>NZ_CP154796.1:0-4800000 GCF_039566955.1 Micromonospora sp. DSM 45708 | reverse complement strand
ACTCCGCCGACTGTGACGCCAGCCGAGACCCGCGGCGCCTCGACGCCGGCCGCCGCCGCCCCGACGGGCTCCCGATCCGTCACCCTCGACCCCCCACCGCCGCTCACCCGGACCGAGCCGCCGGCCACACCCACCACCGAGGACGCCGCGCCGGCCGCCCGCCGCCGGTGGCGGTGGCGGTGGACGCGCCGCCGCATCGACCTGGTCGTGTACGCCGGTTTCCTGCTCGCCGCGATCTGGGTCACCAGCGGCATCTGGGCCGACCCGGCCGGTCGGGTGGCCGCGCTCTACAGCAGCGACCCGGCCCAGGTGCAGTTCTTCCTCGCCCACTCGGTGCGGGTGGTGCTGCACGGCGAGTTCCCGTTCTTCACCGAGCAGTTCAACTACCCCGACGGGGTCAACCTGATGGCGAACACCGCCATCCTGGCGCTCGGCATCCCGATGGTGCCGGTGACCCTCCTGTTCGGACCGGCGGTCTCCTTCGTCACGCTGGTCACGCTCGGCCTGGCCGGCACCGCCGCCGCCTGGTACCGGGTGCTCTCCCGGCACCTGGTCCGGCACCGGCCGGCCGCCGCGGTCGGCGCCTGGTTCTGCGGGTTCTCACCGGCGATGCTGTCGCACGCCAACTGGCACCCGAACATCATCAGCCAGTTCCTGCTGCCGTTCATCGTCTGGCGGGTGCTGGTGCTGACCCGCTCCGTCCGGCCGGTCCGCGACGGCGCGCTGCTCGCCCTGCTGGTCGTGGTGCAGGCGTTCATCAACGAGGAGATCCTGCTCTTCACCGCGCTGGCGCTCGGGGTGTTCCTGCTCGCCGTGCTGGCGCAGCAGCGGGACCGGTGGGCCACCGCGTGGCGACCGCTCGGCACCGGCCTGGCGGTCTGCGCGGTGCTGGCCGGCGCGCTGCTGGCGTACCCGCTGTGGGTGCAGTTCGCCGGTCCGATGGCGTACCACGGGCTCAGCGACGCGGTACGCGACTACGGCAACGACATCGCCGCGTTCGTGGCCCCCGGCTCGCCCACGTTCGGCGGCAACGAGCGGGCCAACGTCAACCTGGCCCCGAACTACTCGGAGGAGAACGCGTTCTTCGGCTGGAGCCTGGCACTGCTGGCCGTCGGCATCGTCGTCTGGCTGCGGCGGGACGTGATGGTCCGGGCGCTGGCCGCGACCGGGCTGTTCTTCGCGGTGCTCTCGCTCGGCGAGCGGATCTCCTGGTGGGACCGGGACCTGGTGACCGGCCCGTGGGAGCTGCTGGTGCGGCTGCCGCTGCTGGACGCCGTGGTGCCGACCCGGTTCGGCCTGATCACCAGCGTGACGGTGGCGATCCTGCTGGCGTACGCGGTGCGCAGCGCCTGGGTGCTGCGCGGTGTGGAGCGGCGGACCGCCCGCACGCTGACCGCCGCCGGCCTGGTCTTCGCGTTGCTGCCGATCGCGCCGATGCCGCTGCGGGTCACCACCCGCCCGCCGGTGCCGGAGTTCATCACCGCCGACCGCTGGCGGCAGTACGTCGGACCGGACCAGACACTGGTCTCCGTGCCGGTGCCGGCGATGGGCAACACCGACCCGATGCGCTGGGCGGCCAGCACCGACCTGGCGTTCAAGATCCCCGGCGGCTACTTCCTCGCGCCGCGCAACGGCGTCACCGGCGACCCGGGCCGCTTCGGCGGCCGGCGCAGCGGCATCGGCGAGATGCTGGCGGACGTGGCGTCCACCGGGCGTACGCCGAAGCTCGACGACCGGCAGCGTCGTCGCTTCCTGGACGAGCTGCGGCACTGGAACGCGGCCGTGGTGGTGCTGCCGCTCGACGAGCAGAACGCCGAGCCGCTGCGGCGCACCGTGGAGCAGTTGGTCGGGCCGGCCCGGCAGGAGCTGGACGTGTGGGTGTGGGACGTCCGGACACTGACCGACCGGTCCGCCTGAGTCCCGCGGCCCGCCCCGCCCCCGCGCCCCGGCGACGGTGGCGGCCCCGGCCGGTCGACGCGCTCGTGGTGGCCGGCTACCTCGCCCTGGCCGTGCTGCTCACCGCCGACCAGTGGCGTCGTCCGGAGCGGCTGTTCCACCAGGCCGGCGACCAGATGCTGTTCGAGTGGATGCTGGCCCGGGCCGCCCGCGCGGTGACCGGCGGCGAGAACCCGCTGCACAGCCCCGCGCTGAACGCCCCGGACGGGGTGAACCTGATGGCCAACACCTCGGTGCTCGGGCTGGGCGTGCCGCTCACCCCGGTCACCGTGGCGTTCGGCGCCCAGGCGGCGTTCCTGGTCGCGGTGGCGCTCAGCCTCGCCGGCACCGCCACCGCCTGGTACGCGCTGCTGGCCCGCCGGCTGGTCCGCTCCCGGGTCGCCGCCGCGGTGGGCGGCCTGGTCTGCGGGTTCGCCCCCGGCATGGTGGCGCAGGCCGGGGCGCACCTGCACATGGCCGCCCAGTTCCTGGTCCCGGTGATCCTCGCGTTGGTGTTCCGGCCGGCCACCGACCGGGTCCGGCGCGACGGCGTGCTGCTCGGGCTCGTGGTCGCGTACCAGGTCTTCCTCGGCGAGGAGGTGCTGGTCTTCCTGGCGCTGGCCGCCGGCGTGCTGGCCGGGGCGTACGCGCTGGCCGACCGGGACACCGCGCGCCGGCTGGCGCCCGTGGTGGCGCGCCGGCTGGGCCTCGGCGCGCTGGTCGCCGGCGTGCTGCTGGCGTACCCGCTGTGGTTCCAGTTCCTCGGCCCCGGCCACTACACCGGGATGCCGTTCCACACCCGCGGCTACCGGCTGGACCTGGCCTCGTTCACCGCCACCGCCCGGCAGACCGTGGGCGGGGACGGCCACCGGGCCGGACTGCTGTCGCCGAACCCGACCGAACAGAACTCGTTCTTCGGCCCGTTCCTGCCGCCGCTGGCGCTGCTGGTGGTGGTGCGGCTGTGGCACCGGCCGCTGGTGCGCGCGCTCGCCGCGTGCGGCCTGCTGTTCGCGTTGCTGTCGCTCGGCACCACAGTGGTGGTGAACCGGTACGACACCGGGCTGCCCGGCCCGTACCGGCTGCTCGCCGGCGTGCCGCTGCTGGACCTGGTGGTGCCGGCGCGGTTCGCGCTGGTCTGCGTGCCGGTGCTGGGGGTGCTGCTGGCGCTGGCGGTGGACCGGGTCCGGGGCGCCACCGCACGCGGGCGGGCGCTGTGGGCCGTCGCGGTCGCCGCCGCGCTGCTGCCGCTCGTCCCGACCCCGATCCGCACCGTGCCGGTCACGCCGGTGCCGGCCGTGGTGACCGGCGGCGGCTGGCGGGCGTACGTCCCGCCGGGCCGGACGCTGGTGCCGGTGCCGCCGGTCACCGGCGCGGCGGTCAGCCCGGCCATGTTCTGGTCGGCGCGCGCCGGGCTGGCCTTCGACGCGCCGGGTGGCTACTTCATCGGGCCACGCTCGGCCGCCGACCCGGCCGCCCGGTGGGGCGCGCCGGACCGGCCGACGTCGCTGCTGCTGCGCCGGGCCGCCGAGACGGGCCAGGTGCCGCCGGTGGGCGACGCGGAACGCCGGCAGGCGGTGGCGGACCTGCGGCACTGGCGGGCGGCGGCGCTGGTGCAGGCCGACTCGTCACCCGGCGACCCGGTACGCGTCACCGTGGACGCCCTGGTCGGCCCCGGGCGGGACGTGCCCGGCGGGTACCTGTGGGACGTCCGCCCGCTGCTCGGTGGCTGACCCTCACACCCGGTCGCGCACGTCCCACAGCCACACGTCGTCCACCCGCTGGGCGGGGCCGAGCAGCGCGGTCATCAGGTCACGCAGCACCGCCTCGCGCGGACCGGCGCCGAGCACCACCACCGACGCCCGCCAGAACCGCAGGTCCTCGACGGCCTGCCGGCGGTTCTCCGCGGTGATCTCGGGCAGTTCGTCGCGGTCCATGGTGGCGTAGATCAGCGTGCTGGTCGGACGGTTCGGGGCGCCGAACACGCCCTCGCCCAGCTCATTCGGGCCGATGAAGTAGCCGCCCGGGATCGGGAACTCCTGCCCGGTCAGCGCGCTCCAGCGCAGCGTCGGCAGCCCGTGCACGTTGCTCGGGATCGGCACCGGCACCAGCGTCCGGCCGGCCGGCACGTAGGGCCGCCAGCCGCCGGCGGTGATGAAGTGCGGCGGCGGGTCCATCCGCTGCGCCGGCAGCGGACGCGGGACCAGCGGCAGCAGGGCGGCCACGATCGCGGCGTACCCGACCAGGCGCAGTGCCCGCGGCCGGCCGGTCGCGGGCCGGGCCGCGGCCCGGTCGGTGTCGTCGGCTCCGGCGTCGGTCGGGTCGGCGTCGTGGTCGCCCGAGCGGGGCGCGGGCACCGGGGCGTTCCCGGGCCGGCCGACGCGGGCCGACGCGTCCCAGGCCAGGGCGAGCAGCACGCCCACGGCGGCCACCACCACCAGGCTCAACCGGGTCGGCATCATCATCTCGACCAGCGGCAGGTCGTCCGGCACGTACGCCCACGGGCCGGCCACGCTCGTCTCCGCGCCGTCGAAGCGCACCACGGGGCCGATCGAGGCGATCGTGAAGAGCACCACCAGCACGGCCAGGATCCGGGCCGGCACCGACCGGCGCACCAGCAGCACCAGCGCGGCCAGCGCGACAAGCACCAGCGGCCAGCCGAACCAGGTGTTCTGCTCGGTCAACCCGATGGTCTTCTCCACCGCCTCGTCCCCGGCGACGGTGTCCCGGGCGAACGTGACGAAGGCCATCAGGTCCTCGCCCCAGTTGTGGAAGACGCCGCCCTGCAACCCCCGGTAGGACTGCGGGCCGTTGAACTGGAACCAGATCGGGTACGCGGTGAGCAGTAGCGCCAGCCCGCCGCCGACGGAGATCGCGGCCAGGAACGACAGGGCCCGGGCCCGCGTCTCGCGTGGCCGCTGCACCGCGTACGCCGCCACGACGACCAGGCAGGCCAGCGCCGTGAGCAGCAGCATCTCCTCGTTGATGAAGATCTGGTACGCCACCAGCAGCCCGAGCGCCACCCCGTTGCGCCGCCAGCGTCCCGGCTCGCCGAGCCGGAGCACCCGGGCCACGATCAGCGGGAGCAGGAAGTTCGACACGAAGTTCGGCTGCCCGTTGGCGTGGTGGACGATGCCCGGGGCGAAGCCGAGGAACGCGCCGCCGACGAACGCCGCCCCCCGCGAGCGGACCAGGTGCCGCGACAGCGTCCAGTACGCCGTGGCGGCGGTCGCCGACAGCGCCGCGCCCAGGTAGAGCGCGTACATCACCTGCGGGCCGAGCAGCATGGTCAGCGGCGCGAGCGGCAGCGTCACCCCGAGCAGCGAGGTGTTCGCCATCATGTTCACCCCGTCCGGCGCGTTCTGCCGGGCGGTGAACAGGGGGTTCTCCAGGTGCCGCACCGAGTACGCGCCGTGCGCGAACAGCCACTCGAACCAGCTGTGGTCGGTGGGCAGGTGCGAGGACACCCGGTGCTGCACGTCGCCCCAGTAGTTGAGGCAGACGAGAACGCCGAGTAGCGCATAGGCTCCGATGGCCAGCGCGTCGGCGCGTGCCGGTCGGCGACGGGGCCGTCGTGGCGGATCCGCCGCGACGGCGTCCACCTCGACGGATGAGGAGTTCAGCGAGGGGTCCACCACCGGCACGGCCACGACGGGCCATCGTACAGGCGGTCCGGCGTCGGTCCGGTCACGGCCGGGCGGCGGTACGGCGGCGCGGGAAGGGATGGTCGTGACCGTCATCGATCTGGGTGAACTGGGCGACGACGTGGTGCCCGACACCGCGCCCCGCCCGCCGCGTGCGGTCGGTCGCCCGTTCCGCGTGGTGGTGGCGCTGCTGGTGGCGCTGGTCACGCTCGCCGCCGCCGCGCCTCCGGCCCGGTCCGTGGTGGGCACGATTCCCGGCGGCACCGGCGCGACCGCGTTCCTCGCCGACGACCGGGTGTACGTGGTGCCACGGACCGCCCCGGGGCCGGGCCGGGAGGTGGTGGCGTACCGCGAGGGGCGGCAGCGGTGGCGTGGCCGGGTGGACGGCGTCGGTGACGTGGTCGGGGTGTGGGAGCAGGGCGGTCGGGTGCTGGCCGTCGGGCCGGCCGGCGACGGCGACCGGTGGGCGACGGTGGCGTTCGACGCCGGCACCGGCGCGCTGCGCTGGCGGCAGGCGGGCGTGGCGTTCCCGGCCGGCGACGGGCTGCTGCTGCGACCGGTGGGCGGCCCGGACGCGCAGCCGGTCCGGCGACTGTCGGTGGCCGACGGGCGCACGCTCTGGACCGTGCCCACCACCGGGCGGGACGTGCAGTTCAGCTACGGACCGTCCGGGGTGGACCGGATCCTGCTGCTGCCGGCGGCCGGCGAGACGGAGGTGTGGGACGCGGCGACCGGTGCCCGGCTGGCCGCCCGGGACCTGCACCCGACGGCGTCGCCCGGTGCGCGCGCCACGCAGGGCGTCGGCGGGCTGTTGCTGGAGACCCGGTTGGCGGGCGGCGTCGTCACCGCGTACGAGCTGGACACGCTGCGCCCGCGCTGGACCGCCGACCTGCCGCTTGTCGGTTACCTGGAACGGTGCGGCGCGCTGCTCTGCGCCGGCCGGCCGAACGGCGGGATGTGGGCGCTGGACCCGGCCACCGGCGTGGTGCGCTGGGCCAGCGACCTGTGGTCGAGCGTGCTCCGGGCCGACGGTGGTCGCCTGCTGGTCAGCGTCGGCCGCGACGGCGGCGAGGGCCTGTCGGTGCTGGACGGGACGGACGGGCGGCTGATCGCCGAGGTCGGCGACTGGAACGTGCTCCCGCAGGGCGAAAGCGGTGATCGGCTGTTCCTGACCCGGCCGCTGGGCGGCGGCCGGATGCTCCTCGCCGAGCCGGACCTGTCCGGCGGCCCACCCGTGGTGCGGGACGTGGTGACCGGCACCGACTGCACCGCCGGCCGGGTGCTGTTGGTCTGCCGGGAGCGGAACGGCGACTTCGCGGTGCGGCGGCTGCCGTGAGCCCGGTCATCGAGCTGGGCGAGCTGCGGCACGCCGACGACGGCGACGAGCCGCTGCCCGCGCCGCCGCGGCGTCCGCCGGGCCGGACCGCCCGCGCGGTGGCGCTCGGCGTCCTGCTGCTGCTCACGCTGGCCGGCGCGGCGGCGCCGACCCGGCCGCCGACACCGGTCCGGGTGCCCGCCCCGCCGGGTGCCCTCTTCGTGGTGCTGGCGGGCCGGCTGATGGTGGCGGACGGTCCGAGCGCGCTCAACCAGGGCGGGCGGGTGGTGACCGGCTACCGGCTCGCCGGTGGCGCGCCGGCGTGGCGGTTCGCGCTGCCCGCCGGGGACCACGTGCTGGGGCTGACCGGCGCGGCCGGCGGCCTGCTGGTGTCGAGCAGCCCGACCGGGGTCGGCGACGCGCGCGCCACGCTGCTCGACCCGGCGACCGGCGCGGTGCGCTGGCGGCAGGCCGGTTACCCGGTCCCGACCGCGTCCGGCGGGGTGTTGTTCGAGAATCCGCGCCCGGGTGGCACGGGCCGCGTGCTCGCCGTCGACCCGGCCTCCGGCGCGGCGCGCTGGTCGCTGGCGGTGCCCCCGCAGGGGGTGGCGTACCGGCGGGACGACCGGGGGGTCACCCAGCTCGTGCTGGTCGAGTCGGACGGCCGGGTCGCCGTGCACGACGCGGATTCGGGCGCGCGGGTGCGCGCCGGCCGGGTGTCGTCCGCGCCGGACGGCGTCGCCTACCGGTACGCGCAGGTCGTCGCCGGTCTGTTGCTCGTCGAGGGCGCCTCCGACGAGGTCACCGCGTACGGGCTGGACCGGCTGGACCGGCGCTGGAGCGTGCCGGTGGACCCGCGCGCCGGGTCCTGGTTCACCGACTGCGCCGGGATGGTCTGCCTGCGGGACCAGGTCGGCGACGCGCAGGCGCTCGACCCCGCCACCGGCCGTCCGGCGTGGACCGACGAGCGGTGGGTGGGGTTCGGCCCGGTCGGCGGCCGGCTGATCGCCGCCGAGGCGGGGGACGGGCCGGAACTGGAGCTGACCGTGCTCGAACCGGCGACCGGCCGGGTGCTCGGGCGGCTGGGACGCTGGCGGGTCAGCGGCCGGGACGACGGGTCCGGCCGGCTGCTCGGGCTGCTCGGGCTCCGGCACCTCACCGGCGACCGGACGCTCGTCGGCGAGCTGGACGTGGCGGCCGGCGAGGCGCGGCCCCGGGCGGTCCTGCCCGGCTCCTGGGCCGAGTGCGCGGATGCGGGCGGGGCGCTGGTGTGCCTGCGCCCGGCCGGTGGGCTGGCGGTGTGGCCGGCGGGTCGGTGATCACCAGTTGGCCTGGGCGGGCGGCGGGGGCAGCGGCACCGACTCCGGCCGCAGCACGTACGCGATTCCGCCGCTGCCGGCCTGCCAGGCCGCCTCGAACGGCGCGCGTGGCACGGTCCGGCGGACCCGCTCGTCGTCCGGCGCGTACGGGTCGTTCAGCACCGGGTCGCCGGCGGCGGTGAAGCCGGCCAGCACGATCAGGTGTCCCCGGGTGTCGTAGTCCAACCCGGGGACCTGCCCGCGGGTGAACGCCGCCGAGACGATCAGCGGGATGCCGGCGGCCACGAACCGTTCCGCCTCGGCCAGGCAACGCAGCCGGGTGACGAACGCGTCCACCCCGTGCGTCGCCGCGTACGCGGTGTTGAACGGCCAGTTCCCGGCCCCGGCGTACGCGTGGTCGTAGCAGTGCCGCGCGGCGTGCACCACCGCCGGGCGGGGGCCGGGCGGGTCGACCCAGGCGTAGCGGTCCGGGGTGGGGCCGGCGCCCCAGAAGTCGAGCACCATCGACACGCAGGTGGGGCTGCACCAGGAGTCGCCGCCGCCACCCCAGCGGGTCTCCCCGCCGGCGTGCAGCCGCTGCGCGTAGCGCGGCACGTCCAGCACCCGCCCCCACGCCCGGCCCGGTGCGCCGTCGCCGTCGCCGACCGCGCCGTCGTCGCCGTCGCCGGCGTGCGCGGGGCCGCTGGCGACCACCCCGACCGTGCGCAGCACCGGCCCGGCCGGCGCGTCGGACCGGCGCAGCAGCGTCACCCGGACCTGCCAGCCGGTCACCGTCGCCCCGGTCACCCGGAGCGTGTCCGCGTCGACCCGGGCCCGGTCGTCGGACTGCCCGGGCACCGAGGCGCGGCGTACCGTGCCGTCGTCGGCCGCCCAGCGGCCCAGCTCGTACCAGTCGGTGGTGGCGGCGTCACCGTCCCAGCCGCGCACCTCCACCCGCAGCCAGCAGCCGGGCGGCGTGTCGGCGGTCCAGGACGGCACCAGTTCGGCGGCGGCGAAGCCGACCGGCGCGACCGGCGAGGTCCAGCTCCCGGCCGTGGTGCCGGGGCGCGGACCGGTATGCGCCGGTCGACCGGCCGCCGCGTCGAGCGTCAGCCCGGCCGGGCCGGCGGAGAGTCCGTCGACGCGGCCCAGGTCCCGGTCCGCCGGAAAGCGGAAACGGCGGTACGCGACGTCCCGGCCGGGGGCGGCGGTGGTCATCGGGGGCTCCGCTCGGCTCGGCCCGGGCCGACGGCCGGGGCGGTGGGCGATCGTTGCCGGCGAGCATCGCGTACCCGAAGGTTTTCTGCAACGGCGGGCCGTGCCGGCCGGTTGGCGTCGCGCACTAGGTTGTGGGAGGTCACGAGGCGGGAGGCCGGAATGCGGGTACTGGTGGTCGAGGACGAGCGCAACCTCGCCGACGCGATCGCACGCGGGCTGCGCAAGCGCGGGATGGCGGTGGACGTCGCGTACGACGGCGACGCCGGGCACGAGGCGGCGTTCGTCACCCGCTACGACGTGGTGATCCTGGACCGGGACCTGCCCGGCGTGCACGGCGACCGGATCTGCGCCGACCTGGCCGCGTCCGGCGCGCTGACCCGGGTGCTCATGCTGACCGCGAGCGGGACCGTCGCCGACCGGGTCGAGGGGTTGCAGCTCGGCGCCGACGACTACCTGGCGAAGCCGTTCGCCTTCGACGAACTGGTCGCCCGGGTGCAGGCGTTGGGCCGGCGGGCCACCCCGGCCGCACCGCCGGTGCTGGCGGTGGCCGACCTGGAACTCGACCCGGCCCGCCGGGTGGTGACCCGGGGCGGCGTGCCGCTCGACCTGACCAACAAGGAGTTCGGCGTGCTCGCCGAGCTGCTCCGGGCCCGCGGCGCGGTGGTGTCCAGCGAGGAGCTGCTGGAACGGGTCTGGGACGCCAACACCGACCCGTTCACCACCATCGTCCGGGTCACCGTGATGACGCTGCGCAAGAAGCTCGGCGACCCACCGCTGATCGACACCGTGGTCGGCGCGGGCTACCGGATCGAGCGCTCGCGATGATCGGGGGAACGGTCCGGCCGACGCTGCGGCTGCGGCTCACGCTGCTCAACGGCGTGCTCCTGGTCGGCGCCGGGGCGATCCTGGTGCTGCTGGCCTGGCTGCTGGTCCGCGACGCGCTGCGCCCCACCGACGAGCTGCTGCCCGGCACCACCGTGGTGCTCACCGACGGCCGCACGCTCGACGCCGGGCAGTGGCAGCGGCAACTGGTCGACGCCGCGTCCCGGGAGCTGCTGTTCAAGGGCCTGCTGGCGCTGCTGGCGATCAGCGTCGTCGGGGTGGCCGGGGCGTACCTGGTGGCCGGCCGCGCGCTGCGCCCGCTGCACCAGGTCACCGCCACCGCCCGCCGGCTCGGCGAGACCACACTCGACGAACGGATCGGCTGGTCCGGCGCGGACGACGAGGTGGCCGAGCTGGCCGAGACGTTCGACGCCATGCTGGACCGGATCACCGCCGCGTTCGAGGCGCAGAAGCGGTTCGTCGCGAACGCCTCGCACGAGCTGCGGACACCGCTGGCGGTGATGCGTACCGAGATCGACGTGACGCTCAGCGACGACGACGCCGACCTGGCCGAGTACCGGCGGATGGCCGGCGTGGTGCGGGAAGCGTCCGAACGGGCCAACGGCCTGGTGGACGCGCTGCTGGTGCTGGCCCGCAGCGAGGCGCAGACCGGCCGGCGGTTGGCCCGCCGCGCCGAGTGCGACCTCGCCGTGGGCACCGCCAACGCGCTCTCCGCGGTGGCCCGCGAGGTGGAGCGGATCGGGCTGAAGGTGCACACCTCGCTGCGCCCCGCGCCGGTGGTCGGTGACCCGGGGCTGCTCGACCGGTTGGCCGGCAACCTGGTGGAGAACGCGGTCCGCTACAACCACCTGCACGGCCGGATGTGGGTGCGTACCGGCACCGACGGGCAGCGGTCCTGGCTGGTGGTGGGGAACACCGGCTTCGAGGTCGCCCCGGCCGAGGTGCCCGGCCTGTTCGAGCCGTTCCGGCGCGGCGGGCAGGAACGCACCGGGGCGCGCGGCTCCGGCCTCGGCCTGTCCATCGTCCGGGCGGTCTGCGACGCGCACGGCGGCACCGTGAAGGCGGTCCCGCAGCCCGGCGGCGGCCTGGAGGTGACCGTCACGCTTCCGTCGGCCGACCCGCCGTCGGCCACCTGACCGCCGATCCGCGTCCGCCCGGCCGGCCACCCGTCCCCACCTGTTCGTGCGGTCGGGCCCGCTGTCCCGCCCGCCCGTGGCGGGTGGTCGGGCGTGGCGGCGCGGTGGTCGGTCAGAAAGCCGGCCCGGCGCTGGACGACGCCGCGAGCGTGGCTCAGGGTGAGCGGTGCGACACGCCTCACCGCCTGACCTACGGAGCTGCCCGTGACCCACCCCTCGGCCTCGCGCCGCCGCGCCCTCGCGGCCCTCGCCGCCGTCGCGTTGACCGCGGCCGGCCTGGCCCCGGCCGCCCCCGCCGGCGCCGCGCCCGACCACACCACCGTGGTCAAGGCCGTCCCCGCCACCGCCTCGCCGAACATCCAGGACGGCACCGTCGACGCGATCCACGACGCCGGCACGAAGATCATCGTGGCCGGCTCGTTCACCCGGGTGCAGAACCGCGGGGTCACCGTCGACATCACCCGCAACTACCTGCTCGCCTTCGACAAGGCCACCGGTGTCGTCGACACCGCGTTCGCGCCGTCGGTCGACAACGAGGTGTACGCGGTCGTCGCCGGCCCGACCGCCGGCACGGTCTTCGTCGCCGGCAAGTTCAACACCGTCAACGGGGTGACCCGGCGCAAGGTGGCGCTGCTCGACGTCGCCACCGGCGCGCTGGTCACCAGCTTCGCTCCGCCGGCGTTCAACGGGCTGGTCAACGACATCGCGCTGGCCGGCAACCGGCTGCTGGTCGGCGGCATCTTCACCACCGCCGGCAACCCCAACCCGCGCGGCGGGCTGGCCTCGCTCAACGCCACCACCGGCGCGGTGGACAGCTACCTGACCACCGCGCTGACCGAGCACCACAACTACGACGGGGTCAGCGGCTCCAACGCCGGCGTCGGGGTGGAGAAGATGGCGCTCTCCCCGGACGGCACGAGGCTCGTGGTGATCGGCAACTTCAAGAAGGCCGACGGGGTGCTGCACGACCAGATCGTCCAGCTCGACCTGGGCGCCACCGCCGCCACCGTGGCCGCCTGGAACACCAGCCGCTACACGCCGCGCTGCGCGTGGTGGGCGTTCGACTCGTACATGCGGGACGTCGCGTACGCGCCGGACAGCAGCTACTTCGTGGTGGTCACCACCGGCGCGCCGAACGGCGGCACGCTCTGCGACGCCGCGGCCCGCTTCGAGGCCGGCACGACCGCCACCGACGCGCAGCCCACCTGGATCGACTACACCGGC
The DNA here is from genome assembly GCF_039566955.1 of Micromonospora sp. DSM 45708. NCBI lineage: Bacteria > Bacillati > Actinomycetota > Actinomycetes > Micromonosporales > Micromonosporaceae > Micromonospora > Micromonospora schwarzwaldensis. Next base: position 4,787,390 of record NZ_CP154796.1, on the reverse strand, counting down.
GGCGACACGTTCCTCTCGGTCGCGGTCAGCGAGCAGGCCGTCTACGTGGGCGGCCACTTCCGCTGGCTGAACAACAGCGCCGGCGGCGACAACGCCCGGGCCGGCGCGGTCGGCCGGCCCAGCATCGCCGCGCTCGACCCGCGTACCGGCCTGCCGCTGTCCTGGAACCCGGGCCGCCACCCGCGCGGCATCGGGGCCTCCGAGATGCTCGTCACCCCGAGCGGGCTGTGGGTCGGCGGCGACACCTCGTGGATCGGCAACTTCCAGTACCGCCGGGAGCGGATCGCGTTCTTCCCGCTGGCCGGCGGCACGGCCCCGCACCCGACCACCGAGCCCACCCTGCCCGGCGCCGTCTACCAGGCCGGCGTGCCGAAGCCCACCAACGTGCTGTACCGGGTCAACGCCGGCGGGCCGCTGGTCGTCGCCACCGACGACGGGCCGGACTGGGCCGCCGACGACAGCGGCAACCCCAGCCCGTACCACAACAGCGGCAGCTCCGCCGCCGGCTTCGCCGCGGTGGGCGCGCTGGACGCGACCGTGCCGGCCGGCACGCCGGCCGCCCTCTACAGCGACGAACGGTACGACCCGGCCGGCGCGCCGGAGATGACCTGGCAGTTCCCGGTGCCCACCGGGACCGAGGTGCGGGTCCGGCTCTACCTGGCCAACCGGTACGACGGCACCGCCGCCGCCGGCTCCCGCGTCTTCGACGTGGCGCTGGAGGGCGCCACCGTCCTCGACGACCTCGACCTGTCCGCCGCCGTCGGGCACAACGTGGGCACCATGCGCGAGTTCATCGTGGTCAGCGACGGCACCGTCGACCTGGAGTTCCGTCACGTGGTGGAGAACCCGCTGGTCGACGGCATCGAGATCGTGAAGACCGGCGCACCGCCGGCCGGCACCGGCGACGAGGTGCAGGCCCGCTCGTACGACGGGACGACCACGGTCGGCGCGCCGAGCCCGGTGGCGAACCCGGACGGCACCGCCTGGTCCACCGCGCGGGGCGCGTTCTGGGTCGGCGGCACGCTCTTCTACGGGATGGACGGCGCGCTGTGGCGGCGCACGTTCGACGGGACCACGTTCGGCGCCCCGGCGCTTGTCGACCCCTACCACGACGCCTACTGGGACACGGTGGAGACCGACTCCGGTCCGGCCGGCCAGACGTACGCCGGGGTGACCACCGGCTTCTACGCCGAGATCCCCAACGTGACCGGCATGTTCCACTCCGGTGGTCGGCTCTACTACACGCTCGCCGGGCAGAGCGGCCTGTTCTGGCGCTGGTTCACCCCGGACAGCGGTGCGGTCGGCGCGGACCGGTTCACGGTGGCCGGCTCGGGCGGGCTCGCCGACGCGGGCGCGGTGTTCGTGGCCGGCGGCACGCTCTACAAGGTCAACCGGGCCACCGGTGACCTGTCGGCCACCGACTGGCTCAACGGCGCGCCCGGTGCCACGTTCACGGTGCGCAGCGGCCCGGCGGTCGACGGCGTCGACTGGCGGGCGAAGGCGGTGTTCCCCGGCCCGTGAGCGGGTAACGAGGGGCCCCTTCCTGACCGCTCCGGTAGAGGAGGGGCCCCTTGTCGACACCCACTGTCGACAAGGGCCCCTCCTTGCCAGGGGGCGGCGACGGTGGCACGATCATGGCGTCAGCCGAGAGGCGGAAGGGGGTGTGGTGATGTCAATGTCGAACCGTCCCGCGCCCCGCATGTCCCGCTGACCGTCGCACTCCGGCGGGGCGCATCCCGCATCGGAGGAAACCCCGTGACTGCACGGATCCACTGTGTGACCGTCGAATCCGACGACCCGTACGCCCTGGCCGGATGGTGGGGCCGCGTGCTCGACCGCGAGCGGCACGACGACGACCACCCGGGCGACCCGGAGGCCGTCCTCGTCGCACCCGACGGGCACGGCCCCGACCTGCTCTTCGTCGAGGTGGGCGAGCGCCACGGCAAGGGCGCGTTCCACCTCGACCTCCAGCCGGCCGAGGGCACCCGGGACACCGAGGTCGTCCGGCTGCGCGCACTCGGCGCGACGTTCGTCGCCGACCGGCGTCGGCCGGACGGCACCGGCTGGGTGGTGCTCGCCGACCCGGAGGGCAACGAGTTCTGTGTCTGCCGCTCGGCGGCGGAACGCGCCGCGTCGGCCTGACCCGGAAACGGCGCCGGGCCCCCGCCGACGGCGGGGGCCCGGCGCTCCGACCGGTGTCAGTCCTGCTTCTCGATCTCACCGCGCAGGGTGACGAACTCCGACTGGAACTCGGCCGCGGTCTTGAAGTAGACGACCACCATGCCGAGGCTGCCCTTGTCGGACCAGACGCAGACGGCCACCGGGACCTCCTGCGCCTTGCCGTCGCCGCACTTGGCGTCGCCACCGAGCGGGCCGGCGTCCACCGTCTTGAACTCCTTGGTGCCCAACTGCGGGGTGACCGCCGTGATGGCGTCCGCCATCTCCTTCTTCGGGTCGGCGATGACGCCGGAGACGGCGACGATCATGACCAGGTCCTTCTTGGCCGGGTCGCCGTAGAACGCGCCCGCCGTGCTGGTCGCGTTCGGCACGTCCTTGCCGAGCTCGGACTTCATCTGGAGCGCGGTCGACTGGAGCTGCGGCTCGGTCGCCTTCGGCCGGCCGCCCAGCGTGGTCGGCTCGACGACCCGGGTCTTGGTGGCGGTGACGACGTCCTTGACGTCGTCACCGGCGGCGAGCCAGAAGGCGACGCCGCCGCCGACGCAGAGCACCAGCACCACGGCCAGCACGATCAGCAGGATCTTGCCGACCCCGAACTTCTTCTTCGGCGGGACCGGGGCGCCGAACTGGTCACCGCCGTACTGCTGCTGCGGGGCCGGCGGGTAGTCGCCGCCGTACTGCGGCTGCTGCGGCGGCTGGTAGCCACCCGGCTGCGCGGAGGGGGAGGGGTTGTGGCCGGGGTAGGGATTGGACGGCGGCTGGGACATGAAGGCAGCTCCTGTGAAGATTCTGGACGCGTGATCGTAGCCAGAGCCGCCGACACCCCGCTGTCCGGCCAAGGGCGGTGTGACGAAACCGGAACCGTCCCGTGACCGGTCCCGGAACGCCGATCGCGGTGGCCGCACCGTCCGGAACGGACGGCGCGACCACCGCGATCGATGGCGTGGACCGGTCAGCGCAGGCTGGCCACACCGCGTGGCAGGAACCGCCGGCCGGTCACCCGCTCCGAGGTGCCGGTCCGGTCCAGGTACGGCGTGACGCCGCCCAGGTGGAAGGGCCAGCCGGCGCCGAGGATCATGCACAGGTCGATGTCCTGCGCCTCGGCGACGACACCCTCGTCGAGCATCAGCCCGATCTCCTCGGCCAGTGCGTCGAGCGCGTTCTGCCGGACCTGCTCGGCGGTGAGCGGCTGGTCGCCGACCACGAGCAGCTTGGCGACGTCCTCGTTGACCTGGTCGTCGACCACGATCGGCTGGCCCGAGTCGGCGATCCGCTTGAGGTTCTCGCTGACCGCGTACCGCTCCGGGAACGCGGCGTGCAGCGTGCCGCCCACGTGGTACGCCACCGCCGGCCCGACGAGCTGGAGCAGCGCGAGCGGGCGCATCGGCAGGCCCAGCGGGTCCAGCGCGCTGTCCGCGACGTCCAGCGGGGTGCCGGCGTCGACGGCGGCGAAGACGGTGCCGAGGAAGCGGGTCAGCAGCCGGTTCACCACGAACGCCGGGGCGTCCTTCACCAGCACCGACGACTTCTTGAGCTGCTTGCCGACCGCGAACGCGGTGGCCAGCGTGGCGTCGTCGGTGCGCTCGCCGCGGACGATCTCCAGCAGCGGCAGCACCGCCACCGGGTTGAAGAAGTGGAAGCCGACGACCCGCTCCGGGTGCTCGAGGTCGGCCGCCATCTCGGTGATCGACAGCGAGCTGGTGTTGGTGGCGAGCACCGCCTCCGGCGCGACGATCTTCTCCAGCTCGGCCCAGACCTGCTTCTTGACGCCCAGGTCCTCGAACACGGCCTCGATGACGAAGTCGGCGTCGGCGAACACGGACTTGTCGACCGAGCCGGACACCAGGCCGTACAGCTTGGCGGCGGTGCCCTTGTCCATCCGGCCCTTGCTCACGGCCTTCTCGATCTGGGTGTGCACGTAGGCCACGCCCTGGTCCACCCGGGACTGATCAAGGTCGGTCAGCACCACCGGCACCTGGAGCCGGCGGGCGAACAGCAGCGCGAGCTGGCTGGCCATCAGGCCGGCGCCGACGATGCCCACCTTGGTCACCGGCCGGGCCAGGCCCTTGTCCGGTGCGCCGGCCGGGCGCTTGGCCCGCCGCTGCACCAGGTCGAACGCGTACAGGCCGCTGCGCAGCTCCTCGGAGAAGACCAGGTCGGCGAGCGCCTCGTCCTCCGCGGCGGTGCCGGTGGCGAAGTCCGCGTCCTTCGCGGTCTCCAGCAGGTCCAACGCCTTGTACGCGGCCGGGACCGCGCCGTGCAGCCGCTGGTCGAGGGTCTGCCGGGCGAAGTAGAGCACGCCCGCCCACATGTCCTTGTCGACCTCGGGGCGGGTCACGGTGACCTCGCCCCGGACCACGCCGGCGGCCCACTCCAGCGACCGCTCCAGGAAGTCGGCGGGCTCCAGCAGCACGTCCGCGATGCCCATCTCGGCCGCCTGCTTCGGCTTGAGCATCCGGTTCTGCATCAGCGGGTTCTGCAGGATCACCTGGGTCGCGGCCGGGATGCCGATCAGGTTCGGCAGCAGCTGGGTGCCGCCCCAGCCGGGCACCAGGCCGAGCGAGACCTCGGGCAGCGCCAGGGCCGCCGCGCCGGCCGACAGCGTCCGGTAGTGGCAGTGCAGCGCAAGCTCCAGGCCACCGCCCATGGCCGCGCCGTTGACGAACGCGAACGTCGGGACGTCGCTGTCCTTGAGCCGGGCGAAGACCCGGTGGCCGAGCCGGCCGACCTCCAGCGCCTGCTCGCGGTTCTCCAGCTGGGGCAGGCTGGTGATGTCCGCGCCCACGCAGAAGATGTACGGCTTGCCGGTGACCGCGACGAACGCCGGGTCCGCCGCCAGGGCGGCGGTGATCGCCTCGTCCAGGCTGGTCAGGCCGCCCGGGCCGAAACTGTTCGGCTTGGTGTGGTCGAAGCCGTTGTCCAGGGTGATCAGGGCGGCCGGCCGGTCCAGCCCCGGTACGGCCACCTGACGCAGCAGCGCCTTGGTGACGACCTCGTTCGGTGCCGCGAGACTCACTTGTCGTCACCCTTCCAGTTCGGGTTCTCCCAGATCACGGTGCCGCCCATGCCGATGCCGATGCACATGGCGGTGACGCCGTAGCGGACCTCGGGGTGCTCGGCGAACTGCCGGGCGAGCTGGGTCATCAGCCGCACGCCGGAGGACGCGAGCGGGTGCCCGATGGCGATGGCACCGCCCCAGGCGTTGACCCGCGGGTCGTCGTCGGCGATGCCGAAGTGGTCGAGGAAGGCGAGCACCTGCACCGCGAACGCCTCGTTCAGCTCGAACAGGCCGATGTCGTCGATGCTCAGGCCGGCGATGCGCAGCGCCTTCTCGGTGGAGGGGATCGGGCCGACGCCCATCACCTCGGGCTCGACGCCCACGAAGCCGTACGACACCAGCCGCATGCCGACCGGCAGGCCCAGCTCACGGGCGGTCTCCTCGGCGACCAGCAGCGCGGCGGTGGCGCCGTCGTTCAGGCCGGCCGCGTTGCCCGCGGTGACCTTGCCGTGCGGGCGGAACGGGGTCTTCAGGCCGGCCAGCTTCGCAAGCGAGGTGTCCCGCGGCGCCTCGTCCACGGTCGCCAGGCCCCAGCCGCCGTCGCCGTCGCGGATGGCCACCGGCACCAGGTCGCCCTGGAGCTTGCCGTTGGCGTACGCCTTGGCGGTCTTCTGCTGCGAGGCGAGCGCGAACGCGTCGGTGCGCTCCTTGGTGATGTGCGGGACCCGGTCGTGGAGGTTCTCCGCGGTGGCGCCCATCACCAGGGCGGACGGGTCGACCAGCTTCTCCGCGACGATCCGCGGGTTGGGGTCGACGCCCTCGCCCATCGGGTGGCGGCCCATGTGCTCCACGCCGCCGGCGATGGCCACGTCGTACGCGCCCACGGCGATGCCGGAGGCCACGGTGGTGACGGCGGTCATCGCGCCGGCGCACATCCGGTCGATGGCGAAGCCGGGCACGGTCTTGGGCAGGCCGGACAGCAGGGCGGCGGTGCGGCCGATGGTCAGGCCCTGGTCGCCGATCTGGGTGGTGGCGGCGATCGCCACCTCCTCCACCTTCTCCGGCGGGAGCTGCGGGTTGCGGCGCATCAGCTCACGGATGCAGCGGATCACCAGGTCGTCGGCGCGGGTGTTGGCGTACATCCCACCCGCCTTGCCGAACGGCGTTCGGACGCCGTCGACGAAGACGACATCTCGGACTTCACGGGGCACTTGGAGCCTCCCTCGGCACTGGCCATTTCTCCGGATGCTACTCGCCAGTAACCAGCGGCGTCACCACCCCCCGTGTGGCCCACCTCACAACCCGCGTCGGGTCGGCTCAGGACGCCGGGGTGCGCAACGCCTCGGTGAGCGCCGGCAGGAGCAGGCCGAGTTGCCACTCGCGGGCACCCAGCGTGCGCAGGGTCTCCGCCACCGTGTCGTCGGTGACCTCCTCCGGCGGCTGCCAGGCCAACCGGCGGATCGAGTCCGGCGCGATCAGGTTCTCCGCCGGCAGCCGGTGCGCCGACGCGGTGCCGACCACCACCTCGCGGCAGCGGGCCAACCGGCCCGCCGCGACCGGGTCGCGCTCCGCCCACCGGTGCGGCGGCGGCGGGCCCTCCACCGTCGGACTCACCGGCAACGCGTCGTCCGGCAGTTGGCGTGCGTCGTCCAACGCCGCCAACCAGGTACGCGCCAGCCGGCGCACCGAGCGACCACCGAACCCGGGCAGGGTCAGCAGCGTCTTCTCGTCCTTCGGGTCCAGCTCGGCCGCCGCCACGATGGCCGAGTCGGGCAGCACCCGCCCCGGCGCGGCGTCCCGACGGGCGGCGATCTGGTCCCGCGCGTACCAGAGGGAACGCACCCGGGCCTGGGCGCGGGCGCCGCGGACCCGGTGGATGCCGGACGTGCGTCGCCACGGCTCGGCGCGGACCCGGGGCGGGCGGGCGCCGTTGCGCACCAGCGCGGCGAACTCCTCCGCCGCCCAGCCGGACTTGCCCTGCTGGTCGAGTTCGGCGTCGAGCGCGTCGCGCAGGTCGACAAGCAGCTCCACGTCCAGGGCCGCGTACGTCAGCCAGGACTCCGGCAGCGGCCGGCTGGACCAGTCGGCGGCGGAGTGGTGCTTTTCCAGGCTGAAGCCGAGCAGCTGTTCGGTCAGCGCGGCCAGGCCGACCCGCTCGAAACCAGCCAGCCGGGCGGCCAGTTCGGTGTCGAACAGCCGGCGCGGGCGCAGCCCCAACTCGGCCAGGCAGGCGAGATCCTGGCTCGCCGCGTGCAGCACCCACTCCGCCTCGGCGATCGCCGCGTCGAGCGTGGACAGGTCGGGCAGCGGCAGCGGATCGATCAACGTGGTGCCGGCGCCGGCCCGGCGTAGCTGCACCAGGTAGGCCCGCTGGCTGTAGCGGTAGCCGGAGGCGCGCTCGGCGTCCAGGGCCACCGGGCCGGTGCCGGCCGCGAAGCGGGTCACGACCGCGTCGAGCTCACGTGGGGTGGCCACCGGCGCGGGGGTGCCGTCGCGCGGGGCGGTCAGCGGGACGGCTGCGCTCGCGTCGGTCTCGGTCCCCGCGCCCGCCGGCTCCGGCACGGCCGTCGACGGATGCGGAGACACCTCTCCCGTACGGCTTTCGGCGGCCCGACGGCGCAGGGGTGGTTCGTCGGTCACCTGACAACCCTAGTGGGCCGGACGATCCGGTGCGCGCAGCCGGTCCGGTGCGTGTCGACGAGATGTCCGCCAGGTGTCCGGAACGGGCCGGGTTGCGCGGGGGTGAGAGGGTCGGACAACGGGGAAGACAAACCCCGTTCCCGCCGGTACGGTCCATCGAGCCGTGAGCGGCGCGGGGGCGGCCGGGTGACGGTCGGGGCGTCGGCGGAGCCGGCGGGGGAGGACAGGCGATCATGGCAGGCGGGTACGACACCGGCGACGGTGTCCCGGGGCAGGGTGGCGACGGAACCCCCGGCCGGCCGGGGCCACTGCCGCCGCGCATCGCTCCACCCGGCCGGGCGGCCCCGTTCCCCGGTGCGCCCACCGAATCCGACTGGTCCCGGGGCGCTGCCGCGCCCGACCCAGCCTGGGGCGCTGCCGCGCCCGACCCAGCCTGGGGCGCCGCCGCGCCCGACCCAGCCTGGGGCGCTGCCGCGCCCGACCCGGCCCGGGGTGGCGGGGCCGGCCATGTCGGCCGACCGCCGTCCGGCGCGGGTCACCCGTCGTCGACGGCCGGTCCGACCCACCCGGCGTACGGCGCCGCCCCGGTGGCGGCCTCGGCGGGTCCTGTCGCGACGTACCCGACCCGCGGCGACGCCGCCGGGCCGCCGTTCGGCGGGGCGCACGCGGCGCCACCGGTGCCGGTCCAGCCGAACTCCGGTACTGCCCAGCCGCCGTCCGTGAGCCCGGCGTACCCGCCGTCCGCCGGCTCGGCCCAGCCGGCACCGCCGGGCGCCCCGGCGACGTATCCCGGTCAGCCGGTGTCCGCGCCGGCCTGGCCGGGCCAGCCCACGGCGGGCCCGGCGTACCCGTCCCGACCCGCCCCGGGCCCGTCGTCCGCCGGTCAGCCGGTGTCCGGCCCGGCGTATCCCGGGCAGCCGACGTCGGGTCCGGCCTATCCCGGGCAGCCGACGTCGGGTCCGGCGTATCCGGGTCAGCCGACGTCGGGCCCGGCGTATCCGGGGCAGCCGACGCCGGGGTCGGCCTATCCGGTCGGCGGGTCCGGGCCGGCCGGGTTCGGCGCACCGCCGCTCGCCGGTGGCCCCGGCCCGTCCCGCCGCCGGGGCCGGACGGCGGTGGTGGCGCTCGTGCTGGCCGGTGTGCTGGCCGTGGTCACCGGCGTGCAGGCGTACCAGATCCACCGGCTCGACGACCGACTTGCCGCCGCCGACCGGCGGACGGCCGAGGCGCAGGGCGCGGACGCCCGCCGGTTCGACGGGCTGGAGCAGCGCGCCGGGAGCCTGGAGAAGCAGGCCGGCGCCGCGTTCAATCCCGAGGCGGTGGCCAGCGCGGTGCTGCCCAGCGTGTTCCGGGTCCGGGCCGGCCAGTTCACCGGTACGGCGTTCGCGGTCGGCAAGGCGCCGGCCGGCGGTGGCACCACGCTGCTCACCAACTTCCACGTGGTGGAGTCGGTCTTCGCCGCCGGCGAGCGCAAGGTGTTCCTGGAACGCACCGACCAGCGGTTCGAGGCGACCATCGTCGACACCGACAAGGACAAGGACCTGGCGCGGTTGCGCACCACCGCGACGTTCGGCGGCCTGGTCGCGGCCCGGACGCCGGTGAAGTCCGGCCAGCAGATCGTGGTGGTCGGCGCCCCACTCGGCCTCCAGGACAGCGTCACCACCGGTGTGGTGAGCGCGTTCCGCAAGGACGAGGGAGGCTCCGGTCCGGTGATCCAGTTCGACGCGCCGATCAATCCCGGCAACTCCGGCGGTCCGGTGATCAACGGGTCGAAGGAGGTCGTCGGCATCGCCACGGCCAAGGCCCGCGACGCCGAGGGCATCGGGCTGGCGGTGCCGATCAAGACCGCCTGCGACCGCTTCAAACTCTGCTGAGTCGCGGCCACCGCGCCGTGCGGGTGTGGCCCCGACCACGCCCCCTCGACCCCGGCCCTCCGGGCCACCCCGCGGGGACCAGTACATCTGGAGGAACGACATGTCCCAGCCACCGACCGGAGCGGAGGGGTACCCGCCCCAGCCGCCGGGCGGCACGGTCTACGGCAACCAGTACGGGAGCCAGCCCTCGCCCCCGCCGTACGGCCCGCCGCAGCCCGACCCCACCCGGCCGCAGCCGCCCGTGCCCGGGCAGTACGCGCCGGAGCCGGCCGGGCACGGCCCGGGCGGGTACGGTTCCGGCGGCCCCGGTCCGGGCGCGTACCCGCCGGGCGCCGCCCCCGTCCCCGCTCCGACGCAGCCGATGTCGGCGCCGCCGGTCTCCGGACCCGGTTACGGTCCGCAGCCGATGTCCGGTCCGCCCGGTGCCGCGCCTGCGTACGGCCCGGCCGGTTACGGCATGCCGGCGGGTACGCCGACCGGCGGTGGCCGGGGCCGGAGCACGCTGATCCTCGCCCTCGTCGCCGGGTTGCTCCTCGTCCTCGGCGGCGTGATGACCGGCCTCTACGTCACCACCAACGGCAAGCTGACCAGCGCCGAGCGGCAGGTCAGCCAGCGCGACGGCACCATCTCGGCGAACCAGCGGGAGATCGAGAAGCTCAAGGGTGAGGTCAAGGCGGTCCAGGAACGGCTGGCCGACACCGAGCAGGACCTGACCGGCACCAAGAACGACCGGGACGAGCAGGCCCGGCAGAAGAAGGTCATCGCGAACTGCCTGAACAAGCTGACCACCGCCATCACCGCGGCGTCACGGGGTGACAAGGCGGGCTTCGAGGCGGCCAACAAGGGCCTCGACAAGATCTGCGACGAGGCCGAGAACTACCTCTGAGCCCCACCCTCCTGATCGATCATGAAGTTGGCGGCGCTGCGGATCTCCACGGCGACCGCCAACTTTATGATCAACAGGGCTGGGGGAGGGGCGGGGATCAGGCGGCGCCGGCGGCGCGGCGGGTGGGCAGCGCGGTGACGCCCGGTGGGGGCAGGCCGGCCGTCGAGGCCAGCAGCGTGCACCAGCCGAGCAGGTGCGGGCCCAGGTCGGCGCGCAGCGGCGTCCAGGAGGCGCGGATCTCGATGTCGCCGGCGGCGGGCGGCCCGGCCAGCTCACCGAAGCGGGTGGAGAGCGTCTGGGTGACCGTGCCGCCGATCGCCCGGTGCCCGGCGCCCTGCGCGTCCAGCGCGTCGGTCAGCCAGGTCCAGCCCACGCCGGGCAGCAGCGGGTCGCTGGCCAGGTCGACCTCCAGCTCGGCGGTGACGTACGTGACCAGGCGCAGCGTGCCCTGCCAGGCGTCGTGCCCGGCCGGGTCGTGCAGCAGGATCAGCCGGCCACTGGCGATCTCGTCGTCGTCGCGCATGACCGCTGCGGAGAGGGCGAACGCGTACGGGGCCAGCCGCTGCGGAGCGCCCACCTCCTCCAGCAGGATCTCCGGCCGGGGTGTGGCCGACCGCAGCCCCGCGACCGCGCGAGCGAACGTTTCCGGGAGCGCGATCGGGGGGGCCATGCCGGCAGCCTATGCCGCCTGCGCCGCTCGGCGGGTGACGCCGCGCCGGGCGCGTCGCGGGTGCGACGTGCCGCGCCGGGCCGGACGCGTCGGACGAGGCTCGTCACACATGCGGGCGGCGGGCGTGGGGGTCGACGGCGGACGTGGCACGATTGCCGCGATGACCACCGACACCACGGGCACTGCCGCCCGAGACGGAGAACCCCGCCGCGGCGGGCCGGCCGACTCGCCGTTCGTGCGCGCCTGCCGGCGCGAGCCGGTCCCGCACACCCCGGTCTGGTTCATGCGCCAGGCCGGCCGGTCCCTGCCGGAGTACCGCGAGATCCGGGCCAGCGTGCCGATGCTGGAGTCGTGCCGCCGCCCCGAGCTGGTCACCGAGATCACCCTCCAGCCGGTCCGTCGGCACGGGGTGGACGCGGCGATCCTGTTCAGCGACATCGTGGTGCCGGTGGCCGCGGCCGGGATCGACCTGGACATCGTGCCCGGAACCGGGCCGGTGGTGGCCGAGCCGGTGCGCACCGCCGCCGACGTGGAGCGGATCGCCCCGATCGGCCGCGACGAGGTGTCCTACGTGGACGAGGCGGTCCGGCTGCTCGTCGCCGAGCTGGGCGACACCCCGCTGATCGGCTTCGCCGGCGCGCCGTTCACGCTGGCCAGCTACCTGGTCGAGGGCGGTCCGTCGCGGACCCACGCGAAGACCAAGGCGCTGATGTACGGCGACCCCGACCTGTGGCACGCGCTCTGCGCGCGGCTGGCCGAGGTGACGCTGTCGTTCCTGCGGGTGCAGATCGAGGCGGGCGTCTCCGCGGTGCAGCTCTTCGACTCGTGGGCCGGTGCGCTCTCCGAGGCCGACTACCGCCGCTTCGTGCTGCCCCACTCGGCGTCCGTGCTCGGTGGGTTGGCGAGCGTCGGCGTGCCGCGCATCCACTTCGGGGTCGGCACCGGCGAGCTGCTCACCGCGATGGGCGAGGCCGGCGCCGACGTGGTCGGCGTCGACTGGCGTACGCCGCTGGACGTCGCCACCGGCCGGATCGGCCCGGACAAGGCGGTGCAGGGCAACCTCGACCCGGCCGTGCTGCTCGCGCCCTGGCCGGTGGTCGAGGCCGAGGTGCGGCGCATCGTCGAGCAGGGCCGCGCCGCGCCCGGCCACGTGTTCAACCTCGGTCACGGCGTCCTGCCGGAGACCGACCCCGACGTGCTGACCCGGGTGGTCGCGCTGGTGCACGAGCTGTCCGCGCGACCGGCCCGCTAGGGGGAGCCGTGGCGCGGCCGTGGCGGGTGGCGATCGTCGGTGGCGGGATCACCGGGCTGGCCGCCGCCGTCCGGTTGCGCGACCGTGCCCCCGCCGGCACCGAGATCACCGTGTACGAGCAGTCCGGCCGGCTCGGCGGCAAGCTGCGCACCGGTGAGCTGGCCGGCGGGCCGGTCGAGTTCGGGGCCGAGTCGTTCCTGATGCGCGACCCGGCCGGCGGGGAGTCGGCCGCGGTGACCCTCGCGCGCCGCCTCGACCTGGCCGCGCAGCTCGTGCACCCGACCGTCGGGCAGGCCGCCCTGCTTGTCGACGGCGGGCTGCGCCCGGTGCCGGGCGGCACGCTCGTCGGCGTACCCGGGGATCTGGCGAAGGTGGCGGCGGTGGCGCGGCCGGCGGCGGACGCCGACCGGGACGCGGGCCGCCCGCTGCTGGCCCCCGGCGAGGACCTCGCGGTCGGCCGGCTGGTCCGGGAGCGGCTCGGCGACGCCGTGGTGGACCGGCTGGTCGACCCGATGCTCGGCGGCGTGTACGCCGGCCGCGCCGACGACCTCTCCCTGGTCACCACCATGCCGGCGCTGGCCCGCGCGGCCCGTCGGGAGCACACACTCGTCGGTGCGGTACGCGCCGCGCAGGCCGCCGCGCCGCGCGCGCCCGGCGCACCGGTCTTCGGCACCCTGGCCGGCGGGCTGAGCACGCTCGTCGAGGCGGCGGCGCGGGCCAGCGGGGCGACGATCCGCCGGGACGCGGCGGTGCGGGAACTGCGCCGCGCGCCGGACGGCTGGCGGCTCACCGTCGGCCCCACCCGGGAGCCGGAGTTCGTCGAGGCCGACGCGGTGCTGCTCGCGGTGCCGGCCCGGCCGGCGGCCCGGCTGCTGGCCGGCGAGGCGCCCGAGGTGGCGGGCCCGGTCGGCGCGCTCGACTACGCCAGCGTCGCGCTGGTCACGCTCGCGCTGCCCGCGCCGGAGCTGCCGGAGCTGTCCGGGTTCCTGGTGCCGGCCGGCGAGGGCCTGCTGATCAAGGCGGCCACGTTCTTCACCACCAAGTGGGGGCACCTGCGCCGGCCCGACGGGTCGGCGCTGGTCCGCGCCTCGGTCGGCCGGTACGGCGACGAGACGTCGCTCCAGCTCACCGACGACGACCTGGCCGCCACCGTGCGCCGGGAGCTGTCGGCGGCGCTGGGCACCACGCTGCCCGACCCGGTGGCCCGGCACGTGCAGCGGTGGGGCGGCGCGCTGCCGCAGTACCCGCCGGGGCACACCGGCCGGGTGGCCGGGGCACGGGCGGCGCTGCGCGCCGCGCACCCGACGCTGGCGCTGGCCGGGGCGGCCTACGACGGGGTCGGCATTCCGGTCTGCGTCCGCTCCGGCGAGACGGCGGCCGAAGAGATCATCACGGCACTGGGAGGATCGGCGACATGACCGAGCAGACCAACGCGGCCCGGCTGCGGGAGCTGAACGAGACCATCCGCTACACCATGTGGTCGGTGTACCGGGCGTCGAGCCCGCTGCCGTCGCTGCGGGAGAACGTCGTCGACGAGGTCGAGTCGCTCTTCGCGGAGCTGGCCGGCAAGGACGTGACCATCCGGGGCACGTACGACGTGGCCGGGCTGCGCGCCGACGCCGACCTGATGATCTGGTGGCACTCGTCGTCGAGCGACGCGCTCCAGGACGCGTACCTGCGGTTCCGCCGCACCACGCTGGGTCGGGCGCTCACCCCGGTCTGGTCGCAGATGGCGCTGCACCGGCCGGCGGAGTTCAACCGCAGCCACATCCCGGCGTTCCTGGCCGACGAAGAGCCGCGCGCCTACCTCTGCGTCTACCCGTTCGTCCGCTCGTACGAGTGGTACCTGCTGCCCGAGGGGGAGCGGCGGGAGCTGCTGGCCGAGCACGGGAAGATGGCCCGCGGCTATCCGGACGTACGGGCCAACACGGTCGCCTCGTTCGCGCTCGGCGACTACGAGTGGATGCTGGCGTTCGAGGCCGACGAGCTGCACCGCATCGTCGACCTGATGCGCGACCTGCGGGCGTCCCGGGCCCGGCGGCACGTCCGTGAGGAGATCCCGTTCTACACCGGCCGCCGCCGTTCCATCGCCGACATCGTCACCTGCCTGGTGTGAAAGGCGGGCCCCCTGTCAACAACTGTTGTTGACAGGGGGCCCCGCCTTACCCGCGGCGGGGCGGGTGGGTCAGGCGGTCGTGGTGCAGGAGAGGATCCCGGGCACCGGGTTGGTTCCGCTCGCCGAGCCGGTGAAGCCGAACGAGGTGCTGGCCCCGGCCGCGAGCGCGCCGTTGTAGGCCACGTTGCGTGCGGTGACGAGCGTTCCGCTCGTGGTGACCGTGGCGTTCCACGCCGAGGTGACCTGTTGGCCGTTCTGGTAGTTCCAGCTCACCGACCAGCCGCGGATCGGTGAACCGCTGCCGTTGGTGACCTTCACCTCGGCCTGGAAGCCGCCGCCCCACTGACCGGTGATCTGGTAGGTCGCGGTGCAGCCCCCGGCCGGGTTCGGCGTCGACGGCGGGGTGGACGTCGGGGTCGGGTTGGCGGTCGGCGACGTGGTCGGGGACGCCGTGGGCGAGGTGGTGGGGGACGCGGTCGGCGACGGGCCGCCGCCACCGAAGTCGACGTCGCTGCACAGGTAGTAGGACTGGTCCAGGTGGCTGGCCTGCCAGATGGTGTAGACGATGTGCCGGCCGGTGCGGCCCGGCGCGTTCGCCGGCACCTGGATCGACACGCCTGTCGACTCGGGCGTCCACTGGCTGGCCGGGGTGTTGCCGATCTGGCCGACCTGCTCCAGGTCACTCCAGCGCAGCGGCGTGGTCAGCGCGTTGAAGCCCTGCTTGGTCACGTACACCCGGATGTAGTCGGCGCCGTGGCTGGCCTGGTCGTACAGCTTGATCCGGAAGTTGTTGGAGATCGGCGTGGTCTTCCAGGCGCCGACCGTGTCGAGCGCGTTGTAACGGCCGCTGGAGGTGCGCCCGCCGCTGCACAGCTGGCCGTCCGGGATGGCGCCCTGGTGGTTGCCGGCGACGCCCTCGCGGAACAGGCCGTTCCAGTTCCACATGGCGGCCGGGTCGGCCTGCCAGGCCTGCCAGCACATCGGGTCCTGGGTGGCCATCGCCGGGTTCTGGAAGTCGCTGCCCCAGCGCTGCCAGCAGCCGTAGTTGCGCGAGGCCGGGTCGACCACGGACCCGTGCGCCGAGGCCGGGCCGGAGAACGCGGTGGTGAGCAGCGCCGCGACGACCGCGCAGACGCCGAGGATCGCCGCGCCGAGCGGTATGCGGCGACGGTACGGAGTGGACATGGGAAGCCTCCGGGGTGGGGTGTCGGTGCACGACGCCCGGACTGTCGGGAGTTGCCCTCTCCCGCGTGGCGGCTCCGCCCGCACGCTGCCACAGAAAGCGACAGGCGTCAATTAGTTTGGATTCCGGCGCATCGGCGTGTGCGGGATGCCGTCCTCGACGTAGCCGGGCCCGCTCACCGTGAAGCCGTGTCCGGCGTAGAAGGCCACCAGGTGCGTCTGCGCCTCCAGCACGCACGGTCGGTCGCCCACCGCGGCCAGCGCCTCGGTCAGCAGCGCGCCGGCCAGGCCCGCGCCGCGGGCCGCCGGCGCCACCGCCACCCTGCCGATCCGTGCCACGCCGTCGGGGTCGGCCAGGATCCGCAGGTACGCCACGACGGCCCCGTCGCGGGTCAGCCAGAGATGGCGCGTGCCGGGCTCGACGTCCCGACCGTCCAGCTCCGGGTACGCGCAGGCCTGCTCCACGACGAACACGTCGACGCGCAGCCGGAGCAGGTCGTGGAAGGTGCGGGCGTCCAGCTCGGCGAAGCCGGCCAGGTGGAACTCGACGGACATCCCGCCAGGTTAGCGGCGACGTTCCGGCACGACCGGCCGGGCCGGGCGTGGGTGTGGTGCGTCCGGGTCGGGCGGTCAGCGCGACGCCGCGCGCAGGCCGGCGCCGGTGGCGACGGCGGCCCGGTCGAACCAGGTCGCGGTGGCGGCGGCCGAGCGGGTCCACACCCCCACGCACTAGGTCACCCGGCCCCGGTGCAGACAGCCGTAGCGGTGCGGGAATCGGGTGCCGTCCGGCAGCGTCATGGTGGCGGCGACCACGCGGCCCGGCACGCCCGCCCCGGCCGGCAGGTCGACGGCGGTGTGGCCGACGGTCACCTGCCCGTCCTCCTCGTCGCGGTCACACGCCTGGAGCACCTCGAAGATGCGGCGTACGGCGTCGGCGGCCACCGCCGCGTCCGGGTAGACCACGGTCTCCTGGGCCAGCTCGACGAACTCCGCCGCCGGAGCGCGGCCGTTCCCGGGGGCCTGACTCGCCGACGCGGCACCCGGCTCGTGCCCTCCGCTCAGGCCGGCCGGGCGCCGACCGCGTCGCGGATCTCGGCGCCCTGGTCGCCCTCGACCGCGCGGGCGCAGTGGGCGCAGCAGAAGAAGCGACCGGAGACCTCGACGCCGTGCCCGACGATCTTGATCTGGCAGTGTTCGCAGATCGGTGCCATCTTGTGCACCGCGCACTCGAAGCAGTCGAACGTGTGCCGGGCCCCGTCGACCGTGCGCACCTCGAACGCCATCCAGTAGTCGTTGCCGCAGACCTCACAGGCAGCCATGAAAAACCCCCCGAAAACGGACCTTTGTCCCAGGGTCGGGCAGCCGACGCGCTGGAGTGACCGGAACCGGCGAACCGGTGCGGTCCGACGGCGTGTCGCCCCCGGCGTGTCGGGCGTTGACCCGGGTGGACGCCGAGAATCGGGAGGAATCGTGATCAAGCGCAGCAAGCTCTTCGGCAACCAGACCCGGGTGACGTTCTCGCTGCCCCGCACCGCGCCGGCCGGCACGGTCAGCGTGGTCGGCTGCTTCAACGGGTGGGAGCCCGGCCGGCACGAGCTGGTGCCGCGCCGGGACGGCACCCGGACCGTGACCGTACGGCTCGGCCCGGGTGAGTACCGCTTCCGCTACCTCGCCACCGGCGGCGTGTGGCTGGACGACGAGAGCGCCGACCAGGTCGACGAGGCCGGCAGCCTGCTGCGCCTGTAGGGCCGCGCGTCAGCCGTCGCTCGGCTCCAGCCGCACCGAGATCGAGTTGACGCAGTGCCGGGTGTCCTTCGGGGTGAAGCCCTCACCCTCGAAGACGTGCCCCAGGTGGCTGTCGCACCGCGCGCAGCGGATCTCCACCCGGCGCATGCCGAGCGTGTTGTCCGGGATCTCCTTGACCGCGCCGGGAATGGCGTCGTCGAAGCTGGGCCAGCCGCAGTGCGAGTCGAACTTGTCGTCGCTGCGGAACAACTCGGCCCCGCAGGCCCGGCAGTGGTAGACGCCGGGGGTCTTGGTGTCGACGTACTCACCGGTCCAGGGCGCCTCGGTGCCGGCCTCGCGGAGCACCCGGAACTCCGCCGGGCTCAACCGGACCCGCCACTCGTCCTCGGTGCGGGGCAGTTCATTGTCGGAAAGACTCACCGCTCCACGGTACGTCGACTGTCGGTGGCATCGCATATGGTCGCCTGATGGCGGGCAGCAGAAGCGCGGTCGAGGAGATCGAGGTCGCCGGCCGGGCCGTGCGGCTGAGCAGCCCGGATCGGGTGATCTTCCCGCAGCGCGGCTTCACCAAGGCGGACGTCTTCCACTACTACCTGGCGGTGGGTGAGGGGATCACCCGGGCCCTGCGGGACCGGCCCACCACCCTGCAACGCTTCCCCCAGGGCATCGAGGGGGAGATGTTCTTCCAGAAGCGGGTGCCCGCCCGCGGCGTACCCCCGTGGATCCGCACCGCGGAGATCAGTTTCCCCAGCGGCCGGACGGCCCAGGAGCTGTGCCCGGCCGACCTGGCCCACGTGGCCTGGGCGGCGCAGATGGGCACCGTGGTCTTCCATCCCTGGCCGGTGCGCGCCGCCGACACCGACCGCCCGGACGAGCTGCGCATCGACCTCGACCCGCAGCCCGGCACCGACTTCACCGACGCGGTGACCGCCGCCGGCGAGCTGCGCGGGCTGCTGGACGAGCTGGGCGTGCCGGGTTGGCCGAAGACCTCCGGCGGTCGGGGTGTACACGTCTACCTGCGCATCCAGCCGCGCTGGACGTTCGTCGAGGTGCGCCGGGCGACCATCGCGCTGGCCCGGGAGCTGGAACGACGCCGACCCGAGCTGGTCACCACCGCCTGGTGGAAGGAGGAGCGGGGGCAGCGGGTCTTCGTCGACTTCAACCAGATGGCGC
This sequence comes from Micromonospora sp. DSM 45708, assembly GCF_039566955.1. Lineage (NCBI taxonomy): Bacteria > Bacillati > Actinomycetota > Actinomycetes > Micromonosporales > Micromonosporaceae > Micromonospora > Micromonospora schwarzwaldensis. The sequence continues at coordinate 4,768,675 of NZ_CP154796.1, read as the reverse complement.
GGGACCGCACCATCGCCTGCGCCTGGTCGCTGCGGGCCAACGGGCGGGCCACCGTCTCCACCCCGGTCGAGTGGGACGAGCTGCCCGAGGTCGACCCGGACGACTTCCACCTGGGCACGGTGCCGGCCCGGTTCGCCGAACGGGGCGACCCGCACGCCGCCATCGACGACGCGCCGTGGGACATCACGCCGCTGCTGGAGTGGGCCGAGCGGGACGCCGCCGACGGTCTCGGTGACCTGCCCTACCCGCCGGAATACCCGAAGATGCCCGGCGAGCCGAAACGCGTCCAGCCCTCCAAGGACCGCGACCGCCCGAAACCCTCCTGACCACCCCGTCCGTCCCCCCAACAGCCCCTCCCCGGCAGGCCTGACGCCCCGGCGCGCGCCCCCGCGCCCGTGATCAAGGGGTTGGTGTCTCCGACGATCTCCGCGGCGACGCAACCCCCTTGATCAACGCGGCGGGCATCCGGGGTGGGTGGGGTAACGATCATGTAACGGGCGCGAACCTTTTCGTGGGGGTGGCGGGTCTTCCTGGTCATCGGCTCACCCGGGCCAGGAGAGGACGTCGGATGAAGCTGGTGTGGAGGCGGGCGGTCGAGGCCCGAGGGCTGCTGCTCGCCGCCGCGGTCGCGGCTCTCGTCGCGGTCGGGCTGGTCACCGGGCTCTCCGACTACAACCGGCGGGCGGTCGAGGCGGGTGCCCGCGCGGTGCTCGACGCCGCCCCGGCGGAGGAGCGCAGCCTGCTGGTCAGCGGCTCCGGTGGCGCCGACGCGACCGCGTTCGCCGAGCGGGACCGGGCGGTCCGGGCGCAGTTCGCCGCCGGCCTGGGCGGGGCCCCGGTCCGCGTCGTCGGCGCCCGCTACGGCACCGGGCGGGAGCTGACCGGTGACGTGGGCGCCGCCCGCACCGACGACGATCCGATGTTCGCCAACCTCGCCACGCTGGACGACCTGCCGGCGCGCGCCGAGCTGACCGCCGGGACGTGGCCCACGCCCGGCGCCACCCCGTTGCAGGTGACCGTGCCGGAGAAGGTGGCCGCGCGGCTCGGCCTGGTGGTCGGGGAGCGGGTGCCGCTGTTCGACCGGGCAGCGGAACGTGCCGGCGCGGTGACTGTCGTCGGCACGTGGCGGCCCCGCGACGCGGCCGACGCGTACTGGCGGCTCGCCCCGGGCGTCGGCGACAGTCAGGGCGACGCGGCGAGCACCTCGTACGGGCCGTTCGCGCTGGACCCGGCGGACTTCGCGCGTACCTTCCCGGGCTCGGTCTCGGCGGCCTGGCTGGCCGCCCCGGACCTGACCGGCGTCGAACCGGGCCGGTTGTCCGCCGTCACCGCCGCGCTGGCCGGCGTCACCGGGCGGCTGCCCGACGCCACCGGCCTGGGTTCCTCCACGCAGCAGGTCAGCCACCTGGACCGGCTGGTGGACCGGCTCGGCCGGGCCGACCTGGTGGGCCGGTCCGCCCTGCTCACCCCGCTGCTGCTGATCGTGGTGCTCGGCGGGTACGCGCTGGTGCTGGTCGCCGCGCTGCTCAACGAGGACCGGCGGGCACAGACCGCGCTGCTGCGGGCCCGGGGCGCCGCGCGTGGCCAGCTCGCCGGGCTCGCCGTACGCGAGGCGACGCTGGTGGTGGCGCCGGCCGTGCTGCTGGCCCCGGCGCTGACCGGGCCGGCGGTCCGGCACCTCGGCGCGGGCCTGGGGCTGGCCGACGGCGGCGCGGCCCGGGTCTGGCTGGTGGCGCTCGCCGCCGCGGTCGGTTGCCTGCTCGCCATGGTGCTGCCGGCGCTGCGCCGGGCCGGCACCTACGTCGCCGACATGGCGGCCCGCTCCCGGCCGAGTCGGGGCGCGGCCGTGCAACGCGCCAGCGTCGACCTGGCCCTGGTGGCGCTGGCCGTGCTCGCCTGGACCCAGCTACGGCAGTACTCCTCGCCGCTGGCCGGCGCGAACGGCGGCCTCGGCATCGACCCGCTGCTCGCCGCCGCGCCCACCCTCGGCGTGCTGGCCGGCGCCGTGATCGCGCTGCGGCTGCTGCCGCCGACCACCCGGCTCGCGGAACGCCTCGTCGACCGGCGGCCGTGGAACGCGACCATGTTCGGCATGTGGCAGGCGGGCCGCCGCCCGCACGCCGGGCCGGTGCTGCTGCTCGCGCTCGCCGTCGGCGGCAGCACGCTGGCCTGGTCGCTGGTGGCCTCCTGGGAGCGGTCGCAGCGGGACCAGGCCTGGCACACGGTCGGCACCGACCTGCGGTTGACCGAACGCGACGGTGCCGCCCCCGACGAACGGGCCGGCGCGCTGGCCGTCGCCCCCGGGCTGGACCGGGTGCTGCCGGCCTGGCGGGACGACATCCGGGTCGGCCGGGAGGCCCGCCCGGCCACCGCGGTCGCGCTGGACGCCGTCGCCGCGCACGGGATGGTCCGGCTCGACGACGCCGACGGCGGGGCGTCCACCACCGCGCTGCTGGACCGGTTGGCCGGTGGGCGGGGCGAACCGCCGGGGACCGCCCTGCCCGCCGGGGCGCGGACGCTGGCCGGGACCGTCCGTACCCCGGTCGACACCGCCTACACGCCGCCGTCGGTGGCGGTGTCCGCGCTGTTCGCCACCGACGCGGGCGCGGCCTGGCGGCTGCGGCTGGTCGAGGCGGACGGCGACGGGCGGCCGGTGCGCTTCTCGATCACGCTGCCCGACACCGGTGGCGTGCCGCTGCGGCTGGTCGGGTTCGAGGCCGACGGCGGCGACGTGGTCGGCAGCTCCTACCGGCTGCTGGTGGACGGACTGCGGCTCACCGACGCCGGGGGCGGCGCGCTGCCGCTGCCGCTCACCGGAGCCTGGCGGGTGGTCGATCCGGCGACCGGGCCGCAGGGCCCCGCGCAGGCCACCGCGACCACTCTGGACGGGACCCGGAGCTTCCGCGTGCCCGAAGGACTGCTGGAGTACGCGGGCACCCCGCCGTCCCGCTTCGCGGTGGTGCCCCGGGCGGACGACCGGCCGGTGCCGGTGCTGATCACCCCGGGCGTGGCGAGCGCGTTGAGCGTGGGCACCGGCGACTCCCTCACGCTGTCGCTGGCCGAGGTGACGCTGGACGTCACAGTGGTCGGGCAGGTCGCCGCGGTCCCCGGCACCGACGGCGACGGGGTGCTCCTCGACCTGCCCGCCGCCGCCAACCAGGTGCTCCAGCAGCGCGGCGGCGTACGGTCGGTGGCCGAGTGGTGGCTGCGGACCGGGCCGGGCGGCCACAGCGCCGCCGCGCGGGCGCTCGCCGGAGCCGACGGCACCGTCCTGCACGACCGGCGACAGGTGGCCCAGGAAGCCGCCCGGGACCCGTACTGGCGGGGCGCCCGCACCGGGCTGCTCGCCGCCGCGCTCGGGTCCGTGCTGCTGGCCCTGGTCGGCCTGGCCGTGGACGGGTGGGCCACCACCCGACGCCGGCTCACCGAGTTCGCCGTGTTCACCACGCTCGGCGCGACCAGCCGACTGCTGGCCCGCGCGTACCTCGCCGAGCAGACGTTCCTGGCCGCGATCGGGGTCGGCGTCGGGCTGCTGGTCGGGGCCGTGGTGGCGGCGACCATGGTGCCGCTGGTGATCCTCACCCCGGCGGCCGGCCGGCCGGTGCCCGAGGCGGTCTTCACCGTGCCCTGGTCGCCGGTCGGGCTGACCGCCGCCGGGCTGCTGCTGGCCGCGCTCGCCTTCGCCGCCGTCGTCACCACCGGCATCCGCCAGCGGATCGCCGCCGTGCAGCTCCGGATCGGGGGAGAACAATGAGGCTGCCGGGCGCCGCCGGCCGGGTCCGGGCGTACGCGGGGCAGTTCCTGCTGCTCGCCGTGCTGACCGTGGTGACCGCGCTGCTGATCACCGGAGTGCCGCGGGTCGCCGACCGGCTCACCGGCCAGGGCCTGACCGAGTACCTGGCCGGGCAGCCGGTGGCCCTGCGGGACGTCACGTACACCACCGCGCCGACCACGTTCCCGCCGACCCTCCAGCCGGTGGTCGCCGGGCAGGCGGGCCAGCTCGCGGCGATCGAGGAGCGGATGCCCGACGTGGTGCGCGAGGTCGTCGGGGACCGCTGGTACGTCGCGGACACCGTGCCGGGCCGGCTGCGCGGCTCGACGCTGCGCGGCGACAAGGGGCTGATCGACCTCGTCCTGCGCACCGGCAACGGCCTGCGCGAGGCCGCCACGCTGACCGGCGGTCGATGGCCGGAGCGTGGCGTCACGGCGGCCGGCGCGATCGAGGTGGCGCTCGCGGAGGCGGTGGCCACCGGACTGGGCGTCGCGCCCGGCGACCGCTTCCGCCTGTCGCTGCTCGACCCGAACGGCGACCCGCTGGCGTCCCGCCCGGTCGAACTGGTCGGCGTGTGGCGGCCGAACGACCCGGGCAACGGGGTCTGGGACGCGCTGCCGTCGATGCTGCGGCTCACCCCGCCCGAGGGCGACGGCGACCCGTTCGTGGCGGTCGCCTACACGGCCGACGCCGGGGTGGACGCCGCCGCCGCGGTCGGGTGGCCGGTGAGTTTCGGCTGGCGCTACCGGATCGCCCCGGACCGGCTCGTCCCCGGCCGGCTCGACGCGTTGATCGCCGGCGTCGACGGGCTGGAGCGGACCCGTCCCGCCTCGGTCACGCTGACCCAGGGCGTGGACGTTCCGCTGCGCCGCTTCGCCGCCGCGCTCGCCGCCGCCCGTACGCTGCTGGCGGTCATCGCCGCCGGGCTGCTCGCCACGCTGGCCGGGCTCTCCCTGCTGGCCGCCCGGCTCGCCGCGCGCCGTCGCCGTGCCGAGTTCCACCTGATCCGGGCGCGCGGTGCCTCGACCGGCGCCGTGCTGCGTCGCGGTCTGGCCGAGTCCGTCCTGGTGCTGCCGGCGGCGGCCGGGACCGGCTGGCTGCTCGGCGGCCTGCTGCCGGGCGTCGGCGCGTCGGCGCGGTGGGTGCTGCTCGCCGCGCTGCTGGCCACCCTGCTGCCGCCGTTGGCGGCGCTGGCGGTCGGCCGTCGGGGCGCCGGCCGCGCCGACCTCGGTGGCCGGTCACCGACGCTGCGGCTCACCGTCGAGGTGGTCGTGCTCGGGGTCGCCGTGCTCGGGGCGTTCCTGCTGCGCCGGCGTGGGCTCACCCCGGGTTCGGTGGACCCGCTGCTGGTTTCCGTGCCGGTGCTGCTGGCGGTGGCCGCGGCGTTGCTGGCGCTGCGCGCGTACCCGTGGCCGTTGCGGCTGCTCAGCCGCGTGACGGCCCGGGCGCGCGGCAGCGTCGCGTTCCTCGGCACCGCCCGCGCCGGCCGGGCGGCCAGCACCGGACCGCTTGTCGTGGTGGTGCTGGCGGTCGCCACCGCCGCGTTCTGCGGAGTGGTGGCCACCGGCATCGAGGCCGGTCGGGACACCGCCGCCGCCCACGCCGTCCCCGGCGACCTGCTGGTCGACGGCGAACGGTTCGCGCCGGACACCGCCGGAGAACTGGCCGCGCTGCCCGGCGTCCGCGCGGTGGCCCCGCTGCTCACCGTCCGGGCCGAGCGACCGTACGCCGACCGGGCCGGCCGGCCGACCCCGATCCGGGAGCTGCGGGTGCTGCTGGTCGACGGCGACCGCTTCGCCGAGGTGGCCCGACGCGCCGGTGTGCCGGTGAGCGTGCCCGGACCACTGCTCGGAGGCGGCGACGGCAGCGCTCCGCTGCCGGCGCTGGTGTCCCCGACGGTCGCCGCGGAGCTGGCCGAGGCCGGGCTCGCGGACGCCGGGGGACGCCGTCCCGCCTGGCTGGACGTGCAGGGCAACCGGTTGCCGCTGCGCGTCGCCGCCACCACCGTCGACGGGTTCGCGCTCGTCGACCGCGAGGTGACCCGGTTCGTGGTGCTGCCCTGGCCGGCCCTGCCGGCGGACGCCCCGCACCCGCTCGCCCCCACCGGCTTCGTGCTGGCCGGGCCCGGAGCCGACCCGGCCGAGGTGAACCGGGTGGCGACCGAGGGGCAGCGCCGCTACCTACGGATCGGGACGGTGGAGAGCGGGGACAAGGCCCGCGCGCCGCAGGTGACCAGCCGCGCCGCCGTCCGCGCCGAGCTGGGCGGCAGCGGCGTGAACGGGCTGCTGGTGTTCGGGTTCGTGCTCGGGGCCGGGGGCGGCGCGGTGCTGGGCCTGCTCGGGCTCGCGTTCGCGGTGCTCGCCGGCGCCCGGTCCCGGGGGCAGGTGCTGTCCCGGCTGCGCACCATGGGCCTGTCCCGGCGGCAGTGGCGCGGGCTGCTGCTGGTGGAGCTGACGCCGCTGGTGCTGGTGTCGGTGCTCACCGGCGCGGTGGTCGGCGCGCTGCTGCCGCTGCTGCTCACCCCGGTGCTCGGGCTGCCCGCGTTCACCGGCGGGGTGACCGTGCGTCCGGCGTTCGAACCCGGCCTGGTGGCCGGGGTGTCCGCCCTGGCCCTGCTGGCCCTCGGCTTCGCGATCACCGTGGAGGCCGTGAACAACCGCCGGATGCGCCTCGGTGAGGTGCTGCGGCTCGGAGAGGAGAGCTGATGACCGCGACCGCTTCCGGCTCGGCGGGTCTGACGCCGCGCCACGACCCCGGACCGCCGACGTCCGCCGTGCCGGACCTGGCCGCCCTGCAACGCCGCGCCGCGGAGCGCGCCGCCGAACGGGCGGGTGGCCGGGACCGGCTGCGCGGGCACATCGTCTGCGACGGGCTGGTGCGCATCTTCAAGACCGAGGGCGTCGAGGTGGTCGCGCTCCAGGGCCTCGACCTGGTCATCGACCGCGGCGAGCTGGTCGCGATCGTGGGCGCCTCCGGCTCCGGCAAGTCCACCCTGCTCAACATCCTGTCCGGGTTGGACACCCCGACCGCCGGCATCGCCCGGGTCGCCGAGTACGACCTGCTCGCCCTGTCGCACCGGAAGCGGCTGGCGTACCGGCGGGAGATGGTCGGCTTCGTCTGGCAGCAGACCGGCCGCAACCTGCTGCCGTACCTGACCGCGCTGGAGAACGTGGAGCTGCCGATGCGGCTGGCCCGGCGGCCCGGTGGCCGGCGGGACCGGCGGGAGCGGGCCCGCCGGCTGCTCGACCTGGTCGGTGTCGGCTACTGCGCGGACCGCCGGCCGGGCCAGATGAGCGGTGGCGAGCAGCAGCGGTGCGCGGTGGCCGTGGCGGTGGCCAACGACCCGGAGATCCTCTTCGCCGACGAGCCGACCGGCGAGCTGGACGAGGCGACCGGCGCGGAGGTCTTTGCCGCGCTGCGCACCATCAACGCCGAGCTGGGGGTGACCATCGTGGTGGTCACCCACGACCACGCCGTGTCCGGCCAGGTCCGCCGGACCGTCGCCATCCGCGACGGCCGGACCGCCTCCGAGGTACGCCGGACCGCGCGGGTCACCGCCGACGGCGGCACCGAGCTGGTCAGCGAGGAGTACGCGGTGCTCGACCGGACCGGCCGGATGCAGTTGCCGGCGCCGTTCGTGGAGGCGCTGGCCCTGCGCGACCGGGTCCGGCTCGACCTGGAACCCGACCATGTCGAGGTCCGCCCCGGCGACCGGGCGCACACCGAGGGGAACGAGTGATGACCGACCAGGCTGTGGTGCCACCGGCGACGCCGGTCGAGGACGTGGTCCGGGTCGAGGGGGTGAGCCGCACCTTCGGTCGGGGGGAGCACGCCGTGCACGCCGTACGGGACGTCTCCCTCACCGCCGGGCGGGGCGAGCTGGTCGCCGTGCGCGGCCGGTCCGGGGCCGGCAAGACCACGCTGCTGAACCTGATCGGTGGCCTGGACCGGCCGGACGCCGGCCGGATCGAGGTGGCCGGGCACGACGTGACGTCGGCGGGGGAGCGGGAACTGCTGGCGCTGCGCCGGGGCACCGTCGGTTTCGTCTTCCAGACGTTCGGCCTGGTGCCGATCCTGTCCGCGGCGGAGAACGTCGGGGTGCCGCTGCGGCTGGCCAAGGTGCCGGCGGCGGAGCGGGAGCAGCGGGTGGCGGTGCTGCTGGAACTGGTCGGGCTGGGCGCGCACGCGGCGCAGCGCCCGTACGAGCTGTCCGGCGGCCAGCAGCAGCGGGTGGCGGTGGCCCGGGCGTTGGCGAACGAGCCGGACCTGCTCATCGCCGACGAGCCGACCGGTCAGCTCGACTCCGAGACCGGCCGCTCGATCATGGACCTGCTCCGTGCCGTGGTGCACGCCCGGGGCATGACCGCGCTGGTAGCCACGCACGATCCGGCGCTGATCGAGCTGGCCGACCGGACGCTGGTGCTGCGCGACGGCCGCCTGGTCACCGACTGACCCCACCTTCGCCGACGCCCTCGCCCCCTGTCGCGCGCCAGATTCACGGAAAGCGTGGTCATTCGGGCCCGAATGGCCACGCTTTCCGTGAATCAGGGCGCGAAGGTGCCGGGGGTGGTGTGGGGTGGGGTGGGAGCCGGGACCCCCTAGAGGGCCAGCTTCATCCCCTCGTGGCTGGCCACGAAGCCCAGGTCGCGGTAGAAGCGATGGGCGTCGGCGCGCCGCTTGTCGGTGGTGAGCTGCACCAGCGCGCAGCCCCGCTCCCGGGCCCGGTCGATCGCCCAGCGCATCATCGTCCGGCCCAGCCCTCGACCGCGCCGGTCGGCGCGGACCCGCACCGACTCGATCAGGGACCGCTCCGCGCCGTGCCGGCCCAACCCCGGGATGTACGTGATCTGGAGGCAGCCGACCAGTTCACCGCCGTCCTCGGCGACGATCAGGTGGTTGCGCGGGTCGGCGTCCAGGTCGGCGAACGCCCGCTCGTACGCCTCGTCGACCTCGGGCAGGTCGCGGGTGCGGCCCAGCACGTCGTCGGCGAGCAGGGCCAGTACGGCGGGCAGGTCGGCCCGGACCGCCTCCCGGAAGATCACGTCGGTCACCCGGTCAGCCTGGCACAGCGACGGTGGCGGTGGGCGGGCAGCATGACGCCATGGAACTTCTGCTGCTGCCGTTCCGCTGGATCTACCGGGGGCTGGTCTGGTTCGCCAACTCCCCCCGCACGCTGATCACCTCGTACCTGCTGATGATCGTGGTGGCCGGCGTGCTCTACAGCCACGCCGAACACAAGGGCGCGGCGGACTCGGTCTGGTGGGCGGTGGTGACCGCCTCCACGGTCGGGTACGGCGACATCTCCCCGACCACGTTCGCCGGCCGGGTCCTCGCCGCGCTGCTCATCTCCACCATGGTGCTGCTGGTGATCCCACTGATCACCGCGCACTTCGCCAGCCGCCTGATCGTCGACGACGACGCCTTCGAACACGCCGAGCAGGAGGAGTTGAAGTCCGACGTCCGGCGGCTGCGGGCGCTGGTCGAGGAGATGGCCGCCCGGCAGGGTGTGGTGCTGCCCGAGCCGGTCCGCCCGGCGCCCGTGGCGACGTCCGGCGACCGCCGGGGCCGGCGTCGCCGCCGGTGAGGCCGGCCGCTCAGCAACCGTCCAGCCAGCTCCGCAGCGCCCACCACCAGTGCACGGTCTCCGGCACCGTGCACCGGGCGCCCTCCTCGACCGGCGGCCCGCCGGTCACCTCCCGGAGCCGGCGCAGCCGGTACCGCACCGTGTTCGGGTGCACGTGCAACGCCGCCGCGGTCTGGTCCAGACGTTGGCCGTGATCCAGCCAGGCGAGCGCCGTGCCGGCCAGCTCCCGGTGGAAGTCGTCGGCCGGGTCGAGCGCGCCGAGCAACGCGCCGCGCAGCAGCTCGGCCAGCGCCGGCTGGGCGGCCAGCGCGGTTTCCCCGGCCAGGTCGGTCACCCGACGCAGGCCGCGCAGCCGGCGGCGCGTCGCGGTGCGCAGCGCCGCCAGGCAGAGCGCGTACATGGTCGGGGCCCGCGCCAGCGGTTGCGCGGGCGCCACCAGCGCCAGCAGGCCGGCCGGGGCGGCGCCGGGCAGCCGGGGGAGCAGGCCGGCCAGCCGGTCCTCGACGGTGCCGACCAGGCCGCCGTGCCGGGTGAGCTGCCGGTGCAGGGCGTACGACCGCACCGGGTCGGGATGCGGGGCGACCAGGCAGTGGTAGTGCCCGTCCGGCCGTAGCCCGAACCGGGCCAGCTCGGCCGGGGCCGCGCCGGCGGGGCCGTCGAGCAGCAGCCGGCGCAGCAGTCGCGCCCGGACCGTCGCGCCGGTGCCGGCCAGCTCCCGCTCGGCGGCGCGGTGCCCGTCCACCACCGCCCGCTCCACCGCGGCGGCGTACCGGCCGATGACGAGCAGCCCCTCCAACAGCACCTGGTCCGGGATGCCGGCGGCCCGGCCGTGCCGGACCACCAGCTCCACCGCCCGGTCCCGGCCGGCCTGGACGCCGCGTAGCAGGCCGGCGACGGAGATGCCCTGCGCCGCCCGGTCGGCGCCCAGCCGGCGGGCCTCGGTGAAGTCCCGCCCGGCCGGATCCTCGTGCCGCTCCAGCGCGCCGAGCCCGCTGGTCAGCAGCAGGACCACCTGCCGGCGCACCTCGCCGGCCGGCAGGCGGGCCACCTCCGGGGAGTCCGCGCGGGCGGCCCGCGCCACCTCCTCCACGGCGGCTGCGTCGCCGGCCAGGTCGCGCAGCAGCGCGCCGAACGTGGGCCCGTCTCCGGTCCGGGTCATCGGTGCCCGCTTCCCGTTGTCGTCGCGGCACAACCGGCGCGGTCGGGCGTTGGCGTCCGGTTCCTAGCCGCCGTGGCCGGCCGGTTGCTCTCCTGGTTGTTACCGCAAGGTAACACCGATCGGGCCACCGAGGAACGTCGATGTCCCACCGGCTGTCAGGAGGCGTCCATGACCCCCGTCCCACCCCGCCCGTCCCGATCCCGCCGCCGCGCCGGACCCGCCGTGCTGGCCGCGCTCGCGCTCGCCCTGCCGACCCCGCTGGCCGTGGCGCCCGCGCCCGCCGCCGCGGCCGTCGCGCTCCAGGAGGTGATGTTCGTCGGCAACAACTGGGACGGCACCGCCGACGTCATCCGCTCCCGCGGCGACTACGCCAAGCTCGGCCGGATCGACGTGATCCCGGACCGGGACGCGCGGCTGCGCGAGATCTACCTCAACCCGATCAAGCTGGCCTACTTCCTCGGCATCCGGCAGGGCCCGGGGGAGGGGCACGACCAGTTCGTCGACGACATGTACACCACGCCGGACGGCACCGCGCTCGTCGCGTCCCGGCCCAGCTTCGCCGACGTGGTCTCGATCGACCTGGCCACCGGCGCGGTCCGCTGGCGGTTCCCGGTCTCCGGCTACCGCGCCGACCACATGGCCGTGTCGCCCGACGGCACCCGGGTCGCGGTCTCCGCGTCCACCTCGAACACGGTGCACGTGCTGGACATCCGCACCGGTCGGCAGCTCGGCTCGTTCGGCACCGGCGACAAGCCGCACGAGAACATCTTCACCCGCGACAATCGACTGTGGAACATGTCCATCGGCGAGGTCAACACCGACCTGGACGCGCCCTGGCTCGACTGGACCAAGGGCGACCGCCGGATCACCGTCGCCGACGCCACCACGTACCAGGTGGTCAAGGTGATCGACATGCGGGAGCGGCTGGACGCCGCCGGCCGCCGCGACCTCTCCGACGCGGTCCGCCCGGCGGTGTTCACCCCGGACGGCGGCACGCTCTACTTCCAGGTGTCCTTCTTCAACGGCCTGGTCGAGTACGACGTGGCCACCGACCGGATCACCCGGGTCGCCACGCTGCCGAAGAACCCGGCCACCAGCGAGGACCGCACCACCTGGGTGAACGACTCCCGGCACCACGGGCTGTCGGTCAGCCCGGACGGCTCGCGGCTCTGCGTCGCCGGCACCATGGACGACTACGCGACGGTGGTGGACCGGGCCACGCTGCGCGAGGGGACGCTGGTGCCGGCCAGCAAGCCGTACTGGGCCACGGTCAGCGGGGACGGCCGGGACTGCGTGATCTCCGAATCCGGCGCGGACCAGGTCACCGCCATCAACTTCGCCACCGGGCAGAAGGTGGCAAGTGTCCCGGTCGGCGACCATCCGCAGCGGGTCCGCGTCGGGCACCTGCCGGTCGACTGGACACCCCCGGCCGCCGGCTGACCGGCCGCCGCACCGTCACCGGGCGGGGCAGCGCAGCCCCTCCCGGGGGACGGTGAGCGAGATCAGGTACGCGTTGACAGCCGCGTTCACGCACGCGGTCTGCGGGTACGCGGTGTGCCCCTCACCCTCCCAGGTGAGCACCCGACCGACGCCCAGCATCGAGGCCAGCGCCCCGGTCTGCTCGTAGGGCGTGGCCGGGTCGCCGGTGGTGCCGACCACCAGGATCGGCGGCGCGCCGACGGCCCGCCCGGTCGGGTACGGGTCCCGCGCGCCCGGCCACTCCACGCAGCCGAGCATCCCCACCGCCAACGCCGGGCCGAACAGCGGATATTTCTGCCGCCACTGCGCCTGCAACGACCGGACCTGCTCCCGGGTCGGCTTCTCGGTCTCGTCGGCGCAGTTCACCGCCAGGTTGGCGTCGAACAGGTTGGAGTAGCGCCCGTCGTCCTCACGGCCGGCGTACGCGTCGGCGAGCTTGAACACCCCCGCCGGGTCCCCGCCCTGGAGGTCGTCGATCGCCCGGGCCAGCTCCTGCCAGCCCTGCTCGGTGTAGAGCGACGAGATCACCGCGTAGAAGACCCAACCGGCGGTGGCCTCCCGGCCGTCCGCGCCGCGGACCGGGGAGCCGTTGGCCTTGTCGATCGCGGCGGTGACCGCGCCGCGGGCGTCCGGCGCGATCGGGCAGCGGCCGGCGTTCGCCGCGCACCACGCGGAGAAGTTGTCGAACGCCCGCTCGAAGCCCTTGGCCTGGCTCTCCGAGCCGGCGACGAGCTGCTGCCGCGGGTCGACCGCGCCGTCGAGCACCAGCGCGCGCACCCGCTGCGGGTAGAGCTGGGCGTAGGTCGCGCCGAGCAGCGTGCCGTAGGAGTAGCCCAGGTAGCTCAACTTCTCGTCGCTGACCGCCGCGCGCACCGCGTCCATGTCCCGCGCGGCCTGCTCGGTGCCGTAGAGCGGGAGCTGGTCGCCGTACTTCGCGCCGCACCGCGCGCCGATGCGCCGGTTGAGGTCGACGAAGCCGTCGAACGACGCCTGGCTCTCCGGGTCGGGGTCGTAGCCGAAGCTGGCGTCCAGGTCGGCGTCCGGGATGCACCTGACCGGGCTGGACCGGGCCACCCCGCGCGGGTCGAAGCCGACGATGTCGAACCGGTCGGTGACCGCCGTCGGCAGCCCGCCGAACGTCGGGCCGAAGGAGAGGTAGACGGCGGTGTCCACGCCGGAGGCCCCGGGGCCGCCCGGGTTGACCACCAGCGACCCGATCCGGTCGCGCTGCTTGGTGGAACGGGCCCGGATCAGCGCGATCTCGAACGTCTCGCCGGTGCCCGGCCCGGCGGTCGCGCCGGTGGCCGCCCCGGCGCCCCAGTTGCGGGGCACCGCGATCCGGGTGCACTCGTAGCGCATGTCGGGCGCGCCCCGGCCGACCAGCTCGCCCGGCACCTCGGGGCAGGCCCGCCAGGTGGGCGCGCTGCCCGGCGGGGCCGCCTCGACCGCGCCCCCGCTCTCGGCGCGCGGCGCGAACGCCGGCAGCGTGCAACCGGCGGTGAGCACCACCGCCGCGACGAACGCGGCCAGCGCGGGCCGGACCCGGCGGGGCCGGTCGGTCAGACGGGTCACGTGGGCGCCTTCCATGATCGGGTCGACCGCCAGGCTACGCCCGGCCGCGGGTGTCGCTCACCGTCGCCGCCGGGTCGCCGCGCAGCACCTCGTCGACGTCGTAGCGGATCGGCCGGTCGAGCTGGTCGTAGCCGCACGAGCGGGGGTCCCGGTCGGGACGCCAGCGGAGGAACCGGGCGGTGTGCCGCAGCCGGTCGCCCTCCATCGCGTCGTAGGCGACCTCGACCACCAGCTCGGGGCGCAACGGCTCCCACTCCAGGTTCTTGCCGCCGGTCCACCGGCTCACCCCACCCGGGATGCGCTGGCCCCGCTCGTGGTCACCGTGCGCCCACGGGTGCTCGTCGCCGACCTCGCGGTAGGGCTCCAGCTCGTCGAGCAGCTCCTTGCGCCGGGCCATGGTGAACGAGGAGCTGACGCCGATGTGGTGCAGCATCCCGTCGTCGTCGTAGAGCCCCAGCAGCAGCGAGCCGACCACCGGGCCGGACTTGTGCCAGCGGAAACCGGCCACCACCGCGTCCGCGGTGCGGGCGTGCTTGACCTTGAACATCAGCCGCTTGCCCGGCTCGTAGGGCAGGTCGGCCGGCTTGACGATGAGGCCGTCCAGGCCGGCGCCCTCGAACACCTCGAACCAGCGCCGGGCGGTCGCCGGGTCGGTGGTCACCTGCGTCACGTGCACCGGCGGCCGGACCCCGGCCAGGGCCCGCTCCAACCGCTCCCGGCGCTGCGGGTAGGGCTGGTCGGTGAGCAACTCGTCGTCGAGCGCCAGCAGGTCGAACGCGACGAAGTCGGCGGGTGTGGTCTCAGCCAGCAGCGTCACCCGGGACTTGGCCGGATGGATCCGCTGGGCCAGCAGCTCGAAGTCGAGCCGCGGCTGCCCGTCGGGACCGTCCCGGCGGATCACGATCAACTCGCCGTCGATCGCGCACCGGGGCGGGAGCTGGCGGCGTGCCTGCTCGACCACCTCGGGGAAGTAGCGTGTCATCGACTTGCCGCCGCGACTGGCCAGCTCGACCTCGTCGCCGTCGCGGAACACGATGCAGCGGAAGCCGTCCCACTTCGGCTCGTAGGTCAGGCCGGGATCGGTCGGTAGCTCGGCCACGCTCTTGGCGAGCATCGGCTCGACCGGCGGGTTGATCGGCAGGTCCACGGCGACCAGTCAACCAGACCCCACCGACACCCGTGAGCCATCTCACCGCCGGCTCGGGGCGGCGTGTCCCGCCCCGAGCCCTTCGTCACCCGCGACCGGATGGCGAAACCGCAGGTCAGAGCTACCGTCGCGGCGTGCCGGAGTGGAGCTGCGGATGCTGCGGTCGCTGGCGGGTCAGCGTGGAACTGGTCCGTGGGCGGTACCGCTACCGCCTCGTGCACCGCTACCCGGCGGAGCACGGCGGCGGCGCGAACGTCGTCGGCGAGGTGGGCTCCGTGGCCGAGCTGGAACTGCTGCTCCGGCGGTACGCCCCGGTCGGCCTGGCCGACCTCCGCGAGGCCGCCTGAGACGGACCGGCTCAGCCGCCGCCGCGAGCGGGGTCGACCTTCTCCAGCACCGCCAACCGGTTGCCGTTCTCGTCCGGCCGGTGCGCCACCACCCGGTAGCCGCGCCGGGCGTACAGGCTGAGGTTGTCCGCGCTCTCCGCGCCGGTGAACAACGCGAACCGGGCCACCCGGCCGGCGCAGGCGTGCTCCACCGCGGTCAGCAGCCGCCCACCGATGCCGCGTCCCTGCTGGTCCGGGGCGACCGCGAGCCGACCGACGTGGGCGGTGTCGCCGTCGAGCCGGGCCCGCACCGAGCCGACCAGGCGGGTCCCGCGCCGGGCGGCGAGCACCACGACCGGGCCGGCCAGCGCCGCCCGGACCTCGTCCAACGTCTCGGTCAGCGGGGGCAGGAACACGTCCCGGTAGCGCTGCGCCTCCACCAGGTACGCGGCACGCTGCACGGTGAGGATCTCGCCGGCGTCCGCGACGACGGCGGGGGCGATGGTCACGTCGTCGGTCACCGGGTCAGCTCACCACATCCGCCCCGGGCGGTCGTACCCTGGCGGGTGTCCCCGCGCGAGGAGGTGGCCGACGTGCCCGAGCTGACGTACCCCGAGGTGGGCGCGACCCGCGACGGTGGCCGACCGGCCGGTTACCACCACCTGCGCCACCGGGTCCGGCTGCCGGACGGCGCGTTCCCGACAGCGGCGGACGCGGTGCTCGGCTGGCGGCTGCACCGCGCCGCCGGGGTGGTGATGCGCGCCGACGCGCCGCGCGCCGCGCCCGGAGTGCGGGTCACGCCGGGGCTGGGCGTCGGCCCGGCGCGGATCTGGGGGCCGACCGAGGTGGTCTGGGTGGTGGACGAGCCGGACCGGGCCGGCTTCGGCTACGGCACGCTGCCCGGGCACCCGGAGATCGGCGAGGAGGCGTTCCTGGTCACCCGCGGACCCGACGGGACCTGGTTCGAGGTGACCGCGTTCAGTCGGCCGGCGCACTGGTACGTGCGCGCCGCCGGGCCGGTCACCCGGGGCTTCCAGCTCGGGTACGCGTGGTGGCTGGGGCGGACGCTGCGCCGGCTCACCGCTCAGTAGCGGGCGAAGGAACGGATCGGGGCGCGCGGGCCGTACTTCGGCGCCTGCACGCCGGCGGCCTCCAGCAGCACGCAGACCCGCCCCCGGTGGCCCCGGAACGGCTCCAGCAGCGCCAGCATCCGGGCGTCGTCGCCGCGCGGCTCCCCGGCCAGCGCCCAGGCCACCGTGTTCGGCACGTGGTAGTCGCCGACGCTCACCGCGTCCGGGTCCCCGTACGCGATCCGGACCACCTCGGCGACGGTCCACGGCCCGATGCCGGGGATCGCGGTGAGCCGGCGGGTCGCCTCCGCCGCGTCCGCGCAGCGTTCCAGCCGGTCCGCGACGGCGGCGGCGCGACGCAGCGTGTCGGCCCGCCGCTGCTCCACGCCGAACGGGTGGAACACCCAGTACGGCGTGGCCGCCACCGCGTCCGGCGTCGGCGGCAGCAGCAGCGGTTGCAGCGGGCCCGGCGCCGGCTCGCGGAAGTGCCGCACGGTCGCCGCGTACGCCCGGTAGGCCTCCGTGCCGGTGACCTTCTGCTCGAAGACGGCCCGCAGCAAGCGGGGGAACACCTGGCCGGTGGCCGGCATCCGCAGCCCGTGGTGCTGGTGGGCCAGCCGGGCCACCAGCGGGTGCGCGGCGGCCAGCGCGGGGAAACCGGTCAGGTCGTCGGCCAGCCCGGCCACCCGGTCGGCGCGGTCGACCACCCACGCCGCGCCCGGGCCGTACCCCTCGGCGGCCAGTTCGCCGGCCTCGGGGCGCAGCGCCAGCGTGGCCGGACCGTCCGGGGTGCGGGTCGCCCACCAGAAGCTGCCGGCGGCGATCCGCGCGCACGGGTCGTACGGGCTGAAGGTCAACGCCCGCACCGAGGCGGCCAGCCGGTAGCCGGCCGGGGGGCGCAGCGTGCGGCGGGCGGCGGGCGAGGTCACCCCGCCACTCTGCCACGCGGGCCCGCCGTGACGGCGGACACCGCCGCGCACCCGAGGGTGCGCGGCGGTGTCGGTGCCGGGAGGCGGGTCGATGCCGGTACGCCCCGCCTCCCGGGTCCGCGACGGTGACCGGCCGCGCCCTCCCCGGCGGCGGCCGGTCACCGTGTCCGGTGCGGTCAGTACGAGTAGTCCGAGCCGCCCGAGTCGCCCGAACCGCCGGACGCCGGCGGGGCGACCGCCTTCGGGGTGCCGGTCGGCAGGCAGGTCAGGTTCTTCTTGCCGTTCGGGTCGACGACGAACCAGGTGCCGCCGACGCCCTGGCCCTTCCACTGGCCGGGCTTCTTGTCACCGATGTAGCGGTAGACCGGCCAGTCCCCGATCGTGATCTGCCGGGTGCCGTCCTGGCGGGTGACGGTGCCGACCTTGTCGTCGGAGACGCCCTGGAGCTGCGGGTTGCCGTCGGTCAGCGCCGGCGGCCAGACCTCGGCGCACTTGTCCACGCAGTTGGACTGCGCCGGGTTCGACGAGTCCTTGTCGAACCGGTACAGCACCCAGCCGTCCTGGTCGGTGACGACCTTGCCCATCCGGGGCAGCTTCTTGCCGACCAGTTCGTCGGTGAGTTTCACGTCCGACGGGGGCGCCTGGTCGACGGCGGGCGCCTCCGGGGAGGCCGACGCCTCCGGCTCGGCCGCCGCGGTGGGCTCGGCCGCGGCGACGGCGACCGGCTCCGCCGCGCCCGAGTTCGCCCCGTTGTAGCCCGCGGGGGCGCAGGCCGTAAGTGCGACCATCGCGCTCGCGACGATGACGGTCGTCCGCATGTGGTGTGCCACGTGCCCTCCTCGTTCTTGGCAGTTCGCCCGGTAGTACGGGCGGCAGCGCTGTCAAGGTTGAAGTCGAAAGGGTGGGCCATTTCACAGTGGACGGATTGAACCGATCCGGTCCGTGGCGCGTGCGCCACCACGACGGTCCGGGCACGACACGACGGCGCCGGGCGGCCACGCCCCCCCGGGGCCCCGTCGACGCGGTGGATCAGAGGTCGGAGACGGTCACCAGCGGGCTCGCCACGCCGTTGACGTCCACGGACTGCACCTGGACCTTCTCGATGTCGCCGAGCGGGGCCGAGGTCGACGCGGTCAGCTCCAGCCCGAGCGGGTTCTGGTTGGTGCCGTAGCCGCCACCCGGCACCGACCAGGTGCCGACCACCTCGCTGGTGGCGTTCTTGCGCACCACCAGCAGCCGGCACGTGCGCGGCCCGGGCAGCCGGCTGAGCTGCACGGCGATCTGGGTGCCGTACTCCTTCTCCGCCAGCCACATCGTGGTCTTCACGCCGGTGCCCGGATCGGTGGCGTTGTGCTGGTCGCCCTCCTGCTCGTTGCCGCCGACGTCCGGGTCGTTCGGGTCGTCCGGCCGACCGCTCGGCGCGGCGGTCGGCACGCTCTGCGTCGGCTCGGCCCGCGGCACCGGCGGCGCGTCGTCGCCGAGAAAACCGGCCGCGACGCCGCTCAGGCCGCCGAACACCACCACGGCCGCCGCGGTGGCCAGCAACTGCCGGACCCGGGTACGCCGCCGGTCCCGCCGCACCGCCACCAGCGTCCGGTCCAGCAGCGCCGGGTCGGTGTGGGTCTGCTCCAACGCGGCCATCGCCTCGCCGTCGATGCCGGAGAGCAACCCCACCACCGGGACCATCGTCTCCAGCTCCGCCGCGCACGCCCAGCAGGTGGCCAGGTGCTCCTCGAACCGCTCCGCGTCCTGTGCGTCCAGCACACCGAGCGCGTACGCGGCGACGTCCATGTGGTCGGCCCGGCTCATTCCGTCACCCCCCTCTCCTGCAGAGCCGTGCGCAGCGCGCGCAGCGCGTAGTAGACCCGGGACTTCGCGGTGCCCAGCGGCAGGCCCAGCTCCTCCGCCGCCTCCGGCACCGTACGACCCCGGAAGTACGTCGCCACCAGGATCTCCCGGTGCGACTGGCTGAGCGTACGCAGCGCGTCCGCCACGGTCATCGTGCGCAGCACCCGGTCGGTGCTGTCCGACTCGGCGAACGCGGTCAGGTCCCGGTCGTACGTCTCCGCCGGGCGGGACTGTTCGCTGCGGTGCTCGTCGATGGCGATCCGCCGGGCCACCGTGACCAGCCAGGGACGCAGCGAGCCCTGGCCCTGCACGCCGAGGCGGTGCGCGTTGCGCCAGGCCCGCAGCAGCGTCTCCTGCACGATGTCCTCGGCGCGCTGCCGGTCCCCGCCGGTCAGCCGCATCACGAACATCAGCAGCGGGCCGGCGTGCTCCGCGTAGAGCAGGCGGATCAACTGGTCGGAGTGGCTGGCCTCGGCGGAGGTCGCCTGGTGGCGTCCGGGGGCGGGTCGAGGCGGCACCGGGTCATTCTGGCGATCGGCGGGGTGCGCGTCGACCCCCCGGCCCGAGCGCGACGCGCGGGAGTGTGGCTGCGCCCGGGCGAACATCCACTCGGGCCTCGCCACCTCGCCGTGCCAGCCGGCCGCCACCGCATGCATGCAGACCTCCGGTGTCCAATGACGTCAGCCGGCCCCCCACGGGCATGGCCGCCCGGTGATACGCAGCGATCCGCCGATCGGATCAACGTTTGACGGAAAAGATTCCCGGCGGTGGCGGGGTGGAGTCCACCGCGTCCGCGTCGGAGACCACCGGGACGCCGCCGGCGAAGCGGTCCAGCTCGTCGCCGGCCACCACCCGGCCCGGGAACCAGTCGCCGGCCGCGCGCCGGGACAGCTCCGGCATCGGCGGCTCCACCCGGGACGCCACCAGCACCAGGTTGCCGTACCGCCGGCCGCGCAGCACCGCCGCGTCGCCCACCAAACAGGCCCGGGGCAGCACGGTACGCACGGTGGCGACCTGCCCACGGACGTGCCGCAGCGGCGGGCCGTCGGCGACGTTCGCCAGGTAGTGACCGTCCGGCGCCAGCACCCGGGCCACCTCGGCGGCGAACTCCACCGAGGTCAGGTGGGCCGGGGTGCGGGCGCCGGCGAAGACGTCCGCGACGATCACGTCGTACCCGCCGTCCCGGCTGGACGACAGCGTGGCGCGGGCGTCGGCCACCCGCACCCGCAACCGGGGATCGGACGGCCAGGGCAGCTCCCGCCGGACCAGCTCCACCAGCGCGCCGTCCACCTCGGACACCCGCTGCGTCGAACCGGGCCGGGTGGCCTGCACGTACCGGGGCAGCGTCAGCGCACCGCCGCCCAGGTGCAGCACCCGCAGCGGCACGCCGGCGGGCGCGACCAGGTCGATCGCGGCGGCCAGCCGCCGGACGTACTCGAACTCCAGATGCGTCGCGTCGGTCAGGTCCACATGCGACTGCGGCGCGCCGTCCAGCAGCAGCGTCCACGAGCCGGGGCGGTCCCGGTCCGGCACCAGCTCGGCCCGCCCGGTGTCGACGTCCGCCACCACCCGGTCGGTGTCCCGTCGCCGGCCCATCAGCGCCGCATCCCCCGCGCCGCCGAGGTGAGCACCCGGTGCAGCAGCCGCGCGTCGCCGAGCATCCCGCGCAGCTTGCGCTCCAGCCCGGCGATCGGCACCAGGTTCTGCGGGGCCCGCGGGTCCTTGTACGGGGTGGACGCGAACCGGGGCAGCGTGACCAGGGACAGGTCCGCCAGCGCGACCGCCTCCGGCACGGTCAGCTCGGCCGAGCACTCCATCCGCACGATGCCCGCCCAGGGCGCACCGGCGGCCACCGGCAGGCGCACGTACCACGACCAGCCGCCCCACGCCGTGCCCAGCCGGAACACCGGGCAGCGCTGACCCGGCGCCAGCCCGGTCACCACCGCGGTCAGCCGGGCGTCGAGATACTGGCTGTGCTGCGTCTTGATGTAACCCAGGGTGCGTGGGAGGTTCCGGCGGCTGCGCAGCGGACCGTCCACCACCAGCAGGTCGCCGTCGGCGCGGACCGCGTCCGAGACGGCCACCTCCAGCGCGGTCAGCGGGCCCTGCACCGCGGCCGGCAGCTTGCTCAGCTCGCCGGTGCCGCCGACCCGGTGCACCGGATAGCGGATCGTGCCGGCCACCACGTCCTGCGCCGACGGGCTGGCGGTGAACAACCCCCGACCCACCCGGGAGCCGGCCAGCTCGGCCGCGCCGCGGTCCAGGTCGCA
This sequence comes from Micromonospora sp. DSM 45708, assembly GCF_039566955.1. Classification (NCBI taxonomy): domain Bacteria; kingdom Bacillati; phylum Actinomycetota; class Actinomycetes; order Micromonosporales; family Micromonosporaceae; genus Micromonospora; species Micromonospora schwarzwaldensis. The sequence goes on along the minus strand of NZ_CP154796.1, from coordinate 4,747,519 downwards.
GCGGACCACCCCGGCCGCGTAGGAGGCGGCGATGCCGGGGAACGAGCCGCCGTCCTCCTCGGCCGTCCAGACGCTGGCGTCGATCCGGCGTACGCCGTCGACGAGCAGCACCACGTCCGGCGCCCGCACCCCCGGACGGGGATCGATCGCCCGCCAGTCGGTGACCGGCAGCTCGACGTCGGCCTCCACCTGGGCGCTGCTCGGCGTCGCCGGCCCGGCCCCACCCGCCGCCTCGAACGACGCCCCGTACGCCGGGTCCCACGAGTCGACGAAGAACCGGGGCTGTCCCGGCCGCGTCACGCGGCGCTCCTCGCGCTCATCGGGCTGGCCTTCCGTTCGCGACTGCGGGGCTCCGCTGCGCTGCGCTCCTCGCGCTCATCGGGCTGGCCTTCCGTTCGCGACTGCGGGGCTCCGCTGCGCTGCGCTCCTCGCGCTCACAGGCCGGTCCGTTCGACGCGGGCCGTGCGGGCGTCCTTGCGGACCTCGAAGCGGACCGGGATGCGCTCGGCCAGCGCCGGCACGTGGGTGACCACGCCGACCATCCGGTCGCCCCGGGCGGCCAAACTCTCCAGCGTGGCGGCGACCGTGTCCAACGTGGCCGCGTCGAGCGTGCCGAAGCCCTCGTCCAGCACGATCGACTCCAGGCTGGCCGCGCTCGTCGACATGCCGGCCAACTGCTCCGACAGCGCCAGCGCCAGCGCCAGCGACGCCTGGAACGTCTCCCCGCCGGACAGCGTCCGCACCCCGCGCCGCAGCCCGGCGTCGTGGTGGTCGACCACGAAGAACTCGCCCTTGTCGTGCACCAGGTCGTACTGCCCGCCGGACAGCTCCCGCAGGATCCGCGACGCGCCGTCGACCAGCAGGTCCAGCGCCTCGGTGAGCAGCCAGCGCTCGAAGTTGTTGGCCCGCAGGTGGCTCGCGAGCGCGCGTGCCACCCGCGCCTGCCGCTCGTGGCCGGCCCGCTGCTCCCGCAGCTCGACCGCCTGCTCGCGGCGCTCGGTGAGCCGGCGCAGCTCCGCCTCGGCCCGCTCCACCGCCACCGCGGCGTCGCGCAGCGGATCGTCCGGCGCGTCCAGCCCGGCGGCGGCGAACAACGCGCCGAGCCGGTCGGACACCTCGGCCGCCGCCCGCTGGGCCGCGTCCACCGACCCGGCCAGCCCGCCCCGGTCGGCCCGCCGCCGGTCGGCCTGCTCGCCCGCCCAGCCGGCCAGCGCCGCCCAGGCCACGGCCACGTCGTCCCGGTCGGCGGCCGGCGGGCCGAACCGGGCCAGCCCGTCCCGCACCGCGTCGAAGTCGCGCCACGCCCGGCGCAGCCGGTCCTGCGCGCCGTCGAGCGTGCCCCGGGCCCGCCGGGCGGCCTCCCGGCCGGCCCGGACCGCGCCACCCGCCTCGTCCAACGCGGCCCGGAGCCGGGCGTGCTCGGCCAGCGACCCGCGCAGCGCCTCCGGCGCGGCGGCGTCGGTGAGCTGCCCGTCCAGCTCGGCCAGCCGCGCGGCGAGCCCGTCCTGCTCGGCCCGGACCCGCAGCAGCGCCCGGTCCAGGTCACGGGCGGCGGCGTCGCGCTCGGTCACCACCCGCTTCGCGGCCTCGCTGGCCGACCGCGCCGCCTTGCCGGCCGCGATCGCCCGGCTCACCGCCGAACCCTTCGGCACCGCCGGCACGGCGACCACCACCTGCTCGCACACCGGGCAGGGCGCGCCGTCGACCAGGTGCGCCCGCAGCGCCACCGCCTGGTCGGCCGCCTTGGCCTCCTCGTGCGCCCGGAACGCCGCCTCCAGCTCGACCTCGGCCCGCTCGGCGGCGGCCCGCGCCGCGTGCAGCGCCGCGACCGCCGCGTCGTGCTCGGCGCGCGCCGCGTCGACCGCCGCGCGGACCGTCGCCGCCTCGCCGGTCAACCGCTCCCGGTCGGCGTACGCCCGCAGCAGCAGGCGCAGCGCGCTCTCGTCGCCGGCCGCCGCCAGCTCGCCGCGCAGCTTCTCCTCGCGCTCCTCGGCCAGCCCGACCGCCGCGGTCGCCTCGTCGACGGCCACCCGGGCCGCGGCCACCGCGCGGGCCAGCTCGGCGGTGCCGTCCGGCGGCCGGACCCCGGCCAGCACGCCCAGCTCGGCGTCGAGCGCGGCCAGCGCCGCGGCCCGCTCACCGGCCGTGGCCCGGGCCCGCTCCAGCTCCGGTACGGCCGCCGCGACCGCCCCGGCCAGCTCCCGCACCGCCTCGACCCGGCCCCGGGCGTCGGCCAGCCGCGCGTCGTCCACGTCGGCGAGCCCGCCGAGCACCTTGTCGACCGTCTCCAGCTTCGCCTCGGCCTGCCCGGCGCGCTCGACCGCCTTCTTCTGCACGCCCTCGTAGACGCCCAGCCCGAGCAGGTTCACCAGGATCTGCTGGCGGGTGGCCGGCTTCGCGTGCAGGAAGTCGGCGAACTGCCCCTGCGGCAGCACCACGCAGGAGGTGAACTGCTCGTACGGCAGCCCGACCGCGTCCAGCACCGCCTGCTCCATCTCGGCCGGCGTGCCGGCCACCACGTCGCCCAGGTCCTCCGGGCTGAGCCCGGTGTCGAGCTTGGTGACGTCGAACCCGGGCGGCATGAGCTGGAGCCCGGCGTTTGCCGTCTTCACCGTGCCCCGACCGTCGCGGCGGACCACCCGGGTGGCGACGTAGCGGTCGCCGGCGGACTCGAAGACCAGCCGGACCCGCGCCTCGGTGGCGGACGGCGCCAGCGCGTTCGCCAGCCCCCGCGCGCCGCCCCAGCGCGGCACCGTGCCGTAGAGCGCGAAGCAGATCGCGTCGAGCACCGTCGACTTGCCCGAGCCGGTCGGCCCGACCAGCGCGAAGAAGTCGGCGTCGGTGAAGTCGACGGTGGTCTCCTCGCGGAACACGGTGAAACCGGCCATGTCCAGCCGCATCGGCCGCATCAGTGCTCCACCTCCTCGAGCAGCTCGTCGAAGAGTTCCCGCACGCCGTCGTCGGCATGCCCGCGGCTGCCCAGGTAGTCGGCGAACAGCTCGCGCGGCGAGCGGCCGGCCCGCTGCGCGGTGCGGGTGCCGCTGCCCGGCGCCGGCATCAGCTCCGGGTCGATCCTGATCTCCAGCGCCCGCGGGAGCAGCTCCTGGACCTCCTCGCGCAGCCCGGCCCGGGGTTGCTCCCGGACGAAGACCCGCAGCCAGCCGTCCGGCGGCTCGATCTCGGCGAGCTGCGCGAGGGTGCCCCGCACCGTGCGCAGCGGCACCGCCCCGGGCACCGGCACCTCCCGGACCCGGGCGGCGGTGGTGGCGGTGACCTCCACGATCGTCACCGAGCCGACGTTTTCCTGCTCGCCGAAGTCGACCGCGAGCGGGCTGCCGCTGTAGCGGATCGGGCAGGGGCCGATCACGCGCTGGGAGCGGTGCAGGTGACCCAGCGCCACGTAGTGCGCGTTGCCGGGGAAGACGGTCGCCGGCACCGCGTAGCCGAGCACGGTGTGCGCGTCCCGCTCGCCACCGCCGGTGCTCGCCCCGACCACGGTGAGGTGCGCGGTGACCAGGTGCACCCGGTCCGGCTCGGTGAAGCCCTCGGCCAGCTTGTCGAGCACCCGGCCGAGATGGTCGGCGTAGGTCTGGTTGGCCTCGGCCGGGGTGAGCGCGTACATCTCCACCGCGCGGACCGCGTAGCGCTGGGACAGGAACGGCAGCGCGGCGACCTGCCACCGCTCGCCGTCGCGGGTCACCCCGTCGACCACGTGCTCGGCCGGGTTCTCCCGCACGCTGCCGCGCAGCGTGATGCCGGCGGCGTCGGCCCACGGGCGCAGCGCGTCGAGCGCCGCGCCGTTGTCGTGGTTGCCGCCGATCGCCAGCACGTCGGCGCCGGTGCGGCGCAGCGCGGTCAGCGCGCGGGTCACCAGCCGGGTCGCCTCCGGCGTGGGCGCGGCGGTGTCGTAGAGGTCACCGGCGACGATCACCAGGTCGGGCCGCTCGTCGCGGGCGATGTCGATCACCTGGGCGAGGACCTGCGTGTGCTCCTCGGCCCGGGACTGCCCCTTGAGGACCTTGCCGACGTGCCAGTCGGAGGTGTGCAGGATCTTCATGGTGGGTCGCCGCCTAGAACGGGATGTCGTCGTCGGAGGTGCCGGAGCCGACCACCGCGAACGGGTCGGCGGCCTGCGTGATCGACCGTAGCGTCTCCGACGGGGCGCGGCCCGCCTCGGAGACCCGGGTGGCCCACGCCGGGAACGGGAACTCCAGGCAGAGCGGCACCGGGATGTCGGGCTGGTTGACGAACATGGTGCCGGGCTTGGCCAGCAGCGCCCGCTGGCGCTGGGCGGGCGGCAGGAAGCCGTACTCCGGGCGGGACGCCTCGGCCGGGTCGAGCCGGCCGACCACCCGGATCGCCGAGTTGGTGACGATCCGCCGTTCCACCTCGCTCGCGGTCTGTTGCGCGCCGACCAGGATCACCCCCAGCGAGCGGCCCCGCTCGGCGATGTCGAGCAGCACCTCCTTGATCGGGGAGGAGCCCTCGCGGGGCGCGTACTTGTTCAACTCGTCGAGCACGACGAAGAGCAACGGCTTGGCGGTGCCGGCCTTCTCCTTGCGCTCGAACTCGCTCTTGAGCGTCACGCCGACCACGAAGCGCTGCGCGCGGTCCGGCAGGTTGTGCAGGTCGACCACCGTGACCTGGGCGCTCTCCGCGGTGTTGATCGAGTGCGGGCGGCGGGTGGCCAGGTCACCGCGGATCAGCCGGCCCAGGTCCTTCTTGCTGCCGATGAGCCGGCGGGCGAACGCGTTGACCGTGCCCAGGCCGACCGCGCTGCCGGCCCACTCGCCCCGGGTCTCGTCGTCGTTGAGCTGCTCGACCACGTGGTCGACCAGGTCGGCGTAGGAGCCGAGGCGGACCCCGTCGATGCTCACCCCGCCGTCGGCGGGCTGGGCGTATCGGGCCAGGTGGGCGGCGACCGAGTGGACCACCATGGTGTATTGCTGGCGCTCGTCGTCGGCGTCGGCGAAGACGTAGGGCAGGAGCCGGTCGGCGCAGAACTCGCTCAGCGTCCAGTAGAAGCTGTCCACGCCGGTGAGCCGGCTGCTCACGTCCGGCGTGCCGGAGGAGTCGCCGACCCGGGGCGGGGCGTAGACCCGCACGTCGGGGAACGCGCCGGCGTCGAGACCGAGCTTCGCGTACGCCGCGCGGGTCGGGTCGTCGAGCCGGGTGTTCGGGTGGTCGAGGAAGAGCAGGTCCTCGCCCTTCACGTTGAAGATCAGCGCCTTGGCGTTGACCGCGTCGCCGCCGAGCACGCCGGAGCGGAACACCGAGTAGAGCAGGAAGGTGGCGAAGCTGGTCTTGGTGGCCACCCCGGAGATGCCGGAGATGGAGATGTGCGCGCCGCGGGTGCCGTCGAGGAAGTCGGCGTTGAGGTAGACCGGGACGCCGTCGCGGCCCATCCCCATCGGGATCCGCCGCTCCATCCGGTCGAAGTGCAGCGCCCGGGCCCGGGCGTCGCCCTCGGCCCGGTGCACCACCGCGCCCGGGGTGGGCGGGACGTAGAACTCCGGGTCGACCCGGGTGGTGGTGATCTCGGCGGCCTCCTGCACCTGCGCCGGCAGCGTGCCGTCGGCGATGGCGAAGACGTCGGAGTCGAACTGCGCCCCCTCGTGCCGGGCGCGCACCTGGGTCACCACGCCGGCGATGGTCACCGGCTCCCGGTCGGGCAGCTCGCGTCGGGTCACCACCACGTCGTCGAGTTGCAGGTAGCTCCCCGGGGCGACGGCCGTCCAGAAGGTGAGCGGGGTGGCGTCGGCGGTGCCGAGCACCCGGCCGACCCCCTCGCCGGGGCCGTCGAGCTGGTCGTCGGTCATCGGCGGTCTCCGGTCGGCTGGTCGTCGGATTGGCGGCGCACGTCCTGCATCCTGCCCGAGGGATGCGACAGGTTGCCACGCGACGCGTCGGACGCCACGCCGGCCGGTCGCCGGGCGGATCCGGGCGAACACCGTACGTGCGTTTTCGCGCCCGACGCGCCTCCGACACGACATCCTGCAAGGAGGCCGGGAGAGCGGGGGAGAGGCACGTGGCGTCGACACGGGACCGGCTGGTCGGCCTGTTCGCGCTCGCCGCGACCCTGCCGGCGGTCGAGGAGGCGGTGCTGGTCGGGGTGCGGTTCCACGCCGCACGAGGGCTCGCGCCGCAGGTCACCTCCGTCTGGCCGTACGACTCCTACCACGACCTGCGGTGGCTGCTGGTCTACCACGACTCGTGGGGCAGTTTCGGGCTCGGCCTGCTCGCGCTGATCGTGCTCCGCGGGCTGTTCTCCGCGCTGCTCACCTGGCTGGCCTGGCCGGACGCGGCGCCCCGGCCGTCGCGTCGCAGGCTGCTGCGGCGCAACCTGACGGTCGCCGTGGTGGCGGTGGTGGCGATCTCGCCGTGGGCCGCGCTCTCCGTCGCCTTCTCCACGGTGGCGCTGTCCTGGTACCTGTTCGCCTCGCTCGCCCCGCTGCTGGTCACCGCGCCGTTCCTGGCCCGGGCCGGGGTGGTGGACCGCTGGTGGCGCGGGCTGCCGACGATCGAGCTGTTCGGCTGGTCGACGCTCAACTTCGCGATGCTCACCCTGGCCGGCGCGCTGATCTCCAGCGTCCCCGGCTGGTGGCCGGTGCCGGTCGCCGCGCTCGCCGGGGTGGCGAACGGGGCGCTCTGGCTGCGGGTCGTCGACGCCGCGGTGCGGCCGGCCCGGGTCCACCTGCCCCGGGTCCCGGCCGCGCCGATCGTGATCGCGCTGGCCGTGGTCGGCGCGGTCTGGGCCGAGTCGTTCATCGGGATCGCGACCGGCGGGCCGGGGTCGTGGCGCCCGCCGATTCTGTCCCAGCGGCTGCCGGACGGGGTGCCCGAGGCGGTGATCGTGCTGGACGGGCACGACTCGCGCTGGGACGGCGAGCCGGCCGCCGACCCCCGGGTCGAGCGGTACTCCTACCGGGGACTGGACGCCTCGGGGCGTCCGCTGCCGTACCTGCCGGAGGCCACCCACCAGTCGCTGGACACCAGCGCGGTGGTGCTGGCGGCGCACGTGCGGGCGCTGCACCGGCGTACCGGCCGGCCGATCGCGTTGGTCGGGCAGAGCGAGGGCGCGATGGTGGTCCGTACCTTCCTGGACAAGCTGCCGCGCGGGCCGGTGACCGCGGCGGTGCTGTTCAGTCCGCTGGTGCGGCCCGGTCGCGCCTACTACCCCCCACCGGGGTACGAGGGCTGGGGCGTGGCCACCGGCTGGCAGCTACGGGGACTGTTCTGGCTGGCCAACCTGCCCCGTTCGGTGAAGGACAAACCGGACGAGCCCTTCGTGCGGTCGATCCTGGTGAACGCGCCGTTCTACCGCAACCGCACGCTCTGCCCGGTGCCGGGCGTCCGGGTGATCGCGTTCCTGCCCACGGTGGCCGCCGCCGAGGCGCCGCCAGGCGAGTACAGCCATGTGCCGGTCTACCAGTTGCCCGCGTTCCACGGCGGCCTGATCGGCGACCGGGCCGTCCAGGACGAGGTGACCCGGTTCCTGGCGGGCGAGCCGATCCACCAGCCGCGCCGCGAGTACGACCTGCTCCAGCGCATCGGCTCGGCCTGGCAGGCGCCGTCGCTGCTGCTGACGCGGAACCCGCTCTGGTCGGCTACCCGGGAGGGTGACCCGGCCCGCTACGGTCGGGTCTGTCAGCCGCGGTGATCAGCCGGCCCGCGTCGCCCGGCGGTGGCGCAGCAGCAGCCGCAGCGCGGTGCCGTCGAGCGCGACCACGAGGACGGCCCGCAGCGGCGCGTACGGCAGGAGCAGCAGGTCGATCACGACCGCGGGCAGCACGCAGCAGTACGCCACCGGCACCGCCCACCGTCGGCCGGTGAGCAGCGCCAGCCCGGCGACGGTGACCGCGGCCCCGACCGCGAGGTGCGCCCACGCCCAACCGCCGAGGTCGACCCGGTAGACCCCGTCGGCGGTGGCCACGGCGAACCGTGCGTGCCCGGTGTGCGCCCAGGCCGACACCGCGTCCACCAGCCCGGCGGCGGTGAGCAGCCCGGCGGCGAGCAGCGGCCGGCGGGCCGGCCTCGCCCCGACCAGCTCCGTCACGCCCATCCTCCCAGGCTAGGGCCCTCCCCTCCCCCCACCCCGCCGTTCCGCCACCCCACTCTTCCCGTCACCCGCGCCCTGCGCGCTGTCGCACGGAAAGCGTGCCTGTCCCGGGCGAGATGACGACTCTTTCCGTGCGTCTGCGCGGACTCGGCGCGACCGAGGGCGCGGTCAGGTGGCGGGGGTGGCTCCGGCGGGCGGCGGGTCGGCCGCGTCGCGGGTGTAGCGCAGCATCAGCACCCCGTCGGCGGCGGCCAGCACGTGCCGCAGCGTCAGGTGGCGCGCGGCGCTGCCGGCCCCGGCGGTGATCCGGCCGGGGCCGCCGCCGGCGAGCAGCGGCGCCACGGTCAGGCACAGCTCGTCGACCAGGTCGGCCGCGGTGAGCGCGCCGAACAGGTGCGGGCCCCCCTCGCAGAGCACCTGGCCCAGCCCGCGGCGGCGCAGCTCGGCCAGCCCGGCGGGCAGGTCGACGTGGTCGGCGCCGCAGCGGATCAGGTCGGCGACCTCGGTGAGCCCGGCCGGCGGTTCGGCGTCGGAGCGGGTGAGCACCAGCGGCCGGACCGGGGCGTCGGCGAAGCAGGCCTGGGTCGGGTCGAGGTCGAGCGAGCCGGAGACCACCACCAGCGTCGGGAACTCGGCGAGGCCGTGCTCCCGGCGCCAGGCCCGGCGGTCGGCGCTCAGTCGGACCGCGCGGTAGCCCTCGTGCCGCAGCGTGCCGGCGGCGACCAGCAGGCCGTCGCAGAGCATCCGCAGCAGCCCGAACACGCGCTTGTCCGGCTCGCCGGAGAGCCCGGCGGAGTAGTCGTCCAGGGTGACCGCGCCGTCCGCGCTGGCGACGAAGTTCACCCGCAGGTGCGGCTGCGGCGCCCGGCCGTAGAGCGCGGTGAGCTGCGGGTCGGTCAGTGGACCGGACGCGGGTGCCGGCCAGCTCCGTTCGATCGGGGTGCCGGCACTCATTCGCCGGCCGGACCGGTGACCGGCGGGGTGGGCCCGGGGGCGCGGTGCTGGCAGTCGCACCACGTCCGGCCACGGCAGTCGCGGTGCCGCCGCTCCCGGCAGGCTCGGCAGATCATGCTGGCAGCCTATGCCGCGCGGGACCGGCCGAGCGCACGCGGTAACGAAATGGGAACGCTCCCAGTGGCCTATTGACACCCCTGTTACCTGCCGGCAATCTCATGGGAGCGCTCCCGCGAGTGGCGTGGATCTCTTTCCTGCCCGCTCCGGCCCGGCGCTGAACGCACCCCCCACCACAGAGATATCTCGCCTCACCACCGAAAGAGGGGTCCCGGATGAGCGTCCCAATTCGCCGCCGACAGCTCGCGGCCATCGCGCTCGCGTCCGTCGCGGTGCTCGCCACCGCCACCGCCTGTAGCGACGACTCGTCGTCCGACGGCGGCAGCAGCGACGGCCCGGTCACCCTGGTCGTCGACGTCTTCGGCGACCAGGGCTTCGGCTACGAAGACCTGTACAAGCAGTACGAAGCCGAGCACACCAACGTCAAGATCCAGGAGCGCGGCAAGGGCCTCGGTCTCGGTGACTACAACACCCGCCTGACCCAGCAGATCACCGCCGGCTCCGGCGCCGGTGACGTGGTGGCCCTCGAAGAGGGCACGATCGTCCAGTTCTACGCGCAGGCCGACAAGTTCGTGAACCTGGCCGACCACGGCGCGAACGACCTCAAGGGCAACTTCCTGCCGTGGAAGTGGGAGCAGGGCACCACCCCCGACGGCAAGGTGCTGGGCCTCGGCACCGACGTCGGCTCGATGGCGCTGTGCTACCGCACCGACCTGTTCAAGGCCGCCGGCCTGCCCACCGACCGCGAGCAGGTCGGCGCGCTCTGGCCCACCTGGGACCAGTTCATCGCCACCGGCCAGAAGTTCGCCGCCGCCGACAAGAAGCACAAGTTCGTCGACTCGGCGACCAACTTCTACAACGTGGTGCTGATGCAGATCGCGGGCCAGGGCACCGGCTACACGTACTACGACAAGAGCAACAAGCTGGTCATCGACCAGAACCCGGACGTGCAGGCCGCGTACCAGCTCACCACCAAGATGATCTCCGCCGGGCTGTCGAACAACCTGCAGTCCTTCTCCAACGAGTGGAACGCCGGTTTCAAGAACGGCACCTTCGCCACCATCGCCTGCCCGGCGTGGATGACCGGTGTGATCAAGGGCCAGGCCGGTGACGCGGCGGCCGGCAAGTGGGACATCGCCAAGGCCCCCGGCGCGGGCGGCAACTGGGGCGGCTCCTTCCTCGGCGTGCCGAAGTCGAGCAAGCACCAGAAGGAGGCCGCGGAGCTGGCCAAGTTCCTGACCAGCGCCAAGGGCCAGATCGGCGCGTACAAGGCGGTCGGCAACCTGCCGTCGAACCCGCAGGCGCTCACCGACCCGGCCGTGGCCGACTCGACCAACGACTACTTCAGCAAGGCCCCGGTCGGCAAGATCTTCGCCGCCGGCGCCACCGACCTGAAGCCGGTCTACCTCGGCCCGAAGAACAACGCGGTCCGCACCGCCGTGGAGAACACGCTGCGCGCCGTGGAGCAGGGCAAGTCCGCCGACGAGCAGTGGCAGGCGGCTTTGAAGAACGGTGCGGCCGCCGGTAAGTGATCCGACTGAGCCGCTCGCGGGTGGCGTCGGCAGCCCTGTGCTGCCGGCGCCACCCGCGGTGCCCGCAGAGCCCGGCGCCGCCCGTGAGGCGGGCGACGCCGGCCGAGGAGAAGGACTCCTGATGAGCCTCGACCTGCACGCCACGGCGCCGCCCGAGCCCCGCCCGCCGCGCGCCCGCACCTCGCACCGCCGCGCCAGCTCGGCCACCAAGCTGGACCTGAAGTACTCGCCCTACCTGTACGTCCTGCCCTTCTTCCTGCTCTTCGCCGTGTTCAGCGCGTACCCGATCGTGTACACGGTCTGGATCGCGTTGACCGACCGGTCCCCACTCAACGCGACGATCTCCTTCGTCGGGCTGGACAACTTCGTCGAACTGCTCACCGACGACCCGCAGTTCTGGAACGCGGTGGTGAACACGTTCGGCATGTTCGTGCTCTCCACCGTGCCCCAGCTGATGCTGGCGCTGATGCTGGCCAACGCGCTGAACCGGCGGCTGCGCGCGCAGACCTTCTTCCGGATGGCCATCGCGATGCCGATCATCACCTCGACCGCGGTGGTCGCGCTGATCTTCTCGATGATCTACGCCAAGGACTTCGGCCTGGTCAACTGGCTGCTCGACGCCGTCGGCCTGGACCCGATCGACTGGCGGGCGAACCGCTTCGCCTCCTGGTTCGCCATCTCCACCATGGTCGACTGGCGCTGGGTCGGCTACAACGCGCTGATCTACCTGGCCGCGATGCAGTCGATCAGCAAGGACATGTACGAGGCCGCCGCGCTCGACGGCGCGTCCCGGCGGCGTCAGTTCTGGTCGATCACGGTCCCGCAGCTGCGTCCCACGATCATCTTCACGCTGATCATCTCCACCATCGGCGGGCTCCAGCTCTTCACCGAGCCGCTGCTGTTCACCAGCGGGTCGGGCGGCCTCTCCGGCGGCTCCGAGGGCCAGTTCCAGACCATCACGATGTACCTGCTCGACGTGATGAACCAGCGCTTCCGGTGGGGTTACGCCGGGGCGGTCGCGCTCGTGCTCTTCGTGCTCATCGCACTGATGTCGACGATCAACTACCTGTTGGCCCGACGCATCAGCTCCGACAAGTGAAGGTGACGAGATGACGACCACCACACTCCGTCCGCCCACCCGGCCGACCGCGCCGGCCAAGGCCACCCACCAGGCCGAGCGGCTCTGGAAGGCCAGCCCGCTCACCTGGTTCGGGCTGGTCCTCGGCGTGATCCTGTCGCTGTTCCCGTTCTACTGGATGATCGTGATCGCCTCGCGGACCAACGACGCGGCCAACTCCTGGCCGCCGCCGTTCCTGCCCGGTGGCAAGCTCGGCGAGAACATCGAGCGGGTGCTGGCCAACGGCGACGCCAACGTCGTCAAGGGGCTGATGAACTCGTTCCTGGTCTCCGGGACGATCACCATCGCCACGGTGTTCTTCGGCTCGCTGGCCGGCTTCGCGTTCGCCAAGCTCCGCTTCCGGGGCAAGAACGCGCTGCTGCTGATCATCCTCGCCTCGATGATGGTGCCGATCCAGCTCGGCGTGCTCCCGCTCTACATCCTGATGGCGAAGCTCGACTGGCTGAACACCATGCCGTCGGTGACCGTGCCGTTCCTCATCGGCGGCTTCGGGATCTTCATGATGCGCCAGTACGCCGAACAGGCGGTCCCGAACGAGCTGATCGAGGCCGCCCGGGTGGACGGCTGCTCGACCTGGAAGGTGTACTGGCACGTGGTGATGCCCGCGCTGCGTCCCGCCGCCGCGGTGCTCGGTCTGCTGACGTTCATGGAGCAGTGGAACCAGTTCTTCTGGCCGTTCGTGGTGCTGGCCGACCCGTCCAACCCCACCGTCCAGATCTCGCTGCGCAGCCTCAACACCGCCTACTTCGCCGACAACTCGCAGATCTTCGCGGGTACGTTGATCGCGACCCTGCCCCTGTTCGTCGTGTTCGTTCTGTTCGGCCGCCAGATCATCGGCGGCATCATGGAAGGCGCCGTCAAGTCGTGAGCAACCCAGCCAGCCCGCCCGCCGTCGGCGTCCTCGACGAGGGCCCGGCCGTGACCTTCCCGCCCGGCTTCCTCTGGGGCGCGGCGACCGCCGCGTACCAGATCGAGGGCGCCGCGGCGGAGGGTGGCCGTACGCCGTCGATCTGGGACACCTTCAGCCACACCGAGGGTCGGACGGTGGCCGGGCACACCGGCGACGTGGCCTGTGACCACTACCACCGGATGTCGGACGACGTGCGGCTGATGGCCGACCTGGGGCTGCGGTCCTACCGTTTCTCCGTCTCCTGGCCCCGGGTGCAGCCCGGTGGTGCCGGCGCGGTCAACCAGGAGGGGATGGACTTCTACCGCCGCCTGGTCGACGAGCTGCTCGGTCACGGCATCGAGCCCTGGGTGACGCTCTACCACTGGGACCTGCCCCAGCCGCTGGAGGACGCCGGCGGCTGGCCGGCCCGGGACACCGCCGGCCGGTTCGCCGAATACTCGCAGCTGGTCGCCGACGCGCTCGGCGACCGGGTGAAGTACTTCACCACGCTGAACGAGCCGTGGTGCTCGGCGTTCCTCGGCTACGGCTCCGGTGTGCACGCGCCGGGCCGGTCGAACGGCGCGGACGCGGTCCGGGCCGGGCACCACCTGATGCTCGGGCACGGCCTGGCGGTGCAGGCGGTGCGGGCGTCCCGCCCGGAGGCGGAGCTCGGCATCACGGTGAACCTCTACCCGGTCACCCCGGCCACCGGGTCGGCGGCGGACGTCGACGCGGCCCGTCGCATCGACGCGCTGGCCAACCGCTTCTTCCTGGACCCGGTGCTGCGCGGCGCGTACCCGGCCGACCTGGTCGCCGACCTGCGCGGCGTCACCGACCTCGGGCACGTCCGCGACGGCGACCTCGCCACCATCTCCACGCCGCTGGACATGGTCGGGGTCAACTACTACAGCCGGCACGTGGTCGCCGCCCCGGTCGAGGGCGGGGAGCCGGAGCCCTACTGGCGGGCGCCGTCCTGCTGGCCGGGCAGCGAGGACGTCCGGTTCGTCACCCGGGGCGTGCCGGTCACGGACATGGACTGGGAGATCGACGCCCCGGGCCTCACCGAGACGCTGGAGCGGGTCCACCGGGAGTACACCGACCTGCCGCTCTACGTCACCGAGAACGGCTCGGCGTTCGTCGACACGCTGGCCGACGGCCGGGTCGACGACCCGGACCGGCTGGCCTACTTCGCCGCGCACCTGCGCGCGTCGCACGCCGCGATCGAGGCCGGGGTGCCGCTGAAGGGCTACTTCGCCTGGTCGCTCATGGACAACTTCGAGTGGGCCTGGGGCTACACGAAGCGGTTCGGCATGGTCTATGTCGACTACGACAGCCAGGCCCGGATCGCGAAGTCCAGCGCCAGGTGGTACGCCGACGTGATCCGACGTAACGGCCTGGCCGCACAATAAGCTGGGCCAGCCAGTAACGGGTGGCCCGGCGCCGGAGCCTCAACCGGTGCCGGGCCCACCCGACCGTCGGAGGAGCACAAGACGATGACAACGCAGCGCACCCGCTCGCTCGGGCGCCCGACCCTCGACGCGGTCGCGGCCCGCGCCGGCGTCGGGCGCGGCACGGTCTCCCGCGTGGTCAACGGCTCGCCGCAGGTCAGTCCGGAGGCCCGCGCGGCCGTCCAGCAGGCCATCGCCGAGCTGGGGTACGTGCCGAACCGGGCCGCCCGGGCGCTGGTCACCCAGCGGACCGACTCGGTGGCCCTGGTGGTCTCCGAGTCGGGGGAGCGGGTCTTCACCGAGCCGTTCTTCGCGGCGATCGTCCGGGGCGTCAGCTCCGGGTTGGTGGAGACGCCGATGCAGCTCTGGCTGGCGATGGTGCAGTCGCCGATCGAGCGGGAGCGGGTCGAGCACCACCTGACCAACCAGCACGTGGACGGCGTGCTCCTGCTCTCGCTGCACGACTCGGACCCGCTGCCGACGCTGCTGGAGGAGCGCGGCCTGCCCGCGGTGCTCGGTGGCCGGCCCGCCCGGATGCTGCACCCCAACGCCCAGCCCTCGTGGTTCGTCGACGTGGACAACGTCGGCGGCGCCCGGCAGGCGGTGGAGCACCTGTTCGCCCGGGGGCGGCGGCGGGTCGCCACCATCGCCGGCCCGCAGGACATGGGCGCCGGCCTGGCCCGGCTCTCCGGCTACCGGGAGGCGGTGCGCGCCGCCGGGGGCATGGTCGAGAACGGCCTGATCGCGTACGGGGACTTCAGCGAGGGCAGCGGCACCGCCGCCATGCGTCGGCTGCTGGATTCCTGCCCGGATCTGGACGCCGTCTTCGTCGCCTCCGACCTGATGGCCTTCGGCGCGTTGCGCGCGCTGCGGGAGGCGGGTCGCCGGGTGCCCGAGGACGTGGCGGTGATCGGCTTCGACGACGCCCCGATCGCCCGCCAGGCCGAGCCGCCGCTGACCACGGTGTTCCAGCCGGTGGAGGAGATGGGCCGGCAGATGGCCCGCCTCTTGGTCTCCCGCATCCGCGGCGACGACGTCCCCTCCCCCCATGTCCTCCTGAACACCGAGCTGATCCACCGCGCCTCCGCCTGACGCGCCCCCAGGTCCGCGCCCCCCGATCCGCGCCCGATCCGCGCTGATTCACGGAAAGAGTGGTCATCCCACGCGGAATGACCACTCTTTCCGTGAATCAGCGGCAGCGGGGCGAGGGTGGGGGAGGGGGAGGGGTACGGGTCAGGACCAGCGGCGGAGTTCGCGTCGGGCCAGGGACGCGCGGTGGACCTCGTCCGGGCCGTCGGCGAGGCGCAACGTGCGGGCCTGGGCCCAGAGCGCCGCGAGCGGGGTGTCCTGGCTGACGCCGGCCCCACCGTACGCCTGGATCGCCTTGTCGATCACCCACTCGGCCATCGCCGGGGTGGCGATCTTGATGGCCTGGATCTCGGTGTGTGCGCCCTTGTTGCCGACGGTGTCCATCAGCCAGGCGGTCTTGAGCACCAGCAGCCGGGCCTGCTCGATCCGGACCCGGGACTCGGCGATCCACTCCCGCACCACGCCCTGCTCGGCGAGCGGGCGGCCGAACGCCACCCGGTCCAGCGCGCGGCGGCAGAGCAGCTCCAGCGCCCGTTCGGCCATGCCGACCAGCCGCATGCAGTGGTGGATCCGGCCCGGACCGAGCCGCGCCTGGGCGATGGCGAACCCGGAGCCCTCGGCGCCGACCAGATTCTCCACCGGCACCCGGACGTCGACGAAGTCGATCTCGGCGTGCCCGCCGTGCGGGGCGTCGCTGTAGCCGAAGACGGTCATCCCCCGGCGTACCGTCACGCCCGGCGTGTCCCGGGGGACCAGGATCATGCTCTGCTGGCGGTGCCGGTCGGCGTCCGGGTCGGTCTTGCCCATCACGATGAAGATCTCGCAGCGCGGGTCCATCGCCCCGGACGACCACCACTTGCGGCCGTCGACCACGTAGTGGTCGCCGTCGCGGGTGATCCGGGTGGCGATGTTCGTCGCGTCGGAGGAGGCGACCTCCGGCTCGGTCATGCAGAACGCGGAACGGATCGTGCCGTCCAGCAGCGGCGCGAGCCAGCGCTCCCGTTGCGCGTCGGAGCCGAACTCGGCCAGCAGCTCCATGTTGCCGGTGTCCGGCGCGGCGCAGTTGAGCGCCTCCGGGGCCAGGTGCGGACTGCGCCCGGTCAGCTCGGCCAGCGGCGCGTACTGGAGGTTGGTCAGGCCGGCGCCGTAGCGCGCGTCCGGCAGGAACAGGTTCCACAGCCCCCGGGCCCGGGCCTCGGCCTTCAACTCGTCCATCACCGGCGGCCGGGCCCACGGGTCGCCGGCGGCGGTCACCTGCTCGTGGTGCACCGGCTCGGCCGGGAGGACGCACTCGGTGAGGAACGCCTCCAGCCGTTGCCGCAGCTCGACCGTGCGGTCGTCGTACGCGAACTCCATCACTTCTCCCTCACCGTGTGCAGACCGTGCGCGACCAGTGGCGCCACCATCTCACCGATCCGGTCGAAGCCCTCGCCCAGCGTCTGCCCGAGGGTGTGGCGGTAGTGGATGCCCTCGCAGATCACCGCCAGCTTGAAACAACCGAGCGCCACGTGCCAGTGCAGCGGCCCGACGTCGACGTCGCTGCGGCCGGCGTAGCGGTCGATCAGCTCGGCGCCGGTGGGGAAGCCGGCCCGGGGACCGATCCCGTCGGCCACCGGGTTGCCCTCGGCGTGGTCGCTGTCGCCCAGCACGTCCCAGTAGGTCAGCAGCAGGCCGAGGTCGGCGAGTGGATCGCCCAGCGTGGCCATCTCCCAGTCGAGCACCGCCCGCACCGTCGCCGGGTCGACGGTGGCGAGCAGGTTGTCCAGCCGGTAGTCACCGTGCACGATCCGGCCGGCGTTCGCGCCCTCCGGCACGCTGCCGGCCAGCGCGTCGCGCAGCTCGTCGATGCCGGGCAGCGGGCGGCTGCGGGAGCGGTCGAGCTGGCCGGCCCAGCGCCGGACCTGCCGGGCCAGGTAGCCGTCGGGGCGGCCGAAGTCGGCCAGCCCCACCTCGGCCGGCTCCACCCGGTGCAGCGTGGCGAGCGTGTCCATCATCGCCATGGCGAGGTCACGCCGCTGGCCGGCGGTCAGCGCGTCGGTCTGCTCACGCCGCCGGTAGACGTCGCCGTCGACGTGGGCCATCAGGTAGAACGGCGCGCCGATGACGCTCTCGTCGGTGCAGAGCAGCAGCGCCTCCGGGACCGGCACGCCGGTCGGGGCCAGCGCCGAGATCACCCGGTGCTCGCGCGCCATGTCGTGCGCGGTGGCCAGCACGTGCCCGAGCGGGGGCCGGCGCAGCACCACCTCGCGGTCACCGGCGCGCAGCAGGTAGGTCAGGTTGGACTTGCCGCCGGCGATCAGCCGCGCGGACAGCCGCCCGGCCAGGTCGGGCCGGTGGGCGGCCAGGTGGGCGGCGAGCCGGTCCAGGTCGAGCCCGCGCGGGGCCGGACCGGTCGGGGGCCGGGCGGCGTCGACGGCCGGATCGGTCATCCGGATAGTCGACGGCAGCTCAGCTTTGTTGTCAAGGTCGGATTTTCCCGGCGGGACATGCCGCGGCAACGGGGACGAAACGGCCGACCGGCAGGCTGGTCCAGCCTGCCGGTCATCGCGCCGGCCCGCCGAGCGGAGGGGATCAGACATGCTGCTGAGAGTTCGGGTGACCCTGCCCGACCGACCGGGCACGCTCGGCCAGGTGGCCCGGACACTCGGTGTCTCCGGTGCGGACATCGTCCAGGTGGTGGTCCTGGAGCGGCTCGGCGGACGGGCGGTCGACGACTTCACGGTGGTCTGGCCGGGCGCGGCGCGGGTGGAACGGCTGCTCGCCGGGCTGGCCGCGATCCCCGGCGTCCGGGTGGACGGGGTGTGGCGGGCGATCGGCACGCCGACCACCACGGGTCAGGACGCGGAGCTGCTGGCCCAGGTGGCGGCGAACCCGACCGACGGCGTGGCCACGCTCGTCGACGCCGTGCCCGGGCTGCTCGCCGCGGACTGGGCGGTGGCCGCGGTCGTGCCGCTGGACTGGGCCTCGCGTCCCGGTGGGGCCGGCACGGCGACGGTCGGGCACGCGAGCTGGCGTACCCCGACGCCGCCCCGGTTGCCCGAGGTGACCCCGCTGCGGGCCCGCGCGTTGACCAGCCCCGAGGGGCACCACTACGCGGTGGCGCCGTTCGGCCGGGCCGGGCTGGTGCTGGTGGTCTCCCGTGACCACGGCGAGCCGCTCTCGGCGGCGGCGTTCCACGCCACCGAGGTGGACCGGCTCGCCCAGCTCGTCCGCGCCAGCGCGGTGATCCTCGGCGACCGGCTGGACCTGGTGGGCGCGCCGCCGGTGACCACCATCACCTGACCCGGTGGCGGGGTGTCACCCCGGGGCAACGGGCCCGCAACAGGCGACCGGCATGGTCGGTGGTGAGGAAGGGAGACGACGATGGCGCTGTGGCGGATCCGAGCCACCGTGGACGACCGGCCGGGTTACCTGTCGGTGCTCACGGCGAGCCTCGCGTTGCGCGGGGTCAACATCCTCACCGTGCAGGTGCACACCACCGAGGTCGGCGCCGTCGACGACTTCCTGGTCGACGCGCCCGAGCAGGTCACCGAGGCCGACCTGCGGGCCGCGGTCGAGCGGGGCCGGGGGCGGGACTGCTGGGTGGCGCGCAGCGAGGCGCGCGGGCTGGCCGACGAGCCGACCCGGGTGCTCGGCCTGGCCGGTCGGCTGCTCCGCGATCCGGAGGGTGCCGGCGCGGCGCTGCGGACGCTGCTGGGCGCCGACGTGGTGACCTGGCGTCCGACGTCCACCGCTGCGCCGGGCGGCGTGGGCGGCACCACGATGCTGCTCGTCGACCCGGCGGGCGGCGCCTACGAGATGCGCCGCCGGGAGCCGAGCTTCACCCCGGCCGAGTACGCCCGGGCGCAGGCGCTGGTCGAGCTGGCGGCGACGCTGGACCGCCGGGACAGCCACCGGGTCACGCTGGTGCTGCCCGACGGCGGCGAGGTGTCGGTGCGGCCGGCCACCGCCGACGACGTGCCGGCCGTACGCGAGCTGCACGCCGCCTGTTCGGAGCGGAGCCGGCAGCGGCGTTACCTGAGCGGGGCGGCGCACCCGTCGCCGGCCCGGCTGCGGCGGCTGCTCGAACCGGCGCGGGGGGTGACCCTGCTCGCCACGGCGGGCTCCGGCGGGGCGGCGGAGCCGGTCGTGGCGATGGCCAACCTGCTCGGCGAGGGCGACGAGGCCGAGGCGGCGCTGCTGGTCCGGGACGACTGGCAGCGGCGGGGCCTCGGCTCGGCGCTGCTGCGTCGCCTGCTCGGTCACGCCGGCCGGGCCGGTTGCGCCGCGGTGCTGCTGCACGTGCAGGCCGAGAACACGCCGATGCTGCGGACGCTGCGCCGGCTGGACCGGCCGGCGACGCTGGAGCGTGACGGCTGCGTGCTGACCGCGACCGTGCCGCTGGCTCCCGTTCCGGCGTCCCCGGCCGGCCGTGGCGCGGGGCCGGCGCTGCCGACGCAGGTTGGCTGTGGCACGGCGACGGCCCTGCCGGCGCAGGCCGGCCACGGCTTGCCGAGCCAGCGGTCGGGTCCGATCTGATCTGACGGCCGTCCGGCCAGGCCCTCGGGCGAGCCGCAACGGCGCGGCACGTCGCGGGACCGGGCGGAGGGGCCGCAACCGGCGCCTCTCGGCGCCACCCTGACCGACCTCCGATGCGGGGGACGGTGACACGGCGGGGCCCCCGATGCGGGGGCCCCGTTCGTGTCCCTGGGCGGCAGGTAGATGGCCGCTACCTGCCTGCCGACAAGATGCCAACAACGCGCCGCCAGCCCCGGCGGATGCCGACGCTCGCCGACGCCTGACACGGCCGAGCGCCCCGGACCGCACGGGTCCGGGGCGCTCTCGGGGCCGTTTCGGTCAGCCGCGCTCGGCAACCTGGGCGACGAACACCTGCCAGGACTCCGGTGCGAAGACCAGCGCCGGCCCAGCAGGATCTTTGGAGTCCCGCACGCCGACGACGCCAGGAAGGTTGTCGGCGACCTCGACGCAGGCCCCGCCGTTACCGCTGCTGCGGCTGCTCTTGCGCCAGTGCGCGCCGGTCATGTCCATGTCTCTGCCACTTCCGTGATGAGGTCAACTGACTGCCAGTGCGAGAGGGCTTCGCCGCGGACGGCCTCCCACGCTGCCAGTATCGCCGCCACCTCGTCCGGCGCGCTAACCACTTGACCCTGTAGTTGGTTGTCGAGGTAGCCGGCGATTCGGTGGTCCGGGCAGGTAGCGAGCACGAAGGGCCCGTTCAGTCCGGCGTACGCACCGACCGACGAAGGCACCACGTGAACACGAATATGCGGCTCGGCGCACGCCTCGGCGAGCACTAAGAGTTGTTCCCGCATGGTCGCTCGGCCGCCGACCGGCCGCCGTAGAACGGCTTCGTCAACGACAGCCGTAAACAGCGGAGGATCATCACGCCGAAGGATGCCCTGCCGGGCAAGGCGGGCGGCAAGATGCCGCTCAACGTCCGCACGCGGGATCAGGCCCGCCCCGCCGAGCACGGCACGCGCGTACGCCTCGGTCTGAAGAAGACCGGGCAGCACTAAGGACTCATACCAGCGAAGTGACTGCGCTTCCCGCTCGATCTCCTGCCAGGGGCGGAACCATACCGGCTCGCGGCGTCTCGAAGTGTCCGGCCAGATGTCCGACACTGCGCGCCCGAGAGCGTCAGCGGCCGTAGCCCGGTGGGCGGGGTGCGGAATGCGATCCTCGGTCAGCCACCGCCCGACAGTCTTCGGATCTACTCCGACCTGGGAGGCAAGCGACTCGATCGTCTGGCCGGTCTGTCTCAACGCGGCGCGAAGCGCATCGTTCATCGCAACCTCCCGGCGATGTCCAAGATGTCTAGTCACCATATTTCTACGCGGTGTCAGTGTCCAGATACTCAATGCAAGGTGCTCTTTAGACGGCGCGGCCGGCAGGGACCACCCGAAACCCGGCGACCGTGTCAGTCAGGGGACCGCCTCGGCCGGCAGGCGTCAGCGCGGGGCGTCCTCTTCCATTTCCACGCGAGAGGAGGGCGTGTCCGTGCCCGAGGAGAAGCCGACCCCCAACCCGCAGTCGAGCCCGCCGCCGGTCCGGCCGAACCGCGTTCCGTCGTCGCGCTGGCTGTCGTCGCCGGCCGCGACGACGCTCTTTCCGCGACCGGGCGACGACCGGTGACCGCGCCGCGCCGCCGCCGGCCGGAGGTGCCCGCGCTGCGTGCTGGCGACGTCCTGCACCTGACCGGGGAGGCGTCGCCGCAGTTCGCCCGGCCGATCAGGGTACGGCTGATCCGGGTGCTGGACTGGACGACGTACGACGGTTGGTTGTGGGCCGATGTCTACCAGCTCGGCCCGGACGGCAACGCGACCGCCCGCCGGTCCCTGTTTTTGCGGCGGAGCGGGGTGCGCGTGCTGACCCCACCGCCGCCGGTGTCGCAGCGCCGCCCGCGCGTCGGCGCTCTCGTGTGATGGCCCGCCGCCCCGGCCCCGCCGACCACGCCCCGTCGCGGCCCACCTGGCGCTGCCGCGCCTGCGGGGTGGCCTGGCCGTGCTCGACGGCGAAACTGAACCTCCTCGCGCGCTACCGCGAGCGGAAGGCCGAGCTGCGGGCCTACCTCCTGACCCTGCACGAGACCGCAGCCGAGGAACTGGCCGAGCTGGACAGTGGCCGGCGCCCGGCGGACCTAAAAGACCGTTTCACCGCCTGGGCCGAGCCTCGCGGCTGGCCCTCCCGACCGACCCGCCCCGGTGTGCGCTTCTCATCCCCCGAGGAGCCCGGGGCGGGTCTCTGTCCACAGGCTCAGGACGCTTCCTCGGCCGCGATCTCGGCGAGGCGCTGGGCCCTGGGGTGCGGCGGGATCAGGTGGCCGGGTAGCTGCTGTAGTCCGGAAAGTTGCCGTAGAGCCGGCCGTCGCCGCCCACGGTGACGGCCTGCACCAGCAGGTCGCCGCCGACGAAGGCGCCCTTCCAGGACGCGCCCCGGCCGCCGAACGGCTCGTCCCGGTCGCCCCGTGAGCGGGGCTTGTTGATGCCCACCTTGAACGCCTGGAGGTCCACCGCCAGCTTGCCGGCCAGCTCCTCGTCGTCGCAGGCCAGCGACGCGACCAGCGCGCCGTTGGAGGCGTTCATGGCGGCCAGCAGCTCGTCGGTGGTGTCCACCACCACGATGGTGTCCACCGGGCCGAACGGCTCGGCGTGCATCAGGCGGGACCGGCCGGGCGGGGCGAGCAGCACGGCCGGGGCGACGTACGCGGAGGTGTCCTGACCGTCGAGGAACGGCGCGCCGTCGAGCTTGCCCCGGTGCAGCGGCACGGCGCCGCCACGGACCGCCTCGTCCACCTTGCGCCGCAGCTCGTCGGCCTTGGTGGCGCTGATCAGCGGCCCGAAGTCCAGCTCGGGCAGCGGGTCACCGGCCTGCCACGTCTCGTCCACCGCGAGGGGATGGCCGAACCGGATCGAGCGGACCACCGGCAGGTACATGTCGAGGAACTCGTCGACCAGGTCCCGCTGCACCACGAACCGGGGGTACGCGGTGCAGCGCTGCTTGCCGTACTCGAAGCCCTTGCGCAGGTGGGCGGCGAGCGTGTCCCACTGGGAGAAGTTCCAGACGCCCCAGGCGTTGAGGCCCTCCTGCTCGATGAAGTGCCGCTTGTCGGAGTCGAGCAGCGCGGCGGCCACCTTGCCGCCGTTGGAGCGCCCGCCGACGAACGCCACCGCGCCGATCTCCGGCGCGCGGACCAGCACCTCGGACAGTTCCTCACCGCTGCCGGAGAGCAGCGTGGCGGGCAGCCCGGCGCGGCGCATCAACGCGTGCGCGACGGTGAGGCAGACCGCGCCGCCCTGCGACGGCGTCTTGGCGATCACCGCGTTGCCGGCCAGCAGTTGCACCAGCTCGGCGTGCACCAGCACGCTCATCGGGTAGTTCCAGGAGGCGATGTTGCTGACCGGGCCGGGCAGCGGCTCGCGGCCGTCGGCGAGCATCCGCTCGATCTCGCCCACGTACCAGCGCACGCCGTCGAGCGCGCGGTCCACGTCGGCGCAGGCGAGCCGCCACGGCTTGCCGATCTCCCAGACCAGCAGCAGGGCGAGCAGGTCCCGGTGGGCGGTGAGCGCGTCGAGCGCGTCGGTGACCCGGGCGGTCCGCTCGGCGAGCGGGGTCCGGGCCCACTCCCGGTGCGCCGCGGCGGCGTGGGCGACCGCGGCGCGTGCCGTTTCGGCGTCCAGCCGGGCCAGGTCGATCAGCACGGTGTTGTCGACCGGGGTGCGGACCGGGGTGGGCGTGCCGAGCGCCCGCCACTGGCCCTCGACGAGGTTGTGCAGCGTGGTGGTGCCGTCGGGGGCGGTGCCGAACGCCTCGGGTGTGGCGGCGACCGCCCGCGCGAGTGTGTCGGACCAGGAGGTGCCGTCGGCGAGTCTGAGAGCCATCGCGATCTCCTCAGGGTTGTCCGGGGGAGCGGCGGCACCGATGGCACCGCTGGGTGTGGCGACTGTCCCGTGCCCGTCGCGGGGCGGGCAACAGTACGTTCGTATGCCAGGATGCGAAACCCGCGCGGCAACCGCATTCGCCTTCTTGCTGACCCTTCCGCATCGCGTCTGAGCTGGGGGAACGGGGAGAAGAAGTTTATCAATATCGATGAAGTGACATTTCCCCGAGGCGTCGCCGCAGCGATCCGGCCGGCGGTGGTCGGGCTTCCCAAGGAGTGGCACGCGCATTACATTGTCAACCATCCATGGGAGCGCTCCCGCGCCTCCACGGTCCACCCCACCACCACCGCCGCCGCACGGCGGCCGACCGGCACCCTCTTGCCGCCGCGTCGCGCCGCCGTGCGGCACCCTCCACAGGAGTTCGCCATGCCCCGACCGACCCCGCCGCCGCGCGGTCGCCCGTCCCGCCGGCTGCTCGCCGCCGGCGCCGTGCTGGTGGCCGCGCTGGCCACCGCCGTACCGCTCCCGGCCGCCGCCGCGCCGGCCGCCGCGTCCGCCCCGGCCGCGCAGGCCGCGCCCGCGTACAACTACGCCGAGGCGTTGCAGAAGTCGCTGTTCTTCTACGAGGCGCAGCAGTCCGGCCGCAAGCCGTCCTGGAACCGCGTCTCCTGGCGGGGCGACTCGGCGCTCACCGACGGCGCCGACGTCGGCGTCGACCTGACCGGTGGCTGGTACGACGCGGGCGACCACGTGAAGTTCGGCTTCCCGATGGCGTTCAGCACCACCATGCTGGCCTGGGGCGCGGTCGAGTACCGGGACGGTTACGTCGCCTCCGGCCAGCTCAGCTATCTGCTCAACAACCTGCGCTTCGTCAACGACTACTTCGTCAAGGCGCACCCCGCGCCGAACGTCCTCTACGGCCAGGTCGGCAAGGGCGACGACGACCACAAGTGGTGGGGCCCGGCCGAGGTGCTGCCGATGGCGCGGCCCGCGTACAAGATCGATGCGAGCTGTGGCGGCGCGGACCTGGCCGGGGAGACGGCGGCGGCGATGGCCGCCTCGTCGATGGTGTTCCGCCCCACCGACGCCGCCTACGCGGACAAGCTGCTCGGTCACGCCAAGCAGCTCTACACGTTCGCCGACACGGTGCGGAAGTCGTACAGCGAGTGCATCACCGACGCGGCGTCGTTCTACAAGTCCTGGAGCGGCTACCAGGACGAGCTGGTCTGGGGCGCGACCTGGCTGTACCGCGCCACCGGCGACGCGGCCTACCTGGCCAAGGCGGAGAGCGAGTACGACAAGCTCGGCACCGAGCCGCAGTCCACCACCCGGTCCTACAAGTGGACGCTGGCCTGGGACAACAAGCAGTTCGGCGCGTACGTGCTGCTGGCCAACCTGACCGGCAAGCAGAAGTACGTCGACGACGCGAACCGGTGGCTGGACTACTGGACCGTGGGCGTCAACGGGCAGCGGGTGCCGTACTCGCCCGGCGGGATGGCGGTGCTCGACTCCTGGGGCGCGCTGCGCTACGCCGCCAACACCGCGTTCGCCGCGCTTGTCTACAGCGACAAGACCACGGACACCACGCGTAAGGCGCGCTACCACGACTTCGCGGTCCGGCAGGTCAACTACGCGCTCGGCGACAACCCGCGCAACTCCAGCTACCTGATCGGGTTCGGCAACAACTCCCCGAAGAACCCGCACCACCGCACCGCGCACGGTTCCTGGTGGGACAGCCAGACCGTGCCGGTCGAGACCCGGCACGTGCTCTACGGCGCGCTGGTCGGTGGCCCGTCGTCAGCCAACGACGCGTACACCGACAGCCGCTCCGACTACGTGATGAACGAGGTGGCCACCGACTACAACGCCGGCTTCACCTCCGCGCTGGCCCGGCTGACCGGCGAGTACGGCGGCAGCCCGCGCGCCGGCTTCCCGACCGCCGAGACGCCCGACATGGACGAGCTGACCGTGGAGACCACGGTGATGCAGGCCGAACCGCGGGCCACCGGGCTCAAGGCGATCATCTACAACAAGTCGGCGTTCCCGGCCCGCGCGCTGACCACCGGTAAGTTCCGGTACTACTTCCGGCCCGACGGCACCGGCCCGGTGACCGTCACGCCCGGCTACACCCAGGGCTGCCCGTCGCCGTCCACCGCCAAGCAGTTCAGCGGCGACATCTGGTACGTCGAGGTCGACTGCACCGGCTACACCATCGCGCCGGCCGGGCAGTCGCAGCACCGGATGGAGGTGCAGTTCAAGATCGGCGTGCCGGAGGGCGGCACCTGGGACCCGACGAACGACCCGTCGTACCAGGCCACCGCCGGGCCGAACCGCAAGGTGCCGCTCTACTCCGGCGGCGTGCGGGTGTGGGGCGACGAGCCCGGCCCGGCCACTCCGGACACCACCGCGCCGAGCGTGCCCGGCACCCCGGTCGCCTCCGCCGTCACGGCCACCGGACTCACCCTGACCTGGCCCGCCGCCACCGACACCGGCGGCAGCGGCCTGGCCGGCTACGAGGTGACCCAGGCGCAGACCGGCAGTGACGCGCTGGTGCTGCGCCAGGCCACCACGAACACGCTCGCGGTGACCGGGTTGACGCCGGAGCGGACGTACCAGTTCACCGTGCGCGCGGTCGACGGCGCCGGCAACCGGTCGGCGGCCTCGGCGGCGCTGGCCGTCACCACGCCGGCCGCCCCGGCGCCGGACACCACGCCGCCCACCGCGCCCGGCACGCCCACCGCGTCGGCGGTCGGCCCGACCGGACTCACCCTGACCTGGGGTCCGGCCACCGACGCGGTCGGGGTCACCGGGTACCGCGTCTACCGGGGCGGGACCGTGCTGGTCGGCTCCACCACCGGCACCACGCTGGCGGTGACCGGGCTGACCGCCTCCACCGCGTACACGTTCACCGTGGTCGCGGTGGACGCGGCCGGCAACGTCTCGCCGGCCTCGCCCGGCGTCACGGTCACCACCACGGCCCCGCCGGCCGGCGGTGGCTGCGCGGTGACCTGGACGGCGAACACCTGGGACACCGGGTTCACCGCGAACGTCACCGTCACCAACACCGGCACCAGCGCGATCAACGGCTGGACGCTCGCGTTCACGTTCCCGAGCACCGGGCAGAAGGTCGGGCAGGGCTGGTCGGCGAACGTCACCCAGACCGGCACCGCGGTGACCGCCTCGAACCTGGCCTACAACGGGACGCTGGCGGCGGGGGCGTCGACGAGCTTCGGCTTCAACGGCACGCACACCGGCACGAACCCGAGGCCGACGGGCTTCACCCTCAACGGGGCGGCCTGCGCCGTCTCCTGACCGTCGCCCGCGGCGGGCGTGGTCGGTCACCGGATGCGCGTGACCGGCCACGCCGGGCATCGAGCGGGAAATTAACTTCCGAAACTTTTCCGAAACTTGTTGTCCGGACGAACGGTCGGTGAAAGCATCGATGTTGTTAAATCCCTCAACAGAGACGTCCGGTCGTCCCCGCCCAGGCGGCTCGGGTGTTGGCCAGTAAGGAGGCCAAAGGTGACAATGAGCCCCTCCGTTCATCATGGCGGGACCTGGCGGCGGCGATCGCCCGCCGTCAGAGCGCTGCTCGCCGGCGCGGTCAGCGTCGTGACAGTGGCCGCGGTCGCGGTGATGATGCCGTCGGCGGACGCCGCGGCGAGCACGCTGGGCGCGGCTGCCGCGCAGTCGGGCCGCTACTTCGGCACGGCGATCGCGGCCGGCCGGCTCGGTGACTCGACCTACAGCACGATCGCGGCGCGTGAGTTCAACATGATCACGGCCGAGAACGAGATGAAGCCGGACGCCACCGAGCCCCAGCGGGGTCAGTTCAACTTCAACTCCGGTGACCAGATCTACAACTGGGCCACCCAGCGTGGCCTGAAGGTGCGCGGTCACACGCTGGCCTGGCACGCCCAGCAGCCCGGCTGGATGCAGAGCCTCAGCGGCAGCAGCCTCCGACAGGCGATGATCGACCACATCAACGGTGTGATGGCCCACTACAAGGGCAAGCTCGCCGCGTGGGACGTGGTGAACGAGGCGTTCAACGAGGACGGCAGCCGCCGCAACTCCAACCTCCAGGGCACCGGCAACGACTGGATCGAGGTGGCGTTCCGCACCGCGCGGGCGGCCGACCCGTCGGTCAAGCTCTGCTACAACGACTACAACATCGAGAACTGGTCGTACGGCAAGACGCAGGGCGTCTACCGGATGATCCAGGACTTCAAGTCCCGGGGCGTGCCGATCGACTGCGTCGGTCTCCAGACCCACTTCACCGGCGGCAGCTCGCTGCCGAGCAACTTCCAGACCACGCTGTCCAGCTTCGCCGCCCTCGGCGTCGACGTGGCGCTGACCGAGGCCGACGTCACCAACGCCTCCACCAGCCAGTACGCCGGGCTGACCCAGGCCTGCGTGAACGTGCCGCGGTGCATCGGCATCACCGTGTGGGGCGTGCGCGACAGCGACTCGTGGCGCTCCAACGAGAGCCCGCTGCTGTTCGACGGCGGCGGCAACAAGAAGGCCGCGTACACCTCCGTGCTCAACGCGCTCAACGCGGCGGCCCCGACCACCTCGCCGACCGTGACGCCGACCTCCGGGCCGACCACCCCGCCGCCGTCCGGCGGCAGCGGCCGGATCGTCGGCGTGCAGTCGGGCCGGTGCGTCGACGTGCCCAACGCCACCCAGACCAACGGCACCCGGGTCCAGCTCTACGACTGCAACGGCCAGTCGAACCAGCAGTGGACCTACACCAGCAACAAGCAGCTCATGGTGTACGGCAGCAAGTGCCTCGACGCGAACGGCGCGGGCACCGCGAACGGCACCGGCATCATCATCTGGGACTGCAACGGCCAGTCCAACCAGCAGTGGAACCTCAACGCCAACGGCACCATCAGCGGCGTGCAGTCCGGCCGCTGCCTGGACGTCTGGGGCACCGCCAACGGCCAGCAGATCCAGCTCTACGACTGCCACGGCCAGACCAACCAGCAGTGGCGGACCGAGTTCGGCACCACCACGCCGCCGCCGACCACCCCGCCGGCGACCACGCCGCCCCCGACCGGCTGCACGCTTCCGTCGACCTACCGCTGGTCGTCGACCGGCGCGCTGACGAACCCGGCGAACGGCTGGGTCTCGGTCAAGGACTTCACCAACGTGGTCTACAACGGCAAGCACCTGGTCTACGCGTCGAACGTCAACAGCAGCGGACAGTACGGCTCGATGAACTTCAGCCTGTTCACGAACTGGTCCGACATGGCCTCGGCCAGCCAGACCGGGATGAGCCAGGGCACCGTGGCGCCCACGCTGCTGTACTTCGCCCCCAAGAACATCTGGGTGCTGGCGTACCAGTGGGGACCGACCTCGTTCAGCTACAAGACGTCGAGCGACCCGACCAACGCCAACGGCTGGTCCGCGGCACAGACGCTCTCCACCGCCAGCCTCCCCGACGCCCCGTACGGCGTCATCGACCAGACGCTCATCGGCGACGACCAGAACATGTACCTCTTCTTCGCCGGGGACAACGGCAAGATCTACCGGTCGAGCATGCCGCTCGGGAACTTCCCGGGCAGCTTCGGCTCGACCTACACGACGATCATGACCGACTCGACCAACAACCTGTTCGAGGCGGTCGAGGTCTACAAGGTGCAGGGCCAGAACCAGTACCTGATGATCGTCGAGGCGATCGGGAGCCAGGGGCGCTACTTCCGCTCCTTCACCTCGAACAGCCTGAGCGGTTCGTGGACCCCGCAGGCCGCCACCGAGAGCAACCCGTTCGCCGGCAAGGCCAACAGCGGCGCGACGTGGACCAACGACATCAGCCACGGTGACCTGGTCCGCACCAACCCCGACCAGACCAAGACCATCGACGCCTGCAACCTCCAGTTCCTGTACCAGGGCAAGAACCCCAGCGCGGGCGGCGACTACAACCTGCTGCCGTGGCGGCCGGGTGTGCTGACGCTGCAACGCTGACGGATCGCTGACCACCGGGGCGGGGGCCCCCCCCCCGGGGGGGGGGGACGCCCGTCGGTGGTGGCGCCGCCGGCTCAGTCGGCCAGGTCGTCGGCGAGCAGGTCCATCAGGAGGGCGTCGTGCCAGCGCCCGTCCGGGCCGCGCTCGTAACGCCGCATGATGCCCACCGGGCGGAAGCCCACCTTCGCGTACGCCCGGATCGCGGCCGTGTTCGCCGCCGCCGGGTCGATGGTGAAGCGGTGGTGACCGTACTCCTCGGCCAGGTGCCGGGCCAGCGTGCGGATCGCGTCGCCGCCCAGCCCGGCGCCGCGTACCTCGGGGTCGAGAAAGACGTCCAGGCTGGCGTGGCGGTAGTCGGGATCGGTCTCGGCGTACCACTGGATCGCGCCGACCAGCCGGCCCTCGTGCTCGATCGCGAAGACGGCCAGCGCGTCGTCGGCCAGGTCGGCGCGGACCGCCCCGGCCAGGTCGTCGCCGCCCCGCCACCAGCGGCGCACCTCGGGGGTGGCACGGATCGCGGCCAGCGCGGCCACGTCGGCGTCCGTCGCCGGCCGCAGCGTCACCGCCTGCCCCCGCAGCATCGCCTCAGCCCCGCCGCTCGCCGTGCTCGACACAGACCGCCGACCACCCGGCCGGCACGACCTGCACCTTCATCCGCCGGCGGCAGGACACGCACCAGCGCGGCGGCTCCCACGCCCGCGCCGCCGCGCACGCCGGGTGCGGGCCGGCGGCCACCGACTCACCGCACCTGTCGCACCAGCGCGGCGTCGCGCCGGCATCGTCGGCCGTGCCGGCGCGGACGGCCGCGTCGGCGGTCGGCGCGTCGGGTCGGACCAGCTTCGTCACCGTCGCCTCACAGGGTCGCCGAGAGCGCCTTCACCGGCATCTTCAGGTCGGTCAGGAGTTGCAGGTCGTCGGTGGCCGGCCGACCCAGCGTGGTCAGGTAGTTGCCGACGATGACCGCGTTGATGCCGCCGAGCAGGCCGTCCCGGGTGCCGAGGTCCCCCAGGGTGAGCTCGCGACCGCCCGCGTACCGGAGGATGGTGCGCGGCATGGCCAGCCGGAACGCGGCGATGGCCCGCAGCGCGTCCTTGCCCTCGACCACCGGCCGGTCACCCAGCGGCGTGCCGGGGCGCGGGTTGAGGAAGTTCAGCGGCACCTCGTGCGGGTCCAACTCGGCGAGCTGCGCGGCGAACTCGGCCCGCTGCTCCACCGTCTCGCCGAGCCCGAGAATGCCGCCGCAGCAGACCTCCATGCCGGACTCGCGGACCATCCGCAGCGTCTCCCAGCGCTCCTCCCAGGAGTGCGTGGTGACCACGTTCGGGAAGTAGGAGCGGCAGGTCTCCAGGTTGTGGTTGTAGCGGTGCACGCCCATCGCGGCCAGCTCGTCGACCTGCTCCTGGGTGAGCATGCCGAGCGAGGCGGCGACCTGGATGTCGACCTCGGCCCGGATGGCGGCCACGCCCGCGCGCATCTGCGTCATCAGCCGGGCGTCCGGACCGCGGACGGCGGCCACGATGCAGAACTCGGTGGCCCCGGTCGCGGCGGTCTGCTTCGCGGCCTCGACCAGCGCCGGGATGTCCAGCCAGACCGAGCGGACCGGCGAGGTGAACAGGCCGGACTGGGAGCAGAAGTGGCAGTCCTCCGGGCAGCCGCCGGTCTTCAGCGAGACGATGCCCTCGACCTCGACCTCCGGGCCGCACCACCGCATCCGGACCTCGTGGGCGAGTTGGAGCGCGGCCGGCAGGTGCTCGTCGGGCAGGTTCAGCACGGCGAGGATGCCGGCCTCGTCGAGGCCGACGCCGTTCTCCAGCACCCGGGTCCGGGCCTGGTCGAGGATCTCTGGCATGGCTCGTAACCTAACAGGCCGCCGGAAGCGCGGGAAACCGTCGTGAGCGGCCCGGCGAGCCGGGACCGCGCCACGCCGGGGCCGCTCGCCCGGGTGGTAACTTCGCCCGGCGGAAGCGCCCGGCGGGGCGAGCGGTCGGCGGGAGGGGACGGTGCGGTGGCGGACTGGCTGGCGGCTCTCGACCGCAGCGCCGAACAGCGGGCCGAGGCGGGCCTGACCCGCACGCTGCGGCCACGCGCGGCCGACGACGACGTCGTCGACCTGGCCGGAAACGACTACCTCGGCCTGGCCACCCACCCGGAGGTCACCGCCGCCGCCGCGACGGCCCTGTCCCGGTACGGGCTGGGCGCCACCGGGTCGCGCCTGGTGCGCGGCTCCACCGACCTGCACCACGCGCTCGAGGACGACCTGGCCGGCTGGCTCGGCGTCGACCGGGCGCTGGTCTTCTCCTCCGGCTACCTGGCCAACCTCGCCGCCGTCCGGGGTCTGGCGCAGCCGCGTACGCTGCTCGTCTCCGACGCGCACAACCACGCCTCGCTGATCGACGGCTGCCGGATCTCCCGCGCCGAGACGCTGGTGACGCCGCACCGGGACGTGGCCGCGGTGGCCGCCGCGCTGGCCGCCGCGCCGGGCCGGCCGGCCGTGGTGGTGACCGAGTCGGTCTTCTCCGTGGACGGCGACGTGGCGCCGCTCGCGGAGCTGCACGCGGTGGCCCGCCGGCACGGCGCGCTGCTGCTCGTCGACGACGCGCACGCGCTGGGCGTCACCGGCCCGGCCGGTGCCGGCGGGGTGGCCGCGGCCGGGCTGGCCGGCGCGCCCGACGTGGTGGTGACCGCGACCCTGTCCAAGGCGCTCGGTGGGGCCGGCGGCGTGGTCGCCGGGCCGGCGGAGTTCGTCCGCCACCTGGTGGAGACCGGCCGCACGTTCATCTTCGACACCGCCCCGCCACCGGCGGTGGTGGCCGGGGTGCGTGCCGCGGTGCGGCTGGCCCGCGACGGCGACGCGCTCCGCGCCGAGCTGGCCGACCGGGTCGCGCTGGCGGTACGCCGGCTGGGCGCGGCGGGGCTGTCCGTCTCCGCCCCCGACGCGGCGGTGGTCTCGGTGACCGCGCCCGGGCCGGAGGCGGCGACCGCCTGGGCGGCGGCCTGCCGCGACCGGGGCGTGGCGGTCGGCTGCTTCCGTCCGCCCTCCACGCCGGACAGCCGCTCCCGGCTGCGCCTGACCATCGGCGCCGGGGTGGACCGGGCGGACTTCGAACGGGCCCTGGACGTGATCGTGGCGTGCGCCCCGCAGTCGCGCACGGAGGAGGGCTCATGACCGACGGCTGGACCGGCGCGGTGCTGGTGACCGGCACCGACACCGGGATCGGCAAGACCGTGGTGACCGCGGCCGTCGCCGCCGCCGCGCAGGCCGCCGGGCTGCGGGTGGCGGTGGTCAAGCCCGGCCAGACCGGCACCGCCACCGGCGAGCCCGGCGACGTCGACTCGGTGACCCGGCTGGCCGCCCCGCTCACCGGCCGGACGCTGGCCAGCTACCCGGACCCGCTCGCCCCGCTCGCCGCGGCCCGGGTCGCCGAGCTGCCGCCGCTGGAGCTGTACAACGCGGTCGACGCGGTCCGCGAGGAGGCCGACAAGCACGACCTGGTGCTGATCGAGGGGGCCGGCGGGCTGCTCGTGCCGATGGGGTTGCGGCCGTCCGGCGAGCCCTGGACGGTGGCCGACCTGGCGGTGTCGCTGGGTGCGCCGGCGGTGGTGGTGGCGCGGGCCGGGCTGGGCACGCTCAACCACACCGCGCTGACGCTGGAGGCGTTGGAACGGCGGGCCGTGCCGGCCGGCGTGGTGATCGGCGCCTGGCCGACCGAGCCGGAGCTGGTGCACTGGCTGAACCTGTCCGAGCTGGTGCCGAACCTGCTCGGCGCGGTGCCGGCCGGCGCCGGCGGGATGGACCCGGGCGTGTTCCGCCGGTCCGCGCCGGGTTGGCTCACCCCGGCGCTCTACGGCGTGCTCGACGACTGGCGGGCGTGGGCCGAGGAGAGCGGCTGAGTACCTGACTTTCGTCGGTGCCCGGCCCGGTCCGGGGTGGGTAGCGTGACCGCCGTGCACCCGCGTCCGTCGTCCCCGACACCCCGTAGCCGGGCCGGTGACCTGCTGCTGTGGGCCGCGCTCGCGACGCCGGTGACGGCCGCCCGGCTCAGCCCGCCCTGGCGGCCGCACGACGTGCCGCTGCTGGCCGGCGTGCTGGCGCTGCTCGCGGTGTCGGTCGCGGTGTGCCGCCGGTGGCCACTCGTGGCGGTGCTGGCGGTGGTGGCCGGTTCGCTCGTCGACGGCAACGTGGTGTTCGCCATCCCGGTCTTCGGCTACCTGGCCGGGCTGCGCAGCGTCCGGGCCGCCCCGGCGGCGGCCGTGTTCGCCGCCATCGCGGTGACCGGCACCGGGCTCAACCTGGGGCTGCTCGACACCGAGCCGGCCGTCTGGTTCCAGCTCGCCTCGGTGCTGCTCTTCGCCGGCGTTTTTCCGTGGCTGCTGGGTCGACTGCGGCGGCAGCACCGGGCGCTCGCCGCGGCCGGGCGGCGGCACGCCGAGGCGGAGCGGCGCGGCGTGGTGGAGCGGGTACGCCTGCGCGAGCGGGCCCGGATCGCCCAGGACATGCACGACTCGCTCGGGCACGACCTGAGCCTCATCGCGTTGCGGGCCGGCGCGTTGGAGCTGGCGTCCGAGCTGTCCCCGGTCCACCGCAAGGCGGCCGGGGAACTGCGGACCAGCGTCACCGTCGCCATCGAGCGGCTGCACGAGGTGATCGGCGTGCTGCGCGAGGAGCCCACCCGGCGACCGCCGGGGGAGACGGTCGCCGACCTGGTCGACGGCGCCCGCGACGCCGGCATGGCGGTCGACCTGCGCCTGCGGGACGCGGGCGTCGGGGACGGCGGTGCGGCGGGCGCCGGTCTGCCACCGCTGGTCGCGCACGCCGTGCACCGGGTGGTCCGGGAGGCGCTGACGAACGCCGCCCGCTACGCCCCGGCGGCCCCGGTCACGGTCACGGTGGAGCGCGCCGTCGACGCGGTCACCGTCGCGGTGGTCAACCCGCCGCCCCCGACCGGCCCGCTGCCCGGCCCGGCGTCGCACGGCTCGGGGCTGCTGGCGCTGCGCGAGCGGGTACGCCTCGCCGGCGGCGCCGTGGACGCCGGCCCCCGCGACGGCGGTTGGGCGGTCACGGCCCGTCTTCCGCTGACCGGCGTTCCCGACGGCACCGCGACGGACGACCACCCGCCGGCCGGCGGTGCGGACGCCGGTCCGGCGCCGGCCGACGGCTCCGGCGGTCCGCGTCGGGGCGACCGGGCCGGTGAGGCGGCGCGGCGGCTGCGGGAGGCCCGGCGGCGGGTCCGGCGCAGCCTGCTCGTCGCGTTCGGCGCGCCGGCCGGGCTGGCCCTGGCGCTCGCGCTCGTCTACTACCCGCTCGCCACCGCCGGCGCGGTGCTGGACCGGCCCGGCTACGACCGGCTGCGGCTGGGCGAGCAGCGGGACACGCTCGGGCTGCCCCGACGGCAGGCTGACCCGCCCGCGACCGGCGCCGCCCCGGGCTGCGAGTTCTACACCGACGGCAACTTCCCGTTCGCGCAGCCGACCTGGCGGCTGTGTTTCGTCGACGGACGGCTGGTCAGCAAGGAGCGGATCGCATCATGACCGACGACCACGGGCGCCCGGTGCGGGTGGTGCTCGCCGACGACGAGGCGATGGTCCGCGCCGGGGTCCGGGCGATCCTGGCCGCCGACCCGGGCATCGAGGTGGTCGGCGAGGCCGGTGACGGCCACGTCGCCGTCGAGCTGGTGCGCGCGTACCGGCCCCGGGTGGCGTTGCTGGACATCCGGATGCCCCGCTGCGACGGGCTGAGCGCGGCGGCGCAGATCCGCCGCCTGGTGCCGGGGACCGCCGCGGTCATGCTCACCACGTTCGGCGACGACGACCTGATCGCCCGCGCGCTCGGCCACGGCGCCGCCGGTTTCCTGCTCAAGTCCGGTGATCCCCGGGAACTGCTGGCCGGGGTGCGCGCGGTGGCCGACGGCGGGGCGTACCTGTCGCCGCGGGTGGCCCGGCGGGTGATCGAGCTGAGCGGTGGCCGCCTCGCCCGCGGCCCGTACGCGCGGGACCGGCTGGCCGGGCTGACCGACCGGGAGCGGGAGGTGCTCGCGCTGGTCGGGGCGGGGCTGTCCAACGCCGAGATCGCCCGCCGGCTGCACCTGGTCGAGGGCACCGTGAAGAGCTACCTGAACAGCGTCTTCACCCGACTGGACGTGCGCAACCGGGTGCAGGCGGCGATCCTCGCGTACGAGGCGGGGCTGGTTCCGCCCACCGGCTGACCAGCCCCGCCCCTGCCGGCCGGGGTCAGGCGTCGCGCCGGGCCAGCGCCCAGCGGCCGAGCGCCAGCGCGGCGGCGGCCCAGCCGACGAGCAGCAGCAGCCCGACGACCGCCGGGTACGGCTCGGTGTCGCCGGCCAGGAAGTGGCCGCCGGCCACCCCGGGGAACGCGTCGGCGATCCGGGTGAGCGCCGTGATGTCCGGCTCCTGCAACGACAGCGGCACGATGTAGAGCAGCGCGAGGAGCACGGTCAGCGTCAGCACCGGGCCGCGCAGCGCCGCGGCGAGCCCGAGCGCCAGCACGCTCACCAGCGCCAGGTACGCGGCGCAGGCGACCACGTCGGCCACGGTGCCGCCCAGCGGCGCGCGGCCCCACCCGCCCAGCACCGGCCGGGCCACCGCCGCGCCGACGCCGCCGAGCAGCAGCCCGACGCCGAACGTCACCGCGCCGACCACCAGCGCCTTGGCCGCCAGCACCCGGCCGCGGGACGGGGTGCAGCGCAGCGTGGTGCGGATGGTGCCGGTGGCGAACTCGCTGGTGATCGCGAACAGGCCGAGCGCGAGCACGACGAACTGGGTCAGCTCCAGCGAGCCGGCCACCACGTCGCCGACCGGCAGCACGCCCGGGTCCACGGTCGGGTCGTCGTCGGTGTTCGCGTTCACCACGTAGATGGCGAGTTGGGCGGCGGTGGCCGCCATGGTGACGAGCGCCGCGACCAGCGTCCACCAGGTGGAGCGGACCGACCAGAGCTTGGTCCACTCGGCGGCCACCGCGCCGGCGAGCGGGTGGCCGGCCGGAGCGGGCCGGGACACCGGCCGAGTCGGGTCGAGCGTGGGCAGCGCGGTCATCGGGTCCCGCCTCCGGTCGGGCCGGCGACGTACTCGACGCTGCCGGCGGTCAGTTCCAGGAACGCCTCCTCCAGGGAGGGCGCGACGGGTGTCAGCTCGTGCAGCCGCACCCCCAGCTCGTACGCCAGGTCGCCGACCCGGCCGGCGGTGCTGCCGGCCACGGCGAGGCCGCCGTGCTCGGCGGTGACGGTCGCGCCCTCGGCGGCCAGTCGGTCGCCGAGCGCGGCGAGCGCGGCCGGTTCCGGCCCGCGTACCCGGATCGAGGCGGCGGGCCGGGTGGCGATCAGCTCGGCCAGCGGCGCGTCGGCGACCAGCCGGCCCCGGCCGAGCACCACCACCCGGTCGGCGGTCTGCTGCATCTCGTTCATCAGGTGGCTGGAGATCAGCACGGTGCGGCCCTCGTCGGCGAGCCGGCGGGTGAACCCGCGGATCCACCGCACCCCGTCCGGGTCGAGGCCGTTGACCGGTTCGTCGAGCAGCAGCACCGGCGGGTCACCGAGCAGCGCGCCGGCGATGCCGAGCCGCTGTCCCATCCCCAGCGACAACGCCCGGCCCGGCTTGCCGGCGGCCCGGGCGTCCAGGCCGACCAGGTCGAGCACCTCGGCGACCCGTCGGGCCGGTACGCCGTTGCTGCGCGCCATCGCCCGCAGGTGCGCCACGCCGGCGCGGGCCGGGTGCACGCCGGTGGCGTCGAGCAGCGCGCCGACCTCGTACAGCGGGTGCCGAAGTGTGCGGTACGCGCGCCCGTTGACCAGGGCCGTCCCGGCGGTGGGCCGGTCCAGGCCGAGCACCATCCGCATGGTGGTGGACTTGCCGGCGCCGTTCGGGCCGAGGAACCCGGTCACCTGGCCGGGGCGGATCTCGACGGTCAGGTCGTCGACGGCGGTCACCCCGCCGAACCGTTTCGTCAACCCACGAAGTGTGATCATGCGCTGACGCTAGGCGGCGGCCGGGGCGTCCCACCGCCATCGAACGGCACCCACCCACCCTGACTTTGGTAAGGCGGGGCCCCTTCTTGACGCCTTCGGTCTAGCCGGGGCCCCTTTCCACGCCCCGGCTAGGCGCGGCGGGCGCCGGGCGGGCTCGGGTCCAGTTCCCACACCCGGGTGTGCTTCACCCGGACGCTCTCCAGCGCCTCCGGCACCGGCACCTCGTACCCGGCCAGTTCGTGGAAGCGCTCGCGGGGCAGGAACGCCCGGTCCGGGTCGCCCACCAGCACCCGCGCGCCGGACCGGGCGGCCCGGAGCAGGAAGCGCAGCATCCGTCGGGCCATCGCCTCGCTGTAGAACACGTCGCCGGCCAGCACCACCTCGGCGTCCCCGGCGTCGGCGTCGAGCACGTCGCCGAGTTCGGCGTCGACGCGTACCCCGTTGGCCTCGGCGTTGAGCGCGACGGCCGCGACGGCCCGCTCGTCCACCTCGACCGCCCGGACGGTGGCCGCGCCGGCCCGGGCGGCGGCGATCGCGACCAGGCCGGAGCCGGCGGCGAGGTCGAGCACCCGGCGGCCGGCGACCAGCTCCGGGTGGTCGGTCACGTACCGGGCGAGTGCCTGCCCGCCGGCCCAGGCGAAGGCCCAGAACGGCGGCGGCTGGCTGCTGCGGAACTCACCCTCGGTCAGCTCCCAGAGGCCGATCGGTTCGTCGGCCTGGTGCAGCCGCACCTCGGGGACGAACGCGACCGGGGCGAGACGGGCGTGCAGCCGGACGAAGGCGGCGGACAGCTCGGACACCGGGAGATTGTGTCGCACGGCCGATCCCGGGCGTGTCGGCGGGCGGTCGTGACCGGTTCACCACGGTCGGTGAAACCACCGGTCGATGTTGACGTTGGGTGCGAACACGCCCGTCTACCGGCCGGCCGGGGCCGCTCCTAGCGTTGCCGGTGGACACGACCGAGGCGAGGAGGCGTGGTGGGCGGGTGGCGGCACGCGCTGCGGATCGGGCTGGTGCTGACCTGCCTGGCGGGTTCCGGGTATGCCGGGGCCGCGCCGGCGCGGGCGGCGGCGGCCTTCTCCACGGAGCTGAGCGGCCTGCCGGACGAGTTCACCGGCGGCGACCGGGTGGAGACGCTCTCCGCGGTGGTGTCCCGCTCCGACCGGGGTGCCCGCTCCGACTGCGTCAAGGTGCGCTGGTCGATGCTGCTCCAGGTGCAGGGCCTGCGGCTGGACCAGGTCAAGGTGGACCGGGTGGAGGAGACCGGCTCGTTCCCGTTGGAGATCCGCACCGACGGGGACACCGCGCGGTTGACCGACCGGGAGCTGGACCCGGGCGTGCTCTGCCCGGGGCGCACCGTGACCGCCCGCTACCGGGTGGCGTTCGCCGAGGACGTGGGGCGCGGCCGGGTGAGCATCGCCGCCGAGGCGTACGACCCGCAGTTGCGGCTGCTGGCCCGGCGGACCGCCTCGCGTCAGGTGGTGGGCGAGGCGGCCGAGCCGACGCCGGAGCCGACGCCGACCAGCGCCGAGCCGACCGACCCGCCCGGTGAGGAGCCGCCCGCCGAGGAGCCGGCGGCGGACGCGTCCACCGGGGCGACGGTGGTCGAGCCGCCGCTGCCGGGCGCGGCCGGGCGGCCGGTCGCCGAGACCGGCGGCTTCGGTGTGGTGCAGGCCGCCTTCGGGCTCGGTGGGCTGCTGCTCTTCCTCGGGGCCGGGCTGTTGCTGCGGATGCGGCGCCTGCTCCGCCCCGCCGGAGAGCCGACCGGTGAGCCGGCCGGGGGCCCGGCGCCGTCGTTCGCACGACGACGGACCCCGCGACGGTGGCGGTGACCGGCCTCAGCCGGCGGCTGCGGCCTGCGCGTACGCGGGCGCGCCGCCGGCGGCCCGGGGCGGGCGCAGCGACAGCACCGCGCCGAGGCCCGGCACCTCCTGCCGGTCGACGGTGAACTCGGCCGCCAGTGACCGGTGCAGGTACGCCAGCGACTCCGGGTCGACGGCGCACATCTCCGGCGCGCTGTCCCCGGTGGCGACCAGGTGCACCTCGCCGGCCAGCAGCAGCGACGCGTTGACGAACTGGCACAGCTCCGGCCAGAGCAGGTAGCGCCAGAAGTCCACGCTGACCACCGCGTCGAGGCTGCCCGGCGCCAGCGGCGGGGCGAGTCCGATCAGGTGGAAGTTGGACGGCCCGACCGGGGCGGTGTGGTCGAACGTCAACGCCTCCGGGGGCAGCCCGGCGTCGGCGCTGCCGCTGCCCACCCAGAGCACCCGGGGGCCGGGCAGCCGGTCGGCGAGCCGGGTCACGGCCGGGCCGATGGCGCACGTCGGCTGCGTGACGGACGCGCGGATCAGGGAGCGGTAGAACAGGATCCGCTTGACCGCCTCCGGGCCCACGATGACGCTGAGGAACTCCCACTCCAGGCAGGGGTAGAGCGCCATGATCGACCGGGTGTTGGCCATCATCTCGGCCCAGTTGCGGCCCATGTTGCGGTGGTGCGGCAGGTGGATCACGCGGGCGTCGTCGTCGTACCCGAAGCTCGCCCCGGCCTGGTCGACCCGGTAGAACAGCTCGATGTCCTCCATGCCGTAGCTGAGCGCGAACTCCTCGCGGAAGCCGCCGACCCGGTCGAACAGCTCGCGGGACAGCGAGATGTTGTGCGTGTAGGCGACGGTCCAGCCGATCTCCAGCCAGTCCCGGCGCTCGTCGGGCACGCCGTCGGGGGGGAAGCGCATGTCGCCGGCGTACGGCGAGAGGCGGGG
The DNA here is from genome assembly GCF_039566955.1 of Micromonospora sp. DSM 45708. Taxonomy (NCBI): domain Bacteria; kingdom Bacillati; phylum Actinomycetota; class Actinomycetes; order Micromonosporales; family Micromonosporaceae; genus Micromonospora; species Micromonospora schwarzwaldensis. The sequence goes on along the minus strand of NZ_CP154796.1, from coordinate 4,707,210 downwards.
GATCGCCGCCGGCTCGTCGCGCAGCACGGCGGGCAGGTGGGCCAGGCCGATGTCGTCCCGGCGGCCGATCAGCACCGGGGCGGCGCCGGGCGTGCGGTGGTGGGCCAGGTGCCGGTCCAGCAGGTCGGGCATCGACCAGGAGTCGGCGTCGAGGAAGACGATCAGGGGCGCGGCGGCGTGCCGTACCCCTTCGTTGCGGACGCCGGATCGGCCACGGCGCTCGGCCAGCTCGACCAGCCGCAGGCGCAGGCCGGCGCCGGCGGCCAGCGCCTGCGGGTAGCCGTCGGCTGATCCGCCGTCGCGCACCACGACGACTTCGAAGCGGTCCGGTGACAGCGTCTGGCGGGCCAGCGCCCGCAGGGTCAGTTCCAGGCAGTGCGGGTCCTGGTAGGTCGGCATCACCACGGTCAGCTCGGGGGAGCCGGGGGGCTGCGACGACATGCGTGATCTCCGTTCGTCGGTCCGCGGCGGACGTGCGCCACCGGGGCCACCGGGCGCGGCGGGTTCGTTGCGGACCGCCGACGCGGGCGTGCGGGAGGGGACCGGCCAGGGGGTGGCGGCCGGAAAATGCCGTGAGGATGATTCACGATAACCAAGCGCATAGGTGACAGTCACTGAAAGCAGGGGTTGGTAGGGGTGGCTCGCTTTACAAAAACTTTTCTCTTGTAAAACCCGCCGGTGACTGACACAGTCGGATCAGGAGCAACCGATCGGAGTCCGACGATGCGTACCGACACCGTTCCGTGGCGGGACCCCCGCAAGCCGCTCTGGCCGCTCGCGCTGCTCGTGCCGGTGCTGCCGTTCCTGGCGTGGGGGCTCTGGCACACCACCGGCTCCGGCTGGGCCTGGTGGCTCACCCCGGCGGTGGTGTTCGGCGCCATCCCGGCGGTCGACCTGCTGATCGGCGACGACCGGGCGAACCCGCCCGAGGCGGCGGTGCCGGCGTTGCAGGCCGACGGCTACTACCGCTGGCTCACCTACCTCTGGCTGCCCGCCCAGTACGCGGCCCTGGTGCTGTGCTGCGCGGTGTGGGCCGGCGGCCGGCTCTCCTGGGCGGTCGCCGCCGGCCTGGTCGCCACCGTCGGGGTGGTCGACGGCATCGCCATCAACACCGCCCACGAGTTGGGGCACAAGCGGGAGAAGGCGGAACGCCGGCTGTCGAAGATCGCGCTGGCGCCGACCGGGTACGGGCACTTCCACGTCGAGCACAACCGGGGCCACCACACACGCGTCGCCACGCCCGAGGATCCGGCCAGCTCGCGCCTCGGCGAGACGTTCTGGGCATTCTGGCCGCGTACCGTCGCCGGCAGCCTGCGCTCGGCCTGGCGGTTGGAGGCCGGCCGCTTGCGGCTGCGCGGGCGCAGCCCGTGGACCTGGCGCAACGAGGTGCTCAACGCCTGGGCGATGACCGTGCTGCTCTACGCGTTGCTGGCGGTGGTGTTCGGCCCCGGCGTGCTGGTGTTCCTCGTGCTCCAGGCGGTGGTCGGCTTCTCCCTGCTGGAGGCCGTCAACTACCTGGAGCACTACGGTCTGGCCCGGCAGCGCACCGCCGCCGGTCGCTACGAGAAGGTCGATCCGCGGCACAGCTGGAACAGCGACCGCGTCGTCACCAACGTCTTCCTGTTCCAGCTCCAGCGGCACAGCGACCACCACGCCAATCCGCTGCGCCGCTACCAGGTGCTGCGCAGCTTCGACGCCTCCCCGCAACTGCCGGCCGGCTACGCCACCATGGTGGTCGCCGCGCTGCTGCCGCCGGTCTGGCGCCGCGTGATGGACCACCGGGTGCTGGCCCACTACCGGGGCGACCTGTCCGCCGCGAACGTCCATCCACCGGCCCGCGCCCGGCTGGCCCGCGCGGTGGCCGCCGGCGCGCTCAGTCCAGCTGGCCGGGTTCCAGGCTCAGCTCGCGGGCGGCGACCAGGCGGATCCACTCGGCGATCTGTCGGCGGGTGATCACCCGTTCGTGCACCGAGAGCTGCACCGCCAGGCCGTCCATCACGGCGCTGATCCGCCAGGCCGCGCCGGCCGGGTCGGGGCAGGTGAACGTGCCGTCGGCGACCCCGTCGGTGATCACCGTCGCCAGGTCCTGCCGCCACCGCAGGTCGAGGCGGCGGGAGAGCTTCTCCAGCTCCGGCGTACGCAGCGACTCGGACCAGCCGTCGATCCAGATCGACCAGGAGGCGGCCCGGCCGGTCGGCGCGTAGAGGCGGAGCATCCGCCGCAGCTTCGCCAGCGGCGGCGCGGCGGAGCGGAGCACCCCGTCCAGGCGGGCCAGGTCCTGCTCGACCGCGTACGCGAACGCCTGCGCGAGCAACCGGTCCTTGGTGGCGAAGTGGTAGAAGACCAGCGCCTGGCTGACCCCGGCGGCTTCCGCCACGTCGGCGGTGCGCGTGTTGGCGAGCCCTCGTTCCGCGATCACCTCGCAGGCCGTACGCAGCAGCGCGTCCAGGCGGATCTCGGCGGCTCGTCTCGTCACGCCGTTACGGTAGCCCATCCGAATGACCACGAGGAGTTACCGGACCGGCCGGTCGGCGATGGGACAGTCGGATGCCGGACACTCGGCCGGTGGTCAGGATCCGCAGGTGGACGTGCCTGTGATCCACCCGCTCGGCCTGCCACCCAGGCTCCTAGGATGCCCACCGGAGATCGCGCACCGCTCACCCGGACGCGCCGGAGAGGCAATCCGATTTGGCAACGTTCCCTCGCTCGGCTAAAGTTCTCATCCGTCACCGGGAAACGCCGGGGGCGTGCGGACGTAGCGCAGCTGGTAGCGCATCACCTTGCCAAGGTGAGGGTCGCGGGTTCGAATCCCGTCGTCCGCTCGGAGAATGCCGCCACGCAGTTCGGGGGCAACCTCGGTGGAGTGGCCGAGAGGCGAGGCAACGGCCTGCAAAGCCGTGTACACGGGTTCAAATCCCGTCTCCACCTCGGCAGTTGACGAGGGCGATTGGCGCAGTGGGAGCGCGCTTCCTTGACACGGAAGAGGTCACTGGTTCAAACCCAGTATCGCCCACCATCGGAAAGGCCGTGTCGATCATTCGACACGGCCTTTCTCGTCGTTCACGGGCCCCGGGAACGCCCCGGTTGGCCGAGACTGGCCGGGTGAACGAACAGCAGACCCGAGCCCAGCAATTCCGCACCCTGCACGTGCCCGGCGAGCCGTTGGTCCTGGTCAACGCCTGGGACGCGGCGAGCGCCCGGATCATGGCCGCGGCCGGCGCCCGCGCGGTCGCCACCACCAGCGCCGGCGTGGCGTGGAGCCGGGGCGCGCCGGACGGTGACGCGCTCACCCGCGAGGCCGCCGTCGACGTGATCCACCGGATCGCCGCCGCGGTGCGCCTGCCGGTCACCGCCGACATCGAATCCGGCTACGGCGACACCCCCGACGAGGTGGCCCGGACGGTGACCGCGGTGCTCGCGGCCGGCGCGGTCGGCGTGAACATCGAGGACGCCCGGTACGACGCGGGCCCGCCGCTGCGCCCGGTCGACGAGCAGTGCGCCCGCCTGGCCGCGGCCCGCGCCGCCGCCGACCGCGCCGACGTCCCGCTGTACGTCAACGCGCGGGTCGACACGTTCCTGCGTGGCGCCGGCGGCGTACCGGAGACGGCGGCCCGGGCCGAGGCCTACCTGGCCGCCGGCGCGGACGGCGTCTTCGTGCCGGGGACGGTCGATCCGGAGACCATCGCGGCACTGGTGGCGGCGATCCCCGCCCCGCTGAACGTGCTGGTCAGGCCGGGCGCGCCGACGGTGACCGAGTTGGCGCGGCTCGGGGTGGCCCGGATCAGCCTCGGGTCGACGGTCTTCGGGGCGGCGTACGCGGTGGCCCGGCGGGCGGCGACGGAGGCGCTCGACGCCGGGACGTACGAGGCGCTGGCCGGCGGACTCGACCACGGCACGCTCAACGCGCTGATGCGGGACTGACCCGGGAACGCGGACGGGGACGCCCAGCGGCGCCCCCGTCCGGGCTCGGCCGGGGACCGATCAGCTCCGTCGGCCCCCGGGTGTGCGGTCGGATCACATCGGCGGGGCGACGTCCCGGCGCTCCTCGACCCGGCGGTACTCCACCGGCTGGTCGACGGTGGTGACCACCTGACGGCGACGGCCCCAGACCAGCGTGGTCATGATCAGGCCGAGCACGCCGGCCGCCATCAGGATCCAACCGACGACGTCGAGGTCGACGCCACCGACGCTGGCGTTCAGCGCGAACGTGAGGATCGCGCCGACCGCGATCAGGAAGATGCTCGTACCGATACCCACGACAGCCTCCTTCAGGGGGATGATTGTGCTGTCGCGTGGGTCAGTACCCCGGCGGCGAGCAGCGCAACCGCGGTTCCCCGGGGGGCTGCCGCAGGGCGATCTTGGCGTCGGGTAGAGTTCCTCTCGTCGCCGACGCGAGCCGGCGACGACGCGGACGTAGCGCAGCTGGTAGCGCATCACCTTGCCAAGGTGAGGGTCGCGGGTTCGAATCCCGTCGTCCGCTCGCGAACTGCCCCGGGGCGATTGGCGCAGTGGGAGCGCGCTTCCTTGACACGGAAGAGGTCACTGGTTCAAACCCAGTATCGCCCACCGAAGATCACCCTTCTGCCGCCGGACGACCGGCGGGCATCCCCCACCGGCGGCCGGCACCGGCCACACCGGTCACCATCCGGCCCGAGGGCCGGTAAAGATCCACCGTGCGGGTTATGGGCCGCCGGCCCGACGCGTGTCAGGGTGAGCCCGATACGCAGGGAGGCGGTCACATGCCGAGGATCGGGCAGGGACGATGGCGGCGCACGGCCGCCCGGCTGGGCGTGGCAGTGGTCGTCGCGGCGGCCGGGGTGACGGTGGGCGGCGCGCCCGCACAGGCCACCGCGACCCGGACCGTGGCGTTCTGGAGCATGGACGAGCCGGCGTCGTCGACCGTCCTGACGGACAGCAGTGGCAGCGGTCGGCACGGCGCGGTCGGTGGCGAGGTGGTCACCGGCGCGCTCTACGCCGGGGCCACCGGGCACCGGTTCGCCACCCACCTGCCCACCGACCAGGAGTACGTGCCCGGCCACGTGGACCTGGTGCCGCACAGCACCGACCTCAACCCGGACGCCGGGGACTTCTCGGTGACCATCCGCTACCGCACGACGTACTCGTTCGGCAACATCCTCCAGAAGGGACAGGGGAACACCGCCGGCGGCTACTGGAAGTTCGAGGCGCCGGGCGGCAAGCCGAAGTGCCTGTTCCGCGGCGGCGACGGCGCCTCGCGCACCGGTTACACCGACGTGCCGATCGCCGACGGCCAGTGGCACACCGTCACGTGCAACCGCACCGCCGCGTACGTGGAGATGTACGTCGACGGGGTACGGACCAGCCGGCTGTCCGGGCCGACCGGCACCATCGCCAACTCGTGGCAGCTCTCCGTCGGCGGCAAGAGCCAGTGCGACGGTACGAAGGTGACCTGCGACTACTTCGCCGGTGACATCGACTACGTGAAGATCCTCAAGGGCTCCGGCGGGCCGGCCAACCAGGCGCCGGTGGCCCACCTGGCGCCGTCCTGCGCCGGGCTGGTGTGCACGTTCTCCGGCGCCGGTTCCACCGACGCGGACGGCGCGATCCAGGACCACCGGTGGAACTTCGGCGACGGATCCGACGTCGACACCGTCTCCGTGCCGACCACCTCGCACACGTACGCCGCGGCCGGCACCTACCCGGTCACGCTGACCGTCACCGACGACCGGGGCGCCACCGGCACCACGACCGTCGACGTCACCGTCGCGCCGGTGCCGGAACGGATCGCGTTCGTCGGGCAGGCCACCGCCAACGCCAACTGGACCAGCCACACCGTGACCGTCCCGTCCGGCGTGCAGCCCGGCGACACGCTGCTGCTCCTGCTCGGCCAGAACACCCACACCGGCACCGGAGAGCCGACCGGGGTGACCGGCTGGACGCGCCTCGACCGGTTCGACGGCGGCTACGCCACCACCACCGCCTGGTGGAAGACCGCGACCGCCGGGGACGCGGGCACGGCGGTGCGGGTGGCGCTGGACAGCCAGGCGAAGGCCAACCTGGTGGTGGCCGCGTACCGGGGGGTCGCGCCGGGCGCGCCGGTCTTCGCCCGGGCCACCGATCCGGCCAGCACCGCCACGCGGATCACCCCGTTCGCGCCGGTGACCGCCGCGCAGAGCTGGGCCGTGTCGTACTGGCTGCACGGTGACGCCGCCTCCACCGCGCTCACCCCGCCGGCCGGCGTCGCGGTCCGCAGCAACAGTTCGCAGACCGGGGGCGGCCGGGTGACCGGCCTGCTGGCGGACTCGGCGAGCAGCGTCCCGGTGGGCAGCTACGGCGGGCTGGCCGCGACGGGCGCGGCGGCGAGCACGACCACCACCACGTGGACGTTCGTCCTACCCCCGGCCTGACCCCGTTTCCGGTACGCGCTGAAGGCCGGCACCCGCTTGGGGGTGCCGGCCTTCGCGTTCTTAGCTGTTCCAGTACTTGGCGACCAGGTCGGTGGCCTGCTTCTCCCACTGCGCGTACGCATCCGGGTAGGCCGACACCTGCACGGTCTGGGCGGCCTTGGTCAACGGCATGTCCTGCCAACCGTCGACCTGCTTCAGGCCCTTCAGGAACGCAAGCGTCGAGTACTCGGGATCGGTGATCTGCTCGGCCGTGCCCCAACCACTGGACGGACGCTGCTGGAACAGCCCCAGCGAGTCGTGGTCATTACGGTCGCCGAGATGGCCCAGGTTCTCCAACTTCGACTCCTGCAAGCTCGTCGCGATCGAGATGACCGCCGCCCGCTCCGGCAACCCGGCCTTCTTCGTCGCCGCGATGATCGCCTTCACGTTGACGGTCTGCTCGTCGTCCAGACCGATCGTCGACTGCTCACCCTGCACCGCGGCAACCGCGACCGGCTTACCAGCCGTGGCGGCGTGGGCGGTGTCGGCGTGCGCGGCGATCGGACCGGCGAACACACCACCGGTAAACGCCAGACCAGCAATACCCAGAACGCTCTTACGCAGAATCGTGTTCACGAGGGGGCTCCATTCGGGGGTCGACACACCCGCACCGGGGGGCACGGGTGGGCGAGCACCGTCAGGCACTCAAGAAAGTTCACGGGGGATCCGGCTGCTCACGGGGCAGGGCCTCTACGCGGCGCCGGAAGACTGTCCAACGACCGGGGGCCCACCATCATTCCCGGCGGGGGGTCGGCGGGTGCGCGGGGGCGCTCGCCTTCCTCGGCCGTGCACCGGGATACAACGCCGCGACCCCCCGACCCATTCCACCGCCGGGGTGCCACCCACCACCCCGAAACCGGACACCCCACCCACCCGGCACACCCGGTGCGACACCACCGATGCCACAAACCGGGGGGTGGGTGGGGTTCTGCTGTGGGGAGATCCGCTCAGGGTGAACGGGGGCATGCGGTGCCGGCCGCCGGGGGCAGGGTGGGACGTATGCGACTGCTGATGCTGGGTGGTACGGGTTTCGTGGGTGGGGCGGTGGTGGCCGAGGCGGTACGCCGCGGCTGGGCGGTGACCGTCTTCAACCGTGGCGTGCACGGCGAGGTGCCGGCCGGCGTACACCGGTTGCGGGGTGACCGCACCGCGCCGGACGGGCTGGCCGCGCTCGCCGGTGGCGAGTGGGACATGGTGGTGGACACCTGGGACGGCGCGCCCCGGGCCGTGCGGGACGCGGCGCGGGTCCTGACCGGCGCGGTGCCGCACTACGTCTACGTCTCCAGCGGCTCGGTGTACGCGCCGACGGCCGGGCCGGGCACCGGGGAGGAGGCGCCGACCGTCGCGGCCGAACCGGACGCCGACGACGGCGACTACCCGAGCAACAAGGCCGGCGCGGAGCGGGCCGCCGTGCAGGTGTTCGGCGGCCGGGCGTTGCTGGTGCGGGCCGGGCTGATCCTCGGGCCGGGGGAGGACATCGGGCGGCTGCCGTGGTGGCTGCACCGGGTGGCCCGGGGCGGGGACGTGCTGGCCCCCGGGCCACGGGATCTGCCGGTGCAGTACGTGGACGTCCGCGACCTGGCGGGTTGGCTGCTGGACCGGGGTGCCGAGGGCGTCGGCGGGGCGTACAACGTGGTGAGTCGGAGCGGGCACACGACGATGGGTGAGCTGCTCGACGCGGTGGTGGCGGCGACCGGCTCGGACGCGACGCTGCGCTGGACGGCGCCGGCGCCGATCCTCGCCGCCGGGGTGGAGCCGTGGAACGACCTGCCGATCTGGATCCCGCGCGGGCACGAGTACCGCTGGTTGCAGGAGCGCGACGTCGAGCGCGCGTACGCGGCGGGTCTGGTCTGCCGGCCGGTCGCCGAGACGGTCGCGGACACCTGGCGGTGGCTGCGGGAGGTGGGTCGGGTGCCGGCGCGGGCGGGCCGACCGGCGCGCGCCCCGGTGGGCCTGGCCCCGGAGCGGGAGGCGGCGCTGCTGGCCAGCCTGCCGGCCTGACCGGCCGGGGCGGGGACGTCAGGGCCGCGTGACCGGCAGGTCGAGCACCTCGTCGACCGGGCGGCGCGGGGTGGCGCGGCCCGGTTGGCCGTACCCGATCCGCATCACCATCTGCGGCGTGCCGAACCGGCCCAGGGACAGCCGCAGCGCCTCCCGCGCCGCCGGCACCTCGATCGGCTGGGAGAGCATCGACACGGCGAGCCCGGCGTCGGTGGCGGTGAGCAGCACCCGTTGCAGGGCCTGCCCGGCGGCGACCTGGTCGGTGCCGGTGTTGCCGGGGGTGCCGAGCACGGCGACCAGCGGCTCGGGTTCGAAGTCCCGGCCGGGTGCGCGGTTGCGCCCGCCGAAGCCACGCTGCGGCAGCAGGTCCTGCGGTTCGCTCTGCGGGCCCCCGGCGCCGGTGGGCACGCCGTCCGGGGCCGGCTCGGAGCGCATCCACGCCACCCGTTCGGCCACGTACGCCGGCTCGCGTTCCAGCACCCGGTGGGCGCTGCGGGCGACCTCGGCGAACGCGTTGACCGCGCTGGTGCCGATGACCAGTTCCAGCCAGCACTGTTCGGCGCGGGCCGCCTCGCCGAGCCGCCAGCGGGCGTCGGCCGGCACCGGGTCCGGCCAGAACGGCGCCCGGTTGCTGAACCGGCGGCCGACCGCCCCGTACAGGCTCTGCTCGGTCGGGGTGGGTGGGCGCGGCGTCTGGGGCAGCAGTCGGGCCACCACGTCCGGTTCGGCCGGGTACGGGCGCAGCCGGACCGTCGCCGGGGTGCCCGCCACGGCCAGCGCGAGCCGCAGGTTGAACAGCGCCGCCCCGCACGCGATCCGCGCGCCCCAGCCGGTCGGGTCGGTGGCCGGCAGCCCGCGCAGCGGGTCGAGGGCGACCTCGATGCCGCCGTCGTGCAGTCGGAACCGCCACGGCTGGGTGTTGTGCAGCGACGGCGCGCGTACCGCGTCGGCGACCGCGGCCCGCAGTTGCCCGACGGTGTATCCGGTCGTCATGGTCGTGCTCCCTCCGTACGGCGTCGGGCTTCCGGTTTCTACGGTGCGTCACCGGGATGCGCCCTGAGCAGGGCCGGAGGTCCCACCTGGGCGGGTCCGACCGGCCCGGGGCGGCGCGGCAACGACGGGACCTTCGACCCGTGCGGGGGGTGGGGGGCAGCGGGTAGAAAGGACGGATGATCCGGGTGTTTCTGCTCGACGACCACGAGGTCGTCCGTCGTGGCCTGGCCGACCTGCTGACCAGCAGCGGCGACATCGAGGTGGTCGGCGAGTCCGGCCTGGCCCAGGAGGCAACGCGGCGGATTCCCGCGCTCCGCCCCGACGTGGCGATCCTCGACGCCCGGCTGCCCGACGGCAACGGCATCGACGTGTGCCGGGACGTCCGCGCCGTGGACTCGTCGATCAAGGGGTTGATCCTCACCTCGTACGAGGACGACGAGGCGCTCTTCGCGGCGATCATGGCAGGTGCGGCCGGCTACGTGCTGAAGCAGATCCGCGGCACCGACCTGGTGGACGCGGTCCGCCGGGTCGCGGCCGGGCAGTCGCTGCTCGACCCGGCGATCACCACCCGGGTGCTGGAGCGCATCCGCAGCGGGGTGGAGCAGCCGCGGGAGCTGAAGTCGCTCACCGAGCAGGAGCGGCGGATCCTGGAGTACGTCGCCGAGGGGCTCACCAACCGTGAGATCGCCGGCAAGATGTTCCTGGCGGAGAAGACGGTGAAGAACTACGTCTCCAGCGTGCTGGCGAAGCTGGGCCTGGAGCGGCGCACCCAGGCGGCGGTGCTGGCCACCCGGCTGCTCGGCAAGACCCACTGACCGCCGACCGGGTCAGTCGAGCGGGACGCCCCAGCGCAGCTCCGTGCCGTGCGGCTCGACCCGGCGCAGCGTGAACCCGCCGCCGAGCCGTTCGGCCCGCTCGCGCAGGTTGACCAGGCCGCTGCGGGCCGCCGACGGGTCGCAGCCGATCCCGTCGTCGGTGACCGTGACGTCGACCCGGCCGGCGTCCACCGCGACCCGCACCGACACCCGGTCGGCGTGGGCGTGGCGTACCGCGTTGGACAGCGCCTCGCGCAGCACGGCGACCAGCTCGGGGCGCAGCTCGTCCGGGACGGCGCTGTCGATCGGGCCGACCAGTTCCAGGTCGGGCCGGTGCCCCAGCGTCTCGGCGGCCACCTCGATCGCCTCGCGGATCTCGGTGCGCAGCGCCGCGCTCATCGGGGTGCGCAGCTCGAAGATGGTGCGGCGGATGTCGCGGATGGTGGCGTCCAGGTCGTCGACCGCCTGGTTGATCCGCTTGGCCACCTCGGGCCGGGCGTTCATCGCCCCGCTCTGGAGTTGCAGGCCGGTGGCGAAGAGCCGCTGGATCACCACGTCGTGCAGGTCGCGGGCGATCCGTTCGCGGTCCTCCAGGACCACCAGCAGTTCCCGTTCCTCCTGGCCGCGTGCCCGTTCCATGGCCAGCGCGGCCTGCCCGGCGAAGCTGGCCAGCAACGCGAGGTCGTCGTCGCCGGCCGGGCCGTGGTCGGGCCGGTGCGCGATCACCAGCACGCCGTGCAGCGTGTCGGCGGCGGCGAGCGGGGACACCACCGCCGGGCCGGCGACCACCGGCTGGGGCCAGGGCGCCGCCGCGGCCAGGTCGTCGACCTGCTCGTGCCGGCGTTCGGTGACCGAGCCGGCGAAGCTGGTCTCGGCGGCCGGCAGCACGGCGCCGACCAGCTCCCGGGCGATCGGGTCCGCGCCGTCGACCACCTCGACGGTGAACTGCGCCTCGTCCTCGTCGTAGAGCAGCACCAGGGCCAGCTCCGCCTCGGCGACCTCACGGGCGCGGCGGGCGACCAGCGACAGCGCGTCGGTGCGGCGCACCTCGCCCAGCAGCACGGAGGTGATCTCCGCGGCGGCAGCGAGCCAGCGCTCCCGCCGGTGCGCCAGCGCGTAGAGCCGGGCGTTCTCGATCGCCACGCCGGCGGCGGCGGCGAGCGCGGCCACGATCTCCTCGTCGTCCTCGGTGAACTCGGCGGCGCCCTGCTTCTCGGCCAGGTAGAGGTTGCCCCACACCTGGTCCCGGATGCGCACCGGCACGCCGAGGAAGCTGTGCATGGGCGGGTGGTGGGGCGGGAAGCCGTACGACCGGGGGTGCCGGGTGATGTCGGGCATGCGCAGCGGTTTCGGCTGGTCGATGAGCAGGCCGAGCACCCCGCGCCCGTGCGGCAGCTCGCCGATGCGCGCGTGCAGCTCGGCGTCGATGCCGTGGACGATGAAGTCGTGCAGCATCCGGTCCGGGCCGATCACCCCGAGCGCGCCGTAGCGGGCGCCGGCCAGCTCGCACGCCGACCGCACGATCCGCTGCAAGGTGCTGCGCAGGTCCAGGTCGGAGCCGATGCCGACCACCGCGTCGAGCAGCGCGCGCAGCCGTTCCCGGCTGGTGACCACCTCGCCGACCCGGTCGAGCATCTCCTGGAGCAGCTCGTCGAGGCGGACCCGGGACAGCGGGGTCAACCCGAGCGACGGCGTGACGGGCTCGTGCCGGGGGTTCGGTGCGGCTGCCACCGGGCGATGCTATCGCCCCGGTGGCAGCCGCCGACGAGCCCGTCAGGACGGCTGGTCGCGGACCGCCGACGTGTCGACGGTCTGTGCGGCGTCCAGCCGCGGGGTGTGCGGCGGGCCGGCGTGCTCCGGGTCGGCCACGCCGAGCCGCATGCTCAGGTAGGGGTGGCCCAGGCCGGCCAGTGTCTGCCGGAGCACCTCGCGGGTGCCGTCGACCTCGACCACGCCGGAGAGCGGCACCAGGGACACCCCGTGCCGGGTGGCTTCGAGCCAGGCGGCGGAGAGCGCCTCACCGGCGCGCAGCCAGCTCAGCGGCTCGTCCTCGGCGCCCCAGAGGATGGCGTAGACGGCGGCCTTGTCGTGGCCGGGGCCGATCGGCAGCGAGCCGGGGGCGCCGAAGTCGCGGCCCGGCACGGTGGTCTGCGCCGCCTGGTCGGGCAGCACCTCCGGCGGCAGGCCGGTGCCGGTGCCGGCCCGGTTGGTCCAGTACGCCAGCTCCTCGCGCAGTTCCGGGCTGTCCGCCTCGACGGCGGCGGCGTGCTGGGCGGCGCCGGCCAGCTCGATCTTCTGCATGTCGTCGAGGAGTTGCAGGTTGACGCCCTCCCGGGTGGCGGCCCGGTCGATGTCGCCGAGCACGGCGGTGGGGATCTGCTCGTCGCTGACCGGCCGCCGGTCGGTGTGCCGCACCCGCATGCACTGCACCAGGCGCATGGCGTCCGGGTCGGCGCCGGTGTGGCGCAGCCCGGTGATCCGGGCCATCAGGTCGGGCTGGTGCGGGTCGGGCAGGCGTTCCACCACCGGGGTCCAGCCCTCGGCGGCCAGCGCCACCCGGGCGTGGTGCAGCGCGGCGCCGCAGCTCACCACCAGCAGCCGGCCCTCCGGGTCCATGGCGCTGAGGTGCCGTTCCCGGACCACCCGCAGCTCCAGCGCGTCGGGCAGCACCGTCCAGTGCCAGGGCTGGGTGTTGTGCACCGACGGGGCGTGGCCGGCCGTTCCGGCGGCCTCCGCGAGCGCGGTGGTCAGCGGGCGATCGGTAGCCGGCGTCTCGTGGCTCATCGTCACGACCTTTCCTGTCTCTCCCCATCGTGCCCCACGCCCGGGACGCCCGGGTGGGGTTGCCGCTCCATCCTCGGGCATGCCCGCACCCGGCCGCACGGGGCCTTCGGCCCTCCGGATTACCCGCGTTCGCCCTACCTGCCCCGCTTCGGCACTGAGACGATCCGCACGTGGGGACGGAACCGCGCGAATGCGTACCCGAACGGCCGGCCCGCGCCCGGCGGGCCGGGACGGCCGAGTGGGCCGCGCTGGCGCTGCTCACGGTGGCCGTGCTGGCCGGCGCGGCGTTGTGGTTCGCGGGGGCGCGGGGCGTGGCCGGTCTGGTCTGGGCCGCGGTCACCGTGGTGGCCCTGGCTCCGGCCGCCTGGACGATGCTGCGCCAGTTGTGGCGTCGGCAGTTCGGGGTGGACGTCATCGCGGTGCTGGCGCTGCTCGGCGCGTTGCTGGTGCGGGAGTACCTGGCCGGCGCCGTGATCGCGGTGATGGTCGCCACCGGGCGGGCGTTGGAGGAGTACGCCCGGCGCCGGGCCACCCGCGACCTGCGGGCGCTGCTGGAGCGCGCGCCCCGGCAGGCACGGCGGCGCACCGCGGACGGCGGGATCGAGGTGGTGCCGCTGGACCGGGTCGTCGCCGGCGACCGGCTGGTGGTCGGCCCCGGTGACGTGGTGCCGGTGGACGGCACGGTCGAGGAGGCGGCCACGCTCGACGAGTCGGTGGTGACCGGCGAGTCCCGGCTGGTCGGGCGCGCCGTCGGCGAGCGGGTGGCCAGCGGCGTGGTCAACGCCGGTGCCGGCTTCGGGCTGCGGGCCGACCGCAACGCGGCGGAGAGCACCTACGCCGGCATCGTCAGGCTGGCCGGGGAGGCCACCGCGCGCAAGGCTCCGATGGTGCGGCTGGCCGACCGGTACGCCGCCGCGTTCGTGCCGTTCACGCTGCTGCTGGCCGGGCTGGCGTGGCTGTTCTCGGGCGAGTTCGTGCGGGCGGTGGCGGTGCTGGTGGTGGCCACCCCGTGTCCGTTGCTGCTGGCCACCCCGATCGCGGTGGTCTCCGGGCTGTCCCGGGTGGCCCGCCGGGGCGTGCTGGTGCGTGACGGCGGGTCGCTGGAGCAGCTCGGCCGCGCCCGTACCCTGCTGCTGGACAAGACCGGCACGCTCACCGCCGGCCGGCCCCGGGCCGCGGAGACCGTGGTCGCGCCGGGCGGCGACCGGGACGAGGTGCTGCGGCTCGCCGCGTCCGTCGAGCAGCTCTCACCGCACGTGCTGGCCGCCGCGCTGGTTCGGCAGGCCCGCGAGCGGGGGGTGCGGCTGGCCGAGCCGACCGGCGTGACCGAGGAGCCGGGGCGTGGCGTGGCCGGCCGGGTCGACGGCCGGACGATCCGGGTCGGCCAGCTCGACGGTGAGCCGCCGTCGTGGGCGGACCGGGTCCGGGAGCGGGCCGAGCGGTCCGGCCGGTCCACGGTCTGGGTCAGCGACGAGCACGGGCCGCTGGGCGCGATCCTGCTGGAGGACCCGGTCCGCCCGGACGCCCGGCGCACCGTGCGTCGGCTGCGCGAGGCGGGCCTGACCCGGCTGGTCATGGTGACCGGCGACCGTCCGCGTACGGCCCGGCAGGTCGCCCAGGTGGTCGGCGTGGACGACGTGATCGCGCGTTGCGCGCCGGCGGAGAAGGCCGATCGGGTACGCGCGGAGTCGGCGCGGGCGGTGACCGTGATGGTCGGCGACGGCGTCAACGACGCCCCGGCGCTGGCCGAGGCGCACGTCGGGGTGGCGATGGGCGCTACCGGGGCGACCGCCTCCGCCGACGTGGCCGACGCGGTGCTCACCGTGGACCGGCTGGACCGGCTCGCCGACGCCGTCGAGATCGCCCGGTACGCCCGCCGCATCGCGGTGCAGAGCGCCACCGTCGGGATGGGCCTGGCGGTTCTGGCGATGCTGGTGGCCGCCGCCGGTCGGCTGCCCCCGGTCGCCGGCGCGTTCCTCCAGGAGGGCATCGACGTGGTGGTGATCCTCAACGCGCTGCGGGCCCTGGGTGGCGGCCTGCGGCAGCGGCAGGTGCCCCCGCACACCCGGGAGCTGCTCGACCGGTACGAGCGCGAGCACGGCGGCGTCCGGGACGTGCTGGCCCGGCTGCGGGACACCGCCGACCTGGTGGCGACCCGTCCGGACGACCCGGGGTGCGTACCGGCGTTGCGGGACGTGCACCGGCGCCTGGTCGACGAGGTGCTGCCGCACGACGCGGCCGAGGAACGGCAGCTCTATCCGGCGCTGGCCGGCCCGCTCGGCAGCGACGAGGCGACCTCGACGATGAGCCGGGCGCACGTGGAGATCGTCCGGCTGGTGGAGCGGGTCGGTGGGCACCTGGCGGCGCTGGACGGCCGGCTGCCCGCCGATGAGGTGCCCGACCTGCTGGCCGCGCTCTACGGCCTGGACGCGGTGCTGCGGCTGCACCTGGCCCAGGAGGAGGAGGACTTCTTCTCCCTCAACCCCGCCGAGGGTGCCTCGGGGCGTTAACACGGGCCCCCTCCTCTGCCGGAGGCGTTAAAAGGGGGCACCCCTCCTTCATTCCCGGACCACCGCGACGGGGCAGTGCGCGTGCTGGATGAGCTGCTGGCTGACCGAGCCGAGCAGCATGCCGCGCAGTCCGCCCCGGCCCCGGCTGCCGACCACCACGAGCTGCGCCGGCCGGCTCGCCTCCACCAGCAGCGACGCGGCGCTGCCGGGGACCGCCACGATCTCCACCGGCACGTCGGGGAAGGTCTCCCGCCACGGGGCCAGCTCCGCCTCGACAGCGGCCCGCTCGCTCGCCGCGGTCTCCTCCGGGTCGAAGTCCGGCGGCATCCACCGGCCACCCGGCGGCTCCCAGACCCGCAGCACCCGCACCGGCACGTCCCGCTGGGCGGCCCGCTCCACGGCGAACCCGAGCGCCCGCAGCGCCGAGGGGGAGCCGTCCGAGCCGACCACCACCGGCCCGGACGTGGCCGCCTGGCCGTCGCGGACCACCACCACCGGGCAGTGGGCGTGCGCGGTGACGGAGACCGCCGTGGAGCCGGCGAGCAGGCCGCCGAAGCCGCCGTGCCCCCGGCTGCCGAGCACCAGCAGGCCCGCCTCGGCGGAGCGTTCCTGGAGCACCAGCGCGGGCGGGCCGTCGAACACCTCGCCGTGCACCGTGAGGCCGGGCCGCTCGGCGGCGGCGTCCACCGCCGCCTTGCGGACCAGTTCCTCGACCTGCCGGCGGGCGTTGTCGTCCGGCCAGATCCCCGGGGCCACCCCGGGACCGATCCAGCCGGCCACGGTCAACCACTCGAAGACGTACGCCAGTCGCACCGGCCGACCCGAGCGGCCCGCCTCGTCCAGCGCCCAGTCCAGGGCCACCGACGCGTCGGTCGAGCCGTCGTAGCCGACCAGGATCTCGTCGTTGCTCATGCGTCACCCTTCACGGCCGGGTCGGTTTCGCGGATCCAGCGCCACTCGGCGACCCGGGGGTCGTCCTCGCCGTGTTCGCGGGTGTAGTCGCGGCAGGTCTGCCGGGTGTCCACCATCTCCTGGCGCAGGTGCGCGGCGCGCGAGCGCAGCCCCGGCACCCGGTCGATGGTGTCGATGACCAGGTGGAAGCGGTCCAGGTCGTTGAGCATCACCATGTCGAACGGCGTGGTGGTGGTGCCCTCCTCCTTGTAGCCGCGCACGTGCAGGTTCTCGTGGTTGGCCCGGCGGTAGGTGAGCCGGTGGATCAGCCACGGGTAGCCGTGGTAGGCGAAGATGACCGGCTTGTCGCGGGTGAAGATGGTGTCGAACTCGTTGTCCGGCAGGCCGTGCGGGTGCTCCGAGGGCGGTTGCAGGCGCATCAGGTCGACCACGTTGACCACCCGCACCTTCAGGTCGGGCAGGTGCCGGCGCAGCAGGTCGGCCGCCGCGAGCGTCTCCAGCGTCGGCACGTCGCCGGCGCAGGCGAGCACCACGTCCGGCTCGGTGCCCTCGTCGGTGCTGGCCCAGTCCCAGATGCCCAGGCCGCGGCGGCAGTGCTGGATCGCCTCGTCCATGGTCAGCCAGTTCGGCGCCGGCTGCTTGCCGGCCACCACCACGTTGATGTAGTGCCGGCTGCGCAGGCAGTGGTCCATGGTGGAGAGCAGCGTGTTGGCGTCCGGCGGCAGGTAGACGCGGACCACCTCGGCCTTCTTGTTGACCACGTGGTCGATGAAGCCCGGGTCCTGGTGCGAGAAGCCGTTGTGGTCCTGCCGCCAGACGTGGCTGGAGAGCAGGTAGTTCAACGAGGCGATCGGCTCCCGCCAGGGGATGTGCCGGGTCACCTTGAGCCACTTGGCGTGCTGGTTGACCATCGAGTCGACGATGTGGATGAACGCCTCGTAGCTGGTGAAGATGCCGTGCCGGCCGGTCAGCAGGTAGCCCTCCAGCCAGCCCTCGCAGAGGTGCTCGGAGAGCACCTCCATCACCCGGCCGTCGGGGGAGAGGTGGTCGTCGCCGGGCTGCCGGCGGCCGACGAACGCCCGGTCGGTGACCTCGAACGCCGCGCCGAGCCGGTTCGAGGCGACCTCGTCCGGGCCGAACAGGCGGAACGTCTGCGGGTTGCGGGCGATCACGTCGCGGACCCAGGGGCCGAGCGTGCCGGCCGCACCGGCCACCGTGCCGCCGGGCTCCTCGACGTCGACCCCGTAGTCGCGGAAGTCCGGCAGCTCCAGGTTGCGCAGCAGCCGGCCGCCGTTGGCCACCGGGTTGGCGCTCATCCGCCGGTCGCCGGTGGGCGGCAGCGTGGCCAGCTCGGCGACCGGGCCGCCGGTGGCGTCGAACAGCTCCTCCGGCCGGTAGCTGCGCAGCCAGCGCTCCAGCTCGGCCAGGTGCGCCGGGTTGTCGCGCACCTCCGCGACCGGCACCTGGTGGGCGCGGAACGTGCCCTCGACCTGCTTGCCGTCCACCTCCGCCGGACCGGTCCAGCCCTTCGGTGTCCGCAGCACGATCATCGGCCAGCGGGGGCGCTCGACCTCCCCGCCGGAGCGGGCCCGGCGCTGGATCTCGGCGATCTCGTCGACCGCCCGGTCGAGCGTCGCGGCGAGCACCTGGTGCACGGTCGCCGGGTCGTCGCCCTCGACCAGGTACGGCTGGTAGCCGTAGCCACGCATCAGGTCCCGCAGGTCCTCGGCGGGGATCCGGTCCAGCACGGTCGGGTTGGCGATCTTGTAGCCGTTGAGGTGCAGGATCGGCAGCACCGCGCCGTCGCGAGCCGGGTTGAGGAACACGTTGGACAGCCAGCTCCCGGCCAGCGGGCCGGTCTCCGCCTCGCCGTCACCGATCACGCAGGCGACCAGCAGGTCCGGATTGTCGAACGCGGCACCGTACGCGTGGCTCAGCGCGTACCCCAGCTCGCCGCCCTCGTGGATCGAACCCGGCACCTCCGGCGCCACGTGGCTGGGGATGCCGCCGGGGAACGAGAACTGGCGGAACAGCCGCTGCATGCCGACCTCGTCGCGCGGGATGTGGTGGTACAGCTCGCTGTAGGTGCCCTCCAGCCAGGTGTTGGCGACCAGCGCCGGGCCGCCGTGACCGGGGCCGGTGACGAAGATGGCGGACAGGTCCCGGTCGACGATGACGCGGTTGAGGTGCGCGTAGAGCAGGTTGAGGCCGGGGCTGGTGCCCCAGTGGCCCAGCAGGCGGGGCTTGACGTGCTCGGGCCGGAGCGGCTCGCGGAGCAGCGGGTTGTCGAGCAGGTAGATCTGCCCGACGGTCAGGTAGTTCGCGGCCCGCCAGTAGGCGTCCAGCCGGCGCAGCTCGTCGTCGGTCAGGGGGCTGTGCAGGTCCAGCGCGGTGTCCATGCTGCGTTAGCCTCTCGTGGCTCGGGGTCGGCTGCCACCCGGGGAGGAGACGTCCGTCCCCGGCGCGTCCACTCTCGCGCCCGGACGGGGGTGCCGGTCAGGGCCGGAGGTCCCGGGTCCGGTGGGCGTCATGCCCCCTCCCGGGCGCCCGGGTCGAGCCCCCGGACGACGATCAGCGGGGTCGGCGAGTGGTAGAGCAGAGCCTGGCTGACCTCGCCCAGGCTGGACCGCACCGGCCCGTCGCCGCGTGCGCCGACCACCGCGAGCTGCGCCGACCGGGAGCGGTCGAGCAGGACGTCCGCGGGCTCGCCGCGCACGGTCCGGCAGTCGGCGGTCACCCGGGGATGCCGGACGGCGTGCGCGTTGACCGCCGCTTCCAGCAGGCCGTCGTCGGCGTCGCGGCGCTCCGGTTCGACCACCCGGACGGCGAGCAGCCGGGCGCCCCGGCGTTCGGCGCAGTCGAAGGCGTACCCGAGCGTGTGGTGGGCGCCCGGCGAGCCGTCGTAGCCGACGAGCAGCGGCCCGGGCGGGGCCGGCTCGGACCGGCCGACCAGGACGGGACAGCCGGCGCGGGCGGCCAGCTCGACGGCGGGCCCGTCGGCCGGTACGCAGGCCGGGCAGGTGGAGATGCCGCCGTCACCGAGCGCCACCAGGAACGCGGTGCCGGCGGCCCGCAGCAGCGCCTCGACCGGTGAGCCCTCGACGATCTCGTCGCTGACCGGCACCTCCGGCGCGGCGTCGGCGGCGAGCTGGCCGGCCCGTTCCAGCAGCCGTTCGGCGTCGATGCGGGTGCCGCCGGCCGGGGCGGGGCCGCCGGTGGCGGCCCAGTTGAAGGCGTGCAGCAGGTGCAGCGGCCGATCGTGGGCGGCGGCCTCGACGGCGGCCGTGCGGACCACCGTCAGGGCCTCCGCCGACCGGCCGACGCCGACCACCACCGCGCCGTGGCTGGGTGCGGCCATTCCGGCTCACCTCCCGACCGCGCTCTTCACCCACGGTAGTCGGGCGGCCGGGCCGGCCGGACCGGGTCAGCGGAACTGGAGGCGGTTGACCGCGTCGAAGAGCCGGGCGCCGAACAGCCGGCGGGTGTGCACCATCGCCCACGCGGCGGCGGTGACCAGGTAGCGGGTGCGGGGGCGGCGGGCCACCACGGCCCGCTCGATCACCCGGGCCACCGCGTCCGGTCCGGCGGCGAGCACCGGGTTCCGGTAGGACTTCGCCATCGCCGCGTCCACCGCGGCCACCATCGACCGGTACGGCCCGGACGGCGCGGTGCCGCCGCCGAGCGAGGACGCGGCCACCGCGCCGAAGCCGGTGCGGATCAGGCCCGGCTCGATGACCGCCACGTCCACCCCGAACGGCCGCGCCTCCTGGCGCAGCGCGTCCGAGATCGCCTCCACCGCGTACTTGCTGGCGTGGTAGTAGCCGCCGCCGGGGAAGACCAGCCGGCCGCCCATCGAGCTGACGTTGACGATCCGGCCCCGGCCGGCACGGCGCATGCCGGGCAGCACGAGCTGGGTGAGCCGGGCGAGCCCGAAGACGTTGGTCTCGAACTGGGCGCGCACCCGGTCCATCGGGGCCTCCTCGATCGGGCCGTACTCGCCGTAGCCGGCGTTGTTGACCAGCACGTCGACCTGGCCGTGCGCGGCCTCCACGGCGGCCACGGCGGCGCGCATGGACGCCTCGTCGGTCACGTCGAGGGGGAGCAGCCGGGCGCCGGTGTCGGCCAGGTCGGCGATCGCGTCGACCTGGCGTGCGGTGGCGTACACGGTGAGGTCGGGGCGGCGGGCGAGCCGCGCGACGGTGGCCCGGCCGATGCCGGAGGAGGTGCCGGTGATGAGGACGGCGGTCATGCGTGGTCTCCCTGAGGGGGCAGGCCGGCGACGAGCAGCGCGACGCCGTCGCGCAGCCGCTGCCGGGGCAGGTCGGGGTCGGTGAGGTCGGCCTCCAGGCCGCGGGTGAGCGCGACGAGCACGTCGGCCACCGCGCGGGCCCGGGGCCCGGCGGCGTCCGCCAGCGTGTCGGCCACCAGGTCGGTCAGTTCGGCGGTGTACGCCTCGACGAGGTCGCCGGTGAGCTTCCCGCTGGCGTCGAGCAGCTCGGTGGCGTGCGGGCTGTCCCGGTGCAGCGTGAGCGTGAGCTCCAGCTTGGCGGCGAGCACGTCGTGCAGCCGGTCGGTCAGCGCGCCGGGGGTGGCGGCGACCCGTCGGGCCCGGTCGAGCGAGTCGGCGAAGAGCCGCTCGGCCAGCCGCCGGTAGGCGTCGTCCTTGTTGCGCACGTACTGGTAGACCGCCGGCCGGGACATGCCGGCGGCGGCGGCGATGTCGTCCATGGTGGTGCGCCGCATGCCGTGCCGGGTGAAGCACGCGTACGCGGCGGTCAGGATCGTCTCCAACCGGTCGTTCGACATGCTGACAAGTCTTGCACAGAATGTCAGGACGTCAAGTGTCCCCGGTCACGCCGTGGCGCGGGCGCGCTCAGCGGGGGGAGCGGCAGGGCGGGGTGGACGCGCAGCACGACGGCGGTGGCGTTGTCCTCGCCGCCGGCCTCCAGGCTGGCGTCGAGCAGCGCCCGGACGGTGCGTGCCGGGTCCCGGCGGGCGGCCAGCAGATCCCGCAGCCGGTGGTAGCCGAGCTGGTCGCTCACCCCGTCGGTGCAGAGCAGCCAGGTGTCCCCGCGACGCAGCCGGGTGGCGAGCAGGTCCGGTTCCGGCTGGTCCGGGTGGCCGACGTAGCGCAGCAACTGGTAGCGCGCCCGCGCCGCCTCCGGGGAACCGGCCGGCCACCAGCCGTGCAGCAGCCCGAGCCAGGCCATGGTGTGGTCGGCCGTGACCAGCTCCAGCAGCCCGTCGCGCAGCCGGTACGCCCGGGAGTCGCCGAGGTGCACCAGCCATCCCCGGTCGCCGTCCGGCTCGACCACCAGCGCGGTGAGCGTGCACCCGGTCAGTCCGGTGCGGGTGGCGCCGGCCCGGCGTACCCGGCGTTGGGTCTCGGCGGCGGCGGCGTGCAGCCCGGCGGCGTCGACGGCCGGCCACGCGGCGCGGACCCGCCCGACGAAGGTCTGCGTCGCGGTCGTGCCGGCGACCCGGCTGCCCTCGCCCTCGCCCATGCCGTCGCAGACCACGGCCAGCGGCAGCTCCTCGTCGACGTGCAGCACGTCGTAGTTCGCCGGGTAGCGGTGCCCGAGCACGCTGCCGCCGGCGACCTCCAGCGTGAGCCGGCCGGCGGTCAGCCGGCGGGCGGCCTCGACCGGCCGGTCCGGTGGACGGCGGCGGAACATCAGCGGACCGTAGCACCGCCGCAGCCCGCGAACGGGCAGGTCACGGCGTGTCTCGTGTCAACCGGGGTTGACGAATCCACGCTGTCAACCTACATTGACAGCATGAGTCAGGCGACGGAACTCGCGGCGGCAGCCGGCAGCACCGACCCGAAGGTCGGCCTGCGCGCCGTGCTCGCCCTGCGCCGGCTGCTCGAACGGCTCGAGGTGATCCAGGTGGACAACGCCCGTCGACAGGGCTGGTCCTGGCAGGAGATCGCCGACGCGCTCGAGGTCAGCCGACAGGCGGTCCACAAGAAACACGCCGGGCGACCGGCGGTGCGCGAGAGCTGGGAGGCGTGATGTTCGAACGATTCACCGACCGGGCCCGTGCCGTGGTGCACCATGCGGTCACCGAGGCCCGGGCGGAGGGCCGGCGCCCGGTCGGCACCGAGCACCTGCTGCTCGGCGTGCTGGCCGACGGCGACAACCTGGCGGTCCGGCTGCTCGCCGCCGGCGGCGTCGAGGCCGACGGCCTGCGCGCGGCGGTGGCCCGCCACACCGCGCAGGGCGTCGACGGGCTCGGCGCGGCGGACGCGGCGGCGCTGCGCGAGATCGGCATCGACCTGGCCGCCATCGTGGCCCGGATCGAGGAGTCGTTCGGCCCGGACGCGCTCCGCGAGGCGGCGCCCCGGCCGCGCCGGTGGTGGCGCCGCCGGCCCGACCTGGGCACGTTCTCGCCACGGGCCAAGAAGGTGCTGGAGCTGTCGCTGCGAGAGGCGCTCCGGCTGCGCCACCGGCACATCGGCACCGAGCACATCCTGCTCGGCCTGCTCCGCGAGGGCGACGGCCTGGCCGCGCAGGTGCTCACCGAGGCCGGCGTCGACGTCGACGACCTGCGGCGGCGGGTCGACGCGGCGCTGCGCGAGACGGCCTGACACCCCCGCCGGAATCCAAACCTGATTGCGGTCCTCGCAACGACCCCGCCCGCCGGGTCGCCGCCGCGACCGGCGTCCTGCACACTGGCGCCGTGGACGGTGCAGACGACAAGCTTCCGGTGACCGCGGAGAACCGGACCCCGCGCTCGGCCGTGGTGGTGAACCCGGTCAAGGTGGCCGACCTCGACGAGTTCCGGCAGACCGTGGACGGCGCGCTCGCCGCGGCCGGCTGGCCGGCCCCGACCTGGCACGAGACCACGGTCGAGGACCCGGGTCGCGGCCAGGCGGAGGAGGCGGTCAAGGCCGGCGCCGAGGTGATCTTCGCCTG
The DNA here is from genome assembly GCF_039566955.1 of Micromonospora sp. DSM 45708. Classification (NCBI taxonomy): domain Bacteria; kingdom Bacillati; phylum Actinomycetota; class Actinomycetes; order Micromonosporales; family Micromonosporaceae; genus Micromonospora; species Micromonospora schwarzwaldensis. Next base: position 4,683,853 of record NZ_CP154796.1, on the reverse strand, counting down.
CGGCGGCGACGGCACCGTGATGGCCTGCGTCACCGCGCTGGCCGGCACCGACGTGGCGCTGGCCGTGCTGCCCCAGGGCACCGGCAACCTGCTCGCCGCCAACCTCGGCCTCTCCGGCGATCTGGCCGCCGGGCTGGAGGTCGCCGTCGAGCGCGGGATGCGCCGGCTCGACGTCGGCGTGGTCGACGACCAGTGCTTCGCGGTGATGGCCGGGATGGGCTTCGACGCCCAGATGCTCGACTCCACCTCCGAGACCACCAAGAAGCGGATCGGCTGGCCGGCCTACCTGGTCGGCGCCGCCCGCCACCTGCGGGACCGGCCGATGCGGGTCTCGGTCCGCATCGACGGTCGGCCCCCGCTGCGCCGCCGCGCCCGCTCGGTCCTGGTGGCCAACGTCGGCCGCCTCCAGGGCGGGGTGCGGCTGCTCACCGACGCCGAGCCGGACGACGGCTGGCTCGACGTGGCGGTGCTGACCCCGCGCACGCTCGGCCACTGGGTCGCCATGGGCTGGGCGCTGGTCCGCCGCCGCGGCAGCGTGCCCCGGATGGAGGTGTTCCGGGCCCGCACCGTCGAGATCGCCAGCAACCGGGCCCAGCCCCGGCAGCTCGACGGTGACCTGATCGAGCCGGGCCGTTCGCTCACCGCCACCATCCGGCCCGAGTCGCTCTGGCTCTGCGTGCCGCGCCCGGCGGACCACCCCGACCTGGCGGAGGACGCCGAGGCAGCCGCCGAGCGCGGCGAGCGCCTGATCGACGAGGCGCGCCGTGAGTAGCACCAAGCTCGTCCCCGAGACCCGGTTGATGACCTCCGACGAGCTGTCCGCCGACGACGCCTGGCGCACCCTTCGCCGGCACGGCGGCTGGTCCCTGCTGCGGGACGCGTTCATCCGGTTCCGCTACGGCGACGGCTTCAGCCACTCCCGGGCGCTGGCGTTGCAGCTCTGCCTCGCCGTGGTGCCGTTCCTGATCGCGCTCACCGGCCTGATCACCGACCTCGGCGCGGACGAGGGCGGCAAGGTCGTCGCCGACACGGTGTTGGCGATCACCCCGGGTCAGAGCGAGACGGTGGTGCAGGAGCTGCTGTCCGACACCGACCGCACCGAGGACGCCGGCGAGCTGGCGCTGACCCTCGGCCTGATCACCGGGCTGGTCGCGCTGACCACCACGATGGCGCAGATCGAGCGCGGCGCGAACCGGATCTACGGCGTCGAGCGGGACCGCCCGGCGTTCGCCAAGTACGTCCGCGCCGCCGTCCTCGCGGTGGTCGCCGGCGTGCCCGCGCTGACCGGGTTCCTGATCCTGGTCGGCGGCGGCGCGCTGGGCGACTCGGTGCGCCGGCACTACGAGTGGGGCGACGCCGCCACCGTCGTCTGGGACGTGATCCGCTGGCCGCTCAGCCTCGGCCTGACCGTGCTCGCCGTGGCGGTGCTGTTCCGGCACGCGCCCCGGCGCAAGCAACCCGGCCTGTCCTGGCTCTTCTTCGGCGCCGGCATCGCCATCGCGCTGTGGTGGCTGGCCAGCCTGCTGCTCGCCGCGTACGTCAAGTACAGCGGCGGGTTCGGCCAGACCTACGGCGCGTTGACCGGCATGATGGCGCTGCTGCTCTGGGCCAACCTCACCGGGATGGCGCTCTTCGGCGGACTGGCCTTCGCCGCCCAGTTGGAGGCCATGCGGATCGGGGTGGAGGAGCCGGCCCAGCCGGACCTGTGGGAGCCGGAGGCGCAGCGCGAGGAGCTGTTCGACACCGGGGAGATGACCGCGCTCTGACGCCGCGCCGACCCGGCGTGTGAGAGCCACGCCGATCGGGTACAGCGCGCCTCGCAGAAGAAAAGGGAGGTGCGGTGTGACAGCGGTCAAGGAAGCCGGGCGCCGGCCGCTCGGCCACTTCGCCGAGCGGAGCCTGGTCGGGCTGCTCGCGGTGGCCGGCGCGGGCGTCGCATTCGGCGTGCTGCTCATGCTCGTCCGGTTCCGCTGGAGCCCGTTGCAACACGCCGACCACGAGGCGGCCGAGTGGTTCAACAGCCTCGTGGCACCGCACAAGCCGCTGGTCGCCGTGCTCCAGGCGATCACCGACCTGGGCGGTCGCCCGGTGCTGATCTGGCTGATCACCATCGCCGTGGTGGGCCTGCTGATCCGCCGCCAGTCCCGGCTCGCGGTCTACCTGATCGTCACCGGCGTGGGCGGGCTGATCCTCGATCCGTCGCTCAAGGCGCTGGTGGGGCGGCTGCGCCCGGTGGTGGACGTGCCGATCGCCAGCGCCCCCGGCAACAGCTTCCCCAGCGGCCACGCGCTCGGCTCGTTCGTCGCGTACGGCGCGCTGCTGCTGGTGTTCCTGCCGGCCATGGCGCCGCGCTGGCGCAAGCCGGCCATCGCCGTCGCCGCCGTGCTGGTCCTCCTGGTCGGGCTGACCCGGATCGCGTTGGGCGTGCACTTCGTGTCGGACGTGCTCGGCGGTTGGCTGCTCGGCGCGGCCTGGCTGGGCGTCACCGCGTACGCGTTCCGGCTCTGGCGGCGCGAGCGCGGCCGGCCGGTGCCGCCGCTGAGCGAGGGCCTGGAGCCCGAGGCGGGCCGGGAGATCTCTCCCGCCCCGGCCGAGGAGAAGGTGCTGGAGCACCCCCGCTCCGCGGTGGCCGAGCTGCTGGTCGGCTGGGTGATCGTCTTCGGCGTGCTGTACGCCTTCGGCATGTACGTCAGCTACCACGCCAAGGGCACGTTCTTCGACACGCTCGACACCGAGGTCCCACGCTGGTTCGCCGCCCGGCACACCGACGCGCTCACGGACCTGAGCTGGTGGTGGAGCAAGTTCGGCGACACCCACGCCATCCTGCTGGTCTCGCTGGTGTTCTGCCCGATCGTGCTGGCCGTGTGGCGGCGCTGGCGACCGGTCCTGTTCGTGGTGCTGGCCATGTTCGGCGAGCTGAGCCTGTTCCTGGCCAGCGCCCGCGTGGTGGAGCGGCCCCGACCGCCGGTGGAGAACCTGGACGGCCAGATGCCCACCTCGTCGTTCCCGTCCGGGCACATCGCGGCGACCATCTGCCTCTGGGCCGCCATGGCGATCATCGTGTTTCCCCGCACCGACCGCTGGTGGCGGTGGCTGTTCGTGGCGATGGCCGTGATCATGCCGGTCGGCGTGGCGACCTCCCGGATGTACCGGGGCATGCACCACCCGACCGACTTCATGGGCGCGATCCTGCTCGGCGCGCTCTGGCTGTCGCTGCTCTGGTGGGTGATCCGGCCCAACGCCGACGTCGCGCAGGGCAACCAGCCGGCGATCGGGTCCGAGCAGGTGGACGAGTTGGACGACGAGCTGGCCAAGGCCGGCCGGCCGGACTGACCCGATGCTTCGGGTGATGACCTGGAACATCCGCACCGGCGGTCGGGACCGTGACGGCACCGACCGCCGGGACCGGATCGTCTCGGTCGTCGCCGCGCAGCGTCCGGACGTGCTGGCCCTCCAGGAGCTGCGCGGCCTGGACCGCACACTGGGCGGGCTGGCGGAGCGGACGGGTCTGGTGCCGTACGTCGCCCGGTCCTGCTTCGGCCAGCCGGTGGCGGTGCTGGTCCGCCCGCCGCTGCGGGTGCTGTCCTCCGGGCGGGTCCGCCGGCCGTTCCACCACGCCGCCGCCCGGGTGCGGGTGGCCACCGGGGCGGGACCGCTGACCGTGTTCAGCACCCACCTGAACCCGTGGTCGGGCGGGCGGCGCCGGTGGGAGGCGGGCTGGCTGGCGGCGGCCGTGCGACGCACCGGGGGAGAGCTGGCCCTGCTCGCCGGGGACCTGAACACGCTGGAGCCGGCCGTCGACCACACCGCCCGCCTGGCCGGGCTCGCCGCGGCGTACCGGCGTCGGCACCTGCGCCGCGACGGCCGTACCGTGGACACCCGCGCGGTGGCCCGGCTGCTCGACGGCGGCCTGGTCGATCTCTGGCCGCGCGCCGGCGGCGACGGGCCGGGCGGGCTGACGGTGCCGACCGGCCACGGTGGCGCGGAGTTCGCCGGGATGCGGCTGGACTACCTGCTCGCCACGCCGGCCCTGGCCGACCGGGTCCGCAGCGTCCGGGTGGTCCGCGACGGCGACGCCGACACCGCCTCCGACCACTACCCCGTCCTGGCCGAGCTGGACCTCGCGCCCCGGCACGGCTGAATTCGGCCTGGGCGGGCGGGGCAGGCGAGGTCGCGTCGCGGCCGGGTTCAGAGGATCAGGTTGATCAGCACGGTCAGCACCACCGAGGCCACGATCGAGAACAGGATCATCAGGAGGCAGCCGAGCCCGCCGCCAGCGGGCCGGATCTCGGTGTTTCCGATACGCATGACGTCAGCTCCTCGTCGTCCGGGGTGAGCAGGTCGCGGATCGCCCGGGCGACCGGGCCGGGCGCGGTGGTGACCACGTTGTGCGCCGCGCCGGGCACGGTCACCGCGTGACCGTCGGTCAGCAGCCGGGCGGCCTCGGCCCGCCAGCCGGCCGGCGCGACCGGGTCCCGGGCGCCGGCCAGCACCAGCGTCGGACGCGCGTCGCGCACGTCGCGGAGCAGGACCGGCACCTGTCACGGCGCCTCCGCAGCGTGTCGACCAGCCACCGGCCGATCTGGCCGCGCCGGGAACGGCCGGCCGGGGCGCGGCGCAGCTCCGCCGGCCCGAAACCCGTCACAGCTCGCGCAGCCGGGGCAGCAGCTCCTCCTGGGCCCAGTCCAGGAACATCGGCTGCCGGTCGCCGCCGACCTGGACCAGCGCCACGTGGGTGAAGCCGGCGTCGACGAACTTCTTGAACGCCTCGACGTGCCGCTCGACGTCCGGGCCGCAGGAGATGCCCTCGGCCACGTCCTCCTCGCGGACGAACTGGGTGGCCGCGTCGAACGCGTCCGGGTTGGGCAGGTCCGCGTTGACCTTCCAGCCCATGCCGAACCAGCGGAACTGGTCGTGCACGATCTTGCGGCACTCGTCCTCGTCCGGGCCGTAGCAGATGGCCACCTGGCCGTAGCGGGGGCGGCCCGCGCCGCCGGCCTCCTCGTACATGTCGACGAGGTGGGACAGCGGATCGGTGGCGATCATGGCGTCCGCGTACTCGGCGGCGAGCGTGGCGGACTGTCGGCCGGACGCCGCCACCGCCATCGGCACCGGCCGCTCGGGCCGGTCCCAGACGTACGCGTCGGGCACGTCGAAGTGGTTGCCGGAGAACGTCAGCGTCTCGCCGTTGAGCAGGGGCCGGATGATCTGGAGCGCCTCCTCGAACATCTCGTGCCGCTGCTGCACGTGCGGCCAGCCACCCACCACGTGCTCGTTGAGGTTCTCCCCGGCGCCGAGGCCGAGCGTGAACCGCCCGTCCGAGAGCACCCCGATGGTGCTGGCCTTCTGCGCCACCACGGCCGGGTGGTAGCGGCGGATCGGACAGGTGACGAACGACAGCAGCTCGGGCCGGGTGGTGGCGTGGGCGACCGCGCCGAGCACCGACCAGGCGTAGGGCGAGTGGCCCTGCGACTCCAGCCACGGGTAGTAGTGGTCGGACATGACCAGGTGGTCGAAACCGGCGGCTTCGGCGCGCACCGCGTGGTCGACCAACTCCTTCGGTCCGGCCTGCTCGCACATCAGGGTGTAGCCGACGTTCACCATGGCGCCTCTCCTCCCGGGTGGATCGTCCCGGGATACCCCGCCGGGCGCGGGTCAACCCTGGTGTCCGCTTCTCCGGCCGGATCTCTTGACGGGCCGTCGGATGCTGCCTACAGTCCGGCTTAACCGGTTCAGGCCGGGGAGGCGCACCATCCTGTGGTGGGGATGACCGCCCCTGTGGCGGCCCGTGATGACGCGGGCCGTCACGGGACTTAACCGGTTGCCTTCGACAGTCCATCGGCCTACGCTGATGCCGGCGTCCGGGACCGTCATCACCATCACCGCACCCCCACACGGGCACGGGGGAGATCTCCCTTCAGAGGACAGCCATGAAGAAAATGCTCTCCGCCGCGGGCGTCGCCCTGCTGACGGCGCTCACCGCCGTCTTCGCCTTCGGGCAGCCGGCGCAGGCCGCGACCGGGTTCTCCGTCTCGAACGGTCGGCTCTACGACGCCAACGGCACCGAGTTCGTGATGCGCGGCGTCAACCACGCGCACACCTGGTACCCGCAGCAGACCAGCTCGTTCGCCAACATCAAGGCGCTCGGCGCCAACACGGTCCGGGTGGTGCTGGCCAGCGGCGACCGCTGGACCACGAACAGCGCCGCCGACGTGGCCAACGTGATCTCGCTGTGCAAGGCCAACCGGCTCATCTGCGTGCTGGAGGTGCACGACACCACCGGCTACGGTGAGGACGGCGCCGCCACCACGCTGGCCAAGGCGACCGACTACTGGCTGAGCATCGCCGACGTGCTCAAGGGCCAGGAGAAGTACGTCATCGTCAACATCGGCAACGAGCCGTTCGGCAACCAGGGCTACAGCGCCTGGACCACCGACACCTCGAACGCGATCAAGCGGCTGCGCGCTGGCGGCCTCACCCACACGATCATGGTGGACGCGCCGAACTGGGGCCAGGACTGGTCGTTCACCATGCGCGACAACGCCGGCACCGTCTTCAACGCCGACCCGCAGCGCAACACCGTCTTCTCCATCCACATGTACGGCGTGTTCGACACCGCCGCGGAGATCAGCGACTACCTGGGCCGGTTCCGCACCGCCGGGCTGCCCATCGTGGTCGGTGAGTTCGGCTTCAACCACTCCGACGGCAACCCCGACGAGGACGCCATCATGTCCTACGCCCAGACCAACCGGATCGGCTACCTGGGCTGGTCGTGGAGCGGCAACGGCGGCGGCGTGGAATACCTGGACATGACCACCGGCTTCAACCCGGCCCAGCTCACCAGTTGGGGTCAGCGCATCTTCAACGGCGCCAACGGCATCGCCGCCACCTCCCGCGAGGCCTCGGTCTACTCCGGCAGCTCGCCGAGCCCGACCACCAGCCCGACCCCGACGACGAGCCCCAGCCCGACCACCAGCCCCACCCCGACCACGCCGCCGACCAGCACGCCGCCGCCGGCCGGTGGCTGCACCGCCACCCTCACCGTCGTCAACTCGTGGCAGGGCGGCTTCCAGGGCGACGTCAAGGTGACCGCCGGTTCCGCCGCGATCACCGGCTGGACGGCGAAGTGGACGTTCGCCAACGGCCAGACCGTCAGCCAGGCGTGGAACGCCACGGTCAGCGGCAGCGGGTCGGCCTGGACCGCCCGCAACGTCGACTACAACGGCCGGCTCGGCGCCGGCGCCAGCACCACGTTCGGCTTCATCGGCAACGGCAGCGCCGCCACGCCGGCGGTGACCTGCACCGCGAGCTGACCGACCGCGCATCGGGTGGCCGGGTCCGCACGGACCCGGCCACCCTTCTTCTGGCCGCTCGGCAGGGTGCGTGGGCCTACGAGGTTGAGGGCGTGAACGGGTCACCCACGGTGACTCGTCTGCGCCATCAGGTTTGTAGGCACCGTCCGGCCTGGTACGAGAGCGGGCGACGACAAAGAGTCAGGGGGCTGCGGACGTACGCGGGGCGGCGCGCACCCACTTCCTCCGACAGCACCACTCCACCTCCGCGACCCCACCACCCACCACCCGCAGCCCGGCCACCCCCTGACCGCGTGATCAAGGGGTTCGCGTCACCAGCCAGGCCGGCCACCGACGCGAACTCCTTGATCACCGGGTACAGCGGGGGTGAGGGACAGCGCGGGGTCAGCGGGGAGGGTGGAGGCGGGCGGCGCGGGTCAGCAGGTACTCCTGTTCGGGGCGGCTGGTGGTTCTCGCGGCGGCGGCACGATAGTGGGCCGCGGCGGCGTCGTGGTCGCCGGCCATCTCGTGCAGGTGGGCGCGGGCCGCGTCGAGCCGGTGCGAGCCGGCCAGCCGGGGATCGTCGACCAGGCCGGCGAGCGCGTCCAGCCCGGCGGTCGGCCCGTGCACCATGGCGGTCGCCACCGCACGGTTCAACGCCACCACCGGGCTGCCGGTGAGCCGCTCCAGCACCCCGTACAGCGCGAGGATCTGCGGCCAGTCGGTGGCCGCCGCGGTCGGCGCCTCGTCGTGCAGCGCGGCGACGGCGGCCTGGAGCTGGTACGGCCCCACCGGCCCCCGGGTCATCGCGTCGGTGACCAGCGTCGTGCCCTCGGCGATCGCGGCGGCGTCCCAGCGGGAGCGGTCCTGCTCGGCGAGCGGGATCAGCTCGCCCGACGGGCCGGTCCGGGCGGCGGCGCGGGCGTCGGTGAGCCGCATCAGGGCGAGCAGCCCGGCGACCTCGCTGTCGTCGGGCAGCAGCCGGTGCATCTCGCGGGCCAGCCGGATCGCCTCGTCGGAGAGGTCGACCCGCCGCAGGTCGTCGCCGAGGCTTGCGGTGTGCCCCTCGGTGAAGATCAGGTAGAGCACGTGCAGCACGGCGGCGAGCCGGGCCTGCCGGTCGGGCGGCTCGGGCAGCCGGAACGGCAGCCGGGAGTCGCTGATGCGTTGCTTGGCCCGGCTGATCCGCTGCGCCATGGTGGCCTCGGGCACCAGGAACGCGCGGGCGATCTCGGCGGTGCTCAGGCCACCCACCGCGCGCAGCGTCAGCGCGATCGCCGAGGGCGTGGTCAGCGACGGGTGGCAGCAGAGGAAGAGCAGTACCAGCGTGTCGTCCCGGTCGCCGGTCAACGGCTCGTCGGCGGCGGGTGCGGTCCGCCGGTCGTCGCCGGAGCGGCGGGCCGCGCGGTCCTCCCGGTCCCGTCGGGCCGTCTCGGCACGCACCAGTTCGATCATCCGCCGGTACGCGACCTGCGTGAGCCAGCCACGCGGATGCGTCGGCAGCCCCTCGACCGGCCACTGCCGGCTGGCCGCGAGCAGCGCCTCCTGCACCGCGTCCTCGGCGGTGGCGAAGTCACCGAAGCGGCGGGCGAGTACGCCGAGGACCTGCGGCGCCAGTTCGCGCAGCAGGCCCTCGACGACGTGCCCGGCCAGGGTCACATCTCCTGCGGCGGCCCGGACATCACCGGGTGCACCTCGATCGGCATGTGCAGCGGCCGGCCACCCGGGCCGGGCGCGGCGGAGATGAACGCGGCGATCTCGACCGCCCGCTGCGGCGTCTCGCAGTCGACGATCCAGAAGCCGGCCAGGAACTCCTTCGTCTCCGCGAACGGACCCTCGGTGACCACCGGCGCGCCGTTCTCGCCGGCCCGCACGATCCGGGCCTGCTGCGGGCCGCCCAGCCCCTCGCCCTGCACGAACTCGCCGTCGGCCATGAGCTTCGCGTTGACCTCGCCCATGAAGTCGATGTGCGCCCGGAACTCCTCCGGCGTCCAGGTGTCCACCGGCGGGAAGTCGGTCCCGGCGGCGCTGAACTGCATCAGCAGCATGTACTTCACGATTCGCTCCTCACGCCCGAGCACCGATTGTCGGTGCTTCCACGCTCAGGTAGAAGCCACCACCCCGCGTCTCGACATCCGTCAGCGAAGTTTTTCAGAAAAGTGCGGTGACCTCCCACAGCAGCGCCTGCTCCGGGTGCAGGGCCGGCAGTTGCAGGCCGACCGTCCCGAGCACCGACCCGGGCAGCGTCACCCCGGCGCCGGACGCCAGCCAACCCGGCGGGGTCAGCTCCAGCAGCGCCGGCTCCGGCACCCCGGCCGGCGGACGCACCAGGTAGCGCCGCCGCGGGTCCAGCCCCGGCAACCGCACCGCGCCTGGCACCTGGGCGACGGACGTGGCGACCCGGCTGACCGCGTACACCGCCCGGGAGCGGTCGTGGGCGACCACGCCGTGGGCCTGCACGGCCGGGTCCGGGTGGTCGACCCGGACCACCCGCCCGCCGTGCAGCAGCGGGCGCAGCCGCTTGTGCAACGCCACCCAGGCGGCCAGTTCGGCCCGGGTGGACGCGTCGATCGCGGTGATGTCCCACTCGATGCCGTGGTGGCCGAAGAGCGCGGTGACCGCCCGGAAGCCGAGGTCGTGCACGCGGTGCGTGGTGTGCGAGCGGTCCGGCCCGATGTGCGTGCCGATCAGCTCCGGCGGGAGCAGCAGGCCGGTCCAGCGTTGGACGGCCAGCCGTTCCAGCGCGTCGTTGCAGTCGCTGGCCCAGACCCGGTCGGTACGACGCAGGATCTCCAGGTCTACCCGGGCTCCGCCGGACGAGCAGCTCTCGATCTCCAGGCCGGGGTGCCGGGCGCGCAGTTCGTCCAGCAGGCGGTAGACGGCCACGGTCTGCGCGTGCACGCCGGGCCGGCCGGCGTGCCCGGCCTCGGTGAGGTCACGGTTGTGGTCCCACTTGAGGTACGCGATCCCGGCGTGCTCGCGCAGCACCGCGTCGAGCCGGTCGCGCAGGTACGCGTACGCGTCCGGGTGGGCCAGGTCCAGCACCTGCTGGTGCCGCCACGGCAGCGGCAGCCGGCCGGGTGCCTGGAGCACCCAGTCGGGGTGGGCGCGGAACAGGTCGGAGTCGGGGTTGACCATCTCCGGCTCGACCCAGAGCCCGAACTGCATGCCGTGCCCGCGGACGTGGTCGATGAGTGGTTGCAGGCCGCCGGGCCACACCTGCTCGTCGACCCACCAGTCGCCGAGCCCGGCGAGGTCGTGCCGCCGGCCGCGGAACCAGCCGTCGTCGAGCACGAAGCGTTCCACGCCCACCTCGGCGGCCCGGTCGGCGAGCGCCCGCAGCCGGTCCAGGTCGTGGTCGAAGTAGACCGCCTCCCACACGTTCAGCGTCACTGGGCGCGGCGCGGGCGGATGCCCCGGCCGGGCGCGCAGGTGGGTGTGCAGCACGTGGCTGAGCCCGTCCAGCCCGTCCGACGACCGGACCGCGTACAGCAGCGGCGTGGCGTACTCCTCGCCGGGCCCGAGCACGATCTCGCCGGGTGCGAGCAGTTCACCGCCGCCGAGTGTGGCCTCGCCGGTGGGGCGGCGCTCGGCCACCGTGACGTGGTCGCCGCTCCACGCGGTGTGCACCGCCCACACCTCGCCGTGCCCGAAGCCGAAGCCGGGCGTGCCGGCCACCAGCAGCAACGTGGCGTCGTGCCCGGTGCGGCCGTGCCGCCCCTCGCGGACCCAGGCGCCCATCGGCCACGGGTGCCGCTGCGGCTCGCGTTCCCGGCACCAACGCCCGGTCAGGTCGAGCAGCTCGGTGGCGACCGCCGGCACCGGCAGCACGGGGGTCAGCTCGCGCAGCTCGTAGCGGCCGTCGCCGTCGTTGCGCAGCCGGTGCCGCAGCGTCAGCAACCCCGCCGGGTCCAGCGTGATCTCGATCGTCAGGCTCAACCCCGCGCCCGGGTCCGCCGCCCGCACCACCACCCGCCCGCGGGAAAGGAGGGGCCCCCGGTTAACGCCTGGTGCAGGTGCGGGGGCCCCTCCTAACCGCTCGGGGGCGGGGGAGGGGGAGGTGGGTGACGGTGGGGCGGGGTCGTCGTGGACGTCGAGCCCGGTCAGCCGGAACGCCGTCGACCAGTCCCGGCCGTCGCGGTGACCGGCCAGGCCGGGCCGGCCGCCCCAGCCGGCGCTCGCCTCCGGCAGCAGCGACAGCACGGTCGGCGCGTCGAAGCTGCTCGGCACCACCGGCGGCACGGTGGCGTCGACGAGCGCGGGCAGCTCCTCGGCCGACAGTGGCCCGAGGTCGGCGCCCCAGTGCACGACCCGGGGCAGCCCCGGGCCGCGCGCGTCGAGCACCAGGCTGGTTCCGGCCCGGTGCAGGTGGAGGATCGTCATCCCTTGGAGGCTCCCAGCGTCAGGCCCCGGACGAACTGCTTCTGAAGCAGGAAGAAGATCACCAGGGTGGGGATCGCGACCAGCACCGAGCCGGCCGAGACGAGGTTGTTGTCGGTGAAGAACTGGCCGCGCAGGTTGTTCAGCGAGCTGGTCACCGGGAACTTGTCGCCGGTACGCATCAGCACGGTCGCCCAGAAGAACTCGTTGTAGATCCAGGTGACCTCCAGCGTGGCCAGCGCGGCCAGGGCCGGTCGGCACAGCGGCATGGTCACCTGCCAGTACTGCCGCCACACGCTGGCCCCGTCGACCATCGCGGCCTCGTACAGCTCGTGCGGCAGCGCCTTCATGTAGTTGCTCAGCACGAAGACGCAGAAGCCGCACTGGAACGCGACGTTGACCAGGATCAGCCCCCAGTAGCTGTCGTAGAGCAGCTCCGAGTCGCTCATCCAGGCCGGCAGCGGGATCTGGGTGAACATCCGGAACAGCGGGATCAGCAGCGCCTGCTGCGGCAGCAGGTTCGCGGCGGTGAAGAGGCCCAGCAGCGCGATGTTGAGCTTCCAACTGAACCGGGCGATCACGAACGCCACACAGGAGGCGAGGAAGAGCGTGAGCAGCACCGCCGGCACGGTGATGTAGACCGAGTTGAGGAAGTGCCTGCCGAACTCGGCGGTCCGCCACGCGGTGACGTAGTTGTCGATCGTCCAGCCGCCGAACGAGACGTAGCCGTGCACGGCGGTGTACTGGTACGAGCGGAACGAGGTGAGCACCGCCCAGAACAGCGGGAACAACCAGCCGACGGCGATCGTACCCAGGAAGAGGTGCAGCACCACCCGGGCCGGCCGCAGCGGCCGGCGGCGGCCGGGGGAGACGGCGGCGGTCATCGCTTGTCCTCCCGCATGACGGTCCAGAGGTAGACGGTGATGAAGATCAGGGAGACGGCGAGCATGATGGTGGCCAGCGCGGAGCCGAAGCCGATCCGACTCGCCTCGCCGACCACGTTCTGGGTGACCAGCGCCGAGATCAGTTCCAGCCCGTTGCGGCCCTTGTTGATGACCCAGACCAGGTCGAACGCGCGCAGCGACTCGATCACGGTCACCACCAGCACGATGATGTTGATCGGGCGCATCACCGGGAAGACGACCCGGAAGAACGTGCTGGTCTCCGAGGAGCCGTCCACGGCGGCGGCCTCCCGCAGCGACGGGTCGACGCCCTTCAGACCGGCCAGGTAGAGCAGCATGACGTAGCCGACGTGCCGCCAACCGGCGGCCACCAGCACCGCCCAGATGTTGACGTGCGGGTCGCCGTACCAGTCGGTGTCGCCGCCGAACACGCCGTTGAGCAGGCCCTGGTCCCGGCTGTAGATGAGCTGCCAGATGAAGCCGACAAGCGCCAGCGAGAGCACCACCGGCAGGTAGAGCGCGGTCTGGTAGAACCGGCTGCCGCGCAGTTCCTTGTCCAGCAGCACGGCGAGGAACATGCCGAGCGGGGTGGCGACCACGAAGAGCGCGGCCAGCCAGAGCAGGTTGTTCTGCACCGCGGGGACGAACGGCGGGTAGTTGTTCACCACGTCGTCGTAGTTCCGCCACCCGACCCAGTCGATCTCGCCGAGCGGGCCGATGCCGTCCCAGTCCGTGCCGGAGAGCAGCACGGTCGCCGCCGCGGGCAGCCAGACCAGGGCGAGGACGAGCAGCAGGGGTACCAGCACCATCAGCGTGATCACCACGCGGTCGGTGCCGGACAGGAGCCGTAGCCGTCGACCGCGACCACCGGTGGTGGTGGTCGCGGCCGGTGGCGGCACGGCGCGATCCGCTTGGATCAGGGGCAGGTCGGACATGGTGTCCTTCCCCCTTCCGCCGTCAGCTTGTGAAGATCGACTTCTTCTGGTTCTCGACGCTGGTGAGCATTCCGCCGATGTCCTTCGGGTTCTTGATGAACTGCTGGAGGGCCGGGATGATCACGGTGGAGGCGAAGTCCGGCCGGGTGTCCCGGTCCAGGAACTGGGCGATCTCGGTGGCGGAGCCGACCAGTTCGGCGGCCTTCTTCTGGAGCGCGGTGTAGCCGGCGGTGTCCGCGCCGCTGTTGGCGACCAGCGTGCTCGGGTCGTTCTTGACCGTGACGTTCGCGGCGTCCTTCGAGCCCAGGTACGTCAGCAGCTTGGTGGCGGCGTCCTTGGACTTCGGCTTGCGGGCCATCATGTAGCCGTCGATCGGCGCGTCCAGGCTCTTCGCGCCGATGGTGGAGTCGACCTCCGGGAACGTGAAGAAGTCCAGGTCCTCCAGGTCCGCGCCGCTGAACTGCTGGCCGACGAAGAGGCCGAGCAGGTACATGCCGCTCTTCTTCTGCTGCAACGACTGGGCGGCCTCCTGCCAGGTGCGGCCCAGCGCGTCCGGCTGGTGCAGGGGGAGCAGCCCGGCCCAGGTGTCGAAGACCTTCTTCACCTTGTCGGAGGTCCACGCCTCCTTGCCGGCCATCAGGTCGATGTGGAACTGGTAGCCGTTGATCCGCAGGTTGAGGATGTCGAACGTGCCCATCGCCGGCCAGCCGTCCTTGTCGGCGAAGGCGATCGGGGTCAGGCCGTCCTTCTTCATCTGCGCGCCGAGCGCGCTGAGCTGGTCCAGGGTGGTCGGCACCTGGTAGCCGCGCTGCTGCCAGACCGACTTGCGGTAGAAGACCGCCCACGGGTAGTACGACGCCGGCACGAAGTACTGCTTGCCGTCGTCGCCGGTGGACGCCTTCTTGAACGCGTCGGAGTAGCCGTCGAGCTTGCCCCACACGTCGCTGAGGTCACCGGCCAGGCCCTTGGCCGCGAAGAACCGCATCCGGTAGCCGGCGAACCAGGTGAACACGTCGTCCGGCTTGCCCTGGAGGTAGTTGTTGATGTTCTCCTGGAACGTGTTGTGGTCGACCGTGTTGATGTTGACGGTCACCCCGGACGACGTCTTGAAGCCGTCCATCACCTTGGCGATGACGTCCTTGGGTTTCGGATCCGACTGGTTCGAGCCGAGCGTGACGCTCTTCGCGTCCGTGCCGGAACCGGAGTCGGAGTCGCCGCAGCCGGCGAGCAGGCCGGTGCCGAGCAGTGCGCCCGCGCCGGCCGCGCCGGCCAGCAGTGAGCGCCGGTGCAGGCCGGCGGCGGACGGGGGGACGAGCCGGGCGAGGTACTCGGCTTGCGAGCGGGGACGAGACATGGTGCCTCCTGCGGGGACGAGGTGGCTACGAGATCCACCGAGAATCCACACGTCCGAACAGAAATAGCCGGTGGCGGTTGAAGCTACCCCTTGGTTCGGCGCTGTCAAGAGGACAAAAGGGCAGCGATAACCGTGCTGTGGCAGGGAAAAAAGATGGTAAACGTTGTAATCGCTGTCGATGTTGGAAAGTGTTGACTTGGCCGCCGAACGGGGGCAGCCTCAGCTCTCATGCGGAACTGGCACGGCGAGGGCATCTGGTACGGCGCCGACTACAACCCGGAGCAGTGGCCCGAGCAGGTGTGGCCCGAGGACGTCGCGCTGATGCGCCGAGCCGGGGTCAACCTGGTCTCGGTCGGCATCTTCTCCTGGGCCCTGCTGGAGCCGGCTCCCGGCCGGTACGAGTTCGGCTGGCTCGACCGCGTGCTCGACCTGCTGCACGACGGCGGCATCAGCGTCGACCTGGCCACCGCCACCGCCAGCCCGCCGCCGTGGCTGGCGCACCGGCACCCGGAGACGCTGCCCCGCCGCGCCGACGGCACCGTGCTGTGGCCCGGCGGCCGGCAGGCCTACTGCCCCAGCTCGCCGATCTTCCGGGACCGCTCGCTCGCCCTGGTCGAGGCCGTCGCGACGCGGTACGCCGCCCACCCGGCGGTGGTGCTCTGGCACGTCTCCAACGAACTCGGCTGCCACAACGTGCACTGCTTCTGCGACGTCAGCGCCGAGGCGTACCGCCGCTGGCTGCGCGCGCGGTACGGCGACCTGGACGCGCTCAACGCCGCCTGGGGCACCGCGTTCTGGAGCCAGCGCTACCACGACTGGGCCGAGGTGAACCCGCCGCGTGCCGCGCCCACGTTCGCCAACCCGACCCAGCAGCTCGACTTCCTGCGCTTCTCCTCCGA
Organism: Micromonospora sp. DSM 45708; assembly: GCF_039566955.1. NCBI lineage: Bacteria > Bacillati > Actinomycetota > Actinomycetes > Micromonosporales > Micromonosporaceae > Micromonospora > Micromonospora schwarzwaldensis. Next base: position 4,668,091 of record NZ_CP154796.1, on the reverse strand, counting down.
CGAGCAGCGCGCCCAGCTCCGCGCCGAACGGGAGCTGCTCGACCGGCTCGTCACCCAACCGGTCACCACCAACTTCATGATCGGCACCGGCATCAAGCACCTGGACTACCACGCCTGGGCGTCCGACGTGGACGTGGTCGCCAACGACCACTACCTCCCCGCCGCCGACCCGCAGCCGCAGGTGAACCTCGCGCTCGCCGCCGACCACACCCGTGGCGTGGCCGGCGGCGCCCCCTGGCTGCTCATGGAGCACTCCACCAGCGCGGTCAACTGGCAGCCCCGCAACGTGGCCAAGACGCCCGGCCAGCTACGCCGCAACAGCCTGGCGCACGTCGCGCGCGGCGCCGACGGGGTGCTCTTCTTCCAGTGGCGCGCGTCCCGGGCCGGCGCGGAGAAGTTCCACTCCGCGCTGCTCCCGCACGCCGGGCCGGACACGAAGGTGTTCCGCGAGGTCAGCCGGCTCGGCGCCGACCTGCGCGCGCTCGCCGAGGTCCGCGGCAGCCGCGTCGACGCCGACGTCGCCGTGCTGTTCGACTACGAGGCGTGGTGGGGCGCGGAACTCGACTCCCATCCCAGCGTCGACGTCACCTACACCGACCGGCTGGCCGCGCTGCACGCCGCGCTGTGGCGGGCCGGCGTCACCGCCGACGTGGTGCACCCGTCCACCGACCTGTCCCGCTACCGGCTGGTCCTGGTGCCCACGCTCTACCTGATCCGCAACGCCGACGCCGACGCGCTGCGACGCTTCGTCGAAGCCGGCGGCACCGCGCTCGTCACCTACTTCAGCGGCATCGTCGACGAGCACGACCACATCCGGCTCGGCGGCTACCCGGGCGCGTTCCGTGACCTGCTCGGCGTACGCGTGGAGGAGTTCTTCCCGCTGCGCGCCGGCGAGACGGTACGCCTCGACGACGGCGCCCACGCCGACGTGTGGACCGAGTGGCTGCACGCCGAGGGCGCCGAGGTGCTCGCCGCGTACGCCGACGGGCCGCTGCCCGGCGTGCCGGCGCTGACCCGGCACGCCGTCGGCGCGGGTGCCGCCTGGTACGTCGGCACCCGGCTCGACGACGCGGCCACCGACCGGCTGGTGGCCCGGCTGCTCACCGAGGCCGGGGTCCGCCCGCCGGTGCCCGCCCCGACCGGCGTGGAGGTGGTGCGGCGCCGCTCGACGCGGCGGAGCTGGCTGTTCGTGGTCAACCACACGGACGGACCGGCCCGGCTGCCGGCCACCGGCGTCGAGCTGCTCACCGGTGAGCGGTGCGACGGGGACCTGGTGGTGCCGGCGGGGGAGGTGGCGGTGGTCCGCGAGGAGCCGGTCTGATGCTCGCCCAGCAACGGCAGAGCGCCATCCTGGAGCTGATCCGCCAGCGCGGCGGCGTCCGGGTCAGCCACCTGGTCGACCGGTTCGGCGTGTCGGACATGACCATCCGCCGCGACCTGGAGGTGCTGGCCGAGCGCGGGCTGATCGACAAGGTGCACGGCGGCGCGACGCTGGCCGGCCCCGGCTCGACCGAGGAGCCCGGCTTCGCCGCCAAGTCGGTGCGGCAGCGGGCCGAGAAGCGGGCCATCGTCGAGCGGGCCGCCGGGCTGGTCGAGCCGGGCATGGCGGTGGCGCTCTCCGCCGGCACGACCACCGCCGCGCTGGCCGCCCGGCTCGCCGGGGTACGCGGGCTGACCGTGGTCACCAACTCGATCCCGGTCGCCGACGCGCTCTACCAGAATCCCCGCGCCGACCAGAGCGTGGTGCTCACCGGCGGCATCCGTACCCCGTCGGACGCGTTGACCGGCCCGGTCGCCGAGGCGGCCATCGCCGCGCTCAACGTGGACCTGCTCTTCCTCGGCGTGCACGGGATGAGCCGGCGTACCGGCTTCACCACCCCCAACCTGCTGGAGGCGGCGGTGAACCGGCGGCTGATCGGCGCCGCCCGCCGGCTGGTGGTGCTCGCCGACCACACCAAGTGGGAGACGATCGGCATCGCCACCATCGCGCCGCTGGACGAGGCCGACGTGCTGATCACCGACGCCGGCCTGCCCGCGCCGGCCCGCCGCGAACTCGGCGACCAGGTCGGCGAGCTGATCATCGTCCCCACCACCTGACCTGCCCCCGCGCCTCCGCCCCGGCCGGCCGGATGGGCGCGCCTCACAGGCACTTCTCAGCGGCGCCGGTTAGGGTCCCCTCACCACGCGTCCGACGGTCCATGTCGGAGCGCCGTCCCGCGGGAGTGACCGATGGTCTTCAAGAAGATGTTGAGCGCGTTCGGCGTGGGCGGTCCCAGCGTCGACACCGTGCTCACCAACCCGAACACCAGGCCTGGGCTGGCCCTGGACGGGCACGTCAACCTGGTCGGCGGCGACGCGCCGGCGCGCATCGAGCAGATCACCGTCGGCCTGGTCACCCGGGTCGAGATCGAGGGCGGCGACAGCGAGTACGCCGGCATCATGGAGTTCCACCGGATGCCGGTCAGCGGCGCGTTCGAGCTGGCGCCGAAGCAGCAGCTCGCCATCCCGTTCCAGATGCCGGTGCCGTGGGAGACCCCGGTCACCGACGTCTTCGGCCAGCGGCTGCACGGCATGACGATGGGCCTGCGTACCGAGCTGGCGGTGGCGCGGGCGGTCGACAAGTCCGACCTGGACCAGGTGTCGGTGCACCCGCTGCCGATCCACGAGCGGATCCTCGACGCGTTCCAGGCGCTGGGTTTCCGGTTCAAGCACGCGGACCTGGAGCGCGGCCACATCTCCGGCGTGCCGCAGACGCTGCCGTTCTACCAGGAGATCGAGTTCTTCGCCTCGCCGCAGTACGCGCAGACGGTCACCGAGGTCGAGCTGACGTTCGTGACCAGCCAGCAGGGCGTCGAGGTGATCCTGGAGTGCGACAAGCGCGGCGGCTTCCTCAGCGCCGGGCACGACGTCTTCGGGCGGTACGCCGTCCCGCACAGCGACGCCGCGCGCACCGACTGGGCGCAGGTCGTCGACGGTTGGCTGCGGGAGACCACGTCCCGGTACGGCGGCCTGCGCGCCCAGGGCTTCGGCGGCCACTACGGCGCCCCCGGTCACTACGGCCCGCAGGGTCACCACGGTCGTCGTGGCGGCGGCATGGGCGGCATGGTGGCGGGCGCCGCGCTGGGCGTCGCCGGCGGTCTGGTGGCCGGCGAGATGCTCGAGGACGCCTTCGAGGGCGACGACGGCGGGGACTTCGGCGACGAGTGACGGCACGCGACGACGCCCCCGGGACGGATCCCGGGGGCGTCGCCGGTCGCGCGGCGCGGGTCAGCGCCGGCCTCGACGCTCCCTGCCGGAGCGGCGCGCGCTGCCCGCCTTGGACAGACCACGGCTGATCAGGTACGCGCCGGTCAGCGCGGTCAGGTACCACCAGGCCTGGTTCGGGTTGTTGATGTTCAGGCCGTTGGCGGTGGTGCCCTTCCAGAACGCGGCGATCACGACCACCGCGGCGGCTGCGGCGTACACCCAGAACTCGGTGGTGAGGAACGCCTGCTTCGTCTCGGTGCCGGGAGCGGGCATCTCCTCCCGGTGGCCGTCGTGCATCGACGGCATCGGACGGGTCGGCGACTCCATCATGCTCGACCGGTTCTGGACGTCCGACATCGGCCGGTTCATCGGCCTGGTGGATGCGGCCTGCGTGCTCATCTGGTCCTCCTCAGGATTTGATGAGTCGTACGGCACCCTCGCCCCGCTGCCGCAGGTCGGCCACGGCACGGTTCGCACACTGTGGCGGGGGCACCCTCCGACTACCCGGCCCCCGAGACAAGCTAACCGCCGGGCGCCGGCCGTATCCCACCCCACCGACTGCGCCGGTCGTGGGCCTGCGGTGCCACGTTCGACCGTTTTGTCGGTTATCGGAGGTGCCGCAACGCCACGCTCGACGACCAGGGGTGCGGGAAGGTGGGGCGGTTTCAGCGATCGGGCGTCGGGCACGCACCGGGGTACCCACACCGAGAGCTGCGAGGTGGTTGACGTGCGTGAGGACGACATCCGGCAGGACGCCGCCCGGCGGGCCGAACAGCGGGTCGCCGGCGGCGTGTACGGCGAGGGCGCGCTGGACGAGGTCACGGTGCCGCGGACCGACGAACAGCGGGTGATGCAGGAGTCGGATCGGGACGACCCGGCGCACGTGGCGGTCGACCCGGAGGTGCTGCGCGACGGCGGCCCGACCCGGGGCCAGGGCGCGCTGACCACGACCGGCGGCACGGCCGGCCCGGCCAGTGTGCGCCGGGTGGCCCGGCAGCCGGAACAGCACCGGGGCAGGGTGGCGCCGACGACCACCGGGGACGCCACCACCGGCGGACTGAGCACCCCGGCCGGCGGCTCGACGAGTGACGCCTCGGCCCCCGGCGCCCAGGTCGGCAACGTCACCGACGAGAACGCCAACCCCGGCTGAGCGTTGGTCGAGACGGGGCCCCTTCTCTACCGGAAGCGTTGAGAAGGGGCCCCTCCTTACGTCCGGAGGATGCCGAGGCGCTGGGTGGCGCGGGTGAGGGCGACGTAGAGGTCGCTGTGGCCGCGGGGGGACTCGGCGACGATCCGGTCCGGGTCCACCACCAGCACCGAGTCGAACTCCAGGCCCTTGGCCTGCTCGGTGGTGAGCACCACCACCCGGTTCGCCAGTTCCGGCTGCTCGCCGACGGCCGCCTCGGGCAGCGCCGCCACCACCGCCGCGCCCAGGTCGGCCACCCGCCCGGCCGGCACGATCACGCCGAGCCGGCCGTCCGCCAGCCCGGTCGCCTCGCGGGCGCACGCGTCGACCAGCTCGGCGGCCAGCCGGTCCGCCGGCACGGTCCGGTCCCACGGCGGTACGCCGGTGGCGCGTACCGAGCGGGGTGGACGCAGCGCCGGGTCGATTTCGGCGAGCACGTCGGCGGCGACCGCCATGATCTCGGCCGGGGTGCGGTAGCTGACGGTCAGCTCCTCCAGACGCCACCGGTCCGCCACGTACGGGGCGAGCGCCGCGCCCCAGGACGGCGTGCCGGCCAGCGCGCCGGTCTGCGCCACGTCCCCGACGATCGTCATCGAACGGCTCGGGCAGCGGCGCATCAGCAGCCGCCAGGCCATCGGCGAGAGTTCCTGGGCCTCGTCCACGATGACGTGCCCGAACGCCCAGGTCCGGTCCGCGGCGGCGCGCTGGGCGGTGGTGAGCCGGTCGGACTCCTCCTGCCGTTCGGAGAGCCGGGCGGCGTCGATCAGGTCGGTCACGCCGAGGATCTCGCCGCCGTCGGCCTCGTCCTCCACGTCGATCGAGCGGGAGCCACGCCAGATCTCCAGCACACCCTCGGCGTACTCGCGTTCCATCGCGCGGATCCGGTCCCGGCGGGCGGCGGCGGCGCGTTCGTCCTCGCCGAGCAGCTCGGCGGCCTCGTCGAGCAGCGGCACGTCGGCCGGTGTCCAGCCGCCGGGCTCCCGGTGCAGGGCGGCCCGCTCGGCGTCGGTGAGCATCGGCGCGGCGGTGGCGATCCGCTCCGGCGACGCTAACAGGTCGGCGAGCAGGCGCTGCGGGGTGAGCACCGGCCACAGCTCGTCGAGCGCGGCCACGATCTCCGGTTCCTCGCGCAGCTCACGGCGGATCTCCGCCCGGTCGGCCTCGGAGAGCAGGTTTTCCCCGCCGAGCGGGTCGGCGCCGATCCGCTCGGCCACCTGGTCGGCGAGCGCGTGCACGATCTCGATGTCGAACAGCGCGCGGGCCAGGTTGTGCGGGCGGCCGGTGCGCCGGACGCGGTCGCGGGCCTGGCGGACCGTCTCCGGGTCGAGCGTGAGCACCTCCCGCTGGGGCAGCTCGACGGTGATCGGCTCGGCCGGCACCCACTGCCGGTCCCGGACCGCGCCGGCGAGCACCTCGGTCAGCACCGCGCGACCCTTCAGCGCTGCGGTGGTCGCCGGCTCGGCCCGTCGGGCGTGCACGCCCGGGAACAGGTCGGCCTGGGTACGCAGCAGCACGCCGGTCTCGGCCAGCGCCGGCAGCACCTGGGAGATGTAGCGCAGGAACGTGGCGTTCGGGCCGACCAGCAGCACGCCGCGGGTGGAGAGCTGCTGGCGGTGGGTGTAGAGCAGGTACGCGGCCCGGTGCAACGCGACAGCGGTCTTGCCGGTGCCGGGCCCGCCCTGCACCACCATGACGCCGGGCAGGTCGGCGCGGATGATGCGGTCCTGCTCGACCTGGATCGTCTCGACGATGTCGCGCATCCGGCCGGTGCGTCCGGCGTTGAGCGCGGCGAGCAGCGACGCCTCGCCGGTGACCTCCTCGTGCGCGGTGGGGGAGGCGGCGGTGATGTCCAGCACCTCGTCGTTGAGCCCGGTGACCTTGCGGTCGCGGGTGCGCAGGTGCCGACGTCGGCGTACGCCCTGCGGGTTGGCGGCGGTGGCCAGGTAGAACGGGCGGGCGGCCGGGGCACGCCAGTCCATCAGCAGCGGGTCGTACTCGCCCGACGTGTCGAAGATGCCGATCCGGCCGATGTAGCGGGCGGCGTCGTCGTCACCGTCGAGGCGGCCGAAGCAGAGGCCGGACTCGACGGCCGAGTACTGCTCGACCTGGTCGGCGTACATCGCCACGGTGGAGTCGCGCTGCGAGCGGGCCTGCTGGGTGCCGCCGGTCAGGCGCAGCTCCTCGTCGAGCCGGCGGGCGGCCTGCTCGCGCAGCCCGTCCAGCCGGTCGTAGAGCATCGAGACGTACTCCTGCTCGCGACCGATCTCGTCGTCCTGGTGCAGCTCACCCGACACGTCGGAGTGCGTTGACAAGCGGGCTCCTCATTGACTAAAATTGCCGCAGGAATGGCATTCAAAAGCCATTCCTTTTCTGTGTCTGAACTGAGAAAGATAGCGCGTCGCCCGCCATTCGACCAAGCCCGGACACGGCTCGGGGCCCGACGTTCGATCAGCCCTTCGCGGCCTGGTAGAGCCGCTCCGGTGTGACCAGACCGGCCACCACCCGACCGTCGTCGGTCAGCAGCACGCTGAACAGCTTGCCGCTGAGCAGCCGGCCGCTGCCCCAGTCGCCGCTGACCTTCGGCAGGTCACCGAGCACCTTTGCCAGCATGTCGGCGTCCGGCGCGTCCGCGCCGGCCTTCGCGCCGCCGGCCTTGGCCGCGCCGTCGAGCGTGGCCGGGTCGCCGAGCTTGGCGACCACCACCGTGGTCCAGCCGGTGCCGACGGTACGCACGTCCGGCCGCTCCGCCCCGCCGGGCCGCCTGCCCGGCGACTTGTCGGGCGCCTTGCCGGCCGGGCCGGGGCGCGCGCCGGCCGTCTCCTCGGTGACCTTCACACCGGGCGGCGGGTTGAAGTGGAACTGGTCGGCGTCCGGCGTGCGGAAGTCGACCTGGGTGAACGCCACCTCGAACGCCGGCTCGTCCTGACCGTCGGCGAGCACCTCGAAGCGCAGCGGCACGTGCTCCTTCGCGTCCAGCGCGATCCGGACCTGGTGCACCAGCGACGCCGTGTCGCGCGGCGTGAGCACCAGCTCGTACGCGTCCCGCCCGGCCACGGTGGCGGACCGGCCGACGGTCACCGCGGTGGTCGGGTCGATCGCGGCCAGCGCCTGCTGGGCGGCGTCGGCCGGGGTGGCCGGCGCGGACGGCAGGGCCTTGCCGTCGGCGGGCAGCCGGCGGTGGACGGCGGTGTTCTCCCGGCTGCGCCAGGTCCAGACGTCGCGGCCGTTGCGCAGCACGTCCTGCTCGCCGAGCGTGTCGACCAGGGCGATCCGCTGCCGGTCCTCGCCGCCGTACCAGACGCGCAGCGTGTGCGTGCCGCTGACCAGGCCGGCCAGTTCGTTGCCGGTGGCCCGGCCGGCGAGCGCGGCGATCGGCGGCAGGCCGAGGTCGGCGCGCTGCACGACGGTGCCGGAGAGCCCGTCCAGGCGGGACGTACGCAGGTCGTCGAGCAGTTGGGCGGCGCTGCGCGGCGGCAGGGCGGGGTCGGCGCCGGCGGCGAACGTGCCGACGGCGGCGCCGCCCCCGATCACGGCGACCCCCGCGGTCACCGGGACCAGCCAGCGCAGCACGGCGCGGTTCTTCATCACGGACATAAGTGTGCACCTCCTGCGCCCCATGCTGCGGGATCGTCGCTGTGACCACGCTGAGGAGATCCCCTACGGGTGACCCGGTGGTGGCACCCTGGACCGGTGCGGTTGCTGGTGGTGGAGGACGAGACGCGGCTCGCCGCGGCGCTGCGGCGGGGCCTGTCCGCGGAGGGCTTCGTGGTGGACGTGGCGGCCACCGGCCCGGCCGGGCTGGACGCGGCCCGGCACGGCGACTACGACGCGATGATCCTGGACGTGATGCTGCCCGGCCTCTCCGGCTACGAGGTGGTGCGCCGGTTGCGGGCCGAGCAGCGCTGGTTGCCGGTGTTGATGCTGTCCGCCAAGGACGGCGAGTACGACCAGGCCGACGGCCTGGACTGCGGCGCCGACGACTACCTCACCAAGCCCTTCTCGTACGTGGTGCTGCTGGCCCGGCTGCGGGCGCTGCTGCGCCGGGGCGCGCCCCGCCGGCCGGCCGTGCTCACGGTCGGCGACCTGCGGCTGGACCCGGCCCGGCGGCGGGTCACCCGGGCCGACGTCGAGGTGGCGCTGACCAGCCGTGAGTACGCGCTGCTCGACTACCTGATGCGCCGTCCCGGCGAGGTGGTGTCCAAGACCGAGCTGCTGGACCACGTCTGGGACGCCTCGGTGGACACCGCCCCGAACGCGGTGGAGGTCTACGTCGGCTACCTGCGTCGCAAGATCGGCCGGGAGCGGCTGGAGACGGTCCGCGGCGCCGGTTACCGGTTGGCCACATGATCCGTCGGCTGCGGAGCCCCGGCCTGCGGGCCCGGCTGCTCGCGTTGGGCGTGCTCGGCCTGGTGCTCGGGTTCGCGCTCGGCGGGGCGCTGCTGCTCGGCGCGCTCGGCTGGACGCTGCAACGCTCGGTCGACGCGGAGGCGCTACGGACCGCCGACGCGGTCGCGTTGCTCACCGCCGAGGACGCGCTGCCGGACCCGCTGCCGGTGGCCGGCGGGCAGTTGCGCGTACAGGTGGTGGACGGGCAGGGCCGGATCCGGGCCGCCTCGATCGACGCGGACCGGCTGGTGCCGATGCTCGGCCCGGACCGGTTGCGGCCCGGCCAGCGGCAGCGGCTGGTGGTGGACGGCCAGCGGGTCGGCCTGTCCGGGCCGGTCCGGGTGGTCACGGTGCCGGCCGGTACGCCGGCGGAGCCGCGCACGGTGCTGGTGGCCAAGTCGCTCTCCGACGTGCGGCACAGCCTGCACGTGGTGCGCAACCTGCTGCTGGTCGGCTTCCCGCTGCTGGTGGCGGGCCTGGCGGTGGTGGCCTGGCGGGTGGTGGGCGCGACGCTGCGCCCGGTGGAGGAGCTGCGCAGCGGCGCCGCCGAGATCACCGGGCGGGCCGGGGCGGAACGGCTGCCGGTGCCGGCCGGGCAGGACGAGATCCACCGCCTCGCGGTCACGCTCAACGACATGCTGGACCGGCTGGCCGCGTCCCGGGACCGGCAGCGGGCGTTCGTGGCCGACGCCGCGCACGAGCTGCGCAGCCCGTTGACGAACATGCGGACCGAGCTGGAGGTGGCCCGGCGTCTCGGTGACGACACCGACTGGCCGGCGGTCGCCGACGACCTGCTCGCCGACACCGAGCGGCTGAGCCGTCTGGTCGACGACCTGCTGCTGCTGGCCCGCCTCGACGAGGCCGAGGCGCACCCCGCGCGGCCGGCGGCGGTGGGTCCGGTGGAACTGGGTGAGCTGCTGCGCGGCGTGGCGGCCCGCTACCCGTCGCCGCCGGTGCGGCTGGCGGTGCCGGCCGGGGCGTGGTGGACCGAGGGGGATCCGGGGGAGCTGCGCCGGGTGCTGGTCAACCTGGTGGAGAACGCGCTGCGGCACGCGCACGCCGAGGTGCGGCTGGCGGTCACCGGCCCGGAGGGCGCGTACCACCTGGTCACGGTGACCGACGACGGGCCGGGCATCCCGGCGGCGGACCGGGAGCGGGTGTTCGCCCGTTTCACCCGGCTGGACGACGCGCGGGCCCGGGACGCCGGCGGCGCGGGCCTCGGCCTGGCCATCGTGCGGGAGCTGGTGCGCCGGGCCGGCGGCACGGTGGAGCTAACGGACGCGACGCCGGGCGCCGCCGTGCCGGGGCTGCGGGCGACGGTACGGCTGCCCACGCTGGTCGAGCCGGACCCGGAGTGACAGTCAGCGGCGTCGCTTCGTGCAGACCGGGGCGGCGCGGGCGACCGTGTCGGTGGACCAGACCAGCGCCACGGTGAAGCAGTAGTCGGTGGTGCGGTCGAGCCCGTAGGCGATGTAGTCGCCCGAGCCGGCGGGCAGTGTCGCGAACGTGTGCTGCGGCTGGCCGGCGCGGCCCCCGGCGACCACCACCGGCCCTTCCGCGCCGGCCGGGTACGTCCAGCTCAGCACGATGCTGTCGCGTCGGTCGGTGAGCGCGAACCGGCCCGGTGGGGTGCCCGGGGAGGCGGCCGGCCGGGCACTTGCGGTCGGGCGCGCGGAGGTCGGCGGCGGTCCGCTCGTCGGCGGTCCGCCCGACGGGGCGGCCGGGGTGTCGTGGCCACCGCCCACCCGCGACACGCCGGCGATCACCGCGATGGTGCCGAGCAGCAGCGCCACCACCACGCCGAGCACCGCCAGCGGCAGCCAGGGCCGTTCGCGCCGGGGCGTGGCGGGGGGCCGGGGCACGTGCACCGGCAGGTAGCGCGACGGCGACTCGGGGGCCGGGGGCGGCGGCACCCGGCGTACGCCGGGCGGCGCGTCGTCGGCGAGCCCGACCACGGTGGGCGGCAACGCGTCCTCGCCCGGCGGCCAGGGCTGCTCGGCCGACCCGCCGGCCCGTCGGGGGTCGGCCGGCTCGTCCGGCGGCCAGGGCTGGTCGGCCGGCTGCCAGCGCTGCTCCGCGGGCCCGTCGGGTCGCCAGGGCTGCTCATGCTCCGGCGGCCACGGGTAGTCGTCGAACGGCTCGCCGTCGGCCTCGGGCGGGGTGCGGGGCGTGGGCACGTGCCCGGCGTCGGTGGCCCGGCCCGGCGGGTGGTAGAGCGGCGTCTGCACCGGCTCGTCGAGCGCGGGCGGCGTGTAGGGCGGCAGGTCGGGTGGACCCTCGACGGGTGGGGCGACCCGGGCGGCGGGCACCACCGGCGTCCGTGGCGCGGGTGGCTCGGGCGCGGCGCAGACATGGTCGGGGTCGGCGGCGGCCCGGGCCAGGCCGGCCACCTGGACGGCGAGCGGGTCGTCCACGGCCAGGTGCTGGCGGCACAGGTCCTCGGCGAGCGCCAGGTGCTCGTGCGCCTCGGCGTACCGGCCGCAGTCGCGTTCCATGGCGCCGAGCTTGGCCAGCATCTTGATGCCGCTGGGGTGGTCGTCGCCGTAGACCTCGCGGTGCAGCTCCCACGCGTCGGCGAGGCGGTCGCGGGCCACCTCGCACTGACCGCGTGCGTATTCCACCGTGGCCAGGTCGGCGTGCGCGGCCAGCACCCGCTGCGACTCGGGCCCGTCGCGGGCGGTCAGCTCGATGATGACGTCGGAGTAGAGCCGGGCGGCGCGGGCGTCGCTGCCGACCCGGTGCAGCACCGCGGCCAGCGTCGCGGCGGCGGTGACGGTGCGTTCGTCGGAGCGGCCGAACAGGCGGGTGGCCGCCGCGTACGCGAACGCGGCCCAGCCGCGCGCGGAGTGCGGTTCGCCGAGCGCGACGAGCAGTCGCGCCTGGAGGCCGGCCGCCTCGGCCAGCTCGGGGGAGGCGTTGCCGGGGCGCGGGTCGGCGTCGCTGAGCGCGTCGGCGAGCAGCCGTTGCGCACCGGTGAGGTCGCCTTCGGACACCAGTTGGTGCGCCTGGACGGTCAGGTCAGCGAAGCCGGAGGACACGCCCCATCGTGCTCATCCGGCGACGGTAAGTACAACCCCCGGAGTGGATCAGTTTGGTGCCGATTGGGTCAAGTGGTCGGCGAGCGTCTCGCTGATCCGGCGGAGCTGGTCGACCTGGGCCGGGCTGAGCGCGTCGAACAGGTGCCGGCGTACCCCCTCGACGTGCCCGGGCGCGGCGGCGCCCAGCGTGGCGAAGCCGTCGTCGGTGAGCACGGCGAGCTGGCCGCGCCGGTCGGTGGGGCAGTCCTCCCGGCGGATCCAACCGGCGGCCTCCAGCCGGGCGGCGGCGTGCGAGAGCCGGCTGCGCGAGGAGCCGGTGGCATCGGCCAGCTCGCTCATCCGCAGCCGCCGGTCGGGGGCCTCGGAGAGCCGGACCAGGATCTCGTAGTACGCGTGCGGCATGCCGGCGTCGCGTTGCAGCTCGCGGTCGAGCGTGTCCATCAGCGCGCGGGAGGCGGCGAGGAAGGCCCGCCAGGTCCGCTGCTCGTCGGGGTCCAGCCACCGGGTCATGACGCCCATCATAGCGCCAATGGTTGAACGCTCAATCAAAACGCGGTACCGTCGAGGGCATGGGAATCCACCGGCTCAACCACGCCGTCCTCTACGTCAGTGACCTGGAGCGCAGCGTCGCCTTCTACCGCGACGTGCTGGGCTTCCGCCGGGTCCCGATGACGCCGGACGGCTTCCGCGGCGCCGCCTTCCTCCAGGCGCCCGACTCCACCAACGACCACGACCTCGGGCTGTTCGAGATCGGCGCGGCGGCCGGGGCGTCCCAGGCCGGCCGGGGCACCGTCGGCCTCTACCACCTCGCCTGGGAGCTGGACACGCTCGACGAGCTGGCCGCCACCGCCGAGCGGCTGGCCGCCGCCGACGCGCTGGCCGGCGCGTCCGACCACGGCACCACCAAGAGCCTCTACGGCCGCGACCCCGACGGGCTGGAGTTCGAGATCGTCTGGATCGTCCCGGCGAACCTGCTGGACGACGCCGCGCTCACCGCCCGCAAGCGGATCGGTCGGCTCGACCTCGACCGGGAACGGCAACGCTACGGCGGCCAGACCCGCGGCGGCGTGGGCGTCTCCGTCCCGGCCTGACCGGGGTTCCCGGCCGGCCGCCCGGTCGGGTGCGGTAGAAACGGCACCATGTCGACCGACGCCGTCCTGCGCGAGCTGCTCGTCCGCCAGCTCGACCACTGGCTCCCCGCGGCGCTGCACCGGGCGCGGCGGGCCACGCTCGCCCTGGCGTACGCCGGGGGAGACGCCGGCGGCGCGGAGGCGGCGCTGCGCGTGGTGGCCGAGTTCGCCGACCGGCTGCGCGGGCGGCGGCTGACCGTGCTGGTGCTGGCCGAGGGCGACGCGGAGCTGCCGGCACGGCTCGGCGCCGCCGAGGCCGCCCTCCCGGCGGACGTGGCCGTGCACCTGGTGCCCGGCCGGCCGGACCGGCTGCCGGTGGCGCTCAAGGCGGCCGGCGCGGCCGGCGCGCCGCTGCTGGCCGTGGTCGACGGCGGCGAGCCCGACCCGGCCCTGCTGGCCGCCGTGGCCGCCGGCCGCCCGGCCGAGCTGCTGCTGGTGACCGCGCCCGGCCGGTCGCTGCGGCCGGCGTTGACCGGGGCCGGTTTCCCGTTGGTCACCGAGGTGGAGCTGGTGCCGGAGGACGGGCCGGCCCGGCTGCTCGGCTACGCCACCGGTTCCGACCGCGGCCTGGAGACGGTGAAGGACGCGCTCTGGGCGGTCGACGGGTTCGCCGGTGTGCGTTACCGCGACCCGGCCGACCCGGCGGGACCGCTGCTCGACGTCACGCTCGACCCGGAGGCGGGCCCGCTGCGCCGTGAGCTGTTGGCCGAGCTGGCCCGCTCCGGCCCCCGTACGGTGACCGAGCTGCGCCGGTTCGCGGCCACCGCCACTGTCTACCGGACCGCCGACGCCAACCGGGCGCTCGCCTCGCTGCTCGCCGGCGGCGCGGTGACCCGCGACCCGGAGCCCGGCCGGCTCGGTGGGGACGTGGTGATCAGCGCCGTGAGGACCGCTGGGTCATCTGCCTGACCACCACCGACGCGCCGGTGGCGACCACGCCGATGCTGAACACCATCTGCGCGCAGACCGCCACCCGGGCGATCTGCCCCTGTGCGTGCACGTCGCCGTAGCCGATCGTGGTGAGCGTGGCCAGCGCGAAGTAGAGCGCGTCGATCCGGGTGCGCAACCCGACGAACTCACCGGGGCGGGTGTTCGCCACCACGTAGTCGGCCAGCGCGAAGACCAGCAGCCCGGCGATCAACGCGATGGCGAGGCGGGTGAGCGCGCGGTCCTCCGCGTCGCCGGTCGGCTGGTCGCGGGTGAGCTGACGCCGGACCTGGCCGGTCACCAGGAACGCGACCGCCGCCACCAGCAGCACCGTGGCGACGGAGCGCAGGGCCAGCCGCAGCCCGTTCGGATCCGCCTCGACCGGGACCAGGAAGTAGCCGGTCAGCATCAGCGCGGAGGCCGCCACGGCCCGCCGCCGCATCCGCCGCGGGGTCAGGTCCACCATGTCGCGATTGTGCGCCCTGGACCCGGTCGCGTCGGCGGAACACCGGACCGGGCGACGAACTCCGGTGCCGACGGACCGTCGGCACCGGAGTTCGTCGCCCGGGGATCAGGCCTTGTCCTGCTTCCAGGACAGCGGCCCCGGAAGGTCCACGCGGTGGGCGCGGGTGTTCGAGTTCCAGGACCAACGGCCGATCTTGATGCTCCACGAGGAGAACCCGTTCTGGGTGAAGTGGAGGATCAGTGGCCCGTACTTCTTGCGCTTGCGGAACTGGACGCCCATCGGGGGTGCCTCCTTCGATCTCCCTGCTTCTGCGAGGGGAACATGCCCGGATCGACGAAACGCGAAACCCGGTGCGGTCCGGTCTGGACGGTGGGCGTCGCGCCCGGCACAATCTCTATCCAACGGGTAGGTGTTAAGGGGTGGTAAATGCTGGTGGAGGCGGGTTGTAACAAAGCCAGCAATGAAAGTCTCACTGACTGGAAGAGCGTTGACCGGCGGGGACGACGGTCGGCAGCATGAGGGCATGTCGCAGCGGGACGAGCTTCTCCTCACCGCTCGCGTGCACGTCGACCTGGTCCGGCACGCGAGCGCGCTCTGTTGAGCCAAGCGCTCGTCGTTCCCCCCTCTCCGCCCGTCCGTTCCCGTCGCCGGCGCATCGTGGCCCGGCGCGGCACGGCGTGCGCTCCGCCCCCACGTGGGCCCCCTCCACCGCATCGTGGACAGATCAGGAGACACCGCCATGCCCTCGACCAGCTCACCCCGGCGTGCCCTCGCCGCCGCCGTCGCCCTGCTCGCCCTCACCGCCGCCACCGGCTGCGGCGCCCGCGCCGCCGCCACCGGCAGCCAGACCACCGAACTGCGCTACCAGGGCTCGGTCGGTCAGGTGACGCTCCCCGAACTCGCCGCCGACCTCGGCTACCTCGGCGACGTGACGCTCACCTGGATCGGCAACGTCACCGGCGGCCCGGCCGACATCCAGGCCACCGCCACCGGCCAGAGCGACTTCGGCGGCGCGTTCAACGGCGCGATCGTCAAGCTCCAGACCGCCAACGCGCCGATCACGGCCGTGGTCAGCTACTACGGCTCCGACGCACAGACCTTCCAGGGCTACTACGTGCGCGACGACAGCCCGATCCGCGGCCCGCGCGACCTGATCGGCAAGCGGGTCGGCATGAACACGCTCGGCGCGCACGCCGAGGCCGTGCTGCGGACCTGGCTCGCCAGGGGCGGTCTGACCGCCGACGAGATCGGCCGCGTCGAACTTGTCGCGCTGCCGCCGGTCAACACCGAACAGTCGCTGCGCGCCAAGCAGATCGACGTCGCGGTGCTCGGCGGTGTGATCCGCGACAAGGCGGTCGCGGCCGGCGGCATCCGCACCGTGTTCACCGACTTCGAGCTGCTCGGGGCGTTCAGCGCCGGCAGCTACGTCTTCCGCGACGACTTCATCGCCCGCAACCCGGACACCGTCCGCGCGTTCGTCACCGGTGTGGGCAAGGCCATCGAGTGGGCGCGCACCCAGCCCCGGGCGACCGTGGTGGCCCGACTCAAGGAGATCATCGGCAAGCGGGGCCGCAACGAGGACGCCACCCTGGTCGACTACTGGAAGTCCAGCGGCGTGGCCGAGACCGGCGGCGTCATCACCGACCGGGAGTTCGCCACCTGGATCGACTGGCTGGCCGACGCCGGCGAACTCAAGGGCGCCCGGCCGAAGCCGGGCGACCTCTACACCAACCGGTTCAACGCGTTCGCCAACCCGGGCGGTGGCGCGTGAGCACCGACAAGATCCGCTTCGACCGGGTGCGCAAGGTCTTCCCGGGCCGGCGTGCCGGCGGCGGCGCGGTCACCGCGCTCGACGACCTCACCCTCGGCGTACGCCCCGGCGAGTTCCTCGTCGTCGTCGGCCCCAGCGGCTGCGGCAAGTCGACCCTGCTCGACCTGCTCGGCGGGCTGACCACCCCGACCGCGGGGCAGGTGCTCGTCGACGGCCGGCCGGTCACCGGTCCCGGCCTGGACCGGGGCATCGTCTTCCAGCAGTACGCGCTGCTGCCCTGGCGCACCGCCGCCGGCAACGTCGCGTTCGGCCTGGAGGCCAAGGGCCTGCCCCGCGCCGAACGCGCCGAACGCGTCGCCCACCACCTGGAACTGGTCGGCCTCACCGGCTTCGCCGACCGTTACCCGCACGAGCTGTCCGGCGGCATGAAGCAACGCGTCGCCATCGCCCGCAGCCTCGCGTACGACCCGGACGTGCTGCTCATGGACGAGCCGTTCGCCGCGCTCGACGCGCAGACCCGCGACTCGCTCCAGGACGAGCTGGTCCGGATCTGGCAGGCCACCGGCAAGACCATCGTGTTCATCACGCACGGCATCGACGAGGCCGTGCACCTGGGCGGACGGGTCGCCGTGATGACGTCCCGCCCCGGCCGGATCAAGCAGGTCATCGACATCGAGCTGGGCGACCGGGAGGCGGAGGAGGACGTCCGCTCCACCGACGCGTTCCGGCACCACCGGCACCAGATCTGGACGCTGCTGCGCGACGAGGTACGCGCCGCGCAGTCCGCCGTCCGCGAGGAGGCCCGCGTTGGTTGACGTCGCCGCACCTCCGGCCCGCCCGGCGGCCCCGCCCGCCCCGGCCGTCGCACCCCGCCGTCCCGGCCGGCTGCTCGCGCTCGGCGGCCGGGCCCTGCACCGCAGCGTCGCGCTGCTGGCGCTGGCCGCGATCTGGGAGACCGTGCCCCGCACCGGCCTGGTCGACCGGGTCTTCCTGCCCCCGCTGTCCGAGGTGCTCGTCGCCTGGTGGGAGCTGCTGCGCAGCGGGCAGCTCGCCGAGCACGTCGGCGCCAGCCTGACCCGCTCGCTGACCGGGTTGGCGCTGGCGGTGGTCACCGCCATCCCGCTCGGCCTGCTGATCGGCTGGTACCGGCCCCTCGCGGACCTGCTCAGCCCGCTGCTGGAGGTGTTCCGCAACACCGCCGCGCTGGCGCTGCTGCCGGTCTTCGTGCTCATCCTCGGCCTCGGCGAGACCTCCAAGATCGCGCTGGTGGTCTACGCCTGCTCCTGGCCGATCCTGCTGAACACCATCGCCGGCGTGAAGGGCGTCGACCCGCTGCTGGTGCGCTCGGCCCGCTCGATGGGCCTGGACCACCTGCGGCTGTTCCAGAAGGTGATCCTGCCGGCGTCCGTGCCGACCATCTTCACCGGCGTCCGGCTGGCCGGTGCCTACTCGATCCTGGTGCTGGTCGCCGCCGAGATGGTCGGCGCGAAGGCCGGGCTCGGCTACCTCGTCAACTACGCGCAGTACAACTTCGCGATCCCCGACATGTACGCCGGGATCATCACCATCTCCGCCATCGGGCTGGTGGTCAACCAGCTCCTCGTCGCCGGGGAACGTCGCTTCTCCACCTGGCGCGTCGACGTCACCACCGCCTGAGAGGAACCGCCATGACCCGCACCCTGCACCTGAACGCCTTCCTGATGGGCGTCGGCCACCACGAGGCCGCCTGGCGGCACCCACGCACCGACCCCGGCCGCCTCGCCGACGTGCGGCACTTCCAGGAGCTGGCCCGCATCGCCGAGCGGGGCACCCTCGACTCGGTCTTCCTCGCCGACGGGCTGGCCGTCGGTCCGGCCGTCCGGCACAACATCCAGGCCGTCTTCGAGCCGCTCACGCTGCTCGCCGCGCTGGCCACCGTCACCGAGCGCATCGGCCTGATCGCCACCGCCTCGACCACCTACACCGAACCGTTCAACCTGGCCCGCGCGTTCGCCTCGCTCGACCACCTCAGCGGCGGCCGGGCCGGCTGGAACATCGTCACCTCCGCCCAGGCCCGCGAGGCGCGCAACTTCAACCTGGACGACCACCCCGCGCACGCCGACCGGTACCGCCGCGCCGCCGAACACGTCGACGTGGCGATCAAGCTCTGGGACAGCTGGGAGGACGACGCGCTGGTGCTCGACACCGCCGGTGGTGTCTTCGCCGACACCGACCGGGTGCACGAGATCGCGCACACCGGCGAGCGGTTCCGGGTGGCCGGGCCGCTCAACACGCCCCGACCGCCGCAGGGTCGCCCGCTGCTGGTGCAGGCCGGCTCGTCCGCCGACGGCATCGCGTTCGCCGCCCGCTACGCCGAGGCCGTCTTCACCGCCCAGCAGACGCTCGCCGACGGCCAGGCGTTCTACGCCGCGCTCAAGCGGGCCACCGCCGACGCCGGCCGTGACCCGGAACTGGTCAAGGTGCTACCCGGTATCGCACCGGTCATCGGGGGTACCGAACAGGAGGCCCGTGCCCTCGCCGACGAACTGGAGGCGCTGATCGTGCCCGAACACGCGCTCGCCCAGCTCTCCGGCATGACCGGGCTGGACCTGACCGGCCGACCGCTGGACGGGCCCCTGCCCGACCTGCCGGACGCCACCACCGTGCAGTCGCACCAGAGCCGCTACCAGCTCGTCGTCGACCTGGCCCGGCGGGAACGGCTCACCCTCCGGCAGCTCATCGGCCGGCTCGGCGGCGGGCGCGGGCACCGCGTCGTGGTCGGCACGCCCGAGCAGATCGCCGACCAGATCGCGCTCTGGTTCACCCAGGGCGCCGCCGACGGCTTCAACGTCATGCCACCGCTGCTACCCCACGGACTGGAGGCCTTCGTGGACCACGTCGTACCCCTGCTGCGCCGGCGCGGGCTGTTCCGGTCCGAGTACACCGGGCGCACCCTGCGCGAGCACTACGGCCTGCCCCGGCCGGCCGGCGTCCACGCCGCCCGAGAGCTGGTGGCGTCGTGACCACCGTGGACGGGCCGAGCACCGGCACCGTCGAGCTGCGCCCGGTCGACGTCGACTCGTTCCGTGGCCTGCTGCGCCGGCAGGCGTCCACGGTCACCGTGGTCACCACGCCCGGCCTGCGCGGTGACCGGCTCCTGCCGACGCTGCCGCCGGCCGGCTTCACCGCCACCTCGTTCACCTCGGTGTCGCTGGACCCGCCGCTGGTCTCGGTCTGCCTCGGTCGCGCGTCGTCGAGCTGGCCGACCGTCGCGCACGCCGAGCACGTGGCCGTGCACCTGCTCGCCTCCGGCCAGCAGGAGATCGCGCAGATCTTCGCCACCAGCGGCATCGACCGGTTCACCGCCCACCCCGGCTGGACCACCGGCCCGTTCGGGGTGCCGCTGATCGGCGACGCGCTGGCCGTGCTGCTGTGCCGGGTGGTCCGCCGGATCGCCGCCGGCGACCACACCATCGTGCTCGGGGAGCCGCTGGCGCTCGGCGCCGGCGAGGACGGCGACCCGCTGCTGCACCACCGGGGCCGCTACACCACCACGATCGAGGACTGGTCCGACTCGTGGTGACCGCGCCCGCCGACGAGCTGCTCGCGCTCGACCGGGCCGCCCAGGACCTGCTGTTCCGGGCGGCCCGCACGGCCACCGCGTTCACCGCCGAACCGGTCGACGACGCGCAGGTCCGGGCCGTGCACGACCTGGTCCGGTACGGCCCGACCGCGATGAACGCGCAACCGCTGCGGGTGCTGCTGCTGCGCTCGCCGCAGGCCCGGGCGCGGCTGCTGCCGTACGTCAGCGCCGGCAACCGGGAGAAGACGGCCGGCGCGCCGCTGACCGCGGTGCTCGCCGCCGACGTGGACTGGCACGACCGGCTGCCCGAGCTGTTCCCGCACCGCCCCGGCGCGCGGGACTGGTTCACCGGCGACCCGGCCGGCCGGGAGGCGCAGGCCCGGTTCAACGCCGCGCTCCAGATCGGCTACCTGGTGCTCGGGGTCCGCGCCGCCGGGCTGGCCGCCGGCCCGATGGCCGGGTTCGACGCGCCCGGCGTGGAACGCGAGTTCTTCCCCGACGGGCGGCACCGGGTGCTGCTGCTGATGAACATCGGCCGCCCGGCCCCGGACGCCTGGCGGGAACGGCTGCCCCGGCTGCCGTACGAGGAGGTCGTCACCACCCTGTGATCAGCGCGGCTCCCACGCGTCCGGCTGGGTGGTCAGCTTGCGCACGTGCGCCGGCAACCGGCCGCTGACCAGCTCCTCCAGGCTCACCTCGTCGACCACCCGCCGCACCGAGGCGCGCACCGCCACCCAGAGCCGGGGCAGGTTCTCCGCCGCGCCCTCGTAGCGGGTCTCCTCGGGACGCAGCCCGCGTACCCCGGCGAGCGGACCGTCGACGGCGCGCAACACCTGCCCGATGGTGACGTCGCGCGGTGGCCGGGACAGCGTGTAACCGCCCTCGGCGCCGCGCTGGGCCCGGACGATCCCGGACCGGCGCAGATCGGCCAGGACCGCTTCGAGAAACTTGCGGGGCATGTCCTGCTCCGCCGCGATGGCCTGGGTGGACAGCAGGGTGGGGTACGCGGTGGCCAGGCTCAGGGCTGCCCGGACCGCGTAGTCGCCGCGCGCGGAGATCTGCACACTGCCATCATGCCCGGCCGGGCGGCGCGGGGGAGTCGGCGGGCGGGCGCGGACGCACCAGACGGACGGGCAGCGGCTGCTCCCGGGCGGCCCGGAACGCCCCCGGACTCACCCCGACCTCCCGGGTGAAGAAGCGGCCGAAGTTGGTGGGCTCGGGAAAACCGAGCTGCCGGCCGATCCGGGCGATCGGGTCGTCGGTGGCGGCCAGCAGCCGGCACGCCTGCAACGCCACCCGCTCGTCGATGACCTGCTTGGCGCTGCGGCCGGTCACCGCCAGGCAGGCCCGGGTCAGGGTACGCACGGAGCAGCCGAGCTGGGCGGCGTAGTCCTCCACCCGGCGGGTGTGCCGGTAGCCGCGTTCCACCTCGCGGCACAGCCGCCGGAACGTCACCGCCTCGGTCCCCGGCGCCGGCCGCCCCTTCTCGCCGCACGGCAGCAGGCTCAGCCGCAGCAGCAACACGGCGAGCTGGTGACGCAGCAACGCCGTGGCGGCGGGCACCAGCGCGTGCCGGTCGGCGTCCACCGCCAGCTGGGACACCTCGGTGATCACCGCGTCGGCGTCCTCACCGGCGAGCTGGCGGTGGGTGGGCACCGCGTCCGGGTCGACGTCGAGGCCGCGCAGCGCGTCCGGCCCCCAGCTCACCACCGTGGCGTCGAGCTGCTGGCCGAGGCAGCGCAGCGCCTGGCCGGGGCGGGCGTGCAGCAGCGTGCCCGGGCGGCAGGGCACGGCCCGGAAGTCCAGCTCGGCGGTGCCGTGGCCGTGGGTGACCAGGATCAGCAGATCGCGGTCGAGCAGGATCGGCCGGTGCCAGCCGGGTCCGGCGGTGAGGTCGTCGAGCGCGCCGGTGACGATCTCGTCGGTGTCGAGGCGGGCGTCCGAGAGGCCGATGCGGGTGGCCGGGGAGGGCTGACCGGTAGTGACCATCATCCCGACGGTAACCGGCCCGGCCGCACGTTGCATCTCGACGGTTCCACCCCGCCCGGACACCCTTGTCGGGGTGCACCACGGACGGTTAGGTTACCGATCGGTAAGGCCGGGGTCGGGCGACCGGCCCGGCGGCGACGGCGATGGGATGGGCATGACGGATCTGTTCTCGGTCGACGGCAAGACGGTCCTGGTCACCGGCGGCTCGCGGGGGATCGGGCTGATGATCGCGCGCGGTTTCGTGCGGGCCGGCGCCCGAGTGATCATCTCCTCGCGCAAGGCCGACGTGTGCGAGGCGGTGGCCCAGGAACTCTCCGCCGAGGGGCACTGCGAAGCCATTCCGGCGGACCTCGGCAGCGACGCCGGCGCGCTGGCGCTGGCCGAAGCCGTCCGGCAGCGCCACGACCGGCTCCACGTGCTGGTCAACAACGCGGGCGCCACCTGGGGCGCGCCGCTGGAGGAGTACCCGGAGAGCGCGTTCGACAAGCTCTGGGCCGTCAACGTCAAGGCCGTGTTCCGGCTCACCACCGCGCTGCTGCCGGCGCTGCGCGCCGCCGCCGGCCCCGACGACCCGGCCCGCGTGATCAACATCGGCTCGATCGACGGCATCCGGGTGCCGTGGATGGAGGTGTACGCCTACTCCGCCACCAAGGCCGCCGTGCACATGCTCACCCGCGGTCTCGCCCACCAGCTCGCCGGCGAGGCGATCACCGTCAACGCGATCGCGCCCGGGCCGTTCGAGAGCAAAATGATGGCGTTCGCACTCGACGACCCGGAGTCGCGCGCCGCCATCGAGCAGCAGGTGCCGCTGGGCCGCATCGGCCGCCCCGACGACATGGCCGGCACCGCGATCTACCTCGCGTCACGCGCCGGCGCGTACCTGACCGGAGCGGTCATCCCGGTCGACGGTGGGATCACCACGCGCGGCTGACCGCGTACCCCGGGCGAGACGGCCCGGGGCCGCGCGGACTCGGCAGATCCGCGCGGCCCCGGGTTTCGCCGTGGTCAGCGACCGGCGAGCAGCCGGTTCACCGCGGTGTCGACGTCCAGGTGCTCGGCCTCCCGGCCGCGCGGGACGACGACGTAGGTCCGGCGCAGGAAGCGCACCAGCACGCTGCGCGGCACCTCGAACAGGGCGTTGCCGTCCGGTGACGACAACGCCAGCGCGACGAAGTCGCCGCGCGGGGTGGCCCACGGCCAGACCCGCACATCACCGATGCCGGCCGGCTCGTCGAGCCCGGTGACCAGCAGTTCGCGTGCGAACGACCAGCTCACCGCCTCGCCGCCGGCCGACTCGGCATGGAACAGGACATGGACCGCGTACGGGTCAGCAGGGTCGTAACGCAGACTGGCACGCACCGGCAAGGCGGTGGCGTCAGGCGCGACGAGCCTTAGCGACGTCTCGACCTCTACGGTCGTCGGTCGGATGACACTCATGGACGTTCTCCCCCCGGCACCGCTGCGGAACGCGCGTGTCCCGCTTTTCCCATACTCAGGTGCTGCTCCTGGCTACGCTCCGCCATACGCTGACTTCACCCAGTGGTGGGAAGGGGGTCGGAAAGCTCTCGGGGCCGGGAGACCCCGAGTAGGATTTCCGGTTCCGCCCACTCCGTCGTCCCGCCCGGCAACGGGTGGTTCAGTCGTCGACTTACTCCGGTAACGTCCAGTCCTCAGCAGGGGTGACGGTCCCGCGCGACACTGGGGGTGGAAATGGTCACGAGGGGATCCTCGGTGGCATCGCGGGCCACTGGCGGTTCGCCGGAAGATGCGGCCCGAACGGCCAGAAATCGGGGGTACGAAGTGCCGGTCGACGGGCGTTCCCCAGCCGCTCCCACCACGCCGCGTCGGCAGGGCTGGCGGGGTCGCCTGCACACCACGCTCGACCTGATCCGGGCCAACCCCACCGGCCGCATCGCGCTGCGGATCTTCATCGGCATCCTCGGCGCCGTCGTGGTCACCGTCGGCATCGCGCTCATCCCGCTGCCCGGCCCCGGCTGGCTGCTCGTCATCGCCGGACTCGGCGTCTGGGCGGTCGAGTTCCACTGGGCCCGCCGGCTGCTCGCGTTCACCCGCCGGCACGTCAACGCCTGGACGCGTTGGGTGACCAGCCGATCGCTGCCGGTGCGCTTCGTGCTCGGCCTGGTCGGGCTGCTCTTCGTGTCGGTGGTGGTGTGGCTGTCGCTGAAGTACAGCCTCGGCATCGACGTGGTGGCGCGGGTGCTGCACTACCTCGCGACGCACTGAGGCCCGGTTTTTGGTCCGGGCCGTCGATCGGGTAGAGTCATGCGCGCTGAGGGCGATTAGCTCAGCGGGAGAGCGCTTCGTTCACACCGAAGAGGTCACTGGTTCGATCCCAGTATCGCCCACGCAGGTCAAAGGCCACTTCCCGGCTTCGGGAGGTGGCCTTTCTGCTGTCGTACAGCAGCTTTGTACAGCAGTTCTCGTCAGTGGCTGAGTGAGTCGCCGAGGCGCTTGAGCGCTTCTCTCGTCTTTGTCGATGTGACCTGCGTGTAGATCTCCATCGTTACGGAGAAGCGGGCGTGCCTCAGCACCTGCATGGCGACTCTGGGATGGACGTCGAGGTCGGCCAGGAGGGTGGCGCAGGTTCTTCTGGCGTCGTGGACGGTGATCGGCTTGACGCCTGCCTTGTCGCACCGCGTCTGCCAGGAGCGTTGGAAGTTGCGCGGCTCGATCGGTGTGCCGTAGCGGGTGGTGAGGACGAGTCCGCTTTCGTGCCATGCCTTGCCGGCGGCTGCTCTCGCCTCGTCGCGTTGCTCGCTCCGCAGTTTCAGGGCCGTGAGGCAGATGTCGGGCAGGGGGAGGGTGGCGTCGGACGCCTGGGTCTTGGTGTCGCGGTGCAGGAGCTGCCCGCGTACGCGTTGGAGCTGGCGACCGATGGTCAGATCTCCGGCGTCGAGGTCGACGTCTGCCCAGGTCAGTCCCAGCGCCTCCCCCTTGCGCAGTCCGGTGACGAGGACCAGGGCGTAGGCGGCGTAGAGCGGGTCGTCGTCGGCTCTCGCGGACTCCAGGAACTTCCGGGCCTCGTCGCTCGACCAGGACTTGCCCCGGCGGCGGCGAACAGTGGCGAGGGTGACCGCGACAGCGGGGTTCTTGGTGATGAGGTCTTCGGCCTGGGCGTGGGAGAGGGCGGCCCGCAGCGCGGCCCGGATGTCGCTCACTGTGCGCGTCGACGGGACGGCCTGGCAGCAGCGGCCGACCGCGCAGCAGCGCCGCTTGTGCTTCGGGCGGACGGTGTCCTTGCCCTGTGCGCAGCACTGGCAGGTGCGAGCTATCTGGTTGATCCAGGTCTGCACGTCGCGCGACTGGAGCCGGTCGAGCCGCTTCGTCCCGAGGCCGGGGGCGATGTAGCGGCGGACAAACGTCTCGTAGGTGGCGTAGGTCAACGGTGCCCGGTTCGGCTGGATGATCTCGGCCAGCCAGTAGGTGAGGAAGCTGCCGACCGTGGGGACGCTTGTCGCCACTGGTCCCTGCTTCGCCTGCTGGTGCAGTTTGATCCACTTGTCGTGGACTGCCTCTCGGGTCTTGCCGTAGACGTACTTGCGGGTGCGCCGGCCGTCAGGCTTGGTGACCCAGACGTAGGCGGCGAAGCCGTTCCGGTACGGGAAGATCGAGCCTTCGCCGTTGGCGCGTGCGCGGGCGGGCATCAGGCGGCCTCCTGGCGCTCGACCTGCTCGCGGATGTAGTCATCGACCCATTCGGGGAGGATGCGGCGGTACTTGCCGTCCTTGATGGAACGCAGCTCGCCGGTGGCGATCTTCATCTTGACCTTGGAGATGCCAAAGCCGAGCAGGACGGCGACCTCGGCGGGGGAGTACCAGCGGGGGGTGAGTTCTCGGCTCATGCGGCCACCCCCAGCCACGCCTCGTGGGCGAGTTCTTCCCGTCCGATGCGTCTGCTCTCGCGGCGCTGCCGCGCGGCGGTGTTGGCGAGCAGGGCGTCGCCTTCGGTGAGCCAGCCGGAGCCGAGGTAGGTGAGGGTGCCGACGGTGATCGTGTCGGCCGACTCGTCGTCTTCCTCGCGGCGGTAGGTGGCGCGGGTGTCGCGGAGCTGGCCAAAGGTGACGGAGTAGCGGCGGGCTTTGGTGAGGAAGTGGCCGCCGTAGCCGAGCATGTGTGTCCAGCGGCGCAGCCCGGCGTAGGGGTTCGGTTTGGTGTCAAGGCTGTCTTGACGGTCGCCGGCTGTTGCGGCGCCACCGCTCCCGTTGGTCTGGGTGGGGCGGCCGAGGTGCCAGCAGGCGTCGATGAGGCGGGCGGTGTGGTCGCCTTCGGGGTCGGAATAGTCGTCGATGGTGGAGGGAATGAGTCGGGTGGAGCTGTGGCCGGTGGCTTCGGTGGCCTTGGTGGCGTACTTGGCGAGGTAGGCGGCGACCTTGCTGTCGGTCAGCTCGCCGTCGCTGCTGTTGATGCGTCGCACGTCGACCTGCTCGCCCCAGGCG
This sequence comes from Micromonospora sp. DSM 45708, assembly GCF_039566955.1. Taxonomy (NCBI): domain Bacteria; kingdom Bacillati; phylum Actinomycetota; class Actinomycetes; order Micromonosporales; family Micromonosporaceae; genus Micromonospora; species Micromonospora schwarzwaldensis. The sequence continues at coordinate 4,641,934 of NZ_CP154796.1, read as the reverse complement.
ATCAGCCATCCCTGTGGCTGGTCGGGATGGGGTGGTGTGGTGACGGTGATCTGCCGGGCGGCTGCGTGGACGGCGGCCTCCAGGTCGTCGACGGTAATGCCGGCCGGAGGCGGCACGAGCGTGTTTGGGTCGGCGGGGTCAACGCCGTCGAGGCGTAGCAGGGCGTGGAAATGCACGGCGGCCCGGCGCTGCATCTCGGCGACCTTGCCGTGGGATACGCGCACGGGCGGCACCCAGCGGACGGTGCCGGCGGCGGTGACGATGCCGATCTTCGGGATGCCGCGTTGGCGGCAGAGCGCGGCGAGGTGGCGTTCGATGGCCTGCTTGGTGCGTCGCCACAGCTCGCCGGAGAAGTAGTTCCAGACGACCTGGTGGGCGTGGTCATAGCAGTCGAGGCACAGCGGCTTGCCGATCCGTGGATCGTCGGCGTCGTGGCGGGCAAAGCACGCCGCCGGCTGTCCGTGCTCACAGGTGCCGGCGTTGCTCCGAGCGCGGCAGGGCGCGGGTCGGCAGTCGCAGCGCTGCCGGTTGCGGCAGGTGTGGCGTGGGACGTGGCGGTGGTGGACCGGGCCGAAGGACGGGGCGGTGAAGGTGGCGAAGACGACCGGGTGCCGGCCGACCGATGCGGGGACGCCCTTGCCGCCGGTCAGGCCGCGACAGACGACCTGGTAGGCATCGCCCTGGTAGACCCAGGCGCAGTCCGGGCAGGCCGATTCACGGCGGTTGCCGCATGCCTTGTAGAGCGTGCGGTCGGGCAGCTCGTCGGTGTGCAGTTGGCTGGTGATGCGGCCGGTGTTCCGGTCGACGGCGGCGATGGTGCCGGTGAGGCGGATCGGTCGGGAGCAGCCGCCGGCGGGGCGGGTGTGCTCCAGCCAGCCGGAGAACTCCGGCGAGTCGGCGCGGTGCAGGACCTGGGCGTCGCGGCCGGCGGCGAGGCCGGGGCGGTAGGCGGTGAAGATGGTTTTCTCCTCTTCAAGGGGTGGCAGGGACGGGAGACGAAGCACCACCAGCCGTGGACGCTGTGTCCGCTGGTGGTGTTCGTCGTGTCTCCTGGCACCGCCGAGAGGGCGGCTGACGCCGGAGGGCGGAACCGTGGTCGTGCCACTTCCCGCCGATGGGTCATGTCCTTTCACGCTCGTGGACTTGGCAATTGGGGCCGGCACGGGTGGGGAGCCTGGGATATCGGCATCCGGCGGGTTGCCGCAGGCTGTACCCACCCGTGAAGTGCGAATCCGGGCCATCGTGGACGGCGGGGAAGGCCGTACTGGGCAGCTCAGCGGATTCAGGCCGGCATAGTGGCCGGGGTGGTCGAGAGCCGGCGGGGACGTGGCCCGCATCAGCGGCAGGAAGGCCGCTCAGCGTCTCCGACATCGAGTCCAGCGATCCGGCAGGAAGGCCGCGCTGGCGTGCTCGACGACGCCAGAGTAGCACCGGGTGTCGATGCGTCAACCCGTCGTGACCCAGCTCTACCGGCCTGGCGAACCCACTTCACGTCGCGCTTCCTGCGTGTCAGCAGACGCACTCGAAGGACAAGCCACTACTCGATGGGGTTGCGATCCAGGCTGCCCGGACGGGGCCATGCCGCTGCGTCTCCGCCCAAGTATCGAACAGCGCTGCGGCGCGGAGCGGCCCGATGGGAGCGAACTTGAACCCTGTGTCTTGGACATCGAGCCGGTCAAGGCCGACCAGATCGGCCTCGTCGTCGAAGGCCATCTCCAAGTCGAGCCGCCACAGTTCGCGCTGCCGGTAGGGATCATCATGGTCACCGACATCAGCGATGGCCAGCTGCCGGGTGAAGGTCAGAATCAGGCGGCTGTCGCTCCATGACCGTCGGCCCCACTGAATGATGAAACCATCGGCATCGGAGTCCGGAGTTGGATCGAGGCCGTCGATGTCCAGTTGTAGGAACTCAGTGAACGCATCCCACGCCGCCTCGACATCGGTCACTGAATTCTCCCTGACGCCATGCCGTCGCAGGATTTGCGCGAACACGTCAACGTTGGTCCGCCAAGGGATGTGCACGTGCTCAGCATGCCCCGATGGACCCGGCGACTGCCGGCCGGTGTGGGAGGACTTTCCGTACGTCTATCAAGGCGGCCCTGAACGGGCCGCACGCGCCGCCGCCTGGGCGCGTGTCCGTCGCTCCGCTGGCGCTCCGACTCCGGCCACGCAACACGCCCGGCGGCTGGCGCGGAAGCGGTAAGCCCAAGGGGCCGCCGAAGACGGGTTAGCAAGAAGAGTGGTGAGATCCGTCGCCGGCAGCCGGCCGCGCCGCGCTTGAGCAGCGCGGCGCAGGTAACGCGCCGCCGGGTCTGCGCAGCAAGCCCCAAGCATGGGGGCGGTGTCCGCCGAGGACCTGGCGGTCGTCCAGGAGCCGACTCCGCAGCCGCTCGCGGTCAGGTCAGCTGCTCACCTGGGAGGGGAGGGGTGCCCGCCGATGGCCAGCTCCGACCCCAGGAGCCGGGTCCGCACCGGTCCAGGTCAGGTCAACTGCGCTCCTGTGGCGGTGTCCGCGTGGGGCATGGTCCGCGACACGAAAACCGACTCAGCCCGTTCCGGCAGGTCCGTCCGTACGTCAAGGCCCGCTTGACCCGTTGCGGAACAGCGACGGCATGTCGGTAGGCGACGGCCAGGCGACGGCCAGGCCCCGCTAGCGGCTGGTTCCTGTATCTCCCTCTTGCTGTAAGGGAATAATCCGTTCCCCAGGGATGCGGAGCTCGATAGGGGCGTTCAAGACCTCGTAAGGCAAGGGCTTTCTTGCCGCCCTGTTGAGGAGTGCTCGCCAGATTGGCGTGAAGCTCGCATAGATGATGGCGTTGAAGTGCTCCGCTTCCTTGTTCAGTTCCTTGCTCAACTCAGCATACTGCTGCTCCTGATATGCAAGCTGAGCCATGCCCTCTTGAATTCGGAAGGCTGTCAGGTGGTTAAAGGCGCTGGTGAGCGCTTCGAGGCAGTTGCGCGCGGGAATCTGAACCTGCATAGTTGCGCGCATCTCAAGGTCAGCGAACGCGTCGAGCGTGGCTCGCTGCGCTGCCCGAGCCTCGTTGAGGTCAAACTTTATGGAAACCTTCTTACCCGCCTGCTGTTGATCGGCGGCCTCTTGGGCGAGGTCTCGCATCTTCTGCACCCGAGAAGAATAGACCCACAGGGCTTTTCGAAATGCGATTGCCACTTCTCGCCGCTTCTCCATTTCCGAGAAGATGCGTTCGCGCATAAAGGAATCCGACGTTGTTCGTCGACTTAAGCGAGCGCCGAGCGCCACACCGAAAACGGCAATAGCGGCTGCGAAAACGGGAGAAAGGCTTTTCGCAACTTCAGCCCAGTTGGTCATGGCGACATCGTAGGCCCGGACCGGGTAAGGGACCATGCACGCGGTCACGCCGGGCAAGAGGCGAGGACGGCAACCAAGCCCTCGGCAAGGTGGGGCACACACGGGGCACAAAACACCGTCAAACGCCGTCAATCAGCCACCAACGCTGGCAGCCCCAGGCGGCGCGTGAGCAGGCGTCTGGTGTTGTTCCCGCTGGTGGCGGCGAAGCTGCTCTTAGTTCCGCTTCAATTCGTCGGCATCGCCCTGGCTCGGCAGCCCGTCTAGTCAGCCTGACGGTAAACCGGGTGTCGGACCGACGACCGGCGGGGCGAAGGCGGCGGCCAAGTCCTGACCCGGGGGTACGGGAACGCGGCGAGAGTAAAGTTGTTTCAGATGCCGGCGAAAGTCACCAGGGGTCGCGGGCCGCTCGGGCATGCGTTGGTCCACGGTATGTATCAATGAAAGAACCAGTCGACTATATGTCCCTGAGAACTACGCATCACTACGGCGCCGACAAACGGGAGGCTTCTTTTCTCTAAGTGGTCTTGGCAATGAGCTGTGCCGTAGAAGGTGCCCAGATCCCCGCCGGACCGGTCCTGAAGCTGATACTTGTCGCCACTCGGCCCGAGAAAATTAACGGGTATTCCGCTTCGACTCGCCGACGCCGAAGCGCCGGAGGCGAATCCATTGATCAACGCTGCCACTGCAAGGCTTGCCAAAAGATCGAAAGCAAAGGCGACGGACATGTAGGCGATAACTCTGGTTCGAAGTAGTGCGGCGTCCACTGAGATTGTGGAATCGTGAGCTGCCTCATGACGCCATGCCGCAATTCTGCCGAGCTTCAGCACGCTTCCATTTGCTAGGCCCGCCGCAGCGAAGTCAAACCCTACCTCGCGTAACGTATCGCCGATTTGGTCGTATAGCTGGACGGCATCAACCGCTGCCAGAAAATCTCGCAGAGTGCCAGCTCCCACATTAGAGGTAGACCACCCAAACGCCCAATCGGAGAACGAGTAGGAGTTAGATCGAGAGGAGGCGATGGCATCAGCGTGCAGTTGAGCGAGAGCGACGATGTCCGGGGTGTCTAAGCCTTCGCCCCGCTGGCTGAGCCGGAAGCGGACCGCTTCCACTACGCCTTTAGTGGCCGCAATCTGGAGTCCCTTCGGCAATTGGTCGAAGGGCGGGCGATCATCAGCCGTCGACACGAGTCGGAGTAGTTCGCCAATGCGACCTCTGATGAAGTGTTCGAAGCAGGCGAAAGCTGATACAGAAAGACCGTTCTTGAGGAGCCTGATTGCTTCTGCCGCCGGGGTTCCCGGGAGCGCCGTGTCTTGAATACCGCCGGAGTCGAGGTGGGTGATCAAGGCATTCAAGCTCTTGATTAATCGTTCGCGTGCGTCCATCTCGCTCAGCCTTGTATCAGCTGGGCAATGCGCTCTACCCTATAGGTCAGTCGCTTTGGCGAGGTGGCTTGATTTAGGCCGAATTGGGGGTCATGGGCTGTAATCTCATCAGTTGCTTCTATAATTTCATTTCTTCGGCTTGCAGCCTTCTCTACGTCGATCTCAGCGCTGGCCGCAACCGCCAGCATCTGGGCGTCGTACAACTGCACTGATCCGGAAACAGTCCTCGCAAACCCAATCTTGGCCTGGAATGCCCTCTCGCCCCAAATTTTCTGGCATCCGTGCAGTGCGCGACGGAAATCGGCCGCGTATCGCTCTAGCGTGTCTTCCTTATCGTTAGCATGGCGCATCATGAAATGATCGAGGAAGTCCGACACGGGGAGCTGGCGCGGGATCCCATCCGCTGCGAAGGCGATGAAGCGCAAGACATACTCGACGTCTTGCATGCGTCGGTATCGATCAGAATCATCGGTTATTTTGAATTGAGCCCGCAGGAACGGAGCGCTGGAAAGCCGTATAAGAAGATCATTAAGGGGGCCTTCGAAGGCAATATTGCGGACTTCTTGATTGTTGAGCGCCTGCCCCCCCTTGTTGAGGCGAACAAAGACCTCGTATTTAAGAGTAGGGTCTGACTGATTTAGCAATGTTACCGCTCGTATATGTGGCCGCATGTGCAGGGATTTGACTATGGCATCAGGAAGGTCATAAATCTTGCTGCCGTTCAACTCCGGGAAAGCTTGCAGGGATTTCAACACAAGCTCGCCGCGCATGAAAGAATGGATGGCGTAGATGCGCTGGGAGCCATCGATAATGCTGTACCTGAAGTCTTCGGTTTGAGCAAAGTAGAGCGGTGGTACAGGGATATTTAGAAGAAAAGATTCAATTAGGGCCGACTGGCGGGCTTGATCCCAACGGCGACGTCGCCGTGTCTCAACAAGAGGATCTATGTAGCCTTCCTCGACCATCGACGCGATCGTCATCATCGAAAAGTCGCTTGTCTGCGTAACCAGGCGCTCTTGCGCTTGGAAGAACCGGTCGACCGCGTCACCGTGCCACATGGACGGATCCTAGCTACTGCGTCTCCGGCTTCTCCAGGTAGACCAGCCTGGTTGGTACCTGCCTCCTCACGGGGCCGTCGCTGCCCTTCAGGCACGCATGGTGTCGTCCGTGCCCGGCCGTCGGCTCCCGCCAGCGACCGGCGGTGGCCCCCAAAAGATGGAGCCCGGGTCAGACGGCGAGGGGAGGCAGCCAGGAGGCAGCGAAAGCAGCAGCGACGGCCGGCGGCGAACGACACGGGACGGCGAAGTGGCCATGGTCGCCAACACAGAACGGTGCCTGACAGCACTCAACGTTGAGGCCCAGCCGCGTTCACACCGAAGGCGCGCCCGACGAACGTGCCATCCGATGTAGACAACTTTGCCCAGCGAGGGTCGGCCTGGGGCGTCGGCGGAACGGCTGTCGACAGCAACGCTGACAGGCAACGGGCCGGGACGAGGGCAGCCGTCGGCCGCTGGAGCCGGACAGTTGCCCCACGTCGCGCACGCGCCTGGACGACACCGGATGGGGCACGCCGTTTCTGTAAACGAGACGTCGCGACTCGATCTCGGATGGCTCAAGGTGACCAGTGGCGCGAGCAAGGGCGATGCGGCCAGCTACGCGCGAGGTGAGGCCGGGCCAGCTGCCAATGTTTCTAGTCGAGGAGCAAGCGAATGAGCAAACGCGATGCCGGAGTCAAATCCTCACCCCAGCGAATCACGGCCGTCGCGAACGGCTACAGACCGCCGGCATCGCGCCACCATCTCAGAGGAGCGTCGTCGAGCCCCCATCGCACGTTGTCGGCCGCGGCCTTGCGATCAGAAAACCTCGGTGGTAACAACTTCCACTCCTGAGGGCGGCAGTGAGCCTCGGACTCCTGATCGCGTGGGCTAACCACCCCGGGCGGCAATGTCGTGCCGAAACCAATGCACGCGAACCGCACACTCTCAGTGGTCACGCCATTTGCCTCGCCGACGTCTGCGTTCCGAAGGTCTGCGTCAGCCAACTTCGCACCGGACAGCTCCGCGCCCCACAATTCGGCGCTGGCCAGGTCTGCGTAGCGCAAGTCCGCGTTCAGCAGGAACGCGGTGTTCAGGTTCGTGCCGCCGAGGTCTGAGCCAATCAGATTCGCCCCGCTCAGGCCTGCGGCGTTCAGGTCCGCCCCGCTCAGGTCCGCGCCGAACAGGTCCGCCCCGCTCAGGTCTACACCTCTCAGGCTCGCCCCATGCAGGTCTACACCTCTCAGGCTCGTATGGGAGAGGTCGATGTTGTCGCCGATTCCGATCCGGTCCTGATTGGCTTCACGGCGGCCGAGCACAGTCAGAGCGGCCTGGATGTCGACCGGGGGCGGAGGGGAAGTCGGCGGCTTTGCCAACTGACTCGGCGGACTGGGACTCAGGTTGGGCGCGGGGGCGTGAACCCGAACGAAGGCGGCGAGCAGCTGGACGACAGCGGGATGGTCGACGCCAGAGTCCCGCATGATGCGTTCCAACGCGTAGATGGCACCGAGGCGAACATCGACCTTTTCCGGGCCCGGCTGTCCCAACTGCTCGACTGCTGTGGTGAACCGCTCGGTGATCTGCCCCTGCTCGGTGAGGCGCTGCTGCTCTCGGTTTGCCTCGTTCGTGATGTACAGCCCGATGCCGACGAAGAGCACCGAGACGAGGCTGCCGATCGCGAGCACTCGTTGCCAGGGGTCGGGCTTCACACTTGGCGGTCGGGCGGTGTGGGCACGAAGCCTCCGATGGGCGAGCGTTGAGACCGGGCTGCTGGCACACCGACGGCGGCGCGAACGCGGCGGAGTAGGCACAAGTCTATTTCACTTGATGCCCGCTACTCACTTTTGATCGAGTCGCGTGTGCGGCGGTAGCGCCGACAGCAGCGCTGACAGCAACCGACCGGGACAAGGGCAGCCGCTTGCGGCCGATCACGGACAGCCGCCCGAGGTCGCAGACATGAACGGACCCCGCCGGACGGAGCGCCCAGAACTCACAAGCGAGGGGTCGGGTGGCCGGGGTGGTGCGGCCAGTAGGTGCTGCCTGTCGAGCATGGTGGGAGCGGCGCGGATACTGGCTGGGTGGTGGAGAAGCAGGCGACGGAGTTGACCCGGTGGACCATTCACGGCGAGCGGGTCGTGGACGACACCCGCCGAGCGCGGCTGAGCATTGCCGAGGTCGAGCTGCCCGACGGGGTTCGGTTCGAGCAGTACGTGATCCGGGCTCCCCGGTCGGCCATGGTCGCCGTGCTCGACGACCAGGAGCGCCTGCTGTTGATGCGGCGGCACCGGTTCGTGTTCGACCGGTGGGTGTGGGAGGTGCCCGGCGGCTATGTCGACGGCGAGGAGCAGCCGGCGGCGTGTGCGGTGCGGGAGGTTGAGGAGGAGACCGGCTGGCGCCCGCAAGGCGTCGAGCCGCTGCTGTCCTTCCAGCCGTGGGTCGGTACGGCCGACGCCGAGAATATGCTGTTCCTGGCCCGGCAGGCAGAGCACATCGGCACGCCGGTGGACGTGAATGAGGCTGAGCAGGTCGCCTGGATCCCGCTCGACGAGGCGTATCGGCTTGTGGCTCAGAGGGAGATCGTCGGTGCTGGCACGGTAATCGCGGTGCTGGAGTTGGTCGCGCGTAAGGCCAGGGGAGAGCTGTAAGCGTCAGCGTCGAGGGCCGAGGGTGGCGTCGATGCGGGCGGTGAAATGCCGAACGGTGGGAAGCCGCCGGCGTGGGGCGAGCTGGGTTTGCAGGTCGCGCAGGTAGCGGACGGCTCTGGCGGAGCGTAGCTGTTTGGTCAGGGTCAGAGCCTCCGCACCTATGGCGCAAGCGCGGTCAGTTTCGCCCTGTTGGGCCTGGATGCTGGCGAGCAGGGCGAGGTTGAAGGCTCTGCCGCGTACGTAGCGGTTGTCCATGCGCAGGGAGCGGGCGGCGAAGCGTTCGGCGTGGGTGTTGCGGCCGAGGGCGTGGAAGCAGTGGCCGAACTTGGCCGACAGGTACGCCTCGTCGAAGTAGCTGAGCCATTGCGGTTCGGTGCTGCGGTCGGCCCGGTCGAGGGCTTGTTCCGCCTCGTGCAGGGCAGCGGCGCAGGCTCGTTCGTCGCGGGCTTTGGCTAGTGCGTGGGCTTCCATGACGTGGGCTTCGGCGGCTAGGACGGGGAACCCGGCGCGTCGGGCAGCCTGGCCGGCGGCGCGGGCGAGATCGAGGCCGGTGGCGGTGTGGCCGAGGTAGGTGGCCTGGTGGCTCATCGCAGCGAGGATTTCCGCGCCGAGGCCGTCGTCTCCGGCGGCGTGAGCGAAGTCCAGGGCGAGGGTGAGGTACCGCTGGGCGATGCCGTGTTCGGCTGTGTCGTAAGCCTGCCATCCGGCGAGTTGGGCTAGTTCGGCTGCGGCACCGAGCAGCCGTTGACCGGTGCGGTGGTCGTATCGGCCGTCGGTGAGCAGTGGGGTCACCTCCTGGTGAAGGTAGCGGGCCACGGTGTCGCGGGCGTGCCCGCCGCCGTACTGGTTGTCCAGCCCGCGGTAGGTCGCGGTCATCGCGCGAATGGTGTCAATCTGCGGTTGACCGACGGCGTTCCGGCCGGGCTGGGTCACCGGGGCCGGATCGGGGGCCGTGAACCAGCGCAACGCCGGCAGGGTGTAGCCGGCGGAATTGAAGGCCACCTGCCGGAGCACATCTCGACGGTTCACGTCACCTCGCCAAAGCTCTATGGCACTGCGGACGTCGTCATGCCAGGTCCGGGTGGTCGGTGATTCGCTGGGCCGACCGGGGGTGAGGTGGGCCGGTGGGGACGGCACGGTGGCCTGTTGGGGTGCCAGGCCCATCACTATTCGCGCCTGGTCGGGCATCCGGCATCCGTCGGCGATCCGCTCCAGGACGTCGATCGAGGTGACTTTGCGTCCGGCCATGATCCGGCTGACATAGCCCTGTTCCAGCCCGACGGCGGCCCCGATCCGGCTCTGACTCGCGCCGGTGAGGCTGGTGATCCAGCGGAACAGCCCGCCGATGTCGCGGGCGGCCAAGGCGGTCAGCACCTCGCCGTGTGACCATGCGTCCTCTGGTATTCGAAGCGGGTCGAGCAGCACGGCGGCTCCCAGCGTCGCATTCCGACTACTCATGGTGTTCAAGCCAAGAGCGTATGGCGACCATTCGCGCTGGTCGAACCGTCCCATGTCACGGTGACATGTCCGCTGGCCATGGAGCCCATCCATAGCCTTCCGTAGCTTCTCCGTCACCTGGGGGTGACGGGAGGTGTGAGGTGCCGGGTAAGGGCGACGAGTCGGCGGTGAGCCGGGGCGAGCAGATCGAGGCGGCTGAGCGGGAGGCGGCGAAGCGGCGGCTTCTCGCCCAGGCGGAGGCGGATCGGATTCCGGTGGAGGAGACGACCCGGGCGGTGCCGGATCGGCGGTGGCGTCGTGGGCAGCGTTGAGGTGTTGCCGGTGGGGCGGCGGGTGGCGTACTGGCGGGGCCGGCGGAGGTTGTCGCAGCAGGTGTTCGCTGACCGGCTCGGCAAGTCGAAGAGCTGGGTAGACAAGGTGGAGCGGGGCGTGCGGCGGCTGGGCAAGCTGTCGACGCTTCAGGAGATCGCCCGGGTACTCCGTATCGACACCGCAGCACTTGTCGGCCAGGACGCCGCACCGGTCCAGGCGAAGGGTCGCGCGGACGGCGTCGACCGTATCAGAGCAGCTTTGTCCAGCTACGAGATCCCGTTGAGCAAGCTGGCAGGTGGCCCGGTGGTGCCGGTGGATCGGGTGCTGCGGGATGTGGGGTACGCGTGGACGACGTTCCAGTACGCCCGCTATCCGCAGGTGGTCGACCTGGCACCGGACCTGCTCACCAACGCGCAGCGCACCCATGTTCACGATCGGGGCTCGGGTCGCGGGCCGCTGGTCGAGGCGTACCGGGTCACCGCCGCTCTGCTGGTCAAGCTCGGCGACGCTGAGCTGGCGTGGTTGGCCGTGGATCGGGCGATGTTCGCCGCCACCGGCGACCGGGAGCTGGTGGCCGCGGCAGCCGTGCAGCTCGGCCAGGTGTTACGCGCGCTCGGGAGGGCGCGGGAGGCGAGGTCGGTGATGCTCGCTGCCGCGTACCGGATCGCTCCATCCGTAATCGAGTACGGCGGACCGGTGGAGTTGTCCCTGTGCGGGACCCTGCTCATCCAGGCCAGTCTGGCGGCGGCGCAGGACGGCAACGAGTCCGCCGCCGGTGAACTTCTCGACGAGGCCGCCGGCATGGGGGAGCAGGTCGGTGACGGGTGCGACCATCACCGCACCGGCTTCGGGCCCACCGCCGTCGACCTGGCCCGCGCCGCCGTAGCCGTCGAGGTCGGCGATGCTCATGCGGCGATTGCCTGGCACGAGAATGCCACGGCGCGTTCCGGCTGGCGAGGGCTACCCACTGAACACCGCGCCGCGCACCTGCTCGACGTCGCCCGCGCCTACCTGCACGCCGGGGACGTGGGCAACGCGGCTCGCCTGCTGACCGAGGCCGAGCGCACCGCATCGGCCGAGATCACATGTCGGCCTGTCGCCCGGGACATCCTGGCCGAGGTTGCTCGCGACCCGCGCGCCCCGACCACGATCGCGAAGCTCGCCGCCACGCTCGGGGTCGGCTGAGCAGCGCTACACGAGGACGAGAAGTACAGCAGTGAAGTACAGCAACCGTGCCAGCCGAACCGAGCCGAGAAGCGCCTCATCAGGCCGGTTGACCTCGCATCGAGCCCGATCCGACCCGCTCGCCGAGAGTTCACACCGAAGTGTTCACGCGTCGCTGCTCCCCGCCTGGCTGGTGTCGGCTGTCGTCTCGAAGCTCGCTGACGTCAGCCAACAGGGCTTCGTTACATCGACGCATGCACTGGCTGCCATCGCCGTGACGCCGGCATGCATCCCGAGAGCTGAGACTCGAATCCCACCGGAAACCTGCTGATCAGGGCGTTCTGCTCGGTGACCTCTTCGGCGAGCTTGATGTGGTCAAGTGGGGTCGCATCGGTCGGTCTGATAGTGCCGCCCCGGCTGGAGCTCAGGGCAGCCGGGCGAGCAGCTCGGTGACGTCCGCCCGGGTGGGGAGGCCGCCCTGCGCGCCGACGGCGCGGGTGGAGAGCGCGGCGGCGGTCGCCGCGAACCGGGCGGCCTCGGCCAGCGGGGTCCCGTCCACCAGGGCCGCGGTGAGCGCGCCGCAGAAGCAGTCGCCCGCCCCGGTGGTGTCGATCACCGGCACCGTCGGGGCGGGCACCAGGTCGTACCGGTGCCCGTCGCGGACCAGCGCGCCGGCCGCGCCGAGGGTGACCACCACCTGCCGCACCGGCAGCGTCGCGAGGGCCCGTCGGGCGTCGTCGACGTCGTCGACCGACAGCCCGGTGAGTTGGGCCAGCTCGATCCGGTTCGGCACCAGCACGTCCACCTGGTCGAGCAGGGCCGCGTCGACCGACCCGGCCGGGGCCGGGTTGAGCACGCGGAGCGGTCCGGTGACGGCGAGTGCGGCGCGCACCGCCGCCGCCGGGATCTCGCACTGGACCAGCACGGCCGCGGGTGCCGGGTGGGCGGGGGCGACATCGGCCGGCGCGAGCCGCCGGTTGGCGCCGTCGAGCACCACGATGGAGTTCTCGCCGGTGGGGTCGAGCAGGATCAGCGCCTCCCCGGTGGGGGCGTCGTCGACGCGGCGTACCCGGGAGACGTCGACCCCGGCGGAGCGCAGGGCGGCCAGCAGGGTCTCGCCGGCGGCGTCCCGGCCGACGGCGGCGCGGAGCGCGACCCGGCGGCCGAGCCGGGCCAGCGCGACCGCCTGGTTGGCGCCCTTCCCGCCGGCACCGGTCTCGGCGTCGCCGGTCAGCACCGTCTCACCGGGACGGGGCAACCGGTCGAGCCGGATCACCCGGTCGAGGTTGGCGCTGCCGACCACCAGCACCTCGACCGGGTCGTCCGCCGCCGGTCCCGGGTCCGTCACCGGGCCGCCAGCCAGGTGAGCAGGCGGGCCCACAGCTCGGGGTAGCCGGGCCAGGCCAGGAAGGACGGCGGGGCCCAGTGCGGCGCGAGGTCGGAGGTGAAGACCCCGGTACGCCCCGCGCCGACCTGCCGGACGGCGATCAGCGGGTCCGGGCCGACGGTGACCAGCACCTCGCCGTCGTCGCGGGCGGTGGTGCGGTTGTAGCCGAGCAGCGCCGGCCACTCCGTCTGCTGGTCGGGCAGGGCCGGGTGACTGGTCAGCACCTTCGGCTGGACGCCCTCGGGGGCCTCCACCCGGTCGTCGCCGCCGCACAGGTCGACCGGGAGCAGGTCGGCCAGCGGGCTCTGCCCGTACCGGGCCTTGCCGTCGATGCCGGAGAAGGAGAGGTACCCGCCGACCATCAGCAGCGCGCCGCCGGTGCGGACGTACTCCCGGATGGTGGCGAGCCGGTTCGGCTCGCTGGCGGAGGTCCGGAAGACCGCCGGGGTGAGCAGGAACGTGTTCGCCCCGACGTCGCTGATCACCACGCAGTCGTACCGGCGGAGGTCCTCGACGGTGGTGGGCAGGTCGTCGGCGATGCGATGGGCGGGGATGTGCTCCACCTCCCAGCCCCGGGCCCGCAGGACGGCCTTGAACTCCGCGCCGCCCTCCTGGTACTCGCTGTTGGTGAAGCTGTCGAAGCCCTTCTGGTGGATCAGGTGGATGAACCACGACTCTCCGAGCAGCAGAATTCTCACGGCCGGACTCCTTACTCGATGGTGCCGCTCGGGAAGTGTTCGCGGAACTGCCAGTCGTGTTCGGGGACGATGACGTCCGCCTCGCGGTGCAGGCGGGCGTAGCCCCGCATCAGCTCGGGCAGGTTCCAGAACGAACCCATCGGCCAGTTGAGCTCAAGATTGCGGTAGTTGTACATGACGTCGCTGGTCAGGCAGACGGTGCCGAGCGCGGTCTCGACCATGACCACCATGCAGCCCGGGGTGTGACCGCCGATCTTGATCAGGCGGACCCCGTCGGCGATGTCGACGTCGCCGTCGATCACGTCCAGCCGGTCCCGGATGGCGGTGATCTTGTAGGAGTAGTCGGGGTAGTAGAACATGCAGAACGACGGTGGGGCGATGGCCTGCGGCAGCTCGTCGCGTTGCACGACGAACCGCGCCCGGGGGAAGAGCTCGTTGTTGCCGACGTGGTCGAAGTGCAGGTGGGTCAGGACGACCACGTCCACGTCCTCGGGACGGACCCCGTGCCGGGCCAGCCCGGCCACGAGGTCCTGGTCCTCCGCGCGGGAGGCGACGAAGTCGACCCCGTAGCGGCTTTGCATCGCCGACACCTCGTCGATGGCCCCCAGGCCGGTGTCGATGAGGATGGTCTTGTCGGTGCCCTCGATCAGCCAGACCGGCACCGGCACCATCACCCCCTCGGTGACCTGCCCGTTGCGCCGCCGGATGTCGTTCCGGAAGCCGTACGGCAGGACCCGGGACCGGTCCAGGTCAGGGTGTGCGCCACTGTTCAGCAGGCTGACCGAGAGGGAACTCTCCAGCTCACCGGTGACGATCTGGTGGATCCGCAGCATCGCCGCTCTCCCGTCCGTTGCTCGGTGCCGTCAGAAGCCGGTCTCGTCCGCGCCGAACTTCTCGACGTACTTGTTCCAGGTCTGCTCGACCAGGAAGTGCTTGCCGGCGTCGGCCGCACTGGGGATGGAGCCGTTCGAGGTCAGGTAGGAGTTGTCGCCGTCCCAGGTCTTCTTCCAGTAGGAGACGCCACCCGGGTCGAGGATCAGCTCCTTGGTCGCCTTGGCGTTCGGCGCGTACAGCTCGAACTTCTGCCAGAAGTCCTGGAAGCCCTGCACGGTCAGGTTCGCGCCGGTGTCCTTGTTCAGCCGGTCAGTGATGATCTTGCCGCACTCGGCGGTGTTGGCGTCGCAGTACCGGACGATCCGGTGGAAGGTGTTCACCAGCTTGAGCAGCGCCTCCTCGTTCGCCGTGGCGAAGTCGGTGGTGGTGACCAGGCCGTTGATCGGCGGCGGGGCGAGGTCCGGGCCGGAGGCGAGCACCGGCATTCCCTCGGCGGTCGCCCGCACCCGCTGCGGGATGCCCCCGAGATAGGCGTCCCCGGTGCCGCTGAGGAACGCGGCCAGCCCCTGGTCCGGGTCCAGGTCGACGATCTTGACGTCCTTCTGGGAGAGCCCGACCGACTCCAGCGCGGCGACCACCTGCTTGCCCATGTCGGTCGACATGGTGGTGACGATGGTCCGCCCCTTGAGCTGTTTGAACGTCTCGGCGCGGGCGTCGGCCTCGGAGAGGCCACCGGCGACGTACTCGTCCAGGGACTTCAGGCCGGAGCCCTTCTTGCCCATCAGCGCCGAGCCCTCGGTGAACGGGTTCCAGGCGTACCAGTAGACGACGTTGGTCGCCTTGTTGGCGACCGAGACCACGCCGGTGGTGTTGTTGATCGCGGCGTCCACGCCGTCGGAGGCGACCGCCGGCATGATGGCGTCCCAGGCGAGCGACTTCAGCTCGACGTTGAGCCCGGCCGCCTTGAACCACCCCTTCTCCTCGGCGATGATCGGGATCATCGTGTCCTGGAACGGGGAGATGCCCAGCCGGATCGTGGTGGTGCCGTCCTCGGCGGGGCCGGAGTCGGCGTCGGAGTTGCAGGCGGTGGCGGCCAGGGCGAGCGCGGCGACGGTGAGACCGAGGGCCAGCTTCCGGCTTGTCCGGGAGGCCGAGTGGGGGAATGACATAGTCGTGCTCCTTCTCAGAAGAGCTTCCAGACCGACGTTCAGGAAGAGCTTTCGGACCAACGGGTGACGCGGGCGCTGACGATCTTGATGAGCCGGTCGACCAGGACCGCCTCGATGGCGATGACGATGGTGCCGATCAGCACCACGGGGGTGTTCAACGTCCGGCTGGCCTGCATGATCAGGCGGCCGATGCCCTGTTCGGCGCCGAGGAACTCGGCGGCGACGACCACCGCGAAGGCGAGCGCGCTGCCGATCCGCAGCCCGGAGACGAGTTCGGGGACGATGGCGGGCAGGATCACGGTCCGGTAGACCTGCCCCTCGCGGGCACCGAGCGAGCGGGCCGCGCGACCGTAGACCGGGCTGACGTTGTTCGCCGACACGATCGTGTTGACCACCATGACCATGAAGCAGGCCAGGGAGCCGAGGAAGAGCTTGCCGCTGTCACCGATGCCGAACCACAGGATGACGAACGGAATCAGGGCCACCGGCGGCACCGGCCGCAGCGCCTCGATCAACGGGGTCAGGGTGAAGAGCAGCACCCGGGAGCGGACCATCAGCAGCCCGACCAAGACCCCGACGGTCGAGCCGAGCAGCCAGGAGAAGAGGACCCGCAACAGGGTGGCGGCGGCGTCCGGGAGCATGCTGCGCCAGATCTGTTGTACGGCGGCGAGCACCTCGCTCGGGGCGGGGAAGTAGAGCGGCTTCACCGTGCCGGTGAGGTCGGTCAACGTCCACCAGAGCAGCAGCAGCGCCACGATCACCCCAGCGCCGAGCCCGATCCCGACCAGGGCGGACCGGTCGCCGGAGCGGGGACGGGGCAGTTGTGCCTCGGTCGCGGTCACGCCGACACCTCCCGCAGGCTCCGGGAGATCTGGATTCGCAGGTCCTGGAAGGCCGAGCTGCCCCGCAGGTCCAGGTCGGCGCGGCGGTCGAACGGCACGGTGATGTCCTGGTGGACCCGGGCCGGTCGGGGCGTCATCACGATCACGCGTTCGCCCACGAAGAGCGCCTCCTCGATGTCGTGCGTGACGAAGACGATGGTCTTCGGCTCGGCGACGTTGACCGCGTGCAGCGCCAGCCACATCGCCTCGCGGGTGAAGATGTCCAGCGCCCCGAACGGCTCGTCCAGCAGCAGGACCTCTGGGCCGGAGGCGTACGCGCGGGCGATGTCGACCCGCTTGCGCATGCCGCCGGAGAGCTCCTTGGGGTACGCCTCGGCGAAGTCGGCCAGCCCGACCAGCTCCAGGTAGCGGTCTACCCGCTCGCGTCGGGTCGCCCGGTCCACCCCGCGCAGCCGCAGCCCGTACTCGACGTTGCGGCGTACCGTCAACCACGGGAAGACCGCGTCGGACTGGAAGACCACCGCCCGGGAGCTGTCCGGCCCGGTGACGGGTCGACCGTCCACCAGCAGTCGGCCGGCGCTCGGGTGCAGGAAACCGGCGATCAGGTTCAGCAGCGTCGTCTTGCCGCATCCGCTCGGCCCAACCACACAGACAACCTGGTGCTTCTCGATCCGCAACGTCGTACGGGACAGCGCCAGCACGTCGCCCCGACGGGCCCGGAACTCCTTGCTGACGTCCTCGATCTCAATGACCGTCACGGTCGTCACCTCCTGTCGTGGCCGGCGGCGGGGCGGTGGTGCCCCGCTCGGTCAGGCTGACCGGCAGCACGTGCCGTCCGGGCTCGGCGTCCGACCCGGGGTGGCCGAGCACCCGGAGCAGGACGGTCGCGGCGAGTGATCCCATGCCGACCGCGTCCTGCCGGACGGTGGTCAGGCCGGGGGTGACGTGCCGGGCGGCCCAGATGTCGTCGAAGCCGACCACCGAACAGTCGACCGGCACGGTCAGGCCGGCCTCCCGCAGCGCCCGCAGCGCGCCCAGCGCCACCAGGTCATTGAGGGCGAAGATGGCGGTGACCTCGCCGGCGCGGATCAGGCTGGTCAGCTCGACGGCGGCCTGGTAGCCGGACTCCTCCTCGAAGGTGCCCTTGACCACGGTCGGCGCCCGCCCCGCCAGCTCGATCCAGGCGGCGACGAAGCCGTCGACCCGCTGGATGCCGCTGACCAGATCCGGGCTGGCCCCGATCACCGCCGCCCGGCGGTGCCCGAGCCCGGCCAGGTGGTGGGCGGTGAGCACGCCGCCGGCCCGGTTGTCCGACACGACGGTGGCGGCGGCCAGCTCGCCCAGCTCCTCGTCCACCGCCACCATCGGGATGCCGGCGAGCAGCTCGGCGAGGTGCGGGGTCGGGGCCGGGGCGCCGGCCGCGTAGACCACCCCGTCGACGGCCTGCGACTTCAAGGTCTCCAGGTAGAACAGCTCGCGCTCGGAGGTCCAGCCGGTATTGCCGAGCAGCACGTTGAAGCCCCGCTCGATCGCGGTCTGCTCGACTCCCTTGGCCAGCTCGGCGAAGAAGCTGTTGCCGATGTCTGGCACCAGCAGCCCGAGGGTGCGGGTGGTGCCCCGGGCCAGGTTCTGCGCGGTCCGGCTCGGCACGTAGCCGAGGTCGCGCATGGCTTCCCGGACGAGATCCTGGACCCGTTGACTGACCGGCCGGTTGCCGCTCAGAACGTGGGACACGGTCGCCCGGCTGACTCCGGCCCGAGCGGCCACGTCACTGATCGAGACCGACATTCCACCTCCTACGCAAACCGGTTTGGCAAACCGGTTTGCGCCACTGTAGGGGCCGGTATAACAGCACGTCAAGAGGGAGTTCTGGGGATGTCCGGCAACTTCGGTGGTGGTCGATGGATCCGGGTGCCGGGCGTCCTGCTGCGCAGCTCGTCGTCTCGCATTGTGGGAGCCATGAGTGGACGAGCTGCGAGGGCCTGCACAGCGCCCAAGTCGTTGCGGCATTACGGTCCGGCCCGTGCGGCACTCGACCGGGTCGGTGCAGCTCAAGTCGGTCAGCGGCAACCGGACGACTGCGCGCGGAAGGCCAGCACCGACCACGACTGAGGCTGCCGGACATCGGGGGAGCGGGTTGGGAGCAGGCGGACGCACTGAACGGCGTTGAACCACGCGGAGTGCTCAACCGTTTGGGGCGGCCGTCGACGGCGCTCTATGTCGCCTGGTAGGGGAGTATCCGCAGGGCAGGGCGGTAAGGAGCTGCTGGAGGATCCCGCGATGGCCGTCTCTTACACCACCAGCGCGGACGTGACCCCGAGCGGTACGTGATGGCGTGAGCTGGGACGCGGATGAGGATGTCCGCTGGGTGGTGGAGGGGCCAATCGTGGTGTTTGATTCGGCGCGGCCCGGAGCGGAGTTGGAACCCGACAATCACCTCGTGATCGATCTACGTCGGGGCGAGTGCCGCGTCCGTGCGACATACCACGCCGCTGGTGACAACTGGATGATCCTCGTTCAGCTTCAGCCCGTGCCATGAGCTCGCGCGGCAGGAGGTAGGGGCGGGCTTGATCAGGCATCCGGATCTGCCGCTGGCCGCACGCCCGATCAGCATCCGCTCGTCCCGACGATCGGAGCTGATGGCTCGGCTGGTTTCAGTCCTCGAGTGGATCCCAGTGGTTGCTGTAGCGCAGCAGTGATTGGGCCAGGTCGGGGTGAGTGGCCGCCCACACGGTGTCGAACAGGAACCACTGCTGGTACCCGAATGACTGACCACAGTGCATGGTGACTTGGGCGAGATGTTCGTCGACCTTGATGCGCGATGCGTCGGGGCGTCGGCCGTCGACGTATCGGCCCGTTGTGAGAAGCTCCATGGCTTCGCCGTGGGCGGCGCCGTGCTTCTTAGGCAGGTTGGGCCACGGGTCGGCGTTGAGGTTGAAGCCGGGCCATCTGTTACACCGGTCCAGCGCCGGGGTGATGGCGTCTTCTTCGGGCGCGACGAGCGCTCGCAGGACCAGCAGCTCGGGTGGCCATGCTGCACCGCTGTCGGGGTCCGCGGTCCGGAGATGTCCGGCCAGTTCCCACAACCCGACCCTCGGGAATACCAGCGGCTGGGAGCAGGCGAGGCTTTCGCCGTCGTAGAACGTGAGGAACACCGCGTACGTGCTGGCGTCACCGTTACTGGCGGGCGTAACGACTGTCACCGGCACATCGGCGACGAACGACGTCAACTCACCTCCCGCACCAGGCAACGGCCACGACTGGAACAGGTATGCCAACCGGTCGTGGGCGGTCGCGACCACC
This sequence comes from Micromonospora sp. DSM 45708, assembly GCF_039566955.1. NCBI lineage: Bacteria > Bacillati > Actinomycetota > Actinomycetes > Micromonosporales > Micromonosporaceae > Micromonospora > Micromonospora schwarzwaldensis. The sequence continues at coordinate 4,622,375 of NZ_CP154796.1, read as the reverse complement.
TCGTCATCGAGGAAGAAGTAGGCCAGTTCCACCTCGTCGTCATCGGTCCGTACCCGAAGGCTGTGATCGTCGAGGCGGATGACGTCCTCGTCACCCTCGACGTACAAGTGCTCATGCAGGAGCTCGCGCAGCTCGCTGGTCGTTGCCGGCCGAGACAGACCGTGCTTCCGCGCCGCCTCGAAGACAGAATCGAGGCCGTAGACGTCACCGCCCAGCTCGTCCTCGACCCAGGACTCCGGATCGTCGCAGTCCCAGCCTCGCCGGAACCAATTCAGCACGGTCTCGTCCGGCAGCCGCCGGACCCGCTTGCTCAACCGGCCCTCGTAGTGGGAGCGATAGACGAAATGCACGGCACGACGGTACTGCAGCCGGTCCCGCAGATGTGGACGGCCGGAGCCACTCTTCTGCCGCTGATAAGGCGCGGCATCCCTGAGCATGTCGGGTTGACAACCCGCCCCGAAACGCTGGGGCGTCTTGCGCTGCTTGCCCCAGAAGCGGCCCTGACCGGCGTCTCCGCTGGTCAGGGCCGCGATCTCAGGTCGAGGCGGGGCCCGGTCCGTCGACCGCCACGACGGGACGCGGTGAAAGTGTTACCTCCTGGTCCACTTCTGGTTCGGTTGGCCGTTGCAGGTCCACACGATCAGCGCGGTGCCGTTGCCGGTTCCCCCGCCGGACGCGTCGAGGCACAGCCCGGACCGGGCGGAGACGATCGTGCCGTCCTGCTTGAGGGTCCAGCGCTGGTTGGTCTGGCCGTTGCAGCCCCAGATGCCGACCGTGGAGCCGGGCGTGGTGCCCTGGTTGAGGACGTCGAGACAGACGGACCTGCCGAACGCGCGCAGCTCACCGGCAGAGGTCGGCAGCCACTGCTGGTTCTCGCCGCCGTTGCAGTCCCAGAGTTCGGCCTGCGCACCCCAGGTCGACGTGTTGTCGGTGACGTCCAGGCACCGGCCGGACTGGCTGCCGACGAGCGAGAAGCTGACCGGCACCCAGTCGCCGGTGGCCGTGTCGATGCTCCAACTCTCGTAGAACGACGGCATGGCGGCGCTGCCGGCGGTGAAGGTGATCGGCAACCAGATCGGCAGGGAACTGTTCAGGTCAGCGGCGTTCCACCGGTCGCCGAGGTAGACGTAGCTGGTCCGGGTGCTGCCGGCCACCGGCAGGATGAACGACGTCTGCGAGTTGAACGTCTTGCTCCCGGCGGGCGCGAAGGTGGCGTAGCTGCTCCACGGCCCGCTGAGCGAGGTGGCCGAGGCGTAGCTGTTGTCGTTGCTGGACCAGCCGGTCAGGTGTGAGCCGAAGATGAAGTACCGTCCGGCGACCTTCACCATGGCCGGGGATTCGAGCGTCGGCAGCAGCGCCGTCACGGCGACGGCCTTGGTGTAGTCGGTCGACAGCCGGTCGATGCGCAGCCCGTTGGCGCGGTCCTCGGTGAGCAGGTAGGCGGTGCCGTCGTCGTCCTTGAACAGCCCCAGGTCCCGGCTCTGGTAGCCGAGTGGGCGGGATGACCCGAGGTAGGTGTAGGGGCCGCACGGGGTGTCGCTGATGGCCACCCCGGCGCGGGCGTCGCCGTAGCTGCTGTTGTCGATGTGCATCCACATGACGTACTTGCCGGTGCCGCTGTTGTAGATCACCTTGGGTCGCTCGACGATCCGCCCGGCGGCCAGATCGCCGGTGCCGTTGTCCGCCTGACCTCTGACCAGGGCGTTTGGCCTGCGGGTCCAGGTGACCAGGTCGGTCGAGGAGTAGCAGGCGACGGCCGTGAACGTGGAGCCGGCCGTCTTGTCCTCGCCGACCAGGTAGTACAGCGACCCGACCTTGAAGATGCCGGCGCCGTGCGCCTGGAGGCGGGCGCCGCTGGTGTCGTACCAGATCGCCCCGGGGGTGAGGGTGGCGGGCGCGGCGAGTGCCGGGCTCGCGGTGAGCACGGTGACGAGCGAGACGAGTACGGCGGTGACCGCCGCTGTCCATCGTCGTGTTCCTGCCATGGACGGTTTCCCTTCGAACGGTGGTGGTGGGTGGTGGTCGGTGGCGCTGGTTCATCTCCCGTCGGACACGGTGGGTGAAGGACCGGACGTGGGTACGGCCTCAGCCGACCCGGACGAGCTGCCAGTGCTGTTGCGGGCCGCCGTTGTCGGTCCACTGGACGGCCCAGCTGCCGTCGCGGTCGGTGTTGCCGTTGTCGAGGGCCTTGCCGCTGCGCTGGCAGACGAGCTTGTGGTAGCCGCCGCCGACGCCGGTGATGCTCCAGTGCTGCGGCCGGCCGCCGTTGTCGGTCCACTGCACGACCGTGCCGCCCTCGCCGTCGGTGTTGCCGTTGTCGAGCACCTTGGCGCTCTGCTGGCAGGTGAGCTTGTGGTAGCCGCCGCCGATGTCGGTGATGGTCCACCGTTGCGGTGCCCCACCGTTGTCGGTCCACTGCATCACCGGTGCGCCCTCGCCGGCGGTGTTGCCGTTGTCGAGGACCTTGCCGCTGCGTTGGCAGATCAGCTTGTAGGGGGCGCCGGAGACGATGGCCGGGGTGGCGGCGGGCGCCGGTGCCCCGTCGACCTCGACCACCACGACACCGGCGTGGGCGTTGGGGGCGGTGGCGGGAACGGTGACGGTCAGGTAGTTGCCGTTGACGGTGTAGCCGAGTGCGGTGGTCGGGGCGTTGAGCAGGTAGACGCGGCGGATGGTGTTCTGCAGCCGGGGAATGTTCAGTCTGCCGTCGGTAAGCCAGGTGAACACGTGGGCGTAGAGCCTGCCGGGTTTGGCGGTGAACCGGCCCCACCATGGCTCGAAGGTGAACGGGTTGCCGGTGGTGGCGTAGATGCTGTCGCCGTGGGCGCCCAGCCAGGTGCCGACGGCCGTCAGGATCGCGGTGGAGCCGGTGGTGACCGTGCCGTCGCCGCGGGGACCGATGTTGAGCAGGTAGTTGCCGTCGCGGCTGACGACGGTGACGAGTTCCTGGATGATCGTGGTGGGGGAGCGGTAGGAGTTCTCCCGGCTCTCGGTGTAGCCCCAGGCGCCGTTCATGGTGCAGTTGGTCTCCCACGGGCGCGCCAGCGGCCGGGCCGGGACCTGCTCCTCCGGGCATGCGAAGTCGCCGAGGCCGAGGTCGCGCTTGACCCGCTCGTTGACGATCAGGTTGGGCTTTCGGGCCAGCAACCAGCTGTAGAGGTCACGGCCGTCGGCTTCGGTCCACCAGTCGTCGGCCGTGGGCGAGGCGGGGTTGTTGCACCAGTCCCCGTCGAACCACATGATCGCCGGGTCGTAGCGGTCGAGCAGTTCCTGCAGGTGGTCCTTCATGTCGGTGATGTACGCGGTCCGCGCCTCGGGTGAGGCCATGGTGGAGAAGACGGTGTCGGTGCGGCGGATCGTCTGCGAGGGATGGTTCCAGTCCAGGATCGAGTAGTAGAGCCCGAACCGGATGCCCTGCCGATCGCACTCGGCCTTGAGCGCGGCGAGCAGGTCGGGCTGGTATCCGGCGTAGTCGCGCAGGTCGTAGTCGGTGCTGCCGGTGACGTCGGTGAAGCCGGCGACGGTGGAGTTCCACATCGCGAAGCCCTCGTGGTGCTTGGCGGTGATGACCAGGTACTTCATCCCGGCGGACTTGGCCAGGCCGACGATGGTGGCGGCGTTGAACGCCGACGGGGTGAATCTCGCCGACACCTGGGTCTGGTAGTCGGCCTTGCTCCAGTACTCGTTGTTGAAGACCCACTCTCCCCGGCCGAGGTGGGAGTAGCTGCCGAAGTGGATGAACATGCCGAAGCGGGCGGCGTACCACCAGGCCATCCGGGACGGCACGGAGTATGCCGAGGCCGGCTGCGGGCCACGTAGTGCCGGTGCGGTGGTGGCGGCCGCGACGGTCAGCGCGGTGCCTCTGAGCAGTTGCCGACGGTTCAGGTGCGGGTTCATGGTGCCTCCTCCTGGGCGGGCTGCCCGGGGCTGGGTGCGGTGCCGGGAGGTCGGGGCCGTCGCGGCGGGCGGGTCACCGCCGCGACGGCCCCGTGCTCAGGTGGGTTACGACCGGGCCAGCTTCCACAGCTGGTTGGGGTAGCCGTTGCAGGTGTACTGGACGATGTCGCCGCCGGGACCGGTGGCGGCACCGGCCACGTCCAGGCACATGCCGGTGGCGTGACTCGGGGTCACCCGGTAGTAGCCGTCCCGCGCGTACGTCAGGTTCCAGACCTGGTTGGCGGCGCTGCCGCAGGTCCACTGCAGCACGTTCGCGCCGGCGGAGGTGGCGCCACCGGCCACGTCCAGACACATGGTGCTCGCGTGCGAGGGCCGCAGCCGGTAGCCGCCGGTGGTCTTCTCCAGCGACCACCGCTGCTCGCTGCCGCCGGTGCAGGTCCACTGCACGACGTCGGTGCCGGCGGCGGTGCCGCTGCCGCTGACCCCGGCGCACTGCTGGCTGTGCATCGCCACGAGCTGCGTGCTGGACACGTCCCGGCGCCAGCAGCGTTCCGCGCCCGGCGTGGTGTGCCCGAACACCGTGCCGGTGCAGGCGACACCGCCGGTGTGCACGCCGCGCACGTAGTCGCCGTCCGCGCCGTAGCGGACCTCGGACGTGCCGGTGAACGCGCAGGTCTGACCGTCGGCGGCGCAGTCGGTCCAGGCGGAGTCCTCCACCACGAGCCGGTCGACGTTGCCCCACACCCCGCCGCCGGTCGTGCCCGGCTGGCCGAGGACCCGGACCCGCACGGTGTGCCGTCCCGCGGCGAGGGCGGGACTGCTCCACACCTGCACGCCGTCGAGCCGCACGGTGTTGTACAGGTTGAGCGTGGTCTCCGCGCCGCCGTCCACCGAGACACCGACCCGGCCGCTGGACGGGGCGAGCGTGCCGAACAGCGACGCCTTCGTGCCCTGGAACGTGTACGTCGCGGTGGCGCCGGCGCTCTGCGACGAGTGCTCGTCCTGGTCCCACAGCCCGTACGCGCCGACCGCGCCGCCGCTGTAGCCGGCGTCCTGCCACGAGCCGGAGTAGGCGGCGGCCGAGTCGTTGACGACTTCCGCCGTGCTGCCGGCGGCGTTGTAGCCGACGTTGCTCAGCACGTACGACACCACGGAGTTGGCGGGTACGGAGGCGGCCAGCGTGCCGGAGTTGACGGTGACCGGGGCGAGCTGGGCGAGGTTCTCGGTGGCGGAGGTGCGCCACACCTGTGCGGTGGCGCCGCTGGTGGCGAACCGGTTGAGCTGGAAGTTCACCGGCAGCGTCTCGGCGGTGTCGTTGTAGGTGACCAGCACCAGCTTGCGGCTCGCCGGGTCGTACGCGGCCACGGACTTGCCGTTGCCGGCGTCGATGATCTGGTAGCCGGGCTTGATGAACTTGCTGTACTGGCCGAGGGTGTAGAACTGCTTCTGGATGGCGTAGGTCTGCGCGGACCCGTCCAGCGGCGCCTGGATCAGGCCCCAGTAGCCGGGGCCGCTGCCACGGGAGCTGTCCTCGACGGCCTGCCAGTAGAGCCAGCCGTTGGCGCCGACGTACGACAGGTCGTTGGTGACCCGGGTGGCCAGTTCCAGCCCGGCGTCGAGTTCCGAGGTGATGTCGTAGCCGCCCCAGCCGGCGGGGCCCCACTCGGACTGCCAGAAGCGCAGGTCGCGGGCGCGGACCCGGTCGCGGATCGGGGCGGCGTCGGAGCCGGCGTACCCGTGGGCGTTGACCTGGCCGAGTTCGGCGCGGGCGGCGTCGGACAGCGCGTCGTACTCCGACACCACGCCGGCGTAGTTGTTGCTGTCGGTGGCGGCGATGTCGGTGTTCATGCCGCGGGTGCGCAGCGCCGACCGGAGGTTGGTGATGATCGAGCTTTGCTCGGCGGCGGTCAGATAGGTGCCTTCCTGGTTGTTGCCCCAGCACCACCAACCGTTTGACGGTTCGTTGAACGGTTCGATGGTCCGGAAATTGATCTTGGGGCTGCCGGAGCCGTTGACGCCGACGGTCGCGAAGCGGTCCGCCACGGTGGCCAGGTAGGCGGCGAAGTCGTCCTGGTACTCCGGTCGCAGGTTGCTGTGCGAGCAGCCTTCGGGGGAGTTGTACGAGTACCGCCCGGCCGGGTTCCCGCTGTAGGTCATCCACCAGGGCGCGGAGTTGGCGAACAGTTCGAAGGTGCCGACGCCGCGCTGTGCGGCCTGCGCCAGCACCCACCGCTGGTTGGCGTCGACGTTCCAGTTGTAGCTGCCGTCGGCCTGCACGAGGCTGTCGATCCAGGCGCCGTTGCGCGTGGGCAGGTGGGGGTCGACCACCGGGTAGCTCGCCCCTGGCTCGCTCGCGCCGGCGTTGTAGCGGGCGATGCTGAGGTCGATTCCCTGCACGGTCTGCCCGTCCCTGGTGAACGAGTCGGTGAACAGGTAGTCCATCAACTGGGAGCGGGCGGGCTCGCTCCACCCGCCCACGACGTCGCTCCACCAGGCCAGCGAGGTGCCGAAGCCCTGGAATTCGTCCTGCAGGACCAGGTTGGGGTTGACCGGGGAGGTGATCGCCGTCGACGCCATCGCGGGGGACGGGGTGAGGGCGACGGCGCCCGTGGTGACGGTCAGGAGCAGGGCGCCGAGTAGTGATGGGGTCGTGGTGCGTCTCATCCATGCCTCCGTCAGGAGTTCTGCGTCCGATCCACGGATGCCCGAGGGCTACGGAGCCGGTGGTCTGGGGGATCGGACGACCGCCCGGGTGGTGGTGGGCGCTGCGGTGCGCGCCGGGGCGGTACGAAGCAGGGTGCATTATTACGACTCAAATAACTAGTCTTGACAGTAGTATTTCCGGTACTCAGAATAAGCAGCCGAACATCGATCAACCGGGAGCCACCGTGCGCACTGCCGCAGACATCCGTCGACGCAACTCGTTCGCCGTCGTCCGGTCGATCCACGCCCACGGCGACGCCAGTCGTCGCGAACTGGCCGAACTGACCGGCCTGAGCTTCGCCACCGTGGCCACCATCTGCTCCGCCCTGCTGGAGCACGGGGTCATCGCCGAGGTGGCCCTGAAGCGGGCCCCGGCGGGCCGCCCGACGGCGAAGCTGTCCCTCAACGGTGAACACGGGCTCCTGCTGGGCATCGACATCGCCGAGACCTACGTGCACGCCGAGGCGTTCGACGCCGCCCTCGAACCGATCTCGTCGACCGAGTGCGACATCGACGTGCACGAGCGCAGCCCCGACCACGTCGTGGAGCGGGTCAAGCAGGTGATCGCCGCCGAGCGGGCCCGGCACGAGGGGCGACCGCTGCTCGGGGTCGGCGTCTCCGCACCCGGTCAGGTCGACCCGGTCGGCGGCACCTCGGTGTTCGCCCCGAACTGGGACTGGCACGACGTGCCGCTCCGCGCCCTGTTGGCCGACTCCGTCGATGCGCCCCTGTTCCTCGACAATCCCCTGAAGTCCCTGGCCATCGCCGAGATGTGGTCCCACCCGGAACGCCGGGAACAGGACTTCGTCGTGCTCAACCTGGGCACCGGGGTCGGCGCGGGCATCGCGCTCGGTGGCCGGGTGCTGCGCGGGCGCATGAACAGCGCCGGAGAGTGGGGGCACACGGTCGTCGTCGCCGATGGCCGGGCGTGCCGGTGCGGCTCACGCGGCTGCGTCGAGGCGTACGTCGGAGCCCCGGGCATCCTGCAGTCCCTGCGGGAGACGTCCCCGGGCAGCCCGCTGCTGCACGGCGACGACCAGACCGCCACGGTCACCGCGATCGCCGAGGCCGCCGACCAGGGTGACCCGACGGCGCTCGAGGTCGTCGAGCGCACCAGCCGCTACCTCGGCGTCGGTGCCGCCTCGATCGTCAACCTGCTCAACCCGGACATCGTGCTGCTCGGCGGCTGGGTGGCCGGCCTGCTCGGCAAGCAACTGCTCGAACGGGCCCGCGTTCACCTGCGGGCCCACGCCCTCGCCGTTCCGATGACGGGACTCGCCCTCGACCTGCAACACCCGCGCGGCAACTCGGTCAGCCTCGGCGCCGCCGCGTTCGCCCTGGAGGGCTACCTCGAATCGATGCCCGACGGCGCGACGGACACCCCGATCTCCTCCCGCCGGCAACCGGCCGGCTGAGCCACCCCCACCACAAAGGAATCCGCCGATGTTCGCACCACCGACTGCCCTCCGCCGGGTCGTCGCGGCGTTGCTGGCCGCCAGCCTGGCCGCCGCCGGCCTCACCGCCTGCGGCTCAGACGAGCCCGCCGCCAGCGGCACCACCCTGACCCTGACCATCCGCGGCAACGAGAACGACAAGGCCGTCTTCGAACAGCGTCTGGCCCAGGCGAAGAAGGCGCTACCCGGAATCGACGTCAAGCTCGTGCAGATCGACAACGACAACTATGACACCAAGGTGCAGACGATGTTCGCCGGCGCCCAGGCGCCAGACGTGTTGATGATCGACGAGGCGGTCAACGTCTACTCCAGCAAGGGCCAGCTGGAGGATCTGAAGCCCCGGCTGGCCAGCGCCGGTGTCGACCCGGTCGGCCGCTTCGGGCAGGGCGCCCTGGACACCTACTCCACCGACGGCAAGCTGTGGGCGGCGCCCGACCGTGGTGGCGCGATGGTCGTCTACTACAACAAGGACATCTTCGACGCCCAGGGCGTCGCCTACCCCGACAGCACCTGGGACTGGACGCGGTTCCGCGAGGCCGCGGCGAAGCTCACCGTCCGCGACGGTGGCAAGGTGAAGTCCTGGGGGTACGCGGCCGGCGACTGGTGGCCCTGGACGATGACCTGGATGTACCAGAACGGCGGAAGAGTGCTCGACGCCTCCGGCGCCCCGGTGGTGAACTCGTCGGCGAACGTCGAGGCGCTGCAGTTCTACAACGACGTGGTGCTCAAGGACCACTCCGCGCCGTCGCCGATCGACTACGCCAACGCCGGTCTGGACAACGGCAAGCCCGACGCGCTGTTCGAGCAGGGCAAGCTGGCCATGGTGACGACCGGGTTCTGGAACATCGCGTCGCTCAAGGAATCCAGGGTCAAGTGGGACATCGCCCCCCTGTGGCATGGCCGGAAGAGCGCGGTGCCCGCCTTCGGCAGCGGCCTGGCGGTGTCCAGCCGCAGCAGGCACAAGGACGAGGCGGCGCGCCTGGTGGCCTACCTGACCTCTGTCGAGGGGCAGTTGCCCATCGTCACCAGCGGTCTCGACGTGCCGGCGAATCTGGAGGCGGTCGCCTCGGAGGCGTTCAAGAAGCCGACCTGGAACACCCGGGGCGTGAACCTGGCGGCGTTCGCCGAATCCGCTCCGGTGATCTACAGCCCGCCGTTGGTGCCCGAATGGAAGGAGATGCAGAAGGCGTTCACCGACGGCATGACGCCGGTCTGGAAGGGCGAGGACTCGGTGCAGGCCGGCCTGGACCGCGTCCAGAAGTCCCTGGAACGCATCATCCGCTGACATCGCCATCGATCGGGGTCGGGCAGCGTCCCTGCCCGCCCCCGGACCGAGAAGGGACCATCATGGCGATCGTCGCCGCACCCCCCTCGCGCCGGCCCGTACGACTGCGGCGACGTCGCGAAAAGTGGATCTTCTACGCCTTCGTGTCACCATGGCTTCTCGGGTTCGTGGTGTTCACCGCCGTACCGATGCTCGCGTCGCTGTGGCTGTCCTTCACCGACTGGGACTCGTTCTCCACTCCGACGTTCGTCGGACTGGCCAACTACACGCAACTGTTCACCGAAGATCCGCTGTTCTGGCCGGCGCTGCGGCACACCCTCTACTTCGCCGTGGCGTCCGTGCCGCTGTCGCTGCTCATCGCGCTGGCCCTGGCGAATCTGCTGAGCCGGCCGATGCCTGGAGCGCGCTTCTTCCGCACCGTCGTCTACCTTCCGGCCCTGGTGCCGCTGGTGGCCTCGGCGATGATCTTCCGCTGGCTGCTGGCGCCGGAGACCGGACCGGTCAACGGCTTCCTCTCCTGGTTCGGTATCGACGGGCCGGCGTGGTTGCTCGACGAGGACTGGGTCATCCCCGCGATCGTGCTGCTGTCGCTGTGGCAGGTCGGTGCGGGCACCATCCTGCTGATCGCCGCCCTGCAGAGCGTGCCGCCGGAACTGTACGAGGCCGCCCGCCTCGACGGGGCCGGCGGCACCCAACGGTTCTGGCGCATCTCGGTGCCGCTGGTCACGCCGGTCCTGTTCTTCAACCTGATCACCGGCATGATCGCCGCGTTCCAGGTCTTCTCGCAGGTGTACGTGCTCACCGACGGCAAGTCCGGGCCGTCGAACGCCAGCCTCATGCTCGTGCCCTACGTCTACGACAACGCCTTCCGCTTCTACCACATGGGCTACGCGTCCGCGCTGGCGTGGGTGCTGTTCCTCATCATCATGATCTTCAGTGCCGGAATCCTCCGCTCGTCCCGGGCCTGGGTCTTCTACGAGTCGGAGGTTCGCTCGTGAGCGTACGAGCAGTGCGGGCGAGCCGCGCCGCGACCCGGTATGCCATCCTCACCGTCGTCTCGGCGGTCCTGCTGGCGCCGCTGGTCTTCATGGTGTCGATCGCGTTGTCCAGCGATCAGACCACCCGCGAGATGTCCTTCCGGTTCCTGCCCACCGAGTTCGAGTTCGGCAACTTCGTCCGGGCCTTCACCGCCGACATCCCCATCGGACGGTTCCTGCTCAACAGTACGGTGATCGTCGTCGTGTCCTGCGTCGGCATGACCCTCTCCAGCGCGCTGGTCGCCTACGGCTTCGCCCGGCTGCGGGCACCCGGTAAGAACGTCCTCTTCGGCGTGCTGCTGTCGACGATGATGATCCCGGCCGAGGTGCTGCTGATTCCCCAGTTCATTCTGTTCCGCCACCTCGGCTGGATCGACACCCTGCTGCCGATCATCGTCCCCAACTTCTTCGCCAACGCGTACAACGTCTTCCTCATCCGGCAGTTCATCACCCGTATCCCCGCCGAACTCGACGAGGCGGCCATGCTCGACGGCCTGGGCCACTTCGGGCTGTTCCGCCGGATCATCATGCCGCTGATGAAGCCCGTCCTCGTCGCCGTCGCGATCTTCACGTTCACCTTCAACTGGGGCTATTTCTTCGGCCCGCTCATCTACCTGAACAGCGAGGAGAAGATGCCGCTCGCCCTGGGCATCCAGGTGCTCTCGGCCACCAGCTCCGGCGCCCAGACCCCGCCCTGGAACATGGTCATGGTAGGCGCGCTGATCCTGATCCTGCCGATGGTGGCCGTCTACTACTTCGGCCAGAAATACCTCTACGAGGCCGGTGTCGTCAGTGGAAGCGCGGGTCTGAAATGAGAAGCATCGAACTTGCCGGCACCGAACTGCGGATCGACGGCGTACCCCGGGTGCTGCTGTGCGCCTCGCTGTTTCCCTTCCGGGTGCCCCGGGAGCAGTGGCGCGACCGGCTGGCCGCCGTCGCCCGGCTCGGTTACCACGCGGTCGACGTGTACGTACCCTGGAACCTGCACGAACCCGAACCGGGGCAGTGGGACTTCACCGGGCAGCGCGACATCGCGCACTTCCTCGACCTGGCCCGCGACACCGGGCTGCTGGTGCTGGCCCGCCCCGGCCCCTACATCTGCTCGGAATGGGACGGTGGCGGCCTGCCCGCCTGGCTGACGCTGACCGAAGGGCTACGCGTGCGGCAACACGAGCCGCGCTACCTCGCCGAGGTGGACCGGTGGTACGGGCAGATCATGCCGATCCTCGAGCGGCACCAGTACCCCGACGGCGGCGCCGTGCTGCTCGTGCAGGTCGAGAACGAGCTGGACTTCTTCGACTGCGACGACCCGGCCGAATACCTTGACGTGCTCGTGCGCTCCGCCCGCCGGCACGGCGTCACCGTCCCGCTCGTCGCCTGCGCCGGCCAGGGCGACATCGAGCGTGCCGCCGGCGGCGCAACCCATGCCGTCCCGGCGGTGAACCTGTACCCCGACGACGAGGCGACCGACGTCGAGGCGCACGCCGCCTACTTCGAGGCCGCGCTGCGCAAGCAGGACCTGCCGCTACTGGTCACCGAGACCAACCGGCTGCACCGCACGCTCAAACGCCTGCTGACCAGCGGTGCGCGTCTGCTCGGCCCGTACCTTCAGGCCTCGGGCTGGAACGGCGAGTACGGCACCTCAGTCAACAACTGGGGTGACCTGCTCGCCTTCATGACCCACGACTACGACTTCGGTGGCGTTCTCGACCCCACCGGGGCCGAGCGGGCCGACGCGGCGGAGGCCCGCCGTCTCGCCGCGCTCATCGACGCGCTCGGCCCACGCCTCGCCGCCGCCGTGCCCGCGGGAGTCGCCGACGACGTGCACGGCGAGACGGCCGTCGCGCCGTACGCCCTCGACCTGCACGGCGGCGGCCAACTGCTGTCCCTGACCAACCTCACCGACGCCGACACCACCGGCACGGTCGGCGCGACGGCCGTGACCGTGCCCGCGGCCACCTGCCTGCTCCTGGTGCGCGACCTGCCGCTGCCCGGTGTCGCCGGCCGGCTGGTCGAGGCGAGCGCCGAGCTGACCGGCCTGGTCGAGCGGCCGGGACAGGTCATCGCCAGGTTCGCCGGCCGTCCCGACGCGCAACTGCTGCTGCGCGTCACCGGCGACTGGTCGGCGACCCCGGAGGGCGACATACGGGTCGAGCCGGCCACCGGCCGCCCCGACCTGCTCCGGGTGACCGGCTCGGAGGGGTCGGTGGTGGTGGGCACCGCCGCCGGCAGCGTCACGCTGGTGGTCGAGCCGGCCGAGCCGCCGCCCCCGCCTCCACCGGCCACCAGCCGGGAGGTCACCACCGCCCGGTCGTCGACCACCGACAGCGCCCCCGCCACCTGGCGGACCGTCGCGCGGGACATCGAGGCGGTGCCCCTGGAACGGCTCGGCGTCCACCGTGGCGCCGGCAGCTACCGCACCGTCACGGACCTCCGTGGCGTCACCGGACTCGTGCTGCGGGGCGCCGCCGACGTCATCGACGTCCAGGTCGCCGGCACCTCCCGCGGCTGGGTCGCCAACGGCGGCACCGACCTGTGGATCCCCTTCACCGACATCGTCACCGACCCGGACACCGAACTGCGGGTGACGACCCGGGTCTGGGGCCACTCGAACTTCGACGACGGCCGCCTGCCGTCGCTGCGCCTCGGCGCGCTGCGCGGTGTCGCCGGCGTGCTCGCCGTCACCGACGTCGCCGACCTGTCCTCCGGATGGTTCCTGGACGCCGGTGTGCCACCGGCGGTCGGGACCACCCCACCACCGCGCGGTGACATCGGAGGTTGGATGTCCGGCCGGTTTCCGCAGACCCTACGCCACCGGCGCACCCTGTACCGTCCCGGTCCGGCCGCGCTGCGCGCCACCGGGTGCCAGGCCCGGCTGGACGTCGCGGTCAACGGCATGCCACGCGGCGCGATCACCCCGCTCGCACCGGTGCTGTACCTCGGTGACCTGCACGACGGCGACGAGCTGACCATCGAAGCCCGCCGCATGTGGGGCGAGCCCGTCGGCCGACTCGGCCTGCTGCGGGGACACCTCATCGACCGCTGGGAGATCGCCCGGCAGGCCACCGCCGAACTCCTCGCCGGCCGCCGGGACGCCCGGCTCGGCGACGCCGAACTGCCGCTCACCGTCCCCGCCGGACAGGCCCGGTGGCTGCACCTGGGCACGGCGGACCTGGTGGTCGCCGACGAGGCGAACGTCATCGTCCGGTTCGCCGGTGAGGCGCTGCTGGCCACCGCGCTCGCCGGCGGCCACCACCTCGGCCGCGTCTGGATCGGCGCGCCGCCGCCCGGTGCCACCCTCCGGGGTGGGCGGGGCGATCTGCTCATCGTCCCCACCGCCTGGCTGCGCGACGGACTCGATTTGCTCCTCGAGGCCACCGGCGCCGAGCCCGGCCGACTGCACCGCATCACCGCCGGCGGGGCGGTCGACGCCCGGGAAGGTGACCGCGGGTGACGACCTTCGACATCGGTGCGACGGACTTTCTCCTCGACGGCAGGCCCTTCCGCGTGCTCAGCGGGGCCCTGCACTACTTCCGCGTCCATCCCGAGCTGTGGCGCGACCGGATCCGCAAGGCACGCCAGATGGGACTCAACACCATCGAGACGTACGTCTGCTGGCAGGCCCACAGCCCACAGCGTGGCGTCTTCCGCACCGACGGCGGTCTCGACCTGGGTCGGTTCCTCGATCTCGTCGCCGAGGAGGGGATGTACGCCTTCGTCCGTCCCGGCCCCTACATCTGCGCGGAGTGGGACAACGGAGGACTGCCCGCCTGGCTGTTCCGCGACGCGACGACCGGCATCCGGCGCACCGAGCCCCGGTATCTCGACGCCGTCACCGAGTACTACGAGGCACTCGCCCCGATCCTGGTCCCACGGCAGATCGACGCCGGCGGACCGCTCATCCTCGTGCAGGTCGAGAACGAGTACGGCGCATACGGCGACGATCACGCCTACCTGCGGACGCTCACCGAGCTGACCCGCCGTGCCGGTGTCACGGTGCCGCTGACCACCGTCGACCAGCCGGTCGATCACATGCTGCGCGACGGCGGACTGCCCGAGTTGCACCGGACCGCCTCGTTCGGCTCGCGCCCCCGGGAGCGGCTGGCCACGCTCCGCGCACACCAGCCCACCGGACCGCTGATGTGCGCGGAGTTCTGGGACGGCTGGTTCGACCACTGGGGCGGCCACCACCACACCACCGACGTCGACCAGGCCGCCGCCGACCTCGACGCGCTGCTGTCCAGCGGCGCGTCGGTCAACATCTACATGTTCCACGGCGGCACCAACTTCGGGTTCACCAACGGCGCGAACGACAAGGGCATCTACCAGCCCGTCGTGACCAGCTACGACTACGACGCGCCGCTGGACGAGGCCGGCATCCCCACCGCCAAGTACTGGGCCTTCCGGGAGGTGATCGCGCGCCACGCCGACGTCCCGCCGGCACCGCCCGCCGCGCCCACCGCGCCCGCTCCACCGGTCGAGGCCAGGTTCACCCGTTCGCTGGCCCTGTGGGACGTGCTCGACCTGCTCGGCCAACCGTCGACCTACCCGTACCTGCCCACCGCCGACGACATCGGCCAGTACACCGGATTCACCCTCTACACCCCGCACCTGCCGCCGTCCGGCCACGGGGTGCTGAGTGTCGCCGAGGTCCGCGACCGGGCGCAGGTGTTCGTCGACCGACGCAGCCGGGGCGTCCTCAGCCGTGACCACGGCGAGCGGATGATCGGCATCCGGGCCGACGACGGCGACCTCGTGGAGCTGCTCGTCGAGGACCTCGGCCGGGTCAACTACGGGCCGCGCACCGGTGAACCCAAGGGACTGATCGGCCCCGCCGGGCTGGACGGCGCGACGATCGACACCTGGACGGTGCGCCCGCTACGGCTCGACGACATCGAAACGGTGACGCGGGCAGTGCGCGACGGCCACCCGGTCGAATCGTCGCTGTCCGGTCCGGTGTTCTGCCGTGCCGAGTTCGCCGTCACGGACCCTGGCCGGGACCTGTTCCTCGACACCTCGTCCTGGGGCAAGGGTGTCGCCTGGATCAACGGGTTCTGCCTCGGCCGGTACTGGAGCCGCGGACCCCAGCGCACCCTCTACGTCCCCGCACCCCTGCTGCGAACGCGACACAACGAGATCGTCGTGCTGGAGCTGCACGCCGCGCGCCCGAGCGTCCGCCTCCTCGGGCGACCCGCCCTCGGGCACACCGAGCACTAGCCCCGGTCCCCGCCCCTTCACCGCCGAGGAGCTTCGATGGGTACGAGAACACGCACGACGGCCGCGCTGGAGTGCTGTGGCCGACGGCCGGCTGCCCACCGCTGGGCGAAGATTCCGCTGTTCGGCGGGCTACAGATTGTTGATCCGGGCCAGCAGCTCTGCCTCGGTCAGGTTCTCCAGGACCGCGTCCTGCTTGCGGCCCAGGACCGCCAGCAGCTTTTCCTTCTCCAGCTTCTTGGCCGCCGCCGCCTTCGCCGCCTGGTCCTCCGCGAGGCGGACGGCGATGACGTGCTTGACGACCTCCAGCTTGGTCTCCAAGGTCGCCTTGGCCGGATTGGCCTCGGTGGCCACGAACGACTCGGTGTCGACGGCCTTGAGTTCGGCGTTGACCGCCTTGGCCACATCATCGAGGCTGAAGCCGGACTTGGCGGTCAGCGGAAGCTCCCACAGCTGCTCCGTGGTCAGCAGGCCCTTGACCGACGGATAGCGGAACTTCTCCCGCGTGGCCTTCTCGAAAATCGTCACGGTGCCCTCTCTGAAGTATTTGGGTAGCGGATCAGAACTGGATGCTGATGAGGCGGCGCCGGCCGCTGGTCATGGTCACCTTGGCGACCACAGAGCTGCGGACGGTGGAGCTGAAGCCGAGGCCGGAAAGCTGGTCCGGAGACGGTTCGCACTTGGTGCGGTCGCCGAGCACCTCGAAAACCTTGTGGTGCGGTTGCAGGTCGCTGCGGAGGAACTCGTTGTAGATCCCCCGCGTCGGCTGGTCGTTCACGCACCCCTTCAGGATGAAGAAGTAGTGCCGGTTGCCGACCTCGTTGTCGTCGAAGTAGTTCGGCGAGTACATGATGGTGGACACCGGTACGAACTGTTCGGTGGTGATGCCCCACAACTCCTTGCCCGCACTGCCCGACTGCACGTCCTTGCCCGGCCGGAAAGCGGTGATCACGCCGCCGGTAACCGTCATCCGGCCGACCTCGACGGTCTCCTTGTGGCCGACCGCGCGCTCGTGGCGGTAATGCTCGATCTTCCCGTTGCTCTCGGTCTCGATCACGAAGCCGACCTGGGTGCTGTCCCGCCTGCGGTACTGGTTCACCTCGATCCGGAACTCACCGTCGGGGACACGGTCGGTCCAGGTGACGTTCTCCACCGGCTCGCGGGATAGCGCCCCGCCGGCGTTCATGTCGACGTCCAGCTTGTTGCGCTTCTCCTGGTACCAGATGTGGTCGCCGTTGGGTTCGTACACGTGTAGGTCGAGGTCGTCGTGGTTGAACCAGGACAGGCTCACCCGCAGCTTGCCGGTCACGTTGCCGCCGGCCCGCTTGACCCTCTCCCTGATCGAGTCGGTGACGTTGCCGCCGTACGACCAGCCGAAATCGTTGTCCCACTTGAACAACCGCGGAGCAGCGGGGTGCCGGCCTATGGTGAGGCTGACGAAGCGCGGCTCGTAGGAGTTGGCGACCCAGAGGTCGATGGCGGCGGCACCGGGCAGGATGTCCTTCAGGAAGGAGACCACGGGGATCTCCTCCGGCTCGGCGTCGCGAAGGAGCGCACTCGACGGCCTGGGGGTGGCCGCCTGCATGAGCAGCCCTTCGATGCCGTCCTTCATCCGTGCCTGCGTGTCGTTGTTGACCCACAGCACGTTGGTGACCGACACGTCGGACAGCCGGGCGAACCGTCGCTGCAACGACTCCTCGATGCCCAACTCGGCAATGGTCTTCATGGCGGCCTTGACCATGCCCGGGGTGATCAACGCCGTGGGGCGCTGGTAATTCTGCGGCGCCACCTTTGCCTCGAACGACCGGACCGCCTGCTCCAGCTCGACGCCCGCGGAGAGGTCCTGGACGAGGGTGCCGATCACCGTGTTGCGGAACCGGGCCGCCGGGTTCATGGCGTTGGCGAAGACGAAGGCACGCCGGTCGGCGGCCTGGGTCCACCGGCTCTGCAACGAGCGGAACTCGGTCACCGCCCGACGATGCTCCGCGCCGCGGTAGAGGGCGTTGCCGTCGACAAGGTCGACGACGGTGTCCAGAGCGGGCCGGGTCAGCTCGGTCAGGCCACGCTGGAAGACCTGCACCGCGGCGTCAAAGGTGCCCTGGGCCGCGCCGACGTCCTCGGTACGATGCCGCCTCTCCACCCGGCCGTGCAGGTGGTGCCACACCTCGACCTGGCCGTCGCGCAGCGCTCGGGTGGTCTTCGTTCCGTACTGCACCTGAGCGGACCGGAAGACGGTGGACAACGGCAGCGACAGAACGAACTCGTCCAAGGCGGCGGCGACGACGGAGAAGACCGGGTCGGAGCCCGACACCCCGGACCAGACGGTACGGACCCGCCCGTCGTGGATCTCGACGACGTTGCCGAAGTGCTTGATGAAACCGCGGCAGGTCGAACAGTCGTACTCGGATCGCTCACGGAACCGCGGATTGGTGCCGGCGGGGAAGGAGTCGAGAAAGGTGAGCCAGAGCGAGTCCCGGTCGAGACCGTCGCCCACGACGTACAACTCACCCTTGGCCATGGTGGACAGACGTGAAGTCACATCCGTCGCGAACTGCTCGAAATCGCCCACCGTGTCATCCCCCTTGATCGCCGGTGATCCTACGGAGGGAACGCCAGTCGGAGAAACGCCTTTGCGGCTCTTCGCATGGTCACCGACGGGCGCCGGTGGCCGGCGGTCAGTTGACCGGAGCGCGTACGGCGGTGGGGCCGGGGCGGCGGTCGGCAATTTCCGCCAGTTGGCCGGTGGCGCGTCGAGAGCATCCCGGCTCACGCTGTGGACGTCTTCCCGGCATCGGCAGACCTGGGTGGCCTCCGGCCTCAGCGACCCGTTGCAACTCCTTCGAGCCGCATGCTCGCCGCGTCGATCGGCGGGGCCCTGTGAGTGGGCTGATGGACAAGATGCTCAGGCGTTTCTCCGAGTCGAGCGCGCGTATGGTTGCAACCGAAAGGCAGCCTGGGCGAGCGACAGGTTCCGTAACCCTGTCGATCTGGTCCCAGGCTGCCCGCGTCTGTGGGTCGATAGCGTGCAGACGGATCTTCCCTACAGGTATGACACGCCGGTTTGCCGGCACCGCTGCCAGCCTGAGCTGTTGGAGTAGTTGTAGTAAAGGTCGATACACATCTGCCCCACGCCACTGCTTCCGGATGTCTCCCCGCCCCAGAACCATATGTTCAGCGTTGAATAACGGTTCTCCAAGGCTTGCGTGCAGTCCCTCGTCACCTTGGGCGTCTTCCAGGTGCTCGAGAAATTGATCGTCACGTAAGCGGTGACCTTGCAGCCCGTTGCCGAGGTCGCGTTCGGGCCGAACTGGATCGTGCCGCTGTGTTGGATCGTGTTCATCGAGGGGCCCGGCACCCAGTCAATAAAATTGCATGCGAATATCGCCTGTGCCGGATCTGCGGAGCCGAAGTCCTGACAGGCGGTGTACGCCTCGGGGGGCGAGGCGTTGGCGGTCGCAGGAGTCAGTGACAGAGCGGCAATGGCTGCGACAATGGCCGATAGCATGCGCCGAGCGAGTCTGGTATGCATCGTTCCCCGTTTTCAGTGCGGGCGGACCGAGCGCCCGATGAGTTATACGTGAGCAAGTTTGCTTGAGCTGCGATCTGCTGTCAAGAGCATCTGCGGCGGCCTATTTTGCTATTAGAACTCGGGGGTGGCGTGAGTGTGAATTCAGCGGAAATGGAGGATGGACGGAATGGGATTCTGGGCCGAAACGCAGCCGGATTCCCGGCTCGCCCTCAGCTCGTGGGGCCGGACGCCGCCCCACCGAGGGTCACCTTGAGGATCTTCTCGTTGCTGTTGTTCGGGATGCTGTCCTTGTCCCCGCCGGTGCTCGTGGTCAGCCACAGGTTGCCGTCGAGGGTCGGTTCGACGGTGCGCAGCCGGAAGTACGTTCCGACGAAGTACTGCTGGAGGTTGGTGAGCGTGTTGCCGCTGATCTCCGCACGGTACATCCGGTTACCACGCAGGCAGGCGATGTAGAGCACGTCCCGGACGATCGCGATGCCGCTGCACGAGGCGTCGGCCACCGGGTACGTCCGGATCGGGGCCCTGAAGTTCGGGTTGGCGCAGTCGCCGGAGGTGCCCTCGCAGGCGGGCCAGCCGTAGTTGCCGCCCTTGACGATGATGTTGGTCTCGTCCATCACGTTGTTGCCGAACTCCTGCTCGAAGAGCCGGCCCTGGGAGTCGAAGGCGAGTCCCTGCGGGTTGCGGTGGCCGTAGCTCCACACGTAGTTGCCGAAGGGGTTGTCCGCCGGCACGGTGCCGTCGGGGTTGAGTCGCAGCACCTTGCCGCCCAGGTTGTTGGTGTCCTGGGCGACGTCCGGGTCCTGTCCGTCGCCGGCGGCGGCGTAGAGCTTGCCGTCGGGGCCGAAGCGCAGCCGGCCGCCGTTGTGGTACTTGTTGCGCGGGATTCCCGTGACGAGCACCTGCTCGGTGGCGTTTTGCAGCGTGCCGTCGTAGCGGATGCGCACGATCCGGTTGTCGGTCGTGGTGGTGTGGTAGATGTACAGCCAGTGGTCGGTGGTGAAGTTGGCCGAGACGGCCAGCCCGAGTACGCCGCCCTCGCCGTTGGTGCCGGCCACGTTCGGCACGGTGCCGATGCTGTGCTTGTCGGTGCCGTCCGGGTTCATGGCGACGATGTCGAACAGGTCGCGCCGGCCGTAGAGGACCGTGCCGTCGGGCAGTTGCACCAGGCCCCAGGGCAGGTCCTTCTCGGTGGTGACCACCGTGGCGCCGCAGATCGGGCTCGTGCAGCCCGAGCCGGTGTGCGCGGTGACCGCGGCGCTCGCCCCCGAGACATTGCCCTGGGCGTCCCGGGCGGTCACGGTGTACCGGTAGTCGGTGTCGGACGTCAGCCCGGTGTCGGTGAACGTGGTCGCCGGCGGGTTGCCGGCGGTGCCGGTGGTGGAGCCGACCGCCGTACCGTTGCGCAGGATGGTGTAGCCGGTGACCGCGACATTGTCGGTGGAGGCCGACCAGGTGAGGGTCACGTCCGTGCCGTTGACCGTCGTGGCCAGGTTGGTCGGCGTGCTGGGCGCAGACGTGTCCTGCTGGCAGAACGGCGGCGTGACCGAGAGCGTGGAGCTGGCCTGCGAGACGTTGCCGGCGGCGTCGCGGGCGTTGACGTACCACCCCCAGGTGACACCCTGCACGACGCTGAGTGTGGCGGTCAGCGTCCGTCCCGAGACCGAGGTGACGAGCTGGCCGTCGTGGTAGATGTCGTAGAAGGCGACGCCGACGTTGTCCCGGGAGGCGTACCAGGAGAGCGTGACGGACTGGCAGGTCAGCCGGGTGCTGCGCAGGCCGGTCGGCCGGGTGGGCGGGCTGGTGTCGGCGGCGAGCCGGGCCGCCTGCCGGCTCCCGGTCGCCGGCGCGGCCGGCGCGGCGTTGGCGGGTACGCCGGTCAGGATGGTGCCGGCGCAGATCAGCAGGGCGAGCGGGACGCGGTGTCGGAGCTGGTGAGCACTAATCCGCACGGGTGCTTTTCCTTCCTTCCGAGGTTCCTGGTCAGTACGGGTAGCCGGGGACGTTGAGTCGCACGCTGTACAGGCCGGAGTCGTTCGTTCGGCCGGAGGTGATGTAGAGGGTCTGCCGGTCGGGTCCGCCGAACGCCGCGTTGGTGGTGCCGGTGCCGCCGGAGCGGATCGTGCCGAGCTGCGCGCCGGCTGGCGAGTAGACGTGGATCAGCCCGTCCGAGCCGGAGGCCCAGTACACGTTGCCGGCGCAGTCGATGGTGACCCCGTCGGGACCGCCGAGGTAGTTCACGAAGACGCTGCGGGTGCCGGTGCTGCCGTCGGGCTGGACGACGTACTTGTAGATCTTGTTCTCGGAGTAGGCGCCCACGTAGAGCGTGCTGCCGTCCGGGGAGAGCGCGATGCCGTTGGGTTGCCGCAGCCGGTCGTCCACCAGCGACACCTGGCCGCCGGAGACGCGGAAGACGCTGGTGCGTCCGCTCATCTGGTCGGGTCGGTTGCCGCGCTGGAAGTTGGGGTCGGTGAAGTAGACGACGCCGTCGGATCGGACCGTGACGTCGTTGGGTGAGTTGAACGCCCGGCCCTGGTAGTCGGCGGCGACGGTGCTGCGGGCCTGGTCGCTGAGCCGGTATGCGGAGACGTTCCGCTGGTCGTGGGTGGCGGCGATGATCTGCTGGGCGTCGGGGCTGAGCGCCAGGCCGTTGCTGCCGGCGTTGGCGATGAAGGTGTCGAAGCTCGCCGGCGGGGTGAACCGGCGGATCGTGGAGGGCTGCACGTTGTTCGGCCCGGTGCCCGCGGCCATGTCGGACATCAGCAGGTAGCCGCCGTCGGCGATCCAGACCGGTCCTTCGAGGAACGAGAACCCGCTCTGAATCTTCGTCGCGGACACGGAGCTGGCCGGCAGGGGTGGGCCGTAGCCGGTGCCGCCCGGGCAGACCCCGGGGGGCGCGCCGGGTGGGCCGGCGAGCGAGTCGGTGTGAACGTTCACATGAGCGGCACGCCGAGATGCCGGGGGTGCGGGTGCGGCCCCGGCGGGGCCTGGTGCGGTGGCGAGCGCGAGGCACAGGCCGGTGAGTGCGGCGATGGTTGGACGCCAGTTCATCCGGGGTACTCCAATCGGGGTCGGTGAATGCGGGGCCCGTGGTTGCCAGTGAACTGGCCTCGACCACCGAGGCTTACCATTGATTAACATCGATGTTTACGTGACGCATCTTAGGCGAGAAAGCAGCGCCCCGCATCAGTTCCCCACGATCACCTTTGGCACATGCCCCGAAGGCGTCCGATAGCCTGGCCGGATCGGTGGGGCCGGGTCCCCACCGACCGGGGACACTCCGTTTCGCAGTATCCTTCGCATCGCCCGAACGGCCGGCTTTGCAGTCCCCTGCCTAGCCGGCTCCCGGGTGCTCCTGTTTCCGCGATTCGAGTATGCGGGCGCCGGTCAGGTGTCGACGCGGCGTGTCTCGTAGGCCCACATGACGATCTCGACGCGATTGCGGGCGTTGAGCTTACGCATCAGAGCGGCGATATGGGTCTTGACGGTGCTGAGGCTGATGAACAGGTCGTCGCCGATCTCGCTGTTGGTCCGCCCGCGAGCGGCAGCCAGCAGGACCTGTTCCTCGCGGGCCGTCAGCGGCTCGACAGGCTCAGGTGGCATCGAGCGCGGGCGGCTGTTCGCGAAGGAGGACAGGAGCCGCGCGGTGATGTTCGGTGCGATCAGGGCGTCGCCGCGGGCGGCGGCCTGGACGGCCTGGGCGAGCATCTCGGCGCCGGCGTCCTTGAGGAGGAAGCCTCGGGCGCCTGCCTTCAGCGCGCCGTAGACGTACTCGTCGAGGTCGAAGGTGGTGATGACGACGACGGGCAGCGGGTCGGCGACGTCGGCGCCAGCGAGCTGGCGGGTGGCTTCGATCCCGTCGACCTCGGGCATGCGGATGTCCAGCAGGCACACGTCGGGACGCAGCGAACGGGCCATGGCGATCGCCCGGCGACCGTCGGCGGCCTGGCCGACGACGGTGATGCCCGGTTGGGCGTCCAAGATCATGCAGAGCCCTGCCCGGACGATGTCCTGGTCGTCAGCGACCAACACGCGGATGGTCATGACGTGCGCGCCGTCCGGGGCAGCTTGGCGTCGACGCTCCAGCCGCCGTCCGGGTCAGGTCCCGCCCGGAGGGTGCCGCCGAGCAGGCTCGCCCGCTCGGCCATGCCGCGCAGCCCGTAGCCGGCGTGCGGCGAGCTGGTCGTGGTCGCCTCACCGTCATCGTGCACTCGCAGGTGCACCTGGCTGCGGGATGCGGTGACGTCGACGGTGACGTGGGTGGCGCCGGAGGCGTGGCGGGTCGCGTTGGTGACCGCCTCGGCGGCGATCAGGTAGAGGGCGGTGCCGACTGCCGGCTCAACGGCCTCGGCGTCACCGGAGACCTGCACGCGGACGCCCAGCACCTCGCCGCCGGGACGAGCGAGTCGTTTGACGTCCACCACTCCTCGCCGGGGGGCGAGATCGGCGTCCGTTCCGTCGCGCAGCACGCCCACGAGGGCTCGCATCTCCTTGAGCGTCCGGGACGCCTCTTCCTCGATGGTGACCAGGGTGGCCAGCGCGCGCTTCGGATCCGCGGCGGACAGCGCGCGACCTGCCTGTGCCTGGACGGCGATGGCCAGGACGCGGTGGCCGACCGTGTCGTGCAGTTCGCGGGCGAGTTCGTTGCGCTGGTGAAGCCGCACCTGCTCGATGTCGCGGTCGTGGCTTCTGGTGCGGTAGCGCACTGCCGCGCCGAGCGCGGCCGAGAACAGGAAGAAGCCGTAACCGGCGACCTTCTCCGCGGGTGAGGTCGGGTCCGCGATGAGGGTGACGGGTAGCCAGATCAGGATGATGCCGAGCCCGAGGGCAGCCTCGCGACCTGCCCCCCAGCGCAGCAGGGCGTAGGGCAACACCAGCAGACCGCCGATGCCCAGCAGGCCGGTGGTATCGATGACCGCGATCCTCGCGATGTCGAACGCGAGAACGGCTCCGAAGGCAACGGTGACCGCGGCCAGCGGTCGCGTGCGTCGCCACAGCAGGCACGCCGCGACCACGACGCTGACACCGACCAGCAGCGGCGCCCATGCCCTGTCGTCGCGCAGGAGTACCTCGACGAGCGAGATCGCGACAAGAGCCGAGGACAGTGCCCAGTCCCGCCAGACCCGCACCGGCGGGCGTGCGGGGCGCGGCTCAGCCCAGATCCCAGCAAGCATGCTTCCCCCTCCCGGACAACGTAGGGGGGCCGCCGCTCGGTCGGATCAGTCGAAAGTACGGCGGAGGTCCCGTGCCGGCGGCCAGGACAGCGCGAGCCCGCAAGCGGATGTGGCGCCCGGCAACGCTGGTCATGGTTGAGACATCGAGTGAGCCACCCGGCTGACGCCAGCAACAGGAGACGTGATGACCAGAACCGACAAATCAGCCGGTGCGCTCCAGGAAGCGCACATCCCGGTCCAGGCGAAGCTCGCCGCGGCCTGGGCCAGCTTCATGTTCCTCTACATCTACGTCGACTACCTCGCCCTGTACAAGCCCGGTTTCATCGACGACATCCTGGTCGGGGTCGTTCATGAGTTCGACACCGGCCCGACCTTTGTCGCCCTTTCGCTCACGCTCATGGCCATCCCGATCCTCATGATCCTGCTCTCCGCGACACTCCCCGCCCGGGTCAACCGCGCCACCAACCTCGTCGTGGCAACGCTCTACATCCCCGTCTCGGTGTACAACGCGGACGGCGAGTCCTGGACCTACTCCTACTTCTACGGCCTCTCCATCGGACTCGAGGTGCTGCTCCTGGCCTTCATCCTGCGCGCCGCATGGACCTGGCCCCGGACCATTCGAGCCACCGCCGGCGGCGACCTCGCCCAGGCCCGGGTGTGACGCTGGGAGCAGGCCCGGGGGTGCGGGATCGGGGACAGCGGCTCCGGCAACATCGACCACGAGCAGCAGCACGATCCAGAGCGGGACGGCGCCGACGTCACGCAGCACTCTCGGCCAGCGCGTCCGACGGGCCTCGGCAACAGGTGTTCCAGCCCTGCCGGACACCGCGGGTTTTTGAGCGCGCGGGGTTCGTGAGGCGTAGCAGATCGCATTCCGGGGAATCCTGACGGTCATGGCCTCGTACTCGGTGAACAGCGCGGCCGTCGCCCGCGCTCGGCGGCTCATCGAAGCCCGACAGTATGTTCTCGACAGCGACTGGGGTGAGGCGCAGCCCCGGGCCGCCGACGAGAACGCCTACCTCGACGCGCACTCGTGGGCCGAGTACGGCGACTGGTTCCTCGCCTGCACGGACGGGGCGAGCGAGGAGACGAAGGGGCGCTACGCCTTCGCGTACGGCGACTTCCGCCGCGTTCACCGCTCCGGGCTCATCGCCTGCGTCTACCGCGCCTCGGAGTGGCACCACAAGGACGTCGAGCTGGCCGCGCACGATCTGCTGCAACTGCTCGACCGCACCGCCGGCTGACAGCCCTTGCGACATCGCCGCCGCCATGGCGTCGACGGGCAGCATCGACGCGTTTGTGCAATGGCAGGTGGGACGACTGACCCGACGCGTGGATCATCCGCCCGACCGGACGGAAGGCTGTCGCCACGCGTCGGTAACACCGAGGTCGGCACGCTGCTGGCCTGGAGCTAGGGCGCACACGGCGACGCGTCGCCCAGTCGACGAGGTCACGCTCGTCGAAGTCCATCATCGGCCGCGTGGTTTCCCCCGGTGGTGCTCTCGTAGTGGTCGCGGACCTGGCGACCAGGTCGTCCACGGGCGAGGCACCGGTGCCGAACTCACGGACATTCAGCTACGGATCGGGCCCGGCGTCGGCGACCCGTCGAGCAGGGCACCCAACAGGGCGGCGGATTCGTCGGTCAGGCGGTAGACGCCCTGGAGGCTGACGGAGCGTTCCAGACGGCCGTTGACGACGTACTTCAGGGTGCGCGGTTCTCCGCGCCGGTTGCGCCAGGTCAGCGCGCCGAGCAGGTCGCCGGGAACGGCGACGTCGAAACGGACCGGTGTCGCGTCGACGTGCACCGGGCTCGCCCCACATCCATCGGCGCCGAGCATCGCCCAGGCTTCGTGACCCGGACAGGACGGGTCACGCCACGTTGCGGGAGCGGCGCCGCAACAGTCGCGCCGCTGCTTGTCGACAACGCGCAGGCGGCTCACCAGGTAGACCACGCACCGGTTGACGTGCAGCGCGAAGACGTCGTCGCCGACCCCGACGCTGGTCCAGCTGGGCAGCGACTGGTGCCCCCCGCTGAACGCCACCGGAGGCCGCTCGCCGACCCGGTGCCGGCGTAGCTCCCGGCAGACGTCTTGGGTCCACAAGGCGGTGAACGCGCTCGACATGGCCGTGATCATAAGAGTGAGCAGTTCCCGGGCAGAGCGGCATGGGCCTCGGCGAGGAAGCGGTCACGGTCGTCGCCGTGGGCGATCGCCGCGTCGTGAACAGCGTCGATCGCGGCGGCCAACGGATCGTCGTTGACCAGCGCGGTCAGGGCGGGGAACGCGGCAGCTTGCTGGAGCATCTCGGTGACACCCTGCGCGCCGAACGCCTTCGGGTCCGGCCGGAGCGGGATGGTGGTGCGGGGCACCTCGGGGTCGGACAGCAGGCGGTGGTACGCGGCGGTGCCACCCTGCCCGGTGAAGGCGTGGGGCAGTGGACGGCCGTCCTCGGCGGCGGCGAGAGCCTCGGCGATCCAGCTGAGCTGTTCCAGCCCGGCTACCCGCATCGCGCGGCGGGCCGCCCAGCAGGCCACCTCCCGCTGGCGGTCGGCGGGCAGCGCGTCGATGCGGTCGAGCAACCGGCGGTCGAGGCGCGCCAGGGGCTGTGCCTGACCGCGAAGTTCGCGGACACGATCCGACGGCGGAGGACCTCCCCACCGCTTCTTTTCCTGTTCGGCTCGCAGCCGGCGGTACTCCTCGACCCGCGCGGTCGCGGCGGCGGCCTGCCCCCGCAGGGTCTCGACCCACGGGTACGCCCCGGTGCCGTCGAGCAGGTGGTCCCAGATCAGGCCGAGGGCGACGGCGTGCCGGCCCCGCACGCCCTCGTGCCGCAGCGTGACGCCGTCCGGGCCGGTCGTCAGCCGTACCGTGGTGGGCTCGTCGTCCGGCAGGGTGGTCAGCGGTTCGGGGAAGATCGGTGCGTCGGCGGTCGCCCACGACCACCGGAGGGTTTCCGCGTCGACCCGCTCAAGGCGCACCTGGAGGTCACCGACGGGCAG
Source organism: Micromonospora sp. DSM 45708 (assembly GCF_039566955.1). Classification (NCBI taxonomy): domain Bacteria; kingdom Bacillati; phylum Actinomycetota; class Actinomycetes; order Micromonosporales; family Micromonosporaceae; genus Micromonospora; species Micromonospora schwarzwaldensis. The sequence continues at coordinate 4,595,087 of NZ_CP154796.1, read as the reverse complement.
CACGCCCACCGGCAGGTCGACCGGTGCCGGCCGGTGGCGGACCACGGTCACCCGGGCGAGGCCGGTGTCGTCCTCGTACGGGTCGGGTGGCAGCGGCGGCAGGAACGCCGGCCGGGTGGACGGGCGCGGCACCAGGGACAGCATCGCCCACTCGGCGGCCTTCGCCGGCTTCTGCTCCCAGCCGCGCACCTCACGGTCGGCCAGCACGGTGCGCCACGGCGTCTCCTCGCGCACCGCCCAGAGGTGCAACTCGTGCTGCTCGGGCGGGTCGTCGTCGGTGCGCACCGTCTCGCCCAGACGGTGGCGGGCGTGCACCCGTACCCGGATCAGCCCGCGCGGGACGGCGACGTCGACGAGGGGTTCGGCGACGCCGCCCATCAGGCCGATGACCGACACCCGACCGCTGGGGCTCCACAGGGTCGCCTCGCTGATCGCGTCCCAACCGGCGGGCACGTCCGTCGGCGGCCCGGACAACACCCGTAGGCGTGCCTCGATCCAACCCGTGTGGACACCGCAGAAGCCGGTGACCTGACTCGGCCCGCCCACCTGCACGAGGGTGTCACCGACAGTGTGGATCCCCAGGCCGACGGCGCCCGGCACCGTGGTCACCTCGTACTGGCAGTAGCTGACGTCCAGGCGCGCCCAGTCGGTCATGAGGCGAGCTGCCGCAGCACGGTGGGGTCGGTGATCCTGTCGTCGGCGGCCAGCATGATCGCCTTCGACAGGATCGTCGACAGCATCGGGTCGTCCTCGAACGGCAGGTGCAGCCGCCCGGTGCCCCCACGTGCGGGGACGATGCACAGATAGGCGTCGTTGGGCTCCATCATGATGTTGCCCGAGCCGAGGTGGATCCGGTAGCCGCGCAGGTTTCCGCGGACGTGCAGGTACCGGTCCGCGACGGTGACCCGGCCGGCGATGGCCATGCGGGGAAGCAGCCGGGCCAGGGCGTCGCGGCGTACCTGCGCCGACGGGGTCAGCGGCCCGACGACGGTGCGGTGCCAGTAGTCCCGGAACCGGTCCTCGCCGCGGTCGGCCCACTGTGGGTCGGTGGCGATCGAGGTGACGCCGACGAAGAGGTCCACGTCCCGCATCGCCTCGGTGAACACCAGCGGCGGTACGTCCGCGACCGGTGCGGGCCGCCAGGTCGCGCCGTCCTGCCGGGCGAAGCGCACCTGGTCGGTGGAGCAGTAGTGGACGTCGTAGTCGCCCGGGTCGTCGGCGTCGACCAGTTGGTGGTGGAAGGACGCCCGCCACGCGCCACCGCCGAAGAGTTTCGTGGCCTCGCTGTCGTAGCCGCCGTCCCACGTGCCGAGGTAGCCGGCCTGCCAGCCCCGGGCGCGCATGAGCGCGTTGGCCTGGCGGTAGCGCAGGATGTGCGCGGCGAACCGGTTGGAGTAGGTGCTCGTCCGCTCCTCGGCGGGCGTGAGCAGGTAGACCTCGCGGAACGCCTGCTTGAACGGTTGCGTCAGGCCGGTGGCGAGCACGCGCTCACGCCAGGCGAGAGTCTCGTCCACGCGAGCGCGGACGGGGTGCCACAGCCGGACCCGGTCACCGCGCGCCGGCCGTCCGTCGAGACCGGCGATCGTCCATCCGTCGCCGTCCTCGCGGGGCAGACCCGCCGACCATTCGCGCCCGTCGGCGCTGGTCTCCCAGAGCAGCCGCCGCCCGTACGTCCCGGTGACCGGGTGGTCCAGGAAGCGGGACACCCAGTCCGGGTACGCCCAGGTGCGCTCCTCGGACAGCAGCGCCTCCACCCGCTGGCGCTCGGAGACCAGCGTCGCGTTGACGCTCTTCACCAGGTCACGTAGCTGCCTCAGCTCGTCGGCGTGCGTCTCCTTGACCGCCGCCGGGACGCCCTTGAGCGCGGTGCCGCCGCGCGCGAAGGTCAGGCGCGCCTTCTCGCCCTCGACCCGCACCGTCGCCTCGTACGGGCCGACCGGGGTCCGCCGGCAGCCGTCGGAGTCGAGCCCGTGGTCGTCGACGGCGAGTTCCATCACCTCGCTCAGCGACCATCCCCGCAGGGCGCCGAGGTGCGCCAACGCGGTCTGCACCCGACTGCGTACCGCCTTGTTCTTCACCGTCACCGCGAGCCGCGCCAGGGTCCGCACCGGCGTCTCACCGTCGCGCTCCGCGAGCAGTCGCACGGCCGCGATCGCGGTGCGTTGGGCGTGCGGGAAGCCGGACGCCTGGCGGGGCGCGGCCGAGGCGACGGCGGTGACCCCGGCCAGCAGGTCGGTCGCCGCCTCGCCCGACTCCCGGGACAGCGCCCATGCCAGGCCACGGAGGAGACGGTCCGTGTCGTCGTGCACGGACCGCCGGTGCCCGACGAACGCCTCCAGCACCGCGCGGACCGCCGTCCTCCCGTCGGTGGCGCTCGTGAGGTGCCCGTCGAGGACGCGCAGCCACCGCGCCGACGCCGCCGGCTTGTCGAGCGAGGCGCAGTGCGTCAGCAACTCGGGCACACCCGGCGCGGCGAGGACGTCACCCAGGCCGGCGCGGACGAGCGGACCGAACTCGTCCCCGTGGTGCAGCAACCAGGACGGCACGCGACGACCCGTGGCGCGGTCGAGCGCCTCCCCGATCAGCGTGACGACCCGGCGCCGAGGGCCGGCCGACGGGACGTGGTGCGCGGTGAGTTCGGCGAACAGAGCCGACAGTGCCGGCGCCAGACCGGCCAGGTCGGCGGGAGCCAGGTGCGTGGCGATCGTCGCCGGCAACTCCAGGTGGGCGCCGTCTTCGTAGCCGTGCCCCCGCCCGGCCACCTCCAGGCACCAGAGAAGATCCGCCCGGGTCCAGTCGAGCCCGCCGTCCGCGAGATTTCGCAGGACGTCGTTCAGCGCGGTCGGGCGCGGGCTGGTCGCCGCCTCCAGGTGCATGGCCAGTGCGGCGCGGCGGCGACACTCGGCCGACCACGACCCGGTGCCGGCCCACTCCGGCGTGCGGGTCACCGACGCGCCCCAGTAGTAGGTGGTCGTTCTCCCGATCACCGCCCGAATCCGGGCATCCGCGTCGACCAGACCGGTTTCCACCCGCCGGCGGTCCGCCGCGCCCAGCGCGGGAAGCAGCCGCGCCCAGTCACCCACGTCAGCCCCCCACCAGGGGAACGAGTCGCACGAAGGCCACCTCGGGATCCGCGAGCAGGTCGATCTCCTCGTCCAGGTCCTCGACCTGCCGGTCACCGACCAGCAGCACGAAGCCGTTGCGGGCGAAGGCGGCACAGGCCGCGTCCGCCTGACGCTCCCAGTCAAGCCGCCGGCCCCGACCGACGCGGTAGCCGTTCAACGTCGCCTCCGCGTCGGTCGGTCGCACCAGACCGCGGAAGATCTCGGCCTGGTCGGCGTTGAACCGCGCGACCTCCTCGCGGACACGCAACCGGACCATCTCCCGCGCGGAGATGCGCTCCGGCAGGCCGGTCAACGGCCACTGGTCGATCGCCCTGCCCGTCGCTGTCTCGTCCCGCACGATCACCGTGGCCATCCGCTCCGCTCCTCGCCCTGGGGTGAGCGGCAGCATGGCACGACGGTCCGACGGAACTGCTCGGTCAGCCGGTCGGACGCGACCGGCCCGACCCGTACCACTGTCGCGGTGCACCAGTTACCGTGGTGCCGGAAGCGCGCCGCCGCGCGCCGCCGCCGGGGCGGCCAGCTTGGCCCGGGGGCGGTCGGCGTCCGGATGGCGCAGCTCGTCGAAGATCACCAGCGCCTCCCGCCATGCCCGGCGCGCGGCGTCGAGGTCACCGGCGGCGCGCAGGCTGTCGCCCAGGTTGTCCAGCACTTCCGCCTCGTCGTACCGGTCGCCGGGTGGTGCCGTCGTTTGACCTGACGTCGGTGACGGTCCGGGCGGTCGCGGTGCAGGGCACCTCGCCGGCCGGCTGGAGCGCCACCTCGATCGCGGTCTGCGCCAACGCGCCCGCCGGGCTGGAGCGGGTCGCGGTGACAGGGACGAGCGCGAGCGACCCGTCCGACACCCACCTCAAGGCGTGCCCGGCCGGCAAGGGCCTCTACAGCGCGGGCGCGGACATCATCGCCGGCAACGGTCAGGTGCTGTCGAGCGCGATCAACATCACCGGAGGGAACACCGTGCGGGTGCGGGCGGACGAGGACGCCGACGGCTTCGCCGGCTCGTGGAGCCTCAACGGATACGGCATCTGCGGGAGCTGAGTCGCGGCCGGGGTCGCCCTCGGCGGCCCCGGCCCGGCCGGGTGCCCGTCAGATCGTCTGACACCTACCGGATCCGGGAGTGGAGCGCGGTGCCGGCCGGGTCCATCTCAGCCTGACAGCAGCAGACCCGAAACGGTCGCAGGCAGTGCGTCAACTGGTCCAACCTGACATCCCGGCGGCGGCGCCAGCCGTCAGAACAGCCGTTTGGCGACCTTGTTGACGGCCATGGTGACGGCGGTGCCCACGAGCGGTGCTGCGTAGGCAGGGACCTTCAGCTCCTTCACGATCTTGCCGGTGGCCCACGTGGCCACGCCGCCAGCGGCGAGACTGATGACCAGCGCCTTCGGATCCAGGCTCTTCTCCCTTGAGTTAGGGGATGATCACCTCCAACAGATCATCCTGGATTGCGGTGGTTCTACCAGCGGGGTCCGACAACTTCGAGCGGCGCAGTTCAGTGGGCCTCGGGGTGGTTGGTCGTTTTCCTGCATTCGACGAGCATCTGGCCCCGCGTGGGGGATGCGTAGGCCCAGATCGGGGCTACGGCGGAGGACTCTGGCCATCGCAGCACTTCAGCACTGGCGTGTGAGGGCTAGGAGGGCGGGCGGAGGCTCGGTAGCGTAGGCGTGACGACGGCCGGTGGGTCGGTGGGTCGGTGGTGCATTCCGCGCTACGAGGAGGTCCGGGATGGATTCCTTGCCGGAGTTGACGTTCGGGCAGCGGCTGAAGGTCTACCGGGAGCGGTCCGGGAAGACGCGGGCGGTGCTCGGTGGCCTGGTGGGTCGCAGCGCCGAGTGGGTCAAGGCGGTGGAGACGGATCGGATCCTGCCGCCGCGGGTGCACATGTTGGACCGCATGGCGCGTGCTCTCAAGGTCGACGTGTCTGCCCTGGTCGGGGAGTTGAGCGACCGGTCGGCCGTGGTGAACGGGCCGGAGCATCCGGCGCTGGCGTCGGTGCGGGATGCGGTGAATCGCTTCTCGATCTCCGCCGATGTGCCTCCCGAATCCTTGTCCGGCCTCAGGGCGCGTCTCGACGCAGCGTGGCGGGCACGTCATCAGGCGTCGGATCATCGGACGGTGCTGGGCGGTGTGCTGCCGGGGCTGCTGCGGGACGTGCAACGTGCCGCGATCGTGTACGAGGGCGGCGAGCGTCGACAGGCGCAGGCCCTGTTGGCGGAGACGCTCGGGCTGGCACAGATGTTCCTCGCCTACCAACCCGCCGCCGAGTTGCTGTGGCGGGTCGCCGACCGGGCGATGGTGGCGGCGCAGGAGTCCGGTGATCCGGAGGCGGTGGCGTGCGCGGGGTGGTTCCTGTGCCAGGTGCACCGGGACGCGGGGGATTGGGACACCGCCATGGTGGTCACCCTGGACGTTCTGTCGGCTCTGGAGCCGTACACGGACGATGCGAACCCCAATCTGTTGGCGTTGTGGGGTGCGGTCAACTTCGAGGCCGCCTATACCGCCGCCCGCGCTGGCGAGGAGGGCCGGGCCTGGCGGTTCTGGGACCGCGCCGACCGGGTGGCCCATCGACTTCCGGCGGACTTCTACCAGCCGCAGACGTCGTTCTCGCGGGTTGTCATGGGGGCTCACGCGGTCACGGTGTCGGTGGAGTTGCAGAAGTCCGGTGAGGCGGTGCGGCAGGCGCGTCGCCACGACGCGGCGGCGATTCCGTCGAGGCCGCGCCGGGCGCGTCACCTCATCGAGGTCGCGCGGGCGCACTACGGCAAGAACGACACGGAAGCGGCAGTGGCTTTCCTCGGGCAGGCGTACCAGTCGGCACCGGAGACGATCCGCTTCAACGGGTACGCCCGCCAGATCACGCTGGATCTGCTCGACGGCCCACGTTCCACCCGGGAGGAGGCGCACGACCTGGCGATGAAGGTCGGCCTCGTCTCGTGATCCAGGGGTACGAACCCTACCCTTCCGGCGCGTAGCCTTCCGTAGCTTTTCCGTCACCTGGTGCGGCGGAGGTGGGGAATGTCGGGTAAGGGCGACGAGCCGGCGGTGAGCCGGGGTGAGCAGATCCAGGCGGCCGAGCGGGAGGCGGCGAAGCGGCGGCTTCTGGCCGAGGCGGAGGCGGATCGCATTCCGGTGGAGGAAACCACCCGGGCGCTGCCGGATCGGCGGTGGCGTCGTGGGCAGCGGTGAGTTGCTGCCGGTGGGGCGGCGGGTGGCGTACTGGCGGGGTCGGCGGAAGCTGTCGCAGCAGGTGTTCGCCGACCGCCTCGGCAAGTCGAAGAGCTGGGTCGACAAGGTCGAACGCGGCGTCCGGCGGCTGGACAAGCTGTCCACACTTCAGGAGATCGCCCGCGTGCTGCGCATCGACGCCGCCGCTCTGGTCGGCCTCGACGTCGAGGTGGTCAAGCCGATGAATCGCGGCGACGGCGTCGATCGGATCAGGGCGGCGTTGTCCCGCTACGACATCCCGTTGGGCAAGCGGGTGGACCGCCCGGTGGTGCCGGTGGACCGGATGCTGCGGGACGTGGGGTACGCGTGGACGACTTTCCAGTACGCCCGCTACCCGCAGGTGGTCGACCTCGTGCCGGACCTGCTCACCCATGCCCAGCGCACCCACGCCGAGGCTCCGGTGGCGGGTCGGGTGCCGTTGGTCGAGGCGTACCGGATCACTGCTTCTGTGTTGGTCAAGCTCGGTGACGCCGAGCTGGCGTGGTTGGCCGTCGATCGGGCGATGCTCGCCGCCACCGGCGACCGGGAGCTGGTGGCCGCCGCGGCCGTGCAGCTCGGTCAGGTGTTGCGCGCGCTCGGGCGGGCGCGGGAGGCGAAGTCGGCACTGCTCGCCGCCGCGTACCGGATCGCTCCGCCCGTGGTCGAGCACGGCACGCCGGCGGAGCTGTCCCTGTGCGGGGCCCTGCTCGTCCAGGCCGGTCTGGCGGCGGCGCAGGACGGGCACGAGGCCGCCGCCGGCGAGCTGTTCGACGAGGCCGCCGGCATGGCGGAGCGGGTCGGTGACGGGTACGACCATCACCGCACCGGGTTCGGGCCCACCGCCGTCGACCTGGCCCGTGTCGCCGCAGCCGTCGAAGCCGGCGATGCTCACGCGGCGGTCGTCCGGCACGAGAGGGCCATCGCGCGGTCCGGCTGGCGGTGGCTGCCCGCAGAGCACCGCGCCGCGCACCTGCTCGACGTCGCCCGCGCCTACCTGCACGCCGGGGATGCCGGCAACGCGGCTCGCATGGTGACCGAGGCCGAGCGCACCGCGCCCGCCGAGATCATGTACCGGCCTGTCGCCCGGGACATTCTCGCCGAGATTGCCCGCGACCCTCGCGCCCCGACCACGGTCGCTCAGTTCGTCGCGATGCTCGGGGTGGGTTGAGCGGCTGTCCGCGAGGCAGCAGGATCGCGGCTCAGTTCAACCGGTGTCGGCGGTGCACCGACGTCGACCCGTTCTCCCGGGTGGCAGTTCCGGCGCCGCACGGAGGGGTGCGGCCCCCGTCTGACGGTCCAGCTTGGCCGGCGATCAACCCCGGTGCAGCCGGTGACGTCCGACGGAACGGGGTGCGGGTCGGGGACTCCCGGCGGCCGGGTCCGGCGGCCCCGGCCGTGCTCACGCCGCTGTCGGTGGTCGTGCCGTGACGAGCTGGGCGAACAACTCGGCGGCATCGTCCAGGACGCCTCGGTCACCGGTGATCAGCAGGTCCAGCAACAGGCCACGGGTCGCGGCGAGACTCAACCGGGCCCGCCGCCTGGCCTCCGGGGCGGCCCAGCCGAAGTGGACGAACAACTCCTCGACGGGGCCCGCCCAGGCGGCGATCACCGAGGCGCGGAAGGGCTCGGTCCACGACTTCTCGAACAGCGCGTGCGCGTAGATCTCGAAGAACAGCCGCTCCGCCGGCGCCAGGGCCGGATCGGCCAGCCGCTGCCAGAAACGGCGACTCGTCTCGACCGGGTCGTCGAGCTCCGCGGCGAGGGCCGCGAGCGCCGCGCGCTGCTCGGCCTCGACCCGTCGGACGACCTCGGTGAGCAGGCCCTCCCGGCTGCCGAAGTGATAGATCAGCATGCGATGGCTGCTGCCCACGCCGGACGCGATGTCGCGGAGGCTGAGCTGGCTGAACCCGCCGTCCTTGAGGAGGCCGACGCAGCGGTCGAGCAGCGCCTCCCGGGCGTCATTGACCACCGGTGCGGCGCACCCCGTCGGTCGTCGTGTCCTCGGTGGCCGTCCCGTCGGCTGGAGCCGGCGGCGGGACGGTCCCTGACTCCGCTGCCGCTTTGAGCGCCGCCGCCTCCATCCGTAGGTACCGTCGCGTCCGTGACGCGGTCAGCAGCGTGACCAGCCAGGCGAGTGCCCCGCTCTGCTCGATGCCGATGCTGATCCGGGTCGTCCCGTCGGGCTGGGCCTCCACCCGGTGGTAGGCGAAGGTGCGCACCCCCGGCGCGTGCGTCTCCCAGGCGAACGACGCGCCCGGTTGCAGGTCCTGGACCCGCCACACGGTCGTGGGCAGGCCGGGTTGGCGGACGCGGAACCGGCCGCCCGGGGCCAGGGTCGGCTGGTCGAGCGGCGCGACCTCCGACATGGAGGCCGTCCACCGGGGCCAGTCCGTCACGTCCGCCACCACGGCCCAGGCGGCGGCGGTTCCCGCCGTGGTGACGATCGTCTCCGAGTAGTGCATGTACCAGATGGTACACACGATCCCGGGGATCGGAATCTCCGCGGCGCCGTCGTGCCCGGGCCGCAGTCGAGCGGAGGCCAGGTGCTGCCGGCCTGCGCGACGTCAGCGGCGGTGCCGGGTCATGCCGGCCATGACGCCACCCATGATGCGTACCCGGGCTCGGCGCGGCAGCGGGGCGAGGCTGTCCTTGAGGACGCGGGAGAGCAGGCCGGGAAAGGCGGTGGGCCGGTGGCCGAGCGCGTCGAGTGACCGCTGCGCGACGTCCTCGGGGGTCAGGGTCCTGCCCATCCGCATGCCGGCGGTGTCGGCGAAGCCGCTGGCGACCGGGCCCGGCGCGGAGGCGAGCACGTCGACCCCACGGGGTTTGAGTTCGGCGTGCAGCCCTTCCGCGAGGGTCTGGACGTAGGCCTTGGTGGCGGCGTAGTTCGCCGCGTTGGGCGCGCCCTGGAAGCTGACGATGGAGCTGAGCAGGATGATCCCACCTCGGCCCCGATCGGCGAAGCGCCGTCCGAACAGCCAGCTCAGGGCCAGCGTCGCCGCGCAGTTGACCTGGATCATCTCCAGTTCGCGGGGCAGGTCGGACGCGACGAGCGGGCCGGAGGTGCCGAACCCGGCGGCGGCGACGCACAGGCCGATGTCGGCGCCGACGGTCGCGGCGGCGAGCGCGTCGAGGCTCTCCGGCCGGGCCAGATCGAACGGCAGCACGTGCGCGTCGGTGTCGTGCCGGGCGGTGAGGTCGGCGGCCAGCTCACGCAGCTCGGACTCGCGGCGGGCCACCAGCACCAGATCGAAGCCGCGTTCGGCGAGGCGGTGGGCGATCTCCCGGCCGATGCCGGAGGAGGCGCCGGTGACCAGGGCGGTGGGACCGTACCGTTCGAGGAACCGCTGGTGGGCGCGTCCGCGGGCGGCAGGGGCGGGGTGGGTCTCGGAGGTGGTCATGGCGACGGTTGCCCTTCCGGCAGAAGTGGCTCGCCGGATGCCGGGCACCGAGCGAGTAGCATCACGCGACTCACCGTAGGATCGATAAGTCGCTTCACGCAACTCACTGGGTGTAGGGTCGTCGATCTCATGCTGGGACAGGACTACGCGCATCAGACCTGCTCGCTCGCCCGCAGCCTTGAGGTGATCGGCGAGCGTTGGACCATGCTCATCCTCAGGGACGTCCTGGTCGGCCGGCGCCGCTTCGACGAACTCGTCGACAGCCTCGGGGTCACCCGGACCGTGCTCACCCAGCGGCTCCGCCACCTCGTTGCCGAGGGCGTCCTGGAACGCCGCGCCTACCAGCAGCGACCCGAGCGTTTCGAATACCACCTGACCGCCAAGGGTCGGGAGCTGACCCCGGTCGTCGCCCAGCTCATGTGGTGGGGCGACCGCCACTATCCCGAGCCGGCCGGCCCGCCGCGGCTGCTGGTGCACGACGGCTGCGGAGGCCCGGTCCGGGCCGCCTATCGCTGCGGCGCCTGCCACGCCGAACTCCGCCCCGATCAGGTGGCCACCCGGCCCGGCCCGGGCGCGCCCGCGGCCGGCACGGATCGCCCGGACTGAGCCACCGGGCCGGCCTCGCGAGGGGCACTGACGGGAGCCGACTGCCGATAGTGTTCTCAGCCACACTGTCCGCACGTCCCGAAGGGGTTGTGCCATGAACTCTGGTCGTCGGCGGCTGTCGCGCACTGTCATCGCCGCGCTGTTCCTCCTCGTCGGAGTGGCTGCTCCCGCCGGTGCCGCCGAGGCGGCGGCGAGGGGTCCGGACCTCGCGGTGGACGCGTCCGGGACACGAATCGCGCTGGGGGTCGAGAAGAAGGTCGTCCACCTGAAGATCAGCAACCGGGGGGACGAGACGCCGGGCGACGTCGTCGTCAGGGTGCGCCAGCCGCCGCCGGAGGGCCCTGACCCCCTGCCGGTCGCGCTGATCTGGCATTCCGGGGGTGTGGGTGAGTGTGACGGCGACTTCGGGGGGTTCTACTGCCAACTGATGCCGGAGCTGATTCCGGGGCCGGGCGAAACCGTCGACGTTCCCATCGACGCCGCTGTCTACGGGGCCGCGGAGCCCTACGAGGGCAGGTTCGAGGCGTCGGTCACCATCGGGCCGGAGAAGGACGCGAATCCGGCCGACAACACCAGATGGTTCCCGCTGGCACTGGTCGACCAGCCCAGTGCCGACCTCTCGGTGGTCGCGCCGGACGTGAAGCAGTCGGTGCGGATCGGCGCCGACGGTACGCCCGAGCCCACCGGGACGCTGAAGCCCGGTGAGATCGGCGCGGTGTGGCACACCATCGCCAACCAGGGCCGGAAGGCGGTCAGCGGAGTGCGGGTCACGCTGCATCTGCCCAAGGGCGTGACCTTCACCAGGCAGCCGGCCGGGTGCGTGCTCGCCGACGCCGGGCGCTCGGCGGTCTGCACCTACGAGAGCCTCACCCTCGTGCCGGCCGCCGAGGACACCGATCCGAACGACACGACCTACTCGGCGGTCGAGTTGTACAACCTGGTGACGACTCCGGCGTCCGGCACCGCGCCGGCGACGCTGCGCGGCGGAACCGTGCGGGTGGAGGCGCTCGCCGAGCGGGCGACGGACGACCGTTCCACGGCGGCGCGGACCGCGCTGCCCACGAACGCCGTCCCGGCGCGGGTGGCCGACGTGGACCGCAGCGACAACCGGGACGGGTTCGCCGTGGTGCTGACCGCGAAGAGCGGCGGCGGCGATGGTGGCGGCGACGATGGTGGCGGCGGTGCCGGCGGGTTGCCGGTCACCGGGCCGCAGGCCGGGCTGGTCGGCGCGGTCGGCATCGCGGCGCTGGTGGCCGGCGGCATGGTGTTCCTCGCTGCCCGGCGTCGCCGGATGATCCTGGTGACCCCCGAGGACGAGCGGCCGGCGGCCTGATCCGCGCCGCCGGCCAGGGCGGGCTGTCCAGGGGTCACCGAAGCCCTCGGCGCGGAACCGGTGCGGTGGCACCGGCTCAGTACGGTGCGGGCACCATCTCTGAGAGGACACCGCCCGCAGATGCGCCGGACCCTGCCGATTGTCGTCGCCCTCACCCTGCTCGGATCCGCCACCGGGTGCGCCGGCGACTCCGGATCCGTCCCCACCGCCACCAGCACCGTCACCTCGCCGCCGGCCGAAGCCCCGGCCGGCGGCGAGGTGACCCCCGACGCCACAGCGTCCGCGCCGGCCGCCGACGGCCCCACGTCGACCGCCCCCGCGCCGGCGAAGCCCGCGAGCGACCCGCAGCCGGCCCCGCCGAAGGCAGTCCCGGCGCTGACCTGCGGCCAGCTCGCCGGCGCCGACCTGGGCAGCCCGAAGGCGCCGTTCTACGACCACACCGACCACATTCCGCTGCTCGACGGCATCTGGAACGGTGAGGACGGCACCGGCGTCGCACTCCAGAAGCCCTGCGCGGTCGGCGACCTGGACGGCGACAAGGCCGCCGACGCCGCTCGCGCGGTGGTGGTGCGCACCGGCGGGACCGGCCAGTTCTGGAGCGTCGTCTTCTGGCACAACGCGGCCGGGAAGCCGGCCTACCGCACGGTGGTGGACCTGGGCGACCGGACCCCGGTCACCTCGATCGGGATCGCCGGGCAGAAGGCCACAGTGGTCTGGCTGACCCGCTCCGACGACGCGAGCATGGCCGAGCTCGACACGAGGCGGACCACCGTCTACCGGCTCTCCGGCGTCACGGTCACCGAGTTGAGCCACACCGACGCCCCGTACACCCCCTGAGCCGTGCCGTCCCCGGGCGGTGCGGGTCCGCCGGCGACGAGCCCTCACGGACCGATCGGCGTTACTATCGACATCCTTCCATCTGTTGTCAGGAGGCGTGTGTGACGAGGTATGTGCGTTCGCTGATCGCGACGACGATGCTCGGCCTTTCCGTCCTGGCCGCGCCCGCGCCCGCCGGCGCGACCGCCCGGGTCGACCTGGGCGCCCAGGCCGCGGCCACCGGCTGCACGACGTGGGTGGAATGGGTGCAGGAGGGTGGCAACAGCTACTACTACGGCCGGGGCAACGTGCAGTGCGCCAGCGGTCGCTACAAGGTCAAGCTCCAGTGCCGCAACCTCCAGACCGGCGTCGGGTACGTCGTCTACGGCGGCTACGCGGTGAACGCCCCCGGCACCGCCACCACGACCTGTTACAGCGGCAACGTCGCCGAGGGCGTCTACCCGGTCGACGATCCGCTTCCGGCGACCGGTGTCACCGGTTGTGTCTCCTGGTCGGAGTGGGTCCACGAAGGCAGCAATCACTACTACGGTCGCGGCACCGCCCAGTGCGACACCGGCACCTACCGGGTCCAGATCCAGTGCCGTAACGCGCAGACCGGCCAGCGGTACGTCGTCTACGGCCCGCCGGCGACCGCCCCCGCCATCTCCACGACGACCTGCTACCAGGGCAACGTCGCCGATGCCGTCGCCGGCGTGCCGGCGTGAGGAGGGACGCGCGGATCAACCAGCCGTGGCCGGCTTGTACGCGGTGACCAGCTCCCAGGTGCCGGGCAGCACCGCGATGCGCTCGAAGCCGATCTCGGTGAGCAGCCCGGTGTAGAACTCGGTCTCGCGGAGCCGGCTGACGCAGGTGTCCACGCCGATGAGGAAGTAGCTCCAGAAGAACTGCATGGCCAGCCGGTCCGGGGTGCGCAACTCTTCGCTGATGACGAGCAGCCCGCCCGGCTCCAGGGCGGCGTACGCCTGCTCCAGCAGGCGGCGGGCGACGTCGTCGGGCCAGTCGTGCAGGACCCGCACGAAGGACAGCGCGTCGTACCCGGACGGCAGCGGTTCGGCGAGGAAGTCGCCGCCGACGAAGCCGAGCCGCTCCGGGTGGCCGCGGGCGACGCGGGTGGCCGCGACGAGTGGCGCCACGGCGGGCAGGTTGTAGACGTCGGCCCGCAGCCGGGGCGCGCTGTCCAGGATGTGCGCGGCGAGCGTGCCGTCCCCGCCGCCCACGTCCAGCAGGCGGTGGCGGTCCGACCAGAGCGCGTCGGCGTGCCGCCGGACGGTCTCGATCACCGGGCCGAGCCCGACGGCCATGCTGCGTTCGAAGTCGGCGGTCTGGGCGTCGGTCCTGGGCGGCCAGGCGAAGTCGTCGTCGCCGATGCTGACCTCGCCGCGCAGGCTCTCGGCGAGCCGGCCGTGCAGCAGCCGCCACGGGTAGCGGTCCCGGTCCCGCTCGACCGCACCCGGGCCGACCACCGCGGCGACCGTGTCCCGCAACCCGGGCAGGGTCCGGTAGGTGGTGGCGCCGATGTCGTCGCCCGACTCGACCCGGGTCAGCAGGCCGAGACTCTCCAGGCAGTCGAGGAACTTGTACAGCCGCAGCGGGCGCATCCCGAACCGGGTGGCGAGCGCGTCGAGGCGGGCCGGGCCGGGCTCCAGCGCGTCGAGCAGGCCGGTGTCGAACGCGGTCTCCAGCACGTCCATGGCCTTGGGGCCGTTGACGAGCAGGCTCATCAGCGCCCGTGGGGAGAGGGCGACGGTCATCGGTGCAGCTCCTTCGTCAGCGCGTCCATGAACGCGTCGACCTCGTCGAGGGTGTTGTAGACGTGCGGCCCGATCCGGAGGTAGCCGCGCCAGCTACCGATCAGCCGCTGGGCGATCAGCCGGTGCTTGACCGCCTCGCCGTCGGGGACGTCCAGGCAGACCACGCCGCCGCGGCGCTGGGGCGAGGTGGGGCTGACCACACGGATCCCGGCCGCCGCGGCCCGGTCCAGGACCCGCTGGGTGAGGACCAGGGAGTGCGCCCGGACGGCCTCGGCGCCGACCCCCGCCAGCAGGTCGAGGCCGACCTGCGAGATCAGGGCGGTGAGCGGGTACGGCGTGCCGCCGGCGAACCGCTGCGCGCCGGGCGCCCAACCGTCGGACGGCTGGAACGTCAACGCCCGGTCCCCGGCCTGCCAGCCGGTGGCCGCCGGTTCCAGCGTCGACGCCAGGTCCGGCCGGACGTAGAGGAAGGCGGTGCCGACACCGCAGAGCCACTTGTGCGCGCCGCCGAGCACGATGTCGACGTCGAGGGCGGCGACGTCCAGCGGCACCACGCCGACGGTCTGGAAGGCGTCGACGACGACCAGCGCGCCGACGTCGTGGGCGCGGGCGACCAGGCGGGGCAGGTCGACGGTGGCGCCGGAGGTGAAGCTGGCGTGCGACACGCACACCAGCAGCGTCCGCTCGTCGAGGCGTGCCTCCAGGGCGTCCTGGTCGAGGTGGGGGCCGCCGTCACCGACCACATCCAGCCGCGCGCCGTAGCGGCGGAACGCCCGGAAGATGAACGGGACGGTGGGGTACTCCAGGTCGGTGGTGACGACGCGGTCGCGGGGCGGACGGTAGTCGAAGCAGGAGGCCACCCGGGCCAGCAGCGTGCTGAGGTTCCCGTCGGTGACCACGCTGCCGGGTGGCGCGCCGAGAAGGCGGGCCAGCGAGTCCGCGTACCGGTCGAGGCCGACGTGCCAGCCCTGCCAGACGTCGTCGCGCCAGGTGCGCAGCGTCGCCCAGTAGTCGCGCAACACCGCCTCGGCCCCGGCCGGCACCGCGCCGGTGGAGTTGCTGTTCAGGTACACGCAGTCTCGCAGCACCGGGAACTCCGCCCGCAGCGCGGCGTGCGTGACCTCGTCGAGGCACCGCGGCGTGTTGCCGGGTCCCGGTTCGGGCGGGCTCATGCGCGCGGGCCTCCTACGGCTTGGAACGGGCCGGGACGGGGGTCGACGGACGTGAAGACCGGCACGTCCCGGACCGCCGCCAGGTAGGGCGTGCCCTCGGTGTAGCCGGTGCCGGAACGGCGACCGAGCATCCGGGTGGCGATGCGGTGGTGGGTGTGCCGCCACCGGAACAGGGCGCTGGCGAACGCCTCCATCCGCCGCGCCACCAGACGTCGGTCCGGGCCGTCGAGCCGACCGTCGGCCACGGCCGAGCGGTACGCCTCGTCGACCGTCGCCTGGCCGGCCCGGACCCGGGCCCGCACCTCGGGAACCGCCTGGTACGCCACCGAGTCGAGGCGCTCCTGGAGCGGGGTCCGACAGAGCGACTCCACCCGCTTGTAGGAGCGGGACTGGATGGCGCTGGCCCCCTCGGTGTACTGCCGGAACGTCTGGAACGACTCCGGCTGCATGGTCGCCAGCAGCGAGAACAGCGGGCCGGCGCCGTCGAGCAGATCGTGGGCGTACGCCAGCCGGTCGGCTGCGGGGGTGGGCCGGGCGTCGGCCAGCGCGGCGACGGCGGCGCCGAGTTCGTCGGCGAGCGCGGCGAACAGGCACTCGTACGCTTGCAGCACCCGGATGAACAGGTACTCGTCGTGTGTCACGTGGACCGGCAACATGCTCAGTCGCAGCGGTACGTCCGCCGGGGGATCGAGGGTGGCGGCGAGGGCGTGCAGTGCGGCTGCGGCATCAGCCGGGGTGCCGTCGTCGGGCGACGCCTGGCAGCCGAGCCGCAGGAGCGCGGGGGCGGCGGCCCGGACGCCGAGCCGGCAGCGCTTGACCACCACCGTCCACGCGGGACGCTGGAGCGGGAGCAGGTCGGCGGCGCCCCGGGCAGCGGCGAGTTCGAACGCCAGCGCGTCGGCGACCAGCCGGACGAACAACCGGTCGCGGGCGTGTCGCGTGGTGGTGTCGTCGTCCCCGGTCGCGGCCGGGTCGTCCTCGCCGGACGGCAACCGCAGCAGACGCAGTGCCAGATAGCTGCGGTAGTCGTACCGCCCGTCCCACTTGTCGAGCGTGACATCGATGAAGTCGTCGAGGAGCCCCGGCGCCGTACCGCTCCCGGTCGGCCCGGAGCCGGTGAGCCGTCGCCGCGCCTCGTCGAGCAACTCGAGGAGTCGCGGATCGACGAAGTGTTTGCCGACCCGGTGGAACTCTCGCAACACCGCCGCGTAGGGGAAGGCGCGGGGATCCGTCGTTCCGGACAACCAGCTCGTCAATTCGTGCACGGACAGCCCTTCGAGGTGGGGACGACAAGCACGCAGGCGCCCTCGGCCCTGCGGCGGACGGGGGCCGTCAGAGCGGGTCGGTGCCGGGGGAGTGGAGTCGGGCCTGCCACAGCTCCGGGAAGAACCGGTGCTCGACGAGCTTGGCGAGCACGGCCGCCGAACTGTTCGGCGTGCTGGCCGGGGCGTGGCCGCCGACCCGCAGCGCCACCTGGTAGTGCCGGAAGCGCCACAGCGCCACCCGCTCGTCCCACTCCACCATCGTCTCGGCGAGCCGGCAGGCCGGATCGGCGCGGTCCGCCGGTCGCAGGTCCACCGCGGTCGTCCCGTGGGCGGCGAGGTGATCGGCGAAGGCGCGGCCGAGTTTCCGGCTGGCCGCCTGGACGTGCCGCCAGCCCGGCGACTCGGCGCCGGACCCGTTGCCCAGCGCGGGCTGCATCGCCTGGAAGTCCCCGGGAGACAGGTGGCCCAACATCTCCAACTGGTCGGTGACCAGCCGTACGGCGAGCGCCGCCCGCGTCAGCAGGGCCTGTGCCGTGGCCAGGTCCCCGGCGGTCACCCGCGCGGTCGTCTCGGTCACCTCGGCGGCGGCCAGTTTGAGCCACAACTCGCTGGACTGGTGCACCACCTGGAACAGCAACTCATCGCGGTGAATGACTTCGTCCGGTTGTCGTTGCAGTCCGAGCAGCACGTCGGTCCGCATGTAACGCGCGTAGTCGGTGGCGCCCGACCCGGGCAGGGTGGGCGACTTGTCGCGCTTCAAGGAATGGCCTCCACTCGGCGACGGCACGCCGGGGCGGCGGTGCGGCCGGGCCATTATCCAATGACGAAAGCCGATGCGCCAGAGTCGCAGCCGATCACTTCATCGATTGGCGGACCAACATGGCCCTTTGTTCGGAATTGGTGTCCGTAGTGTTTCTTCGTGGTGAATTCGGAGATGGTCGGGTGTGTGGGCTGCCACCGGTTCATGCCGTCAGATGCGTACCCCAGTGACGGGTGGAGCCGGTCAGAAGCCGGTCAGGAGCGTCGACCTTGACGATGTCGGCTCCGGTCCCTTGCGTCCGTTCCGCCGAGCGATCCCGGCCAGATCGATCAGGACGTCGTCGTCGAGCCCCGCGGCGTGCTTGTCCAGCAGCGTGCCGTCGGGATCCAGAGCGTCATACCGCTGCCACTGCTCGGTGCGGAAGAGGAAGAGAGGCAGCAGCTCCGGAGATTCCGGCTCCTGGCCACTGTCCCTGGCGGCGGCCAGCGCCTCGGCGTCGCCCTCGATGGCGAGCACGCACAGCTGCTCGCGGGCCGGGCCGGGACCCAGCGCGCGGAGCCGCTGGCGGCACACCTCGACGACGGGCGCGGGGAACGTCCGGCCCGCGACGCGCGCCAGTGTCGACACCAGCCTCGCCGGGTCGTAGCTGTCGAGCAGGTCGAGCCGTCCTTTCCGGATCGGGACGACGGCGAGCCCGGTGTGGTACCTCCCCAGCGGCGCGGGCCGGCACAGATGGGGGTTGTCCAGTGCGAGGTCGAGGACCACCTGGGACGGCGTGTCCGTACCGCCCAGGGCCTCGTCGAAGTCCGCGAGGAGAACCGGATGGTCGGTGGCGCGCAGCACGTCGGCCATCGCCTCACGCATCTCGGGGTCGGGGGAGCCCTGCGCGGCCCGCAGCACCCGGCCGCCGTCCGGTGGCGCGGTGACCAGCCGCACCAACGGCTCGTGCGGGCAGTCCGGCGCGGGCGCGAGGAGGAACCGCAACGCCAGCTTCGGTCTGTCGACCAGGGCGGCCCAGATGCGGTTGGGCGCCGTCCGGTCGCTGGCCCAGGCCCTAACGAGGGCCGCCTCGGCCATCGCCGACACCCGATCGTCCCGCGCATCCGCCATCAGCCGGACCACCGTTTCGGTGTAGTGGTGTCTGCGCTTCATTCGTCTACAGATATGCCCCGCAGCCAGCCGTGCCGTCGGTCCGACGGTGCCTACCGCCATTCGCTCCAGCATTCGCCCATTGTCCGCCCCGCGCGCTACGTACTCCAGCGCATCCTGTCAAGTAAGAGGTGATCAGCTTCGTCCAGGTTCCGTCGCCGGGGCGTCGTTCAGGGCGTCGGTTGACCGGGCGACGGGCTTTCGGCCACCACGCTGGTCGTACCGGTACCGACTCCGTACGACGCCAGCGAGGGCAACGGCTTCCCGGCGACCGCCGGCCCGGGACGACAGGTCAGCCCGGGCGGCGTCCCCAGGCCGAGATCAGCGGCGCGAGCGTGAGGTCGAGTTCGCCGGCCTCGACGGCGGCCAGGTGGGCGTCGATCTCGACGTCGTCGGCCAGCCCCGCGGCGAGCAACTCGCCACGGACCATGCGCACCGTCGCGGCTTCCAGCCGGTCGCAGGCCAGCCCACCGATCGGGAAGCAGCCGGCGGCCGTCACGTCGACCAGCCCCGCCGCCCGCAACGCCCGCGGCAGCGTCCGGCCGAAGCGCAGATCGGCGCCGCGGCGGGTCAGCAACTCCCGGACGGCCCGCCGCAGCCGGTTGGCGCGCCGCTGCGCCGGGCCGACCTCGTCGAGGCAGGCCAGTGGCTGCAACTCGGTGTCGGCGTCCTCCACCACCAGCCAACCGCCGGGCCGCAGCGCCGCCGCCATCGTCGCCAACGCCCGGACCCGGTCGGGCACGTGAAGGAGCACGAGCCGCGCGTGGACCAGGTCGAACGTGCCGGGCTGCGGCGGCGGGTCCGCGACGATGTCGTGCCGGCGCACCTCGTACCCGCCGTGCGGGTCCAACCAGGCCGGGTCGAGGTCCGTGGCCAGCACGTGACCGGTTGGCCCGACGGCCGTGGCCAGGGCCTCGGGAATGCCGGGGCCACCGGCGCCGACCTCCCAGCAGCGCCAGCCCGGCCCCACCCCGAGCCGGTCGAAGTGCCCACGCGTGACACCGTCGAACAGCTCGGCCAGCCAGGTGAACCGCTCGCCCGCCTCGGCCCGGGCGTTGTCGAGCAGGTAGCCGTGATCCGGGGCGGAGCCCGCGGTCGGGTGCGGCTCGGGACCGGGGTCGACGACGGGGTGCGACGAACTCATGCCCTCATCCTCACGCCCGACCGGGTGCGGTGTCAGCCCGCCACGGGCTGACACCGGACACCGACGCCGCGGCGCGGGCCGTTCAGTCCGCCCGCGGACGCAGCCAGAACGACGCGGGCAGGAACTGCTCGGCCAGCCCGAGACGCCGCCACAGCGGGGCCGCGACCCCGCGCAGCTCCGGGTCGCCGGCCACGAACGCGTTGGGCAGCTCGATCTCCCAGCGCTCCGGTGCGGCCAGCAGGAACGCGGCCAGCAGGTACTGCTCGTTGTAGTGCCGGTAGCGCCACTGCGGTGGGTAGTCGCGGGGCAGCATGATGTCGTGCACCTGCACCAACACGCCGGGCCGCAGCCGGGGCAGCACCTCGAAGAAGAAGACCGTCACGTCCGAGCCCATGAAGCTGCGGTGCGAGCCGTCGAAGAAGACCACGTCACCGGCGTCCAACTCGTCGAACAGGCTCAGGTCGGCCCGCTCCAGCGGCGCGCGGACCACGTCGTCGCAGAGCACGTCGACGCTGGCCCGGGGCGCCGGGTCGATCGAGGTGATCCGGGTACGCAGCCCGTGGTCGCGGACCGCCCGGCGGGCGAACTTGGTCGAGTTGCCGGAGCCGATCTCGACGTACCGCCGTGGTTCGTGCTCGACCAGGAAACCGTAGAGCGCCAGCGCGTCCAGCGGCGGCAGCCAGCCGTTGCGCCAGTACGGCTCGCCCGAGTCGAGGTCGCCGTGCAGCGGGACGGCGGCGAGCCGGTCGGCGTGACCGAGGAACCGCCGGAGCGTGGCGGCGTACGCGTCCCGCCGCCGGTCGAGCAGCTCGGTGATGCCCGGATGGTCGGGGCGGCCGTAGCCGAAGCGCGGCTCCGGGCTCACCGGGAAGTCCACGAAGATCGGCCGGCGTAGCCCGAACGCGGAGAGCACCAGCCCGTGCAGCAGGGGGCGGCGCTCCAGCCGCGCCAACGGGCCGGCGAGGAACGGCAGGGCGGAGAGCACCTCCACCCCGGAGGCGGTACGCACGGCGCTGCGCAGCCGGCGGACACCGCCGCGCAGCCCGCCGCCGGTGACGGGGGACGCCGCGGACGGCAGGTCGGTGGCGGTCATGAGGAGACTCCTTCGAGACGGTCGGCAGGGGCGGGACGGGACGGGGTGGCGGCGTGCGGTGGGCCGCCCCGGCGACGGCCGGTGACGGCGAGCAGGGCGAGCACGACGAGCGTCGAGCCGATGTCGCCGACGGTCAGCAGCACCCGGCTCAACGCGACGAGGGTCACCAGGTCCGGGCCGCCGACCAGGGTGGCGACGGTGAGCGCGAGCGCGACCTCGCGTACGCCGAGCCCGGTCGGCAGCACCACGGCGCAGAGCCCGGCGACCACGGAGAGGGCGAAACCGCCGACGCCCAGCGGCAGCGCCGGGCCCGGCGCGGCGCCGAGGGCGACCGCCAGCACGGTGATGTGCAGGCCGCTGATCAGCCAGCCGAGCACCATCAGCCCGGTGGCGCCCAGCAGCGTCGGGCGGCCGGGCAGCAGCGGCCCGGTGTCGCCCCGGCGCAGCAACCGCGCGGCGGCGCCCAGCAGCCGGCCCAGCAGGCCCGGGGCGAGCACCGGCGCGGCGGCGGCCACGCAGGCCGGCAGCAGCAGCCACCACCACCGGCTCTGCCCGAGCAGCCAGGGCAGCGCGAGGACGCCGACGAGCACCCCGGACACCGCCGCGAGTCCCTGGCTGGCCAGGAACGCGGCGGCGAGCCGGGCCGGCGGTTGGCGCAGCGGCCGGGCCATCGCGGCGTGCGCGACCGTCGGCCACACCCCGCCCGGCAGGTAGCGGGTCAGCCCGGCGAGGAAGTAGACCCGGGTGGCGTCGCGCAGCGACAGTTTCGTGCCCAGCCCGGCCAGCAGGACCCGCCAGCCGACGAAGCCGGGCACGCCGCCGACCGCGGCGAGGACCCCGGCGGTCAGCGCCGCGCCCCAGCCGACCGTCCGCAGGCTGTCCGCCATCCCGTGCCGTACCCGCCACACCTGCCAGCCGAGGAAGGCCAGTACGGCGGCGTACCCGACCACGCGCAGCGCGGCCCACACCCGCGCCCGGCTCACCGGGACCCGCCGAGGGAGAGCACGACGTCCTGCACCCGGTGGTCGGACATGCCCCGCGCGTCGCGCAGCCGGTAGCGGTGCACGGTCCATCCGGGGGAGACGAACGTCCAGTCCAGCCGCCACCAGCGTCGGCCGGCGATCGTCCACGACGTCGGGTACGCCGACCCGCTGGCCCGGGCCGCGTCGGTGAGCCGGCCGCGGAGCCGGGCCAGGTCGCCCATGGCCGGGCTGGTGTTGAGGTCGCCGGCGACCAGCACCGGGTTCGGATTGCGGTCCAGGTCGGCGGCGAGCGCCCGGTACTGCGTCTCGCGCCGCTGGAAGAACTCGTGCCGGCGGTCGTAGAACAGCTCGCGCAGCGGGCTGCTCAAATCCAGCGGCACCAGGATGTGGGTGTTGTAGACCGACACCGTGCGGCTTCCCACCCGCAGGTCGGTGCGCAGCGACTTGACCTCCCAGTAGTCGGTGCGCCAGTCCGCGCCCGGCGGCGGGTCGGCCGGCAACGCGGTCGTCGCGACGACCGGGAACCGGGTCACGGTGACCAACTCCCCGCGCAGCACCACCTGGTAGCCGGGGAACTCCCGCCGCAGCCGGGCCAGGTCGGCGTCGCGGCGTGCCGGGTCGTCGTCGGGCTTGTACTCCTGGAGGAGGTAGACGTCGGCGTGCCGGGCGGTCAGCGAGGCGTAGAACACGTCGTGGTCGTCGGTGGAGTTCCACACCGTCGTGTTCCACGAGACCACGCGCAGCGCGCCCGCCGGCGCCGGCGGCGGGGTGCGCCACACGGCCGGGTTCAGCCCGGCCAGGTCCGCGCCGAGCAGCAGCCCGGTCACCGCGAGCAGCGCCAGCCGGGCCCGGAGCCGTCCGGCCAGCGGCACGGAGCCGAGCAGCAGCACCGGTACGGCGACGAACGCCAGCGGCGGAATCAGCTCCGGCGCCAGCCACAGCCACCACCGGCCGCTGAGCAGCCGGTGCGCCACCACGAGGATCAGCCACGCCGCGGCCAGGCCGGTGAGCACCGCGCCGGTGCGGGTGCCGGGCAGCCGACCGGCCCGGCCCGCCCGGCCCGCCGCCGGCTCGGTGTGCGGTGGCGTCCGCACGGCGGTCACGCGATCACCGCCGGCTGCTCGTAGAGGCGGCGGAAGCGGCGGGAGAGCAGCCACTGCACCAGCCCCACCGCCACGCCCACCCCGATGGTGAGGCTGACCAGCAGGTGCAGGCCGGCGAAGCGCAGCGTGTAGGGCAGGCCCCGCACGGCGCGCACGTAGCGGTACATCCGGGCGTCGCTGAGCAGCCAGAGCGCCAGCAGCAGCAGCGGCACGACGGCCCACCCCGGACCGGCCAGCAGTGGCAGCGGTGTGGTGGCGGCGGCCAGCCAGGACGCCAGCCCGGTGCCGGACTCGGCGGAGGTCACCACCCCCACCACCCGCCGTCGGTGCAGGAAGAACGGGATGTGCACCCGGGTCCGGGTGAACACCTTGCCCAGCGCGATCCGCAGCGTCGCGTCGTCGTCGTGCCGGCCGATGACCCGGCTGGTCATCCGCACCTCGTACCGGTCGGTGAGCCGTTCGCTGACGTCCGCGCCCTCGCTCTGGGTCAGCCGGGGGTTGAACGGGCCCACCTGCGCCCAGACGCTGGTCGGCACGGCCAGGATCGCGGTCGACAGGAAACCGGTGATGCTGCCCTCGGCGGCGCGGAAATACCAGTGCCGGTACAGGTTGCGGTAGTCCTTGGTGAAGGTGCCGTCGATCAGCGGGACGGTGTCGTAGTTGCCGCAGACCGCGCCGACGCCGGGCTCGTCGCGCAGGATCGCCACCGCGACGGCCACCGCGTCCGGGGCCAGCGCCACGTCCGAGTCGACGAACATCAGGACCTCCCCGGTGGCGGCCTCCGCGCCGAGGTTGCGCGCCACCGAGGGCCCGCTGTTGACAGGTGTACGCAGCACCCGCACCTCGGGGAAGGACTCGGCGACCGCCACCGAGTCGTCGGTGCTGCCGTCGTCGACCACGATCACCTCCACCGGCCGGTGGGTCTGCCGCCGCAGCGCCGCCAGGCAGAGCCGCAGCGTGCGGGCGTAGTTGTAGTTGGGCACGATGACCGAGACGAGGGGTGCGGAGACGGTCACCACCTCACCAACCTTTCGAGTCGAGGGGACGGAGGGCGGCACGCGACGACGGGCCGAACGACGGGTCCACCAGGGACCGGACCAGGCCGACCGCGGCACCGGCGATCAGCGCGACGTTCACCAGCAGGTGGATGCCGAGGGCACGGGCCAGGAACGCCCCGCCGCCCCGGCGCAGCGCCACCACCAGCGGCGGGTCGGCGGCGGCGAAGACCGCCAGGCAGAGCATTGGCACACCGGCCCCGTACGGGCCGAGCAGCGCCGCCGGCAGGGTGAGCACGGCCAGCCCGGCGGCCAGCACGCCGAGGCTGCGGTTCAGCGCCAGACCGCGCCGGCGGTAGCGGTTGCGCAGCGACCAGCGGAGCAGTTGGGCCCGCCGGTACTGCTCTCCCAGCAGCGGCAGCAGCCGGTCCGCCTCGTCGTGCCGACCGACGACGGTGTCGGTGAGCCGGATCCGGTACCGGGTCAGCAACCGCTCGCTGTACTCGTCGTCCTCGGCGCTGCGCAGGTTCTCGTCGAACGGGCCCAGCTCGCTCAGCACGGCGCGGGGCACCGCGGCGAGCGCGAAGACCGCGGTGTCGACCGGGCCGACCGCCCGGGTCAGCGCGGAGTGCAGGTGCAGCACCCGGTACCGCTCGACCGGCCCGTCGTCGATCAGCGGCTCCGGGGCGTAGACGCCGTAGACGCAGCCGCAGTCCGGGTCGGCGGCGAGCACCGCCAGCGCGTTGGCGATCGCGTCCGGGGCCAGCGCGACGTCGGAGTCGACGAAGAAGACCACCTCACCGTGGCTGGCCGCCACCCCGGCGTTGCGGGCCGCGGAGACCCCACCGTTGACCGGCTGCACCAGCACCCGGACACGGGCCGCGGCGGCCACCGCCGCCGACCCGTCGGTGCTGCCGTCGTCGACGACGAGCACCTCCACCGGCGGGTGGGTCTGCGCCGCCACTGCGTCCAGGCAGTGGCGCAGCGTCTTCGCGGCGTTCCAGACCGGGATCACGACCGAGACGGTCGGCGTACGGCTCACGACCCCTCCCCGAGGGTGATCAGGGCGGTCTGGGCGCGGTGGTCGGACAGCCCGCGCGGATCGTCCAGCGTGTACCGGTGCACGCGTACCGTCCGGGAGGTCAGCGTCCAGTCCAGCCGCCAGGCCGCCGGTAGCCGACCGGCGGGCCAGCTCGCCGGGTACACGTCGGCGTTGGCGTCCGCGGCGTCGCGCAGCCGGTCCCGCAACGGGCGCAGGTCGCCCATCGCGGCCGTGGTGTTGAAGTCGCCGGCGACCAGCACCGGCCCGGCGTTGGCGGCGAGGTCGGCCCGCAGCCCGGCGAGTTGCGCCCGCCGGGCCCGGTCGCGCTCCCGCACGTAGCCCAGGAACCGCCTCGGCGCGAGGTTCACCTGCACCGGCAGGTGCACGTTGTACGTGGACAGCACCCGGCCGCCCACCAGCAGGTCGGCGCGGAGCACCTTGGCAGCGGTGAAGACCCGCCCGAAGTCGGCGCCCGGGTCGGCCGCGAGGTCCGCGTCGGGACCGACCGCCGGCCGGGCCACCACCGGGAACCGGGACAGGGTGAGCAGTTCGCCACGGGCGACGACGGTGTAGCCGGGGAACGCCCGGCGCAGCCGCTCCGGGTCGGGGGCGGGCCGGGCCCCGGCCAGCCCGGCCGCGTCGTCCCAGTAGAGGTGCTCCTGCAACAGGTAGACGTCGGCCCGCCGGTCGAGCAGGAAACGCAGGAACGCCTCCGGGTCGTCGTGCTGGTCCCAGTAGCCGGTGTTCCAGGCCAGCACCGTCAGCGCGCCCGACGGCGGGGCGGGGCGGGACGCCCACGCGTACCGGTTGAGGCCCCCGTCGGGCAGGCCGACCGCGAACGCGGTGGCCGCCGCCGCCAGCACCGCCGCCGCCGGCCGGGCGGGCAGCGGCCGGCGCAGCGCCCGGGCCGCCGGTACGGCCGCCGCCAGCGCCACCGGCACCAGCAGGTACGCCGCCGGTGGCAGCAGGTCCGGCAGCAGCCAGAACCACCAGCGCCCGCTCAACGCCCGGTGCAGGCCGGTGAACACCGCCCAGCCGAACGCCGCCGCGCAGAGCAGCCGGGTGGCCGTACACCACCGCCGCCGGTCGGGCATGCGCTCATGGCCCTCGCTGCGCTCGGTGCGTTCGCTCATGCCGTCACCTGTGCGGCCGGGTGTGGGCCGCCCTCGTAGAGGTGACGGAAGGAGCGGGAGCAGAGCCACTGCGCCGCGCCGGCGGCGGCGCCGGCGGCGATCGCCAGGTTGATCAGCCACTGCACCCCGACGAACGCGGCGAGCAACGCCGGTCCGCGGCGGCGGGCGACGAACCGGTACATGCCGGCGTCGCACGCCAGGAAGAGCAGGAGGAAGGCCAGGAAGGGCAGCGCCCCGAGCACCCCGGCCAGCAGCGGCAACGGCAGCGCGAGCGTGCCGAGCAGGGCGCTGACGGCGGCCCACATCCGGGACGCGGTCTCGAAGCCCTGCGCGGCGCGACGCCGGTACGCGTACAGCGGCATCCGCAACCGGCTGCGGTGGAACACCTTGCGCAGCATCGGAGCGAGCCGGTCGTCGTCGCGGTGCCGACCGTGCAGGGCGTCGGTGAGCCGGATCGGGTACCGGCCGGTGAGCCGCTCGCCGTACTCGACCTCCTCGGTCTGGCGCAGCCCCTCGTGGAACGGGCCGATCTCGGCGAACACCCGGGCCGGCATGGCGCAGATGGCGGTGAACAGGAAGCTGACGTCGCCCAACGAGCTGATCCGCCACCAGTGCGCCTGGAGACACCGGCACTCCTGGACGAGGCTGTCCCGGACCAGCGGGACCTCGTCGAGGATGCCGCAGATCGCGCCGGCCCGCGGGTCGGCGGCGAGCAGCCGTACCGCCCGGGTCACCGTGTCCGGTGGCAGTTCCACGTCGGAGTCGACGAAGAGCAGGACGTCGCCGTTGGCCCGGGCGGCCCCGACGTTGCGGGCCAGGGCGGGGCCGCCGTTGTGCGGCGTGCGGACCACCGGCACGCCGAGCGACTCGGCCACCGCCACCGAGTCGTCGGTGCTCCGGTCGTCCACGAAGATGATCTCGGTGGCGGGATGGGTCTGCGCCAGCAGCGCCGGCAGCGTCAGCGGCAGCGAGTCGGCGTGGTTGTAGTTGGGAACGACGATCGAGACGGTCGGGGTGTGCGCGGTCATGGCTCTCCTTGACGCGGGCGCGGGCGCGGGCGCGGGCGCGGGTGGGGGCGGGGGCGCGGGTTCAGGACAGGGCGGCGACGATCGCCGGGAACCGGATGGCGGCGTAGAGCGCGCCGAGGCTGGCCGCCCAGAGCACGGCGGCGGCGATCACCGCCCGGTCCCGCGACAGCAACCGGACCGGGTCGCCGCCGGCCCGCCGGACGAGGGCCAGTTGCAGGTACCGCGACATCAGGTAGAGGACGAACGGGGTGGACAGCAGCATCGCGGCGTCCCGGTACGGGTCGAACGGTGCTTCCGTGCCGAGCCAGACCAGCCCGGCGGTGACCGCCAGGAGCCCGTTGAGCTGGAGCAGGTGCCCGGCCAGCTCCACCGACCAGCCGCGCAGGGCGGGCCGGTGGGCCACCCCAGCGTCCAGCAGTTCCTGGCGGCGCTTGCCGACGATCAGCAGCAGGCAGCCGGCGAACACGGTGACCAGCAGCCAGGCCGACACGGCCGCGCCGACGGCCAGGTAGCCCTGCACGGCGCGCAGCACGAACCCGGTCGCGACCACACCGGCCTCGACCAGTGGGACGTGCTTCAGGCCCCGGCTGTACCAGACGTTGAGCGCGAGGTAGGCAAGCACCGGCCAGGCCGGTCCGACCGGGCCGGCGGCCAGCAGCAGCGCGAGGCCGAGCAGGAGCACGACGGCGCAGGCGTACGCCACCGGCACCGGCACCCGGCCGGACGCCACCGGCCGGTGCCGCTTCACCGGGTGGTGACCGTCCCGGTGCCGGTCGACCACGTCGTTGCCGACGTAGACGGCCGAGGCGGCGAGCACGAAGGCGACGACGGACCAGCCCAGCCGGGTCAGCCCGGCCAGGTGCCAGGACAGCGGGTCCAGCAGGGGGAGCGGGACGACCAGCAGGCTCTTCACCCAGTGGCCGGGGCGGATCAGGCGGAGCAGGTCGACGACCAGCCGGGGTCGGCGGGTGGTCGGCGGCTCCAGGGCCGGCACGGCGGCGGGAGCGGAGTCGAGGAGAGGCATCGGCCCGCGCCCTAGAAGAAGATCTTCGCGAGGGAGAGCGCGCCCTGTCGCCAGGGTTCCCGGCTGGTCCGGCCGGCCCCGCTCGCCGCCGCGCCCCGGTTCGCCCGCCACCACCGGTAGGTGGCGAGGATCGCCTCGCGGTTGGCGAAGCGGGGCGTGAAACCGAGCCGGTCGCGGGCCTTGTCGATGCTCACGTACGAGTCGGCGCGCAGCTTGTACAGCAGCCGCCCGTACACCGGGGAGAGGCCGCTGCGCTCCAGCGCCCGCAGCGCCGCGAGCGTCGGCGCGGCCGGCAGCCCGACCACCCGCCGGCCGTGTCCGGCGGCGTCGAGCACCGCCTGGAAGTCCTCGCGGAGCGTGCCGAACTCGGCGGCGCCGAGGTTGTACGTGTCCCCGGCGACGTCCTCCGGGGCGGCGAGCACGGTCAGCACCGCGTCGACCAGGTCCTCGACGGCGAACATCTGCACCCGCACGTCGCCGCGACCGAGCACCGGGAAGTGACGGCCTTCCTCGGCCCATTCGAAGAGCATCGCGAACAGGCCCATCCGGCCCGGCCCGAGGAACGTCTTGGGGCGCAGCACCGGGACGCAGAGCCCTTCCGCGCGGAACCGTTCCACCAGCAGCTCCGCCTCGACCTTCGCCCGGGTGTACGGGTCGACCGGCTCCCGCGGGTGGTCCTCGGGCGTCGGCACCAGCCGGGGCAGGCCGTAGACGGCGGTGGAGGAGATGTGCACGACCCGGGGCACCTGCACCCGGCGGGCGGCGCCGAGCACCGCGTGCGTGCCGTCCACGATGATCGACCGGATCATCTCGGCCGGGTAGCTGGGCAGCGCGGCAGCGCAGTGCACCACGGCGGACGCGTCGGCGAACACCCGCGCCAGCAACGCGGCGTCGCGGACGTCGCCCTGGCTGTGGGCCAGCTCCGGATGGGTGTGCGCGGCGGGCAGCAGGTCCACCCCGTGCACCCGGTGTCCCTCGGCGAGCAGCCGGCGGACCAGGTGCGAGCCGAGCATCCCGCTGGCCCCGGTCACCACGACGTGGCCGCTGGTCACCATCGCGACGTCACCCGCTCCCGCACGAAGGCGGTCAGCAGCCGGGGCAGCCCCCGCGACAGCGTCGCGTCCAGCGCGGTGAGGAAGTGCTCCACGTCCTCACCGGTGGCCACCAGGCTCGGCGCGACCATCAGCGGATTGTCGGCGTTGGGGCTGTAGTAGGTCATGATCCCGTGCTCGCGGAACAGGTGCGCGATCACCGACAGGGTGATGAGCTTGGTGCGGAACTGCGGGTCGTGGGTGAAGCCGGGCATCAGCCGGCCGGCCAGGTCGAGCAGACCGGGACCGCCGCCGAGGAAGACGCCCCACAACGCGCCGGCGCCGTCGACCCGGCCGACCACCTCGGGGTACGCCTTGGCGATGCGGTCGAGGCCGGGTTGCAGCACCGCCTCCAGCATCCGGGCCCGGGCGGGGTAGTCGTCGTCGACCACCACCGCGACGGCCTCCAGGGCGGTGGCGGTCTCCTCCCCGAAGCCGTAGTAGGTGGTGCTGTGCAGGATGACGTCGGTCAGCCGGTCGTACGCCCGGCGGAACACCGGCTCGCGGGCCGTGTAGCCGGCGATCGAGGCCTTGCCGCCGCCGAGCGACTTGGAGTAGGTGAGGATGTCCGGCAGCAGCCCTTCGCACCGCATGAAGTTGAAGAGGCTGCCGGTCTTGCCCCACCCGGTGTAGACCTCGTCGAAGATCATGATGATGTCCCGCTCGCGGCAGAGCCGTTGCAGGGCCAGCAGGTCGTCGTCGCTCCACCGGCGCATCGTGGAGGCGCTGAACGGTTCGACCAGGATGGCGTACACGTCGCAGCCGCCGTCCGGGGCGCGCGCCGCGTCGACGGCCGCCCGGACGGCGGCGAGGTCACCGTACGGGTAGACGACGATGCCGGGCAGGCCGGGGAACCGGAACGCGTTCTCCGACGAGCCGGTGAGGCTGCCCGCGCCGAGGGTCTTGCCGTGGAAGCTGATGTCGGCGCGCAGCACCGTGTTGCGCCGCCCGCCGTGGTACTTGTAGGCCATCTTCACCGCGCCCTCGTTCGCCTCCGCGCCCGAGTTCGGGAAGTACGAGACGGAGAGGTCGCCGGGAAGCAGGGCGGCCATGTTGTGGCTCAGCGCCGCCGTGTACGGCGAGAAGAACGCCTTGTGCACCTCCATCCGCCGGGCCTCGGCGAAGCGCCGCCGGGCGGCCAGGATGCGCGGATGGTTGTGCCCGTGGTTCAGCACGCCGACGCCGCCCGAGAAGTCCAGCACCCGGCGGCCGTCCCGGAGGTGGATCCACACCCCCTCGGCGTGGTCCACCAGTTCCCGGCCGAAGCCGAACGTCGTCATCAGGGAGACCTGACTGCGACTGACATGGTCGCGGTACAGCTGGTGCACCCGCTTCGTGCCGAGCTGTTCCGCCTCGTCGATACCGATCAGGTGGGGCATGCGGTGGCCTTTCCTCGGACGACCGGTGGGGGAGTGCCAGCGCCGACGGGACCGGCCCCCCGAACCCCCGGGTGACGGTGTGGCGACGCTGTGCGATCCCAAGCTAGCGACGTGTGTCGATCTCGTCATGCCGGATGTTCGGGGGACGGACCGACCCGTCCGCTGTCCCCCGGGTGGGGGACAGCGGACGTCCGCGAGGACGGCGGTCGGGCGGTTCGTGGGTGCCCGGGGCCGTCTCAGCCGGCCTGTAGACGGTCCTCACGGACCCGGTCGGCGAGGTCGAGTTTCGTGCGGCTGGGCCGGCCGAGGTCGTGGTACTTGGCCTTGACCCGGTCCAGGTAGGTGCGGGCGGTCTCCGGCTTGATGCCCAGGTGCCGTGCGGTGGCCGTGAGCGTCATGCCCGAGGCGTACGCGAGCAGCACGCCGCGCTCGCGGGGGGACAGCCGGGGACGGGTCGGCCGGGCGTCACCCAGGCAGGCGAACGCCAGTTCCGACGAGAACGCGGGCCGCCCCGCTGCCACGTCCCGCACCGCGGCGGCCAGGGCCCCCAGGTCGTGGTCCTTCGTCACGTACCCGCTGCACCCGGCGGCGAACGTCGCCACCACCTGGTCGGGGCGGGCCCAGACGCTGAGCACCAGCACCCGGCGGCCGGACGTCACCAACCGCCGCACGTTCTCCGCCGCGTCGCTGCCGTCGCGCAGCACCAGGTCCAGCAGGACCACGTCGATCGGCTCGGTCAACGTCCGCAGCAGGCCCTCCACCGTGGCCGCCGTGCGGACCAGCCGCAGGTCGCCGACGCCCGCCAGCCAGGCGTCCAGCCCCTCCAGCAGCATCCGGTCGTCGTCGACGGCCGCCACCCGGATCAGCCGGTCCACGTCAGCTCCACACACGTCCCGGCCCCCGGCTCGCTGGAGACGCGGGCCCGGCCGCCCACCTCGGCCACCCGGTCGACGATCGAGTGCCGGAAGCCGAAGCCCACGGGTGCCTCCGCCGGGTGGAAGCCGCGCCCGCGGTCGACCACCGTCACCCGCAGCAGCCGGCCCTCCACGGTCACGGTCAGCCAGGCACGATCCACACCGGCGTGCTTGACCACGTTGTTCAGTGCCTCCTGCGTCGCCGCGCGCAGCGCGGCCACGACCTGGGGCGGTACGTCCGCGGGGACGCTCGCCCCCTGGTACCGGATCCGCAGGCCGAGCAGGGACGCCTCGCTGACCACGTCCCGCAGCGCCTCGCCGAGCGTGCCGAACTCCACGTCGGAGCCGTCGCCGAGCAGCCCCCGGACCACTTCCGCGTCGCGGGCGCAGCGCCGGCGTACCTCGGGCCGGGCCGGGTCGGCCACGCCGCGGGCGATCAACGTCAGCGTGGTCAGCACCGTGTCGTGCAGCGTCCGGTGGTGGGCGAGCCGGGTGACGAAACGGGCGTGATCGGCGGCGGCGTCGGCCTCGGCCGCCAACCGTTGCGCGTTGGTCCGGTCGAGGTTGCGTCCGGTGCGACGCAGGTAGCGCACGGCGAAGCCGGCGACCAGCGCGAAGCAGGCCACGCCGTTGACCGCGTGGACGAGCGCCGGCACCGAGGGGCCCGTTCCCGGCCCGACGGCGACGATCACCAGCGACTGGATGAGCATCAGCACCAGCAGGTTCCCCGCGACGGCCCAGGGGCGGGTCAGCGCCGCCCCCACCAGCGATCCGCTCGCCTGCACCACCAGGTTGCCCCAGTTCGGGGCCGTGACGCCGGTCGTCAGGTTGGCGGTTACCGCCACCAGCACCGTGCCGGCCAGCAGGACGTCGAAGTGCACCAGCGCCGCCGGGAACCAGCCCCGCCGCCGGGCCACCCCGAACAGCACCACGTTCCAGGCCGTCGCCGCGACCAGCAGGCCGAGGTTGGTCCAGGCGCTGCGGTACGCGCCGTAGGCGCAGGTGACGACCGCCGGAGCCAGGCAGGTGAACCGATGCAGCGCCAGCAGCGCCAGCATGAACCGGTTCGCCCGGCCCTCCCCCGTGACATCGGTCATGGTCGCAGAGTGACCGAGCAATGACACGCCGGTCATTCTGGCAGTCGTTCTCAACGATGGTCATCACTGCACCGGATGGTCAAGGCCGTTCGGCGGCCCGGATCGACCGGCCGGTGCGGGGAGCGACCGCTTCCGCCACTTGACGTCCGTCGCCGCGAGCCGATCCCGCCGGGAGCGTTCCCGCCGACGCAGGTCCACGCTCGACAGTGCGTTGTAGGGTGTTGCGGCACGACGATCGGCACCGATGGAGGACCGGTATGCGCGGGTGGCGTCGGTCGATCCTGGTGGCCGCGGTCCCGGTGGTGCTGGCGGTGGTCGGCAATCTGGCGACCAGCACCGTGCAGGTGACGGCGAGTTGGTGGCCCCCCGTGGTCTGGACGGCGACCGGGCTCCTCGGCGTGGCGGCCGTCGCCGTCGGGGTCCGCGACAAGTCGGCGGCGCCTTCGGTCACCTGGCGCCCGAGCGACCTCGACGAAGCGGCCGACTGGTTGGCGCGGGCCCTCCGTGAGCGGTACGTCCAGGCGGAGGAGCAACGGCGGGTGCAGGCCCCACCCGCGATGCTGGTGCGGTTCCGGCCGGCCCCGGGGAAACTGCTCGACCACTGGTCCAACATCCGCCGGGCCCGCCCCGGCGCCGAGCCCGGCCCGCTGCGGCTGGCCGGAACCTCAGCGGACATCGCCAGGGTTCACGGCCGGATCCCGTCTGGTCGGCTGGTCGTCCTCGGCGCGGCCGGGGCCGGCAAGACCGTACTGGTCACCCGGCTCGCCCTCGATCTGCTGGACGTCCGTCGTCCTGGTGGTCCGGTGCCGGTGGTGCTCCACGCCTGCTCGTGGGATCCCGCCGACCCCCTGCGAGACTGGATGGTCGCACAACTGGCCCACGACCATCCTGAGCTGGCCGGCCCGGACCGACCCGGGGTCGCCGCGCGGTTGGTCGGCGGCGGGCACGTCTGGCCGATCCTCGACGGGTTCGACGACATGCCACCTCGCCTGCGCAAACTGGCGATCGAGCAGATGAACCTCGCCGCATCGGTGCCGCTGGTCCTGACGTCGCGAGCAGCCGAGTACGAGGCGACGGTCGCCGACGGATCCGTGTTGGCCGGGGCGGCCGGCATCGAACTACCGGGCCTGACGCCGACCGATCTGGCCCACTACCTCCGTCGCACCAGCCGTCCGTCGCCCACGGCAACCGACACCGACCGCGGCGGGTGGGGCCCGGTGCTCGCCCGGCTTGGCCGGCACGCCAGCGACCCGGCCGCCGCTGCGCTGGCCGGGGCGCTGAGCACGCCCCTCATGGTCTACCTGGCCCGGACCGGCTATTCCGACAACGGCCACGATCCGGCCGAACTGCTCGACCGGGATCGCTTTCCCACCGCTGACGACCTCCGGCAGCACCTGTTGACGGCTTTCGTCCCGGCCGTCTACCGCCACCGGTCACCGAACGGTTGGACGGCGGAGGCCGCGCGCCCGTGGCTGACGTGTCTCGCCCGCTACGGCGGCGGGTCCCGCAGCGGGGACCTGGCCTGGTGGCAGCTCCGCGACCAGGTGCCCAGGGCCGTCCGGGTGCTGTGCTGCGGGGCCGTACACGGGCTGGCGGCACTGCTCACCGTCACACTGCTCACGGTGCTGTTCAGTCACTTCGGCGGCCGAGGCGACGCGGTGCTCCGGCCCGGCGTGGCACTGTCCGGGGTGGTGGCGCTCGTCGGCGGCCTGTACACGGGCTGGCCGGCCCGGGGCGCGCCACCCATGCGGACACAGGTGCGTCTCCACGGACGTCTCCGCGACCAGTTCCGCGACTTCGTGGTCGTCTTCTTCATCGCGAAGGCGTCCTTTCTGCCGCTGAAGGTGATCCTCCTGTCGGCCGGCGGATGGTCGCTCGCCTTCGCGTTCGGCACCGTGCCCTCCATCGCGGTCGCGCTGTCGACCGCGATCACCGTGATCCTGCTGCGGTCCGTCGAGATCCCGGCCGAGCCCGAACTCATCAGCAGCCCGCACGCGTCGCTCGGGTCGAGTCGCCGCAGCGTCCTGCTGCGCTCGGGCGTCGTCACGCTGGCGTGCGTCGTCGGGATCGGCGGGGCCTTCGGCGCGTTCGGCGGCGTGACAGTCGGTCTCGCCGCCGCGGGCATGGCGATACCCGCCCGGCTGGCCTACGTCCTGACCTGTACCGCGTGGGGTTCCTGGAGCACCCTCACCCGGCCGTACCTCGCCGTGACCGGCCGTCTGCCCTGGCGCGTCATCCGATTCCTGGACGACGCCCGCCAGCGGGGCATCCTGCGA
Organism: Micromonospora sp. DSM 45708; assembly: GCF_039566955.1. Classification (NCBI taxonomy): domain Bacteria; kingdom Bacillati; phylum Actinomycetota; class Actinomycetes; order Micromonosporales; family Micromonosporaceae; genus Micromonospora; species Micromonospora schwarzwaldensis. The sequence goes on along the minus strand of NZ_CP154796.1, from coordinate 4,560,188 downwards.
CAGGCCGGTCCGGTCTACCGGTTCCGCCACGAGGAGCTACGGCGCCGCCTGGCCGGCGCCGCTGTCCCGTGACGCGGCTACGGCGCTGGAAGCTCACCGCGCCGGTCCGTCACGCCGCGCCGGTCTCTTCCCGCCGGGTCCGGTCGAGACCGGACAGCACCCGTCCTCGCAACAACTCGTACTGCTGCCGGCATCGTCCGGGCGGTCCCGGCGGACGTTGCTGCACCCGGGCGCCGACGACGGTCTCCCACGGGTGGAACTGGTCGGCGGTGAGGTCGATGTCGTCGCCGTCGGGCAGCCGGTTCCAGTAGTGGTGACCGACCTTGACGCCCCCGACGACGACCTCGCCGAGAACGAGTTCACCGCCGAGAAGGTCATGGATGATCAGTGCGGTGACCCCGCACTGGCCACGGGCCGGGTTGCCCGGATGCCAGTCCCGCACGTCGTGCGGATCGCAGGTGTCCGCGCCCCAGCTCGTGCGTAGTGCCGACCGCAGCCGCTCCAGGTCCGTCATCGGGTGCTCTCCTCGCCCTGCCAGCTTCTCCGGGTGTCACCTGTGCAGGGTGGACCCTCCAGCAGGTCGAGGGTCAAGGACCCGGCGAGGAGCACGGGGGAGATGGTCTGGAACGCCTCGGCGAGGGCCGGCCGCCCGGCGGGGGAGGTCGGGCGTGCGGTGTACGCCGCAGGCGGGTTGGCCGTGGCCGCTCGTACCCGGGCCCACTGGGAGGCGGACGGCCGGGACCCGCTGGCGTCGCCGCTGGTCGACATGGTGCCGCTGAGCCGTGGACCGCTGCCGGTGTCGCCGGTCGCACCGGGTCGGCTGCCGGCGTCCGGGGGTGCGGGTGCTCGACCTGACCCGGGTCATCGCCGGTCCGGATGCTGGGTGCGCTCGGTGCCGACGTGCTGCGGGTCGACGATCCGCGCCGTCCCGTGCGCTGAGCTGGCCGCACCTGCCGCCCGCCTACGGGCAAGCGCCGCCCGCCTGGCGTTGACCGGCCGACGCGGGCGCCCAGCGCGGGTCAGGGGCGGGGGAAGATCGGCACCGGCTGGTCCTCCGGGTCGAGGTCGAGCCCGGCCGGCCCGATGATGCGCGGGTCCGGCGTGCCGACCACGGCCTCGTCCTTGTCGGCGTAGTCGAAGCGGTGCAGCACGTGGCGCATCGCCTCCAGCCGGGCCCGCTTCTTGTCGTTGCTCTTCACCACCGTCCACGGCGCGTCCGCGGTGTCGGTCCAGAAGAACATCGCCTCCTTGGCCTCGGTGTAGTCGTCCCAGCGGTCGAGTGAGGCGAGATCCATCGGCGAGAGCTTCCACTGACGCACCGGATCGACCTTGCGGATGACGAACCGGGTGCGCTGCTCGTTGCGGGACACCGAGAACCAGAACTTGACCAGGCGGATGCCGGAGCGCACCAGCATCCGCTCCAGGTCCGGGGCCTGCCGCAGGAACTCCAGGTACTCCTTGCGGGAGCAGAAGCCCATCACCCGTTCCACGCCGGCCCGGTTGTACCAGGACCGGTCGAACAGCACGATCTCACCGGCCGCCGGCAGGTGCGCCAGCCAGCGCTGGAAGTACCACTGGCCGGCCTCGCGCACGTCCGGCTTCTCCAGCGCGACCACGCTCGCGCCGCGCGGGTTGAGATGCTCCATGAAGCGCTTGATCGTGCCACCCTTGCCGGCGGCGTCGCGGCCCTCGAAGAGGATCACCAGCCGCTCGCCGGTGTCCTTGACCCAGTCCTGCAACTTGAGCAGCTCGATCTGGAGCAACCGCTTCTGGTGGTCGTACTCCTCCCGGTCGAGACGCTCGTCGTACGGGTAGCCGTCGCGCCAGGTCTCCACCGGGCTGCCGTCGGGCAGCAGCAGCACCGGGTCGTCGTCGTATCCCTCGTGTACCTGGTAGTCGGCGGCGAGGTCCAGCAGCGCGGTGTCGGCCATACCGCTGGTACCTACCCCGCCGTGCCGGCCTCGATGCGGCCGGACCACAACTCCCAGGTGGCGTTCAGGTCGCCCCTCAGACCCGGTGACCGGCGATGGTTTCGACCCCGATGCGAGGGGCATCTTCCGGCCGCGGCCCACTCGGGTCGCCACGTCACCGGAGGGGAGTGCGCGATGACCATCGGCCGTCCGGGGACGTTCCCGGTCGTCGACGGCGGGACCGGCCGGGCACCGGCCGGCGCGGTCGGGGAGGCGCTCACCGTGGCGGAAAGCCGATGACGACCACGGGCGGCGAGCCCACGGCTGCCGCGTTCCGATCGGCCGTGCTCGGGGGGCGTCTCGACCTGCCGTTGCCCGGTGGCGGACGGACGGACGAGCGGTTCCGGTGCCTCGTCGAGCTCGGTCGCGCCGACCCGGCGTTGGCCCGGCTGGGGGAGGGACACGCCGACGCGCTGGCGATCCTCGCCGAACTCGGGGTGACGATCGCCCCGGCGTGGCGCCGCGAGCCGTGGGGCGTCTGGGCCGCCGCGCCGGCCTCGGTCACCGCGACCCGGGACGGAGACCGGTGGCGGCTGACCGGGGACCGACCGTGGTGCTCCGGGGCGGGTCTGCTGTCCCGGGCCCTGGTGACCGCGACCGCTGACGACGGCGTACGACTGTTCTCGATCGAGGTCGGCGCGGCCGGGGTCACCCCGCTGGCCGACACCTGGCCCGCCGTCGGCATGGCCGCCAGTGACAGTCGAACCGTCCGCTTCGACGGGGTTACCGCCGTCGGTGTCGGCGGGCCCGGTTGCTACACCTCACGGCCGGGCTTCTGGCACGGCGGGGCGGGTGTGGCGGCGTGCTGGTACGGCGGCGCGGTCGGGATCGCCGACGCCCTGCACGACGCGGCGCGGCGCCGCCGCCTCGGCCCGCACGCCATGGCGCACCTCGGGGCGGTGGACGCGACCCTGACCGCCGCCCGCGGCGTCCTGTTCGCCGCCGCCGACGAGATCGACGCGAACCCCACCGGCGACGCCGACCGGCTGGCACACCAGGTGCGCGCCACCGTCGAGGCGAGCGCCACCACCGTCGTCGACCGGGTCGGCCGGGCGCTGGGGGCGGGCCCGCTGTGCCAGGACGCCGACCACGCCAGGCGGGTCGCCGACCTGACGGTGTATCTGCGGCAGAGCCACGCGGAGGCGGACCTCGCTCATCTGGGCGAGCTGGTGACGGCGGTCGGAGATCCCGGATGGTGAGGCCGATCGTCGGCGCGGGCACGGACGAGCGGGCGTGGCGCGCGTGGCCGGCGCCGGCCACCTGGCCCGTGCTGTCCCTGGACGGTCGAGCGCCGACGGCGCCGCCGTTGGTCGTCGCCCCGCACCCCGACGACGAGGTGCTCGGCGTCGGCGGCCTGGTCGCCATGCTCGCTGCCGGAGCCGGAGCCGGAGCCGGAGCCGGAGCCGAGATCGCGGTCGTCACCGACGGCGAGGCCTCCCATCCCGGCTCGACGGTCCACACACCGGCGGAGCTGGCCGCGATCCGGCGGGCCGAGACGGCCACCGCGTGCGGGCTGCTCGGGGTCGCCCCCGCCGCCATCGCGCACCTCGGGCACCCGGACGGGGCGGTCGACGAGACGGCGCTCACCGACGCGCTGACCGCCCGGCTGGCACCCGGCCGGTGGTGCGTCACGACCTGGCACGGCGACGGCCACCCGGACCACGAGGCGGTCGGACGAGCGGCTGCGGTCGCCTGCCTGCGCACCGGCGCGACGCTGCTGGAGTTCCCCGTCTGGACCTGGCACTGGGCCGAGCCGGACGATCCCGAGGTGCCGTGGCACCGCGCGCGCCGGATCGACCTGACCGAGGCGGCCAGATCGGCCAAGCGGGCAGCGATCGACGCCTTTCGTAGCCAGATCCGGCCACTCGGACCGGCGCCCGCCGACGCCGCGATCCTCCCCCCGAACGTTCTCGCACGCTTCGCGCGTCCCTACGAAACGGTGTTCGTGCCATGAGCTCACGCGGCACCCCAGCCGAGTACTTCGACGACATGTACGCCGAGGCCGACGACCCGTGGAGTTTCGAGACCCGCTGGTACGACCAGCGTAAGCACGAGCTGACCGTCGCCTGTCTGCCTCGTCGGCGTTACCGGTCGGCATTCGAACCGGGATGCTCGACAGGCATGCTCACCCGCCGGCTCGCGCAGCGGTGCGACCGGCTGCTGGCCGTCGACATCGCCGCCGCGCCGGTGGCGAGCACCCGGCAGCGGCTCGCGGACCAGGCCCACGTACGGGTGGAGCGGATGCGTGTTCCCGACGAGTGGCCGGCCGTGGCGGACGCCCGCTTCGATCTGATCGTGCTCTCCGAGCTCGGCTACTACTTCGACGACGCCGGGCTGGACCTGCTGACCACCCGGACGGTGGGCTCGCTCGAACCGGGTGGCACGCTCGTCGCCGTGCACTGGCGGCCAGCGGTGGCCGAGCACGCCCGTGGCGGGGACGACGTGCACCGGCTGCTCGACGACGTGGACGGGCTGGTGCGGACGGCACGCCACGAGGAGGCGGACTTCCTGCTCGACGTCTTCCTCCGCGTGCCGCCGCCAGCCCGCTCCGTGGCGCAGGCCGAGGGTCTGTGGTGAGGCGGATGGCCGTCGTGGTGCCCGCCCACGACGAGCAGGAACTGTTGCCCGGTTGCCTGACCTCGGTCCTCGGTGCGCTCCGTCGCCTGCCCGTGCCGTCGGAGGTGATCGTCGTGGCCGACGACTGCCGGGACGGGACCGCCGCCGTCGCCGAGCGACTCGGCGCCGTCGTGCTGACGGTGCGGGCCCGCAACGTCGGCCGTGCTCGCGCGGTCGGCATGGCGCACGCGCTGCGCCACGGCCCGCGGGATCTGTGGCTCGCCACCACCGACGCGGACAGCCGCGTGCCCCGGCGGTGGGGCGGCTGGCAGTTGCGCCACGCCCGCGCCGGCACCGACCTGCTTGTCGGCACCGTGCGGGTGACCGACTGGGCACCCCGCTCCGAGCAGGTCCGGGAGCGTTTCGAGACCCGGTACCGACGGGATCTGACCAGCACCGGGCATCGACACGTCCACGGTGCGAACCTGGGCTGCGCCGCCCCGGCCTACGAGCGGCTGGGTGGGTTCGCCGACCTGCCGCACGGCGAGGACCACGACCTGGTCGAGCGGGGTCGTCGGCATGCCGTACGGGTCGTCGCCGACCCGGGCTGCCCGGTCCGGACCAGTGCCCGGCGGCAGGCCCGCGCCCCGTACGGCTTCGCCCGCTACCTCGATGCCCTCGACACCCCGACGGTCCCGGCACCTTTGAGTGACCATGCCGCGACCCGGGTCGCGGGGAGCCTCTAAGGGGAGGACCGGTCCGGATGTGCGGTCGATAGGGGTCTCCTCCCGACGGAATCCCCGGGATCATCGTGCCTGCGACGACCGCCCGGCCCACCAGCCCGACGGCGGCTGCCGGAACCTTTCGCACCCCTCGGGGAAGGAACTGCCTTGTCCACTCGTCGTCAACTGCTGCGCCTGGGCGCGGCGTCGGGCATCGTCGGGGCGACCGGTGGCCTGGCCGGTCTGGCCGGGCAGTGGGGCGCGGCTCCCGCCACGGCCGGGACCGCCGCGCCGACGGCCACGCCCGTGACCCCGTTCACCGTTCCGTTGACCGTGCCGCAGTCCCTGCGTCCGGTGCTGCGGACCGCCACCACCGACTACTACTCGGTCACCATGCACCGGCGGCGACTGGAGATCGTGCCCGGCACGCGTACCGAGGTGTACACCTACAACGGCGACCTGCCCGGCCCGACGATCCACGCCACGTCGGGTCGGCGGGTGGTGGTCCGTCAGCGGAACCGGCTGGACATGCCCACGGCGGTGCACCTGCACGGCGGCGCCACCGCCCCCGGCGACGACGGCTCGGGCGATGCCACGATCCCGCCCGGCGGCGAGCGGGTCTACACCTACCCGAACCGGCAGCCGCACGCCACGCTCTGGATGCACGACCACACCCACCACATGGAGGCCGAGCACCTCTACCGGGGCCTGGCCAGCCTCTACCTGCTCACCGACCGCACCGAGGCGGCGCTGCCGCTGCCCCGGGGCCGGTTCGACGTCCCGCTCGTGCTGCGCGACGCGCACCTGGACGACAACGCCCAGTTGGTCTGGACCATGGACGACGCCGACAGCCGGACCACCCTGCTGGTGAACGGGCGGCCGTGGCCGCGCTTCGAGGTGCAGGCCCGCCGCTACCGGCTGCGCCTGGTCAACGCCAGCAACCTGCGGTTCTACCTGCTGCGGCTCGCCGACGGCGGGGACATCACGGTGATCGGCTCCGACGGCGGCCTGCTGGAGGCGCCGGTCACCATGCCGTACGTGCTGCTCTCGCCGGGTGAGCGGCTCGACGTGGTGGTCGACTTCGCCCGCTACCAGCCGGGCACCTCCGTGGTGCTGCAGAACCTGATGGGCCCCGGCCCGGCCGAGCAGGTGGGCCAGGTGATGCGCTTCGACGTCGTACCGGCGAAGGGACCGGACCGCACGTCGGTGCCGCAGCGGCTGCGTACGCTGCCGCCGCTGCCCACGCCGACCGTGCGCCGCAGCATCGAGCTGCGGATGGACGAGGTGGGTTCCGGCGGGCATCGGGCGTACATCGACGGGAGGGTCTTCGACCCGGCCCGGATCGACACCACCATCGCCTGGGGCAGCACCGAGGAGTGGACGGTGACCAACGCCAACGTCGTCATGCCGCACAACTTCCACATGCACCTGGTGCAGTTCCGGGTGCTCGACCGCAACGGCGCACCGGCCGATCCCACCGAGTCCGGGCTGAAGGACACCGTGATCGTCTGGCCGGGGCAGAGCGTGCGGTTGCAGGCGACGTTCGACACCTGGCGCGGCGTCTACCCCTATCACTGCCACATGGTCGACCACAGCGCGATGGGCATGATGGCCAACCTCAAGATCGTCTGATCCGTCCCGAACGGATCGCCGGTACGCGGGCGGCCCGGGGACCGGACGTCGGTCACGTCCGGTCCCCGGGGTACGCCGGAGCCCGAGCGGCCGACCGTCAGGCCGGCGGCTGCCCGGCCGGGTTGCCGCTCGGGGACTACGGGCGTGGCGCGCCGAACCAGCGGGAGAGGTGCGCGTCCAGGTCCCGCTGGTCGTCGCCGACCCAGGCGACGTGGCCGTCCGGGCGGAGCAGGACGCCCGGGTGGTCCAGCGCCGCCGCGGGATCCCCGAGGTGGTCGACCCGGTCCGACCAGCCGCCGACGGTCAACCGTCCGGTGCGGTCCAGCAGCAGGCCGCGGCCGTCGTGCAGCAGGTCGTAGAGGCGGCCCTGCCGCACGTCGAGGTCGGGCAGGCGGCGGCCGAGCAGGTCGGGTCCCTCGCCGAGGTCGTAACGGACGCCGATCGCGGTGATCTTCTCGACCAGGCGGCGGTTCACCTCGTCGATGTCCATCAGCTCGGTGAGCAGCCGGCGCACGGCCCGTGGGCCCGGCCCGGCGGACAGCAGTTCGGTCTGGGCGCGCGTGTTGTCCAGCACGTCCGCCGCGACCGGCCGGCGTTCGGCCTGGTAGGTGTCGAGCAGCCGGTCCGGCGCCCACCCCCGGACCTGCGCGGCCAGCTTCCAGCCGAGGTTGACCACGTCCTGGAGGCCCAGGTTGAGACCCTGCCCGCCGATGGGCGGGTGGATGTGGGCCGCGTCGCCGGCCAGCAGCACCCGGCCGACGCGGTAGCGTTCGGCGAGCCGGGTGGCGTCCCCGAAGCGGGACAGCCAGCGCGGGGAGTGCACGCCGAAGTCGGTGCCGGCGACGACGCGTAGCTGTCGTCGGAAGTCCTCCAGCGTGAGCGGCTTCGCGCGGTCGCTGACGCCCGCGACGGGGACGATGACGCGGTAGACCCCGGTGCCGACCGGCCCGACGAGGAACCGCTTCTCGGTCTCCCGCAGCTCGGCCACCCGGGCGGCGATCTCCTCCGGCGGCACGCCCACGGCCATCTCGCCCATCAGCGTCTCGTTCCGCGCGGGCTCGCCGGGGAAGCCGACGCCGAGCAGCTTGCGCACCGTGCTGCGCCCGCCGTCGCAGCCGACGAGATGGCGTGCGCGCAGCCGTTGCCCGTCGGCCAGCTCGACGGTCACCCCGTCGTCGTCCTGCGCGAGGCCGACCACCGCGCAACCGCGCCGGACCTGCGCGCCCCGTGCGACCGCGTGCTCCTCCAGCAACTGGACGACGACCGGCTGCGGGATGCCCAGCAGATAGGCGTACGCGGAGTCCAGACCCTCGGGCGCGGGCTTGTCGATGGCGGCGAAGAAACCGCGGACCGGACGCCGCCGCCCGCGTTCGAGCACGCGCGCCAGCAGCCCGCGCATGGCCAGCAGCTCGATGCTGCGGATGTGCAGACCGACGATGCGGGCGAACGACACGGGCTCGGTTTCTTTCTCCAGGACCAGTACCCGTACGTCGTGCAGCCGTAGTTCGGCGGCCAGCATCGCACCGGCCGGCCCGCAGCCGGCGATGATCACATCGAACATGATGTTGCCTTTCGGGAAGCGCCATGATGGCGAGGCGCTCCCGGCGACACCTACGTCGGTCGCCCGACCGGGACCGGAGGGGGAGCACCCACATCGATACGGTTCATGGGTCTCACCTCCTCGGGCCGGGTCACGGTCAGCCGCACGTTACAAGCCCGGGCGTCGCCCCGTCGAGTCCTTTTCCCGCCGGTCGAGCCACCACTCGGCGACGAGCAGGTTGACCACCCAGCTCATCCAGACGCTCGCGCCGGCCGCGGCCCGGATCATGGCGTCCTGGTCCCCGCCGTAGGTCGTGTCGACCTGGGGGAGCAGCAGCACGACGAAGAGGACGACCCACAACCGGTTCGCCACGATCGACAGCGTCAACGCGAAACTGCGTACCATCCACCGGCGGTGCGCGACGAACCGCCGTCGCCGCGCCATCCGGTATCCGGCGACGGCGGTGGCGAGCCAGAGGACCGCCAGCATGGTGTTGCCGACCTGGGAGACGAAGCCGGTGCTGCTCAGCGGCGCGACACCCAGCACGGCCACGCCGCCGGGGAAGACCCCGCCGAAGAGGTACGCCCGGCCCGTCCACCGGTGGGCGACCGGATGGCGGCGGCGTAGCCACGGCCACACCTGGAGACATCCGGCGAGCAGCGCCACGGAGCCGAACACGATGTGCGCCACCAGCAGCGGGTAGTACTGCGGATGGGCCGCCGGGACCGGCAGCCGGGACCGGCCCGGATCCAGGGTCAGATAGGGCGGGAGCGCGTACCCGACGAACACCACCGCGACCAGCAGCAGCGGCACCACCCAGCGCAGTTGCCGTCCCGGCCGGCGTCGGCCGGCCGGGGCGTCGGTGGCGGACGTCGAACCTCGGTTGTCGATCCTCGTGGGCACGGTGTCTCCCCGTCGTCGCTGGAGCCGGACAGGGAAGACGATGCGCCGTCCGGGTCGTCGGGTCGGCGGTGCTGACTCCCGCGTTCCGGTGGTGCTGGCACCACGGTCCGGAGCGGCAAGCGGGGATCTGGGGAAGAATTCATCCGGTACGGGCGTCGATATCTGGTCCGCTCGTGGGTAGGGACAGGTGAGGGGTGACCGGAGAGGGTCGCCGGGACAAGGGAGTCATGGCATGAAGCGGTACCTGATCTCGTTCGAGGACGGCGCGATGGACCACATCCCCACCGAGGAGATGGCCGAGGTGGACAAGGCCTCGCACGCGGTGATCGAGGATGCCGTGAAGGCCGGTGCGTACGTGTTCGGCATCGGGGTCGAACGCCAGAAGGCGAGCGTCGTGACCGCGGACGGGACGGTCACCGACGGCCCTGACCCGGAGGCCGAGAGGTTCCTCGGCGGGTTCGTGATCGTCGACGCGGAGACCCGCGAGGAGGGGCTGGCGTGGGCGACCCGGATCGCCGACGCCTGCCGATGCCCGCAGGAGGTGCGGGAGATCAGCTACGACCCGGACACGGAGGCGATGCTCCGCCGCCACCAGGACGACTGAGCAGACCCGATCCATCGACCCGGGCCGGTACGCGATCCGCGTACCGGCCCGGGTCGATGGTCTACGCCTTGATCGCGGCGTCCAGTGCCTTGGCCAGTTCGTCGTGCCCGGTCAGGTTGGGGTGCGGGCATCCGCCGATCAACGTCTTCTGGATCTTGTCGGAGGTGAGGGCCGGCGCCGGCTGGAAGCGGACGATCGGGTCGGCGGGCAGGATGCTCGCCCGGATGGCGTTGTTGACGTCCTTCGTCCAGGCCTGGACCTGTGTCTTCCACGCCGGCTGCGTGACGAGGTCCACCTCGACGTCGGGGATGTTCGGCAGTGCGCCCTTGACCGGGTCGGGCAGCTTCGTGTTCTGCACGTACGTCTGGGCGAACGCCCCCAGGGCCACCTTCGCCGGCGTGATGTCGTAGTAGCCCATCCAGACCACCTTGTCCGCCCCGGCGCGGACCATCCGGGTCGTGATCGCGTTGGCGTCCGCGGTGATCTTCGCGTAGTTGGCCGGGCCGTCGAAGGCGGGCACCGTGAACCGGAGCCGGTCGACGGTGACCTCCTTCTCGTTGCCGGCGTTGACGTTCTCCTGGAGCACCACCTGGCACGCCCCGCCCTTGATCACGTCATCCCGGGCGATCTGCTTGCCCGTCGTGTCGTACCAGCGCATCACGGCGTTGAGCGGGAGGTTGTTCCGGATGAAGTACTTGACCATCTCGGTGCGCATCAGCTCGGCCATGCCGCACATCGCGATGCCCTGGGCCACCTGGGTCCAGTTGGTGTTGTTGATCCCGCCGGTGGTGACGAAGTACGCCTTGCGCCGATCCTGCTTGGCCTTGGCCACGGCCGCCTCGGCCAGCGCTGCCGGCGGCGACGTACGGGACCAGACGTTCTCGCAGGCATCCGGGTAGGTGGCCGGCGCGCCGAGGATGTCACCGGTGCCCATCCCGGTACGCGCGAAGTTGTAGTACTCCACCACGTCGCGGTTCAGTTCGGTCACGTACCTGCCCGCGTAGCTCGACGTCATGTCGTTGCCGGGCAGGCCCCGCTGGTCGGCCCTGGTGTTCTGGTTGACGGCGCACTTCCTGGGTTCGTGGTGGTTCTTCACCTGGATGTGCGCCGAGGTGACGGAGTCACCGGTCGCCACCAGCACCACGGGCGCGGCCGGATTCCGGTTCGGTGGGCAGAGCCGGTCCTTCTCCGCTTCGGAGAGGCGGCTGTCGGCCGGCGCGGGGCCGCCGGGCGCCGCGCACCCGCCGGCGGTCGGTGACGGACTGCCCGAGGGCGGCACCGTGGCGCTGGGCGCAGCGGTGCCGGGCGGAGCGGTGGTGGTCGGTGGCGCGGTGGTGCCGGGCGGCACGGTGGCGCTGGGCGGAACCGTGCCGGGTGGCGCGGTGGTGGCCGGTGGTGGCGTGGCGGACGTGGTGGTGCCGGGCGACGTCGGCGGCGTGGACGTCGGGAGGGTGGGGCTCGGCGTGACCGGGCACGGACTCGACGGCACCGAGGCGGACGGGCCGGCCGATCCACTCGGGCTCGGACCCGCGCTGCCGCTGGAGGTCGGGATGCCGGTCGGGGCGGCGGTCGTGGTCGAGGGAGCCGACGGCGTCGTCGTCGTGAGGGTGACCGCGGGTGGCGTCGTCGAGGGCGACCCGGTCGGCCCGCAGCGGGCCTGCCGGTCCTCCTCGATGCCGGTCAGCACGTCGGGTGGCAACGGCTCGTCCGGTGCGACGCACGGATCGAAGAACCAGTCCACCCCCTCGATGTGGCGGATGCAGGTGCGCTCGTCGACGGTGTCGGCCGGTGCGGGGTCCACAGCCGGTTGGGCCAGGGCGGGCAGGAGCCCCGTACCCAGGGTGATCACGACGGTTGCGGCCGGCAGCAGGAGCCTGCGGTGTCTGCGCATCGAACCTCCGATCGGTCCCGGACGCACCGTCCGGGACCACGCCTCTACCCACTTCGATAGATCGAGATTCCTGGATGCGTTGACGGTTGCCGGGAGGGCGGTCAACCGCCCGGGCAGCGGGTGTCGCCACCGCTGTGCTCCACGCAGTGGCCCGGAGGGCCGGGCGTGGTCGGTGCCGGCGCCGGGTCGAGGTCCCGGCCGGCGTGCACGGCGATCGGCAGGGCGGGGACGGTGAGCCCGACGGCCAGCACCAGGAAGGCGATCGCGGTGCGGACCAGGCGCAGGTGGTACGCCACGAGCGCGATGAGAACGGGCCCGGCGACCGCCACCAGCACGAAGGTCAGCAGGGCCAGGGTCGCCCGGCGTCGTAGGTCCGCGACCTCACCCGTGGCGTCGCCGTAGCTGACCGACCACTGTCGCAGGCCGATGCCCACCCACCAGGCGGCCGTCGCGATCAGCCCGCAGGCCCAGAGCGCGACGAGCAGTCCGACGACCGGGCCGCCCCGGCGAGCGGTGGTGGTGGCAGACGTCATGCGCTCCAGCGTGGCCGAGGTCGATGTGGCGGGCATGAGTCGGCGTACTCAGGATGTCGGTCCGACCCGTCCGAAGAGCGCGGTCACGTCCCGGGGCGCCCGCCCGGGCCGGTCGGGTGCTCGGTCTCCTGCACCAGGTAGTGCGGCCGGCGCTTGGTCTCGTAGTAGATCCGGCCGATGTACTCCCCGATCACCCCGAGGAGCATCATCTGGATGCCGCCGAGCCCGATCACGCTGACGATGATGGTGGTGTAGCCGGGGACGTCGATGCCCTTCTCGACGGCGTCCGCGACCACCCAGGCCATGTAGGCGACCGCGATCAGGGTGAGGAACAGGCCGCCGTAGATCGCGAGACGCAGCGGTCGGTTGTTGAACGACAGCAGGCCGTCGAACGCGTAGTTGAAGAGCTTGCCGAACGTCCACCGGCTCCGCCCCGCCTGCCGGATCTCGTTGCGGTGGGCCACCACCGCGGTCCGGAAGCCGATCCAGGAGAACAGGCCCTTGGAGAACCGGTTGTACTCCGGCATGGTCAGGATCGCGTTCACCGCGAGCCGGGACAGCAGGCGGAAGTCGCCGGCGCCGTCCAGCAGGCGTACGTCGATCCACCAGTTGATGGCCCGGTAGAACGACCGGGAGGCGAGCGTCCGGACGAAGCGGTCACCACGCCGGTCCCGGCGGGCGATCACCTGGTCGAAGCCCTGACGGTAGAGCGCCACCATCTCGGGCAGCAGTCGCGGCGGGTGTTGCAGGTCAGCGTCCATGATCACGACCGCGTCGCCGGTCGTGCGCCGCAGCCCGGCGAGCATCGCCGCCTCCTTGCCGAAGTTGCGGCTCAGGGACGTGTAGCGGACGTCGGCGTCGGCGGCGGCGAGCCGGCGCAGCGCCGCGAGGGTACCGTCGGTGCTGCCGTCGTCGACGTAGACCACCTCGACGTCCACGTCGGGCAGCTCGGCGAGCGCGGCGCGCACGGTCCCGTGCAACCGCTCCACCGACGCTTCCTCGTTGAAGCAGGGCACCACCACGGACAGCCGCACGTGCGTCACCTCGCCCCGCCCCGCTCAGAGGTGGTAGACAAGCGTGCCATCGAGATCCTCCCGGGTGATGCCGAGCCCGTCGACCGGCCGGGCCTCGATGCCCTCCCACGGTGTGCCGGCGGCGCGGCTCGGCACGGCCACGACCGACCGCACGCCGATTCCGCGCAGGTACGCCACGCTGCCCGGGTCGGGGAACGACGCGATCGCCGCCTTGGTCTGTGCCTGGCTGACCGGCTCGAAGCCGGCCAGCCCGTTCGTCACCCGGGGGAAGCCGTCGGTCGTCCACAGCATGTACGTCAGGTCGCCCACGCCGCCGGCCGGCAGCACCAGGATCGGCTCCGGGGCCGCCCGCAGCGCCGCCGGCGGTCGGGGCACCACCGGGTGGGGCGTGGTGTTGACGCCCTCCACGACGACCAGGGTCAGCGGCACCAGCAGGAGCAGCGGCATGAGCACCCGGGACCGGAGACGGCCCGTGGATCGTCCCGGCGACTCGGCCAGCGCGGTCACCAGCCCGGCGGCCAGCAGCGCCAGCAGCAGGCTGGTCCAGTGCATCATCCGACCCGGGGTCCGCAACGCGTCCCAGCCCGGCAGGTGCGTGGACAGCGTCAGGTAGCCGGGATCGCCGTCCCCGCCGAGCGTGGCGCCCAACCCGAGCAGCACCGTGCCGAGCACGCCCACCCCCAGCGCGACCCGGCGCCGGAGCGGGTACGCGGAGACGATCAGCCCCGCCGCGGCCAGCCCGATCAGCGTCATGCCCGGCAGCAGCGCCATCTCCGGTGGCCAGGAGAGCTGCTCGCGTGCGGCGGCGTGCCGCTCGCCCCACAGCCACGAGTCCGCCGGCGCGGTGAGGAACCCCATCAGCGGCGGGGAGAACATCTTCGTCCAGTCCAACGTGCGTTGGGCCTGCGGGTTGAGGTCGACGACGCGCAGGAAGACCAGGCCGAGCAGCAGCGTCACCGCGCCGAACACGGCGCCACCGGCCAGGTCCGCGAGCAGCAACCGCCGGCCGAACGGTGGGCGTTCCCGCCGGCGCCACCAGGACCAGCCGTAGCAGCCGGCCGCCACCAGCACGGCGGCCAGCAGGAAGTACACCAGCGGCAGGCCGATGCCGAAGCCGAGGCTGACCTGCCAGGCGGCGACGAGCCACCCGGCGAACACTGAGCCGGGCTGCCGTCGCTCCGGCCGGTAGCCGTGGCGCAGCGACCATCCGTGGCCCCGGGCCAGCATCGCCAGGGACAGCGCGATGCCGCCGCTGGACAGGATGTTCAGGTGCCCGGAGTGCGCGAGTCGCCAGGGCCCGAACGCCCAGGCGATCCCGGCGACCGCCCCGCCCCACCGGTTCGCGCCGAGCTGGCGGGCCAGCGCGTACGCCCCGAGGCACGCCAGCGCGTGCAGCAGCACGTAGAGCACGTTGTACCGGATCACGGCCGCCTCGAAGCCGCCGCCGAGCATCCCGACCGGGGCGTATCCGAGCAGCGTGTCGCTGTAGGCGTACGTGTACCGCTCGGGGTAGAACGTGTTCGAGTGCCAGAGGTCGAGCGGGCTGCTCAGCAGCGCGTGCCCCGCCCAGGCCACCTGCCACGCCTGCAACGTCGGGTCGCCGAGGTCACCGGGGATCGTGCTCGCCGGGTGCCGCAGCGTCGGCCAGGTGAGCGCCACCGACACCAGCAGGCTGGCCAGCGCCGCGAGGATCCATTCGGGACGGGCGCGGCGCCATCGGGGCCGGCTCGGCGGCGGGTCGGCTGGGGGCTGTTCGGGGGGCACGCTCTCGGTGCTGTCCCGAGCGTCGGTGGACGGGGCTTCCATGGGATAGATGGTCTGCGATGTGCTGCCCGTTGTCGATCAGCTGTCCGGAGGGTGGACCATCGACGCTTGATTGAATAGGGATCTGTCAATAGATTGGGGGCGGGCGCCGCCGAGGTCCTCCGACCGGGCCGTCGGCGGCTGACAGCTCCACCCCGAGCCGGGCACGTCGGTCGTACGCGCCGACCGGTCGCCGTGGCGCACCGCCGCGCCACATCCAGGGCACGTTGCCGCGCCGCGTCCGTCCGGGACGCGCGCCGCCGCGTCGCCTCCGCCCAGCTCGATGGCAGAAGGACCCTCCATGACGATTCTCCGCGCCCGCCCCGCCCCGATCCTGGCGACCGTCGCCGCGCTGGCCGCCGTGGCCGCGACCGGGACGGCTCTGCTCGCCGGTCCGGCCGCAGCCGCCCAGGGCTGCCGGGTCGACTACACGCCCAACCAGTGGTCCGGCGGGTTTACCGCCAACATCAAGGTTTCCCCCGGCGACACCGCCGTCTCCGGCTGGACGGTCACCTGGACGTACCCCGGCGACCAGCGCGTCACGAACGGCTGGAACGCCACGGTCACCCAGTCCGGATCGACGGTGACCGCCCGCAACGTGTCGTACAACGGCAGCATCCCGGCCGGCGGCTCCACCGAGTTCGGCGTGCAGGGCACGTTCTCCGCCGGCGGCGGCGCGCCGACCGGGTTCAGCCTGAACGGTGTGCCGTGCAACGGCGCCGGGCCGACCGGCGCGCCCACCACGACGGTGCCGACCACCGCGCCGCCCACCACCGCGCCGCCCACCACCGCGCCGCCCACCACCGCGCCGCCCACGTCCGCGCCGCCCACCACCGCGCCGCCGCCGACCACCGCGCCGCCGCCGGTCGGGTGCGCCGGCGCGGCGCTCTGCGACGGCTTCGAGAACCAGACCGGCTCGACGCCGTCCGGCGACTGGACCGTGGTGAACCCGGACTGCGCCGGCGCCGGCACGGCCACCGTCGACACGACCACCGCGCACAGCGGCAGCCGGGCGGTCCGGATCAACGGCGCCGCCGGCTACTGCAACCACGTGTTCATCCGGTCCACGAAGAACCTCGGCAGCCTCGGCAGCGTCCGGTACGGCCGGATCTGGGTGCGGCACACCACCGCCCAGCCCACCGACCACACCACGATGATGGCGATGACCGACGCCGCCGACGGCAACAAGGACCTGCGGATGGGCGGCCAGAACGGCGCCATGCAGTGGAACCGCGCCTCGGACGACGCCACGCTGCCCGAACAGAGCCCGGCCGGGGTGGCGCAGAGCCTGCCGCTGCCCACCAACCGGTGGGCCTGCCTGGAGTTCATGGTGGACGGCTCCGCCGGTCAACTCCGTACCTGGCTGGACGGCGCCGCCGTGCCCGGGCTGACCGCGGACGGCGTCCCGACGCACGACATCGACGGCCAGTGGTACAACCGCACCTGGCGGCCCCAGCTCACCGACCTGAAGCTGGGCTGGGAGAGCTACGGCGGCGGATCCGACACGCTCTGGTACGACGACGTCGCGGTCGGGTCCAGCCGGATCGGCTGCTGACCCGCCGGGATCGTGGACGTGTCCAGGGTGTGGTCCGGCCGGGCGACCACACCCTGGACCGTCCGGCCCTGCTCAGGGGACCGGGCGGGCCGGCGGAGCGTCCGACGGTCGGCAGGGCTAGCGGGCGGGCCCCGCCGGGCCGCCGTCGACGTCGGCGCGGCTGCCGCCGAACCACCGGGCCAGCGCCCCGTCGAGCGTCCGCTGGTCGTCGCCGACCCACGCCACGTGCCCGTCCGGCCGGAGCAGGAGAGCCGGCACGTCCAGGTCGGCGTCGGGGTCGGTGACGTGACCGACCCGGTCGGCCCAGCCGGCCACGGACAGCCGTCCGGTCCGGTCGAGCAGCAGCCCCTGGCCGGTACGCATCACCTCGAACAGACGCCCGGTCCGGAGCCGGACGTCGCGCAGCCGCCGCCCGAGCAGGTCGTGGCCCGGGCCGAAGTCGTACCGGACGCTGATCGCGGTGATCTTCTCGATCAGGAGCCGGTTCACCTCGTCGACGTCCATCAACTGCGCCACCAACCGCCGGACCGCCTGCGGCCCGGGTTCGGTGCTCGTCAGGTGCATCTGCGCGCGGGTGTTGTCCAGCACGTCGGCGGCCACCGGATGCCGTTCGGCCTGGTAGCTGTCGAGCAGGTCGTCCGGCGCCCGGCCGGTGACGGCCGCCGCCAGCTTCCAGCCCAGGTTGAACGCGTCCTGGAGGCCGAGATTGAGCCCCTGCCCGCCCATCGGCGGGTGGACGTGCGCGGCGTCCCCGGCCAGGAACACCCGCCCGACCCGGTAGCGTTCGGCCTGGCGGGTCGCGTCACCGAAGCGCGACAGCCAACGGGGGGAGTGCACGCCGAAGTCGGTGCCGGCGTACCGGCGCAGCTGCTGCCGGAACTCCTCGATCGTCGGCGGCGTCGCCCGGTCCTCGGCCACGCCCGCCGCCGGCACCACCACCCGGAACACGCCCGGTCGGCCGGACGGCCCCAGCCCGAACCGTTTCTCCGTCCGGCGCACCTCGGTCATCACCTCGACGATGTGCTCCGGGGACGCGGTCACCTCCATCTCGCCCAGCAACGTGTCGACAGTCGACGGCTCACCGGGGAACCCGACCCCGAGCAGCTTCCGGACCGTGCTGCGCCCGCCGTCGCAGCCGACGACGTAGCGCGCCCGCAACGGCGTCGCCGACGCGCCGTCGAGGCCGACGGTCACGCCGTCGTCGTCCTGGTCCAGCGCGACCACGGCGTCGCCGCGCCGGATCTCGGCGCCGACCTCGGCCGCGTGCTCGGCGAGCAGCCGGTCGGTGAGCGTCTGCGGAATGCCGAGCACATATCCGTGCGCGGTGTCCAACCCGGCGGGCGCGGGCTTCTCGATTCCCGCGAAGAATCCCCGGATCTCGCCGGGACGGATCGGATACGTCTTGCCGTGGTCGAGGAAACGCTCCAGCAGACCCCGTTGGTCCAGCACCTCGACACTGCGGACGTGCAGCCCGAGTGACCGCACGAACGGCGGCGGCGCGGCCTCCTTCTCCAGCACGAGCACGTTCACGCCGTACAGGCGCAGCTCACCCGCCAGCATCATGCCGGTCGGGCCGCCGCCGACAATGATCACATCGAACATGCAATTCCCCCATGGTGGGCCGATTCCCGCGTTCGGCGGACGATTGTGCGCCACGGGCGGGGTCTTGCCGCAAGCCCGGGGGTGCGGTATACGTTAATAGTGGCAAGGAGTTCTGCTCCTTGCCCTTTGTTTTTCGACCGGTTCGCAACGGGTCAGTCGTCGACGAGCGTGGCGAAGGATTCACCGCGGCGGAGCCGCTCGGCGAGGTCGGGCACGGCCGCCCGCCCGCCGTGTGCCGCCACCCACCGGTGGACCCGGCAGGCGGCCCTGGCGTACACCTGCTCGTCCGCGCCGGCAGCGCGCAGCCAGGCGTCCAGCGTCCCCGGCAGTGGTCCCGGCGCGGCGTCCCGGCAGCGGTCCGGGGCGGTCGGCGGCGCGAGGTACCGCCGGTCGTCGGAAACCAGCACGGCGAGCCCCTCGTCGAACCACTGCGGAACCTCGTCGCGCCGGGAACCGAGGCGCGCGTGGAACTCCACGTGCGAGAGTTCGTGCGCGGCGATCACCGGCGAGATGCCCCGGGGCGAGAGCATCAGCGCCCGGTTGCGGATCGCGATCCCGCGCTCGCCGCCGCCACCGATCCGCCGGTAACAGTCGGACGTGAGGCAGGCGAGCACGGTCGGGTCACTCTCGCGCCCCTGGTAGAAGTCGTCGACCCGCTGGTTCGCGTCGCGGTACACCTCGATCAGCCGCTGCCGGTCGGCGTCCGACAGGTCGGGTTCGGCGTAGAGGCCGTGCCGCACCGGCACCAGCCCGTAGCAGCGGGGGCAGGTGGTGGCGGCGGCCGACGGGTACGCCAGGACCAGCGCGGCCGTCGCGGTCACCGTCAGGACGACCACGCCGGCCACCACCCGGCGCCAGCGCCGCCACCGGCCCGGTCGAGCGGACATGCGAACTCCTCGCCCGGCCGGCTCAGCCGATCTGGCTGCTGTCCTTGAGCGCGCCCCACCCGTGCCAGCGGTCGATCTCGATCGACGCGCTGACCCGGCGGCGTTCCCGTCGCGGGTACGGCTGTCCCGTGTAGTGCCGGGCGAGCCGGTCGATGTCCGCCAGGTCCGTGTCGTCCCGCAGCTCCACGACGTGGCCGATGATGCTGACGTGGGTGTACCAGCCCTGTTCGTCCAGCACGGTGAGGGTGACCCGGGGGTCGTTGCGCAGGTGGCCCAACCGGCGGCGCCCCTCGTCCATGTTCACCAGGATCCGGCCGTCGTCCCACAGGTACCAGGTGGCCGCGGACACCGGCTGCCCGTCGGGGCGCAGCGTGGCGATCACGGCGGGGTTCGGCTTGCGCAGCATGGCGACGGCGGGCTCGGGCAGCGGCGGCTTCGACATGGCTCTCCTCTTCGCGACGGCGCTGTCCCCGCACTGTACGTACCGGCGGTGTCCCGTGCAGGGGAACCGCGGGGCCCGGAGCCGGACGGCTCCGGGCCCCGGGTCCGCGTCGTCAGGAACCGGTGCAGCTGACGTTGCCGGGCGCGGTGGCGCCGTTGCCGGTGGCGGTGAACCCGAAGGTGGTCGAGGCGTTCACGCCCAACGTGCCGTTGTAGGGGGCGTTCTGGACCGACACGGTGCCGGTGGTGCCGGTGTTGACGCCGCCCCAGAGGCTGCTGATGGCCTGACCGGAGGCCAGGGTCAGCCGTACCGTCCAGCCGTTGATCGTGGCGGTGGTGTTGTTGGCCACGGTGACCTCACCCTGGAAACCGCCCGGCCAGGTGTTGACGGTGCGGTAGCTGGCCGCGCAGCCGGTCGGCGGGGGAGTCGTCGGCGGTGTCGTCGTGGGCGGGGTCGTGGTGGGCGGCGTGCTCGTGGGCGGCGTGCTGGTCGGCGGGGCCGTGGTCGGCGGGGTGGTCGACTCGAACTGGCTGAAGAACCGCCAGATCTCCCCCGAGGTCCAGGTCCGGGAGTCGTTCGGGCTGCCCGATCCGTCCACCGGGCTCGGCGTGTGGTCGCCGTCGAAGGCGGCCCACTGCACCGGGTATCCGGCCCGGCAGCCCGCGTAGGCGGTGGTGATGTGGGTGAAGCTGTTCAGGGCCGGCTCACGGGGGCTCTGCGCGGTGCAGCCGTTGTTCCGGACGAACGTGTCGCGCAGCGACCGGCCCATGGAGATGTTCAGCACGCTGTCGTGGGTGCCGTGGATGCCGAAGTAGGCGACGGGCTGGGTGCCGCCGTTGCAGCCGCTGAGGTTGGCGCCGGACAGCACCGTCACCGCGCGGATGACGGTGGGCCGGGCGCACGCCACCGCGTAGCTCATGGCGCCGCCGTAGCTCCAGCCGAGCGCGAACCGCTGGGTGGTGTCGACGCAGAGGTCGTTCTCGACCTGCCGGGAGATGTCGTCGAAGAGCGTCAGGTCCCGGCCGTTGGTGTTGGCCCAGCCGTTGTCGATGCCCTGCGGCGCGACGAAGATCGTGCTGTTGTTCGACAGCGGCAGGAGCCCGTAGTAGCCGGCCGAGGCGACGTTGTTCGCGGAGCCGTTCAGCCAGTGGAAGCCGAAGACGAGCCGGTACGGGTGGTTGCGGTCGTACCCGTCCGGGATGCGCAGGATGTAGCTGCGGTTCTGTCCGCTGCTGGAGATGGTGCGGGTCCCGTTGGTGAGCGTGGGGGCCTTGCCGCAGCCGGCGGTCGCCGCGAGCGTGCCGTTCGTCGCGGCCTGCGCCGCGGGGCCGAGGCCGCCGCTCAGCACGCCGCCCGCGGCTGCCGCGAGGAACACGGCCGCCGCGGCGAGGGATGGGAGAAGCGGGGTACGTTTCACGATTGCTTGCCTCCGTGCCGTCGATGTGGTGCCGGTGGGGTGCGCGTGGGTGCCCGGCGACCGCGACGTGCCGCCGGGGCGGAAGCCGTGCCGGGGTCGCCTGCGAGGTGGCGTGGGGGAGCGGTGCGGCCGGGCCGGAACGGCGTCCGGGCAGCGCCCTCCGGTCGGCTGGCGTCGGCGGAGCGGCCCGGACCGGTCACCGGCCGGTCGGGCGGCGGGAAGGGCCTGTGCGGCGCCGTGCCGGTCGACCGGTCGTGGGAGCGTGCCCTGCGCTCCCGTGCCGAAAGATAGCAGGTTATCGATAACATCTTCAACCGGAAGCATTGCGGTAAACGCACCGATGCCGCCTCTCGGTGTATGGCCGAGATCCGTCGGCGTTCGGCCAGATGCACAGCTCAGGGTCATGTGGACTGATCAAAAACCCCGTCCGGCCGCCCGAAAGTTTTGGCGCGGCGGTCGGCTCGCCCCGATAGTGAACGATCACCACGCGGCGGTCGGCCGTCGAGCGCGGCGGACCTCTGGTCCGTCCGGAGCGCAGGCTAGGGTGCGAGGCGTGCACATCCGTTTCGACGTACCGGCCGATCCCGCCTACCCGGGCCGGGTGGCCGCCGCGCTCAGCGGGGTCCGGCTGCGCCCGTTCGGCCGCCTCGGCGCGGCGCTGGCGGCGGTCGGGGTGGTCGGCCTGGTCGCCTCGGGGGCGTTCGGGTGGGGCGATCGGGTCGCGCCGCTGTGGACGTCGATGCTCGTGGCCGGCCTGCTGTCGATGCTCTACTCGCCGTGGGTCCGGTGGCGCGCCCGCCGCCGCTCCGGTGACTACGCCGTCGAGGGCGGCTACGACATCACCGACGACAACATCATGATGCGCAGCGGCTCGGAGTCCGGCGGCATCGCGTGGGACGGGGTCACCCGGGTCACGGACAGCCCGGAGTTCTGGATCGTGTACGTGGGCCGGATGCCGGCCACCGTGATCCCGCGCCGGTTGATGGCCGCCGGGGACGACGAGACGCTGCGCGCGTTCCTGGCCGGACGCGGCCTGCTCCGGTCCCGGTGACCTCGTCGGTGGCCGTCCCTAGACTGCGGCCGTGAGATACCAGGAATTCGAGGCGGCCGTCCGCGGGTTGGTCGCCGGTGCCCGCGACGAGGCGCTCCGCGCCTTCGGCGCCGAGACGGTGGCCCGGGTCGTCCGGGACGAGGAACTGCCCGGGATCGCCGCCGCGGGCGAGCTCGACGACGACGCGTCGGCGGCGTTCACCGTCGCCCGGGCGAACGCCTCGACGGCCGGCGCGGCCGAGCTGCGCGCGCTGCTCACGCGCATCGACGACGGCGTCCTCAGCGACGGGGACATGGATCCGGAACTCCTCATCGCCGTCTCGGCGCTCGAACACTGGACGACCTATCTGGAGACGGGCCGGCGCGACGAGATCCACGAGCTTGCCGTCCGCGCGGTCGAGCAGGTCGACTACCGGGTCCCGGCCGACCTCGACGACTTCCTGGCCACCCCCGAGATGTCCGCCGAGTACGCGCGGATCGAGCGGCTGCTCACCGCGTGACGGCCGGGCCCGGGCCGGCCCGCCGACGCGCCCGCCGGGCCGGACGCGGTCGGCGCGTGATCCGGTCGCGACGTCGAAGGACGGCCGTGGCGCTGCACTAGGGTGTGCGCATGACGGCTCGCCTGGACGGGTTCGCCTTTCCGCCCCGCCGCCCGGCGGAGCGGTTGGGGGTGGCGGTGGTGAGTGAGCTGGTCGAGCTGATCGTCACCGGCCAGCTCGGCGCGGGACAGCTCCTCCCGCCGGAGGGGCCGCTCAGCGAGCACTTCGGCGTGAGCCGGACGGTGATCCGGGAGTCGGTGAAGCGGCTCGAGGAGAAGGGCCTGGTGGTGGTCTCGCAGGGCCGGGGCACCCAGGTGGCCCGGGTCGGCTCGTGGAACATGCTGGACCCGGTCGTGCTCTCCGCGCTCATCGACAACGACGAGTCGCTCGGCGTCCTGGACGAGCTGACCGTCGTGCGCGGCAGCCTGGAGGCGGCCATGGCGGGCACGCTGGCGAGCCGGCGTACGCCGGAGGAACTGGCCCGCGTCGAGCACGCGGTCGCCGTGATGCGCGAGATCCGGCACGAGACCGACTCGTTCCGGCAGGCGGACGTGGTCTTCCACTTCACCGTCATGGAGCTGTCCGGGAACCGCCTGGCGGAGAACATCTGCAAGCGCCTCTACCGGCGCGCGATGGAGAGCAGCCGGTACCACGGAATGGCGTACGAGAGCGCGTTCGAGTCGACGCTCGACGAGCACGCGCGGGTGGTCGACGCCATCGCCCGCCAGGACGTGGCCGCCGCCGAACGCGCCATGCGGGACCACATCGTCACCTCGTGGCAGCGGCGCCGGTTGGCCGGGCCGGGCGGCGGCGAGGGACGGTAGCTGCGGGGTCGGGGACCAGCCGCAGGCCGGCGCGCCCCCCCCCCGCCGAGGTGGACGCCCGGGTGGCCGCGATGCGCTGCTCGTCGACCTGGATGCCCAGGCCCGGCCGGTCGCCGAGGACGATGCCGCCGTCCGCGATCTCCTGGTCGACCGCCAGCCCGATCGGCCAGGTGAAGTCCTGGACCTCGCACGCCAGGTGGTTGGGCACCGCTGCGGCGGCGGCCGCGAGCGGGTTGGCGTGGTAGGCCACCGGGCTCACCGGCAGGTCCCGCCCGTGCGCGACCGCGGCGGTCCGCAGGAAGTGGGTGATGCCCCAGACGCTGCCCACCTGGACGACGTCGACGGCGTCCGCGTCCAGCAGGGGTCGGAACTGCTCCAGGCCGGTGAGGTTCTCGCCGGTGGCGACCGCCGCCCGGACGCCGTGGCGCACCGACGCGAGGCCGGCCGCGTCCCACCGGCGCACCGGCTCCTCGACCCAGGTCAGGTCGACGGTACGCTCCAGCGCGGTGACGAACCGGACGGCCTGGGCGCGGTTCCACGCCTCGTTGGCGTCGAGCATCAGCGCCGGGCGGGGGGAGTTGCGGCCGAGGATCTCCCGGACCGCCTCCAGCCGGCGTCGGTCCCGTTCGACGTCGTGGCCGCCCTTGAGCTTGGCGGCGTCGAAGCCCCGTTCGGCGAAGCGCTCGTACAGCCGCGCGAGCGCGTCGTCGTCGAGCGCGATGTCGAGCCCGGAGGCGTAGCCGGGGACGAACCGGTCGGCGGCGCCGACGGTACGCCAGAGCGGTTCGTCCGCCGCCTTCGCCTTCAGGTCCCACAACGCCATGTCGAGCGCGCCGACGGTGCCGAACGTCGCACCCGCGTGACCGGTCTTGAACACCTGGTTCAGCATCCGGTCGTAGAGCGCCGGAGCGGCGCGGGGATCGGCGCCGTCGACCGCGCGGAAGACCCGCTCGACGTCCCCGTGCGGGCCGAGACCGACGCCTTCCAGACCGACGTCGGTCTCCAGGATCAGCACGGGCACGTCGGTACGCGTCTCCGGCATCACCCCGTTGGCGTCGCCGATCAGCCGTCCCCAGTCGTGCGCGGTGGTGAGGCTGCGGTAGCCGGTGACCTTCACGCTCGTCTCCTCGCCGCCGCCCCGGTCAGCCCCGCAGGCTCCACTGCTGGTTGGCCCCGCCGTTGCAGGCCCACAGGATCAGCTTGGTGCCGTTGGCGGTGCCGGCGGCGTTGGCGTCCAGGCAGAGCCCGGACTGCTGGCCGGTGATGGTGCCGTTGGCGTTGACGGTCCACTGCTGGTTGGGCTGGCCGTTGCAGTCCCAGATGATCACGGCGGTGCCGTTGCTGGTGCCCTGGCCGTTGGCGTCCAGGCACTTGCTGCCGTACACCTGGAGCTGTCGGCCGGCGGTGACGGTCCAACGTTGGCCGGTCGCGCTGCCGCAGTCCCAGAGCTGGACCTGGGTGCCGTTCTGCGTGGACGAGTTGGGCACGTCCACGCAGCGACCGGACTGCCCGCCGACGATCTGCTGGGCGCTGCCGGTCGGCGGCGGCGTGGTCGGGCCGCCGGAGCCCTGCGGGCCGGCGGCGTTCATCACGGTCTGCGCGCCGGCCGGCCAGTTGCCGTTGCTCACCGTCGTGTTGCCGGAGACCACGTTGCCCCGGTCGCCGTTGGTGACGTTGGTGCTGTTGTTCGTCGACCAGTTGTTGGTGAGCGTCCAGTTGCCCATGTTCTCGCCGCCCCAGTAGTTGGCGGTGGCCCAGGTGCCGGTGTTCGAGAAGACGTTGTTGGTGACGGTGTAGTACTTGGAGCCCTCGTCGAAGTAGACGCCGAAGTAGCCGTTGGTCCGCAGGCAGTAGTTCTCGCTGATCAGCGCGTTCGGGTCCCAGCCCAGGGTGTAGATGCACCCGCCGTCGTTCATCTGCTGCATCACGTCGTGCACGTAGTTGCCGATCACGCGGTTGTTCGACGCGGTGGTCGGGGTGCTGTAGCGCGGCTGGTAGTTGTACAGGCCACGACGGGCGTACTCGTTGTTGCCGCCGGCGTCGTTGGCGCCCCACCCGTACCCGATCGTCAGGCCGGAGTACGGCAGGTTGTAGATCTCGTTGTGGCTGATCGTGGCGTTGGTGACGTACGTGGGCAGCACCGAGCTGATGCCGCGGTAGTCCAGGCCGAGGTCGTGGATGCGGTTGTTGCTCACGGTGATGTCCCGGTTGGTCATCCGGGAGTCGCTCGGGTGGTGCGCGTCGGCGCGCACGCCGCCGATGACGAAGCCGCCGGCGGCGTTGCGGGCGATCTCGGACCGGGTGACGGTGATGTTGCTGGCGCCCAGCCCGACGCCGGTGGTGTGCGCGTTGGCGTCGTTGCCGATGCCCACGGCGGTCTGGCCCAGGTTGACGAACTGGGAGTCGCTGAACGTGATGGTGTTGGCGGCCGAGATCTGCACCGCGGCGGGCATCTGGGACCAGTTCGGCCGGGCCGCCTCGAACTGCTGGCAGCCGGAGGTGCAGGAGCCGAACCCGGGCCACGACCAGGTGCCGGCGATGTACGAGCCGGTCTGCTGGTCGACCCAGCCCTGGTTGCTGCTGGGGCCCAGCCAACTGGTGCCGGTGAAGGTGAGGCCGGAGAACGCGATGTGGTGCGCCGGGCTGGCGTAGCTGCCGCCCACGGTGACCAGCGACTGCGTGACCGGGAACTCGACGTCCACGGTGGACATGTTCTGCCCGGAGCGCGGGATGTAGTAGAGCGTGCCGGTGCCGGTGTCGACGTACCACTCGCCGGGGGAGTCGAGGAACTCGTACGCGTTCACCAGGTAGAACGGGCCGGCCCGGAACGGGTTCATCAGGGTGTCGTAGCCGAAGTTGTTGTTGTTCCAGGCCGGCTGCGCCATGGTGAGCAGGCCGCCGCTGATGCTCTGCACCGGCGAGTACCGGTCGGTGAACGAGTTGATGCCCTCCACCTCGACCCGGTTGGCGTTGGCCAGGTTGTTCAGGTAGTTCAGGTTGCTGTTGGTGATCCGCAGGCCGGTGGCCGACGCGCTGAAGTCCGACCGGCTGACCGCCGTGCGGGCCCGGGTGGCCAGTTGGCCGTCGACGTAGAGCTGCCGGGTGTTCAGGCCGGCGCCGACGCTCGCCCGCCAGATGTTGCGGCCGGAGTCCGCGACGGACCAGCCGGTCACCTGCTTCGCGCCGCTGATCACCGGGTGCGCCCCGGTGGCGGCCTGCCAGCGCACGGTGTGACCGTTCGTGCCGGAGTCGGCCGCGCCGAACGTCAGCGGCGACGTCACCCGGTAGACGCCGTCGGACAGTTGCACCACGATGTCGTCGGACATGCCGCCGACCAGCGAGCGCACCGTGGCCTGGGCCGTGGACAGCGAACAGGGCTGGGTGGCGGTGCAGCCGCTGCCGGTGCCGCCGGGGGACGCGTAGACGGTGGTGGCGGCGGCCGAGGCGGACGGGGCGAAGGCCGCGACGGCGACGCCGGCGACCGCCGTGGCCAGCGCGAGGCCGGTCACGGCCGACCGTCGCAGGGCGGATGCGTTCACGGAACCTCCAGCGGCGCATTGATCACTATAGGTATGACGTCTCATGTTAAGCGCGGGTATCGAACCGGTCAATATCGAAGCAAGTCTATGACGTACGGAAGTGCGCGTTGACACTCGTCACCGGCCCGACCTAGGGTCGTCCCACCAGGTGAACCGATTCGACGACCGTTGCCGGGAGCGGGATGAACATCGGTGAGATCGCCCGGCGGGCCGGGGTGTCCCGCAGCACGGTGTCGTACGTGTTGAGCGGCAAGCGGCCGGTCTCGGCGGCCACCCGGCAGCGGATCCAGGCCGTCATCGACGAGCTGGACTACCGCCCCAACGCCAGCGCGCGCGCCCTCAAGGAGGGCCGGACCCGCACCCTCGGCCTGGTCATCCCGCCCGCGAGCCGACGCCTCACCGACATGCAGCTCGGCTTCGTCGCCAGCGTGGTCGAGGCCGCCGCGCGGGCCGACCTCGACGTGCTGCTGTCGCCGTCCGGCGGTGACCACGACCGGTCGTTCGAACGGATCGTGACCGGCCGCCGCGTCGACGGGGTCGTGCTGATGGAGATCCGGCTCACCGACGAGCGGGTGACCCGGCTGGAGCAGACCGGCCTGCCGTTCGTGACCATCGGCCGCACCGCCCAACCGGCCGGGACGAGCTGGGTGGACGTGGACTACGGCGGCCTCATCGCCAGTTGCGTGCACCACCTGGCGGACCTGGGGCACCGGCACGTCGCCCTGGTGAACCGCTCGGCGGAACTCGTCGCCGCCGGCTACGGCCCCGGCTGCCGGGCGCTGACCGGCTTCGCCGCGGCGGTCGCGGAACGCGGCCTGACCGGCGTCGACGTCTGCTGCGGCGACGACGTCGCCGCCGGTGAGGCGTGCGTCGAGGAGCTGCTGGCCACCCGTCCCGAGGTCACGGCCGTGGCCACCGTCAACGAGGCGGCCCTGCCCGGCATGCAACGGGCGCTGGAGTCCGCCGGGCTCGTGGTGCCGCGCGACTTCTCCCTCACCGGGGTCGCCGCGCGACACTGGGCGGAGAACCTCCGTCCGCCGCTGACCGCGGCGGACGTGCCGATCGTCGACATGGGCGCCGAGGCGGTGTCGCTCCTGCTGGAGCGGATCGCCACGCCCGGCACCGCACCGCGGCACCGGCTCTACCGCCCGCCGATCTCGCTGCGCGCCAGCACCGGCCCGGCGCCGGCGCACCGGGCCGCGCCCTGACCGCACCGGCCGCGCCCTCGCCGCACGCCGGGGCGTCCGCTCACCCCCGCCGTCGGCGGTCGTCGCCGGCGAGCAGCAGGTAACCGCTCGCGGTCCAGGTGTACGCCCGGTCCCGCAGGCCCGCGCCGGTCTTGGCGTCGAAGTTCTCGGCGAAGCCGGATCGTTCGCACAGGAGCCGGAACCGTCGGCTGACCTCGTCGGCGAGCGCGAGGTGCCCGGCCCGGCGCAGGCCGTCCTCGATCAGGACGGTGGCCGGGGCCCAGATCGGCCCGCGCCAGTAGCCGTCGGCCACGTGGTGCGGGGAGTCGAGTGGCTCGGTGGCCAGCCCGTGCTCGGTGAGGTGGGCCTCGATCCGGCGGGCGAGGGTGGCGGCGACGCCGGCCGGGAGCGTCTCGCCGAGCACGATCGGCATGAGGTCCAGCAGGCTGGTGCTGGACCTGGTCCGCCCGGTACGCGCGCTGCGCGCGGTGAACCGCTCACCGGTCCACAGCTCGCTCAGCAGCGCGTCGCGGACCTCACCGGCGATGTCGGCCCACCGCGTCGCCTCCGCCGGGCGGTCCAGCTCGGCGGCCAGCTCCGCGAGGCACTCCACCTGCGTCACCAGGAGGGCGGCGAGGTCCGGCGCCTCGACGACCCGGTCGTCGTCGAAGGTCGTGGCGTTGTCCCAGCCGCTGTCGTTGCCGTGCTGGTAGTGCGGCAACCGCCGGCCGGGCGCCCGCCGGTGGTCCAGCCAGAACGTGGTCCACCGGGTCAACCGCTCGTAGACCTCGACCAGCTCCGCGCGCGGCACCACCCGACCGGACCGCCGCCGCAGCTGCCGCCACGCCCAGCCGTGGACCGGCGGCTTGACGAAGTTGTGCAGGATCTCCGAGTGGGTCACCGAGTCGGGCAGCGCGCCGCTCTCGTCCAGGTGGTCGAACGGCAGGTGGAACTGGTGCCGGGCGAGTTCGGTCCGCCCGGCCGCCAGCGCGAGCGCGTTGAAGCAGTGGTCCCAGCTCCACACCTTGTTCATCCAGTGCTTCGACATCAGCGTCGCGGGCCGGGTGACGAAGCCGGACGGCGCCACCGTGGCCGACCACAGCACGTACCCGGCCAGCTCGGCGGCCGGGGTCGCCGGGCCGCGCCACGGCGCGACCGCCGCCACGAACGCGGTGAAGTCCGCGTGGGCGGCGGCGACCAGGTCGTCGAAGCCGGCGTCGGCCGCGTACGGTCGGCGGGCCGTGGCGTACTCCTCGATCGCCACCTCCCAGGGCCGGTCGGCCGGCAGGACCAGGCCGCGGGCCGCGGTGCCGAGCGCCTGCGTACCGACCGCCTCGGCGGTGCCGGTGAGCACGGTGACCCGGTACCGGCGGCCGGTCTCGTACGAGGTGAACACGAACGCGGAGTCCACCGGGTCGTCGTAGAGGTACGTCCCGCTGAACGGCGTGAGGGTGGCGGCGGCGGCGCTGATCCGCAGCCCGGCCCCGCGGCCACGGAGCCGGAGCGTGTCCGGGCCCGCGTAGGTCAACTCGACCCGGCCGTCGCGGTCGTGCCAGCTCAGCAGCGCCGGTCGGGCCGTCACCGTGGCGTCGGCCGGCGCGGTGAACCGGAGCACCGGGTGCATGCCGTTGCGGTGCGAGACCAGGTGCAGGTCGTCGGCGTAGGTGTTCTCGGCGACCACGGGGGAGACGCTGAGCCAGGACCCGCGGTGGCTGAACGGGATCTCCCGGACGGCGAACGTCGGGCCGGAGGGGGCGACGGTCATCTGGAGTGGCTGCCTTTCTGTGGTGCGGACGGCTCGCTCAGTCCTTGACCGCGCCGGCTGTCACGCCCGCGGCGACGTACCGCTGGGCCACGATCAGCAGGACGGTGGCGGGGACGGAGGCGATCACGGCGGTCGCCATGATGGCGTTCCACTGCTGGTTGTTGTTGCCGATGTAGCGGTAGATGCCCAGCGTGACCGGCCGGGCGGCGCCGCCGGCGTCCAGCGTGGACGCGAACAGGAAGTCCGACCAGGCCCAGAGGAAGGCGAACAGCGACACGGTGATGATCGAGCTGCGGCTCAGCGGCAGCACCACCGACCGGAACGTCCGCCACCGGCTCGCGCCGTCCACCACGGCGGCCTGGAGCACCTCGCCCGGGATGCCGGACATGAACACCGTGAAGATCAGCACCGCGAACGGCACGGCGATGGTGGAGTCGGCCAGCACCAGGCCGGCCGCCGAGTTGAGCACGCCGAGCCGGAGATAGATGGCGTAGAACCCCATCGCCATGATGATGCCGGGGATCATCTGCGCGATCAGCAGCACGAAACGGAGCATGCCGCCGCCGACCGGGCGCAACGTGGCCAGGGCGTACCCGGCGGGCGCGGCGAGGGCCACGGTCAGCGCCACGGTGCCGAGCCCGACGAGCAGGCTGGTCCCGAGGTACGGCACCTGGTCCCGCAGCACCACCTGGTAGCCCTCGACGGTGCCGTGGGTGGGGAACAGGTGCGGTGGATCGGCCCGCAGGTCGGTGTCCCGGGTGAAGGACACGTTCACCATCCAGTAGACGGGGAACAGCATCAGCGCGGTGAAGACCACGCCCAGGGCGGTGCGCCACCAGCCGCCTCGGGCACGTCCGCCGGTCACCACCGCTGCCGCCGCTGGGCCCGGACGTATCCCAACCCGAAGCCGAGGGCGACGACGATCAGCAGGTTGCCGACCGCCGCGCCCGGCCCGAACTCGGGCAGCAGGCTGCCGAAGCCGAGCCGGTACGACCAGGTGGCGAACGTCGTGGACGAGTCGGTCGGGCCACCCCGCGTCATGATCCAGATGATGTCGAAGACCTTCAGCGTGTAGATCAGCCCGAGCAGCAGGGTGATCGCGGACACCGGTCGCAGCAGCGGGAACGTGATCCGCCAGAAGCGTTGCGGCCCGCTCGCCCCGTCCAGCGCCGCCGCCTCGTACACGTCGGCCGGGATCGCCTGGAGGCCGCTGTAGAGGACCACCAGGTTGAACGGGACGCCGATCCAGATGTTCGCGATGATCACCGAGGCCAGCGACCACCGTGGCGACGTCAGCCAGTTGACCGGGGCGAGGCCCAGGGCGCCGAGCGCGGCGTTGACCACGCCGGCGTCGCTGTTGAGCATCCACGACCAGGTGGAGGCCGAGACGATCAGCGGCAGCAGCCAGGGGACGAGGAACAGCGCCCGCAGCGTCGCCGACAGCGGGAAGTGCCGGCGGAAGAAGACCGCGAGCGCCAGCCCGATGGCGAACTGGAACAGCAGCGACACCGCCGTGAACACCGCCGTGTGGGTGAGCGCCGGCCCGAACGTCGGGTGGGTCACCACCTCGCGGTAGTTGTCCAGCCCGGCGAACGGGGCGTCGCCGGAGACGAACGAGCGGACCGTGTAGTGCCGCAGGCTCAGCTCGATGTTGCGGTAGAGCGGGTAGGCGTAGAAGGCCAGCAGGTAGACCGTGACCGGGGCCAGGAACGCCCACGCCGTCCACCAGTCGGTGCGGTTCCGGCTCACGGAGCTACCTGGCGCCGACCGCGCCCTGGGCGGCGGAGAGCGCCGCCTGCGGCGTCTTCGACCCGCTGAGCGCGCCCTGCACGGCGGTCCAGAGCTGCTCGGAGATCTTCGGGTACCTCGTGCCCAGGTTGTCGCCGGTGCGGCCCTTGGCGGCGTTCACCGCGTCGACCCACACCGTCAGCGCCGGATCGGCCGCGACCTGCCTGCGCTGCACGGCCGCCACCGGCGCGACGTACGACAGCGTGGTGTCGGTGGTCAGCAGGTTGTCCGGGCTGGTCAGGCACGTCACCAGTTGGCGCGAGACGTCGTAGCGGCCGGTGTCGCGCTGCACCGGGATGGAGACGAACTCTCCGCCGGTCGGGGCCGGCGCGGTGCCGCCGGCGCTGGCCGGCACCGGGATGATCCCGTACGCGAAGC
The DNA here is from genome assembly GCF_039566955.1 of Micromonospora sp. DSM 45708. Classification (NCBI taxonomy): domain Bacteria; kingdom Bacillati; phylum Actinomycetota; class Actinomycetes; order Micromonosporales; family Micromonosporaceae; genus Micromonospora; species Micromonospora schwarzwaldensis. Next base: position 4,528,027 of record NZ_CP154796.1, on the reverse strand, counting down.
CGAGTTTCTCGGCGTTGGCGCGCTGCCAGGTGCCGTTCTCGGCGAACGCGAAGTCGCCGCCGGCGAACTCCTGCCAACTGGTGGTCTGGGTGTTGTTGATGACGGAGTTCGGCGCGTACCCCCGGGTCAGCCAGTCCTTCCACAGCGTCAGCGCGGACACCGCCGGCGGGGAGTCCAGCGCGGTGAGGCGGGCACCGGAGCCCCAGAACCAGGGCAGGAACTGGAAGCTGCCCTCCTCGGTGCCGATCGCCGAGAACGTGATGCCCTTCTTGCCGGCGCTCGTGACCTTCGCCAGCGCGGCGGTGAGCGAGGGCCAGTCCTTCACCGACGCGACGTCCACGCCCGCCTTGCCCAGCAGGTCCTTGTTGTACCAGAGCGCGAGCGTGTTGGCCCCGATCGGGACGCCGTAGGTCTTGCCGTCGAGCCGGCCGGCGCCGAGCAGGTTGGGCGCGGACGCGGAGGTGTCCAGCCCGGTCTCGTCCGTCGGGGTCAACGCGCCGGCCTGGGCCAGCGTCGAGATCACCGGGTTGTCGATGATCAGCACGTCGGGCGAGTTGCTCTGCTGCGCGGCGAGCAGCGCCTTGTTGGTCAGGTCGGTGGTGTCGTAGCCGGTGCGGCGTACCGTCACGCCCGCGGCGCTGCCGCAGCTCTGGAGCAGCTTCTCCCAGTCGGACCCGGCGGCGAACTGCGGGTACGGGTCCCAGACGGTGTACGCGGCGCCACCGGCGCCGCCGTCCGGACCGTCCGTCGCGGTGCACCCGGTGGCGGTGCCGGCGAGGGCGAGAGCGGTCAGGGCGGCGCCGGCCACGCGCCGCCGCCACGCGGATGTCGTCATGGTGTGCCCCCTCGGAGAGCGCTGGGCGAATCGGTTCGACCGAAGATAGGCCGCTCCGGTGAGACGGTCAAGATGTTCGATGCCTGCTCGTGAAACATCCTTGTCATGGTCCGGTCGTCGCGTTGACATTTATGGATGTCTACGCCTAAGCTGCGCGGCGAATCGATTCGCTAGGACGTCCTCCGCAGCATCCCCGCCCTGCCGAAGGAGTCACCAGTGAACCTCCCCCATCCCCGGGCGCCACGGATCCGCGGCCTCGCCGCCCGGATCGCGGCCGGCGCCGTCGCCGTCGTCTGCTCGCTCGCGGTCGTCGCGGCCCCGGCCCGGGCCGCCGACGAGTCGCTCACCGTCAATTTCTCCACCGCGCTGGGTACGCCGACCTACCGCGGATCGGGCTGGATCTACGGGATGACCGAGAACGGCCAGAACCCGCCGGACAGCTTCTTCCGGGACGTGAAGTTCCGGGCGATGCGCGCCGGTGGCGCCCAGTTGCCGGGCCAGGGCTGGGTCGGCGGCGGCTACGACCGCCGGTGGAACGCCACCGTGGCGCAGGCGCGACGCACCGCGGCGCTGGGCGGCACGTTCGTGCTGCTCGACCACGACCTGTGGGGCGCCGACGGCGCCTCGATCAGCCGCTTCCCCGGTGACAACGGCGACTGGAGCGACTACGACCGCTTCCTGGACCGGCTCTTCTCCGACGTGCGCGCGTCGGGGATCACCGTGCAGTGGGACATCTGGAACGAGCCGAACATCAGCCTGTTCTGGAACCGGCCCCAGTCGCAGTACTTCGAGCTGTGGCGACGCACCTACCAGCGGATCCGGGCGACGTTCCCGGGCATGCTCATCGTCGGACCGAGCTGCGCGTGCGTGCCGTCGACGAGCGGCTGGTGGACCCAGTACCTGGACTACGTCAAGGCCAACAACGTGGTGCCGGACATCTTCAGCTGGCACTCCCTGCCGGGGGACCCGGTGGCGAACGTGGCCACCGCCAACCAGACGCTCGACTCCCGGGGCATCGCGCACCCGCGACCGCACCAGATCAACGAGTACGGCGCGTCCAACCAGCAGAACCCGGCCGGCGGCGCGTGGTACCTGGCCCGGCTGGAACGCGCCGGCGCGGACGGGCTGCGGGCCAACTGGGCCGGCGGTCAGAACCTGCACAACGACCTGGCCAGCCTGCTCACCCGCAACTCCAGCGGGCAGTACCAGCCCAGGGGCGAATGGTGGGCCTACCAGTTCTACGGCTCGATGACCGGGCAGATCGCCCCGGTCACGCCGAGCGCCTCCTACGACGCGTTCGCCACCCGCGACGCCGGCTCGGCGAAGATCCTCGTCGGCGGGAACTCGACCACCGGCAACGTCACCCTCAACGTCCAGCGGCTGGACGCCACCAGCGGGATCGTGGTGAACAACCAGGTCCGGGTGGTGGTGCAGAACATCCCGTACAACAACGGCGGCGCGGTGTCCGGCCCGGTCACGGTGCGGGACAGTGTGGTGACGCTGTCGAACAACGGCACCACGGTCACCGTGTCGCACGCGAACATCAACGACACGTCCACCGTCACCCTGCTGCCGCCCGGCGGCGGCGGGCCCACCAACCAGAACGTCCAGATCGTCGGCGGCCAGTCCGGCCGGTGCGTCGACGTGCCGGGCTCCACCACCACCAACGGCAGCCAGGTCCAGCTCTGGGACTGCAACGGCGGCGCCAACCAGCGCTTCAGCTACACGTCGGGCAAGCAGCTGACGGTGTACGGCACCAAGTGCCTGGACGCGTCCGGTCAGGGCACCGCCAACGGCACCGCGGTGGTCATCTGGGACTGCAACGGCCAGGCCAACCAGCAGTGGAACCTCAACGCCGACGGCTCGATCACCGGCGTGCAGTCCGGGTTGTGCCTGGACGCCAGCGCGTTCGGCACCACCAACGGCACCAAGGTCCAGCTCTGGCAGTGCCTCAACGGCGCGAACCAACGCTGGAGCCTCCGAAGCTGAGACGCAAGGCGGGGCCCCTTCTTGACGCCTACGGCATGGGAAGGGGCCCCGCTCAACACGTCAGCGCCAACTCCACTGCTGGTTGGCGCCGCCGTTGCAGGCCCAGAGGATGAGCCGCGTGCCGTTGGCGGTGCCGGCGGCGTTGGCGTCCAGGCAGAGCCCCGACTGCACGCCGGTGACGGTGCCGTTCGCGTTGACGTTCCACTGCTGGTTGGCCTGACCGTTGCAGGTCCACACGATCACCGCGGTGCCGTTGGCGGTGCCGGCGCCGTTCGCGTCCAGGCAGAGGTTGCCGGCCACCTGCAACTGCCGGCCGGACGTGACGGTCCAGAGCTGGCCGGACTGCCCGGCGCAGTCCTGCAACTGCACCTGCGTACCGGAGGTCTGGGCGGGCGCGGTGACGCAGCGGCCCGACTGCCCGCCGACGAGCTGCCGGGCGGACGACGGCGGCGGGGTGGTCGGCGGGTTCGTCGGTGTGGTGCCGTCGAACTGGGTGAAGAACCGCCACACCACCGCCTGGGTCCAGGACCGCTCGCCGGGCGCGAACGGGTCGGCGGTGCCGTCCACGGCGTTGGGGGCGTGCGGCCCGTCGAACGCGGCCCACGCGACCGGGTAGCCGGCCCGGCATCCCGAGTAGTACGTGACGACGTGCGTCAGGCTGCCCTGCGCCGGCTCGGGCGGGTTCTGCGGGGTGCAACCGTTGTTGCGGACGAACTGGTCACGCAGCGAACGCCCCGCCGAGATCGGCAGCGTGCCGTCCCGCAGACCGTGGATCCCCAGGTACGCGATGGGCTGGGTGCCGCCGTTGCATCCGCTGAGGTTCGCGCCCGAGTAGACCGCGACCGCGCGGAACACGTTCGCCCGGGCGCACGCGAGGGCGTAGCTCATACCGCCGCCGTAGCTGAAGCCCATCGCGTACCGCTGGGTGGTGTCGACGCACAGGCCCGCCTCGAACGTGCGGACCATGTCGTCGACGAACGTCAGGTCCTGACCGTTCGGGTTGGCCCAGCCGTTGCCGTTGCCCTGCGGGGCGACGAAGATCGCGCTGTTGTTCGACAGCGCCCGGATCCCGTAGTAGGACCACAGGTAGCCGCTGGTCCCACCGGAGTCGACGTCATTCGCGGTGCCGCCGTTCCAGTGGAAGCCGAAGATCAGCCGGTACGGGCGGTTGTTGTCGTAGTTGTCGGGGATCCGCAGGATGTACGAGCGGTTCTGACCGCCGCTGGAGATCGTGTGCGAGCCGCTGGTCAACGCCGGCGCCTTGCCACAGCCGGCGGTCGTCGCCAACGGGCCGGCGCCGGCGGTACCGGACCCCGCGGCGAGCGCGACGCCGCCCATGGCGAGGACCAGTCCCGCCACCCCCGCGACGACGCCGACGATGAGCCGATGTCTCGGCATGACGTACTCCTTCCTCAAAGAGTGTGAAGCGGGGCCCCCTCCTCTACCGGAGGCGTCAAGAGAGGGCCCCGCCGTGCACCTCAGCTGCGGGTGCTCCACAACTGGTTGGAGCCGCCGTGGCAGTCCCACAGGTTGATCCGTGTGCCGTTGGTGGTGCCGTAGCCGGCCGCGTCCAGGCAGCGGCCGGACTGCACGCCGCTGATGGTGCCGTTGGCGTTGACGTTCCACTGCTGGTTGGCCTGGCCGTTGCAGTCCCAGATGATGACCGCGGTGCCGTTCGCGGTTCCGCGCCCGTTCGCGTCCAGGCACTTGTTGCCCAGCACCTGCAACTGCTTGCCCGCGGTGTACGTCCAGCGCTGCATGGTGCCGCCCCAGCAGTCGTACAACTGCACCTGGGTGCCGTTGGTGGTGCTGCCGTTCGGCACGTCCAGGCACCGGCCCGAGCCGGTACCGACCAGTTGCACGTTCTGGTAGGTGCCGCCGCCGGTGCCCGGGGTGCCGACGCTGCCGGACACCGACTGCACCGTGGCGTACCAGACGGCGGCCATCTTGTCGTAGCCGGTGGCGGTCGGGTGGATGCCGTCGATCAGGTCGGCGGTGGTCAGCGCCGAGTGCTGGTCGACCAGGTGGACGTGCTTGCCGGCGTTCACCTTGGACTGCACGATGCCCGGGATGGCGGCGTTGAAGGTGCGTACCGCCGACTCCTGGCCGGCGTTGGCCAACGGGATGATCTGCGCGACGAACACGTCGGCGTTGGGCGCCGTCGCGGTGATCCGGTCGATCAACGTGGAGAGCCGGTTCGGCGCGGTGGAGACGTTGTAGTTCTGGAGGATGTCGTTGGTGCCGATGTGCAGCAGCACGGTGCGCGGCTGGTAGGTGTTGAGCCAGCCGGTGATGTTGGCGTCGATCTGGTCGATCCGCCAGCCCGGGTGGCCCTCGTGGTCGTGGTCGCCGAGGTTGCCGGGTCCGTTGAACTGGGAGCCGACGAAGTCGACCCGGTAGCCGCCGGCGGCGAGCCGCTGCCACAGCCCGATCCGGTAGCCGCCCGGGACCTGGGTGCCCTCGGTGATCGAGTCACCGAGCGGCATCACCCGTACTCCGCCGTTGGACTCGGCTCCGGCCGGCCCGGCCGGAACCAGTACGCCGGCGACTGCCATGGCCAGCGCCGCGACCGCGGCGAGCCATCCTGTCCTGGTACGCATGACTGCTCCTCTCAGGGGCTGGTGCAGGTGAAGGTCGGCGTCGACGGCGTGCCGTTCGCCAGGAAGCCGAACGTGGTCGAGCCGGCGGCCGGCACCGAGCCGTTGTACGACACGTTGCGCACCGTCGCCGTGGCGCCGCTGGTGCTCAGCGTCCCGCCCCAGATCTGGCTGATGCTCTGGCCGCCGGCCAGGTTCCAGCCCACCGTCCAGCCGTTGATCGCCGAGGCGCCGGCGGTGACCGTCACCTCGCCCTGGAAGCCGCCGGACCAGGTGCTGGTGGTGCGGTAGCTGGCGGCGCAGGCGCCGGCGGTCGGCGGCGGCGTGGTCGGCGGGGCAGTGGTGGGCGGGGCAGTGGTGGGCGGCGGGGTCGTCGGCGGCGCGGTGGTGGGCGGCGGGGTGCTGCTACCGGAGGTGAACCGCCAGTGGTCGAGGTTGAACAGCGAGCCGCTGCCGCCGGTGAACCGCAGGTAGAGGTCGTGGGTGCCGGTGGCGCCGCTGACCGGGCAGGTGGTGTCGGTCCAGGTCTGCCAGCCGCCGGTGCCGGACACCCGGCAGGTGCCCACCAGCGGGCCGCCGGTGCCGTCCAGGCGCAGCTCGATGGTGCCGCCGCTAGCCGCGGAGGCCACCCGCGCGGTGTACGAGGTCGCGCCGGTCCCGAACGCCACGCCCTTGACCTTGATGTAGTCCCCGTTGTCGATGTAGCCGACGTTCATCCCGCCGCCGCTGGCCACCTCGGTCTCGACGCCCTGCCCCCAGGCGATCGTCTCGGCCTCCTGCCGGACGTACGGGTTCAGCGTGCCGACCTGCGGGGCGCCCGTGGTGGTCATGGACATCGTCGGGATCGAGCCGTCCGATCCGTAGGAGAACTTCTCCACCGCCACCGACCGGGTGAAACCACCGCCGCCCGGCAACGCGCCGTTGTGGTAGAAGAAGTAGGAACCGCCCTTGAAGTCGACGATCCCGGGGTGGTTGGTGAAGCTGCTGCCCTGGGTGGGCATGACCGTCCCGCGGTAGGTCCACGGCCCCAGCGGGCCGGGCGCCGTGGAGTAGGCGATGAACTCCGAGCAGCACTTGGCCGCGTAGACCAGGTAGTAGAGGTTGTTGCGCTTGTAGACCCAGGGACCCTCCTCGAACAGGGTCGGCCGGTTCGCGTCCCCGGTCCGGGTGCCGAAGCCCGCGGTGGTCAGCGGGATCTGCGTCGGGCTGCCCGAGTACGAGGTCATGTCCGCGTTCAGCTTCACGTACCACAGGTGCGGGTTGCCCCAGTAGAGGTACGCCTGGCCGTCGTCGTCGATGAACACGGTGGGGTCGATCTCGCCGTTGCTCACCAGCGGGCGGCCGATGGCGTCCCGGAACGGGCCGGTCGGGCTGTCGGCGACCGCCACCCCGATGCCCATCTGGCCGGTCGCCCGCACGACCATGGGTACGTACCAGTAGAACTTGCCGTTGCGGTAGACCGCCTGGCCGGCCCACGCGTCCTGCTTGGCCCAGCTGAAGGTGGCGAGGTTGAGCGGGGAACCGTGGTCGGTCCAGTTGACCATGTCGTCGGACGAGTAGACCCGCCACTCCTTCATGGTGAACCAGGTCGAGTTGTCCTCGTCGTGGCCGGTGTAGAGGTAGACCCGGCCGTTGTAGACAAGCGGCGCCGGATCGGCGGTGTAGATCGTCTGCACGATCGGGTTGTCCGCCCGGGCGATCGCCGGGAACAGCCCGATCATCGCGAGCAGGCTGGCGATCAGCGCGAGCCTGCGCCGACCACGGCTACCAGGCTTCCTTGATAGCGCTAACATTGGTGTCCTTTCCGGTGGGGGTGCGGGTGGTCTCAGCGGTAGCCGGCGGCCACGACGTCGGCCTGGACCGCGTTCTCGGTCGCGTCGGACGGATAGCCGGCGACCATGGCGCCCTCGTAGAACGTGCCGGCGCTCAGGTTGGCGCCACCACCGGGCTTGCAGCAGTCGCCGCCGCTGCCCAGGATGATCGCGCCCTGCTTCTTCATCGGGCTGTAGCCGGGTGGCAGCGAGCCGTCGTAGAGCGTGTAGAGGTTGCCGGACTGGGCGTTGCTGCCCTTGATGGCGAACCGTGAGGTGCCGTTGTTCTTCAGCGTGGCGGTGACGAACTTGCTGGTGAAGGCGCGCTGGTTGGGGTTCCAGGACGAGCTGCCGCCGGGGAAGAGGCCCCATTCCAGGTCGGCCTGGACCCAGGGGCCGCTGCCGGAGCAGCCGCCGAACCAGCAGCTCGTGCTGAAGTTGATCGCGTCCATCGCGCCGGCGGCGTCCGCGCTGCGGGTGGTCTCGCTGTTGCCGTAGTCGAAGCAGCAGCCGCTGTTGACGTGCGTGCCGCTGGTGACCATGTACATGCCCTCGGGCGCGCTGCCGGTGGGGACACCGGTCAGGTGACCGTCCCGCCAGTAGCTGTTGCCGGGGTTGATGTAGAGCGAGTACGCCTTCGCGCCACCGACTGTCAGCGCCTCGCTGGTCGCGGTCGCGGGCCGGCTGGAGGAGGAGCCGGGGACCTGCGCGGAGCCCTGGTACCACAGGTCGTTGCCGCGTCCCGACTGGTCGTAGACGACCGTGATCACGCAGGTCGTGCCGCCGCAGAACGCGTCCTGGCCGGCGGCGTCGGCGGAGCCGCCGGTGCTGAGCACGCCGGTGTTCCGGGTGGCGCTGTCCGACGAGCGGCGGACCTGGTAGAGGTTGCCGCCGTACGCCGAGAACAGCGCGCGGGTGGTGCTGTGCGCCGCCACGCAGGGCGTACCGCCCGCGGCGTAGATGTCGCACGGCCGGCCGCCGGCCGGGGGCGGTGAGGTGGGTGGCGGGGACGACGGCGTGGTGGAGGTGGTCCACCGCTGGTTGGCCTGGCCGTTGCAGGTCCACAGGATCAGCTTCGTGCCGTTGGCGGTGCCGGCGGCGTTGGCGTCCAGGCAGAGCCCGGACTGCTGGCCGGTGATGGTGCCGTCGCCGTTGACGGTCCACTGCTGGTTGGACTGGCCGTTGCAGTCCCAGATGATCACGGCGGTGCCCGGGCTGGTGCCCCGGCCGTTGGCATCCAGGCACTTGTTCCCGTAGACCGTGAACTGTCGCGCCGACGTGTAGGTCCAGGTCTGCGCCGCCGCGCCGGTGCAGTCGTACAGCTGCACCTGGGTGCCGTTGGTGGTGCTGCCGTTCGGTACGTCCACACAGCGGCCCGACTGCACGCCCACGACGGAGCCCGGCCCGGGGGCGGCGACCGCCGTCCGGGTCTGGGTGGTCAGGGCGATGCCGCCGGCGGCCAGGACGACGGCGAGGGCGGCGGGCAACAGGCGTGGTCGTCCGGATCGGAGGGGTCGGGGACGGGGGATGGCCATGACGGCTCCTCGGAGGCGCAGGGCTCCGGGGCCGTCCGTACCGGCGCGGAGCCTCACGGGTGGTGGTGACCGTCGGTGAAGCGCTAACACCCGCTGCGCGCACTCGGCCGCCCGTGCGGTGCGCGAGGTGGTCGGCCCGACACGAGGCGGCGCTTTCGGAGGTGCCTCGGTGGTGGCATACCGGTCGCTGATGTTATCGCAAACATCGACGTGAGTAATTAGAACACATCGATGTCGACTGGGCAGTGGTCAGCGGCCGGGCATCCGGGCCGGCGCTCCGGGCACGGACCGGGCAGACGTCGGCGCGACCCGTCGCCCGGAGCGGTCGAGCGACTCTCCAGGGGGGCAGCGCGGGCGGCAGCGGCTCGGCAGGGAGCCGCTCACCGCCCGCGAACTGCTGGCCGAGCGGACGGCGCCCTGCTCGGGATCGGCGACCTGCGCGACGGCCGATGGACGCGGCTGGTCCTACCGGCGGTCCCTCAGCGGGCCTTCTTCGTCGCCCGCTTGCGGGGCGGGGTCAGCAGGTCGGCGATGGCGGCGATCGCGGACGGCACCACCCGGTAGTACGCCCAGACCCCGCGCTTCTCGCGTTCGAGCAGCCCGGCCTCGGTGAGGATGCGCAGGTGATGGCTCACCGTCGGCTGGGACAGCCCGAGCGGAGCGGTCAGGTCGCTCACCGACGCCTCGCCCTGCGGGGCGGACTGGATCAGACTGATCAACCGCAGCCGGGCCGGATCGGCGAACGCCTTCAGGACGCCCGCGAGGCGCTCGGCGTCGGCACGCTTGATCGGCTCGCCGGTCAGCGGCGAGATGGACGGCATCGCTGTTTTCGCAGTTCCCACGCCCTCCATAGTTGCACCGACACCATCAATGGGACGGCAAAACCGCCGACCATCATCGGCGGTGAATCTCCGTGGGGCGAGGTCCCCGCCCGGCCGCTCGGCATCCCGACCGTCGCGGCGGCTCGTCACGGCCTTGCCACGCACCCGACAATGGAGCCGCTGACGTAACGGGGGAGGGCACAGGTGAATCAGGCAGGCGAGCCGGGGCCTCCCGGGCCGGCGCCGGGCGCGTCGCCGCGGGCCGGCCGGATCCGCCAGCTCCGGCTGGTGGGACTGGTGGTCGTGCTGGCCCTCCTCGCGGCGGCGATGATCCCGATCGTGCTCCGGCTGGGCCCGCCGACCCGCGACGACCTGATGGAGCGGGCCGGCCTGAAGGGCAAGACGCAGCTACTCATCGGCGTGAAGGACGACCAGCCCGGCGTCTCCCAGCGACTGTCGAACGACGTCTGGAAGGGCTTCGACGTCGACATCGCCTACCTGATCGCCGGCTATCTCGGGTTCGACCGGTCCCAGGTGAGGTTCCTGCCGATCGAGAGCGAGGACCGGGCCCGCCGCCAGGCCCGCGACCGCGACGGGTTCGTCACCGTGGACATGGTGATCGCGTCCTACAGCATCACGAAGAAGCGGGAAGAGGAGGAGGGGGCGGTCTTCTCCGCCGCCTACCTCCAGACCGAGCAGTCGGTCGTGACGCTGCGCAGCGACAACGGCCCGGTCAGCAGCCTGGAGGACCTGGCCGGCCGCACCGTCTGCACGCTGACCACCTCGACCGCCATTCCGCGCCTGCGGGAGGCCCGCGCGAGACCGGTCGGCCGCAACAAGATCAGCGAGTGCGTCCAGGAGCTGTACGACGGCAAGGTGACCGCGGTCAGCAGCGACGCGGCGATCCTCGCCGGCTTCGTCACCGGTGACCAGCCGGGCGACGAGGGCCAGCGCTTCCCGGTCACCCTCCGCAACGCCAAACCGCTGCGGCACTGGGACATCGGCGAGTCCGCCGCGGAGAAGTGGGGCGTCAACACCGGCCCGAACGAGGCGCTCCGGGACCTGGTGGATCTCGCGCTCCACGACTCGGCCACGAACCCGCGGAACTCGGCCTGGGAGCAGGCGTACGACGCCAACTTCCGCTGGCAGCAGCGTTACAACCTCCCGCAGCCGGTCGCGGTACAACAGCAGCCCGACCCCAGGAAGGTGGAGGTACGGCAGTGGCCGTGGGAGAGGATCGCACTGCCGGCCCCGGCACGTTCCGGATCACCGGCGGTCCTGGCAAGAGCGGCCGGCCCCGTCGGATGGCCGGGGCGCGGCAGGCGCAGCAGTGGCTGCTGACGCTCCTCCCCGCGTTTCCCGTCCTGCTCCTGGTGCTGCGGCTGTGGCAACTCAGCCGTCAGGACATGTCGACCATGCTGCTGCTGGTGCAGTACGTCAGCCCGCTCGGCCTGCTCAGCGCGCTGCTCATCGCGCTGGTCTGGGCCTTCCCCCTGGTCGTGCTGACGTTCGGGGTGCTCGGGCGGCTGCTGCGGCTCAGCGCCCCTGAGCGCTTCGACCCGGACCGGTCACTGCTCGCCTCCTGGACGGCGCGTACCCCCGGCTGGGTGGCCACCGCGGCGGTCGCGCTCGGCGCGCTCACCTGGCAGCTCCGCTTCCTGCCGACCCTGCTGATGCTGGCGCTCTGCCTGCTCGCGCTGCGCACCCGCTACCTGTATCCGGACCAGCCGAACCGGATCCTCCTGGTCGGCGTGGCGATTCCGCTGGCCGTGGCGGTGCTGGAGTACGCCGTGCTGGCCCCGGCCGCGTGGGCGGCGCTCCACGCGGACGAGCCGGGCACCGCCGTGCTGCTCGTGGTGCCCCCCGCCGCCACGGTGCTGCTGACCGGCGCGATCCCCGGGCGGATCGCCCCGGCGGTGACCCACGGCCTGGCGTACGCGGTCGCCGCCGCGCTTCCGCTGGTGACCGGTGCGGTCTTCCTGGGGGCGCCGGTGCTGCCCACCACCGCGGTCGAGGTCGCCCCACCGGACCCCGGCACCGCCACGTCGGACGGCGAGCCCGCCCCGGAGGTGGTGCTCGGCGCGTTGATCACCGTCACCGACACCTCGACGATCATGCTGGACCGCGCTGCCGTCGTCCGGTTCCTGCCCAACGGGAGCGTGCGTTCGCAGGTCCTCTGCCCGCAGGCCCGGCCGGTGCCGTACAGCGTGGTGGCGGTGCACGGCTGGCCGGTGGAGGAGACCGTGCTGGACTGGATGATGCTCCGGCGGCCGGTCACCGTGAAGGACGTTCGCTGCGACGGCCGTCTCCCCGCCGGGGACCAGCGCGTCCGGGGCCCGCGTTAGCCGGTCGGCCCGTCCCCGCCGCGACGGCGACCGGCGCTCAGGTGCGGCGCAGCACCAGGGTCGCGAAACCCAGCAGGTTGCGGTAACCGCGCAACCACCCGTCCCGGTGCTCCCGGGCGACCGTGAGCGCCTCGGCGGCGTCGGGATGACCGGGGTTGTCGAGCGCCCACTCGGTGAGCGAGCCGACCCACGACCATTCGTAGCTGTCCCACTCGGCGGCGTCGCTGAGGTGCGCGTACACCGGGGTCCAGCCGGCCTCCTCGGCGGCGTCCACCAGGCCGGCGAGGTCGGTGTGATCCTCCGGTTTCGCGTCCAGCGCGGCGAGCGCCTCCGGGGTCGGCGGAGCCTGCCAGAAGACCTCGCCGACCAGCAGGATCCCGTCCGGGTTGACGTGCCGGCCGGCGGCCCGCAGCGTCCCGGCGAAGCCGTCGAAGATGTGCGTCGACCCGACGCACAGCACCAGGTCGTAGTCGCCGTCCGGCACGTAGGCGCGCGCGTCGCGTTCGTGCAGCGTCAGCCGGTCGGCGAGACCACGCGCCTCGGCCGCCGCGGCGGCGTGTTCGAGCGCGTGGTGGCTGAGGTCGACGCCGTCCGCGTGGCCGTCCGGGTAGTGGGCGAGGGCCTGCATGGCCCATGCCGCCCGCCCGCAGCCGAGGTCGAGGATGCGTGCCGCCGGTCGCCGGTCCGCCCGGCGCAGGAGCCGGTTGACGTTGACGCCGGAGACCGGTGCCGCGATCGGATGATGCGAGTGCGCGATGTCGCTGAGCCGTTGACGATCCACGGTTGACAGTGAACACCACCGGACCGAGGCGTCGGATCATGCTCCGCGGTCCCGGCTCGGAGGTCAGGCGGTCGCGCCGGGCCGCCGCCGGAACCGGCGTTCGTAGCGGCGGGCCGTGACCGCGACCGCGACGACGGCGGCGGCGGCGACGAGCGCGCCGGCGGCGATGTCGCCGGGGTAGTGCACGCCGGTCCAGACCCGGGCGAAGCCGATGACCACCGCGAGGATCGTGAGCGCCACCCCCCAGCGCCGCGACAGGAAGACGCCGACCGCGAGGGCCAGCGTGAACGCGGCGGTGGCGTGGTCGCTGGGCAGCGACGGTCCGGTCGCGTGCGGGATCAACTGGTGCACCTGGTGGGTCTGGAACGGCCGTACCTCGGTGCTGAGGGCGGCGGTCGCCCGTCCCAGCGCGAACGCGAGCGCGAGCGCGGCGAGCACGCGCAGCGTGGCGGCGGCGGCCGGCCGGCCGCCACGGATGACCGGCACCACCGCCAACGCCCCCAGGACGTAGATCAACCACACCGCCGCCCACTCGAGGACGTCGTCGACGACATCGACCTTCCCCGCCCCGGAGTTGATCATCTGGAACAGGTGGTAGTTCACGACGCCACGCCCTCCTCGGCTGCCCGACCCGGGTCCGGGTGGCCTCCACGCTCGCACGCGGGCGCTGCCGGCGGCGGGGAAAGCGGCGAATTCCCGCGCCGTCGCGGTGGTGCCCGGCCGCCAAGCCGACACCAAGTGAGCGCCAGGTGCGGCGATCCAGGCTCGGTGCGTCAGATCCCACCGAGCGGGCCGCTGACCGCAGCGGCCGGAGGAAACCATGGGCACGACCGATTCCGAGACCGGACCGAACCTCGTCGGCTTCCGGATCAACCACCGCACGATGCGCGCCGACACCCGGCGACTGGCCGACCTGTCGGAGCGCGTGGCCGCCGGCCAGATCACCTACGACCGTCGTCGGGCGCGAGCCCTGCGGACGTACGTGTTGCTGCTCTGCGCCGGCATCCACCACCACCATCGGATGGAGGACGAGGTCCTCTGGCCGGTGCTGGAGCGCTCGGCCGCCGCCGAGATCGATTTGCGCGAGCTGAGCGACGACCACGCCTCGCTGGATCCGGTGCTGGACGAGGTACGCGCGGCCGTGGACGACCTGGTCTCCGTGTTCGCCCCCGGTGAGCCGGCGCAGCAGCGGGTACGGACCGCCGCGACGCGTCTCGCCACGGGCCTCGCCCACCTGCGCGACGCCCTCGACGAGCACATCGAGGAGGAGGAACGGCTGATCTTCCCGGTGATCCGCCGGTACGTCAGCGTCGCCGACTGGGACACGGTGGAGCGGGCCGTACGCAAGGGAGGCGCGCTGCGTTTCGAACTGCCCCGGATCGAGCGGTACGCCGAGCCCGACGAGCTGGACGAACTGAAGCGGATCGCCGGGCCGGTGCTGCGGCTGACGCTCGCGGCGGTGCGACCGGGCTTCCGTCGTCGGGAGGCGCGGGTCTTCGGCGGGTGAGTGACCGGCTCACGCCGGCACGTACGCCGATTCGTCGCACCACGGCACGGCACCGACCGCGCGGGCCAGCCGGAGCCCGGCGTCCCGGTGCGCGGCGGCCACCACCGGCTCGCCGAGCGCGGCGGCGAGCTCGGCGAGCGTCTGGTCCACCGGCCCGAGCGAGATCGATCCGCACTCCAACCCGGCGAAACGTCCGGCCCACGGCGCCAGCTCCCGGTAGCAGCGCCGTGCGGCCGGCACGTCGCCGAGCCGGGCGGCGACCTGCCCGCGCACCGTCATCCAGTACAGCCAGAGGTAGTCCGGACGGATCGGGGCCTCCGGACGCCAGACGGCCCGCGCCCCGGCGTGGTCCCCGGCGGAGAGCAGCGCGTGGGCCAGCACGTCGTGGGTGTCGTCCGGCACCCGCGCGTGCACCTGCCGGATCTCGTCGACCGCCTCGTGCCCGCGCCCGGCGACGGTCAGCACGGTGAACCGGCCCATCAGCCCCATCGCCGCCGCGTTCGGGCCGCCGACCCGGCCCATCCGGTCGCTGATCTCCGCGTAGCGGCGCGACGCCTCGTCGAGGTCGCCCCGGAACAGCGCGCAGAGGCCGGTGAACCAGCCCATCACGGCCAGGATCAGGCCGAGCTGCCCGGTGGTGGCCTGCTCGACCGCCCGGTCGACGTGGTGCCGGGCCCGGTCGAAGTCGGCCTCGGCGAGCGCGGCCTGGTAGAGGATGTGGTGGGCCTCGCAGCGGTACGCGGTGAGGCCGGCGGCCTCGGCCGTCGCCAGCAGCTCCCGGCCCACCTCGGGCAGCTCGGCGCGGTGCGCGGGAGCGACGGTGACGAAGTAGCGGGCGTTGAGCGCCCGGCAGAGCACGGCCGGGTCGTCCTGCCGGCGGGCCAGCGCGAGGGCCTCCCGGGTGACCTCGTCGGCGCGCTCCTGGTCGGCGCCCTCGATCTCGAACGCCAGCACGCTCAGCAGCCGGGACCGCAGCACCGGACGGTCGTCGCCGACCCGGGACAGCTCCTGCTCCAGCAGCCGGACCAGCGGTTCGTCCACCAGACGGTCCGGCCGGATGGTCCAGGTGACCGGGGCGTCGAAGCAGGTCAGCGCCGCGTGGAGGGCCGTCGGATCGCCGGTGCCGGTGGCCAGCCGCACCGCCTCGGCGCGGGCGGCGCGGGCGGTGAGCACGTCGCCGGCGAGCGCGCTGGCGGTGGCCAGGCTGCGGTGCAGGTCGAGCCGGGTCCGGACCGTGGTCGCCGGCGCCAGCTCGACGGCGCGCAACGCGCCGGCCCAGAGCGTGGCGGCCTCCCGCGGGGCGCCCAGGTCGCCGGCGCGGCGGGCCGCGGCGGCGAGGTGGCCGATCGCGTCGGCGGCGGTGGACGGGGTGAGGGCCGCGAGCGCGTGCCGCCCCATCGCGGCCACGTCGTCGACCCGCCGTTCCCGCAGCACGTCGAGGACGCGGCTGTGGAGGCGGGTGCGTCGCAGCAGCGGGACGCTGTGGTAGAGCGCGTCCCGCATCAGGGCGTGCGCGAACCGCACCCGGCCCGGCGCGGGCTCGACGAGCAGGCCCGCGGTCACGCCGGCCTCCAGCCCGTCGAGGAGCTGTTCCTCCGGACCGCCGTCGACCGCGAGCAGGGTGTCGATGTCCGCCGTCTCGCCGAGGACCGCGGCCTGCCGCAGCACCGTCCGCGCGCCGGCCGGCAACCGGGCCAGCCGGCGTGCCAGCACGTGACCCAGGCCGGCGGGAACGCCGTCCAGCGCCGCCGCCGGCCCTTCGGCCGCGATCAGCTTCGCCAGCTCGATGGTGAACAGCGGATTGCCCGCCGCGCGGTCCCGGACCGTACCCAGCAGCTCGGTGTCGGTGCTGTCCACGCCGTAGCGGCGCAGCAGTTCGCCGACGGCGTCCGCGTCGAGGCCGCCCAGCTCGCAGTCGACCGCCGGCACGCCGGCCAGCGCGGCCCGCGCCACGGTGAGATCGTCGGTCACCTCGTCCGGCCGGTACGTCGCCACGACGAGGACCGGCGCCCCGGCGAGCGCGGCGGCGAGATGGCGAAGGATGCGCAGCGTCTCGCCGTCGGCGCGGTGGACGTCCTCGACCAGCAGGAGCAGGGGGCCGTGCCCGGCCAACCGGGTCAGGTAGGCGGCCAGTGCCTGCCGGAGGTGGAACTCGTCGAACTCGCCACGGGTGCCCGCCGACGTGCCGGTCTCCAGCAGCAGGCGCAGGCCGTGGGCCTCCGCCTCGTCGAGCGGGAGATGCCGGCGGGCGGCGGTGACCACCTCGTGCCAGGCCCAGGCCGGAGGCGCGCCCTCCACCTGCGGGCAGGTGCCGGCCAGCGGGCGCCAGCCGTCCACGGCGAGCGAGTCGGCGAGATGGTGTGCCAGCGTCGACTTCCCCGCGCCCGCCTCGGCGCCCACCCAGCAGATCCCGAGACCGGTCCGGGCGGCGCGGACCGCCGCGGCGCGCAGCCGGGCCAGCTCGGCCGCCCGGCCCAGCGGCCGGTCCGGGTGCGCTCCGGCGGTCGGGGCGGGACCGGACGTCGCCGTCGGCCCGGCGACGGCCGCCGGCCGGGTGACGACGGCGGCGGGCGCCTCCAGGCGGGGACTCTGCCGCAGCAGGTCCGTCTCCAGGTCCCGCAGCTCGCGGCTGGGGTCGATGCCCAACTGCTCGGCCAGCACGGCGCGGACCGCGCGCAGCACGTCGAGCGCGTCCGCCTGCCGCCCGAGGCGGTACAGCGCGACCGCGAGCAGCATGGCGGCCCGTTCCCGCAGCGGGTGCTCCCGCACGTGCGGGTCGAGGTCGAGCACCACCTCGCTCGGGCGGTCCAGGTCGAGCAGCAGCTTCGCCCGCTGCTCGACGGCGTTCAGCCGCAGCCGGACCAGCCGCTCGCGCTCCCGGTCCGCCCACGGCTCGCCGGCGAACTCGGCGTACGGCGTGCCCCCGTCCCAGCAGGCAAGCGCCGCCTCCAGGCTGGCGACCGCGGTGGCGGGCCGGCCGCCGGCGTCCGGGGTCGCCGCCCGGAGCTGCGCCTCGAAACGCCAGGCGTCCACGTCGGTCGCCGGCAGCCTCAGGGCGTAGCCGGGGGCGACGGTGACCAGGATCCGGGCCGGGGCGCGGGACGGGCGGTCCGGTTCCAACGCCCGGCGCAGGTTCGACACGTACACCTGAAGCGCCGCCTGGGCCCGCGGTGGCGGGTCCGAGGACCAGAGATCGTCCACGAGCCGGTCGACCGACACCGCGTGACCGCCGCCGGCGACGAGCCGGGCCAGCACCGCGCGCTGCCGGGGCGCGCCGAGGTCGATCGCGGCGCCGCCGTGGGTGGCCCGCACCGGGCCGAGCACGCCGATCGTCGTCACGTCGTGACCCTAACCGGACGGATCCACCGTGGAGATCATCCATCCGACAGTCCCGGCCAGCGCGCCAAGCGCGCGTTAAGCACCCGCCAACTCCGGTCCGGCTCCATGGTGGCCGCATCTCGCCCCGCGACCGCGGGGCGTCGGAGAAGGGACATCCATGAGAACCAAGAAGGGCCACCCACGCCGGTGGCTCGCCGCGGTGACCGGTGTCGGCCTGGTCGTCGGGCTGGCCGGGCCGGCGGTCGCCGCCGACCCGGTCACGTACGACGAGCAGGCCGTGCACCACGCCCTGTTCGCGGCGGTCGTCCAGGTCCGCGAGGGCGGCACCCCGGGCCTGACCGACGCCGTGCTCGCCGCCGAACTCAGCGACTGGCGTGCCGCCCATCCGACCGCGGACGCCGCCGCCGTCGGCGCGCACCTGACCACCGTCACCGCGCTCGTCGGGCAGGCCGTCAGCGCGTCCGACGAGTCACCCGGCAAGCTCCACCTGCTCGGCGCGGCCGTGGAGAAGCTCGCCGGAAGCGGCGAGGCGCGGCTCGGCGGCCCGACGGTCCGGGGGCTGCTGCGCAGCACGACCGGCGAGGAACTCGGCGGGATCGTGCCGCCGATCGAGCAGATCCGCAGCGGCACGCAGGACCACATGTGGGAGATGCTGTCGCGGGGCGCGATCGGCCAGGTCTGGGCCGGGCTGCACACCCGGGCCGCCACCGACGCCGTCCTCGCCGAGGTCTGGAACAGCGCGGTCGGCGCCCGGCTCGGCGTACGCCTGGACACCCCGGCGGACGAGCTGGCGCAACTGCCCGACCTGAACGGCCACCTCGACCTTCCGGCGATCACCGCGAAGCGGTACGACAAGGACGCCTACCGGACGGAGATCCAGACACAGCTCGACGCCGCGCTCGCCGCGCTGCGGGCGCGGTCGGCGGCGGCGGTGACCGACGCGGTGGCGCAGTCCGACCGGTTCCCGGTCGGTGGGCCGGACAGGCCGACGAGCGCCGACGAGGCAGCGGCAAAGGTCAAGGCGGAGGCCGACCGCAAGCTCAACGAGAAGCTCGGTCAGGCCGTCACCGTGCTCGGCAAGCTCGCCGGCATGGTGGACAAGCAGTTCGGCCGGCAGATCGAGACCATCGCCAAGGCCGTGGTGGGCGCCATCTCGGCCATCACCACCTACACCGCGGCCATCTCGGCGGCCGGGATCACCACCGCGGCGCTGGCGATGTCGACGTTCACGCTCGTCGGCGGCCTGGTGGGGGCCGCGATGATCCTGCTTCCGCTGTTCACCTCCGGCGGCGGCGCCGACGACGCCACCGGTGCGCAGATCGCCGCGCTGCGCGACCAGATCAACCGGCTCGCGGCGGGCATGGACCGGCGGTTCGACCGGGTCGAGAAGATGCTCGGCGCGATGTACGACGGGCTGAGTGCCCAACTGACCGCGCTCGCCCGGGACCTCGCCGAGGTGCGCGCCCAGTTGACCGTCATCGCCGGGCAGCTCATCGTGCTCGACCAGCGGGTCGACGGGCTCGCGCTGGCCAGCCAGGCGGCGTTCGAGCAGATCGCCCAGCAGCCGTTGCGGACCAGCATCGACCGGTACGTGCACCGCGAGGCGCGCACCGGCTCGGCGATCGACTCCTTCGCGACGTACTTCGACCAGGGTGACTCACCGACGCGGACGTTCGCCGCCGACGCGGCGCGGCAGGCCCCCCACGTCGTGCCGACCGGCACCTCGCTGGCGGACCCGGTGGCGACCGTGGGTCTCCACCTGCCGTCCGGCGCGATCGACTACCTGGCCCAGTGGGCGGGCGCCCGGGGTGTCGCGCTGACCCCCGCCCCCGGCGACCAGCCGGCCGGTGGCGTGGCGAACCCGTCGGCGTGGCTGCTGGGCGCCCGGGCGAACCTGATCCTGCAACTGCAGAACCCGCAGTACGCCGCCCAGGTCGGCGCGGCCGAGACGCAGAGCACGATCGCCGCCGGCGAAGCGGTGAACCGTCGGGTCCGGCAGTTCAGCGCCCCGGCCGCGGACGGCGGCACCAACGCGCTGTTCCAGCGGCTGATGGCCGACTACCGGACGGCCACGAGCCAGTGGAAGGCGGCCCTCGACGAGGTGGGCCGCGCGGTGCGCTGGGTGGAGACCGACCGGGACTACGACATGTGGGGCAGCGTCGACCAGGACGTCCCGGCGGCGGGCCGGATCGCCGACGTGGCGAGGATGGCGTCCTGCGGGCCGGCCGGGGGCGTCACCACGCCGAGCCGGGTCAACCGGTCGGCGCTGCCGAACGTCTACCACCTCGCGAACTACGCGATGGCGCCCGCGCACCGGCCGGAGCTGCGCTCCTGCCTGGACGCGGACTTCGTCAACGTGGAGGTGATCGAGGGCCCGCGCACCCAGCGGACCAACGCCGACCTGCGACTGGTGGTGCGGCAGCAGGCCAAGTGGCTGGGCGGTGACTGGCAGGACGTGCGGACGGTGACCTGGCAGACGCACCTGATCGACGTCTGCCTGTGGGACCAGCGGTCGAACCCGCCGACCGGTTACTGCCGGGAGCCCGACTACTACATCAACCAGAAGTGGGATTCGACGTACCGGCCCGCGCTGGACAGCAGCGGAACCGTGGTGGACAACGCCGCCGCGGTGGCGCTGGCGCGGACCAAGGTGCGGGCCATGCTCACCGGCAAGCAGCGGTACTTCTACCGGGTGGCGGCGCTCGGCACCGGCGTCGACCGGCCGCCGGCCGGCACCTGGTCGGTCTCCCAGCAGCTGTGGGACGCCGGGAAGAAGGTCTCCGACACGGTACGGATGCTGCAGATCTTCTCCGAGCTGGGCTGGTCCTCGGCGTTGGAGCGGGACGACGTGCTGCACGGTCAGCTCTTCGGTGACCGGTCACTGCCGGCGGACTACCGCCTGCCGCGCAGCCAGGACAGCTACAACACCGGTTCGCTGCACCTGTTCAACGCCTACCAGCGGGCGTTGGCGAACTACGCCACCTGCACCCAGACGCTCGACTGGGACCCCTGTCAGGGCGACGTCTCCGGGCTCGACCCGATGCGGGGGCAGGAACGGTTCACGACCGGCTGCGCCGCCGCCCCGGCCGCCGAGGCGCCCGACGACCCGCTGGGCTCCTGCGTCGTCCAGGCCGGAACGGTGGGCGTCGCCAGCCTGGCCGAGCGGTACGGCTACTGGTCCGCTCGGATCAGGGCCGGTAGCCACCAGGAGGGCCTGGCGACGGTGAAGACGGTCGTGGGCCTGCTGAGGGCGACGAACGTCAGCGTGCACGCGGGCTGACCCGGAGCCGGTCCGGGGGCGCACCGCAGTGGTGCGCCCCCGGACCGGTGGCGCCGACCCGACCGGAGCGTATTGACGCTTGCGCGGCGGATCGTCCACACCGGACGTCCCGATCGTCCCCGTCCGGCGGGTCAGACGGTGATGACGACCTTTGCCCGGGCGTGTTCACCTTCGAGGTACCGGATGGCGGCGGGCACCTCCGCGAGCGGATAGGTGCGGTCGACGACCGGGGTGAGGTGGCCGGCTTCGGCGTGGGCGCGCAGCGCGTCGAGGTGTCGCCGGCCGGGCGTCGTGGTGAGGACGACGACGCGGTGCCGGACGAGGGGCGCGACCAGCCGGCCGCGTGCGATCAGCCAGACCGGGCCGACGAGGTGGCCACCGCGGTAGACGCCGCCGCCGGAGAGCACCAGCGTCCCGGACGGGGTCAGCGCGCGCCGCAGCGCGGTGAGCGAGCGGTTGCCCACCAGGTCGAACACGACGTCGTGGCGGCGCGGGTCGCGGGTGAAGTCGTCGCGGGTGTAGTCGATCACGTGATCGGCGCCGAGTGTGCGTACCAGGTCGACGTTGCGGGTGCTGCAAACCGCGGTGACTGTCGCGCCGAACGCCTTCGCGAGTTGGACGGCCAGGGTGCCGACGCCGCCGGAGGCGCCGTTGACGAGGACGCGGTGACCGGGTCGGACCCGCCCGGCCTCGCGCAGTCCCAGGAGCGCGGTGGTGCCGGCCAGCGGCAGGGCCGCCGCCTGCTGCGGCGTCAGGTTCGCCGGCGCCGCCGCGACCAACGCCTCGGGTACGCACACGTACTCCGCGAACGCGCCGTTGGCGTCGCCGAGGTCGCCGTAGACCGGGTCGCCCACGCGCACCCGCCGGACGTCGGCGCCGACGGCCTCGACCCGGCCGGCGAAGTCGCGGCCCCGGATGCGCGCCCGGGGGCGGGTGCGCCCCATCGCCAGTCGGGCCAGCCACGGATCGCCCCGCATGGCGTGCCAGTCGTACGCGTTGAGCGCGGCGGCCTCGACCCGCACGCGCACCTGGTCGGCGGCGGGCTGCGGCACCGGAACCTCCGCCAGGGTGAGCGTCTCCGGCGGGCCGTACCGGTCCTGGACGATCGCCTTCATCATGCCTCCTTGGTGTACGCCGTACACCTATGGTCGGTGTACGGCGTACACCTGTCAAGGTGGTTAGGGTTCAACCACCGCCGCCGGGGAACGAGGACGAGATGGCTGAGCAGGCCGAGGTGGTGCGCCGGGCGCCACTGACCAGGGAACGCATCCTGCGGGCCGCCGTCGCGCTCGCCGACGAGGCCGGCATCGCCGCCCTCAGCATGCGCAATCTCGCCCAGGAACTGGGCGTCGTGCCGATGGCCCTCTACAAGCACGTCGCCAACAAGGACGAGCTGCTCGACGGCATGATCGACGCGGTCGTCGCCGAGATCGACCCGCCGGCCACCGGCGGCGACTGGAAACACACCGTCCGCCGACGCGTCCTCTCCGCACGGCAGATGCTTCGTCGCCACCCCTGGGCGCCGCTCGCGATCGAGACGCGCAACACCGCGACGCCCGGCGTCCTGTCCTACCTCGACTCGATGGTCGGGGCGTTCCGGGCCGGCGGGTTCTCCGTCGACCTGGCGCACCACGTGATGCACGCGATGGGCAGCCGGATCCTGGGCTTCAGCCAGGAACTGTTCGACGCGTCCCGGGACGCCGGCCGGTCCGGCACGTCCGGGCCCGAGCCGTCGGCCGCCTTCCCGCCGGAGGCCGCCGCGCGCTTCCCTCACCTCGCCGAGGTCGCCGGGGCGGCGTCCCACCAGGACGGCTCGATCGTCGGGTCGGGCTGCGACGACCAGTTCGAGTTCGAGTTCGCGCTCGACCTGCTGCTGGACGGCGTCGAGCGGTTGCACCGGCAGGGCTGGGCCTCGTCGCGCCGAGTGTCCGTCCGCGCGGCGGACAGCGGGCGGGGCCCCGACGTGAACTGACCGGCGCGGCACCGATCCGCGCCGGCCCGGCCAGCCGGGAGGGGAATCCAGGAACGACCACGACAGGTGGGTCCGGCTGGCCTTCGCCGGGCGGGTCTGAGCCCACCGGTCCTGTCGTACCCGCGGCCTAGCCTCGTCCCGGTCGCACCGACGGGGAACGGAGACGCCGATGACCTACCCACCGCCGCGCTACCTCGGGTCCACCGGGGAGACCAGCGCGACCTACCGCCCGGCCGACGCCGCGCCCGAGCTGCGCCACCCGAGCGGTGGCGGGGCGCACTACCTGGCCACCGGCGCGACCACCAACGGCCGGTTCGGGCTCTACCGGTGGGACATGGGCGCCACGCCCAGCGGCCCCGCGCCGCACTTCCACCGCAGCATCTCCGAGTCGTTCTTCGTGCTCAGCGGCACCATCCGCATCTACGACGGGCGGCGCTGGATCGACACCGGGCCGGGCGACTTCGTCCACGTGCCGGAGGGCGGGGTCCACGCGTTCCGTAACGAGTCCGGCCAGCCGGCGTCGATGCTGCTGCACTTCGCGCCCGGCGCGCCCCGGGAGGGCTACTTCGAGGGCATCCACGAGCTGGCCGAGCTGAGCGAGGACGAGCGGACGGAGTTCTTCCTCCGCCACGACACCTACTGGCTGTGACCGCGGCGGGGTCGGCTCATGTCGACGCCGTACGCCTCCTCGCGCACGTCGGCGGGCGGGCGTACATGTCGACGCGCCGGTCGACGGGCCGAATCCCGCGCGGCCGACACGCCCCGCAATTCCTATAGAAATTGCAGATTTTCAGCGGACTCTCAGGCTTTCTCCGATTGACTTTAATGTGACCGTCGGGGATATTCCTAGCGGCGCATCGGGGCGCGGGGCGAGCGGATGGAGTCTGCGGATTCCGACTGCGCGACGTGCGCGTAACAGTCGGTGTGCCCTGCTCCGCGGGGCGCGGATAGGTTTGGAAAAATGATCAATCGCGCCGTCGAATTCGCCAAGCACAATACGCCGAACTCCATGCGCGTCGCGGCCCGGCGGGCGCAGATGGAAACGCGCAACACCCGGATGCGGCTCACCGTGCCGGTCGTTTCCCGCAGCGAATTCGACAACATATTCCACTGCACCGTCCGTAAGACGGGCAGCCAGTGGATCAAGGCGTTGTTCAGCGACCCGGCCGTCTACCGTCATTCCGGGCTGCTGCCCTACGACCCGCGCTTCTACTCCGGCGGCGCGACCGCGCCCGTCCCGCGCGGCCGGGTGGGCCTCGCGATCTTCCTGTCCCACCGGCGGTTCGAGGCGGTGCCGAAGGCCGGCACGTACCGCGCGTTCTTCGTCATCCGCGACCCGCGCGACGTGGTGGTGTCGAGCTACTTCTCGCTGCGGAACTCGCACGCCCCGATGGGTGACATCCCGCAGGCGCGAAAGGCCCTCCAGGAGAAGTCGAAGAAGGAGGGGATGCTCTACGTCATCGACCGCCTCCGCGACAAGAAGCAGTTCGGGCAGATGCGTTCGTGGGCGGTGGCCCCGCCCTCGGAGACGTTCCGCCTGTTCCGCTACGAGGACCTGACCGGCGACCGGCAGGCGGAAGAGGTGGACCGGTTGATGCGGCACTGCGGCATCACGCTGCCGCCGTCCGAGCTGGCCGCCCTCCTGGCCCGCTACAGCTTCACGAAGATGAAGAAGGACAAGGAGACGCCGGGCCGGATCTCCCACTACCGCAAGGGCGCGGCCGGCGACTGGCACAACCACTTCGACGACGACATCTACGCCGCCTACACCGCGGCGGCCGGTGACCTGGCCGAGGTGTTGGGCTATCCCGCCCGCGACGCGGTCGCCTCCCGCCCCGACGGGCCGGGACCGGCGGCCCGGTAGGGCCGGCGGCCCGGCCCCGGTCGCCGTATCCTGCTGCCGTGGAGCTGCGGTTCACCACGCGTGCGTCCGACTCCGCGTGGGTCGACTCGGTGTGGACCTGCACCAGCGGACGGGTCGCGGAGATGACGTCGGTGGCGACCGCCTGCTGGGGCCTGGTGTTCTGGCAGCGCGACGGTCAGCCGTACGCGAGCGTCTCGGGGCCCGAGACCGGCGCGGGCGTCGCGCCGGTGCCCGACGGCGCGGCCTTCGTCGGCATCGAGTTCGCGGTGGGGACGTCGCTGCGCGCCCTCCCCGCACCCGCTCTGGTCGACCGCGGCGCCGAGCTGCCCGACGTCACCCGCCGGACGTTCCGGCTGGCCGGCGACCGGTGGGAGACGCCGGGCCCGGACGACGCCGAGGCGCTTGTCGACCGGCTGGTGCGGGCCGGCGTCGTGGTCCGCGACCCGTTCGTCGCCGAGCTTCGCCGCGGCCACCGCCCGTACGCGTCGCCGCGTACGGTGGAACGTCGGTTCCGGGCGGCGACCGGGCTGACCCAGGGCGCCGTGCGGCAGATCGAACGCGCGCGGGAGGCCGCGGCGCTACTGGCCGCCGGCGTTCCGGTGGCCGAGACGGTCGCCCGGCTCGCGTACGTCGACGAGCCGCACCTGGCCCGCGCGCTGCGCCGGTACGTCGGACGGACGGCGGGGCGGTTGCGCGCGGGCGGCGGCGGACCGATCGCGCTGGACCTGGGTCAGCGGACCACGTCGTAGATCAGCTTCAGCACGCCGTTCGGGTAGGCCGCGGACTCCCGCAGCCGCAACGTCTGCTTGTCCTTGTCGGCGGTGCTGAACAGGCTCTTCCCGGCGCCGAGCAGGACCGGGAAGACGAGCAGGTGGTACCGGTCGATCAGGCCGGCGTCCGACAGTCGTCGGGCCAGCTCCGCGCTGCCGTGGATGAAGACGGCCCCGCCCTCGCCCCGCTTGAGCGCGGCCACGTCGTCGGTGGAGCGCAGGATCGTCGTCGGGCCCCAGCCGTCGACGAGCGCGTCGTCGGGCAGCCCGGACGAGACCACGTACTTCGGCAGGTCCCGGTAGTCGGCGTGGTCCTCGGAGTCCCGCCAGAGAGGCGCGAACGCCTGGTAGCTGCGGCGGCCGAACATCAGCGCGGTGGTGTCGGCGAGTTCCTCGCCCTTGAGCGCGAACGCCTCCGGCACGAACTCGATGTCCTTCACCACCCAGCCGCCGCTGCGGTGCTCCTCGCCCGGCCCGCCGCCGGGGGAGTCGACCACGCCGTCGAGCGACAGGAAACCGGTATACACAAGATCACGCATGGGGGAATGCTAGGAATCCGGGCGGCCCGGTGTCTTGTACGGAAACGACACGTCAGGCAGCGGGACCACGCTCGCCCTCACCCAAACGTACGCTTTGACAAGCGACTGTCTGTATTCGGCTCCGGCGTTTCGGCGGGACCGGGAGCGGGCACGCCGGGAGAAGGGAGGTCGATGTGAACAGACCGAGCCGACCCGACCGGCGGCGACTGTGGGGCCCGCCGGTGCTCGCCGTCGCGCTGCTGGCCGGCGCGTGCACCGACGGCGGGGCCGACCCGGGCCGGGGCGCGCCCACCGCACCGTCGGCGGCCCCGACGTCCGCCGGCGTACCGTCGGCGTCGTCGTCGACCGCCACGACCGTGACCATCCCGAAGTCCGCGTTCGTCGACCTGCCCGCGGAGCTGCGCAAGGGTGCCCCCCAGCCGATGGAGGTCGCCGACGCGCTGCCGAAGCTGTGCGCCGAGGAGTTCGCCACCGGAGGCCGATCGGTGACCGCGGGCGCCGCGATGATGAGCACCTACAAGACGCCCGGGGACCCACCGGAGAACGTCCCCTACGGCACGCTGCACCAGACCGTCTTCGCCTTCACGGGCACCGGCGCCGGCGACTACCTGCGTCGGGTCCGGGACGCGCTGGCACCCTGCCGCTCCTTCCCGGAGCGGGGCGGCACCGTCACCGTCCGGTCGCAGCCGCTGGCCGGCACCGGCGACGACGCGCTGCTGGTGACGCTCACCCGGCCGGCGACGAGCCTCGACGGAAGCCCGGCCGAGGGCACCACCACCAGCCAGATCACGGTGGTGAAGATCGCCGACGCGGTGACCGTCGTGCACGACCAGGGCTGGGAGGGCAGCAGCAACGACCCCGACCTCGCCGACGACGTCGCCCGCGCCGCCGTCCGTGGGCTCGACTCCTGGCAACGGTGAGCCGGCCCACCGTGACGGCCCGTCCGCGAGGATCGCGGGCCACCGGGCCACCCCGTCAGGAGACCGCGGTCCGCACCAGCTCCGTGAGCCGCTTCTCCACCGCCGGGCTCCACCGCAGCAGCGCGTACGCCGCCGGCCACATGTCGCCGTCGTCGAGGTTGGCCGCGTCCTGGAAGCCCACCGTCGAGTAGCGGTAGTTGAACTTCCCCGAGTCCTGGAAGAAGACCACGATCTTGCCGGCCGCGTTCGCGTACGCGGGCATGCCGTACCAGGTCTTCGGCGACAGCTCGGGAGCGGCGGCGGTGATCGTCACGTGCACGCGCTCGGCCAGTTCGCGGTCGTCCGGCGCCATCTGCGCGATCCGGTCGAGGAGCGCCTGGAGCTCGTCGGCCTTCTTCGCGCCCTTCTTCCCCTCGGCGCGCAGCTCGGCCGCGCGCTCCTTCATGGCGGCGCGTTCCTCGGCGCTGAAGCCCTCGGACATCTCAATCCCCCCTCGTCACGGCGGCCGGCGTGGTGCCGCCCGCTCGAAAGGAACGCTATGGCCCGACCGGTCCGGCCGCTTCTCGATTCCTGATCAGCTCGCCGTCCGGGCCGACACTCCGTGCCGAAGGGGCCCCGACCGGCCGATGAGTTTGGCATGCTGCGGCGGTCTACCCGCCGAACTCACCTGACCAGAAGGAGCACCGCGATGGCGAAGGTCATCTCCACGCTGTTCATCTCGGCCGACGGCGTCGCCGAGATCGACCCTGATTGGCACTTCCCCTACTTCGACGACAACATGGGCCGCGCCGTCGCCGAGGACTACGACACCTCCGACGTGCTGCTGATCGCCCGCCCGACCTACGACAGCTTCGCCGGCGCGTGGCCGGACCGGGAGGCCGCCGGCGGCGACGACGCGCCGTTCGCCAAGCAGCTCGGCGACATGCGCAAGGTGGTCGTCTCCCGCCAGCCGCTGGAGTTCTCCTGGCGCAACTCCGAGCTGATCCAGGGCGACCTCGTCGACGCCGTGACGGCGCTCAAGGCCGATGCCGGCATCAAGGGCATCCTCATCCCCGGCTCGATCTCGGTGGTGCAGCAGTTGCTCGCCGCCGGGCTGGTCGACGAGCTGCGGCTGCTGGTGCACCCGGTCGCGGCCCGCAAGGGGCGCAAGCTGTTCGACGAGGGCGACCACCCGTACCACCTGCGGGTGACCGCGACGGAGGCGTACCCGACGGGCGTCATCCGGGTGATCTACGCGCCGGCCGGGGCCCCGGGCCAGGCCGGCTACGACGACGCGAAGGAGCAGTTGGCGACCGGGAGCTGACGGGGCGGGGCCCGCCGGCGGGCGGCCCTGGCTCAGTCGAGCAGGGCCAGCAGCGCGTGCAGCGCCGGGTTGGTGCTGTCCACCGGCCAGGCCAGCCCGACGTCCACGGTGGGCGTCGGGGCGGTGAACCGGCGCAGCCGTACGCCGGGCAGCCGTAACGCGCGGGCCCGACCGGCCGGCACGGCCGCGACCACGTCGCCCTCCGCCACCGCGCGCAGCAACTGCTCGTCGTCGGGCTCCTGCCGGACCAGCCGGAAGCCGCCGCGCGGCCAGACCTGGGCGATGGTCCGGTCGAACATGCCGGGCCCGTTCTCCCGTGGCCACATCACCGCCGGCAGGTCGACCACCTCGGCCCGGCCGATCCGGCGGCGGCCGGTGGCCAGCGGGTGGCCCGCCGGCACCGCCAGCAGCAACTCCTCGGTGTCGACCGTGCGGCAGGCCAACGCCGACTCGTCCACCGGCGGCCGGACGAACGCCGCGTCCAGCCGGCCGGCGAGCAGTCCGGCCACGTTCGGCGCGGTCCAGGCCGTCTCGGAGACCACCTCGACGCCGGGGTGGGCGGCCCGGAACCGGGCGATCAGCGCGTCGACCCGGCCGCCGCGCGCCGACCGGGTGTACGCCAACCGCAGCCGACCACCCCGGCCGCGCGCCAGGTCGCGGATGCGGGCGGTGGCGGCGTCCACGTCGGCGAGCAGCCGGGCGGCCTCGTCGGCGACCCGGGC
Organism: Micromonospora sp. DSM 45708; assembly: GCF_039566955.1. Taxonomy (NCBI): domain Bacteria; kingdom Bacillati; phylum Actinomycetota; class Actinomycetes; order Micromonosporales; family Micromonosporaceae; genus Micromonospora; species Micromonospora schwarzwaldensis. Next base: position 4,499,097 of record NZ_CP154796.1, on the reverse strand, counting down.
GCCCACCTCGGTCAGCGTGCAGCCCCGGCTGGTGCGGAACACCAGCGGCACGCCGAGCTGCCGTTCCAGGGCGCGGATCTGCTGGCTGAGCGCGGGTTGGGCGATGCGCAGCCGGGCCGCCGCGCGGGTGAAGTGCAGCTCGTCGGCGAGCACCACGAACGAGCGCAGCCGGCGCAGGTCCGACCAGGCGCCCGGGGCCTCCACCATCCCGCCATCATAAGCGCCGCTTATCGCCGCCGGTCCGATCCGTCTTGGACGACATCGTGTCCGCGGGGCCACCATCGGCAGCACAACGACGGTACGAGCGACGGGAGCGGGCCATGACGGCAGCGGACGTGGTGGTGGTCGGCGGCGGGGTGATCGGGATGACCACGGCGGTCACGCTTCAGCGCCGTGGCGCGCGGGTCACGGTGCTGACCGCCGACGACCCGGCGGACATCGTGTCCACGGTGGCCGCCGCGGTCTGGTACCCGAGCCACACCGAGGCGGACCCCCGGGTGCTGCGCTGGGCCCGGGACACCCACGCCGAGCTGCGCCGCCAGGCCGCCGACGGCGTGCCCGGGGTGGTGGACCGGCCGACCCGGATGTGGTTGCGCCGCCCCTACGCCGGGCCGCCGTGGTGGGCCGACGCCTGCGGTGACCTGGTGGCCGAGCCGGCCCGGCCGCCGTACACCGCGCTGCTGCGGTTCACCGCGCCGACGGTGGAGATGAACCGCTACCTGACCTGGCTGCACCGGCAGGTCGAGGCCGGTGGCGGCCGGATCGTCCGGCGTGCGCTGGAGACGCTCGCCGAGGCGTACGAGATCGCGCCGACAGTGGTCAACGCGACCGGCCTGGCCGCCGGCCGGCTCGCCGCCGACCCGGCCGTCCACCCGGCGCGCGGGCACATCGTGCTGGTGGCGAACCCCGGCCTGACCGTCTCGGTACGCGACGAGGACGACCCGGCGGGCGTCACGTACGTGCACCCGCGCCGGCACGACGTGGTGCTCGGCGGCACCTACCAGCTCGGGGTGGGGCACACCCGGCCGGACCCGGAGACGGCGGCGGCGATCCGGCACCGCTGCGTCGCGTTGGTGCCGCGGTTGGCGGACGCGCCGGTGCTGGGGGAGCGGATCGGGTTGCGACCGGTCCGGCACGGCGGGCCCCGGGTCGAGCGGGAGCCCGGCGGCGGGCGGCTGGTGCACGCGTACGGGCACGGCGGTGCCGGGGTGACGTTGTCGTGGGGCTGCGCGGCCGAGGTGGCGGACCTGGCCCTGGCCGGCGACTGGCACTCGTCGTCCCTACCAACCTGAGGGCGTGGACGACTCAGTTCAGTTGCTCGGCCAGCGCGACGATGATGCCGCTCGGCCCGCGCAGGTAGCAGAGCAGGAAGCTGTCCTCGAAGCGGGTCACCTCGCCGACGAGTTCGGCGCCGTGCGGGCGGAGGCGGGCGAGCGTGGCCTCGATGTCGTCGACGGCGAACATGACGCGGTGCAGGCCCCGCGTGTTGGCCGGGGTGACCTTCGGCTCGGGCGTGATCGCCTTCGGGGAGTGGTACGTCGCCAGTTCGAGCCGGCCCGGCGCGTCCGGGATCCGCATCATCGCGATCTCGCTCCGCATGTCGTCGAGCCCGACGACCTTTCCCGCCCAGCTTCCCTCGATCGGCATCCGGCCTTCCAGCTCCATGCCGAGCGCGGTGAAGAACGCGACGGCGGCGTCGAGGTCGTCGACGACGATGCCGACGTTGTCCATGCGCTGAATCGTCATGTCCCCGAGGGTAGGACGGCGGACCGACAGCCGGTGTTGTGCGCCGCGACGAGCCCCGGCAGTTCGTCCAGCGACCCGATCCGGAACAGGCACCGCTGCGCCACGGTCGGCAGGTCGAGGATGTGGCCCCACGGGCCGCGCCGGATCAGGCACGCCCGCAGGCCGGCCGCCATGGCCGCGTGCGCGTCGTTGTCCGGCCGGTCCCCGACGTAGAGGATGGACGACGGGTCGCGGCCGGCCTCGCGGACCAGCCGCGCGAAGAACGCCGGTGCCGGCTTCGCCACGCCCCAGCCGTGCGACGTGCCGATCACGTCCACCGGAAGGTCGAGCGCGCGCAGGCTGGCCTCGGCGTGCGCCGGCTGGTTGCCGGCCAGGCCGACGAGCAGTCCCTGCTCCCTCAGCGCGTTCAGGCACGCCCGCGCGTCCGGGTAGAGATCCTCCTCGCCGAACGACTCCGGCTGCCCGGCGGCGGCCCGACGCGCCAACTCGGTCGCGAGATCGAAGTCGGGCCGGACGGTCCGGAAGACCTCCTGCCAGTCCTGTCCTCGGGCGATCACCGCGCCGAGGACGGCGGAGAAGGTGTGCCGGGGCACGCCGAGCCAGTCCGCCCAGTCCGCGAACTCGCGCGACTCGTCCAGAAGCGTTCCGCCGACGTCGAAGAAGACCGCCTCGATCATGCGGTCTCGAACGGCCACGGCTGGGGACCGAAGAGATCGGTGCAGGCCGACAGCAACTTCTGCTGTGCCTCGGCCAGGCGGGCGGCGGCGGGTCCTCGGTCCACCTTGAGGTCGTTCTTCACCCAGAGCTTCTCGGCCTCCACACCGGCCAGCACCAGTTCTCGGCCGGCCTCGCGCACGCCCGGGTCGGTCGACCTGACGGCTCGCGCGCCGGGCCGGGTGCCGGCGCCGTAACCGAGGTCCTGCTTTTCGATCGCGTCAGCCACCAGGCGACATGCGGACGTCGCCGCCAGGTCGGACGGCGCGGTGGGACTGGCCTGAGCGGAGCTGGACGCGTCGGTGGACGCACCGCCGCAGACGAGGAGGAGCAGGGAAAGGACGGCCAGGCTACGGATCACCGCAGGAGGATAGCGATCAATTCACGGCCGGGCCGCCCCGTTGGCGGGCGACGCGTCAGCGCGCCGCTGTTTCCAGCGCGGCCAGGTGATGCAGGACCCCGCCGGTCCAGGGTGGAAAGCCCGCCGCCAGGACCGAGGCGACGTCGGCTCCGGCCGGGTCGACGACCAGACCGGCGTCGAGGGCCCGACGGGCCGCGGCGACCATCGCGGCCGGATCGGGGCCGGCGTCCAGCAGCGCCTGGACGAACGACATGGTGCCGTCGCTCGTCACCACCGGGATGCCGCCGCGGGCGCGCATTCCGGCGACCGCCCGCGCGGGGGTGTCACTGGCGACCTCCACGACCGGAGCGTCCGGGGGGAAGAACACGGCGGCGAGCGGATGAGCGGTGAGCTGCGGGAACTCGCGGACGCCCGGGGTCGTCGCGACGGGGTACGCCGGCGTCGCGGTCCCGGCGACGGTGCGCATCGCGAAGAACAGGTGGCTCAGCGCCGGGAACTCGGGGGCGCTGAGAAGCGTGTGTAGGGCCGCCGTCTCGATCTCGAAGGCCTCGTCCGGTGGCGTGCCGGCGCTGCGGACCGCCACCTCCCGGACCGCCGCCAGCACGCGGAGCGGGCTGCCCGCTGCCCGTCGACGCACCTCCGCGGCGAGGCCCGGCGGTTCGGCTGTGCCGCCCGGGATCTGGTAGCCCGGACGCTCCCACCGTTGGGTGAACGGTCCCGGCGGTTGGGCCAGCACCCAGGCGCGGGCGGCGCCGACGACGTCGTCGGCCAGTTCGTCGACCAGGCCGGCCCGCAGTGCGGCCCGGGGGTGGAACACGGTGCCGGGACCCACGATGTCGAGCACGGTCGCCGCGATGCCGGCCATCCGGGTGACGCGGACCGTGCCGCCACCACCGGGCAGGATGCCCATGCCGGCCTCGGCGAGTGCCCAGATCACGTGCGGGTCGTCCGACCCGACGCGGTGATGGCAGGCGAGCGCGAGTTCGAAGCCCCCACCGAGCGCCGAGCCGTTCAGCGCCGCGGCGACCGGTCGGCCCAGCGTCTCCAGCCGCCGGGCCTGGTCGCGGATCGGCACGAGCAGGTCGTACGTGGCAGCCGCCTCCGCCGGGGTGATCTCACCGGGTTCGAACTCGGGGCCGGCGACGAACGAGCGCTTGGCCGACGTGAGCACGACGCCGCGGAGTCGGTCCAGGTGCGCGGTGAGGTCGTCGAGGCAGGCGTCGAGCCCGTCGAGGTGCCGTCGGTTGATCATGTTGGCGGTGCGGCCGGGGTCGTCCAGGGTCACCGTCACCACGCCGAGGGCGTCCCACTCCCAGCGGACCGCACCGAACTGTTGGACGTTTGTCATACCGTCAGCCTAGAGAACTGTTGGATGAACGTCCAACGGTAGTGTGGAGCCATGGCGAGCGGTGAGGACGTGACACCCGGCGTCGACCTGGTCGATGTGCTCCGGGCGGTCGCCGATCCCATCCGGCTGCGCATCGTGCAGACGCTCGCGGACGGCCTACCGCACGGCAAGTGCGGCGCCCACTGGGATTTCGGCGTGCACAAGTCGACCATGACGCACCACTTCCGCATCCTGCGCGAAGCGGGCATGACCCGGACCATCGTCACCGGCCGGTCGCACAGCATCCAGCTCTGCCGCGAGGAACTGGACGCCCGCTTTCCCGGCCTGATCGAGGCGCTGACCGCCACCGCGGATTGCCGGTCGGGGTCTGCGAGCACCACGCCGCGGTGACCGCGATCCGGGCACCCGGCCCGTGAGAAGCCCCGCCACCGGTGCACGGTGGCGGGGCGACGGGTCACTCACTCGCCGGCGGCGCGTACCCGGTCGGCCTCCGCGTCGGCCGCGCCGACGACCTCACCACCGCCGGTCCCGCCGTCGTCCTCGACCAGCCGCCCGGCGGCGGCCAGCCCGATCGGTGCGTACCTGGGGTCGGTCATCTCGTCCTCCTCACCGGTGCGCCTGTCCTCACCGGTACCCCGAGGGGGCGGGACGCCGCCCCGGGCTCAGTGGCAGCCGCCGGTGCCGCTGTCGGTGTAGGTCTGCCCCGCCACCGGCACGAACTGCCAGTCGTAGCTGGTGGCGTGCAGGGTGAACTTCAGGACCCCGAACGCGCTGCTGTTGCGCGCCTCGCTGTTGGGCTGGATGGTGCCGAAGCCGTAGTGGTCGGCCCCGCCCATCCCGGCGACGAAGCTGCGCAGCCCCCGCGCGGCGTCGTAGCCGCCGTTGGCGTTCATCGGCGCGAACCGCTCGTAGACGTGGTTGTGTCCCCACACGACGACGTCCGCGTCGTAGTCGTAGAGCGCCTGGTAGAGCGGTCGGGTGCCGGTGGACGGCGCGTGGTTGGAGCTGGACGTGTAGAGCGGATGGTGCCAGTAGGCGAGCGTGCACGGCTTGGTGCTGGCCGCGAGGTCCGCCCGCAGCCACTGCTCCTGCGTCGAGCCGGCGGACATGCTGACGTTGGAGTTCAGCGACACCACGTGCCAGTTGCCCAGGTCGTACGAGTAGTAGCCGCGCCCGCTCGGCCCGGCCTGGCTGCCGAAGTAGCCGTAGTAGCCGCTCGCGCCGGAGGTGTTGTAGTCGTGGTTGCCCGGTGCCGGCCGGGTACGCGCCTTGTGCCGGCCCCAGGTGGGCGCGTAGTAGCTGGCGAACTCCGACGCGGTGCCGTTGTTGTAGACGTTGTCGCCGGTGGTGAACACGGTCCCGGAGATGCCGTCGAGCAGCGCCGCGGTGGCCGTGTCCCCGGAGCCCGAGGTGGCGATGTCGCCGGCGCCGACCAGGACCGGGTCGGCCGACGGCGCGGTGGTGCCGGTGGTGACGACCAGTTGCGGGGCGGTGGCGCCGCTCTCCCGGGCGTCGTAGTAGGCGCCGTCGCTGCTGGCGGAGGTGGCCGCCAGGCTGACCGTGCCGTTGCCGGTGACCGCGGCGGTGACGTCCACCTCGTACCAGCTTCCGGCGCCGACCGACCCGATCGAGCCCAGCGCGACGCCGTCCGCGGCCGGCTGGTTGTTCCAGGTGGTGCCGGTCTCCGACCAGGTGGTGCTGGACATCGCCCGCACGCTGCCGCCGGCGTCGCTGCCGTCGTTGCCGCTGATCGTGTGCAGCCGCAGCTTCGCGCCGGTCACCGTGCCGCTGAGGCCGGTGACCGAGAACCGCAGGAACATCCGGCGGGCGGGGGAGTTGTCCACCACGATCTGGGTGGCGGTGCCGTAGTTGGTGCCGGCGGTGTCGCTCTGCACGTACGTGTCGGCGACCGGGGTGAACGTGACGCTCGCCGCCGACGCGGCGCCCGAGCCGGTGAGGACGGCGGCTGTGCTGGCGGCGACCAGCACGGCAGCCGCGCCCAGCGTGACCGATGGCCGGGGGAGTCGAATGCCCATCCAGGGGCCCCTTCCGTGGGGGTTGTGACAGCCCACGGAATGTAGGAACGTCGATGGACCGGTGGGCAACGGGCGGGTGAACGCCGCGTCCGGACAGGGAAACTCCTCGATGTTCTCGCGCCGTTCGCCGACCGCACATCCGGGCGGCACCGACCGTCCGTTGTGGTCGCCGGGCCCCGCCCGGACGATGGCTGTCCGTCAGGTCGTCGACCACGAGGGGACCGCCCGTGTACCTGTCGACCGTGTCCCGGCCGGTGACCGGCCCGCCGGCCGCCGGCCGGCCGCGCCGTCGTCTCGCCGGGGTCGGTGGCACCGTCCTCGCGCTCGGCACGGTCAGCCTGATCACCGACGTCTCCGCCGAGATGGTCACCGCGGTGCTGCCGCTCTACCTGGTGCTCGGGTTGAACCTCAGCCCGCTGGCGTTCGGCGTCCTGGACGGCGTGCAGACCGGGGCGACCGCCGTGCTGCGGGTGGCCGGCGGCTTCCTGGCCGACCGGTTCCGCAGGCGCAAACTGGTCGCGGGCGTCGGCTACACGCTCTCCGCGGTGGCCAAGCTCGGGCTGCTGCTCGCCGGCCGGTCGGTGCCGGCGATCGGCGCGGTGATCGCGGTGGACCGGCTCGGCAAGGGCGTCCGCACCGCCCCCCGCGACGCGCTCATCACGCTGGCCACGCCGCCCGAGGCGCTCGGCCGGGCGTTCGGGGTGCACCGCGCCATGGACGCGGTGGGCGCGTTCCTCGGCCCGCTGGCCGCGCTCGCGGTCCTGTTCGCCGTCGGACCCCACTACGACGCGGTCTTCGTCGCCAGCTTCTGCGTCGCCGCGCTCGCCGTCGTCGTCCTCGTGCTGTTCGTCCGGGAACACGCGCCGGCCGGCCCGACCGGTGACGTCGACGGGCAGCGGGTCACCGCGCGGGAGGCGGCCGGCCTGCTGCGCGACCGGTCGACCCGCCGCCTGGTGCTGGCCGCCGCGCTGCTCGGGCTCGCCACCATCGGCGACGGCTTCGTCTACCTGCTCCTGCAACGGCGCGAGGACGTCGGCCTGCGGTGGTTCCCGCTGCTCGCGGTCGGCACCAGCCTGGCGTACCTGCTGCTGGCCGGACCGCTCGGCGCGCTGGCCGACCGGATCGGCCGGCTGCCGGTGGTGGCCGGCGGCTACCTCGCGCTCGGCCTGGCGTACCTGCTGCTCGCCGGCCCGGCGCACGGCTGGCCGCTGCTCGTGCTCACGCTCACGCTGCACGGCGTGTTCTACGCGGCCACCGACGGGGTGCTGATCGCGTTCGCCGGGCCGGTCCTGCCGGCCCGGATCCGCACCACCGGCATCGCGCTGGTGCAGACCGGGCAGGCGATGGCGTACCTGCTCTCCTCGGTCCTGTTCGGTCTGGCCTGGCAGGTCTGGGGCCCGCGCGCGGCGAGCGCCGCCGCGGCCGGGGCGGTCGCCGTCGCGCTGCTGGTCACCGTGCCCCTGCTCGCTCCCCTCCAACGGAGGTCGCCCCGATGATGTCGATGCGCGTGAAGCTCGCCACGCTGGCCACCGCGGTGGTCGTCCTGGGCACGCTGGCCGCCGGATACCCGGTTCTGTCGGCCCGGTCCACCCCGACACCGGCGTCCGCCGTCGACCGGGCGGTCACGCTCCACCCCGGGCCCCGGCTGCTCGCGGTCACCGACCGGCACGTCTCCACCGCCGCGCTGGCCGACCCCGCCGGAGCGCGCGCCGTGTCCGACCGCGAGTGCCTGCGGGTGTACGCGGCGGCCGGGACGGGCGTCTGCCTGGCCCCGAGCAGCCCGTGGTCGTACCAGGTGGTGGTCCTCGACGCCGAACTGCGCCCGGTCCGGCGCCTGGACGTGCCGGGACTGCCCAACCGGGCCCGGGTCTCGGCGTCGGGCCGGATGGTCTCCTGGACCACCTTCGTCGGCGGCGACTCCTACACCAGCAGCGGCTTCTCCACCCGTACCGGTTTCCTCGACACCCGCACCGGCTCGGTGGTCGCCTCCCTGGAGGAGTTCGCGGTGCGGCGCGACGGCCGGCCCTACCGCAGCGCCGACGTGAACTTCTGGGGCGTCACGTTCGCGGGCGACGACAACGTCTTCTACGCCACCATGGCCACGGCCGGGAAGCGGTGGCTGGTGCGGGGCGACGCCGCCGCCCGGACGGTCGAGACGGTACGGGAGAACGTCGAGTGCCCGTCGCTGTCGCCGGACGGCACCCGGCTCGCGTTCAAGGAGGCGGTCGACGCCGACCCGGCCCGGGGTTGGCGGTTGTCCGTGCTCGACCTGCGTGCCATGCGGGTCACCGCCACCGCCGAGCGCGCCAGCGTCGACGACCAGGCCGCCTGGTTGGACGGCGGGACGCTTGCCTACACGCTGCGCCAGGACGACGGCCGTCCGGACGTCTGGTCGGTGCCGGCCGACGGCTCCGGCGCGCCCCGGCTGCTGCTGCGCGGTGCGGAGTCGCCGTCCCCGCTGACCTGACGCCCGGCCGCCAGCAGTAGCCCGACGGCGGCCAGCACCGCGCCGACCACGGCGGCCCAGCCGGCCAGGCTCGTCGGGATGCCCAGGTAGACGGTGATGCCGAGGATGCGGGACAGCCCCCACGGCAGCAACGCCATCTGGTCGTTCCACACGGTCAGCGCCCGCTCCAGGCCGATCCACGCGACCAGCCCGGCGAGCACCGCGAGCGGCACCCCGGCGGCGGTGAGCGTCAACCCGGCGGCCCGCCGGCGGATCATGCCGTACCGGTCGCGCAGCACCAGCGCGGTCGCCACGAACAGCCAGCAGAACGCCGCCACCGCGACGGTGAGGTAGACCGACCGCCGGGCCGGCGCGGTCCAGAACACGAACCAGTAGCCGCCGGGCCCGCGCCCGGCCAGCACTGCCAGCAGCAGCACGCTGCGCAGCAGCGCCACGCCGCCGAGGACCGCCCACAGCCCGAACGGGTCCCGCCGCCCCACCGCCAGGCGTGCCACCAGCGCGAACAACGCCCACCCGCCGAGCGTGACCAGCAGGTGTGCGGGCGCGGCGAACCAGGTGAACACCAGTCGGCTCGCCACCAGCACCACGGCCGGGACCAGCCAGACCAGCATCCGGTCCAGCCGGGCCGCCGGCACCGGCAGCGCCGCCACCCGCCACGGCCGCAGCGCGCCGAGCAGCAGCGCCCGCGCCGCCGCGCCGCCCGGCCCGCGCCCGCGCAGCCCGAGCGCCACCACGGCCACGACCAGGACCAGCAGTGCCCGTGCCGCCCAGGCCATCGCCGGGTCGCGGTCCGCCCGCCGCGCGCCGAGGTCGGCCGCCGTGAAGCGGTACGCCGGCAGGTCGACGTCCCCGGCGTAGCGCTGCCGGTGCCGGTCCCGCGCCTCGCGGTAGTCGCCGGCGGCCGACCGCCACTGCGCGTACGCGGTGGCGGAACCGGTGTCCAGCCACTGCGCGTGCCGCAGCACCATCGTCCGATAGGCGGCCAGCGTCACGAACAGGTCGACCTGGTAGTCGAGCGTGTCGACGAACCGTGCCCGCAGGGCGGCGTCCCGCCACGTCGCCGGGTCGGTGCCGGCCACCAGCTCCCGCATCCGCCGGGCCGTGGTGACCGCCGCACCGCCCTCGGCGACCGCCGCGTCGACCCGGTCGCCGGTGACCGCGTAGATGCTGTCCAGCGCCGCGGAGTCACCGGTCGGGATGTCCCACTCGAAGATCCACATCATCGGTGGTGGTTCCAGCCCGAGCGCCCGCACCGACGTGTCCGCGTACGGGCCGATGTAGAGGCCCGTGGTGACCGCGGCCCGGGACAGCGCCATGGCCTGCCCGATCGCCGCGACAGTGGCCGGGTCGGCGGAGAACGTCCGGTACGCCCAGTCCGCCGTCACCCGCGCCGGATCGGTGTCCGGGTCCCAGGCCAGCCGCGCCACCGCGTACGTGTTCAGGTCGTAGAGCTGCCAGAAACCGGCGCGCAGGTAGAGCGACATCGGCCCGGCGCGCAGCGGCCCGCCGTCCTGGGTCCAGTTCCACACGCCCTCGACGTGCGGGTTCGCGGCGAGGAACGCGCGCAGCGCCGCCCGGTGCAGCGGGCCCAGGTCGTTGGGCAGCGCGCCGAACCCCTCGAACTCGCGCCGCGCCTGGAACTCCACGATCCGCCGGTGCGTGCCGCCGCGCAGCGTGGTGTTGAACGGCAGGTGGCTGTAGAAGTCGCCGAGCGAGTACTTGGTGGACACGATCAGGTGCGGATCGTCGAACGCGCCCAGCACCTCGGCGTACGCGTCGGGGTTGGTGTGCAGGTCGCCGACCGCGCCCACGCCCACCGTCCAGGTGCGGAAGATGACCTCCTTGTCGGCCGTGGCCGCGGTGTCGAGCAGCGCCCGCAGCATCGCGCGGACGCCCTCGGCGGTGGTGACCGCGAGCGTCGAGCCGTAGTCCCAGCCGCTGCCCGCGTACACCTCGCCGCCCTCGCCGACGCGGACCATCAGGCCGGCGACGAACGGCATGTTCGCGAACAGCTCGGCCAGCCCGGCCCGGTAGACCGCCCAGAGCCGGGGGTCGGTGGTGTCCAGCCCGCCCACGGTCCGGTCCAGGTACGCCTCCAGCGGCGGCGACACCGCGAGCATGTCGGTGAGCAGGAAGACCCTCAGGCCCATCTCGGCGGCGTACCGGAAGACCGGCCCGAACGCCGTCACCATCGCGCGGGCCCGGTCCACGTGCGGGTCGCCGGCCGGGTAGACCGCGTGCCCGTCGCCCACGCCGGCGAACGTCACGTACTCCAGGAAGCCGGGCACCACGACGCCGTTGTAGCCCTGCGCCACCGCGTGGTCGACGAACTGCCGGAACTGCGCGTCGATGCGCGCCACCGCCGCGGCGTCCACCCACGGCGCCCGGGGCAGCACCGCGGGCGTGACCACGTCGGTGTTGAGGCGGTAGTCGTCGCCGGCCGCGAACGCGGCCCGGTCCGGCTCGCGCCCCACCGAGCCGGCGTCGGTCAGCCGCAGCCCCAACCGGGGCGTCACCGGCCGGCCGGCCTCCGCCGCCGGCAGCACGTCGACGCCGGAGCGGATCCGGTCGGCCAGCCGGTAGAGCCCGGCCGCGACGCCCGCCAGGTCGCCGGTGACGGTCAGCTCCGCCGGGCGGGCGTCGATCCGGTACGACTCCGGGGCCCCGCCGGAGCGCAGTTCCGCCCGCAGCGTCGTCACCGTCGCGGTGATCGTCTTGTCCGGGCCGGTGCTCGTGTTCGGGTCGGTTCCGTGCGGACCGGTGGTGTCGGTGCCCGTGTGTGGAGGTGGTCCGGTCCGGTCCGGCGCGGTCGGGGTGACCGTGGGGCGGGGGCGGCCCCGCGCGGCGAGCGCGTCGGCCACGGCGGCGGCGGCCTTGACCGTGCGGAGTTGGTCCGGCACCACGATCGAGGCCAGCGGCGGCACCGGGGCCGGCGTCCGGGGTGGCGCGGCGGCGGCCGTCTCACGCGGCACGTCGGCGGGGGAGTGGCTCAGCCCCAACGCGTCGTCAACGCTCCAGGCGACGCCCGCGCCGAGCAGCAGTACCACCACGGCGGCGGCGACCAACGGGTACGGACCCCGAACCTGAGCCACGCTCGCATCGTAGTGGCGTCGGACCGCCCGCCCGCGTCACCGGACCCCGATCGTGCCTTGTGGCGGACCCGACGCCGGACAGGATCAGTCGTGGCGGTGACGCACGATGTGGTCGATGTGGCGGAACGTTTCCTCGCGGTCGTCGACGCTGATCGAGTCCCACAGGTCCGCCAGCCAGTAGAGCGAACCCGACAGCATCCAGGCCCACCCGCGTACCCAGGTCGCCTCGTCGAACCCGAGCGCCTCCCGGTACGCGGCCCGCGCGCGGGCGTCGAACAGGCTCCAGCCCGGCCGCACCTCGACCGCCGGATCGCCCCGGCCGAGACCGCCGAAGTCGATCACTCCGGTGAGCCTGCCCCGGTCGACCAGCAGGTTGCCGCCCAGGAGGTCACCGTGCAGCCATACCGGCGGTCCGGGCCACTCGTCCACCGCCATCGCCTCGTCCCACGCGGCGGTCACCGCCCGCCGGTCGATCCGGTCGCCCAACGTCGCGATCGACCGGCGGGTCAGCTCGTCCCGCTGCACCAGAGGTACGCCGCGCTGGATCCCCTCCTTGACCGGCCCGCCCATCGGCTCGATCCCGATCATCGCGTGCACGAAGCCGGCGAGGTCGACGGCGAGGTCGACGAGGTCCGGCCCGGCTTCCGGATTGCGCCCGTCCAGCCAGGGGACGACCGACCACGGCCACGGATAGTCCCCGCCCGGACGGCCGACCGCGACCGGAACCGGTACCGGTACCGGTAGGTGCGGCGCCAGTCGCGGCAGCCAGGTCGCGTCCGTCGTCACCTGGTCGACCGCCCACCCTGCTCGCGGCAGGCGCGCCGTCAGGGAATCACCGAGCCGGAACAGCGCGTTGTCGGTGCCGGTCAACGGCTGCGCGACGATCGGCAGATCCGACCACTCGGGGAATTGCTCGTCGATCAGCGCGCGCACCTGCTGGACGGTGACGACGATCTCTCCTGGGCGCACCGCCCGACCGTAGAGCCGTCCCGCCGTCCCGCCAAACGAATTCGGGTCGCGGCGCACCGCGCGCGGGGTGCTCGACGCGGACGCCGGCCGGGAACCGCACGCGGGCAGGACCGCCGCAGTCCGTCGACCTCGTCGGCGAACATCAGCGTGGGGTCGAAAGCCCATCCCGCCGGCCAGGTCCCGCCCGCTCCGGCCTCGCTGACCCGCGCGGGTCGACCGGTGTGGCCGACCCGCCGTGCCACGCCCGGGCGCCCAGCCCGGTGCGGCCCGTGCCGTACTTGTCGAAGCGCAGGCTGACGATTCCGTCGCGCGCCAACGCGTCGGCGAGTTTGGCCAGGGTGTGCGGGGTGAGTGCGGGCGGCTGGTCGCCGTTGCGGTCGGTGGGGCCGCTGCCGGGCAGCAACAGCACGGCCGGCATCTTCCGCCCCCGGTGGTGGGCGGGGATGTGCAGGCTGCCGTACGTGGCCATGACATCGGTCCTTTCGACAGGCCCGGCGGCGCAGGCCGCGGGGCATGGTGGGGCACCGGCGCACGCGCGTTCCGGGTGTTCGCGTTCGCGCAGCATGTGGGCTAGTTTCGGCAGCGTGAGCGAGGTGGCGAGCGTCCCCGTCGAGACGCAACTCGAGGCGTACCGGTCGGAGCTGACCGGCTACTGTTACCGGATGCTGGGCTCGGCCTTCGAGGCCGAGGACGCGGTGCAGGACACGTTCGTCCGGGCCTGGCGCAACTTCGACCGGTTCGAGGGGCGCTCCGCGCTGCGGACCTGGCTGTACCGGATCGCCACGAACGTCTGCCTGAACATGACCGCCAGCGCGCAGCGCCGGATCCGGCCGATGGATCTCGGTCCGGCCGGCAGCGGCACCGCCGCCCATCCCGGCGAACCGCGCCCGGAGCAGATCTGGGTGGGCCCGGTGCCGGACGACCGGGTCCTCGCCGAGTCCGGCGACCCGGCCGACGTGATCGCCGGGCGGGAGTCGGTCCGGCTGGCGCTTGTCGCGGCGTTGCAGCACCTCCCGCCGAAGCAGCGGGCCGTGCTGATCCTGCGTGAGGTGCTGGCCTGGTCGGCACAGGAGGTCGCGGACCTGCTCGACACGTCGGTGGCGAGCGTCAACAGCGCGCTGCAACGGGCGCGGGCCACGCTCGCGTCGGCCGGCGCCGACACCGACGTGCGCCGGCCGCTGGACGAGGAACAGCAGGCGTTGTTGGCCCGCTACGTGCGCGCGTTCGAGTCGTACGACCTCACGGCGCTCACCGAGCTGCTGCACGAGGACGCGACGCTGTCGATGCCGCCGGTGCCGTTGTGGCTGCGGGGGCCCGACCACATCACGGCGTGGATGACCGGCACGGGTCACGGCTGCCGGGGGTCCCGGCTGGTGCCGGTGGCGGCCAACGGCATGCCGGCGTTCGGGCAGTACCGGCCCGGGCCCGCCTCAGGGCACGTGCCCTGGTCGCTGATCGTGGTGGGGCTCTCCGGCGGTCGGATCACCTCGCTCAACCACTTCCTCGACACCGACCGCCTGTTCCCGCTCTTCGGCCTGCCGGACCGCCTCGACGAGGGTGTCGGCGAGCCCCAGCAGGCCGGCCAGGTCGCGTAGGGCCGCACCGGCCCCGCGGGTTTCCCACCGCCACCCGAACCGCGTGGCGGTCAACCGGAGCCGGGCCAGCGTCTCGATGGTGACCAGGTCGGGTCGGGTCACCGCGGACACGTCGCAGATCACCACGCCCCGGTCGCGGCCCCGTAACGCCTCCGCCAACTCGGCGCAGCGAACCGCGACGTCCGCGCGGGTCGGCGTCGTGCCGGGCAGGCGGAGCACGAGGGTGGTCACGCGGATCAGACCGGCGTACGCCCGGGTTCTCATCGGACCCCGGTCGGGTCCAGGGGGTACCGGCGGTGTGCCACCACCCGAGTCCTTCTCGGACACGTGCGGGTCGGCGCAATTTCTGCCGGTCATCTTGCCGAACGCAGTTACATCGACGTTAACTGCTATACCAATCATCGGTGGGCGGCTATATGATCCCCGGTAGCTCGCCCCGTAGCCTCACGAAACCGCAGCTCCAGCACGCTTCAGGCCGCGTTCCGCACCAGGTGCTCCGCAGCGCGTCACGCCCGGTGGCCGGCCCGATCCGCCGCGTCGAAAATGTCGCGGTAATTGCCGGCGCTGCACCCCAGCCTGCCGGAAAGGTGGGAATGGATGACCGTGATCCCGTCCTTGGTCATCGGCATCGCGTCCACGGCGGCCGAACGCCGGCAACTCGCCCAACTGTTGGGCGGCACCGAGACGTTCCTGATCGTCTCCAGTGCCCATCAGGCGCGCCGGTTCCTCGACCTGGTCCGCCGCCCGGCGGTCCCGCCGCCGGCCGTCAGCCCCGCCTCCGACAGCGACGTGCCGGCCGACCCCCGCACCGGGACGCCGGCCCCGCGGGCTGAGTCCCGGACCGGGACGCCGGCCCTGCCGGTCGACCCGTCGGCCGGATCGGCCGGGCCGCCCGCTGGTTTCCCGACCGGGTCTCCGCGCGATCCGTCGGCCGGGCTGCCCGTCGTTCCCCCGACCGGGTCTCCGCTCGATCCGTCCGCCGGCCCGCCCGCCGGTTCCCCGGCCGCGTCGTCGGCCGAGGTGGCGGACCGGTCGCCGGTCGACTCGTCCGGGCCGGAGCTGGCCGTGGACTCCGACCGGCGGGTGCTGCGCTGGCGGGAGCGGGAGGTCGGGCTGACGCCGCTGGAGCACGACCTGTTGGTCTGCCTCGCCGGCCTCCCGGGCCAGGTGTGGACGTACGCCCGCCTGCACCGTGCCGTCTGGGGCAACGACCACCTCGGTCGGGGCTCCGACATGCACTCCGTGGTCCGCCGCATCCGCCACAAGCTGGCCCGCCTGAACGCCCCGACCACGATCCACGCCGTCCGAGGCGTCGGCTTCCGCCTGACCCCCTGAACCCGCCACCCCGCTCCTCGTTGATCAAGGAGTTTGCGTCTGTTCCGGTGCCCCGGCAGACGCAAACTCCTTGATCAACGCTCAGGCCGCGGGGGCCGGGTGGGGTGGGGTGGGGTGGGGTGGGTAGTGCTCGATCGGCGTGCAGACGGGGAGCGGCCCGCCCAGTGCGGAGCACCGGGCGGGCCGCTCCCCGTCATGGCTGCGTCAGCAGCGGGTGGGGGAGAGGGTGAAGTCCTCGACGGTGGGCGTGTTGGAGTTGATCTTCGTCGGGCGCGTCTGGGGCTTCCAGCCGTCCTTGGCGACGATCAGCGTGAGCGGGTTGTTGCGCCGGTCCATCCAGTAGGCGTACCGACCGTCGGCGTCCGTGGTGAAGGTGTACGAGCTCGCCCAGGAGTCGACCTGCACGGTCGCGCCCGGCAGCGGGGCGGTGGCACCCTGGCAGCTCCGGCCGGAGACCGTGCCGGACAGCTTGCCCCAGGTGGTCGGCGGCTGCGCGACCATGGTGACCGCCACCGGCGCCACCGCGTACGGGGTGTTCTCCTTGATCGCGACGGACGCCGAGTACGTGCCCGGCTGGTCCACGTTCGCGGTCATGCCGACCGTGACCGTGACCTTCGCGCCGGGCGCCAGCGTGACCTTCGACGTGTCGACGGTCAGCCAACTGACGTCGGCCGAACCCTCGGCGCACTCGCCGAAGCCGGGCAGGACCTCACTGTCCTTGGTGGCCGTGAAGCCGCCCGACGAGCCGCCGACCTTGTAGAACCCGCAGGCCGCGCCGCCCCGGTAGCGGGGTGCGTTGGCGTTGGGCAGGTTGGCCCAGGAACCGGTCGCCGGGTCGAACGCGAAGCCGGCGTTGGTGATGGCGCCGCCCTGCGACCCGCCGACGACCAGCAACTTGCCGTTCGCCACCGCGTACGAGGCGGCCCAGTTGTCGGCCGGCGCGTCGGCGATGGCGGTCCAGGCGTTGGCGCCCGGGTCGAACGCGTAGCCGGCCTTCTGCGAGGTCGTGCCGTCGTTGCCGCCGGTGCAGTAGACGGTGCCGTCGATCCCGCCGCAGGACAGGAACGCCACCGACTTCGGGTAGGCGGGCAGCGTCTGCCACGCGTCCGCGCCCGGGTCGTACCGGACGACCGAGTTGGACATCGGCAGGCAACTGGCCGTGGTGCAGCCGCCGACCGCGTACAGCTTGCCGTCCGCGACGGCCTGGCCGGCGGCCGACCGGGGCGCCGGGTTGCTCGCCTTCGCGGTCCAGGTGTTCGCCCCCGGGTCGTACGACCAGGTGGTGCCGTCCGGACCGGAGGCGCCCCAGCCGCCGGTGGCGACGATCCTGCCGTCGATCACGCCGACCGTCATGGCGGTACGGGCGCCGGGCAGGTCCGCGATGGCGGTCCAGGTCTGCGCGATCGGGTCGTACCGGTAGTTCTTCGTGCTGGACGTCGTCCCGTCGCCGCCGCCGATGGAGTAGACCTTGCCGTCGACGGTGACGACCCGGTTGTCCATCACGTTCGCCGGGTAGCCCGGCACGGCGGTCCACGGGTCCGCCTGGGGCGCGACCGACGCGACCGACGTCGAGGACTTGCCGGACGAGCGGGCCGCGAACGACGTCGGCGCGGTCAACCGCTGCGCCGGTGCGCCGGTCGAGCCGAGCAGCGCCTGCTCGGAGAGCTGGGACCCGTCGGCGCGTTGCAGCACGAACCCGCCGTCACGCTCGGAGAACTCCACGTCGACCGGAGCCCCGCCGGTGTTGGTGACGGTGAACGTCTTGCTGACCTTGCCGCTGGGCATCCGGGCCGTGCCGGTCAGCGACGTCGGCTGCACCGACAGCCGGCCGGCGGCCAGTTGGAACGTGGCCGTGGTGGCCCAGTCCGTCTCGACAGTGACCTGCTTGGTCTGGCTCACGTAGTTGCCGGCGCTGGCCGTGAACGGGTGCGTGCCGGTCAGCGACGAGAACATCCAGTAGAAGCCGTCGGGCAGCTCGGTGTCGTCCGGGGTGGCGACCGTGGTGGCCTTCTCCGCCGGGCGGTCCTTGCTGGTCACCGTCGCGCCGTTGACGTAGCTGTTGTCGTTCTTGTCGCGCACGTGGCCGAGCACCAGGCCGCCGTCGACCGGCTTGCAGACGAGCTTGCTGCCGATCAGCACGTTGTCGACCTCCCACCACCACTCCCAGCTCGCGTCGTAGTAGTGGAAGCGGACCCGCACCTGCGACTGGTTCGCCGCCTGCGGGATCGGCACCTCGGTCACCTTGCCGCGTACGTCGGCCGCCTGCCGGAGCACGTTGCTCCAGGTGGTGCCGCCGTCGAGGCTCAGGTCGACGTCCGCGCGGTCGCTGTTCAGCCAGTTGTAGTCCTGGTTGAACCGGATCACCGGCGCGCTCACCCCGGTCAGGTCGACCACCGGGCTGACCAGCGAGGTGTCCTGCTTCCCGCCGTTGCCGTAGTTGTCGCTGTCGATGATGGCGAAGTTGCCGCTGCCGCCGGTGAGGTTGCCGCGCTCGCCCGCGTCGGTGAACTCCCAGACCTGGCCGGACCCGGCGTTGTCCACCACCGACCAGCCGTCCGGCACGCCGGTGCCGTCGAACGTCTCGTACTCACCGTCGGAGCTGACGGTGTAGCCGGGGGCGGTGGCGCACTTCTCCGGGTCCGCCGGCACCGCCACGTTCGCGGTCAGGTTTGCGGTGCCGACCGTGACCTCCTTGGTGACGGTGAGGTAGCCGGCGTACTGCGGCTCGATCGTGAGCCGGTAGGTCGACCCGGCCGGCAGCTTCAGGCTGTAGCGGCCGGTGGCCGGCGTGGTGTAGTCCGAGATCGGCGTGCCCGCCACGCTCACCTTCGCGTAGAGCGGCCAGCCGTGGCCCGACCCGTCGGTGACCTGCCCGCTGACCGTCACGCTCGCCACCGCGGTGAGCACGACGTCGAGCGTGGTGGTCGTGTTCTTGGTGACGGTCGCGGTCAGCGTGCGGCTCGCGTACCCGAACGCGGAGACCACCACCTGGTAGTCGCCGGCGGGCAGCAGCGAGGAGTACGTCCCGTCGGCGCCGGTGGTCAGCGTCCGGTCCGCCGCGCCGGTCAGGGTGACCGTCGCGCCGGCGACCGGGGCGCCGGCCGCGTCGGTGACCTTGCCGGCCAGCGTGCCGTTGTCCCCGATCGGGGCGGCGGCGAGCAGCGCGAGCGCGTCCAGCCGGCCCTCGCCGTAGACGTTGTTGTCGTCCGCGGTGCCGCCGCACTGCGTGTCGGCCTTGTCGACCGCCGTGTCGTTGAGCAGCGCGCGCGTCGCGGTGACGTCACCGACCAGGGTGGGCGCGGCGGACCAGAGCAGCGCGATCGCGCCGGCCAGGTGCGGGGCCGCCATCGAGGTGCCGCTGGCGCTGGCGTAGGAGTTGTCCGGCACGCTGGAGCGGACGTTGACGCCGGGCGCGGAGATGTTCGGCTTGATCTCGCCGTTCTGCCCGGTGCCCCGGGACGAGAAGCTGGCGATGTTGTTGTTGACGTCGTACGCGCCGGTCGAGTAGTTGCTGGCCAGGCTGCCCGGCGAGCCACTGGTCTGGCAGGCGGGGCCGTTGTTGCCGTTGGACCAGACGCCGAAGATGCCGGAGGCGGTCCACGCGTTGGTGACGTCCTCCATGAACGGCTCGTTGGACGGCGCCGTGGTGCCCCACGAGTTGTTGATGATGTTGGGCCGCTTGCTGGCGTCCGGGTTCTGCCCGGCGAGGTCGGTGGGCTCCAGCATCCACTGCCCGGAGGAGATCAGCGCGGCGTCGGTCGGGCAGCACCCGTTCGCGGCGATCCACTTGACCTCGGGGGCGACGCCGATCTGGTTGGCGCCGTCCGCGCCGGCCATGGTGCCCATCGTGTGGGTGCCGTGCCCGTCGGAGTCGCACGGCCCGTCGTCGCACTCGCCGGCCGCGTCGTACCAGTTGTAGTTGTGGTCGAACGTGCCGTCGCCGTTGTTGCCCCGGTACGCGTTCACCAGCGCCGGGTGGTCGAACTGGACGCCGCTGTCGATGCTGGCCACGGTGATGCCGGCGCCCTTGACGCCGTACTGCGACCAGACGTCGTCGGCGTTGATGTTGGCGATGCCCCACTCGACGGCGTTCGTCGACTTCTCGTCGGTGCCCGCGACGGTCTCCGGCAGCTTGTACTCGACCGGGGCGTAGATGCCGTCCACCTCGGTGTGCGCGGCGAAGTTCTGCGCCATGGCCAGCGAGCCGCCGGTGACCTTGATGGCGTTGGTGGCCCAGAACGTCTGGTACGTCGTGCCCGAGCGGTCCAGCTCGGCGCGGATCTTCGCCTGGCTCTCGGCGGCGGTCTTCCGCAGGGCCGCGGCGACCGCGGTGCCCCGCTGGTTCCAGTCCTTGACCGCGCCGGCCCGGCCCAGGTCGGCCCGGTCGCCGAAGTGGATCCAGAAGTCGCCCTCGCTCTTGCCCTGGAGCTGCCGGGTGAGCTCGGGACGGATCTTGTCGCCGGCCGACACGCCGGCGGCCTGCGCCTGCGCCGGGTTTCCGGTGGCGGCCAGCGCGGTCGCGGCGAGCACCAGGGCTGCGCCCGCGCTCACCAGCCGCCCGGCCAGGCCCGTTCGGTGTGGACGTCTCAGCATCGGTGCTGCCTCCTCCGATGACCCGCGCATGATCGAGCCATGACAGAAGGGCCAGGAGACTGCGCTCCCGACTGGTCACACCGGTTTGAGAAACCCCCCAGGCCCCCTGGGCGCCGTGCGGGTCTACGCCGGCCACCCGAGTGGACACTATGATCGACACCAACGGGCGATCAATGACCGTACGTAAGCAACTTGTCACCAACAGGTCCCCGGATCGGGTGGCCCGGTTGACAGTCACTGTCACGGTGGGGGGCGGCGTGACGACGGACGACCCGAGCGCGACGCCCGCCGGCGCCGATCCGGCGGGGCACCACTTCTCGCTGGTCATCGGCGTGACGCCGTCGCCCGCCGAGCGGCTCCGCCTCACCGAGCTGCTGGACGGCGTGGCGCCGCTGCTGCTGGTCGCCGACCTGGACGAGCTGCGTGAGCTGATCGCGCCCGAGGCGGATGTCAGGCCGGGGCCCCCGCCCCACGTCCGGGCCGACGGCGCGCTGGTGATCGACGCGGCCCGGTCCACCGCCCGCTGGGGGGACCGGGAGGTCGCGCTCACCCGGCTGGAACGCGACCTGCTGGCCTGCCTGACCGCCGAGCCGGTACGGGTGTGGAGCTACGCGGAGCTGCACCGCGCGGTCTGGCACGACGCGCCGACGCAGCGCCGCGCCGACGTGCAGTCCCTGGTCAAGCGGCTGCGCCGCAAGCTCGACGAGCTGGGCACCGGCGTCACCGTCGTCGCGGTACGCGGCGTCGGGCTGCGGCTCACCGACCACCGCCGTCCCGGGGTCCGGGGCGGTTGACGCACACGATTCCGTTCGACGTGAAAGGGGCATTACCGAAACATGTCACGCTGGCGTTGGCTCCTGGCGGACCAGCTCGGTCCCCACTTCCTCGACGACGACGCGCAACGCGTCCTGCTGGTGGAGAACCGGTCGGTGTTCGCCGCCCGCCCAGTGCACCGGCAGAAGGCGCACCTGATCCTGTCGGCGTTGCGGCACCGGGCCGCCGAACTCGGCGACCGGGCCCGGCTGGTGCGCGCCGACACGTTCCGGGCCGCGCTCACCGACCTGCGCGAACCGGCCGAGGTGGTGCACCCGTCGTCGCGGGCGACGCTCGCGTTCGCGCGTAGCGTCGACGGGCTGGCCGTGCTGCCGCCGCGCGGCTTCGTCACCGACCGCGCCGACTTCGCTGCCTGGGCCGACACCCGGCGCGGCCGACTGCGGATGGCCGACTTCTACCGGTACGCGCGGAACCGGCACGACGTGCTGCGGGACCTGCCGCCGCCCACCCGCCGGCCCCGCCCCCGGACGACTGTCGAGGTGCCGCCACCGCCGCCGATCGTCGAGGACGACATCGACGCGCAGGTCCGCCGGGACCTCGACCGCTGGCAGGACGAGGGGATCCGGTTCGTCGGCCGGGACGCCCCGCGCCGCTACCCGGCCACGCACGCCGAGGCGCAGGCCCGGCTCGCGCACTTCCTCGACCACCGGCTGTCCGCGTACGCCGAGTCCGAGGGCGTGCTCAGCGACCGCGACGGGTTGCTCGCGCACAGCGCGCTGTCGTCCTCGTTCAACCTCGGCCTGCTCGACCCGGAACCGGCCATCCGGGCCGTCGAGCGCGCCGGCCGCGCCGGGACCGCGCCGACCGCGGCGGTGCACCGCTTCGTGCACGGCCTGTTCGGCTGGCGCGAGTTCCTGTGGCAGCTCTACTGGTACTTCGACCCGCGCTTCCGGGGCGCCGGCTGGCTCGCCGCCACCCGACCGCTGCCGGAGTGGTTCGACCGGCTCGACGCGGACGCGGTGGAGGCCCACTGCCTGGCCGACGTGCTGGCCGGCGTGCGGGACACCGGCTGGGCGCACCAGACCGCGCGGCTGACCGTGCTCGCCAACTACGGCCTGCAACGCGGCTGGCGCGCCGCCGAGCTGGCCGACTGGTTCCGGCGCAGCTTCGTCGACGGCACCGACTGGATCATGAACGCCACCGTCATCGGCATGAGCCAGTACGCCGACCTGGCCCGCATCGACACCCGGCCGTGGGCGTTCGACGGCGGCCACCTGGACCGGATCGGCGCCCACTGCGGCGGCTGCCGGTACGTGCCGAAACAGGCGCTCGGCGACGACGCGTGCCCGTACACCGGCGGGTTCGAGGCGTTCCTGCACCGCAACCGGGAACGGCTCGCCGGTGACCCGCGGCTCGCCGCCGAGCTGGCCGAGCGCACCGACCCGCAGCGCCGCGACGCGGTGCTGGCCCAGGAGGAGAAGCGCGGCGACGAGGCGCCCTGAGTCGTCAGGTCGGCGCCGCCTCCAGCGCGGCCAGGAAGTCCGCCACCAGGTCGGCGGTGTCCTCGATGCCGGTCGAGACGCGGACCAGACCCTCGCCGATCCCGGCGGCGGCGAGCTGCTCGGCGTCCACGATCCCGGCCCACATCGAACGCGGATGCACCACAAGCGTGCTGACGCTGCCGAGGCTGGCCGCCCGCTTGGCCAGCCGCAGCCCGGCCAGCAGCGCCGCCGCGCCGGCCCGGCCGGCGGCCAGCTCGACGCCGAGCACCCCGCCGAAGCCGGTCATCTGCCGGCGGGCCAGCGCGTGCTGCGGGTGCGAGGGCAGCCCCGGGTAGCGGACCCGGGCCACCGCCGGGTGACCCGCCAACGCCTCGGCCAACGCGAGCGCGTTGGCGTTGTGCCGCTGCACCCGCAGCGGCAGCGTCCGCAGGCCGCGCAGCAGCAGCCAGGCGTCGACCGGGCCGAGCGTGGCGCCGGTGACGATCGCCGTCCGCCACACCCGCTCGACGAGTTCCGCGCCGCCGACCACCACCCCGGCGGACACGTCGGAGTGCCCGCCGAGGAACTTCGTGGCGCTGTGCCAGACCAGGTCCGCGCCGGCGGCCAGCGGACGCTGGTTGACCGGCGTGGCGAACGTGTTGTCCACCACCACCAGCGCGCCGGCCGCGTGCGCGGACGCCACCACGGCGGCCAGGTCGGTCAGCTCCAGCAGCGGGTTGCTCGGCGTCTCCACCAGCACCAACCGCGTCTCCGGCCGCAGCGCCCGCGCGAACGCGTCCGCGTCCGTCTGATCCACCTGGGTGTACGCGACGCCGAAGCGCGGCAGCAGCCCGGTGGCCAGCGAGGTGGTGCCGCCGTACGTGCTGCGTTGCACCACCACGTGGTCGCCGGCGGCGAGCAGGGCCAACGCCACCGTGCTGATCGCGCCCATCCCGGACGCGGTGACCAGCCCGGTCTCCGCGCCCTCCAGCTCGGCCACCACGGCGGCCACCTGCGCGTGATTCGGGTTGCCGTAGCGGGTGTAGAACGCGCTGCCCCGCGTCTCGGTGGCGATCTCGGTGAACCGCTCGTCGGACTCGGCGCTGAACGTGGCGCTCTGCACGATCGGCGGCGCGACCGCCCCGCCGGGAACCAGGCCGTCGTCGCCGTGCACCGCGGCGGTGCCGAACCCGGTCATCCGCGCGCCACCCGCTCCACCAGCGCCCGGTAGCTGCCCAGCGCGGTGAACTCCGGCAACGTCAGGTCGCTGCCGTGGCGCTGCCGCAGCAGCGTGACCAGCCGCAGCGCGCGCAGCGAGTCGCCACCGGCGGCCAGGAAGCCGGCCGCCGGGTCGCGCGGCGCGGTGCCGAGCACCTCCTGCCAGGCCGCCGCCACATGGTCCGCCCACTCCTGCCGGGCGTCCCCGCCGGCCGCCGGCGTCGGCCCGGCCACCGGTGGCAGCGGCGCGTCCGGGTCGGCCGCCAGCAGCCGGCGGAAGCCGTCGGCCAGCGCGTCCACCCGATCGGCCGGGACGTGCCGGTGGTCGTACTGCACCATCAGCCCGAGCCGCCCGTCGGCCAGCTCGGCGTCGACGGCGAGGCTGAACGCCACGTCCACGGTGACGCCGCGACTGTCCACGATGCGGCTGCCGGCGTCGGCCGGACGCGGCGGGAAGTGCGTCCAGTTGAAGAAGTGGTCGAACCGTGGGCCCGCGCCGCCGGCCCGGACGATCTCGGCGAGCGGGAAGCGGTGGTGCCCCATCAGGTCCCGTTCGGCCCGCCACGCCTCGGCGGCGAGCTCGGCCACCGACCGGGTGCCCAGCGCGAGGCGGACCGGCAGCGTGTTGAGGAACAGTCCGAGCGTGGCGGCGCTGCCCTCGCCCTCCGGCCGGCCGCCGACGACCAGGCCGCTGACCACGTCGTCCCGGCCGGCCAGCTCGCCGACCAGGCGCAGGTGCACGGCGAACAGCCAGGACTTGACCGGCACCCCGGCGTCCCGGGCGGCGGAGGCGACCCGCTCGGTGGTGCCCGCCCGCAGCGGCACCCGCTGGGTGGTGGTGGTCCGTGGCTGCGCGCCGCCGAGCAGCAGCGGCGGCGCGGCACCGGCGCCGTCCAACCAGAACCGCCGGGTCGCGGCGTCGGCCAGGGCCGCCCGCTCCGCGGCCACGTACTCCCGGAACGGCAGCCCGGGATCGACCCCGGCCGCCGCGCCGACCCGCTCCCGGTCGTACGCGTCGAGCAGGTCGGCCAGGAACAGGTGCAGGCTCCAGCCGTCCAGGACGCTGTGGTGCTCGGCGACCAGCAGCGTGAACCCGTCGGCGTCGGTGCGGGCCGCGTGCAGCCGCAGCAGCGGCGGCCGGGCCCAGTCGAACGGACGCCGGCGTTCCTCGGCGACCAGCGCGTCGACCCGGGCCTGCCGGGCCGGCGCGTCGAGCCCGGTCAGGTCCGTCACCGGCAGCTCGACCGGCACCCGCGCGTGGACGAGCTGCAACGGCTCCGCGTACGTGCCGAGCGCGAAGCCGGTCCGCAGCACCGGGTGGGCGTCCACCAGCACGGCCAGCGCGCGACGCAGCGCCGCCACGTCCAGCGGCGCGGCGACCCGGTGCGCGGTGACGTTGTGGTAGACGGCCGGGTCGCCGGTCAGCTCACCGTGGTAGACCATGCCGAGCTGGAGCGCGGTCATCGGGTACGCGTCGGCCAGCCCGTCCGGCAGCCGCTCCCGGTCGGCGGCCGTGACCAGCGAGAACCGGCCGTCGTGGGCGGCCGGTTCGGGCGCGACCCCGTCCAGCGTGATCCGGCCGTGCGTGACGAGGTCCCGGATCGTCTGGTGGGTGAAGATGTCGTTGAGCTGGAACGACAGCCCGCGCTTCTGCGCCGCCACCTGCATCTGGATGCTGCGGATGGAGTCGCCGCCGAGCGCGAAGAAGCTGTCCGTGACGCCGAACGACGCCACCCCGAGCACCTCGCGCCACGCCTCGACCAGGATCTCCTCGGCCCGGTTCGCCGGCGTCTCCGCCGGGTCGCCGGCCGGCCGGTCCAGCCGGGGCGCGGGCAGCGCCGCCCGGTCCAGCTTGCCGTTGCGGGTCAACGGCAGCTCGTCGAGGACCACCACCGCGGCCGGCACCAGGTGCGCCGGAAGTCGCTCCGCGAGCCACTGCCGAGGCGGCGCGACGGGCCCGGCGGCGGGCGCCGCGTCCACCGTCACGCCCGCGGTGGCGTACCCGGGACGGACCGCGTGCAGCGTGTGCCGGTCGGTGCCGGCCAGCAGGTCGTCCTGCCGGGTGACCACGGTGAAGCCCCGCGCCTCCAGCAGCGCCACCAGCTCGGCCAGCCGGCCGGCGGTCGCCGTGCCCGGGGCGTCGTGCACCTCCATGGCGACCTGCGCGACAAGCGGCCAGTGCCGGTCGTCCAGCCCGGCCAGCACGTCCGCCTCGGCGCGCTGCACGTCGATCTTCAACAGGTCGATCCGGTCCGGCGCCAGCTCGTCCAGCACCGCCGAGAGCGGTCGGACCGGCACGGTCAGCTCCCGGCCGGCGAAGCGCTCGGCGAGCAGCTCGTCCGCGCGGTCGAGCAGCAGGTCCCGCTCACCCGCTCCGGCGTCGCGCTCGTTGGCCAGGTACCGCTTGATCACCCCGATCTCGGCGTCCGGGTCGGCGTACGCGGCGTGGCCGGACATCATCGAGTAGCCCGGGTAGTAGGTGAACGAGACCTCGCCCGGCTCCCGCGACAACCCGTGCGCGTGCACCGTGGCCGGCACGCCGAACTCCGCGACGTTGCGGCGCAACGCCTCGACCACGGCCGGCACCGGCTCGAACGCGTGGATCGTCGCGTCCGGGCAGACCTGGTGCACGAAGAGCGAGAACATGCCGATGTTGGCGCCCACGTCGAGCACCGTCGCGCCGGGGCGCAACACGATCCCGTCCCGCAGGTAGACCCGCTGCCCGAAGATCTCGTCGTACAGGTAACGGGTCTCGTGCGGGTTGATGCCTGCGACCCGGTCGAGGTCGAGCGCGACGCCGGCGCGCGGCCGGACGTAGGCGACCAGCCGGTCGCCGTACCCGTCGTCGTCGCGGGCCACCACCGCGGCGTCGGCCACCTCCGGGTGCCCGCGCAGCACGGCGGCGACCTCGCCCGGCTCCACCCGGAAACCGTGGATCTTCACCTGATCGTCGAGACGGCCCAGGTAACGCAGCCGCCGCCGCGCGTCGAAGCGCACCCGGTCACCGGTGCGGTAGACCCGCTCGACGCCGCCGGCCGGCAACGGCAGCTCCACGAACCGACTGGCGGTCGCCGCCGGGTCGCCGAGGTAACCGTCGGCGAGCTGCGGACCGGCGACGCACAGCTCCCCGGCCACCCCCGGCGGCACCGGACGCAGCCGCTCGTCCAGCACCCGCACCGCCACGCCGGGCAGCGGCCGGCCGATGGTCGGCGGGTCCCCGGCGCGGATCTCCGCCGCCGTGGTGTCCACCGTGCACTCGGTCGGGCCGTACAGGTTGACCGCGCGGACGCCCGGCCGCGCCGCCACCGCGGCCCACAGGTCCTCGGGCACCGGCTCGCCGCCGACCAGCAGCAGGCCGGGCAGCCGGGTGTCGCCCGCGCCGGCGAGCAGGATGCGGAGCTGGGAAGGGGTCAGGTCGAGCACGTCCACCCGCTGCTCCGCCAGCCAGGCGGCGAGCGCGGCACCGTCGCGGCGCACGTCGTCCGGCACCAGACACAGGGCGCGGCCGTGGGCGAGCTGCACGAGCTGCTTCACCGAGGCGTCGAACGTCAGCGGCGCGTTGACCGCCACCCGCAGACCCGGCGCGCTGTCCGCGTACCCGGTCGCCTCCAGCGCGCCGGTCAGGTGCGCGGCGGCGGCGTGCGACACCCGGACCGGCCGGGGCGTGCCGGTGGAGCCGGAGGTGAAGATGACGTACGCCGGGTCGGTCGGGGCCGGCGCGGTCGCGGGCGGTGGGCCGCCGGCGGCGACCAGCTCGCCGACCGACACGGTCGCCGGGCCCCGGTCGCCGACCACGCACTCCGCGCCGACGGCGCGGAGCTGGGCGGCCAGGCGCGGCGCCGGGGCGTCCGGGTCGAGCGGCACGAACACCGCGCCGGCCCGCAGCACGCCGAGGAACGCCACCACGGTCTCCCGGGAGCGGCCGGCCAGCACGCCCACCGGTCGGCCGGCCAGGCCGCGCGCGGCCAGCGCCGCGGCCACCCGCCCGGCCCGCGCGTCCAGCTCCCCGGCGGGGTACGCGCCGTCGGCCGCCACCACCGCCGGGGCGTCGGCGTCCATCCCGGCCAGGCCGGCGTCCAGCAGGTCGACGACGGTACGCGTCGGCGCGGCCCCCGCCGTGCCGCCGGCCTCGACCAGCCAGCCGGCCTCCCCGGCGCCGAGCACGGCGAGCGGGGCGTCCCCGGCCAGCGCGGCCGGCAGGCTGCGCAGCACCGCCACCAGCGAGTCGAGCAACCACTGCCCGCCGGTCACCCGCAGCGTGACCTCGTCGTCGCCGGGAAGCACGGTGAGCCGCGGCCCGGCGGGCGGCGGCGGCACCGGCACCTCCGCCGCCGTGCCGCCGAGGGCGGCGACGGTGGCCGGCGCGACCGGCGGCTGGACCGCGAACCCGGCCACCGCGCCGGTGCTCTCGTCGACCGGGTCGACCAGGTGGAACGTCTCGTCGGCGGCGACCTCGGCGGCGCGTACGGCGGCCAGCAGCTCGGCCGGTTCGGCCGGCAGCGGCAACGCCAGCCGCAGCGGCCCGTAGCCGCCCAACGGGCCGACCACGCCGCCGGTGCCCTCGGCGTGCCGGCCGTCGTGCCAGCGGGCCAGCACCAGATCCGTCTCCTCGGCCCCGTCCGGCGTCTCGGCCCGGCGGGCCACCGCGAGCGCCCACGCGGCGAGCAGCAGCGTCCCGACGTCGCCGTTCGCGGCGCGGGCGGTCCCGGCCAGTTCGGCGGCGGGCACCGTGGCGGTGACCGTCGCGTCCGGGTCGTCGCCGTGCGGCTCGACGAGCCGCGCGGCCGGTGCGCCCGGCGCGGGCGGCGCCGCCTGGTCGCGCTCCTCGACCTGCCACTCGGTGATGTCGAGGAACTGCAACGCCTCCTCCTCGACCGCCGGGAGGTCGCCGGCGTACGCGCGGGCCAGGTCGGCGAGGACCAGGCGCAGGCTGGCCGGGTCGGCGATCAGCGGGGTGGCGGCCAGCTCCAACGCGTCGTCGGTGAGCATGACCGACAGTTCGCCCTGCGCGCCGACCGGGACCGTCCGGTCGTCGTCCACGTCCTGCAACGGCACCCGCAGCCCGGGGTGGTGCACGAGCGTCAGCCGCAGCGCCTCGTGCCGGGCCACCACCTCGTCCACGGCGGTCTGCAACCGGGCCCGGTCGAGCGGCCGGCCGAGCCGGACCCGGGCCCGCACCAGATCCTGCTTGCCGGACCAGGCCAGTCGCTGGACCGGGGACAGACGGTATCCGTTCACCACACACTCCGGTTGACGTAGAGGTCGGACATGGCGACCAGGATCTGCCGGTCGCCGGTGAAGGGTTCCCGGCCGTGGGTGGCCAGGAAGTTGTCCACCACCAGCACGTCGCCGCGCCGCCACGGCACGGAGAGGGCGTGCTGCCGGTACAGCTCACGGATGCCGGTGACCACCTCGTCGGGGATCGGCTCACCGTCGCCGTGGTACGCGTTGCGCGGCAGCCCCTCCGGGCCGTACTCGCGTCTCAGCGCGTCGGCCACCTCGGGCGGCATGTTCGACACGTGGAACAGGTGGGCGTGGTTGAACCACACCGTCTCCCCGGTCCGCGGGTGCGTGGCCGTCGCCTGCCGCCGCGCCACGGTCCGCAGCCCGTCCGCGCCCAGCCAGGTGAACTCCGTGGCCGACGCGGCGCAGTACGCCTCCACCTCCGCCCGGTCGGTGGTCTGGAACGCCTCCTGCCACGGCAGGTCCAGGTGCGGGCCGTAGTTGCGCACGTAGCGCACGCCGTCGCGGGCGAACCGTTCCCGCACCTCGGCCGGGATCAGCGGGGTGACCACCCGCTCGGCGGCCAGCGGGGTCGCGCCGCCGTCGCCGGTGGCCGGCTGCGCGCAGTGGAAGAACAGATGCGTCGGCCAGTTGTGCGAGTACGACATCTCGTGGTGCAGCGGGATCCACTGGGCGGCGTTGAACTCCGTCGAGGTGAACACCCGGTCGGCCACCTCGTGCCGGGGCGCGGCCCGTTCCAGGTAGCCGAGCAGCTCCGGGCTGATCTCCCGGGCGGCCCGGCCGAAGTCGTCGGCGCTGCGCACGTCGAAGCCGCGGAAGAACACCGCCGCGTGCCGGTCCAGGTCGGCCAGCAGCTCGGCCCGCCGCCCGGCGAGCCAGCCGGCCAGGTCGAGGTCGGGCACGGCGGCCTCGACCAGCAGCACGAAGCCGTCCGGGCCGAGCGTGCGACGGGTCACCGGCGCGGTGACGGTGCCACCGGCGGCGCGGCGGCGGGGCCCGGGGGCGCTCATGAGGTGCCACCTTTCGCGGTCAGCTCGGGCGCGGCGGCCGGGTCGGCCATCGCGGTGAGGATCCGCCGGGGCGGCGTGAACGGCTCCCGGGCGTGCGCGGCCAGCATGTTCTCCACCAGCAGCACGTCGCCGGCCCGCCAGTCGAACGCGCGGGTCTCCGCCGCGTACGCGGCGCGCAGCTCGGCCAGCACCTCGTCCGGGACGGGCGTGCCGTCGCCGTACGCGGTCTGGTAGGGCAGGTCCTCCTCGGCCAGCGCGGCCCGCAGCCCGGCGCTGACGTCCGCCGGCAGCGACGTGACGTGGAAGAACAACGCGTGGTTGAACCAGGTCCGTTCCCCGGTGACCGGGTGCCGGCGGACCGCCGGGCGCACCTGCCGGGTCCGCAACTGCGTCTCGCCCACCCACTCCACGTCGATCAGCGACCGCGCGCAGTACGCCTCGACCTCGGCGCGGGAGTCGGTCTGGAACGCGGTCTGCCAGGACAGGCTGATGCCGGGCAGGTAGTTGCGCCGGTAGAGCACGCCGCGCTCCTCGAACTCCGCGACCGTCTCCGGGCGCAGCCGGGCCAGCACCCGACGGCTGTCCGCCAGCGGCGTACGCCCACCGGCGGCCGGCGCGACCTCGCAGTGGAACACGATGCGCAGCGGCCAGGTGACCGTGTACGACTGCTCGTTGTGCAGCACGATCGGCTGGTCGGCGGGGTGCTCGGTGGACGTGTAGACGCCCTCGGTGACCCGGCTGCGCGGCGAGGACCGCTCGCCGTAGGACAGCACGTCGTCGGAGAGCGCCGCCATCACCGTGCGGAAGTCGTCCGCGCCGGCCACCGCGAAGCCGCGGAACAGCACCGCGCCGGCGCGACGGGCCAGCCCGTCCACCTCGTCGCGGTGCCCGGCCAGCCAGCCGGCCAGGTCGACGTCGGGCACGTTGGCGTGCACCAGCGCCGGCAGCGGGCCGCCCGGCCAGTCCGGTCGTACGTCCACCAGGTTCCGTTCCCGGCCGCGGCGGGGGACGGGCCGCGCGACCCGGATCTGATCGGTCATCTCTCTCTCCCAGCGGTGTCGGCGCAGTCGGCCAGACTGCGCCGGGGGTCGACGGCGGCGGTACGCAGCAGCGCGGTGAGGCGGCGGTGCCACGTCACCACCCCGTCGTGGTCGAACAGGTCGGTGCGGTAGGTCCAGAGCGCGTCCAGCGCGTCCCGCCGGTCGTCCAGCCAGAGCGTCAGGTCGAGGCGGGCCGCGTCCGGGGTCAGTTCGACGCCGACGAAGTCGCCGCCGCCGGCCACGCTGCGGTGCCGGGCCGGTGGCGCGTTCTGCACCCCGAACGCGACCTGGACGAGCGGGTTGCGACCCGGTCGGCGGGTCGGGTTGAGCCGCTCCACCAGCAGGTCGAACGGGACGTCCTGGCGGGCGGCGGCGAACAGCGTGACCCGTCGGGCCTCGGCGAGCAGCTCGGCGAACGTCCGGTCCGGCGCCGGGCGCAGTCGCAGCGGCAGCGTGTTCACGTGGCAGCCGACGCTGCGTTCGGCGGCCACGCTGGTGCGGCCGGCGAAGGCGACGCCGACCAGCAGGTCGTCCCGGCCGGTGGCGGCGCCGAGCAGCGCGGCGAACCCGGCCAGCCCGACCATGTGCAGGCTGGCCCGGTGCGCGCGGGCCAGGTCCCGCACCGCCGTGGCGGTCGCCGGGTCCACGGTGGTCCGCAGCGCGGCCCCGCCCCGGGTGTGCGCCGGGACCTCCTCCTGCGCCACAGGCGTCGAGCGGGGGCCCCCGCCCACCTCCAGCAGGTGGGGGGCGTCGCGCAGCTCGGCCAGCAGCTCGTCGGTCGCGCGCCGGCCGGCCGGCGCCGCCAGCCAGGCGCGCTGCGCGGCGGCGAGGACGGCCGGGCCGGGCGCCGGCTCGGTGGGCGCGTCCGGGTCGTCGTAGGCCGCCGCCAGGTCCCGCACCAGCACCCCGAACGACCAGTCGTCGGCGACCGCGTGGTGCACGACCAGCAGCAGCGCCTCCGCCCGACCGCCGCCGTCGGGCAGCAGGCACGCGCGCAGCAGCGGCCCGGTGGCCAGGTCCATCGGGGCACGCGTGCCCTCGGCGGCGAGCCGGGCCAGCCGGGCGTCGAGCGGAGCGCCCGGGTCGGCCGGCGCGACCACGAGGTCCGGCCGGGCGTCCGGGCGCACCACCTGCACCGGCCCGTCCGGCCCGGCGGGCAGGACGGTGCGCAGCGCGGGATGCCGGTCGACCACCCGGTGCAGCGCCCGGGTCAGCCGTTCCGGGTCCAGCGGCGCGGCGAACCGGACCGCGAACGCCAGCAGGTAGGACGTGTCGGCCGGGTCGAGCCGGTGCAGGAACCAGAACCGCCGCTGCGCCGCGGACAGCGGCGCCGGCCCGCCGGTCGCGGGCCCGTCGCCGGCCGGCCCGCCGGTCGCGGCTCCGGCGGTCGTCGGCGTGCCGGTGAGGTCCGGACCGCGCCCCGCCGGGTCGATCGGCGCACCGTCCGGATCGGAGGGCGCGTCGATCCAGGCGGCCAGCGCGGCGACGGTCGGGCGGGCGAACAGGGCACCGGGGTGGACCCGGCGGCCGGTGGCGGCGGTCAGCCGGGTGGCGCAGCGGACCGCCAGCAGCGAGTCGCCGCCGAGCGCCAGGAAGTCGTCGTCCGGGCCGGTGACCGGCACGCCGAGCAGTTCCCGCCAGACCGCCGCGACCAGCGCGCCGGTCGGGTCGAGCGAGCCGGAGCCGGCGGCCGAGCCGAACGTCGGCGCGGGCAGCGCGGATCGGTCGACCTTGCCGTTGGGCAGCGTGGGCAGCCGGTCCAGCCAGACCACGGCCGCCGGCACCAGCGGCGCGGGCAGCACCTCGGCCAGCCGGGCCCGCACGTCGTCGCGCCGCTCGCCGGTCAGGTAGCCGACCAGCACCGGGTCCCCGCTCGGGCCGGGCCGGACGGCGGCGGTCGCCCCGCGTACGCCGGGCAGCGCGGCGAGCCGGGCGGCCACCTCGCCCAGCTCGATCCGGTAGCCGCGCAGCTTCACCTGGTCGTCGAGCCGACCCAGGTAGGCCAGTTGCCCGTCCGGGCGCAGCCGGACCCGGTCGCCGGTGCGGTACATCCGCTCGCCGGGCCGGAACGGGTCCGGCCGGAACCGGTCCCGCGTCTCCGCCGGCCGGTCCAGGTAGCCGCGGGCCAGCCCGGTGCCGGCCAGGTACAGCTCACCGGCCTCGCCGGGCGGCACCGGTCGCCCGTCCGGGTCGAGCACGTACGCCCGGGTGCCCGGCAGCGGCCGGCCGATCGGCGGGTCCCCGTCGTCGCGGGGCACCTCCGCCCAGGTCGAGTACGTGGTGTCCTCGGACGGGCCGTAGAGGTTGCACAGCCGGCGCACGTGCGGGCGGGCCCACACCCGGGCGGTCAGCGCGGCGGTGAGCGGCTCGCCGGCCAGGCAGACCGTGCGGACACCCGGTGGCAGCGCCCCGGCGGTGAGCAGCTCGCCCATCGCCGCCGGCACGGTGTTGACGAGCGTCACCGGCAGCCGGTCCGCGCCGGGCGCGGCCAGCGCCAGCACGTCGTCGACCAGCAGCACCCGCCCACCCCAGGCCAGCGGCCCGAAGATCTCGAACACGGACAGGTCGAAGCAGACCGAGGTGGCGGCGAGCATGCCGCCCAGCTCGGTGTCGTCGAACGTCTGCCGGACCCAGTGCAGCAGCACCGACGCCGAGCGGTGCTCGATCGCCACGCCCTTGGGCCGCCCGGTGGAGCCGGACGTGTAGATGACGTACGCCAGGTCGGCCGGCGTCACCGGCGTCGCCGGGTCGGTGCCGTCCCCGGCCGGGTCGAGCCGGTCGGTCAGCACGGTCGGGCCGGGAAACCGGCCGGCGAGGTCGGTGCGGGTCAGCACCAGCCGGGCTTTCGAGTCGGCCGTCATGAACGCCACCCGGGCCGCCGGGTACGCCGGGTCCAGCGGCACGTACGCCGCGCCGGCCTTGAGCACGGCGAGCAGCGCGACCACCAGTTCCGGCGTACGCGGAAGGCAGACGCCGACCCGGTCGGCGCGCGTGACGCCGGCGGCGAGCAGCACCCGCGCCAGCCGGTTCGCCGCCTCGTCGAGGTCCCGGTAGGTGAGCGTGGCGTCGCCGTGCCGGACCGCCTCCGCGTCCGGGGTGCGGGCGGCCTGCGCGGCGACCATCCGGTGCAGGCAGTCCACCGGGGCCGGACCGCTGCCGGTACGGCGGGCGGCGGCGCGCCGGGTCGGGCCGGCGGGCCGGGCGGGCGCGTTCACCGGCCGCCACCGGCGAGCGCCGCCGCGAGCCGGCGGTCCGCCTCCTCCTGGAGACGGTCCTTGTCGGCGAGCACCACGCTGCCCGGGTCGTTGTCCGGCAGCTCGTCCTCCAGCCGGCGGATCCGCCGGTACGCGATGCCGCCGGCGGCCAGCGCCAGCGCGCAGAGCCCGGCCAGGATCGCGGCCAGCGCCATCCCCCGGCCCGGCCCGGTGCCGGCCAGCCCGGCGAGCGGACCGCCGGGCCGGGCCAGCGGGGCGAGCACGTGCTCGGCGAGCGGGCCGGCGCTGAGGAACCCGGCCGGCACCATCAGCCAGGACAGCATCTGCGCCATGGCGAGCACCCGGCCCTGCAACTCCAGGCCCACCTTGGCCTGCACGATGGCCAGCCAGTGCGTGTTCACCAGCGCGGTGGCCAGGCCCATGCCGAACAGGCCGAGCGCCGGGAACAGCGGGTCCGGCCGCAGCCCGACGGTGAGCAGCGAGACGCCCAGCAGCACGACGCTGGCCAGGATGCCGGTGGTCCGCCGGGCGGTGCCGCCCCAGACGCCCATCAGCACCGACCCGACCACCATGCCGACCCCGCTGGCGGCCAGCACCCGGCCGAGCACCGCCGGGTCGCCGAAGGAGAGCGTGAGCGGCGTGACCAGCACCTCCACCATGGCGAAGAAGTAGTTCAGCGACGCCACCAGCACGACCAGGGCGACCAGCCCGTGCCGGCGGACGATGAACCGCCAGCCACCCAGCACCTCGCGGCGGAACGGCTCCTCCCGGCGCACGAACAGCGTGTCCGGGAAGCGGACCGACAGCGTGACGGTCACCGCCACCGCGAACGTGACCAGGTCGATCACCACGATGCCGCGCAGCCCGACGGCGAGCACCAGCGCGCCGCCGACCAGCGGGGCCAGCACGGTGCTGGTGGCGGTGCCGAGCGAGACGATGCCGTTGGCCCGCCCGTAGTAGCGCTTCGGCACGAGCTGGGTGACCGCCGCCTGGTAGGCGGGTTGCTGGAACGCGGTGGCCACGGCGGTGACGGTGATCGCGGTGAGGATGTGCCAGAGGTGGAGCTGGCCGAGCCAGAGCAGCAGCGCCAGGCTCACCGTGCCGGTGGCGGCCAGGCAGTCGGCGAGCACCATGATCCGTCGGCGGTCCCAGCGGTCGGCGAGCGCGCCGGCGATCGGGGAGAGCACCACGGCCGGCAGCAGCGCCAGCACGGTGGCGGTGGCGAACAGCGAGACCGACCCGGTGCGCTGGTAGACCCAGAGCCCCATGCCGAACGCGGTCAGCCCGCTGCCGACCAGCGAGACGAGCTGGCCGATCGCGACCAGGTAGAACACCGCCAGGCTGGGCGTCGCCGTCCGCCGCGCCGCGCCGTGCGCCGTGGGCGCGGTCCGGGGCGCGCTCCGGGCCGCCTCGACCGGCCGCGCCCCGACGGGTACGCCGGCGGGCCGGTCGGCTTCCGCGGGCGCGGCGGCGGACCGGCCCGGCGCGGGGGCGCAGTGCGCCAGGATGATCGCGGCCAGCTCGGCCGGCTGGTGCTTGGCGAAGTAGTGCCCGGCGCCGTCGATGACCGCCAGCGACACCCGGTCGGCGAAGAACTCCCACTCCAGGTACCGCTCCTGGTACAGCTCGGTGGCCCG
Organism: Micromonospora sp. DSM 45708; assembly: GCF_039566955.1. NCBI lineage: Bacteria > Bacillati > Actinomycetota > Actinomycetes > Micromonosporales > Micromonosporaceae > Micromonospora > Micromonospora schwarzwaldensis. Next base: position 4,463,222 of record NZ_CP154796.1, on the reverse strand, counting down.
GTCGCCGCTGCCCACCACGCAGACCAGCGGCGCGGACAGCTTCCGGGGCAGGCCGGTGGCGTAGACGTCGGTGTAGTAGTCCTCGCCCCGGGCCGAGTCCGCCAGGACCACCCGCATCACGAAGTCCTTCTCGGCGGCGTCGAAGACCTCGGTGAAGAAGCCCATCGCGCGCAGCGACTCCAGCGTCCGCCGCTTCGACGCCCAGCGCTCCACCGGGAACCACCGGCGCAGCCAGCCGAACACCCGGCCGGGCAGCCGGGGCGCGGGGAAGTGCGCGCCGATCGCCACGCCGGTGACCTCGACGCCGGCCGCCTCCAACCGGCGGGCCAGCTCCACCGCCTCGGCCCCGCCGACGCAGTGCCCGTACACCGCCACCGGGCCGGTGATCTGCTCGACCACCTCGGCCACGCAGCGGTCCACCAGCTCGTCCAGGTCGAGCATCGGCTCGTCCGGACGGTTCAGGTCGTGCCCGGGGCGTTCCAGCGCGTACAGCGACACGCCGGCCGGCAGGGCGTCCGCCAACGGCTGGAACGTGATCGCGCTGCCGCCGCCGAACGGCACGCAGAGCAGCGTCAGCGTGGTCGGCGTGCCCGGCCGGGCCGGGGTCAGCTCGTGCAGCAGCCGGCCGGCCGAACCGCCGGTGGCGGCCAGGTGCTCGGTCAGCGCCCGGATGGTCGGGTGCCGGAACAGGTCGAGCACGCTGATCGCCGGGTCGCTGCCGGCCAGCGCCTTGATCGCCCGGAACGAGTCGCCGCCCAGGTCGAAGAAGTCGTCGTCGATGCCGACCCGGTCGTAGCCGAGCACCTCGGCCCAGCGCCGCGCCAGCGCGGCCCGCAGCGGCGTGTCCGGCTCACCGGCGCCGGCCGCGGTGCGGTCGCGGCGGGGCGCGGGCAGCGCCGCCCGGTCGACCTTGCCGTTGGCGTTGAGCGGCATCCGGTCCAGCGGCACGAACGCCGACGGCACCATGTAGTCCGGCAGCCAGGTGCGCGCGTACGCCCGCCACGGCGCCGGGTCGGCGGCGAAGTCGGCCGTCACCGCCCGCCCGGCGTCCGGCTCGGGACCGTCGGTCAGGGTCAGGTACGCCACCACGGCCTTCTCGCCGGCGTCCTCGCGGACCACCACGGCGGCGTCGCGGACCGCGTCGTGCCGGCGCAGCACCGCCTCGATCTCGCCCAGCTCGATCCGGAACCCGCGCACCTTCACCTGCGAGTCGCCCCGGCCGAGGAACTCGATCCGGCCGTCGGCCAGCCGCCGGCCCAGGTCGCCGGTGCGGTACAGCCGCCCGCCGCCGCCCGGGTCGGGCACGAACCGCGCGGCGGTCAGCGCCGGATCGGCGTGGTAGTCCCGGGCCAGTCCGGGACCGCCCAGGAAGATCTCGCCCGGCACGCCGACCGGGGTCGGATCGAGCCCCGGGTCGAGCACGTGGACCCGCATGTTGCCGATCGGCCGGCCGATGGTGGGCCGGCTCCCGTCCGGGACGATCCGGTCCATGGTGACCCAGACCGCCGCCTCGGTCGGGCCGTACAGGTTCCACAGCGCGTCCACCCGCTCGGCCAGTTGCCGGGCCAGCGGGGCGGGCACCGCCTCACCGCCGCAGACCGCGGTCAGCCCCGGCGTGCCGGTCCACCCCGACTCGATCAGCAGCCGCCAGGTGGTCGGCGTGCCCTGGGCCAGCGTGACGCGTTCGGCGGCGAGCAGGTCGGCCAGCCGGGTCGCGTCGTACGCGACGTCGCGGTCCACCAGCAGCATCCGGGCGCCGACCACCAGCGGCAGGAACAGCTCCGGCACGGACATGTCGAACGCGAAGCTCGCCATCGCCAGCATGGTGCCGTCGCGGGTCAGGCCGGGCCGCTCGCGCATCGTCGCCAACGTGTTGACCACCGCGCGGTGGCTCACCCGGACGCCCTTGGGCCGGCCGGTCGAGCCGGACGTGTAGATCAGGTACGCCAGGTGGTCCGGCCCGGCCGACGACGGAACGGCGGTCTCCGGCTCCCCGGCCGGGGCGGCGGTGTCCGGCTCCCCGGCCGCGTCCGCGCCGGTCACCACCGTGCCGGCGAAGTCGAGCCGGTCGGCCAGGGCCGCCTCGGTGACCAGCACCGTGGCGCCGCTGTGCGTCAGCACGTACCGCTGCCGCTCCACCGGGTACTCCGGGTCCACCGGCACGTACGCGCCGCCGGCCTTGAGCACGCCGAGCAGCGCCACCGGCAGCTCGGCCGAGCGGGGCAGGCAGACCGCGACCGGCACGTCGGGACCGACCCCGTCCCGGCGCAGCCGGTGCGCGAGCCGGTCGGCGCGGGCGTCCAGCGTGGCGTAGTCGAGCGTGGTCCCGCCGAACGTCACGGCCGGCCGGTCGGGGCCGGTCGCCACCTGGTGCGCGAACAGGTCGACGAGCGTCGGCACCCGGCCGGGCGGGGTGTCCCAGCCGGCCGGCGCGGCGGTGTCGTTCCACTCGGCGAACCGGTCGCGCTCGGCGTCGGTGAGCAGCGGCAGCGCCGCCAGCCGGGTGCCCGGGTCGGCGACCGCGGCGGCGAGCAGCGTCTGAAGGTGTCCGGCCATCCGGTCGGCGGTCGCCGGGTCGAACAGCGCGGTGTTGTACTCCAGCCGGAACCGCAGCCCCTCGGCCACCTCGTACGCGTACAGCGCCAGGTCCTGCTGGGCGATGCCCGGCTCGACCGCGAACGGCGTCATCCGCAGCCCGGCCGCCTCCACGTCCCGCTGCTCCGGCACGTTGAGCAGGTTGAACATCACCTGGAACAGCGGGTTGCGGCTCAGGTCGCGGGGCGCGTCGACCAGGTCCACCAGCCGCTCGAACGGCACCTCCTGGTGGTCGTACGCGCCCAGCGCGGTGCGGCGGACCTGCCCGAGCAGCTCGGCGAACGTCCAGTCGCCGTCGAGCACGGTCCGCATCGGCAGCATGTTGACGAAGAAGCCGACCATCGGCTCCAACTCGGCCCGGACCCGGCCGGCCACCGGCGTGCCGACGCAGACGTCGCGTTGACCGGTCCAGCGCCACAGCAGCGTCTGCCACGCGGCCAGCAACGTCATCGCCAGCGTGACGCCGTGCCGCTGGCTGAACCGGCGCAGCGCGTCGGCGGTCGACGGGGGAAGCACCAGCGTGCGGACCGCGCCGTCGAACGTCTGCACCGGCGGACGCGGCCGGTCGGTGGGCAGGTCCAGGACGGTGGCCGCGCCGGCGAGCTGCTGCCGCCAGTACCGCAGGTCCGGGTGGTCCGGATCGGCCAGTCGGCCGCGCTGCCAACGCGCGTAGTCGCCGTACTGGACGGCCAGTTCGGGCAGCGGGTCGTCGCCTCCGGCGCGGGCGGCGGCGTAGCGGGTGGCCACCTCCCGGGCCACCACGCCGAGCGACCAGCCGTCGGAGACGGCGTGGTGCATGGTCAGCGACAGCACGTGCCGGTCGTCGGCGACGCGCAGCAGCACGGCCCGGAACAGCGGCCCGGCCGCCAGGTCGAACGGGCGCCGCACGTCGGCGGCGAGGGCGGCGTGCACCCACCCGGGCACCGCCGCGGCCACCGCCGGCTCGACGATGCTGACCGGCACGGCCGGGTCCGGGTCCGTCGGCGCGGTCAGGACCGGCAGGTCCACCGGCCCGGCCGGGAGCACCCGCTGCACCGGGTCGCCGTCCGGCCCGAGCGGGAACACGGTCCGCAGCGCCTCGTGCCGGCGCACCAGGCCGGCCAGCGCGGTCCGCAGCGCGTCCGCGTCGAGCACGCCGTCGAGCAGCAGCGTGGTGCCGACCGTGTAGGCGCTCTGCGCGTACGCCTGGTCCAGGAACCACAGCCGGTGCTGGCCGGAGGAGAGCGGCGTCGGGCCGGCGTCCGGCTCGGCCCGGGGAATGCGCTCCCCGACGTCGGACGCGACGGTCGGGTCGGGCGGGCCCGCCCCGGGCGGCGTCGCCTGCGCGGCGGTCGGCTCCTCGACGGCGGTGGTCGCGGCGTCCGCCGGGCCCGCCACGGGCGGCGTCGCCGGTGCGGCGGCCACGGTCGCGGGCAGCGTCGCGGCGAGCGCCGCGACGGTCGGTCGGGCGAAGACGGTCTCCAGCGGCACCGCCACGCCGAGGCGGGCACGCAGCCGCACCACCACCTGGGTGGCGAGCAGCGAGTGCCCGCCCAGCTCGAAGAAGTCGTCGAGCGCGCCGATCGGCGCGATGCCGAGCAGGTCGCTCCAGACCGCCGCCACCGCTTCCTGCGCCGCCCCCACCGGCGCGACATACGAGGTGCTCAACGCCGGCCGGTTGCCTCCCTCCTCCTGCGCGCGCTGATTCCCGGAAAGCGTGGCTGTTTCGCTCGGAACGGCCACGCTTTCCGGGAAAGCGGCCCCGGGGGTGCGGGGGGCGGGGGTGTGCGGGGCCGGGGCGATCCAGTGGCGGTGCCGCTCGAAGGGGTAGCCGGGCAGCGGCAGCCGGCGGTCGCCGTCGCCGTGGAAGCGGTCCAGGTCGACCGGCACGCCGGCCAGCCACAGCCGTCCCACCGCGTCGAGCAGCGTCGCCACGTCGTCGGCCTCGGCGCGGGGGTGCCGCATCGCCGCGACCGCCCGGGCCGGCGGCAACCCGGCCAGCCGGGCCAGGCCGCCGAGCGCGTGCCCGGGGCCCACCTCGACCACGACGGCGTCCTGCTCGGCGAGGAACGCGGCCGACTCGGCGAACCGGACCGGCTCGCGCAGGTGCCGCACCCAGTACGCCGGGTCGGTGACCAGCCCCGGCGTGACCGGCCCACCGGTGAGGTTGCTGAGGTAGGGGCGCTGCGGTTCGGCGTACGCGACCCGGGCGGCGTGCGCGGCGAACTCGTCCAGCACCGGGTCGAGCAGCGCCGAGTGGTAGCCGCGCGTCACCCGCAGCGGGCGGCAGTCCACGCCGTCCGCGGTCAGCCGCTCGCGTAGCCGCCCGACCGCCGCCGGGTCGCCGGAGACCACGCACAGCTCCGGGGCGTTCACCGCGGCCAGCGCGAGGCCCTCGTCGAGCAGCCCGGTCACCGTCGCCTCGGATCGGCCCACCGCGAGCATCGCCCCGACCGGCGTACGCGCCACCAGCTCGCCGCGCACCCGCACCAGGCGCAGCGCGTCGGCGAGCGGGAAGACGCCGGCCAGGCAGGCGGCCACGTACTCGCCGAGGCTGTGGCCGACCATCAGGTCCGGGGTGACGCCCCGGGCCAGCAGCGTACGGGCCAGCGCGTACCCGGTGACGAACAGCGCGGGCTGCACCAGCTCCGGGCGGGCCAGCAGCTCCTCCGCCGCCGGGTGTCCGCCCGGCGGCGGGTCGAGCACGGCGCGCAGGTCCCGGCCGAGGTCGTCGCCGAGCAGCTCGGCGCACGCGTCCACCACGGCCCGGTAGGTCGGCTCGGCCCGGTAGAGTCCCGCGCCCATCGCCACGTGCTGGGCGCCGTGCCCGGGGAACGCGAACGCCAGCGTCCGCCGCCCGTCCGGACGGACCCCGGTGAACCGGCGGGCCGGCGCGTCCAGGGCGGACACCGCGTCGGCCCGGTCCGCCGCCACCACGTACCGGCGGTGGGTCAGCGCCGCCCGGCGGCCCAGCGCCGCCGCGACGTCCGCGAGCAGCGTCCCGGGGTGGGCGTCGAGATGGTCGCGGAGCTGCCCGGTGGCGGCCTCCAGCGCGGCCGGGGTACGCGCGGAGAGCACCAGCAGCCGTGGCCCCGGCGCGGGCGGGGTCACCGGGCCGGGCGGCGCCGGCGGCTCCTCCAGCACCACGTGCGCGTTCGTGCCGCCCATGCCGAACGAGCTGACCCCGGCCCGACGTGGACCGTCGGCGGCCCACGGCCGGGCGGCCCGCTCGAAGCGGAACGGCCCGGCCCCGACGTCGATCGCCGGGTGCGGCCGGTCCAGGTTGACCGCCGGCGGCAGCGTCCGCGTCCACAGCGCCATCACGGTCTTGATCAGGCCGGCCACCCCGGCCGCCGCGTCGGTGTGCCCGATGTTGGCCTTGACGGAGCCGAGCGCGCAGAAGCCACGTGCGTCGGTGGAGCGCCGGAACGCCTCGGTCAGCGCGGCCACCTCGATCGGGTCGCCGAGCGTGGTGCCGGTGCCGTGCGCCTCCACGTAGCCCACCGAGCGGGGGTGCACGCCGGCGTCGGCCAGGGCCCGGCTGATCACCTCGACCTGACCGGCGACGCCCGGCGCGGTGTAGCCGGTGCGGCGGGCCCCGTCGTTGTTGACCGCCGAGCCGCGGATCACCGCGTAGACGGTGTCGCCGGCGGCGACGGCGTCGGCCAGCCGCTTCAGCACCACCACGCCCACGCCGCTGGACTCGATGCTGCCGCGCGCGTCGGCGCTGAACGGGCGGCAGTGCCCGTCGGGGGAGTAGATGCCGCCGTCGTGCCAGAGGTAGCCGCGCCGCTGGGCCGGGAAGACGCTCACGCCGCCGGCCAGCACCACGTCGGACTCGCCGGTCAGCAGGCTCTGCCGGCCCAGGTGCACCGCCACCAGCGACGTCGAGCAGGCGGTGGCCACGGTGACCGCCGGCCCGGTCAGGTCGAGCTGGTACGCGACGCGACTGAGCAGGAAGTCCTTGTCGTTGCCGAGCGAGAGCTGGTGCTCGCTGAGCCCGCCGGTCAGCTCCGGGTGGCCGCTGAGGTGGTCGAGCAGGTAGGAGCTGCGGCCGGAGCCGGCGAACAGGCCGACCCGGCCGGGGTGGCGGGACGGGTCGTGGCCGGCGTGCTCCAGCGCGTGCCAGGCGCACTCCAGCAGCAGCCGGTGCTGCGGGTCCAGCGTCTCCGCCTCGCGCGGGGTGAAGCCGAAGAACGCCGCGTCGAACTCGTCGATGCCGGGCAGGAACGTGCCGGCCCGGACGTACGCCGGGTCGTCGATCCGGGCCGGGTCCGCGCCGTCGGCGAGCATCTCCTCGACGGTGAACTCCTGGACCGACTCCACCCCGTCGCGGATGTTCGCCCAGAACTCGTCGACGGTCCGGGCGCCGGGGAACCGGCCGGCCATGCCCACCACCGCGATCGGTCCGTCCGCCGGGCCGGCGGACGTGGGCGTCGCAGGCACCGGCGGGGCCTCGCGCGCGGGCTGCGGCGCCGCCCCGGTCGTGGTGACCGTGACCAGGTACGCGGCCAGCGACTCCACGGTGGGGTGGCGGAACAGGTCGGTGGCGGTCAGCACGTCACCGAGCCGGGCGCGCAGCCGGTCCAGCACGGCCAGCAGCCGCATCGAGTGGCCGCCCAGGTCGAAGAAGCTGTCCCGGGTGCCGACCTGCGGCACGCCGAGCACCTCGCGCCACACCTCGGCGACCAGCCGCTCCAGGCGTACCCGGTCGGCGTCCCACCGGCCCGGCGTCCCCGCCGTCGTGGTCGTCGTGCCGCCCGGCGCGGCGGCCCGGAGGCCGTCCGGGGCGGCGTCGTCGGCGCTGCTCGGGGCGGCGGGACCGGCCGGGGTGGCCGGTCCGGTGGCGCGGCGGGCGGCCGGGGCGTCGGCCGGGCCGGGCGCGGGCAGCGCCTCGGCGTCCACCTTGCCGTTGCCGGTCAGCGGCAGCGCGTCCAGCCGCACGAACGCGGCGGGCACCAGCCAGGACGGCAACTCGGCGGCGAGCGCGGCGCGCAGCTCCGCCGGGTCCGCCTCGTCGTCGCCGGCCAGGTACGCGACCAGCCGCGGGTCGGTCGGGTCGTCGTGGCGCAGGTGGACGGTCACGTCGGCGGCCGGCAGGTGGCGGCGGACCGCCGCCTCGATCTCGCCGCACTCCACCCGGTAGCCGCGTACCTTGACCTGCCGGTCGGTGCGGCCCAGGTATTCCAGGACGCCGTCCGGGCGGCGGCGGGCCAGGTCGCCGGTGCGGTAGAGGCGCGCGCCGGGCACCCCGGAGAACGGGTCGGGCAGGAACCGCTCGGTGGTGCGGCCCGGCTGCCCCAGGTAGCCGCGGGCCACCCCGGCCCCGCCGACGTACAGCTCGCCGACCACGCCCACCGGCACCGGGTTGCCCCAGCCGTCGAGCAGGTGGAGCGCGGTGTTCGCGATCGGCCGGCCGATCGGCACCGAGCCGTCGGTCGGCGTCTCCGGCTCCACCTCGTACGCGGCGCAGCCGACCACCGTCTCGGTCGGGCCGTACTCGTTGACCAGCGCGGTCTCCGGCGCGTGCGTCCGCCACGGGGCGACCTGGTCGGCGCGCAGGTTCTCGCCGCCGATGACGAAGCACCGGGTGCGACCGGCCAGCTCGTCCGGGCGGAGCTGGTGGGTGACCAGTTCGAGCTGGGCAGGGGTGATCTTGACGAGGCCGAACGGCGTGGCGGTGTCGCGCAGCGCCTCGCCCAGCGCGGCCGGGCCGAGGTGCTCGCCGATCATCCGGACCGTGGCGCCGGCCGCCAGCGGCACCAGCAGGCTGGTCACGGTCAGGTCGAACCCGACCGAGGAGTGCAGCGGGACCACGTCACCGGGGCGCAGCCGGTACGCCTGGGTGGCCCAGCGCACGTAGTTGGCCACCCCCCGGTGGGTGACCATGACGCCCTTCGGCCGGCCGGTCGAGCCGGAGGTGTGGATGACGTACGCCAGGTCGTCCGCGGTGGGCGCCGGCCGGCGGCGCGGCCGACGCCGGGGTCCGCTGCCGCGTGCCGTCGCGCCTGCGGGCGCCGGGGCGTCCGGCCCCGGCACCAGCAGCGCCGCGTCGCCGGGCACCAGGTGCGCCAGTTCGGCGCAGGTGAGCACCACCGGCGCGGCGGTGTCGTCCATCAGGTGCCGCAGCCGGGCCGGCGGGTTCGCCGGGTCCATCGGCACGTAGGCCGCGCCGGCCCGCAGCACCGCCAGCACCGCCACGGTGAATCCGACCGCGCGGGGCAGCAGCACGCCGACCAGGCCGCCGACGCCGACGCCCCGCGCGCGCAGCGTCTCCGCCAGCGCCTCGGCCCGCGCGTGCAGCTCCCGGTAGCTCAGCGCGGCGTCGCCGTCGGTCACCGCCACCGCGTCGGGGGTACGCCGGGACTGCTCCTCGATCAACGCGTGCACCAGCTCGTCCGGCTCGGCCGGCGTGGCGGTCCGGTTCCACTCGGCGACCAGCCGCCGGTGCTCGTCGGCGGTCAGCATCGCGGCCGAGCCGACCGGCGTGTCCGGGTCGGTCAGCAGCGCCGCGAGCAGCGTCCGGAAGTGCCCGGCCAGGCGGGTCATCAGGTCGGCGTCGAACAGGTCGGTGCGGTACTCCAACACGGTCCGCAGCCCCCGGTCGTCCTCCCGGACGGCCACCGTGAGGTCGAACTTGGCGGTTCCGACCGGCACCTCGACGGTGCTCACCTGGAGGCCGTCCAGGCGGGGCGGGGCGGCCTCCCGGCCGTACACGAACATCACCTGGAACAGCGGGCTGAAGCCGGCCCGGCGGGTCGGGCGCAGCGTCTCCAGCACCGTCGAGAAGGGCAGTTCCTCCCGGCTCAGGGCGTCCAGGACGGCGACGCGTACCCGCTCCAGCAGCGTGGTGAAGGACGGGTCGTCGTCCAGCCGGGCCCGGATCGCGACGGTGTTGAGCAGCAGGCCGACGAGCTGCCGCGTCTCCGGGTCGCGCCGGCCGGCCACCGGCGTGCCGACCACGACGTCCCGCTCGCCGGTCCACCGGGCCAGCAGCACGTGCAGCACCGCCAGCAGCACCATGTACGGCGACACCCGCGCGCGCCGGCAGAACGCGGCCAGTTCCCCGGTGGGCACGTCCAGCGGCACCGACAGCGTGGCGCCGGCGCCGGACGGCACCGCCGGGCGGGGTCCCCGGGTGGGCAGGTCCAGCGCCGCGGACGCGCCCGCGAGCTGCTCCCGCCAGTAGTCGAGCTGGGCGGACGCCTCCGCGCCGGCGAGCCACTCCCGCTGCCGGCGCGCGTGGTCGCGGCAGTCGACCTCGACCGGGTCGAGCGTGGCCGGCCGCCCGGCCCGGTACGCCGCGTAGAGCCGTTCCCACTCCTCGTGCAGCAGGCCCAGCGACCACTCGTCGATGGCGACGTGGTGGAACGTCAGCAGGAGCACGTGCTCCTCCGGCGCGCACCGCACCAGATCGGCCCGGAGCACCGGCCCGTGTGTCAGGTCGAGCGGGTCCCGGCCGGCGGCGCGCAGCCGGGCGGCCACCTCCCGGTCCCGGTGCCAGCTCGGCAGTCCGCTGAGGTCGTGCACCCGCAGCAGCCCCGGGCGCGGTTCGTGGACCACCTGGACGAGCGGGGTGTCCGTACCGTCCCCGCCCGGGTGCGGGATTCCGGCGCCCGGGGCGTCGTGGGACGGCCCGGGTGCGAGCGTGGTGCGCAGCGCGGCGTGGCGGGCCACCAGCTCGTCCAGCGTGGCGGACAGCGCCGCCACGTCGAGCGGGCCGTGCAGCCGGTAGGCAAGCGGCACCAGGTAGCCGGCCGAGCCCGGGTCGAGGCGGTCCAACTGCCACATCTGGCGCTGCGCGGCGGTCGCCGGCGCGGGGTGGCCGGAGCGGTCCCGCGCCGGTGGGGCGGGCACCGTTCGCCGGGGCCGCAGGACGTCGGTCATCGCCTCCGCCTTCGTCGCTGCCGGCCGTCGGGTGGACCGCATCCGGACGCGGGCGGTCGCCGCGCCGGACCGTCCGGCCGGGATGATGGAAGATCAGGATTCCTCGATGGGGAACCCGGCTCATCATGTCACCGGCGATCTTTGTCCGCCGATCCCCGAATCGTGCCGCCGGTCGATGCTTTCGGTGGCGGGTGTTGCACGTTCGGCCAGTTCCCGGCGGCCGGTAAGAAATGTGATTGCGGGGCCTCGGCCCGCACTCCGGGCCGGTCCCCGGGGTGATGTCGCTCGTATCGGTCATCGGGAGCTTCCGCCGCCTCGACACCATTGTGGAGGGATATGCCGGATGCGGGGGAAGGGGGGCCCGCCGCGTCGCGCCACCTGACCGTCTTGGCTGTTCAAGACCCTTGTCGGCGGCGTCGTTGACAGAGTGATCTTCGATGGAATACGGTCGCGGCGAAGTCGCTGTGGTGCCGGCCACCGGCAATCGGTGTGTGCGTTCCGGCGTCGGCGTGCCGATTTCCCGCGATCGGGTCGGCAATTGCTCCGCAAGCCCCGCTCCTGTCGGATTCTCGCGGTTCGCCGAAACGCTTCCCCGATTCGACGCCTTGTGTCGGCATTTCCCGCCCGGACAGTCGCCCGAATGTCACCGCCCCGATGCGGCCCGCCTCCCGGCGTGGTGTCGATCAGGGCCGGCGGACCGGACGGCGCGGGACGGGGCCGAAAGGCGCGACGGGGGTCCGGGCGGTAGGCGCGGGGCCAGCCGATCGGTGGAGCGCGGTCGCCGTGTGGCCGGAATTGATGTCGAGCGGTCGATTACCGGTGCGGCGGCGTACCGCGAGAAGTCCTTGCCTCCTACGGTGACGTCCGGCACGCGGACGGAGGGAAGTCGGGAGCCACCCGAGGGGCGCCGTCCGGGCGGACAGGGAGAGTTGTCTCGATGCGAGTTTGGAGTCGCGCGGTAGCGGTGCTCGCCGCCGGCGCGGTCGTCGTGGCGGGGGTGCCGGCGCTGGCCGGCGTCGTCGCCGTCACCGACGCCGGAGTCACCGGGCGTACCGGCGCCCAGGCGACCGGGGGCAGCGCCGCGCTCGGCGCCGCCCGTACGGTCGCGACCAGGGCACAGGTCACGCCGGGGGACACCCGGCTGATGCCGACCACGCCCCGCGCCGACACGCCGCGGATCACCAACGGCGAGATCACCGACATCGAGGTGATCGGCAACCGCGTCTTCATCGCCGGCACCTTCACCTCGATCGCGAACGTCGGCGGCACGGCGATCGCGCAGAAGTCGCTGGCCTCGTACAACCTGGACACCGGCAAGGTGGACACCGGCTTCAAGCCCACCATCGACGGCGCGGTGGCGGCCGTCGAGGCGTCGCCGGACGGGACGTCGCTCTACATCGCGGGCTCGTTCAACACGATCAACGGCGTCACCAAGCGCAAGATCGCCCGGCTCAACCCGACCACCGGCGCGCCGGTGGCGGCGTTCACCGCGACCGCCAGCGCGCGGGCGACCGCCCTGGCCGTGAGCCCCACCGCCGTCTACGTCGGCGGCCAGTTCGCCACCGTCAACGGCGTCGCCCGCAGCGGCCTGGCCGCGCTCAACCCGACCACCGGCGCCGTCGACACCGCGTTCAACCTGCCGGTCACCGGCGGCATCGGCGTCGGCGGCATGCTCACCGTGCAGCAGCTCAAGCTCACCCACGACCGCAGCAAGCTGCTGGTCGTGCACACCGGCCGCCAGATCGCCGGGCAGGACCGCTACGGCGTGGCGCTGATCGGCACGGCCAGCAAGGCGCTGCTGCCGTGGCGGACCCGGCTGTGGGAGGACAACCTCTCCTTCGTCGGCGGCATCCAGCGCGTCTTCGCCGGTGACATCGCGCCGGACGACTCGTACTTCGTGGTCACCAGCGGCTCGGGCGGCGACCGGCCGCCGATCAACGACACCGCCATCGCGTACCCGTTGACCGGAAACGACCACATCGAGCCGCTCTGGATCTCCCGGCACTTCGACAGCATCTACTCCGTCGCGATCACCGACACCGCCGTCTACGTCGGCGGTCACTTCAGCTGGCAGGAGTCGCCCACCTCGAACGTGCCGTGGCCCGGGCTGGACAACGTCGGCTACGGCACCGGCCAGGGCCTGAGCGGCTACGGCCTCGGCGACCAGGTGGTCCGCCGCGACCACCTCGGCGCGCTGGACCCGCTCACCGGCACCGCGCTGGAGTGGAACCCCGGCTCCAACTCGTACGAGGGGGAGAAGGCGATGCTGGCCACCGCGCGCGGCCTGCTCGTCGGCGGCGACGGCAACGTCAAGGGCGGCAAGACGACCGGTCGGGTCGCGTTCTTCGACCTGTCCAAGGAGCCGGCCCCGTCGGCGCTGGACACCACCGTCACCACGCCGATCGAGGGCGCGGTGAAGCAGGCCGGGGAGTCGTTCGACCTCGGCGGCCAGGCGCTCGCGCCGGCCGGCGTGTCCAAGGTCCAGGTCGAGGTCATGGACCGCAACAGCGGCAGGTACCTCCAGACCGACCTGACGACCTGGGGCGCGTTCAAGTCGCTGAACGCCACCGTCGCCGCGCCGAACGCCACGTCCACCACCTGGAAGCTCCCGGTGTCGCTGCCGGCCGGCGTCTACCAGATCCAGGCGAGGACGGTCGGCCGCGACGGGGCCGGCGACGCCACCAAGGCGATCAAGAAGATCGAGGCGTTCCGCTTCGACGACCTGCCGCCGGCCACCCGGATCAGCGCGCCGGCCGCCGGCCTGATCGCCACCCAGAGCTTCGTGGCCACCGGCACCGCCACCGACGACAAGGGCGTCAGCTCGATGATCTACTCGTTCCGCACGCCGGACAACCGGTACCTGCAGGACGACGGCAGCGTCGCGGCGGTCTACAACACGTTCCGGGGCGAGCCGGACGTGCTCGGCGCGACGTCCGCCACCTGGCAGTACGAGGTGACGCTGCCGACCGAGGGGCAGTGGCGGATGACCGCCACCGCCGTCGACACGGCCGGGCAGAGCGACCTGCGGGGCGACACCCGGGACTGGACCGTCTCGGCGACCGGCGTCCCGCCGACCGTGGCGATCACCGCGCCGGTGGCGATGACCCCGCCCACCGCCGCCGCGCCGCTGACCGTGGCGCCGGGCGCCACGGTCACGTTCGCCGGCACCGCCGCCGACGAGGACGCGCTGAAGTCGGTCGAGATCTACCTGCGCAACAACACCACCCGGGAGGCGCTGGCCGCGGACGGCACCTGGGGCGCCGACTCGGTCGCCGCGTACCACCGGATCTCCCCGACCAACCTCGACGCCGCGACGTTCGACTGGTCCTTCACCACCGTTCCGCTCACCCCCGGCGTCTACGACTTCCGGGTACGCGCCACCGACAAGCTCGGCCTGACCACGTCCAACACCAACCTGGGTCGGCTCACCGTCACCGCGCAGGTGCCCGGCGACGCCTTCCCGAACGGGCTGCTGAGCTTCACCGGGACCGACCAGAACGTCGACCGGTTGCACCTCGACCTGGCCGGCACCGCGACCGACGACAAGGGCGTCAAGGCCGTCCGGGTGGCGCTGCGCGACCTGGACACCGGCCGGTACGTCCAGCCGGGCGGCACGATGGCCGCCGCGTTCGCCACGGTGGACGCGACGCTCGCCGCCCCGAACGCCACGAGCACCGCGTTCACGCTCTCGATCGACCTGCCCACCAAGGGCACCTACAGCGTCGAGGCGTGGGCCGTGGACACGGTCGGCCAGCAGGACGGCTCGACCGCCGGCGCCACCGCGAAGTACCTGGTCTACCCCGGTGACCTCGATCCGACGCTGGAGCCGAGCATCACGCCGGTCGAGGGCGAGGCCTACACCGGCGGCCGGATCGTGGTGACCGGCCGGGCCGTCGACGACGTCGGCATGCAGAAGGTGGAGTTGCAGATCACCAACGCCGCCGGGCAGGGCATGAACGCGGCCGGCACGTTCGGCCGGGCGGGCACCTGGATCGCGGCGTTCCTCACCAGTCCGGGCTCGCCGGGGTCGAACTTCGCGTACACGTCGCCGGTGGTGCCGGCCGGCACGTACACGGTGACGATCCGCGGCATGGACAACTACGGGCAGTACCAGCAGCCGCCCCGTACCGTCTCGGTGACCGTCGCCGACTGATCCGGTCGGCCGTGGGCCGGTCCGCGTCGGGTGCTCCCGACGCCGGGCCGGCCCGCGTGGCGTCAGGGGCGGACAAGCCGCATCCCGGCGGTGGCCGGCCGGTCCATCGTGGCCAGCGCCGCGGGCGCGTCGGCCAGCCCGATGACGTCGGTGACCAGCTCGCCGGGGCGCAGCACCCCGGCGGTGACCAGCCGCAGCAGCTCGGGGTAGGCGTGGGCCGGCATCCCGTGGCTGCCCCGCAGCTCCAACTCGTGGGCGATCACCAGGTCCATCGGCAGCGCCGGCCGGCCCTGCGCGGCGGGCAACAGCCCGACCTGCACGTGCCGGCCGCGCCGGCGCAGGCCCTCGATCGAGGCGACGCAGGTCGCGTGGCTGCCCAGCGCGTCGAGCGAGAGGTGGGCGCCGCCGCCGCCGGTCGCGTCGCGGACCGCGGCGGCCACCTCGCCGGGACCGCCGAGCGTGCTTCCGTCCAGGCAGACCGCGGCCCCGCTGCGCCGGGCCAGCGCCAGCGCGGCGGGCGCGACGTCCACGGCCACCACCCGGGCGCCGCTCGCCGCCGCGATCATCACCGCGGACAGGCCCACCCCACCGCACCCGTGTACGGCCACCCACTCGCCCGCGGCCACCCGGCCCTGCGCGACCACCGCCCGGAACGCGGTGGCGAACCGGCAGCCGAGCGCCGCGGCGGTCCCGTCGTCCACCTCGTCCGGCAGCCGGACCAGGTTGACGTCGGCGTGCCGCAGCGCCACGTACTCCGCGAACGACCCCCAGCCGGTGAAGCCCGGCTGGGTCTGCCGCTCGCAGACCTGCTGGTCACCGGCGAGGCAGGAGGGGCACCGCCCACAGGCGCAGACGAACGGCACGGTGACCCGGTCGCCCGGCCGCCAGCCGTGGACGTCGGCGCCGATCGCGGCGACGACACCGGCGAACTCGTGCCCGGGCACGTGCGGGAGCCGGATGTCCGGGTCGTGGCCCTGCCAGCCGTGCCAGTCGCTGCGGCACAGCCCGGTCGCCCCGACCCGGACGACCACCCCGTCGCGCGCCGGCACCGGGTCGGCCACTTCCCGCACCTCGGGCCACGCGTTGAACTCCTCGAACACCACCGCCCGCATCTCCCCATCCTCCCTCACCACCGTCGGGCCCACCGGCGGTGATCAAGGAGTTCCGGTCGCCGGTCGCGCCCCGGCGCGACGCGAACTCCCTGATCACCGAGGGGAGGCGGCAGGGGCGGCAAGGAGCAGGGCGCAAGTTGCGGGAAAGCGGCAGAAATAGATTGATGCCGGCAAATCTTGACGCGTGTTCGTCCAGTGGCGCACGGTAAGGAAAGCGGCCGGTAGTGCAGGAGGCGGTCATGCGGTTGAATCCGTTCGCGGGAGCGTATCTCACCGATACGGCCGGCGTCTGGGCCCGCCTGCTGGCCGCCGACGGCGGCGTGCACCACGACGACGAACTCGGGTTGTGGCTGATCACCCGGCACGCCGACGTCCGGCGGGCGCTGGCCGACGCGCGGACGTTCGGCAACGCCCTCACGCTCGCCCCGGTGTACGACATCTGCCCGGAGGCGTTGGCCCTGGTCGCCCGGATCGACGCGCCGCCCACCACCGCCGCGGCCGACCCGCCGGCGCACCCCCGTACCCGCCGGGCGCTGCGGGTCACGTTCGCCAACACCCCGGAGCGGGTCGAGCAGCGCTACGGCCGGATCGTGCGCCGCCGGGTGGACGAGCTGGTGTCGCGGCTGGCCACCCGCGCCGGTGACGAGGTCGACCTGGTCCCGGAGTTCACCGCCGAGCTGCCGCTGCTGGTGCTGCTCGACATCCTCGGCGTGCCGGCGCGCGACGTGCCGCGGATCCGGGCCTGGGCGGACGGGCAGATCGCCCTGGTCTGGGGCAGCCCCGACCCGGCCGAGCAGGTCCGGCTGGCCGGTGGGCTGCTGGAGTTCTGGCGCTACTGCCAGGGCCTGGTGCGGGGCCGACTGGGCGGTGGCGGTGACGACTATGTCGCCGAGCTGCTGGCGTACCGGGGCGGTGACGACGAGGTGCTGACCGTCGCCGAGGTGTCGAGCATCGTGTTCAACCTGCTGGTCGCCGGGCACGAGACCACCGCCGGGCTGCTCGCCCACGCGGTGGACCGGGCGTTGTCCGAGCCGGGTCGGTGGCGCGAGCTCGGCGCGCGTCCGGAGCGGGTCCCGGCGTTCGTCACCGAGACGCTGCGGTTCGCGCCCGCCATCGACGGCTGGCTGCGGGTGACCAACCGTCCGGTCACGCTGGGTGGCGTGGCCATCCCCGCCGGGGCGCGCTGCCTGTTGCTGATCGGCGCCGCCAACCGGGACCCGGCGGTGTTCGGCCACCCGGACCGGTTCGACCCGGACCGGCCGGACGCGCACGACCACCTCTCCTTCGGCCACGGCCCGCACTTCTGCATCGGGGCGGCGCTGGCCCGGCTGGAGGCGGGCACCGCGCTCGCCCGTCTCGCCACGGCGCTGCCGGACCTGCGGCCGGCCCCCGGGCATCCCCGCGTCTTCCGGCCCAACCTGGCGTTCCGCGCGCACCGTGGGCTGCCGGTGATCGTCGCGCCGGCGGTGCCGACCGGTGACCGCCCGGTCGCGCGGCCGGCGGCGTGACCGGGGGCCGTCGGCGGACACGCAGCGCAGTCACGTCTTCACACCCGTACGCCGGTGGGTTAAGAATGACCCCCTGCGAATGCCCAGTCATCGCCCGTCCTCGATCTGTTGCCGATGCCGGTCCGGCGTCGCGAAGGTGAGCACATGGATCGCACGCCCGCGTCGAGCGCCGCTCCCTCCGTCGCCAGCCGCCAGTTCCGTGTCGAGCTGCGCCGCTGGCGGACCCGGCGTGGCCTGACCCAGCGGTCGCTGGCCGAGCGGGTGCGGTTCAGCCGGGAGACGGTCGCCGCGGTCGAGTCCGGCCGGCGGTTCGGCAGTCAGGAGTTCGCCGTCCGCTGCGACGAGGTGCTCGCCACCGGCGGACGGCTGGCCGAGCTGTGGCCGCAGGTCGCCGCCGAGCAGTTGGCGGCGGACGGCCGGCGGGGGCCCCGGCTCGGCGAGCTGGACCCGGCCGGCCCACCGGCGACGCGACGTGATCCGCGCGATCCGCAGGCCGTGGCGGCGGCGATCGACGAGCTGCGCGAACTGATCGGTCAGGTGCTCGCGCAGCCCGAACCGGAAGGCCCGCCGCCGTCGGCGGCCGGCCGGCACTGACCGGGACCGACGCCCCGGCCCGGGTCCGCCGTCGGCGTCGCCAACTCTGGGTACAGATGCTGGTACGGCCTGTTTGTACCACGGTCGGGTCTGGCCTCGGCGCGCGGCTTCCGGCGGAATGAGACGTGCAATCCGCAAGTGCAGATAGAACTTTGCCGATCAGCGCCGGGAGTCAGCAGTGGCGTCGAGCACGAGGTCCCACGCGGCCCGACCCTACCCGCCCCGCCGCCGTCGGTGGCGCATCGGCGGCCGGATGCGCCTCATCGTGGCGGCCCCGCTCGTCGCCGTGATGGGCTTCGCCGGGCTGGCGCTGACCGAGAGCGCCCGGCAGACCGCCCGTGCCAGCGACCTCGGCCAGCTCGCCCAGCTCGGCGCCGAGGCGGGCGGCCTGGCCCACCGCCTGCAACACGAGCGGATCGTCGCCGCCGACCTGCTCACCCGGGGCGCCCCCGACCAGCAGGACGCGTTCGCGGACGCCACCACCGCCACCGACGCCGCGGTCGCCGGATACCGCCGGCAACGGGCCCGGGTGCCCGCCGGCGCCGCCGCCGAACAGGCCGTCCTGCCGCGGATCGACACGGCGCTGGCCAACCTCGCCCCGCTGCGCGCCCAGGTCCGCACCGCCGAACGCGCCTCGGTCTCGGCGATGACGTTCAGCTACCGCATCGTCATCGCCGACCTGCTCGGGCTGCGGGAGAGCGTCACACTCGGCGTGGTCGAGCCGCGGATCGCGGACGGCATCCGGGCCTCCGCCGCGCTGTCCAAAGTGGCCGAGGCGGTCGGCCAGCAGCAGGTGGCCGTGCTGCGCGCGGTCACCGCCGGCCAGGTGACACCCGCGCTCCAGCAGGACATCACCGCCGCCCGCACCGGCTTCACCGAGGCGTCGCTGGCCTTCCTGGCGCTCGCCCGACCGGCCTGGCAGGGCTGGTGGGAGCAGGCCGGCAGCGGCGAGAACGCGCTGCGGCTGCAACGGCTCCTCGACCAGGTGGCCCGGACGGCGGCGGGCGACCGCCTCGACCTGGACCTGGGCACCTGGCTCACCGCCACTCAGCAGTGGTCGGTCCGCCTGGCCGAGCTGCGCCTACGGGTCGACGGGGCGGTGCTCGACGACATCCGGGCCGCCCACGCGGACCAGCGTCGCCGTACCGTGGTGGAGGCGGCAGCCGCCCTGCTGGCGCTGCTGCTGACCGCGTTGGTCACCTGGGCGGTGGCCCGCCAGATCACCCGGCGGCTGCGCCGGCTGCGGGACGCGGCGAACGCGGTCGCGTTCGAGCGGCTGCCCCAGGTGGTGGCCCGGCTGCAACAGCCGGACAGCGCCTCGGTGGACCCGGACGAGCTGGCCCGCCGCCAGGCCGCCGACGCGCTGGAGGTCTCCGGCGACGACGAGATCGGCGAGGTCGGGCAGGCGTTCAGCGCGGTGCACCGGGCCGCCGTGCGGACCGCCGCGGAGCAGGCCGTGATGCGGGCCAACACGGCGGAGATCTTCATCCACCTGAGCCGGCGGGAACAGCGCCTGGTCGACGCCGTGCTGGCCCAGGTGGACCGCGTCGAGCGGGACGAGACCGATCCCGACCGGCTGCACCAGCTCTACGCGCTGGACAATCTCGCCACCCGGATGGGCCGGATCAACGCCAGCCTGCTCGTGCTGGGCGGAGTGGGCGTCGGGCGGGTCCGCCACCACGACGTGCCGCTGCCGCAGGTGCTCCAGGCCGCGCAGAGCCAGATCGAGCACTACCCCCGCATCCGTCTCGGCCTGGTTGACGGCGACGTCGCGGTGGCCGCCGAGTCGGTCGACGAGGTGGTGCACCTGCTCGCCGAGCTGATGGAGAACGCCACCGGCTACTCGCCGCCGGCGACCGAGGCGTGGGTGACCGGCCGGAGCCTCGGCGACCGGGTGATCGTGCAGATCAGCGACGAGGGCGTCGGTCTGCCCCCGCACCGGCGGCAGCAGCTCAACGACCTGCTCGCCCAGCCACCCGCCATCGACGTGGCCACCGTGCGGGCGATGGGACTGGTCGTGGTGGGGCAGCTCGCCACCCGGCTGGGCGCCGTCGTGCAGCTCCGGTCCGGGCCGCGGCGCGGCACCATCGCCGAGGTGGCGCTGCCGGCCGCGCTGATCCGGCCGCTGCCGCCCGAGGAGTTCCTGCTCACCCCCGAGCGGCCGTCCCGGCGGGCGGCCCGCGCCACGGTCGCGTCCCCGGTCGGGCGGGCCGCCGTCGTGCCCGCCGGCGCGCGGCCCGCCCCACAGCCCTGGGCCGGGGGACCGGCCGCCGACCGGGCGCTCCCGGTCGCCCCGGAGTTCCAGCCGGCGTCGGCCGACGCCCCCACCGAGGAGCTGATCATCTTCGACCAGGTGAACCACTGGTTCCAGGCCGACCGGCCGGGCGACGACGCGTCCTGGGCCGGCCCGGCCGACGACGCCTGGCGTACGGCGGCGCGCGCCGACGAGCCCCGGGTCGCCGGCACCACCACGTCCGGGCTGCCGCGCCGGCAGCCGCAGGAACACCTGGTGCCCGGCGGTGTCCCGGCGCCCCGGCAGGCCACCGAGCACCGGGACCCGGCGCGGGTGGCCACCGCCATGGCGGCGTACGCCCGCGGGGTCGCCGGCCGCCGGACCAACCTGATCACCAACTGACCCGACAGGGAGTGCACGTGACCGACCACCAGGATCTCGGCTGGCTGCTGGACTCGTTCGCCGAGCGCGCCGCCGAGGTCACCCACGCGATCGCGATCTCCAGCGACGGTCTGATGGTGGCCGCCACCCGCGGCCTCCCGCCGGACCGGGCCGACCAGTTGGCGGCCACCGGCAGCGGGCTGGTCAGCCTGCTGCGCGGCGCGGCGGCGTTCTTCGACGCCGGCGCGGTGATCTCCAACGTCACCCAGTTGGAGGGCGGCTTCATGTTCTCCATGGCGTTCAACGACGGCGCCTCCCTGCTCGTGCTCGCCGATCCGCGCTGCGACGTCGGCAAGGTCTCCTACGAGATGGCCGAGTTGGCGAACCGCATCGGCGACGCGCTCACCCCCGCGGCCCGGGCGGCCCTGAGCCGCAGCCGCTGACCGCCGGCGTCCCGCCGGATCCGCACCCCTGACACCCAGGAGAGACACCATGTCCCAGACCCTCACCCGGCACCGCCGTGCCCGCACCGCGGCGCTGCTCGCGCTCGTCCTGCTCGCGACGCCCGCCTGCGCCGACGACGGACCCGCCGCCGGCCCCGGCGGCACCGTCAAGATCGGCCTGCTCGCGTCGCTCTCCGGCACCTACCAGTCGGTCGGCAAGGACATCCGCGACGGCTTCCAGCTCTACCTGTCCGGCCACGACGGCAAGCTCGGCGGGCGGAAGGTCGAGCTGGTCGTCGCCGACGAGGGCAACGGCGCGGCCACCGCCGTGCCCGCCGCCACCAAGCTGCTCAAGCAGGACCGGGTGGTGGCGCTCACCGGCATCGTCGGCGGCGGCTCGGTGGCCGCGGTCTACCCGCTGCTCAACGAGACGAAGGTGCCGCTCGTCGGCTCCAACGGCCGGCCGGAACTCAAGGACGTGTCGCGGGTCTGGCACACCTCCTACCTCTCCGACGAGCCCGGCGAGGCGATCGCGTCGCACGTGCGCGAGGACGTCAAGGGCAGCGTCTACGCGATCGGGCCGGACTACCAGGGCGGCTGGGA
Organism: Micromonospora sp. DSM 45708; assembly: GCF_039566955.1. Lineage (NCBI taxonomy): Bacteria > Bacillati > Actinomycetota > Actinomycetes > Micromonosporales > Micromonosporaceae > Micromonospora > Micromonospora schwarzwaldensis. The sequence goes on along the minus strand of NZ_CP154796.1, from coordinate 4,441,734 downwards.
CGAGCTGCGCGGCTTCACCGAGGCGTTCGCGAAGGCCGGCGGCACGCTCGCCAACCCGGACGGCAAGACCACGTTCACGCCGTTCCCGGCGACCACCAACTTCACCCCGTACTTCGCCCGGATCAAGGCGTCCGGCGCGGACGCGGTCTACACGTTCTACGCCGGCAGCGCCGCTGTCGACTTCGTCAAGCAGTACGCCCAGTCGGAGATCAGGGACGTGCCGCTCTACGCCGCCGGCTTCCTGACCGAGGGCGGCGTGCTCGACGCGCAGGGCGACGCCGCACGCGACATCTACTCGGTGCTGAACTACTCACCGGACCTCGACAACGCGGAGAACCGGGCCTTCGTGGCCGCCTGGAAGGCCGAGCACGACGGCTCCCCGACGACCTACGCGATGGCCTCGTACGACGCGGCTGCCGTGCTGGACCGGGCGATCGCGGCGGCCGGCGACGACGCCACCGGAGAGCGGATCAACGCGGCCATCGGCCAGCTCGGACAGATCGCCAGCCCGCGCGGCACCTGGCAGTTCTCGCCGACCACCCACGCGCCGGTGCAGAAGTGGTACCTGCGTCAGGTCCGCCCGGACGGCCGGGCACTGTCCAACACCGTGGTGGGCGACCTCGCCACCGTGGGCGGCTGAGAAGTGCCTGTCGACCCGTACGTCGTCCCGGCCGTGGACGGGGTCGCCTACGGGCTGCTGGTGTTCGTCGCCGCGTCCGGGCTGGTGCTCTGCTTCGGCGTGGCCGGCATCCTGAACCTGGCCCACGGCACGCTGTTCGCGATCGGCGGCTACACCGCCGCCGCGCTGCTGGACGGTGGCTGGGCCAGCCTGGCGCTCGCGCTGGCGGTCGGCGTGGTCGCCGCCACCGCCGCCGGTGCGCTGGTCGCGGTGCTGCTCACCCGGGTCGCGGCGGCCGGGCACCTCACCCAGGCGCTGGTCACCTTCGGCGTCGCGCTGGCCGGCGGCAGCCTGCTGGTGGCCGCGTTCGGCCCGGACGACCCGCCGGTCCGGGTACCGGCCGCGCTGGACGGGTCGGTGCTGGTGGCGGGGCACCGCTACGCCGCGTACCGGCTGGTCTTCATCCTGGTGGCCGCGTTGCTCGCCGGCCTGCTGCACCTGGTGGTGCGCCGCACCCGGGCCGGCATGCTGGTGCGGGCCGCGGTCGACGACGCCGAGATGGTCGCCACGCTCGGGGTGAGCCCGGCCGTGGTGCGGGTCGGCGTGCTGGCCGCGGCCGGTGCGCTGGCCGGAGCCGCCGGCGTGCTCGGTGCGCCGATCATCGGTCCGGGGCCGGGCACGGCCGACGCGGTGCTGCTGCTCTCCCTGGTCGTGGTGGTGCTCGGCGGCCTGGGCTCGACGACCGGCACGCTGCTCGCGGCGCTGGCGGTCGGCCAGATCCAGACGCTCGGCGTGGCGCTCGCCCCGTCGGCGGCCCCGTTCCTGCTCTTCGCCGCGATGGCGGCGGTGCTCGCGGTCCGGGCGCGCGGTCTGGCCACCGCCCGGAGGGCGACATGAGGACCCGGGCCGTGCGGACGCTGCGCGTGGCCGCCGCCGTGCCGGTGCTGGCCGGGTTGGTCGCCGCGCCCTGGGTGGTGGACGACTACACCGTGGCGTTGCTGGCCCGCACGCTGGCGCTGGGCCTGGTCGCGGTGAGCGTCGCGGTGCTGACCGGCGTCGCCGGACTGCCCACGCTCGGCCAGACCGCGCCCTACGCGGCCGGCGCGTACGCCGGCGCGGTGGCCGGCGGCCAGCTCTCCGACGTCGGGCCGGTGCAACTGCTGGTCGCGGCCGGGGCGGGCGCGGCGCTGGCCGTGGTGGCGCTGCCGCTGGTGCTCCCGGCCCGTGGGGTGGTGCTCCTCATGATCACGCTGGCGGTCGGCGAGCTGGCGGTGATCCTCGCCGGCCGGTGGACCTCGGTCACCGGCGGCACGGACGGTTTCGCCGGCATCGCCCCGACCCGGCCGCTGTGGGGCCTGCCGGTGCTGGCCACCGACCGGGCCCGCTACCTCTACACGCTGGTGGTGGTGGCGATGCTGGCCGGCCTGGTGCTGCTGGTGCTGCGCAGCCGGGTCGGGCTGCTGCTGCGGGCCGGGCGGGACGACGAGGCGCGGCTGCGGGCCAGCGGGCACCGGGTGCCGGGGCACGTGGCCGGCGTCCACGTCGCCGCCGGCGCGATCGCCGGCGCGGCCGGCTCGCTGCTGGTCACCGCGCAGCAGTACGTCTCGCCGGCCGACTTCGGGTTCGACACCTCCGCGCTGCTGCTGCTCGGCGTCGTCGTCGGGGGCACCGCCTCGGTCGGTGGCGCGCTGGTCGGCGCCGTGCTCGTGGTCGCCGCCCGGGACTGGCTGTTCGGCGCGTTGCCCGGGCAGGCGCCGCTGGTGCTGGGCCTGGCCTTCGTCGTCGCCGCCCACCTGCTGCCCACCGCCCGCCGCACCCGGTGGGCCGGGCGCGCACGACCGCCGTCCGCCCCGGACGGCGCGCGCCCCACCGACGCCCGCCGGCCACCCGCCGCGACCGGGATACGCGCATGACGCCGCTGCTCGCCGCGGAGGCGGTCACCGTGCGCTACGGGTCGCTGGCCGCGCTGGACGGCGTCGACCTGCGGATCCCGCTCGGTCAGCGGCACGCGCTGATCGGGCCGAACGGCGCGGGCAAGACCACGCTGCTCGACGTGGTGGCCGGCGCGACCCGGCCGGCCGCCGGCCGGGTCCGGCTGGGCGGGCACGACGTCACCCGGCTCGGGCCGGCCGCCCGGGCCCGGCGCGGCGTCGGCCGGATCCACCAGCGGCCCGCCGTCTGGGGTTCGCTGACCGCCCGGGAGAACGTGCTGGTCGCCGCGCTGCCCCGGGCCCAACGGACCGGCCGGTGGCATCCGTCGGCACGGCGTCGGGCGGCCGGGCGCACCGCGGACGCGCTGCTGGACCGGGTGGGCCTCGGCGACCTCGCCGCGACGCCGGCCGGGCAGTTCGCCCACGGGCAGCGCCGGCAACTGGAGATCGCCGTGGCGCTGGCCGGGCGGCCCCGGCTGCTGCTGCTCGACGAGCCGGCCGCCGGGCTGTCCGCGGTGGAGGTCGGCTGGTTGACGGAGTTCCTGCGCGAGCTGCCCCGCGCGGTCGGGGTGCTGCTGGTCGAGCACCGGCTCGACCTGGTCTACGCGCTCTGCGACACGGTGACCGTGCTGCGCGACGGCCGGACGCTCGCCACCGGGTCGCCCGCCGAGATCCGCGCGTCCGGCCCGGTCCGGGAGGCGTACGCGGAGGGAGTGACGTGATGCTGCGCATCGACCGGCTCTGCGCCGGCTACGCCGGTGGCACCGTGCTGCACGAGGTGAGCCTCGACGTGCGGCCCGGCACGGTGCAGGTGGTGGTGGGCCGCAACGGCGCTGGCAAGAGCACGCTCGTGCACTGCGTGGCCGGCCTGGTCCGGCCGCAGGCCGGGCGGATCGACATCGGCGGCGTGCCGGTCGCCGGCCGGCAGCCGCACCGGATCGCCCGCGCCGGGGTGGGGCTGGTGCCGCAGGGGCGGCGGGTCTTCTCCCGGCTGACCGTGGCCGAGCACCTGGTCCTGGCCGCCGCGCCGTGGCGGGCGGCGACGCCGGGCGGCGAGGGCTGGACGGTCGCCCGGGTGCTGGAACTGCTGCCCCGGCTCTCCGAACGGCTGCGGCACCGCGGCGACCAGCTCTCCGGCGGGGAACAGCAGATGCTGGCGATCGCCCGGGCGCTGCTCGGCCAGCCCCGCGTGCTGCTGCTCGACGAGCCGTGCGAGGGCCTCGCGCCGGACCTGGCGCTGCGGGTACGCGACCTGGTCCGGTCGCTGGCCGGCGCCGGGCTGACCGTGCTCCTGGTCGAGCAACAGATCCGGCACGCGGTCGAGGTCGCCGACCGGATCGCGGTGCTGGAGTACGGCCGGGTGGTCTACGACCGGCCGGCCGACGAGGCCCGGGGCGACCCGGGCGCGGTGGCGGCGCTGCTCAGCGTCGCCGCGGTCGCGGAGCCACCGGCTCCCCGGCCCCGGCCCGGGCTGCCGACGCCCTCGGGCCCGTGAACCGTACCGACCGCGACAGGAACGAGGAAGCGATGCCGACCGACGTGCCCGAGACCGACCACGCCCCCGAGACCGACTACGCCTTCGACACCGGCGCCGCCGACGCGGTGCCCCAGCTGCACGCGCTCGAAGCCTTCCTCGACCCGATCACCACCGGCCGGCTCGCGGCGCCGCTGCTCGCCCCCGGCGTCCGGTGCTGGGAGGTCGGCGCCGGCGGCGGCTCGATGGCCCGTGCGATGGCCGCCGCCGTCGGCCCGGCCGGCCGGGTGCTCGCCACCGACCTCGACCTGACGCACCTGCGGTCGGCCGGCAACCTCGACGTCCGCCGGCACGACGTGCGCCGGGACCCGCCGCCCGGGGACGTGTTCGACGTGATCCACGCCCGGCTGGTGCTGCTGCACCTGCCGGAGCGGCGCCGGGTCCTGCGTACGCTGGCCGGCGCGCTCGCCCCGGGCGGGTGGCTGGTGGTCGAGGAGTTCGACTGCACCGCGCCGCTGCGGGTGCTCACCGCGCCGAGCGACGACGCGGCGAAACTCTTCGCCCAGGTCACGGACACGATGCTGGGCATCCTGCAGAGCCACGGCGCGGACCTGGCCTGGGCGCAGGACGTGCACGCCGAGCTGGCCGCCGCGGGCCTGGTCGACGTCGACACCGTCACCCACGCGCAGAGCTGGACGGGCGGCTCGCTCGGCATCTCGCTGTACGGCACGAACTCCCGTCAGCTCGAACCGGAACTGCTCGACGCCGGGCTGTCGCCGGGTCAGCTCGACGCGTTCCGCCGGCTGCTGCGCGACCCCGGGTTCGCGGCGATGTCGTACCAGTTCGTGTCGACCCGGGGCCGGCGTCGGAGTCCGGAACGGCGGTGACGCGCGGGCCTCAGCGCAGCGGGCCGTAGCCCCGGGCCGGCCGGGTCGTCGACGAGGTGCACCGCGGCCGGTGCGACGGTGGGCACCGGCGACCGGGGGTGCTTGGATGGACGGCATGCCCAACCCCGCGATCCTCACCGTCGACGACGACCCGGCCGTCTCCCGGGCGGTCGCCCGCGACATCCGGCGTCGCTACGGCGACCGCTACCGGGTGGTTCGGGCCGACTCCGCCGAGGCGGCGCTGGACGCGCTGCGCGAGCTGAAGCTGCGCGGCGAGCAGGTGGCGGTGCTGCTCGCCGACTACCGGATGCCGCAGATGAACGGCATCGAGTTCCTCGAGGCGGCGATGGACCTGTTCCCCGCCGCGCGCCGGGTGCTGCTCACCGCGTACGCCGACACGGACGCCGCGATCAACGCGATCAACGTGGTCGACCTCGACCACTACCTGCTCAAGCCGTGGCACCCGCCGGAGGAGAAGCTCTACCCGGTGCTGGACCAGCTCCTGGCGGCGTGGACCGCCGAGGGCGCCACCGCCACGCCCGAGCTGCGGGTGGTGGGGCACCGCTGGTCGGCGCCGTCGTTCACGGCGCGTGACTTCCTGGCCCGCAACCTGGTGCCGTTCCGCTGGGTGCCCGCCGACGAACCGGAGGGCGCCGAGCTGCTCACCGCGGCGGGCGTGACCGCTGACGACGTACCCCTGGTGGTGACCGCGGACGGCACGTCGCTGGTGCGGCCGACGACGGCCGACCTGGCCGCGCGGGTCGGCCTCGCCACCACGCCGGCCGCCGACTTCTACGACCTGGTGGTGGTCGGCGCCGGCCCGGCCGGGCTGGGCGCGGCGGTCTACGGCGCCTCGGAGGGGCTGCGGACCGTGCTGATCGAGCGGCGGGCGACCGGCGGGCAGGCCGGGCAGAGCAGCCGGATCGAGAACTATCTCGGCTTCCCGGACGGCGTCTCCGGCGCCCAGCTCACCGACCGGGCCCGCCGGCAGGCGCTGCGGTTCGGCGCGGAGCTGCTCAGCGCGCGCGAGGTGGTGTCGCTGGAGAACGCGGGCGGGGCGCGGGTGCTGCGGTTCAGCGACGGCAGCAGCGTCGCCGCGCACACCGTGGTGCTGGCCACCGGTGTCTCCTACCGGATGCTGCCGGCGCCCGAGCTGGCCGAGCTGACCGGGCGCGGCTGCTTCTACGGCTCGGTGGCGAGCGAGGCGCCGAGCTGCGCCGGGGAGGACGTCTACATCGTCGGTGGGGCGAACTCGGCCGGCCAGGCCGCGGTGCACTTCTCCCGGTACGCCCGCCGGGTGCACCTGCTCATCCGCGGCGACGACCTGTCCCGGTCGATGTCCAGCTACCTGATCGACCAGATCGCCCGGATCGACGCCATCGAGGTGCACCCGTGCACCGAGGTGGTCGGCGGCGCCGGCCAGGAGCACCTGGAGCGGGTGACGCTGCGGGACATGCGCACCGGGGAGACCCGGGAGGTGGACACCTCGTGGCTGTTCGTCTTCATCGGCGCGGAGCCGCACACCGACTGGCTCGACGGCGCGGTGGTCCGGGACCGTCGGGGCTTCGTGCTGACCGGGCCGGACCTGACCCGGGGCGGCCACCGGCCGGCCGGCTGGTCCCTGCCGCGCGACCCCTACCATCTGGAGTCCAGCATGCCGGGCGTGTTCGCCGCCGGGGACGTGCGGGCCGACTCGGTGAAGCGGGTCGCGTCGGCGGTGGGGGAGGGCGCGATGGCCGTCTCGCTGGTGCACCGCTACCTGGAGGCGCAATGAGTGCTGACCGGCTCACCACCGACGAGCTGCGGGGGCTCTTCCTGTTCGAGTCGCTCACCCCGGAGCAGCTCGCCCATCTGGCCGAGCACGGCCGGGTGGAGCGGCGCCGCGCCGGCGAGGCGGTCTACGTCGAGGGCGAGCCGGCGAGCTGCTTCTACGTGCTGCTGGACGGCACCGTGGCGATGCACCAGCGGGTGCAGGGCGACGAGGTGGAGGTGAGCCGCACCAGCCAGCGTGGCGTCTACGGCGGCGCCATGCAGGCGTACATCGGTGACCCGGCCGAGCAGCGCTACCGCAACAGCCTGCGCGCGGTCACCGACTGCGCGGTGTTCGCGCTGCCCGCGGCGATCATCGCGGACGCCATGCGCGGCTGGTTCCCGATGGCCACCCACCTGCTCGAGGGGCTGTTCATCGGGATGCGCAACACGCAGACCATCGTCGGCGAGCGGGAACGGCTGCTGGCGCTGGGCGCGCTCTCCGCCGGGCTCACCCACGAGCTGAACAATCCGGCGGCGGCGGCGGTGCGGGCCACGTCGGCGCTGCGCGGCCGGGTGGCGAAGATGCGGCACAAGCTCGCCATGATCGCCGACGGCCGGCTCGACGGGCGACGGCTGCACGACCTGGTCGCGTTGCAGGAGGAGGCGGTGAAGCGGGCCGCCGCCGCGCCCGCGCTGTCGCCGCTGGCGGCCAGCGACGCCGAGGACGAGCTGGCCGACTGGCTCGACGAGCACGGCGTACGCGGGGCCTGGGAGCTGGCCCCGACGCTGGTGGCCGGCGGCCTCGACACCGGCTGGCTGGCCCAGGTCGACGCCGCGGTCGGCGGCGACGACCTGGAGTCGGCCGTGCACTGGATCACCTACACCATCGACACCGAGCTGCTGATGGGCGAGATCGACGACGCGGTCACCCGGGTCTCCGGGCTGGTCGGCGCCGCGAAGCAGTACTCCCAGCTCGACCGGACGCCCTACCAGACGGTGGACGTGCACGAGCTGCTCGACGCCACGCTGGTCATGCTCCAGGCGAAGGTCCCGTCGGGCGTGCGGGTGGTCCGGGAGTACGACCGGAGCCTGCCGACGATCGCGGCGTACGCGGCCGAACTCAACCAGGTCTGGACGAACCTGATCGACAACGCGCTGGGCGCGATGGCCGGCGACGGCACGCTGACGGTGCGCACCGGCCGCACCGACGACCGGCTGACCGTCGAGATCGCCGACACCGGTCCGGGCATCCCGCCGGAGGTCCGGCCGCGCATCTTCGAGCCGTTCTTCACCACCAAGGCGGTGGGCGAGGGCACCGGTCTCGGGTTGGACATCTCGTACCGGATCGTGGTCAACAAGCACCACGGCGACATCCGGGTCCGGTCGGAGCCCGGCGACACCCGGTTCACGGTGCTGCTGCCGCTCACACCGGCCTGACCGGGCGCGGCCGGCCGGGTGGGCGGCGCCGGGCCGGTCGGTGTCAGAACAGCGTGGCCGGGCCGACCGGGGCCGGCTCGGGCAGCGGCGCCAGCTCGGGCAGGCGGGCCCGGACTTGGTCGTGGAACCGGCGGGCCAGGTCGGGGGCGTCCGCGTTGTCAGGCGTGTGCACGAACACGGTCGGCGAGCGGCCCTCGCGCAGCCAGCCGGTGACCACGTCCAGCCACGGCTGCCAGCCCTCGACCGTCGCGGCCGGGTCGTCCCGGCCCAGGTAGCGCACCACCGGCCGGTCGGTCAGCGCCCCGGTACGCGACGGCAGGCGCGGCTTGCGCGTCCACGCCTCGCGCTCGGCGTCGCTGGTCGGCGGCGTCCGGAAGAACGCGGTGGTGTCGAACGGGACCCATTCCGCGCCGGTCCGACGCAGCGTCTGCTCCAGCGCCCGCACCGCGGCGGAGTCGGTGAAGAACGCGGGGTGCCGAACCTCGACCGCGTACCGGTGGGTGGCGGGCAGGGTGCGCAGGAACCGGTCGAGGTCGGGCACGTCGGTCGGGCCGAACGAGCCGGGCAGCTGCACCCAGAGCATGTGTGCCCGGGGCCCGAGCGGTTCCATCGCGTCCAGGAAGGCCCGCAGCTCCGCCTCGCCGCCGGTGAGGCGACGCTCGTGCGTGACCACCTTCGGCAGTTTCGCCAGGAAGCGGAAGTCCGGGTCCGTCTGCTCCGCCCAGGAGGCCGCCGTCTCCCGGGCCGGCGTCGCGTAGAACGTGGTGTTGCCCTCGACCGCGTCGCACCAGCCGGCGTAGGCCCGCAGCCGCTCGTGGGCCGGTAGGGACCGCCCCGGCCAGGACCGGTGCGTCCACATGGCACACCCGACGTGCAGCCGCATCCGGCCTCCTCCCGCGCCGCGTCGGACGGGGACCGCCCGAACCGTGCCCACCGTATCCGGCGGGGACGGCGGGCCGGATCGGGCCCGCGGCGGCGCGCGCCCGCCTCACGGGGCGTATCTCGGCCCCGGTTACCGTGCGTGACCTTGTCGACGGAACGGTCGGCTCTGAGCGATATACCTCGGAGTCATAATTATGACTCCGAGGTATATCGCTTCCAGCCCTTCGATGCCGCCGGCCCCGACCCGCCGGGTACGGTCCCATGGTCCCGCGCCGGAAAGCCCACATCGACACCGACGCTGACGTCGTCCGGGCCCGGACAGGCGCGCGTCACGGCCGTCCCACGCGCACTCCTGCGGGCCGCGCCCGGCGGACAGGAGAAGATCCGTCACCGCCGCCCCCGGCGGCGACCCGGCGCGGCGTCCGGGGTCTTGTAGGTGACCAGGGGCACCGTGGTGGTGACCGGGGTCGCCAGGTGGTGCGCGACCAGGTCGCCGATCACCTGCTCGATCCGCTTGTAGGCGGTCGGTGCCTCCTCGAACAGCAGTTGCCGGTCGCCGCACACCACGACCGAGCCGACCGGCGTGCGGCGTAGCTCCTCCACGGTGTGCTTGGCCTTGCCCCGGCGCAACGCGTCGGCGCGGGACATCTTCCGTCCGGCGCCGTGTGCCACCGAGTGGTTGGCGTCCGCGCCGGCGTGCGCGGCCACCAGGTAGGACGGGGTGCCCCGGGTGCCGGCGACCAGCACGTCCCGGCCGTCGCCGGGGGCCGCGCCCTTGCGGTGCAGGTAGTGCCCGTCGCGGCGCTCGACCAGGTTGTGGCACTGGTCGACGACCGGCTCGGTGGGCTCGGCGCCCAGCGCGTACGCGACCCGGGCGGCCAGCAGCCGCCGGTTGAGCGAGCCCCACCGGACGGCGTCGTCGTGCCGGGCCAGGTAGGCGTCCGGATCGGGCGCGGGGCCGGCGCCGTGCGCCTCGGTGTGCTCGCGCAGGACCCGCTCGCCCAGCCCGCGCGACCCGGAGTGCACCACCAGCACCAGGTCGCCGGTGGTCAGCCCGAGCCGCTCGGCGTGCGCCGGCGCGTCGAGCGTGCCGACGCGGGCCAGCTCGACGAAGTGGTTGCCGCGCCCGACCGTGCCGAGGCCGTCGAGGTGGCCGGTCGGCACGTCGCCGGTCAGCACCGACCAGGCCGGGTCGTCAGCGTCGCGCTCCGGGTGCAGCGCGTGGTCCAGGTCGGGGAAACGGGCGGCGAGCCGCTCCGGTACGGCCCGCCGCAGCGCGATCGGGAACACCGCGATGCCGCATCCGATGTCGGAGCCGACCAGGAACGGGTAGAGCACTGTCGACGCCATGGCGGCGCCGATCGGGGCGCCCTTGCCGGGGTGCAGGTCGGGCATGGCGGCGACGTGCGTCATGCCGTCCAGCGCGGCGACCTGACGGCACTGGTCGAGCGCGGCGGACTCGATCCAACTGGTGGGGGAGGAGAAGACGGAGACGGTGGCGGGCACGGACGCTCGTTTCTTTCGGTGGGTGCGGGAAGCGGTGGGTGCGGTCCGTCAGAACGTCATGACCGACACCTTCCCGGACCCCCGCCGCGCCCGGCAACCGACTTTCCGTCGACATCGGGTCACCGGCTCCATAGACTCCGGTCGTTCTGGTACCACGAGTCCAGGGAGGAAACACGTGTCGAGCGAAACCCGACCGCACGCCGCCCCGCTGCTGGCCCGTCTCGCCGGGGTGACGGTGGCCGCCGCCGCGCTGGTCGCCGCCGCCGGCGTCGCCGCGAGCGCCGCGCCGGCCGCCGAGCCGACGCCCACCAGGGGGCCGTGCGCGTACACGCCGACGCCGGACGAGCCGGCGGCCCGACCGGTGCCGTTGCCACCGGACCCGCGCCGCACGCCGGACCGGGGCACGGTACGGGTCACGCTGCGCACCAACCAGGGGCCGATCGGGCTGACCCTCGACCGCGAGCAGGCGCCGTGCACCGTGCAGAGCTTCCTGCACCTGGCCCGGCACAAGTTCTACGACCGGACGCCCTGCCACCGGCTCACCGCGTACCCGACGCTGACGGTGCTCCAGTGCGGTGACCCGTCCGGCACCGGCGAGGGCGGTCCGGGCTACCGGTACCGCGACGAGCTGCCCACCGACCTGCCGCCCGCGCCGACCGACCCGACCGGCGTGCGCCGCCTCTACGCGCGCGGCACGCTGGCCATGGCGAACGCCGGCCCGGACACCAACGGCAGCCAGTTCTTCCTGGTCCAGGCCGACTCGGCGCTGCGCCCGAACTACACCGTCTTCGGGCGGGTCGACGCCGCCGGACTGGCCACGCTGGACCGGATCGCGGCCGGCGGCATCGCCGCCACGCCGGAGGACCCGGCGCCGGTGGACGGCGCACCCGCCCAGCCGGTGGAGATCTGCCGGGCCACCCGGGGCCGCTGACGTCGCCGGCCCGGCGGAACGGCGGACGTCCCGCCGGGCCGCCGGGCGGCTGTCGTCGCCCCGCCGGGCCGCCCGGTAGCCTGCGGCGATGACGCACGAGCGGGAGATCACCGAGCCGGTCGACCTGTGCCGGCCGGACGGGCGGCTGAACCCGGCGGCGGTCGGGTGGAGCCGCCGTCCGCTGCACCGGTCGAACCTGCGCGGCTGGGGTCGGGCCAAGCGGTGGGAGCACTGGGGCGTGGTCACCCCGACGCACATCCTCGGCCTGGTCGCGTCCTCGCTGGACTATGCCGGCGTGCAGAGCCTCTACCTGCTCGACCGGCGGACCGGCCGGGAGACCGTCACCGAGGCGGTGGTCCCGTTCGCCCGGGGTGCCGTGTTGCCGCCGGTCAGCGGCGCTGGGGCGGTCCGGGCCCGCGGTGGCGGACTGGTCATCGAGGTGGACCAGGGCCCCGACGGCAGCGCCATCCGGGCCACCGCGCCCGGCGTCGAGGTCGACCTCACGGTGCCGCTGCCACCGGGGCACGAGTCGCTCGGCGTGGTGGTGCCGTGGAGCACCCGCCGGTTCCAGTACACGGTCAAGGACGTGGGCCGCCCGGTGCACGGCACGCTGCGGGTGGACGGCACCGCGTACCCGGTGGGCGCGGAGTCGTTCGCGGCGCTGGACCACGGTCGCGGCAAGTGGCGGTACGCGGTGCGGTGGAACTGGGCGGCGGGCAGCGGGCCCGGCCGGGCGATCCAACTCGGCGGCACGTGGACCGACGGGACCGGCTCGACCGAGAACGCGGTCTTCGTCGACGGACGGCTGCACAAGATCGGGGACGACCTCGCCTGGCGGTACGACCGGGCCGACTGGCTGCGGCCGTGGCGGATCACCGGCGACCGGGTGGACGTCACCTTCCACCCCTTCCACGAGCGGGTGGGGCGCACCAACCTGGTGGTGCTGGCCGGCGAGACCCACCAGTGTTTCGGGCACTTCACCGGCTGGGCCGCCACCGACGACGGTGCGCGGGTGGACCTCGACGGCCTGGTCGGCTGGGCCGAGGAGGCGCGTAACCGCTGGTGACACGCGTCCCCACCGGGTACGGCGGGGACGCGCGTCGGGGCGGTCAGGCCGGCAGTCGCCAGACCTGGTTGGCGCCGGCGAAGCAGTCCCAGATCTGCAACCGGGTGCCGTCGGCGGAGCTGTTGTCGGTGGCGTCCAGGCACCGGTTCGACACCGGGTTGCGCAACGTGCCGTTGCTCTGCGCCTGCCAGACCTGCGCGCCGGTGCCGTTGCAGTCCCAGAGCTGGATCTTCGTGCCGTTCGCGGTGCCGGCGCTGGTCACGTCGAGGCACTTGCCCAGCGACCGCAGCGTGCCGTCGCCGCCCACGGTCCAGTTCTGCGCGGCGGTGCCGTTGCAGGTGTAGAGCTGGATCGCGGTGCCGTTGGCGGTGCCGGCGGCGGCGACGTCGACGCACTTGCCGCCGATGCCGGTGATCGGCCCGGTCCGCCCGGACGGCGGTGGCGTGGTGCCGCCGGTGACCGTGTCGTAGATCGCGCTGACCAGCGACGTCGCGCCGGTGGTGTCCTGGGACAGCTCCCAGTTCATCATGCCGCCGGCGTTCGCCATGGCCCACTGCGTCTTGCGCTTGACCGTCGGAATGCCGTTGTAGCACTGCTGGACGCCGCCGGCCGTGGTGCAGTCCCGGTTGGCGTTGGCCGGGTCCAGGCCGACCAGCGCGGCGTACGTGTAGTAGCCGGGCCGGCTGTAGAACGGCACGCCGAGCACCGCCTTGGCGGCGGGCAGGCCGCGCGCCTTCCACCCGTTGACGCTGGCGATCGACCAGTCGTAGTTGGCGTGCGGGCTGCCGCCGTCGTACGCCATGATGTTGAGCCAGTCGACCGAGCCGAAGACCGCGGTGGGTACGCCGTTGACGTAGTAGCCCTCGGAGACCACGGCGGCGGTGAGCAGTTTGCCGTGGCTGTGCAGGGCGCTGCCGAGCTGCTGCATCAGCAGCGTGTAGTTGCTGGCGGACGCGCCCGGGTCGGGGTACTCCCAGTCGATGTCGACCCCGTCGAGGTTGTACTGGTTGACGAAGGCGACCACGTTGTTCACGAACGCGCCGCGGGCGCCGGAGTTGGCGGCGAGCGCCTCGAACGCGGAGTCGTCGCCGTCGTTCCAGCCGCCGATGGCGATGGAGACCTTGACGTTGTTGGCGTGTCCGAGCGAGACCAGTGAGGAGAGCTTGCTCGGGTTCTCCACCGGGCGCAGGCTGCCGTCGCCGTTGGGCAGCACGAAGGCGTAGTTGACGTGGGTGAGCTTGCCGTACTGGATGCTGGTGACGCTGCCGCTCCACGACGGCAGGTAGCCGACGCTCTTGAAGCCGTTGGGCAGCACGACCGCCTCGGCGGCGGACGGGGTGAGGGCGAGCGTCGCGGCGGCGGTGGCCAGCGCGAGCGCACCGGCGGCGAGGCGACGCCGGAGGTTGGGTGTGGGCATCGAGGGCCTTCCCGGGGGGGACGGGGGCGGACAGGGGGTGTTCCTCGAGGTGGAGCAAATATTAAAGACTATTAACTAAGCCGTCAATGATGAACTTCGATGAGCTAGGCGGCGTACGCGGAGAGTTGCGCGAGCTGCCCGGCCGGCCAGCCGGTGTTGGCGGTGATCAGCACCCGCACGTACCGGACCGGGGTGGCGGCGAACGTCAACGTCGCCTGGTTGCCGGTGGCCGGGTCGAACCGGACGCCGACCGACCCGGCCAGCGTGGCGAACGTCGTGCCGTCCGTGCCGCCCCGCACCGAGAGCGTCTGCGTCCGGGCCTCCCAGCCGGCCGGCAGCGCGAGCACCAGGCGCGCCACCGGCCGGGTGGCGCCGAGATCGACCTGCCACCACTGCGGGAACGCGCCGTTGGCCGACTCCCAGTACGTGCCCCGGTCGCCGTCGACCGCGTTGCCGGCGCCGAACGGCCCGTTCTGCTGGCTGCTCGCCGACGCCGGCCGGCCGGCCGCCAGGTCGCCGCCGGGCGGCTGCCCGCCCCCGGTCACCGGCGGCGTGGGCCGCACCGACGTGAGCGCCAACTGGCCCTTGAGCATCCGACCGCCGTCGGCGGTGATCCGCAGGTAGTAGTCCGCCGAGCAGGCGGTGCCGTCCTCGTCGAGCGCCCGGATCCCGGTCCCGGCCGGGGTGGCCGCCGCCGTCTCGCTGGTCTTGGCGATCTGGTTGCCCTCGTTGAACTCGTCGAACATGGACACGTAGAGGCCCTGCGCGCCGAGCCGCACCATGTTGTAGAGGTGCCGCCAGTAGAAGTCACCGTGTCGCCGGTGGCCGGCGGACAGGTCACCCGGCATCACGCAGGGCTGGTAGTCGATGCCGTGCGCGGCGCAGTCGGCCAGGTCGGGCACGTTGACGTTGGTGTGGAACCAGTCCAGCCCGTCGAGCGTGCCGGTGCGCCCGACCATCCACGGCGACAGCATGTCGAACGCGTGGTAGACGTCGGCGAAGCCGGGCCGGGAGTCGTTGATCCCCTGCCGCCAGTACGTCGGCACGCCGCCGATGACGTAGCAGCCCTGGGCCTTGAGCCACCGCACCACGTCCAGGCAGGCGGCGGGCGCGAACGGCCGGCCGTCGTCGGCGAAGCCGAACCCCCACACGCAGACCACCGGCTTGCCGTTCTGCCGGGCGTACGCCGGTGAGGCGGTGTGCGCCGACATCTTCGTCGCCCAGTCCTCCTTGAGCTGCGACTGCATCGCCGTCCAGCCGGTCACGTCGTACATCACGTAGAACTTGCGGCCGAACCGTTCCGCCGCGGAGCGGACCTTCACCGCCATCGCGTCGCGGGTCGGCCCCTCGTCGCCGAACGGGTTGAACCGTTGCAACGCCGCGGTGTCGCAGCCGTACTCCTGCATCCAGCGGAAGTGGGTGTCCACGGTCTGCTGGTCGTAGGAGGAGAAGAGCGTGGCCGGCCGGCCGTCGCCGAGGTTCGGATAGGCGGTGGGGTAGCCGCGGGCGTACTCCCGCATGTCCGGCCAGGACACGATCGTGGTGTTCGCCGGCGAGGGGGACTGGAACCGGTCCCGGCTCCAGTGCCACCAGCCGCCGATCGGGGCCCCGTCGCCCGGGCAACTGAACCAGCCCTGGTAGCCGACGGAGACCTTGCCGACCACGTCGCCGGGGGGACTGGCGGCGGCTGCGGGGGTGGGGGAGAGCGCGAGGTCGGGCAGCGCGGCGAGCGCGGACCCGGCCACCACGGACCGGATCAGGGTACGGCGGGTGGGCGCCATGCGGACCGCTCCTTCGGGGGGAGGAAGAAATTGACGGTCATCATGGCAGCGCGCGACATGGAACTGCAATACTCAGACAGGTCGATGAAACAAATAGCGCGAGGGGCGGCCCGCCGGTGGCGGACCGCCCCTCGACCGTGCGTCGGTCAGGCGACCGAGGCCGGGAACCGCTCCCAGACCCGGTGCGCCGCCATCAGCCGCTGCACCGACTCCAGCACCTCGGCGCCGGAGCCACCGGTCACCACGCCCGGCGAACCGGCCACCCCGGTCTGTCGCAGCACCTCGGCGCCGGCGCCCCACGCGCCGATCGCCTTGGCGTGCCGCCACGCCTCCTCGACCAGCAGCGACACCCGCGGGTCGACGGTGGCCGCACCCGGTGCGCCGGCCTTGGCGTCCCGCGCCGGCGACGCGTCCGGCGCCGGTGCCGGGGCCCCGGCCAGCAGCACCGCGTCGAACTCGACGGACCGGGCCGTGGCGAACGTGCGCTGCACCGGCAGCCCACCCACCGTGCCGCCGTGCGCGGCGATCAGCAGCGGCACCATGCCGGCCGCGAACACCGCCCGCTGGACCTCCCCGACGTCGTCCAGGTCGCCGTCGGCGTCCACCACGATGCCCACCATCCGGCCGTCCGCCGGCCACTCCCGGCCGACCTGGGACAGCGCCGGGCTCGGCTGCACCTCGGCCAGCGGCACTGTCGGCTGCGGCGCGGGCAGCCCCAGGCCGGTGGCGACCTGCTCGCAGAGCACCGGGTCGATGTTGGCCAGGCACTGGAGCTGCCGCTCCTTGATCGCCTGGTGGTAGCACTTGCCCAGCTCGAACGTGTACGCCCGGATGATGTGCTCCTTCTCCACCGGCGACATGCTCGCCCAGAAGAGCCGGACCTGGCTCCAGTGGTCGTCGAAGGAGGCCGGCGCGGCCCGCACCTTCGGCGCCTCCGCCACCGTCACCGGCACGTCGACGAACGCGTGCTCCCGGTCACCGGCCGGGAACGGGTTGCCGCCGTCGAGCGAGTTCGGCCGGTAGGGCGCCACCCCGGCGTGCACCGCCTGCTGGTGGAAGCCGTCCCGGAGCATGTCGTTGACGTCGGCGTGCGGCCGGTTGATCGGGATCTGGGTGAAGTTCGGCCCGGCCAGCCGGGTGAGCTGCGTGTCCAGGTACGAGAAGAGCCGCCCCTGCAACAGCGGGTCGTTGGTGACGTCGATGCCGGGCGGCAGGTGCCCCAGGTGGAACGCCACCTGCTCGGTCTCGGCGAAGAAGTTGCGTGGCGTCCGGTTGAGGGTGAGCGTGCCGATCGGCTGCACCGGCGCCAGCTCCTCCGGCACGATCTTCGTCGGGTCCAGCAGGTCGATCCCGGCGAACGTCTCCTCCGGCGTGTCCGGGAAGACCTGGATGCCCAGCTCCCACTGCGGGTACGCGCCGGCCTCGATGGCGTCGTAGAGGTCGCGGCGGTGGAAGTCCGGGTCGATGCCGTTGATCAGCTGCGCCTCCTCCCACTCCAGCGAGTGCACCCCGAGCTTCGGCTTCCAGTGGAACTTGACCAGCACCGTCGCGCCGGCGTCGTCGACCAGGCGGAACGTGTGCACGCCGAAGCCCTCCATGGTCCGGTAGGACCGCGGGATGCCCCGGTCGGACATGTTCCAGATCGTGTGGTGCTGCGCCTCGGTGTGCAGCGAGACGAAGTCCCAGAACGTGTCGTGCGCGCTCTGCGCCTGCGGGATCTCCCGGTCCGGGTGCGGCTTGGCGGCGTGGATGATGTCCGGGAACTTGATCGCGTCCTGGATGAAGAAGACCGGCATGTTGTTGCCGACCAGGTCGAACGTGCCCTCGTCGGTGTAGAACTTGGTGGCGAAGCCCCGGGTGTCGCGGACCGTGTCCGCCGACCCGCGCGAGCCCAGCACGGTCGAGAAGCGGACGAAGACCGGCGTCTCGCGACCCTTCTTCAGGAAGCCGGCCCGGGTGACCTGCTCCGCCGCGCCGTTGGCGACGAAGACGCCGTGCGCGCCGGCGCCGCGCGCGTGCACCACCCGCTCCGGGATCCGCTCGTGGTCGAAGTGCATGATCTTCTCGCGCAGGTGGTGGTCCTGGAGCAGCACCGGGCCACGCGGGCCGGCCTTGAGCGAGTGGTCGGTGTCGCGCAGCCGGGCGCCGTTGGCGGTGGTGAGGTACGCCCCCTGCTGCCCCTTGGCGACCTTCGGCACGCCGGTCTCCGCGCCGGTCGGGGTACGCGTGTCCGGCGCGCCCTGCTCGTCCTTGGGCGGCAACGGGCCGTGCGGCGCGGTCGGCTCCTCGAGCGATGGCGGCGCGCTGCCCGGCGCGCCCGGCACGTCCGGCGTCAGCGCCTCGCCGACCTTCTCGACAGCGGCCTCGACGACACCCTTGACGACCTGGGCGGGCTTGCTGGATTCCATCAGGCTCTGTCCTCCCTGCGGCGATCTGACCTAGCCCTCAGGGCCCTACCCTGGGCGGGGGAGGACAAACGCGGATCACCCGGACGGGTCAGCGGTGCGGTACGACCACCGCGGTCACCACCAGCCCACGGTCCACCAGCCATCGGCCGTCGAGCACACGCAACGGCGGCCCGCCGTCGATCCGCGCGCCGTCGACCAGCACGCGGGCGGTGAAGCGGCCGGCCGGGGCCAAGGTCAGCTCCGCCTCCTCGAACCCGAGCCACCGGCCGGTCAACGGGTACCACGCCTTGTAGACGGACTCCTTCGCGCTGAACAGCAGCCGGTCCCAGTGCACGCCCGCGTCGGCGGCGCGCAGCCCGGCCAGGTGCGCCGGCTCGCCGGCGACGGTGACCGCGTCGGCCACCCCGTCGGGCAGCGGCCCGTGCGGCTCGGCGTCGATGCCCAGCCCGGCCAGCGCGGCGGCCGGGGCCACCACCGCCGCCCGGTAACCGGCGCAGTGGGTGATGCTGCCCACCACCCCGGCCGGCCAGAGCGGCTCCCGGCGGGGGCCGGAGCGGATCGGTCCCGGCGCGTACCCGAGCCCGGCCAGCGCCTCCCGCGCGCAGCGCCGGGCGGTGACGAACTCCCGGCGGCGGCTGGGCACCGCGCGGGCCACCAGGTCCTCCTCCCCGGGGAACGGCTCGTCGCCGGCCCGGTCGGCGAACGCCTCCACGGCCACCGCCGCCGGCGGCAGCAACGCCTCGATCACGGGGTGCCGCCGAGGATCCGCCGCATCGGCCGGGGCTCACCGCCCCGGCGGCCCCACTCGCGCGGATAACCCAGCGACACCTCCTCGAACCGCACCCCGTCGTAGTGGGTGGTGCGGGGGATGTGCAGGTGACCGTAGACCGCGACGGCGGCCCGGTGCCGCACGTGCCAGTCGGCGCTGCGGTCGGTGCCGCACCACTGGGCGAACTCCGGGAACCAGAGCACCTCGGTGGGCTGGCGGACCAGCGGCCAGTGGTTGACCAGCACGGTCGGCAGCGCCGGATCGGTCGCCGCCAGTCGCCGCTCGGTGGCCGCCAGCCGCGCCCAGCACCACGACTCCCGGTCCGGGTACGGGTCGGGATGCAGCAGCATCTCGTCGGTGCACACCACCCCGGACTCGTACGCCACGCGCAGCGACTCCTCCTTGGTGGAGGTGCCCGGGGCCCGGAACGAGTAGTCGTAGAGCAGGAACAGCGGGGCCACGGTGACCGGCCCGCCCGCGCCCCGCCACACCGGATAGTCGTCCTCCGGGGTGAGCACGCCCAGGCCCCGGCACATCGCGACGAGCGCCTCGTAGCGCGCCACCCCGCGCAGCGTCACCGGGTCGGTGGGATGGGTCCACAGCTCGTGGTTGCCGGGCACCCAGAGCACCCGGGCGAACCGGTCACGAAGCTGGCCCAGCGTCCGCTCGATGTCGGCGAACAGCTCACCGACGTCGCCGGCCACGATCAGCCAGTCGTCCGCCGACTCCGGCCGCAGGCCGTCCACCACCGCCCGGTTCTCCGGGTACGACACGTGGAGATCACTGACCGCGTACAGCGCACCCGTCATTTGGCCGATCTTGCCAGCGACGCTCCCGAATGACCAGGCGTCCAACGGCGGTGCTCAGCCGATCAGGTCGGCGACCCGGTCGACGGCGCGCAGCAGTTCCCGCGCGATGCCCGGCTCGGCCGCCGAGTGGCCCGCGTCCGGCACGATCCGCAGCTCCGCCTCCGGCCACCGGCGGGCCAGGTCGTACGCGGACACCGGCGGGCAGCACAGGTCGTAGCGGCCGTTGACGATCACGGCCGGCAGGTGGCGGACCCGGTCCACGTCGTCGAGCAGTTGCCCCTCGGTGAGGAAGCCGCCGTGCACCGCGTAGTGCGACAGGATCCGGGCGATCGGCAACGCCTGCTCGTCGGCGGTGAAGTGGGCGAGCACCGCCGGGTCGGGTCGCAGCGACGAGTTCACCGCCTCCCACCGCCCCCAGGCGCGCGCGCAGTCCCGCGCCACGTCGGCGTCCGGGCCGTGCAACCGCCGGTGGTAGGCGGCCAGCACGTCGTCGCGTTCGGCCGGCGGGATCGGGGCGACGAACCGCGCCCACTCCTCGGGCTGGAGGTGCCGCAGGCCGCCCTGGTAGAACCAGTCCCGCTCGCTGCGCCGCAGCAGCAGCACGCCGCGCAGCACCAGGCCGGTCACCCGGTCCGGGTGCGCCTGCGCGTACGCCAGGCCGAGCGTGACTCCCCACGAGCCGCCGAACACCAGCCACCTGTCGATGCCGAGCCGCTGCCGGATCGTCTCCAGGTCGGCCACCAGGTGCCAGGTGGTGTTGGCCCGCAGCTCGCCGAACGGGGTGCTGCGGCCCGCGCCGCGCTGGTCGAACAGCACGGCGCGGTAGCGCGCGGGATCGAAGAACCGCCGCGCCGCCGGCACCAGACCGCCGCCGGGCCCGCCGTGCAGGAAGACCACGGGTACGCCGTCCGGCCGGCCGACCTCCTCCACGTGCAGGACGTGGCCGGCACCGACCGGGACCCGGTGGGTGGCGTACGGCTCGACGGGCGGGTGGAGTGCGACGCCGGTCATGCCCGGTGATTCTGCCCGCCCGACCCGCGTCGTGTGGGCCCGCTCAGCAGGCGACGTTGCCGCCGAGGTTGTCGAGCAGCGCGTCGGCGACCCAGCCGGAGACACCGGTGGTGGTGTCCCGCAGGTAGGTCCAGGTGTAGGTGGTGTGCCCGTTCGCGCTGACCCGGTCGCCGCTGGCGAAGCAGTGGAAGTCGACGTTGTGGCTGAGCTGGCCGTAGCCCAGTGACCCGCAGGTGGTGTGCGGGCCGCTGCGGATGTTGACGTTGGTGGCGTTGAAGAGCTGGCCGAACTTGGTGTCCACGTTGGAGTGCGGGTGACTGCAACTCGCGCTGGCCGGCGTCGCCGCGCCCACCACCGCGACTCCCGCCGCGGCGACGGCCAGGAGTGCAGCCGCGCCGATCGAGGACGCCTTCCGCATGTCGAACCCCCGGGAGTCGTGGCGGCAGATTGATCCACATATTTGCATATCGCAAAGGCGGGTGGCAAGGACGTCCGGGTTCAGCGCCGCGCCCGCGACCGGGCACGCCGCAGTCGCAGGTGCCGGCGTACCGCGTCCCGGCTCAGGCTCAGGCACGCGATCCGGTCGTCGAGGCGGGCCAGTTCGGCGCTGAAGAGCGTGACCATCTCGCCCTCCTCGTCGCCCGGCTCGTCCCCGGCCACCGGGCCGTACGGGTCGCGGAGCAACGGCAGGATCAGCCGGGTCGGTAGCCCCGACCTGATCAGGCTGCCGACCAGCGTCGCCCGTGCCACGTCGGCCTCCGCGTACCGCCGGTAGCCGCTCGGGGCGCGCTCCGGCGCCAGCAACCCGCGCTCCTCGTAGTACCGCAGCATCCGCACCGGAATTCCGGTGCGCCGGGACAGCTCACCGATCCGCACGGCGACTCCTTGACTCTCACATCGATGTGAGACTTTACGGTGCTGTCCATGACCACTCAACCCTCCGGATCCGCCGCCCGGTCGACGCCGCCGCCCGTGCCCGACCTGATCCGCGCCGGCGTCGTCACCCGGTTCGGTGGACCCGACGTGCTGCGCACGGTCCGGCTGCCACGACCCGTCCGGGCGCCCGGACACGCCCTGGTCCGGGTCCACGCGGCGTCGGTCAACCGGGGTGAGACGAAGATCCGGCGCGGACTCGTGCCCGAACTCGGTCCGCCACCGCTGGTCCTGGGCTCGGACCTGTCGGGCACCGTCGTCGAGGCGGAGCCGAACGGCCGGTTCCGGGTCGGTGACGAGGTCTACGGAATCCACTTCATCGGCACGTACGCCGAGTTGGTCTCGGTGTCCGAAGCGACGCTCGCGGCCAGACCCGCGACCGTCGACCATCCGACGGCAGCCGCGCTGCCGGTCGCGGCGCGCACCGCGCTTCTCGCCGTCGCCGAGTACGCGGACCTGCGCCCCGGCCAACGGATCCTGATCCACGCCGCCGCCGGCGGGGTCGGTCACCTCGCGGTCCAGCTCGCCCGGCAGCGCGGCGCGTACGTGCTCGGCACGGCCCGCGCCGCGCACCACCGGTTCCTCCGCGATCTCGGCGTGCACGAACCCATCGACTACACCCGCACCGACTTCCGCCACGTCGCCCGCGACGTGGACGTCGTCCTCGACCTGGTCGGCGGCGACTACGGACGACTGTCGCTCGACGCGCTCCGTCCCGACGGCCTGCTGCTCGGCGCCGCCCTGGACCCGGGCGTCACGGAACAGCAGGCGCACCGACGGGGCCGGCGGTACCGCTGGTTGGGCGGGACGAAGCTGACCGCGCCGCTCGACACGATCCGCGACCTCGTGGACGCGGGCCAACTCTCGGTCCACATCGAGCGGACCTACCCCCTGTCCGAGCTGGCCGCCGCGCACGCGCGCGCCGACACCGGCCGGGTCACCGGCAAGCTCGTCGTCACGATCGACGACGTGCCCGGGGCGGACGGCTCCGCCTGAGCGTCAGGCCGGGGCGCGGACGTCGGCGTCCGGCCCGGTGGTCTCCGCCTCGGGCACCCCACGGGGCGCCGGCGTCCGCACCGCGAACGCGTCGAAGCTCGGCCCGTCCAGCCGCTCGATGAACGGCTCGGCATGTGGCCGGCCGGCCTCGTCCCGTTCACCCTCCGGCCGGCCGGCGCGCGGCCGGTCGGCCTCGTCCCGCTCGGCCTCCACCCGCCCCGCGCGCGGCCGGTCCGCCTCGTCCCGTTCGGTGTCGGTCCGCTCGACGGGCACCGGCTCGGCCGCCGCCGCCCGCACGGCCACCTGCGGGTACTCGGCGGTCTCGCCGCCGCCCGCGGCAGCCGCCATCACCGCCGCCGCAGCCAGGCCCGCCACCCGCTTGGCCTCCCGCTGCACCCGGGCCCGCGTCTCCTTGGCGTGCTGCTCCGCCAGCTCCGCCGCGCGCCGCGCCTCGTCCAGCCGCCTGGTCTCGGCGGCCAGGTCCCGGCGTACGCCGACCAGCCGCTCCTCCAGCTCGGCGCCGGTCCGCTCGATCGTGGCGATCTCCCCACGGGCCTGCTCCAACTGCTGGCCGACGGTCTCCAGCTCGCCCTTGAGCTGAGCCAGCGCCTCCTGCCGCTGCTGGATCTCCCGCTGCACGGCGGTGAGCCGCACCTGGTGCGCCGCGGTCTCCTCGTCGGCCCGCTCGCGCACCTCGGTGGCGTACTGCTGGGCCTCGGCGACCAGCGCGGCGATGTCCCGCTCGGCAGCCGTCGCCCGGTCGGCCAACTCCTGCTCGGCCGCGGCCCGCCGCTCGTCCAGCTCCCGGGCCATGGTCGCCTGCCACTGGGCCAGCTCCTGCTGGGCCTTGCTCCGGTTGGCCTGCACCTCCTGCTGGATCTGGGTGCGGGCGGCCTTCACCAGCGCCTCGGACGCGGACCGGGCCTGCTCGACCTGCTGCGTGGTCTGCTCGCTGATCCGCTTCGCCTCCTGCTGGGCCCGGTCGTGCACGGCCTGACCCTCGGAACGCAGCTTCTCCGCCAGCTCCCGGACGGCGGTCAGCTCGGCCTGCGCGACGGCCCGCCGCTCCTCGTCGGCCCGCTCCTGCTCGGCCCGGCGGGTGGACAGCTCCTCCTCCAGCTCGCGCCGCTGGAGGGCGGCCTGCTCCTGGGCCGCGGTCAGCACCCGCTCCGCCTGGGCCTGGAAGTCCTCGGCGCGCTTCGTGGCCATCTCGGTGATCTGGCCGGCCTGCTTCTCGGCCAGGTCGAGGATCTGGTCGACCATCGGGCCGAGGTCCCGGAACGACGCCCGGTCCACCGCCGTCGGACGGTCCCGCAGCTCGACCGCCTCGGCCTGCGCCCGCTGCACCTGCGCGGTCAGGTCACGCACCTGGGCGTACGCCCGGTCCCGGGCGGCGGTCAGCGCGCCGACCTCGCCGTCCATCTGCTCGACGTACCGGTCGACCTGCCGTTTGTCGTAGCCGCGCAGCGCCGGGTCGAACCGCGGTCGCGCGGACACGTCGTCGTGGGGTGCGAACGGTTCCTCACCGTTGGACATGCGCCATCCTCCGTCGGTTCGCCAGCGCCAGGCCGCAGGGCACGATGAGGCGCAACGGTACCGTGTTCGCGCGCGGCGCTCGCCCCGCCCCGCCCCCGGCCCGCCGGTCGGTCCGACGGTCAGACCGGGAAGTGCGGATTCCCCGCCGTCAGGCGGATGGTGAAACCGTCGGCGTCCCGGTGGTGCGTCACGTGGTCGCAACTCTGGTGGCTGATCCACAACCCCAGGCCGCCCTCGGTGCCGTCACCGGCCGGCAGCAGCCCGGCGTACGGGTCCTTGGGACCGGGCCCCCGGTCGTGGACGCTCACCACCATCCGGTCCGCCGCGCACCACAGCCGCAGGCGCACCGGCGGCGTCCCGTGCCGCGTCGCGTTGCACACCACCTCGCTGACGGCCATCACCAGGTCGTCGACACCGTCGGGCCGAAGTCGCCCGGAGTCGGCGGCGCGTACCGCCTCCCGGGCGAGAGCCGGCGTCGGATCGGTCAGCTCGACCAGCGGCGCCAGGTGCTGGAGCGGGTCCAGCGGGGCCGGCCGGCACTCGGCCAGATAGGTCGCCGGCTCGGTGTAGACGCCGGTCGGCTCGTGGCTGCCGTCCGGCCCGGCGATCCGGGGATGGGTGCGGGCCACATCGGTCAGCACGTGCGGCGGCGTCACCCGCCGGTCGTACGCGCACATGCTCCAGAGCGGGAAGTCGTCGTACGCGTGGTTGATCGCCGACTCGTAGCGGGCCCACCAGTCCCAGGTCGCGCCGAACACCGCCGTCGGCAGCTCGCCGACGATCCGGATCTGCGTCGCACCGGCGGCCACGTGGGAACCGAGCAGGTCACGGTACGCGCGGATCGCCACGGTGGGCCGGGCGTACATGTCGCCGCCGGGGAGGAAGGTGACCCCGGCGTCGGCCGGCAGCGCCCGGCGGACCAGGTCGGCGGTGCGGGTGCCCAGCCCCACCAGGGTCGGCTCACCGGCCTCGACGCCGCCCCGCAGGAACGGCAGCACCACGGCCAGCAGGTGTTCGTCGGAGTCGTACAGGATCGCCTCGTGGAAGTAGCCCACGTGGCCGGCAGCCGCGCCGGTCCTCACCGGACCACCTCCACCCGCACCTCGGTCAGGCCCAGCAGCTCGACCAGCCGGGCCGTGGCCGGCCGGCCGGTGCGCAGCACCGCGACCGCGTCGTGCCGACGGGCGTGGTCGCGCAGGTGCAGCAGGCTGCGGTGGTCGACGAAGCGCAGTCGGGTCGCGTCGAACACCAGCCGCCCGGCCGTCGGGCGCGGATCGGCCCGCTCCAGCGCGGCGGCGAAGAGCCCGTGGTCGGTCGGATCCAGCTCACCGCGGAGCGCCACCACCGCGTCACCACCGCCGGCGTACAGCCGGAACGGCACGTCGGTGTTGGTCTCCGGATGCATGCAGGCCAGCTCCGCGATCGCCGCGTCGCCGAGGACCCGCCGGTCGTAGGCGCAGACCGCCGACATCGGCCGGTGCCGCAGCCAGTGGTCGATGCGGTGCTCGTAGCGGGCGAAGGCGTCACGCTGCGCGGCGGTGCGCACCAGGCCGGTCGCCTCGGCCAGCACCCGCAGGCCGGTGTGGCCGGCGGCCAGCGCCTCGGAGGTGGCCCGCGCGTACGCCTGCACCTGCCGCTCCGGGTCGACGACCTCGTCGTGGCGGTAGGCGTGGCCGACCGGGAACAGCCGCACCGCGCCGCGTCGCCGTGCGGCGTCGAAGCCGGGCACCGGGGCGAGTCGCCGCGCCACGGTGTCGGCCTCCTCCGGGCCGACCAGCCAGACCTGCTCGCCCGCGGCGAGACCGGTGGTGACCTGCTCGACCGCCCAGGCGTGGAACACCGCCGGGTCGTCGTAGGCGAGGCAGGCATGGCCGTAGCCCGGGTCCGTCACGCCCCCGTCGGTCACCGGCTCCGCCTCATCGACCCATCCTATGCCGCGACCCGGTCGGCGGAGCTGCCCCCGCCGCTCCGCCCGGCGGCGGCCGTCCGCGGGATCAGGGGAGAGGATGGGCGATGTCGCGGGCATGGTCGGTCACGGCGGCGCCGACCACGGTGGCGGTCAGCGGCAGCACCTCCAGGCAGCGACGCACCGCGGCGGCCATCAGCGGGTTCGGCACCCGCATGGAGAGCGTGCAGTGCGGCACCCAGCGGCCCGGCCGGTAGTGCTCCACCACGCCGACACCGGCCCGGGCCAGCCGTTCGTGCACCCCGGCGTGGTGTGCCAGCAGCTCCGACGTCGGTGCCGGCCCGAGCCAGAGCACCCGTCCGACGAACTGGCCGGCGTGTTGGAACTCCAGTCGCAGCGGCGCGGCCACCACCGTCCCGGCGAGCGCCGCGGCCACCTGGCCCGGGTCGAGGCGGGGCGCGACGGCCAGCGAGACGTGCGGTCGGTGCCGCTGCGCCAGCAGCGACCGCATGCTCGGCACCCCCTCGGACTCCAGCAGGTCCCACAACACCCGGATCCGCCGGGAGGCGTCGGTGTCCAGATACAGCTCCAGCGCCGCGACCACCCGATCACCCTAAGCGGCGAGGTTTGCCGCCCACGCTGGGCGGTACTGCCCCGGGGACGGCACGAGACGATGGGGGAAGTGAGGCGCACGTGGACGTGAACGACCTGCTGACCGAGGCGTACGGGCGACTGCCGGACCTGGTCGCGGCGGCGCTCGACGGGCTCGGCCCGGAGCAGCTACGGCAGGCCCCGGCGGACGGGGCGAACCCGGTGGGCTGGCTCGTCTGGCACCTGACCCGGATCCAGGACCACCACGTCGCCGACCTGCTCGGCGAGCGGCAGCTCTGGGTCACCGGCGAGTGGGCGGGACGGTGCGGCCTGCGGCCCGATCCCGACGACACCGGCTACGGTCACGGCCCCGAGCAGATCGCCGCCGTGCGGCCGGAGAACGGCGACGTGCTGCTCGACTACCACCGGGCGGTGGTCGAGCGGAGCGTGACGTACCTGCGCGGGCTGCGTCCGGCCGACCTGGACCGGGTGGTGGACGAGAACTGGGACCCGCCGGTCACGCTCGGCGTCCGGCTGGTGAGCGTGCTCGACGACGACCTCCAGCACGTCGGGCAGGCCGGCTACGTGCGCGGGCTCATCCGGCAGGGCTGACCACCGCCCGGGCACGTCGCAGCGCGGCCTGCCCGAGCAGGAAGCAGGCCTGCGCCTCGGGGGAGGTGCCCGGGCCGGTGAAGTCGGGCGCGCCGCTGACGCCGGTCACCCGGCCGTACCGGTCCACCCGGCGGGCGGCGGCGGCCAGCAGCTCCGCGCCGGTGCCGAGCCACGACGGCGGCAGCCAGCCGTCGGCCACCCCGGTCAACGCGGCGCACCCGAGCAGTTGGGCGGTGTTGGCCTCGCGGAACGTGCCGGGGTCGTCGAGCACGTCGGGGAAGAGCCCGTCGTCGGTGCGGTGCCGGAGGCAGGCGGTCAGCACCTCCTCGGCGTGCCCGGCCAGCTCGGCGCGCGTCCCCGCCGGCCAGTCCGGCGCCAGGCGCAGCGCCCGGGCGATCCCGGCCACCACCCAGCCGTTGCCGGTGCCCCACGGCTGCGGCCGGTCCAGCTCGCCCCGCCCCTCGTCCCAGCGGGCCGCGTAGAGGCCGGTACGCGCGTCGTGCAGCCGGCGCCGGTGCCCCGTCACCTGGGCGGCGGCCAGTTCCGTCCGGCCGGTCAGCGCGAGCAGCGGCACCACCATGTAGACCGTGTCGGCCCACACCTGGCGGCCGTCCAGCAGGTGGAACAGCGTGCCGTCGACGGCCCGGGGGGCCCGACGCGTCAGCCAGTCGAGTTGGGCGTCGAGCGCGGCGGCGTACCTCGGGTCGCCGGTGGTGAGCGCGGCGTGCCGGACCACCTCGCCGCACGCGGCGCCGTTCACCGCGCCCACCGCGCCGGCCAGCTCGCCGAGCCGGCCGTCGGGCCGTTGCCGGGTCACCGCGGCGTCGGCGACCAGCGTCGCCGCCTCGGGCCGGCCCAGGTCGAGCAACGCCTGCCCGGTGATCCCCTGCTCCCAGGACTCCCGTTGCATGGTCAGCAGCGCGAGCAGCACCCGGTCGGTGGCGGCGTCCCCGGTCGTCGACATGACCCGTTCCGTACCCGGTGCGCCGGCCCGTCTCACCCGCAGCGGGTGAGTCGGTCCCACCGCACGTACGCCCGGGGGCCGCGGCTGTACAACCAGGTCGGCGCGGTCCGGCCGTCGGGCGGGCCGCCGGCTGCCACGCGGACTGGCCGCGCCGTCAGCCGGCGCCGCGCGCCGCCGTTGTCGTCGGCTCGGCGGCCGGGGGCGGCCCACCCACCCGGGCCGCCCGCGTCGCACCCGTCCGGGCGAGCAGCCGGTCGACGCCCACGAAGAGGAGGCCCAGCAGCCAGAACACGGCGGCGAAGCCGAGCGCGCTGAGCCCGACGCCGTCGTAGCCGAGTTGCCCGGCGTCGAGGAACGGGTACGGGTAGCGGTGCACGACGAGCCCGCGTACCAGCGCGAACCCGAGGTACGCCAGCGGGAACGCCAGCCACCAGGCGGCGTACCGGGGGCGCAGCCGGCCGCGCCTGTCGAACAGCGCCCAGTCGGCGACCGCGAGCAGCGGCACCACGGTGTGCAGGAGGTGGTTGCCCCACCACTCACCCGGCTCGCGGTGCGGCTGGACCATCGCGAACGGGCTCGCCGGATTGGCCAGCACCAGGTGGTAGACCGTGCCGGTGATGGTGATGTAGAGCGTCACCGCGCCCTTGAGCACGCTCGGCGGCTCGGGCCGGTCACGCGTCGCGCACCAGGCGGCGTAGCCGGCGAGCACGCCGACCGCCACGTTGCTCTGGATGGTGAAGTACGGCAGCAGGCCGGTCACCGTGGCCGGGCCGAGCGCGGTGAGCACGATGCCGGCGACCACGCCGAGCACCACGGCCAGGCGGAGGAGGATCGCCGGTCGGCGACGCCGGGGGGTCACCGGGGCAAGTTACCAGCCGGTCGTCAACCGGCGCGCCGGCCGGTCGGGTCGGGCGCGGTGTCGCCCGGGGTCCGGTCGGCGCCGGTTCCCCGACCGGCCGGGGTCCGGTCGGTGTCGGTGCTGGGTTCGACGCCGGTGGGGCTGACCAGCGGTCCGGCGGTGGCGGGGACGGTCGGTGGCCGTGCGGTGCCGACCGGGGGCCCGGCCGGCGGCGAGGTGGGAAGGTCCCCGGTCGGTGGCCCACCCGTCGGAAGCTCCGGCCGCGCGCTCGGGTCACCCGGCGACGGTGTGCCGGACCCGGTCGGCGTGGGGCCGTCGAGCAGGGCGGCGCAGTAGTCGGCCACCCGCTCCGCGCCGCCGGCGGCGGCGACCAGCCCGGCGAAGGCCGGAGCGTCCAACGCGCGGCGTCGTGCGGTCCCGGTGACGGCGCGGTACGCGGCGCAGAGCCCGGCCGGTGAGGACGGGTCGGGTGCGCCGGCGGTGGGACCGGTGGCCGGACGGCCCGGGCGGGCCGGGTGCGGGGAGCCGGCCGTGGGTCGGGCGCCGGTGGTGGTGCCGACCGGTGGCGCTTCGTGGCGAGAGGTGCCGGGCAGGTTGCCGGTCACGGCGGCCAGCGCGACGCCACCGGTGAGCGACGCGGCCAGCGTGGCGACGGCGAGCTTGACGCCGAGCAGCCCGGCGAACCGGCGGGCCGGACGGTCGCCCGCAGCGCGGCGTCCGGCGCCCGCCGGTCGACCGGCGGTGACGGCTGCCGGCCGTAGCCCGATGGCGCGGGCCGCCGGCCCGGCGGCGGGGGTGGTCGACCGGACCGCCCGGAACGCCGCGACGGCGGCGGCCTCGCCGTCGAGTTCCCCGGCGTCGGGCACCGACCGGACCACGTCGAGGAAACGGACGAGCGCGGGGGGAGCGGTCCGCGCGCCGCCGGCGGAACCGGCGAGCAGCCGCTCGACGGTTTCCTGATCCAGGCGGGGTGCGTCCATCTCGTGACCCTCAGCGCCGCCACCTGTGGAAGCGTCACACGACGGGCCCGGCGCGGGACGTGAGACCGGTCACCCTCGCGGGCGCCCGACCCGCCGTGGCCACCGTACGAACCGGCACCGACAACTCCGGCGATCCACACCGGAGCCTCCGGTTGCCGGTCCGTCCGGTTCGCGGTGAACTGAACGACATGGGTGTCATCAAGGTGGGCACGTCCTCCTGGGCCGACCAGATGCTGGTCCGCTCCGGCTGGTATCCGCGCGGGACCAACACGCCGGCCGGCCGGCTGCGCTGGTACGCCGAGCACTTCGGCCTGGTCGAGGTGGACACGTCGTACTACGCCGTGCCAGCGCCGGAGACCACGACGGCCTGGGCGGACGCCACCCCGCCCGGCTTCACCTTCGACGTCAAGGCGTTCCGGCTCTTCACCGGCCACCACACGCCGGTCGACGCGCTGCCCAAGGACCTGCGGCCGGCCGGCGGCCCGAGCCGGATCCGGTGGCGCGACCTGTCCGCCGGGGCGTACGACGAGTTGTGGGACCGGTTCCACGCGGCGCTGGCGCCGCTCGCGGCGGCCGACCGGCTCGGCGCGGTGCTGTTGCAGTTCCCGCCGTGGTTGGCCCGCGGCGACGCGGCCCGGCGGCGGATCGTGGCCGCCGCGCAGCGGTGCCGGCCCTTCCCGGTCACCGTCGAGCTGCGACACTCCTCCTGGTTCACCGGCGACGCCGCGGTCGACACCGTGACGTTCCTGCGCGAGCACGGGCTCGGCTACGGCTGTGTGGACATGCCGCAGGGACACGTCTCCTCGGTGCCGCCGATCCTGGTCGCCACCACCGACCTGGCGGTGGTCCGGTTCCACGGGCACAGCGACGCCTGGGCCGGCGGCGACAAGCAGGAGCGGTTCCGCTACGCCTACGGCGAGTCGGAGCTGCGGCACTGGTCCGTGCTGCTGCGCGAGCTGGCCGACCAGTGCGCCGAGCTGCACGTGCTGACCAACAACTGCTGCGGCGACCAGGCCCAACGGGACGCCACCCGTCTCGCCGAACTGCTCGGTGCGGTGCCGGCCGCCGCGCGCGCCTGAGGTTTTCCCGGCCACCGCACGGGTACCGGCCAGGGACGACAGCGAGGGGGACACGTGGCGCAACGGCGGGACGAGACGACCCCGGACGGCCGGGACCCCCGGGCGACCCGGGAGGCCGAGGAGGCGCACGGCGGCAGCATGGCCCCGGGCCTGGTGGACGACACCGGACGTCCGGTGACCGGGTCGCCGGTGCCGGACAACGAGCCGTCCGCGCCGGGCGCTGCGGGGGAGGACGGCACCGGCTCCTGAGACGGGAACACCGCGCGGCCGGCGACCCACCCCGATGTGGGTCGCCGGCCGCGCGGTGGTCTCAGCGGCCGGACGCGACCAGATGACGCCCGGCCGCGCCCATGGCGGCCATCTTGCCGAGGTTCTTCGGCGTGGACACGAGCCCGTTGGCCCGGCCCAGCATGCCCCGGAACACCTGCCCCGGCTTCTGCTGCTCGCCCATGTACGCCGTCACCACGACCAGCGCGCCGGTCAGCGCCGGAATCGCCCACTGGAGCATCTTCATCTGCCGCTGGCTGGCCGCGACCGAGGCCGGCGTGTGGTGGTTCGGTTCGGTGATCCCGTCGACGGGCGGCCCGCCCGCCTTCTCCAGTCGCATGCCGATCAACCGGCTGTAGCCGGTCACCGCCAGCGCGCCGACGGTGAGCGCGGTCTTCACCGCGCTCACCTTCCCCACCCCGGCCTGCCGGGCCATCCGTGGGCTCTCGGTGACCAGCTCGCCGACCGCGCCGGCCAGGTGCGCGCCGATCGCCGCCGCGTTCACCGGGGTCCACCGCGCCCAGCCGGCCGAGGCCACCGGCAGCCGCTGAGTCGTGTCGTCGATTCGTGCCGCCGCGCCGTTGACGCCGAGCGCCCCCATCAGTGAGCCGCCGAACCAGGCCGCCAGGCCCAGGTCGTGCATCGAGCGCAACGCGGTGTGCCGTTCGGACATCTGATCCCCCTCCGCCGTGTTCGGGCGGTGCGGCATACCCGTCCTCGGCCCGCTCACGCCCCCGGGTTTCGTCTCGGCAGGGCGCCGGCGAACGCGGCCACCCGGGCGGCCAGCGGCGCCGCCGCGCGTACCCAGGTGAAGTGGTCCAGCGCGGCGCCCGCCTCGGCGGCCGAGTAGCGGTGCCGGGTCACCGGCGCGGCGGTCAGCTTGTCGCAGAGGTGATCCAGCGTCTCGTGCGGCGTGTACTGGTCGTCGTCCACGCTGACCGCGAGCACCGGGGTCCGGACCCGCCGCACGGCGGCCTCCGCGTCGACGCCGTCGAGCGTCGGGAACCGGCCGGTACGGGCGGTGTGCGCCCAGTGCCGGATCACGCCGCGCGCCTGCCGGCCGCCGAAGCCCCAGCCGGGCCAGACGCCCAGCAGCCGGGTCACCGCCGCGATGCCCTGGGTGTAGGGCAGCACGCCCCAGCCGCGCCGCCCCGGGTAGCGGCGCCACCACGGCAGGCCCACCGCCACCAGCGCCAGCCCGTCCACCCGGCCGGCGTCGTGCAACGCCTGGTGCAGCACCGCCACCTGCCCGCCGAGGGAGTGCCCGAGCAGCACCCGGACGCGGCCGTCCAGGCGGGGCTTGAGCGCGTCCAGCACCGCGCCGACGTCGGTGGCCAGCTCCGCGTAGCCGTACCGGCAGGTGCGGGCCGGTGCGGGGGTGCTCTCCCCGGTGCCGCGCAGGTCCGCCACGATCACCGCGAGCCCCGCGTCGCGCAGCGCGGCGGCGAACGGGCGGTAGTAGCGGGCCCGGACGCCCATCGCCGGCCAGATCACCACCACCGGCGCGCCGGGCGGCCCGGCCGGCTCCGGATAGACCTGGACGCCGATCCGGGCGCCGTCGACGTCCACGAACTCCTGCGCGTACTCGCCACTCACCGGCCCAGCCTAGCTACCGGCGGGTAGCAAGCGGTGGGTGGACCCGACGCGAGGCGTGCCTGGGCGCGATCCCGTCCAGGACCGGCCCCCCGCGGCGGCGGAGGATTCCGGGAGCACGGCCTGTCTCCTTCCGGCGTCCAATGACTAATGTCGGGGCGTGAGGCTCAACCGGTCGACCGACATGGCACTGCGGATCGCCATGCTGACCGCGGCGTCCCCGGTCCGGGCCACGGTGGACGAGTTGGCCACCCGGCTCGCCCTGCCGCGCAGCCACGTGGCCAAGGTGGTGCAGCGGTTGCAGCGGCTCGGCGTCCTGGTCACCATCCGCGGGCGCTCCGGCGGGGTCGCCTTCGCCGAGCACGCCGGCGACGTGACAGTCGCCGCGGTGGTGCGCGCCTTCGAGGGCGACGACGAGGTGGTCAACTGCGCCGAACCGGCCTGCCCGCTGGTCAGCGGCTGCCGGCTGCGCGGCGAGCTGCGCCGGGCCCAGGCCGCCTTCCTCGCCGTGCTCGACGGCGTACGCCTCGGCGACCTGGTCGACGGCGCGGCCGGCCCGCTCCTGCTCAGCCTCGGCGCCCGCCCGGCCATTCGCTGATGGGCGTCTCGCACCCGGTCTTCGCCCGGCTCTTCGCCCGGGCCAGCGTCGCCATGGACGCCGCCGGCGCGGCCACGCACCGGGGCCGCCTGGTGGCCGGGCTGCACGGCCGGGTCGTCGAGGTCGGCGCCGGCAACGGACGCAACCTGCCGCACTACCCGCCGACCGTGACCCGGGTGCTCGCCGTGGAGCCGGAACCCCGGCTGCGCGCCCTCGCCCGTGCCGTCGCGTCCACCGCCCCGGTCCCGGTGACCGTCGCCGCCGGCCTGGCCGAGGCGCTCCCGGTCGCCGACGGTGCCGCCGACGCGGTGGTGCTGTCGCTGGTGCTCTGCTCCGTGCCCGATCAGGCGGCGGCGCTGCGCGAGGCGGGCCGGGTGCTCCGACCCGGTGGCGAGCTGCGCTTCTACGAGCACGTGGTCGCCCCGACACCGGGCCTGCGTCGGGCCCAGCGTCTCGCCGACGCGACGCTCTGGCCGCTGCTCTGCGCCGGCTGCCACACCGCCCGGGACACCGTGGGCGCGATCCGGGCCGCCGGCTTCACCGTGACCGAGCTGGACCGGTTCCGTTTCCCCGCCGCCGGGATCCCGGCACCCGCCTCGCCGCACGTGCTCGGCACCGCGACCCGCGCCTGACCGACCGCGCCGCCGGTGCTCGACCGGGCTGCGGGGGCGGTGTGTCGACCGGGCTGCGCGGCCCGTGCTCGTCCGGCCGGCGGTTCGCGCGGCGGGCGGGCCCGACCAGGCCGCCGCCGCCTGTCGAGCTGGGTCGTTCGTGATGTCGCCCCGGCCGTGCCCGACCGGCTGTCGCTTCCGCACGCCGGACCGCGCCGGCCGGCGCTCCCGGGACGGGGACGCCGGCCGACGGCCTCAGCTCACGCTGATCGACGGTGTCAGCTCACGCTGATCGTGCCGTCCGGGGCGCGGACGCAGGACACGGCGCGTGCGCCGGTCACCGCCGCTCCGCTCAGGCAGCGGCCGAGCACCTGGTGGCCGGCGGCGCTCGGGTGCCACGACTCCTGGCAGGTCTGGAAGTAGGTCCCGCAGGCGTTCGCGATCCGCTGGATGTCCAGCTTGTCGTAGCCGGAGAGGCTGGTGACGAAGGTGCCGCTCGGGCCGTCCATCAGCCGGATCGGGGTGGCCAGCGCGTTGGCCGGGCTACCCGCCGACTCGCAGAGCCGGGCGCCGTCGAACGCCCGCTGCACGTTCAGGTAGACCAGGTCGTCGGCCGGGAACTCGGCGGCCAGCGTGCCGCGTACGGAGCTGACCAGCGTGCCGAGCCCCTGGGAGAAGCGCTGGCCGGGGGCCAGGCTGGCCCGGTGGATCGGGCAGCCGGCCGCGTACCGCTCCGCGCCCAGCGCGCGGAACTTGTCCCGGGTGTCGTCCCGGCTGTCCTCGCTCCAGTAGCTCTGGTCCAGCTCGTACGGCAGCGGGTTGGTGTAGTCCTGGAACACCACCCGGTGCTGGCCGTCGGCGTCGACCTCGTCGAGCGTGGTGAGCAACTGCCGCAGCGCCGCGGTGGTCTCCGCGGTGGCGGCGGAGAACTGCGCGGCGGTGCCCAGGTCGGCGTCGGTGCACGGCTTCTGCTCCACCGGCCCGCCCAGGTACGCCCAGAACTCCCACCAGCCGGTCCACGCGTCCGCGATGAACCGGTTGGCGCACTTCTCCGCCACGCTGCCGAACGTGAACGAGCTGTTGTTCGAGCCGAGGCCGACGAGCACCAGGTCGATGTCGTGGGTCCGGGCCACCGACCGGAGCTGGTCGAGCTGGGCGGCCACCTGCCGGCCCTTGGTCCGGGAGGCCGAGGCGTTGGCGATGTCGTACGGCTGCCCGCCCGAGCAGGCCAGGTTGAACCGCGCGGCGATGCCCGGCAGGTCGGCCCGGAACAGCGAGGCGTTCGGTGAGCGGTGGCAGAAGTAGGCGTTGGCGTTCGCCGCCGACCACCCGGGGAAGCCCTGCGCGACGCCGTTGACGTCGACCACCGGGGCGTACGCGCCGGCGCCCTCGCCACTGATGAAGCTGTCACCCAGCGCCACCGCGGCGGTGGGCAGCGCCGCGGCGGCGGGCGCGGCGGGCGCCGCGGCGGCCGGCAGCGCTGCCGTGGCGAGCGCCAGCGCCGCCACGAGCACGGAACGACGGAACACGGACATGCCCCACCTCACCCTCACAGATAGAAACGTGAAAGATCCTCTGAGGGGGCGATCAGATCACGGGCGTGTGACGGGCGTCAATGGCTGGACACACGGTCGCGACCGGTGTCGACAGTCCGCCCGCGGGCGCCGGGAAGACGTCCGCAGGTCCGATCGTTGTCGTGCACGGACGCCTTCCCACCGCCACCGTCCGGCGGCCGGCAGGCCCGCCGGACAACGCACCGCACCGGGTGCATCGGAGCTGTCGGAGCGCCGGGCTAGGCTCGCTGCGGCGCGCCGCGCCCGGCGATCGCCGTGGGGACCGCTCACGGTGAACGGCACCACACCGCCGAGACCTGGGAGTACGACCAGTTGACCGCACAGCCTGAGACGCTCTACGGGGCCGACGACCTGACCCACCTGGAGGGCCTCGACGCCGTCCGCAAGCGCCCCGGCATGTACATCGGCTCCACCGACAGCCGTGGCGTGGGTCACCTCGTCAACGAGATCCTCGACAACTCCACCGACGAGGGTGTCGCGGGTCACGCCACCACCGTCGACGTGATCCTGCACGCCGACGGCTCGGTCCAGGTCGACGACGACGGTCGCGGCATCCCCACCGACGTGCACGCCAAGTCCGGCATCTCCGGCGTCGAGCTGGTGCTCACCCGGCTGCACGCCGGTGGCAAGTTCGGCGGCTCGGGCTACAAGACCTCCGGCGGCCTGCACGGCGTCGGCGCCTCCGCCGTCAACGCGCTCTCCCGCCGCTTCGACGTCACGGTCCGCCGCGCCGGCAAGGTGCACGCCATGTCGTTCCGCCACGGCGTGCCCGGGATCTTCGACGGCGACGGCCCGGACGCGCCGTTCACCCCCGGTCCCGGTCTCCAGGTCGTCGGCGCCATGAAGCGCGGTCAGCGCACCGGCACCTCGATCCGCTGGTGGCACGACCCCCGATACTTCGAGACCGGGGCCGCGCTCGACACCGACGCGGTCCGGCTCAAGCTGCGCAACACCGCCTTCCTGGTCCCCGGCGTGGCCTACCGGCTGTGCGACGAGACCGGCGAGCAGGCCGTGGAGGAGCGCTTCCACTTCCCCGACGGCCTGACCGACATGGTGGAGTTCCTCGCCCCGGCCGGTGACCGTCCGGTCTCCGGCACGCTGCTGGTCACCGGCGAGGGCACCTACCGCGAGAACGCCGCCGACGCCAACGGCGTGATGCAGTCCAACGTGCAGCGCCGCGCCGAGGTCGAGATCGCGTTCCGCTGGGGCACCGGCTACGAGCGCACCGTCGAGTGCTTCACCAACACCATCCGCAACGCCCACGGCGGCACCCACCGCAAGGGCTTCGAGCGCGCGTTGGCCCGGACCCTCGCCGAGGCCGCCCGCACCACCCGGGGCCTACTCAAGCCCAAGGAGGACGCGCCCACGCTGGACGACGTCCTGGAGGGCATGACCGCCGTGGTGCACGTGCGGATCCCGGAGCCGCAGTTCACCTCGCAGACCAAGGATGAGCTCTCCACCGCCGGCATCACCAAGGTGCTCCAGGGCCTGGTCGAGGCGCACCTCAAGAGCTGGCTCGACGACCGCCGCACCAAGGCCGAGGCCCGCACGGTGCTCCAGAAGATCGTCGACGCGGCCCGGGTCCGGCTCACCCAGAAGCAGCAGAAGGACGCGGCCCGCCGCAAGACCGCGCTGGAGGGCGCGGCCATGCCGGCCAAGCTGGTCGACTGCCGCGCGTCAGGCATCGACAGAAGTGAATTATTTATCGT
Organism: Micromonospora sp. DSM 45708; assembly: GCF_039566955.1. NCBI lineage: Bacteria > Bacillati > Actinomycetota > Actinomycetes > Micromonosporales > Micromonosporaceae > Micromonospora > Micromonospora schwarzwaldensis. The sequence continues at coordinate 4,404,246 of NZ_CP154796.1, read as the reverse complement.
GGAGGGGGACAGCGCCCTCGGGACAGGGCGCCTCGCCCGATCCTCCGAGTACCAGGCCCTGCTGCCGATCCGGGGCAAGATCCTCAACGTGCAGAAGGCCAACCTCCAGCAGGTGCTGGACAATGCCGAGTGCGCGGCGATCGTGCAGGTGCTGGGCGCCGGCTCCGGGCGGACGTTCGACCTGTCCACGCTGCGCTACGGCCGGGTCCTGATCATGGCGGACGCGGACGTCGACGGCGCGCACATCCGGACGCTGCTGATCACGCTCTTCGCCCGGTACATGCGACCGCTGATCGAGGCCGGCCGGCTCTACGCCGCGATGCCGCCGCTGCACAAGATCACCACCAGGGGACGCAGCCCGCAGACCGTCTACACCTACACCCAGGCCGAGATGGAGGCGACGGTCCGCAAGCTGGAGAAGGCCGGCAGGCAGATCGTCACCCCGATCCCGCGCTTCAAGGGTCTGGGCGAGATGGACGCCGACGAGCTGTGGGAGACCACCATGAACCCGGCCACCCGGGCGGTCCGCCGGATCACGCTCGACGACGTCGACGCCGCCGAGCGCATCCTCGAACTGCTGATGGGGGAGAAGGTCGAGCCCCGCCGCAACTGGCTCATCGAGTCCGCCGACCGCGTCGACCGCGACGCCATCGACGCCTGACCACCGCGTTCGTTTCGGAAGGAAGCTGCACCATGGCACGCCGCAAGGACGACCGCGCGAAGGCGGATCTCTCCGCCTTCGACCAGGCCGGCGCCCGGGTCTTCGACAACCCGCTGGTCACCGAGGTTTCCGACTCCTACCTGGAGTACGCGTTCTCGGTCATCCACTCCCGCGCCCTGCCGGACGCCCGGGACGGGCTCAAGCCGGTGCACCGACGCATCCTCTGGTCCATGCACGAGTCGGGGTTCCGGCCGGACCGGTCGCACGTCAAGTCGGCCCGTGTGGTCGGCGACGTGATGGGTCGCTACCACCCGCACGGCGACACCGCGATCTACGACGCGATGGTGCGGCTGGCGCAGGACTTCTCGCTCAACGTGCCCCTCATCGACGGGCACGGCAACTTCGGCAGCCCGGACGACGGCCCGGCCGCGGCGCGCTACACCGAGGCCCGGATGTCCCGGGAGGCCATGCTGCTCGTCGGCGAGCTGGGCGAGGACACCGTCGACGTCGAGCCCAACTACGACGGCTCGCTGACCCAGCCCACCGTGCTGCCGGCCGCCTTCCCGAACCTGCTGGTCAACGGCGCGTCCGGGATCGCGGTCGGAATGGCGACCAACATGATCCCGCACAACCTCGGCGAGGCGGTCCAGGCCGCCCGCTGGCTGATCAACCACCCGGACGCCACGCTCGACAAACTCATGGAGTTCGTGCCCGGCCCCGACCTGCCCACCGGCGGGCTGCTGCTCGGCCTGGACGAGGTGCGCCGGGCGTACGAGACCGGGCGCGGTGTGGTGCGGATGCGGGGCCGGGTGCAGATCGGCCCGCTGGAGGGCAGCCGGGGCCGGCAGGCCATCACGGTCACCGAGCTGCCGTACGGCGTCGGCGCGGAGAAGGTCATCGCGGCCATCACCAACGAGGTCAACAAGACCAAGCGGCTGACCGGCATCGCCGACGTCAAGGACCTCACCGACCGGGAGAACGGCACCCGCCTGGTGGTGGAGTGCAAGGTCGGGGTCAACCCGCAGGCGCTGCTCGCCGACCTCTACCGGCTCACCCCGCTGGAGCAGTCGTTCGGCGTGAACAACCTGGTGCTGGTGGACGGCCAGCCGCGCACGCTCGGGCTCAAGGAGCTGCTGGAGGTGTTCCTGGCCCACCGCTACGAGGTGGTGACCCGGCGCACCGCGTACCGCAAGCGCAAGCGGGAGGAGCGGCTGCACCTGGTCGACGGGCTGCTGATCGCGCTGCTCGACATCGACAAGGTCGTGAAGCTGATCCGGGCCAGCGAGGACGCCCAGGCCGCCAAGGACGGCCTGATGCAGAAGTTCAAGCTCTCCGAGATCCAGGCCAGCTACATCCTGGACACCCCGCTGCGTCGGTTGACGAGGTACGACCGGCTGGAGCTGGAGGCCGAGCAGGAGAAGCTGCGCGGGGAGATCGCCGAGCTGTCGACGATCCTGGACGATGAGAAGGTGCTGCGGAAGCTGGTCTCCGACGAGCTGGCTGCGGTGGTGAAGCAGTTCGGCGCGCAGCGGCGCACCACGCTGGTCGACGGGGACCTGAAGGAGGTCCTCGCGGCCTCGGTGCCGGCCGGCCCGCTGGAGGTCGCCGACGACCCGTGCCAGGTGATCCTCTCCGCGACCGGGCTGGTCGCCCGGACCGCCGCCGAGTCGGAGGAGGCGGCCGAGGCGCGTCGCCGCAGCGGCCGGGTCAAGCACGACGCGGTACGCGCGGTGGTGCACTCCACCGCCCGGGGGCGGGTGCTGCTGGTCACCAGCGCCGGCCGGGCGTTCAAGATCGACGTCCTGCCGTTGCCGGTGCTGCCGGAGCAGTCCGGCACGGTGTCGCTGCGCGGCGGCATGTCGGCCGCCGAGTTGGCGCCGTTGGCGCCGGGGGAGACCGTGGTCGGGCTGACGCCGCTGGGCCCGTCCGCCGAGGGGTCGCCCGGTCTGGCGCTGGGCACCCGGCAGGGCGTGGTGAAGGTGTGCGCGCCCGACTGGCCGGTCCGCTCGGACGAGTTCGAGGTGATCTCGTTGCGGGAGGGGGACGAGGTGGTCGGCGCGTCCTGGCTGACCGACGGCGCCGAGGCGCTGGCGTTCGTCTCCTCGGAGGCGTCGTTGCTGCGCTTCGCGGCGTCCCTGGTGCGACCGCAGGGCGTCAAGGGCGGCGGGATGGCCGGCATCAACCTCCCGGCGGGCGCGCGGGTGGTCTTCTTCGGCGCGGTCCGCACCGACGAACCGCGGCACGGTGAGCCGATGGTGGTCACCTCGACCGGCGCCACGGTCAAGGTGACGCCGATGCAGGCGTACCCGGCGAAGGGACGGGCGACCGGCGGCGTGCGCGCGCAGCGGCTGCTCAAGGGTGAGCTGGAGCTGTCCGTGGCCTGGATCGGCCCGCGGCCGGTGGGCGCGACGGCCAACGGTGACCCGGTGGACCTCCCTCCGGCCGACCCGCGCCGCGACGGTTCCGGCTTCGCCGTGATGCTGGGCCCCACCGTCATCGGCCACCACATCGACCGCGACTGACCCCCTGCCCCCACCCCCACCCCCACCCCCACCCCCGCGTCGATCTTGCACTTGCCGCCCGCATCTTCCGGGTGAAGCCGGCATTTCCGAGGCCGTAAGTGCAAGATCGGCGGGACGCGGGGACGCGGGGACGGGGGGACGGGGGACGGGGAGCCGGGGTCAGAGTTCGGGCTCGGGGGCTTGGCGGGGCTCGGGGGTGGTGCCACGCAGGCGGGCGATCAGGCGCATGCCGTGGTAGATCACCAGGGCGGCGGCGGTGCCCAGCGCGATGCCGTTGAAGGACAGGTCACCGGCGGTCAGCGTGTAGTTGGCGGCGCCCACGATCACCGCGACCGCGGCGGTGAACAGGTTGACCGGGTCGTGGAAGTCGACCCGGTTCTCGATCCAGATGCGGGCGCCGAGCACCGCGATCAGGCCGTACAACGCGGTGGTGGCGCCGCCGAGCACACCGGCCGGCACGGTGAGGATCAACGCGCCGAACTTCGGGCAGAGCCCGAGCAGGATCGCCGTGCCGCCGGCCACCCAGTACGCGGCGGTGGAGTAGACGCGGGTCGCGGCCATGACGCCGATGTTCTCCGCGTACGTGGTGGTGCCGGAACCGCCGCCGGAGCCGGCCAGCACGGTGGCGACGCCGTCGCCGAGGAACGCGCGACCCATCTGCCGGTCGAGGTTGCGGCCGGTCATCGCCGCGACCGCCTTGACGTGCCCGGCGTTCTCCGCGATCAGCACCAGGATGACCGGGATGACCAGCACGACGGCGCGCGGGCTGAAGCTGGGCGTGTGGAACTCCGGCAACCCCACCCAGGCGGCCTGCCGCAGCCCGGTGACCGCCTGCTGGTCGAGCTGGCCGGTCAGCGCCGCGACCAGCCAGCCGACCACCACGCCGAGCAGGATCGACAGCCGGGCCAGGAAGCCGCGGAAGAGCACGGTGGTGACCAGGATCGCCAGCAGCGTGACCACGGCGATCAGCGGTTGCGCCTTGACGCCGGTGCCGGCGCCGCCGCCGTCCCAGGCGACCGGGGCGAGGTTGAGCCCGATCAGCGCGACGATCGCGCCGGTGACCACCGGCGGCATCAGGGCGTCGATCCACCGCGCGCCGGCCACGTGCACCACGACGCCGACCAGCGCCAGCGCGGCGCCCGCGACCACGATGCCGCCGAGAGCCGCGCCGATGCCGCCGTCGGTCTTGGCGGCGATCACCGGGGCGATGAACGCGAACGACGAGCCGAGGTACGACGGCAGCCGGTTACCGGTGATCAGCAGGAACAGCAGCGTGCCCAGGCCGGAGAAGAACAGCGTGGTGGCCGGCGGGAAGCCGGTGATCAGCGGCACGGTGAAGGTGGCGCCGAACATGGCGACCACGTGCTGCACGCCCACCCCGACGGTGCGCGGCCAGGAGAGCCGTTCGTCGGGATGGACCACGTCGCCGGGGCGTACCGACCGGCCGTCGCCGTGCACGGCCCACGTGGGGAACTGGGTCATCGCCTCGCCCTTTTTCTCGGGTGACGGGGGCGTGATCGACCCTGGGAGTTGTTTCTAGCACGGGGCCGGGTCAGGCCACCCCGGCGGGGCGGAACTGGACGCTGACCCGGGGACCGACCGGGCGGGTGGTCTTCGGCACGGCGTGCTCCCAGGTGCGTTGGCAGGAGCCGCCCATCACCACCAGGTCGCCGTGGCCGAGCGGAAAGCGCAGGCCGGGGCCGCCCCCGCCCCGGGGGCGCAGCAGCAGCGGGCGGGGCGAGCCGAACGAGACGATCGCCACCATGGTGTCGGTGTGCGCGGAGCGGCCCTTGGTGTCGCCGTGCCAGGCGACGCTGTCCCGGCCGTCGCGGTAGAGGCACAGGCCGGCGGTGACGAACGGCTCGCCCAACTCGGGCGCGTAGTGCCGGGTGAGGGCGTCGCGGGCGGCGGCGAGCACCGGGTGCGGCAGCGGTCGGCCGCCGGCGTACCAGCACAGCAGGCGCGGCACGTCGACGGTGGTGTCGTACATGGCGCGACGCTCGGCCCGCCACGGCACGTCGTGCCGGAGCGTGTCGAGCACCGCGTCGGAGCCCCGCACCCAGCCGGGCAGGTGGTCGACCCACGCGCCCCGGCTCAGCTCGTGCCGACGCACCTGGCCCGCGAGCGGACCCAGGGTCGGGCCGTGCTCGGCCAGGTCGAGCATCGAGGGCTGGTACGCGACGTCGGACACGCAGGCGATCGTACCCCGGGCGATCGAACAGGCGTACGACGGATCAACGTCGCAGCAGACGGCGGACCGGGTCCGGGACGGCCTGCTTGATCCGCTCGCGCAGCCCCTGCGCGCGCAGCGTGCGCACGGTGTCGGCGAGCCGGCGGTTCTCGTCACTGAGCCGCTGGATGCGGGTCAGCAGCTCGGCCGGCGGGGTGGCGGCGGCCGGTCGCACGGCCGGCGGGAACTCCGTCTCCGCGACCCGCCTGTCGAACGCCGCGGCGCTGTCGCCGTCGGCGAACGAGGTGCCGAGGTCGTGCTTGGCCAGGAACGCGGTGATGGTGTCGAAGCGGGCCTTGTGGCCCCCGGTCAGCGAGGTGTAGTCGGCCTCCGCGTAGAGGTCGGCGGCGTCGACGTCGGCCGGCACGTCCCGCATGATCCGGTGCGGGATGCCGAAGTAGCGGGCCAGCTCCAGGGTGCGCGAGTCGTGCGCGAAGAGGTAGCCGGGGGTGCCGGCGATCAGCGCCGTGATGGTGCCGTGGATCCGGGTGCCGAAGTTGAAGTCGAAGCCGGACAGGTGCGACATCCAGGTCCACGGGTCGACGAACATCCGCACCTTGTCCTCGACGAAGAGCGGGTGCGAGGTGTGCAGCGGCATCTCGCTGCTCTTGCCCCGGTGCTCGGGCGCGTCGCCGTAGAGCAGCGTGCCGAGCGTGCGCAGGTCCTGCGGCACGTAGCACAGGTTCGGGTAGCGCTCCCGGTGGCGGCGGACGACCGGGGCCATCGAGGAGACGTAGGGGGAGATGGTCAGCGCGATCCGGTCGTCGGTGGTCAGCTCCGGCCGGGTCTTCTCCAGCGTGAACGTGTCCCCGTGCAGGAACATCGACGGGCAGCCGATCTGCTCCACCGCGGAGAAGCCGAGCGTACGCAGGTAGCTCTCGGTGATCTCGCCGCGCACCCCGATGCTGTGCGAGCGGTCGAGCACCGCCCGGCAGAACGCGCTCACCGGCTCGTCGATCTGGCGCAGGTACTCCCGGTCGCCGTCGACGTTCGTCTGCACGCCGACGCCGAGGACCACCACCGGGATCTTCAGCCGCTCGATCAGCCGGGTCATCGGTTCGAGGCGGTTGATGAAGCTGCGCCGGAACGCGTTGGCCAACGGTACGACGAAGACGTCGTACCGTTCGTTGATCTCGTCGGCGTCGCGCGGGTCGGCGAGCTTCCGGGTCGACGTGACCTCCGCCGTGGAGGTGGCCAGCAGCTTGTGTGCGGCGTGGCTGAAGACCAGGTTGCCGGTGTTGTCGCTGATCCAGTTGCCGGCGAAGGTCTCCTCGGGCGTCAGGACGTCGAACGGGCCCTTGCGGGCGCGGAGGAGGATCCGCTGGTGCATCCGGTTGCTCACCTTCCGTACGGGTCCGGCGGGCCCGGTGGGGCCCCGCCGGGCAGGAACGGAAATCCTATCCGCCGTCCGCGGGCACCGGCCCGGACGTCGCCGTGCCGGAACCCGCGCCCTGCGACCCGGTAAGGTGCCCGGGATGACCAGTGCCCCGACCACCACCCGTGCTCCGCGTCTGCCGTCGCTGACCGGGCTGCGGTGGATCGGGGCCCTGTTGGTCTTCGGCTTCCACGCGGGCACCATGCAGATCATCGCGGAGCCGCAGTGGAAGACGGTGATGGGCAAGGTCTTCAGCCTGGGGCTCTCCGGCGTCGAGTTCTTCTTCATCCTGAGTGGATTCGTGCTGGTCTGGTCGTACCGGGGTGGCGAGTCGGGGTGGACGTTCCTGCGCCGCCGGGCGGCCAAGATCTACCCGAACCACGTGGTGACGTTCCTGGCGGCGCTGGCCGTGGCGGCCTGGTTCGCCGACCCGGTCCTGCCCTGGGCGGCGATCGGCAACCTCTTCCTGGTCCAGGCGTGGATCCCGGTCAACGGCTACTTCTACAGCATCAACAACGTGAGCTGGTCGCTCTCCTGCGAGCTGGCCTTCTACCTGTGCCTGCCGCTGGTGGTGCCGTGGCTGCGCCGGGCGCGTACCGGCGTGCTCCGGGCCGCGCTGGTCGCCGCGCCGCTGCTCATCCTGGCGCTCTGGCCCGGCCAGCACCTGGTGCCCGAGGAGCAGCGCTGGTGGTTCACCCAGATCTTCCCGGTCACCCGCTCGATCGAGTTCTGGATGGGGGCGGCGGCGGCCGAGCTGATGCGCCGTGACCGCTGGCGCGGCCCCGGGCTGACCTCGGCCAGCCTGATCTTCGTCGCCACCTGGGTGGTCGCCGCGCTGTGGATCCGGGCGGAGTTCTGGGCGGCGCTGCTCGCCGTCGCGTACCTGGTGGTCATCGCCGCGGCGGCGGACGCCGACGTGCGGGGCCGGCGGACCCCGTGGCGGTCCCGGCCGATGGTCTGGCTCGGTGAGGTCTCGTTCGCGTTCTACCTGGTCCACGTGCTGGTCATGATGACCGTGCTGCGGCTCACCGGCCACTGGGGGACCGGGCTGCGCGGGTGGCGGGGCCCGCTCGCGGTGCTCGGCTTCCTGCTGCTCACCCTGGCGCTCGCGGCGGCGCTGCACCGCTGGGTGGAGGAGCCGATGATGCGCCGCCTCGGCCCGTCGCGCCGAGCCCGTCGCGGCCCGGCCGCCGCTGCGCCGGCACCCGGCGTGCCCGCACCGCGTTCGGCCGCCGACGACACCGGCGCGGCGTCCGCCGGGGAGCCGGACCGTTCGATCGAGTACGCCGGGCGGCGCCGGCCGGACTGAGCGGTCCACCCTGGTCAGCGGCGTCGCGACACGCCGGGCGACGATGCGCTGTGCCCGGATCGGCGGTAATTTGTAGCCGTGGCTCCGATCGCGCTCACCTGTCCCGTGTGGTGGGTGGCGCGCTGGGCCGCACGGATGCTGGCCAGCCTGGCCGTGGTCGTCGCCTGTTCGCTGGGGGCCGCCACGCTGCCGACCGGCGTGTCCCCGATCGCACCGGCGGTGGCCGGCCCGGTCGCCGGTCCGTCGTGCGGCCCGCCACCGGCTGGCCACACCGTCGTCGACCGGCGGGCCGACGCGATTGCCGGCGCCTCCATCGTCGGTCGGCCCGGCGACGCCGTCGTCGAGCGGCGCAGCAGCACCGTCACCGAGCGACAGGGCGTCCCCGCCGTCGATCGGCAGGGCAGCCGCGTCGACGTTCCCGAGCCGCAGCCGGCGGGCGGGGCCGTGCCCCCGACCGGGCGGCACCCGTTCCCGGCCGGCCAGCCGCCGGCACCGGCCGGTCCGCGGGCCCCGCCCGCGCGCTGACCCGCCACGGGCCCCGGCCCGTGACCGCGCCCACCGAACCTCACCCCGCACCCGCCCTCGGCGGCCCGGCGGCGCCCGGACTCCGGCCGCGCCCCGCCCCGACCGGCCGTGCGGAGTTCCCCGCCACTGTCTCCCGTGAGGTGCCGACCATGTCGCAGACCGTTCTTCTCCACTTCCTCACCGCCGTCCCCGAGGCCGCCGCCATCTGGTCGGCCCTGACCGTGCTCGCCCTCGTCCTGCTCGCCGTGCTGGTCGCGCGCCCGGAACGCGACGGCGCGGTGGACCCGGCACCCGAACCGGTCGACGTGGAGGCGCTCCACCGCGCCGACCTGACCCGGTACGCCGACGAGGTGGCGGTGGCCGCCGCCGGGGCCGCGCAGACCGCCCGCCGTCGCCGCGAGCAGTGGCTGGCCGCCCAGAGCGAGGCGGACCGGGCCTGGACCGCCTACGACGAGTCGGACGCCGCCGCCCGCCGCCTGGCCGCCGCCGGCGCGCTGCCCGCCCCGCACACGCCCCGCACCCCCGCCGAGTACGCGGCGCGCGAGCGTTGGCTGCACCGCACCGCCATGGCGGCGCACTGGCGAGGCGAGCTGACCGCCCGCCAACTCGCCGACGTGCTGGCCCGCCGCAACGGGTGGGACCCACGCCGGCACCCGGCCGAGCAGGAGATCGTGCTGGCCCGGACCATCCGCGACGGGCGGCGGGCCGGCTGGGAGGCAGCCGCCGAACGGGAGCGCCTGGCCTGGCGGGACGCCGAACTCGCCGCCGAGGCGGCCCGGACGCTCGCCGCCGAGGCGTACGCGGCCACCACGGCGCTGCGGCCGGCACCCGCGTCCCGCGTCTCGCCGGCGACCCGCCTCCCGGCCCCGGCAGCCGTACCGGGGACCCGGTGGCGTCCGGCCCGCGTCGGCTGACCGGCACGCACCGGCGCCCACGACGGGACGTCGACCGAATCGTTATCCGGAAGCGGTGACGCCGGTCACCGGTGCCGCCCACCGGTGAGCGTCCGGATCGATGGCCCCTGCTGCGCCCGCTGCCCGTTTCTCCACCCGCCGGATGTCCGCTTCCTGCCGGACGGGCGCCGACGCGACCGCTTGTCCCATAGGGGGAAGTCGGTGACCGACTGTTCCGAATCCGTAGTCGCCCACGACGTTTGCGCAGGTGAGAGCGCTTGGCAGGGCGTGTACCCACCGGTAGTGTCGGCGCGGTCCGGTGCGGTTCCCGATCGCAGATGGCGACGCCGCGCCGACCCGCCTAATCGTGCAATACGAACCGGGGACCCATCGCACCATCGGGGTGAATCCGCGAGCCACGGCCCGCGGTAGGGCGTACTTCCCGCCCGAATCCGTCAGCTAACCCGGTCGGCGGACACGGAAGGAGTTCCATCCTCGTGCCCACCACCCCCCGAACGTCCCCCCGCCTCCACGGCATCGGGGTGCCGGCGCTCGCCTGACGCGACGCCGCTTTCCGACCCCTGTCCGCCCGGCAACCCGGGCGACGTCCCGTGGCCGTTCCGCCCGCCAGCGCATGTGGGTTCCTCCATGTGCGGGGCCGGTGCGTGCCGCCCACCCCCGTGGAGGAAACCCGTGAAGCACCACCTGAAGCGCCACCTGCGTCGCCTCGCGACCCAGCGCCCGTACCAGATCATCGCCGGTTCGGCCGCGGCCCTCGTGCTGGCCGGCGGCACCGGCGCCGCGCTGACCGCCAACGACGACGCGCCGACCCGGCAGGAGAACACCGCCACGGTGGCGGAACTCGGCTCCCGCCTGGGCGACACCGCCAGCCGCAGTGAGGCACGGATCGCCGCCCCGTCGCCGAGCGCGTCACCCAGCGCCTCGCCCAGCCGCTCGCCCAGCGCGTCGCCCACGGCGTCGCCGTCGGCGAAGGTCGCCGACCCGGACACCACCCGCACGGCCAAGCCGAAGCCGCCGTCGAGCAGGGTGCTCGACTACGACTACCAGGCGCAGACCACCTACTACTACTGCGGCCCGGCCGCGGTGCGGAACGCGCTCAGCGCCACCGGCATCGAGCGCAGCCAGGACACGCTCGCCGTCGCGCTCGGCACCACCGAGATGGGCACCAACTCGGCCGAGGACACCACCCGGGTGCTCAACCAGCAGGTCAAGGGCGACCCGTACCGGACCCGCATGATCCCGGGCACGGCCACCGGGGCCCAGATCGACCGGCTCCAGGCCGACGTGGTCAACGCGGTCAGCAACGGCCGGGCCGTGGTCTCGAACGTCGTCGGGGACGCCACCGACACCGACGGCGGCTGGCACTCGTTCCCGGGCGGCCACTACATCGCCGTGGTCGGCTACAAGAACGACGGCCGGACCGTACGGATCGCCGACTCGGCCGACCCGTCGCTGCCGGCGTACTGGATCAGCACCATCGACCTGGCGAACTGGATGGCCACGCGCGGCTACTCCGCCTGACCCGTTTCCGGTACGCGCTGAAGGCCGGCACCCGCTGGGGGTGCCGGCCTTCATGCCGTCTTAGCTGTTCCAGTGCTTGGCGACCAGGTCGGTGGCCTGCTTCTCCCACTGGGCGTACGCGTCCGGGTAGGCCGACACCTGCACCGTCTGGGCGGCCTTGGTCACCGGCATGTCCTGCCAGCCGTCGACCTGCTTCAACCCCTTCAGGAACGCGAGGGTCGAGTACTCCGGGTCGGTGATCTGCTCCGGCGTGCCCCAACCCGAGGAGGGGCGCTGCTGGAACAGACCCAGCGAGTCGTGGTCGTTGCGGTCGCCGAGGTGGCCCAGGTTCTCCAGCTTCGACTCCTGCAACGCCGTCGCGATCGAGACCACCGCCGCCCGCTCCGGCAGGCCGGCCTTCTTCGTCGCGGCGATGATCGCCTTGACGTTGGCGGTCTGCTCGTCGTTGAGGGTGATCGTGGACTGCTCACCCTGCACACTCGCGACCGCGATCGGCTTGCTGGCGGTGGCGGCGTGCGCGGACTCGACGTGACCGGCGATCGGACCGGCGAACACACCACCGGTGAAAGCCAGACCAGCAATACCCAGCACACTCTTACGCAGCATCGTGTTCATGGGGAGGGCTCCATTCGGGGGTCAACGCACCGGGGGGTGCGGGCACCGTCAGGCGCACAAGAAGAAGCTCGGGGGATCCGGCTGCTCGCGGGGCGGGGGCCTCGTCGCGGCGCCGGAACTGTGTGTAACGACCGGGGGTCCACCGTCATTCCCGGGCGGGGGGCGGCGCGGGGGCGCTTGCCTTCCTCGGCCGTGCACCGGGATACAACGCCGCCACCCCGTCGACGATTCCGCCGCCAGCGTGCCGCCCACCACCGCCGAACCGGACAACCCACCCCGTGAGGCACTGGCACGCCAGGGATGTCTCACGCGCGCCCACACATCCACCGCGTTCCACTCGCCGTCCCACCAGTGTCACGTCCAGCGCCTGCAAACCTGATGGTGTGGACGGGTCAGGACGGGTGACCCGTCCACGCCATCAAGTTCGTAGCGCTGCGAGCGCAAGCAACGTCCGGCATGCCCGACGCGTCGACACCGCTCCGCGCCCAGGTTGTGGAACGACGCGGTGGTGTCTCCGGTGTCCGAGGGCAATCACCGCGTTCCATTCGCCCGGGGCGGTGCCGGCGTGCGTGGTCTCGCGCGGGGTGTCCGTGCGGTGGCAGACTGCGGCGTATGGGCGATGTGACGGGGACCCGCCACCTGGTGCTCCTGCACGGCATGGGTGCCACCGGCGAGGTGTGGTTGCCCTGGGCGCCGCTGCTGGAGCGTCGCTGGCAGGGGCGTTGGCTCGCCCCCGACCTGGCCGGCCACGGCTGGTCACCGCCGTTGTCGGAGGCCGGGTACTCGTTCGCGGCCCTGGCGCGGCGGGTGGCGGACGGGCTCGACGCGCTCCGGCTCGGCCCGCACGACCGGCTGGTGCTGCTCGGGCACTCGCTCGGCGGGGTGGTGGCGCTGTCGCTCGCCGCCCGGCAGCGGGGCCTGCCGGTCGACGCGGTGGTCGGGCTGGGCATCAAGGTGGTCTGGTCACCGGCCGAGCTGGCCAAGGCGGACGAGTTGGCGGCCCGGCCGGTGACCTGGTTCGCCACCCGTGACGAGGCGGCCCGCCGCTACCTGCGGGTCTCCGGGCTCGCCGGCCTGTTCGCCCCCGACCACCCGGTGGTCGACGCGGGGCTGCGGCGGGAGGACGGCCGCGGGCACCGGAGCCACCCCGGCGGCGACGAGCGGGGCGGTGGACGGTGGCGGCTGGCCATGGATCCGGCCGCGTTCGCGGTGGGTGAGCCCGACATGCCCGCCCTGCTGGCCGCCGCCGCCGACGCGCAAGTGCTGCTGGCGCGCGGCGAGACGGATCCGATGGTGACGGACGCGCAGCTCAAGGCGTTCGGCGTGCCGGTGGCCACCCTGCCCGGGTTGGGCCACCACGCCCACGTCGAGGACCCGGCTGCGGTGCTCGCCCTGCTCGACCCCTATCTCTAGGCCGGACGCGGCGCCGGGACGGCCCAGTCCGGTTCCAGCTCGCGGCGGGCGGCGGCGAGGAACGCCTCGGCGTAGCCGTCGGTGGGGAAGTCGCCCAGGTAGCGGGTCCGGGCCGTCCAGCGCTCCGCGGCCTTCGGGTCGGTGTCGAGCAGCGCGGTGAGCACGTCGTCCACGTTGGACATGTCGCGGCGCAGCACGTAGCCGGAGGCCGCGAGCGGGAACCGCTCGACGAAGTGCGCGCCGTCGGCGCCGGTGTCGGTGACCGCGTACGGCTTGCCGGAGTAGAGCCAGTCGGAGATGACCCCGGAGACGTCGGAGACCAGCGCGTCGGCGCGGTTGACGCAGTCGGTGAGCGTCAGGTCCCGGGCCGCAGCCGCGCCCCACAGGTGGGGTCGGCCCGTCTTCGCCTTGTCGGCGGCGAGCAGCTCGGTGAGCCGGGCGAGCTGCCGCGCCGAGGCCGGGTTCCGGTCGGTGTACGGGTGGGCGCGCAGGATCACCGCCGCGCCGCGGTCGATCAGCCGGCGGACCAGCGTCTCGGCCACCGGCAGGGAGCAGTAGTTCGCGTCGGCGTGGTGCCCGGTCCAGGTCGGGGTGTAGAGGACGGTCGGGTGCGCCGACGACGACGTCGGCTCCTGGCGTACCTCGATGGCCTCGACCTGGGGGCGGCCGACCACGACGAACTTCTCGGCGGGGATCTCCACGCCGGCGCGGGCGTACCTGTCGATCGCGGCCTGCCCGGCCACGAAGATCTTGTCGAAGATGGCCGAGACCGGGTTGGCGCTGGGCGCCTTGTCGCTGTCGCCGTGGTGCAACTGCACGTGGGTGAGCTGGTGGAACCGGATCACGTGGGCGTTCTTCGCGCCGTGGTTGACGTAGAACGCCGCCCGCAGGCTGGGCACCAGCGCCTCGTCGAGCGCCTTCAGCGTGGGGCAGAGGACCACCGGCGCGCGGGTGGCGGCGGCCACGGTGGACAGGAACTCGGGCTCGCGGACCACCACCAGGAACGGCCGGCCGATCCGCTCCAGGTAGGGCAGCCACATGGTGACCTGGTACTCCGAACCGGGCGGGGCGGAGAAGTGCAGCACGAACTCCGGTTGCTGGCGACGCAGCGCCCGGCCGACCGGACCGCCCCCGGCCGGCGGCCGGAACCGTCGCCGGGCGAGGTCGGACGCGATCGCGGCGCAGCCGGCGCCGACCAGCAGCGTGGCGGCCAGCGGCAGCCAGGCCGGCAGCGTCAGCGCGGCGGCGAGCGCCACCAGGGCGAGCAGCGCCAGCAGGGCGTCGCCGAGCCGGGCGGCGACCAGCGGCGTCCAGGAGCGGACCGGCAGGTTGGCGGCTCGGATCTCCAGCGCGCCGGCCTGCCGCAGCGGGCCGACCAGCAGCACCAGCCCGAGCAGGACCAGCGCGGTGGCGGCCAGCGCCGGATCGAACCCGTCGTCGGCCCGGCGGGCGTAGCCGACCAGGATCCCGGCGGCCACCAGCACCGTCTCGACGAGCCCGTCGGCGCTGGGCCGGACCCGGCGTTCCCAGGCGGTGGCGGCCAGCGCGGCCACCGCCACGGCCAGGCCGGCGCCGGTGGCGCCGGTGAGTGCCACGACGAGGAACGCCAGCACCGCCAGCCCGCTGGTCAGCACCCGGGCGAGCAGCTTCCGGACCAGGTCACCACGCATCTGCACGTCCCTCGGGTCAGGCGCGGGTGGACAGTTCGGACCGGTGCGCGCCGGGCTGCGCCGGCACGTCGGCCACCGGCTCGCCGGGTGCCCGGCGGACGTCGACCACCTGACCGGTCAGTTCGGAGATCAGCACGTCCAGGGACGCCTGCGCGACCGCCTCGGAGGCGAGCAGCGTGTGCTCCGGCTCCTCGCCGAACGCCTTGGTCCGCATCGGGGTGGCGGTGCGTTCCGGGTTGACGCAGTTGACCCGTACGCCGAATTCCGCCCACTCGTCGGCGAGCGCCTGGGTGAGGTTGACCAGCGCGGCCTTGGTGGCCGAGTAGAGCGCGTACCGGGCCCGGCCCCGGGTGTAGGAGCTGGACGTGTAGAGCAGCAACTGCCCCTTGGTCTGCTGGAGGTACGGCAGCGACTGGCGGGCGATGGTGACCGGGCCGACGAAGTTGACGTGCAGGAGACGGTCCATCGTCTCGTCGTCCATCTCGGCGAGCGCGCCCTTCTCCAGGATGCCGGCGGTGACCACCACGTGGTCGATCCGGCCGGTCGCCTCGAACGCGGTCTTCAGCGCGGCGGCCACGTCCTCGGCGCGTTCCACGTGGGTGCCGGTGCTGGACCGGCTGAACGGGAAGACCTGGGCGCCGTAGCGGCGGGCCAGCTCGGTGAGGTCGTGCCCGATGCCGTAGCTGCCGCCGAAGACCACGATGGTCCGGCCGGTCAGCTCCTCGGCGTAGCCGCGGTGGGTGAGCCGGGGCGCCTGGGCGGCGGCGAGCTGAAACAGCTTGTCGGCCAGGTGCACGTCGACCGGGTGGGTGACCTTGATGTTCTCGTCCGAGCCGTCGATCACCTTGATCGGCGTGCCGGGCAGGTAGCGCAGCACCACGCCGCAGTCGTCGGTGGCGGCGAAGTCGGGGTCACCCTCGGCCCGGCGGTACGCCTCCCGGATGGTGCCGGAGCGGAACGCCTGCGGGGTCTGGCCGCGGCGCAGCCGGGACCGGACCGGGATGTCGGTGATGCAGTCGTCCGCGTCGACCTGGACGATCGTGTCGGCGGACGGGATGGCCACGTCGACGGCCGAGTAGCTCCAGAGCGCGTTCACGCACTCGCGCACGATCCGCGCGCTGACCAGCGGGCGGACCGCGTCGTGGAAGAGGATGTTGACGTCGCCCTCGCCGACCGCGTCGAGCGCGATCCGGGTGGTGTCGTTGCGCGTCTCGCCGCCCTCGATCACCTTGGTGACCTTGCGGAAGCCGGCGCCGGCGACGATCCGCTCGGCGTCCGGCACGTGGCCGGTGGCCATCAGCACGATGATCTCGTCGATCTCCGGCGCGGCCTCGAAGACGGCAAGCGTGTGCTCGATGATCGGCTTGCCGGCGATCTTCAGCAACTGCTTCGGGATGCCCAGACCGAGGCGGGTCCCGGTGCCCCCGGCGAGGATCACGGCCACCGTACGCGTGGGGCGCCAGGGTGCCGGGCTCGCCGGCGCGGCGTCCGGTGCGGTGGTGTGGTCCTGCGTCATTGCCGTACCTCACTCTGGGTGAAGGGGATGGGTCCGGAAACCTTAACGCGAACGGCGGAGCGCACCGCCCGGACGGATCCCGGGTCGGTGCGCTCCGGCGGGTTACTTCTGGTTCTCGTAGGCGTCGCAGACCTCCTGGGTGGGGCCGTCCATCCGCAGGACGCCGCTCTCCAACCAGATGGTCCGCTCGCAGGTGTCCCGGATCGAGCCGATCGAGTGGCTGACCAGGAACACGGTGCCGGCGCTGTCGCGCAGCTCGCGGACCCGCTGTTCGCTGCGGACCCGGAACTTGCGGTCGCCGGTGGCCAGCGCCTCGTCGATGAGCAGCACGTCGTGCTTCTTCGCCGACGAGATGGCGAAGCGCAGCCGGGCGCCCATGCCGGAGGAGTAGGTGCGCATCGGCAGCGAGGCGAAGTCGCCGCGCTCGTTGATCCCGGAGAACTCGATGATCTCCGGGGCGATGCGCTTGACCTCGTCCGGGTGCATGCCCATGGCGAGGCAGCCGAGCACCACGTTCCGCTCGCCGGAGAGGTCGTTGAGCAGCGCGGCGTTCACGCCGAGCAGGGACGGCTGGCCCTGGGTGTAGACCGCGCCCCGGGCCGGCGGGAGCAGGCCGGCGATGGCGCGCAGCAGGGTCGACTTGCCGGAGCCGTTGCTGCCGATCAGGCCGATGGCCTCGCCCTCGTACGCGGTGAAGCTCACCCCCTTGACGGCGTGCACCTCGCGGATGTTCGGCGCCTTGGTGCGGGAGACGATCCGCTTGAGCGCGGAGACCGGGGTGGTGCCACCGGCGGCACCCTTGTGGATCCGGTAGATCACGTGCACGTCGTCCACCACGACGGTGGGGACGCGGCCCGAGTCGGTCACGGTGCCGGCGTTCACCGGCAGGGTCTGCTCAGCCACGGCCGTACTCCTTCTCTCCGCGCCAGAAGTAGACGAACCCGCCGACGCCCATGACGATCGCCCAGAACACGCCGAGTGCCCAGAGCTTCGGCGGGGAGCTGACCATGTTGGGCTGGTGGGAGTCGAGCAGCGCGTAGCGGGCCAGCTCGATGAAGACCAGCGGCGGGTTCCACTCCAGGATGCTGGCCGCCCAGGACGGCAGGTGCTCGCGCAGCAGCGCCACCGGGTAGAGCACGCCGGAGGCGTACAGCCAGGTGCGCATCACGAACGGCATGATCTGCTTGAGGTCGGCGACCTTGGAGCCGAGGCGGGCCATGACCATGCTCAGCCCGACGTTGAAGATCGTCTGGAGCAGCAGCATCACCGGCAGCAGCAGCCAGCGGAACGTGATCGGCTCGCCGGTGAGCAGCACGATGGCGGCCAGCACCACCATCGACATGAGGAGCTGCTGGAGCTGCACCAGGGTGACCGTGATCGGCAGCGCGGCGCGCGGGAACTGCAACGCCCGGATCAGCCCCAGGTTGCCGGTGATCGCGCTGGTGCCGTTCGTCGCCGCGGTCTGGGTGAAGATGAACACGAACACACCGGTGCAGAGGTACGCGATGAAGTTGTCCACGTTCCGGTGCTGGGCCAGGATCAGGCCGAAGATCAGGAAGTAGACCGCCGCGTTGGTGAGCGGTGTCAGCACCTGCCAGAGCTGGCCGAGCTGGGTGTTGCTCAGCGAGGACGCGACCTTCGCCCGCGAGTACGCGGTCATGAAGTGTCGGTACGCCCAGAGCCGGCGGGCGTACTCGCCCAGTGGCGGTCGTTCCCCGGCGACCCGCAGCCCGTACCGCCCGGCCAGTTGGGCCCGGGTCAGTCCGGATTCGGGGTCGGCCACCGCGGTGTTGGCCATGGTCAGGCGCTCCGATCTTTTCGTGCCGATGGGGAGCAGTGCGGTGAAGACATCCAGCGTGGCCGGGCGGGGAGGAGCCGCCTCGCTGCTGCATGGAAGGTAGTCCACCGAACGTCGGGACGCAACCGTACCGTCGTTGCGCTACATTGTCCCACGTGACGACCGAGAAGAGGCGTGCCCCGGCCGGCGCGGCGGTGCTGCGCGGCGAGATCACCAGCGCCATCCGCACCGCCGTGATGCAGGAGTTGGCCCAGGTCGGCTACGGTCGCCTCTCGATCGAGGCGGTGGCCCGCCGGGCCGGTGTGAGCAAGACCGCGATCTACCGGCGCTGGCGTTCCAAGCTCGACCTGGTGCTGGACATGGTCTCCGCGGTGGCCGGGCGCAACCTGCCGCTGCTGGACACCGGGAGCCTCCTGGGCGACCTGGAGATCCTGCTGCACGTGATGGCACGTGCGCTGCGTCACCGTCTGGCCGCGCAGATCATCCCCGACCTGCTGGCCGAGGCGGCGCGCAACCCCCAGATCGCCGAGAAGTTGCAGACCGCGCTGGACGACTACCAGCAGGCCGTCGGCCGGATCCTGATCGGCCGGGCGGTGGAGCGCGGCGAACTCTCGCCGGACACCGACCGGCGGGCCGCGGTCGACCTGATCGTCGGGCCGGTCTACTGGCGGATGGCGATCTCCCGGGCCCCGCTCGAGCCGGCGGAGGTGCCACGCATGGCCGCCGCGATCGTCGCGGCGCTGCGGGTAGCATGCTTGGGGCCTGCCCGCGACGAGGTGGAAGTGTGAGTCACCCGTCGATCATGAACAGCGCGGAACATCCGGTCGGACACTGAGCGCGAACGCAGCGTTTTCCGTCCAGACCGCTACCATCCCCCCGAACGTCCCCCACAGTCACGCGTCGACAGGAGGAAGCCCCATGGCCGGGCCGCATCCAGAGTTCATTCCCCCAGCACGACCGATCATCGGCGAGGCCGAGATCGAGGCGGCTGTCCGGGTGCTGCGGAGCGGCCGGGTCGTGCAGGGCCCCGAGGTCGCCGGGTTCGAGGAGGAGTTCGGCGACCTGGTCGCCGGCCGGCACTGCGTCGCCGTCAACTCCGGCACGTCCGCGCTCCAGCTCACCCTGATGGCGCTCGGCTTCGGCCCGGGTGACGAGGTCATCGTGCCCTCGTTCTCGTTCGCCGCCAGCGGCAACGCGGTCCGGCTGGTCGGCGCCGAGCCGGTCTTCGTGGACATCGAGCCGGGCACCTTCTGCGTCGACCCGGAGGCGGTCGCCGCCGCGATCACCCCGAAGACGGTCGGCATCATGCCGGTGCACCTCTACGGCCACCCCGCCGCGATGGACCGGATCATGGCGATCGCGCAGCAGCACGGCCTGGCCGTCGTCGAGGACGCCGCCCAGGCGCACGGCGCCGAGCTGAACGGCACCCCGGTCGGCGCGTTCGGCACCGCCGGCTGCTTCAGCTTCTACCCGACCAAGAACATGCACTCCCTCGAGGGCGGCATGATCACCACCGCCGACGCCGGGCTCGCCCGCACGCTGCGACTGCTGCGCAACCAGGGCATGGAGCAGCGGTACGCCAACGAGATCGTCGGCGCCAACATGCGGATGACCGACGTGGCCGCCGCCATCGGCCGGGTGCAGCTCGGCCAGCTCGCCGGGTGGACCGAGCAGCGCCGCGCGAACGCCAAGTTCCTCGACTCCGCGATCACCGGCATGGTCACCCCGCCGGTCGCCGACGGCGCGAAGCACGTCTACCACCAGTACACGGTGCGGGTGACCGGCGACCGCGACGCCGCCCAGGCCCGCCTCACCGAGCTGGGCATCGGCAACGCGGTCTACTACCCGACCCCGATCCACCGGCTCAAGCCCTACCTGAACGCCGACGGCCAGCCCGGCCCGTGGGAGCTGCCGGAGACCGAGCGGGCCGCCGCCGAGGTGGTGTCGCTGCCGGTGCACCCGTCGCTGAGCCAGGCCGAGCTGGAGCGGATCGCCGACGCCGCGAACCTCGCGGGCGGTGCCCGATGAGCGGGGGGCGCAAGCTGCGCGCCGGGCTGATCGGCCTCGGCGCCATGGGGCGCAACCACGCCCGGGTGCTGTCCAACCTGGACGGCGTCGAGCTGGTCGGCATCGTCGACCCGGCCGGTGACACGACCGGCACGCTGCGCGCGCCGGTCGTGGCCGAGCTGAGCGACCTGCTGGCGCTGGGCGTCGACTACGCGGTGGTCGCCTGCCCGACCGCGCTGCACGAGTCGATCGGTCTGGAGCTGGCCGCCAACGGCGTCTGCGCGCTGATCGAGAAGCCGCTCGCGCAGTCCGTCGAGGCGGCCACCAAGCTGGTCGACGCGTTCGAGACGGCCGGCCTGGTCGCCGGCGTCGGCCACATCGAGCGCTACAACCCGGCGTTGCAGAGCCTGCGTACCCGGCTGGAGGCCGGCGAGCTGGGCGAGGTCTTCCAGGTGGTCACCCGCCGCCAGGGCCCGTTCCCGCACCGCATCGCCGACGTCGGCGTGGTGATGGACCTGGCCACCCACGACATCGACCTGACCGCCTGGGTGACCGGCCAGGAATACACCTCGGTCGCCGCCCGCACGGTCTCCCGCAGCGGCCGGCTGCACGAGGACATGGTCGCCGTGGTCGGCTCGCTCGCCGACGGCACCATGGTCAACCACCTGGTCAACTGGCTGAGCCCGCTGAAGGAGCGGTCCACCGTGGTCACCGGCGACAAGGGCTGCTTCGTCGCCGACACGCTCACCGCGGACCTCACCTTCTACGCCAACGCCGCGATCGACACCGAGTGGGAGGCGCTGCGCGCGTTCCGCGGGGTGGCCGAGGGCGACATGGTCCGCTACGCCATCCCGAAGCGGGAGCCGCTGCTGGTCGAGCACGAGCGCTTCCGCGACGCGGTGGAGGGCAAGCAGAGCGACATCGTCACCCTGCGACAGGGTCTGCGTACCGTGCAGGTGGCGGCGGCGCTGCTGGAGTCCGCGTCCGACGGCAAGGTCGTGTCGGTCGTGCCGAGCGGCAGCGACGCGGAGCCGGCGCTGCGATGAGCCCGGCGCCGGTGCGGCGGACGGTCTCGGCGGTACGGCGGCGGATTCCCCGGCGGTGGCGCATCGCGCTCCGCCGGGCCGCCGCCGGCACGCGGCCCTTCCAGGCCCCGTCGGTACGCGAACTGTGTGAGCTGCCCACCGGCACGCCACTCCTGGTGCACGCCGGCGGGATCACCGCGGACCGGGCGTTGGACGGGGTGGTCCGTGCCCTCGACCGGTTGCCCGAGATCCACCTCGCGCTGGTCTGCGACGAGGCGGAGCGGGCGGCGGCCCAGGAGCTGATCGGCCGCGCCGGCAAGGCCCGCCGCCGGATCCACCAGGTGCCGCGCCCACGCGCGGTGACCGCCGCGTTCCTCGCCTCGGCGGACCTGGCCGTGTTCGGCTTCGACCCGGACGCCGGCCTGGCGCTGCTCGACACCTACCTCGCCGCCGGGCTGCGGATCGTCGCGGCGGACAGCCGGGTGGTCCGCGAGCACCTGGCCCGGCACGGGACCGGCGACGTCTTCGCGCCCGGCTCGCTGCCCTCCTTCGCGAAGGCGGTGCAGCGCGCCGGGCAGCCCGGCGACGGGTCACCGGCACCGGGCGGGCCGGCGGTCCCGCCGATCGAGGCCGGCACGCCGGGCCCCTGGCGGGCGCTCGGCGCCGGTCCGGTCCGGTTGGGGCTGGGCACCGCCAACTACGCCGGGCAGCTCTCCGCCCTGGCGGTGGCGATCACCGCCGCCCGCGCCGACGTCGGCGTCGAGCTGGTGATGGCCAAGCCGCCGGAGACCTACCGCTACCCGGCCGACCGGTACCTCAACTACCCGGGCGAACACCGGCTCGACGTGCAGGCGGAGCAGGCCCGCCGGGTGCTCGGCTGGTACACGCACCTGATCGTGGACGCGTTCCGCCCGGTGCTCGGCCGGGCCAACGGCGACGACATCGCCGCCGACCTGCCCGCGCTGCGCCGGGCCCGGCTCAAGGTCGCGCTGCTGGCGCACGGCAGCGAGATCCGCCATCCGGGCGCGCACCTGGAACGGCATGCCGAGTCCGCGTTCCGGGACGCGGACCCCGAGCTGCGCGAGCGGCTCACCACGGTGGCCGAACGCAACCGGCGCACCGCCGAGGAGAGCGGCCTGCCGTTCTTCGTGACCACCCCCGACCTGCTGGACGACGTGCCGTTCGCCACCTGGGCGCCGCTGATCGTCGACGTGGACGGCTGGGCCTGCGACCGCCCGGTGCTGGAGCGCGCCCGGCCGGTGGTGCTGCACGCGCCGTCGAAGCGGTGGACCAAGGGCACCGACCGGCTCCTGCCCCGGTTGCAGGCGCTGCACGACCGGCGCGTCATCGAGCTGCGCCTGGTGGAGGGCCTGCCGCACGACGAGATGCGTCGCCTGGTGCAGGACTGCGACATCGTGGTCGACCAGCTCGTGATGGGCAGCTACGGCACCTTCTCCTGCGAGGGGATGGCCGCCGGCAAGGTCGTCGTGGCGTACCTCAGCGAGGGCCCGCACCGGGCGGCCGGTGTCCGCCCGCCGATCGCCAACGCCACGCCCGACACGCTGGTCAAGACGATCGAGTCGCTGCTCGACGACCGGCCCGCCGCGGTCGCCCTCGCCGCCGAGGGCGCGCGTTACGTCCGTGACCACCACGACGGGCGACGGACCGCCGAGGTCTTCGACGCCTTCCTCCGATAGCCCCGCCCGTGCCCGCCCCCGTCAACGAGGAGAAGCACCCGATGCAAGCTGGCTCGAACACCGATGCCCGACCGACCCGGGGACGGGTGGTGATGCTGGTCGACAACGGGGTCCACGGCGACTCCCGGGTGCAGAAGGCCGCCCGGTCCGCGGCGGACGCCGGCTGGGAGGTCGTCCTGCTCGGCATCCGCAACGCCCGCTCCGAGGTGGACACCTGGCGGATCGGCGACGCGGAGGTGCGACTGCTGCGCGTGCCCAAGCCGCTGCACCGGCTGCCCCGCGAGTACCGCCGGTCGCTGCGCCGGCCGCTGGCGTACGCGTCGACCAGCCGGGCCGCCTACCGGGTCCAGGAGATCAAGGCCTGGCAGGCCGACCTCTACGAGCGCCGGGTCCGCACCCGGGCGCTCGGCGGTGGGCTGCCCGCCACCGTGGGACGCGCGGCCCAGTTGCCGTCCCGCGCCGCCGCCACGGCGCTGGCCCGCTGGGTGCGGTTCCGCAACGGGGAGACCCACCGGCTGCGCAAGGCCCAGCTCGACCCGGAGGCGCCGCTCACCCGGCTGCCCATCCGGCTCTGGCAGAGCGTGCTGGGCAACCGCGCCTGGCGTCGGCTGGACCCGGGCCTGTGGGACTTCGAGCTGGCGTTCCGGACCGCGATCGACGAGCTGAAGCCGGACATCATCCACGCCAACGACTTCCGGATGCTCGGCATCGGGGCGCGGGCGACGCTGCGGGCCCGCGCCGCCGGCCGGCACACCAAGCTGGTCTGGGACGCCCACGAGTTCGTCGGCGGCATCACCGGCCGGGCCGACAACCCGCGCTGGCTGCCGGCCCAGATCGCCTACACGGCCGAGTACGCCGCCTACCCGGACGCGGTGGTGACGGTCTCCGACACGCTCGCCGACCTGCTCCAGGAGACGCATGCCCTGCCCGAGCGGCCGGCCGTGGTGCTCAACGCGCCGATGGCCCCGCCGGCCGAGGCCGAGGGCGAGGTGCCGGACCTGCGGGCGCTGTGCGGCGTGGACGACCGGACGCCGGTGCTCGTCTACTCCGGCGCGGTGAACCCGAGCCGGGGCTGCCAGATCATGGTGGAGGCGCTGCCGGAACTGCCCGACGTGCACGTCGCGTTCGTGACGATGAACCCGAACGGCGACAACACGTTCTCCGAGCGGTTGCGGGAGCGGGCCGTCGAGCTGGGCGTCGGGGACCGCGTGCACCTGCTGCCGTACGTGGCGCACTGGCAGGTGGTGCCGTTCCTGTCCGGCGCGGACGCCGGGGTCATCCCGATCCACCACAAGCCCAACCACGAGCTGGCGCTGATCACGAAGTTCCTGGAGTACTCGCACGCCCGCCTGCCCATCGTGGTCAGCGACGTGAAGACGATGGCGCAGACCGCGCGGGCCACCGGCCAGGGCGAGGTGTTCACCGCCGAGGACCTCACCGACTACGCGCGGGCCGTGCGGGCCGTGCTGGCCGACCCGCAGCGCTACCGGGCCGCCTACGACAAGCCGGGCCTGCTGGAGGGCTGGACGTGGGAGGCGCAGGCCCGCGTCCTCGACGAGGTCTACACCTCGCTGCGGGGCGCTCCCCGCTCCGGTGGGGCACACCCTCCGGCGTCCCGGCGGTCCGCGGACGAGCAGGAGCTCGCGGGCACCTCGCGCTGACCCGACGAACGAGTTCGGCCGGCTCCCCCGCGGGGGAGCCGGCCGAACTCGTTCCCGCGCCGGTCAGTCCGCGCTGGCCGGCGGCTCCAGCAGCAGCCGGTCGAAGTCCTTCTGGGTGACCGACCAGTCCCAGGTGCTCAGCACGTGCGACGCCGCCGCCCGGCCCGCCTCGCGCCAGACCTCCTCCGACGCGGTGAGCGCCAGGATCCGTTCGGCGGCCTCCTCCGGCGTGCCCACCACCCAGTCGCTCGGGAAGAGCGTCCGGGCGCTGTGCGGGCGGCCGGCGAAGAACGGCCAGTCGCGTACCACCGGCACGGCGCCACTGGCCGCGCCCTCGACGAGCGCGCAGTGGAAGCTCTCCCGCAGCGAGGTGCTGAGGATGACCCCGACGTCGGTGAGCGCGCCCGGCACGTCGTCGGTACGGCCGGCCCGCACCACCGCGCCGGCCGCCTCCAGCTCGGCCAGCTCGGCGTCGAGTTCCCGGACGTACGCCGCGACCGCCGGGCTGAGCTCCGGGTTGAGCGGGTCGCCGACCAGCTTGAGGCGGTACCGATCGTCGCGCCGGCGCAGCTCCCGCAGCACCGCGAGCGCCCAGCGCGGATCCTTGGCCAGCGAACTCAACCCGACCAGCCCGAGCGTGAACCGGCTGTCGGCGGAGACCTTCGGCGCCACGTACCGGTGCAGGTCCATGGCGTTGAAGATCATGTGCGTCCGGGGCCCCTGCGGGTCGCGCAGCCGTGGCACCGCGGCCAGCGCCAGGTCGCGGAGGTGCTCGGAGACGAAGACCACGTCATCCACCCGGGACCAGTCGGTCAGGTGCGGCCACCAGCTGAACGCCTCGAAGCTGTGCAGGCGGACGACCACCCGGGTGGTGCCCGGGTCGATCATCGACAGCATCGCGGCGCCGAGGTTGCACCAGTCCACGAAGACCGTGTCCGCCCAGTCGAGGTGCGGGCCCCACGCCTCCTGGACCTCGCCGGCCCGCTTGGAGGCGCCGGCGAGCATGTGCAGCGCCACGTTCGTGCGGCCGTTGCTGAGCACCGGGAGGATCGACTCCTCCATCAGGTTCAGCCGGCGGACCTCCACCCCGGGCATCGCCTCGTAGCGTTCGAGGATCGGCCCGAGGAAGTTGTCGTTCAGCCCGGTGAAGAAGAGCATCCGGTGCGGCCGGTCGGCCGGCGGGAACGCCGCCGGGTGCTGCCGGCCGCGCGGGGTCGCCATCGCCCGCCCGGCGTCGCTGTTGTGCAGCGGCGCGAGGAACTTCTCCGGGTCCTCGGCCAGCGGCGAGGTGGTGCCGTCGAACTGCACGATCCGGTGGAACATCAGGTTGAAGGCGCGCAGCACGTGCGGCGCGGCCTTGCCCGGGTTGCGCTTCTTGAGGAAGCCGTCGGCGAGCTTGAACTGGCCCCGCACCACGGTCATCAGGTGCTCGGGCACCCGGCCCTGGCTCAGCTCCGCGTCGACGATCGGGCCGAGGAGCTGCCCCCTGGTGGTCGGGCTCTTCAGGCGGCCCTGCGCCGCCAACGCCACCCGCTTCGCGCTGGCGCCGTGCCCGGACTTGAGCATGGTGCCGGTGACCCGCCGGGCGATCTTGCCGCGGTGCCGTTCCGGCAGACCGGGTGCCGTGACGGCCCCCTGCCAGAACCAACGCACCGGGCCGAGCTTCATGGCCCGCTTCCCGGTGCTCAGCTCGAACACCCGCTTCGCCAGGTCGACGGTCTGGCTGCGGGTGGCGCTCGCCAGCACGGCCGGGGCGGGCCCGACGGTCTGGAGCCGGGGACGGCGGTAGCGTGCCGGGTCGGCCGAGCGCTTCTCCACCGCGCGCAGCGCCGGGGCGATGCCGTAGACCGCGTCCGCGCGCCGGTGCCGCTGGGCCAACTGCCAGACCGTGTGCAGCGCCTGCGCGTCCAGCGCGACCAGGACGTCGGCGCGTCGGGCGTGCCGGCGGACCCACGGGTCGCGCTGGGCGCGCAGCCAGGGTCGCCGGGCCGGGTTGGCCCGCTTGACCATCCGGCCGAACCGCGGGCCCAGTTCCTTGGCGGTCGGCAGCAGGTGCAGCTCGGCCAGCTCGGTGGCCGCCGGGATCCGTTCCGCCGGGTCGAACGTGGTGGCCACCCGTACGGTGGCGCCCAGGGCGTGGAACTGCGCCAACGCGTCGGTCAGGACCGCCACCCGCCCGGGGGCGGCGCCCATCACCATCAGGACCTCGATCATGACCTACCTTCTCGGGCCAGGACGCGCGCGCCGGCGGTGGACGCCTGCGGGGCGCCGGTCGACCCGCCACCCGCGAGGACCAGCTCGGTGACCTCGCGGACGGCGGGAATGAGCTGCTCCTCGCGGGCGTACTGCCGGGCCTCGGCGCGGGCCTTCGCCCGCTCCTGCGGACCGGCGGCGCGGGCCATCGCGGCGGCCCGCCGGAACGCGGCGGCCAGCTCGACCGGCTCCAACCCGACCGCGCCGGTCCAGAGCGGGTACGTCGACAGCACGGTGGACGCGTCGTGGTCCGCCTCGTGGGCGGAGACCACCGGCATCCCGGTGGCCATGTACTCGTAGACCTTGCCGGAGGTCATGAACCGGCCACCGGTCACCATCAGCACCACGGCGTCCCACCGGGAGTAGAGGTCCACCACCTCGGCCTTGGGCACCGAGCCACCGACCACCACACCGTCGACGGCGGCGGCCTTGAGCAGCTCGGCGTGGGCGTTGTCACCGCGCGCCCAGGCGGCGCCGATGTGGCCGCGGACCTCGAAGCGGGCGCCGGCCAGTGCCGGGTCCTCCGCGCGCGCCGTCCGCCAGCCCTCCAGCACGGCGGCCAGCAGCGGCACCGGCAGGTTGAGCGCGCCGAGGTAGCCGAAGGTGAGCGGCCGGTCGGCCGGGGCGGGCAGCGTCTCGGCCGGGATGCTGGCCGCGTCGTAGCCGTTGCGTACGACCCGCATCTTGTGCGCCAGCTCCGGATAGCGCTCCCGGTACCAGCGGGAGATCGGCTCGTTGACGTTCCAGATGGCGATGGCGTTGGTGAGCAGCTTGATCTCCCACTGCCCGGAGACCGACTCCCGGGTGAACGCCTCACCGTTGTTGATCACGTCGACGGACCAGCCGTCGCGGAAGTCCACCACGTACGGGACCCGGTGGGTCTCCCACAGCTTCCAGGTGGCGGACAGGTTCACGTACGGGGCGCAGGTGGTGACCAGCAGGTCCACCGGCCGCTCCCGGTGGATCTGGAGCAGCGCCTTCTCCAGCGCGGGGCGCCAGCCGCCGAAGACCGGCTCCGGGAAGACCTTCAGGTTCTGCTTGCGCAGGTCGGCCAGGTAGTCCTTGTGCGCCAGCGCGCGCTGCTCGGTGAACGACCGGATGTCGGTCTCCAGGTCGTCGCGGAACAGCGGCAGCTTCACCACCCGGACGCTGGGGTCCACCCCCTGGGAGAGCGTGTGGTCCAGCCCGTACTCGCGCTCCCAGGCCTCGTCCGCGATGGTGACCGCGGTCACGTCCCAGCCCGCCGCGGCGAACTGGTTCGCGGTCTCCCGCATCCGGTAGGCACAGCTCTTGGCCGCCGGTGGGAAGCCGATGGCGAGGTAGATCATGTGCGGTCGGGACCCGGACCGTCGCGGCCGGGGGAGCTTCAACGAGTCCCAGAGAGTTCGCCCGTTGTTCATCGATTCCGATCCTGGGAGGGTGGGGGAGAGCGGAACGGCCCTCGGACAGCCTGCGGACCCTACAATAACGCCGTCCCGCGCGCCGGACGTGCCACCGAGGGGTGGGGGTCGCCGCTTTCGTAGACTGCTGGGCCATGACCTCGCCCGCGCCCGACACCCGCGATCGTGAGCCCGTCCCCGCCGGGGACGCCCAGGAGGCGGGGGCCGACACCCCCGGTCCGGGACCCGAGGCCGAGGGGCGTCCGGGCCGCCGGCGGTGGTCCCGGGTCGACGCGGTGGTCGCGCTGGTGTTCCTGGCCGGCGCGTTCTGGGTCACCGCCCGGGGTTGGCGCGACCCCGGCGGGCGACTGCTCGGCAGCCGCCCCAACGACCAGGGCTTCAACGAGTGGATGCTGGCGTACGCGGCGCACGCGGTCAGCCACCTGGAGAACCCGTTCTTCACCACGCTCCAGAACGCCCCGACCGGGGTCAACCTGATGACCAACGTCGGGCTCCAACTTCCCGGGCTGGTGCTCGCCCCGGTCACCCTGCTCTTCGGCGCGTCCTTCTCCTACCTGCTGTTCATCACGCTGAACCTGGCCGGCACCGGATACGCCTGGTACCACGTGCTCTCCCGGCACCTGGTCGACTCCCGGGCCGCCGCGTTCGTCGGCGGGCTGTTCTGCGCCTTCGCCCCGGCGCTGGTCTCGCACAGCAACGGCCACCCGCACATCACCGCGCAGTGGCTGGTGCCGTTCATCGTCTGGCGGGTGGTCGCGCTGTCCCGGGGCGGGCACGTGGTCCGCGACGGCCTGGTGCTGGGCGGGCTGGTGGTGGCCCAGTTCTTCGTGAGCCTGGAGATCCTCTTCCTCACCGCGCTCGGCTGCCTGATGCTGGTCCTGGCCTACCTGGCGGTCCGACCCCGCGACGCGGTGCGCCGCTGGCGCCCGATGCTGCCGGGGCTGGCGATCACCGCCGTGCTGGTGGGGGCCGCGGCGGCGTACCCGCTCTGGATGCAGTTCGCCGGGCCACAGCACCGGGTGGGCCACCCGGGCACCCCGGACATCTACGCCCTCAAGCTCGGCTCGTACGTCAGGTTCGCCACCCAGTCGGTGGCCGGCGGGCCGACCAGCGCGGTCGGCTGGGCGCCGAACACCACCGAGCAGGCCAGCTTCTACGGCTGGTCGCTGCTGGTGCTCGCGGCCGGCGCGCTGTGGTGGCTGCGGCGGGACGTCACCGCCCGGGTGCTCGGCGTCGTCGGCCTGGTCTCGGCGCTGTTCTCGATCGGCACCACCTGGACGTCCGGCACCCGCCGCACCGACATCCCGGCGCCGTTCGCGCTGGTGCAGGACCTGCCCGTGTTCGACTCCGTGGTGGTGGCCCGGTTCGCGCTGATCACCACCGTGGCGCTCGGCGTCCTGCTGGCCGTGGCCGGCGACCGGCTCGCCGCCCGGCGGGACGAGCCGTCCGGGCGACTGGCCGCCCGGGTCGGGGCCGTCGCGGTGGCCGCCGCGCTGCTGCCGGTGCTGCCGGTGCCGCTGGAGGCGCGGGGCCGGACGCCGGTGCCGGAGTTCGTCACCGGCGGCGCCTGGCGCGACCACGTCGCACCCGGCCGCACCCTGGTGCCCGTGCCGGTCAACGGCATGACGTCGCTGTACTGGAGTTCCGCCGCGGTGGCCGGCTTCGCGGTGCCCGAGGGCTACTTCCTCGGGCCGGTCTCCGCCACCGACGCGACCGGGCGGTGGGGCGTCGACCCGCAGCCCACCGCCAAGCTGCTCACCGCCGTGTCCCGGGGCGAACGGGACACCGCGGTCGGACCGGCCGACATCGCCCAGGCCCGCGCCGACGTGCGGTACTGGAAGGCCGACGCGGTGGCGCTGCCGGACCGGGGGGCCCGCCGCCACGACGACCTGAAGGTCGTGCTCGACGCGCTGTACGGCCCCGGCCGGCGGGTCGACGACGTGTGGCTCTGGGACGTCCGGCCGTTCACCCGCTGACCGTCCGCCCGGCGGCGGCGGTCAGGGCGACTTCGTCCAGATCAGCAGCAGGTAGCCGCCGAAGTAGGTGGAGAACGCGACGAGCGTCACCAGCACCGTGGCGGCCTTGGCCCGACCGGCCCGGGCCAGGCCCACGGCCGCCGGCAGCAGCAGCGGGAACGCCGGCAGCAGGAACCGCGCCTTGGAGTGGTAGTAGCCGGCCGCGCCGAGCGTGGTCACCAGCAGCAGGCCGCTGTAGAGCAGCAGTTGCCAGGGCTGCCGGTCGAGCACGCTCAGCACGAAGAACATCAGCGACACCAACGCCACCACGGTCACCACCAGCAGCGGCAGCGCGGCCACCTGCACCAGCGCCTGCTGCCCCCGGTCGACGGTGTAGACGCCGAAGTCGAACGAGGTGCCCCAGCCGGCCGACTGGATGTGGAACCAGCCGTCCGGCCGCCCGGTCCGCGCCCCCACCCAGGCCAGGTACGCCAGCCAGCCAGCCGGCGGGCGCGAGCAGCAGCGCCGCGTACGGCCGCCAGCCGTCCCGCCGCCGGGCCACCGCGAGCAGCGCGGCCAGCCCGACCACCGGGATCAGGGACGAGGCGGTCGGCCGGGTCAGGCCGGCGAACAGGCAGACCACCCCGGCGGTGACCCAGCGCCGGCGCAGCAGCGCGTACAGCGTCCACGCGGCGAGCGCGGTGAACAGGCTCTCGCTGTAGCCCATCGACTCCACCACGGCGTGCGGCATCGCCGCCCAGAGCGCGGCGAGCAGCACGCCGGTACGCCGGTCGTGCAGGTACGCGCCGATCGCGAACAGCCCCCACGCGGCGGCCAACCCGGCCAGCCACGCCACCAGCAGGGCCGACTCGCGTGGGCTGAGCGGGGAGAGCCGGTCCAGGCCCGCGGACAGGCCCGGGTAGAGCGGGAAGAAGGCCATGTTGCTCTGCGCCTTCTCGTACCCGTCGTACCCGTGCCGCGCGATGGCGAGGTACCAGCCGCCGTCGGCCCGGGTGAGCTGCTCGACCGGGTTGCTCCCCACGTTGCCGGCCCAGACCCAGACGGTCACCAGCCCGATCAGACGGATCACGGCGTAGACCGCCAGCGCGGGCAGCGCGGCGCGGGCGGCGTGGCGCAGCCGCCCGGCGGGCGTGGGCCGGGGCGGGTCGGGCGCTGCCGACGCCGGGCGGCTCGGTTCCTCGGTCGTCACCACGTCCATTGTCTGATCCATCCGCGCTGACCTGGAGTGATCCGGCGGCACGCGGGCCGCGGGCGGGCGGCCTACCGCCGGCCCGGCGACGACCCGGGGCGAGCGCCGGTCGTTGAACAGCATGGAGGGTAGCAATCGGCGCGACAGGTCACGGACCGCCGACGGCGGCGGGCGTGGCGGCCGGAACCGTTGTCGTAGACTCGCTCGGGTCCGCGGGCGCGGTGCTGGCGACGACGAAACGGGCAGGGATGGGATCTGACGGCACGACCGCAGCGGCGGGCCCCCGGGGACGGGTGGTCATGCTGGTGGACAACGGGGTCATCGGGGACTCCCGGGTGCAGAAGGCGGCGCGGTCCGCCGCCGACGCCGGCTGGGACGTCGTCCTGCTCGGGCGCGCGCCGGTGGGCCAGCCGCAGAGCTGGCGGCTCGGCGCCGCCGAGGTGCGCCTGATCCCCATGGCCGAGCCGCTGTCCCGTCGCCGGCACGAGTTCCGCCGCGCCTGGCTGCGGCATCCGCTGGCGTACCCGCCGAGCGGCCTCGCCGCGCACCGCACCCAGACGGTCCGGGCGTGGCGCGCGGACCTGGCCGTCCGCCGGGCGGCGCTGACCACCGCGGCCCGCGACTCCGGCGCCGGCCGCCCCGGCGGGCTGCCCTGGGCCACGCTGCGCGCCGAGGAGAAGCTGGCCGGCCTGACCCGCCGGTGGGTCGGGTTCCGCAACCGCCAGCTCACCCGCGCCCGCAAGGGTCGCAAGCTGGACGGCCCCTGGGACCGCGCCTACACCGCGTTCTGGCGGAAGCTGCGCGGCGACGGCGCGTGGCGCCGGCTGGAGCCCGGCCTGTGGGACTACGAGCTGGCCTACGGCCCGGTCGTCGACGAACTGGCACCGGACCTGATCCACGCCAACGACTTCCGGATGCTCGGCGTCGGGGCCCGCGCGAAGATCCGGGCCGCCGCCCGGGGCCGGCGGATCGCGCTGCTGTGGGACGCCCACGAATACCTCCCCGGTGTGCAGCCGTGGCGGGACAACGCCCGCTGGCTGCCCGGCAACGTGGCGCACGAGCGGGAGTACGTGCCGTACGCGGACGCCACCACCACCGTCTCCGGCGGCCTGGCCGACCTGCTGCGCGACGAGCACGGGCTGGCCGAGCGCCCGGCCGTCGTGCTCAACGCGCCCGCGGTCGACGAGCTGCCGGCCGACCCGACCGGGCCGGCACCGGACATCCGCGCCCGCTGCGGGCTCGGGCCGGAGACGCCGCTGCTGGTCTACAGCGGGGTGGCCGCCGCCAAGCGGGGGCTGGGCGTGCTGGTCGAGGCGCTGCCCCGGCTGCCCGGCGCGCACGTCGCCCTGGTGGTCAACAAGCCCACCTCGGCGTACGTCCGGGGCCTGGTCACCCGCGCCGACGAGCTGGGCGTGGCGGACCGGTTGCACGTGCTGCCGTACGTGCCGCACCACCAGGTGGTCCGGTTCCTGGCCGGCGCGCAGGTCGGCGTCATCCCGATCCAGCACTGGCCGAACCACGAGATCGCGCTGATCACCAAGTTCTTCGAGTATTCACACGCCGGCCTGCCGCTTGTCGTCTCCGACGTGCGGACCATGGCCGAGACTGTCCGGGAGACCGGCCAGGGCGAGGTGTTCCGCGCCGAGGACGTGGCCGACTTCGTCCGGGCGGTCACCGCGGTGCTCGCCGATCCGGCGCGGTACCGCGCCGCGTACGACCGGCCGGGCCTGCTGGCCGGCTGGACCTGGGAGGCGCAGGCGCGGGTGCTCGACGACGTCTACACCCGGCTGCTGCCCGACGCGCCAGCCCGACCGGTCACGCCGGTCGCGGCACCGGCGCCCGCGTCGGTGGAGGTGGGCGCATGAGCCGGCCGGACGTGACAGTGGTGGTGGCCGTCTACAACACCATGCCCTACCTGACCGCCTGCCTGGACTCGCTGGTCGGCCAGACCATCGGCCGCGACCGGCTGGAGGTCGTCGCGGTCGACGACGGCTCCACCGACGGCAGCGGCGCCGAGCTGGACCGCTACGCCGCGCGCTACCCGGAGACGGTCCGGGTGCTGCACCAGGCCAACTCCGGTGGCCCGGCGGCACCGAGCAACCTGGCCCTGGACCACGCCCGGGGCCGCTACGTCTTCTTCGTCGGCTCCGACGACCACCTCGGGCCGGAGGCGCTGGAGCGCCTGGTCGCCGCCGCCGACCGGTGGGACTCCGACGTGGTGCTCGGCCGGATGGTCGGCACCAACAAGCGGTACGTGCACCAGGCGGCGTACGCCTGCACCGCGGAGCGGCTCGACCTGTTCGACAGCGCGCTGCCCTGGTCGCTGTCGAACACGAAGCTGTTCCGCCGGGACCTCGTCGAGCAGCACGGGCTGCGGTTCCGCACCGACATGCCGATGGGCAGCGACCAGCCGTTCACGCTGGAGGCGTGC
Organism: Micromonospora sp. DSM 45708; assembly: GCF_039566955.1. Taxonomy (NCBI): domain Bacteria; kingdom Bacillati; phylum Actinomycetota; class Actinomycetes; order Micromonosporales; family Micromonosporaceae; genus Micromonospora; species Micromonospora schwarzwaldensis. The sequence continues at coordinate 4,370,538 of NZ_CP154796.1, read as the reverse complement.
TTCCGGGCGAAGAAGATCTCGGTCCTCGGCGACTACGACTACTACTTCGCCGTCAAGCGGGACAACGCCCAGAACATCACCTACGCCAGCCGCTTCGAGGAGCGTCTGCGCTGCGCCGAGGAGCTGGTCGCGTTCGTGGCCGGCCTGATCGGGCCCGGCCCGAAGCGGGACGCGGTGCTGGTGCGCCACTTCAGCTGGGAGGTGGCGAAGCTGCTCCGCGAGGAGTTCCTCACCCTCTCCCCGGACGTGCAGCAGCACGTCCACGACCGGGTCCGCAAGCTGGCCGAGGCGTACCTCACCGAGGGTGTGCTCGCCCGGATGGCGCCCGAGGAGCGGTTGCGGCTGGCCGTGGCGCGTGACGGCGGGCTGGAGCCGCTGCGTGAGCTGATCGGGCAGCAGGCCGACAAGACGCTGCCCGAGGTCACCGTCGACGACGGTCGCTGGTACGCCCACCACGTCGGGTTCCGCGACCCCGCGTTCGGCTACCCGGACGACTGGTACGACGTCACCGACCGGGCCGCCGCGCAACTGGCGAAGCTGACCGCGACCGGGCTGGCCTGGGGGCGGGACGCCGCCGGCGCGCGGGCCCTGGTGGTCACCGCCCGGAGCCGGTGGGCCGAGCTGGCCGAGCTGAGCGCCGAGGCGCTGAAGGTCAGCGTGGGCGATCTCACGGGTGCCACGTCGGTGACGCCGGACGGGCCCGGTACCGTCGTACGGACCGACTTCGCGGTGGACCGGCTGTTGGCGGTCGTCGCGCCGAAGGGGGAGCGGCGGACGGTGCGCGCGGAGGTGTCCGCGCTGGGCGGGGCCGGCTCGGCGCCGATGCGCACCGACCGACCCGTCACCGCGCCCAAGCTGCTGGCCCGCCACGGCGCCCGGCTGCACCTCGTCACACCCGCCACGAACCACAAGGGCCACGTGATCGTCGCGATCACGCCGGTGACCCCCGGTCGGTTCCTTGCCCGCCTGCGCCGCATCTGGCCCTCTGGAGGAAAGTAGTTCATGAACATCTGCGTCGTCGCGCTCGGAAAGATCGGCCTGCCGCTCGCCGTGCAGTTCGCCTCGAAGGGGCACCGGGTGATCGGTGCCGACGTCTCCGAGCGGGTCGTCCAGCTGGTCAACGACGGTGCCGTGCCCTTCCCGGGCGAGGCCGACCTGGACGTCAAGCTGAAGGAGGCGGTGTCCGCCGGGCTGCTGTCGGCCACCACCGACACCGCCGCCGCGGTCGCCGAGTCCGAGGCGGTCGTCGTGGTCGTGCCGCTGTTCGTGGACGCCGAGGGCGTGCCGGACTTCGGCTGGATGGACGACGCCACCCGGGCCATCGCCCGTGGCCTCAAGCCGGGCACGCTGGTCAGCTACGAGACCACGCTGCCGGTCGGCACCACCCGCAGCCGCTGGGCGCCGATGCTGTCCGAGGGTTCCGGTCTCACCGCGGGCACCGACTTCCACCTGGTGTTCAGCCCGGAGCGGGTGCTCACCGGCCGGGTCTTCGCCGACCTGCGCCGCTACCCGAAGCTGGTCGGCGGCATCGACGAGGCGTCCGCCGCGCACGGCGTGCGGTTCTACGAGGCGGTGCTCGACTTCGACGAGCGGGCCGACCTGGACAAGCCCAACGGCGTGTGGGACCTCGGTTCGGCGGAGGCGTCCGAGCTGGCCAAGCTCGCCGAGACGACCTACCGGGACGTCAACATCGGCCTGGCGAACCAGTTCGCCCGCTTCGCGGACACGGTCGGCGTCGACGTCACCAAGGTGATCGAGGCGTGCAACACCCAGCCGTACAGCCACATCCACTCGCCGGGCATCGCGGTCGGCGGCCACTGCATCCCGATCTACCCCCGGATGTACCTGTGGAACGACCCGGCGGCCACCGTGGTCCGCTCGGCGCGCGATGCCAACGCCGCGATGCCGGACTACGCGGTCGACCTGCTCGCCGCCGCGTACGGCGACCTGACCGGGGTGGGCGTGCTGGTGCTGGGCGCCGCCTACCGGGGCGGCGTCAAGGAGACCGCCTTCTCCGGCGTCTTCCCGACCGTGGAGGCGCTGCGCCGGCGCGGCGCGACGCCGTACGTCGCCGACCCGATGTACTCGAACGAGGAGCTGGCCGCGCACGGCCTGCCCGGTTACGACGGTGAGCCGATCGGCGCGGCGGTGATCCAGGCCGACCACGCGGAGTACCGCAACCTGACCCCGGCCGACCTGCCGGGTGTGACGGTGCTGGTCGACGGCCGTCGGGTCACCGACCCGGCCCGCTGGGCGGGCGTCCGCCGGGTGGTCATCGGCGGTTGATCCGGATGCGTGGTGGGCCCCGGCCGTCCCCGGCCGGGGCCCGCTTCGTGCTGTGTCCGGTCGGACACCGGGCGTGAAACCCGTCGTCCGGTGTTCACCTGTCGGACACCCCGGCAATACTTGCGTCACTTGACCCGTTTAGGGTCGCAGCCGTCCGTATCGGGCCTTGCCGACACCGGCGGGCAGACAGGGAGCGTGTCGTTGTTCAGCAGAGTACGCAGCCAGCAGGGCCTCGCCGCGGTGGGCGCGACGCTCCTCGGGTACGGCGTCATGATCCTCGCCGGGGCGCTCGGCCTGGTGGTCCCGTACGCGGTGGCCGCGGTGGTCGCCCTCGCCGGTGAACTGGCGCTGGTCACCCGGTACGCCGGGACGGCCGAGTTGCTCGCCAAGGCCGGAGTGGGCGCCACGTTCCGGCGGCTGCTGCGGGACCTGTCGGTGGTCCTGCTGGTGGTCGCCGCCGTGCGTCCGGGGGTGGCCGGCACGGTCGCGGTGCTGCTGCTACCCGCCGCGCTGTGGACGCTGGCGGTGCTCACCACCGCCGTGACGAAGGCGATCGACGGGCGGGTCGACCCGCCGGCGTACACCCGCAACATCGACCTCGGCGCGCTGCGCCGGGTCCCGGTGCCGCCGGCCTGGGCGCGCGGGCTGGCCGGGCTGCGGATGCCGCTGCTCAACGTGCTGCTGGTGCCGGCGGCGGTGGTGGCCGCCGCGCTGGACCGGGTCGCCCCGGTGGTGCTCACCGCCGCCGTCACGCTGGCCGCCGGCCTGGTCACCGCCGCGGTGCTCGCGCTGACCGCGCTGCGCGGCCGGGGCGGGGCGCCGGGCGTGCTGCCCGCCGTGCACGACTGGCTGGCCCGGGAACAGCCCGAGGTGGCGCTCTACTTCGCCGGCCCGGCCAAGGACGTCTACCAGGCCAACATGTGGCTCGCGCCGCTGGCGGCGACCGGCCGGCGGGCGGTGGTGCTGCTGCGGGCCGCGGACGCGTTCGACCAGCTCGCCGACACCCGGCTGCCGGTGATCTGCGTGCCGGCCGGCGTCGACTTCATGAACCTCGACCTGGGCTCGCTGCGGGTCGCGCTGTACGCGGCCAACGTCGGCGCCAACATCCACCTGCTGCGCGAGCCGGGCGTGAAGCACGTCTTCGTCGGTCACGGCGACAGCGACAAGGCGGCCAGCGTCAACCCGTACAGCAAGGTGTACGACGAGGTGTGGGTGGCCGGTCCGGCCGGCCGGGAGCGGTACGCCCGGGCCGGCGTCGGCGTGCTGGACCGCGACATCGTGGAGGTGGGCCGCCCGCAGCTCGCCGGCGTGCACACGTTCGGCTCCGGCGCGACCGACCACCCGTTCACCGTGCTCTACGCGCCGACCTGGGAGGGCTGGCTGGACGACGACCCCTACCACACCTCGCTGGTGCTGATGGGGGAGCGGATCGTGGCCGGGCTGCTGGCCGCCGGGAACCTGCGGGTGGTCTACAAGCCGCACCCGTTGACCGGCACCCGCTCGCCGAAGGCCAAGGCGGCGCACGAGCGGATCGTCGCCCGGATCCGGGCCGCCGGCGGCGACACCGATCCGACGTCGCTCGACGGCGCCGCGCACCTGGTGGTCACCGGCCGCACGCCGGCGCTGTTCGACTGCTTCAACGTCACCGACCTGCTGGTCAGCGACGTGTCCAGCGTGGTCTCCGACTTCGTGCAGAGCGAGCGGCCGTACGTGGTGGCGAATCCGGCCGGCCTGCCGGAGGACGAGTTCCGCCGGCAGTTCCCCACCGCGCGGGCGGCGTACCTGCTCGCGGCGGACTGCGGCGAGCTGGCCAAGATCCTGGACGTGACCCGGGCCGGCGACGACCCGATGACCGGGGCGCGGCGGGAGCTGAAGGAATACCTGCTCGGTCCCGCCGGGGCCAACCCGATGGACCGCTTCCGGGACGAGATCGGCCGGCTCTGCGGCTGACCGGCGTACCGACGCGCGGGGGCGACGACCGGACCGGTCGTCGCCCCCGCTCCGCGTTCAGCCCTGCTGCGGCGGGTTGTCGACGTCCCGGGAGACGACCTCGCCCTTGGCGTCGACCCAGCCCTTGGGCCGGGCCGGGTTGCCGGCGACGAGCTGGTAGGGCTTGACGTCCCGGGTGACCACCGAGCCGGCCGCGATCATCGCGTACTCGCCGACCTCGATGCCGCACACCAACGTGGCGTTGGCGCCGATCGACGCGCCGCGGCGGACCAGCGTCGGGGTGATCGTCCAGTCCGGATTCTGGGCGCGCGGCCGGAAGTCGTTGGTGAACACCGCGCACGGGCCGACGAAGACCTCGTCCTCGATGGTGACGCCCTGGTAGACCGAGACGTTGTTCTGGATCTTCACCCGGTCGCCGACCGTGACGCTCGCGTCGACGTAGACGTTACGGCCGATCACGCAGCCGGCACCGACCTGGGCGCTCGACCGGACGTGGGCCAGGTGCCAGACCTTGGTGCCGTCGCCGACCCGGGCGCCGTCCTCGACGTCGGCCGTCGGGTGGACGAAGACGGAGGCGGACCGGTCGTTGCTGTCAGTCATTTCCACTCGCATCGTTGCGGGGCGCGTCGCGCCGTCGGGCGGGGCTCGACGCAGCATAACGACCGCCTCACCCGAGCAGTTCCGCCACCGCGTCGGCGGCCGGCCGGTCCGCCGGCAGCACGTGCGCGGCGACCACCGCGTCGACCGGCAGCGCGGCGTACAGGTGCGGGAAGAGCGCGCCGTCGCGGGACGTCTCCCAGCGCAACGCGTCGCCGAGCCGCGCCTCGTCCACCGCGAGCAGGGTGAGACCGGTGACGCCGGCGAAGTGCCGGCGCGCGGTCTCCACCACCTGCTCGGCGGCGGAGAGGTGGAGGTAGCCGTCCTGCACGTCCAGGGCGGTGCCGGCGAAGCTCCCGGCCGCCCGCGCCGCCCGCCACTCGTCGTCGGCGAGAATCTTGTAGATCACCACCGCAGCCTAGAGCGGCCCTCGCGTCCGGGCGACGCGTCTGCCACCATTCCGGGGGCAACTGGTCGAGCGGACGGAGGCACGGGTGCGGATCCTCCTGGTCGAGGACGACCGACGGGTCGCCGCGGCGCTGTCGTCCGCGCTGACCCGCCGCGGCTACCAGGTGGAGCACGCCGCCACGGTCGCCGCCGCGCTCTCCGCGGCCCCCTGCGACCTGGTGCTGCTCGACCTGACGCTGCCCGACGGCGACGGCACCGACCTGTGCCGCGAGCTGCGCCGACGCAGCAGCCAGCTCGGCATCATCGCGGTGACCGCCCGCGGCGAGGAACGCGACCGGGTGCTGGGCCTGCGGCTGGGCGCCGACGACTACGTGGTCAAGCCGTTCTCGATGGTGGAGTTGCAGGCGCGGATCGAGGCGGTGCTGCGCCGCGCCGCGCACACCGTGCCGGAACGGCACCTGATCGAGGCGGGCGAGATCCGCATCGACGTGAGCGGCCGGACGGTCAGCGTGGCCGGGCGGGCGGTGACGCTGACCCGCAAGGAGTTCGACATCCTCCTCTCGCTGGCCCGCCAGCCCGGGGTGGCGGTGCCCCGCGACCGCATCCTGCTCGACGTGTGGGGCACCACCTGGGCCGACCGGCACACCGTCGAGGTGCACGTCGGTTCGTTGCGTGGCAAGCTCGGCGACCCGACGCTGGTGGAAACCGTACGCGGGGTCGGCTACCGGCTCCGCGGCGCGTGAGGAGGCCCCGGTGCGCCGCCGGTTGGTGATCAGCTACCTGCTGCTGATGGTGCTGGTGTTGCTCGCGCTGGAAACCCCGCTGGCGGTGACGCTGGCCTCCCGGGAGACCGACCGGGTCCGGGCCGACCGGCTCGCCGACGCCACCCGCTTCGCGTCGCTGGCCGGTCCGGCGCTGCGCGGCGGCAGTCCCGGCCCGCTCGACGGGGAACTGGCCGCCTACGACGACCTCTACCGGATCGGCGCGGCGGTGGTGGACCGCGACCGCCGGACCGTGGCCGCGTCCACCCGGTGGGAGCCGGGCGCGGGCACCGGCCCGGCGGTCGACACCGCCCTGTCCGGGCAGCAGTTCAGCGGCCCGGAGTCGGTCTGGCCCTGGGTGGACGGGCCGCTGGTGACGGCGGTCCCGATCAACGACGGCGGCGAGGTGCTCGGCGCGGTGGTCACCACCACCCCGGCGGACGCGGTGCGCCGCACCGTCACGGTGTGGTGGCTGATGCTGGCCGCCATCGGCCTGCTGGCGGTGCTGGCCTGTGTCTCCACCGCCTTCGGGCTGGCCGGCTGGGTGCTGCGCCCGGTCACCGAGCTGGACGCGGCCACCCACGAGATCGCCGAGGGGCGCCGCACCGCCCGGGTCCGGCCCCGCCTCGGCCCGCCGGAGCTGCGCCGGTTGGCGACCAGCTTCAACCACATGGTCGACGCGGTCTCCGACGTGATGGACCGGCAGCGGGCGTTCGTCGCGCACGCCAGCCACCAGCTCCGCAACCCGTTGACCGCGTTGCGGCTGCGGGTGGAGGAGCTGGGGCCCAGCCTCACCGATCCGGACGGCCGGGCCGAGCACCGGCTGGCGCTGGAGGAGACCGACCGGCTGGCCACCGTGCTCGACGCGCTGCTCACCCTGGCCCGGGCCGAGCGGGAGGAGAACCAGCGGGTCACCGTGGACGCGGGCGAGGCCGCCGCGTCCCGGGTGGCGGCCTGGCTGCCGCTGGCCCGGCACCGGGCGGTCACGCTCCGGCTCGACCCGGTCGGCACGCCGGCGTACGCCCGGACCGTGCCGACCGCGATCGACCAGGCGCTCGACGCGCTGATCGACAACGCGGTCAAGTTCAGCGGCGTCGGGGGAGAGGTGACGGTGACCGTCGGGCCGGCCGACGGCGGGACGGCGCTGACCGTGCGGGACACCGGTCCCGGCATGACGGCCAGCCAGCTAGGCCAGGCCACCGAGCGGTTCTGGCGGGCGCCGGACGTGCAGAACGTGGACGGCGCGGGGCTGGGGCTGACCATCGCCGCGGTGCTCGTCGACGCGTCCGACGGCCGGCTCACCATGCGCCAGGGCGAGCCCCGGGGCCTGGTCGCCGAGCTGTGGTTCCCGGCGCCGCCCGACGACCCGGGCGCCCTCGACCCGGCCGACGAGCCGGCCGCGCCGGAGCGCCACGACGAGCCGGTCGACCGCTGACCCCGGTCAGGGCTTGGCGTCGCGGTACCACTGCACCGCGCCCGGGTGCAGCGGCAGCGGGGTGGTCACGATCGCCGACCGGGGACTCATCCGACCGGCCGCCGGGTGCGCGGCGGCCAGTTCCTCCCGGCGTTCCATCAGCAACCGGGTCACCTCGCGCACCAGCCCGGCGGGCAGGCCGGCGCGGACGATCAGGTAGTTCGGGTTCGCCACCGTGCTGACCGGGTCCGCCTGGTAGACCGAGCGGGGGATGTCCCGGGTGACGTAGACCTGCCCGTACGCGCGCCGCAGCGGCTCGGTCCAGTCGCCCAGGTCGACCATCCGCAGCGAGGTCTGCTGGGCCAGCTCGGCGACGCCGCGCACCGGCAGGCCGCCGGAGAAGAAGAACGCGTCGATCCGGCCCTCGCGCAGCGCGGCCACCGAGTCGTCCAGCCCCAGGTGCTCCTGGCGGACCCGCTCACCGCCGAGCTGCGCCACCTCCAGCAGTCGGGTGGCGGTCACCTCGGTGCCCGAACCGTCGGCGCCCACCGAGACCCGCCGGCCCCGCAGGTCGGCCAGCGTACGGACCGAGCCGCCGGCGGTGGTCACCAGGTGCAGCAGGTCGTCGTAGACGCGGGCCACGGCGAGCACGGTCGGGTGTTCCGGCTCCCGGGGCGGCAGCACGTCGGCCTGGGTGAAGCCCAGTTCCGCCTCGCCGGCGCCGACCAGCCGGACGTTCTGCGCGGAGGCGGCGGTCACCACCACGTCGGCCCGTACCCCGGGCACCTCCCGGTTGAGCAGCGCGGCCAGCGACTGGCCGAAGGCATGGTAGACGGCGGTCGGGCTGCCGGTGGCGATCCGGATCCGCACCGGCTCGGTGGGCTCGTCCCGGCAACCGGCCAACCCGGCGACGAGCAGCAGCAGCAACGCCAGCGGGGCCGCGGTCCGGCGCCGGCCGCGCACAGACCAGTGTCGGCTCACGCGCTGCACTCTGCGCCGTGCACCCGCCGCCGCGCAAGCCCGCCCCGGGACCGGTCAGCCCAGGGCGGCGCTCTCGGTGATCCGGGCCCGGTGCTCGCCGTTGGCGACGCTCACCAGGAAACAGCCCGAGCCCGGCCGCAGCGCCGCCGGCACGTCCAGCAGCGCCGCGCCGCGCACCAGCACCGCCGCCAGGTCCCGGTCGGTGAGCCGGATGCCGAGGCAGTGCCGGCGAACGTGCCGGCCGCCGGCGAGCAGCGCGGCCCGCCAGACCGCGGTGGCCAACCGGGGACGCCAGATCCGACGGGCCGTCGACGCGCCCGGGAACGGCCCGCCGAGCAGCTCGCGACGGCCCTGCCGCCAGCCTGCCGCCAGCAGGTTCGCGTATGCCGGCCGGTGCTCCGGGGGCACCGACAGCCGGTGCAGCTCGTAGCGGCGCCGCAGCCCACCGGTGGCCAGCTCGTGCTCCACCGGTACGTCGAGGCGGCGCAGCAGGTGCCGCATCCGGTGCGCCGCGTCCTCCCGGTTGAACTCGGCGATCCCGCCCCGGTACGGGTCGACGTCGAGCCGGCGGACGCGGACGGCCGGCGGCGTGGTGCAGCGCACCAGGCAGGCGAGTTCGAAGGCGTCGGTCAGGGTCGGCCAGTCCAGCGGCGGGGGCGACGACGGGCGCGGCCGGTCGAGCAGCGTGGTGGGCTCGGAGAGCATCGGCACAGCTCCTTGGTCGACGTGGGGTCCCTCTACCGTGGCCCTCACCGCCGGGCCGGGGAACCGCTGCGCCCGAGCCTTGAGCAAAATTTGCGCGAAGCCGCGCCTCAGAGTTCGGTGACGACGACGTCGAGCTGCCGGGGCCGGCCGGCCGTGCGGGGACCCTCCTCGACCGTGTGCCCCAGGTCGCGTAGCGCCCCCACCAGCGCGTCGGCGCTGCGCGGGCGGGCGTCGGCGAGCAGCAGGTCCCGGACCAGTCGCCCCTTGGTGGCCTTGTTGAAGTGGCTCACCACCGACCGCGACGGCGCCCCGTCCACCAGCCGCTCGTGCAGCACCCGCACCGTCACCGTCCGGTCGGCGACCGGGCCCCGTGGCGTCCAGGTGGCCGCGTACGCGCCGGAGCGCAGGTCCAGCACCGGACCGCGGCCCGCCGCCGCCGTCACGGCCGGGCCCAGCGCGGCCCGCCAGTACGCCGACAGCGCCCCGATCCCCGGCAGCCGCGCCCCGATCGGGCAGCGGTACGGCGGCACCCGGTCGGCGAGCCGCACCGCGCCCCACAGGCCGGAGCTGATCAGCACCGACCGGCGGGCGGCCCGCTCCGCCGTCGGGGGGAGCGTGGCCAGGCCGAGTGCCTCGTAGAGCACGCCGGTGTAGAGCCGCCCGGCCGGCGCGGTCGCCGCCACCCGCAGTCGCGCGTTGCGTCGCAGTTCGCCGCGCTGCCCCTCGCTCAGGCCCAACGCGTCCCGGGCGGCGGCCTCGTCCGGCCCGGCGCACAGCGCGACGAGCGCGTCCAGCACCGCGTCCCGGGCCGGGTTCAGCTCGGGCAGGGACAGCCGGGACAGGTCCAGCCGGCGGCCGGTGCCGGCGTCGGCCTTGCCCTCGGACGGGGGCAGCAGGATGAGCATCGGCACAGCGTACGGGCGGACCTCAGCGCCACGGCCGCACGGCGTGCTCCGGGTGGTACACGCGACTGTGCCCGACCTCGGCCACCACCGCCGCGTCGGCCCGCCCGCCCAGCAGCCGCCGCAGGCCGCGCTCGGCGGGCGACCCGACCGTGACCACGTACCCGGGCCGGGCCGCCCGCCCCACCCGCCGCCAGTACGCCGGGTAGCGGTTCTGCCCCGGCGTCAGGTTGCCGTCCAGCACACCGCAGGCCACCGCCTCGCCGGTGTTGAAGATCAGCCGATTGCAGGTCCAGTAGTCGCCGTACACCTCGTGCAGCCCGGCGCGCAGCACCGCGCCGGCGAGCCGGCGGGCGTCCCGCTCGTCGGCGCGTACCCCCGGCAGGCCGACGACGAACGCGGCGGTGCCGGCCAGCGTGGCGGCGGTCAGCCCGGCCAGCGCCGCGGCGGCCGGAACGCCGCGCAGCCGGGCCGCCCAGCCGGCGGTGGCACGGAAGGTGGACGCGGCGGCCCGCCAGAGCGGCCAGAGCACCACCGGCAGCGAGATCTGCAACACCGACAGGTAGCGCGCGTCGCCCACCGGGTCGGTCGCGGCGAGCGGGCTGCGCACGTACGCCAGCAGCGTCAACGCGGCGCCGGCGACCAGCGCGAGGACCGCCGTGGCCCGGACCCGCGCGGCCTGGTCCCCGGCCCGGCGGTACGCGACCACGCCGAGCCCGGCGGCGGTCACCAGCAGCACCGGGTAGAGCACGCCGAACCACTGCGCCCAGCCCGCGCAGCCGTCCATCGGGCAGAGCCCGGACGCCAGCGGCACCCCCTCCAGCAGTCCGCCGTGCAGCCGTGCCGCGAGCGACGGGGCGACGCCCTCCTTCGTGCTGATCTCCCGGAACACCGACAGCGAGTCCTGTCCGGCCGGCGCCACCACGTTGTCCTTGATCATCGGCGCGACGCCCACGGCGAAACCGACGGCCAACAGCACGCCGGGCCAGCCGACCAGGTCCCGCGGGGCGGCCAGGACCAGCACCACGGCGGCCACCAGCAGGTAGGGCGTGATCAGCCAGTCCGACCAGAGCGCCAGCCCGGTGAGCAGCCCGAACGCGCCGGTGGCGAGCCAGCGGTGCCGCACCCGCCGCTCGCCGAGCGCGACCGCGAGCAGCAGCAACGCCAGCACCGCCGGCTTGACCTCGGGCCGGCCGCCGACCACGGTGAGCTGGTCCCGGACCACCCGCTCCGAGCCGAGCGCCAGCAGCCCCACCACGGCCACGGCCAGCCAGGGGGAGAACAGCCGGCGGGTCAACCGGTACGCCAGCCACAGGAAGATCGCGTAGAGCGCGAGCAGCGGCAGCCGCAGCACCGGCCAGCTCGGCCCGGCCCAGCCCACCAGCGGCGCGGCCAGGTACGACTCCAGCATCCCCATGTAGCGCTGACCGTAGAGGAAGACCGGCCGCTCGTGGCCGCCGGCGATGTGCAGGGCGGCCAGCCCGAACGTGGCCTCGTCGCTGTTCGAGGCGGGCACCGTGAACAGCGTCAGCACCAGCCGGTAGCCGACCCCGACCGCGCCGAGCAGCAACGCCACCAGCGCCGGCGCGTCCGGCCGGCCCGTTGCGTCCCGCTTCACCTGCGACACGACCAACGCCCCCGTCGTCGCCTCGACCGCAGTCTGTCACGCCGCCGGCCGGCGCCGGGGTGGATCGGCGTAGATCACTCGCGTGGCCGGGTCCGGCCGGTTGTGGCAGGGTTGCTACGTGCCGCCCACACCACCGGACCAGCTCGCCGTGCCCCAACTGCACCGCGCCGCGCGCATCGAGGACGCGCTGCACGGCCTGGTGGAGCGCCGGTTGCGGCGCACCGGATGGCAGCCCAACATCATCGCGTACGCCGGTTACGGCGCGCCGGGCTGGGCGCGGGTGCTCTGCCGGGTGCTGCTGGGCCGCCCGGACACCCGTCGCCGCGGCCGGCTGGACAAGGTGCGCGGCTGGCGCAGCTTCGCCACCCTGCCGGCCAAGCACGCCCGGGTGACCATCGAGGTCAACGGCGTGCGCCAGGAGGTGACCGCGGACCGCAGCGGCTTCGTCGACACCGTCGTCGAGGGCGACTTCACCCCCGGCTGGGGCTGCGTACGGCTGAGCGTGGCGGACGCCGAGCCGGTGGAGGCGCTGGTGCGCATCCTCGACCCGAACGTCCGGTTCGGCATCCTCTCCGACATCGACGACACGGTCATGGTGACCGCGCTGCCCCGGCCGATGCTGGCCGCGTGGAACACGTTCGTGCTCGACGAGCACGCCCGCAACGCCGTGCCCGGCATGGCGGTGCTCTACGAGCGCCTGGCCACCGCCCACCCCGGCGCGCCGGTCTTCTACCTCTCCACCGGCGCCTGGAACGTCGCGCCGACGCTGACCCGGTTCCTGTCCCGGCACCTCTACCCGGCCGGGCCGCTGCTGCTCACCGACTGGGGGCCGACGGCCGACCGCTGGTTCCGCAGCGGGCGGGAGCACAAGCGGGCCACGCTGGCCCGGCTGGCGCGGGAGTTTCCCGAGGTGCGCTGGCTGCTCATCGGCGACGACGGGCAGCACGACCAGGAGATCTACCGGGAGTTCGCCGCCGCCCACCCGGACAATGTGGCCGGCGTGGCGATCCGGCGGCTGTCGCCGACGCAGTCCGTGCTCGCCGGTAGCCTGCCCGCGCCGCAGGGACGATCCTCCTCCGGCCCGGTCGGCCAGAAGTGGCTCAGCGCCCCCGACGGCGCCGGCCTGTGGAAGCTCCTCCGCGAAGCCGACCTGGTCTGACCCCCCGCCCGTCGCCCTCAGCCCTGGCGGAGCCAGAGGACGCCCAGCGGGGGCACCTGCAACGCCGCCGAGGCGGGCAGGCCGTGCCACGGGACGTTCTCGGCGTGCACCTCACCCAGGTTGCCCACCCCGGACCCGCCGTAGTGGTGGGCGTCGGTGTTCAGCGCCTCGATCCACGTCCCGCCGGCCGGCAGGCCGATCCGGTAGTCCGCCAACGGCGTCGCGGAGAAGTTCGCCACGCACACCAGCGTCCGGCCGTCCGGGGCGATCCGGATGAACGACACCGCGTTGTTGGCGACGTCGTCCCCGGCGATCCAACGGAAACCGGCCGGGTCGGTGTCCTGCGCCCAGAGCGCCGGGGTGTCCCGGTAGGCGCGGTTCAGGTCGGCAACCAGGCGCTGCACCCCGGCGCGGGCCGGGTCGTGGGTCAGGTACCAGTCGAGGCCGCGTTCCTCGCTCCACTCCCGGTCGTCGGCGAGTTCGCAGCCCATGAAGAGCAACTGCTTGCCGGGGTGCGCCCACATGTACGCCAGCAGCGCCCGTGTGGTCGCCAGCCGCTGCCAGGTGTCGCCGGGCATCTTGCCGGTCAACGACCCCTTGCCGTGCACCACCTCGTCGTGGCTGATCGGCAGCACGTAGTTTTCGCTCCACGCGTACGCCAGGGAGAACGTGAGCTGATGGTGGTGGTGCTGCCGGTAGATCGGGTCCTTCGAGGTGTAGAGCAGGGTGTCGTGCATCCAGCCCATGTTCCACTTGAACCCGAACCCGAGCCCGCCGTCGGAGGTCGGCCGCGTCACGCCCGGCCAGGCGGTGGACTCCTCGGCGACCATCACCACGCCCGGGTGGTGCCGGTAGACGGTGGCGTTGACCTCCTGGAGCAACGCGATGGCCTCCAGGTTCTCCCGACCGCCGTGCACGTTCGGGGCCCACTGCCCCTCCTGGCGCGAGTAGTCGAGGTAGAGCATCGAGGCGACCGCGTCGACCCGCAGCCCGTCGACGTGGAACTCGTCGAGCCAGTAGAGCGCGTTGGCGACCAGGAAGTTGCGGACCTCGTTGCGGCCGAAGTCGAAGACGTACGTGCCCCAGTCGGGGTGCTCGCCGCGACGCGGGTCCGGGTGCTCGTAGAGCGGGGTGCCGTCGAAGCGCGCGAGGGCCCACTCGTCCTTCGGGAAGTGCGCCGGCACCCAGTCGAGGATGACCCCGATGCCGGCGGCGTGCAGCCGGTCCACCAGGTGACGGAAGTCGTCCGGGTCGCCGAACCGGGCGGTGGGCGCGTAGTAGCCGGTGACCTGGTAGCCCCACGAGCCGCCGAACGGGTGCTCCATCACCGGCAGCAACTCCACATGGGTGAAGCCCATCTCGGTGACGTACGCGGTCAACTGCTCGGCCAGCTCGCGGTAGCCGAGGCCGGGCCGCCACGAGCCGAGGTGCACCTCGTACACGCTCATCGGCTCCTGGTGCGGCTGCCGCGTCGCCCGGTGCTCCAGCCACTCCGCGTCGCCCCACTCGTACCGGGAGTGGTGCACCACCGACGCGGTGGCCGGCGGCACCTCGGTGCGGGTGGCCATCGGGTCGGCCTTGTCCCGCCACCGGCCGTCGGCGCCGAGGACGCGGTACTTGTAGCGGCTGCCGGCCGGCACGCCGGGCACGAAGATCTCCCACACGCCGCTGGAGCCGAGCGACCGCATCGGCCAGCCGTCGTCCGGCCCCCAGCCGGTGACGTCGCCGACCAGCCGCACGCCGCGCGCGTTGGGCGCCCAGACCGTGAACGCCACGCCCTCGTCGAAGACCCGGGCGCCGAGCGCCGCCCAGAGCCGCTCGTGCCGGCCCTCGCCGATCAAATGCAGGTCCAGGTCGCCGAGCGTGGGCGGGTAGCGGTACGGGTCGTCGAGCGTCGCGCCGTCCACCTCCACCCGGTAGTCGAGCACCTCGCCGGGGAGCACCGCCTCGAAGACGCCGGCGTCGTGCACCCGCTTCATCGGGTGCCGGTCGCCGTCGACGAGCAGCGTCACCTCGCCCGCGCCCCGGCGCAGCGTCCGGATCGTGGTGCTCCCGTCGGCCGGGTGGGCGCCGAGCACGGCGTGCGGGTCGTACGCCTCACCGGCGATCAACTGGTCCATCGTGCGTCGTCCTTCTCGGCCGGTGCGGTCGGTGCGGTGCCGCCGGAGAGGTCGGCGGGTACGTCTTCGACGGTCAGGTCCGGCGCGGCCGGGTACGCCGGCTCGGCGGCGGCCGGTGTCGCCGGGCGGCGCACGGTGAGCACGTGCGCCGGTTGCAGGTAAGGATCCAGGCGCACCGCGTTGCGCTGCCCCCAGTCGTACTCGGCGCCGGTCAGCTCGTCGCGCACGGTGAACCGCTCGTGCCAGTCGAACCCGAGCGCCGGCATGTCGAGCGTGGTGTTGCCCCACTGCACCGTGCGGGAGTCGAACGAGCACACCACGATCACCGCGTTGCCGGTCGCCGGGTCGTGCTTCGACCAGCAGAGCAGCGCCGGGTTGTCGATGTCGTGGAAGCGCAGGTTGCGGAGCTGGTGCAGGGCCGGGTTGTCACGCCGGACCCGGTTGAGCGTGGTGATGAACGGCGCCAGCGACCGCCCGCGCGTCAGCGCGCCGGCCCAGTCGCGGGGGCGCAGCTCGTACTTCTCGTTGTCCAGGTATTCCTCGGCGCCGGGACGCGCGACGTGCTCGAACAGCTCGAAGCCGGCGTACATGCCCCAGGAGGGGCTCAGCAGCGCGGCCAGCACCGCCCGGATCTTGAACATCGGCGGCCCGCCGTGCTGCAACGACTCGTGCAGGATGTCGGGCGTGTTGGGCCAGAAGTTCGGGCGCATCCAGTCGGCCGAGGCGACCAGCTCCTCGCAGTACTCCCGCATCTCGGCCGCCGTCGTGCGCCAGGTGAAATAGGTGTACGACTGGGTGAAGCCGATCTTGCCCAGACCGTGCATGATCGCCGGGCGGGTGAACGCCTCGGCCAGGAACAGCACGTCCGGGTCGACGCGCTTCACCTCGGCGATCAGCCAGTGCCAGAAGTCGAACGGCTTGGTGTGCGGGTTGTCGACCCGGAAGATCTTCACGCCCTCGCCGACCCAGTGCCGCACCACCCGCAGCACCTCGGCCCGGATGCCGTCGGGGTCGTTGTCGAAGTTCACCGGGTAGATGTCCTGGTACTTCTTCGGCGGGTTCTCCGCGTACGCGATGCTGCCGTCGGCGCGGGTGGTGAACCACTCCGGGTGCTCGGTGACCCACGGGTGGTCCGGCGCGCACTGCAACGCCAGGTCCATCGCCACCTCCAGGCCCTGCTCGGCGGCGGCGGCGACGAAGTCGCGGAAGTCCTCCGGCGTACCCAGGTCGGGGTGGATGGCGTCGTGGCCGCCCTCGGCCGCGCCGATCGCCCACGGCGAGCCGACGTCGTCCGGCCCGGCGGTGAGCGCGTTGTTGCGGCCCTTGCGGTTGACCCGCCCGATCGGGTGGATCGGCGGCAGGTAGAGCACGTCGAAGCCCATCGCGGCGACGCCGGGCAGCCGGTCGAGCGCGGTGACGAACGTGCCGGAGCGGGCCGGCGCGTCCACGGTGGCCGGGATCGCGCCCTCGGAGCGGGGAAAGAACTCGTACCAGGCGGAGAACAACGCGCGCGGCCGGTCCACCCACAGCGTCCGCTCGTCGCCGGTGGTGACCAGCTCGCGGACCGGGTGCTCCCAGAGCAGCGGCGCGAGGTCCAGCGCCGGGCTCACCCGCCGCGGCAGGCTCTCGGCGTCGTCGGCCAGCGCTCGTGCGGCTTCGCGTACGCGATCACGGTCGGCCTTCGGCACCAGGTCGAGCGCGGCGGTCAGCACCCGGACCCCCTCGGCCAGGTCGTTGGCCAGCTCGGCCGCCCCCTGCCCGGCGGCCAGCTTCTTGGTCACCGCGTTCTGCCAGGTGAGGTACGGATCTCCGAACGCCTCGACGGCGAACCGCCACTCGCCGACCGCGTCCGGGCAGATGGTGGCGTGCCAGCGGTCCTGTCCCGGTTCGCCGGGACGCATCCGGGTGAACGGCCGGGCCACGCCGTCCGGGCCGAGCCAGACCACGTTGCAGCCGAGCGCGTCGTGGCCCTCGCGGTAGGCCCGCGCCGACACCGGCACGACCTCGCCGACCACCGCCTTGGCCGGGTAGCGACCGCAGGCGACGACGGGGGAGACGTCTTCGATCGGGAACCGTCCAGTCACCCGCCCAACCTACTGCGCGAGATCGTCTCGCGCTCGACAGCGTCCCCGATGCCCCCGTCGGTGCCCCACCGCCGCGCGATGGGCGTCTCCGGCGCACGCAGGCACCCATCGCGTGCCGGCCTACCAACTTGATGGCGTGGACGGTTCGCCCTCGTGACTCGTCCACGCCATCAAGTTGGTAGCGATGCGCGCACACCCATTGCGCCGCTACGGCGTCTCGCACCCGGCTCAGGCGCATCCGCGCCGTCCCCGCCGGCCCGCCCCGTCCCGCCGCCGGCCGGCCGGTCTAGGGTTCCCGCATCCGCGCCCGGAGCACGTCGAACTCGCATCCCGGCGCGTCCGGATCGAAGCCGTGCTCGATCAGCCAGGGCGACGCCACCAGGCTGCGCAGCGACCACCAGGCGCGGATCACCTCCCGGTCCGCGTCGGCGCCGTAGCCCGCGAGCAGGTCGTCCAGGCGTTCCTCGTGCCCGAGCGTCAGGGTCGCGAGGTCGGCCATGGCGTCGCCGGGAGCGGCCTCGGACCAGTCGATGACGCCGGTGACCTCGTCGCCGTCGACGAACACGTGGGTGATCTGGAGGTCACCGTGGATGAACGCCGGTTTCCACGGCCGGAGCGCGGCCCCGGCGATCTCCCGGTTGCGCCGGATCACCTCGGCGGGCAGGGCGGCGTTGGCGAGCAGCCACGCGCACTCGCGGTCGAGTTCGGCCGCCACGTCGTCGAGCCGCTGCCCCGGCCACGGCGGCAACGGCGCGTCGTGCAGCCGCCGGACGGCGGCGCCCGTGGCGGCCCACGCCGCCGGCGAGGCGGCCGACGGTTCGCCCAGGCGGCCGAGTGCCGTGCCGGGCACGGCGGCGATCGCGAGCACGGGCGGTTCGTGCCAGCGGATCGCCGGGGTCGGTATCGGCGCGAGGGCCATCGCCCGCATCTCGATGTCGGCGTGCGACGGGTCGCCGTCGACCTTCAGGAACACGTCGCCGACGCGCAGCGTCGCGCGCTGGCGGTGGGCGACGACGACTTCGACGTCCTGCGTGCCGGCCGTCCGGACGGGCTCTGCCATGTCGGCCATCCTGACGGGGACGGCCGCCGATGTCGCCGGAGTTTGCCGGCGGGCCGCGACCGGCGGTCGCGTGTGGCGGACCAGCGCCGGCCTAGGCCGACCGTTGGGTGACGAACACGAACTCCCGGCCGGGGCGGTCGGGCGCCTGCCGCACGTCGAGGACCCGGTAGCCGTTGGTGGCCGGGCCGCCTTGAGCGAGCCACGTCATGAGCCGGGTCGCGGCGGAACGCACACCCGCCCGGCCGACACGGTGAGAAGGGGCCCCGCCTCTACCGGAGGCGTCAAGAAGGGGCCCCTCCCTTCACGGAGTGGTAGAGGGCGAGGGTTTGGGCGGCGATTGCGGGCCAGGAGAAGTGGTCGACGGCGCGCTGTCGGCCTGCCGCGCCGAATGCCGCGATGCGCGCCGGGTCGGCCAGCAGCTCGTTCATCCGGGCGGCCAGGTCGGCCACGAAACGGTCCGGGTCCCGCGGCGTGCCGGAGCCGTCGGCGGCCTGCTCGATCGGCACCAGCAGCCCGGTCTCGCCGTCGGCGACCACCTCCGGGATGCCGCCGGTGGCGGTGGCCACCACCGCCGTCTCGCAGGCCATCGCCTCCAGGTTGACGATGCCCATCGGCTCGTAGACGGACGGGCAGACGAAGATCGTGGCGTGCGTGAGCACCTGGATCACCTCGTGCTTGGGCAGCATCGCCGCCACCCAGACCACGCCCGAGCGCTTCGCCCGCAGCTCGGCGGCCAGCTCCTCCACCTCGGCGCCGATCTCCGGTGTGTCCGGCGCGCCGGCCAGCAGCACGAGCTGGGTGTCGGCGGGCAGCTCCCGGGCCGCGCGCAGCAGGTACGGCAGGCCCTTCTGCCGGGTGATCCGCCCGACGTAGACCACGCTGGGTCGGGCCGGGTCGATGCCGAGCCGGTCGAGCACGTCGGTGTTCCGGTCCGGGGCGTACTGCGCGGTGTCGATGCCGTTGTAGACGACCCGGACCCGGTCCGGGTCCACCGCCGGGTACGCGGTGAGCACGTCGCGCCGCATGCCCTCGCTCACCGCGATGATCGCGTCGGCGCTCTCGTACGCGGTCCGCTCGCACCAGGAGGAGAGCGCGTACCCGCCACCGAGCTGTTCGGCCTTCCACGGGCGCAGCGGCTCCAGGCTGTGCGCGCTCACCACGTGCGGCACCCCGTGCAGCAGCTTCGCGGTGTGCCCGGCGAGGTTGGCGTACCAGGTGTGGCTGTGCACCACGTCGGTGCCGGCCGTGCCGGCGGCCATCTCCAGGTCGACGCCCATGACGCGCAGCGCGGCGTTCGCGCCGGCCAGCCCGGCCGGCTCGGCGTACGCGGTGACGCCCGGCTCGTCGCGGGGCGCGCCGAAGCAGTGCACCCGCACCTCGGCGAGGCGGCGCAGCTCACGGGCCAGGTATTCCACGTGCACCCCGGCCCCGCCGTAGACCTCCGGCGGGTATTCACGGGTGAGCAGGTCGACGCGCAACGGTGCCATGCCCGCACCCTAGTGCAGACCGCCGGATCGCACCGGGTACGCAAGTGTGGCCGTCCGAGTGGTGAAGTCGCTCCCGGGTGGATAGCGTCTGACCATGGCTGCCAAGGTGCTCGCGATCGTCCTGGCCGGCGGGGAGGGCAAGCGCCTGATGCCCCTGACCACCGACCGGGCGAAGCCGGCCGTCCCCTTCGGCGGGATGTACCGCATGGTCGACTTCGTCCTGTCCAACCTGGCGAACGCCGGCTTTCTCAAGATCGTCGTGCTGACCCAGTACAAGTCCCACTCCCTGGACCGTCACATCACCAAGACCTGGCGGATGTCGACGCTGCTCGGCAACTACGTCACGCCGGTGCCGGCGCAGCAGCGCCGCGGCCCGTGGTGGTTCGCCGGCTCGGCCGACGCGATCTACCAGAGCTTCAACCTGATCAACGACGAACAGCCCGACCACGTGATCGTCTTCGGCGCCGACCACATCTACCGGATGGACCCCCGGCAGATGGTGGAGGACCACATCGCCTCCGGAGCCGGCGTGACGGTGGCCGGCATCCGCCAGCCACTGAGCATGGCCGACCAGTTCGGCGTGATCGAGGTCGGCGAGGACGGCAAGCGGATCCGGGCGTTCCGGGAGAAGCCCACCGACGCGGTGGGCCTGCCCGACGCCCCCGACCAGATCTACGCCTCGATGGGGAACTACGTGTTCTCCACGGGCGCGCTCTGCGAGGCGGTCGAGCGCGACGCGGAGGACCGGACCAGCAAGCACGACATGGGCGGCAGCATCATCCCGATGCTGGTCGAGCGTGGCGAGGCCAACGTCTACGACTTCAAGGACAACGAGGTGCCGGGCAGTACCGACCGGGACCGCGGCTACTGGCGTGACGTGGGGACGCTCGACTCGTTCTACGACGCGCACATGGATCTGATCAACGTGCACCCGGTGTTCAACCTCTACAACTTCGACTGGCCGATCTACACCGACCAGCCGCCGTACCCGCCGGCGAAGTTCGTCCACCAGTGGGGCGAGCGGGTCGGCCGGGCGGTCGGCTCGATGGTCTCGCCCGGGGCGGTGATCTCCGGCTCGCTGGTGGAGAACTCGATCGTCTCGCCCAAGGTGAAGGTGCACTCCTGGGCGCACGTCGACGGCGCCGTGCTGATGGAGGGTGTCGAGATCGGCCGGCACGCGGTCGTCCGCCGCGCGATCCTGGACAAGAACGTCTACGTGCCGGAGGGCGCCGAGATCGGCGTCGACCTGGAGAAGGACCGCCAGCGTTACACCGTCTCCGACAACGGCATCGTCGTCATCGGCAAGGGTCAGCGCGTCGAGCCCTGACCGGCCCCATCCAACCCGAGGAGGATCCCGCAGTGGCCCACCCCCGTGCCGGGCAGCCCGCCGAGCCCGCCGACCTGGTCGACGTGCCCCGGCTGGTCACCGCCTACTACGCCGAGCACCCGGACCCGGACGACCCGGCGCAGCAGGTTTCCTTCGGCACCTCCGGGCACCGCGGGTCGAGCCTGCGCAACGCGTTCAACTCCGACCACATCCTCGCCGTGACCCAGGCGCTCTGCGACTACCGGCGGGAGCACGGCGTGGACGGGCCGCTCTTCCTGGCCCGGGACACCCACGCGCTCTCCGCGCCGGCCGAGGTCGACGCGCTGGAGGTGCTCGCCGCCAACGAGGTCACCGTGCTGCGCGACAGCCGGGACGGCTACACCCCGACCCCGGCGGCGTCGCACGCCATCCTCACCCACAACCGGGGCCGCACCAGCGGGCTCGCCGACGGCATCGTGATCACCCCGTCGCACAACCCGCCGTCCGACGGCGGGTTCAAGTACAACCCCACCAACGGCGGGCCCGCCGACACCGACGTCACGAAGTGGATCCAGGACCGCGCGAACGCCATCCTCGCCGCCGGGCTCAAGGAGGTGAAGCGCATCCCGTACGCGCGGGCCCGCGCCGCCGACACCATCGGGGAGTACGACTTCCTCGCCCGGTACGTCGACGACCTGCCCGCCGTGCTGGACATCGACGCGATCCGGGACGCCGGGGTGCGCATCGGCGCGGACCCGATGGGCGGGGCGAGCGTGGCGTACTGGGGGGAGATCGCCGAGCGGCACCGCCTCGACCTCACGGTGATCAACCCGGAGGTGGACCCGACCTGGCGGTTCATGACGCTCGACGGCGACGGCAAGATCCGGATGGACTGCTCCTCGCCGAACGCGATGGCCTCGCTGATCGCCGCCCGGGACCGGTTCGCGGTCTCCACCGGCAACGACGCCGACGCCGACCGCCACGGCATCGTCACGCCGGACGGCGGGCTGATGAACCCCAACCACTACCTGGCGGTGGCGATCGGCCACCTGTTCCGTACCCGGGAACGGTGGGGCCCGGCCGCGGCGGTGGGCAAGACGCTGGTCTCCTCCTCGATGATCGACCGGGTCGCGGCCGACCTGGGCCGGCCGCTGCTGGAGGTGCCGGTCGGCTTCAAGTGGTTCGTGCCGGGCCTGCTCGACGGCGCGGTCGGCTTCGGCGGCGAGGAGAGCGCCGGCGCGTCGTTCCTGCGCCGCGACGGCAGCACCTGGACCACCGACAAGGACGGCATCCTGCTCTGCCTGCTGGCCGCCGAGATCATCGCGGTGACCGGGCGTACGCCCAGCGAGCACTGGGCCGAGCTGGCCGAGCGCTTCGGCGCGCCCGCGTACGCCCGGATCGACGCCCCCGCCAGCCGGGAGCAGAAGGCCGTCCTCGGCAAGCTCTCGCCGGAGCAGGTGACCGCGACCGAGCTGGCCGGCGAGCCGATCACCGCCACGCTCACCAGCGCCCCGGGCAACGGCGCGCCGATCGGCGGGCTGAAGGTGACCACCGAGTCGGGCTGGTTCGCGGCCCGGCCGTCGGGCACCGAGGACGTCTACAAGATCTATGCCGAGTCGTTCCGGGGCCCGGAGCACCTGGCCCGCATCCAGGACGAGGCGAAGTCGCTCGTCGACGGCGTGCTCGGCACAGCCTGACGGTCAGCGGTACGGGGGCAGCTCACGTCGGTTGAGCTGCTCCCGCAGCCCGTCCGGCAGCAGCTCGCGGAGCTGCTCGGGCAGCAGCGGCAGGTCCAGCAGGCTCAGCTTGAGCTGATTGCGCTCCTGGTAGCGGCGTGGGTCGAGGCGGACCACCCGACCGGCGTCGGGGACGTACCGCACGTGCACCGAGCCCTCGGTCGCCGCCTGCCGGATCAGCAGCCCGTCCATCTCCACCGCCACCGGCGCCGAGTCCGGGCGCAGCTCCAGGTGGACGCTCTCGTGCGGGGAGAGCAGCACGGACCGGGAGATCCCGGCCATCGGCGCCGACGGCGTCACCACCAGCGCCTCCGTCGCCGGCGAGACCAACGGACCGCCGGCGGCGTAGCTGTACGCGGTCGAGCCGGTCGGTGTGCTCACCACCAGCGCGTCGCACCGGTAGTAGCCGTACCGCTGGCCGTCCACCGCGAGCGTGGCGGTGACGAAGCCGGCCCCCGGCTGCCGGACCAGCGCGATGTCGTTGAACGCCACCACGTCGTCGCCGCACACGTCACAGGCCAGGCAGGCGTGCGACTCGACGGTGAAGTCGTGCGCCACCAGCCGTTCCAGCGCCCGGGGCAGCTCCGGTGGCTGCACCTCGACCAGGAAACCGACCCGGCCCAGGTTGACCCCGAGCACCGGCTTCGGGGCCCTGACCGCCAGCCGCAGCGCGCCGAGCATCGTGCCGTCCCCGCCGATGCTGATCAACGCGTCGCAGTGCGCGGCCAGCTCGTCGGCGGCCACCGCCTCCACCGAGGTCGGCACCCGGTGCCGGTCCTCGGCGCGTACGGCAAGCGTCTTGCCGTGCCGGGTGGCCCAGCCCACGACCATCTCCACCACCTCGGAGACGTCCCGGGTCGGGTGCAGCACCAGCCCGAACACGTACCCCGCCACCGATACAGCTCACCACACCAGGGGGTGGTCCGTCGGGCGAAGACGGCGTTCAGTGGTGGGCGGCACCGTCGTCGACCGGCGCCCGGTACATCGCCAGGAACTCCCGCCGCAGCGCCTCGGGCGCGAAACTGCTCGCCTCGTACCGGCGCAGCGCGCTCTCCACGTCGCGTTCCCGGCCGGGGGCGGGCGCGAGGCAGACCACCCGCTCGGCCCAGACCTCGGGTGGCGCGTCGACATCCACCAGGGACACCCCACCCAGCTCGTCGTCGATGTACCGCACGCCGGGCAGGTCGGTGGCGACGACCGGAGTGCCGGTCGCGACCGCTTCGAGCACCACCCCGGGCAGACCTTCCCGACTCGCCGGATGGATCATCACGTCGGCCTGCCGCAGCAGCGCGCCGATGTCGTCGCGGGCACCGAGCAGGTGCACCCGGTCCTCGACGTGGTGCGTACGCGCCGTCCGCCGGACCTCCTCGTCGGCGTCCCGCTCGTGCGGTCCCGCGATGACGACGTGGGCCCGCACGCCGCGCGCCTCCAGGGCGGCGACGATCCGGGGCAGCATCGGACGGCGCTTGACCGGATCGGGCCGACCGACGAAGAGGCAGAGCAGGTACTCGGGCGCCGCGCCCACCTCGGCCCGCAGATCCGACTGCGGGAGGCGGCGCAGCCGACGCACGTCGGGCCCGGTCGGCAGGACCCGGCAGCGGGGATCCGACGGCCAGGCCGGGCCGTAGCCACCGGTCAACGAGCCCGGAGCGACCCCGCGGATGTCGGTGGCGAACGTCGAGATCAGCTTCCGCATCACGGCGCGCTGGGCGCGGCGCCGCACGGTGTCCGGCCACCCGTCGCCGTCGGACTGGAAGTAGGCGATGCGGGCCGGCACGCCAGCGATGGCGGCGAGCAGCAGGATCGCCCCCGAGAAGGTGTGCACGTCGGCGTGGACCGCGCGGATCCCGAGCCGCCGCAGGAGCCGGACGAAACGCACGGGGAACGACGGGTCGAGCGGCAACGGGTGGACGTGGGCGCCGGCCCGCTCGGCCGCCGCGGCGTTGGCGCCCCGCCGACCGGTGATGGTCACGAAATGGGTGACCACCCCGGCCTCCCGCAGCCGGGGAGCGATCTCCAGCGCTCTCAGCTCGGTGCCGCCGGTGTCCAGCGACCCCAGCACGCGGGCGACCGCGAGGGGTCGCGCCGGTGGTCGGCGGCCGGTGGTCGGCGGTGTGCCGATCTGACTGGCGGACATGTGGTGCTCAACGATCTCCCCGGGCGGAGGTCGCGGTGGCCGTCCGCGGCATCACCACCCGCCCGGTGGTTCGTTGACCCCAAGCGACGCGGCGCGACGACCGGGACGGTCGTCGGACGGGCCGTCGCGAGACAGGGAAGGGACCGGATGCGGGTTCGAGGCAGTGCACGGCCGGGTGAGCGGCGGACGGTGGCCCCGCCGCCGCCCACCGTGCTGTTCGTCGCCGCGCTGGGCCTGACGCTGGAGGGAGTGGTCGCCCCGGTCTCCCGGGCACTGGAGTCGCACGGGTTCCGCCGGGTCGCCGTGGCCGGGCGCGGCAGCGTCACGCCGTCGCTGCGTCGCAGCTTCGACGAGGTCCACGAGATCACCCCCTTCCGGCGGGCCGGACTCGGCGGCCTCGTCCGCGCCGGTCGGGACCTGGCCCGGATCGTCCGCGACGAGCGGCCCGCGTTGCTGCACCTGCACACGCCGTACGCCATCGCGCTGGGCCGGGTCGTCGCCCGGGCCACCCGGACCCGACACCTCGCCGTCGTGCACGGCACGCTCTTCGGGGCGGCCGGCCGGTCCGGGCGGATCTTCGCCGCGGTGGAGAGCGCGTCGGCGCGGTTCACCCCGTGGTACGTCACCGAGAACCCGGACGACCAGGCGTCGTACCGTCGCCTCGCGCCGCGCAGCCAGGTCCGGCTCGCCCCGTGCGGCGGGGCCGGGGTGGACGTGGTCGGGCTGCGCGCGGCGCGCCGGCGGGCGGATGAGGGTGGGCACCGGGCGCCGCGCGTCCTGATCATGGGTCGCCTGACCCCCGACAAGAACCTCGATCTGGCCGTCGCCGCGTGGCGGCTGGCCCGGCAGACGCGCCCGGATCTGGAACTGCGGGTCGTCGGTTCCACCGTCGCCCGCGAACCGTCGTGGGCCCCGCCCGAGGAGGCGGGCATCGTGCCCGCGGGGTGGACCGACGACCCGGCCGCCGAGCTGGCGGCGGCCGACGTGGTGCTGCTGACCAGCCTGCGGGAGGGGTTCCCGCTGGTCGTCACCGAGGCGCTCGTGGTCGGCACGCCCGTGGTCGTGGTCGACAATCGCGGCACCCGGGCCGTCGCCCGGCACGTGCGGGAGGGGCTGCTGCTGGTGCCGCCGGACGCCACCGCTCTGGCGCTGGCCCTGCTCGCCCAACTCCGCGCCCGGACGGTGCAGATCAGGCCGGAGTCCCTACTGGCGTGGCAGCGGGAGGACGTCGCGGCGTTCCACGCGGACCGGATCCTGGAAGCGGTCGGCGGGATGCCGACCGGCGTCGCTCGTGGGGCCGGGCCCGATCGGTAGCCCGCGGCGACCGGACCCGCCCGGCCGGAGCACCGTCACAGGCGTTCCATCCGCGCCTCGTCGGGTCGACGTCGGGCATCGCGGACCAGGGTGTAGAACCGGTCGCGCCGGGCCGCCAGGCGCTCCGCGGCGAACGTCCGCGCGGTTTCCAGGTTCCGGGCGGACGCCGCGGCCATCCGGTCCGGCGCGGTGACCATCCGCTGGATCGCGTCGGCGAGCGTGGTGGGGTCGCCCGGAGGCACCAGGTCGGCGGCGGGCAGGACCTCCGGAATGCCGCCGACGGCCGACCCGATCGCCGGCAGGCCCCGGGCCATGCCCTCGACGAGGGCACGGGGCATCCCTTCGGTACGCGACGGCATCACGAGCAGGTCGGCGCGATCGAACTCCGCGCGCACCGCGTCCCCGGGGGGCAGCGTGCCGACGAACGTCACCCGCTGCCGTGCCCCGCACCGGGCGGCCCGCTCCTCCAGCCGGGACCGGAACCGTCCGTCCCCCACGTGCCGCAGATGCACGTCGACGGACCGGTCGGCGAGCACGGCGAGGGCGTCGACGAGGACGTCCACACCCTTGTAGAGCTGGTCCAGGGAGCCGACCGAGACGAGCCGACACGTCCGCGTGAGGTCGGCGGCGGCGGGCCGCGGCCCGGCGACGAACGCCTCGGCCGGCAGGTCGACGTCGGAACAGGACATCGACACGGTCGTCGGGCCGGCGGGGTAGCGGGCCTGGAGCGACCGCGCCGTCACGTACGACACCGCCGCGGCGTGCCGGCACTGCCCGGCCAGCTGACGGGCGAACCGGCGGCGGAAGAAGGGCCGGAGCGGGTGACGGACGACGCCCGGCGCGAACACCTCCCACGGGTCGCCGATGACCTCCAGCGCGTACGGCTGCCGGCGTCGACGCAGCTCCTGCGCCATGAGCGTGCCGATCTGGGACGGCACGCGCAGGATGCAGGCGTCGTGCGGCCCGATCGCGGCGCCGACGGCGCGTCTGACCTCCGTCCGCCGGGACACGTACTGCCCCGGGCCGACGTAGTACGGCACGGCCCACACGTGCACCCCGGGCCCGTCCACGGCGCTCGCGCCGACCGGCTTCCCGTCGGTGGGCTGGACCCGGGCGACGATGCGGACCTCGTCGAAGACCGACAGGTAGCGCGACCAGGTGGTGTGGTCGGGACCGCCCCGCGTCCAGACCCGGCCGTCCGGGGTGCGCAGCAGACGCGCCTCCATCGTCACGATGACCCGCACCAGATTCCCCCCGTGCCGCCCGGTCGACCCGGCACCTCCCCGGTTCCGGGGAGTCCGGCGTGCTCGCCCTGTGAACGAATCGGTCGGGGTACGGGTTGCGAGCGCCCCGCGAACGCGAGCCGGAGTAACCCGTCCGGCGGTGGGCTCGTTGGACCGTGGCAGGCCGCCGGGCCGTGACGGGGGACGAAGCATGACGCGCGTGATGACCGTGGTGGGCACCCGCCCCGAGATCATCCGGTTGTCCCGGGTGCTCGACCGACTGGACCGGACCGTGGAGCACGTGCTCGTGCACACCGGCCAGAACTGGGACCTGACGCTGTCGGAGATCTTCTTCACCGAGCTGCGGCTGCGCCAGCCCGACCGCTACCTCGGGGTGGACACGTCCTCGCTGGGCCGCGTGCTCGGTGGGGTGCTGACCGGCACCGAGGAGGTCATCCGCGAGGTCCGACCGGACGCGCTGCTGGTGCTGGGCGACACCAACAGCTGCATCGCCGCGCTGATGGCCCGGCGGATGGGCGTCCCGGTCTACCACATGGAGGCGGGCAACCGCTGCTTCGACCTCAACGTCCCCGAGGAGACCAACCGGCGGGTGGTGGACCACGTCGCGGACTTCAACCTGGTCTACACCGAGCACGCCCGGCGCAACCTGCTCGCCGAAGGGCTGCACCCGCGGCGGATCCTGCACACCGGGTCGCCGATGCGGGAGGTGCTGGAGCACTACCGCCCGGACATCGAGCGGTCCGCCGTCCTCGGTCGGATGGAGCTGACCGCCGGCGGATACTTCCTCGTCAGCGCGCACCGGGAGGAGAACGTCGACCGCCCGGAGCGGCTCGCCCGGCTGCTGGACTGCCTGCGCGCGGTCCGGGACCGGTGGCGGCTGCCGGTGCTGGTCTCGACCCATCCCCGCACCCGCAAGCGGCTGGAGTCGCTGTCACCGGCCCCGAGCACCCTGGAGGGGATCGCCTTCCACGAGCCGTTCGGCCTGTTCGACTACGTCCGGCTGCAACGCGAGGCCCGCTGCACGCTGTCCGACAGCGGCACGATCAGCGAGGAGTCCGCGATCCTCGGCTTTCCGGCCGTGACGTTGCGCGAGTCGATCGAACGACCGGAGGCGCTCGACGCCGGTGGCATCGTGATGACGGGCCTGGACGCCCCGTCGGTGGTCGAGGCGGTGGAGGTGGTCACCGCCCAGGTGACCGCGGCGGGGGTGCCCTGCCCGGTCGACTACCAGGTGCGGGACACCTCACGGCGGGTCGTGGACTTCATCCTCTCGACGGTGCGACGCCACCACGACTGGGCCGGCATCCGACGCTGAGCCCGCCGCGTATCTGGGGACTTGTCCGGATCGTTGGTCTTCTGTCGGTCGCGTCGACGACGGCCGAGTTCCGATCAACCCGAGAGAGAGTTCCGTCCAAGATGAACCGACCGATGAGAAGCCGTCTGCGGGGCGTCGTCAACACCCGGCTCGATCCGCGGCTGGGAAGCGTTCTGGCCAGCGCGTACGTGACGGTCCGGGACCGTTCGCTGTGCCTGGTCCGCCACGAGGGCGACCACTGGGTCCATCGGTACCGTGACGGGCTGGTCGTCAACCGGACGATCGGCGGTCCCTCCGCCGGGGCCCAGGACGACGCCGCCGAGGAGATCTTCCTGCACGGCTACCGGCCCCGACCGGGCGACACGGTGGTCGACATCGGCGCCGGCATCGGCGGCGAGGCCCGGGTCTTCTCCCGGCTGGTCGGTCCCGAGGGCCGGGTCGTCTGCGTCGAGGCCCACCCCGGCACGTTCGCCTGCCTGCGCCGCATGGTGGAGCTGAACGGCCTGCGCAACGTCACTCCGGTGGAGTGCGCGGTGGTGGGCACCCCGGGGACCGTCCACCTCGAGGACGACACGCAGCTGCACCTGGCCAACAGCCTGACCAGCGCCGAGTCCGGCGGTGTCGCGGTGCGGGGACGCACCCTCCTCGACGTGCTCGGCTCGCTCGGCGTCGACCGGGTCGACCTGTTGAAGATGAACATCGAGGGTGCCGAGGCGGAGGTGCTCACCGCGTTCCGCCCGCATCTGTCGATGGTCGACAACCTCGTCGTCTCCTGTCACGACTTCCTGGCCACCGGGCCGGACCAGTCCTGGCAGCGGACGTTCGACACCGTCACCACGTTGCTGCGCGACGCCGGTTACCAGCTCCGTACCCGGCAGGACGATCCGAGGCCGTGGGTGCGGTACTACGTCTACGCCTCCCGGCCGGGCGGCTCGGCCGCCGGCACGGGGTCGGGCATGGTCAGCGCCTCCGTCTGAGGGCACGGTCAGGGGTGGGTGGCGCGCGCGGCGCCACCCACCCGCTCCGGGCGGTGACGACCGGTCCCGCCCCCCGCCTCCGTCGCCGCCCGACGGCTGGCCAGCCGTCGGCGGAACAGCGACCACGAGGTCGCGGAGAGGACCGCGTACAGCAGCACGCTGGCCCCCGCCGCCCCCGCCGCGCCCCACTGCGGAATGGCCACGACGTAGAGGACGACGGCCAGGGCGCTGCCCCCGGCGCCGAGCAGGCCGGCGTGGTTCATCCAGCCGCCGCCGAGCAGGCCCCGGTTGGCCACCTCGAACGGGGCCAGGCAGACCTCCGCGATGATCAGGATCAGCAGCAGCTCACGTGCGTCGGCGAACTCCGCCCCGAAGACCGGCACGACCAGCAGCCAGCCGGCCGCCGCCAACAGGCCGCCGCTGACGACCGAACAGAGGAGCGCCAGCCGGCGCACCCGGCCGGCCTGGTGCAGGCCGTCGCCGAGGGCCACCTCCCGGTAGACGATCTGCCCGAGCGAGGCGGGGATGAGCCGTGGCGTCTCGCTGAGGGTGACCGCGACCGAGTAGACGCCGACCGTCTGCACGCCGGCGAACGCGCCCAGGATGTACCGGTCGGTGCGCAGGGCGAGCGTCAGACCCAGGGTCAGGGCGAGCGCGCGGACACCGGAGCGGACGAGCGTGGCCAGCTCGGCCCGGCCGGGCCGGAGCCACGGCAGCAGGCCGGCCCGCCGGAGCCACACCGTCTGCGCGAGGGCGACCAGCGACATGCCGGCCCCCTGCGCGAGCAGCAGCACCCAGGCCCGGCGGTCCACCGCGGCGGCGGCCAGCATGGTGGCCAGTCCGCCGGTCGCCATCCCCGCCGCCCAACCACTGCCGGCGTGGAACTCCCCGACGGCGTACCACACGTCCGGGAACTGGGTCATCGCCGTGTAGGCGACGGTCACCACGACGAGGGCGACGAGGAACGAGGGTGCGGCCAGGTTCCGGTCGATGAGGAGCGCGCACGCCAGTGACGCCAGGACCGCGATCAGCGCGGACAGCGCGGTGGCCGCCAGCGAGCACCAGCTGTACGAGGACAGGAGCCGCCGCCGGGGCCATCCCGTGGGCGTGGCCGGCAGCCGGGCCCGCAGCGCGGAGCCGGTGCCCAGGCCGCCGAGCAACCCGGCCAGGCTGGCGGTCGTGGTGCCGAGCACCATCAGGCCCCGGTCGTGGGGCCCGAGCAGCCGGCTCGCCAACACGCCGGTGAGCGCGAAGCTGGCGGTTCTGACCAGGCTGGAACCGGTGAGGCTCACGACGGTCGCCCGGTACCCGCTGCCGTGGCCCCGACGCAGGACGGCACGCAGTCGCGCCATCGGGCGGTCCGGAGTTGCGGCCGTCCCCTCCGCGGGCGTGTCGGGCCGGGTGCGCAGCGTCATCGGGTGAGTGTCCCGGCCGACGTCCGGCCGCGGGTCGCGTCCTGGACGGTGTGGTAGAAGGCGTGGCGGCGGGCGGTGAGTGCGGCGGCGGAGTAGTCGTGGGCGCGCGCCAGGTTGGTGACGGCCGCGGTGGCGAGGCGGTGGCGGTCGGTGAGAAGCGTGGCGATGGCGTGGGCGAGCGCGTCGGGGTCGTCCGGCGGGACGAGATGCCCGGGGGGCAGGAGTTCGGGAATGCCGCCGACGGTGGTGCCGACGGCGGGCAGGCCGCAGGCCATGGCTTCGATGAGGGCCTTGGGGAGACCTTCGGTGCGGGAGGGCATGACGAACAGGTCCGCGGCGTGCAGGCGACGGCGGATGGCCTCGCCGGCGGGCAGGACGCCGGCGAACGTGACCTGCTCGGCGATGCCGAGCCGCTCGGCGAGGTGCCGCAGGTGGGGGCGTTGGCGGCCGTCGCCGATGTGGGTCAGGTGCAGGCGTCGGTCGGGGAGCCCGTGGTCGGCCCGGGCGATGGCGTGCAACAGGGTGTCGATGCCCTTGTAGCGCTGCTCCAGGGATCCGAGGGAGACCAGTCGGTGCGGGGCGGCGCGCGGTGGGGCCGGGTGTGGTCGGTACGCCTCCGGCGGCAGGTCCACGTTGGAGAAGTGGAACGTGGGCGTCGCGGCCGGTGCCGGGTAGCGCTGCTGCAACGCGTGCTCGGTGACGTAGGCGACGGCCGCGGCGCCCTGGCAGCGGCGCCGGAGCGTCGCGGTGGCCCACCGGCGCAGCGCCGGTCGCAGCGGATGCTGCACCGCCCCGGGGGCGAAGATGTCGTACGGGTCGGCGCACACCTGGACGCCGTACGGATGCCCGTTCCGTACGCGGGTGGCGGCCAGGAGGTAACCGACCGGCGTGGGCGCCTGGAGGATCACCGCGTCCCGGGGGCCCGCCGCGTTCTCCACCGCTCGACCGATGCCGGCCCGCTGCCGCAGGTACTGCGCCGGCCCCAGGTAGTGCGGCACCGGCCACACCCGCACCCCGGGCCCGTCGACCCGGTGGGCGCCCGCCGGCACGGCCGGGACGTCCCGGACCCGGGCCAGCACCCGAACGTCGTCGAACACCCCCAGATAGCGCGTGAAGTAGTGATGAGCGGGATCGGTCACCGTCCACATCGCGCCGTCCGGGGTCCGGTCGTAGCGACTTTCCACCGCCACCACCACGCGCATCGTCGTCTCCGTTCGGTCGGACCAGACCCATCATCGCGCACCATTTCCGGACGCGATCCGGAATCGTCATTGTCATCACGGCCGGCCGCCGCCACGCGCATTTACTGCCGGAATTGATTTCATCTCTTCGGATGCTCGCCGACGTGGCGTGAACCGGCCCGGACAAGCGTTGTACCAGAATTGCGCCGGCCGCGCCCGCACCGCCGCGCACCCGCGCCGCAGGGCCGGGGGACGACCCCGATCCGTGACCTGTCCGAGGGCGGCTCGTTGTCCCTGCTGGCACGCCGGTCCCGGGCCCGGGTCGCGGACCCGGTCGCGGCCGTGAAGAGGGATCTTCTCCATCACCACACACCGACAGGGACACCCACCCGATGACCGCTCGTACGGCCAGCCTGCGCGCGCCGACCCGACCGGACCGGCGACGGTCGCCCCTGGTGGCGAACGTCATCGGCACGCTCGACCGCGGTGGGGCGGAAACGGCCTGTCTGGACCTGTGCCGCGCGGTGCCGCCGAGCGAGGTGCGCCACGTCTTCGTGACGGTCGGCGGCCGGGAAGGGAGCCTCGCCTCCCGGTTCCGCGCGGCCGGGGCGGAGGTGGTGCAGTGCCCGCTGCACCCGGTCCGGACGTTCGCGCCGCGGCTGTGGCGCACCCTGCGTGCGCTCGACCCGGACGTGGTGGTCTCGCACGTCGAGCTGATCAGCGGGCTGGTGCTCCTGGTGGCCCGCACACTGGGTGTGCGGCGCCGGGTGGTCCGGCTCACCAGCGAGGCGGACAACCGGCCGGATTCGTGGCGGCACCGGCTGTTACGCCGCACCCTCCGTCGCCTGATCAGGTCGGTGGCGACGGAGGTGGTCGGCGTCAGTGCGGCGGCGCTGCGGTTCGCCGACCCGCCCGGCCACGATCCGCGCTACCGGGTGCTGCCGCACGCCGTCGACGTGGCCCGGGTCGCCGGCTGGGACCGCGTGTCGGCCCGCCGCCACTGGGGCCTTCCCGACGACGTTCCGGTGCTCGGGTATCTCGGTCGTGCCGCTCCGGAGAAGAACCGTCCGTTCCTGGTCGACGTCCACCGGGAGGTCCGTCGGATGCGACCGGACGCCCGGCTGCTCGTGGCCGGACCCGGTGGGGTCGCCGACATCACCGCGGTGCATCCCGGCGTGGCGGGCGACCCGACGATCGTCTTCGCCGGTGAACTGGACGAGGTCGGTTCGATCCTGGCCGCCGCGGACGTGCTGCTGCTGCCGTCGCTGCGGGAAGGCCTGCCGGGAGCGCTGCTGGAGGCCCTGGCCGCCGGGGTGCCGGTGCTCGGCAGCGACCTGCCGAGCCTGCGCGAGGCGGCCGACCGGCTCCTCGGCGTGGAGACGGTGCCGCTGGCCGCCGGCACCCGTCGGTGGGCCGAACGCGCGTTGGACGCGGCGGCCTCGGACGCGGCCACCCGGGCGCGGATGGGGCGGGTGCTGCGCGATTCTCCGTTCCTGTTGGAAACGGCGATACCGCAATGGCGGGCACTGTGGGGCATCTAAAGTGAACTGATCGTCCAGGCGGGCCAGCACCTGAATTCGACGTCATGCCGTCCGCTCGACACCAGACAGCCGTTTCGCGGACGACGGGTGACGCCGGCACCGCCGATAATTCAGGGGATTCTTTCATGTCTGTCGCCGGTGAGAGTGCGGTCCTCGCGGGCCGTCGGGAAACCGCGCGGAGCGTTCGTACGGACCCCGTGCAGGACGACGCGGTGAGTTGGGCCCTGTCATTCTCGGTGGTGCTCGTGACCACCATCTGCCTCGTGCTGCTCGACCCGCGGCTGATGCACTGGTTCGTCATTCCCGCCGCCATGTGCGGAGCGATCCTCGGGATCGACGTCGTGGACTGGCTGCGTCGGCGGCTGGACCTCTTCGACCCGCAGGCGTTGATCGGCCTGATCGGCGTCCACCTGTTCTACCTCGCCCCCCTGCTGCACGTGATGTTCGACTGGTGGCCCAAGCGCGTCATCGCGCCGGACGACTGGCGACACGCCTTCGGCCTTATGGCGACACTCAACCTGGTCGGCCTCGTCGCGTACCGCTGGTTGACGAGCAGCCGGCGGGCCCGCCGCCGGGTGGCGCGCGGCCCGGCCGGCGAGCTCTGGCGGGTCCGTTTCGACGAACGGCGCTTCTACCGGTTCGGTGTGCTCATGGCCCTGGTGGGGGTGGGCGCGTTCATCGCCGAGCTGGCCAAGTTCGGGGGCCTGTCCGGCTTCGTCGACACCATGACGGTCAATCGCGACCTGCTGCTCGGGCACAACGGACTGTTGACCGTCGGCGAGTCGTTCCCCTCTATGATCTTCACGCTGGTGGTGGTCCGGTGGAGGCGGGAACTCGTCGGCCGACCCGGCCTGATCGTGGCGCTGCTGCTCGCGCTGGCGCTCGTCCAGTTCTTCGTGGGCGGGCTGCGGGGCAGTCGGAGCAACACGCTGTGGCCGGTGGTGATGGGCCTGATGCTTGTGCACTTCCTCGTCCAGCGGATCTCCCGACGCGTCATGGCCTGCGCGGCGGTGGTCTTCGTGATCTTCATGTTCGTCTACGGGATGTACAAGAACGCCGGCCCGCAGGTGCTCGACATCTTCAAGGGCAAGAAGTCCGTCGCGGAGATGTCCCAGGAGACCGGGCGCGACGCGCCGGCGATGTTGCTCGGCGACTTCGGTCGGGCGGACGTGCAGGCCATCCTGCTGGAACGCCGGCTGGAGGGGGTGGGCGAGCTGGCGTGGGGCGGGACGTACGCGGCCGGTCTGCTGTTGCCGGTGCCCGACTGGATCGTGCCGGACCGGCCGTTGCCGAAGATGTACTACGGGACCGAGCTGCTCCAGGGCCAGGGGGTGTACTCGTTCGAGGACCGGCAGTGGGCGTCCAACGTCTACGGCCTGCCCGGTGAGGCCATTCTGAACTTCGGTCCGCCCGCGGTGCCGCTGGTGTTCATCCCGTTCGCGTTCGCCGTGCGGGGGGTCCGCCGGCTGCACCTGCGCGGGCTGCGGGGTGATCGTCTGCCGGCGGCGCTGCTGGCGCCACCGTTGGGCATCGCCACCATGCTCTGGCTGAGCAGCGACTGTGACAACATCACCTATCTCCTGCTGCAACGCCTGGGGCCGATCGGGCTCGTGCTGTTGCTGTCCATGTCGGTGCGCAGGAGCGACACCGTGCCGGAACCGGGCCCGCCGCACGCCGCCGTCCCGCGTCGGCTGGCCGTGTGAGCCGGGCCGGCCGCGCACCGCACCCCCGGGTGACTCGTTGACCTCGTGGGAGCGGCGCGCCGGATGCCGTTGTGAGGCGGGGGAACGGAGATCAGCGTGAAGGTCGTGGTGACCGGGGGAGCCGGGTTCATCGGTTCCAATCTGGTACGGGCGTTGGCGGCACATCCCCGGACCGGCGAGATCGTCGCGGTGGACGACCTCTCCACCGGGTACGTGGAAAATCTGCTCGACCAACCGGTCCGACTGGTGCGGGGGAGCGTCCTCGACGCGGACGTGCTGGACGAGGCCGTCGCCGGCGCCGCCAGCGTGGTGCATCTCGGCGCGCTCGGGTCCGTGCCGCGTTCGATCGACCGGCCGATGGGCAGCCACCACGCGAACGCCACCGGCACGCTGATGGTCCTGGAGGCCGTCCGGCGGCATCGGGTCCCGCACGTGGTCGTGGCCTCGTCGTCGTCGGTCTACGGAGCGAACCCGGTGCTGCCGCGCCGAGAGGAGCTGCGACCCATGCCGGTGAGCCCGTACGCGGTGTCGAAGCTGGCCACCGAGGCGTACGCACTCGCGTACGCGGCCTGCTACGACGTCGCGGTCCTGGCGTTCCGCTTCTTCAACGTCTTCGGCCCCCGTCAGGCGGCGAACCACGCCTACGCGGCGGTGGTGCCCAGGTTCGTCTCGGCGGCCCTGAGCGGGGAGCCGCTGCGGGTGCACGGCGACGGCGGACAGACCCGCGACTTCACCTACGTGGGGAGCGTGACGGCGGTGATCGTGGACGCGGTGATGCGTCGGGTGTCGTCACCGGACGTCGTCAACCTGGCCTTCGGGGCGCGCGTCTCGCTGCTGGAGCTGATCGCCGAGTTGGAGTCCGTGGTGGGCCGTGGGCTGTCCGTCGTCCACGAGCCGCCGCGCGCCGGGGACGTCCGCGACTCGCAGGCCGACGCGTCCCGGCTGCGCGAGCTGTTCCCGACCGTCGGCCGGCATCCGCTTCGAGCCGGGCTGGAGTCCACCGTGGACTGGATGTCGGACCGGGTCTCCGTCCGGTGTTGACGACCTGTGCGGGTCGGCTGATTCCCGGCTGGGGCGCCCGGTCGGCGTGACGCGTGGTCCGGTGAGTCGTTGACTAGTGAGAATTCGACGGAGAAGTCCGGAATGACGCAGACGGCAGTCAACCGACGAGGCCCTCACCTGTCGTACGTCACCGGTGAGGAGCGGGGGAAACGATGACTCTTGTACCTGTCGGGCGGCGGGTGCTCATCACGGGCGGCACCGGCTCCTTCGGCCAGAAGATGCTCCATCGGCTCCTGGAGCTCGACGTCGGCGAGGTCCGGGTGTTCAGCCGGGACGAGGCCAAACAGGACGCCATGCGCAGTTGCATCGGTGACCCGCGGGTCCGCTACCACGTGGGCGACGTCCGCGACTACGACGCGGTGCTGGAGGCCAGTCGCGACGTCGACTTCGTCTTCCACGCGGCGGCGCTCAAGCAGGTGCCGTCGTGCGAGTTCTTCCCGCTGGAGGCGATCCGCACCAACGTGCTCGGCAGCCACAACGTGGTGGCTGCCGCCGACCGCAACGGCGTCGGATCGGTCGTGCTGCTCAGCACCGACAAGGCGGTCTACCCCGTCAACGCCATGGGCATGAGCAAGGCGCTGATGGAAAAGGTGGCGCAGGCCCACGCTCGCAACAACCCCCGGAGCCGGACCACCGTCTCGTGTGTGCGCTACGGCAACGTCATGTACTCACGGGGCTCGGTCATCCCGCTGTTCGTCAGTCAACTCAAGGCCGGGCGCGCGCCGACGGTGACCGATCCGACCATGACCCGGTTCCTCATGTCGCTCGACGACTCCGTCTCGCTGGTCGAGCACGCCTTCACCCACGCCCGGCCCGGCGACATCTTCATCCGCAAAGGCGTGGCCTGCACCGTGGGGGACCTCGCCGCCGCCCTGTGTCAACTCTTCGACGCGCCGCCGAAGCTGGATCTGATCGGCGTGCGGCACGGTGAGAAGCTCAGCGAGACGCTGGCCACCCGGGAGGAACTCGCGAAGGCCGACGACTTCGGCGACTTCTTCCGGGTGCCGGTGGACGTCCGGGATCTCAACTACTCCCTCTACGTCTCGCAGGGCGAACCCGGGCTCGCCGGCATGCAGGACTTCAACTCGACCAACGCGCCCCGGCTGGGGGTCCCGGAGATCGTCACGCTGTTGACCACGCTGCCCGAGATCCGCGCCGAGCTGGCCGCCCGTGACCTGTTGAGCGTGCCGTGAGGCTGGCGATCACCGGTGCCGACGGCTTTCTGGGGTGGCACGTCCGCGTCCTCGCCCGGGCGCTGGGCTGGCCGCGTCCGGCGACGGTGACCCGTGCCGACCTGGTCGACCCGGCGGCCGTCGCGGCGGCCGTCAAGGGCGCCGACGTGGTGCTGCACCTCGCCGGCGTCAACCGGGGGGACGCCGACGACGTCGTGGCCGGCAACGTCGAGCCGGCCCGGTCGCTGGCGGAGGGCCTCCGCCGGTGCGGCGAACCCCCGCGCCGGGTGGTGTACGCGAACTCGGTGCAGGCGGGAAACGGCACCGTCTACGGGTCCGCCAAGGCCGCCGCGGCGGAGTTGCTCGCGACAGCGGCCGGCGGCGACCACGAGTTCGTGGACGTGCGCCTGCCGAACCTCTACGGCGAGCACGGGCGGCCGTTCTACAACTCGGTCGTCGCGACGTTCTGCCGACTGCTCGCCGACGGTGCCGAACCGGAGGTGCGGGAGGACCGGGAACTCGACCTCGTGCACGTGCTGGACGCCGCGGCCCACCTCACCGGCACCACTCTTCAGGGTCCCTGGGACCCGGCCATGCCCGCGCTGCGTACCCGGGTCGCGCTGCTCCGCGACCGCCTGGCGATGTTCGCCGGCGTCTACGCGGGCGGCGAGATCCCGCCGTTGCGGGACCGCCATGACGTCCGGTTGTTCAACACCTACCGGTCGCACCGGTTTCCGGAACGGGGGCCGGTGCCCCTGCCGCGTCACCGGGACGCCCGGGGCGACCTGGTGGAGGCCGTCAAGGCACACGGTGGAGGCGGGCAGACGTTCAGTTCGACGAGCCGACCCGGCGTGATCCGGGGGCAGCACTTCCATCTCGCCAAGGTGGAACGGTTCGTGGTGCTGCGGGGGCGGGCGCAGATCAACCTTCGCCGTGTGGACGGCACCGGGACGGTCCGGTTCGCCGTCGACGGGAGCGAACCGGCGTTCGTCGACATGCCCACCATGTGGGCGCACAACATCGTCAACGTGGGCAGCGAGGAGCTGGTGACGCTCTTCTGGACCAACGAGCTGTTCGATCCGGCGCGGCCGGACACGTGGGCCGAGGCGGTGGACCGGCCGGGCCGGGCGGCGGCAGGGGTGGCATGAGGATCGGTGTCGTCTCGCAGTGGTATCCACCAGAGCCGATCTTCATCGCCGGGGAGCTGGCGACGGAGCTGGCCGCGCGGGGGCACGAGGTCCGGGTGCTCACCGGCTTTCCGAACTACCCGTCCGGTCGGATCTACGAGGGCTTCCGACAGCGCTGGCGGGAGGAGAGCACCGAGGGGCGGCTCACCGTGCGACGGGTGCCGCTCTACCCGAGCCGGGACGCGTCGGTGCTGCGCCGCGTCGCCACGTTCGTGTCCTTCGGGTTGACCAGCGCCCTCGCCGCACGGAGATTCCTGCGCGACGTCGACGCCGTCTACGTCTACCACCCGCCGCCGACCGCGTTCGCCGGGCCGGCGCTGCTGCGCCTGCTGCGTCGTACGCCGGTCCTCCTGCACGTGCAGGACATGTGGCCGGAGTCGGTCACCGCGTCGGGGATGGCTCCCGGTGGCCTCGGCGGTCGGGTCGTGCACCGGGTGCTCAGCGGCGTCATGCGTCGGCTCTACCGTTCCGCCGCCGCCATCGTCGTCATCGCGCCGTCGATGGCCGACCTGGTGGTGGGACGGGGCGCCGACCCGGACCGGGTCCGGGTGGTGTGGAACTGGACCGACGAACGGCTGTTCCGGCCGGTCCCGGCCACCCCGGCGGGTCGCGCCGCCCTGGGACACCGGGGTCGGCCGATCGTGATGTACGCCGGGAACCTGGGCCCGTTCCAGCGTGTCGAGACCGCGGTCCGCGCCGCCGCGTCCGTCGATCCGCTGATCGACCTGGTCATCGTCGGCTCGGGGCCTGACGAGGAGCGGGCCAGGGCGCTGTGCCGCACCCTGGGCGCGACGAACGTCCGGTTCCTCGGCCGGCGCCCGCCGGCCGAGATGGCCGACCTCTACGCGGCGGCGGACTTCCAACTGGTCACGTTGCGGAGCCTGCCGGCGCTGCGGGGGACCGTGCCGTCCAAGTTGCAGGGCGCGATGGCGTGCGGCGTGCCGGTCATCGTCGCCGCCGACGGGGACGCGGCACGCCTGGTGGAGGCGGCGGGAGCGGGGTTGACCTGTCCGGCCGAGGACTGGCGGGCGCTGGCGGACCGGTTCCGGGACGCCGTCGACATCCCGCCGGCGGAGCGGGCCCGGATCGGCGCGCGTGCGCGCCAGGCGTACCTGGACCAGATGTCCCTGCGGGTCGGGGTGGACCGGATCGAGGACGTGTTCGCCGCGATCTGCCCGGGGCGTCCACCGGCACCGAGAAAAGGTATAAAGCACACCGCAGTCGGCTTACCCACCCATAATGGGATAGACCGTTGACCGTACTCTCCACGAGGACCCCGTCTGATGGATCTTCGTCTTGACCTTGCCCAGCCGCTGGTTCCCGCCGGCGGTCGCCATCGCGCCGTGGTGGCGCCGACCCGGCCCTACGACCATGTGAAGCGGCTGATCGACGTGGTCGGCGCCCTCGTGGTGCTCGTGCTCGCCATCCCCGTGATGATGTGCGTCGCGCTTGTGGTGCTGGTCACCATGGGCCGCCCGGTCCTGTTCCGGCACACCCGGCCCGGCCGGCACGGCCGGCTCTTCGACATGGTCAAGTTCCGCACCATGCACCCGGTGGATCCCGCACGCGGACGGGTCTCCGACTCCGATCGGCTCACGCCGGTCGGGCGGTGGCTGCGGTCCACCAGCCTGGACGAGCTGCCCGAGCTGTGGAACGTCGTCCGGGGCGAGATGAGCCTGGTCGGGCCGCGCCCCCACCTGGTCAGCTACCTCGACCGCTACACGCCGGAGCAGGCCCGCCGGCACGACGTCCGCCCCGGCATGACCGGGCTGGCCCAGGTGCGCGGGCGCAACCAGCTCGGCTGGGAGGAGAAGTTCCGGTACGACGTCGCGTACGTCGACAGCCGTTCCCTCCTGCTCGACCTGCGGATCCTGGCCGAGACGGTGCGGGTGGTGCTGCGCCGCGAGGGCATCGCCGCTCCCGGCACCGACACCTGGCACGAGTGGCAGGGCACCGTCGACCGGGAAACGGTGACGGCCGCGAGCGGTGGCGCGGAGCCGGCGGTCCGGTCCGCCCACCCCTGATTCGATCCGGAGCCGCGATGAGGATTCTGCTGTTCGGCGCCAGCGGGTTTCTGGGACGTCACATCCGTGCCCGACTGGCGGCGGAGGCGACCGTACGGGCCCCCGACCGCCAGGAGTTCGACCTGGTCGGCGCCGACGAGGCGGCCGTGACGGCGCTGCTGCGCCGGGAGCAACCCGACGCGGTGGTCAACGCGGCCGGCCGGATCGTCGGCTCCGACCAGGAGTTCCTCCTGGCGCACGCGGTGGTGACAGCCAAACTGGTGGCGGCGATGGAGGCGGCGACGCCGCAGGCCCGGCTGGTCCGCGTCGGCTCGGCCGCCGAGTACGGCCGGGTCGAACCCGGCCGCCCGGTACGCGAGGACGACCGGGCGGAGCCGGTCGGCGGGTACGGGTTGAGCCACCTGACGGCGACGCGGCTCGGCGCCTTCGCGGCGGCCGAGGGCCGGTTGGACACGGTGGTGCTACGGGTGTTCAACCCGCTCGGCCCGGGCATGCCGGCAGGCAACCTGATCGGCCGTGCCGCGGCTACGGTCCGCGCCGCGCTGGAGCGGGGGGACACGCAGGTGGCGCTGGGGCTGCACGACACCTATCGGGACTTCGTCGACGTGCGTGACGTGTCCGCCGCGGTGTGGGCCGCGCTGCGTGCGGAGCGGCTCGACGCCCGCGTGTGCAACGTCGGGAGCGGACGCAGCGTGCCGACGGCGCAGGTCGTCCGCCTGCTTGCCGACCTGGCCGGCTTCACCGGCGACCTGGTCCCCGGCCGGTTCGTCCCGGGTGCCGCCAGGTCGGCGGCGGTGCCGTGGATGTGCGCGGACCTCGCCCGGTCGGCGCGGGTGCTCGGCTGGTCACCGAGGTACGACCTCGCCGACTCGCTCGCCTCGGTGTGGGCCGACTGCCGCGCCGCCGGGCGGGCCGTCGGGTTCTCGGGCGCGAAGCCGTCGCCCGTGGTCACGGGTCCCTGACCGGGACGAGCGCCGGCCCCGGGCCGATCGTCCGACCGGCCCCGGGCCGGCGCGCGGACCTGCCGGCGCCGGCTCGGGGT
The DNA here is from genome assembly GCF_039566955.1 of Micromonospora sp. DSM 45708. NCBI lineage: Bacteria > Bacillati > Actinomycetota > Actinomycetes > Micromonosporales > Micromonosporaceae > Micromonospora > Micromonospora schwarzwaldensis. The sequence goes on along the minus strand of NZ_CP154796.1, from coordinate 4,328,641 downwards.
AGGGTGCGGCGATCCGTCTTCCCGCTCGGCGACCAGGAGTTGGTCAGTGCTGCACCTGAGGGTGATCGCGCCCGGCGACCGGTCGTCGGCCGTCGTCGACCTGTTGGCCGCCGATCCCGGCGTGACGCATCTCGTGGTGATCCCCGGCGCCGCCCGCCAGCCGGCCGGTGACTACGTCACCTGCGACGTGGTCCGGGAGAGCGCCGACGGGGTGCTGCACAGGCTCCGGGACCTCGGTGTCGAGACGCACGGGGCGATCGCCGCCGAGGACGTGGAGCTGACGCTCTCCGCGGCGGCCGACCGGGCCGCCGACGAGGCTCCCGGGCACGGCGAGGACGCGGTGGTCTGGGACGAGATCGCGGCGAAGACCGGCGAGCAGACGGTGCTCACCGGCACCTTCCTCGCCCTGATCACCGTGGCTACCATGATCGCCGGCATCGGCGTGCTGCTCGACCAGCCCATCCTGATCGTCGGCGCGATGGTGGTCGGCCCCGAGTTCGGCCCGCTCGCCGCGCTCTGCGTGGCGCTGCTGCGACGCCAGCCCGGCGTCGTCGGCCGTTCGGTGCAGGCCCTGACCGTCGGCTTCCTCGTCGCCATGGTGGCCACCGTGTTGAGCACCTGGGCGCTCACCGCGGCCGGCCTGGTCAGCCGGGACATGCTGCTCGACGAGCGCCCGCTGACCGACTTCATCTGGCGGCCGGACGCGCTCTCCTGGGTGGTCGGGCTGCTCGCCGGCGTCGCCGGCATGCTGTCGCTGACCTCGAAGAAGTCCGGCTCGCTCGTCGGCGTGCTGATCTCGGTGACCACCGTCCCGGCCGCCGCGAACGTGGCGGTCGCGGCCGGTTACGGGGTGTGGCACGAGGCGGCCGGTTCCGCCCTCCAACTGGTGATCAACCTGGCGGCCATCGTGCTGGCCGGGCTGCTCACGCTGGTCGTGCAGTTGTGCTGGTGGCGGCGGGTGGCGCGGCGGGCCGGGCGGGGGGTGCCGCGGCAGCGGGCCGACCGGCCGGCGCCGGTCACCGCCAGTCGTCGCCCGCCGCGAGACGCCGGCTGAGCAGCGTCGCCAGCGGAACGGACTCGCCGTCCCGGCCACCCCGGCCGACCACCAGCGGGGGCGCGCTCGGCGGCGGCTCGGCCCCGAACAGCCGCGACCGCAGGCTCGGCGGCACGCTGAGCAGGTAGAAACGGCCTTCCGTGTCCACCGCCCGGCTGCGCGCCCGGTCCACGTACCAGCCGGTGATCCGGGTGCGGTAGCGACCGTGGCCGTCGTGGGCGGTCACGATCAACCGGTCGGTCGCCAGCCCGCGCCGCAGCGCCTCGGCCGCGAACGCGGCCACCAGCTTCGCGGCCTCCGCCTGCTCCGCGGCGCGTTCCCGGGCGTCCGCCGCCGCGTGGGCCGCCACGGCCCGGCGCTGCCGCTCCCGCCACTGCGCGTCGTCGTCCACACCCACGCCCGCGAGGGTACGCCCGCGCCGCGTGCCCGCGCGCACCACGACCGCCGGGGTGGGCGTGCCCGCCCGGGGTGGGCGGCGCCACCGCGCCTCGCGGCGCTGTCGAGCTGAGTCGTTCGTGCTCTCCGCCCGACAGCGCCGCGACCAGCGACGGTCAGGCCAGCCCGGCGCGGCGCAACGCCTCCGCCATGGCGTCGTTGACCGGCGCGGAGGCGCCCCCGCCGCGCCCCTGACGCGGCTGCGAGCCGCCCCGGTCCCCGCGCTGGCCACCGGCCTGCCCGCGGTCCTGACCGCCGCCCCGCCCGCCGCTGCCGTTGCCGCCGCGCTGGCCGCCGCCGCCCTGACCACCGCCCTGGCCGCCGCCGCTCTGGCCGCCGCCCTGGCCGCCGCCCTGGCCGCGGGCCTGACCGCCCGGACGACCGCCGCCGGCACCGCCCCGGCCGTCGCGATCCCGTCGCCCGTCCCCGCCGGCCGGGCGTTCGCGGCCGGCCGGCGCCTCGTCGTCCAGGCGCAGCGTCAGCGAGATCCGCTTGCGCGGCACGTCCACGTCGAGCACCCGCACCCGGACCACGTCGCCGGACTTCACCACGTCGCGTGGGTCCTTGACGAACGTGTGCGACATGGCGGAGACGTGCACCAGACCGTCCTGGTGCACGCCCACGTCGACGAACGCGCCGAACGCGGCCACGTTGGTGACCACACCCTCCAGCACCATGCCGGGCGTCAGGTCACCGATCTTCTCGACGCCCTCGACGAACGTCGCGGTGCGGAACTCCGGACGCGGGTCGCGGCCGGGCTTCTCCAGCTCGGCCAGGATGTCGGTGACGGTGGGCAGGCCGAACGTGTCGTCCACGAAGTCGGTCGCCCGCAGGCCGCGCAGGATCGCGGACCTGCCGATCAGCGCGCGCAGGTCCTGCCCGGTGGAGGCGAGGATGCGGCGCACCACCGGGTACGACTCGGGGTGCACGCTGGACGAGTCGAGTGGGTCGTCGCCGCCCGGGATGCGCAGGAAGCCGGCGCACTGCTCGAACGCCTTCGGGCCGAGCCGGGCCACCTTCTTCAGCTCGGTCCGGGTGCGGAACGGCCCGTTGGCGTCCCGATGCAGCACGATGTTCTCCGCCAGCCCGGCGCCGATCCCGGAGACCCGGGTGAGCAGCGGCGCGGAGGCGGTGTTGACGTCCACGCCGACCGCGTTGACGCAGTCCTCGACGACGGCGTCCAGGGAGCGGGACAGCTTCACCTCGGACAGGTCGTGCTGGTACTGCCCGACGCCGATCGAGCGGGGGTCGATCTTCACGAGTTCGGCGAGCGGGTCCTGGAGACGCCGGGCGATGGAGACCGCCCCGCGCAGCGACACGTCGAGCCCCGGCAGCTCCTGCGAGGCGTACGCGGAGGCGGAGTAGACCGACGCGCCCGCCTCGGAGACCACCACCTTGGTCAGTGTCAGCTCGGGGTGCTGCCTGATCAGGTCACCGGCCAGCTTGTCGGTCTCCCGGCTGGCGGTGCCGTTGCCGATCGCCACCAGTTCGACGCCGTGCGTCGCGGCCAGCGTGGCGAGCGTGTGCAGCGACGCGTCCCACTGCCGGCGCGGCTCGTGCGGGTAGATCGTGTCGGTGGCGACCACCTTGCCGGTCGCGTCGACCACCGCCACCTTGACGCCGGTGCGCAGGCCCGGGTCGAGACCCATGGTGGGCCGCGCGCCGGCGGGCGCGGCGAGCAGCAGGTCACGCAGGTTGGTGGCGAAGACCCGGACGGCCTCCTCCTCGGCCGCCTGCCAGAGCCGCGTCCGCAGGTCGGCGGCGAGGTGGATGAGGATCCGGGTACGCCAGGCCCAGCGCACCGTGTCGGCCAGCCACCGGTCGGCGGGCCGGCCCTGGTCGCTGACGCCGAACCGGCCCGCCACGGCGGCCTCGTAGCGGCTGGGCCCGGGGACCGCGTCGGCGTCGCCCTCGGCCTCCGGGGCCATGGTCAGCTCCAGCACGCCTTCCTTCTCGCCGCGGAGCATGGCGAGGATCCGGTGCGACGGCAGCTTCGGGTACGGCTCGGCGAAGTCGAAGTAGTCGGCGAACTTGGCGCCGGCGGTCTCCTGGCCCTCGCGTACCCGGGAGACCAGTCGGCCCCGCGACCACATCTGCTCGCGGAGCGTGCCGATCAGGTCGGCGTCCTCGGCGAAGCGCTCGATCAGGATGGCCCGCGCCCCGTCCAGCGCGGCGGCGGCGTCGGCCACGCCCCGCTCGGCGTCGACGAAGCCGGCCGCGGTGGCGCGCGGGTCCTGCGCCGGGTCGGCGAGGAGCGTGTCCGCGAGCGGCTCCAGCCCGGCCTCGCGGGCGATCTGGGCGCGGGTCCGCCGCTTCGGCTTGTACGGCAGGTAGATGTCCTCCAGCCGGGACTTCGAGTCCGCCGCCATGATCTGGGCTTCCAGCGCCTCGTCGAGCTTGCCCTGGCCGCGGATCGACTCCAGCACCGCGACGCGCCGCTCGTCCAGCTCCCGCAGGTAGCGCAGCCGCTCTTCGAGCGTGCGCAGCTGCGCGTCGTCGAGGGTGCCGGTGGCCTCCTTGCGGTAACGGGCGATGAACGGCACGGTGGCGCCGCCGTCGAGCAGCTCCACGGCCGCCCGCACCTGACGCTCGGCGACGCCGAGTTCCTCGGCGATCCGCTGGTGCACAGACTGGGTCACGATCTTGCTCCGCCTCTTCCCGATGAGTTCGTCGTGCATTCTGCCCGCAGGTGCCGACGGTCGCGCAGCCGCCCGGTGGCAAAACCGACGAATATCATGAAAGCGCCCTTGGGTTGTCAACGGTGCCTCTAGCCTCCAACCAGGAATTTCTACGCCTGTCTGGAGAACCGGGTGAGCACCGAAAAAGTGGTCGTCATCGGTCAGGGGTACGTCGGTCTTCCGCTGGCCGTGCGCGCCGTCGAAGCCGGCTTCGACGTGGTGGGCCTGGATGTGGACGCCGACCGGGTCAAGCGGCTCGCCTCGGGGGAGTCCTACGTGGAGGACATCCCGGCCGAGCGCCTCGGCCGGGCCCTCGGCAGCGGCCGTTACCGCCCGAGCACCGAGTACGCCGACGCCGAGGGCTTCGACGTCTGCGTGATCACGGTGCCGACCCCGCTCCGCGACGGCACCCCGGACCTGAGCTTCGTCGAACAGGCCGGCCACCACGTCGGCCCGTACGTGCGACCGGGCGCCACGGTGGTCCTGGAGTCGACGACGTACCCGGGCACGACCGAGGAGTTGCTGCGCCCGCTCCTGGAGACGGCCAGCGGATTGCAGGCTCCCGGGGACTTCCACCTCGGCTACAGCCCGGAACGCATCGACCCGGGTAACCCGACCTGGCGGCTGGAGAACACCCCCAAGGTGGTTTCCGGCGTGGACGCCGCCGCGCTGGAGCGGGTGGACGGCTTCTACCGCCGGATCGTGACCCGGACGGTGCCGGTGTCGTCCACCCGGGTCGCGGAGCTGACCAAGCTGATCGAGAACACGTTCCGCCAGGTGAACCTCGGGCTGATCAACGAGCTCACGATCCTCTCCCACCACCTCGGCATCGACGTCTGGCAGGCGATCGACGCCGCCGAGACGAAGCCGTTCGGATTCATGCCGTTCCGGCCCGGGCCCGGCGTCGGCGGCCACTGCCTCCCGATCGACCCCTGTTACCTGTCCTGGCAGGTCAAACGGCGACTGGGTCGTCAGTTCCGGTTCATCGAGCTGGCCAACGACGTCAACCACGAGATGCCCGAGCACGTCACCCAGCGGATCATGGCCGGCCTCAACCGGGCCGGCCGGGCGGTCAGCGGCGCCCGGCTGCTGATGCTCGGCCTGGCGTACAAGAAGAACACCGGCGACATGCGCGACTCGCCGGCGGTGGACGTCGCGCGGCGGCTGTGCGACCTCGGCGCGGACGTCCGGGCCGCCGAGCCGTACGCCGAGCCGCACCAGATCCCCGCCGACGTGCTGGTCGTGCCGCTGACCGAACACGAGGTCGACGCCGCCGACGCGGTGATCGTCGCGACCGACCACGACGTCTTCGACTACGAGATGGTGGCCGGCCGGGCCCGCTACGTCTTCGACGCGCGGAACCGGTGTTCGGGACCGACCGTGGAGCGGCTCTAGGAGCACCCCGCCCCGACCGCCGACGGCTGCGCTAGCGTGGCGATCATGGAGGCACCTGCGGATCCACGGGCCCGGCGACTCTTCGGGGGCAGCGCCCGGGCGCTCGGCGACCTGGCCGCCGGCCCGTTCCGGGCCGACCGGGACCGGATCGTCGGCTCGCCGTTCTTCGCCCGGCTGAACGGCGTCACCCAGGTGATCAGTCCCGGCGGCTCCGGGCTGCTGGTGCACAACCGGCTCACGCACAGCCTGAAGGTGGCCCAGGTGGCCCGCGCGATCGCCGAACGGCTGACCGCCGACCCGGTGCACCGGGACCTGCTGGAGAAGCTGGGCGGCTGCGACCCGGACGTGGTCGAGGCCGCCGCGCTCGCCCACGACCTCGGACATCCGCCGTTCGGGCACCTGGGGGAGCGGGTCCTCGACCGGCTGGCACGGCAGCGGCTCGGGCTGCCGGACGGCTTCGAGGGCAACGCCCAGTCGTACCGGATCGTCACCAGCACCGAGATCCGTGGTGCCGCGACCACCGGGCTGGACCTGACCGCCGCGGTCCGGGCGGCGATGCTCAAGTATCCGTGGACCCGGCTGGACCACCCCGACCCGCATCCGCGACACCTCGACCCGGCGCCCCGGGGCGCCGCCCCGCCGCCCGACGACCCGGAGAGCGGATCGTTGAAGTTCGGCGCGTACCGCACCGAGCTGGACGACCTGAGGGCGGCCCGGGAACCGTTCGCCGGGCGGATCCCGGACTGGCAGCAGACGCCGGAGGCGTCCGTGATGGACACCGCCGACGACATCGCGTACGCCATCCACGACGTGGAGGACTTCTACCGCGTCGGGGTGCTCCAGCAGGGCGCGGTGGCCGCCGAGCTGATGGCCTGGCAACGCGAGTGCGGGCACCTGCGGTCGATCACCGCCTCGGCGCTGGACACCGTGGGCCGGCGGCCCGGAGCGGCGATCGAGCGGCTGCGCCGGCAACTGCACCGCAAGGACGGCTGGATCGCCGACGACGAGGCGTTCGCCGCGGCGGTCGAGCACGTCCGCGAGGAACTGGTGGAGGGGCTGCTGGCGCTGCCGTTCGACGGCTCGATCGAGGCGGAGCAGTACGTCGCCCGCTTCTCCGCCCGCTGGTCCACCCGCTTCGTGGACGCCATCACGGTGACCCCGGAGCCGGACGTCCGCTCCGGGTACGTGCTGCTGGGCAAGGCGCAGTGGCACGAGGTGCAGGTGCTCAAGTTCGTCCACCACCGGTTCGTGCTGGCCCGTCCGGACCTGGCGCTGCACCAGCGCGGCCAGGCGCGGCTGCTGGACACGCTGGTGGAGGCGCTCTGGGAGTGGCTGCTCGACCCGGAGGAGGAGTCCCGGCTGCCCCGCCGGCTGCACGACCTGGTCGAGCTGGCCGAGGCGGAGCTGCACCCGCGTACCCCGGACCGGATCGGTCGGGCCCGGGGCCGGGCCATCGTCGACTTCGTCGCGCAGCTCACCGACGGTCAGGCGGTGGCGATGCTGGACGCGCTGTCCGGGCGTTCCGGCGCGTTGTGGACCGACGCGTTCGTGCTCTGAGTCGCCCCGGGGCGACCTCCGCGGCTCAGGCGATTGCCTGCCACCAGCCGTCCACCGCCGGCGGCTCGTCCACCACGACCCGCTCGCCGGGGCGCGGCACCGCCAGCCGGACGCCCCGCGCCTTCGCCTCGGCCCAGAGCCGGTCCACCGGCTCCGACCAGTCGTGCAGGGCCAGGTTGAACGTGCCCCAGTGCACCGGCACCAGCAGCTCGCCACGGACGTCGAGGTGGGCGGCGACCGCCTCCTCCGGGAACATGTGGATGTTCGGCCAGGCCCGGTCGTATGCGCCGATCTGCATGAGCGTGACGTCGAACGGGCCGTGCTCGGCGCCGATCGCGGCGTAGCCGTCGAAGTAGCCGGAGTCGCCGGTGTAGAACACCTTCCGCCGCGCGCCGGCCACCACCCAGGAACTCCAGAGCGTGCCGTCGCGGCGCAGCCCACGCCCGGAGAAGTGCTGCGCGGCGGTGGCGGTGAGCGTCACGCCGCCGACCCGGTGGCGCTCCGACCAGTCCAGCTCGACGATGCGGTCCGCCGGCACGCCCCACCGGTCCAGGTGCGCGCCGACGCCGAGCGGCACCAGGAACGGCGCGGACTGGTGGGCCAGCAGCCCCCGGACCGTCGCCATGTCCAGGTGGTCGTAGTGGTCGTGCGAGATCAGGATGGCGTCGAGCCGGGGAAGCTCGTCCAGGCGGACCGGCGGCTCGTGGATGCGTCGCGGGCCGACCAGCGCCGACGGCGAGCACCTGTCGCTCCACACCGGGTCGAGCAGGACCCGGTGACCCTCGATCTCCACCAGCGTGGAGGCGTGGCCGTACCAGATCACGTTCAGCTCGCCGGCCGGGTCGGCGGGCACGGTGTCGGCCGGGCGCAGCAGCGGCACGGCGCTGCCGGGGCGCCGCTTCTGCTTGCCGAAGATCAGCTCCCGGACCAGGTTGCGACCCGGGTCGGCGACCATGGTGGCGTTCGTGCCGGTCGGGTTGTGGAACGTGCCGTCGCGGAACCTCGGTGACCGGGCGGCGCGTTCCGCCCGGGCCCCGGTGAGCCGGCCACCGAGTTGGGCCGGCACGTCGCGCGCCGCCCACGCCAGCCCGGCCACGGCGGCCAGCCCGGCGATCCGCCACCCCCGCCCGCCGTCTGCCGTGCCCGGCTCACGCTCCGCTGGTGCCCGCATGTTCGTCCCTCCGCCGTGTCCCGCAGTACACGGTAGCCACCACCGCGCCCATCCGTGGAACGACGGGCGTGGGGACGACTCAGCTCAACCGGCGCCGTACCGCCGACCCGACCGCCGCGGTCGCCCCGCCCACGGTCCGGACCGCCCGCGACAGGTCGGGCAGCCACCCGCCCCGGACCGCCTCGCCGGCCGGATGGGGCGTGAACACCACGCCCTCGGTCGGCGGCACGGGCCGGCCGGTGAGCCCCCCGAGCCGCATCAGCGGGCCGACCAGGACGTCGTAGACGGCCGGCAACGCGGTGAAACCGACCCGCATGACCAGGTTGATCCGCCCCACCGAGATCTCCCGGCGGGGCCTGTCGGCGCAGTGCGCGATGGCCCGGGCCACCCGCTCCGGCGTGGTGATCGGCAGCGGTGGCCGGCCGATCCGTCCCAGGTAGTTCGCCGCCTGCTGGTAGACCGGGGTGTCCACGCTGCCGGGGGTGACCAGGCAGATGTCGACCCCGGGCAGGTCCCGGGACTCCTGCTGCAACGCCCGGACCAGGCCGTGCAGGCCCCACTTGCTGGTGACGTACCCGCTCATGTACGGCGCGGTGATGTGACCGAGCACGGAACCGGTGAGGATCAGCGTGCCCGCGCCGGCCTGCTTGAAGTGCCGCAGCGCCACCCGCGCCACCCCGGCGGAGCCGAGCAGGTCGGTGCGGACCACCTGCTCGAAGACCTCCGCCGGGGTTTCCTCGAAGCGCCCGTACGCCATCACGGCGGCGGTGTGCACCCAGACGTCGACGCGGCCGAACTCGGCGACCGCGGTCGCCGCCAGCGCGTCGAGCGCGTCCGGCTCGGTGACGTCGGTCGGCACCGCGCGCACGTCGGCGGCGCCGGCGTCGGCGCACTCCCGGCGTACCTGGTCGAGGGTTTCGGGGGCGCGGGCCGCGAGGACCAACCGGTCCCCGCGGCCCGCGAACTCCCGGGCCGCCGCCCGGCCGATCCCGCTGGTCGCGCCGGTGACGACCACCGTCCGGGTCACGGTGCGAGCACGACCTTGACGCAGCCGTCCGCCTTCTTCTGGAACATCTCGTACGCCTGCGGCGCCTGCGCCAGCGGCAGCCGGTGGGTACGCAGGTCCTCGACGCCCAGCGGGTCGTCGTCGCCCTCCAGCAGCGGAATGATCTCGTCGACCCAGCGGCGCACGTGGCACTGGCCCATCCGCAACTGGATGCCCCGGTCGAACATCTCCATCAGCGGCATCGGGTCCTGCTCACCGCCGTACACCCCGGAGATCGAGACGGTGCCGCCGCGCCGGACCGCCTTGAGCGCGGCGTGCAGCACCACCAGCCGGTCCACGCCCGCCTTGTCGGTCATGGTCTGGGCCAGCTTGTTCGGGAGCAGCCCGGCGGCGGTCTGCGCGATCTTGCCCAGCGGCGCGCCGTGCGCCTCCATGCCGACCGCGTCGATCACCGCGTCCGGGCCGCGTCCGTCGACCAGGTCGATGAGCGCGCCGGGCACGTCGTCGAGCTCGGTGACGTCGAGCACCTCGATGCCGTGCCGGCGGGCCATCTTCAGCCGCTCCGGCACCAGGTCCAGGCCGATCACCCGACCGGCGCCGAGGTGCCGGCCGATCCGGGCGGAGAACTGGCCGACCGGGCCGAGGCCGAACACGGCCAGCGTGCCGCCGGGCGGGGTGTCCGCGTACTTCACGGCCTGCCAGGCGGTGGGCAGGATGTCGGAGAGGTAGAGCCAACGCTCATCCGGCCCGGTGTCGGGGATCTTGATCGGGCCGAACTGGGCCTGCGGCACGCGCAGGTACTCGGCCTGGCCGCCCGGGACCGAGCCGTAGAGCGAGGTGTAGCCGAACAGCGACGCGCCCTTGCCCTCGGCCGTCACCTGGGTCGTCTCGCACTGGGCGTAGAGCTGCCGCTCGCACATCCAGCAGTGCCCGCAGGAGATGTTGAACGGGACGACCACCCGGTCGCCCTTCTTCAGCCGGGTCACCCCGGAGCCGACCTCCTCGACGATGCCCATCGGCTCGTGGCCGAGGATGTCGCCGGGCTTCAGGTACGGCCCGAGCACCTCGTACAGGTGCAGGTCGGAACCGCAGATGGCGGTCGAGGTGATCCGGACGATCGCGTCGGTCGGCTCCTCGATCCGGGGGTCCGGGACGTCCTCGACGCGGACGTCACGCTTGCCTTGCCAGGTCAGTGCCTTCATGCCTGAATGTCCCTCCTCGGTGCCGTCCGTGGGACTGCTACCCGCGCAGAGTGACTTGAACCGGCGCGGCCGGGCAGGGCCGGTAGCCCGGGACGCGGAGACGCCGACCGCCGCGCCCCTCGGGGAGCGCGGCGGTCGGGTGGCACGTCGGGTCAGGAGCCGGGGGTGCCGGCCCGCTTCGTGGTCGCCTTGAGGTAGTCGCGGTTGAGGCGGCCGATGGTGTTGAGCGGGATGCCCTTCGGGCAGGCCGACGCGCACTCGCCGATGTTGGTGCAGCCGCCGAAGCCGGCCTCGTCGTGCGCGTCCACCATGCCGATCACCCGGGTGTAGCGCTCGGGCTGACCCTGGGGCAGCAGCGAGAGCTGGGTGATCTTGGCGGCGGTGAACAGCATGCCGGAGCCGTTCGGGCAGGCCGCGACGCAGGCGCCGCAGCCGATGCAGGCGGCCGAGGAGAACGCGGCGTCGGCGTCGTCCTTCGCCACCGGGGTGGAGTGCGCCTCCGGGGCGCTGCCGGTCGGCGCGGTGACGTAGCCACCGGCAGCGATGATCTTGTCGAACGCGTTCCGGTTCACCACCAGGTCCTTGATGACCGGGAAGGCCCGGGCCCGCCAGGGCTCGATGTCGATCGTGTCGCCGTCGGAGAACTGCCGCATGTGCAGCTGGCAGGCGGTGGTGCCGCGCTGCGGGCCGTGCGCCTCACCGTTGATCATGAGGCTGCACATGCCGCAGATGCCCTCACGGCAGTCGTGGTCGAACGCGACCGGCTCCTCGCCGTCGAGGATCAGCCGCTCGTTGAGCACGTCGAGCATCTCCAGGAAGGACATGTCCGGGGACACGTCCGGCACCGGGTAGGTCACCATCCGACCCTTGTCCTCGGGGCCCGTCTGGCGCCAGATGCGCAGGGTCAGGTTCACTTGTAGCTCCGCTGCGAGGGGTGGACGTATTCGAAGGTCAGGTCTTCCTTGTGCAGCACGGGCTCGCCGGTGCCGGTGTACTCCCAGGCGGCCACGTACGCGAACCGGTCGTCGTCGCGCTGCGCCTCGCCGTCCGGCGTCTGGTACTCGGCCCGGAAGTGCCCGCCGCAGGACTCCTCGCGGTGCAGGGCGTCGATGCACATCAGCTCGGCCAGCTCGAAGAAGTCGGCCACCCGGCCGGCCTTCTCCAGCGACTGGTTGAGCCCCTCACCGTCGCCCGGGACGCGGACCCGCTGCCAGAACTGCTCGCGCAGCGCCCGGATCTCGGCGATCGCCTTGCGCAGACCGGCGTCGGAGCGCTCCATGCCGCAGTGCTCCCACATGATCTGGCCCAGCTCCCGGTGGAACGAGTCCACCGTCCGGTCGCCGTCGACCGCGAGCAGCCGGGTGATCCGGTCCTCGACGTCGGTCCGCGCCGCGACCGCCTCCGGGTGGCTGGCGTCGACCTTCTCCATCGGGTTGGCGGCCAGGTAGTTCGCGAGGGTGCTCGGCAGCACGAAGTAGCCGTCGGCCAGGCCCTGCATGAGCGCCGAGGCGCCGAGCCGGTTCGCGCCGTGGTCGGAGAAGTTCGCCTCGCCGATCACGAACAGGCCGGGGATGGTCGACTGGAGGTCGTAGTCGACCCAGAGGCCGCCCATCGTGTAGTGCACGGCGGGGTAGATCCGCATCGGCACCTCGTACGGGTCCTCGCCGGTGATCCGCTCGTACATCTCGAAGAGGTTGCCGTACTTGGCCTCGATGGCCTTGCGGCCGAGCCGGTCGATGGCGTCGGCGAAGTCCAGGTAGACGCCGAGACCGGTCGGGCCGACGCCACGCCCCTCGTCGCACACGTTCTTGGCGGCGCGGGAGGCGATGTCGCGGGGGACCAGGTTGCCGAAGGACGGGTAGATCCGCTCCAGGTAGTAGTCCCGCTCGTCCTCGGGGATGTCCCGCGGGCCGCGCTCGTCGCCCTTGGCCTTCGGCACCCACACCCGGCCGTCGTTGCGCAGCGACTCGCTCATCAGGGTCAGCTTCGACTGGTGGTCGCCGGAGACCGGGATGCAGGTCGGGTGGATCTGGGTGTAGCACGGGTTCGCGAAGTACGCGCCCTTGCGGTGCGCCCGCCAGGAGGCGGTCACGTTGCAGCCCTTGGCGTTGGTGGAGAGGTAGAAGACGTTGCCGTAGCCGCCGGAGGCGAGCACCACCGCGTCCGCCATCTCGGTGCTGATCTCGCCGGTGACCATGTCGCGGACCACGATGCCGCGCGCCCGGCCGTCGACGACCACCAGTTCGAGCATCTCGTGGCGGGCGTTCATCTCCACGTTGCCCAGGCCGATCTGCCGTTCGAGGGCCTGGTACGCGCCGAGCAGGAGCTGCTGACCCGTCTGCCCCCGGGCGTAGAAGGTGCGCTGCACCTGCGCGCCGCCGAACGAGCGGGTGTCGAGCAGGCCGCCGTACTCGCGGGCGAACGGGACGCCCTGCGCGACGCACTGGTCGATGATGTTGACCGAGACCTCGGCCAGCCGGTGCACGTTCGACTCCCGGGAGCGGAAGTCGCCGCCCTTGACGGTGTCGTAGAAGAGGCGGTGCACCGAGTCGCCGTCGTTGCGGTAGTTCTTGGCGGCGTTGATGCCGCCCTGGGCGGCGATCGAGTGGGCCCGGCGCGGGCTGTCCTGGTAGCAGTAGGACTTGACGTGGTAGCCCTGCTCGGCCAGCGTCGCGGCGGCGGAGCCGCCGGCCAGGCCGGTGCCGACCACGATCACGGTCAGCTTCCGGCGGTTGGCCGGGTTGACCAGCTTCATCTCGAAGCGGTGCCGGTCCCACCGGGTCTCGACCGGGCCGTCCGGGGCCCGGGTGTCGGCGATCGGGTCGCCCTCGGTGTACAGATCCATGTCAGGCCACCAATCCGGTGAGTACGGCGAACGGGACCACCAGGTAACCGGCGCAGAGCACGACGGCGAAGACGAGCGCGGCGGTACGGGCCCGGCGCTCACCCCGTGGCGTCTGCTGGCCGAGGCTGCGGAACGCGCTGAACGCGCCGTGCCGCAGGTGGAAGCCGAGGGTCACGATGGCCAGCGCGTAGAAGAGGGTGACGTACCAGCGCTCCGGGGCGAAGTCGGCGACCACGTTGCCGTACGGGTTGGCCGGGTCGCCCTGCGGGTTCAGGTGACCGGTGGTCAGGTCCAGGATGTGGTAGATCACGAAGAGCAGGATGATCACACCACCCCAGCGCATGGTGCGGGCCGCGTAGTTCACGTGGATCTTCCGTCGGTGCGCGTACGCCACCGGGCGGGCGGCCCGGGCGCGCATCGCGAGCACGGTGGCCGCGCCGATGTGGGCCAGCACCGCCACGGTGAGGACGGTGCGCTGGATCCACAGGTACCAGGTGGTGGGCAGCAGCGGCGTGCCGAGGTCCCGCAGCCAGTGCGCGTAGTGGTCGAACGACGTCTCGCCCGTGAAGATCTTCAGGTTCCCGAGCATGTGCACGATCAGGAACAGCACCAGGAGGATGCCCGTCACCGCCATGACGGCCTTGAGGCCGACGTTGGAGCGGATGGGCGACCGAGTTTTCGTGATTACCACACGACCGACGCTAGGAGCAGTTCAATCAGGCGTCCAATGCATCAAAATCGCAGTCTTGATAGCCGTAGGCTATGTAGATGCAGCTCCATCAGCTCCGGTACTTCGTCGCGGTCGCAGAAGTACGACATTTCACCCAGGCGGCCGACGTCGTCGGCATAACGCAGCCCTCGTTGAGTAAGCAAATTCACGCACTGGAGGCCGACCTCGGGGCGTCGCTCTTCGAGCGGGTAAGGGGCAACATCACGCTCACCACGGCCGGCGAGGTGCTGCTGCCGCTGGCCAAGCGGATCCTCGCCGACGTGGACACCGCGACCCGCGAGGTGCAGGAGCTGGTCGGGCTGCGCCGGGGGCGGGTCCGGCTCGGGGCCACGCCCAGCCTGGCCACCTCGCTGGCGCCGCCGGTGCTGCGCCGGTTCCGCGACGCCCATCCCACCGTCGACCTGCGTGTGGAGGAGGGCGGCTCGCAGGATCTCGTCCGCGACATGCTCCGCGGCGACCTCGACCTCGCGCTGGTCATCATGCCCTCCGGTGGCGCGGATCCGGGGCTGCGCGTCGACCCGATCCTGCGGGAGAGCCTGGTGGTCGCGTCGGTCGACCCGCTGCCGGGCGTCTCGGCCGGCGGCGAGCTGCGCATCACCGACCTGCGGGACCAGCCCCTCGTCATGTTCCGCGAGGGCTACGACCTGCGCGACGCCACGCTCCAGGCCTGCCGGGCGGCCGGCTTCGAGCCGACCCTGTCGGTGGACGGCGGGGAGATGGACGCCGTGCTCAGCTTCGTCGAGGCCGGGCTCGGCGTCGCGCTGGTGCCCGGCATCGTGGTGGCCCGCCGGCCCGGCATCCGGGTCACCCGGCTCGCGCCGCCCGGCGTGCGACGCACCATCGCGGTGGCCCGCCGCCGGGACGTGGTGCCCACCCACGCCGGCCGCGAGCTGCGCCGCATCCTCCTGGAGTACGTGCACGACGCCACCGACGGCGACCACCTGCCGCCCGGGGTGGAGCCGTTGGCCTAGGTGGCGGCGGCCGTGGGCCAGGTGCGCAGCAGGGCGTCGACGGCGTCCAGGAGCCGCGCCCAGCTCTCCGGCGGAGCCGGCGGGCTGTGGTCGAAGCCGCCCCCCATCTCCAGCCCGACGAAGCCCTGGAAGACGCTGCCGAGCAGGCGGACGGCGTGCGTCTGGTCCGGCTCGGGCAGGTGGTAGCCGCGCAGGATCGCCCGCATCATCTGGGCGTGCCGGACGCCGGCGCTGCCGGCGGCGGTCGCTGGATCGAGCCGTGACTGGGCCGCCGCCCAGCGGCCCGGGTGCTCGTGGGCGTAGTCGCGGTAGGCGTTCGCGAAGGCGGTCAGCGCGTCCTTGCCGGCCCGCCCGGCGAGCGCGTCGGCGGCGCGGTCGGCGAGTTCGCCGAGCGCGAGCAGCGCGATCCCGGTCCGCAGGTCCTGGGAGTTGCGGACGTGCGAGTAGAGGCTGGCGACCGTGACGTCGAACCGTCTGGCCAGCGCCGAGACGGTCACCTGGTCGAAGCCGGCCTCGTCGGCCAGCTCCGCCCCGGCCTGGAGCAGGCGCCCCCGATTGAGTCCCGCACGTGCCATGAGTCTCCTCTCACCTAGACTCATTATGCCTTTGCCTAATACCTTTAGGAAAATTACCCTCGGTTCTATGACCCCGTTGACCGAATCCGAGATCCGCGCCGCCTTCGTGAACTGCACCAAGGGCGAGGCGAAGCGGATGCACGTGCCGCGCGACCTCGACGCCCGCCCGTGGGCCGACCTCGACTACCTCGGCTGGCGAGATCCCCAGGCACCCGACCGGGCCTATCTCGTCGCCACCGTGGACGGCCGCCCGACCGGCCTGGCCCTGCGCCGCCCCAGCCCCGAGCCCCGGCAGCGGCGCCGCAACATGTGCTCGGTGTGCCTGACCAATCCGGCCGGCGGCGTCAGCCTGATGGTCGCGCGCAAGGCGGGCAAGGCCGGCCAGCAGGGCAACTCGGTCGGCGTCTACCTCTGCGACGACCTCGCCTGCTCGCTGTACCTGCGCGGTCGCAAGGACGCCGGCCCCGGCGCCCGCCTACCCGAGTCCCTGACCCTGGAGCAGAAGATCGACCGCACCCTCGCACACCTCACCGCCTTCATAACCCGCGTCACCACCTGACCCCCGCCCCCGCCCCCGTTGATCTTGCACTTGTCGCCCCGGCAAATGGTGCGAATGCCCCGGTTCGGGGGCACCAAGTGCAAGATCGACGGGGCGGGGAGGGCGGGGAGGGGTCAGCGGGCCTCGGCGTCGTCCATGGCGCGGTAGATGCGTTGTTCGGAGACGGGGTACGGGGTGCCGAGGGCCTGGGCGAACACGTTCACCCGCAGCTCCTCGATCATCCAGCGGATCTGGCGGGCCGCTGTCGAGCCACGCCGGGCCGGCGGCAGCGCGGCCAGCATGTCCTGGTACTCCTTCTGCACCACGGCGATGCGGTCCTGCTGCTGTTTGTCCCGCTGCGGATTGCCGGGCAGCCGGTCCAGCCGGCGCTCGATCGCGGTCAGGTAGCGCAGCAGGTCGGGCAGGCGGGCGTAGCCGGCCTCGGTGAGGAAGCCGGCGTGCACCAAACCGGTGAGCTGGGCGCGGATGTCGGCGAGGGCGGCCACCACGGCCAGGTTGCGGGTGGCGCCGAGCCGCTGCTCCACCGCGTACGAGGCAGCCAGCACCTGCCGGGCCCGGGCCATCACCTCGACCACGGTGTCGACCAGGTCGGCGCGGACCCGCTCGCGCAGCGCGGCGAAGCCGTCGGCGTCCCAGGCCGGACCGCCCGCGTCCGCCATCAGCTTGTCGATGGCGGCGCCGGTGGCGTCCTCGATCAGCGCCGGCACCCCGCCGTGCGGGTTGCGGGACAGCGCCAGCTTCGCCTCGTTGCTCAGCCGACCCTGGAGGAACCGCGCCGGCGACGGCAGCGTCAGCCGGAGCAACCGGCGGGTGCCGGCCCAGTGCGCGGCCTCCTGCTCGCCGGCGGAGTCGAACACCTTCACCCCGACGGTCGCGCCCTCGTCCACCAGCGCCGGGTACGCGGTCACCGCGAACCCGGCGCGCACCTGCTCGATGGTGCGGGGCAGGCCGCCGATCGACCATTCGGTGAGCCCGCTGCGGGCCACGTCCGGCGCGGCGGCGGCGACGACCTGGCGTACCTCCTGGCGGAGCCGGCGTTGCAGCGCCGGCAGGTCCTTGCCCTCGGCGACCGGTTCGTCGTCGTCGCCGAGCACCCGGAACGTGACCCGCAGGTGCGGCGGCAGCTTGCCCACGTCCCACGCGTCCGGCGGCACGGTCACCCCGGTCATCCGGCGTAGCTGCCGGGTCAGCGCGGCCAGCAGCGGCTCCTCGCCGGGCGTGATGGCGGCCAGCGCCGCCCGCGCGTAGTCGGGCACCGGGACGAAGTTGCGCCGGACCGGCTTGGGCAGCGAGCGGATCAACGCGACGACCAGCTCCTCGCGCAGCCCCGGCACCTGCCAGTCGAAGCTCTCCGCCGGCACCTGGTTGAGCAGCGGCAGCGGGATGTCGACGGTGACGCCGTCGGTGGGCGCGGTCGGGTCGAACGTGTACGTCAGCGGCAGCGTGACGCCGTCGGCCCGCCACTCGTCCGGGTAGTCCTCCTCGTCCACACCGCCGCGGCCGGCGTTGACCAGCAGCTCGCGGGTGAAGGTGAGCAGGTCCGGCTGCTCCCGGCGGGTCTTCTTCCACCAGGTGTCGAAGTGCCGGCCGGAGACCACCTCGGCCGGGATCCGCTGGTCGTAGAAGGCGAAGATGGTCTCGTCGTCGACCAGGATGTCGCGTCGTCGGGCCCGGTTCTCCAGCTCCTCGACCTCGGTCAGGAGCTTCTGGTTGTCCCGCCAGAACTGGTGGTGGGTCTGCCAGTCGCCCTCCACCAGCGCGTGCCGGATGAACAGTTCCCGGCTCAGCGCCGGGTCGATCCGGCCGAAGTTGACCTTGCGGGAGGTGACCAGCGGGATGCCGTAGAGCGTGACCTTCTCGTAGGCCATCACCGCGGCCTGCTTCTTTTCCCAGTGCGGCTCGCTGTAGCTGCGCTTGACCAGGTGCTGGGCCAGCGGTTCGACCCACTCCGGCTCGACCCGCCCGGCGACCCGGCCGAAGAGCCGGGACGTCTCGACCAGCTCGGCGGCCATCACCCAGCGCGGCGGCTTCCGGAACAGCGCCGAGCCGGGGAAGATCACGAACTTCGCGCCGCGCGCGCCGAGGTACTCGTGCTTCTGCGCGTCCTTGAGCCCGAGGTGGGACAGCAGGCCGGGCAGCAGCGACTGGTGCACCTTCGGGGTGTCGATCTCGTCCGGCAGGTCCGCGCCGGCGCCGCGCCGGCCGTCGCCCTTGTCCGAGGTACGCAGCACCTGGCGGACCTGGCTGACGATGTCCTGCCACTCGCGTACCCGCAGGTAGTTGAGGTGTTCGGCCTTGCACATCCGGCGGAACGCGCTGGAGGACAGCTCCCGCTGCTTCTCCCGCAGGTGACGCCACAGGTTCAGGTACGCGACGAAGTCCGACTCCTTGTCGGCGAACCGGGCGTGCGCCTGGTCGGCCTGGGCCTGCTTGTCGGCGGGGCGTTCGCGCGGGTCCTGGATGGAGAGCGCGGCGGCGATCACCACCACCTCGGTGGCGCAGCCGTTGCGTTCGCCCTCGATCACCATCCGGGCCAGTCGGGGGTCGACCGGGAGCTGGGCCAGCCGCCGGCCCAGGGCGGTCAGCCGCTTCGCCGGGTCGGCCTCGGCCGGGTCGAGTGCGCCCAGCTCGTGCAGCAGGTTGACGCCGTCGGCGACGTTGCGCCGGTCCGGCGGGTCGATGAACGGGAACGCGGCGACGTCGCCGAGCCCGATCGCGGTCATCTGGAGGATGACCGAGGCGAGGTTGGTGCGCAGGATCTCCGGGTCGGTGAACTCCGGCCGGGAGTCGAAGTCCGACTCGTCGTAGAGGCGGATGCAGATGCCGTCGGAGGTACGCCCGCAGCGTCCCTTGCGCTGGTTGGCGCTGGCCTGGGAGACCGGCTCGATCGGCAGCCGCTGCACCTTGAGTCGGCTGGAGTAGCGGGAGATCCGGGCGGTGCCCGGGTCCACCACGTACTTGATGCCGGGGACGGTCAGCGAGGTCTCCGCGACGTTGGTGGCGAGCACCACCCGGCGGCCGGCGTGCGGGGCGAAGACCCGGTGCTGCTCGGCGGTGGAGAGCCGGGCGTAGAGCGGCAGGATTTCGGTGCCGAGCAGCGAACGCTTCTGCTGCACCAGTTTGCCGAGCGCGTCGGCGGTGTCCCGGATCTCCCGCTCACCGCTGAGGAAGACCAGGATGTCGCCCGGCCCCTCGGCGGCCAGTTCCTCGACCGCGTCGCCGATGGCCTGGATCTGGTCCCGGACGTTCTCCTCGTCGGCCTCGTCCTCCTCGTCGGCCTCGGTGACCTCGACCAGCGGCCGGTACCGCACCTCCACCGGGTAGGTGCGGCCGGAGACCTCGACCACCGGCGCCGGGTTGCCGTCGGCGTCGGCGAAGTGCTTCGCGAACCGGTCGGTCTCGATGGTCGCCGAGGTGATGATCACCTTGAGGTCGGGCCGGCGGGGGAGGAGCTGCCGCAGGTAGCCCAGGATGAAGTCGATGTTCAGGCTGCGCTCGTGCGCCTCGTCGATGATCAACGTGTCGTACTGCCGGAGCATCCGGTCGGTCTGCAACTCGGCCAGCAGGATGCCGTCGGTCATGAGCTTGACCAGGCTGTTCTCGCCCACCTGGTCGGAGAAGCGGACCTTGTAGCCGACCACGCCGCCCAGCTCGGTGCCGAGTTCCTCGGCGATCCGGTCGGCGACCGTCCGGGCGGCCAGCCGCCGGGGCTGGGTGTGCCCGATCAGGCCGGTGACACCGCGCCCCAGCTCCAGACAGATCTTCGGGAGCTGGGTGGTCTTGCCGGACCCGGTCTCGCCGGCCACGATCACCACCTGGTGGTCCCGGATGGCGTCGGCGATGTCGTCCCTGCGCTCGCTGACCGGTAGCTGCGCCGGGTAGGTGATCGTCGGCACCGCGGCCCGCCGGGCCGCCAGCCGCGCCTCGGCGCGGGCCACCTCGGCCCCGATCTCGGCCAGCGCCGCCTCCCGCCGCTGCGGGTCCCGCAGCTTCCGCGCGCCGTCGAGCCGCCGCTGGAGCCGGCGCTGGTCGCGGAACATCAGGGGGCCGAGTCGGCGGTGCAGGTCGCGGGTGGTCTCGGGAACGGCGGGTACGGCTGGATTCTGCATGTCGTCGCCAAGGATAGGCAGCCGCGCGGCGGACCGCTCCCGGGTTACCGCGCGTGGGCGTGCCGTCCGGGTCCGGCGCCCCGGCCCGGATAGGGTTGCCGCCGACGAGGTCGACGAGGGGCGGGGATGATCATGCGGGACACCGACCGGGCGCTCGTGCAGGCCGCCACCGCGGTCGCGAAGCTCCGCTGCCGCAGCGACAACCACACCGTCGCGGCGGCCGTGCGCAGCGCCGACGGGCGGGTGTTCAGCGGCGTGAACGTCTACCACTTCACCGGTGGCCCGTGTGCCGAGGTGGTGGCGCTCGGCGCCGCCGCCACCCAGGGCGCCGGTGAGCTGGAGACGATCGTCGCGGTGGGGGACCGGGGCCGGGGCGTCATTCCGCCGTGCGGGCGCTGCCGGCAGGTGCTGCTCGACTACTTCCCGTCGATCCGGGTGATCGTCGGGCCGCTGGACGGGCTGCGCGCGGTGCCGGTGGCCGAGCTGCTGCCCGAGACGTACGTCTGGTCGGATCACCAGCTCGACGCGCCGGCCGTCCCGCGTACCGGGGTGTGGCCGCTGCCGGTGGTGCCCGGGAGCCGCCAGTCCGCGGAGGACTGAGTCCCGCGCTTGCGGCTGCTTTTCAACGTTGTAATACTCGGGTCCCGTCCTCAGGAGGCCCGATGACTCCGTATCCCGCGCTCGACGACGAGACCCCGGTCGAGGCGCTCGGCGACCTGTACCGCGACGGCATCACCGCCTGCCGGGGCGCCTTCGACGTCGACTGGGTGACGCGGGTCGGCGAGGACGTCGAGGCCGCGTTCGCCGAGGCCCGCTCCCGTCCCGACGGCGCGGTCGGCCGCGGCCCCGAGCGCTGGTACGTCGAGATCCACCCGGAGCAGCTACGCGGCTTCGTCGACCTGGTCACCCACCCCTGGGTGGTAGCGGTGTGCCGGGCCGTGCTCGGTCCGGACTACGAGATCGTCGAGCTGGGCTTCGACATCCCGTTCCCCGGCGCGAAGATGCAGCCCTGGCACCGCGACTTCCCGATGCCCGAGGAGACGCGGCTGCGCCGCCGGCTCACCTCGCTGGCGTTCAACCTCACCACCGTCGACACGGTCGAGGAGATGGGCCCGTTCGAGATCGCCCCCGGCACCCAGTGGGACGACGGCCGCGCGTTCGACCACGAGATGTTCCCGCCGAAGGACCGGTACCCGCGCTACGAGGCCCGCGCGGTGCGCAAGTACCCGAAGCGCGGCGACCTCTCGGCGCGCTCCGCGCTCACCGTCCACCGGGGCACGCCGAACGTCAGCGACCAGGCCCGCCCGGTGCTGGTGCTCGGCGTCGACGCCCCGGGCGCGGGCAACGCGGCCCACCACGACCTGGCCGTGACCCGCCCCTATTGGGACGCGCTGCCCGACCTGGTCCGCGACCACCTGCGCTGCCCGGTGGTGGACACGCTCGTCCCGATCCGCCAGAAGCACACCATCGAAGGACTGGTGATGGGCGCGGAGTGAGCCGCCCCCTCAGCCGACGGCCGGCCGGGCGGGGCGGGCACGCAGCGCCCGGACCGCCCAGTCCAGCATCGGCGCCAGACTCTCGGCCGGTGGCCATCCGTTCACCACGGCGAGCAGGTCCGCGTACCGCTCCCGGCGGGGATCGCGGGCGGTCTCCAGCCGGTCCAGCAGTCGCCGCCGCAGGTCGGCGTCGTCCGGCCGGCCGCACAGCCGGGCGTAGCGCGCGGTGGCGCGGGCGAGGACCGGGTCGGCCCGGGGCGAGGCCGGCGCCACGCCGTCGGCCAGCGCCGGGGCGACCTCCTCCCGGACCACGGCGACCGCGTCCCGGCGTACCCCCTCGACGCCCGCCCGGTCGTCCGCGTGCTGCTCGGCCAGCCGGCGCAGGCCGGCCCGGAAGCCGGGGTCCAGCGCCAGTTCGGCCAGCTCCACCCACGCCTCCACCTGCTCGTCGTCCGGGTCGTCGGGCAGCTCCGGGGTGAGCGAGCGGCGGATGCCCGCGAAGCCGGGATCGGTCAGGCCGCGGAACGTGGCGTCCAGGAACTCGTCGACCAGTCGCCGTCGCTCCCGAGCGGCCAGCCCGGCCAACCGGTGCAGCAGCTCGGCCTCGACCGGGCCGGAGCCGCGCCGGGCGATCACGGTCAGCACCGCGCGACGCGAGCGCAGCACCCGGATCTGGGCGGCCAGCGCCTCCGCGTGCGCCGCCGCGACCGCGGGGAGCGTGACCTCCCGGGTCACCACCCGACGCACCGTGGGCAGGTCCACGCCCAGCTCGCGGAGCGTGCGCACCAGGTCGAGCCGGGCCACCGCCTCCGGGCCGTACCGGCGGTGGCCGGTCGGGCCCCGGTCGGTGGGCGGCACGATCCCGCGATCGGACCAGAACCGGATGGTCTTCACCGGCACCCCGCTCCGCCGGGCCAGCTCGCCGATCCCGTAGCGCTCCGCGTCGTCCATGCCGCCACCCTGCCGCCTCCACCGGGGGGAGGCGCAAGCCCATCGACAATGTCGAGTTAGGTACGCCTTACCAGGTCAGTTAAGGTAAGGCGAACCTAATCGGAAGGCGAACACCCCTCGTGACCACCGTCGCCGTCCGGCCCGCCCGGGCCGACGTTCCCGCCCGCCCCGGCGCGCCCCGCCGCGTCGCGGTCACGCTCGCGGCGGCGCTCCTGCTGGTCGCCGTGCTGCTGGCCAGCCTCGCGCTCGGCAGCCGCCACCTGCCGGTCGACCAGGTGTGGCACGCGCTGGTGGCGCCGGACGGCGGCGACGCCACCACCGTGGTCCGCGAGCTTCGGGTGCCGCGTACCGCCCTCGGGCTGGTCGTCGGGCTCGCGCTCGCGCTGGCCGGGGTGCTGTTCCAGGCCGTCACCCGCAACCCGCTCGCCGAGCCGCGCATCCTCGGCGTCAGCGCCGGCGCGTCCTTCGGCGTGGTGCTGGCCATCGCCGTGTTCGGGGTGGGCACGCTGGCCGGGTACGTCTGGTTCGGCATCGCCGGCGCGCTGCTCGCCGGGCTCCTGGTGTTCGCCGTCGCCAACCGCACCCGCGACGGCGCGAGCCCGGTCACGCTCGCGCTGGTCGGCGCCGCGCTCGACGCCGGTCTCGGCGCGATCGTGTACGCGCTGCTCAGCATCGACGCCCGCACGTTCGAGGAGTACCGCTTCTGGGTGGTCGGCGGGCTCACCGGCCGGGACGTGGGCGTGGCCGGTCAGGTGCTCCCGTTCGTGCTGGCCGGCGTGCTGCTGGCCGCGCTCGCCGCCCGGGGCCTGGACGCGCTCGCCCTCGGTGACGACGTCGCGCGGGGGCTCGGGCACCGGATCGCCCTGGTCCGGCTGGCCGCCGGCGGCGGGGGCGTGCTGCTCACCGGTGCCGCGGTGGCCGCCGCCGGCCCGATCGCGTTCGTCGGGCTGGCCGTGCCGCACCTGGCCCGGGCCCTGGTCGGCGCCGACCACCGCTGGACCCTGCTGGTCGCCGCGCTGCTCGGCCCCGCGCTCGTGCTGGCCGCCGACGTGGCCGGCCGACTGGTCGCCCCACCCGGCGAGATCCCCGCCGGCATCGTCACCGCCCTCCTCGGCGCCCCCCTCCTGGCCGTCCTGGTCCGCCGCGCCAAGGTCGTCACGTCATGACCACCCCCACCCCCACTCCCCGCGATCTTGCAGTTGCCGCCCCGGCAAAGCGGACAAGTGCCGCGCTCGATGGGCCGAAACTGCACGATCGCCGGAGTGGCGGGCTGGCCGGGCGGGCGCTGCTGCGGGTGGGACCCGTGTCGGTGCCGTTCCGGTGGCGGCCGGTGGTGGTGGCCGGCGTCCTGTTCGCGCTGCTCCTGGGCGCGGTGGTGGTCAGCCTGTCGTTGGGGACTCCCTACGTGGCGCCGGCCGACGTGCTGCGGTCGCTGTCCGGCGCCGGCACGCCGTACGACCTCGTGGTGCGCGACCTGCGACTGCCCCGCGCGGTGCTCGCGGCGCTGGCCGGGGCGGCGTTCGGCGTGGCCGGCACGCTGATCCAGAGCGTGGCCCGCAACCCGCTGGCCAGCCCCGACGTCATCGGCGTCACGCAGGGCGCCGGGCTGGCCGCCACGGTGGCGCTGACCAGTGGGGCGGCGGCGGTCCTGGTGGCCCCCGCGGCGCTGGTCGGCGGTCTGGCCGCGGCGGTGCTGGTGTTCGCACTCGGCGCCCGGCACGGCCTGGCCGCCCAGCGGTTCGTGCTGGCCGGCGTGGCGGTCGCGTTCGCGTTCCGGGCGCTCATCGAGGTGGTGATGCTCACCGCCGACCCGATCGACGGCCTGCGCGCCCAGCTCTGGCTGATCGGCACGCTGGCCGGCAAGGGGTGGACCGAGGCGGCCTGGATCGCCGGCACGCTCGCCGTGCTGCTGCCGGTGCTGCTCTGGGCCGGCTGGGCGCTGCGCGGCTCCGCCCTGGACGACGACACCGCGCGGGGGATCGGGCTGCGCCCGGTGGCCCGCCGGATCGGGCTGGCCGGCACCGGCGTGCTGGCCGCCGCCGCGGTCACCGCCCAGGTCGGCGCCGTGGACTTCGTGGCGCTGGTCGCCCCGCAGGTGGCCCGCCGGCTGGTCCGCGCGGAACGCCCGCCGATGCTCTGCGCCGCGCTGCTGGGCGCGCTGCTGCTGGTGCTCGCCGACCTGGCCGGCCGCCGGCTGTTCGCGCCCACCCAGTTGCCGGCCGGCGTGCTGACCGCGGCCATCGGCGGCCCGTACCTCATCTTCGTGCTGCTGCGTACCCGAGGGAGGCGGTCGTGACCGCGCTGCTGTCCACCCGCGACCTGGTCGTCGGCTACGAGGGCCGGACCGTGCTGGACGGGCTGGACCTCGACCTGCCCGCCGACGCGTTCACCGTGATCGTCGGCCCGAACGCCTGCGGCAAGTCGACGCTGCTGCGCACCATGGCCCGGCTGCTCACCCCGCGTCGCGGCACGGTGCTGCTCGACGGCGCGCAGATCCGCGACCTGCCCACCCGGGACGTGGCGCGACGACTCGGCGTGCTGCCGCAGAGCCCGCTGGTGCCCGAGGGGATCACCGTGGCCGATCTGGTCGGACGCGGCCGGCAGCCGTACCAGCGCTGGTGGCGGCAGTGGTCGACCGAGGACGGACGGGCCGTCGACGAGGCGATGCGGCTGGCCGACGTGACCGCGCTCGCCGACCGCCCGGTCGACACGCTCTCCGGCGGGCAGCGCCAGCGGGTGTGGATCGCCATGACGCTCGCCCAGGACACCGGCGCGCTGCTGCTGGACGAGCCCACCACGTTCCTCGACCTGGCCCACCAGGTGGAGGTGCTGGACCTGCTGCACCGGCTGCGCGCCGAGCGGGGCCGGACCGTGGTGGCCGTGCTGCACGACCTCAACCAGGCCGCCCGGTACGCCGACCACCTGGTCGCCATGCGCGACGGCGCGGTGGTGGCGGCCGGCCCGCCGCGCGAGATCCTCACCGCCGATCTCGTCCGCGACGTGTTCAGGCTCGACTGCGTGGTTGTGCCCTGCCCCGTCACCGGCGCTCCGCTGGTGGTGCCCGCCCGCACCCAGACCTCGGCCGCTCCGGCCGGTACGCCGGCCCCGGCCGGCGCCCCCGTCGGCGACGCCTGAGCGTGCCGACCGCACCCGTACCACGGAAAGGAACCTGATGCGTCGCCTCGCCGCCGTACTCACCACCGCTCTCGCCCTCGGCGTCGGCCTCACCGCCTGTGGGGAGAGCGACCCCGTCGCCGGCGCCGGCGCCGGGGAGACCCGGGAGATCACCCACGCCATGGGCGCCACCAAGGTGCCGGCCGCGCCGAAGCGGGTGGTGGTGCTCGACACCGACAAGATCGACACCGCGCTGTCGCTGGGCGTCACGCCGGTCGGCGCGGCCACCGCAGGCGAGGCGAAGAGCTGGCCCACCTACTTCGGTGCGGAGAAGCTCGCCGGCATCAGCGAGGTCGGCGTGCTCACCGAGCCCGACCTGGAGGCGATCAACGCGCTCAAGCCGGACCTGATCCTCGGCAGCAAGTTCCGCCAGGAGAAGTTCTACGACGAGCTGTCCGCCATCGCGCCGACCGTGTTCACCGAGAAGGTGGGCGTCACCTGGAAGGAGAACTTCCTCCTCGACGGCAAGGCGCTCGGCAAGGAGCAGGAGGCCAAGGACCTGCTGGCCACGTACGAGAAGCGGGCGAAGGACTTCGGCGCGAAGCTCGGCGACCCGGGCGCGCGGAAGATCTCCATCGTGCGCTTCATCCCGGGCAACATCCGGGTGTACGGCCCGGACTCGTTCTCCGGCATCGTGGTCGGTGACACCGGCCTGGGCCGCCCGGAGCGGCAGCTCCTGGACGGCAAGGAGGACAAGCGCTTCGACCTGGTCAGCGCCGAGCGGGTCAACGAGGTCGACGGCGACGTGGTGTTCGTGACCGCGTACGGCGAGAAGGCCGCCGCCGAGCAGGCGAAGGTCACCACCGGGCGCCTCTGGCAGGGGCTGTCCGCGGTCAAGGCGGGCAAGGCGCACGTGGTCTCCGACGAGACGTGGATGACCGGCATCGGCGTCACCGCCGCCAACAGGATCCTCGACGACCTGGAGAAGTACCTGGCCGCCTAGCGCACCCACCCCCGTGGGGCGCAGATGCACGGAAAGAGTGGCCATCCGACGCTGGATGGCCACTCTTTCCATGAATCAGCGCGCTCGGGAGAGGGGGAGGGGGGAGGGTTAGGCGGCGGTGGACCAGATGGCGCGGAACGCGGCGGCCTCGCCGGCCAGCCACTGCTCGATCCGCTCGGGCTTGGCGTCGGCCGGCATGCGGTGCGCCTCACCTCGCCGCACGTCGACCAGCACCGGCTCGGCGTGCGGCAGCACGGCGTCCATGTGCCGGGCCATCAGGTGTAGCGTGGCAAGCGTCGCCTCCTCGCTCGGCGGCGCCTCGTCGAAGTGCAGCCGGACCGCCTCGGCCCGGCCGTCGGCGAAACGCACGCCGAACTGCGGATTGATCTTCACGGGCAGGTCGCCCAGCATCGCCAGCGCATCACGGGTCTGGGCCAGGTCGACGCCGGTCGGCTCGCCGAGCGAGTGCAGCCAGCGGGTCGCGCCGGGCACGAGCGCCTCGTAGAGCGGGCGCCAGCGCGGCTTGACCAGGTCGGCGATCTGGGCCAGATGGGTGCCGCCGGTGTGGAACGCGACGTCGGCCTTGAGTGCCTTGACGAACTGCCCGTGCGGGTTGAAGCCGTGCCGGCTCGCCCGCTGCCGGCGCAGGCCGCCGACGAACGTCGCCTTGGTGGGGCCGGTGCGGTCGACGTAGCGGGTGAAGCCGAGAAGGGTGGCGTAGGGGGTGAGAGGGGCGGCTGAGGTGGGCGCAGTCACGAGCATCCTCCCAGGTCAAAAGCTCGTTTAGTACATACATTCTAATCGACGGGTGTGACATCGCCCAGCGTTCCGGCCCCTCCCGGCGTGCGGATGGCGCACGTTCCCGAGCGGTGTCGTCCAGCCGACGGCGGCACGCCCGGCACCGGCCTACGCTGAGCGCCGTCACCCCCTCCGTGACCTGGACGGACGACGTCGAGGAGCGAGACATGAAGCCGCCACCCCGCAGGTTCCGGGCCCGGTTCTGGGTCGAACTCGCCGCCGCGTCGCTGTTCGGCGCGCTGTTCCTGGTGACGCTGGTGCGGAGGGACTGGCTCGAGGCGTTCGGCATCGAGCCCGACAACCACGACGGCACGGTCGAGTGGCTGCTGGTCGCCGGCCTGTTCGTGCTGTCCGCCGCGTGCGCCGACTCCGCCCGCCTGGAGTGGCGTCGGACGGCGCCCGCGCAGTAGCCGGCCGGCGCACCGGCCACCACCAGCGGCGCTCGGGAGGCCCTCGTGCCGAGGATCGACGATGTCAGTCCCACCCGGGACAACACACCACACCGCAAGTCCGGGCAGTTCACCACCGGCCGGATGCTCTCGCTCGACAGCTCCGACGACGGCCGGCTGGTCTTCGCCGGGTCCTTCTCCAGCGACCTCTGGGTCTCCGAGGACGGCGGCGAGTCGTGGGCGCAGATCGCCCGACCGGAGCCGGCCGCCGACCAGTTCGGCGTGCCGGGCGCGATCGGCGGCTACTGCGTCACCTCGATCGCCGTCGCGCCGGACGTGGCGCGCTGGTCGGTCGCGCGCAACCCCCGCCTGCCCGGCCGGATCTCCGCCGACCCCGGCGCGGGCATCGTCGGCTTCGGCGACACCGGCGTGTGGACGGCGACGAGCAGATCCGACGGTACGTTCGCCGCGCCCCGGCTGTTGTCGGCGGACTTCGGCGCGCAGGCCGGAGGCTGGCGGGTGGACCGGCACCCCCGGTTCCTGGCGGACGTGACCGGTGACGGTCGGGCCGACATCGTGGGGTTCGGCGACGACGGGGTGTGGGTGGCGTTGAACAACGGCGACGGCACGTTCGCGCCGCCCCGCTTCGTGCTGGCCGATCTGGGCTACAGCTCCGGCTGGCGGGTGGAGAAGCACGTCCGGGTGCTGGCGGACCTGACCGGGGACGGGACGGCCGACATCGTGGCGTTCGGCGACGCCGGGGTGTACGTGGCGTTCAGCCAGGGCGATGGCTCGTTCGCGTTCACGCCGGTGCCGGCGGTGCCGGGCTTCGGGGCGCAGGCCGGTGGTTGGCGGGTGGACCGGCATCCCCGTTTCGCGGTGGACGTCACCGGGGACGGGAAGGCGGACATCGTCGGGTTCGGCGACGACGGGGTGTGGGTGGCGTTGAACAACGGCGACGGCACGTTCGCGCCGCCGCGGTTCGTGCTCGCCGACCTCGGCTACCAGGCGGGTTGGCGGGTGGAGAAGCACCCCCGGTTCCTGGCGGACCTGACCGGTGACGGCAGGGCCGACATCGTCGCCTTCGGCGACGCCGGTGTCTACACCGCCCGCGGTAACGGCGACGGAAGTTTCGCGTTCGTCCCCACGCCCACGCTTGCCGACTTCGGCTACGCCGCCGGTGGCTGGCGGGTCGAGCGGCATCCCCGCCTGGTCGCGGACGTGACCAGCGCCGGGCACGCCGACCTGGTCGGCTTCGGCAACGCCGGCGTCCACCTCGCCCGCAACAACGGCGACGGCACCTTCGCGCCACGCCGACTGGCGGTCGCCGACTTCGGCCACGACCAGGGTTGGCGGGTGGAGAAGCATCCCCGGTTCCTGGTCGACGTGACCGGCGACGGTCGCGCCGACGTCGTCGGGTTCGGCGACGCCGGCGTCTACGTCAGCCTCGCCAACGGGACCGGTTTCGACCCGCCCCGCTTCGTGCTGCCCAACTTCGGCGCCGAGGCGACCGTCCTCGCCCTGGCGCAGAGCGACCGGGAGTCGCAGGACGCCGGCGTCTGGCGCTCCAGCGACCGGGGGGCGACCTGGGCCCGCGTGCACACGTTCCCCCGGGGCGCCGGCCAGGCGCGGCTGCCCGGGGCCGGCCAGCTCGTCTGGGCGCCGGGCACCGCCAACCTGGTCTACGCCGCCGGCGGCAGCGCGCTGGCGGTCAGCACCGACGGCGGGGCCACGTTCGCCGACGTGCTGCGCCGGCCCGGCGGTGGACTCCAACCGGTGAACCACGTGGCGGTCGCCGAGACGCCCGTGGGCAGCCTCCGACCCCCGACCGTGTACGCGCTGGCCAGCGGGCAGGTCTTCGTCTCCGTCGACGCCGGTGTGACCTGGGTCCGCGACGCCGGCCCGGTCCCCACCACCGTCGGCGGCGCGACGGGCCTGTCGAACGCGCCCAACGAGCGCGTCATGGTGGTCTCCCCGCGCTCGCCGCTGGAGGTGTTCGCCACCGGCAACGCCAACCTGGTGCCGCCCCAGCTCTGGCGCGGCGACTACGCCCGGTTCGCGCAGACCGGCGCGGCGCGGTGGACGCCGGTGCCGCTGCCGACGCTGGGCCAGCAGTACAGCGGCAACGTGTTCGTCGCCGCCACCCGGCCCGGCCACGGCGAGGTGCTGTTCTACGGGCCGCAACGCGCCAAGGTGTTCGCGTCGCCGCTCGACCCGACCTCCGCCGCCGACTGGCAGGAACTCGACGACGGCCAGCACGCCCACGTCGACCTGCACGGCGTCTTCCTCTCCGGCGACTTCGCGGCCACGTTCTCCGACGGTGCGTACGCGCCGACCGCCGGCACCGTCTGGATGGCGAGTGACGGCGGCGTCTTCCGCAGCACCGACGGCGGCCGGCACTTCCACGCCGCCGGCAGCATCGGCACGCTCTCCGTGGTGAACGTCGCCGGCCTCGCGCTGCCCGGCCGGGGCCCGGTCATCTCGCTGAACACCGGTGACAACGACGGCTTCGCGTCGCCCGACGGCGGGCGGACGTGGCGACCGCAGGACTACGGCGGCGGCGACAACGACTGCTCCTTCGCCGACCCGCTGCGGCCGTCGCAGATGCTGGTCTTCACGCCACGGTGGAACACCGACGGCGAGTTCGCGGTCGGCGGCACCGGGCAGACACTGGCCGTGTACGGCGCGGACGCCGGTGAGCTCCCGGACGTCACCAGCACCTCGCACCGGCAGATGATCCCGGGTCCGCCGCTGCGCCCCGGGTCGACGATCTGGAACGCGACCAGCCCGTTCGTCATCCGCGGGTACCGCCCGGTCGTGCCCGGCCTGCCCGGCGACGACCCGCAGCCCGACGACCACGTCTTCATCCGCTTCTTCGGCAACTTCTCCTCCCCGGATCTGGGCTCGTTCCCGAACAACCTGGCCGTGCTGCTGCGCGTCCGGAACCTCCGCGGCGTCACGAAGCGCACGGACTGGGACACGCCCGGCGGCTGGCGGGTGGACCGGCATCCCCGCCTGCTCGCCGACCTGACGGCGGACGGCC
This sequence comes from Micromonospora sp. DSM 45708, assembly GCF_039566955.1. Classification (NCBI taxonomy): domain Bacteria; kingdom Bacillati; phylum Actinomycetota; class Actinomycetes; order Micromonosporales; family Micromonosporaceae; genus Micromonospora; species Micromonospora schwarzwaldensis. Next base: position 4,297,560 of record NZ_CP154796.1, on the reverse strand, counting down.
ACGCCGACATCGTCGGCTTCGGCGACGCGGGCGTGTGGACGGCGTTGAGCACGTCCGGCGGCTCGTTCGCCGACCCGCGGTTCGTGCTGGCGGACCTGGGCTACGACTCCGGTTGGCGGGTGGACAAGCACGTGCGGGTGTCGGCGGATCTGACCGGTGACGGGCGGGCCGACATCGTGGCGTTCGGGGACGCGGGTGTCTACACCGCTCTGGGCAACGGTGACGGCACGTTCGCGTTCTCGCCGGTGCCGGCGGTGGCGGGGTTCGGGTACGCGGCGGGTGGCTGGCGGGTGGACCGGCATCCGCGGTTCGCGGTGGATGTGACCGGGGACGGGAAGGCGGACGTCGTCGGGTTCGGCGATGACGGGGTGTGGGTGGCGGTGAACCACGGGGACGGCACGTTCGCCGAGCCGCGGTTCGTGCTGGCCGATCTGGGGTTCGACTCCGGTTGGCGGGTGGAGAAGCACGTCCGGGTGCTGGCGGATCTGACCGGTGACGGGAAGGCCGACATCGTGGCGTTCGGGGACGCCGGGGTGTACGTGGCGTTGAGTCAGGGCGACGGTTCGTTCGCGTTCAACCCGGTGCCGGTGGTGGCGGGGTTCGGGTACGCGGCGGGTGGGTGGCGGGTGGAGCGGCACCCGCGGTTCGCGGTGGACGTGACCGGGGACGGGAAGGCGGACATCGTCGGGTTCGGCGACGACGGCGTGTGGGTGGCGTTGAACAACGGCGACGGCACGTTCGCCGACCCGCGGTTCGTGCTCGCCGACCTGGGGTTCAACTGCGGCTGGCGGGTGGAGCGGCACGTCCGGGTGCCCGCGGATCTGACCGGCGACGGTCGGGCGGACATCGTCGGGTTCGGCGATGCCGGGGTCTACGTCGCCCGCAGCCAGGGCGACGGTTCGTTCGCGTTCACGCCGACCCCGGTGCTGGCCGACTTCGGTTACCAGGCCGGCGGCTGGCGGGTGGATCGGCATCCCCGGTTCGTCGCGGACGTCGCCACCACCGGCCACGCCGACCTGGTCGGCTTCGGGGAGGCCGGCGTGCTCGTCGCCGTCAACAGGGGCGACGGCACGTTCGCGCCCCGTCCGCTGTTCGTCATCCCCGGCCTCGGCGCCGGCCCCAGCGGGCCGTTCACCCAGCAGGGGCCGTTCCTGCCGGACCCGAACGTCGGCCTCGTGCAGGCGTCCGGCGGGCATCGCGACACGGTGTTCTACGTCGGCGGCGACGCCGCGCGCCGGCTCTGGACGTGGACCGGGGGCATGGCCGCCTGGCAGCAACTCGTCCCCGGCGGGGGTGCCGGCGAGGCCCGCCGCTTCTTCGTCGACCCGTACCGGCCCCGGCTGCTGTACCTGCTGGACCGCGACCACGTGCGACGCTCCGACGACGGCGGCGTCACCTGGCAGGTCGACACCGCCCTGGAGCAGATGCTCACCTGCGGCGGCCGGATCGAGGTCGACCGCGACGAGGACGCCGACGGCCAGGGCGACCACTACGGCGGCATCCTCAGCGACATGCAGTTCGACGCCACCGACCCCGGGCGGCGCTTCGCGGTCGGCCTGGCCGGCGCGTTCACCACCGCCGACGGGCAGCACTGGACGCGACTGCTCGACACCGGCGCGCTCCGGGGCCGGCCGGCGAACTGCTACTACGACCCGATCTCGAACCCGGCCGACCCGGCGCTCTACGTGTCGTTCGCCGGGCGGAGCATCGTGCGGATCAGCGGGTTCGCGGCCACCGGCGTCGCGGCGGCCGGCACCACTCCCGCCCGGTTCGCCGACGCGTCGCCCGAGCCGCGCCGTACCCCGGTCCGGACCCCTGACGGGCGGGTCGGCACCGCGCAGGCCCGGCCGGACGGCCGCGCGGCGGTCACCTTCGACGACGGCCGGACCGCCGTCGTCGACGCCGCCGACCTCACCCCGCCCGACGGCGTCGGCTGACCCGTCGGCCCGACACCCGCTGGCTCAGCCCGGCAGCGGCCGGCTCGGCCAGGAAAAGGCCAGGCCGGCCGAGTCGGGTCAGAGCTGGCCGACGTCGGTGACCCGGACCACCGCCGCGCCCACCTCGTCCGAGGCGGCCAGGTCCACCTCCGCGCTGATGCCCCAGTCGTGGTCGCCGTCGGGGTCGTCCAGGATCTGGCGTACGGTCCACCGCTCCCGGCCCTGCTCGATCATCAGCAGCGCCGGCCCGCGCGCGTCCGGCCCCACCCCGATCGAGTCGTACGCCTCGAAGTACGGCTCCAGCGCGTCCGCCCACGCGTCCGCGTGCCAGCCGTCCCCGGCATCCAGCTCGGCGAGCAGGTCCCAGCGACGCAGGGCGGCCAGCTCGACGCGGCGGAACAGCGCGTTGCGCACCAGCACCCGGAACGCCCGCGCGTTGCGGGTCACCGCCGGCGGCCGGTCGTCCAGCGAGGCGGCGACCTCGGCCACGTCGGACGGGTTGCGCAGCCGCTCCCACTCGTCGATCAGGCTGGAGTCGACCTGGCGGACCAGCTCGCCCAGCCACTCGATGAGGTCGACCAGTTCCTCGGTCTTGGCGTCCTCCGGCACGGTCTGCCGCAGCGTCTTGTACGCGTCCGCGAGGTAGCGCAGCACCAGCCCCTCGGACCGGGACAGGCCGTAGAACTGGACGTACTCCGGGAACGTCATGGCCCGCTCGTACATGTCCCGGACCACGGACTTCGGCGCGAGCTCGTGGTCGGCGACCCAGGGGTGGCCCTGCCGGTACATCTCGTACGCGCCGGTCAGCAGTTCGGCGAGCGGCTTCGGCCAGGTCACCTCGTCGAGCAGCTCCAGGCGGGCCTCGTACTCGATGCCCTCGGCCTTCATCGCGGCGACCGCCTCGCCGCGGGCCTTGAACTGCTGCGCGGAGAGGATCTGCCGCGGGTTGTCGAGGATCGCCTCGATCACGCTGAGCACGTCCAGCGCGTACGCCGGGGACTCCCGGTCGAGCAGCTCGATGGTGGCCAGCGCGAGCGGCGACAGCGGCTGGTTGAGCGCGAAGTCGAGCTGGAGGTCGACGGTGAGGCGCACCCGGCGGCCCGCCTCGTCCGGCTCGGGCAGCTCCTCGACCACGCCGCCGGCGCGCAGCGCCCGGTAGATGGCGATGGCGCGGCGGATGTGCCGCCGCTGGGCGGCCGGGTCCTCGTGGTTGTCGGTGAGCAGGTGCCGCATCGAGGCGAACGCGTCGCCGGGGCGGCCGATCACGTTGAGCAGCATCGAGTGGCTGACCTGGAAGCTGGAGGTGAGCGGCTCCGGCTCGGCCTCGACCAGGCGCTGGAACGTCGGCTCGCCCCAGCCGATGGAGCCCTCCGGCGGCTTCTTCTTCACCACCTTGCGGCGCTTCTTCGGGTCGTCGCCGGCCTTCGCGAGCGCCTTCTCGTTCTCGATCACGTGCTCGGGCGCCTGCACCACGACCCGGCCGATGGTGTCGAAGCCGGCCCGTCCGGCCCGGCCGGCGATCTGGTGGAACTCGCGCGCCTTGAGCAGCCGGGTGCGGATGCCGTCGTACTTGCTCAGGCCGGTGAAGAGCACGGTGCGGATCGGCACGTTGATGCCGACGCCGAGCGTGTCCGTACCGCAGATGACCTTGAGCAGGCCGGCCTGGGCGAGCGTCTCCACCAGGCGGCGGTACTTCGGGAGCATGCCGGCGTGGTGCACGCCGATGCCGTGCCGGACCAGCCGGGACAGCGTCTTGCCGAAGCCGGAGGTGAACCGGAAGTTGCCGATCGCGGTGGCGATCAGGTCCTTCTCGGCGCGGGTGCAGACGTTCACGCTCATCAGCGCCTGGGCGCGTTCCAGCGCGGCGGCCTGGGTGAAGTGCACCACGTACACCGGGGCCTGCTTGGTCTCCAGCAGCTCTTCGAGCGTCTCATGCAGCGGCGTGGTCGCGTACGAGAAGAGGAGCGGGACCGGTCGCTCGGCCGAGCGGACGACGGCGGTCGGCCGGCCGGTGCGCCGGGTCAGGTCGTCGACGAAGCGGGCGGTGTCGCCGAGCGTGGCCGACATCAGCACGAACTGGGCCTGCGGCAGCTCGATGATCGGCACCTGCCAGGCCCAGCCCCGGTCGGGCTCGGCGTAGAAGTGGAACTCGTCCATGATCACCTGGCCGACGTCGGCGCGGCGGCCCTCCCGCAGCGCCAGGTTGGCCAGGATCTCCGCGGTGCAGCAGATGATCGGGGCGTCCGCGTTGACGCTGGCGTCGCCGGTCAGCATGCCGACGTTCTCCGCGCCGAAGACCTCGCAGAGCGCGAAGAACTTCTCCGACACCAGCGCCTTGATCGGCGCGGTGTAGAACGTCGTCCGGTCGTCGGCCAGCGCCGCGAAGTGCGCCGCGACCGCCACCAGGCTCTTGCCCGAGCCGGTCGGCGTATTCATGATCACGTTCGCGCCGGAGACGATCTCGATGACCGCCTCCTCCTGGTGGGGGTAGAGGTCGAGACCGCGCTCGGACGCCCAGGAGGCGAACGCGTCGTAGAGCGTGTCGGGGTCGGCGGTCTTCGGCAGCGCGGCGGTGAGAGTCATGGCGGCTCCCATCGTGCCTGGGCGGTGCCCTGCCGCGCCAACCGGGTTCAGCGCTGCGGCGTCAGCGCCCCCGGTTCAGCGCCCCGGCTTCAGCGCCGCCGGTGGATCAGGTCGAAGACGTCCCGGCCGGCGGCCAGCGCCCGCCGCTCGAACTTGGTCACCGGCCGGTGCACCGGGCGGGGAGCATACCCACCGTGCACGTCGACCAGCTCCGGGTCGGCGGTCAGCGTCGCCCGCATCGACTCGGCGTACTCGGCCCAGTCGGTGGCGCAGTGCAGCGTGCCGCCGGGCGCCAGCCGGGACCGCAGCAGCGCCACGTGCGCCGGCGCGATGATCCGCCGCTTGTGGTGCCGGGTCTTCGGCCACGGGTCCGGGAAGTAGACGTGCACCGCGTCGAGGCACCCCTCGGGCATGGCCCGGACCAGGTCCAACGCGTCGCCCTCGGCCACCCGGACGTTGTCCAGCCGGTGCCGCTCCACCAGCTCCAGCAGGTTGGCGATTCCCGGCGTGTGCACCTCGACCGCCAGATAGTGTCGGCTCGGGTCGGCCGCCGCCATCGCGGCGGTGGCGTCGCCCATGCCGGAGCCGATCTCCAGCACCAGCGGCGCCCGCCGTCCGAACAGCGCCGCCGGATCGCACGGCCCGTCGAGGGCGGCGATCTCCAGGCCGTACGCGGGCCAGAGCCGGGTGAGCGCGTCGCGCTGCCGGTCACTCATCCGTCCGCGACGCGGATGGAAGGTGCGGATGCGGGCGGTGGAGACGTCGGTGGTGGTCACAGCGACCCGAGCCTACGCGACCGTCGCGGCCGAACGGATGTGAGGTGCGGCCGGGGGTGAGAGGATTCATCCCGTACGCCGGGAGGGGTCATGGGGTCAGTCAGGGGACGGGCGGCGCTGCTGGTAGCGGTCGCCGCGTGCGCCTTCCCGCTGCTCGGCGCGGTGCCCGCCCGGGCCGAACCGGTGCCCGAGCAGCCCGCCGGTGACGTGATCTTCGTGGAGGTCACCCCGAGCACTGTGGAGCCGGGCTTCCTGGTCGGCATCCGGGCCAGTTGCCGGGACAATTCGGTGCCCGCGATCGTGGCCTCCGACGCCTTCGGCAAGATCCAGGTGCAGCCGCAGCGCGGCCTGCTCACCGCCTCGCCCATGGTCAACGAGCGCACCCGGCCGGGCAACTACCGGGTCAAGCTGGAGTGCCCGGGCGGGGAGACCGCCTCCACCATGCTCCAGGTGGTCAAGCGGGCCCAGCCCACCCGGCCGCCGAGCCACCCGCCCAGCCACTTCCCCAGCCGCGGCCCGGCGACCGGCTTCGGCGGCACCGCCGGCCCCGGCCTCGGCGGCCTGCTGGTGCCGATCGGGCTGGCGCTGACCATGGTCGGCGCCGGTCTCGGCGTGGCCGCCTCCCGCCGGCACGCCGCCGGGCGCTGAGTCCCGCCATGGCCGACCACGCCGCCCCGCCGCCCGCCGGTTCCCGGCGCTCCGGTTGGCCGTTCCTCGCCCTGCCCCCGCCCGCCGCCCCGCCGCGTTCCGGCGCCGCCCCGCCGCGTTCCGGTGGCTTCCGTTCTGCCGGGCCGGCCACCGGTTCCCGGTCGGTCACCGCACCCCCCGGTGGCTCGGGGCCGTGGAGTCCGCCCCCGGCCGGGCCGTCGTCGGTCGAGGTGCCGCCCGCCGGGTCCCGTCCGGCCACGACGTCGTCGACGGGGTCGCGACCGTGGATGCCGCCACCCGCCGCCTCCCGGCCGTGGAACCCGCCCGTGGCCGGGCCGCCCCCCGTGCGCTCCCGACCGGCCGGTCCGCCTCCCGCCAGCGGGTCGCCGTCCGGTCCGCCGCCTGTTGGCGGGTCGTCGTCCGGTCCGCCGCCGGGCTCTCCGCAGAGGCGGGGCCGCGGCCGGAGCCCCTGGTCGAAGCCGTTGGCCGTGGTGCTGGTGCTGGTCGGCGTGTTCGCCGTCGGGGCCGGACTCGGCCGCACCGCCGGGCCGTTCGACTTTGCCGAGGCGTCTGCCGGGTCGAGCGCGGTGGCACCCCCGCCGGCCTCGGCCCCCGCGCCGGCGCGGAAGCCGGTCGGCCGGCCGGTCCGCCTGTCCGTGCCGGCCATCAAGATCGACGCTCCGGTCACGCCGGTCGGTCAGGCGCAGGACGGGTCGGTGGACGTGCCGCCGCTGACCGAGACCGACCAGACCGGCTGGTACAACCGGGGCGCGGTGCCGGGGGAGCCGGGACGGGCGATCATCGTCGGTCACGTCGACAGCAAGAGCGGGCCGGCCGTGTTCTACCGGCTCCGCCAGCTCAAGCCGGGCGCCCTGATCCGGGTGACCCGCGCGGACCGGAGCGTGGTGTCGTTCACCGTCGACAGCGTGGAGTACTTCGACAAGGCGAAACTGCCCGCCGCCCGGGTCTACGGCGACTCCGGCCCGGCCGAGCTTCGGCTGATCACTTGCGGCGGCACGTGGCTCGGCGGTCGCACCGGCTACGAGGACAACGTGATCGTCTTCGCCACCCGCACCCCCTGACCCGGGTTCCGCCCGCGAGATCTTGGTGCGAATCGGCCCTCCGGGGGCGGCACCTGCGCAAACGACGGGTCCTCAGGTTCTGGCTACCGCCCCGCTGTTCAAATCTTCGAGGCCCTCGCACCATCGACGTTCACCGGACTCGCCCGCCCGACCGGACCCTCCCTGTGCGTGATCAAGGGGTTTGTGTCGGAGTCGGATCTCCGGGGTGACGTGAACTCCTTGATCACGCGCCCACTCCTACCGGTCGGGCCGTTGGGCGCGAGCGGGTGGCCGAGCGGACGGGTGGAACGTCATGGGTGTCTACCGGGCCGTGACACACCCGCACCGTTCCACTCACGGGCAGGGTGGGGCACGAGTGGAACGGCACGGGTGTCCATGGTGTTCCACCCGCTGGCGGGGCGGGCGGGGCCGAGGTCAGGGGGTGTGGGGGACCTGGAGGGCCACCTCGAACTCCAGGAGGCTGGCGCCGGTGGCCACCGGCTTGCGGGGCTCGGCACCCTCGGGGGAGGCGTGCGCGGCGCGGGACGAGCCCTGCGCCCACGCCTGGTACGCCTCCTCCGTCTCCCAGCGGGTGTAGACGAAGTACCGGGTCTCGCCGGCGACCGGGCGGAGCAGCTCGAAGCCGAGGAAGCCGGGGGAGTTCTCCACCGCGCCGGCCCGGGCCGCGAACCGCTTCTCCAGTTCCTCGCCGGCACCGGGCGGGACGTCGATCGCGTTGATCTTCACGACTGCCATGCCGTCCAGCCTACGGTGACTCAGAACGCCTCGACGGTGGGCGTCAGGTCGGCGTCGACCACGATCGGGGCGTGGTCGGAGGGGCCCTTGCCTTTGCGGGCCTCCCGGTCCACGTACGCGGAGCGGACCGCGCGGGCGAACGGCGCGGTGGCGTACACCAGGTCGATCCGCATGCCCTTGTTCTGGTGGAACATGCCGGCCCGGTAGTCCCAGTAGGTGTAGGGGTGCGGCCCCTTCATCGGGGTGGGCACCACGTCCTCCAGACCCAGGTCGCGCAGCGCGGCCAGGGCGGCCCGTTCGGCCGGCGTGACGTGGGTGGAGGTGGCGAACAGCGCCGGGTCCCAGACGTCGGCGTCGGTCGGCGCGACGTTGAAGTCACCGCAGACGGCGAGCGGCAGGGCGGCGGCCACCTCCGGCTCCAGCGCGTCGCGCAGCGCCGCGAACCAGGCCAGCTTGTACGCGTAGTGCGGGTCGTCCGGGGCGCGGCCGTTCGGCACGTACACCGACCAGACCCGCACGCCGTCGCAGGTGGCGGCGATGGCGCGGGCCTCGGGCGCGGGGAACCCGGGTTCACCGGGGAAGCCGACCGCCACGTCGGCCAGCCCGACCCGGGACAGCACGGCCACGCCGTTCCACCGTCCGTCGCTGTGGCTGGCCACCTCGTAACCCAGCGCGCCGACCTCGGCGACCGGGAATGCCCCGTCCGGGCACTTCGTCTCCTGGAGGCAGACGACGTCGGGCTTCGTGCCGCCCAGCCAGTCGAGCAGCCGGGGCAGGCGGGCCTTCACCGAGTTGACGTTCCAGGTCGCCAGGCGCATGGCTCCAGCCTGCCGCATCCCGGCCCGTCCCGCCCGGTCAGCGTTCCGGGGTGTCGCCCGGGCGGGTCTGCTCGGCGAGGAAGCGTTCCAGCTCGGCGCCGAGCTCGTCGGCGCTGGGCAGCGGGCCGGTCTCGGTGGCGAGCAGGCTCTTCTCGCCACGGCCCCGGGCGAACGTGTCGTACTGCTCCTCCAACGCCTGCACGAGCGTGGCCGCCTCCTCGGTCTGGGCCACCTGGCGGTCGATCTCCACCCGGATCGACTCGGCCGCGGTCCGCAGCCCGTCGCGGGGCAGCAGCAGCCCGGTGCCCTTGGAGACGGCGGCGAGCAGCGCCTCCGCGGCGGCCGGGTACTCGGTCTGGGCGACGTAGTGCGGTACGTGCGCGGCGAAGCCCAGGGCGTCGCGTCCCTGCTCGCCGAGCCGGTACTCCAGCAGGTGCCCGACGCTGGCCGGCACCTGCACCTTCTGGAGCCAGGGTTCGTGACCGGCGATCAGCTCCGGCCGGGTGGCGTGCGCGGTGACGCCGCTGGGCCGGGTGTGCGGCACCGCCATCGGGATCGAGTTGAGCCCGACGGTGAGCCGGACGTCGAGGCGGGCCGACAGCCCGGCGACGGCGGCCACGAACCGTTCCCACTGGAGGTCCGGCTCGGGGCCGGTGAGCAGTAGGAACGGAGTCTCGTCGTCGTCGTGCAGCAGGTGCAGCTCAAGTTCCGGGGCGTCGTACTCGGCCCAGTGGTCCTCGACGAACGTCATCACCGGCCGGCGGGAGCGGTAGTCGAACATCTGGTCGACGTCGAAGCGGGCGATCGTCCGGGCGTCCAGGGAGGTGAGCAGTTGTTCCCGGGCCAGCCGGGTGGCGCTGCCGGCGTCGACGAAGCCGGTGAGCGCCTGGATCAGCACCGGCTGGCCGAGGTCGGGCAGCTCGTCCGTGAGTTCGTAGAGCTCGTGTGGGTCGAGCACCGGTGGGTCCTCCCTGTCGACGCGTACGGGGGGCGTCGCGCGAACGCGTCCCCGATTCGGCAAACGTACCGGGGGGAGTGGTCCATTCCGTTACGGACCCGTCGACCGCCCGGAGCGTGATCACAATTCGGCCACGGCTCGGTCCGGCGGCCCACGACGGGTCACCCGAACGGACGAGTTAGTCGATCAACGGCCGGGACGCCGCCGGCTGCGTGCTTCCTGCCCGGGCCGGCCGGCTCCGTGGCGGACCGGAGGTTGGCCCGTTCCGCGAGGTCGACACCGTGGTGGGTGGGCCCGCACGCGAATGTCCGGCTGCCTGCCACCGAAGTGTGGCGAGGGCCACCCTTTGGACCTGGGTGATCCCTATTTGCCCTGTCTAGCCTCGTCGGATGCGTGACAACGGCACCCCCGACGACCCGAACAGCCCCGGCCGCCCGGCTGACCGTTTGGACGATACCCCGTCAACCGAATGGACAACCACTGCCTCGACGGGTACCCGGGGTACCCGCCTGCGGGCGCTGCTGAACCCCCGCGCCCGGCTGGCGGTCGCCGCCGGCACGGCCTGCTGCCTCGGCCTGGTCGGCGTCAGCCAGCTCGGCCTCGGCGCCCCGGACCGCGCCGCCAAGCCCGCCCCCGCCGTGGAGCTGGCCGAGCGCGCGGCGCTGGACGCGGCCTCCCGCGGCCTGGCCCGTCCGAGCGCCGCCCCGACCACCCCGACCACCCCGAGCGCCAGCCCGTCCCCGTCGCTGTCCCCGTCCGCGACGCCGAAGCCGAAGGTCAAGGCCACGCCGAAGGCGAAGCCGAAGCCACGCCGGATCGTCCCGGTCGCCGGCCTGACCCGCACCCAGATGGACAACGCCACGAAGATCGTGCGGGCCGGCCGGGAGATGGGTGTGCCGCGCCGTGGGCTGGTCATCGCGGTGGCCACCGCGATGCAGGAGAGCACGCTGCTCAACTACGCCAGCGGTGTGCTGCCCGAGTCGCAGAGCTACCCGCACCAGGCCGTCGGCTGGGACCACGACTCGGTCGGGCTGTTCCAGCAGCGGCCGAGCAGCGGCTGGGGCACCGTCGCCCAGCTGATGGACCCGGAGTACGCGACCCAGGCGTTCCTCGCCGCGCTGGAGGAGATCCCCGGATGGCAGGACCTGCCGCTGTCGGTCGCCGCCCAGGCGGTGCAGATCTCGGCGTTCCCCGACGCGTACGCCCAGCACGAGTGGCTGGCCGGCGAGGTGGTGGCGGAAGTTCTCGGCTGACCGAACCGGACGGTTGCCGGACGGGCGGTTCGGGTACCAGGGAGGTTGCCGGTTCCAGGTACACATGAGGGGGACCGCAAACAGGAGGACGCCATGTCGCTGATGCAACGGATCACCACCTTCCTGCGGTCGCCGCGTGGTCAGCAGTTGGTCGACCGGGGTCGGCGCGAGATCGCCAAGCCGGAGAACCAGGCCCGGCTACGGCAGCTCGCCACCCGGCTGTCGTCGACCCGCCGCCGCTGACCGGCCCACCCCCGCCGTACGAGCCCCGGAGCGTCCCGTGACCGACCCCGCCCCCGTCGACGGGGAGCCCAACGCCGTCCCCGCCGCCCCGGTCCCGCCGGTGGAGGCGCCCGAAGCGCCGCCGGCCACGCTGTGGGACCGGATGCGGGAGGACCCGCAGTACGCGCCGGAGCACCTGGCGCTGGAGGCGGTGCGCCGGCTCGGCCCCGAGGCCGCGCAGTGGGCCGCCCGGGCGCGGGCGGAGCGGCCGGACGCACCCCCCGAGCAGGTGGCCGACCAGGCGGTGCGCAAGTTCGTCAACCACGCCCGGCTCTCCGGTGCGGTCTCCGGCGCCGCCGGGCTGCCCGGCGCGGTGATCGACGTGGGCGTGCTGGCCTGGACCCAGGCCCGGCTGGTGCTGCACGTGGCCGCCGCGTACGGCGTCGACCCGACGCACCCCGACCGGGCCACCGACCTGCTGGTGCTCCAGCGGGTGCACAAGGCCGCCGAGACCGCCCGGCTGGCGCTGGGCGTGGCCGCCGGCCGGGAACGCGCCGGCGCGTTGTTCGGCTCCGCCGGCAACCGGGCGCTGGGCCGGGTGATGCTCCAGCTCGGCGTGCGGCTGGCCCGGATGGCCGGGGTCCGCGCCGCCAAGCGGATGTTCGCCAAGGTCGTCCCCGGTGCCGCGATCATCCTCGGCACCTGGGCAAACTCGTCGGCCACCAAGGAACTCGCCGACCGGGCCCGCGCGCTCTACCGGGTGGCCGGCCCCCGGCAGCTCCCGGGCCCGCGCCAACCCTGACCGGGTCGGTCGGTCTCAGTCGCGGGCCCAGCCGGAGGCGTTCCAGGCCACCTCGGCCAGCCGGCCCTGGCCGGCCGCGTTCGGGTGGAACCAGTCCAGCGCGTTCACCTGGTCCAGGCTGAACCGGTGCCGGTGCACCGCGCCGCCGTCCCAGCGGCAGCGTGAGCCGTACGCGCGACAGGCGGCGCGCAGTTCGTCGTCGTACGCCTCGATCCGGGCCTTGACCTTGGCCCGGCGGGCCGTCGCGGCCGGCGCGGTCGACGTGGCGTCGGCCAGCAGCGCCGGGCAGACGCCGCGCGACCAGGCCCGGACGGCCCGTGACTCGGTGTGCCCGAGCTGCCAGAGGCGGTAGAGGTCCGGGATGCTGACCACCAGCACCCGCGCCTTGGGCCGGCCCTTGCGCAGCACCGCCAGCGCCGTGTCGACCTGGTCCCGGAACGTGGCGACCGGGGTCATCGCGTCGACCCCGGCCCGGCACACGTCGTTCGGCCCGATCAGCACGGTGACCAGGTCCGCCTTGTCGCGTACCGCGCTCCGGGCCTGGTCGGCGAGCCCGGCCGCGCGGGCCCCGGGCACCGCCCGGTTGTACGCCCGCAGCGCCGGCGCGTCCGCGCGCAGCCGCCGGTAGACGCTCTCCACCCGCAGGCTGTCCCCGCTCGACCAGGAGTTGCGTTCGCAGCTCACCAGCACCAGGCAGGAGCCGAAACCGGTGGTGACCGAGTCGCCGAGCGCGGCCAGCACCCGGGGGTCACCGGGCCGGGGGGTGTCGGACGGGCGGGGCGACGCCGAGCCGGAGCCGTCGCAGGCCAGCGCCACCAGCGCCGCGACGCAGGCGAGCGCGGCGATCCAGCGTCGAGGCATGCGGGTTCCCCCGTCCGGTGGCACGAAGCGGCGCGTCGACCCTATGCGCCTCGGCTGTCCGGACGGAAGGTCTGTCGACTTTCTTTCATCGACACCCGTCGTTCACATGGGTGTGCCGGGGTCAGTGCCGCCAGGGTGCCGGCTGGCCGTGCAGCCACCAGTGCAGCGCCCGGGTGATCCGCGGCAGCACCAGGTAGGTCATCAGCGGCGTCAGCACGAGCGTCATCAGCAGCGTCCGGCCCGCCAGCGGCACGTCGGCGACGAACCGGGCGGTCAGCAGCGTGGCGGTGAGGCTGAGCGGGAAGAACGCCAGCCAGATGGTGACCGCCTGCTTCCAGCGCGGCGGCGCGGCCGGCGCGACCGCCTCCGCCGCCCCGACGGTCTCCACCACGTGGTCCACCGGCGGGTCGAACCAGCCCTCGATGCCGGTGCGGCGCTCCACCCGGGTGTGCTCGACGATGCCCTGCGCGGAGCTGAGCCACCAGTGCCGCTGCGGCGAGTCCTCCCAGCCGCGCAGCGTGTCCGCGTCGGCGAAGCGGTACATCACGTGCCACTCGGCGGAATTCGGGGCGCTGCGGACGAAGCCGGCGCCCAGGAACCCCGGGAAGCTCTCCGCGAGCGCCGTCCCGGCCCGCATCCACGCCACCATCTCCCCGGTACGCGCCGGGTCGGCGCGCCGGGACACGGCGACGGTCACGGGTACCGCCTGCATCGTGGTCATGCCATCCTCTCCACCGCCGCGGGATCTCCGCCGGAACCGGCAGACCGATCCAACGCGTCCACCCCGCGATCGCATCCGGCGCGTACCCGCTCCGTGTCCGGGATCACCGGTCGCGGCGGCCCGACCGGTTAACCCCGGCCGAGCCGGGGTAGCCGGGAAGAATGACCCGATCACAGCCCCGCCGCGCCCGTGGCACGGTCGGACACGCGAACAGCGCGCTGAACCTGCGCCTCGTGCTGGCCCTGTTCGGTGTGGTCGTGATGACCGTCCTCGCGGTGTTCGCGTTCGCCGCCGACCTGGCCTGGCTGGGCGTGGTCTGCGCGATCCTCGCCGTGGTGGCCGTGGTCGACCTGGTCGTCATCCAGCGCCGTCGCGCCGCCCGCCGTCGGGAGGAGCCGGGCGTGCGGCACTCGCTGTTCGAGTGACAGGAGTACGCCATGCCCATCGCCACCACCGATCCCGCCACCGGACAGGTGCTCAAGACGTACGACGCGATGTCGGACGAGCAGGTCGACGCCGCCATCGAGCGGGCCCACCTCGCGTACCGGCGGTTGCGGGACACCACGGTCGCGCAGCGCGCCCGGTGGCTGCTCGCCGCCGCCGATCTGCTCGACGCCGAGCGGGACGGGACCGCCCGGCTGATGACCACCGAGATGGGCAAGACGTACGCCGCCGCGAAGGCGGAGGTCACCAAGTGCGCCACCGCCTGCCGCTTCTACGCCGAGCACGCGCCGGCGATGCTCGCCGACGAGCCGGCCGACGCCGCGGCGGTCAAGGCGAAGCGGGCGTACGTCCGCTACCAGCCGATCGGCGCGGTGCTGGCGGTGATGCCGTGGAACTTCCCGCTCTGGCAGGTGATGCGCTTCGCCGCCCCGGCCCTGATGGCCGGCAACACCGGCCTGCTCAAGCACGCCTCGAACGTGCCGCAGACCGCGCTCTACCTGGAGGACCTGTTCCGCCGGGCCGGTTTCGGCGAGGGCGCGTTCACCACGCTGCTGGTCGGCTCCGACGCGGTGGACCGGATCCTCAGCGACCCCCGGGTCCGCGCCGCCACGTTGACCGGCAGCGAGCCGGCCGGCCGCTCCATCGCCCAGATCGCCGGCCGGGAACTCAAGAAGACCGTGCTGGAACTGGGCGGCAGCGACCCGTTCGTGGTGATGCCCTCGGCCGACCTGGACAAGGCCGCCGAGGTGGCCACCACCGCCCGCTGCCAGAACAACGGCCAGTCCTGCATCGCCGCCAAGCGGTTCATCGTGCACACCGACGTCTTCGACGCGTTCGCCGAGAAGTTCGCCGCCCGGATGGCGGCGCTGCGGGTCGGCGACCCGATGGACTCCGGCACCGACGTCGGCCCGCTGGCCAGCGAACGCGGCCGGGACGAGGTCCACGACCAGGTGACCGACGCGGTCCAGCAGGGGGCCACCGTGCTCTGCGGCGGCGAGAAGCCGACCGGGGACGGCTGGTACTACCCGCCGACCGTGGTCACCGACCTGCGGCCGGAGATGCGGATGTGGAGCGAGGAGGTGTTCGGCCCGGTCGCCGGCCTCTACCGGGTCGGCTCGTACGAGGAGGCGATCGAGGTGGCCAACGGCACCAGCTTCGGCCTCGGCTCGAACGCCTGGACCACCGACCCGGCCGAGCAGGAGCGCTTCGCCACCGACCTGGACGCCGGCAACGTGTTCGTCAACGGCATGACCACGTCCTACCCGGAGTTGCCGTTCGGCGGCGTGAAGAACTCCGGGTACGGCCGCGAGCTGTCCGCGCTGGGCATGCGCGAGTTCTGCAACACCAAGACGGTGTGGATCGGCGAGGGCGAGGCCGGCGCGGGCGCCGGCGCCCACGCCGAGTGAGGCGAGGTTGGCCGGCCGCCGGCATGGGTAGGAGTGCTGCCCATGACGGCGTTCGGCTTCCACGCATCCCATGAGCAGATCCACCCGGCCCGGCTGCTGGAGGCGGTGATCCACGCCGAACGCGTCGGCTTCGACGCGGCCATGTGCTCCGACCACTTCTCCCCGTGGAGCGAGCGGCAGGGCCAGTCCGGGTTCGCCTGGTCCTGGCTCGGCGCCGCGCTCCAGGCCACCAACCTCTCCTTCGGCGTGGTCAACGCGCCCGGCCAGCGCTATCACCCGGCGATCATCGCGCAGGCCATCGGCACGCTCGGCGCCATGTACCCGGGGCGGTTCTGGGCGGCGCTGGGCACCGGCGAGGCCAGCAACGAGCACATCACCGGCGACGTCTGGCCCCGCAAGGACGTCCGCAGCGCGCGGCTGCGCGAATGCGTCGACGTGATCCGGGCGCTGCTGGCCGGCGAGGAGGTCAGCCACGACGGGCTGGTCACCGTGGACCGGGCGAAGCTGTGGACCCGCCCCGAGGAGCCGCCCGCGCTGGTCGGCGCCGCGGTCAGCGTGGCCACCGCCCGCTGGTGCGCCGAGTGGGCCGACGGGCTGATCACGGTCAACGCGCCGGTCGAGCACCTCCGGCAGATGATCGACGCCTACCGGGACGCCGGCGGGCGCGGGCCGCTGCACCTCCAGGTGCACGTGAGCTGGGCGCCCGAGCAGGCCGAGGCCGAGGCCATCGCGTACGAGCAGTGGCGCAGCAACGTGTTCGCGCCGCCGGTCTGCTGGGACCTGGAGACCGCCGCACACTTCGACGAGGTCAGCGCCGAGGTGCCGATGTCGAGGGTCACCGAAGCCGTCAACGTCTCGGCCGACCTGGGCCGGCACGTCGGCTGGCTGGAGGAGTACGTGGCGCTGGGCTTCGACCAGATCGCCCTGCACCACGTCGGGCAGGAGCAGCGGGCGTTCCTCGACGCGTTCGGGGCCGAGGTGCTGCCGAAGGTACGACCGGCCGCGTGATCACGGCGCGACCGGGGGACGCCTAGGCTCGTACCCCATGGAAGCTCTGTTCGAGGTCGTGGTGTTCCTGGCGATCGCCACGTTCGGCGCGGCGCTGGCCCGCCGGCTCGGGTTGCTGGCACCGATCCTGCTGGTGGTGCTCGGCCTCGCGTTGTCCTTCCTGCCGTTCTTCCCGCACGTACGGCTGGACCCGGACCTGGTGCTCGTCGGCATCCTGCCGCCGCTGCTCTACGTGGCGGCGGTGAACACGTCGGTGCCGGCGTTCCGGCTCAACCTGCGGCCGATCCTGCTGCTCGCGGTCGGGCTGGTGATCTTCACCGCGTTCGTGGTGGGCACCGTCGTGCACCTGTTCCTGCCCGACCTGCCGTACGCGATCTGCCTGGCGCTCGGCGCGGTGGTGGCGCCGCCCGACGCGGTCGCCGCCACCGCGGTGGCCCGTCGGGTCGGCCTGCCCCGGCGCATCGTCACCATCCTGGAGGGCGAGAGCCTGGTCAACGACGCCACCGCGCTGGTGCTGCTGCGGGTGGCCATCGTCGCGGCCACCGCCACCAGCGGCGGGGTCGGTGTCGGTGCGGTGGCCCGGGAGGTGCTGGTCGCCGCCGGCGGCGGAATCGTGGTCGGGCTGTTGGGCGTCGTGGTCTTCGGCCACCTGCACAAGCGCATCACCGACCCGGTGCTGGACAATGCGCTGTCGCTGATCGTGCCGTTCGCCGTGGTGTACGCCGCCGAGGAGATCCACGCGTCCGGCGTGGTCGCGGTGGTGGTGACCGGGCTCGGCATCGGGCACAAGCTGCCGATGCTCATGTCGGCCGCGTCCCGCCTCCAGGTGACCGCGTTCTGGCGACTGATCCAGTTCCTGCTGGAGGGGCTGGTGTTCCTCCTGGTCGGCCTGCAACTGCCCGAGGTGGTGCGCGACCTCGACGAGCCGATCGGCTCGCTGGTCGGGATCACCGCCGGGGTGCTGGCCGCCGTCTTCCTGGCCCGCTTCGTCTGGATGTTCCCCGCCACCTACCTGGCCCGGCTGGTGCCCCGGGTCCGCCAGCGTGACCCCGCGCCGCCGGTGCAGATCCCCATCGTCATCAGTTGGGCCGGCATGCGCGGCGTGGTGACGCTGGCCGCCGCGCTGGGCCTGCCGCTCACCCTCGCCGACGACCGGCCCTATCCGCGTGCGCTGCTGATCTGGCTGGCCTTCGCGGTGATCGTGGCCACCCTGGTCGGGCAGGGCGCCACGCTGCCGTGGGTGGCCCGTCGGCTGCGGCTGCCCCCGGACGACCCGGTGCAGGACGCGCTCTCCGCCGCCGGGGTGCAGCAGCGGGCCAGCCGCGCCGCCCGGGAACGGCTCGACGCGCTGGCCGGCGAAGCTCCCGAGGCCGTGGTGGAGCGGCTGCGCGGACTGACCACGTCCCGCGCCAACGTGGCCTGGGAACGGCTCGGCGGCACCGACCGGGAAACCCCCTCCCAGGCGTACGCGCGGCTGCGGCAGGAGATGATCGACGCCGAGCGGGAGGTGTTCCGCGCCGCCCGCGACTCGGGCCAGATCCCGGAAGAGGTGCTCACCCGCGCCTACCGGGATCTGGACCTGGAGGAGTCGCTGCTACGACAGGAGGTTTCCGAATGAGTTGCGAGCACCTGACCGGGGCGGGCGACGCCGAGCCGGCCACCACCACCGAGTGCCCCGACTGCGTGGCGATCGGCAACCGGGACTGGGTCCACCTGCGCGCCTGCCTGAGCTGCGGGCACGTGGGCTGCTGCGACTCGTCGCCGTACCAGCACGCCACGAAGCACTTCCAGTCCACCGGGCACCCGGTGATGCGCTCGATCGAGCCGGGGGAGTCGTGGCGCTGGTGCTTCGAGGACGAGGAGATCGGCTGACTCAGTCGAGCCGGCGGGCCAGCACCTGCCCCGGCCACGGCGCCCGGCCCGGCCGCTGCACGGTGAACGGGTCGGTGGCGGTGAAGCCGCAGCCCTCGTAGAAGCGCACCAGCGCCCGGTCCGCGCTCCGGAAGCAGTCCACCCGCAGCAGGCCCAGCCCGCGTTCGCGGGCCAGCTCCGCCGCGTACGCCAGCAGCCGCGCGCCGACCCCCCGGCCCGCGTGCGCCCGGTCGGTGACGAGCAGGTTGACGTACAGCTCCGGCTCGGTGGCCGGCGGCACGTGCTCGGTCGCGTCGCCGACCACCAGCGCGCCGACGACCGCGCCGTCGATCTCGGCGAGGTGCAGGCCGCCGCCGCGAGCGTAGGCGTCGGCCCGGGCGATGTGGCGCGTGTCGGTCGAGACCGGGTCGACGCCCCACTGCTCGGGCCGGCCGCGTTCGACCAGCCACGCGATGGCGCTGTCGAACAGCCGCAGCACGGTGGGCGCGTCCGCCGGGCCGCCCGGCCGGATGGTGATGCTCCGCTGGTCGGTCATCCCGCCATGCTGCTACACCGGCGCGGTCGGTGCGGGCCGGCTCGGCGCCTACCGAACGTTGCCGTCGCGAGCGATATGACAGCAGGTCATAAATATGACCCAGCGGTATATCGTGTCCGTCCGCATGCTCCCGCTGACGCGTCACGCACCGTGAACGCCCGGCGGTCCGCTCGGCACGGTCACCGGGCGGCCGACCGCTCCCGGGGGTGGGGCACCCGGACCGACGCCATGCCGGCCGCCGTCGCCGCCGCCACGCCGAGGTCGGTGTCCTCGAAGACGAGACAGGCGGCCGGTTCGACGCCGAGCCGTCGGGCGGCCAGCAGGTAACCCTCCGGGTCGGGCTTGGGCCGCGCGCAGTCCTCGGCGCAGACCATTGTGTCGAACCGGTCGAGCAGGCCCAGCGTGGTCAGCGACGCGGTCACCGACTCCCGGGTGCTGCCGGAGACGACCGCGAACGGCAGCCGCCCGTGCGCGTCCTCGATGTGCGCCAGCACCTCGGGCACGGCGCTCACCCCGGGCAGCAGCTCCTGGAACAGGTCCTCCCGGCGGCGGGCCACCGCCTCGACCGGCATCGCCAGGCCGTGCCGCCGGTTCAGGTCGACGACGATGTCGACGACCGGCCGGCCGCCCCAGGCGTAGAAGAGGTCCTCCGGGAACTCGCAGCCCCACTCGGCCAGCGCCGCGCACCAGGCCCGGTGGTGCACCGGCATCGAGTCGACGATCGTGCCGTCGCAGTCGAACAGGTACGCGCGGAAGTCGCCGGCCGGCAGCGGAAGGGTCACCGGTGCAGGGTACGCCGAAATGCGCTCGCCTCTTTCCTCCGCTCTGCCAGGGTCGGCGCCGTGCCGCAGACCAGAACCGCCGCGAACTGGCCGAGGCGGAGCTGACCCCGGGGGCTGGCCGGGTTCCTGGCGGCCGAGGCGGCGCTCGGCTTCGACGCGACCGACCGGGTCGCGATGCGCCGGCCGGTCGACTGAACCGCCCGCCGGCGAGGGGCCGTCGGGCCGAACGCCGGGCCGTGCGACCGGGGCCGGTAATCGATAGCCCGGACCCCCGCTGCCGTGCCACGATCGGCCGGTGACCCTCACCGCCCCCGCCCTGCTGCGCTGGCAGTTCGAGCTGACCTGGTCGTTGGGTGAGCACCACCTCGAAAGGCTGGACGCGGCGGACTTCCTGTGGGAGCCGGCCGCGCTCTGTTGGACGATGCGCCGCGACGCGGACGACGCGTGGCGTCCCGACTGGGCCGACGTCGAGCCGGACCCGGTCCCGGCGCCCACGATCGCGTGGCTCACGTGGCATCTCGGGTGGTGGTGGTCGGTCGCCGGGGACCACCTCGGCCAGCGGCCGGCACGGCAGCGTGACGACGTGGTGTGGCCCGGGCCGGGGGAGGAGACCATCTCCTGGCTGCGTGGCCTACGGACGGAGTGGACGGACGGGCTCGGCCGGCTGACCGCCGCCGACCTGGCGCGGCCCGCCGCGTTCCCGTGGTCGGCGGACGCCGGGCTCACGGTCGCGCACCTGGTCGGCTGGGTCAACGCCGAACTCATGAAGAACGTGGCCGAGATCGGTCAACTCCGGTTGCTGCGCGCGGCCTCCGGGCGACCCTGACGGCCGTGGCTCAGTGGGCGCCGCCGAGGTTGAGCACCACCACGCCGGCGATGACCAGGCCGGCCCCGACGACCTTGGTCACGCTCAGCGGCTCACCCAGGAACGCCGCGCCGACCGCCATGATGGCGGCGGTGCCCAGCCCGGACCAGATCGCGTACGCCACGCCGACCGGGACGTCCCGGACCACGAGGGCGAGCAGCCCGAACGCGGTCAGGTAGCACACCACCAGGCCGACCGTGGGCCAGAGCCGGGTGAACCCGTCGCTCGCCTTGAGCAGGCTGGTGCCGACCACCTCGGCGGCGATCGCGAGGGCCAGGAGCAGGTACGCCATGCCGGGACCGTACCCGCCGGCGTCACCGACCGTGCGGTGACGACGCCGGGCGGGCGCCGCCACCGCACGGTCGCGGGGACGGGAACGGGTCAGGAGAGCGTGCAGGCCTTCCCGTTCAGGGTGATCAGGGTGGGATCGGGGTTGGGGGCACCCGAGGAGGTGCCGTTCAGGCCGAACGTGGTGGACGCGCCCGGTGCCAGTTTGGCGTTCCACGCCAGGTTCTTCGCCGTCACCGTGGCGCCGGTCTGGGTGACCTGCGCCGACCAGGACTGGCTCACCTTCTGGTCGCCGGTGAAGGCCCACCGCAGGCTCCACCCGTTCACCGCCGACGTGCCGGTGTTGCGCACCGTCACCTGGGTGGTGAAGCCGGACGGCCAACTCCCGTGGGTGGTGTACGTGACCGCGCAGGTGGGCGCCGGCACCGCCGCCGCGTCACCCTGGTCGGCCAGGAACGAGGCGAGCCAGGCCAGCGCCGAGTTCCAGTTGATCGCCACCTCGTTGGTCGAGTACGAGTTGATGTCGTCGACGTAGCAGAGCGTCGGCGCGCAGCCGGCGAGCAGGTTCGCGGCGTACGGGTCCTGGAGCGCGGCGTTCGGGCCGCCGGCGAGCGAGCCGGCCGGCGGGTTCGGCAGGTCCGGGTTCAACTGGTGGGCGAAGATCCGGCTGTGCTGGTTGTGGGCGTTCTGCTCGCCCCAACCGGTCACGTAGGACATGTTCAGCGCGTTGCGGCCGAACAGGTAGTCGGCGCTCTGCACCGCGCCGTCCCGGTACTTCGCGTCCCGGCTCAGGTCGAACGCGGTCGCCAGCACGATGGCGTTGTTCACCATGTTGCTGTTGCTGCCCCAGACGTACGCGTCGGCGGTGCCGGGCAGTGGCAGCCCGTACGCCTGGTCGCGGAGCGCCGCCAGGTAGCGGTCGGCGGCGGTGGTCACCGAGGCGCGGATCCGGGTCTTCTCGGCTGCCGGGAGCGTGTTCGGCACGGTGGCCAGGTCGAGCCGGCCCAGCGCGGCCACGCTCTGCCAGCCGAACGCGCCGTTCGGGGTGAACACGTCGGCGGTGTGCAGCGGCGAGCCGGTGACGTCGGCCAGGTACGCCTTGTCGCCGGTGGTCAGCCACAGCTCGACCGCCGCCCAGTAGAACTCGTCGCTGACGTTGTTGTCCTCGTACGCGCCGCCGCCGGTGCCGTCGCTGGCCGAGGCGTAGATCGCCGGGTGCGCCTTGGCCGCCGCGTACGCGGTCTTCGCGGCCGTGCCGCAGCGGGCCGCGAACGCGGCGTCGTACGGGGCGAACAGCCGGGCGCACTGGGCGGCGACGGCGGCCAGGTTGAGCGTGGCCGCGGTGGACGGCGGGTGCAGCTCGCGCGGCTGCGGGTCGTCCTGCGGGGCGAGCGGAAGGCCGGTCCAGTTCTGGTCGTGGATCTTGTGGTGGACCATTCCGGCCAGCGGCTTGCCGGCCGGCACCTGCATGCGCAGCAGGAAGTCCAGCTCCCAACGGGCCTCGTCGAGCACGTCCGGCACGTCGTTGCCGCGCTCGGGCACCCGGAGCGTGGCGTCGCCGAGCGCCGCGCCGCCGTCGGCGGTCTCCGCGGTCTTGGTGCGCTCGAACGCGTTGAGCAGCTGGTAGGTGGCGATGCCGCCGTTGACCACGTACTTGCCGTGGTCGCCGGCGTCGTACCAGCCGCCGCGCACGTCCAGCTTGTAGTCGCAGACGCCGGGCTGGCAGGGCACGTCGGTGTCGCCCTTGTTGGGGGCGACGTCGAGGTGGCCGGCGGGACGGGCGTACTCGTCACCGATCAGGTCGCCGTCGATCGCGATGCCGCTGCGCTGGGCGTAGAAGAACTGGAGCGAGTCGGCGCGCAGCCGGTCGTAGAGCGTGCCGGAGATGTCGAACGGGTGGCTGGTCTCCCCGTCGACGGTCAGCCGGTAGCCGGTGCCGGGCGTGCGGTACGCGGAGAAGTCGACGGTCTGCACGCGCTGCGCCGACGCCTCGTCCACGCCGCGCGGCGTGGTCTCGCCGCTGGCCACCACGGACCCGGCGGCCGACGTCAACTGCCAGGGCAGCGCCTCGGTGGCGTCGGTGACCACGGTGGCGTGCTTCGGGCCGCCGGGCAGGTAGCCGACCTGGTTGACCCGGACCCGGGGGCCGGTGTCCGGCTCGTACGGCGGGGCCGCCTCGCCGCCGCGCAGCGACACGTTGTCGAGGCAGAACGTCTGCGCCTGGGCGCTGCCGCCGACCTGGAAGATGAGCTGGGCGCCGGCGTTGTCGGCCGGCGCGGTGAACGTGGTGGTGACGTGCTTCGCGGTGCCGGTGGCGGTGGCGTCGACGCTGGCGTACGTGGTGTAGGGCGCGCTGCCGAGCTGGAGCACCGCCTTGAGCGCCGCGCCGGGGGTGGCGGAGACGTCGAAGGAGAGTTCGTACTCGGCGCCGGAGATCAGCGGCACCGCGTCCTGGCCGATGCCGGCGTCCCACGGGTTGGCCGTGCCGGCGGCGACCGTGGTGCAGAGGCGGCCGTCGGTGACCCCCAGCTCGCCGGTGCCGTAGGAGAACCAGGGGGAGACACCGGCGCTGAAGTCGCCGTTGCGGAGCTGTTCGGGGGCGTCCGGGGGTACTTCGGCAAGGGCCGGGCCGGCGGTGGCGCCGGTGAGGGCCAACGCGGCGGCCGCGGTGAGCGCGACCAGCCGACGACGGGATCGGGTCACGGAGGTTCCTTCCGTGCTCGGGGGTGGTGGGGGAGAACACGGGAGCTGGGAGCGCTCCCAATATCAGGCCGATGTTTCCATCGCGTTCCGTCGCTGTCAATCGATCCGGTCCGATGGCGGGCGCACGCCCACACGCAGTGAGATTCGCCGCGCCACGTACGATGATGGTGATCTCCTAGAGACAACCGAGCCCTCGACCTGGCAGGCTGCGTCCCATGACCCTGAAGCTTCGTTCCGTCGGAGCGAGCGACCGTGGGCTGATCCGCAGCGGCAACCAGGACGCCCAGCACGCGGGTCCCTGGCTGGTCGCGGTCGCCGACGGCATGGGCGGCATGGCGGCCGGCGACCTGGCCAGCCGCATCGCGATCGACGCGATCGCCCCGCTGGACGTGGAAACCCCGGAGGACGCGCTGGTCGCCGCGCTCCAGGGCGCCATCGAGCGGGCCACCGCGGGCATCCGCGCGGCGGTCGAGGAGGACCCGGAACGCCAGGGCATGGGCACCACGCTGACCGCGCTGCTGTTCGCCCGCACCGGGAGCTGCCTGGCGTTGGCGCACGTCGGCGACTCCCGGGCCTACCTGTTCCGCGCCGGCGTGCTCAAGCAGGTCACCCGCGACGACACGTTCGTGCAGATGCTCGTCGACCAGGGGCTGATCACCCCCGACCAGGCGAGCAGCCACCCCCGCCGCGCCGTGGTGACCCAGGCGTTGCAGGGCGACCAGGTCTCCCCGGCGTACGCGACCATGGTGCCCCGGGCCGGTGACCGCTGGCTGCTGTGCAGCGACGGCCTCTCCAACGTGGTCCGCGCCGACACGCTCACCGAGGTGCTGGGCGAGGGCCTGGACCGGGACGCCTGCGCGGCCCGTCTCATCGACCTCGCACTGCGCGCCGGCGGCCCGGACAACATCACCGTGGTGATCGCCGACGTTGTCGAGGAGTGAGCCCGGTCAGCGCCGGCGCGGGCTGGCCCGGCGGGTCGGCTCGGCCGTCGTCGGGTCCTCCGGCCACGGGTGTCGCGGGTAGCGCCCGCGCAGCTCCGCCCGCACCTGCGGATAGCCGCTCCGCCAGAACGACGCCAGGTCCGCGGTGACCGCCACCGGCCGCCCGGCCGGGGAGAGCAGGTGCAGCAGCACCGGCACCCGCCCGTCGGCGATCCGCGGCGCGTCCCGCCAGCCGAACGTCTCCTGGAGCTTGACCGCGAGCACCGGGGCCGCCGGGTCGGTGTAGTCCACCCGGATCCGCGAGCCGCTCGGCACCGGCAGCCGCTCCGGCGCCAGCTCGTCCAGCCGGGCCGCCGCCCGCCAGTCGAGCAGCCGGCGCAGCGCCGTGGCCACGTCGATCCGGGCCAGGTCGGCCCGGCGGCGGGCCCGGGCCAGCTCCGGTCCGAGCCAGGCGGGCGCGGCGGCGAGCAACGCGGCGTCCGACACGTCCGGCCAGTCGTCGCCGAGCGCCTGTCGGCAGAAGGCCAACCGGTGGCGCAGCGCGGTCGCCTCGGGCGTCCAGCGCAGCAGCCCCGGACCCTCCTGCCGCAGCCCGTCCAGCACCGCCGCCGCGACCAGTTCCGGCTCGGGCGCGGCGAGCGGGCGGTCGACCAGCTCGATCGCGCCGAGGCGGACCACCTCGCGGGCCACCACCTCGCCGCCGGACCAGGCGACCTCCCGACCGTCGCGCAGCAGCGCCGCGCCGGCCTCGCGCGCGGTCGCCTCGTCGACCGGCGCGGCCAGCCGGACCCGGGCGGCCGGCGCGCCGGGGGAGCGGTCGGCGACCGCGACGGCCAGCCACGTCGACCCGGCCAGCCCCGACCCGGCCGCCAGCTCCGCGGCGGTCCCACCGGCCATCAGGTACGCGGACCCGCCGGCCCGCCGCACCCGGGCCAGCCGTTCCGGGTACGCCAGGCCGGCCAGCAGCCCGGCGGCCAGATCGTCGGGCAGGCGGTCCGGCCGGCCGCCGGTTCTCCCTCCGGGCTGTTCCGGGCGTTCGCCGGCTTTCCCGCCGGACTGTTCCGGTCGGCCGTCGGTGTCGCCGGCGGGCCGGTGCGGTGGTCGGCCGGTCGTCGCCCCGGGTGCCGGCCGGCCGTCGGCGGTGCGGGCGGGCAGCGCGGCGCGCAGCCGGCGTACCTCGGCCCGCCACCGGGCGGTGGCGGCCGGGTCGGTGCCGGCGCGCAGCCGGCGCCACCGGGCCGGCAGGTCGTCCCCGGCGCTGCCCGACGCCTCCTCGGCGAGCACCGCCATCACCTCGGCCGCGCGGTCGGCGCCCACCCGCCGCGCGCCGTCGAGCAGCGCCCGGGCCAGCCGGGGATGGGCGCCGACCGACGCGATCGCCCGGCCCCGGGGCGTGATCCGGCCGTCGGTGTCGACCGCGCCGAGCGTGGCCAGGGTTTCCCGGGCCACCGCCAGCGCGGCCGGCGGCGGTGCGTCGGGCAGGGCCAGGCCGGTGCCGTCCGGCGTGCCCCAGGCGGCCAGCTCCAGCGCGAACCCGGTCAGGTCGGCGGTGGCGATCTCCGGTTCGGGCTGCGGGGCGAGCCGGGCGTGGGTCGCCTGCGACCAGCAGCGGTAGACCGCGCCCGGCGCCTCCCGCCCGGCCCGGCCGGCCCGCTGGGTGGCCGCCGCCCGGGACACCGGCACGGTGACCAGGGCACCCAGCCCGCGGGCCAGGTCGGTGCGCGGCACCCGGCTCAGCCCGGCGTCCACCACCACCCGTACCCCCGGCACGGTCAGGCTGCTCTCCGCCACGGCGGTGGCCAGCACGACCCGCCGACGGACGGGTCCCGGGCCGGCCGCTCCCGGGCCGGGAGCCAGCGCCGCGTCCTGGGCGGCACCGGACAGCCGGCCGTGCAGCGGCAGCACGGCGACCGTGTCGCGCAGGTCGGCCAGTCGCCCGGCGACGGCCGCTATCTCGCCCGCCCCGGGCAGGAAGACCAGCACGTCGCCGGCCCGCTCGCGCAGCGCCCGACGCACCGTGGCGGCGACGTGGTCCAGCAGGGCCGGGTCCACCCGGCCGGCGCCGGGCGGGGCGATCGGGCGCGGCGGCGGCGCCCACACCCGGTCGACGGGATGCAGGGCGGCCTCGGCACGGACGACCGGGGCGGGCGCGCCGCCGCCGAGCAGCGCGGCGAACCGGTCCGCCTGCGGGGTCGCCGACATCGCCAGCAGCCAGAGGTCCGGGCGCAGGGTGGCCCGGGCCTGGACGCTGAACGCCAACGCCAGGTCGGCGTCGAGGTGCCGCTCGTGGCACTCGTCGAGCAGGACCGCGTCCACTCCGGGCAGCTCCGGGTCGTGGTGCAGCCGGCGTACCAGCAGGCCGGTGGTGACCACCTCGACCCGGGTACGTGGCCCGCTCCGGCGCTCGCCCCGCACCGCGTACCCGATGCGGTCACCGACCCGCTCGCCGAGCAGGGCGGCCATCCGGTGCGCGGCGGCGCGGGCGGCCACCCGCCGGGGCTGGGCGATCACCACCCGCCCGGCGACCGCGTCGGCGACCGCCAGCGGCGCTGTCGTGGTCTTGCCGGTGCCCGGCGGCGCCACCAGCACCCCGGCGCCCGCCGCGCGCAGCGCCTCGACGAGCGCCGGCAGCACCGGTCGGACCGGCAGGTCGAGGGGAACATCGGCGAGCACGGACCCACTCTCGCACGGGCGTCGGCGGGCCCTGGACCGGACGCCGTCGGCGGCGCGGCAGACGGGCGTCGATGGCGCCGCTGTCGGCCGGGTCTGGGCAGCGAACGGCCCGGTCGGCGCATCGCCGACCGGGCCTGGTGGATCGCGCGCCGGGTCCGCCGACCCGGCCGCGACCCGCTAGTACGTTCCGTCGAGCTGGCCGCGCAGCTTGGTCAGCGCCCGCGCCAGCAGCCGGGACACGTGCATCTGCGAGACGCCGATCTGCTCGGCGATCTGCGACTGGGTCAGGTTGCCGTAGAAACGCAGCGTGAGGATCCGCTGTTCGCGCTCGTCGAGCGTGGCCAACGCCGGGCCGAGCGCGACCCGCATCTCGGCCAGTTCGAACTCGCCGTCCTCGCCGCCGAGCAGGTCGCCCAGCTCGGTGGCGCGCTCGCCGTCACCGGTCGGGGTGGACAGCGACACCGCGTTGTAGGCGCGGGCACCCTCCAGGCCCTCCAGCACCTCCTCCTCGGTGACCTTGAGGTGGGCGGCGATGTCGGCGACCGTCGGCGACCGGCCGAGCGTCTGGAGCAGCGTGCTGTTGGCGTCGGAGATCGCCAGGCGCAGCTCCTGGAGCCGGCGCGGCACCCGGATGTCCCAGGTGCGGTCGCGGAAGTGGCGCTTCAGCTCACCGATGATGGTCGGGATGGCGTAGCCGGCGAAGTCGACGCCGCGGGACGGGTCGAACTTGTCGATCGCCTTGATCAGCCCGATCGCGGCGGTCTGCGCCAGGTCGTCGTTCGGCTCGCCCCGGCCGCTGTAGCGGTGGGCGAGGTGGTTGGCCAGCGGGAGCCAGGCCTCGATGGCGCGGTCGCGCAGGGCAGCCCGCGAGGGGTGGTTCACGGGCAGCGCGGCCATCGCGGCCAGCAGGTTGGCGGCGCTGTCGGTGAGCGAGCGGGGATCGAGCTTCGCGGGTGCCTTGGTCGTCGGGGCGGTCATGGTGGTCCTCCCTGCACCTCGTCCGCGGAGAAAAAAGAAGAGACGCTGTGGTTTAGGTTTAAGTAGTCCGTTCGGGAGCAACCTTAGCCCGATCGGCCAGAAAAAATCCAGCCGAAAGTATGATGCACTTAAGGTGTATCGGGGTAGGAAGGGTCCGGATCGGGTCATACTCCGCACGAATCGCGGGGACGGAGTGTCGACTTTCTGTCGTTGTTCCGCCAACGGGACCGCCCGTAGCGTCCGTGGGGGACACGTCTACGGAGGCACCGTGCTGGATCCCGCCGCGCCGCAACTCGTCATCAACGCCCGGACGCTGCTGTTCAGCTGGCTCCCGGCGGACCCGGGCGCGGTCGAGGCGCTGGTCCCGGCCGGCCTCCGCCCGCACCCGCAGCGGCAGGTCTTCGTCAACCAGTACGTGGTCGACGACGACACGCAGACCTCCGGCTTCGGGGCCTACTCGCTCACCTACCTCGGGGTCGCGCTGGCGGACATGGAACCGCCGGACCGGGAGACGCCCGGTGGCTGGTGGACGCACTACCTGGCCTCCAGCAACCGGGTCCGCCAGTACGCCGCCGCGCGCGGCGCGCCGGCCGCCGAGGGGGTCACCCGGCTCGAACTGCGGGGCGGCTGGCTCACGGCCGAGACCTCGGTCGACGGCCGCCCGCTGATCCGGGTCACCGCCCGGGTCGGGCACACCGGCACCGACGCGCACAGCGGCCATCACCGCTACCTCACCCGCCGCGACGGAGAGCTGATCGTCACCGACTACCCGTACGTGGCCGAGCCGGTGTCGCCGTTCGAGGTCGAGTCGGTGGAGTTCCTGGCGCCCGACCATCCGGTGCACGCGCTACGCCCGGCCAACCCGCTGCACGTCTGCTGGGGGGTTCTACTCGCCCCGGGTGTCCTTCGCCTACCCGGCCCGGCCGAACCCGCTGGACGACACGGCGAGCCGTCACCAGGTGCCGGCGCGTCGGGCCCGCAGCGGCCTGCCGTCCGGGTCGTAGACCAGCCGGTACGCGGGCAGCGCCCAGATCCGCGTACGCCAGGGCAGTCGCTCGGGGCGGTGCGGACGCAACCGGCCGGGCGGGCGGGGACCGACGCGGCCCCCGTCGTGCCAGCGGTCCAGCGCGTCCGCCGCCGCGGTGATCGCCGCCACCGCGTCCGCCGGGTCCAGCAGGTCGTCGTCCTGCGCCCCGTCCGGGTCCCGGTCCAGGTGCTCGCGCCACAGCCGCAGCCGCAGGTCCCGGGCGAAGGCCCGGGCGCCGTCGCCGAGGCCGGCCGGGTCGGCGGGCGCCCGCTCGTCGCGGGTGTCGTCGAGCACGGCGCAGGACAGCTCGCTGTCGTGGGTCCAGGAGCGGCGGTTGAAGTTGTCGCTGCCGACGCTGGCCCAGACGTCGTCCACCACGCACACCTTGGCGTGCACGTAGACCGGGGTGCCCTCGTGGTTCTCCACGTCGAAGACGTGCACCCGCTCCGGGGCGGCCCGGTGGCAGAGCGAGAGCGCCTGCTCCCGGCCCACCATGTTCGGCGGCAGCGCCAGCCGGCCGTCCACGTCGGGATGGCGGGGCACCACCGCGACCAGGTGCAGCTCCGGGTGCTCGCGCAGCGCCTGGGCGAACAGCTCGGCCACCTCGGTGGACCAGAGGTACTGGTCCTCCAGGTAGATCAGCCGGCGGGCCCGGCGGACCGCCTTGGTGTAGCCGCGGGCCACGGTGCGCTCGCCGTCCGGGGCGAAGGAGTAGCGCGGGCGGACCGCCGGATAGGTGCGCAGCACCTGCACGTGGTGCGGGCCACGGGGCGGCGGGTCGGCGGGCTGCGCGGGCAGCGGATCCGGGGTGAGGTCCGAGCCGCGCAGCCGGTCCCGCAGGTAGGCGAGCGGGTTCTCCGAGTCCAGCGGCATCGGGTCGGTCCACCGCTCGCGGAACGTGGTGTCCAACGCGCCGACCACCGGGCCGCGCACCGCGAGCTGCACGTCGTGCCAGGGCGGGGTGGGACCGTACCGGGGGGACATGCCCACCGGCTGCGGGTCGCCGGCGTGCGAGGCGTCGTCGCGCCGGCTGTGGCACAGGTCGATGCCGCCGGCGAACGCGATGTCGCGTTCCGGCTCGTCCGGGTGGCGCAGCACCACCAGCTTCTGGTGGTGCGAGCCGCCGCGGCGGACCCGCTGGTCGAGCAGCACCTCGCCGCCGGCCGCGCGGATCGTCTCGCTGAGGTCGCGGTTCTCCGCCTCGCTGTAGGAGAGCGTGTCGAGGTGGGAGCGCCAGATCAGCCCCTTGACGATCACTCCGCGCTGGGCGGCCTGCGCGAACAGTTGGGCCACGGTCGGCCCGTCGGGGCGCATCCGCTCGTCCGGGTCGCCCCGCCAGTCGGTGAAGAACAGGTGGTCGCCGGCGCCCAGCGCCTCCACCTCGCTGACCAGCCGGTCAAAGTACGCGGATCCGTGAATCAGCGGCTCGGCGAGGTTTCCATCCGTCCAGACGGGTAACTCAGACTGTGGGTTGGCGCGTTCCTGTGCGGTGAGGAACCAGTCCCGCAGGGTCACGTTCCAGCCTCCCGAGGTCGACGACAGTCCTCACACGGTAGGACCCCCGGCAGGGCCCCGCACCACGACGCAGCAGGTCGGCGGCGGTACGCGCCTGGGGTACCCCGGACCCCTGGATCGCGAAACCAAGGAGGCACCGACATGCCCGCCGAGACGACGAACACCGTGACCGACAGCCGCGACCAGGCGGTGGAGGGGGAGCGGGGTGCGCTGGTGGCGGTCCTGTTGATGGTGATTCTCGGGGTGGCCGGCATCTTCGCCGTCTCCTGAGCCGCGTCGGGCGCCCCGGCGAACCGGAGCGCCCGACCCGGGCTGTGGCCCTGATCACCCGGTCAGGGCCGGTCGCCCTGCCCGTCGCTGTGCGGCAACCGCCCGGTCGGGATCACCCCGAGCCGGCCGGCCTGGAAGTCCTCGACCGCCTGGATCAGCTCGGCCCGGGTGTTCATCACGAACGGGCCGTAGTGCGCCACCGGTTCGCGGATCGGCTGGCCGCCCATCAGGTAGAGCTCCAGCGCCGGGGTGTTGCCGTCCTGCGTCCGGTCGGCGGTGATCCGCAGCGCGTCGCCCGGCCCGTGCACCGCGAGCTGACCCAGGTGGATCGGCTGCCGGTCGGTGCCGACCGTGCCCCGGCCGGCCAGCACGTAGACGAGCGCGTTGAAGTCCGGCCGCCAGGGCAGGCTCAGCTCGGCCCCGGGCTGCAACGTCACGTGCGCGATGGTGATCGGGGTGTGGGTCGAGCCCGGCCCCCGGTGCCCGGCGATCTCGCCGGCGATCACCCGGATCAGGCCACCGCCGTCGGGCGTGGTGAGCAGCGCCGACTCCCGACCGCGGATGTCCTGGTAGCGCGGCGCGCTCATCTTGGCCACCCGGGGCAGGTTGACCCAGAGCTGGAGGCCGTGGAACAGGCCACCGCTCATCACCAACTGCTCCGGCGGCGCTTCGATGTGGAGCAGGCCGCTGCCGGCCGTCATCCACTGGGTGTCGCCGTCGGTGATGGTGCCGCCGCCACCGGTCGAGTCCTGGTGGTCCATGATCCCGTCGATCATGTAGGTCACCGTCTCGAAGCCCCGGTGCGGATGCCACGAGGTGCCCTTCGGCTCTCCCGGCGCGTAGTCCACCTCGCCCATCTGGTCGAGGTGGATGAACGGGTCGAGATCGGTCATGGAGACCCCGGCGAAGGCGCGGCGGACCGGGAAGCCCTCGCCCTCGTAGCCGCTGGGCGCGGTGGTCACCCGGCGGACCGGGCGGTAGCTGGTGGACTCGTCGAGCTTCGGCAGGCGGGGCAGGACGAGGACGTCGTCGACGGTGATCGCGGGCATCACGGGCTCCTTTACTTGTCGGCCGGGGTGGACGACGCGAGGCGGTCGGCGCGCAGGCGCCGGCCGAGCCGCTCGAAGACCCGGGTGAGGCAGGCGACCTCGGCGTCGTCGAGGTCGTCGATCAGGTGGGTGCGCACGGAGCGCAGGTGGTGCGGCGCGGCCTCGCGCAGGGCCAGCAGGCCGGCCGCGGTGAGCACGGCCTCGCTGCCGCGCCGGTCGGCCGGGCAGGACTCCTTGGCCACCAGGCCGCGCTTCTGCATCGAGGTGACCTGGTAGGTCAGCCGGCTCGGGGAGAACACCAGCCGGTCGGCCAGCTCGCCCATGCGCAGCCGCTGCCCGGGCGCCTCGGAGAGCAGCACCAGCACGTGGTAGTCGGCGAAGCTCAGCTCGCTGGCCGCGCGCAGGTCGTCCTCCAACTGCGTGAACAGCCGCTGGCTCGACTCGATGTAGGCCCGCCAGCAGGCCATCCGCTCCGCGTCCAGGCTCTCCGTCATGTCCGCAACAGTAGCACTACTTAAAATTTAAACAAGTGGCCCGGACGTGGCCGCGCGCACAGTACTGCCCGACTGGAGGTGATCGGTCGAAATTTGAAGTGATCGGCCGGTTAGGGTCGGGGGATGGAGGATCTCGACGTGCTCGACTGGCGGGAGCGGGTGGCCGGGCTCTATCTGTCCGACCTCGACCTGGCCGGGTTCCGCCACGCCCGGGACGAGCTGTTCCGCAGCCACCCGAGCAGCCCGGTGCCGCCCGCCGACCGGGCCGGCTTCACCGGACTGCGCTGGTACCCGCCGGACCCGGCCGCCGTGGTGGAGGCGCCGCTGCGGCCCGCCACGGGCGCGCTGAGCATCGACACCGGCGGGCCCGACGGGGTGGTCGACTACCGCCGGGTGGCGGTCGCCGAGACGCCCTGGGGGCCGCTCACCCTGTGGTGGATCGACGCGTACGGGGGCGGGCTGTTCGTGCCGCTGCGCGACGCGAGCTGCGGGGACGGGTCGTACGGCGGCGGGCGCTACCTGACCGACACGGTGAAGGGCACGTTCGGGCGGGGCCTGACCGTGCTGCCCGGGAACCGGGTCCGGCTGGACGCCAACTACCTCTACAACCCCAGTTGCGCCTACGACGACCGGTGGGCCTGCCCGCTCGCCCCGCCGGAGAACCGCCTCGACGTGCCGCTGCGCGCCGGCGAACGGGCGTACCACGACTGACACCGCACGGGAGGGCCCCGACCGGGACCCTCCCGTGCGTGGCCGCCGGGCGCCTCAGCGGGCGGTGGCCCCGGTGGGCGTCAGGTGCATCCGGCCGAGCATCTGCCGGGCCTGCTCCGCCAGCTCCGCGTCCACGGTGACCGCGTACTGGCTGGCCCGCAGCGAGCTGGCCGAGGTGAAGTCGCGCTGCCCACCGCTCATGGCGTGCGCGACCGCCCCGAACACGGCGCCCCAGATCGCGCCGATCACCAGCCCGACCAGGATCACCGCCAGCCAGTTGCCGGCGGTGAAGATGCCGAAGAGCAACCCGATGAACAGGCCGAACCAGGCGCCGGTGCCGGCGCCCAACAGGGCCGCCCGACCCGTGGTGAGCCGCCCCATCACGGTCTCCACCAGCGTCAGGTTGGTGCCGACGATCGACGTTCGTTCCACCGGGAACCGGTTGTCGGCCAGGTAGTCCACCACGCGCTGGGCGGACGGATAGTCCGGGTACGAGCCGATCGTGACAGTCGGCGGGCCGGCCTGCGGCCCCGGCCCGTCCCCGCTCGGCGGCGTCGGGCGACCGCCCGGGCCGGACGGGAGGTTGTCGCTGCCCGGCATTCCGGGTCGCCAGGCCGCGGTCGGAGTCGAGGGTCTGGTCATGAGCATCCTCCTTCGTCAACCCGCCGCGTTCCCGCCGTCGGCGAGCGGTAACGCGGCGGTCCGCGCCGGTCCGCGCCGGTCCGGCCAGGCATGGCGGCGGTGATGCCGGGTAGCCAGCACCGTGCGGACCGGACGGATCAGTGAGCACGGCTTCCTTGCCGACGGGCGTAGTGCCGCCCTGGTGGACACCGCCGGCGCGGTCAACTGGTGGTGTCCGGCCCGGTTCGACGGGCCGTCGGTCTTCGGGCGGCTGCTCGACGACCGCGCCGGGCACTGGGCCATCCATCCGGAGGGCGAGTTCACCAGCACCCGGTCCTACCTGGACGAAGCGTTGGTGCTGCGTACCGTCTTCACCACGCCGACCGGGACGGTGGCCGTCACCGACGCCCTGGCGTTGGAGCCCGGCGCGCGCGGTCACGAGGTCGGGATGCGGTCGCCGCGCGTGCTCGCGCGGGTGGTCGAGGGGCTCGGCGGCGAGGTGCCGATGCGGGTGGACTACGCGCCGCGGTTCGAGTACGGGCGGGTCGGCGCCTACCTCACCGAGCGCGACGGGGTGGTCGTGGCCACCGCCGGGGCGTGCCGGCTGGAGCTGCGCGCCGACGTGGACCTGACGTTCGTCGACGGGACCGCCGTCGGGCGGTTCACCGCCCGCGCCGGCAGCGCCCACCACTTCACCCTCGGGTACGCCCCGACGTACGCCGGCGGGTCGCCGACGCTGCCCGACGCCGCCGAGGTGGTGGCCGGTACGGTCGCCGGCTGGCGGTCCTGGGCGGAGCTGCACGACTACCGGGGGGAGTACCGCGACGTGGTCCGGCGCAGCGCGCTGGTGGTGCAGGGGATGACCTACGGGCCGAGCGGCGCGGTCGTCGCGGCGGCCACCACCGCGCTGCCGGAACAGCTCGGCGGCGACCGCAACTACGACTACCGCTTCGTCTGGCTCCGCGACTTCAGCCTGACGCTCCAGGCGCTGTGGCGGGCCGCCTGCCCGGACGAGGCGGACCGGCAGTTCACCTGGGTGGCCCGGGCGATGGGCCGGCTCGGCGACGCCCCCGCCCCGATCATGTACGGGGTCGAGGGGGAGCGGGACCTGACCGAACACGACCTCGACCACCTCGCCGGGTACGCCGGCAGCCGGCCGGTGCTGATCGGCAACGACGCCTGGCGGCAGCGGCAGAACGACGTCCTGGGTGAGGTGCTCGACGCGGCGTGGCTGATGCGGCACTACCTCGACCCGATGTCGCCCGACGTGCGCCACCTGCTCCGCACGCTCGCCGACCAGGCGGTACGCGACTGGCACCGGCCGGACGCCGGGATGTGGGAGGCGCGCGACGCCGAGCGGCACTACGTCTCGTCCAAGGTGCAGTGCTGGACCGCGCTGGACCGGGCGGTCCGGTTCGGGCCACGGCTCGGCGACCCGGCCGACGTGGCCCGCTGGGCGGCGGCCCGGGACGAGGTCCGGGCGGCGGTGCTCACCCGGGGCTGGAACGAGCGGGTCGGCGCGTACACCGGCGCGTTCGACTCCGACGACCTGGACGCCTCGGTGCTGGTCATGCCGCAGGTCGGGTTCCTGCCGGCGGACGATCCGCGGATGCGCGCCACCATGGACGTGGTCGAGCGGCGGCTGTCCCACAACGGGCTGCTGCGTCGCTGGGACGGTGACCCGGCCGGCTTCGTGATCTGCTCGTTCTGGCTGGCCAGTTGCCTGGCCGAGGCGGGCGAGCTGGACCGGGCCCGGCGGTTGTTCGAGCAGCTCGCCGCGCGCACGAACGACCTCGGCCTGTACGCCGAGCAGATCGACCAGGTCACCGGCGAGCAGCTCGGGAACTTCCCGCAGGCGTTCTCGCACATCGGCCTGATCAACGCCGCCGGCCGGATCACCGAGGCCGCCGCGCGGTTCGCGCACGACCGACCGGCCGTGCCGACCGGCGCGGCCCGCACGGAGGGAGCACGCGGATGACCGGACGGCTGGCGGGGAAGACCGCCCTGATCACCGGCTCGGACTCAGGCATCGGCCAGGCCACCGCCATCGAGTTCGGCCGGGAGGGCGCCGACGTGGTGGTGCACTACCTGCACGACCACGCCGGGGCCAACCACACCCGGGCCGAGATCGAGTCCGCCGGCGGGCGGGCCGTGGTGGTGCAGGGCGACATCAGCGTCGAGCACCAGGTCGACGCGATGTTCGACGAGGCGCTGGCCGAGTTCGACCGGCTGGACGTGCTGATGAACGACGCCGGCGTGGACGCCTCCGGCATCCCGGTGGCCGACCTGGACACCGAGACGTGGGACCGGTGCATCCGGACCAACCTCTACGGCATGTTCTTCTGCTGTCGGCGGTTCGTCCGGCACCGCCGGGACGCCGGTGGCGGCGGCAAGATCATCAACATCACCTCGGTCCACCAGGAGGTGGCCCGGGCCGGCGGCGCGGACTACGACGCCAGCAAGGGCGGGATGCTGGAACTGGCCAAGAGCCTGGCGCTGGAGGTCGCCCCGATGCGGATGAACGTGAACAACATCGGGCCCGGGATGGTGCTCACCCCGTTCAACCAGGAGGCGATCGACGACCCGAAGTACCTGCACGAGCAGGTGCAGAGCATCCCGTGGAAGCGGGCCGCCGAGCCGTCCGAGATCGCGAAGCTGGCGGTGTTCCTGGCCAGCGCCGACGCCGACTACGTGACCGGGTCGACGTACTTCATGGACGGCGGCCTGATGCAGAACCAGGGCCAGGGCGCCTGAGCGGCGCCGCCGCGCCGGGTGCGGGAGGATGGCGCGGTGAAGCTGGTCATCATGGCGGACACCCACGTGCCGAAGCGGGCGCGGGACCTGCCGGAACGGCTCTGGGCGGCCGTGGACGCCGCCGACGTGGTGCTGCACGCGGGGGACTGGGTGGACGAGGCGCTGCTGGACGCGCTCGAGGCACGGTCGCGCCGGCTGGTCGGCGTGTACGGCAACAACGACGGGCCGGCGTTGCGCGCCCGGCTGCCCGAGGTGGCCCGCGTCGAGCTGGCCGGCCTCAGGGTCGCGGTGGTGCACGAGACCGGGCCGAAGACCCGGCGGGAGGAGCGGTGCGCCGCCGCGTACGGCGACCGTGACCTGCTGGTCTTCGGGCACTCGCACATCCCGTGGGACACGGTCGCGCCGGGCGGGCTGCGGCTGCTCAACCCCGGCTCGCCCACCGACCGGCGGGCCCAGCCCTACGCGACCTACCTGACCGCCCGGGTGGCGGCGGGGCGACTCGACCGGGTCGAGCTGCACCGCCTCCCCCCGCGCTAGCCGCCGGGCTCAGCGCCCCCGGCCGGTCTCCGCCTGGAGCTCGTCGATCCGCCGGGACGCCTCGGCCTTGGTCAGCCCCTCCGGCACCGTCTCGCCCGCCTCCTGGGCGAGCGTGTGCAGGTAGGACTGCTGGGCCGCGGTGGGCGGCTCGTCGCCGGTCACCCAGTCGTCCGGGTCCTTCACGGCGGCGTCCGGGTTCACGTGGGTGCGGTCGTTGGTGCGGTCGGCCATGATGATCACCTTTCCTCGAACAGATGTGCCATTACCCCCGTGCCGGCGGGTTCATGCCGGCCGGCACCTACGATCAACCGATGACAGCGGACCGGGCGGGTGTGGTGGTGGTCGGCGCCGGCATCGCCGGGGTGGCGTGCGCGGCCGAGCTGGCTCGCGTCGGCATCCCGGTCGAGGTGCGGGAACGCGCCCGGGTGACCGGTGGACGCATGGCCAGCAGGCGCTTCGACGGCCGCCCCGCCGACCTGGGCGCCGCCTACTTCACCGTCGACGACCCGGACTTCGCCGCCGTGGTCGCCGGCTGGCAGGCCGCCGGGCTGGTCCGGGAGTGGACCGACACGCTCGTCGCGTACGGGCCGCGCGGACGGGAACAGGTGACCGGTCCGATGCGCTGGGCCGCCCCCCGCGGGCTGCGCTCGCTGGTCGAACACCTGGCCGCCGACCTGCCGGTCACGCACGATCGGCTGATCATGATGGTCGAGCCGGGACCCCGGGTGGACGGTCGGGCCGCCGAGGCGGTGGTGCTCGCCATGCCGGGCCCACAGGCCGCCCTGCTGCTCGACCCGGCGCTGGACGCGGCCACCCGCGCGGTGGCGACCCAACGCTGGTCGTCCACGTTGACCGCGGTGCTGCACTTCCCGTCCCGCCGCTGGCCCGACTTCCGGGGCGCGTTCGTCAACGACCACCCGGTGCTGAGCCTGGTCTGCGACGACGGCGACCGACGCGGCGACGGCGCCCCGGTGCTGGTCGCGCACACCACCCCTGGGTTCGCCGCCGGGCACCTGCTCCAACCGACCGCCGCCCGGCCGGAGATCGAAGAGGCCGTCCGGGACCTGCTCGGGCTGCCCGAGCCGGCCCTGTCGACCCACGTGCACCGCTGGACGTACGCCCGGCCGGTCGCGGCCGGCTCGGGGGGCACGTTCCACCTGGACGACGACGGGATCGGGCTGGCCGGCGACGCGTTCGGCCGACCGCGGGTGCAGAGCGCCTGGCGGTCCGGCCACGATCTCGGCCGCGCGCTGGCCGCCCGGCTGCGCGGGGACTGACCCGCCGCCCGCCGGGGACCGCTCAGCCGGCCGGCACCGGCTCCTTGGCCGGACCCGACTCCGTGCTGTCCCGGGTGCGGTCGCCCGCCCGGTCCAGAAGCTGCATGACCGGCGTCGCGGCGACCCCGTGGACCACCACCGAGACCACCACCACCAGGCCGACGGTGGCCCAGAGCAGCTCCGCCTGCGGGAAGTCCGTCTTGCTGGTGGCGTACGCCAGGTAGTAGAACGACCCGACGCCGCGGATGCCGAACGCCGAGATCACCCAGTGCTCGGCCGGCCGGCCGGGCGCGCCGCGCAGCGACAGCCAGCCGACCAGCGGCCGGATCACCAGCACCAGGCCCAGCCCGACCAGCGCCGCCGGCCAGGTCAGCGGCGCGAGCAGCCCGCCGATCACCGCGCCGCCGAACAGCAGCAGCAACAGCACGGTGAGCAGCCGTTCCACCTGCTCGGCGAAGTCGTGCAGCACGGAGTGGAACTCGCTGGTGCGCTCGGCGGCCCGGATCGCCCGGGCGGCCACGAAGACCGCCAGGAAGCCGTACCCGCCGATCACCTCGACCAGCCCGTACGCGAGGAACGTGGCGGCCAGCGCGAGGAAACCCTCGGAGTGCTTGGCGAGCCGCAGCGTGCTCGGGGCGCGGAAGAACAGCTTGCCGAGCAGCCAGCCGACCAGCAGGCCGCCACCCACGCCGGCGCCGAGCTTGTAGACCACGTCCACCGCCACCCACTCGGCCAGCCAGGCCGACGGGGCGAGGCCGGTGCTGGCGATCGCGATGGCGGCGTAGACGAACGGGAAGGCCAGGCCGTCGTTCAGGCCGGCCTCCGAGGTGAGCGCGAAGCGCACCTCGTCCTCCGAGTCCTCCACGTCGGTCGGCTCACCCACCTGCACGTCGGAGGCGAGCACCGGGTCGGTCGGTGCGAGCGCCGCCCCGAGCAGCAGCGCCGCCGCCGGCACCAGGCCGGCCCACCACCAGCCGAGCAGCGCCACCGCGGCGATGCACAGCGGCATGGCGATGGCCAGCAGCCGCCAGGTCGACGACCAGCGGGCCCAGCTCAACGGTCTGTCGATCTTTAAGCCGGCGCCCATCAGGGCGACGATCACCCCCACCTCGGTGAGGTGGGTGGTCAGCTCCGGGGAACGCAGCGGGTCCGGTGTCGGCAACCCGGTCGGCAGCGCGAAGACCAGCATGCCGAGCCCGAGGAACGCGATCGGCATGGACAGTGGCCGCTTCTCCAGCACCCGGGGCAGGATGCCCGCCAGCAGCGCACCGACGCCCAGCAGAGCGAACGCGACATCGACCGGTTCCACGACCCCACCCTTCGGCCGCCCGGCGGCCGGGCGGAGGTGGTCAGCAGTGCCCCGAACCCGCTTCGGCTAAGCCTTTCGACGCACCCTGTGTTGACCGGCGGCTCAGCCGAGGGAACCGATCGCGCTCTCCGGCAGCGCGGCGAGCAGCTCGGCCGGGTCCTCGTACACCGCCACCGCGCCGGCGCCCGCCAGCTCCGCCCGGCCGGTGCCACCGCAGGTCAGCCCGATGCAGGGAATGTCGAGCTTGCCGGCGGCGGCCACGTCCCAGACCGAGTCGCCGACGAACACCACCCGCTCGGCGGCCAGCCCCGACTGCTCCAGCGCGGCGGCCAGGATGTCGGGGGCGGGCTTGCTCTCCTGCGCGTCGGCGGAGGAGGTGACCGTGTCGATCACGTCGTCGGCGTCCAGCGCGGCGCGCAGCGCGGCCACCTCGTGCTCGGCCGCCGAGGTGGCGAGCACCACCCGCAGGCCCCGGTCCGCGCAGGCGTGCAGCAGCTCCCGGGCCCGGGGCAGCGGCGCGAGCCGCTCCCAGTACTCCGCGTAGAGCGCGCCGTGCGCGTCGCGCAGGCGCCCGTCGGCGCCGGTGTCCCGCTCGGCGCCGAGTAGGTGGTCGAGGAGCTTGTCCGACCCCATGCCGACGGACCGGTGGATCCGCGCCATCGGCACCCGGTGGTCGGCCTGGCGCAGCGCCTCCCACCAGCTCACCGTGTGCAGGTACGTGGAGTCGATCAGGGTCCCGTCGACGTCGAAGAGGACGCCGTGGCGCTTGTCGTCGGTCATGGCCTGCCTCCTACCCGGCCCGGACGCGACCGACGCGTGGCTCACCCCGCCGGAATGAGGATCTCGAACCAGACCGTCGAGCCGCGGACGGTCGGGTCGGTGCCCCACGCGTCGCTCAGCTCCTCGATCAGGCCGAGCCCCCGGCCACGGCTGCTCAGCGTGTCGGTCTGGGCGCGGGTGACCTGCCCCCGGGTGCCCGAGTCGGCGACCGAGACCAGCAGCCGCTCCGCGCTCAGGTCGATCTCGACCCGGGCGGCGGTGCCGGCGTGCAGCAGCGCGTTGGTGGTCAGCTCGCTGGTGCAGAGCACCGCCGCGCCGATCACCGCCTCCGGCACCCGCCACTCGGTGAGCTGGGCGGTCAACCAGTGCCGGACGCGGCTCGGCGCGGTCGGCTCGGCCGGCACCTCCATGCCGGCCGACCGGCTGGGCCGGACCGCGTGCTCCACCGCCAGCACGGCCACGTCGTCCTCGGTGGCGCCCGGCACGGCCGCGGTCGCGACCGCGCACAGCGCCCGGGGGTCGCCGCCGCTCGCGGCGCTCACCGCCGCGCCCAGCCCGGCCAGCCCGGTGGCCAGGTCCTGCCAGCGTCGCTCCACCACGCCGTCGCTGTAGAGCAGCAGCGTGTCGCCGGGGCGGAACGGCACGGTGACCGTACGCGGGACGCCGCCCAGACCCAGCGGCGGGCCGGGCGGCACGTCGACGAACTCCGCGGCCGGGCCGGCGTCGGTCCGGCCGCGTCGGATCAGCGGCGCGGGATGGCCGGCGCTGGCCAGCGTGACCCGCTCCCGGTCGGCGTCGACCACGCCGAACACGACGGTGACGAAGAGCTCGTGCGTGCCGCCCTCGACGCCCAGGCTGGCCACCAGCCGGTCCAGGCCGCCGAGCACCGCGTCCGGTCGGGGATCGGACAGGGCGAGCGCGCGCAGCGCGGCACGGACCTGGCCCATCCGGGCGGCGGCCTGCACGTCGTGGCCGGCCACGTCGCCCAGCACCACGCCGAGCGCGCCGGTGGGCAGCAGGAACGCGTCGTAGAAGTCGCCGCCGGCGGCGTTGCCGTCGACGCCCGGCTCGTAGCGGGCGGCGATGCGCAACCGGGGCAGATCGGGCAGTTGTTCCGGCAGCATGCTGCGTTGCAGCAACTGCGCGGTGCCGTGCTGGGTCTCGAAG
Organism: Micromonospora sp. DSM 45708; assembly: GCF_039566955.1. Classification (NCBI taxonomy): domain Bacteria; kingdom Bacillati; phylum Actinomycetota; class Actinomycetes; order Micromonosporales; family Micromonosporaceae; genus Micromonospora; species Micromonospora schwarzwaldensis. The sequence goes on along the minus strand of NZ_CP154796.1, from coordinate 4,256,158 downwards.
CGGCGGGCCCGTTCGGCGGCCTGGCCGATCAGCTCCGCGGACGCGGCGAGCAGCGCCCGTTCCGCCGGCGACCAGGGACGCGGTGTCTGGTAGCCCACGGTGAGCGCGCCCCGGATCACGGTCGAGCGCAGCGGCAGCGCGGCGAGCGCCCGGATCTTCTCGTCGTGCCGGTCCGCCGCGACGTCGCGCAGCGGCTGCCCGTCGGCGGTGAACGACGGCACGCCGCTGCGCGCGGTGACCACCGACGGCAGCGCCGCGTCGGCGCTCGTCCGGCGCCACAACGGCGGCAGCCGCTCGTCGGCCTCGTCGAGCAGCTCGCCCCGGATCCGGCGGACCAGCCGCCAGGTGGCGCCCTCGTCGACCACGAAGGAGACCCGGTCGGCGTCGAACGAGTGCAGGCAGTAGCGCAGCGTCACCCGGGCCACGTCGTCCAGGGTGAGCGTGCCGGACAGCGCCGCGGCGAAGTCGCTGAGGCTCTGCAACTGCCGGGTCAGCTGGGTGGTCTGCGCCGAGACGGTGAGCACGCCGACGATGCGGCCGGTGGAGTCGCGGACCGGGGAGTGGCCGCGGGTGAACACCGCCGGCTCGGCCGGGCCGGCGCCCTGCCGGTCGGCCGGCAGCACCACCTCCCGCTCCAGGAACGGCTCGCCCTGCCGGTACACCCGCGCCAGCGCTTCGCCGGCACCGGCCTCCCGCCACACCTCGGCGAACACCTCCGCCGCCGGCCGGCCCAGCGCGTCCGGGTGCCGATCGCCGATCAGCTCGGCGTAGCCGTCGTTGTAGAGCAGGACCAGATCGTCGCCGAGGAGCAGGGCCATCGGTACGGGGGAGGACAGCACCACGTCCGCCACGGCACGGACCGCCGGGTCCCAGCGATCCGGGGCGCCCAGCGGCGTGCCGGCCCACGGGTGGGCGGTCGCTCCCGGAGTGGGGGCGGACGGCGTGGGAATCCGACCGACGGTGCCTGGCATGACCGCAGCCTAACCGGCCCGTGGCCGAGGGGTTCCGATCATGCGTCCACCGCGGCTGCCAGCCGCCGGCTGTGTGGACGTTAGGGCAGGTCAGAGTCGGTTCGTCGGGTCATGTCGGGAAATTGCCCCGGTCCGGCCCGGCGTGCTGCCCAGAGCACCGGGTATGCGGGCGGCGCAGTTCACGCGACAGGAGGGACATCATGCCGAAAACCCTCGCGGTCGGCCAGGTCGACATCAGTGCGGCCTGGACCGACTTCTGGAGGTCGGTGCTGCTCTTCGTACCGAGGGCCATCGCGTTCATCGTCATCCTCGTGGTGGGTTGGCTCATCGCCCGAGCCGTCCTCAAAATCGTGGACGCGGCACTGGAACGGGTCGGCTTCGACCGCGCCGTGGAACGCGGCGGGATCAAACGCGCCCTGGAACGCACCAAGTACGACGCCAGCGACATCCTGGCCAGACTGGCCTACTACGCGGTCCTGCTGTTCACCCTGCAGTTCGCCTTCGGGGTGTGGGGACCCAACGCGATCAGCGACCTGATCCGCGGGGTGGTGTCCTGGCTGCCGCGGGCGTTCGTGGCGATCGTCATCGTGGTGATCGCAGCCGCCATCGCCAACGCCGTCCGGGAGCTGGTCTCCGGAGCGCTCGGCGGGCTCTCGTACGGCCGGGTGCTGGCCGACGTGACGGCGGTCTTCATCCTGGCGCTCGGTGTCATCGCGGCGCTGAACCAGGTCGGCATCGCCACCACGGTGACCACGCCGGTGCTCGTCGCGTTCCTCGCCACGGTGGCGGGAATCCTGGTCGTCGGCGTCGGCGGTGGTCTGATCAAGCCGATGCAGAACCGGTGGGACGGCTGGCTGGAACGGGCCGCCGAGGAGTCCCGGGCGTTCCGCCAGCAGCGGCAGGCGCAGCAGGCCGGCCGCGGCGACTACGAGCGGCGGATGGCCGACCGGGGCGGACAACCGACCCCGACCGGGCCGCAGTCGTCGATGTCCGGAGCGGGCACCTACCGCTCGGGCGAGATGGGCGACGAGACGCAGCAGTTCCGCCGGCCCAACGGCTGACGGCAGCACGGGTGACGGGGTGTCCGCGGGGCGATCGCGGGCGCCCCGTGCCGCTGTCTCAGGCCAGGTGGCGCGGGTCCAGCGCGCGGGCCAGCAGGCAGACCGCGAGCAGTCGGGTGAGCAGCCAACCCGGCGCGGACCAGTCGACCGGCCCGACCGGCGGCGTCCAGCCCTGCTCCGACGCCGCCGCCCGCAGCCCCTCGGCGTACCCGGCGAGCGCCGCCACGGTCAGCGGGCGACGGTCGCCGTGCAGGCTGTCGCGTACCCCGGCGGCATGCTGGTCGACCTCGGCCAGCAGTCCGGGGTTCAGGCGGGCCGCGGCCAGGCCGGCGGTGCCGACGGCGGCGGTGAGCGTGGTGAGGGTCGACCGTGCGGCCACCGCCGCGGACGGGGTCGTGACCCGGTTGTTCGGCACGCGCATGGGGACCGAGGCTAGCCCCGCGCGGACCGGGGCGGCCTCGGCCGACCGGACGATGCCCGGCTCGTCCGGGCGACCCGGCCGGCCTCCGCCCCCGGGATTGAGCCGCCCGCGGCGGGGCAGAAGGGACCACGCAGACGACGCAGCCGAGTCCGCGGAGGCACACCATGGGACAGCAGGTCGACGGACCGGACCGGGCGCACCGCCGGCCGGACGGGGTGAGTGACGCCACGGTCGAGGCGCTGGGCAAGCTCAGCGAGGCGCTGGAGTGCGTCGAGCGGGCCCGCGGCCACCTCTACGAGCTGCACCAACTGATCGGCCACGCCGACCTGATGCTGGACGAGGCAGTGGAGCGGTTCCGCGCCGCCGGCCACCCGACCATCGCCGAGCGGATCGACCGGGACCTGCTCGGCCGCAACGTGATCGCCGGCCGGTGGACGTTCCAGATCGTCGAGGACTTCGACGACGGCTACCACGCGCTCTTCCGGGAGGTGGACCGGCAGGCCCGGGACGAGCTGGTCGGTGGCCGGCGGCACCTCTACGAGGCGGAGATGAAGGAACGGCGCCGTAGCCGGGGCCGGCCGGGGCACGAGGCGCGCCCGGCCGAACGGTGATCAGTCGGCGGAGCGGGCCCCGGCCGGGCGACGGCGACGGGCACCGTCGTCGGCGATGATCACGGTCGCGACCATCAACGCGACCACCACGCTGAACAGCCAGGAGCTGTCGTCGCTGAACTTCGCCGCGACCGGAGCCTGGACCGCGGCGAGCAGGAAGCCCAGCCAGGCGAGGCGGCGCTGACGATTGGAGAGGAAAGCGGAGTCCTGATCCATTCCGAAATTCTTACGCGCCGACCGGGGAGTGCCGTCAGCCGTTCGGCCGATTCTGGATGGGCTGTCCGTTTTCCCGGCCATCCGTACGACAATTCTTGTCGTTACGGTCGATGCGCGCTCCCGGTCCCGGGCACTCGACGGTGCCCGGAACCGGGGGTGCTCACATGCTGTCCGGTCCGGTCCGGCCGGTGGTCGACGGCCGGTACGCCCGGTCCGCGTCGGTCATCTCCCGGCGCTCGGCCTCCGCGCCGGCACCCCGGTCGACCGCCTCCGGGCCGTGGCCGAACGCGGCCTCCTCGCCGGCGTCGTTGCCGGTGGCGTCGTCGGCCTGCCCGTCCAGCGTCGACCGGGCGATCGCCTGGTCCAACTCGTGCAGGGGAGTGCGGTCCTCGTCGCGCCACTGGCGGTCGTTGTCGGTCATTCCCCTGCGGTACCCGGGCCGGATGATCGCAAACGGACCTCCGGACACGGCGATGGCCGCCGGCGAAGCGGCGGCCATCGGGGTTCGTGCGGGGGTGACGCTCAGGGGGTCGGCCGGTCGACCGAGCCGCGCCAGGCGCCGGTCTCCTGACCGCGCCGCTCGATGAACGTCTTGAACCGCTCCAGGTCGCCCTTGGCCCGGCGGTCCACCACGCCCAGCTTGTCGCCGGCCTGCTCGACCACGCCGTGCGGCTCGAACTCCATCTGCAACGTGACCCGGGTGTGCCCCTCGTCGAGGCGGTGGAAGGTCACCACACCGGCCTGCTGGGTGCCCCCGGTGGAACGCCAGGCCACCCGCTCGTCCGGGAGCTGCTCGGTGATCTCGGCGTCGAACTCCCGCTTCACGCCGGCGATCTCCACGGTCCAGTGCGTCATCTTCTCGGAGAGCTGCCGGACCTCCTGCACGCCCTCCATGAAGTGCGGGAACTCCTCGAACTGGGTCCACTGGTCGTACGCGGTCCGGATCGGGACGTCCACATCCACGTGTTCCATAACGCCGCTCATGTCGGGGTTCCTCCTGTTCCGCCGGTGTCGTGTCGCGAACCGTGGGCCGGTCCGCTCACCAGCGCGTCGTCTCGTTCCGGTGCCCGAGTGCGGCCCACACCTCGGAAATCGTCTGGTAACGCGTGTCGTCCGGCAGACTCTCCAGGGCGGCGACGATGTCCGCCGGCGCCTCGTTCTCCCGCGCGTTGGCCACCAGCGCGTCACGGTCGCCGGGCAGCGCCGCCATGCCGATGAACCGACCGAGGCGGCTGCGCGCCTCCACGTCCGCCGAACTCATCCCCTGCGGGGTGCCGGTGCGCAGGTCGCCGGCCGGCGCCGTGGTGGCCTCGGGCTGGTCCTCGCCGGACGGCTCGGGCTGGCGGAACTCGTCGACCCGGGCACCGCCCGCGCCCGGACCCTGGACCAGGCCGCTGACCTCGCTGCTCATGTCGTCGTCGACCCGGGGCGAGTGCTTGCTGCTGCCACGTTCCATGCCTCAGAGATGCCCCGGGTGACCGCCGGTAAACCGGAGCCGGCCCGGGGAGCCGGTCATCCGGCCCGGAACCGGGCGGTGTTCAGGAGCCGGCCGGCGCGCGGGGCGGCAGCACCGGCTCCGCCGGGTCCTCGACGCCGGCCTGTATCGCCCGGCCCCGCTGCAACTCCGCGTTGACCTGCACACCGAGCATCAGCGCGCAGTTCGACAGGTACAGCCAGACCAGGAACGCGATCACCGCGCCGAGACTGCCGTAGGTGACGTCGTACGAGCCGAAGTTCGCCACGTAGAGGCCGAAGCCGAAGGACGCCAGCACCCAGGCCACCAGCGCCAGCCCGCCGCCCGGGGTGAGCCAGCGGAAGCGCGGCTGCCGCACGTTCGGCGCGATCCAGAACAGCAGCGACAGCAGCGTCATCGCGACCAGGGCGAGCAGCGGCCACTTCGCCACCGACCAGGTGGTCCGGGCCAGACCGCCGGCGTTCAGTCGGTCGCCCACCGCGTCGGTGACCGGGCCGCTGACGATCAGCCCGGTGGCCACCACCGCCAGCAGCAGCATCGTCACCGCCGCCATGCCGATCTGGAGCGGGCGGAGGCGGTAGAACGGCCGCCCCTCCTGGACCCCGTAGATCGCGTTGGAGGCCCGGGTGAACGCGCCGATGAACCCGGACGCGGACCAGAGCGCGCCGAGCAGACCGAAACTCAGCAGCGCCTTCGCGGGACCCTGCTGCTCGACCACGGTGCGTACCACGCCGACGAACGCGTCGTTGCCGACGACCGAGCCGGCGCCGATCTCCCGGGCCAGGTCGATCACGGTGTCCACCGTGCGGGGGCCGTCGGAGACCAGGCCGACCAGGGCCACCACCACGATCGTGGACGGGAAGAGCGCCAGCACCCCGTAGTAGGTGAGCGCGGCGGCCCAGTCGGCGCAGTTGTCCTTCACGAAGCCCTGCCCGCTGCGCAGCAGCACGCCCCGCCAGGTGCGCCAGTCGAGCTGGCGCATCCGGCGGGGGAAGCGGGCGCGGGCCGCGCCGTCGACAGTGGGTGGTGTCGTCGCCGTCATGACCGCCTCCTCCACGCGCCGGGTGCGCCACCGGGGCGTGGCCGGGCGGTACCCCACCACGGAAATCGACAAACCGTGCACCGGTTTGTCCTCGGGACCGGGGGGAACGACAACTGACACCCGATCGAGACGGAGGTGGACGAGATGCCCGGGCGCGAGGTGTTGCCCAGCACGTTGAAACGCTCTCCGGCCAAGGCGCAGCGGACCTGGGAGAAGACGCACGACTCGGCGGTCGAGACGTACGGCGAGGGGGAACGCGCGCACCGCGTCGCCTTCGCCGCGGTCAAGCACGAGTACGAGAAGGTGGGCGACCACTGGGAGGCCAAGGGCCGCAAGGGGCCGAGCGACAGGCAGGCCGCCGGCGGTGGGCCGACCCGGCGCGCGCCCACGGCCGGCGGGGTGGACGCCAACGCCACCAAGGACCACCTGATGGCGGTGGCGAAGAAGCTCGACGTGCGGGGCCGCTCCCGGATGACCAAGCCGGAGCTGGTGAAGGCGATCGAGAAGGCGAACGACAACGCCACCCGCAAGGCCCGCGGCGGTCGCTGACCCGTCACGGGTACGACGAGGGAGCCCGGGACCGCGCCGGTGCCGGGCTCCCTCGTGCGGGTTCTCACCAGTGGCCGCCGCCCGGCGCCTCCAGGTGGACCACCTTCACGGTGCTGAACTCGTCGAGCAGCTCCGGGCCGTACCCGAAGCCCTGGCCGCTGCCCCGGCGCGGCTGGCCGGCCCCGCCCGGCGCCCCGCCGAACACGGCATTGACCTTGACGGTGCCGACCGGCAGCTCCCGCCAGGCCCGCTGGGCGTGGCTCATCGAGCCGGTCAGCACGGTGGCGGCCAGCCCGTACGGGGAGTCGGCCGCGCACCGCAGCCCCTCGTCGAACGAGTCGACCACCACCACCGGCGCGACCGGGCCGAACGTCTCCTCGCGCACCAGCGCCATCTCGTGCCGGCAGCCGTCGACCACGGTGGCCGGGTAGAACGCGCCCGGCCCGTCCGGCACCGCACCTCCGGTGCGGATCCGGGCGCCCTGCGCCACCGCGGCGGCGACCTGCCCGTGCACGTGGTCCCGGTGTCGCCTGTCGACAAGCGGGCCGAGCCGGGTCCCCGGGTCGCGGCCGGGGCCCACGGCGAGCGCCTCGGCGCGGGCCACCAGCGCGTCGACGAACTCCTCGGCGACGTCACGGTGCACGTAGACGCGTTCCACCGCGACGCAGATCTGCCCGGCGTTGGCGAAGCAGCCCAGCGCCGCCTGCTCGGCCGCCCAGACCGGGTCGACGTCGGCGTCGACCAGCAGCGGGTCGCTGCCGCCGTTCTCCAGCAGCACCTTGGCGCCGGTCCGCGCGCCCGCGGCGGCGATCGCCCGGCCGGTGGCGGTCGAGCCCACGTGGGCCACCACGTCCACCTCCTGCCCGGCCAGCGCCGCGCCCACCTCGCCGCCGCCGGTCAGCAACGACAGCACGCCGGCCGGCAACGCCGCGTCCAGCGCCCGGGCCAGCAGCCAGCCGGTGGCCGGGGTGCGTTCGCTCGGCTTGTACACCACCACGTTGCCGGTCACCAGCGCCGCGCCGAGCAGGCCGCAGGAGACCGCCACCGGGTCGTTCCACGGGGTGATCGCGGCGACCACGCCGCGCGGCTCCGGCGTCATGAAGTCCACCGCGGCGCGACCGCCGTGCAGTGTCCGGCCGCCCCGCACCGGCGCCAGCTCGGCGTACTGCCGGAGCGTGCCGACGCCCGCCGCCACGCCGCCGCGGGCGTCGTCGAGCGGTTTGCCCATCTCCGCGGTCGTCGCCTCGGCCAGCTCGTCGGCCGCCGCCTCGACCGCGTCCGCGGCCCGGTGCAGCGCGGCGGCCCGCTCGGCCGGGGCGGTCGCCGCCCACTCCGCCGCCGCGCCCCGGGCCGCCTCCACCGCCTTGGCCACCTCGTCCGCGCCGGCCACCGGCGCGCGGGTCACCGGCGTCCCGTCGGCCGGGTCGTGGACGACCAGCTCGCCGCCCTCGCCCCCGGCGCCCCACACCCCACCTATGAGCTGTGCAACCGTGTACATGCCCGTGCTTGCCCCGGTCCGGGCCGGGCAAACGCGTTTCGCCCGGTCACCGGCCGGGTAGGCGGACCGGATGACTTCCACCGCCGACGCCGTCGTCATCGGGGCCGGGCACAACGGGTTGGTGGCGGCGAACCTGCTGGCCGACGCGGGCTGGGACGTGCTGGTCCTGGAGGCCACCGAGGCGCCCGGCGGCGCGGTGCGCTCCGCGTACGTCACCGCCCCGGGCTACCTCAGCGACCTGTACAGCTCCTTCTACCCGCTGGGCTTCGCCTCCCCGGTGCTCGGCGGGCTGGGCCTGGAACGCCACGGCCTGTCCTGGACCACCGCCCCGGACGTGCTGGCGCACCTGCTCCCCGACGGGCGGGCCGCGGTGGTCAACCGCGACCTGGACACCACCGCCGCGTCGCTGGAGGCGTTCGCGCCCGGCGACGGGGAGCGCTGGCGGCACGCGTACGCCGACTGGCTCCAGGTGGCGGAGCCGATGCTGGACGCCATCACCAGCCCGTTCCCGCCGGTCCGTGGCGGGGTGGGCCTGCTGCGCCGGCTGCGGGTCGCCGGCGCGCTGCGACTGGCCCGCCGGCTCGTGCTGCCGGTGCGCAAGCTCGGCGCGGAACTCTTCGAGGGTGAGGGCGGGCCGGCGCTGCTGGCCGGCTGCGCCCTGCACACCGACCTGTCCCCGGAGGAGGCCGGCTCCGGCGTGTACGGCTGGCTGCTCGCCATGCTCGGCCAGCAGGTCGGTTGGCCGGTGCCGGTGGGCGGCGCGCAGCGGATCACCGACGCGCTGGTGGCCCGGCTGGTCGAGCGCGGCGGCCGGATCGAGTACGACGCCCGGGTCGAGCGGGTGCTCACCGCCCGGGGCCGCGCGATGGGGGTGCGGACCGCGGACGGGGCGGACCGGCGGGCGCGGCGCGCCGTGCTCGCCGACGTCCCCGCCCCGGCGCTCTACCTGGACCTGGTCGGCGCGGCGGCGCTGCCGCCCCGGCTGGTCGAGGATCTGGCGCACTTCAAGTGGGACGGCTCCACGCTCAAGGTCGACTGGGCGTTGTCGGCGCCGGTGCCGTGGCGGAACCGGGACCTCGCCGGCGCCGGCACCGTGCACCTCGGCGCGGACCTGAACGGCCTCACCACGTACGCCGCGGCGCTGGCCCGTGGCGAGGTCCCGGCGGATCCGTTCCTGTTGGTCGGACAGATGACGGTGGCCGACCCGAGCCACTCCCCGCCGGGCACCGAGTCGCTCTGGTCCTACACCCACCTCCCGTTCCGCCGGCACTGGCGGGCCGAGGAGGTGGCCGGGCACGTGGAGCGGATGGAGGAGGTGCTGGAGGCCGCCGCGCCGGGCTTCCGCGCGTCGATCGTCGGCCGGCACGTGGCCGGTCCGGCCGATCTGGAGGCGGCCGAGCCGAGCCTGGTGGGCGGCGCGTTGGGCGGCGGCACCGCGGCGGCGTACCAGCAGCTCTTCCTGCGGCCGATCCCCGGGCTGGGTCGTGCGGACACCCCGGTGGACCGGCTCTACCTGGCCAGCGCCTCGGCCCACCCGGGCGGTGGGGTGCACGGCGCGCCGGGCGCGAACGCCGCCCGCGCCGCGCTGGCCCGTGACCGCGCGCTCACCGGCCAGGTGTACGCCCGCGCGATCGCCGCGGCCCACCGCACCGTCTACCGCTGACGGCCGTCCGCCGCCGCGCGGCCCGGCGCCGGGTGCCGGCGGTCGGCATCCCAGCCCGTTGCCGACGGTGACGAGGTTCGGACGGACGCCAGGTCCCGCCGCCGCCTTTGCTCTGCAGCCCCATACGCATCGGTCACGCACCGTACCCGACATGAGCGTCGGGCGGTGGCCGGGTGAATCATGGCCGAGCAGCTCAGAGGCGTGCTGCGTCGATGGGTGCAGAGCAAAGGGCGGCGAGCGTACCCACGTCCACGCGCCCCGGAAGTCACGCTGCGTCAGAATGACGCAGCGTGATTGTCAGGAGTCGATGTTGCGGTGCCGGGTGCGCAGCTTGAACGGCATCAGCGCACTCTCGATCTTGGTGGCCGTGGTCATCTTCGAGTCGCCCTCGCGGCGCTCCTCGAAGCGGATCGGCACCTCCAGGATGGTGTGGCCCAGCTTGGTGGCGAGGTAGTGCATCTCCACCTGGAAGCTGTAACCGTTGGACTGCACCCGGTCCAACCCGATGGCGCGCAACGCGTCGGCCCGCCAGATCTTGAAGCCGGCGGTCAGGTCGCGGATCCGCACCCGCAGCAAAGTGTGCACGTAGAGGTTGGCCCAGCCGCTGAGCGCGCGGCGGTAGAGCGGCCAGTTCTCGTCCAGCTCCCCACCGGGCACGTAGCGGGAACCGATGACCACGGACGCCTGGGTGGAGAGCAGCGCGCCGAGCATGCCGGGCAGCGCCTCCGGCGGGTGCGACAGGTCGGCGTCCATCTGGGCGACGTACTCCGCGCCGTCGTCGATCGCGCGGCTGATGCCGTCCACGTACGCCCGGCCGAGGCCCTCCTTGCCGGGGCGGTGCACCACCAGGACCCGCTCCGGGTGCTCGATGGCCAGCTTGTCGGCGACCTCGCCGGTGCCGTCGGGGGAGTTGTCGTCCGCGACGAGCACCTTCAGGCCGGGCAGCGGCAGCGCGAGGAGGCGCTCGACCAGCACCGGGAGGTTGCCCGCCTCGTTGTAGGTCGGAACGACGACGGTCAGGCGCGCGTCCGCCCACGGGGAGGGCAACTGCACGGGTTCGATCATCACGGACTTCCTCGGTCGGCCGACAGGTTCACCTGAGAGGGTAGCCAGTCCGCTTACCGGCGTCCGCACAGACGCCCCGCGATCGACCGCTCACCGCTCCGACTTCTGCCGCGTCGCGATGTCCGACAGCCGGGCCAGCGTCTCTCTGTTACGCAGATGCAGCACGAGGTCGTTCAGCTTGGTCCGGACCCACCGCAGCGGCCCGGCCGCGAAGTCCTCGCCGATGGTGACCCGGGTCCGGCCGTCGCCCAACGGCTCCAGGACGAACGCCACGATCGCCTCGCCGGCCGGCCAGAGGCCGGCGCGCAGCACGAGGCGATGCGGCGCCTGGCACTCCAGCACCGTCGACGCGTCCTGGAGCGAGAACGGCCACGGGCCGGCCCGGTGGTGCAACCGGCTGCCCACCCGGGGCCAGGTGTCGTCCACGTCCCGCACGTGGGCGGTGCCCACCACCCAGTCGCTGTAGGTCCAACCGTCGGCCAGCACCTCGAAGACCCGGTCCGGGGACGCGTCGATCACTTTCTCCACCACCGCCACGGGTGTCCGGTACCCCCGCCGGTGCCGTCGCTAACGGCAGCCGGGTTAGCTTCTCGGAGGCGGCGGGTAACCGGGGCTGACGTTTACTCCTCGGGGGGTCGGGAACCCGCCGCCCGTGCGACGGGACCACGAGCGGGATCAGTGCAGGTCAGCCCGGGTTTACCCGGGTGCTGACCGGCTCCCGTCCGGCCTGTACGAGGCGGTGCTGCTGGACCGGGACGGCACGCTCGTGGAGGACGTGCCGTACAACGGCGACCCGGAGAAGGTCCGGCCGGTGCCGGGTGCCCGGGAGGCGCTGGACCGGCTGCGCGCGGCCGGGTTGCGGCTGGCCGTGGTGACGAACCAGTCCGGACTGGCCCGGGGCTACTTCACGGCGCACGACCTGCACCGGGTCAACGCCCGGGTCGAGGAGCTGCTCGGCCCGTTCGACAGCTGGCAGATCTGCCCGCACGCGGAGCCGGACCGGTGCGGCTGCCGCAAGCCCGCGCCGGGGCTGGTGCACGCCGCCGCGCGTGCGCTCGGCACCACGGCGAGCCGGTGCGTGCTGATCGGGGACATCGGCGCCGACATGGCCGCCGCCGCCGCAGCCGGCGCCGCCGCCGTCATGGTGCCCACGCCGGCCACCCGGGCCGCCGAGGTGGCCGCCGCGCCGACCGTCGCCGCCGACCTGCCGGACGCGGTGGACACCGTGCTGGACCGGATGCGGCTGGTGGCCGCGCCGCCGCCCGACCGGCGCCGCAGCGCCGGCACGGTGCTGGTGGCGCGCAGTGACGCGGCCGGCGACGTGCTGGTCACCGGCCCCGGAATCCGGGCGGTCGCGGCCGGCGCCCGCCGGGTGGTCCTGCTCTGCGGCCCCCGCGGCCGGGCCGCCGCCGAGCTGCTGCCCGGCGTCGACGACATCATCGAATGGCCACTGCCCTGGATCGACGCCCCCGCCCCACCCGTCGACCCCACCGCCATCCGCGCGCTCACCGACCGGCTCGCCGCCGTCCAGGTCGACGAGGCCGTCATCTTCACCAGCTTCCACCAGTCCCCCCTGCCCCTCGCCCTGTTGCTGCGCCTCGCCGGCGTACCCCGCATCAGCGCCATCAGCGACGACTACCCCGGCACCCTGCTCGACGTCCGCCACCGCGTCCCCGCCGGCGTCCCCGAACCCGAACGCGCGCTCTCCCTCGCCGCCGCCGCCGGCTACCCCCTGCCCGACCACGACGAACCCGCGCTGCGCCTGCGCACCGACCGGTTGCCGCCCGTCCCGGCCGCGGCCGGAGCGCCCGGCTACGTGGTGCTGCACCCGGGCTCCTCGGTGGAGACCCGGGCCTGCCCGGTCGAGCTGGCCACCCGGGTGGTCCGGGTGCTCGGCGCCGCCGGCCACCGGGTGCTGGTCACCGGCGGGCCGGACGAGCGGGAGCTGACCGCGCGGGTGGCCGCCGCCGGCGGCGTCGACCTGGGCGGACGGACCGGGCTGGACGAACTGGCCGCCGTGATCGCCCGGGCCGGCGCGCTGGTGGTGGGCAACACCGGCCCGGCGCACCTGGCCGCCGCGCTGGGCGTGCCGGTGGTCAGCCTGTTCGCCCCGACCGTCCCGTTCGGCCAGTGGGGACCGTACCGGGTCCCGACCGTCCGCCTCGGCGACGCCGGAGCGGCCTGCCGGGACACCCGCGCCACCGCCTGCCCGGTCCCCGGACACCCCTGCCTCTCGGCGGTCGAACCGGGCCGGGTGCTGGAGGCGCTGCGGCTGCTCGGGGTGGCCGGATGAACATCCTGCTGTGGCACGTGCACGGGTCCTGGACCACCTCGTTCGTGCACGGCAAGCACCGCTACCTCATCCCGGTCAACCCGGCGCGGGACGCCTACGGACTCGGCCGGGCGCGCACCTACCCCTGGCCGGACAGCGCCGTCGAGGTCACCCCGGAGCAGCTCCGCCACACCGACGTCGACGTGGTCGTCCTGCAACGCCCCGAGGAACTCGACCTGGCCGCCCAGTGGCTCGGCCGCCGCCCCGGCCGCGACCTCCCCGCCGTCTACGTCGAGCACAACACCCCCAAGGGCGACGTCCCGAACACCCGCCACCCGATGGCCGACCGCGACGACCTGCTGCTCACCCACGTCACCGGATTCAACGAACTGTTCTGGGACAACGGCGCCACCCGCACCACTGTGGTCGACCACGGCGTCGTCGCCCCGGCCGTCGAATGGACCGGCGAACTCGACCGCCTCGCCGTGGTGATCAACGAGCCGGTACGCCGCTGGCGGGTCACCGGCACCGACCTGCTCGCCCGGTTCGCCGCGCTGGCGCCGCTGGACGTCTACGGCATGAAGGTGGCCGGGCTCGCCGCCCATCTCGGGCTGCCCGAGGAGCGACTGACCAGCCACGACGACGTGCCGCAGCACGCGATGCACGCCGAGCTGGGAAAACGACGCGCCTACCTGCACCTGTGCCGGTGGACCTCGCTCGGGCTCAGCCTGGTCGAGGCGATGACCATCGGCATGCCGGTGGTCGCGCTGGCCACCACCGAGGCGGTCGAGGCCGTACCGCCCGCCGCCGGAGCGCTCTCCACCCGGGTCGACGTGCTGCTCGACGCCGCCCGGGGCCTGCTGGACGACCCGGCGGCAGCCCGCCGGGCGGGCGCCGCGGCCCGGGCCGCCGCCCGCGACCGGTACGGCCTGGAGCGTTTCCTCGCCGACTGGGACCGGCTGCTGGAGGAGGAAGTATGCGCATCGCGATGATCTCGGAACACGCCAGCCCGCTCGCCGTCCTCGGCGGGGAGGACGCCGGTGGCCAGAACACGCATGTCGCCGAACTCTCCGCCGCGCTCGTGGCAGCCGGACACGACGTCCGCGTCCACACCCGCCGCGACGCGGTGGACCTGCCGGTGACCGTACGCGCCCCGGACGGGTACGAGGTGGTGCACGTGCCCGCCGGCCCGGCCGAGCCGGTGGCCAAGGACGACCTGCTGCCGTACATGCCAGCGTTCTCCGACTGGCTGGCGGACCGGTGGCGCACCGGTGACTGGCAGCCCGAGGTGGTGCACGCGCACTTCTGGATGAGCGGGCTGGCCGGGCTCGCGGCGGCCCGGCGCACCGGCGTGCCGATCGTGCAGACCTACCACGCGCTCGGCACCGTCAAGCGTCGCCACCAGGGCGCCCAGGACACCAGCCCGCCGGGTCGCGTCGACCACGAACGGGAGCTGGGCCGCTCGGTGGACCGGGTGGTCGCCCAGTGCCAGGACGAGGTCGCCGAACTGGTCCGGCTCGGGGTGCCCCGGTCCCGGATGACCGTCGTGCCGTCGGGGGTGAACCTGTCCACGTTCGGCCCGCTGGGCCCGGCCGCCGGGGCCGACGGCGGCCGGGCCCGCATCCTCACCGTCGGACGGCTGGTCGAGCGCAAGGGCTTCCAGGACGTCATCCGCGCCACCGCGCTGGTGCCGGACGCGGAGTGCGTGGTGGTCGGCGGTCCGCCGGCCGGGCTGCTGGAGACCGACCCGTACGCGATGCGGTTGCGGGCGCTGGCCCACTCGCTCGGCATCGCCGACCGGGTACGCCTGGTCGGCGCCGTGCCGCGCGAGGAGATGGGCCGCTGGTACCGCTCGGCGGACGTGCTGGTGGCCGCCCCCTGGTACGAGCCGTTCGGGCTCACCCCGCTGGAGGCGATGGCCTGCGGCGTGCCGGTGATCGGGACCGCGGTCGGCGGGCTGATCGACACCGTGGTGCCCGGCCGCACCGGCGACCTGGTGCCGGCCCGCGACCCGGCGGCGCTCGGCGCGGCGATCCGGGGCCTGCTGGGTGACCGGATCCGCCGCTTCGCCTACGCCACCGCGGCGCTGGAACGGGCCCGGACCCGCTACTCGTGGGCGACCGCCGCCGACCGGCTCGGCGCGCTGTACGGCGAGGTGGCCACGGTGCGTCGGCGCACCCGGGTGGTCGCCTGATGACGGCCACCCCGACGCCCGGCGCCACGGTGCTGGCGGACCACCTGACCCGGCTGGCCGGCGCGTTGCTGCCGCTGCGCGAGGCGGAACACCTGCTCGCCCGCTGGGGCGGTGAGCTGGCGCACCGCCTCGCCGCGGGCGGCCGGTTGCTGGTGGCCGGCAACGGCGGCAGCGCCGCCGAGGCCCAACACCTCACCGCCGAACTCGTCGGCAAGCTCCGCCACGAGCGCCGACCCCTGTCCGCCATCGCCCTGCACGCCGAAACCAGCGCCCTCACCGCCATCGGCAACGACTACGGCTACGACGAGGTCTTCGCCCGCCAGGTCCGCGCCCACGGCCGACCCGACGACCTGCTCCTCCTGCTCTCCACCAGCGGCACCAGCAGCAACCTGCTCACCGCCGCCCACGCCGCCCACGACACCGGCCTGCGCTGCTGGGCGTTCACCGGCCCCGCCCCCAACCCCCTCGCCGACCTCTGCCACGAGCGGTTGGCGGTCGACTCGCCGGACAGTCAGGTGGTGCAGGAGCTGCACCTGGTCGCCGTGCACGTGCTCTGCGAGTACGTCGACCGGGCGCTGCCGGCGGCGCTGGCCGCCCGTGCCCCGGCCGGCCCGGTGCGCACCGGCGTCGAGGTGGTGCTCGGCGACCCGGATCCGGAGGTGCAGGCCCGATGAGGAGGTCGAGCATGGCGGGACCCGTGGTGGTGCTCGGTGACACGCTGCTGGACCGGGACGTCGAGGGGTTGGTGAACCGGCTCTGCCCGGACTCCCCGGTGCCGGTGCTCGACGAAACCACGTCCGTCGACCGCCCCGGCGGGGCCGGCCTCGCCGCCGTCTTCGCGGCCGGGCTGGGCGCCGAGGTCGCGCTGGTCACCGCCGTCGCCGACGACGCCGGCGGGGCCCGGCTCAGCACCCTGCTCGCCGCCGCCGGGGTGCAGCTCTACGCGCTCCCGCTGGCCGGCGCGACGCCGGAGAAGATCCGGCTGCGGGCGCGCGGGCGGGTGCTGCTGCGCCACGACCGGGGCGGGCCGACAGGCGTGCCGGGGGAGCCGGGCGAGGCCGTGCTGCGGCTGCTCGCCGACGCGTCCGCGGTGCTGGTCAGCGACTACGGCCGGGGCCTCGCCGGGCAGCCCGTGCTGCGCGCCGCGCTGGCCGCCACCCGGGCGCCGGTGGTCTGGGACCCGCACCCGCGCGGCCCGGCGGCCGTGCCCGGCGTGCACCTGGCCACCCCGAACGAGCCGGAGGCCCGTGACCTGGCCAAGACACCGCCGGGCGGGTCCCGCCTGGCGAACGCGTCCCGGAGCGCGCAGGCGCTGCGCCGGCGCTGGCAGGCCGGCGCGGTCGCGGTCACCCTGGGCGGGGACGGCGCGCTGCTCTGCCACGCCGGCTCCACCCCGCTGGTGGTGCCGGCGCCGCCCGCCGAGGGGGACACCTGCGGCGCGGGCGACCGGTTCGCCGCCGCGGCGACGCTGGCGCTGGCCCGGGGCGCGCTGGTGTCCGAGGCGGTGCAGGAGGCGGTCGCCGAGGCGTCCGCGTACGTGGCCGGCGGGGGAGTGACCACCGCGTTGCCGGCGCCGGTCCGGGCGGTCGCCCCGGCGGTGGTGACCGTCGGCGGGGACCGGATCGGCGCCGGGGCGGCCGGTGAGGTGCTGGCCCGGGTACGCGCGGCCGGCGGCACGGTGGTGGCCACCGGCGGCTGCTTCGACCTGCTGCACGCCGGGCACGTCGCGACGCTCCAGGCGGCCCGGCGGCTCGGTGACTGCCTGGTGGTCTGCCTCAACTCCGACGCGAGCGTGGCCGGGCTCAAGGGACCGGAGCGCCCGGTCGTGCCGCAGGGCGACCGCAGCCGGCTGATCGCGGCGCTGGGCTGCGTCGACGCGGTGCTGATCTTCGACGAGCCGACCCCGCACGCGGCGCTGTCCTGGCTGCGCCCGGACATCTGGGTCAAGGGCGGTGACTACGCCAGCGGCGGCGGCACGGAGACGCTGCCGGAGTCGGCGATCCTGGCCCGCTGGGGCGGCCACACCGTGGTGGTGCCGTACCTGGACGGGCGCTCCACCACCGACATGATCGCGGCGGCCCGCGCCGGCCGCGGCAGCGCCCGCCGGCCGGCCGGCGCGGGCGCGGAGAACGGCCGGGAGCCGGTCGTCCGGTCCACGGCGAAGGGAGCACGATGAGCGCGCCACGCAACCGGCCCGGCGCCGGGCCGACCGTGCTGGTCACCGGCGGGTCCAGCGGCCTCGGCGCGGCGGTGGTCGCGGCCGTGGCCCGCTCCGGCGGCCGGCCCCTCGTGCTGGACCGGCAGCGGCCCGCCGACGGGGTGCCGTGGGCCGAGTGCGACCTGGCCGACACCCGGGCCGCCGAGGCCGCCACCCGGGACCTCGCGGAGCGTTCCGGCGGGTTGGACGCCGTGGTCACCGCCGCCGGCGTGGACGTGCCCGGCAAGCTGGCCGACGTGCCGGCGGAGACGTGGGAGCGGATCGTCACGGTGGACCTGCTCGCCACCGCGGCGGTGATCCGGGCCGCGTTGCCCTTCCTGGAGGCGTCCCGGGGCACCATCGTCACGGTCGCCTCCACGCTCGGCGTGAAGGCGGTGGGCGACGCGACCGCGTACTGCGCGGCGAAGTTCGGGGTGGTCGGCTTCACCAGGGCGCTCGCCGCCGAGCTGGCCGGCGCGGTCGGGGTGACCCTGCTGATCCCCGGCGGCATGCGCACCGCGTTCTTCGACGAGCGCGACGAGCAGTACCGGCCCGGACCGGACGCCGTGCTCAACGAGCCGGCCGACACCGCCGCCGCGGTGATGTTCGCGCTCTCCCAGCCGGCCGGCTGCGCGGTCCGCGAACTGGTGGTCTGCGCCGAGCGGGAGTCCTCGTACCCGTGATCCTGGTACTGCGCGCGCTCGGGGTCGGCGACCTGGCCACCGCCGTCCCGGCGCTGCGCGGCCTGCGCGCCGGTCTGCCCGGCCGGGAGCTGGTGTTGGCCGCCCCGGCCTGGCTGGCGCCGCTGGCGGCACTGACCGGGGTGGTCGACCGGGTGCTGCCCACCGCCGGGCCGGACCGGATCCGGTGGATCGGGCCGCCGCCGGAGGTGGCGGTGAACCTGCACGGTCGGGGACCGCAGTCGCACCGGGCGCTGGCCGCCGTCCGGCCGGGTCGGCTGCTCGCCTACCGGAACCCGTCGGCCGGCCACCTCGACGGTCCGACCTGGGACGCCGACGAGCACGAGGTGCGTCGCTGGTGCCGGCTGCTGCACGCGTACGGCCTGCCGGCCGACGCCGGGGACCTGGCGTTGCGGCGGCCGGCCGTGGTCGGCGTACCGGCCGGGGTGACGGTGCTGCACCCGGGCAGCAAGGTGCCGGCGAAGCGCTGGCCGGCGGACCGCTTCGCCGGGCTGGCCCGGACGTTGACCGCGGCCGGCCACCGGGTGGTGCTCACCGGCTCGGCCGACGAGCGGGCGCTGGCCGCCCGGGTGGCCCGCGCCGCCGGGCTGCCGCCGGCGGCGGTGCTGGCCGGTCGGACCGGCCTGACCGAGCTGGCCGCGCTGGTGGCCGACGCGCGCCTGGTGGTGAGCGGCGACACCGGCGTGGCCCACCTCGCCACCGGGTACCGGACCGCCTCGGTGGTGCTGTTCGGGCCGGTGTCGGCGGCGCACTGGGGTCCACCGCCCGACCGCCCCCGGCACCGGGCGCTCGGTCGCGCCGACGCCGCCGGACCTGCCCCGGATTCGACCGGTTCCGCGGGGGTAGGAACGCATCCGACATTGGATGCCATCGGGGTCGACGAGGTGGTGGCGGCGGTGGCCGAGGTGGAACGGGTCTCCGGTGCGGTTGCGGCGTAGCGATCCGGGCCGGCCGGGGTACGCCCGGCGGCGGCGCGGCAAGGGCTGGCTCTTCCTGGACGCGAAGGGCGAACCGGTGCGTGACGCCGACGAGCTGGCCCGGCTGCGCGCGCTGGTCGTCCCGCCCGCCTGGCGGGACGTGTGGATCTCGCCGTACCCGAACGGGCACATCCAGGCCACCGGCATCGACGCGGCCGGCCGCAAGCAGTACCTCTACCACCCGCAGTGGCGGCGCAAGCGCGACGAGGCGAAGTTCGACCACGTGCTGGAGGTGGCCCACCGGCTGCCGACGCTGCGCGACCGGGTCGCGCACGACCTGGCGCTGCGCGGGCTGCGGCGGGAGCGGGTGCTGGCCACCGTGGCCCGGCTGCTCGACATGGGGGCGTTCCGGGTGGGCAGCGACCAGTACGCGACCGGCGACGACCCCACGTTCGGCGTGGCGACGCTGCGACCGGAGCACGCCCGCTCGCGCGGTGGTTGCGTGGTGTTCGAGTTCCCGGCCAAGGGCGGCATCGACCAGGTCCGCCGCGTCGAGGACGCGGAGCTGTGCCAGGTGCTGCTCAACCTGCGCCGGCGGCGCCGCGCCCAGGAGCGGCTGTTCGGCTACTGGGACGGTCGCGGGTGGCGCGACGTGCGCAGCGACGAGGTGAACGACTACCTGCGCGACGCCAGCGGTGGGGAGATGACCGCGAAGGACTTCCGCACCTGGCACGCCACCGTGCTGGCCGCCGCCGAGCTGGCCTCGGTGGGCCCGCAGCGGTCCGTCACCGGGCGTCGCCGGGCGGTGGCGGCGGTGATGCGTTCGGTCGCCGAGCTGCTCGGCAACACGCCGACGGTGGCCCGCACGTCCTACGTGGACCCGCGGGTGGTCGACCTGTACCACGACGGGGTGCTGGCACCGGTGCAGCCGGAGATGCCGCGCGAGGCGGTGGAGAAGTTCGTGCTGGCACTGCTGAAGGAGGAGGCGACCGACTGAGCCCGACCGGCCCCGTCGGTCCTGGGGGAGAAACGACGGGGCCGGAGCCCGGGTGCCGTCGATTGCGGCGCGGGAGGGCCACCGGGCGGCCGCCCGCGGCTGGACCGCCGCGGGCGCCACGCCACGGCCCCCCGTTACCAGCGGGTCGTCACCGTCACCGGTGTCGACCCGGGTTCATTGTGTGCGAGTCGAGTTGACTTCGGACGCCGCGCTGTTGACGATCCGTGCCTGTTCCAGGTGACGCGCCCGGAACGCCTGCGGTGTCTCCGCCTGGGTGGCCCGGAAGGCGCGGCTGAAGTGGGCCTTGTCCCGGAACCCCCAGCGGCCGGCGATGACCTGGATGGACCGGTCGGCCAGCGCCGGGTCGGCGAGGTCCCGCCGGCACCGGGCCAGCCGCTCGTCCCGGATGTACGCGGCGACCGTGGTCTCCTCGTCCTCGAAGAGCCGGTGCAGGGACCGCACCGACAGGTGGTGGGCGTCGGCGATCGTGCCGGGGCCCAGCGTCACGTCGCCGAGGTGCTGCCGGACGTACGCGTGCACCTGGGCGAGCAGCGCGCGGCGCCGGACCTCGGTCGGCACCGCCTCCTCGGAGACCAGGTGGCGACCGAGCAGCGTGGCGATCAGGTCGAGCGCGACGCCGCCCAGCCGGTCCGCGTCGACCGCGTGGTACTGGTCCGGATGGCCGGTGATCCGGATGAGGTAGTCGGCCAGCAGGGCGCCGATCCCCTCGGCGCCGGACATCCGGCTGGCGAACAGCGGCGTGAGCCGGCGGTGCGGCAGCGGCAGCGCCTCGTACGGGATGAGCGCCACGATCGACGCGGCGGACCGGTCGTCGGCACGGTCGGTGTGGTGGCTGAGTTCCTGGGGCCGGGCGCAGTCGTAGAAGGTGAGGTCGCCCGGTGGACAGACCCCCCGCTGCCCGTCCTGGTCGGCGATGCCGGTGCCGACGAGCGTCAGCGCCAGCAGGTAGCAGTCGGCGTCGGAGCGGCTGATCAGCTTGCGGGTCCGGATCCCGTGCAGCGGCGGGTAGCGGTGCCGGATGAGCCGCATCGGCCCCAGTTCGAGGAACTCGGCCCGCGCCTCGAAGTTGTCGGCGTGCTCGGTGCGGACCCGCATCAGCGTGGGCGTCCGGGCGAGCATCTCCAGCCAGAGCCCGAAGCGGTCGGCGGCGGGTATCTGTGCGGTGTCGAAGATCTGTGGTTGCATCGGTGTGTCCATGAACGACCCCCGTGGTCTGTCGACATCCCTCCACAAACACGACGCCCCACGGGGCCGAAACGCGGCACCCGTGGGGCGTGACGTCCGTCATTGACGAACGTGGAAGCCTCTGTTAACTCTACGTTCAGTCGTTGAGCACGTGGGAGAGTCGGTCCCGGAACCGACGCTCGGAGTCGCTCACCACGTCCCCGCCGATGCCCAGGATGCCGCCGGTGGAGGCGGCGCCCACGACCTGCTCGGCGATCTCCACCAGCCAGTGCCGGTAGGCGCCGGCCTGCCCCTCGTCCACCTTGCCGGTGAGCAGGGCGGACGCCTGACCGGCCCGGGTGAGCACGTCCTCGATCATCGCGGCCGGGTCGTCCGGCGTGATCACCGGCAGCTCCGCGCCGGTCTCCGGGTCGCCGACCCGGGCGACGATCTCGCCGGCCACGGCGGCGACCAGCGGGCTGGCCGACTCCCGGCCGGCGGCGATGGTCTCCAGCCCGGCGGCGTTCTCGGCCATGGTGCGCCGGGCGCCGTCGGACTCGGCGGCAGCCGCCGCGGTGAGCACCGACTGCGGCAGACCCACCAGCAGCCCCCACTCCTCGTCCGAGACGCCGAACCGGGTGTACGCCGGCTGCTCGATCACGATCAGGTTCCTTTCGCCGCGGTCGTCGTTGTCGACGGGCACCGTCGCGGTGCCCGGATCAGGCTAGTCCAGTTCCAGCAGGCCCTGTTCGGACACCACACGCACGGACAGCGTCTTGTAGCCCACCTCGTCGAAGAGCACCGTCATCCGGTCCTCCTCGTAGCTGAGCACCAGGCCGGACCCCCACTCGGCGTGGCGGACCTGGCTGTGCACCGGGAACGGCCCGACCGCGCCGTCGTTCGCCACGCTGGTGCCGGCGTGGCAGTTGTCGCAGTGGCCGCAGACCTCGCTCATCTGCTCGCCGAAGTACGCCAGCAGCGCCTGCCCGCGACAGCCGGTGGTCTCCGCGAACGCGCGCATCATGTCCGTCCGTGACCGGGTCACGGTCTGCTGCCGCTCGGCCTCGGCGCGCGCGGCGCGGCCGGCCTCGGCGGCGTCCGGCGCGTAGCGGGGCACGCCGACGCGTTGCCGGGCCCGCGGCTCGGCGGCGCCGATCTGCTCCAGCAGGGAGAGGTACTGGCCGAGCTTGCGCGGGCCCAGACCGGTCAGCTCGCGCAGCTCCTTGCGGGTGCGGGCCTTGCTGCGCAGCACCGCGGCGAGGTCGGACAGTTCCTTCTCGTCGGGCAGCCCGCCGCTGAAGTAGCGCTGGAGGCCGACGTCCTCGGACCGCCACAGCAGCAGCACCCGGGACGGGGAGCCGTCGCGGCCGGCCCGGCCGATCTCCTGGAAGTAGCTGTCCGGCGAGTCGGGCAGCGCCATGTGCACCACCCAGGCGATGTTCGGCTTGTCGATGCCCATGCCGAACGCCGAGGTGGCCACCATGATGGGCACCCGGTCGGCGAGGAACGCCTCGTGCAGCTCGTGCCGTGCCGCGGTGGGCATGCCGCCGTGGTAGAACTCGGACGGGAAGCCCGCCTTGGTCAGCCGCTCGGCCAGTTCCTCCGCCGCGCGACGGGTCGGCACGTAGATGATGCCGGGCCGCTCGTCGTCGCGCAGCAGGGCGACCAGCCGCCGCCACCGGTAGTCCTCGGTCGGGCAGTGGGCCACCTCGAGGAACAGGTTCGGCCGGTCCAGCCCGGAGACGACGACCTCCGGCTCGCGCAGCCGCAGCCGGGCGATGATGTCGTCGCGCACCGGGGGCGAGGCGGTGGCGGTCAACGCGACCACCGGCGGCCGGCCGAGGCCGTCGATCAGGTGGCCGAGCGCGAGGTAGTCCGGCCGGAAGTCGTGACCCCAGGACGAGATGCAGTGCGCCTCGTCGATCGCGACCAGCGCCGGGGACAGCGAGCGGACCTCGGCCAGCCGGTCCGGGTTGCTCAGCGCCTCGGGCGTGATGAACAGGAACTCGGCCCGGCCGGCCCGGATGTCCTCGACCGCCTCGGCCTGCTGCGCGGCGCTCTCGTCCGAGCTGATCCGCACCGCGCGCAGCTCGGGCCGTTGCCGCTCGTTGAGCGCGGCGATCTGGTCCTGCTGGAGCGCGAGCAGCGGGGAGATGACCACGGTCGGGCCGGGGATCAGGCTGGCCGGGATCTGGTAGATCGCCGACTTGCCGGCGCCGGTGGGCAGCACCACCAGGGCGTCGTGGCGCTTCATGACGGCGCGCATGGCGGCCAGCTGGTTGGGCCGCAACGCGGTCCAGCCGAACAGGTTCTTCGCCGCGCGGCGCAGGTTGGTGGCGTGCCTGGTCAGTTTCATCAAGCGCCTCAGCTACCCCCGGCGTCCGGTCGCGAAACCGTCCTCGCGATCACCGCAGCCGGGGCAGCACGTCGGCCTGGTAGAGGTCGAACAGGCCCTGCCAGTGCGGGCCGGTGTTGGCCACGTAGACCTCGTCGAAGCCGGCCTCGGCGTACCTGCCGATCATCTCCAGGTGGGCGTCGGCGTCCCGGCCGCAGACGAACGCCTCCCGCACCTGCTCCGGCCGGACCAGCTCGGCGGCCTGCTCGAAGTGGCGCGGCGAGGGGAGCACCTGGGACAGCTCACCCGGCACGCCCGCGTTGGGCCAGCGCTCGTACGCGATCCGGGCGCCCTCGTCGGCGGTGTCGGCGTACGCGGCCTTGAAGCCGCCCTGGCACGGCTTGTCGCCGCCGCCGGCGTCCCGGAACCGGCGCACCATGTCGGCGTCGGGCATCATGCTGACGTAGCCGTCGCCGATCCGGGCGGCCAGCTCGATCGCCTTGGGGCCGAAGCCGGAGACGTAGATCGACGGCGGTGTCTCGGGTCGGGTGTAGATCCGGGCGTGCTCCACCGTGTAGTGCTTGCCGTGGTGGTTGACGAAGTCACCGCGCCACAGCTCGCGGATCACCTCGACCGCCTCCGCCAGCATCTCCAGCCGCACGTCGGTCTGCGGCCAGGCGTCGCCGAGGATGTGCTCGTTCAGCGCCTCGCCGGTGCCCACCCCGAGCACGAAGCGGCCCTCGTGCAGCACCGCGCTGGTGGCCGCCGCCTGGGCGACGACCGCCGGGTGGATGCGGACGGTGGGGCAGGTGACGGCCGTGGTCACCGGCAGCCGGCAGACCTGGCTGAGTGCGCCGAGCATCGACCAGACGAACGGGCTCTGGCCCTGGGCGTCGACCCACGGGTGGTAGTGGTCGGAGATCCACAGTGCCTCGAAGCCGGCCTGCTCGGCGCCGCGTGCCTGGGCCAGCAGCTCCGCCGGCGTGTACTCCTCGCTGGACAGGAAGTAACCGATCTTCATGTTTCCCCTCCGCCGTGTCCGGATGCGGACCTCCCTACCCCGGCGGAACGGGCCGAACCCGGGGGTCAGCGGCGGAACATCGCCCGGATCGCGATCAGCAGGAACAACGCGCCGACCACCAGGCCGAGCAGGCGTACGCCGGGGATGTCGGCGGCGCCGGTGGCGTCCGCGAGCGGCAGGACGGGCATGGACGAACTGTCCCACGGGGCGTGGCGGGACGCCAGCAGTTAACAGTAAGGATTGTTGACTATTTAGCTGCGCGGTGTGACCATGTCAGCACCCGTCGGTCCCGGCGGGACCGTGGGGATACGGGGGTACGACAGCGCATGAGCGAGCGGATCGTGGGAGCCACCGGAGACCTGGCGGCGCTCGCCGCCGCCGTCCTGCAACCCGGGTTCGTCGGCACCACCCCGCCGCCCTGGGTCTGCCGGTGGCTCGGCGAGGGGCTCGGCGCGGTGGTCCTGTTCGCCCGCAACGTCGTCGACCACGAGCAGGTCGCGACGCTGACCGCGAACCTGCGGGCGGAACGGCCGGACGTGATCGTGGCGATCGACGAGGAGGCCGGCGACGTCACCCGGATCGAGTCGGCCCGGGGCAGCTCCCGGCCCGGCAACTTCGCGCTCGGCGCGGTGGACGACGCGGCGCTGACCGAGGACGTCGCCCGCGACCTGGGCGCCGAGTTGGCAGCGGTCGGCATCACGCTCGACTACGCCCCGGACGCCGACGTCAACTCCAACCCGGCCAACCCGGTGATCGGGGTGCGCTCGTTCGGCGCCGACCCCGAGCTGGTCGCCCGCCACACCGCCGCGTGGGTGCGCGGCCTCCAGGCCGGCGGCGTCGCCGCCTGCGCCAAGCACTTCCCCGGGCACGGCGACACCCGGGTCGACTCCCACCTGGACCTGCCCCGCATCGGCGGCGACCGGGCCCGGCTGGACGCGGTCGAGCTGGCCCCGTTCCGGGCCGCCGTGACGGCCGGGGTCCAGGCGGTGATGACCGGCCACCTGCTGGTGCCGGCGCTCGACGAGGAGCTGCCGGCCACGCTCAGCGCACGCATCCTGGGCGGGCTGCTCCGCGAGGAGCTGGGCTTCGGCGGCGTGGTGGTGACCGACGCGGTGGAGATGCGCGCGGTGTCCGACCGGTACGGCTTCGCCGGCGCGGCGGTGCGTGCGCTCGCCGCCGGCGCGGACGCGATCTGCGTGGGCGGGGAACGGGCCACCGAGGCCGACGCCCGGGAACTGCGCGACGCCATCGTGGCCGCCGTGGTGCGCGGCGAACTGCCGGAGGAGCGGCTGGCCGAGGCGGCGAAGCGGGTCGGCCAGCTCGCCGCGTGGAGCGTCGCCGCCCGCGCCCGCCGCAGCAGCGGCCGGCCGGCCGCCGACGGATCGGCGATCGGGCTGGCCGCCGCCCGCCGCGCGGTCCGGGTCACCGGCGACGCCGGACTGCTGCCGCTGGCCGGGCCCGCGCACGTGGTGGAGTTCGCGCCGCCCCGCAACATCGCCATCGGCGAGGAGACCCCGTGGGGGATCGCCGCGCCCCTGACCCACCTGACGCCCGGCACCACCACCGCCCGGTACGCCGCCGACGCCGTCCCGGCCGACCCGGCCACCGGCCCGGCCGACCGGCCGCTGGTGCTGGTCGTGCGTGACCTGCACCGGCACGAGTGGATGCGGGACGCGGTCACCCGGGCGCTGGCCGCCCGCCCGGACGCGGTGGTGGTCGAGCTGGGCGTGCCCGAGCTGGCCGCCGGCCGGGTGCACCTGGCCACCCACGGCGCCACCGCGGCGGCGGCCCGGGCCGCCGCCGAGCTGCTGGCCGGCGTCCGCTGAGCTCCCGGCCCGGCCGGGTGGGGAGGTCCCCCGGTCGGGCCGGGCCCTACGGCGCGTCGACCACCAGGTCGGCGTAGTCCGGGTGCCGTTCGATGAACGCGGCCATGAACGGGCAGCGGGGCACCACCCGCCCGCCGCGGGCGCGCACCTGGTCCAGCGTGCCCCGCATCAGCGCGGCGCCCACGCCCTGCCCCTGGTAGCGGTCCTCGACCTCGGTGTGCGTGAAGACCAGCACCTCACCGCGCGGCAGGTACGCGGTGAAGCCGGCCAGCGCGTCGTCGACCAGGATCTCGAAGCGGTGCTTGGCGGGGTTCTCCTCGACCAGGAAGCTCACCGGACCATTGTCCCCTCGTCGTCGGCCAGCCGGTCGAGTTCGGCCAGCAGCCGGTCCACCTCGTCGACCGTGTTGTAGTGGTAGACGCTGGCCCGCACCGCGCCACCGGTGTCGCGCAGGCCCATCGCCTGGAAGTACTCGTAGGCGTAGTAGTCGCCGGAGGAGAGGCAGAGGCCCGCCTCGCCGAGCGCCGCGGCGGTCTCCGCCGGGGCCCGCCCGGCCACCCGGAACGACACCGTGGGGCAGCGTCGGGCGGGCGTGCCGTACACGGTGACGAAGGGCCGGGCCGCCAGTCCGGCGAGCAGCCGGTCGAAGACCTCCTCCTCGTGCGCCTGGGCGGCGGCGAGACCGGCGCGGACCCGCGCCCGGCGGTCGCCCGTCGCGGTCGGGTCGAGCGACGCCAGGTGGTCCACCGCCGCGGTCACGCCGGCCAGCAGCGGGAAACTGGGGGTGCCGTACTCGAAGCGGTCCGGGACCGTGTCGGCGGAGGGCAGCAGCTTCGCCGGGCGCAGCGACTCCCACCGCGCCGGGTCGGCGACCATCGCCGCCAGGTGCGGGCCGGACCACTTGTACGCGCTGGTGACCAGCACGTCCGCGCCGAGTGCGGCCAGGTCGGTGGGGCCGTGCGGCACCGAGTGCACCCCGTCCACGCAGACCAGCGCGCCGACCGCGTGCGCGGTCTTGGCGATGGCCGGCACGTCCGGCGCGGTGCCGGTCGCGTTGCTGCCGGCGGTCACCGCGACCAGCCGGGTGCGCTCGCCGACCAGGTCGGCGTACTGGCCGGCGGGCAGCTCGGCGGTGGCCGGGTCGAACTCGGCCCAGCGCACCGTCGCGCCGGCCGCCTCGGCGGCCTGCACCCAGGGCCGGACGTTGGCGTCGTGGTCCAGCCGGGAGACCACCACCTCGTCGCCCGGGCGCCAGCCGGCGCCCAGCGTCCGGGCCAGCGTGTAGGTCAGCGCGGTGGCGCTGGGCCCGAGCACCACGCCCGACGGGTCCGCGCCGAGCAGGTCGGCGACCGCGGCGCGGGCGCCGGCGACCAGCTCCAGCGCGCGCCGGCCGGGCCGGAAGGCGGCGCTGCGGTTGCCGGTGGCGGCGCGCATGGCGTCGGCCACCGCCTCGATCACCCCGGCGGCGGTCTGGGTGCCGCCGGCGCCGTCGAAGTGCACGAAGCCTTCGCCCAGCGCGGGATAGGACCCGCGCACCCGGGCCACGTCAAAAGCCATCCCCGCACCCTAGCGTGAAAGGAGGGGCCCCTTCCTGACGCCTTCGGTGGAGGCGGGGCCCCTTCTGCACGCCCCACCTCGGCGCGCACGTCGCCCGGGAGCGTGGCCGGCGGGCGGTACCGTTGGGGAGGTGACGAACCGACGCGCCACCTTCCCCCCGACCCCCACCCGTCGTGCCGCCGGGCTGCTCGCCGGTCTCGCGCTCGGCGCCGCGTTGCTCGCCGGGTGCAGCTCCAACGGCGCCGACACCGACTGCGGCCTGGACGCCTGCACCATCACGTTCGACCGTGGCGTGGACGCCAGCGCCACCATCCTCGGCGTCGAGGCGAAGCTCATCGGCACCCAGGACGACCAGGTCACCGTCGAGGTGGCCGGGGAGCAGCTCTCGCTCACCACCGGCCAGCAGGCCACCGAGGTCGGCGGCTTCCAGGTCAGCCTGGACAGCGTCACCGACCAGAACGTCGTGCTCCGGGTGGCCCGCAACCCCAACAACTGATCGGATTCGGCCGGGCGGCGGTGGGCGGTGACGTTTGGAAAACTGCACGTCGGGAGATTGAGGGCCCATGTCTCTCACCCGGAACGCCGGAGCCACCGCCGCCCAGGCCAAGAACAGCCGGTGGCTCGAACTGTTGACTCGCGCCGGTTTCATCGGCTACGGAATCGTGCACCTCCTCTTCGCCTGGCTGGCGTTGCAGATCGCCTTCGGGAAATCCGGGGAGGAGGGCAACCAGAACGGCGCGCTGCGCACGCTCGGCGAGCAGCCGCTCGGCAAGTTCATGCTGGTGGCGATCGCCGTCGGTCTCTTCGCCATGGCCATCTGGCAGGCCTCCGAGGCGCTGGTCGGCCACCAGTCCAGGACCGGCAAGGAGCGGACCTTCGAGCGGATCGCCTCGGTCGTCCGGGTGATCATCTTCGTCTGGCTGGGCTGGACCTCGATCAAGGTCGTGCAGGACGCCAGCGCCAACTCCTCCAACCAGCAGCAGCAGCTCACCGAGAAGCTGATGGCCTCCGACGGCGGCCGGTGGCTGGTCGGGCTGGCCGGTCTGGTGCTCGCCGCGGTCGGCGTCGGCATGGTGATCTACGGCCTGAGGAAGAAGTTCGAGCGCAACCTCAAGACCGGTGAGATGAGCCCGAAGACCCGCCAGCTCACCCGCCGTCTCGGCATGGCCGGGTACGCCGCCCGGGGCGCGGTCTTCGCCATCGCCGGCCTGCTGATCGTGGTCGCCGCCGTCAAGTACGACCCGGAGAAGGCGCGCGGCCTGGACGCCGCCCTGCGGACGCTGCGCGACCAGGCGTACGGGCCGTGGCTGCTGGCGCTGATGGCGCTCGGCATCGCCGCGTTCGGCGTCTACTGCTTCTTCCAGTCCCGGTACCGCAAGGTCTGAGCCTGGTCGATATCCGGGCCGCCGGGCACCATTGGGCCTTTGCCCGATTCCGCCCGGGCCGGAGGGAGAGAATGTCGTGCAGAGTTATCTGGTGACCGTCGCCGCCGCGCTCGCCGCGGCGGCGGTCGCGTTGGTGCTGGTCGAGGTGGTGCACCGGGCCACCCGCCGGCTCGGCCGCCGGTCGCTGCTGATGACCGAGCTGACCGAGCACGCGCACCGCGCGTTCCAGGTCGCCGCCACCGTGGTCGGCGTGCAGCTCGCGATCCGGTTCACCACGCTCTACGCGGTGGGCAGCCCGTGGCGTCAGTTCGTCCTGCACACGCTCGGGCTGGCCATGATCGCCGCGGTCGCCTGGCTGGTGGCCGCGCTGCTGGTGGTGGCGGAGGACACCGCGCTGGCCCGGTTCCGGGTGGACGTGCCGAACAACCGCCACGCCCGCCGGGTACGGACCCAGGTGGTGCTGCTGCGCCGGCTGACCATCGCGGTGATCGTGATCCTCGCCGTCGGCGTGATGCTGATGACGTTCCCGGCCGTACGCGGCATCGGCGCCGGCGTGCTCACCTCCGCCGGTGTGGTCGGTGTCGTCGCCGCGCTCGCCGCGCAGAGCCTGCTCGGCAACGTCTTCGCCGGCCTCCAGCTCGCCTTCAGCGACGCGGTACGCCTGGACGACGTGGTCGTGGTCGAGGGGGAGTGGGGCCGGATCGAGGAGTTGACGCTCAGCTACGTGGTGGTGCAGATCTGGGACGACCGCCGGTTGATCCTGCCCACCTCGTACTTCACCAGCCGGCCGTTCCAGAACTGGACCCGGACCGAGGCGGCGGTGCTCGGCACCGCCGAGTTCGACCTGGACTGGGCCATTCCGGTGCAGGCCATGCGGGAGGAGCTGCGCCGGCTCTGCGAGGGCACCGACCTCTGGGACGGCCGGGTCTGCGTGCTCCAGGTGACCGACGCGACCGGCGGCATGGTCAAGGTCCGCGCGCTGGTCAGCGCCGCCGACGCCGGCAGCCTCTGGGACCTGCGCTGCCTGGTCCGGGAGAACCTGGTGACCTGGGTACGCGACCACCGCCCGACCGCCCTGCCCCGGCTGCGCGCCGAGGTGGGCGAGGCCGCCGGCCCGCTGCCCTGGCAGGTGGTGCAGCCGCGCCGGACGGGCCGCCGGCCGGCCGACACCGAGGCGCCCGACGACGCGCGGGTCTTCGGCGGCAGTGACGACGGGGAGGCCCGCAGCGAGGTGTTCGTGGGCCGGGAGGACCACGCCGAGGCCCGCCGCTGATCCGCCGTACCCCGATCGGAGCCCCCGGCCGCCGCCCGGCGCCGGGGGCTCCGTGCGTGCCGTGCGCGGGCCCCGGCCCCGGGCCGGACGGTACGGGCGGTTCGTGGACGGGTCGGGCCGAGTGGGTTTGTCCGGCGGAGTTCCGGGGACCTGCTGCGCACGCCCCGGATTCCGGCCGGCCGACGCCGGGCCCCGGTGGCGCGCGGCCGGGCCGACCGGCCGCCCCGCGCAGGATTGACGGGCGGCGACTCCGGGCATACAGCGCGGTGATGAAGAAAGGAGGACAGCATGGCTGACGTCGCGAGTCACCGTACGTCCCGGACCGGGAACGAGCCGTCCACCGCGGAACTGGTGCAACGGGCCACCGAACAGGTCACCCGTCTGGTGAGGGACGAGTTGACGCTGGCCCGGGCGGAGCTGACCCAGAAGGGCAAGCACGCCGGGATCGGGATCGGGCTGTTCGGCGGCGGCGGGGTGATGGCGCTCTACGGCGCCGGCGCGCTGGTCGCCACCGTGATCCTGCTGCTGGCACTGGTCATGCCGGCGTGGCTGGCCGCCCTGATCGTGGCGGTGGCGTTGTTCCTGCTCGCCGGGATCCTGGCACTCGTGGGCAAGAAGCAGGTCAGCCGTGCCGTCCCGCCGGTGCCGGAGGCGACGGTGCGCAGTGTCCGGGCGGACGTCGACACGGTCACCGCCGCGGTGAAGGACGGGAGGCGGTCATGACCGGTAACGCTAACGGCAACGGGACCGGGGACGTGGCGGCGCTCCGGGAGGAGATCCGCCGGACCCGGGTCGAACTCGGTGAGACGATGGAGCTGTTGGCGGCACGCGCCGACCCGAAGGCGCTGGTGCGGCACTCCGCCGAGCAGGCCAAGGCGCGGGTGCGCCAGGAGGCGGCGCTGACCGTCGCCCGGGTGCGCGAGCGGGCCACGGAGCGGGCCCGGCAGGTCCGGGCGCAGGCGTACGGGTCCGGTGAGGCGGTCGGGCGCAACCCGTTGCCGTGGGCGGCCGTCGCGGCCGGCGCGGTGGTGACCGTGGTGGTGCTGTTGGTGGTCCGAGGGAGGCGCAGGTGAGCGGCAGGATCGGTAAGGCGGCCTACAAGCCGGTGGGGGTGCTGCTCGGCCTGGCCGCCGGCACCGTCGCCGGGATGATCTTCCGGCAGGTCTGGAAGCTGACGGCGGGCGACGGCGATGCGCCGAGCGCCACCGACGAGGACCGCAGGTGGGGCGAGGTGCTGGCCGCCGCGGCGCTCCAGGGCGCGATCTTCGCGGCGGTGCGCGCCGCCGTGGACCGGGGTGGCGCGGTCGGCGTCCGCCGGCTGACCGGGCACTGGCCGGACTGAAGCAGCTCGATGGAAGGCCCCTTTCCCACGCGGTGGAGAGGGGCCTTTCGCGCGTCCGGACCCCGGTCGTCCGTCGATCTCCGGACAACTTTCAGGTCACATGTCAGAGAAGTTCGTCCGGTAGGCTGTGCGAAGTTTTTGCGTACGTGGTTTGCTGTCTCACGCTGTTGCGAGACGCGTGGGTTGAGGGACGTTCCCTGCACGGGGGCCGCCTCAGGCGCCGCTGCTCGAAAACGGCCAATCGGCCGCACGGCGTGCTCGGCCGCCAGTTTTAGAAGGAGTTGCACATGGCGCAGGGAACCGTGAAGTGGTTCAACGCTGACAAGGGCTTCGGCTTCATCACCGTCGACGGCGGGGGTGCAGACGTGTTCGTCCACTTCTCGGCCATCCAGTCCAGCGGCTACCGCACGCTGGAGGAGAACCAGCGGGTGGAGTTCGAGATCGCCCAGGGTCAGAAGGGTCCGCAGGCCGAGCAGGTCCGCCCCATCTGAGCTGACACAGTGCCGGCCGCGCCGGCCGGTGCGCGAAGCCCCGCATCCCGCACGGGAGGCGGGGCTTCTCCATGTCCGGTACGCCTCAGCGGCGCCGGGCCCGCATGCCGTGCCAGAGCGCGACGAGTCCGATGCCGACGAGCGCCGGGCCGACCAGCGCCCAGATCCGCCGGTCGGTCAGCGCGCTGCCCTCGACGTAGCCGAGCCCCAGCACGGTCCAGAGCGCGCCGAGCACCACCGCCAGCAGGCCCATGGTGAGCCGGAACCAACCCCTCATCGCGCCCCCTCCGACGACGTCCGCCCCGATCCAGCATGCCCGCCGACGCCGCCCGTCGGCGACGCCGCGCCGACGGGCGGGGCCGGTGCGGTCACCACCGGTCGTGCACCTGCGGCCGGATCAGCTCGTCGTAGGTGGCCCGCACGGAGGCCAACTCCACCTCGGTCAGCGGCGGCTGGCCGGCCGCCTCGGCGTTGCGCCGGGCCTGCTCGGCGGAGCGGGCGCCGGGGATCACCACGGTCACGCCGGGCTGGTCGAGGATCCAGCGCAGCGCGAACTGCGCCATGGTGCGGTCGTCGCCGACCAGCGGCGCGAGCCGGCGGACCGCGGCCAGGCCGAGGTCGTAGTCGACACCGGAGAACGTCTCGCCGACGTCGAACGACTCGCCGTGCCGGTTGAACGTGCGGTGGTCGTCCTCCGGAAACGTGGTGTGCTCGTCGTAGCGGCCGGAGAGCAGGCCACTGGCCAGCGGGACCCGGGCGATGACGCCCACCCCGGCCGCGGCGGCGGCCGGCAGCACCCGCTCCAGCGGCTTGTGCCGGACCGCGTTGAGGATGATCTGCACGCTGGCCACGCCGGGCCGGGCGATGGCGGTGAGCGCCTGGTCGCAGGTCTCCACGCTGACCCCGTACCCGGCGACGCGCTTCTCGGCGACCAGCGTGTCCAGGGCGTCGAAGACGCGGTCGTCGGCGAAGACCGCGGTGGGCGGGCAGTGCAGCTGCACCAGGTCGAGCGTGTCGACGCCGAGGTTGGCCCGGGACCGGTCGGTCCAGGCCCGGAAGTTGTCGAGCGTGTACGCCTCCGGCGTCTGCGGCACCCGCCGGCCCATCTTGGTGGCCACGGTCAGCCCGTGGTCCGGGTGGGCCCGCAGGAACCGCCCGATGAGCTGCTCGCTGCGGCCGTCGCCGTACACGTCGGCGGTGTCCAGGAAGGTGACGCCGGCGTCGACGGCGGCGGTCAGCACGTCGAGCGCCGCGTCCTCACTGACCTCGCCCCAGTCCGCGCCGAGCTGCCAGGCGCCGAGTCCGATGATGCCGACGTGCCGGCCGAGCCGGTCGAAGTTGCGCTGTTCCATCCGGTCGAGCCTAGTGAGCGGGTTGCCGTGGCGCTCGTCGGGCCGTACGGTCCTTAGCAAGACGTACGTACGGTTTGGAGATGTGACATGTGGGATCCGAGCACCTACCTGCGCTACCGCGACGAACGCTCCCGGCCGTTCCACGACCTGCTGGCCCGCGTCGGCGCCGAGCGCCCGCGCGCCGTGGTCGACCTCGGCTGCGGCCCCGGCACGCTCACCGCCGGGCTCGCCGCCCGCTGGCCCGACAGCCGGGTCACCGGGCTCGACTCCGCACCCGAGATGATCACGCGGGCCGCCGCCCTGGCCGCCCCGGTCACGTTCGCCGTCGGCGACGTCCGCGACTGGCGGCCCACGCCGGACGTGGACGTGCTGGTCGCCAACGCGGTGCTCCAGTGGGTGCCCGGTCACCGCGAGCTGCTCACCCGCTGGGCCGGCGAGCTGCCGCGCGACGCCTGGCTGGCCTTCCAGGTGCCGGGCAACTTCGCCGCGCCGTCGCACCGCGCGCTGCGGGCGGTCGCCGGCCGGGACCGGTGGCGTGAGCCGCTCGCCGGGCTGCTGCGCGAGGCCCCGGTCGGGGAACCGGTCGACTACGCCACGCTGCTGACCGGGGCGGGCTGCGCGGTGGACGCCTGGGAGACTACCTACGTGCACCTGCTGCCGGCCGCCGGCGCGGACCACCCGGTGCTGGCCTGGATGGAAGGCACGGCGCTGCGCCCGGTCCGCGCCGCGCTGGACGCCGCCGGCTGGGCCGACTTCCGGGCCGAGCTGGGGGTACGCCTCGCCGAGGCGTACCCGGTGCGGCAGGGTCAGGTGTACTTCCCGTTCCGCCGGATCTTCGTGGTGGCCCGCACCGGCGCCCGCGCAGAGGAGAACCCGTGACCGACCTGTCCACCTTCATCGCCGGCCTGCCCAAGGTGGAGCTGCACGTGCACCACGTCGGCTCCGCCTCGCCCCGGATCGTCGCCGAGCTGGCCGCCCGGCACGAGGGGCGCAGCCCCGTCCCGGCCGACCCGGAGGCGCTCGCCGACTACTTCGCGTTCCGCGACTTCGCCCACTTCATCGACGTCTACCTGAGCGTGGTGGACCTGATCCGCGACGCCGACGACGTCTGGCTGCTCACCCACGAGGTGGCCCGCGAGCTGGCCCGCCAGCAGGTCCGCTACGCCGAGCTGACCGTCACCCCCTACTCGCACGTGCACCGGGGCATTCCCGCGCCGGCGTTCTGCGAGGCGATCGAGGACGCCCGCAAGCGGGCCGAGGCCGACTTCGGCATCACGCTGCGCTGGTGCTTCGACATCCCCGGCGAGGCCGGGCTGCCGGCCGCCGAGCAGACGCTGCGCATCGCGCTCGACGAACGGCCGGACGGGCTGATCAGCTTCGGTCTCGGCGGCCCCGAGATCGGCGTGCCCCGGCCCCAGTTCAAGCCCTGGTTCGACCAGGCCCGGGCGGCCGGGCTCCGGTCGGTGCCGCACGCCGGCGAAACCACCGGCCCGGAAACCGTCTGGGACGCGCTGCGCGAGCTGGGCGCCGAGCGGATCGGGCACGGCATCTCCGCCGCGCTCGACCCGGCGCTGCTGGCCCACCTGGCGGAGCGGCGCATCCCACTGGAGGTCTGCCCCACCTCGAACGTGCGCACCCGGGCGGTGGCCAGCCTCGACGAGCACCCGCTGCCGCAGCTCGTCGAGGCCGGCGTGCCGGTCAGCATCAACTCCGACGACCCGCCGATGTTCGGCACCACGCTCGACGAGGAGTACGCGGTGGCCGCCCGGCTGCTGAAGCTCGGCCCGGACGGGGTGGCCGCGCTGGCCCGCGCCGCGGTGGACGCCGCCTTCCTGGAGCCGGCCGAACGGGCCCGGATCAGCGCCGAGATCGACGCGTACGCGGCGGGCACGACGCGCTGAGGACCGGCCGGGGGAGCGGCGCGCGACGGGAGCGAGGTGTGGGGGGACCGGACTCCCGCCGCGCGCACGGATCCGCCGGCTGGAAGGTGTTACGGGGCGTCCCGGCCGACGGAACTGATGGGTTCTGGGGAGATCCTGGCATTTCGCGGCGGTGTCGGGGCGGTGGTTAAACCACTCCTAAGGAGAACTTGCGCCGGCCCACAGCCACGGGTCAGCGCGGGCGCGGCCAGCGCCGCCCGGCGCGTGGCTCCCGGGCGTCGCGGGCCATCCGACCCACCAGCCCGAACCGGTTGACCTGCCGGGGCGCGGCGTCCGGATCGGCCAGCAACATCACCACGCTGGCCCCGCCGAGCCGGGCCCGGTCCAGGCTCACCGAGCCGTTGGCCTGCAACGCGACCCGCTTGGCGATGTCCAGCCCGAGCCCGGTC
Organism: Micromonospora sp. DSM 45708; assembly: GCF_039566955.1. Taxonomy (NCBI): domain Bacteria; kingdom Bacillati; phylum Actinomycetota; class Actinomycetes; order Micromonosporales; family Micromonosporaceae; genus Micromonospora; species Micromonospora schwarzwaldensis. The sequence continues at coordinate 4,220,213 of NZ_CP154796.1, read as the reverse complement.
GAACCCTGGTCGCTCTCGCCCCGGCGCAGCGCCCGGTCCGGGTTGGCGATGCCCGGCCCGGCGTCGTCGATCCGGATCGCCACCCAGCCGTCCCGGCGGCTCACCGCCACCTCGAACGCGGTGCCCTGCGGCGTGTAGCGGAACACGTTGCCGATCACCGCGTCCAGCGCGGCGGCCAGCTCGGCCCGGGGCACCGGCGCCGGGATACGCAGTTGCGCACCGACCACCCGGTGCGGCCGGTTCTGGTCGCCGGCCAGCGCCGACCAGAAGACCATCCGGTCCCGCACCACCTCGCTGACGTCGCAGGACGCCGGCGCCGTCTCCTGGCTGACCGCCTTGCGGGTCGTCTTGATGAGCTGGTCGACCTCGCCCTCCAGCGTGACGATGGCCTGCCGGATCCGCCGGATGCCGCGCCGCCGGTCCAGCTCCGCCTCGCTGAACGTGCCGATGCTGGTGTCGTCGGACTCCAGGGCCTCCGCGTCCAGCCGCAGCGCGGTCAGCGGGGTCCGCAGCCGGTGCGACAGGTCGGCGACGAGTTCGTGCTCGTCGGCGCGGAGCGCCACCAGCCGCTCCGCCATCCGGTTGAACGCGTGCCCCGCCTCGGCCAGCTCCCGCGGGCCGGCCGGCTCGACGCGTACGCCCAGCTCGCCGTCGCCCACCGCGAGCGCCGCCTTGACCAGGTCGCCGGTGGCGTCCACGGCTCGGGCCGCCACCCGGTCGACCACGATCACCGCGGCGCCGACCAGGGCCAGCGCCACCGCGAGCAGCAACAGCCACCGCCCACCGCTGCCGTGGTCGAGCACCTCGTCGGGGACGAAGACCTCCACCACGGCGACCCGGTCACCGAGCACCACCGGGTCCAGCCGTAGCACACCACCGTCCACCTCGGTCACCACCGAGCGCCGTTGCGCCGCGGCGTCCGCCAGCGCGGACGCGTCCGCGCGACCGGCGGACTCGTCGGCGTCGATGCCGTGCACGACCGGCCGCAACGCCGGGTCGTCACCGCTGGCCGCCACCGCCCGCCGGACCACCTCCGGGTCGGTGCTGACCGCCAGCGCGCCGGTGACCAGCGCGCCGCGCCGGGCGGCGTCGGCGAGCTTCTCCTCGCGGGACTGGTCCGACAGCGTGATCCCGAGCGGGATGAGGAAGGCGAGCGCGACCAGGCTGCACATTCCGGCGGTGAGCCAGGCCAGCGCCGTCCTCAGTCCGGTGCCACCAGCCGGAAGCCGACCCCCCGCACGGTGCGCAGGTAGCGCGGCTTCGCCGCGGACTCGCCCATTTTGCGGCGGAGCCAGTACAGGTGAACGTCGATGGTCTGGTCCTCGCCGACCGATGGCTGCCGCCATACCTCCTCCAAGAGTTCCCGCCGGGACACTACCCGGCCGGGACGCGCGGCGAGATACGCCAGCAGGTCGAATTCCTTGCGGGTCAGGGCCAGTGACTCCCCGTCCAGCACCGCGCTGCGCTCGCCCACGTCCACCCGCAGGCCGCCGACGGTGTGCACGGCCGGTTGCACGGTACGGCTGGCCCGGCCGGCCCGGCGCAGCACGGTGGTGATCCGGGCGTCCAGGTGCGCGCCGGTGAACGGCTTGACCATGTAGTCGTCCGCGCCGGCCCGCAGCAACCGGACCACCGACTGCTCGTCGTCGCGGGCGGTGGCGATGATGATCGGCACGTCCGTGATGCCGCGCAGCATCCGCAGCGCGTCCGAGCCGTCCAGGTCCGGCAGGCCCAGGTCGAGCACCACCAGGTCGGGCGTCTCCGCGGCGACCCGGCGCAACGCGTCCAGCGCCGTGCCGACCGCGTGCACCGCGTGGCCCCGGTCGGTCAGCGACCGCAGCATCGCGCCGCGCACGACGTGGTCGTCTTCGACCAGCAGGACGGTTGCCACGTCAGCACCGTACTCGGCGTGGCAAGTCGGTCGCGTTGCGGCAGGCTGGTGAACCGGGCAAGCTGGAACGGCGATGACGTTCACCCTCTTTCCCGACACCCGCCTCACGCTCGCCCGCGACGCGCTGGCCGGCCTGTCGGTGGGCGACGCGCTCGGCTCCCAGTTCTTCGTGCCCGGCCGGCACCCGGCCGACCTCGCCGCGGGCCGGCTGCCCGCGCCGCCGTGGGAGTGGACCGACGACACCGAGATGGCCTGCTCCGTGGTGGCCGAGCTGGCCGGCGCCGAGCGGATCGACCGGGACCGGCTGGCGCTGGCGTTCGCCGAGCGCTGCGAGCCGTACCGGGGTTACGGACCGGGCGCGGTGACCGTCCTGCGGCTGATCCGCACCGGCACGCCGTGGCCGGTGGCCGCCGCGTCGGCGTTCGACGGGCAGGGCTCCTGCGGCAACGGCGCGGCCATGCGGGTGGCCCCGCTCGGCGCCTGGCACGCCGACTCCACCCGACGCGCCGCCGACCAGGCCCGCGCCTGCGCCGAGGTGACCCACGCCCACCCGGAGGGCGTCGCCGGCGCGGTGGCGGTGGCGGTGGCCGCCTCGCTGGCCGCCCGGGCCCGCCTCGACGGCGACCGGCCCGAGCCGGCCCGCCTGCTCACCGCCGTGGCCGGCGCGCTCGACCCGGCCGGCGAGGTGCACCGGGGCGTCCGCCGGGCCGCCGCGCTGCTCGGTCACCCGGTCGCCGACGTGGTCGACGCGGTGGGCAACGGCTCGCGGACGACCGCGCAGGACACCGTCCCGTTCACGCTCTGGGTCGCCGCCACGCTGCTGGCCGACTACCCGGCCGCGATCCGCGTCTGCGTCGAGGCGGGCGGCGACGTGGACACCACGGCCGCGATCGTCGGCGGCGTCGTCGCCGCGTACACCGGGGTCGGCACGCCCGGCGGCGTCCCGGAGGGCTGGCTGACGGCGCGCGAGCCGCTGCCCGGCTGGCTCACCGCCCCGGCCTGACCCCGCCCCGTCGGCGCTCCGGCGAGGCGCGCCCGGCGCCGATCCGCGCCCGTCACGCTCCTCGCACCCAATGTGCCGCCCGCGCCCGTCACGTCCGCTGTGCCGCCCGCGCGTGGTGCCGCCGGCGGCTGCCGCCAGCCCTACCATCACCGTCAGTGACGGGCCGGTGGGGCATGGTGCGACGAAGCGATATACCTCAGCGTCATAATTATGACGCTGAGGTATATCGCTTGGCGGACTTACTATCCCCGCGGCGCGACACGCCGACGAATCGCCGTCCCGACACGCCCGCGCGTTCACGCGGGCGGGCGCGCGCCGCCGACCGGGACGGGCTCGACCATGGTCACGCCGTCGCCGTCGCCGTCGCCGTCGCCCGTCGCGCTCCGGTGCGCGGTACCGGCCGGGGGTGCCTCGGCGGTGGGGGAGTCGGCTCCGGGCGACAGGGTCATGGTGCCGCTTCGGCGGCGGCTGAGCAGCCAGCCGATCACCCCGCCGCCGGCCAGGCCGGCGAGCAGGCCACCGCCGAGCAGCAGGTCCGCGCTCGGCCCGTCGTCGGCTGCCGGCGCCGCGGCGGTCACGTCGGCCGGCGCCGGGTCGCCCGGCGTGCCGTGGCCGCCGTGCGCGCCACCGACCGCACCGGCGCCACCGACCGCACCGGCGCCACCGACCGCACCGGCGCCACCGACCGCACCGGCGCCACCGCCGTGCGGGGCGGTGCCCGGCAGCGGCGGCAGCAACGCGACCGTCGGCGCCGGGTGCGCGCCACCGGCCGGGTCCGCCCAGCGGACCACCGTGCCGTCGGCGTACGTCTGCACCACGGTGAAGGTCAGCCGGTCGGTGGCCGGCATCGGCCCCATGCCCAGCGACAGCCGGGCCGCCCCGGTGCCGCCACCGGGCACCCGTAGCCACGTCACCGCGTGGGTCACCTGGTTCAGTTCGGCGGCGTGAATGCCGGCCACCGGCTGGTCGAGCGTGCGGGTGGTGATGGTCGGCGCCCAGTCCGGCACGGACAGCGGGTAGACCTCGCCGATCGGCGCGTCCGCCGGCATGGTCAGCTCGACCTTGCTGGTCCGGGTGCCGGGCCGGTCGGCGGGCACCACCACCGACAGCTCGATCGCGTCGCCCTGGTGCACCTCGCCGGGGGAGGTCGTGACGCTCACGCCGGCGGCGGCGGCCGGGCCCGGCCCGCTCACCGCTCCGGCCAGCGCGGCGGCCAGCAGCGCCGCCGCCCACCGGCCCTGACGGGTCATCCTCATCGTCGTCCCCATCCTCGTCGACGGGGGTCGGTTCCGGCTCCGCCCCCACCCGGTAGTTCGGCCGGGACGACGGAAAGGTTCAACGCGGCGCGGAACTCGTCACCGGCGGGCCGGCGTCGGCGACGGCGTGGTCCGGCTGACCGATAGCATCGCAGGGGCCGGTCCCCGGCAGATCCGCACCGTCGACGACAGGAGTCACCGTGTCCGCACCCCGTACCCCCGCCGTGGCCGACCCCGTCGTCGTCGCCGCCGGGACCACGGCGGCCGACGCGGTGGCCGCGGCCGGCCTGCCCACGAGCGGGCCCAAGGCCGTCGTGGTGGTCCGCGACCCGCGCGGCCAGCTCCGCGACCTGGACTGGGTGCCCGCCGAGGAGACCACTGTCGAGCCGGTGGCGCTGAACAGCCCGGACGGCCTGGAGGTGCTGCGGCACTCCACCGCGCACGTGCTCGCGCAGGCCGTGCAGGACGTCTTCCCCGAGGCGAAGCTCGGCATCGGCCCGCCGATCGAAAACGGCTTCTACTACGACTTCGGCGTCGACAAGCCGTTCCAGCCCGACGACCTGGCGAAGCTCGAGAAGCGGATGCAGGAGATCGTCAAGTCCGGCCAGCGGTTCCGCCGGCGTCGCTTCGCCAGCCTGGACGAGGCCCGGGCCGAGCTGGCCGCCGAGCCGTTCAAGCTGGAGCTGATCGAGGTCAAGGGCGAAGGACTGGACTCCTCCGAGGTGATGGAGGTGGGCGGCGGCGAGCTGACCATCTACGACAACCTCGCCGCGAACGAGGAGAAGGTCTGCTGGTCGGACCTGTGCCGTGGCCCGCACCTGCCGAACACCCGGCTGATCGGCGCGTTCAAGCTGATGCGCTCGGCCGCCGCGTACTGGCGGGGCTCGGAGAAGAACCCGCAGCTCCAGCGCGTCTACGGCACCGCGTGGCCGACCCGCGACGAGCTGAAGGCGTACCTGAAGCTGTTGGAGGAGGCGGCCCGGCGCGACCACCGCAAGCTCGGCGCTGACCTCGACCTGTTCAGCTTCCCCGACGAGATCGGCTCCGGCCTGCCCGTCTTCCACCCCAAGGGTGGCGTGCTCAAGCGGGTGATGGAGGACTACGTCCGCACCCGCCACATCGAGGAGGGCTTCCAGTACGTCGGGACGCCGCACATCTCCAAGGAAGGTCTCTTCCACACCTCGGGACACCTGCCCTACTACAAGGACACGATGTTCCCGCCGATGGAGATGGAGGGCAGCGACTACTACCTCAAGGCGATGAACTGCCCGATGCACAACCTGATCTACCGGTCGCGCGGGCGGTCCTACCGGCAGCTCCCGATCCGGTTGTTCGAGTTCGGGTCGGTCTACCGGTACGAGAAGTCGGGCGTGATCCACGGGCTGACCCGGGTGCGGGGCTTCACCCAGGACGACTCGCACTCCTACTGCACCCGCGAGCAGGCACCGGCGGAGATCAAGCACCTGCTGGGCTTCGTGCTCAGCCTGCTGCGTGACTTCGGCATCGACGACTTCTACCTGGAGCTGTCCACCCGCGACGACACCCGGCCGGACAAGTTCGTCGGCACCGACTCCGACTGGGCGACGGCCACCGAGGTCTTGGAGCGGTGCGCGCTGGAGACCGGCCTGGACCTGGTCCCCGACCCGGGCGGCGCGGCGTTCTACGGCCCGAAGATCTCGGTGCAGGCCAAGGACGCCATCGGCCGCACCTGGCAGATGTCGACGATCCAGTACGACTTCAACCAGCCGAAGGGCTTCGGTCTGGAGTACCAGGCCGCCGACGGCACCCGGCAGCAGCCGGTGATGATCCACTGCGCGAAGTTCGGCTCGATCGAGCGGTTCATCGGCGTGCTCACCGAGCACTACGCGGGCGCGTTCCCGGCCTGGCTCGCGCCGGTGCAGGTGGTCGGCATCCCGATCCGCGACGACCACGGCGACTACCTGGAGGAGTTCGCGGCGACGCTGCGGCGGCACGGGATCCGGGCCGAGGTGGACCTGGGCGACGACCGGATGCAGAAGAAGATCCGCAACGCGCAGCAGCAGAAGATCCCGTTCATGGTGATCGCCGGCGACGACGACGTGGCCGCCGGCACGGTCTCGTTCCGCTACCGGGACGGCTCGCAGCGCAACGGCGTGCCGCTGGCCGAGGCGGTGGCGCACGTCCGCGAGGTGGCGGAGTCCCGCACCAACAGCGGTCCGTCCGCTCCGGTCGAGGGGTAGGGCGGGGCTCTCGGGGTGCACGGGTTCAGCGGGGGACCAGCCCGGATCGTAGGATCGCCGGTGTGACAGGGGTGGAGCGGCACGCGGACAGTGGCCTGGCGGACGGGCTGGACCGGCTCTGGACGCCGCACCGGATGACCTACATCTCCGGCGACGACCGGCCCGAGGGCGGGTACGAGAAGCCGACCGGCTGCCCGTTCTGCCTGGCCCCGGGCCGGCCGCCGGAGGAGAGCCTGGTGGTCGCCCGGGGCGAGCACGTCTTCGCGGTGCTCAACCTCTACCCGTACAACCCGGGCCACCTGCTGATCTGCCCCTACCGGCACGTGGCCGACTACACCGAGCTGGACGCGCCGGAGACGACCGAGTTGGCCGCGTTCACCAAGGACGCCATGCGGGTGGTCCGGCGCACCTCCAGCGCGCACGGGTTCAACCTGGGCATGAACCAGGGCGGCGTGGCCGGCGCGGGCATCGCCGCTCACCTGCACCAGCACGTGGTGCCGCGCTGGGGCGGTGACGCCAACTTCATGCCGGTCATCGGCCGCACCAAGGTGCTGCCGCAGTTGCTCGCCGACACCCGCGAGCTGCTCGCCGCGGCGTGGCCGGCGGCCTGACCGGCGTCGTTCAGCGCAGCCGGCCCCGTACCCGGGCGAGCCGGCGGCGGGCGCCGGTGGCGGTCCGCTGGGCCGCCGCGGCCCGGTCGGCGGCGAGTTCCGCGCGGACCGCGAGCTGACGCAGCCGACGTTCCACCATCCGGTCGCCGTGCCGCGCGATCCACAGGCAGACCCCGGCCAGCGGCAGCTCGACCAGCACCGCCAGCACCACCGACACCACCAGGTCCGGCCCGGGCGGCGTGGTCGTCACGTCGAACCAGGCGTCCACCGCGAGCATGGTCGCGGTGGCGGCGGCGGCGAGCACCACCTGCCGGTTTCCCCGGTACGCGTGCCAGGCGGTCAGCCCGAGCAGCGCCACCAGTCCCAGGTCGAAGCCGACCCAGGCGGCCCGGTAGTGCACCGTGACCTGGTGCCGGGGCAGGGTGAACGCCAGGTAGCCGATCCAGGGCAGCGTGAGCACGGCCAGCGTCACGAACGTGGGTGCCACCCAGCGCGGCGCCGGGCGTACCCGCGCCGCCTCGTCGACCTGATCCACCGACGTCTCCATCCGCGCCTCCCGGCCCCGGTGGTGCCCGCCCCCCGGGGCCCGGCAAACCCCGACGGTCATCCCTCGACACTACGATCTTGCGCATGGCCCTGCTGCACCGCGCGGAACTGCGCCCCTCGAAGTTGGAGTTGCTCGCCGAATGGCTGCCCGGCCGGCCCTGGTTCGCCGGTGAGGCCGGCGCGCCGGTCACCCGGGTGGCGGCCTACCGGTTCGACGACCCGGCCGGCGAGGTGGGCATGGAGACGCTGCTCGTGCGCGCCGGTGAAGGGCCGGTGCTCCAGGCGCCGCTCACCTACCGCGGCGCCCCGCTGGCCGGCGCGGACCGCTTCCTGGTCGGCATCGTGGAGCATTCGGTGCTCGGCCGCCGCTGGGTGTACGACGCCTGCGGCGACCCGGTGTACCCGCCGGCGCTGGCCGCCGCGGTGTTCGCCGACGCGGGCCAGGCGGAGGAGTACTTCGAGGCCGACGGCGAGCGGCAGGTGCGGCCCCCGAGCATGGCCGTGTCGGGCAGCCGCACCGACCGGGCGCTGCCGGCCGGCCCGGCCGACGAGGTGGTGGACGCCGACCCGACGGTGATCCGCGTGGGCGGGGTCGAGCTGGCCCTGGTCCGCCGGCCCACCGCGGCCGACGTGCGGACCGGTGTTCCGGCCGACGTGTCGGCGGCGGGGCGCCTCGTCGGCGCGTGGCCGGGCGGGGACGCGCCGGTGCTGCTGGCCTACGCCCGCTGAACCCGGGCGTCGCCCCGTCCCCCGCCCGCCGTTGCTCGCCCGCGCCCGCCCGCCGTCGCCCGCCCGCGCCCGCCCGCCGTCGCCCGCCCGCCCGCCCGCGCCCGCCTGCCGTCGCCCGCCCGCCCGCGCCCGCCTGCCGTTGCTCGCCCGCGCCCGCCTGCCGTCGCCGCCCCGCGGTCGCTCGCCCCGCGGTCGCTCGCCCGCCTGCCGCCGAGTGCTGCCGGCCGGGGATCGCGAGCGGCTGCCGGGTACCGCCGGCTCGGATGAACACATCACTGCGGAGCGATATGACGAGGAGTCATATTTATGACTCTGCGGTATATCGGTCGCACCGCGACCTTCGCTTCCGAGGACGTCACGCAGTGTGACGACCCGCGGATACCTGCGGTGACGAACCCGCCCGCGGGGGCCGGGAAGGTGACAGGATTCGGCGATGGCAGTCAGCACGCGGTCGCTCGGCCGCAGCGGCATCGAGGTGAGCGCGCTCGGCATGGGGTGCTGGGCGATCGGCGGCCCGTGGGCCGAGGGCGCGCGCCCGTTGGGCTGGGGCGCGGTCGACGACGACGAGTCGGTGCGGGCGGTCCGTCGTGCGCTCGACCTCGGGGTGACGCTCTTCGACACCGCCGACACGTACGGGGCCGGGCACGGCGAGCGGGTGCTCGGGCGGGCGCTCGCGGGCCGGCGCGACGAGGCGGTGATCGCCACCAAGTGGGGCTACACGTTCGACGAGCGCACCCGGCAGGCCACCGGGGAGAACGCCTCGCCACAGTACCTGCGCCGGGCGGTGGTCGACTCGCTGCGCCGGCTGGACACCGACCGGATCGACCTCTATCAGCTCCACCTCGGTGACCTGCCGCTGCCCCGGGCCGAGGCGCTGGTCGGCACGCTGGACGAGCTGGTGGCCGACGGCCTGATCCGGGCGTACGGGTGGAGCACCGACCGGGCCGACCGGGCCGCAGCCTTCGCCCAGGTCGCCCACGGTGCCGCCGCCGTGCAGCACGCGTTGTCCGTGCTGCGGGACGCCCCGGCCATGCTGGCCGCCTGCGACAAGCACGACCTGGCCAGCCTGGCCCGGGGGCCGCTCGGGATGGGGCTGCTCACCGGCAAGTACACGCCGGAGTCGACGCTGCCCCGCGACGACGTGCGCGGCCTCGGGTCGACCTGGCTGGAGTGGTTCCGCAGCGGCCGGCCGGCCCCGGAGTGGCTGCGTCGGGTGGGCGCGGTCCGGGACGCGCTCACCGCCGACGGCCGCACGCTGGCCCAGGGCGCGCTCGGCTGGATCTGGGCGCGCAGCGACCGGGCGGTCCCGATCCCCGGCGCCCGCACGGTCGCCCAGGTGCAGGAGAACGCCGCCGCGCTGGCCCGGGGTCCGCTCGCCCCGGACCACTTCGCCGAGGTCGAGCGGCAACTCGCGGCGGTACGCTCGGCCGCCCGCCGGGACGCCGACCGCCCCCACTGGCCGATGCCCCCCGTCCCCACCGTCCGCCCCTGACCCGCCCTCCCCATACCCCCGCGCCCCGCTGTTTCACGGAAAGAGTGGCCATCCCGTCGAGAATGGCCACTCTTTCCGTGAAACAGCACGCGCACCCCCGAGGGGTGCGGGTGGGTCAGGGGTGGGGGGTGGCTTCCTTTACGGCCTGGTCGGCCAGGTGTGGGGGCATCGGGTCGTGGCGGGCGAACTCGCGGCGGAACGTGCCGGTGCCGGCGGTCATCGCGCGCAGCTCGACCGCGTACCGCAGCAGTTCGGTGGCCGGCACCTCGGCGCGCACCAGCGTCCGGCCCTCGGCGTCCGGGTCGGGCTCGGTGCCGAGGACCCGGCCGCGCCGGCCGGACAGGTCGCCCATGACCGCGCCGACCGAGGAGTCGGGCACCCGGACGACGATCTCGTCGACCGGTTCCAGCAGCGTCGGCCGCCCCTTCTCGGCGGCGTCCCGCAGCGCCAGCGCGCCCGCGGTCTGGAACGCGGCGTCGGACGAGTCGACGCTGTGCGCCTTGCCGTCGACGAGCGTCACCCGCAGGTCCACCACCGGGAAGCCGGCGAGCAGGCCGCGTTCCATCTGCGCCCGGACGCCCTTCTCCACCGACGGGATGTAGTTGTGCGGGACCGCGCCGCCGACCACCCGGTCGACGAACTCGAACCCGGTGCCCCGGGGCAGCGGTTCCACCTCGATGTCGCAGACGGCGTACTGGCCGTGGCCGCCGGACTGCTTGACGTGCCGGCCGTGCCCCCGGGAGGCTGCGGTGAACGTCTCCCGCAGCGCCACCCGGACCGGCTCGGTGTCCAGCTCGACGCCGCCGCCGCGCAGCCGGTCGAGCACCACGTCGGCGTGCGCCTCGCCCATGCACCAGAGCACCAACTGGTGGGTCTCCGGGTTGCGTTCCAGGCGCAGCGTCGGGTCGCCGGCGACCAGCCGGGACAGGTTGCGGGCCAGCGCGTCCTCGTCGGCCCGGCTGCGCGCCGCGATCGCCACCGGCAGCAGCGGCTCGGGCATGTCCCAGGGCGCGATCAGCAGCGGATCGTCCTTGGCGGAGACGGTGTCGCCGGTCTCCGCGCTGCCCGACTTGGTGATCGCGCAGAGGTCGCCGGCCACGCACACCGGGACCTCGCGCAGCGTCGCGCCGAGCGGGCTGTAGACGTGCCCGACCCGCTCGTCGGCGTCGTGGTCGGGGTGGCCGCGCTCGGCCAGGCCGTGCCCGGACACGTGGACCACCTGATCGGGGCGGAGCGTGCCGGAGAAGACCCGGACCAGCGAGACGCGCCCGACGTGCCGGTCCACCGTCGTCTTGACCACCTCGGCGACCAGCGGGCCGTCCGGGTCGCAGGTCAGCGGCGGTCGGGGCGAGCCGTCCAGCCCGGTGACCGCCGGCAGGTCGTGCTCCAGCGGCGACGGGAACGCCGAGACCAGGCCGTCGAGCAGCGCGTCCAGGCCGACGCCGGTCTCCGCGCAGACCGGCACCACCGGGTAGAAGTGGCCGCGGGCGACCGCCGTCTCCAGGTCGGCGATGAGCACCTCGGGGTCGATTTCCTCACCGCCGAGGTAGCGGTCCATCAGGGTCTCGTCCTCGCTCTCCGCGATGATCCCCTCGATCAGCTCGTCGCGGGCCTCCTGGATGGCCGGCAGGTGCTCCGGGTCCGGCTCGCGCACCGCCGGCGGCAGCCCGCCGGAGTAGTCGAACACCCGGCGGGTGATCAGGCCCATCAGGCCGGCGACCGACTCACCGTCGTCACCCAGCATCGGCAGGTAGAGCGGGAGCACGTTGTCGCCGAAGACGCGCTGGCAGAGCGCCACCGCCTCGTCGAAGTCGGCACGCGGGTGGTCCAGCCGGGAGACCGCCACGGCGCGCGGCATGTCCACCGCGGCGCACTCCTCCCAGAGCGCGGCGGTGGCGGCGTCCATCCCGTCCACCGCGGAGACCACGAACAGTGCGGCGTCGGCGGCGCGCAGCCCGGCGCGCAGCTCGCCGACGAAGTCGCCGTAGCCGGGCGTGTCCAGCAGGTTGACCTTGACGTCGCGGTGGGTCAGCGGGGCGCAGGCCAGGCTCACCGAGCGCTGCTGGCGGACGGCCGCCGGATCGTGGTCGCAGACCGTGGTGCCCTCGGTGACGGCGCCGGCCCGGCCGATCGTGCCGCTGGCCGCGAGCAGCGCCTCGACCAGCGTGGTCTTGCCCGCGCCGGAGTGCCCGACGAGCACCACGTTGCGAACCCTGCCGGGCTCGGTCACCACCGGCGCGCCGCCGGTGACACCCTTCTCGTGACTCTTCTGCGCCATCGCGGCGCACCTCCCTCAACCGGTGGTGGTGGCGACCGCCGCGGGCGACGGGAGCGGACCCCCGGGACGGGCGCCGCGGCGATATCTTCCGGTGGACTGCTGCGGGGCGGGAACGCCGACCGTGATCCGGTGAACTGGCTCACCTCCCACGCTCGATCTCACACCCGTGCCGGTGTCGGCACAAGGTCCGCCGGGCGGGTCGTCCGCCCGGCTGTGTCCCCGGTCCCGGCCGGCCGTTATCGTGGGACCGCCATGGCGAAGATCTTCCAAGTGACGGCCCGAGCGGGCATGACCCGCGTCGTGGAGCCGATCGCGCGCGGATTGCTCCGCGCGGGCGTGTCCCCCAACGCGGTCACCGTGACCGGCACCGTCGGCGTGCTCGTCGGCGCGTTCGGCTTCGGCGCGCGCGGCCATCTGGTCGCCGGCGCGCTGATCGTCACGGTCTTCGCCCTCACCGACCTGCTCGACGGCACGATGGCGCGGATGAGCGGCGGCTCCACCCGGTTCGGGGCGTTCCTCGACTCGAGCATGGACCGGGTCGCCGACAGCGCGGTGTTCGGCGCGGTCGCCTACTGGCTGGCCACCCAGCAGCAGTACTCGGGCGTGGCCGCCGCGCTGGTCTGCCTGGCCGCCGGCGGCCTGGTCTCCTACGTGAAGGCCCGCGCCGAAGGGCTGGGCATGACGTGCAACGTGGGCATCGCCGAGCGCACCGAGCGGCTGCTCATCGTGGGCGTCGGCGGCGTGCTCACCGGTGTCGGGCTGGACCGGGCTCTGGAGGTCGCGCTCTGGCTGCTCGCCGCCGTCTCGATCTTCACGGTCGGGCAGCGGATGGCGCACGTGTACCGGCAGGCCCAGCGGGTCGGCGCGGAGTGAACCTCACCGAGGCGGGCTACGTCGCGGGCTGGCGCGTGATCCGCGCGCTGCCCCGGCCCGTCGCGGCCGCGGCCTTCCGGGCGGGCGCCGACCGCGCCCACCGCAAGGACGGCGGGGGTACGCGTCGACTGCGCGCCAACCTGCGCCGGGTGGTCGGTCCGGAGCTGCCCGACGCGGAGCTGGACGCGCTGGTGCGCGCCGGCCTGCGCTCGTACGCCCGCTACTGGCTGGAGGCGTTCCGGCTGCCCGGCCTGAGCCGGGCGGAGATCCTCGCCGGGTTCCGCCTGGACGGCGCGGAGAAGCTCGCCGCCGACGTGGCGGCCGGGCGGGGCGCGGTGGTGGCGTTGCCGCACGCCGGCAACTGGGACGCCGCCGGCGCCTGGGTGGCGGCCACCGGCTGGCCGATCACCACGGTCGCCGAGCGGCTCAAGCCGGAGGGCGTCTACGAGCGGTTCGTCGCGTTCCGGGAGGGGCTGGGGATGGAGATCCTGCCCACCCACGGTGGCCCGCGCCCGGCGTTCGACGTCCTGGTGGACCGGCTGCGGGCCGGCGCGGTGGTGCCGCTGCTCGCCGACCGGGACCTCTCCGCCCGGGGCGTGGAGGTGGACTTCTTCGGCGGCCGGACCCGGATGCCGGCCGGCCCGGCGCTGCTGGCGCTGCGCACCGGCGCGCCGCTCTACGTGGCCTCGATGTGGTACGAGCCGGACGCCCCCTGCGCCTCGATCGAGGGTCCGCTGGCGCTGCCGGAGGAGGACAGCGCGCCGCTGGACGCCCGGGTCCGGGTGGTGACCCAGCGGATAGCCGACGGTCTGGCGGCGGGCATCGCCCGGCATCCGCAAGACTGGCACATGTTGCAGCGGATGTGGCTGGACCAGGGACCGGCCGGGGCGCCGGCGTCGGCGCAGCCGCCGGCCACCACCGGGACGGTCTAGGGGGACGCCATGCGGATCGGCATCGTCTGCCCGTACTCCTTCGACGTGCCGGGCGGCGTGCAGAACCACGTCATGGACCTGGCCGAGGCGCTGCTCGGGCTGGGCCACGAGGTGAGCGTGCTGGCCCCGGCCGACGAGGACGCGACGCTGCCGCCGTACGTGGTGTCGGCGGGGCGGGCGGTGCCGCTGCCGTACAACGGGTCGGTGGCGCGGATCGCGTTCGGCCCGGTCTCCACCGCCCGGGTGCGCCGCTGGATCAACCGGGGCGACTTCGACGTGCTGCACGTGCACGAGCCGCTCACCCCGAGCCTGTCGATGCTGGCGGTGCTCTGCGCCCGTGGCCCGGTGGTGGCCACGTTCCACACCGCGATGACCCGGTCCCGGGTGCTCTCCGCGGCGCAGGGCGTGCTCCAGATCCTGCTGGAACGGATCACCGCCCGGATCGCGGTCAGCGCGCTCGCCCGCAAGGTGCAGGTCGAGCACATGGACGGCGGCGCGGTGGAGATCCCGAACGGTGTGGCGGTGGCGAAGTTCGTCGGCGTCGAGCCGCTGCCCGGCTGGCCGGGGGAGTGCGCGCCGGGCACCGGCGGCACGCTCGGCTTCCTGGGCCGGTTCACCGAGCCGCGCAAGGGCTTCCCGATCCTGCGCGACGCGTTCGTGGCGCTCGCCCCGCACCGCCCGGGGCTGCGCCTGCTGGTGGCCGGGCCGGGTGACGCCGACGAGCTGTTCGGCCGGTTCCCGGCCGAGCTGCGCGACCGGGTCACGTTCCTCGGCCTGGTCTCCGAGGCGGACAAGGCGCGCATGCTGCGCAGCGTGCACCTCTACGTCGCACCGAACACCGGCGGGGAGTCGTTCGGGATGATCCTCACCGAGGCGCTCGCCGCCGGGACCGCGGTGGTCGCCAGCGACCTGGACGCGTTCCGCCGGGTGCTCGACGGCGGGCGGGCCGGGCGGCTGTTCCCGACCGGGGACGCGGACGGCCTGCGGACCGTGCTGACCGAGCTGCTCGACGACGCCGGCCAGCGGTCCGGGTTGGCCGCCGCCGGCGACCAGGTGGTGGCGAATTTCGACTGGCCCGTGGTTGCCCGCCGCGTTCTGGAGGTATACGCAGCCGCGATCGAGGCCACCGACGGCCGGGTCATGGACCAGGAGTGGGCGGGGCTGGGCTGACCACGGTGGCCGGTGGGGCCGCTGTGACGAGCGTGTCGACCGGTGCCCACGCCGGCCGGCCGGGATGAGGAGCAGCACTACGATGCCGGGCATGTGGTGGGTGGTGGGCACGGCGCTGGTGCTCGGGCTGGTCTCGGCGTACCTGATCTGGACCGCCGGCCGGGTGCAGCGGCTCCAGGTCCGCGCGGAGTCGGCGGCCCGCGCGTTGGACGCGCATCTGCTGCGGCGCGCCGCCGCCGCCGCGGTCCTGGCCGAGCAGCGGTACGGCGTGGAGCTGTACGCGGCCGCCCGGATCGCGCTGGACGCCGTCCCGGAGGAGCGGGAGGCCGCCGAGAACGACCTGACCCGGCAGTTGCGCGCGGTGCGGTTGGACCCGGACGACCCGGCCTGCGGCGCGGTGGTGGCGGCGAGCCGGCGGCTGGCGTTGGCCCGGCAGGTGCACACCGATCTGGTCCGGGACGCCCGTTCGGCGCGCAGCCGCCCGGTGGTGCGCCTGTTCCGGATGGGGCGGGGCCGCGAGTGGCCCCGCTACTTCGACATCGACGACCCGACACTGGTCCCGCGCGCGGACGTCACCACCGGCTGAGACGCGGCCGGCGGGGTCGTGACGGCGGCCACAGGGCAGGCCACCGGGGGTGCGATTGGCTGTCGGAGCGGCGTGGCGGCGGTCGTAGCATTTCCGCACAGCCACCCCGACCGCACGCCGAGGAGCGATGACCCGTGTCCGAATCCACCGCACCGACCGCTGACCCCACCGTCGGCACCGCCCGCGTGAAGCGGGGGATGGCCGAGATGCTCAAGGGCGGCGTGATCATGGACGTGGTCACCCCCGAGCAGGCGAAGATCGCCGAGGACGCCGGCGCGGTGGCCGTGATGGCGCTGGAGCGGGTGCCGGCGGACATCCGTGCCCAGGGCGGCGTGTCCCGGATGAGCGACCCGGACATGATCGACGGCATCATCTCCGCCGTCTCGATCCCGGTGATGGCCAAGGCCCGGATCGGGCACTTCGTGGAGGCGCAGGTCCTCCAGGCGCTCGGCGTGGACTACGTCGACGAGTCCGAGGTGCTGACCCCGGCCGACTACGCCAACCACATCGACAAGTGGGCCTTCACGGTGCCGTTCGTGTGCGGCGCGACCAACCTGGGTGAGGCGCTGCGCCGGATCACCGAGGGCGCCGCCATGATCCGCTCGAAGGGCGAGGCGGGCACCGGGGACGTCTCCAACGCCACCACCCACATGCGGAAGATCCGGCAGGAGATCCGCCGGCTCCAGACGCTGCCGGCCGACGAGCTGTTCGTCGCGGCGAAGGAGCTCCAGGCCCCGTACGAGTTGGTCAAGGAGGTCGCCGAGCGCGGCAAGCTGCCGGTCGTGCTGTTCACCGCCGGTGGCATCGCCACTCCGGCGGACGCGGCCATGATGATGCAGCTCGGCGCCGAGGGCGTCTTCGTCGGCTCGGGCATCTTCAAGTCCGGCAACCCGGCCCAGCGGGCCGCCGCCATCGTCAAGGCGACCACGTTCCACGACGACCCGGACGTGCTGGCGAAGGTGTCCCGTGGGCTGGGCGAGGCGATGGTCGGCATCAACGTCGACGAGATCCCGCAGCCGCACCGCCTGGCCGAGCGCGGCTGGTGAAGGTAGGGCCGGGCCCCCTGTCAACGCCTCCGGTAGAGGCGGGGCCCCTTGTCGACACCGCGGGAGGAGCGACGTGACCGTACCCGTGATCGGGGTGCTGGCCCTCCAGGGCGACGTGCGCGAGCATGTCGCGGCGCTGGCCGGCGCGGGCGCCGACGCCCGGCCGGTCCGCCGGCCGGGCGAGCTGGACGCGGTCGACGGCCTGGTGGTGCCCGGCGGCGAGTCGACCACGATCAGCAAGCTGGTGGACATCTTCGAGATGCGCGAGCCGATCGACAAGCGGATCGCCGACGGCATGCCGGTCTACGGCTCCTGCGCCGGCATGATCATGCTGGCCACCGAGGTGCTGGACGGCCGTCCCGACCAGCGCGGTTTCGCCGGCATCGAGATGACCGTGCGGCGCAACGCGTTCGGCCGTCAGGTCGACTCGTTCGAGGCGCCGGTGGCGATCGCCGGGGTCGACGGCGACGCGTTCCACGCGGTGTTCATCCGCGCGCCGTGGGTGGAGCGCGTCGGCGCGGGCGTGGAGGTGCTCGGCCGGGTCACCGACGGCCCGGCCGCCGACCGGATCGTCGCGGTCCGCCAGGGAAACCTGCTGGCCACCTCGTTCCATCCGGAGCTGACCGGCGACCTGCGGCTGCACCGGCTCTTCGTGGACCTCGTCCGGGCCGCTTCCTGACGCGCCACCCGGCGTCGGTCAGTGGTGTCGCGGATTGGGTGCGGCCCACTCCCGGAGCACCGGGTCGGTGAGGTGGTTGAAGCGTTGTATCCGGGTCGGCTGCTCGCTCTTGAAGGCGACCACCTGCTCGCCGGGGGACAACTGCAACAGCTCGCCCACGTTGACGCCGAGCCGTCGGGACAGCTCGGCGGCGGCGCCGAAGTTCGCCGGGCTGAACACCTGGAGCACGCCGGAGTTGTTGATCATCGTTTCGCCGACGCCCTTGTAGATGCTGGTGAGCTGCGCCAGGTCCTGCCAGAACGTCCAGGTGCGCAGCCCGTAGCCGCGCAGCAGGGTGATCGCGTCCTGGAGCAGGGAGAACCGGCCCAGTTGCGCCGCCTCGTCGATGAGGAAGAGCAGGCGCGACTGGTTGATCGTCCGGCTGTTCATCACGTAGTAGAGCAGGCAACCGATCCACGCCCGGAGCAGGCGTTGGTGGGTACGGAGCTTGTGCGGCGGAACGACCACGTAGATCGAGATCCGGCGGTCCGGGTCCACCAGGTGGGCGAGCGGAAAGCTGGTGCGGTCGGTGGCCTCCACCGTCCGCCGGGAACTGAACGGCGCGAGCTGCTGGGCCGCGGTGACCACGATGCTGGGGAAGGTCTTCTGCTGATCGACGCCGAGCAGCATCTGGAACTCCTGCCGGGTGCCGGCCGGCATCCGGCCGTCCCGGTCGTTGTCCAACGCCTCGGCCAGATACATCACCAGGTCGCTCTGGAACAGCCGACTGCGCAGCTTCTGGAGGGTCAGCGAGGAGGCGCCCGTCGGTTCGGCCTCCGCCTCCGCGGTGATCAGGTGGGTGGTCAGCCCGGCGATCAGGAGCTGGGCCATCTCGTCCCAGAACGGCTCGACTGTCGACTTCTCGCCCCCCATCAGCAGGTCGGACAGGAGCCGCCCGAAGTCCTCCGGCTCTTCGGCGTCCTCGTTGTCCCGACCGAGTTCGGCGAACACGTCGAAGGGGTTCAGGGCGCCGCGGTCGGCTCGGCTGCCGTTGCTGGCGCCGAAGGGATCGAGCAGCACGATCTCGTGGCCCAGCGCGTCGCGCCGGTGGGCGTGTGTGACGTCGTAGTTCTCCCCCTTCGGGTCGAGCACCACCACCGAGCCCTCGTAGCTGAGCAGGTTCGGGATGATGACGTCGCGGCCCTTGCCGGCGCCGGTGGGGGCGATGGTCATGAGATGGCTGTCGTCGTCCGAGGCGACCACCGGGCCCAGCGCGTCGTCCGCGATGATGTGTTCCTCGCGCAGGCCGAGTCGGATCCGGGCGTCGGTGACGCTCGGTCGGCGCGGCGCGAACTGGCTCCTCGACTTCGACTCCGGATCGAGGTGGCGGGCCAGGAAGCGTCCGATGATCAGCTTGGACACCGTGATCCCCTCACGCTCGACGACGGGTGATGTGGGCGGGCGTGAAGCCGGTCATCGTGCCGCTGCCGGACCCGGCCGAGATGCGAAGGTTGAGCGGTTTGTCGTGTTCGTTGCCGAGCACGTCGTAGTAGCGGATCCGGAGCACCAGCGAGGCCAGCTCGGGGATGCCCGGCGGGTCGCTGAACCGCAGCCGCTGTTCGATGTCCGTCATCGGTTGCACCGCGTCCGCCTTCGGCTCGCCCAGCGGCACGAACTCCAGCGCCGAGTGGTCCAACGTGATCTGGTCGATCCGCAGGCCGAGCATGGGGCCGGCGCCGACGTTGCGCAGCCGGACGGAGAGCACCACCAGCTCCTGCCCGCGCCAGGTGAGCCGGGAGTCCTGAATCATGGCGACCGGCACCACCGACGCCTCCAGCTGTTCGCCGGCGATCCGCGCCTCCCGGGCCGTGGCGCGGTTGTTCTGCCAGGAGAGGATCAGGGCGACGACACTCAGGGTGAGCGTGACGGCCAACCCGACGACCTGGAGCGTGTTGAGCGATTCCTGACTCATGGCATCGTGCCGACGGCACAGGAGAAGTTCCATTCCCGGAAGAAGTCCGCCATGAAACCCTTCACCACCCGGTCGCGGAAGAAGTCGCGGTACGGCACCTCGTAGTTCTCCAGCAGGAAATCCGGACGGGGCGCGATGCGGGCACCCGGCTCCGCATTGTCCGAGCCGATCGTCTCGGCGATGGAGTGGAAGTCCAGCCAGATGCCCCGGTAGCCCTGATTGGCCGGAGCCTGGATGTCGTAGACCTCCCGCAGGTGCACGCCGGGGGAGGCCTCCCGGAAATTGGAGATCTTGATGTCGAGCCGACCGGTGCGCAGCGAGCTGGCCGCGTCCTGGCCGGTCGGCACCGGACGGAACCGGCCGTCCTCGTCGGGTCGGCGGGACAGCAGCGGTCCGATCAGTTCGTGGCTGCTGACCGGTTTCTGCCGGTGCACCGGAATGAAGTCGTAGACGATCATCGAGAAGCGGTAGGCGGCGCGCAGGGGTTGCAGATCGAAGTCGGAGTGCAGCACCTCGGACAGGTCGATCGCGATTCGGGAGACGAGCCCCCGGATGTACGGCATCAGGAGCCGGTACCAGTTGTGGAACAACCGCAGCGACGATCCCGAACGGCTGAGGGTGATCCGCAGGTCCCGCCGGATGTCGATGCGGAAACCGAAGGAGGGCTCCTTGTAGACCACGCCGACGTCCCCGTCGCTCCAGTCCAGCCGCAGCGTGTCCACCTCGTGCAGCTCGCTGGCCTCCAGCACTTCCGCCACCGCCCGGTAGAGTCGCGCGCCCAGTTCACGCCGCAACGCGTCCAGTCCTTGGAGGTCCCGCGCCGCGGGCAGTTCGACGATGAGGGAGAAACCATTCAGGGCGTCCACGCCCTGGGGCCCCAGCATGTCGATTCCGGCGGAGAATTCGTCGAACGTCTCGAGCACGCTTCCTCCGCTCATCGCTTTCGGAGATTTGGAGGCTAGCCGGATGCCAATCGGCTCCGTAGGACCGGACAAGGCAGGAGAGACTGGCCCGTCGTTGGGCCCGGTTGGCTGTTCGGTTGAGCGTGTGCCGCCGGCCGAGCCAAAGACGCAGGTCGACGCCAATACGCGACATGATCGCCATCCGACGGGTGGCGTGGTGTCCATCGGGCGCGGCGGCCCGGGGCGTACCCGAATGATTGTCGGATCTCCGTCATCCGCCCGGCGCGGCGGTGACTCCGGCCCGGTTGCCGCATCCGGCCGGCGGGTGTGCGACGCCCGGGGCGCGGCCTCGGTAGGATTGCCGACGGTTCGGCAGGGCCGTCACCGCCCCAGCCCATCACGCGGAGCCGTCGGGGTGCTGCGGCTCGCGGCGCCCGGTCCCCGGGCGGTGGGGTGCCGGCGCGAGCAGTCGACGCAGGCGTGGGTCAACAGACGGAGGTATCAGATGTCCGGCCACTCAAAGTGGGCGACCACCAAGCACAAGAAGGCCGTGATCGACGCCAAGCGCGGCAAGATGTTCGCCAAGCTGATCAAGAACGTCGAGGTGGCGGCCCGCACCGGCGGCGGCGACCCGGCCGGCAACCCGACGCTCTTCGACGCCATCCAGAAGGCGAAGAAGAACTCCGTCCCGAACGACAACATCGACCGCGCGGTCAAGCGGGGCTCCGGCCTGGAGGCCGGCGGCGCCGACTGGCAGACGATCATGTACGAGGGCTACGGCCCGAACGGCGTGGCGATGCTGATCGAGTGCCTGACCGACAACCGCAACCGCGCCGCCACCGAGGTCCGCACCGCGCTGACCCGCAACGGCGGTTCGCTGGCCGACGCCGGCTCGGTGTCCTACATGTTCTCCCGCAAGGGCGTGGTGATCGTGCCGAAGGCCGGCACCTCCGAGGATGACGTGATGATGGCCGTCCTCGACGCCGGCGCCGAGGAGGTCAACGACCTCGACGAGGCGTTCGAGGTGATCTCCGAGCCGGGTGACCTGATCGCGGTCCGGACCGCGTTGCAGGACGCCGGCATCGAGTACGAGTCGGCCGAGTCCTCCCTGATCCCCAGCGTGAACGTGCCGCTGGACGAGGAGGGCGCCCGCAAGATCTTCAAGCTGATCGACGTGCTGGAGGACTGCGACGACGTGCAGAACGTCTACGCCAACTTCGACGTCTCCGACGAGGTCATGGCCGCGGTCGGCTGACCCCCTTCTTGATCGACACCAGCTCGGCGTAGTGGCGGTATCCCAGACCCGGGATACCGCCACTACGCCGTACCGGTGCGTTGCCGCGTCGGTTGGTGGGCTGGTGGGCTGGTGGGCTGGTGGGCTGGTCGGCGACAGTCGGCGCAGGGCCGCCGGCCGGACGAAGACGGTCCGGCGGGCGATAGCGTCGCCGGTGGCGTCCAGCTCGTAACCCTCCAGCCAGGCCCACCCGTCGTACGTGGTCCAGTCCAGCGTCCTGATCACGCGGAACATGATCGGCCGGACGAACTGGACCGAGGCCGCCCGGCTGATCTCCAACAGCTCCCCGGCACGCGGCGTCACCCGCGCTTCCGGTCCCGCCACGCCCGGAGCGTCTCCCCGGCCCGGGTGAGCCGTTCGCAGCCGCCGTCCGGCCGGCACCGGGAACACACGTCCCGATGGTGCAGGTCGACGACGTAGCCGGCCATGACGACGGCGAACGGCGGCTCGGGCAGCCGCTGCTCCGCCCCCGTCACGAGGCGCTCCGCGCATGCCTGGTGTCGTGGCCGGCTCGTCCGTCCCGGGGCCGGTCCGAAGGACGGTCGTCGGCCGACGCCTCCGGACCGTGTGTGCCGTAGGCGCCGCCCCGGTGCGCGTACGCCGGGCACTGCACCACGTCGACGGGCTCGTCCTGCCGCTGGAACCACTTCCACCGACCCATGTCCACCTCCGATGAGGTTGCTAGCCGGGAGCCGGCCTTCACTGTTGGTCTTCGGTATGAAACTCTGCGTGTTGACAGATCGGTCGCGGAAGCAATCCGGCGCTTGTGGAGTGACGCTGGCGGGAGGCTTCTCCACTGGTGAGAGGCGCTGAGGAGATGGGGCTGGGGATTGGGGAAAGATTGGGGACCGTGACCATGACTGCGGCGGAGATCCTGCTCGACGAGCTGCGCCGTCTCCGGACGACGCGAGGGCTCAACCAGGAGGAGTTCGGTCGACTGATCAGCTACTCCGGCACGCATGTCAGTGCCGTGGAGACTGGAAGCAGGCCGCCCACCACCGACTATGCGGCGGCTATCGACAGGGCGCTGCAGACGGGTGGCATCTTCGGACGGTTGCTCGATCGGCTGTCAGTTCTGGACCTGGCCCCGCCTTGGCTCCGCGAATGGATCAGTGTCGAGGAGCAGGCAACGGCCCTGCGCTGGTACGAACCCGCGTTCGTGCCGGGACTGCTGCAGACCGAGGGGTACGCACGGGCGATCCTGCACGCGGGAGGCCATCTCACCCCTGAGCAGATCGAACAGCGGGTTCGCTCCCGTATCGACCGCCAGTCGATCCTGAATCGGGAGAATCCGCCTCGCCTCGTGGTGGTGCTCGACGTGGCCGTCCTGCGGCGCACCGTCAATGACAGCCGAATGATCATGCGGGAACAGTCGGAACACCTGGCTGCGGCTGCTGAGCTGCCGCACGTCCGGATACATGTCGTGCCCGAGGAGACCGGGCTCTACCCTGGGCTGCAAGGCGGCTTCATCCTGGCGACCATGCCGGACGATTCCGCCCTCGGCCGACAACCAGGTCCGATCGGAGACGGTCAGCGGTTCGGCCGAGATTGCTGAGCTTCAACGCACCTGGGAGAGCGTCGTCCGGGACGCCCTTCCCCGGAAGCTTTCCCTGGCACTGATCAAGGAGGCGGCACTGACATGGACCTGACCAACGCCCGGTGGCGTACGTCAACGAAGTCCGGGACGAACGGCGGGAACTGCGTCGAGGTCGCCGACAACCTCCCCGGTGTGGTCGCCGTTCGGGACAGCAAGGATCGGCAGGGCCCGGTCCTGGCCTTCACGCCACGCTCCTGGCAGGCGTTCGTCTGCCACGCGAAGTCGGTCGCCTGACCCGCTGGCGTCACGCCCGCCGAAACCGGGCTGACCGGGGCGCCGGCAGCCCGTAGCCTGCCGGGGTGCTCGTACCCGATCTGCCGTTGCGCACCGCGCGCCTGGTGCTGCGTGCCTTCACCGCCGACGACCTCGCCGTGGTCCGGGACTACCGGGGCCGCCCGGAGGTCACCCGGTTCCTCTACCACCAGCCGTACGACGACGTCGCCGCCCGGGCGGCGATCGACCGGCTGGTCCGGCGCACCGCGCTGCGCGCGCCGGGCGACGTGCTCAACCTGGCCGTGACGCTTGCCGACACCGGCGTGTTCGTCGGGGACGTGCTGCTTACCTGGACCAGCGCGGAGCACCGGCAGGGCGAGATCGGTTACGTGGCCCATCCCGACCACACCGGCCACGGCTACGTGACGGAGGCGGCCCGGGAGTTGTTGCGGCTGGGCTTCGAGGGCCTGGGCCTGCACCGGATCGTCGGCCGGTTGGACGCCCGCAACACCGCCTCGGCCCGGGTGCTGGAACGGCTGGGCATGCGTCGCGAGGCGCACCTGCGGGAGAACGAGTTCGTCAAGGGCGAGTGGACCGACGAGGCGGTCTACGCCCTGCTGGCGCGGGAGTGGCGGGCGGCGGGCTGACCGCCGCGTACCGGACGGCCCGGCGCACCCTCGACGGGCGGCGCCGGGCCGGCGGAGGTCTCAGCGGGCGGCGCGCCGGGCCTTGACCAGGCTGTCGACCACGTCCCAGGCCGCGATGACCACGGTGACCACGACGGCGACGCGGGCCACGTCGTCCGCCCCGCCGTCGCGCAGCCAGGTGAACCGTTCGACCAGCTCCGGGTTGAGCAGCCGGTCGGTGAGCAGCAGCCAGACCACCGGGCCCGCGAACGCCAGGTTGAGCAGCGCGTTGACCGCCACCAGCGGCCAGGTCCAGCGGCCGGCCCGGTACTTCGCGACCTCCAGGCCGACGGTGGCGAGCAGCACCACGATCAGGGCGGGGAGCCAGAAGCTCCACAGTGCCGGGTCGAGCACCGGCAGCCGGGAGCCGTCGTCGGTGGCCCACCGCTGGAAGTGCTGCCCGACCAGGACCGCGACGGTGCCGAGCAGGAAGACCACCGAGGCCACGCTGTCCGGCTGGCTGATCTGCCGGTCGCGGCTCTCCTCGGGGAGCTGGTCGACGGTCCACTCCGGCAGGCCCAGCGGCGCCCGGGTGCGTTCCAGGACGGCGAAGCTCAGCGTCACCCAGAACGCGACCTGCACCGCGGTCTGGAGCGCGACCGAGATCGCCGCGCCGATGGCCCGGCCGGGCTCGTCGCCGACGGTGGCCGTGACGAGACCGGTGATCACGCCGACCGCCGCCGGGATCCAGGTGAGCAGGGTGCGCAGCACCCGCCACCAGAGCAGGTAGTAGCGCGGGCCGATGAGCTGGAGCGTGCGGTCGCTGTAGCGGGCGGCGAGCTGCTCGGGGCGGCCCATCTCGGTGAGCACCTCGCGCTCGGCGGCGGCGTGGTCCTGCCCGCCGGCGGTCCGGTCGTCGATCATGTCGGCGATGGAGGCGCGCAGCTCCTCGGCGAGCTCGGCGCGGCGCGGCGCGGGCACGGTCCGCAGCGTGGCCGCCAGGTAACGGTCGGTCAGGGAACTCATCGCCCTACTCCTTCGATCAACTGGGTGACGGACGTCCGCACCGCGGTCAGGTCGTCGAGCAGGCGGCCCAGCACCGTCTCGCCGTCGTCGCTGGTGCGGTAGAACTTGCGCGGCCGGCTCTCCTCGGTGTTCCACTCGCTGGTGAGCAGGCCCTGTTCCTCGAGCCGGCGCAGCAGCGGGTAGAGCGTGTTGGCGTCGACCGCGAAGCCGTGCGCGGCCAATCGTTGCAGCAGGGCGTAGCCGTAGTCGGGGCGGCGCAGGGCGACCAGGCTGGCCACCACGACCGTGCCGCGTCGCAGCTCCTGGAGATGGGTCCGGAGGACCTCGTCGCTGACCATGCGTCACACGATACTGTGTGCCACACACTATGGCAACCAGATACAGCATCGTGTGGCGTACGTGCGGAGTCGCCGGAGAGACGGCCACCACCACCGCCCGCGTGGCCAATGGAGCCGCCGAGATCACCTCGGTAGGGTGGGTCGGTCGACTCCGACGCAGCTTGATCCACAACCCGGGGGGCGCCACGCATGGGCGATTCGTTCGCGCATCTGCACGTACACACCGAGTACTCGATGCTCGACGGTGCGGCCCGCCTCAAGGACCTGTTCGCCGAGGCGGCGAGGCTCGGCATGCCGGCCGTGGCGATCACCGACCACGGCAACATGCACGGCGCGAACGACTTCTACAAGCAGGCGATGGCCGCCGGGGTCAAGCCCATCCTCGGCGTCGAGGCGTACGTCGCGCCGGAGTCGCGCTTCCACAAGGCGCGGGTCAAGTGGGGACGCCCCGAGCAGAAGAGCGACGACGTCTCCGGCAACGGCGCCATCACCCACATGACCATGTGGGCGGCGAACCGCACCGGCCTGCACAACATGTTCCGGCTCAACTCCCGCGCCTCGATGGAGGGCCACTACGTCAAGTGGCCCCGGATGGACATGGAGCTGATCGCCGAGCACGCCGAGGGCATCATGGCCACCACCGGCTGCCCCTCCGGCGCGGTGCAGACCCGGCTGCGGCTCGGCCAGTTCGACGAGGCGCTCAAGGTCGCCGCCGCGTACCAGGACATCTTCGGCAAGGAGAACTACTTCCTGGAGATCATGGACCACGGCCTCGACATCGAGCGCCGGGTCCGCGACGGGCTCACCGAGATCGCCCACAAGCTCGACATCCCGCCGGTGGTCACCAACGACTCGCACTACACGCACGAGGCGCAGGCCGAGGCGCACGACGTGCTGCTCTGCGTGCAGACCGGCAGCAACGTCGCCGACCCCAACCGGTTCCGCTTCGAGGGCGGCGGCTACTTCGTCAAGTCCGCCGACCAGATGCGCGCGGTCGACTCGTCCGAGCTGTGGCAGCAGGGCTGCCGCAACACGCTGCTGGTGGCCGAGAAGGTCGATCCGACCGGCATGTTCACGTTCCACAACCTGATGCCGCGGTTCCCGATCCCGGACGGCGAGACCGAGGAGTCCTGGTTCCGCAAGGAGACGTTCGCCGGGCTCAAGCGCCGCTTCCCGAACGGCATCCCGGAGGGCCACGTCGTCCAGGCCGAGTACGAGCTGGGCGTCATCATCCAGATGGGCTTCCCGTCCTACTTCCTCGTGGTCGCCGACTTCATCCAGTGGGCGAAGAACCAGGGCATCGCGGTCGGCCCGGGCCGCGGCTCGGCGGCCGGATCGCTCGTCGCGTACGCGTTGGGCATCACCGACCTCGACCCGATCCCGCACGGTCTGATCTTCGAGCGGTTCCTCAACCCGGAGCGCGTCTCGATGCCGGACGTCGACATCGACTTCGACGAGCGCCGACGCGGCGAGGTCATCAAGTACGTGACCGACAAGTGGGGCGAGGACAAGGTCGCGCAGATCGCCACGTTCGGCACGATCAAGGCGAAGGCCGCGATCAAGGACTCGGCCCGGGTGCTGGGCTTCCCGTACGCGGTCGGCGACCGGATCACCAAGGCCATGCCCCCGGCCGTCATGGGCAAGGACATCCCGCTCTCCGGCATCTTCGACCCGAAGCACCCGCGCTACGCCGAGGCGGGCGAGATCCGTGGCCTCTACGAGACCGACCCGGACGTCAAGAAGGTCATCGAGACCGCGAAGGGCATCGAGGGCCTGATCCGCCAGACCGGTGTGCACGCGGCCGGCGTCATCATGTCCGCCGAGCCGATCATCGAGCACATCCCGCTGATGCGACGCGACGCCGACGGCGTCATCATCACGCAGTTCGACTACCCGACCTGCGAGTCGCTCGGGCTGCTGAAGATGGACTTCCTCGGCCTGCGCAACCTGACCATCATCGACGACGCGGTGAAGAACATCCAGCTCAACCACGGCAAGGAGCTGGACCTGCTCGGCCTGCCGCTGGACGACAAGGCCGCGTACGAGCTGCTCGCGCGCGGCGACACGCTCGGCGTGTTCCAGCTCGACGGCGGGCCGATGCGCTCGCTGCTGCGGATGATGAAGCCGGACAACTTCGAGGACATCTCCGCCGTGCTGGCGCTCTACCGGCCCGGCCCGATGGGTGTGGACTCGCACACCAACTACGCGCTGCGCAAGAACGGCCTCCAGGAGATCACCCCGATCCACCCGGCGCTGGAGGAGCCGCTGCGCGAGATCCTCGCCCCCACCCACGGCCTGATCGTCTACCAGGAGCAGGTGCAGCGCGCCGCGCAGATCCTCGCCGGCTACACGCTCGGCCAGGCCGACCTGTTGCGCCGCGCGATGGGCAAGAAGAAGAAGGAGATCCTGGACAAGGAGTTCGTCCCGTTCCGGGACGGCTGCCGCGCGAACGGCTATCCCGACGACGCCATCCAGGCGGTGTGGGACGTGCTGGTCCCGTTCGCCGGCTACGCGTTCAACAAGGCCCACTCCGCCGCGTACGGCCTGGTGTCGTACTGGACCGCCTACCTCAAGGCGCACTACCCGGCGGAATACATGGCGGCGCTGCTCACCTCCGTCGGTGACGACAAGGACAAGATGGCGCTCTACCTGTCCGAGTGCCGCCGGATGCGGATCCAGGTCCTGCCGCCGGACGTGAACACCTCCGCCGGCCCGTTCACCCCGGTCGGCAAGGAGATCCGGTTCGGCCTCGGCGCGGTCCGCAACGTCGGCGCGAACGTGGTCGCCTCGATCATGCGGTGCCGCGAGGAGAAGGGCGAGTACGCCGACTTCTACGACTTCCTGTCCAAGGTCGACGCGGTGGCCTGCAACAAGAAGACCATCGAATCGCTGATCAAGGCCGGCGCGTTCGACTCGCTCGGCCACCCGCGCAAGGCCCTGCTCGCCGTGCACGCCGACGCCATCGACGCGTACGCCGACGTCAAGCGCAAGGAGGCGGTAGGCCAGTACGACCTGTTCGGCGCCGGCTTCGGCGACGCGGACACCGGCGGCAGCACCACCGTCATGCCGGTCATCGCCGACAGCGAGTGGGACAAGCGCGACAAGCTGGCGTTCGAGCGCGAGATGCTCGGCCTGTACGTCTCCGACCACCCGCTGTTCGGCCTGGAACACGTGCTCGGCGCGGCGGCCGACACCACCATCGCCGCGTTGTCCGAGGAGGGCACCGTGCCCGACGGCGCGGTGGTCACGCTCGCCGGCATCCTCTCCGGCGTCCAGCGCCGGGTCACCAAGCAGGGCCGGGCCTGGGCCTCGGCCACGCTCGAAGACCTCGCCGGCGGCGTCGAGACGCTGTTCTTCCCCAACACCTACGAGGTGATCGGGCAGTACATCGCCGAGGACGCCATCGTGGTGGTCAAGGGCCGGGTGGACCGTCGGGACGACACCCCCCGGATCATGGCGATGGACATGTCCATGCCGGACGTCACCAGCAACCCGGCGAACAAACCGGTCACGCTGACCATCCCGGTGCACCGCTGCACCCCGCCGCTGGTCGAGCGACTCAAGGAGACGCTGGTGCTGCACCCCGGCGACACCGAGGTGCACGTCAAGCTGCTCAACGGCGGCAAGGTCACCACGTTGCGTCTCGGGCCGTTCCGGGTCGCCGCGACCACCGCGCTGATGGGGGACCTGAAGAGCGTGCTGGGCCCGGCCAACGTGAGCTGACCGGGCGGCCCGGGTGGTGATCGGGCATCATCGAAGGGATGCCGCCCGATCATTTGCTGCACGTGCGTGACCTGGTGCCCGACGCGCTAACCTGCCTGCGCGAATGCCGGTCGGCGCCGGCCGACCGCTGGCCGCGGCATTGGCGGTCCAGCTACCTGGACCGGCACCCGGACGTGTTCCGGGTGCTCGACCGGGACGGCGACTGGTCCGCACCGGCGGCCGTGACCGCCGCCGTGGCCGGGCTCCGCGACCGGGTCGCCGACCTGGCCGCCCGCGCCGAGGCGGTACGCGACCTGCTGCCCGCCGGCGTCGCGGACGCGGCCGGGGCGCTGGGCTGGTCCGGTGCGGGCGGGCCGGTCGAGTGCGTGGTGCTGGTCGGGCTGCACCAGGCCAACGGCTGGGCTGACGACCTGGGCGGTCGCTACGCGCTCTTCCTCGCCGTCGAGCGCCTCGGCCCACCGGACGACGACGGGCTGCTGGTGCGGCACGAGGCCGCGCACGTGGTGCACGACCGCCGGGCCGGGATCCGCGGCTGGCCCGAGCACGGGGTGGCGACCCATCTCTTCGCCGAGGGGCTGGCCACCCAGGTCACCGCCGAACTCGACCCGGGCCGGCCGAGCGAGGCGTACCTCTGGTTCGGTCGTCCCGGCCACCGGGCCTGGCTGGACGAGTGTCGCCGCCGCTGGCCGGAGATCCTGGGTCGGGTCCGGGCCGACCTGGACGCCACCGACCCGGACCACCACGCCGCCTACTTCCTCAAGCGGGACTCGCCGCTGCGTGGCGACCTGCCCGGGCGCTGCGGCTACCTGGTCGGCCTGGCGGCGGTGCGGCGGCTGCGGGAGCGGCACGGCCTGGCCGAACTCGCCGGCTGGCCGCTGCCTCGGGTACGCGCGGAGATGGCGGCCACGCTCACGGACCTGCCCGCACCCGGCTGAGCGAATCACCGAGATTATTTAATCGTAAATGCCCTATATTGGGGAGATGACGCCTCGGTCGCTCCTGGCGCTCTCGTCGGCCCTGCTCCTGTCGGCGGGGCTCATGGCGTGCACTGATCGCCCGCCCGGGGAGGAGGCCCTGACCGGCCCGTCCGATGGCGGTCCCGCCCGGACGATCGGTCCGTTGGTGACCGGCATGCCGGCGTACCCGACGCCCGGCGACGTGTATGCCGCCGCCGGTCCCGACAAGCTCGTCCCGCGCGTGCGCGACGACCGACCCCTGGTCTACGTGCCGAACACCAAGAGCAACGACGTCTGGGTGATCGACCCCGCGACCTACCAGGTGGTGCGGAAGTTCCCGGGTGGCCCGGAGCCCCAGCACGTCGTGCCCTCCTACGACCTGCGCACGCTCTATGTGGCATCCAGTCAGATCCCCAACGGCGGCCTGGTGCCGATCGACGCGCGCACCGGCGAGCCAGGCCGGTTCAGAAAGCTCGAAGACGTGTACAACCTCTACTTCACCCCGGACGGCAAGCAGGCGATCGTGGTGGCCGAGGCGTACCAGCGGCTGGACTTCTACGACGTGGCCACCTGGCAGCGGGCGCGGTCGGTCCGGTTCCCCGAGTGCGGCGGCATCAACCACATGGACTACTCCGCTGACGGCAGGACCATGCTGTTCAGTTGCGAGTTCGCCAACCGGATGCTGGTGCTCGACACCACCACGCTCCGCAAGGTGCGCGAGTTTCGGCTCACCGAGACGAGTGACGGCATGCCGCAGGACACCCGGCTGACACCGGACGGGCAGCACTTCCTCGTGGCAGACATGCGCGCCAACGGCGTCTACGTCTTCGACGGTGGGGCGACTCGGCAGACCGGCTTCATCCGCACCGGGCGTGGCGCGCACGGTATCTACTTCAGTCGCGACGCCCGGCATGCCTACGTCACCAACCGCGACGAGGGCAGTGTGACAGTGCTCGACCTGCCGGGTCTGCGATCCACCGCGACCTGGCGGATTCCCGGCGGCGGCAGCCCGGACATGGGCGGGCTCTCGTCAGACGGGAAGCGCCTCTGGCTCTCCGGGCGGTACCACGACGAGGTGTACGTATTGAGTACGGAGAACGGCCAACTGCTGGCCCGTATACCGGTCGGCAGGGGGCCGCACGGCTTGACCGTCTGGCCGCAGCCCGGCCGCTACTCGCTCGGGCACACCGGCAACATCCGTTGACCGCGGCCGGGCCACGCCGTGATCGTGCGGTTCACTGAGACCTGCCTCACAGTATGGAGATGGACACCACCACCTCCGCCCCCGAGGACGTCCGGCCCGCCCGCCGCGACCGGACCCGGTACCTCTACCTGGCGGTCATTCTCGCCGTCGTCGCCGGCATCGTGGTCGGCCTGGTCGCACCGGACGTCGGCAAGGCGCTGAAACCGCTCGGCACCGGCTTCGTGAACCTGATCAAGATGATGATCAGCCCGGTCATCTTCTGCACCATCGTGCTCGGCGTCGGTTCGGTCCGGCAGGCGGCCAAGGTCGGCAAGGTCGGCGGCCTCGCGCTCGGCTACTTCCTGGTCATGTCCACGGTGGCGCTGGCGATCGGCCTCGTGGTCGGCAACCTCATCCACCCCGGCGCCGGCCTGGACCTGGGCCCGGACGTGGCCGACGCCGGCCGGTCGGCGGCCGGTGACGAGAGCGCCGGCACTGTCGACTTCCTGCTCGGGATCATCCCGACCACGCTGGTCTCCGCGCTGACCGAGGGCGAGGTGTTGCAGACGCTGCTGGTGGCGCTGCTGGTCGGCTTCGCGGTGCAGGGCATGGGCCGCCGGGGCGAGCCGGTGCTGCGGGCGATCGGCGTGCTCCAGCGCCTGGTCTTCAAGGTGCTGGCGATGATCATGTGGCTGGCGCCGATCGGCGCGTTCGGCGCGATGGCGGCGGTGGTCGGCGCCACCGGCGTGGACGCGCTGAAGAGCCTGGCGCAGATCATGCTCGGCTTCTACGCCACCTGCCTGATCTTCGTGATCGTGGTGCTCGGCCTGCTACTGCGCCTGATCGCCGGGATCTCGATCTTCTCGCTGCTGCGCTACCTGGGCCGCGAGTTCCTGCTGATCCTCTCCACCTCGTCGTCCGAGTCGGCGCTGCCCCGGCTGATCGCGAAGATGGAGCACGTCGGCGTCAGCCGGCCGGTCGTCGGCATCACGGTCCCCACCGGCTACTCGTTCAACCTCGACGGCACCGCCATCTACCTGACCATGGCCGCGCTCTTCGTGGCCGACGCGTTGGGCAAGCCGCTCGCGGTCGGGGAGCAGATCTCGCTGCTGGTGTTCATGGTGATCGCGTCGAAGGGCGCGGCCGGCGTGACCGGCGCCGGGCTGGCCACGCTGGCCGGCGGCCTCCAGTCGCACCGGCCGGACCTGGTCGACGGCGTCGGCCTGATCGTCGGCATCGACCGGTTCATGTCCGAGGCCCGGGCGCTGACCAACTTCGCCGGCAACGCCGTGGCGACCGTGCTGGTCGGCACCTGGACCGGGGAGTTCGACCGGGACCAGGCCCGCGCCGTGCTGGCCGGCGACCGCCCGTTCGACGAGAACAGCATGCTCGACGAGGACGACGACGAGCGCCCCGCCGAGGACGCCCCGCCCGGCGCCGAGCGCCCGCTCGCGGGCTCCACCGCCTGACCCGGCCTGGCTGGGCCTGACCCGGCCTGGCTGGGCCTGACCCGGCCTGGCTGGGCCTGACCCGGCCTGGCTGGGCCTGACCTGGTCCGGTCCGGCTGGGCCTGACCTGGTCCGGTCCGGCTGGGCCTGACCTGGTCCGGCCCGGCCTCTCGCGACCCGGCGCAGCGCAATCTGGCCGGCCCGGCCCAACCGGAGCCCTGACCGACTGGAGAGCCCGACCCGACTGGACCGGTCTGCCCGGCGAGGCCAGACCTGCCCGGGACAGGTCCCAGCGAGTTGCCTCTCCGTCATATTTATGCCCGAGAGGCATATCGCTCTCGGTCGACCCTTCCTCGCTGCGGCACCGACGCCGTCTCCCTCGCGCGATCATGCACTTTCCGCCCGGGCGAAACGGATGAAGCTCGCACCGAAGGGGCCGGGACTGCAAGATCGTCGATCGGGCCGGGGGAGGGAGCGGGGCGGGAAGTGGGCGGGAAGTGAGCGGGGTGGGCCACGGGGGTGGGATTGGCGGTGTCGGATGGGCGGTGGGGGTGGCTAGCGTCGGTGGCATGGAGCTGGAGCAGGCACGGAAGTTGTGGCAACCGGAGCCGGGCTGGTTGAACACGGCGACCTACGGGTTGCCGCCCGATCCGGTGTGGACGGCGATGCAGCAGGTGCTCGCCGACTGGCGGACCGGCCGGGTGTCGTTCGAGGTGTGGGACGAGTCGGTCGGGCGTTCCCGGGCCGCGTTCGCCCGGCTGGTCGGCGTGGACGCGGCCGACGTGAGCATCGGCGCGGCCGTGTCCCAGTTGGCGGCGCCGATCGCGGCGTCGTTGCCGCCGGGGGCCACGGTGGTGGTGCCCGAGGCCGAGTTCACCTCGATCCTGTTCCCCTGGCTGGTGCAGGAGGAGCGCGGCGTGCGGGTGCGTACCGTGCCGCTCGACGGCCTGGTCGACGCCATCGACGCGGACACCGACCTGGTGGCGTTCAGCCTGGTGCAGTCCGCCGACGGCACGGTCGCCCCGTACGACGAGATCGTCGCGGCGGCCCGGGCGCACGGCGCGCTGGTGGTGGTCGACGCCACCCAGGCCTGCGGATGGCTGCCGTTCGCGGCGGACCGGGCGGACGCGGTGCTGGTGGGGGCGTACAAGTGGTTGATGGCGCCGCGCGGCACGGCCTTCGCCTACCTGGCCCCGGCGTTGCGCGAGCGGATGCGTGCCGACGCCGCCGGTTGGTACGCCGGCCGCGACCCGAGCGCCTCCTTCTACGGCCTGCCGCTGCGGCTGGCCGACGACGCCCGCCGGTTCGACATCTCCCCGTCCTGGCTCTGCTACGCCGGCGCGGCTCCGGCGCTGGAGCTGCTCGCCGAACTCGACCCGGCGGCGGTGCGCGACCACGACGTGGCGCTGGCCAACCGGTTCCTGGCCGGGCTGGGCCGACCGCCCGGCGACAGCGCGATCGTCACCGTCGCGGTGCCGGACGCGCAGGAGAGGCTGGCCCGGGCCGGCGTGCGGGCGGCGGTGCGGGCCGGCCGGGTCCGCGCCTCGTTCCACCTCTACACCACCGAGGCGGACGTGGACCGGGCGGTCGAGGCGCTGACCGACTGACCCGGGCGGAGCGGCCGGCGTCCCTCTCCGGGCACACCGGCCGCTCCGCCCGTGTTCAGGAGCAGATGCTGAAGGTCGCGGACGTGTAGGAGAGCAGGGTCCTGGAGCCGACGACGCCTCGCTGACGAGACCCCGGGCGCTCTGCCACTGCTTGGTGGCGGCCGTCGTCGCCGGCCCGAACCGGCAGTCGACGCCGGAGCGGGCGAGGTACCCGTCGGCCCACAGGATCATCTGCCACATGACGACGACGTTGCGGTGCGAGCGCGTGTCGTGCGCGTCTCCGGTTGCCGTCCGTCAGGGTTCGGACACTCCGGCTCAGGCCAGGTGGCCGCCGATCCTCGTGTAGCCGCGCAGCAGGTCCCGCGCGATGATCAGCCGCTGCATCTCGTCGGTGCCCTCGAAGATGCGGTACAGCCGCACCTGCCGGTACCAGCGCTCGATCGGCAGCTCCCGGGTGTAACCCATGCCGCCGTGGATCTGGAGCACCCGGTCCACCACGCGGTTGACCATGCCGGCGCCGTAGAGCTTGCCCATCGAGGAGGCCGTGCCGGGGGTCCAGGCCCGCATCGACCGTCCAGGCCGAGCGCAGGATCAGCCAGCGGGCGGCCTCCAACTCGGTCTCCGAGTCGGCGATCATCCACTGGATGGCCTGGTTGGTGGCGATCGGGGCGCCGAACGTCTCCCGGGTGTTGGCATGGTCGATCGCCATCTGGAGGGCCCGTTCGGCGATGCCGACCGCGTGCGAGGGGATGGTGTAGCGGCCCTTGCCGATCCACTCCATGCCGAGCGTGAAGCCCTGCCCGATCTCGCCGAGGATGTTGCGGTGCGGCACCCGTACGCCGTCGAAGACGAGCGAGGCGGGGCCGCCCTCGCCCATCGTCTGGATGAACTCCGACCGCCAGCCCATCGCGCGGTCGACCAGGAACGCGGTCGCGCCGCCGCGCCGGGCCCCCTTCTCCGGGTCGGTCACCGCCACCACGATGGCGAAGTCGGCGTCGTTGCCGTTGGTGATGAACGTCTTCTCGCCGTCGAGGATCCAGTCGTCGCCGTCGCGTCGCGCGCGAAGCTTGATGTTCGCCGCGTCCGAGCCGGCCCCCGGCTCCGTGATGGCGAAGCAGGAGATCCGGTCCCCGGCGATGGTGGGAAGCAGGAACTCGTGCTTCTGCTCCTCGGTGGCGTGGAACAGGATGTTGTCGGCCTCGCCGCCGAAGCGGAACGGCACGAAGCTGCGTCCCAGCTCGGTCCAGATCAACGACTGGATGACCGCCGGCAGCGCCATCCCGCCGTACTCCTCCGGGGTGGCCA
The DNA here is from genome assembly GCF_039566955.1 of Micromonospora sp. DSM 45708. NCBI lineage: Bacteria > Bacillati > Actinomycetota > Actinomycetes > Micromonosporales > Micromonosporaceae > Micromonospora > Micromonospora schwarzwaldensis. The sequence continues at coordinate 4,184,733 of NZ_CP154796.1, read as the reverse complement.
GCCCCCAGAAACCGAACGTCTTCGCCTTGAGCTGGAGTTCGCGCAGCTCGGAGCGGTCCAGGCCGGGGCGGTGGTCGCGTTCGCGGCGCAGCAGCTCCGACTCCAGCGGCATCACCTCGCGGGTGACGAACGCGCGGACGGTGTCGCGGATCGCGCGTTCCTCGTCGGACAGGGCGAAGTCCACGGTGCCTCCTCGGCTCGGCGTCGGCTCCAAACTAGTCGGGGGTAGCGTCGAGACCCCACCGCCGGTCTCCACCCCGAAGGACGCCATGTATCCCGCCGTCGCGCCGCCCACCCCGCCGTCGCCGAAGGCGCTCCGGCGATGAGGGCGCTCGTGGTACGCGGCCAGGGCGCGACCCCGGCCGTCGAGGAGGTGCGCCTGCCCGCACCCGGCCCGGGTGAGCTGCGGGTCCGGATCCGCGCCGCCGGCCTCTGCCACTCCGATCTGGCCATGGTGAACGGCACGCTGACGCCCGGGTACCCGCTGGTGCTGGGGCACGAGGCGACCGGCGTGGTGGCCGAGGCCGGGCCGGGCACCGCGCTGCCCGTGGGCACGCCGGTGGTGCTCAACTGGGCGCCCGCCTGCCGTGACTGCTGGCACTGCCGGCACGGCGAGCCCTGGCTCTGTGTCGCGAACAGCGCCCCCTCGGTGCCGCGCGGCGAGACCGCCGCCGGGGAGCCGGTGCAGGTCACGCTCGGGCTCGGCGCGCTCGCCGAGGAGGTGGTGGTGCCGGAACGGGCGGCCGTGCCGGTGCCGGCCGGGCTGCCGCTGGCGCAGGCGGCGCTGCTGGGCTGCGCGGTGCTCACCGGCACCGGCGCGGTCCGCAACACCGCCCGGGTCGCCGCCGGTGAGTCGGTCGCGGTGATCGGGCTGGGCGGCGTCGGGCTGGCCGTGCTCACCGCCGCCCGCCGGGCCGGCGCGTCGCCGATCCTCGCCGTCGACGTGGTGGCGGCCAAACGGGAGCTGGCGCTGGCCGCCGGCGCGACCGACTTCCTGCGCTCCGACGACACGCTCGGCAGGCAGATCCGGGCCCGCACCGACGGGCGCGGGGTGGACCACGCGTTCGAGTGCGTGGGCCGGGCCGCCACCATCCGTACCGCCTGGCGGGCGACCCGGCGCGGGGGAGCGGTCACCGTGGTCGGCATGGGCGGCCGGGACGACCTGCTCAGTCTCTCCGCGCTGGACATCTTCCACTCGGCGCGGACGCTGCGGTCCTCGGTCTACGGCTCGACCGACCCGGACCGCGAGGTGCCGGAGCTGGCCGCCGCGCTCGCCGCCGGCGACCTCGACCTGGCGCCACTGGTCAGCGGCACGGTGTCGCTGGCCGAGGCGCCCGCGGCGCTGGACCGGCTGGCCCGGGGCGAGGGCGCCCGCTGGGTGGTCACGTTCCCGGACTGAGCCCGCCCTCGACCAGGACCGCGACGCCGTACGCCGTCGGCCGGTGCGCCCGCCCCCGGTCGCGGTCACGGTGCCGGGCCACATGTCGACGGCTGCCGATGGGTCGGGAGTGGCCGGCACCGGCCCGGCGCCTGTGGAGGTCCGCCCCGTGCCGCGCGGGGGGAATGTGTGGCGCATCGACATGGCTCGACCCGTTCGGCGCCCCGTAGGTTTCCTGCACGCGACGGCCCTGTGACCCCGGTCACCGACCCGGCCGTGGCGGACGGACCTGCGGAGGGGTGAGGCGATGGCCGGGCAAGCGATCCTGTCGGCCCGTGGGCTGACCCGGGACTTCCGGGGTTTCCGGGCCGTCGATCGCGTCGACCTGGACGTGGCGGCGGGCACCGTGCACGCCCTGGTGGGCCCGAACGGCGCCGGCAAGACCACGCTGTTCAACCTGCTCACCGGCTTCCTGCCGCCCAGCGGCGGACGGATCGAGCTGGACGGCCGGGACGTCACCGGGCTGCCCCCGGAGCGGGTCGCCCGGCTCGGCGTGGCCCGGTCGTTCCAGATCACCAGCCTCTTCCCGCAGCTCGGCGCGCGGGAACACGTCGAGTTGGCGCTCCAGTCGCGCAGCGGGCTGGGCTGGCGGTTCTGGCGGTCGGCGAAGCTGATGCGCCGCTACCGGGAGCGGGCCGACGAGCTGCTGGCCATGGTCGGTCTCGCCGACCTCGCCGAGGCCCCGGCCGAGGCGCTCGCGTACGGGCGCAAGCGGGCCCTGGAGCTGGCCATCGCGTTGGCCCTGGACCCGAAGGTGCTGCTGCTCGACGAGCCGACCGCCGGGATGGGGCTGGAGGACGTCGACCGCACCGTCGAGCTGATCGCCACCGTCCGCACCGGCCGGACCGTGGTGATGGTCGAGCACAACATGAGCGTGGTGGGCCGGCTCGCCGACACGGTCACCGTCCTCCAGGCCGGCACGGTGCTGGTCGAGGGGCCGTACGAGCAGGTCCGCGCCGACGAGCGGGTCATCACCGCCTACCTGGGAGCCACGGATGCTGCGCATTGAGAACCTGTCCGCCTGGTACGGCGAGGCCCAGGTGCTGCGCGACGTGAGCCTGGAGGTGGCCGCCGGCGAGGTGGTCACGCTGGTCGGGCGCAACGGCGCCGGCAAGTCCACGCTGCTGCGCTCCGTGATGGGGCTGCACCCCGGCCGGCGTGGCACGGTGCGCCTCGACGGGCGGGACATCAGCCGCTTGCCGGCGTACAAGCGGGCGCGGGCCGGGCTCGGCTGGGTCCCCGACGACCGGGGCGCGTACGCCACGCTCACGGTCACCGAGAACCTGACACTGCCGCCCCGGGTCGGCCCGGACCCGTGGCCGCTGTCGCGGGTGTACGAGGCGTTCCCCGCGCTGCACGCCCGGCGTGACTCGGCCGCGACCATGCTCTCCGGCGGCGAGCAGCAGATGCTCGCGCTGGCCCGGGTGCTGCGCATGGGCGCCCGGCTGCTGCTCTGCGACGAGCCCACCGAGGGGCTGTCGCCGCTGCTCGTGCAGCAGGTCGGCGACCTGCTGCGGGAGGCCAAGCAGCACGGCGTGACCGTGCTGCTGGTGGAACAGAACCTGCACTTCGCCACCGGTGTCGCCGACCGGCACTACCTGCTGGCCGAGGGCCGGATCGCGGAGGCGATGGAGAACGCCGAGGTGCGCTCGCGGGAACGCGAGCTGCTGGCGTACCTCGGGATCTGACATTCGACGGCCGAACCCGCGCGGACCGCGCGGCGACGAAGGGGATGACCATGCGTAGGAGCGTGGGTGTGGCCGCCGCCTCGGCGGCGGCGCTGCTGGTGGCCGGCTGCGGCGGCGGTGGCCCGCAGTCCGGCGGTGACTCGAAGCTGACCGGCGACAAGATCGTGCTGGGCGTGCTCAACGACCAGTCGGGGGCCTACTCGGAGCTGTCCGGGCGCAACTCGGTCAAGGCCGTGGAGATGGCCATCGCCGACTTCAAGGCCAAGCACGGCGACGACGCGGTCACCAAGAACATCAGCGTGGAGACCGCCGACCACCAGAACAAGCCGGACGTGGCCAACAGCAAGGCCCAGGAGATGGTCGACCGCAAGGGCGTCGACGCGATCCTGGACGTGCCGACCTCGTCGGCCGCGCTGAAGGTCGCCGACGTGGCCAAGGAGAAGAAGAAGCTCTACTTCAACATCGGCGCGGCGACCACGGACCTGACCGGCAAGAGCTGCAACAAGTACACGTTCCACTACGCGTACGACACGTACATGCTGGCGCACGGCACCGGCACGGTGACCACCGAGCAGGTCGGCAAGAACTGGTACATCCTCTACCCGAACTACGCGTTCGGGCAGGACATGCAGAAGAGCTTCACCGCCGCCATCACCGCGGCCGGCGGGCAGGTCGTCGGCTCCGACGGCGCGCCGTTCCCGAACACCAGCGGCGACTACTCGTCGTTCCTGCTCAAGGCGCCGACGTTGAACCCGAAGCCGCAGGTGCTGGGCACCATGCAGGCCGGCGCCGAGCTGGTCAACGTGGTGAAGCAGTACAACGAGTTCAAGCTGCGGGAGAAGGGCGTCGGGCTGGCCGTCGGCCTGATGTTCATCACCGACATCCACTCGCTCACCCCGGCCGCGCTGGCCGGCACGACCTACACCGACGCCTGGTACTGGAACTTCGACCAGCAGAACCGGGAGTGGGCGGACCGGTTCCAGTCCGCGACCGGCACCCGGCCGTCGTTCGCGCACGCGGCGAACTACTCCGCCGCCATGCAGTACCTGGAGGCGGTGCAGGCCGCCGGCACCGACGACGCCGACGCCGTGGTCAAGGAGCTGGAGGGCAAGGACGTCAACGACCTGTTCCTGCGCAACGGCAGGATCCGCGCGGAGGACCACCGGGTCGTGCACGACGCCTACCTGGCCCAGGTGAAGCCGCAGGCCGAGGTGAAGGAGCCGTGGGACTACGTGAAGATCCTCAAGACCATCCCGGCGGCCGAGGCGTTCCGCGCCCCGTCGGCCGACTGCAAGCTCTGACATGTCCGGCTTCCTGCAGAACACGTTCAACGGGCTGGTGGGCGGGGCGTTCTACGCCCTGCTCGCCCTCGGGCTCGCGGTCATCTTCGGCATGCTCCGGGTGGTGAACTTCGCCCACGGCGCGTTCTACATGCTCGGCGCGTTCGGGGCGTACGTGCTGCTGGCCGAGGCGGGCGTGCCGTTCTGGGCCGCGTTGGTGATCATGCCGCTGGCGCTGGGCCTGCTCGGCATGGCGCTGGAGCGGGCGGTGATCCACCGGCTCACCCGGCTCGACCCGCTCTACAACTTCCTGCTCACCTTCGGCCTGACGCTGATCCTGCAGGACCTGGTCAAGTCCCGGTACGGCGTGCAGTCCAGCCCGTACGCCACGCCCGCCGAACTGAGCGGGACCGTCGACTTCGGGCTCTTCGACTTCCCGACGTACCGGGTGTTCATCCTCGGCTTCACCGTGCTGCTCTGCGTGGCGGTCTGGTGGGTGCTCGGGCGGACCCGGATCGGCATGGTGGTCCGGGCGGCCACCGAGCGGCCGGAGCTGACCCGGGCGTTCGGCATCGACGTGGGGAAGTGGGTCACCCCGGTGTTCGGCTTCGGCATCGCGCTCGCAGGGCTGGCCGGGGTGCTCGCCGCCCCGATGCGGGCGGTCAACCCGCTGATGGGCGCCGACCTGATCATCGTGGTCTTCGCGGTGGTGGTGATCGGCGGGCTCGGCTCGATCTTCGGCTCGGTCGCCGCCGGCTTCGGCATCGGCCTGATCCAGGCGTGGGGCGAGGCGTACCTGTCCGACTACCCGCTCGTGTCGCAGACCGTCGTGTTCGTGGTGATGGCCGCCGTGCTGCTCTGGCGCCCGGCCGGCCTGTTCGGCCGTGAGGAGGCCCCGGCATGACCGGTGTGGTGGACACCCCCGTCGCGAAGTCGGCAGCGCGGTCCGGGCTGCTCGCCGTCGCGCGGGCTCCCGGCTGGGTCCGGTACGCGCTGCTCGCCGCCGGCCTGGCCGTGGCGCTCTGGCTGCCCAACGGGCTCTACCCGGCGGTGGCGGTGGACATCCTCTGCTGGGCGCTGTTCGCCGTCTCGGTGGACCTGCTGCTCGGCTTCACCGGCCTGATGTCGTTCGGGCACGCCGCGTTCTGGGGCACCTCGGCGTACGTCACCGGGCTGGTCGCGATCCACGCCGGCCTGCCGTTCCCGGCCGCGGTGCTGGCCGGGGCGTTGGCCGCGGCGCTGCTCGCGCTGCCGATCGGCTACCTCGCGGTGAAGCGCACCGGGATCTACTTCGCGATGGTCACGCTGGCGTTCGCGCAGATGGTCTACTACGTGGCCAACGAGTGGCGGTCGGTGACCCAGGGCGAGAACGGCCTCCAGGGCGTGCCGCGCGCGTTCTTCGGCGCCGACCTCACCGACGACTACTACTTCTACTACGCGATCCTGCCGGTCGTGCTGCTCGGCCTGCTCGCCGCCTGGCGGATCGTGCACTCGCCGTTCGGCCGGGTGCTGGTCGGCATCCGGGACAACCCGGCGCGGGCCCGCGCGCTGGGCTACCCGGTGCACCGCTACAAGCTGACCGCGTTCGTGCTCTCCGGGTTCCTCGCCGGGCTCGGCGGCGGCCTGTTCGCGGTCGGCCACCGGTTCGTCTCGCTGGACGTGCTGCACTGGACCACCTCCGGCAAGGCGGTCATCGTGGTGGTGCTCGGCGGGATCGGCACGCTGTGGGGCGGCGTGCTCGGCGCGGCGCTGGTGGTCCGGCTGGAGGACTGGCTGTCGTTCTCCGGGTTCGAGGCCATCGGGCTGGTCACCGGCGGCATCTTCGTGCTGGTCGTGCTGCTGTTCCGGCGGGGCCTGTGGGGCAGTGTCGCGCACCTGCTGCGGCGTCGGGGAGCCGCCCGGCGCGGATGAATCTCCCGGTGGCGCATCCGGATCGGGTCGCCCGGACGAACCCCCAGGTAGCAGAGCTACCCGGGGGTACGACCGTTGCTGACCGAGAACATGCCGGCCGGGGCCGCCGAGTCGGCCCGTAAACGGCTCATCGCCGCCGCCGAGGACCTGGACGACAACCAGGTCGCCGGGCTGGTGCTCGACCTGGCCGCCGAGGTCGGGGTCGCGCCCGTATGGGAGCAGGTCTGCCTGCCGCTGCTGGGCGCGCTGCGCGGGGACAGCGCCGCCGAGATCGCGGTGGAGCACGCCCTGTCCGAAGGCGTCCGGGTCGGGCTGGACGTCTTCCGTCGGGAACCGACGCGACCGCTGCCCGTGCAGGGGGTGCTGCTCGCCGGCGCCGAGCACGAGACGCACTGCCTCGGGCTGCACGCCCTGGCCGCGGCGCTGCGCGAGCGCGGTCGGGGCTGCCTGCATCTCGGCTCGGCGCTGCCCTGGTCCGCGCTGGCCAGCGCCGTGGCCCGGGTCCGGCCCCGGGTGGTGGTGGTCTGGTCGCAGACCCCCGTGACCGGTCGGGCGTACCGCCTGGTCCGGCTCCGGCGGGACGTCCCGGACGTCCGTCTGCTCGCCGCCGGGCCGGGCTGGATCGAGCCGTTCCCGCCGGGCCCCGCCGCCCCGCACCGCCTCACCAGCCTCACCGAGGCCGCCACCGCCTGCCTGTGAGGCGGGGCCCCCGCTTGACGCCTCCGTAGAGGTGGGCGCCCCGCTTGGCGGGCGTATCGTCGGTGGGCGCGCCGTCGGCGGGCGTTCAGCCGGCGCGGAAGCCGTGCAGCAGGGCGGCCACCGCCGACTCCGGATCGAACGCCTCCTCGGGGGCGGCGAGCTGGTTGCCGAGGAGCCCGTCGACCAGCGCGAGCAGGCTCCGGAAGTGGGTCGCCGGATCGGTGGAGCCGAGCGCCGCGACCAGCGGCACCCCCCACTCGGCCAGCCGTGCCCGCCCGGCCTCGATGGCGGGCCGCAGTTCGGGCCGCACGGCCGCCTCCACGAACAGCGCGTACCGGGCCAGCGTGACGACCCGCTCCTCCTCGGTGAACCGGCGGATCAGCCGGCCGAGCACGCGGGTGAAGCCGGCGACGTCCCCGGGCGGCAGATCGACGGCGAGCCGCTGCCAGGCCAGCGTCTCCACCTCGACCAGCCGGGCGAAGACGCCGTCGACGAGCGCCTCCCGGGTGCGGAACCGGTTGGACGCGGAGCCCTCGGGCAGGCCCGCCTCGGCGTCCACCGCCCGGTGGGTGAGCTGCCGCGGACCCCGGGTGCCGAGCACCCGGATGGCGGCGTCGAGCAGGAGCTGCCGGCGATCGGTCACCGGGTCAGACTACAGGTGTAGTGAATGCGACTACATCTGTAGTACGGTGGCTGGCATGGCGGGTCGGGCGGCGGTGGTCGGTGGCGGCGTCGGAGGGCTGGCGGCGGGCATCGGGTTATGCGCCGCCGGCTGGGAGGTCACGGTCCTGGAGCGGTCCGCCGGGCTGCCCGAGACCGGGACCGGCCTCGGCATCTGGCCCACGGCGATGCGCGCGTTGGACACGCTCGGCGTCGGCGACGAGGTGCGTCGGCGGGCCCGCCGGCAGGCCGGCGGGTCGATCCGGCGACCGGACGGACGCCGCATCGCCACCATCGACGTCGACCGGCTGGAGCGGCGCCACGGCGAGCCGGTCCACCTCATCACCCGGCCGGCGCTGCTCGCGGTGCTGTCCGGCGCGCTGCCCGGACCGGCGCTGCGGTTCGCCGCACCGGTCGTCGACCCGGGTGCGCTCGTCGACGCGTACGACCTGGTGGTCGGCGCGGACGGGATCAACAGCGTGGTCCGCGTCGCGCTGCACGGGCAGCGCTGTCCGCTGCGCTACGCCGGCGCGGTGGCCTGGCGCGGGGTGGTCGACGTGGAACTGTCCGAGGGGGGTGAGACCTGGGGGCGGGGCCGCCGGTTCGGCCTCACGCCGATCGGCGACGGGCGGACCAACTGGTACGCCTCGGTGCGCCTCCCGCAAGGGCATCCCGCGCCGGTGGACGACGTCGCCGAGCTGCGCCGCCTCTTCGGTGACTGGCACCCGTCGGTGCGCCGGGTGCTGGACGCCCTCACCCCGGCCGGCGTCCTGCGGCACGAGATCCGCGACCTGACGCCGCTGCCGTCCTACGTGGCCGGCCGGACGGCGCTGCTCGGCGACGCCGCGCACGCCATGACCCCCGACCTCGGGCAGGGCGCCTGCCAGGCGCTGATCGACGCGGTCGCGCTGGCCGACTGCGTCCGCGACGCCGACGACCTGCCGGCCGCGCTGCGGGCGTACGACAGGCGCCGCCGCCGGCCCACCCAGCGGATCGCGGCCGGCGCGCGGTGGGCGGGGCGGCTCGCCCAGGCCCGGCGGCTGCTGCCGGTGCGGGACGCGGTGCTCCGGCTGGCGCTGGCCGCAGGCCCACCGGCCTGACGTCCCGACGCCCCCGCCCCCCGGGGCCGCGACGCCCCGGCGCCCTGTTTCACGGAAATAGTGGCTAACTGGGCCCCGAAGGCCACTGTTTCCGTGAAACAGGCGCATGGGGCGGCGCGTGGCGGCGGGGCGGGGCGCCTGAGGTCCCGGTGCGGCCCGCATTCGGGGGCGAGCCCGCGTCGGCGTGACCTGGCGCACATTCGATACGGACCTGTTCCGTATCGAAACTCGCTCACTTACGCTCGGCAGCGTTACGAGTCTGCCCCGTATCGTATTCGGACGCGGGTGAGCCGGGGGGAGAACCCACATGGAAGCGCACGAAAACACCGGACATCCGAGGAGGTGGGCGATCCTGGGGGTGCTGGTGATCAGCCTCCTCGTGGTCGTCCTCGACAACACCATCCTCAACGTCGCCCTGCGCACGCTCGCCGACCCGGTGCACGGCCTCGGCGCCAGCCAGGGCGACCTGGAGTGGGCGATCAACTCCTACACCCTCGTCTTCGCCGGCCTGCTCTTCACGTTCGGCGTGCTCGGCGACCGGTTCGGCCGCCGGCGCTTCCTGATCCTCGGGCTGGCGCTGTTCGGGCTGGCGTCGCTGCTCTCCGCGTACGCGCAGGACCCGGCGCAGCTCATCGGCGCCCGGGCGCTGATGGGCGTCGGCGGCGCCGCCATCATGCCGGTGACGCTCTCGATCATCTCCAACGTCTTCGACCCGCGCGAGCGCGCCCGCGCGATCGGCGTCTGGGCCGGCGCGGTCGGTCTCGCCGTGGCCATCGGCCCGGTGCTCGGCGGCGCCCTGCTGGAGCACTTCTGGTGGGGCTCGGTCTTCCTGATCAACGTGCCGGTGGTGGTGATCGGCGTGGCGCTGGTGGCGCTCCTGGTCCCCGAGTCCCGCGACCCCGCGCCCGGCCGGGTGGACGTGCTCGGTGTGCTGCTCTCCGTGGTCGGCCTGGTCGCCCTCACCTACGGCATCATCGACGGCGGCGAGCACGGCTTCGGCCGGCCGCAGGTCTGGGCCGCGATCGTCGGCGGGCTCGCGGTGCTCGGCTGGTTCGTCGCCCACGAGCTGCGCAGCGACCACCCGTCGCTGGACGTGCGGCTGTTCCGGGTGCCCCGGTTCGCCGCCCCGGTGGCCCTGGTCGGGCTGGTCTTCTTCGCCGCCATGGGCGTGATGTTCTTCGGCGCGTTCTACCTCCAACTGGTCCGCGGCTACAGCCCGCTGGAGAGCGGCCTGCTCTTCCTGCCCTTCGCCGCCGCCCAGCTGATCTTCGCGCCGCGCAGTGCCGCCATGGTCCGCCGCTACGGCGGCCGGGCGGTCGCCGCGGTCGGGCTGCTGCTGACCACGGTCGCGCTCGCCGCGTTCGTGTTCATCGACGCGGACACGCCCATCTGGATCTTCTCCGCGGTGGGCTTCGTGCAGGGCGCCGGAATGGCCAACATCATGCCGCCGGCCACCGAGTCGATCATGTCCGCGCTGCCCCGGGAGAAGGCCGGCGTGGGCTCGGCGGTCAGCAACACGGTCCGCCAGGTGGCCGGCGCGCTCGGCGTGGCGGTGCTCGGCTCGGTGCTCTCCGCCGTCTACCGCGACCAGGTCGCGCCCGCGGTGTCCGCGCTGCCCGCCCCGATCCGCGACGCGGCCCGGGAGTCGGTCTCCGGCGCGTACGCGGTCGCCGACCGGCTCGGCCCGGCCGCGCCGCGGCTGATCGACGCCGCCAACGACTCCTTCGTCTCCGCGATGCACTGGGCCGCCGGCATCTCCGCGCTGGTGGCGGCGCTCGGCGTCGTGATCGTGGTGCGGTGGATGCCGGGCCGGCCGGTCGTCGCGCCCGACTCCGCCCCGGCCACCGAGCCGGAGTTGGCCGGGACCGCGTAGGTTCGTGGACAATGTCTGACATGACGTCCACGACGGGTGCTCCGCGATCGCCTGGTCGACCGCGGAGCACCCGCGCCGACGAGGCGATCGTGGAGGCCGCGCTCGACCTGCTCGCCGAGGGCAGCACGCTCGAGGCACTCTCCATCGAGGCGATCGCGACCCGGGCCGGGGTCGGCAAGGCCACCATCTACCGCCGCTGGTCGGGCAAGGAGGCGCTGCTGCTGGATGCGCTGCGCCGCCTCAAGGGCGTCCCGCCCCGCCCCGGTGGGCGCTCCGTCCGGGACGACCTGGTGCTGCTGGTCGGCGCCGTGGGCCAGCACGTCGACCCCCGCGTCCGCAAGATCATGCCCTGCCTGGTGCCCGAGGTGAGCCGCAGCTCCGCCCACCGGCAGGCCTACGAGGCGATCATCGAGCCCCGGCGACAGGCGATGCGCGAGGTGCTGCGCCGCGCGATGGACAGCGGCGAGCTGCGCGCCGACCTCGACATCGAGGTGGCCATGGCGTTGCTCACCGCGCCGATGCTCACCCAGCGCATGCTGCACTGGCACCCCGAACTGGACGAACGCATCCTGCCCGAGCGGATCGTGGACGCCGTCCTGGACGGCCTGCGCGCCCGCTGACGCCCGGCCGGCCCGCGCGCCCGCCGCCCGGGAGCGCGTCGATGTCAGCCGGCCGGGCTGCGCAGCCGGTGCAGGCGCAGCGCGAGCTGCACCTCCAGCGCCCGCTCCGGCTTCTGCCAGTCGGCGCCGAGCAACTGCCCGACCCGCTCCAGTCGCTGGGTCACGGTGTTGACGTGCACGTGTAGCTGCTCGGCCGCCCGCGCCAGGCTGCCGCCCACCCCGAAGTACGCCTCCAACGTCTTCACCAGCGCGGTGCCCCGCCGGGCGTCGTAGTCGACCACCGGCCCCACCGTGGCGGTGAGGAACCGGGCCACGTCCCGGTCACCGGCGTCGCCGACCGCCCCGAGCAGCAGCCCGACGAAGCCCAGCTCCGCGGTGCTCGCGCCCTGCCCGGCCCGGCCCAACGCGCCGAGCGCGGTCAGGCAGCGCTCCGCCTCGGCGAACGTGACCGCCAGCGACGCCGGACCGGTCGACGGCCCGCTCGCCCCGGCGGTCACCGGCCGGCCGGTCACCCGGGACAGGTCCCGGGCCACCGCGCGGGCCGCCCCGCCGGCGTCCCGACCGGGCAGCATCAGCACCACCCGCCCGTCGCGCGCCGCGGCCAGCCCGCCCCGCGTCGAGGCGTACGAGGTGGCCCAGGAGAGCACCCGCTGCCGGGCCGAACCCGTCTCGGCGAACGCGTCGTCACCGACCGCCACCAGCACGTGCGGGGCGTCCAGGTCCACCCCGATCCGGCGGGCCCGGCTGCGCAGCGCGTCGGCGTCCCGCAACGGCCGGGCGATCAGGTCGTCGAGCAGCTCGCCCCGGACCCGCCCCTCCGCCTCGGCCACCGTGCGGCGGAACAGCAGCAGCAACGCGGTCACCAGCGCGGCCCGCTCCAGGATGCGCTGGTCGGCGTCGACCAGCTCGTCGTCCGGACGCAGCACCAGCGCGCCCAGGTTCTCCGCGCCGGCCACCACCGCGGCGTACCAGAGCGGACCCCGGCGTACGCTGCGCCCCTCGGTGCGCGACGCGGCGACCGCCTCCACGATGTCCGCCCGGTCCGGCTCGTCGATCTCGCCGACCCGGGCCAGCCGCCGCCCCTCGGCGTCCAGCGCCAGCAGCGCGCCGCCGAGCACCTCGGTCACCGCCGCCGCCACGTCCTCCATCCCGCCGCCGCGCACCACCAGCGCGGTCATCCGGTCGTGCGCGGCGGCGGCCCGCTCCACCGAGCTGCTGTGCGCCCGGATCGTGCCGTTCGCCGACGACAGCTCCGCCAACGCGGCCCGCGTCTCGGCCAGCAGTCGGGCGGTGTCGATCGCCACCGCGGCGTGCGCCCCCAGCGAGACCAGCAGCGACACCTCCTCCCGGGCGAACGGGCGGGCCGAGCGGTTGGCCGCGTACAGCACGCCGATCACGCTGGAGCCGAGCCGCAGCGGCACGCCCAGGATGGCCACCAGGCCCTCCTCGCCCACCCCGCCGTCGATCTCCCCGGTGTGCCGGAACCGCTCGTCCTCCTGGTAGTTCGAGGTGACGTACGGGGTGCCGGTCTGCGCCACCAGGCCGCCCAGCCCGTCGCCCATCTCCAGCCGCAGCCGCTGGAACCGGGCCGAGATGGAGCCGTCGGTGACCCGCATGTACGTGTCGCCGCGCTCGTCGTCGTTGAGCGTCATGTACGCCACGTCGGTGCCGAGCAGGATCCGGGCCCGGTGCACGATCGCGCGCAGCACGTCGTCCAGGTCGCGCAGGCCGGCCAGGTCGCTGGCGGTGTCGTACAGGCCGGACAGCTCGGTCTCCCGGCGACGGCGACGCTCCAGCAGCGCCCGGACCCGCAGCGCCACCACCTTCGCCTGCTCCAGCTCGGCCAGCCGGTCGGCGGGCAGGCCGGCGGCGCGCGCGGCGACCAGCGGGCCCTCGAACTCGACCGCGGCGGCCTCGCGCGCCAGCAGCTCCAGGAACTCCACCGGCGACGACATGACCGACATTGTGCGCGGCGCCACTAGTTGGCCGTCCAGCCCCCGTCGAGGGCGATCGAGGCGCCGGTGAGGAACGCGGCCGGCGGCGCGCACAGGTACGCCACCAGCTCGGCCACCTCCTCCGGCTCGATCAGCCGCTTGATCGCCGCCCGGGCCAGCATGATCTTCTCGATCACCTCGTCCTCGCCGATGCCGTGGCTGGCCGCCTGGTCGGCGATCTGGCTCTCCACCAGCGCGGTCCGCACGTACGCCGGGTTGATGCAGTTGGCCGTCACGCCGTGCGCGGCGCCCTCCAGCGCGACCACCTTGGACAGCCCTTCCAGGGCGTGCTTGGCCGAGACGTACGCCGCCTTGAACGGCGAGGCGCGCAGCCCGTGCACCGAGGAGATGTTGACGATCCGGCCCCAGCCGTTCGCGTACATCCGGGGCAGCGCCCGGCGGATCAGCAGGAACGGCGCCTCCACCATCACCCGCTGGATGTACTCGAACCGCTCGACCGGGAACTCCTGCACCGGCGCGACGTGTTGCAGCCCGGCGTTGTTCACCACGATGTCGGCGTCCACGTCGAGCCGGTCCACCGCCTGCGGGTCGGCCAGGTCGATCCCCTCGGCCCGGCCGCCGGCCTCGGCGGCGACCGCCTTGGCCGCCTCCACGTTGCGGTCCAGCACCAGCACGGCCGCGCCGGCCGCCGCCAGCCGCAGGGCGCAGGCCCGTCCGATGCCGCTGCCACCACCGGTCACCAGCGCGTTGCGACCGGAGAGGTCGACGTGTACGACGTGGGGGACCGCCACGGGTTCTGCCGTCATGGCGCAAGAAGTTACGAGCCGTGTGGCCCCGGGCACATGGGGCGGCGACACATACTCGACCGCTTCGGTGTGTGGTGCGTGCCGCGCCGGTCCGTCCCCGGCGTGTCCGCCCGTCCGCTGGTCGGACCCGGCCAGTAGGGTGTGTCGAACACACGTACTGCTGACGGCTCGGGGAGGAGGCGGCGTGCGCGTGCTGGGCGTCGACCCGGGGCTGACCCGGTGCGGGGTCGGCGTGGTCGAGGGCGTGCCCGGGCGTCCCTGCACGCTGGTCGCCTACTACGTCGTCCACACCGATCCCGGGGACGACCTACCGCTGCGCCTGCTGCACCTGGACCGGTCGCTCACCGACCTGGTCGCCACGCACCGGCCCGACGCGGTCGCCGTGGAACGCGTGTTCAGCCAGCACAACGTGCGCACCGTGATGGGCACCGCCCAGGCGAGCGGCATCGCGGTGCTCGCCGGCGCCCGGGCCGGGCTGCCGGTGAAGACCTACACCCCGAGCGAGGTGAAGGCGGCGGTGACCGGTTCGGGTCAGGCGGACAAGAAGCAGATGACCACCATGGTCACCCGCCTGCTGCGGCTGGCGGAGCCGCCGAAACCGGCCGACGCCGCCGACGCGCTGGCGCTGGCGATCTGTCACGTCTGGCGGGGCGGCACCCGGTCCAAGCTGGCCGCCGCCGCCGACCAGGCCCGACGAGGAGGGGCGCGACGATGATCGCGAGTGTGCGCGGCACGGTGACCGCGACCGGTCCGGACCACGCGGTGGTGGAGGTGGGCGGCATCGGCCTGGCCGTCCAGTGCGCCCCCGGCACCATCGCCGACCTGCGGGTCGGCCAGCCGGCCCGGCTGGCCACCAGCCTGGTGGTCCGGGAGGACTCGCTCACCCTCTACGGCTTCGCCGACGACGACGCCAAGCAACTGTTCGAGCTGCTCCAGACCGCCAGCGGCGTCGGGCCCCGGCTGGCCCAGGCGGTGCTCGCCGTGCACACCCCGGACGCGGTCCGCAAGGCCATCGCCAACGCCGACCTAGCGGCGCTGACCCGGGTGCCCGGGATCGGCAAGAAGGGCGCCGAACGGCTCGTGCTGGAGCTGCGCGACCGGGTCGGCCCGGTGGCGATCGGCCCGGACGGCGCGGGCGGGGTGACCGCCGGCGCCTGGCCGGAGCAGGTCCGTCAGGCGCTTGTCGGGCTCGGCTGGTCGGCGGCCCAGGCGGAGCAGGCGGTGGTCGCGGTCGCGGAGACCGTCGACGGCGAGACCCCGCCGGTGCCGGTCCTGCTGAAGCAGGCCATCCGCCTGCTGGGCCGCACCCGATGACGCGCGCGGCGGGAGCGCGTGGATGAGCAACGACAACCTGGTCTCGGCGTACGTCAGCGACGCGGAGCTGGACGCGGAGGCCAGCGTCCGGCCGAAGCGGCTCGCCGAGTTCATCGCCCAGGACCGGGTCCGCGACCAGCTCGACCTGCTGTTGCAGGGCGCGATGCGGCGCGGCTCCCCGCCGGACCACATCCTGCTCTCGGGCCCGCCCGGGCTCGGGAAGACCAGCCTGGCCAACATCGTGGCGGCCGAGCTGGGCGCCGGCATCCGGGTGACCAGCGGGCCGGCGATCGAGCGGTCCGGCGACCTGGCCGCGATCCTGACCAGCCTCGCCGAGGGCGACGTGCTGTTCATCGACGAGATCCACCGGATCGCCAAGCCGGCCGAGGAGCTGCTCTACAGCGCCATGGAGGACTTCCGGGTCGACGTGGTGGTGGGCAAGGGTCCCGGCGCGACCGCCATTCCGCTGGACGTGGAGCCGTTCACGCTGGTCGGCGCCACCACCCGGTCGGGCCTGCTGACCGGCCCGATGCGTGACCGGTTCGGCTTCGTCGCGCACCTGGACTTCTACTCCCCGGCCGACCTGGAGACGCTGCTGCACCGGTCCGCCCGGATCCTCGGCGTGCCGATCACGCCCGACGGCGCGGCGGAGATCGCCGGCCGGTCCCGGGGCACGCCGCGGATCGCCAACCGGCTGCTGCGCCGGGTCCGGGACTACGCCGAGGTCCGCGCCGACGGGGTGGTCACGGTGGAGACCGCGCGGACCGCGCTGACCGTCTACGACGTGGACGCGCTCGGCCTGGACCGGCTCGACCGGGCGGTGCTCAAGGCGCTCGTGGACCTGTTCCGGGGCGGCCCGGTCGGGGTCTCCACCCTCGCGGTGGCGGTGGGGGAGCAGCCGGACACGGTCGAGGAGGTCTGCGAGCCGTTCCTGGTGCGGGCCGGGCTGCTGGCCCGGACGCCCCGGGGCCGGGTGGCGACCGAGGCCGCCTGGCGGCACCTGGGACGCAACCCACCGAATGGTACATTTGGCATGGATGCCCCTCCGGGGCCCGATCTGTTCTCGACGCAGACCGACCGGCCGTGATCCTAACGTGATCTGTGCCGCATTCGGTCTTCTCAGGAGCAGGGACTAGACTTCGCCGCGGTCTGTACAGGACGTGAGAATCCGCCTCCGTTGCGGTGCCCCCCGGGGCCGGCGGGGGCCAACCGGAAGGTCTACACCGTGCTTTACGCAGCAGCGAGTGGCGGGGGAGCCGGCGGTCTGACGCCGATCCTCATGATCGCTCTGCTCTTCGTCGTCATGTACTTCATGATGATCCGTCCGCAGCAGAAGCGCCGCCGGGAGGCGGAGCAGATGCAGTCCGCTCTCGCCCCGGGCGACGAGGTGGTCACCATCGGCGGCCTGCACGGCACGGTCACCGTGGTCGAGGACGAGACGGTCCTGCTCGAGGTCGCCCCCGGCGTGCAGACCCGGTACGCGCGTCCCGCCGTGGCCCGGGTGGTCAAGCGGGCCGAGGCGCCCGAGGCCGAGACCATCAGCGAGGAAGCCGAGCCGGTCAAGGAGTGACCAGCCGCCCCGGACGGGGCAGCGGAACCACCCCGATAAGTGGATAGTTGGGTCGGCGTCCGTCGTCGGCACGCGGCCGGACCCGCGCGACGCCCCCGCGTCACGCCCGGGTCGGCGTGCCGTGCGCCGACGCCGGCCAGCCGGAGCAGTCGGGCGGACACCCCCGGCCCGACAGTTGTCGCCGCCGTGGAAGCGGCGCGACCGTACAGGGAGACAGGACAGCCGTGGCACCACCTCAGGGACAGATGCGCCCCGGACGGCAACTCGCCGTGCTCGGGTTCATCTTCGTCGTCCTCTATCTTTTGGTGTTCTTCTCGGGCGGCGCCAGCGGTAGCTGGAAGGACCGGCTGGAGCCCCGGCTCGGCCTGGACCTCATCGGCGGCACCCGGCTGACGCTCGAGGCCACCAACAGCGTGGACGGCAAGCCGCCCACCGCCGAGAACCTCGAAGAGGCGCGGCAGATCATCGAGAGTCGGGTCAACGCCTACGGCGTGGCCGAGGCGGAGGTGGTCACCGAGGGCAACCGGAACATCGTCATCTCCCTGCCCGGCCAGAACCGCAGCCTCACCGACGTCGGTGAGGCAGCCGAGCTGCGCTTCCGCAAGGTGCTCAAGGCCACCGACGGCAGCGGTGCGGCGACCGCGCCGGCGCCGAGTCCCAGCGCCTCCGTGGCCCCGTCCGGCAGCGCCAAGCCCTCGGGCAGCGCCTCCCCGAAGCCGTCCGGCAGCGCGTCGCCCAAGCCGAGCGCGAGTGCCAAGGTCACCGCGTCGCCGAGCGCCGGCGGGCAGGGCGGCATGGCCCCCGCGCCGAGCGCCAGCGCGACGCCGACGCCGTCGGCCCCGGCGAGCGCCGCGCCGAGCGCCAGCGCCAGCGCCGAGCCGGTGCCGCAGAGCATCGAGCAGCAGCGCAAGGCCGTCGAGCAGAAGGTGGGCGCGCCCGCTTGGGCCGCCGCCTCCGGGCTCCAGGCCCCGGCCGACCTCACCGCCGATCCGTCGCTGGCCGGCAAGCTCAAGCCGTTCGGCACGCTCTCCCCCCAGGAGATCGCGGTGCTGCCGGTGGAGATGCAGTTCAACGTCCCCACCATCACCTGTGCCCAGCTCGACAAGCGGCCGGCCGGCTCGGTCAAGGACCCGAAGCAGAAGGCGGTGGCGTGCGAGTCGGGCGCCAAGTACCTGCTCGACGTGGCCAAGGTGGAGGGCACCGACGTCAAGAACGCCTCCGCCCAGCTCGACCAGACCAGTGCCTGGGTGGTCAGCCTGAACTTCACCGGCAAGGGCCAGGAGAAGTGGACCGCGCTGACCCGCGAGTCGTTCACCAACGAGGGTCAGGCCTGCGACCAGACCGCGCTCGGCCAGGACGGCAAGTGCCGGGTCGCCGTGGTGCTGGACAACGAGATCGTCTCCTCGCCGGAGATTCAGGCCGTGCTCACCGGTGACTCGCAGATCACCGGCAGCTTCGACAACAAGTCCGCGAACGCGCTGGCCAGCCAGCTCCGCTACGGCGCGCTGCCGCTGACGTTCGAGCCGCAGGAACAGCAGAACGTGACCGCGACGCTGGGCGACAGCCACCTCAAGGCCGGTCTGCTGGCGGCCGGCATCGGCATGCTGCTGGTCATCATCTACTCGTTCTTCTACTACCGGCTGCTCGGCTCGGTCATCTTCCTCAGCCTGGTGCTCTCCGCGTTGCTGGTCTTCGGCGCGCTGGTGGTGCTCGGCCGGTCGATCGGCTTCACGCTCACGCTCGCCGGCATCGCCGGCATGATCGTCTCGCTCGGTGTGGCGGCGGACTCGTTCGTCATCTACTTCGAACGCCTCAAGGACGAGATCCGCGAGGGCCGCAGCCCCCGCAGCGCGGTGCCCCGCGCGTGGATCCGGGCCCGCCGGACGATCATCTCGGCGAACGCCATCACGTTGATGTCGGCCGTGGTGCTCTACATCGTGTCGGTCGGCGCGGTGAAGGGCTTCGCCTTCGCGCTCGGCCTGGCGACCGTGCTCGACCTGGTCGTCGTGTTCCTCTTCCGTCACCCGATCATGACGATGTTCGCCCGTACCCGGGCGTTCCTGTCCCCGCGGGTCAGCGGTCTGGGCCGGGCGCTGCCGGCCCGGTCGGCCGAGTCGGGCACCGCCCGCAACCCGCGCGTCAAGGAGGCCTGAGATGGCTAAGAGTGGTCTGGCCGCCCGGCTCTACCGTGGCGAGGCCGATCTCAACATCGTCGGCAAGCGCAAGCTGTGGTTCGGCGTGGCCGGCGCGCTGGTGCTGATCGCGGTGCTGAGCTTCGCGTTCAACGGCTTCAAGCTCGGCATCGAGTTCGCCGGCGGCAACTCGTTCCAGGTGCCGGCCAGCGTCGGCACGCTCGACCAGGCCGAGCGCACCATCGACGACGTGCTGGCCAAGGAGGCACCCGGCGTCGAGGTGGTCACCGCGCAGAAGGTCGGCGGGGCCGGCGGCGAGACCTACGAGATGCGCACCGGGCAGCTCAGCCAGGAGCAGGCCAACGCGGCCAAGACCGCGATGGCGCAGGAGTTCGGCATCCAGCCCGACCAGATCAGCGGCAGCCAGGTCTCCGAGGCCTGGGGCAGTCAGGTCACCTCCCGCGCGTTCCTCGGTCTGCTGATCTTCCTCGCCGTGGTGTCGATCTACCTGGTGCTGCGCTTCGAGTGGCGGATGGCGGTCGCCGCGATCGTCTCGCTGCTCACCAACCTGATCCTCACCTCCGGCATCTACTCGCTCGTCGGCTTCGAGGTCACCCCGTCGACGATCATCGGCTTCCTCACCATCCTGGGCTTCGCGCTCTACGACGTGGTGGTGGTCTTCGACAAGGTGCAGGAGAACACGCGGGGCATCACCGCGAACAACAACCTCACCTACGGCGAGGCGTCGAACCTGGCGCTCAACCAGAGCCTCATGCGCTCGCTGAACACGTCGGTGGTGGCGCTGCTCCCGGTCGGCGGCCTGCTGTTCATCGGCGCCGGCCTGCTCGGCGCCGGCACCCTGAAGGACCTGGGCCTGGTGCTCTTCGTCGGCATGGCGGTGGCGTTCCTCACCTCGATCCTGCTGGCCACCCCGCTGCTGGTGCTGCTGAAGAACCAGGACCCGCGGATCAGCGCGCACAACAAGCGGGTGCTCGCCCGCCGGGCAGCCGTCGCCCGGGGCGAGATCACCCCGAAGGGCGCGTCGCGCCCCGCGCCGACCGGCGACCAGCCGATCGAGGCGGACGCGGCGCTGGCCGGCGCCGCCCCGAAGGTCGGCTCCCGGCCGGCCGGGAAGCGCCCCAGCGGCGCCCGGGGCGGTCGGCCCAGCGGCGGCGGGGGTAACCGGCCGGGCGGCGCGAAGCGCCGCTGACCGCAGGCCCGAAGGGGAATCGACCGGACGGCGTCCGTCATGCTGTTACCACGACATGACGGACGCCGTCGTCGTTTCGAGAGGACATGGGACGCACCGTGACGGAGACGCACACCACCGAGGTACGGGGAGACAGCGGCCCGGAGGTCGCCCGGCTGGTCGCCAGCCGGCTGCTGGACGTGCCGGACTTCCCCAAGCCGGGGGTCATGTTCAAGGATCTGATGCCGCTCTTCGCCGACGGCGTGGCGTTCCGCGAGGTGATCGACGGGATCATCGCGTACCACGGTCCGGAGTCCTTCGACGTGGTCGCCGGCATCGAGGCGCGCGGGTTCGTGCTGGCCGCCGCCGTCGCGTACGCCACCGGGGTGGGCGTGGTGCCGGTACGCAAGGCCGGCAAGCTGCCCCGCGCGACCCACTCGGCCTCCTACGCGCTGGAGTACGGCGAGGCGACGCTGGAGGTGCACCAGGACGCGTTCACCGCCGGCCACCGGGTGCTGGTGCTGGACGACGTGCTGGCCACCGGCGGCACCGCCGAGGCCACGCTCGACCTGGTGGAGCGGGCCGGCGGCACGGTCTCCGGCTTCACGATCCTGCTGGAACTGGGCTTCCTGAAGGGTCGGGAGCGGCTCGCGCCGCGCCCGGTCCATGCCCTGCTGACCGTTTGACCCTGGTCGTCCCGCGTAGCTCGCCGGCACCGACCGTCCGGGGGAGCGGCGGCGCACCCTGCCTACGGGTAGCATTGCCCTTTGCCTGACCGGGCGGGTGACCGTCCGCAGGCGGCGGAGCCCAGCCCCGGTGACCGGCGCGGAACAACACCGGCCCCCGGGTCGGTTGGATCAGACGTCGGCCGGACGGCCGGCGCATCCCGGCGAACGGTGAGGAGGCCGGTGTCCCACGATGTCGTCCCTCCGGTGGAGGGCACGGTGCACCCGACAGGCGACGCGGACGGCTCGGTGACCGAGCGCGACGGCAACCCACCGGTCGGGGCGACCGACGGCACGCCGGACGCGACGGCCGACGACGGCGGGGTCGTGGTGCCGTTCCCGACCGACGGCCCCGGTGACCCCACGTCCAGCGGCGGCTTCGCGCTCTCCAACGCGCCGACCGGCCGGCGGGTCCGCGCCCGACTGGCGCGGTTCAACGCGCCCTGGCAGACCTCGCAGGTCAGCGAGGTGCTGGAGCCGCTGATCGCGAGCCACCGGGTGAACCACCCCAAGGCCGACGCGCGGCTGTTGCAGCGCGCCTTCGACACCGCCGCCCGCTGGCACTCGGGGCAGTACCGCAAGTCCGGCGATCCGTACATCACGCACCCGCTCGCGGTGGCGACCATCCTGGGCAACCTGGGCATGGACACCACCACGCTGGTGGCGGCGCTGCTGCACGACACGATCGAGGACACCGAGTACACCCTCGACCAGATGCGCGCCGACTTCGGCGGCGAGGTCGCGCTGCTGGTCGACGGCGTCACCAAGCTCGACAAGGTCAAGCTGGGTGACGCGGCCAAGGCGGAGACCATCCGCAAGATGGTGGTGGCCATGGCCAAGGACCCCCGGGTCCTGGTGATCAAGCTGGCCGACCGGCTGCACAACATGCGGACGCTGACCTTCCTGCCCCGGCCCAAGCAGGAGCAGAAGGCCAAGGAGACGCTGGAGATCCTCGCCCCGCTGGCGCACCGCCTCGGCATGAACACCATCAAGTGGGAGCTGGAGGATCTGGCCTTCGGCACGCTGTTCCCGAAGCGGTTCGAGGAGATCAACCGGCTGATCGGCGAGCACCAGCCGCAGCGTGAGGCGCTGCTGCGCCAGGTGACGCAGAAGGTGCAGACCGACCTGAAGGCCGCCAAGATCAAGGCGGAGACCACCGGGCGGCCGAAGCACCTCTACTCGATCTACCAGAAGATGATCGTGCGGGGGCGCGACTTCAACGACATCTACGACCTGGTCGGGGTGCGGATCCTGGTCGACACGGTGCGCGACTGCTACGCGGCGCTGGGGGTCATCCACGCCAACTGGCAGCCGGTGCCGGGCCGGTTCAAGGACTACATCGCCATGCCCAAGTTCAACATGTACCAGTCGTTGCACACGACTGTCATCGGGCCCACCGGCAAGCCGGTGGAGATGCAGATCCGCACCTACGCGATGCACCGCACCGCCGAGTTCGGCATCGCCGCGCACTGGAAGTACAAGGAGCACAAGGGCACCCAGGTGGTCGGCCCGCCGGCGCACATCGACGAGATGACCTGGCTGCGGCAACTGCTGGACTGGCAACGCGAGGCGGCCGACCCGAGCGAGTTCCTGGACGCGCTGCGGTTCGACCTGTCCAGCCAGGAGGTGTACGTCTTCACGCCGAAGGGCGACGTCATCCCGCTGCCCACCGGGTCGACGCCTGTCGACTTCGCGTACGCGGTGCACACCGAGGTCGGGCACAAGTGCATCGGGGCACGGGTCAACGGCAAGCTGGTGCCGCTGGAGTCGACGCTCTCCAACGGCGACGTGATCGAGATCTTCACGTCGAAGTCCGACACGGCCGGCCCGACGCAGGACTGGCTCGGCTTCGTCAAGAGCCCGCGCGCCCGCACGAAGATCCGCCAGTACTTCAACAAGGAACGGCGCGAGGAGGCGATCGAGGCCGGCAAGGACGCGATCGTCAAGGCGATGCGCAAGCAGGGCATGCCGTTGCAGCGGATGCTCACCTCGGACGCGCTGATGGCGATCGCCCGGGACCTGCACCTCGCGGACGTCGCCTCGCTCTACGCCGCGGTCGGCGACAGCCAGGTTTCCGCGCAGTCCGTGGTGCAGAAGCTGATGGCGTCCTACGGCGGCGAGGAGGGCGCGGCGGAGGACATCGCCGAGACCGCCGTCGCCACCCGGCCGCCGCGCAGCCGGCAGAGCAGCGCCGACCCGGGCGTGGTGGTCCGGGGCGTCAGCGACGTCTGGATCAAGCTGGCCCGCTGCTGCACACCGGTGCCACCGGACTCGGTTTTCGGCTTCGTCACCCGCTCCGGCGGGGTCAGCGTGCACCGCGACGACTGCGCCAACGCCGAGGACCTGCGGGCCCAGCCCGAACGGGTGGTCGAGGTGAGCTGGAAGCTGACCTCGGCGTCCACGTTCCTGGTCGCCATCCAGGTGGAGGCGCTGGATCGGCACAAGCTGCTCGCCGACGTCACCCGGGTGCTCTCCGAGGAGCGGGTGAACATCCTCTCCGCGACGGTCACCACCACCCGGGACCGGGTGGCGGTCAGCCGGTTCAGCTTCGAGATGGCCGACCCGAAGCACCTCGGGCACCTGCTGGCCGCGGTGCGCAAGGTCGACGGCGTCTTCGACGCGTACCGGGTCACGTCCGGGGCCTGAGCACATACGCACGGAAAACGCCCGCCGGTCGAGCCGGCGGGCGTTTTCGGTGACGCGGGTCAGCCCTGGATGTCGCTCAGGCTCACCTTGGTCATGACGATCTCCTTCTTCGGGTGACCGCCGCCGGCCTGCTTCGCGAACGCGCCGTCGTCGCCGGCCGCGGCGACCTGCTTCACCACGTCCATCCCGCCGGTGACGGTGCCCAGCACCGTGTAGTTCGGGTCGAGCGGGGAGTCGCCGTACACGATGAAGAACTGGCTGCCGGTGCTGCCCGGCTGGCCGGAGTTGGCCATCGCGATGACGCCCTCCGGGTACGGCGGACGCTTGTTGGTGGGCAGGTTCTCCTCGGCCAGGTTGTAGCTCGGCCCACCGGTGCCGTCGGTGTCCCGCCAGCCCTTCCCGGTCGCGCTCGGGTCACCGCACTGGAGCACCTTGATGCCCTCGGTGACCAGGCGGTGGCACTTGGTGTTGTCGAAGAAGCCCTTGCTGGCCAGGTGCGTGAAGCTGCCGGCGGTGCACGGCACCGCGCTGCGGTCCAGCCGGGCGGTGATCGGCCCCAGGTTGGTGTCGATCGTCATCGTCTGGCTGCCCTTGTTCGCCTGCTGTCCCGGCGGCAGCCCGACGTCCTTGATCTGCGCCGGCCGGCCCTCCTTGGGCACCTCGTTGTAGGTGCACTGGGCGAAGCCGGCCGCGGTGCCGGCCTGCTCCTTGTCGTCGTCGTCGCCGCCCAGCGACGTGGCGAGCCAGACGGTGCCGGCCACCACGAGCACCAGCACGGCCGCGGCGCCGGCGATCGCCTGCGTCTGCCGGCGCTTGCGGGCCTTTCCGGCCCGCTCGGCCATCTCCCGCTCGAGCCGGGCCCGCGCCGCCGCCCGCTGGCGGTCTCTCGTGGACGTCACGGTCACTCCTCACCTGCTGTGTATCGGGGGACGGCGTCGCGCGCCGTCGCGTCAAGGGTGGGTCAGGGCCGACCCGAGGTGGATCAACCGGCGCTGGGGCTGCTCGCCGGCGCGGCGTTCGGCTCGCCGACGGTGAGGCTCTGGATCACCACGTCCGTCTTCGGCTTGACCTTCGCCCCGCTGCCATTGTCCACGGTCGGGAGCGTGCCGATCTTCTCCACCACGTCGAGCCCGCCGGTGACCTTGCCGACGACGCTGTAGGCCGGCTTGGCCGGGCTGAAGTCCTTGAAGAAGATCAGGAACTGGCTGCCGTTGGTACCCGGCGGGTTGCCGACCAGGGCGACGGTGCCCTTCGGATAGGTCGGGGGCTGACCCGGCGCGGGCGAGGCCGACGGGCTCGGCTCGGGCGCGGTGGGGACGTTCTCGTCGTAGAACGAGTAGGTCGGTCCGCCGATCCCGGTGCCGCTCGGGTCACCGCAGCGCAGCGCGCCCTCGGTGGTGATCTCGTGGCACTTGGTGGTGTCGTAGAACTTCCGGCTCGCCAGGTGGGCGAGGCTCGCGCTGCCGCAGGGCGCGGCGGCCAGGTCCAGGTCGACGGTGATCGGCCCGCCCTGGTTGGTGGTCACCGTCATCGGTCGCGTGCCCGAGGTGGGCAGGTCCCGGGTGGCCGGCGTGCCGACGTCCTTGAGGTTGGCGTTCGCGGCGCCGTCCTGCGGGGTCCAGAGGCACGTGTCCTCGGCGGCCTGCTTCTTGGGCTCCGAGTCGAACGCGCCGAGCGCCCAGGCCGAGCCGGCCACGATCAGCGCGAGCACCACCGCGGCGCCCACGCCGGCCTGGATCTGCCGGCGGCGCTTCGCGGCCGCGGCCCGCCGGGCGAGTTGCCGGTCGAGCTTGGCCCGCGCCATCTTGCGCTGCCGGTCCCTGCTGGAAGCCACAGGTGCTCCCCTTCCTCTGCCTGATCGTCGCCGGCGTCCGGGCGTCGCCCGCCGTGTTCGGTCGGGGTGCGCCACGCCACACGCCCGCCAGAGTGTACGGCTACCGACTGGGAAAGTGGTGTACGAGGTCCGGCCTCGCCTTATCGGGCGTTGTCACTGGGGCCGGTGGGGCGTCCGGGCACGGTGGCGGGCGAAACCCGCTCGTCGGTACGACTAGGCTGCTGGGCGAGGACGACGACCGGACGGAGAGGGGACGGACGTGCTCGTGGCCGGCTTTCCCGCGGACGCCTTCGGCACCAACTGCTACGTGGTGGCGACCGCGCCGGGGGAGCAGTGCGTGGTGGTCGATCCCGGCATCGGGGTGATCGACCGGCTCGACGCCGTGCTCGCGGAGCACCGCCTGCACCCGGCCGCCGTGCTGCTCACCCACGGCCACCTCGACCACACCTTCTCGGTGGCGCCGGTCTGCGGGGCGCGCGGCATCGCCGCCTACGTCCACCCCGAGGACCGCGAGTTGCTGGCCGACCCGTCCAAGGCGCTGTCCATGGACCTCACCGCGCTCTTCGGCGGGCGGCTGCCGTACGCCGAGCCGGACGACGTGGCCGAGCTGACCGACGGCGCGACGCTGGCGTTGGCCGGGCTGGAGATCACCGTCGACCACGCCCCCGGCCATACCGGCGGGTCGGTGCTGTTCCGGATGCCCGGCGCCGGCTCGCCCTGGGAGGCCGACGAGATCTGCCTCTCCGGTGACGTGCTCTTCGCCGGCTCGATCGGCCGCACCGACCTGCCGGGCGGCAGCATGCCCCGCATGCTGGCCAGCCTCCGGGAGAAGGTCCTCCCGCTGGCCGACGACACCGTCGTCCTGCCCGGCCACGGCCCCGCGACCACCATCGGCCGCGAGCGCGCGAGCAACCCGTACCTCGTCGAGGTGTCCGGGCCCGCGCGCCCGGCCGCGCCCACCCGAGGCCTCTAGACCCTCGCCCGCGCCCGGCGCGGGTTTCGCAAGGAGTACGCCATGAGCAAGCCCACGCCCATCTCCGGCTTCCCCGAGTGGACGCCGGCGCAGCGGATGGTCGAGCAGTTCGTGCTGGACCGGATCCGCGCCACGTTCGAGCTGTACGGCTTCGCGCCGCTGGAGACCCGCTCGGTCGAGCCGCTCGACCAGTTGCTGCGCAAGGGGGAGACCTCGAAGGAGGTCTACCTGCTGCGCCGGTTGCAGGCCGACGCCGACGGGCCGGCCGGCGACGACGCGCTCGGGCTGCACTTCGACCTGACCGTGCCGTTCGCCCGCTACGTGCTGGAGAACGCCGGCAAGCTGGCCTTCCCGTTCCGCCGCTACCAGATCCAGAAGGTGTGGCGGGGCGAGCGCCCGCAGGAGGGCCGCTACCGGGAGTTCCTCCAGGCCGACATCGACATCGTCGACCGGGACACGCTGCCGGCGCACTACGAGGCCGAGATGCCGCTGGTCATCGGCGACGCGCTGCGGTCGCTGCCCATCCCGCCGGTCCGCATCCAGGTCAACAACCGCAAGATCTGCGAGGGCTTCTACCGCGGCGTCGGGCTGACCGACCCGGAGGCGGCGCTGCGCGCGGTCGACAAGCTCGACAAGATCGGCCCGGCGAAGGTGGCGGCGCTGCTGGCCGAGACCGCCGGGGCGAGCGACGCCCAGGCCAAGGCGTGCCTCGCGCTGGCCGAGATCTCCGCGCCGGATGCCTCGTTCGCCGACGCGGTGCGGGCCCTCGGCGTCGACGACCCGCTGCTCGACGAGGGCATCGCGGAGCTGACCGCCGTGGTGGAGACCGCCGCCGCGCACGCACCCGGCCTCTGCGTCGCCGACCTGCGCATCGCCCGGGGGCTCGACTACTACACCGGCACCGTCTACGAGACGCAGATGATCGGGTACGAACGGTTCGGCTCGATCTGCTCCGGTGGCCGGTACGACAACCTGGCCAGCGCCGGCAACGTCCGGTTCCCCGGGGTGGGCATCTCGATCGGCGTGACCCGGCTGCTCGGCCTGCTCTTCGGCGCCGAGGCGTTGACCGCGTCCCGGTCCGTGCCGACGTGCGTGCTGGTCGCGGTCGCCGCCGAGGAGGACCGGGCGGCCAGCGACGCGGTCGCGGCGGCGCTGCGCTCCCGGGGCGTCCCGACCGAGGTGTCGCCGTCCGCGGCGAAGTTCGGCAAGCAGATCCGGTACGCCGAACGGCGGGGCATCCCGTACGTCTGGTTCCCCGGCGCGGACGGCGACGAGGTGAAGGACATCCGGTCCGGCGCGCAGGTGCCCGCCGCGGCGGGCGAGTGGACCCCGCCCCGGGCGGACCTGAAGCCGCTGGTCGGTGGCGCTGGCGTCTGACGACGATTCGACCTACGGTGGCGTAAGTTACGCCACCGTAGGGAGAACGTCGTGACCGTGCTCAGCCAGACCGCTCTGCTCACCGAACTCGAACCGGTCGTGGAGAAGAACCTCGACCGGCACCTGTCGCTGGCCAAGGAATGGTTCCCGCACGAGTACGTGCCGTGGAGCGACGGACGCACGTTCGACGGCCCGCTCGGCGGCGAGGCGTGGTCGGAGGCCGACTCGACGCTGCCCGAGGCGGCCCGCACCGCGCTGATCGTCAACCTGCTCACCGAGGACAACCTGCCCTCCTACCACCACGAGATCGCCAGCCTGTTCGGGCGGGACGGCGCGTGGGGCACCTGGGTGCACCGGTGGACCGCGGAGGAGGGGCGGCACGGCACCGCGATCCGCGACTACCTCACGGTGAGCCGGGCGGTCGACCCGGTGGCGCTGGAGCGGGCCCGGATGGTGCACATGTCCGCCGGCTACCGCAACGTCCACGACGACGAGGTGCTGCACTCGCTGGCGTACGTGTCGTTCCAGGAACTGGCCACCCGCATCTCGCACCGCAACACCGGCCGGGCCACCGGCGACCCGGTCTGCGAGGCGCTGCTGGCCCGGGTGGCGGCGGACGAGAACCTGCACATGGTCTTCTACCGCAACCTGCTCGCCGCGTCCTTCGAGCTGGCACCGAGTCAGGCCATGCGGGCGGTCGCCGACGTGCTCGCCGACTTCCAGATGCCGGGGGTGGGCATCGACGGTTTCGCGCGCAAGTCGGTGGCGATCGCGCTGGCCGGCATCTACGACCTGCGCCAGCACCGCGACGAGGTGGTGGTGCCGGTGCTGCGCCAGTGGGACCTGTTCGAGGTGACCGGTCTGAACGGCGACGGCGAGGCCGCCCGCGAGCAGATCGCCGCCCAACTCGACCTGCTGGAGACCCAGGCGGCCCGCTTCGAGGAACGCCGCGCCGCCCGCGCCGCCCGCCTGACCGCGACCCGCTGACCCCCGCCCCTCCCTCCCTTCTCCCCGGGGCACCCCTCACCCCTCACCCCTCACCCCTCACCGCCTACCGCCCACCGCCCACCGCCCACCGCCCACCCACGCTGATTCACGGAAAGAGTGGCTATTTGCGGCCGGATAGCCACTCTTTCCGTGAAACTGCGGGGCGGGGCGGGGTGCGGCGGCGCGGGTCGGGGGTGCGGGGCGGGTCGGGGGTGCGGGGCGGCGGGGCGCAGGTGGGGGTGCGGCGGGGGTGGGGAGTCAGGCGGGCGGGTCGAGGGGGAAGAGGAGGCAGGTGGAGGTGGCGTGGGCGACCAGGCGGTCGGCCGGGTCGGTCAGGCGGGCCTCGGCCAGCGCGGTGCGGCGGCCCCGCTGGAGCACGGTGCCCTCGCAGCGCAGCCTGCCGCTGGCCACGGTGACCGGGCGGAGGAACTTCACGTTCAGGTCGAGCGAGGTGTAGCCGACGCCGACCGGCAGCGTCGTGTGCACGGCGCAGCCGGCGGCGGTGTCCAGCAGGGTGGAGAGGACGCCGCCGTGCACCGTGCCGAGCGGGTTGTAGTGGAACTCCTGCGGCACCAGCTCGACGACCACGCGGCCCTCGTCGGCCGTCATCCGCGCCATGTCGATCAGGTGCATGACCGGCGGCGCGGCCAGCTCGCCGGCGATCATCGCGCGCAGCAGGTCGAGGCCGCTGCGCCGGCCGAGGTGGGCGGCCCCGGCGACCGGGTCGGACCAGGTGAACGTGCGGCTGCGCTCCTGCGTCTGGGTCATGGACCCAGCCTCGCAGCGCGTTGCTGAGTCTGTCAATCAGACCTAGCCTGGTCGACATGAGACCCGCGGCACTGGACTGGTCGGTGGAGAACTGCACCATCGCGCGCGCCATGGAGATCCTCGGCGAGCGGTGGACCGTGGTCGTGCTCCGCGAGGTCTTCAACGGCGTACGCCGCTTCGACGACATGCGGGTACGCACCGGCGTTCCGCGTCAGGTGCTGACCAACCGGCTGTCGATGCTGGTGGAGCGCGGGGTGCTGCGTCGGGAGCCGTACCGTGAGCCGGGCAGCCGGCCGCGGCACGAGTATCGACTCACCGAGATGGGGCTGGACCTGTGGCCGGTGCTGGTGGCGGTGCTCGGGTGGGGCGACCGGTACCTGGCCGACCCGCAGGGTCCGCCGCTGAGCGTGACGCACCGCGACTGCGGCGGCGAGGTGCGGGTGGCGCTGCGCTGCGCCGGGGGGCACGACGTGACCGAGCCGCGGGACATCCTGCCCCGCCCCGGACCTGGCGCCCGCCGTCGCGCCTGAGCAGGCCGGCGTCGCGTCTGACACCTGGTGACGATGTTGTTGCCTGGGCGTTACACGTGGTGGCGGTGCGAATCCGGGCAAACGCATGTCTTGCTTACGATCTTAAATGTGTGAATACTTTGGTCAGCCCGGACGGTTTCCCCAGGTCGCCCGGGTTGTCCTCGGGCGTTTTCCCATGACAGCGCCCGTTCACCCCCGTTCGGAGGTTGTTACATGCGACCCACGAGGTCCACGCTCCGTCGTGCCGCCGCCGTCGCCGTGGCCGGTACCCTGGTCACCGGTTCCCTGCTCGGCGCACCCGCTCAGGCCGCCCCCTCGCCCGCCTCGCCCGACGCCGCCGCCTCCCTCGTCGCCAAGCTCGGCGACCGCGCCGCCGGCACGTACGCCGACGCCAGCGGCAAGATGGTCGTCACCGTGACCGACGCCGCCGCCGCCCGCCAGGTGCACGCCGCCGGCGCCGTGCCGAAGCTCGTCACCCGCGGCGCGAACCAGCTCAAGGCCGCCACCAGCGAGCTGGAGCGTTCCGCCAAGATCCCGGGCACCGCCTGGTGGACCGACGCCGCGACCAACCAGGTCGTCGTCTCCGTCGACAGCACCGTCACCGGCGCCAAGCTGGAGCGGGTCAAGGCCGCCGCCGCCCGTACCGGTGGCGCGGTCCGCATCGAGGCCGAGGCCGGCACGCTGACCACCCGGATCTCCGGCGGCCAGGCCATCTACACCGGCGGCTACCGCTGCTCGCTCGGCTTCAACGTGCGCAGCGGCTCGACCTACTACTTCCTGACCGCCGGGCACTGCACCAACCTGGGCTCGACCTGGTACTCGAACTCCGGCCAGACCAGCGTCCTCGGCACCCGGACCGGCACCAGCTTCCCGGGCAACGACTACGGCATCGTCCGGCACAGCAACTCGGCCAACGCGGCCGGCAACGTCTACCTCTACAACGGTAGCTACCAGGACATCACCACGGCCGGCAACGCGTACGTGGGCCAGGCCGTCAAGCGTTCCGGCAGCACCACCGGCCTGCGCAGCGGTAGCGTCTCCGCCACCAACGCGACGGTCAACTACGCCGAGGGCAGCGTCTCCGGCCTGATCCGCACCAACGTCTGCGCCGAGGGTGGCGACAGCGGCGGTTCGCTCTTCGCCGGCAGCACCGCGCTCGGCCTCACCTCCGGCGGCAGCGGCAACTGCTCCTCCGGTGGCACCACCTACTTCCAGCCGGTCACCGAGCCGCTCAGCGTCTACGGCGTGAGCGTCTTCTGATCCGTACCCCGCGAACGGGCCGCCGGGCGACCGGCGGCCCGTTCCGTGCGTACCGGTCCGACCGACGTGGTGGGAGTGCCGGCTGCCGGACCGGGTAGGTATCGGCCGGTGAGCGCCTCCCCGACCGACGTGACCGACGTGACCGACCGGCAGCCGTCCCCCTGGGCGCCGCTGCGGTCGGCCGCGTTCCGCAGTCTCTGGCTGGCGGTGCTGGCCAGCAACATCGGCACCTGGATGCAGACCGTCGGCGCGCAGTGGCTGCTGGTCGATCAGCCCGGCGCCGCGACGCTGGTCGCGCTGGTGCAGACCGCCAGCATGCTGCCGGTGCTGATGCTGGCGCTGCCGGCCGGCGCGCTCGCCGACACGTTCGACAGGCGGCGGCTGCTGATCGCCGTGCAGTGCTTCCTGGCCGCCGTCGGTGTGCTGCTCACCGTGCTGACCGCAGCCGGCCGGATGCCGCCGGCGCTGCTGCTCACGCTCACCTTCGCTCTCGGCGTCGGGCAGGCGCTCACGTTGCCCGCCTGGCAGGCGGTGATCCCCGAGCTGGTGCCGCGCGCGCAGCTCGTCTCCGCCTCGGCGCTCGGCTCGATAAGCGTCAACCTGGCCCGCTCGGTCGGACCGGCGGTGGCCGGTGTGCTGGTGGCCCAGGCCGGCGTGGCGGTGGTCTTCGCGGTCAACGCCGCCTCGTTCGTGATCTTCGCGGTGGCGCTGGCGCGTTGGCGCCCGGAACGTCGGGAGTCGGACGCCGCGCCGGAGCGGTTCACCGCGGCGCTGCGCGCCGGCGGCCGGTACGTGCGGCACTCCCCGGTGGTCCGCCGGATCCTGCTGCGCGCCGCCCTGTTCGTGGTGCCCGGTAGCGCGTTGTGGGCGCTGCTGCCGCTGGTCGCCAGCCGCCGGCTTGGCCTCGGCGCGGGCGGGTACGGCGTGCTGCTCGGCGCGCTCGGCGTCGGTGCGGTGGCCGGCGCGTTGGTCCTGCCCCGGGTACGCCGGGTGCTCTCCGGCAACCACCTGCTGCTCCTGGCCGGCTTGCTGTACGCGCTGGTGCTGGCGGCGCTCGCGCTGGTGCCCGTACCGGCGGTGGCGGTGGTCGCGCTGGTGCCCGCCGGGCTGGCCTGGATGACGGTGATGTCCAGCGTCAACGCCGCCATGCAGCTCTTCCTGCCCGGCTGGGTACGCGCCCGCGGCCTGTCGGTCTACCAGATGGTGTTCGCCGGCGGTCAGGCGCTCGGCGCGGTCGCCTGGGGCGCGCTCGGTGAGCTCACCGGCCTGGTCGGCGCGCTCACCGTGGCCGCCGCGGCGATGGCGGTCGGCGCGCTGAGCGTGCTGCTCTGGCCGCTGCGGGAGACCCGGGGCGTGGACCGTGACCCGGCCGTGTACTGGCCCGAGCCGCACCTGACGCTGGAGCCGCCGGCGCGCGGCGGCCCGGTGCTGGTCACCGTCTCGTACACGGTCCGCCCCGAACGGCAGGCCGAGTTCGTCGAGGCGATGCGCGCGGTCGGCCGGTCCCGCCGCCGTACCGGCGCGATGCGCTGGGGGCTGTTCCGGGCCGGGGAGCGGGCCCACGGCTACGTCGAGGTCTATCAGGTGCCGACCTGGGAGGAGCACCTGCGCCAGCACGGCGGCCGGCTGACCGGGGCGGACCGGGCGGCCGAGGAACGGGCCCGGGCGCTGGCCGAGGACGAGGTGCGGGTCAGCCACCTGCTCCCGGCCGGGCCGGAGTGACCGGGCGGGTGCCGGGGCGTCGGCCGGCCCGCCCTGACAGAATGCTCCGGAGCAGTCGTGGACCAGATGAGGAGTCGCCAGCCGTGATCCGTACCCACAATGCCGGAAGCCTGCGCGCCGCGGACGCCGGCTCGACGGTGACGCTCGCCGGGTGGGTGGCCCGCCGGCGCGACCACGGCGGTGTCATCTTCGTCGACCTGCGCGACGCCTCCGGCGTCGTGCAGGTGGTCTTCCGCGAGGAGGACGCGCACGCGCTGCGCAACGAGTTCTGCGTCAAGGTCGTCGGCGAGGTGACCCGCCGCCCCGAGGGCAACGAGAACCCGGACCTGCCGACCGGCGAGGTCGAGGTGACCGCGACCGCGCTGGAGGTGCTCTCCGAGGCCGCGCCGCTGCCGCTGCCGGTGGACGACCAGGTCGAGGCCGGCGACGACATCCGGCTCAAGTACCGCTACCTCGACCTGCGCCGGGGCGGCCCGGCGAAGGCGATGCGGCTGCGCTCGAAGGCCAACCAGCTCGCCCGCACCGTGCTGCACGAGCGGGACTTCCTGGAGATCGAGACGCCGACGCTGACCCGCTCCACCCCGGAGGGCGCCCGCGACTTCCTGGTCCCGGTGCGCCTCCAGCCGGGGAGCTGGTACGCGCTGCCGCAGTCGCCGCAGTTGTTCAAGCAACTGCTCATGGTAGGCGGCATGGAGCGGTACTACCAGATCGCCCGCTGCTACCGGGACGAGGACTTCCGCGCCGACCGGCAGCCGGAGTTCACCCAGCTCGACATCGAGATGTCGTTCGTCACCGAGGACGACGTGATCGACCTCGGTGAGGCGATCGTGGCGAAGCTCTGGTCGGAGCTCGCCGGTCACGAGATCGCCCGGCCGATCCCGCGGATCACCTGGCACGACGCGATGGCCCGCTACGGTTCCGACAAGCCGGACCTGCGCTACGGCGTCGAGCTGACCGAGCTGACCGACTACCTGCGCGGCACCGAGTTCCGGGTGTTCGCCGGCGCGATCGACGCGGGCGGCTACGTCGGCGCGGTGGTCATGCCGGGCGGCGCGAGCCAGACCCGCAAGGAGCTGGACGGCTGGCAGGACTGGGCCAAGGCGCGCGGCGCGCGCGGCCTGGCGTACGTGGTGCTGGACGCGGAGACCGGCGAGGCGCGCGGGCCGGTGGCGAAGAACCTGTCCGAGGCGCACCTGTCCGGCCTGGCCGACGCGGTCGGCGCGAAGCCCGGTGACGCCGTCTTCTTCGCCGCGGCCACGGACGCCCGGGAGGCGCAGGAGCTGCTCGGCGCGGCCCGCATCGAGATCGCCAAGCGGGCCAAGCTGGTCGACGAGAGCGCCTGGGCGTTCTGCTGGGTGGTCGACGCGCCGATGTTCGAGAAGACGGACGACGGCGGCTGGACCGCCGTGCACCACCCGTTCACCTCGCCGAACGCGGAGTGGATGGACCGCTTCGAGGAGGCGCCGGACCGCGCGCTGGCCTACGCGTACGACATCGTCTGCAACGGCAACGAGATCGGCGGCGGCTCGATCCGTATCCACCGCGGCGACGTGCAGCAGCGGGTGTTCGACCTGCTCGGCATCACCGCCGAGGAGGCGCAGGACAAGTTCGGCTTCCTGTTGGAGGCGTTCAAGTACGGCGCCCCGCCGCACGGCGGCATCGCGTTCGGCTGGGACCGGGTCTGCATGCTGCTGGCCGGCGCGGACTCGATCCGTGAGGTGATCGCGTTCCCGAAGACCCGCGGTGGCTTCGACCCGCTGACCGGCGCGCCGACGCCGATCACCGGGCAGCAGCGCACCGAGGCCGGCATCGACGCCAAGCCGAAGGCACCCGCCGCGCCGCACGCCGGCACCGCCGGCCCCGCCGCTCCGGTCGCCGACCCCACCTGATCCCCGCCTCCCGGCGGCTGCCCGGCGTGAGCTGTCGATCATGAGGTTGGCGGGGCGGCGTGCGACGTGTCGTACCGCCAACCTCATGATCAGCACGACGGGGGTGCGGGGTGGAGTACGCCGATGACGAGCCGCCCACGCCGGTGTATCCGTACGGGGCGGCCAAGGCGGCTGCGGACCACCACCACGACCGCCGCCGGTCTGCACCGCCCGATCGAGGTACGCCTCGACTCCGCCCGTGCCACCGGCCTGCTCCGGACCCGCCTGCGCGGCGTCGCCGAGCTGTTCGCCTGATCGCGCCGCCACTTGCACACTTTCTTTGCATAGGTATTGTGCACAAAAAGTGTGCACAGATATTGTGCATCCATGGAGAGCGAACAGAACCGGCGCGAGCCCCGGCGGGTCCGGCTGGACCACCAGCAGGTGCGCGTGCTGGCCCACCCGCTGCGGATGCGCCTGGTCGGCGCGCTGCGGGTGAACGGGCCGGCCACCGCCACCCGGCTGGCCGAGCTGCTCGGCACCAACACCGGCGCGACCAGTTACCACCTGCGTCAGCTCGCCGAGGTGGGCATGGTGGTCGAGGACCCGGAGCGGGGCACCGGGCGGCAGCGGTTCTGGCGGGCCGCGCACGACGTCACCCAGTGGGAGGCGAGCGACTACGACGACGACCCGGACGCCCGCGCCGCCATCGAGTGGATCGAGGCGGACTACATCCGCTTCTTCACCGAGCACGCCGAACGGTGGGCCGCCCGGCGACACGAGTGGTCGCCGGCCTGGCGCGACGCGTTCGGCATGGGCGACTTCTTCATGCGCATCCCGGCCGCCCGCCTCGAAGCGATCAAGGCGGAGGTGTTCGCGGTCTTCGAACGGCACCGGGACGAGACCGATCCCGCCGACCCCGACGGCGAGCTGGTGCAGCTCTACCTCGCCGCCTTCCCGCTGAGCCCGGTCCTGCCGCCCACCGGGGAGAAGCCGTGAGCGCCCTGTCCGTACGCCAGGTCCGGTTCCGCTACCTCACGTTGTACGGCCTGCGTTGGCTGCCCAGCGGCCTGCTCATGACCGTCATGATCCTGCTGATGCAGGAGCGTGGGCTGTCGCTGTCCCAGATCGGCCTGGTCGCCACCGCGCAGGGCCTGGTGGTGCTGGCGCTGGAACTGCCCACCGGCGGGTTCGCCGACGCGCTCGGCCGCAAGCCGGTGCTGCTGGCCGCCTGGCTGGTCGGGCTGGCCTCGCTGTCACTGATGGCGGTGGCCGACTCGTTCTGGATGTTCTTCCTGGTCTGGGCGTTGCAGGGCGTCTACCGGGCGCTCGACAGCGGCCCGCTGGAATCCTGGTACGTCGACGCCACGCTGGCCGCCGACCCGGACGCCGAATACGAACGCGGCCTCGGCTGGGCCGGCACCGTCATCGGCGTCGCCATCGGCGCCGGTGCGCTGCTTGGCGGCGGCCTGGTCGCGCTCGGCCCGATCGGGCCGATCAGCGCGCTGACCGGGCCGGTGCTGGTCGCCGCCGTGCTCCAGGCCGTCTCGATCGTCGCGCTGCTGACGCTGATGAGGGAGCAGCGCCCCGCGTCCGGCCCGACCACGCTGCGGGCCTCGGTGGCGCAGGCGCCCCGGATGGTCGGCCAGGCCGTCGGCCTGCTGCGTCGCAACCGGGTACTGCTGGCCCTGGTCTCGGTCGAGTTGTTCTGGGGCTTCGGCATGGTCACGTTCGAGTCGCTGCTGCCGATCCGGCTGTCCGAGGTGGTCGGTGGCGCCGACCGGGCGGCGGCGCTGCTCGGCCCCGCCGGCTCGGCCGCCTGGCTGGCCAACGCGGCCGGTGCCGCGCTCACCCCGGTCCTGCTGCGTCGCCTCGGCGCCGCGCCGGCCGCCGCGCTGCTGCGGGTGCTCCAGGGCGTGACAGTGGTCGGCATGGGACTGCTCGCCGGTCCGGTCGGCGTGCTGATCGCCTACCTGGCCTGCTACACCGTGCACGGCGCGTCGAACCCGCTGCACATGGGGCTGCTGCACCGGCAGGTCGACGGGCCGTACCGGACCAGCGTGCTCTCGCTGAACTCGATGATGGCCCAGCCGGCCGGAGCGCTCGGCGCGGTGGTGCTGACCGCGCTGGCGGACGCCACCAGCGTCAGCGTCGCGATGCTGGTCGGCGCCGTGATGCTGGCCGTGGCCGCGCCGCTCTACCTGCCGGCCTGGCGCGCCGGCCGAGCTGCCGCGCGGTCCGGCGTCGCGGCGTCCGGGGTGGGCCCGGTCGTCCCGGCGACCGGTCCCGACGGAAGCCCCGCCGGGACCGGGCCGGTGGCCGTTGCGGTGTCGACACCGGCTGCCGGGGCCGGGCCTGAGGCTGTGGGCCGGGTCGGGTGACGGATGTCGTCCGCAGGCGGGGCGGAGAGGTCGCGGGGGGCTACGAACCTGAGGGCACGAACGACTCACGTCGGTCACCGGGGGAGCGGCCGTCGCCCGATCCATCTGTGCCATCAGGTTGGTAGCCACACGTGCGCCTACCCGCCGACCTCCGTCGCGCCGCCACCCCGCCCCGTCCGCCGGGCCGTCGCCACGTCGCCGACCGGTTCGCACCACCAACCGCCGCGCCTCCGGCGAGTGGTCGCGCGGACGTGCCTGGTCTCAGCCCAGGTGGACAGTGGTACGCGGCGCGGCGCCGGTGAAGCCGAGCCGGCGGTAGAGCCGGATCGCGCCGACGTTGACGGTGTAGACCCCGAGCGCCACGTGGTCGTACCGGGCGAACAGGGCGCGCGTCATCCCGGCGGTCAGCGCCCCGCCCAGCCCCCGGCCGCGATGCCCGGGCGCCACGGTCAGCCCGGCCAGGAAGCCGATGTCGCCCCGGCTGCGGTCGGCGCCGCAGGCGATCAGGCGATCGCCGTCCCGGATGCCGTACCAGTCGACGACGCCCGGGTCGCCCGGCCGGGACGTGCTGCTCGGATAGGCCTCGTCGACGAGCGCCGTCAGCGCGGTGTGGTCGGCCTCGGTGAGTCGTACCACCCGATCCTGCTCCGGTTGGTGCGGTGGCGGCTCGGTGGTCCAGAGGAAGTCCCAGTCGCTCAACCGGGCCACCGGCAGGCACTCGACCACCGCGTCCGGCGCGGCGCGGGACAGGTTCACCGACTGGCCGGCCCGGAGCGTGCCCTCCGCCCGCTGGGCGGCGAGAACCTCAAGCGCCGGGCCGGACGCGCCGACCGCGCCGCCGGCCGACCACTCGCCCGGCGGGAGCAGCCACCCGACCGCCCCGTCGCGCCGCCACCCCCACACGGCCTGGTCGCGGCGCAGCGCGTGCCGGGCGTACGGGTGGTGGCCGGTCGCGGCGAGCACCGCCTCCCGCCCGGTCAGCACCTCGTCGACCGTGATCATGCCGCCAGCCTACGAGAGGACCAGCCATGACCCCCATCCGCTCCGTACGGGCGGTCCATCTGCCCGGTTCGCGTTGCGTGCTGCGCGAGTGGACCGACGCGGACGCCCCCGTCCTGCACGAGTTCCTGACCGAGCCCACCGTGCGCGACGGCGTGCTGGACGACGAGCCGCCCACCCCCGAGGTGGTACGCGCCGCGCTGCCGGCCTGGCGGGAGACGGCCGGTGGGGAGCCGCGCCCGGAGTACCGGCTCGCGGCGGTCGACGGCGACCGGCTGCTCGGCCTGGGTGTGCTGACCGTGACGTCGGTGGCGCACCGGCGCGGGGAGGTCGGCTACGCGGTGCGGACCGCGTACCGGGGCGCCGGGATCGGCACCGGGATCACCCGGTTGCTGCTGGACCTCGCGTTCGACCGGGTGGGGCTGCACCGGGTGGAGGCGACCACCCGACCCGACAACGTCGCGTCCCGCCGCGTACTGGAGAAGGCCGGCCTGCGGCCGGAGGGGGTGAGCCGCGACCACCTGTTCGTCCGCGGCGTCTGGTGGGACTCCGCGCGGTACGCGATGCTCGCCACCGACCGGCTCCACCCTGGAGATTGACGAACAGACCGATCGGGTACATCCGTCGCCGACCTACTGGGAACCCCCACCGGAGGAACGACATGCTCGCCATTCTCGCGGCCATCGTGTTCGGCTTCGCGCTGCTTCTCGACTTCATGAACACCGACCTCGGCGCCCCCGATCTGTTCAGCACCTCGACGCTGATGCTGATCGGTTTCCTGCTGCTCTCGCTCTACCTGGCCGGGGTCGGCTCCGGGCCGCGCGGTGGCGGGGGCGGCCGGTGGTACCGGGGCCGGCGTCCGGGTCGCGGCTGACCGGAAAAGCCCACCCGGGTCGGGTCGGCGGCGCGATTCCGGCGCCGTCGGCCCGGCCCGGTACTGTTCCCGTGATGGAATCCGACGCCCTCTTCACCCTCGGCGAGCCCGCCGGAGCGCCCGGCGCACCCGCGGCCTCCGGCGGCGTCGACGGTTTCACCGACACCCGCGCGGATTCGCCGTTGCCGGTCCGGATGCGGCCGGCGGGCCTCGACGAGCTGATCGGTCAGGACCATCTGCTCGCCCCCGGCGCGCCGTTGCGCCAGCTGGTCGAGGGCGCCGCGCCGATGTCGGTCATCCTGTGGGGGCCGCCCGGCAGCGGCAAGACCACGATCGCCCATCTCGTGGCGCGCGCCACCGACCGGCGCTTCGTGGCGATGTCCGCGCTGACCGCCGGTGTAAAGGACGTCCGCGCCGTCATCGAGACCGCCCGGCGGCAACGCCGCTCCGGCGGCCCACCGACCGTGCTCTTCATCGACGAGGTGCACCGGTTCAGCAAGACCCAGCAGGATTCGCTGCTCGCCGCCGTCGAGGACCGCACTGTCACGCTGCTCGCGGCGACCACGGAGAACCCGTACTTCTCGGTCATCTCGCCGTTGCTGTCCCGCTGCGTGCTGCTCACCCTCCAGGCGCTGGACGACGACGCGGTGCGCGGGCTGCTGCGCCGCGCGGTGGCCGACGAGCGCGGGCTCGGCGGCACGCTGGTCCTGGCCGAGGACGCCGAGGACCATCTGGTCCGGCTCGCCGGCGGCGACGTGCGCAAGGCGCTCACCGCGCTGGAGGCGGCGGCGGCCACCGCGACCGCGACCGGCGCCGGGCGGATCGACCTCGCCGTGGCCGAGCGGGCGGTCGACGTGGCGGCCGTGCGCTACGACCGGGACGGCGACGCGCACTACGACGTGACAAGCGCCTTCATCAAGAGCATGCGGGGTTCGGACGTGGACGCGGCACTGCACTGGCTGGCCCGGATGCTGGTGGCCGGCGAGGACGCCCGGTTCATCGCCCGCCGGATGGTGATCTTCGCCAGCGAGGACGTCGGGATGGCCGATCCCACCGCGCTGACCGTGGCCACCGCCGCCGCGCACGCCGTGGAGTACGTCGGCCTGCCCGAAGCCCAGCTCAACCTCGCGCAGGCGGTCATCCACCTCGCCACCGCCCCGAAGTCGAACTCGGCCACCACCGCCATCGGGGCCGCCGTCGCCGACGTGCGCGCGGGGCGGGGCGGGTCGGTGCCGCGCGGGCTGCGTGACGCGCACTACTCGGGGGCGCGGGGGCTCGGCCACGGAGCCGGCTACCGGTACCCGCACGACGACCACCGGGGGGTGGTCACCCAGCAGTACGCTCCGGACGACCTCGTCGGGACCGACTACTACCGGCCCAGCGGGCACGGCGCGGAGCGGGCGGTGGCCACCCGGCTGCCGGTGCTGCGTCGGATCGTCCGCGGGTTGCCCGCACCGGTCACGCGGGGGGAGGCCGGCACGCCGGCCGCCGCGACCGGGGTCCGGGCAGGCGGCACCGATCAGGTCGGCGGGGCGAGTGAGGGTGGCGGCGACGCCACCGAGGGGGGTCAACAGTGATGGCGCGTGGTCCGGACCGGCCGGCGGACGGCCCTGACGAGCGGCGCGACCCGAAGGCCAAGGGCCGCCGGTGGGGACGCGGCCGGTCCGCCGAGGCGGAGCCGGACCAGGCGGTCGCCGGCGAGGAGTTCGGCTGGATCGACGACCTGCGTACCGCCAAGCAGCAGCGCGGCGAACTCGGTCCGGAGGGGGAGACGCCCCCGGGTCCCGGTCCGCGACCGGGGGCGGCCCGCGTCGCCGAGCCGGATCGGCCACCCCGCCCGGGCGCGGCGCCCCCGCCGGGTCCCGGCGGCCCCGGCCCCGGTGCGCCATCGGCGCCCGGCGGTCCGGCCCCGCACACGCCCGCTCCCGGCCGGGCGGTTCCGCCAGCTCCGGCCGGGCGGGCGGCCTCCCCGCCGCCGGCGCCCGGCCGTGCTGCCGCGCCGGCTCCCGATCCCGGTCGCCCCGGCCCACAGCCCCCGACGCCCGGCCGCCCCGGTCCGCAGCCTCCGGCATCGGGCCGGCCCGGTCCGCAGCCTCCGCCGTCCGGTCGCCCCGGCCCGCTGCCGCCCGCCGGTCAACCGGGCCGTGCGCCGCAGGCGCCCGGCGGGCCCCATCCGACCAGCGCCGGGGCAGCCGGTCGAACCGACGCGACGATGCCGCCGGTGACCGGTCGCTCCGGTGCGGCGGCGCCCCCGGGCCCCGGTGGTCCGGCCCCCGCGCCGCCGGTTCCCGGTCGCTCCGGACCGGACCTGCCGCCGGGTGCCGTCCGCCCCGGTCCGGCGGCACCCCCCGGCAGCCCCGGCCCCCGTCCGCCGATCGCCCGGCGTGGCCCCGACGGGACCGGTTCCGGGCCCGCGGCACCGCCGGTCCGTCCCGCCGGCCCCGAGCCGGCCGCCCCGCGCCGTCCCGTGGAGGGTCCCTGGCCCGGCGTGCCCGAGGCGCCCCGGCCGGACGGCCCACCGCACCGTCGCGGCACGGACGGCCCCACCGGCGGGCAGCCGGCGGTCGCCGGCCGGCCGGCCGGTCCTCAGGTCGCGCCCTCGGCCGGCCCACCCGCCGGGCGACCCGGGCCCGACCGCACGCCGGGCGGGCCGGGCCCGGCCTGGCCGTCCCCCGAGGACGACGACATCTCCCGGACGGCGACGCCACCCACCCCTCGTGGCCGACACGGCGACGGGACGCCCGGCACCCACGCCGCGGGCGTGGACGCCGGGGCCCGGCCCGCCTCCACCGGTCGCCGTGTGTCGCCCGACGAGTCGGGTGCGATCCGGCCGGTCTCCGGCGCGGGCCGCCGGGCCCGGCCCGACGGGGAGCCGACCGGTGCGCCGCCGGCCCCCGGTGCCGGACGGCGATCCCGCCACGAGGCGACGCCGCCGGCCGGTGGCCACCGCTCGCCGGAGGGTGCGGTCGACGCCGCCGCCCGACCCGTCCCGGGTGCCGGCCGGCGGGCCGCCGCCGAGCCGGACCGACCGACCGCCGTACCCCGCAGCGGGAACGCCCCGGACCTTCCCGGTGCCACCGCGCCCGTCTCCGGCGGCCCGGTGGAGGGGGCGGGCCCGCCCGCTTCCCGCCGTGCCCCGGCTCGCGGCCGGCGGGCCACAGCCGACGCCCCCGGCGTGGCCGGTGCCGCCGCTCCACCGGCCCGGGCGCCGCGCCCGGCGGCCGACGAGGCGGGTGAGCCACGCCCGCAGCGCCCGGAGCGGCCCGCCGACTGGCTGCGCCAGGCCGGTCGTACGCCGCACACCGACCCCGCCGGGCCGGCCGACCGCCGTCCGGCCGGCCCGCCGGTCGACGAACCAGCCGGCGGTCCGGACCGCGCGCCGACCGGCCGTGCCGTGGCCGTGCCGCCCGGCCGGCCCGTGTCGTCGGGCCGACCGGAGCAGCCCGGCCGACCGGAGTCGTCCGGCCGACCGGAGTCGTCCGGCCGGGCCGTGCCGCCCGGCCGACCCGAGCAGCCCGGCCGGGCCGTGCCGCCCGGCCGACCCGAACAGCCCGGCCCGGCCCGGGGCGCGGCCCGACCCGGCGTGCCGCCGGCGGTCGGGGACCGTGCCGTGGCCGGTCCGGCTCGCGCCGGCGTGCCGCCCACGGGTCCGGGCGGACCCGGCCCGCACGGCGACCCGGAGCGCACCGGTGGCATGCCGGCCCGGGGTGGGCGTCCCGCCCATCCCGACGACGCCCTCCCGGGCGGTGCGCCCCGTCCGGTGGGAGCGCCCGATCCACGGCCGTCCGGCGGGCCGACGGTGGCCCGCGCCGCCGCCGGTGTGGCCCGGCCGGCCGGGCCGGACGAGCGGACCGCCGGGCGGGCCGTCCCGCCCACCCCGGAGCCGGTCCGGGCTGCCGCCGCGCCCGTCGGCGGGGCCCCCGGTGCGCCGGCGGTGGCGCGGGCGGCAGCGGTCGTACCGCCGGGGGAGATGGTGGGGACCCGGCCCGGTGTGGGCGACGAGCCGGCGCCGCGACCGGCCGGCCCCGGGGCGGACGGTACGGAGGCCGGTGGCCTGCGTGGCGCCCGCTCCGAGCTGCGTCGGCAGATGCGCGAACGACGCCGACTGCGGATGGGCCTGCTCGCGCTGGTCAGTCTCGTGCTGTTGGGCGCGATCCCGCTCTACTTCGGGATGCGGACACTCAGCCGCGACCCGGTCTTCGACACGCTCGACGCGCTCGACGTGCCGTCCTGGGCGGCGACGAAGACGGTCGACAACGTCAGTGGCAGCCGCTGGTGCCTCCAGGACTGCCGGCTGCGGGAACGCGCTGTCGAGTCCGAGCAGGGATGGAAGCAGACCGTGGCCGTCTACGAGCAGGCCCTGGCCAAGGAGGGGTGGCGACGCTGGAAGGTCGACCGCTGCCCGGAGGAGCAGGTCGAGGGCAGCTACACCTGCTGGCGGCGGGACGAACTCACGCTCGACCTGTGGGTCCGCGACCCCGCCTGCACGCCGCCCCCGGTGGACGGGGAGCCGGCGCCGTCCGCGCCGCCCGCGCCCGCAGCGGCGACGTGCACCGGCTCGTTGGTGTCGGTGAAGGTGCGCAACGCGATCGACGACGAGCGCACCGGCCCGACACCGACCACC
Source organism: Micromonospora sp. DSM 45708 (assembly GCF_039566955.1). NCBI lineage: Bacteria > Bacillati > Actinomycetota > Actinomycetes > Micromonosporales > Micromonosporaceae > Micromonospora > Micromonospora schwarzwaldensis. The sequence goes on along the minus strand of NZ_CP154796.1, from coordinate 4,140,930 downwards.
GATCCGTCACTCACCGGTGAGGATCCGTTCCCCACCCTCACCGACGACCCGCTCGGCGAGCCGACCCCCTCACCGTCGTGAGCCGACGTCCCTCACGGACGGTAGGGTCTGGGGCTGGCGCGCCCGCCCGCGCCCGGTGAGCACCGGGCCGGCGGGGTGCGACGTGGGCAGGTACGGTCGCGCGTTCCGGGGCGTCGGGTCCCGGGACAATGCTTGAGGAGGACATGCGCGTGAGTGGTGGAGAGATCGCTGCGCTGATCGCGGCCGGTGCGTTCCTGATGCTGGTGCTCGTGCTGGCGGTGCCGATCCTGCGGCTGCGGCACACCGTCGACGCGACGACCCGCATGATCGGCGACCTGAACGACCGCACCGGGCCGCTGCTCGGTGACGTGAACACCACGGTGAAGAACGTCAACGTGGCGCTGGAGCAGGTGCAGACCTCGCTGGACGGGGTGAACCTCCAGCTCGCCAAGGTGGACACCATGACCAGCCACGCGCAGAACGTCACCGCGAACGTGGCGAACCTGGCCACCGTGGTCTCCGCGGCGGCGGCCAACCCGCTGGTGAAGGTGGCCGCGTTCGGTTACGGCGTGCGCAAGGCCGCCTCCGCCCGCCGGCACGCCGAGACCGAGCGCGAGGTGCGCGACACCATCAAGCAGCAGCGTCGGGCCGCCAAGCGCGGCAACCGCTGACCCGACCGGCGTACGCGGGAAGGATGAGAGCATGAGGCGGTTGTTCTGGCTGGGCATCGGGCTGGCCGTGGGCGTCCTGGTGGTGCGTAAGGCCACCCGGACCGCGCAGGCGTACACCCCGGCGGGCATCGCCAGCGGGCTGTCCGAGTCCGCCGGTGGGCTGGTCGAGTCGGTGCGCGCCTTCGTGGACGACGTCCGGGTTTCGATGGCCGAGCGCGAGCAGGAGATCCACGAGGCCTTCGCCCGCGGCGAGGCGTACGACGACGAGTTCGCCGAGCTGCGGGAGGACCCGCGGATCGGCGACCGGCAGATTTTCCCGGAGGAGCACCAGCGATGAAGACGGCGGAGATCAAGCGGCGGTTCCTCGCCCACTTCGAGGCGAACGGGCACGCCGTGGTGCCGTCCGCTCCGCTGCCCGCCATCAGCGACCCGAACCTGCTGTTCATCAACGCGGGCATGGTGCAGTTCGTGCCCTACTTCCTCGGGCAGCAGTCCCCGCCGTTCGACCGGGCGGCCAGTGTGCAGAAGTGCATCCGCACGCCGGACATCGACGAGGTCGGCAAGACCAGCCGGCACGGCACGTTCTTCCAGATGAACGGCAACTTCTCGTTCGGTGACTACTTCAAGGACGGGGCGATCCCGCTCGCCTGGGACCTGGCCACCAAGTCGGTCGAGGCCGGTGGTTTCGGGCTGGACCCGGAGCGGATCTGGGCGACGGTCTACCTCGACGACGACGAGGCGTACGACATCTGGCGCGCCACCGGCGTGCCGGCCGAGCGGATCGTGCGCCGCGGCAAGGCCGACAACTTCTGGTCGATGGGCATCCCCGGTCCGTGCGGCCCGTGCTCGGAGCTCTACTACGACCGTGGCCCGGAGTACGGCCGCGAGGGTGGTCCGGAGGTCGACGAGGACCGCTACCTGGAGTTCTGGAACCTCGTCTTCATGCAGTTCGAGCGCGGTCCGGGTGTCGGCAAGGAGGACTTCCCGATCCTCGGCGACCTGCCGGCGAAGAACATCGACACCGGCATGGGCCTGGAGCGGATGGCCTCGCTGTTGCAGGGCGTGGACAACCTCTACGAGATCGACGAGGTCAAGCCGATCCTGGACCGGGCGGCCGAGCTGACCGGCAAGCGTTACGGCGCGCACTCGGGGCACGCGGCGAACCAGTCGCACCCGGACGACGTGCGGCTGCGGGTGATCGCCGACCACGTGCGCACCGCGCTGATGCTGATCGGCGACGGCGTGACCCCGTCGAACGAGGGTCGCGGCTACGTGCTGCGCCGGATCATGCGCCGGGCCATCCGGTCGGTGCGGCTGCTGGGCTACGCCGACCGGGCGCTGCCGGAGCTGCTGCCGGTGGCGCGGGACTGCATGGCCCCGTCGTACCCGGAGCTGGCCGAGGAGTTCGGCCGGATCTCCCAGTACGCGTACGCCGAGGAGGACGCGTTCCTCGCCACGCTGCGCGCCGGCACCACGATCCTGGACACCGCGATCGCGGAGACGAAGTCGGCCGGCAAGCCGGCGCTCTCCGGTGACAAGGCGTTCCAGCTGCACGACACGTACGGTTTCCCGATCGACCTGACCCTGGAGATCGCGGCGGAACAGGGCCTCCAGGTGGACGCCGACGGGTTCCGCCGGCTGATGGCCGACCAGCGCAGCCGTGCCAAGGCGGACGCGCAGGCCCGCAAGACCGGGCACACCGACGTGTCGGCGTACCGGTCGGTGCTCGACGGCGGTGGGCCGGTGGAGTTCACCGGTTACACCGAGCTGAACCGGGAGTCCCGGGTGCGCGCGCTGCTGGCCGGCGGCGCCTCGGTGGCCGCCGCGGCCGAGGGGGACACGATCGAGCTGGTGCTCGACACCACCCCGTTCTACGCCGAGGGCGGTGGGCAGCAGCCCGACCAGGGCCTGATCACGGTCGGCGGCGGGCAGGTCGAGGTCTTCGACGTGCAGCAGCCGGTGCCCGGCCTGATCGTGCACCGGGCCCGGGTGGTGCGTGGCGAGGTCCGTGCCGGGGAGACCGGCTACGCGGAGATCGACGCCTCCCGCCGGCGGGCCATCTCCCGTTCGCACACCGCGACGCACCTGGTGCACCAGACCATGCGTAACTTCCTCGGCGAGTCGGCGACCCAGGCGGGTTCGCTGAACGCGCCGGGCCGGCTGCGGTTCGACTTCAACACCCCGACCGGGGTGGCGCCGAGCGTGCTGCACGACGTGGAGCAGCAGGTCAACGAGGTGCTCCTGGCCGACCTGGAGGTGCACGCGTTCGTCACCAGCCAGGAGGAGGCCCGCCGGATCGGCGCGATGGCGTTGTTCGGCGAGAAGTACGGCGAGCGGGTCCGGGTGGTCGAGGTCGGCGACTACGCCCGGGAGCTGTGCGGCGGCACGCATGTGGCCCGCTCGGCCCAGCTCGGCCTGGTCAAGATCCTCTCCGAGGCGTCGGTCGGCTCCGGCGTGCGGCGGATCGAGGCGCTGGTCGGCATGGACGCGTTCGGCTTCCTGGCCCGCGAGCACCTGCTGGTGTCCCGGCTGGCCGAGCTGTTCCGGGTCCCGGGTGAGCAGGTCGCGGACCGGGTCGAGCAGACCGTCACCCAGCTGCGTGACGCGGAGAAGGAGCTGGAGAAGCTCCGCGCCCAGCTCGTGCTGGGCGGGGCGGGCGCGCTCGCGGCGCAGGCGAAGGACGTGCGCGGCGTCGCGTACGTGGGCACCGAGGCGCCCGAGGGCGCGGCGGCCAACGACGTGCGGACCCTCGCGCAGGAGATCCGGGGCCGGATCGACGCGGCCCGCCCGGCGGTAGTCGCGGTGGCGGCCCGGGCGAACGGGAAGGCGTCCCTGGTGGTGGCCGTCAACGCCGCCGCCCGGGGGCGGGGGCTGAGCGCCAAGGATCTGGTCAAGGCCGCGTTCTCCGGTCGGGGCGGCGGCAGCGACGACCTGGCCCAGGGTGGTGGCCTGCCCGCCACGCAGGCGCCGAGCCTGCTGGGCACCGTGGAGAAGGCGATCGCCGACGCGGCATGAACGCACCGATCGATGCCAGGGCGGACCATCGGGTCCGCCCTGGCCCGTACCGGCTCCGGAGGTGCCCGGCAGATGGTTGAGTTGTCCCGTGGTGTCCGGCTTGGGGTGGACGTCGGGCAGGTCCGGGTCGGGGTGTCCCGGTCCGATCCGCACGGCATCCTCGCCACCCCGCTGGTCACGCTGGCGCGCGACCTGACCGCCGAACCGGACGCGGTGCCGGCCGACATGGCCGAGCTGGTCCGGCTGGCGGCCGAGTACGAGGCGGTCGGGATCGTCGTCGGCCTCCCGGTCAACCTCGCCGGAAAGCACGGTCCGGCGGCGGCGAACGTATCGGCATATGCCACCCGTTTGGCTGATGTAATGAGGCCGATTCCGGTGACGCTGACGGACGAGAGGATGTCGACCGTCGTCGCAAGTCGTAGGCTGGCCGAGCGGGGCGTCCGGGGAAAGCGTCAACGAGCGGTGGTCGACCAGGCCGCCGCGGTGGAGATTCTGCAGAGCTGGTTGGACGCACAGCGGAGGCGGACGGATGATCGACGATCTTGATCTGGGGTTCGACGAGCAGGAGAGGGGGGAGAAGGGCCGGCACCGGCGCGGCGCGGTGCGTCGCCGCCAGGGCAAGTCCGGCGGTGGCCCGGGCAAGACCCTTCTCGCGCTCGCGCTCGCGCTGATCCTGCTCGGCGGCATCGGCGGGGGCGCCTACTACGGCTTCGACCGCATCCAGAACTACTTCGTCACCCCCGACTACGACGGGTCCGGCTCCGGCGAGGCGATCGTCGAGATCAAGCAGGGCGCGTTGATCGCCGACATGGCCGACGCGCTGGTGGCCGCCGACGTGGTGAAGAGCACCAAGGCGTTCATCGAGGCCGCCGAGGAGAACACGCGCAGCAAGAACATCCAGCCCGGCACGTACAAGCTGCGCAAGCAGATGAGCGGTGACGCGGCGGTCACGGCCATGCTCGACCTGAAGAACAAGATCGTCAACGGGCTCACCATCCCCGAGGGGCTGACCGCGAAGACGGTGTACAAGCGGCTCTCCGAGAAGACCGACATCCCGGTCAAGGACTTCGAGACCGCGGCGAAGGACCCCGAGGCGCTGGGCGTGCCGGACTGGTGGTTCAAGCGCTCCGACGGCAAGAAGATCAAGCCGTCGATCGAGGGCTTCCTCTACCCCGACACCTACGAGATCCCGCCGAAGGCCACCGCCGAGACGGTGCTCAAGCTGATGGTGGAGAACTTCCTCACGGTCACCGGCGACATGAAGTTCGCCGACCGGGTGCAGGCGGAACGCGGCGGGGTCAGCCCGTACGAGGCGTTGGTCGTCGCGTCGCTGGCGCAGGCCGAGGCGGGCAACAAGGACGACCTGGGCAAGGTCGCCCGGGTCGCCTACAACCGGGTCTACGGCGAGTTCCCCTGCAACTGCCTGGAGATGGACGTCACGGTCAACTACTACCTGGAGCTGACCGGCCAGAAGACCAAGACGTCCAAGGACATGACGCCGGCCGAGCTGGACAACCCGAAGAACCCGTACAACCGCAAGCTGCGCGGGCTGGTGCCCACGCCGATCAACAACCCGGGCAAGCAGGCGCTGGAGGGGGCGATGGCTCCCCCGCCGGGCAAGTGGCTCTTCTTCGTGGCGATCGACAAGGAGGGCCACTCGGCCTTCGCCGAGACCTACGAGGAGCAGCGGCGCAACGAGCAGAAGGCCAAGGAGGCCGGGATCATCTGATGGCCGCCCCACACCGTGCGGCGGTGGTCGGTAAGCCGATCGCCCACTCGCTCTCCCCGGCGATCCACTCCGCCGGGTACGCGGCGGCCGGGTTGGCCGGCTGGTCGTACACGACGATCGAGGCCGGCGCGGACGAGCTGCCCGGCCTGGTCGCGGGCCTCGGCCCGGAGTGGGCCGGGCTGTCGGTGACCATGCCCGGCAAGGAGGCGGCGCTCGCGCTGGCCGACGAGGTCTCGCCGGTCGCCGCCGCGGTCGGCGCCGCCAACACGCTGGTACGCCGGCCCGACGGCACCTGGTACGCGGACAACACCGACGTGACCGGCATGGTCGAGGTGCTCACCGGCGCCGGCTGCGTGACCGGCGCGGTGGTGACCGTGCTCGGCGCCGGCGGCACCGCCCGGGCGGCGATCGCGGCGGCGGCGCGGATCGGGGCCGCCGAGGTGACAGTGGTGGCCCGCCGGCCCGAGGCGATCGACGAGCTGCGCCCGGTGGCGGCGGCGGTCGGGGTGCCGCTGGCCGGCGCGGAGTGGGACGGCGCGCCCGCGCACGCCCGCGCCGACCTGGTGATCTCCACGGTGCCGAAGGGCGTCGCCGACCCGCTCGCCGACAACTTCGACTGGCGGCCGGAGACGGTGCTGTTCGACGTTGTCTACGATCCGTGGCCGACCCCGCTGGCGGCGGGCGCGCTGGCCGCCGGCTGCCGGGTGATCTCCGGGCTGGACCTGCTGCTGGCCCAGGCGGTCGGCCAGTTCGAGCACTTCACCGGCATCGCCGCCCCCCGTTCCGCGATGCGCGCCGCCCTGCGGTGAGGCGGGGTCCACCTCACGCTGGGTGGATAAGGAAGCAGTTGGGGCATTGTGCCCGAGTGGGGGCCGATGAATCGGAAATGCAATAGGCGTCGTTTAGCTTCGGCAATCAGGGCGTCATTGAAACTTAGTTCCGCAGCATTTCCGGCGGCCGTCACTAGTGGTGATCATTTTTCCCCGCCGGCCCTGTTTTCGCTACTCAGGGTCGGATCTCGGTGGCCCGTCGAATCACGCAAAGTTGCTTATTGACGCTCGTCTTCGAAGGACCGTAGCGTTCGGCCCACTATCAGCCCTAAGAACACGGGGGAGGGCCTAGAGTGGCTCCTGCGCGCGCGAAAACAGTCCTGTCACTACGAAGATGGAATCGGTTCGTCGGTTCCCGATCGGGACGGGTCGCCACCGTGGCCCTGGCCATGAGCCTGGCGATGACGCTGTCCGACCTGCCCGTGCGGCGGGCGGAGGCGGCGCCCAAGCCGAAGCCGGTCGGTGCACTGGAACGACCCGACGAGATGGCGGCGCTGGTCACCGCCCGGATGACCGGCCGGGACGTCCGCATCACCGGCATGACGACCGAGTCCGCCGAGTACCTCGCACACCCGAACGGCCAGATCGAGGCGAAGGTCCACGCCGGACCGGTCCGGATGCGCAGGAACGGCGGCTGGACGCCGATCGACCTCACCCTCCAGCCCGCCGCCGACGGCTCCGTGCAAGCCGTGGCGCACCCGCTCGACCTGCGGATCTCCGGTAAGCGTTCCGGCGCGGGTGAACTCGCCGCGGTCGGCGCCGGCGCCGGCCGGTTCGCGCTCGGTTGGCCGGGCGCACTGCCGACGCCGGTCCTCGCCGAGAACCGTGCGACCTATCCCGAGATCGCCCCGGGGATCGACCTGGTCGTCGAGGCGACCCGGACCGGCTTCTCCCAGTTCCTGACCGTCAAGAGCCGCGATGCGGTCGACCGCCTGCCCTCGCTGGCGCTTCCGCTGACCGGCAAGGGCCTTTCCTCGTTCACGCAGGACCCGGCGGGCGGCCTGACCCTGCTCAACGCCAAGGGCAAGCCGGTCGCCACGGTCCCCGCGCCGCAGATGTGGGACGCCCGGCGTGCCCCCGGCTCCGAGGAGCCGACCCGCCGCGCCATGGTCAGGACGAAGGCGGAGCGCCCCTCGGCGGGTGCCCGCGCCGCCGCTCCGAACGGGCTCACCATGCGGTTGCAGCCCGACCTGGCCTGGTTGAAGGACCCGGCCACGCAGTACCCGGTCACCATCGACCCGCAGATCAACCCGCTCTACACCTCCTTCGACACCTATGTGAAGGAGGGCGACACCGTCGACCGCGGCGGGGCGAACGACCTCCAAGTCGGCCTGCTGGCCGGCTCGCCCAGCGTGAAGTCGCGCGCGTTCGTGAACTGGCCGGTCTCCGCGCTCGCCGGCAAGCAGATCACCGGGGCGACGGTCTACTTCTGGAACTTCTGGTCCAACACCTGCACCGCGAACTCCTGGGAGATCTGGAGCACCGGCGCCGCCTCCTCGGCGACCCGTTGGGGCACCCAGCCCACCTGGATCCAGAAGGAGGCGACCTCCACCCAGACCAAGGGCTTCTCGTCGACCTGCGACGACGGCTGGGTGAGCGTCAGCGGCACCAGCTTCTTCCAGCGGGCCGCCACCGCCGGGCAGTCCACCGCCTACATGGGCGTGCGGGGCACCGACGAGACGAACACCAACAGCTTCAAGCAGTTCCGCTCCCGCAACGCGGTCGACAGCAGTCAGGTCCCGTACGCGGTGGTGACCTACAACTCGTACCCGACGGTCGGCACCCGCTCGACGGTGCCGTCGACGGCCTGCGTCACCGGCGCTTCCCGGCCGACCGTCAACACCGCCACGCCGCAGCTCAAGTCGATCATCTCGGACGCCGAGGGTTCGACGGTGAAGGCCGAGGTCGAGTGGTGGACGCTGACCGGCACCACCAAGCTGGGCAGCACGATCACGGCTACCGCCGCCTCCGGCAGCACCTTCAGCGCCACGGTGCCGGCCGGCGTCATGACCAACGGCTCGTCCTACAAGTGGCGGGTACGCGGCAACGACGGCTCGGTGGACGGCGCGTGGTCGCCGTTCTGTGAGTTCACCGTGGACACGTCGATCGGCGCGCCGCCGATCGTCAGCTCCTCGACCTACCCGGAGAACCAGTGGGGTGGCGACGCGAACGTCGCCGGCAACTTCACGTTTGACCCGAACGGCATCGCCGACGCCGCCGCCTACGAGTACAGCCTCGACGTGCAGCCGCCGAACAAGGTGGTCAACGCGCCGTCGCCGGGCGCCGCTGCCACGGTGAGCATCAAGCCGCTCACCCCGGGCTGGCACAACGTCTGGGCGCGGACCCGGGACTCGGCCGGCAACCTCACCGCGCTGCGCAGCTACCCGTTCAAGGTCGGCTCCGGCTCCCAGGATTCGCCCAAGGCCGGTGACGTCAGCGGCGCCAAGGTGGTCCTCGCCTCGACCGCCGCGCCGTCCTTCGTCGACGTCACCTACCAGTGGCGGCGGGCCGGCTCCGACACCTGGGTCACCATCCCGGCGGGACACGTCAGCTACGCCGTCGGCGGAGGACCGGTCACCTGGCCGGCCGCCCTGACCAGCGGCGCCGCGCCGAAGCTGAACTGGGACGTCGCCGCCACGCTCGCCGCGGTCGACGCCAACGGCATCCCGCGCGACGGACCGGTGCAGGTCCGGCCCTACTTCAACCTGAGCAACTACGGGGCGCCGGCCGACCAGGTCAAGTTCCGCTTCGACCGTAACCTGGCCTCGGCCGACACCGTCCAGGTGGGGCCCGGCTCGGTCAACCTGATCACCGGCAACTACCAGATCTCCGCTCCGGACGTCTCGGCTGCCGGATTGTCCATCTCCCGCACCGTCAACAGCCGGCAGCCGCTCGGCCTCGATCCGCTCTTCGGTCCGGGCTGGGTCTCCGGTCTGGTGGTGTCCGACGCGGAAGCGCCCTACACCAGGCTGACCACCTACGGCAGCCTGGTCCAGGTGAAGCTCCCGGACGACTCGTCGATCGGTTTCACCAAGGTCGACAGCGCCGGGGTCAACTACGAGCCGCAGGTCGGCGCGGAGTCCTACCAGCTGACCTTCAGCTCGGCCGCCAACACCTTCACCCTCGCCGACGAGAAGGGGAACGTGGTCACGTTCACCCGGACCTCGACGGACCCGGCGAACGTCTGGACCCCCACCTCGGTGACGCCGCCGGGCTCGGGGAGCGCCACCACCTACTCCTGGGAGAAAGTGACGCTGGGGACCAACGACGTCATGCGGCCGACCCGTCTGCTGTCCCCGGTGCCGGCCGGCGTCAGCTGCACCACGCTGGTCCGTGGCTGCCGTGCCCTGACCTTCACCTACGCCACCACCACCACGGCCACCGGCCTCGGTGACGGTCAGTGGGGCGACTACGTCGGCCGGGTGAAGCAGATCTCCTACACCGCCTGGGACCCGGACCTGTCCACTCCGGCGATGCGGACCGTCGTGCTGGCCCGCTACACCTACGACAACAGCGGCCGGCTGCGGAGCGTGCACGACCCCCGGCTGGACTACACCGACGGCACCGGGCCGCACTCGCTGCGAACGGTCTACTACTACGACTCGAACGGCATCATCGTCTCGTTGACGCCGCCGGCCCAGCAGCCGTGGCAGTTCTCGTACACGACCACGCCGAGCGACCCCGGCAAGGGCCGGCTCTACAAGGTGACCCGGTCGGCGTTGACCGCGGGAACGTCCGTGCAGACGGTCGTCTACCAGGTGCCGACCTCCGGCAGCGGCGCGCCGTACGACCTGTCCGGCGCGCAGACCGCACGGTGGGCGCAGGCGGAGCCACCGACCGACGCCACGGCCGTCTTCCCGGCCACCGAGGTGCCGACCGGCGACCCGAGCACCGGTACGCTGCCCAGCTCCTACCAGCGTGCGACGGTCACCTACCTGGACGCCAACGCCCGTGTGGTCAACATGGCCGAACCGGGTGGGCGCGTCACCGCCACCTCCTACGACCGGTACGGCAACGTCGTGCAGGAGTTGACCGCCGGCAACCGCCAGCGGGCCCTGGACGCGTCACCAGGCGACACCGCCAGCGCCGAGGCGCAGCTCGCGGCGAAGCTGGCCACCTTCAACGTCTACTCCACCGACGGCCAGTTGCTGCTGGAGACGTTCGGCTCGGAGCATGACGTGATGCTCGACTCCGGCACGGTCGTGCGCGGTCGGCAGCACGCCCGGCTCACCTACGACCAGGGAGCGCCGAGCAGCGGCGGGCCCTACAAGCTGGCGACCACCGAACGGTCATCGGTCAGCTATGTCGACGCCGGACAGACCCTGGACGCGGACACCCGCACCACCACCACCGACTACGACTGGACGCTGCGCCAGCCGGTCAGGGTCACCGTCGATCCGGGCGACCTGGACCTGGTCACCCGAACGGGCTACGACAGCGAAGGGCGCGTGGTCAGCACCACGGCCCCGGCCGGTGGCAGCGCGGACACCACACCGGCGACCCGGGTCACGGTCTACTACCGGGCGGCGGCCAACGCCACCTACCCGGAGTGCGGCAACCGGCCGGAGTGGGACGGCCTGGTCTGCCGCACGCAGACCGGCGGTCAGCCCGAGTCCGGGCCGGAACTACCGGTCACGGCCGTCACCTACGACATGTTCGGGCAGCCGCGCCGACAGACGGTGAAGACCGGATCGGGTGAGCTGCGGCGGACCGACCTCACCTACGACGCCGCCGGGCGTCAGTCGGAGATGTCGGTGACCGCGGCCGGTCTGGGCACGGCGCTGGAGAAGCGGCGCACCGTCTACGACCAGGCCAGCGGGCAGGCGGTCCGGAGCCAGACGGTCAACGGCTCCGGGACGGTGACGGCGGAGATCATCCGCGAGTACGACAGCCTGGGCCGGATGGCCTCGTACACCGACGCCGACGGCACGGTCACCGCCAGCACCTTCGACATCGCGGGCCGGCCGGCCACCGTCAATGACGGCAAGGGCACCCGCACCTTCACCTTCGACGGCGGCAGCGAGCGACGCGGCCTGCCGACGTCGGTGGCGGACACCCAGACGGGCACCTTCACCGCCAGCTACGACAACGATGGGATCCCGGTCAGCCAGACCTGGCCCAACGGACTCGTGGTGAACCTGACCACCGACGAGAGCGGCGCGGCCCGCGGCATCACCTACACCAAGCCGGGCTGCGGCCAGAGCAACTGCACCCTCTACAGCGAGACGGTCACCGCCAGCGCCCACGACCAGTGGCGCAGCCGCTCGTCGACCCTGTCCTCGCAGGTCTTCAGCTACGACCAGGCCGCCCGGCTCACCGGCGTGGCGGACACCGTGGCCGGCCAGTGCAGCACCCGCGGGTACGGCTTCGACGAGGCCACCAACGGCACCAGTCAGGTGGCGTACGGCCCGGCGACGGGCGGCGCCTGTCAGACGACCACGGCCGGCGCCAGCCGGGAGTGGAGCTATGACAGCGCCGACCGCACCACCGGGACCGGCTACACCTACGACGCGCTCGGCCGGACGCTGACCCAGCCGGCCGTCGACCTCGCGGTCTCCGGTGCCGCGGAAAGCACCATGACCTACCACGTCAACGACATGGTGCGCAGCATCACCCGAGGCACCCGCACCACCACCTACAACCTGGATGTCGTGCCCAACCGGATCCGCTCCTGGACCGACACCGCCGACAGCCTCACCCGGATCAACCACTACAGCGCCGACGGTGACAGTCCGAGCTGGACCGACGAGGGCGGCGGCCGGCACTCGCGGGCTATCAGTGGGCTCGCCGGCATCGCCGGCCTGTTCACCAGCACCGTCGGTGTCGTCTGGCAGATCACCAATCTGCACGGCGATCTCGTCGCTGGGATGACCGAAACCGGCGTCGGGCTGGCCTACACCAGCGAGTACGACGAGCACGGCAACGCGCGCAATCCCGCGGACGCCGGCACCCGACGCTACGGCTGGCTCGGCACCCACCAACGCGCCGCCGACACCCCCGACGGCTCGATCCTCATGGGCTCCCGCCTCTACAACCCCAGCACCAGCCGATTCCTCTCCACCGACCCGATCTACGGGGGCAACTCCAATCCGTACGAATACGGCACCGGCGACTCGGTCAACAAGGAAGACACCACCGGCAATCTGTCGTGCTGGCGCACCAGCCTCAGCTCCCGTAAGTGGTACTACTGGTGGGGCGGCTGGGGTGGCTACCGCGTCGACTGGAACTTCCAGTGCTACATCTCCCACAGTGACGTGAGGTTCCTGACCAGATGGGGCTTCGCGTACGCCATCATCGGCGCGATCGCGGCCGTCTTCTCCGGGCCGGCCGGGGCCGCGTTCGCCGTCGCGGCCGGTGCCATCGCCTGGTTCGTCTGGGAGTACAGCGAACGGTGCACCCGGAAGCGGGGAGCGTACGTCAACGGGTACTTCCGCTGGTGGACGAACCGCAGCCGGCAGTACCAGTGGGGATATGGCTGGACCACCAGCAAGTTCTGTGCCTAGGCCGACAGTGGAGTTTGGGGAGGCAGGCGGATGAAACCACGGGTCGACGTCTGGTTGGCCGGCCGAACGGCCGGTGAGCTGGCGCCCGCGCCGAGATCGATCATCGACGGCAGTGAGGCGGCCACCGTGGCGCGCGTCTGCTGCCTGGGCCGGTACGGGTTGAGTCGGTCCGTGGTCAGCCTCCCGGTGGGTGTGGCTGCGGCCGAGCGGTTCACCCGAACCTGCCAGACGGAGACCATCTGGCGGCGCAGGGTGTTCCCGGCGGTGCTCGTCGCGGCGGTTCTGCTCGTCGTCGCGTACGGCGTCGACTCGGTGCGCGACGACGCGCGGCACATGGTGGTGACACTGTTGGTGGCGCTCGTGCTGGCGGTCGTGGTGCTGGCCGGAAGGCTCGCGCTGAACCTGCGGCGCTCACCGCATCATCCGAGGGAGGTGAAGGGCGACGTCTATCTCCGGGACGTCGACCGGGAGGCGGTCGAGATCTGGATCGGTCTCAATCCCGCGGGGGCCATCAAGATCATTGATGGCTGACGGATCCGCGGTACACGGATAGGTGACACCAGATCCTGGGTGGGCGTCGGTCGACGCCCACCCAGGATCGGTGCGGCGCTCGGCGTCGAACGCGGGTGTCCGCAGAGCGGGACGTGGTGGGCAGCGCATCGGCGGGGCCCCGGCGCGTGACACACTGGCCGCTGTGTTGCGCTGGCTGACTGCAGGTGAATCGCACGGACCCGCCCTCGTCGCGCTGATGGAGGGGGTGCCCGCCGGCATCGAGGTGACCACCACCGAGATCGGCGACGAGCTGGCCCGCCGCCGGCTCGGCTACGGCCGGGGTGCCCGGATGGCGTTCGAGCGGGACGAGATCGAGATCATCGGCGGGCTCCGGCACGGCGTGACGCTGGGCAGCCCGGTGGCGATCCGGGTGGGCAACTCCGAGTGGCCCAAGTGGCAGACGGTGATGGCCGCCGACCCGGTCGACCCGGAGGAGCTTGCCGCGCAGGCCCGCAACGCGCCGCTGACCCGCCCCCGGCCCGGCCACGCCGACCTGGCGGGCATGCAGAAGTACGGCCACACCGACGCCCGGCCGATCCTGGAGCGGGCCAGCGCCCGGGAGACCGCCGCCCGGGTCGCCGTGGGCACGGTCGCCAAGGCCCTCGTCCGGCAGGCGCTCGGCGTGGAGATCGTGTCGCACGTGGTGGAGTTGGGGCCGGTGGCGGCGAAGCCCGGCCTGCGGCCCACCCCCGCCGACGCCGCGCGGATCGACGCGGATCCGCTGCGCTGCCTCGACGCCGACGCGAGCGCCCGGATGGTCGCCGAGGTCGACGCCGCGAAGAAGGACGCCGACACGCTCGGCGGCGTGGTCGAGGTGCTCGCGTACGGCGTGCCGCCGGGCCTGGGCAGTCACGTGCAGTGGGACCGCAAGCTCGACGCCCGGCTGGCCACCGCGGTGATGTCGATCCAGGCGATCAAGGGCGTCGAGATCGGCGACGGCTGGCAGCAGGCGCGCTCCCGTGGCTCGGAGGCGCACGACGAGATCATCCCCAGCGCCACCGGCGTGCGCCGGGTCACCGACCGGGCCGGCGGCCTGGAGGGCGGCATCACCACCGGCGAGCCGCTGCGGGTGAAGGCGGCGATGAAGCCGATCTCGTCACTCAACCGCGCGCTCGCGACGATCGACGTGACCACCGGCGAGCCGGCCACCGCGATCAACCAGCGTTCCGACGTGTGCGCGGTGCCGGCGGCGGCGGTGGTCGCCGAGGCCATGGTGGCGCTCGTGCTGGCCGAGGCCGCGGTGGAGAAGTTCGGCGGCGACTCGGTCGCCGAGATGCGCCGCAACCTGGCGAGCTACCTCGACAGCCTGGTGGTCAGATGAGCACCCGGCCGGTCTGCGTACTGGTCGGCGCGCCCGGCTCCGGCAAGACCACGGTGGGCACGGCGCTCGCCGCCGCGCTCGGCGTCGACTTCCGGGACACCGACACCGACATCGAGCGGCTGGCCGGCAAGCCGATCCCGGAGATCTTCGTCGACGAGGGCGAGGACCATTTCCGTACGCTGGAGCGGGCCGCCGTGGCGGCGGCGCTGGCCTCGCACGCCGGTGTGCTCGCGCTCGGCGGTGGCGCGGTCCTGGCCGAGGAGAACCGGGCCGCGCTGATCGGCCACACGGTGGTGCACCTGTCGGTGGAGCTGCCGGACGCGATCCGGCGGGTCGGGCTGGGCGCCGGCCGGCCGCTGCTGGCGTTGAACCCCCGGGCCACCCTCAAACACCTGTTGGATCAGCGCCGTCCGCTCTACGCCGAGGTGGCGACCGCGACCGTGGTGACCGACGGCCGCGCGCCGGAGGAGCTGGCCACCGAGATCGCCGCCCTGCTCAAGCCCTGACGGGACCTCGCGGCACCGGTCCGGTCCGGGCCGGCTCGGGGGCGGCGCGTCGCGCCGGGCGGGCGGTGCGCTCCGGGCGCCAGGTGGCGAGCAACGCGAACGCGAGCGCGATCTCGGCCAGGTCACCGAGGTAGTACATGAGCGTGGCGCCGGCCCGCAGTTCGGCGCCGGTGGCCGGCACGTCGACGAGCACACCGGCGTAGAGCAGTTGGGCGATCGTGGCGTGGGCGGCGACCCCGGCGCCGAGCACCACCAGCCGTACCGGCACCCGGGGGCGGTGCGGGCCGGGGTCCGGCCCGGCGACGGACCAGGCGAACAGGCAGCCGCTGAGCAGGAAGTGGGCCTGCACCAGCGTGTGCAGCAGCGGATTCTCCAGCGTGGCCCGGTAGAGCGGGGTGAGGTAGAGCAGCCACAGACCGCCGGCGGTGAGCAGCAGGCCGGTCACCGGGTGGCCGAGCACCCGCGCGACCGGGTGGCGCAGGACGTGGACCAGCCGGCGTCCGGTACGCCGGTCCAGGGTGCGCAGCAGCAGGGTGACCGGCGCGCCGAGCACCAGCGCCAGCGGCGCGAGCATGCCGATCAGCAGGTGCTGCCACATGTGCCCGACGAAGTCGCCGGCCGGCCGGAGCAGCCCCACGGTCACCAGCAGCGCGCCCAGCCCGAAGCTGGTCGTTCGCGCGGACGACCAGCCCGGCCCGCCGGGGTCCCGCAGCCGCAGCGCGGCGGCCAGGTACGCCCAGAACACCGCCGCCGGCAGCAGCGCGGTCGCCGGGAAGCCACCGGCGGCGTGCCCGCCGTGCGCGAGGCTCACCGCGCCTCCGGCGCGCACAGGTCGATCGCGTCGGCCCGCCGCTGGATCGCCCAGCCGCCGACGACCAGGATCGCGCCGAGCGCCAGGAAGCCGAGGTCCCACCAGGTCTGGTGCGGGCCGGTCCGGACGTGGTGGATGCCGAGCAGGTGGTGGTCGACGACGCCCTCCACCAGGTTGAACAGGCCCCACCCGACAAGCATCCAGCCCCACAGCATGGGGGAGCGCCAGAGCCGGCCCCGGGAGCGGGTCACCCGGGCGTAGAGCAGGGCCAGCCCGGTCAGCACCGCCACCCAGGTGACGACGTGGAACAGCCCGTCCCACAGCGTGTTCATCTCCAGGCCGGGCACGGTGTCGACCGGGTAGTCCCTGATCCCCACCCGGTCGGTGGCGGTGCTGCTGAGCATGTGGTGCCACTGGAGGACCTGGTGCAGCACGATGCCGTCGACGAAGCCGCCGAGGCCGACGCCGAGGATCGTGGCGGGAAGACGGATGCTCATTCTGCGGCCCTACCCGGGGCGGGGCCGGACAAACGCCCCACGGAGTGGACAGTCGCCGCGCCGGGGACGGGCGCTGGACTAGGCTGCCGGCGATGGACGAGGTGACCCGGATCCCGGTCGGCGGCGAGCGGCCGTACGACGTGCTGGTGGGACGCGACCTGCTCGACCCGCCGCCCGACCTGCTGCCCGGCGCGGAGCGGGTGGCCTACCTGTACGCGCCGCCGCTCAAGGCGCTGGCCGAGCGGCTCGCCGAGCGGGCCCGCGCCGACGGCGTGGCGCCGCTGCTGGTGGAGGTGCCGGACGCCGAGGCGGGCAAGCACGTCGACGTGGCCGCCGCCTGCTGGGACCGGCTCGGCGCGGCGGGTTTCACGCGTACCGACGCGGTGGTCGGGGTGGGCGGTGGCGCGGTCACCGACCTGGCCGGCTTCGTCGCCGCGAGCTGGCTGCGCGGGGTGCGCTGGGTGCCGGTGGCGACCTCGCTGCTCGGCATGGTCGACGCCGCGGTCGGCGGCAAGACCGGGATCAACACGGCCGCCGGCAAGAACCTGGTCGGCGCGTTCCACCCGCCGGCCGGTGTGCTCTGCGACCTGGCGACGCTGGACGCCCTGCCCCCGGCCGACCTGGCCGCCGGGATGGCCGAGGTGGTCAAGTGCGGCTTCATCGCCGACCCGGTGATCCTCGACCTCGTCGAGCGGGACCCGCTGGCCGCGCGGGACCCGGCCGGTCCGGTGGTCCGTGAGCTGGTCGAGCGGGCGGTGCGGGTCAAGGCCGGCGTGGTCGGCGGCGACCTGCGCGAGTCGGGGGTGCGAGAGGTGCTCAACTACGGGCACACGCTGGCGCACGCGATCGAGAAGGTGGAGGGCTACCGCTGGCGGCACGGCCACGCGGTCGCGGTCGGGCTGGTCTACGCGGCCACTCTCGCGCGGCTCGCCGGCCGGCTCGACGACGCCACCGCGCGCCGGCACCGGTCGGTGCTGACCGCGCTCGACCTGCCCACCGGCTACCGGGCGGACGCCTGGCCGGAGCTGCTCGCCGCGATGCGGGTGGACAAGAAGGCCCGGGGGAGCCGGCTGCGGTTCGTGGTGCTGGACGGCCTGGCCCGCCCGGCCATGCTGGAGGCCCCGCCGGACGAGCTGCTGGCCGCGGCCTACCGGGAGATCAGCTCGTGAGGGCGTACGTGCTCAACGGGCCGAACCTGGGCCGCCTCGGCACCCGCCAGGTCGACGTCTACGGCGTGACCAGCTACGCCGACCTGGTGGCCATGTGCGAGCGGACCGGGCGGGAGCTGGGACTGGACGTGGTGGTCCGGCAGACCGACGCCGAGCACGAGCTGCTGGGCTGGCTGCACCAGGCGGCGGACGAGGAGGCGGCGGTGGTGCTGAACCCGGCCGCCTGGTCGCACTACTCGGTAGCGGTCCGGGACGCCTGCGCCATGCTGCGGGGCCCGCTGGTCGAGGTGCACATCTCCAACATCCACGCCCGGGAGGAGTTCCGGCACCACTCGGTGGTCTCGGCGGTGGCCACCGGCGTGATCTGCGGTCTGGGCGTGGACGGATACCGGCTGGCCCTGCACCACCTCGCGCAGCGCGCGAGTCCGATTCGACACAGCTAGTAGACTTGGTGGGTCTGTCCGCCAATTGATGATCAAGGCAGGAAATGGCCACCACCAACGACCTGAAGAACGGCCTGGTACTCAACCTGGACGGCGAGCTGTGGGCCGTCGTCGAGTTCCAGCACGTCAAGCCCGGTAAGGGTGGTGCGTTCGTGCGTACCACGCTGAAGAACGTGCTGTCCGGCAAGGTGGTCGACAAGACCTTCAACGCGGGCACCAAGGTCGAGACCGCCACCGTCGACAAGCGCACCATGCAGTACCTCTACGCCGACGGCGAGGACTACGTCTTCATGGACCTGGAGACGTTCGACCAGATCACCGTGATGGGCGACACCGTCGGCGAGGCCGCCAACTACCTCCTCCCGGAGGCCGAGGCGACCGTCGCGACGCACGAGGGCGTCCCGCTCTACATCGAGCTGCCGACCTCGGTCGTGCTCGAGGTCACCTACACCGAGCCGGGCCTCCAGGGCGACCGGTCCACCGGCGGCAACAAGCCGGCCACGGTCGAGACCGGCGCCACCGTCCAGGTGCCGCTGTTCATCACCACCGGCGAGAAGATCAAGGTCGACACCCGCGACGGCCGTTACCTCGGCCGAGCCTGATGGCCGAGGGTCCGAAGCAGCAGATGCCGGCGCGCCGCAAGGCGCGCAAGCGGGCGCTGGACGTGCTCTTCGAGGCCGACCTGCGGGACCGCCCCCCGGTGGAGGTGCTCGCCGGCTACCTGGAGCGGATCGAGCAGCCGCGTCCGGACCATCTCGGCTACGCGGTCGGGCTGGTCGAGGGCGTCGCGGCGCACCTCGACCGGATCGACGAGACGATCGCCAGCTACGCCGAGGGGTGGACGCTGGAGCGGATGCCGGTGGTCGACCGCAACCTCGCCCGGATCGCCGTGTACGAGCTGCTCTACGTCGACGAGATCGACGACGCGGTGGCGATCAGCGAGGCCGTCGAGCTGGCCCGGCAGATGTCGACCGACGACTCGCCCCGCTTCCTCAACGGCATTCTCGGCCGGATCGCCGAGTACGCCAGCCGCTGAGGCTGCGGCGGTGCCGCACCAACGACGAAAGGGCCCGTGCCGTTCGGCACGGGCCCTTCGTGGTGCGTGGCTCAGGAGGCGAAGAACGCGCGGGGGTCGGCGACCAGCACACCGTGCTCGGTGAGTCGCTCGATCAGGCCCGACGGTGAGGCGTCGTAGACGATCGCGAGGGCGCGCAGGTCGTCGGCGCGGATGGAGAGCACCCGGCCGTTGTAGTCGCCGCGCTGCTGCTGGATGGCGCGGGCGTACCGGGCGACGTAGGCGAGGTCCTCGGAGGCCTCGTCGTAGAGCCGCTCCAGGTCCAGCACGATCTTGCTGGTGGGCTCGTGGCGCACCCCGCTGCCGTCGGGCAGCAGCTCCGAGACGGGAACTCGGTAGAAGTCGGCCAGCTCCGCCAGGCGGGACACGGTGACGGCGCGGTCGCCGCGCTCGTACGAGCCGACCACCACGGCCTTCCACCGCCCGTTCGACTTCTCCTCCACCCCCTGCAGGGACAGGCCCTGCTGCTGGCGGATGGAGCGCAGGCGGGCGCCCAGCGACTTGGCGTATTCAGAGGGCATTCGGACACTCCCAGTGCTGCTCGGGGTTCTCCCAGCTATCGCTACGGAGCGTGACGGTACGGGGATTGCGACAACTGGTCAAGTGGTGGTGTCGGGGAGGTTCGACAGGCCGGTCTGGCTTGTCCGCATTTCGCCGGGCTGACTGTCAGGTCAGGACCGGCGGCAGCCGGCCCGGTGACCGCTGGTAACGTGGCGTGAAGCCCCGGTCCGGGCCCCGCAAGGGCCCGCCGGAGTCGATAGACGTCCTTTAACGACCCGTCCCGTGAGGCGGGGAAGGAGGTCCGCCGTGGCCTACCCACCGGCTGCCCATTCGTCGCCGCCGCGACAACCCTCGGTGAAGGTGATCCTCGCCGCCGCCGACGTCTCGCGGGTGGTCGACCGCATCGCCCACCAGATCCTGGAGAAGACCCAGGGCGCCGCCGACACCGTGCTGCTCGGCATCCCCACCCGGGGTGTGCCCCTGGCCCGCCGGCTCGCGGCCCGGATCAGCACGTTCGAGGACGTGACCGTCCCGGTCGGCGTGCTCGACATCACGCTTTACCGCGACGACCTGCGCCGGCACGCCACCCGCGCGGTCGGCCCGACCGACCTGCCGCCGGGCGGGATCGACGGCCGGCGGGTCGTGCTCGTCGACGACGTGCTCTTCTCCGGCCGTACCGTGCGGGCCGCGCTCGACGCGCTGAGCGACGTCGGCCGCCCGGCCTCCGTGCAACTCGCCGTCCTGGTCGACCGCGGCCACCGCCAGCTGCCGATCCGCGCCGACTACGTGGGCAAGAACATCCCCACCGCGTTGGCCGAGAACGTCAAGGTCACCCTCGCCGAGACCGACGGCGCCGACGAGGTGCGGCTGTACGGAGGGACCCCCTCGTGATCCGGCACCTGCTCTCCGGCGCCGACCTGGACGCCGACACCGCCACCCTGGTCCTGGACACCGCGGCCGAGATGGCGACAGTGGCCGGCCGCGAGGTCAAGAAGCTGCCCGCGTTGCGCGGGCGCACCGTGGTCAACCTCTTCTACGAGGACTCCACCCGGACCCGGATCTCGTTCGAGGCGGCGGCCAAGCGGCTCAGCGCCGACGTGATCAACTTCTCCGCCAAGGGTTCCAGCGTGGCCAAGGGCGAGAGCCTGAAGGACACCGCGCTCACCCTCCAGGCGATGGGCGCCGACGCGGTGGTGGTCCGGCACCCCGCCTCCGGCGCGCCGCACCGGCTGGCCGACTGGGTGGACGGGTCGGTGGTCAACGCCGGCGACGGCACCCACGAGCACCCCACCCAGGCGCTGCTGGACGCGTACACGATGCGGTCCCGGCTGGGCCGGCTCGCCGGCCTGCACGTGGCGATCGTCGGCGACGTGCTGCACTCGCGGGTGGCCCGCTCCAACGTGCTGCTGCTCTCCACGCTCGGCGCCAAGGTCACCCTGGTCGGCCCGCCGACGCTCATCCCGGTCGACATCTCCCCGGCGTTGGCGCCCGGCATCGACGTCTCCTACGACCTCGACACCGTTCTTCCCGGTGTGGACGTGGTGATGATGCTGCGGGTGCAGCGGGAGCGGATGAGCGACTCCTACTTTCCGTCGGCCCGCGAGTACGCCCGGCGCTACGGGCTGGACGGGCCGCGGATGCGCCGGCTGCCCGGGCACGCGATCGTCATGCACCCCGGCCCGATGAACCGGGGCATGGAGATCACACCCGAGGTCGCCGACTCGCCCCGCTCCACCATCGTCGAACAGGTCGCCAACGGGGTCTCCGTGCGGATGGCCGTCCTCTACCTGCTGCTCGGAGGGAGCAACCGGTGACCGCGTACCTGATCAGAAACGTCAGCCCGGTCGGCGGCGAGCCGACCGACCTGCTCATCCGCGACGGCGTGGTGGCCGAGGTCGGCGCCGGCCTGACCGCCGACGACGCCACGGTGCTCGACGGGACCGGACTCGTCGCGCTGCCCGGCCTGGTCGACCTGCACACCCACCTGCGCGAGCCCGGCCGGGAGGACGCCGAGACGGTCGAGTCCGGCTCCCGGGCGGCGGCGCTCGGCGGCTACACCGCGGTCTGCGCGATGGCGAACACCTCACCGGTCGCGGACACCGCCGGCGTGGTCGAACAGGTCTGGCGGCTGGGCCGGGAGGCCGGCCTGGTCGACGTGCAGCCGATCGGCGCGGTCACGGTCGGCCTGGCCGGCGAGCACCTGGCCGAGCTGGGCGCGATGGCCGACTCCGCGGCCCGGGTGCGGATCTTCTCCGACGACGGGCACTGCGTCGCCGACCCGCGGCTGATGCGTCGCGCGCTGGAGTACGTCAAGGCGTTCGACGGGGTGATCGCCCAGCACGCCGAGGAGCCCCGGCTCACCGAGGGCGCGCAGATGCACGAGGGCGAGGTCTCCACCCGCCTCGGCCTGACCGGGTGGCCGGCCGTGGCCGAGGAGGCGATCATCGCCCGGGACGTGCTGCTGGCCGAGCACGTGGGCAGCCGGCTGCACGTCTGCCACGTCTCCACCGCCGGCAGCGTCGAGGTGCTGCGGCAGGCCAAGGCGCGCGGGGTGCGGGTGACCGCCGAGGTGACGCCGCACCACCTGCTGCTGACCGACGAACGGGCCGAGAGCTACGACCCGGTCTTCAAGGTCAACCCGCCGCTGCGCACCGCCGCCGACATCGCCGCGCTGCGCGCCGCGCTGGCCGAGGGCGTGATCGACGTCATCGCCACCGACCACGCGCCGCACGCCGTGGAGGACAAGGAGTGCGAGTGGGCGTACGCCCGGCCGGGCATGCTCGGCCTGGAGACCGCGCTCTCCATCGCGCTGGACGTGCTCGGCCCGCGGTGGGACCTGATCGCCGAGCGCATGTCGCGCGTCCCGGCCCGGATCGCCGGGCTGGCCGGGCACGGCCTCGACCCGGCGCCCGGCGTGCCGGCCAACCTGACACTGGTCGACCCGGCGGCCCGACGCGTGATCGAGCCGGCGGAGCTGGCCAGCCGCAGTCGCAACACCCCGTACGCCCGCATGACGCTGCCGGGTCGCATCGTGGCGACCTTCCTGCGCGGCGAGCCGACGGTCCTGGACGGAAAGGCTGTCAAGTGAGCAGTAGGCGGAGAAGCGCGATCCTCGTCCTGGAGGACGGGCGCACGTTCCACGGCGAGGCGTACGGCAGCGTCGGGGAGACCTTCGGTGAGGCGGTCTTCAACACCGGCATGACCGGCTACCAGGAGACGCTCACCGACCCCTCCTACCACCGCCAGGTGGTGGTGCAGACCGCGCCGCACATCGGCAACACCGGCGTCAACGGCGCCGACGACGAGTCCGGCCGGATCTGGGTGGCCGGGTACGTGGTGCGCGACCCGGCCCGGATCGGCTCGAACTGGCGTGCCACCGGCGGGCTGGAGGACCGGCTCGCCGCCGAGGGCGTGGTCGGCATCAGTGGCGTGGACACCCGGGCGCTCACCCGGCACCTGCGCGAACGCGGCGCGATGCGGGTCGGCGTCTCCAGCGTCGAGGACGACCCGGCCGCGCTGCTGGAGCGGGTCCGCCGGTCGCCGGGGATGGTCGGCGCGGACCTGTCCGCCGAGGTGACCACCGCGAAGCCGTACGTGGTCGAGGCCCGGGGCGAGCACCGGTTCACGGTGGCCGCGCTGGACCTGGGCATCAAGCGCAACGTGCCGCGCCGGCTCGCCGCCCGCGGCGTCACCACCCACGTGCTGCCCGCCGGCTCGACCGTCGAGGACCTGCTCGCCACCGGCGCGGACGCGGTCTTCCTCTCGCCCGGCCCGGGTGACCCGGCGACCGCCGACGGGCCGGTGGCGCTGGCCCGGGAGGTGCTCACCCGCCGGGTCCCGCTGTTCGGCATCTGCTTCGGCAGCCAGATCCTCGGCCGGGCGCTCGGCTTCGGCACCTACAAGCTCGGGTACGGCCACCGCGGCATCAACCAGCCGGTGCTGGACCGGGCCACCGGCAAGGTGGAGGTGACCAGCCACAACCACGGCTTCGCCGTGCAGGTGCCGGGCGTCCGGTCCGGCGCGGTCGTCCCCGACCAGGTGGTCGACACCGACTTCGGTGGCGTCCGGGTGTCACACGTCTGCCTCAATGACAACGTGGTCGAGGGGCTGCGGGCCGTGGACGTGCCCGCCTTCACCGTCCAGTACCACCCGGAGGCGGCGGCCGGCCCGCACGACGCGGACTACCTCTTCGACCGCTTCGCCGAGCTCATCGAAGGCCGGACCCACAGCGAGGGGCGTACGAATGCCTAAGCGGACCGATCTCAAGCACATCCTGGTCATCGGCTCCGGGCCGATCGTGATCGGACAGGCCTGCGAGTTCGACTACTCCGGCACCCAGGCCTGCCGGGTGCTGCGCAGCGAGGGCATCCGGGTCAGCCTGGTCAACTCCAACCCGGCGACGATCATGACCGACCCGGAGTTCGCCGACGCCACGTACGTCGAGCCGATCACCCCGGAGTTCGTCGAGCTGGTCATCGCCAAGGAGCGCCCGGACGCGTTGCTGCCCACGCTGGGTGGGCAGACCGCGCTGAACACCGCGGTCGCGCTGCACGCCGCCGGCGTGCTGGAGAAGTACGGCGTCGAGCTGATCGGCGCCAACATCGAGGCGATCAACCGGGGCGAGGACCGCCAGCTGTTCAAGGACATCGTGGCCAAGGCCGGCGTACGCCTCGGTCTGGACGACCCGTCGACGCTGACCCCGCGCTCGCGGGTCTGCCACTCGATGGACGAGGTCCGCGACACCGTCGCCGAGCTGGGCCTGCCGGTGGTCATCCGCCCGTCGTTCACCATGGGCGGTCTCGGCTCCGGGATGGCGCACACCGACGAGGACCTGGAGCGCATCGCCGGGGCGGGCCTGGCCGCCAGCCCGGTGCACGAGGTGCTCATCGAGGAGAGCGTGCTCGGCTGGAAGGAGTACGAGCTCGAACTGATGCGCGACCGCCACGACAACGTGGTGGTCGTCTGCTCGATCGAGAACGTCGACCCGATGGGCGTGCACACCGGCGACAGCGTCACCGTCGCCCCGTCGATGACGCTCACCGACCGGGAGTACCAACGACTGCGTGACCTCGGCATCGCGGTGCTGCGCGAGGTCGGGGTGGACACCGGCGGCTGCAACATCCAGTTCGCGGTCAACCCGGCCGACGGCCGGATCGTCGTGATCGAGATGAACCCGCGGGTGTCCCGCTCCTCGGCGCTGGCGTCGAAGGCCACCGGCTTCCCGATCGCGAAGATCGCCGCGAAGCTCGCCATCGGCTACACGCTGGACGAGATCCCCAACGACATCACGCTGAAGACGCCGGCCGCGTTCGAGCCGACGCTCGACTACGTGGTGGTGAAGATCCCCCGGTTCGCGTTCGAGAAGTTCCCCGGCGCCGACCCGGAGCTGACCACCACCATGAAGTCGGTGGGCGAGGCGATGAGCCTGGGCCGCAACTTCACCGAGGCGCTGAACAAGGCGATGCGCTCGATGGAAACCAAATCATCTGGTTTCTGGACCACTCCGGACCCGGAGGGCGCGACCCGGGAGAACACCCTGGCGGCGCTGCGGATGCCGCACGACGGCCGGCTCTACACGGTCGAGCGGGCGCTGCGGCTGGGCGCGTCGATCGCCGAGGTGGCCGAGGCGTCCGGCGGCATGGACCCGTGGTTCCTGGACCAGATCGCCTCGCTTGTCGAGCTGCGCGCCGAGATCGTCGACGCCCCGGTGCTCGACGCCGGCCTGCTGCGCCGGGCCAAGCGCGCCGGCCTGTCCGACCGGCAGCTCGCCGCGCTGCGGCCCGAGCTGGCCGCCGAGGACGGCGTCCGGACGCTGCGCCACCGGCTCGGGATCCGGCCGGTCTACAAGACGGTGGACACCTGCGCGGCCGAGTTCGAGGCGACCACGCCCTACCACTACTCGACGTACGACTCGGAGACCGAGGTGGCGCCCTCGGCCCGGCCCAAGGTGCTCATCCTCGGCTCCGGGCCGAACCGGATCGGACAGGGCATCGAGTTCGACTACTCCTGCGTGCACGCCGTACAGGCGCTCCGGGGGGTGGACTACGAGACGGTCATGGTCAACTGCAACCCGGAGACCGTCTCCACCGACTACGACACCGCCGACCGGCTCTACTTCGAGCCGCTGACGTTCGAGGACGTGCTGGAGGCGTGGCACGCCGAGGACTCGTCCGGCAAGGCGGCCGGCGGCCCCGGCGTCGTCGGGGTGATCGTGCAGCTCGGCGGCCAGACCCCGCTCGGCCTCGCCCAGCGGCTCAAGGACGCCGGGGTGCCGATCGTGGGCACCTCGCCGGAGTCCATCCACCTGGCCGAGGAGCGGGGCGCGTTCGGCGCGGTGCTGGACCGGGCCGGACTGCGCGCGCCCGCACACGGCATGGCCACCTCGTACGACGAGGCGAAGGCGATCGCGGACGAGATCGGGTACCCGGTGCTGGTCCGCCCGTCGTACGTGCTCGGCGGGCGGGGCATGGAGATCGTCTACGACGACGCTACGCTGCGTGACTACATCGGCCGGGCCACCGACATCTCACCGGACCACCCGGTGCTGGTGGACCGCTTCCTCGACGACGCCATCGAGATCGACGTGGACGCGCTGGTGGACGCGGACGGCGACGTCTACCTGGGCGGTGTGATGGAGCACATCGAGGAGGCCGGCATCCACTCCGGGGACTCGTCCTGCACGCTGCCGCCGATCACGCTGGCCGGTTCGCACCTGACCCAGGTCCGCCGCTACACCGAGGAGATCGCCCGCGGCGTGGGGGTGCGCGGCCTGCTCAACGTCCAGTACGCGTTGCAGGGCGACACGCTCTACGTGCTGGAGGCCAACCCGCGCGCCTCCCGGACCGTGCCGTTCGTCTCGAAGGCGACGGCGGTGCCGCTGGCCAAGGCGGCGGCCCGGATCGCGCTGGGCGCCACCATCGCGCAACTGCGTGCCGAGGGGATGCTGCCGCCGACCGGGGACGGCGGCACCATGCCGCCGGACGCGCCGATCGCGGTGAAGGAGGCGGTGCTGCCGTTCAAGCGGTTCCGCACGCCGTCCGGCAAGGGCATCGACGTGCTGCTCGGCCCGGAGATGCGGTCCACCGGCGAGGTGATGGGCATCGACACCGGCTTCGGCCAGGCGTTCGCCAAGTCGCAGGCCGCCGCGTACGGGTCGCTGCCCACCGCCGGGAAGATCTTCGTCTCGGTGGCGAACCGGGACAAGCGCGGCATGATCTTCCCGATCAAGCGCCTGGCCGACCTGGGCTTCGAGATCGTCGCGACCACCGGCACGGCCGAGGTGCTGCGCCGGCACGGCATCGCCTGCGAGCAGATCCGCAAGCACTACGAGTCGGGCGAGGGCGCGGACGCGGTCTCGCTGATCCTCGGCGGCGACGTCGCGCTGGTGGTCAACACGCCGCAGGGCTCGGGCGCGAGCGCCCGCTCGGACGGCTACGAGATCCGCAGCGCCGCCGTGACCGCGGACATCCCGTGCGTCACCACGGTTCCGGGCGCGGCGGCGGCGGTGATGGGCATCGAGGCGCGCATCAACGGCGACCTCCAGGTCCGCCCGCTCCAGGACCTGCACGCCGCGCTCCGGGCCAACGAGTGACCACCCCGACATCCCCGTCGATCATGAGGTTGGCGGTCGGGGCGGAGATCCACACCGCCGCCAACCTCATGATCACCGAATCGGAGGGCGAGCGGTGATCTTCGAGCGGGTGGTGCGGCCCCGGCTGTTCGCGCTCGGGGGCGGGGACGCGGAGGCGGCGCACGAGTGGACGCTGGCGCGGCTCGCCGCGCTGTCCCGGCGGCCGGCGGTGCTGGCGGCGCTGCGTCGGGCGTACTTCCGGGCGGCGCCGCGCACCGTGTTCGGCGTGCGGTTCCCGAACCCGGTGGGACTGGCGGCCGGGATGGACAAGAACGGGGTCGCGCTGCCGGCCTGGCCGGCGCTGGGCTTCGGTTTCGTCGAGGTCGGCACCGTGACCGCGCACGCCCAGCCGGGCAATCCCCGGCCCCGGCTGTTCCGGCTGCGCGACAGCGAGGCCGTGGTCAACCGGATGGGCTTCAACAACGCCGGCGCCGAGGCCCTGGCGGCCCGGTTGGCGGCGCTGCCACGCCCGCTCGGCGTCCCGCTGGGCATCTCACTGGGCAAGTCCAAGGTGACCCCGCTGGACGAGGCGGTCGAGGACTACCTCGCCTCCTACCGGGCGCTCAAGGGCCACGGCGACTACTTCGCGGTCAACGTGTCCTCACCGAACACCCCGGGCCTGCGGTCGCTTCAGGACCGGTCCCACCTGGACGCGCTGCTCGCCGCGCTGGTCGGCGAGAAGCCGGTGCTGGTGAAGATCGCCCCGGACCTGACCGAACCGGCGGTGGCGGAGCTGCTGGAGGTGTGCCTCGACCGGGGTGCGGCCGGCGTCATCGCCACCAACACCACGCTGGGCCGGGACGGGCTCGCCCCGGCCGACCGGGCGCGCGGCGCCGAGACCGGCGGCCTGTCCGGCCGCCCGTTGACCACCCGCGCCCGCGAGGTGGTCGCCTTCGTGCACCGGGAAACCGGCGGACGGCTGCCGGTGATCGGCGTCGGCGGCATCCTCGACCCGGACGACGCGACCCGGATGTTCGACGCCGGCGCCGCCCTGGTGCAGCTCTACACCGGCTTCATCTACCGCGGCCCCGCCCTGACCCGAGCCATCACCACCCGCACCCCCGCCGCGTGACCGTGCGGTTCCCGCCCCGGCATACCGCTGATCCGCGGCGTGACGCGGGCCGGAACCGCACGATCGTGGGAGTGGGACGAAGGAGGAGAGTCCGTGACGCCCGAGGAGATCCTCGCCCTTGACCGGCAGCACGTCTGGCACCCGTACGCGGCGTCGCCACCGGCCAGCCCGCCCTACGTGGTGGAGAGCGCGTCGGGGGTGCGGCTGCGGTTGGCCGACGGTCGGGAGCTGGTCGACGGGATGTCGTCGTGGTGGGCGGCGATCCACGGCTACCGCCACCCGGTGCTGGACGCGGCCGTGACCGACCAGCTCGGCCGGATGAGCCACGTGATGTTCGGCGGGCTCACCCACGAGCCCGCGGTACGCCTGGCGCACACTCTGGTCGAGCTGGCCCCGGACGGTCTGGAGCACGTCTTCCTGGCCGACTCCGGCTCGGTCAGCGTCGAGGTCGCGGTGAAGATGGCCCTCCAGTACCAGCGCGCCGTGGGGCGTCCGGAGCGCCGCCGCCTGGGCACCTGGCGGGGCGGCTACCACGGCGACACGTTCCACCCGATGAGCGTCTGCGACCCGGAGGGCGGCATGCACCACCTCTGGGGCGACGTGCTGCCCCGGCAGGTGTTCGCGCCCCTGCCGCCGGCCGGCTTCGACGCCCCGCCGGACCCGGCGTACGAGGCGGCGCTCGTGGACGCCGTCGAGCGGCACGCCGGCGAGCTGGCCGCGGTCATCGTGGAGCCGGTGGTCCAGGGCGCCGGCGGGATGCGGTTCCACCATCCGCACTACCTGCGGGTGCTGCGCGAGGTGACCCGGGAACACGGCATCCTGCTGATCCTCGACGAGATCGCCACCGGCTTCGGCCGGACCGGACGGATGTTCGCCGCCGAGCACGCCGGCGTCACGCCGGACGTGCTCTGCGTCGGCAAGGCGCTCACCGGCGGCTACCTGACGCTGGCGGCGGCGCTCTGCACCCCGGCGGTGGCCGGCGCGATCTCGTCCGGCGGAGTGCTGGCGCACGGGCCGACGTTCATGGGCAACCCGCTCGCCTGCGCGGTCGCGAACGCCTCCCTGGGCCTGCTGCGCGCCGGTGACTGGGCCGGGCGGGTGGCGGAGATCGCCGAGGGGCTGCGGGCCGGCCTGGCGCCGTTGCGCGGCGCTCCCGGGGTCGCCGACGTGCGGGTGCTCGGCGCGATCGGCGTGGTGCAACTGGACCACGAGGTGGACCTGCCCCGGGCCACCGCCGCGGCGGCGGCCGAGGGCGTGTGGCTGCGCCCGTTCCGGGACCTCGTCTACACCATGCCGCCGTACGTCTGTGACGCCGCGGACACCGCCCGGATCGCCGCCGGTGTGGCGGCGGCGGTCAAGGCCGGCTGAGCCCCGACGGGGCGGCCAGGGCCGGCTGAGTCCGGCCGGAGCGACCTGACGCGGCGGGAGTGCCGTCGCGGGACACCGAGGCGGCCCGGGGCCGCCGGAAGAGGGAGAGACGCGATGGAGACGTTCGGCGCGCGCCTGCACCGGGCCGTGGCGGAGCGGGGACCGCTCTGCGTGGGGATCGATCCGCACCCGGGCCTGCTGGCCGACTGGGGGCTGCCCGACGACGTCGACGGGCTCGACCGGTTCTGCCGGACCGTGGTGGAGGCGATCGGCGACCGGGTGGCGGTGGTCAAGCCGCAGTCGGCGTTCTTCGAGCGCTTCGGCTCGCGCGGGGTGGCGGTGCTTGAGTCAACTATCCGACAGTTGCGGAATGTGGGCGCGCTCGTTCTCCTCGACGTCAAGCGCGGCGACATCGGCTCGACGGTCCGCGCGTACGCCTCGGCGTACCTCGATCCATCCAGCCCGCTGTATGTCGACGCGGTCACCGCGAGCCCCTACCTGGGAGTAGGTTCGCTCGCGCCGATGGTCGAGACGGCCGCCGCGCACGGTGGCGGGGTCTTCGTCCTGGCGCTCACCTCCAACCCGGAGGGGGCCGCCGTGCAGCGCGCGGTAGGGCCCGACGGACGCACCGTAGCGCAGGCCGTCATCGATGAGATTTCCCAGCTCAATCGCGGTGCGGAGCCGCTCGGTAGCTTCGGTCTGGTGGTCGGCGCGACGATCGGCGAGACCGGCCACGACCTCGGCGGGGTGAACGGTCCGCTGCTCGCGCCGGGGCTGGGCGCGCAGGGCGGCACGCCCGCCGGGCTGCGTACCGTCTTCGGCGCCGCGCTGCCGTCGGTGCTGCCGTCGTACTCCCGGGAGGTGCTGGGCGCGGGGCCCGACCCGGCCGCCCTGCGGGCCGCCGCGGAGCGGGTGCTGGCCGAGTGCCGGAGCGCCCTGACCACCGCCGGGCTGACTGACGGCTCGGTCACTTTACGTTGATCATCGCGCGTCCACGTTGCCGAAAGCTCCGTTGACCGCTAGTTTTCCCCGCGCTGGGAACCACGGACCCCTTTGGTTGCCAGCGACACCACGTTTCACAGTTGCGGTGGGGCTCCGCCCGCCGTACTAGGGACCTGAGGAGAACTGGTGCCGCTCCCGTCACTGACCCCCGAGCGGCGCGCTGCCGCGCTGGAGAAGGCCGCGGAGATCCGCAAGGCCCGCGCTGAGCTGAAGGAGCAGCTCAAGCAGGGCAAGACCACCCTCGCCACCGTCCTCGAGCGGGCCGAGTCCGACGACGTCGTGGGCAAGCTGAAGGTTTCGGCCGTGCTCCAGGCGATGCCGGGCATCGGCAAGATCCGGGCCACCCAGATCATGGAGAAGCTCAAGATCGCCGACAGCCGTCGCCTGCGTGGCCTCGGCGAGCAGCAGCGCAAGGCGCTGCTGGGAGAGTTCGCCGCCAACTGAGCGGACCACCGTGTAGAAACAAGCGGTGAGCACGGATGACGAGGCGCGCTCGGCGGCTCGGCTCACTGTCCTGTCCGGTCCTTCCGGGGCCGGCCGGGGCAGTGTCGTCGAGTTGGTCCGGGCGCGCCTTGCGTCCGTTCGGGTGCCGGTGGTCGCCACCACCCGGCCGCCCCGCCCGGGCGAGCGGGACGGCGTGGACCGGCTCTTCCTCGACCCGGCCGGCTTCGACCGGCTGATCGCCGCCGGCGAGCTGCTGGAGTGGTGCCGGATCGGGCCGTACCGCCGGGGGGTGCCCCGGGCGCACGTGCGGTCCCCCCTCGCGCAGGGGTGGCCGGTGCTGCTGCCGCTGGACCTGGCCGGCGCGCTCGCCGTCCGGGCCGTCGTGCCGGAGGCCCGGCTGGTGCTGCTCACGCCGCCGGCGTACCGGGCCGACCCGGTCGTCGCGTCCGCGTTCGCCCACGCCGTGGCGCACGACCGGACCGAGCGGGCCGTTGCCGAGCTGGTAGGATTGCTCGGTTCGTCATTCCTGGCACCGGCCCGACCGCCGCAGCGCGGTTGAGCGGCGACCGCCGCCGAGCGAGACGCAGAGGTTAAATTCGTGGGATCCATCGCCACCAACCCCGAGGGCATCACCAACCCGCCGATCGACGAGCTGCTCGAGAAGACCACCTCGAAGTACGCGCTGGTCATCTTCGCCGCCAAGCGGGCGCGTCAGGTCAACGCCTACTACAGCCAGCTCGGTGAGGGCCTCCTGGAGTACGTCGGCCCGCTGGTGGAGACCACCCCGCAGGAGAAGCCGCTCTCCATCGCCATGCGTGAGATCAACTCGGGCCTGCTCACGGCCGAGCCGACCGACCAGCCGTAACCGCGCCCGCGCCGATGCCCGCCGAGATCGTCCTCGGGGTCGGCGGCGGCATCGCCGCCTACAAGGCGTGTGAGCTGCTCCGGCTCTTCACCGAGTCGGGTCACCGGGTCCGGGTCGTGCCGACCGTGTCGGCGCTCCGCTTCGTCGGGGCGCCGACCTGGGCGGCGCTCTCCGGCCAGCCGGTCGCCGACGACGTCTGGTCCGACGTGCACGAGGTGCCGCACGTGCGCCTCGGGCAGCACGCCGACCTGGTCGTGGTCGCGCCCGCCACCGCCGACCTGCTCGCCCGCGCCGCCCACGGCCTCGCCGACGACCTGCTCACCAACACGCTGCTGACCGCGCGGTGCCCGGTGCTGCTGGCGCCGGCCATGCACACCGAGATGTGGGAGCACCCGGCCACCGTGGCCAACGTGGCGACGCTGCGGTCCCGGGGCGTCCGGGTGATCGAGCCGGCGGTCGGCCGGCTCACCGGCCGGGACACCGGCAAGGGCCGGCTGCCCGACCCGGCGGAGATCTTCGCGGTCGCCCGCCGGGCGTTGGCCCGCGGCGTCGCCGCCCCGGCCGACCTGGCCGGCCGGCACGTGGTGGTCACCGCCGGTGGCACCCGCGAGCCGCTCGACCCGGTCCGGTTCCTGGGCAACCGGTCCTCCGGCAAACAGGGGTACGCGTTCGCCCGGGCGGCCGTCGCCCGGGGCGCCCGGGTGACGCTGGTCTCGGCCAACGTGGCGCTCGCCGACCCGGCCGGGGTGGACCTGGTCCGGGTGGGCACCACCGAGGAACTGCGCACCGCGACGCTGGCCGCAGCCGCCGACGCGGACGCCGTGGTGATGGCCGCCGCGCCGGCCGACTTCCGCCCGGCCAGCTACGCCACCGGCAAGATCAAGAAGTCGGAGGGCGGCGCCGCGCCGACCATCGAGCTGGTCACCAACCCGGACATCGCCGCCGAGCTGGGCCGGACCCGCCGGGCCGGCCAGGTGCTCGTGGTGTTCGCCGCGGAGACCCACGACGCGGAGGCCAACGGCCGGGCCAAGCTGGCCCGCAAGCGCGCCGACCTGATCGTGGTCAATGAGGTCGGCATCGACAAGGTGTTCGGCGCGGAAACCAACGCGGCTGTCGTGATGGGTGCCGACGGGGCCGTGCACCGGTTCCCCGAGCAACCCAAGGAGGCCCTGGCCGACGCCGTCTGGGACCTCGTGGCGGTCCGCCTGGACGGGCCGTCCTGACCCTTGGTCTCCGCACGTTTGCGAATGACGCCGGACTCCCGACGACTAAACTGTCGCGAGCGACCTTCAAACGTTTTTACATGCTTAGGAGTGCCGTGACACGTCTCTTCACGTCCGAATCGGTCACGGAAGGCCACCCGGACAAGATCGCCGACCAGATCAGCGACGGCATTCTCGACGCGCTGCTCGCACAGGACCCACACAGCCGGGTCGCGGTGGAGACGCTGATCACCACCGGCCAGGTTCACGTCG
Organism: Micromonospora sp. DSM 45708; assembly: GCF_039566955.1. Taxonomy (NCBI): domain Bacteria; kingdom Bacillati; phylum Actinomycetota; class Actinomycetes; order Micromonosporales; family Micromonosporaceae; genus Micromonospora; species Micromonospora schwarzwaldensis. Next base: position 4,107,430 of record NZ_CP154796.1, on the reverse strand, counting down.
CCGGCGAGGTGACCACCAAGGCGTACGCCGACATCCCGACCATTGTGCGGGAAACCATTCTCGGCATCGGCTACGACTCGTCGAAGAAGGGCTTCGACGGTGCGTCCTGCGGCGTGAGCGTCTCGATCGGCGCCCAGTCGCCGGACATCGCCCAGGGCGTGGACAACGCGTTCGAGCTGCGCACCGGCGGGTCGGAGAGCGCGCTGGACGCGCAGGGCGCGGGCGACCAGGGCATGATGTTCGGCTTCGCCTGCTCCGAGACGCCCGAGCTGATGCCGCTGCCGATCGCGCTGGCGCACCGGCTGGCCCGCCGGCTGGCGCAGGTCCGCAAGGACGGCACCATCCCCTACCTGCGGCCGGACGGCAAGACCCAGGTGACCATCGAGTACGACGGGCTGCGACCGGTCCGCCTGAACACGGTGGTGGTCTCCAGCCAGCACGCGGCGGACATCTCGCTGGAGTCGCTGCTCACGCCGGACGTGCGGGAGCACGTGATCACGCCGGAGCTGGAGGGCCTCGAGCTGGACACCGAGGGCTACCGCCTGCTGGTGAACCCGACCGGGCGGTTCGAGATCGGCGGCCCGATGGGTGACGCCGGGCTGACCGGCCGGAAGATCATCGTGGACACCTACGGCGGGTACGCCCGGCACGGCGGCGGCGCGTTCTCCGGCAAGGACCCGTCGAAGGTCGACCGGTCGGCCGCGTACGCGATGCGGTGGGTGGCCAAGAACGTGGTCGCCGCCGGGCTGGCCGAGCGGTGCGAGGCGCAGGTCGCGTACGCGATCGGCAAGGCGCACCCGGTGAGCCTGTTCATCGAGACGTTCGGCACCGAAACCGTGCCGGTGGCCTCGATCGAGAAGGCCGTGGCCGAGGTGTTCGACCTGCGCCCGGCCGCCATCATCCGGGACCTGCACCTGCTGCGCCCGATCTACCGGCAGACCGCCGCGTACGGCCACTTCGGCCGGGATCTGGCGGACCTGACCTGGGAGGGCACCGACCGGGCCGCCGACCTCAAGTCGGCCGCGGGAGCCTGACCGCCGACACGCGCCGCGACCGGCGACCCGCCGAGGGGTCGCCGGTCGCTCGCGTCTGCGTGGACGTGCCGCTGCCGCACCTCGACCGCCCGTTCGACTACCTGGTCCCGGAGGCGCTGGACGCCGACGCCCGGCCCGGGGTGCGGGTGAAGGTCCGCTTCGCCGGCCAGCTCGTCGACGGTTGGCTGCTGGAGCGCGTCGCGGAGTCCGCGCATCCCCGGCTGGCGTACCTGGAGAAGGTCGTCTCCCCGGTGCCGGTGCTCTCCGTGGAGGTGGCCCGCCTGGCCCGGGCCGTCGCCGACCGGTACGCCGGCAGCCTGGCCGACGTGCTCCGGCTCGCCGTGCCGCCCCGGCACGCCCGCGCCGAGAAGACGGCCACCGCCGCCGAGCCCGCGACCGGCCCCACCGCCGAGCCCGCGACCGCCGACGCCGCCGAGCCCGCGACCGCCGGCACCGCCGAACCCGCGACCGCCGACACCGCCATCCGGCCCCGGGCCGCCGCCGAGCCCGCGACCGCGCTCACCGCGACCGGGCCCCCGGCCGCCGCCGTGGCCGACGTGGAGGGCGACGGGGTGGCGGTCGACCCGCGCGGCTGGCGGGACTATCCGGCCGGGCCGGCGCTGCTGCGCGCGCTCGCCGAGGGGCGGCCGGCCCGCGCGGTGTGGTCGGCGCTGCCGGGGGAGGACTGGCCCGACCGGTACGCGGACGCGGTGGCCGCCACCGTGGCCGGGGGCCGGGGTGCCCTGGTGGTGGTCGCGGACGGCCGGGACCTGGACCGTCTCGACGCCGCCCTGACCGCCGTGCTGGGCCCGGACCGGCACGTCCGGCTCACCGCCGCGGACGGGCCGGCCCGTCGCTACCGCGCGTTCCTGGCCGCCCGTCGGGGCGAGGCGCCGGTGGTGATCGGCACCCGCGCGGCCATGTTCGCCCCGGTGGAGCGGCTCGGTCTGGTGGCGGTCTGGGACGACGGCGACGACCTGCACGCCGAGCCCCGGGCGCCCTACCCGCACGCCCGCGAGGTGCTGCTCACCCGGGCGCAGCTCACCGACGCCGCCGCGCTGGTCGGCGGGTACGCGCGGACCGCCGAGGCGCAGTTGCTGGTGGAGACCGGCTGGGCCCGGGAGGTGGTCGCCGACCGGGCCACGGTACGGGCGCGGATGCCGGCGATGGCGCCCACCGGCGACGACCCGCAGTTGGCCCGGGACCCGGGTGCGGCCTCCGCCCGGCTGCCCAGCCTGGCCTGGACCACCGCCCGGGACGCGCTCCGCGCCGACCTGCCGGTGCTGGTGCAGGTGCCCCGCCGTGGCTACCTGCCGTCGGTGGCCTGCGCGGACTGCCGGGCCCCGGCGCGTTGCCCGCACTGCGCCGGCCCGCTCGCCCTGCCGTCGGCGCAGGGCATCCCCGCCTGTCGCTGGTGCGGCCGGGTCGCCGCCGCGTACGCCTGCCCGGAGTGCGGTGGGCGGCGGCTGCGCGCCTCGGTCACCGGCGCCCGGCGGACCGCCGAGGAACTGGGTCGGGCGTTCCCGGGCGTGCCGGTGCGGACCTCGGGGCGGGAGGAGGTGCTGGCCACGGTGCCCGGCGGCGCCGGCCTGGTGATCGCCACGCCGGGCGCCGAACCGGTCGCCGAGGGCGGCTACGGCGCGGTGCTGCTGCTCGACTCGTGGGCGCTGCTCACCCGGGCCGACCTGCGGGCCGGGGAGGAGGCGCTGCGTCGCTGGCTGGCCGGCGCCGCGCTGGCCCGCCCCGGCGCGGCGGGCGGCCGGGTGGTGGTGGTCGCGGACGGCGCGCTGGTGCCGGTGCAGGCGTTGCTGCGCTGGGACGCGGCCTGGTTCGCCGCCCGGGAGCTGGCCGAGCGCCGCGAGTTGGGCTTCCCGCCGGCGGTGCGGATGGCGAGCGTCACCGGCACGGCCGAGGCGGTGGCCGACCTGCTGGCCGGCACCCGGCTGCCGGACGGCGCCGAGGTCCTCGGTCCGGTGCCGGCCGAGGAGGGCCGGGAACGGATGCTGGTCCGCGTCCCGCGGGCCCGGGCCGGCGCGCTGGCCGACGCGTTGCACGCCGCCGCCGGGCAGCGCAGCGCCCGCAAGGCCGCCGAGCCGGTCCGGCTCCAGGTCGACCCGCTGAGCCTGTTCTGAGCGGGCCGCCGGAGCGTGACGGAGCGCACCCGGACCCTCGCGTACGGTCGTGAGCTGGGGTTTGTCGCACACCTCGTCCGGCAATTGGGTAGCGGGCGGTGATAGCATCGCCCGTCATGCCCAGTCGCGCGGATTTCCGCGCGGTACGCGGCGCGGCGGCTGTCCGAAGCACGTCGGGCCACACGGATTCGATGTCGTCAGTCAGCCGGTGAGCAGGGGTGGACCAGTCGTGACCGTTCGTCAGTCGATCGTCTTCAACGGTGACCTCGGCAGCGGCAAGAGCACCGTTTCCGTCGAGATCGCCAAGCGGCTCCGGCTGCGCCGGGTCAGCGTCGGCGACCTCTACCGGCAGATGGCGCAGGAGCGGCAGATGACCGCGCTCCAGCTCAACCTGCACGCCGAGCTGGACCAGGCGGTCGACGGCTACGTCGACCAGCTCCAGCGGGACATCGCCGCCTCCGGCGAGTCGCTGGTCATGGACTCGCGCCTGGCCTGGCACTTCTTCACCGACGCGCTCAAGGTGCACATGATCACCGAGCCGACCGAGGCGGCCCGGCGGGTGCTGGCCCGCCCGTCCGGCCCGGCCGAGAGCTACACCTCGCTGGAGGAGGCGCGGGCCAAGCTGCGGGAGCGCAGCGAGAGCGAGCGCAACCGCTTCATCGTCCGGTACGGCGTCGACAAGGCCCGGCTGCGCAACTACGACCTGGTCTGCGACACCACCCGGGCCACGCCCGAGCAGGTGATCGCGCACGTCGTCGACGTCTACGAGGGCCGGCTCGGCGCCGACGTGCTGCGCGCCGGCCAGCCGCTGCTGCTGCTCGACCCGACCCGGGTCTACCCGACCGAGGACGTCGCGACGCTGCGCGGGCTCTGGGACCCGGAGCCGGCCGGCGAGGCGGACACCGCGGTCGAGCCGCTGAGCATCGGCTACACCGGTGAGTACTTCTTCGTGGTCGACGGGCACCGGCGTCTCAGCGCCGCGGTGCGCGGTGGCGTCCCGATGGTCGCGGCCCGGCTGGTCGCCGAGGTGGACGAGCCGGTGGTCGGCGGGCTGAGCGCTGTCGACTTCTTCGCCGCCCAGGCCCGGCCGGCCCTGATCCACGACTGGGAGGACGCGCACGGCATCGCGCTGCCGCTGCCCGAGCACGCGCTGCTGGGCGGCGGCGCGGTGCTGGCCGGGGAACCGGGCGCCGGGGCCTGACCGACGGGGTCGCCCGATCCGCTGGGCCGGAGGATGATGGGGTCCTCCGATGCCTGGGAGGCCGCCCGTGGATCCTGCCGACGCCCTCGCGCTGCTGATGTCCCCCGCGGGTCGGGTCGATCCCTACCCGACGTACGAACGGTTGCGGGCGCACGGGCCGGTGGTCCGGGCCGGCCCGGTCTTCTTCGTGGTGACCGGTTACGCGGAGGCCGACGAGATCCTGCGCGACGCCCGGTTCGGGGTGATGGACGACGGCCTGCGGGACCAGTTCATGCCCGGCTGGCGGGAGAGCCCGGCGGCGCTGTCGATCTCCCGGTCGATGCTGCGCACCAACCCGCCCGACCACAGCCGGATGCGGCGGCTGGCCGCCGGCGCGTTCACCCCGCGCCGGATCGCCGCCATGCGCGGCGTGGTCGAGACGCAGGCCGACGCGCTCGTCGACGCCATGCTGGCCGCCGGTCGGGGCGGGGCGCCGGTCGACTTCATGGCCGCGTTCGCGTACCCGTTGCCGGTGGGGGTGATCTGCGCGCTGCTCGGCGTGCCGGCGGCGGACCGGCCGCTGTTCCGGCGGTGGGCCACCGACCTGACCGGCGTGCTGGAGCCGGAGATCACACCGGACGAGCTGGCCGTGGCCGACCGGGGCGCGGCGGAGCTGCGCGCCTACTTCACCGACCTGGTCGAGGCCCGGCGCCGGGTCCCCGCCGACGACCTGACCACCGCGCTGGTCCAGGCGCACGACGCCGGCGGCGAGCGGCTGTCGGGTGACGAGCTGCTGGCCAACCTGATCGTGCTGCTGGTGGCCGGCTTCGAGACCACCACCAACCTGCTCGGCAACGGCCTGGTGGCGCTGCTGGGCCACCCCGACGCGGCGGCGGCGCTGCGCGCGCACCCGGAGTTCGCCCCCGGGTACGTCGACGAGCTGCTGCGCTACGACTCGCCGGTGCAGCTCACCTCCCGGATGAGCACAGCGCCGTCCCGGCACGGCGGCGTCGACCTGCCGTCGGAGAGCTGGGTCATCGTGATGCTCGGCGCGGCGAACCGGGATCCCCGCCGGTTCCCGGAGCCGGCGCGTTTCGACCCGTGGCGTCCGCAGGTCCACCCGCTGTCCTTCGGCGCCGGGCCGCACTACTGCCTCGGCGCGGCGCTGGCCCGGCTGGAGGCGCAGGTGGCGTTCCCGTTGCTGCTGCGCCGGCTGCCCGAGCTGGCGCTGGCCGGCCGGCCCGAGCGGCGGGTCCGGCTCACCCTGCGTGGCTACGCCACGTTGCCGGTCACGCCGGGGCCGGAGGCGGCGCCGATCACCGTTGCCGGTACGCCGCCGGGGGCGGCCGGGCCGACTCCGTAGACTGGGGGGCGCACCACCCGTCCCAGACAAGGAGCCCCGCCGCGTGACCGTTCAGCCCATCCGTCTGTTCGGCGATCCGGTGCTGCGCACGCCGGCCGACCCGGTGGTCGACTTCGACGCCGAGCTGCGCAAGCTGGTCGCCGACCTGACCGACACGATGCGTGAGCAGAACGGCGCCGGCCTGGCCGCGCCGCAGCTCGGAGTGAGCCTTCGGGTGTTCACCTTCGACGTCGACGACATGCTCGGCCACCTGGTCAACCCGGTGCTGGAGTTCCCCGACGCCGAGGAACAGGACGGCCCGGAGGGTTGCCTCTCCATCCCCGGGCTCTACTTCGACACCAAGCGCCGGCAGAACGTGATCGCCAAGGGCTTCAGCGCCCACGGCGACCCGGTGCAGATCGTCGGCACCGGCCTGATGGCCCGCTGCGTGCAGCACGAGACCGACCACCTCGACGGGGTGCTCTTCGTCGACCGGCTCGACCCGGCCGGCCGCAAGGAGGCCATGAAGGCGATCCGCGAGGCCGAGTGGTACGACCAGGGCGCCCCGCCCACGGTCAAGCTGAGCCCGCACAGCCTCAACAATCCGTTCGGCCTGGGACGGTGACCGGGATGCGCCTGGTCTTCGCCGGCACGCCGGCGGTCGCCGTACCGGCCCTGGATGCGATCGCCGCCTCCGGCCACGAGCTGCTCGCCGTGGTGACCCGCCCGGACGCCCCGGCCGGCCGGGGCCGGGGGCTGGTCCGCTCGCCGGTCGGCGCGTGGGCCGACGCGCACGGCGTCGAGGTGCTCACCCCGGCCCGGCCGCGCGAGCCGGAGTTCCTCGACCGGTTGCGCGCGCTCGCGCCGGACTGCGTACCCGTGGTCGCCTACGGCGCGCTGGTGCCGCCGGTGGCGCTGGAGATCCCCCGGCACGGCTGGATCAACCTGCACTTCTCGCTGCTGCCCGCGTGGCGGGGCGCGGCGCCGGTGCAGCACGCCGTGCTGCACGGCGACGAGCTGACCGGGGCCAGCGTGTTCCAACTGGAGGCGGGACTCGACACCGGGCCGGTCTTCGGCACGGTCACCGACGAGGTCCGGCCCGCCGACACGTCCGGCGACCTGCTGGACCGGCTCGCCCACTCCGGCGCGGGGCTGCTGGTCGCGGTGCTCGACGCGATCGGCGCCGGCACCGCGCGGGCCGAGCCGCAGCCGGCCGACGGGGTCTCGCTGGCGCCGAAGCTGACCGTGGACGACGCCCGGGTCCGCTGGACCGATCCGGCGTTCGCGGTGGACCGGCGGGTGCGGGCCTGCACGCCGGCGCCCGGCCCGTGGACCACGTTCCGTGACGACCGGGTGAAGCTCGGCCCGGTCACGCCGCTGGCGAACGGCCCCGAGCTGAAGCCGGGGGAGCTGCTGGTGGAGAAGTCCCAGGTGCTGGTGGGCACCGCGACCGGGCCGGTGCGGCTCGGCGAGGTGCGGGCCGCCGGCAAGAAGGCCATGTCGGCCGGCGACTGGGCGCGCGGCGCCCGGGTCGCCGCGGGCGAGGTGTTCGCGTGAGCGCGAGGAGTGAGCCGGTGTTGCGAGCCCCGCAGTCGCGAGCGAAGGGCGACTCCGCGTGAGCGGGCCGGAGCGGCCCGTCGAGGGTGAGCGCCCGCGGGGGTACGACCGTGGCGCCGGCGACCGGCCGCGTGGTCCGGGTCGCGCCGGTGACCGGCCGTACCGGGGCGGTGGCGAGCGGCGGGGCGGGCAGCGTCCGGTCCGGCCGACGGTGGACCTGCCCCGGCACGTCGCGTACGAGGCGCTCGCGGCGGTGCACCGCGACGACGCGTACGCCAACCTGGTGCTCCCGGCGATGCTGCGCGAGGCGGGGCTGAGCGGGCGGGACGCCGCGTTCGCCACCGAGCTGACCTACGGCACGCTGCGGCACACCGGCACGCTGGACGCGATCGTCACCGACGCGGCCGGCCGGGACGTGCAGCGGATCGACCCGCCGGTGCGGGACGCGCTGCGGCTGGGGGCGTACCAGTTGCTGCACACGCGGGTGCCGGCGCACGCAGCGGTGTCGTCCACCGTGGACCTGGTCCGCATGGTGGGGCCGGGCGCGACCGGGTTCGCCAACGCGGTGCTGCGGGAGATCGCCGGCCGGGACGCGGACGCCTGGGTGGCGAAGCTCGCCCCGGCCGAGGGGGTCGATCCGGTCGGTCACCTGGCGCTGGCGTACAGCCATCCGCAGTGGATCGTCCGGTCGTTCGCCGAGGCGCTCGGCGGTGACCTGGGGGAGACGACCCGCCTGCTCATCGAGGACAACGAGCGCCCGCCGGTGCACCTGTGCGCCCGGCCGGGGCGGGCCGACGCGGTGGCGCTGGCCGACGAGGTCGGCGGCGCGCCCGGCGCGTTCTCGCCGTACGCGGTCTATCTGTCCGGCGGCGCGCCGGGTGACCTGGCGGCGGTCGCCGACGGGCGGGCCCACGTGCAGGACGAGGGCTCCCAACTGGTGGCGGACGCGCTGGCGAACGCGCCGGTGGACGGCCCGGACGGCCGCTGGCTGGACCTGTGCGCCGGTCCGGGCGGCAAGTCCGGCCTGCTCGGCGCGCTGGCCGCGCAGCGCGGGGCGCGGCTGACCGCGGTCGAGGTGGCGGAGCACCGGGCCCGGCTCGTCGAGCAGGCGACCCGTGGCCTGCCGGTCACGGTGCTGCACCTCGACGGGCGTGACGTCGGCGGTGACCCGAAGCTGCCGGAGGGGCACTTCGACCGGGTGCTGGTGGACGCGCCGTGCACCGGCCTGGGCGCGTTGCGTCGCCGGCCGGAGTCCCGCTGGCGCCGGCAGCCGGCGGACCTGCCGCCGTTGACCCGGTTGCAGCGCGAGCTGCTCACCGCCGCGCTGCGCGCGGTCCGTCCGGGCGGCGTGGTGGCGTACGTTACCTGTTCGCCGCACGTGGTGGAGACGCACGTGACGGTGACCGAGGCGTCCCGGCGGTGCGGTTTCCCGGTCGACTTCGTGGACGCCCGCCCGCTGCTGCCGGCCGGCATGCCGGGTCTGGGTGACGGTCCGACGGTGCAGCTCTGGCCGCACCGGCACGGCACCGACGCCATGTTCCTGGCGGTGCTCCGCCGCGGCTGACCCGCGCCCACCCCCTCACCCCCCACCCGTTTCCCGGTGCTGATTCACGGAAAGTGGTGGCATTTCGCGCGCCATGCCCACTCTTTCCGTGAATCAGCGGGGGAGATGGTGGGGGGTGGCGGTGGGGGAGGCCCCGCGCCGGGTGCATCCCGGGTGGGGGAGGGGGTTGGTGGGATGTGACGGGCCCGTTGACTAAGTGATCGATGCATGTAACTGTTCCGATCACCGGTCCACGGCCGTCACCCCCGCCCGCACCACCCCCACGAGGAGTCTCCATGAGACGCAGCACGCCGACCACGAGCCTCGCGCTCGCCCTCGTCGCCACCCTGACGACGGCGAGCCTGGCCGGCACCGCCTCCGCCGCGCCCGCCTCCGCCCCCGCTCCGGCCGCCCCCGCCCCGGCCGCCGCCGCGCTCGCCGCACCGGACGTCTCGCTGACCAACGTCCAGGCCCACCTCACCCAGCTCAACTCCATCGCCAGCAGCAACGGCGGCAACCGCCGGGCCGGCTCGGCCGGCTACGCCGCCTCGGTCAGCTACGTCAAGGGCAAGCTCCAGGCCGCCGGCTACACGGTCACCGAGCAGAACTGCACCACCTGCACCTACCCGGGCAGCAACCTGATCGCCGAGTGGCCGCAGGGCCCCACCGACCAGGTCGTCATGTTCGGCGCGCACCTGGACAGCGTCTCCGCCGGCCCGGGCATCAACGACAACGGCTCCGGCTCGGCCACGCTGCTGGAGAACGCGCTGGTGCTGGCCGCGCAGAACCCGACCATGACCAAGCGGGTCCGGTTCGCCTGGTGGAACGGCGAGGAGCAGGGCCTCCAGGGCTCGAAGCACTACGTCAACCAGCTCAGCACCACCCAGCGGGGCTACATCAAGGGCTACTACAACTTCGACATGGTCGGCTCGCCCAACGGCGGCTACTTCATCAACCGGATCACCTCGGCCACCGCGGCGCCGCTGAAGGCGTACTGGGACTCGTTCGGCATCCAGCCGGAGGAGAACACCGAGGGGCAGGGTCGCTCCGACGACTACTCGTTCGCCAACGCCGGCATCCAGACCTCCGGCTACGCGGCCGGCGCCAGCTACACCAAGACCGCCGCCCAGGCCGCCAAGTGGGGCGGCACCTCCGGCGCGGCGTACGACGGCTGCTACCACCGCTCCTGCGACACCACCAGCAACATCAACACGACGGTGCTCAACCGCAGCGCGGACGGCGTGGCGTACGCGATCTGGGCGCTGGCGGTCGGCGGCGGCACGCCGACCAACGACTTCTCCGTCGCGGTCAGCCCCACCTCCGGCAGCGTCGCCCGGGGCGGCTCCACCACCGCCACGGTCAGCACCGCCACCACCGCCGGCAGCGCCCAGACCGTGTCGTTGTCGGCCAGCGGCGCCCCGAGCGGCGTCACGGTCGGCTTCAGCCCGTCGTCCGTCACCTCCGGCGGCTCCGCCACCATGACGGTCAGCGCCTCGTCCACGGCGACCACCGGCACGTTCACGCTCACCGTCACCGGCACCGGCTCGGCCACCCGCACCGCCACGTACACGATCACGGTGACCGGCGGCAGCGGCGGCTGCACCGCCGGGCAGCTCATCGGCAACAGCAGCTTCGAGTCCGGCACCACGCCGTGGACGACCAGCTCCGGCGTGATCACCAACGACGCCGGCCAGGCGGCCCGGACCGGCTCGTACAAGGCGTGGCTGAACGGGTACGGCTCCTCGCGCACCGACACGCTCTCCCAGTCGGTGACGCTGCCGACCGGCTGCACCAGTTACACGCTGGCGTTCTGGCTGCACATCGACTCGGCCGAGACCACCACCTCGACCGCGTACGACAAGCTGACCGTGCAGGTCGGCTCCACCACGCTGGCGACCTACTCGAACCTGAACAAGGCCACCGGCTACACCCAGCGCAGCTTCAACCTCGCCGGGTACGCCGGCCAGACGGTCACGCTCAAGTGGACCGGCGTCGAGGACGCCTCGCTCCAGACCAGCTTCGTCATCGACGACGTGACGCTCCAGGTCGACTGAGCGCACCGGGCGGGGTGGGCCGACGCCCGCCCCGCCCGCGGCTCAGGTGACCGGCAGCACCGAGCCGCCGGCGCCCCGCACCGAGCGGGTCAGCGTCCGGTCGGAGACCCAGAGGAAGCACTGCACACCCCGGTCGCCGTCACGCCACTGCTGCTCGTACGGGTGGTAGACGATGGTGCCGGCCCGGTACTGCATCTTCCCGTCGTTCGGCACCTTGGCGTACTTCGCGATCAACGCCCGGCACGCCTTGTGCGCCCGCAGCGAGGTGCGCTGGAACTCGGCGTAGGTGACGTCGGGCGCCAGGTAGACGCCGACGAACTCGGCGTGGTGCTTCGCGGTGCAGGCGACCGGCCGCATGGCCTGGACCTCGTCCTTGCTCAGCTTCGGGTTGAAGCAGCCCAGCGCCAGCGGTGAGCCGGGCTTGAGCGCGCCGCGCAGGCTGCCGGTACGCGCGGCCACGTTGCCCTCGTCCAGGTCGGTCACCTCGGCGACGTCGCAGCGGTACCAGCGGGCGCCGCCGGACCAGGCCAGCGCGGACGGGAAGACCACGGAGAGCTGCAACCGCCCGGACCGCCAGTCCGCGCCGACGGCGCGGGTGACCTGCCGCGCGCACTCGGCGTGCGCGGTGCGGATGCCGGTCGAGCCGGTGCGCGGCGGCGCGGAGCGCCCGGCGTCCGGGCCGGTCAGTGTGCCCACGTGCAGCGTCTCGGCGCGGTGCGAGGTGGCGCAGTCGACCGGCTGGTAGCCGCTGAGGTAGCCGACGTCGGCGACGGTCGGGTGGCAGACGTCGGCCTCGGGCACGAAGCCCGCCGGGGTGGCGAAGGCCGGCCACTCGTCGGTGAGGTCGCGGTCCACCCCGGCCGGCGCGCGGCAACCGCCCAGCGCCAGCACCGCCACCGCGCCCGCGGCGACCGCCGCCCACCATCGCCGCATCGCGACCGACCTCCCGCCGTCCGGAGCCGCCCGGCCGACCGGTACGCCTCGGCGACGCAGCATACGGCAACGGGGCCGCGGACCTGTCGCACGAGGGCGGCCGGCTCCCGGCGGGACGACGGTCAGATGGCGGGCAGTCCCTCCGGGCCGGCGCCGCGCATCGAGCGGGTCAGTTTGCGGTCGTCGCTCCACAGGAAACAGCGCACGCCCCGGTCGCCCTCCTCCCACTCCCGCTGCGACGGCGGGTAGAAGATGGACCCGGCCCGGTACGGCAGCTCGGCATTGTCCGGCACGTCGGCGAACGTGGCGATCAGCGTCATGCAGCGCCGGTGCGCGGCCGGCGCGGCCCGGGCGAACTCGGCCCAGCTCATGTCGCGTTCGGAGTAGACGCCGACGAATTCGGCCCGGTGCGGCTCGGTGCACAGCACCGGGGCCATGTAGTTGAGGTTCGCGCCGATCAGCTTCGGGTCGAAGCAGCGGTGCACCAGCGGGTTGTCGCCGACCAGTGCGCCGCGCAGGCTGCCCACCCGGTTGACCGGCCGGGTGTTGTCGATGCTGCCGGTCTCGGCGAGGTCGCAGCGGTACCAGCGGGCGCCGGCCATCCAGGCGGTCGCCGGCGGCAGCGCGATGTTCAGGGTGAGCCGGGCGGCGTGCCAGTCCCCGCCGATCATCTCCCGGGCCCGCTGGTCGCACTCGGCCCGGGCGTCGCGCAGTTCGGGGGAGCCGGGCTCGGGGCGGGCGCCGTCGGCCGCCGACCCGGTGAACGTGCCGACGTGCACCGCCTCGGCCAGGTGGCTGCCCGCGCAGTCCACCGTCTCGTACGTGGCCGCCGGCACCACCGCGGTGAGCCGCGGCAGACACGCGTCGGTGGCCGGGACGAACAGCCGGGGCGCCGGCAGCGCCGCCCAGTCGTCGATGAGGTCCCCGTCGGCCCGGTGCGTCGGGGCGCAGCCGGCGAGCACCGCCGTCACGGCGCCGGCCAGCGTGAGCGCGTGGAGCCACCGTCGCATCGTCCGCTCCTTCGCCGGAGAGATGGCAACCGGTCGCCGCGGCCCGTGCGGCGTCCTCCGCGCCCGGGCGTGCAGCATATGTGACCGTCCCTGTAGGAGTTTCGTCATCTTTCAATCGATCGGCCAGTCATCGACGGCTATTCGTGCAGATTTCCGGCCCGGACAGCAGAAATGTGCACCGAAGGTGACGGTCGGGTCACAGTCGGTCCTTCGTGGTGCCGCGCTGCGGCCGGGGGGTGAGCACGTTCGTACACTGGCCCCGTGACCGTACCGCCGCCCGTCGTCGCGCCCAGCATCCTGGCCGCCGATTTCGCCCGCCTCGCCGATGAGGTCCGCGCCGTGGAGTCCGCCGCCGACTGGCTGCACGTGGACGTCATGGACAACCACTTCGTGCCCAACCTGACCATCGGCCTGCCGGTGGTGCAGAGTCTGCTCGCGGCCACCGAGCTGCCGTTCGACGTGCACCTGATGATCACCGATCCGCGTCGCTGGGCCCCCGGGTACGCCGACGCCGGCGCGTACAACGTCACGTTCCACGCCGAGGCGTGCGACGACCCGGTGGCACTGGCCAAGGACCTGCGCTCGGCCGGGGCCAAGGCGGGGCTGGCGATCGACCGGGACACCCCGATCGAGCCGTACCTGGAGCTGCTGCCCAGCTTCGACACGCTGCTGATCATGACGATCAAGGCCGGCTTCGGCGGCCAGCGGTTCCTGCCGTCGCTGCTGGACAAGGTGCGCGCCGCCCGCCGCCACGTCGACAGCGGCCACCTGGAGCTGCGCATCGAGGTCGACGGCGGCATCGCCGCGGACACCATCGAGCAGGCTGCCGCCGCCGGCGCCGACGCGTTCGTCGCCGGCACCGCGGTCTACGGCGCCGACGACCCGGCCGAGGCGGTACGCCGCCTGCGGGGCCTGGCGGAACGTGCGATGACCGGGGCCTGAGATGGACCCGGCCGGCGACCGACCCGACGTCATCCTGGTCGTCGACGACGACGAGGACATCGCCCGCTTCGTCGAGTTCAACCTGCGCCTGCACGGCTTCGAGGTGCTGCACGCCGCCGACGGCCAGGAGGCGCTGGAGGTGATCGAGCGGCAACGGCCGGACCTGGCCGTGGTCGACCTCATGATGCCCCGCGTCGACGGGCTGGAACTGACCCGCCGGCTGCGCGCCGACCCGATGACCTCCGCCCTGCCGGTGATCATGCTGACCGCCAAGGGCATGACCTCCGACAAGGTCAACGGCCTCAGTGCCGGCGCGGACGACTACCTGGTCAAGCCGTTCGACACCGCCGAGCTGGTCGCCCGCGTCAGCTCCACGTTGCGCCGCAACAAGGAGTTCCGGGAGGTCTCCCCGCTGACCGGCCTGCCCGGCAACAGCCGCATCCGGCGGGAGATCAGCGACCGGGTGCGCAGCGGCGTGGACTACGCCGTGGGCTACGTCGACATCGACCGGTTCAAGAGCGTCAACGACCGGTACGGCTTCGTCCGGGGTGACGAGTTCATCTCCGCGCTGGCCCGCAGCCTGCACCGCGCGGTGGTGTCGATCGGGCTGCCGCCGGCCTTCCTCGGCCACGTCGGCGGCGACGACTTCGTCATCGTCTGCGCACCGACCCAGGTCCGGCCGCTGACCAGCCGCGCGGTGGTCGACTTCGAGAACGCCGCCGACACGCTCTACGACGCCACCGACCGGGAACGCGGCTTCGTCGAGCTGAAGGACCGGCGGGGCAACATCCGCCGCGCCGCGCTGGTCACGCTCTCCATCGGGGTGTCGCTGTCCGACAGCGGCAAGCGGTTCACCGACCCGTTGGAGGCCATCGCCGTGGCCTCGGAGATGAAGACGGTGGCCAAGAGCCAACCCGGGTCGTACGTGGCGGTCGACCGCCGTCGCGGAGTTACGTGATCGTGCGCTCTGCTGTGAGGTAGCTCGCCTGGATGGCGCGCGCCGCCGTGGAACGTGTAAGACTTCCGGGGTACCCACCACGCGCTGGCGGGGCTCGGTGAAATTCCGAACCGGCGGTGATCCACGGCCCGACCGTGGTAAGCCCGCGACCCGGACGGCTTCGGCCGGACGGTGGACCTGGTGAGAATCCGGGGCCGACGGTTGGGGTGCGGCTCGTCCGCTCCCCAGAAAGTCCGGATGGGAGACAGCGCGCGGAACGGGGGAGGCCCTGCCGGCCGCTGAGCACCCTCAGCCGCGCCCGTGGGCTCCCCGGGGTCGGCTGTCGCCGTCCCCGGTTCTCCGCCGCCGCGTGTCCGCGGCACTCGTGCCGTCGCTCCCCACCCCGCCCGCGCGTGACCGGCGAGCGGAAGGGCAGGGCGGGCCATGGCGAGCGTCTCCGTCGACGAGGCGATGCGTCGCGCCGTCGCGCTGGCCGCCCGTGGCCTCGGCACCACCAGCCCCAACCCGGTCGTCGGCTGCGTGCTGCTCGATCCCGACGGCGAGGTCGTCGGCGAGGGCTTCCACGCGTACGCCGGCGGACCGCACGCCGAGATCGTCGCGCTGGCCCAGGCCGGCACCCGGGCCCGCGGCGGCACCGCGGTGGTCACGTTGGAACCGTGCGACCACACCGGCCGCACCGGCCCCTGTAGCCACGCGCTCATCGCCGCCGGCGTCACCCGGGTGGTGATCGCCGTGCCCGACCCCAACCCGGTGGCCTCCGGCGGCGCGGCCACGCTGCGCGCCGCCGGGGTCCAGGTCGCGTTCGGGGTACGCGCCGAGGAGGCCGAGGCCGGCAACGTGGCCTGGCTCACCTCGATGCGCCGCGGCTGGCCGTACCTGATCTGGAAGTACGCGGCCACGCTCGACGGGCGCTCCGCCGCCGCCGACGGGACCAGCATGTGGATCACCTCGGAGGCGGCCCGGACCGACGTGCACGCGTTGCGCGGCACCGTCGACGCGGTGCTCGCCGGGGTGGGCACCGTGCTCACCGACGACCCCCGGCTCACCGCCCGCAACCTGCGCGACGGCACGCTCGCCATCCGGCAGCCGCTGCGGGTGGTGGTGGACAGCTCGGGGCGTACCCCGGTCGACGCCCGGGTCCGCGACGGCGCGGCCCGGACCTGGGTGGCCACCGCCGCGGAGGTCGGGGCCGGCCCGGACGGCCGGGTCGACCTGGTGGCGCTCCTGGCCGAGCTGCACCACCGCGGCGTGCGGGCCGCGCTGCTGGAGGGCGGCCCCACGCTGGCCGGTGCGTTCCTCGCCGCCGGCCTGATCGACAAGATCGTCGGCTACGTCGCGCCGAAGCTGCTCGGCGCCGGCCCGACCGCGCTGATCGACGCCGGCGTGACGACCATCGGCGACGCCATCGACCTGGAGATCACCGACGTTACGCAGGTCGGTCCCGATCTGCGGATCACCGCGCTGCCCCGGAAGAGGGAGGCCTGACATGTTCACCGGCATCGTCGAGGAGCTGGGCGAGATCGTCCGGAGCACCGAGACCGGCGACGACTCGGCGCTGGTCGCCATCCGCGGCCCGCTTGTCACCTCGGACGCCCGGCACGGCGACTCCATCGCGGTCAACGGGGTCTGCCTGACCGTTGTCGACGTCGACGGCGGCGTCTTCACCGCCGACGTGATGGGTGAGACGCTGCGCCGCACCGCGCTCGGGGCGCTGCGCCCCGGCGACGCGGTCAACCTGGAGCGGGCCGCCGCGTTGAACAGCCGGCTCGGCGGGCACCTGGTGCAGGGGCACGTCGACGGCGTCGGCGAGGTCATCGGCCGGGAACCGGCCGCGCAGTGGGAGACGGTCCGCTTCCGGTTGCCGGCCGAGCTGGCCCGCTACGTGGTGGAGAAGGGCTCGATCACCGTCGACGGCGTGTCGCTGACCGTCGCGGAGGTGGGCGACGACTGGTTCTCGGTCGGCCTGATCCCCACCACGCTCAAGCTCACCGTGCTCGGCGGCAAGCAGGTCGGGGACCCGGTCAACCTGGAGGTGGACGTGCTGGCCAAGTACGTCGAGCGGCTGCTGGGCGGTGCCCGGTGACCGGCCCGCTCGGCTGGCTGCTCGACGCCCAGGTGCACGTCGCCGGCTCGCCGGTGCTGGTCCGGGAGATCGTCGGCAACGTCTTCGGGCTCGTCTCGGCGCTGCTCGGGCTGCGCCGGGTGGTCTGGGCGTGGCCGGTCGGCATGGTCGGCAACGGTCTGCTGTTCACCGTGTTCCTCGGCGGCGTCTTCGTCACCCCGCAGGCGCACGACCTCTACGGCCAGGCCGGCCGGCAGGTCTTCTTCTTCGCGGTGAGCGTCTACGGCTGGTGGCGCTGGTCCCGCAACCGCCGGGCCGGGGGCGGCGCGGAGCCGGCCGTGGTGCCGCGCTGGGCGACCGGCCGGGAACGGCTGGCCCTGCTCGTCGCCGCGGCCGTGGGCACCGCCGCCGCCTACCCGGTGCTGGCCGCGCTGGGCTCGTGGGGGCCGCTGCCGGACGCCTGGATCCTGGTCGGCAGCCTGCTCGCGACGTACGGCATGGCCCGCGGCTGGGTGGAGTTCTGGCTGGTCTGGATCGCCGTCGACGCGGTCGGCGTGCCGCTGCTGCTACGCGGCGGCTTCTACCCGTCGGCCGCCATGTACCTGGTCTACGGCGCGTTCTGCGCGGCCGGCTTCCTCGCCTGGTGGCGTACCTCGCGGACGGTCGCGCGCACCCGGATCCCGGCGACGTACTCGGAGGTCGTGGCATGAGCAACTTCGGTTCGATCGAGCAGGCGGTGGCGGACGTCGCCGCCGGCCGGCCGGTGGTCGTGGTCGACGACGAGGGCCGGGAGAACGAGGGCGACCTGATCTTCGCGGCCGAGCTGGCCACCCCGGAGCTGGTCGCGTTCATGGTCCGCCACACCTCGGGCTACATCTGCGTGCCGTTGACCGAGGACGAGTGCGCCCGGCTGGACCTGCCGCCGATGCACCACACGAACCAGGACCGTCGCGGCACCGCGTACACGGTGACGGTGGACGCCCGCGAGGGCGTCAGCACCGGCATCTCGGCCGCCGACCGGTCGCACACCATCCGGCTGCTCGCCGACGCCGGCACCGACCCGACCGACCTGGCGCGCCCCGGCCACGTGGTGCCGCTGCGCGCCCGCGCCGGCGGGGTGCTGCGCCGGCCCGGCCACACCGAAGCGGCGGTGGACCTGACCCGGCTGGCCGGGTTGCGTCCGGCCGGGGTGCTCTGCGAGCTGGTAAACGACGACGGCACCATGATGCGCGTGCCGGACCTGGAGAAGTTCTGCGCCGAGCACGGGCTGACGCTGATCACCATCGCCGACCTGATCGCCTACCGGCGGCGTACCGAGAAGCAGGTGGAGCTGGCCGCCGAGGCGCGGATGCCCACGCCGCACGGGGTCTTCACGGCGCTCGGCTACCGCGCCGAGCACGACCCGGCCGAGCACGTCGCGCTGGTCTTCGGCGACCTCGGCGACGGCCGGGACGTGCTGGTCCGGGTGCACTCCGAGTGCCTCACCGGGGACGTCTTCGGCTCGCTGCGCTGCGACTGCGGCCCGCAGTTGCAGGCCGCGCTGGCCCGGGTCGCCCAGGAGGGCCGTGGCGTGGTGCTCTACGTGCGCGGGCACGAGGGACGCGGCATCGGCCTGCTGCACAAGCTCCAGGCGTACCAGTTGCAGGACCAGGGGCGCGACACCGTGGACGCGAACCTCGACCTGGGGCTGCCGGCCGACGCGCGGGACTACGGCACCGGCGCGCAGATCCTCTACGACCTCGGCGTCCGCTCGATGCGGCTGCTGACCAACAACCCGGCCAAGCGGGCCGGCCTGGAGGGGTACGGCCTGACCGTGACCGGCCGGGAGGGGCTGCCCGTGTCGTCCAACCCGGAGAACGTGCGCTACCTGCGTACCAAGCGGGACCGGATGGGCCACCTGCTGGATGGGCTGGACGAGCTGACCGAGGCGCCGATGGGCCGTCCGGTCGCCGGCGACGAGATCGGAGCATAGGACGATGGCGGGTTTCGGGGAGCCGGGCGTCACCGCGGTGGACGCCGCCGGGCTGACCGTCGGTGTGGTGGCCGCGCGCTGGCACGGCGAGCTGACCGACCACATGGTGGAGCGCGCGGTGGCCGCCGCGCAGGCGTGCGGCGCGCGGGCCGTGGTGGCCCGGGTGGCCGGCTCGGTGGAGCTCCCGGTGGTGGCGCAGGCGATGGCCCGCCGCCACGACGTGGTGGTCGCGCTCGGCGTGGTGGTGCGCGGCGCGACCGCCCACTTCGACTACGTCTGCCAGTCGGTCACCGAGGGCCTGACCCGGGTGGCTCTGGACGAGGGCAAGCCGGTGGCGCACGGGGTGCTCACGGTGGACACCATCGACCAGGCCCGCGACCGGGCCGGGCTGCCCGGCTCGGCCGAGGACAAGGGCTGGGCCGCCACCGTAGCGGCGCTGGACGCCGCGCTGGCGATCCGTGGGCTGGACGCCGCCAACGCCCACCGCGTCGGCTTCGCCTGACGCGCCTGACGCGCCTGACGCGCCTGCGTGTCGGACGTGCCGGACTGGCTGACCGGACTCTGTCGCGGGTCCACGCCGCCCACCGCTCGGCCGGCGGCCGGGTGGCAGGCCGGCGGCCGACGTGGCGTGCCGCACCGGCTACGAACTTGATGGCGTGGATGAGTCGCCCCGGCTCGGCCCCGTTCCAGCCGCCGGGCGACCCCGGCCACTAGAGCCGGCTGCGGTGTCGGTCCGGCTGCCAGCGGCCTCGGCCCTATCCGGCCTCGGCCCTATCCGGCCTCGGCCCTATCCGGCCTCGGCCCTATCCGGCCCCGGCTGAATCCGGCCCCGGCCCGGCCTGACTCCGGCGTCGGCCCGGCCTGACTCCGGCGTCGGCCCGGCCTGACCCCGGCGTCGGTCCGGCCGCCGGAGCAGGCTTTGGCCCTCTGCCGCTGGTGACTGCCTCGGACGACTCGTCCGTGCCATCAAGTTCGTAGCGCTTCGCCAGTGCCAGGAGTAGGGCACCGGCCTCGACGCCGCCACCGGCGTCCGGGCGGGGATCCGGACATCGGCCCGGACCGCCGGCCCGGCGGAGTGGATCATCGGCCCGGCGGAGTGGACCGCCGGGCGTCGGTCCCGTCAGCCGGCCGGGATGAGAGCCAGGCGACGGGGGTGGACCCGGCGGGCACGCGTACCCGGGTCGGCTGGAAGAATCGCCTTCCGTGAAGACGTTCGAGGAGTTGTTCGCCGAGCTGCAGGCCAAGGCCGCCGCCGGCACCCCGGGCTCGGGCACGGTCGACGCGCTCGCCAAGGGCGTGCACTTCATCGGCAAGAAGGTCGTCGAGGAGGCGGCCGAGTCGTGGATGGCGGCCGAACACGAGGGCCCGGAGCGGGCCGCGGAGGAGATCTCCCAGCTGCTCTACCAGGCGCAGGTGCTGATGCTGGCCACCGGTCTGGAGCTGAAGGACGTCTACCGACATCTCTGAGTGCCCGTCCGCTGATCATCCGATCGAACGAAGGAGCACTCCCATGCTGCGTGTCGCCGTACCCAACAAGGGCGCCCTGGCCGAGTCGGCCGCCGGGATGCTGCGCGAGGCGGGCTACCGCCAGCGCACCGACCCGAAGGACCTGGTCTGCCGGGACGAGTCCAACGACATCGAGTTCTTCTACCTGCGTCCCAAGGACATCGCCACCTACGTCGGCTCCGGCGACCTGGACGTCGGCATCACCGGGCGGGACCTGCTGATCGACTCCGGCGCGCCGGCCGAGGAGGCGATGGACCTCAACTTCGGGCGGGCCACCTTCCGGTTCGCCGCCCGGCCCGACGACGTCGCCTCCGTGCAGCAGCTCGGTGGGCACCGGATCGCCACCGCGTACCCGGGTCTGGTCGAGCGGCACCTGGCCGAGCTGGACGTCAAGGCCGAGGTGATCCGGCTCGACGGCGCGGTGGAGAACGCCATCCGGCTCGGCGTGGCCGACGTGGTCGCCGACGTGGTGGAGACCGGCGCCACGCTGCGCCAGGCCGGCCTGGTGGTCTTCGGCGAGCCGCTGCTGCGTTCCTCGGCGGTGCTGGTGCGGCGCGCCGGCGCGCCCGGCGGCCCCCAGCCGGAGCAGCTCGAACGCCGGCTGCACGGCGTGCTGGTCGCCCGCCGCTACGTGATGCTCGCCTACGACGTGCCGGCCGGGCTGCTCGACCGGGCCAGTTCGCTCACCCCGGGCATCGAGTCGCCGACGGTCTCGCCGCTGCACCGGGAGGGCTGGGTCGCGGTGCAGGCGATGGTGCTCCGCGACGACGTCCACCGGATCATGGACGAGCTGTACGAGCTGGGGGCCCGGGCGATCCTGGTCACCAACATCCACGCCTGCCGGCTGTGAGGCCGCTGCCGCTCCCGGCCGCGCTGACCGTCGTCGTGCTGGCCGGGGTGGCCTCGGCCGCCCAGGGCGTGGTCAACGCCGAGCTGGGGGAGCGGACCGGCGACCCGGTGCTCGGCGCGGTGGTCAACAACCTGGGCGGCTGCCTGGTCGTGCTGGTCGGGCTGGCGGTGGTGCCGTCGATGCGGAGCGGGCTGGCCGCGCTGCGCCGGGCCGGCCTGCCCTGGTGGTCGTACCTGGGCGGGGTGGGCGGGGCGGTGATCGTGCTGACCGCCCCCGTGGTGGTGCCGGTGCTCGGGGTGGCGGTGTTCACGATCGCCCAGGTGGCCGGCGGCAGCCTCGGCGGCCTGGCCGTGGACCGGGCGGGGCTGGCCGCCGCCGGGCGGCTGCCGCTCACCGCGCCCCGGGTGGCCGGCGCGCTGCTCGGCATCGGCGCGGTGGCCCTGGCGCAGCTCGGCCGGCCGGTCGGCGACCTGGCGGTCGGGCTGGTGCTGCTCTCCGTGGTCGGTGGGCTGGCGGTGGCGCTCCAGTCCGCGTTCAACGGTCGGGTCGCGGCCGGGGTCGGGCCGGCCGCCGGCCTGGCGGTCAACTTCGTGATCAGCACGACGGTGATCGGCGCGGTGGCGGTGCTGGTCGGTTCGTTCGCCGACCAGCCGCGCTGGCCGACGCAGTGGTGGCTCTACGTGGGCGGCCTGTTCGGCGTCGGCATCGTGCTCGCGTTGCTGGTCGGGGTACGCGCCGCCGGGGTGCTGCGGACCGGGCTGGCGCTGGTGGCCGGGCAGCTCGGCGGCGCGCTGCTGCTGGATCTGGCGCTGCCCGACGGCCCCGGGGTCCGACTGCCGGTGCTGGCCGGCGCCGTGCTCACGCTGCTGGCGGTGCTGGTGGCCGGTGTCCGGCGGCGCGGCCCGGCCCGTGTGGCGGCCGAACGCGAGCGCGAGCCGGATGGCAGACTGGTCGGGTGAGCGATTCCGTGGTGACCGTGCGGCCCCGCCGCGTCCGGGTGGTCTGCTGGGCGGCGGCCGTCACGCTGCTGGTGGTGTTCAGCCTCGTCGCGACGTCCCTGACCGGCGCCACCGGCGACGGTTACGGCTCGTTCCAGCGCGGTGACCAGTTCGCCATGATCGGCCTCGGTGTCTTCGGCGCGCTGGGCTTCCTGCTGTTCACCCGTCCCCGCGTGGTGGCCGACGCCAGGGGCGTCCGGGTGCGTAACGTGCTCAGCTCCTACGAGCTGCCGTGGGAGGTGATCCGCGGGGTCCGGTTCGACCGGGGCGCCCCGTGGGCCAGCCTGGAGCTGCACGACGACGACCTGCTGCCGATGGTGGCGCTCCAGGCCGCCGACAAGGAGAGCGCGGTCGAGGCGGTTCGCGCGTTGCGCCGCCTGCACCAGGCGCACCTGGCCGCGCTCGCCGCCGGGCAGTCCGCGCCCCGCTGACCTGCGGGCCCGGTTTGGGCGGGCCTGGGCCGAGGGTGTAGTGTTGCGGAGTCGACCAGACTGCCCCCGTCCCTGACGTGCGGGCGGTCGCTGAAGCGGAGCGCCCGCTCCCACCCGAGTCGCCGTGTCAGGTGTCCGGGTCCGGTCCCCGGTTTCGGGCACGTCCCGATCCCGGATGCGCGATCCTGTGATCGTGCCGACCGGTCGAGTGGGCCCTGGCATACGCCGGGGCCTTCTGCTTTCCGGGTCGGCTCCCGCCCGGGAGCCCGCGGAGTCGGCACCGTAGGACACTCGACTCGAGGAGGCCCCATCAGCGTCGAACCACGCGTGAACGAGCAGATCCGGGCACGTGAGGTCCGACTGGTCGGCCCTGAGGGTGAGCAGGTGGGCATCGTCCCGCTGGAGCGCGCCCTGCAGCTGGCCGCGGACGTCGACCTGGACCTGGTCGAGGTTGCGCCGATGGCGCGCCCGCCGGTGTGCAAGCTCATGGACTTCGGCAAGTTCAAGTACGAGAGCGCACTCAAGGCGCGCGAAGCGCGGCGTAACCAGCAGCAGACCGTCATCAAGGAAATGAAGCTCCGGCCGAAGATCGACCCGCACGACTACGAGACCAAGAAGGGTCACGTGGTGCGGTTCCTCAAGGCGGGCGACAAGGTCAAGGTGACGATCATGTTCCGCGGTCGCGAACAGAGTCGCCCGGAGCTGGGTTACCGGCTCCTGCGCCGGCTCGAGTCCGAGATCACGGACCTGGGATACGTCGAGGCCGCGCCGAAGCAGGACGGCCGAAACATGATCATGGTTCTCGCTCCGCACCGGGCCGTCAAGGCCTCCGCGGTCGCCGCCACGGCGTCCCGCGGTGGGCCCCGGGACCGGGCCGCGGAGGAGTCGGCAGCCCCGGCAGGTGGCGAGACCCCGGCGGCCGGCGAGACCGCAGCAGCCGGTGAGACCGGCCCGACCGCTGACACCAGCGGCCAGTAACAGGGAGAGACGTTCCACATGCCGAAGATGAAGAGCCACACGGGTACGGGCAAGCGGGTCAAGGTGACCGGCACGGGCAAGATCGTTGCCCAGCAGGCCGGCCTCCGCCACAAGCTGGAGAAGAAGCCCTCGACCCAGACCCGCCGGCTGACCGGCACCGTCGAGCTGGCCAAGGCCGACGTGAAGCGCATCAAGAAGCTGCTCGGCCGCTGACGCGCGCCACCTGAACCGAAGAAGGAGTTGAGATGGCACGCGTCAAGCGGGCTGTGAACGCCCAGAAGAAGCGTCGTACCCTGCTGGAGACCGCGAGCGGCTACCGCGGTCAGCGCTCCCGGCTCTACCGCAAGGCCAAGGAGCAGGTGCTGCACTCGATGCAGTACTCCTACCGGGACCGTCGCGACCGCAAGGGCGACTTCCGGCAGCTCTGGATCCAGCGGATCAACGCCGGCGCCCGGGCCAACGGCCTGACCTACAACCGGCTCATCCAGGGCATGCGCCTGGCCGGCATCGAGGTCGACCGCAAGATCCTGGCCGACCTGGCCGTCAACGACGCCGCCGCGTTCGCGGCGATCGTCGAGCTGGCCCGCGCCGCCGTGGCGGCCGAGGGCACCGGTGGCGCCGCGGCCCAGGCCGCCTGACCCACCACGTACGGCAGATCGAGGCGTCTCCCATGCAGTCACCGTCGCAGGGGAGACGCCTCGACGCCGTCTCCGGCCCGTTCACCCCGCGTACCCCGAGGGTCGCGGCGGCCCGCCGGCTGCACCGCCGGCGCGACCGCGAGCAGGCCGGCCGGTTCCTGGCCGAGGGGCCGCAGGCCGTCCGCGAGGCGCTCGCCCACGGTGGCACGGTGGTCGAGCTGTTCGGCACCCCGGCCGCGCTGGACCGGTACGCCGACCTCGCCGCCGTCGCCGCCCGCGCCGACGTGCCGGTCTCCGAGGTCACCGACGACGCGCTGGCGGCGCTCACCGAGACCGTGGCCCCGCAGGGCCTGGTGGCGGTCTGCCGGCACCTCGACGTCCCCCTGGACCGGGCCGTCGCGGGCGGGCCGCGCCTGGTCGCGGTGCTCGCCGGCATCCGCGACCCGGGCAACGCCGGCACGGTGCTGCGCACCGCGGACGCGGCCGGCGCCGGCGTCGTGGTGTTCGCCGGCGAGGCCGTCGACCCGTACAACGGCAAGTGCGTCCGGGCGTCCGCCGGCAGCCTGTTCCACGTCGACGTGGTCCGCGCCGCCGACCCGCTGGCGGCCGTCGAGGCGCTGCGGACCGCCGGCCTGTCCATCCTCGCCACCACCGGGTACGGCGACAGCGACCTCGACGACCTCGCCGACGCCGGCCGGCTCGCCGCGCCCACCGCGTGGTTGTTCGGCTCGGAGGCGCACGGCCTGCCCGAGGAGTTGACCGCGGTCGCCGACGCCCGGGTCCGGGTGCCGCTGCACGGTCGCGCCGAGAGTCTCAATCTGGCTGCGGCGGCGGCCGTCTGCCTGTATTCTTCGGCCAGAGCACTGCGTCGACCGACGGTCGCGCGGCACACAGCAGGGGAGTCCGCCTCGTGATGAACGCGCCACGGCGTTCGTTTAGCCAGCCCGCCGGTGTCGGCGGGCGGCAGGTCTGACCCTTCCCCCTGCACGACTCCCACCGGCGGGCTGCGGCGAAGCCGCGCGTCCGTAGACTCGCCTGGCCGCCTGTAGTCGGGCCGGCGCCGCCCTGAGGGAGTGCCCGTTCACCATGAGCTACCGCAACGATCCGTACGACCCGAAGCAGGTCGCCCTGCTCGACCCGGACGCCCTGGCCGGGGCCGTGGCCGACGCCGAGAAGGCGTTCGCCGCCGCCACCGACCCGGACGCGCTGACCGCGCTGCGCCCGGCACACCTGGGGGACCGGTCCCCGGTGTCGCTGGCGCGTCGGGAGATCGGCGCGCTGCCGCCGGCCGCGAAGTCCGACGCCGGCAAGCGGGTCAACGAGGCCCGCCGGGCCATCGAGTCCGCGTACGCCGCCCGCCAGGAGATCCTGGACCGCGAGCAGGCCGAGCGGGTGCTGGTCGAGGAGCGGGTCGACGTGACCCTGCCCCACGACCGCCGGCCGCGCGGCGCCCGCCACCCGCTGACCGTGCTGATGGAGCAGATCAGCGACCTGTTCATCGGCATGGGCTACGAGGTGGCCGAGGGGCCCGAGGTCGAGTTGGAGTGGACCAACTTCGACGCGCTCAACATCCCGGCCGACCACCCGGCGCGCGGGTTGATGGACACGTTCCACATCGCCCCCGAGGGGTCCGGCCTCGTGCTGCGGACGCACACGTCGCCGGTGCAGGCGCGCACCATGCTCACCCGCACGCCGCCGATCTACGTGGTGGTGCCCGGCCGGGTTTACCGCACCGACGAGCTGGACGCCACCCACGCGCCGGTCTTCCACCAGGTCGAGGGCCTGGTGGTGGACAAGGGCATCACCATGGCGCACCTGCGCGGCACGCTCGACCACTTCGCGCGGGCCATGTTCGGCGAGGGCGCGAAGACGCGCTGGCGTCCGCACTACTTCCCGTTCACCGAGCCGTCGGCGGAGTTCGACGTCTGGTTCCCGGAGCACCGGGACGGGCCGCAGTGGGTCGAGTGGGGCGGCTGCGGCATGGTCAACCCGCGGGTGCTGCGCGCCTGCGGAATCGACCCGGAGGTCTACTCCGGATTCGCGTTCGGCATGGGCATCGACCGGACCGTGATGGTCCGGCACGGCGTCAGCGACATGCGGGACATGGCCGAGGGCGACGTGCGGTTCACCCGCGCGTTCGGCGCCTGAGCTACGGGAACGGTGGATAGATAGTCATGCGAGTTTCTGTCAGTTGGCTGCGGGAGTACGTGGATCTCCCCGTCGACCTGCCCGCCGGCGACCTGGAGCAGGCGCTGGTCGACCTCGGCATCGAGGTCGAGTCGATCGTGGACCTGCGGGCGACCGTCACCGGTCCGCTGGTCGTGGGCGAGGTCCTGGAGATCGAGGAGCTGACCGGTTTCAAGAAGCCGATCCGCTTCTGCCGGGTGGACGTCGGCGCCGCGAACGGCACCGGCGAGCCGCAGGAGATCGTCTGCGGGGCGCGTAACTTCGCCCCGGGCGACAAGGTCGTGGTGATCCTGCCGGGCGGGGTGCTGCCGGGCAACTTCGCCATCGGCGCGCGCAAGACGTACGGGCGCAACTCCCACGGCATGATCTGCTCGGCGCGGGAGCTGGGTCTGGGCGACGACCACGACGGCATCGTCGTGCTGCCCGCCGACGTCAAGGCCCAGCCCGGCGACGACGCGCGTCCGGTGGTCGGCCTGGACGACGTGGTGGTCGAGATGGAGATCACCCCGGACCGCGGGTACGCGCTCAGCGTCCGCGGCATCGCCCGGGAGCTGTCGCACGCGCTCGGCGTGCCGTTCCGCGACCCGGCCGACGCGCCCGCGACGGGCGGGACCGCCGAGCCGGCGTACCCGGTGGAGGTCCGCGACCCGGTCGGCTGCGACCGGTTCGCGGCCCGGCTGGTGCGCGGCGTCGACCCGACCGTGGAGACGCCCGGCTGGATGCGGCAGCGGCTCACGGTGGCCGGGGTGCGCAGCATCTCGCTGGCCGTCGACATCACCAACTACCTGATGCTCGAACTCGGCCAGCCGATGCACGCCTTCGACGCGGACCGGATCGCCGGCCCGCTTGTGGTGCGCCGGGCCGAGCCGGGGGAGAAGCTGACCACGCTCGACGGGGTGAGCCGCAGCCTGGTCGCCGAGGACATGGTGATCTGCGACGACAGTGGGCCGATCTCGCTGGCCGCGGTGATGGGCGGCGAGACCAGCGAGGTGCTCGCCTCCACCACGAACGTGCTGTTCGAGGCCGCGCACTGGGACCCGGCCATGGTGGGCCGCACCGCCCGGCGGCACAAGCTGTTCAGCGAGGCCGCGAAGCGGTGGGAGCGGGGCGTCGACCCGACGCTGCCGCTGGTCGCGCTGGAGAAGGCGGTCCGGCTGCTCACCGACCTGGCCGGCGGCACGCCCGGCGCGGAGGTGCTCGACCTCGACCACGTCCGCCCGCCGTCGCCGGTGACGCTGCCGGTGGACCTGCCGTCGCGGCGGGTCGGCGTGCCGTACCCGCCGGACCGGGTGGTGGAGCTGTTGGCACAGGTCGGCTGCGCGGTCACCCGGGGCACCGACCGGCTCGGCGAGGACCCGGGCACGGCCGGGGTGGCCGCCGGCGGCGCCGAGGTGCTGACCGTGACGCCACCGAGCTGGCGGCCCGACCTGACCGACCCGGCCGACCTGGTGGAGGAGGTGGTCCGCCTCGACGGGTACGACCGGGTGCCGTCGGTGCTGCCCACCGCGCGGCCCGGCCGGGGCCTCACCCCGCAGCAGCAGCGCCGTCGCGCGGTGGCCCGCTCGCTCGCCGAGCGGGGCTGGGTCGAGGTGCTGGCGCAGCCGTTCGTCGCGCCGGAGCTGGCCGACCAGCTCGGCCTGCCGGCCGACGACCCGCGCCGTCCCGCGGTGCGGGTGGCCAACCCGCTGTCCGAGGAGGAGCCGCTGCTGCGCACCACGCTGCTCGGCCCGCTGCTCGGCATCGTCCGCCGCAACGTCGGCCGGGGCCAGCGGGACGTGGCGGTCTACGAGATCGGTGCCGTCTTCCGTCCCCGCCCGGGCGTCGGCGCCCCGCCCGCCATGGGTGTGGACCGGCGTCCCACCGACGACGAGTTCGCCGCCGCGGACGCGGTGGTGCCGGCGCAGCCGCGGCACGTCGCGGTGGCGCTCTGCGGCGAGATCGAGCCGGCCGGCTGGTGGGGCGCGGGTCGGGCGGCCGGCTGGGCGGACGCCGTCGAGGCCGGGCGGGCGGTGCTCGACGCCGCCGGCATCCCGGCCGACCGGGTGACCGTGCGGGCCGGCGAGTACGCCCCCTGGCATCCGGGCCGCTGCGCCGAGTTGCTGGTCGACGACGTCGTGGTCGGTCACGCGGGCGAGCTGCACCCGGCCGTGGTGGCGGCGCTGGAGCTGCCCCGCCGCACCAGCGCCATGGAGCTGGACCTGGACGCGCTGCCCGCCGCGCCGCTGGTGACCGGGCCGGCCATCTCCACGTTCCCGCCGGCGCTGATCGACGTGGCGCTGGTGGTGGACGAGGCGGTGCCGGCGGCGGACGTGCAGCGGGCCCTGGTCGAGGGCGCCGGCGCGCTGCTGGAGGACGTCCGGCTCTTCGACGTCTACGCCTCGGAGCAGCTCGGCGCCGGGCGGAAGTCGTTGGCGTACAAGCTGACGTTCCGCGCCCCGGACCGGACCCTCGCGGGCGAGGAGGCGGTGGCCGCGCGCGACGCCGCGGTGGCGCTCGCCGCGCAGCGCTTCGGCGCCACCCTGCGCGGCGCCTGAGGGCATGAGGGCCTCGGCTCACCGGGTTCGGTGAGCCGAGGCCCCACCCACCTCAGCGGGCCCCCTTGATCGACACCAGCTCGCCGAGGTCGCGGTATCGCGGCACGAGGGATGCCGCCACCTCGGCGGAGTGGTGTCGATCAAGGGGGTGGAGGCGACCACTCCGCCGAAGTGGCTCCGACCAACCGGGACCGGCTTGCTCATTGCTATGCACGAGGCTGCATGACCTTGCATGGCGAGGTCGACGGCTGCTAACCTTTCTGCATAGTCATGCGGAGGTTGGTATGGGCATTCGAGTAGCGGTGGCCGGAGCGAGCGGATACGCCGGCGGCGAACTGCTGCGCCTGCTCGCCGGTCACCCCGAGTTCGACCTGGTCGCTGCCACCGCGCACAGCCAGGCCGGCCAGCCCGTCGCCGCCGTACACCCGCAGCTCGTCGGCCTGGACCTGGTGCTCGGGGCGACCGAGCCGGCGGCCCTGGCCGACGCGGACCTGGTCTTCCTGGCGCTGCCGCACGGCCGGTCCGCGGCGCTCGCCGCGGCGCTGCCCGACGCGGTCATGGTGGTCGACCTCGGCGCCGACCACCGGCTGCGCGACGCCGACGCCTGGGCCCGCTACTACGGCGGCGCGCACGCCGGCGCCTGGACCTACGGGCTGCCCGAGCTGCCCGGCCAGCGGGACGAGATCGCGGCGTCGCGGCGGGTGGCCAGCACCGGCTGCTACGCGGTCGCCACCACGCTGGCGCTGGCCCCGCTGATCGCCGCCGGGGCGGTACGCCCCGACGACGTGGTGGTGGTCGCCGCCTCCGGCACCTCCGGCGCCGGCCGGGTCGCCAAGGCCCACCTGCTGGGCAGCGAGGTGATGGGTGACCTGTCCCCCTACAAGGTGGGGGCCCACCAGCACGTGCCGGAGATCAAGCAGGCCACCGGCGCGACCGGTCTGGCGTTCACGCCGGTGTTGGCCCCGATGCCCCGGGGCATCCTGGCCACCGTCACCGCGGTGCCGACCGGCGACGCCGACCCCCGTGCGGTGCTGGCCGACGCCTACGCCGACGCGCCCTTCGTGCACCTGCTGCCCGAGGGGGCATGGCCGCACACCGCCGCGACCGCCGGCGGGAACTCCTGCCACCTCCAGGCGACGGTGGACACCGACTCGGGGCGGGTGATCGTGGTCAGCGCCATCGACAACCTGGGCAAGGGCGCGGCCGGCCAGGCCGTGCAGAACGCCAACCTGATGGCCGGGCTCCCCGAGACCACCGGCCTGTCCGCCTTCGGAGTGTCCCCATGACCGTCACCACCCCCCGTGGCTTCCGTGCCGCCGGTGTCGCCGCCGGCCTCAAGACCTCCGGCGCCGACGTCGCCCTCGTCGTCAACGACGGCCCGGACGCCGGCGTGGCCGGCGTCTTCACCACCAACCGGGTGAAGGCCGCCCCGGTGCTCTGGACCCAGCGGGTCGTGCACGGCGGCATCGTCCGCGCCGTGGTGCTCAACTCCGGCGGCGCGAACGCCTGCACCGGCCCCGCCGGCTTCCAGGACACCCACGCCACCGCCGAGCACACCGCCGCCGCCCTGACCGGCAGCAGCGCCCGGCTGATCGTCGGCGCCGGCGAGGTCGCGGTCTGCTCCACCGGCCTGATCGGTGAACGGCTGCCGATGCCGAAGCTGCTGCCCGGCGTCCGCGACGCGGTGCGCGGCCTGTCCCGCGACGGCGGGCTGCCGGCCGCCGAGGCGATCATGACGACCGACACCCGCCCGAAGACCACTGTGGCCCGGGGCAGCGGCTGGACCGTCGGCGGGATGGCCAAGGGCGCCGGGATGCTCGCCCCGGCCATGGCCACCATGCTCTGCGTGCTCACCACCGACGCGGTGGCCGGACCGGACGCGCTGGACGCCGCGCTGCGGGCCGCCACCCGGGTCACCTTCGACCGGATCGACTCCGACGGCTGCATGTCCACCAACGACACGGTGCTGCTGCTGGCCAGCGGCGCCTCGGGCATCGAGCCGACCGTTGACGAGCTGACCGACGCGGTCACCGCCGCCTGTCACGACCTGGCCCTTCAGTTGATCGCCGACGCCGAGGGCGCCACCAAGCAGATCGCGATCGAGGTGGTCGGCGCGGCGAGCGAGGACGACGCGGTCGAGGTGGGGCGCGCGGTGGCCCGCAACAACCTGGTCAAGACCGCGCTGTTCGGCAACGACCCGAACTGGGGCCGGATCCTCGCCGCCGTCGGCACCACCGCCGCCGCGTTCGAGCCGGACGAGGTCGACGTGGCGGTCAACGGCGTCTGGGTGTGCCGGGGCGGCGCCGCCGCCGAGGACCGGGCCAAGGTGGACCTCACCGGCCGCGACGTCGCCATCCGTATCGACCTGCACACCGGTGGCGCCGCCGCGACCATCCGGACCAACGACCTGTCGCACGCGTACGTGCACGAGAACTCGGCGTACTCCACATGATGAGTGACAACCTCACCCGCGCCCAGGCCAAGGCCGCCACGCTGATCGAGGCGCTGCCCTGGCTGGCCCGCTTCGCCGGCACCACCGTGGTGGTCAAGTACGGCGGCAACGCGATGGTCGACCCCGAGTTGCGGCGGGCGTTCGCCGCGGACATGGTCTTCCTCCGGTACGCCGGGCTGAAGCCGGTCGTGGTGCACGGCGGCGGCCCGCAGATCTCCGCCATGCTGGGCCGGCTCGGCATCGCCAGCGAGTTCCGGGGCGGCCTGCGGGTCACCACCCCGGACGCCATGGACGTGGTGCGGATGGTCCTCGTCGGGCAGGTCGGCCGGGAACTCGTCGGGCTCGTCAACGCGCACGGCCCGTTCGCGGTCGGGCTCTCCGGCGAGGACGGCGGGCTGTTCACGGCGGTGCGCCGACCGGCGTACGTGGACGGGCAGCCGGTCGACGTCGGGCAGGTCGGCGACGTGGCGTCGGTGGACGTCTCCGCGGTCACCGACCTGATCGCGGCCGGCCGGATCCCGGTCATCTCCACTGTCGCGCCGGACGCCGACGGGGTGCTGCACAACCTCAACGCGGACACCGCCGCCGCCGCGCTCGCCGTCGCGCTGGAGGCGCGCAAGCTCGTCGTCCTCACCGACGTCCCCGGCCTCTACGCGGACTGGCCGGACACGACGAGCCTGGTCAGCGAGATCACCGCGGACGACCTGGCGAAGCTGCTGCCGTCCCTGGAGTCGGGCATGGTGCCGAAGATGGAGGCCTGCCTGCGGGCGGTGCGCGGGGGAGTGCCCGCCGCGCACGTCGTCGACGGCCGGGTCGCCCACTCCACGCTGCTGGAGGTCTTCACCTCGGAAGGGTTCGGAACGATGGTCGTGAGCGCGAGGAGCGAGCTTGCGAGCCCCGCAGTCGCGAACAGGGAAGGCACGGTCGGTTCATGAGCACGCTGGTGCGGCGCTGGGGCGCGACCATGATGGACAACTACGGCACGCCACCGCTGGCGCTCGTCGCGGGCAGCGGCGCCGTCGTGGTCGACGAGACCGGCCGGGAGTACGTCGACCTGCTCGGCGGCATCGCGGTCAACGCGCTCGGCCACGCCCACCCGGCGGTGGTGGCCGCCGTGTCGAAGCAGGTCGCCACGCTCGGCCACGTGTCGAACCTGTTCGTCGCCGAGCCGCCGGTCGCGCTCGCCGAGCTGCTGCTGGCGCTGGCCGGCCGACCCGGCCGGGTCTTCCTCGCCAACTCCGGCGCGGAGGCCAACGAGGCCGCGTTCAAGCTCTCCCGGCTCACCGGTCGGCGGCACGTGGTGGCCACCCACGGCGGTTTCCACGGCCGGACCATGGGCGCGCTGGCGCTCACCGGCCAGCCGGCCAAGGCCGACCCGTTCCGCCCGCTGCCCGGCGACGTCACCCATGTGCCGTACGGCGACGCCGACGCGCTCGCCGAGGCCGTCACCGACGCCACCGCCATGGTGATCGTCGAGCCGATCCAGGGCGAGAACGGCGTGGTCGTGCCGCCGCCCGGCTACCTCACCGCGGCCCGGCGGATCACCGCCGCGCACGGCGCGCTGCTGGTGCTCGACGAGGTGCAGACCGGCGTCGGCCGCACCGGGCACTGGTTCGCCCACCAGGCCGAGGGCGTCGAGCCGGACGTGGTCACGCTGGCCAAGGGGCTCGGTGGTGGCCTGCCGCTCGGCGCCTGCCTGGCCTTCGGCCCGGCCGCCGACCTGCTCACCCCCGGCTCGCACGGCACCACGTTCGGCGGCAACCCGGTCAGTTGCGCCGCGGCGCTCGCGGTGATCGCCACGATCGCCAACGAGGGGCTGCTCGACCACGTCAAGCGCATCGGCGAGCGGCTGCGGCGCGGCGTCGAGGCGCTCGGGCACCCGCTGGTGCGCGAGGTGCGCGGCGCCGGCCTGCTGCTCGGCGTCGCGCTCGACCGGCCGGTGGCCGGCGCGGTGTCGACCGCGCTGCGGGAGGCCGGCTTCCTGGTCAACCCGGTGCAGCCGGGCGTGCTCCGGCTCGCCCCGCCGCTGATCCTCACCGCGGCGCAGGCCGACGCGTTCCTGGCCGCGCTGCCCGCCGCGCTCGACGCCGCCCCCGCCGCGCTCGACGCCGCCCCCGCCGGGGCGACGGCCCGCGTCGACGCGACCGGGCCCGCCGGCGCGGTCACCGCGTCCGCGCCCACCCCCGCGACCCGCACGGAGGCCCCCGCATGATCCGCCACTTCCTGCGCGACGACGACCTCACCCCGGCCGAGCAGGCCGCCGTGCTCGACCTCGCCGCCCGGATGAAGACCGACCGGTACGTCCACCAGCCGCTGGCCGGCCCCCGATCGGTGGCGGTGCTGTTCGACAAGCAGAGCCTGCGCACCCGGATCTCGTTCGACGTCGGCATCGCCGAACTGGGCGGTCATCCCCTCGTCGTGGACACCCAGGTCACCCACTTCGGGCGCGGGGAGACGCTCGGCGACGCCGGTCGGGTGCTGTCCCGCTACGTCGCCGCCATCGTGCTGCGTACCCACGGCGACGACCGGATCGCCGAGGTCGCGGCGCACGCCGGCGTGCCGGTGGTCAACGCGCTCACCGACACGTTCCACCCCTGCCAGCTGCTGGCCGACCTGCTGACCGTGCGGGAGCGGTTCGGCGGCACCGCCGGACGGATCCTGGCGTACGTCGGCGACGCGGCGAACAACATGGCCCACTCGTACCTGCTGGCCGGCGCGACCGCCGGGATGCACGTCCGGGTCGCCGGCCCGGCCGGGTTCGGCCCGGACCCGGCGATCGTGGCCCGGGCGGAGAAGATCGCCGCCGGCACCGGCGGCTCGGTCGACGTGCGCACCGACCCGGTCGACGCGGTACGCGGGGCGCACGTGGTCGCCACCGACACCTGGACGTCGATGGGGCAGGAGGCCGACGGGCAGGACCGGGTCACCCCGTTCCGGCCGTACCAGGTGAACGACGCCCTGCTCGACCACGCCGCGGCGGACGTGATCGTGCTGCACTGCCTGCCCGCCCACCGCGGCGAGGAGATCACCGACGAGGTGCTCGACGGGCCGCGCAGCGCGGTGTTCGACCAGGCGGAGAATCGCCTGCACGCCCAGAAGGCGCTGCTGACCTTTCTCCTGGAGGCCTCCACATGACCGCCCCGCTGACCCGCGCCGCCCGCCACGCCCGCATCGTCGAACTGATCCGCGACGGCGCCGTCCACTCGCAGACCGAGCTGGCCGACCTGCTCGCCGGTGACGGCATCCAGGTCACCCAGGCCACGCTCTCGCGTGACCTCAAGGAGCTGGGCGCGGTGACCGCGCGCGGCGGCGACGGGCGGGGGGTCTACCTGATCCCCGAGGACGGCCACCGGCCGCTGCGCGACGCGGAGGGGGCGCCCGCCCGGCTGGTGCGGCTGCTGCGCGAGTTGCTCAACGGCGTCGACGCCAGCGGCAACATCGCCGTGCTGCGTACCCCGCCGGGCGCGGCGCACTACCTGGCCAGCGCGTTGGACCGGGCGGGCCTGTCCGAGATCGTCGGCACCATCGCCGGCGACGACACCATCCTCGTGGTGGCCCGCGAGGCCGACGGGGGCGCCGCGCTGGGCGACCGGCTCGCCGCGTGGGCCCGCCGGGACGAGAACGTCGAAGGGAACACCACACCATGACCGAGCGGGTCGTCCTGGCGTACTCCGGGGGTCTCGACACCTCCGTCGCCATCCCGTACCTGGCCGAGCAGACCGGCGCCGAGGTGATCGCGGTCGCGGTCGACGTCGGCCAGGGCGGCGAGGACATGGCCGCCGTCCGGCAGCGTGCGCTGGACTGCGGCGCCGCCGAGTCCGAGGTGATCGACGCGCGCGACGAGTTCGCCGCCGAGCACTGCCTGCCGGCCGTGCGGGCCAACGCGCTCTACATGGACCGCTACCCGCTGGTCTCCGCGCTGTCCCGGCCGCTGATCGTCACGCACCTGGTGGCCGCCGCGCGCCGGCACGGCGGCACGATCGTGTCGCACGGCTGCACCGGCAAGGGCAACGACCAGGTCCGCTTCGAGGTCGGCCTGCACGCGCTCGCGCCCGATCTGAAGGTCATCGCCCCGGCCCGGGACTTCGCCTGGACCCGGGACAAGGCGATCGCGTTCGCCGAGGAGAAGGGGCTGCCCATCGACGTCACGGCGAAGTCCCCGTACTCGATCGACCAGAACCTGTGGGGCCGGGCCGTGGAGACCGGCTTCCTGGAGGACATCTGGAACGCGCCGGTCGAGAACCTGTACGCGTACACCGCCGACCCGGCCGAGGAGCGTGACGCCGACGAGGTGGTGATCACGTTCGACGCCGGCGTCCCGGTCGCCATCGACGGCGAGACGGTCACCCCGTACCAGGCGATCCTGGAGTTGAACCGCCGCGCGGGACAGCAGGGTGTCGGCCGGCTCGACATGGTCGAGGACCGGCTGGTCGGCATCAAGAGCCGCGAGGTGTACGAGGCGCCCGGCGCGATCGCCCTGATCACCGCGCACCAGGAGCTGGAGGCGGTCACCGTCGAGCGGGACCTGGCCCGGTTCAAACGCGGCGTGGACCAACGCTGGGGCGAGCTGGTCTACGACGGTCTCTGGTTCTCCCCGCTCAAGCGGGCGCTGGACGCGTTCATCGACCAGACCCAGCGGCACGTCAGCGGCGAGGTGCGACTGACCCTGCACGGCGGCCGGGCGGTGGTGACCGGCCGGCGTTCCGAGGTCGGCCTCTACGACTTCGGCCTGGCCACCTACGACACCGGCGACACGTTCGACCAGTCCCTCGCCAAGGGCTTCGTGCGGCTCTGGGGGCTGCCCAGCACGATGGCCGCCGCGCGGGACGCCCGGTGGGACGGGGCGCGGTCGTGACCACCAGAATGGGAGGCGTGGACGACAAGAGCCTGACCGAGAACAGCGCCGCCGCCAATCGGACGAGCCTCTGGGGAGGCCGGTTCGCCGGCGGCCCCGCCGAGGCGCTCGCGCGGCTGTCGGTGAGCGTCCAGTTCGACTGGCGCCTCGCCCCGTACGACATCGCCGGTTCCCGGGCGCACGCCCGGGTCCTCGCGGGCGCCGGCCTGCTCGACCCGGACGAGTTGGGGCGGATGCTGGCCGCCCTGGACGACCTGGAGGCGGCCTGCGCCTCCGGGGCGTTCCGCCCCACAGTGGACGACGAGGACGTGCACACCGCCCTGGAGCGCGGCCTGCTGGAGCGGCTGGGCAGCCTCGGTGGCAAGCTGCGCGCCGGCCGCTCCCGCAACGACCAGGTCGCCACCGACCTGCGGCTCTACCTGCGTGACCACGCCCGCGGGGTGGCCGCCCGGCTGGTCGAGCTGGCCGAGGCGCTGGTCGAGCAGGCGGAGCGGCACGTGGACACCGCCGCCCCCGGCATGACGCACCTCCAGCACGCCCAGCCGGTGACGTTCGGGCACTGGCTGCTCGCGCACGTGCAACCGCTGCTGCGCGACCTGGAACGGCTGCGCGACTGGGACGAGCGGGCCGCGATCAGTCCGCTGGGCGCCGGCGCGCTGGCCGGTTCCGGGCTGCCGCTGGACCCGGTGGCGGTCGCCAAGGAGCTGGGTTTCCGCACCTCGTTCGCCAACTCGATGGACGCGGTCGCGGACCGGGACTTCGTGGCCGAGTTCCTCTTCGTCACCGCGATGGTCGGCGTGCACCTGTCCCGCCTCGGCGAGGAGGTGGTGCTCTGGACGTCGCAGGAGTTCGGCTGGGTCGAGCTGGACGACTCGTTCGCCACCGGCTCGTCGATCATGCCGCAGAAGAAGAACGCGGACATCGCCGAGCTGGCCCGGGGCAAGTCCGGCCGGCTGGTCGGCGGTCTGATGAGCGTGCTCACCATGCTCAAGGGCCTGCCGATGACCTACGACCGGGACATGCAGGAGGACAAGGAACCGGCGTTCGACGCGGTCGACACGCTGGAGCTGCTGCTGCCCGCGCTGGCCGGGATGATCTCCACGATGACGGTCCGGGTGGACCGGCTCGTGGCCACCGCCCCGTCGGGCTTCTCGCTGGCCACCGAGGTCGCCGACTGGCTGGTCCGCCGGCACGTGCCGTTCCGCGACGCGCACGAGATCACCGGGAAGCTGGTGGCGCTCTGCGCGGCCCGGGAGTGCGAGCTTCACGAGGTGTCCGACGCCGACCTGAGCGCGGTGAGCGAGCACCTGGACCCGTCGGTGCGCGATGTGCTCTCGGTGCGCTCGGCCCTCGCGGCCCGCATCACCCCCGGCTCCACCGGCCCCGGCCCGGTCGCCGACCAGCTCGCCACCGCCGCCGACAAGCTGGCCGGCTGGCGCGACTGGGCGGCCGAGCAGGTCGTCCCCCGCTGACCCCGCCGCCCCGCGCGGTGGTCCGGCCACCGCGCGGGGCTCAGGCCGTCGGCCGCTCGCGCTTCGGCAGCTTCGCGACCACCGCGTCGTACGACCCGTCGAGCGCGTCGACCAGCTCGTCATCGGGGATGCCGCCGGTCAGCCGCAGCGTGTTCCAGCCGGACCGGCCGATGTAGGGGGAGGGGCGGGCGTCGGCCGGGAACCGGTGCAGCCACTCGTCGGCGATCTCGCGGGACGGACCGCACTTCACCCCGAGCCGGGCCTCGCCCTCCGGGGAGCCGAGGAACGCGAAGATCCGGCTGCCCACCTTCACCACCTCGTCGCCCTCCCACGGCCGGTCGAGCCAGGCTCCCGGCTTGGCCAGGCAGTAGGCCAGCATCTCGTCGCGCGTCATCGCGTCCTCCCGTACCGTCGTCCGGCACAGTCTCGCCCGGGGCTGTGACAGACGGTCGCCCCCGTCGGATCAGTCGCCGGTGCCGGTGCGGACGGTGAGCCGCTCATAGCGCTGCCGGGCCGCCTGGGCGCTGCCCAGCCCCAGCCCGAACGCGATGGCCTGCCAGGTCATGCCCCGACCGCGGGCCACCTGCAACAGCCCGGCCTCCAGCACGTCCACCTCGGCCCGCACGTGCGGGATCAGCGTCAGCGCGGCCATCAGGTCGGCCTGGTCGACCGGTTCCTCGCCCGCGTCCAGCTCCGCGCCGCCCGCGAGCGCCATCACCAGCGTGGCCGCCTCGTAGGCGTCGGGCACGTCGGGGTGCGCGTAGCGCCGGCGGCGGGCGTTGGTGCCGGCGTGCCGCTCGGCGATCCGCAGCAGCGCCGCGTAGTTGCGGTGGGCCCGGGCCTGAGCAGCATCCGGTGCGGTGAACGGGTCGTTGTCCACGGTGACCATGCCGTCCATCCCACACCCAAGAATGGCCTGTTGTCAACACCCCGTTGAAAGTCATTCGCGCACAACACCATGCCCTGCCCGGATGAGACGCGCCACGAGCGACGCCAGGTTGCCTCCCCTGCCGCCCCGCCCTCCCCGCCCTCCCCGCCCGCGCCGGCCCGCGCCGGCCCGCGCCGGCCCGCGCCGGCCCGCGCCGGCCCGCGCCGGCCCGCGCCGGCCCGCGCCGGCCCGCGCCGGCCCGCGCCGGGTGATCAAGGAGTTCGCGTCGCCCGCGTGGCTTTCCCCCGACACAAACTCCTTGATCAACGGAGTGAGGGTGGGGTGAGGGTGAGGGTGGGGTGGGTGGGGTGTTAGAGGGTCGTGGGTTGCCGGCGGCGTGGGGTGTGCCGGCGGTAGACGCTCACGCTCGGCTCGTCGGCCAGCCAGAACCGCCACGGCAGGTCGTGTGCCGCCGCCACGCCGACCCGTGGCCCGGCGGCGATCCGGGCCGGGGCGACCGGGCTCTCCGGCGGGGTCAGGAGCAGGGGTCCGGTGCCGTCGACCGCCGACGTGCCGTTGGCGTCCCGACCCAGGCCGAGCGCGGTGACCAGCCGGGCCGGTCCCCGCGCCAGGTCCCGGTCCGAGGCGCGGGGACGGCGCTCGCGGGCGACCTCGATGCCGTCCACCACCGTGCCGGCGCGCAGCAGCACGGCCGCCGCCTCGCCGTCGCGACCGCAGACGATGTTCGCGCACCAGTGCATGCCGAACACGAAGTACACGTAGACGTGCCCGGCCGGCCCGAACATGACCTGGTTGCGCGGGGTCGGCCCGCGGTGGGCGTGCGAGGCCGGGTCCTCGCCGGTGCCGGCGTACGCCTCGACCTCGGTCAGCCGCACGTGGACGCCGTTCGCCGCCACGGTCCAGCCGAGCAGGGTCCGCGCGGTGTCCGCGATGTCCGCGGCCGGCGCGTCGAGCCAGGGGTACGTCATGGCCGGCAAGCGTATCGGGACCCGGCGGGCAGCCGGTCGCGCTCGGCTTGATCGACTCCAGTGCGCCGAGAGCCGGCGGCCCCCGCGAGCCGGAATAGTTGACTCGTCAAATAGGTTGTGCGGGACGATGCCGGGCCGACCGGTCCGGATCTCACCCGAGGAGCTGGTCATGCAGTTCGGAATCTTCACCGTCGGTGACGTCACCGTCGACCCGACCACCGGGCGGCTGCCGTCCGAGCGTGACCGGATCAAGGCCATGACCACCATCGCGCTCAAGGCCGAAGAGGTCGGCCTGGACGTCTTCGCCACCGGTGAGCACCACAACCCGCCGTTCGTGCCGTCGTCGCCGACCACCATGCTCGGCTGGATCGCGGCCCGCACCGAGCGGCTGATCCTGTCCACCTCGACCACGCTGATCACCACCAACGACCCGGTCAAGATCGCCGAGGACTACGCGATGCTCCAGCACCTGGCCGACGGCCGGGTCGACCTGATGATGGGTCGCGGCAACACCGGCCCGGTCTACCCGTGGTTCGGACAGGACATCCGCAACGGCATCCCGCTGGCCATCGAGAACTACGACCTGCTGCACCGGCTGTGGCGCGAGGACGTGGTCGACTGGAAGGGCCGGTTCCGCACCCCGCTCCAGTCGTTCACCTCGACCCCGCGTCCGCTCGACGGCGTGCCGCCGTTCGTCTGGCACGGCTCGATCCGCAGCCCGGAGATCGCCGAGCAGGCCGCGTACTACGGCGACGGCTTCTTCGCCAACCACATCTTCTGGCCGAAGGAGCACACCGAGCGGATGGTCGGCCTCTACCGGGAGCGGTTCGCGCACTACGGCCACGGCTCGCCGGACCAGGCGATCGTCGGCCTCGGCGGGCAGGTCTTCATGCGCCGCAACTCGCAGGACGCGGTGCGCGAGTTCCGGCCGTACTTCGACAACGCCCCGGTCTACGGGCACGGCCCGTCGCTGGAGGAGTTCACCCGGGAGACGCCGCTCACCGTCGGCAGCCCGCAGCAGGTCATCGACCGCACGCTGGGCTTCCGCGAGTACGTCGGCGACTACCAGCGGCAGCTCTTCCTGATGGATCACGCCGGCCTGCCGCTGAAGACGGTGCTGGAGC
Organism: Micromonospora sp. DSM 45708; assembly: GCF_039566955.1. Lineage (NCBI taxonomy): Bacteria > Bacillati > Actinomycetota > Actinomycetes > Micromonosporales > Micromonosporaceae > Micromonospora > Micromonospora schwarzwaldensis. The sequence goes on along the minus strand of NZ_CP154796.1, from coordinate 4,066,829 downwards.
AGCTCGACCTGCTGGGCGAGGAGGTGGTCCCGGTGCTGCGCAAGGAGTTCGACTCGATGCGTCCGGTGCACGTGCCGGAGGCGCCCACCCACGCCTCGATGCTGGCCGCCCGGGACACCGCGACGAGCCCGGAGGAGGGGCGATGACCCGGCGTACCCTCGCGGTCGTCTCGGCCGGTCTCGGCCAGCCCTCGTCCACCCGCCTGCTCGCCGACCAGCTCGCCACGGCCGCCCGCGACGAGCTGGTCGGCCGGGGGGCCGACGTGGAGCTGCTCCCGGTGGACCTGCGCGAGCACGCCCACGACGTGGTGAACCACCTGCTGACCGGCTTCGCGCCGGCCGCCCTGCGGCGCACGCTGGACGCCGTCGCGGCGGCGGACGGTCTGATCGCCGTCACGCCGATCTTCAACGCGTCCTACAACGGGCTGTTCAAGTCCTTCTTCGACGTGGTGGACCGCGACGCGCTGGCCGGCACGCCGGTGTTGATCGGGGCGACCGGCGGCACCGCGCGGCACTCGCTCGCGCTGGAGCACGCGGTCCGGCCGATGTTCGCCTACCTGCGGGCGGTGGTGCTGCCGACGGCGGTCTTCGCCGCGCCCGAGGACTGGGCCGGCGACGACGGCGACAGCGCGTTGCGGGCCCGGATCGGGCGCGCCGCGGCCGAGCTGGCCGAGCAGGTGGACCGCCGTCCGGCCGCGTCCGGGCCGGCCGACCCGTTCGCCCTCACCACCGACTTCGCCGACCTGCTCGCCGGCCGCGACCCGGCCTGACCGCGTTCCGGCCTGACCGCGATCCGGGCGCGGCCTGGTGGGCCGGTGCGGGTCACGGTCGGCTGCCGGGCTGGCGCGAGGGGGCCGGCTCAGTCGTCGGTCGGCGCCGGGCGGTGCGCGACCAGCACCGGGCAGTGGGCGTGCTGCACCAGCGCCTGGCTGACCGAGCCGAGCAGCAGCCCGGCGAAGCCGCCCCGGCCCCGGGAACCGACCACCACGAGCGACGCGTCGGCGCTCGCCTCCCGCAGCGCGGTCTCCGGGGAGGCGGCGACGACGGGGCGTTCGGTCACCCGCAGCTCCGGATGCGCCGGCCGGATCCGGGCGGCGGCCGTACCGAGCAGCTCGGCCGCCTCGGCCCGCTCGGCGGTGGTCGCCTCGGCCGCGGCCTCCGGGGCCGCCGCGCCGCGCTCCGGCGCGCGCACGTGCATCAGCACCAGCTCCGTGGCCCGGCGGTCGGCCTCGTCCGCGCCGAGTTCGACGGCGTACGCCGCGGACTCGGAGCCGTCCACCCCGACCAGCACCGGACCGTCGACCGGGATCGGCTGCTCCGCCGGACGTACGACGAGCACCGGGCAGTGCCCGTGCTGGGCGAGCTGCGAACCGACCGAGCCGAGCAGCAGCCCGGCGAAGCCGCCCACGCCCCGGCTGCCCACCACCACCAACTCGGCCCGGCGGGACTCCTGGACCAGCGTCGCACCGGGTCCGCCGGCGACCTGGCGCACCTCCACCCGCAGCCCGGGGTGCCGGTCGGCCAGCTCGGCGGCGACCCGTTCCAGCATCTTCTCCGCCTGCTCGGTGGGCGCCGGCACCCCGAGGTCGTACGGGTTGAGCGGCACGCCGTAGCCGAGCGGGTGCAGGTAGCCGTGCACCAGCAGCAGCGGCCGGGCGCGTGCGACGGCGGCCACGGCCGCCTGGTCGGCGGCGGCCAGGCTGGACGGCGATCCGTCCACCCCCGCCACGACGGGTCGGTTCATCGGTTGCCTCCTCCGGTCGGCTCAGGCCATTGTGGCCGTCCCCCGTTCCGCTGGTGGGCGCCGCCACGCCCGGCCCGGTCCGGCGGAGCCCCCGCCCATCGCGAACTCGGACGGGTGCCCCGGCTGTCTCGCGGCCGAGCCGGGCCCGTCAGCCTCCGGGGTGCCGGACGACGGCCAGCGGACTGCGGCAGTGGTGCAGCACCGCGTGGCTGACCGAGCCGAGCAGAGCCGACCGCCCACGCGGTGCGGGACCATCGGCCCTGCCGGACCGAGGCGCGGTGGGGTGCAATGGGGGCTCGGCTTCCCCCCTGGCGATCGTGGAGGCGCGATGACCCCGCTGGAGATGCTCCGCGTGCACCCGTTCCTGGCCGGGCTGCCGGAGGAGTGGTTGCCCCCGCTCACCGGCTACGCCCGCCCGGTGGCCTGGCACCCCGGGCACCGGCTGTTCCGGGCCGGGCAGCCGGCCGAGCGGTTCTGGCTGGTCCGGGACGGTCAGGTGGCGCTGGACTTCCCGGTGCCCGGTCGCGGCGACGTGGGGATCGAGACGGTCGGCGCGGGCGGGGTGCTCGGCTGGTCCTGGCTGTTCCCGCCCTACCGCTGGCAGTTCGGCGCGGTCGCCACCCGGCGCAGCACCGGGGTGGAGTTCGACGCCGAGGGGGTGCGCCGGCTGATGGGGTCCGACGACACGCTGGGCCGGCACCTCACCGCCCGCTTCATGAGCGTCGTGGTGGACCGGCTCCAGGCGTCCCGGGTCCGCCTGCTCGACCTGTACGGGTACCCGACGTCAGCGGCGAGCTGACTCACCCGGCGGCGCTGTCGCGCCGGATTACCAGCTCGTCCACCTCGAGCCGGCCGATGCGCAGCTCGCGGACCACCGCGCGGCGCACCACCAGCCGGCCGATCACGAGCGCGCCCACCGCCACGGCGCCGAGCGCGAGCGCGGCCACCGCCAGCGCGCCCCCGGCCGTCGCGCCGAGGGCCCGCGCCCCGGTCGCCGCCGCCCCGGTCGCGGCCAGGGTCCGGAGGCGCGGGGTGCGGGGTGTGGTCGGCATGGCCCCATCGTAGTGCGGCCCGGGTCCGCCGGGCGGCGCCGCGCCACCGGAGGTCAGGTGACGGTGGGGCCCGTTCGGTGAACTGTCCGCGCACCCGGGCCAGCAGCTCCGGGTCCGGCGGCGCGGTGTCCGCGAGTGGGAAGGCGAGTCCCGCGATGAACGGGACGGGCCGGAGGTCCCGAGCGGTGTCGGTGGGTCCGCGTATCGTTCCCGGCCGTGACCCCTGCTGTGGAAATTCGTCCGGTCCGCGACGACGACCTGCCCGCGTTCTTCGCCCACGAGCAGGACCCGCAGGCCAACTGGATGGCCGCGTTCGGCCCGAAGGACCCGTCGGACCGGGCCGCGTTCGACGCGCACTGGGCGCGGATCCGCGCCGACGAGCGCATCGTCAACCGCACGATCGTCGCCGGCGGCGAGGTGGTCGGCCACGTGGCGGCGTTCCCGGTCGACGACCGGACCGAGGTGAGCTACTGGATCAACCCGGAGCGCTGGGGGCGCGGTCACGCCACCGCCGGGCTCGCCGCGCTGCTGCGGGAGCTGCCGCAGCGGCCGGTGCGTGCCCGCGCCGCGAAGGACAACGCCGCCTCGCTCGCGGTGCTGCGCAAGTGCGGCTTCGTGGTGGTCGGCGAGGACGCCGGGTACGCTCCGGGCCGCGGCGTCGAGGTCGAGGAGTGGGTGCTGGAGCTGCCCGCCGAGGCGCCTGACCAGGGCGACCACTAGTGTCCCCCCGGGTGAACTGGCTGGAACTCGTCGGCTGGGCCGGCTCCGCGCTGCTGGTCTGGTCCCTGCTACAGACGCGCATCCTGCGGCTGCGCGCGCTCAACCTGGTCGGCTGCCTGATCCTGATCGGCTACAACGCCGCCCTGCACGTCTGGCCGATGGTCGGGCTGAACGTGGTGCTCACCGTGATCAACCTCTGGTACCTGCGCAAGCTGCTGGCCACGCGGCACGACGAGCAGACCTACCAGGTGGTGGAGGTGGGCACCGGCGACGCGTTCCTGGCCCACACGCTGCGGGTGCACGCCGCCGACATCGCCCGGTTCAACCCGGCGTTCCGGTGGGACCCGGCCGCCGCCGACCGCTCGGCGTTCCTGGTGGTCCGCGCCGACGAGGTGGTCGGCGTGATGGTCTCGCACGCCGAGGCCGGCGGGGTGGCCCAGATCGACCTGGACTACGTGACCCCGCCGTTTCGCGACTTCACCCCGGGCGAGTTCGTCTACCGGCGCAGCCGCCTCTTCACCGACCGGGGGTTCCGCCGGGTGGTCAGCCCGCCGGGCATGGTCGCCCCCTACTACCACCGGCTCGGCTTCCGCCCGGAGGGCGGCGCGTACGTGCTGGACCTGCCCGTCCCGGCCTGAGCCGGATCAGGCCGGCGTGCTCGCGCGGTCGCGGGGTCGGCCGAACCAGCGGGGTGAGCGCGGGCGCGCAGCCGACCACCGCGTCGCTCGCGCGCCAGAGCGGCTCGCCGGCCGGGCGGGCCCGCAGCGCGTCGGCCTGCGGTCCAGGTGCCGCCCTGGCGCACGCAGGATTCAGGCGCGAGCCGGCGGGGCAAAGAGGGGCCACGCCGACCGGGCCTGCCGGCCGGCGAGTCGGCCATCGGCCGACCCGGATCGGGCCGAGGGAGACAACCGGTCGTGCAGAGCTACTGGAGCCAGTTGGCCCTGGTCGGTGTGCTGGTGATCGTCAACGCGGCCTTCGCCGGCAGCGAGATGGCCCTGGTGTCACTACGGGACAGCCAGCTGCAACGGTTGGAGCGCAGCAGCCGCGCCGGCCGCACCCTCGCCCGGCTGGCCAAGGACCCGAACCGGTTCCTCGCCACCATCCAGATCGGGATCACCCTGGCCGGCTTCCTCGCCTCCGCCGCCGCGGCCGTCTCCCTGGCCCGCCCACTGGTGCCGCTGCTCGGCTTCTTCGGCGACGCCGCCGAGACGGTCGCCATCGTCGCGGTCACCCTGGTGCTCACGTTCGTCACGCTGGTCTTCGGCGAGCTGGCGCCCAAGCGCATCGCCATGCAGTCCGCGGAGCGCTGGGCGTTGCTGGTGGCCCGACCGTTGGACGTGCTGGCCAGCCTGACCCGGCCGGCGGTCTGGCTGCTCGGCGCCACCAGCGACATGGTGGTCCGCCTGTTCGGCCTCGACCCGAAGCACGAGCCGGACGAGATCGGCCCGGACGAGCTGCGCGACATCGTGGCCGGCAACCACGGCTTCACCAAGGAGCAGCGCACCATCATCGCCGGCGCGGTGGAGATCGCCGACCGGCAGTTGCGTGCCGTCCTCGTACCCCGGTTGCAGGTCTTCACGCTCGACAGCGGCACCACCGCGGAGGCCGCGCGGCTGGTCCTGGCAGCGACCGGGCACTCCCGGGCGCCGGTGGTCCGGCACGGCGGCCTGGACGACGCGGTCGGCGTCATCCACCTGCGCGACCTGGTCGGCGTCCCCGACGACCGGCCGGTCGACGACATCGCCCGCCCGCCGATGCTGCTGCCCGACTCGCTGTCCGTGGTCGACGCGCTGCGCCAGTTCAAGGCCGAGCGCCAGCACATCGCGCTGGTGGTGGACGAGCGCGGCGCGGTCGACGGGATCGTGACGCTGGAGGACATCCTCGAGGAGATCGTCGGTGAGATCTACGACGAGACCGACCGTGACCTCCAGGCGGTCCACACCGAGGCGGACGGCACGCTGGTGCTGCCCGGCACGTTCCCGGTGCACGACCTCACCGACCTCGGGGTGGACCTGCCCAACCGGCCCGTCGGCGACTACACCACCATCGCCGGGCTGGTGCTGATCTGCCTCGGGCACATCCCCACGGTGGCCGGCGAGCAGGTCACCGTGGACCGCTGGGAGCTGACGGTGGCCGGCGTGGACCAGCGCGCCATCACCGAGGTGCGCCTGCGGCGCCGCCCCCGCCACGACCGGAACAGCGACGACACGGACGACGCCGAGCCGGCCGACGACGCCGACCCGGCGGACACCCCGGAACTCGACGAGGCGCGCCGCTGACGGCGGTCGAGTCGAGCGCCGGCGGCGTCGGAGTCGGGTCAGCGCCGGTCGGCGGGTGGGCCGAACGGGAAGCCGGGCACCGGCGGGTGCAGCCGCACCGCGTCGGCCGGCACCTGGTGGGTGCTGCGCCCGACCAACCGGGCGACCACCCGCAGCAGCCACGGCCCGGCAGGGTGCAGCTCCGGCCCGATCAGCCGGCTGGTCACCCGGGTCCACCAGTGGCCGGCGATGATCACGTCGGCGATCCGCAGCCGCTCCGGCGGCCAGCCGCCGCGCACCACCACGTCCACCACCCGGCCCAACCGCCGCCCGTGCAGGTCGTACGCGGTGCGCCCGAGCAGCTCACCCGCTCGCACGGTTCGCCCCCGGGATCCGCTCGATCAGGTGCCGCCTCAGCCATGCCTCCACCGGCGAGGACGGCAGGTCCGCCGCCCGGCAGCGCAGGCGTACCGCGCTGTCCACCCGGTCCACCTCGGCCAGCGGCACCCGCAACGGCGGCACCGGTGGATCGTCGGTGAACCGGTCGGCGACCGCCACCAGCAGCCGCCCGACCCGGCCGCCGATCCGCTCCCCGAGCGCGCCCTGGCCGGTGAGCAGGCCGTCCACGTACGGGTAGCCCCCGTCGTCCACCGCGAACGCGATGTCGTCGACCCGCCCGACCAGCCGACCCTCCGCGTCGACGATCTGCCGGTCGAGCAGTTGCCTGGCGAGCTGGACCCTCATCGTCCCACCCCCGTCATGATCGCCAGTGGGATCGCCGCCACCGAGGCGGCGACGATGAGCAGAAGGAACACGGCGCCGAGCAGGTTCGCCCACCACCCGTTGACCCGGTCGCCGAGGTAGGTGCGGTCGTTGGCCACCACCAGGATCGGCAGGTAGGTCAGCGGCAGCACCACCGCGCTCAGCACCAGCATGTACTCGGTCAGCCGCACCGGGTCCACGGTCGTCATCAGCATCACCACACCGAGCAGCAGCCCGACCAGCAGGATGCTGTGGAACCGGGCCGCCTCCCGCGGACTGACCCGCTTGCCCCACTGCCAGCCGAAGTACTGCGCCGCCGCGTACGCCGCCGACAGGCCGGTCTCCAGCGCCGCGCCGAACGTCACCGCGAAGAACGCCAGCACCGCGGCGACCAGACCGGCGCCGCCCAGCGCGGTCGCCACCGGTCGGGCCACCTGGTCGAGGCTGTTGAGCGACGCGCCGGACGGGTGGTAGGCCACCGTCGCCACGGCGATCAGCGACAGCGCCAGGAAGCCGCCGACCGGGAAGCCGATCAGCACGTTCGACCGGGCGCGCGCCAGGTCGGCCGGGCTCCACCGCTCCTCCACCCCGCCGGAGGAGAAGAAGAAGACCTCGTACGGGCTGACCGTGGACGCGAACAGCGCCACCGCCACGAACCAGTACAGCGGCCAACCGTGACCGGCCGAGCTGATCCGCCACGCCCCGTGCCCGAGCTCCGCCCAGTCGGTCGGCAACGCCACCAGCGCGACCGCGAAGACCAGCAGCGCCAGCCCGGCCAGGCCGAAGATCCGCTCCATCAGCTCGAACCGCAACCGCCACAGCACCAGCCAGACCGCCAGCGCGGCCAGCGGCACCCAGAGCAGGTGGCTCACGCCGGTGGCCAGCGTGAGCGCCAGCGCCACCCCACCCAGCTCCGCGGCCAGCGTCACCACCGTGACCAGCCACGACGCCACCAGGTTGAGCAGCGCCACCCGGGGCCCCAGCCGCTCCCGGACCAGGTCGAACACCGCCCGGCCGCTCACCGCCGCGATCCGGCCGGCCATGTCCGCGTACGCGCAGATGCCCACCACCCCGACCAGCAGCACCCAGGCGTGGGCCATGCCGAACAGCGCGCCGGCCTGGCTGGCCGCCACCAGGTCGCCGATGTCGACGAAGCCGCCGATCGCCGACAGCACGCCCAGCGTGGCGGCGAGCAGCTTCCTCACGTCGGAGGAGCGGGGGCGGCGGGTCTCATCGACGCGACGATATCGGCGTCAGTGCCCCATTATTGCCGAATGGAGCAGTCGGACGTCAGCCGGCGGTCAGGTTCTGCAAGCGCACCTGCCCGCGGGCGACCAGCCGGGCGTCGCCGTCGGTGATCTCCACCAGCCACAGCTGCTGACTGCGACCCCGGTGCACCGGCGTGCCGACCGCGGTCAACTCGCCGTCGCGGACGGCGCGCAGGAAGTCGGTCTGGTTCGACACCCCGACCACCCTGCCCCGGTCGCCCAGCCAGAGCGAGCCGCCGACGCTGGCCGCCGTCTCCACCACCGAGCAGTAGACCCCGCCGTGCTGGATCCCGTACGGCTGGTGCAGCTCCGGGCGGACCCGCCAGCGGATCACCACCCGGTCGGCGCTGACCTCGTCCAACTCCAGCCCCAGCAGGGCCACGAAGCCCCCGGTCAGGTCCGGTGTCTCCACCCTGGTTCCTCCTCGCGCTCGACGGCGCCGCCAGCCTAGTCGCCACCGCCGTCGGCAAACCCGGTACGGCCCCGGGCCGGGGATGGGGGAGAATCGGTGACCGTGACCGACAGCAACCTCCCGCCGGGGCGGGACTCCCTGACCGAAGACCTGCTGTGGCGGGGCCTGATCCAGGACTCGACCGGCCCCGACGAGCTGCGCGCGCTGCTCGACGGCCCGAGCGCCACGTTCTACGTGGGCTTCGACCCGACCGCCCCCAGCCTGCACGTCGGCAACCTCATGCAGGTCGTCACGGCCCGCCGGCTCCAGCTCGCCGGACACCGGCCGCTGCTGCTGGTCGGCGGCGCCACCGGTCAGATCGGTGATCCCAAGGAGAGCGCCGAACGGACGCTCAACCCGCCCGAGGTCATCGCCGGCTGGGTCCAGCGCATCCGGGACCAGCTCTCCCCGTTCGTCACGTACACCGGCGACAACGCGGCCCGCATGGTCAACAACCTGGAGTGGACCGGCGAGATGTCGGTGGTGGAGTTCCTCCGGGACGTCGGCAAGCACTTCCCGGTGAACAAGATGCTGGCCCGGGAGGTGGTCAAGGCCCGGCTGGAGAGCGGCATCAGCTTCACCGAGTTCAGCTACCAGCTCCTCCAGGCCCACGACTTCTTCGAGCTGCACCGCCGGCACGGCTGCCAGCTCCAGTACGGCGGCTCGGACCAGTGGGGCAACATCACCGCGGGGGTGGACTACGTCCGGCGGCGCGGCGCCGGCCCGGTGCAGGCGTTCACCACGCCGCTGGTCACCAAGTCGGACGGCACCAAGTTCGGCAAGAGCGAGACCGGCGCGGTGTGGCTCGACCCGGAGATGACCAGCCCGTACGCCTTCTACCAGTTCTGGCTCAACGCCGACGACCGCGACGTGACCCGTTACCTGCGGTACTTCAGCTTCCGGTCCCGGTCGGAGCTGGAGGAGCTGGAGAAGGCCACCGCCGAACGCCCGCAGGCGCGCGCGGCGCAGCGGGCCCTGGCCGAGGAGCTGACCACGCTGGTGCACGGCGAGCGGGAGACGGCCCAGGCGATCGCGGCGAGCCAGGCGCTGTTCGGGCGGGGTGCGCTGGAGGAACTCTCGCCGGAGACGCTGCGGGCGGCGCTCGCCGAGGCCGGTCTCGTGTCCGTCGACGAATTGCCGGACGTCGCCGGGCTGCTCAAGGAGTCGGGCCTGGTCCCGAGCATGAAGGAGGCCCGGCGGGTGATCGCCGAGGGCGGCGCCTACGTCAACAACACCCGGGTCGCCGAGGTGGACGCGACTGTCTCCGTGGCTGACCTGCTGCACGGCCGCTACCTGGTGCTGCGCCGGGGGAAGCGCTCGTTCGCGGGCGTTGAGCTGCGGGGATAGTCGACTGTCGACGATGTGACGGGGGACGCGCCCGGCGGATTTGACGATCAATCCGCCGGGCGCGTAACTTTCTCTCTGCCAGCGCGGAACGGACGAACAGGGCGAAAGACCTGGAAGGCCGGAGCGCAGGACCTGGAAACCGGGTGGTGCCCCGGATCCGCCGGGAGGCGGATTTGGCGGGGCGGAACCGACCGGGTAAGGTTATCGGCCGGTAGGGAAACGGACGGGCCAGCGGGAGACCGCGAACGGCCGTCCTGCCGAATTCCTCGACGCGACCGACGCGAGTCGGCCGAATCGTGGTGCCCGGCAAAAGGGTGATGCATGACAAACTGGCAAACACCGGTTTGACACGGCGGAAACCACCGGGTAACGTAGTAAAAGTGCCCGGCGCGAGAGCGGCGGGGATGTGAACGAAATGCCCCGGGTCGGGGGCCTCCTGGTGGGGGTTTCCGGTGTGGTGTGTGGTTGTTCTTTGAGAACTCAACAGGGTGCTTGATAAGCCAGTGCCAATTGTTTTATACCCCGGACTGGTCAGGCTTTGGTCTGATTTGGTCGGGATTCCTTTGGCAACACTTTTGTTGCCAGGACATTGTGTCCGACAAAGTTTTTGTTGGAGAGTTTGATCCTGGCTCAGGACGAACGCTGGCGGCGTGCTTAACACATGCAAGTCGAGCGGAAAGGCCCTTCGGGGTACTCGAGCGGCGAACGGGTGAGTAACACGTGAGCAACCTGCCCTAGGCTTTGGGATAACCCTCGGAAACGGGGGCTAATACCGAATATGACCTCGCATCGCATGGTGTGTGGTGGAAAGTTTTTCGGCCTGGGATGGGCTCGCGGCCTATCAGCTTGTTGGTGGGGTGATGGCCTACCAAGGCGACGACGGGTAGCCGGCCTGAGAGGGCGACCGGCCACACTGGGACTGAGACACGGCCCAGACTCCTACGGGAGGCAGCAGTGGGGAATATTGCACAATGGGCGAAAGCCTGATGCAGCGACGCCGCGTGAGGGATGACGGCCTTCGGGTTGTAAACCTCTTTCAGCAGGGACGAAGCGTAAGTGACGGTACCTGCAGAAGAAGCGCCGGCCAACTACGTGCCAGCAGCCGCGGTAAGACGTAGGGCGCGAGCGTTGTCCGGATTTATTGGGCGTAAAGAGCTCGTAGGCGGCTTGTCGCGTCGACCGTGAAAACCTGGGGCTCAACCCCAGGCCTGCGGTCGATACGGGCAGGCTAGAGTTCGGTAGGGGAGACTGGAATTCCTGGTGTAGCGGTGAAATGCGCAGATATCAGGAGGAACACCGGTGGCGAAGGCGGGTCTCTGGGCCGATACTGACGCTGAGGAGCGAAAGCGTGGGGAGCGAACAGGATTAGATACCCTGGTAGTCCACGCTGTAAACGTTGGGCGCTAGGTGTGGGGGGCCTCTCCGGTTCCCTGTGCCGCAGCTAACGCATTAAGCGCCCCGCCTGGGGAGTACGGCCGCAAGGCTAAAACTCAAAGGAATTGACGGGGGCCCGCACAAGCGGCGGAGCATGCGGATTAATTCGATGCAACGCGAAGAACCTTACCTGGGTTTGACATGGCCGCAAAACCTCCAGAGATGGGGGGTCCTTCGGGGGCGGTCACAGGTGGTGCATGGCTGTCGTCAGCTCGTGTCGTGAGATGTTGGGTTAAGTCCCGCAACGAGCGCAACCCTCGTTCGATGTTGCCAGCGCGTTATGGCGGGGACTCATCGAAGACTGCCGGGGTCAACTCGGAGGAAGGTGGGGATGACGTCAAGTCATCATGCCCCTTATGTCCAGGGCTTCACGCATGCTACAATGGCCGGTACAATGGGCTGCGATACCGTGAGGTGGAGCGAATCCCAAAAAGCCGGTCTCAGTTCGGATCGGGGTCTGCAACTCGACCCCGTGAAGTCGGAGTCGCTAGTAATCGCAGATCAGCAACGCTGCGGTGAATACGTTCCCGGGCCTTGTACACACCGCCCGTCACGTCACGAAAGTCGGCAACACCCGAAGCCGGTGGCCCAACCCTTGTGGAGGGAGCCGTCGAAGGTGGGGCTGGCGATTGGGACGAAGTCGTAACAAGGTAGCCGTACCGGAAGGTGCGGCTGGATCACCTCCTTTCTAAGGAGCACCATCCGGCGAAAGCTGGTATGGAGCCCGCGGCCCGCGAATGTCGGGTCGGGGTGCTCAGATGGCGGAGACACTGGTGAGTTTTTCTTCGGCAACGGCCGGGGTTCTTCTAGTACAGCTGCTTCTTCGGGAGTGGTGGGAACGGAGTCCCTGGTGCGGCTGGGGGATGGCGTAGAGCACCCTGTTGGGTCCTGAAGGAACAACCTGTGGGTTGTTTTTTCGGAGCCTTGTGCGGGCGGGAGTCCGTGAAGGTTGCCAGGCATGGCCTGGTCTCGCATACCGCCGGCGGTTGTCGGGTTTGGTGTGGGGCTTGAGGGTTGTGGGTTGGTTGTTTGTTGAGAATTGCACAGTGGACGCGAGCATCTTTGTGGTCAAGTTGTCAAGGGCGAACGGTGGATGCCTTGGCACCAGGAGCCGATGAAGGACGTGGGAGGCCGCGATAGGCCTGGGGGAGCTGTCAACCAAGCTGTGATCCCAGGGTGTCCGAATGGGGAAACCCGGCATCAGTCATGTGATGTCACCCGCACCTGAACACATAGGGTGTGTGGGGGGAACGCGGGGAAGTGAAACATCTCAGTACCCGCAGGAAGAGAAAACAAATAGTGATTCCGTGAGTAGTGGCGAGCGAAAGCGGATTGAGGCTAAACCGGTTGCGTGTGATACCTGTCAGGGGTTGCGTGGTCGGGGTTGTGGGACCCTGCTCAACAGACTGACATCTGTTGGAGAAGTTACAAAGCCAGTGGTTAGTCGAACAGTCTGGAATGGCTGACCGTAGACGGTGATAGTCCGGTAGGTGAAAGCTGCTGGTCTTCTGTGGGTGTTCCCGAGTAGCGGCGGACTCCTGAAATCTGCCGTGAATCTGCCAGGACCACCTGGTAAGCCTAAATACTTCCTGGTGACCGATAGCGGACAAGTACCGTGAGGGAATGGTGAAAAGTACCCCGGGAGGGGAGTGAAATAGTACCTGAAACCGTTCGCCTACAATCCGTCGGAGCCTTACGGGGTGACGGCGTGCCTTTTGAAGAATGAGCCTGCGAGTTAGTGGCATGTGGCGAGGTTAACCCGTGTGGGGGAGCCGTAGCGAAAGCGAGTCTGAATAGGGCGTATTCAGTCGCATGCTCTAGACCCGAAGCGGAGTGATCTAGCCATGGGCAGGCTGAAGCGCGGGTAAGACCGCGTGGAGGGCCGAACCCACCAACGTTGAAAAGTTGGGGGATGACCTGTGGTTAGGGGTGAAAGGCCAATCAAACTCCGTGATAGCTGGTTCTCCCCGAAATGCATTTAGGTGCAGCGTCGCGTGTTTCTTGCCGGAGGTAGAGCACTGGATGGTCTAGGGGGCCCACAAGCTTACCGAAATCAGCCAAACTCCGAATGCCGGTAAGTGAGAGCGCGGCAGTGAGACTGCGGGGGATAAGCTTCGTAGTCGAGAGGGAAACAGCCCAGATCACCAGCTAAGGCCCCTAAGCGTGTGCTAAGTGGAAAAGGATGTGGGGTCGCATAGACAACCAGGAGGTTGGCTTAGAAGCAGCCACCCTTTAAAGAGTGCGTAATAGCTCACTGGTCAAGTGGTTCCGCGCCGACAATGTAGCGGGGCTCAAGCACACCGCCGAAGCTGTGGCATTCACATTTTTACTTCGCCCGGTCTTGATATCGGGTGCAGGTGTGTGGATGGGTAGGGGAGCGTCGTGCCGGGGGTGAAGCGACGGGGTGACCCAGTCGTGGACGCGGCACGAGTGAGAATGCAGGCATGAGTAGCGAAAGAAGGGTGAGAAACCCTTCCGCCGGATGACCAAGGGTTCCAGGGCCAGGCTAATCCGCCCTGGGTGAGTCGGGACCTAAGGCGAGGCCGAGAGGCGTAGTCGATGGACAACGGGTTGATATTCCCGTACCCGCGAAAGAGCGACCCTGACGAACCTCGTTGTGCTAACCATCCGAGCTGCTGGAGGTCTTCGGACTGATGGTGGTGAGCGTGGGAACCTGGCGGGTAGTAGTCAAGCGATGGGGTGACGCAGGAAGGTAGCTGAGCCCGGCCGGTGGTTGTGCCGGGGTAAGCGTGTAGGCCGTGCCATAGGCAAATCCGTGGCGCATGTAGGCTGAGACGTGATGCCGAGCCGATTCAGGTGAAGTCAGTGATCCTATGCTGCCGAGAAAAGCCTCTAGCGAGTTCTTAGCGGCCCGTACCCCAAACCGACACAGGTGGTCAGGTAGAGAATACCGAGGCGATCGGGCGAACTGTGGTTAAGGAACTCGGCAAATTGCCCCCGTAACTTAGGGAGAAGGGGGGCCGGAGACGTGAAGCCCCGCGCGGGTGGAGCGTTGTATGGCCGCAGAGAGCAGGGGGAAGCGACTGTTTACTAAAAACACAGGTCCATGCGAAGAAGTAATTCGATGTATATGGACTGACGCCTGCCCGGTGCTGGAACGTTAAGGGGACCTGTTAGCTCTTCGGGGCGAAGCGGAGAACTTAAGCGCCAGTAAACGGCGGTGGTAACTATAACCATCCTAAGGTAGCGAAATTCCTTGTCGGGTAAGTTCCGACCTGCACGAATGGCGTAACGACTTCCCCACTGTCTCAACCACAGGCCCGGCGAAATTGCATTACGAGTAAAGATGCTCGTTACGCGCGGCAGGACGGAAAGACCCCGGGACCTTTACTATAGCTTGACATTGGTATTTGAATTAGCTTGTGTAGGATAGGTGGGAGCCGGTGAAGTCCATACGCCAGTATGGGTGGAGGCAATCTTGAAATACCACTCTGGTTGATTTGGGTATCTAACTTCGGACCGTTATCCGGTTCAGGGACAGTGTCTGGTGGGTAGTTTAACTGGGGCGGTTGCCTCCTAAAGGGTAACGGAGGCGCCCAAAGGTTCCCTCAGCCTGGTTGGCAATCAGGTGTTGAGTGCAAGTGCACAAGGGAGCTTGACTGTGAGACTGACAGGTCGAGCAGGGACGAAAGTCGGGACTAGTGATCCGGCACTGGCATGTGGAAGCGGTGTCGCTCAACGGATAAAAGGTACCCCGGGGATAACAGGCTGATCTTCCCCAAGAGTCCATATCGACGGGATGGTTTGGCACCTCGATGTCGGCTCGTCGCATCCTGGGGCTGTAGCAGGTCCCAAGGGTTGGGCTGTTCGCCCATTAAAGCGGTACGCGAGCTGGGTTTAGAACGTCGTGAGACAGTTCGGTCCCTATCCGCCGTGCGCGTAGGATACTTGAGAAGGGCTGTCCCTAGTACGAGAGGACCGGGACGGACGAACCTCTGGTGTGCCAGTTGTCCCGCCAGGGGCACGGCTGGTTAGCTACGTTCGGAAGGGATAACCGCTGAAAGCATCTAAGCGGGAAGCTCGCTTCAAGATGAGGTATCCCACCACTCTTTGAGTGGGTAAGGCCCCCAGCTAGACGACTGGGTTGATAGGCCGGAAATGTAAGCCCGGTAACGGGTTCAGTTGACCGGTACTAATAGGCCGAGGACTTGACTACTAAGCTGCTACGCGTCCACTGTGCAACTCTGAACAAACACCAGACCCCTTGTGTGTGGGTTGTTGGTTGATATGTTCATAGAGTTACGGCGGTCATGGCGGAGGGGAAACGCCCGGTTACATTCCGAACCCGGAAGCTAAGCCCTCCAGCGCCGATGGTACTGCACTCGGGAGGGTGTGGGAGAGTAGGACACCGCCGGACAATCTTTCAGTCGAGGGCCGCCCCACCAGGGTCGGCCCTCGACTGCGTTAGCGTTCTGGCGGAAACGCCATCAGGAAGGATGCACCTGTGAGCTCTGGACCGCAGGACGGGGACCGCCCCCGTCGCTACGAGGATCGCGCCGACCGTGGCCAAGGGCGCGGCGACGCCCGCCGCGATGATCGCCCCTCGTACCGGGGCGGTCGCGACGACCGTGCCGGCGGCACCCGCGGTGGTGACCGTCGTGAGGGCGGTTTCCGTCGTGACGACCGCGCTGGCGGTGCGCCTGGTGGCGACCGTCGTGAGGGCGGTTTCCGGGGTGGCGACCGTCAGGGTGGCTTCCGCGGTGGTGACCGTGACGGTGGCTTCCGGGGCGGGGAACGCCGTGAAGGTGGTTTCCGTCGTGACGACCGCGCTGGCGGTGCCCCGGGCGGGGACCGTCGTGAGGGCGGTTTCCGTCGTGACGACCGCGCTGGCGGTGCCCCGGGCGGGGACCGTCGTGAGGGCGGTTTCCGTCGTGACGACCGTGCCGGTGGTGCGCCTGGTGGCGACCGTCGTGAGGGCGGTTTCCGGGGTGGCGACCGTCAGGGTGGCTTCCGCGGTGGTGACCGTGACGGTGGCTTCCGGGGCGGCGACCGCTCGGGTGGCTTCCGTGGTGGTGACCGTGACGGTGGTTTCCGGGGCGGGGACCGTCGTGAAGGTGGTTTCCGTCGTGACGACCGCGCTGGCGGTGCGCCCGGTGGTGACCGTCGTGAGGGTGGCTTCCGGGGCGGGGACCGTCGTGAGGGTGGCTTCCGTCGTGACGACCGTGCCGGCGGTGCGCCGGGTGGCGACCGTCAGGGTGGCTTCCGTGGTGGTGACCGTGACGGTGGTTTCCGGGGCGGGGACCGTCGTGAGGGCGGTTTCCGTCGTGACGACCGTGCCGGCGGTGCGCCCGGTGGTGACCGTCGTGAGGGTGGTTTCCGGGGTGGCGACCGCTCGGGTGGTTTCCGCGGTGGTGACCGTGACGGCGGTTTCCGCGGTGGTGACCGTCCGGCTGGCTTCCGGGGCGGGGACCGTCGTGAGGGTGGCTTCCGTCGTGACGACCGCGCTGGCGGCGCGCCGGGCGGTGACCGTCGCGAGGGCGGTTTCCGGGGTGGCGACCGTGCCGGTGGTGCGCCTGGTGGTGACCGTCGTGAGGGTGGTTTCCGGGGTGGCGACCGTCAGGGTGGTTTCCGCGGCGGCGACCGTGACGGCGGTTTCCGGGGTGGCGACCGTCAGGGTGGCTTCCGGGGCGGTGACCGTGACGGTGGCTTCCGGGGCGGGGACCGCCGCGAAGGTGGCTTCCGTCGCGACGACCGCGCCGGCGGCGCCCCGAGCAGTGACCGTCGTGAGGGTGGTTACCGGGGTGGCGACCGCTCGGGTGGCTTCCGCGGTGGTGACCGTGAGGGCGGTTTCCGGAGCGGTGAGCGACGCGAGGGTGGTTTCCGTCGTGACGACCGGGAGAGTGGTTACCGGGGCGGCGACCGCCGTGAGAGCTACGCCGGCGGTGAGCGTCGTGAGGGTGGTTTCCGTCGTGACGACCGCGCCGGTGGTGCGCCGAGCGGTGAGCGTCGCGAGGGTGGCTTCCGTCGCGACGACCGTGAGGGCGGCTTCCGTGGTGGCGACCGTCGTGAGGGCGGTTACCGCGGTGGGCGTACCGAGCGGGACGGGGAGCACCGCGGTTACGGCGACCGCCCGGACCGGGACGACCGCCGGTCGGGCAGCTTCGGTCCGCAGCGCGAGCGTCAGGACGAGCGGGGCGAGGGACGTACCGGGGCGGCGCCGGACCTGCCGGACGAGGTGGTCGCGAGCGACCTCGACTCGACCGTGCGGGCGGAGCTTCTCTCGCTCGCCAAGCCGGTCGCGGAAACCGTCGCCCGGCACCTGGTCGCGACCGGCCTGCTGATCGACGAGGACCCGACGCTGGCGTTGTCGCACGCCATGGCCGCCCGACGGCTCGCCTCGCGGATCGCCGCGGTGCGTGAGGCGGTCGGACTGGCCGCGTACCACTCGGGGGAGTGGCAGACGGCGATCGCCGAGCTGCGGACGTACCACCGGATGACCGGCTTGCAGAGCCACCTCGCGGTCCTGGCCGACTGCGAGCGGGCGCTGGGCCGGCCGGAGCGGGCGATCGACCTGTTCCGCGGGGCCGACCAGGCCAAGCTCGACCAGGCCGTCGCCATTGAGCTGCTGATCGTGGCGGCCGGCGCGCGCGGCGACCTGGGCCAGAAGGACGCGGCCGTGGCGATGCTCCAGGTCCGCGAGCTGACCGCCGAGTCGGCCGAGCCGTGGGCGGCGCGGCTGCGCTACGCGTACGCCGACGCGCTGCTCGCGGTGGGTCGGCGCGAGGAGGCACGCGAGTGGTTCTCCCGCGCCTCCGACATCGACTCCGACGGTGAGACCGACGCCGCCGAGCGGCTGCTGGAGCTCGACGGCGTGGTCATCGAGGGCGACGACGAGGACGACGAGTCGGACGGCGACCCGGTCCGCTCGGGTTCGTCGGCCACGGACCGCGACTCCGACGACGAACGGAACGGCGAAGACAGCCGGACCGACGAGGACGACGACGACCTCGACGAGGACGACGACCTCGACGACGAAGACGACGAAGACGAGGACCTCGACGAGGACCTCGACGAGGACGACGACGAAGAGGCCCGCCCGACCGGCGACCGCACCGAGGCGCCCGGCGCCGGTGACGCGGCCCGGGCCGGGTACCGGGACCGTGACGCCGGCGACCTGGGGGACGACGAGCTGACCGACACCGAGGCCGGCGCACTCACCGCCGCCACCGGCGACGCACCCGCCGGCCAGGCCGATGACCGGCCGGCGACCGGCGGGAACGGGAACGGGACCGACCGGAACCAGACCGGCGGGACCACGCCGGGTGGGAACGAGGCGGCGGAGCGCCCGTGAGCGGGCACGCCGGGGCCACCGACACCGGCCCCGGCGCGGAGCGGGCCCGCCCCGACCGCGCCGGGGCGGACGGACGGCTGGTCGACGGGTACGCCCTGGTGGTCTTCGACCTGGACGGGGTCATCTACCTGATCGACCGGCCCATCCCCGGTGCGGTCGAGGCGGTCGGCCGGCTACACGCCGAGGGACGGGCGGTCGCGTACGCGACGAACAACGCCTCGCGCCGTTCCAGCGAGGTGGCCGACCTGCTCACCGGCATGGGCGTGCCGGCCGAGCCGGCGGAGGTGCTGACCTCCGCCGCCGCCACCGCCGAGCTGCTCCGGGACCGGTTGCCGGCCGGTGCGCCGGTGCTGGTGGTCGGCGCGGAGGCGCTCCGGGCGGAGCTGCGCGCGGTGGGCCTGCGGCCGGTGTCGACGGTCGACGAGGAGCCCGCCGCGGTGGCCCAGGGCTACGGTCCGGAGGTCGGCTGGTCCGAGCTGGCCGAGGCGTCCCTGGCGGTACGGGCGGGTGCGCCCTGGTACGCCACGAACACCGACCGCACGCTGCCCAGCCCGCGCGGTCCGCTGCCCGGGAACGGTTCGTTGGTGGCGGTGCTGCGTACCGCGCTCGGTCGGGATCCCGACGTGGTGGTGGGCAAGCCGGAGCCGGCGCTGTTCGCCACCGCCGCCCGCCGGGCCGGGACCGGGCGCACGCTGGTGGTGGGCGATCGGCTCGACACCGACATCGAGGGCGCCCGCCGGGCCGGGCTGGACAGCCTGCTGGTGCTGACCGGGGTCAGTGACGCGGCCGAGCTGCTGGCGGCGCCGGAGCCGCGCCGGCCGGCGTACGTCTCCTTCGATCTGGCGGGGCTGTTCGACGCGGAGGCCGTGGTGGCGGTGCCCGGCCGACCCGAAACCGGTGGCTGGTCGGTGACGGCGACCGGCGGGGAGCTGGCCCTCGACGGCGCGGGACGGCCGTTGGACGCGCTCGCGGCGCTCTGCGCGGTGGCCTGGTCGACGCCGGCCGGCCCGCGGGTGCGGGCCGGGTCCCCGGCGGCGGCGGAGGCGCTGGCCGCGTTCGGTCTCGACGGCTGAGCCGGCGGCGTCGCTCAGAGCAGCTTGCGGAGTTTCATCAGATCGAACGGGTTCGCCTTGACGGAGACCCGGCGGGACGCCACCGCCGACATGATGTCGAGCTTGCCGTGGACCAGGGCGATCAGGTCGTCGCTGGCGATGCTCAGCGCGATCTTGGCCTTCGGGTCGTCGCCGTCGGTCAGCCCGACCAGCCGGCCGCCTTCGAGCCGTCCGTGGAACGCGGTGCCGAGATCGGTGATCCGGCAGGCCAGGGTGCGGTCGAGGTCGATCTTCCCCGATGCCTCGGCGTGCCGGTCGAGCCGGTCGGCCAGGTCCTGCAACGCCTGGCGGCAGTCGTCCACGCTGGCCACGTCGTCTCCTCACCACGATCCACGCCGTTCCCCGGCACCGTACCGCAATGGTGTGTCCCCGGTGCCCGGTAGCGTGGCACCTGCACACCTCGCCCCGTGGAAGGACTCAGGCATGCAGGACGCGTGGCGCGCCTACCTCTCGCTGGCCATGGGCCTGACGGAGGCGCCCCGGAAGAAGGCGCAGGACGCGGTGATGCGCGTCGTCGGTCAGGGCGGCGCGACGGCCGGGCAACTCCAGTCGCTCGCCGAGGAACTGGTCGCCACCGGCCTGGCGAACCGGGAGGCGCTGACCAAACTGGTCCGCTTCGAGGTCGACCGGGCGCTGGGCGCGGTCGGGCTGGCCACCGCCGACGAGGTCGCCGAGCTGACCCGTCGCGTGCACGACCTGGAACGGCAGTTGCGGGAGGCGCGCACGCCCGTCGAGCCGGCGACCCCGGCCGACCGGCCGGCCCCGGTCACCGAGCCGGCCACGACCGCCCCGACCACATCCGCGCCGGCTTCGAGCGGGACCGCGCCGTCCAAGGCGGTCGCGAAGAAGGCGGTGGCCAAGAAGGCGATCGCGCGCAAGCCCGCCGCCGCGGTGGTGCGCACGCCGGCCGGTGAGTCGCCCGCCGCGCCCGCCCGGCCGGCGCGCAAGGCCACCGGCCGCCGGGCGGACGGTTCGTGACCGCGCCCTTCCGGCCCGGTCCGCCGCCGGGCCCGCGTCCCGGCCCGCCCCCGGGGGTACGCCCCGTGCTGGTCGAGGAGGTCGGCGAGGCACGACACCCGGCGGTGGACGCCGCGGTGCGGGGCATGGCCAACGCGGAGGCGCTCGCCCCGGCGGATCAGATCGCCCAGTACGAGGCGGCGTACGAGACGCTGCGCGAGACCCTGGCCGGCATCGACCAGGCCTGAGCAGAGGCGGAGAACGGACACCCGATGGCACGTCGTACCCGCTTGGACGCCGAACTCGTCCGCCGCGGTCTGGCCCGGTCCCGCGAGCAGGCCGTCGCGCTGGTGGAGGCCGGGCGCGTCCGGTTGCGCGGGGTGCCGGCGCGCAAGCCCGCGGCCATGGTCGACCCGGCCGACCCGCTGCTGGTCACCGGCGAGGACCCGACCGAGGAGTACGTCTCCCGGGGCGGCCACAAGCTGGCCGGCGCGCTGGCCGCGTTCGCGCCGGGCGGGCTGGTGGTGAGCGGCCGGCGCTGCCTGGACGCGGGCGCCTCCACGGGCGGATTCACCGACGTGCTGCTGCGCGCCGGCGCGGCCGAGGTGGTGGCCGTGGACGTCGGCTACGGGCAGCTCGCCTGGCCGCTGCGCACCGACGGGCGGGTCCGGGTCTTCGAGCGCACCAATGTGCGTACCCTCACGCCGGAGACGATCGGCGGCCCGGTCGACCTGACGGTGGCCGACCTGTCGTTCATCTCGCTGCGTCTGGTGCTGCCCGCGCTGGCCGGCTGCACCGGGCCCGACGGCGACCTGGCGCTGATGGTCAAGCCGCAGTTCGAGGTGGGCCGGGAGCGGGTCGGCGCCGGCGGTGTGGTGCGCGACCCGGCGCTGCGCGCCGAGGCGGTGCTCGACGTGGCCGCCGCCGCCGCGCGGCTCGGTCTCGGCCTGGCCGACGTGGCGGCCAGCCCGCTGCCCGGGCCGAGCGGCAACGTCGAGTTCTTCGTATGGTTGCGCCGGGACGCGCCCGCCGCCGATCCCGACCGGGTACGCGCGGTGGTGGCCGCGGGTCCGCAGGGTGCCGCCGTGACGGCGGCCACGACCGAGGAGGTGTCCGGGTGAGCCGCACCGCGCTGTTGGTGACGCACACCGGTCGTCGACGCAGCACCGAGCACGCCCGGGCGGTCGCCGCCGACCTGATCTCGAACGGGTTCGAGGTGCGGGTGGTGGCCGAGGAGGCCGACGACCTCGACCTGCCGGGCGTGGTGCCGGTGACCGGCCCGGAGGCGGCCGAGGGCGCGGAGATCGTGTTCGCGCTCGGCGGGGACGGCACGTTCCTGCGCGCCGCCGAGCTGGCCCGACCGGCCAAGGCGCCGCTGCTCGGCATCAACCTGGGCAAGGTCGGCTTCCTGGCCGAGGCGGAGATGAACGACCTGGACGCCGCGGTGCGTGACGTGGTCGCGCGCAACTACACGGTGGACGAACGGCTGACCCTCGACGTGACCGCCGAGTTCGAGGGCGGGCCGACCATCGAGTCGTGGGCGCTCAACGAGATCAGCGTGGAGAAGGGCGAGCGCGCCCAGATGCTGGAGCTGCTCGTCGACGTGGACGGCCGGCCGCTGTCCCGGTACGGGTGCGACGGCGTGGTCTGCGCGACCCCGACCGGCTCCACCGCGTACGCGTTCTCCGGTGGCGGGCCGGTGGTCTGGCCCGAGGTGGAGGCGCTGCTGCTGGTGCCGATCAGCGCGCACGCGCTGTTCAGCCGTCCGCTGGTCACGGCGCCGACCTCCACATTCGTCATCACCGTCGACCCGTTCACCACGCTCGCGGTGCTCTGCTGCGACGGCCGGCGGGTCTACGACCTGCCGCCCGGCGCCCGGGTCACGGTGCGCCGGGGCGCGTTGCCGGTGCGCATCGTCCGGCTGCGGGCGCGCCCGTTCACCGACCGGCTGGTGGCCAAGTTCGACCTGCCCGTGCAGGGTTGGCGCGGCAACCGCCGCTGATTGACGGCTCAGCAACGTATCCGGGTCCGCCGGTGCGCGTTACGGTGGGCGGGTCGGGCCGCGTCGAGGTGAGTCCGGCCGCGGCGGTGAGGCCCGCCGCGGCGGAGGTGGCGTGGCCCGGCGGTCGCGGGTTCGGCCAGGGGTGGTCGGAGCCGCGACGGTCGGGGTGTCGGAGTGTCGCGGCCGGCCGCGGCGGGCGGTCCGGCGCGCCGTGCCCGGTCGGGTGTCGACCCCGGTCGGGCCGACAGGTCGATGAGCCGCCGCCGGAGGAAGCGGCGGCGCACGAGCTGGGCGACGTCCGGCGCCCCGACCCACACCCACCCCCGGTTCCCCGAGCGCGCCGGTTCCCGGAAGGCGTGGCGATCCGACCGCGGCTGACCACTCCTTCCGTGCCGGCTGGTCAACTGTCACCCGGCGGGGCTACTGTCGGGTGCTGTGCTGGAAGAGCTGCGCATCACCGGACTGGGCGTCATCGAGGACACCACGCTGCCGCTGGCCGGGGGGATGAACGTCATCACCGGCGAGACCGGCGCCGGCAAGACCATGGTGGTGACCGGCCTCGGCCTGCTCTTCGGCGGCCGGGCCGACGCGGGTCGGGTGCGGGCCCAGCCGGGCCGTGCGGTGGTGGAGGGGCGGCTGCGGCTGCGCGGCCGGGTGGCCGAGGCGGTGCACGCCCGCATCATCGACGCCGGCGGCGAGCCCGACGAGGACGGTTCGCTGCTGCTCAGCCGCACCGTCACCATCGAGGGTCGTTCGCGGGCCCACCTGGGCGGGCGCAGCATGCCGGTGGCGACGCTCGGCGAGGTGGGTGAGCAGGCTCTGGCGGTGCACGGCCAGTCCGACCAGCTGCGCCTGCTGCGTCCGGCCGAGCAGCGGGCCGCGCTCGACCGGTTCGCCGGCGGCGAGCACGAGAAGCTGCTGGACGCGCTGCGCGAGACGTACGCGCGGTGGCGGACGGTGGTCGACGACCTGGCCGACCGGCGGCGCAACGCCCGTGAGCGCAACCAGGAGGCCGACCTGCTCCGGCTCGGCCTCGACGAGATCACCCGGGTCGATCCGCAGCCGGGGGAGGACGACGAGCTGAAGGCGGAGGCGCAGCGGCTGGAGCACGCCGAGGGGCTGCGCACCGCGGCCCAGGTGGCGCAGCAGTGCGTGGCCGGCGGCGTGGAGGCGACCGACGACACCCCCGACGTGGCCGTGCTGCTCGGCACCGCCCGCCGCACGCTGGAGGCGCAGGCCGGCACCGACCCGGCGCTCGGTGAGCTGGCGGCCCGGCTGGAGGAGGTCGCCACGCTGGTCACCGACGTGGCCGCCGAGCTGTCCACCTACCTGACCGCGCTGGACGCCGACCCGGCCCGGCTGGAGACGATCTACGAGCGACGGGCCGCGCTGCGCGGACTCACCCGCAAGTACGCCGACGACGTGGACGGCGTGGTGGCCTGGGCCGAACGGGCCCGCACCCGGCTGTCCGAACTGGACACCTCCGACGAGCTGTTGGACGAGCTGGACCGGGAGGCGTCCCGGCTCGCCGGTGAGGTGGCCGACCTCGCCGGCCGGGTCTCCGCCTCCCGGCAGGAGGCCGCGGTCCGCTTCGCCGAGCAGGTCACCGTCGAGCTGGCCGGGCTGGCCATGCCGCACGCCCGGATCGAGGTGGCGGTGCTGCCCCGGGCGGCCGGGCGGTCCGAGCCGACCCTGCCGGTCAACGGTGTCGAGGCGGGCGTCGGCGCGGACGGCGCCGACGAGGTCGAGCTGCGGCTGCTGGCCCATCCCGGAGCGCCGTCGTTGCCGTTGCAGCGGGGCGCCTCCGGCGGTGAGCTGTCCCGGGTGATGCTCGCCATCGAGGTGGTCTTCGCCGGTTCCGGCGGTCCACCCACGCTGGTCTTCGACGAGGTCGACGCCGGTGTCGGCGGGCAGGCGGCGGTGGAGATCGGCCGGCGACTGGCCCGGTTGGCGCGCACCCACCAGGTGCTCGTGGTCACCCACCTGCCCCAGGTCGCCGCGTTCGCCGACCGGCACCTGGTGGTGGCGAAGGACACCGGGGGCGCGGTGACCACCAGCGGGGTACGGGTGGTGGAGGACACCGAGCGGGCCCGGGAGCTGGCCCGGATGCTCGCCGGTTTGCCGGACTCCGATCTGGGTATCGCCCACGCCGAGGAGCTCCTGGCCGTGGCCGCGAAGGAAAGGCGTCCGTGATACCCCGATTGTGAGCGCAAGCACACCGGGGCGCGTTCCGGTGTGCTTCCCTGGGTAGGCGGCCCTGCTCAGCATGTCGCGACAGCAGAACCTGCCCCACATGCCAGGATGGTCACGATGCGTCTACCCACACTGCGCCGGACCCGGAACGCGGAACCGGGCTCGATCCTCGGCACCGCGCGCCTCGACCGCCGGACGAAACGGCTGGTCGGCCGCCTGCGTCCGGGTGACATCGCGGTCATCGACCACGTCGACCTGGACCGGGTGGCGGCCGACTCGCTCGTCGCGGTGGGGGTGGCCGCGGTGCTCAACGCCAAGCCGTCGGTGTCCGGGCGCTATCCCAACCTCGGCCCCGAGGTGCTGGTGGCGGCCGGCATCCCGCTCCTGGACGATCTCGGTGAGGGCGTCTTCGAGCAGGTCCGCGAGGGCGACCTGGTGCGCATCGAGGGCAACACCGTCTTCGTGGGCACGGAGCCGGTCGCGCACGGCGCGTTGCAGGACGCGGAGACGGTCGGCAAGTCGATGGCCGACGCCCGGGAGGGCCTGTCGGTGCAGTTGGAGGCGTTCGCCGCCAACACGATGGACTACCTCCGGCAGGAACGCGACCTGCTGCTCGACGGCGTCGGCGTGCCGGAGATCCAGACCCAGATGCAGGGCCGGCACTGCCTGATCGTGGTCCGGGGCTACGACTACAAGGCCGACCTGGACGTGCTGCGGCCCTACATCCGGGAGTTCAAGCCGGTGCTGATCGGCGTGGACGGCGGGGCCGACGCGCTGG
Organism: Micromonospora sp. DSM 45708; assembly: GCF_039566955.1. Taxonomy (NCBI): domain Bacteria; kingdom Bacillati; phylum Actinomycetota; class Actinomycetes; order Micromonosporales; family Micromonosporaceae; genus Micromonospora; species Micromonospora schwarzwaldensis. Next base: position 4,041,440 of record NZ_CP154796.1, on the reverse strand, counting down.
TCGAGGCCGGTTACACCCCCGACATGATCATCGGCGACATGGACTCGGTCACCGACGACGTGCTGCGCTGCGGCGCCGAGGTGATCGTGCACGCCTACCCGGACGGGCGGGCCCCGGGTCTGGCCCGGGTCAACGGCCTGGGTGTGCCCGCGATCACCTTCCCGGCGGCGGCCACCAGCGAGGACCTGGCCATGCTGCTGGCCGACGAGAAGGGCGCCTCGCTGCTGGTGGCCGTCGGCACCCACGCCACCCTGGTGGAGTTCCTCGACAAGGGCCGGGGCGGCATGGCGTCGACGTTCCTCACCCGGCTGAAGGTGGGCGGCAAACTGGTCGACGCCAAGGGCGTCAGCCGGCTCTACCGGCAGAGCATCTCCGGGTCCTCGCTGCTGCTGCTGGTCCTCTCGGCGGTCGCCGCGATGGCCTCCGCGGTGGCGGTCTCCACCGTCGGGAAGGCGTACTTGGGCGTGGTCTCCGAATGGTGGGACAATTTCGTGTTCCAGCTCGGCCAGCTCTTCTAGCCCCCCGACGATCAAGAGGCTGCAAGCGTGATCAATTTCCGCTACCACGTGGTGTCCCTGACCGCGGTCTTCCTCGCGCTGGCGATCGGCCTGGTGGTCGGCACAGCCGCCCTCAACGGGCCGGTCGCCGACTCGCTCCGGGAGAACGTCAACGGCCTGCGCAAGGACAACTCGCTGATGCGCCAGTCGGTCAACGACATGCAGAATCAGCTGAAGACCGAGGAGGAGTTCGTCGGCGAGACGGCGCAGTTCGTCCTGCCCGGCAAGCTGGCCGGCCGGCGGGTGGTGGTGCTCACACTGCCCAGCGGCCGGGACCAGACCGAGGGCGTGGTGAACATGCTCCGCACCGCCGGCGCGAACGTCACCGGCCGCGTCACCGTGCAGGACAAGTTCGTCAACCCGGACAGCAACAACAACCTGCTGGAGCTGGCCGTCACCGCCGCCCGGCCGAACAGCGCACCCACCGCCAACCTCCCCGGCAACGGGCACGGCGTGGAGACGTCCAGCGCGTTGCTGGCCAACGTCCTGCTGGACCGCCCGGTGGGCAGCCCGGCGGTCAGCGAGGCCGACCGGCGCAGCGTGCTCCAGAAGTACGCGGAGGCCGGCTACCTCACCCCGGAGGACCGGATCTCCGGCGCCGCCGAGGCGGTCGTGCTGGTCACCGGCCAGCCGTACGTGGACAAGGACTCGGCGAAGAAGGATGAGTCGGTGGTGAAGGTCGCCGAGCAGTTCGACCGCGCCGGCGCGGTGGTGGTCGCCGGCATGGGCTCGACCGGCGGCAACCTGGTGGCCGTGGTCCGCGGCGACCCGGTGCTGTCGCAGACCATCTCCACTGTCGACAACGCCAACACCGTGCAGGGGCAGCTGGTCACCAGCCTCGCCCTCGCCGAGCAGCTCACCGGCAAGAAGGCCGGCCAGTACGGCGTGGGCGACAACGCCGCCGCCCGGCTGCCTAAACTGCCCCAGTGACCGCGCCGGGCCGTGGAGGTCCGTGCCGGGTCGCGTCGAGAGTCCGGATCAGGAGGGGTCGCGTGAGACTGGGTCGGCTGCTGGCCGTGGGCACGGGGGTGCTGGCCGCCCGCTACGCGCTGCGGGAGGTGCGCACGTCGCCGAGCGCGCCGGCGTTGGAGCGCACCAACTTCCGGGGCCGCACCGTGACCCTGGCCGCCGGCCCGGCCCTGGCCGTGGGCGCCGCCACCGCGGGCGCGCTCGGCGCCGGCAGCGCCCCGGCCGGCGCCGCCGCGCTGCTGGCCGGCGTCGGCGCCGGCGCGGTCGGGCTCTACGACGACGTGGTCGGCGCGCGCCCGGAGCAGAAGGCCGCCAAGGGCTTCGCCGGTCACCTCGCCGCGCTGCGCGCGGGGCGGGTCACCGCCGGGCTGGTCAAGGTCGTCGGGGTGGGCGCCGCCGGGCTGGGCGCCGCGGCGCTGCTCGCCGCCGACCGGCGGGTCGCCGCCCATCCGCGCCGGCAACGGGCCGGCACGTTCGGTCGCGGGGTCGACGTGCTGCTCGGCGCCGGCGTGGTGGCCGGCACCGCCAACCTGGTCAACCTGCTCGACCTGCGCCCCGGCCGGGCACTGAAGTCCGGCCTGCTGCTCGGCGCGCCGCTGTCCACCGGCCAGTACGGCGGCATCGCGGCGGGCGCGGTCGGCGCCGCCGCCGGCCTGCTGCGCGACGACCTGGGCGAGCGGGTGATGGTCGGCGACAGCGGCGCCAACGCGCTCGGCGCGCTGCTCGGCGTGAGCCTCGCGGCGCGTACCGGGCCGCTCGGGCGGGCCGGCGTGCTGGCCGTGCTCGCCGCGCTCACGGCCGCCAGCGAGAAGGTCAGCTTCACCCAGGTCATCCAGCGGACCCCGGGGTTGCGGCACCTCGACGAGCTGGGCCGGCTCGCCGACTGACGTGACGAAACCGGCACCCCTCGCCGCCGTCGGCCGCGTCGCCGGGGCGGCTGCCCTCATCGCCGTGCTCACCGTGGTCAGCCGGCTCGCCGGCTTCGGCCGCACCGCCGTGTTCACCTGGACGCTGGCCCCCACCGACCTGGGCGGCGCCTACCTGGTGGCGAACTACGTCCCGAACGTCATCTTCGAGATCGTCGCCGGTGGGGCGCTGGCCAGTCTGGTCGTACCGCTGCTGGCCGGCGCTGTCGCCGCCGGTGACCGGCGGGCGGTGGCCGCCACCACCGGCGCGTTGCTGACCTGGACGCTGAGCCTGCTGGTCCCGCTGGCGGTGCTGGTGGCGCTGCTCGCCGAACCGCTGACCGGCCTGCTCGGGCACGGCCTCGACGCGGCCCAGCAGGCGACCGGGGCGCGGATGCTGCGGGTCTTCGCGCCCCAGTTGCCGCTCTACGGCATCGGCATCGTGCTCACCGGGGTGCTCCAGGCGCACCGCCGGTTCGCCTGGCCGGTGCTCGCGCCGCTGCTGTCCAGCATCACCGTCATCGCGGTCTACCTCGCCTTCACCGCCGTGCAGGGGCGGCGGGCCGGCATCGGCGAGGTCGGCCGCGGCGGGGAGCTGCTGCTCTCCGGCGGCACCACGCTCGGTGTGGTGGTGCTCTCGCTGTCCCTGCTGATCCCGCTGCGTCGGCTGCGGCTGCGGCTCCGGCCGGGCTACCGGTTCCCGGTCGACGCCCGGGCGCGGGTCGGCGGCCTGGTGGTCGCCGGTGTGGTCACCGTGGCCGCCCAGCAGATCGCCCTGGTCGTGGCGCTCAACCAGGTCACCTACGGCCGGGTCGCCGACGTCGGCGTCTACAACCTGGCCCAGACCGTCTACTTCCTGCCCTGGTCGGTGCTGGCGGTGCCGCTCGCGGTGGCCGCGTACCCGACGCTGGTGGCGGCCCGGGCCGGCGGCGACGAGCGCGCCTACCGCGACACGCTGGCCCCGGCGGCGCGCGGGGTCGTGCTGTTCAGCCTGCTCGGCGCCGCCGCGCTGGCCGGCACCGCGCTACCGGTCGGGCACTTCTTCTTCCCCGACCCCGTCGACGCGCGCACCGCCGCCGCCGGGATCGCCGGCTTCGCCCCCGGCCTGCTCGGCTACGGCCTGTTCGCGGTCCTCACCCGGGCGCTCTACGCACGCGGCGAGACCCGCTCCGCCACGGTCGCCACCGCGCTCGGCTGGCTGAGCGTGCCCGCCCTCGCGGTCCTGTTCGGCCAGGCGCTGCCGCTGGCCGACCGGGTGCCCGCGGTGGCGCTGGCCACCTCCGCCGGGATGCTGTTGCTCGGCGCGCTGCTGGTCGCCGCCGTGCGGCGTGCCGCCGGCCCGGAGGCGCTGGCCGGCATCGGCCGGGCCGGCGCGGCCGGACTGCTCGCCGCCGTGGTCGCCGCGGCGGGCGGGGCGGCCACCGCCCGGGGGCTCGACGGGCTGGGGGACGGGACCCCGACGACGCTCGCGGCCCTCGCGCAGGGCATGCTGTCCGGGGTCGTGGTCGGCGTCCTGTTCCTCGCCGTCGCCTGGCTGACCGACGCCCGCGACCTGCGGCCGCTGCTCGCGACCGTGACCCGCCGGCTGCGTCGCCGGCGCCCGGCCGACGGCCCGCCGGCGGACCAGCACCCCGGCGAGCGGGGCGACGGAAAGGAGATCGTTTCCTCATGACGGACGCCTCGCCGGCACCGCGCTGGCCCGGGTCGGTCGCCCTGGTGCTCGCCTCCAGCACCGGCGGGGTGGGACAGCACGTCCGGTCGGTCGCCCGCGGGCTGACCGAGGCCGGCGCGTCGGTGCTGGTCTGCGGACCGGCCGCCACCCAGCAGCAGTTCGACTTCACCGGCACGGGCGCCCGGTTCACGCCGGTGGAGATCCCGGCCAGCCCCACCCCGGGCGACGCGCGCGCGGTCACCGCGCTGCGCCGGGCGCTGGCGGAGACGCCTGTCGACGTGGTGCACGCGCACGGCCTGCGGGCCGGCCTGGTCGCCGCGCTCGCCCGGCCCACCGTCCCGCTGGTGGTCACCTGGCACAACGCGGTGCTCGCCGGCGGGCTGCGCGGCGCGTTGTCCCGGCTGGTCGAACGCGTCGTCGCCCGCTCCGTGCGGGTCGCGCTCGGGGCCTCCGCCGACCTGGTCGAGCGGGCCGCCGCGCTGGGTGCCGCCGACGCCCGGCTGGCGCCGGTCGCCGCGCCGACGCTGCCCCCGCCCGGTCGCCGCCGCGCCGCGGTGCGGGCCGAGTTCGGCGTCACCGCCGACCGTCCGCTGATCCTCTCGGTGGGCCGGCTGCACCCGCAGAAGCGGTACGACGTGCTGATCGACGCCGCCGCCCGGTGGCGGACCCGGGTACCCGCCCCGGCGGTGGTGATCGCCGGCAGCGGACCCGCCTACCTGCCGCTGGCCGCGCGGATCTCGGCCGCCCGCGCGCCGGTGACCCTGCTCGGGCACCGCACCGACGTGGCGGACCTGCTGGCCGGCGCCGACCTGGCGGTGGTCACCAGCGACTGGGAGGCCCGCCAGTTGTTCGCGCAGGAGGCGCTGCGCGCCGGCGTACCGCTGGTGGCGACCGCTGTCGGTGGCCTGCCGGAGCTGGTCGGCGACGCCGCGGTGCTGGTCCCGGCCGGCGACGTGGACGCGGTCGACGCGGCGGTGCGCGAGCTGCTCGACGACGCGGCCCGCCGCGCCGACCTGGGCCGCCGGGGCGCGGCCCGCGCCGCGACCTGGCCCACCGAGGCGGACACCGTGGCCGCGCTCGCCGACCTGTACGCGGAGCTGACGCCACAGCACTCCACGGGGAACCGCTGATGCTGCGCAGACTGACCCCGGTGCTGCTGACCCTGGTGGTGGTGGCCCTGGGCATCACCGCGCTGGCCGCCCGCCCGGACGACGGCGGGCCCCGGCGCAGCGCCGACTTCGTGGTGCTGGTCGGCGCGGCCGGCCTGCGCTGGGACGACGTGGACCCGCAGAACACGCCGACGCTGTGGCGGATGGCCGAGCAGGGGGCGATCGGTTCCCTCTCGGTGCGCTCCGCGCACCGTCCCACCTGCCCGGTGGACGGTTGGCTGACGCTCGGCGCGGGAAACTTCGCGGCCTGGAACGGCAGCCGCCCGGGTGGCGGCTGCCCGGCCACCGGGGTGACCGTCGAGCAGCCCGACGGGATCGGCGCGAACCTGCCCGACCAGCAGGGCGTCGTCGCCCACAACCAGAACAAGCTCGCCTGGGGCGCGGTCCCGGGCGCGCTGGCCGAGTCGGTGCGCTGCTCGGTGGCGGTCGGGCCGGGCGCCGCGGTGGCCGCCGCCCGCCCGTTCGGCCGCGTCGACCGGTACGAGCCGGCGCTGCCCGACGACCCGACGGAGCTGCTCGGCTCCTGCGTGCTGAGCATCGTCGACGTGGGCACTGTCGACGACGACGATCCGGCCGTCCGGGCCGCCCAGGCCCGCCAGGCCGACGCCCGGCTGGCCCGGGTGCTCGCCGCCCGGCCGCCGCAGTCGCTGGTGCTCGTCGCCGGCGTCTCCGACACCGACACGCCGGCGCGGCTGCACGTCGCCGTCGCGGACGGTCCGGGCTGGGACGGGGGTTGGTTGACGTCGCCGAGCACGGCCCGGGCCGGTTACCTGCAACTGGTCGACCTGGCCCCGACCGCACTCGCCGCGCTCGGCCGGCCGATGCCGGAGCGGCTGTTCCTCGGCCGGCCCGCGGTGACCGTCGACGACCGGCCGGGCGACCTGCGGGAGGCGATCACCGCGCCGGCCGACGCCGACCGGGAGGCGGCTGCCCAGCGCCGGGTCGCCGGCTGGTTCTTCACGCTGCTGGCCGCCGCCCAGATGGCCCTCGCGGTGGCGGTGTTGCCGCTGCTGCGGCGGGCCCGCCGGCTCGCCGGCCCGCACGGACCGGAGCCGGTGTCCCGGCGGGTGGTCGCGGTGGTGGAGTTGCTGCTGGTCGCCGCCGCGCTGGCGGTGCCGGCGGCCCTGCTGGCCGACGCCGTGCCCTGGTGGCGCGGCACCCACGCGGGCTGGTGGTTCGCCTCGGTGACCGCCCTGCTCATCGTCGGTGGCACGGCCGTGGTCCGGTTCGCCCCCGGCCACGACCGCACGCTGGGGCCGCTCGGCGCGGTCGCCGGGTTGGCCACGCTGGTGGTCGGCGTGGACGTGCTCACCGGCTCCCGACTGCAACTCAACGGCGTGGTGGGATACTCCGCGCTGGAGGGCGGCCGGTACGCCGGCCTGGGCACCGTCGGCCTGGGCGTGTTCATCGCCGGGTCGTTGCTGTGCGGGGGCTGGCTGGCCCAGCGGGTACGCCGCACCTGGCGGCCGACCGTCATGGTGGCCGTGGCTGGCACCGCGGTGGTGATCGTCGGCAGCCCGTACCTGGGCGCGGATTCGATCGGCGCGATCGCGCTCACCGCCGGGGTGAGCGTGGCCGCGGCGATCTGTGGCGGCGGCTGGCTGACCGTCAGCCGCCTCGCCTGGGCCACCATGGCCGGGCTGGCCGTCACCATCGGCTTCGCGCTCGTCGACCTGGGCCGGCCGGCGGCCGAGCGGGGCAGCCTGGGCCGTTTCCTGGCGGCGCTCGGGGACGGCACCGGTGGTCTGACCGTGCACCGGTCCAGCACCTCGAACTTCCAGACGCTGGTGAACAGCCCGCTCACCGTGCTGGCCCTGGCCGGCGCCGCGCTGGTCTGGCTGGCCCTGCTCCAGCCGTGGGGCGGGCTGCTGCGGCTGTTCGGCATCTACCCGGCGATCCGGGCGGCGATGGCCGGCACCGGGGTGGCCGCCGGGCTCGGCGGTGTGCTGGGCGGCAGCGCGTTGGACGTGGCCGGCGCGGCCGGCGCGCTGGTGGTGCCGATGGCGGCGTTGGCCGCGCTGCGGGTGCTCGACCACTCCACGGACCGCACGCTGCCCGACAGCGGCCGGCCCGGGGGAGAGGGGGGCGTGGCGCCGTCGGACGGGTCCGGTCCCGGCGGCGCGGGCCCGTCGGGCGGCCCCGGTGACGCGGACCCCTCGGCCGGCCCGGGTGCCGGCGCGGACGTGCCCGGCCGGGGTGGCGCCCCGGCGGGACCGGACGGGTCCACCGGGGGTGACGCGTCCCGCCGTCCGGCCGGGATGGCGACGCGCGGGGCCGACGCGGTGCCGGGAGCCCGGGTACCCGCACCGGCCGCCCCACCAGCGGCCGAGTCGCCGGTCCGCTGACCCGTGGCGGGCGCGCCGACCGGTGGTCCGCGCGCCGGCGCACGGGAGTTGATCAAGCCGGACGGGGCCCCACGTGCGCCGACAGCGGGTGCGACGCCGGCTCACGGTCCGGAAGGTGTTACCGTGGAATCCCGTGGATCGCGTGATCACTTGTCTGATCGGCACGGCGGTTCGCACGACCGCTACGGACGACACGGGAGCAGGCCTTGGCCCCTTCAGCACGGACGACCAGGCACATTTTCGTCACCGGGGGAGTCGCCTCCTCGCTGGGCAAGGGCCTCACCGCCTCCAGCCTCGGCAATCTGCTGACCGCGCGCGGGCTGCGCGTGGTGATGCAGAAGCTCGACCCGTACCTGAACGTCGATCCCGGCACGATGAACCCGTTCCAGCACGGCGAGGTGTTCATCACCGAGGACGGGGCCGAGACCGACCTCGACGTCGGCCACTACGAGCGGTTCCTCGACCGTGACCTCTCCGGCAAGGCGAACGTCACCACCGGGCAGATCTACTCGGCGGTGATCGCCAAGGAACGGCGCGGCGAGTACCTCGGCGACACGGTCCAGGTCATCCCGCACATCACCAACGAGATCAAGGCCCGGATCCTCGGCATGGCCGACCCGGACGCCGACGGCCAGGTCCCCGACGTGGTGATCACCGAGGTCGGTGGCACGGTCGGCGACATCGAGTCGCTGCCGTTCCTGGAGTCGATCCGCCAGATCCGGCACGACCTGGGCCGGGACAACTGCTTCTACCTGCACGTCTCGCTGGTGCCCTACCTGGCGCCGTCGGGCGAGCTGAAGACCAAGCCGACCCAGCACTCGGTGGCCCAGCTGCGCAGCATCGGCATCCAGCCCGACGCGCTGGTGCTGCGCTGCGACCGGGAGATCCCGGACAAGGTCAAGGAGAAGCTCTCGCTCTACTGCGACGTGGACCGGGAGGCGGTCACCGCCGCACCGGACGCGCCGAGCATCTACGACATCCCGAAGGTGCTGCACCGCGAGGGCCTGGACGCGTACGTGGTGCGCCGGCTCGGCCTGTCGTTCCGCGACGTCGACTGGACCCGCTGGGACGACCTGCTGGAGCGGGTGCACCAGCCGCGCCACACCATCACCGTGGCGCTTGTCGGCAAGTACGTCGACCTGCCCGACGCGTACCTGTCGGTGAGCGAGGCGATCCGGGCGGCCGGGTTCGGCCACCGCGCCCGGGTGCAGCTCAGATGGGTGCCCAGCGACGAGTGCGTCACCCCGGCCGGCGCCGCCGCCGCGCTGGCCGGCGTCGACGGCATCGTGATCCCCGGCGGGTTCGGGGTGCGCGGCATCGAGGGCAAGGTGGGCACCGCCCGGTACGCCCGGGAGAACGGCGTCCCGCTGCTCGGCCTCTGCCTCGGCCTCCAGTGCATGACCATCGAGGTGGCCCGCCACCTGGCCGGTCTGGACGGGGCGAACTCCCTGGAGTTCGACGAGGAGGCCGTGCACCCGGTCATCGCCACCATGGCCGACCAGGAGGACATCGTGGCCGGCCGCGGCGACCTGGGCGGCACCATGCGGCTCGGGGCGTACCCGGCGACGCTGGCCGAGGGGTCGATCGTCGCCCAGGCGTACGGCAGCACCGAGGTCAGCGAGCGGCACCGGCACCGGTACGAGGTGAACAACGCCTACCGCGACCAGCTCACCAAGGCCGGCCTGACCGTCTCCGGCACCTCGCCGGACGGCCGGTTGGTCGAGTTCGTCGAGCTGGACCGCGACCTGCACCCGTTCTTCGTGGCCACCCAGGCGCACCCGGAGCTGAAGAGCCGCCCCACCCGCCCCCATCCGCTGTTCGCGGCGTTCGTGGGCGCCGCGGTCGCGTACTCCGAGTCCGACCAGCTCCCGGTCGACCTGGACGGCTCGTCGGCAGCCGCCGCGGCGAAGCCGGCCCGCGCGCCGAAGCGGACCGCCGCGGCGGAGCAGAACGGCGTGGCGGAGCAGAACGGCGTGGCGAAGTGAGCGGCGTCGAGCACCGCTACGAGGTGACCGCGCGCCGGGACGTCTGGTCCGGCCGGATCTTCTCGGTGGTCAGCGACGACGTGACGATGCCCGGCGGGGGCACCGCGGCCCGCGACTACGTGCGGCACGTGGGCGCGGTGGCGGTGGTGGCGCTCGACGACGCCGACCAGGTGGTGCTGATCCGCCAGTACCGGCACCCGGTCGGCCGGCACCTGTGGGAGCTGCCCGCCGGGCTGATGGACGTCAGCGGGGAGGACCTGGCCGCCGCGGCGGCGCGGGAGCTGGCCGAGGAGGCCGACCTGACCGCGGGGCGCGTCGACGTGCTCGTCGACCTGCACAGCTCACCCGGTTTCTCGGACGAGGTGGTGCGCGTCTTCCTGGCCCGTGACCTCGCCGACGTGCCGGCGCAGGAGCGGCACGACCGGCGCGAGGAGGAGGCCGACCTCCAGGTGGTCCGCGTCGATCTCGACGAGGCGGTCCGGATGGTCCTGGCCGGTGAGATCACCAACGCGTCCTGCGTGGCCGGGCTGCTCGCCGCCGCCCGCGCCCGGGAGACCGGCTTCACCGAGCTGCGTCGCCCCGAGGTGCCGCTGCCGCGCTGATCGGGCACCGACGACGAGAGGGGCCGCGCGGCAGACGCCGCGCGGCCCCTCTCCGGTTCGCCGCTCAGTCGCGCAGCGGCCGGCCCTGGCCGTCGACGCCGCCGTTGACCAGGATCAGGATGCCGTCGACGAGGCCCCAGATCGCGCCGAAGCCGCAGGTCACGAGTGTGACCACGAGCTGGATCACGCCGGTCTTGGTGTCGCCCATGTAGAACCGGCCGATGCCGAAGCCGCCGAGGAGGATCTGGAGGATGCCCGCGACGACCTTGCTCTTGTCCGAGACGCCGTACGGGTGCTGCTGGTAAGGAGTGGTCATGAGCGGACACGATAGTGATCCACTCTCGTTCCGTGCGCGCCGGCACCCCACCGGTGGAAAGATATTTACCGAAGTCTGTCCTGTCGGCTGATGGCGTCTCCACCGGCCAGCCCGGTCCATGCCTGACACTCCGTCAGCACCGCCGGGCACCGGATGGCACAGTGTCGGCGTCCCCGCGCCGTCCGCACGCCTAGACTGCCGCCGGCGGGACCTGACCGCGTCGGCAACGGAGCCGTCGTGGCGCCGCGCTGTCGGGGGTGAGCCGTGCCCCGGAGGAAGGTGTCTGCATCGTGAAGGTCGGAATCCCCCGCGAGGTCAAGAACCACGAGTACCGGGTGGCGATCACGCCGGCGGGCGTCAACGAGTTCACCCGCCACGGTCACGAGGTCTTCGTCGAGGCGGGCGCCGGGGTCGGCTCCAGCATCACCGACGAGGAGTTCGCCGCCGCCGGCGCGAAGATCCTGGCCACCGCCGACGAGGTCTGGGACACCGCCGAGCTGGTGCTCAAGGTCAAGGAACCGATCGCCGAGGAGTACCCCCGCATGCGCGAGGGGCAGGTGCTCTTCACCTACCTGCACCTGGCCGCCTCCCGCGAGTGCACCGACGCGCTCGTCGACCGGAAGGTCACCGGCATCGCGTACGAGACGGTCGAGCTGCCGGACCGGTCGCTGCCGCTGCTCGCCCCGATGTCCGAGGTGGCCGGCCGGCTCGCCCCCCAGGTCGGCGCGTTCTACATGATGCGCACCGGCGGCGGGCGGGGCGTGCTGCCCGGCGGCGTCTCCGGCGTGTACGCGGCCAAGACCGTGGTCATCGGCGCGGGCGTGTCCGGCCTGAACGCCGCCGCCATCGCGCTCGGCCTCCAGTCCGAGGTGCTGCTGCTGGACAAGAACGTGGCCCGGCTGCGCTCCGCCGACGCCATCTACCGGGGCCACCTGCAGACCGTGGCCTCCAACGCGTACGAGATCGAGCGGGCCGTGCTCGACGCGGACCTGGTCATCGGCGCGGTGCTGGTGCCCGGCGCGAAGGCCCCGAAGCTGATCTCCAACGAGCTGGTCGCCCGGATGAAGCCGGGCAGCGTGCTCGTCGACATCGCCATCGACCAGGGCGGCTGCTTCGAGGACTCGCGGCCCACCACGCACGCCGACCCGGTCTACAAGGTGCACGACTCGATCTTCTACTGCGTGGCGAACATGCCCGGCGCGGTGCCGAACACCAGCACCTACGCGCTGACCAACGTCACCCTGCCGTACGCGCTCGAACTGGCCAACCAGGGCTGGCGGAAGGCGCTGCGCGGCGACCCGGCGCTGGCGCTGGGCCTGAACACCCACGACGGCCGGGTCGTCTACGGCCCGGTCGCCGAGGCGCACGGCATGGACGTGCTGCCGCTGGCCGAGGTGCTGAGCTGACCGAACCCGGGGCGCTCCGGGCCGGCGCGACACCCGCGCCGGCCCTGCGCCGCGCGGTCCGGGGCTACCTGGACCACCTCACCGTCGAGCGTGGCCTGTCCGGTAACACGCTCGCCTCGTACCGCCGGGACCTGGACCGCTACCTCGACACGCTGGCCGCCGCCGGGGTGACCGACCTGGCCGCCGCCGGCCCGACCGAGGTCGAGGCCCACCTGGCCCGGCTGCGTGCCGGCGACGACGAGCACCCGCCGCTCGCCGTCTCGTCCACCGCGCGCGCGGCCAGCGCGGTACGCGGCCTGCACCGCTTCGCGCTGCGCGAGGGCCTGGCCGGCGCCGACCCCGGTCGCGACGTCCGCCCGCCCACCCCGCCGCGCCGGCTTCCCCGGGCGCTGCCGGTCGACGCCGTGCTCCGGCTGATCGACGCCGCCGGCCCGGCGGTCGCCACCGGCGACGACGCGCCCCGCGCGCTGCGCGACCGGGCGCTGCTGGAATTCCTGTACGGCACCGGCGCGCGCGTCTCCGAGGCGGTCGGCGCGGCCGTCGACGACCTCGACCTGGACGCCGGCGCCGTGCTGCTGCGCGGCAAGGGCGGCAAGGCCCGCCTCGTCCCGGTCGGCGGGTACGCCGCCGACGCGGTGCGCGCCTGGCTGACCCGGGGCCGCCCGGCGCTGCTCGCCACCGGGCGGGGCACCCCGGCGCTGTTCGTCAACGCCCGGGGCGGGCCGCTCACCCGGCAGGGCGCCTGGGGTGTGCTGCGCGCCGCCGCCGACCGGGCCGGCCTGCCGGTCGACGGACCCGACGCGGTCTCCCCGCACACGCTGCGCCACTCGTACGCCACCCACCTGCTCGACGGCGGCGCGGACGTACGCGTGGTGCAGGAACTGCTCGGCCACGCGTCGGTGACCACCACCCAGGTGTACACGTTGGTCACCGTGGACCGACTGCGCGAGGTGTACGCCACCGCGCATCCGCGCGCGCTCGGGTGAGCGCGAGGAGTGAGCCGGGTTTGCGAGCCCCGCAGTCGCGAACGAACGGTGGCTCGGGTGAGCGCGAGGAGTGAGCCGGGTTTGCGCGAGCGGACCGTGCCGCTGATGGGCGGCCGACACGCCGACCCGCTGCCGAACGTGCTGCTGGCCGGTGGCGTACAGTCGGCATCGGCGCGGGCCTCCAGGTGCGACGGACCGGGGGTGCGCAGCGGCGCCGCGAGGGACGTCGGACGGCTCCGACGCCGGGTTGGTCGTCGGGAGGGGGCAACGAGGACATGGCAGGAAACGGTGACCGTGCCGAGACCTGGACGTCGGAGCTCCGTGAGCAGCAGGCGACGCTCGGCGCCGACCTCGGCCCCGCCGACCCGGCCGCGTACACGATGCGCAAGCCGATCCCGGAGCCGATGCCGACCGACCGGCACGGCCCGGCGCGGATCATCGCGATGGCCAACCAGAAGGGTGGCGTCGGCAAGACCACGACCACCATCAACCTGGGCGCCGCGCTCGCGGAGTACGGCCGCAAGGTGCTGCTCGTCGACTTCGACCCGCAGGGCGCCCTCTCCGTCGGCCTGGGCGTCAACCCGCACAACCTCGACCTGTCGGTCTACAACCTGCTCATGCAGGACGACGTCACCGCCGAGGACGTCCTGATCAAGACCGACGTGGCCGGGCTGCACCTGCTGCCGGCCAACATCGACCTCTCCGCCGCCGAGATACAGCTGGTCAACGAGGTCGCCCGGGAGATGGCCCTGGCCCGGGTGCTGCGGACCATCCGCAAGGAGTACGACTTCATCCTGATCGACTGCCAGCCCTCGCTGGGCCTGCTGGCGATCAACGCGCTGACCGTCGCGCACGGCGTGCTCATCCCGCTGGAGTGCGAGTTCTTCAGCCTGCGCGGCGTCGCGCTGCTGCTGGACACCATCGACAAGGTGCGCGAGCGGCTCAACTTCGACCTCGAACTCGAAGGCATCCTCGCCACCATGTACGACAGCCGCACCACCCACTGCCGGCAGGTGCTGCAACGGGTGGTCGAGGCGTTCGGCGACAAGGTCTACCAGACCGTCATCACCAAGACGGTGAAGTTCCCCGAGTCGACGGTGGCCGGCGCGCCGATCACCACGCTCGACCCGGCCTCCTCCGGCGCGCGGAACTACCGGCAGCTCGCCCGAGAGGTGATCGCCGCCGAGACGGACCGGTAGGGCGTCCGCCACCCGCCTGCCGCGTCGACTACGGTTTCCCGGTGACCGCGCCGCCCCTCGACCCGCCGCACGGCGCCGGCGAGGTCGACGCCGGGCCCGCCGAGACCAGCGGCTTCACGGTCCGGCTGGACAACTTCACCGGCCCGTTCGACCTGCTGCTCCAGCTGATCAGCAAGCACAAGCTGGACGTCACCGAGGTCGCGCTGCACAAGGTGACCGACGAGTTCATCGCGTACCTCCGGGCCATGGGCGACCAGTGGGACCTGGACGAGACCAGCGAGTTCCTGCTGGTCGCCGCCACCCTGCTCGACCTGAAGGCGGCCCGGCTGCTGCCCTCGGCCGAGGTGGAGGACGAAGCGGACCTGGCGTTGCTGGAGGCGCGGGACCTGCTCTTCGCCCGGTTGTTGCAGTACAAGGCGTACAAGGAGGCGGCGGCGCACATCGCCGAGTTGGAGGCGGTCGGCGGTCGGCGCTACCCCCGGGCGGTCACCCTGGAACCCCGGTACGCCGAGGCGCTGCCCGACCTGGTGCTCGGCATCGGCCCGCAGCGGCTGCTCCGGCTCGCGGTGAAGGCGATGAGCCCGAAGCCGGTGCCCGAGGTGTCGATCGCACACGTGCACATGGTCCGGGTCAGCGTCCGGGAGCACGCCGGCATCATCGCCGAGCGGCTGCGCCGCGCCGGCGTCGCCACGTTCTCGCAGCTCTGCGCCGACTGCGAGATGACGCTGGAGGTGGTGGCCCGGTTCCTGGCGCTGCTGGAGCTGTACCGGCAGGGGCTGGTGGCGTTCGTGCAGGAGCAGGCGCTGGAGGAGTTGACGGTCCGCTGGACCGGGACCGCCGAGGGTGCGGCCGAGCTGACCGTCGACGAGTACGCCGGCGACCCCGAGCCCGGCACCGCGCCCGCCGGCACGTCCGCCGCGGCCGACGCGTCCGGCCCGGACGTCGCCCCGGGCACCGTATCCGCCGTCGGCGTGTCCGACGACGGCGGCTCCGCCGGGGTCGTCCCCTCCGACACCACCGGCCGCCCCGCTGACGGCAGCCTAAGCGCTGCCGGCGACGCGGCGGACCCGTCCGCACCGATGCAGGAGTGACCCGATGAGCGACGAGGAGCGACGCGACTCGCTGGCCGACCAGGCCGCCGCCTGGATCCCTCCGTGGGCGCGCCCCACCCCGCCCAGGCCCGACCGCGCCGACGAGCCTCCGGAAGCGGAATCCGGCCAAGACCTCGATCTCTCCGCAGATCGTGGAAGCGACGGGCCTCCGGAGGGACCGAATCCTGCCAAGATCTCCTCTGCGGGGGAGAGGGGCCGAGATGGTGGTGCCGGAGCGCCCCCGGCGGGGCGGGACCGAACCACGATCTCGGAAGAAACCGGGTCCGACGGGGACGCGCCGGCCGGCGGGGTCGAGCCGGGCGCCCCGGGTGGAGAGCCGGCGGGTAGCGAGGGGAGCGCTTCCGGCGTACCCCCGAAGCGGGGGCGGCGGCGGCCGGCGCCCGAGCCGGCGCCCGCGCCGGTGCTGGACGACGCGGAACTACGCGGCGCCCTCGAGGCGATCCTGCTGGTGGTCGACCAACCGGTCAGCGAGCTGATCCTCGCCGACGTGCTGGAGCAGGCACCGGAGCGGGTCGGCGCGATGCTCGACGAGATCGCTGCCGGCTACACCGCGGCCGGGCACGGGTTCGAGCTGCGCCGGGCCGCGGGTGGCTGGCGTCTCTACACCCGGCCGGAATACGCCACCTACGTCGAGCGGTTCGTGCTGGACGGGCAGTCGGTCCGGCTGACCCAGGCAGCGCTGGAGACGCTCGCCGTGGTCGCCTACCGCCAGCCGGTGACCCGGTCGCGCATCTCGGCCATCCGGGGTGTCAACTGCGACGGGGTGCTCCGTACCCTGGTGGGTCGCGGCCTGGTCGAGGAGTGCGGCACCGAAGCGGACAGCGGTGCGTTCCTCTACCGGACCACCACCGTGTTCCTCGAGAAGCTGGGGCTCAACTCGGTGGACGACCTGCCGCCCCTGGCCCCGTTCCTTCCCGACGACGTAGAAGAGCTTGCCGATGCGACGCGATGACCGTGCCCCGAAGCCCGACGCCCCCGTGTACGAGAGCGCCGAGCGCCTCCAGAAGGTGCTCGCCGCCGCGGGGGTGGGTTCGCGGCGGGCCTGCGAGGACCTGATCTTCCGGCGGCGGGTCACCGTCAACGGCCGGGTCGCGCAGCTCGGTGACAAGGCCGACCCGGCACGCGACGTGATCCACGTCGACGGCGAGCGGCTCCAGGCCGACGTCCGCCTGGTCTACGTGGCGATGAACAAGCCGCGCGGGGTGGTCACCACCATGGCTGACGAGAAGGGCCGCACCGAGCTCGCCGACTTCATCGGCGCGCGGCTGGAGCAGCGGGTCTACCACGTCGGGCGACTGGACGCCGACAGTGAGGGCCTGCTCCTGCTCACCAACGACGGCACCCTCGCCCACAAGCTCATGCACCCGTCGTACGAGGTGCTCAAGACCTACCTCGCCGAGGTGGCCGGGCCGATCCCACGCAACCTGGGCAAGCGGCTGACCGGCGGCGTCGAGCTGGAGGACGGGCCGGTGAAGGTCGACGGGTTCAAGGTGGTCGACACGCTGGGCAAAACCGCCCAGGTGGAGCTGACCCTGCACGAGGGGCGCAAGCACATCGTCCGACGCCTGATGGCCGAGGTGGGACATCCGGTGTCCCGGCTGATCCGTACCTCGATCGGTCCGATCAAGCTCGGCGACCTGCGCACCGGGCGGCTGCGGCGGCTGACCAACGCGGAGGTCGCCGCCCTGTTCAAGGCCGTGGGTGACTGACCCCGACGATCGGGGTAGGGCGACCGGTAGGCTTCGACGCGGTCCGCGGGCCGGCGCGCACGCGCCCCCGCCGGTCGCCCGCGCGGCGCGGGCATGATTGACGACGAGTAACCATCCGCTCAACGGTGTCGCTCCGCGACGACCTGCGAGGTACGGGCTGAGGAGGACAACGGTGGAGGAAAACGTACCGGCCGGGCGTTGCGTGGTCGCTGTGGACGGGCCGTCCGGTTCGGGCAAGTCCACCGTGTCGCGGCGACTGGCGGTGAGCCTCGGCGCCCGCTACCTCGACACCGGCGCCATGTACCGGGCGCTGACCTGGGCGGTCCTGCGCTCCGGCGTCGAGCTGACCGACACCGAGTCGGTGACCAAGGTCGCCGGCGAGGCCGACCTGCGCATCGGCACCGACCCCCAGGGGTACGCGGTGACCGTCGACGGCACCGACGTGTCCACCGACATCCGCGGCCCGGAGGTGACCGCCGCGGTTTCCGCGGTGGCCGCCGTGGGCGCGGTCCGGGAGCTGCTGGTGGACCGGCAGCGGCGACTCGTCGCCGAGGCGGGCCGGATCGTGGTGGAGGGCCGTGACATCGGCTCGGTGGTGACGCCCGACGCCGACCTGAAGGTCTACCTGACCGCCTCCGAGGCGGCGCGCGCCCAGCGGCGCAGCGCCGAGGACGCCGCCGACGTCTCGGCGACCGCCGCCGACCTGGCCCGCCGGGACCGGCTCGACTCGACCCGCAAGGTCAACCCGCTCCAGCAGACCCCCGACGCGGTGGTGCTGGACACCACCGCGCTGGGCATCGACGAGGTCGTCACCCGCCTGCGTGATCTTCTCATCGAACGGGGCGTGGCATGACTGACGATTTCGGCGGCTGGGTGGAGCTGCGCGAGCCGGAGGTCGAGGTCGGTGAGCCGGCCGGTCCGCAGCCCGTGGTGGCCGTGGTCGGCCGTCCCAACGTGGGCAAGTCCACGCTGGTGAACCGCATCATCGGCCGTCGCCAGGCGGTCGTCGAGGACATCCCCGGCGTGACCCGGGACCGGGTGCCGTACGACGCGCAGTGGAACGGCCGGGCGTTCACCGTGGTGGACACCGGCGGCTGGGAGCCCGACGCCAAGGACCGGGCCGCGGCCATCGCCGCCCAGGCCGAGACGGCCGTGGCCACCGCCGACGTGGTGCTGTTCGTGGTGGACGCCATGGTCGGCTCGACCGACGTGGACGAGGCCGCGGTGAAGATGCTGCGCCGCAGCGCCAAGCCGGTGATCCTGGTGGGCAACAAGGCCGACAACACCACCATCGAGATGGAGGCGACCGCGCTGTGGTCGCTCGGCCTCGGTGAGCCGTACCCGGTGTCGGCGCTGCACGGTCGCGGCTCCGGTGACCTGCTCGACGCCATCATGGCCGCGTTGCCCGAGGCGCCGCCGATCGTGGAGAACCGTCCGCGCGGGCCGCGCCGGGTGGCCCTGGTCGGCCGTCCCAACGTCGGCAAGTCCAGCCTGCTCAACCGGTTCTCCGGCGAGGACCGGGCGGTGGTCGACTCGGTCGCCGGCACCACTGTCGACCCGGTGGACAGCCTGGTCGAGATCGGCGGCGAGACCTGGCAGCTCGTGGACACCGCCGGCCTCCGCAAGCGGGTCGGGAAGGCCAGCGGCACCGAGTACTACGCCAGCCTGCGTACCGCCTCGGCGATCGAGGCGGCCGAGGTGGCGGTGGTGCTGCTGGACTCCAGCGAGGTGATCAGCGAGCAGGACCAGCGGGTCCTCACCATGGTGGTGGAGGCCGGCCGGGCCCTGGTCATCGCGTTCAACAAGTGGGACCTGGTCGACGCGGACCGCCGCTACTACCTGGACAAGGAGATCGACCGGGAGCTGCGGCGGATCCCGTGGGCGATCCGGTTGAACCTGTCCGCGCAGACCGGCCGGGCCGTGGACAAGCTCGCTCCGGCGCTGCGCAAGGCGCTCGCGAGCTGGGAGACCCGGATCCCCACCGCCCAGCTCAACCAGTGGCTCACCGCGCTGGTCCAGGCCACCCCGCACCCGGTACGCGGCGGCCGGGCCCCGCGCATCCTGTTCGCCACCCAGGCCGGGGTGGCGCCGCCGCGGTTCGTGTTGTTCACCACCGGCCCGCTGGACGCCGGCTACCAGCGGTTCGTGGAGCGCAAGCTGCGCGAGGAGTTCGGCTTCGAGGGCAGCCCCATCGACATCTCGGTGCGCCCGCGCAAGAAGCTCGGTCCGGGTGGCCGCGGCAAGGCGCACGGCTGATCGTTCCACCAGAAGCCGCCGGGCCCCGCCCCGGCGGCTTCTTTCCTAGGACGCTTTAGGAGACGTGACGCCGGCCCGTGCGTCGCCGAGGGGCCTGTGCGTACGGTGCGAAGATCTTGCGCTAAGCTGTACCGGCTGCCGCGGAGAACGTCGCGCGGGGGCATCGGGACGTGGCGCAGTTTGGTAGCGCACTTGACTGGGGGTCAAGGGGTCGTCGGTTCGAATCCGGCCGTCCCGACAGCGAGAGGGTTTCCACAGGTCAGCGACTTGCGGGAACCCTCCTCTCATTGCTCGGCATGAATGCCTGGTCTAGCACGCCGCTGTTGGACTCCTTGACTCGGGCAGGTTGTCATGCCACTACTGGATCTTCAGAAGCTCACCTCGGGACTGTCCCGGACCTGGGCCGGGTTTCTTCGGGACTGGGACCGGTCGCTGCGGGCCGGGAACTACCCGGAAACCACCCGGAAACCACCCGCTACAACTACCTCCTCGCTGCCGCGCAGTTGGGTCGGTATCTGGGGGAGTCGTCCCCGGATCCGGACGCCGATGCTGCTGCCGAGGATCCGTGCGCGGTGACGCGGGCGCACGTGGAGGCGTTCCAGGCGTGGATGATCGAGACCCGGTCCGCGTCGACCGCGTTGAACAAGCACAAGGGGTTGCAGCAGTTCTTCAAGTGGCTGCTGGTCGACGAGCAGGCCATCGACCGCTCACCGATGGAGCGGGTGCGGCAGCCGAAGACACCCCGGAAGTTGGTTCCGGTTCTGCGCGACGAGGACACCGGCAAGCTCCTCGACGCCTGTAAGGGTAAGGGCTTCGTCAACCTGCGGGACGAGGCGTTGATCCGGCTGTACTGCAACACCGGTGCTCGGCTCTCCGAGGCGGGCAATCTCCTCGTGGCCGATGTCGACCTGAACACCGAGTCGGTGCGTTTCCACGGCAAGGGCGCCAAGGATCGGCGGGTCCGTTTCGGGCCGAAGACTGCTCGGGCGTTGAGCCGCTATCTACGGGCGCGGGACAAACACAAGGGCGCCGCTTTGCCTCAGTTGTGGTTGGCGGAGCGGGGCAGGGCCCCGTTGACTCCGAACGGCATCAAGATTCTCCTCAAGCGGCTGGGTAGAGCGGCCGGGGTGCCGGACGTGCACGCGCACCGGTGGCGTCACACGTTCGCCCACGAGTGGAAGCGCGCCGGGGGGAGACACCGGTGACCTCATGCTGCTGCTGGGCTGGGCATCTGAGGATATGCCCCGGCACTAGGGTGCCAGCGCCGCGGCTGAGCGGGCGCAGGAGACGCAGGCCCGGCTGGGTATCGGCGAGCGCGTGTAGGTCGGCTGAACGGTGTCAACGCCGCCTCAAACGGGGCTCTGGCACAGATTCTGTGATTGATCTTGTTGGCGGCTCACGAATTGGTCAGGACGCGTTTGCGGAGGAGGTCGAGGTTCGCCCGGCCATACATCTGTCGCTTGATCGCTTCGATGCGGTTGACCTGGCCCTCGACCGGGCCTGAACTCCAAGGCTGGGCGAGGCCGGCGACGACGGCGTCGCGGTCGCCGGCGAGACCGGCGGCGAAGCCGCGGATCTCGGGGTATCCGGCGTGGCGGGCTTGGTCGATCCAGGCGTCAAGGTGCTGCCCGGTGCCTTGGTGGCGGACCAGCGCGGCGAACCCGCGGGCGAGGCCAGCGACGGTGTCAAGGTCCGGGCAGCGGCGGCGGGCAGCGGCGAGATCGGCGTGTTCGCCCTCGGTGACTTTGTGGCCGGGTCGCGTGATCCAGGCGGTGATCCGCCGGGCCGACGGCACCCGGACTGCGGTCGCAGGGGCAGGCCTGGCGCGGTTGATGGTGAGCCAGTCCCGCAGCATCCGCAAGCTGCCTTGGTAGCTGCGGGCCAGGATCTCGGCGTGCAGGTCAGCGGTCTAATGGATGCCGTTGGTAAGACGTTGCCGCAGGTAGGAGTGGAACGGGGCGAGGATGCTGGGTCGGCTGCTGGCGTTCGGGCCGATCAACGCCTCGCCGGTGGCGGCGTGGGCGTACTTGCGGGCCGTTCTGACGTTCAGGTCGAGGCGGCGGGCGGTCGCGCTGATCGAGCACTGGCCGATCCGGCATTCGTGCAAGCACACCTCGACGCGATCCTGGCCGGCAAACCAAGCCGCGCCGCAGTCTGGCTCAAGACGCCCTGAGACGTGCCGACTTGCACATCCGGTGGGCCGTGACCGCAGATCGCCCAGAGGCCGTGGCCCTTGAACGAGCCGTCCTCGACGCTCTGGCCGCATTACCGCTTTGGAACCGCGCGCGATAATGAACCCTCGTAGCGGCCACGAGCGCGCTTGGTGATCTCCGGCACCCCAGCCTCCGGCTAAGGGATCGCGCGTCCAGTTCCGGCGCCAAACCGCAACGCTGGCACACTCATGAGGTGAGTACATGGGCGCTGTTGCCGGAACATGTAGGGCCGGGCGAGTGGCGGGCAGTCCAAGGCCGGCTGCAGAGGGACATGCGCCAGATCTTCGCCGAGGCTGGCCTCCGGTTCAGGCAACACGGCGGAAGGATCTCGGTCCGCTCAGACCCCAGCTCTGACCTCGTTTACGCCCTTCCTCTTCAAACTACGAAGGGGCACCTACGAGCAGACGCCGGCGGGACGCTGCGCCGAAACACGTTCGGCCGCGGGTATGAGCACCGAGTCCGCGAACATCTGAACCGCCCCGGCGTGAACCCAGACGACTTCGATCATTGGACCCACGTCCGGCTCCGGCTACTCAGCGACACCGATGTCCTCGGCTCGGTCAAGGAGCTGACGGAGGTTTACTCGCAATGCGCCGCCTTCCGTCTCGGTGCGCACCCCACGTTGATGCGCCGCCAGTTTCTGTGGCGTGTCATCGACCACCTGGTCAACCGCGTTCCGGCCGACCAAATGCCGCTAGGTACGCAGCGGCCAGAGGGCATGCTGATGACCGGGATCCTCGAGGCGCTCCCCGGAGCGATGATGTGCGTTCCCCTGACAGCCCGCTTTCAACCGATGGCGGCAGTGCTCATGACCAATCTCGGCGCCGAGATCGCCCTGCTCGCCCCCGGCAGCGGGTTCGTCCGTACGCCTTATATGGACCGCTGGCCGGTCGGCGCCGAGCGACCACAGCTCTCAGGCCCCGGAACCGGCGTCTACGACGTTGGGATCCGTCGGCTGCCCGATGGCCATGCCGAAGCCCTGCTCCGTCAATCGGCGACCGGCATGAACCGGCTACTCGGATTGCTTACCGACCCCGCACGGTTCACGAACACAGACGGCGTCCTCGATCTCGATGAGCAGATGATCGCATGGACGAACGTGCGCTTCGGGCTGTCGGCCGTGGTGGAGCTGGCTGCCGATTGGGGAGCCAGCGACAAGATCTGGTCGGCGTTCCGGGCGCTCGGAACCCTGCAAGGGCTCTGGGAAGGCGCAACCCAGAGCAGCGTGCCCCTGTGGGAGCTCCTCAGTCCCGACCGGCTTCGCTCTCACGCTCTCCCGGCTCTTCCCGACCCTACTCACCGAGCCTTCTACGCCGCCTTGATCAACAACTACGAAAAGGAACTCCGGGAGGGGTTTCCCGGCCTGTCGCTGGAGAGAGCCGTCAAGGAGGTCCAGGAACTACGCCATCTAGTCCATGGAACGGGCGGCCAAGGTCATCGCCCCCGAGACGCGCGGATCACGACGCTTCGACACCTGGCGACGAACAACCCCAACATCCAACTGGTCGCCGACATGGCAGTGCTGTGGTGGACCGCCCTTCTGTTCGATCCCGATCGCCTCTGCACGCCCGGCCGAGCACCGTGGCGGCCCTGAATCTTCCAATATTCCACGTTCGCGCCCACTGGCGGCCCGACGGGCGGATCGGCCGGAGACCTGCCCTTGCAGTTGCCGGCCGCACTAACCATTGGGCAGTCGAGGTGACGCTGTGTAGCATCGGTTCGTGGCCCTTGTGGACTGGTGCCGTCACTGCGGCGTAGAGACCCGAATGACGGAAGAGCACCTACCGCCGAAGTCTGCCGACAATGCCGCACCGATCACGATCTACAACGAGGTGAACGGTGAGCTGAAGGTTTTACGGAGCTACGAACAGGGACACAGCATCCCGTCGCTGAGCAGCGACTGCAACGGCGGCGCCAGCAAGCGGGGCCTCCCGCAGGCATACGCAACATGGCGGAAAGATGTTGTGGGGCAGCTTGGCCAGGCGGCAGCGAGCATGCAGGCGGCGTTCGGTTGGGACCGCAACGACCTCTGGCTGCTTGCGAAGTCGGAGACCGAGGCCTTCTGGCTCCCGATGGAACACGGCAGGGGCATCAACCCTCGAGGTGGGGTCAGTCTGCACCCCGGCAGGATCGTGCGGCAGATCATTGGCATGACCCTCGCCGTGCAACGGACCCGTCGACTTCGAGACGAGCATCCCGAACTGATTGCCGCCTACGAGTCCGAAGGGCCCACTTCGCTTTCCGGTCATAGCATCCATGTCGCGCTCGCGGGCACGGGGACGTTGGCCTACTTCACCGATGCCGTGATGTCGGTGACCGTCGACAGTTCGGGTGAACGGGAACCGAGAACGAAGCCCTTCTGGGCGATCGTTTTCCAACCGTTCGTAATCATGTTGTGTGAGGGGACAACTGCTCCCGTTGAGGCTGCTCGCATCGACAGTTGGCTCTCCTACGCGGATAATGCGATCTTCACCAAGGCCGGCCGCAAGACCCGCTATCCCATCGCCCACCGGGGCAATCTGTTGGTCAGCTTCCTGCATTCGGGCATAGGCAGGGCTCCTCTGGGGTGAAGAGCCGAGTCTCCGATCGGGGGTACGCCCTCCTGGTCGAGGAAGGATGACGGGTTTCGATAACAGCTAGCCGCCTGCCCACTGGTTCTGCCGTCGCTAGGCGCAAGCACACAACCAAGTCCCGGCAGCCGTAGGTCCACTGGTCCACTCTGGGAGGTGGCTGAATCCGTGTCAATCCTCCCGGCGCTGGGCCGCACCAGCCGCCAGCCGCAGGCTCGGGCCAGGGCGCGGCACGTCTGGATCGTCCAGGATCTGCGCGAGGTCGTCGATGGTCGCAAACGGAACCACGGGTTGTGGCACGTAGGCGGCCGGGACAGGCGAGGGAGTCACCACCATCGGGCACACGGTCCAGCCGTCAACGTCGGGGCCCAGGCCGTACGCGCGGAGAAGGACGCTGAGTTGGTCGTTGATGGCGTCTGCCTTTTTGATCAGCTTGGGGAGGTAGGGGGTGCCGCGCTGCGGGCGGAAGTGGCCCCATCGCTCGTGGCCGGAGTCAGGGGCGCCGTGGTAGTCGATGATGTCGTAGAGCACGCGGTCGCTGTCGGTGGCGACGTGGCTGGCTTTGGCCTCGACGACGAACACCCGCCGCTGGTTGGTATCGATGGCGACGAGATCGATTTCGCCGGGAATGGCGAGGCCCAGTTTCCGGGCTCGGTCCGGCTTGAGGCGCGGAATTAGGGCGCGATGTGGCGCGCGGGTTTCTCGTTCGACGTCGGCTTCGAAGGCTTTCTGTTCGCGCTGCTCCCAGTCTCTGAAGGCGTTGACGACGGCGGCTGGGCTGTCGGGCCAGGGCAGGCGGGCGACCTGGAGATATCCGAGGAGCAGCTGCGCTGCCCGGGCGACGCGCCGGGGCATCACGAGCAGCCGGTCCGGGTTCCCGGGAACGGGCAGAAGTGGTCGGCCGGAGAAGCGCTCGCCGAACGAAGGCGGTCGGTCGCCGACACCGATCTGGGCCGCGATCTCCCGCCGTAGTGTCAGCAGGTCCACTGCCCGGTGCAGCCGCTCGGGTTGGAACCCGGACGAGAGGCGGACGGTCTCGACGAGGTCGGCGACGAGGACTTCGGTGGCATCGGTGGCCTCCCACGAGGCAGCGATGGCGAGGACGGAGAAGATCTCGTCGCAGTCCACGCCGCATGTCTCGCCGAGAATCTGGTTGGCCCGCAGGCCGGCCTCGGCGGCTTGGTGGTGCAGTGGAGACTTCCGAGCGGCGGCGATCCGGCTGCGCATGGCCTCAGCCCAGGAGACGAACCGTCCGTCGTCGGCGTCTTCGGTGGGGTCCAGCTCGGCATCGTGGAGCAAGCTTCGGCCGCGGCGGGAGTCGTGGGTGCGCTGGAGGTCGGCGGTGTAGCGGTCGGCGTAGAACGGCAGGTCTCGGCCCGACGCGTCGGTGTTGCCGTTGGAGCTGAGGCCAGCGCGGGCATGGTCGCGGCTGCCGAGCAGCTCGACCAGGATCGCCGCGATGTTGAACAGGTGGTGCCAGTCGCGGTGGTCCATCGGTAGGCCGACGTCGGGGCACTGACCGAGCAGAGTTTCGGTGAGCAGGTCGGCGGCGCGACTGGCAACGATGTTCGTGTGGGCGAGGTCGTCGACCGTGCTTTCGGTGGGATAGCCGAGGGCGCGGCGCAGCACTCGGTCGTCATCAGTGCGGGTCCGGCTGGCCCAGAGCCGTTCGACCGCGACCGCGGCGGTCCGCGCCGCGGGAGCCGCGGCAAAGCGGCTGACGTGGTGTTGCAGGAGATCCACGGCGGCCGAGATGGCCGTCTCGTGGAGGAATTGGTCAGGATCGACGACGGCGGCCGTCTGGACCCGGGTCAGGAGGTGCTCGGTGATAGCCCGTTGCGCACGGGCGCGGGCGCCGTCACTGATGGTCGCCGCGACGCCGCCGGTAGCCGCACGTCCGGCGGCGTCGGTTCGCAGGAACGTCGCCGTCACCGGTAGCTGCAACCACGCCCGTTGGAACTCCTCGCCGGCCTGGCGCACCCCGTCGTTTCCGGCGGCAGCCACGGCGGCGTTGACGATGTGCTCGTCACTGTCGGGTGCGAGTCGTTCGGCCAGGACGCCGAGGAGTAGGCACCACAGCGTCTCACCGAGCTGCTGATGTATCACGCCCGGAGTCACCGCCGCCGTGGCGGGAGGCCGGTAGCCGACCCAGACGGTGACCCCGTCCGTGGCCAGCAACCGCACCGCCTGCTCCGTGTCGGGCGGCAGCGCGTGGAAGACGATCAGGATCGGGCCCGCGATGGTGTCGGTCCACGCTCGCCAGCCGGTGGCGAGGACGTCATCTCGTGTGGTGGCCAGCTCGGCAAGCCCGGCGTGGATCATGTCGCCGAGCATTTGGGTCCACAGCCGGTCGTGGGCGACGTCCGCATCGACCTGGAACGCGAGTGCCGGGCTGGCGCTGATGACCACGTGCCGATAGGGGGTGGTCTGCCCGACGGTGAGGCGGCCACCCGCAGAAGTCCCGGCGAACGGCCAGTCCCTGAGCCCGGCCAGGCCCACCCGGCGCAGAACGATCTCGTACGGGTCGCACGCCGCCCGGCTTCGCCACCGCTCGTGCACGTCGACACCCGACTGCTGCCGGTCGGCCGAGCCGTCGAACAGGATCCCTCGGTGCTGGAAGGTCTCCCACAGATCCAGCGGTGTGGCGCCTTCGATCATCCGCAGGCCTGGCAGCTCGGCGAGCTCGTCGAGAAACGCCCAAAATTCCTCGCGATCATCGCCGACGCTGGCGGCGATCTGCCGCCATTGCTCCAACGACACGAAGATCGTCCCCGCGCGGGTCTTCTCCGGAGCGCTCCAGGGGCCGTCCACGATCACGACCCGCCGCACCACGGTCCCCTCGGCGATGAAAGCCCCTGCTCCGTTGTACTTGGTGAGAGGGGTGTCCGCGCCGACGATGGCCGCCCACTGCTCGTCGCTCGGGCTGGCGCCGTCCAATGCTAGGACTTGCCCTGGCTTCACTGCGGCGAGACGACGCCGTGCGCGATCCGCCTCTCGGGCGGTTTCCCGCTCGCTCGTACCGACGGCGACCTGCACGGCCACCAGTCGGCGCGCTGCTGGAAACATGGCCCCCGTCAGCCGGCCCGACCATGAACATCGCACCGGCCCGAGCAGATGGGTCGCCAGGCCACGCGCACTCACCCCGAAGGCGTGCTCTACCTCGGCTAACAGACTCTGCGAGACGGTGCTGCTGGACCGGCCGGCCAACTCCAGCAGGTGCGCCCCAATCGCCACGAGCGCATCGAGAACCAGCGCAGCTGGAACCGGCAGCAGAGCTCCCTCCAACCGGACGAGCAGGGCATCGCCGAGCAACCAGCTGCTCCGCGCCACCTCGAGTGCATCCCGGGCACACCAATCAACCGCCGCCCGGAGTCGATCATCAACACTCACACCACTAGGGGAGACCAACCAGACCGGTAGACCAGCCTCATCGAGTTCGCGACACAGCCCGATCAACGACCCTGCTGCTGAATGTGGCGAGCCGGCGCCACGCGCTCCCGTGCCGGAGCCGTGGAAGGCGCGCTGGATCGCGATGGCGCGTAGGCCGATCGTCACGATATCGGCGATGCCGAATCCAAGGGCTGGCACGAGAACAGGATCAGCGGCAGCGGCGTACCGGCGCAGCTGCTCCACCACCTGTTCGGGATCGTGCAACAGGCCCGGATGTAGCGGCCACATCCGATTACCCCAGAACACGTGCACACCCGCGTCCGCGTCCAGCCGTTCTGAAGCCTGGTACTGGTCCACGACAGGTACCCGTCGCCGCATTGCTTCCAACCAGGAAGAAACATCCTCCTGCCGGGCCTCGCGCCCACCGACGGCCACCCCGGCGTAGGCCTGCCCGATCAGTACCGAGAGTGCCGGCAGTTGCCGTGTCGACGACCACGAAAACGCGTACAAAGCGTCCAGGCAACTGGCCGACTCGAAGCGGCGGATGGACTGGCGGGCAACCAGCTCTAGCTCGTCAACGGCCGACGACCGGCCCGCACGCGGTTCGTTCACCTGGCAGAGACTCCCGAGCTAGCTACGTGTCGACTCGATCGCTGTCGAGCCGAAGGAAAACGGCCGACCGAGCCCATTCAGGCCGAGTCTCCCGATGCCGACATTGAGACCACGTCCTTACGGGCGACGATCAACGTGGCTCACCACCCATCTCAGGTGTCCGGCAACTGGCTAGGGGGTGTCCCTATGGGTTTCGTCAAGCGGAGACGGGGCTTGTTGGGCGTGGTTGGTAGGGGATCTTGTCGCGGAGCATGGCGAACAGGACGTCGCAGCGGCGTCGGGCGAGGCAGATGAGGGCGGCGTTGTGGCGTTTGTCTTCGGCGCGTTTGCGATCGTAGTAGGCGCGGCTGACGGGGTCAGCCAGAGACGCGAACGCGGCGAGGAAAAACGCGTGTTTGAGGTTCTTGTTGCGGCCTCGGGGTGGGTGCTCGCCGCGGATGCTGCTGCCGGATCGTCGGGTGACCGGGGCTAGGCCGGCGTAGGCGGCAAGGTGGCCGGATGTAGTGAAGGCGGTGCCGTCGCCGACTTCGAGCAGGATCCGGGCGGCGGTCCTGACGCCGATGCCGGGCATCGAGGTCAGGACCGAGGCAAGAGGGTGTGCATCAAGCATCCTCTCGACCTCGCCAGCAACCTGGTTTCGCTGGCGCAGGACGTCACGGAGGCTGTCAGCCAGACGGGGCAGGATCGTTTCCGCTGCGGTGGTGCCAGGAACGGTGAGGGTCTGTTCGTCCAGGGCGGTCATGATTTGCTCGACGAGCCGCTCACCCATGCGGGGCGCGTGGACGGCGGCGATCGAGAGCAGTTTGCGCCGGCCGGCTTTGCGCAGCCCGGCCAGTCCGCCGCAGCCTGACAGCAGTTCCAGCACGGCCTTGTGGTGGACCTTCGGGCCGAGGACCTGCTCCAGGGCCGGATAGATCTGGGTTAGCAGGCCACGGATGCGGTTGGACACGCGGGTGGCTTCGCCGGCGAGGTCGTCGTCGAAGCCACCCAGGACCTCCAACTCCGCGAGGGCTTCGTCACCGACGTCAACCCTGCGCAGCGTGTGCGGCAGGATGCGGGCGGCATCGGCGATGACGTAAGCATCGCGGGCGTCGGTCTCCGCCGCACCAGGATGCAGATCAGCGATGCGGCGCATCGCCAGGCCGGGTAGGTAGGCCACCTGATGCCCGCACGCCCGAGCCACCGCCACGGGCAGGGCACCGATCGAGGCGGGCTGGTCGACCACCACCAGCACCCGGCCATGGCGGGCAAGCTTGTCGAACAATTGCCTCAGCCGGGTCTCAGTGTTCGGCAACGTCGCATCGTGCAGCCGTTTGTCGTCCGGCGCCAACCCGACCGCGTGATGATCACCCTTGCCGACGTCCAAGCCGAGGTAGACGCCGTATCCGCCGTGCACCACACCCGCCTCCACGCATCGCTTCGTGGCCTCGGCCGCTGGTCCAGGCGTCGGACTGCCGGCAGCCACGTTACGAAGAGACCTACCCCAACACGGGTGGCCGCGTCCCTGACTCGTTGAATCGGGGGCGACGCGAGGGTCTGCAGCCCCATAGCGTCCAGGGCGGCGGTCGGCTCAGGTCCCTTTGACCGCTTCCGTAAGGGTGGGCTGCGGCGGCCGGACGACTTGGTGTAGCAGGCAGGGTGGGAGTGCGCTCGCCTAGTACTCCAGCCGGGGATCGTGATCACGGCTCGATGAGGGCTTGTCGGGCGTAGTGGCTGTTCATGGCGCGGGCTTGGTGGCGGCGTCGGCGGATTGACCAGAGCAGCGGGTCGCAGAGTCGGCGGGTGGGTTCGATGATCAGGACGTGGAACAGGTGGCGTAGCTCGTTGACAGTCAGGGGGATGAGCCCGACCGGCTGGTAGCGGTGGCGGTGCTCGGTGGTCGCGGCGGCGAGGAACGCGTGGGCGAGGATCGCCAGGGTGCTCCAGCGGTGCCAGGAGGTCCAGCGGCGGTGTTGGTGCTGGTCGAGGCCGAGGCCAGTCTTCGCGGCCTGGAACGACTCCTCGATCTTCCAGCGCCGGCCGGCGACCGCGACGAGAGTGCCGAGGGAGACGACCTCGGGTGACCAGCAGCGGTAGAAGGCCAGTTCACCGGTGCGGCGGCTGCGGCGGATCAGCAGCCAGTGGTGCCCGCCGTGGGCGTCGGTGGCGTGGGGCAGGGCGACGAAGGACCAGTCGTAGTAGCGGTGGCCCTTCGCGCCTCGACCGGCGGAGAGCCGTTGCCAGGCGGTGTCGGGAAGCTCGGCGGCGAGGCCGTCGACGCGGTAGATGCCCAGGCCGGTGATCACCTGATGTGAGCAGGCCACGGCCAGGACGTAGCCCAGTCGTAGCTGACGCAGCCGGGCGGCCAGCCGCGGATCGCTGCCGTAGGCCTCGTCGCCGGTCGCCCACCGGCACGGCAGCCCAGCGGTGACCGCGGCGGCGATCATGCGGGACGCCAACTGCGGTTTGGTCGCGAAGCGCACCTGCTCAGGGACACCGGCCTCGGCGCGGCGATCAGGGTCGTCGCACCACGACTTCGGCAGGTAGAGGGCCGTGTCGAGCATCGCGTGCCCAGCCTCGGTGGCATAGACCAGGTGCACGGCGAGCTGACAGTTCTCGATCTTCCCGGCCGTGCCCGAGTACTGCCGCTGTACCCCGACGGTGTGCCGGCCCTTCTTCAGATCACCCGTCTCGTCGATGACCAGCACGGCCTCGACATCACCGAGATGCTCACCGACGAACTCGCGGACATCGGCACGAACCTCAGCGTCGTCCCACGTCACCCGGGTCAGCAGGTCCTGCATCCCGTCCGGGCTGGCGTCCCCGGCGTGCTCAGCGATGCTCCAGCAGTTCTTCCGCGGTAGCGGCGCCAACAGCCCTCGGACGAAGTCACGAACCCGGCGGCGCGGCTCGGGCCTGCGGAAACGCCGCCCGACCGTCAACATCAGCTCGTCGAACAACACCCGCCACCGCTGGGCGTCTACCCTGTATCCGGCAGCCACCGCTGCGTCATGGTCAGTCCACACAACCGTCCATGATCGACGGTGGCTGTCCTCGTACCCCCACCGCACCAAACCGCAGCTCAGCCGAGGTCAACATCCCCGGCTGGAGTACTAGTGACATCGTGTCTCTACTCCGGACAGAGTCGGCCCGCTGCTGTACCTCTGCTGTGCTGACTCCCATCCCGCAGCTTGCGCCTACAGGGGTCACGTCCCCTGGCGTGGTGTAGATCGCCTGCGTGAGGCTCTGTGCGCTGTTTAGTTTTCCGGTTCGTTGTCGGGCTGACAACGAACTCACACACCGAACGCCGAGCGATGGTTGCGCCCTACGTCCAGGAGGGTGGGTTCATCGTCATCAAGGGGGTGTACGCGCCATGCTCCCACTGCAAAGGAGCAATGCGTCAGACCGCCGAGACTCAAAACGTGACCATCGTCTATCGCTGGCAGAATCGAGTCTGGGTGGCGACCCCTGAGGCGTCTGGTCCCCGGTATCGAAGAATGATTGCCCGAATGACAAGGCCGAAGTGACGGGCTTCTCGCGGCGGTGGGTGCCAACCGGCGCCCACCGCGGGCGCCAGGGCCCGTCGCCCAGGACGTGGTGTCGACGGGCCCCGATGCTAGGCTCTCGGCGTCGACGTTGATCGCTCGGCGGCCGGGCAGCCCTGAGCGATCGTGAGCCGCTCATGGAACGGGTACGACTATGGTTGACCTAATGACCAATTCATCGGTGACGACCCGGAGATCAACAGCTCCTTTCGGGAATGGCTATCCGGGTCCGGCCTCACCGCTTCGAATGGCGACTCCGGCTCTGTGGTGTCGGTGCACGAGTGGACTGACTGCGAACGGTTCGGCGAGCAGCTCTCCCGCTTCATCGCCGGGAGAAGCGACACATTCAAACTGTTTATCGACGGCCCGGGTGGAGATTCCCTCATCCACGAAGTGCGAAGAGTCGCGGATGCCGACTCGATGACGAAGTTCCTCGCCACGAGCGCCTATTTCCAGTAGCGCACGCCGCCTGCCATCAGGGCATAATTCGAACATGTCATATGCCGATCTCACCTTGTCCGCCTGGTTAAAGCTGTCCGACGGCGCGGCCAGCCGCACCGCCGCAGCCATCGCCCGGGCCACCAAGGCCCGCCTCGCCAGTATCGGTCCGCACGCATTCCGCAACCGGACCGGCCGGGTCGCGTTCTTCGATCGCGACGGCGTCCGCTACGCCTTGGTGCCGGGCGGCACGGTGCGGCTCGGCCATGATGCCGACCGTTTCACGCCCAGTCCTCGACAGCTCGCCGACTTTGCCGAGGCCGCCGCGGACTACGACCTGACCGGGCCGGTCGGCCGTTTCGTGGCCGCGGCGACCTCCGCGTCACGCCGTGTGTCGCTGCCGGCCCGGCTCGTCGCAGTCCACGCCGAGGACGCCGACGCGCTGCTCGAATCCGGCGACGGTACCGATCTTGACGACGGTGACCAGGAGTACGGCCATACCTGGCTGATCGCCGAGCTTGAGCGCCGGGGCCTACGGCCGCCGACCCCGGACGAGTGGGAGTACGCCTGTGGAGCCGGAGCCGGAGCCGAGAGCCTGTTCCGCTGGGGCGACGAGTATCCCGAGGGCCTGCCTTCGGGCGAGGTGCCCCTTCTCCGGGAGCCCAACCTGTTCGGCCTCGTTATCGGAGACGACCCCTATCGCGCCGAGTTCACCACCGACCCGGCGGTCCTGTGCGGCGGCGACGGCGGGTCCGCCTTGTGCGGCGGCTACGGCACCTTTCTGACCTGGCTCACCCTGGCCACCGCCTACCGTGACCCAGGTCTGGCGGAGGCCATCGACGAAGGTGGCCTCGCCGGGGAGACTCCGGTGCGTCCGGTGCTGCCGATTCCCTGAGCTGGGGGACCTGCTGGGCTTGTCGCGTCAACTTGGCGGCGGCGAAATCCTCGCGAAGGGTCATTATGGGGCGGCGGCCAGCGGCGCGGTTCGGACTGCGTGAAGCAGTAACTGAGGGCGGTCGTGGTTGGAGCGTGCGTGCCACCAACAGTCGCACCCTCAAACAAATGAGTCGGCAGGTCGCGGGACTTTGCACTCCTCAGCGCCAATGCGTTAGGCCTAGTACTCCAGCCGGGGATCGTGATCACGGCTCGATGAGGGCTTGTCGGGCGTAGTGGCTGTTCATGGCGCGGGCTTGGTGGCGGCGTCGGCGGATTGACCAGAGCAGCGGGTCGCAGAGTCGGCGGGTGGGTTCGATGATCAGGACGTGGAACAGGTGGCGTAGCTCGTTGACAGTCAGGGGGATGAGCCCGACCGGCTGGTAGCGGTGGCGGTGCTCGGTGGTCGCGGCGGCGAGGAACGCGTGGGCGAGGATCGCCAGGGTGCTCCAGCGGTGCCAGGAGGTCCAGCGGCGGTGTTGGTGCTGGTCGAGGCCGAGGCCAGTCTTCGCGGCCTGGAACGACTCCTCGATCTTCCAGCGCCGGCCGGCGACCGCGACGAGAGTGCCGAGGGAGACGACCTCGGGTGACCAGCAGCGGTAGAAGGCCAGTTCACCGGTGCGGCGGCTGCGGCGGATCAGCAGCCAGTGGTGCCCGCCGTGGGCGTCGGTGGCGTGGGGCAGGGCGACGAAGGACCAGTCGTAGTAGCGGTGGCCCTTCGCGCCTCGACCGGCGGAGAGCCGTTGCCAGGCGGTGTCGGGAAGCTCGGCGGCGAGGCCGTCGACGCGGTAGATGCCCAGGCCGGTGATCACCTGATGTGAGCAGGCCACGGCCAGGACGTAGCCCAGTCGTAGCTGACGCAGCCGGGCGGCCAGCCGCGGATCGCTGCCGTAGGCCTCGTCGCCGGTCGCCCACCGGCACGGCAGCCCAGCGGTGACCGCGGCGGCGATCATGCGGGACGCCAACTGCGGTTTGGTCGCGAAGCGCACCTGCTCAGGGACACCGGCCTCGGCGCGGCGATCAGGGTCGTCGCACCACGACTTCGGCAGGTAGAGGGCCGTGTCGAGCATCGCGTGCCCAGCCTCGGTGGCATAGACCAGGTGCACGGCGAGCTGACAGTTCTCGATCTTCCCGGCCGTGCCCGAGTACTGCCGCTGTACCCCGACGGTGTGCCGGCCCTTCTTCAGATCACCCGTCTCGTCGATGACCAGCACGGCCTCGACATCACCGAGATGCTCACCGACGAACTCGCGGACATCGGCACGAACCTCAGCGTCGTCCCACGTCACCCGGGTCAGCAGGTCCTGCATCCCGTCCGGGCTGGCGTCCCCGGCGTGCTCAGCGATGCTCCAGCAGTTCTTCCGCGGTAGCGGCGCCAACAGCCCTCGGACGAAGTCACGAACCCGGCGGCGCGGCTCGGGCCTGCGGAAACGCCGCCCGACCGTCAACATCAGCTCGTCGAACAACACCCGCCACCGCTGGGCGTCTACCCTGTATCCGGCAGCCACCGCTGCGTCATGGTCAGTCCACACAACCGTCCATGATCGACGGTGGCTGTCCTCGTACCCCCACCGCACCAAACCGCAGCTCAGCCGAGGTCAACATCCCCGGCTGGAGTACTAGGGTTGAATGAAGAGTGGTCGGCGCCTCGACGCCTCTTCGGGATCGATGTGAAGGTACCGTGGCCAATCGAGAGATGACCAAAAGCCGTCGGCACCCTCGGAGAAGGCCACCAGCCGACGCTCTGGGTAACGGTCGTGAAGGAGATCGACGACAGTGCGGCCGATGCCTCGGCCGCGGTGATCGCTGTGCACCTCAATGAACCGGATCTCTAGTGCGATGGCTCCAAGGGGCGGAACCTCGGCGTAATTACGAATGTCGACGTCGTCGCCGAGGGAAACCCGCGCGACCTCGCTGTTGCTTTCCGTGACTCGCAGGAAGGTTCTCTCGGGCCTGGGATAGACGGGGTTGTTGTACCACCATCTCTCGTTGAATCCGAGGCCCGCTTCCTCGAATGTGAATGGAAACCAACGCCGCTCACCTACTGGACGTTGGACTTCAACCATGATGAGGCCCATGTCGTGATTCTGCCCCAGGACGGCGATCGAGGCCAAGGGAGGAAGCCTTCTCGCCTGGCTGCCTTGAGCGCCGGCTCGTCATCGATCGGGTAGGCAGCTATCGGTCGAACGGCCTGCGCCGGCTGGGCCCTCCGCAGACGACGCCACCACATCGTCTCGTTGACCTCAGCACGGAGCGCTGACAGCCTGGACGGATCTCGTCCAAACTGGAGGTTTTGTTGAGGCGTCTTATTGCGGCAGGTGCAGCTGGCGTGCTGCTCAGCGTGGCCGGATGCAGCCGGGATGAGCCCCAACCGCAGGCAGAGCCACCGTCCGCCGCGTCCTTACCAAGCGAGATGCCCTCTCCAAGTGCGGAGCCCACGCCTTCATCGTCCGCCTCCACTACCGCGCCATCACCGGCTGCGGTCGTCGCAGCCATGTCACCCGCGATGGTGCGGAAGTACAAGACGCGACTGGCCACGACCGAGGACAGCGACGAGCCGTACTTCTACTTCGCCGATACAGTCGAGGAACTGCCGGTGTACGTCTGCATAGCACTGGCGGCCAACAGTGACGACGAGTTCGACACCACCGGCATGGCCGCCACCGGCGACGCAGCCATCGTCATGTCCCGCGCATCGGACTACGTCAACGCCTCTGGCTCTGACATCACCGTCTACGCCAATCACGAGGTCACCGATGCCGCCGATTACGTCAACCACCTCGCCATGGATGACACCACGCTCGTGCAACTATCGATCAAACTCTTCTGCCCGGAGATGGCCGGGGCATGGAAGACGCTGCAGCCTCAGGTGCGCGAAGCAGCGGCGCACGAGGCGGAGGAGGATGCCGAGTCGGCGCTGGCCGAGTACAACCGCGCCCATCCGGCAAAACAGTTCACCGATGGGCGCTATACCGTTGGCAAGAAAGCGGGCATGATTCTGCCTGGCACCTACCGGGTCAAGGGCCCCGTTTTCGACTGCTACTGGGAGCGGTCGGGCAAGAACGGCTCGACGATCGCCAACGACTTCATCACCAACGCACCGAACGGTGTGAAGGTCACCGTGCGTGCTGGCGAAGGATTCACCTCGCAGGGCTGCACCGACCCGGAAGGTGGCACCTGGCGACGCGCATCCTGACGTCATAGAACGCAGGGCCAGGCTGACTCGATCTCGGTAGGCGGAGCGAGCCACTCTTCGAGGCCGACTGTTGAGCCCACGGGAGAGCCAGGATGCCTGACCACCGGTACCCGAAGGCATCGACTGCATCCTTCAAGCAGGCCTCTCGACGATCCGTCGGATCATGGCGATCTGGCCATTCCAGCTGCTCAGTCGAGTGATCTTGACGGCGTCGCCGGTCTGCGGAGCTTGGATGATGAGTCCTTCGCCGACGTACATGCCTACGTGGCGTGGGTGGGCGGAGGTGCCGTTGCTGCCGGGGACCAGGATGAGGTCGCCGGGTAGCAGGCGCGTCGGGCTGGCTACTGGTGTTCCGGCGTTGGCCTGGTCGGTGGTGGTGCGGGGGATGGGGATGCCGGCTGCTCGGTAGGCCGCGACGAATCCGTCCACTGCGGTCAGCCTCCTCCAACACCGTCCGCGTCGCGGCTGGCATCCGCTTGACCAGAGCGTGCACGTTGTCCATGTCGAGGAAGAACTCCGCCACCGCCTCCAGCAAGTCCGCCTTGCGGCCCTTCGTGGGCAGCCCCAGGTTGCGTGCCACGACCTTCAGATCATCGACGTTCAACACGGCGGCGAGCTGCCCAGCGGCCGGGCCAACACCCAGCGGACGGGCGAAGACCTCCCGCAGGACGCCGCTCACCGTGAGCCGGCCCGCAGCCGCGCGACAAGCGCCGCATCGGCTGCACGCTGCAGGTACGGCGTCGCGTCGGCGCCGACCAACGCCGACACCCCCACCTCGGTGACCAGGCCACCCAACGCCAGAGCCGCCTCCAACACCTGAAGGGTCGGAAGGTCAAGGCCAGCAAGCTGATCGTACGGATTCACGGCGGCGCTCCCAGACACACGGCGACGCCCTGAATCCCACCCCACGAAACCGTCTCCGCGTGACGCGACCCGCCAGTCGGCAGAACCTGAGGCCGGCGACTTGGCCGCCGTCGGTGGCCCTGAAACGCCCGTGGTTCCTACCCCTGAGGGCTGGTCGTGGTCGTGGCGGCGGTTATGTCGGCGGCTTGGCCTAGTACTCCAGCCGGGGATGTTGACCTCGGCTGAGCTGCGGTTTGGTGCGGTGGGGGTACGAGGACAGCCACCGTCGATCATGGACGGTTGTGTGGACTGACCATGACGCAGCGGTGGCTGCCGGATACAGGGTAGACGCCCAGCGGTGGCGGGTGTTGTTCGACGAGCTGATGTTGACGGTCGGGCGGCGTTTCCGCAGGCCCGAGCCGCGCCGCCGGGTTCGTGACTTCGTCCGAGGGCTGTTGGCGCCGCTACCGCGGAAGAACTGCTGGAGCATCGCTGAGCACGCCGGGGACGCCAGCCCGGACGGGATGCAGGACCTGCTGACCCGGGTGACGTGGGACGACGCTGAGGTTCGTGCCGATGTCCGCGAGTTCGTCGGTGAGCATCTCGGTGATGTCGAGGCCGTGCTGGTCATCGACGAGACGGGTGATCTGAAGAAGGGCCGGCACACCGTCGGGGTACAGCGGCAGTACTCGGGCACGGCCGGGAAGATCGAGAACTGTCAGCTCGCCGTGCACCTGGTCTATGCCACCGAGGCTGGGCACGCGATGCTCGACACGGCCCTCTACCTGCCGAAGTCGTGGTGCGACGACCCTGATCGCCGCGCCGAGGCCGGTGTCCCTGAGCAGGTGCGCTTCGCGACCAAACCGCAGTTGGCGTCCCGCATGATCGCCGCCGCGGTCACCGCTGGGCTGCCGTGCCGGTGGGCGACCGGCGACGAGGCCTACGGCAGCGATCCGCGGCTGGCCGCCCGGCTGCGTCAGCTACGACTGGGCTACGTCCTGGCCGTGGCCTGCTCACATCAGGTGATCACCGGCCTGGGCATCTACCGCGTCGACGGCCTCGCCGCCGAGCTTCCCGACACCGCCTGGCAACGGCTCTCCGCCGGTCGAGGCGCGAAGGGCCACCGCTACTACGACTGGTCCTTCGTCGCCCTGCCCCACGCCACCGACGCCCACGGCGGGCACCACTGGCTGCTGATCCGCCGCAGCCGCCGCACCGGTGAACTGGCCTTCTACCGCTGCTGGTCACCCGAGGTCGTCTCCCTCGGCACTCTCGTCGCGGTCGCCGGCCGGCGCTGGAAGATCGAGGAGTCGTTCCAGGCCGCGAAGACTGGCCTCGGCCTCGACCAGCACCAACACCGCCGCTGGACCTCCTGGCACCGCTGGAGCACCCTGGCGATCCTCGCCCACGCGTTCCTCGCCGCCGCGACCACCGAGCACCGCCACCGCTACCAGCCGGTCGGGCTCATCCCCCTGACTGTCAACGAGCTACGCCACCTGTTCCACGTCCTGATCATCGAACCCACCCGCCGACTCTGCGACCCGCTGCTCTGGTCAATCCGCCGACGCCGCCACCAAGCCCGCGCCATGAACAGCCACTACGCCCGACAAGCCCTCATCGAGCCGTGATCACGATCCCCGGCTGGAGTACTAGGCTGAGACGACCATGGCGAAGACAGACCTGCTGCGCACGAGCCGCGATGGCGACCAGTTCCATTACCACTGGGCGGCGCGTCGGTGTTTAGCGCTCTTGCCGCCGATGGCTCCGCTGACCGCCGTGGCTATCGAAGGGGCGTCGGCGGAGGAGTTCACTGGCGACGACGGTATCGTCGCAGGTGAGCAGGTTATCGACATTGCGGAGTACTTCGGGTCTGAGCAGCTTCTGGACGCCGACCGTGTGGTGTACCGGCAGTTGAAGCACTCCACTGTCCGAGACGGCGAAGCATGGACGATGTCTGAGCTCAAAGGGACGCTGAGCGGCTTTGCCGAGCGGTTCACGAAGCTGCGGGAAACGGACGCCTCGCTGCTGGACAAGATCAGTTTCCGGCTCGTGTCTAATCGGCCTGTGGGCGAGAAGGTCAGCCAGACGTTGGAAGATCTCTCGGCTGGCAGTGCGCCGCGGCACAAGTCCCAGATGACACTGCTGCGAGGTTACCTCGGGATCGACGACGACGCGGTTGCTGGGGAGTTCTGCCGCTTGGTTGACCTTGGCAGTCCTGAGCTGGGGCTGGCGGCGTTGAGCTTGGATTTCGAGCGGAGGGTTGGTGACTACCTGCCGGGAGCGCGTGGTGATGCGCCGCTTCGCCTTAAAGAGATCGTGTCGCGGCGGGCTACATCGCTGGAGGGTTTTAACTCCATCCGGCGATCAGACGTACTGGTAGCGCTTGGCACGAGTGAGGACCAGCTCATGCCGGCCCCTTCCCGTCTGGCGCCGGTCGCGAACCGCCTCGATCGAAAGCAGTTCCGCGACATCGCCGATCAGATCGTGGGTGCTCAGGGACCGATTGTCGTACATGCGGTCGGCGGGGTCGGTAAGTCCGTGCTGGCTGAGTCGCTTGAAAGGCTTCTTCCTGACGGGTCTGAATGCGTCACGTATGACTGCTTCGGCGCGGGCGGTTATCGTCTGATCAGCGAGCTGCGGCACGAGCACCGGCAGGTGGTGCTGCAGATCGCGAACGAACTCGCCGCTCGTGGGCTCTGTCAGCCGTTGGTGCCTTCGGCCAGCGCCACCGCAGCGGACTACATGCGCGCTTTCCTTGACCGGGTAGCTTCCAGCGCATTCGTGATGGGGGCGAGGTGCCCCGATGCGCTGCTTGTCATCGCGGTGGACGCGGCGGACAATGCCGTTACTGCGGCGCGGGAGTTCGGACATCGTTCGTTCGTGCCTGACCTGTTGCGGGAGAACTTGCCGGCCAATGTGCGATTGGTGATGTTTGCGCGCACCGAGCGAGTCGCGTCGCTGGGGGTGCCGTCAGGCACGCTGCGCATCGAGTTGCGTGGGTTCAACCTGGAAGAAAGCGGTGCCCACATGCGGGCCCGGTTTGCGGACGCGGCAGATGCTGACGTGGCGGAGTTTCACCACCGCACCTTTGGCAATCCGCGCGTGCAGGCCACGGCGCTGGCCGACAAGTCCAGCGCCGTGGCCTGCCTGCGGTCCCTTGCCCTGGCTGGGGTGCCGGACGCGGCCGGGGTGCTTGATGCGGTGATCGCGAGATCGGTCGGGAAGGTCCGCGACGAGCGGAAGATGACAACCGTTGAGGTCGACGGCATCTGCGAGGCACTGGCCGCGCTGCGGCCTCGGGTGCCGGTGCAGGTCATTGCCGAGTTGTGTGATATGCCGAGCGAAGCGGTCCACAGCTTTGTCAGTGATCTCGGACGGCCGTTGCTGATCGAGGGCGGCTGTGTGCAGTTTCGCGACGAGCCGACCGAGACGTGGTTCCGGGGAAACCACCGACCAGCAGGTCGCCGGCTCGACGGATTTCTCGAGCGGCTTCGGCCACTCGCCGACCGGCATGCTTATGCGGCGGCGTCGTTGCCGCAGTTGCTGTGGGAGGCCGGACGTCTGGTCGATCTTGTTGATCTGGCGGTGGACGGTGCGGCCCTGCCCGCGTTGAGCCCGCTTGAGCGGGCCGAAATTGAGCAGCAGCGGATTCAATTCGCGCTCAAGGCGGCGATGAAGCAGAAGGCTCGGTCGGCGGCGGTGCGGCTGGCACTGAAGGCGGGCTCGCTGTCCCTGGGCCACACACGACGCCGCGAGCTGATTAAGGCGAACACACATCTGGCCGGTGACCTGCTCGACGCGCAGTCACTGGACGAGCTGGTCGCGCGGGGGCCTCTTGGCGAGGACTGGCCGGGTTCGAACCTGGCCTACGAGGGCTGCCTTCTGTCGTCTGCCGGTCAGCGTGATCTTGCGCGTAGCCGCCTGCGTAGCGCCATGGAATGGATCGACGGGTGGTCGAGGCTGCCTGAGTCGCTAAGTCGACAGCACCGGCTGGGCGGGTCCGACCTCGCGCAGGTTGCGCTGGGCCTGGTGAACACTGATGGGATTGAGGCCGCAGTCGCCTATCTCGCCGGCTGGCAACCTGCGGAGGTCGTCTACCGGGCTGGACGTATCGTGACGGCCGGTCTCATCGAGACCGGCCGTGTCGAGCAGATGGCCGATCTGATCGTGGCCGCCGAGCACAGCATGCCCATCCAGTTCGCCGCCCTCAGCCAAGCCGGAAAGTTCGATCTGCCCTTGGACGCCTCGGCTGCGCAGGCAGCGCTGGCGATGTTCGACGGGCATTCCGGGCGTATCGGCGTGGCTGACGGCGCGGACCCCTTCGGCAGCGATTTCGATGCCCTGTGGGCCGCCATCGCTTTAGTGACGGCTGCGGCGTCCCATGGCGTCGCCGAGCCGGCGAAGCTGGGGAAGATCTTGAGTCCCTACCTGCCGAGCGTGCCACCCAAAGGAATTGGGGCGACACACGGGACGTCGCTGGACGTGCTGCTGAAGGCATACGCGCTCAAGGCACGTATCGATGGCTGCGAGCTCACCGATCGGGATCTCGCCCACCCCGACCTGCTCAAGGAGCTCGACAAGCAGAATTACTCAAGCTCCCGTGACCTTGAGGAGTTCAAGCGCAACATCACGCCGTCGTTGCCATGGGCGAGTCTGTGGGCACGCGTCGCCTGTTCGCCCGACGACGTCGAGGAGGAACTCGAACAGCTTGCCGCGAGCACCTACAGCCGTAGTGTCAGCGACTATCAGACACCGCGTCTGATGCTGGCGTCAGTGGCACGGCTGTCGGCGCAGATCCTCAGCCGCCGTCAACACCCCGCCTTGATCACGAAGTACGGTGTCTGGCTGGAGACCGTCTGGGGCTACATGTTCTGGCCGACGCTGATCGACGTCGTCCGGCACAGCGCCCTGTCACGGCACATGGACGACGTCATCTTCGCCGTCGCAGGCCGGTTGGACGAGCAGGTCACCCGGGCACACGTCGCCGCCAGCGAGAAGATCGACATGTTTGCCGCACTCGCCAAAGCGATCCGTCCGGCCATGCGCGGCGAGGCGAAGGCCTACTTCGGTCGTGCGGTGGACACCGCCGACAAGATCGGCGACGACATCATGGACCGCTGGGCGGGGATCAACGCACTCGCGCGGCGCGCCGGTGAGCTCGGGGAAGACCTTGAACGGGCCTACCGAGTCGCCAGAACATTCGAGGCGCTCAGCCCTTACCTGGAAGACGCCGCCGACCACGCTCAATGCATCCAGACGGTATCGGGGTTCAGCCATCGGTCTGCGGTAGCGATCGCCGCCCGATGGCGCAGCCGCAACTTCGGATACGCTGATCTGGTACTACGGCAACTGCTGCAGCCAGGTCAAGGCCTCGCCGAGCAGGC
Organism: Micromonospora sp. DSM 45708; assembly: GCF_039566955.1. Lineage (NCBI taxonomy): Bacteria > Bacillati > Actinomycetota > Actinomycetes > Micromonosporales > Micromonosporaceae > Micromonospora > Micromonospora schwarzwaldensis. Next base: position 3,999,149 of record NZ_CP154796.1, on the reverse strand, counting down.
CCCGCTGGCGGGCCTAGCCCTACTGCCCCTCGCCGAGACGTCCGATGTCCGCGCGGCTCTGCAGACCGCACTGGAATCAGGGTCGGCCCACCCGCAGTTGCTCTTCGACGCCGCAGGCGAATATGACCGCGTCGACTGGCATCCCGTCGACTACTTCGAGCACCTGGACGAACTTGCCGGACGGCACACCGTAGACCTGTCCGGCACCGTCTACGCGCGAGACGCCCGCAAAGACCGAGCCGTCGACAACTGCACCGCGACCCACCGGCACGGCATGTCGTGGGACGTCTCCCATTCCACCTGGGAAACGCGAAGAGCTCCCGACCTGGCAGAACTGGCCGCGATCGCCGTGACCTGCGCTGCAGGGCTTGAGCAGGCCCGCCGCCTGTGCTTAGACCGCCACCGGAACCTCAACATCGACGACCTCATTGACGCGGTGCTCGCCACCGCGTCACGCAACCTGCACGAGGCCATTACGACCTTCGCGCTGAACCCCCACCTGGAGGCGTACGCACACGGCAAGCTGCTGGAAAAGCTCGAGCAAGCCACCGGCCTGCCCCGTGCGGCGAGAGACGCCGCCCGTGCCCTGGCCACAGCTGCGGTCAGCCGGTTCTGCGGCGAGATCGTGACACGCAGGTACCGGTCCTTGTCCATCAAAATGCTGAGCCGTGTCACTGGGCAGCCGCCGCAGGACCTGTACGACACGGCGCTGGCGGAACTCGGCGCACGAAACGACCTGCTCGACTCAGAGTCCTGCTTCGCTTTGGTCGGCAACACCGCGAAATGGCTGCCACCCGCCGACGCGCGAGACGCCTTCGACCAAGCCGCAGACGAGCTCGACTACCTCATCGATCCCGAGACCGCCGACGGCCCATGGATGCCTGGGCTGACTCCTCCAGAGGATTTGCGCGTCTGCGCCGCCGGGTACGTGTGGTCGGCGTTGGCTGACCCCGACGACCGGACCCGTTGGCTGGCCGCCCATGTGGTCCACCTGCTCGGCCGGCTCGGTGCCAAGGCAGAACTCGATGCCCTCGCCGAGCTCGCCGACGCCGCGCCTCCGCAGCCGTTCGCTGACAGCCGCGTGGCCTTCTACGACCAGCATGCCCAGTTGTGGCTGTTCATGGGCCTGGAACGGGTCGTCATCGACAACCCAGCGAGCCTACGACCCTTCGAGGCGCAGCTACGGCGGATGGCACTCGGCACGCACACCCACGTGCTGATGCGAGAGAGCGCATGCCGATTACTGGAAGCGCTCGACCGCCACGGGCTAATCGACCTGGACAGCGATGAGCGCGCCCGTCTGGCGGCACGTAACAAGCCGATCAGCAAGGTCCCAGCAACCCGAACACGCCGCAAGTCTCTCGGCTCAAGGCCGCGCCGGCGGCAGGAAGGCGCTTACCGCTTTCACTTCGACTTCGAAGAGCACTGGATCGAGCCGCTCGCGCGCTGTTTCGCCATGGACCCCGCAGAAGTGGTACGCATGGCCGGCGACGTGATTACCACGCTGTGGGGGCTCGACGTTCGTGAGGGCCGCGTCGAGGACCTGCGCCAGAGTCGGGGACTCTTCGACCGACAGAAGACCCACTACTACAAGTACGACACTCCGACTGTTCACGATCTTGACTTCTATCTGAGCTTCCACGCGCTGATGACCGTTGCCGGTCATCTCATCGACACTAGACCCGCCCGCGACGACCCCGATAGCTTCGACAGCTTCCCCGACTGGCTTCAGCGATTCCGTCCGACGCGCCCGGACGGCCGCTGGCTCGCCGACCGCCGCGACCCGGTGCCCGCTGATCGAAGCACGCTGTCCGACGCGGCATACCGCGACGGCGCCTGGACACAGCCGGTCACGTCAGAAGACCTCACCGCCCAGATCTTCGAAGCGGACCCGGGAATGATCACCGTCTGGGAATGGTCCGAGCAGAACTACCACGACAGCACCGAGATCGTCATGGTGGAAAGCGCCCTCGTCGAGCCCGGCCGCTCCAGCCACCTCCTCGCCGCCTGGCAGGCGTCCGCCAGCAGCTACGACTTCAGGGTTCCGACCGCAGAAGACGACTGCGAGATCGATCTAGCCGGCTATCGCCTGCTCGGCTGGATCAAGCATACGGACCTGGTCGGCGGCCTCGACGAGCGTGATCCGCTGGCTGGCGGCGTCAAATACCCCGGCCCCAGGCCCTCGAACGAGGCCTGCGCCTGGCTGGATCTGAGCTCAGATGCCGACCAGAGGCTCTGGCATCGAGACGGTCAGGCCGTGATGCGCTCCTACGTGTGGCGCGATCTTGTAGATCGCGGCGCCAACCACACCACGGGCAGCCAAGGGCAGCGGCTCAGCGCGACAATCGACAGTCTGCGTCTTCTCACTGACGCCACGAACATGAACGTGATCTTCAAAGTGACTATCGAGCGGCGCAAACCCGCCGCCACGGGCGACAAGGCCGAATCAGATGACCCAGCAAGCAGATACACCGAACCCGATTTCAAAGTTGTCGTCTTCGACGGCCGCAGCGGGTTCGTCGAACTTTGACCAGATTCTCGCGCTCGGCAGGGAACTCGCGTCCATGCTGGACACCCATGACACCCTTGGCCGGTGGATGGCGCAGTACATCGCCGACCTGATAACCCGTGTGGAACATGCACCAGCGGGCCCCGAGCGTGAGGAGCTTCGCCGGGAGTGTGCCGGCGAGATCCTGCGACTGTGGAGCCATCGCCACACCATTAGTAGCGACGAGCGTCCAATGGCGACCTACGAGGCACTACACCGAGCCCTCGCCAGACTCGACCCCAAGGCACCGCCCTGGGCCTTCTACCGCAAATTCGATGCAGAGAACACGCCCACCCCCGAACAAGTCGCCTCCAACGCGCTGCTGTCCACGGCGCTGGCGGTGGAGAGCGCCGCACGCGACGTCGTTCGCTCTCTCGTCTACAGCGCCGCGCAGGTGGCGTCAACCAAGGAAGCCAGATGGGTGAGACTGGCCAGAAAGCTTCCCGACGACGAGTTCTCCTTCCTGAAGTCATTGGACGACCTGATGGAGTCGGGCGTACACGACAACGACGAGGAGGCCGGGGCTGACAGCGCCGCCCCTGACGCCCTGAAGCTCAGGGATCTCGAAAGACTGGCTGCGGAGTGCGAACGCGCGCAGTCCCTGCTCATGCAGTCCCGCGGCGACCAGAAAGAGACCGGTCAGGAGTTGTAGTTGTTGCCCTTCGATATCTAGAGCTCGGCTGGCTAGGGACACATGAAGTCGTTCTGTGTGCGGCTACGGTGTCGATCCCATGCCGATACGAATCCTGAAGTCCCCCGGCTTTCGTCAAGCGGTGGCTATTGCGTAGTCGGGGGAGCGGGCTAGGGCGTGTTTCAGAAGTGGGTGCGGAGCCAGGTGTTGATCGCGGCGATGGTGATGATGGCTTCGTAGCGGACGGCGAGTTTGTCGTAGCGGGTGGCCAGGGCAGGTTTTGTTTGAGCTGGTTTGATGCCGCACTCGACGGCGTGGCGTTGCTTGTAGATCTCGGGGTCGAAGGCCGGTGGGCGTCCGCCGTGTGAGCCTCGGGCAGCGCGGTTACGGGCCTGGTCTGCCTTGATCGGGATGGTGGCCTTGATGCCTCGGGCGCGTAGCCAGGCCCGGCTTGCCGCGCTGCTGTACGCCTTGTCGCCCAGGACCCGATCCGGTCGGGTCCTGGGCCGGCCACCCCCGAGACGAGGGACCCAGATGCGGTCCAGGACCGGGACGAAGCCGCGGTTGTCGCCGCGTTGCCCCACGGTCAGCAGCATCGCCAGCGGCCGGCTGCCCTGCTCACAGGCCAGGTGCAGCTTGGTGCTCAACCCTCCGTGCGACCGGCCGATCGCGTGATCGTCCGGCTCGACCTGCACACCACCGGGCGCCTCGACCTGAGCGTGACCGTCGCGGCGGGCCCCGGCGGCGTGCTGATGCGCCCGCATCACCGTGGAATCCACCGACACGTCCCACCCGATCCGCCCGGCAGCGTCCTGGCGGGCCAGCACCGCGGTGAACACCGCCTGCCACACCCAAGCCCGCTGCCACCGACGGAACAACCCATACACCGTCTGCCACAGCCCATACGCAGCCGGAACATCCCGCCACGGCGAACCGACGCGCATCCGTCACCGGATCCCGTCGATCAACTGCCGTCTACTGCACTTCGGCGGACGCCCCAACCGACGCCGACACGGCAGCAACGGCTCCAACACCGCCCACTGAGCGTCGGTCAGATCGTGGCGCCTCGTCACCGCCAAGGTGGCCACGAGGTCTCCGGTAAAGGGTTCTTCTTGGTCGTTGAACCACCTACCGGAGACCCTCGCCCCTTATCGATCACCGACACGCCGACGTCGGATCAGACGATCTCCACTTCTGAAACACGCCCTAACGCCGACAACCTGGGATCTGTGCTGCTAGCCTCACGGCTCGTGAGTCAGAGCGGTAGCCAGGCAGCGGCGTTCTTTCGCGAGGTTGCTGGCCACCGAACCGTCTGGTTTGTGCGCGACGCTCAGGGAAGTCCCGCTCCGAAGACCTCCAGCGGGGCACGAGCCATGCCGTATTGGTCGTCCCGGGCTCGTGCTCAGCGAGCGGCTGACATCTGGGGCAACGACTTGCGTCCTGTTTCCGTCTCTCTGCAGGTTTGGCGGAACAACGAATGCTAATGGCCCGCAAACTCACCGCCGCGGACAACCCCCACGACGCGATCTTCGCCTCCCGACGAGGCACCTGGCTCTCCCCCAACAACGTCCGCCGGCAGTGGCGCCAGGCCCGCGCCGAAGCCGACCTCGACTGGGTCACCCCGCACACCTTCCGAAAGACCGTCGCCACCCTCATCAAGGAGGAGACCGACACCAAGAGCGCGGCGGCGCAACTCGGGCACTCCAGCGAGGAGGTCACCGACACCTACTACATCGCCAAGCCGGTACAAGCCCCAGACGTGTCCGGCATCCTCGAACGGCTCGGCAGCCACCCGAGCAGCCACGGATCATCGACAGGCGAGAACGATGCACACCGATGACGAACTTGGTTGCCGCACCACGTAAACGGGGGGTTTTCGGGGGCGGTTCAAATCTCCATAGGAGAAAATCAAAGCCCTGACCAGTGTTCCCGCTGGTCAGGGCTTTTTCTTTGTCGGGACGGCCGGATTCGAACCGACGACCCCTTGACCCCCAGTAGTCCGGTGGCCCAGCGGCATGCTCACGCACGTTTGTCCAGGTCGCTGTAAGCATAAACCAGCCGAGTAAAGGAGTCGTCGCACCGCTCCCACCACGTTTGCCAGCTCCCCCGTCGACCGGTGGCTTGCGGAGGACGTTGAAGCCCTTCGACGCAAGTGGCATTGAGCTGGCTTGGCTCAGGTAATCGCCGCCGCGGGTGACTCCGACCAGGCCGAGAGGTAGCCGGGCTCCATCACCGACCCGCACGAGAGGCGCGAGCGCGGGTGGCGGTGGCTGAGGCGATCACTGCCGATCGGTCGATCCGCGCGCGGCAGTCTGAAGGCGCACTCGGCGCGGCCGGCGCGTTTTGGCTCGATTCACTTTTGCCCTTGCTCTGCTGGAGCTATCCGCAATCTCCCGCGAGTTGTGTCGTATGCGTCGTTTAGCGTCGCGTCGTTGCTAGGCGACGGGAGGGCTGGTCATGACGGGGTGGGATGGAGTGCCGTTGTGGGCTGCTGGTTGCGAGGATGAGGTGCGGGCTCGTCTGGCAGCGGGAGTTGACCCCTGCATGCCGCTCGGGCATGACTCGGCCCTGCACGTCGCGGCTCAGCACTCGTCGCCCGCAGTCGTGGCGGCGATGGCCGCGGCGGCAGCCGATGTGGACGTCATGTCTGACGGCCGGTCCCCGCTGTGGCTGGCGGTCTACTCACGGCGGCACGACAACGCCCGGGTGCTCGCAGCCGCTGGTGCAGACCCGTGGCAGTCGATGATGGCCGGTTGGTCACCCGGCCGGCTGAGCCTCGCAGGCCCCGAACCCGACCTGTTCGGCACCGCGCCTGCCGGTGTCGAACTGGCCCCAGCCGAGCGGGATGCCGTCGTGTTGGCCGGTGAGCTTGGCGAACGGTTGCAGGTCCACTACTACGACGGGACCGGGCTTCTCTGCGTCGCCGGGATCGACGCGAGCGAGGCGATCCGGCGGCTCGACGGCACCCCGATGACCGAAGACGAACTGCTCGCCCACTACGACGTCGACAAGGATCCCGAACCAGGCGACGACGGTGACTGGGGTTGGCTTCCGGAGATGGACGATCTGCTGCTCGTCGGCGTCACCGACGTGCCCGGGGGCTGCGTGATCACTCAGCCGTGGGGATACCAGCCTCAGACACCCCTGGTCGGTCGGCTGCTATCCGCCGGCACCGTCGCCTACGGCTTGTACGCGAACCCGAAAAGCGGGAACCAGGGCAGCATTCACCGCGACGGGCAGACGATCGGCTGGGACCTGCACCCCGGCGGTGCCGCGTGGAGCACAGACACCAGCCAGGTGGTTCTGCTCAGCTACCTCTACCGGCTGCAGGCCCCCGCATACACGTGCGGGTTCGTGGGCCTGCGCCCTGCCGACGCCCGATGCATCACCGGCCCACCCGACCAATGGGTATTACTGCCCGAGCGGGACTACTGGGCCAGCACAACGGCGTGATGACGTCTGCATCTGCTTGCCAGGCCGCTGGGCGACGACGTCCACACGCAGGAAGTGATGGAGGCCGTCGGAAGCTACGCCGCTGACGTCATGCGTGCCCGGACATCACTGTTGGGTTTACGAGTTCTCCGGAGCTGGACGGCCCGAGAACTCATCCCAGCTGATCTCGCGCATCCTCCCGTCCGGGCGCAGCCGGAACAACCGGGGCGGCCCCATGTCACGCAGCGCCTGCTTGTAGGCCGCCTCGCGTGCCGCCTGTTCGTCACCGGACGGATCAACGACGCGAAACTCGTACATGCGAACGGTGTGCGCCTCAATGTCGTCCGGCGCCGGGAAACCCTCGATGACGAAACCGAACAAAGCGCGCAGGGCTTCTTCGCCCAACTCCAACGGATGGAACGGCAGCGGATAAGGACCCTCGTCGGAGCATCCCGGGACCGGTTCGACCGGATGTTCACCAGCCCAGTACGGCCGCTCGAAGTCGAACGGCTCGCCGATGTTCTCCACGATCCCACCATCCGGCGACAGACTCAGGGAGCGAATTAGCCTCCCGTCCTCCCACACCGCGAAGCACAGCCAGTCAACGACCGAATGCATCCCATGCATGACGATCCGCCTGCCCGCGCCCGCTGCCAGCAGATGCGCGGGCAGCTCAGAGGGCCGCTCCAGAACCAGCCTGCGGTCACACAAGACCTCAGCACCCGGCAGCACCGTGGCACACGTAATGTCATCGGGCGGGTAACTCGCATCGAGAGAGCTGTCACCCACCAACGTCACGTCATACCCGGGCAAAGCTTCCCGCACGAGTACCTCGGCGTCCGCCGGAGCAGACGGCCTCGCATCCAGTAACGCCGACCGCAAGTCGCCATCAGCAAAAGCCAACAGCGCCGTCTTCGCGCCCATACCATCCCCCACACCCAGCGAATCCACATACTACAACCGGACATGATCATGATTCGGCCACCCGGGCCCCGACCCTTGATCCAGTTCCGAGATGACGGCTCCCAGCCGAACACCGGCGCTACACGGGGAGAGCATCACGGCTCCACGCGGCGCCATGCGCGGCAGATCCATGCGCCGGGAAGCCGCCCGGGCTGCGCCGCGAGACCCGGGCCGACGCCACCTCCGGTCAAAGCCGTTGCGCTGATGCTGAGGCGACACCGGTTCAGTGTCGCTACCGCTGACAGTCTGGAGATCTGTGCTGCTAGCCTCACCGCTCGTGAGCCAGAGCGGTAGTCAGGCAGCGGCGTTCTTCCGTGAGGTCGCTGGTCACCAAACCGTGTGGTTCGTGCGTGACGCCCAGGGAAGTCCCGCTCCAGAGATCTCCAGCGGCACCCGAGCCATGCCGTACTGGTCGTCCCAGGCTCGTGCTCAGCGAGCGGCCGACGTCTGGGGCAACGACCTGCGGCCTGTCCCCATTTCCCTGGAGGCGTGGCGCAAGGACGAGCTCCCGGAACTCGCCAATGAGGATTACCGGATAGGCATCAACTGGACCGGCCCCCGACTGGTGGGCTGGGATTTCACAGTATCCGAAGTGCTCATCCGTTTGGCTCACGCCCTGCGTGAAGGCCCGTACTCGGACGACAACACCGCCCACTAGGGCCTGTTTCAGAAGTACGGACTGAGGTTCAGGCTGGTCGGTTGGGGTAGTGGCGGCTGGCTAGCCAGATGGTGAGGGCTCTGGCGATGTGGCCGGGGTCGGTCTCGATGGTGAGGTCGTGGATCTGCTGGTGGGCGTCACGGCGTTCGACTTCGTAGGTGTCGTCGTCGAGCAGTGAGATCGAGGCGTACCAGGCTTGGTCGTCGTCGGCAGGGTTGATCGTGACGAAGGTGTTGTCAGCGTGGTTCAGCTCGTCGATGAGCATGAACAGGGCGTCTTCGGAGGGGTCGTCGATGTGGTCGCCGTCTTCGGTGTCGGCGTGGTGGTAGTCGGCGGCCATCCGGTGTCTCCCTGCTTTGCTGGTCAGCGGGCTCAGCTTCGCATGAGTGATGCTCGGTGGTCAGAGCCACTCGTTGATCGCGGCGACGTGCACGGCAGCTTCGAAGCGGACGGCGAGTTTGTCGTAGCGGGTGGCCACGGCCCGGTGGCGTTTGAGCCGGTTGATGCCGCACTCCACGGCGTGACGGGCCTTGTAGTCCTCGACGTCAAACACTGGTGGCCTGCCACCGGCTGCGCCGCGCTTCTTACGGTTGCGGGCCTGGTCGGCGGGCTCGGCGATGGTGGCCTTGATCCCGTGGCGGCGCAGATATTCACGGTTGGCCCGCGACGAGTACGCCTTGTCGCCGCGCACCCGAACCGGCCGCTGCCGTGGTCGGCCTGGTCCCAGCCGGGGCACTCGGATACCCCGCAGCACCGGCACGAACTGCGGCGAGTCCCCGCGCTGCCCGGCGGTGACCAGGATCGACAGCGGCTTCTGGCCCTGCTCACACGCCAGGTGGATCTTCGTGGTCAGGCCACCGCGGGAGCGGCCGAGTCCGTGATCGGCAGGCTCAGACACCACCCCACCGGCTGGCTCCCGCTGCGCGTCGACGTCGCGTCGGGCGCCGGCGGCGTGCTGATGAGCCCGGCAGATCGTCGAGTCGACGTTGACCTCCCAGCAGATCAAGCCGGCCGCGTCCGCCCTGGCCTGCAACGCGGTGAGGATCCGCGCCCACACCCCGGAGCGTTGCCACCGCCGGAACAGCCCATACACCGTCTGCCACGGTCCGTACTCCGGTGGCAGATCACGCCACGGACACCCCGTCCGCACCCGCCACCTGATCCCGTTGATTAATAGTCGACGCGACCAAACCGCTGGCCGCCCACGCCCCACCGACGCGGGCAGCAGCGGCTCCAACATCATCCACTGCTCGTCGGTCAGATCACCACGACCCACCACAAGATCATCGACGGAGACGAGCCCGTGGATCAACTTCTGAAACAGGCCCTAGTCGGTCGCTGACCGGGCGTCGGCCATAGCTCCATGGGCGCTGCGCCGGCAGCCTGTAGATCGGTTGCCGACAACCGGCAGGATGCGACCGTCCCGGCTCGACGGCAACAGCCCTGTGACGAGCCCGGCATCGGGGGTGTCCCTATGGGTTTCGTCAAGCGGCGATCGGCGTGGCTGGGCAGGGCTGGTAGGGGATCTTGTCGCGGAGCATGGCGAACAGGACGACGGCCGACAAGAGTCCTGATCTTGCGAGGCCAGGGTCATCTATGATCCGGTGACCACGCCCGAGGAGATCAGATGGGGACCTGGCGCTTCGTGGCCGCTGTCATGACGAGTCTGACCACGGGCCTCATCGGTGTCGCCTTGGCCGCTAACTTCCGAGGCGTGACCGAATGGCACGTGCGCCGGTCAATGGCTACCGCGAACGTGCTACGGCGAATTCCGCCGTGGCGCTGGCTACCGGATGCCCGCTACGACAAGCGTCTGGTCCGTTTCATCCTGCTGGAACGGGTGATGGGCGCGATCTTCGCTGCGGCCGGCGTCATGCTCTTGATCGTTCTCGTCTACGGCAGTCTGTCCGGTGAGCCGATGCCGTCGAGCAAATGAGGAAGCCGCGGGCGCCCGGACCTGCCACCGAGCGGTCCGCGTCTAGCCCGCAAGAGTCCGGCGGACGGCAGGGTTAGTGCTGTGAGGTGTCGAGCGGTGTTTCCGCTGCTAGCCGCCATGTGCGCAGGTTGGTGAGACAGGCAGTTTGATCTCGTATCGCGTAGGTCGGCGAGGCTGCACGGTCCACGACTGTCGGCGACGCGTGAAAATCGGGCTCTGGCACACATTCTGTGATTGATCATCGCGACGACAGCTCATGAGGCGGCCAAGACGCGTTTGCGGAGGAGGTCGAGGTTCGCGCGGCCATACATCTGTCGCTTGATCTCTTGATGCGGTTGACCTGTCCTTCGACCGGGCCTGAGCTCCAGGGCTGGGTGAGGCCGGCGACGACGGCGTCCCGGCCGCTGGCCAGGCGGGCGGCGAAGCTGCGGATCTCGGAGTAGCCGGCGTGGCAGGCGCGGTCGATCCAGGCCGGTGACCAGCGCCAGGTCCGTGACCAAGTGCCAGCCCACGACGCGAGCTCACCACTTGGGGGCGCTGGCGGCGGCCGTTGGATGGGCACGAGAGCGCTGCTACGCGTCATGCCCCCTACGACGTGACTGCCCCGGCTGGTTCCCAGCATCAGAACCCGCGCCAAGTTGTCGAACCGGGTGCGGGTGTCAGTCGCTCAGGCGGAGGTGGCGCGGCCCATCTCGGCGAGGATTCCGGTGCCTTGGCCGAGCTCGATCAGGTAGCCGTCCGGGTCGCGTAGGTAGCATCGGATCTCGACGCCATGATCCTTGGGCTCGGTCAGGAACTCCCCACCCCGTGATCGCCACTGCTCGTAGACGGCTCGGACGTCGGTGACCCGGATGTTCATGGCGCTGCTGAGCGTCCGCGAATCCGATGGCGCCTGCGCCTGCACACCTGGCTTGTCGTCGGTCGGGCCACCTTCGTCGTTGATCACGATGTAACTGTTGTGGAACCGCAGGATCGCCGGCTGGCGTTCCCGCACCACTGTCGCTCCCAGCACTCGCCGGTAGAACTCCCGCGAGCGGTCCACATCCCGCACGATCAGCAGGTGCGTCATCACCAGCCCAGCCTCGGGCTGGAAGTAGTCGGGTGCCTCGCCCGCCATCACGCCTCCCCCTGGGTCCGTCCGGCTGGGCGTACCCGCGTTCGGCGCCGGCACACCCATCGGCTCGACGACGCCCGGCCACGACGAGTCACCGCGGCTCGCGGCCACGAGCCCGCAGGTTCGCCGCAGTGGTCCGCCACCAAGGCACCGGGCAGCACCTCGACGCCTGGATCGACCGCGCCCGCCACGCCGGATACCCCGAAATCCGCGACTTCGCCGCCCGCCTGGCCGGCGACCGAGACGCCGTCGCCGCAGGCCTCGCCCAGCCCTGGAGCTCAGGCCCGGTCGAAGGACAGGTCAACCGCATCAAGAGATCAAGCGACAGATGTACGGCCGCGCGAACCTCGATCTCCTTCGCAAACGCGTCCTCACCAGCCCGTGAACTACCGCCAAGATCAATCACAGAATGTGCCAAAGCCCGATTTCACGCGCCGACGACAACGTCTGCCCGACAGGGGAATCAGCTCTCATCGAGCGATGAACCGCAGGCTGGCGTCCCGAAGCAGTCGATCCCGATCGCGGAGCCTGAGGTCAGGATCGGAGGAGCAACGACCGGCAACGATCTCAGCCAGAGCAGACGCCAGTCGCTTCCGTTCCCCTTGTAGGCTCGACAACGCCGAGTCGGGTAGCCGCAGCACGTTGGACAGCAGGTCCCCCGGGTAGTAGTCGCCCTCGGCCAAGGGATCTCGGAGCAGGACCTGAACTGCGAGAGGCAGCAAAGCCGGCACGCCAATCTCCTGACCGAGCATGATGCGCAGGTCTTCGACCGTGCACTCAGCCAACGGCTTGCGTCGCAGCTGGGCCGCAACGTGTCATGAGAAACGAGGCATCCGAGCCGGGGTCCGGCCAAACGCTCCGCTCAAGCTGCTCGATGGTCGCCACGACGCTCAGGGTAGTCCGATCGGCAGCTCTGGGCCGCGATGAGGTTGGCGGGTTGTCCCATTCCCCAGCTGGCCAGCCTTCTCCACCTGGCCATCCGGCCACCCTCGCTAAACCGCTACCCCGGTTCTGGTACCGCCGACCTATCACCCAGTGAGGTGCTCGGGGAGGTCCATGCCGGACCGCCGGCGGTTCGCCGGCCAGCCGGGAGGCCAACGGTCCCGCGAAGGTGGCCTTACCCTGAAGGAAGGCGACGACCTCCGGCCTCTCTGGGGCGCGACTACGGATGCTTCCGCCCCTCTCATCGGTAGGCGAAGACGAACCCACCCTCGACGTTCGGGGCAGAACGGTGCCTCATCTCCGCTTCGACGGTGAACCCGGCGGCGACCAGCCAGGCCGCGACCCGTTCCGGTGGGCGGCTGTGCACGTAGACATTCATCGGGTGTCCGCCGTAGCCCTCGGTCTTGAGCCGGCTGCCGTCGCCGGCATGGAAGCCGAGCAGCAGGACGCCGCCGGGCCGCAGCACCCGGTGGAACTCGGCAAGGACCGTTGGCACCTCGTCGTCGGGGACGTGGATCAGGGAGAACCAAGCGAGCAGGCCGGTTAGGCAGTCGTCGGCCAGTTCGAGGCGGGTCATGGTGCCGACCTCGAAGCGTAGGCCGGGATGGTCCCGACGGGCCACGTCGATCATCGCGGGTGACAGGTCGACGCCGAACGCGTCCAGGCCGACCCTGTACAGGTGGGCTGTGATCCTGCCGGGGCCGCAGCCGACATCGGCGACCGGCCCGTTTCCTTGGGCGCGGACCAGTTCGGCGAAGAGCGCGAGGATGCCCCGCTGGAACGGTTCGCGGGCGAGGGCGTCGCGGAGCAGGTCGGCGTAGCTGACCGCCACGGTGTCGTAGGAGGTCCGGGTGTCGTCGAGCCAACCGGGAACGCGCATGCGGTGCACGATAGCGCCGACGCGGCCAACGGCATCGGTCTGGCCGACGCCATGATCGATCTGGTACCTGAGCTCGTAGTCATGTTTCCCGAGCTCATGATCACGTGCACGGATTTGACGATGAGCGGAAGTTGTCAGACGTTGTGAACCGCTTGCCGCGATCGATGCAGGCTCGCGCCACGGCAGCTAGGGGAGGGTCCTAGCATTGCCCCCGTGATCGAGGACTTCGCGGATCGGCTCCTGTGTGAGGTGGCTGGCCTCGACCCCTGCACATCGGTCGTCGAGGCTGGTGAGCAGGATATCGACGGGCTTACCGACTACGGCCCGGAGGGCCACCAAGCCCGCGCCGACCTCGCAGCCCGCGCCCTGCGCGAGCTCGAGATGTTGGGTGACGCACTGCCGGCCGCGACCCCGCTGCACGCCCACCTCGCCGAACGGCTGCATGCGCGTATCGCCTTCCATGATGCCGGGGAGGATCTGCGCGAACTGCACGCGGCGGCCACCGGTCCGCTCCAGCTCATCCGCCAGGCCGTCGAGGCCGCAGTCCCCGGCCGTGGCGCCGAGGGCGCGGCCTTCGAGGAGGGCTGGGCTCGTGTCGGCGCACGCCTGGCCGCGATCCCCGCGGCCCTGGACGGGTACGCCCGCAGTCTTCTGCTTGCTGCGAAGCGCGGCAATGTGCCGGCGCGGCGTCAAGTGGAGCTCGTCACGCGGCGCTGCCGCACCTGGGTCGACGGCGATGCCTCCCTGGTGGATCGCTACGGCGAGGGACGTCAGCGGGCGTCGTTGCAGGCCGCAGTGACGGGCGCGCGAGAGGCGTACCAGAAACTCGCCGAGATGCTGACCGCGGACCTAGCACCGCGGGCCGTTGAGGAGGAAGCGTTCGGCCAGCAGCGGTACGCACTCTGGGTGCGTACCTTCCTCGCGGCCCAGCCTGACCTGCGCGAGCTGTACGACTGGGGCTGGGACGAGTTCCGAGCGATAGAGGCAGAGCTGATCGCAGAGGCGAAGGCCCTGGGCGGGAGCGTGCCAGAGGTGCTTGCCTGGCTCGCCAACCCCGACGCACCCGGCACGCTGCACAGCAGGGAGGCGTTCGCCGCGTGGCTGCAGGAGCTGCTGGAGGCCGCCACCGAGCGGCTGGACGGTGTGTACTTCGACATTCCCACCCCACTGCGGCGCATCGAGTCGCGGTTGACCACGTCGTCCGGCATTGCCTACACCGGGCCGTCGCGGGACCTGACGCGGCCGGGCCGGGTCTGGTGGTCTCTCCCCGAGGACGCAGCGAGTTACCCCACCTGGTACGCCTACAGCACCGCCTACCACGAGGGGGTTCCCGGCCATCACCTCCACCTCGGCTCCGAAGTCTGCCGGGGAGGCCTCGGGCAGCGGCTGAACCTGCTTGGCGGCCTCTCCGGCAGCCAGGAGGGCTGGGCACTTTACGCCGAGCGGTTCATGGACGAGCTCGGTCTCTATGAACAGCCGGGTGCTCGACTGGGACATCTATACATGCAGCTCCTGCGGGCGGCACGCGTCGTGGTCGACATCGGCCTGCACCTGCGGCTGCCGATGCCGTCTGGTGACAACGCGGTGTGGACGCCGGATGCTGCGCTGAACCTGCTGCGGTACCGCTGTCACCAGGGGCCGTACGCGTCCACCGAACTCGCGCGTTACCTGGGCCGGCCAGGGCAGGCGCTGGCCTACAAGGTGGGTGAGCGCGTGTGGCTGGCCGGCCGCTCGTCCTTCCCCGGCGACCGGCGCGCATTCCACCGTCGGGCCATGGAGCTGGGTTCGCTGGGCTTGGATCAGCTGATGGCCGCCCTCCAGGGTGACCGCGCACCACTCGTGCACCCCAATGCAACAAGCCAGGGACCGCACTTGTAGCTGCACGCCCTTGATGTCCGACCAGTCTTAACCAGGGCCAGACTTAACAGCGCGTACGACCTTGGTATATCAACACAGCCATGGTCTATTTCTACGTCCGGATCTGCCGCTGGTGGTGTGCGTCGAAGTCTTGTGGGGACCGCTCGGAGCACCGATGATAGTTACATGATCATCGACAGCTTGCCGGTCCCGTCTGCGCTCCTCCGGGTGCTGCAGCAGGGTCGGTGGGTAGCTCCAGACCGCTCGTCGACGACGTACCGGGGAGTCTTCGGTGAGGACGCCGTAGCCCCGCAGTTCCTTCCCTTGAGTCGGATGACGGCCAACAGGCGCTGGCTCGATGACATCCCTGAGGACTATCGCGGGTTCTACCTCGGTCAACCGGACCGGCAGAGCCCGCCCGGTGACGTGGATCCCGACCGGTCTCTCCTGATCGGTGATCTACCTCAGCACAGCGGCGGACTGGATCGAGGTTGCGCCCAACATCGAGATGCTGATCGAACGCCTTGGGATCTGACTGTGCCGAGGGATCCCTTTGCTCTTCTGCCGCCGTCCGAGGGCCTGGCCAAATATCAATGGCTCGGGGGCGGCATGGCGCGGGTGGCCGGCTTCAATCGTGGCCGACGTCGGGTTCGCCGAGATTGTTCGGCAACTGACCGAGGCAGATCGGGCAGACGCGAAGCCAGTCCGGACGAGGTCACGCAGCACCCGCTCCGACGCGGCGGCCCGCCAGATCGGTCAGTGCTCGCCGTCTCCCACCTCCCGCGAGGCAACCAGACGCTCGGCCATGGGCCATGTGCCGGCGCCCTCCGGCGACATGCGTGGAGGCAGCGACGCATCGCTGCTGATGGTCTGACGACGCATCAGGCAACCGCACCGACCCCTGCCTGGGCGACAGCCGGCCATATCCGCCGACCAGCCGCTGGCGGTGTAGTCCCGAGATTGGGGGAGCGGCATGGGAGCAGACGGTTGCACTGAACGGCGTTGAACAGCGTCCAACGGCACTGAACGACGTCCAACTGTACCCACCCGACCTGCACGTTCTCGTTAACGCAGGTCAGAGTAGGTGCGGCGTCCTGATTCACACGGAGTGCTCCGCGGTTTCGGACGGCAGTAGACAGCTCTCTATCTTCCCTGGCAAGGAAGTATGTGCAGGTCAAGGCAGTAAGGGGCTGCTGGATACCCTGGCCTTGCAAGTGGGGGCAGATTGGGTGCAGCTTGGCGAAGTGGTCACCGCGTCCGAAGTGCTCACCGTTCCGGGACCGAGCACGGGGCTTTGACCTGCGGTGATGCGGTAGAGCGGTCTGGCGTGACCTCCCAGAGAACACCGAAGTGGTGATCGCCGGTTGCTCCCCGCCTGCCTGCTGTCGGCTTGTCGTCCTGGGCTCGCCGACGCCAGCCGCCGGGACGATGCTGCATCGACGTGCGGTTCTAGACCCGCCACGGCGGAGTTGGCAGGGATTCCGGCAGTTGAGACTCAAATCCCACTGGCAGCCATCTGGCCAGGGCTTCCTGGGCGGTGACCTCTTCGGCGGATGCGAATAGCTCATTCTTGTGGTGCGTCAACGGCGGTGCTGCGTCGCTGGCGGGCGAGCGGTTGACATCATGCGACTGCCTTGGTGGTGATCTCCGCTGGCGTGAGGGTGGCGTCGATGGAGAACAGCTTGGCTAGGGAGCTGTAGTGGTTGAGGGTGACGGCCGCAGATGGTCGGTAGGACTGCAGGCTCACGGTGATGCGTTCGGGTGTGTGGTCGTGGCGTTGGACCAGATTGCCTCCGCAGTGGTCGCAGATGTTGGGGCGTGTCGGGGCGGCGCTCTCGGTGTGCCAGGCTCGGCTGCAGTCGCGGCAGGTGCGGCGGCCGGCCAGGCGGTGCAGGACCTCGGCGTCGGGCAGGTTGAGGTCGATCGCTCGGTCGATCGGTGCGCCGAGCTCTGACAACAGGGCGTCGAGCGCCGCTGCGGTGATGGCTTGGTTGGGGAAGCCGTCGAGGACGAAGCCGGCAGCGATGTCGGGTTGGGTGAGGCGGTCGCGGATCATCGAGAGGAGCACTTGTTCCGGCACGAGTTCACCAGTGTTCATGTGCTGCAGGGCCTGGAGTGCGGCCGGGGTACTCGCCCGAATCTCGGCTTGGACTATGTCCGCAGGGTTGATGCAGGGAACGCCGAGACGCGCGGCGATGGTGCTGGCGATGGTCTCCCTGTTGGAGCCGGGTGGTCCGAGAACGGCCAGGCGCATCGGCGCAGCTTATCGCGGTAGCGACGGATGGTGAGGGTGTCGAGTCGCGAGCCCTCGTTGCAGCTTTGATCGGCTCATTGTCCGTGACCGCTTCGGTGGCTTCGACGGTGTCGTCTCGTGGGCTCACCCGATCGGTCTCGGCGCGCTGTCATGCCGAGTGGGCCCGCTTCCCAGGGCGGGTTCGGCGTCGCATTCCCGCCTGATCAATGGCGCAGAGGTTGCGAGCATCAGTAATGATCGGCGGGTGGTTGGCAAGGAGTTCAGCGCGCGCGGGGGCGTCGCCTACGTTGACCGTGGGCTGAGTTCATGGGGACAGGGTTTTAGGAGTCATAGGAGTGCTACGTGGCCTTTCGCTCGGCTGCGCGTGGGGGCGAGCGACATCATCGTCTCGTCGCTGTTTGGAGACTTCCGCATCACCCGCACGAACCTCGTATCGATCTCCCGGTTCGGCCATGTCCCCGTGCTGGTAAACGGCATCAAGTTTGTGCGAGACCACCACGACGAGGCCGTCATCTTCTGGGCCGTCCGTGGAGGCAAGGTGTTGGACGAGTTGCGACGCCAAGCCTGGGAAGTGGGCCGCTCACCGTGAGCGGTCATGTTTCAGTGATCAGGTGAGTAGCGACGGGTGTGACTATGGCCGGTGGGCGAGAGTTGAGGTTGGTCCTGGCGGTTGTCCTGGGCACCCTTCTGATCGGCGGCGGGATCCTGCTCGACGCTCGGCTGACTGCGGCGATCGACGAGCGGGTACGTGTCGGCGCCGCGACGGCCGGCCGGGTGGCCCACGTCGAACGGTTTAAGATCAGTCGTTCGTTCGCCGCCACGAGGTTGACCGTGGACTACACGTTTGACGGTGTGCGGCACCGGGAGCGGTTCTCCAGCGAACTCGACGAGGGTGAGTTTCACGTCGGGGACGTACTTGCGGTACGCGTCGACCGGACGGATCCAACCCGGGCTGCCACGCCGGATGGGTACGGGACGGAGGACCTGCTCCTGCAAGCGCCGACCCTCCTGGAAGGCATCGGCATCGTCGTGATCATGATCTCGCTCGCGCTGATCAGAAGAGGTCCCCGGCTCGAGTAGGGACCCGACTGCCGCCCCGGCCTTGGATCGGACGGCAGGTCCGTACGGAGTCGTCAAGGGCGGTGACGCGTTCCTTACGCGGGGCGGTAGCCCGGATAGGATCCTGGCGTGACGACGAGCGCCGGCTCCAAGGATGGCCGTGCGCCGCAGCAGGAGTACCGAATACGGGAACACCCAGCGGGCCCGCGATGGCTGCTCCTCGGCGACGTCGGCTTCGACCGCGTCTATGAGGACGATGTGCCGCTGGCGGCGTGCGCGGAGATCGAAGGACTGTTCGTCGACCTGCCTCAGCGACCGCGGGAACGGTTTACCCTCGTTGGCTGCGCTCCGGACGGTGCGTTCGCCGACCTGCTCAACCGGCTGCCCGCTGCGGCCCTCGGCACCGAACAGGCGTGGCTCGGTGACGTAGCGATATCGGCGCCCGCGCCATCGCAGGGCATGTCGCCGTCCTGGTCGGGCGAGTGCCTCGGTGACGTGCTCGTGCTCGGACAGCGGCCAAGCCGGGTGGGGCTCGGATCCGTGGATATCGACCTCGACGGGTTCGTCCATGTCTACGACCGCACGGATGCCGTGGTGCGTCCCGGCAACGTCGCCCATTTCGTCCTCCTGGGTGGGGACGAGACGCCGTACGGCACATGCCGCGACGTCAGCGGCGTGTTCCGCGAGCAGGCGCCACCGCTGGTGCCGCGGGTCCGGCTTCTCGGCTGCCGGCCGGAGGCGCCCTTGCTGGCCGCGCTCGACGCGGTCGGGCAGTCGACCAAGGCCAGCCTGCGTCGCCGTCGCATCCGCGCTGAGGTGCACACGATCGCGGCCGACGGCTCGGCCCACCGGATGATCGACGCGGTGGTGGCCGGAACGGTTGAGTCAGGCGAGCCGTCGCGGTTCGGGGGCGAGCTCCTCGACGTGACCGTCGACAGCGACCCACAGGAACCGCTGCCCACGGGAGTCCTCGACATTCTCACGCACTGGCACCACGGGCCGCCCGCTCAGAGGAACATATGGTCCGGCTACGGCCGAGAGCTGCGGTACCAGTGGGTCATGGTCGCGGCCGCCCACCACTCTGTTGCCCAGGACCGCTCGGCCGGCACCACGTACGACCTCGACGGCCGTTACGTCACGGACATCGAAGGGTTCTACTGCGCGGTCGGCGAAGCGATCAACGGCCCGGGCGGATACTTCGGCTGCAACCTCGACGCCTTCGACGACTGCCTTCGCGGAAGGTTCGGCGCATCGACGCCGTTCCGGCTGGTGTGGCACGACTCGACCGTCGCTCGTGACCACCTCGTCGCCGGCTACGACCGGCGACGACTCGCGCCGGCGGCGACCATGGAGTGCCTGCTCGGAATCTTCGCGGAACACGACGTCGAGATCGACCTGCGTTGAGCCGGACCGTCGCTGCTGTGCTGTAAAGCGGTCTGGGACTCGCGGATGTGGTGTCGTCGTCGCAGCGACCGGGCCGCAGCTCGGCGAGAGTTGGCTGACAGACGCCCTCCGGGAGGACTTGGAAGCTGCTGGACGCGGTGACGCCGGGCATCCCTCATGCCGAGAACAGTGCGTCGAACGAAATCACGGATCCACATCACACGATGCGGGCATGCTCGATTCTCGCGAAGTACCCGACGAGCAGTTCCGTAAGCACCAGACGCCTGTCTGAGGCGGAGTTGGGGTCGGCATCCAGATTCGTCGCCGATCTTGCGCCGCGCGTCAGGGCTCCGCGGACGCATAGACCTCATCGACGAGGTAGTGCGTCGTGTTGTCGACGCGGGGCCGGGCGTGCGCGACGGCGTCGAGCGGGGCCGCCAGACGGCGCGGGAGGGGCAACGGTTATCGTCGGGAAATCAGGTCGAGGCGCTGGGGTGGTCAGCTGAGTCGTTGGCTAACTGGTCGTGAGGCGCCGTGGCGCGGGGGCGCCTCGGTGAGCTGGCTGACGGATGCTTCAGGGAGCGGATTGGGAGCTTAGGCCGCGTTTGATCAGCCGGCCCTCGCCCGGCCTGTTTGCCGACGAGGATTAGCCGATCGGCGCGCGCCCTGCGAACGCCGTCTTTGCCCGGCCACCATCAGACAACCGCACGATGTCGACGGGGGCCACCATCTTCAGTACGTCACCAACCATAGACACCGCGCTTTCGGGTAACCGGCGGGCGGGAACGGTGGTCCTGGTCGCCGCCGCGGCGAGCGCCGTGGTGCTGGCCGTGCCCGGTGGCTTCCGTATCTTCGACGGCGTCGCCACCCTCTACGGCGCGAGCCGCTGGGTGCTGCTAGCGCTGATGGCCGCAGGCGGACTCATGCTGAGACGGGGCGGACCGGCCGCTACCGGCGTCGCAGCGACAACGGGCCTGTTCGCCGCCGGACAGCTCAGCGCTACCGGCATCTGGGCGGTGAAGCACTGGCGCCCCTTCTCCGGCATGGTCGGCACCGGCTACGACATGCTTCCCCTGCTGATGTCGCTGGCAGCCGTCCTCGCCGTCGCGGGCGCATCGGCCGGAGTGTTCTGCCTGACCGCGATGCGCCGCAACGGTGTTTGGGCCGTACAAACCACTAGAATTCAGCGCTGGGTCACCTTCTCAGCCGGCGCGGTAGTCGTGGTCGGCCTGCCAGTAGCGATGCTTGGCGGACTGTCCCCGATCACCATGCTCGGTACGTTCACGCTGCTGTTCGGCCTGCCGTGGGGCGCCGCCCTGGCTGCGACCGGCTGGCTGCGCCGCGACGCGGCGATCGCCGCAGGTGCCCTTGTGACCGTCAGCGCGCTGACCGCCGTCGGCTGGAGCATCGGCCACAGCACCGAGTGGCGCTCCGTTTTCCTCCACTTCCTCGCCGTCGCTGTCGTAGCCGCCTTGGCTACCGCCCTCCGCCTGCGCCGTCCAATCCAAGCCCTCTGAGCACTTCCGCCGCGTCGATCTTGGGCGACTCCTGGTCGCTATGCCGGTGCTGGCGCGCTCTACGACGATGCGCACGGCACCGGTGCCGACCGCCAGCCGTCGCCCATGCAAGAACGACGTAGTGGATACGGCGGAGATCGGGCCACGATCGGCCTAGTTCTAGTTCAGACGTTGGACTGCCACGCAGTGCCGACGGCGGAGATCCGCGAGACAGAACCCAGGCACCAGATTTCCGCAGCGAGTGCCACCCAAAGGCGGCAACAAGCGACCGGACATCCAAGTGGTGTCGGCTCCGGCTGGGGGGTTACGAGACGTCGTTTAGCGGGTGACGGACGAGTCGACGTGTACCGGGGCTCAGCGATCCTCACCGGCAGCCGGCCGGCGCGGAAGAGACGCGCCGAGCGACCAGCCGTCCCGACCCGAGTGACGGATGACCACAACGCTCATGACACGTGCGCTAATCTGCCCTGTGATCAACAGCTCTATCGGTGCCAGCCCTCGCCGCCGTGCCATCAGCTTCATCACCGCTGGCGTCGCACTGTGCTTGGTCACGCTCGGTGTCTGGCTCGTCTTCGCCCTGCGCGGCGAGGATGGGCGTGGCGAGCACGCTCGTGAAATCGAGCTGGAAGTCACCTCAGAGACCGGCCAGGTGAAGGGCATTATCTGGCGGTACCCGGATGACGGGAACGACATCCATGACGTGAGTGACCCTTCTCGCGGGATGATCAAAACGCCCTGGTCACAGCGGATCGATGTCAGGTCCGCGCAAGGGCCGATCATTCTCAACGTCATCCATGACCCGGACTCCACCGGGGCGACCTGCCGGATTCTGGTCAACGGCAAAGTGACGGATGAGCAAAGCGGTGTCTTTCCGCATTGCATGACCACGGCCCAGCGGGCGTTCCCAGCGTGACTTTGTCAACCGACCTCGGCCAGGCATGGCAGGATCTCGCCTGCTGACCTCGGACAAGAAGTCCGCTCCTGTCGTCGCGCGACCCAGCCATTGCGTTGCCTCGACCGGGTGCGGCGCAACATGCCGGTGGGCGGGCTGCAGGGCGTCGGGTTCGGGTTCATCCGCACATCGGCCTTTGGCTCTGGAGTGTGCAACGCCGCGCTCATCGGTCAGGGGATCGTCCCGGTGGCGCGACGAACGGCGTCAGTCCGTTCGCTTTGCGCCGTATCCATGGCGCATCCGGAACTTCATCGGATCGGTCCCGGTCGCCGTCACGTGCGCGATCAGCACAGACCTCAGCGAGTCGGGAATGTCGGCGTGCTGCGAACCGGCCCACTCAAGGGATGTGAACAGCTCGGGTCTGCTGCACCGATAGGTGACATCTGAGATGGCTTGCCCTGTGGGCGGGCTGGAAGGATGTCGCTGTGCCCAAGCCTTACCCCCGAGAGTTCCGCGATGACATCGTGCGTGTCGCCCGTGACCGCGAGCCAGGCGTGACGGTCGAGCAGATCGCCAAGGACTTCGGGGTCCATCCGATGACGTTGTCAAGTGGCTGCGCCAGGCGGACGTCGACGCCGGCGCCGCCGGAGACAACGCCGCCATGGATTCCTTCTTCGGGGCGGGCGGCAGTAGCCCGTGTCCGCCCGTTAGCCGCCAGCGGTGTCCTGCCGAGATTGGGGGAGCGGGATGGGAGCGGGTTCGATCGTATGCTGGTGCCACGTCCCGGTCGTCGGCGGTCAGCGTGGGACATAGCCGTTTGCAGACTGGACCAACAAACGGAATCCCATCGGCACCCGCTGGCGACGACGCAGGCCGAGTACTTCGTAGTCGACCGAGAGGTCATCGAAGAAGAGCCCTGATCCCGGGGCCATCTCCACGTCCGGGATCGTGATCGTGACGAAGACCGGCAGCTCCGTGCCTGCGGCGATCCTGATCGAGCGGAACGGTGCCGCCGCAGCCGGGTCGAAGACGACGGCGGTGGCCTCGTCGACAGGGTTTACTGCCAGGCGCGCAATCTTGAACACGAGCCGATCCCCCGGACCGCCCTCGCCCGCGACGCCGGTGACCGTCACCGGCCACGGCCCGGGATTGCGGATGGACGCGCCGAACGTGACCTGGCCTCCGGGATTGAAGGCGAACCGCACCTCCGTCCTCGGCCCCTCCGTGCGGGACTCCGCATCAGCTCCATGCCACCAGGAGCTGCCATGATCGAGGCGATGGCCGATGGTGGCTGACAGATACCCAGCGCCCAACGCGACGGCCAGCGCCGCGGCGACGAGGAGCCGTCGACGACGTGTCACAAGGGCCTCCGCATGGGACCGAGCACCGACGTAGACGTCATGACAACGCACGCTACAACGCGCATACGGGCAGCGCTGCCCGCCCCCGCGCGGTTCTGCTGCCGCTTCGGCCGTCCTATCCATTGTGTCCCGGTGGTAAAGGAGCCAAGGAGCAACGGCGGTCGCCTCCTGCACGCGACCGGCGGCACGGCGACAGGCCGAGGCAGGTCGCTGCGGTCCGACTTCCGGCCGTATCCACACCTGTAAACCGTGTGCTGGGCTCGTCGAGTTGTTCGCGGCCCGGGGCCAAGTGGGACCACGCGACCTGTGCGATGGTGCAGTGTCAAACGTAGGCCGCCGCTGCGACAACAGGCGCTACAACCGCACGCCGAACGGTGAATCTTCCAAGACGTGCGACCGTACCGTCTGCTGGTCCACGTTGCTGGTGCCTGAATCGGCGAGAACATCCGCTCATGCCGCAATCCGCGCATGGCGGACGGTGACGAAGCTGGCCGAGCTACCGAGGGTCCGCGGTGTCCCAGGCGTACTGAAACTGGTGCGGGCCGAGTTGCCACTTACGCAGAACGGTCAACAGCTCGGACTCGTTGGCTGCGCTGGCGCTTCGCAGCAGAATCGATCCGATGTCGTTGGTCGAATCCGTCGAGCAGGTCTGCGTTGTACTCCCGGTGCTCAATCTTTTGATAGACCGTGCTGTGTTTCTGTGGGTCCATCCCTCACGGCGGGGCTCTGCATCCCGGTCGACCTCGCGCGGCGTGATGTCGACGAAGGCACGCCGGCCCGGATCCGTAGCAGGCACCTCAACCGCCAGACGTCGGCCGAGCCGTAGAGCAGACAGTTTCTCGAACGGCCAGGCCGGCTCGTCTGTCATGGATCCTCGACGGGCCGCGAACACGACTTCACGGTAGAGCATGATCCTTTGCGCACTACTGCAACGCCCGCACATCCCGCTGAGCGTTCGATCGCCTGGCAGCTGCCGGAGATCGCGGGTCTATCTGCGAGCCGGGCTAGATGCTGAGCGGCACGGTCTCCACGTAAAGCTCGGCATCCTCGACTGGATGCCGCGATGCTAGGTAGGCGTCGGCGGCCCGCCGGGTGAGGAACGCGCCGACCGGTGCAAGGGTGTCACTCTGACCGGGCCAACTGATCCTTACCATGACGACGTGCAGGTAGGCGTGCCGTGGGTCTGCGATGTCCGTTGGTCGCTGGCCTGCCCGCACTGCGGCGACAACCTCCTTCAGGGAGGCGAGGCCGTGACTCAGGCCGCCGTCGGCTCCATCCAGTGGCCGCTGTACCACCGGCTTTCGGCCTTGGTCGAGCCAGACGAAACGGCTGATGTCGCCGGGGGCGTCATCCTCGTGCCACCCGACAGCCATCGCCACGACCCAGTCCAGCGAGTCCGCCGTCTCCAGCGCGAACAGCCGGTCGTCCATGTCGAGCGAGCCGCCAGCCATCTGCTGCTCGATGTGATCCTGCTCCTCGCTGCTGGGACAGCGGATCACCAACCCGTCGTAGATCCGGCGGATCTTCTGCGCTGACACGGGCTTGAACAGCACGTCGATACGGGTTGGGTGGTCAGCCGATCGCGGTGAGCGCAGCAGGAGTTGGCCATGGCTGACCGTCTGCGCCCACAGCTGGAACCTGCGGTGTGACCGGAACAACTCGCGGCCGGGAGCGAAGCGATTCGCCGTGTTCAGCCAGTCGTGGGTATGCACACGCGCGATCCTGACATAGGCGGCGCCCGCAGACGTCAAACCGGCGATCCAGTTGGTGATCACCCGCAGCGACCGGATCGACAGCATCCGCTATTGCCGCGGACGCGCGCCGTGCACCGTCACGATCGCTTGGGCCAGGTGCCGTCCGGTCGCGCCCGTAACGGGTCAAAGCGATCGCCGATTGCGCTACGGATTGGCGGTCTGCTGGATGAACGACAAGACCCTCGGCAGGACATAACAGAACTCGCCGCCACCCCACGAGTCCACGAGGCCACCGGCTCGTTCCATCGCATCCCAAAGTGGCTCAGTCGAGCGGATGATGTCCTCCGCGGTAGCCGGATCGATGTCGACGGCAGCGCAGACAGCTGCCGTCAGCTCCGCGCGAGATTCGGCGGGCATGTCCTGCAACGGATCATGAGGCATCCGCAGAAGCTACCTCAGGCGACGTCCACGTTCGTGCTGCTTCGGGAGGGCGTGGCCGGCAAGCACCAGGCCACTGCATACCAAGTAGCGAGCGCGGTGTAGTGCGCCCCGTCCGGGCCGTCCACGCGGCCGGTGAGCTTCTTGCGCTGTCGGACCTTCACCAGCGTCAGAGTAGGCGGCCCGGCTTATCAAGAGCGTCCAGCGCATGGCTCCGCGCGGGCGCGCCGGAAACAGGAGCTTCCATCACTCTCTGTAGACGTTTGGCGTTTGCATTGGCTCGATTCCCGTGCACGCACATGCCGATGAGAGCGCACCTGATCTTGTTGTTCGGAAGGGCAGTGTGTCGCCTGATGACCGGCGTGGACGGTAGCGGCGGATGGGGCGCAACCTGGACTCGGCGACCACGCTTGTCAGGTGACTTTGGCGTCGAGTAGGTCGGCCGCTTCCTCGAGTGTGGTTGCGAATGCGTCTGGCGGGATCCTGGCGACGAAGACCCTCCCGAGGTCTTCCGGGAAGGGATGGGCCGGCCGCCGGAACGCGAAGACGATCACGAGATCGTCGTCCATCCAGGCGTACCGTGACACGTTGTCGACGGTTTCACCCCAGGTCATGAAACAGAACTGCTCGCGAAACTCCGTCTCGTCCGCTTTGAGAAGTCCGAAGATCTCCTCCGGCGTGCGCTCCAGGTAGGGGCAAGCCTGCACGTCGCGCCGGCGCACCTGCGCCGCACTCGACCGCAAGAACCGAAGGAACGACGGGAGGAAGGCCACGTTGTCATCGGTGGTCAACCATTTGCCTGCGGCCCAAAGATCAACGACGCGGAGCTCGGAAGAGATACTCTCGCCGACCTCCACGGCGAAGATGGCCCGATCACCGAATCGTCGTGTCATCACTCGCGGAGGCTAACAGCGAACGCCGCGACGCCGCCGGTAGGCGGGCCAACGCTGCGATCGCCGCCCAGTGTCGATACACGAGCTTGCCTCAACGAGCCGGCCTCGGGCGGCTCAGCCTTCTGCCGCTCCTCGCGCGCTGCGAAGCGTCACCGTCGATGGGGTCGGAGCGCGTCCGGGCCCGTCGGTGGCCTACGGGTACGGTTTCAGGGTGCTTGTCGGCGCTGCGCGACCGTTGATCTTTGTCGATGTTGACGGTGTGCTCATCCCGTTCCGGGTCCGGTCGCCGGGCGCACGCCGTTTCGGCAGCGGGGTAGGTGACGCTGTTGATGGCTTTGGCAATCCGCTGCTGGATCGGCTTGATCCAGTTGACGGCGGGCGTCTGCTCGCTCTGCCGGGCGAGTTGGTCTGGGCGAGCACGTGGATGGCGGAGGCGAACGAGGTCGTCGCGCCGCGGCTTGGCCTTCCGGTGCTTGCGGTCGTGGACTGGCCTGACGACGACGAGGAACTGGGGCGCGGTGTGCATTGGAAGACTGTGCACCTGGCGCGGTGGGCGGCCGGACGTGCGTTCGTCTGGCTCGATGATGAGATCACGGACGCCGATCGGCGTTGGGTTGCCGCGCACCACTCGCAGCCGGCGCTGCTGCACCGCGTCGATCCGTTCCTCGGACTGACCGACGCCGACCTTACCGTGGTGCGTCGGTGGCTCGAAAAGCGGGAAGTGACACATTGATCAGCTGCGCGGATCTGCCGCTGGCCGCACGCCCAATCAGCGTCCGCTCGTCCCGACGATCGGAGCTGATGGCTCGGCTGCTTTCAGTCCTCGAGTGGATCCCAGTGGTTGCTGTAGCGCAGCAGTGACTGGGCCAGGTCGGGGTGAGTGGCCGCCCACACGGTGTCGAAGAGGAACCACTGCTGGTACCCGAATGACTGACCACAGTGCATGGTGACTTGGGCGAGATGTTCGTCGACCTTGATGCGCGATGCGTCGGGGCGTCGGCCGTCGACGTATCGGCCCGTTGTAAGAAGCTCCATGGCTTCGCCGTGGGCGGCGCCGTGCTCCTTGGGCAGGTTGGGCCACGGTTCGGCGTTGAGGTTGAAGCCGGGCCATCTGTTACACCGGTCCAGCGCCGGCCAGATGGCGTCTTCTTCGGGCGCGACGAGCGCTCGCAGGACCAGCAGCTCGGGTGGCCATGCTGCACCGCTGTCGGGGTCCGCGGTCCGGAGGTGTCCGGCCAGTTCCCACAACCCGACCCCCGGGAATACCAGCGGCTGGGAGCAGGCGAGGCTTTCGCCGTCGTAGAACGTGAGGAACACCGCGTACGTGCTGGCGTCACCGTTACTGGCGGGCGTAACGACTGTTACCGGCACATCGGCGACGAACGACGTCAACTCACCTCCCGCACCAGGCAACGGCCACGACTGGAACAGGTATGCCAACCGGTCGTGGGCGGTCGCGACCACCTCGTCATCGAGGAAGAAGTAGGCCAGTTCCACCTCGTCGTCATCGGTCCGTACCCGAAGGCTGTGATCGTCGAGGCGGATGAAGTCCTCGTCACCCTCGACGTACAAGTGCTCACGCAGGAGCTCGCGCAGCTCGCTGGTCGTTGCCGGCCGAGACAGGCCGTGTTTCCGCGCCGCCTCGAAGACAGAATCGAGGCCGTAGACGTCACCGCCCAGCTCGTCCTCGACCCAGGACTCCGGATCGTCGCAGTCCCAGCCTCGCCGGAACCAATTCAGCACGGTCTCGTCCGGCAGCCGCCGGACCCGCTTACTCAACCGGCCCTCGTAGTGGGAGCGATACACGAAATGCACGGCACGACGGTACTGCAGCCGGTCCCGCAGATGTGGACGGCCGGAGCCAAACTTCTGCCGCTGCTAGGGCGTGCTTCAGAAGTGATTGGCGGTGGCGTGTGCCTGCGGGTCGATGTCTTCGATCAGCTATGTTGCCGGCGTGGAGATCCAGGTGTTGGAGGGTGCGCTCGTCGAGGTGCCCACGGCCGATGTCACAGGCGTGGACCGGCGTGCGTTCGGCGAGTTCGTGGGGCCGCGTGGCGAGTTGGCGTCGTACGCGTTCGGGTGGACCACCGGCTCGGACCCGCACGCCGCCCGTCTGTCCATCGGGATTGGTGCCGGCAATCCTGGCGGTGGCACGTTCCACGCCGTCATCTTCGCGCACGAGGGTGGTCACGCGTTCTCGCTCGTCGATGAGCCGTTCGAGCAGGTTCCGCAGGGCGGCCCGCACCTGAGCGCGGATGAGTCGCGGGCCCACGAGGACCTGCCGTTCGTCTGGTGGGTGGCCGACCACGTCATGCAGCATGATCGGCGAGCCGGTTGGATGCGGCACTGGTTGCTCGGCACCACCTGTATCCAGACCCCTGAAGTCTTCGAACGCCACGAGCCTGTCCTGTTCGTCAGTCACGACGCGGACGACGGCGTCTGGCAGTTGATCGGAGCCTCTGACGCGAGCGGCGGCACCGGCAAGGTCGGACACCTGCACCATGCCGTCGACGAGGACCCCACCCTGATCGACGTTCTTGACCTACCGCCCGGACGGATTGCGGTACGCGCGGGCGTCGGAGAACCCTGGACCGCAGACGTCTAACCTCAATTGAGGCTTCACCTACCGACTGTCGGTCAGCCGCTGCTGAAGGACGAGGACCAGGTATCCGGATCGGCCGCGCTCAGTGCGGTTGCAGCCGACGTGGGCCCCTCCTGGATCGCTCTCGGGAGCCTGATCATCGTTGAGCGGGCTTGCCGGTGCCTGGCCCGACTCGAACGGTTTTGCCACCCTTCGAGGGCCAGTGACGCCCCGACCCCGGCGCCGCGTTGGGCAGGCCGGCATCCAAGCACAGTTCACCCGGGCTCAACGCGAGGATGTCCATGCCGCCGATCTCGTCGTACGGCGTGCCGTAACGCATCTGCGCTCGGTTCGAGAAGCGGGTACCCGGACTTGGCGGTTCGGTGCGTTGACGACAGACGGCCCACGTTGGCTGACGAGGACGCCTACCAGCGGGCGGCTGGGCGGGGTCACCACTCGAAGGTCTTCCACTCCCCTGGCGGGATGGGCCCTTCGCTGGTATCCCAGCAGCGAGCGGCCCATGCCTTTGTCACCATCACTGGGCGGCTCAGCACCACGTCGCCGGCTCGCTGCGCGCGTAGCACCACCCCTAGTACTCCAGCCGGGGATGTTGACCTCGGCTGAGCTGCGGTTTGGTGCGGTGGGGGTACGAGGACAGCCACCGTCGATCATGGACGGTTGTGTGGACTGACCATGACGCAGCGGTGGCTGCCGGATACAGGGTAGACGCCCAGCGGTGGCGGGTGTTGTTCGACGAGCTGATGTTGACGGTCGGGCGGCGTTTCCGCAGGCCCGAGCCGCGCCGCCGGGTTCGTGACTTCGTCCGAGGGCTGTTGGCGCCGCTACCGCGGAAGAACTGCTGGAGCATCGCTGAGCACGCCGGGGACGCCAGCCCGGACGGGATGCAGGACCTGCTGACCCGGGTGACGTGGGACGACGCTGAGGTTCGTGCCGATGTCCGCGAGTTCGTCGGTGAGCATCTCGGTGATGTCGAGGCCGTGCTGGTCATCGACGAGACGGGTGATCTGAAGAAGGGCCGGCACACCGTCGGGGTACAGCGGCAGTACTCGGGCACGGCCGGGAAGATCGAGAACTGTCAGCTCGCCGTGCACCTGGTCTATGCCACCGAGGCTGGGCACGCGATGCTCGACACGGCCCTCTACCTGCCGAAGTCGTGGTGCGACGACCCTGATCGCCGCGCCGAGGCCGGTGTCCCTGAGCAGGTGCGCTTCGCGACCAAACCGCAGTTGGCGTCCCGCATGATCGCCGCCGCGGTCACCGCTGGGCTGCCGTGCCGGTGGGCGACCGGCGACGAGGCCTACGGCAGCGATCCGCGGCTGGCCGCCCGGCTGCGTCAGCTACGACTGGGCTACGTCCTGGCCGTGGCCTGCTCACATCAGGTGATCACCGGCCTGGGCATCTACCGCGTCGACGGCCTCGCCGCCGAGCTTCCCGACACCGCCTGGCAACGGCTCTCCGCCGGTCGAGGCGCGAAGGGCCACCGCTACTACGACTGGTCCTTCGTCGCCCTGCCCCACGCCACCGACGCCCACGGCGGGCACCACTGGCTGCTGATCCGCCGCAGCCGCCGCACCGGTGAACTGGCCTTCTACCGCTGCTGGTCACCCGAGGTCGTCTCCCTCGGCACTCTCGTCGCGGTCGCCGGCCGGCGCTGGAAGATCGAGGAGTCGTTCCAGGCCGCGAAGACTGGCCTCGGCCTCGACCAGCACCAACACCGCCGCTGGACCTCCTGGCACCGCTGGAGCACCCTGGCGATCCTCGCCCACGCGTTCCTCGCCGCCGCGACCACCGAGCACCGCCACCGCTACCAGCCGGTCGGGCTCATCCCCCTGACTGTCAACGAGCTACGCCACCTGTTCCACGTCCTGATCATCGAACCCACCCGCCGACTCTGCGACCCGCTGCTCTGGTCAATCCGCCGACGCCGCCACCAAGCCCGCGCCATGAACAGCCACTACGCCCGACAAGCCCTCATCGAGCCGTGATCACGATCCCCGGCTGGAGTACTAGGTGCGGTGAGCACGGATCGGCGTGCTGCGAGTACCGCAACTCCATGCTGTGGGCCGCGAGGTAGTCACTGAATTCGTCCTCAAGGCGCGACGGCGTCTGTCCCACCAGCCGCATTCCCCCAAGGGTCAACTGGGGGCCACGCAGCGCATTGAGCGCGATACCTGCGAGTGCCATCGACGCGTCGTAGTAGGCGGTCACCGCCGGCCCGGAGAACCCCGCACCGGGTGGCTGCTCAAGCCAGAAATCCGCCCACCCGTCACCGCCCGATGTGCCCTGCCAGGCGGCGACTCTGAGGAAACCCTGCACCGCAACCTGAACCTGGTCGTGCGTCATGCCGAATTCCAACGGGCCGACACGCTCGAAGGGCGTGAACAACCACGGGAGCCGCTGCCCTTCCGGCAGAACGCTCCAAACCTCCGCCGCCATGATCCTCTCCCAGTCGACTGCCACGCCCCAGCTGTGCTCGCGGCACGAAGATGATAATGAGCGGAATCGAACTCCCGGGTTGCCCAGCCCACATCTGAGCCTGCTCGCCCTACATGAATCTGCCGCAGGGCGCGCGCGGAATGAGGTGACCCCTCAGACCGGACACCTTCTGACTTCGCATCCTGCCAAGGAGGAGGAAACCGCTGTGGCTCGACAGAGCAAGTACTCCGATGAGTTCCGGCGCCAGGATGCGGCGTTGGTGCTCGGCTCCGGTCGCACGATCCGTGACATGGGTCGGGAGCCAGCGTCAACCACGAGACGCTGCACAACTGGCCCGTCGCAGGACCTCGTTCTCCTTCAGCAACTTGATCCACCTGCGGGCCTCGCGCAGCTCGGCCGAGTCGCTGCCGCTGACGCCAGGCTCGGTGCCGGCGTCGATGTCGGCCTGGCGCAGCCACTTGAACAGCGTCATCGGGTGAACTTCGAAATCCCTGGCGCTGCTCGACCGTCACGCCCGGATCACGGTCGCGAGCCACCCGCATGACGTCATCACGGAACTCTCGCGGTAAGGCTTGGGCACAGCGACATCCTCCTAGAGGACGTCTCGTAACTCGGTGAAGGCGTTGCCGGGCGCCGGTGCTGGTGTCACCCGGTGAGGATGATGTTGTGGAGGTGGGCGATGCCGGAAGCGGTGCCGGTCAATGTGTGGGCGGCGCGGCGGTAGTCGCGCAGGATCTTGAAGGTCTTCATGCGGGCGAGGGCGTGTTCTACCTGCGCTCGGACGGTGCGGTGTTGCTTGTTCAGGTCCTTCTTCCAGTCGGGTAGATCGCTGCCGTTGGCGGGTTTGCGGTACGGGATGATCACCTCGGGGTTGCCGCGGTAGGCGCCGTCGGCCATGACCGGCCGCCCGTCGAGTTTTTGCTGGATGCCGCTGGTGCGGTAGACGATGGTGTCGTTGCGGTTGCCGGGTTGCGGGTCGCCGAGGGCGACGACGAGGCGGGTGTGGGCGTCGATGGCGACCTGCAGGTTCGTCGAGTAGCGGTAGTTCTTGCTCGGGGCGGCCAGGCGGTGATCCCGGGTCGGGATGAGGGTGCCGTCGACGATGGTGATCTGGTCGACCCGACGCCGGCGTACCGGTGCCAGAGCGAGCAGGGGGCCGACGGTGTCGATGACCCGGTGGGCGGCGGAGTGCGACACCCCGAACAGTGGGCCGATCTGGCGCATCGTGAGGTTGGTGCGCCAGTACGCGGCGACCAACAAGACCCGGTCGGCGAGGTCGAGAGACCACTGACGGCCAGGACGACCGTCAGCGATTGCGTCACCGCCACGCTCGGCGACCAGCCGGACCAACCTGCGGAACTGGGCGGGCTGCAGCCCGGTGAACGGAAAGATCCACTCCGGGCAGGCCGCCGAGATCACCTGCACCCCGCCATGATCCACCATGGACCGGCCACCGAGTTACGAGACGTCCCTTAGCCCGCCCGCAGGGCAAGCCGTCTCAGATGTCACCTATCGGCGCAGCAGACCCTCCGTCCGTGCGTCAAGGTCCGCATGACGTGGCGCGCGCCGGATGGCCGGCCAGGTCGAGGGCTACAACTTCCGGTCAGTGATGGCGGCCTCAATGCGCAGTCCCATGCCAGTCAGGATGAGGAAAAACGCAACGAGATACGGCTTCACGCCGTCGTAGCCCGATGACATGGTGAGCAGCGAGGTCAGGAAGCCAGCGACCAGCAACAGCGTGCCGAGTAACCGTCCGGTATCCGCTCGTTTAGATCGAGGATCCACAGTGCGACCGTAGCGGAGTCGGTGTAAGTGAGCGATGCCCTGGCCTGGGTCGGGTGACTAAGTGGGTGACGATCGGCACGCGCGGCGGCGGACCACCACGGACACCGGTGGACACCTGCCGCTGCTGGAAGAGCGTGACTGCCAGGTTGGAAAAGGTGACTGATGCGAACGCGAAACAAACGTCCAGTAAGAATGGGGGTGACGGCATGGACCGCTTCGAGGGCCGCTGCTGGCTGGACTGGTGGGCCAACACCTCGACCCTTCTCGGCAGCGTCGAAGTGGCCGTCGTGATCACCGCCAGCGACGCCGGCTGGGGCGCCCATGGCCACCTCGTCAGCGACACCGACGAGGACCGCGACGGCCTCGCGTTCCTTTGCGACCAAGATCCCGTCTTCACGCTGCGCTTCGAAGACGAACGCATCACCGCCGTCACCGTCCGCCCCACCGACGACCACCGCCGGTTCACCCTCACCGAATACACCGGGCCAGGACACCGCTCAGTCGAGCATCACAACGATCTGACCCCACCCCAAGCACGTCTCGGCTGAACCCTCCGAATCTTCCTAGGCCCCTCCGTCAACCATCAGCTAGGACGGGAATATCAGGCGTCAGCGGGACTCGGCAAGCTCCCACTCGCTCGGGCGGACCCAGGTCTGCCCATCGCCAAGCCGGACCCGCACGGACTCACCAACGTCTAGGGTGGCGAGCACCCCGAAGATGGCGTTCAGGACGGCTTGCCTGTCCGCTGCCGCAAGGATGTCGACGTCAAGGTGAGAGCCCTGCTCACTCGTTCCGGCGCCGGTCACCTCGCCGAGTCCGAGGAGCGCGTTGTTGAGCTCATCTTCGAGGTCGTCGCGATCGACAGTGATGGGACCGTCGATCACCAGCTCCACGAAATCCATCACGTCACCTCCATCGGGTGAAGCCTTAAAGCCGGTGAGCATCCCAGCGACGCTCACGACCCGGCCAGCGACAGCGGTGTCTCGGTCTTTCGTACGGCGCCGCCCGGCTTCACAGGTCACTCTGACCGGCCGACGACGAGTGAGGCAACCACTTGTCGTCTCTACCGATCTCACGCAGGCGTTGGCCGACGCCGGCGGCCAGATACTGGGCGGGATCGCCGAGCGGTGAATCGAGTTGCGGTCCAAGGAGGGTTAATACTCCAGCCGGGGATCGTGATCACGGCTCGATGAGGGCTTGTCGGGCGTAGTGGCTGTTCATGGCGCGGGCTTGGTGGCGGCGTCGGCGGATTGACCAGAGCAGCGGGTCGCAGAGTCGGCGGGTGGGTTCGATGATCAGGACGTGGAACAGGTGGCGTAGCTCGTTGACAGTCAGGGGGATGAGCCCGACCGGCTGGTAGCGGTGGCGGTGCTCGGTGGTCGCGGCGGCGAGGAACGCGTGGGCGAGGATCGCCAGGGTGCTCCAGCGGTGCCAGGAGGTCCAGCGGCGGTGTTGGTGCTGGTCGAGGCCGAGGCCAGTCTTCGCGGCCTGGAACGACTCCTCGATCTTCCAGCGCCGGCCGGCGACCGCGACGAGAGTGCCGAGGGAGACGACCTCGGGTGACCAGCAGCGGTAGAAGGCCAGTTCACCGGTGCGGCGGCTGCGGCGGATCAGCAGCCAGTGGTGCCCGCCGTGGGCGTCGGTGGCGTGGGGCAGGGCGACGAAGGACCAGTCGTAGTAGCGGTGGCCCTTCGCGCCTCGACCGGCGGAGAGCCGTTGCCAGGCGGTGTCGGGAAGCTCGGCGGCGAGGCCGTCGACGCGGTAGATGCCCAGGCCGGTGATCACCTGATGTGAGCAGGCCACGGCCAGGACGTAGCCCAGTCGTAGCTGACGCAGCCGGGCGGCCAGCCGCGGATCGCTGCCGTAGGCCTCGTCGCCGGTCGCCCACCGGCACGGCAGCCCAGCGGTGACCGCGGCGGCGATCATGCGGGACGCCAACTGCGGTTTGGTCGCGAAGCGCACCTGCTCAGGGACACCGGCCTCGGCGCGGCGATCAGGGTCGTCGCACCACGACTTCGGCAGGTAGAGGGCCGTGTCGAGCATCGCGTGCCCAGCCTCGGTGGCATAGACCAGGTGCACGGCGAGCTGACAGTTCTCGATCTTCCCGGCCGTGCCCGAGTACTGCCGCTGTACCCCGACGGTGTGCCGGCCCTTCTTCAGATCACCCGTCTCGTCGATGACCAGCACGGCCTCGACATCACCGAGATGCTCACCGACGAACTCGCGGACATCGGCACGAACCTCAGCGTCGTCCCACGTCACCCGGGTCAGCAGGTCCTGCATCCCGTCCGGGCTGGCGTCCCCGGCGTGCTCAGCGATGCTCCAGCAGTTCTTCCGCGGTAGCGGCGCCAACAGCCCTCGGACGAAGTCACGAACCCGGCGGCGCGGCTCGGGCCTGCGGAAACGCCGCCCGACCGTCAACATCAGCTCGTCGAACAACACCCGCCACCGCTGGGCGTCTACCCTGTATCCGGCAGCCACCGCTGCGTCATGGTCAGTCCACACAACCGTCCATGATCGACGGTGGCTGTCCTCGTACCCCCACCGCACCAAACCGCAGCTCAGCCGAGGTCAACATCCCCGGCTGGAGTATTAAGCCATCGACGACGACCTGGCGCACGACCGCGTTGGTGAGGTCGCTGCGTCGGCAGGGAACGCAGCACGAACTAAGGTTCGCTCTCCTGCTGGACGTGCTGAAGCACCGAGCCGGCGGCGCCACTGTTTGGCCGATGGCCGTGCGCCGGACCAAGATCTGGTGCACCCATATGCCGCCGACCGTGCGAACGGGCTCAGCCGAGGTGCTCGCCTTCGCGGTACGGGTTGTGGGTTCAGCCACGATCGGCCGCCTCCGTCTCGGATCGGGTGTCGGCCACGGCGCGATCGAGCCGCTCGGTCAGCTCGTCGCAAAGAGCTCGGACGCGCCTGTCGATCGGCAGGCGTCGGTCGCCTGCCGGGCCGTGCGACTCGCGTGGAGCGCTGTGCGCGTGCAGCCGGGGATGGTAGGGGAAGTCGAGGAATGCGCAGAACCGGCGGATCTGGGTCAACGGGGTCGAGATGACCGACCCGGACGTCGAGATCGACGCGGTCCGCCGCGGCATCGGCATGGTCTTCCAGTCGTTCAGCCTGTTCCCGTACCTGACCGTCCTGAACAACCTCACCGTCACGCAGCGCAAGGTGCTGCGACGCGGTCGCGCCGAGGCCGCGCGGATCGCACGGGCCAACCTGGAGCGCGTCGGGCTGAGCGACAAGGCCGACGCCTTCCCGGCGCAGCTCTCCGGCGGGCAGCAGCAGCGGGCGGCCATCGCGCGGTCGCTGTCGATGGAGCCGAAGCTGATGCTGTTCGATGAGCCGACCTCCGCGCTCGACCCGGAGCTGGTCGGCGACGTGCTCACCGTCATGCGCAAGCTGGCCGAGGACGGCATGACGATGATGGTGGTCACCCACGAGATGGCGTTCGCCCGCGAGGTCGCCGATCGGGTCGTGTTCATGGACGGTGGCGTGGTCGTCGAGCAGGGCCCGCCGCAGGAGGTGCTGGGCGCGCCGAAGCACGAGCGGACCCGCGCCTTCCTCGCCCGGGTGCTCGACCCGACCCGCGTCGCGCAGCTCGGTCTTCCCGTCCAGTCGCCCGAGCCACCGGAGGCCCCCGCCCTGCCGGCGGACGACCGCCACAAGCTCTGAGCGCAGCTGCCGTACGCCGGTCCGCCGGGTTGCCCCATCGAGGGCAACCCGGCGTCGTCGTCTGCGCTCCTGCTTGTGTGTCAGCTTCATGTCAATCGATGGCCGTCGTGACGTCAAGGTAATCTTTTTGCAATCAGGGCTGTACTTTCGTCGATGGATTACATAAGTTGCTGTCATCCATCGAAAGCTTTGAGTCTTCCGAGCAAGTTCGCGACGAGCCTCACCCTCAGTCGTGCCACCGCCCCCGTGCTCGGGTCGATGCACCCTGCCTTCGTCGCGTCTTCGCCCGGTCGGGAACGGAGACCCATGGACGATCACGCCATTGGCGCTGACCGCCACCTGTCCCGCCGATCTCTGATCGCTACCGGCGCGCTCGCCGCCGGGGCGTTGGGCGCGTCCGCCCCGGCGATCGGCGCCGCGTTCGGAGGCAGCCCCGCCCGAGCCGCCACCGGCGTCACCAAGAAGGTCACCATCTACGCCGAGCAGGTGCCCGGCGGCCTGTACGGGTACGGCCTGGCACCCGGTCAGGCCACCGTCCCCGGGCCGACCCTGGAGATGTACGAGGGTGACACATTGGAGATTACCCTGGTCAACACCACGACGCAGCGGCTGTCCATCCACCCGCACGGGGTCGACTACAGCACCGAATCCGACGGCAGTCCGTTCAACGCCTCGTTCAACAACCCCGGCGAGACGCGGACGTACGTCTGGCGCTCCCACGAGATGGTGGCCGCCGCCGGCCGGCGGTACATGCCCGGCAGCGCCGGCTACTGGCACTACCACGATCACGCCATGGGCACCGACCACGGCACCGGCGGTATCGCGAAGGGCCTCTACGGGGCGCTGATCGTCCGGCGGCGCGGCGACATCCTGCCGTCGAAGCAGTTCACCGTCGTGTTCAACGAGATGATGATCAACAACAGGATGGCCCCGGAGACGCCGATGTTCGAGGCGAACCTGGGCGAGCGCGTGGAGTGGGTGGCCATCGGCCACGGCAACCTGTTCCACACCTTCCACCTGCACGCGCACCGGTGGGCGGACAACCGCACCGGAATGTTGGAGGGGCCGAGCGACCCGAGCCTGGTGATCGACAACAAGGACCTCAACCCGGGCAGCTCGTTCGGTTTCCAGGTGCTGGCCGGGGAGGGTGTCGGACCCGGCGCGTGGATGTACCACTGCCACGTGCAGAGCCACTCCGACGGCGGGATGGCCGGCATCTTCCTGGTGCGCAACGCCGACGGCAGCATGCCGCCGGGCGCCGAGGAGGCGATCCACCGGTTCCAGGGCCACACCCACACGCACGGAAGCTGACCCAACCGAAAGTGGGGACGGGCATGACCAGAAAACTACGACGAACCCTTGCCGCGGTAGCGGCCTTCGCGGCACTGATTCCGGCGACCACGGCGGCTGCGGCCGCGCCACGATCGGCAGCAGCCCCGCAGGCGGCGCAACCGCAGAGGACCGCGGTCCTCGTGTTCCACGGCCCGGTGGCCGAGCAACAGGACCCGGTCTCGCGCGCCGTGGACACCATCAAACAACTCGCTGCCGGTCATGACATCGATGTCACGGCCACCACCGACCCGGGCACGTTCACCACGGCCGGGCTGTCCGCGTACCGCAGCGTGGTCTTCCTCTCCGCGACGGGCGCCGCGCTCAACCGCGACCAGGAGTCGGCGCTGCAGAGCTACGTGAAGGCCGGCGGCGGCTTCGTCGGCATCGCCGACGCCGCCCGCGCGCAGGTCGACTCCACCTGGTTCACCGGCCTGATCGGCACCCGGCCGGCCGGCGCCATCCCGGTGGCCGAGCCGGTGGCCCGGGTGACCGCCAGCGGCGAGAACCCGCCCAACGAGACCAAGGAGAAGCTGACCGACGGGGACGCCAACACGAAGTGGCTGGTCCGCACCCCGACCGCCTGGGTGGCGTACGAGCTGAGCGCGGCCAAGCGGATCACCGGCTACGCGCTCACGTCGGCCAACGACTCCGCCGGCCGGGACCCGAAGGACTGGACGCTCCAGGGCTCCACGGACGGGCAGAGCTGGACCGACCTGGACCGCCGCACCGGGCAGACGTTCCCGGACCGGTTCCAGACCCGGCGGTTCGACATCGCCACGCCGCAGGAGTTCACGCGCTACCGGTTGAACGTCACCGCGAACAGCGGCGAGCCGCTGACCCAGCTCGCCGACCTGCGCCTGTTCACCGGCAGCACCACCGCACCCGAGCCGCCCCCGGTGAACCGCGCGGTGGTGGACATCCTGGACCGCACGCACCCGGCCACGGCGTCGCTGCCGCTGACCCTCACCCGCTCCGACCGCTGGGAGAACTGGGATCCCAACCCGATCGGCAGCGTGCACACCCTCGCCCAGGTCGAGGAGCGGCACTACAACGCGGGGGCGGGCGCCAACGGCGCGTTCCATCCGGTGTCCTGGTGCCGGGACTACGACGGTGGCCGGTCGTTCTACACCGGCATGGGCCACACCGAGGGCAGCTACGGTGAGGAGGCGTTCCGCGCGCACCTCGCCGGGGCCCTCAACTGGACCACCGGTCGCGTCCGCGGCGACTGCCAGGCGACGATCGCCGCCAACTACAAGGTGGAGCGTCTCACCGCCGCCAACCAGACCGGGCAACTGGACCAGATCGGCGAGCCGCACGGGCTCACCATCGCCCCGGACGGCACCGTCTTCTACGTCGGCAAGGCGGCCTGCCCCAGCGGCCCGGTCGCGGACTGGAACGACCCGAAGGTCGGCTTGGGCTGCGGCACCATCCACTCCTGGGATCCGCGCACCAAGCAGGCCAAACTGCTCACCACCCTGCAGGTGATGGGCAACCGGGGCAGCGGCTCCGAGCTGGTGAAGAACGAGGAGGGCCTGCTCGGCATCGTGCCCGACCCGGCGTTCGCCGAGAACGACTGGCTCTACGTCTACTGGATGCCGCACGAGTCGATCGACCGGGTGAAGCGGGTCGGGCAGCGCACCGTCTCCCGGTTCACCTACGACCGCCAGGCGCAGACCATCGACCAGGCCACCCGCAAGGACCTGCTGCAGTTCCCGGTGCAGATCCACAGTTGCTGCCACGCCGGCGGCGGCATGGCGTTCGACGCCAAGGGCAACCTCTACGTCGGCTCCGGCGACAACAACTCCTCCGAGGGGTCGCAGGGCTACTCCGGCAACAACTGGACCCAGGAGTACCAGGGCATCTCGTTTCAGGACGCCCGCCGTACGTCGGGGAACACCAACGACCTCGCCGGCAAGATCATCCGGATCCACCCGGAGCCGGACGGCACGTACACCATCCCGGAGGGCAACCTGTTCCCGCCGGGCACCGAGAAGACCCGACCGGAGATCTACGTGATGGGCGTGCGCAACATCGCCCGCCTCCAGATCGACCCGATGCACCAGTGGCTGACCGCCGGCTGGGTCGGCCCGGACGCCTCGTCGCCCAGCCCCACGCTGGGCCCGGCCAAGTACGAGACCGCCACGATCATCACCTCGGCGGGCAACCAGGGCTGGCCGTACTGCATGGGCAACCGGCAGCCGTACCGGGACCGCAGCACCACCGACGCGACAGTGCTGACCGGCTGGTACGACTGCGACAACCTGAAGAACGAGTCGCCGCGCAACACCGGGCTGGTGGACATCCCGGCGGCCAGGGACAACATGATCTGGTACTCGCCGGACGGCGGCGGGCCGGTGTTCCCGAAGCGCACCGACGGCAGCGGCCTGCCGACCTACGTGGCGGCGGACGCCACCTACACGCAGCCGTACCTGCGCGGCGGCGGGCAGGCGATCATGTCCGGCCCGACGTACCACCGGGAGCTTGTCGACACCACCAGCGGCGTGGCGTGGCCGGAGCACTGGGACGGCAAGTGGCTCATCGGCGACCAGTCGAACGCGTCCAACCGGATCGCGGTCACCGTCGACCCGGCCGGAGTGCCGCAGGCCGCCCCACCGGTGTACGCCGAGTCGCTGCGGGCCATCATCCCAGGCGGCAACGGCGACACCCGCCTGCAGAGCTGGATGGACGCCAAGTTCGGCCCGGACGGGGCGCTCTACCTGCTGGACTACGGCGGCGGGTTCTTCAGCCTGCACCCCAACCAGAAGCTGATCCGGATCACCTACACCGGCGGCGCGCCCACCCCGGCGCCGGCGGCCACCTCGGTCGCCGTACAGAACAAGCCGCTGACCATCGCCTTCACCGGCGCCCGCTCCGGCGGGGTCAGCTACCGCTGGGAGTTCGGCGACGGTGCCACGTCGACCGAGGCGAACCCCCGACACGTGTACGCGAAGGTCGGCGTCTACACCGCGAAACTGACCGTCACGTACGCCGACGGTGATACCGCGACGGTGCAGACCGCGGTGACGGTGGGCTGCGCGGTGCCCGACGACCGGACGACGGTGTGGCTCGGCGACACCGACACCGGGGTGCCCAGTCGCGTGGTCGGGCAGGGCTGCACCGCCAACGACCTGATCGACGACGAGAGCACCTGGGCCGACCACGACGGTTTCGTCCGGCACGTCACCACCGTGGCCCGTGGCCTGCAGGACGACGACCTGCTCAGCAGCCGGGAAGCCGGCACCCTCACCCGACTGGCCGCCGCGTCCCCGATCGGCCGGGACGGGCACACCGGGTACGAGCCGCTCTACGACGGCACCGCCGAGTCACTGCTCGGCTGGCAGCAGGCGCCGACGGGATCGTTCTCGATCCAGCCGGACGGGTCGCTGCGGCCCAGCGGTGGTCTGGGGATGCTCTGGCACACCAGGGAACTGGGCGACTTCTCGCTGAAGTTGCAGTTCAAGGACATCGCACCGGGCACCGGCCGGGCCAACACCGGGGTCTTCATCCGGTTCCCGGACCTGCGAACCCCCCTGGAACAGCGACCGCCGGGCAGTTGCGGCACCATCGGTTCGGCGCGGACCTCGACCGCCTGGATGGCGATCTACTGCGGACACGAGATCCAGATCTACGACGGTGACACCGGTGAACCGCAGAAGACCGGCTCGGTCTACAACTTCGACCCGGTGCCGCTCGCCCAGGCCGGCGTGACGCCGAAGAACGAGTGGAACGACTACGAGATCCGTGCCGTCGGGCAGCACTACACGATGATCCGCAACGGCGTGGTGATCAACGAGTTCGACAACACGCCCGGCAAGCAGTCCTCGCGCGCCGGCGACCCGCCGACCGATCTGCGGCAGTTCCTGCGCGGCTTCATCGGTCTGCAGAACCACGGTGACAACGACCTGGCCGAGTTCCGCAACGTCCGCGTACGGGAACTCTAGGAGTGACGATGACCCGACGACTGACCGCCGCGCTGGCGGCGCTGCTGCTCACGGTGATCCCGTTGACAGCGCCGTCCGCCTCCGCCGCCCCCCGCGCCGAGGAACAGGTGCTGACCTGGACCGCCGACGACAACATCACCCGCTACAAGTCCGCACCCACCACGGCCGTGGCCGGGGCGACCACGATCATCTGGGAGAACAGCGCGGCCACCGGCAACACCACCGGCATGCCGCACACGCTGACCTTCGACACCAGCACCGAGGGCTACAACCACGATGTCACGCTGAACATCCTGGCCAGCCCGTTCGACGCCAACGACGGTCGGCACCAGGCGACCGTGACGCTGACCCCGGGCCGGTACCGCTACTTCTGCTCGATCCCGGGCCACGGCCAGATGGTCGGCGAGCTGGTGGTCACCGACGGCGGCGGCGACACCACGCCGCCGACGGTGACCGCCGCCGTGACGGGCGACCGCGACGGCGACGGCAACTACCTGGGCGCGGCAACGGTGACCGTGACGGCCACCGACGCCGGCTCGGGGGTGGACACCGTGGAATACCAGGTCGACGACACCGGCTTCGAGCCGTACACCCAGCCCGTGCGGGTGAC
The DNA here is from genome assembly GCF_039566955.1 of Micromonospora sp. DSM 45708. Classification (NCBI taxonomy): domain Bacteria; kingdom Bacillati; phylum Actinomycetota; class Actinomycetes; order Micromonosporales; family Micromonosporaceae; genus Micromonospora; species Micromonospora schwarzwaldensis. Next base: position 3,956,313 of record NZ_CP154796.1, on the reverse strand, counting down.
CGCGATCGGTGACCACTCGGTGCAGTTCCGGGCCACCGACCAGGCCGGCAACACCAGCACCGTCGGTTCGGTGGCGTTCCGGGTCGTGGAGCCGGGGGAGGAGGACACCACGCCACCGGTGGTCACGGCCGCGCTGGCCGGCGACCGCGACGGCGACGGCAACTACATCGGTACGGCCACCGCCACACTGACCGCCACCGACGCCGGCTCCGGCGTCGCCAGCATCGAGTACGCCCTCGACGGCGCCGCCTTCACCGCGTACACGAGCCCGGTGGTCGTCACGGCGCCAGGGATGCACATGCTGCACTACCGGGCGACCGACGCCGCCGGTAACACCTCGGCCGAGCAGATGGCCCACTTCACCGTCGTCGAGCCGCCGGCCGAGGACACCACCCCACCCACTGTCACCGCCACGGTGACCGGTGACCACAACGACGACGGCGCGTACGTCGGCGGGGCGACGGTGACCGTCACGGCCACCGACGCCGACTCGGGTGTGGCCAGCGTCGAGTACGCCCTCGACACCGGCGCCTGGACCGCGTACACGGCTCCGGTCGTCGTCCGCGCGCCCGGCGCGCACACGCTGCGGTACCGGGCGACCGACACGGCGGGCAACGCCGCCACCGCGCAGTCGGCCACGTTCACCGTTGTGGCCGACGGCACCGACGGCTGCCCCGTGTCGGACACCCGCGCCACGGTGATCATCGACGGCGACGACACCGGCGTGGCGAACGTCGACACCGGCGACGGCTGCACCATCAACGACCTGATCGACGAACACGCCGACTACCCCGACCACGCCGCCTTCGTCCGGCACGTCGAAGCGGTCACCGCCGTGCTGGTCACCAGCGGCACGCTCGACCGGCGGCAGCAGGGCGCCATCGTCCGGGCCGCGGCCCGATCGGACATCGGCGCATGAGTCCTCGAACCTCACCGACAGGGAGAACAACGATGCCCGGACGTACCGTCGCCAAGCTGGCCACCGTGAGCGCCGTCATCGCGGCCTCGGTGCTGGCCGTGGCGCCCACCGCACACGCCGACCTGGTCACCCACTGCATCGGCACCGGCGGCGCGGTGACAGTGCCCAACGACCTGCTTGTGCCGGCGGGGGAGTCCTGCGCGCTGACCGGCACCACGATCACCGGCAACGTCACCGTCGCGGCCGGCGGCAACCTGGTGGTGACCGGCGGCCGGGTCAGCGGCGAGGTACGCGTCGCCGCCGACGGCTACCTCGACGCCACCGAGACGACGATCGACGGCCAGGTGGTGCTGGCCGCCGGCGGGTACGGGATCTTCCTGAAGGACGCCCGCACCGGCACGCTGACCGTGCGCCCGAAGGGCTCCACGACCATCGACAGCTTCCTGTTCGCCGAGGGGGCGACGGTCACCGGGCACGTCAACGTCAGTGCCGGTGAGGTCCGGTTGGATCGCGGCACGCAGGTGCAGCGCAATCTCAGCAGCACCGGCACCTACTACACCGACCTGCACGACTCGTTCGTCGACGGCACGCTGTCGGTGCTCAACAGCGCCACCGGCAGCGTGGTGTGCGGCAGCGCGGTCCAGGGCCGGGCGACCTTCGCCGGCAACCTGGGCGGCGTGCAGCTCGGCCCGAACGGGGCTCTCGACAGCTGCGCGTCCGGCGGCTACTGGGGTGCGGACGTGAGCATCACCAGCACCACCGGTGGTGTCACCGTCGACGACAACATCATCAACGGCCAGTTGGCGGTGACGTCCAACGACCCGGTCGCCCAGGTCGCCACGAACAACCGGATCCGCGGCGGCGTCACCGGTGACCAGGCGGCGGCGACCACCAACCGGTCGGCCCGGGTGGCCGTCCCGGACCGGGAGGACGCCGGCGACCAGCGGGCCGAGACCCGGCGTACCTCGGCGGTGCAGGAGGCCACCGAGGCGGGCGCCGCCCGGCTCTGACCGATCGACACGGCAGTGGCCGGTCACCCCGAATCGTTGGGGTGACCGGCCACCACCGGTCGTCGAGCCAGACGACGACGTCCCGTAGTTCCTCCCCAGAGTCAACCAACTCCCGAAGAGCCCTGCCCGACTGGGGCGCCAGAAGTCCATCGTCTCGCCGCAGGCGGTTGATCGCCTCGTAGGCGGTGCGGGTCTTCCCTGCCGCGGCACGTCCATGCACCAATATCACGCCACCGCTGGCCACCAGCCAGTCCAGTTCCTTATCTGCCTCCCGTCGAAGGTATGGGAGGACATTCCGGGCGGTGGGGCCCGTGGAACCGATAGCCGCCTTCACTCCAAGCTGCGCGGGGTGCACGTCGCGGACCCGGGGGAGGTCCCCCTCTGATAGGTGGAGTGCAGTCCGCCGTAAGGCCTCGCGCCGGACCTTCTGACGCGGCCGGCCGCGCACCTGCAGGACGAGCTGTCCGAGCAGCAACGACGTGCTGGCGACCCCGGCCAGGCCGCCGAGGATGCTCATCCACTCGTCTGCCTGGCTGCGGCCCTGCCGGGTCAGGAAGAAGACGAGTAGAACGAATCCGAGTATCCCGATCCCGGCGAGCGACCAACGCACCCAAACATTCTGGTCGGTGCGGCGGGCCTGGGCAAACGGCCGGCGCCTCTGACCGGTGCCGATGGTGGTCGTCGAGGCGCTGGTCATGACTAGGCTCAGGCAGCGTACGCCGACTGGAGCAGCGCCAGTGTGGAGCAATTGCAATTTTCGCGGGTTTCATGGGTATTCGATGAGCTTGTGAAGCCCGTCGGTGAGTGCCTCCGGGGTTACCCAGTTGCAGATCTGGCAGCGGTAGCGGCGTAGCGCGGGATCGGCGTCGGGTGGAAGTGCGTCGATGCGGTGGACCTCGTGCCAGTCCGGTTCGGTTGGTTCAGGAAGTCTGCGTGCCGCGACGCTGTGGATCGGCTCAGCCGTCTTGTGCGGGATGCGCCCCGGCCCTGTGTTACCTGATGCTGTGATGAGTAGCCGGCGCCTCGTCTCCGCTAGACATGCGGCCTCGGACGCGTGGTTCCTAAGCGCGACGAGCACCGTGGTGGGTAGTGCGAAGCCTGTGGGCCCGATGGTGAAGTCTGTCAACTCGGCCCAGCGTGTCTCGGTCGGATCGCCTGGGCATGGTGGGTGGTGAGGTGCGCGGAGGCGGTGGTCTGGTCGGTTCCACCAGTCGCCGTCGAAGCTGTGGGGTCGGGCCAGGGGGATGCCGATTGTGTCGAGTTCGGGGGAGAGGAGCCAGTGGCACTGGGGTTCGTCGCGTGCGATGCCCGGTACGCCGAGGCGTGCGTGCCACAGCCACACGTCGACCAGGCCCGCCGCGACGTAGTCATGATGCCGGCGGGTCCAGTCCTCGTCGGTGAGTGGTTGTTGCTGGATTTCCACGACCAGGCGCGTTCCGTCGGCTAGCAGGATTTCGACGTCGCTGCGGCGTCGCCCGTCTGCGGTCCAGTACTCCGTGCGTGCTTCGGTTACGCCGGGCTGGTTCTTCGCCCAGCGTAGGATGGTTTGTTTGGCGTTGGCGTGCCATAGCGTCTCGGGGCTGTGGCCGCCGGGTGGCGCGTGCCCGCTCGGGTGGGCGAAGTGCGTCCGGACCTTGCCGTATTTCTTTCCGCCCCGGGTCAGCAGCGGCACGCGTGTGCCGGCTGGGGCGTCCATGCCGTGGTAGCAGTGCCAGCAGACCAAGGTCTCATCGCCGCCGTATCCCTTGGCCTTCCACACGTACTTGGGCTCGTCGTCGACGTGGACGCTGCTGCCTGAGTGCAGGTCCAGGCCGACGACCGACAGGTCGTTCACGGATCTTCTCCTCATGCGGTGCCGCCCACACGACAAAGGCCGCGTGGGCTGCTGCGGTACGCGGTTACGCGAAGTGCCGGATGAGCCGCCCGCCATCGCAAGAAGAAGAGATCACATCGTGATCATGTCGGAGCTCACTGGCTCCCAGATCGCCCGCTCAGGCACCCAGGCCATCAACACGGGTCGACTGTCACTCACCTCAAGAAGAGTCAATTTTCAGTAGTCGACGGGCTGGGCCCAGTATCGCCGGTCTCGCCAGCGGTCCACAAGACTCCCGTCGATGCCGATCCAAGGAGCTCCATGCATGGCAAAGGTCGGTCCCGTCGAGAGCTGCTCGCCTGTGCTGGGGTCTCGGTACGCGATTATGAGACGTGCAGGGCCCGGCTGGTAGGCGGTCAGACGTGGCGCACGTTCAACCTTGGCCCCCCGTTTACCCCCCGAAAACCCAAGCCAGATGTTGACGAAGAGTGACAAGGAGCGGCGAACGGCTAGTGACGTCGTTGCAGCTCAGCGAAACACATCAGGCAAGTGATGACAAGCCCGCTCCGGCTACTTTCCGTTACAAGGGGTCGTCGGTTCGAATCCGGCCGTCCCGACAGTATGAAATAGCAGGTCAGGGGGCTGGTCCGAAACATCGGGCCGGCCCTTCTGGCTTCCTGGGGACCACGCCGGTGAAGTGCGCCGTCCGGTAGCGCTCCTTTGACCACCGGTCAAGGACGATGGCTTGGCGCCATCTAAAGCCCGGACGACTGCTGGGAAAGCCAATCCGGGTACTGTGCCCTCAGCGCGTCCCGTTGCTCTCGCGTCGGCCGAATGACATCGGCTCCACCGTCGTAGGGGTGATACAGCCACCCAAGATCAGCCGGCGCGAGGATCACGTTTGCCAACTCGCCGTCGGCTACAGCCCTCAACAGGACGTCAATCGCGCCCGGTCGCCAGGGGATCGTCTCGGCGTAGAGCTGTGTATAGGTGCGGTACTCAGGCCCTTCCTCGGGGTCTTCCAGCAGGGTCTGCCAGTGCCATGCCGACGGCGCGACTTCTGAACGCCTCGGCCACATCTGCGGAGTGGTTGCCGAGCCCTCTGTCCACTCGCTGGTTACAACAAGGAGGGCGGCACCTGGACCGAGCTCCAGACAGCACCGTGTAGTGCCGGTCGAGCAAGATTGCGTACTCGGTCTCGTTGTCTGCGTACCGCTTCGATCCTGGCAGGCTGTGGAACCTCACCCACCGATCCGGGTATCGGCCGCGAAGCCAGTGGGCGAACGGCGGGCACTCGGGCCAACGCTGCTCCCACAGCTCGGTCAAGGCCGGTGCATTCAGTTCTTGGTTAGGTGTCACCGGGTTGTTGTACCTCAGGTCAAGCAGGGTCGCTCCCGGGGACCAGGCGGGGACCACACGTCATGCACGAGTGCGGACGACGAAGCGTCGGCCGCACTCCTTCCGCGGACGCCTAGCGTGCGTGACGTGCGTGGACGTGTGGCGGATCGTCCTGGGGGTCAAGGGGTCGTCGGTTCGAATCCTGCCGTCCCGACAGCGAGAGGGTTTCCACAGGTCAGCGACTTGCGGAAGCCCTCTTTTATTGCTCCGCATGAATGCCTGGTCTAGCACGCCGCTGCTGGACTCCTTGACTCGGGCAGGTTGTCATGCCACTACTGGATCTTCAGAAGCTCACCTCGGGACTGTCCCGGACCTGGGCCCGGTTCCTCCGCGACTGGGACCGGTCGCTGCGGGCCGGGAACTACCCGCAGACCACTCGTTACAACTATCTGCTCGCCGCCGCCCAACTCGGCCGCTAGCTGGGGGAGCGCTCGCCGGACCCGGATGCCGAGGATGCTGACGATCCGTGTGTCGTGTCCCGGGCGCATGTGGAGGCGTTCCAGGCGTGGATGATTGAGAGTAGGTCCGCGTCGACCGCGGTGAACAAGCACAAGGGACTGCAGCAGTTCTTCAAGTGGCTGCTGGTCGACGAAGGATCGGCGGGTGCGGTTCGGGCCGAAGACTGCCCGGGCGAGCAGACTGGGAGCAGAACGTTCGGCTCTGATGTCCGACGCGGTAGACGGGTCGGTGGCCACTACTGGGTTACGGGCTCACACGGCCCGTCGTCGGATCGGGAAGCTGGACGTACCACAACCAGCACCTGCGTGACGAGAGACCGGGCTTTGGCTCCGTAACCAACCGATGACCGCGGTCGGGTGGGGCGCCCAGACTCCGGTCCACATGGCGAGGTCGTGCATCCAGCTGTCGGTGCTACCTGCTGACGGTCCGCAACGCCGCGGCACCCGGACGAAGACCGTCGTGGTCAGCGCCCGGGTGCACGACGTCCCGGCGGTGTGACCCGGCGGTCCCGCGCCGGCGCTCGGCGTGGGGCCACCGCCCAATAGGCTGGGCCGATCGGGCACAGCCGTGGGAGGACGAGTGGGACACGAGACGGACGGACCACAGCAGGACCAACCACCGGATCTGGTCGGCCAGCAGGGTGATCCGGGCGGCGGCACCAGCTCCACCGGGCGAGGCGTGACCGCCCATGGGAAACTCGCCACCGAGTTGATCGAGCGGATGGAACGGGACCAGCGGGCCCGGGCCGAGGCGGCACGTCGGACGGCCGGTGACGCCCCCTGGGCTCTGGTACGCGAGGTCGACCTCGACAACACCGCGTGGCTGTCGCAGATCGTCGACCGGCAGGGTTGGCCTCGACGCAGCCGCGTCGGCAAGGAGGCGGCCACCGCCGCCTGGCTGCTCGCGCAACACGCCGACCACGACCCCGACTTCCAACGCCGCTGCCTGCGTCTGCTCGCACAGACCGTGGACGACGGGGAGGCCGAACCGTCCCACCTGGCCTACCTGACCGATCGCGTCCGCCGGGCCGAGGGCAGACCACAGCGGTACGGCACCCAGTTCTGGTACGGCCCCGCCGGCCCGCTCCAGCCCCAGCCGATCGAAGACCTGCAACGCCTCGACGAGCGCCGCCGCAGCGTCGGGCTCGGCCCGTTCGCCGAGTACGCCAGCCACCTGCGCCAGCAGGACCCCGCGGAGCAGGGACGGCACTGACCAGCGCCCGAGCCGTGCTGAGGGTCGGACCGGCTCACCGTCGGGGCAGCCAGGACGCCTCGACCAGTGCCCGGGACGCCGCCTCCTCGTAGACCGCCAACGCCAGCCAGGACTCCGCGAACGCCTGCCCGTCGTCGTCGGTGACCCGGCCGAAGGCGTCCCGGGCCCGGTTCCGCGCCGCGCCGCTCATCGCCCCGACCAGGTACCCGCCGACATCCAGGCGGGCCCGCCGCAGCTCCCGCTCGGTGGAGTCGGCCAGCGCCTGGACCGCCCGGCCACCCGAGACGACCCGCTCCACCTGCCGGCGCAGCAGACCCAACGCCGGATCGCCGAGGGCCGGGCGCGGCGACGCGGCACCGAACTGCGCAGGCGGCACGGGCTCGCCGAGGTTCGGGCGCCCACCGGCGACCGGCGTCGACGCCGGCACGCGGTCCGTCCTGAGCTGACTGTGGTGCAGCCGGTCGTACCCGAGATCGGCGTGGCCCGCCCAGCTCTCCGGCAGGGCGAGCCCGGGCCCACCGGCGGACACCGGGCCCACGGCGAGCGCCTGGACAGTTGCCCGCCGGGTCGGATCGAGCCGGCCCACCAGGCGCAGCTCCGCCCCCACCGACTGCCCCAGCAACCGCAGGTTGTCGCGGTGGGGCAGGCCGGGGTGCTCGTCGGCGACGGTCAACGTCAGGACCGCGCCGTCGCCGGTGGCGGCCAGCACGGCGTTCTCCTGGGCACCCTGCACCCGCACGGTCAGGAAGAGCAGGTCGGCTCCGACGGGACGCTCCGGCACCGGTTGGGCTGACGCGGCGAGGGCCCGCCGTACCTGATCGGCCAGGGGCTGTGCCCACAGCCCGACCAGGGGTTCGTCGGCCCAGCCGGCGCCGCTGGCCCGCGCCGCGCGCACCGCACGTCCGGTGCCCAGCTGCCCCGACACCGACGCGGTGCCGCCGGAGACCACCAACCCGGCCCGGGTCAGCTGCCGGTGGGTGAGCCCCGACTCGCCCACCGCCACGGTCGAGTCACCCGCGCCGGCGGCCCGCCCGGCACCGCCCGGCGCGAGGTCGGCGACCGTCCACAGCCGACCGTCCCGGTCCACCAGGTAGGTGACCACCCCGGCGTACCCGGAGTCGGCCACCACGGGCACCGCGCAGAGCCCGTACAGCCGCAGGCCGGCCTGCGGATCGTAGGCCTGCCGGGCGGCGCCCAGCAGCGGCCTGAGTTCCCCGGCCGGCGGGCCGGTTCCGCGCAGTCGACGGGACACGGCCAGCAGCTCGCGCAGATCGTCGGTCAGGTCGGCCAGCCGGAACTGCGACTCGGCCGCCCGGGCGGCCTGTAGTCCCGCCGCGACCCGGGTGCCGGACGCGGCGGCACGGTGCAAACCGTTGGCCCTGGCCTCGTGCACGGCCCGGAGCAGGGCGGTCCGCAGCACGACCCCGCAGCCGACGGTCCCGGCCCCGAGCACGGCCACCGCCACCTGCCACAACCCGTCGGCGGCGGCGCGCTGACGCGCGGTCAACTCGCCGCCCCCCGCCGACCCGCCCCCCGCCGCCGCCGCCGACCCGCTGGCCGTCCCGGACGCCGCGACGGCGGTCGGACCGGATCCCGTGCCGGCGGTCGGACCGGCGGCCTCCGGCACCGGGTCCGTCGGGGCCGGGTCGTCCACCGGGGCCAGGGCGAGCACCGCCGCGCGGTGCAGGCAGTTGGGTGCGAGCAGGCAGCTGCATCGGGCGTCGGCGGCGGCGCGCACCACCCCGTCGACCGCGACCAGCGTCACCGTGGTCGCGTCGTCGACCCGGACCGTCACCGCGCCGGCCGTGCCGGCGACCGGCCAGTCGCTGGCCCGGGCCGCCGCGTCGTCCACCTTCCTGCGGAGCCGGGCGGGCAGCGCGTCGAGCGCCTCGGCAAGCACCGGCGCGGTCACCGCTGGCAGGCCGGTCATCCACGCACCTGCTCCCCGACCCACCGGGCCAGCTCCAACGGGCTCAACGCGGCGATCGGCATCCCCGCCGCCACCAGCTGACCGGCCGCCGAGACCGAGTACCGGGGTCGCCCGGTGTCGTCCAGGCTGGCGCAGCCCAGCACGGTACAGCCCGCCTCCACCAGCGCCCGGGTTTCGGCCAGCAGCCCACCCATCGGAAATCCCTCCTCGAAGTCGCTGACGACGACCACCATGGTCCGTCGCGGGACGGTGACCAGTGACCGGGCGTGACGCAACCCGGCCGCGATGTGCGTACCCCCGCCGACGCTGACCTCCAGCAGCAGGGCCAGCGGATCGTCGACCCGCTCGGACAGGTCCACCACCTCGGTGGAGAAGGCCACGAAGTGGGTGGTGAGCGCCGGTACACCGGCGAGCACGGCGGCGGTGAGCGCCGACCAGATCACCGACTCCTCCATCGAGCCGGAGACGTCGACGACGAGCACCAGCCGCCAGTCCACCCCCCGGCGGGCCCGGGTCCGGAACACCGGCCGCTCGGGCACCAGCACGACCCGGCCCTGCTCGTCGCGGCGGCTGGTGGCCAGGTTGGCCCGCAGCGTCCGAGGGAGGTCCAGCGGCCCGCCCGGTCGGTAGCTGGGGCGGGGGGTGGTCAGCCCGGTCAGCGCCGGCCGCAACCGGGAGGCCAGCTCCCTGGTCAGCTCCTCGACGAGGCGGGTCACCAGCGGTCGCAGCCGAGCCACGGTGGACTCCGGCAGCCCACCGGCGAGGGTGAGCACGTCGCGGAGCAACTCGACGGAGGGACGCACCGCCGCCGGATCGAGCTCGACCGCCGCGTCCAGCCGGCCTGCCTCGACCGCTCGGGCCAACACCTCCTCGCGGATACCGGGCCCGAACAGGACCGCCAGCTCCTCCGCCCACTCCCGTACGCCGGGGAACGACGCCTCCCGGCCGACGCGACCGGCCGCCTCCACGCCGGCCCCCTCGCCCCGGCCGGCCCCGTACAGCTCGTCGAGGGCGGTGGCGTACCGCCGTGCGCCCGACCCGGTCCGGCTGGTTTCCCGACCGAGCACGAGCCGCCACCGGTCGACCGTCGCGAGCGCGTCGGTCGGAGCCCGGCGGGCGGGCGGCGGCGTGGCGCCAGGAGCGTCGACCGGCCGGTCCGTCGGCGGCTCCGCCGGCTCGGGGGTGAGGAAGCCCTGACGGACCAGTGCCGACCGGCCCGCCCGGTCGGCGAGCAGCCGGACCAGCAGGGCGTCCGGATCGTCGAGCACGGCGATGTCGGTGGCCGGATCGGCCCCGCCCAGCCGCGCCCGGACCACGTCCAGCAGGCGATCCCGGCCGGCCGGGCTGACCACGTGGAAGCCGGCGCGCAACGCCGGCAGCCGGGTGAGGAACTCCTCGTCGGGCAGCGCCTCGACCCGGTCGAGGAGGCCGTCCAGCACCTCGCCGCTGCCCCGCAGCAGCGGCTCGGCGACGACCAGCAGCCCGGTCAGGTGGCCCTGGAGTTGCCGCCGCGCGGTAGGCGTGGTCGCGGTGTCCACCCAGGACGCGATGCGCCGCCCGAAGGCGGCCGGCTCGCCCAGCCCCAGCAGGACCCGCACCGCCCCGGCGGCGGCGGCCATCAGCGGCGTGCCCTGGGCGGTGAGCCGGGCCAGGCAGTCGGCCAGCCGCAGCACCACCCCGGCGGCGTCGGCCCGCTGGGCGAGCGCGGCCAGCGCCTCCGCGTCGGCCACGTCCTCCGCACCGGCCAGCCCGTCGACCTGCCGGACCGCCGCGCTCTCCAGCGCCTCGGCGACCGTGCCCAGCTCGCCCGCCGGCAGCCCGGACCCACCCGGAAGCTGGCCGAGGCGCAGCCGGTCGAGCAGCGCCAACGCGGCGATCAGTTCGCTGAGGGTGCCCTCCGCCGGCACCGTGACCGCCAACTCGGTGAGCCGACGCACGGTCAGCCCGGTCAGGTCGCACCGCGCGGCGGCCTCCAGACCGCCGATCACCGCGGCCACGGTCGGGCCCTCCTCGGCCCGTTCCCGCCGCCGCCGCTCCACCAGGGCGCCCTCGGCGGCCTGGGCGAGGGTCACTCCGCGCAGGCCGGCCACCTCGATCGTCGCCTCGGTCCGGGGCGACCAGCCCACCCGCCAGCGCGAGGTGATCGCGTCGACACCGCCGACCCCCGCACCGACGACCGGTTCGGCGTAGGCGACGCCACAGACCGCGAGCCGGTGCAGGGTGATCTCGCGCCGTCGGTCCAAGTCGGACCGGAGCGGGTCCAGCCGCAGCTCTCTGGCCGGGTCGCCGGCACCCGGCAGCCGCAGCCCGGCCAACAGATCCCGCACCACCAGGGCCAGCCCGGAGCGGGGAGCACCGGGGGGCAACGCGCCCCGCCGGTCGCCGACGAGAACCTGCTCCATCGCCCCGGCCACCACCCGGCCGCGGCCCAGCACCTCGCCGTGGGCCAGCACGCTCTGCATCGCCTCGACCAGCTCACCGCGGCCCGGCGCGGGCAGGCCGCGCAGTCGGGCCAGGTCGAGCGCGAGCCGGGCCGTCTCCCGGGCCTCGGCCGGACCGGCCGGATGACCGGCCCGGCGGATCGCCGCACAGACGGCCACCACGGCGGCCACCGTCGCCGACTCGACGGCGGTGGGGTCACCGCCGGCCGCGAGGACCGACTGCTGCCACTGCGGATCGCGGATCCCGGCCGGATAGCCCGACCGGGCGTCCAGCAGCCCGAACGTGTACGGCACCAGCGAGGTCACCACCGACGGCGGGCTGGCCGGGCCCGCCGGGGGTGCGCCCGCCCCGGTCAGCAGCGCCGGGGCGTGGAAGGCGCCGACCAGGGCGGCGACCCGTTGTTGCCCCGCCTCGGCCAGGCACTGCCGCATCCGCGCCTCCCGCCGCAGGTCGAGAGGGGACACCCCGGCCCCTCGCTCGGCATCGGCGCGCAGCGCCCAGCCGACCGCCAGCGCCGCGCGGCGTACCGCCTCCGGGCTCGCGCCGGGCGCTCGTGCCTCGACGGACCGGTCCCACAGGTCCTCGTCGGGACGCCCGGTGCCCGCCGCTCGCAGCGCGTCGGCGAACGACCGGCCCGTCGCCGGGGCGCCACCCGGCCCGGGGTGGCGCTCCCGCCACGCCGCGTCCGTCAGGGGCAGGTCGCACGGTACGACCGGGACCCCGTTGCGGGCGGCCCAGCGCACCGCGACGAACTCCGGGGAGAAGTCGGCGAACGGGTAGAACGCCGGCTCCCCACCGTCGCCGACCACGCCGGCCAGCGCCACCGGTGCGATCGTGGTCGGATCGGCGAGCCACGGCAGCCACTCGCCCAGCTCCGGTGGGAGTTCGAGGAGCAGCACCTCGGGCCGGAACTCGGCCAGCAGTCGCGGAAGCACCACCGCCAGCGCGGGCGAGTGGTGCCGCACCCCGATCAGGTACGGCCGGCGGCATCCGGCCAGCTCGGTGACCGCGACCACCGGATCGAGCTGCCCGGCGGCGGCCGGGTCCCGCGGCTCGGCCGGGTCCGGCGGCTCAGTCGGCGAGGACATCACGCAGTTCCCAGAGTCGCCGCCACAGTCGCGCACCGTCCTCGGCCCGACGCCGGACCGCGCCGTCCCAGTAGCCGAGCAGCTTGGCCCCGTCGGCGGGGTCGTCCTTGCGGACCACGCCCAGCAGGTGCCCCGGCAACAGCGACAACACGTCCCGGTCGCCGGGGAAGTATGCCGCCGCCAGGGCCAGCGACGTCGCGACCGCCACCGCCTCGGCGGTGCTCATCACCGTCGAGGGCCGCTCCACCTCCCAACCCTCGACCGACCGTCCGGCCCGCAGGTCCCGGAACGCGGTGACCAGCGCCTCCAGCACGGCGTCGTCGACCGCGAACGGGGTGCGTACCCGGTCCAGCGCCGCCCGGGCCTGCCGCCGCACCAGCGTGGTCTCCTGCGCGAGGTCGGGGATCGGGCCGACGGTCTCGAAGTTGAACCGGCGCTTGAGCGCGGCGGACATCTCCGACACCCCCCGGTCCCGGAGGTTGGCGGTCGCGATCAGCGTGAAGCCGGGCGCGGCGGGAACGGTGGCCTCGACGGTGCCGGACAGCTCCGGCACCGCGATCCTCCGGTCGGACAGGATGGACACCAGCGCGTCCTGGACCTCCGGCAGGCAGCGGGTGATCTCCTCCACCCGGGCCACCGCGCCGGTACGCATCGCGGTCATGATCGGCGACGGCACCAGCGCGGCGGCGCTGGGCCCGTGCGCGAGCAGCAGCGCGTAGTTCCAGCCGTACCGGAGCTGGTCCTCGGTGGTGCCCGCGGTGCCCTGCACGACCAGCTCGCTGGTGCCGCAGACCGCCGCGGACAACAGCTCCGACAGCATCGACTTCGCGGTGCCCGGCTCGCCGACGAGCAGCAGTCCCCGCTCTCCGGCCAGGGTGACGACACAGCGCTCGACCAGGGCCCGCTCGCCGACGAACTTGGCGGCGACGGCCAGCTTGCGGGGCAGGGTGTCGCGGCGGGCCTCCTTCGGCAGCTCAAGCTCGGCCTCGGCGCTGCCGGCGATGAACGTGACGACCGCACGGGGGGTGAGCCGCCAGCCCGGGGGCCGGGGCCCGTCGTCGTACGCGGCGAGGAACTCCAGCTCGGTGGCGTGGGCGTGCTCGGCGGGGTGGACCTGCCGAGCCGCCGGGGTGGTCGTGGTCATCGGCGCCTTTCCGTGACGAGATCATCGAATCGGGGTGCGTCACCGGCGTGCAGCCGGTCCCAGGCGAGCGCGAACAGCCGGGGCGCGGGAGCGATCGGGATGACGATGCCCAGGGCGGTCACGCCGCCCTCGCCCCCGATCAGCAGCGGCAGCTTCCACCGCTCCAGCGGCAGCAGCGGCGCCTTCAGCGCCAACCAGCCACCGGGCAGGAACAGGGACCGCCCGGCCCGGGACCGCTTCGCGACCACGACGTGTGGGGTCGCGGCCAGCTCGGCCCGCGCCGCCTTGAGCCGCGCCGGCTTCCACCCGGTCCACCGGGCGACGTTGCGGTCGGTGGGATCGGGCAGGGCGAGCAGTTGCAGGTAGAGCGCGGCGGCGTCGGCGCTCAGCCCGAGCGTGGCGCCGACCGTCGCGACCAGCTCCGGCGCGGACCGGGTCGGGTCCTGCGCGAAGCCTTCGGCCGTCGGCGCGACGGTGTCGGACACCGCCTCGGTGAGCTGGTCACCGAGCAGCGCCCGCAGCGCCGCGAGCACCGACTCGTCGGCCCCGTCGAGGCGGGCCCGCAGCACCGCGAACACCGGATCGTCCACCCCCCGCAGCCCGGCCGGGCGCAGCCGCACCTGGTGCCAACCGGTGTCCGGCGGGATGACCACCGGGCCGATGCCGGTCCCGGCGGGGCCGGTGGTCGCCGGAGTGCCGAGCGCGGCGGCGAGCGCCGGGATTTTGGGCTCGTCGAGGCGACCGACCGGGATGGTGAAGTCGGGATCGGTCAGCCGCTGCCGGGCCAGCCGGGCGGCGACCGGCAGCGCCGACCGGATCGGATCGTCGGCGGACAGGTCGTACGCCAGCCACGGCAGCGTCTTGGTCAACGCGACCAGCACCTCGTGGTCGTCGATCCCGGGGGCGGTGCCGGCCAGCCAGCGGCAGGTGGTCGGATTCGCCACCCCGTGGATCACCTCGGAGGCCGACAACGGACTGGCCACGTCGGCCCGGTCCACCCGGACGATCAATTCGTCGGAGACCGGCCGACGTCGGCCGTGCCGCCGGATCCACTCCTCGACGATCAGGTCGTGCCGCGGCCCGTCGGCCCAGAGCGCCGCCGGGTCGTCGGGCACCAGCCGCCCCAGCACCTCGGCCACGCCCTCGCGCCGGTCGTCGCCCCAGAACCGCGCCGCCACCGCCGCGGCCGCCGGGTCGGGCAACCCCAACGTGGTACGCACCGGCGCGCCCTCGGCCTTCTCCCACGCGACCCGGGGCAGGCCCGCCAGCAGCAGCACAGCCTCGGCGTGGCTCATGCCCGCCTCCTCGGACAGCGCCCGCGCCCGATCCGCGCGCCAGGGCGCCGGGCCGTTCCCGCGGACCAGCCGGACGAAGGAGTCGATCCGCTCCGGCGTCACCGCACCGGTCCGCATGATCTGCTCCCCGGTGATCCGGAAACCCGGCACCGCGTCGAACCGTCCGGTGGACGCCCAGTCGAGCACGTCGACCTCACGGTCGTCGGTGTCCACCCCGAGCACCAGCAGCCGCCGGCCGCCGGCGGTGAACACCTGCCCCCTGACGTGGTCGAGCGGTCGAGTGCCGTCGGCGACCAGGGTGGCCCGCCGTACCCGGCTGCCCGGAGCGACGAGCCCGGACCGGGCGCAGGTCTCCAGCAGTGTCAGCAGCGCCTCGCGTACCTCGGGCCTGGTCACCGGTCCCGCCGCCCGGTACATCGCGGCGGGCAGCAGCCCCAGCGCGTCGAACCAGTCGAGGTCGCCGTCCAGTTCGATCGGGGCGGTCGGGACCGGCCCGGTGCCGGTGAGCGCGGCGCCCGCCCGCGCGATGAGCCGCTGGGCGCTGTCCCCCTTGCTGTAGCAGTATTGGATGAGCCCGGACAGCCCCTCGACGAGGAGCCGGTCGGCGGCCGTCTCCTCGGCACCGGCCGGACTCCGATCCCCGGCCGGCGAGGCGCTGCCCGGCCGGCCCGCCAGCACGTCGGCCAACGCGCGCAGCCGCGCCGCCTGCCCGGCCGCCTGCTCGACGAGGCCGGCGACCCCGGCGACGAGAGCGGGGGCGGTGAGCTGCGGGAGGTGCCGGCCGACCAGGGCGCGCACCTGCGTGGTGTCCAGCCCGGCCGCCTCGGCCAGCAGCGCCCCGGCCTGCGCGTCGGTGACGGCTCGCAGCGCCGCCGAGCCGGCCTCGTCGCGGAGGCGCAGGAAGTGCCAGAACTCCGGCGGCGGCACCAGGCCGGTGCCGGCGGCGGAGGCAGAGCGTTCACCGCCCAGCGGGTACCACCCGAGTTGGAAGCCGTCGTCGGCGCAGACCAGCAGCGAGCCACGGTTGCCCCGGCTGCTGCGCAGCAGACCGTGGGTGGCGGTCGCGCCCGGGAATCGCACCGCTGCGGCCAGGCTCCCGTCCGGGCCGACACCGGCCGGCAGCGCGAAGGACCGGCCGTTCACTGCTTCGCCGGCCCAGCCGCCGTCGGGGCCGCGCCGGACCCGCCACCCGGCGAGCCCGTCGGCCCGGCCCAGCGGGCTGTCGGCCGACTCGGTGGGGCGCAGCCAGCACAGGTCGGCGTCCAGCGGTTGGCCGTCGACGGCGCCGTCCTCGAAGAACGCCGGCAGGGAGGACCGCCCGGGCTCGCCGGTCGCCGGGTCGTACTCGTGCCACCCCCGGTTCTGCTCGCGGGCGCGCACCCAGTAGGTGCTGCCGTCGCTGATCACCCGACCGCCGGTCCGCTCCCCCCGGTCACCCACCCGCAGCGGACGCCGACCGAAGGTGCGCCCGCCGCCGGGCAGCGGCAACGACAGGTCGGCGTACGGGTTGAAGGCGTCGTCGTCGATGACGAAGACGTCGTCCGGCGCGCCGCTCCAGTAGGCGGCCCGGTCCGGGCCCCGGTCCCAGCAGACCAGCAGTTGGCCGTCGACGTAGCGCAGCACCTGCCGCCACAGGTAGCGGCGCTCCCCGGCCGGGATCCGCATCAGGTGCTCGTGCTCCACCCCGTCCGGCCCGACCACCAGCACCAGGTCGCCGCGGACCAGCAGCAGGTAGGGCCACTGCCCGATGAGCCGTAGGTCCTCGCCCGGCTCGCCGAGGCGATCGGCGGCGGCGTCCAGGGCCGGCCAGCCGTACTCGTCGAGCAGACCGGTCCGCAGGGTACGGCCGAGAATCGGGCCGAGGTCGTGCGCGACGAGCCGGCGTACCGCGTCGGGGTTGACCGCGAACCCGGCCGGGCAGGCAACGGTGCCGACCCGGTCGAGTTGGTGGTCGATCGCCGGCAGCCCCTGCCGGCCCACCGCGTCGGCGAGGGTGTCCAGCCACCGCCGCAGGGCCGTGCGGAGCCCGGGCGCCGCGATGATCTGGCGCACCCGCGCCGTCGTTTCGCGCTGGTCGCGCGAGCCGGTCCGCAGCCGGCCCTCCACGCCCTTCATCAACGCCGGCAGGAAGCGCGGGTCGGCGGCGGTGGCCACCAGGTCACGCCGGCCGGGCGTCTCGTCCGACAGCCACTGGTCCACCCAGTACCGGGCGGTGTCGGCCGGGTCCGCGACCGGCACGCCCAGCGCCAGGCAGAGGTCGAGCAGGTCGAGGTCGACCGCGTCGTGGTCGCGGCAGAGCGCGACCGGCACACCGTCGGACTTCAGCCGCCCGGCCATCCGCTCGACCAGCGCCAGCAGCCCGGGGTGCCGCTTGCGTGCCCGCCAGGAACGCCGCTCGCGGTGCCCGTCGATGCGGCGCAGCCAGCCGGCGGGTCCGTCCGGCGCGTCGGCCCCGGCGGGGACGCCACCCGCCGGCTCGGTCAGCGCGGCCGTGGCGCCGGCCTCCTCCAGCACGCCCAGCCAGACGTCGTCGCCGCAGTGCTGCGGGGTGAGGCCGAGCAGCCGGCCGCGCAGGGCTGGATCGGCGGCGGCGAGCCGGGCCAACGGCTTCCGGTAGGCCGTCCAGAACGCCTCGGGCGCCCGGTTGAGCGCCGGGGCGGCCAGCAGTTGGCCGAGCACCTGTTCGTCGGCGGCGATCGGGTCGAGGCCCGCCTTACGGGCCAGCCGGCGCAGGTCGGTGTGCATCGCCGCGTACGGCGGGAGGCCACCCAGGGTGCGCTCCACGCACAGCCGCAGGAACATCTCGTACGCGTCCGCCGGGGCACACCGCGTCGCCAGGTCTCGGGCGTGTCCGGAGAGCGCCTTCGCGGTCAACGCTCCGGCCAGGGCGAACTCCAGGAACACGGCGTGCTGGCGGTCCTCGTCGATGGTCAGCCCGTAGGCCCGTTCCGCCTCGCGTGCCTTGCCGAACATGGTCGCCGCGTACGTCACGCTGTCGGCGGCCAGGAACGCCCGGCCGGCCTCCTCGTAGAACGTCGGCAGGAAGTGCGGCACCGACCGGGCCAGCCGCTCGCCGAGGGCGTTGAAGCCGTCCTTCGCCGGGCCGATCCGGGACTTGGCCGTCCGGGCCAGTCGCTCGATCTCCTTGACCAGGGCAAGCGCGTGGTGCCCGTTGGCCGGGTCGTGGACCAGCGCCCACGCCGGGAAGCCCAGCGCCTGTTGGCGGACCACACCGACCGGGGTCACCCGGTGCGGGCGGGCGAAGCCCAGGAACTCCATGGCGAGGTCCTCGGCCTCGCCCAGCGCGCCGCTGACCAGCCGGACCACAGCCCGCCCGGCGAGCACCGGGTGGGCGTACCGGCGGGCGGTCAGGGTGTCGACGACGTCCTCCTTGGGCACCACCGTGCCGGCCGGCAGCACGGCCCCCGCTTCCACCAGGTCCATCGCGTCGATGCTCACTTCTCCTCCTCCTGCTGCTCCGCCACGACCCGGCCGGCGTGCAGCGCGGCGGCCATCCGGGTGCCTTCCGACCAGGCCACCGGGCCGACCGCGCCCAGCGGCAGGGCGGTGCCGTGCCGGTCGGTGAAGACGAGGTCGCCGGTCTCGGTCTCGTAGTACGGGTCGTCGGCGCCGACCCACGACCGGGCCTCGACGGTGCGGCCGTCCTCGAAGATCCGGCACACCGCGTTGCCGCCGCGCACCGGGTAGCCGAGCTTCGTCGCGCGGGCCGTCAGGTGACGCAGTTGGTCGTACTTGCCGCCGGAGTAGTCACCGAACCGGGTCGCCTTCGGGTCGACGTCCGCTCCGCGGACCCAGGTCTGCCGGAAGAGTTGGTCGACGGACTGGCGGACCTGGAGGTCGGCGGCGAACTCGCGCAGGTCGTCGAGGTCGGCGAGGGTGACCGGGTGCGGGACGACGACCCGCCGGGCGGCCCGGCGGACCGTGTCGCCGTCGAGGTTGACCAGCCCGATCTGGCCGTCGCCCACCTCGCGCAGCAGACCCACCTCGTCCGGGTCCCAGTGGCCGTCGTCGTCGAGCACCGCGACGACGAGGTCGGTGAGCGCGGCGCGCCACGCCTCGTCCGGCCACACCTCGGTCAGGACCGCGACCGGCACCGGCAGCGAGCGCACCATCCAGCGCTCGACGTCCGTGCGGCACTGGGTTTCGTGCCGGGCCAGCCACTCGGTGAGCTGCCGCAGCCCGACCACTGTCGGATCGTCCCGCAACGACGCCGGCAGGGAGCGGAGTTCGCGCCCCTTCGCGTTACGGGCGACGACGTCGCGATCGCGGTAGGTGACCTGGTAGCCACCCGGAACCTCTGACCATCCCATGTGGACATCCAACGCTCGACGGGAGAAGACACCGGAGGCTAGCCCAGCCGGGCGACAAACCCGCCGTCGCTCCGCCGGGCGCGGGCCGACCCGGCGCAGACCCGGCTGCCGGCGCACGCCAGTCGGCGAGGCGACCAGCCACTCAGGTCTGTCGGCCGCCACCCGTGACGTGCACAATCGGCCACATGACGATCATGGTAGGCGGGCCGCCCCGCCCACGACACGCCGGCCGACCTCGCTCGGCGCTCCTGACGGGCGGGGTGATCGGAGCATCGCTGACCGCCTTCATCGGTGCTGCGTCGTCGAGCGGGCGCCGCTGATCGTCGGGGGATCTGGTCCTGCCCGCGGTCTATGGCCTCGCCCTCTTCCTCGCCACGTTGCCGCGCGGCGCCCGGGAAGCGGCCTTCGTGCCGCGCACGGGCCTGGCGCCCGGCGTCTCCTGGGCCGGGTCGCTGCCCCTGCCCGTGATTCCGCCGCATAGCCCGATCCGCCTTCCACCGCCGCTGGACCGTCTCATCGACGACCTAGTCCCACCACCGCGTCGGGCACGCCGCCGTGGCTCGCCGCCCGGGCAGCCCATGGCGGCCTCGCGACCGAGTAGGGGCGCGCCGTTCCCCCGGGTGACGGGTTCTGTCGACACTAACGTCCGTAGCAGGTCCGCAGGTATCAGCCGGCTGACCCTGAGCGAGGCTGGATCACGACGTCCGTGTCACCGAGCACCACCCCGCTGCAGCCCAAACCGCGGTGCTGTCCGACCCCGACCCCCGCGCCGAGCAGCATCGCATTCGTCAGCTCTCCATCGCTGCGACGAGCCGCCGGAGGCCGGCGCGTTCTCGGCGGTTCTCGTGGGTGATCCATTCCTTGCCTTCGGCTGCGATGCCCTCTAGCACGTGCAGGGTGCGTTCGAGGCCCGAGGCGTCGAGCGAGACCTGGGAGGCGATGCGGTCGTCGTCGCCGAGTTCTGGCATGCCTGGCCACTCACCGGTGATCGTCAGCTCGTCCCGGGGATTATTCGTCAGGGTGAGGGAGAGTTTCTTCTCGCCGTTGCGGGCATCGACGACGTGCGCCGCCACGACCGAGTTGTACTGGTAGGTGAGGCGTTGCTGATCGCCGAGTTCCATGGTCTCGAAGTCGAGGGTGACCGTGACCTGGCGGACGCCGTCCTTGGTGAGCAGGAAGAGGAGAAGTTTGTATCGCGAGTAGCGCCAGGGTCCCTTGCTGACCCGGGCCCGCTTGCACCCGGGTACGGGCGCCTCGATGAAGGCGTGCGCTATCACGTCCTGCGCGGCCACGCGGTAGTGCCGCAGCGTGTCCTCGACCAGGATCTTGCGGTCGCAGTCGAGCCAGTGCGCCATCTCCGCGTCGGTCGGCTTCGATTCCAACTTGCGAACCCACCTGTCGTACGCCGCGCGCCGGTCCTCGTAGTCGCGCCGGACCCGGTCTAGGTCGTCCCGGTAGCGGTGGCCCTCGAGGAGAATCGCGAACCAGCCCTGGATGGCGAGCCGGGCCCCGGCCACGATTCCGGCCGTCGCGATCACCGTCGTCAACGGCGCCTCGGCGAGGGCCTGCCAGAGCAGCAGCGGGCCGGTAACCACTAGGGCGAACACCGCGGTGCCGAAGGCGGTCCACGTCGAGGATGGCACTCGGGAGTCCTTGGGATCCGCGGTCAGCTCACCGCTGAGCCACTGCCGCTTGACGTCGCTGGCGAGGAATCTCACTAGCCAGGCGACACGCTTGGCGTCGACCGGTTGCTCCCGGTACAGCTCGACCAGCTCGTTACGGAGGGTCTGCCGGATGCCCGCCGTCTCCGCCAGCCACGTCTCCCGGGCCATGTCAGGCGGCAGGTAACGTCCGAAGTAGCGGTCGAATAAGGAGTCCATCGCGGAGGCGAACCGGTCGGACTGTGCGGGAGCACGTCGGGGTGTGAGGGTGAGACGCTGGCCGGCCGCCCGGCGTCGATGCCGAGCCAGCCTAATCGTGAAGCCGGCCCGGACCACGACGACGACGGCTCCAAGAGCCACCATCAGATAGCCGGCTGAGCGGAGCCATGAGTGGGCCCAGGCGTACTGGACCACCGCAAGGCCCGTGACGAGGAGCAGTGCCGAGCCGCCGAGGGCGCGTAGATAGTTCCCCGCGTCTTTACGGATCGGATGTGGCGGAACCGGCCTGGGAGGGATCGGCTTGGGCTGGAAGAACTTCCAGACCCGCTCCGCCCGGCCGTTGGCTGTCCTGTCCCGCCGGGCGGTCGCGAACGTCTTCTGCCAGGTCCAGTCCTGGTGCGGGCCGGCCAAGAAAACCTCGAGGTGGTTGAGGATGCTTTCCTGCAGGGGCGGGTTGAGCGATTCGAATTCCTTGACCACCACATCGATCGCGGCCGGGTCGGGAGTCTCCGCGGTGGTCTGCGGCAGCGAGTCCAGCAGCGAACCGACGGCGTTGATGCCCCGGGCCCAGGGATCTTCGCAGCGCTGCGCCGCCCAGCGGCGGACGTGTGCCAGCTGCGCGAGTTCCTGGTCCGTCAGGCTCTGCAGGGTACGGCCGCTCAACAGTGCAAGCGCCAGATAGAAGTAGGCGCGGGAGTTCTGGTAGCCCCGGGCAATGGCTTTCCTGATCAGCTCTCTCGCCTCGGGTGGGGCGCTGATCTCCAGGTAGCGGAGGCCGACCTCGAACTGCCGCTCCGGCGGGTCGTCGTCGCTGACGTGGTATCCGCCCTCGATGTGGACCTCCTGGGCCTGGAAACCCACCCGGGCATCGCCGTCAGCGACGTTGGTGAACGTCCTCTCCTGCGGTCCGGCGCTCATGACAGATCCCGCAGAGCCGCCATGAGCCCCGCGACCCGCGTGGCGAGGTCCGTCCAGTCCAGCAGCAGGCCGCGCAGCTTCCGCAGGGCCGTGGTCGCGCGGCTCCGTGCCTCGTCGTCGGCCGGAGGTACGTCGGCGGCGGCTGCGTCCATCTCCTGCTCCGCCGCGCGATAGGTGACCGCGTCCACGTCACCCGCCTCATGGCACTTACGGAGCGAGGCGCGCAATTCCGCGAGCTGATCGTGGAATGTCTCCCCGCCCGCACCGCCCGGCGCGCCGTAGACGGTCGCGTGGTGAACGGTGTGTGCCTGGAATCCAACGTGAGCGTTGCCCTTGGCGACGTTTCTGACGGAGCCGGACATCGATGCACCACCTGCTTCCTTTCGAGGACGGCGAGGAGAGGAGCCAGACTCGGCCCCGAGTTCCTGGGCGAGCGCGAGGGCGAAGGCCGCGGCGTTGGCGGCGGCACGCGGCTGCCAGTTCTCGCCGTCGGTGTGGACCTTGGTCCCGTCGGCACGGTCGCTGATGCCGCGGACGACGACGGCCGGCAGGGAGCGGTTCAGGTGGGCGGCCTGGGCGACCCCGGCCGACTCCATCTCCACCGCCAACGCGTCGTTGTAGTGATCACGGATGCGCGCCGCCTCGGGCGAGGACGCCGAGTCGAGGACGACCTCTCCGGCGGCGATTGGGCCAAACCGCACCTTGGGCACTCTTCCGGCGAGGCCCCTCGCCCAGCCTCGCTCCCGCTCAAGATGCCGGGCGAGCTGATCACAGGCATGGGGGATCTCCCACACGCGAGGCCGGGTGCGGAAAGCATCGCTCTCGCTAGTGCCGCCGTGATAGGCGTACACGTGGGTGGCCACGACGACGTCGCCGAGGCCGACGGAGGGCCAGAGCGCCCCGGCCACGCCGGCGAAGATGACCGCTTCCGGGTCGAACTCGGTCATGGCGCGCTCGGCGATGACAGCGGAGGGGTGGTTGCCCTTGCCGACAAGGCCGAGAATGATCTCACAGGAGCCTCCGGTCACGGTGCCACGCTCGAAGCGCGTGCCCATCGGATGTACGTGTGGTTCGACTTTCGTGAGACGTTCGCGGACCGCGTTGTACTCGAGGTCCAGTGCGGTGAGCACGACCACGGGTTTGGTCATCTCTTGTCTCCTCCGGCTGCGACGGTCGGAACCGTGCGGATCATGGGCGGGTAGAGGTTCCGGCGCGGACCAGCGCGGTAGACGCGGGCCGGACGGCCGGTGCCCGTGGCGCGGGGCGGACCGGCGGGGACCACGAAGCCCTTCGTACTCTGGACTTTGCGGTAAAAGTTGCGGGGATCGAGCGGGGTGCCCCAGACGGCCTCGTAGACCTGCTGCAGCTCTGTGAGGGTGAAGACCTCCGGGCAGAAGGCGGTCGCCAAGCTCGTGTGCTCCAGTTTGGAGCGGGCACGCTCCACCCCGTCGATGACGATGCGCAGGTGGTCGAAGGCGAGTGGCACTCGCGCGGCCAGTACGTCGTCGACTGGCGTCCACTCAGCGGCTGCGGCGTCGGTTCCAGAGACGGGCTCGGGAAGGCGCGGCACGACGGCGAGGTGAGCGACGGAGACCACGCGCCCACGAGGGTCACGGTCGGGGTCGCCATATGTACCGAGCTGCTCCAGGTGCGGGATGTCGTTGAGCCCCGCCTCCTCCCGCAGCTCCCGGCGAGCGGCGGTGAGAATGTCCTCGCGCTCATCGGCGAGGAAGCCACCAGGCAGCGCTGCCCGCCCGATGAACGGCTCAATACCGCGCCGCACGAGAAGCAGGTTCAGACAACCACCGCGCAAGGTGAGGATCACGAGGTCGACAGCGAGCAGGATCAGGGGTGGTTCCCAGGTGTCATCGGGCACTGCTCGACCATAGCTTCTTGTCGATCTGACAAAAAGGGGTCGGCGCTGTCGCAAGACCGACACCTTGGGTAGCAGCTAGATCACCAAGGGGTGATCCCGAGTGCGGTGGCGCCGCCATACGTAGTGGCGGTGATGCCGGGAAAGATGAAGCGGGAATAGTGGGATAGAGCCGGGTGAGTGCCGCGCATGGCTCGGTAGCCACCTTCACGGATTCGGCGTAGCGCCTTATCACTTGCCGTGGTCGGCCCGGGCTGGCGTCATCCCGGCCATGATCGAGAGAATCGAGTCCTCCGTCTGCCGGTGAGCGTGACGACCGAGCCTGGATCGCTCGGACCCCAGACCACCCTGTTCGAACACGCCCTGCGCCTGCATCAGCAGGATCCGGACTCGCCCCTGCCGCGTGATGGCGAGCCCTGTCCGGACGACAGACGCCACCGCTACCGGCGGCAGCGCCCGCAGACCCGGAAAGATCAGCGCCTCCGCGGCGTCGAAGTTGCCGCCATTCTCGACATGCACTTCGGCAGGCCGAGGCGCAACCGAGCGAACTCGCCGACGCTTTCTGCGAGGCTGACGTCCCGATCCATCACAACGAGCACATCGCTGCAGCGGCGCTGCGCGCACGCCGGCAGCAGGTGCGGCACAGCCCCGGTCGATGCTCAGCCACTGTTGGCTGGCGCTGCTCGCCACGGATTGGGCGGAGGAAGACATCCCGCTGACCCAGACCATCGGTCTGCTGTCGCATAGGTTCGGGCCGTTGGCCGCCGAGGCGCTGCGACGTCGCCGAGGAGGCGGACAAGCGTTGTTGTGGCTGGCCCAGCGTGTTGCCGGTTGGGGGCGGGTCTACGTCATCGAGGCGCTCTGCCAGCACGGGGCGTACGCCTCGCGTCGATGGCTGCTGCGCCACGCCTGCGACGGCGACTACCTCAACGGCTACTTCGTGGTCGACGTCGGGTTCGCCGAGATTGTTCGGCAACTGACCGAGGCAGCCCGGGCAGACGCGAAGCCAGCCCGGACGAGGTCACGCAGCACCCGCTCCGACGCGGCGGCCCGCCAGATCGGTCAGTGCTCGCCGTCTCCCACCTTTCGCCAGGCAACCAGACGCTCGGCCATGGGCCCGGTGCCGGCGCCCTCGGGCGACATGCCGAAGTGACCGCGGATTTCCTCGTCGAGGTACTCCCGAATCTCGTTGCTGTCCGCTCCACCGGCCAGCCTCGTCAACAGCGGCGAGAGCATGCAGTCGTACTCGTCGACGTTGGTCTCCGGATCGAAGACACCGATGAAATCCCACTCGTTGAGCAATCGTCGCAACTCGTCCGCCCGCTCGTACATGCGGCGATGATCGCATGTTGGACGGCACACAGCCCGCCGTCGAACAGCAGAGGCCCGTGCACTCCTTTGCCGCGAGTCGCGCGGTCATAGCCGGCGGTGACGACGGTAGTGTATGACTACCTCTCCTGCTTCGGCTTCCCGTGTCGTACCTGGCGATCAACTCGCTCGACGACCTGTTGGGCTGGTACCGACCAGATCCGGCCGGTCTCGATGTCGGCCTGGCGGCGGCGCTGGGCGGCGCGCAGTTCGTAGGCGTGTTGCCGGCAGGCCCGCTTGCAGTAGCGACGCTTACGGGCGGTGAGCGGCTGCGCGATCGTGGCGCCGCACCACCCACATGGTGTCTCGATCTCGTGCTCGGTGACCCCGTCACCGAGCAACGGTAGGTCGGCCGGGGTCACGTCACTGAGGATGCAGCGGACAGGTGTGCAGAAGGTGTGTCCCACTCGCGAGGCCGGGGTCTTGGCGGTCACGCGAGTGGGCTGTCCGCAGGGCAGGCGTGTCCACGATGGGTCGGTGGTCCGTCCCACCGCAGGGTGGCCGCAACCTTCACTATCTGAACACGCATCCCCCTTCGCGAACGTATTTTTTAGGTTCGGTTTCTCTCGGTAAGGGTGTCCACCCGCAATCGCCCACCGGTGCGGCGGCTGCGGCGGCCTATCCCCGGGAGGAAGCATGTCCACGCGTCTGAGGCGAAACGCACGGCGGTCCATCCGCACCTTGCTCACTGGTGTCGCTCTGGCGACGTTACTGTCGGTCACCTCAGCCACCGCCGCCGTCTCAGCCCCTCCGAGGGCTGTCCGGGCGGGCGAGGGGCCGGTAACGATTCTCGCTGACCAGTACTACGAGATTCGGTCTCAGCTCACGCAGCGCTGCCTGGACGTCGAAGGTGCCGGAAATGGCGACGGTGTGCCGGTGATCGTGGCGAACTGCTGGGGCGGGGCACACCAGAAGTGGAGGCTCTTTAACGTCGGCAACGGCTACTACGAGCTCCATCCGCTCAACAGCCAGCGGTGCCTTGACGTCGCCGGGTCAGGTCTCGACCAAGGCGCTCCCGCCATGCAGTGGGGATGCTGGGGCGGCGCCAAGCAGCATTGGCGGTTGGCTGACGCTGGCAACGGCTACTACGAGATCCGAAATCAGCTCACCCAGAGGTGCCTTGATATCACCGGTGACGGGCTCGGCAACCCCGCCCGCGCGATGATCTGGGACTGCTGGGGCGGCGCTAAGCAGCATTGGCGGCTAGCGCCGATACCCGCGTAGCGCCCGCATTCACAGTTGTAGGTAGGCCGCCCACAGCCCGTCTGCCCGCACCGGCTTGACCGGCGGGCGTAGTCCGCCGCCGACCTCAACGATGACGACCGGTAGACCCGGAACGGTGCCGTGCCGGCTGATGCCGGCCGCAGGACGCCAGCAGGACGGACACGGCACCGGTCCGGGGCCGTGCGATGTTGCGGCAACCGTCGTCCTGGCCTCGTCGACACCGTCCTCCTGGTCACGCGGGGTCCAGCCGGATCGGGCGGTGGCCAGCCGGGCGGCGACCAGGCGGGCCCCGGCGACGCGCAGCCACCAGTGCCGCGGCGTGGACCCCGCCTCCCTTCCGGGCCGGACCGCGTCGACCAGCCCGGCGGTGCGCCGCCGGTCCAGGCGGTGGCGGACCGTGCGGACCGGCGTGCCAGTGGCCCGCGCGAGCTGGTCGGTGGTCAGCACCCGATGGGCGTCGAGCAGCCAGCAGGTCGTGGGACGGGCCGCCGGTGGCCCGCAACCGGGCGACGAACGCACGGTCGTCCGACACGGCCGGTCGCAACTGACCGCCGCCAGGTGCCGGCCGGCGCCCAGGCCGTTGTCGAACTCCGACCAGCCGGTCTCGTACCGCTGGCAGAGGGCACGCGCCGCCACGTCGGTCATCGGGTCGCCCGCGTCGACGACGGGCCCTTGCCGCGCCGCCAGTCCGACGGCTTGTGACCGGCGAAGGTCTTCCCGCGCGGGATCCTCCGTCGGGACAAGGTGAGGATGCGGAGACGGCGCATGAAACAGGGTATCCGTATCGAATTGCGCGATCGACAGAACGGCCATCATGGACGAGCTAAGGAAAAGCAGGGAGATTACGCCGCCGACGGATCGATGGCCGTTGTTGCAGACGGTCCTGGGCCTACCTCTTGGCAGCTAGTCTGATCGGCAGCAGGGACGTGTATACAAGCTTGCGCGGCCGTCCGTGTCGAACGCTTCAACTGGCCGCCAGCCGGCCGGTCTCGCCGTTGAGCCGATCCGAGCCCATGCCGTGGTTGCCTTCCCGGCGCCGGCAGGCCTGGGTGGTCGTGGGCGCGCTGATCACCAGGCGCAGGGCGCGTAGTCCTTCAGGAAGCAGCCGTAGAGGTCTTCGCCCTGTTCGCCGCGGACGATCGGGTCGTAGACCCTGGCCGCGCCGTCGACCAGGTCCAGCGGGGCGTGGAAGCCGGCGTCCGCCAGCCGCATCTTCGTCGGGTGGGGCCGCTCGTCGGTGATCCAGCCGGTGTCGACGCTGGTCATGAGGATGCCGTCGGCCAGCATCTCTTGGGCGCTGGTTCGGGTGAGCATGTTCAGCGCGGCCTTGGCCATGTTGGTGTGCGGGTGCCCCGGCCCCTTGTAGCCGCGGGCGAACTGGCCTTCCATTGCCGACACGTTCACCACGTACTTCCGGCGGGCGGTTGCTGCGGCCATCGCCGGTCGTAGTCGGCTGACCAGCACGAACGGTGCGGTCACGTTGCAGAGCTGGACTTCGAGCAGCTCGACCGGGTCCACCTCGTGCACCCGCTGCACCCAGCTGTTGACCGGGTCGAGGTCCGGCACCAGACCGCCGGCGTCGATGGCGGTGGCTGCCGCGATCCGTTCCGGCGAGGCGGAGCCGCTGGTCAGCGCCAACGCGGTGAGCGCCTGCGGGGTGACCGTGGCCGACTGCGGCGAGGCGATCATGCCCGAAGGGTCGCCCCGGCCGGCAGGCTTGGCGAACGTGATCAGCTCCGGCAAGGGGCCGTCCGGCAGGGCCGCCGCCTCCGCGGCGACGAGCTGCGCGTATGCCCCGGGCGTGCGGCGGACGGTCTGCGCCGCATTGTTGATCAGGATGTCGAGTGGTCCCTGGGCGCTGACCGAGTCAGCGAGGGCGATCACTTGGGCGGGGTCGCGCAGGTCGATCCCGACGATTCGCAGGCGGTGCAGCCAGTCCCCGCTGTCCGGCATCGCGGCGAATCGTCGGACCGCGTCGTGCGGGAACCGCGTGGTTACCGTGGTGTGCGCGCCGTCGCGCAGTAGCCGCAGCGCGATGTACATGCCGATCTTGGCTCGGCCGCCGGTGAGCAGCGCGCGTCGGCCAGTCAGGTCGGTGCGGGCGTTTCGGCGCTCCCGGTTGAGCGCGGCGCAGGGCGGGCAGAGCTGGTGGTAGAAGGCGTCCACCTCGTGGTAGCGCTGCTTGCAGACGTAGCAGCCACGCGGATTGTGCAGGAAGCCGGCGGTGGCACCGACGGTGGGGGAGGCGAGCGGGATGCCCTGGGTCTCGTCGTCGATCCGGCCCGGGGCGCCCGTAGCGGTGGCCGCCGTAACCGCGCGGTCGGCCGCCGCGACGGCATCCCGCCGTTCCTCGCGTCGCCGCTGCTTGATCACCTTGTAGAGCTTCGCGGTGGCCCGTTGCACGCGCACCACGTCGGGGTGATCGGGAGGCAGGTCCTCCAACGCCTCGAAGACGCTGAGACAGGTCTCCAGCTGTCCACGGTCAATGCCGTGTTGACCGGTTTCGGTAATGTTGTCCGCCGTCATGCGTCGCTGTCTCGTTCCGTTCCCTGCGCCGGATCTACCCGGCCCACCCCAAGTCCGACCCGGAACTGTACGCACCGCACGGCCTCCGACGCATCCGCGTCTGTTCAACAGCCTGAAGATCGTGGAGGCCAACCTCGTCCGGTGTACGGAGCCCTTGAAACGAAGACACCGCCTAGGTCTCGCTCTGACGGAGGCGTCGAAAGGTGATCTTCGGTGACGCGTCTGACAATCGACGTCGGATTGGGAACCCGTCGGTGGTCCGACAGCAGGTAGACGTTGTTGCCCACCCCGCCGGCGGGCAGTGCCAGCGTCGACTCCTTCGCCGCGCGCAGCGCCGCCGGTGGCCGTGGCATCTCGGGGTGCGGCGCCCGGTTGATTCCTTCCACGGTGACCAGTGCCAGCGGCACCAACAGCGCCAGTGGCAGCAGGAGCCGGAGCCCGCGCCTGGGTGGCGGCTTCCGGGTCGGCTCGTCCAGCACGGTGACCAGCCGGCCGCCGGCATCGCCGGCAGCAGGGGTCGCGCACGGTGGGCGCGGTACGCCGGTACCGGCGATTTTGCCGATGCGGACGAGGGCGGGCAGGGCAAAGGATGACATCTGTCGATGTAACCCCACCCGTAGGGAGTGCCCGGCGTGTCATCACCAACCACCACCCGTCCCCGTTCCCTCGCTGCTCGTGCCGTCGGGATGGCGCTGGCCGCCGTCCTGGCCGCCGGCGGCGTGCTCGGCGCGTCGTCCGGCGTCGCGCAGGCCGCGGAAAACCCGTACGAGCGCGGCCCCGACCCCACCGTGGCGATCCTGGAAGCCAGTCGCGGCCCGTTCGCCGTCGCCACGGACAACGTCTCCTCGCTCAGCGTCACCGGCTTCGGCGGGGGAGTCATCTACTACCCGACCAGCACGAGCGCGGGCACGTTCGGTGCCATCGCCATCTCGCCCGGCTACACCGCCGCCTGGTCCAGCATCGACTGGCTCGGGCCCCGGATCGCCTCCCACGGCTTCGTAGTGATCGGCATCGAGACGATCACCCGTCTGGACCAGCCGGACAGCCGGGGCCGGCAGCTGCTGGCGGCGCTGGACTACCTGACCCAGCGCAGCTCGGTGCGTGGCCGGATCGACGCCACCCGGCTCGCGGTCGCCGGCCACTCGATGGGCGGCGGCGGGACGCTGGAGGCCGCCGCGTCGCGCCCGTCGCTGCAGGCCGCCGTGCCGCTGGCGCCGTGGAACCTGGACAAGACCTGGTCCGGGCTCCAGGTGCCGACCCTGATCGTCGGTGGCGAGGCGGACACCGTCGCCCCGGTCGCGACGCACTCCGAGCCCTTCTACAACAGCATCCCGGCCTCGGCCGAGAAGGCGTACCTGGAGTTGAACGGGGCCAGCCACTTCTTCCCGCAGACGGTGAACACGCCCACCGCCCGGCAGATGGTGGCCTGGCTGAAGCGGTTCGTCGACAACGACACCCGGTACGAGCAGTTCCTCTGCCCGGGACCGACCGGTCTGGCGATCGAGGAGTACCGCAACACCTGCCCGAGCGCCTGACCCCGTCGGGCGGCCCTGGCCGCCCCGGCCGGCCCGCCGGCGCCCCGCGCGACGGCGGGCCGGCTGCCGCCCGGTCCCCGGTGCGCCGTGCGCACGCACACCTTCAGGCCCCGCTCGTGCACCGGGCGGAGGTATTGACGCCGGAGGCGAGAAACGTACACTCCGAGTGTAAATATCGCGCCCCGCCGGACCGAGGGATGGGCCAATGGAGCAAGGGCTCGCGCTGCACCACATCGGGGTGCGCTTCGGTGGTCTCACCGCCCTCGACGACGTCTCGCTGCGGGTGCCCGCCGGCCGGGTGGTCGGCGTGATCGGCCCCAACGGCGCGGGAAAGACCACCCTGTTCAACGTCATCTGCGGCTTCGTCGCCCCGGACGCGGGCACCCTCATCCTCGACGGCCGCCCACTGCGGCCCCGGCCGCACCGGCTGACCCGGCTGGGTATCGCCCGGACGCTGCAGGGCACCGGGCTCTTCGCCGGGCTCACCGTGCTGGAGAACGTGATGGCCGGCGCCACCCACACCACCCGTGCCGGCTTCCTGCCGGCGCTGCTCGGCCTGCCCGCCAGCGACCGCGACGAGCACCGGCTGCGCCGGGACGCCCTCGACGTGCTCGACCGGCTGGGCATCGCCGCGCACGCCGCCGCCGCGCCGGGCACGCTGCCCTTCGCCGTACGGCAGCGGGCCGCCCTGGCCCGCGCCCTGGTGGCCCGGCCCCGGCTGCTCCTGCTCGATGAGCCCGCCGGCGGCCTCGGCGCCGAGGACATCGCCGAGCTCGCGGAGCTGATCCGCGAGCTGCCCGGTCGTGACCCGGACCCCTGCGCGGTGCTGCTCGTCGAGCATCACATGGATCTGGTGATGTCCGTCTGCGACGACATCGTGGTGCTCGACTTCGGGCGGGTGATCGCCGCCGGCACGCCGGACGAGGTGCGCGACGACCCGGCGGTCGCCGACGCCTACCTGGGCGCGGCCGTGGACGAGGCCGCCGCATGAGCGGGCGATTCAGCCGGCTCGACGCGCCGGCCCCGCACGGCGGTGGCGCGAGCGGCGGGGACCTGCTCACCGTACGAGGGCTGGTGGCCGGCTACGGCGCCGCGCCGGTGCTGCGCGAGGTCGACCTCGCCGTCCCCGCCGGTACCATCGCGGCGGTGGTCGGGGCGAACGGCGCCGGCAAGACCACCCTGCTGCGCGCCCTGTCCGGCATGCTGCGCCCGCTGGCCGGCCAGGTCGTGCTCGCCGGGGAGGACCTGCGCGGCACGCCGGTGGAGCAACTGGTGCGCCGGGGGATGGCGCACGTCCCCGAGGGGCGCGGGGTGATCGGCGAGCTCACCGTGGACGAGAACCTGCGGCTGGGCGGGCTGTGGCGCCGCGACAAGGCCGACTCCGCCCGCGCCCGGGACGAGGTGTACCAGCTTTTCGAGCCGCTGGCCCGGCGTCGTGGCCACCTCGGCCACCAGCTCTCCGGCGGCGAACGGCAGATGCTCGCCCTCGGCCGGGCCCTGGTCGGCCGGCCCCGCCTGCTGCTGCTCGACGAGCCGTCGCTCGGCCTGGCGCCGCGGGTGGTCGCCCAGATCATGGCCCTGCTGCGCCAGCTGCGCGACGGCACCGGGCTGACCGTGCTGCTGGTCGAGCAGAACGTCCGCAGCGCTCTCTCCGTCGCCGACCAGGGGATCGTGATGTCCCTCGGCCGGGTGGTCCGCGCCGCCCCGGCGCAGCGGCTGCGCGACGACGTCGACCTGCGGCACGCGTATCTCGGATTCTGAACCCCTCGTCTCCTCCGAAGGAGGACTGTGGAGCGCTTCGTCTTCCTCACCTTCGACGGCTTCTCCCGGGGCGCCGTCTACGCGGCGTTCGCGCTGGCACTGGTGCTCATCTGGCGGGCCGCGCGGATCGTCAACTTCGCCCAGGGCGCGATGGCCGTCGCGGCGGCGTACGTCGCCTACAGCGTGTCCGTGTCGACCGGCTCCTACTGGCTGGGCTTCCTGGCCGCGCTCGCCGCCGGTCTGCTGCTCGGCGCGGTCGTGGACCGGGCGGTGATGCGCTTCGTCGACCACGCCTCACCGCTCAACCCGGTGATCGTCGCGCTCGGGCTGGTCCTGTTGATCCAGGCCGTCCTCGGCATGCTCTACGGCAACGAGTTCCGCCCCGCCGGGACGCCGTTCAGCCGCGCCGCGCTCACCGTCGGCGGGTTCGCCGTCGGCTCACCGTACGACCTGTTCGTCTTCGCCACGGTGGGGGTGACCATGGCCGCGCTCGCCTGGATCTTCGCGCGTACCCCGGTCGGCCTGCGGATGCGCGCGGCGGCCTTCGCCCCGGAGGTCTCCCGCCTGCTGGGGGTCAACGTGGGCGGCATGCTCGCCCTCGGTTGGGCCCTCGCCTCGGGGGTGGGGGCCCTGGCCGCCATGCTGGTGATCCCCACCGAACTCGGCCTGCACCCGAACGCCATGGACCTGGTCTTCGTCTCGGCGTTCACCGCGGCGGTGGTCGGCGGACTGGACAGCCCGCCGGGGGCGGTGGTCGGCGGGCTGCTGGTGGGCCTGCTGCTCTCCTACGTCAGCGGATACGCCGGCAGCGACCTCACCCCGCTCGCGGTACTGCTCCTGCTGCTGGCCGTGCTGCTGGTCCGGCCCGGCGGGCTGTTCGCCTCGGTCGCCGCGAGGCGGGTGTGAGCGCCACCCGGGCGGCGGCGCCGCCGCGGGCGGCCACCGGCACGCGCGCCGACGACCGCCGCGGGTCCACTCTGCTGCGGCACCTGGCGGTGGCGGCCATCGCGGCACTGCTGGTGCTGGCGGCGAGCTACGGCCTGGCACCGTTCCGCAACTTCCAGCTCGCCACGGTGGCCGCCTACCTCTGCGCGACCGCCGGACTGACCGTCCTGACCGGACTCAACGGTCAGCTCTCCCTCGGGCACGGCGCACTGATGGCGATCGGCGCCTACACGGTGGCGCTCTGCCAGGGCGCGTTCGCCGACCACGGGATGACCGACGGCTGGCTGCTCCCGCTGTCGCTGGTCGCGGCGGTCCTGGTCACGGTGGGCGTCGGTGCCGTGGTCGGGACGGCCGCCGCCCGCCTGCGCGGTCCGTACCTCGCCGGCGTGACGCTGGCCGTCGCGGTCGTGGTGCCCGCCCTCACGGTCACCTTCGACGACGTCTTCAACGGCGACCAGGGGCTCTCGGTGCCGGTCGAGCCGCCGCCGCTGGCGCTCGGCGCCTACTTCCCCTACGAGCGGTGGCAGCTCTGGATCGCCACGGCGGCCACCCTGGTCGCCCTGGTGCTGCTGGCCAACCTGGTCCGCAGCCGGTACGGCCGTACCTTCCGGGCGGTCCGGGACGACGAGGTGGCGGCCCGCCTCGCCGGCATCCACGTGGCCCGTACCCGGGTGCTCGCCTTCGTGGTCAGCGCGGCCGGCGCCGGGCTCGGCGGCGCGCTGCTCGCGGTGCTTGCGCAGAGCGTCTCGCCCGGGGGGTTCTCGCTGACCCTGTCGCTCTTCCTGCTCATGGCCGTGGTGATCGGCGGTCTCGGCCGCCTCGTCGGGGCGCTCTGGGGAGCCGTCCTGCTGGTCGCCCTTCCCGACCTGACGCACTCCGTGACCGACCTGTTCACCGTCTCACCCGCGGTGGCGCAGCGGCTGGAGGGCAACCTGCCGTTGGCGATCTTCGGGATCACCCTGGTCGTCGTCATGATCGCCGCGCCCGGCGGCGTGCAGGGACTGCTGTCCCGGCTCGGCCGGGAGCTGCTGGCCCGGTGGCCGGGGCGGCGGTCCTAGCAAGCCCCGGCGGCGCGCCCGCCGGCACCCAACCCACCACCCGATTCAGGAGAACCGGACCGAAGAAAGGTCGGTGTTCCACATGCACCGTACGACACGACGTGGTCTCGCGGTCGTCAGCACCATCGCCCTGCTCGTCGCCGCCGCGGGTTGCGGTGGCGACGAGGGCCCGGGCGGCGCCGGGCGCGGGACGGTGCCCGGCGTCACCGACACCGAGATCGTGGTCGGCACCCACATGCCGCTGACCGGGCCGGCCTCGGCCGGTTACTCGAAGATCGCCCCGGCCACCAAGGCGTACTTCGACTACGTCAACGCCAACGGCGGGGTGCACGGCCGGAAGATCACCTACAAGATCATGGACGACGGCTACAACCCGGCGAACACCCAGCAGGTGGTCCGCCAACTGGTGTTGCAGGACAAGGTCTTCGCCGTGCTCAATGGGCTCGGCACGCCGACCCACACCGGCGTGCTCGACTTTCTCAAGAGCAACCGCGTCCCGGACCTCTTCATCGCCTCCGGCAGCCGCAGCTGGGACCAACCGGACAAGTATCCGGGCTCGTTCGGCTTCAACCCCGACTACACCGTGGAGGGCAAGATCCTGGCCAACCACGTGAAGACCGCGCTGCCCGGCCGGAAGGTCTGCTTCCTCGGCCAGGACGACGACTTCGGCCGGGACAGCCTGGCCGGGGTGGAACAGGTGCTCGGCGCGGGCGCGGTGGCGGTCAAGCAGACGTACGTCACCAGCAACACGAACGTGGCGCCGCAGATCGGCGCGTTCAAGGCCGCCAACTGCCAGGTGGTCGTCCTGGCCACCGTGCCCGGCTTCACCGCGCTGTCGATCGGCACCGCCGCCCGGCTCGGCTTCAAGCCGCAGTGGCTGGTCTCCAACGTGGGGGCCGACCACCCCACGCTGGCCAAACAGCTCGGCGCGGCGGCCGGCCTGCTGGAGGGCATGGTCGGCACCAACTACCTGCCGATGCAGAACGACGCGGCCGACCCGTGGATCCAGCTCTTCACCAAGGTGAACAAGGAGCACAACGGGGACGCGCCGTTCGACGGCAACACCGTCTACGGGATGGCGGTCGGCTACCTCTTCGTGCAGGCGCTCCAGGCCGCTGGTCAGGACCTCACCCGGGAGTCCCTGCTCAAGGCGGTCGCCAAGGGCGGCTTCCAGGGCCCCGGGCTCGCGCCGCTGCGCTACTCCGACAGCGACCACTCCGGCTATGGCGGGGAGCGGCTGACCCGGGTCAGCGGGGGCGTGCAGGCCTACTTCGGGCCGACGTACGAGACGGACGAGCACGACGGGCCGGTGCGTGAGTACACCGCCCAGCCGGTGACCCCGCCGGCCAACGGGATCCCGACCGCGTCCTGAGCCACCGCGCCGGGCGGGCGGGGTCACCCACGACCCGTCCGCCCGGCACCGTAGCCGCGCCGGCCGGGCCGCGGGAGTCGTGCCAGCGGGGCACCCCCACCGGCGGGCCGGTCGGCGGGCCGGGTCACCGCGTCGGCGAACCGCGGGTTGGCGCTGCCCGGGTGCCCGTCGCTGCGGCCCCGGTCGTACCGGGAGACGCACTCCACCCCGGCGGAGACGAAGGCGTGATCCTCGCCGGCCCGGATGGCGTGCAGCGCCATCCGGATGGTCTCCAGAGACGACGAGCAGTACCGGTTCACGGTGGTGCCACACATTATATTTGCATTGACGGTGCGGTTATGACCGAGCCCGTGTCAACGGAATGTGAGATGTCGGGCGAGATCCGTCGTTGACGTTCACTGGAGGGCCTCATACTGTTTGCATCGTGAATGCAGATTCAGGCCGGCTCGACGGCCGGGTCGCCCTCGTCACCGGCGCCAGCCGCGGGCTGCACACCTTCGGGTACGACGACAGCGACCACGGCGGCCACGCCGAGATCGACTTTGTCGACGTGCGGGTGCCGGTGGGCAACCTGATCGGGGCGGAGGGCGACGGTTTCGCCATCTCGCAGGCCCGGGCTCGGTCCCGGCCGGGTGCACCACTGCATGCGGCTGCTCGGCATGGCCGAGCGGGCGGTCGAGCTGATGTGCCGGCGGGTCTCCGGCCGGCGCGCGTTCGGCGGGCCGCTCGCCGCGCAGGGGGTGGTCCGGGACTGGATCGCCGAGGCCCGGGTCCGGCTCGAGCAGGCCCGGCTGCTGGTGCTCAAGACGGCCTGGCTGATGGACACCGCCGGCAACCAGGCGGCGCACACCGGGATCCAGGCCATCAAGATCGCGGTGCCGGGGACCGTCGAGTGGGTGCTGGACCGGGCCATCCAGGCGCACGGGGCGGCCGGCCTCAGCCAGGAAACCCCGCTGGACCGGCTCTGGGTGCGGGCCCGCGCGCTGCGCCCGGCCGACGGCCCGGACGAGGTGCACCGGCAGTCGCTGGCCCGTCGCGAGCTGCGCCGACACCGCTCCGACGCGCCGACGGCGCACGTCTAGACTCGGCGGGCAGTGAGGCGTGACAGCGTCGAGGAGGGCAGCGCGGATGGGTGGGGTGCAGGCGCCCGGCCGGGTGGACGGGCGGACGGCCCGGGCCGCGCGGACCCGGGCGGCGATCGTCGAGGCCCACCTCGCGCTCATCTCCGAGGGGGACCTGCGGCCGACCGGCGAGCGCATCGCGGAGCGGGCCGGCATCTCGCTGCGTACGCTCTGGACGAACTTCAAGGACATGGAGACGCTCTTCGAGGCCAGCGGGGCGGAGGTGCTCCGCCAGCAGGACGCCGCGTACCGGCCGATCTCGCCGACGCTGCCGTTGGCCAAGCGGGTCGACGCGTACTGCCGGCAGCGGGCGCGGCTGCTTCAGCTCATCGCGCCCTCCGCGCGGGCGGCGCAGATGCGGGAGCCGGTCTCCGACCAGCTGCACCGCAATCGGCTGGTGCACATCTCGCGGGTCCGCGAGGAGGTCGAGCAGCTCTTCGCGGCCGAGCTGGCACAGGCCGGGTCCGGTCGGGAGCAGGTGCTGCACGCGGTGGTCGCGGCGAGCATGTGGCCGGCCTGGTCGATGCTGCGCGACGGGCTGGGGCTGGGCGTGGACCAGGCGCGGGCGGTGATGGCCCGGACGGTGGGCGCTCTGCTGGCCGGCGCTCCCCGCTGACCGGCCCGAACTCTTTCCATCCGGTTTCCGATAGGTGACACTCGATGCATGGTTGCTGCATTGTCGGTGCAAATAACTGGGCTGCCGGGTCGGGACACCGAGTGCGCGGCCGTCCGGCGGCTGGTCGACGGCCTGCCGGACGCCGGGGGAGCGCTGCTGGTGTGGGGCGAACCCGGCGCTGGCCGCAGCGTCCTCGTCGGCTACGCCCACCGGTACGCCACCCGCTGTCACCGGCTGGCCGGCGCTGGCCTGGCGGACGAGGCCGCGCTGCCGTACGCGGGCCTGCAACGCCTGCTCGACCCGCTGCTCGACCGGGCCGACGCCCTGCCCGAGCCGCAGCGCGGGGTGCTGCGGCGGACGCTGGCCGGCGCGGGCTGCCCGGCCGACCACCGGCTCGCCCTGTCGATGGCCGTGCGGGGACTGCTCGTCGCCGCCGCCCGGGAGCGCCCGCTGCTCTGCACGGTCGACGACGTCGATCGCGGCGACCCGCCGACCGCGGAGGTGCTCGGCTTCGTGGCCCGCCGGCTGCGTCACCTGCCGGTTGCCATGCTGCTCACCGCCGGCACCGACGCGGTCGCCGCCGGCGTGCCCCGGCACCGGCTGCGACCCCTCGACGACCGGGCCGGCGCCGCGCTGCTCACCGACCGGCTGCCCGGGCTGGCCCCCCGGGTGGCCCGGGAACTGACCGCGGTCGCCGGCGGCAACCCGCAGGCCCTGGCCGACCTGGCCGAGGTGCTCACCCCGGGCCAGTGCCGCGGTGAGGAGCCGCTGCCCGACGGGCCGCCCCTCGACGGCGCGCTGGGTCGCGGGTACCGGGGCCGACTGGCCGGGCTGCCCGCCGACACCCGGCGGGTGCTGCTGCTCGCCGCGCTCGACTCCGACGGCGATCCGGCCACCCTGGTCCGGGCCGCCCGCGCCGACGGCACGGCGATCGAGGCGCTCGCCCCGGCCGAGGCAGCCGGGCTGGTCCGGGTCGGCCCGGAGCGGGTGGCCCTGGCGCAACCGCTGGCCCGGGCCGTCGTCGCGGCGGACGCGACGCTGGCCGAGCGGCGCGCCGCCCACCTGCTGCTCGCCGGCGTGCTCGACGGCCCCGGACAGCACCTCCGCCGGACGCTGCACCGCGCCGCCGCGGCGGAGGGCCCGGACCCGGTGCTGGCGGCGGAACTGGAGGCCGTGGCCGGTGGGACCGGCGGGGACGACGGGGTGGCCGCCCTGCACCGGGCCGCCGAACTCAGCGGCGAGCCGCGGCAGGCCAGCGCCCGGCTGGTCGCCGCTGCCGGTCGCGCCTGGGCGGCGGGGCAGCCGCGGCGTGCCGGGCGGCTGCTCGCCGAGGCCGCCGCGGCCGGACCGGTCGACCCTGTCGCGGCCGGCCGGGCCGGGCTGCTCCGCGGCGAGCTGGAACTGCGCTGCGGCTCGCCGTCGACGGCCTCGACCACCCTGCTCGCCGCCGCCCGGGCGGTGTCCGGGGTCGACCGCGTCGCCGCCCTCGGCGCGCTTGTCCGGGCCGGTGAGGCGGTCTGCCACACCGGCGACCAGTTCCGCTACGCCGAGGTGGCGCGCCGAGTGGCGGTCCTGCGCCGGCCCGAGGACCCGCCCGACGCGGAGTTGCTGACCGCGCTGGCCGCCGGGGTGGCGGCGACGCTGCGCGGTGACCACGAGCGGGGCGGCCCGGCCCTGCGCCGGGCGGTCGTGCTCGGCAACCGGCTGACCGGGCCGGCGCTCACCCCCGCCGCGCTGACCGGCGCGGCGGTCGCGGGCCTGCTGGTCGCGGTCGACAGCGCCGCCCACCGGCTCGCCGAGCGGGCCGTCGAGCTGGCGCGTGCCCGCGGCGAGGTGTCCGCGCTGCCCCGGGCGCTGGAGCTGCGCGCGATCGCGGAGTACTGGCTGGGCCGGCACGAGGCGGCGGCGGATACCTCCCGGGAGGGGTTGCGGGTCGCCCGGGACACCGGCCAGGTCAACTCCGCCGGGGTGCACCTGGGCATGCTGGCGATGCTGGCGGCGGTCCGGGCCGACCGGGAAACCAGCCTGTGCCGGATCCGCGAGATCGGCGAGGCGCCCGCCCCGCACAGCCGCCCGCGCGCGCTCGCCCAGTGGGCGCTCGCGGTGCTCGACCTGGTCAACGGGCGGCACGAGGCGGCCGCCACCCGACTGGCCGCGCTGGCCCGCCCCGGCACCGGCCGAGGGCAGGTGCTGATCCAGGTGATGGCCACCCCCTACCTGGTCGAGGCCGTCGCCGGCGCGGACCGGCGACCGGCCGCCACCGCCGCGCTCGCCGTCTTCGACAGGTGGGCCAGCAGCACCGCGAGCCCGTCCCGGCGGGCGCTCTCCGCG
This sequence comes from Micromonospora sp. DSM 45708, assembly GCF_039566955.1. Taxonomy (NCBI): domain Bacteria; kingdom Bacillati; phylum Actinomycetota; class Actinomycetes; order Micromonosporales; family Micromonosporaceae; genus Micromonospora; species Micromonospora schwarzwaldensis. The sequence continues at coordinate 3,916,744 of NZ_CP154796.1, read as the reverse complement.
CGCTGCCACGCGCTGCTGGCCGCGCGCGGCAGCGCCGACGCCGAACGCGGCTTCCGCACCGCGCTGCGGCTGCACCCGGCGGATGCGGGGGCGTTCGAACGGGCCCGCACCGAGCTGCTCCTCGGCCGGGAACTGCGCCGCAGCCGCCGCCCCCGGGACGCCCGCGAGCACCTGCACGCCGCCCGGGAAACCTTCGGCCTGCTCGGGCTGACCGTCTGGGCCGAGCAGGCCACCACCGAGCTGCGGGCGGCCGGCGAGTCGGTCGGCACACCGGAGCTGCCGGCCGCCCGGCTGCTCACCGGGCAGCAGCTACGGATCGCGCAGCTGGTCGCCGAGGGAGCCACCAACCGCGAGATCGCCACCCGGCTGTTCCTCTCCACCCGGACCGTCGACCACCACCTGCGCAACATCTTCCACCGGCTCGGCATCCGGTCCCGCACCGAGCTCGCCCGCGCGCTGCACTGAACCCGGCACGGCGGCGGGCGGCGACGGTCAGGGCAGCACGACGGTACGGGCGCCCTCGCCGCGGGCCATCCGGTCGAACGCCGCCGCGGCGCCGTCCAGGCCGGTCCGGTCGGTGATCAGGGCGGCCGGGTCCAGGGTGCCGGCGAGCACGGCGCGGGCCAGCTCGGGCACGTCGCGGTCCGGGTCGGACGAGCCGTACACCGAGGAACGCAGTGTCCGCCCGGAGTGGAAGATGTCCAGCGCGCTCAGGCTGACCACGTCGTCCCGCGCGCCCATCCCCACGACGGTGACCTGGCCGCCGCGCCGGGCGGCCCGCCAGGCGGCGCGGATGGTCACGCCGCGGCCGACGCACTCCAGGGCGTGGTCGACGCCACGCCCGTGGGTGCGCTCCCGGATCGCCCGGCTCAGCGCGTCGTCGGCGACGAGGAAGTCGGTGGCCCCGGCGGCGGCGGCCAGTTCGGCCTTGGCGGGCGACACGTCGACGGCGAGGACCGGGTCGGCGCCGGCGGCCCGGGCGGCGGAGACCACCGACAGGCCCACCCCGCCGAGACCGATCACCGCCACCGACTCGCCGGGCGCCACCCGGGCGGTCCGGCGTACCGCGCCGACCCCGGTGAGCACGGCGCAGCCCAGCAGGGCCGCGGTGGCGAACGGTAGCTGCGCCGGAACGCCGATCACCGCCTCCTGCGGCACCACCACCTCCTCGGCCAGCGCGCCGAGGCCGAGGGCGACGTGCAGCGGCGCACCGGCCGAGGTCCGGCCCCGGGCGGTCGCGGGGGAGCCCGTCCGCTCGCAGAACCACGACTCGCCGCGATCGCAGTACCAGCACCTCCGGCAGGGCGGCGCCCAGTTCAGCACCACGTGCGCGCCGGGCCGGACCCGGTCGACGCCGGGGCCGACCTCGACCACCTCGCCCGCCGCCTCGTGCCCGAGCACCAGCGGGTACGGCGGCGCGACCGTGCCGTTGACCATGGACAGGTCCGAGTGGCAGACCCCGGCGGCCCGTACCCGCACCCGTACCTCGCCCGGCCCGGGTGCCGGCAGCTCCACCTCCTCCACCGTCACCGGCTGGTTCACGCCTCGGGCGAGCAGCGCCCTCACCGCTGGATCGCCTTGGTCTGGAGGAACTCGTCGAGCCCGTAACGACCCAGTTCCCGGCCGAGGCCGGACTGCTTGTAGCCGCCGAACGGGGCGAGCGGGTTGAACGGCGCGCCGTTGATGTCGACGGCTCCGGTGCGGATCCGCCGGGCGACCCGCACCGCCCGCTCCTCGTCGGCGGACCAGACGGCGCCGGCCAGGCCGTACCGGGAGTTGTTGGCGACGGCCACCGCCGCCTCCTCGTCGTCGACCGGGATGACGGCGAGCACCGGTCCGAAGACCTCCTCCTGGGCCAGCGCGCTGCCCGGGTCGACGTCGGCGAGCACGGTCGGGGCGACGAACCAGCCCCGCTCGGGCAGCACCGCGTCCGGGCCGCCGGCGATCAGCCGGCCGCCGTCGGTGAGCGCCCGGGTCACGTGGCCGGTCACCCGGTCCCGCTGGGCCGCGGAGACCAGCGGGCCGAGCCGGGTGTCCGGCGCGAACGGGTCGCCGGTCCGGTAGCCGTCGGCGGCCTTGGCGACCAGGTCCAACGCCTCGTCGTAGCGGTCCCGGTGCACCAGCATCCGGGTCCAGGCGGTGCAGGTCTGGCCGGAGTTGAGGAAGGCGTTGCCCACGCCGACCTTCACCGCGGTGGCCAGGTCGGCGTCGTCGAGGATCACGTTGGCGGACTTGCCGCCGAGCTCCAGCGCCACCCGGGCGATCCGGTCGGCGGCCAGGTGCGAGATCCGCCGGCCGGTGGCGGTCGAGCCGGTGAAGGAAACCATGTCGACGTCCGGGTGGGCGGCGATGGCCTCGCCCACCTCGACGCCGGTGCCGGGCACCAGGTTGACCACCCCCGGCGGGAAGCCGGCCTCGTGGATCGCGTCGAAGAGCAGGTACGCGGTCAGCGGGGTCAGCTCGCTGGGCTTGAGCACCACCGTGCACCCGGCGGCCAGCGCGGGCGCCACCTTCGCCATCACCTGGTGCAGCGGGTAGTTCCACGGGGTGATCGCCCCGACCACGCCGACGGGTTCGCGGACCACGAGCGAGTTGCCGACGGTCTCCTCGGCGGGCGGCCGGGCGGCCAGGTCGACGTAGCTGCGCAGTACGGTCAGCGGCAGGCCGACCTGTACCCGGGTGGCGACCCTGAGCGGGGTGCCCAGCTCCAGCGCGACCGTCTCGGCGGCGATCGCGGCCCGGCTGGCCAGCGCCGCGTGCAGGCGGTCCAGGGCGGCGGACCGCTGCGCCGGGGTGGTGGCGGCCCAGCCGGGGAAGGCGGCCCGGGCGGCCGTGACGGCCCGGTCGACGTCGGCGGCCGTGCCGGCCGGTACCCGGGCCAGGAGCTCCTCGGTCGCCGGGTTGTGCACCGGGATGGTGTGCCCGGAGGAGGGGGCGACCCAGGCTCCGTCGAGATAGATGGCGGTTCGTGCGAGATCCATCGCGCCCCTCACCGTGGTCAAAAACTAGCGCTGCAAGTTTTGACTCTAGCGCCCCAGGTCGGCCGGTGGGAGGGGTGGTAGCGGCCCGATGTGCTCCTTGTAGGTGCGGGAGAGCCCGTGGATGAGCGCGTCGAGGCCGAGCGCGAAGGCGCCCTCGTCCACCTGCTGCTGATGCTCGGCGAGCCGGTGGGCCTGGGTCAGGTGCGGGTACTGCTCGGCGTACACCCCGGGGTCCTCGACGAAACCGCGGGCGAACGACCCGAGCGCGGACCCGGCCACGAAGTAGCGCATCAGCGCGCCGATGTGGGTGGCGCGCGAGGGCGGCCAGCCGGCCGCGACCAGTCCGCCGTAGACGGCGTCGGCCATGGCCAGCGCCGCCGGCCGCCGCCCCGGACCGCGGGCCAGATACGGCACGATGTTTGGGTGCGCGGCCAGCGCCGCCCGGTAGGAGTGCCCCCAGCGGCGCAGCGCCTCGCGCCAGTCGATCTTCCCGAAGAAGGAGACGTCGACCTGCGCCGTGACGCTGTCGGCCACCGCGTCGAGGATCTCGTCCTTGGTGGCGAAGTGGTTGTACAGCGAGGGCCCGCGCACCCCGAGTTCGGCCGCGAGCCGGCGGGTGGAGAACCCCTCCAGGCCGTCCGCGTCGATCAGCGCCGCGGCGGCCTCGACGATCCGCTGCCGGCTGAGCAGCGCCTGCCTCGGCCGGGGCATCCGTGCCTCCCTCGTTCGCTCGTGGGTTCGCCGCAACTCTGCCACAACGGGGTCTGGACGGAATTAAACTTGCAGCGCTAGTTTATGCCTCATGGACCTTCAGCTCTCCCCGGAGCAGGCGGCCGTCCGGCGACTGGCCGCCGAGTTCGTCGACCGGGAGGTGGCCCCGTACGCGGCGGCCTGGGACCGGCGCGAGTCGGTCGACCCGGAGATCGTGGGAAAGCTCGGCCGGCTGGGCTTCCTCGGGCTGACCATCCCCGAGGAGAACGGCGGGTCCGGCGGCGACCACCTCTCCTACTGCCTGGTGCTGGAGGAGCTCGGCCGGGGCGACTCCGCCGTCCGGGGCATCGTCTCGGTGTCGCTCGGGCTGGTCGCCAAGGCCATCGCCGCGCACGGGTCCGCCGCGCAGCGGGCCGAGTGGCTGCCCCGGCTCTGCGCCGGCACCGCGCTCGGCTGCTTCGCCCTGACCGAACCGGACAGCGGCTCGGACGCCGCCGCGCTGACCACCCGGGCGACCCGCGACGGCGACGACTGGCTGATCACCGGCGCGAAGACGTTCATCACCAACGGCACGTGGGCCGATGTGGTCCTGCTCTTCGCCCGCACCGGCGGGCCCGGACACCGGGGCATCACCGCGTTCCTGGTGCCCACCGACGTCGCCGGGCTCACCCGGAACGAGATCCACGGCAAGCTCGGGCTGCGCGGGCAGGCAACCGGTGAGCTGCGCTTCGACGCCGTCCGGGTGCCCGACTCGGCGCGCCTCGGCCCGGCCGACGGCGGGTTCCGGCTGGCCCTGGCCACCCTGGCCAAGGGCCGGATGTCGGTGGCCGCCGGCTGCGTCGGCATCGCGCAGGGCTGCCTCGACGCGGCGGTCGGCTACGCCGGGCAGCGCACCCAGTTCGGCAAGCCGATCGCCGGGCACCAGCTGGTGCAGCAGTTGCTCGCCGCCATCGCCGTGGACACCGCCGCCGCCCGGCTGCTGGTGTGGCGGGTGGCCGACCTCGTCGACCGGGGCGAGCCGTTCGCCACCGAGGCCTCGATGGCCAAGCTCTTCGCCAGCGAGGCCGCGGTCCGGGCGGCCAACAACGCCGTCCAGGTCTTCGGCGGGTACGGCTACATCGACGAGTACCCGGTCGGCAAGTACCTGCGCGACGCCCGCGTCGCCACCCTCTACGAGGGCACCAGCCAGATCCAGCAGCTGCTCATCGGGCGCGCGCTCACCGGCGTCAACGCCTTCTAGCAAAGGGGAGAACCGTGACCAGATTCGCCGACCGGGTGGCCGTCGTCACCGGCGCCGGGCAGGGCATCGGCGCGGCGACCGCGCACCGGCTGGCCGCCGAGGGCGCCGCCGTCGCCGTGGTCGACCTCGACGAGGAGCGCAGCCGGGCGGTCGCCGACGAGATCACCGCGGCCGGCGGCCGGGCCGTCGGCATCGGCTGCGACGTGACCGACCCCGCGGCGGTCGCCGCGATGACCGACCGGGTGGTGCAGGCGTACGGCGGGCTGCACGTGCTGGTGAACAACGCCGGCATCACCCGCGACGACCTGCTGTTCAAGATGCCTCTGGCGCACTGGGAGGCGGTGCTCACCACCAACCTGACCAGCATGTTCCTCTGTTGCCAGGCCGTCCAACAGCACATGGTCGCGGCTCGCTACGGCCGGATCGTCAACCTCAGCAGCCGCTCCGCCCTCGGCAACCGGGGCCAGGTCAACTATGCGGCGGCCAAGGCGGGGGTGCAGGGACTGACGGCCACCCTCGCCATCGAGCTCGGCCCGTACAACGTCACGGTCAACGCCGTCGCCCCGGGCTACGTGGCCACCGCGATGACCGCTGCCACCGCGCAGCGGGTCGGCAGCAGCCCGGAGGAGCATCAGCGGATGGTCGCCGAGCACACCCCGCTGCGCCGGGTCGCCCAGCCGACCGAGATCGCTTCTGTGATCGCCTTCCTGTCCAGCGACGACGCGTCGTACGTCAGCGGCCAGACCCTGTACGTCAATGGCGGCGCGCGCTGAGGCGCGCCGGCGGACCAACACCCGGAGGGGAACATGGACTTCGCGCTTTCCGACACCGAGCGGGCGATCCGCGACACCGCCCGCGACTTCATCGCCAGGGAGGTCATGCCGCTGGAGCAGGAACTGCTGCGGCGGGAGCGGGCGCACCGGCCCGGCCTGGAGCACAGCGAGCTGCGCGAGCTGCAGCTCAAGGCGCGCAAGTTCGGGTTCTGGGGGCTGGCCACCCCGGAGGAGTACGGCGGCATGGACCTGCCGGCCGTCACCCAGTCCCTGATCTGGACCGAACTCGGCCGCTCGTTCGTGCCGTTCCGGTTCGGCGGTGAGGCCGACAACATCCTGTTCCACGCCAACGACGAGCAGAAGCGCGAGTACCTGGTCCCGACCATCGAGGGGGAGCGGCGCAGCTGCTTCGCGATCACCGAGCCCGGCGCCGGCTCCGACGCGGCCAACATCAAGCTCAGCGCCCGTCGCGACGGCGACGACTGGATCCTCAACGGCGAGAAGACCTTCATCACCGGCGGTCACGATGCCGACTTCGCCATCGTGATCGCGGTGACCGACCGGGAGAAGGGCACCCGCCACGGCGGCGCCACCGCGTTCCTGGTGGACCGGTCGATGGGCTGGCGCTCGGAGTTCATCCAGACGATGGGCGAGGGTGGCCCCGCCTCGCTGGTCTTCGACGACGTCCGGGTGCCCGGGCGCAACATCCTCGGCGAGCCCGGGCAGGGCTTCAGCCTCGGCATGGAGTGGATCGGCAAGGGCCGCTACACCATCCCGTCGCACGCCGTCGGCATCGCCGAGCGGGCGTTGTCGATGGCCATCGACTACGCCAACACCCGGGAGACCTTTGGCGCGAAGATCGGCACCAACCAGGCCATCCAGTGGATGATCGCCGACTCGGAGACCGAGCTGGAGGCGGCCCGCTGGCTCATCCTGCGCGCCGCCTGGACCGTCGACCAGGGCAAGGACCCGCGGCACGCCTCCTCGATGGCGAAGCTCTACGGCGCGGGCATGGTCAATCGGGTGGTCGACCGCGTCCTGCAGATCCACGGCGGCATGGGCTACACCCGCGAGCTGCCGATCGAGCGCTGGTACCGGCAGGTCCGGCTGTACCGGATCTTCGAGGGCACCGACGAGATGCAGCGACTGATCATCTCCCGCGACCTGCTGCGCGGCTACACGAAGCTGGGAGGGCACCTGGCATGAGGGTCTTCGCGTCCATCGAGGAGTTGGCCGAGGCGACCGGCGAGATTCTGGGCCCCGGCCCCTGGTTCCGGATCGACCAGCAACGGGTCGACCGGTTCGCCGACGCCACCGACGACCGCCAGTGGATCCACATCGACCCGCGACGGGCCGCGACCGGCCCGTTCGGCGGCACCATCGCGCACGGCTACCTCACGTTGTCCCTGCTGCCGGCGCTGGCCGGTGGCCTGTACCGGGTCGAGGGCGTGGCCATGGGGGTCAACTACGGCCTCAACCGGGTGCGCTTCCCGGCCCCGCTCCGGGTCGGCAGCGCGGTCCGCGCCACCGCGACCCTGGCCGAGGTGTCACCGGTGGACGGCGGCGTGCAGGTGGTCACCGCGGTCACTGTGGAGAGCGACGCCGACGGAAAGCCGGTCTGCGTCGCCGAGACGGTCAGCCGCCTGGTGCGGGGCGTGGCCCGATGACCGCGCTGTCGCTGGCCATGGTGCTGGCCGAGTCCGCCCGCCGGCACGCCGACACCGTCGCCGTGGTCGACGGCGACACCCGGATCACATGATCGTCCGGGGTGGCTTCGACGTCTACCCACGCGAGGTGGAGGAGGTCCTTGCCGGGCACCCGGCGGTCGGCCAGGTGGCAGTGATCGGGGTGCCCGACCCGCGCCACGGCGAGGAGGTCTGCGCGGTGGTGGTGGCGGACCCGCCCACGGTATTGACAGACAGAGTCCCGACCGCCGAGGCTGTATCAAGCGATGCTGGTCGATGAATACGGGGCATGATGCGACGCAGGATCTTCGCGCTGGCCACCGCCGCCGCGGTCGTCGTCGGCGGGGCCATGACGATGGTGCTGCCGCCGGCGTACGCCGCGACGGCGTGCACGGTGGACTACACCATCACCCGAGAGTGGTCCAACGGCTTCTGGGCTGAGCTCACCGTCACCAACCTGGGCTCTCCCGTCACCGACTGGTGGCTGCGGTTCCGTCAGGTCAGCGGCCAAACGATCACCATGGGCCTCGACCGGCTGCCGGACGGATACACGCTCGGCAGCGGTGAGTTGTACCCGATGACCATGCTCCGCCCACCGGCGGGGTCCACGCTGCCGACCGGCGCCTCGGTGACGGTGCGCTTCGGCGGCAACTACCGGGACGCGGAGCCCGAGCCGACCGACTGGGTCTTGAGCGGCCAGCCGTGCAACGTGGACGTCGGCAGCCCGACCGGCTCGTCGCCGCCGACGGCTTCGGCCAGCCCGCAGCCCAGCCCCAAGCCGGGCGGCCCGTCGGTGTCGCTCACCTCGCCCCTGCCCAACGACTTCTTCGCCGCGCCGGGCGTCATCCCGATCCGTGCGGAGGCCACGGCGGCGGCCGGCCGGCGGATCGAGCGGGTCGAGTTCCGGGAGCGCGGCACGTTGCTCGCCGTGGACACCACCGCGCCGTACGCGTTCGACTGGCGCGGCGCGCCGCCGAACAGCGGCACCCGCGTCACCGCCACCGCCTACGACAGCGACGGCGCCCAGGCCACCGCCGAGGTCCGCGGCATCCGGGTGCTCCCGCCGCCGGCACCCGGTGCCGCCCCCGCGCTGAAGGCGATCGGCAACCGCATCCGCACGGTCACCACCGACCCGAGGCCGTACCGGCCACGCGGAATCATCCGGTCGGCCGCGCCCGGCGAGTGCGCGTGGGGACCGATCCGCTGGGACGGCCCGGTCGACGACGCGTCAGTAGGCGCGCTGCGGGCCCGCGGCGTCGACGCGGTGCGGGTCGTGCTGAGCGACGCCTGCTTCGTCTACACCGGCAGCCCCACCGACAGACAGAACCGCGTCGGCTACGTCGACGAGGCGGCCCGGTACGTCGACCGGCTCGTCCGGGCCGGCATCACACCCATCGTGTCGCTGCGCCAGAGCGACTTTCTCGCCACGCGCTCCTTCTGGAGCGCGGCGGCGGAGGTGTTCGGCGCCGACAACGCGGTGATCTTCGACATCTCGCCCTACGACTTCCCGGCGGCCGGTGGCACCGGTCCCGCGGTGGCCTGGACCTGCTGGCGCGACGGCGGCGTCGCCTGCGCGGGCACCAGCCTGCCGAATTTCGGCGTGCAGGAGCAGATCCGCCTGCTTCGCGTGCGGGGCTCGTTCAACCTGGTCCTCGCCGCCGGGATCGACGGCGGCAACGACCTGCGCCGCTGGCTGGAATACCGCCCGGCCGACCCGGACGGCCGCAACGTGGCCGCCGCCTGGCGCGTCGACGACCGCTCGGCCTGCGCCACGCCGGCCTGCTGGCAGTCCACCCTGCTCCCGGTCGCCGCCCAGGTACCGCTGGTCGCCACCGACGTCAGCGCCGGCTCGGCGGCGCCGACGTTCGTGCGGCGGACGATCAGCTGGCTCGACCAGCACGGCATCGGCCACCTGCGCCGGTGACCGGGGGAGAGGTAAGCCTGAGGTTCCCCGGTTGGCCGGAACCGTGGTGGCCTCCGTCAACCTGGGCGCAGCCCGGCCTGTTGTGACGAAGACGTGGCCGGCCAGTCCGGTGACCGTGTCTGGTCCAGCTTGGACTGCGCCTGGTAGCGGATGTAGGAGCCCGGCTCCATCGGTCCACAGACCCGGTCCCCGACGTCTCAGCCGGGCGGATCCTCTGGGCGGGGGCGGCCGGCGAAGGCCACCTCGCGCGCCTGCTCACGGGACGGTGTGATGGCCCGCCTTGATCACCTGGTCGTACTCCCTGCGCCGGGCGTCGTAGGCGCGCTTCAGGACTGCCTCCGAGTCGGATCCCACCGGCAGTCGAAGCGGCGGCGAGTCCATCTGACCGAGCCGCCAGACCACGTCGGCGAAGAGCTCGGGGGAGTTGATCTCCGCATAGGTGTTCATCTCGTGCAGCGCGTGGAACATGCCCTCGCTGACCGGCGTGTAGTCCGCGATACGGTTCTCCGTTCTCCGCAGGTTGGCGCTGTAACCGGTGGCGAAGCCGCCCGGCTGCAGGATGGTCACCTTGACCCCGAGGTGCCCGGCCTCGGCGGCCAGCGATTCGGCCGCTCCCTCCAGCGCACACTTGCTCGCGTTGTACGCGGCGAGCCCCGGGATGGGAACCACGTTGGAGACCGAGCTGACGAAGACGGCGTGCCCGCGGCGCTGTGCCCGCCACAGCGGCAGCACGGCGCGGGTGAGCTGCCACGGCCCGAAGACGTTTGTGGCGAACTGCGCGGCGAGCTCCGCGTCGGAGATCTCCTCGAAGGTGCCGAACTGGCCGTAGGCCGCGTTGTTGACCAGAACGTCGACGCCGCCGAAGGCGTCCACCGCACGCTCGACCGCTGCTGCGCACTGCTCCGGATCCCGTACGTCCAGGGCGGCGGCCACCACGTTGTTCGGATGGCGGGCGACCAACCCGTCCAGGGTCTTCGGCTGCCGGGCGGTCGCCACCACCTGGTCGCCCTCGGCGGCGAGCCGGGCCGCGAGAGCCTGACCGAGTCCGCTCGAACATCCCGTGACCAGCCAACGCTTTGTCATCGCCCTCGACCCGCCTCTCCACTGGTTATGCCGCGAATGCAGGGTGTCAGAGGTGGCGCAAAAGGTGAAGAGGCGTCGACCTTCGTCAGACTGATTCGTCGGGTATCCGGCATCGGAGGGGCTCCGGCCCTGTCGAAGGCCACGTCAACCCCATCAAGACGATCAAGCGACAGATGTACGGCCGCGCGGCCTACGGATCGGAAGGTTAGGGTTCGAGTCCCTTCGGCGCACTTCACGATCGAGCCGTGACCAGCGAAAGATGGGGCACGGCCTCGATCGCTTGAATGTCGGGTGTCCTCGTAGGGCCGGCCGTGGCGGCCAGCCTCGTCCTGACCGCCGCCATCACCTGGCTTCCATGATCGGAGGACAGGCCCTGGTCGAAACCCGCCCCGGCCTTGTTCCCGCCAATTTACTGCGCTTTGCTGGAACTTTTCCGGCCGGTCGAGCGACAGGCGCCCGGGGCTGGCGGGCATGGCGCCGGCGTACGTCCCACGTCATAATCACCGGATGGAGGATATGAACGGGCCGATCCGGCAGGACAGATTGTTCACCCTCAAAGCGCTGGAAAACCCGACCCGCCTGTTCCACCGAATTCGGGCGGAAACCCCGGTGACCTGGGTTCCGGAGCTCAACGCCTACCTTGTCACCCGGCACGCGGACATCGTCGCCGGGTTGAAGGACCGCCGCCTGGCCAACGCGAACATGTCCCAGGGGCTCCGGCGGTTGAGTCCCGCCGAGCAGGACGAGCTGCTGCCGCTGCGCGCCTCGATCGACATGTGGATGGGGCACACCAACACCGCTGACCACGTCCGCTTCCAGCAGCTGTTGAAGCGGTACTTCACCCGCCCCACAGTGGACGCGCTGCGCCCGCGGGTACGGGAGTTGACCCACGAGCTGCTCGACGCCGTGGCGCCGCAGGGCCGGATGGACGTGGTCAAGGACCTGGCGTTCCCGCTGCCGGCGAACGTCATCGCCGAGATGCTCGGCATGCCGATCCGCGACCGTGAGCTGCTCCAGGCCTGGTCGCGGGACATCCTCACGGTCTTCAAGATCGCCAACCTGCCCCAGCTGCGCCGGTGCCAGCGCAGCATCCTGGAGATGCAGGACTACCTGCGGCCACTGCTGGCGGAGCGCCGGCAACAGCCGCGCGAGGACGTGCTGAGCACGTTCGCGGCCGCCGAGAAGGACGGCCTGGTCACCGAGGACGAGATCGTCGCCAACTGCGTGCTGCTGCTGTTCGCCGGCCACGAGACGACGGCCCACCTCATCGCGAACGGGCTGCTCCTGCTGTTCCAGAACCCCGAGCAGCTCGACCTGCTCAAGGAGAAGCCAGAGCTGACCCCGTCAGCCGTGGAAGAGATGCTCCGCTGCGACGGCCCGGGCGGGGGCGTCGTGCGGATGACCACCGAACCGGTGGTGATCGGCGACGTGCCCATTGCGGCGCACCAGACCATCTACCTCGCCATGGTGGCCGGCAACCGCGACCCCGAGGTGTTCGACGAACCCGACCGCTTCGACGTCACCCGTACCCCCAACCGACACACCGCGTTCGGCATGGGCGCGTCCTACTGCCTGGGCGCCGCGCTGGCCCGGATGGAAACGGACGAGTGTTTCCGCATCCTGCTTGATCGTTTCCCGGACCTGCGCCCGGTCGACGCGACACCGGACTGGCATGCCAGCTCGCCGTTCCAGCATCACCTGAACACGCTGCGGGTCAAGCTGACCGCCCGCCACTGATCCGGCCACCCACCCTCCGGCCGCCCGTCCGGCGGTTCAGCCCGTCCGGTGGCGGGCGCCGGCGATCCAGCGGTCCCGGTCGGCGGCCTTGTACTGCACGTACCGGGACACCTCGGGGCGCGGCAGGACGAGGAACCGTTCGGCCGCCAAACCCTCGACCACCACGCCGCGACGTCGTCCGGCTCAAGCGGCTCGCCGGCCGCGGTGACGGCCTTCGCCGTGGCCGACCCGGCCTCGACGCCGGCCACCAACAAGGGGGTACGCACACCCCGCGGGCACAGCGCGCTGACCCGAAGGCCGCCGTCGCCGTAGGTCACCGCCAGCCATTCGGCGTACGCCACCGCGGCGTGCTTCGTCGCGGTGTACCGCGCGTCGCCCGGGGCCACCACCAGCAGACCGGCCGCCGATCAGGGGTGCAGCAGGTGACCGCCGCCGCGGGCCGACATCAGGGGCACCAGGCACGCGCGGAGTGGACGTGGGCCAGCACGTTCACCTGCTAGGTGATGGCCCAGTCCTGGCCGGGGCGTCCAGCCCGCGGCCGAACGCGACGCCCGCGTTGGCGCAGAACAGGTCGGTCGGTCCGAGCTGCCGCTCGACGGCGTCGATCAGCGCGACGACCTCGTGCTCCACACCGCCACGTCGGTGCGCGTCGCCAGCGCGGGAACGTCCGCCTGCCGGTTCTCGGCAGCCGCGCCGTCGCGATCCGCGACTCAGACGCCGGCCGCGCCCTCAGGGGCGAACCGGCGATACGAGCAGCCTGGACAGGTCGAGGAGCACAAGTTCCCCTCCTTGCCGTCAAACCTGTCATGACCAGGGCGGACGTCACTGCCGGCACCCGCAAGGCGACGGACTAGCATGTCGGGATGACTGCTTTTCGTGTCGCCATATCAACGGATGACGATGAAACTGCTGGTGCGTTTCAACTCCTGATCAGGGTTGAAGCCAGCGGCGGCGTGCACCGGATCGCTGAGATAACGATGCGCAGCAATGGCCCGGCCGGTTTGACCGTCAGCTCGCTGCCTGAGATAGATCTTGAGGCGATCGGGCAGGCACTCATTGGGGGCGCGGGAGCCTCGCGTGCCGGTAGTTCGGCAGTGGCGGCCGGCGCGGCGACTGGAGTCGTTGGTCCCGGCGCGCCCGCTGGCGGTCGGGTTTCGACCCGCAGGCGGTCCGACACTCAGCAGTCGGTTGACGATGCGGCGGATCATGGCCGACTTGCCGCGGTGCAACCCGCAGAGGCGACGCGCCATCAGGGGACGGGGTCGGGCCGCGCCTACCGGCGCATGCCTGATGCGGAAGAGGTCAGGGCCGTGTACGAGGCCGCTGGTACCGTCACCGGCGTCGCCGAACACTACGGGGTTCCGCGGCACACCGCGAAGGGTTGGATAGGCCGGCTGCGGAAGCTGAACGGTGAACCGTCGTAGCAGTCTGCTGCTCATGGTCGAGCCCACCGCATAGAGGAGAGCTTTGATGAGCGAGTACCTCATCACAGTTGAGCAGGTTGGCGGCATCGGGCAGATAAAGGTCGTTGTGGACCTGGCCTCAGCCGGCCCTGCCGTCCGGGAGATTTCGGTACGGCCTGACGAGGGTGGCTCCACCGTGCCGCAGACGCTGGCTGAGCTGGACTTTCGACAGATTGTCGAGATTGCGTTTCGGCTGTCCGGAGAGGCGGAAACCCCTGGCTCGGTGCCGGACGTCGTTGACAGACATGACAGCGAACGAGACGAACCTGCGCAGCCAATCGACGGAGGGCGGACGTCGGCGCCTGCGGACAAGGTACCGCCCGGGCGCGTCGGTAAGCACGTCAGCGACATGCCGCCCGACTTCCCCGTCAAGTACTGGAAAATGGGGAGTGCGGCGAGGGTCGCCGAGCACTACTCGGTTCCCCGGCAGATCGCCAACGGCTGGATCAAGGAGCTGCGACGAACCGGTAAAGCGCCGGATCCATGGCGCCAGGGACGGACGCGCGGGCGGCCACTCTGAGCCAGGCCATGTCGTACGCCTCCCGGACACGGATTCAGGCCGCTGCGGGCAGAACGTGAGTGCGAACGACCTTCCCGACGTCGGCTTCGAAGCCGAGAACCGTACGAATCCCTTGCAGGCGTTCCCGCACCGGGACGACGCTCGGCGCTGGCGGTCCTGCACCGATTGAACGCGGCGCGTCGGTCCCGGCAGCGGCGGTATTGATCGTCTCCACGTGCCGGCGTTCCTCAACGGCCAGTTCCTCCGTGCCGCCCGATGGCCGGACTCGCAGGCGTGGCAGTCGCCCGACCGACTGCCACGTGTGGTGCATCGACCCGGCCGACGCCCCCGACTGGAGCGAGGACCTGCTCAGCGGATCGGAGCGGGCCCGCGCCGGTGTTCCCTCCGCCGGGTCGCGGCGCGCAGGTCGTCGTCGGAGGCGGCGCGCGTCGCGCCCACGGTGGTCCGGATGCCGCCGCCGGGCGCGATGGCGGCTCATGTCGGCCACCGCGCTTCTCGCGGTCGCGGTTGCCGAGTCGGCCGATGACGATCCGCGGAAGGTCAAGCCTCGCCGCGAGTGCCCGGACTGCCGAGGGTCGCACGGGCGCCCTGAGGTCGTCGGAAGCATGCTCAACGTCTCCCTCAGGCACGCCGGCGACCGGATGGCGGTTGCGCTGTGCGGGGACACCGCCGTCGGCGTAGATGTCCAGCAGGTGAGCGCCGACGCCGAGAGCATGCTGGGCCCGGTGCTCAGCGACGCCCGGCGCGCGGACTTGCGCGCTGTTCACGGCCGGTCGGCCCCGACCCGGGCATTCCTCCCTGTTGGGGGCGCAAGGAGTCGGTGCTGAAGGCGACCGGCGGTGGGCTTGCGGATCTCGATGCCCGTGTCGAACCCGCCAGTGTGGACGCCGCCTGCCCGACCTGGCTGACCGGCTTCATCGACCGCCTGAGCCTCGTCGGGACGGCGCAGCTCGTCGATCTGGATCCCGGACCGGGTTATGTTGGGCGGTCACAGTGTTGTCGGTCCGGTCCCGCGCGGGTCCGCGAACCCGACGACGCGGAGGCGTTTGCCACCACCGGCTTTGTCCGCTGACCCGGACCGGCGGCCAGAGCCGGCCGAACTCGCCGGTGTCGCCGAACGACATGACCAGCCGAGCCGCTTCATCGCGCCCCTTCTTCGTGATTGCGGTCGTTGCGCCGGACGCTTGACAGGATGCGCGGATATTGAGAATCGTGTATGGACAAGTCGTTCCGTCGAAGAAAACTTCTACGGGGGAAGGATCATTGATGCCTCGTCCACGTTTGCCCGTTCGGCCGTGAGATCGGCGTTGATCGCCGGGCGGCTCGTCACGCTGCCTCGATCGCCGCCGCTCAGGCATCGGCTCCTAGGCCCAGCGACCTAGCTCGGTCATGCGAGCTGCATCGTTCACCTCGAAGTGTCTTTCCGGTCAGGTCGGACAGTCGGCTGCGCCAAGGCGGGCCTGGCCTTGGGTAGGCGCTTCCTGGGGGAGGTAAGCGGTTCATGTGAACGACTGCCTAGGCAATCGGCGGTTCCGCCGCACCTCATGGATCGCCTCACAAGACAATCTGGGATCACCAGTCTTTTGTAGACGGCGGCCCACAGTGGATTTGCCATGTGAAAGGGCCACCAGCTGCTATGGACGATTCTGGACGGTTTCTGGGACTAGCTCGGGCCGCTGTCGCCCGGCACGCGCAGCGGTGCCGCCGGCTGGGATCGAAATGGTGACACGAGGCCGAGTGGCGCGAGGCTGGAGCCCGGCAAGGCCTGCGCGAGGTGCTGCCGGCCGATCCGCATGCTGCGGACATATTCGACCGGCTGTAGGCGCTGTTCGACAATTCGTCCGTGTGGGATCAGAAGGGCGACCCAGGGTAGGTCGGCAGCGTCGAAACCGGCTCGAAACGTCATGTCATCATCGAAGGCGCGAGTATCCCGTTCGCTGTCAGTCTGACCGTCGGCAACCGGCTCGACGTCTCCAGTTCACGCCGCTGATCAATTCCGTCGCAATAGTGCGAGCACTACGGCGGCTATGCCACCTGCCGGATGCGTTCGAATCCGATCGAGGCCATGGCGACGAGATCTACCACGATCAGGGCATCGCGCACCAGATTTTCGCTCAACTCGCTACAGGGCGCAGCCGATTGGCGCTGATCGAAAATTACGTGTAGGTCAGGTGACTGTGTGAGCGCAGCCGGGAGTCACCGGTCTGGCTCACGTCCAGGCGGCTGTTTCGTGTTCCGCAGTGTGGATGAGGATATCTGAGGATGGCGATGTCTGAAACCTTCAGCGATGTCTGAGGCCTCCCGAGGTCAGGATAGTGCGATTGCTGTTGTTGGTGTGTCGTGCCGTCTGCCACGCGCGGCTGGTCCGGCGGCGTTCTGGACTCTGTTGCGTGATGGACTGAGTGCGATCTCGTCCACTCCTGCTGATCGCTGGGGCGTCGCTGCGTTCGGCTCGGGTGGTCCGGCCCTGGGTGCGGGGTATGGGGGCTTCCTGGACGGGGTTGATCAGTTCGATGCTGGTTTTTTCGGTATTTCGCCCCGGGAGGCTGCCGCTGTTGATCCGCAGCAGCGGCTGGCGCTTGAGTTGGGTTGGGAGGGGCTTGAGGACGCCGGCGTGGTGCCGGAGCGGATGAGGGGCGCCCGTGTCGGGGTGTTCATCGGTGCGAACAAGGATGACTACGCCACTCTGTCGCGTCGGTATGGGGTGGAGGCGATCACTGAGCACAGCACTACTGGTTTGCAGCGTGGCATGATCGCTAACCGGGTGTCGTATGCGTTCGGGTTGACGGGGCCGAGCATCACGGTTGATACCGCTCAGTCGTCGTCGCTGGTCGCTGTTCATCTGGCGTGTGAGAGTTTGCGTCGCGGCGAGTGTTCCAGCGCGATTGTCGGCGGGGTTATTCTTAATCTCAGCGCAGAGGCTGCTGTTGAGTTGTCGAGGTTCGGGGCGCTGTCGCCGGATGGCCGCTGTTTCACGTTTGATGCCCGGGCGAACGGGTTCGTGCGCGGTGAGGGTGGTGCGGTCGTTGTCCTGAAGCCGTTATGGCAGGCGTTGGCCGACGGTGACCACGTGTATTGCGTCATTCGCGGTAGTGCTGTCAACCACGATGGGGTAAGTGAGGGTCTGACGGTTCCTAGTGCCTCCGCGCAGGAGGAGGTCATCCGGTTCGCGCAGGAACGCGCAGGCGTGCGGGCGGCAGACATTCAGTATGTCGAGTTGCACGGTACTGGCACGAGGGTTGGTGATCCGATCGAGGCGGCCGCGTTGGGCGCGGCCGTTGGCAGGCCCCGCCGTGCGTATGGTCCGCTGCGGGTGGGCTCGGTCAAGACGAACATCGGTCATCTTGAGTGTGCGGCGGGTATCGCCGGACTCCTGAAGGTGATCTTGGCGATTTATCATCGTCGGATTCCGGCCAGCTTGAACTTCCGGCAGGCGGGTCCGGGGGTTCGGCTGGAGGAACAGAACCTCCAGGTGCAGACGCGGACCGCGGGATGGCCTGATCCCAGCCGGCCGCTGGTCGCGGGCGTGAGCTCGTTCGGCATGGGCGGCGCCAACTGCCACGTCGTCGTCAGCGAGGTCGCCGACGGTGAGGCTGGGGACAGTGTCAGGCTCGACGGACCGGTGGGGTCGGCGCCGTGGGCACTGTCGCTGTCGGCGAAAACGGCCCGTGCGTTGGGTGAGCAGGCGGTCAGGTTACGGGCGTTCGTGTCCGAGCAGCCGGAGATCCCGGTCCGGGATGTGGCTTGGACTCTGGCCACCGCCCGGTCGGTGTTCGCGCATCGGGCGGTGGTGGTGGCCGGGGACGTGGACGGGCTCCTGACCGGGTTGCAGAACCTGGCCGGGTTGCAGGACCCGGCCGGGGTGCGGGATCCGGCCGGGTTGCGGGATGTGGACGCCTCACCGGTGGTGCGTGGTGTGGCGGCTGGTGTGGGTGGTGCGGCGGGTCCGGTGTTTGTGTTTCCGGGGCAGGGGGCGCAGTGGGTGGGTATGGGGTTGGCGTTGTGGGATGCCGAGCCGGTGTTCGCGGAGGCGATGGCGCGGTGTGCGCAGGCTTTGGCGCCGTTGGTGGGTTGGTCGTTGCGGGAGGTGTTGGCTGATCCGGTGTTGTTGGGTCGGGTGGATGTGGTGCAGCCGGTGTCGTGGGCGGTGATGGTGTCGCTGGCGCAGTTGTGGCGTTCGGTGGGTGTGGTTCCGGCGGCGGTGGTGGGGCACAGTCAGGGTGAGATCGCTGCGGCGTGTGTGGCTGGTGGTCTGTCTTTGGCTGATGGGGCCAGGGTGGTGGTGTTGCGGAGCCGGGCGATCGTGGCGTTGTCGGGGTCGGGGGGCATGGTGTCGGTGCCCGCACCGTTGGACGAGGTGCAGCAGCTGATCGGCGGGTGGGGTGGGGACCTGTCGGTCGCGGCGGTCAATGGTCCGGCGCAGGTGGTGGTGTCTGGTACCACGGTCGCGTGTGAGGAGTTCGTCCAGGCGCATGCGGGGTTGGGGGTTCGGCGGATAGCGGTGGATTACGCCTCGCATTCGCCGCAGGTGCAGGCGATCGAGGATCGGTTGCGCAGGGATTTGGCTGGTCTGCGGCCTCGTAGCGGGCAGGTGGCGTTCTATTCGACGCTGGAGGCGGGGCGGGTCGACACTGCTGGTCTTGATGGTGGTTACTGGTATCGGAATCTGCGGCACCAGGTTCGGTTCGGTGAGGTGATCCGGACGCTGACTGAGGCTGGTCATCGGACGTTCGTGGAGGTTAGTCCGCATCCGGTGTTGGCGATGGCGGTGGAGCAGGCCGGTGAGGGCCTGGTGGTGACGGGCACGCTGCGTCGTGACGACGGTGGACGCGAGCGTTGGCTACGGTCGATGGCCGCCCTGCATGTTGCCGGTGTCGCCATCGACTGGACCCCGACCTTTGCCGGTGACGTTCCTCAACGCGTGCCGCTGCCGACGTACCCGTTCCAGCGTCAGCGCCACTGGCTCCCGGACACGCTGGCTGAGCCCGCTGGCCGCGGTGTCGCCCCGATCGACCAGTCCCAGGACACGGTCGAGCGGCACGACAACGAGGTCAACGCGGCCGGGCTCGACCTTGCCGAAACCGAACGCTCCGCGAGGCGGGAGCGGCCTGGTGAAGCCGGTGTGAGAAGTGAGCCGGCAGCCGGCGGCGGGTGGCACCTGCTGGACCTGATCCGTACCCATGCGGCCGCCGTGCTTGGTCATGCCGGGCCGCAGGACGTCGACGCTGACCGGAGCTTCAGGGAACAGGGCTTCGACTCGTACGCCACCCTCAAGATGCGTGACCGACTCACCGCGGTGACGGGGCTGCGGCTGCCGACCACCCTGCTGTTCAACTACCCCACGCCCGTGGCGCTGCGGGAATACCTGCAGCGCCGGTTGGACGGGCTGTCTGAACCAGCAACCGAACCGGTTGCCGCAGCCACTGAGCTCGACGAGCCGGTAGCGATCGTGGGAATGGGATGCCGGTACCCGGGCGGGGCCGGTGACCCGGACGGGTTCTGGCAGCTGCTGGTCGAGGGTGTTGACGCGGTGGGCGAGTTCCCCACGGACCGAGGTTGGGATCTGACGGCGCTGGACGGCCCCGGCCGGCAGCGGTCGGAGACCCGGTACGGAACATTCCTTCCCGAGGCCGGGATGTTCGACGCGGGGTTCTTCGGGATCAGTCCGCGGGAGGCCATGGCGATGGATCCGCAGCAGCGACTGCTGCTGGAGGTTTCCTGGGAGGCGTTGGAGCGGGCCGGGATCGACCCGTCCGGGCTACGCGGTTCGGACACCGGCGTGTACGTCGGCCTCATGTATCACGACTACGCCATGCAGTTGGCGGCAAGCCCGGCCGAGACCGAGGGATACACGCTGACCGGGACCAGCGCAAGCGTGGCATCAGGGCGGGTGGCGTACACCCTGGGTCTGGAGGGCCCGGCGGTGTCGGTGGACACGGCGTGTTCGTCGTCGTTGGTCGCGGTGCATTTGGCGGCGCAGGCGTTGCGCTCGGGTGAGTGCTCGATGGCCCTGGCCGGCGGTGTGACGGTGATGGCCACCCCGGGAGCGTTCGTGGAGTTTTCCCGGCAGGGCGGGTTGGCCGCCGACGGGCGGTGCAAACCGTTCGCGGACGCCGCTGACGGCACAGGCTGGGGTGAAGGCGTCGGAATCCTGGTGTTGGAGCGGTTGTCGGATGCTCGTCGGCGGGGGCATCAGGTGTTGGCGGTGGTGCGGGGCAGCGCGGTGAACCAGGATGGTGCGTCGAACGGGTTGAGTGCGCCGAATGGTCCGTCGCAGCAGCGGGTGATCCGTCAGGCTCTGGCGAATGCGCGGTTGTCGCCGGGCGAGGTGGATGTGGTGGAAGCGCACGGCACGGGCACGACGCTGGGTGACCCGATCGAGGCGCAGGCGCTGATCGCCGCTTACGGCCAGGACCGGCCGGCGGGGCAGCCGTTGCGGTTGGGGTCGGTGAAGTCGAACATCGGCCACACCCAGGCAGCCGCGGGTGTCGCCGGGATCATCAAGATGGTCCTCGCCATGCGGCACGGCTTGATGCCCAGGACGCTGCACGTGGGCACCCCGTCCACGCATGTGGACTGGTCGGCGGGGTCGGTGCGGCTGCTGACCGAGGCCGCACCGTGGCCGGGTAACGGCCGGCCGCGACGGGCTGGGGTGTCGTCGTTCGGGATCAGCGGCACCAACGCCCACCTCATCCTCGAAGAGTCCGAACCGCTCGAGATCCTGGAAGAGGCCGAACCGTTCGAGTCGCCGCAGGACGCACTGGCTGACCCGGCGGGCTCGGGTCAGGAGTCGCCGGCGGTCCCGCTGCCGGGTGGGGTGGTGCCGTGGTTGTTGTCGGCTAAGTCTGAGGTGGCGTTGCGGGCGCAGGCGCAGCGGTTGGCCGGGTTCGTGGCGGATCGGCCCGAGGTGGAGCCGGTCGCGGTGGGGCGTGGGTTGGCGGCTCGGTCGGTGTTCACGCACCGGGCGGTGGTCCTCGGCCAGCAGCGGTCGGTGTTGGTGGACGGGCTGCGGGCGCTGGCCTCCGGTGGTCAGGCGTCGGGGGTGGTGACCGGGGTTGCGGGGTCTGGTCGGTTGGCGGTGGTGTTTTCCGGGCAGGGGAGTCAGCGGGTCGGGATGGGTCGGGGCTTGTATGAGGCGTATCCGGTGTTCGCGGAGGCGTTCGATGAGGTCTGCGCGTCCTTCGACCAGCATCTCGAGCGGTCGTTGCGGGACGTGGTCGCGGGCGAGCCGCAGCTACTGGACCAGACGATGTACACCCAGGCAGGGCTGTTCGCGGTACAGGTGGCCTTGTACCGGCTGATCGGCTCGTGGGGGGTGGCCCCGCAGTGTCTGGCGGGGCACTCGATCGGTGAGTTGAGCGCGGCGTATGTGGCCGGGGTGTGGGATCTGACCGATGCGGTAGCGGTGGTAGCCGCCCGGGGCCGCCTGATGCAGGCGCTACCCGCTGGTGGTGCCATGGTGGCGTTGACCGCCAGTGATGCTGAAGCGCAGGAGTTGATCGCCGGGCACACCGACCTGGTCGGGGTGGCGGCGGTCAACGGGCCCCACTCCACAGTCATCTCCGGCGACCAGGATCTGGTCCTGGACCTGGCGCGGCAGTGGCGAGACCGGGGCGGCAAAGCCCGGCGACTTAAGGTCAGTCACGCGTTCCATTCCCCGTTGATGGAGCCGATGTTGGCCGAGTTCGCCCACGTGTTGGCCGAGGTGGTCTGGCGAGAGCCGACCATCCCGGTGGTCTCCGGCACCCCCGACGCAGACGTGACCCAACCCGAGTACTGGCTGACACACACCCGCCAGACGGTGCGGTACCACGACGCGGTGAACGCCCTGCGTGAGCAAGGCGTGGATGTCTTCCTCGAACTCGGCCCGGACGGCACGCTGACCTCAATGGCCGACACCGACACCCCTGACACAGGCGTGTGGCTGCCAGCGATGCGCGCCGAACGCGATGAGCGGCAGACACTACTGACCGCTATCGCCGGTATCCACGTGCACGGCGCGACGGTGAACTGGCAGACACTACTCGGCACGAGTGCCGGTCCGGCCGAGGCCACGGGCGTGGCGGTGGGCGGGGCCATCGCGCTGCGGGCTGAGTTGCCGACCTATCCGTTTGAGCATCAGCGGTTCTGGCCGGCGGTGCGGGATGTGTCGGTGCGGGGTGGGGATGGTGGGTTTGATGCGGAGTTTTGGCGGGTGGTGCAGCGGGGTGATGTGGGGGCTTTGGCTTCTGCGTGGGGGGTGGATGAGCAGGGTGTGGCTACGGTTTTGCCGGGGTTGGCGGCGTGGCAGCGGGCTCGTGAGGACCGGCGGCTGATTGACGCGTGGCGGTATCGGGTTGTGTGGGAGCCGTTGACCGGTGGTCCTGAAGCAGCGCTGAATGGTAGCTGGCTTGTGGTGTATGGCGCGGATCTGGTGGCTGATGAGGTCGGGTCGGGGTGGGTCGGGCGGGTCGAGCAGATCCTGGTCGGGCATGGTGCGCGGGTGGTGCGGGTAGCTGTTGACGGCACCCGGGTGGGGGCGGCTACGGCGTTGCGGGCGGTGGTGGCCGGGCTGGACGGGGCCGGGTGGGGTGGGGTGGTGTTCCTACCCGGCGGGGCGCCGGTGCAGGAGCTATTGGCGCTGCTGCAAGGCCTGCACGACACCGACACGGGTAGCGACGCGGGGCGGGTGTGGGTCCTTACCCGAGGCGCGGTGGGTACGGGTCGGTTCGATGCTCCTGTTGATCCGGTGCAGGCTCTAGCGTGGGGTTTGGGTGTGGTCGCGGCGTTGGAGTATCCGCGCCTGTGGGGTGGTCTGGTGGATCTGCCTGCGCTCTGGCCTGAGGCGTCGCGGGACGCGGCGGCGGTGGCGCGTCGGTGTGTCGCGGTGTTGGCCGGGTGGGGTGGTCAGGATCAGGTCGCGGTGCGTGCGAGTGGTGTGTATGGGCGCAGGTTGGTGCGTGCCGGGGCGGTGGAGTCGCCGCGGGTGTGGCAGCCTCGGGGCACGGTGCTGGTCACTGGTGGTACCGGTGGGTTGGGTGCGCATGTGGCTCGTTGGGTGGCCGGGCACGGTGCGGAGCATGTGGTGTTGGTGTCTCGTCGGGGTATGGACGGGCCGGGTGTGGCCGAGTTGGTCGGTGAGTTGGGCGCTGATGGCCGGGTCCGGGTGAGTGTGCGGGGTTGTGATGTGGCGGATCGTGACGGGTTGGCCGCGGTCCTGTCCGGGGTGGGGCCGGTTGATGCGGTGGTCCACGCGGCCGGGGTGGGTCAGCTCGCGTCCATCGACGACACCGATGCGCAGGTGGCGGAGCACATTTTGGCGGCGAAGGTTGCGGGTACCCGTAACTTGCACGAGTTGTTGGTCGAGGGGTCTGAGCGTCCGTTGGACGCGATGGTGTTGTTTTCCTCGAACGCTGGTGTGTGGGGTGGTGGTGGGCAGGGGGTGTACGCGGCGGCTAACGCGTTCCTGGACGCGTACGCCGCCCAGCAGCGTGCCGCGGGGCGGTCGGTGACGAGTGTGGCGTGGGGTTTGTGGGCCGGTGAGGGAATGGCCGGGCAGGCCGACACCGGGCAGTTGCACCGGCGTGGGGTGCGCGGTATGGATCCGCAGCGGGCGGTGCAGGCCTTGGTGGAGGCGGTCGGTCAGGGTGAAGGCTTCCTCGCGGTCGCTGACGTGGACTGGGCCCAGTTCACCCAGGCGTTCACTTCCGCCCGCCCGAGTGCGCTACTGGCTGGCCTGCCCGAGGCACAAGCCGCTGTCGCCGACGCTGAACCCGGGCCATCCGACGATTCAGCACTGGCCGCCGAGTTGCGGGCGTTGGCCGGCCCGCAACGCCAGCAGAAGATCCTCGAACTGGTACGCACCCACGCCGCTACAGCCCTTGGCCACGACAACGCCCAGGCGATCCCACCTGATCGGGCATTCCGCGAACTCGGCTTCGACTCCCTGACCGCCGTAGAACTACGCAACCGACTGGCCGCCGCGACCAGACTGCCGCTGCCAACCACACTGGTCCTCGACTACCCCACCCCAGAAGTGTTGACCGACCATCTGACGGACCTCCTGCTGGGCAACAACACTGCCGCAGCCGCCACGCCAGTAGCGGCCCGCGCGGATATCGACGAACCGGTGGCGATTGTGGGGATCGGGTGTCGATACCCGGGTGGAGTGGACGACCCGGACGGGTTCTGGCGGTTGCTGGTCGAGGGCGTCGACGCGGTGGGTGGGTTCCCCACGGATCGGGGTTGGGATGCGGGGTATGACCCGGATCCAGCTCGGTCGGGAACCAGTTACGTCCGGGAGGGTGGATTCCTGGCTGGTGCGGCGTTGTTCGATGCGGGGTTCTTCGGGATCAGTCCGCGGGAGGCTGTGGCGATGGATCCGCAGCAGCGACTGCTCTTGGAGGTCTCCTGGGAGGCATTGGAGCGGGCCGGGATCGACCCGTCTGGCCTGCGCGGCTCGGACACCGGCGTGTATGTGGGCACGAACGGCCAGGACTACATCTCCATGATCGGCGACGCGCAGACCGGTAGCGAGGGGCATCTCCTTACCGGTAACGCGGCGAGTGTCATGTCGGGGCGGGTGGCGTACACCCTGGGTCTGGAGGGCCCGGCGGTGTCGGTGGACACGGCGTGTTCGTCGTCGCTGGTCGCGGTGCATTTGGCGGCGCAGGCGTTGCGGTCGGGTGAGTGTTCGATGGCCCTGGCCGGCGGTGTGACGGTGATGGCCACCCCGGGAGCGTTCGTGGAGTTTTCCCGGCAGGGCGGGTTGGCCGCCGACGGGCGGTGCAAACCGTTCGCGGACGCGGCTGACGGCACAGGCTGGGGTGAGGGCGTCGGAATCCTGGTGTTGGAGCGGTTGTCGGATGCCCGTCGGCGGGGGCATCAGGTGTTGGCGGTGGTGCGGGGCAGCGCGGTGAACCAGGACGGCGCGTCGAACGGGTTGAGTGCTCCGAACGGTCCGTCGCAGCAGCGGGTGATCCGTCAGGCTCTGGCGAATGCGCGGCTGATGCCCGGCGAGGTCGACGTGGTGGAGGCGCATGGCACGGGTACCACGCTGGGTGACCCGATCGAGGCGCAGGCGCTGATCGCCGCGTACGGCCAGGACCGGCCCGCGGGGCAGCCGTTGCGGTTGGGGTCGGTGAAGTCGAACATCGGCCACACCCAGGCAGCCGCGGGCGTCGCCGCAATCATCAAGATGGTCCTCGCCATGCGGCACGGCCTGATGCCCAAGACGCTGCATGTAGACGCCCCGTCGTCACACGTGGACTGGTCGGCCGGCTCGGTGCAGCTGCTGACCGAGGCCACACCATGGGCGGACAGCGGCCGGCCACGGCGGGCCGGGGTGTCGTCGTTCGGGATCAGCGGCACCAACGCCCACCTCATCCTCGAAGAGCCCGAACAGCTTGAGATCCCGGAAGACGCCGAACCGTTCGAACCGCCGCAGGACACATCGGCCGACCTGGGCCAACAGTCGCCGGCGGTCCCGCTGTCGGGTGGGATGGTGCCGTGGCTGCTGTCGGCCAAGTCTGAGGTGGCGTTGCGGGCGCAGGCGCAGCGGTTGGCCGGGTTCGTGGCGGATCGGCCCGAGGTGGGGCCGGTGGTGGTGGGGCGGGCGTTGGTGGACAGCCGGGCGACCGGGTTCCCCTACCGGGGTGTGGTGCTCGGCCAGCACCGGTCGGCGTTGGTTGACGGGTTGCAGGCGCTGGCCTCCGGTGTCGAGGCGCCGGGGGTGGTTGCCGGGATCGCTGGGTCGGGCCGGTTGGCGGTGGTGTTTTCCGGGCAGGGTAGCCAGCGGGTTGGGATGGGTCTGGGCCTGTATGAGGCGTATCCGGTGTTCGCGGAGGCGTTCGATGAGGTCTGTGCGTCCTTCGACCGCCATCTTGAGCGGTCGTTGCGGGAGGTGGTTGCGGGCGAGGCGCAGCTGTTGGATCAGACGGTGTATGCCCAGGCGGGGTTGTTCGCGGTGCAGGTGGCGTTGTTCCGGTTGGTCGCCTCGTGGGGGGTGGTGCCGCAGTGTCTGGCGGGGCATTCGATTGGTGAGTTGAGTGCGGCGTGTGTGGCCGGGGTGTGGGATCTGGCTGATGCGGTGGCGGTGGTGGCCGCCCGGGGCCGCCTGATGCAGGCGCTACCCGCTGGTGGCGCCATGGTCGCGTTGACCGCCACCGACGCTGAAGCTCAGGAGTTGATCGCCGGGCACACCGACCTGGTCGGGGTGGCGGCGGTCAACGGGCCCCACTCGACGGTGATCTCCGGCGACCAGAACCTGGTCCTGGACCTGGCGCGGCAGTGGCGAGACGCCGGCGGCAAAGCCCGGCAGTTGAAGGTCAGTCACGCGTTCCACTCCCCGTTGATGGAGCCGATGCTGGCCGACTTCGCCCACGTGTTGACCGAGGTGACCTGGCGAGAGCCGACCATCCCGGTAATCTCCGGCACCCCCGACGCGGACGTGACCGATCCCGCATACTGGCTGGCGCACGTCCGCCAGACGGTGCGCTACCACGACGCGGTGACGGCGCTGCGTGAGCAGGGCGTGGGTGTCTTCCTCGAACTGGGCCCGGACGGCACGCTGACCTCGATGGCCGAAACCCCCGATGCAGGTGTGTGGCTACCGGCGTTGCGCGCTGAGCGGGACGAGCCGGAGACACTACTGACCGCGGTCGCCGGTGTCCACGTAAACGGCGGGACCGTGGACTGGCCGAGACTGCTCGGCACGAGTGCCGGTCGGCGGGCTCTGGAACTGCCTACCTACCCGTTCCAGCATCAGCGGTTCTGGCCGCAGACCGTGGCGGCTGGTGTGGGCGATGTTCGGGTGTTGGGGCTGGGTTCGGTTGATCATCCGTTGTTGCGGGCGGCGGTGTCGTTGGCTGATGGGGACGGGGTGGTGTTGACCGGCCGGTTGTCGCTGTCGGTGCAGCCGTGGTTGGCCGATCATGTGGTGTTGGGTTCGGTGTTGTTGGCGGGCACGGCTTATGTGGAGTTGGTGATGTACGCCGGCGACCAGGTCGGTTGTGGCTTGGTGCAGGAGTTGACGCTGCAGACCCCGTTGGTGCTGCCGGAGCAGGGCGGGGTGCAGGTGCAGGTGTGGGTCGGTGATCCCGGCCAGGATGGTCGACGGCCGGTCAACGTGTACTCCCGACCGGAGGGCGCGGAGGGTGTGGGGGGTTCGTGGGTTCGGCATGCCACGGGTGTGTTGAGCCCGCAGACGGGTCGGGTTGCGGCGGGGTTGGGGCAGTGGCCGCCGGCCGACGCGCGACCGGTGGCTGTAGACGGGTTGTATGAACGGTTGGCCGACGGCGGGTACGTGTACGGGCCGGTGTTCCAAGGCCTGCGGGCGGTGTGGCGTTCCGAGCGGGATGTGTACGCCGAGGTGACACTGCCCGAGCACGTCGAGACCGGCGGGTTCGGGTTGCATCCGGCGGTGCTGGACGCGGCGTTGCACCCGATCGGGTTGACCGGGCTGCTCGGCGACGACGATGGCGGGGCGGTGTTGCCGTTCGCGTGGAGTGGGGTGCGGCTGCATGCGACCGGGGCGAGCACGCTGCGGGTCCGGCTGACACCGGCCGCCGACGGCGGTGGTATCGCGGTGGCGGTGTTCGACACCGCCGGCCAGCCGGTCCTGACCGCGGACTCGCTCGTGTTGCGGCCGGTGACCACCGACCAGTTGGCCGTCGGGGTGCCGGATGCGGCGCAGTCGCTGTTCGCGGTGGAGTGGGTGCCGCTGCCGGACGCGGAACCTGACACCACGGCGGCGGCTGTCGAACCGGTCTGGGGATGGCATGGGCAGGTTGATGGTGAGCTGCCCACGGTGGTGGTGGCCGAGCTACCAACTCCAGACGATGCTGTGGGCGTTGTCGAGGCCACGCATGCGGCGAGCACGTTGGTGTTGGGCTGGGTCCAGGACTGGCTGGCCGATCCGGCCACGGAGGGTTCCCGCCTGGTGGTGCTCACCCGCGGCGCCACCGACGGCAGTGACCTGGCCGCGGCTGCGGTGTGGGGCCTGGTCCGTTCCGCGCAGTCCGAACACCCTAACCGATTCATCCTGCTCGACCTCGACGACGACACCGACCCCTGCAACGACCTGGGCAGGATCCTGACGGCGGTAGTCGACAGCGGCGAGCCGGAGATCGCGGTACGCGCTGGCGGGCTGTATGTGCGGCGGTTGGTCCGGGCCGGTAGTGGCCGTTTGGTCCTGCCTGGCTCTGATGGGTTGTCGTGGCGTCTGGATGTGTCGGAGCCGGGCAGTTTGGACAATCTGGCGGTGGTGGATTGTCCGGAGGTGGTGGCGCCGTTGGCGGTTGGTCAGGTGCGGGTTGCGGTGCGGGCGGCGGGGTTGAACTTCCGGGATGTGTTGGTCGGGTTGGGTATGTATCCGGATCCGGCTGCGGTGATGGGTAGTGAGGCGGCCGGTGTGGTGCTCGAGACCGGCCCGGACGTGACGGGGATGGTGGTCGGGGATCGGGTGTTCGGGATGTTCAACGGTGCGTTGGGGCCGGTGGCGGTCACCGATCATCGTCTCCTGGCCCGGGTCCCGCGGGGCTGGTCTTTTACTCGGGCGGCGTCGGTGCCGATTGTGTTTCTGACCGCGTTTTACGCGTTGCGGGATCTGGCGGGTGTGCGGGCGGGGCAGCGGATTTTGATTCATGCTGCGGCTGGTGGGGTGGGTATGGCCGCGGTGCAACTGGCCCATGCCTGGGGATTGCAGGTGTACGCCACCGCGAGCGCCGGTAAGTGGGACACCCTGCGCGGGATGGGTGTGGACGATGTCCACCTGGCTTCGTCCCGTGATCTGGGCTTCCGCGACAGCTTCCTGACCGTGACCGGTGGGGAGGGTGTGGATGTGGTCCTCAACGCGCTGGCCGGGGAGTTCGTGGACGCGTCGTTGGACCTGCTGCCCCGTGGTGGCCGGTTCGTGGAGATGGGTAAGACCGACGTGCGGGATTCGGCCCGGGTTGCTGCGGATCGTCCCGGGGTGGTGTATCAGGCGTTCGACCTGTCCGAGGCCGGTGGTGACCGGATCGGGCAGATGCTGGCCGAGATCCTGGACATGTTCACCGCGGAGGTCCTGCAGCCACTGCCGGTGAGCGTGTTCGAGGCAGCCCACGCCGTGCAGGCCCTGCGTTATCTGCAGGCGGCCCGCCACGTGGGCAAGGTCGTGCTGCGGCTACCGGCCGGGCTGGACCCGCGTGGCACGGTGGTGATCACCGGTGGGACCGGTGTGTTGGGTGGATTGGTGGCCCGGCATCTGGTCACCACGCATGGGGTCAGGCATCTGTTGTTGGTGTCCCGGCGGGGCCCGGCCGCGGCCGGAGCGGCGGAGCTGGTCGGTGACCTGACGGAGCTGGGTGCGCGGGTGCGGGTGGTGGCGTGTGACGTCGCTGACCGCAACGCCCTGGCCGAGGTACTGGCGGCGGTGCCGGCCGGGCATCCGGTGGTCGGGGTGGTGCACACCGCCGGAGTCCTCGATGACGGGGTGGTCGAGGCGTTGACGCCGCGGCGGCTGGAGACGGTGTTGCGGGCGAAGGCGGATGCGGCGTGGTGGCTGCATGAGCTGACCCGGGACATGGATCTCGGGTTGTTCGTGGTGTATTCGTCGGCGGCGGCCACGCTCGGGTCACCGGGGCAGGGCAACTACGCCGCGGCCAACGCCGTCTTGGACGCCCTGGCACTACGACGACAGGCCGCCGGCCTGGTCGGGCACTCGCTGGCGTGGGGGCTGTGGGCCCAGCAGTCGGCGATGACCGGGCATCTCGACGAGGCCGACCTGGACCGGATGCGACGCAGCGGCATCCTTCCCCTGTCCTCCGAGCAGGGCCTGGGACTGTTCGACGCGGCGATACGTACCCACCAGCCGCAGTTGGTGCCGATCCGGGTGGACCTGCCCGCGCTACGTCGTACCGCCGCCGGTGGTGTGCCGCCGTTGTGGCAGGTGTTGGCCGGCGGCTCGACCCGCAGGGCCGCGACCACCGCCGATGCGCGGGTGGATCTGGCCGCCAGGTTGGCGGCTATGGGAGTCGAGGAACGCGAACGGACGGTCCTGGAACTGGTACGCGCACAAGCTGCGGTCGTGCTCGGCCATCCCGACTCCACGACGATTGATTCGGGCAGCGCGTTCCGTGAGCTCGGGTTCGACTCGTTGACCGCGGTGGAGTTGCGTAACCGGCTGGCTGCCGCGACTGGGCTGTCGTTGCCGGCCACGCTGGTCTTCGACCATCCGACACCGCAGGTGTTGGCCGGTTACCTGCTGACGGAACTGCTCGGTGAGCAGACCGACGTCGTCGCGCCGGTGGTGGTCGGTGCGGGTGTCGATGAGCCGGTGGCGATTGTGGGGATGGGGTGTCGGTATCCGGGTGGGGTTGATGACCCGGACGGGTTCTGGCGGTTGTTGGTCGAGGGCGTTGACGCGGTGGAGGGATTCCCCGCGGATCGGGGTTGGGATCTGACGGCGTTGTACGACCCCGATCGGCAGCGGTCGGGGACCCGGTACGGAACCTTCCTTTCCGGGGCCGCGATGTTCGACGCGGGGTTCTTCGGGATCAGTCCGCGGGAGGCCGTGGCGATGGATCCGCAGCAGCGCCTGCTGCTGGAGGTTTCCTGGGAGGCGCTGGAGCGGGCCGGGATCGACCCGTCCGGGCTACGCGGCTCGGACACCGGCGTGTATGTCGGCACCAGCGGCCAGGACTACATCTCGATGATCGGCGACGCGCAGGCCGGCAGCGAGGGGCACCTCCTGACCGGCAACGCTGCCAGTGTCATGTCCGGGCGGGTGGCGTACACCCTGGGCCTGGAAGGCCCGGCCGTGTCGGTGGACACGGCGTGTTCGTCATCAGCGGTCGCGGTGCATCTGGCGGCGCAGGCGTTGCGCTCGGGTGAGTGCTCGATGGCCCTGGCCGGCGGTGTGACGGTGATGGCCACCCCGGGAGCGTTCGTGGAGTTTTCCCGGCAGGGCGGGTTGGCCGCCGACGGGCGGTGCAAACCGTTCGCGGACGCGGCTGACGGCACGGGCTGGGGTGAAGGTGTCGGAATCCTGGTGTTGGAGCGGTTGTCGGATGCTCGCCGGCGGGGGCATCAGGTGTTGGCGGTGGTGCGGGGCAGCGCGGTCAACCAGGACGGCGCCTCCAACGGGTTGAGTGCCCCGAACGGGCCGTCGCAGCAGCGGGTGATCCGTCAGGCCTTGGCCAACGCGCGGCTGACGCCCGGCGACGTCGACGTGGTGGAAGCACACGGCACCGGCACCACGCTGGGTGACCCGATCGAAGCACAAGCACTCATCGCCGCATACGGCCAGGACCGGCCCGCGGAGCAGCCGTTGCGGTTGGGGTCGGTGAAGTCGAACATCGGCCACACCCAGGCAGCCGCCGGCGTCGCCGGGATCATCAAAATGGTCCTCGCCATGCGGCACCGGTTGATGCCCAAGACGCTGCACGTGGACACCCCCTCCACGCATGTGGACTGGTCGGCGGGGTCGGTGCGGCTGCTGACCGAGGCCGCACCATGGCCAGGTAACGGCCGGCCACGACGGGCCGGGGTGTCCTCGTTCGGGATCAGCGGCACCAACGCCCACCTCATCCTCGAAGAGCCCGAACCGCTCCAGATCCCCGAAGAGACCGAACCGTTCGAACTGCCGCAGGTCGCACCGGCTGACCCGGCGGGCTCTGGCCAGGATTCGCCGGCCCCGCCGGGCGGTGGGGTGGTGCCGTGGTTGTTGTCGGCTAAGTCTGAGGTGGCGTTGCGGGCGCAGGCGCAGCGGCTGGCGGGGTTCGTGGCGGATCGGCCTGAGGTGGGGCCGGTGGTGGTGGGGCGGGCGTTGGCGGGCCGGTCGGTGTTCGCGCATCGGGCGGTGGTGGTGGCTGGGGATGCCGACGGGTTCTTGGCTGGGTTGCGGGATGTGGATGCTTCGCCGGTGGTGGTGCGTGGTGTGGCGGCGGGTGGGGGTAGCGCGGCGGGTCCGGTGTTTGTGTTTCCGGGGCAGGGGGCGCAGTGGGTGGGTATGGGGTTGGCGTTGTGGGATGCCGAGCCGGTGTTCGCGCAGGCCATGGCGCGGTGTGCGCAGGCTTTGGCGCCGTTGGTGGGTTGGTCGTTGCGGGAGGTGTTGGCTGATCCGGTGTTGTTGGGTCGGGTGGATGTGGTGCAGCCGGTGTCGTGGGCGGTGATGGTGTCGCTGGCGCAGTTGTGGCGTTCGGTGGGTGTGGTTCCGGCGGCGGTGGTGGGGCACAGTCAGGGTGAGATCGCTGCGGCGTGTGTGGCTGGTGGCCTGTCTTTGGCTGATGGGGCCAGGGTGGTGGTGTTGCGGAGCCGGGCGATCGTGGCGTTGTCGGGGTCGGGGGGCATGGTGTCGGTGCCCGCACCGTTGTCCGAGGTGCAGCAGTTGATTGCCGGGTGGGGTGAGGACCTGTCGGTCGCGGCGGTCAACGGTCCGGCGCAGGTGGTGATCTCTGGTACCACGACCGCGTGTGAGGAGTTCGTCCAGGCCCACGCGGGGTTGGGGGTTCGGCGGATCGCGGTGGATTACGCCTCGCATTCGCCGCAGGTGCAGATGATCGAGGACCGGTTGCGCACGGATTTGGCTGGTCTGCGGCCTCGTAGCGGGCAGGTGGCGTTCTATTCGACGCTGGAGGCGGCGCGGGTCGACACCGCTGGTCTTGATGGTGGTTACTGGTATCGGAATCTGCGGCACCAGGTTCGGTTCGGTGAGGTGATCCGGACGCTGACTGAGGCTGGTCATCGGACGTTCGTGGAGGTTAGTCCGCATCCGGTGTTGGCGATGGCGGTGGAGCAGGCCGGTGAGGGCCTGGTGGTGACGGGCACGCTGCGTCGTGACGACGGTGGACGCGACCGTTGGCTACGGTCGATGGCCGCCCTGCACGTTGCCGGTGTCACCATCGACTGGACCCCGGCACTGGGCACCGGCCCGACCCCGCCGGTTGCCCTGCCTACCTACCCGTTCCAGCACCAGCGGTACTGGCCGCAGACCGTGGCCGGCGGTGTGGGCGATGCTCGGGTGTTGGGGCAGGGTTCGGTTGATC
This sequence comes from Micromonospora sp. DSM 45708, assembly GCF_039566955.1. Classification (NCBI taxonomy): domain Bacteria; kingdom Bacillati; phylum Actinomycetota; class Actinomycetes; order Micromonosporales; family Micromonosporaceae; genus Micromonospora; species Micromonospora schwarzwaldensis. The sequence goes on along the minus strand of NZ_CP154796.1, from coordinate 3,883,623 downwards.
ATCCGTTGTTGCGTGCGGCGGTGTCGTTGGCTGATGGGGACGGGGTGGTGTTGACCGGCCGGTTGTCGCTGTCGGCGCAGCCGTGGTTGGCCGATCATGCGGTGTTGGGTTCGGTGTTGTTGGCGGGCACGGCGTATGTGGAGTTGGTGATGTACGCCGGCGACCAGGTGGGCTGTGCCCTGGTCGAGGAGTTGACGCTGCAGACCCCGTTGTTGCTGCCCGAGCAGGGTGCAGTGCAGGTGCAGGTGTGGGTCGGTGATCCCGGCCAGGATGGTCGACGGCCGGTCAACGTGTACTCCCGGCCGGAGGGTGTGGAGGGTGTGGGGGGTTCGTGGGTTCGGCATGCCACGGGTGTGTTGAGCCCGCAGACGGGTCGGGTTGCGGCGGGGTTGGGGCAGTGGCCACCGGCCGACGCGCGACCGGTGGCTGTTGATGGTCTGTATGAACGGTTGGCCGACGGCGGGTACGTGTACGGGCCGGTGTTTCAGGGTTTGCGGGCGGTGTGGCGTTCCGACCGGGATGTGTACGCCGAGGTGACACTGCCCGAGCACGTCGGGGTGGATGGGTTCGGGTTGCATCCGGCGGTGTTGGACGCGGCGTTGCATCCGATCGGGTTGACCGGGCTGCTCGGCGACGACGATGGCGGGGCGGTGTTGCCGTTCGCGTGGAGTGGGGTGCGGCTGCACGCGACCGGGGCGACCACGCTACGGGTCCGGCTGACACCGGCCGGCGACGGCGGTGGTATCGCGGTGGCGGTGTTCGACACCGCCGGCCAGCCGGTGCTGACTGCGGACTCGTTGGTGTTGCGGCCGGTGACCACCGACCAACTGGGCGCCGGGGTACTGGACGCGGCGCAGTCACTGTTCGCCGTGGAATGGGTGCCGCTACCCGATGCGGAACCCGACACCGCGTCGGTGGCTGCCGAACCGGTCTGGGGATGGCATGGGCGGGTTGATGGTGAGCTGCCCACCGTTGTGGTCGCCGAGCTACCAGCTGCGGGCGATGGTGTCGGTGTTGTTGAGGCCACGCATGCGGCGAGCGCGTTGGTGTTGGGTTGGGTGCAGGAGTGGCTGGCCGATGTGGCCACGGAGGGTTCCCGCCTGGTGGTGCTCACCCGTGGCGCTACCGATGGCAGTGACCTGGCCGCGGCTGCGGTGTGGGGTCTGGTCCGTTCCGCGCAGTCCGAACACCCTCGCCGATTCATCCTGCTCGACCTCGACGATCACACTGACCACGGCACTGACCACGGCACTGACCACGGCACCGGCCATGGCACCGACCTGGGCAGGATCCTGACGGCGGTGCTCGCCAGCGGTGAGCCGGAGGTCGCGGTTCGGGCTGGTGGCCTGTATGCCCGGCGGTTGACCCGAGCCGGTGGTAGTGGCCGGCTGTCTCTGCCTGGTCCTGGTCGGTTGTCGTGGCGTCTGGATGTGTCGGAGCCGGGCAGTTTGGACAATCTGGCGGTGGTGGATTGTTCGGAGGTGGTGGCGCCGTTGGCGGTTGGTCAGGTGCGGGTTGCGGTGCGGGCGGCGGGGTTGAACTTCCGGGATGTGTTGGTCGGGTTGGGTATGTATCCGGATCCGGCTGCGGTGATGGGCAGCGAAGCGGCCGGAGTGGTGCTCGAGACCGGCCCGGACGTGACGGGGATGGTGGTCGGGGATCGGGTGTTCGGGATGTTCAACGGTGCGTTGGGGCCGGTGGCGGTCACCGATCATCGTCTCCTGGCCCGGGTCCCGCAGGGGTGGTCTTTCACTCGGGCGGCGTCGACGCCGATCGTGTTCCTGACCGCGTATTACGCGTTGCGGGATCTGGCGGGTGTGCGGTCAGGGCAGCGGATTCTGATCCATGCTGCGGCAGGTGGGGTGGGGATGGCCGCGGTGCAGCTGGCTCGGGCGTGGGGGTTGCAGGTGTACGCCACCGCGAGCGCCGGTAAGTGGGACATCCTGCGCGGGATGGGTGTGGACGACGCGCACCTCGCCTCTTCCCGCGATCTGGGCTTCCGCGACAGCTTCCTGACCGTGACCGGTGGGGAGGGTGTGGATGTGGTCCTCAACGCGCTGGCCGGGGAGTTCGTGGACGCGTCGTTGGACCTGCTGCCCTGCGGTGGCCGGTTCGTGGAGATGGGTAAGACCGACGTGCGGGACCCGGCTCGGATCGCCGCGGACCGTCCCGGGGTGGTGTATCAGGCGTTCGACCTGTCCGACGCTGGTGGTGACCGGATCGGGCAGATGCTGGCCGAGATCCTGGACATGTTCGCCGCGGAGGTTCTTCAGCCGCTGCCGGTGAGTGTGTTCGAGGCGACTCACGCAGTGCAGGCCTTGCGTTATCTGCAGGCGGCCCGTCATGTGGGCAAGGTGGTGCTGCGGCTACCGGCCGGGCTGGACCCGCGTGGCACGGTGGTGGTCACTGGTGGGACCGGGGTGTTGGGTGGTTTGGTGGCCCGGCATCTGGTCACCGCGCATGGGGTCAGGCATCTGTTGTTGTTGTCCCGGCGGGGTCCGGCCGCGGCCGGGGCGACCGAGTTGGTCGGTGACCTGACGGAGCTGGGTGCGCGGGTGCAGGTGACCGCGTGTGACGTCGCTGACCGGGATGCTCTGGCCGAGGTGTTGGCGGCGGTGCCGGCTGAGCATCCGATGGTCGGGGTGGTGCACACCGCGGGCGTGCTCGATGACGGGGTGGTCGAGGCGTTGACGCCGCAGCGGCTGGAGACGGTGTTGCGGGCGAAGGCGGATGCGGCGTGGTGGTTGCACGAACTGACCCGGGACATGGATCTCGGGTTGTTCGTGGTGTATTCGTCGGCGGCGGCCACGCTCGGGTCACCGGGGCAGGGCAACTACGCCGCGGCCAACGCCGTCCTGGACGCCCTGGCACTACGACGACAGACCGCCGGCCTGGTCGGCCAGTCGTTGGCGTGGGGGCTGTGGGCCCAGCAGTCGGCGATGACCGGGCATCTCGACGAGGCCGACCTGGACCGGATGCGACGCGCCGGCATCCTTCCCCTGTCCCCTGAGCAGGGCCTGGCGTTGTTCGACACGGCGATACATACTGACCAGCCGCAGCTCGTGCCGATCCGGGTGGAGCTGGCCGCGCTGCGCCGAGCCGCCGCCGGCGGCCTGCCGCCGTTGTGGCGGACGTTGGCCGGCGGCTTCGCCCGCCGCACGGCAACCACAACCGATACGCGGGTGGATCTGGCCACCAGGTTGGCCGCTATGGGAGTCGAGGAACGCGAACGGACAGTCCTGGAACTGGTACGCGCACAAGCTGCGGTCGTGCTTGGCCATGCCGACCCCGCGGCGGTTGATCCGGGCAGCGCGTTCCGTGAGCTCGGGTTCGACTCGTTGACTGCGGTGGAGTTGCGTAACCGGTTGGCTGCCGCGATCGGACTGTCGCTGCCGGCCACGCTGGTCTTCGACTACCCCAGTGCGGAGGTGTTGACCGACCATCTGACGGACCTGCTGCTTGGTAAGAACGCTGCCGTGGCCGTCGCGCCGCTGGTGGTCGGTGTGGGTGTTGATGAGCCGGTGGCGATTGTGGGGATGGGGTGTCGGTATCCGGGTGGGGTTGGTGACCCGGAGGGGTTTTGGCGGTTGCTGGTCGAGGGTGTTGACGCGGTGGGTGAGTTCCCGGTGGATCGGGGTTGGGATGTCGGGTCGTCGGATGACTCGGATCCGGCGGGGTCGGGGACCAGTTATGTCCGCGAGGGTGGGTTCCTGACTGACGCGGCGTTGTTCGATGCGGGGTTCTTCGGGATCAGTCCGCGGGAGGCTGTGGCGATGGATCCGCAGCAGCGGTTGTTGTTGGAGGTTTCCTGGGAGGCGTTGGAGCGGGCGGGGATCGACCCGTCGGGGCTACGCGGGTCGGACACCGGCGTGTATGTCGGCACCCATGGGCAGGACTATCCGACGTTGTTGAGTGTGGCGGATTCTGCGGGGGATGGATTCTCCGGTACCGGTAACGCGGCGAGTGTCATGTCGGGGCGGGTGGCGTACACCCTGGGTCTGGAGGGCCCGGCGGTGTCGGTGGATACGGCGTGTTCGTCGTCGTTGGTGGCGGTGCATTTGGCGGCGCAGGCGTTGCGGTCGGGTGAGTGTTCGATGGCTCTGGCCGGCGGCGTAGCGGTGATGGCCACTCCAGGGACGTTTGTGGAGTTTTCCCGGCAGGGCGGGTTGGCCGCTGACGGGCGGTGTAAGCCGTTCGCGGATGCGGCTGACGGCACGGGTTGGGGTGAGGGCGTCGGAATTGTGGTGTTGGAGCGGTTGTCGGATGCTCGCCGGCGCGGGCATCAGGTGTTGGCGGTGGTGCGGGGCAGCGCGGTCAATCAGGACGGTGCGTCGAACGGGTTGAGTGCGCCGAACGGTCCGTCGCAGCAGCGGGTGATCCGTCAGGCGCTGGCCAACGCGCGGCTGACGCCGGGCGAGGTGGATGTGGTGGAGGCGCATGGCACGGGTACCACGCTGGGTGATCCGATCGAGGCGCAGGCGCTGATCGCCGCGTATGGCCAGGACCGGCCGGCGGGGCAGCCGTTGCGGTTGGGGTCGGTGAAGTCGAACATCGGCCACACCATGGCAGCCGCGGGTGTCGCTGGGATCATCAAGATGGTCCTCGCGATGCGGCACGGCTTGATGCCCAAGACGCTGCACGTGGACACCCCGTCCACCCATGTGGACTGGTCGGCCGGCTCGGTGCAGCTGCTGACCGAGGCCACACCATGGGCGGACAGCGGGCGGCCACGGCGGGCTGGGGTGTCGTCGTTCGGGATCAGCGGCACCAACGCCCACCTCATCCTCGAAGAAGCCGAACCGTTCGAACTGCTGCAGGTCGCACCGGCTGACCCGGCGGGCTCTGGCCAGGATTCGCCGGCCCCGCCGGGCGGTGGGGTGGTGCCGTGGTTGTTGTCGGCTAAGTCTGAGGTGGCGTTGCGGGCGCAGGCGCAGCGGTTGGCGGGGTTCGTGGCGGATCGGCCTGAGGTGGGGCCGGTGGTGGTGGGGCGGGCGTTGGCGGGCCGGTCGGTGTTTGCGCATCGGGCGGTGGTGGTGGCCGGGGAGGTGGACGGGTTCCTGGCCGGGTTGCAGGATCTGGCTGGGTTGCGGGATGTGGATGCTTCGCCTGCGGTGGTGCGTGGTGTGGCGGCTGGTGTGGGTGGTGCGGCGGGTGCGGTGTTTGTGTTTCCGGGGCAGGGGGCGCAGTGGGTGGGTATGGGGTTGGCGTTGTGGGATGCCGAGCCGGTGTTCGCGGAGGCGATGGTGCGGTGTGGGGAGGTGTTGGCGCCGTTGGTGGGTTGGTCGTTGCGGGAGGTGTTGGCTGATCCGGTGTTGTTGGGTCGGGTGGATGTGGTGCAGCCGGTGTCGTGGGCGGTGATGGTGTCGCTGGCGCAGTTGTGGCGTTCGGTGGGTGTGGTTCCGGCGGCGGTGGTGGGGCACAGTCAGGGTGAGATCGCTGCGGCGTGTGTGGCTGGTGGTCTGTCTTTGGCTGATGGGGCCAGGGTGGTGGTGTTGCGGAGCCGGGCGATCGTGGCGTTGTCGGGGTCGGGGGGCATGGTGTCGGTGCCCGCACCGTTGGACGAGGTGCAGCAGCTGATCGGCGGGTGGGGTGGGGACCTGTCGGTCGCGGCGGTCAATGGTCCGGCGCAGGTGGTGGTGTCTGGTACCACGGTCGCGTGTGAGGAGTTCGTCCAGGCGCATGCGGGGTTGGGGGTTCGGCGGATAGCGGTGGATTACGCCTCGCATTCGCCGCAGGTGCAGGCGATCGAGGATCGGTTGCGCAGGGATTTGGCTGGTCTGCGGCCTCGTAGCGGGCAGGTGGCGTTCTATTCGACGCTGGAGGCGGCGCGGGTCGACACTGCTGGTCTTGATGGTGGTTACTGGTATCGGAATCTGCGGCACCAGGTTCGGTTCGGTGAGGTGATCCGGACGCTGACTGAGGCTGGTCATCGGACGTTCGTGGAGGTTAGTCCGCATCCGGTGTTGGCGATGGCGGTGGAGCAGGCCGGTGAGGGCCTGGTGGTGACGGGCACGCTGCGTCGTGACGACGGTGGACGCGACCGTTGGCTACGGTCGATGGCCGCCCTGCACGTTGCCGGTGTCACCATCGACTGGACCCCGGCACTGGGCACCGGCCCGACCCCGCCGGTTGCCCTGCCTACCTACCCGTTCCAGCACCAGCGGTACTGGCCGCAGACCGTGGCCGGCGGTGTGGGCGATGCTCGGGTGTTGGGGCAGGGTTCGGTTGATCATCCGTTGTTGCGTGCGGCGGTGTCGTTGGCTGATGGGGACGGGGTGGTGTTGACCGGCCGGTTGTCGCTGTCGGCGCAGCCGTGGCTGGCCGATCATGCGGTGTTGGGTTCGGTGTTGTTGGCGGGCACGGCATACGTGGAGTTGGTGATGTACGCCGGCGACCAGGTCGGTTGTGCCCTGGTCGAGGAGTTGACGCTGCAGACCCCGTTGCTGCTGCCCGAGCAGGGTGCAGTGCAGGTGCAGGTGTGGGTCGGTGATCCCGGCCAGGATGGTCGACGGCCGGTCAACGTGTACTCCCGGCCGGAGGGCGCGGAGGGTGTGGGGGGTTCGTGGGTTCGGCATGCCACGGGTGTGTTGAGCCCGCAGACGGGTCGGGTTGCGGCGGGGTTGGGGCAGTGGCCACCGGCCGACGCGCGACCGGTGGCTGTCGACGGGTTGTATGAACGGTTGGCCGACGGCGGGTACGTGTACGGGCCGGTGTTCCAAGGCCTTCGGGCGGTGTGGCGTGGCGAGCGTGATGTGTATGCCGAGGTGACGCTGCCCGAGCACGTCGAGACCGGCGGGTTCGGGTTGCATCCGGCGGTGTTGGACGCGGCGTTGCACCCGATCGGGTTGACCGGGCTGCTCGGCGACGACGATGGCGGGGCGGTGTTGCCGTTCGCGTGGAGTGGGGTGCGGCTGCACGCGACCGGGGCGACCACGCTACGGGTCCGGCTGACACCCGCCGACGACGGTGCTATCGCGGTGGCGGTGTTCGACACCGCCGGCCAGCCGGTGCTGACCGCGGACTCGCTGGTGTTGCGGCCGGTGACCACCGACCAACTGGGCGTCGGGATGCCGGATGCGGCGCAGTCGCTGTTCGCGGTGGAGTGGGTGCCGCTGCCGGACGCGGAACCGGTGGCTGCCGAACCGGTCTGGGGATGGCATGGGCAGGTTGATGGTGAGCTGCCCGCGGTGGTGGTGGCCGAGCTACCGGCTGCGGGCGATGCTGTGGGTGTTGTCGAGGCCACGCACGCGGTGAGCGCGTTGGTGTTGGGTTGGGTCCAGGACTGGTTGGCTGATGCGGACACGGACGGTTCCCGGTTGGTGGTGGTCACTCGTGGCGCTACCGATGGTAGTGACCTGGCCGCGGCTGCGGTGTGGGGTCTGGTCCGTTCCGCGCAGTCCGAGCACCCCAACCGGTTCGTCCTGCTCGACCTCGACGACGACACCGACCCCGGACGCGAACTAGGCAGACTCCTGACCGCAGTGCTCGACAGTGACGAGCCGGAGATCGCGGTACGCGCCGGTGACCTGTACACCCGGCGGTTGACCCGAGCCGGTAGTACTGGCCGGCTATCCCTGCCCGGCGCCGAGCGATTGTCGTGGCGTCTGGATGTGTCGGAGCCGGGCAGTTTGGACAACCTGACGGTGCTGGATTGTCCGGAGGCGGTCGCGCCGTTGGCGGCTGGGCAGGTACGGGTTGCGGTGCGAGCAGCGGGGCTCAACTTCCGGGACGTGTGGCTCGGGCTGGGTATGTCCCCGGATCCGACCGCGGTGATGGGCAGCGAAGCGGCCGGAGTGGTGATCGAGACCGGCCCGGACGTGACGGGGATGGTGGTCGGGGATCGGGTGTTCGGGATGTTCAACGGTGCGTTGGCGCCGGTGGCGGTCACCGATCATCGTCTCCTGGCCCGGGTCCCGCAGGGCTGGTCGTTCACTCGGGCGGCGTCGACGCCGATCGTGTTCCTGACCGCGTATTACGCGTTGCGGGATCTGGCCGATGTGCGGGCGGGGCAGCGGATCCTGATCCATGCCGCGGCCGGTGGGGTGGGGATGGCCGCGGTGCAACTGGCCCATGCCTGGGGATTGCAGGTGTACGCCACCGCGAGCGCCGGTAAGTGGGACACCCTGCGCGGGATGGGTGTGGACGATACGCACCTGGCCTCTTCCCGCAATCTGGACTTCCGCCGCAGCTTCCTGACCGCGACCCGGGGACAGGGTGTGGACATGGTGCTCAACGCCCTGACCGGTGAATTCGTGGACGCGTCGCTGGACCTGCTGCCCCGTGGTGGCCGGTTCGTGGAGATGGGTAAGACCGACGTACGGGATGCGGCCCGGGTCGCCGCGGACCACCCCGGGGTGGCGTACCAGGCGTTCAACCTGCCCGACGTCGGTGCTGACCGGATCGGGCAGATGCTGGCCGAGATCATGGACATGTTTACCGCGGAGATCCTCCAACCACTACCCGTGAACGTATTCGAAGCAGCCCACGCCGTGCAGGCCCTGCGTTATCTGCAGGCGGCCCGCCACGTGGGCAAGGTCGTGCTGCGGCTACCGGCCGGGCTGGACCCGCGTGGCACGGTGGTGATCACCGGCGGGACCGGTGTGTTGGGTGGTTTGGTGGCCCGGCATCTGGTCACCACACACGGGGTCAGGCACCTGTTGTTGTTGTCCCGGCGGGGCTCGGCCGCGGCGGGGGCGGCGGAGCTGGTCGGTGACCTGACGGAGCTGGGCGTGCGGGTGCAGGTGGTGGCGTGTGACGTCGCTGACCGCAACGCCCTGGCTGAGGTGTTGGCGGCGGTGCCGGCCGGGCATCCGGTGGTGGGGGTGGTGCACACCGCGGGCGTGCTTGATGACGGGGTGGTCGAGGCGTTGACGCCGCAGCGGCTGGAGACGGTGTTGCGGGCGAAGGCGGATGCGGCGTGGTGGCTGCATGAGCTGACCCGGGACATGGATCTCGGGTTGTTCGTGGTGTATTCGTCGGCGGCGGCCACGTTCGGGTCACCGGGGCAGGGAAACTACGCCGCGGCCAACGCGGTCCTGGATGCCTTGGCGCTGCGGCGGCAGGCCGAGGGTCTGGTGGGGCAGTCGTTGGCGTGGGGGCTGTGGGCCCAGCAGTCAGCGATGACCGGGCATCTCGACGAGGCCGACCTGGACCGAATGCGACGCACCGGCATCCTTCCCCTCTCCTCCGAGCAGGGCCTGGCACTGTTCGACACGGCAATACGCACCAACCAGCCGCAACTCGTACCGATCCGGGTCGACATGGCCGCGCTACGTCGTACCGGGGCCGGTGGCCTGCCACCGTTGTGGCGGACATTGGCCGGCGGCTTCGCCCGCCGGACGGCAACCACAACCGACACCCAGATGGACCTGACCACCAGGCTGGCCGCTATGGGCGTCGAGGAACGCCAGCGAACAGTCCTGGAACTGGTACGAATACAAGCCGCCGTCGTACTCGGCCATCCCGACCCAACGATGATCGACCCGGACAGCGCATTCCGCGAACTCGGCTTCGACTCGTTGACCGCGGTGGAGCTGCGTAACCGGCTGGCCGCCGCGACCGGCCTGTCGTTGCCGGCCACGCTGGTCTTCGACTACCCCACCCCCGCCGAACTCAGCCGCGAGCTGTGGACGCGAGTTGTGCCAGAGGAGAAGGCGCCCGCAAATGCTCTGGAGTCCGACTTGGACCGGATCGAGCAGGCTATACGCAGGTTTGCCTCGGGCGATGGCAGAGATCCGACGAAGCTGGCGGACCGCCTGCGTGAGCTGGTGCGCAGGCTCGAGGCCCAGACGGGCGGCCACGGGGCAACCCCGGTGATCGACACCTATGCAGCCTCAGATGACGAGCTGTTCGACGTTCTCGACAAGATCGCAAGCTCCGAGGGAGGGCGAACGGCATGAGCAACGATGAGAAGCTGCGGACATATCTGCGACAGGCTACGGACAACCTGCTGGAGACCCGGCGACGCCTGCAGGAGATTCAGGATCGGGCGACTGAACCCATCGCCGTGGTCTCGATGGCCTGCCGGTTCTCGTCCGGCATAGATACCCCGGAACAGCTCTGGGATCTCATTGCCACGGGTGGCGACGCCATCGGGCCATGGCCGATGGATCGGGGTTGGGATGTCGGGTCGTTGTATGACCCGGATCCGGCACGGTCGGGGACCAGTTATGTCCGTGAGGGTGGGTTCCTGACTGGCGTGGCGTTGTTTGACGCGGGTTTTTTCGGGATCAGTCCGCGGGAGGCCGTGGCGATGGATCCGCAGCAGCGACTGCTCTTGGAGGTCTCCTGGGAGGCATTGGAGCGGGCGGGGATCGACCCGTCCGGGCTGCGCGGCTCGGACACCGGTGTATATGTGGGTACCACCGGACAGGACTACGTCTCGATAATCGGCGACGCGCAGACCGGTAGCGAGGGGCACTTGCTTACCGGTAACGCGGCGAGTGTCATGTCGGGGCGGGTGGCGTACACCCTGGGTCTGGAGGGCCCGGCGGTGTCGGTGGATACGGCGTGTTCGTCGTCGCTGGTCGCGGTGCATTTGGCGGCGCAGGCGTTGCGGTCGGGTGAGTGTTCGATGGCCCTGGCCGGCGGCGTAGCGGTGATGGCCACGCCGGGAGCGTTCGTGGAGTTTTCCCGGCAGGGCGGCTTGGCCGCGGATGGGCGGTGTAAGCCGTTCGCGGACGCGGCTGACGGTACGGGTTGGGGTGAGGGAGTTGGGATTCTTGTGTTGGAGCGGTTGTCGGATGCTCGCCGGCGGGGGCATCAGGTGTTGGCGGTGGTGCGGGGCAGCGCGGTCAATCAGGACGGTGCGTCGAACGGGTTGAGTGCGCCGAATGGTCCGTCGCAGCAGCGGGTGATCCGTCAGGCTCTGGCGAATGCGCGGTTGTCGCCGGGCGAGGTGGACGTGGTGGAGGCGCACGGCACGGGCACCACGTTGGGTGACCCGATTGAGGCGCAGGCGCTGATCGCCGCGTATGGCCAGGACCGGCCGGCGGGGCAGCCGTTGCGGTTGGGGTCGGTGAAGTCGAACATCGGCCACACCCAGGCAGCCGCGGGTGTCGCCGCAATCATCAAGATGGTCCTCGCGATGCGGCACGGCCTGATGCCCAAGACGCTGCATGTAGACGCCCCGTCGTCACACGTGGACTGGTCGGCTGGCTCGGTGCGGTTGCTGACCGAGGCCACACCATGGGCGGACAGCGGCCGGCCACGACGGGCCGGGGTGTCGTCGTTCGGGATCAGCGGCACCAACGCCCACCTCATCCTGGAGGAGGCCGATCCCGTACCGGACCCGGCGTTGGGTCATGAGCCGGCCCCGCCGTCCGGCGGGGTGGTGCCGTGGTTGTTGTCGGCTAAGTCTGAGGTGGCGTTGCGGGCGCAGGCGCAGCGGTTGGCCGGGTTCGTGGCGGATCGGCCTGAGGTGGGGCCGGCCATGGTGGGGCGGGCGTTGGCGGCTCGAGCCGTGTTCGCGCATCGGGCGGTGGTGGTGGCTGGGGATGCCGACGGGTTCTTGGCTGGGTTGCGGGATGTGGATGCTTCGCCGGTGGTGGTGCGTGGTGTGGCGGCTGGTGGGGGTAGCGCGGCGGGTCCGGTGTTTGTGTTTCCGGGGCAGGGGGCGCAGTGGGTGGGTATGGGGTTGGCGTTGTGGGATGCCGAGCCGGTGTTCGCGGAGGCGATGGTGCGGTGTGGGGAGGTGTTGGCGCCGTTGGTGGGTTGGTCGTTGCGGGAGGTGTTGGCTGATCCGGTGTTGTTGGGTCGGGTGGATGTGGTGCAGCCGGTGTCGTGGGCGGTGATGGTGTCGCTGGCGCAGTTGTGGCGTTCGGTGGGTGTGGTTCCGGCGGCGGTGGTGGGGCACAGTCAGGGTGAGATCGCTGCGGCGTGTGTGGCTGGTGGCCTGTCTTTGGCTGATGGGGCCAGGGTGGTGGTGTTGCGGAGCCGGGCGATCGTGGCGTTGTCGGGGTCGGGGGGCATGGTGTCGGTGCCCGCACCGTTGTCCGAGGTGCAGCAGTTGATTGCCGGGTGGGGTGAGGACCTGTCGGTCGCGGCGGTCAACGGTCCGGCGCAGGTGGTGATCTCTGGTACCACGACCGCGTGTGAGGAGTTCGTCCAGGCCCACGCGGGGTTGGGGGTTCGGCGGATCGCGGTGGATTACGCCTCGCATTCGCCGCAGGTGCAGATGATCGAGGACCGGTTGCGCACGGATTTGGCTGGTCTGCGGCCTCGTAGCGGGCAGGTGGCGTTCTATTCGACGCTGGAGGCGGCGCGGGTCGACACCGCTGGTCTTGATGGTGGTTACTGGTATCGGAATCTGCGGCACCAGGTTCGGTTCGGTGAGGTGATCCGGACGCTGACTGAGGCTGGTCATCGGACGTTCGTGGAGGTTAGTCCGCATCCGGTGTTGGCGATGGCGGTGGAGCAGGCCGGTGAGGGCCTGGTGGTGACGGGCACGCTGCGTCGTGACGACGGTGGACGCGACCGTTGGCTACGGTCGATGGCCGCCCTGCACGTTGCCGGTGTCACCATCGACTGGACCCCGGCACTGGGCACCGGCCCGACCCCGCCGGTTGCCCTGCCTACCTACCCGTTCCAGCACCAGCGGTACTGGCCGCAGACCGTGGCCGGCGGTGTGGGCGATGCTCGGGTGTTGGGGCAGGGTTCGGTTGATCATCCGTTGTTGCGTGCGGCGGTGTCGTTGGCTGATGGGGACGGGGTGGTGTTGACCGGCCGGTTGTCGCTGTCGGCGCAGCCGTGGTTGGCCGATCATGCGGTGTTGGGTTCGGTGTTGTTGGCGGGCACGGCGTATGTGGAGTTGGTGATGTACGCCGGCGACCAGGTGGGCTGTGCCCTGGTCGAGGAGTTGACGCTGCAGACCCCGTTGTTGCTGCCCGAGCAGGGTGCAGTGCAGGTGCAGGTGTGGGTCGGTGATCCCGGCCAGGATGGTCGACGGCCGGTCAACGTGTACTCCCGGCCGGAGGGTGTGGAGGGTGTGGGGGGTTCGTGGGTTCGGCATGCCACGGGTGTGTTGAGCCCGCAGACGGGTCGGGTTGCGGCGGGGTTGGGGCAGTGGCCACCGGCCGACGCGCGACCGGTGGCTGTTGATGGTCTGTATGAACGGTTGGCCGACGGCGGGTACGTGTACGGGCCGGTGTTTCAGGGTTTGCGGGCGGTGTGGCGTTCCGACCGGGATGTGTACGCCGAGGTGACACTGCCCGAGCACGTCGGGGTGGATGGGTTCGGGTTGCATCCGGCGGTGTTGGACGCGGCGTTGCATCCGATCGGGTTGACCGGGCTGCTCGGCGACGACGATGGCGGGGCGGTGTTGCCGTTCGCGTGGAGCGGGGTGCGGCTGCACGCGACCGGGGCGACCACGCTACGGGTCCGGCTGACACCGGCCGGCGACGGCGGTGGTATCGCGGTGGCGGTGTTCGACACCGCCGGCCAGCCGGTGCTGACTGCGGACTCGTTGGTGCTACGGCCGGTGACCACCGACCAGTTGGCCGTCGGGATGCCGGATGCGGCGCAGTCGCTGTTCGCGGTGGAATGGGTACCGCTACCGGACGCGGAACCGGTGGCTGCCGAACCGGTCTGGGGATGGCATGGGCAGGTTGATGGTGAACTGCCCACGGTCGTGGTCGCCGAGCTACCGGCTGCGGGCGATGCTGTGGGTGTTGTTGAGGCCACGCATGCGGCGAGCGCGTTGGTGTTGGGTTGGGTCCAGGAGTGGCTGGCTGATCCGGGCACGGAGGGTTCCCGCCTGGTGGTGCTCACTCGTGGCGCTACCGATGGTAGTGACCTGGCCGCGGCTGGGGTGTGGGGTCTGGTCCGTTCCGCGCAGTCTGAACACCCTCACCGGTTCGTCCTGCTCGATCTCGACGATGATACCGACCACGATGGCGATCACGGCAGCGACCTGGGCAGGATCCTGGCGGCGGTGCTCGCCAGCGGTGAGCCGGAGGTCGCGGTTCGGGCTGGTGGCCTGTATGCCCGGCGGTTGACCCGAGCCGGTGGTAGTGGCCGGCTGTCTCTGCCTGGTCCTGGTCGGTTGTCGTGGCGTCTGGATGTGTCGGAGCCGGGCAGTTTGGACAATCTGGCGGTGGTGGATTGTTCGGAGGTGGTGGCGCCGTTGGCGGTTGGTCAGGTGCGGGTTGCGGTGCGGGCGGCGGGGTTGAACTTCCGGGATGTGTTGGTCGGGTTGGGTATGTATCCGGATCCGGCTGCGGTGATGGGTAGTGAGGCGGCCGGTGTGGTGCTCGAGACCGGCCCGGACGTGACGGGGATGGTGGTCGGGGATCGGGTGTTCGGGATGTTCAACGGTGCGTTGGGGCCGGTGGCGGTGACTGATCATCGTCTCCTGGCCCGGGTCCCGCGGGGCTGGTCTTTTACTCGGGCGGCGTCGGTGCCGATTGTGTTTCTGACCGCGTTTTACGCGTTGCGGGATCTGGCGGGTGTGCGGTCAGGGCAGCGGATTCTGATTCATGCTGCGGCAGGTGGGGTGGGGATGGCCGCGGTGCAGCTGGCTCGGGCGTGGGGGTTGCAGGTGTACGCCACCGCGAGTGCCGGTAAGTGGGACATCCTGCGGGGGATGGGTGTGGACGATGCGCACCTGGCTTCGTCCCGTGATCTGGGCTTCCGCGACAGCTTCCTGACCGTGACCGGTGGGGAGGGTGTGGATGTGGTCCTCAACGCGCTGGCCGGGGAGTTCGTGGACGCGTCGTTGGACCTGCTGCCCCGTGGTGGCCGGTTCGTGGAGATGGGTAAGACCGACGTGCGGGACCCGGCTCGGATCGCCGCGGATCGTCCCGGGGTGGTGTATCAGGCGTTCGACCTGTCCGAGGCCGGTGGTGACCGGATCGGGCAGATGCTGGCCGAGATCCTGGACATGTTCGCCGCGGAGATCCTCCAACCACTGCCGGTGAGCGTGTTCGAGGCGACTCACGCAGTGCAGGCCTTGCGTTATCTGCAGGCGGCCCGTCATGTGGGCAAGGTGGTGCTGCGGCTACCGGCCGGGCTGGACTCCCGTGGCACGGTGGTGATCACTGGTGGGACCGGTGTGTTGGGTGGGTTGGTGGCCCGGCATCTGGTCACCACACACGGGGTCAAGCACCTGTTGCTGTTGTCCCGGCGGGGTCCGGCCGCGGCCGGAGCGACCGAGTTGGTCGGTGACCTGACGGAGCTGGGTGCGCGGGTGCGGGTGGTGGCGTGTGACGTCGCTGACCGGGATGCTCTGGCTGAGGTGTTGGCGGCGGTGCCGGCCGGGCATCCGGTGGTGGGGGTGGTGCACACCGCGGGGGTGCTTGATGACGGGGTGGTCGGGGCGTTGACGCCGCGGCGGCTGGAGACGGTGTTGCGGGCGAAGGCGGATGCGGCGTGGTGGTTGCATGAGCTGACCCGGGATATGGATCTCGGGTTGTTCGTGGTGTATTCGTCGGCGGCGGCCACGTTCGGGTCACCGGGGCAGGGCAACTATGCCGCGGCCAACGCGGTCCTGGATGCCTTGGCGCTGCGGCGGCAGGCCGAGGGTCTGGTGGGGCAGTCGTTGGCGTGGGGGCTGTGGGCCCAGCAGTCGGCGATGACCGGGCATCTCGACGAGGCCGACCTGGACCGGATGCGACGCAGCGGCATCCTTCCCCTGTCCCCTGAGCAGGGCTTGGCGTTGTTCGACGCGGCGATACGTACTGACCAGCCGCAGCTCGTGCCGATCCGGGTGGACTTGGCCGCGCTGCGTCGTGCCGCCGCCGGTGGCGTGCCGCCGTTGTGGCGGACGTTGGCCGGCGGCTCCGCCCGCAGGGCCGCGACCGCCGCTGACGCGCCGGTGGATCTGGCGGCCAGGTTGGCGGCTATGGGGGTCGAGGATCGCCAGCGGACGGTTCTGGAGCTGGTGCGGGCACAGGCTGCGGTTGTGCTCGGCCATGCCGACCCCGCGGCGGTTGATCCGGACAGCGCGTTCCGTGAGCTCGGGTTCGACTCGTTGACGGCGGTGGAGTTGCGTAACCGGTTGGCTGCCGTGACTGGGTTGTCGTTGCCGGCCACGCTGGTCTTTGACTATCCGACGCCGGTGGTGTTGGCCGGGTATCTGTTGACGGAGCTGTTTGGTGAGCAGATCGATGTCCTTACGCCGGTGGCGGTGGGTGTGGGTGTTGATGAGCCGGTGGCGATTGTGGGGATGGGGTGTCGGTATCCGGGTGGGGTTGGTGACCCGGAGGGGTTTTGGCGGTTGCTGGTCGAGGGTGTTGACGCGGTGGGTGAGTTCCCGGTGGATCGGGGTTGGGATGTCGGGTCGTCGGATGACCCGGATCCGGCGGGGTCGGGGACCAGTTATGTCCGCGAGGGTGGGTTCCTGACTGACGCGGCGTTGTTCGATGCGGGGTTCTTCGGGATCAGTCCGCGGGAGGCTGTGGCGATGGATCCGCAGCAGCGGTTGTTGTTGGAGGTTTCCTGGGAGGCGTTGGAGCGGGCGGGGATCGACCCGTCGGGGCTACGCGGGTCGGACACCGGCGTGTATGTCGGCACCCATGGGCAGGACTATCCGACGTTGTTGAGTGTGGCGGATTCTGCGGGGGATGGATTCTCCGGTACCGGTAACGCGGCGAGTGTCATGTCGGGGCGGGTGGCGTACACCCTGGGTCTGGAGGGCCCGGCGGTGTCGGTGGATACGGCGTGTTCGTCGTCGCTGGTCGCGGTGCATTTGGCGGCGCAGGCGTTGCGGTCGGGTGAGTGTTCGATGGCCCTGGCCGGCGGCGTAGCGGTGATGGCCACTCCAGGAGCCTTCGTGGGGTTCTCTCGGCAGGGCGGGTTGGCCGCTGACGGGCGGTGTAAGCCGTTCGCGGACGCGGCTGACGGCACGGGCTGGGGTGAAGGCGTCGGAATCCTGGTGCTGGAACGACTGTCCGATGCTCGCCGGCGGGGGCATCAGGTGTTGGCGGTGGTGCGGGGCAGCGCGGTCAATCAGGACGGTGCGTCGAACGGGTTGAGTGCGCCGAACGGTCCGTCGCAGCAGCGGGTGATCCGTCAGGCGCTGGCCAACGCGCGGCTGACGCCGGGCGAGGTGGATGTGGTGGAGGCGCATGGCACGGGTACCACGCTGGGTGATCCGATCGAGGCGCAGGCGCTGATCGCCGCGTATGGCCAGGACCGGCCGGCGGGGCAGCCGTTGCGGTTGGGGTCGGTGAAGTCGAACATCGGCCACACCATGGCAGCCGCGGGGATTGCCGGGATCATCAAGATGGTCCTCGCGATGCGGCACCGGTTGATGCCCAAGACGCTGCACGTGGACGCCCCGTCGTCACATGTGGACTGGTCGGCTGGCTCGGTGCGGTTGCTGACCGAGGCCACACCATGGGCGGACAGCGGCCGGCCACGGCGGGCCGGGGTGTCGTCGTTCGGGATCAGCGGCACCAACGCCCACCTCATCCTGGAGGAGGCCGATCCCGTACCGGACCCGGCGTTGGGTCATGAGCCGGCCCCGCCGTCCGGCGGGGTGGTGCCGTGGTTGTTGTCGGCTAAGTCTGAGGTGGCGTTGCGGGCGCAGGCGCAGCGGCTGGCGGGGTTTGTGGCGGATCGGCCTGAGGTGGGGCCGGTGGTGGTGGGGCGGGCGTTGGCGGGCCGGTCGGTGTTTGCGCATCGGGCGGTGGTGGTGGCTGGGGATGCCGACGGGTTCTTGGCTGGGTTGCGGGATGTGGATGTTTCGCCTGCGGTGGTGCGTGGTGTTGCGGCGGGTGTGGGTGGTGCGGGTTCGGTGTTTGTGTTTCCGGGGCAGGGGGCGCAGTGGGTGGGTATGGGGTTGGCGTTGTGGGATGCCGAGCCGGTGTTCGCGGAGGCGATGGTGCGGTGTGGGGAGGTGTTGGCGCCGTTGGTGGGTTGGTCGTTGCGGGAGGTGTTGGCTGATCCGGTGTTGTTGGGTCGGGTGGATGTGGTGCAGCCGGTGTCGTGGGCGGTGATGGTGTCGCTGGCGCAGTTGTGGCGTTCGGTGGGTGTGGTTCCGGCGGCGGTGGTGGGGCACAGTCAGGGTGAGATCGCTGCGGCGTGTGTGGCTGGTGGCCTGTCTTTGGCTGATGGGGCCAGGGTGGTGGTGTTGCGGAGTCGGGCGATTGTGGCGTTGTCGGGGTCGGGGGGCATGGTGTCGGTGCCCGCGCCGTTGTCCGAGGTGCAGCAGTTGATTGCCGGGTGGGGTGGGGACCTGTCGGTCGCGGCGGTCAACGGTCCGGCGCAGGTGGTGATCTCTGGTACCACGGCCGCGTGTGAGGAGTTCGTGCGGGCGCATGCGGGGTTGGGGGTTCGGCGGATCGCGGTGGATTACGCCTCGCATTCGCCGCAGGTGCAGGCGATCGAGGATCGGTTGCGCACGGATTTGGCTGGTCTGCGGCCTCGTAGCGGGCAGGTGGCGTTCTATTCGACGCTGGAGGCGGGGCGGGTCGACACTGCTGGTCTTGATGGTGGTTACTGGTATCGGAATCTGCGGCACCAGGTTCGGTTCGGTGAGGTGATCCGGACGCTGACTGAGGCTGGTCATCGGACGTTCGTGGAGGTTAGTCCGCATCCGGTGTTGGCGATGGCGGTGGAGCAGGCCGGTGAGGGCCTGGTGGTGACGGGCACGCTGCGTCGTGACGACGGTGGACGCGAGCGTTGGCTACGGTCGATGGCCGCCCTGCACGTTGCCGGTGTCACCATCGACTGGACCCCGGCACTGGGCACCGGCCCGACCCCGCCGGTTGCCCTGCCTACCTACCCGTTCCAGCACCAGCGGTTCTGGCCGGCGGTGCGGGATGTGTCGGTGCGGGGTGGGGATGGTGAGTTTGATGCGGAGTTTTGGCAGGTGGTGCAGCGGGGTGATGTGGGGGCTTTGGCTTCTGCGTGGGGGGTGGATGAGCAGGGTGTGGCTACGGTTTTGCCGGGGTTGGCGGCGTGGCAGCGGGCTCGTGAGGACCGGCGGCTGATTGACGCGTGGCGGTATCGGGTTGTGTGGGAGCCGTTGACCGGTGGTCCTGAAGCGGCGCTGAATGGTAGCTGGCTTGTGGTGTATGGCGCGGATCTGGTGGCTGATGAGGTCGGGTCGGGGTGGGTCGGGCGGGTCGAGCAGATCCTGGTCGGGCATGGTGCGCGGGTGGTGCGGGTAGCTGTTGACGGCACCCGGGTGGGGGCGGCTACGGCGTTGCGGGCGGTGGTGGCCGGGCTGGACGGGGCCGGGTGGGGTGGGGTGGTGTTCCTACCCGGCGGGGCGCCGGTGCAGGAGCTATTGGCGCTGCTGCAAGGCCTGCACGACACCGACACGGGTAGCGACGCGGGGCGGGTGTGGGTCCTTACCCGAGGCGCGGTGGGTACGGGTCGGTTCGATGCTCCTGTTGATCCGGTGCAGGCTCTAGCGTGGGGTTTGGGTGTGGTCGCGGCGTTGGAGTATCCGCGCCTGTGGGGTGGTCTGGTGGATCTGCCTGCGCTCTGGCCTGAGGCGTCGCGGGACGCGGCGGCGGTGGCGCGTCGGTGTGTCGCGGTGTTGGCCGGGTGGGGTGGTCAGGATCAGGTCGCGGTGCGTGCGAGTGGTGTGTATGGGCGCAGGTTGGTGCGTGCCGGGGCGGTGGAGTCGCCGCGGGTGTGGCAGCCTCGGGGCACGGTGCTGGTCACTGGTGGTACCGGTGGGTTGGGTGCGCATGTGGCTCGTTGGGTGGCCGGGCACGGTGCGGAGCATGTGGTGTTGGTGTCTCGTCGGGGTATGGACGGGCCGGGTGTGGCCGAGTTGGTCGGTGAGTTGGGCGCTGATGGCCGGGTCCGGGTGAGTGTGCGGGGTTGTGATGTGGCGGATCGTGACGGGTTGGCCGCGGTCCTGTCCGGGGTGGGGCCGGTTGATGCGGTGGTCCACGCGGCCGGGGTGGGTCAGCTCGCGTCCATCGACGACACCGATGCGCAGGTGGCGGAGCACATTTTGGCGGCGAAGGTTGCGGGTACCCGTAACTTGCACGAGTTGTTGGTCGAGGGGTCTGAGCGTCCGTTGGACGCGATGGTGTTGTTTTCCTCGAACGCTGGTGTGTGGGGTGGTGGTGGGCAGGGGGTGTACGCGGCGGCTAACGCGTTCCTGGACGCGTACGCCGCCCAGCAGCGTGCCGCGGGGCGGTCGGTGACGAGTGTGGCGTGGGGTTTGTGGGCCGGTGAGGGAATGGCCGGGCAGGCCGACACCGGGCAGTTGCACCGGCGTGGGGTGCGCGGTATGGATCCGCAGCGGGCGGTGCAGGCCTTGGTGGAGGCGGTCGGTCAGGGTGAAGGCTTCCTCGCGGTCGCTGACGTGGACTGGGCCCAGTTCACCCAGGCGTTCACTTCCGCACGCCCGAGTGCGCTACTGGCTGGCCTGCCCGAGGCACAAGCCGCTGTCGCCGACGCCGAGCCCAGGCCACTCGACGACTCGACACTGGCCGCCGAGCTACGCGCGTTGACCGGCCCGCAACGCCAGCAGAAGATCCTCGAACTGGTACGCACCCACGCCGCTACAGCCCTTGGCCACGACAGTGCCCAGGCGATCCCACCTGATCGGGCATTCCGCGAACTCGGCTTCGACTCCCTGACCGCCGTAGAACTACGCAACCGGTTGGCCGCCGTGACCGGACTGCCGCTACCAGCCACGCTGGTCTTCGACCATCCGACACCGATCGCCCTGGCCGACCATCTCCGGGTCCAGCTGTGGCCGGGCGAGCAGGCCGAGGCACCGGTCGTCGCCGAGCTCGACCGGTTGGAGCGCGCGCTCGCCGGACCAGCCGTGGACGCGGATACGCGCGCCCAGCTCGCCCGGCGCCTCCAGGCGTTGGTCGTCCGGCTCACCACGCCGCTGCCCGCAGAGTCGACCGCCGGGCCCGACACCGACCTGGACGAGGTCACCGACGACGAGCTGTTCGAACTTGTCGACAACGAGCTCGGCTCGGCCTGAACGCCGTATCCGCTCCGGAGGGACACCCGTGACCAACGACGACAAGCTGCGCGAGTACCTCAAGCGGACCGTAGCCGAGCTGCGCCAGGCCAACCGACGGGTACAGGCCCTGGAGGCCGCCAGCGTCGAGCCGGTGGCGATTGTGGGGATGGGGTGTCGGTATCCGGGTGGGGTGGGTGACCCGGAGGGGTTCTGGCATCTGTTGGTCGAGGGCGTCGACGCGGTGGGTGGGTTTCCCCCGGATCGGGGTTGGGATGTCGGGTCGTCAGATGACTCGGATCCGGCGGGGTCGGGGACCAGCTATGCCCGGGCGGGTGGGTTCCTGGCTGGTGCGGCGTTGTTCGATGCGGGGTTCTTTGGGATCAGTCCGCGGGAGGCTGTGGCGATGGATCCGCAGCAGCGGCTGCTGCTGGAGGTTTCCTGGGAGGCGTTGGAGCGGGCGGGGATCGACCCGTCCGGGCTACGCGGCTCGGACACCGGTGTGTATATCGGTGCCGCCGGGCAGGACTACATCTCGGTGATCGGTGACGCGCAGACCGGTAGCGAGGGGCATCTCCTGACTGGCAACGTGGCGAGTGTCATGTCGGGGCGGGTGGCGTACACCTTGGGCTTGGAGGGCCCTGCGGTGTCGGTGGATACGGCGTGTTCGTCGTCGTTGGTGGCGGTGCATTTGGCGGCGCAGGCGTTGCGGTCGGGTGAGTGTTCGATGGCCCTGGCCGGCGGCGTAGCGGTGATGGCCAAGCCGGGAGCGTTTGTGGAGTTTTCCCGGCAGGGTGGGTTGGCCGCTGACGGGCGGTGTAAGCCGTTCGCGGATGCGGCTGACGGTACGGGTTGGGGTGAGGGTGTTGGGATTCTTGTGTTGGAGCGGTTGTCGGATGCTCGTCGGCGGGGGCATCAGGTGTTGGCGGTGGTGCGGGGCAGCGCGGTCAATCAGGACGGTGCGTCCAACGGGTTGAGTGCGCCGAACGGTCCGTCGCAGCAGCGGGTGATCCGTCAGGCCTTGGCGAATGCGCGGTTGACGCCGGGCGAGGTGGACGTGGTGGAGGCGCACGGCACGGGTACCACGCTGGGTGACCCGATTGAGGCGCAGGCGCTGATCGCCGCTTACGGCCAGGACCGGCCCGCGGAGCAGCCGCTGCGCCTGGGGTCGGTGAAGTCGAACATCGGCCACACCCAGGCAGCCGCGGGCGTCGCCGGGATCATCAAGATGGTCCTCGCCATGCGGCACGGCCTGATGCCCAAGACGCTGCACGTGGACACCCCGTCCACCCATGTGGACTGGTCGGCTGGAGCGGTGCGGCTGCTGACCGAGGCCACGCCATGGCCGGTCAACGGCCGGCCACGACGCGCTGGGGTGTCGTCGTTCGGACTCAGCGGCACAAACGCCCACCTCATCCTGGAAGAAGCCGAATCGAGCGAGTCGCTGCAGGTAGCACTGGCTGACCCGGCGGCCTCGGGCCAGAAGCCGTCGACGCTGCCGGGTGGGGTGGTGCCGTGGTTGTTGTCGGCCAAGTCTGAGGTGGCGTTGCGGGCGCAGGCGCAGCGGTTGGCGGGGTTCGTGGCCGACCGGCCCGAGGTGGATTCGGTGGCGATGGGGCGGGCGTTGGTGGACGGCCGGGCGACCGGGTTCACGCATCGGGGTGTGGTGCTCGGCCAGGATCGGTCGGCGTTGGTGGACGGGTTGCAGGCGCTGGCCGCGGGTGGCCAGGCGCCCGGGGTGGTTGCCGGGGTTGCGGGGTCTGGTCGGTTGGCGGTGGTGTTTTCCGGGCAGGGGAGCCAGCGGCTTGGGATGGGTCTGGGTTTGTACGAGGCGTATCCGGTGTTCGCGGAGGCGTTCGATGAGGTCTGTGCGTCCTTCGACCGCCATCTGGAGCGGTCGTTGCGGGAGGTAATCGCGGGCGAGGCGCAGCTGTTGGATCAGACGGTGTATGCCCAGGCGGGGTTGTTCGCGGTGCAGGTGGCGTTGTACCGGTTGGTCGCCTCGTGGGGTGTGGTTCCGCAGTGTCTGGCGGGGCATTCGATTGGTGAGTTGAGTGCGGCGTATGTGGCTGGGGTGTGGGATCTGGCTGATGCGGTGGCGGTGGTGGCTGCGCGGGGCCGCCTGATGCAGGCGCTTCCTGCTGGTGGTGCCATGGTGGCGTTGACCGCTAGTGATGTCGAGGCGCAGGAGTTGATCGCGGGGTACGCCGATCTGGTGGGGGTGGCGGCGGTCAACGGTCCTCGTTCCACGGTGATCTCGGGTGATCAGGTCGTGGTGTTGGACTTGGCGCAGCAGTGGCGGGACGCCGGTGGTAAGGCGCGGCGGTTGCGGGTCAGTCACGCGTTCCATTCGCCGTTGATGGAGCCGATGTTGGCCGAGTTCGCCGACGTGTTGGGTGAGGTGGTGTGGCGGGAGCCGACCATCCCGGTGGTGTCCGGCACTCCGGGCGCGGAGGTGACCGATCCGGGATATTGGCTGGCGCATGTCCGCCAGACGGTGCGGTACCACGACGCGGTGACGGCGCTGCGTGAGCAGGGCGTGGGTGTCTTCCTCGAACTGGGACCGGACGGCACGCTGACCTCGATGGCCGACCCCGACGCAGGTGTGTGGCTACCGGCGTTGCGTGCTGACCGGGACGAGCCGGAGACGTTACTGACCGCGGTCGCCGGTGTCCACGTACACGGCGGGACCGTGGACTGGCCGAGACTGCTCGGCACGAGTGCCGGTCCGGCCGAGGCCATGGGTGTGGGCAGGGCGATGGGCGGGACCATCCCGCTGCGGGCTGAGTTGCCTACCTACCCGTTCCAGCATCAGCGGTACTGGCCGCAGACCGTGGCCGGCGGTGTGGGCGATGCTCGGGTGTTGGGGCAGGGTTCGGTTGATCATCCGTTGTTGCGTGCGGCGGTGTCGTTGGCTGATGGGGACGGGGTGGTGTTGACCGGCCGGTTGTCGCTGTCGGCGCAGCCGTGGTTGGCCGATTACGTGGTGTTGGGTTCGGTGTTGTTGGCGGGCACGGCGTATGTGGAGTTGGTGATGTACGCCGGCGACCAGGTCGGTTGTGCCCTGGTCGAGGAGTTGACGCTGCAGACCCCGTTGGTGTTGCCGGAGCAGGGTGGGGTGCAGGTGCAGGTGCAGGTGTGGGTCGGTGATCCCGGCCAGGATGGCCGACGGCCGGTCAACGTGTACTCCCGGCCGGAGGGTGTGGAGGGTTCGTGGGTTCGGCACGCCACTGGTGTGTTGAGCCCGCAGGCCGGTCGGGTTGCGGCGGGGTTGGGGCAGTGGCCACCGGCCGACGCGCGGCCGGTGGCTGTGGACGGCTTGTATGAACGGTTGGCCGGTGGCGGGTATGTGTACGGGCCGGTGTTTCAGGGTTTGCGGGCGGTGTGGCGTTCCGAGCGGGATGTGTATGCCGAGGTGACGCTGCCTGAGCAGGTTGGGGTGGATGGGTTCGGGTTGCATCCGGCGGTGTTGGACGCGGCGTTGCACGCAATCGGGTTGACCGGACTTCTCGGTGATGAGGCGGTGTTGCCGTTCGCGTGGAGTGGGGTGCGGCTGCACGCGACCGGGGCGAGCACGCTGCGGGTCCGGCTGACACCCGCCGACGACGGTGCTATCGCGGTGGCGGTGTTCGACGCCGCCGGCCAGCCGGTGCTGACCGTGGACTCGTTGGTGTTGCGGCCGGTGACCACCGACCAGTTGGGCGCCGGGGTGCCGGATGCGGCGCAGTCGCTGTTCGCGGTGGAGTGGGTGCCGCTGCCGGACGCGGAACCGGTGGCTGCCGAACCGGTCTGGGGATGGCATGGGCAGGTTGATGGTGAGCTACCCGCGGTGGTGGTGGCCGAGCTACCGGCTGCGGGCGATGCTGTGGGTGTTGTCGAGGCCACGCATGCGGCGAGCGCGTTGGTGTTGGGTTGGGTCCAGGAGTGGCTGGCTGATCCGGGCACGGAGGGTTCCCGGCTGGTGGTGGTCACTCGTGGCGCTACCGATGGCAGTGACCTGGCCGCGGCTGGGGTGTGGGGTCTGGTCCGTTCCGCGCAGTCCGAACACCCGAACCGGTTCGTCCTGCTCGATCTCGACGATGACACCGACCACGATGGCGACCACGGCAGCGACCTGGGCAGGATCCTCACGGCGGTGCTCGACAGCGGCGAGCCGGAGATCGCGGTACGCGCCGGTGGCCTGTATGTGCGGCGGTTGACCCGGGCCGTTGGCACTGGCCGGCTGTCCCTGTCCGGCTCTGACGGGTTGTCGGCGGGGTTGGATGCGGGTGGCACGGTGGTGATCAGTGGCGGGACCGGGGTGTTGGGTGGGTTGGTGGCCCGGCATCTGGTCACCACACACGGGGTCAAGCACCTGTTGCTGTTGTCCCGGCGGGGTCCGGCCGCGGCCGGAGCGACCGAGTTGGTCGGTGACCTGACGGAGCTGGGTGCGCGGGTGCGGGTGGTGGCGTGTGATGTCGCTGACCGGAACGCGCTGGCTGAGGTGTTGGCGGCGGTGCCGGCCGGGCATCCGGTGGTCGGGGTGGTGCACACCGCGGGCGTGCTTGATGACGGGGTGGTCGGGGCGTTGACGCCGCGGCGGCTGGAGACGGTGTTGCGGGCGAAGGCGGATGCGGCGTGGTGGTTGCATGAGCTGACCCGGGATATGGATCTCGGGTTGTTCGTGGTGTATTCGTCGGCGGCGGCCACGTTCGGGTCACCGGGGCAGGGCAACTATGCCGCGGCCAACGCGGTCCTGGATGCCTTGGCGCTGCGGCGGCAGGCCGAGGGTCTGGTGGGGCAGTCGTTGGCGTGGGGGCTGTGGGCCCAGCAGTCGGCGATGACCGGGCATCTCGACGAGGCCGACCTGGACCGGATGCGACGCAGCGGCATCCTTCCCCTGTCCCCTGAGCAGGGCTTGGCGTTGTTCGACGCGGCGATACGTACTGACCAGCCGCAGCTCGTGCCGATCCGGGTGGACTTGGCCGCGCTGCGTCGTGCCGCCGCCGGTGGCGTGCCGCCGTTGTGGCGGACGTTGGCCGGCGGCTCCGCCCGCAGGGCCGCGACCGCCGCTGACGCGCCGGTGGATCTGGCGGCCAGGTTGGCGGCTATGGGGGTCGAGGATCGCCAGCGGACGGTTCTGGAGCTGGTGCGGGCACAGGCTGCGGTTGTGCTCGGCCATGCCGACCCCGCGGCGGTTGATCCGGACAGCGCGTTCCGTGAGCTCGGGTTCGACTCGTTGACGGCGGTGGAGTTGCGTAACCGGTTGGCTGCCGTGACTGGGTTGTCGTTGCCGGCCACGCTGGTCTTTGACTATCCGACGCCGGTGGTGTTGGCCGGGTATCTGTTGACGGAGCTGTTTGGTGAGCAGATCGATGTCCTTACGCCGGTGGCGGTGGGTGTGGGTGTTGATGAGCCGGTGGCGATTGTGGGGATGGGGTGTCGGTATCCGGGTGGGGTTGGTGACCCGGAGGGGTTTTGGCGGTTGCTGGTCGAGGGTGTTGACGCGGTGGGTGGGTTCCCCGCGGATCGGGGTTGGGATCTGACGGCGTTGTACGACCCCGATCGGCAGCGGTCGGGGACCAGTTATGCCCGGGAGGGTGGGTTCCTGGCTGACGTGGCGTTGTTCGATGCGGGGTTCTTTGGGATCAGTCCGCGGGAGGCTGTGGCGATGGATCCGCAGCAGCGGCTGCTGCTGGAGGTTTCCTGGGAGGCGTTGGAGCGGGCGGGGATCGACCCGTCGGGGCTGCGCGGGTCGGACACCGGCGTGTATGTGGGTACTACCGGGCAGGACTACGTCTCGGTGATCGGTGACGCGCAGGCCGGTAGCGAGGGACATCTTCTTACCGGGAATGCGGCGAGTGTCATGTCGGGGCGGGTGGCGTACACCCTGGGTCTGGTGGGCCCGGCGGTGTCGGTGGATACGGCGTGTTCGTCGTCGTTGGTGGCGGTGCATTTGGCGGCGCAGGCGTTGCGGTCGGGTGAGTGTTCGATGGCCCTGGCCGGTGGTGTGACGGTGATGGCCACGCCGGGAGCGTTTGTGGAGTTTTCCCGGCAGGGCGGGTTGGCCGCCGACGGGCGGTGCAAGCCGTTCGCGGACGCCGCTGACGGCACGGGTTGGGGTGAAGGTGTCGGAATTGTAGTGTTGGAGCGGTTGTCGGATGCCCGTCGGCGGGGGCATCAGGTGTTGGCGGTGGTGCGGGGCAGCGCGGTCAACCAGGACGGCGCGTCCAACGGGTTGAGTGCCCCGAACGGTCCGTCGCAGCAGCGGGTGATCCGTCAGGCCTTGGCCAACGCGCGGCTGACGCCGGGCGACGTCGACGTGGTGGAGGCGCACGGCACGGGCACCACGCTGGGTGACCCGATCGAAGCACAAGCACTCATCGCCGCTTACGGCCAGGACCGGCCCGCGGAGCAACCGTTGCGGTTGGGGTCGGTGAAGTCGAACATCGGCCACACCATGGCAGCCGCCGGCGTCGCCGGGATCATCAAGATGGTCCTTGCCATGCGGCACGGCTTGATGCCCAGGACGCTGCACGTGGACGAGCCCTCATCACATGTGGACTGGTCGGCTGGCTCGGTGCGGCTGCTGACCGAGGCCGCACCATGGCCGGTCAACGGCCGGCCGCGACGGGCCGGGGTGTCGTCGTTTGGGATCAGCGGCACCAACGCCCACCTCATCCTGGAGGAGGCCGATCCCGTACCGGACCCGGCGTTGGGTCATGAGCCGGCCCCGCCGTCCGGCGGGGTGGTGCCGTGGTTGTTGTCGGCCAAGTCTGAGGTGGCGTTGCGGGCGCAGGCGCAGCGGTTGGCCCGGTTCGTGGCCGACCGGCCCGAGGTGGATTCGGTGACAGTGGGGCGGGCGTTGGTGGACGGCCGGGCGACCGGGTTCACGCATCGGGGTGTGGTGCTCGGCCAGGATCGGTCGGCGTTGGTGGACGGGTTGCAGGCGCTGGCCGCGGGTGGCCAGGCGCCCGGGGTGGTGACCGGGGTTGCGGGGTCTGGTCGGTTGGCGGTGGTGTTTTCCGGGCAGGGGAGCCAGGGGGTTGGGATGGGTCTGGGCCTGTATGAGGCGTATCCGGTGTTCGCGGAGGCGTTCGATCAGGTCTGCGCGTCCTTTGACCAGCATCTTGAGCGGTCGTTGCGGGAGGTGGTGGCGGGCGAGCCGCAGCTGCTGGACCAGACGTTGTATGCCCAGGCGGGGTTGTTCGCGGTGCAGGTGGCGTTGTACCGGCTGGTCGCCTCGTGGGGGGTGTCCCCGCAGTGTCTGGCCGGACACTCGATTGGTGAGTTGAGCGCGGCGTGTGTGGCCGGGGTGTGGGATCTGTCTGATGCGGTGGCGGTGGTGGCCGCCCGGGGCCGCCTGATGCAGGCGCTACCTACTGGTGGCACCATGGTCGCGTTGACCGCCAGCGACGCCGAGGCCCAGGAGTTGATTGCCGGGTACACCGACCTGGTAGGGGTGGCGGCGGTCAACGGGCCCCAGTCCACAGTCATCTCCGGTGACCAGGATCTGGTGTTGGACTTGGCGCGGCAGTGGCGAGACGCCGGTGGCAAGGCGCGGCGGCTGCGGGTCAGTCACGCGTTCCATTCGCCGTTGATGGAGCCGATGCTGGCCGACTTCGCCGACGTGTTGAGCGGGGTGGTGTGGCGAGAGCCGACCATCCCGGTAATCTCCGGCACCCCCGACGCGGACGTGACCGATCCGGGATATTGGCTGGCGCATGCCCGCCAGACGGTGCGGTACCACGACGCGGTGACGGCGCTGCGCGAGCAGGGCGTGGGTGTCTTCCTCGAACTGGGACCGGACGGCACGCTGACCTCAATGGCCGACACCCCTGAAGCAGGCGTGTGGCTACCCACGCTGCGCGCTGAGCGGGACGAGCCGGAGACGCTACTGACCGCAGTCGCCGGTGTCCACGTACACGGCGGGACGGTGAACTGGCCGACACTGCTCGGCACGAGTACCGGCCCGGCCGAGGGCGTGGGCAGGGCGGTGGACGGGGCCATCCCACTGCGGGCTGAGTTGCCGACTTATCCGTTTGAGCATCAGCGGTTCTGGCCGGCGGTGCGGGGTGTGTCGGTGCGGGGTGGGGATGGTGAGTTTGATGCGGAGTTTTGGCAGGTGGTGCAGCGGGGTGATGTGGGGGCTTTGGCTTCTGCGTGGGGGGTGGATGAGCAGGGTGTGGCTATGGTTTTGCCGGGGTTGGTGGCGTGGCAGCGGGCTCGTGAGGACCGGCGGCTGATTGACGCGTGGCGGTATCGGGTTGTGTGGGAGCCGTTGAGCGGTGGTCCTGAAGCGGCGCTGAACGGTAGCTGGCTTGTGGTGTATGGCGCGGATCTGGCGGCTGATGAGGTCGGGTCGGGGTGGATCGGGCGGGTTGAGCAGATCCTGGTCGGGCATGGTGCGCGGGTGGTGCCGGTAGTTGTTGACGGCACCCGGGTGGGGGCGGCTACGGCGTTGCGGGCGGGGTTGGACGTGTCTGGGTTGGGTGGGGTGGTGTTCCTGCCTGGTCGGGCGCCGGTGCCTGAGTTGTTGGCGCTGTTGCAGGGACTGCACGACGTCGACCTGGGTGGCGATGGGGGCTTGTCGGGGCGGGTGTGGGTGCTGACTCGTGGCGCGGTGGGTACGGGTCGGTTCGATGCTCCTGCTGATCCGGTGCAGGCTCAGGCGTGGGGTTTGGGTGTGGTCGCGGCGTTGGAGTATCCGCGCCGGTGGGGTGGTCTGGTGGATCTGCCCGTGCTCTGGCCTGAGGCGTCGCGGGACGCGGCGGCGGTGGCGCGTCGGTGTGTCGCGGTGTTGGCCGGGTGGGGTGGTCAGGATCAGGTCGCGGTGCGCGCGAGTGGTGTGTATGGGCGCAGGTTGGTGCGTGCCCGGGCGGAGGAGTCGCCGCGGGTGTGGCAGCCGCGGGGCACGGTGTTGATCACTGGTGGTACCGGTGGGTTGGGTGCGCATGTGGCTCGTTGGGTGGCCGGGCACGGTGCGGAGCATGTGGTGTTGGTGTCTCGTCGGGGTATGGACGGGCCGGGTGTGGCCGAGTTGGTCGGTGAGTTGGGCGCTGATGGCCGGGTCCGGGTGAGTGTGCGGGGTTGTGATGTGGCGGATCGTGACGGGTTGGCCGCGGTCCTGTCCGGGGTGGGGCCGGTTGATGCGGTGGTCCACGCGGCCGGGGTGGGTCAGCTCGCGTCCATCGACGACACCGATGCGGAGGTGGCGGAGCACATTTTGGCGGCGAAGGTTGCGGGTACCCGTAACTTGCACGAGTTGTTGGTCGAGGGGTCTGAGCGTCCGTTGGACGCGATGGTGTTGTTTTCCTCGAACGCTGGTGTGTGGGGTGGTGGTGGGCAGGGGGTGTACGCGGCGGCTAACGCGTTCCTGGACGCGTACGCCGCCCAGCAGCGTGCCGCGGGGCGGTCGGTGACGAGTGTGGCGTGGGGTTTGTGGGCCGGTGAGGGAATGGCCGGGCAGGCCGACACCGGGCAGTTGCAGCGGCGTGGGGTGCGCGGTATGGATCCGCAGCGGGCGGTGCAGGCCTTGGTGGAGGCGGTCGGTCAGGGTGAAGGCTTCCTCGCGGTCGCTGACGTGGACTGGGCCCAGTTCACCCAGGCGTTCACTTCCGCACGCCCGAGTGCGCTACTGGCTGGCCTGCCCGAGGCACAAGCCGCTGTCGCCGACGCCGAGCCCAGGCCACTCGACGACTCGACACTGGCCGCCGAGCTACGGACGTTGACCGGCCCGCAACGCCAGCAGAAGATCCTCGAACTGGTACGCACCCACGCCGCTACAGCCCTTGGCCACGACAGTGCCCAGGCGATCCCACCTGATCGGGCATTCCGCGAACTCGGCTTCGACTCCCTGACCGCCGTAGAACTACGCAACCGGTTGGCCGCCGTGACTGGGTTGTCGTTGCCGGCCACGCTGGTCTTTGACTATCCGACGCCGGTGGTGTTGGCCGGGTATCTGTTGACGGAACTGCTCGGTGAGCAGAGCGATGTCCTTACGCCGGTGGCGGTGGGTGTGGGTGTTGATGAGCCGGTGGCGATTGTGGGGATGGGGTGTCGGTATCCGGGTGGGGTTGATGACCCGGAGGGGTTTTGGCAGTTGCTGCTCGAGGGCGTTGACGCGGTGGGTGGGTTCCCCGCGGATCGGGGTTGGGATCTGACGGCGTTGTACGACCCCGATCGGCAGCGGTCGGGGACCAGTTATGCCCGGGAGGGTGGGTTCCTGGCTGACGTGGCGTTGTTCGATGCGGGGTTCTTTGGGATCAGTCCGCGGGAGGCTGTGGCGATGGATCCGCAGCAGCGGCTGCTGCTGGAGGTTTCCTGGGAGGCGTTGGAGCGGGCGGGGATCGACCCGTCGGGGCTGCGCGGGTCGGACACCGGCGTGTATGTGGGTACTACCGGGCAGGACTACGTCTCGGTGATCGGGGACGCGCAGGCCGGCAGCGAGGGACATCTTCTTACCGGGAATGCGGCGAGTGTCATGTCGGGGCGGGTGGCGTACACCCTGGGTCTGGAGGGCCCGGCGGTGTCGGTGGATACGGCGTGCTCGTCGTCGTTGGTGGCGGTGCATTTGGCGGCGCAGGCGTTGCGGTCGGGTGAGTGTTCGATGGCCCTGGCCGGCGGTGTGACGGTGATGGCCACCCCGGGAGCGTTCGTGGAGTTTTCCCGGCAGGGCGGGTTGGCCGCCGACGGGCGGTGCAAACCGTTCGCGGACGCCGCTGACGGCACAGGCTGGGGTGAAGGCGTCGGAATCCTGGTGTTGGAGCGGTTGTCGGATGCCCGCCGGCGGGGGCATCAGGTGTTGGCGGTGGTGCGGGGCAGCGCGGTCAATCAGGATGGCGCGTCCAACGGGTTGAGTGCGCCGAACGGTCCGTCGCAGCAGCGGGTGATCCGTCAGGCCCTGGCCAACGCGCGGTTGACGCCCGGCGACGTCGACGTGGTGGAGGCGCACGGCACGGGCACCACGTTGGGTGACCCGATTGAGGCGCAGGCGCTGATCGCCGCTTACGGCCAGGACCGGCCGGCGGAGCAGCCGTTGCGGTTGGGGTCGGTGAAGTCGAACATCGGCCACACCCAGGCAGCCGCGGGCGTCGCCGGGATCATCAAGATGGTCCTCGCCATGCGGCACGGGTTGATGCCCAAGACGCTGCACATGGACACCGCGTCGACACATGTGGACTGGTCGGCTGGCTCGGTGCGGCTGCTGACCGAGGCCGCACCATGGCCGGTCAACGGGCGGCCACGGCGGGCTGGGGTGTCCTCGTTCGGGATCAGCGGCACCAACGCCCACCTCATCTTGGAGGAGGCCGAACCGCTCAAGATCCTGCAGGAGGCCGAACCGTTCGAGCCGCCGCAGGACACACCGGCTGACCCGGCGGCCTCGGGCCAGAAGCCGCCGACGCTGCCGGGTGGGGTGGTGCCGTGGCTGCTGTCGGCCAAGTCTGAGGTGGCGTTGCGGGCGCAGGCGCAGCGGTTGGCCGAGTTCGTGGTCGACCGGTCCGAGGCCGGGCCGATTGCGGTGGGGCGGGCGTTGGTGGATAGCCGGGCGTCCGGGTTCACGCATCGGGGTGTGGTGCTCGGTCAGGATCGGTCGGCGTTGGTGGACGGGTTGCAGGCGCTGGCCTCCGGTGGCCAGGCGCCCGGGGTGGTGACCGGGGTCGCTGGGTCGGGTCGGTTGGCCGTGGTGTTTTCCGGGCAGGGGAGCCAGCGGGTCGGGATGGGCCTGGGCCTGTACGAGGCGTATCCGGTGTTCGCTGAAGTGTTCGATGAGGTCTGCGCATACTTCGACCAGCATTTCGAGCGGCCGTTGCGGGAGGTAATCGCGGGCGAGGCGCAGCTGTTGGAGCAGACGTTGTATGCCCAGGCGGGGCTGTTCGCGGTGCAGGTGGCGTTGTTCCGGTTGGTCGCCTCGTGGGGGGTGGCCCCGCAGTGTCTGGCCGGACACTCGATTGGTGAGTTGAGCGCGGCGTGTGTGGCCGGGGTGTGGGATCTGGCTGATGCGGTGGCGGTGGTGGCCGCCCGGGGCCGCCTGATGCAGGCGCTACCTACTGGTGGTGCCATGGTCGCGTTGACCGCCAGTGATGTCGAGGCGCAGGAGTTGATTGCCGGGTACACCGACCTGGTAGGGGTGGCGGCGGTCAACGGGCCCCAGTCCACAGTCATCTCCGGTGACCAGGATCTGGTGTTGGACTTGGCGCGGCAGTGGCGGGATGCCGGTGGCAAGGCGCGGCGGCTGCGGGTCAGTCACGCGTTCCATTCGCCGTTGATGGAGCCGATGCTGGCCGACTTCGCCGACGTGTTGAGCGGGGTGGTGTGGCGAGAGCCGACCATCCCGGTAATCTCCGGCACCCCCGACGCGGACGTGACCGATCCGGGATATTGGCTGGCGCATGCCCGCCAGACGGTGCGGTACCACGACGCGGTGACGGCGCTGCGCGAGCAGGGCGTGGGTGTCTTCCTCGAACTCGGCCCGGACGGCACGCTGACCTCAATGGCCGACACCCCTGAAGCAGGCGTGTGGCTACCCACGCTGCGCGCTGAGCGGGACGAGCCGGAGACACTACTGACCGCAGCCGCCGGTGTCCACGTAAACGGCGGGACCGTGGACTGGCCGACACTGCTTGACACGAATACCGGCCCGACCCAGCCGGTTGCCCTGCCGACCTACCCGTTCCAGCACCAGCGGTACTGGCCGCAGACCGTGGCCGGCGGTGTGGGCGACGTTCGGGTGTTGGGGCAGGGTTCGGTTGATCATCCGTTGTTGCGGGCGGCGGTGTCGTTGGCTGATGGGGACGGGGTGGTGTTGACCGGCCGGTTGTCGCTGTCGGCGCAGCCGTGGTTGGCCGATCATGCGGTGTTGGGTTCGGTGTTGTTGGCGGGCACGGCGTATGTGGAGTTGGTGATGTACGCCGGCGACCAGGTCGGTTGTGCCCTGGTGCAGGAGTTGACGCTGCAGACCCCGTTGGTGCTGCCCGAGCAGGGCGCAGTGCAGGTGCAGGTGTGGGTCGGTGATCCCGACCAGGATGGTCGACGGCCGGTCAACGTGTACTCCCGACCGGAGGGCGCGGAGGGTGTGGGGGGTTCGTGGGTTCGGCATGCCTCGGGTGTGCTGAGTCCGCAAGCTGGCCGGATCCCGGCCGGGTTGGGGCAGTGGCCACCGGCCGACGCGCGACCGGTGGCTGTCGACGGGTTGTATGAACGGTTGGCCGACGGCGGGTACGTGTACGGGCCGGTGTTCCAGGGCCTTCGGGCGGTGTGGCGTTCCGAGCGGGATGTGTATGCCGAGGTGACACTGCCTGAGCACGTCGCGACCGGCGGGTTCGGGTTGCATCCGGCGGTGTTGGACGCGGCGTTGCATCCGATCGGGTTGACCGGGCTGCTCGGCGACGACGATGGCGGGGCGGTGTTGCCGTTCGCGTGGAGCGGGGTGCGGCTGCACGCGACCGGGGCGACCACGCTACGGGTCCGGCTGACACCCACCGACGACGGTGCTATCGCGGTGGCGGTGTTCGACACCACCGGCCAGCCAGTCCTGACCGCGACCTCGCTGGCGCTGCGACCAGTAACCACCGACCAACTGGGCGCCGGCGTACCCGACGCGGCGCAGTCCCTGTTCACGGTGGAATGGGTACCGCTACCGGACGCGGAACCCGACACCGCGTCGGTGATTGGCGAACTGGTCTGGGCATGGCACGGGCAGCGCCCGCAACCTCTGCTGATGCCCCACTCGCCAGGCGGGCTTGATGGTGAGCTGCCCGCCGTCGTGGTCGCCGAGCTACCGACTGCGGGCGATGCCGTGGGTGTTGTCGAGGCCACGCATGCGGCGAGCGCGTTGGTGTTGGGTTGGGTCCAGGAGTGGCTGGCTGATCCGGGCACGGACGGTTCCCGGCTGGTGGTGCTCACTCGTGGCGCTACCGATGGCAGTGACCTGGCCGCGGCTGCGGTGTGGGGTCTGGTCCGTTCCGCGCAGTCCGAGCACCCTCACCGGTTCGTCCTGCTCGATCTCGACGATGACAGCGACCACGATGGCGACCACGGCAGCGACCTGGGCAGGATCCTGGCGGCGGTGCTCGACAGCGGCGAGCCGGAGATCGCGGTACGCGCTGGTGGCCTGTATGTGCGGCGGTTGACCCGGGCCGTTGGTACTGGCCGGCTGTCCCTGTCCGGCTCTGACGGGTTGTCGGTGGGGTTGGATGCGGGTGGCACGGTGGTGATCACTGGTGGGACCGGGGTGCTGGGTGGGTTGGTGGCTCGGCATCTGGTCACCACACACGGGGTCAGGCACCTGTTGCTGTTGTCCCGGCGAGGTCCGGCCACGGCCGGAGCGACCGAGCTGGTCGGTGACCTGACGGAGCTGGGTGCGCGGGTACGGGTGACCGCGTGTGACGTCGCTGACCGGGATGCTCTGGCCGAGGTGTTGGCGGCGGTGCCGGCTGAGCATCCGGTGGTCGGGGTGGTGCACACCGCCGGAGTCCTCGATGACGGGGTGGTCGAGGCGTTGACGCCGCAGCGGCTGGAGACGGTACTGCGGGCCAAGGCCGACGCGGCGTGGTGGCTACACGAACTGACCCAGGACATGGATCTCGGGTTGTTCGTGGTGTATTCGTCGGCGGCGGCCACGTTCGGGTCACCGGGGCAGGGCAACTACGCCGCGGCCAACGCCGTCCTGGACGCCCTGGCGCTGCGGCGGCAGGCCGAGGGTCTGGTGGGGCAGTCGTTGGCGTGGGGGCTGTGGGCCCAGCAGTCGGCGATGACCGGGCATCTCGACGAGGCCGACCTGGACCGGATGCGACGCAGCGGCATCCTTCCCCTCTCCTCCGAGCAGGGCCTGGCGTTGTTCGACGCGGCAGTGCGTACCGACCGGCCGCAACTGGTGCCGATCCGGGTGGACTTGGCCGCGCTGCGTCGTGCCGCCGCCGGTGGCGTGCCGCCGTTGTGGCGGACGTTGGCCGGCGGCTCCGCCCGCAGGGCCGCGACCGCCGCTGACGCGCCGGTGGATCTGGCGGCCAGGCTGGCGGCTGTGGGCGTTGAGGAACGTGAGCGGGCAGTCCTGGAACTGGTGCGTGCCCATGCGGCCACAGCCCTTGGTCACGACAGTGCTCAGGCAGTCGCACCTGATCGGGCGTTCCGTGAGCTCGGGTTCGACTCGTTGACGGCGGTGGAGTTGCGTAACCGGTTGGCTGCCGTGACTGGGTTGTCGTTGCCGGCCACGCTGGTCTTTGACTATCCGACGCCGGTGGTGTTGGCCGGGTATCTGTTGACGGAGCTGCTTGGTGAGCAGAGCGATGTCCTTACGCCGGTGGCGGTGGGTGTGGGTGTTGATGAGCCGGTGGCGATTGTGGGGATGGGGTGTCGGTATCCGGGTGGGGTTGGTGACCCGGAGGGGTTTTGGCGGTTGCTGGTCGAGGGTGTTGACGCGGTGGGTGAGTTCCCGGTGGATCGGGGTTGGGATGTCGGGTCGTCGGATGACCCGGATCCGGCGGGGTCGGGGACCAGTTATGTCCGCGAGGGTGGGTTCCTGACTGACGCGGCGTTGTTCGATGCGGGGTTCTTTGGGATCAGTCCGCGGGAGGCTGTGGCGATGGATCCGCAGCAGCGGTTGTTGTTGGAGGTTTCCTGGGAGGCGTTGGAGCGGGCGGGGATCGACCCGTCGGGGCTGCGCGGTTCGGACACCGGCGTGTACGTGGGCCTCATGTATCACGACTACGCCATGCAGTTGGCGGCGAGCCCGACCGAGGGCGAGGGATATGGCACCGGGACCAGCGGAAGTGTGGCGTCGGGGCGGGTGGCGTACACCCTGGGTCTGGAGGGCCCGGCGGTGTCGGTGGATACGGCGTGTTCGTCGTCGTTGGTGGCGGTGCATTTGGCGGCGCAGGCGTTGCGGTCGGGTGAGTGTTCGATGGCCCTGGCCGGCGGTGTGACGGTGATGGCCACCCCGGGAGCATTCGTGGAGTTCTCCCGGCAGGGCGGGTTGGCCGCCGACGGGCGGTGCAAATCGTTCGCGGACGCGGCTGACGGTACGGGCTGGGGTGAGGGCATCGGAATCCTGGTGCTGGAACGACTGTCCGATGCTCGCCGGCAGGGGCATCAGGTGTTGGCGGTGGTGCGGGGCAGCGCGGTCAACCAGGACGGCGCGTCCAACGGGTTGAGTGCCCCGAACGGGCCGTCGCAGCAGCGGGTGATCCGTCAGGCCTTGGCCAACGCGCGGTTGTCGCCGGGCGAGGTGGATGTGGTGGAGGCGCACGGCACGGGCACGACGCTGGGTGATCCGATCGAAGCACAAGCACTCATCGCCGCGTACGGCCAGGACCGGCCCGCGGAGCAACCGTTGCGGTTGGGGTCGGTGAAGTCGAACATCGGCCACACCCAGGCAGCCGCCGGCGTCGCCGCAATCATCAAGATGGTCCTCGCCATGCGGCACGGCCTGATGCCCAAGACGCTGCATGTAGACGCCCCGTCGTCACACGTGGACTGGTCGGCCGGCTCGGTGCAACTACTCACCGAGGCCACGCCATGGGCGGACAGCGGCCGGCCACGGCGGGCCGGGGTGTCGTCGTTTGGGATCAGCGGCACCAACGCCCACCTCATCCTGGAGGAGGCCGATCCCGTACCGGACCCGGCGTTGGGTCATGAGCCGGCCCCGCCGGCCGGCGGGGTGGTGCCGTGGTTGTTGTCGGCCAAGTCTGAGGTGGCGTTGCGGGCGCAGGCGCAGCGGCTGGCCCGGTTCGTGGCCGACCGGCCCGAGGTAGAGCCGGCCGTGGTGGGGCGCGGGTTGGCGGCTCGGTCGGTGTTCGCGCATCGGGCGGTGGTCCTCGGTCAGCAGCGGCCAGCGTTGATGGACGGGCTACACACGCTGGCCGGGGGTGGTCAGGCGTCGGGGGTGGTGACCGGGGTCGCGGGGTCTGGTCGGTTGGCGGTGGTGTTTTCCGGGCAGGGGAGCCAGCGGGTCGGGATGGGCTTGGGCCTGTATGAGGCATATCCGGTGTTCGCGGAGGCGTTCGATGAGGTCTGTGCGTCCTTCGACCGCCATCTGGAGCGGTCGTTGCGGGAGGTAATCGCGGGCGAGGCGCAGCTGTTGGATCAGACGGTGTATGCCCAGGCGGGGTTGTTCGCGGTGCAGGTGGCGTTGTACCGGTTGGTCGCCTCGTGGGGTGTGGTTCCGCAGTGTCTGGCGGGGCATTCGATTGGTGAGTTGAGTGCGGCGTATGTGGCTGGGGTGTGGGATCTGGCTGATGCGGTGGCGGTGGTGGCTGCGCGGGGCCGCCTGATGCAGGCGCTTCCTGCTGGTGGTGCCATGGTGGCGTTGACCGCTAGTGATGTCGAGGCGCAGGAGTTGATCGCGGGGTACGCCGATCTGGTGGGGGTGGCGGCGGTCAACGGTCCTCGTTCCACGGTGATCTCGGGTGATCAGGCGGTGGTGTTGGACTTGGCGCAGCAGTGGCGGGACGCCGGTGGTAAGGCGCGGCGGTTGCGGGTCAGTCACGCGTTCCATTCGCCGTTGATGGAGCCGATGTTGGCCGACTTCGCCGACGTGTTGGGCGGGGTGGTGTGGCGGGAGCCGACCATCCCGGTGGTGTCCGGCACCCCGGGCGCGGACGTGACCGATCCCGCATACTGGCTGGCGCACGTCCGCCAGACGGTGCGCTACCACGACGCGGTGACCGCGCTCCGTGAGCAGGGCGTGGGTGTCTTCCTCGAACTGGGACCGGACGGCACGCTGACCTCGATGGCCGACCCCGACGCCCCCGATGCAGGTGTGTGGCTACCGGCGTTGCGTGCTGAGCGGGACGAGCCGGAGACGTTACTGACCGCGGTCGCCGGTGTCCACGTACACGGCGCGACCGTGGACTGGCCGACACTGCTCGGCACGAGTGCCGGTCCGGCCGAGGCCATGGGTGTGGGCAGGGCGATGGGCGGGACCATCCCGCTGCGGGCTGAGTTGCCTACCTACCCGTTCCAGCATCAGCGGTACTGGCCGCAGACCGTGGCCGGCGGTGTGGGCGATGCTCGGGTGTTGGGGCAGGGTTCGGTTGATCATCCGTTGTTGCGGGCGGCGGTGTCGTTGGCTGATGGGGACGGGGTGGTGTTGACCGGCCGGTTGTCGCTGTCGGCGCAGCCGTGGTTGGCCGATCATGCGGTGTTGGGTTCGGTGTTGTTGGCGGGCACGGCGTATGTGGAGTTGGTGATGTACGCCGGCGACCAGGTCGGTTGTGCCCTGGTCGAGGAGTTGACGCTCCAGAGCCCGTTGGTGCTGCCCGAGCAGGGCGCAGTGCAGGTGCAGGTGTGGGTCGGTGATCCCGACCAGGATGGCCGACGGCCGGTCAACGTGTACTCCCGACCGGAGGGCGCGGAGGGTGTGGAGGGTTCGTGGACTCGGCACGCCACGGGTGTGCTGAGCCCGCAAGCTGGCCGGATCCCGGCCGGGTTGGGGCAGTGGCCACCGGCCGACGCGCGACCGGTGGCTGTCGACGGGTTGTATGAACGGTTGGCCGACGGCGGGTACGTGTACGGGCCGGTGTTCCAAGGCCTGCGGGCGGTGTGGCGTTCCGAGCGGGATGTGTACGCCGAGGTGACACTGCCTGAGCAGGTTGGGGTGGATGGGTTCGGGTTGCATCCGGCGGTGTTGGACGCGGCGTTGCACGCAATCGGGTTGACCGGACTTCTCGGTGATGAGGCGGTGTTGCCGTTCGCGTGGAGTGGGGTGCGGCTGCACGCGACCGGGGCGAGCACGCTGCGGGTCCGGCTGACACCCGCCGACGACGGTGCTATCGCGGTGGCGGTGTTCGACGCCGCCGGCCAGCCGGTGCTGACCGTGGACTCGTTGGTGTTGCGGCCGGTGACCACCGACCAGTTGGGCGCCGGGGTGCCGGATGCGGCGCAGTCGCTGTTCGCGGTGGAGTGGGTGCCGCTGCCGGACGCGGAACCGGTGGCTGCCGAACCGGTCTGGGGATGGCATGGGCAGGTTGATGGTGAGCTACCCGCGGTGGTGGTGGCCGAGCTACCGGCTGCGGGCGATACTGTGGGTGTTGTCGAGGCCACGCACGCGGCGAGCGCGTTGGTGTTGGGTTGGGTCCAGGACTGGCTGGCCGATCCGGGCACGGACGGTTCCCGGCTGG
This sequence comes from Micromonospora sp. DSM 45708, assembly GCF_039566955.1. Taxonomy (NCBI): domain Bacteria; kingdom Bacillati; phylum Actinomycetota; class Actinomycetes; order Micromonosporales; family Micromonosporaceae; genus Micromonospora; species Micromonospora schwarzwaldensis. Next base: position 3,843,642 of record NZ_CP154796.1, on the reverse strand, counting down.
TGGTGCTCACTCGTGGCGCTACCGATGGCAGTGACCTGGCCGCGGCTGCGGTGTGGGGTCTGGTCCGTTCCGCGCAGTCCGAACACCCGAACCGATTCATCCTGCTCGACCTCGACGATCACACTGACCACAGAACCGACCACGGTGACGACCTGGGCAGAATCCTCACGGCGGCGCTCGACAGCGGCGAGCCGGAGATCGCGGTACGCGCCGGTGGCCTGTATGTGCGGCGGTTGACCCGGGCCGTTGGCACTGGCCGGCTGTCCCTGTCCAGCTCTGACGGGTTGTCGGCGGGGTTGGATGCGGGTGGCACGGTGGTGATCACTGGTGGGACCGGGGTGCTGGGTGGATTGGTGGCCCGGCATCTGGTCACCACACACGGGGTCAAGCACCTGTTGCTGTTGTCCCGGCGGGGTCCGGCCGCGGCCGGAGCGACCGAGCTGGTCGGTGACCTGACGGAGCTGGGTGCGCGGGTGCAGGTGACCGCGTGTGACGTCGCTGACCGCAACGCCCTGGCCGAGGTGTTGGCGGCGGTACCGGCCGAGCATCCGGTGGTCGGGGTGGTGCACACCGCCGGAGTCCTCGATGACGGGGTGGTCGAGGCGTTGACGCCGCAGCGGCTGGAGACGGTGTTGCGGGCCAAGGCCGATGCGGCGTGGTGGCTGCACGAACTGACCCGGGACATGGATCTGGCGTTGTTCGTGGTGTATTCCTCGGCGGCGGCCACGCTCGGGTCACCGGGGCAGGGCAACTACGCCGCGGCCAACGCCGTCTTGGATGCCTTGGCGCTGCGGCGGCAGGCCGAGGGTCTGGTGGGGCAGTCGTTGGCGTGGGGGCTGTGGGCCCAGCAGTCGGCGATGACCGGGCATCTCGACGAGGCCGACCTGGACCGGATGCGACGCACCGGCATCCTCCCCATCTCCTCCGAGCAGGGCCTGGCACTGTTCGACACGGCAATACGCACCAACCAGCCGCAACTCGTGCCGATCCGGGTGGACCTGGCCGCGCTGCGTCGCGCCAGGACCGGTGGCCTGCCACCGCTGTGGCAGACATTGGCCGGCGGCTCGACCCGTCGGACGGCGTCCACCGCCGACACGCCGGTGGATCTGGCCGCCAGGCTGGCCGCCATGGGAGTCGAGGAACGCCAGCGGACAGTCCTGGAACTGGTACGGACACAGACCGCCGTCGTGCTCGGCCATCCCGATCCCACGACGATCGACCCGGACAGCGCGTTCCGAGACCTCGGCTTCGACTCGTTGACCGCGGTGGAGCTGCGTAACCGGTTGGCCGCCGCGACCGGGCTGTCGTTGCCGGCCACGCTGGTCTTCGACCATTCCAGCACCGGAGCCCTGACCGATCATCTGGTGAACAAGCTGGCCGCCGCCGTGAGTACCGGCAGCGACCGCGGTACCGGCGCCGAACCGACCGGCTCGGGAGCCGTTCGGGTGTCGAACCTCGCGGAGATGTACATGCAGGCCGAGGTCGACGGCAGACACGACGAGTTCTCCGAGGTGGTCGGGCGATTGGCGAAGCTCCGCCAGACGTTCGGTGTGGACACGGCCGACGAGGCGGTCCGGCCTCCCACCCGGGTCGCCATCGGCGACGCCAAGCCCAAGTTGTACCTCTTCAACCCATACGTAGCCCCGGTCAATTTCCCGTATGCGCGGCTGGCGTCGGCTTTCCAGGGCACCCGTGACGTGTCGGTGTTGCACTCGCCCGGCTTCCATGCCGGTGAGAAGCTGCCGGAGGACATCGAGGCGATGACTCTCGCGTACGTCGAGGCGATCATCCGAGACAACGCGAACGGCGAAGAATTCGCACTGGGCGGCACCTCCAGCGGTGGGCTGATCGCCCACCGGGTTGCTGCCGAGCTGGCGCGGATGGGCATGGCGCCGGCCGGCGTCATTCTCCTCGACGCGCCCTCGCAGGAGGCCCATCAAACCGTGTCGGAGGACGGGCCGCTGTGGCAGAAGCAGATTTTTGAAAGAATCAGGCGGACTGGCGACGACGGCGATGACAGCTGGGTCTTCGCGATGGTCCATTACCTCTCCTTCCCGTGGTGGCCCGCCGAGCACATCGAGATACCGACGCTCCAGGTCCGGGCATCCGAGCGGATCAGCGGACCGGCAGACAATGACGACTGGATGTTCACCTGGAACTACGCCACCAAAGTCACGTTGGCAGATGTGCCAGGGAATCATCTAGAAATAACCGACGAGTACGCTTCGGTGAGTGCGTTGGTGGTCAATGACTGGCTCTCCCGCTCGCCCGAGGAGCGCCCACCGTTCGTGGACTACTGGGGGTTGAAGTAGATGCGACCCTCCCGAACTCGGTGGCTCAGCCTTGCTGAGCCACCGAATCCCGACTCGGGTGGGGGCCACCAACCTGCTCCACCGGTGGGTGGAGTCGTGCCTGTAACCGCCGGTCAGCGTGACCGCGAGGGGGATGCCGCCGGCGTCGTTCCAGTCCCGTGACCTGCGCCAGCAGGTCATCGCCGAGCCGACCCCCTCCGGTGGCAGGTGCTCCCACGGAACCGCGGTGTCGGCACGAACACCATCCCACCCAGCACCTTCCGGTCGTCCAGCGGCTTGCGCCCCGGATACCGACTCCGCCTCGGGGGTGGGCTGGCAGCAGCGGCGCGAGTTCGGCCCACAACTCGTCCGAGACCATCCACGGCGGCTGCTCACCTCTCCTCACGTACGGCTGGTGAAGGCGTTCCTTCCGCCACGGACCTGGGCCACGTGCACGCGGACGACGCCGCCGGTCCGTCCGGGCGTCGCGTACATCGAAGGTGTTAACTCTCTTTCGAGGACTGGCAGGATCTGCGCGCGCTGCGAGCGGCGGCGCGGCACGGGTCGATCACAGCGGCGGCAGCGGCGCTCGGCCGGACCCGGCCCGCCCTGTCCCGACGGATCGCCCGCCTGGAGCGACAGCTCGGCACACCGCTGCTCGTGCGGACCCCGCGGAGCTGCGTGCCGACCGACGCCGGCCGGCTCCTGGTGGACGCCGCCGCCCGGGCTGCCGCCTCCTGGACGCCACGACCGCGCTGAACCAGAACATCCCGGTCAGCTACGGCGGGGTCACCCGCGACCGGTGGACCACCAACGCCACCCCGTCCCGTAAGCCGGCCGCCATCGGCAACGACAAGCTCTCGGTCTGGACGCCGCTGTCGTCGAACAGCTTCGCCCGCACCGAGATCAACCCGTTCGAGCTCGACCCGCCGCAACAGTGACGGCACCACCGGCAACCTGGCCAACTGGGGTGTGGTGGAGACCAACACCGGGCGGATCACCAACAACACCGTTGTGCCGCACACCGTGCGCTACGTGCTGCGGCAGGGCGACACGGGGGGCAACGTGCGCTTCGCGTACCGGTGCAGCGTCTACGGCGCGGCCGCGGCCTGGACCAGTGTGGACATGCCGCCGGGCACGCCGGCGAGGACCAAGGAGTGCGTGATCCCGGTGCCGGCCTTCGGCTCGACGACGTTCTCGGTGTCCCAGGCCGAGCATCGGGGTGCTGGAGAACTACCTGGTGATGACCGCCTGACCGACTGGTCTCCGGGTGGGTGCCGGCCGTACGGTCGGCACCCATCACTGTCGCCCAGTTTCCCGGCCTGGCCGTACCGCCGGTGCAGACCCAGCCACACGTCCACAGCGGGCCCGAAAGCACAGATCGCCAGCACCGGCCACTCCGACATTGACGAACAGCCGGCGGCTGTCGTTCAGTAGCTGACGGCATTCCTGGCTGATCTGCGAGAACGGGAGCCCACGTCCGCGCGGCTCCCGTTCGGCGAAGGTCGGATTGAGCAATGCAGAAGAAGATGAGGGTACCGGCCCGTACTATCTTTCCCCGGTGAGCATTGATCAGCATAAAACGACGCCTAGTTGCGGGCCGCGTTCCGTGGTGAGCCCGAGGGGTCGGCGTGCCGGGTCAGAAGGGCGAGCCTGAACGCCCTCGGCCAGTCGCTGGTGATCGTGCCTGCGTCATGCCGGATCGCGCTTCCGGCCGTGGCGCCCAGGTTCGCGGCGACGCCGATGGCCCAGGAGCGGTTCGACGCGCCGAGCGGCGACGCGATCCGGGCAGAGAGCCCGTTCGGCCGGGTCGCCGACCCCGCATGGGAGGAGAAGACCGGATGAGTGGTCCGCAGATCGTGTCCCGTGAGGACTGGCTGCGCGCGCGAATAGAGTTGCTCGCCAAGGAGAAGGCGCTCACCGACGCACGGGACGAAGTCTCGGCAGCTCGGCGGGCCCTGCCGATGACGCCGGTCGAGAAGGACTACCGGTTTCGGTCCGCGTCGGGTGAGAAGAGTCTGCTCGACCTGTTCGAAGGGCGCCGGCAGCTCATCACGTACCACTTCATGTTCGATCCGAGCTGGGACGAGGGCTGCGTGAGCTGTTCGTTCCTCGTCGACAACGTGGCGCACCTCGGGCATCTGCATTCCCGCGACACGTCGTTCGCGGCCGTTTCCCGGGCGCCGGTGGAGAAGATCGAGAAGTTCAAGGCGCGAATGGGCTGGACGATCCCGTGGGTGTCCTCCTTCGGAACCGACTTCAACTACGACTTCAAGGTCACCGTGGACGAGTCCGTCGCCCCGATTGAGTACAACTACAAAGACAAGGCGACGCTGGAGCGCGAGGGCCTGACCCACCACATGAGCGGTGAGCAGCACGGGCTGAGCGTCTTCTTCCAGGACGACTCGAAGGTCTTCCACACCTATTCCACGTACGGGCGAGGGCCGGACATCGTGCTCGGCACGTACAACTACCTCGACTTCACGCCGCTGGGCCGGCAGGAGGTCGGAACCGGGATCATGCTGTTCAAGCACCATGACAAGTACGAGTCAGCGGCGGACGGGCCCAGCTGTCACTGACCGGCTCGCTCCCGAACGGTTCGGGCGGCTGATCCCGCCCGAACCGTTCGATGCGCAGAACGTCCGCTGGTACGGGCTCGGCCGCGTCCAGCCGCGTGTGCGTCATCTCGACCGCGGCGCTCCGACGCCGCCGTGTACGTCGGGCGGGTGATGATCGGGAGCCGACCCGGCCGCTCGCCATCCATGCCGCCCCGCGCGTCGTTCGCGGCGTCACCCCGGGCGAAGCTTTCCGCCTGGGTCTCATGACGGCACCCGCCGGGCGCGTGGCGACGCACCCGGCGGGCAGATCCGTCAGGATCAGGAGGAGATGTTGCGAACCGTGTTGTAGAGGTTCCCCACCTGGTTGCCGTAGTACGGCGAATACATGTACTGCGGGAGGTTGTTGTACTTGAAGTCGTTGTGTCCGTTGATGTAGCCCCAGTTGCCGTCGAACGACATGAGCCAGGGGCCGCCCGAAGAACCACCGGTCATGTAGTTCGTCATGTAGATGGTGCCGCCGCCACCGTCGTAGGTCGGGCCGTTCTCGGCCCAGAGGGTCTGCCCGTTGAACGGGGAGGCCTGCGGGTATCCGAAGGCGTAGTCGTACTGGCCGACCGCCTGGTTCCAGGTGATGCCCTGGCCGCCGAGGTAGTCGGTGATCCGCCAGCCGTTGACCCGGCCGATGACCGCCGAGCCGACGTCGTTGGCGAAATCGCCGTTGTTGTTGTACCAGGCGCTGGTGGTCCAGAGCCCCGTGGCGTACCAGTAGCCGTACGGCGCCGAGCCGTTGACGTAGTTCGGGACGAAGGCCCAGTTCGTGGCCCACTGGAGGTTGCCGGTCATGCAGTGTCCGGCGCTCCACACCGAGGACTTGCCCTCGGTGTTCACGACCGCGGCTGAGCAGACGTAGTTGAGGCCGCTGAGCGTGAAGAAGACCTTGCCGGTGGTCCGGGCGGTCGGGTGCCCGACCGGGTATGCCGGGTCGTAGGCGTTGGTGCCCATGTCGGGCAGGTCAGCTCGGGGCGTGGTCACGGGCGGAGCCGGCGCCACGCTGCCCGCCGCGCCCTGCGGGCGGGCCGCAGCGCCGGTGATCTGGCCGGGGCGAGCGTTCTTCACCGCCGGGATCTCGCTCTCCGGCAGCGCCGCGCGCATCCGATCCGGGGTCCAGTAGGCGGCCAGCGCGGCGGCGCGGGCGTCGACGCCGGTGCCGCGAGCGGTGCGGGCGACCTCGGGGCTCAGTTGCGCGACGACGCCGACGACGCCCTTGTGGGATGTGTCGGGCTTTGCCTGGGCGGCGCCTGCGGTGGTGAGCGTCATCGCGGACAACGCGGTGATCAGCGCGAGGCCGCTCAGCAGTCTCCGGGACATTCTCCCTGCCTCTCCGGGTGGGTGGGGGAGACAAAAAGATACGACGAAGAAGCGGGGAAGCAGTCGTCGAAATGTGCCGGATGACACTTGGAGGAAGATCTCGCCAAGCGAGCAAACATTGACTTGCTTGACTGAGTTGGGTAAAGCGATGTTACTCCCGACATTACGCCAAACAATCCAGCCGGAAGTAACATCGAAGTCATCACTTGTTGTTAGTGCATGTCTCAGGTGGCGCATGGCTGTCCATGGTGGTAGATCATTCCTAGGGTGGATGGCCGGTTGATCCAGCAGGGGTGCCTGGCGGGAAGTGCCGTCAATACCGGTCCGGCAATCAGCAGCCATTGAGCGTGCCTCCGGCGTCTGGCCGGATCGGGTCCGCTCATTCGTCTTTGCTCGCCCGCCAGGACGAGCAGGCCCGCCCGCCATGACGAGCAGGCCCAAGAGGGCAGCACCGCGGCGCAGACCGCGAGCAACAGCCAAGCCGGCGTGACCAGTGCCAGAGTGACGTAGGCCAACATCAATGCGAAGTGGGTAGCTCCATAGCCCCCACAATCTAGCTGTCGATCGTGATCTGGGTCGATCGCCGTCGCGCCCACAGGGGTCTGCTGCACCGATAGGCACAGGCAGAGTCTCGCGTCGTGACGGCCAGGCTTGGTCAACGGGGGTTGCCTGACGAGAAGGGACTGTTGCGAAGCTCGTGGTGTCGAACGGGTGGAGGCTGGGGCGTGGCGACGGATCTGGTCGGTGTCCTCGCGGTGGCGTCGTTGGCCGCGTTCGCGTTGGCCTGGCTGTCGGCGGTGGCCGGTTTCGGCGGCGGCGTGTTGCTGCTGCCGGTGTTCACCGCGCTGTTCGGGCTGCGCATGGCGGTGCCGATGCTGACCTTGGCCCAGGTGTGGAGCAACGGCTCACGGGTGTGGTTCAGCCGGCGCGAGGTGAACTGGCGACTGGTGCGCTGGTACGCCCTGGGCGCGGTGCCCACCGCTGTCCTGGGCGGACTGCTGCTGGCCCACGCCCCGCTGGGGCCACTGAAGCGGCTGCTGGGGGTGTTCCTCATCGGGGTGGTCGTCTGGCGGCGACGCAATCCGCATCCGCGGCGGCCGTCCGACCCGGCGTTCGCCGGCGTGGGGGCGGGCTCCGGGCTCGGCTCGGCGCTGCTCGGGTCGGTGGGGCCACTGACCGCGCCGTTCTTCCTCGCGTACGGGTTGACCCGCGCCGCCTACATCGGCACCGAAGCCGCCGGCGCGCTGGTCATGCACGCTTCGAAGATCGCCGCGTACGGCGCCGGCGCGCTGCTCGACCGTACTGTGCTGCTGTTCGGGGTGGCGCTGACACCCGCGACCCTGCTGGGCGCCTGGGCTGGCAGCAAGACCGTGGGGCGGATCAGTGACCGACGGTTCGTCGCCCTCGTGGAGGTCGGTCTGATCGCCGCCGGGGTGCTGTTTCTGTTCGGCCTCTGACGTCACCCGATCCCGCTACTGCTCGTCGGTGTCTCAGGGGAGGTCCTGCCGGAGGCGACGGGGCGGGGCGAACGCGTACAGGTCCAGCAGATCGGGTGGATCCGCAGCCGGGCCAGTTGCCCGGCATGGTCGAACCCGGCCGCGGTGCCGCAGCAGCAGCCCCGGCAGACCGTGACGGTGCAACCGGCTGTCGCGCCGCTGTCCCGGCCGCGGCGACTCACGGCGCCCCTTCGGCCCTGGGCGCGCCGCCACGCGGAGGAGGCGAGCAGGCGTAGGCCGTTGAGGCCGACGATGACGGTCGAGCCTTCGTGTCCGGCCACGCCCTCCGCAGGAGGCCCGCCCCTTCAGCCGGCGAAGGTGTGGTCGGGGAAGCCGGGCACCTGGGGCCGGATCCGGAACAGCGCCCCCGCCGGGGACCGGTCGTCGGCCGGCAGTCCCTGACGGGAGGTCGTGATGTACAGGTCGGCGTGGTCGGGGCCACCGAAGGCGCAGGCGGTGGGCCGCCGCACCGGCAGCGTCACCACGGCGGTGAGACTGCCGTCCGGGCCGTAGCGGTGCACGGCGCCCCCGTCCCACAGGGCGACCCAGACGCCGCCCTCGACGTCGAGGCACAGGCCGTCCGGCGTGCCCGCGTCGGGCGGCACCACCACCGCCGGTCGTCGGTCCCGCAGCGCGCCGGTGGCCGGGTCGACGGCGAAGACGTCGATCCGCCGTGTCGCCGAGTCGACGTACCAGGCCCTGTCGCCGTCGCGGGTCCAGGCGAGGCCGTTGGAGACGGTGAGCCCGGTGAGGACCGTCTCGACCGTGCCGTCGGGGTCGAGCCGGTGCAGGGCGGCCCGACCCGGCGTCGCGTCGTAGGCCATGGAGCCGCAGTAGAAGCGTCCCCGCGGGTCGCACCCGCCGTCGTTCATCCGGACCGACGGGTCTGACCAGATCTCCGGCAACAGTTCCACCGAGTCGTCCCGCAGCAACGCGAAGCCCCGCTCGAGCGCGGCGACCAGTCCGCCCCCCGATCGTGGTCGGACGGCGGCGACCACCGGGGCGACGTGCCGGCGGCGGATCGTCCCGGTCGCCGGGTCCAGGGACAGGATGTCCCCGGCCAGCATGTCGACCCACCGCAGCAGCCGGTCGGCGGGACACCACACCGGCCCCTCCCCGTGCCCGGCGACAGGTGCGGTGACCTGCTCCAGCAGACCGTCACACGGCGCGGCGGTCACAGGTAGTCCGCCGGCCAGTGGAAGGCGTCGGGCGCCTCGACGACCGCCCGCACGTGTTCGGGCGCCGCGTGCACCGGCCGGACCATTCCGGTCTCGTCGTACTCCGTCTCCGGCTCGGTCAGGAGGGCGGGCAGCGCCGCCACGATCGCCGGATCGGCGGGCAGCCGGGCCGTGCAGCGCCGCACGTCGTGGCCGGCGGCGGCCCGGGCCACGGCACCGAACAGGACGGGCAGAGCGTCCGGCCGGTCCGGCCGGACGGCGACCTCGACCACCCGCACGTGCCCGGGGGACCAACGCGCGACCAGGTACCCGACGGGCCGCCCGCGATGCCGGGCGACCAGCGTCCGGGCGGGCGGGGCGTACCAGAGCGGCACCCGGAGCGCCCAGTCAGCGGCATCGCGTACGGTGCTGAGCGGCCGGTGGGCGTTGAACGCGGCGTGTATCCCGGCGAGTTCGGTCCAGTCCACCGAGTCCGGCGCGTGGACCGTCCAGCCCGGCGGCACGCTGGCGGTGCCGGTCACCGGCCGGCCGCTGGCGTAGCGCAGGGTGAACGGGCGGTAGCCGCTGGACAGGTAGACGCCGGGCGTGCCGGTGAACAGCAGCGACCAGGCGCAGCCGTCCGCCGCCATCGCCGCGCCGGCCAGCTCCAGCAGGCGGCGGATGTGGCCCTGCCCGCGTGCGTCTACCCGGGTGGCCACGTTGGCCACCCCGCCGACCAGATCCACCCCGCCGGCGCCGTCGCGGATCCGGCGGGGCAGGTAGTGGACGGCGGCGACCACCGTCACGACCCGCACCGCCAGGAAGGTACGCGCCAGGCCGCCGGGGTCGCGGGCGTGCAGCTCGGCCACGTGCGTCCCGGGGAACGCCTCGGCCCACAGCGCGTGCAGTGAGGGCACGTCCGCCGGCGTGGCCGGCCGGAACTCGACCGGGGCGCTCACGCCGGCGCGAGCGGGTTGCGTTGCCGGCCGAGTCCCTCGATCTCGGTCTCCAGCACGTCACCGGCGCTCAGGTAGGGGAACCGGCCGGACAGGGCCACCCCCTGCGGGGTGCCGGTGTTGAGCACGTCCCCCGGTTCCAGCACGGTGAACTGGGACAGGTGCCAGATCAGGTGGGCCACCCCGAAGATCATGTCGGCGGTCCGGGAGTCCTGCCGGGGTTCGCCGTTGACCCACGAGCGCAACCGCAGCGCCTGCGGGTCACCGGCGTCGTCCGGGGTGACCAGCCACGGGCCGAGCGGGTTGAACGTCTCGCACGACTTGCCGGTGGCCCACTGCCCGCCCGGGTCGGCGAACTGGTATTCCCGTTCGGTCACGTCGTTGCTGACGGCGTAGCCGGCCACGTGGGCCAGCGCCTGCGCCGGTGAGTCGAGGTAGCGGGCCCGCGTCCCGATCACCACGGCCAGCTCGACCTCCCAGTCGGTCTTGACCGAACCGCGCGGGACCAGCACCGGGTCGTACGGGCCGACCACGGTGTTCGGTGACTTGTGGAACAGGATCGGCCGCTCCGGCGGGACGGCACCGGACTCGGCGGCGTGCGCGGCGTAGTTCTGACCGATGCACAGCACCGCGCCGGGCCGGGCGATCGGGGCACCGACCCGCTGCCCGGTCACGTCGATCCGGGGCAGCGGCCCGGCCGCCCGGACCCGTCCGGCCGGGTCCGCGGCGAGAAACGCCGCGTCGATGTCGCCCGTGACGCCGCTGAGGTCGAAGTGGCTGATGCCGTCGAACAGCACCGGTCGTTCGGCGCCGACGGCGCCGATCCGCATGAATCTCATGGTGTCCTCCCAGGAGTGGCGAGTGCGAGGTGGGTGGCGTCAGCCGGTGCGGGTGAGCAGGTCCGGTGTCACGGCGTGGGTGAGGGGCTGGCCGGCCAGGTGACGGGCGATCTCGTCGACGACGATCTCGCCCTGCCGCCGCCGGCCCTGCACCGTGCCGGCGGCCTGGTGCGGGGTGAGCAGCACGTTGGGCAGCGTCCGCAGCGGATGGCCGGTGGGCAGCGGCTCGTCGTCGAAGACGTCCAGCGCGGCGTCGAGCCGGCCGGCGGTCAGCTCCGCGACGAGGGCCGCCTCGTCGACCAGCCACGACCGGGCGGTGTTGACCAGCCCGGCGCCGTCGGGCATCAGCGCCAGTTCGCGGGCGCCCAGCAGATGCCGTGTCTCCGGCAGGGTCGGCGCGTGCAACGCCACCACGCGGCTACCGGTGAGCAGGTCGTCCAGGCCGACCAGCCGGGCGCCGAGCCGGGCGGCGTCCGCCGCGGTCAGGGTCGGGTCGTGGACGCTGACGTCCGCGCCCAGGACGCGCACCAGTTCCAGGTACGCCCGCCCGGTGCGGGACGCGCCGATGACGCCGATCGGACAGCCGAGGATCTCGTGCCGGGGCGGCGCCTGTTCCGCCCGCTCCCAGCTCGTGTCGGTCCGCAACGCGTGGTCGAACCGGTGCGTGCGGTGCAGCAGGGCCAGTGTGAAGGCGAGGGCAACCTCGGCCACCGAGCGGGCCATGCCCTGCCCGGCCTGGGTGACCTCGATGCCCCGGGCGAACATCTCGGGGGTCACGAACGGCTTGACCGAGGCCCCGGTGTGCGCCACCAGCCGTAGCGCCGGGGCGCGGTCCAGCAGGGCCGCGTCGAGCCGGGGCATGCCCCAGGAGGTCACCAGCACCTCGGCCCGGGCCAGCACCGGCGCCAGGTCGGCGGCGGTGAGTGCCGCGTGGGCGTCGACCAGCGTGGCGTCGGTGATCGTGGCCAACCGCTCGCCGATGCGGCCCGGGAAGAACTGGGCACGCAGCGGGGCGGACACGGACACCACCGTCACCGGGCGGTGGGCGCGGTGCGGTGCGGTCACGGGCGCAACGCCCGGCCGGGGGCCGGTCACCGGAGCCAGTCGTCGCGGTGCTCCGCGACGAAGTCGTCATCGGTCAGCCACGGGTAGGCCGCGACCACCCGGGTCAGCTCCGCGTCCTGGCCGGGCGACAGCCCTTCGGCCGGGTCCAGGCACCACACCCCGTCGAGCAGACCCTGCCGGCGCAGCACCTCGTGCACCCCGGCGATGCAGCCGTGGAAACCGTTCACGGCGTCGAAGACCGCCGCGTTGGCGTCGGTGACCGCCGCCGCCCGGCCGGTCAGTTCCGTCAGCGCCGCCGCGTCGCCGGCCCGGGCCGCCCGCACCCGCTCGACCATGGTCACCGCCGCGCGGGTCCAGACCGCCCACTGACCGAGCAACCCGCCCACGAAACGGCGGCCGGCGAAGTCGCCGAGGAGGTCGCCGAGGATGTGGTCGTCGTTGCCGGTGTAGAGCGCCACCTCGGCGCCCCGGTCGGCGGCGGTGATCCCACGCACCGCCTCCAGGGTGCGGTATCGGTCGAACGGGGCGAGTTTCACCGCGACCACCGACGGCTGGTCGGCGAAGGCCCGCCAGAACGACGTGGACAGGCGTGGACCGCCGATGGCCGGCTGGAGGTAGAAGCCGATCACCGGCAACACCTCGCCGACGGCCCGGGCCCGCTCCAGCAGGTACGCCTCGTCGGCGCCGGGCACCACCGGGGACAGCAGGACCGCGTGGTAGCCCAGATCGGCGGCGAGTGCCGCCTCGGCGACAGCCTGGGCGGTGTCGCCGCAGGCCCCGGCGATCTTCACCACCGGACGGCCGGCTTCGGCGTCGATCGTCTCGCCGGCCAGGGCGAGCACCGGCCGCAGGAGTCCGGCCTCGCGGATGCCGAACTGGGTGGTGTGCACGCCGACAGCGACTCCGCCGGCACCGGCGGCCAGGTAGTAGCGGGTCAGCGCGCGCTGCCGCCGCTCGTCGAGGCGACGGTCGGCGGTCAGCGCGAGCGGGTGCGCGGGAATGACCACGCCGTCGCGCAGCAGGTCCAGGACCATGTCAGAACCTTCCGTCGCGGACGGCGAACCGGGTCGGCTTGCCGGAGGTCGGCAGGCCGGCGGCCAGACTGTCGGCCTGCCAGTCGATCAGCGTGCCCAGCGGCACGTCCGGGTAGCCGAACAGCGCGTGGCAGCGGGTGGCGTCGTTGAGCAGCGCGGTCGGCGCCTCGGAGCCGGTGTACGAGACCTGCCGGCCGAGGCGTTCGCCCATCCGGGCGGCGATTCGGCGCACCGAGGCGGTCTCCGGGCCGGTCAGGTTCACCGTGAACACGTCGGGGGAGGCGTGGCGCAGCGAGCGCAGTGCCACCTCGTTGGCGTACCCCTGCCAGACCACGTTGACGTGGCCGGTGGTGACGTCCACCGGGTCCCCGGCCAGCACCGCCTGGCCGATGTCGGCGAGCACCCCGTACCGCAGGTCGACCGCGTAGTTGAGACGCAGCACCGAGACCGGCGTGCCCCGGGTCGCGGCGGCGTGGGCGAAGACCCGCTCCCGGCCGAGGCAGCTCATCGCGTAGTCGCCGATCGGGCCGGGCGGGTCGCTCTCCACGCTGCCGCCGCTGGTGACCGGCACCATCGGGTAGACGTTGCCGGTGGAGAAGGCGGCGATCCGGGCAGCCGGGTAACGGCGGGCCACCGCGGCGGGCAGCACCGTGTTGACCATCCAGGCCAGGTGGGGGGCGGTGGTGGTGCCGAACTTCGCGCCCACCATGAAGACCACGTCGGTGGCGTCCGGCAGGTCGGCCAGGTCGCCGTCGCCCATCAGGTCGCACGTCACCGGTTCCACCCGGTCGGCGGCGAGCGCGTCGGCAGCCGCCCGGTCCGACCAGCGCGACACCGCGTACACCCGGTCGCCGGTGCGGCCGGCGGCGTCGAGCCCCCGACGCGCCAGCCGGCACAACGACGGGCCCATCTTGCCGCCGGCGCCGAGCACCACCAGGTCGCCCGCGCCGCCGGCCAGGTCGGCGACGAGCGCCGTGGACGGCTGGGAAAGCCGATCCTCCACCTCGGACTCACTTCTGAACACTGCACTCATCCCTTGATTCCGGACATCGTGACGCCCTCGGTGAAGTACCGCTGGCCCACGAGGTAGGCGGCGAAGATCGGCACAAACGCGACGACCGAGCCGGCGAGCATGACGTTGAGCGGCACCTGCTCCTGCTGGAGGGAGGCGATGCCGACGGTGAGGGTCCGCATGTCCCCGCTCTGCCCGATGATCAGTGGCCAGAGCAGGTCGTTCCAGTGCCACAGGAAGACGAAGACGCCGAGGGTGGCCAGGATCGGCTTGCACAGCGGCAGCACGATCCGCAGGAACGTCCGCCACTCCGACGCGCCGTCGATCTTCGCCGCCTCGAACAGTTCGTCCGGCAGCCCCTGGATGAACTGCCGCATCAGGAACACCGCCTGGGCGTTGGCCAGGGTGGGCAGGATCAGTCCCCAGTAGGTGTCCACCCCGCCGACCTTCGCGATGAGGATGAAGGTGGGGATCAGGGTGACGTGGTAGGGCACCATCACCATGGCCAGGAACGACCAGAACATCGTCTCCCGGCCGGGGAAACGCTTCTTGGCGAACGCGTAACCCGCCATCGCGGCGAGCAGCAGCACCGCGACGACGCTGACCACCGAGTAGACGGCGGTGTTGAACAGCCACCGCAGGATGCTCCGGGAGCCGAGCACCGTCTCGTACGCGTCGAAACCGAGCGGCCACGGCAGCAGGCTGCCGGGGAACTCGACGGCGGCGGCGGGTTTCAGGCTCAACACGACCATCGCGTAGAACGGGAAGAGCGTGACCACGCTGGCCACGCCGAGCAGCACGTAGCGCAGAGCGGTGCCGGCCGGCCCGGGTTGCAGCGGCCGGTAGGAGCGGCGTCGCCGGGTCGGCGCGGTCGGCAGGCCGGGCGCGGTGGACGTGGACGTGGGGGCGGTGCTCGTGGCGGTCACTTGTCCCTCCCGAGGGTCAGCCGCTGGATCAGGGCGACGACCAGGGTCATCGCGAACAGGGCGACACCGATGGCGCTGGCGTAGCCGAGGTCGAAGTACTTGAAGCCCTGGTCGTACAGGGCCATGACGAGGGTGTAGCTGGCGCGGGCCGGGCCCCCGCCGGTCATCGCGTACACCAGGTCGAAGACCTGGAAGGAGGCGGTGGTCTCGATCACCAGCAGGAAGAACAGGACCGGTTTGAGCTGGGGCAGCACGATCCAACGGAATCGCTGCCAGGGGCCCGCGCCGTCGGTGAGCGCCGCCTCCTCCTGCTCGCGGGGCAGATCCTGGAGCCGGGCCAGCACGATCAGCATGCCGTAGCCGAAGTGCGACCAGACGCCGACCATCGCCAGTGCCGGCAGCACCAGCACGCTGGAGGCCAGCCACGAATCGTCGGGCAGGCCGAGCCAGCCGAGGATGCGCGACCACGGGCCGGCGGACGAGAACACCCAGGAGAACACCGTGGCGACCAGCACCAGGCTGGTGACCACCGGCAGGAAGAACACCGACCGGAAGAAGCCGACGCCCCGGAATCCGCGCCGGACCAGCAACGCCAGCCCGACCGCCGTGGCGACGGTCAGCGGCACGTAGAGCAGGGTGTAGACGACGGTCACCCGCAGGGACTGCCAGAAGACCGGGTCGTCGGCGAGCCGGCGGGCGTTCTCCAGGCCGGTCCACTCGGCGTCGCCGCCGATCGTGTACTCCATGAAGCCGAGCACCAGCCCGGCGACCGCCGGGCCGAAGCGGAACGCGAGGAACAGCAGGAAGGCGGGAAGGACGAAGAGTAGACCCCATCGTGCCTCGCGCCGGGCGATCACCCGCCGGGCCCGCCGGGCCGGCAACTGAGCTGGTACGGCCATCTCGCCATCCTTCTTCGCAGGTCGGACCGGCCGAGGTGGCCGGTCGGGTGGGGCCCGGCCCGCCGCCGCGCCCCCCCCCCCCCCCCCCCGGGCCGGTGGGGTCAGAGCAGCGCGTCGGCGGCCTTGGCCGCGTCGGCGAGCGCCTGCTCGGGGGTCTTCTTGCCGATCAGCGCGGCCTGGATCTCGGGGGCGAGCACCCCCATCACCTCGCGGCTCTTCTCGTTGAGCGAGCCGACCGTCATGCTGGGCAGCGTCTTCTCCATCGCGCTGTTGACCGGGTCCTGCGCGTAGAGCGAGCCGGCCGACTTCTTGGTGGAGAAGTAGCCGCCCGCCGTGTCGTACGCGGTGGCGACCGAAGGCTGGGTGGCGAAGGTGATCCACTGGCCGGCGGCCTTCTTGGCCTTGCTGCCCTTGAGCATCGACAGGCTGCCCACCGTGCCGTAACCGACGCTCCTGGCGTCGCTCAACGGCGGGAGGACCTTGATGTTCTCCTTGCCCCAGAACGACTCGACGTCGGCCGGGACGTGCTGCCAGGTGCAGGCGACCTTGTTCTTCGCGACGTTCGTCTGCTCGAACGCGGGAATGCTGGTGAGCAGATCCTTCTCCACGAATCCGCCGTCGACGAGCTGCCGGAGGAAGGTCAGCGCCTTGGTGCCCTCCGGGCCGTCGAAGGCCACCGACTTCCCGTCGGTGGCGAACACCTCCCCGCCTGCCTGCCAGAGCAGCGGGTAGAAGGACTGGTTGAGGGTGGCGCTCGGGTCGGCGTAGTAGTTGGTGACGTCGAAGCCCTTGGCCTTGAACCTCGGGGCGAGGGCGAGCAGGTCGGCCCAGGTCTTCGGGTACTCGGTGACGCCGGCGGCGGCGAACACCTTGGCGTTGCAGATCAGCGGGTTGCCGCTGGTCAGGATCGGCGCGCCGAGCATCTTGCCGTCCTGGGTGACCGCCTCGCGCAGGTTGTCCAGGTAGTCGGCCCTGGCGTCGGCGGGCAGGTACTCGTCGACCGGCTCGATCATCTTGCCGAACTTGCCGAGCTGGTCGGGGATCAGGTAGACGACGTCCGGACCCTTTCCGCCGGCGATGGCGGTGGTCAGCGACTCCTCCCGCTTGGCCCACGGGAAGATCTCCACCTGGACGTCGACGTCCGGGTTCTCGGTCTCGAACGCGGTGACCTGCTTGTCCCAGAAACCGCGGTGGGTAGCCTCGTCGGGGATCACCGGGTAGATCCACATCGTGACGGTCTGCTTCTCGCCGCCGCCGGCGTCCGACCCGCCGCAGGCGGTGAGTAATCCGGCCGCCAGCGCGGCGACCGCGACCGGGGCGAACCTGCCTACTCGCATCTGTCGTTCCTCTCTGAGTGGGTTCAGTGCACGGGCACGGTGACGACCGTGCCGGTGAGCCGGGCCGTCTCGGCGGCGAAGACCGCCAGGTGGCTGGCGAGTGTCTCGTCCAGCCCGGACCGGATGTGGTGGCCGTCGCCGGTGGCTACGGCTCGGATGAAGGCGTCCATCAGCCCGGTGTCGCCGCCGCCGTGGTCGTCGGCGGCGGTCGACCCGCCCACCGTCCCGGCGTCGAGGACCTCGATCCGGTCGGTGCGGAAGTCATGCACCCGGACCCGCTCGCCGTCGCCGGAGAGGGAGCCGTGGGTGCCGAACATCTGGGTCTGCCGGTGGGTCTGCTCGGTGAAGGCGGCCATGGTGAACGTGGCGGTGACGCCACCGGTCAGCTCCATCGCCACGACCTGGTGGTCGACGACGTCGTTGTCGCCGGAGTACACACACCGTCCGTACGGGCCGTCGCGCAGCGCCTCGACCAGCGCGGCCTCGTCGGTGCCGTCGGTGACCACGCTGACCGGCCAGACCGGCCCCTGCTCGCGCAGCACCGGGAGGTAGAGCTTCGGCGCCGAGTAGGGGCAGGCCGCCTCCACCGGGCAGTCCAGGCAGCGCGTGGCGGCCCCGGCCGGCGCCTGGTCGGGCCGGAAGTGACGCAGCCCGCCGAAGCTGGCGACCCGTGCGATGCGCCGTCCGGTGACGTACCCGATCCAGTCCAGGTCGTGGCTGGACTTGGCCAGCAGCATCGGGGTGGCCAGGTCCTCCCGCCGCCACGGGCCGCGCACGTAGGAGTGGGCGTAGTGCCACCAGCCGACCGGCTCGAGGTGCTGGACGGAGACGACCTCGCCCAGCACCCCGCTGTCCACCACCCGCTTCACCAACTCGGTGTAGGGGGTGTAGCGCAGCACGTGGCAGACGGCGAAGAGCACACCGGTGGCGCGAACCGCGTCGACGATCTCCCGGCACTGGTCCGCGGTCGGGGCGAGCGGCTTCTCCACCAGCAGGTGCCGGCCGGTCTTGGCGAACGCGACCGCCGGTTCGACGTGCAAGCGGTCCTGCGTGGCCACGACGACGGCGTCCGCCGGCGGGTCCGCGTCGAGCAGCTCCCGCCAGTCGGTGAACTCCGCCGCGCCCGGGTGGTGGGAGGTGATGATGCCGCGCTGGTGCGGTCGCGGGTCGGCGACCGCGACCACCCGCGCCCGCCCCGGGTGGGCGGCCACCCACCGGGCGTACGTCTGGCCGCGGTTGCCTGCGCCCACCAGCGCCACCCGTACCGGCCGGTCCTGCTGTTCCACCTGCTGCTCCTCGTTTCCTCGCTCGCTTGCCGGGGCCCGGCGGCTCAGACGGTCAGGTTCCCGGCATCGCGCACGCGGGGCCCGGCGGCGGGCAGCTCCCGCGCCACGCCCTCCTCCACGCACCCGGTGTGGTGCAGGTGGGAACCCTCGCCGAAGCCGGTCCCGGCCAGCCGCAGTCGCCCACCGGTGAACTGCGTGCCGACGGCGGAGTACCTGTTGGTGCCGGCGTCGACGCTGACGTGCGCGGTGCTCGCGTCGGTGGTGGTGCTCAGGTAGCCGCCCAGCTCCCACCGCACGGCGCCGGTGGCAGCGGCCCGTGACAGCAGCGCCTTCGCGGCGTTGGTGCCGCTGATCACCGCCCCGCCGCCGACGCTGATCCGCTGGTCGGTGGCGCCGGCGAGCCGGATGCCGGTGTCACTGAAGGTGCCACCGGACACGCGGAGGTCGGCCGACTTCACGACGGCGGGTGCGGCGTTCGGGGCGCCGACGAACGTCACGTCGGTCAGGTGCAGCCGCCCTGGGCCGCTGAAGGTGTGCCCGTCGACCCCGCGGATCGTCGTGCGCACCAGGTGCACCGGCGTGGTGACGCTGGCCTGGACGACGTCGGTGCCGGCGGTCGCCAGCGTGAACGCGCAGTCCTCGATGACGGTGGGCCGCTGCGACCGGGTGGACTGCTGGGAGATGATCAGCGTGTCGTCGGCGGAGCAGCCGCGAAGGTGCACGCCGTCGGCGTTGATCCACATCATTCCGGAGCCGGCCAGCCCGGCCTTGCGGATGACCTGGACGTCCTCCAGGGTCAGGTCGGTCACCTTGACCCGGGCGACGAACCAGGAACAGACGTGCTTGCGCACGGTGATCCGCTTGGCCGCCGACCCCCACGCCGCCCCGGAGTTGGCGAACGTCATCAGTCCGGAGTTGCCGGTGTAGACCAGGTCGTGTTCGTACTGGCCGTGCGTGACGAACGGGCCCTGGTCGTCGCCGTCGCCGTGGCAGTTCGTGACATACCCGTACGCCGAGGCGGTCCAGTCGTTGAGGTGCCGGGCGTTGGAGGTGCGGCAGTCCTCGACGTGCCCGTACAGACAGTAGATCTGTTGGGTGAGGTAGCCGGCGCCGCCCCAGGTGACCGAGGTCGGATTCTTCAGCGTGCACCGGGCGGTGTGGAAGTAGGTGCACCACCGTCGCATGATCACCGGCCAGAACGTGCCGGTGGCGTCCACGTCGGTGACGTCGCAGTGCACCGCGTACTCGTAGGCGACCGGGTGGGAGCCGGTGTACTGGTCGGCCCCGGCGCCGGTGAAGACCAGGTTGCGCACGTGCACCCGGCTGACCGGTTCGACCCGGGTCCAGGTGATGGTCCGGCCGGCGGCCAGCTCCCAGCCGTTCTTGTAGTTGACCCGGATGTGGGTGCCGTCGACGATCTGGGTGACCTGGACCAGCTTCTGCAGCTCACGTTCCCAGGTGCCGGCGAGGCGGTCGACCTCCACGGCGTACCACTGGCCGACGGCGAAGGCGGAGGAGTCGGCGACCTGGAAGGAGTCCCAGCCCTCGCGCACCGTCTCGCTGAGGGTGTGGGTGCGGACCTCGTCGGTGACCTTCCCGCGGAAGAACAGCACCGCGGCGAACGGGTCGTCGCGGCCGGCGTCCTCGATGCCGGTGGTGGACATGACGTGCCCGCCGAAGTCGAGCACCAGGTCGCTGCGAGTGAACCGGTGCCGCTTGACGAAGCGCAGGTCGGAGTGGGCCTCGATCCGGTGCACGGTGGGATCGCCGACCATGGCGTCCAGCGCGGCGTCGGCGGCGGTCTTCGCGTCGAAGACGCCGAAGTGTCGGAACTCGACGACACCGTGGTGGAGTTGGCGCCAGCGGCCGGGCCGGTCGCGACGGCCGTCCGGGCGGCGCGGCCCGGCGCTGTCGGGTGCGAGCACGGTGCCGCCGTTGTCCACGGCGGTGCTGGCCGCGTCCCAGCGGACCAGGCGGGCGCCTCCGTCGCCGGCGGTGAAGTGCCCGTCGACGTGCACGACCTGCCCGTCACGCAGGGTCGGGGTCGGCAGGTCGAGCAGGGCGGCGACGGTGCCGACGTGCAGGACCGTGTCGCGGCCGGGGGCGAGCGGGGTCGCGGCGTCGTCCGGCGCCGGCTTGGCGGACGCGGCGGTGCCGGGGGAGAGCGTCAGGGCGGTGCCGGCGAGGGCGAGTCCGCCGAGGCCGGAGGCGCGCAGCAGGGAACGGCGGGAGGTCGGGTCGGAGCGGTCCATGAGGGGTGTCTCCTCTTTTGGGAGCCGGGGCGATCAGAGGGTGAGGTTGTCGCCGGTCACGACACGGTCGGAGTCGGCGGGCAGGTCGCGGGTGACGCTCTCCTCGACGCAGCCGCTGTGCAGCAGCGTGGTGGTGGCGGTGAGAGTCAGCCGGCCTCCGGCGAACCGGGAGCCGACGGCCCGGTACCGGTTGACGCCGCTGTCCAGCCGGACGTGCGCGGTGGCCGCGTCGTCGGTGGCGCTGCGGTAGTGGCCCAGCTCCACCCGGACCGCGCCGGGTCCGGCGACCCGGCCCAGCAGCGCCCGGCGGGCATTGGTGCCGGTCAGCACCGCGCCGCCGTCGACGACGAGTCGCTGGTCGCGGACGGCGGACAGCTCGATGCCGGTGTCGGTGAAGGTGCCGCCGTCGATCACCAACTCGGCGGCGCCGACCAGCAGCGGGGCGGCATCGGGCGCTCCGGTGAGCGTGCAGTCGGTGAAGCGCACCGGGCCGGAGCCGCGCAGGATCGGCCCGTCCAGGCCCCGCAGCGTGGTCCGCACGAAGTGCACCGGGCTGCTGACCGGGGTCTGCACGACGACCGTTCCGGCGGGCTGGTCGAAGTCGCAGTCGGCGATGACGGTGGGCCGCCGGGAGCGGGCCGAGCGTTGGGCGATGCTCAGCGTGCGTGCCGAGCAACCGCGTAGCTGCGCGCCGTCGGCGTTGATCTGGAGCGTGCCGGCGGGGTCGAAGGTGGAGCGGGCGATGACCCGGACGTCCTCCAACGTCAGATCGGTGATCTTGGTGCCGGCGACGAACCAGGAGCAGACGTGGCGACGGACGGTGATCCGTTTGGCGCTGATGCCCCACTGGCCACCGCTGTTGGCGATGTCCATCAGGCCGGAGTTGCCGGTGAAGACGAGGTCGTGCTCGTACTGGCCGTGGGTGGTGAACGGGTTGCCACCGGCGTCGTCGCCGTCGCCGTGGCAGTTCTCCACGGTGCAGTACGCCGACGCGGTCCAGTCGTTGAGGTGTCGGGCGTTCGAGGTGCGGCAGTCCACCACGTGCCCGTAGAGGCAGTAGATCTGTTGGGTGAGGTAGCCGGCGCCGCCGTACATCACGGTCGGGGGGTTGGTCAGGACGCAGCCGGCGGTGGTGAAGTGGGTGCACCAGCGGCGCATGATCACCGGCCACCAGGTGCCGGTGGCGTCGATGCCGGAGACGTCGCAGCGCACCGCGTACTCGTAGGCGATCGGGTGGGAGCCGCTGTACTCGCGGTCGTCCGGGCCGGAGCCGGGATACTCGCCGGTGAAGGCGACGTGGCCCCGGAAGGCCATGTTGCGGACGTGGGCGCGCTCGACCGGCTCCACCCGTCGCCAGGTGACCGTACGACCGGGCTCCAGGGGCCAGCCGTTGAGGTAGCCCACCCGGATGTGGGTGCCGTCGACGATCTGGGTGACCTGGACCATCTTCTGCAGCTCGCGCTCGTCCGCCCCGGTCAGCGAGTTGCTGGTGGCCGTCCACCACTGCCCGACCGTGAACCGCCCCGAGTCGGGCACCGGGAACACGTCGGTCAGTTCGGGAACGGTCTCGGTGAGGGTGTGGGTGATCACCGTGTCGGTCACGGTGCCCCGGAAGAAGAGGACCGCGCCGAACGGGTTGTCGTGGGTGTTGCGTTCGATGCCGTCGGTGTGCACGGTGTGCCCGCCGAAGTCCAGCTCGATGTCGCCGCGTCCGAACGTGTGCCGTCGGACGAAGCGCAGGTCGGTGTGGGCCTCGATCCGGTGGATCGCCGGGTCGGCGACCATCGCGTCCAGCGCGGCGTCGGCGGGGGTGTCCCGGCCGAAGATCCCGAACCGTCGGAAGTCACCGGTGCCGTCGTGCAGGGCCAGCCACCGGCCCCGCTGTCGGCGGTACGGGTCGTGCACGGTCCCGCCGTTGGCGGGGGCGGTGCTGGTGGGATCCCAGCGCAGCAGTCCGCCGCCACCGTCGCCGGGGGAGCGGTATCCGGCGAGGTGCACCAGGGTGCGGGTGGCCAGCGTGGCGGGGTCGACGGTGGCCAGGCCGGCGACGGTGTCGAGGTGCGGGATCTGGTCCCGGGGGGTGAGGGTGGACGTGCCGAGTAGACCCATGGCGAGCCTCAACCTTCGCGATCCAGCCGGCCGGCGTGACGCCTGACGGCGGTGCGGTGGCCCACGGGCGGCACGGGGACGCCCGCGAGACGGGGGAAGGTCGGGCAAACGCGCGAGGCGCGCAGGCGGCGGAGCTGCTGACCGGAACACCCGGCGCCGGGGCTGCGGCGCGTCGGGAGTCAGCTGTTCGCCCGAGTGGCCGCTACCCAGGAGGTAGCGGCCCCGCCGTGACCTGGGCCGCGGCGTTGGCGGGAACGTTAAACAGCCGGTGAACCGGCTGTCAAGAGGTCGTGTCGGCCGGGACGTGACCGAGCCGGACCGAGACGGCCTCGGCCGTCTGCCGCACCTGACGGCCCAACTCCTGGTACCGCCAACTGGGCAGACCCAGCTTCAACCCGGTCACGCTGATCGCGCCGCAGCACATCCCGGTGTGGTCACGCAGGGCGCTGCCGATGCAGAACACACCCTCGGCGTCCTCCTCGTCGTCGAGGGCGTAGCCGGCCTTGCGGACGTCGTCGAGGTGCGCCAGGAGGGAGGCCAGGTCGGTGATCGTGTGGTCGGTGCGTCGGGGCAACCCGACCCGGCCGATCAGCTCGGTGACCTGCTGGGTGGACATCTCGGCCAGCAGCGCTTTGCCCAGCCCGGTGCAGTGGGGCAACTCGCGGGTGCCCATCCGCAGTTCGATCTGGATGCGCTCACCGTTGCTGACCTGGTCGATGACGACCGCGTGGGCGCCCTCGGGGACGGCCAGCCGCGAGCTGAGCCCGGTCTCGCGGGTCAGCGTGGCCAGCATCGGGCGGGCGATGTCCCGCAGCGAGAGCTGCTGTTGGGCGCGAACGCCGAGGCGGGCCAGCGCCATCCCGAGCCGGTAGCGGCGATTCATCCCCTCGCCGTCGTCGGCGGCCAGACCGTGGTGGCACAGGGTGTGCAGGGTGGCGAACGCGGCGCTCTTGGACAGCCCGCAGGCGCCGGCGACGTCGGTGACGCTCAGCCCCGCACCCGGGGCGGCGGCGGCCAGCGCCTCCAGCACCACAGCCGCGCGGCTGACGCTGCGCACCAGGTAGCGGGAGGTGTCGCCGGCTTCGGTGGTGGTCATGGTCCTACTTTCGGTCAGAAGCGCTAAGCGTGTTCGCCGTGGCCGAACAGAGTAACAAAACCGTTCGGAAAATGGTTGATCGTTGTGTTGACCTTGCCGATCAAGCGTGCCTAGTATGCCGAACAACGTTCGGTAATGCCGAACACCGTTCTGAAAGTTGATGGATATCTCTCGCGGCGGAAACCCGCGGCGGTGCGACCGGGCTGGGTCGCCACGCCGCACCGATGAGGAGAAGGTGTGACTTCACGATCGGCCCCAGCGGGGGCCACCCTGGCCGAGCGCGCGCGCCGGGTCATCCCCGGCGGCGTCAACAGCGGGCAGCGCAGCATCCCCGGCCTCACCGACATGGTGATCGCCGGCGCCTCCGGCGCGTGCTTCTGGGACGCGGACGGACGCCGTTACACCGACTACCACGCGGCGTTCGGGCCGCCCCTGCTCGGTCACAACGACCCCGACGTCAACGCCGCCGTCGCCGAGGCCGGCAGCCGACTGGACCTGTGCGGCGTGGCGGTGACCGACGGCGAGATCCACCTCGCCGAGACCCTCAACGACCTGGTGCCGAGCATCGAGAAGGTGCTGCTGACCAGCACCGGCAGCGAGGCCACCTTCCATGCCCTGCGGGTCGCCCGGGCGGCCACCGGGCGACGTCTGGTGGTCAAGTTCCAGGGCTGTTACCACGGCTGGCACGACTCGGTCAGCCTCAACGTCATCTCCGCGCCGGACCGGGTGGGTCGGCCCGATCCGATCTCCACCGGGATCCTGCCCGAGGTCCTCGACGCCACGCTCGTGCTGCGCTTCAACGACGTGGCCGCCGTCCGGGCGGCCTTCGCCGCTCACGGCGACGACATCGCCGCGGTCATCGTCGAGCCGGTGCCGCACAACGTCGGGTGCCTCCTGCCCGACCAGGAGTTCCTCGTCGCGCTGCGGGACGAGTGCACCCGGGCCGGCAGCGTGCTGGTCTTCGACGAGGTGATCACCGGATTCCGACACGACCTCGGCGGCTGGCAGAAGATCAGCGGTGTCGTCCCCGACCTGACCACGCTCGGCAAGGCCATCGCCAACGGCTATCCGATCGGCGCCCTCGGTGGCCGGGCGGACCTGATGGACCTGTTCAGCACCCGCCCCGGCGCGCCCGCGTTCTTCGCCGGCACCTACAACGGGCATCCCGCCGTGGTCGCCGCCGCCCTCGCCACCCTCGGCAAGCTGCGCGCCGAACCGGTGCACGAGCACGTCTACCGCCTCGGTGAACGGGCCCGCGCGGGCATCACGGCGACCCTGGCCGACCTGGACGTCCCCGCCGTGGTCACCGGCCACGGCTCCGTCTTCGTGACCTACTTCATGCCCGGCCCGACACCGCGTACCTACGACGACCTGCTGCGCAACGATGCCGGCATGTTCATCGGGTACCGCCGTCGGATGCGCGAGCACGGCATCTTCGAGCTGCCGTTGAACCTCAAGCGCAACCACATCTCGTACGCCCACACCGACGCCGACATCGACCGCCTGGTCGAGGCCACCGGGGTGGCCGTACGGGACACCCTCGCCTCCGGTGGGACCACCGAACTGGCCGGCACCGCCACCATGGGTGGCGCGACCGCCGGCGGGGAAGGACACTCCTGATGCTGACCGTCGACAAGACCCGACCCGAGGGCCCCGCCGGTCGGATCAGCCGGGTGGAGACGCTCACCCTGGGCACCGCCTGGCGCGACTTCTCCTACGTGCGCGTGCACACCGACGCCGGGCTCACCGGCGTCGGCGAGATCACCCACCCCTACCGGGCGCGGGAAACCTGCCAGCTCGCCGAGGCGATGGCCGAGCGGCACCTGATCGGCGCCGACCCGTTCGACGTGGAGGAGATCTGGCTGCGCATGTACCAGGGGGACTACCTGCGCGGTGGTGACATCGGCGGAATCGTCGTGTCCGGGGTCGACCAGGCCCTCCACGACATCATGGGCAAGGCCCTCGGGGTGCCCGCGTACCGCCTCACCGGCGGTGCCTGCCGCGACCGCGTCCGGGTGTACGCCAACGGGTGGTACACCGGAGAGCGGGAGCCCGAGACGTTCGCCGAACGGGCCGTCGCCACCGTCGCCAAGGGCTACACGGCGCTGAAGTTCGACCCGTTCGGGGCAGGGCTCGGCGAGCTGTCCCGTACCGAGCTGCGCCGCTCGGTCGACATCGTCGCCGCCGTCCGTGCCGCCGTGGGACCCCGGATCGAGCTGTTCGTCGAGGGACACGCCCGCTTCGCCATGCACACCGCCGTCCGGCTGGTGCGTGAGCTGGAGCCGTTCGACCTGGGCTGGTTCGAGGAGCCGTTGCCGTGGACGCACATCGAGCGGTACGCCGAGCTGCGCGCCCGCGCCACGATGCCGATCTCCGGCGGGGAGCACTTCCACAACCGCTACGAGTACGCCCGGCTGTTCGCCACGAACGCGGTCGACATCATCCAGCCCGACCTGTCCATGGCCGGCGGCTTCACCGAGGTGCGCAAACTCGCGGCCATCGCCGACCAGCACGCCATGGTGGTCGCCCCGCACAACTCCAACTCGCCGCTGTGCACCACCGCCTCGGTGCACGCCGTCCTCGGGATGCCCAACTTCAAGATCCTGGAGACCTTCGACGACCTCCTTGAGGACTACGTCTTCGAGGCCGTGCGCGGCGCTCTGCCGGTGGTGGACGGGCACGTCGCGCTGCCCACCGCGCCCGGCCTCGGTGTCGAACTGGTCGACGAGGTGTTCGCCGAGCACCCGCCGAGCCACGGCTTCTGGAACATGTTCGCCGAGGGTTGGGAGAAGCGGGACCGCCGATGATCGTCGACGTGCACTCGCACCTGTTCGACTGCCCGGAGCACGTCGGCGACCCCTTCGCCGCCGACGCGTCCCGGGCGCACGGCGGCGACGTCGACCTGACGGTGCGGTGGTCGGAGTACGCGGCCACCGCACCGGCGGGCACCAGGACGATCGTGGTGGGCGGCAAGGCGCGCCGCTCCGGCCTCTGGGTCGACGACCGGGCGGTGGCGGCGTACGTGGCGGTCCACCCCGACCGGCTGGTCGGGTACCTCGCCCTGGACCCCACCCAGCCCGGCTGGCGCGACGAACTGGAGCACGGGCACCGTGACCTCGGCCTGCGGGGCATCAAGCTGATGCCGATGTACGCCGGGTTCGACCCCGCCGACCCCGCCTACGACGACCTGTACGCCTACGCCGC
Source organism: Micromonospora sp. DSM 45708 (assembly GCF_039566955.1). Taxonomy (NCBI): domain Bacteria; kingdom Bacillati; phylum Actinomycetota; class Actinomycetes; order Micromonosporales; family Micromonosporaceae; genus Micromonospora; species Micromonospora schwarzwaldensis. Next base: position 3,816,757 of record NZ_CP154796.1, on the reverse strand, counting down.
GCGGCACGGCCTGCCGCTGCTGGTGCACACCGGCACCACCTTCGTCTCCGCCGCGCCGCTGCGCTACGCGCTCCCGGTGCACCTCGACGAGGTGGCGATCCGCCATCCGGAGCTGCGCATGGTGCTGGCTCACCTCGGCCACCCCTACGAGGGGGAGTGCATCGCGGTCATCCGCAAGCACCGGCACGTCTACGCCGACGTCTCGGCGTTGCACTACCGCCCGTTCCAGCTCTGGCACAGCCTCCGGCTGGTGCAGGACTACGGCGTCTGGCACAAGCTGCTGTTCGGTAGCGACTACCCGTTCACCACCGTCGACGCCTCCATCGAAGGGCTGCGGGCGGTGGGCCGGGTCCCCGGCATCCCCGGCCTCGACCCGCTCGACATCGGGCAGATCGAGGCGCTGATCCACCGTCCGTCGCTCGACCTGCTGGGGTTGGTATGACGCTCGTCCCGCCCTCCTTCGACCTGTCCGGGCGGCTGGCCGTGGTGACCGGCGCCGCCCGGGGTCTTGGCGCCGCGTTCGCCGTCGGCCTCGCCTCGGCCGGCGCCGACCTGGTGGTGGTCGACCGGCCCGGCGTCGACCTCGGGCCGGTCGTGGCCGCGGTGACCGAACACGGCCGCGCCTGCCACCCGTACCCGCTGGACCTGGCCGACACGGCGGGGATCTCTCCGTGGGTCGACCGGGTGCGCCGCGACCTGGGGCCGGTGCACATCCTGGTGAACAACGCCGGCGTGGCCCGGCTGGAACACTTCAACGAGATCACCGTCGACGCCTGGCGCGAGGTGATGCGGGTCAACGTGGACGCCGTCTTCTTCCTCGCCCAACGCGTCGCCGAACACATGATCGCCGACGGGGTGCCGGGCCGCATCGTCAACATCTCCTCGAAGAACGGCCTGGTCGCCGAGGCGGGGCTCGCCCACTACAACGCCTCGAAGGGCGCGGTGGAGCTGCTCACCCGGTCGCTGGCCGCCGAACTCGGGCCGCACGGCATCACCGCCAACACCATCGCGCCCGGGATGATCGCCACCCCGATCGACGGTGACTTTCCCCTGGACCGGCAGGCGTTCGAGGCCGCCTGGGCGGAGCGGATCCCGCTGCGCGGCGGCTACGGCGTGCCGGAGGACTGTGTCGGCGCGCTGCTGTTGCTGGCCTCCGACGCTGGCCGCTATGTCAACGGCACCCACCTGGTCGTCGACGGGGGAGTGCTCGCCGATCAGATGCCGCGCCTGCGGTTCATGCCCCCCTACCGCGGCACCGTCTGACCGTCGGTCGCTTCGACCACCTCCCGCAACTCCCGCCTTCACCCGTTGGGTACACCTGCCCGACCGGTTCGGACGGTTTCCGTCGGGCGCGACTGTCGACGTCGATCGGGTCGACGAGGACCGGCACCGCGCCCTCGTCGGCTCGCCCAGCACGGCGACCGCGCCAACCGGTGTCGGGCCGGGTGTGGGCGCGGCCGTCGTCGCCGCGCCCACACCCGGCGGCAGATCAGCCGACCGTGCAGCCGACCACCGGCGCCGGATTGTCACCGGTCGAGGACGCCAGGAAGCCGAAGCTGGTCGAGCCACCCGGTGCCAGGCCGCCGTTCCAGCCCAGATTCCGCGCGGTGGCGGTCGCGCCGGCCTGCGTGACCGTGGCGTTCCAGGACTGCGTGACCTGCCGGCCGCTGCCGAGGCTCACCGTCGCGGTCCACGCCGTCGTGGCCGCCGCCGTGTCGTTGCGGACGCTCACCTCGCCCTGGAAGCCGCCGGCCCACTGGGAGACCGTCCGGTACGTCGCCGTGCACCGCCCGATGCCGGGCGGCGGGGTCGACGGTGACGGCGCCGGGGTGACCGGGAGGGTCGGGCCCGGCGTCGGGGTGGGCGGGACGGTGCCGCCGAGCACCCGCGCGAGCGCGGGATGGAAGCGGTCGGCCATCTTCCGGAAACCCGAGTCGTTCGGGTGTACCCCGTCGCCGGTGTCCGTGGCCGCGTCGAAGCCGGTCCACTGGTCCACCACGACGATGGGTGACTGGGCGGTGGTGAGACCGGCGGCCCAACCGGGGATCCGGTTGTTGAGCGTGACGGTGTCGGCGGGGCAGGTGTCGCAGCCGTGGTGCGGGATGATCTGCGACACGACGATCCTCATGCCCGGGTTGCTCGCCCGCATCTGGCCGACCAGCTTGGTGAACGCGGCGAGGATCGTGTCCATCGACTGCCAGCCGCCCCAGAGGTCGTTCGTGCCGAGGTGCATCACGACGACGTCCGGCCGGGCCGCGTTCAGCCAGGGCGGGAGCTGGTTGTTGTCGGCGATGCCGACCGCGGAGAAACCGCCGTGACCCTCGTGGTCGGCGTCGTAGGAGAAGCCGTAGTTGCAGCTTCCGCCGTCCGAGGTGCTGCCGACGAAATCGATGTTGGAGTAGCCGTCGGTCCGCAACTGGTTCCAGAGCAGGGCACGCCAGCAGCCGGGGCCCGCGGTGATCGAGTCACCGAGCGGCATGATCCTGATCGGCGCCGCCGCCGCCGACGACCGGTGCGGTGCGGACCGTACCGGGGAGCCGGGGAACGCCACCGTGAACGCCAGGACCGCGGTGATCGCGGCGAGTACGGCGTACCGAAGGGATTGTCGCGACATCGGGGTTCCCTACGGCGTCACGGTGAGCAGGTGGGCGCGGTAGCCCTCGCCGTAGCTGCGGGTCGGCGTGCCGCTGTAGTCCTCGATGAGCACGTTTCCGCCGCTGCATCCCCACGGGTTCCAGGTCCACGCGGTGTAGCCCAGCCGGTTGCGGTCCAGCCAGGTCATCAGCCGGTCGACGTAGTCGTGGGCGCAGGTGTCCTGACCGATCTCGCCGGCGTGCACCGGCACCTGGGCGGCCACCGGGGCGATCTGGGTGTCCCAGCAGGTCTCGGTGACACAGGCGTTGAAGTTGTACGAGTGCCACGAGGCGACGATGTTGCCGCGCGGGTCGGTCGGCTTGTAGGTCAGCCACTGGGTCAGGTCGTTGGTCCAGGTCAGGCCCGGCACCAGCAGCACGTTGGTGGCGCCGGTGGCGCGTACCGCGTCGACCAGGTCCTGCATGCCGGCCACCGGGTAGTCGATGCCGGTGCAGGCGCCGCCGTCGCGCAGGCACCGCCACGCGGCGGCCATGTCCGACCAGTTGTTGGCGGCGTCCGGGTAGGGCTCGTTGAACAGGTCGAACAGCACCGCGTCGTTGCCCTTGAACGCGTTGGCCACCCCGGTCCAGAACTGCGGCGTGTACTGCCGGCTGGGCATGGGCTTCTGACAGGTGGCGTTCACGTCGGCGCAGGCCGAGATGTTGCCGGTGTACTGCCCGTGGGTCCAGTGCAGGTCGAGGATCGGGTTGATCCCGTTGGCGACCAGCAGGTTCGCGTAGTCCTTGACGGCCTGCTGGTAGGCGGGTCCGCTGGGTGAGCCGGAGAGACCCAGCCAGCAGTCCTCGTTGAGCGGGATCCGGACCGCCCGGATGTGCCAGGCCTTCATCGCGTCGACCGAGGCCTGGTCGACCGGGCCGCTGTCCCACATGCCCTTGCCCTGCACGCAGGCGAACTCCCCGCTGGCCCGGTTGACGCCGAGCAGGCGGTAGGTGGCGCCGCCCGCCGTCACCAGTTTGTTGCCGGAGACCCGCAGGCTGGGCGCGGCGCCGCCCGGCGGCGGCGTGGTCGGCGGCGGCGTGGTGGTCGGCGGCGTGGTGGTCGGTGGGCCGGTGGGCGGCGTCGTGACCGCGCCGGTGCAGGTCGTGCCGTTGAGCGCGAACGAGGTGGGTACGGGGTTCGCGCCGCTCCACGACCCGTTGAAGCCGATCGTGGTCGACCCGCCGGTGCCCAGCGAGCCGTTCCAGCTCAGACTGGCCGCCGACACCCGCGCGCCGGACTGCGACCAGGTGGCGCTCCAACCCTGGGTGACCCGCTGGTTGGCGTTGGGGAAGTCGAACGTCAGGCTCCAGCTCGTGAGCGCGGAACCGAGATTGGTGATGGCGACGTTGCCGCTGAACCCGCCGGTCCACTGGCTCTGCACGGTGTAGGTGACCGCGCAGCCGGTGGTCGCGGCCGAGGCGGGCAGCGTGACCGCCAGCAGGCTGGTGGCCATCAGGGTGCCGGCTGCCGCCGACGCCAGCAGGGCATGACGACGTGTCATGGATGCTCTCCTAGGTAATAGAGGGGAGCGTCGATGGGAGCGCGTCTCGGAGCTTTGTTTATTAGCCTCACTAAGTCAAGCTGATCGATGTAATCCACTCGGCGCGGCCGTCGTCTCCCGGGCGACCACGGTCTCGGTCGCGCACCACCGTTCCGGCACCGGCTCGCCGTTGACCAGCCGCAGCACGGACTCGCCGACCAGCTCGCCGAACGTGTGCACATCGAGGCTCATGGTGGTGAGTGCGGGGGAGGCCAGACGGCAGAGGCTGGAGTCGTCCCAGGCGATCAGGCTGACGTCGCCGGGAACCCGGCGGCCCGACTCCTTGATCGCGTGCAGGCCGGCGACCGCCATCAGGTCGTTGTCGTAGATGATCGCGGTGGGCGGCTCGACCCCGGCCAGCAGCTCGGCGGTGAGCTTGGCCCCGGCCTCCTCCGAGTAGTCGCCCTCCACGACGACGGCCTCGACGGCGGCGTCGGCCGAGGCCGCCAGCATGGCGGCCGTGCGGGCCCGGGTGTGCAGGAGCGCACCCGGGCCGCTGATCCGGGCGATCCGGCGATGCCCGAGATCGACCAGGTGCGCCAGTGCCGCCCGCATCGATCCGACGTCGTCCCGGCGCACCGCCAGGGCCCCCCGGGTCGGCTCGCCCGTCACCACGACGGGCAGGCGAAGCTCCCGCAGCACCGCGGGCCGCCCGTCGTCGACCGACGGGTTCACCAGCACGACCGCGTCGACCAGCCGCTGCCGCGCCCACCGGCGGTACGCGGCGATCTCGGCCGCCTGGTCGGCGACGACGTGCAGCAGCACCGACCGCCCGTGAGCGGCGAGCCGCTCCTCGATGCCCGCGATGAACTCCATGAAGAACGGCTCGGTGCCGAGCAGGCGGGGCGGCCGGGCGAGCACCAGGCCCACCGCGCTCGTCCCCCACGCATCGTCCATGTCGCACGCTCCCGGGTTCGTCAACTGGCCGATTCGGTGAGCCGTGCCCGCTCGTCGGCCACCTGCTCGAGTGGGCGTGGGCCGTGACCCACCGGGACCAGCTCGGATTCGAGGACCAGTGCGGCGGCTCCGACGGCCGATGCCGTGGCGGCGGACCGGGAGAGCCGTACGTCGACGGTGTGCGTGCCACGGGAGAAGGACGCGCGCAGTTCGTGCCGGACGATCGGGAGGTAGACCGAGCCGGCGGCGGCCAGACTCGGCCCGGTGAGCACGAGCACCTCGAGGTCCATGAGGTTCGCCAGCGTCCGGGCGGCCACGCCCACCTGCCGGGCCGACCGCTCCAGCAGCACCAGTGCGTGCGGTTCGCCCCGGCGGGCGGCGCGACTGATCGCGGCGAAGTCGGCGATCACCGACGGTCGTCCGGCGCTCGCGGTGAGACCCACCGCCCGGGCCGCGGCCGGGTCCGATCGGGCGGCGGCGACCACCGCGGCCGGCCCGGCCAGCGCCTCCACGCACCCGCGGGCCCCGCACCAGCAACGGGGACCGTCGGCGGACACGCACACGTGTCCGAGCTCGCCGACGTTGCCGCTCGGACCCCGGTAGGTGACGCCGCCGATGACCAGGCCGGCGCCGATGCCGGTGCCCATGTAGAGCGCGGCGGCCGACGTCGCGGCGCCGAATCCGCCCGTCCAGTGCTCACCGAGCGCCGCCGCCGTCGAATCGTTGTCCAGCACCACCGGCAGCGCCGTGACCCGCTCCAGCGCGGCGCCCAGCGGGAAGCCGGTCCACTGCCGCATCACGGGGGCGAGCCCCGCGTCCGGCGGACCACCGATGCCCCGGGCCGGGCCGACCGGGCCGGGGAAGACCAGACCGACGCCGAGGACCCGGGCCCGCTCCACCCCGACGCCGTCGATCAGCGCGGCTATCGCGGTGGCGATCCGCGCCACGACGGCCGCCGGCTCGTCCGCGCCGGCGCCCGGCCGGGAGATCCGGGCTACCACCGTTCCGCCGAGGTTGGTCAGCGCGTACGTGATGACGCCGTGGTCCAGGTGCACGCCGACGGCGTACCGGGACGTGTGGTCGAGCTGGAGCAGCACCCGTCGCTTGCCCCCGGTCGACTTGGCGTGCCCGGTCTCGACCACCAGGCCCTCGTTGATGAGCTTGCGGACGAGGGTGGAGATCGTCGGCGCGGTGAAACCGGTGGCCTTGATCAGGCCGACCCGACTGATCGTCCCGGCCGCCCGGATCGCGTCGAGAACGACTGACTTGCTGCTCGTATGCGGCTTGCTCGTTGCTGGTCCGCTCACTGCTTCTCTGCCACGGCTGGTCGGTCGGCCGAGCGAATCATACAGCGATCCCGATGCCCGGGGGCGGCGCCCGACGTCGTCAAGGTATTGACACTTGCCTAAATAGACGTCGAGAATTCTCCCCGAAAAGGTTTTCGGGAAGCGTTCGGTCCCGGACGCCGGCTCCTTCAGACAACGGAGGCCGACATGACAACCACACCGGGTCCGCACCGCCGGCGGATGCTGGCCGCGGTCACGTCGGCGGTGCTGGTGCTCGGCGCGGGGGCGTGCGGCGGCGACCGCGGCGACGACCAGGGGCTGGCCCAGGCCGGCGCGACCGGAACCGACGACGGCAGCGAGCTGACCCTGTGGACCCGGGCACCGCTGGAGAAACAGGCGAAACTCCTGGTCGAGGCGTACAACGCCGGCCACCGGAACAAGGTCGAACTGACCGTCGTCCCCAACGACGACTATGTCGCCAAGGTGGGCGCGGCGGCCGGCTCCGGCAACCTTCCGGACCTGTTCGCCGCAGACATCGTGTACGTGCCGAACTGGGTGAGCCAGGGCCTGTTCCGGGATCTGACCACCAACATCGACGGCCTCGCTTTCAAGGACGCCGTCAACAAGGGCCACCTCGCCGCCGGTACCCGTGACGGCAGGGAGCACGTGCTGCCGTTCGTGCTCGACCTGTCGATGCTGTTCTGGAACAAGAAGCTGTTCACCGAGGCCGGCCTCGATCCGGAGAAGGCACCGGCCAGCCTCGCCGAGTACGCCACGGCCGCCAGGGCCGTCCAGGCGATCGGTGTGCGCGGCGCACATCCGACTGACCGAGGGCCGAAAAGTTTTCGGTACCCGGCCCGGCGGGTCCGCCCCGGGCGGGCCGCTGGGGGGCGGCGCGAACCGATTCTCGAAATCCTTTTCAAAATCCGGTCATCCGGTATAGTCGGTACGCCTCGATGGCCCAGCCCCGGTCCGGCCCCGAAGGGATTCCGGTGGGTAGACGACGTTCGCAGTCGGTGACACTGATGGATGTGGCGAAGCTGGCCGGAGTGTCGGTCGCCACCGCGTCGAAGGCGCTCAACGCCCGGGAGCAGGTCGCCCCGGCCACCCGCCGACGGGTGCAGCAGGCCGCCGAGCAGCTCTCGTTCCAGCCCAACGGGCTGGCTCGCGGGCTGATCTCCGGACGCTCCCACACCGTCGGGCTGCTCACCGAGACGCTCGGCGAACGCTTCGCCTTCCCGGTCCTCAGCGGAGTCGAGAACGCACTGGGCAACGAGCGGATGTGCGTGCTGCTGTGCGACGCCCGCGGCGACGTCATCCGCCGCCAGCACCACATCCGTACGCTGCTCTCCCGGCAGGTCGACGGATTCGTGATCCTGGGCGACTCCAACGACATCCGGCCGTCGCTCCGCCGCGACCTGCCGGTGCCGGCGGTCTACGTCTACGGCGAGTCGGACGACCCGGAGGATCTCTCCCTCCTGGCCGACGACGAAGGCGGTGGGCGGCTCGCCGCCGAGCACCTCGTCTCGCTGGGCCGCCGCCGCATCGCGCACATCACCGGTCCGCAGACCTACCGGGCCGCTCGGGACCGGGTGGTCGGCCTGGAAGCGGTGCTGCGCGAGGCGGGCCTGCCGCTGGTCGGTGGCGGGCCCCGCTACGGCGACTGGTCGCAGCGCTGGGGGCGGCAGGCAGCGGCCATGGTCATCAACACCTCGCCGGACACCGACGCCATCTTCTGCGGCAACGACCAGATCGCGACCGGCGCGATCGAGGCCCTGCGCGACCTCGGCCGGCGTACGCCCCAGGACGTGGCCATCGTCGGGTACGACAACTGGGAGGTCTTCGCCACCGACTGCCGGCCGCCGCTGACCACCGTGGACCTCAACCTCGAACAGCTCGGCGCCGCGGCGGTCAGGTACCTCTTCGCCGCCCTGGACGGCAATCCCGCACGAGGCGTCGTCCGGCACCCCGGACGCCTGGTCGTGCGCGACTCCACCGGCCCGGCGGGTGACCTCGGCGCGGTCGTCGCTCCCACCGGGTGGCGTTCCACGCCTGGGTGACGGTCTGCCCGGCGGTGAACGACCAGCGCAGCGTCCAGCCGCTGGTCGGGTCGCCCAGGTTGGTGACCGTCACGTTCGCGCCGAACCCGCCCGACCACTGGGAGCTGACCGCGTAGGCGACCCGGCACCCGGCGGAAGCCGCGTGGCCGGTACCGCCGGTCGCCACGCCGGCGCCGACCAGGACCACGGCGAGCGCCGTCGCCGCGAGACGGAAGGAGTTCCTTCGGGTACGCATCGGCTGACCTCCTCCGTCAGTAGCCGTATCGGCTCTTGAGGTGCCGCCACCAGTCGCGCAGCATCCAGATGTCGAACTCGGTGATCGTGGTGGCGCTGCCGGCCTTCATGATGAAGCCCTGGCCCGGCAGCGGATCCCAGTCGTAGAAGTCGTCGAGGCCGTAGGTGTGGCCGGTCTCGTGCAGCAGGATGCGGATGTTGTCGCTGCCGAGGTTGCCCATGAAGTACTCGCGACCGACGCGTTGACCCCAGTCGCCGCCGGCACCGCCGCCGAATCCGTCGGTCAGCCAGAGCGAGTGGTCGTAGTGGTGGGTGGCGCCACCCGGACAGTTCGGGTACTGGCCGTTCTGGTTGAAGTACCGGCCGCACGGCTCGCTGCACTGCGGCGCGTTCTCCCGGATGTTGTTGACGTAGATGTCGACCGAGTTGTCCGACCACTGCAACTGGTTGCGGTCCCGCACCGCCCAGCCGACCACCTTCACCGGCACGTCGCTGTAGGGGAAGCCGTTGTGGCCGGCCATCACGTTCATCCACTTCTTGTACTGGCGGGCCAGGGCGGCCTGGACCTGGTCGCGTTGGGCGGCCGTCACGGTGGCCGACGAGTCCCACCGGACGCAGTAGTTGATCGCGCCCCGGTTCGCGAAGAGCTGGTCCCACCCGTAGTTGCGGAAGCCGAGCGGGTTGCCGTTGTTGTAGGTCTGCTCCACGTGCTGCCACACCTGGTTGAGCGGGCCGACCAGGTTCGTCGGCGGGCTCCAGCCGGAGGTGGGGGGTGGCGTGGTGGGGCCGGAGGTGGGGGTGGGTGCCGGCGTGGTCGGGGTCGGGGTGCTCGGCGTACCGGTGCACGTCGTGCCGTTCAGGGTGAACGAGGTGGGCGCCGGGTTGGACCCGGTGAAGGCGCCGTTGAAGCCGAACGACGCCGCGGCGCCGGTGCCCAGGGACCCGTTGTAGGCGGCGTTCGTCGCGGTCACCCGGCTGCCGCTCTGGCTGACGCTCGCGTTCCACGCCTGCGAGACCGTCTGCCCGGCCGGGTAGGACCAGACAAGCGTCCAGCCGTTGACCGGGTCGCCGAGGTTGGTGACCGTCACGTCGGCGCCGAAGCCGCCCGACCACTGGCTGGTCACCCGGTAGTCGACGCGGCAACCGGCCGGGGCGGCCTGCGCTCCGGTGACCACGAGGGCCGCGCCGGCGGTGGCGGCCAGCGTGGCGGTCAGGGCGACCGCCAGCCGTACGCCGCTTCTCGATGAAGCCATGGGTTCTCCTCTCGGCCGGCGTGGCGGCTCCGGCCGACCGCCACGCCGGGATGCTCGAAACAGGTTCGCACCAGCGATGCATCGACCACCATCGCTGCCGAAAAGGTTTTCGTCAAGGCGTCCGCGGAGGCCTCGATCGCGGATTTCGCCCGTTCTGGGGCCCGCCGGCCGGGACCTCGCACCCCGCCTCGCGTCGGTCAGCTCCTCCCACCGCTGTCGGCGGGACTCCGCCGCGGACCGTGGATGAGGGGAGGGCCCGGGGGTCCCGGGCAGGGGCTCAGAGCACGCCGGTGAGCCGGCCCTTCCACCCGGCGAGGACCGCGCCCGGGTCGGTGTCGAGGACGTCGGTGAGCAGCGTCGCGTAGACGTCACGGAAGTCGGTGTGGAACTTCAGGTCACCGTCGTCGAGGTCGGTGAGGCTGGGCGGCTCGCCGTACAGACCGCCGCTCACCGGCGCGCCGAGCAGCAGCATGTTCGAGGCGGTGCCGTGGTCGGTGCCGTCCGAGCCGTTGGCGGCGACCCGACGGCCGAACTCCGAGTAGACCGCCGTGACCACCTTGCGGCCGGCTTCGGAGCCCGCCATCCGGGTGTGGAAGCGGCTCAGTGCCGTGTCCAGCATTCCGAGCAGCACCTGCTGGAGTTGCTTCTCGTCGGCGTGCGTGTCGAACCCGCCGAGGGAGACGGAGAAGACCCGGGTCGACACGCCGGCCTCGACGCACCGCGCGACCAGGTCGAGCTGCGCGTCCAGCGAGGCTCGGGCGCCGCCGGTGGCGGTGGCCGGGGTGCTCTCGCCGTCGTCGTCCTGGCCGTCGTCGTCCGGTGCCTCGCGGACCGTGCGGATCATCTCGTCGACGGAGCGCAGATCCGTGAAACATGCCGCCGCGCGGGCCCGGGCCGGGGATTCCCCCGGCGCGGCGGCGCCCAGCGCGGCCAGCGTCGACGCGGGCAGCCCGGCGGCCATCTGCCGCTCGCCCACCGGCACCGAGGCGCCCGCGCCGCGCTCGCCGGCGAGCAACGGGGGCAGCGCCGACTCGAACGAGACGGCCAGCCGGGGGTCGGCGCCGGCGCGGTCCAGCCAGCGGCCGAGCCAGCCGGTGGTACCGGGCCGGTCCGGCTGCGCGGTGTGCCAGATGTCCATCGACCGGAAGTGGCTGCGGTCCGGCTTCGGGTAGCCCACCCCGCGGACCACCGCGAGCTGGCCGGTGCCGTACGCCCGGTGCAGGCCGGCCAACGCCGGGTTCAGGCCGAACTGGTCGTCCAGCTTCAACACGTCCTCCGCCGGGTGGGCCAGCTCGGGTCGCGCGTCACGATAGGCCGGATCGGCGTACGGGATGACGGTGTTCAGGCCGTCGTTGCCGCCGTAGAGCGTGACCAGGACCAGGGTGCGGGCCTGGGGGTCCCGGTCGCCGGCGGTGGCGAGCAGGTCGGTGAGGCGGAGAGCGGCGGCACGCCGGCCAGAGCGGTCGCGCCGACCACCCCGCTGGCCACCAGGAACCGTCGTCGGGTCAGGACGTCCACGGAATCGCTCCTCTCAACTGACCGCGTACTCGGGGCTGACCAGGCCGGCCGTCAGCAGCTTCCGCGGCTGCCCGGCGAGCGGCGTGAGGGCCGCGCGGGTGCGGTCGCTCCACGCGTCGACGACCAGCAGCCGGGCCAGCGCGTCGGCGCGACCGGCGGCCGGCGCGGCGTCCAGCCGGGCCAGCACGGCCGGCGCGGCTGCCTGCGCCAGCAGGTCCGCCACCCGCGTCCTGGCCTGCAACGACGAGGTGGTGAGCCAGGCGGCGCCGGCCGGCCAGCCGCCGACGCTCGGCGGGCGCAGCGGCACCTGGTCCAGCGCGTTCAGCCCGGCCAGAATGCGCCGCCGGCCCTGCTCGGGCAGCGCGGACGGCCGTACGCCGAGCTGTCGGGCCGCGCCGACCAGCCACTCGACGGGCTGCTTGACCAGCGTGTCGCGGGTCTGCGCGAAGGCCGGGGCGGTGAAGATCCGCCGCAGCGTGCCGACCGTGTCCGGGCCGGCGAGGTCGGCCGGCGCGGGAGCGTGCGTCCCGGCGTAACGGAACCAGAGCCGGCCCGCGACGAACCGCGCGGCTTCGGGACGTCCGGCGAGCAGCTTCGCGTACGAGCCGGTGTCGAAGGCAGCCTGCTGGCCGAGGATGGTCTTCGGACCGGGGTCGTGCCGGCGGGGCTCGAAGCGGGCGACGCCGGTGGACCGGTCCACCGTCCAGCCGGTCAGTGCCCGGGCCCCCTCCTTGACGTCGGCCTCGGTGTAGCCGCTGCCGATGCCGAGGGTGAACAGCTCCATGGACTCCCGCGCCAGGTTCTCGTTCGGCGACCGGCGGCTGTTCTTCTGTCCGTCGAGCCACAGGATCAGCGCCGGGTCTCGCAGCATCGCGTCGACCAGCGGCCCGAGCGGCCCCCGGCCGTGGCGGCGCAGGGTCTCCAGTTGGCGCAGCATCAGCGGGGCGGAGCGGACCTTCTGCACGCTTGTCGCCCAGTGCCCGTGCCAGAAGAAGACCAGCTTCTCCTCGGCCTGATGCTCGGCGGCGATCATCCGCTCCAGCCACCAGCCGGTGAGCGCGGTGACCTGCTCCCGGCGTTTGCGGTTGACCTGCTGGCGCTGCTCCCGGCTGGCGTCCTTGCGTGGCTGCGCGGCGGGATCGGCGCCCAGCGCGGGGGTGGGCGTCGCGGTCGCGCCCCGGTCCGCGCCCTCGGGGGCGAGCAACCGGTCGAGCGTCGCGGCGAACCCGGCCCGCTCGGCGGCGTCCACCTCCTCCGCGGTCGGCCCGAAGGTCGCCCGGCGCAGCAGGTGCGCCACCGCTTCCCGTTCCGTCATGCGGACGACGCTAGCCGGCGACTGTACGGGGAAGGTAAGCGCCCGGTGCGGGCCGCGTCCGGATGAGCGTTCGCCGCCGGGCCGGGGCGGGAGGTGGACCTGAACAGCCGGTGGCAGGTGCTACAGCATCTCCAGCGGTTGCGGGCCGGCCGGCGGCGGGAACGCCGTGTCGAGTGCTGCGACGTCCTCCTCGGTGAGGGTCAGGCCGCGTGCGTCCGCGTTCTCCCGGGTGTGATCGGGATTCGACGACCGGGGGATCGCGGCGACCCGGTCCTGCCGCAGCAGCCAGGCAAGCGCCACCTGAGCGGTCGTGACCCCGTGCCGGGCGGCGATCTCCGTGACCTGGGGGTGGCCGAGCAGCCGGCCCTGCTCGATCGGCGAGTACGCCATCACAGGGATTCGGTGCTCCCGGAGCCACGGCAGCAGGTCGTACTCGGGACCGCGGCGGGTGAGGTTGTACAGGATCTGATTCGTCGCGCAGGAGTTTCCGCCCGCCTCCAGTAGCTCCGTCATGTCGGACAGGTCGAAGTTGCTCACGCCCCACTGCCCGATGTCACCGGCGTCGACGAGTTCGGAGAACGCCTCGATCGTCTCGGCGAGTGGGTGCGTACCACGCCAGTGCAGCAGGTAGAGGTCGATGTGGTCGACACCGAGCCGTTGCAGGCTGCGGCGGCAGGCATCCACGGTTCCTCGTCGGCTGGCGTTGGACGGCAGCACCTTGTCGACCAGAAAGACGTCCGCACGTCGTCCGACGATCGCCTCGCCGACGAGTTCCTCGGAAGCGCCGTCGCCGTACATTTCCGCAGTGTCGATCATGGTCATGCCCAGGTCGAGCCCGGTGCGTAGGGCGGCCATCTCGTCCCGCCGCCTCGCGGGGCGCTCGCCCAGGTACCAGGTTCCCTGGCCGAGCGTGGGCATCGTCTGGCCGGACAGCAGCTCGATCGCGTTGGCAGCGAGGGTCATGTCGACCTTTCCGATGGTCTGGGTTCCAGTGGGCTGTCTGCCTTACCCGTTGCGACGGGCAGCACACCCGGGTGGCGCGACCTGTCCGTGCCCAGGCCCTCGTCGCACGGCGGGCAGGTGGCCGGGCTGTCCGCCCTCGATCGGCGTTCGCCGGCCTGTTGTTTGCCGGTGCCAGCACCGGGAAGGCGGCCGCGAGCGAACGCCGCGCCGCCGACGGGGTGGCGCCCGCGAAGGGAGACCGCAGAGATGGCGCAGCGCCAGCAGCCACTGACCGGCAAGCGAGTCGCCTGCCTCGCCGCCGACGGGGTGGAGGACGTGGAGTACACCCAGTCCCGGGCCGCCGCCGAGCAGGCGGGGGCCGAGGTGCATCTGATCTCGTTGGAATCCGGCGAGATCCAGTCGATGAACCAGGACATCAATCCGGCCAACCGCTACCGGGTGGACCGGACCGTGAACGAGGCCGACGCGGCCGACTACGACGCCCTGCTGCTGCCGGGCGGGACGGTCAACCCCGACCGGCTCCGGATGAACCCGCAGGCGATGGACTTCGTCCGGGCGTTCTTCCAGCAACAGAAACCGGTGGCGGCGATCTGCCACGGCCCCTGGTCGTTGGTCGAGACCGGGATGGTCGACGGCCGGACCGTCACCTCGTTCCCCAGCCTGCGCACCGACATCCGCAACGCGGGCGGGAACTGGGTGGACCAACAGGTGCAGGTCGACAACGGCCTGGTCACCAGCCGCAGCCCCAGCGACCTGCCGGCCTTCTGCGCCAAGATGGTCGAGGAGTTCACCGAGGGCACACACGTCCGCCAGGTGGCGACGGCCTGACCCGGTGGCGGGGTATCCCGCCAACGGGAAACGGCGCCGCTTGCGCCGAGCAACGGCTGGTGGCTCGGCGCAAGCGGCGCTCGCCTCGACGCGGAGGATGTGGACACCGACGGCACCCCCGTGCCGCACTCCCGAGATCGTCGACGCGATCGAGCAGATCGAACGGACCGGTGTCAGCGCCCTTCCAGGGCATCTCCTGCGCCGGCCGCGTGAAGTGCGATCCCCTTGCCGCGGAGAGTGTGGAGATAGCGTACGCCCGATCCCTGTTCGCCGAGCTTGCGGCGCAGCCTGTGTACCAGGACGTCGATGGAGCTGGCCGAGGAGACGGCGCCGTGTCCGACCCTGGTGCGTAGCTGCGACCGCGGCACGACGCGGCCGGGATGCTCGGCGAGGCAGGCGAGCAGGTCGAACTCGGTTCGGGTGAGCACGAGGGGTTCCCCGGCGACGGTGGCGCTGCGTTCGGCCACGTCGACGCGGAGTTCGCCCACCACGGTCGGGGTCGGCGGCGGGGCGGCCGGGATGCGGCGGAGCAGGGCCGCGACGCAGGCGTCCACCACCGGTGCCGGGCACGGCTTCGGCAGGTAGCTGTCCGCTCCGGCGCGCAACGCCTGCACGATCTGGTCGTCACGGCCGCCGACCGAGAGGACCACCACCGGGCGACCCGAGCTGAGGCACAGCAACCGCATCAGCAGCAGGCCGTCGACCGACGGCAGGAAGGGATCCAGCAGTACGACATCCGGCCGCTGATGGGTGTGGCAGACCAGGTCCGACAGCGCTCGTCCGATCTCGCGCAACGCGAGGTCGGCGACGACGTGTCCGTACCGAGCCAGATGTTCCCTGAGCGAACGCCGGTACACGGCGTCCTCGTCGATCAGCAGAATGTTGGCCATGTCTTTGCCGTCCGGTGTCGCATCGATGAATTTCTCGAACGATGACATGAGCAGCCGGTCGGGATGCATAGCGCGCCCCCATAGCGTTCGGTGATCGTTCCGACGGCTGCCGCGGACTTCGTGCCGGGCCAAAGCCTCCGGTAAGCCGCGCTCGCGCCAACCTGACCGGGGACTGTGGGGGCGTTGTGGCCGCGAAACGGGCCTGATTAGCGTCCGACACCCAGGCATCCATCGACAGATCTAGTTCCGTTGGTGGATCGCACGCCCGCTCGAACCCCCCTGAGGAGAGTGCGTGTCCAGAACGTCGATGCGTCGGAGCATGACCAGGATGAGCGGCGCCGTCATCGCGCTGACACTCGCCTGCGGCATGGCGGCGCCACCAGCCGTCGCCAGCCCCGTGACCCCACCGTCCGCACGCCAGTCCGCCCGGGCCGACGCCGTGCCTCCGGCGGCCTCCGAAGCCGCCGTCCGCGGCGGCCACCTCAACGACCACGTGAGCAGCCGACCGCTTCCGGCGCACAAGCGGGCCCCGCAGCCGGCGGCGAAGGACGCCACCCGGGCCGACTACGACCGGCCGGTATCCCCGCCGCGTCGCACGCGACCGTCGGACAACTCCCGTACGACCGCCGCCGCGTGCAACGCGGCCGACTTCACCAGTCGCACCGGATCCGCGCTGGTGAGCCAGATCAAGGCGGCCACCGTCGACTGCGTCAACAGCCTGTTCAGCCTCACCGGGACCGACGCCTACAACGCCTTCCGCGAGGCGCAGATGGTCAGCGTCGCCTACGCGGTCCGCGACGGCGCCGCCGGCTACCCCGGCAACTCCTCCACCGGCATGACCCAGCTCGTCCTGTACCTGCGGGCCGGCTACTACGTGCAGTGGTACGACACCAGCGTGGGGACCTACGGGCCGAGTCTGCAGACCGCGATCCGGTCCGGTCTGGACGCCTTCTTCGCCTCGTCGCACGCCTGGGACGTCACCGACGCCAACGGCGAGACGCTGGCGGAGGCGGTGACCCTCATCGACAGCGCCCAGGAGAACGCCCGCTACCTCTACGTCGTCAACCGGCTGCTGACCGGCTTCACCTCCGCGTACCTCACCTCGTCGTACATGCGCGGCGCGGTGAACAACGTCTACACCGTGCTGTTCCGCGGCCACCAGGTTCCCGCGTTCGTCTCGGCGGTGCAGGCCGACCCCACGGTGTTGAACAACCTGTACGCCTTCGCCAACGGACACCTGGACCTGCTGGGGACCGAGAACAGCTACCTGACCTCGAACGCGGGCCGGGAACTCGCCCGCTTCCTCCAGGAGGCCCCACTGCGGGCCACGGTGCGCCCCATGGCGTCGGGCCTGCTCTCGCGCAGCAGAATCACCGGGCCGACCGCGCCGCTCTGGGTGGGCGTGGCGGAGATGACCCAGTACTACGACGCGGCCAACTGCTCCTACTACTCCACGTGCAACCTGGCACAGCAACTGACCGCCTCGGTGCTGACGGTCGACTACGCCTGCGGCGCCTCGATCCGCATCCTGGCCCAGGAGATGACCGCCGCCCAGCTCAGCCAGTCGTGCAACAGCCTCAAGGGCCAGGACGCCTACTTCCACAGCATCGTGTCCGACGGCGGCCCGGTGTCCGGCGACGTCAACTCCGACATCGAGGTCGTCGTCTTCGACTCCAGCACCGACTACCAGACCTACGCCGGCGCGATGTACGGCATCGACACCAACAACGGTGGCATGTACCTGGAGGGGAACCCCTCGGATCCGAACAACCAGGCCCGCTTCATCGCCTACGAGGCGGAGTGGGTCCGGCCGACCTTCCAGATCTGGAACCTCAACCACGAGTACACCCACTACCTCGACGGCCGGTACGACATGTACGGCGACTTCAGCGCCAACGTCACCACCCCGACCATCTGGTGGATCGAGGGCTTCGCCGAGTACGTCTCCTACTCGTACCGCAACGTCACCTACACCGACGCGCTGACCCAGGCCGGCTACCGCACCTACTCACTGCGCACGTTGTTCGACACCACGTACAGCCATGACCAGACACGCGTCTACAACTGGGGCTACCTTGCCGTCCGCTACATGCTCCAGTCACACCGGTCGGACCTGACGACCGTCCTCGGCCACTACCGATCGGGCGCCTACAGCGCCGCGCGTACCTACCTGACCAGCACCGTCGGTACGCGTTACGACGCGGACTTCTCCGCCTGGCTGACCCGCTGCGCGGCCGGCGACTGCGGTGGCACCACCCCACCCCCCACCAACCAGCCGCCGTCGGCCGCGTTCACGGCGACCACCAGCGGGCTCACCGCGACCTTCACCGACCGGTCCACCGACAGCGACGGCAGCGTCGCCACGCGGAGGTGGAGCTTCGGCGACGGCACCACCTCGACGGCGACGAACCCGCGCAAGACGTACGCCGCGGCCGGCAGCTACACCGTCTCGCTGACGGTCACCGACAACCAGGGCGCGAGCGGGACGACCACCCAGACGGTGGCGGTCACCTCCGGCGGTGGGAGCAGCCTGCCGGAGTGCTCCGGCACGGACACCCGGATGCTCGACCGCAACTGTCAGCGCAGCGGTCGCGCCGCGACCGCCGGCAACTACGACCACCTCTACGTCTACCTGCCGTCGGGCGTGTCCAGCCTGACCATCAGCGCGGCCGGCGGCAGCGGCGACTGCGATCTCTACTACAGCCCTTCGAGCTGGGCGACGACCAGCAACTACACCCGATCCTCGACCGGTGCCGGCAATGCCGAGTCGTTGACCGTCACCAGCCCGCCCGCCGGATACCACTTCCTCAGCCTGTACGGGAAGGCATCCTGCTCGGGCGTCACCGTCAGCGCCCGCTACTGACCGTTGCCGCCTCTCCTCCCCAGTGATGCGCCGCCCGCCCCGCTGCGGGCGGCGCATCCGGGTGCGGCCATCGGGCACACCGGCCCCGACCGGCCCGGCGAGCGGCATAATCGCTGCCCATGGACATCGATGTACGGCACCTGCGGGCGATCAGCGTGGTCGCCGAGGTGGGAAGCGTGACCGGGGCCGCCGCCCGGCTCGGGCTGTCCCAGCCGGCGCTGACCGCCCAGCTGCACCGGATCGAGGAACTGCTCGGCGGCCCACTCTTCGTCCGCAGCCGCATCGGCGTGCAACCGACCGAACTCGGCAAGCAGGTGCTCCGGCGGGCACACGTGGTGCTTGCCGAGGTGGACGCGCTGGTTGACGACTTCGCGGACAAGCAGCGTGCCTCCGAGTTGCTCCGGGTGGGCACCGTCCACCTCGCCTGTGTGGGCAGCCTGGTCCGACACGTCAGCGCGTCGTTCCCGGACACGGAGATCGGGTTGCAGATCGAGCCGTCGTCGCGACTGCTGGTGGAGGCGGTCACGCACGGCCAGTTGGATGCCGCCCTGGTGGGCATCCTGGAAGGCTACGACCTGCCGATCGGCCCGACCGTCGCCAGCCGCACACTGGTGCCGAGGCACCCCATCTTCGTCGCGCTGTCGGCGACGCACCGCCACGCGCGCCACGCCACGGTCCGGCTGGCGGATCTCAGTGACGAATCGTGGGTCTGCCCGCCTGGTCCCGACGACGGCTCACTGGCCGCCCTGCGCCGTGCGTGCCGGGCTGCCGGCTTCGAACCGAAGATCCGTTACGACGCGCCCAGCGGCGCGGCCTCCCCACTGGTGGCCGCCGGGAGCGGCGTCCGGCTGGTCGATCCCACCTGGGCGCCGGTGTCGGGGACGACGGTGCTGCCGCTGACAGGCGAGCCGCAGGTGGCCAGGCTGGCCGTGATCTGGCGACGGAACTCGTTCACCAACGAGCAGGGCAGGCGCCTGTTCCGGGCCGTCGCGCACGCCTTTCTGGACCACGTCGACGACAACCCGGCCTACGCCCGCTGGTGGCGGGAGAATCCGCACGCCCACCCCATGCCCGAGGACTGAGCCTCCTGCTGGCCCGCTCCTTCAAGCCCGGCGCCGCGAACTGACCCTTGGTCAACGCCATCGAACGCTGAGGCGTCCGGAGGGGGCGCCCGATCAGTCGGTGAGATCCGCAGCCGCCAGGTCGGCGAGCGTGACCGGTTGCGCGAGCGGGCGGGAAGCGTACCCGGTCAGATCCGCCACGGTCGGCCGGCGGCCGGCTTCGTGTGCGGTCAGGCAGGCGGCGGCGTAACCGCAGACGCGTCCCTGGCACCAACCCATGCCCACCCGGGTCGTCAGCTTCACCCCGCGCGCGTCACAGACGGACAACTCCCGCATCGCCCGCCGAACCACGCCGGCCGGCACCTCCTCACAGCGGCAGACGAGGGTGTCGTCGTCGCAGCGGTCCAACCACCAGGCCGGCACCGGATGCACCGCGTGCAGCGCCGCGGCGAACCGGCGCAGTCGGTGGTGGGCCCGCAACAGCCGCCCCCGCCGCCGGGCCGACCACGGCGCCGCGTGTCCCAGGGAAACGGCGGCGGCACCGGCCGCCAACTGCCCCTCCACCAGCGACAGTGCGGCCCCACCCACCCCGGTCACCTCGCCGGCGGCGTACACCCCCGGTACGGAGGTCGCCAGGTCCGGGCCGGTGGCCAGCACGAGGCTGCCGTCCCGGTCGAGTCGGGTGGCGCAGCCGAGCGCCACGGCCAACTCCACCTGGGGGACGAATCCGAAGCCGACCGCGAGGCCGTCACACGCCACCTCGCTCTCGCTGCCCGGCACGACCGCGCCCCGCGGGTCGAGCGCGGCCACCGTCACGCCGGTCAGCTCGTCCGTGCCGTGCGCGGCCACCACCGCGGTCCGCCGGTGATAGGGCACCCGGTGTCGAAGCATCCGCCAGGCGTACCGTCCAGCTTCGGGGAGTTTGTCGGGCGCGCCGAGCACCGGCCGGACATGTCTGGCGTACCGGAACGGGTCGTTGGCCTCGTACACGCCTGCCACCGTGCTGCCGGCGTCGGCCAGAGTGGTCGCGACCGGAAGCAGGAACGGGCCGGTGCCCGCCACCACGACGCGGCGCGCGAAGCACACCCCCTGGCCCTTGACCAGGGCCTGCGCCGCGCCGGCGGTCACCACACCGGGCAGGTCCCAGCCGGGGAACGGCACCACCCGGTCGTGGGCGCCGGTGGCGATGACGAGCCGCCGTGCGGCCACCACCCGCGATCCGGCGTGGACGGTGAACCGCGGGCTGTCGGGGCGGGACCCGATGAACCAGACGGCGGCGTCGCTGATCCGCTCGACCCGGCCCAGGCGGTCGCGCAGGTCGACAAACGTCGCCCAGTCCCGGTGGCCCCGGCCGTCGGCGTCGCAGCGGTGGCGCCAGTACTGTCCACCCGGTCGCGGTCCGCTGTCCAGCACGGCTACCCGACAGCCGGCGTCGGCGGCGGTGACCGCGGCGGCCAGGCCCGCCGGTCCGGCGCCGATGACCACCACGTCGTACCCGGTCACGCCCGCACCTGCGGCTCGTCGTGCGACTCGACCACGTCCCCGGGACGGGCAGGTACCAGGCAGGCGCGCTGGGCGGGCACGCCGTTGACCCGGACCAGGCAGTCGAAGCACACCCCTATTCCGCAGAACACCCCGCGGGGCCGGCCGCCGAGGCGGGTGCGCCGCCAGGAACGGATGCCGCCGGCGAGCAGCGCGGCGGCGATGGTCTGCTGCCCGTCCGATGGGACGGGACGGCCGTCAAAGGTGAACATCATGGCGCTCCGGTGCGAAGGGTCGTAGGTCTACGTGTGGGGGACGGCCGGTCAGGAGGGCGGCGACGGCGTGTCCGGTCGCCGGGGCCAGACCGATGCCTGCCCCTTCGTGCCCGGCCGCGTGGTGCAGGCCGGGCACCCGGGGGTCGGCGCCGATCATCGGCAGGTGGTCGGGGCTGTACGGCCGGAATCCGCGGTAGGCGCGGATGGTCGATGCGGAGGCGAGGACCGGGAACAGCCGGACGGCGCCGGCTGCGAGCCCCCGCAACGCCCGCAGCGAGAAGGTCGGGTCGAACCCCACCCGCTCCCTGGTCGAGCCGATCAGGACCGGGCCCGACCGGGTGCCCTCCACCACCGGGGACACCTGGAGGTCGGCGGAGCCGCGTCCGACGTTGGCGACATAGTCGGCGGCGTACACCTTGTGCCGGATGAGGGCGGGCAGCGGCTCGGTGACCAGCACGAACCCGCGTCGGGGCAGGATCGGCAGCGCCACGCCGGCCAGCGCGGCGACCTCGCCGGCCCAGACGCCGGCGGCGTTGACCACCAGCCGCGTCGGCAGCAGACCCCGGTCGGTCTGCACGCCCAGGATGGCGCCGGCGGCGTCCCTGGGCAGACCGACGACCGTGGTGCCGGTCAGCACCGTCACCCGGGCCGCGCGCAGCAGGTGGGCCGCCGCGAGCATCGGTTGCACCTGCATGTCCTGCGGATAGTGCATCCCACCGGCGAGGTCGGGGGCCAGGTGTGGCTCGTAGTCGCCCAGGTCCTCGGCGGCCACCTCGTACGCCTCGACCCCGGCTTCCCGCTGGTTCGACGCGAACGCTCGCAGCGCGTCGTACTCGTCCGGTGCGGTGGCCACCACCACACCACCCTTGTGTTCCAGCTCGAACAGCGTGCCGTCCACCGCGTCCGCGAGCTCCCGCCACAGCTCCCCGGAGTGCCGGGCGAGCGTCAACTCCGGCCCCGGTGGCTTGTCGGAGACCAGGATGTTGCCCTCGCCGGCGCCGGTGGTGCCCGCGGCGACCCCGCCGCGATCGACAACCGTCACCGTGAGGCCGGCCCGGGCGGCGTAGTACGCGCAGGCGACGCCCGTCATCCCGGCGCCGATCACCACGACGTCCGCGCCGGCCGGGCTCACGACGCCATCCGGTGCATCCACGCCTCGACGTCCCCGGCGCGCCGGGGCAGGCCGTCGGAGAGCAGCCGATACCCGTCGTCGGTGATCAGGACATCCTCCTCGATGCGCATGCCCAGCCCCCGCAGCTCCGCCGGGATCAACTCGTCGTCCGGCTGGAAGTACAGGCCCGGCTCGACGGTGAGCACCTGACCGGCCTCGAGACGCCCGTCCAGATAGCTGCCGGACCGGGCGGCGGCGCAGTCGTGCACGTCCAGTCCGAGCATGTGTCCCGAGCCGCACAGGGTCCAGCGGCGGTGCAGGCCGGAGTCTTCCGCCAGGGCGTCTTCCGGTGAACCGGGCAGCACCCCGAGGTCCGCCAGCCCGTGGGCGAGGACCGTCATCGCCGCCCGGTGGAACGCTCGGAACTCGACACCCGGTTGCAGACACTCCAGGGCGGCGTCATTGGCCCGCCGGCACAGCTCGTACAGGTCCCGTTGCAAGGGGCTGAACCGGCCGGACACCGGGAGGACGCGGGTGATGTCGGCGGTGTACAACGACCGGGTTTCCGCGCCGGCGTCGAGCAGCAGCAGGTCGCCGTCGCGGACCGGGCCGTCGTTGTCGGTCCAGTGCAGGGTCGCCGCGTGAGCCCCGGCCGCCACGATCGAGTGGTAGCCGACGTCGTTGCCCTCCAGGCGGGCCCGCTGCCAGAACACGCCCTCCAGGTGGCGCTCCGAGGTGCGCTTCGCCATCGGCAGCGCCCGTACCACGTCTTCGAACCCGCGGATGGTGATGGCCACCGCCAGCTCCATCTGCTCGATCTCCCAGGGGTCCTTGACCAG
Source organism: Micromonospora sp. DSM 45708 (assembly GCF_039566955.1). Taxonomy (NCBI): domain Bacteria; kingdom Bacillati; phylum Actinomycetota; class Actinomycetes; order Micromonosporales; family Micromonosporaceae; genus Micromonospora; species Micromonospora schwarzwaldensis. The sequence goes on along the minus strand of NZ_CP154796.1, from coordinate 3,793,708 downwards.
CCGCAACTCGGACAGGACCGCGTCGAGCTCCGCGTCGCCCGGTCCGGCCGCGTGGGCCAGCAGACCGTCGACACGTGCGTCGACGGCGCGCACCGCCCGGGTGGGCACGCCACCCCCGCGAAGCGCCGACTCCAGGTCGGTGACGTGCCGGGTCGGCACCGCCAGCCGCGCGTGGCTCTCGGCGAGGGTGGGACGTCGCCCGGCCCACAACTCGCCGTACACCCGGTCGCGGAAGAACTCTCCGCTTCGCCGGTCGGAGCGGGGCCGCAGGAACAGGGTGGCGTCGCCGTCGGGCTCCATCACCAGCACGCCGTCCGAGGACTGGTCGCCGGTCAGCCAGGTGTAGGCCGAGTGCGGTCGGAAGCGGTAGTGCTGGTCGTTCGACCGTCGTCGGTATTCCCCGGCGGGCACGACGAGGCGTTCACCGGGGAACCGGGCGTGCAGCCGGGCCCGGCGGATGGCGGTCCAGCGCGCGACGTCGGCGGCCGGCAGGTCATGGTGTTCGCTGTCCGCCCAGCCGGACAGCATGAACTGTTCCAGGGCCGGGCTGACCGGCAGGTCGTGGCTGCCGGTGCGCAGGTCGGCGCGGGTCACGTGACCTCCTTCACGGGGACGGGGGTGGGGGAGCGGCGAAGGTGACGGTACGCAGCGAGGTGTAGAAATCCAGTGCGGCGGTGCCCTGCTCGCGGGGGCCGTAGCTGGACGCCTTCTCCCCGCCGAACGGCGCGTGGAAGTCCACCCCGGTGGTCGGCGCGTTGACCCGGATCAGTCCGGTGTCGACGCCCTGTGCCGCCTGGAGCAGCATGCCGACGTCGTGGCCGTGCACCGAGGTCACCAACCCGTACCGCACGCTGTTGGCCAGGGTGATCGCGGTGGGCAGGTCCGGTACGGCGAAGATCACGGCCAACGGGCCGAACGTCTCCTCGCGGGCCACCGGGTGACCCGGGTCGACCCGGTCCAGCAGCACCGGGGCGACGAAGAACCCGCCGTCGGGACTCGCGTCGCCGGTGAGTATCCGTCCGCCGGCGACGCGGGCGGCGTCAACCGCGTCGAGGACCCGGCCCCGGGCGGCGGCGGTGATGACCGGGCCGACGGCGACACCGGGCTGTGCCGGATCGCCCACCGGCAGTGCCGCCACGGCCGCCACCAGCGCCTCGGTGAACGGGGCGGCGTCCCCGACCACGATGATGCGCCTGGTCGCGGTGCATTTCTGGCCGGCGTACCCCATCGCGGCGTGGGCGAGCATCGCGGCGGTGGCGGTCAGGTCGGCGTCGGGCAGCACCACGGCGGCGTTCTGCCCGCCCATCTCCGCCTGGACGGGCAGCCCGGCGCGGGCGGCGGCGACGGCAACCTCCGCGCCTACCGCCGCCGACCCGGTGAACGAGACCACGTCGCTGACCGCGGCCACCGCCCGCCCCGTCTCCGGCCCACCGGGCACGACCTGTAGCAGCCCGTCCGGCAGCAGTCCGTGGAACAGGCGGTGCACCTCGTCTCCGCAGGCCAGTGCCGCGGGAGAGGGTTTGAGCAGGACCGCGTTGCCGGCGGCGAGCGCGGGAGCGGCCTTCCACAACGGGATCGCCAGCGGGAAGTTCCAGGGCGTGACGAGCCCGGCGACGCCGTGGGGGCGGCGTTCGGTGTAGAGCAACCCGGCCTGGTTCGTCGGCAACGACGGGGCCAGCAGCTCCCCGGTGGCGGCGAAACATGCCTGCGCGTAGTAGTCGAGGATCGCGGCGGCCCGTCCGACCTCCGCCCGGGCCTCGGTCACCGGCTTGCCGACCTCCCGCACCACGAGGTCGGCGGTGGCGTCGGCGTGGTCCCGCAACCGCTCGGCGGCGCGACGCAGGGCCGAGGCCCGGACGGTCGCTCCCGCGCGGCGCCACTCGTCCTGCGCCGCGCGGGCTCCGGCCGCCAGTTGCCGCACCTGGTCCGGGGAGACCGGGGCGCGTTCGGCGACGATGTCGTCCGGGTTCTGGGGGGAACGACTACGGATCGGTTCGGTCACAACAGGAATCCCGCCGGAAAGGGGTCGTCAGGGTCGAGGAAGAGCTGTGCGGTGCCGGTGAGCCAGGCCCGGCCGGTGATGGTCGGCAGCACGGCGGGTTGACCGGCGACGGTGGACGAGGCGGTCAGCCGACCGGTGAACCGGGTGCCGAGCAGCGACTCGTTGACGAAGTCCTGGTGCAGCGGGAGCAACCCGCGGGCGTGTAGCTGCGCCATCCGGGCCGACGTGCCGGTGCCGCAGGGGGAGCGGTCGAACCAGCCCGGATGGATCACCATCGCGTGCCGGGACAGCCGGGCGGTGGACCCTTCCGCAGCGAGATAGACGTGGTGGCAGCCGGAGATCCGCGGCTGATCGGGATGGACCGGGCGGGCCGTGTCGTTGATCGCCGCCATGATCGCGAGGCCGGCGTCGAGCAGGCGTTGCCTGTCGGCCCGGTCCAGACGCAGGCCCAGCTCGGGAAGATCGACGATGGCGTAGAAGTTGCCGCCGTACGCGAGGTCGTAGCGGACCTGCCCGAGCCCGGGCACCTCGACGCGGGCGTCGAGCGCCATCGCGAAGGAGGGGACGTTCTGCAGGGTGACGGCGGTGGCACGGCCATCGGTGACCGTGACCGACGCGGTCACCAGCCCGGCCGGGGTGTCGAGGCGGATGGTGGTCACCGGCTCGCTGACCGGCACCATGCCGGTCTCGACGAGCACGGTGGCCACGCCGATGGTGCCGTGGCCGCACATCGGAAGGCAGCCGGAGACCTCGATGTAGACCACCCCGACATCGGCGTCCGGCCGGGTCGGCGGTTGCAGGATCGCGCCGGACATCGCCGAGTGGCCCCGCGGCTCGTACATCAGGAAGGTTCTCAGGTCGTCGAGGTGAGCCATGACGTGCTCGCGGCGCTGGGCCATGGTGGCGCCCGGGATCACCGGGACGCCGCCGGTCACCACCCGGGTGGGCATGCCCTCGGTGTGCGAGTCGACCACATGGATGACGCGCTTGCTGCGCATCAGTGGTGGCCCGCCGCGATCAGCTTCTCGGTGACCGTGCGGATGTCCTCGGCGTCCGCCGTCGACAGCGGCTGCCGGGGCTGGCGGGTGGGTCCACCGGGGCGGCCCGCCACATCCATGGACAGCTTGATCGCCTGGACGAACTCGGTGCGGGAGTCCCAGCGCAGCAGCGGGTGCAGGGCCCGGTAGAGCGGCAGCGCGGTCGACAGGTCTCCGGCGGTCGCGGCCTCGTAGAGGCGGACGCAACTGGCCGGAAGGGCGTTCTGGAACCCGCCGATCCAGCCGACCGCGCCGGCGAGCAGCAGTTCGAGGGCCAGGTCGTCCGCACCGGCCAGGACGTCGAGCCCGGGGGCGAGTTCGGCGATACGGTACGCGCGGCGTACGTCGCCGCTGAACTCCTTGACCGCGACGATCAGGCCCTCCTGGTGGAGGCGGTGCAGCAGGGCCGGCGTGAGGTCGACCCGGGTGTCGATCGGGTTGTTGTAGGCGACGATCGGCAGGCCGGCCCTGGCCGCCTGGCGGTAGTGGGCCAGCACCGCCGCGTCGTCGGCCCGGTAGGCGGTGGGCGGCAGCAGCATGACGGCGGAGCATCCCATCTCGCCGGCCTGTTCCACCCAGCGACGCGCCTCGTCGGCGCCGTACGCGGACACCCCGGGAACGACCGCGAGTCCGGGCGGTGCGGCCTGGACCGCCGTACGGACGACGGCCGCCCGTTCCTCCGCGCTGAGCGACTGGTACTCGCCGAGCGACCCGTTGGGCACGACGCCGCGGCAACCACTGTCGGCCAGCCACCGGATGTGCTCGGCGTACGCGTCGTGGTCGACGCGCAGGTCGGCGGGACGGAACGGCACTGCGGTCGCCACCAGGACGCCCCGCCAGGACACGTGCTCCATTGGACCTCCAGTAATATGTTACATATTACAGTAGCAGCGTGTGCGGCGACGTCAAGACGTGTCGATCAGATGCGCCGGCCGATGCCACCCGGCGATGCGCCGACGGTGCGTGACAGGCCCTCAGCGTTCGGGCTGCGCGGCCCAGATCCCACGGATGTGTCGCAGGTGGCGCCGCATCGCGTCGACCACGGCGTCCCGGTCTCCGGCCGACAGCAACGTCACCAGTTCGACGTGCTCATCCGCCGATGCCACCAGTTGCCCGGTCTCGCGGAGAGAGTCCAGTCCGTACAGGCGGGTGCGGCTGCGCAGGTCGGCCACCGTGTCCACCAGCCGCTGATTCCCACCGGTACGCAGGAGGGTCAGGTGGAACGCGTTGTCCGCCTCGACGTACGCCACCACGTCGCCGCGACCCGCGGCCACCACGATCGCATCCGCCAGGACGCCGAGTTCCTTCAGTTGCTCCGCCGACAGCCGCCCCACCTGGTCGGCCACCACCGGGATCTCCAACAGTTCCCGGATCTGGGTGATCTCGTCGAGCTCCCGCTCGGACAGGGATCTGATCCGGAACCCCTTGTTCTTCACGATCGTGATCAGGCCCTCCTTGGCCAGATCGAGGATCGCCTCCCGAACCGGGGTCGGGGAGACCCCGAACCGAGCTGCCAGGGTGGGTGCCGAATAGAGCGTGCCCGGTCTGATCTGGCCGGCGATGATCGCCGCCCGGAGCGCCTGGGCCACCTCTTCCCGTAGGCTCTGCCGATCCCGCAAGGCCATCAGCGCCGGCCCGGATCCGATCGGGTCGGCGTCTCGCGGGTCCCCGTTGGCTGCCACCGCTACTCCACCCCGGCTCGTCAGCCGACACCTACCGGAGGGACCGTCGTCCTCGCTGTCCTCTGGTCACGCCGACGTCGCTGTCGGCCCTGAGGACGCCGCAGTCGACCTGCCAGGGCATGCTATCCCCAGGCCGAGTCGGCGGACGCGTCGCCGTGCCCCGTCGTACGGGACCGCCGGCGTGCGACTACCAGACCGAACTCGCCGACGGGCAGGCCGGCCCCCGGCGGGGGTCGAACCGGACTTCCTCCCGCGGGGCCAGGACGGTGCGGGAGCCGGTGGTCGCCGCCGCGGCACGGCTGCCGAGGTGACCGTCAGAGCAGCACCACGCCCGCCACGCCCGTCGCCGCGAGCACGACGACGGCCAGGACGTGGACCGTCAGGTCCCACTTCTGCCAGCGGTGTTGGGCCGCGCGGTCCAGCGTGAAATCGGCCGGGTCGGCGGGGGTGTAGTGGACCGTGACGTCGCGGCCGTACGCGGCGGCGGGGTCCGCGAGGCCCGACGTGCAGTAGGCCGTGACGGTGGTGCCGTCGTGGGTGGTGAACGACACGACGGGGGTGATGGTGGTCGAGGTGCCGCTGTCCTCGTCGAAGCTGACGTCCTTCAGGACCGCGACGACCTGTCCCCGCACGGTGTCCATCGCGGCCAGCTTCCTGGTGCGGAGATTCCTGGCGCGTACGGCGCCGGGCAGGTGAACGGCGGCGTGGACCGCACCCGGCAGACCGAAGCCGATCAGCGCCCACGGCCAGCCCCGGTCCACCGCGGCGAGGAGCACCAGCCCGACGTAGACCAGGAAGACTGCGAAGCCCGGCCAACCCGGCGCACGACCGGGCTCCTGTGGAGCGTGGGAGAACTGGTAGGCGTGTGGTCTGCCGCGCGGGTGGTTGACCCCGATCTCCCGGCCCTCCCACGCCGCGGTGATCATCTCGCCCCGGTCACCGTCGTTCGTCAGGGTGACCTCCTGACCCGAGGCCGGGTCGCGGTAGGAGACGACCACCGATATCCCGCCCGTGCGGGAACCGCCGTGCCGGGGCGCCCGCACCCGCTCGATCCGCCCGGTGAGCTGGACCGTCCGCTGTGCCCGGGTCACTCCGGCCAGCGACATGCCGTACCCGACCAGGGCCGCCACGCCCCAGGCCGCACACCACAGCATCAGGAACTCGTCCCACCCCATGCGCCCTCCCGCTGCTGAGCCGGTCAACCGCCGCTGCGCCGCAACACTCTGCCCTGTCCGTCCGCCTCGAGCCTCCCGGTGGCCCCGCCGCCGGTCACCACGACTCTCAGGGTGAGGGATCCGGTGACGCCGTCCGCGGTGAGCTGCCAGCTCTGCGGGGACTCGACGCGGAGGGTGGCCCTGGCCTCCGCGACGAGGCCGGGGATGCGATCGTAGGGCAGGGATCTCGGGTCGAACCCGGCGCTGCCCACCCCGGTGGGGGCGAAGACGACCGTCAGCAGGCGGTCCTGCACGACGACGGTGAGCGCCTGACGTTTCTCCCCGGGCGGCGTCACCGACTGGACGGCCCTGCGTAGCTCGCCGTCGTCGAGCATCGACCGGCCGGGACCGAGGACGACCGTGCCCGTCGCCGACGTCACGGTGGTCGTGGACGACGAGGTGGAGACGGACGGGGTGACGGCGCCGCTGTCACCCTCGCGTGAGTCGAACAGTTCGGCACGGAACAGCAGGAGCACGGCCGCCGCGCCGAGCAGCAGCCCGAGGAGAGTGAGGAAGCCGCTGAGGCAGCCATCCGGCGAATCGCTTCTCATGGCCGGGCCGGGCGCCGAGTCCACCCGGGACACGGCCGCCCGCTCCTCCCACGCCGGCGTCGGCCGCTTCACGATCCGCGTCTTCCACGGTCGGTCCGGCGGATACTGCACCACCACGACCCCGCGCGGCCGGTATTCGGGCAGCTCGACGACGTTGATGTCCTGCTGGATCTCGACCCGGAACGCGGGCGCGTCGTCCGGCGCGACGGACAGCTCGAACCGCACCAGCACGTCGCTGGTCTCGCCCCCGACGGCCTCCCGACTCTCGATCACCGCGAGTGCCGTGCGCGGCACGACGGCCGCTTCCCTGGCCCGGCGCGGCAGCGCGGCGAGGAAGAGGACAAGGCCGTAGACCGTGGGCAGGACCAGCCCCGTGACGATCAGCGGCGCCCGCCCGACGACGCAGCCACCGATGAAGGCGGTCAGCGACGCTCCGATCACCCCGCCCGTCACCAGCCCCCGAGCGAGGTCGGCCGGCGTGTCGTGGGCAGGCGGCCGGCCTACGGTGATTGTCATCTGGCCGATTGTGCACGTAACCGCTGGCGGTTGACAGACCTGGGGGAGCGTCAGAAGCTGCTGACCAGCTTCACGAACGCTTCGTCGATCTTCGCGGGATCGGTGGCGTCGAAGGCCTTGCCGGAGGATGCTTTGGCGATCCGGTCCAGGGTGGCGAAGTCCGACTCCCGGTCGAACGCGATGCAGAACACCTTGACCGGACGCTGCGGGTCCAGGGCGACCTCGGCGAGCAGGCGGGCCAGGTCGTTGTCCCGGCCGTACTCGTTCTTGCCGTCGGTCAGCACGACGATCGCGTTGATCCGCTGCGGGTCGTACCGGTCGAGCAGGTCCCGGTGTGCGGCCCGGACCGTCGCGTAGAGCGCGGTGCCGCCCTCGACGTGCAGGCCGGCGATCTTGCTGTTGATCCGCTTCTGGTCGAACCCGCCGAGCGGGACCTCCGTCCGGTACGGGCTCTTCGGCCGCTTCGGGGTCTCCGAGGAGAACGACCAGAGCCCCACCCGGTCCTCGGAGTTGAGCAGCGCGAGGCCCTTGCCGGCCGCCGCCGAGGCGACCTGGAACCGGGTCCGGTTACCCACCATCGCCTGCATCGACCCGGACGTGTCCAGCGCGATCAGGATGTTGGCCTTCTTGCGGAGCGTGCGCCAGCCGTCCAGCATCGCGCCGACCACCTGCGGGTCCGGGGGCTCGAAGTAGGTCAGTCCGCCGGTGGGCTCGGCGCCGACGCTGGCGAGCAGCTCCGCCGACGCCCGGCGCTCGTGGTCCCGGAAGCCGAGGCGGGCGAAGCTCTCCTGCTGCGCGTCCTCGGTCAGGAACGCCTGGAAGTCGGCCGCCGCCGCGCGCTGCCGCTCGTCGGCGGAGGGCAGCACCACGAACGGGTGGTCCAGGTTGAACGTGCCCTCCTTGGGATGGACGGCGACCAGCGGGACGTTCGGCCGGCGGCCCCGCTCCTGCCCGTCCTGCCGAGGGCTCAGCGCCCCCGTGTTGTAGAGGTCGACCAGCTCCTCCTGCAGGACGATGGCGCTCATGTCGTCCGTGCTGCCCGCCCCGCCGGCCAGGTCCGCCTCGGCGAGGCTGCGCAGCAGGTCCACCGAGTCGTCGCTGTAGTGCGACACGTTGGCCTCGATCCGGCGGACGAACTGGGTGACCGCGGGGTCGGCCAGGTCGGACCGGGTCAGGTCGCTGGATCGTTGCACCGCCGCGTAGTAGGTGGCGATGGTCGCGGCCAGCCCGGAGGTGGACATGTTCGGGTTGTCCTTGCCGAAGGTGAAGCGGCCCCACTCCGGCTTGCCGAAGCTCGCCCACCCGTCCCGCCCGGAGAGACCCAGGATCTCCCCCCAGCCCAGCGGCCCGCGCTGGCGTACCAGTTCGGCCTTGGGCTTCGGCATCGCGATCACCAGTGGACTGTTGGCGATCGACGGGTAGCGGTCCGGGGTCTGCGGCGCCCGCCCGGCGGCCTGGTCGAGCAGTCGGAGCTGGCTGGTCCACAGGCTCGACGTCGGCAGCCAGACCTGCGGTTGCGGCAGGCCGGTCCGGGTCCAGCCGGTGGCCAGCGCCTCGGTGGCCTGGCCCGAGTTCAACGCGCTGACGTGCACCTGGGCGCAGCCACCGCCCTTGATCGACCGGCTGCTGCGGTTGTAGCGCTCGGCCAGCTCGGCCAGCAACGCCGCCTTCTCCGTCGAGGAGTTGACCTGGAGGGTGGTGGCGCAGTCGGTGCGGGCCCCCGCGCTGCCCGCCTCGCGCTGCCGGACGAACACGAACGCCCCGGCGATGACCAGCAGCCCGGCGGTGACGGCGGCCGTGTAGGGCAACCACTGCCGGGTACGCGTAGCGGATGGGGTCATCGGGACGTCCTCCTCGGCGGGCGGCTGATGGCAGTCAACCTATCGATCCGGCGCCAGCCGGCGACCCGGACCCCACCGAACCGGGTCACCCGCGGCCGGACCGTCCCCCGACCGCCGTGGCGACCAGGAGCCGAACCAGGTAGACCACGACGAAGGCGACCGCCCCGGCGGCGGCGGCCGGGCCGATCGCGCTCGACGCGACGTAGCCGGCGGCGGCGCCAGCCGAACCGAGGAAGAGCGCGGTCGAGATGCCCCAGGCGTCCAGGGCCTCACGACGCAGTCGCCGCAACGCGCCGCCCGGGCCCGCACCACCGCCGGGTGCCGTCACCGGCACGTGCGCCGGCTGGGTCGTCATCGGCACGTGCGCCGGCTGGGTCGTCATCGGCACGTGCGCCGGCTGGGTCGTCATCGGCACGTGCGCCGGCTGGGTCGTCACCGGCACGTGCGAGGGCTGCGACGGTTGGGCGTGGAACGGCGTCGTCGGCTGAGTCGGTGTCTGCGGCGGCGTCGGGCGCGGCTGCGGTGCCGTCGGCGGAACCGGGGGGAGCGGGTGGTTCGGCGTCGGCGCGCCTGCGGTCTCGTTGCCGACCTCGAGCAGGCTCTCCCGACGTAGCGGCGCGGTGACCGTGCCGTCCTGCCGGAGCAGCCGCACCAGCACCCGCTCGGCGCCCGGCCGATCCGCCGGATCCTTGGCCAGGCACTCCCGGATCAGCTCGTCGAGCACGGGAGGCAACGCCGGCAGCTCGGGCGGATCGTGCAGCACCCGGTGCATCACGGCGAAGAGCGAATCATTGCCGAAAGGCGGCCGACCGCCGGCAGCGAAGGCGATCGTGGCCGCCCAGGCGAAGACGTCGCAGGGCGGACCGACCGCGTCGTTGCGGAACCGCTCGGGCGCCATGTACGCGGTGGTCCCCATGACCCGGCTGGACGCCGTCTCGGTGACTCCCAACGCGCGGGCGATGCCGAAGTCGATCACCCGAGGACCGTCCTTGCCCAGCACCACGTTGTCCGGCTTCAGATCGCAGTGCACCACGCCGGCGCTGTGGATCGCGGCGAGCGCGGTGACGGTGCCGACCGCGAGCCGGTGCAGCGCGTTGCCGGCCAGCGGGCCGCGCTCGCGCACGTGCCGGTAGAGGGTCGGGCCCTCGATGAACTCACTGACCACGTAGGGCTGCTCGCCGTCCACCTCGGCGAAGAGCACCTGCGCGGTGCAGAACGGAGCGACCCGGCGCGCGGCGGCGATCTCCTTCACGAACTGCGACCGCGCCCGTGGATCACTCAGATCGACGTTGACCATCTTGACCGCGACCCGGTCACCGGTGTCGTCCTCGCCGAGATAGACGACCCCCTGCCCACCCGCGCCCAGCCGACCGACCAGCCGATACCGGCCGGCGGTGACCGGGTCGTGCGTCCACAGGCTCGCCAATCCTGGCACCGGCGTGCCGGCCAGTTCTGACATCCCGACTCCATCAGTGTCGTGCCCGGCCACCGGCGGCGCAGGGCACGGCCATCGTGCCATGCCGACGCCGGTGACCGAAGACGTCCGACCACGGGTGGAGGTCAGCGCCGGCGGGGCGGCTGCGGAACGGCATGCCGCTGGCGTGCGCCGCCCAGCGTGTACGCGTAGGGCACCGCCGCCACCTCCGTGCCGAACCCCGGTATGCGCATAGAGCGCGGTCACCGTCGGCGATCCGGCAACCCGTTGCCCGACCGGTCCGTCGGGGGTGAAGGTCACCGTGACCCGGCCGCTGCGCCCCGGCGCCAGCGTCAACGGCGCGTCCGGCCCGGCCGCTCCCTCGACCACCCGCCGCCAGTAGCTACCGGTGGACGACGTGGCCCGCCGGTCGAGGAGCCGGGTCAGCGCGGTCGCCGCGCAGTCCACCCGGACCGGTGGCTGGGGTGTGGCGCCACCTCAGCCGACGACACCAGCACCTCCGAGCGGCGACCGGCGGGGCCGGCCAGGTCCGGGTCCCCGTCCCACCTGGAGCAGGCGCTGGCCCTGTACCGCCAGCTCGGCAACCGCACGGGTGAGGCCTGGACGCTGAACAGCCTCGGTACGCCGCACACCCGCCTGGGCCAGCTCACCGACCACCACCAACGGTCGCTCGACATCCGCCACCACACCGCGGCCCACCCGATCGCTGTCGACATCGGCGCGCATCAGGAGCACGCCCGCGCCCACACCGGCCTCGGTCACGTCCACCGTGCCCTCGGGGTGTCGAGCGCGGGGACCACTCCGCTTCCCTCGTGACGAGCGCATGGCGCTGCCGATGACCCTCGGCCGCGATCCACCCCGTCGTCATCGCTCTCGGCCCGGACATCGTCGCGGCTCATCTGGACGACGGAGGGCGGTCTGCCGATGCCCGACACGCCGGGCGTCGCCGTTCGACGTGCTTCCTGGTCGCCGGGCCGATCCGCTGGGAGCGGTACCAGCGGGGGCGACGGTCCACATCGTCCGGTCGCTAGACTCCCGGGCAACCGCCCACGGACCGGTGTGCTGATCAGGATCGGATGGAGAAGCCGTTGACGCGCGACAAGGCCGCACCCCCCGGAATCGACCTCACCGTTCCCAGCGTGGCCCGGGTCTACGACTACTTCCTGGGCGGTAAGGACAACTTCGAGGTCGACCGGAAGGTCGCCGAGCACGCTCTGCGGATCACGCCGGACGGGCCGGCCGCCGGGCAGGCGAACCGGGCGTTCCTGCGCCGGGTGATCCGTTTCCTCGTCACCGAGGCCGGCATCGACCAGTTCCTCGACATCGGGTCCGGGCTGCCCACCCAGGGCAACGTGCACGAGGTCGCCACCGAGCACAACCCGACCGCCCGGGTGGTGTACGTGGACAACGACCCGATCGTGTTGACGCACGGGCGGGCCCTGCTCGCCGCGGAGGGCACCGCGACGGTGATCCAGGCCGACATCCGCCGGCCGCAGGAGATCCTCGACGACCCGGACGTCCGTCGGTTCCTCGACTTCGACCGGCCGATCGGGCTGTTGCTCTTCGCGATCCTGCACCACCTGGGCGACGACGAGCAGCCGGGAGCGGTGTCGGCGGAGTTGATCGACGCGTTGCCGTCGGGCAGTTACGTGGCGGTCTCGCACTTCCGTGACCCGGGTGAGCGGGACCCGGACGGTTCCCGGAAGGCCCGCGAGGTCGAGCGGGTGTTCAACGAGTCGCTCGGCACCGGCCGCTGGCGTACCGACGAGGAGATCCTCTCCTTCGTCGACGGGCTGACGCTGCTGGAGCCGGGGCTGGTGCCGTTGGCCGAGTGGCGTCCCGATCCGGGCACGCCCGCGCTGAAGCAGACCGACACCTACCACACCTTCGTCGGACTGCTGGCCCGCAAACCGTAGGCCGTCGCGACGGAGCCGCCGGGCACCTGGTGGGCGTGACCCGGCCGCCCGCATCGGGATCCGGGCCACGACCGGCAGCTCGTCGCCCGTGGCGGTGGTGCTCAGGCGGGAGCGGGCGCGGACTCCCGGACCAGCACCACGCCGGGAGCATCCGCGAGGCGGGAGTTCAGCTGCGCGACAGCGGCGGTCGCCGTGGTCGCCGAGCAGTCCAGCCGGTCCACCGGCAGGTCCGGACCCACCGCCCGGACCAGGCGGTCGATCAGCGCGTCCGCGGTGTCCGGGCGGTCCGCGCTGGGGGCCAGGGGCTGACCGCCGGTCTTGTCCTGGGTGCCGTTGACCAGGACCACGACAACCACCGGAATGCGCCGCACCGCCACGTCGAGCAGGCTCTGCAACCCGGTGTGCAGCAGGGCGTAGTCGCCGATGACCGCTACGGCGGGCGCATCGCCGCGGGCCGCGCCGCCGGCCACCGAGACCGCCGAGCCGAGGCACACCGCCGCGTCCGACGCCTCGTACGGCGCGTAACAGAGGTTGACCGACGATCCGACGTCGGTCGCGACGAAGACTCCTGCCCGGCGGAGATCGGCGATCGCCGCGAACGCCGGATGGAACGGCGGGTAGGTGGAGTCACCGGAGGTCTTGGCCTGGACGTGCCGCCAGTCGGCGGGACCCTCGGCGAGCGCGCGGCTGATCGCGTCAGCGCCGATCGGTCCCTCCGGCGGCAGGTGCCCGCTGATCCGCCCGATGGCCTGGTGGCCGCCGGGGACCTGTTCGCGGATGCGTCGCTCCACGTGCGGCAGTGGGCTCTCGAGGACGACGATCCGGGCGTGTTCCTCGACGAAACGGGCGATCTCCTTCTCGTCCCGGTCACCGTCGAGTCGGCGTAACGTCAGCCGGCACGCGCCGTCCGGCGCCGCTACCGCCGAGTGGCCGAAGTAGATCAATCCCACCTCGTGCGTGTCCGCGCAGGCGAGCATCGGCTCGGCGCCCGGCACGGGTGAGCCGGTGGAGTGCCGGCGCAGGCGGCGGTGTTGGACCCGGCCCAGTTTGGTGAGCCGCTGGGCGACCGCCGGGTCGAGCCTCGGCCGCTCGCCGGAGACGGTGTCGCCGACCGCCTCGGGGCCGCCGCCGGCACCGGTCGGCACGGTGCCGGTCAACCGCAGGACGACCGGTACGGATTCGGCCTCGGAGAGGCGGACGGCGGTGCTGATGCAGTGCGCCAGGTCCCCGTCGAGGGTCGGTTCGATCAGTGGGATCCGCAGGATCTCCGCGAGGTCGCGGCTGTCCTGCATGGCGGTGGAACGGGAGCAGTCGAGATCGTCGGCCACGATCAGCACGAGGGCCGCGCCGATCGAGTGCACCGCCGCGTTCAGCAGCGCGTCGAAAGCCACGTTGAGGCCGTTCTGTTTGCACATGACTGCGCTTCGCCGCCCGATGAAGGACAACCCCAGCGCGTTTTCCACGGCGACTTTTTCGTTGACCGACCATTCGAAGCCGGAGAGCAGTTCCGCGGCGGTTTCCGCCACATGGGTGATCGGTGCGCCCGGCACCGCGAAGCAGTGTTCGACGCCGTGCTCGGCAAGATTCGTGGCAACCGCTCCGCATTCGCAGGCACCTTGGCAATGGCTCACGTCAGCTCCCCGGATAGTGATGTCCATTGGATTCTCGACGCTACCATCCTGATTTGCGAAAGCGCATTCCGACAAATGTTTTCCCGGAAATGCCGAGGTGTGAAAAACGGAATCCGCCGGCGCGGCTCACCTGCCGTCGTCCTCCCACCAGCCGGGATAGGCGCGCGCCGGCATGGCGGTGGTGTCGAAAGCGGTCATGCGCGCGTACCCCTGGTAGAGCCGGAAGAAGTGGGGGAGGGCGGAGCGACCGAGCCAGGGCTTGCGGGCCCCGCCGTAGTGCAGGATCCGCGGCAGCGGTCCCCGGTGCTCACGGACCACCGTCCGCGCGACCTGGAAGTTCCATTCGTAGCTCAACTCCTGCCAGTGCCCGCCGAGCGCGACGTTGAGTGAGTCCTGGTCGGGCAGCATGAGGTCGGTGCGCCCGCGGGCGAAGTCGAAGACGCGCCGCGTGGCGTCGAGCGCCTCCCAGCGCTCCACGTCGATGGCCAGGACCCCCGCGTTCAACTGCCGCCCGGCGTGCTGCTGGCCGAAGACCTGCGCCTCTGCCCCGAAGTCCCAGTCGTGCACCGCCCCGAAGGCGTGCTCGCCGAGTGGCAGATCGGCCAGCGGCCGGGCGTCACCGACCACCAGCGTGTCCGCGTCCAGATAGAGCATCCGCCGATGCCGCCCGCTCAGCATGCCGGGAACGAGCAGGTACGCGAACACCGTCGGCGCGAACTCCCGGTTCTCGCACCGGGTGGAGGGCAGATCCCGCAGGAGCGCCTCGTCCAGCGGGAGGAACTCGACGCTGGCGGCCGACGACCACGATGCGGCGATGAGGTCCCGGGATCGTGGGGAGATGCCGAGGTCCAGGACGTACATGGTGGGCCGCACGGTGTCCGGGAGGTTCGCCAGCAGCGACCGGCCGGAGACGGCTGCCGGCAAGGCGTAGTTGTCGTCCGTCGCCCAGACCAGGGCCACGTTGTCGAATGTCTCCACCGCGGGTTCTCCTCGCGCCGTGCCGGAATGGTCAGAACGTGGGACCGCCGGCCGCGATGCACTGCCGGCGGTACTCGTCGTACATCACCCGCATGTGGACGAGATCGTGCGGGGCGTCGAAGTGGTGGACGACCGGCAGCGGCCCGGTCCATTCCTGGTGCAGTCGACCGAGGACGGGGAAGCGCCACTCGGAGCCGAGCCGCTTCCAGCGCGGCGGAAGCGGGTCGCGGCGCCCGGACCGTTCCTCGACGAACCTCCTGGTGTCGATGACCAGCACGCCGGGATCCAGGGCCGGCGGGCCGTCCGAGCCCGGTTCGGTGAGGCGCGGCGTGCCGGCCACCGGGAAGTCTTCCAGGTCGATCGAGGAGAGCGGCGACAGGTCGCCGACCACGAGGGTGTCGCAGTCCAGATGGATGACGCGGTCGTGTGCCCCCGCCAGCATCGCGGAGATCCGAAGGGGTGCGTCCACCGTGCCGGGCGCGGGGGCCGCCTCGTCGGCGGGTTCGAGGAATGTCAGGCGGCTGCGCCCGATCAACGCCGTGAGGCGCCGCCTGGTCTCCGGGCGCAGCCCGAGATCGAGCATGACGAAGCCGAAGTCGTCGGACGGGCTGTTCTCCAGGATCGAGGTCGCGGACATCGCCGCGGGGCCGGCATCCGCTTCGGGAACCGCGTATGTGACGACGTGACGATTCGGTAGGTGCACCTGTCCCTGGCCTTCCTCGCCGAGGCGATCGGTGGGTGGTTCTAGATGGAGTCCACTCCGGGTCTGCTGCGTTGCCGGGACAGGAACGCGCCGATGATCTGGGCTGCCGCCTGGTCCTGGGTCATGCCCTCGTTGCGTGCCCAGGCGCGCATCTGTCGATGGTCCGCCACCGGCAGCGTGACGACGACCTGCCGGACCCCCTCGCTGCCGCGCGAGGGCGTGCCGATCGCATGGGTGCCGGTGCGGCTGTTGCCCTTGAGTTGCTTCACCGATCGCAGCCGGTGGATCTGCTCGGCCCGGGTCAGCCCGGCGAGCTGGGAGGCGATCGCCTTGAGGTCCACCCGCTCACGGGCCACGTCCTTGACCGCGTCCTCCACCCGCAGGGCGGTCTTCACGTCGATCTGGCCCTGGTCGACGAGCGTCTTCAGTTCCGGGTCCAAACGCTCGTACTTCACGTAGGACCGCACCTGGTGGTAAGGCAGTCCGAGCTCGTCCGCCGCGGCCTTGATGGAGCCGTACTTGTGGTAGAGCGCGGTGCAGACGTCGATGAGATCCAGCTGGTTCATGTCGCGCCGGATCAGATTCTCGCTGAGGGACAGGACCTTCGCGGAGATCTCGTCGACCGCTCGCTCCAGGATGGCGGCGCTGATCGTCCGACGGTTGAGTCGCTGGTGGGCGAGGAACCGGCGTTGCCCGATGATGATCTCGTAACGGTCCGGCCTGCCGTCGATCGGCGCGACGACGATCGGCTCGAGCTGGTTGTTGACCCTTATGTTCTCGACGAGATCATCCAGGCCCTCCTCCACGGCCCGGGTGCGGGCCTGCCGTGGGCTGATCTCCAGCCGATCGAGCGGTATGTCCTCCACCGTGCGAAATTTGACAGCCACAATCATCCCCCCGTGGAACGCAGTCGTCTCGATCGATCAAGCGGCCGAGCTTCAGTGGCATTTCTACAACCCCACCGATTTCTTTGCCATGGCGTTGTCAGGAATGCGCGGTATGGATCGTTCTCCATGTGGTGCCAAGCGCAGGAGTGTCCACAGGCGTACTCGATGACTGAAGTGGCGTGGGTGGTGGGCGCGGCGCGGCGAATGTCGTCCGGGGTGCACGGGCCGGTGGTCGGCGGGTGGGCGCTCTGGTGCGGAAACTAGATTCGAAATGCTGATCTTGAGGGATGCCGATGCGCCGAGAGGTCACCGGCTCGATGACCGGCAATCCGATCATCACCGAAAGTGATGTCGGCCCGGATGGTGAGGCCCAGTAACTCGTGGTGACCCTTGAGATAGGCGCCGGCCAACTCTCCGTCGCGGCAGTGGACGACCGCACAGCCGCCCGGCATCAGCGTGGTACGCAGCGTCTCGCCCATGATCGTCGTCGTCACCGGCGCCGGGTCGGCGCCGGCACCGGGAACCGGCGGGTGGAAGAGAAAGACGAACACGTCACCGGCGGGGCCGATGCGGCGCAACTGGAGGACGCCGTCGCCGGTCCGGTCGGCCCGTGGTGCCGTGGGGGGCCAGGCGGCCAGCGCGGTACGGGCGTCCGCGGCGACGGTGATCGGCAGGCCCGCGCGGACGGCGTCGGCCAGGCGGGTGCAGCGCCCGCCTCGCTCGTCGGCCGTCGGCAGCTCACCCAGCACCAACAACGGCCGTCCCGCACGGGCGTGCGTCACCAGGAGTTCCTGGAGCCCGGCCGGCATGAGCGGTCCGGAGGTGGTGACCAACGGGCGGCGCCGGTCGTCGTCCTCCGCCTCGCGGTAGGCGATCGAGAACGGCACCCCGTACCGCAGGCAGTGCCGCACGAACGGCGCGATCGTCCGGTCCGCGGGCGGTTCCGTGTCGACCCCCCACGAGGTGAGCGCGGCCTGCTCGGGCCGGACGAGGAGGACGACGTCGACCTCCGGCCGGCTCGCCGCCAGGGCCGGTCCCGCCGCCCGCAGGAATCCGGTGAACTCGCGCAACGCGTCCAGGCCCGGACCGGGCGACCCGTCCACGCCGATCGGCGCCGCGTCGCCGTACGGCGGATCGAGAAGCGCCGGGTCACCGGCGACCGTCCGTCGATGTGCCGCGTCCATCGTGAGGTGCTCGTCCCATCCGGCCGTGGCGCAGCCGGTGTAGACGCTGATGCCGGTGGCGCCGCAGGCGAGGCCGAGCAGCGAGCGGTAGATCGGTACACATGCCGCGGCGCAGGCGGGGCTGACCCAGGGCAACGACCAGTTCTCCTCCATCGCCGGCCCGGGAGCGCGCTTGACGGCCAGCACGTACCGGGTCAACTCGTCGTCGTCGGCGAGGTCGCCGGTCCAGTTGGTGAATCCGTAGTGGACCGTGCGGGGCGTCGCCGGGCCGCTGCGGCTCAGCCAGGCGTCCAGGCCCGGCGATCGCGCCTCCGCCGGCGGTGCGGCGTTCATCAGCAGCGGCACGTCCAGGTCGAGGTGCGCGCCGATGTCGTCCAGCCCGTCCGCCAGCGACTCGTTGAGCCAGGCCGCCCATGCGGCGTACCCGCCGCCCGCGCCCGGGCGCGGCGGTCGACGGCCGGGATGCCGTCGGGTGAACGCCGCCACGCCGGGCGCCGAGTAGTCCAGGGCGGAGGCCGCCAGCGCCGTCTCGCCGAACCAGCCCTCGTTGCCCACCTGCACCGCCACCACCGGCCCGTGCGGATGGATCAGGGGACGCAGCACGTCACCGACCGCGCGCAGCCACTGCCCGGCGTCCTCCCGGAAGACCGGGTCATGGGGTGACGGCAGCGGATAGCCCTGCGCGGACAGCGGTTCGCCGGTGGCGCAGAGCGCGGCGGTCCGGCCGGTGCCCCCGGCTGGCCCGACACGATCGGGCAGTCCACCGAGGGGGAGCTCGGCGTGCACGTACGGTCCGGGCTTCGGCATCGCCCACAAGCCGGCGGCCTGCACCAGGCCGAGGAACCCGAGCAGGTCCCGGTTGCCCGGCCCGGTGAACGCGAAACGGCCCGGCTCCAGTTCGTGGTGCCGCCACGGAACGTAGAAGCTGATCGTGGTGAGTCCGGCCGCCCGCATCGCGGACAGCTTGGCCGCCCACCGCCCGGCCGGATCGCGGTAGTACGGATAGTCGCCGGTCAGCAGCAGGTCCGGCCGGTCGTCGACGACCACCACGCCGGCCCGGATCACGGGGCTCATCCGTCGGTCGCCGGGACGGTGAGCAGAATCTTGAGCGCGGCGTACCCGTCGAGCGGGTCCGGGACGCCGAGCATGGCCATGGCCTTGTCGGCGTGGTGCAGCGGGATCTCGTGACTGACCAGGGACTCCAGCGGCAGGTCCGCAGCGAGGTCCAACGCTGACTCGAAATCGGCGGGCGCGTACGGGCCGGCGCCGACCACCCGGATCGCGCCGGTCGCGAGCCGGTGCAGGGAGATGTCGGCGACGCTGCCCAGACGCTCGCCCATCACCAGGACGGTGGCGCCGTCCTCCACCAGCTCGACCCCGACTCCGGGCATGGTGCCGACGCTGTCCACGACCAGATCCGGCGGCCGGGCGAGGTCGGGGACGGCGGTGACGTCGACCGACCGGGGCAGCGCCTCCCGTACCAGCGCGGCCCGGCGTTGATCCGGTTCGGTCAGCCGGACCCGGAAGCCCCGGAAGGCCAGGACCAGCGCGCAGAGCGCGCCGATCGGGCCGCCGCCGAGGACCAGGATGTCGTCGTCCCAACGGGGTGCCGCGCAGCGAAGGTTGTTCAGCACGCAGGCCAACGGCTCGACCAGTGCGGCCCGCCGGTCCGGCAGCCCGTCCGGGATCGGATGGACGAAGCGCTCCGGCACGACCGCGTACCGCGCCATGGTGCCGTCGCGGTCGACGCCGATCTCGCGGCCCTCCTTGGCGCGGCACAGCGCCATGCGTCCACGCCGGCACATCCGGCACGCGGTGCAGTAATAGGTGGGGTTCACCACCACGCGGGCCCCGCCGCGCAGGCCGCGCACCGCCGCGCCGACCGCCGCGACCCGCCCGACGGCCTCGTGGCCGAGCACGACCCCCGGGGCCGCCTCCGCCTCGCCCAACAGGATGGCACGGTCGGTGCCGCAGATGCCGGTCATCGTGACCCTGACGAGCACGTCGTCGGGGTTGGTGACGGTCGGCGTCGGCCGGCGGGTGAGCGTCCCCCGGACGTCGGCGGCATGGAACGCGTACGCGGGCATGGTGCCGGTCACGGCGGTCTCCTTTCGTCGCATGGACCCGGACGTCGGCTACCACGGAAGGTCGGCGAGGTGCCGCTCCGGGTCCGGCTCGTCGCCGGCGGAGAACTGCTCCACGAGGTCGTCGAGCAGCACCGCGCCGACCAGGTAGTGGAAGGCGGCGAGCTCGACCGGCGTGACCGGCCGCCCGTCGGCGCCCCACCGGGGCTTGTCGTCCGAGAGTCGGCACGCCGCCTCCGACAGCACGTGCAGGTCGTGCGTGAGCAGCAGCCGGGCGCGCCACCCGGGGTCGTCGAGCAGCTCGCGCAGACAGGGCAGGTCGGCGAGGAAGGGCACGAAGCCGAGCACCGCCTCCCGGTACGGGTGCTCGCTGGTGTCCCGCAGCCCGGCCCGGTACGACGGTGGCGTCCCGCCGAGCCGCCGCACCACGCAGCCGCGCCGCAACGCGGGATCCCACACCGAGAGGCTGAACAGCGCCTTGGCGAGGTCGTAGACCGGGTCCAGCGGTGCGGTCGACCCGCGTGGGTCGATCAGCCGGAAGTCCCGGCGGTCGGGGGCGACCAACACGTTGCGGGTGTTCGCGTCCCCGTGCGCGGGAAAGCCCAGCCGGCGGGGCGCGAGCCGGGCGAGCCGGCCGGCCTCCCGGTCACGCAACTCGGTCAGGACGCGGACGGGAGAGCGACAACGCCGGCCGTTGACGAGCAACACGTCCGCGCCGGTCAGCTCCGGCAGGGCCCGCCGCAGCATCGGCAGCCGGCGGAAGAAGCGCGCGATGACCACCCGGTCCAGGTAGTCCGCCGGCGCCGCCGTCGTCGTCGCGGCGTACCCGTGCCCGATGAGCTCGGTGGCCACGCTGCGGTAGGTGTCGAAGAAGGCGCCGCTGTCGCCGGCCCGCAGCGGCGCGGCGAGGTCCTGCGACGGGAAGTACGGGGTGAGCTGCGCCGCCCAGTCGGGTCCGTGCACGCTGTCGACGATCGGCTGGTACCGCCCGCCGAGCCGCGGCGCCTGCCGGCGGGCCAGGTCGATCTGCGACTCCTTCGTCCGGAACGAGGCCAGGTCGTGACCGTCGACGGTGCCGGGCCGCGCCGTCACGACCTTCAACACCATCGGCGAACCGTCTGGCCGGAGCGCGTGGTAGACCCGGGCCGACGAGCCGCCCTCCAGGATCTCCGCGCCGACGGACACGCCGAACCGCTCGGCGGCGGCGTCCCGGCACGTCTCCGCAGCGGCGGCGGTCACCACCGGATGCCCGCCAGGAGAAGCTCGTGCAGGCGGGGCGTGGACGCGGCGATGCAGGACCGCTGGTTCAGCGGACCGATGTCCAGCAGCAACGTGTCGTGCAGGGATTTTCCGTAGGCGTCGGTCACCACCACGCCGGCCCGCTCGGCGATGAACACGGCGGCGGCGATGTCGTACGGGAAGAGGTGCAGGATGCTGCCGTGCCCGACCCGGCGGAACTCGGCCTCCGACTCCGGCCGGTCGCGCAGGATGCGGTTGCCGATGTCGACGTACGCGTCCATCTGCCCGGTCACGATGCGGGAGAGCGAGAACGACGCGGAGTTGAAGACGTAGACCGCGCCGCGGTTCGCGGAGGCGTCGATCAGGTGCCCGTACGCGTCGATCATCATGCCGGTGGGATGACCGTTGAACTCCAGCGACCAGAACATCCGCTCCACCTCGCCGGTGTCGCTCAGGCGCGGCACCGGGTCCGGGAACCCGCCGGACTCGACGGCGGTGCCGTCCTCGTCGGCGTACAACCAGTTGCCGGTCTTGATCTCGGTGAGCACCGCGTGCGTGATGTCACCGATGGTCGGCTCGCCCGGGTACGGCGCCGCGGCGATGGACACGCACGCCATCTCCAGGTCGGCCGCCGCCGCGCGGGTGCCGTCGATCGGATCGATGATCAGCACGTGCCGCGGGTCGTCCCCGAGCACGGTCAGACCGGCGCTCTCGGTGTAGCAGGCGACCGACTGTCCGGTGCGCCGCAGGAAGTCGGCGGCGGCCCGCTCGGCGAGCACGTCGACCGGGAACTCCGCGTCACCGCCCTGCGCCGCGCCGCTCACGTAATGTCGACCGACCGTGCCGCGGCCGGCCACGACGGTCTCCCGGATGTGCTGCGCCAGGCCCAGCAGCAGGTCACGCACGGCGCTCACCGCACCGAGAGGAAGAGTTGGGTGAGGCGGTCGCACATCTCGTCGGCCTCGGCGAAGCTGATGATCAGAGCCGGCCGGACCTTCAGCACGTTGCCGTACCCGTAGAGGGAGGTGCGCAGCAGCAGCCCGTGCGCCATGCCCTCCTCGGCGAGGTGGTTCGTCAGCTTCGCGTCCGGGCGCCCGTCCGCGTCGGTGATCTCCATGCCCAGCATCAGGCCCAGCCCGCGTACCTCACGGACGAAGCCCACCTTGGCCGCCAGCTCCTCCAGCCTGGTGCGGATGTGCGCGCCGACAGCGCGGACGTGCTCCAGGAAGCCGGGCTGGCGGATGATCTGGAGCGTCCGCGCAGCCGCCGTCGCGGCCAGCACGTTGCCGCCGAAGGTGGAGTTGATGTGGTGGGCGGTGAGGCCGGCGAACCGCTCCTCGGTCAGGATCCCGGCGATCGGCATGCCGGACCCGCCGAGCCCCTTGCCGAAGGTCAGCATGTGCGGCGAGACGCCGAAGTGGTCGGCCGCGAACATGTGACCGGTCCGGCCGAACCCGGTCTGGATCTCGTCGAAGATCAGCGCGATCCCGCGCTCGTCGCACAGCCGGCGCAGCGCCTGGAGGTAGCCGTCGGGCACCACGATGTTGCCGCCGTTGCCGGAGATCGGCTCGACGATGACCGCCGCCACCTTGCCGGAGCTGGCGTAGTCGATGAAGTCGTTGATGCGCTCGGCGCAGAGCAGGTTGCAGCTCGGGTACTCCTGCTTGTAGAAGCAGCGCAGACAGTACGGGTCCGGCACGTGCACCACGCCGGGCATCTGGAAGGTGAACGGCGCCCGGCGGAACGCCGCGCCGGAGGCCGCCGTCATGGCGATGGTCTGCCCGAGGTGGCCGCGGAAGAGACTGACCACGTCGGACTTACCGGTGACGTGTTGGGCGATCTTGATGGCGCCCTCGTTGGCGTCCGAGCCGCTGGCCGACTTCAGGTGGACCTTCTCCAGCCCGGGCGGGGCCACCTCGGTCAGGCCGCGCACCAGGTCGTTGAGCGCGTCGGTCTGGAACTTGGAGGTGACGTGGATCAGGTTCGGCGCCTGTTCCTGGATCACCCGGACGATCTCCGGGTGTGAGTAGCCGAGGGACAGGTTGAAGGTGCCGGCGGAGCAGTCCAGGAAACGCTGCCCGTCCTCCGTGTACGCCCATACGCCCTCACCGCGGACGAACTTGAGCGGGTCCGGGCGGTAGTAGTAGCCCGACAGCGGGTCGTCGCCACCGAGCGCGCCGGTCGGGTCCGCGTGGATGGTCATGTTTCCTCCGTCATGGTCGGACGAGTGTTTCCAGCACCTGCGCGAGGCGGAGCTGTTCGAACGATTCGAGGCGCAGGTCCGCCGCGCTCAGGTCGAGCGCCGCGGTGACCGGGTTGGGCACCGCGACGCACCTGATCCCGGCCGCCTTGGCGGCGTGGACGCCGCTCGGCGTGTCCTCGAAGGCGATCGCCGCCTCGGCCGGGACCCGCAGGTCGTGGAGTGCCGCCAGGTAGAGCGCCGGTTCCGGCTTGGCGATGCGCGGGTCGGCGTCGGCGCACCGGATCGTCCGCCAGCCGTCGGCGACACCGCACTGCCGGCTGTAACGCTCCACCCAGGCCCGCGAACTGTTGCTGACGATGCCCCGGGGCAGGCCGAGCGCGTCCACCTCGGCGAGCACCCGGGGCACACCGGGGCGCGCCCGGATGGTCACCAGCAACTGGTCGAGCCGGCGTTCGAGTCGCCGGTCCAGCGCCGACCGGTCGACCGGCCCGCCGGCGAGCGCGCCGAGTTGGCCCCAGATGTCGGCGCCGATCCGGCCCACGGCACGGGTCCACAGGTCGTGGTCGAGCGAGGTGCCCGCCTCGGCGAAGATCTCGGCGTGCGCCTGGAAGATCAGCTTTTCCGGGTCCCACAGTGTCCCGTCGAAGTCGAAGAAGACCGCTCGGGTACGGGTGTCGTGCGCCCAGCGCTCCCGAGTGAGTACTGCCACGTAGCTGGCTCCCTTCACGCTTGCGCGGCGACCACTGGCCGGTTGCCAGGGCAGACAACCACCCCGGTCTGGCATCGGCCTGGCAGCGGGCTGGTGGCGATGTCAGCCCGGTACCAGGGCGATCGGTGAGGGTGGGTGCCACGACGGGGACGCCACGACGTGAGGAGCCAACGATGCGGGTGGCAGTGATCGGCCACGTGGAGTGGACGACGATCGCCGAGCTCGGCAGGGTGCCGGACCGTGGCGAGGTCGTGCACGCGGCCGTCACCTGGGAGGGCCCGGCCGGAGGCGGCGCGGTCGCTGCGGTACGGATGGCCGAGCTGACCGGCGGGTGTGTCTTCCTCACCGCGCTGGGCGACGACGAGGCGGGCGAACGCTCCCGCTCGGCGTTGAAGGGCCGCGGCGTCGAGGTGCTGGCCGTGACCCGGGCCGCGCCGACCCGCACGGCGGTCAGCCTCGTGGACGCGACACGGGAGCGGACGACGGTGACGCTCGGGCCCCGGCTGCACCCCGAGGCGGAGGATCCGCTCCCCTGGGACGACCTGGCCGACTTCGACGCGGTCTTCTTCGCGGCGGGGGCGCCCGGCGTGCTCCGGTCGGCCCGCGCCGCCAGATCCCTCGTGGTGACCACCCGCGAGCTGGAGACGGTGGCCGCGGCCGGGGTACGCCCGGACGCGATGGTCGGCAGCGCCCGCGACGGCGCCGAACGGTACCGACCCGAGCTGCTGGCGGAGGCGCCCGGACTGGTGGTGGTGACGGACGGCGCGAACGGTGGCGCCTTCACCGTGGCCGGTGACCACGCCGGCGTCTATCCGGCCGCGCGGGTCGACGGGCCGATCCTGGACACCTACGGCGTCGGGGACACCTTCGCCGCGGCCCTCACCGTCGGTCTCGGCGCGAACCTCGGCGTGGCGGGGGCACTGGAGCTGGCCGCCCGCTGCGGCTCCGCCTGTCTCACCGGCACCGGGCCGTACGGCGCGGTGACCTCGGTGGCCGCCCTCCGGTTGCCGCGATGAGTTCCGCCGGAGCCGGCGGCTCAGACGACCGCGTAGGCACCGGCCCGGCGCGGGTCGGCGGTCGTGCGGTCGCGCTCGATCAGGGTCGCCAGGCGCCGGTGCTCCTCGTGCAGGCCAGCCTCGGCGGCGGCCCGGGCGACGGACGGCAGGCAGTGGCGTTCCCGGTCGTACCACCGCCTCGCCGCGCCTCGGGTGGACGGCGGCGGGACCGGCTGACCGGGCTGGACGCCGTGCGGGGTGGGCAGCCGGTCGGCCCGCTCGGCCGAGTGCAGGTACCACCGCACCAGCCGCTCGACCGCCCGGGTCCGGGCGTCGGCCGGGTGGTGCCACGCCAGCTCGGTGGCGCGGAGCCGCGGCAGCGCGCGCAGCCCGTAGCGGCCGGCCTGATCGAGTTCTACCAGGTGCAGGTCGACCAGCAGGTCCAACGCCGCCTCGGTGTCCCGCACGCCGGCGCCGGCCAGGGCGCCGCAGGCCTCCGGGCCGAGATCCGGCACCGCGATGATCCCGAGCAGCGCGAAGAGCGCGCGGGGATCGACCGGGCCGCCGCCCGGCAGCCGCGCCAGGCTGGCGTCGATCCGCGCGGTGACCCCGTCGTTGCCCGACCGGAGCTCGGTCAGGCGTTGCGACTCGTCGCGCAGCCGTCGGGCGAGGGTGGCGATCCGGCGGCCCGGATGGCCGGCTATCCGCGCACCGACCAGCCGCAGTGCGAGGGGGAGGCCGTCGCAGGCCGCCACCACGGCCGCGGCGTCGTGCCGCTCGGCAGCCACCCGGTCCCGGCCCACGAGCCGCGCGAACAGGGCGTGGGACTCCTCGGGGCGCAGCGCGTCCAGGGCGACGTGGTGGTCGCCGGGCACCCGGGTCAGCCGGCTCCGGGCGGTCACGATCACCGCGCACGTGCCGGCGCCGGGCAACAGCTCACGGGCCTGGTCGGCGTCGGCGGCGTCGTCGAGCAGGAGCAGGATCCGACGGCCGGCCAGCGCGCTGCGCAGCAGCGCGGCGCACTCGTCCTCCGTCTCGGGAACCGTGGACGCCGGAACGCCGACGCCACGCAGGAGGCGGGCCAGCGCCTCGCCCGTGCCCAGCGGCCGGTCGCTGCTGCCGCCGAGGTCCACGAACAGCTGTCCGTCGCCGTAGCCGCCGCGCGACGAGTGGGCGACGCGCAGGGCGAGCGCGGTCTTGCCGGTGCCGGCCGCGCCGGTGATGGTCACCACGGTGGCCGTCTGCCGTCGTGCGTCGGCCGTCACCAGGGCGCCCAGTTCGGCGACGACGGACTCCCGGCCGGTGAAGTCGGGCAGGTCGGCGGGGAGCTGCGCCGGCGTCGGGGCGCGGGTCGGCGCCGGTACCAGATCCCAGTCGCCGTCGGAGTCCGACCAGGTACCGAGGATCGCGTCGAGTCGGCTCCTGAGTTCCGGGCCGGGCCCGAGGCCGATCTGGCCGATCAGGTGGTGCCGGGCGGACTCGTAGACGCCCAGCGCCTCAGCCGGCCGACCGGCCTGCGACAGCGCATGCATCATCTGCTCGGTGAACGGCTCACGCAGCGGATGCTCGGCGGTCAGCCCGCGCAGCCGCGCGATCACCTCGTCGTGACGACCCAGGCGCAGCTCGGCCTCGTTCTGCCACTCCCGGACGGTCAGCCACCGCTCGCGCAGCCGCTCCGCCTCGTCGCAGCGCAGCGCGTCGGCCGGCACGTCGGCATACGGCTCACCCCGCCAGAGGCGCGCGGCGGCGGCGAACTCGGCTGCCGCGTCCGCCCAGCGTTGCTCGTCGAGGGCCCGCTTGCCGGCCAGCCGGTGCCGGTCGAACAGTCCGGTGTCGACCTCCTCGGCAGCGGCGCGCAGCACGTAGCCGCCGCTGTTGGTGCGGACCCGCGCGCCCAGCCCGGGGCCGAGCGTGCGGCGCAGCCGCATCACGTAGCTGTAGACGGTCGACGTGGCCCCGTCGGTCCGGCGCCCGTTCCACAGCAGGTCGGCCAGTTGGTCGATGGTGACCACGGCGTTGGCCGACCGCAGCAGCGCGGCGAGCACGACCCGCTGGCGGGCCGACGTCACGGCGATCTCGCCGTGCGCGTGCCGGACCGCCAGCGGCCCCAGGACGCCGAAGGCCGGCGCCGGGAATTCGGTCATGGTGCGGCCCCCATCACAATCGGAAGATTTGCGGTACAGGCGATTTTCCGCCGTCCCCGCGCGGAATCTGTCGCATGGTGTTCCGCCGGACAGCGCCGGCAAGCCGTGCTGGGAAATGGTCCGCGACGAGATCCACGGATTGGATATTCGGAATGCACACGATAGGCGTGGACGTCGGTGGGACCAAGATGGCGGCGGGTGTGGTCGATGCGGCCGGACGGGTCGTGGCCCACCGAAGTTATCGCACTCCGGCGGCGACAGCCGAGGTCGTTCCGGAATTGTGCCGCCTGGTCGGTGCGGTACGCGGAAGGTACGACATCGGCGCGGTCGGCGTGGGTGCCGCCGGATTCGTCGACGAACACGGGGCGACCGTCCTCTTCGCCAAGCACATCGGCTGGACCGGTGAACCGTTGCGGACGTCCCTGGAAGGACTGCTCGGCCTTCCCGTGGTGGTGGAGAACGACGCGAATGCCGC
Organism: Micromonospora sp. DSM 45708; assembly: GCF_039566955.1. Classification (NCBI taxonomy): domain Bacteria; kingdom Bacillati; phylum Actinomycetota; class Actinomycetes; order Micromonosporales; family Micromonosporaceae; genus Micromonospora; species Micromonospora schwarzwaldensis. The sequence continues at coordinate 3,766,282 of NZ_CP154796.1, read as the reverse complement.
GGCGTGGGGCGAGGCACGCCACGGCGCGGGCCGGAACGAGCGCAACCTGGTGTGCGTGACGATCGGCACCGGTATCGGCGGCGGGCTGATCCTGGACGGGAATCTGTTCCGGGGAAGTCACGGGGTCGCCGCCGAACTGGGGCACCTGTGCGTGGTGCCGGACGGCCGGCGCTGTGGATGTGGCGCCTTCGGCTGCTGGGAGATGTACGGGTCCGGCGGCGCCCTGGTACGGGAGGGGCGCCGGCGTGGCGTGGTGGCGGGCGCGGACGCCCCCGCCGGTCCCGCCATCACCCGCGCCGCCCGCGCGGGTGATCCCGCGGCACTCGATCTGCTGGCCTGGTTGGGCGACTGGGTGGGGCGGGGCCTGGCCGGACTGGCCGCCGTGCTCGACCCGCCGTGCTTCGTGCTGGGCGGGGGCGTCGTCGCCGAGGCGGGCGAGTTGCTGCTCACGCCGGTTCGCACGTCGTTCCGTCGGCACCTGACCGGCGTCGGGCACCGGCCCGTCGCACGGGTGGTGCCGGCGGCGCTGGGCCACGACGCCGGGCTGATCGGCGCCGCGGACCTGGCGCGGGTCGCCCAGGACCGGACCACGGCGCGAAGTGTTCCTAGTGCGTCGAAGGATCGTCGGCGCTAGTTGTCGTCGGCGCCTTCCGCCGGCAGCAAGGAGATGACATGGACTGGTCCTTCCCGCCGAGCCGACCCCCGGTGGCCCCGCGCGTCCGGTCCGCCGGCGTACGTGCGTCCCGTGACGAACCGCGTACTGTTCGTTGTCGGACCATCGACCCGTCCGAGGCTGAGGACGCATCGTCGTGAGTGGTGGCGGTACGGACGGAACGGCGGCGGTCCCGGGAGTGGACCGGGCCCGCGGGCCGGGCGCGCTGATCGCCCACTACCTGGGGCCCTATCGCCGCCGGGGGTCGGTCCTGGCGCTCCTGGTGCTCACCGACATCGCGATGGTGACGGTGAATCCGCTCATCGCCGCCCATTTCATCAACCAGGCCGCGGCCGGGGCGTCCACGCCGGAGCTCCTCCGCATCGCCGTCGGCTACCTGATCATCGCGGTGGCGAATCTGGCCGTCACGCTGATCTCCGGGCGGCTGGCCGTGGGACTGGCGCAGCACTCCACCAACGACCTGCGGATCGACCTGGTGGATCACGTCCTGCAACTGGACCACGCGTTCCTGACTCGGGTACCCAGCGGTGACCTGCTGGAACGCATCGACGGCGACACCACGACGCTGGAGCAGTACCTGTCCTCGTTCATCTTCGACGTGCTCGCCGCCTCGCTGCTCACCGTCGGCGTGGTGACGGTGGCGGTGATCAGCGACTGGCGCCTGGGCGGCGCGCTCGCGGTCAGCGGGGCGATCGCCTTCGTCCTCGTGGTACGCGCGCAGGGTGTCGCGCGGCCGTGGCTGCGGGCCGAACGTCGGGCCCGCTCGCGGCTGTCCGGCTTCCTGTTCGAGCGGCTCTCCCGCCGGGAGGACATCCGGGCGGCATCCGCCGAGAACTACACGCTCGACCGACTGTCCGAGCCGCTGACCGGTCTGCGCCGGGCGATGGCGCGGGCCGGGGCGGGACTGCGGGTCTCCTCCAGCGGCCTGGAACTCGGTGTGGCGATCGCGTCCGCGGCGGTCCTGGCCCTCGGCGGGTTCCTGCTGACCGGCAACGGCGTCGCGCTCGGCACGGTGTTCCTCGCCTATCAGTACATCGGCGTGCTGAGCAACGCGCTCTACCGGGTCAGCCAGCGGCTCTCCGACCTGGCCACCGCCTCGGGCAGTCTGGACCGCATCGCCGACCTGCTCGCGCTGCCGGTGGCGGAGACGCCCGGCCCGCAGCGCGCCGTACCCGGCTCCGACGTGGAGTTCCGCGATGTCAGCCTCAGCTACGACGGCGTCAGGGTGGTGCTGCGGGAGGTGAGCTTCCGGGTGCCCGCGGGTGGGGCGCTGGCGCTGATCGGCCGCAGCGGAAGCGGCAAGAGCACGGCATCCGGGCTGATCTGGCGGGCGTACGACCCTGATCAGGGGACCGTGACCATCGGCGGTGTCGCGACCACCGACCTGCCGGTCCGGGCGGTCCGCGCCGAGGTGGGCGTGGTCACCCAGGAGACCTACCTGTTCCACGCCAGCCTGCGCGACAACGTCGCGGTCTTCGACGCGGCCGTCGAGGACGGGGCGATCGCGGACGCGCTCCGGGCGGTGGGGTTGTCGAGCTGGCTGGCCGACTTGCCGGCCGGGCTGGACACCGTCATCACGGGCGACGGGTCGAGCCTGTCCATCGGCCAGCGACACCTGCTGTCCATGGCGCGGGTCCTGGTACGTGACCCGCGCGTCCTGGTGATGGACGAGGTGACCTCGCATCTGGACCCGGCCACCGAGCGGGTGGTGCACGACGCCATGGCCCGGTTGATGGCCGGCCGTACGACGGTGCTCGTCACCCACCGTGGTCAGGCGCTGGACCTCGTCGACCAGGTGGTCGTCCTGGAGGCCGGAGCGGTGACCTGGCAGGGGCCCCGGGACGACGTGCCCGTCCCGTTCGTGTCGTTGCTGATGAAGGGCACCGTCTGATGGCCGTCCTGCGGCTCCTGTTCACGGCGTTCCGCCTGCATCCGAGGTCGTTCGGCCTCGATCTGGTCCTGCAACTCGGCCGCATGGTGATTCCGTTGGCGCCGCCGCTGCTGGTCAAGGCGATCTTCGCCCGCTATCAGGTGGGGATCACGCTGACCGCGGCCACCTGGGGGCTCGTGCTGGGCATCCTCGGCATCTCCCTGATCCGCATCGCGGTCGTGGTCGCCGCGACCGCGGCGGACGGGCAGTGCAAGGCACTGATCATCGAGGGCCTGACGCGCAGCGCCTTCCGCGCCGCGCTGCGTGAGCCGGCCGCCACCCCGCTGAGCCGGCCGCTCGGCGACGTGGTGAACCGGCTGAGCGCGGACACCCTCCGGGTGTCCGTCCAGGCGGTGTCCGCCCTCCAGGCCGCCGGCACCATGGTGATGGGGATGGTGGCGCTGTCGTTGATGGTGGCGCTCGACTGGCGGCTGAGCCTCGCGGTCGTCGTGCCGGTCGCGGTGTGCGGCGGCGTGGTGTGGCTGTCGAGGTCCCGGGCCGGCGCCGCGTACCAGGCGGAGCGGAACGCGGCCGGTGAGGTCAGCCAGCAGATCAGCGACGTGACCAGCGGAGCGGTCGCGATCCAGCTGGCCGGAACCCGCGAGGCGGTGCTGGGGCAGCTACGCGAGTCGTGCGAGCGGCGGCGCCGTGCGACCACGAGGTCGCGGATGTACTTCGAGGTGCTGCTGGGCTCGACGCTGGCGAACATCAGCGCGATCGGCGTCGGGTTGTTGCTGTTCATCGGCGCGGGCCGGGTCGGCGCGGTCGTCACCGCCGCCGACCTGGCGTTGTTCATGGCCTACCTGCACTCGGTGGTGGCCTTCGTCGCGATGTTCGGTGGTCACCTGGCCGCGTACCGGATGTCGGAGGTGTCGGCGACCCGGCTGGACGCCGTCGTGCCGGGAACGGTGGACGGGTACGCCTCGGCCGGTGAGGCCGCGGTCCCGGCCGCCGACGTGGCCGCGACCGGCGGCTTCCGGGACCTTCGCGTCGAGCACCTCACCCACATCCACGCGGAGAGCGGCCACGGAATCCGGGACGTCAGCTTCACGCTGCGGCGCGGTCAGCTCCTGGTGATCATCGGAACGGTCGGTGCGGGCAAGACGACGCTGTTACGCGCGATGCTCGGGCACCTGCCGCGGCAGGGCGGCCGGGTGCTGGTCAACGGCGAGGAGGAGGACGTGCTTCAACTGCCGAACTTCGCGTACACGCCGCAACGGCCCGGCCTGGTCTCCGACTCGGTGCGGGAGAACATCCTCGCCGGTGCGGCAGATCTCCCGGAGCGGCTGGACGGTGCGGTGTGGGCGAGCGCGCTGGACCGCGACGTGGCGGGCATGACCGCGGGGGTCGACACCGTCGTGGGCCCCGAGACCGGCCTGTCCGGCGGTCAGGTCCAGCGGGTCGGCCTGGCGCGCATGATCGCCCAGGGGGCGGACGTCCACGTCGTGGACGACCCGTCGAGCTCGCTCGACGGTCGCACCGAGCGGGAGGTGTGGCACCGGATGTTGGGCCGCCCCGACACCACCTGCATCGCGGTCACCCACCAGCGGTGGATCCTGGACCGCGCCGACCTGGTGCTGGCCCTGAGCCACGGCACCGTGGAGGCGCTGGGACCCTGGCACGAGGTGCGCCACACCTCGGCGGTGGCCCGGCGGATCTTCGTCCGCGCCGGCCGGGTGCCGCCGGCCCGGCCCACGCGGTCGGAGCCGGGCCGGTGACCTCTCGCGGCCGATGGCTGCTCGCCGGAGCGCACCGGCACGGTTGACCGACTCGTCCGGAGGCGGGACCTGTCAGCGACTCAGCACCTCCTGGTAGGCCGCCAGATGGTCCGGCATGCCCACCGCGGAGTCGTACTGCTGTGCCGTCTTCGCCCCGCCGGCTCGCAGCCGCTCGACGAGCGCCGGGTCGGTCAGCGCCCGGGTGAGCTGCCGGGTGAGCGACCCCGGGTCCTTCGCGGTCCACAGCAGGGCGTTCTCGTCATGCACACAGAACTCGTCGAAGCCGGACACGTCGGTGGCGACCAGGCAGGTGCCGGATGCCAGCGCCTCCAGGGCGGACAGTCCCAGGCCCTCACGCCAGCTGGGCTGGACGACGACGTCGGCCGCCGCGTAGATGTCCGGCATCTCGTGGTACGGCGTGTCGAAGATCAGCTTCACGCGGTCCTGGAGGCCGTGCTCGTCGACGAAGGCGGTCATCTCCTGGATGTAGCCGGGCGTACCGCAGTTGGCGGAACCGAGCAGCCGCAACTCGAGATCGAAGCCCTCGTCGCGGCAGCGGCGCACGCCTTCGAGCAGCTCCATCTGGCCCTTGTACCGCGCGAACCGGCTCGGGCAGATGAGCAGGGGGATGCCCGGCGTGGCCGCCAGCGCGGTCCGTCCCCGATCCCGGTCGCCGGACGCGAACCGCGCCACGTCGATGCCCTGCCGGACCGGGCGGACGCGACCACCCGGGGACAGTCGGCGGACCACCCCCTCGTAGTGCCGGCTGGTGGGCATGAAGCAGTCGATGGTGCTCAGCCCGTGGACGAACCTGCCCCGGGCGGCGCCCGCCGGCGTCTCCAACGCCGACATCTCGAAGAACGACGTCACCAGCTTCGCGTCGAACCGGTCGTCGGCCAGCGCCATGGAGGCCATCAGCGCGGTGCCGTGCGAGAAGACATGGACGACGTCCACCGGGTGGTCCGCGAGGAACGTGTGCAACTGCTGCCCGATGCGGAACATCTGATGCTCCCAGACCAGCCGGTGACCGTCGTAGGAGTTGTCCGGCACGAAGACCGTCCCGCCGGAGGCGCGAACGGCCGACGCGATGGCGTCCGTCGTCTCGTTACCGCAGACGAGATGCGCCTGCACGCCCAGGCCGACCATTCCGTAGAGCAGATTCTGGACACTTACCTCACCACCGCCCGTCACCGGCGGCATCGCTGCGGAGACATAACACACCCTCAATTTTTTGTTCATTTGCCGTGCCCCTTCCCGGTGAAGACCGGATGGCGTGGACGCAGGGAGATAAATCGACTGCCGGGCCGATTGGCGGGAGCTCGCCGCCGGATTGCATTCTGCCTCGGCCGGTATGTCGTGTCGACCGGTCCGCTGTAGCCTTCGACGAAAGCGGTCGAGACCCGCGGCCCGAGCCGCCGCAATGTCTCCGATGTATACCGCGAATCGCATCCACCGTCAGCCGGGAGAGTCGCCCATGCCTGATCAGAAATTCCACATCGGCGTCGTCGGCGCCGGTCTCGTCGCCCAGACCGCCCATCTCGAGGGGGTGCGGAAATCCAGGTCCGCCGTGCTCTACGCCATCTGCGACGCGGCCGAGGATCTGCTGCGCCGGGTGGCGGACATCCACCGGCCGGTCACCACCTTCGCCGATTACGACGCGATGCTGGCCGACGACAGGGTGGACGCCGTCATCGTCGCCGTCGCGGACGAGTTCCACGCCGCGCTCTCGATCCGGGCGCTGGAGGCCGGCAAGCACGTGATCGTGGAGAAACCCATGGCGACGACCGTGGAGGACGCGCAGGCCATGGCCGAGGCCGCCCGCCGCAACGACCGGATCGTCCTGGTCGGCCACGAGAAGCGGTACGACCCCGGTGTCGCCTTCGCGCGGGATTTCATCCAGGACGAGATCGGTGAGGTCATCGCGCTGAAGCACTGGTACGCCGACTCCGCCTACCGGTACCGGATGACCGACACCCTCCAGCCGGTCATCGAGTCGAGCCCGGCCGCCGTTCGCCCGCCCGGGGACCCGAAGGGCGACCGGCAGCGCTACCTCGTGCTGGCGCACGGCTCGCACCTGTTCGACACCGCGCGCTATCTGGGCGGTCCGATCGACGCCGTGCGCGCCCGTCTCTCCACCAGGGCCGGCTCACACTGCTGGTTCGTCGAGGTCGCCTTCGCCAACGGGTGCCTCGGCCATCTGGACCTCACCGTCGCGGTCCGGATGGACTGGTGGGAGGGCTTCCAGGTCTACGGGGCCGAGGGCAGCGTGCTCGGCAGGATCTTCCACCCGTGGTACCGGCGGGCCGCCGAGGTCCAGGCGTTCTCCACCCGGGACGCGTTGTTCCGGCAGCCGCTCGGCGCGGACGCCGACGTCTTCCGGCTCCAGGTCGACGACCTCGTCTCGGCGGCCACCGGGGGGTCGGCACTGCGCGGCGCCGACGTCGAGGACGGGCTGGCGTGCGTGCGGGGGATGGTTGCCCTGGCCCGATCGGTTCGGTCCGGCGACTGGGTCACGCTCGCCGATGTCAGCGGGGATCAGTGAGTGGGGCCGGGTCCCGCGCCGGCGGGGCGACGACCAGCTCGGTCTCCCGGTCGCGGTCGAGCCGCGGCGGGCCGGCGACCACCATCGTGGCCCGGGCCCAGGGCTGTTCCCGCAGCAGGAACGGGAGTTCCTCGCGTAGCCACTTCGCCACGTGTTCCGTCTGCTCGGGGGAGTCGCCGTCGCGGGCGACCAGCAGGCGCTCCTGCACGTAGCGGTCGCCCTGGAGGTACACCGAGGCGTCGAGCCACGGAGCGAGCTCCTCGCGGATGACGCCGGTCCCCTCGACGTAGACGAAGTCGGTGCCGGCCGGGACGGTGATCGATCCGGGCCGGCCGCGGTCGGTCCAGGGCCGTGGGCGGAAGTCCACCGCCTCGCCGCGGTGCAGGGGGCGCAGGATGTTCTCGATGAGCACGGCGCCCCAGTCGAAGTAGGCGTGGTGCCAGGCGACGTCGTCGGTGTGCACGACGGCGGAGTTCGGCACCGCGTCGCGCAACCGCTCGGCCAGGGTCGTCTTGCCGGCGCCGCCCCGCCCGTCGATCGCGATCACCCGAGGACGCCCGGTCACGTCGGGTGAGGCGTCGCGCAGGTGCTGGACGGCGTCGAGGACGCTCATCGTCCGCCAGCCCACTGCCTCCGTCTCGCCGGGATGTAGTCGCATCGGCAGCCCCTTCCGAAAGGTCCTGACACGGAGCCGGCGGGGGCGCCGGCCGCTTGAGCCTATCGATGCCCGGGGCGCGCCGACCGTCCAGTTCGGGCGGTGGCTCCGGGCCCCGACCCCGGTCGCGGTGAAACTAGAACCACTCGGCGGGCGGGGACGCCCGCCGCTCACGGCCGACCGCGCCGGTTGCGGGTTGCGATGGCAATGCGGCTATGGGACTGTCGTCTCTCCGGAATCGTTCCCGCCCCACCAGACGCTTCTGGTCGAGTTTCGCGATTCTCGCCCGGTGGCCACGACTTTCCAGATCGCGGTACCGGGCATCGCGTCGGATCCACCATTCCGACGACTTACCGGCTGGCGTGTCCCCGGCCAGCGGCCCACGTCAGCGGCGGTGCCGCAGCGCGCCTATTGATCAGGTCCGAGGAGAGGAGTTCGCCGCATGAGTCCAGACCGGCGGCCGATCGCGGTGGTACTCGCGGTGGACGACAATTACGCGTTGCCGGCGGTGGTGACGGTGCGGTCCCTGGTGGAAAATCTGGCGACCGGCACGGCGGTCGATGTCGTCGTACTCGATCTGGGAATTTCGGCGGAGAATGCCGACCGGCTGCGGGCCGCCGCGGCGCCTCACCCGCTGACGGTCGAGCACTTCGACGTCACGCGCCTCGCCGATCTCCCCGTCTCCAGCGAGGGTCACTCCCGTCAGTTCAGCACGGTGATCTTCGGTTACCTCCACCTGCCCGTGCTGCTGGCCGACCGCTACGAGCGTCTGCTCTATCTCGACGCCGACCTCCTCGTCGTCGCCGACATCACGCCGTTGCTCCGTCTCGACCTGGCCGGGCGGGCGGTCGCCGGCGTGCCCGACTGGGGCATCCCCACGGTCTCCGACGCCGAGGGGGTCCTCGACTGGGCGGAGCGGGGGCTGTCGCCCGACACCCCGTACCTCAACTCCGGCCTGCTGCTGATCGACGTGGACAGGTGGCTCGCGACCGACCTCACCCGGCACGCGTTGGCGTACGCCGGCCGCCACTCGCACCTCGACCTGCCCGACCAGCAGACCCTGAACGCGGTGCTGCGCGGGGACTTCGTGACGCTGGGGCGGGAGTGGAACTTCATCGTCTGGCCGCCCCTGCTGGACTCCTTCTCCGGCCCGATCCCCCGGATCTGGCACTTCGGTGGCCGCTTCAAACCGTGGAGCCGGGGCAGCCGCTCCCGCCATCACCAGTTGCTGTACCAGGCCTACGCCGACCTCGTGGGTTGGCGGCCGGCCGTACCCGGGCAGCCCGAGCGGGTCGCGTAGGTCAGCCCGCGGAACCGTCCATCTCCGTCCAGCAAGGAGAAAGTCTTGAGCCTCGATCGACGACGCTTCCTGGCCACCAGCGGCGCGGGAGCACTGGGAGTAGCGCTGTCCGGCACCATCGGCGCGCTCTTCAGCGGCGCGCCCGCCCTGGCCCACCACGGCCGAGGGTACGGCGACCTTCTGCCCGACCCCGCGGGGCTGCTCGATCTGCCCCGCGGGTTCCGCTACCGGATCCTCTCCCGACAGGGCGACCCGATGCGGGGCGGGACCGTGCCGGGCAACTTCGACGGCATGTACGCGTTCCAGGGACGGCGCGGGGAGAGCCGGCTGGTGCGCAACCACGAGAACCGCCAGGACGCGGAGTCGCCGGTGCGGGCGCCGGCGGCACTGACCTTCGACCCGGCGGCGATCGGCGGGACCACCACCATCGCCCTGCGGCCCAACGGCAGCGTCGACGAGCACGTCAGCCTGGGTGGGACGGCCGTGAACTGCGCCGGTGGCGCGACCCCGTGGCAGACCTGGCTGTCCTGTGAGGAGACCGAGGGCCGCCGCGGGGAACAGGGATACGAGACCGACCACGGCTGGATCTTCGAGGTCGACCCCTTCCACAACGTGCACAACGACCGACCCACCCCGCTGACCGCGATGGGACGATTCGCGCACGAGGCGGTCTGCGTCGATCCCACCACGGGCGTGGTCTACGAGACCGAGGACGCCGCGGGGGAGAAGTTCGGGTGCTTCTACCGCTTCCTGCCGCACCGTCCACTGGGCGGACACGGCAGTCTTCGTGCCGGCGGGACTCTCCAGGTGATGCGCGTGCCGGGCGTACCGGATCTGTCGGTGGTCCAGGACCCCGGCGCCGCCTTCGACGACATCACCTGGATCGACGTGCCGGATCCTCGGGCGGCCAGCACTCCGGTCCGCTTCCAGGACTACGGCCCCGCGGGGGTCACCCACGCGCAGAAGCTGGAGGGCGCGTGGTGGGGCAGGGACGGCGGGGCCTACTTCGTCTCCTCGTACGCCATCCGGGAGAACGGCTCCGCCGCGGGCCACCACGGTCAGGTCTGGCGTTACGACCCACGCCGCCGGCGTCTCACCCTGATGGTGGTCTTCCGGGGTGAGGGCAGCGAGGACCAGTTGTTCGAGACGCCGGACAACATCTGCGTCACGCCGTTCGGCGGCCTCATGCTCTGTCAGGACGGCGGCGGCGAGAACTACCTGATGGGCGCGACGATGGCGGGCGAGCCCTACCTGTTCGCGCGCAACCGGCAGAACATCGGCACGGATTCGGCGCCCGCGTACGGCGAGTTCGCCGGTGTGTGTTTCTCCGCCGACGGGCGGACCCTGTACGTCAACTGCTACAACCCGGGCACCACCTTCGCAATCACCGGGCCGTTCCGCGCCTGACCTCTCACACGCCGGCCCCGCCCGAGGGCGGGGCCGGCACACCGCTCGCCGCGCGATGGCCCCACCCGGCGCGGTGACGGGCGTGGTGGCTCCTCGGAGGAGGTGGAGGAACTGATGCGGGTCCTGCTGCTGGGGGCGTCGGGATACGTCGGCGGTGCGCTCTGGAGGTCGTGGGCCGACCGGCACGACGTCGTCGGCACCCGCGGTGCGCGCGACGTCGAGGGTCTTGTCCGCGCCGACCTGACCGACGTGCGGGCGTTGACCCGGCTGGCCCGGGACGGTTTCGACCTGGTCGTGCACGCCGCCGGCCTGGTGGGGCTGGAACAGGCGGAGGCGCACCCGGAGCGGGCGTGGCGGCTCAACGTGGAGTCGGTCCGGATCCTCCTGGCGGCGGTCCAGGATCGACCCACGCGCATCGTCTACCTGTCGAGTGACCAGGTGTTCGACGGCTCCCGGGAGGCGTACGTCGAGACCGACCCGACCGCACCGGTGAACGCCTACGGACGCACCAAGGTCGCGGCGGAGCGCCTGCTGGACGGCGGACCGCACCTGGTGGTCCGGATTCCCCTCGTGTACGGCCGGAGCCCGGTCGCCGACCGCTTCCTCGCCCGGTTCCGTGGCGCCCGGACACCGGCGCCCACCGACATCCTCTGCGCGCCGGTGTACCTGCCGAGTGTCGCCACGGCGCTGGAGGCGTCGTGGACCGACTCCGGCGTCGTTCACCTCGGCGGCCGGGAGGTGCTCTCCCGGTTCGAGCTGATGTCGCGGGTACGCGATGCCCTCGACCTCCCGACCGAGGTGGTGCCGGTGCGAAATGCCGACTCGCCGAACTCCCGGCTGCGTCCGGGCCGGCTGGTTCTGCGCAGTGCCGGGCGCGAGCCGTTGGAGCCGGACCTGGAGACGGCGCTGCACCATCTACGCCGGCACGGTGACAGTTCCCGGAAAAGGTCACGGGGGCACTGATTCGACGGCACGGCCGCTGTGGCGGACAATGCCGTCGATGTCGCCTGGCGCGAAATCGGCGTTTGTCAAATGCTTTCGCGCGTAGGCGCTACCGCCCACGACATCAACCCCCGTCTTCGTCGCGTAGCACGGCATGCATTGCCACCGGTTGATCAATGAGGGTACTCGTCATGTTTCGCCGGGCGCAAGGGGAGACGGGGGCGGCAAGGGCGCGACGGAGTCGCCGGTCCGCCGGATCCTCCCGTTGACAGCCCCAGACGGAGTTTCTAGTATCAATGTCCTCCTGTTGCTTGGTCAACAACAAAGCAATTGCGATCGCTGTGTAAGGGGGAGCGTGGAACGGGGGGAATTGACGGAGTCCGTCCACCGCGGCATGCGGAAAATGGTTGCCCCTCTGGACGACGGCGATCGTCGTGCGCTCAGAGCCCTGGGCCTTACTCCGAGTCATTCCGACCTGCTCCGGCTGCTCGACGGGCCGGGAGCGGAGGGTGCCACCATCACCAGGCTGGCGGAGCGGCTGCTGTGTACTCGGAAACATGCGACCCGCCTCGTCCGGAGGCTGCCTGACCACGGCCTGGCCGGGAACCGGTCCGATGCCGACGATCAGCGGCCGGCCAGGGTCCACCCGGCAAGTGCCGACAGCGCGCAACCAGCCGCCGCGCTCGACGAATTGTCCAGGAGGCTGAGCGCACGGCTCGCCTCGTGAAACCGAGTCCCCGCCCTGGCGCGACGCCGCCGGTGCGCACCGCCTCGGCTGCCCCGGTCTGATTGGCAGGGACCCGCCCGGACGCAGTGAGCCCGAGATCGACCGAACCGCGGTGGTGACCGGTCCATGCGGCACGGCCACCACCGAAGACATGGGGGTTAGCGAGTTGCGCCGGTACCCGGGTGTGCACCACGACGGATCAGAGATCTACGTGCCGGAGCGATCGCCCCGCCTGGGTGCCACCGTCCGGGTCTACGTCCGGGTCGCTGCCGATGCCGGCGTCGACGCGGTGTGGGCGCGGACGACGTTCGACGCCGAACCCCGCTTCACACCCGCCGAGCCCGTCCCGGTGTCGGGCGACGACCGCTGGTTCGAGGTGCCACTCCTGCTGCGCAACCCGGTGATCCGTTACCGGTTCCTGCTCGCCGGTCCGGCCGGCTACCGCTGGCTCACCGCCGCCGGCGTGGTGGCGCACGACGTGCCCGACGACACCGACTTCCGGATGGTCTGCGACGACCCGGCGCCGGACTGGGCGCGGGACGCCGTCGTCTACCTGATCTTCCCGGACCGGTTCGCGCGCTCGTCCGCCGCCGCCGGACGGTCCCTGCCGGACTGGGCGCTGCCGCGTGACTGGGACGACCCGGTCACCGGCGCGGGGCCGGACCGGCCCCGCGAGGTCTTCGGCGGCGATCTGGACGGGATCAGCGAGCGGCTGGACCACATCGCCGCGCTCGGGGCCGACAGCATCTGCCTGACCCCGATCTTCACCTCCCCGTCCAACCACCGGTACTGCGCGGCCAGCTTCGACGAGATCGATCCGCTGCTGGGCGGCGAGGCGGCGCTGACCAGGCTGGCGGAGGCCGTCCACCGACGGGGCTGGCGGCTCCTCGGCGACCTGACCACCAACCACACCGGCGACCAGCACCCCTGGTTCCGCGAGGCACGCGACGGTCGGCACCCCGACCTGTACTACTTCACCGACGACGCCCCGCACGGCTACGAGACCTGGGTCCACGTCAAACGGATGCCGAAGCTCAACTGGACCTCGCCGGAGTTGCGTCGCCGGATGACGGACGGCCCGGAATCGGTCGTACGGCGCTGGATCCGCGCCGGGCTGGACGGGTGGCGGCTGGACGTCGCCAACTCCACCGGCCGGTGCATGCGCGACGACACGACCCACGAGGTCATGCGGCAGATCCGTGCCGCCATGCTCGCCGAGCGCCCCGACGCCCTGCTGATCGGGGAGAACGCCCACGACGCCACGCGCGACGTCGACCAGGGCGGCTGGCACGGGACGATGAACTACGCCGGTTTCACCCGACCGGTCTGGACCTGGCTGGCGACCCGGCCCTCGGCGTTCCTCGGCGTGCCCACCGGCATTCCACGGCTGTCCGCCGGCGCCATGCTCGCCACGATGACCGCGTTCGCCGCCCGGATGTCCTGGCCGAGCCGCGTGACGTCCTGGTCGTTGCTGGACTCGCACGACACCCCCCGATTCCGGACGCTCGTCGGCGGGGACCGACGGTTGATCGAGGTGGGGGTCGGTCTGATGGTCACCCTGCCCGGCACGCCGATGATCTTCGCCGGAGACGAGATCGGCCTCGACGGCGCGTACGCCGAGGACGCCCGTCGCCCGATGCCCTGGCACCGGGCCGACCGGTGGGACCAGCAGATCTTCGCCACCTACCGGGCGCTCGTCGCGCTGCGCCGCCGCAGTGCGGCCCTCGGCGACGGCGGGCTGCGCACGCTCCACGTCACCGACGACATGGTCGTGTTCTGCCGGGAGAACAAGGACCAACGCCTCCTGGTGCTGGCCGCCCGGGCGCCCGCGACCGGACCCGTCGTCGTACCGGCCGCGGCGCACGCGGTCAACCTCTACGGCGGCGCGCCGGACGTGGGCGCCGACGGGTCCCTGCCCACCGACGGGCCGACGTTCCAGGTGTGGCACCTGCCGTCGGAGGACGTCCCATGACGCCGGGACGAGAGCGCTGAGGCCTCGACGACCATCACACGCAGAAACGGGGGACTACTGTGATCACGCTTGATCCGGCGGCGCGGGCCGAGGTCAACGCCGACTCCGGCGGCTTCGACGTACGAGGCGCAGACGGCACCTCGTACCGGGTGGACATCGACAGCGACGTCCTCTCACCGGCGAACCAGAAACTGGCCGGCTACTTCGGCGACCGGCGGGTGCTGGCCTTCGTCGGCCCCAACGTCGACCGGCTCTACGGTAGGCGCCTTCGGGCCTATCTCGACGCCCGCCTGCCACCGGACAGTTGGAGCGTGCACCGCATCCCGGCCGGGGAGAAACACAAGACGCTGGCGACGGTCGAGGAGATCTGCGCGACGGCGAAGGCGATGCGGCTGGACCGGCAGGGCGTGATGCTCGCGGTGGGTGGCGGCATCACCGCCGACCTCGTCGGGTTCGCCGCCTCGATGTACGCCCGCGGCGTCGACTACGTGAAGGTCAACACCACCCTGGTCGGGCAGGTGGACGTCGGCGTCGGCATCAAGACCGGTGTCAACGCGTACGGCGCGAAGAACATGCTCGGCACCTACCACCCGGCGCTCGGCTCGCTCAACGACCCGGGCTTCCTGCGGACCCTGCCCGACCGGGACGTGCGCTGCGGCCTCGGTGAGATCGTCAAGATGGCCGTCATCAAGGACCGCGCGCTCTTCGACCTGCTGGCCGCGCACCCGACCGTGTTCCGCGACGTCACGCCGGACCCGCACCTCGAGGACCGGGTACTGCGCACCGCGATGGAGCTGATGCTCGTCGAGCTGTGCGGCAACCTGCGGGAGCGCAGCCTGGCCCGGCTCGTGGACTTCGGCCACACCTTCGGCCCCGTCATCGAGGTCGCCAGTGGCCACCGGGTCGCCCACGGCGAGTCGGTCGCCATCGACATGGCGATCTCCAGCCACGTGGCCCGGCTGCTCGGCATCCTCGATCCGGCGTCCTGCCGGCGCGTCGTCGACCTGCTGCGGGTGCTCGGCCTGCCGGTCTTCGATCCCGAGACGTGCACGCCCGACCTCATGCTGGCGGCATTGCACTCCGCCTGGGAGCGCCGCGGCCGGCACGTGCACCTCGTCGTCCCCGACAGCGTCGGGTCGGCGGTCTTCGTGGACGACCTGAAGGCCCTTCCGGAGAGCCTGCTGACGGCCGCGCTGGACGCGCTCGCCGCCGACGCGGGGAACCGGCCGATGACAGGAGTGGTGATCTGATGAGCCTGCCGAACCTGGACCAGTTGATGCGGACGGTGGTCGCCGACCACGGCGGGGTCGGTGAGTTGCGGGCGCACCGGGCGTACGACCGGAGCACGGCCGTCGCGGGTGTCGCCTTCATCGATCTGGTCGTCGTGCCGCCAGGCAGCTCGATCGGCCTGCACCGGCACGGCGACGACCAGGAAACCTACGTGCTGCTGCGCGGGGAGGCGACCATGCACCGTGGTGGCGAGGAGTTCCGGGTCCGTGCCGGGGACGTGGTGGTGAACCCGCCGCACACCGTGCACGGTCTGCTCAACGACTCGCCGGCGGACGTCCACCTGCTGGTGTACGAGATCGCGCCGGTTGCCGGCGGGACGTCGTGACCGGGCCGCGGCAGCGGGATCTGCTGGCCCGTGAGGCCGTCCACCTGGCGCCCGGAGCGTCCGAGGAGTCCGCGCTCGGCGGACGGGTCTTCACCGACGGCGCCGGAACGGTGCTGACCGACGCCGACGGCAACGACTATCTGGACTTCGCGGCCGGCACGCTGACCCAGTCCCTCGGGCACTGCCATCCGGAGGTGGTGGCCGCCCTCACGGCCCAGGCCCAACGGCTCTGGAACGTGCACGACTTCGCCACCGCTGACCGCGCGGAGCTGTGTGAACTGCTCGCCGCCCTGCTACCGGCGGAACTCGACACCTACGCGTTCTTCTCCACCGGCGCGGAGGTGGTGGAGGCCGCGTTGCGGGTGGTCGCGGCCGTGGCGCCGGCCGGGCGCAACCGTGTCGGCGCCCTCCGGCACGGCTTCCACGGCAAGACGCAGGGCGCCCGGATGTTGGTGCACTGGGACATCGGCAACCAGTCGCTCGCCGGCAACAGCGTGCTCGGTTACTCGCCCTACTGCTACCGGTGCCCGCTGGACCTGGAGTACCCGAGCTGCGGGGTCCGCTGCGCGGACCTCGTCCGGCGGCACATCGCCGACAAGCCCAACATCTCGGCGCTGGTCTTCGAGCCGGTGCTCGGCGCTGCCGGAGTGATCGTCCCGCCGCCCGGGTACTGGGAGCGTATCGGTGACGCGTGCCGGGCCAACGGGGTGCTGCTCGTGGCCGACGAGGTGCTGACCGGCGGTGGGCGGACCGGCACGTTCCTCGCCAGTGAGGGCCTGGGCATCGAACCGGACCTGGTGACGATGGCCAAGGGAATGGCGTCCGGCTTCCCGTTCGCGGTGCTCGCCGGCCGTCACGAGGTGCTGCGGCAGCCGGAGACCGAACGGGCCGGCTCGACCGCCTCCACCTTCGCCAGCAACCCGCTGGGCATATCGGCGGCGCTGGCCACGCTCACCGTGCTGCGCCGGGATCGCCTCGTCGACCAGGTCCGCGTGCTCGGCGACGTCATGGCCGACCGGCTTGCCGTGCTGCACGAGCGGCACCCCGTCCTCGGTGACGTCCGCGGGCTCGGGCTGCTCTGGGGACTGGAGTTCGTCCGCGACCGGACCTCCCGCGTCGCGGATCCGCAGCTTGCCGGCAACGTCTACCGGCGGGCTCTCGACCTCGGTCTGCGGACCGCGCTCGGTGGGCACATCCTGCGGCTCGCGCCGCCGTTCACCCTCCGGCCGAGCGAGCTCGACCGGGGCCTGGACCTGCTCGACCAGGCCATCACGGAGGCGACGGAGGTCGGGTCGTGATCGTCGCCGACGACCTCACCAAGCACTTCAAGCGTTACCGGCGCGAACCCGGCCTGCGGGGGAGCCTGCGGACCCTGCTGACCCGCGAGTACGACCTCGTGCACGCCGTCGACGGCGTGTCGTTCGAGGTCGCGCAGGGGGTCAAGGTCGCGTACATCGGTGCCAACGGCGCCGGAAAGTCCACCACCATCAAGCTCCTGACCGGGATCATGCGGCCGACCGCCGGGCGGGCGCGGGTCCTCGGCCTCGACCCGCACCGCGAACGGATCAGGACCACGAAGCGGATCGGCGTCGTCTTCGGCCAGCGCAGTCAACTCTGGTGGGACCTCCCCGTGCTGGACTCGTTCCGCATCCTGCGCCACCTCTACGAGGTGCCGGCGCCGGTCTACGACCGGAACATGGCGCTGTTCCGCCGGATGCTGGACCTCGACGCGCTGGGCACGACACCGGTGCGTCAGCTCAGCCTCGGTCAGCGCATGCGCGCCGAGATCGCCGCCTGTCTCCTGCACGACCCGGCCGTGGTCTTCCTGGACGAGCCGACCATCGGCCTCGACCTCGTCCTCAAGCAGGCGGTGCGTGACCTCATCAACCACGTGAACGCCGAACTCGGCACGACCATCATGCTCACCAGCCACGACATCGGCGACATCACCGGCATCTGCGACCAGGCCCTCGTGGTGGACCGCGGCGTCATCCTCCACCAGGGCACGATGCGGGAACTGCTGCGATCCGTGGACACCCGGGCGGTGATCTTCGAGTACGCCGCCGGCACCGTGTCGGAGGCGGAGGCCGTCCGTCGCATCCACGCCGGGCTGCCGGAGGTGACCGCCGTGCCCGCCGAGGGCAGCCGGATCAGGGTCGAGTACCCCGTCCGGCACCTGTCCGCACGGCAGGTCATCGCCTTCCTGCTCGACGCGTTCGAACTGACCGACGTGCTGGTGCCCGACGCGGACCTGGAGACCCTGCTCCGCCGGATCTACGTCGAGGCGCGCGAGCAGCCGGCGGCCGTGGGGGGCGTCGGGTGAGACGAGCCACCCGGAAGTACCTGCCCCTCGCCCAGGCCGGGGTGCACGCGGTGCTGCAGTACCGGGCCACGCTCCTGCTCCAGGCGGTGACGGCGGCGACCGCCACCGCACTGCACGTCTTCCTGTGGCGGGCGGTCTACGCGGAGGCGTCCCGCCCGCCCGACATCCCGCTGAACAGCCTCACCACCTACCTCGTGCTGGCTCAGGTCCTCGCGCTGTTGCACGCCAACCGGGTCGACGAGATGGTGGCCGGCGAGGTCTACCGGGGCACGATCGCCGTGGCGCTGCTCCGGCCGGCGAACTACGCCCTCACCTGCCTCGTGGCCAACCTGCCCGCGGCGATCATCGCCGCCGCGCTGGCCGGCGGACCGGTGCTGTCCCTGTTCGCCGTTCTGACGCCACTGGACCGGCCCACCGTGCCGAACCTGCTGCTGTTCACCGTCGCGGCCACGCTCTCCGTGCTCCTCGCCTTCGAGGTCAATTTTCTCGTCGGGCTGGCGACGTTCGTGACCACCAACAGCTGGGGCATCCGGATGATCAAGAACGGGGTGGTGGCGTTCCTCGCCGGACAGGTGGTACCCCTGGGGCTGCTGCCCGCGGGCATCGCCCAGGTGGTCCGGCTCCTGCCGTTCCAGGGGCTCATCGACGGGCCGTTGCGTCTGCTGCTGGGCACCTACCGCGACGCGGCCGGTGCCGCGGCGATCCTCGGCGTACAGGCGATCTGGGTGCTCGTGCTGCTCGGCCTGAGCGTCCTGGCCTGGCGCGGCGCGCGACGTCGGATCGAGGTGATCGGCGGATGATCGCCGTGGTCCGCCGGTACCTCCGGCTCACCGTCCTGCTGTGCGGCGTCAGCATGCACCGGCTCACCGCGTACCGGATGGACTTCGCGGTCGGGGTGGCGAGCTTCGTGATCCGGGTCGGTGGTCAGATCGCCCTGATCGGTCTGGTCTACCGGTACGTGGACGACCTCGCCGGTTGGGGCTACCACCAGGCACTGTTCCTGCTCGGGTTCTCCCTGCTGTCCCGCGCGCTCGACCGGCTCTTCACCGACCAGTTGTGGATCCTCGCCTGGCAGCTCGTCCGCTCGGGCGAGTTCCACCGCTACCTGATCCGGCCGGTGAACCCGCTGTACCTGCTCCTGTCGGAGCGATTCATGTACCCGGAGGGCATCGGCGAGCTTGCCCTGGGCCTCGCGATCACCCTTGCCTCGGCCGGGGCGCTCGATCTGCACCTGGACGTGGCGCAGTGGCTGCTGTTCGTCCCGATGGTCGTCTGCGGCGCGGTGATCCATGCCTCGATCAAGACGCTCATCGCCTCGTGCTCGTTCTGGAGCGTCTCCAGCCTGCCGGTGCTGAGCGCGGTCCACCAGCTCGGCGAGTTCGGCTCGTACCCGCTGGGCCTCTACCATCCCGCGCTCCAGGCCGTGCTCACCTGGGTGCTGCCCTTCGCCTTCACCGCCTACATACCCGCCCGGTATCTGCTGTTCGGCGCGGTCGACGGCCTGATCTGGCTCCTACCGGTCACGGCGGTGGCCGCCGCCGTCGCGTACGGGGTGTTCCGGATCGGCGTCAACCGCTACGAGATGACGGGTAGTTGAGGAAGGAGACTCTGACATGCACGTCATCGAGACCTACTTCGAGTGCGGTGGCTTCGACCACCGGTTCGTCCAGGGTGGAACGTCGGTCTATCTGTGGAACCTGTCCCGCGCTCTCGTCCAGGCGGGCCATCGCGTCTCCATCGTCACGCCCGCCCACGGCCGGTTGGCCGACCTGCGGGACGTCGGCGAACTGCGGGAGCTTCCGTACCGCGACAGCTACGAACTTCCGCTGGTGCTCGACGCGCGGACCTGGCGGGACGGTTTTCCGGCCGAGACCACCGTGCCGTTGACCACCACCGCCCATCACCTCGCCCTGGACGGCGTCGACCTGTACTTCCTCTCCAACGAGATGCTGGACAGCCTGCCGGACCGCTTCTATCCGCCGTACCACAGCAAGGGGAAGGACCTGGTCTTCTTCAAGCCGTTGGCGTACCAGGTCGACAGCATCCGGTTCATCCGTCGGCACCTGAGCGGGGAACGGGCCGTCGTGCACGCCCATGAGCCCTACTACCACTACCTGATGCCGGCGGCATTCCGCGCGGACCCGGACAAGCGGGTGGTCAGCACGGTGCAGAGCAACATGCCCATCAACAAGTCGGAGTACCGACCGCTGGTACGCCGCCTGCTGGACTTCCTCGACGTCCCGACAGCACTTCCGCCACCCGATCCCGCACCCGAGCCGGCGCTGCTGCCCATGATCCAGTACCAGCAGCGCACCCACCTGCACTACGCGTATCCGGACGACCACGTCCGCATCTACGACCTGATCGTCGAGCACGCCGACCGCATCGACTTCCTCTCCCCGGGCCACCGGCGCTTCTACAGCGACTTCGCCGACACCCCGTTCGAGCAGGTGTTCGCCGCGCTGCCGGTGGCGCGAACCGTGCGCAGGCACGCCGCGAAGCAGGTCGTCGGCGGCTGCGCGATCGGCGAGGCGTGGACGGGTGACATGCCACCTGTCGACCGGGCGGCGGTGCTGGCCGGACTCGGCCTCGACCCGCGCCTGCCGACCTTCTTCCACAACGCCCGCTACGCCGTCCACCACAAGGGCCAGGTGGAGCTGGTCAGAGCGGTCGACCGCGCGTTGGGCGAGGGAACCGCGGCGAACTTCATCATCCGCTGCGTCAGTGACGCGGGGATCGACGACCCGCTGTTCCACGACGTCGTCGCCCGGCACCCCGGCCGCGTCTACCTGGAGTGGCGCCGGGTCGACCACGACACCATCCAGGCGTACGCGTCGTGCGCCGACTTCTGCCTCTTCCCGTCCAAGTTCGAGATGGACACGTTCCTGATCGCGATGGGCGAGGCGATGGCGTGCGGCGCGGTGCCGATCGCGACCGCCCAGGAGGGCACCGCGCACTTCGGTCACGTTCCCGATCCCCTGGCCGATCCGCTCCCGGCCGGCGCCACCGGCTTCGCCGTCAACCGTTCGTTCGCCGAGGACGACGAGCTGCTCGTCGCCGCCCTGACCGACCGCATCCACGCCGCCGTCCGGCTGCTGCGCGATGATCCGGAGCGTTACGCCCAGCTCTCGGCCAACGCGGTGGTGCGGGCCCGCTCCTTCACCTGGCAGCGGTGCGCCGACAACCACGCGGCCACCTTCGCCGGGCTCTGGGACGGGACGCCACCCGAGCTGTCGGTCGAACGGATGCTGGCGCACGGCTGGTTCGAGAGCCTTCCCCCGGCGGCCTGGTCCGACCATCGGGAGGCGATCGCGTCGGCCGCGCTCGGGCGTGGCGACGTCGAGGCGTTCCGGCGCTGTCAGCCGATCGACGCCGACGCGGCGCGCCAGCTCTTCGAGGCGGCCTGGGCGCGTGCCGACACCACTGCCTGCGCTCGGGCCGCGCAGGGCTTTCCGGAGCTGGAGAACCGATTGAGAAACCGGTACGAACTCACCGACGGGCGTCTGCGGCATCACCTGCCGCACGTGGTCCGCGCGGAACTGGTCCTGCCCGGCGACCCCGTCGACAGCCGCGCGCCGGCGACCGTCCTGCCGATGACCCGCGCCGCCGACGGTTTCGAGGTCCCGGTGCCGGAAGGCGCCGGCCGGCCGCTCCACGTGCTCCTCACCCTGCCCTCGGGACGCGCGGTCTGGGACGTGGTGGGCGATGAGTGACGGCGTGCGAGCGGTGCTGCTCGCCGGCGGGGAGGGACGCCGGATGGGACGCCTCGGAAGGGGGCGACTGAAACCGTTGATCCCGTTCGGCGGGTCCTGCCGGCTGATCGACTTCAGCCTCGCCAACGCCGCCGCCTCCGGCCTGCCCGTGGTGGTCCTGCTGTCGCAGTACGAGGAGCGCCAGCTCATGGACGACCTGCGCCGCACCTGGTGGCGCCCGGACTTCCGGGTCCATTTCGGCCGGTGGGACGCCTGGTACCAGGAGGGGATCCCCGGTCCGCTCCCGGCCTCCGACGAGCCGCCCGAGCGGGGTACGGCGGATGCCCTGATCCGGAAGGCCGAGTACATCTTCGGGCCGGATGTCCGGGACGTTCTCGTCCAGCACGCCGACCATGTCTACCGCTTCGACTACCGACCGATGATCGCCCGGCACCGGGCCAGCGGCGCGGCGCTCACCCTGGCCTACCAGCGGATCGACCCGCGCTACGTGCACCTGTTCGGGATGGTGGAGTTCGACCCCGAGGGCAGGCTCA
The DNA here is from genome assembly GCF_039566955.1 of Micromonospora sp. DSM 45708. Taxonomy (NCBI): domain Bacteria; kingdom Bacillati; phylum Actinomycetota; class Actinomycetes; order Micromonosporales; family Micromonosporaceae; genus Micromonospora; species Micromonospora schwarzwaldensis. The sequence continues at coordinate 3,744,232 of NZ_CP154796.1, read as the reverse complement.
CGCGGTTCGTGGAGAAACCGAGCGTGGTCACCAGCGATCTGGTGTTCGCCGCGTTCTGCCTCTTCGACGCCGCCGTGCTGCACCGGTACCTCGAACAGCTCGACGGCACCGACTGGCAGTACGACATCAGCCGCGACGTGATCCCCGCGATGCTCGCGGCGGGGGAGGACATCCAGGGGTATCCGGTCGACGGGTACTGGGCGGACATCGGCACCGTCGAGCGCTACCACGGGGCCCACCTCGCGATGGTCGACCCGGGGCGGACGGACCGTCCCGACCTGACGTCCATGCCCCGCACCATCGCGGGTCCGGTGGCCCGCTCGCTGGTCCTGGACCGGGCCGGGGTATGCCGCAGTGTCGTCCCGGCCGACCTCGTCAACGGTGGGCTGATCGAGGAGAGCGTCGCCTTCCCCGGGGTGCGGGTGGGCGCCGGGGCGCACGTCACCCGGTCGGTGCTGCTGCCGGGCGCCCGGGTGGCGCCGGGCGCCCGACTGGACTCGGTCGTCGTCTGTGAGGACGGCTTCGTCCAGGCGGTCCCGGCACCTCAGGGGACCGGGGTGGTGCCCGGTGGGCGGTGACCCGGCCTTCGCTCCCGCGACCGGCGACCCGATCGCGGGCGGGACGCCATGACGCCCGACCCGACCGCGCTGCCCGACGACACCGTCGCGCGGCTCCGCCTGGATCCCGACCCGGGGCGCGGGTACCACCCGTCCCCCGTCGACTGGCGCGACGAGGTCGGGTACTCCATCCTGCTGGACCGTTTCGCGCACGCCCGGTTCCGGCTCGTCGCCGGTGACCCGGCCGGCGGCGACACCCGCCACGGCGGCAACCTTCCCGGCGTCACCGCGCGCTTGGACTACCTGCGTGACCTCGGGGTGACGGTGCTCCAGTTGTCGCCCGTCGCGCTGACCGAGCCGGCGGCGTACCACGGTTACGCTCCGCTGCACCTCACCCGCGTGGATCCGCACCTGGGCACCCTCGACGATCTCGTCGAACTGGTCGACCAGGCACACCGCCGGGGGATGCGTGTCCTCCTCGACCTCGTGCTCAACCACACGGCGCGGGTCTTCGACTATCCCGACGGCGACGACTTCAAGCCGGACCCGGCGCCGACCGTGCGGTGGACCAGGACGGTCGGGCCGCGGGAGTTCGCCGCGGCCGAACGGTTCACGCGCCGGGGGAACATCCGGGACTGGAAGCATCCCGAGCAGGCCGTCCGTGGCGACTTTCCGCCCGGGTACCGACGCCTGGCCAGCGAGGACCCGGAAACCGCCGAGCTGTTGACCACGGTGGCGCGGTGGTGGGTGCGGGTCACCGACATCGACGGGATCCGGGTGGACGCCATCCGGCACATGGACCCCGCATTCGTCGCCGTGTTCAGTGCCCGGCTCAAGCGGTACGCCGACCGCCTCGGCAAGCACAACTTCCTCATCCTCGGCGAGCACTCCAGCAGCGAGGACGCGTCCCTCGCCGAGTGCCTGCGCTCCGGTGTGGACACGGTGTACAACTATCCCGAGTACCGGCGGCAGAGCTGGGCGCTGCACGGCCGGGCGCCCACGACCGACCTGCGCCGCAGCTTCGACCTGGCCCGCAGCGCCCTGGGTGAGCGGGCTCACGACCGCACCGTGCGTTTCATCGACAACCACGACGTGTTCCGCTTCCTGCGTGACGGCGAGCCCGAGGGGCGGCTGCATGTCGCGCAGGCGTTCCTGCTCTTCTCGACCGGTATGCCGATGCTCTACTACGGCACGGAGCAGGGCTTCCGGCAGCCCACCGGTCGGCTGGAGCGCGAGTGCTCGGCGGACCGGGCGTCACCGCACAACCGGGAGGACATGTTCGGCGACGGCGCCTTCGTCTCGCCCAGCTCGGCGGGGGACCGCTTCGACACCACCAGCACGTGTTTCCGGTGGACCCGACGGCTGGTGGACGTGCGTCGCGACCACCCGGCCCTGCGGCGGGGGCGGCAGGCCCACCGCTTCGCCGACCCCGACGGTCCGGGCCTCTACGTCTTCAGCCGGTACACCGACACCGACGAGGTCCTGGTCGTGCTGAACACCGATGACCGGCCCCGCCGGCACACGGTGCCGGCCGGGCCGTTGCTCGCCGCGCAGCCGGCTCTCGTCGACGCGCTCGACCCCGGTCACCGGGTGGACGTCGGCGTGGCCGGGGTGCCCGTCGACGTTCCCGGTCACGGCGTGCGGGTCCTGGTCGCTCCGGACGCCGCAGCGGTGGACGTCCCATGAGGCCGGCCGGGTGCGGCCCACCGCGCCGGATCGTCGTCGAGGACGTCACCCCACTGGTGGGCGGCGGCCGGTACCCCGGCAAGACCGTTGTAGGCGAGCACCTGCCGGTACGGGCGACGGTCTGGGGGGAGGACCAGGTGCCCCTCTCGGTGGCGGTGCGCTGGACCGGCCCGGAGGGCGCGGCCCGTCTCGTCCCGATGACCGAGGACCGTCAGCGGCCCGATGTCTGGCTGTCCACGGTCGTGGCCGACGCGCCGGGGCACTGGACGCTGCGGGTGCTCGCCTGGGCGGACCCGTGGAAGCTGTGGCTGGCGGCGCTGACAGCCAAGGTGGCAGCCGGATGCCGGGCAGCCGACCTGGTCGACGAACTCCGGACGGGTGCCCGCCTGCTGGAACGCGCGGCGGGGGACGCCGCCACCGGGCCGGGCCGACTCGCCCGGTCCGCCGTGCGCGCGTTACGGGACCCGATGCTCGACCCGGGTCGGCAGGTGGAGACGGCGCGCGCCGTCGACGTCACGGCCCTGCCCGGCGCGGAGCTGCTGCGGCAGCACCTCGTCACCGGCGATCCGCTGCCGGTGTACGCCGACCGGCCCCGCGCCGCCCACGGGGCCTGGTACGAACTCTTTCCCCGCTCCACCGGCGGGACGGACGCGGCCGGCCGGCCGGTCCACGGCACGTTCGCCACCGCCGCCGCCGACCTGCCCCGGATCGCGGCCATGGGCTTCGACGTGGTCTACCTGACGCCGATCCATCCGGTCGGGCGGGTACGGCGGCTGGGTCGGTACGGCCACCCGGTCGCCGGCCCGGACGACCCGGGCTGTCCCTGGGCGATCGGCTCGGCCGACGGTGGCCACGACGCGGTGGAACCCCGGCTGGGCAACCTCGACGACTTTCGCGCCTATGTCCGGGCCGCTGGCGAGTCGGGCCTGGAGGTCGCGATGGATCTCGCGCTGCACTGCGCCCCCGACCACCCGTGGGTCGCGGCGCACCCCGAGTGGTTCACCGTCCGTTCCGACGGCACTGTCGCGTGCGCGACGAGCCCTCAGGCGGTGTGGAGCGACATCGTGCCGCTGAGCTTCGACCAGGATCCGGAGGGTCTGTACGCCGAGATCCGCCGGCTGGTGGCGCACTGGATCGGGTGCGGAGTCCGGATCTTCCGGGTCGACAGCCCGCACCACAAGCCGCCCGAATTCTGGCACCGGCTCATCTGGGACCTGAAGGGCGACCACCCGGACCTGCTCTTCCTCGCCGAGGCGTTCACCCGGCCCGCGATTCAACAGGGGCTGTCCAAGCTGGGCTTCAGTCAGACCTACACGTACTTCATGTGGCGCGACACCAAGGCGGAACTCACCAGCTTCGGTGCGGAACTCGTCCGTCACTCCGACTTCATGCGTCCCAACCTGTTCCCGACGAATCACGATGTCCTGCCCCGCGTCCTGCATCACCAGGGGCCGGCCATGTTCGCCATCCGGGCCGCGCTGGCAGCGACCCTGTCGCCCAGTTGGGGGGTGTACAGCGGGTACGAGATCTGCGAGAACGAGCCGGCCACCCCCGACGACCACCGCTGGCGCGACGCGGAGAAGTACACCCTGGTGGCGCGGGACTTCGCCGCCGCCCGGGTCGCGGGCTGGTCGCTGGAGGAGTGGATCGGCCGGCTCAACCGGATCCGCCGGGCCCACCCCGCGTTGCAGCAGCTACGGACGTTGCGTTTCCACGACATCGACGACGACCGTCTGATCGCCTACTCGAAGTCGGACCCGGCGACCGGGGACACGGTTCTGTGCGTGGTGACCCTCGATCCGTCCGAACCGCGCAGGGGCACGCTGACCCTGACTCCGGACGACCTCGGTGTCCCGACGACCGGCGTCCTCCTGCTCGACGAGGTGAGCGGCATGTCGGTGCGCTGGACCCCGCCGCTGAGCATCGCCCTCGACCCCCGCCGCGCGGTGGCCGCGATCTACCAGGTGCAGGCTTCGGCACCACCGAAGGAGGAACAACAATGAGTACGGAGATCAACGGCCTCGCCCCCGACGAGGGCACGGGGGGCGGATACGACGTCGTCATCCTGGGCGGAGGAGTGGCGGGTTGCGTGCTGGCGGACCGGCTCAGCGAGGACCCGGACCGCCGGGTGTGCCTCGTGGAGGCGGGACCCGACCACGGGCCCGAGCCGCAGGAGTGGCCGGAGCGGATCCGCAACGCCAGGGCGCTGCCCCGTGACGAGGTGTGGGAACGGCATGCCCCCGCGCACCGCGTCCGCGCCCGGGTTCTCGGTGGTTCGTCCTGTGTGAACGGCTGCTGGAACACGTGGGGCTCGGAGGCCGACCACGCCGAGTGGGTCGGTGCGGGCGGCCCGCGGTGGTCGGCGGCTGCGATGGCGCCGTTCCGCCGCCGGGCGGCGGACCGGATGCGGCTGCGCGCCGTGCCGGACCAGGAGCAGTCGGCGTGGAGCCGGGGTGCCATGGCCGCGGCACGGGAACTCGGTCATCCCGAGGTCGACATGAGCGCGCCGGGTGCGCCGGGATACGGGACGCCGCTGCTGAACGCGATCGACGGACTGCGCTGGAACGCCGCCTTCGCCTACCTGACCGATCGGCGGTCCCGGCCCAACCTGACGATTCTGGACAACGTCCTGGTGGACCGGCTGTCCGTTCGTGCGGGGCGGGTCCACGGTGTCGACGTCCTGCACGCCGGGGCCCGGCGGACGCTCGTCGCCGACACGTACGTGCTGGCGTGCGGCGCGTTCGGTTCGCCCGCGGTTCTCCTGCGCAGCGGCATCGGACCGGCCGAGCACCTGAAGTCGGTCGGGGTCGACCCGGAGATCGACCTGCCCGGGGTCGGGGGGAACCTGATCGACCAGCCGGGCGTCTTCATACCGCTGGCGCCGACGGCCGCGCTGAACGCCTCCCTGGCCGGGAAGGAGGCCGCCGGCGATCTCTACGTCAGCCGGATGCTGCTGCGCGTGGCCAGCCCCTGGTGTCAGGAGGGCGCCTGGGACCTGCACATCCTGCCGACCGCGGGACCACCGCTGTACGGCTCGCTGCCGCCCGGGCAGTACGAGGCCGGCATCTCGGCGTTCTTGATGAAGCCCGCCTCGCGAGGACGGGTCCGACTGCGCTCGGCCGGCCCCGAAGCGCCACTGGAGATCGAGCCGGCGTTCCTGTCGGACCCGCCGGGACGGGATCTCGCCGTCCTGCGGGCCGGGTTGGTCAGGGCCGAGGAGCTGGCGGCGTCGTCACCGCTGCGGGAGTTGGCGGCCCCGCTGCCCGGACAGCGGTTCAGTGCCCGGCCCGACGACGAGCTGCGGTCCCGGCTGGGCACGTACTGGCATCCGGTGGGAACCTGCGCGATGGGCGGCTCGGACGATCTCGACGCGGTGGTGGACGGGGAGGCGCGAGTACGCGGGGTGACGAACCTGCGGATCGTCGACGCCTCCATCCTGCCCACGCCGCCGGCGTCCAACACCCAGTTGCCCGTGCTCGCGCTCGCCGAGATGCTGGCCGAGTCGATGAGCGGGTGAGGGGATGCCCGGGTCCTGCACTCCGGCGGGGACCGGGCCGGTCGTCAACCTGCCGAGACGTCCCTGACGACCCGCTGGTACACCTCCGCGGTACGACGGGCGACGGCTAACCAGGAGAAGTCGGAGCCGAGCGTGGCGGAGGCGGCCTCGGACAGCCGGCGGGCGAGCGCCGGTCGCGCGAGCAGCCGATCGATCGCATCGGTCAGCGCCCGGACGTCCGAGGGCGGATAGGTGAGGGCCGTTTTCCCGTCTGTCACGTATTCCAGCAGCCCACCGGTCGCTGCGACGACCCGAGGCACGCCTGCCGCGGCAGCTTCGAGCGCCACCATGCCGAACGGCTCGTAGATGCTCGGTACGACCAGGGCGGTGGCGGCGCCCATGAGCGCCGCGAGTTCCGGATGCGGCAGGAACCCGGCGAACTCCACCGTATCGCCAAGCCCCAGCCGTGCCGCCTCGTCGGCGAGTTCCGCCCGCCGGGCGCCGTCGCCGGCCACCACCAGCCGGAGACCCGGGTGTCGATGCCGAAGCTCGGCGGTCGCCAGGAGGAGATCCGGAACTCCCTTCTCACGGGCCAGCCGGCCCGCGTACGTCAGCAGCGGCCCGCCCCGGCCGTACCGTCGCCGGGCGGTTTCGACCGCCGTCGCGTCCGGTCGCCAGCTCTCCCGGTCGACCCCGTTCGGCACCACCTCGACGTTGCTCCGCGGCACGTCGAACAGGTGCCCGGCCTCGCCCCGCATGTGCGCGGAGCAGACGATCACCCGGTGTGCCATGCCGAGCGTCCAGCTCTCGATCCGGTGGATCGTCCGGTTGAGGTCGTTGGCCAGTAGTCCGTGGTGCCGCCCCGCCTCGGTCGCGTGCAGGGTGACCACCAGCGGCGCGCGGGTGTGCCGGGTGAGACTGGCCGCGGCGTGCGCGACCAGCCAGTCGTGCGCGTGCACGACGTCGAACGGCCCCGTCAGCCCCAGCCCCGACCGGGTGAGCGCGTGGTTGAGCCCCAGCACCCACGGGACGAGATTCTCCTTGTCGAGCGCCGGAAGTGCCGGGTCGGGTCCGGAGCGGACGATCCGCACCTTCTCGTGGCGTTCCTCGGTGCGTGTCGCGCCGTCACCGCGGGTCAGCACGGTGACCTCATGGCCGGCTTCGGCGAGCGCGACGGACAGCGCGTGCACGTGCCGGCCGAGACCGCCGACCAGGAGGGGTGGGTACTCCCACGACAGCATCAGGATCCTCATCCGACCTCCCGCCGGCGGTCGGCGATCTCGACCGGTACCACGTCCCACGCGACCCGGCCCGTGGCGAGAGTCAGCAGCAGCACCAGCTCGTCGACGTCGAGCCCGTCCGGCAGGTCACCGACGAAGCGGCCACCCTGCGGCGTGAGCGGCCACGTGTACCGTCTGCCGCTGCCGGCCTCCGGCGCGACCTGGTAGGGCAGGACGAGGTCGACGCGGTCGGCGTGGGGGAGATGGTAGGTGACCCTCCGGCCCCGACCGGTCCGCTCGACCACGCAGCGCTCCCGGACGAGCCGCTGCCGCTCCTCACCGACGAGTTCCGCCAGCCGGGCGCACCTGTCGAAGTCGGCACGCCGGTACGCGGCGTCGAAGAGGCGGTTGACTGTCGACGCGTCGACCGGCGCGCACCGTCGGTAGACGTCGATGTCGCCCCGGGCCATCGCCTCCCCGGCGATCCGGTCGCGGTGCGTCTGCCACGCGTCGTCGCCCAGCCGGTCGAACCAGCCGTACTCGATGGCGAGTTCGTCGGGGTGGCGGGCTTCGACGCCCTGGGCCGCCTGCGCGAACCGGGTGAGGCGCTGTGCCGCGCACTCCTTCCACCTGAAGGTCCGGGCGAGTTCCCGTGCGTTCGTGGACAGCCGGGTGTAGGTGGGCCGGTCGTGCCGGAACACGTCCAGCGCCGCCCGGATACCCGCCGCCAGCTCGCGGGTCAGGTGATCGTCGTTGGCGCGGAACGAGCGGGCCACGGCGAATCCGGTAGCCGCCGGATGGGACCGGTCGAGCGCGTGGTGGTAGTGACTCAACGTCTCCTGCGCGGTGGCGAGGGGCACCGCTCCGCACGCCATCGCCTCGCCCATCGTGATGAGGAAGGCGTCGAGTTCGAACTTCGAGGGGAATACGCAGAAGTCGGACGCGGCGACCTGGTCGAAGAGGACCTCCTCGTCGACCATCTGCCATTCCAGGGCGATGTTCTCCGGGTACCGGTCGTGAATCTCCTGGAAACGCGCCGGGCCACCCGAGGGCTTGCCGTCGCCACCGCTGTTCACCGCACACCGGATGATGAAGTTGACGTCCCGGTCGGTCCGCAGCACGGCATCGACCGCCTCCATGAGCTCGACCTGGCCCTTGTGGTTGGGGTCCAGGCGCGCGGCGTGGTAGAAGGTGGGGCGCGCGGGATCGAGACCGAGCCCGGTGAGCGTCCGCCGCCGGTCGACGAGCGTCGGGTCGCGCTCCAGCCACCAGTTGGGCAGGGCGCACCCGCCGACGAGCTGCTTGTGGGCCGTCTCCTTGATGATGCGCGAGACCGTCAGTTGCTGGAAGCTGCGCTCGGACGGCGCATCCCGGAAGGTCGAGTAGTAGTGCTGCTGCCCGGTGGAGAGGAAGTCGATGACGTCGGTGTGCAGCGCGATCAGGGAGAAGTAGCAGGTGTAGTCGGGGCCGAATTCCTGCCGGCGGTGAGATCGGCGAAGGTGGTTTCCCATGGCGGTCGAGAGCGCGTCGTCGAGCGGCGGATCGGCGAGACGGTCGAGGTCGACATCCGTGGCGAACATTCGCAGCAGTCGTTCCAGGTTCGGCCGGTAGACCTTGTCGTTGATGGGTGCGTTCATCGCGATCGTGCTGACCATCGTCCGGCCGGGCTTTCCGCCGAGCACGGGCGGCAGGAGGTAGTGGAAGTACGGCTCGTAACCCTGGATGACGGCGGGTTCGTCGGCGAAGACGGACTGGATGAACCGGATCGCGTCGACCTGGAACACGAGTGGCTTGAAGTAGGCGAGATCCCTGCCTTCGAGCTCGTTCGCGGGGTAGAGCTGCTCCGGCAGCAGGTCCAGGTGCTCGTCGGAGAGGAAGTAGACGTCCACCCCGTCGCGCCGTAGCCGGAAGGCGCGGGTCGTCAGGGGCAGCGCGACCTCGGTGGGGTGGTCCGGCCAGATGCGCGGGTCCAGCAGCAACGGCATGACGTGCGTGTCCGCGTACGGCAGCTCCTCCAGCTCGTAGTGTGCGCGCAGGTAGTCGAGGCTGCCGTGTGCGGGGGTGACGATGGACACCCGGTGGCCCTGCTCGACGTATTCCCGGGCCAGGTGCCACACCAGGGTCGCCACGCCCCCGCGCATCAGCGACACGTCAAATGCCGCGCACTCGAACGCCACCTTGATGATGTGCACGATTGTCAGCGCTCCTTCGCCCGCCGGAGCCGTGTCCGGACGCCCTTCACCGAACCGTCAGGAACGGTTCGGCCTTGGAGGTCGTGGCGGTGGCGGAAAGTCGGCCACCCGAGCCGGGTACGACCCGATCAGCGATACGCAGCCGTATTACGGCGCGATATTCCTGCGGGAAAGACCGACCGTCGGTGAGTTCTCACGGTGGAGCATGGGCAGGTGGAGGTGGCCACTCCGAGCATGTGCGTTGTTCCCCCGCGTCAAGTGCTGCTCTCGATGATGATCAGCATCTGTCTATCCGCACAGTACCCGAGCGTCGCCGCGACCGGCAAGGCCGACAGGGGTCCGAACGCCCCGGCGACATTCTTCTCCACACCGGAATGGCAACGTCGCTGCTCGATCCGGGTGCGGTTGACGGAGGCTTGGGATTCTGCACGGATCTGGATACGCTCCACTCGTTCATCGCGGGGAGGTCCGTCCACATTGCCATGCAGATATATCGGCAGTGCGCCACCATGACGGCCCGTTCCACATTCCTGGTCCGGGAATGATTCCGCCCGCTCGGGTGCCGTTTCCCGTTGTCCGTCCGCCACGTCCGAGATGAGAGGCCGACCCTTGCCGCAGCGCGACGCGTTCGAGGAGCCGGAGTTCCCGGGCGGGAGGTACACCCTGGTCGCCACCGATCTCGACGGCACGCTGCTGCGTTCCGATCTCACCATCTCGGCGCGAACCCGGTGCGCTCTGGCCACGATCCCGGAAGGCGCCGTGCACATCGTCGTCACCGGTCGTCCCGCGAGCGGATGTCTGGCCTTCCTCGCGGCCATCGGCTATCGGGGCGTCGCGGTCTGCGGCCAGGGCGGGCAACTGTACGACGCGGACAGTCACCGGCTCCTCTGGTCGACCGGGGTGGATCTGGACGTGGCCCGTCGTGCCGTCGGACTACTCGCCGCCGAGCTGCCCGGTCTCCTCGTCGCGGTCGGCACGGCCGGACTCCACGGCGGGGTGCTCTCCGCCCCCGGCTTCTCGAAACGTGGGGAGAAGTCACATCAGCTCACCACCGACAGTGAACGGCTGTGGGCGGCGCCCATCGAGAAGGTCATGATCCGTCACCCCGGCGTGGATGACGAGACGCTCGCCGCCGGAGCGCGGGAGGCGTGCGGCTCCGACCTCACCGTGACGCACGGCGACGCCGGGACGATCGAACTCCTGCCGCCCGGCGTCACCAAGGGCTCCGGTCTCGCGCGGGCCGCCGACTACCTGGGCCTGACGGCGTCCCGGGCCGTGGCCTTCGGTGACATGCCCAACGACATCCCGATGTTCGCCTGGGCCGGTCACTCCGTCGCGGTGGCCAACGCTCATGCCAGCGTGCTCGCGGCGGCCGGGGAGATCTGCGCGAGCAACGACGAGGACGGCGTGGCGCAGGTCATCGAACGGCTCTACCGACGCTGACGACCGCCACTTCCGGTGTCGGCGCGGGGTCGTCCCCGCTGCGGCGGCCCTACGGCGTACCGGGATCCGGATCGGCCCCGCCGGCCACCGTGACCTCGTCCCACCCGGTCCGCCCGGACCTGAGCGTCAGCAGGAAGTGCAGCGTGGGGTGTGGTGGCGGTGCGTCCAGCGCGATCACGAATCCGTGGCCGTCCTGCCGCATCGGTTCTGGTCGGCGGCTCGGTCCGGTGTTCGTGCCGGGCCCGGTGGACGGGACGAACAGGTCGACCCGCTCCGCTTCCGCGAACGTGTACCGGAGCTGCCAACGACCGTCGGCCTGCGTCAGCCGGCACCGGCTCCGGAGGCGGTGAACGAGGTCGGCGAGGCCCGACCGGGCGGCCAGGGACGTGCACCGGACGAAGTCCGCGCGGCGGTAGGCGGCCTCGAACAGTTCCCGGTAGGCGGGCTCGTCGAGGACCGCGCAGCGACCGTAGGCGTCTGCGTCCCCGAGCGCCAGTGCCTGTCGCGCGATGTCGTCGCGGCGTTCCCGCCACGCTCGTGCCGGGAGCAGGTCGAACCAGCCGTAACGGATGGCGTCGGTCGCCGTGGGCCCCGTGTCCGCTCGTCCGTCGAGCAGCGACCGGTAGACGGCCAGGTGCTGCTGCGCCAGCCGGGACCAGATGAACGTTCGGCCCACGGCCCGGGCCCGCCGGGACAGTCGTCGGTACTCGTCCGGCCGCGAGCAGATCATCTCCAGGGCTCTCCGGATCGTCGCCACCAGATCCTCGACCAGGCGCGGATCGTCGTCCCGGAAGGATCGCCGCACGGCGAGACCCGTGCCGGTCAGCGTCCCCCACGCGTGGCCGAGATGGTTGGTCCCCTGTTGGTCGGTCCCGATCGGAACGGCGCCGCACACCATCGCCTCGGCCTGGGCGATCAGGAAGGACTCCAACTCGAACTTCGACGGGTAGATGCAGAAATCGGCCGCCGAGGCGTGTGCGAACAGCGTGTCCGGGTCCGTCATCGACCAGTCGAGGCGGACATTGTCCGGGTACCGCTCGGCGACCTCCTGAAAGTAGTCGTTGCCCGCCCGTGCCCGAGCGTCACGGCCGGAGGCGGTGACGCACCGGAGGACGAAGTTCACCTCCTTCTCGTCATGCAGCACCTCGTCGATCGCCCGCATCAGCTCCAACTGCCCCTTGTGGTGCAGGGAGTAGCGAGCCGCGTGGTAGAACGTCGGTCGGTCCGGGTCGAGCCCGAGGTCGGCGAGCACGCCGCGCCGGTCTGTCTCGTCCGGGTCGCGGGCAAGCCACTCCGCCGAGACACCGGAGCCGCCGACGAAGAACTTGCCCGCGTTCTCCCGGATCGCGCGTGCCACGGTCAACTGCGGGAAGACCTTCTCGAACGGCGTGTCGTGGAAGGTGAAGAAGTAGTCGCGCTGCCCTTCGGACAGGAATTCGAGCGCGTCACCGCAGATCGTCACCAGCGAGATGACGCAGACGTCGTCGAGGCGCTGTGGCTGGTAGAGCCGGGTCGTGGGCAGGTGCTCGCGCATCACGACGTCGAGATCACCGGCCGGCTCGGGGTCGGCCAGCGCGGTCAGGTCCACCCGGACGCCGATCTGGTCGAGGAGCCGCTCCACCTGGGGCCGGTAGACCTTGCGGTTGACCGGCATGTTGCTGTTGATGGTGCTGACCACGAGACGCCGGGGGTCGTCCCGAAAGGCGGCGGAGACCAGGAAGTGGTAGTAGGGCTCGTGTGCGTGCACCACCAGGTGCTCGTCCGGCCAGAGGGTCCGCAGCAGGTGGACGGCATCCATCTGGAAGGCCAGTGGCTTGAAGAACGACAGGTCCCGCCCCTCACTGGCCGCCGCCGGGTAGAGCGTGTCGGGCAGCAGGTCGAGGTATTCGTTGGACAGGTAGTACAGGTCCACGCCGTCGATGCGCGTGTGGTACACCGTCGTCGTCAGGGCGGCGTGCTGCTCGGCGGGGAAGCCTCGCCAGATGTCGGGATCGAGCACCAGCGGCAGGTCGTACCGGTGCCGATAGTCCAGGGGGCGCGCGCCGTATTTCTCGACCAGGTAGTCGGCTGCGCCGTGCGCCGGCGTGATGACGGAGACCTGGTGGCCCTCCCGGACGAACTCCCGTGCCATGTGCCACGATTGCAGGGACATGCCGCCGCGCATGAGCGCCACGTCGAAACCGCCGCACTCGAACGAGCACTCGACAATATGCATTGTCCTGATCCTTTCTGACTGTCCCGCGCCGCGCGACCCGTCAACTGGCGCTCGCCGCCGGGGCCTCGACCCGCCGGACCGCGGCGATCAGGGCGAGCATTCACTGTCGACCGAAAGAGCCGGTGCCCCCTTTCCCGGCGTCGAGGAACGAGCGCATCCCGCTCGTCGCCGTGGTGGAAGCAGCCGCGATGAGCCTGTCGCACCGGCCGGAGAGCGCGCCGGACAGCCGCCGGGGGACGGCCCGCGGGAAAGTGCGACGTCGAATCCCGTGGCGCCTGTCACCCCGCACATTCATATCCCCCTGGCATCTCCGCCGGAACGCTCGCCGGGTCACCGGGCCCGACACTCGGGCGGGTTCGGTCGAGTGACAGCTCTGGCAGCGGCGCGGTCGTTCGGACCGGTCTGGGCCGCCGTCGACGGATCAGGACCGGTGAAGACGGGAATCGCATTCGTCGACGGGCCGGCCTGCCGCACGGCTTCTGTCGCCGGGGGTCAGGCCGGGCCCGGAGAACGCCACGACGTCGTGGTGGTGTGGGGGTCCGTCGCCCGGTTGTTTCTCACTGCCCGGATCAGCGGAGCGCCGCAAAGATTGGTTGCGGCCACGCCCGATTTTTCCGGGCGCGTGGAAGCGCCTCTGCTCACGACATGAACCCCCGTTGGTGTCGCGTAGCGGCAAGATATTGCCGGCGGTTGATCTGGGACGTTACCGTACGTCCCGTGTCGATGCAAGGCGCGCTCGCTTACCCGAAATGTCGCCGGTGGGCGTCCGGGCGGGACGGTGCCGGCCACACCGACTCACCGGACCCGAGGCCGGGCACGGACGGCTCCGCCTATTGTTTTTTCCGTGCCGTGCCCATGTTTATTCGAACGCATACGGCGGATGTCGATTCAACGCGCCGCCGCCCGCACATTTCTGATTTCACTGGATTCGTCGTGACGCGCGGCGGGCGTCGACCCGCCCACCGCGACGGCGAATGCCATTCGGCGGCCATCCACACCGGACGCCACCAGAATTGTCCTCCGCTAGAGTGAAATCATGCGCGCTCGACTGTCCGACATCGCCCACCAGGCCGAAGTCAGCCAGGCGACGGTGTCGCGGGTGCTCAACGGCAGGCCCGGAGTGGCGGCGGAAACCCGCCGGGCCGTCCTCGCCGCGCTCGACGTGCTCGGCTACGAGCGCCCGGCGCGACTGCGCAAACTCAGCGCCGGGCTGGTCGGCCTGGTCGTGCCCGAGTTGGACAACCCGATCTTCCCGGCGTTCGCCCAGGTCATCGAGTCGACTCTGGCGCAGAGCGGGTTCACCCCGGTGCTCTGCACGCAGACCCCCGGCGGGGTCACCGAGGACGAGTACGTCGAGATGCTGCTCGACCGCCAGGTCTCCGGGATCATCTTCGTGTCCGGCCTGCATGCCGACACCACCGCCGACCAGGACCGCTACCACGCGCTGATCGCCCGCCCGCTGCCGATCGTCCTGGTCAACGGCTACACGCCCGGCATCTCGGCGCCGTTCGTCTCCTGTGACGAACGCGAGGCCGTCGAGCTGGCCGTCGCGCATCTGGTGGCGCTCGGGCACCGCCGGATCGGCCTGATCACCGGCCCGGACCGGTTCGTGCCGGCCCGCCGTAAGGTGGCCGGGTGGGGCGCGGCCATGACCCGGCTGACCGGAGTGCCCAGGTCCCGGCTGGACGACCTCGCAGAGTTCACGCTGTTCGGCGTGGAGGGCGGGGAGGCCGCCGCGGGGCGCCTGCTCGACCGGGGTGCGACGGCAGTGGTCTGCGGCTCGGACCTGATGGCGCTCGGCGCCGTCCGGGCGGCCCGCCAGCGCGGCCTGTCCGTGCCCGGTGACTTCTCCGTGGTCGGCTACGACGACTCGCCGCTCATGGCCTTCACCGACCCTCCGCTCACCACCGTGCGGCAGCCCGTGAGGGCGATGGCGGTGGCCGCCACGCGCGCCCTGTTCGACGAGATCAACGGGCAGGGCGCGCCCCACTCCGAGTACGTGTTCCGGCCCGAGCTCGTGGTGCGGGGCTCCACCGCTGTCGCGCCCACCTCGACACGGCCCGGACGCTGACCGGCGGGCACGGACCCGTCGTGGACTACGGGCATTGCCCGCCCTCGTCGCCCGGGGCCGACGGGCCGGGCCGGAGGGCGCCGTCGTCCCACAACGCCACCAGCGTCACCGCGGCCAACGTGGCCGCGTCGGTGACCAGCCCCGAACGCACCATCTGGTGGAACTCGCCGGTGTCCACCCAGCGCTGACGCATGTCCGACTCGGTGGACTCCCGCTGCGGGCGACCGAGTCGCAGCCGCTCCGCCAGGAAGACGTGACAGCCCTGGTTGGCGTAGCCGTACGCGACGTGCACCCGGCCCAGGTAGGTCATCTGCTCGGCCTGCATCCCGGTCTCCTCGCGCAGCTCGTTGCGCGCGAGGTCGACCGGCGGGGTCGGGTCGTGGTCGCGGGTCGGCCAGGACCCCTGGGGAAATTCCCAGTACCGCCCGCCGACCGGATAGCGGTACTGCTCGACCAGGTGCAGGCGGCCTTCGTCGCGGGGCACGATGAGGGCGAAGTCGGGCTTGTCGACCACCCCGTAGCGGCCCCTGCCGCCATCGGCGTGCCGGACGTCGTCCTCGCGGACGGTCATCCACTGGTTGGCGTACACCTGACGCGAGGCCAAGGTGTGCACGGTCGGTCCGGTCATGTGCCACTTCCGATGAGTTCGCGCAGGCCCGCCGCCACGCCACGGATGCGCAGGCTCGGGTCGACCTGATCGAGCAGGACGCTCGTCAGGCACGAGTTGGTGGGTCGGCAGGCGTACCGGGTGCCGGCGGAGGGCACCGCGACGACCTGGTCCGTGGCCGTGCCGAGACTCGCCGCGATCTGCCTGGCCCAGTCCGACCGCGACACCCGGTCCGGCCCGCCGAGATGGAGCAGCCGGTGCGGGCCGCCGGACAACACCACCTCGGCCACCCTGGCCACGTCCTGGGCCAGCACCGGTGTCGTCCACTGGTCGGCCGGCGCCTCCACCGGGGAGCCGGATCTCAGCCGCCGGACACAGGAGGCGAAGAAGTTCTGCCACTGGCCGGGCCGGTGCTCGTCCCAGCCGTAGACCAGGCTCACCCGCAGCACCGTGGCCCCGGCGGCCTGGAGGATGTGCCGCTCCGCCAGCAGCTTGGCCCGACCGTACGCGTTGGCCGGGCGCGGGACGGCGTGTTCGTCGAAGCTCTCGGTGCGGCCGTCGAACACGTTGTCGGTCGAGATCAGCAGCAACCGTCGGTCCGGTGCCGCGGCCACGAGATTCCTCGCCGCCGCGACGTGCTCGCGCGCGGCCTGCTCGGAGTTGTTCTCACACCAGGTGACATCCGACGGACCGTGCACCGCGACGACCGCCTCGGGCTGCACCGCATCGACCAGGGCTCGGCAGGCACCGGGGTCGGTGACGTCGAGGGGCCGCCACGGGTGCGTGCCGGGCGCCGGGCTGCGCGAGGACAGGACCACCGGATGGCCGCTCCCGGCGAGGTGGTCGGCGATGGCCCGCCCGACGAAGCCGCTTCCGACGATCAGCGTACGCATCGGTGGCTCCGTCCCCGCGCCGGACGCGCCCGCGACGTCATCGGGCGCTCTCCGCGAGCGATGTGGCGGGCAGCCGGGTGGCCAGCAGACGCCCGATGCCGAGCAACCCGTGGTCGTCGTCCGCCGCGCCCAGGGAGACCATCTGCCGGATCTGCGTGGTGTCGAGACCGAAGCAGCCCTGTTCGACAAGACAGGCGGTGAGCATGTCGGCGTACCGCTCGCCGACGGCGAGCGCGAAACCGCCGATCACGATGTACCGGGTGACGCCGATCGAGGTGAACACGGACGTGACAGCGCGGGCGAGGTGACGCAGGCCCCCGCGCAGGATGTCCGTGGCGAACGCGTCGTCGGCATGGACGGCCTCCACGAGGTGGTAGGTGGTGATGCCGTCGGCGCTGCCGGCCGGGCCGGAGAGGGCGGAGGCGGCGAAGCCCGCCGGGTCCTCCCGCGCGGTACGCCGCGCGATCCGTTGCATGGCCCGGCCGGAAGCCAGGGCGCCCAGGTGGCCTCGGCCGCCGCAGTCGCACAACGGCGCCTGCGGGGACAGGTCGCACCTCCAGTGGCCCAGCTCGCCGCCGTGGCCCCGCGCGTCGAGAAGCACCTCGCCGTTCCAGTAGACCTTGCCGCCGATGCCCGAGCTGACGGTCAGCAGGCAGAACGGCACCTGGCCGGCCGACGGTTCGGCGTAGCGCCACAGCGCGGCGGTGATGTCGTTGACCACGACGACGGGCAGGCGGAGTTGTTCCTCGACCAACGCGCGCACGGGCACCGGGGGCCCGCCCCCGCCCCAGATGGTGGGGGCGGCCGTCGCCCACCCGTCCGTGGTCACCGGCCCCGCGAACGCGATCCCGACGGCGCAGCTCCCGTGCTCGCGTACCGCCTGCCGCGCCCGGTCGACCAACTGCCGCGACACGCGGTGCTGTAGCGGTACGGCGGTGTGGTCGGGATGCACGGCGAGGCCGTCGGTGGGGAAGCGGTCCACCGCGGTGAGCCGCCCGGTGGCTGTCTCGTAGCGGCCGATGCGCAGCGACGTTCCACCGATGTCGATGACGGTGTAGACACCAGGCTCAGACAATCTCAGCCTCCGACGTCACGGCCGGTTCGCGCCGAACATGGTCGATCGCCCCCGCCTCAGCATCCGATGCGCCACGAACCGTGAGCGGCCGTGGACGCAGGGCAGTTAAGCACGGCTCGCGAGGCTCGGCAACACCCGACCTAGCCGTCCAGTCGGCCGGTGGCGGCCAGGCGGCGGTACCAGTGGGCGCTGTCCTTCCAGGTGCGCTCCTGGGTGTCGTAGTCGACGCGGATGATGCCGAAGCGGCGGTCGTAGCCGTAGCCCCACTCGAAGTTGTCGAGCAGCGACCAGACGAAGTAGCCCCGGACGTCGGCGCCCCGCCCGCGGGCGTCGGCGACCGCGCCGATGTGCCGGCGCAGGTAGTCGATCCGCCGGTCGTCGTGCACCCGTCCGCCGGCCGAGACGACGTCGTCGAACGCCGCGCCGTTCTCGGTGATCATCAACGGCTGGCCGGGGTACTCGCGCCGCAGCCGCAGCAGCAGTTCGGTCAGGGCCGGTGGGTCGATGTTCCATCCCATCGCCGTGTGCGGACCGGGCTGCGGCAGGAAGTCGACGTCGTCGGCGCCCACCCACGGCGAGTGGGTCGAGGCGCCGTGCCCGTCGGCGGCGGAGCGTGCCGATTGCCCGTCCCAGGCGCGGACCAGGGTGCTGGAGTAGTAGTTGACCCCGAGCACGTCCAGCGGCACCGCGATCAGCTTCTCGTCACCCGGGCGCACGAACGACCAGTCGGTGACGGCGGCGGTGTCGGTCACCAGGTCGGCCGGGTACGCCCCGTCCAGCATCGGGCCGAGGAACGCCCGGTTCGCCAACGCGTCGATCCGCCGGACCGCGTCGGAGTCGGCGGCCGAGTCGGACGCCCCCCGGACGACGTGCAGGTTCAACGTCACCGACAGCTCGGCGCTCGGCGTCAGCTCCCGGACCACCCGCCCGGCCAGGCCGTGCGCCAGGTTCAGGTGGTGCACCGCCGCCAACGCGGCGGCCGGTTCGGTCCGGCCGGGCGCGTGAACGCCGGAGCCGTAACCCAGGTACGCCGAGCACCACGGCTCGTTGAGCGTGGTCCAGGTGTGCACCCGGTCGCCGAGCGCCGTGACGATCCCCGACGCGTAGTCCTGGAAGCGCAGCGCCGTCTCCCGCGCCGGCCACCCACCGGCGTCCTCCAGCTCCTGCGGCAGGTCCCAGTGGTACATGGTCGCGACCGGTCGCACGCCGCGCTCCAGCAGGCCGTCGACCAGCCGTGCGTAGAAGTCCAGGCCGGCCTGGTTGAACCGCCCGGAACCGCCCGGCTGCACCCGGGGCCAGGAGATCGAGAAACGGTACGCGCCCAGCCCCAGCTCGGCGACGTGGTCGAGGTCCTGCGGCCAGCGGTGGTAGTGGTCGGCGGCCACGTCACCGGTGTCGCCGCCCAGCGTACGCCCGGGGGTGTGGCTGTAGGTGTCCCAGATGGACGGACCGCGACCGTCCTCGGTGGCCGCGCCCTCGATCTGGTACGCCGCCGTCGCCGAACCCCAGACGAAGCTCTCCGGGAAGTTCCGTGCCGTCATCGTCCCGCCCTCTCCGTGCCGGCCACCACGCAGTGGTACGCCGACGACTCGCCCGCCACCAGTTCGGCGGTGGCCACCCCGTCGCGGAAGCCCACCTCGAACTCCGCGCCCGGCCCCGCGCCGGGCGCCGGGATCCGTACCCGCTGCCGTTGCCCCTCCGCCGGGGCGTAGAGCCGCAGCTCCACCCCGTCGGCCCAGTCGTAGTCGGGCCGGTCGGCGCGCGCGCCGAACCCGATGACCGCACCCGGCCGGGCGAGCACCGGCAGGCTGTCGTACTCGTGCTTCTCGGTCACCCACGCCGGGCCGGTGAGCTGCGCGCCGGTGACCAGGTGGGTCCACGTGCCGGCGGGCACGTAGAAGGTGACCTGCCCGTCGGCGCTGAGCACCGGCGCCACCAGCACGTCCGGGCCGAGCATGTACTGCCGGTCGAGGTGTGCCGCGGCCGGGTCGTCCGGGAACTCCACGATCATCGGACGCATCATCGGGATGCCGTCGCGGTGCGCCTCCTCGGCGGTCGCCGCCAGGTACGGCATGAGACGGAGCTTGAGCCGGGTGAAGTGGCGCAACACGTCCACGGCCTCCTCGTCGTACGCCCACGGCACCCGGTACGAGCCGGAGCCGTGCAGCCGCGAGTGCGAGGAGAGCAGGCCGAACGCGATCCACCGTTTGAACACCGCCGGGTCGGGGGTGCCCTCGAAGCCGCCGATGTCGTGACTCCAGTAGCCGAAGCCGGACGAGGCCAGGGACAGCCCGCCGCGTAGCGACTCGGCCATCGCGACGAACGTCGACTCGCAGTCGCCGCCCCAGTGCACCGGGAACTGCTGGCCGCCGGCGGTGGCCGAGCGGGCGAACAGCACCGCCTCGCCCTCGCCACGCTCGGTCTCCAGCAGCTCGAAGACCGCCTTGTTGTAGAGGTACGAGTAGTAGTTGTGCATCCGTTGCGGGTCCGACCCGTCGTGCCACACCACGTCGGTCGGGATGCGCTCACCGAAGTCGGTCTTGAAGCAGTCGACGCCCATGTCCAGCAGCGCCTTGAGCTTGCCGGTGAACCAGGCCACCGCGTCCGGGTCGGTGAAGTCGACGAGCGCCATGCCGGCCTGCCACTTGTCCCACTGCCACACCGAGCCGTCCGGGTTGCGCACCAGGTAGCCGGCCCGGCGGCCCTCCTCGAACAGGTACGAGCGCTGCGCGATGTACGGGTTGATCCACACGCACACCTTCAGGCCCCGCTCGTGCAGCCGGCGCAGCATGCCCTCCGGGTCGGGGAAGGTCGCCGGGTCCCAGACGAAGTCGACCCAGTGGAACTGGCGCATCCAGAAGCAGTCGAAGTGGAACACCGATAACGGCAGGTTCCGCTCGGCCATCCCGTCGACGAACTCGGTCACCGTCTTCTCGTCGTACGACGTGGTGAACGACGTGGACAGCCACAGCCCGTACGACCAGGCGGGCACCCGGGCCGGTCGGCCGGTCAGCGCCGTGTAGCGGCGCAGCACGTCCTTCGGGGTGGGCCCGTCGACGACGTGGTAGGTGAGCGACTGACCCTCGACGCTGAACTGGGTCTGCGCGACGACCTCCGAGCCGACCTCGAACGACACGTGCTCCGGGTGGTCCACGAACACCCCGTAGCCGGCGCTGCTGAGATAGAACGGCACGTTCTTGTACGCCTGCTCGCTGGCGGTGCCGCCGTCGGCGTTCCAGACGTCGACCGTCTGACCGTTCTTCACGAACGGGCCGAACCGTTCGCCCAACCCGTACACCGTCTCGCCGACGCCGAGCGCGAGTCGTTCGTGCACGTACCGGCGGCCCTCGCCGTCGGTGACGATCCCGACGCTGCGCGCGGTGGACGCCGTGACCAGCCGGTCGCCGTGCCGGAACTCGACCCGCCAGCCGTCGACCAGCGCGACCCGCACGGTCAGCTCGCCGGTGGTCAGCGACGCGCTGATGCCGGTGATGTCGACGGTGACCGGGTGCGTGTCGTCGGTGTGCAACCCGAAGTGGGGTTCGCGGGGTAACCCGCCGCTGTGGTGGCCGATGGTGACCCCGACCACGCCGGGCGCGGGGGAGAAGAAGCGGACCGTGACGACGGGCCGGTTGAGCGTGTCGCCCCGGCCGTTGATCTGACCGGCGGGCGCGAAGACGGTGAAGCCGCGGTCGTCCGGCTCGACCGACTCCACAGTGCCGGGGCGCAGCACGCTGACCCCCGGGCGTAGTTGCCAGTATCCGTCGGTGAACTTCACTTCTCTGCTCCTGCGGTGATGCCGCGCGCCAGGGTGCGCTGGAAGATGAGGAAGAAGAGGATGGCCGGCACCAGGCTGATCAACGCGCCGGCGTTCGTCGTCGGGGCGTCCATCAGGCGGTCGCCCTGCAACGACGCGAGCGCGACCGGGATGGTCTGGGTCTGGTTGTCGATCAGCATGACCAGCGGGATGAGGAACTCGTTCCAGGTCCAGATGAAGAAGAAGATGAGCAGGACGGCGAGGGTCGGCCGCAGGTTGGGGAAGACCACCCGCCACAGCACCGTCCACTTGCCGGCGCCGTCCAGCGCGGCGGCCTCCAGCAGCGAGCGCGGGAACGTGCCCAGCACCGAGGCGAGCAGGTAGGTGCCGAACGCGCTCTGGATGACGGTGAAGATGATGATCACCGACAGTCGGGTGTTGTAGAGGCCGATCTCCTTGGCGACGTAGTACAGCGGGTAGATCAACGCCTCCTGCGGCAACATGTTGGCCAGCAGGAACAACCCGACGATCCACAGCCGGCCGCGGACCCGGCCGACACCCAGGGCGTACGCGTTGAGCAGCGACACGACGACGCCGAGCACCGCCACGGACCCGGCGATGAGCGCCGAGTTCCACAGCTTGAGCGGGAAGTTCACCTCGGACCAGTACGTCCGCAGGCCCCTGGTGTAGAACTCCGTCGGCCAGCTCAGCGGGCCGCCCGACGAGTAGTCACCTGGCGACTTGAACGCGTTGAGCAGCATGAACGCGAACGGCACCAGCATGACCAGCGCGCCGACGGTGACCAGGGCGAGCACCAGCCAACGGCTGACGCCCCGGTGGTGCCGGTCGCGTACCGGCCGGCGCACCGGCGTGGGCGCCGGTGTGAGCGTGACGGCCATGTCAGAACCCCCGGTCCCGGCGCTCGCTGCGCGCCTGCATCCCGATGAAGACCCCGGCCACCACGACGATGATCAGCGTGAGCACCGTGGAGATCGCGGAGCCGTAGCCGACCTGGAGCTTCTTGAAGAACGTGTAGTACGCGAAGTAGGACGGCACGTTGGTGGCGTTCTCCGGGCCACCCCGGGTCAGCGCGAAGATCGGCCCGAACACCTTCAACGCGGCGATGGTGCAGGTCAGCGCCACCACGAAGGTCTCCGGCCGGATCTGCGGAAGCGTGATCGCCCGGAACCGGTGCAGCCAGTTCGCCCCGTCGACCTCGGCCGCCTCGTACAGCTCCGGGTCGACCCGCTGCAACGCCGCCATGAACACGACCACCGGGTAGCCGATCTGCACCCAGATCATCACCGCCATCACCGCCGGCAGCGCGGTGTCCGGGTCACCCAGCCAGTCGTGGCGCAACGCCCCGAGACCGACCGCGTCGAGCAGGCTGTTGAACGCGCCGTCGGGGCGCAGGATCCAGCCCCAGACGATGCCGGCGACCACCACGGGCAGCACCTGCGGCAGGTAGAACGCGGCCCGCAACGCCGCCGCCGTACGCGGCTTGAACCGACGCCCGATGACGTCGAAGAGCACCGAGGCGAGCAGCAGCCCGAGCAGGGTGGGCGCCACCACCATCGCGACGATCATCGCCACGGTGTTGCGGAACGACGCCCAGAACACCTCGTCGTGCAGCAACCGCTGGTAGTTGTCGAACCCCACGAAGGTGGGGTCGCCGACACCTGACCACCGGGTCAGCGACAGGTAACCGGTGCCGACCAGTGGCGCGCCGATGACCAGGAGGAACAGCGCCGCTCCGGGGAGCAGGTAGAGCCAGTACGCCGCGTCGCGGCCACGCGGTCGGCGCCGGGACGGGGGAGCGGGGGCGGGGGTCGCCGCGGACGGCGCGGCGGCGACGGTGTCGGGGACTGCCATGGAAGATCCTTCCCGGCGGGGCGGGCGGGCACGCCGGTCGAGCCGGTCGCGCCCGCCGCTCGCCGTGTCACTTGCCGGTGATCTCCTTGACGCCGTCGGCGTACGGCTTGGCGATCGTGTCGAGCACCTGGTCGGGGGACTTGGACCCGTTGATCAGGCCCTGGAACCCGCCGACCAGCACGTCGTAGTAGCCGGGCACCGGCCAGTCCGGGTAGAAGGCCAGGCCGTCCTGCTTGCTGACCGTGTTGAAGTCCTCGATCAGCTTGCGGTCCTTGGGGTCGCTGATCCTGGCCGGGTCGCCGGCCACCGGGACGCCACCGTTGTTGCCGATCAGGTCCTGGATCTCCGGACGCAGGGTGATGTCGATGAAGTCGTACGCCAGGCTCTTGGCCTTGCTGTTCGTCGGGACGACCCAGAGGTTGCCGGACGAGCCGGCGTTCAGGCTGTTGCCCGGGAACAGGAAGGTGTCCCAGTTGGCCTTCATCTCGGCCTTGAAGCGGCCGTACCACCAGCTCCCCGAGACGATCATCGGCGTCTTGCCCGCGATGAACGCGGTGCCCATGTCCTCGGCCTTGAGGCTGGCCGAGTCCTTGGCCACGTAGCCCTTCCGCACCCAGTCGGCGAACGTGTCCGCGCCGTACCTCAGCGGGCCGGCCGTGAAGTCGACGGGGTTCTTGTAGAGCTGGTAGTTGTCGACGAACGTCCGGTCGGCCTTCGACAGGGCCAGCTGGTAGAAGAGCTGCCCGGCCGGGTACTCGGCGCCGGCCATGCCCAGCGGGGTGATCTTCTTGCTGACGAAGGTGTCCATCGCGGCGGTCATCTCGGCCATGGTGGTGGGCACCGTGACGCCGTTGCGGTCGAACAGGTCCTTGTTGTAGTAGACCGTGACGTACTCGCCGTAGTTCGGCACGCCGAACCAGTTGCCCGACCCCATCACGCCCTTGTCGGTGTAGCGGGCGGTGGTCTGGAGGCTGGGGCTGAGCTTGTCGGCCCAGCCGCGCTTCTCCGCCTCGCCGCTGAGGTCGGTCAGCAGGCCCTGGGAGGACAGCAGGCCGGCCGTGGCGTTGCCCTTGTTGTACTCCATGATGTCCGGGCCCTCGGACGAGTTGATGATCATGCCGGCGTTCTGCTGGATCTGCTCGAACGCCTTGCGCTCGAAGCGCACCTCGACGCCCGGGTGCTCGGCCTTGAAGATCTCGATGGCCCGGTTCCAGCCGACCCCCATCGCGCTGTTCTCGCCCTCGTAGTGCCAGAGCTTGAGGGTCTTGGCCCCGCTGTCGTCACCGCTGTCGTCGCCGCCGCACGCGGCCACGGTGGTCGTCGCGGTCGCCGCCAGGGCGAGCGCCGCGACGATCCGGCGGAATCGCTGCATTGCTATCCTCCTCGTTGAGTATCGAGCCGGTACTTCACTGGGTCCGTCGTCGCGTTGCCGCGCGGCGGCGGGCCGTCATGACAGGTCAGCCCCCATCGGTGGGCGGCTGCGTGGTGCCGCGGTCGATCCCCGGATCTCCAGCGCGGTCGGCAGCAGTTGCTGGTGGCACTCGTCACCGGCCCCGTCCAGGTGGCGCACCAGCGCCTCGACCGCGATCCGGCCCATCGCCGACCCGGGCGACGTCATCGCGGTCAGCGCCGGGGTGGCCAGCTCGGCGACCTGCGGCGAGGTGACCATCGAGACGACCGAGACGTCGTCGGGCACGCACAGCCCGCGCCCGGTCAGCTCGCCGAGGATGCCGAAGATCGCCGTCTCGTTCATGGCCAGCACGGCCGTCAGGCCCGGCGCCCGCGCGAGAGCGGCGGCCAGCGCCGCCCGACCGCCGGCGGCGCTGTCCTCGGCCGGGATCATGACCGGTTCCAGGCCGTGGCCGGTCATGGCCGTGACAAAGGCGTCCCGGGTACGCAGAGCCGGCCCGTAACCGCGGGTCAGGGTTTCGGCCGAGTGGTTGACGTAGACGATCTGCCGGTGCCCCAGACCGACCAGGTGCGCCACCGCCTCCCGCACGGTCTGCTCGAAGTCGATGTCGACGTAGGAGAGCCCGCCGATGTCCCCGGTGCGCCCGATCAGCACCAGCGGCACACCGACCTGCTGGAGCGCGGTGACCCGCTCGTCGGTGAGCTGCACCTCCATCAGCACGACGCCGTCGAACATCCGCTGGCTGGCCAGCCGGCGCAGGTCGTCGAGGTCGCCGCCACCGCCGACGGGCGACAGCACCAGGTGGTAGCCGACGGCACTGGCCGCCGCGGCGGCCCCGGTGACGAACGCCGTCTCGGTCGCGCCGAGGCCACGCTCGTCCATCGGCAGCAGCAGGCCCAGGATCCGGCTGCGCCGGCTGGCCAGGCCACGGGCCATGGCGTTGGGCTGGTAGTCCAGCTCGGTCATGGCGGCGAGCACCTTGGCCCGGGTGGCCTGGGAGATCGGCCGGGTGCCGGTGAGCACGTAGGAGACGGTGCTGACCGAGACCTGGGCCAGGCGGGCGACATCGTGCATGGTGGCCATCGCGCACCTCCTCCGGCCAGGCGTGGAACCCATTCGAATGATCGTCGAAGCGCTTCGACGAAGCGGTTCGACAGACGCTAGGCTTCCTGTTACGGCGACGTCAATAGCCGATGTCGAAAGAAGTCGGAACGGCGCGCCGCCGACGTGGATCAGCGGCCCTCCGCCACGACCTACGGCGCGCCGCCGGCCCGGCGGCGAGCCAGTCGCCATCCGACGGAGGCGAGCGTGAGGACGACCGCGCCGGCGATCAGGTACCAGGCGAACCGGTGCAGGTCCACGAGGACGGCACGCAGGTGGTCGCCGGTCAGGTAGCCGGCTGTGGTCCACAGCCCGACCCAGGCGGCGGCGCCGAGCGCGTTGTAGGCCACGAAGCGCCGCCACGGCATGCCGGTGGTGCCGGCGACGACCCCGTTGAACTGCCGCAGACCGTCGACGAAGCGGGCGGCGGCGACGAGCTTCGGGCCGTGGCGGCTCATCACCGCCTCCAGGCGGGCGAACCGGTCCGGGCCGAGACGCAGGCGGCGGCCGTGCCGCAGGACGAGCCGGCGGCCTCCGAGGCGGCCGATCAGGTAGCCCACGCTGTCCCCGATCACCGCGGCCAGGAACGCGGTGGCCGCCACGCCGACGACGCTCAGCCGGCCGTGCGACGCGTATCCGGCGGCGAGGACGATCGCGCTCTGGCCGGGCGCGGGAACACCGAAGCCCTCCACGCCGACGAGCAGGGCGAGCCCCGGGTAACCGTAGTGGCTCACCAGGTCGGTGAGCACGCGGAACGGGCTCACCGGCCGGTCCCGGGAAGGCGGCCCACCACGTCGACGAGCCTAGCCGGAGCAGGGCGTCGGCGGGTCGTCCCGGTCGCCGGCACACCCCGTCGGGGCAAGGCGCGCGGGGCGGCGGGACCGCCGCGAGCAGGCCCGGCGCGTACGCGCGTGCCGCGCCCTGACTAGCATCCGCTCGTGATCGAGGAGCTGATCCGGACGGTGTCCGCCACCGACGACGACGCGATCGAGGGGCTGCGCGCCATCGCCGACGCCGAGCCGGAGAGGCTGACGCCGTACCTGGGCACCCTGCTCGACCGGGACGTCCTGTGGCCGGGGACGTTGTACCGGGCGGCGGACGCCGAGGTGGTCCGCCGGGTCGTCGAGCGCGTCGACGGCGGCCGGACGCCGGACCGGCTCGACCAACTGCTGGTCATCCTGGCGCACTCCGGTCACCCCCTCGCGGAGAGCGCCCTGCGCCGCTGGTCGACGCAGCCGCCGGCCGGCGCGGACCGGCTGCACGTCGACGCGTTGAGCTACGCGCGGGTGGGCGGCTGGACGGTCGGGCCGGACGGGCGCCGGCGGGACCTGTGCGGCGACGTCGCGTACGAATGGGTCATGCGCGCCGGGCCGCGCCGCGCCGACGTCGCCACCTGCCCGTGGTGCGCGTCGCCCCGGTGGACCGCCGCCGACCTGCACACCGCGGACCCGGCCGTCGGCGCGGCGCTGGCGCACACCGGCTGGTCCGGCCGGTTGGTGATCGAGACGTGCCACTTCTGCGCCTGCTACACGACGCTGTACAGCCGGGTCACGCCGGCCGGCGACACCGCCTGGTGGACCGGCAACGCCCGCCCGGTGCACCTCGGATCCGTCGAGGCCGAGGATCCGCCGGCGCTCGTGCCGGTCCCCGGCGCGGCCCGGCGGAGCCCCTATCAGGCCAGCGCCTGGGAGCGGGGCGGTTCGACGCTCGGCGGCCGGCCCGACTGGATTCAGGACGCCGAGCACCCCGACTGTCCCGGCTGCGGCGAGCCGATGGACTACCTGGGGCTGGTCGGCGGCGCGGACCTCGACGAGTACGGGGAGGGCGCGTACTACCTGCACCTGCACCGGCCCTGCGGGTTCGCCGCGGTGACCTACCAGCAGAGCTGACCGCTTCGGCCCGGTCCGGCCGCCGGCACCTCCGGCCGGCCCGCACGAACTGATGTCCGTCGATATTGCCGGATCGGTTGCGGGCGTGCTGGAATGGCTCGGACCACCGCGGTATGGCGCCATCGCGCGCCGGCACGGTGCGACCGGAAGCAGCGCAGCGCCGGCCGGCCGAAGAGTTCCTGCTGGCCCGTCCCGGGTGGCGGAGGACCAGCCGTCCTGGAGGATGACCATGCGTAGTTTCCTCGCGGTGTTCGCCGCCGCACTGACGCTCGGCACGGTCGCCGGCAGCGTTCCGGCCGGCGCGTCGCCCGCCGCCCCGCGCACGTGCCCCCGTGGCCTGCTCTTCTGCGAGGACTTCGAGCGACTGCCCCCCGGGGGGCCCAGCACGCTGAAGTGGGGCGTCGACACCCGCCACGGCACGCTCACCGTCGAGCGTGGTCGCCGTGGCAACCAGGTGCTGCACGTCCACACGGTCGACAACGGGCGCGCCTTCCTGCGCGTCGACGACCTCGCCGCGCCGGGCAACCGCTTCTACGGCCGGATGCGCCTGCGCGTCGACGCCTTCCCCACCGCCCCGGACTGGGCGCACTTCACGCTGGTGGAGGCGACCGGCGCCGGCAGCGCGGAGGTCGTCCGTCCGGTCGGCGGCCAGTACGCGCCCACGGTCCCCGGAACCTTCTGGGGGATCGGCGCCGACGGCGGCCCGACCGGCGACTGGACCAACTGGCGGGAGTCCGCCCCGGTCACCGAGGACACCTGGCAGTGCGTCGAGTGGAAGATCGACCCGACGGACAACCGGGTCGCGGTGTGGATCGACGGCGTGGCGAACCCGGAGCTGACCGCCTCCACGACCGAGCACGGCGGCAACGACGTGCCCTTCGTCCTGCCGGCGGTCGACACCGTGAAGATCGGCTGGCAGCTCTACCAGGGCGGCACGACGCCGGGCGAGTTCGACCTCTGGATCGACGACATCGCCCTCTCCGGTAGACGGCTCGGCTGCTGACCCGACGCCCGGCCGGGCGCGCCCGGAGAGCCGGTGCCTGGCGGCCCGGGTTTCCCGACCGGGCCGGCCGGGGTAGACATCGCACCGCCATCAGCCCAACCTCCCGAGGAGACTGCCATGTCGGTGCAGGCGTTTCTCTATCTCGTCGCGGTCATCCTGCTCGTGCTCGCCGCGCTGCCCATCCCCACCCGCGGTTTCTCGCTCGCCCTGCTCGGCGCGGCGTGCGCTCTGCTGGCCTACGCCTGGCCGGTGATCACCGGTTAGACGCCGACGGGTCGGGGGCGGGTGGGGGCGGGCCGAGTGGCCGCGCCCGCCCCCCGTCCTCGAGGACGCCGGAAGTGGTCCGGCCTCAGGCGCAGCCGCGGTACTGCAACGCGGAGTCCTTCATGTACGCCCACAGCGCCAGGCCGTTCCAGTAGTCGTAGGTGAGCGTCCAGCCGTTGGCGGTGTTGCCGGTCGGTCCGGTCACGACCTGTCCGTACCGGCGGGTGCCGTACAACGTGGACTCGTCCGGCGCGGTGTACATGCCCGCGTAGTCCCAGACGACGGTGAAGCTGCTCGTCGTGCACGCCGCCTGTGCCGTCCCGGCCGGCGCCAGGGCCGTCAGCGTGGTCGCCGCGAGGCAGGCTGCCATCGTGCGCAGCAGCAGTCGTCGAACGGTCATCACGTCCTCCACTCGATCGTCGAAAGTGAATGTGCCACCGGGGCACCTCCCGCAGCATCCTATTCGTCGGTGACGATCCCGACGGGTCGCCGACCGCCGACTGCCGGGCCGGACGGCGCGTGTCGATCGTCGTGGACGGCAGGACCGGGGCTTCTTCGCCGACCGGGGTTCGCGAGCGCGAACCGGTCGGACCGGTGACCGGGGGAAGCCCGGCGGGCATCGCCCGGCGACGACCGCGCGCACACGGGGCCGACGGACCAGCGCGAACCGCGCGTTCCCGTCGTGTCCGGTCGCGTCATTCGACCGAGTCCCAATGGTGATCCGAGCGTCTGCGCCCTGTGCGAATAATATTTATCTCGATATATTGGCGAGAGCTGTCGGCGGGCCGTCGCCAAAAGACCGGAATCGGATTCCTGGCGTGCCCGTTCGTGGCCGGCGCCGATAAGGCGTCGCCCGGTCGACCGCCCCGGTCGCCGTGGGTCGACGCGGTCGCGGTCACGTCGGCAGCACCCGCCCCACCAGCGCTGACGCGACGACGGGAGGAGAGCGAGCCGCATGGGAAAAGGTTCGCCGACCCGGGCCGGTGTGTCGCGTGCCCCGCCGCGGCGGAAACGAGGCCCGCTCTTTTTCCGGCGCCGGTCACGCCGCCCCGAGGCGTATTCGCCATTGGCGGAATGCTGTCCCCCGGACCGGTCGAATGGCGCTCCCCACCCGCCGGTCACGCCGATTCAGCCGTCCTGCTTCCCGGGGACAACCAGTTGCCCGTCCACTCTTTCCGGATGTGAACGATGTCGTCTCCGACCCTGCCTTGGCGCGCCGTGGGCGCCGACCTGTCCGCCTCCGTCGTCGTCTTCCTCGTCGCGCTCCCGCTCTGCGTGGGCATCGCCGTCGCCTCCGGCGTACCGGCCGAACTGGGCCTGGTCACCGGCATCGTCGGCGGTCTCGTCGTCGGATGCATGCCCGGCAGCACCATGCAGGTCAGCGGCCCCGCCGCCGGCCTCACCGTGCTGGTCGCCGACGCCGTGAGCCGGCACGGCCTCGGTGGCCTCGGCACGGTCGTCCTGGTCGCCGGCCTGATCCAGGTCGTCCTGGGGTTCCTCCGACTCGGCCGCTGGTTCCGGGCCATCTCCGTGGCCGTGGTGCACGGCATGCTCGCCGGCATCGGCCTGCTGCTCATCGTCGGCCAGCTCTACGTCCTGTCCGGCCGCGAGGCGCCACGCTCCGGGCTCGGGAAGTTCGCCGGCCTGCCCGGGCTGGGGGGCGACATTCTCGGCTCCAGCACGGTGCGGACGTCACTCGCCGTCGGCGTGGTCACCCTCCTGGTCATGCTCTCGTGGGACCGGCTGCCGGACCGGCTGAGAAAGGTGCCCGCGGCGCTGGTCGCGGTCATCGCCGCCGCCGCGACGGCCGGCGGCCTCCACCTGCCGGTGGCGACGATCAGGGTGGAGGGCCTGCTCTCGGTCGTGCAGCCCTCGATCGGACACTGGACCATGCTGACGGAGCTGAGCGTGCTGGCCAGCGTCGCCACGTTCACCATGATCGCGTCGGCGGAGAGCCTGTTCAGCGCGGCGGCGGTGGACCGGCTGCACGACGGGCCGCGTACCGACTTCGACAAGGAACTGGTGGCACAGGGCACCGGCAACGCGATCTGCGGGATGCTCGGCGCGCTGCCGATGACGGCGGTCATCGTGCGCAGCTCCGCCAATGTCCGGGCCGGCGCGCGAACCAAAGCCTCCCGCGTCCTGCACGGGGTGTGGCTGCTCCTGTTCGCCGCCGCGGCGCCCGGCCTGATCGAGCTCATCCCGCTGCCCGCCCTGGCCGCCGTGCTCATCCACGCCGGGACGAAGCTGCTGCCGCTGCGGTCGATGCCGGAGCTGTGGCGGGGGCACCGGGGGGAGGTGCTGGTGCTGGTGGTGACCGCCCTGACCATCCTCCTGACCGACCTGTTCGTCGGCGTGCTCGTCGGCCTCGGCCTGGCCATCGTCAAGACCGCCTGGGAGACCTCCCACGTACGTGTCGGCGTGGACGACGGGGGCACCGGCCCGATCGACGTCACGATCACCGGCAACGCCACCTTCCTGCGACTGCCCACGCTCCTCACCGCGCTCAACGCCCTGCCGACCAGCCGGCCCGTACACCTGGACCTGGGCGGTCTGCGGCACGTGGACCTCGCCTGCCGGACGGCGTTGAACACCTGGATCGAGACGCACAACCGCGGCGCGGGCGTCCTGGTGCGGGTCGCCGGCGCGGACGGGACGCCGGACGGCCCGCCCGACGGCCGCGACTGACCGGTAGCGGCATCGCCGAAGCGCTGGTCAGGGCTCGCGGAGCGGAAACCGGGCCGTGACATGATGGCGCGCATGGGCGAGCAGCGGGACACGGGCGGACACCACGGCGACACCACCGGGGCGGGTGTCGATGCGCGACTCGCCCTCGCCCAGGACCCCTCGACGTCACACCTGACGCTGATCGACCTGGCGTCCGACCCGTCGCCGATGGTCCGGAAGGCGGTCGCGACCCGCACCGACGCGCCGGCGCAGGCGCTGCGACCGCTGACCCGGGACCACGACCGGCAGGTCCGGGAGGCCGTGGCGCGGAACCGTTCGACCTCGGTGGGCAACCTCCTGCGACTGGTGAAGGACGCCGACCGCTGGGTCCGCTGGGCGGTCGCCGGCAACCCGGCCTGCGACGGGTCGGTCCGCCGGGCGATGGCGGAGGCCGCCGACAAGGAGCTGCGCGGCCTCCTCGCGGAGCGCCCCGACCTGGAACCCGAGCTGGCCGCGCGGCTGGTCGACGACGCCTCCCCGGAGGTACGGGAACGACTCGCCACCCACGCCCACGACCCGGACACGATCACGGCCCTGATGGCCGACCGCACCGCACGCGTCCGCAAGGGGCTCGCCCGTAACCCGCGGACCACCGCCGCCCAGCGCAGCGCGCTCGCCCAGGACCCGGTGGCGGACGTCCGCGCCGCGCTGGTGCTCGCGGTCGAGCTGGACGAGACGGATCTGCGCCGCCTGCTCGGCGACCGCTCGGTGCAGGTCCGGATGGCGATGGCGAGGTCGGAGATGGTCCCGGCGGACATCCGTCGGGCGCTCGGCCGCGATCCCGACGAGATGGTGGCCGGCGTCGCGCGGGACTTCCGCCCCGGGTCGAGCACCGCACCGGTGGTACGGGCCACCGGTCGGCGTGCCTCCGCAGCCGGCCCGGGTCGACCGGGCGGCGCCCGGCGCTGACGACCGGACCGGTACGTCATCCACGGCGGCCGACGGCCTCGGCCGGCGGGTTCGCGTCGCGTACCGGGGTCGCCAGCGGCGGGGCCGTCGCCGGCATCCCGGACAGCGGCGCCGCGACCCGATGATCAACGCGGCGGGCGGGGCGGGCGGCGGAACGCGATGACGACCGGGACCGGTGGTCGGCTCGTCAGTCCTCGCCGGTGCCGGCGACGTCGACGATCGTGACGGGAGTGCCGAGCTGGACGGTGCGGGAGACGGTGCAGAGCCGGTCGTGCGACTGACGCAGCGACCGGGGGAGCGCCTCCCGCGCCCGGTCGCCGTCCGGTCCCTCCGGGAAGGCCACGGTGAACTCCACCCGGAGGTTGCGCATCCGGTTGCCGCCGGCCTCGTCGCGGATCTTGTCGCCGGTGACCCGCACGGTGAAGTGCTCCGGCTCGGCGCGGCGGCTGGTGATGTGGTCGACGTCGGCGGCGGTGCACCCGCCGATGGCGGCCAGCAGCAGTTCCACCGGCGTGAACGTGTCGTCCTGGCCCATGCCCATCGAGATCGACCCGCCGCGGGCGTTCCGCACGGTGTACTCGCCCAGGGTGGTGCGCTCGATCTCCACCGAGCGGAAGGTGTCCTCACTCATGCCAGCGAACCTACCCGGCGGCGATGCGGTCAGCGGACGAACCTCGCCCGCCGGCAGCGGCCTGCCCTCCGTCCGGGGCCGCCCCGGCCCAGCGGGAGTGCTCCGCCGACCGCGCGTACGGGATGGGCTGCTCCCTTGTGGTCGTCCGGGTCATCAGCTCGCGACGGGCCGGTAGGTGGGACCGCGGGTCACCGGTTGAGGTAGGCGGCCAGGCCGCCGAGTTCCTCACTGGCGATGAAGACCGAGCGCACGTTCAGGATGGCCTCCTCCACGTGGCGGGGGCAGCCCCACGCGGAGTCGCCCCACGAGTCGGCGAGCTTGATCTCGGCCGCCGCCGTGCACCCGCCGGTGCCGCCGAGCTGACACTGCTCGGGGTGCGGCGTGGCGGCCAGCGTGGCGGCTGCGGCACGCACCCGGGCGGTGAGTTCCGCCGCGGCGGCGGCGCGCTGCTCGGCCTCGGCGCGCAGCTCCCGCTCCGCCCGCACCACCCGGGCCAGCTCGTCGTGGGCGGCTCTGGCGCGTGCGTCGGCGGCGGCCTTGGCCTGCTCGATGTGGTGTCGTTCGATGGCCAGCGCCGCGGTGCCGGTGAAGACCCGGGCCAGCGCGAGGTCGGCGTCCTGGGGGACGCGCGGGGTGCGGTGGTAGACGGCGAAGGTGCCCAGCAGGCTGCCGTCGCGACCGAGGATCGGCGTCGACCAGCACGCCCCCAGCCCGGCCCGCTCCGCCAGGGGGCGGAAGTCGGTCCAGAACGGGTCGGTGGCGATGTCGGCGACGACGACCGGCTGCCGCCGGTGCGCGGCGGTGCCGCAGGAGCCGACTCCTTCACCGGTGGCGATGCCGTCGATGGCCTGGTTGTAGAAGTCGGGCAGGCTCGGTGCCGCGCCGTGGCGCAGGTGCCGGCCGTCGGGATCGGCGAGCAGGACGGAGACCAGCAGCTCCTCCGGTGCGAGCTGCTCGATGCAGCGGGCCATCCCGTCGAGGACCTCGGTCAGCGGTGCCTGGCGCGCGATCTGCTCGACCAGGGCCCGGTGCTCGGCCATCAGCCGTTGCGCGTGCTTCACCTGGGTGGTCTCCAGGCCGATCACCCGGATGCCGACCACCGCACCGCCGGCGTCCCGCCGCGGCTCGTAGGTGAAGTCGAAGAACGCCTCCCGCGCCTGCGGTCCGGTGCCCAGCACGACCCGGACGTCGCGACCGGTGTAGGGCTCGCCCGTGCGGTAGACCTGGTCCAGCAGCGTGATGAAGCCCTGGCCGGCCAACTCGGGCATCAGCTCCCCGATCGCCACCCCGGTGCTCGCCCGTTCCTCGCCGATGGCGGTGAAGAATGCCTGGTTCGCGCTCTTCACCACGTGGGTCGGCCCGGCGAGCGACGCGAAGACCGCGGTGGACTGTCCGAACAGCGACCGCATGTCCTCCTCCCCGCCCGGCCCGACGACCGCGGCGTCCGCAGCACCGGGCTGTTGGCCCTCCACCGCCGTCATGGTGGTCTGCCTCTCTGCCGAGTCGTGGTCACCGGTCCGGGAATCCGGAGTTCCGCCTCGTGGCCCTCGCCGATGTCGCGGCGCCCCGTTTCCGGGTCGTCGGTGACGTGGCGAGCGGACCGGTCGAGACGCCGATCATGCCGGCGAGCGTAACGGATGTCCGAATCCGTCGGCCGGGCGCGGCAGCCGGATGCCGGGCGCGCTGGACGCCCTGCGCCACCGTGAACAGGCGGGCAACCCGACCCCGAGGAGGCGGCCGTGGACGTCCCGTTCCGACCGCCCGAGCCATGGGCCGCCGCGCCCGTCCGGGGGCCGTCCCGTCGGATGGCCTGTCGCGGCGCGGAACACCGCCGGCCGGCGACGACGGACCGGGTCGGCCGGGAGCGGCGCCCGGCGTGGTGCGTGGCGTGGACGCGACACGGGCCATCGGCCTGATCGTCGCTTCGCTATCCTGACCCGGGTTGGTTGGTTCAGTCGGTGGGGGTTGGTGGGCATGGAAAAGGGCACAATCGTCCGGTTCGACGACGTTCGGGGTTACGGGTTCATCGCGCCGGTGCGTGGCGGCGACGACGTCTTCGTGCACGCGAACGACTTCGGCGACCAGCGGCATTCCGTGGCGGTCGGCATGAAGGTGAGCTATGAGGTCGTGCAGTCCGAGCGGGGCCTCAAGGTCGCGCGCGTGACCCTGGACCCGCCGCCGGTGTCGCTGCAGGAGGCGAGTTCCGCCGTGCCGGCCGGCGCCGGTTCGGCGCCGGTGGAGGACGACGAGTTCGACGTCCTGACGGTCGGCCAGTTCGACGCCTCGCTCACCGAGCTGCTGCTGGCGAACGTGCCCACCATGACCGGTGCGCAGATCGTCCAGGCCCGGCGGGCGCTGGTCGCGATGGCGCGTCAGCACGGCTGGGTCGAGGACTGACGACCGGGCGCCCCGCTAGCGGTTGCGCTCCACGACGTACGCGGTCAGGTCGAGCAGGAAACGACCGTCCTCGGTGTCGGCCGCGGCGCCCAGCGCCCGTTCTCCTTCGCGCCGGGCCGCCGCGGCCAGCTCCCGGGCGCTGCGCCGCGCGGACTCCACGCAGTCGTACGCGAGCAGCCGCCCGTGCAGCCAGCGCACCTCCGACGCGGTGCGTCCGGCCCGGGTCCGGCTCAGGAAGCGGAGCGCCCGTTCGCGTTCGTCCGGCGTGCACCGTCGCAGGAAGTCGATGAGGATGAGCGTCCGCTTGCCCTCCCACAGGTCGCCGGCGATCTCCTTGCCGTACCGGGCGTAGTCGCCGGTGAGGTTGAGCGCGTCGTCCTGGATCTGGAACGCGGCCCCCAGATACCAGCCGTAGCGGTCCAGCACGTCGACGGCGTTCTCCCGGCCGGTGGCGACCAGGATGCCGGTGCGGCACGGGTAGATGCAGGTGTACCAGGACGTCTTCTTCAGGCACATCCGGTAGTAGTCGTCGGCGTCCAGGTCGCACACGTTGTCGCGGATCCAGCCGACCTCGATCGCCTGCCCCTCCAGCGAGTGGCGCAGCATGAGCTCGGTCTCGGTGAACAGCCGCCAGGCGATCCCCGAGCCGAGCGCCGCCCGGTTCGCGGCGAGCCGCCGCAACGCCAACAGGTTCGTCATGTTGCCGACGTTGAGCGCCACGCCGACCCCGTACTCGGCGTGCAGGGTCTGCCCGCCGCGTCGCTGCTCGCTGGCGTCCTGGATGTCGTCGTGGATGAGGAACGCGTTGTGGAACAGCTCCACGGTCACCGCGGCGTTGAGCCCCACCGGCTCGGCGCCGCCGAACGCCCGGCACGTCGCGAGGCACAGCGCCGCGCGCAGCCCCTTGCCCCACCGCCGGGGGTACTCCGCGACCAGGTCGTAGAGGTATCGCGGCCCACCCGCGGGCAGGTCGTCGAGCAGCGCGTCGAGGGCGAGCCCGCGGTAGCGCGCCAGCATGCGGTCCACGTGCCCGCCGGCCACCCCGGTGGTCGGCGTCACCGCGCCGCTACCGGTTCGTCCGGGTCGGGCCGGTCGGGCCCGGCGACGACAGCCGGTCCGCGAGCCCGTTGGCCACGTCGGGCGCCAGCCGGGCGAGATTGAGTACGGTGTCCAGCGCGTCGTGCGCGTCCGAGGTGTAGCGGCGGATCACCTCGCCGCGCTGGTCGTCGGCCATCTTCAGTTGCCCGACCACGGTGTCGATCAGCGCGTGGCCGTCGGTGCGGACGCGCGCCACCAGTTCGTCGAACGCCTCCGGGTCCACCCGGCGGCTCTCGCTCAACTTCTCCTCGAGCCGCCGGGCGCCGGCCAGTCCCGCCGCGAGTTCCTCCTCCAGCACCGTGGCCGCGTGGGTCACGGTCTCCGAGGTCTCCTCGGCCACCTTCTCGAAGCGCTCGTTCGGGCGCTCACGCTCGCTGTCCGTCATGGCCGAAGTGTCACCGGACCACTGATGACACGCCAGGGGACTGTCGCCATGGTGACTCAGCGTGGTCGGCCGGGCGTGCCGTTCGTGCGGTGAGTCGGGTCAGCGGGGCCGCTGACACGGTACGCAGAAGCGGGCCGCGGGCCGGATCTCCAGGCGGGCCGTCGGGATGTCCTGACCGCAGCGCTCACAGACGCCGTACCTGCCCTCGGCCATCCGCGTCAGCGCCCGGGCGGTGTCCGCGGCGCCCTGCTCGGCGGCCTCGATGAGCCGGTGCAGGGTGTCCGGGTCGTGGCCGCCGTGCTCGGGCTGGCGGTGCTGCCCGGTCAGCTCCCCGAGCTGGGCGGTGTACTCCGCGGACTGCCGTTCCAGTAGTTCGCGCAGCGTCCGGGTGCGGTCGTCGAGGGTGTGCGTCATGGCCGGATGGTCCTTTCGCCGAAGAGATGACTGCCTGGCCGCCCACGCGTCGGAGCGGGTGCGGCGGGCCGGGGGTCGGGGGGTCGCGCTCGGCGACGTCGGGCGGCGTCGCCTCAGCGGCGGCGGGGCCCGCCCGGGGCGGGCCGGACGCGACCGTCGCCGGCCGGACCGGTGATCCCGGCCGGGGCGGGCCGGCGCGGCGGCGCGACACCGGCGACCACTGGCGGCGGAGCCGTCGACGTGCCGCTCATGATCACGCCTCCTCGCTGCTCGGCCACCGGGTCGGACCTCCATCGTCGTCGGCGCGGCGGGGGACGGCACTGCCAGCGGCCGGCCAACAAGTGGGTGCCTGATTGCCGGTGGCCGGAGAGGAGCGGGTGTTCCGGGCCGCCGCGTCCGGCGCCGATCGCGCTGCTCCACACCGCTTTCCCCGGCCCGGGGTGGCGATCGGAGCGGCGCCCGGGGCGGCGACCGGCGGACGCTACGGTTGACGCATGGGCATCGACCAGCGCCGCCACGGCAACTGTGTTCCCGCCTGGTCGGCCGACCGGGCGCCGCCCGCCACCACGGTCCACGTCCGCCCGTTCACCGCGTCGCCGTAGCGTCCGCCCGCTCCCGGGCGGCCCGGCCGCCGTCCCTGGAGAGTCCTCGTGATCATCGAACGCACCGTCCTGCCCGGCATCGGGGTACGACACGTCATCACCACCGAACAGGGCCGTCGGATCGGCGTCGTCGTGCATCGGCGCGGTGGTCGGCGGGACGTGGTGCACGACGACCCGACCGATCCCGACGGCACTGTCAACCTGACCCTCACCCGGGAGGAGGCGTCGGCCCTGGCGAACCTGCTCGGGTTCCCGGAGCTGGCGCTCGTCCCGGCCTGACGGCTACGCGGGCAGCGGCCGGCGCGGCCAGTCCAGTGCCCGCGCCCCGAGCACGGCGGCGTGCAGGGTGAACCGGTCCCGGGGGTCGGCGGGGTCGTAGCCGCTCAACGCGCGTACCCGGCCCAGCCGGTAGGTCACGGTGCGCACGGAGACGTGCAGGCGGCCGGCCGCCTCGGTGGCGACCTCACCGCAGGCGAAGTATTCGGTCAGCGTGTCCAGCAGCGGACCGGCGCCGCCCCGGGCCTGGCCGAGCGGGGTGAGCACGGCCCGCACGAGGTCCACCATCGCCGGCTGGTCCCGCAGCAGGACGCGGTAGATGAGCAGGTCGTGGGCGTCGATCACCGGTGTCTCGGCGCGTAGCCGCCGGGCCGTGGTCAACGCCTCCCGAGCCTCCTCGTAGGAGCGGGCGATGCCGTAGAGCCCCGGATGCGGCCGGCCCACGGCCACCTGCCACGGACGGCCCCGCACCAGCCGGTCCAGCTCGCCGTGCATCAGCCGGCCCAGCTCCCCGGCCGGCTCGCCGCCGACGGGCCCCCGGCCGGGCGACACCGCGTCGGCCGGCGCGATCACGACCAGCAGGCCCTCCTTCGTGGCCACCAGCACGTCCCGATCGCCCAGCCGGTCGAAGATGACACGTTCGAGCGTGCTGATCGCCGCCCCGGTGTCCGGCAGCCGCCGGCCCGGCGCGGCGAGCGCGACCTGGTGCACCCGGGCGAGGTCCAGCCCGAACGGCTCGGCCCGCTCCACCAGGCCGCCGAGGTCGGAGTCGCCCCGCAGCAGGTCGTCGACGAGTTCCCGGCGCAGCGACTCCTCCCGGCGGACCAGGTCCCGGCGGGCCGCCGCGTAGCCCTCGGCCAGGGTGGCGACGGCGGCGTCCACCACGTGCAGGACCGCCTCCGCGGTGGCGCGCACCGTCTCGCTGTCGGTGGACCGGTCCAGGTGCGGAAGCTGCTGCCAGAGCCGGCGCGCCGCGGACAGGTAGAGCTGCACCACCCGGCCGGCCGACACGCCCTGCTCGGCGGCGCGCCGGCCGAGGGCGCCCACCGCGTCGAGTTCGCCGCGGCGCGGCCGGCGGCCGGTGACCGCCGCGTCCCGCAGGAGCGGCAGATAGTCGCCGAGCAGCTCCACCGGTACGCCGGCGGCGTCGGCGCTCGCCTCGCGGGCCACGCTCGTCAGCCACCTGTCGTCGCCGGTCCCGGCCGGTCCCGGCCGGCGGCCACCCTCGGTCATCGTGATCTCCCCGTGCGGGCCGGCCGTCGGCCCGGTTCCCCCAAGGTTAGGCCCGGACCTGCCCCGCGTCGGACCAGGTCCGGCCGGTCCGGCTCGACGGTATGGCGGGCTGACTCCGGCGGACGCAATCCGGACGAGATACGACTCTCCACCGCGACGCCGCGCAGCAGGGAAGTGCTCGTCGCGTCCGTCTGCCAAACCGGTGGTCGGATCGAGCCGGGTCGGCGACCATGGTCGGCATGGTGGGGGATCGGGCATGAGGCTGCCGCTCCAGGGCGGACTGCCGCCGGTGGCGGCACCGTCCGGCGCGGTCGTGGAGATCGCCTGCGACGAGTCGGGGTTCTCCGGCACCAACCTGCTCGATCCCGCCACGCCGGTGATCGCGCACGCGAGCGTCGACGTCACCGTGGCGGAGGCGGCCGAGCTGCTCGCGACACTGCGCTCCGGCTTCCGGTTCGCACCGCACGAGTTCAAGTCCCGGCAGTTCCTGCGCCGACCCGAGGCGGCCGAGGCGTTGGCGTGGTTCCTGGCAGCACTGCGCGGGCGGGCGCGCGTCCACCTGGTCGACAAGCAACTCTTCCTGGTCACCCGCATCGTCGACCTGCTGCTGGGCCAGCCGTCCTATCTGGCCGGCACCCGCCTGGCCGGGCAGCGCCGGACCGATGCCCACGTGCTGCACCGGGCCGTACGGACCACCGGCCCCGACGGGGACGCCTTCCTGGCGGCGTTCGTCGACATGTTGCGGACCAAGCGGCGGGACCGGGCGGGCGACGGCAGCGTGGACCGCTTCTTCGCGGCCCGGGACGCGCTGCTGCGGCACGCGCCGACCGACGCCGTACTCACCGCGCTGGACCGGAGCCGGGTGGCTGCCGTCCAGGCCCGCCTTTACGCCGAGGACCGGTCGATCCCGCCGCCGTTGGAGCCGCTGCTGCCGGCGTTGGCCGAGACCGTGCTGTTCTGGAGCGCGGGGCAGCGGCGGGTGCTGGTGACCCACGACGAGCAGAGCGCGCTCACCGCCGACCGGCTTCGCCGCCTCCAGCGGGCGCTGGCCGAGCGCGCCGGACTGCCGGCGGGGGAGTCGCCGCTGGCCGGTCTGGTGATGACCGACTCCCGGGACGATCCGCGCGTGCAGGTCGCGGACCTGCTCGCCGGCGTGGCGCGGCGGATGCCGGGCGCGGTCGACGACGGCGCGCTGCGGACGCCGTAGGGGCCGCTGGGTACGCGTACTCAGCACGAATCCCGTTCGGTGGCTCAGGTGTCGGCGCGTCGGCGTCGGCAGGATCCTTGTCATGGCCGAGAC
The DNA here is from genome assembly GCF_039566955.1 of Micromonospora sp. DSM 45708. Lineage (NCBI taxonomy): Bacteria > Bacillati > Actinomycetota > Actinomycetes > Micromonosporales > Micromonosporaceae > Micromonospora > Micromonospora schwarzwaldensis. The sequence goes on along the minus strand of NZ_CP154796.1, from coordinate 3,703,508 downwards.
ACTGCACCGACCCGTCGCCCTGCGTACCGTCGGGACGCCCTTGCTGGGGGAGGCCGCCGGCCGGGCGGTGGCCGCGATGGTCCGGCTGGTCGGCCGGCACCCGGCCGGGTGGCGGTGGCTGGCCCGGCGGCACCACCCGGCGCTCGACCGGCTGGCCGAGGCGAACGCGCGGGCGGCCTGCGTGCGGGCCTCCCGCCGGGTGCCGGCCTACCGCGAGTTCCTGCGGGCCCGTCCGGCGGGCGCCCGTCGGCGGCTGCGGGACTTCCCGGAGACCGACAAGCTCGGGTACGTGGTGGGCCACGACGCCGCCGCCCGGTGCCGGCGGGGGCGGCTGCCGGAGCGGGGCGTGGTGGTCGACGAGTCGGCCGGGTCGTCGGGGCGGCCGTTCAACTGGCCGCGCGGCGAGCGGGAGCTGCGGGCGGTGCACCGGGACATCGCCGGCTACACCGGGCTGGTGTTCCCGATGCGCCGGCCGTTCGTGATCAACGCGTACTCGATGGGCGCCTGGGCGACCGGGACCACGACCGGCGCGGCGATGGCCCGGATCGCGGTGGTGAAGAACACCGGACCGGACCTCGGCAAGATCGTCGACACCTTGCGCGAGTTCGGCCCGGAGCACGACTACCTGGTCACCGCGTACCCGCCGTTCCTCAAGCACCTGCGGGACCGGCTGGACGCCGAGGACTTCCCCTGGTCGCGGTACCGGATCTTCGGTAGCTGCGGCGGGGAGGGGATGACGGAGGCGCTGCGGGACTACCTGGAGCAGCGGTTCGTGCGGGTGCGTTCGGCGTACGGGGCGTCGGACCTGACCATCGGCATCGGCGCGGAGACCCGGTTCACGGTGTGGCTGCGGCGGCGGCTGCGGACCGACCCGGGGCTGCGCGCGGAGCTGCTCGGCGACGGCGAGCAGCGGCTGCCGATGGTGTTCCAGTACAACCCGTTCGCGACCTACCTGGAGACCAACGAGCGGCGGGAGCTGGTCTGCACGGTGGCCGGGCCGGACGTGCTCCAGCCCCGGCTGCGCTACAACGTCGGCGACGAGGCGCTGCTGGTGCCGTACCGGCGGATCGCCGAACTGGCCGCGGCCGACCCGGTGCGCGCGGCCGAGTTCCGCGCCGCGACGGCCGAGGAGCGGATGACGCTGCCGGTGCTGCTGCTGTTCGGCCGGCGCGACTCCACGATCTCCTACCTGGGCGCGAACCTCTACCCGCAGGACGTCGAGTACGGCCTCTACACCGGCAACCCGCACGCCGCCGCGATCAGCCGGTTCTGCCTGGCGCTGGTCGAGGACGCGACGCTGGAGACCCGGCCGGTGATCCACGTCGAGCTGCGCGGCCCGCTGGCCGCCGCCGACCGCGCGGCGCTCGCCACCGCCTGCCGCGACGGGGTACGCCGGCACCTCGGCTCGGTGTCGCGCGATTTCGCGCAGTCCCTGTTGGAGGACCCGTCCGCCGGTGACCTGCGGGTGGAGCTGCACGAACCGGGAACCGGCCCGTTCGCCGGCCCGCAGAAGATCAAGAACGCCTACCTGGTGGTGAGGTGACCATGCGTACCCGAGACTTCTCCCGCGCCCCGGCGCAGGCCCGCGCCGGCGCGATGTTCATCGGCGGCACCCGCTACGCGAGCCCGCTGGTGCTGCTGCGGCTGGCCCCCGACTGGTTCCGGATGGTTCGCGACATGCGCCGGATGTCCGGCTACTGCTGGCACACCGTCTACTGGCAGTTCCCGCTGACGCTCGGCACGATCGCGTTCTTCACCGACCGGGACGCGATGCTGCGCTTCGCGCGTACCCGGCACCACCGCAAACTGATGGCCTGGCTGACCGACGGCGGGCGCAACGCGACCGCCGGGTTCATCCGGCTCTACACGGCTTCGCCGGACGGCTACTCCAACGGCGCGTGGCGGGCCGAGGACGGCGCGATGGGCCACATCGACACGTTCACCCCGCTGGGCGCGGAGACCACCGGGCCGGCGGTACGCCGGTGAGCGGCCACCGGTTCGAGCGGGTCACCGGCCGGCGCGGCCTGGCCGAGTTCGTCGCGCTCACCGACCGGCTGTACGCGGACCAGCCACGGTACGTGCCGACGCCCCGGCAGCAGATTCGCCGCTGGTGGGCCGACGGCGTGCCGCTGTACGTGCTGCGCGACGCCGACGGGGCGGTGGTCGGGCGGACCACGCTGCACACCGACGCGGACCTCGACGCGAAGCTGGGCCGCCGGTGCCAGTTGTTCGGGCTCACCGAGTTCACCGCGCCGGCCGCCGGGCCGCTGTTCGACGCGGTCACCGCGCACACCGGCGCCGACCGGGACCTGCTGTTCGGCCCGGTGGCGCTGCTGCCCAACCAGGCCGGCGGCGTGATCACGTCCGGGTTCGACGACCGGGGCTTCGTGGACAGCGCCTGGAACCCGCCGCGCTACCCGGCCGCCTACGAGGCGTACGGGTTCGTCCGCCGGTTCGTCTCCGACACCTGGATCTGCCCGGTGCCGGCCCCGGTCGAGCCGCCGCCGGGGTTGGGTGGCCAGCCGGACGGCGCGCGGCTGGAGCTGCACCGGGGGAACGCGCGGCGCCTCGACGAGCAGCTCGACCTGCTGCGCGGCATGCTGAACGCCTCGTTCGCCCAGCTCGGCTACTACACCCCGATCTCGGCGGCGCAGTTGCGCCGGCAGACCGACGGGCTGGCGTACCTGCTGGACTCCGCGCTGCTGCTGTACCTGACCCGGGACGGGCAGCCGGTGGCGTTCGTGCTCTGCGTACCGGACATCAGCGCGTTCCTGGTCGCGGCGCGTGGCGACCTGGGCCCGGTCAACCAGCTCCGGCTGCTGGCCACCCGCCGCCGGTACCGCCGCGAGGCGGTGCTGATCGTCAAGGGCGTGCTGCCGGAGTTCCAGGGGCGTGGCTACCAGCGGCTGCTCTCCGCGCACCTGCACCACAACCTGCACGCCCGCGGCTACACGACGCTGCGCAGCACCTATGTCGGGCGGGACAACCCGGCATCGGCGGCGCAGTACCGCCGGCTCGGCGGCCGTCCGCTGCACGGCTACACGTTCTACGCGAAGGAGCGTTGACATGGACCTCGCCGCGTTCCGTGCGTTGGAGCCGCTGTGCTGGCGCGCGCCGAGCGCGCACAACACCCAGCCGTGGCGGCTGCGCTACGAGCGCTGGGCGATCACGGTCGGCTGGGACCCGGCCGACGCGCTGCCGGCCGGTGACCCGAGCGGGCGGGACCTGCGGCTGTCGCTCGGCGCGTTCGTGGAAACCTGCCTGATCGTCGCCGCCGACGCGGGACTGCGACTGGACTGGGTCGCCGACCATGACGCGTCGGACCACCGGGTGGGTCGGCTGCGTCCGGCACGGCAGCCGTACCGCACGCCGTTCCGTACCTCGGAGGTGTGGGACCGGCGTACCGACCGGGGCCGGTTCACCGGCGGCCCGGACGCCGACGTGCTCGCCGCCGTCGACGACGTCGCCCGCCGGGCCGGCGGCGCGGTCCGGCTCGTGCCGGCGGCCGGGCGTCTCGGCGCGCTGCTGCGTGCCGCCGACCGGCAGGTGTACGCGGACCCGGCGGTGGTGGCCGAGTTGCGCCGGTGGCTGCGGCTGGACCCGACGCGGCCGGACTACCGGGTCGACGGGCTCAGCGACCGCTGCCTCGGGTTGTCCCGGCCGGCCGCCGCCGGGCTGCGCGCGGCGCTGGCCGCGTACCCGGTGCTGCGCCCGCTGGGGCTGGCCCGGCTGCTCGCCGCCGGCGACGATCCGCTCGCGCGCGGCGGCGCGGTCCTGGCGCTGGTGGCCCCGCCCGAGCTGGACGCGCCCGGGCAGGTCGAGTTCGGCCGGGTGCTGATGCGGGTGTGGTTGACGCTGCACGCCGCCGGCCTGGCGGCGCACCCGTTGAGCCAGCTCGTCGACGTCGCCGCCACCCGCGACACGCTCGGCGCGCTGCTGGACGTGGCCCCGCGGCGGGTCGTGCACGTGACCCGGGTGGGGCGGCCGGTCGCGCCGGCGCCCCGCTCGGCCCGCCGGACCGAGATGGCAACGTTCGCCAAACCTGCTCGTCACTTCTTGACGACCGACGCCTCATCCATGAAAGTCCATATGGGCTGATGTGGTGCGCGGTAAGGGAGCTCCGGCGCGCGCATCGTGACAGGAGGCGTCATGGGGCGCGAGCGATTCGTGTTAGCGCTAACACTCGCTCGCCACCGCTGATCCGCGTGACTGGGAGAGATCATGTCCGAAGTGACCCGAAGAAACGTCCTCAAGGCTTCGGCGGCGGGCGCCGGCGCGGCGCTGGCGCCGGCCGCCTGGACCGCCACCGCCCGCGCCGACTCGGTGGCGCCACCCGAGGTGCTCGCCGCGAACGACCTGGCACTGTGGTACGACGAGGAGGCCGGCACCGACTGGCTGCGGGCCCTGCCCATCGGCAACGGGCGCCTCGGCGCGATGGTGTTCGGCAACGTCGACACCGAACGGCTCCAGCTCAACGAGGACACCGTCTGGGCCGGCGGCCCGTACGACTCCGCCAACACCCGGGGCGCGGCGAACCTGGCCGAGATCCGGCGGCGGGTCTTCGCCGACCAGTGGACGTCGGCGCAGGACCTGATCAACCAGACCATGATGGGCACGCCGGGCGGACAGCTCGCCTACCAGATCGTGGGCAACCTCCGGCTCGCCTTCGGCACGTCCGGCGGGGCGACGCAGTACCGCCGGACGCTCGACCTCACCACCGCCACGGTCACCACGACCTACGTGCTGGGCGGCGTACGGCACCAGCGGGAGGTGTTCGCCAGCGCGGCCGACCAGGTGATCGTGCTCCGGCTGACCGCCGACCGGGCCAACTCGATCACGTTCTCCGCCACGTTCGACAGTCCGCAGCGGACCACCGGGTCGAGCCCGGACACCGCCACCATCGGGCTCGACGGCATCTCCGGCGCCATGGAGGGCGTCAACGGCTCGGTGCGGTTCCTCGCCCTGGCCAACGCCGCCGTGACCGGTGGCACGGTCAGCAGTTCCGGCGGCACGCTGCGGGTCTCCGGCGCGACGAGCGTGACGGTGCTGATCTCGATCGGATCCAGTTACGTCAACTACCGCACCGTCAACGGCGACTACCAGGGCATCGCGCGTAACCGGCTCAACGCCGCCAGGAGCGTGGCGGTCGACCAGTTGCGCAGCCGCCATCTCGCCGACTACCAGGCGCTGTTCGACCGGGTCACGATCGACCTGGGCCGGACGGCCGCGGCCGACCAGCCGACCGACGTCCGGATCGCGCAACACGCGACCACGAACGATCCGCAGTTCTCCGCGCTGCTGTTCCAGTTCGGGCGGTACCTGCTGATCTCCTCCTCGCGTCCGGGCACCCAGCCGGCGAACCTCCAGGGCATCTGGAACGACTCGCTGGCGCCGTCCTGGGACTCGAAGTACACGATCAACGCCAACCTGCCGATGAACTACTGGCCAGCCGACACCACCAACCTGTCCGAGTGCTTCCTGCCGGTCTTCGACATGATCAAGGACCTGACCGTGACCGGCGCTCGGGTCGCGCAGGCGCAGTACGGCGCCGGTGGCTGGGTCGCCCACCACAACACGGACGCGTGGCGGGGCGCCTCGGTCGTCGACGGGGCGCTGTGGGGCATGTGGCAGACCGGCGGCGCCTGGCTGAGCACGCTCATCTGGGACCACTACCTGTTCACCGGCGACCTCGGGTTCCTCCAGGCCAACTACCCGGCGTTGAAGGGCGCCGCCCAGTTCTTCCTGGACACCCTGGTCGCCCACCCGACGCTCGGTTACCTGGTGACGAACCCGTCGAACTCCCCGGAACTGCCGCACCACGCGAACGCGAGCGTCTGCGCCGGCCCCACGATGGACAACCAGATCCTGCGCGATCTGTTCGACGCCGCGGCCCGGGCCAGCGAGGTCCTCGGCGTCGACACCACCTTCCGGTCCCAGGTGCGGACCGCCAGGGACCGGCTGCCCCCGAGCCGGGTCGGCTCCCGCGGCAACGTCCAGGAGTGGCTCGCCGACTGGATCGAGACCGAGCGGACCCATCGGCACGTCTCCCACCTGTACGGCCTGCATCCCAGCAACCAGATCACCAGGCGGGGCACCCCGACGCTGTACGAGGCCGCCCGCAGGACGCTGGAGCTGCGGGGCGACGACGGGACCGGCTGGTCGCTCGCCTGGAAAATCAACTTCTGGGCCCGGCTGGAGGACGGCGCCCGCGCCCACAAGCTCCTGCGTGACCTGGTGCGCACCGACCGGCTCGCGCCGAACATGTTCGACCTCCACCCGCCGTTCCAGATCGACGGCAACTTCGGCGCCACCTCCGGCATCGCCGAGATGCTGCTGCACAGCCACACCGGGGAGCTGAACGTGCTGCCCGCGCTGCCCAGCGCCTGGCCCACCGGGCGGGTCGCGGGCCTGCGCGGTCGCGGCGGGTACACCGTCGCCCTGGCGTGGAGCAACGGCCAGGTCGACGAGATCGGCGTCCGTGCCGACCGCGACGGCACGCTGCGGCTGCGGTCCCGGCTGTTCACCGGCGGCTTCACGCTCGTCGACGCCGACGACGGCAGCACGCCGGCCACCATCCGACCGGAGACGGACGTCGTCCAGTTCGCCGTCCGGGCCGGCCGCACCTACCGGGCGGCGCGGCCGGGCGTGACGCCGACACCGACGTCGACCGCCACCCCCACCCCCACGGTGAGCCCGACGCCGACGCCCACGCCGACCACCAGCTCGCCCGCACCGTCCGGCGCCCGGGCGACGTACGCGGTGACGGGCTCGTGGTCGGGTGGCTTCCAGGGCGAGGTCACGGTGACCGCCGGCGCGACCGCGATCCGCGGTTGGACGGTGTCCTGGACGTTCCCCGACGGGCAGGTCATCACCCAGATCTGGGGCGGTTCGCACACCCAGAGCGGCGCGAACGTGGCGGTGCGCAACGTCGACTACAACGGCGCGCTGGCGGCCGGCGCGTCCACCACGTTCGGCTTCATCGGCACGGTCAACGGCGCCAACAACGCACCGACGAACCTCACCTGCACCACGACCTGACCGACCAGGAACACGCCCCGGGTGGGCGGTCAGGCCAGCAGCGTCTCGCGCAGCCGCGCGCCGAGGTTGATCCGGCCGACCACCCGGGGGCCGGCCGGGTCGTACACGTCGATGCTGTGGTTGCGGCGCATCATCTCGCGCACCGGCGGCGGCAGCCGGGGCGGGTCGTCCATCGTGGCGAGAACCTGCGCGGCGGTGCCGGTGAGCCGCTCGACCAGCGTGGCGCTGTCGGTGTCCACCCGCACCCGGCCGAACTCCCAGCCGGCGGTGGTGAGGTCGAGCACCTCGAACAGACGCGTCACGAACGGCTGCGGGTCGGTCACCCGGTCGAGGCGCTTCGCCCGGCCGCCGACCACCGTGACGGCGGCGGCCACCTGCGCGTACGGGTGCAGCCCGCTGGGCAGCGCGCCGAGCGGCCAGCGCAGCCACTGCCCGGCCTCCTTCCACAGGGGCCGGTAGTTGCGGCGGTGCACCAGCAGCCGCCGGCCGGTGCGCCGGAACACCTCCTGGGCCTGCAACTGCAGGTCGGCGTGGGCCTCCTCGGCGGCCGCGCAGACGATCCCGGCGGCCACCACCAGGCCGTCGTCGTCGGCGAGCAGCCGACCGATCGCGTCGACCTGGTCGGGGAACCGGACCCGGGCGTGCGCGCCGTAGGAGTGCCGGACGTCCCGCAGCAGCGCCTGCTGGCGTTCGGGGTCCAGTTCGACCCCACCGCCGCCACCCAGCAACCGCCGGAGCCAACCCATCGTGCCTCGCTTCCGTCGCCGTCTGCGGACCGGGCAATGCTAGTGCGTCGGTGGATGCTCGTATGGTGACGGGGTGGCTGAGCGATCCCTGACCCTGATGGCGGTGCACGCGCACCCCGACGACGAAGCGACCAGCACCGGTGGCGTCCTCGCCCGCTATGCGGCCGAAGGCGTCACGACGGTGCTCGTGACCTGCACGGACGGCCGGTGCGGCGACGGTCCCGACGGTGTCAAGCCGGGCGATGACGGGCACGACCCGCAGGCCGTGGTGGCGATGCGCCGGGCGGAGCTGGTGGCCAGTTGCGAGGCGCTGAAGGTCACCCACCTGGAGACGCTCGACTACGCCGACTCCGGGATGATGGGCTGGGCCACCAACGACGCGCCCGGCGCGTTCTGGAAGACGCCGGTGGCCGAGGCGGCCGACCGGCTGGCCGAGCTGATCCGGCGTCACCGCCCCGACGTGGTGGTCACCTACGACGAGAACGGCTTCTACGGCCACCCCGACCACATCCAGGCGCATCGCGTCACGATGGCCGCGGTGGAGCGCACCGGCATTCCGGCCAAGGTCTACTGGACCACGGTGCCGCGCAGCGCGTTCCGGGAGTTCGGCAAGGTCATGCAGGAGATCGGGGTGGAGTTCCCGGATCCGGAGGCGGCCGACGGGACGGCGCCGCTGGGCCTGCCCGACGACGAGATCACCACCTGGGTGGACACGCGTGCCCACGGCGGGCAGAAGTTCGCCTCGCTGGCCGCGCACGCCAGCCAGGCGGAGAACATCTTCTTCCTGCGGCTGGGGCAGCAGCGGTTCACCGAGCTGATGGGGATCGAGACGTTCGTCCGGGTCCGCGACACCACCGGCGCGCCGACGCCGGAGGACGACCTGTTCGCCGGGCTGCGCTGAGGTCACGGCCGGCGCCGGTCAGGCCGCGGTGGTCTGCGCGGCCAGATGCTCCAGCACGGCGCGGACGTCGCCGCCGGTGTCGGCCATGATCCGCCGTTGCCGGGTGGCTCCGGTGCCGTCCCGGCGCAGCCGCTCCGCCTCCCGCAGGACCAGCTCCCGGTCGCCGTGCCGGGTCAACGCGGGCGCGACGGTGGCGAGCAGCTCGTCGACCAGGTCCCAGGCCGGCCGGGGCCGGCCGGTGCGCAGGTCCACCAGCTCACCGTCGAGGCCGTCGTGGGCGGCCCGCCAGTGCGCGGCGGCGACCAGGCAGTCACGGATGCGCGGGGCGGGGACGCCCGCGCGGATCTCGTCGATCATGGTGGCGACCAGGGCCCGGACCAGCCCGGCGACGAGCACGGTGTCGTCGACGGTGGGGCAGACGTCGCCGACCCGGATCTCCACGGTCGGGTAGGACGCGGACGGCCGGGCGTACCAGTAGACCATCGCGGCGTCGAGCATGATGCCGGCGGTGATCAGCTCCTGCACGGTGGCGTCGTAGTCGGCGGCGGAGTCGAAGTGCGGTGTGGGCCCGATACTCGGCCACCGTTGCAGTTGCATCGAGCGCCAGCTCGCGTGTCCGGTGTCCCGCCCGTCGTGCAGTGGCGAGTTCGTGGTGAGCGCCTGCACCACCGGCAGCCACGGGCGCAGGTGGTTGCAGACCCGCACGGCGAGTTCCCGGTCGGGCACCCCGACGTGGACGTGACAGCCGCAGACCGCCGGGTCGTGGGCCACCGGCCCGAACCGCCGGGACATGTCGTGGTAGCGCGGTTCGTCGGGCACGGTCCGGTGGGCCTCGCAGACCGGGGTGGCCCCGACCGCCACCAGCCGTGCCCCGACGGCGTCGGCGGCCCGGGCGGCGGCCCGGCGCAGTGCGACGAGGTGCTCCCGCAGCGACGTGAGGTCCGGGCTGACCGGGGTCACCATCTCCACCATGCTGTGCCGGAACTCCTGCCGGCTCTGCTCGCGGGCGAGCCCGGAGAGCGCGTCGCGGACCCGGTCGGCGACCGGCATGCTCTCCCCGGTCGCGGAGTCCAGCAGCAGGAACTCCTCCTCCACCCCGAGCGTGAGCGGGTCGGCGGTCGCCGGGGCATCGGCCGGTCGTGGCCGCACCGACGTTCCGGGCCGGTCGTCGCGGGGCTGCGCCATGTCTCGACGGTACGAGGCCGGCGGCCTTCCGGATGCCGTTTCCACCGGCCCCGCGCCCCTACGCGGGGCCGGTGACGAACCGGGTGACGCGTCAGCAGTCGAAGTACATCGCGAACTCGTGCGGGGTCGGGCGCAGGCGCACCGGGTCGACCTCGTTGGCGTTCTTCCAGTCGATCCAGGTGGAGATCAGGTCGTCGGTGAAGACACCGCCGTCGAGCAGGTAGTCGTGGTCGGCGGCCAGCGCTTCCAGCGCGTGCGACAGTGAGCCGGGGACCTGCTTGACGTCGCCCCATTCCTCCGGGGGGAGGTCGTAGAGGTCCTTGTCGATGGGGGTCGGGGGTTCGATCTTGTTCTTGATGCCGTCGAGGCCGGCCATCATCATCGCGGAGAAGGCGAGGTAGACGTTGGCCGAGGGGTCGGGGACGCGGAACTCGACGCGCTTGGCCTTGGGGTTGCTGCCGGTGACCGGGATGCGGGTGCAGGCGGAGCGGTTGCGCTGGGAGTAGACCAGGTTGACCGGTGCCTCGAACCCGGGCACGAGGCGCCGGTAGGAGTTGACGGTCGGGTTGGTGAAGGCCAGCAGTGACGGGGCGTGGTGCAGCAGGCCGCCGATGTACCAGCGGGCGGTGTCGGACAGGCCGGCGTAGCCGGTCTCGTCGTAGAACAGCGGCTCGCCGCCGCGCCACAGGCTCTGGTGGGTGTGCATGCCGGAGCCGTTGTCACCGAACAAGGGCTTGGGCATGAACGTCACGGTCTTGCCGTGCGCCCACGCCTCGTTCTTGATCAGATATTTGAAGAGTTGCAGCTCGTCGGCGGCGCGAAGCAGCGTGGAGAACTTGTAGTTGATCTCCGACTGGCCGCCGGTGCCCACCTCGTGGTGCGAACGTTCGACCGTGAAGCCGGCGTCGACCATGCGGCGGACCATGCTGTCGCGCAGGTCGGCGTAGTGGTCGACCGGGGGGACGGGGAAGTAGCCGCCCTTGTAGGCGGTCTTGTAGCCGCGGTTGCCGCCGTCTTCGATGCGGCCGGTGTTCCAGGCGCCCTCGATCGAGTCGATGTAGTAGAACGACTGGTGGGCGGAGGTTTCGTGGCGGATGGAGTCGAAGATGTAGAACTCGGCTTCGGCGCCGAAGTAGGCGGTGTCGGCGATGCCGCTGGCGGCGAGGTAGGCCTCGGCCTTCTTGGCGACGTTGCGGGGGTCGCGGGAGTAGGCCTCGCGGGTGAACGGGTCGTGGACGAAGAAGTTCAGCGCGAGGGTCTTCTGGGCGCGGAACGGGTCGATGAACGCGGTGGCGACGTCGGGGAGCAGGAGCATGTCCGACTCGTGGATCGACTGGAAGCCGCGGATCGACGAGCCGTCGAACGCGAGGCCGTCGGTGAAGACGCTGTCGTCGAAGGACTCGACCGGCAGGTTGAAGTGCTGCATCACGCCGGGCAGGTCACAGAAACGTACGTCGACGAACTTCACGTCCTCGTTGCTGAGGTATCGCAGGAGTTCCTCGGAATTGGCGAACACACGTCCTCCTGGCAGGCGTTGTCGATCATGGCCACGTTCCCGTGGCCGGACCGCCCGGGGACATGGCCCGTACCGCCACCGTACGACGGCCCGCCGGTCCCGGCTCGGCAACCGCCCATCCCGGGTTTCCTTGGTCACACGCCGGGTAGTCGCCGACATGTGCGGGATCAGCGGTGAGGCCCGGTTCGACGGGGCCACCCCCGACGCGGGCGCGGTGACCCGGATGACCGAGACCATGCGCTCGCGCGGCCCGGACGGCCAAGGGTGGTGGAGCGACGGCTGGGTCACCCTGGGGCACCGCCGGTTGACCGTGATCGACCTGACCGAGGCGGGCGACCAGCCGATGGTCCGGGACGACCTCGGTCTCGCCCTGATCTTCAACGGTTGCGTCTACAACTACCCCGAGCTGCGCGACGAGCTGCGGGCGGCCGGGCACACGTTCGGCTCGACGAGTGACACCGAGGTGATCCTGGTCGCGTACGCCCAGTGGGGTGAACGGTTCGTCGACCACCTGGTCGGCATGTTCGCCGTCGCGCTGGTCGACCAGCGGCGGCGCCGGCTCGTGCTGGCCCGGGACCGCCTGGGCATCAAGCCGCTCTACCTCGCCGAATCACCCGGCCGGCTGCGGTTCGCCTCCACCCTTCCGGCGCTGCTGGCCGCCGGCGACATGGACACCGGCATCGACCCGGTCGCGCTGCACCACTACCTGTCCTGGCACTCGATCGTGCCGGCCCCACGCACCATCCTGCGCGGCGTGCGGAAGCTTCCGCCGGCCACCGTCCGGGTGGTGGAGGCCGACGGCAGCACCCGCGAGCACGTCTACTGGCGGCCCGACTACCGGCGCGACCCGGCCCACGACGGCATGGACGCCGGCGACTGGCGGGACGCGATCGGGGACGCGCTGCGCACCGCGGTACGCCGTCGACTGGTCGCCGACGTGCCGGTCGGCGTGCTGCTCTCCGGCGGCCTCGACTCCAGCATGATCGTGGCGCTACTCGACCGGGCCGGACAGCACCACCTCCAGACGTTCAGCATCGGCTTCGACAGCCGGGGCGACGAGGCCGGCGACGAGTTCCACTACTCCGACCTGGTCGCCCGCGCGTTCGGCACCGACCACCACCGCATCCGCCTCGCCGACCGCGACCTCGGCCCGGCCGTCCGCGCCACCGTGGCGGCCATGACCGAACCGATGGGCAGTCACGACGTGGTGGCGTTCCACCTGCTCGCCGAGCAGGTGGCCCGACACGTGAAGGTGGCGCAGTCCGGGCAGGGCGCCGACGAGGTGTTCGCCGGCTACGGCTACCACCACCGGCTCGCGCGGGCGACCCGCGCCGACGCCGCCGCAGAGTTCACCGCCGCGTTCTTCGACCGGGACCACGCCGAGCTGAACCGGATGGTCGACCCGGCGTACGCCTGCGACCGGGACGTCAGCGGCGAGCTGGTCGCCGCGGAGCTGGCCGCGCCGGGCGCGCGGACCGCGGTGGACGCGGTGCTGCGCCTGGACACCCACCTGATGCTCCCCGACGATCCGGTCAAACGGGTCGACAGCATGAGCATGGCCTGGGGGCTGGAGGTACGGACGCCGTTCCTCGACCAGGACCTGGTGACGCTCGCCGCCGCCTGCCCACCCGAGCACAAGCTGGCCCAGGGCGGCAAGGGCGTGCTCAAGGACGTGGCCCGGGAGGTGCTGCCGGCCGAGGTCATCGACCGGCCCAAGGGCTACTTCCCGGTACCGGCGCTGCGCAACGTCGACGGCCCCGTGCGGGAGTTGGTGGTCGAGGCGCTCGACGCGCCCGAGGCACGCCGGCGCGGCCTGTTCCGGCGGGCCTACGTCGACGAGCTGCTCGCCGAGCCGGACCGGGCGCAGGCCACCGCCGGCAGCAACAAGCTGTGGCAACTGGGCCTGCTGGAGCTGTGGTTGCAGGCCCACGGGGTCTGAGCGGCGGGAGGAGCGCGGTGAAGTTCGTCATCGAGAGCGAGACCGACGGCCGGGTCGGGTTCACGGTGCTGGGCGGCGACGGGCAGGTGCTCGCGACCGGCCGGCCCTGCCCGGACAAGGGCTCGGCGCTGGCCGCCATCGGGGAGCTGATGCACGGGCTGGGCGACGCCTGCATCGAGGACCGGACCGAGGCCATCGCCCCGCCACCGTCCACCGACACCGGCGAGATCGGCGGCGGCGACATGTCGGCCATCGGCCGCTCCGGCATCCCCCCGGTCTGAGCGCCCACCTCCCGCGCGCTTTCCCGGAAAGAGTGGCCATCCGGGCCCGGACAGCCACTCTTTCCGGGAAACAGGGCGGCGGGAGGACACGGCGGCGGGTGAGACAGCAGGGCGGCGGGCTAGGAGCGTGGGTAGGGGCGGCGGGTGAGGGTGGCGTGAGCCATCTCGGTGAGCGTGACGATGTCGAACACCGGCACGCCGAGCCGCGCCTGGATCCGGTGGGCGAACGGCACCAGGTCGGTGCACTCGATCACCAGCGCGCCCAGGTCGGGGTGGGCACGGGCCAGCGCGTCGATCCGGTCGTCCACCTCGGCGGCCAGCCGGTCCACGTCGAGCGCGTCCCGCCGCCCCTGGAGCATCACCTCGCGGAACTCCGGCTGCCCGGCCATGCCGGTGACCGCGACCGGCACGTCCGCCGCGTCGACCGCCGCCAGGTGCCGTGGCGTCAGCGCCGCCTCGTCGGCGACCAGCAGCCCGACGGTACGCCCGACCATCCGGTGCACCATCGGCAGCTGCACCAGGCTCGACGACCACAGCGGCACGTCCACCGCGGCGGCCAGCTCGGCCTGGAACAGCACCAGGAACCCGCACGCCCCGGTGATGCCGGCGACGCCGGCGGCCTGGAGGTCCCGGGCCGCGTCGACGAACGGTTCCAGCAGCGTCGGGTCGGCCTCGCGGACCAGCCGCTGCGGCGTGGCGCCCTCGACCACCCGGTAGCGCACCGGGAAGTCGAACGTGGCCGGGTTGCGGATGTGCCCGGGAATCTTGTCGAAGCTGGTGTCGAGGCAGAGCACCCCGATCTCCGGTCGGTCGCCCATCAGCTCCCCCTCCGGAAGCGGTCCAGCGCGAACGTCCGCGCCGGCAGCGCCGGCTCGGCGCCGGTGACGAGCTGGGCGAGCAGCTCACCGCCGGCCGGGGCCAGCCCCATCCCGATGTGTCCGTGGCCGGTGGCCACGCTGACGTTGTCGTACCCGCCGGCCCGGCCGATCAACGGCAGGCTGTCCGGGGTGCACGGGCGCAACCCGCTCCACACGTCCAGCCGCCGGCCGGTGTCCAGCGCCGGCAGGTAACGCCGGGCGGTACGCAGGATGCCGTCCACCCGGCGCGGCGAGATCGAGGGGTCCAGCCCGGACAGCTCCAGCGTGCCGCCGACGCGTACCCGGTCACCCAGCGGCATCACCGCGACCTTGCCCTCACTGAGCAGCACCGGCCGGGTGGGCGTGCCCGGCCCGGCCGGGAGCGTGACGGTGTAGCCCTTGGCCGGTTGCAGCGTCAGCCCGACGCCGAGCATCCGGGCGCACGCCGCCGACCACACCCCGGCGGCCACCACCACCTCGGCCGGACGCAGGTCGCCCCGGGCGGTCCGCACCGCCCGCACGCGCCGGCCGGTCGCCTCGAAGCCGCGCACCTCGGCGCCGGTGACGATCTCCACGCCGCGCGCCCGCAGCGCCTCGGCGAGGCCGACCAGGAACGCCGGGATGCGCAGCGCGGCGCCCTCCTCGTTGAGCAGCGCACCGGCCACCGCGAAGTCGACCCCCGGCTCCAGCCGGGCCAGCTCCGCCCGGCCCAGGTCACGCAGCGGCACCCCGCGGGCGGTCGCCGCGCGGATCGTGCGGCGCGCCTGCGCGTACCCCTGCTCGGTGTGGCAGGCCAGGATCATGCCGCGTTCGGTGAGCGTGCCGGCCAGCTCGTCCTCGGCGCACATCTCGCGCAGCAGCGCCAGGCTGCGCTGCTTGAGCGCGAGTAGCGTCTCGAAGCCGGCGCGGGCGTGCCGGTCGGTGCAGTGCCGGCGGAAGTGCCACAGCCAGGCCAGCAGCGCGCCGTCCAGCCGGGGCCGGACCGAGAACGGGCTCTCCGGGCTGAACAGCCAGCGGATGCCCTTGGCCGGCACCCCGGGCTCGGCCAGCGGCGCCGAGCCCTGGGTGCCGACGAAGCCGGTGTTCCCCGCCGAACAGGCCGCCGGGTCACCGACCTCGCCCCGGTCGACAACCGTCACGGTGTGGCCGGCGCGGCGCAGGAACCAGGCACAGCACAACCCGACCATGCCCGCGCCGATGACCAGGACGTCGGGGTCGGCGCGGGCGGGCGTCGTCATCGTCGCCGCCGGTCAGAGCGTGACGACGAAGAAGCAGGTGGGCAGGTTGACCACGACCCGTTCCCAGATCTCGGCGCGCAGCGCCACCCCCGGTTCGGCGAACGTGCCCGGCGGCGGCTCGGCGAACCCGATCGTGGACCGGCCGGCGTCGAACAGCAACGCGCCGTGGCCGAAGTCGCCGACGATCGCGGTGCCCGGGTCGACCAGCCGGGTACGCACGATGAAGACGCCGTTCTCCTCCACGTCCCGCATCAGCGAGCCGCTGCCGAGCAGCCGGTAGTAGTCGGCCGGGTTGATGATCAACCCGTCGGCGGTGCTGCCCATCTGCTCGACCTCGTTGCACGCCGACAGGATCGTCGAGGCGAACGGCCCCGGGTCGGTGAGCCGACCCAGGTCCGGCATGGCCAGCAGCCCACCTTCGCCGCGCAGGATGGTGTGGTTCTCGGCGGTGGCCAGCCGCACCACCAGCCGGTAGTCGATGAACTGGGCGAAGCTGACCGGGTCCTCCCACAGCGTGTCCGGCACCTGCACCCACGCGGTGGTGGTGAGCAGCGGCGGGATGGGGGAGCGGTGGAAGTGGTTGGCCGCCTCCCGGCGCAGGTCCGCGCCGTCCACCGCCGGATCACCCGGCCGGGGCGGGCTCTCGTGCCAGTAGAAGTCCTGCGGGTCCCGGGACAGGTCCACCACCTTCAGCATGTTCCGGGACGGGTACCGGGGCTTGCGCCGGGAACTGGTCAGCGAGTCGGTGACCGTGACGTCGTAGTCGACGCTGGTGTCGAAGCCGTCCTTGGCGAACGCCTCGACGAACATCGCGCCGGGCGACATCTGGGTCTTCCGCTCGGCGACGACCTCGGCGATGGTCCGCTTCACGGTGTCCGTGCGGTGCTGCATGTCTCGCCCCTTCCTCAGGCCGGCTTGCGGGCGATGAACATGCCCCAGCCGAACTCGCCCCGGTCGATCGCCGCCTGGATCTCGTCGCACGACTCGGCGAAGCCGAGGATCCAGGTCCGCGCCGCCTCGTCCGCCGTGCCTTCCGCCCGTTCCCGGGCGGTGCGGCCCAGCACCCGGTACGTCTGCCGGATGTGCGTGTCCAGGCTGCGGGCCACCACGTCCACGAACCCGGCCTCGGTCAGCGCCTCGCGGTAGCCGTCCAGCGAGTAGCCGCCGTTCCAGCGCACCCGGTCGTAGACGTGCCGGCGGGCCGCCTCGCCGATCCGCTCGGTCGGCTGGAGGAAGTCGGAGACGGCCAGCACCCCGCCCGGCGCGAGCACCCGGAACATCTCGGCGTGGCTGCGTGGCTTCTCCGGCACCAGGAACAACGCGTCCTGGCTGACCACGTGCGTGAACGTGCCGTCGGCGTACGGCAGGGCGGTGGCCGAGCCGTGCCGGAACGACACGTCCAGCCCGGCGCCCCGCTCGGCGCGGCGCTGCTCGGCGAAGCGCACCCGCTCGATGCTCAGGTCCAGCCCCTCGCCCTGGCACCCGGTGCGCCCGGCCAGCCGCAGCAGGAAGTTGCCGCAGCCGCAACCGACGTCGAGCACGTTCGAGGACGCGTCGATGCCGGCGTCCTCGGCGAGGATGTCCGAGGTCCGGTCCGCCGCCGCGTGGTAGTCGGTGTCGTCGTCACCGGCGAAGTAGCCGGTGTGCAGCACGCCCTCGCTGTCCCAGAAACTGAGGTACGTCTGCGTGGTCTCGTCGAAGAACTCGGAGACGTCCCGCTCGGTGAACTGGCTGGTCGTCGGCATGGGCACTCCCTCGTGCGGCGGTCGGGCGGATCAGGCGTAGGTGTCCTTGCGGACGCCCGTCAGGTGGGGCAGGTCGGGTCCGGTGGCGGCGGCCCCGCCGTCGATCAGGTGCACGCCGGCGGTCACGTACGACGCCCGCTCGCTCGCCAGGAACGCGGCCATCGCGGCCACCTCCTCGGGGCGGGCCAGCCGGCCGAGCGCGCTGTGGTGGCCCATCGCGGCCAGCCGCGCCTCCACGTCGCCGTCCGCGCCGGCCAGCCGCGCCGCCGCGCGTTCCATCGGCGGGGTACGCACGCTGCCGGGCGCGAGCACGTTCACGGTGACGCCGTCCCGTCCCACGTCGACGGCGAGCCCCTGGGCGAAGCGGACCAGCGCGGCCCGGGTCACCCCGGACAGCACCAGCGGGCCGATCGGCACGCAGGCGGTCTCGGAGGCGACCAGCAGCAGCCGGCCCCAGCCGGCGGCGCGCATGTGCGGCAGCGCGGCCGTCGACACCGCGACCGCGGGCAGCAGCACCCGCTCGACGGCGGCCCGGTAGTCGTCGACGCCGAACCCGGCGGCGGTGCCGACCGGCGGGCTGCCGCCGCTGACCAGCAGCACGTGCGCCCCGCCGAGCTCGGCGGCGACGTCGTCGACCCAGCGGGCGGCGGCGTGGGTGTCGGTGAGGTCCACGCCGGTCGCGCTGACCCGTCCGGTGGCCACCGACGTCAGCTCCCGTTCGGCCGCGGCCAGGCGCGCCGGGTCGCGACCGCAGACCGCGACGTGCGCCCCCTCGGCGGCGAACTCCTTCGCGCAGGCCAGCCCGATGCCGCTGGTGCCGCCGGCGACCAGCGCCACCCGCCCCGTGAGCCCCAGATCCACGTCCGTCACCTCTCCCTCTCGCCGACGCGGGCCGCCGCGCCGGGATGCGTCCGGGCCGTTCCGCCGGGCCGGTAGCCGTAGCGGGTGGACAGCGGCCAGGCCAGCGCCGCCACGGCCACCCGTTGCCGGCCGGTCAGCGTCCGCCGCCACCCGTCGTCGGTGTCCCGGATGACCGTCGGGCCGGTCCGGAACCGGTCCGGGTTGCCGGTGACGGTGTGGTTGCCGCGCAGCTCGACGGTCCGGTCGTGGACCGGGTTGTCGGCCGGGTCGGCGCCGATAAGCCGCAGCAGCGCGTCGACAGTGCCGGCCGGGTCGGCGGCGAAGTCCTCGTAGCGCAGGAACGTCGACCGGCCGGGGTGCCGGCGGTTGATCGCCGCCGAGGCCAGGTTGAACCCGTGCCAGTACGCGGTGCTGCGCGCCGCCGACATGGCGTAGACGTACTCCTTCGGCTCCCGCCACGAGTGCGCCACCGCGCGCGGGTCCCGGACCAGGTGCAGCCAGTACGGCTCGACGCCGGGCACGTGCGGCAGCAGGGCCGACTCGCCCGGGATCTTGGTGCTGTCCACGATCACGCGGGCGCCGGTGCGCGCGGCCACCTCCCGGTAGACCGCGCCGAGCAGGTCGGCGTGCGCACGGGTGTCCGCGTCGGCGGCGCCCCGGCGCAGCACCCGCCAGGTGTGCCGGGTCCGCAGCCGGGCGCGTTGCCGCCGGATCACCTCGGCGGCGTGCGCCTCGGCGGACACGCCGGCCGGACGGCCGACCGGCAGCACCGCCGACCACAGCGGGCAGGCGGTGAGCGGCAGCCCGCAGCCGCAGCGGTCGTTGACGCCGCGCCCGGTCGAGTTCTTCCACAGGAAGTGCAGCTCGCCGACGTGCGCCACGCCGGGCACCTCGCCGAGGACGTTGCCGATGATGGTGCTGCCGTTGCGGCACCAGCCGGTGACGCTGAGCACGGTCACGGGTCCGCTCATGCGGTGCCGGCCGGGCATGTGCTCACGGCCCTCGCTGCGCTCGGTGCGTTCGCTCATGCCGGGCTGGCCGGGCATGTGCTCACGGCCCTCGCTGCGCTCGGTGCGTTCGCTCATGCCGGGCTGGCCGGGCATGTGCTCACGGCCCTCGCTGCGCTCGGTGCGTTCGCTCATGCCGGTACCTCCCTCGGGGTGTCCGTGGCGGCGGGCCGGCCGATGCGCAGGGCCATCGCGGCGGCGACCGCCGCGCCGGCCGCGCCGGCGACGAACACCGCCGGGTAGCCGAAGCCGGCGGCGACCAGCCCGGTCGCCGGCCCCCACACCGCCAGGCCGAGATCCCAGAACGAGGTGTACGCCCCGATCGCCGCGCCCTGCCGCGCCGGGTCGGTGCGGTTCATCACCATCAGCGCCAGCGACGGGTGCAGCAGCGAGAACCCGACGCCCATCACCACGCTGCCGGCCACCGCGACCGGCAGGTTCGGGGCGACCGCGATGACCAGCAGGCCGACCGCCTCGCCGACCCCGCACCAGGCGGCCACCCGCCGGGGGCCGAGCCGGTCCGGCAGGTGACCGATGACCAGGCGGGTGCCGGCGTAGACGGCGCTGAAGCAGCTCAGCACCACCACGCCGTGCCCGATGCCGCGGGCGTCCAGGTGCAGCACCACGAACGCGGCCAGGCCGGCGTACCCGGCGGCGCCGAACGTCAGCGCCACGCCGGGCAGCAGCGCGGGGCGCAGCAGCAGGCCGCCGCCCCTGGCCGCCGGCGCGGTACGCGGCGGCGCCGGCGCCAGCGCGACCAGCGCGGCGCCGACCGCCGGCGCGGCGGCGCTGAGCACCCACACCGCCGGATAGCCGGCCTGCTGCACGGTCGCGCCGAGGAACGTGCCGGCGGAGATGCCGCCCCACATGCTCACCCCGTACAGGCCGATGAGCTGACCGCGCCGGTGGTGCGGGGCGAGCTGGACGATCCACACCGCCCCGGCGGTGAACAGCGCCGCCTCGCCGGCGCCGAGCAGCAGCCGGACCGCCACCAGCGCCGGCACGCCCAGCGGCGCCAGGTAGAGCAGGCCACCGGCGGCCACCACGAGCGCGCCGGTCAGCATCACCGTGCGGTGGCCGTACCGGTCGGCGAGCGCGCCGGCGACCGGCCGGACCAGCAGCGCGGTCACCGCGGTCACCGTGACCACCACACCGACGGTGAGGTCACCGGCGTCGTGCCGCTCGCGCAGGAAGCCGGGCAGCACCGGGATGACAGCGGTCAGTCCGAGGTAGCCGGCGAAGAGCCCGCCGAGCAGCCCGACCAGCGCGAGCCGGGGCAGGCGCCGCTCCGCGGTGCCGGCGTCGGTCAGGTGCGTGCCGGTCACGGGCGGGCCAACGCGCTCTCGCGGGCGGTGGCCACCTTGCGGACCGCGTGGATCAGGTCGTCGCAGTCGTCCGGAGTGAGGTTGGACGACAGCGGCACGTCGACGGTCTCGGTGAGCAGCCGCGCGGTGCGCGGCAGCGTCGCGCGGATCTGTCCCGGGTCCGCGGTGTCGTAGAGGAAACGCCAGTTCCAGAACGCCCGCACGTTCAGGTCGTCGTCCGCACCGATGTTCCGCGCGTCGATCCCCTCGGCCCGCAGCGCCCGGGCGAACCAGCCGGCGTCGCCGCCGGGTACGCGGAACACGAACGCCTCCCCGAGGTACGCCCCGGGCGCGACCGGCCGCCGTACCGCGATGCCGGGCAGGCCGGCCAGGGCCTGCGAGACGTGCGCGTAGTTGCGGTGGAACAGCGTCAGCCGCTGCGGCAGCCGGGTCAGCTCGGCGCGCAGCAGGGCCGCCCGGATCTCGTCCATCCGGAGGCTGAGCAGCGGCAGGTCCAGGCCGGTGAGCGGCGGCTCGCCGTGCGGGAAGTGCCGGCGCAGCCGTCCCTCGTACGCCCCGGACAGCGCGACCGCCCGGGCGAACAGCGTGCTGTCGTCGGTGACCAGGAAGCCGCCCTCGCCGCAGTTGAGGGCCTTGTCGGACTGGGTGCTGAACGCTCCGGCGGCGCCGAACGTGCCGAGCTTGCGGCCGTTGAGTTCGGCGCCGAGCGCCGGTACGGCGTCCTCGATGAGCGGCACGCCCATCTCGGCGGCGAAGGCGGCGAGTGCCTCGACGTCGGCGGCGAAGCCGCGCATGTGGACGACCATGACGGCACGGATGTCCGGCCGCCAGCGGCGGCGCAGGTCGTCGAGGTCCATCCGCAGGTCGTCGTCGACCTCCACCAGGAATGGCCGGCACCCGGCCAGCACAATGGCGCTCGGAGTGGCGACGAAAGTGAATCCGGGACAGGCGACCAATGACCCCGCCGGCACTCCGGCGCCCATCAGGGCGAGGGCCAGTGCGGCAGTGCCGCTGGAAACCGCGAGGGCGTGTCGGGTGCCGAAATAACGGCACAGTTCGTCCTCGAACCGCCCGCATTCGGTTTCTTTCTGCGCGCGATGGTCGTATCGGAAGTAGAGATGGCTGCGAATGGCCCGAATTGCGGCGTCCTCGTCGTCGGGGTGCACGAATACCGCGCCCTTGTCGTAGGTGGGCCACGGTGTGTCCCGTACCGGCCGACCGCCGTGCAGTGCGAGCGGTTCTTCCAGCTCAGCGCCGCGCGAAGCCGGCCGGGGCCGGCTCGCCGCGGGAGCGTCGTTGTTCCCGTTCACCGGCGGACTCCTCGAGGCGAGCGGTGGCATTTCCTATTTCGTCGATAGGATTTACCGAGCGCGCGCCGGGCGTGTTCGCCCGGCGGAATCTCGCGGTCCCGGCGCGATCCCGTCGAGGGGTGGGAAAAGCCACCAGATCCGACATTGGCGTTAGGTGGATCCAGTGACCATCATGATTGCCCTCCGACTGGCAGCCGTCAACATGCGATTGGGAATGTGCACAAGGGTTGCTGACAGTGACAGTGGACAATAAGGAATCGTTCCTTGTGGCGGCGTTCGCCGGTGCCGGGCGCTGCTCGCGAGGTGAACCGCCCGTGGCGGTCGGCCCGCTCCGCCCGGCCCGGGGGTGGCGATCGCGTCCGGTGTGGCCCCGGCGCGGTTCTCCGTGTCACTGAGGGTGATGGTGGCGGCGGGGCGGTCTGCCACCGCGGTGCCCCTTTGCTCTGCCGCCACCGACGCATCGCTGACCGAGCGTCACCGCTGCCTCCGTGGGTGCAGAGCAAAGGCGGCGATGGGCAGGGGTCGGCGGCCGGACGCTCTCGGACACACTCGCTGGTCAGCGCGATGTGCGGCGAGACGACGCCCAGCATGTACCCGATCCCCGGCTACGCTCAGTGATTTTCGTGTGCGGGTGCGCATCATTCACCGAGCGTGACGACTGGTCGTCGCGGCCCCCGTTAGCGGGTGCCCGCCCGCGCGGCGGCCCCGCGCCGTCAGCCCCGCGCCGCCGTCCGAAGCTCCGGCGGCACCACCACCTCGATGACGTCGGCCGGCGCGCGGCGCGCGGCGCGGGGCCGGCGGCAGGTCGGCGTCCGGCCCCCACCCGACGCGTACCACCAGGTAGGGCTCGCCGATGCCGCCGAGCAGGTCACGCATCATCCGGCGCGGCCAGGCCAACTCGATCGCGTCGCTGAGCGTCGCGCCGGCCAACCCCTCGGCCGTCGCGGTGAGCAGCAGCGCCGACCGCGCCTCACCGCCGCGCAGCCAGGCCGTCGGCTCGTCGCGCTCACCGAACAGGATCAGGTGCGCCGCGCCACGGTCGAAGTCCGCGCCGGCGGTCAGCCCGGCTCCGGCAGCCGCTCGACGCCGACTCCCCAGCCGGCCGCGGCGAGCGAGACGCGGGCGTGGTGCAGCGCCGCGCCGCAGCTCAGGATCAGCAGCCGGCCGTCCGGGTCGGTGTGCGCGAGCTGCCGGTCCGGGTCCGTGCGTAGCTCCAGCGCCTCCGCGGTGACCCGCCAATGCCAGGGCCGGGTGTTGAACACCGAGGGGGCGTGCAGGGACTGCCGGGCCGCGGCCTACAGCACCCGTGCGGGTCCTCCGGCCCGGCCGTCACGCCGGGGTGTCGTCCGGCCGGGGTGGGACGGCGAGGGCGATGGTCAGGTCGAGGATGGTGGCGGGGTCGTGCAGGCGGTCGCCGAACAGCTCGCGGAGCTTGCCCATCCGGTAACGGACGGTCTGCGGGTGCACGAACAGGTCCGCCGCCACGTCGTCGCGCCGCCCCTGGTGCAGCAGCCAGGACCGCAGCGTCTCGGCGAGCCGGTGCGCGGTGGCAGGCGGCAGCGCGGCGAGCGGCGCGAGGGTCTGGGTGCGCAGGTCGGCCAGGGCCTCCGGGTCCATGCTGAGCAGCAACGAGGAGAGGTGACGTTCGGTGTCGACCGGCCCGGCGTCCGGTTCGCCGAGGCCGAGCGCGAGGGCGCGGGTGGCCCGCTGGTAGGAGGCGGCGACCCGGTGCCAGGGCCGGGCCGGGCCGAGCACCGCCCGGTGCCCGTGCAGCAGCCGGACGAGTTGGCGGCGCCGCCCGCCGTGCGCGTCCGGCACGAGCAGCACCGCCAGTTCCTCGGCCGGGTTCATGCCGGGCAGGTCCTCGCCGCTCTCCAACGTCTGCGGGCCGAGCAGGGCGAGCACCGCGCGCAGGTGCCGGCGGGGCAGCAGCACCACGGTCAGCGTCTGCGGCGGCGGCCAGTCGGCCCGTTCCGCGCTGCGCCGCAGCGACTCCTCCGGCTCACCGGCGAGCAACTGCTGGGTCAGCCGTTCCAGGTCGCGGCGGCGTACCCGGCCGGCGCTGGCCAACTCGTCGGCGTGCCCGGCCACGCTGGCCGCGGACAGCTCGTCGATGTACGCGAACATCAGCTCGGCGAACTCGGCCACCGTCTCGGCGGCCAACCCGCTACGGACCGTGGTGGTGGAGACCTCCCGCCAGGCCACCCGGGCACCCACCCGGTACGCGGCCAGCAGCGCGTCCATGCTCCGCCCGGCGCGGGCCTCGCCGCTGCCCAACGCGTACGCGGCCTCCAGCGCGGGGGCCAGGGGAGTGCTCGGGTCGAACGCCTGGGTACCCTCGATGAGCTGGAGGAACGTGCCGAGCGCGATGCGTACCGCGTTCTCGATCTTCTCGCGCATGGTGCCGGTGAGCGCGCCGGAGTAGTCCGTCACCTCGGCGGTGATCGCGCTGACCGTCCGCTCGGCGACCATCGGCAGCCGTTCGCGCAGCAACGCCGCGACGCCGGCGTCGAGATCGAGATGGGCGGCACGCGGCCCGGTCCCGGCCTCCTGCGTCATGTTGTTCCCTTCGAACAAAAACCTGTGACCGTTTCACCTTTGCTGGTCAAGATGTTATGCGATCCCGCAGTCACGCTGGTCATATGACCACAACTGCGCCCCGCCGCTCCCAGAAGGTCTCCTTCCGGGACAGGCTGCTGCGGCTGGCCGGCACGGTCACCACCCCGCTGGTGCCGGGCGACTACCTCGACATGATCGCGCCGCTGCGCGCCGGCGCCCCGCTGCGCGGCCGGATCGTCGCGGTCCGCCCGGAGACCCGCGACGCGGCGACGCTGGTGATCCAGCCGGGTCGCGGCTGGCGGGGTCACCTGCCGGGGCAGTACGTGCGACTCGGCGTGGACGTCGACGGCGTACGGCAGTGGCGCGCGTACTCGGTCACCTCCGCGCCGGGTGCGGCGGACGGCCGGATCAGCGTGACGGTCAAGGCGATCCCGGACGGCAAGGTCAGCAACCACCTGGTCCGCCGGGTCCGGCCCGGCACGATCGTCCAGCTCGACCAGGCGCAGGGCGACTTCGTGCTGCCCACCGCGACGCCCGAGCGGGTCCTGTTCCTCACCGCCGGCAGCGGCATCACCCCGGTCATGGGGATGCTGCGGGCCGGGCTCGCCGAACGGGCCGACGTGGTGCTGGTGCACTCCGCGCCCACCCGCGACGACGTCATCTTCGGCGCGGAGCTGCGCGCGCTGGCCGACCGGGGCGCGATGCGGCTGGTCGAGCGACACACCGCCACCTCCGGCCTGCTCGACGTGGCCGAGCTGGACGACCTCGTACCCGACCACGCCCAGCGGCACACCTGGGCGTGCGGCCCGATCGGCATGCTCGACGCCGTCGAGGGGTACTGGACGTCGAACGGCGTCATCGAACGTCTGCACACCGAGCGGTTCCGTCCTACGGTGATTACGCCGGGTGACGGCGGCACGGTGACCTTCACCGGGGCGGGGGTGACCGTCGAGGCCGACGGCGCCACCACCCTGCTCGACGCGGGGGAGAACGCGGGGGTGCTCATGCCCTCGGGCTGCCGGATGGGGATCTGTTACGGCTGTGTCGTGCCGCTGCGCCAGGGCGCGGTGCGTGACCTGCGCAACGGCGACGTCACCACCGCCGTGCCGGGCGACGGCGTACGGATCCAGACCTGTGTGTCGGCGGCAGCCGGTACCTGCGACATCGAACTCTGAGGAGCCACCGACGTGACCGTGATCCAGAAGAAGGCCGACAACCCGATCGCCCACCTGAGCGCCGAGGACATCGAGATCATCGGCAAGGAGCTGGACGCGATCCGGGACCGGGTCATCGCCGACCGGGGGGAGCGGGACGCCCGCTACATCCGCAAGGTGATCAAGACCCAGCGGACGCTGGAGATCAGCAGTCGCGCGGTGCTGCTGTTCTCGCTGTTCCCGCCGGCCTGGATCGTCGGCACGGCCGGCCTCACGATCGCCAAGATCCTCGACAACATGGAGATCGGGCACAACGTCCTGCACGGCCAGTGGGACTGGATGCGCGACCCGAAGATCCACTCCACCACCTGGGACTGGGACCACGTCTCCCCGGCCGACCAGTGGAAGCAGTCGCACAACGAGCTGCACCACCGCTACACCAACGTGGTCGGCAAGGACAACGACCTCGGGTACGGCATCATGCGCGTCGACGAGGACCAGCCGTGGCACCCGATGCACCTGGGCCAGCCGGTGTGGAACCTGCTCAACGCCGCCTTCTTCGAGTACGGCATCGCCGCGTACGACATGGAACTGGGCGACCACCTCAAGCAGAAGCGGCTCAAGGAGCCGGCGTTCCGGGCCAAGGCCAAGGCGGTCGGCCGCAAGATCCGCAAGCAGGTCCTCAAGGACTACGTGGTGCACCCGCTGCTCTCCGGCCCGTCGTTCCTGTCCACGCTCGCCGCCACGTTCACCGCGAACCTGATCCGCAACGTGTGGAGCCACTCGGTGATCATGTGCGGGCACTTCCCGAGCGGCGTGGAGACGTTCGAGAAGACCTCCATCGAGGGCGAGACGCGCGGCGAGTGGTACCTGCGGCAGATGCTCGGCTCGGCCAACATCAGCGGCCCCCGCCTGCTGCACATCATGACCGGCAACCTGTCGTTCCAGATCGAGCACCACCTCTTCCCGGACCTGCCGAGCAACCGCTACCAGGAGATCGCCCCGCAGGTGCGGGCGCTGTTCGACAGGTACGGGCTGCGGTACACCACCGGCCCGCTGCCCAAGCAGGTCGCCTCCGCCTGGTGGAAGGTGATCCGCCTGTCGCTGCCCAACCGGCGCGACCGCCGGCAGCCGATCGCCCCGGCCCCGCTGGTCCCCTCCGGCGCCGCCTGACCGACCGGTGCACGGCGGGTGAATTCCCGCCCGCCGTCACCTGCACAGCCGGTGTCCGCCCAGCTCAGCGCGCTTTCCGTGGTCTTCGTGACGGTCGGCTGCCCCCGTACACTCGCGCCGTCGAGCTGAGGGGGTGTGGTCGTTGATGCCGTGCGACACCGCGACGCCGCCGGGCGCCGGCCGGCGGGTGGTGATGCTTGTCGACAACGCGGTCGAGGGTGACTCGCGGGTGCAGAAGGCCGCCCGGTCCGCCGCCGACGCCGGCTGGGACGTCACGCTGCTCGGCTGCGCCCGCGTCGACGCCGAGCGGCACTGGCGACTCGGCGACGCCGAGGTACGCGTGCTGCCGCTCGACGCACCCCGCGTCACCCCACCCGCCGCCCCTGGTCCGCGCGACGGCGTGCTCGCTGGGCGCGACGGCGCACCCGACGCACGGCACGACGGGTCCAGCCCGCGTGGGGGTGTGCCCCGGCTGGTGGGCGGCGTGTCCGGTCTGCGGCGGCGGCTGGTGGCCCGCGGCGGTCTGCCGCTGCGCGCCGCCCGGCTGGCCCGCCGGCCCGTGGAGCACGCCCAGGTCCGCTACTGGCGGGCCCGGCTCGGTGACCGGGCCTGGCGTCGGCTGGAGCCGGGCCTCTGGGACTACGAGCGGGTCGCCGGTCCGGTCATCGACGCGCTACGCCCGGACCTGATCCACGCGCACGACTTCCGGATGCTCGGTGTGGCTGCCCGCGCGGTCGACCGCGCCCGTGACCAGGGCCGCGCCGTGAAGCTGGTCTGGGACGCCCACGAATGGCTGCCGGGCGCCCGGCCCCGCCGCGACAACGCCCGCTGGCTGCCCGCCCACCTCGGCTACGTCCGCGAGTACGTCGGCCACGCCGACGCGGTCGTCACCGTCTCCGACACGCTCGCCGACCTGCTGGTCCGCGACCACGCCCTGCCCGAGCGCCCGACCGTCGTGCTCAACGCCCCGGTCACCGTCGCCGAACCGGTCGTTGTCGCCGCGCCGGTCGCTGCTGTCGGGTCGGCCTCTGCCGTCGGACCGGTCACCGCCGTCGGGTCGGCCTCTGCCGTCGAACCGGTCGTTGTCGCCGCGCCGGTGGCTGCCGCCGAGTTCGTGCCGGTGGTCGAGCGCGCGTCGGTCGCCGGGGCCGCATCCGAGCCGGGCGAGGCGGACGAACGGGGTGCACCCGACCTCCGGGCCCGCTGCGGCGTGGCCGCCGGCACCCCGTTGCTGGTCTACAGCGGTGCGATGGCCGTCCAGCGCGGCGTGGACACCGTGGTCGAGGCGCTGCCCCGGCTGCCCGGCGTACACCTGGCCCTGGTCGTCGCCGACCCGGCCGCCACCTACGTCCGGCAGGTCGTGGCGCGTGCCGCCCGGCACGGTGTCGCCGACCGGGTGCACGTGCTGCCGTACGTGCCGCACCGGCAGC
Organism: Micromonospora sp. DSM 45708; assembly: GCF_039566955.1. NCBI lineage: Bacteria > Bacillati > Actinomycetota > Actinomycetes > Micromonosporales > Micromonosporaceae > Micromonospora > Micromonospora schwarzwaldensis. Next base: position 3,675,243 of record NZ_CP154796.1, on the reverse strand, counting down.
TCGTCGCGTTCCTCGCCACCGCCGACGTCGGGCTCATTCCGCTGCACCACTGGCCCAACCACGAGATCGCGTTGATCACCAAGTTCTTCGAGTACGCGCACGCGCGGCTGCCGATCGTGGTGAGCGACGTCCGCACCATGGCCGACACGGTCCGGGCCACCGGCCAGGGTGAGGTGTTCCGCGCCCGGGACGCCGCCGACCTGGCCCGAGCCGTGCGGGCGGTGCTCGCCGACCCGGCCCGCTACCGCGCCGCCTACGACGGCCCGGACTCGCCGCTGCCCACCTGGACCTGGGAGGCCCAGGCCGAACGCCTGACCGCCCTCTACCACCACCTGCTCACCTCCGCCCCCACTCCCAGAGCGCGCTGATTCACGGAAAGCGTGGCTATCCAGGCGTTGTTAGCCACGCTTTCCGTGAATCAGCGCGGAGCAGCGTGGGGCGCGGCGCGAGTGCGGCGTGGAGTGGCGTGGGGCGCGGAGCGGGGTGAAGGGCGGAGTGGCGTGGGGCGCGGAGCGAGCGGGTGGGAGGGGAAAGCGGTGGGCAGGGGGAGGGAAGTGGGATAGCGTTGGCGGTATGCAGAGCTGGCGATCGATCACCGCCGCAGCCGCGCGAGCTTCCCGCTCGCCGGTTGCCGCCGCCTGACCTGCCCCACTTTCACGCCGGCGACCGGAGACGGTCCGCCGGCGTCGTCGTGTGTCATGACCGCCGTCGCGCGGGCCGTCCGGTCGCCCGTACCCGGAAGGCACCCGCCATGACACCCGACGAGATCATCCGCATCTTCGGAGAGCACTACCACCGTCTCGGGCACTCCGACGCGCCGGAGAGTTCCCTGGTGCCGCCGCCCGGCGACCCGGTGCTGTTCACCACGTCCGGCATGCACCCGCTCACGCCGTACCTGCTGGGGCGCCCGCACCCGGGCGGACGCCGCCTGGTCAACGTGCAGCGGTGCCTGCGCACCACCGACCTGGACGAGGTGGGCGACCGGACCCACCTGACCGTGTTCCAGATGCTCGGTTCCTGGTCGCTCGGTGACTACGACATCGCGACCAGCCTGCGCTGGGGCTTCGACCTGCTCACCGACGGCTACGGCATCCCGCCGGGGAAGCTGCACGCGACGATCTTCGGCGGGGACGGCCACGGGCTCGGGCCGGACGAGACGGCGCGGGACACCTGGGCCGCGCTCGGCGTGCCGGTGGAGGCGCTCGGCGCGGACAACTGGTGGTCCAACGGCCCGACCGGCCCGTGCGGACCGGACTCGGAGATCTTCGTGTGGACCGGTGACGGCCCGCCGACCGGCACCCCGAGCGGCGACGGACGCTGGGTGGAGGTGTGGAACCACGTGCAGATGCGACACCACCGGCATTCCGACGGCCGGCTCACGCCGCTGCCGGTGTCCAGCATCGACACCGGCATGGGCCTGGAGCGGCTGGAGATGGTGCTGCGCGGCGACCGGTCCGTGTTCACCGGCGCCGGGTTGAGCCCGTGGGTGGGCGCGGTCCGCGACCGGTGGGGCCTGCGCGGCGCGGACCTGCGCGTGGTCGCCGACCATTTGCGGTCCGCGGTGGTCGTGCTGGGCGACGGGGTACGCCCGGGCAACACCGGCCGCGGCTACGTGCTGCGCCGGCTGCTGCGCCGCGCGTTGACCGTGCTGTGGCGCGACGACCCGGCGCGGAGCCTGGACGAGCTGCCGCTGACCGGATACGACGACACGCTGCGCCGGTTCCGCCAGCCGGGCGAGCCCGGCCCGCTGCGGGCGGCGCTGCGCGACGAGGAGCGCCGGTTCCGGGGGCTGCTGCGGCGCGGTCGGCCGCTGGTCGAGCGGGTCCGGGCGCGGGGCCCGCTGACCGAACCCGACTACCACTGGCTGCACGACACCCACGGGCTGCCCCGCGACCTGGTCGACGCGCTGCTCGCCGACGCCGGCTGAGCGGTTGGCCGCCCGGCCCGGCCGGTGCCAGACTCGTGGCAGACATCGCCGCGAGGGAAGAGGACCCATGACCGGGTACGACGTGCGGCCGGACGAGGAGACGGTGCCGCTGCTCGGCGCCGAGGTGCGCATCGTCGACCCGGCCGGGCTGCTCGCCGCCGCCCAGGACGGGCCGGTGGAGCTGCTGGCCGGCGCCGACTTCCCCGCCCCGGTGCGGGAGGTCCGCTGCACCCTGCGCGTCGACGCCGTCGACGAGCGGCCGGTGCACCGTTTCGAGGCGTACCTGCGGGTGGAGGCCGCGCCGGCCGGCCTGCTCGCCCTCGGGCTGGCCGGCCCGGTCGGCCTGCTGCTGGCCGAGCGGCTCGCCGCGCGCGGCGGCGACGGCCCGGCCGCCGCGGTGGGTCGGGTGGCCGCCGAGGCGACCCGCCGGCTCGGGCTGCGACCGGCCGGCACCGCGCTGGCCACGCCGCCGCGCGACCCGGCCGGCCGGGCCGTGCTGCGCGCCGCCGAGTCCGCCGGCGTGCGCCCGCGCGTCGAGCAGGACAACGGCACGGTACGCATCCGCGTCGACGTGCCCAGCGCCGAGGTGGGACCGGAGCACCTGCGCGTGGTGCTCGGCCTGCTGCTCCAGGCCGTCCGCGAACTGACCGGCGACAGCCTGGAGCCGACGGTGCTGCGCGGACGGACGTACCGGGTGGGGCGGCGGCCGGTCACGGTGGCCGCGCCCCGCAGCGCCACGGTGGCCGCGCCGCGCAGCACGACGGTGACGCTCGACCAGGTCGGCGGCCTGACCGACGTGGTCGCCCGGTTCCGCGAGGTGGCGGTGTCGTTCCGGCACCCGGCGGCGATGGCCCGCTGGGGCGCGCGCCGGCCGCAGGGCATCCTGATGTACGGCCCGCCGGGCACCGGCAAGACCATGCTGGCCCGGGCGCTGGCCAACGAGGTCGGCGCGGACTTCGTGGAGATCCGCACGCCGGAGATCCTGGACAAGTACCTCGGCGGCTCCGAGCGCAACATCAAGCGCATCTTCCGCGACGCCCGCCGCTACCGCCGGCCCACCGTGATGCTCTTCGACGAGTTCGACTCGATCATCAGCTACGCGGGCGCCGGCGGCGACGCGGCCAGCCAGGCGGTCAACGCCGTCGCCGGCATCTTCAAGCAGGAGATGAACACGCTGTTCGAGGAGAACCCGGACGTCATCGTGGTGGCCACCACCAACTTCCCGCAGCGCGTCGACGCCTCACTGATCCGCTCCGGCCGCTTCGACCTGAAGATCGCCATCCCGGCGCCGGACGACACCGGTCGCGCGGAGATCCTCACCAAGATGATCCGCGAGCTGATCGACCGGCACGAGCAGCCCGGCTTCCGGATGTTCGCCGACGACCTCGACCCGGCCGCGCTGGCCGCCGACACGGCCGGGCTCACCGGCGCGGACCTGCGCGAGGCACTGCGTCGGGTGCAACTCGCCAAGGCGCTACGGGAGGCCGCGGAGGGTGCGCCGCCGGCCCCGATCGGCCAGGATGACCTGCGGGAGGCCGTCGCCGGGCTGCGCCGCGGCTGAGGCCGGCCCTGCCGCTTCCGACCGGCCCGCCGCGACTGCGACCGGGCGCGCCACCGCGGCGGGACCCGGTGGTGTCCGGGTCCCGCCGTGGTGGTGGTGGTCAGATGCCGTAGATGAATTGGGTGTCGACGGGGCCGCCGCTGTTGGTGTTGCGGAGGTAGACGGTGTTGTTGCTGGGGCGGCGGACTCCGGGGGTGGTGTTGGTGTTGGTGTTCCATTGGCCGGGTACGGCGATGTCGCCGGAGGGGCCGTGTCCGAAGATGAATTCGTGGTCGGTGGTGTTGGTGGCGGTGGTGGTGCCGTTGGTGAGGTACCAGGTGGAGTTGGTGGGGCGGAAGACGCCGACGGAGTCGTAGCCGTTGTTGTTCCAGTCGCCGGCGATGGGTTGGTCGCCGGAGGGGCCGTGTCCGAATTTGAATTCGTAGTTGGTGTCGTTGGTGTTGGTGGTGGTGCCGTTGGTGAGGTACCAGGTGGAGTTGGTGGGGCGGAAGACGCCGACGGAGTCGTAGCCGTTGTTGTTCCAGTCGCCGGCGATGGGTTGGTCGCCGGAGGGGCCGTGTCCGAAGATGAATTCGTGGTCGGTGGTGTTGGTGTTGGTGGTGGTGCCGTTGGTGAGGTACCAGGTGGAGTTGGTGGGGCGGAAGACGCCGACGGAGTCTTTGCCGTCGTTGTTCCAGTCGCCGGCGACGGGGATGTCGCCGGAGGGGCCGTGGCCGAATTTGAAGATGCGGGTGGCGTCGCCGCTGTTGGTGTCGCGGAGGTAGAAGGTGGAGTTGCTGGGTCGGAAGACGCCGACGGTGTCGATGCCGTCGCCGTTCCAGTCACCCGAGATCGGCACGTCCTCCGGGGACACGTCCTCAAGGATGTTGTCGTAGCGGACCGGGGTGTACAGGCCGGCGTAGCCGGAGGTCCAGGTCCGTTCGATCGTGCCCGAGCTGCCCGTCTGCTCGATCACCACCGGAGCGGTGTGCGCGGAGTCGCTCCACTTCACGAACAGGGCGACGTGGTTCTCGCTGGGATCCCCGGTGTGCCGGAGCAGCGCATCGCCCGGGGCGAGATCACCGCGTGCGATCGGGTGCGACCGGCTGTCCAGGTTCCCGGTCCAGAACGAGCTCCCCGAGCCGCCGAGCCCCCATGCCATCGCCACGAACCCCGAGCAGTCGGTGCGGTAGTCGCCGTACTGGTTCTCGTAGCAGCGGTTCTGGCTGTAGGGGACACCACCCACGCTCAGCCAGCTACGTGCCCGGTTGACCGCATCCGATCGCTGCATGCCCTTGTCGGAACCGTTGTCACCGCAGGGTATCGGCGTGGTGCTCACCGCGGCGAACGCTCCCGCCCGTGGCGCCAGGCCCGGGTATTCGGGCAGCGCCGGGTCGCCCGGGACGGCGGTGACCGCCAGCCCGGCCGCGTCCACCGCGGAGTTGTCGGGCGTCGCGGACGCCACAGTCGGCGTCGAGGCCAGGGCCGCGGCCAGCACCGCCACCGGCACCAGCGACCGGCGGGCCCACCAGCCGCTTCGTCGAGCGTATGACTGCAATGTGTTCTCCTCGTCTGTTCTGGCGTGCTTGCCGCTCGCCTTGCCCAGAGTGTGAGGAGTGCTCCTGACGCCCGACTGGAGGGACAGATCCTGTAGTGAAACTCGTACTACGATCTCTCCGCACAGAGGTAGGAGTCAGGTCGTCACGCCGTCGGCGCATCGATCGCCGGCTACCCGTCGATGAGCCAGCCGCCGGGGGTGCCGCGGGGCGGCCCCTCGGGTCGACGATCATGCGTACGGGGGAGTGTCGACGATGGATGACGGGCATGGTGGCCTCAGCGAGCTACTCCGGCGCGCCCGGGTCGGCCGCGGCCTGACCCAGGCCGATCTCGCAGATCGGGCCGGGGTCAGCGTCGGTGTGGTTCGTGACCTCGAACAGGGTCGTAGCGGGAGGCCGCGAGGACGTTCCCTCCAGGCGCTCGCGGACGCTCTGGGGCTTCCCCACGAGGACCGCGCGCGGATGAAGCAGCTCGTCCGGCCGCCGCAGTGGGAACGACTCGAGGCGACCGGCCCGGCCCGGATCTCGGTGCTGGGACCGCTGCTGGTCACCCGGGACGGTCAGCCCACCGATCTCCGGGCCGGACGGCACCGTGTCGTGTTGGCACGCCTCGCGCTGACTCCCGGTCGCCCCGTGAGCCGCGCGGAGCTCATCCATCTTCTGTGGGGAGACACGCCGCCGACGTCGGCGACCAACGTGGTGCAGACCCACATCAGTCGGATCCGTCGCCTGCTGGAGCCGACACCGCACCCGGACCGGGCGCCGTCGGTGATCCTCGGATCGGGCGGGTACCAACTGCGGGCCGATCCCGAGCGACTCGATCTGGTGGCCTACCGGTCCCGTCTTCTCGACGCCGGCGCGCCGGCCCTGCCCCCCGGGCGCGCCTTCGAACTGCTCCTCGACGCGTTGGACATGTGGCGTGGCGACGACGCCGCCCAGGACGTGCCGGAACTCGCCGGTGATCCGTTGATCACCGCGCTGGCCGAGGAACGCGTGGAGGCGGCCGTGCGCCTGGCGGCTCTCGGGGAGGTGGTGCACCAGCAGCGGCAGGTCCTTCCGCTTCTGCGCCGGCTGGCGGGGCGGTTCCCGTGGCACGAGTCGTTGCACGCGCGGCTGGTCGTCGCGCTCGCCGCCTCCGGGCAGCAGGCCGCCGCGATCGAAGCCTTCGAGAGTGTCCGCCAGCGGCTCGCCGAGGAACTGGGCGTCGACCCCGGCCGCGAGTTGATCGAGGCGCGGCAGGCCGTGATCGGTGGGCCGGGGGATCGAGGCGCGGGTACGCCGGTGGACCTCCGTGGCGCCGTCACGCCGCAGCAGGTGCCGGCGCCACCGGTGGACTTCTGCGGACGTGCCGGTGAGCTGCGTGAGATCGAACGCGCATTCCGCTACCCGGAGCGCGGATCACCTGTCGTCCGCGTCATTTCCGGCATGGCCGGCGTCGGCAAGACCAGCCTCGCCCTGAAGGCGGCCTGGGGGCTCCGGCGGGACTTCCCGGACGGGCAGCTCTACATCGACCTCCGCGGTGGCGACGACCGGCCGGTAGCGGTCGCGTACGGGCTCGCCCGACTGTTGAAGGCCCTCGGGGTCGAGGCTCGTGCCGTCCCCGGTGACGAGGACGAGGCCGCCGCGCTCTACCGCAGCGTGCTCGCCGACCGACGGGTGCTGATCGTGCTCGACAACGCGCACAACGCCGCCCAGATCCGCCTGCTGCTGCCCGGTCCGGGCGGAAGCGCGGTCCTGGTCACCAGCCGTAACCAGTGTGAGGAGTTGGACGGCGCCGCCACGACGCTCCTGCCGGTGTTCACGTCGGACGAGGCGCTGGACCTGCTGCGGATCAAGCTCGGTGCGGCCCGGGTCCAGACCGAACGCGGGGAGGCCGAGGCCCTGGTCGACGCGTGCGGCCGGTTGCCGATCGCGGTGCGGCTGATGGCGGGCCGGTTGGCGGGCCGACCGGGGAGTACGGTCGCCGAGGTCCTCCAGGGCCTGACCGACGAGCGGCTGCGGCTCGCCCAATTCAGCCTCGGCGACCGTACCGTGACGAGCAGTTTCGCCATCAGCTGCCGCGCCCTGCCGTCGGCGGCGGCCGAGGTCTTCCACACCGCCGCGCTCATCCCCGGGGAGGACTTCTCGGCCGCCGCGGTCGCCGCGCTGCTCGGCACGGAGCAGCGCGGTGTCCGGACGGCGCTGGAGCGCCTTGTCGCGGAGAACCTGCTCCAGCCCGGCGGTGCGGGCCGCTACCGGTACCACGACCTGCTGCGCCTCTACGCGCTGCGGGCCGGCGAGACCCGCGAGACGCCCGTCGACCGCGCCGCGGCCCTGGGCCGGCTCTACACCTGGTACCTGACGCGCACCGCCTCGGCGATGGACCTGGTCTACGCCGACATGGTGCGGCTGCCGATCGACGTCGACCCGGCCGAGAACCCGTTTCCCGACCTCGACGCCGCGACGGGATGGCTCAGCCGGGAGGCGTCGAACCTCTTCGCCGCGGTCGAGGTCGCCGCGGCGGACGGACACGGCGCACGGTCCTGGCAACTGGCCGACCAGCTCCGTGGCTACTTCTTCGTCTCGGGAGACGTGCTCGCCTGGCTCGCGACCGGGTCGGCCGGGCTCGCCGCCGCGGAGGCTGCGGGCAACGTGCTGGCCCAGGCCGCCATGCATCAGACCATCGGGCAGGCGCACTGGGCGGCGGGTAAGCATCACCTGGCCGCCGACGCCTACCGACGGGGCATCGAGGCCGCCCGCGGCAGCGGCTGGCTCGTCGGCGAGGCGTACCTGTCGCACAACCTCGGGCTCGTGCAGGCCGAGCTGGGCCACCCGGACGAGGCGCAGGAGCTATACCAGCGGGCCCTGACACTGGGGGACGGCCCCGAGTTCCACCACGTTCGGGCGGTGACATTGAACGACCTGGGCACGCTGTGCCACGAACGGGGGCAGCTCGCCGAGGCGGCCGGGTACCTGACGGCGGCTCAGCAGTTGAACGAGAGGTCGGCGCGCAATCCGTCGGCGATGGCCAACCGGCACAACCTGGCGATGGTCCTGCGACAGATGGAAGACTTCGAGCCCGCGCGCGCCCACTTCGAGACCGCACTCGACTACTACCGTCGTAGCGGGGCGACGCTGCGTGAGCTGTCGGTGCTCGATGAGCTGAGCCAGCTCGACCGGCAGTTGCACGAGTGGGTGTCGGCCGTGCACAACGCCGCCGAGGCGGTGCGGCTGGCCCGGAAACTGCGCAACCTGCGGGCCGAGGCGGCCACCCTCAACACCCTGGGCTTCGCGCTGCTGGGAAGCCGCGCTGTCGATGACGCCCGTGCCCGGTTCACCGAGAGCCTGGCGATCAGCCGGAACCGGGGCTTCCAGTACTTCGAATGCCAGGCGGCCATCGGTCTCGCCGAGGCCGCCCTGCTCGAAGGCGCCGCCGAGGAGGCCGGCCGGACTGCGGAGGACGCCGTCCTCATCGCTTCCCGCAACGCCTACCGGGCACTGCACAGCGATGCCCTCATCGTGCGGGCGAAGGTGGCGATCCGCCGGGGTGAGCCGGAGGCGGCCCGGCAGCACTGTGCGGCTCTCCGGGACCTGCTCGGGACGACGTTCCTTCCCGACCGGGAGCGCGAGTGCGAGGCGATCGAGGCCCGGTTGACCCCACTGCCACCGCGGCGGGACCCGGTGGTGTCCGGGTCCCGCCGTGGTGGTGGTGGTCAGATGCCGTAGATGAATTGGGTGTCGACGGGGCCGCCGCTGTTGGTGTTGCGGAGGTAGACGGTGTTGTTGCTGGGGCGGCGGACTCCGGGGGTGGTGTTGGCGTTGGTGTTCCATTGGCCGGGTACGGCGATGTCGCCGGAGGGGCCGTGTCCGAAGATGAATTCGTGGTCGGTGGTGTTGGTGGCGGTGGTGGTGCCGTTGGTGAGGTACCAGGTGGAGTTGGTGGGGCGGAAGACGCCGACGGAGTCGTAGCCGTTGTTGTTCCAGTCGCCGGCGATGGGTTGGTCGCCGGAGGGGCCGTGTCCGAATTTGAATTCGTAGTTGGTGTCGTTGGTGTTGGTGGTGGTGCCGTTGGTGAGGTACCAGGTGGAGTTGGTGGGGCGGAAGACGCCGACGGAGTCGTAGCCGTTGTTGTTCCAGTCGCCGGCGATGGGTTGGTCGCCGGAGGGGCCGTGTCCGAAGATGAATTCGTGGTCGGTGGTGTTGGTGTTGGTGGTGGTGCCGTTGGTGAGGTACCAGGTGGAGTTGGTGGGGCGGAAGACGCCGACGGAGTCTTTGCCGTCGTTGTTCCAGTCGCCGGCGACGGGGATGTCGCCGGAGGGGCCGTGGCCGAATTTGAAGATGCGGGTGGCGTCGCCGCTGTTGGTGTCGCGGAGGTAGAAGGTGGAGTTGCTGGGTCGGAAGACGCCGACGGTGTCGATGCCGTCGCCGTTCCAGTCACCCGAGATCGGCACGTCCTCGGTACGGGGACCGGCGGCATCCCAGAGCGCATCGACGATGATCTGCGCGTCCGGCGCCTGGACCTGGTAGCGGTCGGGGTAGGCCGACACCTGCACCGCTTGGCAGACCTCGCCGATCGGAGCGCTGGCCCAACTGCCGTTGGGATACTTCCGCACCATCGCGTCGAGGAAGGCGTTCGTGGCCGAGGCCGGGTTGAGCCGCTCGGCCCGGGTGCCCCACCACTCCTGCTGCTGGAACAGGCCGAGGCTGGTGTGGTCCACCTCCTCACTGATGTTCTGCAGGTGGGTCTCGACGATCACGGTGGTGATCGCGATGACCGCCGCGCGCGAAGCCAGCCCTCGCGCCCGCACCGCCTCGACCACCTCCCGCGCGCAGGACACGCGGTACGCCGTCAGGTAGCCCCGCATGTCCGAGTTCAGCCGCGAGTTCAGTTGGGTGGCGAGCGTCCCGTCGCCCGTGGTGGGACCTGCGGGATCGCACGCGACCGTCTGGTACTGGGCGGTCAGCGGGGCGAGGGCCGGCGGCAGGTCCGATCCCGACTCCGCGCCCAGGGCGGGGGAGGCGCCCAGCAGTGCGCATGTGGTCAGGGTGGCCGTGACGCAGAGGGCCGCCGCCATGGAGGGAGGCTTTTTCACCAGTGATGATCCAATCGCCGAGGGTCCGAGCACCGGCCCGGTTCCTTCGACCGGGCCGGTGCCCAGAAGACTCGCGCAGCCTGCTGACGACAGGCTGACGCGACGCTTCCAGGACCCATCCCGTACTCGGCGGGCACCGCGACGCGAGGCGGTGGAGGGTGCGCCGCCGGCCCCGATCGGCCAGGATGACCTGCGGGAGGCCGTCGCCGGGCTGCGCCGCGGCTGAGGCCGGCCGACCGGGAGGAGTCCGCGTTGTCGTCGTCCGACCTGCTGCTGTCCCGCCGTGACCTGGCGTTCCTGCTGCACGACTGGCTGGACGTGACCCGGCTGACCGAGCGGCCCCGCTACGCCGAGCACTCCCGCGAGACGTTCGACGCGGTGCTCGACCTCGCCGCGCGGGTCGCCGCCGAACGGTTCGCCCCGCACAACCGCGCCGCCGACACCGCCGAACCCACCGTCGACGGCGGACGCGTACGCACCATTCCGCAGGTCAGGGCCGCGCTGGACGCGTTCGCCGACACCGGGCTGTTCGCCGCCACGCTGGACGAGTCGGTCGGCGGCATGCAGCTCCCGCACGCGGTGGCCGCCGCCGCGTTCGCCTGGTTCCAGGCCGCCAACGTGGGCACCTCGGCGTACCCGTTCCTCACGCTCGGCAACGCCAACCTGCTGCTCGCCCACGGCAGCGCCGAACAGGTCGACACCTGGGTCCGCCCGATGGTCGCCGGTCGGTTCTTCGGCACCATGTGCCTGTCCGAGCCGCAGGCCGGCAGCTCGCTGGCCGACCTGACCACCCGGGCCGAGCCGCAGGACGACGGCACCTACCGGCTGACCGGCACCAAGATGTGGATCTCCGCCGGGGACCACGAACTGGCCGAGAACATCGTCCACCTGGTGCTCGCCCGCATTCCCGGCGGGCCGCCCGGCGTGAAGGGCCTGTCGCTGTTCATCGTGCCGAAGGTGCTGCTCGCCGACGACGGCACGCCCGGCCCGCGCAACGACGTGGTGCTGGTCGGGCTCAACCACAAGCTCGGCTACCGGGGCACCACCAACACGCTGCTCAACTTCGGCGAAGGGGTGCACCGCCCGTACGGGCGGGCCGGAGCGGTCGGCTACCTGGTCGGGCAGCCGCACCGAGGGCTGGCGCTGATGTTCCACATGATGAACGAGGCGCGCATCGGCATCGGGGCCGGCGCCACCGCGCTCGGCTACACCGGCTACCTGAAGTCCGTCGCGTACGCCCGGCAACGGCCGCAGGGCCGGCCGGTCGCCGACAAGGACCCCACCGCGCCGCAGGTGCCGATCGTCGCCCATCCGGACGTACGCCGGATGCTGCTGGCCCAGAAGAGCTACGTGGAGGGCGCGCTCGCGCTGGTCCTCTACTGCGGACGGCTGCTCGACGAGGAGAAGACCGCGCCCGACGGGGCCGACCGCGAGCGGGCGCACCTGCTGCTGGAACTGCTCACCCCGATCGCCAAGAGCTGGCCGGCCCAGTGGTGCCTGGCCGCCAACGACCTGGCCATCCAGGTGCACGGCGGGTACGGCTACACCCGCGACTACGACGTCGAGCAGCACTGGCGGGACAACCGGCTCAACGCCATCCACGAGGGCACGCACGGCATCCAGGCGCTCGACCTGCTCGGCCGCAAGGTCACCATGCGCGACGGCGCGGCGCTGGAACTGCTGCTGGAGACCATGCGCGCCACGGTGACCCGGGCCTGGAAGGCGGACGGACCCACCGCCGACCTGGCCGGTCGGCTCCAGACGGCGGTGGACCGGATCGCGGTGGTGACGCGACGGTTGTGGGCGACAGGTGACCCGGAGCTGGCGCTGGCGAACGCCTCGGTCTATCTGGAGGCGGTGGGGCACGTGGTGATCGCCTGGATGTGGCTGGAGCAGGTGCTGGCGGTGGAGGCGCTGGGTTCGCCGGAGGGGGAGTTCTTCGCCGGGAAGCGGGCGGCGGCGCGGTATTTCTACCGGTGGGAGCTGCCGAAGGTGGCGGCCCAGTTCGACCTGCTGGAGAGCCTGGACCGCACCACACTGGACATGCGGGAGAGCTGGTTCTGAGCGGGTGATGTCAGCAGGGCCGTCCGAGAAACCTCCGTTGTCGGACTGCGCGAGTCAGATCGGGGAGAGCTGCCGGGCGTCAGTCGATGGGCATTCGGTAGACGAGGTCGTAACGACCGCCCGGCAACACGATGTCAGCCGTCTCCACCGGTCTGCCGCCCGCCGTGTAGGTCCGTTCGATGGTGTGCACGAAGGTGCGGGCCGGCAGGTTGAGCGAGTCGACCTCCTCGGCCGACGCGGCCCGCAGGCTCACCCGTTCCACCACCTCGTCCACCCGGACGCCGATGGCATCCATGCGAGCGACCACGCCCAGCGCACTGCCGCCCTCCGGCCACTCCACCGGCGTGCCTCCGGTGAGAGCAAGCGGCTCGTACGACGTGGAGAGCTGTATCGGTTCGCCGTCGGCGAGGAAGCGGTATGCCGTTCGCATCACCGGCGTCCCCGGTTCGATGCCGAGCCGCGCGGCGATCCGCTCGTCGGCCCGGTCGTGGTGGCTCTCGTGCTCCCAGGTGCCCTGCTGACCGGCGCGGGCACTGTCGCGGGCGAACGGTGAGGTAGGGCCGTCGCCGGTGCGGAGGTCGCGTGCCTGGGCGTGGCGGACCAACCGTGTGGTGTCCCTGACGTACACGCCGGACCCGGCGCGACCCTCCACGATGCCCTCGCCTTTGAGGACGGCGATGGCCCATTTGGCGACGGTGCGGCTCACGTCGTACTGGCGCATGAGCCCGGACTCCGACGGCAGCTTGGCTCCGGCGGGAAGCTCTCCGGACACGATGGCGGCGCGTAGGTCGGCGGCGATCGTCAGATAGGCGGGCGACGTCGGCATGTCGGTGGTACCTCCGGTCAGCCCGCCCAGTCGATCACAGAGAACCTGGTGTGCCAAGTTGCGTGGCGCACTTGTCGCCGCAAAGCTAGTGCACTAGCTTTGCGGTTGGCGGCCCGTTACCGTTCGGCTCCGGTCAGCAACCATGCGGACGGTAGCGGGACGTCTTCCTCACCCAGTGGCGGCACCTGCCCGGAATCCGCCTGCCCGAACGCCATGGAGACGCGGTGGAGACGAACATCTTCGATCTGCTTCGCAGACTGCTACGTCGAGAGGGGCCTGAGATACGCGGTATCGGCACGACCATCCAGGAACGCGAGCAGGCGGCGGCGCGCCGCCGCCTGCTGGATCAGGCCGGGCGACTGTCGAGAGGACCGTTCCCGGCGAAGTCGAACCCGGTCGAGCTGCCGGGGGAACGGTCGTGACCGGAGGGCGACCGACTGGGATGGCCCATCGACGCGATGTCGGCGGCGCATTGCGCGCGGCTGACTCCGTACCCCGGGGGGAAGGCGGCGTGGGGGATTGGCCGGCGGTCGCCGGCGCGGGCGTGAGCGCGCACGGGCCGGTGCTGCCGGTCTGGACGTGCGGTGGGTGCGACGCGCCGTGGCCGTGCGCGGCGCGGCGGCGAGAGCTGCGGGCCGAGTACGAGGGCGCGTCAATCTCGTTGGCGTTGTACCTGGGGGCGCAGTTGGTGCGCGCGACGGCGGATCTGGGCTGGGCGCCGGCGGGGGCGTTGCACCGGCGGTTCCTGGGATGGCTGCGGTGAGCGTGTTGCGGGCCGGGGACGAGAAGTTCCACTACAGCGACGGGTCGCACCGGTGGATCCCGCCGGACCCGGACTACGACCAGGCGGTGTGGGACGAGCAGGTGCGCCAACACAAGCTGGGGCACCTGCGTCACGAACGGCCGAGGGTACGCATCTGGCGAGTGGTGTGATCGCCTTGGCCGGCGCCGCGTCCCGCGGCGGGCGCATCGGGAACGAGAGGAGGTCGGCATCGTGTCCGAGAAGGTGATGGCCACCAAGGTTCTCTGCTACGTGGTGCGGGAGGGGCGGTTGCTCGTCTTCCGGCACACCGATTTCAGCGACGAGGAGGTGGGCATCCAGGTGCCGGGCGGCAGCGTCCGCCCGGGCGAGGACCCGGCGGACGCCGCGCTACGGGAGGCCCGGGAGGAGACCGGGCTGAGGGACTTCACCGTCGTGCGCGAGCTGGGGGTGATCGAGTACGACATCAGCCCGCTTCGCTTCGAGATCCAGCGTCGGCACGTCTTCGAGCTGACGCTGCACGAGGCGACGCCCGAGCGCTGGGCGAGCCGGGAGGAGCACGACGGCGAGCGGGAGCCCACCCGGTTCGAGTGCTTCTGGATCCCGTTACGGGCGGCGCACGTCCTGCAATCCGGCCAGGGTGCGCTCGTCGGTCGGTTGTTCGAGTGACCAGCCTGTTCCAGACGAGCCTTCAACGCTGCGCGCAGACCCACCCCGGGGCGATGGCGCCGGAAACGCCGCCGGTGCGGATAGAAGATGCGGAGCGCGGGGTATCCCCGGAAGCATGTCTGAGCTTCCGATGCACATCCTGACCGCCGCGGGTTTCACGACCGACCAGGCGGACGCCATCGTCCGTGCCCTGGTGGCGGGCGACAACCTGCATGGCGACACGAACGCTGACGAGCCGATCAACATCGACGACCTCTCGCCGGAAAAGAAGGAAGCACTCGACCGGTTCAACCTGGCGGTCGCCGCCGACGCCTGAGCCGGCTGTTCCTGCCCCCGTCCGTTCCCCGGGGCGTCATCCGTGACCGGGTGGCGCCCCGCCGTCCGCCGAGCGGCCGACGGAACGGGGGTGACCCGTCGCGTACCCGGAACGACGTGACCGGCGGCGTGGTCAGTGAGGGTCGGGCGTGCCCTGGATGAGGCGGTCCAGGATGGTGCGCGCCGCCGTGAGCCTCTCGATGGACCCGGTGATCCGGGTGCGTTCCTCGGCCAGGGCGTCGAGGAGTTCCGGGCAGGTGGGCGCCAGCACGGTCCGGTCGTCGGGGATGCAGGGCAGGATCTCGGCGATCGCGGTGGTGCCCAGGCCGGCGGAGAGCAGCAGTTGGATGTGCCGCACGACGCGTACGGCCTGCCCGTCGTAGTCCCGGTAACCGCTTGCGCGCCGGGCGGGCCGCAACAGTCCCTGTTCCTCGTAGTAGCGCAGGGCGCGGGGGGTGGTGCCGGTCTGCCGGGCCAGTTCGCTGATCCGCATGTCCGGAGTCAAACAGGACTTGACCTTCACGTCAACGTGAAGGTTTACCGTCGCTGCTGTGACAGACCACGACATCTCCGCCGAACAGCAGTCCACCGTCGCCGTCCTGGGGCTCGGTCCGATGGGCCGGGCACTCGCCACCGCCGCACTCGCCGCCGGGCACCCGACCGTGGTGTGGAACCGCACGCCGGACCGGGCCGACCCGCTCGTGGCGCGGGGGGCCGTGCTCGCGCCCTCGGTGGGCGACGCGGTGCGGGCGGCCACGGTCACCATCGCCTGCATGATCAACTATGACGCGGTCCGCGCGAGCACGTCCGACCTCACCGACCGGCCCCGAGGCACTCTGGTCAACCTGAGCAGCGGGCACGCCGCGGAGGCACGCGCGATGGCGGATCTCGCCGCACGGCGCGGCATCGACTACCTGGACGGTGCCATCCTGACCCCGGCGCCCACGATCGGCACACCTGCCGCGACGATCCTTTACAGCGGCCGGCACGCGCTGTACCAGCGGAATCGAGCCCTGCTCGACGCGTTCGGCGGCACCGGCATCCATCTCGGCGACGACGTCGGCAGCGCGGCGGCGTACGAGACGGCGCTGCTCGACCTGTTCGCCATGTCCGTCGGTGGGCTCGCGCACGCCTTCGCCCTGGCCATCGCCGAGGGCATCGCGCCGGCCGCGTTCGCCCGCTTCGCCAAGGGGATCGGCGGCCTGCTGCCCGACCTCACCGACCGGTTCGCCGGTCAACTTGCCGCCGGTGAGTTTCCGGCCGAGGTCTCCAGTGTCGCGTCGGCGGCCTCCGCGCTGTCGCACGTGCGGGCCGCCGCCGCCACGCACGGGATCGACGCCGCCCCGCTGGAGGCCGTCCACCGCATCATCGACCGGGTGGTCGCGGCGGGCCACGGTGGGGACGGCTACGCCCGGCTCGCCCAGCATCTAGCCGGAGCCGGAGCCGGAGCCGGAGCCGGAGCCGGAGCCGGAGCCGACGACGTGACCTCGCGGGCGGGCTGACAGGTCACGCCGCGTCACGGGCGGCGGCCCGTCCCGGCCGATCGGGCTCGTCGCGATCGGGGGGTCAGTGCCGGACGTCCTTCCTCTGCTTCGTCTTCTTCGCCCTCGAAGCGTGCTGACCGTTCGTCACCCGGTGGCCGGGGGCTTGGCCTTCTGCGGGTGGGGCGTCTCGTGGCGGGCCAGCATGGCGACGAACTCGCCGATCTTCCGCTCCCGGGTCTCCGCCCGTTTGACGGCGTTGAGGCGGTGGATGAGCGCGAACCGGTTGGTGCTGGTGAGGACGTCGAACATGGCCCGGGCGGCGGGGTCGGCGTCGATGGCGGCGAGCAGGTCGGCCGGCACCTCGGCCTCCGAGGGCGGGGCGTATGCGGCCGACCAGCGCCCGTCCGCCTTCGCGGCCTCCACCGCGGCCCGGCCGGCGGGCTGCATCCGCCCCGCCGCCTCCAACCGGGCCACATGGGCGACGTTGCGCCGGGACCAGGCGCTGCGGGGCCGGCGCGGGGTGAACCGGATCCAGGACGACTCCTGGTCGCGCTTGCGGGCCTGCCCGTCGATCCAGCCGAAGCACAGCGCCTCGTCGACCGCCTGCTGCCAGGTAAGCGTGGTGACCGTGCCGCCCTTGCGGGCCAGCGCGAGCCAGACGCCCGGTGAGGTGGCGTGGTGGGCCGACAACCACGCGCGCAGCGCGTCGGCGTCCGCGACGATCAACTCATCCAGCTCCGGGCTCGCCATGACGGCAGGCTAACCGGTCGGTACGACACGCGAGGCCACCGCGGAACCGGCCCGGTCCGGGCCCGCGCCGGCATCCCGGTCCCGCCGACCGGCCGGTCCGGCGGGTGCCGCACCCGGGTGACCCGCACCATCTCCTCCTGGCGTCGACCGGGCCACGCCGGGCCGGGAGCCGTCCCGACGTGGCCGGCCGTAGGGTCGGCGCATGACGACGGAACAGGTCCGCCGGGCGTACGCGTCCGTCGTGGACCGCTACATCGCGCTGTTCGGCACGAGCCGGCAGGTGCACGCCGACGACCTCGCGTTCATCCGGCGACACCTGACCGACCGGCCCGGCCCGGTGCTCGACCTGGGCTGCGGGCCCGGCCACCTCACGGACTTCCTCCGCGCCCACGGCGCCGACGCGACCGGCCTCGACATCGTCGGCGAGTTCATCGCCCACGCGCGGGCCACCTATCCGACCGGTCGCTACCTGCGCGGGTCGTTGGCGGATCTCCCGGTCGCCGACCACCGCGTCGCCGGCATCCTGGCCTGGGGCTCGATCATCCACCTGCCGCCCGGGCAGCTCGACGGTGCGCTCGCCGAGTTCCGGCGGGTGACCGCGCCGGGCGCGACGGTGGTGCTCGGGATCTTCGTCGGTGACGAGGTCGCCGCGTTCGACCACAAGGTGCTCACCGCCTACCGGTGGCCCGTCGACGTGTTCGCCGAGCGGCTGGCCCGAGCCGGCTTCGCCGAGGTGGAGCGTCTGCACCGGCCCGGCGACGCCACCCGCCGGCCGCACGCCGCCGTCGCGGCGGTCGCCGCCGGGTGAGCCGCCGGCCCTGACCGATGCGTGTGGCCCGCCGTCAGGACGCCTGGTCGCCGTTTCGGAGCGCCGCCGCCGTCGTCGGCCGCCGACGGTCCAGGAGCGGGCGGTCGCGGCACGGCAGGCCATGCGCGCGCTCCGCCGCGCTCCGCCGCGCTCCGCCGCGCTCCGCCGCGCTCCGCCGCGCTCCGCCGCGCTCCGCCGCGCTCCGCCGCGCTCCGCCGCGCTTCGCCGCGGCCCGGTCGCGACGTCTTCGAGCGGGGCCGGGGCGTGCCCGACCGGCACTCGGCAGCCATCGTGGAGAACGCCGTCTACGGCGACGCCGCGAGCTTCGACTCGGGTGGCGGGGGCGGCGACGACTGACCGGCGTGGATGAACCGTTGCTGGCGCGGGTGGGTGATCAGGAGGCCTGGCGGACGGGCATGTCGGCGAGCCAGGTGTCGGCCAGCTCGGCGAGGGGGACGTCGAGGGCCTGGCTGAGGCAGACCACGGTGCCGAACGCCGGAGCGGGCAGGCGACCCGCCTCGATCTTGCGGAGCGTCTCCGGGGAGATGCCGGCCGCCAGGGCCACCTCGACGAGACTGCGGCCGGCTCGCGCGGATCGCAGGGCGACGCCGAGGCGTCGGCCCGCGGCGATCTGTTCGGCGGTGAGTGGCTGGCGAACCATGGCAGCAGGATATCCCGTCGGGACGCCCCGGGCGGGCGTGGTATAAAAATACCGGACCGGGAGAGGGAGGGTGTCGTGATCGAGCTCAAGTCCGCCGAGGAGATCGGCCGGATGGCGGTGACCGGCCAGTTCGTCGGCGAGTTGCTCGCCGAGCTGAAGGGCGTGGCCGCGGTCGGCGTCAACCTGATGGACATCGAGCACCACGCCCGCCGCCGGATCGCCGAGCGCGGCGCCGAGTCCTGCTACTGGGACTACGCCCCGTCGTTCGGCCGTGGCCCGTTCCGCAACGTGCTGTGCCTGTCGGTCAACGACGCGGTGCTGCACGGCCTGCCGCACGACTACGTCCTGCGCGACGGCGACCTGCTCAGCATCGACATGGCGGTCGGCATCGACGGCTGGGTCGCCGACTCCGCGCTCTCGTTCGTCGTCGGCACCCCCGACCCGGCCGACCTGAAGCTGATCGAGGCCACCGAGGTCGCGCTGGAGGCCGGCATCGCCGCCGCCCGGCCCGGCGGTCGCCTCGGCGACGTCTCCGCCGCGATCGGCGAGGTCGCCCACGCCTACGGTTACGGCGTCAACGGCGAGTTCGGCGGCCACGGCATCGGCCGCACCATGCACGAGGCCCCGCACGTGGCCAACAGCGGACGTGCCCGCCGCGGCATGAAGCTCACCCCCGGACTCGCCATCGCCATCGAGCCCTGGCTCTGCCGCACCACCGACAAGATCAGGGTCGACGACGACGGCTGGACGATCCGCTCCGCCGACGGTTCCCGCACCGCCCACTCCGAACACACCGTCGCCGTCACCGAGTCCGGCCCGCAGGTCCTCACCCGCCGTCCCACCGACGCCGCCACCCCGGGCGACCCCACCCGGAAGCCCGCCGCCGCCTCCTGAGCCGGGCCCGGACGGAGATCCCGCCCGGCAGCAGCAGCGGGGTGCCGAGCAGCAGGACGCCGGAGACGGTGATCGCGGTGAGCGGGCCGGTGAGCGTGGCGAGACCTCCCCAGACCGCCGTCAACGTGGCAGACGTGAGCCGGCTGCCGACGCTCCACGCGCTGAGCACCCGGGCGGCGTGGTCCGTGGGGGTCCGCCGCAGCCGTTCGGTGGCGTAGATCGGGTTGAACACGCCCATCGCCATGATCAGCAGGCCCTCGACCACGATCACGGTGACGAGCCCGCCGATGCCGGGTCGGGTGAACGCCAGCCCGAGCGGGAAGACCGACCGCAGCCAACCGCTGACGGCCAGCACCCGCTGCCCGCCGTACCGCCGTACCAGGCGGGCGGAGAGGCGCGCACCCACGAAGCCGCCCAGCGCCGGCACGCCGAACGCGAGACCGTACTGCCAGGCCGGGACGGCGTACTCGCCGAGCAGGAGCACGGCCAGCAACGGGACGGTGGCCGTGATCAGACCGCCGACCAGCACCGAGTTGAGGAACAGCCGCCGCAGGATCCGGTCGTGGCGGATGACCCGCCACCCGCCGAGCAGATCCGCGCCGCGTGCCGCCGCGACCGGGGCCGCCACCACCTCACCGCCCCGGATGCGCCGGACCGCGAGCGCCGACAACAGGTAGCTCAACGCGTCGGCGGCGACGGTGACGACCGGGCCGAGCAACCCGACCAGCGCGCCGCCCAGCGGTGGGCCGGCCGCCGTCGCCACCCAGCCCGTGCCCTCCAACCGCCCGTTCGCGACCAGCAGCCGGTCGGCGGGCACGAGCTGCTTCAGGTACGCGCCGGACGCGGCCGTGAACGCGATCCCCGCGCTCCCGCAGACCACCGCGACGACCAGCAGGTGCCCGAAGGTCAACACCCCGAGGCCGTGCGCGACCGGCACGCTCGTCATCGCGGCGAACCGGACCAGATCCGTCCCGATCATCACCCGGCGCTTCGGCCGGTGCTCCACCCACGGCCCGAGCGGCAGCGCCACCACCGCCGCCACCGCGAGACCCGCGGCCTCCAGCAACGACACCGCGAACGGGGACGCGTCCAGCTCCCGCACCGCGAGCAACGGGAACGCGCCGAACGCGAGCCACGTGCCGTACGTGCTGACCGCGTACGCCGACCACAGCCGGTTGAAGTCCTGATCCCGTGCCACCGCCGCATCAGACCGGCCGCCGGCCCGCGTGATCAAACAACCGCCCTCCGGCGAGCCACAACCACCGGTTGGACGACCATAGGCTGAGCCGGTGGACACCGAGGCAGTGCGATCGTTCGTCCGGGCGGCCGACGTCGGGCAGTTGCAGCACGCCGCCGACGAGCTGGGCGTCACCCAGCAGGCCGTCTCCAAACGGGTCGCCGCGCTGGAACGCGAGCTGGCGGTCCGCCTGTTCACCCGTACCGCCCGCGGCGTCGACCTGACCCTCGACGGCCGGGCGTTCCTCCCGCACGCCCGCGGCATCGTGGCGAACGCCGACCGGGCCGTCGCCGCGCTGCGGCCCGGCTCCCGGGCCGTCCGCGTCGACGTGCTCGGCCTGCGCAGCGCGCAGGCCGTCGTCCTGCACGACTACTGGCGCACACATCCCGGCACCCGCCTGGACGTGGTCACGGTCCGGGTCGACGACCCGCACCGGGTGGCCGCCGCCGTCCAGGCCGGCGACCTCGACGCCGCGTTCCGCACCGTCACCGACCCGGCCACGCTGCCGGCCGGCGTCCGGATGGTCCACGCGTTCGACTCGCCGCTGGAACTGCTCGTCGGTCCCCGGCACCCGCTCGCCGCCGCCCGTACCCTGACCCCGGCCCACCTGCGTGGGCTCCGCATCTGGGTGCCCGGCATCGTGCCGCACAGCGAATGGTCGGAGTTCTACGACCAGCTCGCCACCGCCTTCGACCTCCGCATCGACGCGGCCGGCCCGAACTTCGGCAACGAGGTGCTCCTCGACACGCTTGCCGACACCGCCGACGTGGCCACCCTGGTCGGCGCGCGCGACCGCTACCTGTGGCCGGCCGGCCACGACCTGCGCCGCATCCCGATCCGGAACCCGACGCTCGCGTACCCGATCTCGCTGATGCTGCCCACGACGAACCCGCACCCGGGTCTGCGGGGGATCGTCGACCACCTCGCGGCCCTGACGCCGCCGCCCGACCCGGTGTGGCGACCATCCTGGGCCCGGGTCACCCCGGCGGCGGGCCGGCCGTGATCCGCTCCAACGTGCGCCGGCCGAGGCGGCTCATCACCGGGTTGGACTCCCGGTAGTACCAGACCAGGCCCATCGCCTGCGCGAACGCCCAGGCCCGACCACGTTCCCAGGCCAGGTCGTCGCAGCCGAGCCGCGCACGCAACGCCGAGCGGGGCCCGGCTTCCAGCAGGTGCCAGCCGCCGACGAGGTCGAGCGCGGGATCGGCCGGGCCCAACCCACCCACGTCGAGGACCCCGGCCAGCCGGCCGTCGCGGACGAGCACGTTTCCCGGGATCAGGTCGGTGTGGCTCATCCGGTCCGGCTCCCCACCCCGGGGCAGCTCCCGCATCGCCGCCCAGAACCGGCGCAGCAGCGGCACGTCCAGCAGCGCCTCGCTGTGGCGCAGGCAGGTCTCCATCCACTCGTCGTGGGCGGGCAGGACGCCGCCGCGGCCCGGACCGCCGAACGTGCGTCCGCCGGTGTCGATGGCCCACACGCCGGTGACGAACTCGGCGAGGTCATCGGCGAAGGCGTACGAGTCGCCCGGATCGTCGACGGTCGCCACCACGCCGGGCAGCCAGGTCTGCACCGACCACGGCAGCGGATAGCCGGCGCCCGGTTCGCCGAGCGCGACCGGCTCCGGGGTGGGGAACCGGGTGCGCCCCAGCAACTCGCGGGCCGCGTCCGCCTCGCGTGCCAGCCAGCGTCGCGCCGCCTCCGGCTCCTGCCGTTGCCGAGGGAACCGGGCGGTCAACCGGTCGCCCAGCCGGAAGATGGTGTTGACCGTGCCCTCCGACGGCAGGTGCCGGACCGGCAGCCGCCGCCACGCGGGGAACTGCGCGTCCACCAGGGCGCGGACCGTCTCCGGCGTGACCGTGAGTTCTCCCTCGTGCATCGGCATGCCCGGCAGCCTGGATGACCCGGCGCGCGCCCGCAACCGGTTACCCCGCGGCGCATGGACGCCCGTCGCCGGGTTCACCGTCGAGGCCGAGCTGACGCACCAGCCGGCCCCGGGTGTCGAGGGCGGGTTCGTCTTCGCCCACCGGTGACGGCGGTACCGTGCCGGAGTGACTGCCGCACCGGCGACGTCGTCCGCCGTCACGTCCACGCTCGACTACTACCTGCTGTGCCCGGCCGGTGCGCCGGACCCGCCACTCGGGCTGCTGGTCGAGGAGTTCGTGCTGGCCGACGACCTCTCGGCGACGCGCCTGCGTACCGCCGGCTGGACACCGGCGGACGGCGGCTGGTGGAGTTCCGCCGCGTTCGCCCGCGCGGTCCGCGCGGACCCCGACGTCCGCGCCCGGCTGCGGGCGGTCACCCGCGTCGGCGCCGAGGAGGCGTACCTGCGGTCGGGCGGCGGGGCGCTGCCGGGCGAGGACATGCTGCGCGGGCACTTCCGGGACGACGTGCCGCTGGCGACCGCGGCACCGCTGCGGCTCGGCGGCGGACCGCCCGTGTGGCGGGTGCTGTTCGCCGGTGGACTCGACACCGGGCGCCTGGCCGGCCTCCGGACTGCCCTGCGGCTGGACGCCGGCACGGGCCCCGGGGTCGTCGGCACCGGGCGGCTGCGCGTCGGCGACACCACCTTCCACTGGGACCTGCGCCGCGTCGGCGGCGGGGTGGCATGGTGCCTGGACGTGACCGCCGAGCCGGCGCACCGGGGCGCGCTGCGTCCGCTGCTGCGCCGGCTCACCGACGTCGTACGCCGGCACGGCCTGGTGCCCGCCACGATCGAGTGCTTCGCCTGACGACGTACGCCCTGCTCCGGTCAGTCGGCGAACTCGACCCCGGCGAGCGCGGCCGAGCGGTGCGCGGCGAGGCGTTCGGCCTGTTCGACGACCGCCCGGCGGCGGCTGTCGGGGAGCTTCTGCCACGGCTGCACGGCGACTGTCAGTTTCGCGCCGGACTTGCGGGGGCGCCACGTGCCGACCAGGTCACCGTCGACCAGGACCGCGCCGGGGCGGCCCAGCACCGGCCACAACTCCCTGGCCCGGGCCGGGTCCGGCACCAGCGTCGCCCGGTCCTTCGCCTGGAGGAACAGGTCGTACGGGCCGAGCAGCCGGGTCACCGCGCTCCCGGTCGACGCCGGCATCGTCTCGTCCCCGGCCAGGAGCCAGCGCGTCTCGCCGTCGACCGGCACCTCGACGGCGTCCTGCGGCCAGCGTGCCCGCACGTCCCGGACCGGGGCGTCGAGGTAGTCGGCCACGTGCTTCGGCGTGGCCGGGCCGAGCAGCCGGAGGTAGGCGCGGATCAGGTCGAACCGGTCACCGGCGGTGGCCGCCCGCCGGAACGCCGGGATGCGGCGCAGCACCGGTGGCGACGTGCCGGGCGTCAGCTCCAGCCCGGCCCGCACGGCGGCCAGGCGGAACGGCATCTCGAAGAGGTGGGTGGCCTGGCACGGCCGGCAGAACCGCAGGTAGGGCTCGGGCAGCAACTCGGCGAGGCGGCCCGAGACGTCGCCCTTGACCGTCGGCTCGGTGACGATCGCGCGCATCCGCCCGGCCACCTCGTCGAGCGCGGCGACGATGCCGATGCCGGCCGCCCGCAACGGCTTGGCGGCGTCGTAGATGCGCTTGCCGGCGTCGGCGTCGGAGAACGGCTCGACCGCGGCGGCCACCCGCCCGACGTCGGCGCGGCGGTAGAGGTGGGGCGCACCGCGCACGGTCCACAGCAGGACCAGGTCGTCGTCGGAGAGCGCCGACCCGTCGACCCCGCGCAGGGCCAGTGCCCACCGGGCGCCGTCCGGGCCGGTGTCCTGCACGCCGAGGTCGAGCACGGCGGTGTCGGCGGGTGTGCCCTCGGCGCGGTCGAGCTGCTGGGCCCGTACGCGGAAGCTCATCACCTGACGCCGGTCGACCATTCCCTCAGCCTAGGCGCCGGCACCGACACCGGGCGCGGGACGCGGCCGACCGACCCGCCCGGCCGGTGGGCGGCCGGGTCAGTGCGCGCGCTGGCCGGTGACCGGCGCGGCGGTCGCGGTGTCGCGGGGACCGCCCGAACGCTTGAGCGCGAACACCCCGCCGCCGACGAGCACGGCGCTGAGCACGATCCCGACCAGATTGCCGTCGGCGAGACTGCCGAGCGCCATGAGCAGACCGATGATCACCGACACCCCGCCGACGAGCCGCAGGAGGTAACGCCCGACCGCCTTGCCCCGTGAATCCATCATGGACCGTCGGCTACCCGCGGGGTCCACGCGCCAAACGGCTCGTCGTCAGGTCTTCCCGAAGTGACATCGGTGACGGGCGGGTCAGGGCCGCGCGCGGATCTCCATCTCGGCCACCAGGCCGTCGACGAGACGGTAGACGTGCGTGACGGTGTGGTCCGCCAGCTCGACGCCGGCCCGGTCCCGCACCACCTGACGCACCGACACGGCGACGCGGCCGTCGGGTTCCACGACGAACGCGGTCGGCGTCACCGACGGGTCGAGTTCGGCCCACTGCCGCCGCCAGTAGTCGCCCACCTCGGCCCGGCCCCGGAGGACACCACCCTCCCAACCGTTGGGCCAGGAGACGTCCGGGGTCATGGACGCCAGCAGGGTCGGCACGTCGCGCTCGTTGAACGCCGCGTAGAGCGCCGTGAGCCGGCTCTGTGCCGCGTCGGGTCCGGAAGCCGTCATCCCCCGAGTGTGGCCCGCCCGGACCGGTCGCGGTGGACGACTTCGCGCTGGGCAGAACGTCAGCCGTCGGCGAGGAGCCGGTCGCGGACCTCGCGGCGCAGCACCTTGCCGATCTGCGAGCGGGGCAGGTCGTCGACCACCACGATCCGGCGGGGCACCTTGTAGCCGGCCAGGTGAGCGCGGCAGGCCGCGCGGATCGCCTCCGGCGTGCCGGCCACCGCGGCGTCGAGCACCACCGCCGCGACGACCTCCTCGCCGTCGGCGGTGGGCATACCCACGGCGGCGGCCTCGCGGACGCCGGGGACGCGGCGCAGCGCGTCCTCCACCTCGGACGGGTAGACGTTGAAGCCGCCGGTGATGATGAGTTCCTTGATCCGGTCGACCACGGTCACGAAGCCGTCGGCGTCCATGGTGACGATGTCGCCGGTGCGCAGCCAACCGCCGGGCAGCAGCACCTTCGCCGTCTCCTCGGGCCGGTTCCAGTAGCCGGAGAACACCTGCGGTCCGCGTACCAGCAGCTCACCGGCCTCGCCCGCGGCCCGGTCGCGGCCCGGGTCCTCGGGGTCGACGATGCGCACGTCGGTGGACGGGAACGGCACCCCGACCGTGCCGGGCCGGCGGGTCGACGCGACCGGGTTGCCCAGCGTGATCGGGGACGTCTCGGTCATGCCGTACCCCTCGACCAGCAGCCCGCCGGTCACCGACTCCCACAGCTCCACGGTGGCCGGCGGCAACGCCATCGCGCCGGAGATGGCGTACCGGATCGAGGTGAGGCCGACGCCGCGCTCGCGGGCGGCGGTGGCCAGCCGCGCGTAGACCGGCGGCACGGCGGGCAGGAACGTCGGCGGGCGGCGGCGGGCGGCGTCGAGCACCTGGTCGGCGTCGAAGCGGGGGAACAGCACCAGGGTCGCCCCGATGCCGACGGCGAACGTGAGGCAGAGCGTCAGGCCGTAGGCGTGGAACAGCGGCAGCACCGCGTACACGGTCTCCGCGCCGTCACGCAGGCCGGGCACCCAGGCCCGGCCCTGCGCGGCGTTGGCCCGCAGGTTGCGGTGGGTGAGCACGGCGCCCTTGGGCACGCCGGTGGTGCCGCCGGTGTACTGGAGCAGCGCGACGTCGTCGACGCCCGGGCCGGGATGCGTGGCGGGCAACGGTGCGACGGCGGCGACCAGCTCCGCCCAGGCCCGCGCGCCGGGCGCGGGGCCGGTCATGGCCGCGCGGGCGGCGCGGACCTTCGGCAGCGGCAGCCGCAGCGCCCACCGCTTCAGCCGGGGCAGCGCCGCGGTCAGGTCGACCGAGACCACGGTACGCACGGCGCCGCGTCCCGCCACCAGCGGCGCGACCTTGTCCCACACGATCGCGACGCCGGCGCCGTGGTCGGTGAGCTGCCGGTCCAGCTCGTCGGCGGTGTAGAGCGGGTTGTGCTCGACGACCACCGCGCCCAGGCGCAGCACCGCGTAGAACGCGACCACGTGCTGCGGGCAGTTCGGCAGCACCAGCGCCACCCGGTCGCCCGGTCGTACGCCGAGTCGGCGCAGCGCCTCGGCGGCGCGGGCCACCTGCCCGGCGAGTTCGGTGAAGGTGGTGGTGGCGCCGTAGAAGTCGAGCGCCACCCGGGGCCCGAACCGGCCGGCCGCGTCGGTGAGCAGGTCGACCAGCGAGCCGTCCGGTTCGCCGACCTCGGCCGGCACCCCGGGCGCGTAGCTGTGGGTCCAGGGCCGCCCGTCGGTCGCGTCCATCGCCGTCTCTCCTCGCTGCGCGGATGACGGCCCCAGCCTAACGTGACCGGCCGGTAACCTACGCTGGCGTAAGTTGCCGGGTTCGTCACATCGACGCCGGCGTCACCGCCGGCTCGCCGAACGGTGGTGCACCACCCGCCGGGTCTTCACGATCGCGAAGATGACGACCGCGGCCAGCGCGATCACGCCGATGATGATGAGCCAGCGGACCGCCTCCAGCAGCAGCCCGAGCAGGATGAGCACGCCGGCGACCACACCGACCACCCAGAGCAACGCGCGCATGTCGTGCCTCCCGTCTCCTCCGGTCGGCGGCGCTTTCCCGCTTGCCGGTCGGACATGCCGCCGGTGCTCGGTCAGCGCCGGGCCACGTAGACGGTGTTCGCCGCCTCCCGCCCCTGCAACGGGTTCGGGAACCGGACGACGTGCGCCACCGAGGTCGGGAACACCTCGGTCAGCGTGCGCTGGAACGCCGAATCCGGCGGGTCGTTCGACCAGAGCGCGAAGACGCCCTCCGGGTGCAGCAGCGCGGCCAGCCGGCGCAGCCCGTCGACCGTGTAGAACGGCGCGTGGCCGGGATGCAGCACGTGGCGGGGGGAGTGGTCCACGTCGAGCAGCACCGCGTGGAACCGCCGCCCGGGCTCGTCCGGGTCGAAGCCGCCGCCGGCGACCGCGGCGAAGAAATCCGCCCGCACGAAACGGGTACGCGGATCCGCCGCCAGACCGGCGGCGAACGGCAACAGATCCTGCCGGTGCCAGTCGATCACGTCCTCGATCGCCTCGACCACCAGCAGCGAGCGCACCCGAGGGTCGGCCAGCGCGGTACGCGCGGTGTAACCGAGCCCGAGCCCGCCGACCACCACGTCGAGCGTCTCCCCGGCAAGCGGGGCCAGCCCCAGCCGGGCCAGTTCGATCTCCGCGACCGGGAACGCGCTGGACATGAGGTACTCGTCGCCGAGCTTCACCTCGTACACGTCGGCGTCCAGTGCCGGGTCGCGACGCCGGCGCAGGCTGATCTCCCCGATCGGTGTCTCCCGCCAGGCCAGTTCCTCGAAACGCGCGCCCACCCGGTGTCCTCTCCGCCGATCCGTCACCGGATGCTACCGGCCGCTCGTGACCCGGCCGGCGGGAACGACCGGTCCGGCCGCCTCAGCCGGCGGGTCTGGTGGCCACCACCACGGTGTCCAGCGCGTCGACCGTGCCGCCGTCGGTGGTCGGCACCGGCCGGCGGGCCGTCTCGGCGCGCCCGATGCGCAGCCCGGCCAGCCCGTCGACCACCGCCTCCGGGGTGAGCAGCACGCTCGCGTCCTGCGGGCCGCCGGTGCCGCCGTCGAGGTTGGCCAGGTCGTGACCGACCACCACCAGCGTGCCGCCCGGGCGCAGCGCCGACCGCGCCGCCGCGAGCACCCCGGCGAAGTCGGCGGCGGGCAGGTGCAGGTAGCTGATCAGCACCAGGTCGTAGCTGCCCGGCACCGGTCGGTACGCGATCACGTCGGCGACCCGCCAGTCGACGGTGACGCCCCGCGCGGCGGCCAGCTCGCGCCCCCGTTCGACGGCCACGGTCGAGAAGTCGACCGCGTTGACCCGCCAGCCCTGACCGGCCAGCCAGACCGCGTTGCGTCCCTCGCCGGCGGCGACGTCCAGCGCGGAGCCGGGACTCAGCCCGGACACCGACTCGACCACGAAGCGGTTGGGTTCAGCGCTCCACACCAGTCCCGACGCGTTGGCGTACCGCTCGTCCCAGGCGCTGCTGTCCACTGTGTCCCCTCCTCCGGCGGCCCCACACCGCCACCGTGACCGTACCGGCTGCGGCAAGGACGACCAGCCCGAGTGCCGCGACCGGCGGCAACTGCCGGGCCAGCACGAACCCGCCCATCACCACGACGAACCAGCCGAACGACCGACGGAGCACGTGCTCCGGGATCCGGCCGGCGAGCCGGCCACCGAGCAGGCTGCCGACGACGGCGGCGACGGTGACGGCCGCGGCCAGCCCCCAGTCGATCCGCACGCTCGACAGGTAGCCCGCCAGGCCGGCGAACGACTTCATCGCGATCACCACCAGCGACGTGCCCACCGCCACCGGCATCGGCAACCCGCCGAGCAGCGCCAGCGCGGGCACGACCAGGAAGCCGCCGCCGGCGCCGACCAGGCCGGTGACCAGCCCGACAACCACGCCGTCGAGGACCACCCGGGGCGTCGGCAGCTCGCGCGGCGCGGGCCGCCCCTCGACGGGACGCCGGCCCCGGATCATCGCCGCCGCGGTGGCGAGCATCATCAGCGCGAACGCGGTGAGCAGGACGCCCGGCGGGACGAACGCGGCCAGCCGGCCACCGGCGTACGCGCCGGTCATGCCGGCCACGCCGAAGACCAGCCCGGTGCGCCAGCGCACCCGGTGGGCGCGGGCGTGCGGCAGCACGCCGACCGCGCTGGTGGCACCGACGACGAGCAGCGAGGTGGCGATGGCCTCCTTGGCCGGCAGGTCGGCGACGTAGACCAGCAGCGGCACGGCGAGGATCGACCCGCCGCCGCCGAGCAGGCCCAGGCTCACGCCGATCAGCACCGCGCCGGCCAGGGTGAGCACCAGGGCGGCGCTCACGACCGCGGCCCGGCGTCGCGCAACTGGCCGACGACGGTGTCCAGGTCGCAACCGGCGCCCCGGTTGTAGGGCAGCCGGCTCAGCAGCATGCCCATCGCGCAGGTGTTCGAGAGGGCCGCGACGGTGAGGCCGGCGCCGACGGCGCCCGCGACCCACCTCAGGCCCGGCACGAACACCGAGCCGACGACGGCGGCCAGCACGATCGAACCGGCGACCAGGCGGACCTGGCGCTCCAGCTCCCAGCGGCCCCGGCCCCGGTTGACCGGGGCGTTCGTGGCCTGCCAGGCCAGCATGCCGCCGTCGAGGACCCTGAGGTTGGGCAGGCCGACGCCGGCGAGCGCCTGTTCCGCCTGGCTCGCCCGGGCACCGGAGCGACAGATCAGCACCACGTCCTCGTCGAGGTGGGCGCGCAGCTCCGCGCGGTGCTCCCGGAGCAGGTCCAGCGGCACGTTGTAGGCGCCGGCGATGTGCGCGGCCTCGAACTCGCCGGGTGTGCGCACGTCCAGCAGCCGGGGGGCGCGGCCGGCGGCGATCAGCTCGCGCAGCGTGGCCGCGTCGACGGTCGACGGGTCGGTCATGGTCATGTCTCTTCTCCTTCGGTGGTTCCGGGCAGGGGGCATCGCCGGCCGGCGCGTCGCGCGCCGGCCGGCGCGTCGCGCGCCGGCCGGGCGTCGGGCTGGGCAGGTCAGGTCAGGCGGCGGGGGCCATCCGGACGCCGGACGCCTCGGCGCGGGCGAACGCGTCGTCGATCAGCACCACGTCGCGGCCGGCGTTGGCGAGCAGGGACGCGGCGGCGGTGGCCCGGTAGCCGGAGCCGCAGTGCACCCAGACCGTCCCGGTGGGCACGTCGGCGAGCCGTCCGGGCAGGTCGGGCAGCGGGACGTGCACCGCCCCGTCGACGTGCCCGGCCCGCCACTCGTTGGTCATCCGGACGTCGAGCACGACCTGCGGGGCCGGCAGTCCGGCCGGGGTGTCGCCGGCCTGCGCGGCGGCCAGCGCCGGGAAGTCGGCCACGGTCAGCTCGCGCAGCTCCGACCGGTCGCCGGCCCACTGCCCGGGGTCGCCGGTGGCCTGCGCGGCCGGCCGGTCGATGCCGATCCGGACCAGCTCCCGCTGGGCGTCGGCGACCTGGTCCGGCGTCTGCGCCAGGAGCGTGATCGGCACGCCCCACTCGATCAGCCAGCCGAGCCACGTCGACATCGGCCCGTCCAGGCCCAGGCTGACGGTGCCGGCCAGGTGCGAGGCCGCGTACGCCCTGCGGTGTCGCAGGTCGACCACCCACTCGCCGGCGGCGATCCGGCGGCGCAGCTCACCGGCGTCGGCGCGGGCCGCCGGCGTGAGGTCGACCGGGGCGGGGCCGGCGGCGTTCGCCACGCCCATGTGCGCGTAGTAGGCCGGGTAGGCGTCCAGGCCGGCGAGCGTCTCGGTGACGAACCGGTCGGCGGCCAGCCGCAGCACCGGGTTGGCTGCCTTCTCCCGGCCGATGGTGGATTCCGGGGCGTCGGCCTGGCTGGCCGAGCAGAAGCTGCCGAAGCCGTGCGTCGGCCACACCTGCGCGCCGTCGGGCAGCAGGTCGACCAGCTTGCGGGCGGAGGCGTGCTGGTGATGGGCCAGTTCGTGGGCGTGCCGCTGGCCGAGCAGGTCGGTACGCCCGGTGGTGCCGAACAGCAGCGAGCCACCGGTGAACACGCCGACCGGACTCCAGCCGCCGTCGCCCGCCTCGTCCAGCACGTACGACAGGTGGTGGAAGGTGTGGCCGGGCGTGCCGACCACCCGCAGCCGCAGGCCGTCCGACACCGGCACCACGTCGCCGTCGGTCACCGGCATCCGGTCGAAGCCGACCTCGTCGGCGGCGGCCACCAGGTAGTGGGCGCCGGTGATCCGGGCCAGCTCCCGCCCGCCGGAGACGTAGTCGTTGTGCAGGTGCGTCTCCACCACGTGGGTGATCCGCACCCCCTGCGCGCCGGCCAGGTGCAGGACGCGGTCGATGTCGCGCTGCGGGTCGACCACGAGCGCCACCCGGCCGTCGGACGCCAGATAGCTGCGGTCGCCGAGCGAGGACGTCGCGATGGCGGTCACTTCGGTGGTCACGTGCCGTTCTCCTCTCCTTGTCCCCACATACCCCCGGGGGTATGTGGGGCGCAGACTCCGGCCCGGGTCCGGGCGCGGATTACCCGCCCCCGTCGCGATCAGGCGACGAGGGCGGAACTCGGTGGGGTCAGGCCAGGGAGAGGAAGAGCTTCTCCAGCTCCTCCTCGGTCATCTCCGGCTCCTCGCCCGCCTGGCGGGCGGTGCCGCAGTGGCGCATCCCGGAAGCGATGATCTTGAAACCGGCCCGGTCGATGGCCTTGGAGACCGCGGCGAGCTGGGTCAGCGCGGCCCGGCAGTCCTCGCCGTTCTCCATCATCTCGATCACGGCGTTGAGCTGCCCCCGGGCCCGCTTGAGTCGGGTCAGCGCGTCGCCGGTCATCTCGGGTCGAAGCTTCACGTCCCACCTCCTGCCCGAACCATACCCCCGGGGGTACCCCACCCGCCACGGCCCCACCCGCCCGGGCTCCGACCACCCCCTTCCCGGTGATCAAGGGATCTGCGTCACCGCGGGCGGCCGTCCCGGACGCGAACTCCTTGGTCAACTTCGTGGGGCGGGGGCAACGCAGGGTCGCCGGAGGGTCGACGCAGCGCTTATCCTGTGCGGCGACTAGCCCGGTGGAGGGGACCTGATGGCGTCGCGGCAGGACCAGCTGCACTCGTACCAGTTCACCGTGCAGCGGGCGGTCGCCGCGCTGGTCATGCGGGAGACCGATCCGGCGCAGTCGCCGTTCCGCCGGTTGGCCGGCGCCGGCCTGGCCAGCGTGCTGGTCGCGGTGATCGCGCTCGGCGGGGTGGCGCTGTACGGCCTGTTCACCGGTGGCGGCAGCTCCTGGCGCGACACCGGCGCGGTGATCGTGGAGAAGGAGTCCGGCGCCCGGTTCGTCTACCGCGACGAGAAGCTGCACCCGGTGCTCAACTACGCCTCGGCTCTGCTGATCATCGGGGCGGAACGGCCGAAGACGGTGCTGGTCACCCGCCGGGCCATCGACGGGGTGCCCCGTGGGCTGCCGCTCGGCATCGCCGACGCCCCGGACTCGCTGCCCGCGCCGAACCGGCTGGTCGGCGACGGCTGGACGCTCTGCTCGTCGGTGACCGTGGAGGCGGGCCGGGCCGAGGCCCGCTCGGCGCTGCTGATCGGGCGGGCCGCGGCCGGCGGGCGGGCGCTCGGCGACCAGGGCCTGCTGGTCCGCCACCCGGACGGCGGCCTGCACCTGCTCTGGCGCGACCGGCGCTACCTGCTGCGCGACACCGACCGGGTGCTCGCCGCGCTGGCCGCCACCCGGGAACGGGCCGTCCCGGTGGCGGCGGCGCTGCTCAACACCGTGCCGGCCGGCGCCGACCTGGTCCCGCCGCCGGTCGGCGAGGTCGGCGCTCCCTCGGCACGGGTCCCCGACGCCACCGTCGGCGACGTCTATCTGGTGCGCAACTCCGGCGGCGGCCGGCAGTACGCGGTGGCCGAGCGCGACGGCCTGGCCGGCATCACCGAGTTGCAGGCCGCGCTGCTGCTGGCCCGCACCGGCCAGGGCGAGCCGCAGCCGATCACGCTCGGCCAATTCGCGGCCCTGCCGAAGCTGCCCGACCTGGTGCCGGCCGGGCCGGGCGCGCCGCCCGCCGTGCCGCCCCGGCTCGCCACCGCCGATCCGGGCGCGCTCTGCGCGCGGGCCGGTGACGACACCGGCGTACGCGAGATCCGGCTCGGCGTCACCGCACCGGACCCGGCCGCCGCCGCGCGTAGCCCGGGGGGTCGGGGTGGGCTCGCCGACCAGGTCGTGGTGGAGCCGGGGCGCGGGGCGCTGGTGGAAGCGGTGGCTGCCCCGGGCGCGACCGGCGGCACGCTGTGCGTGGTCACCGACCTGGGCCGGCGGTACGCGCTGGCCGGCGCGGACGTGCCCGGCATGCTCGGCTACGCCGGAGTGCGGCCGGTGCGGTTGCCGGCGAGCCTGGTGGACCTGCTGCCGGCCGGCAGTCCGCTCGACCCGGCAGCCGCCCGCGCGGTGGCCGCCCCGGCCTGACCGGACGCGACCCGGGCCGGCCGCCGCGCAAGCCGGGCCGGCTGCCGCTCAGGCCGGCTGCCGCTCAGGCCGGCTGCCGCTCAGGCCGGGCGGCGCAGCACGGTCACCGCGAACCCGGCGTCGTCGTGCCAGGGGCGCAGGTCCCAGGTGGCGAAGCGGTGCTCCAGGCGCAGGCCGGCGGCGACCGCGTCGGCGTCCAGTTCGGCGACCGGGTAGCCCCGGTCGGTGCCGAAGCCGACCACCACCGCGCCGTCCGGGCGCACGTGCGCGGCGATCCGGGCCAGCACGGCGGGCTCGGTGCCGGGGGCGACGAACGTCATCACGTTGCCGGCCACCACCGCCGCGTCGAACGGCTCGGGCTCGCCCTGCCCCGACAGGTCCAGCTCGGCCAGGTCGGCGACCAGGAACCGGGGGCCGGGGTGGTCGGCGCGGGCGGCCTCCACCAGCGTCGGGGCGGCGTCGACGCCGACGACGGTGTGGCCGCGGTCGGCCAGCGCGGCGGCGACCCGGCCGGTGCCGCAGCCGGCGTCGAGGATCCGTGACCCCGGCGGCACGAGCGCGTCCAGCAGGCGGGCCTCGCCGGCCAGGTCCGCCCCCTCGGCGGCGAGGCGGCGGAACCGGTCGACGTACCACTGCGAGTGGCCGGGTTCGGTGTCGGTCACCCAGCGGGTCGGCTTGCCCATGGCACCACCGTAACTGATCTTGTTCAGGTCAGCGCGAGGAACGTGGCGGCGGCCAGCGGCGCGCCGAGCGCAGCGCCGGCCAGCACCTGCGGCCCGGTGTGGTCGCGCAGCCGCACCCGCGACCAGCCGACCGCCGCCACCAGCGGCCAGCCCAGGTGCGCCAC
Organism: Micromonospora sp. DSM 45708; assembly: GCF_039566955.1. NCBI lineage: Bacteria > Bacillati > Actinomycetota > Actinomycetes > Micromonosporales > Micromonosporaceae > Micromonospora > Micromonospora schwarzwaldensis. Next base: position 3,640,797 of record NZ_CP154796.1, on the reverse strand, counting down.
CGGCCCGAACAGCAGCACCAGCACGCTCACCGTGGCGGCGGCCACCGCCACGTGGATGCTCAGCTTCCACCAGTGGTTGACCAGCGTGCAGGCGGCCCCGACCACGAAGATGACCACGATCACCGCGAACAGTTCGGCCGGCGCGCGCAGCGCCGCCAGCAGCAGCAACCCGACCGCCACCGAGGCCAAGCCGACCGACAGCGGGCGGGCCCGCTGCCGGTGGTCGCCGACGTGCCGGTCGGTGAGCCGGCCCCGGCGTACGCCGTGGACGATCACCCCGACCGGGATCACGGCGCAGAACAGCAGCGCGGTGCCGCCCCAGAGCAGCAGGTGGGCCGGGGAGCGGCTGACCCGGGCGGCGGCGACCAGCGGCAGCGCGGTCACCAGGACGCCCGGGGCGAACACCTCGGTGAGCAGGCGGGCCAGCCGCGCGCCGGCCGGGCGCTCCCGTAGTGATCGCACCGGGTCATCCTGGCATGCCGCCGCGCCTGCTCAACCCTTCTCGGCCCCGCTGGTGAGTCCCTCGGTCAGCAGCCGTTCGCCGGCGAAGAACAACACCACGATCGGCAGGGTGAGGATGACCGAGCCGGCCATCAGCACCGTCTTGGGCACCTCGACGCCGTCGGCGAGCAGCGACAGCCCCAACGAGACGGTCCACCGGTCCGGCCGGTCGACCAGGAACAGCAGCGCGAACAGGAACTCGTTCCAGGCGATCATGAAGTCGTACAGCGCGACCGCCATCACCGACGGCGCGGCCAGCGGCAGGCTCACCCGGCGGATGATCCCGAGCCGGCCGGCACCGTCGATCGCCGCGGACTCCTCCAGACTGACCGGGATGGTCTCGAAGTAGTTCTTGAGCATGTAGACCGAGACCGGCAGCGTCTGCGAGATGTAGACCAGCACCAGCCCGAACAGCGACCCGCGCAGCCCGGCGCGGCTGAAGACCACGAACAGCGGGATCGCGATGACGATCGACGGGAACAGGTAGACCGCCAGGAACAGCGCGCTGACCTGCCGGCGGCCGAAGAACCGCAGCCGGGAGACCGCGTACGCGCCGGGGATGGCGACCACCAGCGTGAGCACGGTCGCGGCCAGCGCCACCAGGCCGCTGTTGCGGATGAACGTGAGGAAGCCCTGACCGCCGCTCTCGACGGACTTCAACACCTCGGCGTACGTGGCGACGGTCAGCTCGCCGAACGGCACCCAGAGCGAGCCGGGGTCGAGCAGCAGGCGTTCGATCGGGCGTACCGACAGCACCAGCATGTACCAGAACGGCAGCAGCGTGACCAGCAGGAAGCCGGCGATCACCAGCCGGCGCAGCCAGCGCAGGCTGACCGTCTCGATCCGGTCGCGGTCCATCACGCCTCCCGTTTGGCGCCGAAGAAGCGCAGGTAGATGGCCACGAACACGAGCAGCACCACGGCCAGCACGACCGCCTGGGCGGCGGCGGCGCCGATGTCGGTGCGGGCGGTGAGGAACTGGTAGACCCGGACGCTGACCACCTCGGTGCCGGCCGAGCCGCCGGTGAGCAGGTAGACGTCGTCGAACTTGTTGAACGTCATGATGAACCGGAGCACGCCGAGCAGCGCGATCACGGGCATGAGCTGCGGCAGCAGGATGTGCCGGAAGCGTTGGGTCGGTGTCGCGCCGTCGACCCGGGCGGCCTCCTCCAGCTCCGCCGGCACGGCCTGGAGCCGGGCCAGCAGGAACAGGAACGCGAACGGGAAGTAGCGCCACGCTTCGAACGCGATCACGGTCCACAGCGCGGTGGACTCCTGGGACAGGAACGCCACCGGAGCGTCCCAGCCGAGGAAGCGCCGTCCCCAGTCGTTGACGATGCCGAGCTGCGGGTCGAGCATCACCTGCCAGACGAACGTCATGGCGACCACCGGCGCCACGTACGGCAGCAGCATCGACGCGCGCACCAGCGTACGGCCCCGGAACGGCCCCCGGACGGCGAGCGCCGCCACCAGGCCGACCACTATCGAGCCGGCGGTGCCGCCGACGCTGTAGACCACGGTGGTCCAGAGCGTGTCGGCGAACCCTGGGGTGTGCAGCACCCGGTCGACGTTGTCCAGCGTCAGTTCGCCGAACAGGCCGGTCTTGCGCAGCGTCGCGAGGCGTACCCGCTGGAAGGCCAGCACCACGGTCCACACGATGGGTATGCCGATCACCGCGAGCACGACGAGCAGGGTCGGCGCGACCAGCGCGAGCCCGGCGCGGGACTCGCGGCGGCGCAGCGTCAGCGGGCGGCGGCCGGGCCGGCGGGGCCGCTCCGGGGTGGGGGAGCGGCCGGCCTCCGGCGCGACGGTGGTCAATTGACGCCCTTGGCGATGGCCTCGACGTCCTTCTTGGCGCGCTCGGCGGCGGCCCGGGCGTCGGACTTGCCGCCGACCACGTCCGCGAGCGCCTTCGGCACCGGCAGCTCGCCGAGGATGGCGCCGACCAGCTTGCCCTGGCCCTGGGTCAGCCCCCAGCGCTGGAACGTGTCGGGGCTCTTGCGCAGCGTGGCGAGCACGTCGTCGCCGTAGACGGCGGAGAGCGGCTTCTTGGTGTCCACGCCGGCCGGGCTGGTGTTCCACAGCGTGCGGAACTTCTGCTTGTCCTCGGGCGTGCCGGTGCGCACCGGGAAGCGCCCCTCGGGGGACATGCCGAACCAGCGCGGGTAGCCGTCGGAGAGCATGTACTCCACGAAGGACGTCGCCGGGTCGGCCGCGCCGTCGAGCACCGCCCAGGAGCTGACCTCGCCGTACTGCGCCGGCTCGGTGCCGTTCGGGCCCTTGATCGCGGTGACGAAGCCGCTGTTCTTCGCCAGCCACGTCGGGTCGGCCTGGCACTGCGGGCAGGTGGGCCGCGCGTCGTTGCGCAGGCCGGCCAGCTCGTCGAGGACGAACGGCGACCAGATCAGCATGGCCGCCTTGCCGGCGAAGTAGGTGGCCCGGGTGGTGTCGACGTCCTGCGCGCCCTTGACCGAGTTGTTCCGCATCAGGTCGCCGTAGAAGCGGAATGCCTCCACGCACTGCGGTGAGTCGAGCGTGACCTTGCCGGCGTCGTCGGTGAGCTGGCAGTTGTTGGCCAGCGCGAGGTGCTCGAAGGTCTGCTGGGTGAACACGTCGCCGGGGGCGGTCGCCGCGGTGATGCCGGCGACGCCGCCGGTGTTCAGCTTCGCCGCCGCGGCGGCGATCTTCTCGTACGTGTCGGGGGCGGGCAGGCCGGCGGCGTCGAACAGGTCCTTGCGGTAGACCAGCAGTTGGCCCCAGCCGTCGCTGGGCACGGCGAGCTGGGTGCCGCCGTCGCTGGTCAGCTCCAGCGCGCGGGGGGAGAACGTGTCCCGCCCGAGCTTGTCCACGACCGCCTTGTTCGCGTCCGGCTCCAGCAGCTCGTTGCCGGCGAGCGTGCGGATGCCGGCGAGCGACACCGAGCCGACCACGTCGGGCAGGTCGCCGGCGGCGGCGCTGGACGCGATCAGCGACGGGAACTGGTCCTCGTTGACGGTGACGAGGTTGACCTTCACGCCGGTCTTCGCGGTGTAGTCGGCGATGATCGCCTTGGTGGCGTTGACCCGGTCGGCCACGTCCTCCAGGCTCCAGACGGTGATCTGGGAACTGTCGGATTTCTGCCCGTCGTCGCTGCAGGCGGTCGCGCCGGCCCCGGCCAGTGCCAGGATCAGGCTCGACGCGAGCAGCCGTGTGGAGGGTGATGGCATCGGCGGCACTCCGTTCTCGAAAGTACACGGCACACCATCAATACCCACCGATTCATCAATCTAATCACATATGCCCATTTTTTGGGTTAGAATCGAGGCCGGTACTTTCTTCGGAGCGACGCCATGGCCAACTGGGTTGTCTCGCTCGCCGGGCCCCGCAGCGTCCGCCTGGAGCCCTGTCCCCCGGACCGGCTCGGCCCGGGTCAGGTCCGCGTCCGCACCTGCTACTCCGGCATCTCCGCCGGCACCGAGCTGACCCTCTACCGGGGCAGCAACCCCCGCCTCCGCAAGGACTGGGACGCCACCTCCCGGATGTTCGTCCCCCGGCAGGCCGCGCCCGCGTACCCCGTGGTGGGCTTCGGCTACGAGGAGGTCGGCGAGATCCTCGAGGTCGCCCCGGACGTCGCCGACCGCCGCGCCGGCCAGCTCGTCTGGGGGATCTGGGGGCACCGCGCGGAGGCCGTGCTCGCCGCCGCCGCGACGCATCCGCTCGCCCCCGGCCTCGACCCGCTCGCCGCCGTCTTCGCCCGTCCCGGCGCCATCGCGCTGACCGCGGTGCTCGCCGGTGACCTGCACCTCGGCGACTGGGTCGGCGTCTTCGGCCAGGGCGTGATCGGGCTGCTCGGCACCCGGCTCGCGGTGCTGTCCGGCAGCCGGGTGGTGGCCGTCGACCGGATGCCCGGACGGCTCGCGCACGCCACCCGCCTCGGCGCCCGCCGGGTGGTCGACGCCGCCGGCGACTCGGCCGCCAGCGCGCTGCGGGCAGCCACCGACGGTCGCGGCGCCGACGTCTGCCTGGAGCTGTCCGGCGCGTACCCGGCGCTGCACGAGGCGATCCGGGCCACCGCGCCCGCCGGCCGCGTCGTCGCCGCCGGCTTCTACCAGGGGTACGCCCACGGGCTGGAACTCGGCGAGGAGTTCCACCACAACCGGATCCAGCTGGTGGCCGCCCAGGTCTCCGGCCCCGACCCGGCCCCCGGCACGGCCGGCCGGTGGTCCGGGACACGGATCGCACACACCTTCATGGACCTGGTGGCGGAGGGCAGCGTCGACCCGCTGCCGCTGGTGAGCCACGTCGTCGACGCGGGCGCGGTGGCCGACGCGCTGGCGTTGCTCGACCGCGGTGACGGTGACGTCCTCCAAGTGGTACTGAGGTTCTGACATGGACATCCCCCTGGCCTGCCAGGAGCAGTTGCTCCCCGGCGCCGACCTGACCGACAAGTACGCCCTCGCCGTCTCCCTCGGCTACCGGGGCATCGAGCTGCGCGGGCGGGGGGACCTGGCGTTCGCCCGGCGGCTGCCGGAGCTGCGCCGGGCCCACGCCGCCGGGGTGGTGACGCCGACCGTCTGCGTCGAGATGGACCACTTCGTCGGCGACTTCGACCCGGCCCGCTCCCGGGACGCGGTGCGCAACCTGCGGTCCCAGCTCTCCGTGATCGCCGAGCTGGGCGGCATCGGCGCCATGACGCCGGCCGCCTGGGGCATGTTCTCCCGCCGGCTGCCGCCGTTCGAACCGCCCCGGTCGCCCGAGGCCGACCGGCGGGTGCTCGTCGACGCCCTGGGCGAGCTGGGCGAGCACGCCCGGTCCGAGGGGGTCACCCTGTTCCTGGAACCGCTCAACCGGTACGAGGACCACATGGTCAACCGGCTCGACCAGGCGGTCGAGCTGTGCCGTGCGGTCGGGTCGCCCGCGGTCCGGGTGGTCGCCGACACCTACCACATGAACATCGAGGAGGACGACCCGTGCGCCGCGCTGCGCGCCGCCGCGCCGTACCTCGGGCACGTGCAGGTCAGCGACTCCAACCGGTACCAGCCCGGTGCCGGGCACCTGGACTGGACGGCGCTGCTGGACACGCTCGCCGGACTCGGCTACCCCGGCTGGCTGGCGCTGGAGTGCCGGCTGCGCGGCGAGCCGGTCGCCGCGCTGCGCCAGGCCGCCACCGTGCTGACCCCGGCCCGGCCGTGGCGGGCCGCCGCGTGACCGGCAGCCTGGCGGCCGGGGTGCGGGCCGGCGCCGAACGCGACGCCCGGCTGCGCCGGCTCGCGCTGGCCACCCTGGACGCCAACTGGGAACACGACCACACCGTGCCGTCGCGCACGCTCTACCCGCACCAGTGGAGCTGGGACTCGGCGTTCATCGCGGTCGGGCTGGCGCACGTGCGACCGGACCGGGCCTGGCGCGAGCTGCGCACGCTGTTCGCCGCCCAGTGGGTCGACGGGCGGGTGCCGCACATCGTGTTCAACCCGGCGCCGCACCTCGGCCCGTACTTCCCCGGGCCGGCGTTCTGGGACTCGGCGTGCGCCGAGGGCGCGCCGCCGGTGGCCACCTCCGGCATCGTCCAGCCGCCGGTGCACGCGCCGGCCGCCTGGCTGGTGCACCGCCGGGCCCCCTCCGAGGCGTCGGTGGCCGCGCTGCGCCGGCTCTACCCCCGGCTGGTCGCCCAGCAGCGCTACCTGACCGGGCGGCGGGACGTCGGCGGCGGCGGGCTGGCCGCCATCGTGCACCCGTGGGAGTCCGGCCTGGACAACAGCCCCGCCTGGGACGCCCCGCTGGCCGCGGTGCCGGCCGACGAGGCGGTGATGCGCGCGTACCGCCGGCACGACACCACCCACGCCGACGCCACGCACCGGCCCACCGACCTGGACTACGCGCGGTACCTCGCGCTGGTGGACAGCTACCGGGCCGGCCGCTACCGGGACGAGGGACTGCTCGGACGGCACCCGTTCCTGGTGGAGTGCCCGCTGGTCAACGCCGCGCTCGGGGTCGCCGAGTACGCGCTGGCCCGGATCGCCACGGTCATCGGCGCCGACCCGTGCCCGCACCGGGACCGGGCCGCCCGCCTCACCGAGGCGCTCGTCACCCGCCTGTGGGATCCGGTCACCGGCACGTTCCAGCCGCGTGACGTCCGCACCGGGCGGCTCGTCCGGGCGCGTACCGTGCTCGGGTTGCTGCCGCTGGCCCTGCCCGACCTGCCGGAGCCGCAGGTGCGGGCCGTACTGGCCGAGGCGTGCTCGCCCCGCTTCGGCCTGGCCGCCCGGATGGACCGGCCGCTGCCCACGTACGACCGCACCGCGCCGGATTTCGAACCGCTGCGCTACTGGCGCGGGCCGAGCTGGGTGAACACCGGGTGGCTGCTCTGGCAGGGCCTGCGGACCCACCGCCGGGCCGACCTGGCGGCCGGGCTGCGGGACTCCCTGCTCGACCTGGTCGACGGCGCCGGCTGCCACGAGTACTTCCACCCGGACACCGGCGCCGGTCTCGGCTCACCGGCGTTCAGCTGGACCGCCGCGCTGGTGCTGGACGCGCTCGCCGAGGGCTGACCGCCGCGGTCCGGCCGCCGGCCCGGCGGCGTCACCTCCGGGCCGCTGCCGTCGGCCGGCGGGTCAGGCGATGCCGGCCGGCACGCCGCCGCCGAGCCGCAGCGCCGACCCGGGGCGCACGGACCCGCCGACCGGGCCGAAGGTCCCGGCTCAGCCGAGGGGCGCGGCGGCGCCGGCGTCGACGGCCGGCCCGGTGACCCGGTCGACGCCCGGCTCGGTGGGCGGGTCGACGGTCAGCAGCTCGGCCGGCACCGGCTCCACCTCGACCCGGCAGTCGTGGAACGTGGGCGCCCCACCCAGGTCGGCGTCGCGGACCGCGGTCACCGCGTTCACCGTGGACCGGCCGGGGCTCAGCCGCGCCCAGTACGCCTTGTAGGTGAACGCCACCCCGGGCCGGGTCCCCTCGTCCACCGCGACCGCGGCCAGGAACGCGCCCCGGTCGTTGTGGACCCGCACCGCGTCGCCGTCGGCCAGGCCGCGCGCCGCCGCGTCGGCTGGGTGCAGGTGCACCCGGGGCGGCCCGGCCCGGCGGGCGTGCCAGGGCAGCGAGGCGAACGTGGAGTTCATCAGGTAGCGGCCGGCCGGGGCGAGCAGCACCAGCGGGAAGCGCCGGGCCAGCGCCGGGTCGGCGGCCTCGACCGGTGGGGTGTAGCCGGGCAGCGGATCCACCCCGAGCCGGGCCAGCGCCGGGTCGTGCAGCCGGGCCCGCCCGTCCGGGGTGGGGAAGCCACCGTCGGCGAACGGCGCGGAGCCGACCGGCACGCCGGTGAGCCGGGCGTACGTGCGCTCGCGCAGCTCCTCGAACGTGACCGACGTGCCGGCCAGCAACTGCCGGGCCAGGTCCTCGTCGCTGTCCCGGAACGCGGGGTGGTCGACGCCGAGCGCCACCGCGATGCGCCGGAAGATCTCGGTGTTCGGCAGCGCCTCGCCGGGCGCCCGGGTGGCCGGCAGGTTCAGCGTCGTGTAGTGGTGCCCGTAGGAGGTCTGGAGGTCGAGGTGCTCGGGCTGCATGGTGGCCGGGAGCACCACGTCGGCGTGGTCGCAGGTGTCGGTCCAGCGCTGCTCCAGCACCACGGTGAACAGGTCGGCGCGGCGCAGGCCGGTGAGCAGCCGGGTCTGGTCCGGCGCGGTGGCCGCCGGGTTGGCGTTGAACACCACCAACGAGGTCACCGGCGGGTCGGCCGCCCCGGTGAGCACGGCGGCGAGCCGGCTCATGTTCACCGACCGGGCCGGCGGTGCCGGCATGCCGGCCGGCCGGATCACCGGCCCGTTGTCGACCGGGTGGTGCCCGCTGGTGGTCACCAGCGCACCGCCGCCGGCGTACCGGAAATCGCCGGTGACCAGCGGCAGCGCGCAGATCGCCCGGATCGCCTGCCCGGCGCCGGCGTGCCGTTGCAGGCCGAGGCCGACGCGCACGGCGGTGGGCCGGGTGGTGGCGATCCGCTCGCCGAGCCGGCGCACGGTCTCCGCGGGCAGCCCGCACTCGGCGGCGGCGCGTTCCACCGGCCACTCGTCGAGCCGGGCGGACAGTTCGGGCCAGCCGACGGTGTGCCCGGCCAGCCACCGCTCGTCGGCCGCCCCGGCGTCGCGGACGTGCCGCATCAGCCCGAGCGCGAGCGCCGCGTCGGTGCCGGGCAGCGGTGCGACGTGCTCGTCGCTGCGGGCGGCGGTCTCGGTGCGCAGCGGGTCGATCGTCACCAGGTACGCGCCGCGCTCGCGCGCCTGCTGCACGAACGGCCACAGGTGCAGGTTGGTGGCGAGCGGGTTGGCGCCCCAGAGCACGACCAGCCGGGCGTCGACGATCGACTCCGGCTCGAAGCCCACCGGGCGGCCGAAGACGGACCGGGTGGCGGCGTTCGCCGCCGCCGTGCAGATGGTGGTGTCCAACCGGGACGCCCCCAGGTACGCGAACAGCCGCGGCCCCATCGTCCAGCCCTGGACCAGCCCCATCGTGCCGGCGAAGTAGTAGGGCAGCACCGACTCCGGCCCGTCGCGTTCGATGCTGGCCCGCAGCCCGGCCGCCACCCGGCCCAGCGCCTCCGCCCAGCTCGCCGGCCGGTAGGACACCGGACCGACGCCCTTGGGGCCGGTGCGGATCCAGGGGGTGGTGAGCCGGTCCGGGCCGTTGACCGCGTCGAGGTAGCGGTTGACCTTGCCGCAGAGCGCGCCCCGGGTGAACGGGTGGTCGCGGTCGCCGCGCAGCGCGACGGCCCGGCCGTCCGCCACGGTGAGCTGCCAGACGCAGGTGTCGGGACAGTCCAGGGGGCAGGCGCCGGGATGGGTGACGGTGGCCATGCGCGGATGCTACCCACGCCGCCGAACCACCGAGTGCCACGGAACGGCCCACCCAGGAAGAACGACCCGCCCCCGCCTCCCCGCCGATCTTGCAGTTGCTGCCCGCGAGACGTCGGATCGGTCGCTTTTGTCGGGGCGGCAAGTGCAAGATCGCGGGCGCGGGCGCGGGCGCGGGCGCGGGCGCGGGCGCGGGCGCGGGCGCGGGCGCGGGGGCGGGGGCGGGCGGGGCGAGGGCGGTGGAGGGTGGGGTTGTTTGGTGGGGGTGGGGTGGGGTACTCGCCGGGGCCGGCGGGGCGGGGGTTCCCGGATCGTCGGCGACCGGCTGCCAGGGGAGGGGCGGGATGCGGTTTCCGCTGTTCGTCGACGCGGTGGCGCGTCGCGCCGAGCTGCCCACCGACGACGCGGCGACGATCTCCCGCGCGGTGTTGCAGACCCTCGCCGAGCGGATCACCGCCGACGAGTCGGCCGACCTGGCCGCCCAGCTCCCCGACGACGTCGGCGGCTACCTCGCGGCGGCGGACGGTCCGCCGGCGACCGGGGCCGCGGTGGACTTCCTCTACCGGGTGGCGGAGCGGGCCGCGGTGGATCCGGCGGTCGCCGAGGTGGGCACGCGGGCGGTGCTCGCCACGCTGCGCGAGACGGTCACGGTCGGCGAGTTCCAGGATCTGGTGGCGCAGCTCCCCCGGGGATTCGACGCGATGGTGGACCCTCTTCCCCGTCCGCCGTACGATGTCTGAGCACGCTCCCCGGGATTCGGGTCGAGCTGCCGCGCGGGGTCCACGAGGCGAAGATTTCCCCGCCCAGAAGTACTTTCACCGTAAAATAACTCGTCGGTAACTATCTACGCTGAAAATCGTCTACGCGCTAGAGGGATGATCGGACGAATTCCTCCGTCCGAGGTACCAGGGGTCGTCCCCCCTTCGGCTCGACCCGGATCGATCCTCTTCCGATCGAGAGATTGAGCTTTATTCTGCTTCCAATGTGAAGTCCTGGGGGGGATCAATGGTCACATTCGTCGATTGCTGCTGCGCGCCCGCCATCAGTGGAGCACATCCCGTTTCCTGATGGCAGAGACGATGATCATCAATCGTTTCGGCGCGGTCGCAGCGGTCCACGGTGGCCGTCCGGCACTTCTCGGCGAGACCCACGAGGTCGGTTACGCCGAGCTGGCCGAGACGGCCGGGGGGTACGCGGCCGTGCTCGTCGCCGCCGGTTTCCGGCCCGGCGACCGCATCGCGCTGCTCACCGCACACGGCGCGCCGACCGTCGCCGCCATGCTCGGCACGCTGGCCGCCGGCTGCGCGTACGTGCCGCTGGACCCGGGTTTCCCGGTCGCCCGGCTGCGACACATGGTCGCCGCCGCCGGCGTCACCGCCCTGGCCTGCGCCGCCGAGCACCGTGAGCTGGCCCTGACGTTGGCCGACGGACGCGTCGTGGTGCCCCTGGACGAGGTGCCGCCGGCCCCGCTGCGCCCGGTGCCGGTCGACCCCGACGCGCTGGCGTACGTGCTGTTCACCTCCGGCTCCACCGGCGTGCCCAAGGCGGTCGGGCAGACCCACCGCAACCTGGCCCACGTCGTCGACAACCAGATCGACGCGCTCGCCGTCGGCCCGGCCGACCGGCTCAGCCTGCTCGCCTCGTTCAGCTTCGACGCCGCCATCCCGGACCTCTACCCGGCGCTGCTCACCGGTGCCGCGGTCGTCCCGGTCGACCTGCGCCGGCACGGCCTGGCGTACGCGGTGGAGCAGCTCGACCGGCACGGCGTCACCGTGCTGCACTGCACGCCGACCGTCTACCGCTTCCTGCTCGACACGCTCGACGACCGGCGGCTGACCACCGTGCGCGCGGTGCTGCTCGGCGGCGAGCAGGCCACCTGGACCGACGCGGCACGCGGTCGGGACCGCTTCGCCCCCGACTGCGTGCTGGTCAACGGCTACGGGGCCACCGAGATGACGTTCGCGGCCCGGCACGTGCTGCCGCTGTCCGAGGTGGACCCGGCCGCGGTCGGGCCGCTGCCGGTCGGCACCGCGTTCCCCGGCTACCGGCTCGACCTCGCCCCGGACACCGGCGAGATCGTGGTCCGCAGCCGGCACCTCGCCCCCGGCTACCTCAACCAGGACAGCGACCGGTTCGCCCTGGTCGCCGACGGCACGCGGTCGTACCGCACCGGCGACCTCGGCGCGCGGCTGCCCGGCGGGGAACTGGTCTGCCTGGGCCGGCTCGACCGGCAGGTGAAGGTGCGCGGGCACCGGGTGGAGCTGACCGAGATCGAGACCGTGCTCGCCGCCCAGCCCGGCGTGGCCGGCGTCCGCGCCATCGCCCGCGACGGCGAACTGCTGGCGTACGCCCGGCCGGCCGGCGCCCGTCCCGACCCGGCGGCGCTGCGCGCGGCACTCGCCGCCGCGTTGCCCGACTACGCCGTGCCGCGCGCGGTGGTCGTGGTCGACGAGTTCCCGCTCACCGTCAGCGGAAAGATCGACGAGCGGGCGCTGCCCGACCCGGTCGCCGAGGTGCCCGCCGGGGCGGCGCCGGCCACCGACACCGAACGCGCCGTGCACGACATCTGGTGCGCGGTGCTGGGCCGCCCGGCGGTCGGCCGCACCGACAGCTTCTTCGACGTGGGCGGGCAGTCGCTGCTGCTGGGCCGGGTGCAGCAGCGGATCGCCGAACGGTTCGGCGTCCGGCTGCCGATGCTGCGCCTGTTCGACCACCCGACCGTGGCCGCCCAGGCGGCGCTGCTCGACGCGCCGCCGGAGGCGGTCCGCGCCCCGGTGCTGCCCGCGCCCGCCGCGCCGGTCAGCGCGTCCCGCGAGTACACCGGCGACGAGATCGCGGTGGTCGGGATCGCCGGCCGCTTCCCCGGCGCGCCGGACGTGGCGACGTTCTGGTGGAACCTGTGCACCGGGGTCGACTCCGTGCACGACCACACCGACGAGGAGTTGGCCGCGCTCGGCGTCGGGCCCCGGCTGCGCGCCGACCCCCGGCACGTCCGCGCCGCCGGCCGGCTCGACGGGGTGGCCGACTTCGACGCCGAGTTCTTCTCCTTCGGCGCCGACGAGGCCGCCCGCACCGATCCGCAGCACCGGCTCTTCCTGGAGACCGCGTGGGAGGCGCTGGAGGACGCCGGGCACGACCCGCAGCGCTTCCCGGGGCTGGTCGGCGTCTACTCGTCCACCTCGGCCAACCGCTACTTCCTGTTCCACCTCATGGACAACCCGGCCGTGGTCGGCGACGTCGACCCGGACGACTGGGAGGCGCGACTGGTCGGCCGGCAGTTCACCGACCACCTGCCCGGACAGGTCGCCTACCGGCTCGGCCTGACCGGGCCGGCGCTGGCCGTGCAGAGCGCCTGCTCCAGCTCCCTGGTCGCGGTCTGCCTGGCCGCGCAGAGCCTCGCCGACTACCAGTGCGACCTGGCGCTGGCCGGCGGGTCCACGGTCATGTGGCCCCGGCACCGGGCCACGCCGGGCGGGCTCGCCTCGCCCGACGGACGGTGCCGCGCCTTCGACGAGGCCGCCGACGGCTCCGGGTTCGGCTCCGGCGCGGGCGTGGTCGCGTTGCGCCGGCTCGCCGACGCGCAGGCCGACGGCGACCGGATCTACGCGATCCTGCCCGGCTGGGCGGTCACCAACGACGGCCCGGACCGGGCCGGCTTCGCGGTGCCCGGCCCGGCCGGGCAGGCCGCCGCCGTGGCCAACGCGCTCGCCACCGCCGAGGTCGCCCCCGGCGAGGTCCGCCTCGTCGAGGGGCACGGCAGCGGCACGCCGCTCGGCGACGCCATCGAGGTGGCCGCGCTGCACGAGGTGTACGCCGGCGCCGCGCCGGCCGAGACGTGCGCGCTCGGCTCGGTGAAGACCAACATCGGCCACCTCGACGCCGCCGCCGGCGTCGCCGGGCTGATCAAGACCGTGCTCGCCGTCCGGCACGGCGTGATCCCGCCGAACCTGCACTTCACCCGTCCGCACCCGGAGATCGACCTGACCGCCGGCCCGTTCTACGTGCCCACCAAGGCCCGGGACTGGCCGGACGGCGGACGCCGGGTGGCCGGGGTGAGCGCGTTCGGCCTGGGTGGCACGAACGCGCACGTGGTGGTGGAACAGCCGCCGCCGGTCGAGCCGGCCGACCCGCCGGGGGAGGGGCCGTGGCTGCTGCCGGTCTCCGCGCGTACCCCGGCGGCGTTGCGGGCCGCGCTGGTCCGGCTGCGGACCCACCTGGCCGGCACCGCGCCGGCGCTGCCCGACGTGGCCGCCACGCTGGCGCTCGGCCGCCGCCCGTTCGCGCACCGGGCGGCGGTGGTCGCCGCCGACCTGCCCGCCGCGCTGACCGCGCTGGACGTGCTGCTCGACACCGACGCCCGGATCGCCGGTGACACCGGCCCGCTGCGCGAGACGGCCGCCGACTGGGTGGCCGGGCACGACATCGACTGGGACGCCCTGCACCCCGCGGGCACGGTCCGGCGTACCGGGCTGCCCACCTACCCGTTCCAGCGCCGCCGGCACTGGATCGACCCCGTGCAGAGAGGTCCGCGGTGAACTGGTTCGCCTCCACCGGAAGCCGCCCCGAGGCGCCGGTGCAGTTGTTCTGCCTGCCCTACGCCGGTGCCGGCGCCAGCGCGTTCCGGCACTGGCCGGCCGCGTTCGGCCCCGACGTCGAGGTGCTGCCGGTGCAGTTGCCCGGCCGGGAGAAGCGGATCAGCGAGGACCCGCACTTCACCGTCGCCGAGGTCACCGACGCCATCGCCGCCCGGGCCGACCGCCCGTACGCCATCTACGGCCACTCGATGGGCGGCCGGGTCGGCTTCGACGTGGTTCGCGAGCTGCGCCGTACCGGCCGTCCGCTGCCGCTGCGGCTCTACGTCGGCGGCGCCCGCGCGCCGCACATCACCGAGCCCGGCGGCTTCATCGGGCTGTCCCGGGTCAGTGACGACGAGCTGCTGCGCCGCCTCAGCGACGGCGGCGGCCTCCCCGCCGAGGCGTTCAACCACCCGGAGCTGCTGGAGCTGATGCTGCCGCTGCTGCGCGCCGACTTCGGCCGGGTGGACGACTACCGCCACGTCCCGGAGGATCCGTTGCCGGTGCCGATCGTCGCGTTCGGCGGCGACGCGGACGCGGCGGTCACCCGCGAGCACACCGCCGCCTGGGGCGAGCACACGGCGGCCGGGTTCACCATGCACGAGCTGTCCGGCGGGCACTTCTTCCTGCACGACCGGCTCGCCGAGATGGCCGCGTTGATCCGGGCCGACCTGGCCGCAGCGCCCGGCGCCACGACCGCAGCGCCCGGCGCCACGACCGCAGCGCCCGGCGCCACGACGGCAGCGCCCGGCGCCACGACGACAGCGCCCGGCGGCCTGACCACCGCTACCGGCACCTCGACCACCGCGCCCGGCGTCGCTGCCGCCGGGCCCGGCACCTCGACCGCCCGCGCCGGAACCCCGGACGCGGGTCCGGGCCCGGTGCGCGCCGTCGGCCGCGGGACCGCCGGCGGTGCGCACCGGGTGCCGCTCGGGGACACCGGGTGGTCCGTGTGGCGCGACGCGATGCTGCGGACCACCGGCTTCCCCGCCGACGGGCTGACGGCGCTGAGCGCGCCCCGGGCCGCCGCCGCCGCCGACGAGCTGCTGGCCACCGGCGCCGGCGAGGACCGGTTCGACGCGGAGTTCGACGAGGCGCTGCGCGTCGGCGCCGCGCGGCTCAGCGCGTTGGCCGCCGACCCGCTGCTGCGCGAGGCGGTCACCTGGCAGAACCGGGGCGCCCTGATCGCCCTGGACGGGCTGGTGCGCGGCGGCCCCGACGCGCCCCGCAACGTGCGGCGGCGGGACCGGGAGCGGGCGCTGCTGAAGTACTGGCAGCGCTACTGCGGCAAGAACGAGACGGTCGGGTTCTTCGGGCCGGCCTGCTGGGTCACCGTCGACCCCGATCAGCCGGAAGTTGCCCGGGTCAACGCCGGTGACCGGCTCACCCGGCGACGCTGGGTGTGGTTCGAGTCCTGGGCGCTGGCCGCGTACGCCGACCGGGTCGGCGCGGACCTGGCGGTCCGCCGCTGGTGGCCGCCGATGCTCCGGCCGCACCTGACGATCCGGGACCGGGTGGTGCTCCGGCCCGGCCGCCCGCCGTTGACGCTGACCCCGGTCGAGGCGGCGCTGCTGCGTGCCGCCGACGGCCGCCGCCACGCCGCCGCCCTGGTCGCCGACCCGGCGATCGGCCTGCGCCGGCCGGAGGACGGCTACGCGCTGCTCGACCGGCTGGTGGAACGGGAGCTGATCACCTGGGACGCGGCGCTGCCGGTGAGCCCGGACGCGGAGCGGGTGCTGGCCGAGCGGATCGCGGCGATCGGCGACGAGCCGGCCCGCGCCGCCGCCCGCGCCGGCTTCGACCGGCTGCGTACCGCCCGCGACGCGGTGGCCACGGCGGCCGGCGACCCGGAGTCGCTGCGGGCCGCGCTGGACGCCCTCGACGCCACGTTCACCGAGCTGACCGGCGTGCCGGCGGTACGCCGCGCCGGCCAGATGTACGCCGGCCGCACCATCTGCTACGAGGACACCGCCCGCGACCTGGACGTGGTCTTCGGCGCCCCGCTGCTGGCCGAGCTGGCCGCCCCGCTGGACGTGCTGCTGCGCGCCGCCCGCTGGCTGGCCAACGCGCTCGCCGACGCCTACCTGGTGGTGCTGCGCGGCCTGCACGACGAGCTGCGCGCCGAGTCCGGCGGCCCGGTGGCGCTGGCCGACCTGTGGTTCCTGGCCCAGGGCCTGTTCTGGGGCGGCGGCGAACGGCCGGTCGACGCGGTCGCCGCCGACTTCGCCGCCCGGTGGGCCGGCCTGTTCGGCCTGGACACGCTGCCCGCCGGCACCACCGACGTGCGGCTAGGCGCGGCCGACCTGGCCGAGAGGATCGACGCGGTCTTCCCCGGCACCCGGCCGAGCTGGTCGAACGCCGCCATGCACAGCCCCGACCTGCAGATCTGCGCCACGGACGAGGCGGCGCTGAGGCGCGGCGACTACACCGTGGTGCTCGGCGAGCTGCACGCCGCCTGGTCCTCGTTCGACTGCGCGGTCTTCACCCCGTCGCACCCGGACGTCGAGCGGCTGCGCGAGGCGCTCGCGGCGGACCTGGGCGAGCGGCGGGTCCGGTTGCTGTTCCCGGCCGACTGGCCGCGCCGCACCAGCCGTACCGCCGAGTCGCTGACCGGCCCGACCGACCGGCAGCTCGCCTTCCTCGACGCGCCCGGCGCGGAGCCGGCCCGGGTGCTGCCCACCGTGGACCTCACCGTCGACGAGGTGGCCGGCGAGCTGGTCTGCACCGCCTCGGACGGGCAGCGGTGGCCGCTCGCCGAGATCTTCGCCGAGGCGTTCAGCGCGCACGCCGTGGACGGCTTCAAACTGGTCGCCGCCGCGCCGTACACGCCGCGGATCACGGTGGACCGGCTGGTGGTGGCGCGGCAGACCTGGCGGACCACGGTCGGGGAGAGCGGCCTGGCCACCGCCACCGGTGAACGGCAGCGGTTCCTGGCCGTCCGCGCCTGGCGTCGCCGGCTCGGGCTGCCCGAGCAGGTCTACGTCAAGCTCGGCACCGAGACCAAGCCGTGCTTCGTGGACCTGGCCGCACCCGGGTTCGCCGCCATGCTCTGCGCGTTGGTGCGCGCCGCCCGGGTCGACGGCGGCGACGACGTCTCGCTCACGGTCAGCGAGATGCTGCCCGACCCGACGCAGGCCTGGGTGCCGGACGCGGCCGGCCGCCGCTACTTCAGCGAGCTGCGCCTGCACCTCACCGACACCGCAGTGGAGGACGCGCGATGAGCCACCTGCTGCCCCTGGGTACGACCGGCTGGTCGGTGTGGCGGGACGTGGTGCTGCGGACCGCCGGGTTCCCGGCCGCCGGCCTGGACCGGTTCGGCGCGTCCGGATGCGCGGTCGCCGCGGACGCGCTGTTGGCGGGCGCGAGCAGCGCCGAGGTGTTCGACAAGACGCTGGGTGAGGCGTTCGCCGAGTCCTCCGCGGTGGCCGGCGAACTCGCCGCCGACCCGCTGCTGCGCGAGGCGGTCACCTGGCAGAACCCGGACATGCTCATCGCGTTGGACGGCCTGCTGCGCACCGACCCGCAGGTGCGCAACGTGCGCCGCCGCAAGCGGGAGCTGAGCCTGTTGCGCTACTGGCAGCGCTACTGCGGCAAGGCGGAGACGATCGGCTTCTTCGGCCCGGTCTGCTGGGGCACGTTCGACCCGGCGGTGCCCGGCGTACGGACCGAGCCGGGCGCCGCGCTGGTGCGCCGCCGCCGGGTGTTCTTCGAGGCGTGGGCGCTCATCGCGTACGCCGACCGGCTCGCCGACGACCTGGCGGTGCGCCGCTGGTGGGCGCCGGCGCGGCAACCGCACCTGACCGTGGTCGGGCGGGAGCTGCGCTGGCCGCTGCACCCGCCGATCGCGTTGACGCCGGTGGAGGCCCGGCTGCTCGCCGACGCCGACGGGCGTACCCCGGCGGTGGAGCTGGCCGAGCGGCTGTGCGCCGAGGGCGTGGTGCACGGCGTCGACGACGTCTACCTGCTGCTGGACCGGTGGGTGGAGCGCGGCCAGCTGAGCTGGGGCGCGAACCTGCCGGTCGCCCCGGACGCGGAGGACGTGCTCGCCGCGCGGATCGCCGCCATCGGCGACGAGCCGGTGCGTGCCGCCACGGCGGCCGAGTTCGACCGGCTCCGCGCCGCCCGCGACGAGGTGGCCGCCGCGGCCGGCGACCCGGACCGGCTCGGCGCCGCGCTCGCCGCGCTCAACGCCGGGTTCACCGCCGTCACCGGCCGCCCGGCCACCCGCAACAGCGGGCAGATGTACGCCGGCCGCACGGTCTGCTACGAGGAGACCGCCCGTGACCTGGAGTTCCAGGTCGGCGCCGCGGTCGTCGACGCGCTCGCCGAGCCGCTCGCGGTGGTGCTGCGCACGGCCCGCTGGTTCACCGTGGAGGTCGCCGAGCGCTGCGCCGAGCTCTTCACCGAGCTGCACGACGAGTTGGCGACCGGCGACGAGCCGGTGCGGCTGGCCGACCTGTGGCTGCTGGCCCAGGGGACGCTGATCGCGTCGGACGGCCCGATCGCCCGGGCCGGCGCGGAACTCACCCGCCGGTGGGCCGAGCTGTTCGACCTGCGTGACCTGCCCGCCGGCCAGGCCGAGCTGCGGGTCCGTGCGGCGGACCTGGCCGGGCGGGTGGCGGAGCTGTTCCCGGCGTCGGGCCCCGGCTGGCCGTCGGCCCGGCTGCACAACCCGGACGTCCAGCTCAGCGCCGCGTCCCCGGAGGCGGTCGAGCGGGGCGACTTCCTGCTCGTGCTCGGCGAGCTGCACCCGGCCACGGTCGCGTTCGACAGCGCGGTGCTCAGCCCGTTCCACAGCGACCCGGCGGCGCTGCGCGCCGACCTCGACGCCGACCTGGGCCCGGTGCGGCTGCGGGTGCTCTGGCCGGAGAGTTTCCCCCGGCGCACCACCCGCACCACGTACGCGCTGACCGGCCCGGCGGACCGCCAGCTCGGCATCGACACCGCGCACGGCGCGGACGCCGACCGGCTGTTCCCGGCCACCGCGGTGCTGGTGCGGCGCGACGGCGACCGGCTCACCGCGGTCTTCCCCGACGGTGCCCGCTGGCCGCTGATGGAGGTCTTCGCCACGCTGCTCGGCTCGCTGCTGCTGGACGCGTTCAAACTGTTCGGCGCCGCGTCGCACACGCCCCGGATCACCATCGACCGGCTGGTGGTGGCGCGGCGTACCTGGCGCACCACGGCCGGCGCGTGCGGGCTGGGCGGCCATGCCGACGAAACCGCCCGCTACCTGGCGGTACGCCGCTGGCGGGCGGCCACCGGCCTGCCCGAGCGGGTGTTCGTCAAGGTCGGCACCGAGATCAAACCCTGCTACGTGGACCTGACCGGCCCGCTGTACGCGCAGTCGCTCTGCGCCATGGTGGACGCCGCGTTGCGCACCGGCCCGGACGTGCCGGTGGTGGTCTCCGAGCTGCTGCCGGCGCCCGACGAGGCGTGGGTGCCCGACGCCCGGGGCCGCGGCTACGTCAGCGAACTCCGCCTCCAGATCACCGATCCGGCCGAGCACCTGGGAGCACACCGGTGACCCACACCCTGACCGTCAGCGCCGCCTCCGGGATGGACCTGCCCTGGCCGGACGCCACCCTCGCCGACCTGATCACCGACCGGGCCGCCCGCGTCCCGGACGCGGTGGCGGTGCGCCAGTGGGACACCCGGCTCACCTACCGGCAGCTCGTCGACCGGGCCGCCGGGGTGGCCGCCGCGCTGCGCGAGCGCGGCGTCGGCCGCGGTGACCGGGTCGGCGTCTGCGGCGCGCGTACCCCCGACCTGGTGGTCACCGTGGTCGGTGTGCTGCTGGCCGGCGCCGCGTACGTGCCGCTGGAGCCGGGCGGCCCGCGCGCCCGGCTGCGGGAGATCGTCCGCGACGCCGGCGTCCGGGTGGTGGTCGGCGACACGGCGTCGGCCGAGTTCGGCGACGAGCCCGGCGTCGAGGCGCTCGGCCTGCCCGGCCCGGCCCCGCTCGCGCCCTGCCCGGCCCGCCCCGGCGACCCGGCGTACGTGCTGTTCACCTCCGGCTCCACCGGCCGCCCCAAGGGCGTGCTCACCACGCACCGCAACGCGGTCCAGTTCGTCACCGGCGTGACGGCGCTGACCGGCGCGGACGCGTCCACGCGCAGCCTCGGCATCGCCTCGCTCGGCTTCGACGCCGCCACCATGGACCTGTTCGTGCCGCTGACCCTCGGCGGCGCGGTGCAACTGCTCGGCGCCGACGACCGGGCCGACCCGGTGCGGCTCGCCCGGTTCGTCGCCGCGCACGAGGTGAACTGGGGGTTCGTCACCCCCACCGTGCTCGCCCTGCTCGACCCGGCGGAGCTGCCGACCTGGCGGGTGCTGCTCTGCGGCGGCGAGGCGGTCCCGGCCGAGCTGGCCGCCCGCTGGGCGCCGGGCCGGCGGTTCCTCAACGGCTACGGCCCGACCGAGACCACCGTGCTGGCGGTCATCGGCGACCTCACGCCGGCCGACGCCGACCCGGTGCCGATCGGCCGGCCGCTGTCCAACCACCGCGCGTACGTGGTCGACGCCGACCTGCGGCCGGTGCCGCCGGGGGAGACCGGCGAGTTGCTGATCGGCGGGCCGGGCCTGGCCGACGGCTACCTCAACCGGCCCGGCCTGACCGCCGAGCGGTTCGTGCCCGACCCGTTCGGCGCGGTCCCCGGCCAGCGGCTCTACCGCACCGGCGACCTGGTCCGACAGGCGTCGGACGGCCGGATCGTCTACCTCGGCCGGGCCGACCGGCAGGTCAAGGTGCGCGGCCAGCGCATCGAGCTGGGCGAGATCGAGGCGGTGCTGGCCGCCCACCCCGGCGTCGAGCGGGCCGCCGTGGAGGCGCTGCCCGGCCCGGCCGGCACCGAGCTGGTCGCGTTCCTCACCCCGGCCGGCGCGCCGGACGACGACGTGCTGCGGGCGTACGCGGCACAGCGGCTGACCACCGCGATGCTGCCGGCCCGGACGGTGCGGCTGGCCGCGCTGCCGGTCAGCCCGATCACCGGCAAGCTGGACCGGTCCGCGCTGCGCGAGCTGGCCACGGTCGCCGCGCCCGCCGACGACGTGCCCGACGGCGGCGACCCGGTGGAGACCGCGGTCCGGCGGCTCTGGACGCGGCTGCTCGGCACCGCCCCCACCCCGGACGCCGACTTCCTCGCCGCCGGCGGCAACTCGATCGCCGCGATGCGGCTGGTCGCCGCGCTGCGTGCGGAGACGGGCCGGCAGGTCGACACCCGGGTGCTGTTCACCGACCGCACGTTCGCCGCGCTGGTGGACCGGGTCCGGGCCGCCGACCCGGCCGGCGCCGACGGGTTGACCACCGGCAACCCGCCCACGCTGTCGCCGCCGCAGCGGCGGCTGTGGTTCATGGACCAGCTCGCGCCGTCCAGCGCGCCCTACAACATCGCGGTCGCGCACCGGCTGCGCGGGCCGTTGGACACCGCCGCGCTCGGGGCCGCGCTGCGCGCCGTCGCCGAACGGCACGACGTGCTGCGCTGGCGCATCCCGCAGCAGGGCGGCGTGCCGTACGCGGTCCGCGAGGAACCGACCGACGTGGCCGTGCCGGTGGTCGACCTGACCACCGCCGCCGACCCGGACACCGAGCTGGCCACCATGCTCACGGCCGGCGCCGGGCACGCGTTCGACCTGGCCACCGGCCCGCCCTGGCAGGTGACCGCCTACCGGCTCGCCGCCGAGGAGCACGTGCTCGCGGTGACCGTGCACCACGCGGTCTTCGACGGCTGGTCCGAGGCGCTGCTCTACGAGGAGCTGGCCGCCGCGTACGCCCGCGCGCTCGGCCGGCCGGTGCCGGGCCGCCCGCCGCTGCCCGCCACGTACGCCGACTACGCGGTGTGGCGGGAGGAGCGGGACCGTCGCCGGGGCGAGGCCGACCTGGCCTGGTGGACCGGGCACCTGGCCGGCGCGCCGACGGTGCTGGAGCTGCCCCGCGACCGGCCCCGCCCGGCCGTGCAGACGTACGCCGGCGCGGAGGCCGCGGTCCGGCTGGACGCCGCCGCCGACCGGGCGGTACGCGACCTGGCCGCCCGGCGCGGCACCACTGTCGCGGCCGTGCTGCTGGCCGGCTTCGGCGAGCTGCTGCGCCGGCTCACCGGCGGCGACGACCACGTGCTCGGCGCGATCGTCGCGGACCGGCGGCTGGCCGCGTTCGACGAGGTGATCGGCTTCTTCATCGACACCGTGCCGGTGCGGGTGCGCGCCGGCGGCAGCTTCGCCGCCCAGGTCGACCGGTGCGCCGCCGAGCTGCACGAGGTCACCGCGCATCCGGGCGCCCCGCTGGAACGCATCGTCGAGGCGCTCGGCGTCGGCCGGGACACCTCTCGTGCCCCGCTGGTGCAGGTGCTGTTCAACGTGCTCAACTTCGTCCCGCCCCGGCTGGCGTTGGCCGACCTGACCGTCGAGCCGGTGCCGGTGCCGAAGCCCGGGTCGCCGTTCGACCTGACCGTCTACGTGGTGGAGCGGGACGGACGGGCCGGCGTCGAGGTGGTGCACAACCCGGACCTGTTCGACGGCGACCGGATCGCCGCGCTCCTGGCCGACCTGGCCGCGCTGGTCGGCGCGCTCGCCGCCGACCCGGACGCGCCCGCCGGCGAGGTGGCCCCCGAGCTGCCCCGCCCGGCGGTCCGGGTGGCCGCGCTGGGCGCGATGACGGTGGCCGCCGCCGAGTCGGCCCGGGCGCCGCTGCCGGTCGGGTCGGACGCGCTCACCGGGACCGAGGAGCTGATCGCCGGCATCTGGCGGGACGTGCTCGACCGGGAGACGGTCGGCGTCACGGACAACTTCTTCGACATCGGCGGCCACTCGATGGCGCTCGCCGCGGTGCACGCCCGGCTCACCGAGGCCACCGGCCGCTCGATCACCATGCTCGACCTGTTCCGTCACCCGACCGTGCGGGCGCTCGCCGCCAGCCTCGACGGCGCCGCCGACCGGCCGGAGCTGGCCCGCGCCGCGATGCGCGCCGCCGCCCGGCGGGGCCGCGCCCGCCGTACCCCGCCACCCCGCAGACCTCACCAGCAGTGATGCCGCAACCTCTTGTGAATGAAGGACCTCCCATGCAGAACGACATTTCCGCCGCTGACGACGACGGCATCGAGCCCATCGCGATCGTCGGGCTGGCCGCCCGCCTGCCCGGCGCGGCCGACGTCGACGAGTTCTGGCGCAACCTGGTCGACGGCGTGGAGTCGACGACCGAGCTGACCCGCGAGGAGCAGCTCGCCCGGGGCGTCAGCGCCGACGAGGTCGACGACCCGAGCTGGGTGAACCGGGCCCCGCTCGTCGACGGCTACGACGAGTTCGACGCCGGCCTGTTCGGCATGACCGCCCGCGAGGCCGAGACCACCGACCCGCAGCACCGGCTGTTCCTGGAGACCTGCTACACCGCGTTGCAGGACGCCGGCTACGACCCGGGCCGCTACGACGGCGCGGTCGGCGTCTACGCCGGCAGCGGCGGCACCACCTACCTGAACCGCTACGTGCTGCGTAACAAGCGCGTCGGCGGCAACCCGCACGGCGCGGTCTCCATCGCCACCGGCAACTCGCCGAACTACGTCGCCACCAACGTCTCGTACCGGCTGGACCTGCGCGGCCCGAGCATGACCGTGCACACCGCCTGCTCCACCTCGCTCGTCGCGTTCCACCTGGCCTGCGAGGCGCTGCGCAACGGCGAGTGCGACATGGCGCTGGCCGGCGGCGTCAACATCGAGCTGCCGCACGCGGGTTACCTGGGCATGGACGGCTTCACCTCGCCGGACGGGCGGTGCCGGCCGTTCGACGCCGACGCCAACGGCACGGTGTGGGGCAGCGGCGTCGGCGTCACGCTGCTCAAGCGTCTCTCCGACGCGATCGCCGACGGCGACACGATCCGCGCGGTGGTGCTCGGCAACGCGATCAACAACGACGGCGCCGGGAAGGTCGGCTTCACCGCCCCCAGCATCGACGGGCAGATGGAGGCCGTCGCCCAGGCCGTCGGGCTGGCCGGGATCGACCCGCGCACCATCAGCTACGTCGAGGCGCACGGCACCGGCACCGCGCTCGGCGACCCGATCGAGGTCGCCGCGCTCTCCGCCGTCTACACCAAGGACACCGACGACCGGGGCTGGTGCGGCATCGGTTCGGTGAAGTCCAACATCGGCCACCTCAGCCAGCCCTCCGGCATCGTCAGCGTGATCAAGGCGGTGCTCGCCATGGAGCACGGGCTGATCCCGCCGACCATCAACTACGAGACGCCGAACCCGGCCATCGACTTCGCCGACACCCCGTTCTACGTGGCGAACACGCTGACCAAGTGGGACGCCGACGGCGGGCCGCGCCGGGCCGGGGTCAGCTCGTTCGGCATCGGCGGCACCAACGCGCACGTGGTGCTGGAGGAGGCGCCGGCCGCGTACCGGGCCGAGCGGCGGGTCCGCCCGGCGCACCTGCTCCAGGTGTCGGCGAAGACCCCGACCGCGCTGGACACCGCCGTGCGGAACCTCGCCGACCATCTGGAGCGCGCCACCGCCGGCAGCCCGGACCTGATCGCCGACGTCGCGCACACGCTGCGCGTCGGCCGGCAGCGGTACGCCCACCGCGCCGCCGTGGTCGCCGGCGACCCGCAGACCGCCGCCGCCGCGCTGCGGGACCGGCGCAAGGCGCACCGGGGCGTCGCCGACGGCCCCGCCCCCCGGGTGGCCTTCCTGTTCAGCGGGCAGGGCTCGCAGTACGCCGGCATGGGCGCCGAGCTGTACGCCGAGGACCCGGCGTTCGCCGCCGCCGTGGACGAGTGCGCCGAGCTGCTCCGCCCCGAGCTGGGCCTGGACATCCGGGACCTGATCCTGGGCCGGGACCCGGAGGCGGCGGCGAAGCTCACCGAGACCCGCTGGACCCAGCCCGCCCTGTTCACCGTCGAGTACGCGCTCGCCGCCGCCTGGCGGGCCGCCGGCGTCACCCCGGCCGCGATGGTCGGCCACTCGATCGGCGAGTACGTGGCCGCGACGCTCGCCGGCGTGCTCGACCTGGCCGACGCGCTGAAGGTGGTGGCCGCCCGGGGCCGGCTCATGCACGCGCTGCCGACCGGGTCCATGCTGGCCGTCACGCTGGACGAGTCGGCGGTGGCCGAGCGGCTGCCCGAGGGCCTGTCGGTGGCGACCGTGAACGGCCCCGGCACCTGCGTGGTGGCCGGCGAGACCGCGCTGGTGGAGGCGTTCGCGGAGAGCCTGGGCAGCAAGCAGAAGTCGAAGCTGCTGCGCACCTCGCACGCCTTCCACTCGCCGATGATGGACCCGATCCTGGACGAGTTCACCGCGTTGATGGCGAGCGTGCCGCTGCGCGCGCCGGCGGTGCCGTTCGTGTCCAACGTGACCGGCACCTGGATCACCGAGGCGGAGGCCACCGACCCGGCGTACTGGGCCGCGCACCTGCGCCGGCCGGTCCGCTTCGGCGCGTGCGTGGCCACGCTGCTCGCGGAGGGCACCTGGGCGCTGGTCGAGTGCGGCCCCGGCCGGCAACTGGCCAACCTGGCCCGGATGCAGGTCGCGAAGGCCGGTGAGGCGCAGCGCGCGCTCACCCCGCTGGGCAGCCTGCCCGGCCCGGGGGAGCCGGCCGGTGACCTGGCCACGCTGCTCGGCACCGCGGGCGCGCTGTGGTGCGCCGGGGTGCCGGTGACGCTCGCCGTCGACCCCGACGCGCGGCGGGTGCCGCTGCCCACGTACCCGTTCGAGCGTCGCCGCTACTGGGTCGAGCCGGACCCGGTGGAGCAGGCGGCGACGGCCCCGGTCGAGACCGGCCCCCGCCCGCTGCCGGAGTGGTTCGCCGTGCCGGTGTGGCGGCAGGCCGGGCCGGCCCGGACCGTCGAGCCGCTGGGCCGGTGCCTGGTGCTGGCCGACGGCCCGCGCGGCGAGGCGCTCGTCGCGGCGCTGCGGGCCGCCGGCGACGACCCGGTCGAGGTACGCGCCGGCGACGCGTTCGCCGCCACCGCCAACGGCTTCCGGCTGCGCCCCGGCGCGCGTTCCGACGCCGAGGCGCTGGTCGCCGCGCTCGGCGCGGACCTGCCCCGGCGGATCGTGCACGCGTTCGCGCTGGACGGCGAGCCGGCCGGCACCGACGTGGCCGCCGCCTGGGCCGCCCAGGAGCGTGGCTTCTTCGGCGCGCTGCACCTGGTGCAGGCGCTCGCCGGCGCCGGCCTGACCGCCGACGAGGCGGGCATCCGGCTCGACCTGGTCACCGCCGGGATCGGTGACGTGCGCGGCGACGACCTGGTCCGGCCGGAGCACGCCACGCTGGCCGGACTGGCCCGGGTGCTCCCGGCCGAGCTGCCCGGCCTGACCGTCCGGCTGCTCGACGCCGACCCGGCCGCGCGCGGCGTGGCCGCCCTGGCGGTGGAGCTGCGCAGCCCGGTCGACCCGGAGCACCCGGAGGTGGCGTTGCGCCGCGACCGGCGCTGGGTGGGCGGCTACGAGCAGGTGACCGTGGCCGCCGAGGACGAGCCGGGCGTGCTGCGCGAGGAGGGCCGCTACCTGATCACCGGCGGTCTCGGCGGCATCGGCGTCACGCTGGCCGAGGACTTCGCCCGCCGGGCCCGCGCCAAGCTGGTGCTGCTGGCCCGCTCCGGCCTGCCCGGCCGGGACGACTGGGACGCGCACCTGGCGGTGCACGGCGGCGCCGACCGGGCCGGCCGGGCCATCGCGGCGATCCGCCGGATGGAGGCGGCCGGCGCCGAGGTGCTGGTGCTCGCCGCCGACGTCACCGACGCCGACGACCTGCGCCGGGTCCGGGCCGAGGCGGAGCGCCGGTTCGGCGGGCTGGACGGCATCGTGCACGCCGCCGGCCTGCCCGGCGGTGGCATGGCCGAGGTGAAGGAGCGGGCCGAGGCGGAGCGGGTGCTCGCGCCGAAGCTGGCCGGCACGCTGGCCCTGGCCCAGGTCTTCGGTGACCTGCCGCTGGACTTCGTGGTGCTCTGCTCGTCGATCACGGCGGTGATCGGCGGCTTCGGTCAGGTCGACTACTGCGCCGCGAACAACGTGCTGGACGCGTTCGCGCGCTCCGGCGCCGGGTTCCGCGCGCCGGTGGTGTCGCAGAACTGGGGCGGCTGGGCCGAGGTCGGCATGGCGGTGGAGACCGCCGCGCCGGCCGCGTTCCGGGCCGCCGGGCGGGACACGCTGACCAGCCCGGTCACCCACCCGGTGCTGACCACCATGGTCACCGGCCCGGACGGCGCCGTGCTGCACGGCCTGGTCGCGGCCGACAGCCACTGGCTGCTCGACGAGCACCGGATCGGCGGGGTGCCGGTGGTGCCGGGCACCGCCCACCTGGAGTCGGTGCGCGCCGCAGTGGTCGCCGCGCTGCCCGCGCCGGCGCCGGACGCCGCGGTGGAGCTGCGCGACGTGGTCTTCCTGGAGCCGTTCTCGGTGCCCGACGGCACCGTCGCGCAGTACCGGGTGGAGCTGGCCCCGACCGAGGAGGGCATGGACTTCACCGTGGCCAGCCTCGCCGCCGGCCGGCTGCGCGCCCACGTGCGCGGCACGGCCGGCTGGACCACCGAGCCCGCGCCGCCGGCCGCCCCGGTCCAGGTGGCCGGCCGGCGGGTCGACGACGACGCGTCGTTCGGCCGGGGTCGCACCAGCATGCTCACGTTCGGGCCGCGCTGGGCCGCGCTGGCCGAGCACCACCTCGGCGACGGGGAGGAGCTGGCCCGGGTGGAGGCGCCCGCCGCGGCGCTGGCCGACCTGCCGTCCTGGGGGCTGCACCCGGCGTTGCTCGACGTGGCCACCGCGTTCGGCCGGGGCCAGGGCGACGGCACGTACCTGCCGCTGTCGTACGGCCGGATCACGGTGCGCGGGACGCTGCCGGCGACGTTCCACAGTCACCTGCGGCACCGGTCCGCCGCCACCGACGAGGTGGTCGCCGCCGACCTGTCGCTGCGCGACCCGGACGGCCGGGAACTGGTCGCGATCAGCGACTTCGTGCTGCGCCGGGTGGACCAGGGCGCGGTCACCGGCAACCTCGCCGAGGCGCCGGCGACGGCCGACGCGCCGGACGCGGTCACCGAGGACATCCGGCCGGTCGACGGCGCGGAGGCGTTCCGCCGCAGTCTCGGCGCGGGCCTCGGCGCGCAGGTGGTGATCGCCACCCGCACGGTGGCCGACATCCGACGCCGGGCATCCCGGGTCACCACGGACAGCCTGGCCGGGGAGACCGACGCCCCGGCCGGCCCGCCGGCCACCACCGGCGGCGGCTCGGCCGCCCCCCGCACCGAGCTGGAGAAGACCATCGCCCAGGTGTGGCGCGACGGCCTCGGCGTCACCGACGTCGGCGTGGACGACGACTTCTTCGCCCTCGGTGGCAACTCGCTGGTCGCCGTGCAGCTCATCGCCGCGATGCGCAAGGCGACCGGGGTGCGGTTGCCGATGCGCAGCCTCTTCGAGACCCCCACCGTGGCCGGCCTGGCGGCCCGGATCGAGGAACTGCGCGCCGAGGCGCCCGCCGACCAGCCGCCCGCCCCGGCGGCGATCCCGGCCATTCCGCGGCTGCCCCGCGGCTGACAACACCCCCCGACGGAACAAGGAGACACCGCACCATGAGCGAGACAACCGCCACACTCCCGGTGGTCGTCGAGAACGACGGCCGGGCGCTGACCGACCTCATCGCGGCCCGGCGCGCCGAGCTGCGGGACACGCTCGTCGCCAGCGGCGGGCTGCTGTTCCGCGGCTTCGACACCGGCGGCGTGGACGGCTTCGACGCCGCCGTCCGCGCGCTGGCCGGCGAGCCGCTGACCTACACCGAGCGGTCCTCGCCCCGGCACTCCATCAAGGGCCGGGTCTACACCTCGACCGACTACCCGCCGGACGAGGAGATCTTCCTGCACAACGAGAACTCGTACCAGGCGCGGTGGCCGCTGACGTTGTTCTTCTACTGCGTCACCCCGCCGGAGACCCGGGGCGCCACCCCGCTGGCCGACGTGCGCCGGGTGTACGAGCTGATCGACCCCGCGGTACGGGAGGAGTTCGTCCGGCGCCGCTGGATGCTGGTGCGCAACTTCCACGGCGACTTCGGCACCCGCTGGCAGGAGGTGTTCAACACGGAGCGCCGCGCCGAGGTCGAGGCGTACGCGGCGGCCAACGGCATCACCGTGGAGTGGGTCGGCGCGGACGGCCTGCGGACCCGCGCGGTACGCGACGCGGTGCACCGCCGGCCCGGCTCGGACACGCCGCGCTGGTTCAACCACGCCACCTTCTTCCACCTCAGCACGCTGCCGGCGGACTACCAGGAGGGGCTGCTGGCCATGTTCGGCGCCGACGGGCTGCCGTCGAACACCTACTACGGCGACGGCGGCGAGATCCCCGCCGACGTCATGGACCACCTGCGGGCCGCCTACCGGGCGGCCACGGTCCGCTTCGACTACCAGCGCGACGACGTGCTGGTGGTCGACAACATGACCGCCGCGCACGGCCGGGAGCCGTTCACCGGTCCCCGCAAGATCGCCGTGGCGATGGCCGAGGCGTACACCCCCGACACCGCTGGAGCGAACTGACATGGCCGAAGCCCGATTCCTGGTCGTCCGCAACGACGAGGAGCAGTACTCGATCTGGTCGGCCGACCGGGACCTGCCCGCCGGCTGGCACGACACCGGCTTCGCCGGCAGCCGCGAGGAGTGCCTGGCCCACGTGGACGAGGTCTGGACCGACATGCGCCCCCGCTCGGTGCGCGAGGCGCTCTCATGAGCCAGCGGGAGTGGACGTTCCCGGCCTCGTACGCCCAGGAGCGGGTGTGGATGGCCAACCAGCTCGACGCCGACTCGCCGGTGTTCAACGTCTCCATCCCGTGGGCCTTCCCGGCCGGCGTGGACGCCGAGGCGGCGAGCGACGTGCTCAACCGGGTGGTGGCCCGGCACGAGGCGCTCCGTACCCACCTGCGGGTCGACGACGGCGCGCTGGTGCAGGTGGTGCGCGCCCACGAGCCGGTGCCGCTGCCCACCACCGACCTGAGTCACCTGCCGGCCGGTGAGCGGCTGGCCGAGTTCGAGCGGCTCCGCTCCGAGCTGGGCCGCACCCCGATCCCGCTGGACGCGCCGCCGCCGTGGCGGGCCCGGCTGTTCCGCCTCGACGACGCCTGGGCGCTGGCGTTCGTGGCGCACCACGCCGTCTTCGACAGCCACTCGGCGGTGCTGTTCCACGCCGAACTGGCCGCGTTCTGCGAGGCCGCGCGCACCGGCGCCGAGCCCGCCGTGCCGGAGCTGCCCATCCAGTACGCCGACTTCGCGGTCTGGCAGCGCCAGCAGCTCACCGGCGACGAACTGGACCGGCAGCTCGCGTTCTGGACCGGCCACCTGGCCGGCGCCCCGGCGGTCACCGGCCTGCCGCTGGACCGGCCCCGCCCGGCCCAGCTCGGCTTCGCCGGCGACGAGGTGCGGTTCACGCTGCCCGACGGGCTGCTCGACCGGGTCGGCACGCTGGCGCTCGGCGCGCAGGCCACCCCGTACATGGTGCTGCTGGCCGGCTTCGCGGCGCTGCTGTCGCGGATCTCCGGTGACACCGACGTGGTGGTCGGCGTCTCCACCGCGGGCCGCGACAACCCGGAGCTGGCGTCGCTGATCGGGATGTTCGTCAACCCGGTGGCGTTGCGCTGCGACGTCTCCGGCGACCCGACCTTCACCGACCTGCTCGGCCGGGTGCGCAACGGCCTGATCGACGCCATGGAACACGGGCAGACCCCGTTCCAGAAGATCGTCGAGGCGGTGGACCCGCAGCGCGACCCGTCCGTGCAGCCGATCTTCCAGACCGCGCTGAACTGGATCCCGGACTCCGGCCTCGACCCGGTCGAGCTGGGCACCACCAAGGACGACCTGGCGTTCGACATCACCACCGGCGAGTGCCGCCTGGTCTACCGGACCGCGCTGTTCGACCGGGCGACCGCGGAGACGGTGACGCGGCGCTACGTGCGGCTGCTCGCCGCCGCCGTGGCCGAGCCGGAGCGTCCGGTCGGCGCGCTGCCGCTGCTCACCGATGACGAGCGGGACCTGGTGCTCCGCGCCGGGACCGGCGCCGTGCACGAGCTGCCGGCGACCACCGTGGCCGACGAGGTACGGCGGCAGGCCGCCGCCACCCCGGACACGCCGGCGTTGGTCTGCGACGGCGTGACGCTCAGCTACGCCGAGCTGAACACCGCCGCGAACCGGCTGGCCCGGCTGCTGGTGGCGCGCGGGGCCGGCCCGGAGACCCGGGTCGCGCTCGCCCTGCCCCGCTCCTGCGAGCTGGTGGTGGCGATGCTCGCGGTGCTCAAGTCCGGCGCCGCGTACGTGCCGGTGGACACCGCGTACCCGGCCGGGCGGATCGCGTACCTGCTGGCCGACGCCGCTCCGGCGTTGGTGGTGGCCACCGCGGACACCGCCGCGCTGGTGCCCGGCGACACGCTGGTGCTCGACGGGGAGGTCGGCGCGGACCAGGCCGGCGACGACCTGACCGACGCCGACCGGGTCGCCCCGCTGCGTCCCGACCACCCGGCGTACGTGCTCTACACCTCCGGCTCCACCGGCCGCCCGAAGGGCGTGGTGGTCGAGCACCGCGCGTTGACCGCCTACCTGGCCTGGGCCCGGGCCACCTACCCGGGGCTGGCCGGCACCGCGCTGCTGCACTCGCCGGTCTCGTTCGACCTCACCGTCACCGGCCTGCTCGGCACGCTCACCGCCGGCGGCACGGTACGGCTGGCCGCGATCGACTCGCCGGCCGCGCGGGCCGGTGGCCGGCCGTCCTTCCTCAAGGTCACCCCGAGTCACCTGCCGTTGCTCGACGGCGAGCTGTCGCCGACGGTCGACCTGGTGATCGGCGGGGAGGCGCTGAGCGGCGAGCAGCTCGCCGGCTGGCGGGCCGCGCACCCCGAGGTGGCGGTGGTCAACGAGTACGGCCCGACCGAGGCCACGGTCGGCTGCGTCGCGGCCCGGATCGCCCCCGGTGAGCCGGTCGTCCCCGGGCCGGTGCCGATCGGCACGCCCACCGCGAACACCGGGGCGCTGCTGCTCGACGCCGCGTTCCAGCCGGTGCCGCCGGGTGTGGTCGGCGAGCTGTACGTCACCGGCGCCCAGCTCGCCCGCGGCTACCACGACCGGCCCGGCCTCACCGCCGAGCGTTTCCTGCCCTGCCCGTACGGCCCGCCCGGCACGCGCATGTACGCCACCGGCGACCTGGCCCGCTGGCGTCCCGACGGCACGCTCGACTACCTGGGCCGTCGCGACGACCAGGTCAAGGTGCGGGGCATGCGGATCGAGCTGGGCGAGGTCGAGGCCGCGCTGCTCGCCCACCCGGACGTGCGGGCCGCCGCCGCGGCGGTGCGCACCGACGGCGGCGAGCCGATGCTGGTCGGCTACCTGGTCGGCCCGGCGCACTCCGACTCGGTCCGCGCCGAGCTGGCCCGCGAGCTGCCGGCACACCTGGTGCCGGCCGCCCTGGTCCGGCTGGACGCGCTGCCGTTGACGCCGAACGGCAAGCTGGACCGCGCCGCGCTGCCCGCCCCGGCGGCCACCGAACCGACCGAGGACAGCTACGTCGCCCCGCGCACCGAGGCGGAGGCGCTGGTCGCCGAGGTGTACGCCGACATCCTCCAGGTGGAGAAGGTCGGCGCGCTCGACGACTTCTTCGCCCTCGGCGGCAACTCGCTGCGCGGCATGCGGGCGATGGCCCGGATCCGCGCCGAGGTGGACGTCGACCTGCCCATGCGGGCGCTGTTCGGCAGCCCCGTGGTGGCCGACCTGGCCGCCCAGATCGAACAGCGGATCGCCGCCGAACTCGACGGGCTCTCCGACACCGAGGTCGCCGCGCTGCTCGCGGCGGAAGAGGACACCAACTGATGACCGACCTGAAGGATCCGGCCCGCGAGGCGGCCCGGCAGGCGCTGATCGCCAAGCGACTGCGCGCCCGCCAGACCGCCCCCGCGGCCCGGATCACCCCCCGGCCCGACGGCGCGCAGGTGCCGTTGTCCTACGCCCAGGAGCGGGTCTGGTTCATGGACCAGCTCG
Organism: Micromonospora sp. DSM 45708; assembly: GCF_039566955.1. NCBI lineage: Bacteria > Bacillati > Actinomycetota > Actinomycetes > Micromonosporales > Micromonosporaceae > Micromonospora > Micromonospora schwarzwaldensis. Next base: position 3,607,922 of record NZ_CP154796.1, on the reverse strand, counting down.
CCCCCGGCGAGGCCGCGTACCACATCGCGGTGCCCCTGCGGGTGCGCGGACCGCTCGACGTCGACGCGCTGCGCGCGGCCCTGGCCGCGCTCGCCGCCCGGCACGAGTCGCAGCGCACCCGCTTCCCGGCCGACGCCGACGGCCGCCCCACCGTGGTCATCGCCGACACCCCGGACGTGCCGCTGACCGTGGTGGAGGCACCCGACGAGGCCGCCGCGCAGGCGCTCGTCGACGCCGCGGCGGCCGAGCCGTTCGACCTGGCGCACGGCCCGCTGCTGCGCGCGCTGCTGATCCGGCTGGACGTCTCCGACCACGTGCTCTTCCTCGGCCAGCACCACATCGTCGGCGACGGCTGGTCGGTGGACGTGCTGCTGCGCGACCTGATCACGCTCTACCGGGGCGGCGAGCCGCCGGCCCTGCCGATCCAGTACGGCGACTTCGCCGTCTGGGAGGCCGGGGAGCTGGACGGCCCGCAGGCCCGGACGCACGTCGACTACTGGAAGCAGCGCCTCGCCGGCATCACCCCGCTGGAGCTGCCGCTGGACCGGCCCCGCCCGGCCACCCAGACCTACCGGGGCGACTTCGTCGAGTTCCAGCTCGACCCGGCGGCCACCGAGGCGCTCAACGCGCTCACCCGGGACAGCGGCGGCACGCTGTTCATGACGCTGCTGTCGGCGTACCAGGTGCTGCTGGCCCGGCACGCCGGGCAGGACGACTTCGCGGTCGGCGCGTCGGTGGCCGGCCGGTCCGCGCCGGAGCTGGAGAACGTCGTCGGCATGTTCATCAACATGCTGCCGCTGCGGGCCGAGCTGGCCGGGGACCCGAGCTTCACCGAGCTGCTCGCCCGCACCCGACGCAGCGTGCTCGACGGCTTCGAGCACGCCGACGTGCCGTTCGCCAAGGTGGTGCACGAGCTGGGCCTGCCCCGCGACGTCAGCCGCTCCCCGGTGTTCCAGACCATGTTCGTGCTCCAGAACTACGAGATGGGCCGGTTCCGCGGCGTGTCCCGCAGCGACGAGGTCACGTTCGAGTGGACCCCGATGGAGCTCCAGGCCACCCGGTTCGACTTCGAGCTGCACGCGGTGGAGACCGTGGACGGGCTCTGGGGCAAGCTGGTCTTCAACACCGACCTGTTCGACCGGGCCACGGTCGAGCGGATGGCCCGGCGGTGGACCGCGCTGCTGGACGCGATCGTCGCCGCGCCGGACACTCCGGTGTCCCGGCTGCCGCTGCTGCCCGACGTCGAGCGGGAGCTGCTCGCCGGCTGGAACGACACCGCGGCGGACTTCCCGCGCGACGAGACGCTGCACGGCCCGATCGAGGAGCGCGCCGCCGCCACCCCGGACGCGGTCGCGGTCACCATCGACGGGCACAGCCGCACGTACGCGGAGCTGAACGCCGACGCCAACCGGATCGCGCACCGGCTGCGCGCGGCCGGCGTGGGCCCGGAGACACTGGTCGGGGTGTGCGCGGAACGCTCGGTCGAGCTGGTCGCCGGCCTGCTCGGCGTGCTCAAGGCCGGCGGCGCCTACCTGCCGCTGGACCCGGAGTACCCGGCGGACCGGCTCGCCTTCATGGTCACCGACGCGGACGCGCCGGTGGTGCTGGTCCAGTCGCACCTGCGCGACGTGCTGCCGGCCACCGCCGCCACCGTGCTCGACCTCGACGACGCGACGGTCTGGGCCGACCAGCCCGGCACCGACCCGGCGCCGGTCGCCGGGCCGGAACACCTGGCGTACGTCATCTACACCTCCGGTTCGACCGGCCGCCCGAAGGGGGTGCCGAACACCCACCGGGGCATCGTCAACCGGCTCGACTGGATGCAGAAGACGTACCGGCTGGGCGCCGACGACGCGGTGCTCCAGAAGACGCCGGCCAGCTTCGACGTGTCGGTCTGGGAGTTCTTCTGGCCGCTGCGCACCGGCGCCCGCCTGGTGCTGGCGAAGCCGGGCGGGCACAAGGACGCCGGCTACCTGCGTGACCTGCTGGTGTCCGAGCGGATCACCACCGCCCACTTCGTACCGTCGATGCTGACCGTGTTCCTGGCCGAGGAGGGCGTCGAGGCGGCCACCGCGCTGCGTCGGGTGATCTGCTCCGGCGAGGAGCTGCCGCTGACCTCGGCGGTCGACTTCACCACCCGGCTGCCCTGGTGCGGCCTGCACAACCTGTACGGCCCGACCGAGGCGGCGATCGACGTCACCGCGTGGCCGTGCGAGCCGGCCCGGCTGGCCGGGCTGACCGGGGTGCCGATCGGCGCGCCGATCGCGAACCTGCGGCTGCACGTGCTCGACGCGTCCGGGGCGCAGTGCCCGGTCGGTGTGGCCGGTGAGCTGCACATCGGCGGCGTCGGCCTGGCCCGCGGCTACCACCGGCGGCCGGCGCTGACCGCGGAGAAGTTCGTCCCCGACCCGTTCGCGGACGAGCCGGGGGCCCGGCTCTACCGCACCGGCGACCTGGCCCGCTGGGTCGTCGGGCCGGACGGCGCCGGGGTGATCGAGTTCCTCGGCCGGATCGACCACCAGGTCAAGCTGCGCGGCCTGCGCATCGAGCTGGGCGAGATCGAGAGCGCGTTGCGCGAGCAGCCGGACGTCACCGAGGCCACGGTGATCGTCCGCGAGGACAGCCCCGGCGACAAGCGGCTCACCGCGTACCTGGTCGGGCCCGCCGAGCACGCCGCGCTGAAGGCGGCGCTCAAGGACACGCTGCCGGAGTACATGGTGCCGGCCGCGTTCGTCACGCTCGACGCGCTGCCGCTGACCCCGAACGGCAAGCTGGACCGCAAGGCGCTGCCCGCGCCGGTGGTCACCCGTGAGGCGTCGGTGGCGCTGGTCGAGCCGCGTGACGACACCGAGCGGGCCCTCGCGGCGATCTGGTCCGAGGTGCTGGGCGTGGAGACGCTCGGCATCGACGACGACTTCTTCGACCTGGGCGGGCACTCCATGCTCGCCACCCAGGTGGTCGCCAAGATCCGCAAGGCGGAGCTGGGCGGCCGGGCGGTCGGCGTGATGGACCTGTTCCAGCAGCGCACCATCCGGGACCTGGCCGCGTTCATCTCCGGTGACGCCACCCAGGAGGGGCCCCGCCGGCTGCTCTACGAGCTGACCAAGCCGATCCCGGCGGCCAAGCGGGTGCTGACCTACGTCTGCGTCCCGTACGGCGGCGGCAGCGCCATCGTCTACCAGCCGCTCGCGGACGCGCTGCCGGCCGGGTACGGGCTGTGGTCGCTCGCCATCCCCGGCCACGACGTCGGCCTCAGCGAGGACGCGCTGCCGTTCGACGAGCTGACCACCCGGGTCGCGGACGAGATCGTGGAGCGGGTCGAGGGCCCGATCGCGCTCTACGGCCACTGCGGCGTGGGCAGCGCGATCGTCGCCGAGGTGGCCCGCAAGGTGGAGGCGGCCGGCCGGGACCTGACCGCCGTCTACATCGGCGCGATGTTCCCGTTCGCCCGCCCGAAGGGCCCGTTCGCCGCGGCGCGCAACCGGCTGGAGCAGCTCCGCAGCAACAAGCACTACGCGAGCTGGCTCAAGTCGATGGGCGTGGACACCGACGAGCTGGACCCGGAGCAGGCCGACCGGATCATCAGCAACATGCGGGCCGACTCCCGCGCCTCGGAGGAGTACTTCACCCGGCTGCTGGACCGGCAGGCGACGAAGCTGCGCGCGCCGATCATCTCGGTGGTCGGCTCCGAGGACCCGGTCACCGACTACTACCGCGAGCGGTACGCCGAGTGGCAGTTCCTCAGCGACACGCTCGGGTTGGTGGTGCTCGACCAGGCCGGGCACTTCTTCCTGAAGTACCGCGCCGAGGAGCTGGCCGAGATCGTCACCCGCACCCACCCCGCGGTGGTGGCCGGTGACCTCACCGGCCTGGAGCCGGAGGCCCGGGGCGAGGACGCCGGCTGGGCGGTGCACGACATGCTCCGGGTCGGTGACACCGGCAAGCCGGCCACCACGGTCAAGCCGAGCATGGGCCGGTTCCTGGCGGTCACGATCGGGCAGCTCGTCTCCAGCACCGGTTCGGCGCTGACCGCGTTCGCGTTGCCGATCTGGCTGTTCAACCGCACCGGCTCGGTGGCCGACCTGGGCCTGCTCTGGGCGCTGGCGCTGATCTGCGGCGTGCTCATGCTGCCGGTGGCCGGCGCGCTGGTCGACCGGGTCAGCCGCCGCCGGATCATGATGCTGGCCAGTTCCGTGGCCGGCTCGGTCCAACTGGTGCTGGCCGCCCTGCTGTGGACCGACAACCTGGTGCTCTGGCACATCTACCTGCTGGTGGCGTTCAGTTCGGTGGCCGGGTCGTTCCAACGGATCGCGTTCCAGTCGGCGGTGCCGCAGCTCGTGCCGAAGCGCTACCTCGGGCACGCGATGGGCATCACCCAGCTCTCCACCGGTGTGGCCACGCTGCTCATGCCGGCGTTCGCCGCCGGCCTGCTCGCCGCCATCGAACTCAAGGGCATCCTGATCGTCGACGTGGCCAGCTACGTGGTCGCGGTGCTCACGCTGGCCGTGGTCCGCTTCCCGGACCTGCTCGGCTGGCGGCCCCGGGAACGGCTGCTGGTGGCCATCGCCAACGGCATGCGCTACTCGTGGCAGCACCGCGGGTTCCGGCTGATGCTCGGCTACTTCGCGCTGGGCAACATCTTCCTGGCCCCGGCGCTGGTGCTCACCACCCCGCTGGTGCTGTCGTTCGGCAGCCCGACGCAGGTGGCGCAGGTGGCGCTCGCCGAGGCGGTGGGCGCGGTGCTCGGCGGCGTGCTGATGTCGCTCTGGGGCGGGCCGCGCAAGCGTCGGATGATCGGCGTGCTGATCGGCAACCTGGGCACCGCGATCGGCTGCGTGCTGATCGGGCTCGACGCCTCGATCGTGATGATCTGTGTGGGCTTCTGCTGGCTGGCCATGGCGATGACCACCGCGCAGTCGATCTACGCGACCATCGTCCAGGTGAAGGTGCCGCAGCGTTTCCACGGTCGGGTGTTCAGCCTGAACCAGACCATCTCGTGGTCCACGCTGCCGATCGGGTTCGCGTTGCTGGCGCCGGCCGCCACCGCGCTGTTCGAGCCGATGCTCGCCCCGGGCGGGTCGCTGGCCGACAGCGTGGGCGCGGTGATCGGCACCGGTCCGGGCCGGGGCATCGGCTTCGCGTACGTCTGCTTCGGGGTGATCCTGATCCTGATCACCCTGGGCGGCTTCGGGATCCGGTTGCTGCGTCGCTTCGACCTGGAGGTCGAGGACTCCCTGCCGGACGACCTGATCGGCGCCCAGGAGCGGGAGAAGCGTCTGGCCGCCAAGGCGGAGACCCGGGAGGCCGTCCCGGCCTGACCGGCCCTGTTCCCGCCCTGTTGATCAAGGAGTTCGCGTCGGTTTCGGGCCCCGGGCCGGCGCGAACTCCTTGATCGTCGGGTGGTGCGGCACGGAACCGCGTGGTCGGGGCGGCACCGTTGCCGCGGCGGCGGCCTGTCACGTCTCGGTCGGTGCGGATGTCGGTGGGGGCTGGCATGGTGGAGGCATGTGCCGGAACATTCGCGTGCTCCACAACTTCGAGCCGCCCGCGACCGATGACGAGATCGAAGCCGCCGCCCTTCAGTACGTGCGCAAGGTCAGCGGCGCCACCCGGCCGTCCGCAGCCAACCAGGCGGCGTTCGACGAGGCGGTCCGTGCCGTCACGGCGGCCACCCGGACCCTGCTGGACAGCCTCGTGACGGCGGCGCCGTCCCGGGACCGCGAGGTGGAGGCCGCCAAGGCCAGGGCGCGTGCCGCCGAGCGGTACGGGCCCCGGGCCACCACCTCGGACTGACGGCGACCTCCCGGACCGTGTCCCGCGACTGACCGCCGGCGTCACCCGGCCTCGTCGGCGGGGACCTCCGCCGGGTCGGTGACCCAGGCGGAGTAGACGGGAAGGGCGTGCCACGGGCCGCCCGCGGTGTCCGTGGCCACCGCCACCACCGCGTACGGGTGACCGAAGCGCAGGTCGGCGACGCGGGCGACGCCCTCCGGGGGCAGCCCGGCCACCATCCCGAACGCGGTCACCGCGGCGGCCTCGAAGCCGTAGCGACCGAACCGGGCCACCGCCGACTGCGCCGCCTCGAACGGCGGCTCGGCCAACCCGAGCAGCCCGCCCAGCGCCCGCGCCGCCGCGTCGAAGCCGAGCCCGGCCGGCGTCAGGTCGTGCCGGCTCTCCGCCGCCCAGCACGGCAGCACGGCGGTGGCGTGCTCTTCCCGGCCGTCCCGGGCGAACGTGCGGGTCGGCTCCTCGCGCACCGTCCAGAGCGGGCTCCCGCCCAGCGGCAGGTCGAACAGGGACCGCTGCCCGGGCACCGGCCCGTTCGGCACGTCGGCGGCGGTCACGGCCACCTGCTGCGCGGCGGCCAGCACCGCGCCGGGCGGCACGTGCGGCGCGGCGGCCACGGACACCACCAGCATCCCGGTGCCGTCGTCGCCCGCGCGCGCCGGTGCCACGTGCACCGCCACGTCGCCGGCCCGCTCGGTGGCCACCACCGCGCAGCGGTGCCCGACCGGGGGCGTCCGCAGCACCTGCCGCAACCGGCCGGCCCACGCGTTGCCCGCGCCCAGCTCCGCGGCCGGCGCCACCTCGAACGGGTCGGCCCAGGACACCCGGGTGGCCAGCGCGTTCGCCAGGATGAGCAGGGTGTCCGGCGCGACGTCGACCGGGAACCGCTCGACCAGGCCGCCGGTGCGTTCCCGGGCCCACGCGTCCAGCGCCGCCTGGTCGGGCAGCGGGCCGCGCTCGGTGTGCCCGGGCAGCCCGGCCCGCCACCCGGTCAACTCCTCGAACGGCGTCCGCTCCCACAGCGCGGTGGCCGCGGCGACCATCGGGTGCGGCGCGGCCAGCAACGCCCGGGCCGACGCGGCGGCGTCGTCCGGGTCGACACCGAGCGCCTCGCCGAGCGTCGCCCGGGCCTGCCCGGTGGCGGCCGGACCGGTGAGTGCCAGCAGCAGCCAGGCGCCCAGCGGCGACGCGACGTGGTGGGTGTCACCGGCGGCGCCGTGCAGCCGCTCGGCGTAGTGGGCCAGGGGTGCGTGGAGTGGATTCACCCGTCCCACTCTGCCGGTTGACGCGCCCGCCGGCACGCCGGCTCAGGACCACAGTTCGAACGGCTCGTCGATCTCCTCGCCGGCCAGGAACGCCGGCAGCAGCTCCGGCAACCGGCCGGGATAGCAGCGCGGGCGCTCCGCGAGCACCTCGGCCACCGGCCACCAGCGGAATCCGAAGTAGTCCTCCACCTCGTAGTCCATCCGCTGTGCGCCGTCCACGTCCGGCCCCGGCCCGGCCAGCCGCACCGGCACCACCACCTCGTCCTGGAGGTGTCGGCGCTGCCGGTGCCGGAAGCTGGCCCGCCGTCGCCAGGTGGGCGCGCCGATCTCACCCGGCGCGACCACGATGCCCGTCTCCTCGCGTAGCTCGCGCACCGCCGCCTCGCGGTACGTCTCGCCCGGGTCCAGGCCGCCACCCGGCAGTTCCCACCACACGCCCAGGTCGGGATGGTCCGGATCGCGGGTGTGGAACAGCAGCACCCGATCGGCGGTGTCGAGCACCACCAGCCGGACGGCGCTGCGCTCGAACAGGGGCAGATCGTGTGGCAGGCCCATGCCCGGCAGCGTAGCCAGGGCCCCGCTCAGCGCTTCCGGGAGCGCACGGAGACCCGTGTGACAGGTGCCTGCACGGTCGGCGCGGCCTGTCCGGCGCCGCACCGGGGGCACTGGTACCAGGCCAGCGCGGCGGCGCCCGCGAGCATCACCGCCCCGGACACCGCCAGGCCCAGCGGCGTGGCCAGGGCCGGCAGCGCCGCCGCCAGGTCGCCCGCCCACGCGGTACGCGCCCCGACCCAGACGAGCAGCACGACCACGGGTACGCCGAGCACGGTCGCGGTGAACCCCTACCCGAACGCGATCAGGCCGAGCACGAACGCCGTGGTGGCCCGCCGCGGCGCCCACCGTGCCACGCCGTACCCACCGCAGCGCGGACAGTCCGGCGGGGCCGGGTGCGGCACGGACCGCAGCGCCCTCGGGGCGAGCCACCCGAGAAGCAGCCTCAGCAGCTCCTCGGCCAGCTTCGTGACCAGCGCCTGAAGGAATCCACCCACGGTCGTCCTCCTCACCCCCTGCCATCGTGGCGAGCGGAGGGGAGCGTGGCGCGTGACGGGCATCCGACACCGTCCGGATCTGGGAGGATGGCGGCCATGTCGCAACTGTTCGGAGAGACGGCCGACATCTACCACGAGGCGCGACCGGGCTACCCGACCGAGCTCGCGGACGCGATCCGGGGCTATCACGGCGGCCCGCTCGGCACCCTGGTCGAGGTGGGCGCCGGCACCGGGCTGGCCACCACCGCGCTGCTCGCCCTCGACGCGGCCGTCACCTGCGTCGAGCCGGACGCGCGGATGGCCGGCGTGCTCGCCGAGCGGTTCCCGGGCGTTCGCGTGGTGACCGCGAGCTTCGAGCAGTGGCGCCCGCCGGCCGGTGGCGTCGACGTGCTGGCCTGCGCGATGGCCTGGCACTGGCTCGACCCGGCCACCCGCAACCGGCGCGCGCACGACGCGTTGCGCCCCGGTGGCACGCTCGCCGTCCTCAGCCACCGCTACGCCTACGTCGAGGCGGCGCAGGCCGAGGCGATCCGGGCCGCGTTCGCCGCCGCCGACCCGGGCGACCGGGGCGACCGGGCCGACGGCTGGTTCCACGACGACATCGCCGACAGTGGCTGCTTCACCGGCCTGCGGCAGTCCCGGTTCCGCCGGTCGGTGCCGCTGGACACCGCCGCCTACCTGCGACTGGTCGACACGTTCTCGCCGCAGCTACGCCGTCCGCCGGAGCTGCGCGAGCGGGTCCGCGCCGCGGTCGGCGCCGCGGTCGACGGCTTCGGTGGCACGGTCGTGCTGGACCTGCGTACCACGCTCGTCCTGGCCCGCCGCCCGGACTGACCGGCCGCCGGGCCACCCGCCCGGACCGCCGTCGGTGCCGCTCGTCGCGGCTCCCGGCCGGACGGGCACGCCGGTCCCGAGGGGTTCAGTCAGCGTCGATCACGCGGGCCACGTCCGCCGGCAGCGGGTAGGGCCGTTCCCGCGGGAGCAGCGCCGCCGCGCCGGCCTCGTCGCCGGCGGTGAGCCGGCCGTGCACGGACCGGGCCAGCGCGGTGACGTCGGTGAGCCCGACCAGCCACTCGTCGACGTACCGCCGGACCGCCTCGCCGGAGAGTCCCACCTGCACCGATCGGTAGGGCAGCGGGGCCGACCGCAGCGACCGTTCCGGGTCCCACTGCACGCGGACCGGGCTGGCCCGCAGCTCGCGTCGCCAGGCGTCCCGGTCCGGGTGCAGCCGTGGGTCGTGGCCGCTGAGGCAGGCGTGCCGCAGCGCCCACTCGAACCCGGCCCGGCTGATCTCGACCGCGAGCACCCGCTCCTGCCCGGGCTTGAGCGCCCAGCCGCAGCGGTACATCATCCACCGGAACGACGGCTTGATCCACGTCATCCGCTCCCGCTTGAACGGCGGCACGAACCGGCCGGCGGCCAGCGCCGCGTCGGCGATCTCCGCCGGGTACGCCTGGTAGACGGTGACGGTGCCGGCGGTGAAGGCGGCCCGGATCTGGTGGCGGGAAACGGTCACCGCTGCATGGTGGCGAACCGGGCGGCCGGGCCGCCACCGGATTCCCCGCGCACCGACCCGCTAGGCTGCCGACCGTGGCAGGTCTGTTGAGGAACGTGGCGTCCCGGCTCGGTCGGATCACCGGGGGCGCCGCCGCGCCCGCCCGCCCGAGCGGGCCGATCCCGGCCCAGGTCGCGCGCCGGCGCCAGGTCAGCGCGTTGCAGCGCCGCGAGCTGTCGTACGCGCCGGAGCCGGACGGGCAGGCCGACCCGGGGGAGATCGTCTGGACCTGGGTGCCCTACGAGGACGACCCCCGGCAGGGCAAGGACCGGCCGGTGCTGGTTGTGGGCCGGCAGAGCCGCACGTTGTTCGGGCTGATGCTGTCCAGCCAGAGCGAGCGGGACGGCCAGCGGCACTGGCTGTCGCTCGGCCCGGGGGAGTGGGACCGGGACCAGCGGCCGAGCTGGGTCCGCCTGGACCGGGTGCTCACCATGCGCGAGGACAGCATCCGCCGGGAGGGCGCGGTGCTGGACCGGCCCCGGTTCGACCGGGTCGGCCAGGCGCTGCGCGCCGGCTACGGCTGGCGCTGACCGACCGGGCCGGAGCCCACGCGCGCACGCCGGGCCGGCCGGCTGACCGCCGACGGGGTCAGTGCTCGGCGACGAGCTGGCGCGGTGGGCGGACGGCGCCGAGCGTCTTCGCCTCGTACATGGCGGCGTCGGCGCGGCACAGCGCGTCGGCGAGCTGGGCGGGGCCGTGCACCGGGGCGAGCCCGACCGAGGCGGTGACCCGGATGCTGCGCCCGCCGAGCGGGATCGGCGCGGCCAGCGCCTCGCAGAGCCGGCGGGTGGCGTGCTCGATCCAGCGCCGGTCGGGTGTGGGGCTGGCCAGCAGGCCGGCGAACTCGTCGCCGCCGAGCCGGGCCACCAGGTTGTTGCCGGCGAAGGCGGCCAGCCGTTGGGCCACGCTGACCAGCACCTGGTCCCCGGCGGCGTGCCCGTAGCGGTCGTTGACCTGTTTGAAGTCGTCCAGGTCGAGCACCACCGCCACCAGGGGCTGGCCGGCGGGGTCGGTGAGCAGGGCGGCGGCCAGTCGGAAGAAGGCGCGGCGGTTGGGCAGCCCGGTCAGCGGGTCGTGGCTGGCGGCGTGCCGCTCGGCGGCCAGTTCCGCCTGGAGCAGTTCGAGCTCGGCCTCGGCGCGCACGGCCCGGCGACGGAGCTGCCAGGCGGAGAGCAGTGCGCCGGCGGCGGAGATGCTGGAGGCGACGGTCATCGGATCCGGCACGCGCCCTCCTCACCAGTCCCCGGCCGCGCACAGCGGCTTCCGGGGGCCGGGTTCAGGTCACCGAACGTGAGCGACCCGGCACACCGTACGTTCGGCTATCATGCTCGCTGTCCATTGCAGATGCAATAGCAGATGCACGTGCATCTCACTCCTCAGTCGACAGACGTCGCCACCCACCGCCCCTCCCCGCGGCCTCGGCTGGCTCTTCCCGAAGGACGCCCATGCAACAGCCCCCGAACGGCGTACCCGTGACCGAGTTGCCCCCGATGCGGTGGTTGAAGAGTCGCCGCAGCAATCCCAGCGGCAACTGCGTCGAGCTGGCCGAACTGCCCGGCGGCAGCGGCATCGCGGTACGCAACTCCCGGCACCCCGACGGGCCGGCGCTGATCTACACCGTGGACGAGATCGCGGCGTTCGTGCTCGGTGCCCGGGACGGGGACTTCGACCACCTGATCCCACCGTCCCGTACACGGGACTGAATCCGCCGTCCGGAGGAGTTCACCTCACTGTCGGTTCATGGCATGCTTACTCGTCGGCCGGGAGGGCACCCGGTCGGGAGCAGCCGGGATGCGAGGGCGGTCAGGTGGTGGCGGTGCCCGTCGAGGGTGGACCGACAAGTGGTCCCACGGTCCTGCGCATGCTGCTCGGGGCGCAGCTCCGCCGTCTGCGGGAGGGCGCCGGGGTCAGCCGGGAGAGCGCCGGCTGGGAGATCCGCTCCTCCGAGTCCAAGATCAGCCGGATGGAGCTGGGCCGGGTCGGCTTCAAGGAACGCGACGTCGCCGACCTGCTCACGCTCTACGGCGTCACCGCGCCGGACGAGCGCGCCGCGCTGCTCAAGCTGGCCCGGGACGCGAACAGCCCGGGTTGGTGGCACCGCTACGGCGACGTGCTGCCCGCCTGGTTCCAGTCCTACCTGGGGCTGGAGGCCGCCGCCGCGCTGATCCGCACGTACGAGGTGCAGTTCGTGCCCGGCCTGCTACAGACCGCCGCGTACGCGCGGGAGGTGATCCTGCTCGGGCACCGCGGCGCGGCGCCGGCGGAGCTGGACCGCCGCGTCGACCTGCGGATGGAGCGCCAGGAGCTGCTGCGTCGCGCCAACCCGCCGCAACTGTGGGCGGTGCTGGACGAGGCGGTGCTGCGTCGGCCGATCGGTGGCGCCGCGGTGATGCGCGAACAGCTCGACGCGTTGATCGAGGCGACCGCCGCGCCGCACGTGCGACTCCAGATCGTCCCGTTCACCGCCGGCGGGCACGCCGCCGCCAGCGGCGCCTTCAGCATCCTGCGCTTCGGCGACGCGGACCTGCCGGACATCGTCTACATCGAGCAGCTGACCAGCGCCATCTACCTCGACAAGCGCGACGACCTCGACTACTACGCCGAGGCGATGGAGCGGTTGTGCGTCGAGGCCGCGCCGCCGGAGCGCACCCGGGAGCTGCTGGCCCGCGTCCGCGACGAGCTCTACCCGGCCTGACCGCCGCCGTGGCGGGCTATACCATGACCGGCGTACCGGAGACAGTGGACGCACGCCTCCCCGCAACGGCGGCGTGCGAGTCGTGGAGGCGGCCTTGACCAGCGAGACGAGCGGCACGGCGACCGAGCCGGGCCACCCGGCCGACCGGATCGACACCTCGGTCGCCCACCCGGCCCGGCGGTACAACTACTGGCTCGGCGGCAAGGACAACTTCCAGGCCGACCGGGAGTCCGGCGACGCGATGGCCGCCGCCTTCCCGACGATCCGGCTCAGCGCGCTGGAGAACCGGCGGTTCCTGCGGCGCGCGGTCCGGTACCTGGCCGCCGAGGCGGGCATCCGCCAGTTCCTCGACATCGGCACCGGCATCCCGACCGCGGACAACACGCACGAGGTGGCACAGGCCGTCGACCCGAGCGCCCGGGTGGTCTACGTCGACAACGACCCGATCGTGCTGGCCCACGCCCGGGCGCTGCTCACCAGCTCGCCCGAGGGCGCCACCGCCTACCTCGACGCGGACCTGCGCGACCCGGAGAAGATCCTCGCCCACCCCGAGCTGCGCCGCACCCTCGACCTGTCCGAGCCGGTCGCGTTGATGCTCGTCGCGGTGCTGCACTTCGTGCCGGACGCGGACGACCCCTACGCCACGGTCGCCCGGCTGCTGGACGCGCTGCCGGCCGGCAGCTACCTGGCCGCCTCACACGCCACCCACGACCACCTGCCGGCCCAGCTCGCCGACGAGGCGAAGGCGGCGGCCCGCGGCGGCCCGCACGGCACGATCAACCTGCGCGGTCGGGACGAGTTCGTGCGCTTCTTCGACGGCCTCGAACCGGTCGAGCCGGGCGTCTGCTCGGTCGCCGAGTGGCGCGCCGACGATGATCCCGAGCTGCGGCCCTCCGCGGCCGACGTCAGCATGTACGGCGGGGTGGCCCGCAAGCCCTGACCGACGCGTCGGCCGGCGCGAGCCGGATGCGGGTTGGTGCGGTCCGGGGGTGGGCAGGCAGACTGGGGCATCATGTCGTCGTTCACGCCCGATCTCCGGCTGCACGACCGGTACGTCCTGCGCGCGCGCATCGGGCTCGGCGGGATGTCCGAGGTGTGGCGCGCCGACGACGAGGTGCTGCACCGCCCGGTCGCGGTCAAGGCGCTCGCCGGCCGGCTCGCCGCGGACCCGAACCTGCGGGCCACCATCCAACGCGAGGCCCGCGCCGCCGCGCGACTCACCCACCCGCACGTGACCCAGGTGTACGACTACGGCGAGGCCACGCTGCCCGGCGGGGTGGTGACGCCGTACCTGGTCATGGAGCTGGTGGCGGGGCGGACGCTGGCCGACCGGTTGGCCGGCGGGCCGCTGGCCTGGCCGGACGCGCTCCGGACGGCCGGGCAGGTCGCCGCCGCGCTGGCCGCCGCGCACCGGATCGGCGTGGTGCACCGGGACGTGAAGCCGGCCAACGTGATGCTCACCGAGACCGGCGCGAAAGTGCTCGACTTCGGCATCGCCGCGCCGGCCGGCCCGCACCGGCCGGTCACCGGGCCGGTCGGTGAACCGCTGGCCGGCACCCCCGCCTACTTCGCCCCGGAACGACTCGATCCCGGGCCCACCCACCCGGCCGGCGACGTCTACGCGCTCGGCGCGCTGCTCTACCGCAGCCTCACCGGCCGGCCCCCGCTGCCGGTGCGGACCTGGGACGACGTGGTCGACCTGCGGGACCGGCGACCCCCGGTGCCGCCGCTGCGGGTGCCCGGGCTGCCCGCCGACGTCGCCGACCTGGTGCTGGCCTGCCTGGCTCTCGACCCGGCCCGGCGACCCACCGCCGCCCAGGTCGCCGACCGGCTCGGCGCCGGCCGCCCGGTCGACCCGCCGACCGCGCTCCTGCCCACGGTGCCCCCGGTGGCGCATCCCGCCACGCTGATCGAGCGGCCCGCCGTGGCGGCCCGTCCGGTCCCGCCGGCCCGCCCGGAGGTCCCATCGAACCGGCTCACCGGCGTGCTGGTCGCCGGCGCGGTGGTGCTGCTGCTCGCGCTGGTCGGCGCGCTGGTGTTCGACGGCCGCTCCGGGACGCCGCCGGCCGCCACGGCGCCCGCCGCCGCCCCACCGCCCGCGCCCGCGTCGAGCAGCGCCCGCCCGGCGCCGACCCGCGCCGCGCCGTCGTCGGCGGTGGCCGAGCCGGTCACCGCCCGGCAGCTCGCGGACCGCTTCACCGAGCTGCTGGACCGGGCCGAGGCGGCCCGGCTGATCGACCGCAAGACCGCCGACGACCTGCGGAAGAAGGCCGCCGAGCTGGACCGGGGGAAGCTCAAGGACCGCACCAAGCGGGTCGAGGAGCTGCACGAGCGGATCGAGGACGCGGCCGACGACGACAAGCTCGACGGTGCCACCGCCGCCGCGCTGCGCCGGCTGCTCGACGCCTACGACCGGCTGCGTGGCGACGGAGGCTGACCGTCCCGCACCGGTCGGCGACCGGCCCGGCCGGGGCGCGGGTCGGGCCCGGAACCGGCGCCGCTTTCCGTGGTCGCCGGCCGGAGTGCCCCGTACCGTGGTCGGATGATCGGAAACGCACAGCTGCTCGCCGGCCCCCGGGTGAGTGCCGCGCGGGCCGCGGAGCCGGCCGGCGAAGGACCCGTCGGCTGGGTCACCGGCCTGGTGGAACGTCTCGGCGGCCCCGGGGCCGGGCTCGCGGTGGCCCTGGAGAACCTGTTCCCGCCCATCCCCAGCGAGGTCATCCTGCCGCTGGCCGGGTTCACCGCCAGCCAGGGCCGGATGAGCCTGTTCGGCGCGATCGCCTGGACCACGCTCGGGTCGGTGCTGGGCGCGCTGGCGCTCTACTACGTCGGGGCGGCGCTCGGACGGGACCGGATGCGCCGCCTGGTCGGCCGGCTGCCGCTGGTCAAGCTGGCGGACGTGGACCGTACCGAGGCGTGGTTCCTCCGGCACGGCGTCAAGGCCGTGTTCTTCGGCCGGATGATCCCGATCTTCCGCAGCCTGATCTCGATCCCGGCCGGCGTGGAGCGGATGCCGGTGCCGGTGTTCCTGCTCTTCACCGCGCTGGGCAGTCTGATCTGGAACACCGCGTTCGTGCTCGCCGGCTATCTGCTGGGCGAGAACTGGCACGTGGTCGAGGCGTACGTCGGCACGCTCCAGAACGTGGTCATCCTGGCGGTCGTGGCCGGCGTCGGCTGGTTCGTGGTGAGCCGGGTCCGCCGGTCCCGCCGGTCCACCCCGGAGGCCCCGCCCCGGCCGGGCACGGTCTACCGGGGCGGCTGGTACGGAACCGACGACGACCAGCAGGCCGGGTAGAGGCGGCCGGTGCCGGTGCCGGCGGTCCAGACGGCCGGGTCGCGGTCAGCACGTCCCGCCGCCGGAATGAACCGTGGCGGAAACGGAGACGTATGACCCGGTGGGGACCGGCGAGAGGGGACGACCATGACGGCATCCGGGGACGACGCCGACCTGCCCGACACACGCTGGTCCGGGGCCGCCCGCTGGCTGTCCGCCGCCGCCGTGCTGGTGGTCGTGCTCGGCGCGGTGGCGGTCGCGGTGACGCTGTCCAACCCGGCCCGCCTCGGGGTGGTCTTCTCCGGCGGTCCGCCGCCCTCGCCGGCCACCGACGTGGGCTCCGGTGGCGTCGGTGGCGCCGAGGTGGCCGCCGCCGAGACGCTCACCGCGCCGCGCGGTGACCGGCGGCAGGCCGAGTTCGAGCTGGTCGACGGTCTGACCAGCTTCACGCTGCGGGCCGCCGACCTCGGTGACGACCTCTACCGGATCGGCGCGCCGGACGACGCCGGCGTGACGCCCCGCCCGCAGGTGGCCGGCGACCGGGTCCGGCTGCGGATCGCCGAGAACGGCCGTTCCGGGCCGGCCGCCGTCGAGGTGGTGCTCAACGCCCGCCTGACCTGGCGGGTACGGCTGGTCGGCGGCGTCCGTGAGCAGCGGCTCGACCTGGGCGCGGCCCGACTCGCCGGGATCGAGCTGGTCGGCGGCGCGTCGCGTACCCGGTTGCGGTTGCCCCCGCTCGACGGCACGCTCACCGTGCGGATGACCGGCGGGGTCAGCGACCTGAGCGTGGCCGTGCCGGGCCGGCCGCCGGTCCGGGTGCGGGTGGCGTCCGGCGCCGGCTCGCTGGCCGTGTACGACGAGCGCCGCGCCGGCATCGCCGCCGGGGATCTGGTCAGCTCACCGGGCTGGGACCGGGCGGCGGACCGGCTCTACCTCGACCTGGTGGCCGGTGCGAACGCGGTGAGCGTCACCGCGGACTGAGCGTACAGTTCGGGCGGTGGACCGTACCGAATCGTTGCCCGCGCAGACGCTCCCACCCGGCGTCGGCGCCACCGATCCGGGCAGTGTGCTGCTGCCCGGGCACGACGTCCCGCTCGGCCGCTACACCACGGTGCGCCGGCTGCTGCCGCAGCGGCAGCGGCGGATGGTCGGCGCGTGGTGCTTCGTCGACCACTTCGGCCCGGACGACGTGGCGCAGCGGCCCGGCATGGAGGTGCCACCGCACCCGCACACCGGGCTCCAGACCGTCACCTGGCTGCTCGACGGCGAGATCCTGCACCGGGACAGCCTCGGCAACGTGCAACCGATTCGTCCCGGCCAGCTCAACGTGATGACCTCCGGCCGGGGCATCGCCCACTCGGAGCGCTCACCGCTGGTCCATCCACCGCTGATGCACGGCGTGCAGCTCTGGGTGGCGCTGCCCGACCCGGCCCGGGCCGGCGACCCGGACTTCGCCCACCACGCCGAGTTGCCCCGGTGGCGCGACGGCGACCTGGACCTGACGCTGCTCGTCGGGGAGTTCGGCGGGGAGCGCTCGCCGGCCGTCGCGCACACCCCGCTGCTCGGCGCGCAGCTCGAGGCGCGCGGTCCGGCGTCGGCCACGCTGCGGTTGCGCCCCGACTTCGAGTACGGGCTGCTGGCGATGTCAGGATCGGCCGAGGTCGACGGGTTGGCGTTGGCCCCCGGCGCGTTGCTCTACCTGGGCGCCGGCCGGACGACGGTGACGCTGCGCGTCGCGCCGGGCAGCCGGCTGCTGCTGCTCGGCGGCGCACCGTTCGACGAGCCGCTGGTGATGTGGTGGAACTTCGTCGGCCGGTCGCACGAGGAGGTCGCCGCCGCGCGGGAGGACTGGATGGCCGGTCGCCGGTTCGGCACGGTCGCCGACGACGCCGCGCCGCCGCTGCCCGCGCCCGCGTTGCCCACCACCCGGCTCAAGGCCCGCGACCGCAGTGGCGGCCTCCGCGGCTGAGCGACGTGCCCCCGGACACACTTTCCCGGATCTCACCCGTTCGGCTGATGGCACGTCGTATGATGATCGTGGCAGTGATGCCCGCCCGGTTCGGGCGAACATCCACCGCCTGGTGATCGCGACCCGATTCGGGCGCGCACCGTCAGGGCCAGGTGTTGCGTGGCGCCCCAGGTCGCGGTTCGTGACCCGGGGCGCCCGCCTGTCGACGGACCCCCACCCACGGTGTGCCCGGGCACGGCGTCGCGCCCGGCCGCGACGCGACCGGGCGGCGCCGGACGGGCTCAGATCCGGCGTACGTGCTGCGAGACGCGTGGGTGGTCGTCCCGGGCCTGGGCCGCCCGCTGCGACCGGCTGACCTCGGGGGCCGCGTCGATGCCGGCCGACCGCGCCACCTCGGTGCCGTTGGCGTAGTCCACCGGCGGCAACGCGCGCAACGCCCGCAACACGTCCGGCGGCGCGCCCTCCCGCTCCGCCTCCCGGATGACGTCGTCCTTCTCCGCCGGGTAGTCCAGCGCGGACAGGTACTCAAGGACGTCCGAATAACTCGCCATGGGTCGGGCTCCTCGCGCCAGTTGTCGGGTCATGACCGCGCGGCGGTTACCCGTAGCGCGGCGGCTCACGCCCCGATCTCCCGCTGTTTCGGTCGCGCCGGGGCGGGTAGCCGCTCCGCGCGCACCGAAGGGGGGTACCACCCATGGACCACCACACGTTCGTGGCCCGGGTCGCCCGGCTCACCGGGACCGCCGAGGACCGGGCCGCGACGCTCACCGCCGCCACGCTGGAGACGCTGGCCGAGCGGCTGACCGGCGGCGAGGTGCTGGACCTCGCCGCGCAACTGCCGAAGCCGCTGTGGGGGATGCTCAACCCCCATCCGCACACCGAGGCGGCCGAACGGTTCGGGGCGGCCGAGTTCGTCGCCCGGGTCGCTCGGCGGGCCGACTGCGACGAGAACGTCGCCCGAGGCGCGGCGCGGGCGGTGTTCGCCACGCTGCGCGAGGCGATCAGCGGTGGCGAGTTCGCCGACGTGGTGGTGCAACTGCCCCGCGACTACCGGGACATGGTGGAGCCGGCCCTCGCGCCGGCCGCCACCCGCCGGCGCTGACGTCGGCCGGCGTGGACGTCGGCCGGCGGGGACGTTGGCCGGCGGGGACGTTGGCCGGCGGGGACGTTGGCCGGCGTGGGATCGGCCGCGTCGAAGGTGGATACCGTCCGTCACGACGGCCGGACCCGTCGCGGTCACCCGGAACCGCCTTTGCTCTGCAGCCACCGGCGCATCCCGCACGGGGAGTAACGGCGCCGGCTCGACCGTCGCCGCGCCTTCACGCCTGCAAGGCCAGGTCAAGGCCCCGCTGCGTCGGTGGCTGCAGAGCAAAGGCGCCGACAGCGACACCCGTCACCCGCGCCGCGCGGAAACGGACAGTGACCGCAGCGGGGGCTACCGTCAGTGAGATCCGCGGTGCCCGCTCACCCGACCGCGCCGGCGGCGCGCAGCGCGGCGATCCGGGCGGCGTCCACACCGGCGTCGGCCAGCACCTCGTCGGTGTGCTCGCCGGGCCGCGGTGGCGGGCGGCGCACCGCGGTCGGCGTGGCCGAGAAGCGCGGCGCCGGGGCCGGCTGGACGACCCCGTCCGGCGCGACGAAGACGTCCCGGGCGGCCAGGTGCGGATGCCGGGGCGCCTCCGCCCAGTCGAGCACCGGCGCCACGCAGGCGTCCGTGCCGGCCAGCAGTTCCGCCCACTCGTCCCGGGACCGGGTCCGGAACAGCCGCGCCCAGGCCGCGCGCAACGCCGGCCAGTTCGCCGGGTCGTCCCGGTCCGGGGCGTCGTCGCCGTCCACCGGAAAGCCGGTGAGCCGGACCAGTTCGGCGTAGAACTGCGGCTCCAGCGCGCCCACCGCCACGTACCGCCCGTCGGCGCACTCGTACGTGTCGTAGAACGGCGCGCCGCCGTCGAGCAGGTTCACGCCCCGCGGGTCCTGCCAGAGGCCGAGGCCGCGCAGCGCGTGGATCTGGGTGGCCAGCACCGACACACCGTCCACGATGGCCGCGTCGACCACCTGGCCGGGTGCCCCGCCGCGCACCGCGTACACGGCCGCGACCACGCCCAGGGCCAGCATCATGCCGCCGCCGCCGAAGTCGCCGAGCAGGTTCATCGGGGGCACCGGACGCTCGCCGGCCCGGCCCACCCCGTGCAGCGCGCCGGTCAGCGCCAGGTAGTCGATGTCGTGGCCGGCGGTCCGGGCGAGCGGCCCGTCCTGCCCCCAGCCGGTCATCCGCCCGTACACCAGTCGCGGGTTGGCGGCGAGGCACTCCCGCGGGCCGAGGCCGAGCCGCTCGGCCACCCCCGGGCGGAATCCCTCGACCAGCGCGTCCGCGCCGGCCACGAGCGACAGCAGCAGCTCCCGGCCGTCCGGGTGTTTCAGGTCCAGCGCGATCGAGCGCCGGTTGCGGTTCAGCAGGTCGCCGGGGAACGCGCCGAACCCGCCGCCGCCCACCCGGTCCACCCGGACCACGTCCGCGCCCAGGTCGGCCAGCATCATGGCGGCGAACGGCCCCGGGCCG
This sequence comes from Micromonospora sp. DSM 45708, assembly GCF_039566955.1. NCBI lineage: Bacteria > Bacillati > Actinomycetota > Actinomycetes > Micromonosporales > Micromonosporaceae > Micromonospora > Micromonospora schwarzwaldensis. The sequence continues at coordinate 3,587,768 of NZ_CP154796.1, read as the reverse complement.
ATGCCGGCCAGCTCGATCACCCGTACGCCGGTCAGCGGTCCGGAGTTGGTCACCCGCGTCACCCTAGGTGTCCGAACCTCACGACGCCACGGCCCGAAGGCCCCCACAGCGGTTGACCAGGGCAATCACCTGTGCCCCGACTTGGCGTCCGGCTCCGGTTGGCCTAGCCTTGGAGTCGCGAGGGGAGTACTTCCCACGAACCATTCCGGTCAGTACGGCGAGCCCCCGGGGCGAGCCTCGGGTGGTTGCCCACGAAACCGTGGGTGAAGGAGACCTCGAACATGACACGGTGTTCGAGGAGGCCCCATGACCGAAGTGTCCTACCTGTCCGCCGCCGAGCTGTCGTCGGTGGGCACGCCCACGCTGTGGGCGGTGACGATCGCCGGCGTGCTCGCGCTGCTGGTGCTGGACTTCCTGGTCACCCGCAAGCCGCACGAGGTCTCCATCCGGGAGGCGCTCGGCTGGTCGGCCTTCTACATCGCCCTGCCGCTGGCCTTCGGCGCCTGGATCTGGTCCCGCTACGGCAGCCAGCAGGGCGTCGAGTACCTCACCGGTTACCTGGTCGAGAAGTCGCTCTCGGTCGACAACCTGTTCGTGTTCATGCTGCTGCTGGCTGCGTTCGCGGTGCCCGCCGTGCTCGCCCAGCGGGTGCTGCTCTACGGCATCGCCGGCGCGCTGGTGCTGCGCGCGATCTTCATCGCGCTCGGCGCCGCCGCCCTCCAGACGCTCGACTTCGCCTTCCTGCTCTTCGCGCTCATCCTGATCGCCACCGCGGTCAAGCTGCTGCGCGACGCCCTCTCCGGGCACGAGCAGGAGGTCGACATCAACAAGATGCGGTCCGTGCGGCTGCTGCGCAAGGTCATGCCGGTGGTCGAGGAGTACCACGGCACCCGGATGACCATCCGGCAGCAGGGCCGGCGGGCGCTCACCCCGTTCGCGCTGGTCGTGGTCGCGGTGCTGGCCACCGACATCGTCTTCGCGGTCGACTCGGTGCCCGCCGTCTACGGCATCACCGAGGATCCGTACCTGGTGTTCGCCACCAACGCGTTCGCGCTGCTGGGCCTGCGGGCGCTCTACTTCGTGCTGCACGCGGCGCTCAGCCGGCTGGTGCACCTCAGCTACGGGCTCGCCGTCATCCTGGCGTTCATCGGGCTCAAGCTCGGCCTGCACTGGGCGCACGGCATCTGGAAGGGCGTACCGGAGATCCCGACGCTGGCCTCGCTCGGCGTGATCATCGGGGTTCTGGTGATCGTCACCATCACCAGCCTCCGCGCCACCCGCAGCAGCGGCGACGGCGACCGCACCGTCGTGCACGAGACGCAAGGCGGGGACCCCGCTTAGCGCCCGCCTTGCACCCGGAACCCGTTCCTCGGCGCTACCGGGGGTGATAGGACTGACGGGTGGGAATCGTGTCGCCGGGATTTCAGGGCCGGCCCCGTTCGTCCGCGCCGGACCTGCCACCGGGGCAGTACCTCACCGAGGACTTCCCGGTGCTCTCCGCCGGCCCGACGCCGCGCGTGGCGCTCGACACCTGGGAGTTCGTGCTGACCAGCGAGACCGGCGCGGAACACCGCTGGTCCTGGGACGAACTGATGCGACTGCCGCAGGACACGCCGACGGTGGACCTGCACTGCGTGACCCGCTGGTCCAAGCTCGGCACCACCTGGCAGGGCGTCTCGCTGGACACGCTGTTCGACGGCGTGGACACCGACGCGCGCTACGCGCTGGCCCACTCGTACGGCGGCTACACCACCAACCTGCCGCTCGACGACCTGCGCGGCGGGCGAGCCTGGGTGGTGCACACGTACGACGGCGGCCCCCTGCCGGCCGAGCACGGCGGCCCGGCCCGGCTGCTCGTGCCGCACCTCTACCTGTGGAAGTCCGCCAAATGGGTGCGCGGCATCCGGTTGCTCGTCGACGACCGACCCGGCTTCTGGGAGACAGCCGGCTACCACGACTACGGCGACCCGTGGCGCGAGCAGCGCTACCAGGGTGACTGAGATGACCGCGCCGACCGCCGGCGGCCGGGTGGTGGCGCCGCTGACCTGGCGGGTGGCCCGACTGGTCGAGCGGCGGGTCGAGACGGCGACCGCCCAGACGCTGGTGCTTGACGTGCCGGGTTGGCCGGGGCACCTACCCGGGCAGCACGTCGACCTGCGCCTGACCGCCGCCGACGGCTACCAGGCGGCCCGCTCGTACTCGCTCGCCGGCCCGGCGCAGGGCGAGCGGATCGAGGTGACCGTGCAGCGGGTGACCGACGGCGAGGTGTCGCCGTACCTGATCGACACGTACGCCGAGGGCGACCCGGTGGAGGTGCGCGGCCCGGTCGGCGGCTGGTTCGTCTGGCAGACCGACGGGACCGAGCCGGTGCTGCTGGTGGCCGGCGGTTCCGGGGTGGTGCCGTTGATGGCCATGATCCGGGCCCGCCGGGCGGCCGGCAGTCGGACGCCGTTCCGGCTCATCTACTCGGTGCGGACCGCCGACGACGTGATCTACGCCGACGAGCTGCGCCGCCGGGCCCGCGACGACCAGGGCCTGGACGTCGCGTACGTCTACACCCGCCGGGCGCCCGAGGGCTGGCGGGGCGAGCCGCACCGGATCGGGCTGGCCGACGTGAACAGTCACGGCTGGCCACCGGCGTTGGAGCCGCTCTGCTACGTCTGCGGTCCGACCGGATTCGTGGAGACCGCGGCCGACCTGCTGGTGGGGCTCGGCCATCCGACGCGGCGGGTGCGGACCGAACGGTTCGGTCCGACCGGCTGACGACCAGAGGAGGGCGCATGACCGAACCGTCGTACCTGGACGGCAACATGCTCGACGGACCGCTGCGCGAACTCCTCGCGGTCGACCTGAGCGCCACCACCGGGCGGTGCGACAACTGCGGCATGACCGGCCCGATGGCCGGCCTGCACGTCTACTCGCACGCCCCCGGCCTGGTCGGGCGGTGCCCGGCGTGCACCGGGGTGATGGTGCGCCTGGTCCGCGCGCCGGAGCGCGCCTGGCTGGACCTGCGTGGCACCACCTACCTCCAGGTGGCCATGCCGCCGGATCAGCGCCTCCACCCAGCCCCCTGACCGGGCGCGCGTCGGGCCTCAGGACGCGACGGTCAGGTGGTCCAGCTTCGCCGGCACGGGATCGGCGTGGTGGTTCGCGTGTTCGGGGGCGCTGTCCGCCGGGGCCACCCCGAGCCGGGGCGGCACGCCGGCCGGAGCCGGCCGCGTCGTCCCGGAGAAGCGACGGCGCAGCCGGCTGACCAGCTGCCCCACGGTCACCGGCACCACGGACAGGACGAGCTGCCCGGTACGCGGATCGACGGTCGCGGCCACCCCGTACAGCCGGGTGCCGTGCCGCAGCAGCCGCGGCCGGCCGGCGGCCAGCCGGGGCGCACGGACCGGCGCGCCGCCACGGCCGTGCCCGCCGTCCACGTCGGCGCGTACCGGATGGCGCTGACCGCTGGCCGCGCTGGCGGCGAGGAGCCGGTCGACCGGGAAGTCGGTGCGCACGGTCCGCCCGGTCGGATCGGTGGCGTCCAGGCGGGTGGTGCCGGCGACCGGACCGGCCACCAGCCGGACCGGCCCGGCCTCGGCGGCGAAGCGGGGGTACGGGCTGCGCGCGGTCACCGTCACGGTCCGCCCGTCGACCCAGCTCACCTCGACGGTGTCCAGTCGGGCCAGCCAGTCGGCGCGTACGTCGGTGACGTCGGTCCACGCGGCCGGGGCGCCCGGGTAGCCGGCGTGCCACCGCCCGGCCTCCACCACCGTGGCCGGTACGCCCCGTTCCGTGTCCTGCGCGATGACGGCCAGCAACTCGTCGACGCCGCCGGCGGTCACCGCGCCCAGGCGCAGCCGGGCCTCGATGTCGAGCCGGTTCCGGATGCCGTCGGTGAGATGACGGTCGACCAGCCGGCGGACCGTCGCGTGCACCCGTTCCTGCGCGGCCCGGTCCAGCCGGCGGAAGTCGTCGCCGACCAGGTTGGCCAGTTCCAGCCCGACGTGCCGGCTCAACACGGCGTCCCGGCGCGGACCGGCCGGGATCAGGTCAGCGACGAACGCGAACAGCCGCTGCACGCTGACCGTCCGCTGCTCGATCCGGCTGTGGTAGGTGATGTTGCGGGCGTCCAGCCGGCGTACCGCGTGGTAGTAGTCGTAGTCGGCGAGCACGGAGATCCGGCGGGCGTGGTGGCAGGCCGCCAGCGTGAACGGCTGGTCGCTGAGGACCGGCATGTCCTCGGGGAACCGCAACCCGAGCCGGTCGACGAGTTCGCGGCGGAACAGCTTGGTGTTCGCCAACGACCAGGGCAGCGCCGAGTCGTACAGGCTCACGTCGACCATGTTGCCGCCGGCGAACACGTCGGCGAAGACGTGCCGGCCGTTGACGCCGACGACCTTGCCGAGCACCACGTCGGAGCCGTACCGGTCGGCGGCGGCGACCAGCCGTTCCAGCGCCTCGGGACCGAGCCGGTCGTCCGAGCCGAGGAAGAAGACGTACCGGCCGGTGGCCAGCTCCAGACCCCGGTTGCAGGGCGCGGCCGGGCCGCCCGAGTTGGCCTGGTGGACCACCCGCAGCGTGCCGGGGTGCCGGGCGGCGAGCCGGTCCAGCAGGCGACCGCTGCCGTCGGTGGACCCGTCGTCCACCGCCACGATCTCCATCCGGTCGTGCCCGATGGTCTGCCGCAGCAGCGAGTCGAGGCAGGGCCGCAGGTAGCGGAGCGTGTTGTAGACCGGCACGACCACGCTCACGTCGGGGCGGATGGTCGGTGGGCGGTCCGTCGCCTCCTCGGCTGCCACAGCTGATCCTCCGTTGGTCGCCCGGCTTGTCCGACGCGACCGAGCGTGGTGGAGCGACCCGTCCGGGTGACGACACCGACGTGACGGCCAGATGACCGGCAGGCAGCCGTTGGATACGCCGAAAGGGCCCGACCCCGTTCGTGGGGTCGGGCCCTTGTCGGTGTTCGCTCAGCTGGTGCTGTAGCCGCGGGTGGCGATCCAGTCGGCGAGGTTGTCGACGGTGATCCGGTAGGAGGCGGTGTTCGGGTTGGCGCTGTCGGCGATGGTGACGGTGGTGCCGTTGTTCTGGTAGCCGACGACGCTGATGTAGTGGCCGCCTTCGAAGGAGTGGGTGCTGCCGTCGGTGTCGGTGGTGGTGCCGGCGATGTTGGCGACCACGGCGCGGCCGTCGTCGACGGTGCGGACGATGTCGGCGCGCAGCTTGTCGGTCTGCGTGTCGTTGGCCTTGGGGTCCTTGATCTCGACCGACCGGTAGGTCTTGCCGGTTTCCTTGTTCAGGACGGGGGTGATGTCGTTGATGCTGTTGGTGCCGTTCTCGGTGGTGCCCATCTCGCGGGCCATGGCGTGCACGTCGATGTTCTTGCCGAGCACGCTGATGGCGTTGCGGGCGGCGGCGGGGCCGCAGTAGTAGAAGTTGGGCTGGGCTTCGTAGCGCACGTCCAACTCACGTTCGCCGCTCGTGCGGTCGGCGACCACGGCGGTCTTCTCGGCGGGGGCGGCGTGCGCGGCGATCGCGGGGCCGGCGATCCCACCGGCGGTCGCGGCGATACCGGCAGCGGTCAGCACAGTGGTACGCAGCAGAGTGGTAGCCATGACAGTGCCTCCCAAAGGGGGGTGGGGGATGACGCGGCCGGGGGGCCGCGCAGGGGGAAAGTCTGAAGGGGTGGGCCCGGCGGCCGAGGGGTTGGCCTGCTCGGGGGCCCGGAGAGGGCCGGTGCGACCGGGGGCCACGCGGGGTGGCCGGGGTCGGCGGCTCAGGGGGTGTAACGACGGCCGGTGGCCGGTCATTCCGACCGGGCTGCCAGCGGCCCAGGGGCCGGGCTCCACGCGGTCTGCCAGGTATAACGCCCCGCCCCCGGCCCCGATTCCCCCGAGCCGGTGACCCCGACCACCGCATAGCCGACGAAACCGGGCACCCGCCCCGGGACGCCCCGCATCACGGCCCGGGCGGGTGGTGTGGGTTGCGCCGGGTTCGGCCCGATGATCAAGGAGTTCGGGTGGGGGTTGGGCTCTGCGGGCGACACGAACTCCTTGATCACCGGGGTACGGCGGGGTGGGGGGAGGGGAGGGGTGGAGGGGGCGTGGGGTGGGGGATGGCCGAGAGTGGTGCACGTGAGATACCTGCGCAGCGACGGCCGCGTCGCGATCCGACGTCCCCGGGCCGGCGACGAGGCGGAGTTCGTGGCCGCCGCCCGGCGCAGCCGGGACCTGCACCACCCGTGGGTGACCGCGCCGGACGACGCCGAGCGCTACGCGGCGTACCTGCGCCGGATCCGGCGGCAGGACACCTCCGGGTTCCTGTTCTGCGACCGGGCCAGCGGCGAGATCGCCGGGTACGCGAACATCGGCGGCATTGTGCTGGGCGCGCTACGGGGCGGCTACCTCGGTTACGCCGCGTTCCGCCCGTACGCGGGGACCGGTCACGCCTCGGCCGGCGTGCGACTGGTGATCGCGCACGCGTTCGGCGCGCTCGGGCTGCACCGGTTGGAGGCGAACATCCAGCCGGGCAACGAGCCGTCGAAGCGGCTGGCCCGCCGCCTCGGGTTCCGGCTGGAGGGATTCTCCCCGGACTACCTGTTCGTGGACGGCGCGTGGCGGGACCACGAGCGCTGGGCGATCACGGCCCCGTCGACACCCTGACCGGCCTCAGCTACCGGGCCTCGGGAACGCGACGGGGCTGCGGTGCCCGGCCCGGTCCACCGCGCGTACGCCGAAGAACACGTTGTCCTTGGACAGGTCGATGGTCACCTCGGTGACGTCGCCGACCGCCAGCACCTTCTGCCATTGGTCGGCGGTGGTCTCCCGCCACACCACCTCGTAGCCGGCCAGGTCCGGCTCGGTGCCGCGCTGCCAGCGCAGCGTGGTGTCGTTGGTCAGGTTCGTGGTGACCACGGTGGCGCCCTTCGGTGTGCCCGGGGCCTGGGCGAGCGACCAGAGCGCCGCGCCGTTCACCCGGGCCACCCGGGTGATGTAGTCGAAGTCGCAGAACTCGGGCAGGTCGCCGTACTGCACGCCGTCGACCACCCGGACGTCCTGGTGCTGGTGGGCGAAGTCCTCGGCGGGCTCGGTGAACCGGCCGGCCGGCCAGCCCTCGCGCAGGAACGAGATGTGGTCGCTGCCGCGCAGGTAGCGGTCCCGCCGGTAGATCACCCGCACGTCCATCCCGGTCGCGCCGTGGTCCGCCACGTCGGTGACGAACCGGGCGAGCTGCCGGGACGGGGAGTCGTTCTCGCCGCCGACGGACTGCCGCACGCTCGCCTCCGCCGGCGTCTCGGCGGTCGGCACGCCCTCGGCGAACAGTCGCACGGTACGCGGGTCGCGGGTGCCGTCGTCGGCGGTGCTGCTGCCGACGATGTCGTTGCTGAACATGCCCTGCACGTCCACGCCGGCCGCCTTCAACCGGCCGGCCAGGTACGCCGAGCCGTACAGGCCCTGCTCCTCGCCGGCGACGGCGGCGAGCACGATCGTCGCCTCGGTGCGGCGGGTGGCCAGCACCCGGGCCAGTTCCAGCACCACGGCCACGCCGGACGCGTCGTCGTCGGCGCCCGGGGCGTCGCTGACCGCGTCCATCACGTCGGTGGCGCGGGAGTCGTAGTGGCCGGTGATCACGTACACCCGCTCGGGCGTGACGCCGCCGCGCAGCGTGGCCACCACGTTGGTGATGGTGGTGGCGGTCGGGATCCGGGAGGCGGGCTCCTGCACGTACGACTGGAGTTCGACTGTCATCCGGCCGCCGGAGGCGGCGGCGTACCCGGCCAGTTGCGCGTGGATCCAGTCCCGGGCGGCGCCGATGCCGCGTACCGGATCGTCCTGGCTGGAGAGCGTGTGCCGGGTGCCGAACGCGGCCAGGCGACGGACGGTGGCCTCGATCCGGGCCCGGTCGATCTCGCGCAGCAGCGCGGTCAGCTCGCGGTCCGGCGGCTGCGGCCGGGCCGGTCGCCCCGGGCCGCGCGGCGTGTCGGCCGCCGCGGACGCCGGGCCCGCGGCGAGCGGCGTGGTGACGGCGGCGGCGGTGGCCGCGGCCGAGGCGGTGAGGAAGGTACGCCGGCTCGACCTCGTGGGTGGGCCCTCGGCGGACTCGTGGTTTCCCATCCCGGCATCCTCGCGCCGATCACGAGGAATGTCCATATCGGCCGGGGTGGATGGGTTGTCCTGACGTTTGTCGGAGGTCTGCCCGGGAACGGCAGCAGACATGACGAAACCACGTGTGGTGATCGTGGGGGCCGGGTTCGCCGGGTACCACGCGGCCAAGACGTTGCGCCGGCTGGCCCGCGACCGGGCCGAGATCGTCCTGTTGAACACGACCGACTACTTCCTCTACCTGCCGCTGCTGCCCGAGGTCGCGGCCGGCGTGGTCGAGCCGACCCGGATCTCGGTGCCGCTCGCCGGCACGCTCGACGGCGTCCGGGTGGTGGTCGGCGAGGCCGACCGGGTGGATCTCCAGAACCGCTGGGTCGGCTACCGCTCCGCCGAGGGCGAGCACGGCCAGCTCGCGTACGACCGGCTGGTCCTCTCCGTCGGCAGCGTCAACAAGCTGCTGCCCATCCCCGGGGTCACCGAGTACGCGCACGGCTTCCGCGGCCTGCCCGAGGCGCTCTACCTGCACGATCACGTGGTCCGGCAGGTCGAGCTGGCCGAGCTGACCGACGACCCGGCCGAGCAGCGGGCCCGCACCACGTTCGTGGTGGTCGGCGCCGGCTACACCGGCACCGAGGTCGCCGCGCACGGGCAGTTGTTCACCGACCGGCTGGTGGCCCAGCGTCCGCACCTGACCGTCCGGCCCCGCTGGATGCTGCTCGACGTCGCCCCGCGGGTGCTGCCCGAACTGGACCGGCGGATGTCCGTCACCGCCGACCGGGTGCTGCGTCGCCGCGGGGTGGACGTGCGGATGGGCACCTCGGTCGGCGAGGCCACCCCGGACGGCGTGATGCTCACCGACGGCGAGTACGTGCCCACGTGCAGCCTCATCTGGTGCGTCGGGGTACGCCCCGACCCGTTCGTGGCCGACCTGGGCCTGCGCACCGAGAAGGGCCGGTTGGTGGTCGACGGGTTCCTCAACGTTCCCGGGTACCCGGAGGTGTTCGCCTGCGGTGACGCGGCGGCCGTCCCCGACCCGACCCGCCCCGGCCAGGTGTGCGCGATGACCGCGCAGCACGCCCAGCGGCAGGGCAAGCTGGCCGCGCACAACATCGCCGCCTCGTACGGCCAGGGCACCCGCAAGTCCTACAAGCACCACGACCTGGGCTGGGTGGTGGACCTGGGCGGCAAGGACGCGGCGGCGAACCCGCTCAAGGTGCCGCTGTCCGGCCTGCCGGCCAAGGCGGTCACCCGCGGCTACCACCTGCTGGCCATGCCCGGCAACCGGCCCCGCGTCGCCGCGGACTGGGCGCTCGACGCGACCCTGCCCCGGCCGGCCGTGCAGCTCGGTCTCGTGCCGGCCAACGCGGTGCCGCTGGAGAGCGAGTCCCCGGAGCTGGTCCGCCGGCCCTGACACCCGGGGTCATCCGCCGGCCGGCGGCCGGTCCCGCGCCACGGGATCCGGGTCGCCGGCCGGACCGCCTCCCGGGCCCGGCCCCGGGTCCGCCGGAGCGGCCAGCACCAGCCGTCCGGCCGGAACGAACTCGCGCAGCAGCACCTGCACGACGCCGGCCGCCGGGATCGCCAGCAGCGCGCCGACCAGCCCGGCCAGCTCGGCCGCCAGCAGCACGCTGACCAGCACGGTCAACGGGTTGAGCCGGACCGCGCGAGCCATGATCACCGGTTGCAGCAGGTGGTTCTCCACCTGCTGGTAGACCACGAAGAAGACCAGCACCACGACGCCGGCCGTGGGGGAGCGCGCGAAGCCCGCGCCGGCCGCGACGATCGCGCCCATCGTGGCGCCGACCAGCGGGATCAGGTCGAACACGGCGACCACCAGCGCGATCACCGCGGCGAACGGCACCCCGAGCAGAAGCAGCACCACGAACGTCAGGCCGCCGCAGATCAGGCTGATCACCAGGTTTCCGCTCAGGTAGCCGGTGACGATCCGGGAGGAGTCGCGGCCGATGCGCCGCAACCGCTCCGCCGGGCCGTCCCCGACCAGCCGCAGCGTCGCCGCCACGATCCGGGGCGCCTCCAGCACCATCAGGTACGCCAGCACCACCACCGTGACCAGCGCTGCGGCGGCCTGCGCCGCGCCCCGGACCAGCCCGACCGTCGGCTCGCCGAGCCGGGAGCCGTACCGGCGCAACTGGCCGGGCTCGGCGTACCGGAGCAGGTGCAGGCGGTCCAGCAGCCGGCCGACCGGTCCCCGCCCGGCCTGGGCCTCGTGCACCAACTCCGGCACCCGGTCGGCGAGCCGGCCCAGCTCGTCCACCAACGGCAGGACGATCACCGTACCCAGCGCCGCGAGCAGCACGAACGTGGCCAGGAAGACCAGCAGGGTGGCCAGTGCCCGCCGCTGTACCCGACGCTCCAGCCGGTCGACGAGCGGCTTGAGCGCGACCGCGAGGAACGCCGCGACCAACCCCCAGACGAGCACCCGCCGGGTCGCCCAGACCAGCGCCAACCCGACCAGGGTGGCCAGCACCAGACCGATCACGATCAACGTCCGGCGGGCGGTGGACCGGTCGTCGGCGACGCTCATCCGGCGCGGCTACCCGCCCTGCCGGCGGAGAAACTCCACGCCGCGCGCCGGGAGGATCGCTACGCTCCCGGGCTCACCGCAGGTCGGCGTCGGTGACCGGCCAGGCGTCCGCGGCGAACGCGTCGAGTGCGGCGGCGTGCAGCACGGTCCCGGGCACCGGGTCACCGGCGACCCGCGCGGCGATCCGGCGGACCGGCAGCCGCCCCGGCCGGAGTGCGCCGGCGAGCACCACGTTGCCGTACCGCCGGCCGCGCAGCATCCTCCGGTCGGTGAGCAGGCAGACGTCGGCGAAGACGGCGCGCAGCGTGGCCACCTGCGCGCGGGTGTGCGCCAGCGGCGGCAGGTCGGTGAGGTTCACCAGGTAGACGCCGTCCGGGCGGAGCACCCGGGCCGCCTCGGCGGCGAACTCGACGGCCGACACGTGCGCGGGCATCCGGGCCGCCCGGTAGACGTCGCCCACCACCAGGTCGTATGCGGCGTCCGGCGCCCCGGCGACCGCGGCGCGGGCGTCGCCCAGCACCACCGTCACCTCCGGCGGCAGCGGCGGCAGCTTCCGGCGGACCAGCTCGACCACGCCGGGATCGCGTTCGACCACCCGCTGCGCCGAGCCGGGCCGGGTGGCGGCCAGCCAGCGGGGCAGCGTGAGCGCGCCGCCGCCCAGGTGCAGGGCGGTCAGCGGCTGTCCGGGCGGTGCGCTCAGGTCGACCACCGTGGCGATCCGTCGCACGTACTCGAAGTGCAGGTGACGGGCGTCGGCCACGTCCACGTAGGACTGCTCGACGCCGTCGGCGAGCAGCGTCCGCCCGGTGGGCCGGGCCGGGTCGACGACGATCTCCAGCACCTCGCGGTCGCGCTCCACGTCCGGAACGCTACCGGCGCGGATGCGGTGCAGGTCGGGGCCCCCGCCGGTACCGGCGGCGTCGAGCGGGGACCCCGCCTCGCAAGTCAGCCGGCGGCCATGCCGGCGCCGGCCGCGTCGACGGCGTCGTCGACGCGGTGCGCCAGGTCCACGTCCGCGGCGGTCACGCCGTCGACCTGCTGGGTCCGGACGGTGAGCACCGCGTTGTCCGGGTCCGGCCGGCCGATCTGCGGGCCGCGCCCGCCCTCGGCCCGGAGCCGGTCCAGCCGGTCCAGCACCCGGTCCAGGTTGCCGCCGGGCAGCTCGATGGTGCGCACCAGCGAGCGCCGGTCACTGGACCAGTACGGCAGCGTGGCGAGCGCCTCGCGCAGCTCCGCCTCGGTAAGCGGCGCGGTGGCGGAGCTGGCGCCCACCAAGCCGCCGCCGTACTCGGCCGGCCCGAGCAAATCCCGCAACCCGTCGGGTACGCGCAACGACCCGACCAGCTCGGCGTCGGCGTCGGCGAGCGCGGCCAGCGTCGCCTCCGCCTGGTAGCGGGCCTGTTCCGGGGTGAGCCGGCTGCGCCGTCCGACCTCGGCCAGGAAGCCCGGCAGGTCCTGCCGCCGTTCGATGCCGTCCACCGGGACCACGTCGTGCAGCTTCACCGGCACCGCTTCGAGCAGCCGTTCCCGCTCCGCGTCGTCGAGCGCCCAGGCCAGCGCCAGCACGGTGGCCTCCGCCGCGACCTTCGCCTCGGCGAAGTCGACGCCGGCGCGGCGGCTCACGTCGTCGACGAGGTCCCGGTAGCGGCGCCGGACGCCCCGGTCCGGCGGCGGATCCGGTAGCGGGCGGGGCCGCTCGGCCACCCCCACCGCCGGCGGCGTGGGCCCGCCCCGCGTGCTGTTGGGCTTGTGCCGGCCGGCCGGCGGCGGGCCGGACCGCTCGTGCTGGTCCAGCGAGGTGACCTGCTTGGACGCGCTCAGGCTGGCGCCGGTCTGGCTCGGTCGCCGCCCCTGTTCCCGGGCCTGGCGGGCCAGGGCCCGGCGGCGCTGGTTGTCGCCCTCCATCTGCTTGCGCATCGTCGCACCTCGTTCCGGGTCGGTTGCGCTTGCGCCGGTCGCCTTCCCGGTGCCACGGGGAAGCTAACGGCGCCCGGCGGGGCGTTCCGCTTCATTCGCTGCGGGTGAGGAGCGGTCACCCGGTGGGGCCGCACGATCGGGGTGGACCGGACAACTTCCGACGCACGCGGAAGGGCAGGTCGTCATGAAACGGATCGTGGAGATCGTCCCCGCTCGTCCCGGTTGGTACGCCCGCTGGCGCCTCGGCCCGGATGCCACCCGCTGCTACCCGGTGACGCTCTGGGCGCTGCTGGAGGGCGCCGACGGCGGTGGGCGGGAAGTGGTCGGCGTCGACTGCGTGGGGCAGTGGCCCGGCGCGGACGACGACGGGGCCGGAGACTTCGTCCGTTACCTGTTCCAGACGCCTGACGCCGGTGTGCCGGAGGACGCCGAACCGTCGGCGACGGGGGAGCCGCGGGACGGCGTCCCGCGCCGCATGGCCGTGGCGCCCACCGCCTGAGCCTTCCTCCAGGCCCCCGACCCCTGGTCCCAGGGTCGGGGGCCGCCCCCTGCCCGGGGACGGGACGCGGGTCGGTCAGCCCACCTCGCGGGCGTCGCCGGTCGCCGTGCGGGGCGGGGCGGTGAGCAGCTCGGCCAGGCCGGTGCGGTCCAGTAGCTGTCGGATCTGCGCGTTCAGGCCGAGCAGGTGGACCGCGCCGGTGCCGGCGCGGTGGATCAGCACCAGTGCGCTCAGCCCGGAGGAGTCGCAGAGCGTCACGTCGGTGAAGTCGAGCCACAGCTCCTGAAGACCGTCGCGGCGCAGCCCGGCGGCGGCCTCGACGAGTTCCGGCGCGGTGTCGAAGTCCAGCTCGCCGGCCAGCCGGAGCCGGGCGGAGCCGGCGTCGCGCCGGTCCACCTCGATGGTCAACAGCGGGGAGGGCACAGGTCCATGTTCCCAGTCGTCCGTGGCCCGGAAACCTCCGGGGTCAGGCGGACGCGGTGGAGTCGGCCGCGGACCGGTGGACAGGCGGGCGGTCCAGCAGACCGGTCACCCCGGTCAGGTCGAGGATGGTCGCCAGGAAGCGGGGGACCGCCCGGAGCTGGATCACGGTGCCGGCCTGCTGCCCCTCGCGCCAGGCGTGCACGATCACCGACAGGCCGGTGCTGTCCAGGAAGACCAGGTCGCCGAAATCCAGCACCAGCCGGGTGGGACGCGCGACGAGCAGGCGGTCGACCTCGGCGCGCAGCGGTGCCGCGGTGGCGTAGGCCAGGTCGCCGCCGACGCGGACGACCGGAACGCCCGGGTCGGAATGGTCCACGGAGATGCTCAGCGGCGTCGCTTCGGGCTTTCTCCGTCGAGGAACCACCATCACGCCCTTTCCGCAGGCTGCCGGTCTGGCAGGGACGTCCGGATCGTAACAACCCCGGGGCCGGGGCGCTCGGCGTGTGTTCGCGGCGCCGCGCCGCCGTCCGGTGGCGCTCCGGGCATACCCGCGTAGGGTGGGGTGACGAGATGTGACCACAGGCGCCACTTCCGGCGCTCCGCCGATGTCGACGAGGAGAGTGGGGCTCAGCTGGTGACTGCTGCCGACGTCAGGGGTTCCGACCCGGGCGACGGACGGATCTCCACGCCGAGTGCCGACCGGGCTCGGGTGTGGTCCGCCGGCGCTCCCACGGCGTCTGTCCTCCCACTGCTGGCCCCCGACCACGACGCCTCGATCGTCCCCGTCCCCGACTGGTCCGAGGTCGTGGAGCACTTCCGCGAGGGTCTCATCGTCTGCGACGCCGACGGCGTGGTGCGGCACGTGAGCCCGGTCGCGGAGCGGCTGGTCCCCGAGGTCGTGCCGGGCGAGGTGCTCGCCGCCACCGGCGTGGCGGCGCTGGGCGGCGACGGTCGGACCGAGTTCACCCACCACGGCCGGCGGTTGCGGCTGCGCCCGGTCGCACTCTCCCACGCCCGGCGCTGCTGGTACGTCGAGGACGTCACCGAGAGCGTCAGCCGGGCGGACGCGTTGCTCGCCGAGCGGGCCCGTTCGTTGTTCCTCGCCGTGGTCGGCGAGAAGCTCGGCAATCCGCTGCATCCCGACCGGGCCGCCGCCGCGGTGGCGCGGCTGGCGGTGCCCACGGTGGCCGACGTGGGGGTGCTGGTGCTGGCCCCGCGTTCCGGCCGGGCCCGCTGGTGGCGGGCGGTGCGCGCCGAGGACGACGCGCCCACCGTGGACGGCGGCGTGCTGCCCGCCAGCGCGCTGCCCGCGGCCATCGAGGCCGGCCTCGCCGGGACCGAACCGCACGCGCTGGACTGGCTCGTCGAGCAGGCCGCCGAGGCGGGCTGGCTGCCCGGCCTGGACGTGACCGGCGCCACCGCCCGGGTGGTGCCGCTGCCGGGCCGGGACGCCCCGGTCGGTGTGCTGCTGGTGGCCCGCCGGGCCGGTCGCTGGTACGACGAGGCCGACGTCGACCTGGTGCGCGCGTTCGCGGCCCGGGCCGGCGCGGCGCTGACCACCGCCATGCTCTACCGCGACCAGGCCGAGGTGGCCGACACGTTGCAGGCCAGCCTGGTGCCGGTCGAGCCGGCGGCGGCCTCGGGCGTGCAGTGGGGTACGGCGTACCGGCCGGCGCAGGCCGGTCTGCGCATCGGCGGCGACTTCTACGGCTCGCACCGGCTGGCCGACGGCGGCTCGGTCTTCTTCCTCGGCGACGTGTCGGGCAAGGGCGTGGAAGCGGCGGTCTTCACCGGCCAGCTCCGCCAGTGCCTGCACGCGTTGCACCGGGTGCAGCCGCAGCCGGCGCGGCTGCTGAAGCTGCTCAACGACGCGTTGCTGGAGACCACCCAGGCCCACGGGCAGGGCCGGTTCGCCACCATGGTGCTCGGGGTGGCCCGGCCGCACCGCGACGGCGGGCTGACCCTGACGATGGCCGGCGGCGGTCACCTGCCGCCGCTGGTGTTGCGCGCCTCCGGCGAGGTCGAGGTGGTGCCGTTGAGCGGCATGCTGATCGGCGTGGTGCCGGATCCGCGGATCGGCGAGGCCACCGTGCACCTGGCGCCGGGCGAGACGTGCCTGCTCTACAGCGACGGCGTGACCGAGGCGCGGGGCGGGTGGCGCGGCGACGAGCAGTTCGGCGCCGACCGGCTGCTCAACGCCGTGACCGGCTGTCACCGGATGCCCGCGCCGGCGCTGGCCGAGCGGGTCGAGCAGGTGACCTGCGACTGGCTCGCCCACGGTGACCACGACGACATCGCGGTGCTGGCGTTGCGGGCGACCGGTGCGGCCGGCCGCGCGACCCGTCACCTGCACGCGGTGCCGGGCCCGACGAGCGCCGAACCGACGAGGGAGCTGCCCGAGTGACCGCGACGACCACCGCAGCAAGCCCGGCGTACGCCTTCGCCCGCTATCTGGAGTGCCTGGCCGAGGCCGACGAGCAGGGCGCGGTGGCGGTCGCCCGGGGGCTGCTGGAGGCGGGCGCGCCGGCCGAGCGGGTCCTGCTCGACCTGGTCGCCCCGGCGCAGGCCGAGGTGGGCGAGCGGTGGGCACGCAACGAGTGGAGCGTGGCCCAGGAGCACGCCGCCACCCACATCAGCGAGCGGGTGGTGGCCGCGGTCGCCGCGTACGCCGATCCCCGGCCGACCCGCGGCCGGATCGTGATGGCCTGCATGGACGGTGAGTGGCACGCGCTGCCGGCCCGGCTGGTCGCCGAGGTGCTGCGGCTGCGCGGCTGGCAGGTGGTCTTTCTCGGTGCCAGCGTGCCGTCCGCGCACCTGGTGTCCTACCTGCACCGTTACGACGCCGACGCGGTGGCCCTGGCCTGCGCGCTGCCGATGCGGCTGCCGCACGCCCACCGGATGATCGAGGCGTGCCGCCGGTCCGACGTGCCGGTGGTGGTGGGTGGGCGTGGGTTCGGCGCGGACGGCCGCTGGGCGCGGGTGCTCGGTGTGGCGTGGGCGCCGGACGCGCCGGCCGCGGCCGACCTGGTCGCCGACGACCGGGCGCTGCGCGCGACGCCGCCCGCACGGCTGGACCACCTCGTCGACGACGAGTACGCCAGCCTGGTCAAGCGGCGGGGTGAGCTGATCGACAGCGCGCTGGCCGACCTGCGCGAGCGGGTGCCGACGGTGGTCGACTACACGCCGGCGCAGCTCGACTCGACAGTGGGCGACCTGGGCTACATCGTCGACTTTCTGGCCGCCGCGCTCTACGTCGACGACGGGACGCTGTTCGCCGAGTTCGTCGAGTGGTTGGTGGAGATTTTGGTCAGTCGCGGCGTGCCGGCGGGCGCGGTCGGCCTCACGCTCGACCACTATGGACAGCAGCTACGGGACTTCCCCCGCGCCTC
The DNA here is from genome assembly GCF_039566955.1 of Micromonospora sp. DSM 45708. Taxonomy (NCBI): domain Bacteria; kingdom Bacillati; phylum Actinomycetota; class Actinomycetes; order Micromonosporales; family Micromonosporaceae; genus Micromonospora; species Micromonospora schwarzwaldensis. Next base: position 3,570,908 of record NZ_CP154796.1, on the reverse strand, counting down.
CGGCTTCCTGGAGCGGGGGCGGGCCGTGGTGGGCGGCCGGGCGTCGGTGGCGGCGGGCCGCTGACCGGGGCCGGACGGGACTCCCCCTATACTTGCTGTACTGCAAGCGTCTGCCTGCGGTGGAAGTGAGAGGGGCCACGGTGACGTTCGCCGTCACGTCCGCCCAGCGGGACCAGGGCGTGACCTGCCTCCGGCTCGCCGGCGAACTGGACCTCAGCACGGCCGGGGAGCTGACCGCCGAGATCGACCGGCTGGTCGCCGAGGGCCGGCGCGAGCTGCTGCTCGACCTCACCGAGCTGACGTTCTGCGACTCGACAGGCATCGCCGCCTTCGTCCGCGGGGACAACCTCGTCGCCGCCGACGGTGGCTGGCTGCGGCTCACCGGGGCGGCCGGCCGGGTCGCCCGGGTGCTCCAGGTGACCGGGCTGGCCGAGGTGCTGCACGACGACCGCGACACGGTCGACCCGACGCCGTCGGCCAGCTCCTGATCGGATAGATTTCCCCGCCAACGGCCGGCCGCGCGGCCGGTGCCCTCCTCGACACGAAGCAGGTAGCCCCATGGGTCAGCCCAGTTCGAGCCCGGTCCGCATCCTGGTGGTGGACGACGATCCGGGTGACGTCCTGATGATCGAGGAGGCGCTCGAGGAGTCGGACGTCGAGAAGGTCATCGACGTGGTCGCCGACGGCGAGGAGGCGATGGAGTTCCTCCGTCGCGAGGGCCGGCACACCGGGGCGCAGCGACCGGACGTCATCCTGCTCGACCTCAACATGCCCCGGATGGACGGGCGGCAGGTGCTCGGCGAGGTCAAGCGGGACGAGAACCTCCGGAGCATCCCGATCGTGGTGCTCACCACCTCCAACGCCGACACGGACGTGGTGAGCAGCTACACGCTCCAGGCCAACGCGTACGTCACCAAGCCGATCGACCTGGACGACTTCAACGACGTGGTGCGCCGCATCGACGAGTTCTTCGGTCGGGTGGTCGTGCTCCCCAAGCACGCCTGACGACCCGCCCGTCCCGGTGTCCGGATGCTGAACATTTCCGGTGAACGGCCGCCGCCGGTCCCGCCCGCCCCGCAGGATCGTCAGGTGGGGGACGCGCGCCGGCTGCCTGGGGGGCGACAGCATGAGGTTCTCGGTGGTGGAGGCCGGTTACGACCGGCGTCAGGTGGATGCCTGCCTGGACGAGCTGGATCTCCGGCTGCGCCGGCTGGCGGCGCGTGCGGAGGGCGTCGCGGGGACGGGCCGGGAGTGGGACCAGATCCGGCTGGACGCCGGGCACCTCTGCGACTATCTCCGGCGCCGCGCGGCGCCGGCCGACGGGTCCGTCCCGGCCGGCCCGTCGGTCGTCGAGCGGGAGGCCGCCGAGCTGCTGGCCCGGGCCCGGGCTGAGCTGGACGCCGCCCGGGAGGAGGCCCGCCGGGTGCGGGAGGAGGCGTACGCGGAGGCGGTGCGGGCGCGCCGTGAGTTCGAGGCCGCGCTGCTGGCCCGCCGCCGCCACGAGGCCCGGGTCGACGAGATCCTCTCCGGCGCCCGCGTGTCCGCCGACACCCCCACCGCCGCCGCCGGGCGGTGAGGCGGCGTTCCGGGCCTCAGGACAGCGCCGCCACCACCGTGGTGGCCCGCTTCTCGTGTTTCGCGTACGCGTCGGGGAACGCGGAGATCTGGACCGCCTGGGCTGCGCCGGTGACGCTCATGTCCGCCCAGCCCGGGACGTCGACCAGCGCGGTGTAGAACGCCCGGGCCGCGTACGCCGGTCGCATGAGTTCGGTGACCGTGCCCCAGCCGCTGCTCGGGCGCTGCTGGAACAGCCCGACCGAGTCGTGGTCGGAGCCGCTGCCCTGGTGCGGCTGCGCGAACGACTCGGGCAGCACGTCGCTGGCCAGGTTGTGCAGGTCGCTCTCCTGCATGGCGGTGGCCACCGCCACCACCATCGCCCGGCGCGGCAGCCGCATGTCCCGGCCGACGTCGACGATCGCCTTCGCGTTGTCCATCTGCCGCTGGTCCAGGCCGGCGACGGGGCGCGGGTGCTTCGGGCGGACCACCTTCCTCGGTGGCTTCCTCTCCGCCGGCCTCGGGCTCGGGGTGGCGACCGGGGCGGGCGACGCCGGGGCGGCGGCGGGCGGCACCGCGCGGGTGAAGTCGCGGGAGGCGCGCTGCTCGACGGCGGCCCGGTCGGCGAGCGCCTCGCGTACCTCCAGGGGCGGCTGCCCGGCCTCGCCGACGCCGACCACGCCGATCAGGCCGAGGCAGCAGGTGACGCCGGTGGCCACCGCGATCCGGCCGGGGCGGGAGCGGGCCGCGCCGCGCCGGGGTGGCTCCGGGGAGCGGTGCCGCCCCACCCGGCGTTCGGCCGATGCCGGGTCGATCGTTCGGCCAACCGGACGGTTCGCGGGCGATGGCTGGTGGTCGGGGTGGTCGGGATGCACCCGCCGAGGCTAGAAAGCTTCGCGGCGCTTGCCATCGGGGTGGTTGGTGGCATGCGCCACAGTTTGCCGGAATCCGGTGCGGCATAACCGTCAGCCGCTCATCAAACGATCAAGCCTCTGTTCTCCGTAAAGTCGCTCATGACGGATTCGGGATGACGATCCGGGCATGAGTCCCGTTGCCGTGCCCGTCGTGACGACCTCCTCCGAACGGGGGAGGACCCACCGGTCACCCGGCCACGTGATCGACGCCGGCCCGCCGAGGCCAGCCGTCCCCGACCCGCCACCGTCCGGGGCCGGTGCGGCTACCCGAATGCGGCGCACCGGGTGTCCGGCCGCTCGATACGATGCGGACGGTGACGGAGCAGAGGGTCGACGAACGGGCCGCCGGTGAGCCCGCCGGTCGGCGGGGCCGCCGGGGCACGATCGTCATCTCCTGCGCCGTGCTGCTCACCGTGCTCCTGCTCGGGCACCGGGCGGTGCCCAACGTGCACGGGCTGGGCAGCCTGGTGGACAGCGCCACCCCGCTGCTCGGTCTCGGCGTACCTTTGCTCGGGCTCGCGGCGCTGCTGCGCCGCTCCCGCCGCGCGCTGCTCGCCGTGCTGGTGCCGGCGCTGGTCTGGGCCGGGCTCTTCGGTCGGGCCTGGCTGCCCCCGGCCGCCGGCGCCGACGGCACCTCGGTGCGGGTGGCCAGCCAGAACCTGCGATCCGGGAACCCCGACCCGGCCGCCACCGTCGGCGCGCTGGCCGATGACGCCCCGGACCTGATCGGGTTGCAGGAGGTCGACGACGGGGAGCGGATCGCGCCCGCCCTGGCCGGCCGCTACCCGCACCGGACGGCGGTCTCCACGGTGGCGCTGTGGAGCCGCTGGCCGATCCGCGAAACCCACGGCGTGGACACCGGGCTGGGCTGGGACCGCGCGCTGCGCGCCGTGGTGGCCGCCCCGCAGGGCGACCTGACCGTGTACGTCGTCCACCTCGGCTCCGCCCGCGCCGGGCACACCACCACCCGCGACGAGACGGTGGCGGCGCTGGCCCGCGCCGTCCGTGCCGACCCGGCCGACCGGCTGGTGGTGCTCGGCGACCTGAACACGGCCACCACCGACCGGGTCTTCGACCCGCTGACCCGACTGCTCGGCGACGCGCAGGCCGAGGCCGGGCAGGGCTTCGGCTTCACCTGGCCGGCGGAGGTGCCGGTGACCCGCCCGGACCACGTGCTCTACCGGGGGCTCACCCCGACCGCCGCGGGCGTGGTGCACACGCCGGACACCGACCACCGCGCGGTGACCGCCGGCTTCCGCTGGTGAGCCGGGCGTTCAGTGCCGGCCGTTCTCGGCCGGGGTGACCGTGAGCCGGTGGCGGCTCGGGTCACCGCTGGAGAACGGCCAGAGCCGGTCGGCGTACGCGACCAGCTCGGCCAACTGGTCCCGGGTGAGTCCGGCCGAGGAGATCTCGGCGTGCACGTCGGCCCGGTAGCGGCCGTCGTCGTCGCGGCCCAGCGTCGCCTCGGCGGTCACCTGCACGGTGTGCGCCTCGTCGGTGATCTCGCCGGCCGCCTCCACCGCGGCGTGGTGCAGGCAGGAGGCGAACGCGGCGGCCAACAACTGCTCCGGCGTCAGACCGGAACAGTGTGGCGCCAGCGGGGACGCCAGGGCGGAGGAGAAACCGCCGTCGTCGGTGCGTACGTGACCGCCCGCCGCGGTCGCCGTGGCCGTCTCGGCCAGCCAGGAACTCGGATCCGGCATCGCGTTCCTCCCGTCACTCACCGGCCCGCGTTCCCGGCCGCCGACGGGCGAAACCGCAGTACGCTCAGCGGATCCCCCCGCTCGTGGCGGCGTCCACGGCCATCGCCTCGGTCGCCTCGGCGGCGTCCCGTCCGGTCCACGGGGACGTCTCGCCGATCCGCTGCCGGGGCAGCACCACGGTCATCGGCACGTAGATGCGGGCGTCGACCGCCTCGGCCAGCAGCAGCGCGGCCATCGGGCTGGTCGGCCGCGCGGCGGGGTCGGAGTCGAGGCAACGCTCGCACAGCTCGACCACCTCGGCCGGCAGCCCGGGGACCTCCGGCAGCGGCCGGGGCGGCAGGCGGCGACGTGCGCCGAGCAGCTGGGTGGTGCTGACGGCGTCGTACGGCAGCCGGCCGGTCAGGCAGTAGTAGAGCAGCACGCCGAGCGCGTACATGTCGGCGGCCGGGGTGGCCGGTTGCCGGTCGAGCTGCTCCGGGGCGAGGTACGCCGGGGTGCCCACCACGATTCCCTCCGGGGTGTGGTCGAGCGCGCCGGCCGGCGTGGCGATGCCGAAGTCGAGCACCTTCACGCCGGACGGGGTGAGGATCACGTTTGCCGGCTTCACGTCCCGGTGCACGATGCCGTGCCCGTGCGCGGCGGCCAGCGCGGCGCACACCTCGGCGCAGACCCGCACCGCGATATGCCAGTCCAGCGGGCCGGCGCGCAGGTGCGCGGCGAGCGTCTCGCCCTCGGCCAGCTCCATCACGATGTAGGGCACCGGCCGTCCGTCCGGCAGCGTGGCGGTGCCGAAGTCGTGCACGCTGGCCACGTTCGGGTGCACCAGCCGCGCCGCCGAGCGGGCCTCGGCTTGGATCCGTTCCACCGAACCGGCGTCGCCGTCCAGCCCCGGCGAGATCAGCTTGATCGCGACGGTCCGGTCCAGCACGCGGTCGTGTGCGCGCCACACCTCCGACATGCCACCCACGGCCGCGCGCTGTTCGAGCTCGTACCGCCCGCCCAGCGTCCTCATCGACCACTCCCTGTCTCGTCCGGTCCCCCCGGACCCGCTACCCGGCCTCCGAGCTGTGCAAACCGCCCGGGGTGGGTCGGCCGTCGGGGTAGCTTCGCGAGCGGGGGTGTCGACGCCGGGACGGAGGGTGAGCGTGGCGCTGGTGCGCGTACGGTTCGTCGGTGGTCCGGCCGACGGCGTGGCCCGGGACCTGCCGGCGGAACCGGACGGCGCGCCGCCGCGCCGGTGGATCCTGCGCCACCCCGAGCAGCCGCCCGCCGACGTGGCGGACCATCTCTACGAGCGGGGCGACCGGGTCGGCCCGGACGGCTGGACGATGCGCTACGTGCGCACGGACCCGTTCGGCGCCACCGAGTAGGGGCGGACGTGGCGGCGCGTCGACCCGGCGCGGCGCGGACGGTTCAGGCCGGCTGGACACCGGTGGTGCCGAGGATGACCGAGGCGACCAGCTCCGGGTCGTCGTGCATCGGCACGTGCCCGCAGCCGGGCAGGTCCAGGTGCCGGGCGGTGGGCAGCCGGGCGCGGGCCAGCGCGGCCTGCCGGTGGGGCAGGATGCGGTCCCGGGTGCCCCAGGCCACCGTCACCGGGACGGTGGGCCGGCCGGCGAAGGCGTACCCCCGGCCGGCGCGGGCGACGGCGCGGAACGCGCGTGCCCGGCGCAGCGCGCGGGCGTCCGCGAGCGCCACGTCCGGCGTCAACCGGTCCGGCCGGGCCAGGATCATGCCCAGCGCCACGGCCCGCAGCGCCGGCGCGGCGAACAGGTGACGCAGCACCGGCTCGGGCAGCCGGGCCGCGTTGCGGTGCAGGGTGAGCACGGTGAGCGCCCAGCGCAGCTCGCGTGCGGTGCAGAAGCCGGCCGGCGACAGCGCGGTGGCCGAGGCGACCGCCCCGGCGGCGGCCAGCTCCAGCGCGATCGCGCCACCGAGGCTGTTGCCGGCCACGTGCGGGCGGTCCAGCCCGAGCGCGGCGAAAAGCTCGACCACGCCGGCCACCAGCCCGGGCATGTCGGCGGGCAGGCCGGCGGCGGGCACCGGGGACCGGCCGAAGCCGGGCAGGTCGACGGCGATCACGTCGTGCGTCCCGGCGAGCCGGTCCAGCACCGGCAGCCAGGCGCCGCCGTGGTGGCCGATGCCGTGCCGCAGCACCAGCGCCGGCCCGGCGCCGCGCCGCTCGAAGACCACCTGCCCGCCGGGGCGGGGATCCGGCGCGGTCACGGCCCGGCCGGCGACGTGCCGGGGCCGGTGCCCCGGGCCGCGCCGGTCACCGGCACCACCCGGCCGGTAAGCCGGCCGGTGGGACGGCCGTCGATGGACATGCCGGCAAGTTACCACCGGGTAGTCGGCCGGGGAAGGCCGGATCGGTCCGCCTGATCCCCACGCGCCGCCGGCACAGCTGGTACACAGGATCGGGACAGCACCGGTACAGCCGGCGCGCCCACGATGGGGAGCATGGTCATGAACGGGCAGGCCGCGCAGGGCCGGATCGAACTGCGTCGACCGGACGGCGAACCGGTGCGGGTGCTGGTGGTGGACGACGAGCCGACGCTCACCGACCTGCTGTCGATGGCCCTGCGCTACGAGGGCTGGCAGGTCGCCACCGCCGGCAACGGGATGGCGGCGATCAGCGCGGCCCGCCAGTTCCGGCCGGACGCCGTGGTGCTCGACGTGATGCTGCCCGACCTGGACGGCTTCCAGGTGCTGCGTCGCCTGCGCGAGCAGTCGCCCAGCGTGCCGGTGCTGTTCCTGACCGCCCGGGACGCGGTGGAGGAGCGCGTCGCCGGGCTCACCGTCGGCGGTGACGACTACGTCACCAAGCCGTTCAGCCTGGAGGAGGTGATCGCCCGGCTGCGCGCCCTGCTGCGCCGCTCCGGGTTCGCGGTCGCCGCCCGGGAGGAGGCGGTGCTGACCGTCGGCGACCTCAGCCTCGACGAGGACAGCCACGAGGTCCGCCGCGGTGACGCCCTGATCACGCTCACCGCCACCGAGTTCGAGCTGCTGCGCTACCTGATGCGCAACCCGCGCCGGGTGCTCAGCAAGGCGCAGATCCTCGACCGGGTCTGGAACTACGACTTCGGCGGCCAGGCCAACGTGGTCGAGCTGTACATCTCGTACCTGCGCAAGAAGATCGACGCGGGCCGCGCGCCCATGATCCATACGCTGCGCGGCGCGGGCTATGTCCTCAAGCCCGCGGAGTGACCGGGGCGGGCGGCTGCGCCGCCGGCTGGCCGGCTGGTCGCTGCGCCGCCGCCTGGTGCTCTCCGTGGTGGCGCTGCTGGCGCTGGTCAGCGTCGGCATCGGCGGCCTGACCACGGTCGCGCTGCGGCACTTCCTGATCACGCGGATCGACGACCAGCTCACCGGTGGCGAATCCCGCCGCCACGTGCGGCAGCCCTCTCCCTTCGAGCTGCCGCAGGACCGGCCGGACACCTTCCGCCCGGGGTTCCCACCCGGCTACCCGGCCGAGTCCGTGGCGGCGCGGGTCGTCGACGGGAAGGTCGCCCTGGCGTTCCGGCAGGCGGCCACGCAGCCGACCACGGTGCCGGCGGACGAGGTGGCGCCGCTGGCCCGGCTCCGTCCCGATGCCGCGCCGCGCACGGTCGCGCTCGCCGGACGCGGCGACTACCGGGCGGTGGCCCGGCAGATGCCCGACGGCGACGTCCTGGTCTTCGCCATCCCGCTGGCCGAGGTCGACGAGACGGTCATGTGGATGGTGGTGGCCCAGGCCGGGGTGATCGGTGCCGGGCTGGTCATCGCCGGCGGTCTCGGCGCGCTCATCGTCCGGGGCACGCTGCGGCCGTTGAACCGGGTCGCCGCCACCGCCGCCCGGGTCACCGAGCTGCCGCTGGACCGGGGCGAGGTGGCGCTGTCGGTCCGGGTGCCGGCCGCCGACACCGACCCGCGCACCGAGGTCGGGCAGGTCGGGGGCGCGCTCAACCGGATGCTCGGCCACGTCGCCGCCGCGCTCGCCGCCCGGCAGGCCAGCGAGACGCGGGTACGCCAGTTCGTCGCCGACGCCAGCCACGAGCTGCGGACGCCGCTGGCCGCCATCCGGGGGTACGCGGAAGTGGCCCGGCGCGGCCGGCAGGAGGTGCCACCGGACGTGGCGCACGCGTTGCGCCGGGTCGAGTCGGAGAGCACCCGGATGACCAGCCTCGTGGACGACCTGCTGCTGCTCGCCCGGTTGGACTCCGGCCGACCGCTGGCCGCCGACCCGGTCGACCTGACCGCCATGGCGGTGGACGCGGTCAGTGACGCGCACGTGGCCGGCCCGGAACACCGCTGGCAGCTCGACCTGCCGGACGAGCCGCTCACCGTCACCGGCGACGGCCACCGCCTGCACCAGGTGCTGACGAACCTGCTCGCCAACGCGCGCGTGCACACGCCGGCCGGCACCACCGTGACCACCCGACTGTCACCGGCCCCGGACGGCGTGGAACTCCGGGTCACCGACGACGGGCCGGGCATCCCGGCCGAGCTGCAACCGGAGGTGTTCGAACGGTTCGCCCGCGGCGACGGCTCGCGCTCCCGCGCGCACGGCAGCACCGGCCTGGGGCTGGCCATCGTCGCCGCCGTGGTGGAGGCCCACCACGGCCGGGTCGAGGTGACCAGCCGCCCCGGCCACACCGCGTTCCGCGTCTGGCTGCCGGGATCCACAGCGGACACATAGGTCGCTCACGGGGACGAGCCAGCGGCTCTGGCGAGGCTTGCCGGCATGGACAGAACCGAGAGCCTGCTGACCTCGCCGACGGCCGGCCCGCCCGGACGAGCCGCGTCCGCCGGCCCACCCGCGACCGGACCGGCCGCCGCGCCCGTACCCGAGCCGACCCCGACCCCGGCGGACCCGCCCGGCCGCGACCCGCGCTGGGCCCGCCCGGCCCTGCTCGGCCTGCTGGTGGCCACCGGGTTGCTCTACCTGTGGGGTCTGGGCGCCTCCGGCTGGGCGAACGCGTTCTACTCGGCGGCCGTGCAGGCCGGCTCGGAGAGCTGGACGGCGTTCCTCTACGGCTCCTCGGACGCGGCCAACTCGATCACCGTCGACAAGACGCCGGCCTCGCTCTGGCTGATGGCGCTCTCGGTGCGCGTCTTCGGGCTGAACGCCTGGTCGGTCCTGGTGCCGCAGGCGCTGCTCGGCGTCGCGTCGGTGGCCGTGCTGTACGCGACCGTGCGCCGCTGGTACGGCCCGGTGGCCGGTCTGCTCGCCGGCGCGGTCCTGGCGCTGACCCCGGTGGCCACGCTGATGTTCCGGTTCAACAACCCCGACGCGCTGCTGGTGTTCCTGCTGCTGGCCGCCGCGTACGCCACGGTCCGGGCGGTCGAGACCGCGGGCACCCGGTGGATCGCGCTGGCCGGCGCGCTGGTCGGCTTCGGCTTCCTCACCAAGATGCTCCAGGCGTTCCTGGTGATCCCGGTGTTCGCCGGTGTCTACCTGCTGGCGGCGCCGACCGGCCTGTGGCGGCGGATCCGTCAGCTCCTGCTGGCCGGGCTGGCCGTGGTGGTGTCCGCCGGCTGGTGGGTGGCGGTCGTGGAGTTGGTGCCGGCCAGCGCCCGTCCGTACGTCGGCGGCTCGCAGCACAACAGCATCCTGGAGCTGACCCTCGGCTACAACGGCCTGGGCCGGATCACCGGTGACGAGGTGGGCAGCGTCGGCGGGGGCGGTCGGCCGGGCGGCGGGGGCGGCGGCCCGTTCTCCGGCCAGGCAGGTCTGCTGCGGATGTTCGACACCGAGGTCGGCGGGCAGATCTCCTGGCTGCTGCCGGCCGCGCTGATCCTGCTGGTGGCCGGCCTGTGGCTGGCCGGGCGGTCGGCGCGGACCGACCGCCGCCGGGCCGGCCTGCTGCTCTGGGGCGGTTGGCTGCTGGTCACCGGGCTGATCTTCAGCTTCATGTCCGGCATCTTCCACGCCTACTACACGGTCGCCCTGGCCCCGGCCGTCGGCGCGCTAGTCGGCATCGGGGTCACCCAGCTCTGGCGGGCCCGGACCGTGCCCACCGCGTCCGCTGCCGCCTCCTCCCCGGCGACCATGCCTGCCCCGGCGACCGCCCCCGCCCCGGCGACTGCCCCTGCCCCGGCGACTGCCCCTGCCCCGGCGACCGCCCCGGCCCCGCCGGCCGGTCTGGTGTCGGCCGCGTCCGATCCCGTCGGGCCCGGCGTCGCGTCGGCCGGACCGGTCGGGGCCGAGCGCACCCCGGCGCGGAACGGCTGGCGCGCACACGCCGCCACGCTGGTCCTGGCCGGCACGCTGGCGGTCACCGCCTGGTGGTCCTGGCGCCTGCTCGGCCGCAGCCCCGACTGGCAGCCCTGGCTGCGTCCCACCGTCCTGACGGCCGGCCTGACCGCCGCCGTCCTCCTGGCCCTCCTCGACCTCCCGGTGATCAAGGGCTTTGTGTCGGCCGGGGCGCCACCCACCGACGCGAACTCCTTGGTCACCACGGGTCGGGCGGGTCGGGCGGGTCGGGCGGGTCGGTGGTGGACGCGCGGGGTGGTGACGGGGGTGGCGGCGCTGGGGGTGTCGGCGGGGCTGGCCGGGCCGGCGGCGTACGCGCTCCAGACCGCGGCGACCCCGCACACCGGCTCGATCCCGAGCGCCGGCCCCGACGTGATGGGTGGCTTCGGGCCGGGCGGCCGGGGCGGCTTCCCCGGCGGACGGATGCCGGGCGGGGAGTTCCGCGGCGGCGCGATGCCCGGCTTCCCGGGCGGCGGGAACGGTCCGTTCCCGGGTTTTCCAGGCGGTCAGAACGGCGCGTTCCCGGGGTTCCCGGGCGGCGGCCAGCCGCCCGGCGCTCCCGGCGGCCAGAACGGCGGCACCGGCCAGAACGGCGGCACCGGCCAGAACGGCGGCACCGGCCAGAACGGCGGCACCGGCCAGAACGGCGGCACCGGCCAGAACGGCGGCACCGGCCAGAACGGCGGTGTCGGTCAGGACGGCGGTGTCGGGCGTGGCCAACGCGGCGGCGGCATGGGCGGGCTGCTCGACGCGCGTGAGCCGAGCGCCGAGATGACGGCGCTGCTCAAGACCGACGCCGAGGACTACACCTGGGTCGCGGCCACGATCGGCTCGAACAACGCCTCCGGCTACCAACTCGCCACCGGCGAGCCGGTGATGCCGATCGGCGGCTTCAACGGCAGCGACCCGTCGCCGACGCTGGCGCAGTTCCAGCGGTACGTGGCCGACGGCCGGATCCACTGGTTCCTCGGCGGCGGCGGGTTCCGGGCCAACGGCGGCAGCAGCGCGTCGGCCGAGATCACCGCCTGGGTCGCCGAGAACTTCACCGCGACCACCGTCGACGGGGTGACCGTGTACGACCTGAGCAGCGGAAAGCAGGGCTGAGCGATGATCCTGATGCCGGAGCCCCGGGCCGCCGTGCAGGCCCGGCCCACCGCCGAGGGCGTGGTGCTGGACGTGGTGGTCCCGGTCTACAACGAGGAGGTCGACCTCGGCCCCTGTGTCCGGCGGCTGCACGCCTACCTGACCGCCCAGTTCCCGTACCCGTTCCGGATCACGGTGGCCGACAACGCCAGCTCCGACGGCACCCTGGCGTTGGCCGAGGCGCTCGCCGCCGAGCTGCCCGAGGTGGCGGTGCTGCACCTGGCGGAGAAGGGGCGCGGACGGGCGTTGCGGGCCGCCTGGTCGGCCTCGCCGGCACCGGTGCTCGCGTACCTGGACGTGGACCTCTCCACCGATCTGGCGGCGCTGCCGCCGCTGGTGGCGCCGCTGCTGTCCGGGCATTCCGACCTGGCCATCGGCACCCGGCTGGCGCGCACCAGCCGGGTGGTCCGGGGCGCCAGGCGGGAGGTGATCTCCCGGGGCTACAACCTGCTGCTGCGCGGCACGCTCGCGGTGCGCTTCTCCGACGCCCAGTGCGGGTTCAAGGCGATCCGCGCCGACGTGGCGGCCGAGCTGCTGCCGCTGGTCCAGGACACCGGCTGGTTCTTCGACACGGAGCTGCTGGTGCTGGCCCAGCGGGCCGGGCTGCGGATCCACGAGGTGCCGGTGGACTGGGTGGACGACCCGGACAGCCGGGTGGACGTGGTCGCCACCGCCCTGGCCGACCTGCGCGGCATCGGACGGCTGGGCCGCGCGCTGCTCACCGGCGCGTTGCCGTTGGCGCGACTGCGCGCCCAGCTCGGCCGGGGGCCGCTGCCGGCGCCGCCGGCGCAGGTGCCGGTCGGGCTGCCCGGCCAGCTCGTCCGCTTCGCCGCGGTGGGGGTGGCCAGCACGCTCGCGTACCTGGTGCTTTTCCTGGTGGCCCGCGGCCCGCTCGGCGCGCAACCGGCGAACCTGCTGGCGCTGCTGCTGACCGCGGTGGCGAACACGGCGGCCAACCGCCGGCTGACGTTCGGCGTCACCGGCCGCCGGCATGCCGGACGGCACCACCTCCAGGGGCTGCTCGCGTTCGCGCTGGGCCTGGCCCTGACCAGTGGCTCCCTGGCCGTCCTGCACGCCGTGACGGTCCCGCCGCGCGCGGTCGAGCTGGCCGTCCTGGTGGCGGCCAACCTGGTCGCCACCGCGCTGCGCTTCCTGCTGCTGCGTCTGGCCCTGCACCACCGCCCCTGATCCCCAGCCTCGTCGATCATGAAGTCGGCGGTCGCGACACGCCGCGAAGACCTGCCGCCAACTTCATGATCGACGGTGGGTGGCAGGGTGGACGGATGTACCGGGAACGGGCGGCGGTGGGCATCCGGTCGGCGGTGCGGTGGGCGAGCGTCTCGCCCGGCGCCGGGCCGGTGCGCGTGCTGCCGGACGGGTGTCTGGACCTGCTCTGGTCCAGTCGGGCCGGGCTGCTGGTGGCCGGGCCGGACCGGGTGGCGCAGGTGTCGTGGTCAGCGCCGGGGGAGAGGTGGATCGGGCTGCGCCTGCCGCCGGGCGTCGGCCCGGCCGTGTTCGGGGTGCCCGCCGAGGAACTACGGGACCGACGTGTCCCGCTCGCCGACCTGTGGGGCCGCGCCGCCGTGGACCTGGCCGAACGGGTCCGGGCGGCGACCGGTCCAACCGGGTCGCGGTGCGCGGCCCGCTGGTCGGACGCCGGCGCCACGGCCCTGGAGGAGGTGGCGCTCGACCGGCTGCGGGCCGCCGGTGGGCCCGACCCGCTCGGCGCGCACGTGGCCGCCCGGCTCGCCGCCGGGGCCACGGTCGCCGCGACCGCCGCCGAGGTCGGCCTCGGCGCGCGGGCCCTGCACCGGCGCAGCCGGGCCCTGTTCGGGTACGGCCCGAAGACGCTGGCCCGCATCCTGCGCATGCGTCGCGCGCTGGACCTGGCCCGTGGCGGCGTGCCGCTCGCCGAGGTCGCCGCGCGGTCCGGGTACGCCGACCAGGCCCACCTCACCCGCGACGTGCGGGAGCTGGCCGGCGTCCCACCGACCCGGCTGCTCGCCCCGCCCACCGACTGACCGGCGGACCGCCGCGCCGACCGGGCGACGGGCGGGAGCACGCCGCCGCCGGCCGGGTGGCTGCCCCGTCGGCCGGGTGACGGGCGGGAGCACGCCGCAATGCCGCCCTCCGGCTGACCGCCCCGGCCGGCGGCGAGGGCGTGCGGTCAGCCGGCCGGCAGCGGCGCGAACAGGTCCACGCCGTTGCCGTCCGGATCGTGCAGGACCGCGTACCGCTGGCCCCAGACGGCGTCCCACGGCGGCAGTTCCCCGTGGTGGCCGGCGGCGGTCAGCTCGGCGTACCAGCGGTCCACCTCGGCCGGGCCGGCGCAGCGGAAGGCCAGGCTCATCCGCGGGCTGCCGGCGGACGGCGTGAAACCGGGATGGAAGCCGCGGATGGTGTCGACGGTGTCCCAGGCCAGCCGGACCCCGTTGGGCAGGGTGACCTCCACGTGCGGTTCCGTCTCGGCGCCGGCCGGGATCGGCAGCCCCAGCCGGCGGTAGAAGTCGAGGGTGCGGGCCATGTCGGTGACGACGGTCCCGACGAGATCGAACTGCGGTGTCATGGCAGCCACGGTAGGTGGCCAGGGGCCGCTTCGTCTTGAACGGATCGGACGGGGAAAGGAGTGCCCGGTGTGGCCGCGCGTGTCCGGTCAGACGCGTACCGTAGGGGATAAGCCCGGCTTTGAGCAATAAACCTCACATACCGGGCTGGGCTCCGATGACCGGCGAGGGAAGGAAAAGCAGCCGTGACGCACCTGGCCTACCTGGACGCGGGATCCGGCAGTCTCATCGTGCAGGCGGTGGTCGGCGGGGTGGCCGGAGTGGCCGTGGCCGCCAAGCTCTACTGGCGGCGCCTGGTGACCCGGTTCCGTCGCCAGCCCACCGACCAGGGCTGACGGCATGACGGTTCCCGACACCGGCGTCCGCGTCGAACCAGGCTCCTTCCGCGACCCCGGCAACCGGGTCTTCCACCGGGCCGGGGAGGTGCTGCGCGGGCTCGACGAGCGGTCCGCGCGGGACTGGCGGGCGCTGGCCGCCACCGACCTCTTCCGTGACCTCACCGCCGCCGGCCACCTGGTCGGCACCGAGGAACTCGTCCCCACCCCGGTCGACGTGCCCTGGGCCGCGGTGCTGCGGCACGACCGCATCCCGTTCGTGTCCCACCCCTACGAGTGGTCGTACGCGATGCTGCGCGACGCGGCGCTGCTGCACCTGGACGTGCTGCGCGCCGCGCTGGACGCCGGCTTCACCACCAAGGACGGGTCGGCCTACAACGTGCAGTGGCGCGGCGCCCGGCCGGTCTTCATCGACGTCGGCTCGTTCGAGGCGCTGCGCGACGGTGAACCCTGGGCCGGCTACCGGCAGTTCTGCCAGACGCTGCTCTACCCGCTGCTGATCCAGGCCCACCTCGGGCTGGACTTCCAGCCGTTCCTGCGGGCCCGGATCGACGGCGTCGAGCCGGACCAGATGCGCCGCCTGTTCGCCGGCACCCGCCGCTGGCGCGCCGGCGTACCCACCCACGTGCACCTGCACGGCGCGATGCAGGCCCGCCACGCCGACGCCAGCAGCAGCGACGTCCGCGCCCAACTGCGTGCCGCCGGCTTCTCCCGCGACCTGGCCCTGGCCACCGTACGCGGACTCACCCGGCTGGTCCGCCGGCTCGACCACCGGCCCGGCGACAGCCACTGGTCGGACTACCAGCGCACCTGCGCCTACTCGGTGCCGGACCGGCAGGCCAAGGAAGCCTTCGTCGACCGGGCGGTGGCGGCCACCGCGCCGCACACCGCACTGGACGTGGGCGCCAACGACGGCCGGTACGCCCGCATCGCGGCCCGGCACGCCGCGTGCGTGGTCGCCGTCGAGCAGGACCCGGCCGTGGTCGACGCGCTCTACCGCGCGCTGCGCGACGAGGGGGAGGGGCGGATCCTGCCGCTGGTGATGGACCTGGCCGACCCGTCGCCCGGCGGCGGCTGGCGCGGCGTCGAGCGGGCCGCGTTCGTCGACCGGGCGCGCGCCGACCTGGTGCTCGCCCTGGCCGTGGTGCACCACCTGGCGATCGGCCGCAACGTGCCGCTGCCGGACGTGCTCGACCAGCTCGTCGCGCTCACCGGGACCGGCGGCAGCCTGGTGGTGGAGTTCGTCCACCCGGACGACCCGATGGCCCGGCGGCTGCTCGCCAACAAGCCGGACGGCCTCTTCCCCGACTACCGGCGGGACGCGTTCGAGGCGCTGCTGGCCCGGCGCGGCCGGGTGGTGGCGCGCGTCGAGCTGCCGTCCGGCACCCGCACGCTCTACCAGGTGGTGGTGGGTGGTTGAGGACACCCTCGCCCCACCACGGGCACGTCCGGCCGGCACCGACGCGCCCCGGCGGCGTGGCGCCTGGCGGGCCGAGGCGGCGCGACTGGCGGAGGTGACGGCGCTGGTCGGCCTCGTGGTCACCCAGCCGCTGCTGGACGTGCTCGGTCGCAGCCCCGACTTCTTCCTGTTCCACGGCGCCTCCCGGGCCGACGTGCTGCTCCTGGTCGCGCTGATCGCGCTGGTGCCCACGCTGCCGTTCGCGGCGCTCGGCGCACTGGCGCTGCTCGGCGGCCGGCCCACCCGGGCGGCGGTGCACACCGCGCTGGTCGGGTTGCTGCTCGCCGCGCTCGCGGTCCAGGTCGGCCGCCACCTGACGCCGCTGCGGGGCGTACCGCTGCTGCTGGTGGCCGGCGGGGCGGGGGCGCTCGCGGCGGTCGCCCACCGGCGGTGGCGGGCGCTGCGCCGGGTGCTGCGGGTGGCCGCGGCCGGCCCGGTGGTCTTCGTCGGGCTGTTCCTGTTCGCGTCGCCGGCCTCGGCGGTGGTGCTGCCCCGGGGCGACGGCGGCGCCGCCGGCACGGTCGGCGCGGGCAGCCACCCGCCGGTGGTCATGATCGTGCTGGACGAGCTGCCGCTGGTGTCGCTGCTCGGCCCGGACGGGCGGATCGACGCCGCCCGCTACCCGAACTTCGCCGCGCTGGCCGCCGGCTCGACCTGGTACCGCAACGCCACCGGCGTCAGCGGCTGGACGCCCTACGCGCTGCCGGCCATGCTCACCGGCCGCTACCCGGACCGGGCGGTGGCGCCGCACTACTCGCAGTACCCGGACAACCTGTTCACCGCGCTCGGCGGCCTCTACCGGATCAAGGCCGAGGAGAGCATCACCCGGCTCTGCCCGCCCAGCCGCTGCGAGCAGCCGACCAGCCCGCAGCAGGGCATCGGCGTGCTGACCCGGGAGAGCGGCAAGCTGCTGCGCCAGCTCACCGCGCCGGTGGACAGCCGGGTCGACCCGGAGGACTCGTACCGGGAACAGACCGCCGCCGAGGCCGGGCTGGACGCCGCCGAACCGGTGCCCGACGACCCGAAGTTCCGCTGGGACACGCTCGACGACAACCAGCCGGCCCGGTTCACCTCGTTCCTCGCCGGGCTGCGCCCCGCCGACCGCCCCACGCTGCACTTCCTGCACCTGCTGATGCCGCACTCACCGTGGGCCTACCTGCCGTCCGGGGCGCACTACGACGCGCCGGAGGACCTGCCCAACGACGGGGCCGGCTGGGTGGACCTGGCCCGCGCCCGGCACTTGGCCCAGCTCGGCTACACCGACCGGCTGATCGGCGAGACGCTGCGCACGCTGCGCGCCACCGGCCTCTACGACCAGGCCTTGGTGCTGGTCACCGCGGACCACGGGGTGAGCTTCCGCCGGGACTGGCAGGGCCGGGGGATCGACGCCATCACGCACGCCGCGAACGAGGTGGCCTGGGTGCCGATGTTCGTCAAGCAGCCCGGGCAGCGGGCCGGTCGGGTCGACGACCGCAACTGGGAGCACGTCGACCTGCTGCCCACCATCGCCGACGAGACCCACGTCCGGGTGCCCTGGCGGATGGACGGCGTCCCGGCGAGG
Source organism: Micromonospora sp. DSM 45708 (assembly GCF_039566955.1). Taxonomy (NCBI): domain Bacteria; kingdom Bacillati; phylum Actinomycetota; class Actinomycetes; order Micromonosporales; family Micromonosporaceae; genus Micromonospora; species Micromonospora schwarzwaldensis. Next base: position 3,553,440 of record NZ_CP154796.1, on the reverse strand, counting down.
GCCGCCCCGCGCGCGCGGGCCGACAAGCGCTTCTACGACCGGCCCGGCCAGCCGGTGACGATCACCGGCGGGGTCCCCGCCCCGCTGCCGTCGCCCGCCGTCGACCCGCTGGTCGGCACCCGGGTCGGGAACGCGCCCCCCGGCGGTACGGCCACGGTCGCGAACCGGGCCGCGTTCGACGCGGTCGACCCGGCGCGGGGGCTGCCGGCGCTGGTCTGGGGCACCGTGCCCGCCGACGTGCCGGACGGCACCCGGCTCGCGGTGGCGGTCAACGGCACGGTCGGCGCCGTGGTGCCGGTGGTGCCGTCGGACGCCGGCGGCCGGCGGTTCGCCGCGTTCCTCCCCGACGACCGGATCTTCGCCGCCGGCGCCAACCGTCTCGACCTCTACCGCCTCGACGCCGGTGGGACGCCGCGGCGGCTCACCCTGTCCTGACCGCGCCGGTAGCCGGTTTCCGCCCCGGCAAGTCGGGAATCAGGTGACGCATACCTCACCTGCCAAACCATGCCGAGCGTTGTCCCCCATACCGTGATTACGGTAGAAGCGAAGGCAATTCAACGAAGATCTTGCCGGCGAAGCGAGGAACAGATGACGGAAGTCAAGCTCGACCACCCCGGTGGGCAGCTGTCGATGCCGGTGCAGTCCGCGGTCGAGGGCCCCGCCGGGATCGGGGTGAGCAAGCTGCTCAAGGAAACCGGGATGACCACGTACGACCCCGGTTTCGTCAACACCGCGTCCTGCTCGTCCGCGATCACCTACATCGACGGTGACGCGGGCATCCTGCGGTACCGCGGCTACCCGATCGACCAGTTGGCCGAGAAGTCCTCCTTCCTGGAGGTCTCCTACCTGCTGATCTACGGCGAGCTGCCGTCCCAGACGGAGCTCACCGAGTTCAGCGAGCGGATCCGGCGGCACTCGCTGCTGCACGAGGAGATGCGCCGCTTCTTCGACGGTTTCCCCCGCGACGCGCACCCGATGGCGGTGCTCTCGTCGGCCGTCAGCGCCATCTCGACGTTCTACCAGGACAGCCTGGACCCGTTCGACTCCGAGCACGTCGAGATGTCCATGGTGCGGCTGATGGCGAAGGTCCCGACCATCGCCTCGTACGCCTACAAGAAGTCGATCGGCCAGCCGCTGCTGTACCCGGACAACTCGCTCGGCTACGTCGAGAACTTCCTGCGGATGACGTTCGGCGTGCCGGCCGAGCAGTACGAGGTCGACCCGGTGGTCGCCCGCGTGCTGGACATGCTGTTCGTCCTGCACGCCGACCACGAGCAGAACTGCTCCACGTCGACGGTGCGGCTGGTCGGCTCCAGCAACGCCAACCTGTTCGCCTCGGTGTCGGCCGGCGTGAACGCGCTGTTCGGCCCGCTGCACGGCGGCGCCAACCAGGCCGTGCTGGAGATGCTCCAGAAGATCCAGGCCGACGGCGGCGACGTCCGCACCTTCGTGCAGAAGGTGAAGGACAAGCAGGACGGCGTGAAGCTGATGGGCTTCGGCCACCGGGTCTACAAGAACTACGACCCGCGGGCCGCGATCGTGAAGAAGGCCGCCCAGGACGTGCTCGGCCGGATGGCCAAGCCGGACCCGCTGCTGGACCTCGCCATGCAGCTGGAGGAGATCGCGCTCGCCGACGACTTCTTCGTCTCCCGGCGGCTCTACCCGAACGTGGACTTCTACACCGGCCTGATCTACAAGGCCATGGGCTTCCCGACGAAGATGTTCACGGTGCTGTTCGCGCTGGGCCGGCTGCCCGGCTGGATCGCCCAGTGGCGCGAGATGATCAACGACCCGGAGACCAAGATCGGTCGCCCGCGGCAGATCTACACCGGCTACGCCGAGCGCGACTACGTCCCCGCCAAGGAGCGCTGAGCCCGGTCCTGACGGCGAAGGCCGCCGACCCCCTGCGGGTCGGCGGCCTTCGCGGTTCCGGCCGGGGCGTCAGCCCACCAGGGAACGGAGCGGGATCTGCGCGTCCCGGAGGGCGCCTACCAGGTCACGCAGGAACGGGTGTTCGTCGGCCTGGAGGCCGGCCGGGTTCGGGATCACCAGGTGGGCCGACCCTTCCGCCATGGAGACCCGGGCGGTGTCGGTGTACCGGGCGACGATCGCTTCGGCACGACCGCGGTCACCGGCCGCCACCTCGACGATGATCGGGCGCCACTCGCCGTCCAGGTCGTCCGCCACCGGCTGCGCTGCCGCAGCCGCCCGGGCGGGGTCGACACCGGTCGTACGCCGTGCGGCGCCGCGGTCCGCCGCCGCACCCGACGGATAGAGCAGGGCGTTGGCCACCAGGTGCAGCCCGTTCTCGTTGTACGCCCGGAAGAGCGGGTTGAACGCGAACAGCACGGCCCGGCCGGCGCCGGTGGGCTCGTCCACCAGTGCGACCGTGCCCTTCAACACGTCGCTGCGCACCGTGTAGCCGTTCGCCCAGAAGGTGTCGTCCGACGGGTAGCTGAGGACGTTGGTGCCGGTGCTGCTCGGGTTCAGGATCGAGTCGTTGTTGTTGAACTCGAAGTCCTCCGCCGGGCGGCCCAGCGCGACCGGGCTGCTGCCGTCGACGTCGACCCGCAGGTGCGAACCGATCATCCGGTAGTCCGCCGGCTTCGTCTTCTCGGTGGTGGAGGTGAGGCCGGCGGCCCGGGCCATCCGGGTGCCCTCGTTGCGCAGGCCGAGGTAGGTGTGGCCCTGGGCGATCCAGTTCCGCAGGTTGGCCTGCCCGGCGGCGGTGAGCCCGCCGGTCGAGCTGCTGCCGTCCGGCACGAGCAGCACGGTGCGTTCGGTGAACGCCGGGGTGTTGTCGTTGATGTCGGTACTGGTCACCGGCTTGAGGTCGAGTCTCCAGCGCTTGCCGAGCACGTACCGGGCCTCGCCGTGCGAGCCGGAGGTGGTGGAGATGCCGGTGCCCTGGAACAGCCCGACATCCGGCAGGTCCACCGGGCTCCCGCTGGCCGCCGCGCCGCTCGGGCGCAGGGTCACCCCGAGCGACCGGGCCAGCCGGTCGATCTCCTGGGTCAGGCTCTTCGCCGGGAAGCCCACCACGCTGGTGTCGAGGTCCCGGACGAGCGGCACGCCCTGGCCGAGCAGCCGGAAGGTGAGTTCGGCCGCCGCCGCCGAGTCCAGCGGGTACCCGTACGAACCCTTCGCCCCGGCCGCCGAGGCCTTGCCGCCGGTGATCTGCCGGACCAGTTGGGCGTGCGGCCGGACGTCGTCGCCGGTGTAGATGGTGTCCACGCCCATGAGCAGCGGGTTGCTCCAGGACGACACGTCGTAGAAGTAGGGGAACGGGACGTACGGGTCCTCGCCCATGATGGCCTGGATCCAGTGCTTCTGCGGCTGGTCCATCGGGATCCAGTACGCGCCCACCGGCACCGTGACGTCGGTCGCGGTGCGCCCGCCGAAGACCCGGGCGGTGGGCACCTTCGTCGGCTTGGTCACCTCGTAGACCTCGACGTCCATCCCGCGCAGCCGCTCGACCAGCCGGCGCACGTCGCCGAGCTGCCGGTCGGGGAGCAGGAAGTACGAGCGGATCCTGACGTCCGGCACCGGGAACTGGACGCTGTTGGTCGGCTGGACCACCTCGTTCGGCTCCAGCGTCCCGGCCCTGCCCTCGGCGAGCGCGTCCGTCCAGATCTCGAAGTAGCCGGTCAGCACCTCGTGCTTGTTCGCGGCGGCCCAGCCGAGGGTGGACCACTGGGTGTGGAACTGCTGCTGGACCCGGTCGGCCACCGCCGAGGCGCTGCCCTTCTCGAAGGTCATGCCGGCGGCGCCGAAGCCGGCGGACGGGACGGTGTCGCCGTAGCCCATGAAGAACAGGTCGTACGTCGAGTAGTTGAAGTAGCACTCGGTGGTGACGGCGCCGCCGCAGGCGCCGTTGAAGCCGAAGCCGGCCTTGTTGGCCTCGCCGATCCGGTTGATCCAGTCGACGTTCTCGCTGGAGATCTCGTGGTGGATCGGGTCGGCGTTGGGCGGGAAGAAGTACTGTCGCCCGCCCATCTCGTGCGCGTCGATGAAGACCTGCGGCGGGTACTGCCGCAGGAGTTCGATCTTGCCGTCGGTCTCCTGCTGGGTGCGGGCGAACCAGTCCCGGTTCATGTCGAAGCCGTACTCGTTCTGCCGGCGGTTGGCGTCGCGGCCGTCGGGGTTCTGGGTCGGCACGATGACCGTGACCAGGTTGTCGTTCCGCTCCGCGACCGCGCAGGACAGCCCGGACGCCAGCTCGTACAGGGTCTTGAGCGCGGCGTCGGTGCCGCTCTTCTCCCCGCCGTGCACGTTGGCGGTCACCCAGACGATGGCCGGGCGGTCGGCCGCGGTCTCGGCGGCCTTCTTCGCCTTGGTCCTGCGCGGGTCGCGCAGATCGCGGATGTCGTCGGCGATCTGTCGCAGCGCCCCCGGTCGGACGTGCCGCTCGTTGGAGACGATGGCGTACGGCAGCGGCTGGCCGAGCACGCTCGTCGCCATGACGCCGGTGACCACGCGGTCGGAGGCGGCGTCGACGGCCTTCAGGTAGCCACGGACCTCGTCGTTGGTGACGATCCGCTCCTGGCCGGTGCCGAGCGGGAAGCCCAGCGCGGACTCGGGGCTGGGCACGGTGGACAGCCGGGCGGCAGGGTCGTAGCTGCAGCCGGGGGGCGTGGGGGCGGCGCCGGCCGGCGCGCCTGCGAGCAACGGCGTCAGACCGACGAGCAGGAGCAGCGCGGCGACGCCGGCCGTTCTTCTCGTGCGGACCGTCCTGGGCGGACGCTTCGACAAGCGCATCGGGATGCCTCGTTTCACTCGGTGGGGGATCAAGCGAGCTGGATCGAAACGTAGTGACCTGCGGTTTCCCGGGTCAAGGCTCGGTGGGTGTGGTCAGTGGGCGCGGTGCCCGTCCTCGCCACCAGTGGTGGGCAGGCTGCCGAGCACGTGGTTGATGATGTGGATCCGGGCGTTGGCGACCTGGTAGTCGGCGCACACGGTGTCGGCCCGGTCGGCCAGGCGCGCGGTCCCTCCGCCCCCGGTGACGGTCAGCGTGGTGCCGGCGAGCGTGGTCACCGTACCGGCGGTCACCAGGTCGGACAGCGACAGCGACCCGGCGACGAGGTGTTCGCGGAGCAGGCCGCGGAGCTTGTCCCGGTCAGCCAGGAGCAGTTGGTCCAGGTTGTCCTCGGAGAACTTGGCCGCGAACGCGTCGTCGGTGGGGGCCAGGATGGTCACCCCCGAGCCGCCGTGCAGGTCCGCGGACATGCCGGACGCCCGCACCGCTGCCTCGAACGTGGTGAGGACGGGCAGCCACTGCAGAGCCGCCTCGGCCGGCTGACCGGCGAGCGCCGCCGGGTTGCCCGGCTCGCTGCCGGAGGGCAGCAGCTCGCACAGCGGGCCGCTCACGACGGCCGCCGCCTTCGGTGCGGCGCCGCCGGCCGTAGCCGGCGAAGCGGTGCCGGCGCCGGAACAGCCCGTGCCGGTGAGCACCAGGGACAGCGCGACCGCGGCGAGCGCGGCGGTCCGTCGCCGACGGGCCGGCCACCGGAGCCGGGGGAGAGATCGGGATCGCGGGGGGATGACGGGCCGTTCCACGGCGTTCTCCGGTCGGGTCGGGTCGTACCGGCAGGCCCGGGAGGGCGGACCTGCCGGTACGACGGTCAGCGGTTCAGAGGCTCGCGCACTGGCCGGTCTTCGGGCCTGTCGCCGAGTTGCCCAGCTCCAGGTCGACCGGGGCAGCGCTGTTGCCGTCGCAGCGCAGCGGGCCGGTGACCGTGTTGGCGGCCAGCAGCGGCGCGTCGCCCCGGTTGCCGGACACGTCCACCGGACCGTCGACCGTGGTGTCGACGACCACCACGGGCCCGCTGCCCTGCGCGATCCGGACCGGGCCGGTGACCTTGGTGTCGGTCAGGAACACGCCGGCGGCGCCGGAGGCGTCCACCGGGCCGGTGATCGACGAGCCGGTGGCGACCAGCGTGCCGCCGGCCCGCACCCGGACCGGGCCGGTCACCGTGGCGCCCCGCAGGCAGGTGAAGCCGGAGACCACCAGCGGACCGCTACGCGTGCCGGTCACCGTCGGGTACACCCGCTCGGCGTCGACCAGCTTCTCCACCGCCTGCCCGTCGAGCAGCAGCGGGATCAGCCCCCGCTCGGGCTGGGCCAGCGGCACCACGTACCCGTCGGCGACCTTGACCACCTTCCAGCCGTGCGCGGCGAGCCGCTGCGCCACGGTGGTCCGCTGTCCGGTCGGGCCGTCGGTGCGCTCGCCGTGGTACTGCTCCTCGGTGAGCCGGTAGGCGCACGGCGCCTCGGTGAGGATCTGGTCCTCGCGCGGGGCGTCCAGCGGCGGCGGGGCCTCGCCCGGGTGCGGGGCCGGGTACGCCGCGATGGGGCGGGAGCCGCGGAAGACGATCCGCCCGGTGTTCGACACCTGGAAGGTGATCGCGTCGGCCCGTGCGGAGGTGATCTCCTTGAGGTTCGCCCGGTGGTAGTCGAGGAACTGCTGGAACGTCCAGAGCGCCGAGTACGCTTTGCGCCGCCGGTTGTTCGCCGTGTTGCCCTCGTCCGGCCGGGTGGTGCCGCCGGCGCTGCGCAGCTCCAGCAGGGAGTTCACGACGTTCTTGAGCCCGAGCGTGTTGCGCAGGATGGTTTCCTCGCTCAGCCCCACGTTGCCGCCGCCGTTGCACCCGTATGGGCAGGGCCACCAGCCGTCCTTGGCGCCCTGGGTGTACATGTGGCCCTCGATCATGTGCTGCGACTCGTCGAAGATCGGCTGGGCCACGTTCTGGTGCCGCGGCGGCAGCATCGGCAGGTCGCCGGCGCTGGAGTTGCCGAACTCGTGCCCGTCGTAGCCGGCCACCGGGCGGTGGTCACGCAGCATCCGCATCAGCGCGAAGGTCTCGGGCTGGCGGATCAACGAGTAGTCCCGGTTGAGGTCCTGGCCGGTGGAGTTGCCCCGGGTGTTGGCCGCCCGGCCGTCCCCGTTGATGGTGGGCACGATCAGCACGGTGGTGTGCGACAGCAGGTCCAGCGTCCGCGGGTCGTCGCTGAAGGCCAGCTGGCGCGCCATGATCAGGCAGGCTTCCCGGTCACCGGGCTCGTTGCCGTGCACGTTGCAGTTGACCATCAGCGGCGACGTCGCGGCCACCGCCGCCGGGGTTGCCGGCGGCGTGGGGTAGCCGATGACGAACATGTTGATCGGGCGGCCCAGTGCGGTCCGGCCGATCTCGGTCACCCGGACCCGGTCGCTCAGCTCGTCGACCGCCGCGGTGTACGCGTACTCGTTGACGTCGCTGGTGTACTGGGCCGCGAGGGTGGTCTCCCACTGGGTCCGGAGGTTCTGGCCCGGCACGGCGGGGTCGCCCCAGGGAGCCCGGGTGGTGTCGGCCACCGGCGTCGAGTACGGCTCGGCGGTGGTGCCGACGCGGGCGCGGACCCGCCACTGGAACCGGGCGCCCGGGTTGAACCCGGCGTCGGCGAACGTGGGCGAGGAGTTGTTGATCTGGCGGCCCGGCCGCCAGACGCCGGTGATGACCGCCGGTCCGGCCGCCGTGTCGTCGGCGGCGACCGGGGTGCGCTCGATCTGGTAGTCGGTGGCGCCGTCGACCGGCGTCCAGGCGAGGGTGGCGTATCCGTCGCCCTGCACGACCGTCAGGCCCTGGACCTGGTTCGTTTCGATCGGGTCGGCCTGTGCGGGTACGGGTCCGGCGAATACCGCCAGACTGGCGGCGAGCAGGGCGGAGAGGATGGCCGTCGTCCGTCTGTCTCTCATGGGTGCGCTCCAGAACAGGTGGGATGACTCGGTCCGGACAGCCAACGCGAGTCGGCTCGTCCCTGGTCGGCGGTCAGCGATTTCTTGAGGTGGATCTGAGGATTCGCGCTCAGGCCGACCGGAGCCGGTAGCCCACCCCGCGCACGGTCTCCACGAGGCCGGCGTCGTCGAGCTTGCCCCGCAGGGCCGCGACGTGGACGTCGAGGGTGTGGCCGCCGCCCCAGGTGGTCTGCCAGACGTCCATCAGCAGCCGCTCTCGGGGCACCACCGTCCCGGACTGTCGGGCCAGCGCCATCAGCAGCGCGAACTCCTTGCGGGTCAGGACGACCTCCCGGCCGCCGAGCCAGACCCGCCGGGCATTGAGGTCCAGCCGCAGGTCGCCCACCTCCAGCGCGGTCTCGGCCCGGAGGGCGCGGGCGGTGCGGCGCATCACCGCCTCGATCCGGGCCTGTAGCTCCGCCATCGAGAACGGCTTCACCACGTAGTCGTCGGCGCCGGCCCGCAGCCCCGCCACCCGGTCCCGCTCGTCGCCGCGAGCGGTCACCGCGATGATCGCGATGTCCTCGTTGTGGCGGCGGATCTCCCGGCACAGTGCCAGCCCGTCCCGGTCGGGCAGGTTGAGGTCGAGCAGTATGAGATCCACCGGCCCGGCCTCGACCGCCTCCGACGCGGTCGTGGCCGTGATGACCGAGTTGCCCCGGCGGCGCAGCGCGGCGGCGAGCGCGGACGCGACTCGCAGGTCGTCCTCCACCAGAAGCACCAGCACCGTGTCTCCTTGAACCTATCGCGACAGGTTCACGCGAGTCTGTCCGATCCGCACCGGCCGCCACCAGCCCGAACGGAGGATCGCGACCGGACGATCATGCGGGTCGAGCCGTCGGGCCGATCCCGTGGCGCCTCAGCCGGCCCCGGGGGCCGCCGCGAGATGGTGTCAGCCGTGGCGGGCGACCGCCGTCACCAACCGGCGGGTGATCCACAGCGGTGAGGTGACGGCGTTACCCACCACCACGGCGTGGGCGCCCGCCGCGAACGCCCGGCTGATCTGCCCGGCGTCCCGGTAGCGGCCCTCGGCGAGGACCGGCACCGGCAGCAGCCCGACCAGCCGGGCGAGCAGGTCCAGGTCCGGCCCGTCGGGACGCCTACCGGGCGAGGTGTAGCCGGACAGCGTGGTGGCCACGGCGTCCGCGCCCGCGTCGACCGCGGCGAGCGCCTCCGCGACCGTGGACACGTCGGCGAGCACCAGGGCGTCGGAGTGCGCGCGCAGGGCGCGCACCGTGTCGGCGAAGGTCCGGCCGTCCGGGCGCGGACGGTCCGTGGCGTCGACGGCGACGACCTGGGCGCCCGCCGCCGCCACCTCGAGCGCGTGCGCGGCGGTCGGGGTGATGAAGACGTCGGCCGAGCCGGCCTTGTACAGGCCGATCACGGGCACGGGCACGGCCGCCCGGATCGCCGTGACGTCGGCCGGCCCGTTCGCCCGGATGCCCGCCGCGCCGCCGCGTACCGCCGCGGCCGCCACCCGGGCCTGCACGTACGGGTCGCGCATCGGGTCGTCCGGGTCGTCGGGCAGCGGCTGGCAGGAGACGATCAGCTCGCCGGCCAGGTCGTCGAGGGCAGTCACGGGTGCTCCGTCCAGGTCAGGGCGAGCCGGGCCGCGCCGACCGCCACGGCGTCGCCGCCCAACGCGGCCGGCAGCAGCGGCACGCCGGCCCAGGCGGCGGGAAGGTGGGCCGCGTACGCCTCGGCGGCGGCCGGTAGCAGCGCCTCGGCCGCCCCGCCGCCGACCAGCACCACCTCGGGGTCGAGCAGGCCGACCAGGCCGGCCAGGGCGGCGCCGAGCGCCGTGCCGGCCCGCCGTACCACCGTCCCGGCGGCCGGGTCGCCGGCGTGGGCCCGCCGGGCCACCTCCCGCCCGGTGACCGGGTCGCCGGTCGCCAGGGCGTACCCGGCGGCGAGCCCGGTGCCGGAGGCGATCGCCTCCAGGTGCCCGTACCGGCCGCAGCCGCAGCGCAGGGCCTCGGCGCCGGGCGCGGGCAGGTGCGCCACCTCGCCGGTGGCGCCCCGGGCGCCCCGCTCCACCCGGCCGTGCCGGACCACCGCCCCGCCGAGCCCGGTGCCGACGGTGACCAGCAGCAGGTGCCGCCGGCCCCGCCCGGCGCCCACCCAGCTCTCGCCGAGCGCCGCGGCGTCGACGTCGTTGGTCACCCGCACGGGCCGGGCCAGCCGGGCGGCCAGCTCGGCGGCGACCGGGGTGCCGGTCCAGCCGGGCAGGCTGCCGGTGGCGTACCGGATGGCGCCCGTGGCCGGGTCCACGGTGCCGGCGGTGCCGACGCCGACCGGCCCCGCGCCGAGGCCGTCGAGGAGCGGCGCGGCGAGCGCGGCGGCGGTGTCCAGCACCGCCGTGGGGCCGGCGGCGGCCGGGGTGGCGGCACACCGGCGGTCCCGCACCCGGCCGTCCGCGCCGACCAGCGCGGCGAGGATCTTCGTCCCGCCGATGTCGACGCCGACCCACGCGCCGGGGGCGGTCATCCCTTCAGGCCGGTGTGTGCGAGGCCCTCGACGAACTGCTTCTGGGCGACGACGAAGACCACCAGCACCGGCAGGGCGGTCATCGAGGCGGCGGCAAGCTGCACGTCCCACATCGGTCCGCCGTACGCGTCGACGAACTGGGTGAGCGCCTGCGGCAGGGTGAACTTCTCCGGGGAGGAGAGGAACACGATCGGCTCCAGGTAGAGGTTCCAGCTGTGCAGGAAGGTGAAGATGGCCACCGCGCCCAGGGCGGGCCGGGACAGCGGCAGGGCGATCTTCCAGAAGGTGGCGAACCGGCCGAGCCCGTCGACGCGGGCCGCCTCCTCCAGCTCGCCGGGGAGCGCGATGAAGAACTGCCGCATGATGAAGGTGGCCAGCACGCTCGGCGCGCCGAAGATCGGCACCAGGAGCAGCGGCCAGTGGGTGTCGATCAGGCCGAGCTTGAAGAACATCTGGAACAGCGGCACGATCGTCACCTCACTCGGGATGAGCAGGCCGGCGAGGACCACCAGGAACAGCACGTTCTGCCCACGGAACCGGATCCGGGCGAACGCGTACCCGGCCAGCGCGGAGACGGCGAGCGTGCCGACCGTGACCACCAGGGCGATGTAGAGGCTGTTCAGGTACTGCCGGCCGAACGGCTGCAGCTCGAACACCCGGTGGTACGCCTCCAGCCGCGGGTTGCTCGGCCAGAGCTGCGGCGGGAAGGCGAAGATGTCCGCCACCGGCCTCAGCGACGAGGTGACCATCCACCAGGTCGGGAAGACGAACGGGACGGCGAGCACCAGCAGCACCCCGTAGAGCACCAGCTTGGCCCGGGGCGACAGGTCACGACTCATGGAAGACCCACCTCCTGCGCATCTGCCACTGCAGCACGGTGAGCGCCAGCACGATCGCGAACAGCACGATCGACAGGGTGGCGCCGTAGCCGAAGTGATGGAACTGGAACGCCTGCTGGTAGAGGTAGTAGACGAGCACGGTGGTGGAGGTGCCGGGCCCGCCCTGGGTGAGCACCGCGATCTGCGCGAAGACCTGCAACGAGCCGACCACCGTGATGATCGAGGTGAGCAGGATCGTGGGGCTGATCAGCGGCACGGTGATCCGCCAGAACTGGCGCAGCCGGCCGGCCCCGTCGACCTCGGCGGCCTCGTACAGCTCGGCGGGCACGCCCTGGAGCGCGGCCAGGAACAGCACCATGTTGAGGCCGACGTTCTTGAACACCTGCACGACGATCACGGACACCATCGCGGTGCCCTCGCCGCGCAGCCAGTTCGGCCCGTCCACGCCGAGCGTGTCGAGCAGGCCGTTGATCCCGCCGTTGTCCTGGAGCAGGAAGCCCCAGACGATGGTCCAGGCCACCAGGGAGACCACCACGGGGGAGAAGAACAGGGTGCGGAACAGGATCGTCCCGCGCAGTTTCTGGTTGAGAAGCACGGCGAGCAGCAACGCCAGCGCGAGGTTGCCCACCACCAGCCCGACCGAGAAGACCCCGGTGCTCCGCAGCACCGGCCCCAGGTTGGGATCGTCGGCGAGCGCGGTGTAGTTGTCCGCGCCGACGTAGTCAAACGTGCCGGCGAGCACGTTCCACTCGTGCAGGCTGTACCAGACCACCAGGATCAGCGGCAGGATCACGAAGACCGCGCTGCCGAGCAGTTGCGGGGCGACGAAGAGGTATCCGGTGAGCTGGTCGCGACGCCGGGTGGTCCACCAGGGGCGTCGGGTCCGGCCCGGGGCGGGGCGGGTCTGCGCGACCCGTCCCGCCCGGGTGTCCGTCCGGGACACGGTCACTTCGCCAGCAGCGGCTGGATCTTGGCGCAGACGCCGTCGAGCACGGCCTTGACGTCCGCGTTCGGCTGCCACAGCGGGTCCAGGCCGGCGCGGACCTGCTGGCTCAGCTCGGCCTGCCCGGCGTGGTTGGGCTTGACCACACCGTTGGTGATGCCGTCGATGACGACCTTCTGCAGTTGCTCCGGCTTGAGCTTCGGGTTCGTCTTGGCGAGCGTCTCGGCGGTCAGCTGCGCCTGTCGGGGCGGCGGGAAGAACTGGGCGAGCTTCGCCGAGTTCGTGGGGTTGGTGAGGAAGGCCAGGAAGTCGGCGGCCTGCTTGGCGTGCGGGCTATTCTTCAGCACGCCGAGGCCGGCCTGGCCGACCACCGCGTAGTCGCCCTTCGGTCCGGCCGGCAGCGGCACCAGGTCCCACCCGAAGCCGCCCTCCTTGAGCAGCGAGGCGCGGGAGATCTGGGTGATGGTCATGGCCGCGTCACCGGCAAAGAAGTCGGCCGTGGTGCCCGGGCCGGGCAGCGCCTTGCCGGTGAAGATCGCCTTGTGGAGGGTGGTCATGGCGTCGACCATCTCCGGTGAGCCGAACCCGCAGGACTTCCCGTCCTCGGACCACGCCTGGGCGCCCCAGCCGGTCCAGAAGGTGGACAGGTTGTCCCAACCCTTGTAGTCGAAGTCCCGGATGACCAGCCCGGCCTTGCCGGACTTCCCGGCTGTCGCGGCGGCGGTGGCCAGGGCGTTGTCCCAGGTCCACTGGCCGGCCGCGATCAGCTCGGCCGGGGTCTTCTGCCCGGCCTTCTTGACCAGGTCGGTGTTGACGAACACCCCGAACGGCGAGGTCGAGAAGGGGTACGCGTAGAGCTTGCCGCCGTCCTGCCAGAGCCTGAGCGTGGCGGGGGAGAGGTCGTCGTACTGGTAGCCCTCGGCCTTCTTGAGCGTCTCGTCCACCGGCAGCAGCGCCCCGGAGGCCACGAAGTCGGGTGCCGAGTTCTCGAAGATCCACGCCAGGTCGGGGGCGTTGCCGCCGGCGATCTGGGTGGTCAGCGTCGTGGTGTAGGTGTCGAACGGCAGCGGGTCGAACTTGATCTCCGCCACGTCCGGGTGGTTCTTGCGGTACTCGTCGGCGATCTCGTTGAACAGCTTGAGGTGGGCCTCGTTGGCCGACCAGACGGTCATCCGCAGCTTTGCCGGACCACTGTCGGCAGCCTCGCCACCGCCGCCGCAGGCGGTCAGGGCGAGCGCGCCGGCCAGCGCAACGGCGACGCCGCGCAGGGCCTTTCCTGCTCTCACAATCTTCTCCTCATCGGGGGTGTGTTCAGTAGCCCGCGATCCGGGGCCAGCGCTGTTCCACGCCGGCCGCGGTGAGGCGGTCCTGGAAGTCGGCCAGCAGACGGGGGGTGTTGCGGACCGCGCGCGGGGACTCGCCCCGCGCCAGACAGAAGTCGGCGAGCAGGCCGGCGACCTCGCCGACGTTCCACTCGACCGGGTGCAGCCGGTAGCTGCCGTTGGTGACGTGGGTGGTGCCGATGTTCTTGCCGGCCGGCAGCAGGTTCTCCATCCGCTGCGGGATCAGCGCGCCGAGCGGGATCTCGAACGGGCAGGAGCCGACGTCGATGTAGTTGTCGCCGCCGGTCGACGGGTGCAGGTCGATCCGGTACATGCCCACGCCCACCGCGTCCGGGTAGCTGACGGCGCCGTGGTCGCCCCGGACGGACAGGGACAGGTCCTGCTCGACGACGGTGTACTCGGCCCGGATCCGGCGGGACTCGCGGATGTACGGAGCCTGGGCCAGGCCGTCGGCGCTGCCGGTCACGTCGCCGCGCAGCCGCAGCCCGGGGAAGCCGGTGCCGCCGTCCGGCCGGGGCGCCTCGGTCTGCAGCCAGTACAGCACCGAGTACGACAGCTCCCGCGCCTTGTCCAGGTGCCAGGAGGCGTTCGGCACGTCGATGACCGGTGCCTCGAAGTAGTCGATCATCGGCCAGTTGACCAGCGTGATGTCGCTGCCGTACGCGCCGTCGACGAAGTTGCGCCGGGCGGCGATGCGCCGGAACGTCCAGAGGTTGCCGTCACCGGGGTTGACCCGCTGGTCGGCGTTGACGGCCAGCGGGTCGTCGTCCGGGTTCGGGGTGAAGCTGCGCTCGACGATCTCCAGCGTCCGCGGGTGCGGCGAGCGCCAGGACAGCATCCGGTCGCCCCAGAAGTCGGGCTTGTAGTCGCGCCAGAAGTCGTACCCGGCCGGGCGGTCGATGGTGTGGTCGCCGTCGACGTGGTCGATGGCGAAGCAGACGGAGACGGCCTGCATGTTCATCGGCTGGGCCTCGGCGGGCGCGCTCGGCTCGCCGGTCTCCTCCCGCGACTCGAACCCGGTCACGTACTCGGTGCCGGACAGCGGCAGCAGCTCACCGGTCTCGGTGGCGTCCAGCGTGTACGGCGCGGTGATCTCGATCCGCTGGTCGCGGTCGCGGTGCGCCACGGTGACTCCGACGACCCGGTCGCCGTCGGTCGCCACCGCCACCGGCCGGTACGGCTGGAGCACGGTCAGCAAACCGGCACCCCGGTACGGCGCCAACATCTCCTCGATCACCGCGACGGCCACCCGCGGCTCGTGGCAGAGTCGGCTGACCCAGCCGGCGCCCGGGTTGAGGTCCGTCCAGCGGCGGGAGCGCTCGGTCAGCGGGTAGTGCCGGCGGTAGTAGTCGCGAATCCCGGTGCGCAGCGCCCGGTAGCTGGCGGTGGCGCCGAACTGCTCGATCCACGAGTGCTCGTCCGGCGGTACCGCCTGGCTGGTGAGCTGCCCGCCCAGCCAGTCGAACTCCTCGGTCAGGACGACGGACCGGCCCTCGCGGAGGGCGGCGAGTGCCGCCGCGACGCCGCCGAGCCCGCCGCCCACGACGAGGACGTCCGCACGCATCTGTGCCACTTGCTTCCTTCCAGTTGGCGGTCGCCGCTCAGCGGCGCTCGACCGCCGGATCGGGGATGCCGAGGGTCTCGCCCTCGACGGGTTCGCAGGGGAGAAGTCGCTGCGGCAGGCCGGTGGCGCTGCCGTCGATGACGCCGGCCAGCACCTCGACCGCCTGCCGGCCCATCTCCTCGCGGGGGATGTGGAAGCCGCTGAAGGTGATCTCGGTGGGCACCGGCGTGGTGGGGTCGCCGAGGGTGAGCACCGACAGGTCGCCGGGCACGCTCAGCCCGCGTCGCCGGGCGGCCAGGTCCAGCGCGACCGCGGTGGCGTAGTCCTCGACGAAGACAGCGGTGGCCCGGTCGTCGAGCAGTCCGTCGAGGATCCCCTCGACCTCGCGTCCGGCCGCGGTGATCTGCCGGGCGCTCTCCGCGTCCGCCCCGCGTTGGACGAAGCCCCGGCGGCGGTCCTCGGAGGACTCCGCGGTCGAGCCCATCGCCAGGTAGGCCAGCCGGCGGTGGCCGTGGGCGAGGGCCCGCTCGACCGCCTCCCCGACGGCGCTGGCGTAGTCGGCACCGACGTAGGGGACCGGGCCGCCCGCGTCGTCGCGACGCCCGACCGCCACGTACGGGTAGCCGTCGCGGTTGAGTCGGTGCAGTTCCGCGGCGTCGATCTCGCGACCGAGCAGGATGCAGCCGTCCGCCAGCCGGAGCCGGTTGTCCTGGTGGAAGATCCGCCGCCGGCCGTCGACCACCGGCGCGCTGGTGAACAGCAGCAGGTCACAGCCGGCACGTTCGGCGTACTCCTCGATGCCGACCAGGAACGGGTGGAAGAAGTCGCGGCTGCCGCTCGGAAAGGCCGGTTCGTAGGTGAAGACGCCGATGATCCGGTTGAACCGGGCGGCCAGGCGGCGGGCCACCGGGTCGGCGGCGTAGCCGGTCTCCGCGATCACCCGCAGCACCCGGTCGCGGGTCTCGGGCGCGATGCGCACGTCCGCGTCGGCCCGCTTGTTGAGCACCAGGGAGACGGTCGCCTGGCTGACACCGGCCAGCCGCGCGATGTCACGCTGTGTGAGGCGCTTGGGGGTCGAGGTCACGGAGGCCTTCCCGGTCGGGCTAATGCGTATTAACGAACGGCGTCGGGAGGAAGCCTCGCGGTCGGGAAGCGTGGTGTCAAGACCTTGGCCGGAACATTTCCGGGGGATGAACTCCCTGAACTAATGCGGATTAGCGATGGACAGCGGGAACTCGGCAAGGCCGCCGTGCGTGGCGACCGGATGCGCGGAGGAGGGGCTTGACAGCTGCCCCCCGGGGCGGCAGCATCCGGAAGGAATAGACACTAATACGTATTAGCAGGGGTTGGTCGGCGCCCCCGCGTCAACGATCCCCGCGCCGCTCGTCCGCCGACCGTCACCGTGCGTGCCTACGGTCGGCGTCGCGCCACCGTGGACACCCCCACCGCCGTTCAAGGACAGGAAGGCCGACATGCCGACTGCACCCGGTTCGTCCCGCCGCCGCGCCGCCGTGGCCGCGGCCGGCGCGGGCCTGCTCGTCGCCGCGCTCGGCGGCGCCGCACCCGCCGCCGCCGAGCCGACGTTCGAGTTCCCGCACTTCAGCTACGCCGGTACGGCGTTCGACAAGAGCGCCCTCGCCTACAACCCGACGAACGAGTTCATCTTCCCCAGCGTGATCCGGGCCGCCGACTACTTCGCGCACCCGCTCGGCACGTACTACCTCTACTACGCCCCGCACGAGCGGCCTGGCGGTATCGCCCTGGCGTACGCCGACTCGATCGACGGCCCGTGGACCGAGTACCGGGCCAACCCGCTGGTCAGCAACAACTGGCCGCCGTACTACTCCGCGGTCAGCCACATCTCGTCGCCGCACGCGATCTGGGTCGAGGGGGAGCGGAAGCTCTTCCTCTACTTCCACGGCGAGAACTCGATCACCCGGTACGCCACCTCCACCGACGGCATCCACTTCGACTACGGCGGCACGGCGATCAGCCGGGACGCCACCACCGGCGGCGAGACCTCGTACGCCCGGGTGTTCGAGCAGTCGGTGCCCCGCCTGGGCAGCCGGTACCTGATGCTGTTCATGGACAACCCCACGGCCGCGGCGCCCGGCCCGACCGGCCCGGTCTCCCGGCGGATCCGCTGGGCGGTCTCGCCGGACGCGCGCACCTGGACCGTCCAGCCCGACCCGATCGTCACCCCGCAGGGCATCGAGGGCCCGAACGCCTCCGGACCGTTCTTCCTCCGCTGGCAGGGACGCAACCTGGTGATCTTCCACGCCGCCGACGGCAACATGCACGCCGTGGACGTCGGCGAGGGCTTCGACCGGGAGGTGCACCTCGGGACCGTGCACGACTCGCTCGACGCGGCGCCGGACCTGGGCCGCTCGGCCGCCCCGACCTTCTACTTCGACGGGCGGACCGCGCACATGTACTACGAGGCCGGGGGCCGGCTGACCGCGACGATCGGGCACGCCGTGGCCACCCTGCCCGAGCCGGTGCCCACCCGCGCCCTGGACTGCGCGGTGGACCGGCCGGTGCTGTGGCCGCCCGACCACCGGATGGTGGACGTCGCCGTGTCGGTGGACCTGCCCGACGGGGTGCTCGGGCCGTACGCCCTGACCCTGGCCGAGGTGACCGGCGGCGGCGCCGACATCGAGGGCTTCGTCGCCGGCACGCCGGGCACCACCGGCCGGCTCCGCGCGGAACGACCCGGCGGCGGCGGGGACCGGGTCTACACCCTGCGGTACGCGGGCCACGACGAGATCGGCCGGCCGGTCGGCTGCACGGTGACCGTCACCGTGCCGCACGACCAGCGAGCGGGCTGACCGTGACGACGGCCGCCGCCCCCACGCGGGGTCGGCGGCCGTCGTGGTCCGGACTCAGCGCAGGCCGGCGGTCGCGAGCAGGTTGCCTTCGGGCAGGACGGGCCGGGACCGGCCGAGGGCCATCCGCTGCTCGGCCCGATTCGCGGTGAACGCGGCGTCCTGGGCGATGGCGGCGGCGTACCCGGCGGCGGTGCGGGACGCGATGGCCGACCAGCCGTACCGCTCGTGCACCATGGCGCGGGCGCGTCGGGCCAGCGCACGGGCCCGGTCGGTGTCGGAGAGCAGCGCGTGCACCGCCTCGGCCAGCCCGTCCGGGTCCTGCGGGGCGAACGTCATCCCGGTGACGCCCGGCTCGACGATCTCGGCCAACCCGCCGGTACGCGACACCGCCAGCGGCGCGCCCGCGGCGGCGCCCTCCAGCGCGACCATGCCGAACGGCTCGTAGATGCTGGGCACCGCGAAGCAGTCCGAGGCGGCCATCACGGCGGGCAGGTCGGTGCCGCCGAGGAACCCGGGCATGCTGACCGTGCCGCCCAACCCGAGCCGCTGCACCTCGGACTCCAGCTCCGCCTTGTACGGCCCGTCGCCGATGATCACCGCGCGCAGCCCGGGGTGCCGGTCCCGCAGCCGGGGCAGCCCGGCCAGCAGGTGCTGCACGCCCTTCTCGTAGACGAGCCGACCGGCGAACGTGACAAGCGGCCCGTCGGCGGCGAAGCGGGCCCGGGCTGCGGCGACCGCCGAGGCGGGCACCCGCCAGCGGTGCGGCTCGACGCCGTTGGGGACCACGTCGACCCGGGACCGGTCCACGCCGAACAACGCGCCGACCTCGTCGCGCATGTAGCCGGAGCAGACGATCACCCGGCCGGACTCGCTGGCCAGCCACTGCTCGACGCCGTGGATGGTGCGGTTCATCTCCTCGGGCAGCCAGCCCTGGTGCCGGCCCGCCTCGGTGGCGTGGATGGTGGTCACCAGCGGCACGTCCAGGTGCTCGCGCAGCGTCATGGCGGTGTGCGCGACGAGCCAGTCGTGGGCGTGGATCACGTCGTACGTGCCGGACTCGGCGGCGCGCAGGGCGGCCCGGGTGAGCGTGTGGTTGAACGCCATGGTCCAGGCCAGCAGCGACCCGGTGGCGAGCGGGAACGTGACCGGGTCCTCGGCGGCGCGGACGACGCGTACGCCGTCGGCGTACTCCTCCAGCGGCGCGCCCTCGGCGTGCCGGGTGACCACGGTGACCTCGTGCCCGGCGGCGGCCAGGGCGACGGAGAGCGCGTGCACGTGGCGGCCGAGGCCACCGACGAGCACCGGCGGGTACTCCCACGACAGCATCAGGATGCGCCGCTTCCGGGGCGCGACGCCGGGCTGCGGCGGCGCGGTCGGTCGGGAGGTGAGGGTGGGCCGGTGGAGCCGGTCCGTCGCGGTGGCGGTCTGCGCGCCGACCCGCAGAGTGGTCACGTGTCGATCTCCGTCCGTGCAGGGTGGGACACGCCGGCATCGGTGGCGGCGGTGGGCGGGTGGTGGGGAGTGGCCGAGCGGCCGGGTGGACACGCGCGGGCACGCGTCCGCGGTCAAGGAAAGTGCATCCGGCGCGACGCCGCATCTCGAAACGGTCGATCGTGACGGACGACACCCGAACCTTTCGGTTACCGTCCGAACGGGTGGATTGGCGGCGGGGACGGCGGGGCATCAACGGCGTGCGCGCCGGCCGCCCGTCCGGCGCGCTGACGATCATGGGCCGAAGGAGCGACATGCAGGTCTGGCCGGGCGACAGCTACCCCCTCGGCGCCACCTACGACGGGATGGGCACCAACTTCGCGATCTTCTCCGAGGTGGCGGAGCGGGTCGAACTCTGTCTGTTCGACGAGTGGGACATCGGCACCGAGCGCCGGGTCGAGCTGCGCGAGGTCGACGCGTACGTCTGGCACGCCTACATCCCCGGCGTGGAGCCCGGCCAGCGGTACGGCTTCCGGGTGCACGGCCGGTGGGACCCGGCCAACGGGGTGCGGTGCAATCCGCACAAGCTGCTGCTCGACCCGTACGCGAAGGCGGTCGACGGCGAGGTCTCCTGGGACCCGGCGGTCTACGACTACGAGGTGGGCGGCGACCCGGACCGGATGAACACCGCCGACTCGG
Organism: Micromonospora sp. DSM 45708; assembly: GCF_039566955.1. Classification (NCBI taxonomy): domain Bacteria; kingdom Bacillati; phylum Actinomycetota; class Actinomycetes; order Micromonosporales; family Micromonosporaceae; genus Micromonospora; species Micromonospora schwarzwaldensis. Next base: position 3,533,535 of record NZ_CP154796.1, on the reverse strand, counting down.
CGCCGCACATGCCGAAGTCGGTGGTGGTGAACCCGTACTTCGACTGGGGCAACGACAAGCCGCCGCGCACGCCGTACCACCACTCGGTGATCTACGAGGCGCACGTGCGCGGGCTGACCATGCGGCACCCCGACATCCCGGAGGAGCTGCGCGGCACGTACGCGGCGATCGCCTCGCCGGTGATGATCGAGCACTTCCAGCGGCTCGGGGTGACCGCGGTCGAGCTGATGCCGGTGCACGAGTTCGTGCACGACCACCGCCTGTCCGACCTGGGGCTGCGCAACTACTGGGGTTACAACACCATCGGCTTCTTCGCCCCGCACCACGGCTACTCGGCGCTGGGCCGGCTCGGCCAGCAGGTGCAGGAGTTCCGCGGCATGGTCAAGGCGCTGCACGCCGCCGGCATCGAGGTCATCCTCGACGTGGTCTACAACCACACCGCCGAGGGCAACCACCTCGGGCCGTCGCTGAGCTTCAAGGGCATCGACACGCCGAGCTACTACCGGCTGTCGGAGGAGGACCGGCGCTACTTCGTCGACTACACCGGCACCGGCAACAGCCTGAACGTGCGCAGCCCGCACTCGCTGCAACTGATCATGGATTCGCTGCGCTACTGGGTCACCGAGATGCACGTCGACGGCTTCCGGTTCGACCTGGCCGCCACGCTGGCCCGCGAGTTCTACGAGGTGGACCGCCTCTCCACGTTCTTCGAGGTGGTGCAGCAGGACCCGGTGGTCGGCCGGGTCAAGCTGATCGCCGAGCCGTGGGACATCGGCCCCGGCGGCTACCAGGTGGGCAACTTCCCGCCGCAGTGGACCGAGTGGAACGGAAAGTACCGCGACACGGTCCGCGACTTCTGGCGCGGCGAACCGGCCACGCTCGCCGAGTTCGCGTCCCGCATCTCCGGCTCCGCCGACCTCTACCAGGACGACGGCCGCCGCCCGTTCCACAGCATCAACTTCGTCACCTGCCACGACGGGTTCACGCTCACCGACCTGGTGTCGTACAACGACAAGCACAACGAGGCCAACGGTGAGGAGAACCGGGACGGGGAGAGCCACAACCGCTCCTGGAACTGCGGCGTCGAGGGCGACACCGACGACCCGGGCGTACGCGCGCTGCGGGACCGGCAGCGGCGCAACTTCCTGGCCACGCTGATCCTGTCCCAGGGCGTGCCGATGCTCGGCCACGGCGACGAGCTGGGCCGCACCCAGCACGGCAACAACAACGCCTACTGCCAGGACAGCGAGCTGGCCTGGGTGGACTGGGAGCGGGCCGACGACGAGCTGCTCGCGTTCGTGCGGCGGCTCACCGAGTTCCGCAACCAGCACCAGGTGTTCCGCCGCCGGCGGTTCTTCACCGGGCTGCCGGTCGGCGGCCGGGCGGCCGGCTCCGGCCTGCCGGACCTGGCCTGGTACACCCCGGACGGCCGGGAGATGACCGGCGAGGACTGGGGCAACGACTTCGGCCGCTCGGTGGCCCTGTTCGTCAACGGCGACGGCATCCCGGAGCGCGGCCAGTACGGCCAGCGCCACCGGGACAGCTCCTTCCTGCTGCTGTTCAACGCGCACGACGCGGCGTTGGACTTCACGCTGCCCGGGGAGGAGTTCGGGCCCCGGTGGGAGCTGGTGATCAGCACCGCGGAACCGGATCCGGAGAAGACGACAGTGGTCGAGGCGGGCGGCACGGTCTGCGTGCCGGACCGCTCGCTGCTGGTCCTGGAGAGGACGCCCTGACCATGCCCGACACCCCCCGTTCGACCTACCGGGTGCAGGTGCGCCCCGGCTTCGACCTGGACGCCACCGCCGAGCTGACCGACTACCTGACCGCGCTCGGCGTCACCCACCTCTACACCGCGCCACTGCTCACCGCCACCCCCGGCTCGCAGCACGGCTACGACGTGGTCGACCACCGCGCGGTCAACCCGGAACTGGGCGGCGAGGCGGCCCGGCAGCGCCTGGTCCGGGCGCTGCGCGCGGCCGGGCTCGGCCTGGTCGTGGACATCGTCCCCAACCACGCCGGGGTCGCCCGACCGGCGGCCAACCCGGCCTGGTGGGACGTGCTGCGGGCCGGGCGCGACTCGGCGTACGCGGACTGGTTCGACATCGACTGGGACCGCGGCCGACTGCTGCTGCCGGTGCTCGCCGACGCCCCCGACGCGCTCGACGACCTCAAGCTGGTCGACGGGGAGCTGCGCTACCACGAGCACCGCTTCCCGATCGCGGACGGCACCGGCGACGGCACACCCCGGGAGGTGCACGACCGGCAGCACTACGAGCTGGTGGACTGGCGGCGCGGCGACGCCGAGCTGACGTACCGCCGGTTCTTCGCCATCGCCGACCTGGCCGGCCTGCGGGTGGAGGACCCGGCGGTCTTCGACGCCACCCACGCGGAGATCCTGCGCTGGTCCGACGCCGGGGACGTCGACGGCATCCGGGTGGACCACCCGGACGGGCTGCGCGACCCGGCCGGCTACCTGGCCCGGTTGCGCGCCGCCGCGCCGGAGCGCTGGCTGGTGGTGGAGAAGATCCTGGAGTACGGCGAGGACCTGCCGGACTGGCCGGTCGACGGCACCACCGGCTACGACGCGCTGGCCGCCGTGTCCGGTCTCTTCGTCGACCCGGACGCCGAACCGGACTTCACCGCGCTCGACGGGCGGCTCACCGGCCGGCACACCTCCTGGGAGGACCTCACCCACGGCACCAAGCGGGAGGCCGCCACCCGGCTGCTCGCCGCCGAGCTGACCCGCCTCGCCGCGCTCGTGCCCGAGCTGCCCGCCGAGCAGACCCGGGACGCGCTGGCCGAGCTGGCCGCCTGCTTCCCGGTCTACCGCGGCTACCCGCCGGAGGGGGCCCGGCACCTGGCCGCCGCCCGCAGCGAGGCCGGCCGCCGCCGGCCCGACCTGACCGCCGTGCTGGACCAGGTCACCGCCCGGCTCCGGGACCCCGGTCACGAGCTGGCCGCCCGGTTCCCGCAGTTGACCGGCGCGGTGATGGCCAAGGGCGTGGAGGACACCGCCTACTACCGGTGGAGCCGGTTCGTCGCGCTCAACGAGGTGGGCGGCAGCCCGGCCCACTTCGGCGTGCCGCCGGCCGAGCTGCACCGGTTCGCCACCGCCCGCCAGGTGCGCTGGCCGGCGAGCATGACCGCGCTTTCCACCCACGACACCAAGCGCGGCGAGGACGTCCGGGCCCGGCTCGCGGTGCTGAGCGAACTGCCCGGCCGGTGGGCGGAGCGGGTCACCGACTGGATGTCCCGGGCGCCGCTGGCCGACCCGGCGCTGGCCCACCTGCTCTGGCAGACCGCCGTCGGGGCCTGGCCGATCGAGCGGGACCGGCTGCACGGGTACGCCGAGAAGGCCGCCCGGGAGGCCTCGGTCAGCACGAGCTGGGCCGACCCGGACCCGACCTTCGAGCACGAGATGCACGCCCTGGTCGACCGGATGTACGACGACCCGGAGCTGCATGCCCAGCTCACCGCGTTCGTCGACGAGATCACGCCGGCCGGCTGGTCGAACGCGCTCGGGCAGAAGCTGGTGCAGCTCGCCATGCCCGGCGTTCCGGACACCTACCAGGGCACCGAGCTGTGGGAGAACTCCCTGGTCGACCCGGACAACCGCCGCCCGGTCGACTTCGCCGTACGCCGGGAGCTGCTGGCCCGGCTCGACGCGGGCTGGCAGCCGGCGGTGGCCGCGGACGGCGCGGCCAAGCTGCTCGTGGTCTCCCGCACGCTGCGGCTGCGCCGCGACCGCCCGGAGCTGTTCACCGGCTACCGGCCGGTGCCGGCGCGTGGCCCGGCCGCCGCGCACGCGGTGGCGTTCGACCGGGGCGGCGCGATCGCGGTGGCCACCCGGCTGCCGGTGCGGCTGGCCCGCGACGGCGGCTGGCGGGGCACGACGTTGTCACTTCCCGTTCATCGGGTGACCGACGTGTTCACCGGCCGGGTCTACAGTGGGGGGGAGCTGCTCCTGGATGATCTGCTGAGCACCTGTCCCGTCGCCCTCCTCGCACCCACCGACCCAGTGGAGGCCGCCGCATGACCGAGTTCACGGTGTGGGCGCCCGAGGCTGCCCGGGTGCGGTTGCGCCTGCCCGGCGTGGCCGACCATGACATGCGTCCCGCGCGGGACGGCTGGTGGCGGGTCGAGGCGCCGGACGCCGGGCCGGGCACCGACTACGCGTTTCTGCTCGACGACGACGAGCAGGCGCTGCCGGACCCCCGGTCGGCCTGGCAGCCGGCCGGCGTGCACGGCCCCAGCCGGGTGTACGACCACGCGGCGTTCGCCTGGACCGACATCGCGTGGACCGGCCGGCAGTTGCCCGGCAGCGTGCTGTACGAGCTGCACATCGGCACGTTCACCCCGGAGGGCACGTTCGACGGCGCGATCGCCAAGCTCGACCACCTGGTGGAGCTCGGCGTCGACCTGGTCGAGCTGCTGCCGGTCAACGCGTTCAACGGCGAGCACAACTGGGGCTACGACGGCGTCTGCTGGTACGCGCCGCACGAGCCCTACGGCGGGCCGGACGGGCTGAAACGCTTCGTGGACGCCGCCCACGCCCGAGGGCTGGGGGTGATCCTCGACGTCGTCTACAACCATTTCGGGCCCTCCGGGGCCTACGCGCCGCGCTTCGCGCCGTACCTCACCGAGCAGAGCAACACCTGGGGTCGCACGGTAAACCTCGACGGCGCGCACTCCGACGGCGTCCGCCGCTACATCGTCGACAGCGTGCGCATGTGGCTGCGCGACTACCACGTCGACGGGCTGCGGCTGGACGCCGTGCACGCGATGCCCGACGGCCGCGCCATCCACTGGCTGGCGGAGGTGGCCACCGAGGTCGAGTCGCTGTCGACCGCGCTGGGCCGGCCGCTGTCGCTGATCGCGGAGTCCGACCTGAACGACCCGACGCTGATCACGCCGCGCGAGGCCGGCGGGTACGGCCTGCACGCCCAGTGGAACGACGACGCCCACCACGCGCTGCACACGCTGCTCACCGGCGAGCGGCAGGGCTACTACGGCGACTTCGGCTCGCTGGAATGCCTCACCGACGTGTTGACGGGCGCGTTCTTCCACGCCGGCACCTGGTCGAGCTTCCGCAACCGCAGCCACGGCCGCGCGGTCGACCGGCAGCGCACGCCCGGCCACCGGTTCGTCGCCTACCTCCAGAACCACGACCAGATCGGCAACCGGGCCACCGGCGACCGGATCTCCGCCACGCTCTCGACCGGGATGCTGCGGGTCGGCGCCACGCTGCTGATGACCGCGCCGTTCACCCCGATGCTGTTCATGGGGGAGGAGTGGGCCGCGACCACGCCGTGGCAGTTCTTCACCAGCCACCCGGAGCCGGAGCTGGCGGTCGCGGTCGCCACCGGCCGCCGGCGCGAGTTCGCCGGCCACGGATGGGCCACCGACGACGTGCCCGACCCGCAGGACCCGCAGACGTTCCTGCGGTCCCGGCTGGACTGGGCCGAGCTGGACAAGCCCGACCACCGCGAGATGTACGAGTTCCACCGGCGGCTGATCGCGCTGCGCAAGTCGTGCCCCGACCTGTCCGACCCGCGGCTGCACCGGGTCGAGGTGCGCCACGGCGACCAGTTCCTGGTGGTGCAGCGCGGCGACACGCTGGTGGTGGCCAACCTGGCGGAGCGACCGCAGCGGGTGAACCTGCCCGGGGCGGTACGCCGGGTGCTGCTGGCCACATCCGAGGGCGCCACGGTGATGCGCGGCGGCATCGAGCTGCCGGCGGAGAGCGCGGCGATCGTCTCGCTCTGAGCTGCCCGGCCAGGGGCCCGGGACTTCCGGCGCCGGATCTGGGCGTGGTGCGTGTTCTGGCCCAGGTGCGCCTTGGCCTGGGCCGGGGCATGCGGTCGAGGCGCCTGCCAACTTGACGGCGCAAACGACTCACTGCTGTCCGCGACGTGAGGGCATCGGACGGCGTCCCGCGTAGGGCTGCACCGGGCCGCGCCGGAGCTGCTCGGGCAGGCGCACCGGATCGCCTCGTCGGTGCTGGTCAAGCTGGGGGAGGCGGATCTGGGCTGGCTGGCCGCCGACCGCGCGGTGGCCGGGGTGGCTGACGACCCGGCGCTGTCGGTCCGGGCCGTCGCTTGCGTGGGGGAGGCGCTCCGGGCATTGGGCCGCAACCAGCTGGCCCTAACCGTGACGGTTGCTGCCGAACCGGTGAGCGACTCGCACGGACCGTTACTGATCCAGGCCGCCCTCGCCGCCGCCGGCTGTGGCGAGGTCGGCCGCTCGGACGAGTTGCTGGACCGGGCCGCTGAGCTGGCCGGGCGACGTCCATCCGGGGACGAACCGCAGGGGTGCGGGTTCGGGCCGGTCGCCGTCGAGTTGGCCCGCGTGGTGGCGGCGGTGGAGTCGGGTGACGCCGGGGAAGCGGTGTGCCGGCACGAGCGGGTGCTCCGGCGGGAGGCGTGGCGACGTCTGCCAACCGAGTTCCGGGCTGCCTACCTGGTGGACGCAGCGCGGGCGTACCTCCGGGTGGGCGATCTTCGCGGAGCCGGCCGGGCGCTGGTGGAGGCGGACGGTATCGCGCCGGCCGAGGTTCGGCTGCGGCCGGTGGCGCGTACCGTCGTCGCGGAGATCGCCCGTGCCCACCCGGCGCCACCCGACGTGGCCCGCCTGGCGACCCTGGTCGGCCTGACCCGGTGAACGGGTGCCACCCGGGGGGCGGAGCGGCGGACCTGATCCGGGCCGGCGTTCCGGCCGGCTGGCGGTGCTCACCACCCGGGCCGACCGGGACGCGACCCCGGACGACGCGCTGGTGGCCGGTGCCGCGGCGGCGACCCTGGCGGCGATGCGCTGACAGCATACTGAGTATGCTCGTCGCCATGCCGCCCACCCGTCGCGCACTGACGCTCGTCGCCCCCGTCGCCGGTTTCCTGCTCGGGTTCCTCGACTTCGTCTGGATCTCGTTGGTGCCCTACCCGTTCGCCGAACTCGGCAACTCCACCGCCACCTGGGCGGTCGCCGCGTTCGCGCTGGGCTGGTGGGCCCGGGCGGGCGCGCTGCGGGCCGCCGTGGCCGCCACCGTCCTGCTGGTCGTCGCCGTACCCAGCTACTACCTGGCGGCGGCGCTGCTCCAAGGCGACGACCTCGCCGTGATCGCCGCGCCTGCCGCGCTGCTGTGGATGGCGTTCGGCGTGCTCGCCGGCGTGGTGTTCGGCGTCGCCGGCACCTGGGCCCACCTCGTCGGCTGGCGGCGGGTCGTCGGCACCGCGCTGCCGGCGGCGGTGTTCGTCGAGGAGGCGCTGCGTTTCGTCGGCAAGGCCCGCTCCGGCTACCCGGGCGCGTGGTGGAACGTGATCATCGACCTCGCGCTCGCCGCGCTCGTGGTCCTGCTCGTCGCCCGCGCCGCCCGGGCGCGACTGCTCACCGCCGCCGTGGCGCTGCCGTTGGCCGTCGTCGGCGCGCTCACGTTCACCGCGGTCGCCGGCTGACCGGTCGGGTAACCGGCGACGGCATGCCGCACCCTGGCGGCCGGGCGCGACCCCGGCCGGTCAGGGGATAGGCCACTCGTGCACGGGGCGGTTGCTGTGCATCAGGTCGACGTAGTGGCGGACCACCTCGCGCAGCGCGGCCGGCCGGTCCAGGTGGTCGGCGGACTCCAGCCGGTGCAGCGTCTCCACCTGCCAGGTGGCCCCGTTGCGGCCGGTCAGGCAGCGCTGCTCGACGATGCCGAGCAGCCGGTCCCGCTCGGCCGGGTCCAGGCCCCACCGGTCGAGCCCCTGGTGGGCCATCGGCAGCAGCCGGCGCAGCACCAGCTCGGTCACCGGCAGGTAGCCCAGGCCGGGCCAGAACACCTGGGCGTCGATGCCGTGCCGGGCGCAGGTGTTGAAGTTCTCCTCGGCGGCGCTGAACGACATCTGCGACCAGAGCGGCCGGTCCGACTCGGCCAGCGCCCGCACCAGCCCGAAGTAGAACGCGCCGTTGGCCACCGTGTCCAGCACAGTCGGGCCGGCCGGCAGCACCCGGTTCTCCACCCGCAGGTGCGGGCGACCGCGCAGCACGTCGTAGACCGGCCGGTTCCAGCGGTAGATGGTGCCGTTGTGCAGGCGCAACTCGGCGAGCTTCGGCACACCGCCGCTGGCCAGCGTCGTCGCCGGGTCCTCCGGGTCGCACACCGGCAGCAGCGCCGGGAAGTAGCGGACGTTCTCCTCGAACAGGTCGAACACCGAGGTGATCCAGCGCTCCCCGAACCACACCCGCGGGCGTACCCCCTGGGCCTTTATCTCTTCCGCCCGGGTGTCGGTGGCCTGCTGGAACAGCGGGATGCGGGTCTCCCGCCACAGTTCCCGGCCGAAGAACAGCGGCGAGTTCGCGCCGAGCGCCACCTGGATGCCGGCGATGGCCTGGGCCGCGTTCCAGTAGTCGGCGAACTGCGCCGGGCTCACCTGGAGGTGGAACTGGGTGCTGGTGCAGGCCGCCTCCGGGGTGATGGTGTCGGCGGTGGTGGCCAGCCGCTCCACCCCGCTGATCGCGATCGGCAGGTCCTCTCCGCGCGCGGCGAAGATCTGCTCGTTGAGCAGCGCGTACCGGGGGTTGGCGGAGAGCGAGTCGGCGGTCAGGTGCTCCGGGCGCAGCGTCGGCAGGACACCGATCATCACCATGTGCGCGCCGACCGTCCGGGCCTTCTCCTCGGCGGCGTTGAGGCTGGCCCGCACGTGCTCCTCGAACTGGGCGGTGCCGGTGCCGGCGAGCCGGCGCGGCGCCACGTTGATCTCCACGTTGAACTGGCCCAGCTCGGTCTGGAACGCCTCGTCGGCGATCGCCGCCAGCACGTCGGCGTTGCGCATCGCCGGGTCGAACCGCTCGTCGACCAGGTTCAGCTCGATCTCCAGGCCGGTCATCGGCCGCTCCACGTCGAAGCGGGACTCGCGCAGCATCTCCGCGAAGACGTCCAGGCAGCGCCGGACCTTCTCCCGGTAGCGGGCCCGATCCTCCCGGCTGAAGGTGCGTGCGCCGACGTCCTCGCCCATGGTCACCGCCTTGTCACCGTTGGTCTTCCCAACCTCGCACGGAGTGACGGGTCAGGAAAAGGTCTAAGGAACCCTTTCTGTACCCCGAACCGGCCCTGGTGACCCCCGTTGTGAGGAGCGGGCCCCGCCTGACTCCTTCTGCACCGGCGGGGCCCCTTCTAACGCCTGGTCACCGCCGGGCCGGCTACCATTGCCGCCGGTTGAACGAAGGAGTGGTTGATGCGCGACGGGTGGATCCGGGCGTTCGTGTGGGCGGCGATCGCCGAGGCGTGCTCCTGGGCGGCGCTGCTGGCCGGCATGGCGGTCAAGTACGGGCCGCCGCGCAACGAACTCGGCGTGCAGGTGTTCGGCCCCGTGCACGGCGCGCTCTTCGTCGCGTACGGGCTGCTGGTCCTCGTGGTGGCCCGGCGGTGCCGCTGGTCGTTGGTGCAGACCGGGCTGGCGTTGGCCAGCGCCGTGCCGCCGTTCGCCACCGTGGTCTTCGAGCGCTGGGCCCGCCGCCGCGGCCTGCTCGCCGCTCCCGTCACCGCCCCCACCGGGCGCACGGTCACGCGCGTCGGCGGTTGACAGGGGCCCCTGCGCTGCCGAATGCGTGAAGAGCAGGCCCCGCCTTTCAGGTCAGCGCGGAGCAGGCGGCCACGCCGAGCACCAGGACGACGCCGAGCGTCGCCTGGAGCAGCAGCGCCGGGCCCAGGTGCGACCAGAGCGTCGCGGTACGCGGGGTGAGCAGCTGCCCGGTGGTCAGGTTGACGATCCGCTCGATCCGGGGCGGCAGGTCCGGGTCACGTTGCGGACGCAGCGTGAGCTGCACGTGATCGCCGGGGTGCAGCGCGCTCTGCGGCAGGTGGCCGTGCAGCTCGACCTCGACCAGCCGGTCGGCGGCGTCTCGCACCCGCACCGGGGTGACCAGGAACTCGGGCCCCTTCTTCAGGTCCTTGAAGCTGCGTTTGGCGCCGCCGCCGCCGCTGCTGAGCAACGCGCGGACCACCCGCAGCAGCAGCCCCACCACACCCGCCGCGGTCAACACCGTGACCAGCACCGGCTGGCCCACGCGCACCTCGCGGGCGTACCCCTCCATGAGCCGGACCAGCCGCCCGGTGACGATGCGTTCCGTCGGTCGGACGACGCGCCGGGTGTGTAGCTCCGTGTCCATGTTCACCACCGAGAGTTCCGTTCCGTGCACAGATGGTATCGGTCCTTCAGGTTGAACGACGTGAATGAACGAACGGTCACGCCCGACCGACCGGAAGGTGACATCGGCCGGGGCGCGGGTATGCGTGCGGCCGAGCTGGAAAGGGGTCGAGCATGCAGCTGTCCTTCCTGCGCCCGCTCTACGACCGTCCCGGGCCCTGGTGTTCGGTGTACCTGGACGCCTCCCGGGACACCCACGACTCGCGCCCGCAGGTCGACCTGCGCTGGCGGGCCCTGAAAGGGGACCTGCTGGCCCAGGGCGCCGATCAGGTCACCGTCGAGGCGGTGGAGGAGGTGGTGCGCCGGCACGATCCGATGCCCGGTGACTACGGCATCGCGGTCTTCGCCAGCCGGGGCCGGGTGGTGCTCACCGAGTACCTCTCCGCGCCACCGTTGCACGACCTGGCCACCTGGGCCGCGCTGCCGCACACCATGCCGCTGGTCGCCCAGCGCGGCGAGCAGGTGGCCTGGGTGCGGGTGCTGGCCGACCGCACCGGCGCGGACGCGACGGCGGTCAGCGCCGGCGGGGTGCCCCGGCGGGCCCGGGTGAAGGGCCGGCAGAGCCGGCAACTGCGCCGGGTGCAGCCGGGCGGCTGGTCGCAGTCCCGCTACCAGCGGGCCGCCATGGAGGCGTGGCACCACAACGCCGGCGACGCCGCCGCGGCCACCGCCGAGCTGGCCGACCGCGTCGGCGCCGACGTGGTCGTGGTGGCCGGCGACATCCGGGCCACCGGCATGATCGCCGCCCAGCTCCCCGAACGCTGGCAGGACGTGCTGGTCCGCACCGACGCCGGCTCCCGGGCCGGCGGCGCGGAGGACACGCTGATGGACGACCTCACGGTGCAGACCATCGCCGAGGTGGCCGACCGACGGATCGCCGCCGCGCTGGACCGGTTCGGCGTGCAGGAGGACGTCGGCGCCGGGCTCGACGCGGTGGTCGCCGCGCTGCAACGCAACCAGGTCGACACCATGCTGATCGTCGACGACGCGTCCGCCGACGGCGAGCTGTGGGTCGGCCCCGAGCCGACCGAGATCGCCACCGACCCGGCGCAGTTGGCGGACATGTCGGTGGCCGACCCGCAGAAGGTACGCGCCGACGCCGCGCTGCTGCGCGCGCTGATCGGCACCGACGCGGAGCTGACCGTGCTCGCGCCGGAGGAGGCACCGGAACTGACCGACGGGGTCGGCGCGGTGCTGCGCTACGTCGACGCCGGCACCCCGGGGCGGGGCGATGGCTGACCGTACCGTCGCCGACCTGGTGGTCGAGCGCCTGCGGGCCTGGCGGGTGCCGCGCGCCTTCGGCTATCCCGGCGCGGCGCTCGCCCCGCTGGTGGCCGCGCTCGACGCCGCCGGCGGCGACCCGGCGTTCGTGCCGGCCCGGCACGAGGAGACCGCCGCCTACATGGCCACCGGCCACGCCAAGTTCACCGGCGGGATCGGGGTGTGCCTGGCCACCCAGGGGCCCAGCGCGGTGCACCTGCTCAACGGCCTCTACGACGCCAAACTGGACAGCAAGCCGGTGGTGGCGATCATCGGCGAGGACGTCAGCGGACCGCTCGGCGGGGCGCACGAGGAGATCGGACTGAGCCGGCTCTTCGGCGACGTGTGCAACCAGTTCGTCCGCTACGGCCGCAGCCCCGACCAGGTGCCGGCGCTGCTGGACCAGGCGTTCCGGACCGCGGCGGCGACCCGTAGCCCGACCTGCGTGGTGCTGCCCCGGGCGTTGCAGGTGACGCCCGTGCCCGACCGGCTGCCACCGACCGCCGGCGTCATCACCGCGACGCCCGGCGAGCCGCTGGCCCGGGTGCTGCCGCACGACGCCGACCTGGACGCCGCCGCCTCCCTGCTCAGCGGCGGGCAGCGGGTGGCCGTGCTGGTCGGCCAGGGGGCGCACGGCGCGGCCGGCGAGGTCGTCGCGCTCGCCGACCGGCTCGGCGCGGGCGTGGCCACGTCACTGCTCGGCAAGCCGGTGCTGGACGAGCGGCTGCCGTTTCACACCGGCGTGCTCGGCGAGGTCGGCACCACCGCCGCCGCCCAGCTCATGGGCGGCTGCGACACGCTGCTGCTGGTCGGCACGAACGATCCGTGGACCGACTGGTTCCCGCTGCCCGGCCAGGTGCGCACCATCCAGATCGACATCGACGGCCGGCGGATCGGCACCCGCTACCCGGTCGACGTGCCGCTGGTCGGCGACGCCGCCGAGACGCTGCGGGCGCTGCTGGCCCGGGTGCCGGAACGACCCCACGCGCAGTGGCGTGGCGTGGTGGAGCGCGCGGTGGACCGCTGGCGGACGCTCGCCGCCGACCGTGCCGCCGCCCCGGCCGAGCCACTCAACCCGCAACTCGTGCTCCGCGAGCTGTCCGCCCGGCTGCCGCGGCGTGCCGCGATCGCCGTCGACGTCGGCTCGGTCATCTACTGGTACGCGCGCCAGGTGGAGTTGCCGCCCGGGGTGCAGGCCCGGCTCTGCGGCACGCTCGGCTCGATGGGCTGCGCGTTGCCGTACGCGGTGGCCGCCAAGCTGGCCTGTCCGGACCAGCCGGTGCTGGCGCTGCTCGGCGACGGCGCGATGCAGCTCAACGGCCTCGCCGAGCTGATCACCGTGGCGCACCACTGGACGCGGTGGGCCGATCCCCGGCTGGTGGTGCTGGTGCTCAACAACCGCGACCAGTCGGGCGTCGGTGGCGGGCGTACGCCGGGCGACCGGCGACCCGACGTGCCGTACGCCGGATGGGCCCGGCTGCTGGGGCTGCACGGTGTCCGGGTGGACCGGCCGGACCTGATCGGACCGGCCTGGGACGAGGTGCTCGCCGCGGACCGGCCGAGCGTGCTGGAGGCGGTGGTGGACCCGGCCGTCCCGCTGGACGTGCCCGAGCCGGCGCTGGCCGACCTGCGCGGCCTGATGACGGACGGCGACGCGGCCCGGCGGGTGCGCGACCGGGTGATCCAGACCGAGGCCATCGCCGCCGAGGACCTCGTTTAGCCGGACCCGGTTGGGGCACTGCGACCAGGCATTCGCCGGTTCCCGGGAGGTCCCGCTTGTCCACCACCACCGATCGTCGCCACGGTCCCGCCCCGCTGCCGACGGCACGTGGGCCGGTCTCGGCCGCGCTGCTCACCGCGCTGCGCGGATCGCCCGGCGCGCTGCCGGCCGGGCTGGGCGAACGGTTCGACGAGGTGGCGGCGCCGCTGACCGACGAGGATCTCCAGCTCACGCTCTTTCTCTGCTACGAACTGCACTACCGCGGCTGGTGGGGCGTGACCGACGAGTGGGAGTGGGAGCCGTCCCTGCTGGCGCTGCGGGCCCGGGCCGAGCGCCCGTTCGACGCGGCGCTGCGGGAGCTGGCCGGACCGCTGCCGGCGGTGCTGCCGGCCGCCCTGCCGGCGACGCTTGTCGACGTGGTGGCCGCGGACGACGGCCCCGCGCTCGCCGCCACCCTGCAACGCCGGGCCGACCTGGGCCAGTTCCGCGAGTTCGTCACGCACCGCTCGATCTACCACCTCCGCGAGGCCGACCCGCACAGCTGGGCGTTGCCCCGCCTCGGCGGTCCGGCGAAGGCGGCGCTTGTCGAGATCCAGATGGACGAGTACGGCAACGGCCGGCTGGACCGGATGCACGCGGAGCTGTTCCGCACCACCATGGACCGGCTCGGCCTGGACACCGGCTACGCCGCCCACCTGGACCGGGTGCCGGCGGTGACGCTGGCGCTCAACAACCTGATGTCGATGTTCGGGCTGCACCGGAGGCTGCGCGGGGCGTTACTCGGCCATCTGGCCGCGTACGAGATGACCTCGTCGCTGCCGAACCGTCGGTACGGCAACGGGTTGCGCCGGTTGGGCTTCGACGAGGTCGCCACCCGCTTCTACGACGAGCACGTCGAAGCGGACGCGGTGCACGAGCAGATCGCGGCGTACGACCTGTGCGGCGGGCTGGTCCGCGCGGAGCCGGCGCTCGCCGGGGACGTGCTGTTCGGGGCCGCCGCCGCGCTGGCGCTGGACCGTCTCTTCGCCACCCACCTGCTGTCCGCGTGGGCCGCCGGCCGCTCGTCCCTGCGCCCGCCCACCCGCGCCCTGGCCGCTGCCTGACCCCTCCCGGCCCCTCCCGGGGCCGCCCCCGAGGCCCGTCCGACTTGTCGCCGCCAACGTCATGATCAGCAAGCGGGGCGGGGCCGGGGTGGTCAGGGGGCGCGGAAGGCGGCGACCTTGTGGGTGCCGTCGCAGAACGGCTTGATCGCGCTCTTGCCGCAGCGGCACAGCGCCACCGTGCCCCGGCGCGTCTCGATCGGCTCGCCCTCCGGCGTGACCAGCGCGAAGTCGCCACGCACCAGCAGCGGTCCGTCCCGGTACGGGGTGATGGTCGCCGCCGGGGCGCTCTGGTCGTCGGGCATGTGCGGTGCAGTGCCCGTCCCCCCGCGGCCCAAACCCGCACCCGGCGTGCCGTTGCGCCGGTGGCGGCGGGGGAGCGGCGCGACGGCACCCGACCGGGGGTTGGTCCGGCGCGTGGGGAGATGCCCCGTTTAGACCCCAGAGGGACGGGAAGCCGGGCCGCGTGGTGAGCGAACGAGTCGAGCGGGGACGGACGGCCGGGACGGCGCTGCCCGGTGACCGGGTGGTCGCGGCGGGCAGCGCGGCCCGGATCCTGGTCGCCGCCACCGCCCGGGCGCTGCGCGGCGACGACTGCGGCGACCTCGGCCACCCCGGCCCGCTGTCCCGGCTGGGCGGGGCGCCGGAGCCGGTACGCCGCGTCGCCGCCGGCCGCGCCGCCGCCCGGGCCGCGCTCACCGCCGCCCAGGTCGCCCGCGTCGACGCCGAACGGGTGGCCGGCTGGTTCGTCGACCAGTACCCGGACCGCCGCTGGCCGGGCGCGGTGCTCGGCTCGCCGCACGGAGCGGTGGCCCACCTCGCGGTGGCGCTCGGCGTGCCCTGGCTGCCCGCCGGGTTCGAACTCGCCGGGCAGTGGGGCCGGGGCGCCGTGGACCGTCCGGACGCCGCGCTCGACCACGGCGCCGCGCTGGCCGGCCGGCTGCTCGCCGGCAACCCCCGGCTGCACGTACGGCAGGTGCACTGCCCGGCCAGCCGGGGCGTGGCGGCCGGCGTCACCGTGACGCTCGCGGCCCGCTGGCGCACGCTGCCCGAGGCGTACGCGCGGTTCCTGGCCGACCGGCTCGAACCGGCCGCGCCGGTGCTGCTGCTGCACGACGCGCGCACCTGGCCGGCGCGGGACGACGGCGGCGGGCACAGCTTCCAGGCCGGCTGCCCGGCCAGCGGCCTCGACCCGGTCGACTTCCACCCGGATGCCCCGGCGCTGCGGCACGTGCTGCGCGCGGCCGGCGGTGACGAGACGCGCTGGCACGCCCCGGAGGTCACGGTGTCGGCGGCGTTCGGCGAACACGGCGTGGAGTCCGGTTTCGAGCACGGCGCCCGGGAGTGGGGCGACACGCACGGCCACCCGCTGCACCGGGTCGTCGTGCCGCAGCCGGACGCGTTGAGCGCGGCCACCGCGGAC
The DNA here is from genome assembly GCF_039566955.1 of Micromonospora sp. DSM 45708. Taxonomy (NCBI): domain Bacteria; kingdom Bacillati; phylum Actinomycetota; class Actinomycetes; order Micromonosporales; family Micromonosporaceae; genus Micromonospora; species Micromonospora schwarzwaldensis. Next base: position 3,517,851 of record NZ_CP154796.1, on the reverse strand, counting down.
CTGTACCGACGCTGGTTGCGCCGGGCCGGCAAGACCGGGGACCGGCTGGTGGTGGAGTGCGGCCGGCTGCTGGACCCGGGGCAGGTGCTGCGCGCCGGTCTGGTGCCCTACTGGTGCGAGAACGCCACCCGCCGTCGCGTGCAGGGGGCCGAGTGGTGGCTCGCCGGCAGCGAGCCGTTCAGCTCGGTGGACGTGCTGCCGGAACCGCCCGGACTGCGTTCGCCGGCGTTCGCCGGCCTGTCCCAGTGGTTGGCGGTGGCCGGCTTCGGGCGCCGGCGACGGGCCCTGGACCGGGGCGCGGCCCGCGGCTACCCGGTCACCTCGGTACCGACCCGACGTGCCACGGAGGTGTTGCGCAACCAGCCCTGCGACCTGCCCGCGCCGCCGCCGCTGCGGATGGCGGAGGCCCTCGCCGCGCTCCGGGACGCCGGCGCGCACCAGGGCCTGCTGGTCTGCTGACCGGCGGGCCCCAACACCGGCGGGCCCGGTCGGCGGGCCAACCTGCCGAAACATCCTCGCGATCCGACGGTCCGTGATTGAGTACCTACGGAGCGGGAAGACCGTTCGCCGCGAGCCGGCCCACGACGCCGCGCGGCGGGCAGCCACCGCTTCCGACGTATCCGTCACGTAACCAACTTCCTCACCCGGAGCGTGGCCTGACCACGCGCGCAACCGGTTCCGGCCGGGCGGGGGATCTTCGGCGAGGGAGGCGCGGATGTTCGGACAGACCACCACACCCACCCCACCGACCACCGACCGGGGTCTGGAGGACCTCGACGCGGCGGCGCTCGCGTACGCGGCCCGGATCGAGGGGCTGCCACCCGAGCGGCGGCAGGAGGCGCGGGACGACCTGGTCCGCTTCGCGTTGCCGTTCGCCGGCCGGCTGGCCCGCCGGTACCGGGGTCGCGGGGAGCCGTTGGAGGACCTGGAACAGGTCGCCCGCCTCGGCCTGGTCAACGCCGTCGACCGGTACGACCCGGAGCGCGGCTCGTTCACCGCGTACGCGGCGATCACCATCGTCGGCGAGATCAAACGGCACTTCCGTGACCGCACCTGGGGCGTGCACGTGCCGCGCCGGCTGCGCGACCTGATCCTCGAGGTGGGGCAGGCGACCGCGACACTGACCAGCGAGCTGTCCCGGGCCCCGTCGGTCGCCGAGCTGGCCGAACGGCTGGAGACGCCGGAGGAGGAGATCCTCGCCGCGCTGGAGTCGGCCGCCGGCTACAGCCCGGCCTCGCTCAACGCGCCGGTGGGCGGCGAGAGCTCGGCCGAGTTCGGTGACCTGGTGGGCGAGTCCGACAACGCGTTGGAGTCGGTCGACGACCGGGTCACGGTCAGCGGCCTGCTGCACCGGCTGCCCTGGCGGGAGCGGCGGATCCTGGCCATGCGCTTCTACGGCAACCAGACCCAGGCGGAGATCGCGGCCCGGTTCGGCATCTCCCAGATGCACGTGTCCCGGCTGCTGTCCCGGGCGCTGACCTGGCTGCGCCAGGCGATGCTCGCCGACGCGCCGCCGCCCTGGCAGAACGGCGCCGCCGAGGCGGAGCCGGCCAGGTCCCGGATCTCGGTGCGGCAGAACGGCGACCGGGTGGTCGTCGAGGTCGGCGGGGAGGTCGACCGGGCCGGCGCGGACCAGTTGCGCCGGGCGGTGCTGGAGGCGGTCACCGGGCAACCCCGCGAGGTGGTGGTCGACCTGGTGGGCGCGGGCGGCTTCGACGCCGGCGGGATCGCCGCGCTGATGGCCGGTCGGGACGCCGCCGCCCGGACCGGGGTGCCGCTGCGGCTGACCCGGGTGCAGCCCGCGGTACGCCGCTCGCTCACCGCCGCCGGCCTGCCCGCCGCCGACTGAGCAACGCCGGCGCCGTGCGCGGACGTCACGCGGGGCCCCGCCTCTACCGGATGCGTGAGGCGGGGCCCCTCCTTTCAGTTCTCCGGGGTGTCGCCGTGTCCGCGTGGGTGCCGCCACCTGTCGTCGGGCTGGTCCTCGCGCTGGGCGCCGAGGATCGTCTCCTCCGGCTCGTCGGTCTCCTCGAAGCTGGGCCGGCGCACGTCCTCGGGCTCCGGCACCTCCACCGGCCGGGCGCCGGACTGCGGCGCGGGGTGGTACTCGACGGCCTCGCGGGCGCCGTGCGCGCCCTCGGCGGCCGGCGACTCCTTCGGGTACCGCACGTGGTGGAACTCCTCGCCGAGGCTCTGCGGCGGCCGGGTGGTGCGCTGCGGCAGGTCGCGGCCGAGGTCGGCGACGAGCGGGCCGTACTTGGCGTCGAACGCCGGCCGCTCGGAGCGGATCCGCGGCATCCGGTCGAAGTTGCGCAGCGGCGGTGGGCAGGTGGTGGCCCACTCCAGCGAGTTGCCGAACCCCCAGGGGTCGTCCACGGTGACCATGGCGCCGTACCGCCAGGACTTCCAGACGTTGTAGATGAAGAACAGCGTGGACGCGCCGAGCACGAACGACCCGATGGTGGAGATCTCGTTGAGCCCGGTGAAGCCGTCGCTGGGCAGGTAGTCGGCGTACCGGCGGGGCATGCCCTCGGCGCCGAGCCAGTGCTGCACCAGGAACGTGGCGTGGAAGCCGACGAACATGGTCCAGAAGTGCATCTTGCCCAGCCGCTCGTCGAGCAGCCGGCCGGTCATCTTCGGGAACCAGAAGTAGATGCCGCCGAACGCGGCGAACACGATGGTGCCGAACAGCACGTAGTGGAAGTGCGCCACCACGAAGTACGAGTCGGTGACGTGGAAGTCGACCGGCGGGCTGGCCAGCAGCACGCCGGTCAGGCCGCCGAGCAGGAACGTGACCAGGAAGCCGATGGCGAACAGCATCGGCGTCTCGAACGTGAGCTGCCCCTTCCACATGGTGCCGATCCAGTTGAAGAACTTCACCCCGGTCGGCACCGCGATCAGGTAGCTCAGGATGCTGAAGAACGGCAGCAGCACCTGGCCGGTGGCGAACATGTGGTGCGCCCAGACCGCCATCGACAGCACCGTGATGGCGAGCGTGGCGAGCACCAGCCCGGTGTAGCCGAAGATCGGCTTCCGGGCGAAGACCGGGATGATCTCGGTGATGATGCCGAAGAACGGCAGCGCGACGATGTAGACCTCGGGGTGCCCGAAGAACCAGAACAGGTGCTGCCACAGCATCGGCCCGCCGGTGGTCGGGTCGTAGACGTGCGAGTGCAGGATGCGGTCCGAGGCGAGCGCGAACAGCGCGGCGGCCAGCAGCGGGAACACGAAGATCACCAGGACGCTGGTGAGCAGCAGGTTCCAGGTGAAGATCGGCATCCGGAACATGGTCATGCCGGGCGCGCGCAGCGTCAGGATCGTGGTGATCATGTTGACCGCGCCGAGGATGGTGCCCAGACCGGAGACGGCCAGCCCGACCACCCACATGTTCGCGCCCACCCCGGGCGTGTGCTGCGACGTGCTCAGCGGCGTGTACGCGGTCCAGCCGAAGTCCGCCGAGCCCTGCGGCGTGAGGAACCCGCCCACCGTGATGGCCGCGCCGAAGAAGTAGAGCCAGTACGCGAACGCGTTGAGCCGGGGGAAGGCCACGTCCGGCGCGCCGATCTGCAACGGCACCAGGTAGTTGCCGAACCCGAACACCATCGGCGTCGCGAACAGCAGCAGCATGATCGTGCCGTGCATGGTGAACATCTGGTTGTACTGCTCGGGGGAGAGCAGCTGCATCCCCGGCCGGGCCAGCTCCGCCCGGATCAGCATCGCCATGAAGCCGCCGATGAGGAAGTACGCGAACGACGTGGCCAGGTAGAGCAGGCCGATCAGCTTGGCGTCGGTGGTGCGCAGCAACCGCCACAGCGAGTTGCCCTTCACCGCCTCCCGGACCGGGCCGGGATACCCGCCGAACCGGGCCGGTGCGAGGATCGCCGGCCCCCGGTCGTGTGCCGGATCCGTGACTACTCGCTTGGGCATGGCATCTCACCCCAGGTGACGACAGACAGGACGGACGCGCGTACCCGTCCCCTCTACCATGTAACCAGGCGAGAGCGGAGAATTCGGTCAGTTCGCCGGGAGCATGGCCCAGACGACCTTGCCGGCGCCGACCGGCGTGCTGCCCCAGCGCTGGGTCAGCTCCCGCACCAGCATCAGCCCCCGGCCGCCCTCCGCGCGGGGATCACGGCCGGTCAGGGCGTACGCCTCCGCCGGGCTGCCGTCCATCACCGCCACCCGCAGGTACGGCCGGCGCAGCGTCAGCGTGACATGCATCGGCGTGCCGGCGTGCCGGACCACGTTGCCGACCAGCTCGCTGAGCACCAGCGAGGCCGGACCGGCCAGCTCCGGCACGTTCCACCGGCCGCACGCCTCGGTGACCAGCTCCCGGGCCCGCCGGCAGGCCCCGGCGACCGGCTCCAACCGGGCCCGCAGCCGTGGGGACGCCGCGGTGCCGGCCAGCGCCGCCGCCTCCGCGCAGTCCCGGCGCACCGGCACCACCCGGCAGGCGGTGGTCTCGTTCAGCCAGGCGGCGGTCTCCCGTGGCGGGGCGGAGAGCACCATCGGCACCGCCGGCCAGTCGGCCGCCCGCCGGGCCGCCGCCGCGAACACGGACAGCGCCAGCGGGTCGGTGACGTCGATCTCCTCCAGGTCGACCACGAGCGCGTCCGGTTGCGCGGCCAGGCACCGGTCCAGCACCTCGTGCACCGCACGCATCGTGCCCAGGTCGAGCGCGCCGGCCAACCGTACGACGGTGACCGGTGACTCGTCGCGGACCTCGCACCTGATCCGGGTCGACATCGGGCCCTCGTTTCCAACTCGTCGGGAGGCTATCGACGTACCCGCCCCCCGGACCACCGAAACCGGCCATCCGACGCGTCCCGGCGCAGGTCAGGGTGGCGGCGCCACACGGCCCGTGCCTCGGGCCGGGACGGGCGCGGGGGTCAGCGGCGGCGGTCGCGGCGGCCGGCGAGCAGCCCCGGCGCCAGCATGGCGACCCCCAGCAGCAGGTGCAGCCAGGTGTCGGCGCGGTTCACCGCCAGGACGTTCGCCTCGGTACGCCGGTCGACGGCCAGGCCGTAGAGCCAGAGCACCAGGTAGACCGCGCCGCCGCCGAGCAGGAACGCGCGGGCGCCGGCGACGGTGCGGGCCAGCAGCAGACCGGCGACGCCGAGCGCCAGGTGGACGACGTTGTGCAGCACCGAGACCTGGAACAGGCCGAACAGCCGGGCGCCGGACGCCGGTCCGGCGAACCGCAGGTCGGCGAAGGAACTGGTGATCCCGGGCACGAAGCCCAGCACACCGAGCAGCAGCAGGAGCACCGCGAAACCCGAGGCGGCCCGGCGCACCGGCGCCCGGCCGTCGGCCGGGTTGCGCCGCGCCCGGGAGTGCGCCATCGAGTTCGTCACGCCGGCCTCCTCGCCACCGCGGGAGCCGACGGTTTCCCCGGCCCACCCGGCGGCAAACGCCGGCCCGGCCGCGACGCACGCCGGCCCGGCCGCGACGCACGCCGGCCCGGCCGCGACGCACGCCGGCCCGGCCGCGACGCACGCCGGCCCGGCCGCGACGCACGCCGGCCCGGCCGCGACGCACGCCGGCCCGGCCGCCGAACCGGCGGCCGGGCCGGCGATGATGCCCTCGATCAGGCGGGCTGCAACGACCGCGTGGCGCCCTGGCGGACCCGGTCGTAGAGCTCGACGTAACGCTCGGCCATCCGGGCCGGGGTGAACCGGTCGGCCGCCTCGCGCCGGCACTCGTCGGCGTCCAGCCGGCCGGCGGCGAGCACCAGGTCGCCCAGCTCCTCCTCGTCGGTGGTGAGCAGGCCGGTACGGCCGGGCGCGATCAGCTCCGGCAGGCAGCCCCGGGCGGTGGCCACCACCGGCGTGCCCAGCGACAGCGACTCGACCACCGCCGTGCCGCCCGGCTCCTCCCAGCGCAGCGGGAACAACGACGCGCGCGCCGAGGCGACCAGGTCGTCGCGCTCCTGCCCGGCCACCGTGCCGACCCAGCGCACCAGGTCGCCGTCGACGTACGGGGCGACGTGGTCGTGGAAGAACCGCACGTCCGGGTTCTGCCGCGCCTCGTCGCCGGCCGCGGCCAGGTCCGCCGGCCGGTGGTACGGCCCGACCGGGCCGGCCAGCACCAGCGGGAAGCCGACCTCCCGGGCCAGCCGGGCACCCAGGTCCTGCCCCTTGCCCGGGTTGATCCGGCCGAGGATCACCACGTGGTCGCCCTTCGGGGCCGCCGGACGGCGGTCCGCGTCGACCGCCAGCGGGGTGGACAGGTGCACGTGGCCGACCGAGTGCTCCCGCAGCGCGCGGGGAGCGCGGGCGAGCTGCGAGGCGGACACCCCGTTGACCCGCACCCGGTCACCGCCGTCGAGGTTGCCGTACAGCTCCGGATGCTTGGCCAGGTCCCAGTGCAGCGTGTGCAGCACCGGCGGCGCGTCCGGGCCCATCGCGGCCAGGGTGGCCAGCCCGACCGCCTCCACATGGTCGTGCACCAGGTCGATGTCGTCGCGGGAGTGCAGCGCCCGCACCACGTGCGCCAGGTGCGCCTGGGACACGCCGCAGACCTGGTTGTACGGCCGCTGCAACGCGGGGAACTGCCCGTCCGGGAAGACCGCGATCCGCTCGTCGACCGGCAGCGTGCTGCTCTCCACCGAGGCGAGCACCACCCGTACGCCGAGCCGGCGCAGCTCCGGCACCAGCGTGGCCACCACGTTCTCGATCCCGCCGTACCCGGGCGGCGGCACGGACAGCCACGGGCCGGCGTTCATCAGCACGGTGAGCGTCATGCGCTGCCTCTTCTCTCGGATGTGAGGGTCATGCGGCGACCCGGCGGCGCGGGACGCGGTGGCGCAACTCGGCCAGCGGTGGGCGTTCCTCGACCGAGACGTCGTTGACGACGATCTCCCGGTCCAGGTTGGGCAGCGTCTCGGAGCCGCCCCGACGGAACTGGGTGAGCATCGGGGTCGGCATCGTCCCGGGCGCCGCCCAGCCGCGCCGCTGGAGCCGGGACCAGGCGGTCAGCATGATCTGCGCCGACATCCGGCCCAGCGCGGCGGTGTCCTGGTGTCGGTGCTTGCGCTGGCCGAGGTCGACCTGGGCCAGCGCGTCCAGCCCGACCAGCTCCAGCAGGTCGATGAGCATCGCCGTCTCGACGCCGTACCCGGTGACGAACGGCACCCGCTCCAGCACCGTGCGGCGGCCCGCGTACTCGCCGGCCAACGGCTGCACGAAGCCGGCCAGCTCGGGCCAGAACAGGTTGAGCAGCGGTCGGGCCATCAGCTCCGTCACCCGGCCGCCGCCGTCGGGCTCCACGCCCGTCGCACCGACCAGCGGCCGGTGGTAGAAGCCCTTGACGAACTCCACGCTCGGGTCGATGAGCAGCGGCCCGAGCAGCCCGGTGACGAAGTGCGGCCGGAACTCGCGCAGGTCGGCGTCGACGAACGCGACCACGTCCCCCTCGGCCGCGGCCAGCCCGGCCCACAGCGCGTCGCCCTTGCCGGTGAGCCGCGGCAGCCCACGCGTCATCGCGTCCTGCCCCACCACCTCGGCGCCGGCCGCGCGGGCCACCTGGGCGGTCCGGTCGGTGGACCGGGAGTCCACCACGATCAGCTCGTCGACGAGCGGCACCCGGTCCATCAGGTGCTCGCGGATGGTCGACACGATCGCGCCGACCGTCGCCTCCTCGTTGCGCGCCGGCAGCACCACGCTGACCCGGTTGCCACCCTTGGCCCGCACCAGCCGGTGCGCCGGCCAGTCGTCGGCCGTACTGGTTCGGTACGTGGCCCACGCCTCCACCACCGGTGAGACGGTCGAATCTGATTCCCGCACGGGCACCCCCCATTAGTGGCGGAATCGCGGACTCTGGTTTTCCCAGAACGGCGCCCGCGCTAACCGCATCCTGCCGAAGCACCTGATCACCGGGATGAACGTCACGTTGCGCCCGCGGTCGCGTTTGCCGGCGTACCGGCCGGGGGAGTGCTGTCCGCAGGCTTTCAGTCACGTCGAGAGGGCGGCAGGATGCGGGTGGGACTGGTCGGGGCCGGTGGGGTGGCGCAACGCCACGCCCGGGTGCTCACGGGCTTCGAGGGCGTGGAACTACTCGGCGTGACCGACGTCGCGGCGGAGGCGGCGGAGGCGCTCGCCGGCACGTACGGCGGTCGGGTCTTCCGGGACGTGGACGAGCTGCTCGCCGCCGGCCCGGACGCGGTGTACGTCTGCGTGCCGCCGTTCGCGCACGGCCCGGCCGAGGAGGCGGTGATCGCCGCCGGCGTGCCGATGTTCGTGGAGAAGCCGGTCGCGGTCGACCTGGAGACGGCCGAGCGGGTCGCCGCGCTGGTGGAGCAGCGTGGGCTGCGCACCGGCGTCGGCCACCACTGGCGGTACCTGGGCGTGGTCGAGGAGGCCCGGCGGCTGCTCGCCGACCGTCCGGTGCGGATGGTCAACGGGGCCTGGCTGGACAAGGTGCCGCCGGTGGCGTGGTGGGCGCGGCGGGACCGGTCCGGCGGCCCGGTGGTGGAGCAGGCCGCGCACGTGCTCGACCTGATCCGGGTGCTGGTCGGCGAGGTCACCGAGGTGACCGCGTACGGCGACGGCACCCCGCCGCCGGTCGACGGCGCCGACATCGACTCGGTGACCGCGGCCACGCTGCGGTTCGACTCCGGTGCGGTCGGCACGCTCGCCGCAGCCTGCGTGCTCACCTGGAAGCACCGGGCCGGCCTGGAGATCCTGGCCGACGGGCTGGCCCTGTCGCTGGCCGAGGACGGCCTGACGATCTCCGACGCCGACGGCGAGCGGCACCTGCCCGCCGACCCGGACGACGCGCGGATCGCCGTCGACCGGGCGTTCGTCGACGCGGTCCGCGGCGTCGGCGACGACGTGCGCGTCCCGTACGCCGAGGCGCTGCGCACCCAACGGCTGGCGCTCGCGCTGGCCGAGTCGGCGCGGACCGGCCGGCCGGTGGCGCTGCCGACCGGCCCGGCGGCCCGGACCACCGCCGTGGTGGCCGACGCGGGGGTGACAGTCGATGCGTGACCGGGTGGTGGTGGTCAACGGTCCGGGCCGGGTCGAGCTGATCGAGCAGGACGCGCCCGAGCTGCGCGAGGGCACGTTCCGGGTGGAGACGCTCTACAGCGGCGTCTCCGCCGGCACCGAGCTGAGCTACGTCAAGGGCACCAACCCGTACCTGCACGTCACCTGGAACGCCGGTCTCGGGCTGTTCCAGCCGGGGGAGGCGAGCACCCCGTACCCGGTGACCCGGCTCGGTTACATGCAGGTCGGCCGCGTGGTGGAGAGCCGCACCCCGGCGGTCGCGGTGGGCACGGTCGGCGCGATGACGTACGGGCACCGCAGCGGCTGGGTGGCCGACCCGGTCGCCGAGCGGTTCGTGCCGCTGCCCGACGACCTCGATCCGCTGCTCGGCGTCTACGTGGCGCACATGGGGCCGATCTGCGCCAACGGGCTGCTGCACGCCGCCGCGGACCTCTGCGGCACCGACGTCCGGACGCTGGGCGACGGGGTCCGTGGCCGCCGGGTGGCGGTGGTCGGCAGCGGCGTGGTCGCGCTGCTCACCGCGCTGTTCGCCCGCCGTCACGGCGCCGCCTCGGTGGTCGTGGTGGACCCCACCCCGGCCCGCCGGCAGGTGGCCGAGGCGCTCGGCCTGGAGACGCTCGACCCGGAGGCGGACGACCCGGGCACGGTGCTCAAGACCCGGTGGAACCACGCCGCCGGGGACCGGGGCGCGGACGTGGTCTTCCAGTGCCGTGGCCAGGACTGGGCGTTGCAGCTCGCGCTGCGGCTGCTGCGGCCCCAGGGCACGGTGATCGACCTGGCGTTCTACCAGGGCGGCGCGGACGCGGTCCGGCTCGGCGAGGAGTTCCACCACAACGGGCTGTCGCTGCGCTGCGCGCAGATCGGCCGGGTGCCGCGCGGGCTGGCCCCGACCTGGGACCGGGAGCGGCTCTCCGCGGAGACGATCGAGCTGCTGCGCCAGTACGGCGACCAGATCCGCAAGCACCTCGTCTCCGCCGTGGTGCCGCTGGACGAGGCGCCGGCCCTGCTCACCGACCTGGCCGAGCGTCGCCGCTCGGAGTTGCAGGTGGTGCTGACCGGCTGACCGGGCCCGCCGGCCCGGACGGCGTGCCGGACCCGACTACCGTTCGGTCATGACCGCCGACGCCGGCCCGACGCCGGGACTCGCCGCTCTGCTGCCCTACCTGCGCGCCCACCGCGGCACCCTCGTCGCGGTGGGCGCGCTGTCGCTCACCGGGGCCGCCGCCGCGCTCGCCCAACCGCTGCTCACCCGCACCGTGCTGGACCGGATCACCGCCGGCCGCCCGGCCACCACGCTGGTGGTGGCGCTGGTCGCCCTGGTGGTGGCCGGCGCGCTGCTCGGCGGGCTCCGCGACTACCTGCTGCAACGCACCGCCGAAGGGCTTGTGCTGGGCGTCCGGCGGCGGCTCGCCGGGCACCTGCTGCGGCTGCCGATCGTCGAGTACGACCGGCGCCGCACCGGCGACCTGCTGTCCCGGGTGGGCGCCGACACCACGTTGCTGCGCGCGGTGGTCACGTCCGGCCTCTTCGAGACCGTCACCGGGGCGGTGATGGTGGTCGGCGCCGGCACCGCCATGCTGCTGCTGGACCCGCTGCTGTTCGGGGTGACGCTGGCGTCGGTCGCGGTCGGCGTGGGCTTCGCCGTCACGGTCGCCCGCCGGGTGCGCGGGCTGGCCCGCCGCGCCCAGGAACGCGTCGGGGAGATGACCTCGGCCGTCGAGCGGGCCATCTCCGCGGCCCGGACCATCCGGGCCAGCCGCGCCGAGGAGCGGGAGACCGGCACCGTGGTGACGAGCGCGACCGCGGCGTACGACGCCGGGCTGCGGGTGGCCCGCGCCCAGGCGGTGGTGGGGCCGGCCGGCACGGTCACCGTGCAGGGCGCGTTCCTGCTGGTGCTGGCCGTGGGCGGGGCGCGGGTGGCGGCCGGGGCGATCGGCGTGGGCGACCTGGTCGCGTTCGTGATGTTCCTGTTCTTCCTGGTGCTGCCGCTGGGCCAGGCGGTGCACGCGTACACCCAGTTGCAGAGCGGCCTGGGCGCGCTGGCCCGGATCGAGGAGATCCTCACCGTGCCGGACGAGGGCGCCGGTGACCGCCCCGGCCCGGTGGCCGCACCGGCCGCCGACGCCCCGGCCCGGGTGGAGTTCGAGCGGGTCGGCTTCGGTTATCCCGGCGGCCCGGCGGTGCTGCACGAGGTGAGCTTCACGGTGCCGGCCGGCACCCGCACCGCCCTGGTGGGTCCGTCCGGCGCCGGCAAGTCCACCCTGCTGGCGCTCGTCGAGCGTTTCTACGAGGTGGGCGAGGGCGCGGTACGCCTGGACGGCGTGGACGTGCGGGAGCTGCCCCGGGACGCGCTGCGCGCCCGGCTCGGCTACGTCGAGCAGGAGGCGCCGGTGCTCGCCGGCACGCTGCGGGACAACCTGCTGATCACCGCGCCGGAGGCCCCCGACGACCGGCTGCGCGCGGTGCTCGACGAGGTCAACCTGGGACACCTGGCCGACCGGACCGCCGACGGGCTGGACGTGCAGGTGGGGGAGGGCGGCGTGCTGCTCTCCGGCGGGGAGCGGCAGCGGCTGGCCATCGCCCGGGCGTTGCTGGCCGGGCCGCCGGTGCTGCTGCTCGACGAGCCGACCAGCAACCTCGACGCCCGCAACGAGGCGGCGCTGCGCCGGGCGATCGACGCGGTGTCGGTGCGCCGCACCCTGCTGATCGTGGCGCACCGGCTCTCCACCGTGGTGGACGCCGACCAGATCGTGGTGCTCGACGGCGGCCGGGTGGTGGGGGTCGGCACCCACGACGAGCTGACCACCACCAGCCCGCTCTACCGGGAGCTGGCCGCCCACCAACTGCTCGTGGCCTGATCCGCCCGGAGGCGTCGGAACCGGCCGGGCGGGCGAATTCCGGACACGACCCGGCCCCGGTGGCGGGCGGGGGTCACAATCGGCTGCGGTTCGCGTACCGTTGCCGCTCATGGGTGTGTCGCAACGGTTCAAGACCAGGTTCCGCCGGTTCCTCCAGCGCCCGGGGACGACGGTCGACCTGGCCCCGCTGGAGAAGCTGCTGCCGGCGATCGAGTCGCGCGAGGCCGAGCTGGAGAAGCTCACCGACGCCGAGCTGACCGAGGCCGCCGGCCGGGCCGAGAAGTACGAGGAGATCTGCGCGATCGGGCGCGAGGCGGCCCGCCGCGGGCTCGACCAGCGTCCCTACGACGTGCAGCTGCTCGGCGCCATGGCGCTGCTCTCCGGCAAGGTCGCGGAGATGGCCACCGGTGAGGGCAAGACGCTCACCGCGACCGTCGCCGCGTACGGGCACGTCCGGCTCGGCAACGGCCCGGTGCACGTGCTCACCGTCAACGACTACCTGGCCCGCCGCGACGCCGAGTGGATGCAGCCGGTCTACACGCTGCTCGGGCTCACCGTCGGGTGGGTCAACGAGGCGTCCACCCCGGAGGAGCGCCGCGCCGCGTACCGCTGCGACGTCACCTACGTGTCGGTCAGCGAGGCCGGCTTCGACTACCTGCGCGACCAGCTCGCCACCGACGTGGCCGACCGGGTGCAGCCGCCGCTGAAGACCGCCATCGTGGACGAGGCCGACTCGATCCTCATCGACGAGGCGCGGGTGCCGATGGTGCTCGCCGGCGCGGTCCCGGGCGAGCAGGACCCGGTGCACGCCGCCGCCGCGCTGGTACGCGGCCTGCGCAAGGGCAAGCACTACACGGTCGCCGAGGACGGTCGCAGCGTCGCCTTCACCTCGGTCGGCCTGGCCACGGTCGAGGCGAAGCTCGGCGGCATCGACCTGTACGACGCCGAGCACGTCGGGCAGCTCTCCGCGGTGAACGTGGCGCTGCACGCGCACGCGCTGCTGCACCGCGACGTCGACTACATCGTGCGGGACGACTCGGTCGAGCTGATCGACGAGATGCGCGGCCGGGTCGCGCAGCGCCGCCGCTGGCCGGACGGGCTCCAGGCCGCGGTCGAGGCGAAGGAGGGGCTGGACGCCAGCGCCGAGGGCGAGGTGCTGGGCACGGTCACCGTGCAGGCGTACATCGCGCTCTACCCGACCGTCTGCGGGATGACCGCGACCGCGGTGCTCGTCGGTGACCAGCTCCGCGAGTTCTTCGGCCTCGAGGTGGCGGTGATCCCGCCGAACACCCCGTGCGTCCGGGAGGACGAGCCGGACCGGATCTACGCCACCCGCGCCGAGAAGGAGGAGGCGCTGGTCGACGAGATCACGCGCTGCCACCAGGCGGGGCGTCCGGTGCTGGTCGGCACGCTCGACGTGAAGGAGTCCGAGGGGCTGGCCGCCGCGCTGCACGCCGCCGGCGTGTCGTGCGTGGTGCTCAACGCCAAGAACGACGACGAGGAGGCCGGCATCATCGCCGAGGCCGGCGCGCACGGCGCGGTGACGGTCTCCACGCAGATGGCCGGCCGGGGCGTCGACATCCGGCTCGGTGGCAGCGACCAGTCCGACCGGGAGCGGGTGGCCGAGCTGGGCGGCCTCTACGTGATCGGCAGCGGCCGGCACGACAGCCGCCGGGTCGACGACCAGCTGCGCGGCCGGGCCGGCCGGCAGGGCGACCCGGGCGGGTCGGTCTTCTTCGTCAGCCTGGAGGACGACCTGGTCGTCCGGCACGCCGGCGACACCGTGCCGGCGTCGCCCCGGATGAACGCCGACGGTCTGGTCACCGACCCGCAGGTGGACTACGCGGTCGAGCACGCCCAGCGGGTCGCCGAGGGCGTCAACCACGAGATCCACCGCAACACCTGGCGCTACAGCCACGTGATCGAGCAGCAGCGCAAGGCGCTCGCCGAGCGGCGGGAGCGGCTGCTGACCACCGACATCGCCGCGCTGATGCTGCTGGAGCGGGTGCCGGAGAAGGCCGGCGAGATGGACGAGGACCTGCTCGCCGACGTCTCCCGCTCGATCGCGCTCTACCACCTGGACCGGCTCTGGGCCGAGCACCTGGCCGAGCTGTCCGAGGTGCGTGAGGGTGTGCACCTGCGGGCGCTGGGCCGGCTCGACCCGCTCGACGAGTTCCACCGCAGCGCGGTGCCGGCGTTCAACGCGTTGATGCCGGAGATCGAGACGCGCACCATCGCCACCTTCGAGGAGACCGAGTTCGACGAGGGGTGGGAGCCGGACGCGTCGAAGCTGGTGCGGCCGAGCGCCACCTGGACGTACCTCGTGCACGACAACCCGTTCGGCTCGGAGCTGGACCGGCTGATCGCCTCGGTGGGCCGGCGGCTCATCTCCGGGTCCCGCTGACCCGGATCGCAGGGCCCCTCCGGTCGGTACGGCCGGAAGGGGCCCTTTGCGCGGTTTCGATGCCGGCCGGCGAGGGTAGTAGGCCGAGGCTCGGCCAGAGGGAGGACGGACATGGAACAGGCAACGGCGCCGGACGGGGACACCGCGTGGACCGACGCGGAGGCGGTGGGGGCCGTGGCGCGGTGAACCTCGACACCCGTCTACCCATGACCGACAACCTGGGTGTGCTGGAGACCGCCGCGCTGCTGCGTGAGCTGACCGCCGGCCTGATCGGCGTCGCGGTGTTCGACGAGGCGCTGGACCGCCTGGTCCGGATCGCCCGGGACACGGTGCCCGGCGTGGACTGCTGCGGCTTCACCGCGCTGCGTGCCGGCGAGCCCGCCGGCGTGGCCGCCTCCGACCCGGAGCGAGCCGAGTTGGACGACCTGCGGCACGGCCCGGACACGCCGGCCCTGACCGCGATCCGCCGCCGCGAGATGATCATCGCGGGCGGGCTGGCGGAGGAGTCTCCCTGGCCGACCTGGAGCACGCGCGCCCGCGCGCTCGGCGTGCACGGCGTGATCTCCGCGCCGGTCGACGTGGACGAGCAGGTCATCGGCGCGATCAACCTGTACGCGTCGTCGCCCGGCGCGCTCACGCCGAGTCACCAGCTCACCGCGATGCTGCTGGCCGAGCACGCCGGTCTGTTGCTCGCCGCGGTCCGTGACCGGGAGCGGGCGACCGCCCGGGCCGGCCAGCTCGACGGCGCGTTGCTGGCCGAGGGCGTGGTCGGGCAGGCCGTCGGCGTGATCATGACGCAGCGGGGCTGCCCCGCGGCGGAGGCGCTCGACGTGCTCCGCAGCGCCGCGTCCTCGTTGGACATCCCGCTGCGCGAGGTGGCCGAGCGGCTGGTGCTCACCGTCTCCCGGCCTCGGGACAACTGAACGACAGTCGTTTCGCCCCGGCGGGGGTCGGGTAGCACCCTGGACTGGTGAGCCGCGCCGACGTGGGGAGGACGCGATGGAGAGCCGACTTCGGGTGCAGGGGCACCCCATCCAACCGATGCTGGTGACGTTCCCGTTCGGGCTCTTCGTCAGCGCCGCCGTGTTCGACCTGGCCGACGTCGTCGGCGGTCCGGCGTTCCTGGGCGAGGTGGGCTACTGGACGGCGGTCGCCGCGCTGGTCGCCGCCGGGCTCGCCACGGTCGCCGGGCTGGTCGACCTGTGGGACGTGCGGATCGGCCGCGCCAACCGCACCGCCATCACGTTCAACCTGGTCAACGCCGTGATGGCGGCGATGTTCCTGCTCACCTGCCTGATCCGGGCGCACGCGCCGCAGCGCGGCGCGACCGGCGGCCAGCTCGCCACCGAGCTGGTGGCGCTGGCGGTGGGCGCGGTCGGTGTGGGCCTGGGCGCGCGGCTGATGCAGCAGTCCGACCGGCACCGCACGGCCGAGCCGACCGGGCTGGAGACGATCCCCGGCGCCACCGTCGAGATCGCCCGTCCGCGCCCCTTCTGATCACCGCCGGCAGCCTGTCCGTCGCGTCCCAGTGGGGGCGCCGGGCGTGTCGCGGCGGGCAGACAGGTGAGCGCGGTATGCCTCCTGGTCATGAACATGACCAGGAGGCATACCGCTGTTGCGTGGACTGCCTTCCCCGGCCGTCACGTCGCGTGAGCACGTTGACCGCGGGTCCGGCGTGCTCACGCCCGGGGCGCGTCCGCTCTGCCGCGCGGAGATCGGGGGCCGGCATCGGAAGCTGGCCGGCGGGGCGCGGACCGGGAAGGGCTGCCGGCCCGGCCGGGCACGGAAATCGCGTTGCCGGCCGTCGTCGATCGGCGGCAGGCTCGGGCCCATGGTCACCGAGCGTGGGTTTGACGAACTGGTCGCCGAGGCCGAGGCGGCGCCGGTCGAGGGGTGGGGCTTCTCCTGGCTGGCCGGGCGGGCCACCGAGGAGCGCCCGCCGTGGGGCTACGCGCGACTCCTCGGGGCCCGGCTGACGGCCGTCGACGCCGCCCTGGACATCGACACCGGCGGCGGCGAGGTGCTGGCCGAGGCGGCGTCCGCGCCGCCACCGCTGCTGGTCGCCACCGAGGCCTGGCCGCCGAACGTGCCGGTGGCCCGGCGCAACCTGCGCCGGGTCGGGGGTCACGTCGTCCGGGTCGGTGACCGGCCGCCGCTGCCGTTCCGCGACGCCGCGTTCGACCTGGTGGTCAGCCGGCATCCGGTGGACACCCGGTGGGACGAGGTGGCCCGGGTGCTGCGCCCCGGCGGCAGCTTCCTCTCCCAGCAGATCGGCCCCGGCACGGTCCGGGAACTCAGCGAGGCGATCCTCGGGCCGCTGCCGCCACCGGAGCACCGCCACCCGGAGCACGCGGTCGCCGCCGCCGAGGCCGCCGGACTGACCGTGGTGGACCTGCAGACCGCCACCCTGCGTACCGTCTTCCACGACATCGGCGCGGTGGTCTGGTTCCTGCGCAAGGTGGTGTGGACCGTGCCCGGGTTCACTGTCGACCGCTACCGCGCCGAGCTGCGCCGGCTCGACGAGCGGATCCGGGCCGAGGGGCCGTTCGTGGCCCACGCCCGGCGGTTCCTCATCGAGACGCGTCGCCGGTGACGGGGCGGTGCGCGGCGGCGTGGTGCGCGGCCAGCACGTCGGTGCCGAAGTCACCAGCCGGGCGGCGCAGCACGGTGTGCGCGTGGTTGCCGTCGTCGGTGGTGTTGTCGTACTCGATCAGCAGGTCCTCGCCCTGCACCCGGTAGTAGTGCCGCCGGCCCGGCTCCGCCGGCCCGGCCCAGGCGAAGTGCAGCTCGCCGCCGTCGAGGCGGGACGCCTCCCGGGCGGCCAGGTCGGCCGGGAGCCGGTCGAGGTAGAGCGCGACCAGGCGGTCGAGCAACGCGCGGCCGGTCGGCCCGAGCCGGCCCCGGGGTACGCCGAGCGGGTCGAGCCGGCCGGGCGCGGTGGCCCGGGTGGCGCTGATGATGTCGGCCGGGGCTTCCTCGGCGATCACCGCGGCGGCCCGCCCGCCGGGGCCGAGCGCGTCCAGCAGCTCGCGGGCCAGGTCCTCCTCCGGGCCCAACGGCCGGGAGACGGGGCGGCCGGCGTGCCGCACGGTGGCCGGGTTCGCGCCGAGGAAGATCGGGGCGGGGGAGACCCGGTCGTCGACGACGGTCATGCTCACCGACAAGTGGTGCCCCTCGAACCGCCACGCCCAGCGGTCGTCGTGGGCCGGGTCGCCGAAGACCGCCACCCAGTAGTCGCCGCTGTGCCGGTCGCGTTGCCAGCCCTCCGCCCGGTCCAGCACCTCTTCGAGCGCCATCACGGCCATGGCCTGCGCGTACGCGGCCGGGCTGAGCGCGGTGGCGAGCAGCCGGTGGGCGGCCTTGCGGGCGGTGACGTCGAGGTCGGCGACCGGGACGCCGGGTCGGGGTCGGGGCCGGTACTCCAGCCACCGGCGGGCCGGCTCGTCGTCGAACGCGTGCCGGGCGCGTCGTCGGGCCGGCTCGTCCAGCGCCGCCAGCAGCGCGGTGGCCGCGGTGCGCATCTGCTCGGGTACGGGATCCTCCACCGCACCTGTATACGCCTCGCGCGGCGGGCCCGGGTGCTCAGTCGCGCCCGAGCAGCGTCAGCATCTCGGGCAGCGTGAAGAACCGGGCGGTCTCCACCGCCGAGGGGGCGCCGTGGTCCGGGTCGGCGCCGGCGTCGAGCAGCGCCCGGACCGCCGCCACGTTCTGCCGGAACACGGCCGCGGCCAGCGCGGTCTGCCCCCGGTCGTTGACCCGGTCCGGGTCGGCGCCGCGGGCGAGCAGCGCGGCCACCGTCTCCGGGCGGGCGTGGTAGGCGGCCAGGATCAGCAGTGTGTCGCCCTTGGCGTTGGTCAGGTCGACCGGCAGTCCCGCGTCCACGTTGGCCGCCAGCTCCACCGTCTCGCCGGCGCGGGCCAGGTCGAACATCCGGTGGGCGAAGGCGATGGTCTCGGCGTCCAGTTCGTCGGGCACCCGCCCAGGTTAGGGCGTCGCGGCCGGCCCCGCCTGGCAGCTTGCGCAGCCGGCACGGGAGGCGAGATGAACGATCGGGTGAACCGCGTCCCGCCATGTGGTATTACCTACTAAACCTATAGGGTTTGCCGTCTAAAGTGTGGGGGCACGCTCCGCTCCGCACCGTGAGGACGACCCGCCGATGACCAGCTCCGACCCCGCCGACCTGCTCACCGTCGCCGCCCGGTGGGCCGACCCGACCGGCTGGCCGGTGCCGCTGCGCTTCGACCGGTCCGAACGGTGGTACGCGCGCCTGCACGCCGACGCCGCGCACGAGGTGTGGGCGCTGAGCTGGCTGCCCGGGCAGGGCACCGACCTGCACGACCACGGTGGTTCGTCCGGCGCCTTCCTGGTCGTCGCCGGTCTGCTCGTCGAGGAGACGGTCAGTGGCGGCCGGTTGCGTCCGCACCGGCTCGCCGCCGGCGCCGGCCGGCGCTTCGGTGCCCGGCACGTGCACCGGGTCACCAACCGCGCCACCGAGCCGGCGGTCAGCGTGCACGTCTACCGGCCGGCGCTGCGCCGGATGACCCGCTACCACCTCGACGCCGGTCGGCTCCGGGTCGCCGAGGTGGCCGAGGCCGGCGTCGCCTGGTGAGCCGCCCGGCGACCCCGCCCCCGATTCCCGCCGAACGGAAGGACGCCACCATGGCGCAGACCCCCGCCCCTGCCGAGAGCTGTCCGGTCCCCCCGTCCGGCTCGCGGGGCATCGACGAGATCCTCGCCGCCGCCCGTGCCCGGCTGCGCCGCCTCGACCCCGAGCAGGCGCACCTCGCCTACCGGGGCGGCGCGCTGCTGGTCGACATCCGCCCGGCCGGCCAGCGGGCCGCGCACGGCACCGTGCCCGGCGCGCTCACCGTCGAGCGCAACGTCCTGGAGTGGCGCCTCGACCCGCGGTGCGCGGCCCGCCTGCCGCAGGCGGTCGGCTACGACGTGCCGGTCGTCGTCCTCTGCCAGGAGGGCTACACCTCGTCGCTGGCCGCCGCCGCCCTCCAGGACCTCGGCCTGCACCGCGCCACCGACGTGGCCGGTGGCTTCGCGGCCTGGCGCATCGCCGGCCTGCCCACCCTCGGCCCCACCCCGCCGCCCCGACCCTCGTCCACCGCGCCCCCGGTCACCGCCGGCCGGGCGCTCCGCTGACCGCCCCGCCGCACCCGGCGGGGCGGGGCGACCGCCCCCACAGGAGGCTCCCATGTCCGTCGTCGCCCTCAACACCCGTCCGGCCCGCCCCGGCCGCCCCGACCGGGCGCCGGCGCCCCGGCCGCGTACCGCACCGACCCTGACCATCACGCTCGACCTGAGTGCCGGCCCGCTCACGCCCGGTCTGGCCCGGCTGGCGGACCTGCTGGACGAGTTGGCCGCCTCCGGCGAGGGGTTGGTCCGGCCGGAGGAGCACCGGGCCGCCCGGGCCGTGCTCGACCTGCGCCGCGTCCCCGCGCCACCGGCCGAGCCGACGCCGGCCGCCGGGCCGGGCGGGGTGCGCATGCTCACCGGCACCCGACGGGTCCGGCTCGGCGGCCTCGAAATCGGGCTGACCCGGATCGAGTACGACCTGCTGCTCTTTCTCGCCGAGCATCCGCGCCGGGTCTTCACCCGGCTGCAACTGCTCAGCAACGTCTGGGGCTACGAGCACGCGGTGGCCCGCACCGTGGACGTCCACGTCCGGCGCCTGCGGGCCAAGTTCGGCCCGGACACGCCGCTGGTGACCACCGTCTACGGCGTCGGGTACCGGCTCGCCGACGACGCCCTGATCGAGGTGGACCGCGACGCCTGAGCCGGCCCCGGTCGACCCGCGGCGCACCCGGATGCCGGGTGCGCCGCGTCCACGTCGGCGCAGCACCCGCCACTGTGAACCGGCCGGGGACCCCCCGTACCGGCGCGTGTCGTCGCTCTGCTGTAATCAACGGACCTCGTACGCAGAGCGAGCATTCGGCTCCGATGTGTTCGCCAATTGTCACATTCATGCAACGCAGTGGCCCCTTGACCCTCGCACAAGCGCCGGGAAGCATCGATGAAGCGGCGTCCCGGGCCGTGGGGAGATACCCGGACCAGCCAAGGAGGACCATGTCGGTCAGCCCCGCCTCGTCGCGCGCCGGATGGCATACGTCCCAACCCGCGGTCCCCGGCCGTCCGCCCGGCGGCCAGCGTCGCCCCGCCAACACGACCACCCCGGTGCTCACCGTCACCCTGAACATCCCGCTGTCCTGCGAGGAGTCGCTCACCCCGGCCGCCCGCCGGCTCCTCGACGCGGCGCGCGAACTGCTCGAACGCGGCGACGCGGTGGTCAGCACCGGCACCGCCGGGCCGGACCGCCGGCCCGACGTGCCGGCCGGCCGCACCCCGCCACGCCCGCTGGCCCCGACCATCCCGATGCTGCACATCCTGGCGTCCTCCCGGTCGGTGCTGCGCGACGGCGAGCCGCTGCCGCTGACCCGCCTGGAGTTCGACCTGCTGCTGCACCTGGTCGCCCACCCGCGCCGGGTGTTCACCCGGCTGCAACTGCTCAACGCGGTCTGGGGCTACGAGCACGCCGGCGTCCGCACCGTCGACGTGCACGTCCGCCGGCTGCGCGGCAAGGTCGGGGTGGACGTCCCGCTGGTCACCACCGTCTACGGCGTCGGCTACCGGCTCGCCGACGACGCCCGGGTGACCATCGACCGCACCGGCTGACGCGTCGCGCCCACCACCCGCCCGCCGGACGGAGCCCCGACCGCCCGGACGCGAACCGGTGGTGAGCCCACGCCGCCGGCCGGGCAGGATGGACTGATGCGCGTCCGCCCGATCAGCCCCGACCGGCTCGTCGCCGAGCTGACCGGCCGCCTCACCGGCACCGAGGCGTCCGGCCGGTTGCGGGTGGCCGTCGACGGGCCGCCCGCCGCCGAACCGGACGCCCTCGCCGCCGCGCTCGTCGACCCGCTGCGCGCCGCCGGCCGGCCGGCCCTGCACGTCCGCGCCGCCGACTTCCTCCGCCCCGCCTCGGTGCGCCTGGAACAGGGCCGCACGAACCCGGACGCGTACTACGAGGGCTGGCTCGACGAGCCCGGGTTGCGCCGCGAGGTGCTCGACCCGGCCGGCCCGGCCGGCACCGGCCGTGTGCTGCCGTCGCTCTGGGACGCCGACGCGGACCGGGCCAGCCGGGCCGCGTACCAGGATCTGCCGGCCGGCGGCGTGGTCCTGGTCAGTGGCGCGTTGCTGCTCGGCGGCACGCTGGCGTTCGACGTCGCCGTGCACCTGGTGCTCTCCCCGGCGGCGTTGGCCCGGCGCACCGACCCGGCGTGGCGCTGGACGCTGCCCGCGTTCGCCCGCTACGCCGACGAGGTCGACCCGGCCTCCTTCGCCGACGTGGTGGTGCGTGCCGACGACCCGCGCCACCCGGCGCTTGTGGAACGGCCCTGACCAGGCGGTACGGACGTACGGGAAAGTGCCAGGAAGTCTCCGGTTTGGCCTGCCGTGGGCAGGGGTAATCGCCCGGCTCACAGAGCACGGGCGATCTCGTCCGTGCGTTCATCTTCGCCCCGGGCCCGCCGGCGTCGCCGGAGGACCGGGTCGAGGCCGCAGGAAAGGCAGGCAGCGATGCTCGTCCACGACACGACAGCCACGGGCCGCTCGCAGGCGGAGGTCGACCAGATCCGGCAGTCCCTGCGGTCCCGGTACGACGAGCTGACCGCGGAGTACGACCAGGCCGTGCTGCAGAGTCAGGTGCTGCGGCTGGTCGAGGTCGGCGACACCGCCGGCGACGACCAGGCCGACAGCGGCACCAAGACCGCCGAGCGGGACACCGCCCAGTCCCTGCTGCGCACCATCCTGGACCGGCGGGCGCAGTTCGAGCGCGCGCTGGCCCGACTCGACGAGGGCACGTACGGCTTCTGCGAGGGCTGCGCCGCGCCGATCCCGGTGGAGCGGCTGGAGATCTTCCCGTCCGCGACCTCCTGCGTGGCCTGCAAGCAGACCCGCGAGCGCCGGGCCGCCTGAGTCCCGTTCCGGTAGCCGGTCGGTCCCGTGGGTGGTGGACGCCACGGCCCGCGGGAGCGCTGAGCGCCTCACCCGGTCCGGGTGAGGCCGGCTCACCCGGCCGCCGGGCAGCATGGACGGTGCGCGCGGACGCACCGGCCCGCGCGCCGCGACGAGGAGGTGGGTCATGACCGTACGGGTGGTGACGGATCGACGCCGCGGTGGCGTGCTGCACGTGGTCGGCGACGCCGACGTGCCGCGGGAGCGGGGCGGGCGGCCCGGCCGGTTCAGCCCGACGCGGCTGTGGCGGGGGCCCAGCGGGCCGCCGCGACGCGCCGACGACCGACGCTGGGAGACCGACACCCGGGGGTGAGCCGGATGGCTGAGCATCTGATGTCCGCGTTCGAGTCCTCGCTGGACAAGACGAACGTGATCCTGAAGGAGATCGAGTCGGCGTACGGCTGGCCGCCGGATCGCCGCAACCAGTCGTACGCGGCGCTGCGCACCGTGCTGCACCTGCTGCGCGACCGGTTGCCGGTGCCGGAGAGCGCCGAGTTCGCCCAGCAGTTGCCGGTGTTGCTGCGCGGCATCTACTTCGACGGCTGGCAGCCGGAGAACGTGCCGATCAAGCTCAACCGCGACGACTTCCTCTACGAGGTCCGCCAGGGCTTCCCGTACGACGTGGCGGGCGGTCCGCAGCGGGTGGTGCAGGTGGTGCTGGACACGCTGCGCCGGCATGTCACCCAGGGCGAGTGGCAGGACGTGAAGTCGTCCATGCCGCAGGGCCTGGATCAGCTCATTCCCTGAGCCGGCCCCATCCCGGTCCGTCCCGCCCCCTCGGCGGGGCGGGCCGTCGGGCGTCCGGGGGACCCGCGGTCCGGCCGCCTTTGGGCGCGAACCGTGCGTGCGCCCGGGTCCGGGCGTCTACGGTGTGGTTAGAGACGATCGGGCGTGGGGTACCACCCGCTGCACACGGCCCCCGGGAACACGCGGGGCGGCACACCGAGGGAGCACCCATGGCACTGAACGACGACGACATCCGGACCAGCGGCGGCAGCGGCCAGGAGGGCCCGGCCGACGGCGGTGCCACCGCGGGTCAGCACGACGGTGGCGCTGATGGTGGCGCGGAGGGTCCGGCCGATGGTGGCGCGACCCCGGGTCAGCACGACGGTGGCGCTGATGGTGGCGCGGAGGGTCCGGCCGATGGTGGCGCGACCCCGGGTCAGCACGACGGTGGCGCCGACGGCAGCGCGGAGGGTCCGGCCGATGGTGGCGCGACCCCGGGTCAGCACGACGGTGGCGCCGACGGCAGCGCCTGACCGATGAGCCTGACGCACGTCGACCCGCCGGGTGGCCACGGCCACCCGGCGGGTCCGTCCTCCGCCGCCGCGGCGTTGGCCCGGTGCGTGGCGGTCGAGCCGGCCAAGTTCGCCGCCGACCACTGGGGGCGCAGCCCGCTGCTGTCCCGGGCCGCCGAACTGCCCAACCCGGACGGCTTCACCGACCTGCTCAGCCCCACCGACGCCGACGAGCTGCTCAGCCGGCGCGGCCTGCGTACCCCGTTCCTGCGGGTGGCCAAGGACGGCCAGCTCGTGCCGGCGGCGCGGTACACCGGCGGCGGTGGCGCCGGCGCCGAGATCGGCGACCAGGTGCTGGACGAGAAGGTGCTGGCGCTCTACGCCGACGGCGCCACGCTGGTGCTCCAGGGCCTGCACCGCACCTGGCCGGCGATCGTCGACCTGGCCCGCGACCTGGGCGCCGCGTTGGCCCAGCCCTTGCAGGTCAACGCCTACCTGACGCCGGCCGGTAGCCAGGGCTTCGCCACCCACTACGACACCCACGACGTGTTCGTGCTCCAGGTCGACGGACGCAAGCACTGGCGCATCCATCCGCCGGTGCTCGCCGACCCGCTGGAGCGCCAGCCGTGGGGCGGCCGGGCCGACGAGGTCGCCGCCACCGCCGACGGCCGGCCCGCGCTGGACGTGGTGCTCGAACCGGGTGACGCGCTCTACCTGCCGCGTGGCTGGCTGCACAGCGCCCAGGCGCAGGAGTCCAGCTCGCTGCACCTGACCGTGGGCATCCGGGCGCTGACCCGGTACGCCATGGTGGAGGAGCTGCTGGGCCTGGCCGCCGAGGACGCCCGGCTGCGCGCCGGCCTGCCGTTCGGCCTCGACCTGGCCGACCCGGACGCGATCGAGCCGGAGCTCACCGAGACCGTCGAGGCGCTGCGCGACTGGCTGCTGCGGGCCGACCCGGCGGCGGTGGCCGCGCGGCTGCGGTCCCGGGTGTGGCCGGCCGCCCGGCCGGCCCCGATCCGCCCGCTGGCCCAGGCCGACGCGCTGGCCCGGCTCGGCCCCGACAGCCGGGTCGCGACGCGTGGCGGCCTGCGCTGGCAGCTCGCGTCCACCGGGGACGGCAGTGTCGCGCTGCGCCTGACCGACCGCACGCTCACGCTGCCCGGCACCTGCGAGCCGGCGCTGCGCGCGCTGCTCACCGGCGAGGCCACCCGCGTCGGCGACCTGCCCGGCCTGGACGACGACGCCGACCGCCTGGTCC
The DNA here is from genome assembly GCF_039566955.1 of Micromonospora sp. DSM 45708. Taxonomy (NCBI): domain Bacteria; kingdom Bacillati; phylum Actinomycetota; class Actinomycetes; order Micromonosporales; family Micromonosporaceae; genus Micromonospora; species Micromonospora schwarzwaldensis. The sequence continues at coordinate 3,493,066 of NZ_CP154796.1, read as the reverse complement.
TCACCCGCCGTCTGCTCAGGGAGGCCGTCCTGGTCCCCGCCTGACCGGCTCACCGCGCGGGCCTCGCCTCGTCTCGCCTCGATGATCATGGGGTTGGCGGACCCGCGACGGCGTGTCGCGTCGCCAACCTGATGATCACCGCGCCGGGGGCGGAGTCAGCGGGTGTAGGTGACCGTCAGCAGGAGCAGCGTGGTGGCCAGGCCGCTGGCGGCCACCAGGATCATCGGGCGGGGGGTCAGCACCGCGTGCCGGCGGTCGGCCAGCAGCCGGGCCGGCGCCAGCCCGACCAGCGGGCCGAGCAACGTCACCACCAGCGCCAGCACCGGCAGGCCGACCGCCAGGTCACCGCCCGAGCCGGCGCCCAGCGCCCGCGCCCCGATCCCCAGCAGGTACGCCACCAGCGCGCCGCCCACCCCGCAGGCGATCAGCAGCGGGTTCACCGAGCCGGGCAGCTCACCGGGCGTTCCGGTGCGCTCCAGCAGCTCCCGTACGCCCCGCAGCAGCGGCACCGGGTCACCGGCGGCACCGCGTACCGGCCCGGGCGGGTCGCCCAGGCGCCGGGTGCCGCCGCCGAGCCGGGCGCGTAGCTGCGCCCACAGGTGGGTCACCTCGCCGTCCACCCGGTCCACCATGCGCTGGGCCTCGGCCAGCTCCGCCTCGGCGAGCCGGACCTGCTCGTCCGCCTCGGCCACCGCCCGGTCGGCGGCGGCGACCTGTTGGGCGTACCAGGTGTGCGCCTCGGCCCGCTGGGCGGCCACCCGGGCGGTCAACTCGGCGAGTCGGCGGATCTGGGCGCGGTACGTCTCACTGGAGACCGGTTCGTTCATCGGGAGGGACCATAAGGGATGATCACCTGTCCGGTGCGGTGCACCGCGCGGTCGAAGTAGAGACCGCGCCACGGCCGGGGATACCAGTCCGGGCCGCCGCTGCCCGGGTAGAGCGACGAGCCCAGCTCACCGCCCTGCACGTCGAGCGCCACCCAGGCGCCGATCTGGTCCGTCCGCGCGCCGGCGCCGCCCAGGTCGGCCCGCATCCGGGCCACGCCCCGCCACCAGGCCAGCACGTGGGTCCGCCGCTCCGGCCCGTCGTGCAGGACCCGGCGCAGCTGCTCCAGCCCGGTGCGGGTGCCGGCCTTGCCGGCCAGCGCGCCGGCCGCCGCGTCCACCGCGTACAGCAGCAGGAAGTGCGGGGTACGCGGGGTGCCCGGCGCGCTCAGCCCGTCACCCACCTCGGCCATCAGCTCGGACACCGTCTCCTCGTCGTACCAGGAGGCGTCGCCGGCCAGGTCCTCGTAGAGCGCGCGGGCGGCCGGGTCGGCGTCCGGGTCGAGACAGGCGATGGAGAACCGGGCGGTGCCGGGCGGGTACTGCCGGGCCAACGAGCGGGCGGCGGCGTCGAGCACCGCGCACGCCTCGTCCACCCGGGTGCCCAGCACGGCCAGGTTGCGTCCCGGGGCCCGGGGCAGCCGCAGCACCGCCGAACGGGACTGCACGTCGATGATCTCGCCGAGCAGCGCCACCGGGTTACGCGGCACGCCCTGCCCGGGGGCGTTCAGGGCACGGAAGTCCGGCGCCTCGGCCAGCCGGGGGATCGCGTCGCCGTCGAAGAGCCGGGCCGGCGCGGCGTCCTGCGGGCGCATCCGCCACAGCCGGTGTTGCAGCTCGCTCCAGGTCTCCCAGTCGCTGGCCGACGGGATGCGGGCCACCTCGTTGCCCTCGGTCAGGCCGGACTCGGCGTTGACCACGGCGTGGTGGCGGGGCAGCGACTGCGCGGCGTCGTTGCGTTCGGCCAGGATGCGCAGCGCCTTCGGCAGCGCGATGCGCAGCGTGAACTGGGCGACCAGCGCGGGCCGGCCCCAGAGCGCCTCGATGCCGCGTACGTCCTGGGAGGCGAGCACCAGGTGGATGCCCTGGGAGCGGCCCCGCCGCGCCAGGTCCTCCAGCAGGTCGGCGGCCTCCCGGGCGACCACGTCCCGACCGGCGAGCAGCGCCTGGAACTCGTCGACCACCGCGACGATCCGCGGCCAGTGCCCGGTGGGGTCCACCGCCCGCAGCTCGGCCAGCTTGGTGACCTCGTGCTTCTTCGCCGCGTCGGCCCGCCGGCGCAGCTCCTCGGCGAGGAACCGCAGCAGCGCCAGGCCGAACTCCCGGTCGGTGTTGACGTTGATCCCGACCAGCCGCATGTGCGGCAGCCAGCTCGGGTCGCGCCGGCCCTGGGCGAACCGGGCGAAGGACACTCCCTCCTTGAAGTCGAGCAGATAGAACTCCAGCTCGGCGGGGGAGTAGCGGGCGGCGAGCGCGCCGATCCAGGCGAAGATCAGGTTCGTCTTGCCGGTGCCGGACGGGCCGCCGATCAACGCGTGCGGCGGGTAGTCGCCGAGCGTCAGCAGCACCGGCCGCCCGTGCGGGCCCTCGCCGATCGGCGCGGTCAGCCCGTGCGCCGAGTCCTCCCGCCAGTAGTCGTCGGGCGGGGGCAGCAGATCGGTGAAGGGCGTCGGCGGCGGTCCCGCGGCGACCCGGGAGGCGACCGCCCGGCAGGTCTCGGTGACCAGGGTGGGCGGTGGTGGGGCGTCGAGCACCACCGGCAGGCCGGCGATGCGGGCGTCGTCCGGGTCCACCACGATCCGGGTGACGGTCGGGTCGTCGGGCAGGTCGATGCCGCGGACCACCAGGTGCACCCCGCACGCGGCCCCGGTGCGGACCACCCGGTCGAGCTGGCCGCGCTCGTGCCGGGACAGCTCGTCGCCGCCGAGCAGCACCGCCACCCGCCACGGCTCCGGTCGCCGGCCGGTCGCGGCGGCCAGCTCGCGCAGGGACGCGTACTCGCCGGCCAGCACCGTGGCGTTGATCCGGCGGATCTGCTCGACCAGGTCGTCCAGCAGCCGGCCCAGCCCGCCCGGGCCGACGAACGTGAGCAGGCCGGCGGTGCCCAGTGGCGCGAACCCGGCCAGGCCGCCGCCCAGGTGTTCCGGGTCGTAGCCGTGCAGCCGGACCGCGCCCGGGTCGGCCCGGCCGACGGAGCGTAGCAGCAACGCGGGCACCACCGCGGCGAGGCCGTCCCGGTCGCCGCCGGCCAGGTGCGCGTGCCCGGCGTCGAGCAGCGGGACCAGCGCCGGCACCGGTTCGGCGCCGGCGATGCGGACCGTGCCGATGCGGACCGCGCCCGGCGGCTCGGCCCGCCCGGCGGGGGTGGCCGTCCACCGGTCCCACGGCGCGGACGCCGCACCCGGCGCTTCCCGCTGGGCCGCGGCGGCGGCCCGGCGCGCCAGCTCGGCCAGGCGGGCGGCGTGCCGGGTGTCGATCTCGGCGAGTCGCCGGTCGCGGGCCGCGCCGACCCGGCCGGGCACCGCCGCGGCGGCACGCCGGGTGCGCGCCAGCCGCTCCCGGCCGGCGGCCAGCTCCGCGTCGGCGGCGGCGAGCCGGTTCCGGGTGGCGCCCAGGGCCTCGGAGAGCATCCCCCGGACCCGCGTCACCAGTTGGGCGCGGACGTCAGCCACGCGACGGCTCCCGTTCCTCGGTGTCCTTCGGCAGGTCCCGGCCGAGCCGGTCGAGCAGCACACCGGTGAGCACCCCGGCGGTGACCGCCGGGTCGGCGGCGTGCGGCTGCTCCTGCCCGTCGTCGCGGCGCGGCGGGGGCATCCGGCAGATCCGGGTGAGTAGCGTGTCCAGCACCGGCGGCGGCAACCCGGGCAGCAGGTCGCGGACCCGCCCGTCCAGCTCGCGGCGCAGCCGGGTCAGGTCGTCGGCGCGGGGCGGGTGGCCGAGCAGCTCCCCGGCGAGGTCGCGCAGCATCGGCGGGGCGATCGCGGCCAGTCCCAGCCCGACGTCGGCGTGGGCCCGGCGCAGCTCGGCGTGCAGCCGGTCCCGGTCGCCGGAGCGGATGCCGACCACCACCCGGCGCAGCAGCTCTTGGGCGTTCTCGACCCGCTCGTCCGGCTCGTCCGGCGCGCCCTCCCGTCCGCCGGTCAGCTCCGCCACGCGGACCGCCCACCAGCGGCGTACCGCGGGCTGCTCGCCCGGCTCGGGCGCCGCGCCGGGCGCGGGCGGCGCCTCGCCGCGTGGCGCGTCGTGCCGTGGTCGCCGCTCGCCCGACGTCGCGGGCGGCGCGCCGTCGGCGGCCAGCCCGATCGCGGCCAGGTACGCGCTGAGCTGCTCCTGCGCCACGCGCAGCGCGTAGCCGGCGGTTTCGGCGTGTTCGGTGGCGGCGGTCAGCTCCGGCACGCCCATCGGGTCGGCCGACTCCTGCCGCACCCAGCGCAGCCGTTCCTGCGCCTGGCCGAGCTTCTCCAGCGCGGCGGCGAGCTGCGCCAGCGGCAGCTCCTCGGCGGCGGCGCGGACCTGCGCGCCGATGTCCTCGACGATGGACACGGCCGCCCCTTCAGAGCGTCGCGACGTAGAGCTGTGCCTGCTCCACCGCCACCAGCGTCGCGGCGAGGCACTCCTCCAGCTCCTGGCTGGCCTGGGTCAGCGAGGCCTGGGCCGCCTCGACGGTCTCGTGGCCGCTGCCCTCCAACGCGCCGGCCAGGGTCTGCTGCGCCTCGGCCAGCTTCTCGCCGGCCGCCTGCACCGCTGTCTGGCCGTCACCGATCTGCTGGAGAGCGACATCGATGGCGGCCTTCAGCTCGGCGACGCTCGCCACGGGGACCTCCTGGGGGCAAGGGAGATCTCCATTACAACCCATCCCATCCAGTGGACGAACATCCACCCTCGCGCCGTTCCTGCCCGCGTGTCCGATTACGGCCCTGACGTGCGGGAAGGGCGGTCACGGGTGGAGTCGGCGGTCCCACCGACGGTCCGCCCGGTCCCGTTGACGGGACTCGGGCGTCAGCGGCCCAGCCAGCGCGGGCCGCGTACCTCCGCGCCGAGCGCGCTGACCCGGGCCCGCAGCTCCCGGTCCGCGGTCACCACCACCCGCCGACGCTCCGGCGCGGCGGCGACCAGCTCCACCACCGTGTCGTCGCCGGACCCGGGCGCGGACACCACGTCGACCCCGGGCGCCGGCGCCACGTGCCGCGCCGCGCCCTCCACCACCAGCACCACCTGCACCGGCGGCGGCAGCTCCGGCGGCACGCCGGCGCCGGCCAGCGGGGTCAGCGCGTCGCGCAGCCGCACCGCCGCGCCGGCCCGGTCGCGCCACCAGCCGTCCGGCCGGGAGCCCACCACGTTCGCGCCGTCCACCACCAGCAGCGGTCTGCTCTCCATGCGCCCAGCCTGCCATCCGCCCGCGTTTGTCGCGCACACCGCCGGGTAGCCACCGCCGACCGTGCCGCGCGTGCCGCGTCCCGGTCGTGCCGACCGACTGCGGAGGACGAACATGATGGGACCCGGCGACTTCGGCAACGACCCCTGGGACGAGTTCCTGGCCCGGTACTTCGGCCGGGGCGAGGGCGGTCGACGGCCGGCCCACCGGGTGGACATCACCCGCCTGATGACCGCCGACGCCCGGGAGATGCTGGCCGACGCGGCCCGGCGGGCCGCCCAGAAGCACAGCAACGACCTGGACACCGACCACCTGCTCTGGGCCGCGTTGCAGCGCGAGCCGCTGCGGGACCTGGTCCGTCGCGCCGGGGCCGACCCGGACGCGCTGGTCAACGCGCTGGGCGGGCGCGCCGAGAGTGGCGCGCCCGGCGGCGAGGTGCCGCCGAACCTGTCGCTCACGCCCGCCGCGAAACGGGCGCTGCTCGACGCCCACCAGCTCTCCCGCGCCATGGGCGCCAACTACATCGGCCCCGAGCACATCCTGATGGCGCTACCGCTCAACCCCGAGTCGCCGGCCGGCCGGATGCTGGCCGCCGGCCGGATCCAGCCGGAGTCGTTGCAGGCGGCCAGCGCCGAGCGCGGCACCGGCGGCCCACGTCCGGACCGGGGCACCCCCACCCTCGACCAGTACGGGCAGGACCTCACCGAGCTGGCCCGGCTGGACCAGATCGACCCGGTGATCGGCCGGGCCGACGAGATCGAGCAGGCGGTGGAGATCCTGTCCCGGCGTACCAAGAACAACCCGGTGCTGATCGGTGAGGCCGGCGTCGGGAAGACCGCCATCGTGGAGGGGCTGGCGGAGCGGATCTGCGACGGCGACGTGCCGCAGACGCTGATCGGCAAGCGGGTCATCCAGCTCGACCTCTCCGGCCTGGTCGCCGGCACCCGCTACCGGGGCGACTTCGAGGAACGCCTGAAGAAGGTGATCGACGAGATCCGGGCCCACCGCGACGAGCTGATCATCTTCCTGGACGAGATCCACACCCTGGTCGGGGCCGGCGGCGCCGGCAGCGAGGGCGGGATGGACGCGTCCAACATGCTCAAGCCGGCGCTCGCCCGCGGCGAGCTGCGGGTGATCGGCGCGACCACGCTGGACGAGTACCGGCGCAGCATCGAGAAGGACGCCGCCCTGGCCCGCCGGTTCCAGCCGGTGCTGGTGCCCGAGCCGAGCGTCGAGGACACCGTCGCCATCCTGCGTGGCCTGCGCGACCGCTACGAGGCGCACCACCAGGTCCGGTTCACCGACGAGGCGCTGGTCGCCGCCACCGAACTCGCCGACCGCTACGTCACCGACCGGTTCCTGCCGGACAAGGCGATCGACCTGATCGACCAGGCCGGCGCCCGGGTACGGCTGCGCACCCGGACCCCCGCCTCGGACGTGCGCGACCTGGAGCAGCAGCTCGACGAGGTACGCCGGGACAAGGAACAGGCGGTCTCCGACGAGCAGTACGAACGTGCCTCCTCGCTGCGCGACAGGCTGGCCGAGCTGGAGGACCAGATCGGCCGCGCCCGCGGCGACGAGGGGCCCAACCACGTGCCGGAGGTCGGGCCGAAGGAGATCGCCGAGGTGGTGTCCCGCGCCACCGGCATCCCGGTCACCCAGCTCACCGAGGAGGAACGCGACCGGCTGCTGCGCCTGGAGGGGCACCTGCACCAGAAGGTGATCGGGCAGGACGACGCGGTCGGCGCGGTCGCCGAGGCGGTCCGGCGCTCGCGTACCGGCCTGGCCGACCCGAACCGGCCGATGGGCAGCTTCCTGTTCCTCGGCCCCACCGGCGTCGGCAAGACCGAGCTGGCCCGCGCGCTCGCCGAGGCGCTGTTCGGCGAGGCGGACCGGATGGTCCGGGTGGACATGAGCGAGTTCCAGGAGCGGCACACCGTCAGCCGGCTGGTCGGCGCCCCGCCCGGCTACGTCGGTTACGAGGAGGCCGGCCAGCTCACCGAGGCGGTCCGCCGTCGCCCGTACGCGGTGGTGCTGCTGGACGAGATCGAGAAGGCTCACCCCGATGTGTTCAACATCCTGCTCCAGGTGCTCGACGACGGCCGGCTCACCGACAGCCAGGGACGGACCGTGAACTTCAAGAACACCGTCCTGATCATGACCAGCAACCTCGGTTCGGAGCTGATCACCGGCACCCAGCGCACGGTCGGGTTCGCCACCGGCGAGCCGGGCGAGCAGGAGTCCACCGAGCTGCGGGAACGGCTGATGCGGCGGTTGCAGGAGAACTTCCGCCCGGAGTTCCTCAACCGGATCGACGAGGTGATCATCTTCCAGCGGCTGGAGGCCGAGCAGCTCCGGGAGATCACCGGCCTGCTGCTGGAGGAGACCCGCCGCCGGCTGCACGCCCAGGACATCCAGGTCGAGATCAGCACCGCCGGCGTCGACTGGCTCGCCGAGCACGGCTACCAGCCGGAGTTCGGGGCCCGCCCGCTGCGCCGGGTGATCCAGCGCGAACTCGACAACCGGCTGTCCCGGATGCTGCTGGAAAACGAGATCTCGCCGGGGCAGAAGGTCACCGTCGACGCCCGCGACGACCAGCTCGTCCTCGACGTGTCCGCCGGTGAGCGCGGCTACTCGGCCGCCACCACCTCCCATCCCCGATGAGGGGACGGCCCGTCGCGCAAGGATCGGAGGGCGGACATGACCGAGCCCGAGGAGACCGGGGAGGACGCCGCGGCCGGTGAACCGATCGAGGCGCCGCCGACGGCGAACCCGTCCCGGGTCCGGGTGCCACCGGAGGGACTGACCCCGCAGACACCGAGCAGCGAGGGCGAGCCGGAACCGTCCGGGCCGCCGCCGGGAGAGGAGGCGTGATGGTACGCGAGGCGCGACTGGACCCCGAGGTCGAGATCATCTGGGACGACTTCCACGCCGAGGTGAACGTTCCTTCCGAGCAGCTACGGCAGTGGCTGCTGACCCGGGGGTCGGGGGAGGAGGCGTTCGGCCCGGACCCCGACCTGGACCTGCCCGAACCCGGCCGGCAGATCCTCGCCGTGCTGCGCAAGCGCAAGGTGGACCTGACCCCGGAGGACATCGAGGTGATGCGCGAGGCGATCACCCGCATCCGGGAACTCGCCGCCGACCGGCCGCACCGGGGCGCCGCCGACGACGAGTGGCGGCACGCGCTGCTCGACCTCGGTCACGACGTGCTGGTGGAACGCTGATCCGACGCCGGACGCCCGGGCGGGCACCCCGCCCGGGCCGACCGGGCACGGCCTACTCGGACTCCATGCTGGGCAGTCGCAGGCCGGCGGCGTCGGCTGCGGCCTGCCGGTCCGCCCGCGCCCGCTCCTCGCGGCTGAGCAGGGTGGCGTACTCGGTGACGTCCGCCGGGTCCGGCACCTCGGGCAGCCGGCGCAGGAACGCCTCGGTGTCAGCGGCGGCGGCGGCGTGCGCGGCGGCTGCCTGGCGCAGTAGTTCCCGCTGGTCGGCGGCCGGATACAGATCAGTCATGCCGCCGGTGATACCCGCGTTCAGGCGGTTCGCACCCCACCGGTGCCGTTGGGCTGCACGCCGAAGTCCGGATGCGCCAGCAACCAGGCCAGATAGTCCGGATGATTGGCCAACGCGTCGGTGTAGGCCGCCACCGCCTTCTCCAGCACCGGCTCGGCCACCGCCGCGGCCGGCGCCTCCGGGTGCCAGCCGAACAGCAGCCGCCAGCGCAGCGGCGCGCCGGCCAGCCGGCGGGTGACCAGCCCCGCCACCGGACGGAAGGTGGCCTGGCACAGCGCCACCGCGGTGCCCGCGTCCACCAGGTCCAGCGCGGCCCGCACGTCCGCCTCGTACACCTTGCGCGGGGTGAAGCCGGCGCGCGCGCAGGCGGCGGCGAAGCAGTCGCCGAAGCAGCCGTCGCCCGGCGCGGCCACCCACTGCTCACGTCGCAGGTCGAGCAGGTCTATCTCGTCGCGGCCGGCCAGCGGATGGGTCTGCGGCAGCAGCACGAAGACCGGGTCGACGGCCACCTCCCGCCAGCTCAACCCGAACACCGGCGACGGCGTGGCGTCCCCGCACACGCCGGTCAGGGCGAAGTCGAGCCGACCGCCGGACACCAACTGGGCCAGCTCGTCCACCGACCACGACGCGTACGTGGAGATCTGCGCGTCGGACCGCTCGGCGGCGAGCCGGTGCACCAGCCGGCCCAGGATCGGGCTGTTCACCCCGCCGAACCGGTAGCGGCGCAGCGGGTCGCCCGCGCCGGCCAGCCGGGCGGCCTCGTCCTGGAGGCCCTTCATCGCCGGCAGCAGCACCCGGGCCCGGTCCAGCACCAGCTCACCCAGCGCGGTGGGCCGGGCGCCCCGGCGGTCCCGTTCGAACAGCGGCCCGCCGAGGACCCGCTCGATCCGCTGGAGCTGGGCGGTCAGCGCCGGCTGGGCCAACCCGAGCAGGGACGCCGCCTTGGTGACGCTCCCCGTCTCGGCGATCGCGCAGACCACCCGCAGGTGTCGCAGCTCCAGATTCATACGGTGACGGTAGGACCACGAACGGGTGTCCGGGAAGGGGTGGATCGGCTCAGGCCTCCCGGCGGTGCTCCAGGTCGGCCAGGCGGGTCCGCCGCCCGGTGACCGCGTCGCGCACCTTGTCCAGCACCCCCACCGCCGGCTCGACGATCTTGTTCCAGGGCGGGGTGGCCGGGGTGCCCGGGTGCGGCCGGGTGGGCGCCGCCTCCTCCGCGATCTCCCACCGGTTGCCCAGCCGGATCAACTCGGCGTCGCTGGCCACCTCGCGCAGCGGCGTGACCAGCGCGGCCACCCGGCTGACGTGCCGGCGCACCCGCTCCGCCACGTCCGCGAGCGCCGCGTCGTCCGGGCCGGACAGCCCCTTCAACGCGGTCAGCAGCGCGGCGTCCGCCTCGATCTCCCGGGTGACCAGCTCGGCGCTCTCCGGCACCGCCGCCCGGGCGGCCGGGAACAGGTACTGCTCCTCGGCGGAGAGGTGCCGCGACACCGCGGCGGTCAGCACGTCCAGCACCTGACGGCGGTCGGCCGGGTCCAGCCCGGCGTCGGTCACCCGGTCGGCCAGCTCCAGCAGGGCGCGGTGCTCGGCGTCCACGAGGTCGGCCAGGCTCCGCCCACCCGGCCGGTACCGGTCGTCGGCGGCGGGCGGAAGCGGCGGCAGGGGGACGGTCATGGTGCCCTCCTCGTGGTGGCCGGAATCGTGGTGGCCGGAATTGATGTTCGGCGTTACCCTCCCGCGCGTCCCGCGAAACCGGTCCGCACCGCGCCGGCCGTCACGACCGACCCGGCTGGTATAAGGAAGCGATGACGACCTCCGCCTCACCCGAGCCCACCGACGAGGTCGTGGACCTCTGCCGCGACCTGCTGCGCATCGACACCACCAACACCGGGGACAACGACACCAGCGCGGGGGAGCGGCGCGCGGCGGAGTACGTCGCGGAGAAGCTCGCCGAGGTCGGCGTGCACGCCGAGATCCACGAGTCGGCGCCCGGCCGGGCCAACCTGGTCGCCCGCATCCCCGGCACCGAACCCGACCGGGACGCGCTGCTGGTGCACGGCCACCTCGACGTGGTGCCCGCCGACCCCGACGAGTGGTCGGTGCACCCCTTCTCCGGCGAGATCCGCGACGGCTACCTGTGGGGCCGGGGCGCGATCGACATGAAGGACTTCGACGCCATGGTGCTGGCCGTGGTGCGCGACTGGCAGCGCGCCGGCGTCCGGCCCCGCCGCGACATCGTGCTCGCATTCACCGCCGACGAGGAGGCCGGCAGCGACTACGGCGCACACTTCCTGGCCCAGCGCCACCGGGGCCTGTTCGACGGCTGCACCGAGGCGATCGGCGAGGTGGGCGGCTTCTCCTACTCGGTCGACGACACCCGCCGCCTCTACCTGATCGAGACCGCCGAGAAGGGCATCGACTGGCTGCGCCTGCACGCCCGGGGGCGGCCCGGCCACGGCTCGATGATGCACGACGACAACGCGGTGACCGCGCTCGCCGAGGCGGTCGCCCGGATCGGCCGGCACCGGTTCCCGGTGGTGATGACCGACACCGTACGGGCGTTCCTGGCCGAGGTCTCCGACGTGCTCGGCATCGAGATCGACCCGGACGACCCGGAGACCGCGATCGCCAAGCTCGGCCCGATCGCGAACATCATCGGCGCGACGATCCGCAACACCGCCAACCCGACCCGGCTGGCCGCCGGCTACAAGGACAACGTCATCCCCGGTCGGGCCACCGCCACCATCGACTGCCGCAGCCTGCCCGGGCAGAGCGAGGAGCTGGAACGGCAGTTGCGCGAGCTGGTCGGGCCGGACATCGCGATCGAGTACGTGCAGCGCCAGCCGGCCCTGGAAACCACGTTCGACGGGGACCTGGTGGCGCAGATGTCCGCCGCGCTGCGCGCCGAGGACCCGGGTGCGCACCCGGTGCCGTACATGCTCTCCGGCGGCACCGACGCCAAGGCGTTCTCCCAGCTCGGCATCCGCTGCTTCGGGTTCGCGCCGCTGCGGCTGCCGGCCGACCTCAATTTCTCCGGCCTGTTCCACGGCATCGACGAGCGGGTTCCGCTGGACGGACTACAGTTCGGCGTGCGGGTTCTCGACCGCTTCCTCCGCAACTGCTGACCGCGCCCGCCGCGGCGCCGTCGGCGCGGAACCTGCCCCCATCGCGAAGGGACTGCCTCACATGACCGACCAGCACGCTGAGCTGGACGCCGCCCTCGAGCGGGTGATCGACGCGGCCCGCGCCCACCTGGCCGCCGTCCGGGCCGCCCAGGGCCGGATCGACGACGACGCCGTCTGGCAGGCGTACGTCGCGTTGAACAACGCCTCGTTCGCCTACGACGAGCAGCTGCTCGACGCGTTCGGCGAGGTGACGCCCTGGGACGTCGAGTCGATCGACCCGGACGAGGCCGACGAGCGCTTCGGCGCGGTCGAGGGCGGCGAGCCCACCGACCCGCACCCCCGGGTGATCTCGGTGCGGCAGCGCCGCGACTACCGGGTGCCCAGCGTCGCCGCGCTGCTCCGGGTCGCCGAGGCGGCCCGCCGGGAGGGCACCCCGGAGGAGGACGAGCCGGCGCCGGTCGAGGGCGTCGGCGAGGCGGTGCTGGAGCTGCTGCAGAGCGGCGACGGCTCGCTGTCCGCCCTCGACGTGCCCGAGCTGGAGCCGCTCGACGGCGTGGTCATGGTCAGCGAGGTCGGCACCCCGGTCGACCTGGAGTCGTTCGACGACGACGACCCGGTCGGCCCGTTCCAGCCGGCCGTCGACGACCGGCTGGTCGGCCGGCTCGACGAGCACCCGTTCCTGGAACTGGACGAGGAGCACGACCACGCCCACTAGGCCGTGTTCGCCCCGGGGCCGCACCGCACGGCGCGGCCCCGGGTCGGCCCCGTCTCAGTACGACAGGCCGGGCTGCGGCTTGTTCACGACCCGGCGTCGCAGCATCACCTGCCGCGTGCCGTCCCGGTAGAGCCGCACCCGGGCCAACTCCCAACCGGAGAACTCCGCCTGGATCGCCAGTTGCGCCGCGGCGGTCAACCGATCGACATTCGAAGGCAACCGCAGCGGCGCGTACTCGTAGTCCATGGTTTCCATGCTGCCCAGCCCGGCGGCCCTCCGCCACCCCCTGACGGTGACCCGGATCGCCCCGTGGGCGGCGTGGCCCGCTCGGCGCCGCCGGCGGCGGCCGGTCAGCCGTCCCGCTCCGGATACCCGATCGGCACCGCGGAGACGTCGTCCAACGCCGTGACGATCTCGTCCGGCAGCGTCATCCGCTCCACCTGGAGCGCGCCGAGCAGTTGCCCGACCGTGCGGGCGCCGAGGATCGGCGCGGTCACGCCCGGCCGGTCCCGGACCCAGGCCAGCGCCACCTCCAGCGGCGACACGCCGAGCCCGCCGGCGGCGATCGCCACCGCCTCCACGATGCTGGAGCAGCGGGGCTCCAGGTACCTGCCGACGAACCGGTCGAAGTGCGGCGACACCGCCCGCGAGTCCGCCGGGCGGCCGTTGCGGTACTTGCCGGTGAGCACCCCCCGGCCCAGCGGCGACCAGGGCAGCACGCCCAGCCCCATCTCGGCGCAGGCCGGCAGCACCTCGCGCTCGATGCCGCGCTCCAGTAGTGAGTACTCCACCTGGGCGGCGACCACCGGGGCACGCCCCGGCCAGGCGGCCTGCCAGGCGGCGGCCCGGGCGGTCTGCCAGCCGGAGAAGTTCGACACGCCGACGTACCGGGCCCGGCCGCTGGACACGGCGTGGTCCAGCGCGGCGAGCGTCTCCTCCAGCGGGGTGTCCGGGTCGTACCCGTGCGCCTGCCACAGGTCCACGTGGTCGGTGCCGAGCCGGCGCAGCGACGCGTCCAGCGTGCGCAGCAGGTGCCCGCGCGAGCCGTCCCGGCGTCGGCCGCTGCCCGGCCGCAGCCCCGCCTTGGTGGCGATGAGCAGCTCGTCGCGGTCCACCAGGCTGCCCAGCAGGGAGCCGATCACCGACTCGGCGTCGCCGTCGGCGAACACGTCGGCGGTGTCGACGAGGTTGCCGCCCGCGTCGAGGTAGCTCTTCAGCTGGGCGGCCGCGTCGTCCGCGTCGGTGTCCCGTCCCCAGGTCATGGTGCCGAGCGCGAGCCGCGAAACCGCCAGCCCGCTTCGGCCGAGCGGTCGCTGTTGCATGCGTGAACCTTATTTCGAAGCCGGCGTCACGGATATCCTCGCCGCAGTCAACTTCCCGCGCGACCGCAGCGCGGTGTGACGTGTTCGGGGCGAGCCGGTCGTCGGTGGCGTCACCCGCATTGCGTAACCTGGTGCGACCTGTGGTGCGGACGGTGGGAGGATCATGCGACTCGGGCTCAGCCTCGGATACCAGACGGCGTGGAGCACGCCCGCCGACCACCTGGCGCTCGCCCAGGAGGCGGACCGGCTCGGCTACTCGGTGGTGTGGGCCGCGGAGGCCTACGGTTCCGACTCGCCGAGCATGCTGGCGTGGATGGCCGGGCAGACGGAGCGGATCGACCTCGGCTCCGCGGTCATGCAGATCCCCGCCCGCACCCCGGCGATGACCGCGATGACCGCCACCACCATCGACGCGCTCTCCGGCGGCCGGTTCCGGCTCGGCCTGGGCGTCTCCGGACCGCAGGTCTCCGAGGGCTGGCACGGCGTGCGGTTCGCCAAGCCGTTGGCCCGCACCCGGGAGTACGTCGACATCGTCAAGCTCGCGGTGGCCCGCAAGGAGGTCGCCTACGACGGCGAGCACTACACGCTGCCGCTGCCGGACGGCCCGGGCAAGGCGCTGCGGCTGGGCTTCCATCCGCCGCGGGCGCACATCCCGATCTACCTGGCCGCGGTCGGCCCGAAGAACCTGGAGCTGGCCGGCGAGATCGCCGACGGCTGGCTGGCCGTCTTCTATGCCCCGGAGTTCGCCGAGGAGCAGCTCGCCCCGGTCCGCGCCGGGCGGGCCACCGCCGGCAAGGAGCTGGCCGGCTTCGACGTCGTCCCGTCCGTGCCGGTGGTGGTCGGCGACGACGTCGCCACCTGCGCCGAGCTGGTCCGCTGGTACGCCGCGCTCTACGTGGGCGGAATGGGCAGCCGGAAGCAGAACTTCTACAACCAGCTCGCCACCCGGATGGGCTACGGCGACGCGGCCCGCGAGGTGCAGGATCTCTACCTGGCCAAGCGGCAGCGGGACGCCGCCGCCGCGGTGCCGCTGGAGTTCATCGACCGGACCTCGCTGCTCGGCCCGAAGGAGCGCATCGCCGAGCGGATGCGGGAGTACGCCGCCGCGGGCGTGACCACCCTGTCGGTGACGCTGTTCGTGGCCGACCGGGACAGCGGCGTGCAGACGCTGCGCACCGTCGCCGAGGCCCTCGACCTGTCCGGGGTCGGCGAGTGACCTGGATCGAGGCCATCGTCCTGGGCGTCGTCCAGGGGCTGACGGAGTTCCTGCCGGTGTCGTCGTCCGGCCACCTGCGGATCACGTCGGCCATCTTCTTCGGTCGCGACGCGGGCGCGTCGTTCACCGCGGTGACCCAGCTCGGCACCGAGGCCGCCGTGCTGATCTACTTCTTCAAGGACATCTGGCGGATCGTCCGGACCTGGTGCCTCGGCCTGGTCGACCGTTCGGTGCGCTCCAGCCTCGACTACCGGATGGGCTGGTACGTCATCGTCGGCACGATCCCGATCGGGATCCTCGGGCTGCTCTTCAAGGACCAGATCCGCACCGCCGGCCGCAACCTGTACCTGATCTCCTTCACGTTGATCTTCTTCGCCCTGGTGCTCGCGTTCGCCGAGTACTGGGGGCGGCAGACCCGCACGTTGGAGAACTTCCGGATGCGTGACGGCGTGGCGATGGGGCTGGGGCAGGCCATGGCGCTCATCCCGGGTGTCTCCCGGTCGGGTGGCACGCTGACCGTCGGGCTGTTCCTCAACCTCACCCGGGAGACCGCGGCCCGCTACTCGTTCCTGCTGGCCATTCCCGCGGTGGTGATCTCCGGCGTGTTCAGCCTGCCGGACGTCTTCGAGCCGTCCGCGCCGGGCACCGCCGCGCCGAGCGTGGCCCAGATGGTGGTGGCCACCCTTATCGCGTTCGCCATCGGGTACGCGGCCATCGCCTGGCTGCTGCGCTACGTCGCGCACCACACGCTCTACCTGTTCGTGATCTACCGGGTGGCGCTCGGCACGCTGGTGCTCTGCCTGCTGCTCACCGGCACGATCAGCGCCACCTGACGTCGCCGCGGTACGCCGAAGGCCGGCACCCCGGATCGGGGTGCCGGCCTTCGTGGTGTCAGCCGTTCCAGTGCTGGGCGACGAGGTCGGCGGCCTGCTGCTCCCACTGGGCGTAGTGGTCGGGGTAGGCGCTGACCTGGACGGTCTGGGCGGCCCGGGTCAGCGGCATGTCCTGCCAGCCGTCGACCTGCTTGAGGCCCTTGAGGAACGCCAGGGTGGCGTACTCGGGGTCGGTGATCTGCTCGACCGTGCCCCAACCGCTGGACGGGCGCTGCTGGAACAGGCCCTGCGAGTCGTGGTCGTTGCGGTCGCCGAGGTGGCCGAGGTTCTCCAGCTTCGACTCCTGGAGGGCGGTGGCGATGGAGACGACCGCGGCGCGCTCGTCCATGCCGGCCTTCTTGGTCGCGGCGATGATCGCCTTGACGTTGGCGGTCTGCTCGTCGTCGAGGTCGATGCGGGACTGGGCGCCCTGCACGCCGTGCGGCACGAGCGCGGCGGGGTCGAGCTTCGTCTGCACGGCCACGGCGCTCTCGCGCGGGCCGGGGGTGGCGTCCTGGTGGTTCAGCGGACCGGCGGCCAGGCCACCGGCGACGGTCAGACCGGCGATACCGAGGATGCTCTTGCGCAGCATGGTGTTCATGGGGGCTCCGTTCGGGGGTCGACGCACCCGGGGCGGGGCGCGTGGCACCGTCAGGCGCTCGTCTCGGGGGATCCGGCCGGGCCACGGGGCGGGGGCCTCGTCGTGGCTGCCGAACCAGGTGCAACGACCGGCGACCCGCCGTCATTCCCGGGGGTGCCCGGGGCGTGGTGGCTGCTCGGCCGTACACCCGGTTACAACGCCGCCCACCCACCGCCGATTCCGCCCGGCGGGTGTCACCCACCACCCTCGAACCGGACACCCACCCCAAACGGCCCGTCCGCCCCGGTGATCATGGAGTCGGTGGCGTGCGGTGTCCGTTTCGTCACCGTCAACCTCATGGTCACCGTGGCCGCGACGTCGGGTGGGGGGTGCGCGGTGGCGGGTCCGGTGTCGGGCGGGGGCACGGCCTAGGGTGGTCAGCGTGGCGACCCTTCTGCTCTTGCGACACGGCCGGACGACCGCGAACGCCGACGGCGGCCTGGCCGGCCGGCAGCCGGTCGAGCTGGACGACACCGGCCGGGCCCAGGCAGCGGCGGTCGGTGGGCGCCTCGCCGGGGTGCCGCTCGCGGCGGTGGTGAGCAGCCCGCTGATCCGTTGCCGGCAGACCCTCGACCTGGCGCTGCCCGGCGTCGAGCCGGTGGTCGAGGACGGGCTGATCGAGTGCGGCTACGGCGCCTGGGAGGGGCAGCCGCTGAAGAAGCTGGCGAAGGAGCCGCTCTGGCCGGTGGTCCAGCAGCATCCCAGCGCCGCCGCCTTCCCCGAGGGGGAGTCGATGGCGGCGATGTCCGCGCGGGCGGTCGCGGCGGTGCGGGCGTGGGACGCGCGGGTCACCGCCGAGCACGGGCCCGAGGCGGTGTGGCTGGCGTGCAGCCACGGCGACGTGATCAAGGCCATCGTGGCCGACGCGCTCGGCGTACACCTGGATCTGTTTCAGCGGATCGTGGCCGACCCGGCGTCGGTGACGGCGATCCGCTACACCCCGCTGCGGCCGTTCCTGGTGCGGCTCAACGACACCGGCGGCGACCTGTCGACGCTGGTCCCGCCGCCGCGCAAGCGGCGCCGGCGGGCGGTCCGGGCCACCGAGTCGGACGCGGCGGTGGGTGGCGGCGCGGGGGCGACACGGTGAGCCGGGCGGTCCAAACCGCGGCCGGACGGCGCGGCGCGGCGCGTTGCGCTCTGGGCGGATTCGGCGTCGGTGGGCTGCGCGGTGCTTCCGCGCTCCGGATAGGGTCGTGGGTATGACGCACCAGGTGCACGCGTTCGAGCCGCCGGAGCGGTTCGTCGCCGGAACGGTCGGCCCGCCGGGGGAGCGCACCTTCTTCCTCCAGGCGCGTGGCGGCGGCCGGCTGGTCAGCGTCGCGCTGGAGAAGGTCCAGGTGTCGCTGCTCGCCGAGAAGCTGGAGGAGCTGCTCTCCGAGGCGCAACGCCGGTTCGGGGTGAAGCTGCCGGAGGCCGCTCCGGTGGTGTTGGGTGACAACGAACCCCTCGACACCCCGGTCGACGAGGAGTTCCGGGTCGGCACGCTCGGCCTGGCCTTCGACGTGGACACCGCCACCGTGGTGATCGAGGCGATCGCCGTGGGCGAGGCGGAGGCCGAGGTCGGGCTGAGCGACGCGGACGACGACGAGGTCGAGATCGACGAGGAGCCGGACGAGCCCGACGACGACCTCGACCGGCTCCGGGTGCGGCTGACCCCCGAGGCGACCCGCGAGTTCATCGAGCGTGCCAAGCGGGTGGTCAACGCCGGCCGGCCACCCTGCCCGCTCTGTGGGCAGCCGCTCGACCCGGCCGGTCACCTCTGCCCCCGGCACAACGGCTATCACCGGTGACCTCGTCGGAACTGCAACCGCGACAGGACGGCGCGGAGGCGTTGCGGCTGCTCGCCGACGGCGAGCTGACCCTGGAGGGGCGGCTGGTCGACGCCTCCAACGCCACGCTGCGCGGGGTCGTCGCGCTCGGTGAGGTCACCGCGCACTGTGTCTACAAGCCGGTCCGCGGTGAGCGCCCGCTCTGGGACTTCCCGGACGGCACGTTGGCCGGCCGGGAGGTGGCCGCCTATCTGGTCTCCCGGGCCACCGGGTGGGACCTGGTGCCGCCGACCGTGCTGCGCGACGGCCCGTTCGGTCCCGGCTCCTGTCAACTCTGGATCGACGAGCCGGCGGACGCCGAGCCGCTTGTCGGCTTCGTCCCGGCCGAGTCGGTGCCGCCGCGCTGGTTCCCGATCGCCGCGGCCCGCGACGACGACGGGGCGGCGTACGCGCTGGCGCACGCCGACGACCCGCGGCTGGCCCGGTTGGCCGTGCTCGACGCGGTGATCAACAACGCCGACCGCAAGGGCGGGCACGTGCTCGTCGGCGCGGACGACCGCATCTACGGCGTGGACCACGGCGTCAGCTTCCACGTGGAGGAGAAGCTGCGCACGGTGCTCTGGGGCTGGGCGGGCCGGCTGCTCCCGGCGGACGCGGTGGAGATGCTCGACGCGCTGGTCGGCCCGCTCGCCGGCGCGCTCGGCGAGGAGCTGGCCGAGCACCTCACGCTCGGCGAGGTCGCGGCGGTCGCCGCCCGGGTGGAGCGCCTGCGGGACACCGGCCGGTTCCCGCTGCCGCCGGAGGAGTGGCCGGCCATGCCGTGGCCGCCCATGTGAACCGGTGTCGCGTTGATCACCCGAGGGGCGGCACCCGAGCGCCTGACGGATCGTTAGGCTGGCGGTCATGGAGTCTTGGACGGGACATGAGGTGCCACGGCTGCCCGGTGAAGGCGCACCGCTGAGGTTGTACGACTCGGCGCGGCAGGGCGTCCACCCCTCCCGGCCCGACGGCGTCGCCTCCCTGTACGTCTGCGGCATCACCCCGTACGACGCCACCCACCTGGGGCACGCCGCCACCATGATCACATTCGATCTGGTGCAGCGGATGTGGCGCGACGCCGGCCTGACCGTGCGGTACGTGCAGAACGTCACCGACATCGACGACCCGCTGCTGGAGCGCGCCGAGCGCGACGGCGAGGACTGGAAGGTCCTGGCCATGCGGGAGACGGCGCTGTTCCGCGAGGACATGGAGTCGCTGCGGATGATCCCGCCGGCGCACTACGTCGGCGCGGTCGAGTCGATCCCGGACATCGCCGACAAGGTGCTCGCCCTGGTCAAGGACGGTGCCGCGTACCGGCTCGACGACGGCACCGGTGACGTCTACTTCGACATCGCCGCCGCCCCCGCGTTCGGCTACGAGTCCAACCTGTCGCGGGCGCAGATGCGGGAGATCTTCCCGGAGCGTGGCGGCGACCCGGACCGCGCCGGCAAGCGGGACCCGCTCGACCCGCTGCTGTGGCGCGGCGCCCGCGAGGGTGAGCCGTCCTGGCCCGGCGGCGACCTGGGCCCCGGCCGTCCCGGCTGGCACATCGAGTGCGCGGTCATCGCGCTGAACCTGCTCGGCGACCGGGTCTCCGTGCAGGGCGGCGGCAACGACCTGATCTTCCCGCACCACGAGTGCTCCGCGGCGCACGCCGAGCGGCTGACCGGCGCGGCGCCGTTCGCCGACCACTACGTGCACGCCGGCATGATCGGCCTGGACGGCGAGAAGATGTCGAAGTCCAAGGGCAACCTGGTCTTCGTGTCCCGGCTGCGCGCCGACCGGGTCGACCCGATGGCGGTGCGGCTGGCGTTGCTCGCCGGCCACTACCGCAGTGACCGGTCCTGGACCGACGAGCTGCTCGCCGAGGCGTACGAGCGGCTGGACCGGTGGCGGCGGGCCGCCGCCGCGCCGTCCGGGCCGTCGGGTGAGGCGTTCCTGGCGGAGGTACGCGACCGCCTCGCCGACGATCTCGACACGCCGGGCGCGCTGGCCGCGGCCGACACCTGGGCCGCCGCGACGCTGGCCGGCGACGGCACCGACCCGGCCGCCCCCACCCTGTTCGCCCGCACCGTGGACGCCCTCCTCGGCATCGCCCTGTAACCCGCCGCGCTGATCTTGCACTTGGTGCCCCGGAGATGCCGGACATGTTCCGTCCGTCCGGGCCGAAGGTGCAAGATCGCGGGGAGCGGGGTCAGCCGAGGACGAGGCCCGGGTCGGGGTCCGGCTCGGGGGCCGGGGCGGGGATCCGGTACTCCTCGGTGAGCGTGGTCATCGGGCCCGGCCAGGTGGCCTGGGCGACCTCGATCGGTTTGCGCCGCTCGTCGTACGCGACGTGCAGCAGGTGCAGCACGGGGGTGTCCGGGCGGATCTGGAGGATCTCCGCCTCCTCCCGGCTGGGCTGGCGGGCGCTGATGGTGTCGGTGGCGGTGGCGTACCGACGGCCGGTGGCCTCCTCGGCCTCCTGGTAGAGCGGCCGGCCGAACGCCTCGGCCCGTTCCAGTGAGCTGCCGGCGGTGTCGGCGGGCAGGAACCAGGACGCGCCGACCTCGACCGGGGAGTCGTCGGTGCGGACCAGGTGCCGCCGGCAGAGCAGCTCGGTGCCGTCGGCCACGCCGAACGCGTCGGCGACCTCCGGCGGCGCGGCGACGCGACCGACGGAGACGAGTTGTTGGCGGTACCGGGCGGCCAGGTCGGTGTGGTAGCCGCGGAAGCCGCCGTACCGGCCCCGGGCCAGGCGGTTGAGCCGGCGCCGGGTGCCCCGGACGTACGTGCCGGATCCCGGTTTGGTGATCAGGACGCCCTCGACCCGGAGCTGGTCGACGGCGCGCTGGACGGTCTG
The DNA here is from genome assembly GCF_039566955.1 of Micromonospora sp. DSM 45708. Classification (NCBI taxonomy): domain Bacteria; kingdom Bacillati; phylum Actinomycetota; class Actinomycetes; order Micromonosporales; family Micromonosporaceae; genus Micromonospora; species Micromonospora schwarzwaldensis. The sequence continues at coordinate 3,471,814 of NZ_CP154796.1, read as the reverse complement.
CTTGGCCACGCCGAACATCTCGGCGATGGCCGGGATGGACGGCAGCCGCTCGCCCGGCCCCCAGTCGCCGCGACGCACCCGGTCCTTGAGCTGCGCGGCGATCTGCCGATGCGGGAACTCGGCCGCGCCGGGATTGATCTGCATGTCCGCCTCCTCAGAACAGCTAGGTTCCTAGGATGCCGTAGCGAACGTGACGCCGCCACCCCGGACACGAAGAAGCCGGGCCCACCCCGGACCCGGCCTTCGGACGAACGAGCTACCAGGAACCCGCGGTGGGCCCGGCGGAGCCGCCACGGCGGCGCAGGTACTTCTCGAACTCCTGCGCGATCTCGTCACCGGTCAACGGCGTGATGCCGGCGTCGCCGACGCGTTCCTCCAACTCCCGCACGTACTCGCCGAGCTCGGCGTCCTGCTCGGCGGCGCTGCGCACCCGCTGCTCCCACTCGGCGGCCTCCTCGGCCAGGTCGGCCATCGGCACCGGCAGGTCGAGCACCTCCTCGACGCGGTGCAGCAGCGCCAGCGTCGCCTTCGGGCAGGGCGGGTTGTTGGCGTAGTGCGGCACGTGCACCCAGAACGACACCGCGTCCACCTCGGCGCGGGTGCAGGCGTCGTGCAGCACCCCGACGATGCCGGTCGGCCCGTCGTAGCGGGTGGGGGTGAGCTGGTAGCGCTTGGCCGCGTCGGCGTCGGACGCGCTGCCGCTGATCGGCAGCGGCCGGGTGTAGGGCACGTCGGCCAGCAACGCGCCGAGCAGCACCACCCGCTCGACCTCCAGGCTGTGGCAGATCTCCAGCACCTGCTCGCAGAACGTGCGCCAGCGCATGCTCGGCTCGATGCCGCGGATCAGCACCACGTCCCGCTCGGTGCCCTCCGGGCTGGCCACCATGAAGCGGGTGGTGGGCCACTCGACCCGCCGGGTCTCCCCGTCGGCCATGGTGATGGTCGGCCGGCTCACCTGGAAGTCGTAGAAGTCCTCCGGGTCCAACTCGGTCACCTGCCGGGCCTGCCAGACCTGTTCGAGGTGCTCCACGGCGGCGGTGGAGGCGTCCGCGGCGTCGTTCCAGCCCTCGAAGGCCGCGATCGCGACCGGTGAGCGCAGTACCGGCAGCCCGTCGAACTCGGTCACGCCGTCACCCCACCCTGCTCGTCGGGAGCGGTCCCGCCCGGTCGCACGGTCGCGTCCCTGATGTCCTTCACGTCCGTCAGCCTACGTGTCGCCGCCGGAGCCGGCCCGTCGGCCGCGCCGGTCGCCCGGCGGGACCACCCGGACGAAACGGATGAAGGGTACGCGGTGATCCCGCCGACACTATGTGGGATGGCGTGATGGGAGTGACCGTTGCGTCGCTCGGCGCACTAACCTGACCATGTGGCTACTTCGTTGCGCGACCTGCTGGCGGACCGGATCCTCATCGCCGACGGGGCCATGGGGACGATGCTCCAGGCCGCTGATCTCACGATCGACGACTTCGACGGCCTCGAGGGCTGCAACGAGATTCTCAACGTCACCCGGCCGGACGTGGTCCGCGGCGTGCACGACGCCTACCTGGCCGCCGGCGCGGACTGCGTGGAGACCAACACGTTCGGCGCCAACCTGCCGAACCTCGCCGAGTACGGCATCGCCGAGCGCATCCGGGAGCTGTCCGAGGCCGCCGCGCGGATCGCCCGTGAGGCCGCCGACGCGCACGCGACGCCGGAGCGGCCCCGGTTCGTGCTCGGCTCGATGGGGCCGGGCACCAAGCTGCCCACGCTGGGCCACGCGAGCTACGCCTCGCTGCGCGACGCGTACCAGGAGAACGCCGCCGGCCTCATCGCCGGCGGGGCGGACGCGCTGATCATCGAAACCTGCCAGGACCTGCTCCAGGTCAAGGCCGCGGTGGTCGGCTCGAAGCGGGCCCGTGACGCCGCCGGCCGGGACGTGCCGATCATCTGCCAGGTGGCCGTGGAGACCACCGGCACCATGCTGCTGGGCAGCGAGATCGGCGCGGCGCTGACCGCGATCGAGCCGCTCGGCGTCGACCTGATCGGGCTCAACTGCTCCACCGGCCCGGCCGAGATGGGTGAGCACCTGCGCTACCTGTCCCGGCACTCACGCATCCCGGTGTCCGTGATGCCGAACGCCGGCCTGCCGGTGCTGACCGCCGACGGGGCGTACTTCCCGCTCGGCCCGCAGGAGATGGCCGACGCGCTGGAGCAGTTCGTCGACGACTACGGCGTGGGCCTGATCGGCGGCTGCTGCGGCACCACGCCGGAGCACATCCGGGTGCTGGTGGAACGGCTCGGCGGACGGCGTCCGTCGGCCCGGGAGCCCGAGCCGGAGGCGGGCGTCTCCTCGATCTACCACCACGTGCCGTTCGCCCAGGACGCCAGCGTCCTGATGGTGGGGGAGCGGACCAACGCCAACGGCTCGAAGGCGTTCCGCGAGGCGATGCTCGCCGGCGACTGGCAGGCCTGTGTGGAGATCGCCCGCAACCAGGCCCGGGACGGCTCGCACCTGCTCGACCTCTGCGTCGACTACGTCGGCCGCAACGGCACGCAGGACATGCGGGAGCTGGCCGGCCGGTTCGCCACCGCGTCCACGCTGCCGATCGTGCTGGACTCCACCGAGCCGGCGGTGATCGAGGCGGGCCTGGAGATGCTCGGCGGCCGGTGCGTGGTCAACTCCGTCAACTTCGAGGACGGCGACGGCCCCGACTCCCGCTACGCGCGGGTCATGCCGGTGGTGAAGGAGCACGGCGCCGCCGTGGTGGCGCTGCTCATCGACGAGGAGGGCCAGGCGCGCACCCGGGAGTGGAAGGTCCGGGTGGCCAGCCGGCTGATCGACGACCTGACCAGCCGCTGGGGGATGCGCCGGGAGGACATCCTCATCGACGCGTTGACGTTCCCGATCGCCACCGGGCAGGAGGAGACGCGCCGCGACGGCATCGAGACGATCGAGGCGATCCGGGAGATCGTCGCCCGCTATCCGGGGGTGAACTTCACCGCCGGCATCTCGAACGTCTCGTTCGGGCTCAACCCGGCGGCCCGGCAGGTGCTCAACTCGGTGTTCCTGCACGAGTGCGTCCAGGCCGGTCTGACCTCGGCCATCGTGCACGCCAGCAAGATCCTGCCGATGTCGAGGATCCCGGACGCGCAGCGCGAGGTGGCGCTCGACCTGGTCTACGACCGCCGCCGCGAGGGCTACGACCCGGTGCAGCGGTTCATCGAGGCGTTCGAGGGCGTCGACGCGGCGTCGGCGCGCGCCACCCGGGCCGAGGAGCTGGCCGCGCTGCCGTTGGAGGAGCGGCTCAAGCGGCGGATCATCGACGGCGAGCGCAACGGCCTGGAGGCCGACCTGGACACCGCGATGGCCGAGGGCCGCACGCCGCTGTCCATCATCAACGACCTGCTGCTGGACGGCATGAAGGTGGTCGGCGAGCTGTTCGGCTCGGGTCAGATGCAGCTGCCGTTCGTGCTCCAGTCCGCCGAGGTGATGAAGACCGCGGTGGCCTACCTGGAACCGCACATGGAGAAGGCCGACGACGACGGCAAGGGCCGGATCGTGCTCGCCACCGTCAAGGGCGACGTGCACGACATCGGCAAGAACCTGGTCGACATCATCCTGTCCAACAACGGCTACGACGTGGTCAACATCGGCATCAAGCAGCCGATCAACGCGATCCTCGACGCGGCCGAGGAGCACCGGGCCGACGCCATCGGCATGTCCGGGCTGCTGGTGAAGAGCACGGTCATCATGAAGGAGAACCTGGCCGAGATGGCGTCGCGCGGCGTCGCCGAACGGTGGCCGGTGCTGCTCGGCGGGGCGGCACTGACCCGGGCGTACGTCGAGGACGACCTGCGGGCGATCTACCCGGGGCAGGTGCACTACGCCCGGGACGCGTTTGAGGGCCTGTCGCTGATGGACCGGGTGATGACGGCCAAGCGGGCCGGCGCGCCGGTGGTGGACCCGGAGCGGGAGGCCGCGCTGGCGGCCCGCCGGGAGCGTCGGGAGCGGCAGCGCGCGCAGGTCCGCGAGGCGCTGCCCGAGCTGGACGACGCCTCGGTGCGCTCCGACGTGGCGGTGCAGCAGGCGGTGCCCACGCCGCCGTTTCTCGGCACCCGGGTGGTCAAGGGTGTGCCGCTGGCCGACTACGCGGCGCTGCTCGACGAGCGGGCCACGTTCCTGGGGCAGTGGGGGCTGCGCGGCGCCCGGGGCGGCACGGGTCCGACCTACGAGGAGCTGGTGGAGACCGAGGGCCGGCCCCGGCTGCGTTACTGGCTGGACCGGCTGATCGCCGACCAGGTGTTGGAGGCGGCCGTGGTGTACGGCTACTTCCCGGCGTACTCCGAGGGCAACGACCTGGTGGTGCTGGACGAGAACGGGCACAGCGAGCGCGCCCGGTTCTCCTTCCCCCGGCAGCGGCAGGAACGCCGGCTGTGCCTGGCGGACTTCTTCCGCCCCAAGGGCGACCAGTTGGACGTGGTGGCGTTGCAGCTCGTCACCGTGGGGCAGCCGATCAGCGAGTACACGGCGAAGATGTTCGCCGCGAACGAGTACCGCGACTACCTGGAGGTGCACGGCCTGTCGGTGCAGCTCACCGAGGCGCTGGCGGAGTACTGGCACCGGCGCATCCGGTCGGAGCTGGTGCTGCCGGGCGGCGGCACGGTCGCCGACGACGACCCGGCCGACCTGGCGGGCCTGCTGCGCACCGACTACCGCGGCTGCCGGTACGCGTTCGGCTATCCGGCCTGCCCGGACCTGGAGGACCGGGCGAAGATCGTGCAGTTGCTCGGCGCGGCGCGGATCGGCGTGCAGTTGTCGGAGGAGTTCCAGCTCGTGCCGGAGCAGGCCACCGACGCGATCGTGGTGCACCACCCGGAGGCGAACTACTTCAACGCCAAGTAGCCCGATCTCGGCGCTTGATCCACTCCACTTCGTCGAAGTGGCGGTATCCCGCTGTCCCGCATATCACCACCTCCCCGAGCCGGTGCGCATCAAGCGGTGGTCAGGTCACGCCGAGGGTCGCGGCGAGCTGGATGACGGTGACCGGGGCGTGGGGACTGCGGACCACCTCCGAGAGCACCGCGCGGGCGTGTGGCCGATGACGCAGTTCGTCCGGTGCGAGGTGAGCGGCGTCGGCCAGAGCGCGGCCCGCGCGGGCCGGTTGGTCGATCTGAAGGTACGCCCGGGCGGCCTGCACGAGGTGGCCGGCGCGGTGCTCAGCGGCCAGCCACCGCCAGCCGTCACGGGTGCAGGCCTTCTCGTGCCAGGCGACCGCGTCATGGCCGGCTCCCAGGTCGAGGGCCGTGTGTGCCCGAGCCAGCATGACGGTTGTCGGCCCGAAGCCGGGCCCGGTCGTCATGTCGGCGTACCAGAGAGCGTCGGATGTCGGTGACTCCTCGAAGGGGAACTCCGCCATGAGGTCAGGCTTCATCCCTCTCACCTCGGCCTCGTACGACGCGCAGGAGTGATGAGCGACCAGGCCCGCCAGACGCGGGGGGAAGCCCTGGCGGAGCAGCCATCGGGCACCGTCGAGCGCGTGGAAGCCGGTGTCCGCGACGGCCGGGGCATAGCCGACGTCATGCAGCCACCCGGCGGCGGCGAGCAGTTGCGCGTCCTCCCCGACCAGCCGGCCAAGGCGCTCAGCCTTCAGACCGACGGCGCGCACATGCTTCCACCTGCGCGGGAGCGCCACGGCCAGGCATCGCCCCGCAAGCTGCGCGGCGTGGTCAGCCAGAGGGGTCACGGTGCCAGGCTACGGGCCCGTGGAACACGTTGTCGGGATTGGGTTCGACCGCCTGAGTGGACATGATCGGCCCGGGTGGGCACCATGCGTGCGTGGCGGTGGAGGTGTGGGCGGCGGTGACGTCGTTGGGCGGCGTGGCCATCGGTGGCGGGCTCTCCTATCTGGTGCAGCATTCGACCCAGCGGATGGCGGCCCGGACCGAGGAGCGTAAACAGGATCTCGCCCGGGCGGAGGCCCGGCGGGCCGAGCGGCTGGCGCTGGTGGAACGGTTCGTCACGGTGGGGGCCGACGCCGAGCGCTGCGCGTTCACCCGCCCCGACTGGTGGGAGGACGGCGAGGAGTGGCCGACGCAGACGCAGTCGGTGATGAACCAGTTCTGGGTCGCGGAGCGGATGATCCGCCTACTGTTCCCGATCCCGGTGCACGACGCCGCCCGGGCGTACTTCCTGGTGCTCAACGGCGCCGTGTGGGAGGGAGTGCCGGACGGGCAGGACGCGCGGGACCTGTTCGAGCAGCCGCGTCTGGCCTTCCTGGACCCGGTGCGCGAGGCGCTCGGCGCCTGACGGGAGCCGCTCGTCCGCTTCGTCCAACGGTCGACGCTTCTGCGTCACTCGGAAGGGTTCTCACATACTGTTCCGGTTATCCGCGCGGGTGTCCGGTCCTAGCGTGAGGTCGCACGCCAACGGAGGGGCGTGACCCGATCGAGAGGCCACGACCATGCATGACATTTCGCGCCGCAAGCTGCTCCAGGCGACGGCCGCCGTGGGTGCCGGGGCGGTCGTCGCGCCGGCCGTGTTCGGCGGCCCCGCCCAGGCGGTCACCGGTACCGACGGCTCCGGGGCGCCCATCTGGGCCGAGTGCCCGCCGGCGCAGCTGACCGGCCGCATCGTGCGGTTCGGCGACCCCGACTATCCGACCGCGAGCCTCGGCTGGGACGAGTTGTTCGTCCGCAACCCGCTGGTCATCGTGTTCGCGCAGAACACCCAGGACGTGGTGAACGCCCTCGCCTGGTCGCGGCAGAACGACGTCGCGCTGCGGGTACGCAGCGGCCGGCACAGCCTTGAGGGCTGGTCGAACGTGGACAACGGCATCGTGATCGACGTCAGCGAGCTGAAGTCGGCCGACATCAACCGGCCCGCGCTCACCGCGCGCGTCGGCGCCGGGCTCAACCAGTTGGAGGCGGTCACCGCGCTCGCCCAGCAGGGTCTGGCGGTGACGACCGGCACGGAGGGCAGCGTGGGCCTGTCCGGGGCGACCCTGGGCGGGGGTTTCGGCTTCCTCACCCGGTGGCTCGGTATGGCCTGCGACAACCTGATCGGGGCGGAGATCGTCGTCGCGTCCGGGGCGAACGGCGCCAAGGCGATCGAGGTGGATCTGCGGAACCGCCGGGACCTGCTCTGGGCGTTGCGCGGGGCGGGTAACGGCAACTTCGGCATCGTCACCTCGCTGACCTACCGGGTGGCTCCGCTGCGCGGCGTCGCCTACCTTCAGGCGACCTGGTCGGGCCTGGACGACCTGCGGGAGGTCTTCGACCGGTGGCAGCGCACCGCGCCGTTCACCGACGTCCGCCTCGGCTCCCAGTTGGAGATCCACAAGTCGCAGCTCCTGCTGTTCGGCGTGCTCGCCGAGGGCACCGAGGCGGAGGTGCGGAGGCTGCTGGAGCCGGTCCTGTCGGTCGGCGCCCCGCAGGTCACCGTGCAGATCGGCGGGTGGGGCGACATCTACGCCGGGTTCCAGGTCCCGACTCAGGACGAGCCCGCGAACTGGAAGTTCTTCTCCCAGTTCACCCGCCAACCGTTCCCGCCCGAGGCGATCGAGATCATCCGCTCGTTCATGGCGGTCGCGCCCACCGATGCCAGCAACTTCTTCACCCAGGCGTTCGGTGTCGGCGCGCAGGCGCAGCAGCCGGTCGGCGGCTCGGCGTTCCCGCACCGCGACGCGATCTTCTACTCCGAGCCCGGCGCCGGCTGGGGGACCCGCGGCGTGCCGGACAGCGGCGACGCCCTCACCCCGGCCGCCCAGGCGTGGATCGCCGAGTTCAGCCAGGCGCTGCGTCCGTACGTGGACGGCGCCTACGTCAACGTGCCGAACATCGGCATGCAGGAGTGGGAGACCGCGTACTGGGGGCCGAACGTCGAGCGCCTCCGCAGGATCAAGGCGATGTACGACCCGCACAACGTCTTCCAGTACGAGCAGAGCATCCCGCCCGCGTCCTGCTGAGCCAGGGCCGTGCCTTGCCGGCTCGCCGCCCGGACTCCGCCTCGGCTCGACCACCCGTATGGAACGGGCTCTAGTCGCGCGCGGGCTCACCGTCCGGCATGTCGTCCCCGGGCGCCCGGGGAGCGGTGCGGAGGATGTCGCGGGCCTGTGCGGCGGCGCGGGTGATGTTCTCGCTGATGAAGTCGAGGAAGCGGGCGATGTTCTCCAGCCGGGCGGCGGCCGGGGTGTCGGGTCCGAGCAGGGCGACGCCCTGGCGGGCGACGGCGACGAGCTGGTCGTTGGCCCGTGCGCTGGCGATCGTCGCCTGGTAGAAGAGGTCGTCGTCGACGACGTAGCGCTCCCGGCGACTGTCGTCGCGTTCCCGGCGGACCAGGCTCTGCCCCGCGAGGAAGGCGATCGCCTTGGAGACGGAGGCGGGGCTGACCTGGAGGTGCCGGGTGAGGTCGGCCGCGGTGAGGCTGCCCTCGTCGCTGGTGAACAGGCAGGTCAGGACCCGGGCCGCCATCGTCGGCAGGCCCGAGGCCAGGAGGACGGTGGTCAGCGTCTCCTCGTACTCGGTCAAGGCCTCGGCGTCGCGCCCTCGCGGCTGGGAGAGTGACGCCGACCCCCGCGGGGCGGCGGTCGTGCGCCGCCGGGCGCGACGTTCGGTGGCGCGGTGGGCCAGCTCGGCGCGGTAGGCGGTGGGGCCGCCGTTGCGCATCACCTCCCGGGTGATCGTGGAGGTCGGACGGTCGAGTCGTCGGGCGATCTCCGCGTAGGCGAGGCTCTCGGCGAGCCCCGACGCGATCCGCTGGCGTTCCTGCTGGGTGAGTCTGCCTCCCGGCACGCCGATCTCCTCCCGTCCGACCTCGTCCGGTGGGCAGCATAGCGTTCACCACCAGGCTGTTGCAACGGAACCTGGCGGCATTGTTGCATTGCCTGGCGGGTCGTTGCAATGATTGAACTGGCGTGACCTGCATAAACGCCTCGTGAGTGCAACGATCTCGTTGCCTTGGCGCGGAAAGCAACGTAGCGTTTCCGGTGTTGGAAACAAGCACCGAAACCCTGGGAGAGCACCGTGCCGACGTTCGCCACCCCCGCCCCCATCTCCGCCGTCCTGGACGTCCCCGCCGGGCGTATCCAGGTCATCGCCGCGGACCGCGCCGACACCAGCGTCGAGGTCCGACCCGCGGACGCCGCCCGCAGCCGTGACGCCCGCAGCGCGGAGCAGGCGGTCGTCAGCTACGCCGACGGCGTCCTGCGGATCCACGTCCCCGAGCCCGCCAACCGGATCATCGGTGCCCCCGGGTCCGTCGAGGTCACCGTGCAGATGCCCGCCGGCTCCGACCTCCAGGCCACCTCCGGCGCCGTCGAGGTACGCGGCGTCGGCCGCCTCGGCGACGTCACCGTCGACGGCGCGTACCGGCAGGTCAAGATCGACGAGGCCGCGAGCGTGCACCTGACGGCGACCGACGGCGACGTCGAGGTCGGCCGGCTCACCGGCGCGGCGGAGATCAGCACCGCGCGGGGTGACATCCGGATCGCCGAGGCGGTACGCGGCACGGTCGTGCTCCGCACCCGCTCCGGCGACATCACCGTCGCCGCCGCCAGCGGTGTCCCGGCCACCCTGGACGCCGGCACCGACCACGGCCGCGTCAGCAACGCCCTGCGCAACGACGGCGCCGCCGTGCTCGACATCCGGGCCACCACCTCGCACGGCGACATCACCGCCCGCAGCCTCTGACACACCCCCACTCAACAGCAGGAGCAGGATCATGATGAAGAACGCGTGGACCGGGAACGTGTCCGTCGAGGACACCGCCCTGGCGGTCACCGACACCGGCGGCGCCGGCGTCCCCGTGCTGTACCTCAACGGCCAGTTCGCCACCCAGGGCTACTGGCGGCGGGTCATCGCCGACCTGGGCGACGGCTGGCGGCACATCACCTACGACGAACGGGCCCGCGGCCGGTCGCAGCGGTCGGCGGACTACTCCTTCGCCGCCGCCGTCCGCGACGTCGACGCCGTGCTCGCGGCGCGGGGCGTGGACCGGGCGCTGCTGGTGGGCTGGTCCTACGGCGCCGTCGTCGGCGCGCACTGGGCCGAGCGCAACCCCGACCGTACGGTGGGCGCGGTCCTGGTCGACGGCGCGTTTCCCTACGACTGGCTCGACGAGGCCATGGAACTGCGGATTCGAAAGCTGTTCAAGCGGATGGGCTGGTTCACGCCGCTGCTGCGCCCCACCGGCCTGACCCCGCGGATGAGCGCCGCGCAACAGGCCGAGAGCAACATCGAGCTCGGCCGGCTGTCCCGGGAACGCGAACTGGGCCCGGTGCTCGACCGGATCACCGTCCCGGTGCGGTACGTGGTCGCCTCGGGCACGTCTCTCGGCAGCCGCGGCGACGAGCAGGAACGGATCCGCGCCGGGCTCGACGCGGTGACCGCCCGCAACCCGAACATCCGGATCAGCGCGAAGGTCGCCAGCAACCACGGCGCGCTGCTCAAGAAGGACGCCCCGGCCATCGTCGCGGCCGTCCGCGAGGTCGCCGCCCTCGACGACGTGGCGACGACCGACCGGTGACGGGCGATCATGACGGTGGCGGTGGCGAGTCGGACGGCGGTCACCGCCACCGTCATGATCAGCGGTCAGGCGCGAAGTTGTCGCGGCGGTGGGGAGAGCCGGTGCTGGAGCCAGGTCACGACCAACTCGTCGAAGCCGGGCGCCCGCACGCCCCGTACCCGGATGCCGTGGTCGGCGCCCGGGAACACCACGATCGTGTGGTCGGTGTGCCGGGCGTCGACGAGGATCCGGTCGAGGGCGCGCACGCTGGCCTCGACCGGGACCTGCACGTCGTCGGCGCCGAAGATCGCCAGCAACGGGCAGCGCAGGGCGGCGAGCGCCGGCTCCGGGTCGTGGTCGGCGATGCCGGCGAGGAAGGCGATCGAGGCGGGCGAGGTGCCGGCGAGCAACGCGTACCAGGGCGCCTCGTGCCATCGAGCCTGCGCGGCGTGCACAGCGGCCGGGTCGTCGCCGGCCCGAACCCGATCGATCTGCTCCTGGAACAGGGCCAGCGCCTGACGGGCGTCGTCGGCGGTGAAGCCCGTCGCGGTGAGTTGGCGACCCAGCCGGTACTCCTCCTGCGCCACCACGCCGACGCCGGGACCGGACACGCTCACCACCGCGGCGACGGCGGCCGGGGAGCGGGACGCGGCGAGCGGCGCCACCCATCCACCCTGGCTGCCGCCGATCAGCGCGACCGCGTCCGCGCGCACGTCCGACCGTGCCCGCAGCGCGTTCACCCCGGCCAGGGTCTCGTCGGCCCGGTCGGTCAGCCGCTGCCGGGTCCAGTTGCCGGTGGACGCTCCGGAACCCGGCTTGTCGTAGGCGAGGCTGGCGAAGCCGGCGGCGGCCAGCCGGGTCTGCCAGTCCCGCTGGTCACGCCCGCCGGGCCCGGAGCCCTCGACGAAGACCACCGCCGGGTACGGCCCCGGCCAGGGTGGCCGGACCAGGTCGCCGACGAGCACGTCGTCGCCGTGCCGGAACGACAGCTCCCCGGTCTGTGGAAGGAACAGCATCGTGGTCAGCTCGCGCGCGGCGCGTACATGATGACCGCGACGCCGACCAGGCAGATGGCCGCGCCGACCAGGTCGTAGCGGTCGGGCCGGAACTTGTCGACGACCATGCCCCAGGCCAGCGACCCGGCGACGAAGACGCCGCCGTAGGCGGCCAGGATGCGCCCGAAGTTCGGGTCGGGCTGGAACGTGGCCACGAAGCCGTAGACGCCCAGCGCGATGATCCCGCCCGCGATCCAGAGCAGCCCACGGTTCTCCCGCCAGCCCTGCCAGACCAGCCAGGCGCCGCCGATCTCGGCCAGCGCGGCGACCAGGAACAGCAGGATCGAACGGGCGACGGTCATGGCTCCGACCGTACCGTCACGATCTTGCCGCCGGGTCGGCAGGCGCAGTCGCCGCCCGCGCAACCGGCGCGGTGGCCGCGCCGTGCGGCCCACCACCAGGACAGGGCGGCGAGCCCGGACAGGGCGACGGCGCGGCGAAGCGACAGCCGCGCGGTGGTGAACTCCTCGTGCTGCGCCATCGCCGGCCATCATCCCAGCGTCCCCGGGCCGCCTCCGGCCCGGGGCGCCGGAGGCGGTCAGTACGCGTAGGTGACCGAGATGGTGGCCGCCGGGCAGTTGTTCGCCCAACTGGACAGCGCGCTCTTCTCCGCGCTGTCCACGGTGAGCCGCCAGCGGATCTTGACCGCCACCCACTCGCCGACGTAGCGGCAGCGGGCCGAGGCGTACGGCGGCAGCCAGGTGGCCGGGTCCTGGTCGCCCTTGGCCTGGTTGACGTTGTCGGTCACCGCGGCCAGGGCGCGCGCGTCACCCAGGTCGTTCGCGTACGCCTGGCGGCGGCTGGTGGACCAGTTGCGGGCGCCGGAGTCCCAGGCTTCGGCGAGCGGGACCACGTGGTCGATGTCCAGGTCGCCGGTGGCCGTCCAGGTGGCGTCGTCGTAGTAGGAGTACCACCGGCCGCCGGAGAGCGTGCAGGTGCCGCTGATGGTGGGCTTCGTGGTGGCCTCGGTGTAGAGCACCTCGTTGCGGGTGTGGCAGCCGTCGCCGTCGGCGTCGATCCAGTGCGGGAACAGGTCACGGCTGTAGCCGGTGCGGACCTCGGTGGCGACCGGCAGGCTGGCGACCGCGGTGGTGAGCGACGCGGAGTAACCGGCGGCGGGGGCGGGCTGGGCGAGGCCGAGGGTGGTGGCCACGATCGCGGCGAGGCTGATGGCCGTGGCGCGCAGGGTGCGGGACATGGGACTCCGTCCGTACGGGAATGGCGACTGTCCCCACCCATATAGACAGATGTGGACGTCATGGTCCAGGTCGATCTCCGTGAACATCGCCTGACCATCGACGCTCGGCCCGATGACGACACGAATTCGGCTGTGCCGGCCGGCCCGGCGGGCTACCTTCGCAGAAGGGGCGGCAGTGCCGCGTCCACGCCCGCGCCGTCCGGTTGACGCGGCCGAGACGGCCGGTGACGAGCATGGGTACGACGAAAGGGGCGCCAGATGGCCGACGAGGTGACGTCGAAGGTGCCGCCCGATCCGGGCCCCGTGCTGGCCGCGCCGGTCGGGTCGGCAACGGTCGGCCCGCCGAGCAGCCTCGACCTGTGGGCCCGCGCCCAGGTCCTGCACCGCTGCTTCGGCGACGACGACGGCGAGCCGCACATCATGCGCGGCCTGGACTAGACGCCCGTCCCACGGCCCCGCACGACGGGGCCGGGCGAGGCCGGTCAGCGCACCGTCGCGCCCGCGCGGGCCAACGCGTCCCGCCAGGACCGGGTGTGGAACGCGGCAGCCCCGTTGAACGCCAGGTCGAGGAAGCCCGGCCCGTCACCGGCGGGCGGCGTCCGGTGCGCCCAGAACTCGTCCAGCCCGCGCCGCTGGTCCGGGCTGGGCGACGGCGAGATGTCCGACCCCCGCCCGACCACGTCGTACCGCCGGCCGTCGATGGTCAGCAGCAGCGTGCCCAGCCGGGTCAGCCGCCCCCGCACCTGGCCGACGGGCACCGCGAACACCTCCGCGCCGTGCCGGTCCCGGGCGCGCAGCAGACCCTGGTCGAGCGTCATCAGCACCGGCACGCACCGCCGACCGTTCCAGATGCTGCGCCGCCAGTAGACGACGCTGGCGAGCGTCACGTCGGGATCCACGGCCGGGACTGTACCGGGGGCGGTCCACGGTGGCCGGCGGTGGCTACCCTGCCGACGTGACCCGACGATCATGGTTCCTCGCGCTCGCCGCCGCGCTCGGCGTCGTGGTGCTGGCCGCCTGCGGCGGCGTGATCTGGCTGGCCCGGGCCGGTGACGGCGAGGAGCGCAACTGCGCGACGCGGGTCGCCGCCGAGGAGGCGAAGGTCCGCACCGACCGGCGGTGGACCGACGCCGACGTGCCGGGCATCGGCGCGTACCAGGAGATCCACTGGCAGGTCGACTACCCGAGCTTCGCCTGTTCCCGCGCGCCCGGCCCGACCGACCGGCGCTACCAGGCGGTGGTGCGGATGACGCCGGCCGACGCCCGCGCGCTGGCCGCCGCGTACACCTGGACGCCGGTGACCGGCGCGGCGCCCGAGGTGTGGCCGGCGCTGGCCGGGTACGTGCCGGACGGCGTGCGCTGGCACCGCGGCGCCGACCACGACGCGGGTGGCGCCGAGGTGCGCTTCGACCCCGGCGCGGCGCTGCTGCTGGTCACCGACGTCGACACCTGATGAACGTTCGCTGCCGCCGATACGTGAGAGCCGGTGGACGCCGGGGTACTGCGCAGGACACAGGGTTCGACAGCCGGGAGGAAACCGTGGGGGACAGGACGGGACATCGGCGGCTCGGACCGCTCGCCGGGCTGGTGGTGGCCGTGGTGGTGGCGGCCGGCTGCATGGGCGGCGGGCTCGACCAGGGCGAGCCGCAGCAGCCCGCCCCCGAGCGCAGCGGACGAGCGGCGTCCCCCGGCGCGGATACCACCCGGGCGGACGGCACCACCAGCGTCGCCGAGTTCAAGCAGGACTTCTCCGACGCGGTGGCCGGCGCCGAGCAGTACTGGACCGCGCAGTTCCGCTCCTCCGGGGAACGGTTCCAGCCGATCCGGCGGGTGGTGGCGTACACCCGGGCCGGTGAGGTGTCCTGCGGCGGGCAGCCGCTGCCGCGCAACAACGCCGTCTACTGCTCCGCCGGCGACTTCATCGCCTACGACGTGAACTGGTCGGTGTCGGCGTTCCGGCAGATCGGCGACGCGTTCCTGTTCTACCTGCTCGGCCACGAGTACGCGCACGGCGTGCAGACCCGGCTCGGCATCCGCTACACCTACACCATCCAGCAGGAGTTGCAGGCCGACTGCATGGCCGGGGCGTACCTCGGCGACAGCGTGCGCGCCGGGTCACTGAAGCTGGCCGACGGCGACCTGGACGAGTTCCGGGAAGGGCTGCTCGCGGTCGGCGACGACCCCGACCAGCCGTGGTTCGCCGAAGGCGCGCACGGCACCGCCGAGCAGCGCAGCGAGAAGTTCTTCGCCGGCTACGAGAACTCGCTGAAGGCGTGCGACCTCGGCTGATGCCGCACGTCACCCCGGCCGGCGGCGACGCCGGCCGGGCCGGGTCCGGCTGGCAGGATCGGCGGGGTACGCACATCGAAGGAGGCCCCCGCTGAGCAGCACACAACCCGCCGCCGTGCTCTTCGACATGGACGGCACGCTCGTCGACAGCGAGAAACTGTGGGACGTCGCGTTGCAGGAACTGGCCGCCGTCTACGGCGGCACCCTGTCCGACGACGCCCGCCAGGCCATCATCGGCACCGCGATGGCCGACTCCATGCGGATCGTGCACGACGACCTGGGCCAGCCGGAACGCGACCCGCAGGCCAGCGCCGACTGGATCAGCGCGCGGATCCTCGACCTGTTCCGCACCGGGCTGCGCTGGCGGCCCGGCGCGCTGGCGCTGCTGCGGGCGGTACGCGCCGCCGGCATCCCCACCGCGCTGGTCACCTCCAGCGGCCGGTCGCTGGTCGAGGTCGCCCTCGACACGCTGGGCCGCGACAGCTTCGACGCGGTGGTCTGCGGCGACGAGGTGGGCGAGGCCAAGCCGCACCCCGAGCCGTACCTGACCGCCGCGCGGCTGCTGGGCGTGCCGATCGCGCGGTGCGTGGCGATCGAGGACTCACCCACCGGCGTGGCGAGCGCGTTGGCCGCCGGCGCGGCGGTGCTGGCCGTACCGGCCGAGGTGCCGCTGCCACCGACCGACGGCGTACACCAGCTGGAGAGCCTGACCGCGGCGGACCTGGAACTGCTCGCCGCGCTGCTGAACCGGTAGGCGAAGGGGCCCCTCCCGACGGGAGGGGCCCCACCGTGCGCCTCAGTCGTGGGCGATGGCGCCGAGCACGTTGATCCGCGCGGCGCGGATCGCCGGCAGCACCGCCGCGACCACGCCGATGATCGCGGCCAGCACCAGGAACGTCACCATCTGGCCCCAGGGCAGGACCAGGTCGGTGATGCCCTCGTCCTTGAGCGCCCGGACCACGGCCGCGCCGAGACCGGTGCCGACCACCACGCCGAGCAGCGCGCCGAAGATCGAGATCACCACCGCCTCGACCGTGATCATGCGCATGGTCTGTGCCCGGCGCAGACCGATCGCCCGCAGCAGGCCCAGCTCACGGGTGCGCTCCAGCACCGACAGCGCGAGCGTGTTGATGATGCCCAGCACCGCGATCACGATGGCCAACGCCAACAGGATCTGGATCATCCGCAGCGGCGTGTCGAGCTGGCTGGTCTGCTGCTTGATGAACGCCGCCCGGTCCGCCACCGACACCTCCGGGCTGTCCGCCAGCAGCCGCTCGACCTGCGGCTGCACCGCGCCCACCGGGGTCCCCGGGGCGAGCTGCACGAAGCCCTGGATGGGCTGCGGGATGGCGAAGTCGGCGGTCGCCTGCGGCGGCAGCACCACCGGGTTGGTGAGCTGCGAACTGGAGTAGATGCCGCTGACCGTGTAGGTGCGCGCCTCACCCCGGGACAACTGCACCGGCACGGTCGAGCCGACCGACAGGTTGCGGGCCTTCGCGGTGTCCGAGCTGAGCAACATCTGGTCGGGGGCCAACCGGCTGATGTCACCGGCCGTGGCCGTCGCCCCGAAGATCCGCTCCAGCGCGGTCACGTCGCTCGACGCCGCCACCCAGGTCCGCTCGCCGCCCACCGTGGCCATGTCGCCGTACTCGCCGTCGACCAGCCGCACGCCCGGGATCGCGGCGGTCTTCGCCAGCACCGCCGGGTCGAAACTTGCCGGACGCGGCCCGGACGAGGCGCCGGAGATCACCAGCTCGGCCTTGATGGTGTCCTCGGCGAGCGCGCTGATGCTGCCCTTCGCCGAATCCAGGATCACCGTCACGCCGGTCACCAGCGCGATGCCCACCATCAGCGCGGCAGCGGTGATCGCGGTCCGGCGCGGGTTGCGGCCCGAGTTCAGCCGGCCCAGCTTGCCCGGCACCGACCAGGAGAAGATCGCGCCGAGCAGCGACACCACCGGCCGACTGATCAGCGGCGTCAACAGCGCCACCCCGATGAACGCGAACAGCACACCGCCGAGGATGGTCGCGAGGGTGTTGCCGCCGGCGTTGCCGCTGAGCCCGACGAAGAGCAGCACCGCGCCGATCCCGGTGACCACCGCGCCGCCCACCGTCACCTTGGTCAGCGGCCGGTCCGGCGTGGCCACGTCCTGCATCGCGGCGATCGGGGGAATGCGCGCCGCCCGCAACGCCGGCAGCAGCGCCGCGACCACCGTGATCAGCAGACCCACCGCGAACGCGCCGATCACCGCCGCCGGCGGCACCCCCAGCCCGGCCAGCGTGAGACCACCGGCCAGCTTCCCGAACAGGTACGCCAGCAGCGCGCCCACCCCGATGCCGGCGGCCAGGCCGAGCACCGAGGCGATCAGGCCGACCGCGACCGCCTCCAGCACCACCGATCCGATCACCTGCCGGCCGCTGGCGCCGATGGCCCGCATCAGGGCCAACTCGCGGGTGCGCTGAGCCACGATGATCGAGAAGGTGTTGAGGATCAGGAACGTGCCGACCAGCAGCGCCACCGCGGCGAAACCGAGCAGGATCTTGTTGAAGAACGACAGCCCCTCCTTCAGCCCGGCCGAGGCGTCGTCGGCGAGCTGGTCACCGGTCTTCACGTCGTACGCGCCGCCCAGCGCGCGGGACACCTCGTCGCGCAGCGCCTCCGGCGTGGTGCCGTCCGCCCGCGCGGTGACGGTGGAGAACACGTCCGGCTTGCCGAGCATCAACCGCTGCGCGACCGGCGTGGTGAAAGCGACCTCGTTCGCGCCACCGACGGAGTCCCGGCCACCGCTGTAACCGAACACGCCGACCAGCGTGAACTCCTGCTTCGGCGACAGCGTCAGCACGCCGACCCGGTCCCCGACCTTCACGTTGGCGGCCTTCGCCAGCGCGGCGTTGACCACGATCTCGTCGTCGGCCCGCGGCTCCCGCCCCTCGCGCAGCCTCACCAGGTCGCCCTCGCCCAGCCAGTTCTCGCCCAGCTGCGGCGGCCCGAACGAGGTGACCACCTTGCCGTTGCTGCCGATCAGCCGCGCGCCGTCGGCGGCGACCACGCCCCGCACGTCCGCGGCGCCCGGCACCGCCCGCACGCGCTCGACGAGCGACGCCGGCACCGGGGCGGCGACCTGCTCACCCTCGGTCTCGGAAACCTCCACCTTCGGCTTCGCCGCCACGTTCACGTCCACGTCGGCGTAGGCGTCGGCGAAGACCGCGTCGAACGAGCGGCCCAGCGTGTCGGTGAGCACGAACGCGCCCGAGACGAACATGACGCCGAGCACCACCGCCAGCCCGGACAGCAGCAGGCGCAGCTTGCGCGCCAGCAGGCTCTTCAGCGTTGCCCGGAACATCAGTTGCCCACCTCGACCGGCGCGTCCAGCTTCTTCATCGTGTCCAGCACCGTGTCGGCGGTCGGCTCGATCAGCTCCGAGACGATCTGCCCGTCGGCCAGGAAGACCACCCGGTCGGCGTACGCGGCGGCGGTCGGATCGTGGGTCACCATGACGATGGTCTGGCCGTGCTCGCGTACCGAGCTGCGCAGGAAGTTCAACACCTCGGCGCCGGACCGGGAGTCCAGGTTGCCGGTCGGCTCGTCGGCGAAGATGACCTCGGGCCGGGCGACAAGCGCCCGCGCGCACGCCACCCGCTGCTGCTGGCCGCCGGAGAGCTGCGCCGGGCGGTGCCCGAGCCGGTCCCGTAGCCCGACCGTGTCGATCACCGTGTCGTACCAGGCCGGGTCCGGCTTGCGGCCGGCGATCGACAGCGGCAGCAGGATGTTCTCCTGCGCGGTGAGCGTGGGCAGCAGGTTGAACTGCTGGAAGATGAAGCCGACCTTGTCCCGGCGCAGCTTCGTCAGGCCCGAGTCGTTCAGCCCGGTCACCGTCGTCTCGCCGATCGCCACCGTGCCCCGGGTCACCGAGTCCAGGCCGGCGAGGCAGTGCATCAACGTCGACTTGCCGGAACCCGACGGCCCCATGATCGCGGTGAACCGGCCGCGTTCGAACTCGGCGCTCACCCCCCGCAGCGCGATGACCTGCGCCTCGCCGCTGCCGTACACCTTCCACACGTCGCTCGCCCGGGCCGCGGCCTGCGCCTGCTGGCCTACCGTCGCGGTCACGTCATCTACCTCTTCCGTCTGGCTTGCTGATCCGCACCGCCCCCGCTGGTCGGTGCGGCAGTTCCATCCTCGGTGCCGCCGGCCACGGATCCGTCCGACCCCGGGCGGAATCCGTGCCGAATTTCCGGTGAGGGTCGCCCCCCAGACCGGCTCAGGGTGATCCCTGACCGACCGGCGGCGCCGACGGTAGGACCTCACGTCGCGTCATGGTCAACCATGCGCCGCCGCCGTTGGTCACGGTACGTGAGCGTCGCCACCTATTTCCCCGGCCGCACCAGCCCCGTCTCGTACGCCAGCACCACCGCCTGCACCCGGTCCCGCAGCCGCAGCTTGGTCAGCACGTGCCCGACGTGCGTCTTGACCGTGGTCTCGCTGACCGACAGCGCCCGGGCGATCTCGGCGTTGGACAGCCCACGCGCCACCTGCACCAGCACCTCCCGCTCCCGGTCGGTCAGCGGGTCCAGCACCCGCGGCGGGACGGCCGCCGGGTCCGGCAGCACGTCGGCGAAGCGGTCCAGCAGCCGGCGCAGGATCCGCGGCGCCACCACCGCCTCCCCGGCCGCCACCGTGCGGATCGCGGTCACCAGATCCTCCGCCGGGACGTCCTTGGCCAGGAAGCCGCTCGCCCCGGCGCGCAACGCGCCGACCACGTACTCGTCCAGCTCGAACGTGGTCAGCACCAGCACCCGCACCGGCAGCCGGGCGTCCACGATCGCCCGGGTCGCGGCCACCCCGTCCATCCGCGGCATCCGGATGTCCATCAACACCACGTCGGGCAGCAGCCGGCGGGACAGCTCCACCGCCTCCACGCCGTCGCCGGCCTCACCCACGATGTCCAGGTCGTCCTCGACCCCCAGCACCATCCGGAACCCGGTCCGCAGCAGCGGCTGGTCGTCGGCGAGCAGAACCCGAACCGGTCGGGGCGCGGCGGCGTCGGTCATCATGTCCCTCGTCGTGCTGGACGGCGGTCGGCCCGGGACCGGGCCGACCGGGTCCGGCGGGTGCCGGGCGGACACCCGGAAGCCGCCTCCCGGCGTCGGCCGGTCCGCAGGACCCCACCGTAGAGGGCGACCGGTCGCCGCACCCCGACCAGGCCGACCCGATCCGATCACCCACCCACCCCCGTCACCCACCACCCACCCACCCACCCCCGTCACCCCGCCACCCACCCGCATTCCCGGAAAGCGTGCCCATCGGGGCTCGCGTGCGCCCGCTTTCCCGGAAAGCGTGCTCATCGGCGTTCCCATGCGCCCGCTTCCCCGGAAAGTGCGCCCATCGGGTCTGCCTGCCCCTGCCCTGCGGGCGGAGCGTGCCCACCTCCGGTCCCGAGGGGCGACACTTTCACGGAAAGAGTGGCTAACGGCGCCTGCATGGCCCCGCTTTCCGTGAAAGTGGGCGGTGGCCGAGGGGGAGGAGGCGGCGAGCGGGCGGCGTGGGGTGGGGACGTGTGGGGCGTGGGGTTTGTGTTACTCCTGGCGGATCGGGGGCGCGGGCGGAACCGAAGCGGGGCTCACCCGGCGGGGACGAGCCTCACTCGTCGGCCCCGGGGGCGGCCGGCCGGGAACGGGCGTCCACCAGCGGGTCGGGCGCGGCGGCGGCCACCGGGAACGGCGGCGGCGTGCCGCCGAAGGTCGGGCAGAGCGCCTGGTGGCTGCACCAGTCGCAGAGCCGGCTCGGCCGGGGCCGGAAATCCTGCCGCGCGGTCGCCTGCTCGATCGCCCGCCACAGCGCCACCACCGTGCGCTCGAAGCGCACCAGCTCGTCGGCGTCGGGCGCGTAGTCGCAGACCTCGGCGTCCTTGAGGTAGAGCAGGCGCAGCACCCGCGGCACCACGCCCCGGGTGCGCCACAGCACCAGCGCGTAGAACTTGAGCTGGAACAGCGCCCGCGCCTCGAACGCCTCGCGCGGCGCGCCGCCGGTCTTGTAGTCGACCACCCGCAACGCGCCGTCCGGAGCCACGTCGAGCCGGTCGAGATAACCCCGGATGAGCAGCTCGTCGTCGACCACCGCGGAGATCAACGCCTCCCGCTCGGCCGGCTCCAGCCGGCGCGGGTCCTCCACCGCGAAGTAGCCCTCCAGCAGCCCCGCCGCCGAGTGGAGGAACCCCTGCACGCCGGCCGTGTCGCCGTCGGGGAACAGCGTCGCCAGCTCCGGCTCCTCGGTGACCAGCCGGTCCCACTGCGGGGCGACCAGGTCGCCGGCCGACTCCGGGGTGCGCGCCGGGGCCGGCAGGTCGAACAGCCGCTCCAGCACGGCGTGCACCAGCGTGCCCCGGGCCTGCTCGACCGTCGGGCGCTCCGGCAGCCGGTCGATGCTGCGGAACCGGTAGAGCAGCGGGCAGGTCTTGAAGTCGGCCGCCCGTGACGGCGACAGCGAGGCCCGCACCGTGACCGGCGCCGGCTCGGTCGTCGGGTCACCCTGCGTGTCGATCACCGGTTCCGCCGTCATGTCCGGAAGGTTAGGCCACCGGTGTGACACCTCCGCCGTCGCCGCACCGGACCATGATCAGGGCCGCGTAGCATCGCCGGGGTGGAGCAGCGCACCCGACCGCCGCGCCGGCCCGGGCTGAGCCTCGGCCGGGTCTTCGGGGTGCCGCTGCGCGCGAACGCCTCGATGCTGCTGCTCACCGTCGTGGTCACCGTGCTCTACGCGGCGCTGGCCCGCCGCCAGCTCGACCTCGGTCCGCTCGGCGGCTACCTGGTCGGCTTCGGCTTCGTCGTCTCGCTGCTCGGCTCCGTGCTGCTGCACGAGCTGGGGCACGCGCTCACCGCCCGCCGGTTCGGCATCGGTGTGCGGGGAATCACGCTCGAACTGCTCGGCGGCTACACCGAGATGGACTCCGACGCCCCCGACCCCCGGACCGAGCTGCTGATCTCCCTGGCCGGCCCGGCCGTGTCCGCCGTGCTCGGCGCCGGCGCGGTCGCCGCCACGCTCACGCTGCCGGCCGGCACGCTCGGCCACCAGCTCGCCTTCCAGCTCGCGGTCAGCAACGTGGTGGTGGCGATCTTCAACAGCCTGCCCGGGCTGCCGCTGGACGGCGGGCGCGCGCTGCGCGCCGCGGTCTGGGCGCTCACCCGGGACCGGCACCGGGGCACCGAGGTGGCCGGCTGGGTCGGCCGGGCCGTGGCGCTGGGCACGGTGGCCCTGGTGGTGGCGTTCACGCTGCGCCGGGCGCTCGCCCCGCTGGCGTTGCCGCTGCTCCTGCTGGTCGCGCTGACGCTGTGGCGCGGCGCCGGGCAGTCCATCCGGCTGGCCCGCATCGGCCGCCGGCTGCACCTGGTCGACCTGGCCCGGCTGGCCCGCCCACTGCTGCCGGTGCCCACCGGCACCCCGCTGGCGGAGGCGCAGCGCCGCCGTGCCGAGGCGGGCACGCCGGACGCCGTGCTCGCGGTGGTCGACTCCGCCGGCCGGACCGTGGCGCTGGTCGACCCGGCCCGCGCCGCCGCCGTACCCCCGGAACGGCGGCCGTGGCTCGCGGTGGACGAGGTGGCGCGCGGCCTGGCCGCGCTGCCCGCCCTGCCGGTCGCCGCGGACGGCGAGCGGGTGCTGGAGACCGTCCGCACCCACCCGGGCGCGCAGTACCTGGTGACGGCAGGCGAAGATGTGGTCGGCGTGCTCCACGTCGCGGACCTCGCCCAGCTCCTCGAACCGAAACGGAAGACGAACACGTGACCGCACAGAACCCCACCGTCCCGGCGCTGCCCCCGGTCCACCGCGGGCCGTTCCGGGTCGGCGACCGGGTCCAGCTCACCGACCCGAAGGGCCGGATGCACACCGTGACGCTGGAGCCCGGCAAGGAGTTCCACACCCACCGCGGCATTCTCAGGCACGACACGCTGATCGGCCTGCCCGACGGCAGCGTGGTCACCACCGCCGGTGGCGGCACCGCCTTCCTGGCGCTGCGACCGCTGCTCTCCGACTACGTGCTCTCCATGCCACGCGGCGCGCAGGTGATCTACCCGAAGGACTCGGCGCAGATCGTCGCGATGGGCGACATCTTCCCCGGCGCCAAGGTGCTGGAGGCCGGCGCCGGCTCCGGCGCGCTGTCCTGCTCGCTGCTGCGCGCCGTCGGCACCGAGGGGGAGCTGCACTCCTTCGAGCTGCGCGACGACTTCGCCCAGATCGCCCGGCGCAACGTCGAGGCGTTCTTCAACGGCCCGCACCCGGCCTGGCGGCTGCACGTCGGCGACGTCGCCGGGTGCGCCGAGACCGGTTTCGACCGGATCATCCTCGACATGCTGACCCCGTGGGAGATGCTCGACATGGTCGAGCGGGCGCTGGTCCCCGGCGGTGTGCTGATCGGCTACGTGGCCACCACGCCGCAGCTCTCCGAGCTGGTCGAGGCGCTGCGCGAACGGGGCGGCTGGACCGAGCCGCGCGCCTGGGAGTCGATGGTCCGCGACTGGCACGCCGAGGGCCTCGCGGTCCGGCCGGACCACCGCATGATCGCGCACACCGCGTTCCTGGTCTCCGCGCGCAAGCTGGCCCCCGGGGTCACCGCGCCGCCGCGCCGGCGCAAGCCCAGCAAGGGCGCCGAGGCGTATGCGCAGCGCCGCGACGCCCTGCGCGCCGCGGCGGCGGCGCGGCCGGTGGAGGAGCCCGAACAGTCCTGACCCCCGCCGCGCGAACCGCCACGGGCGGGCGGATCATGTGTGCCCGTGGGGACGACGACACCGGAGACGGTAAGCATGACAGAGCGGACCGGGGCGCGCGGCGGGCGCGTCCGTCCCGGCCCCGGCGGTACCGGTCGACGGGAGGTGGCGTGAGCAGTCCCGGCTACGGCAACGGCGAGATGCCCGCCGTCTTCCCCGACTGGTCGCCCTACGCCGACCTGGAATCGGCCGCCCGGGCCTACCTGCGGGACCCCGACATCGCCCTGGAGGCGCTCGGCGGGGTGCTGCGCGGCGCCTCCGTGCTCGGCTTCACGCTGGAACGCTTCGTCAACGAGGTGAACGGGGTGTGGCAGGAGGTCGTCGTCTGCGACGGCAGCCGGCTGGTGCTCTGGCACGGCGAGGACGTCCCGCCCGGGGAGGGGCCACCCGGCGCGATGACCTCGTCGCTGCGGGTGGTGCCGGTCTCCACGGTCACCGAGGTCGGCTGCCGGCGCCGGCTCACCCGCGCCGAGGACGGCACGGTCCGGGTCGACAGCATCGACGTGTACCTGCTGCTCAGCTCGCTGGACGAGGCGCCGCCGAGTGACGAGGCGGCCGGCACCCCGCGGCACGACGCGCTGCGTTTCGGCAAGACCCTCGACGACGGCGGCGCGGGGCAGATCACCCGGCTGGAGGAGTTCGCCCGGCTGGTGGCCTCGGTGGTCGGCCGACCCATGCTCTGAGCCGACGGGGGCACGGCGGCACGACGCGGGCCGGGGACGCCGTCCCCGGCCCGCGTCGTGCGTGCGTCAGTCCTCGGCCTCCGGGCCGGCCACCTCGACGCCGTCGCTGGCCCGCGTCACGTGGATGCACTCGCCCGGGCACTCCTTCGCCGAGTCGATCACCTCGAGGCGCAGGTGCTCCGGCACGTCCACCCGGGCGCCCGGGGCCTGTCGCAGCTCGCCGTCGGGGCCCTTGACGTACGCCAGGCCGTCGACGTCGAACTCGAAGACCTCCGGTGCGTACTGCACGCACAGCCCGTCACCCGTGCAGAGGTCCTGGTCGACCCAGACCTGCAACTGGTCGGTCGCGACGTCGGTCACGAAGCACCCCCCATGTTCTCCCGTCCCGGACTCCGACGGTACCCGAACGCCCGTACCCGCCCGTCGACCAGCCCTTGGCGATCAAGCTTCGGTGACGAGCGCGTTGCGGAGGACCGAATCGGGCTCATAGCGGCTAGTGTTAGCTCAGAACGTTCAAGCCCCCCGGGGAGGTGGGACGTGGCACGCAGCGACGACGCGGACTCGCGCGCCGCACGGTGGGAAAAGGAAGCCCACGATCTCTCCACGCAGGTCGCGTTCCTGCAAGAGGAACTCGCTCTGGTGCGGCGCAAGTTGACCGAAAGCCCCCGACACGTCCGGCAGCTCGAAGAGCGGCTGGCGGCCACCCAGGCGCAGTTGGCGCGGCTGACCGAGAACAACGAGCGACTCGTGAGCACCCTCAAGGAGGCTCGCGCGCAGATCGTGACGCTCAAGGAGGAGATCGACCGGCTCGCCCAGCCACCCAGTGGCTACGGCGTCTTCCTGGCGAAGCACGACGACGGCACGGTGGATGTGTTCACCGGCGGGCGCAAGCTCCGCGTCGCCGTCTCGCCCTCGCTGGAGGCCGACGAGCTGCGCCGTGGGCAGGAGGTGCTGCTCAACGACGCGCTCAACATCGTCGACGCGTTCGGCTTCGAGCGGGTCGGCGAGGTGGTGATGCTCAAGGAGATCCTGGTCGGTCCGGACGGCGCGCCGGGTGACCGCGCGCTGGTGGTCTCCCACTCGGACGAGGAGCGCATCGTGCACCTCGCCGAGACGCTGATCGGCAGCCCGATCCGGGCCGGCGACTCACTCATGATCGAGCCCCGCTCGGCGTACGCCTACGAGCGGATCCCGAAGAGCGAGGTCGAGGAGCTGGTCCTGGAGGAGGTGCCCGATGTCGACTACGAGGACATCGGTGGCCTCCAGGCGCAGATCGAGCAGATCCGCGACGCGGTGGAGCTGCCGTTCCTGCACGCCGACCTGTTCCGCGAGCACCAGCTCCGGCCGCCGAAGGGCATCCTGCTCTACGGTCCGCCCGGCTGTGGCAAGACGCTGATCGCCAAGGCGGTGGCCAACTCGCTCGCCAAGAAGATCGCCGAGCGGTTGGGTCAGGAGCGGCACACCAGCTTCTTCCTCAACATCAAGGGTCCCGAGCTGCTCAACAAGTACGTCGGGGAGACCGAGCGGCACATCCGGCTGATCTTCCAGCGCGCCCGGGAGAAGGCCGGCGAGGGCACCCCGGTGATCGTGTTCTTCGACGAGATGGACTCGATCTTCCGCACCCGCGGCTCCGGTGTCTCCTCCGACGTGGAGAACACCATCGTCCCCCAGCTGCTCAGCGAGATCGACGGCGTGGAGGGGCTGGAGAACGTCATCGTCATCGGCGCCTCCAACCGGGAAGACATGATCGACCCGGCGATCCTGCGCCCCGGCCGGCTCGATGTGAAGATCAAGATCGAGCGGCCGGACGCCGAGGCGGCCAAGGACATCTTTACGAAGTACGTCCTGGCCGACCTGCCGTTGCACGCGGATGACCTGGCCGAGCACGGCAGCGACCCGCAGGCCACCGTCGCCGCGATGATCGACGCCGTCGTCCTGCGGATGTACTCCGAGACCGAGGAGAACCGCTTCCTCGAGGTCACCTACGCCAACGGCGACAAGGAAGTCCTCTACTTCAAGGACTTCAACTCCGGCGCGATGATCCAGAACATCGTCGACCGGGGCAAGAAGATGGCCATCAAGGAGTTCCTCACCTCCGGGCGCAAGGGGCTGCGGTTGCAGCACCTGCTCGACGCGTGCGTCGACGAGTTCCGGGAGAACGAGGACCTGCCCAACACCACCAACCCGGACGACTGGGCCCGCATCTCCGGCAAGAAGGGCGAGCGGATCGTCTACATCCGCACGCTCGTCTCCGGCGGCAAGGGCACCGAGGCCGGCCGGTCCATCGAGACCGCCAGCAACACCGGCCAGTACCTCTGAGTTCGACCCCGACCGGGGCGGCGCCACACCGGCGCCGCCCCGGTCGGTCGTGTCCCGGGCACCCGGAGCGGGCGCGCCCCTTGAGGAACTGCTTCGGCCGGTCGTGACGGGGCCGCCGGACGGAGAAACCCCTGCTCCGGCCGTCCCGCCCGCCACGCCACCCCGCCCGCCGGGAGCCCGGCACGCCACCTGGCGTCGATGTGCCGACTACGCTCGACGTGACGGGGACCGGGACGGCGAGCGGAGCGGGCAGGTCGATGAGCGTCAGACGGATCATGGGCACCGAGGTCGAGTACGGCATCTCCGTGCCCGGCCAGGCCGGAGCCAACCCGATGGTCACCTCCTCGCAGGTGGTCAACGCCTACGGGGCGCGACCGGAACTCAACCGGGGCGGACGCGCCCGCTGGGACTACGAGGAGGAGTCGCCGCTGCGCGACGCCCGGGGATTCACCTACTCCGGGGCGGCGTACGACCCGGCCGAGGCGCTCGCCGACGAGGACCTCGGGCTGGCCAACGTGATACTCACCAACGGCGCCCGGCTCTACGTCGACCACGCCCACCCCGAATACTCCACCCCGGAGGTGACCACCCCGCTCGACGTGGTCCGCTGGGACAAGGCGGGCGAGCGGGTGATGGCCGAGGCGGCCCGGCGGGCCGCCACCATCCCGGGCACCCAACCGATCCACCTCTACAAGAACAACACCGACAACAAGGGCGCCAGCTACGGCGCGCACGAGAACTACCTGATGCGCCGGCAGACGCCGTTCGCCGACATCGTGGCGTACCTGACGCCGTTCTTCGTGACCCGGCAGATCGTCTGCGGCGCCGGCCGCGTGGGCATCGGCCAGGACGGCGGCCAGAGCGGCTTCCAGATCTCCCAACGTGCTGACTTCTTCGAGGTCGAGGTCGGACTGGAGACCACGCTCAAGCGGCCCATCATCAACACCCGCGACGAGCCGCACGCGGACGCCGACAAGTACCGCCGCCTGCACGTCATCATCGGCGACGCCAATCTCTCCGAGATCTCCACGTTCCTCAAGGT
Source organism: Micromonospora sp. DSM 45708 (assembly GCF_039566955.1). NCBI lineage: Bacteria > Bacillati > Actinomycetota > Actinomycetes > Micromonosporales > Micromonosporaceae > Micromonospora > Micromonospora schwarzwaldensis. The sequence continues at coordinate 3,443,986 of NZ_CP154796.1, read as the reverse complement.
CGGCACCACGTCGCTGATCCTCGCGATGATCGAGGAGAAGGCGCTCGGCGCCGACCTGGGCATCGCGGACCCGGTGGGCGAGCTGCGCGCGGTCAGCCACGATCCGTCGCTGAAGCACCTGATGCGGATGCGCGACGGTCGCCGGCTCACCGCGCTGGACGTGCAGTGGGCCTACCTGGAACGGGTCCGTTCCTTCGTGGACGCCCGGTACGGCCCCGACGTGGACGCGCAGACCGCCGACGTCCTGGACCGCTGGGAGAGCGTGCTGGACCGGCTCGGCCGTGACGCCTTCGAGTGCGCCGACGAGTTGGACTGGGTGGCCAAGCTGCGGGTGCTGGAGGGCTACCGGGAGCGGGAGAAGCTCGGCTGGGGCTCGCACAAGCTGCAACTGGTCGACCTGCAGTACTCCGACGTCCGGCCGGAGAAGGGCCTCTACCACCGGCTGGTCCAGCGCGGCTCGATGAAGACGCTGCTCACCGAAGAGCAGACCCGCACCGCGATGACCGAGCCGCCGGAGGACACCCGGGCCTACTTCCGCGGCCGGTGCCTGGCCCAGTACGCCTCCGAGGTGGTCGCCGCGAGTTGGGACTCGGTCATCTTCGACGTGGGTCGGGAGTCGCTGGTCCGGGTGCCGATGATGGAGCCCGAGCGGGGCACCCGCGCGCACGTCGGCCAGCTCTTCGACAGGTGCGAGAGCGCCAAGGATCTGCTGGAGCTGCTGACCGGCGGCTGAGCCGGGTGCCGGAAGGCCCGTTGCGTGCCGAACCCGGCGCGCGGCGGGCTTTTCGTCGCCCGCGCGAGGTAAGTTGATCGCAGGCGATCGTGGAGGAGGCACCACCATGGCGACGCAAGAGGGTGGGCAGACCCAGTCCGGCAAGTCCCACGAGGAGGTCGAGGAGGTCACCGCGCAGGCCAATCCCGAGGTGGCCGAGCGGCACGCCGAGATCACCGAGGACGTCGACGACCTGCTCGACGAGATCGACTCCGTCCTGGAGGAGAACGCGGAGGAATTCGTGAGAGGCTATGTCCAAAAGGGCGGCGAGTAGGGCATAGTTGGGCAAATCAGACATGTCTGGGGTGCTCGACGAGTTCCGTGCCGACAGTCGGCGGCCCGATGGGTGCGGTAGCTACCGCCAACCGTGCTTCAACCTTCGTGCGAAGGCGAGCTGTGCCAAGCGCCTGAAGGAGAAGCACGGCCGAGAGGCGCGCGAGCTTCCGGCTGTTCGGGACGGCCACCGCCGTTGCCGGACGAGCGGCGAATGGAAACACGGCTGCGCCTGTACGGCGGCAGTCGCGAGTGCCACCTGCGTCGTCGCTACGGCGTCGGGGAGAAGGAGTTCCAGGAACTCCTGGCCGAGCCGGGCGGCGTGTGCGCGATCCGTCCGCGTCCCGATCCGGAACATCTGGACCACGATCATCGCACCGGATGGGTCCGCGGGATACTCTGCTTCAACTGCAACGGTGGCCTTGGTCAGTCCCGGGACAGTCCCGACAGCCTGGCCAGGGCGATCACGTACCTGAGAGGAACCACGTGGCAGCGGGTTTTGATCCATCCGGGCGTCTTCCAGATGTGTTCACCAACGCGGGGACGTCCTCCTTCACCACGTTCCTGAGCAAGGTGGCCCCCGAGATGCTGCCGGGTCGTCGGCCGCTGCCGCCCGGCATGGCCGCCGACATGGCGCCGCACGCGACCACCATCGTGGCGATCGCGGCCGCGAACGGCGTGGTCATGGCCGGCGACCGCCGCGCCACGATGGGCAACCTGATCGCCCAGCGCGACATCGAGAAGGTGCACCCGGCCGACGCGTACTCGCTGGTCGGCATCGCGGGCACCGCGGGCATCGGCATCGAGCTGATGCGACTGTTCCAGGTGGAGCTGGAGCACTACGAGAAGATCGAGGGCGCGATGCTCTCGCTCGACGGCAAGGCCAACCGGCTGGCCTCGATGATCCGGGGCAACCTGGGCGCGGCCATGCAGGGCCTGGCCGTGGTCCCGCTGTTCGCCGGCTTCGACCTGGCCGCGAGCGACCCGGCGCGGGCCGGCCGGATCTTCAGCTTCGACGTGACCGGCGGCCCCTACGAGGAGACCGGTTACGACGCGATCGGCTCCGGTTCGCTGTTCGCCAAGTCCGCGCTGAAGAAGCGCTTCCGGGCCGGCCTGTCGGTCGACGACGCGACGCGGTTGGCCGTCGAGGCGCTCTACGACGCCGCGGACGACGACACCGCCACCGGCGGCCCCGACCTCACCCGGCGGATCTACCCGGTCGTGATGACCGCGACGGCCGAGGGCACCCACCGGCTCACCGACGCCGAGACGGCGGCGATCGCGGAGGGCGTGGTGTCCGGCCGGATGGAGAACCCCGGCGGCTGACCCCGCTCGCACGTCCACCGAGTCAGCAGTCCCGCACCACAGGTACGAAGGAGAACCGCCGCCGTGGCCATGCAGTTCTACGCCTCGCCCGAGCAGATCATGCGCGACCGCTCCGAGCTGGCCCGCAAGGGCATCGCCCGGGGCCGCAGCGCGGTGGTCCTGAGCTACGCCGGCGGGGTGCTCTTCGTCGCCGAGAACCTGTCCAGCACGCTGCACAAGGTCAGCGAGATCTACGACCGGATCGGCTTCGCCGCGGTCGGCCGGTACAACGAGTTCGAGAACCTGCGGCGTGCCGGGGTGCGGATGGCCGACCTCAACGGCCTGAGCTACGACCGGCGGGACGTGACCGGGCTGGCGCTGGCGAACGCGTACGCGCAGACGCTGGGAGCCATCTTCACCGAGCAGTCGAAGCCGTTCGAGGTGGAGATCTGCGTGGCCGAGGTGGCCGCGTCGCCGGACGACGACTCGCTCTACCGGGTGACCTACGACGGCTCGGTCAACGACGAGCCGGGCCGGATGGCGATGGGCGGCCAGTCCGAGGCGATCGCCGGTGTGCTGAAGAACGAGCACCGGCCGGAGATGTCGCTGTCGGAGGCGGTACGCGCCGCGATGAAGGCGCTGAGCAGCGTCGGCGGTGAGGGCGGGGCGGCCCGGACGATCGCGGCGAACCAGTTGGAGGTGGCGGTCCTGGACCGGCGCCGGGTGGGCCGTACGTTCCGGCGGATCACCGGTGCGGCGCTGACCGCGTTGCTGGACGGCGACGCGGAGGGGGACGTCGCGCCGGCGCCGGGCCGGGCGAAGACCCCGACGGTGCCGACGGAGGAGGCGAGGAAGCCGACCACGTCGGCGGGCTCGGCCGACCTGGAGGGCCACCGGGAGGACGAGCCCGGCGAGTGACACCTGTTTCCGGGCCCCGCCACTTCCGCGAAGTGGCGGGGCCCGCTGGTGTCCGGCGCCGGTGTCCCGCCGATCGGGCGGCTTCGGCGTAGGCCGCTGAACGTGGGCGCTGCCCATCGAGGGCTCCGGGCGGCTAATGTCTCATCATGGAGCGGCGAATCTTCGGCCTCGAGACCGAGTACGGCGTCACCTGCACCTATCGCGGGCAGCGCCGGCTTTCCCCCGACGAGGTCGCGCGGTACCTGTTCCGGCGGGTGGTGTCGTGGGGCCGGTCGAGCAACGTTTTCCTGCGTAACGGGGCTCGCCTCTATCTGGACGTGGGCTCACATCCGGAATACGCGACGCCGGAGTGCGACTCGGTGACCGATCTGGTGGCGCACGACCGGGCCGGCGAGCGGATCCTGGAGGGGCTGCTCGTCGACGCGGAGAAGCGGCTGCACGACGAGGGCATCGCGGGCGAGATCTACCTGTTCAAGAACAACACCGACTCGGCCGGCAACTCGTACGGCTGCCACGAGAACTACCTGGTGTCCCGGCACGGGGAGTTCGGCCGGCTGGCCGACGTGCTGATCCCGTTCCTGGTCACCCGGCAGTTGATCTGCGGTGCGGGCAAGGTGTTGCAGACGCCGCGCGGCGCGGTCTACTGCCTGTCGCAGCGGGCGGAGCACATCTGGGAGGGTGTCTCCTCGGCGACCACCCGGAGCCGGCCGATCATCAACACCCGCGACGAGCCGCACGCGGACGCGGAGCGCTACCGCCGGCTGCACGTGATCGTCGGCGACTCCAACATGAACGAGGTCACCACGCTGTTGAAGGTCGGCACGGCCGACATCGTGCTGCGGATGATCGAGGCCGGCGTGGTGATGCGGGACCTGACGCTGGAGAACCCGATCCGGGCCATCCGGGAGGTGTCGCACGACATCACCGGCCGGCGCAAGGTCCGGCTGTCCTCCGGCAAGGAGGTCTCGGCCCTGGAGATCCAGCAGGAATACCTGGCGAAGGCGACGGAGTTCGTGGAGCGCCGGGGCGGTGACCAGACCGCGAAGCGGGTGGTGGACCTGTGGGCGCGGGTGCTGCGGGCGGTGGAGACCGGTGACCTGGACCCGGTGGCACGCGAGATCGACTGGGTGAGCAAGCTCAAGCTGATCGAGCGTTACCAGCGCAAGCACGACCTGCCGCTGTCGCATCCGCGGGTGGCGCAGATGGATCTGGCCTATCACGACCTGCGTCGTGGTCGGGGGCTGTACGGGTTGTTGGAGCGTCGGGGCGAGGTAGACCGGGTGGCCAACGACCCGGAGATCTTCGAGGCGAAGGAGACGCCGCCGCAGACCACCCGGGCGCGGCTGCGTGGAGAGTTCATCCGGCACGCGCAGGAGAAGCGGCGTGACTTCACCGTCGACTGGGTGCACCTGAAGCTGAACGACCAGGCGCAGCGCACGGTGCTGTGCAAGGACCCGTTCCGGGCGTACGACGAGCGGGTGGAGCGGCTGATCGCCAGCATGTGAGGCCGACGGCGGCCGGTGCCTGCGCGCCGGCCGCCGCGGCCCCGGTAGGCTGGCGTCGCCATGGACACTTCCGAACCGCAGGGCCGCGAGCGCGGCCAGACCTCCGGCCGCGCGCGGGCCGGCGGCGCCGAGAAGCTCAACTGGATCGACCGGCGGCGGGAGAAGATCCGCACCGAGATCGAGCGCAACCGTCGCGGTGACCACAAGGTGCCGACGTGGGTGCTGGCGGCGGCGCTGGTGCTGATCGTGGTGGCCTGGGTGGGGCTGATCCTCTACTTCGGCTGAGGCCGGGCCCTTCGGCGCTGAGGCCGGGCCCTTCGGCCGGGGTCGGGCCGGCGAGGGTGGCTCAGTGGAGCAGGCCGGCGGCGTACCGGCCGGCGGCGGCCGAGGCCAGGAAGTAGGCGTGGTCGGCGTCGAGGCCCCGGCCCATCGTCGACAGCCCGACCGGGCTGGCGCGCAGCGCCGCGTCGAGGCCGTCGGTGGGCACGGTGACGACGCGGTGCCGGTCCGCGAGCGGGGCCAGCGCCGTCGTCACGACCGCGGCCAGTTCCGGGTCGAGGCCGTCCGGCACGACCAGCTCCGCGGTGGCCAGCGCGACCCGGCCGTACGCGGTGAGGCTGTGGTGGGAGACGCCGCGGTGCCGGGGGCGGGGGTCGGCGTCGGAGATGCGCAGCGCGCCGACCGGGCGTCCGCCCAGCGTGGCGACCGCGTTGACGGCTTCGCCGACGGCCACGCCGGAGAAGCCCCATCGGGTGCCGGTGCCCAGGTTGCCCGGCCCCTGGGCGACGATCGCCAGGTCGGCGTGGAGCACGTGCCGGGCGGCGAGCAGGCCGCTGTGCAGTGTGCTGGCCTCCAGGTCGCCGCCGAACGCCTGGCCCACGCTGACGGTGCCGGCGAGGTGGCCGGCGAGCCCGGCGAGGGTGCGGGAGAACCAGGCGGGCAGCGCGCCACCGTCGGTGAGCAGGTACGCGACCCGGGCGTGCGGGGCGTCGGCGTGCACGCCGGCCAGGATCGCCGGCAGGGCGGAGTGCAGGTCGGCGGTGACCACCGGCATGCCGTCGACGGATTCGGCGGCGGCCAGCCGGGCGTGGTGCGGCGAGGCTTCCTCGTCCACGCCGAGCAGGATCGGTTGCAGCGGCGTGTAGCGGGCCTTGACCAGGTGCCCGGCGTCGCGGCTGTCGCCGGGCCGGGGCGGGTCGGCGGGCAGCCGGTCGGGCAGCGCGACGACCAGGGCGTACCCGCCGGTGCCGAGGCCCATCAGCAGGGCGCCGGCGTTGAGCAGCACGCGGTCGCCGGGCTCCGGGTCGCCGACCAGCGCCGGGTAGGCCAGGGCGCGCATCCGGGCGCCGTCGGGCAGGTCGACGTCGAGTTCCACGGCGCCGGCCCATCGTCGTCGTACCGTCGTGACCGTGCCGGACCGCCATCGCACCATGACCGGCAACCTATCGGCCGGCGGGCGGGCGGGCGACGGCCGGGTCAGGCCTCCTGGTCGACCGGTCGATTGGGCTCGTCCTGGGTGGTCCGGGCACGCCGGCCGGTGGCGCGGGACCGGGTCGGGTCGAGGAAGACGTAGGCGATCTCCGGGAACCGTCCGGTGAGCCTGCGTTCCGCCTCGTCGGCGGCGGTCTCGATCTCGGCGCCGGTGGCGTCGTCGCGGAAGTCGACCTTGGCGGCGACCAGGATGTCCTCGGGGCCGAGGAACATGGTCATCAGGGTGTCTATCCGGTCCACCGTCGGCAGCGCGGCCAGCTCCTGTTCGATCTGCCGGTGCGTGCGCTCGGACACGGCGCGGCCGACCAGCAGCGAGATGTTGCTGTGGGCCAGGATCGCGGCGACCACCAGCAGCAGCACGCCGATGAGGATGGAGGCGACGCCGTCGTAGAGCTCGTCGCCGGTGAGGTGCGACAGGGTGAGTCCGGCGGCGGCGATGAGCAGGCCGATCAGCGCGGCGCTGTCCTCCAGGAAGACGGCCTTGACCGTGGTGTCGGCGGTGAGTCGCAGGTAGCGGCGGGGGGTGGTGCGCCAGCGCCGGGACTCGCCGCGCACCTGCCGCACGGCGCGGGCCAGCGACACCGACTCGATGGCGAACGAGATCGCCAGCACGACGTACGCGACGAGGTAGTCGCCGGTGTGTTCGTGCACGAGGATCGTGGTGACGCCGTGGGTGATGGCGAAGCCGGCGCCGGCCACGAACGTGAACAGCGCGGCGAGGAACGCCCAGACGTAGCTCTCCTTGCCGTACCCGAACGGGTGCCGGGGGTCGGCGGGCCGTGCGCCGCGGCGCAGCGCGAGGTAGAGCAGCACCTCGGTGGTGGTGTCGGCGACCGAGTGGGCGGCTTCGGAGAGCATCGCCGCGGAGCCGGAGAGCAGGCCCGCGACCAGCTTGGCGATGGCGATGGCGAGGTTCGCCGCGCCGGCCACCACGACGGTGCCGACGCTCTCGGTCTTGACTTCCGGTTCCGCCATGGGCTCACCCTATGGCTGGTCCGGACGGGCCGCCCGGCGAGGCGGACGGGTCCGCTCGGGTGGTGACCGCGCGCCGCGCCCGCGCGGGTGCCCGCGTCGGACGCGCGGGCTGCTAGCGTTCGGTACGTGTCCCGGACCCGTACCGAACGCCTGGTCAACCTGGTGATCTGCCTGTTGTCGACGCGGCGTTTCCTGACCGCCGCCCAGATCGCCGCGACCGTGCCCGGCTACGAGCACGACCCGGACGACGCCAAGGACCACGAGGCGTTCCAGCGCAAGTTCGAGCGGGACAAGGCCGAGCTGCGGGAGCTGGGCGTGCCGCTGGAGACGGGCACGGCCAGCGTGTTCGACGCCGAGCCGGGCTACCGGATCGCCCACCGGGAGTACGCGCTGCCCGACATTCCGCTCGAACCGGACGAGGCCGCGGCGGTGGGCATCGCGGCCCGGCTGTGGCAGCACGCCGGCCTGGCCGCCGCCGCGTCGTCGGGGTTGGCGAAGCTGCGCGCCGCCGGCATCGACGTGGACCCGCAGGCGACCCTGGGTCTGGAGCCGATGGTGACGGTCGACCCGGCGTTCGCCCCACTGACCGCCGCCGCGCGGGACCGGCGGGAGGTCGCCTTCGACTACCGGGTGCCGGACCGGGACGCGCCGACCCGCCGCCGGGTGCAGCCGTGGGGCGTGGTCTGCTGGCGCGGCCGGTGGTACGTGGTCGGTCACGACCTGGACCGGGCGGCGACCCGCTGCTTCCGGCTCTCGCGGGTCGTCGGCGCGGTCCGGGCGGCCGGTGAGCCGGGGGCCTACCAGCCGCCCGCCGGGGTGGACCTGATCAGCCACGTGGCCCGCTGGTCGGGGCCGGCGGAGCGCACCGGCCGGGCGACCGTGCTGGTCGCGCCGGGCCGTGCCGCCGGGCTGCGCCGCTGGGCGGTGGAGAGCCACGCCGGGCCGGACGGCGACCGGTTGGTGCTGCCGTACGCCGACGCCGAGTTCCTGGCCGGGCAGATCGTCGGGTACGGCCCGGACGTGCGGGTGCTGGAGCCACCGGAGGTGCGGGAGGCGGTCATCCAGCGGTTGAAGGAGGTCGTGGTCCGGCACGACGAGCTGGCGGTGGCCGGGGGTGCCCGGTGACCCGGCCGGCGGCGGCCCGTGCCGGCCGCGCCTCGGCCGACCGGTTGGCCCGGCTGCTCAACCTGGTGCCCTACCTGCTGGCCCGGCCCGGCATCGAGATCGCCGAGGCAGCGCACGACCTGGGCGTGACCGAGAAACAGCTCCGGGAGGATCTGGAGCTGCTCTGGGTGTGCGGGCTGCCGGGTTACGGCCCCGGTGACCTGATCGACATGGCGTTCGACGGCGACCGGGTGACCATCACCTACGACGCCGGCATCGACCGGCCGCTGCGACTCACGCCGGACGAGGCGCTGGCCCTGGTGGTGGCGCTGCGGATGCTCGCCGAGACGCCGGGCGTGGCCAACCGGGAGGCGGTGGAGCGGGCCCTCGCCAAGATCGAGAACGCGGCCGGTGACCTCGTCGGCGCGCCGGTGGAGGTGCTGCTGCCCGGCGACACCGCCCGGGTGCGGGAGCTGCGCGCCGCGGTCGAGCGGGGCCGGGCGCTGCGGATCACCTACTACACCCCGGCGCGGGACGAGACCACCGAGCGCACCATCGACCCGTTGCGGATGCTGTCGGTCGGCGGCCGGGCGTACGTGGAGGCGTGGTGCCGCCGCGCCGAGGCGGTCCGGCTGTTCCGGGCGGACCGGATCGACGCGGTCACCGAGCTGCCGGAGCGGGCCGTCGTGCCGCCGCAGGCCCGCCCGCACGATCTGCGTGACGGCGTGTTCCGGCCCTCGGCCGACCTGCCGCTGATCACGTTGCGGATCGGTCGGGGCGAGCGGTGGATCACCGAATACTATCCGTGCGAGCGGGTTGAGGCCGACGGCGAGCAGTGGCTGGTGTCGCTGCGGGTCACCGACCTCGGGTGGGCCCGCCGGTTCGTGCTCGGGCTGGGCCCGGAGGCGACCGTGGTGGCCCCGGCCGAGCTGGCCGAGCAGGTCCGCGCCCAGGCGGTCGCCGCGCTGGACGCGTACGCGGTCCCGACCGGCAGCGCCGATCCGGCGGCCACCGGCGTCACCCGATAGGGTGATCGCGTGGTGATGTGGATCGTGCTCGGGGTCGTGCTGTTCGCGCTGGTCGTGCTGGCGCTGGCGGTCCGCCCGGTGGTGGCCCGGCTGCCCCGGCTGCGCCGCGCGGCGGTGGCGTTGCAGCGCCGGGCGGCCGACGCGGAGTCGCTGCGCTCGACCGCGGAGGCGTTGCAGGCGCGGGCCGAGGCGCTCCAGGAGCGGGCGACCGTCACGCAGGAGCGGATCGCGTTGATCAAGGCCAAGCGCGGGGAGTGATCGACGCCCGCCGTTTCCCATCCCGAATGCGCCGTGACGGGTGGTTGACGGGACACTTCGGGTTGGCCGAGACTTCACCGACCGGGCCGGCACCAGCAGACCCGGCGGGGGTGGCAAGCCGCTGCGACGCACGTACGATGGGCGGCGACACACCCCACCACCGACACAGAGCGACTGGAGCTTCCCATGGGTGCCCTCAAGCCGTGGCACATCGCCGTACTCGTGGTCGTGCTGATCCTGCTCTTCGGCGCGAAGCGGCTCCCGGACGCGGCCCGTTCGCTGGGCCGTTCGCTGCGGATCATCAAGGCCGAGACGAAGAGCCTGCACGACGACGACCGTGACCTGGCCGAGAAGGCCGACGCGCAGGCCGCCTACCAGCCTCTCCCGCCGCAGCAGCCCGTCCAGGGCCAGCCGCAGTACGCGCAGCCGCAGCAGCAGCAGTACGCTCCGCAGCCGCAGCAGCCGGTCGCCCCGCCGGTCGACCCGGTGCAGCGCGTCCGCGAGAACTGATCCGAAGGGGCCTCATCACCGTGGCCTTCGGGTTGAAGAAGCGCGGGCCGAGCACGTTCGCGCGCGCCGCCGACGGCTCGATGACGCTCATCGAGCACATCCGCGAGCTGCGTAACCGACTGTTCCGGGCCTCACTGGCGATCCTGTTCGGCTTCGGCTTCGGCGTCTGGCTCTCCGGGCCGGTGATGCACCTGTTGCAGAAGCCCTACTGCGACCTGCCCAAGGCGCGGCTGATCAACGGCGACTGCAACTTCGTCCAGCTCGGCCCCGCCGACCTGTTCCTGCTGCAGATGAAGGTCTCCCTCTGGGTCGGCCTGATCATTGCCGCGCCGATCTGGCTCTACCAGCTCTGGGCGTTCATCGCGCCGGGCCTGCACCGGCACGAGCGGCGCTACGCCTATTTCTTCACCGCCCTCGCCGCGCCGCTGTTCGCGGCCGGCGCGGTGCTGGCGTTCTTCGTGACGGCCAAGGGCCTGGAGTTCCTGCTCGACGTCTCCGGCGGCGGCGACGTGACGACCACGCTCGACATCACCCGCTACATCGGGTTCGTCACCAACCTGATCCTGCTGTTCGGGGTGGCGTTCGAGTTCCCGCTGATCGTGCTGATGCTCAACTTCGTCGGCCTGGCCAGCGCCAAGCGGCTGCTGAGCTGGTGGCGGGTGGCGATCTTCGTGTTCTTCGCGTTCTCCGCGGTGGTCACGCCGACGCCCGACCCGTTCGGCATGACGGCGCTGGCGTTCTGCCTCTCCGCGCTCTACTTCGGCGCGGTCGGGTTGGCGTTCCTCAACGACAAGCGGCGCGGGCGGGGCCGGGAGGTCTACGCCGGCATCGCCGACGACGAGGTGTCGCCGCTGGACCTGTCGGGCGAGCCGGTGCCGACCGGCGCCCGGATCGAGGCGTCCGCCCCGGTCTCGGCGCCCGAGCCGGTCGCCGCGCCGGCGCCGATCGAACGCCGCTACGACGACATGACCTGACCGTCACCGTCCGACCCGAACGCCGTCCCCGCTGCCCGGGGGCGGCGTTCGCCGTTGCGCCGGTGGGCGGCTCGGTGACGCCGGCCCGCCGAGACGCGACAGCACCGCGCCGTCCGTCACCACCGCGCCGTCCGTCACCCGTCGTGCCGGCGTGGCGGGGAGGATCAGGGTCAGGCCACCCGGCGGGCGGCGGTGGGGGACAGCGGCGCGACGGCGTCGGGGTGCAGGATCGCGGCGATCGCCTCGGCGCCGTCGACCAGGCGGGGGCCGGCCCGCACGATGAGGGCGTCCGCGTCCACCGCCCAGACCTCCGCGCCCGGGAAGTGCCCGGCCACCGCGCCCGCCTGGGCGGCGGCGCCGTCCAGCCGGAAGCCGCACGGCGCGACCAGCACCACCTCCGGCTCGGCCGCGCGCAGCTCCGCCCAGGTCGTCGGCGTGGACCGGGCCCCCGGACGGGTCGCCACCGGCTCGCCGCCGGCGACGTCGACCAGGTCCGGGATCCAGTGCCCGGCGCCGAACGGCGGGTCCACCCACTCGACCACGGCGACCCGCCGCCGGGGCCGGCCGGCCACCGCCGCGCGGATCGCCGCCAGCCGGGCGCGCAGGCCGTCCAGCACGGCCTCGGCCCGGTCCGGCACCCGGGCGGCCGTGCCCACCGCGCGGATCGTGCCCAGCACGTCGTCGAGCGTGTACGGGTCGAGCGACAGCACCTTCGCCCGCGCGCCGAGATGGTCGACGGCGTCGGCCACCCGGCCGGACGGCAGCGCGCAGACCCGGCACAGGTCCTGGGTGAGGATCAGGTCCGGGTCCAGCCCGGCCAGCGCGCCGGCGTGCAGCGTGTAGAGGTCGTCGCCGGCCGCGACCCGCTCCCGCACGTACGCGTCGATCTCGCCCGGGCTCATGCCGCGGGTGTCCCGGCCACCCACCACCACCGTGACACCGGCCCGGTACGACGGCGGCACCTCGCACTCGAACGTCACCCCGACCAGGTCGTCGCCGAGGCCCAGCGCGTAGACGATCTCGGTGGCGGACGGGAGCAGGGAGACCAGACGCATGCCGCCCATCATGCCCGGCCGGTGCGCGGGTGGACATTCGAGTCGCCCTCGGGCCTTGCCGGGACCGCCGGCCCGCTTAGACTCTGCTGACTTTGCCGAGTCCCACCCCGTCCCGGTCAGCGCGCTGACCTCCGCTCCGGAGAGCCCGATGAAGAGCCGTACCGCCGCCGTCCTGACCGTCCTCTGTGCCGCCACCGCGCTCACCGGCTGTGGTGACGACGAGCCCGCGCCGAAGGGCGAGCAGGTCCCGGTGACCGCCACCGACACCAGTTGCGAGGTCACCACCACGCTGTTCACCCCCGGCACGGTGACGTTCACCGTGACCAACCGGGGCCAGCAGGCCACCGGGGTCTACGTCTACGGCCGGGAGGGCGACGGCTTCACCAAGGTGGTCGCCGAGGTGGCCGACGTGCCGGCGGGCCGCACCGGCGACCTGCGCGCCACGCTCGCCACCGGCTCCTACGAGGTGGCCTGCAAGCCCGGCCGGCAGGGCGACGGGGTACGGACCCGGATCACCGTCTCCGACGACGGCAACGTGGCCAGCGCCGCGGCCGAGACCGCGTACGACCGGGCGGTCGCCATCGAGCTGACCGGTGACACGCTCACCGGTGCGGACGGGCTGATCGCCGAGCCGGGCGAGAAGCTCTCGTTGAAGGTGACGAACAAGACCGCTGGCGCCCGGACGCTGTACGTGCTCAACCCGGACGGCAAGCGGATCGCCGAGCTGAAGGCGGAGCCGAACGGCACCGCCGAGACTGTGGTGGCGTTGGGCGCGGCCGGGAACTGGACGCTCAAGGTCAAGGGCGACGGGGTGGCGTCGGTGAGCAAGCGACTGGTGGTGCGCTGATCGGACGAGTCCCGAGGCGGGTGCATCCATCGGGGACGGTCCGGGCGAAGCATGGGTCGTGACGACAGTCACGGACCTGGTCGCCTCGACGAAAGGCTCCCCGATGAACATCGCTCGTCTCGCCGCCCGACTGGCCGTGGGCGCCACGGCGGCGGCGGTGGCCACCACCGCCGTCGCCGCGCCCGCCCAGGCCGGCGCCAGGCAGCCCGGTACGCGTTCGCTGGCCGCGGTGCTCACCGCCGACAAGAGCGGCTTCGACCGCAACGCGCGGGACTTCGACGTGCTCACCAAGGCGGTCCTGACCGTGTTGGCGGCCAAGCCGGACTCGCCGGTGAAGGTGCTCACCGACGGCACGGTGGCGCTGACCGCGTTCGTGCCGAATGACTACGCGTTCCGCGAGCTGGTCCGCGACATCACCGCCGCCAAGAAGCTGCCCGGGGAGAAGGCCGCGTTCGACGCGGTCGCCGGCCTGGGCGTGGACACCGTGGAGGACGTGCTGCTCTACCACGTGGTGCCGGGCGCGACGATCGACCGGAAGGCGGCGCTCAGGGCCGACGGCGCGGAGCTGTCCACCGCGCTCGGCGCCGCCGTCGAGGTCGACGTGCGGCACTGCTGGTACGGCCGGCAGGTGCGCCTGGTCGACGCGGACACCAACGACCGCGACGCGCAGGTGGTCCGCTACGACATCAACAAGGGCAACAAGCAGATCGCCCACGCGGTCGACCGGGTGCTACGCCCGATCGACCTGCCCTGACGCGGGTCGTCGACACCGGTCAGGGACGGGTCCCGGGGGACCGGCAGCGGGTCGCCGGCGGGGCAGTCGATGTCGTCGTCGCGGTCGTCCCGCTCGGGGCCGAGGTTCAGCCGGAAGCAGACCGGCTCGGTGCCCTCGACCCGCTCGCCCCAGTCGTTGACGCCGGTCCCGTGCCCGGTCACCCGCAGCACCAACGTCACCCCGGTCTGCCAGTGCGTCTCGCCGCGCACCTGGAGCACCTGCACCGCCTCCTCCTGCCCGGCGGCGTGCACGAACTCCTCGGCCTGGTAGAGGTGGTCGACGTCGAACCGCGTCTCGAGCCGGTCGACCGTCCCGGTCGCGTCGGCGACCGCGCTGTCGTGCCAGGGCGTCTCGCCCGGCCGGTGCGCCCACCACAGCCCGGCGGCCAGCACGAACGGGGCGAGCGCGAGCGGGGCGAGGACGGCGACCAGCGTGCGGGAACGCATGGCGCGGAGTATGCCGTACGGTCGTCCGCGCCGTGGCCCCGTCGATCCGAGGCGCCGGTGTCTCCCTGGTGGCTGGCGCGCCCGGTGTCGTACCGTGCTCGCCGTGACCGCGCACGATCATGTCCCGTCCGGCCCGGTGGCCGTGCTCGCCAACCCGACCGCCGGCCGGGGACGGCACCGGGGCCTGCTGCCGGAGGTCCTGGCGCGCCTCGGTGCCGCCGGCCGCCCGGTGGAGCTGCTGCGTGCGCGTACCCCCGGGGAGGCGGAGGCGGCGTGCCACGCCGCGGTGGCCGGCGGCGCCGGGGCGCTGGTCGCGGTCGGCGGCGACGGCACCGTGCACCGTGCGGTGCAGGCGGTCGCCGGCACGGCGGTGCCGTTCGGGCCGGTCCCGGCCGGCACCGGCAACGACTTCGCGGTGGACACCGGTTACCCGGCGGACCCGCTCGCCGCGGTCGACGTGATCGCCGCCGCGTTGGCCGCCGGCCGGACCCGCCCGGTGGACCTGGCCCGGCTGTCCCGGCCCGGCGACGACGACCGCTGGTACGGCGCGGTGCTCGCGGCCGGCTTCGACGCGATCGTCAACGAGCGGGCCAACCGGATGCGTTGGCCGCGCGGCCGTCGCCGGTACGACCTGGCGATCCTGGTCGAGCTGGCCCGGCTACGTCCCCGACGCTACCGGCTCACCCTCGACGGCGTGCCGCACGAGGTGGACGCGGTGCTGGTCGCGGTCGGCAACGCGGCCAGCTACGGCGGCGGCATGCGGATCTGCCCGGACGCCGACCCGACCGACGGGCTGCTGGACGTGGTGGTGGGTGGCCGTTTCGACCGGCGCACGCTGATGCGGGTCAAGCCCCGCATCTACCGGGGCACCCACGTCGCGCACCCGCTGGTGCGGACCTACCGGGCGCGGACGGTGGAACTGGCCGCCGAGGGCATCACCACGTACGTGGACGGGGAGCGGGCGTTCCCGCTGCCGGTGACCGTCACCGCCGTGCCGGCGGCGCTGCGGCTGCTGCGCTGACCATGGCCGGCGGCGGAGGCGGCGGTGGGGCGGCGGCCCGGACCGCGCCCACGCTCGCGGCCACCACCAGCGCGACGGCGAGCACCTCGACCGGACGCAGCGACTGGCCGAGCACCAGCCAGCCGGCCAGCGCGGCGATCGCCGGCCCGAGGCTCATCAGCACCGCGAACGTGGCGGTGGGCAGCCGCCGCAACGCCGCCAGTTCCAGGCTGTAGGGCAGCACCGAGGCGAGCAGCGCCAACCCGGCACCGAGGCCCAGCACCGCCGGATGGGCCAGCCGGCCGCCCGCGTCGGCCACCCCGATCGGCAGCGTGACAAGCGCCGCCACGGCGAGGGACAGGGCCAGCCCGTCGGCCCGGGGGAACCGCGCGCCGACCCGGGCCGAGCAGACGATGTACGCCGCCCACATCGCGCCCGCCGCCAGCGCCAGCGCGGCGCCGACCGGGTCCAGCCGGTCGAAGCCGCCCTGCCCGAGCAGGACGACTCCGGCCAGCGCCAGTCCGGCCCAGCACCAGGCCGCCACCCGGCGTGCCCCGACCACGGAGAGCGCCAGCGGGCCGAGCACCTCCAGCGTCACGGCCGGCCCGAGCGGGACCCGTTCGATCGCCTGGTAGAAGATCGAGTTCATGCCGGCCAGGGCCAGCCCGAACGCGACCACCGCCGCCCAGTCACCGCGCCGGTGCCCGCGCAGCCGGGGCCGGCACACCGCGAGCATCAGCAGCGCGCCGAGGGCGAGCCGCAGGGTGACCGCCCCGGCCACCCCGGTACGCGGGAACAACGACGCGGCCAGCGCGGAGCCGAACTGCACGGACAGCGCCCCACCGAGCACCAGCGCCACCCCGCCGAGCCGGCCCGGCGCACGCGGCGGTACGGGGTGGTCGGCGGTCACGCCCCTGACGTTAGCCGGCCCGTCGTTCGTCGCGTCGAGCGCGTCGGCCGCGACGACCCGCCACGCGGCCGGTCAGTCGACACCGGCCAGGTCGAGCACCGCGCCCAACCCGTTCGGCCGGCCGGGGTCGGCGCACGGCAGCACCAGCACGCCGCAGCCGGCCGCCACCGCGCCGGCGTCGGCCGGGGTGTCGCCCACCATCAGCGTGTGCTCCGGGTCGACGCCGAGCATCCCGCAGGCCCGCAGGAAGATGCCGGGGTCCGGCTTGCGGCGCCCCACCTCGTAGGAGAGCGCGTACGCGTCGACCAGCGCGTCGAGACCCCAGGCGGTGAAGAGCGGCCGGAGGTCGAAGCCGATGTTGCTGACCACCGCCACCTTGACCCCGGCGGCCCGCAGCGCGCCGAGCACCGGCGCGGTGTCCGGGTACGGCAACCAGCCGTCGGGGACCAGCAGCCGCTCGTAGAGCGCGTCGGCGAACCCGTCGATGCCGGCGTCGACGGTCTCGGCCAGCCCGGTGTAGGCACCCCGGTGGGCGTACGGGTAGAGGTCACGGTCGGCCCACAGCTCGGCCAGCCGGGGCGGCACCCGGGCCGGCAGCGGCCCGCCGGCGCGACCGGCGGTGAGCAGGCGGTCGGCGAGCGAGGTGGCCCGGATCCGGTCCAGTTCGACCCCGCAGGCGGCTGCGGCGGCACGCACCCAGGCCAGCGGCTCCTCCACCTGGGCGAGGGTGCCGTGGAAGTCGAAGAGCACCGCCTCCACGGGCCGGCGGGACGGGCCCGGGCGGACGGCGTCGTCGGCGCCGCTCGAGGCGTGGGGCAGTTCGGTACGGTCCGGCACGTCGTGCACCCTACCGACCCGCCCCGACCGTCCTGCCGGACGGCCTTGACCGGTGGTCGTCGGCGGTAAGGATTAATCTTGGATACATGTCGAGCCCCGCCGAGCGGTACGCCGCGGCGCGCCGCCGGGCCGCGCAGGCCTCCGCCTTCCCGGCCCTGGACGAATTCTCCCGTGATCTCGGGTTCGACCTCGACGACTTCCAGCGGGAGGCGTGCGAGGCCCTGGAGCGGGGCAGCGGGGTGCTGGTCTGCGCGCCCACCGGTGCCGGCAAGACGGTGGTGGGCGAGTTCGCGGTGCACCTGGCGTTGCGGGGCACGCCCGGCGCGCCGGCGGGCGGTGA
Organism: Micromonospora sp. DSM 45708; assembly: GCF_039566955.1. Classification (NCBI taxonomy): domain Bacteria; kingdom Bacillati; phylum Actinomycetota; class Actinomycetes; order Micromonosporales; family Micromonosporaceae; genus Micromonospora; species Micromonospora schwarzwaldensis. The sequence continues at coordinate 3,426,663 of NZ_CP154796.1, read as the reverse complement.
CGGCCCGGCCGTGCGGCGCAAGTGCTTCTACACCACGCCGATCAAGGCGCTGTCCAACCAGAAGTACCACGACCTGGTCGACCGCTACGGCGTCGAGCAGGTCGGCCTGCTCACCGGCGACAACGCGATCAACGGCGACGCGCCCGTGGTGGTGATGACCACCGAGGTGCTGCGCAACATGCTCTACGCCGGCTCGGCCACGCTCGAGGGCCTCGCCTACGTGGTGATGGACGAGGTGCACTACCTGGCCGACCGGTTCCGGGGCGGCGTGTGGGAAGAGGTGATCATCCACCTGCCCGCCTCGGTGACCCTGGTCTCGCTGTCGGCCACCGTCTCCAACGCCGAGGAGTTCGCCGACTGGCTGGTCACCGTGCGCGGCGAGACCGCGGTGGTGGTCTCCGAGCACCGGCCGGTGCCGCTCTGGCAGCACATGCTCGTCGGCAAGCGCATGTTCGACCTGTTCCACGACGCCGACGCGGCCCGCAAGCACGACGTGCATCCCGAGCTGCTGCGCCACACCCGCGACACGGTGCGCCGGCTGGAGCTGGGCGAGGGACGCAGCGCCGGCCCCGGCGGCGGGCGGCGCGGTCCGCGCTGGCGGGGCCCGATGCGCCCGGACATCGTCGACCGGCTCGACCGCGAGGGGCTGCTCCCGGCGATCCTGTTCATCTTCAGCCGGGCCGGCTGCGACGCCGCGGTGCAGCAGTGCCTCGCCGCCGGGTTGCGGCTGACCTCGCCCGACGAGCGCGCCGAGATCCGCCGCGTGGTCGAGTCCAGGATCACCGCGATCCCGGGTGAGGACCTGTCCGTGCTGGGCTACTGGGAGTGGCTCGACGGGCTGGAGCGCGGGCTGGCCGCCCACCACGCCGGCATGCTGCCCGCGTTCAAGGAGGTCGTCGAGGAGCTGTTCGTCCGCGGCCTGGTCAAGGCCGTCTTCGCCACCGAGACGCTCGCGCTGGGCATCAACATGCCGGCCCGCTGCGTGGTGCTGGAGCGGCTGGTGAAGTTCAACGGCGAGGCCCACGTCGACCTCACCCCGGGCGAGTACACCCAGCTCACCGGCCGGGCCGGCCGGCGGGGCATCGACGTGGAGGGGCACGCGGTGGTGGTCTGGTCGCCGGAGACCGACCCCCGGCACGTGGCCGGCCTCGCCTCCACCCGCACCTACCCGCTGCGGTCCAGCTTCCGGCCGTCCTACAACATGGCCGTCAACCTGGTCGGCAGCGTCGGCGCGGCGCCGGCCCGGGAGCTGCTGGAGTCCTCGTTCGCGCAGTTCCAGGCGGACCGCTCGGTGGTCGGCCTGGCGCGGCAGGTGCAGCGCAACACCGAGACGATCGAGGCGTACGGCGCGGAGGCCGCCTGCCACCAGGGCGACTTCGACGAGTACTTCGCGCTGCGGGTGGCGATCGCCGACCGCGAGCGGGCCATCGCCCGGCAGGGGCAGACCCAGCGCAAGGCGGCGGCCGTCGCGTCGCTGGAACGGCTGCGGGTCGGTGACGTCATCCGGGTGCCGTCCGGGCGGCGGGCCGGCCTGGCCGTAGTGCTCGACCCGGCCACCGGCGGCTTCGGGGAGCCGCGCCCGTTGGTGCTCACCCAGGACCGCTGGGCCGGCCGGGTCAGCCCCGGCGACTTCACCACCCCGGCCGAGGTGCTCACCCGGATCCGGGTCCCGAAGCACTTCAACCACCGGTCCCCGGCGGCGCGGCGCGATCTGGCCGCGGCGGTCAGCGGCACCGGGCTGGACCGGCACGGCGGCCGGCGCGGCGGCCGGTCCCGCCAGCCGGTGGGGGAGGACCACCGGCTCAGCCAGCTCCGTGTCGAGTTGCGCGGGCACCCCTGCCACGCCTGCCCGGACCGGGAGGAGCACGCCCGCTGGGCGGAGCGCCGCCGCCGGCTGGAGCGCGACACCGAGGAGCTGCGGCAGCGGGTCAGCGGGCGGACCGGGTCGCTGGCCCGCACGTTCGACCGGATCGTCGCGCTGCTGACCGCGCGCGGCTACCTGGCCCCCGACGGTGAGGTCACCGACGCCGGCCGGATGCTGGCCCGGATCTGGACGGAGGCCGACCTGCTGGTCGCCGAGTGCCTGCGCCGCCGGGTATGGGACGGGCTCTCCCCGGCCGAGTTGGCCGCCGCCGTGTCGGTGGTGGTCTTCGAGGCCCGGCGGGACGTCGACGAGCGGGCGTCGCTGCCGCGCGGCGCGGTCGGCGACGCGGTCGACGAGACGCTGAAGCTGTGGGGCGACATCGAGGCGGACGAGGCGGCACGCGGCCTGGCCGTCACCCGCGAGCCGGATCTCGGCTTCGCCTGGCCGATCTACCGCTGGGCGCGTGGGGAGGCGCTGGCCAAGGTGCTCGCCAGCGGGCACCAGATCGACGGCGAGATGCCGGCCGGTGACTTCGTCCGGTGGGCCCGTCAGGTGGTCGACCTGCTCGGCCAGCTCGCCGACTCGGGCGGCGCCTCGACCGAGCTGCGGGCCACCGCGCGGCAGGCGATCTCGGCCGTGAACCGGGGCGTCCTGGCCTACCACGCCTCCGCCTGACGATCACTTCCGGTCACCACGGGCGGGCAATCGACGCATCGTTCCGTCATCGCGACGGCACCCCCCGAACATCCGGGGGGTGCCGTCGTGCCTGGTCACGCGCTACCGGATCATTGCCGGGACGCGCTTGTTACGCGTCGGTAGCGGATCGGGGAAAATCACCGTGGGCGAGATCAATCACTTTGAGTACGGGTGGATCACACCCGCGCTCAGCTACGCGCTGTCCGTGCTCGGCTCCGTACTCGGACTGGTCTGCGCCGGGCGGATCCGGACCGCCACCGGGACCGGCCAGCGGGCCTGGTGGGGCCTGCTCGCGGCCTGGGCGTTGGGCGGCACCGCCATCTGGGCGATGCACTTCATGGCCATGCTCGGCTTCGCGGTCGCCGGCACCCGGATCCGGTACGACGTGCCGCTGACCGCCGCCAGCACGGCGATCGCGATGGGTGCGGTCGGCATCGGCCTGGCCGTCGTGGGCACCGGACGGCTCACCGCGACCCGGCTGCTCGCCGGTGGCTTCTTCACCGGCGCCGGGGTGGCCGCCATGCACTACACCGGCATGGCCGCGATGCGGCTGGACGGCACGTTGGGCTACGACCCGCTGCGGGTGACGCTCTCCGTCGTCGTCGCGCTGGTGGCCGCCACGGTCGCGCTCTGGCTGGCGATGACCGTCCGGCGCGGCATCGCCATCGTCGCTTCCGCGCTGGTCATGGGCGTCGCCGTGAACGGCATGCACTTCACCGGGATGAGCGCCCTGTCGGTGCACCTGCACGAGGGCCGGGACGCGACCACCGGCGGCACCGAGGTCAGCGGCCTGCTGGTGCCGATCGTGCTCGCGGTGGTCTTCGGCGTGGTCGGGCTGGTCTACGCGCTGCTCGCCGCGCCGTCCGACGACGACCGCGCCGGTGCCGCGTACGTGGCGGCGCGGCTGGACGGCACGCCGCCGGTGGCCGAGGCCGAGCCGGCGCCGGACCCGGTGGGCCTGCGCGCCCGGTCGGCACCGGCCTCCTCGGCACCGGCCTCCTCGGCACCGGCCTCCTCGGCACCGGACCCGGTCGGCCTGCGCGCCCGGTCGACGCTGGCGCAGCCCGGTGCGCAGTTCCCCTCCCGCCGGAGCATCGACCCGCGTCCCTGACGTGTTTCCCCCGGGCACACATTCACGGAAAGAGTGGCTATCCGGCCCGGAATGGCCACTCTTTCCGTGAAACAGGCGGCGCGGTGCCTGGGCGGGGCGGCGCGGGGCGAGGCGCGGGGGCGGCGTGGGGCGAGGCGCGCCGCGCCCCGCGTCCCTGACGTGCCCGGCACACATTCACGGAAAGAGTGGCTATCCCGCTCGGAATGGCCACTCTTTCCGTGAAACAGAGGCGCGGCGCGTGGGGTGGGGCGGCGCGTGGGGCACGGGCGGCGCGGCGCGTGGGCGTGGGGCGGGGCGGGAGGGTGGTCAGGGTCGGGGGGCGGCCAGGGCGTCGACCAGGCGTCGGCAGGAGCCGGCCAGGTTCCAGCGCTGCGCCAGGTCGAGCAGCCGGTCCGGGTCGGCCGGGGACGTCGGCAGCGTCGGGTCGAGCTCCGGCAGTGGCACGTCGGTGGCGACCCGGACGACCTTGGGCGCCACGGCCAGGTAGTCGCGGGCGGCGTCGAGTTTGCCGCGCAGCCCGGGAGCGAAGCCGGAGCCGGGGTCGTCGAGCGCGGCGAGGATGCCGTCGAGGCCGCCGTAGCGGTCGATCAGCCGGGCGGCGGTCTTCTCGCCCACGCCGGGGACGCCGGGCAGGCCGTCGCTCGGGTCGCCGCGCAGCGCGGCGAAGTCGGCGTACCGGTCGGCGGGCACGCCGTAGCGGGCACGCACCGCGGCGTCGTCGCAGTCGTCCAGCTTGGCCACGCCCCGGCCGATGTAGAGCAGGCGCACCGGGTGGGTGTCGTCGACGAGCTGGAACAGGTCGCGGTCGCCGGAGACCACCTCGACCGGCCCGGGCTGGGTCACCGAGAGCGTGCCCAGCACGTCGTCGGCTTCGTAGCCGGTGGCGCCGACGGCCGGGATGCCGAGCGCGTCGAGCACCTCCAGGATCATCGGCACCTGCGGGGACAGCGTGTCCGGCACGACCTCGCCGCCCGCCGGCGCCACCCGGTGCGCCTTGTACGACGGCAGCAGCTCCACCCGCCAGGCCGGCCGCCAGTCGTGGTCCAGCGTGCAGATCATCCGGTCGGGCCGGCGGGTGCGCACCAACTGGGCGAGCATGTCGAGGAAGCCGCGTACGGCGTTGACCGGCTGGCCGTCGCCCGTCTTCGCGGCCGACTCGGGGATGCCGAAGTAGGCGCGGAAGTAGAGGCTGGGGGAGTCGATCAGCAGGATCGGGGGTCGGTGTGCCACGCCGACCAGGGTGGCACAGCCCACCGACGAGATGGGGGACGCGCCCGCGACCGCGTGCGGACGCCCCGGAGGCGCTTTGTTCCGGACTTTTCACAAGGCGCGAAAAAAGGAGGGTGGCGCGCTCCGGGGAATTGACATGCGCCACTGCGTGCGGGGAGGGTCCAGCGCACGGGCGGCCACCCCGGCACGCCCGTGACCCGTTCCCCGCACTCCACCCGTCCCGGAGCTGCCCATGTCATCCCTACCGTCCGTCCGCCGCCGGCCGGTCCGCCGGCTGCTCGCCGCGCTGACCGCGCTGCTCGCCGCCGGAGCGCTGACCGCCCCGGCGGGGCCGGCCCGCGCCGCCGACCCGCTGCTGTCCCAGGGCCGGCCCACCACCGCCTCCTCGACCGAGAACGCCGGCACCCCGGCGTCCAACGCCACCGACGGCAACACCGGCACCCGCTGGTCCAGCGCGTTCGCCGATCCCCAGTGGATCCAGGTCGACCTCGGCGCGACCGCCACCGTCTCCCGGGTCAGCCTGACCTGGGAGGGGGCGTACGCGCGGGCCTACCAGGTGCAGACCTCGACCGACGGCACCACCTGGAGCACCGTGTTCAGCACCACGAACGGTGACGGCGGCACCGACGACCTGACCGTCGACGGCACCGGCCGCTACGTGCGGGTGTACGGCACCGCGCGGGCCACCGCCTACGGGTACTCGCTCTGGGAGTTCCAGGTCTACGGCACCACCGGCGGCGGCAGCGGCTGCGACACCGCGACGAACGCGGCCCAGGGCCGGCCGGCCACCGCCTCGTCGACCGAGAGCGCCGGCACCCCCGCCTCGGCGGCGGTCGACGGCAACCCGGGCACCCGCTGGGCCAGCGCCGCCGCCGACCCGCAGTGGCTCCGGGTCGACCTGGGCAGCGTGCGCACCGTCTGCCGGGTGGTGCTCACCTGGGAGGCCGCGTACGCGCGGGCGTACCAGATCCAGACCTCGACCGACGGCACCACCTGGACCTCGCTCTACGGCACGACCAGCGGCGACGGCGGCACCGACGCGGTGACCGTCAGCGGTACGGGCCGCTACCTGCGGGTGTACGGCACCGCGCGGGCCACCGCCTACGGCTACTCGCTCTGGGAACTCGTCGTCAACACCACCGGCGGCGGCACCGTGCCCGGCGGCGGGCCGCTCGGGCCCAACGTCATCACGTTCGACCCGTCGATGTCCGCCGCCACCATCCAGGCCCAGCTCGACGCCGTCTTCCGCACCCAGGAGTCGAACCAGTTCGGCACCCAGCGGTACGCGCTGCTGTTCAAGCCGGGCGACTACTCCGGCATCAACGCGCAGATCGGCTTCTACACGTCGATCATGGGGCTCGGCCGGAACCCGGGCGACGTGCGCATCCACGGCGACGTCACGGTGGACGCCGGCTGGTTCGGCGGCAACGCCACCCAGAACTTCTGGCGCTCGGCGTCGAACATGCAGGTCTTCCCGTCCGCCGGGTTCACCCGCTGGGCGGTGTCGCAGGCCGCGCCGTTCCGCCGGATGGACATCCAGGGCGACCTCAACCTGGCCCCGAACGGCTACGGCTGGGCCAGCGGCGGCTACATCGCGGACAGCCGGGTGACCGGCGTGGTCCAGCCGTACTCGCAGCAGCAGTGGTACACCCGGGACAGCAACGTGGGCGGGTACCTCAACGCGGTCTGGAACGTGACCAACTCCGGGGTGGTCGGCGCGCCCGCGACCAGCTTCCCGAACCCGCCGTACACCACGCTGGCGCAGACCCCGGTCAGCCGCGACGTGCCCTACCTCTATCTCGACGGGAACGGCGCCTACCAGGTGTTCGTGCCGTCCACCCGGACCAACGCGGTCGGCGCGTCCTGGCTGGGCGGCGCCACGCCCGGCACGTCGATCCCGCTGAGCCAGTTCTACGTGGCGAAGCCCGGTGACTCGGCGGCCACCATCAACGCCGCGCTGGCCCAGGGGCTGAATCTGCTGTTCACGCCCGGCGTCTACGCGGTCGACCAGACCATCGCGGTCAACCGGCCGGGCACGGTCGTGCTCGGCATCGGCTACCCGACGCTGGTGCCGCAGAACGGGGTGGTGCCGATGACGGTCGCCGACGTCGACGGGGTCCGGCTCGCCGGGTTGCTGTTCGACGCCGGCGCGGTGAACTCGCCGGTGTTGTTGCAGGTCGGCCCGGCCGGGGCGGGCGCCCGGCACGCCGCCGACCCCACCTCCGTGCAGGACGTCTTCTTCCGCATCGGCGGCGCACACGCCGGGAAGGCGACCACCAGCCTGGTGGTCAACCAGGACGACGCGCTGATCGACCACATCTGGGCGTGGCGGGGTGACCACGGCACCGGCATCGGCTGGACCGTGAACACCGCCGACACCGGCCTGATCGTCAACGGCGACAACGTCACCGCGCTCGGGCTCTTCGTCGAGCACTACCAGAAGCACGAGGTGATCTGGAACGGCGAGAACGGGCGCACCATCTTCTTCCAGAACGAGCTGCCGTACGACCCGCCGAACGCCGCCGCCTGGACGAACGGTTCCCGGGTCGGGTACGCGGCGTTCAAGGTCGCCGACGCGGTCACCTCGTTCGAAGGCTGGGGGATGGGCAGCTACTGCTACTTCAACGTGGACCCGACCATCGCCGCGTACCACGCCTTCGAGGCCCCGACCCGGGCCGGGGTGCGGTTCCACGACCTGCTCACCGTCTCGCTGGGCGGCAACGGGTCGATCACCCACGTCATCAACGACACCGGCGGCCCGGCACAGGGCACGAACACCGTGCCGGTCAACGTGGTGAGCTATCCCTGAACCGGGCCCGGGCCCGGGGGCGGCCGGCACGTGCCGGCCGCCCCCGGCTCAGGGCCTCCGGGCGGGTGCCGGGTGGGCCGTCGCGGCGCGCGCGCCGGGCGCGTCGGCCCCGACCGGCGCGAGGGAGAGTGCCCGGGCGGCGGCGAAGCCGACCAGCGGGCGGTAGATCCGCACCGAGTCGGCCAGCGCGGAGAAGTGCGAGCCCGAGTTGCCGGCGTGGTAGCGGGTGGCGATGTCGACCTGCTCGATCGGCAACCCGGCCCGCACGGCGTCCAGCAGCACGTTCATCTCGTACTCGAAGCGGTCGCCGGGGATCGTGGTGAGCCGGTGCAGCAGCCCGGCCGGGTAGGCGCGCAGCCCGGTCTGCGTGTCGCGCACGTCCCGGCCGGTGGCCAGCCGGAACGCGGCCCGGGTCGCGGCGTTGCCGAACCGGCTGCGGGCCGGGACCTCGCCGTCGAACCGGCGCACCCCCAGCGTCTGGGCGTCGGTGTCGCGCATCCGGTCGACGACCCGGACCACGTCGGAGACCCGGTGCTGGCCGTCGGCGTCCACACAGACCACGTCGTGGTCCGGGTGATGCGTCACGGCGTACCGGAAACCGGTGCGCAGCACCACGCCCTTGCCCCGGTTGACCCGGCGGCGCAGCACGGTCGCGCCCCGGCTGCGGGCCTCGGCGAGGACCGCGGCGGCGGTCGGGCCGCTGCCGTCGTCGACGACCAGCACGGACGCCCCGGGCAGCGCGGCGGTCAGGTCGGTGACGAGCGGCGGCAGCCGGTCACCCGGCCGGTACACCGGCACCAGCACGATCACGGAACCTCCCGGGGTGGCGTCGCCCGGCGGCACGGCCCGCCGGGTCGATCGCGGACCGTCGTACCCCCGGTGCCGCGTCACGAATCCATCCTGGTCAACGACCGCCGAGGAGGCGTTCGACCCGGTGCGCGGCGCGGGTCAGCCGGCGCTCGCGGCGCAACAGCGCCTCCGGGGTACGCAGGCCCAGGTAGCCGATCCGGCAGGCCGCCCGGGCCGCCCGCTCACGTCGGGCCGGCACCGCGTCCGGCCCGGTCACCGGCACGTCCAGCAACTGCCCGCCGCGCAGCCCGAGCGCCCGCGCGGCGAGCAGCCGGATCCGGGGCAGGTGCCACGGGTGGGAGACCAGCCCGAGCGGGTGCTCGGGGGTGAACCCGGTGGTGCCGAGCAGTCCGTCCTGGACGGTGAGCGCGAGGTTCTGGAGCGTGGTGCGGGAGCGTGTCTCGGCGTCGAGCCGGGCGTACGCGTCGAGGCCGGCGTCGCGGGCGAGCGCCCGCATCAGCTCACCCTCCCGGCAGCCCGCCGGCGGGTCCGGCGCCCCGGCCGGCCCGTGCGGCCAGCCGCCGGTGAACACCACCCGCGCGCCGGGCGCGGCCCGGAACCCGGCGGCGTGGGCGCGGACGTACGCGACGGCGGCCCGGGTGCGGGCGACGCCCTCGGCGGTGAGCCGGTAACCGTGGTCGCCGACCACCACCCCCCGGCCGAAGACCAGGAGCACGGTCGCGATCGGCGTCATGCCCTCACGGTACGTCCCGCCCGACGGGCGAGGCGGCGGCCCCGCTCGACATCCGGGTGTCGGGCGGGGGCGGGCCGGCGGCGACCCGAAGGGGGGAGGGCCGCCGCCGGCCGCCCGGTCAGGAGGTGGGGAAGTTGTCCGGGGTACGGATCCGGTTGCGCATGTACGCGCCGGACTCGGTCAGCACCGACGTGCCGGTGAAGTTCCCCGCCGCGCAGGTCCCCGGCCGCAGCGCCGCGCTGCCCTCGGACGCGTCCGAGAACGTCCAGTTGGCGTAGCTGATCTTCAGTCGGTCGAGCAGGTCGAGCCAGGCGTTGCTGCTGGCCGTGTCGACCGCGCCGTCACCGGTGTAGGTCACCGTGCCGAACTCGGTGACGAACAGCGGCAGCCGGGCGGCGGCCCGCTGCACCTCGTTGCGGTAGTTGTCCTTGTGCGACGCCGCGTAGAAGTGGAACGTGTACATGATGTTCTCCGCCCGGACCGGGTTGTTGACGATCTCGTCGGAGTTGCCGCCGTCGGACACGCCCAGCGAGGACCAGCCCCGCGTGCCGACGATGACCACGGCGTCCGGGTCGTTCGCCCGGATCACGGGGATGACCTGCTCGGCGTAGGCGCGGATGGTCGACCAGCTCACCCCGTTGGGCTCGTTGGTGATCTCGTAGATCACGTTCTTCTTGGCCGCGTTGCGCGCCGACACGTTGGCGAAGAACGTCTTGGCCCGGTCCAGGTTGTACGTCGGGTCGCCGGGGGTCAACGTGTGGAAGTCGATGAGCGCGTACATGCCCCGGGCCTCGGCCTTGTCGACGAGCGTGTTCACCTGGTTGGTGAAGCCGGCCGGGTTCGTCTCGTAGCCCTGCTCCTGCACGTACATCGAGATGCGCAGCAGGTCGGCCTGCCAGTCGTTGGCGAGCGCGTTGAGCGAGGTGTCGGTGTAGCAGTTGGCGAACCACTGCAACCCGTGCGTGCTCATGCCGCGGAGCTGGACCGGGCGTCCGTACTGGTTGCAGAGGTTGACGCCACAGACCCGCAGTTGTCCGTTGATCGCGACCGGCGTGGTGCCCGTGGGCGGCGGGGTGGTCGGCGGGGGAGTGGTCGGCGGCGGTGGCGGCGTGACGGTGGGGGGCGGCGTGCTGGTGCCGCCGGTGCAGACCGTGCCGTTGAGCGTGAACGAGGTCGGGTTCGGGTTCGACCCGGTCCAGGAGCCGTTGAAGCCGACGGTGGTGCTGGCGCCGGTGCCGAGCGCGCCGTTGTAGTCCAGGCTGCGCGCGGTCACCGCGGCGCCGCTCTGCTGCCAGGTGGCCGACCAGCCCTGCACCACCCGCTGGCCGCCGTCGGGGAAGGTGAAGCCCAGCGTCCAGTTGCTCACCGGGTCGCCGAGGTTCTTCACGCTCACGTTGGCGGTGAAGCCGCCCTGCCAGGAGTTGGTGGTGTAGGTGACGGCGCAGCCGGTCGCCGCCATCGCGTCCGTCGTCGGCAGGACGGCGGTCGCCGTCAGGGCGAGCGCGCCGACCGCGCCGCCGACGAGCAGATGCCGCCGGGACGGGCGGGGAATCGAGAACATGCGGGAAGGTCCCATCTGGTGGGTGATGATCGGACGGTGCCCGTCGTCGACCTGCCCGGAAAGCCCGACGTGGCGGCCTGTGGAGCGCTCCCACGCCGAGGGTAGAGGCGTACGCCGATACGTGCAACCGCCGGATCAGCGCCGGGAGCGTCGCCCGCCGTAGAGCCGCAGCGCGTTGCAGACGTCGAACACGCCGGGCACGTCCCAGGCCAGCTCGACGGCGACCCGGCGGGTCTCCGGGTCGGCGACCAGGCCGGCGAGGATGACCACCCGGTTCTGCACGGTGACCGTGATCTGCTGCCGCCGGGTGGTCCAGTCGGCGCTGAGTCGTTGGGCGACCAGGGAGGCGAGCCGCACGTCCGCGCCGGCGGGCTCCGGTCCGTCGCCGGCGGACGGGAACTCGGGGTACGGCCAGGGCATCATCACTGCGGAGGGCTCCTTCTGCTCGCTCATGACCTCGGGCCGGGTGCGGCACCCGAGGTCGGGGCGCGGTCGTCGACGACGGTGAAGACACGGTCGAGCCGCATGGTGTGCAACACGGTGAGCACGAACCGCGACGGCGCCACCAGGCACAGCCGTCGGCCGTCCCGCCGGGCCTCCTGGTGTGCGCGGACCAGCAGGCCCAGACCGACGGAGTCGATCACCTCCAACCCGGCGAGGTCGACCAGCACCCGGTCGTCCCGGACGAGGCGGTCGGTCAGCGCCCGGCGTACCGCCTCGGCGGAGTCGGCCTCCGGCGCGGCCGGCTGCCCCGCGACCTGCTCCAGGTCGTCCAGGCCCAGGCCGTCGTCGGCGACCGCGCCGCGGACGCTGCACCGGGGGCAGTGGTGCGGCCCGGAGGCGAAGGGCGAACCGACCCAGTCGTGCTCGAAGACCAGCGTCCACACCACCTCGGCGTCCGGCAGGGTGGTGCCCGTGCCGGTGACGCTGTCGCCGCAGCCGTCGCAGATCAGCATCATCAGGTGTTCCGCGGGTACGACCGTCACACCTCCTCCTTCCGCCGGGCGCCCCGGTCGGGTGACGTCGCCCGTCCCGCCCCGGGCCGGCCGGCGGCCAGCACCGCCAGGATGACGGCGAGGGCGGCGAAGCCGGCCTGCACCAGCAGGGACAGCAGCACCGTGCCGCCGGGCCGCCGGTCGACCAACCCGGTCACGATCGCGCCGAGCAACGCGGCGGCCACGCCGAGCGCGAGGGTCAGCCAGACCGGGACGGCCTTGCGTCCCGGGACGGCCAACCGGCCCACCCCGCCGATCGCGAGCCCCACGGCGAGCGCCCCGACGAGCGTGCTGACGGTCACCACTCCTCCTCAGCGCGGCGCGGACGCGACCCGGGCCCGGCCGCGTGCGGCCGGGCGGGGCGTGTCGACGATGGGGACGGTCGCGCCGAGCCCGGCCGTGGCCAGGATGCGCCTGATCCGGGGATGCGGGTTGCTCAGCGTGAGGGACGCGTCGCGCCGGGTCAGTCGACGGTGCACGTCCAGCAGCAGCGCGATGGCGGCGGCGTCCACGTGCCGGCACTCCGCCAGGTCGATCGTCACCTCGCGGGGCCGCAGCGCGAGGATCTGGTCCAGCACGTGCGCGACCTCGGGCAGCCCGGCCAGGTCCAGCTCCTCGGTGATCTCCACGCGGACGTGCGGCACGGTGGACTCCGGCGGGGAGGGTGGCAGGGTGGTGGTCATCAGGTCGCTTCCGTGACGGGGTTCCGGTCCGCTCCCACTCTGGGCGGCGATCTTGGAGGTCACCGGACGGTTGGATGACGGTTCGATGACAAAAACCACGAACGGCCGACGCGATTGGGCGACCCGTGCCGGGCCGGTCATGATGCCCCTATGACGGCCGTACTGGTGATCGAGGACGACGACCGTATCCGGCTCGCGCTCCAGCTCGCGTTGGAGGAGGAGGGCTACCGGGCCGACGGGGCGGCGACCGCGGAGGAGGGGCTGCGTCGGCAGCGGGAGAACCCGGCCGACTACGTGCTGGTCGACCTGATGCTGCCCGGCATCGACGGTTTCGACTGCATCCGCCAGTTGCGCCGCGACGACGACGTCCCGGTCGTCGTGATCAGCGCCCGCGACGACACCCACGACATCGTCGCCGCGCTCGAGGCCGGCGCCGACGACTACGTGGTCAAGCCGGTAGCGGTCAAGGAGCTGTCGGCCCGGCTGCGAGCGCTGCGGCGACGGGTCCGGACCGTGGGCGGCCCCGCGCCCGCCCAGTTCTTCGGCGACCTGGAGATCAGTGCGGAGGCCGGCGAGGTGCGCCGCTCGGGCCACCCGGTGCCGGTGACGCGGACCGAGTTCCGGCTGCTCTGCGAGCTGGCCGAGCACGCCGGCCGGGTGCTGTCCCGCCAGCAGTTGCTCAGCCGCGTCTGGGGCTACGAGACCGGCGACGAGCGGCTGGTCGATGTGCACGTGGGGCGGCTGCGGCAGAAGATCGAGTCGGATCCGGCCAACCCCCGCCACCTGGTCACGCTCCGGGGCCTCGGCTACAAGCTGCAACGATGAGCCGACCCGGACTGCGTGCCCGGGTCACCGCCGCGTTCGCCGTCGGGGCCCTGCTGCTCGCCGCGCTGATGGCCCTCTTCTCGTACGACCTGACCCGCCGTTCGCTGCTCGACGAGCGTGAGCGCACCGCGGTCCGGGCCGCGTACTACGACGCCGCGGTGGTCCGGTCGGGGCTGGACACCGGCACGCCGGACGTGGTGGCCGTGTTGCGCTCGCTGGACACCGGCAGCGCGCGACGTCCGCTACTGCACCTGCGCACCGGCTGGTACGCCCGCACCGCCGACGTGGGCGCCAGCTCGGTGCCGGTGGAGCTGCAACGCGTGGTCGCCGAGGGGCAGCCCGCCGTGCAGCGGATCCGCCTCGACGGGCAGCCGACGCTGCTGGTCGGCGTGCCGCTCCCGGGCGAGTTGGGCTACTACGAGCTGACCTCGCTGCGCGAGGTGGAGGACACGTTCCAGGTGGTCGGGCTGGCGCTGACCGCGGTGGCCATCATGATCGCCGGGGCCGGCGCGGCGCTGGGCTGGTACGCCACCCGCAACAGCCTCCGCCCGCTCACCGCGGTCGCCGACGCCGCCGAGCGGATCGCGGCCGGCGACTTCGCCACCCGACTGGACCCGACCACCGACCCGGACCTCACGCGCCTGTCCAGCTCGTTCAACGAGATGGTCGACAAGCTGGTGCAGCGGATCGACCGGGACCGGCGGTTCGCCGCGGACGTCAGCCACGAGCTGCGCTCCCCGCTCCAGACGCTGGCCGCGGCGGCGAGCGTGCTGAACCGCCGCAGGGAGCACCAGGACGAGCGCACCGCCACCGCGGCCGGCCTGGTCGCCGACGAGGTGGCCCGGTTCCAGCGGCTGGTCGACGACCTCATCCAGCTCGCCCGCACCGAGCAGCCCGCGCACCGCCAGACCGTCGACGTGGCCGAGCTGGCCCGGGCCGCCTGCCGGGAACGGTCGCTGCCGGAGAGCCTGGTGGAGGTGGCCGACGGCGTGCCGCACCAGTGGTGGATCGACCGTCGCCGGTTCGCCCAGGTCCTGCTGAACCTGCTGGAGAACGCCGAGCGGTACGGCGGCGGCCCGGTCGCGGTCCGCCTGGGCGCGGCGGACGGGGTGGGCGTCCTGGAGGTCGACGACGACGGGCCGGGCGTGCCGCCGGCGGACCGGGAAGCCATCTTCGACCGGTTCGTCCGGGGCCGGGCCGCGCACGCCCGCGCCGGCACCGACGGCACCGGCCTCGGGCTGGCCCTGGTGGCCCAGCACGCCGCCGCGCACGGCGGCACGGCGACCGTGCGGGACCGGCACCGGGGCGCCCGGTTCCGGGTCGAGCTGCCGGGGGCGGTCCGATGACGCGCCGGTTGGTTCCGGCGCTGCTCGCGGCCGTGCTGCTGGCCGGCTGCGGCGTGCCGGTCGACGACGAGCCCCGGCTGGTGCAGTCACCGCCCGGGCGGTTCCCGACACCGGCGGGCACCACGAGGGTCGACCCGGACGGACGGGTGGACGAGCCGTTCTGCTTCGTACGCGACGACGGGCTGGCGGTGGTCACCCGCCGGGTGGACGGCCTGCCCGGGGTGGACGCCCACCTCCAGCACCTGCTGGCCGGACCGGACCAGGCGGAGCGTGGGCGGGGGCTGGCGACCGCGTTGCCGGGCACGGTGGCGGTGGCCGGCGCGGCGCTGGCCGGCACCGTCGCCACGGTCGAGGTGCGGCAGGCCGGCGAGGAGACCGGCCGTAACGACGAGGTGCTGGCGTTCGGGCAGATCGTGTGCAGCCTGACCCAGCGGCCGGACGTGGACAGCGTCGCGTTCCGCCGGGACGGCCAGCCGCTGGAGGTGCCGCGCGCGGACGGCAGCGTGTCGGCGTTGCCGCTGACCGCCGCCGATTACCGTCCGCTGCTGTCCCGCTGATCCTTTGTCCAGTTATGAGGCAAATATCCATCGTCCGTTCGGTTGATTTGCTGGTGAACTTTGGTCTAGTGTTGCTCCCACGACCGGTGTGGGAGTCCCACCCGTTCTCCGAGGACAGGAAGGGCAGCATGACCACGATGACCAAGGCACCGTCCGTCACCGAGGTGCACCGCGCGCCGCAGACCGGTGAGGAGACCCGCGCCAGCGAGCTGATCGCGGCGCTCGCCGAACTGCCGGCGGACCACCCGAAGCGGGCCGCCCTGCGTAATCAGGTCATCGAGGCGTGGCTGCCGCTGGCCAACCACCTGGCCGCCCGCTACAGCGGTCGCGGCGAGCCGGCCGGCGACCTCGCGCAGACGGCGGCGCTGGGCCTGATCAAGGCGGTGGACCGGTTCGACGCCTCCCGCGGCGTCGACTTCGCCGGGTTCGCCATCCCGACCATCCTCGGTGAGATCAAGCGGCACTTCCGCGACCGCACCTGGAACATCCGGGTGCCCCGCCGCCTCCAGGAGCTGCGGCTGCGCATCTCCGAGGCGAACAGCTCGCTGACCCAGACGCTCAACCGGGCGCCGACCGTCGCCGACATCGCCGCGCACCTCGACGTGACCGAGGAAGAGGTCCTGGAGGGCCTGGAGGGCGCTCGCGCCTACAACGCGGTCTCGCTCTCGACCCCGATCGGCGACGGTGACAGCGCGACCGAGCTGGGCGACACGCTCGGCGTCCAGGACAACGAGTACGAGCTGGCCGACCTGCGCGCCTCGCTCGGCCCGGCGCTGGCCACGCTCGACGAGCGGGAGCAGAAGATCCTGACGCTGCGCTTCTACGGCAACCTGACCCAGAGCGAGATCGCCGCCAAGGTCGGCGTCTCCCAGATGCACGTGTCGCGGCTGCTCGCCCGCGCCCTGACCAAGCTGCGGGGCCAGCTCACCGAGGCCTGATCCACAGACGTTGATGCCGCCACCTCGCCGAGGTGGCGGCATCACGCATGTCCTGACCCGACCGAGCGCCAATCGGCCCGCCGGGCCGCCGCCATTTCGGGGAGGTGGTGGCATCAGGCCGGTGCTGATCCCGCCATGTCGGGGAACTGGTGTCGATCAAGCTTGGGTTGGTCGACCGGGTGGCGGTCGGGCTGGGACCGGTCCGGTCCGGTCCGGGCCGCCCGGCCGCCGGTCACCAGGTCGACGGCGGGGGCGGCGGCACCACCGGGGGGCGGTCGTCGCAGGTGATGGTGTTGGGCAGCAGCCACGGGGCGAGCCAGCCGCCGTCGTTGCCGCCGAGGTCGGTCAGGGTGAACTCCGACCCGGCCGGGGTGAAGTGGAACGAGCCGCAGTTGTTCACCCCGACCGCGCCCACGTTGCGCGCGTCCACACCGGCGAAGCTCGCCCCGCCGGCGGTTCGGGCGCTCACCACCGACGTGCCGGTGCCGTCGACGCGGACGTCGCGGAAGACGACGCCGTCGATGCGGACCCGGTCCTTCACCGGCCAGTCGCTGACCAGCATGATCGCGTTGTAGGTGCTGTCCAGGTAGGCGTCGCCGGTCACCTGGATGTCGGCGTCGATGCTGCGGTCCAGCGCGTAGAACCAGATCGCGCCGAGGCCGATGTTCCAGTTCAGGTCGTAGGTGCCGGCCCGGACCGTGGTGTTGCCGGTGATCCGGATCCGGCCGGCGAACGGCTCGGCCCCGAACCGGGAGCCCACGTGGATCGCGCTGCCCTCGCGGACCGGGTCGGCGACCAGGTTGTGCGCCACGGTCAGGTCGGCGCCGCCGTACAGCGCGATGCCGTTGGCCAGCACGGGGGACTGCACCGTGTTGTACGCGAACGTGTTGGCCGCGTTCGGGGTCCCTTCCGACCACATGGCCAGCGCGTCGTCGCCGCTGTTGCGGACCACCGAGTTGGTCACCGAGGAGTGCGTGACGCCGGTGTGGAAGTTGAGGCCGTCGGCGATCTGGTCGGCGATGACCGTGTTCGTGACGCGCAGCCCGGTCATCGGCCCGTCGAACCACATGCCGACCTTGGTGTGGTGCAGGTAGAGGCCGTCGATCGTGCTGTGGTTGAGCGCGCCGCCGAGCGCGTTGACCTGGTCGGTGTCGATCCGTTCGCGGACGTCGCCCTCGATGGTGAAGCCGGAGAGGTGGACGTCGCGGCTGCCGCCGTCGGCGGCGTCGCGTCCGTAGAAACCGACGCCGGTGTGCCGGGAGCCGTCGGGCGCCGGCGGGTCCAGGGCCACCTCGCGTCCCGTCACGACGGTGTACCAGCTTCCGGCGCCCACGATCGTCACGTCGTCGACGATCACGTGCCGGTTGACCTGGAACCGACCCGGCGGCAGGTAGAGCGGACGGTCCACCCGCCGGGCGTACGCGACGGCCCGGTCGAACGCGTCGGCGGACTCCCGCCGCCCGGTCGGGTCGGCGCCGAAGGCGAGCACGTCGACCGCACGGGGCACCACCCGGGGCGGCGCGATCAGGTGTGCGTCCAGCAGGTCGATCACGGTCCAGGCGGCGGCCGTCCCGGTCGGCGCGGTCAGTCGGACCACCTCGCCGGCCCGGTGGGTGCGCCCGAGCAGCAGCCGCTGCTCGTCGTAGAAGTGGTGCGGCCGGAACGGCTTTGTGATCGCCGGAGCGGGTGTGGTGGCCGCCGGCACGCAGGAGCACTCGGTGATCCACCAGTCCGGGTGCAGCAGGTCGGCGGCGGGGTCGTTGGTGAACGGGTACTGGTTGTAGAGCCAGGCGTACTCCGAGGTGAGCCGCATGGTGCGTGCGGGCCCGCGCCCGACGTCGACCCGCAGCGGCGCGGTGATGCCGCCGCCGCCCGGCGCGTCCGGGATGCTGTACCGCACGGTCAGCGCGTTGGTGGCCCGGGGCAGCGTGAACTCGACGTGCTGGCCGGGGAGCAGGCGGACGGCGCGGCGGCCGGACGCCTCGCCGGCGAGCGTGTAGGCGGAGCGGTCGGGACCGATCACCGTGCCGGTGGTCCGCGCGTTCTCCGCCTCCTGCTCGACGTAGTCCACGGTGGCGCCGCGCGTGGCGGTCAGCGCCGGGTCGAGGGCGGCCCGCGTCACCACCGGGGCCGGGCCGGGTGAGGTGGTCGCCGCGGTGGCGGCACCCGGCGGTACGACGAGGGCGGCGGCGGTGACCGCCACCGCGAGGATTCTCGGCAGGGACGGGCGGCGGCCCGACCTGCTCTGCACGCTCCGCTGCATCGGAGCACCCACTTTCGCGAGGAGGGACGGGGCCTCGACGGAGGCGAGGGGTGCCGGCCGACAAGGTGCCTCATGTTATTCCGGCAACTTGTCGCCTTTCAAGCATGGATATGCTCGGATCTTTCGACTCCTGAGCGGCGGCGGCGGGTCGTGAGGATGCCAAGTTGCTGTTCATTTTTTGCAAGAATCTGACGTACGATGCCGCGGTGACGAAGCGCTTGACGGAGGTGGCCCGCAAGGCGGGCGTCAGCGAGGCGACCGTGAGTCGGGTGCTCAACGGTCGGGGCGGCGTGTCCGAGGCGACCCGGACGGCCGTGCTGACCGCGCTCGACGTGCTCGGCTACGAGCGCCCGACGAAGCTGCGCGGGGAGCGGGCCCGACTGGTCGGGCTGGTCCTGCCGGAACTCCAGAACCCGATCTTCCCGGCGCTGGCCGAGGTGGTCACCGGCTCCCTCGCCCAACGCGGCTTCACCCCGGCGCTCTGCGCCCGCACCATCGGCGGCGTGCCGGAGTCCGGCTACGTCGAGATGCTCCTCGACCACCAGGTCAGCGGCGTCATCTTCGCCGGCGGCTCGTACGCGCTCGCCGACGCCTCGCACGAGCACTACCGGCGGCTGACCGACCGGGGCCTGCCCGTGGTGCTGGTCAATGCCGGCGTCGAGGAGCTGGGCTTCCCGCGCGTGTCCACCGACGACGCGGTAGCGGTCGAGCAGGCGTACGGGCACCTGCGCTCGCTCGGGCACGAGCGGATCGGCATGGTGCTCGGCCCGGAGGACCACGTGCCCTCGCGGCGCAAGCTGGACGCCATGGTCCGGGCCGCCGGCTGGGGCGCGGACCGCCGCTTCGTCGAACGGTCCAGCTTCTCCATGGAGGGGGCGCGGGTCGCGGCGACCAAACTGATCGAGCGTGGGGTGACCGGCGTCGTCTGTGCCAGCGACGTGCTGGCCCTCGGCACCATCCGGGCGGCCCGCCGGCTCGGCCGCGCGGTGCCGGCCGACGTGTCGGTGGTCGGCTTCGACGACTCCGCGTTCATGACCTGCACCGATCCGCCGCTGACCACGGTCCGGCAGCCGATCGAGACGATGGGGCAGGCCGCGGTGGACCTGCTGGTCACACAGATCGAGGGTGCCGGCGTCCTGCACGACGAGCTGCTCTTCGAGCCCGAGCTGGTGGTACGCGGCTCCACCGCCCCCGCCCCCCGGAGAGACGCTTCCTAGCCGTCGTTCCGGCCCCAGTTGCCGAGCGCGACGATCGCCGCGCGCAGGGCCAACCCGCGATCGGTCAGCGCGTAGGCCCGGGTGTTGTGTCGAAGCGGCAGGCGGACCAGCACGCCAGCCGCTTCGAGTTCGCGCAGGCGTGTCGCGAGCATGTTCGTCGGCACGCCGAGTTCGCGCTGTAGATCGCCGTAGCGTTGTGGCCCGTCGAGCAGCCGTTCCACGATGAGCAGGGCCCACCGTGCTCCGACGATGTCGAGGGCCGCGGCGAGGTCGCTCACGAGGTCGGATCGGCGTCCGTCTTCATCCAGAACGGTGAGTAGTGGTAGCCGTCGGGGTCGTCGAACTGGCGCTGGTACATGAAGGGGTAGTCGTCGGTGTCACCGATCCGCCCGCCGGCGGCGCCGGCGCGGTCGATGAGCTCGTCGACCGCCTCGCGGCTGCCCAGGTCGAACGAGACCGTGACCTTCGAGGGCGTCTGAACTCCGCCGACCAGCTCTTCGACTCCACCGACGCTCGCGTACATCTCGCGGCTGCCGAGCATGACGTACTGCTCGGGGGCGATCGCGAAGCACGACACGTTGTGGTCGGACATCTCGGCGTTGAGGGTCCAGCCGAGGGCGGTGTAGAAGGCGGTCGCGCGCTCGACACTCTCGACCGGGCAGGTGATGAAGAGGCTCATGGGGTCATGCTTGCAAAATGAAAGTAGCCCGTCAAGCGCCCCGCGCCGGGCTCGGCTGCCGTGGTCGTCCCGATCATCCGTCATCAAGTCGTATTCTTTCGTCATCACGTTGAAACCTTGCCGTGAAGAGTCGGCGTCGCTACATTGACTCCACTCACCGGGGGTCACCCACACCAGTGCAGGTCATCGATATAACCGTTCCCGAAGGGATGGACAGATGTCCGTACCGCAATATCGGAAGGTCGCGGCGGCGGCGCTCGCGGCCGGCCTCGGGCTCAGCCTCGCGGCGTGCTCCACCAAGAGTGACGACTCCGCCGACGCCGGCGGCAAGGTCACCATCACTGTCGACTGCCAGCCGGTCGGCGCGCAGAAGGAGCTGCTGAAGAACTGGAACGACGACGTCGTCGAGTTCCAGCGGCAGAACCCGAACATCGTGGTCAAGAGCGTCAGCGTCGGCGAGCAGTGCAACAACCCGCCGGACTTCACCGCCCGCCTCGCCGGCGGCACCGTCACCGACGTCTTCTACGGCTACATGACCGACCTCCAGCAGGTGCTGGACTCCGGCCAGGCGATGGACATCACCGAGTACGCCACCAAGGACACGATCCCGACCTGGGACAGCGTGGACCCGGCGCTCAAGGAGGTCTTCACCGACGGCGGCAAGCTCTACGGCGTACCGGTGAAGAACTACTCGATGGGCCTGATCTACAACAAGGCGCTGTTCCAGCGCGCCGGGCTCGACGCGGCCAACCCGCCGAAGACGTGGCCGGAGGTGCGGACCGCGGCCAAGAAGATCTCCGCGCTCGGCGGCGGCGTCGCCGGATACTCCGAGTACAGCGCCGGCAACACCGGCGGCTGGCACTTCACCTCGCTGCTCTACTCCCAGGGCGGCCAGGTGCTCAGCGCCGACGGCAAGAAGGCCGACTTCAACAACCCGACGGGCAAGCAGGTCCTGCAGAACCTCAAGGACATGCGCTACGGCGACAACAGCATGGGCAGCCGGCAACTGCTCCAGTGGGGTGACCTGCTCACCAACGCCGGGGCCGGCAAGGTCGGCATGTTCATCGGCGCGCCCGACGCCACCCAGGCGATCGTCAGCCAGTTCCAGGGCAAGTACCAGGACTGGGCGATGGGCCCGCTGCCCGGCCAGGACGGGCCGGCCAAGGCGACGCTCGGCGGCGGTGAGGGTTACTTCTTCAAGAAGGGCCTGAGCCCGGAGCAGGTCAAGGCCGGTCTGAAGTGGATCGCCTACCAGAAGCTCACGCCCGGCAAGGGCCAGTTCGACTACGTCCGGGCCAAGCCGCAGAACTACCCGGTGGGCCTGCCCCAGCCGCTGTTGTTCACCAACGGCAGCGACGCGCAGAAGCAGGAGCTGGAGCTCCGCAAGGCCAACGCCAACGTGGACACCACCAACTTCACGGCCTTCGAGACGAACCCGGTGCCGATCAAGGGGGAGCCGCGCAACGCCCAGGCCATCTACGCGGTGCTCGACGCCGCGATGTCCGGGGTGCTGACCAACCCGAACGCGAACATCGACGCCCTGCTCAAGACCGCCGAGGACAAGGTCAACCAGCTCCTCGCCGCCGGTAGCTGACCCGACCGGGGTGGGGGCCGGCCGCACCCGGCCCCCACCCACTACCGCAGGAGTTGCCTTGGCGCTCACCACCGCCCCGGGTGCCACCCGCCGGCCCGGCCGTCCCGCACCGCCGCCGCGGCAGACCGCCGCGCGCCGCGCCGGGCTCGGCCGGAAGGTACGGGACAACCTGACCGGGCACACGTTCCTCATCGGCGCGGTCGCCTGCTTCGCCGTCTTCTCCTGGTACCCGATGGTCCGTGGCGTGGTGATGAGCTTCCAGCGCACCCGGCGCGGCGAGACCACCTGGGTCGGCTGGGACAACTACACCCGGATCATCGCCGACCCGAGCTTCTGGACCGCCTGGAAGAACACGTTCGTCTTCACCGGCCTCGCGCTCGTGCTCGGCTACGCGGTGCCGTTCTTCGTGGCGATCCTGCTCAACGAGCTGCGCCACGCGAAGGGCTACCTGCGGGCGCTGGTCTACCTGCCGGTGATGCTGCCGCCGGCGTCCGCGCTGTTCCTGTTCAAGTTCTACGCGTACGACCCGAGCGAGGCGGGACTGTTCAACGCGGTCCTCACCGCGCTGGGGCTGCCCACCTCGGAGTGGATGCAGTCGCCGACGATGACGATGCCGGCCATGGTGCTGGCGTCGACCTGGATGAACATGGGCGGCGCGGTGCTGATCTACCTGGCCGCGTTGCAGAACATCCCCGGCGAGCTGTACGAGGCCGCCGAGATCGACGGCGCGGGCGTGTGGCGGCGGATCGTGCACGTGACGATCCCGCAGACCCGGCTGATCCTGGCGCTGCTGGCGATGCTCCAGATCGTGGCGACCATGCAGCTCTTCATCGAGCCGCTGATCCTCGCCAACGGCGCCGGCACCCAGGACTCGGCGACGTCGGTGGCGTACCTGATCTATCAGCACGGCTTCTTCCAGAACGACCTCAACGGCGCCGCCGCGCTCGGTGTGATCATGCTGGTGGTGCTGGCCGGGTTCTCCGCCGTCTACGTGCGACTGACCGCGAGACAGGACTAGGACATGGCAGTCGACTCCACCACCCGTACCCTCATCTCCCCGGCCCAACTGCGGCGCGGACGCGGCCGGGTCCTCTACTGGGCCGTGCTCGCCGTCGTGGTGGCGGCGTTCACGCTGGTCTTCCTCGGCCCGCTGTACTGGATGGTCACCGGCGCGCTCAAGAGCGGCCAGGAGATCGCGCAGACGCCGCCGTCGCTGTTCCCGCGCGACCCGCAGCCGCAGAACTACGTCGACGCGTGGACCAACCTCGACCTGGCGAAGCTGCTGTTCAACACGTTCTACTACGCCACCGGCGCGGTGCTGTTCCAGCTCGTGTTCGACACCGCCGCGGCGTACGCGTTGTCGAAGCTGCGCCCGGTGCTGGGTGGCGTGATCCTCGGCCTGATGCTGGCGACCTTGATGATCCCGGCGATGGTGCTGATCGTCCCGCAGTACGTGACCGTGATCGACCTGCCGATCGTGCACGTCAACCTGCTCGACTCACCGTTCGCGATCTGGCTGCCGCTGGTCGCCAACGCGTTCAACATCTTCCTGCTCAAGCGGTTCTTCGATTCGATCCCGGAGGATCTGATGTCGGCCGCCGTGATGGACGGCGCGTCGCCGCTGCGCACGCTCTGGTCGATCGTGCTGCCGATGTCCCGTCCGATCCTCGGCGTGGTCGCGATCTTCGCGGTGACCGCGGTCTGGAAGGACTTCCTCTGGCCGAAGCTGGTCATGCCGTCACCGGAGACGCGCACGGTCAGCGTCGGCATCTACGCCTTCGCCGGCGGCACCCCGATGAACGTGGTGATCGCCGCGTCGGTGATCGCCGCGATCCCGACCGTCGTGCTGTTCCTGATCTTCCAACGGAACATCATGTCCGGCCTGACCACCGGCGGTCTCAAGGGCTGACCGGGCACCGCCGCCCGTCGCATCAGAACCGACCCGCAGAAAGCAGGTGACCGTGTCCATGGTCGACACTAGCCCGTGGTGGCGCTCCGCGGTGATCTACCAGGTCTATCCGCGTAGCTTCGCCGACGGCAACGGCGACGGGATCGGTGACGTCGCCGGCATCCGGTCCCGCCTGGACCACCTCGCCGCGCTCGGCATCGACGCGATCTGGTTCAGCCCCTGGTACCCGTCGCCGATGGCCGACGCCGGCTACGACGTGTCCGACTACCGCGACATCGACCCGGTCTTCGGCACGCTCGCCGAGGTCGAGGCGCTGATCGACGAGGCGCACGCGCGGGGCATCCGGACCATCGTCGACGTGGTGCCGAACCACTGCTCGGACGCGCATCCGTGGTTCCAGGCGGCGCTGGCCGGCGGCCCGGACGCGCCCGAGCGGGACCTGTTCTGGTTCCGGGCCGGCCGGGGCCCGGACGGCTCCCGGCCGCCGACCGACTGGACCGGCGAGTTCGGCGGCCCGACCTGGACCCGCACCACCGACCCGGACGGCTCGCCCGGCGACTGGTACCTGCACCTGTTCGCGCCGCAGCAACCGGACTTCAACTGGGACCACCCCCGGGTGCGCGCCGAGTTCGAGGACGTCCTGCGGTTCTGGTTCGACCGGGGCGTGGACGGCATCCGCATCGACTCGGCCGGCCTGCTGGTCAAGGACGGCACGCTGCCCGAGGTCCACCCGGACCGGCCGCACCCGTTCCGCGACCAGGACGGCGTGCACGACGTCTACCGCGCCTGGCGGCGGATCGCCGACAGCTACCCGGGCGAGCGGGCGCTGGTCGGTGAGGTGTGGCTGCCGGACCGGCAGCGGTTCGCGAACTACCTGCGCCCGGACGAGCTGCACACCGCGTTCAACTTCGACTTCCTCGGCTGCGCCTGGGACGCCGCCGCGATGCGGGACAGCATCGACGGCACGCTGGCCGCACACGCGCCGGTCGGCGCGCCGGCCACCTGGGTGCTGTCCAACCACGACGTCACCCGGCACGTCACCCGCTACGGCCGGGCGGACACCACGTTCAGCTTCGCCGCCAAGCGTGAGGGCATCCCCACCGACCTGGAACTCGGCACCCGCCGGGCCCGCGCCGCCGCGCTGCTCAGCCTCGCGCTGCCCGGTGCCGCCTACGTCTACCAGGGCGAGGAGCTGGGGCTCTGGGAGGTCGAGGACATCCCGTACGAGCTGCGGCAGGACCCGATGTGGGAACGCTCCGGACGGGTCGACCCGGGCCGTGACGGCTGCCGGGTGCCGCTGCCCTGGCAGGGCGACACGCCGCCGTTCGGGTTCAGCCCCGACGACGCCACCGCCGCGCCGTGGCTGCCGCAGCCGGCGGACTGGAAGGACCGTACCGCCCGCGTCCAGACCGGCGACCCGCACTCGATGCTGGAGCTGTACCGGACGGCGCTGGGCCTGCGCCGGGCCGAACCGGCGCTCGGCGACGGCGCGTTGCGCTGGCTGCCCGCGCCGGAGGGGGTGCTCGCGTTCGCCCGCGAACCGGGCTTCGCCTGCCTGGTCAACCTGGGCCGGGAGGCCGTGCCGCTGCCCGCACACGACCGGCTGCTGCTGGCCAGCGGTCCACTCGACGACGACCGGCTGCCACCGGACACCGCGGTCTGGCTGCGTACCGGATCGCGCTGAACCGCGGTGGCGCCGGGGGCTCCGTCCCGCCGCCGGCGTCACCGCGCCGCACCACGACCGGCGGCCCGTCCCGGCCGCCACCGCACCTGGGGAGGAAGGACAGCACCGCCGCAACGGGGGACCTGGCCACCGACGAAAGGGAGCACACCCCGCATGGCCGAGCACCGCACCGCGCACCGCCACCGCACCACCGGGCTGGCGGCCCTGGCCGCCGCCGCGCTCGCCGCCTCGACACTCACCGTCGTGGCGTTGACCTCCACCGCCACCCCGGCGCAGGCCGCCGGGCTGTCCCCGTTCGACATCGCCGGCCGCGGCGCCACCGTCCCGTTCCGGGAGCAGGAGGCGGAGCAGGTCGCGCACAACGGCACGAAGATCGGCCCGGACCGACGCTACGGCACGCTGCCGTCCGAGGCGTCCGGCCGGGAGGCGGTCACGCTCGACGCGGTCGGGGAGTACGTCGAGTTCACGCTCGCCGCTCCCGCGAACGCGGTCACGTTCCGCTACAGCCTGCCGGACAACGCCGCCGGCACCGGCCGGGACGCCGCCATCGACCTGCGTGCGAACGGCACGCTGGTCAAGGCCGTGCCGGTCACCTCCCGGTACGGCTGGTACTACGGCGGTTACCCGTTCAACAACAACCCGGGTGACACCAACCCGCACCACTTCTACGACGAGACCCGGGCGATGTTCGGCACCACCTACCCGGCCGGCACGAAGATCCGCCTCCAGGTCTCCTCGACCGCGCAGTCGCCCACGTTCACCATCGACCTGGCCGACTTCGAGCTGGTCGCCGCGCCCATCAGCAAGCCGTCCGGCGTGCTGGACGTGGTCACCGACTTCGGCGCGGACCCGACCGGCGCCACCGACTCCACCGCGAAGTTCCAGGCCGCGGTGGACGCCGGCAAGGCGCAGGGGAAGGCGGTGTGGATCCCGTCCGGCACGTTCACGCTCTGGGACCACGTGGTGGTCGACGGCGTGACGCTGCGCGGCGCGGGGCCGTGGTACTCGGTGCTCGGCGGCCGGCACCCCACCGACCGCAAGCGCGCCGCCGGCATCTACGGCAAGTACGTGCCCGGCGGCGGC
Organism: Micromonospora sp. DSM 45708; assembly: GCF_039566955.1. Lineage (NCBI taxonomy): Bacteria > Bacillati > Actinomycetota > Actinomycetes > Micromonosporales > Micromonosporaceae > Micromonospora > Micromonospora schwarzwaldensis. Next base: position 3,400,076 of record NZ_CP154796.1, on the reverse strand, counting down.
TACTCCGGTGAGATCCGCTCGCACGAGGCCGGTGGACCGAGCCGCAACGTCACGCTGCGGGACTTCGCCATCATCGGCGACATCCGGGAGCGGGTCGACGAGGACCAGGTCAACGCGCTCGGCGGCGCGATGACCGACTCGGTGGTGGACAACCTCTGGTTGCAGCACACCAAGGTCGGCGCCTGGATGGACGGGCCGATGGACAACTTCACCATCCGCAACAGCCGCATCCTGGACCAGACCGCCGACGGGGTGAACTTCCACTGGGGCGTCACCAACTCCACGGTGACCAACACGTTCGTCCGCAACACCGGTGACGACGCGCTGGCCATGTGGGCGCAGAGCGTGCCGAACGTCGGCAACTCGTTCACCCACAACACCATCGGCGTGACGATCCTGGCGAACCACCTCGTCACGTACGGCGGGCGGAACATCACCATCGCCGACAACGTGACCGCCGACTCGGTGACCAACGGCGGTGGCATCCACGTCGCGAACCGCTATCCCGGCGTCACCGGGCCGACGGCGGTGGCCGGCACCATCACGGTGGCCCGCAACACGCTGATCCGTAACGGCAACTCCGACTACAACTGGAACTTCGGGGTCGGCGCGATCTGGTTCTCCGCGCTCAACGAGCCGATCCAGGGCGCGGCCATCACCGTCACCGACACCGACATCCTGGACAGCTCGTACGCGGCGCTGCACTGGATCGAGGGGCAGACCAGCGGCATCTCGTTCAGCAACGTGCGCATCGACGGCGCGGGCACGTACGCGCTCCAGGTGCAGGCGCCCAGCCAGGTCAGTTTCACCAACGTGCGGGCCACCAACATCGCGCAGGCCAACCCGATGCACAACTGCGTGGGCAGCGGCTTCCAGATCACCCAGGGCAGCGGCAACTCCGGCTGGTACACGGCCACCCCGTACTGCGGGCCGTGGCCGCAGCCGCAGTGGGGCAACGGCCCGTCCAGCCCGCCGCCCACCAGCGTGCCGCCGACCACCGCGCCCCCGACCACGGCCCCGCCGACCACCGCGCCGCCGACCACGCCGCCGCCGACCGGCGGGAACCTGGCCCTCGGCCGGCCGGCGACCGCCACCAGCGTCAACCAGACGTACGCGGCCGGCAACGCGGTCGACGGCAACGCGACCAGTTACTGGGAGAGCGCCAACAACGCGTTCCCGCAGTCGGTGACCGTCGACCTCGGCGCGTCGCGCACGGTCGACCGGGTGGTGCTCAAGCTCCCCGCCGGCTGGGAGCGCCGCACCGAGACGCTCTCCGTGCTCGGCTCCACCGACGGCTCCTCCTACAGCACGCTCGCCGCGTCGGCGGGCCGCGTGTTCGACCCGGCGGCCGGCAACAGCGTGTCGATCGCGCTGCCGTCCGGCGCCCGCCGCTACGTCCGGGTCACCGTCACCGGCAACACCGGCTGGCCGGCGGCCCAGCTCAGTGAGCTGGAGGTGTACGGCGGCGGCACGACCACCCCGCCGCCGACCACCACCCCGCCGTCGACCCCGCCGCCGACCACCGCGCCGCCGACCGGCAACCTGGCCGCCGGCCGGCCGGTCGCGGAGACCAGCCACGCCGACGTCTACGGCGCCGGCAACACGGTCGACGGCAACGTGAACACCTACTGGGAGAGCGCCAACAACGCGTTCCCGCAGTCGGTGACCGTCGACCTGGGCAGCGCCCGGCCGGTGGCCCGGGTGGTGCTCAAGCTGCCGCCGTCGGCGGCCTGGCAGACCCGCACCCAGACGGTGGCCGTGCTCGGCTCCACCGACGGCGCGTCGTTCACCACGCTCAAGTCGGCGGCCGGCTACACGTTCGACCCGGCAGGCGGCAACACCGTGTCGGTCGCGCTGCCCGCCGGTGACCGCCGCTTCGTGCGGCTGACCTTCACCGGCAACACCGGCTGGCCGGCCGGCCAGCTCTCCGAGTTCGAGGTCTACGCCTCCTGACCCGGCGCGGCGGGGACCCGCCCGGGTCCCCGCCGCACCACATCCCCCACCCCCGTCAACGCCTCTCCACGTCCCCCGGGAAGAAGGTGTCCGTCCACCATGTCCAGATTCCGTACCCGAATGGTCGCGGTGCTCGCCGCGGTCGGCCTGGCCGTCACCGCGGCGCCGGCCCCGCCGGCCCTGGCCGCCGGCGGCCCGAACCTCGCCGCCGGCCGGCCCGCCAGCGCCAGCAGCGTCAACGGCTCGTTCGTGGCCGCCAACCTGACCGACGGCAACCAGGGCAGCTACTGGGAGAGCAGCGGCGCGCTACCCCAGTGGGCGCAGGTCGACCTCGGCACCAGCCGCGCCGTCGACCAGGTCGTGCTCAAGCTCCCGGCCGCCTGGGAGGCCCGCAACCAGACGCTGTCCGTGCAGGCCAGCGCCGACGGCAGCGGCTTCACCACGGTCGTCGCGTCCGCCGCCCGCGCGTTCAGCCCGGCCGCCGGCAACACCGTGACGCTCGGCTTCTCCGCCACCAACGCCCGCTACCTGCGCGTGGCCGTCAGCGCGAACACCGGCTGGGCCGCCGCCCAACTCGCCGAGCTGGAGGTCTACGGCACCGCCAGCTCCTCGACCAACCTGGCGCTCGGCAAGACCATGACCGAGAGCGGCCACTCCGACGTGTACGGGGCCGGCAACGCCAACGACGGCAACGCGGCCACCTACTGGGAGAGCCCGAACAACGCGTTCCCGCAGTGGATCCAGGCCGACCTGGGCACCGCCACCAGCGTCAACCGGCTGGTGCTGCGGCTGCCCACCGGCTGGGGCGCGCGCAACCAGACGCTGACGGTGCAGGGCAGCACCAACGGCTCCACGTTCGGCACGCTCGTCGCGTCCGCGTCGTACGCGTTCGACCCGGCCGGCGGCAACACGGTCACCGTCACCGTGCCCACCGCGTCCACCCGCTACCTGCGGCTGCTGTTCACCGCGAACAGCGCCTGGCCGGCCGGGCAGCTCTCCGAGCTGGAGATCTACGGCCCGGCGACCGGCGACACCCAGGCGCCCAGCGCGCCGGGCAGTCTCGCGTTCACCGAGCCGGCCACCGACCAGGTGCGGCTGACCTGGACCGCGTCGACCGACAACGTCGGCGTCACCGGCTACGACGTGTACGCCAACGGCGTGCTGCGCACCAGCGTCGGCGGCACCACGCTGACCTTCACCGACACCCAGCCGGCCGGCACCACCGTCGCCTACTACGTGCGGGCCCGCGACGCGGCCGGGAACGTGTCGGCGAACAGCAACACGGTGACCCGCACCGGCAACACCGGCGACACCACCGCGCCGACCGCGCCCGGCAACCTCGCCTACACCCAGCCGGCCAGCGGGCAGATCCGGTTGACCTGGACGGCGTCCACCGACAACGTGGGCGTCACCGGCTACGAGGTGTGGGCCAACGGCGTGCTGCGCACCAGCGTCGGCGGCTCCACGCTGACGTTCACCGACAGCCAGCCGGACAGCGCCACCGTCTCCTACCAGGTGCGGGCCCGCGACGCGGCCGGGAACGTGTCGGCGAACAGCAACACGGTGACCCGCACCGGCAGCACCACCGGCGGCACCAACCTGGCGGTCGGCAAGCCGGCCACCGCCTCCTCCGTGGTGCACGTGTTCAACGCCGCCAACGCGGTCGACAACGACGTCGCCACCTACTGGGAGGGCGCGCCGGGCGCGTACCCGAGCACGCTGACCGTGGCGCTGGGCGCGAACGCCAGCATCAGCGCGGTGGTGGTGAAGCTCAACCCGGACCCGGCGTGGGGCGCGCGTACCCAGACGTTCCAGGTGCTCGGGCGGGAGCAGTCCGCGTCCGGGTTCACCAGCCTGGTCGGCTCCGCGACGTACTCCTTCAACCCGAACACCGGCAACACGGTGACCGTCCCGGTCTCCGCGACCACCGCGGACGTCCGGTTGCAGTTCACCGCGAACTCCGGCTCCTCCAACGGCCAGGTCGCGGAGTTCCAGGTCATCGGCGTGCCGGCGGCCAACCCGGACCTGACCGTCACCGCCCTGACCGCCTCGCCCGCCGCGCCGGTCGAGACCGACGCGATCACGCTGTCCGCCACCGTGCGCAACGCCGGCACCGCCGCGTCCGCCGCCACCACCGTCAACCTCTACCTGGGTACGACGAAGGTCGGCACCGCCGCCGTCGGCGCGCTCGCGGCCGGCGCGTCCACCACCGTCTCGGCGAGCATCGGCGCGCGCGACGCCGGCAGCTACCAGCTCACCGCCAAGGTCGACGAGTCGAACACGGTGATCGAGCAGAACGAGGCGAACAACTCCTACACCAACCCGACCGCGTTGACGGTCAGCCCGGTGGCCAGCTCCGACCTGGTGGCCTCCGCGGTGACCTGGTCGCCCGGCACGCCGGCCGCCGGCGCCACGGTCAGCTTCGCGGTGACGCTGCGCAACCAGGGCACGATCGCGTCGGCGAGCGGCGCGCACGGCATCACGCTCACCGTGCTCAACGACGCCGGCACGGTGGTCCGCACGCTGACCGGCGCGTACTCCGGCACGATCGCCGCCGGGGCCACCGCCGGCCCGGTGTCGCTCGGCACCTGGACCGCCGCCAACGGCCGCTACACGGTGCGGGTGGTGCTCGCCGACGACGCCAACGAGCTGCCGGTGAAGCGGCAGAACAACACAAGTGACCGGCCGCTGTTCGTCGGGCGCGGCGCGAACCTGGGGTACGACGCGTACGAGGCCGAGGACGGCTCGGTCGGCGGCGGCGCGCAGGTGATCGGCCCGAACCGCACCATCGGCGACCTGGCCGGCGAGGCGTCCGGCCGGCGCGCGGTCACGCTCAACACCACCGGCGCGTACGTCGAGTGGACCACCAAGTCGGCCGCGAACGCACTGGTCACCCGCTTCTCCATCCCGGACGCACCGGGCGGCGGCGGGATCGACTCGACGCTCAACGTCTACGTCAACGGCGTGCTGCACAAGCCGATCAGCCTCACCTCCAAGCACATCTGGCTCTACGGCGCGGAGGCCGCCCCCAGCGACTCGCCCAGCGCGGGCGCGCCCCGGCACCTCTACGACGAGGCGAACGTGCTGCTCAACGCCACCGTCCCGGCGGGCAGCCGGATCCGGCTCCAGAAGGACCCGGCCAACAGCACCACGTACGCGATCGACTTCGTCAACACCGAGCTGGTGTCGCCGCGCGCCAACCCGGACCCGACCCGGTACAAGGTGCCCACCGGCTTCAGCCACGCCGACGTGCAGAACGCGCTGGACGCGGTGCGGATGGACACCACCGGCACGCTTGTCGGCGTCTACCTGCCCGCCGGCACCTACGAGACCGCGCAGAAGCTCCAGGTGTACGGCAAGGCGGTGAAGGTCGTCGGCGCGGGCATGTGGTACACCCGCTTCCAGACGCCGACGAACCAGCAGAACACCGACGCCGGGTTCCGGGTCGAGTCCTCGGCCAGCGGGTCGACCTTCGCCCACCTGGCGTTCTTCGGCAACTACACCAACCGGATCGACGGTCCGGGCAAGGTGTGGGGCGAGTTGAAGGACGTGGACAACCTGACGCTGGACAGCGTCTGGGTGGAGCACACCGTCTGCGCGTACTGGGGGGTGAGCGTGGACGGGCTGACCATCCGGGACAGCCGGTTCCGCAACACGTTCGCCGACGCGGTGAACATGACCAACGGCAGCACCAACGCGTTGGTCACCAACTCGGAGGGACGCTCCAACGGTGACGACGCGTTCGCGTTGTTCTCCGCCACCGACCAGGGCGGCTCCGGCGGAAACCACGGCAACGTGTTCGAGAACCTGACCGCCACGCTGACCTGGCGGGCGGCCGGCATCGCCGTGTACGGCGGCTACGACAACATCTTCCGCAACCTCTACATCGCCGACCAGTTGACGTACTCGGGCATCACCATCAGCTCGCTGGACTTCGGCTACCCGTTCGTCGGGTTCGGCGCGAGCCCGCCCACCCGGTTCGAGAACATCTCGCTGATCCGCTCGGGCGGGCATTTCTGGGGCGCGCAGACGTTCCCCGCGATGTGGTTGTTCTCCGCGTCCAAGGAGTTCCGCGGCATCCGGGTGACCGACGTGGACATCGTGGACCCGACGTACTCCGGAATCATGTTCCAGACCAAGTACACCGGCAGCCAGCCGGAGAACCCGATCACCGACACGGTGCTCACCAACGTGTCGATCTCCGGGGCGCGGCGCAGCGGTGACGCGTTCGACGCGAAGTCCGGCTTCGGCATCTGGGTCAACGAGATGCCCGAGGCGGGCCAGGGCCCGGCCGTCGGCTCGGCCACGTTCACGAACCTGCGCCTGACCGACAACTACCAGGACATCAAGAACACGACCAGCACGTTCACCATCGTCCGCAACTGATCCGCCGATCGTCGGGGCCGCCGGGAGAGGAGTCTCCCGGCGGCCCCCGAATGCGGCGGCTGCGTCACCGGGCCGGTCGACGTGGTGACGCCCCGCTCACGGCGGTCCGGATGTACTCCACGGATGCTCCTCCGTACCCGGCCCGTTCCGTCCCGGACCACCGGGACCCCCCGCGCCCTGCTCGCCGCGATCCTCAGCGCGGTCGTGGTCGGTGCCGCCCTGACCGTCGGCTCGCCGGCCGAGGCGGCCATCACGACCCATGTCTTCGCCGCCACCAACGACAGTTACGTCAACGCCGCCGCCCCCACCACGAACTACGACACGTCGTCGACGCTGGCGGTGGCCGCGGGTCCGGCCCGGATCTCGTACGTGAGTTTCGCGGTCACCGGCCTGACCGCACCCGTGGTGCATGCCCGGTTGGTGATGCACACCAGCAGCGCGAGCTTTGCGGGCAGCCTCACGGGTGGCACGATCGAGCGCACCGGCACGAACTGGGTCGAGACGACCTTGACCTATGCCAACCGACCGTCCCGAATCGGCTCGCCGTTGTCCCGGTTCGGCATCGTGAAGCCCGATCGCTGGTATCAGGCCGACGTGACCGCCGCGGTGACCGGCAACATGGTGGTCAGCTTCGCCATCTCCTCCAGCGACCCGGACGGCGCCTACTACGACGCCCGGGAGAGCGCCGAGAACTGGCCTCGACTCGCTGTCGACACCGGTGTGCCCCCCAGCCCCGACAACATCCTGCTGGCCGCCGGGGACATCGCGGGCTGCACCACCGACCGGGACGAGGAGACCGCGCGGATCCTGGACAGCCAGCCGGGCACCGTGGCCACGATCGGCGACTCCGTCTACGAGTCCGGCACCACCGCCGAGTTCGCCAACTGCTACCAGCCGACCTGGGGGCGACACAAGGCCCGCACCCGTCCCGCGGTCGGCAACCACGAGTACCTCACCGCCAACGCCGCCCCCTACTTCGCCTACTTCGGGGCGGCGGCCGGGCCCGCCGGACTCGGCTACTACTCGTACGACCTGCCCGGCTCCTCCGACTGGCACATCGTCGTGCTGAACTCCAACTGCGCCAAGGTGGGTGGCTGCCAGGCGGGCTCGGCCCAGGAGCGGTGGCTGCGTGCCGACCTCGCGGCCCACCCCAGCCGCTGCACCCTGGCCTACTGGCACCATCCCCTGTTCAGCTCCGGCGAGCGGCAGGCGCCCGACGTGTTACCGCTGTTCCAGGCGCTCTACGACGCCGGCGCCGAGATCGTGCTGAACGGGCACGCCCACCAGTACGAACGGTTCGCCCCCCAGTCCCCGGACCGGACCGCCGACCCCGCCCGGGGCATCCGCGAGTTCGTGGTGGGCACCGGCGGTCGTTCCCTCCAGTCAAACTTCGGCACCGTGGTGCCCAACAGCGAGGTACGCAACGGCACCACCTACGGCGTCCTGAGGCTCACCCTCTACACCGGCGGATACGACTGGCGCTTTCTGCCGGTCGTCGGGCAGACCTTCACCGACGGCGGCAGCGGCACCTGCCACTGAACCCGGCTGACTGAAGGGCGCGGCGCCCGCTCGGGCGCGAGTACTCCGGGGTGGCCCGGCCCGGACCGGGCCACCCCGGAGAATCACTCGGGGATGACGAACTGGGCGGTGCTGGTGGTGTCGTAGGTGACGCCGTTCTTCTCGGCGTGGTGGGTGCAGTTGACCGTGACCGTCCGGGACTGGGCGGGGACGCCACTGACCGGGACGGTCGGCGACCAGAAGGTCACGTCGACGAGCGCGCCGTTGTTCTCCGAGTCGTAGTCGTTGGTGGAGTAGCTGAGCACGGTGGCCGAGCACCGGACGTTGATGTAGTTGGCGTCCACCCGGTCGTTGCTCCAGGTGGCGAGCCGAGAGTAGCCACGGACCTTGATGCCGCCGACGCGGAACGGCCAGGCTCCTTCGTGGCCGACGCTCTCCAACTGGATCACGCCTTGCAGGTTGTACGCCGGTGGCGACGGAGGCGGCGGCGTGCCGGGGTCGCCGGTGCCACCCCCGCCCCCGCCGTCACAATTGAGAGAACAGTCGGGTTCCGAGGCGTGCGCCGGCATTGCCACCGCTCCGGTGGCCGCGAGGCAGGCCAACAGGGCGATTCCGGCGGTTGCAAAGCGTCTGAGCACGTTGTCTCCTGTCAGTGGACGCCCGAGAATTGAACCCCCGTGGCGCGTGATCGGGGACGTAGGCTATCGCTGCGATTTTCGAAAGCGCAATAGATACTGGTCGGTACGACCGTGCCAGAAATCCCGCCCTACCCGGCTCGACGGCAATCATTGGATATCTCTGCTGCTCAGGGATGCCTACAAATTCCCTGACCGTTGTTCGGCTGGCAAAAAGGAGCCATTTCGGGGAGTGCTATTTGGTCTCATAGTGTTGGTTGGATCGGCGTGCGGCAGACTGATGGCAATTGTCTGGGCTGGCGGGATAATTCGGCCTTAACTGCACGTTGGCGGCAAGAGTCTGCTGTCGGCCATCAATGTTGCTGCCGAGCGGCCCGCTCGACTTCCCGAAGAACAAGTTCGAGCGTCTGGGAGCGGCGGTCTGCTGGTAATGCAGCCCATGCGCGCCGGGCGTGGGTCGGTCCGGGCGCACGAATCGGCGTCCCTGCGTGAGGGTCGGGGGCGCACTCCGTTGAGCGCCTCGATGTCATCGTGTGCTGCACCGGCTGTCGCGTTTCGAACGCTCACCGTCACCATCGAGTCGGCGGCTCGGTGTACCGTCCGAAGTGGTGGCCCGTCGGACGGCCGGCGGGTTCGGGGCACAGTCCGCTGCCGGGGAGGCTGCCATGCTCACGACCATTGGTGATCACCTGCGCAAGCTGCGCACCGAGTCCACCTTGACGCAGGAACGTCTGGCCGAGAAGGCTGGTGTGAGCGTGGAGACCATCCGCAAGCTGGAGCAGAACGAACGCACCAGTGCCCGCATGTCGACGCTGAACAAGCTGGCCACCGCGCTCGGCGTCCCCACCACTGCCCTGATGGGCTCTGCCGCACAGGCGCAGGCGATGCGCGAGCCCAACGCCGAGCCACTCGGCCTCGTGGCCGTCCGCCGGGCGCTGACGCCGGTGTCCGGCCTCGACGGGCGTTCGGTGCTCGACGAGCCCGAGATCGGCCCACCGACCGCCGCTGACGTGCGCCGCTCGATCCTCGCGGCCAACACGATCTATCACGCCAACGACTACGCTGCCGCGCTCACATTGATCCCTGGCCTGCTGGACGAGGCGCGAACCTTCGTCGATATCGCCGACGGCGACGAGCGATTGGCCGCGCATGCGCTCGCGTCCCAGGCGCACCAGTTGGCCGGTCGGCTGCTCATCCAGCTTCGCCGGGTCGACCTGGCGCATGTCGCGCTCACCGCAGCACTCGATCATGCCCGGCCTAGCGGTGACCCGACGGTCGGTCCTGCGGCGGTCGCGGCGATGTGCTGGCTGCTGCTGCGGCAGGCCCGGTTCGGGGAGGCGGAAGTCCTCGCGGTGCGCACCGCCGATCAGGTCGAGCCGAAGCTGTCCACGGCGTCCCCGGCCGACTTGGCGGCGTGGGGGTTCTTGCTGATCAAGGCAGCCTCGGCAGCGGTGCGGGATGCGCGGCACGATGACGCCCGCGACATGCTGGACTTGGCGGCGGCCGGCGCACATCGGCTCGGCGACCGGCGCTACCCGGACGCCGATCTCATCGGGAACGATTACTCGACCGAGGGCGTGCACCTGATGCGCGTGGAGGCGGCGGTGATCGCGGGGCGCCCGGACGAGGCGCTTGCGCTGGCACGGCAGGTGCACCGATCCCCGCAGGTGACACCCTCGTCTCGTCAGCGGCACTTTCTGGACGTCGCCTGGTCGCATGTGCAGACCGGCACCTACTCGGACGCGACCGGAGTGCTCATGGACCTGCGGGACCGGGCACCGGCCTGGCTTCGGCAGCAGCGGTACGCCCGGGACATCGTGAAATCGATCGCTGAACGGCGGCGGCGCACGATGACCAAGGAGTTGGCCGAGTTGGCATCACTGGTCGGCGCATAGTCGTACGCGACGTACGACCATTTTTGCGGACTATTTGCCCTGGTCTGTTCTGCACCTGGCTGCGGAAATCTCGCTGGGTGAACCTCTGGATACGGGCCGCGATCGTTGAGATGACGGGACGTCACCTCAGTCGCGAGTCGCGCCCCTGAACAGCGCGGTGATGCCGTTCCCCGAGGGCATCACCGCCGCGTCTTCCAGGAGGTCGCACATGAGCGGTAGCCAGCGCGAGCCGGAACAGAGCCCAGGTGAACAGGCGGAAGCCGCCGAGCAGGAGGCGGCCCGGCAGCGGATCATCGCGCAGGCCGAGGCGGAACGAACACCCGTCGAGGACACCACCCGCGCGGTGCCGGACCGGCGGTGGCGTCGTGACCGGTGAGCGGGTGCCGATCGGCCGGCGCGTTGCCTACCTGCGGGTGCGCCGCAAGCTGTCGCAGCAGACGTTCGCCGACCGGCTGGGCAAGTCGAAGAGCTGGGTGGACAAGGTGGAACGCGGCGTACGCTCGCTGGAGCGGGTGTCGACGATCCGGGAGATCGCGGCGGTGCTGCGGGTCGACGCCGCGATGCTGCTCGGTGACGATGTCCGGCCCGCCGAGGTGGCCGAGCGCGGCGAGGGCGTCGCGCGCATCCGGGCGGCCCTGTCCACGTACGGGATGACGGCCGGGCGGGAGACGCCGCCGGACCGGTGGGGTCGGGCCGTGGCGCACGCCTGGGACACCTACCGGCATGCCCGCTATCCGCAGGTGGTCGAGCAGCTTCCGGCGTTGCTGACCGATGTCCAACGCTGGCAGGCGCGGGACCCGCAGGCAGGCCGGGCGGTGGTGGTGGACGCGTACCGGGTGGCGGCGGCGCTGCTGACCAAGTTGGACGAGGCGAGTCTCGCCTGGCTGGCCGCCGACCGGGCGATGTCGGCCGCGACCGGGGACCGGACGTTGCTGGCCTGCGCGGCGGTGCAGCTCGGGCCGGTGCTGCGGGCGTCGGCGCGGGCGCGGTCGGTGCTGTTGGCCGCCGCGTACCGGGTCGCGCCGCGCGACCCCGATTCGGGTACGCCGGAAGAGTTGTCGCTGTGCGGGACGCTGCTGGCGCAGGCGGCGTTGACGGCGGCGCGGGCCGGCGACGGGCGTGCGGCCGGTGAGTTGTTGGACGAGGCGGCGGAGATGGCCGTCCGGGTGGGTGACGGGCACGACCATTGTCGGACCGCGTTCGGGCCGGCGGCGGTGGACGTGGCCCGGGTGGTCGCCGCCGTGGAACGGGGCGACGGTGCGGAGGCGGTCGCCCGGCACGAGGCGGCGATCGCGGTGCAGGGGTGGCGGTGGCTGCCGCTGGAGCATCGCGCCGCGCATCTGGTGGACGCCGCGCGGGCGTACCTGATGGTGGGTGACGCCGAGCGCGCGGCGAAGGCCCTGGTCCGGGCGGAGCGCCTCGCGCCGGCCGAGATCCGCCACCGTCCGACGGCGCGCGCCCTGGTCGCCCAGCTCTCGACCGAAGCGCCGATGCTGGAGTGGTGGCACCTCCGATAAGGAGCGAAACCGGCATACCGTGGCACCACAAGCCCAAGATCGGCGAGGACTGGCGAGGTGGGCGTGCTCCGGGACTGGTCACGGGGTATTCACGATTTCAAACTCCGCTGTTGTCACGACTTCGGGGGGTGAAACTCATCGGTCGGTCATGACTTGTCGCACTGGGCCCACGCCTCCGCCATCCGCAGGATTGACGTCAACCGATCAGCCGGTGGAGGCAACCGACATGGACGAACGGTACGACTCGTACTGCGCGGTCGATCCGCTCTTCTACGACTCGCTGGCCGGCACCACGGCCGAGGCGGACGCCTACCCGACCGGCACGGTGCCGGACGGCTGGGAGTGCGAGGTCAAGGACGACTGGCTGATCCACGGCCCGGTCGGCGGGACCCTCCCCGCGCAGGGCTGGAAGATCCACGTGTCGGCCCGGCTCGACAACGCGGAGCGCGTGCTGGCCCGCGTGGTGGAGTACTGCCGGCCCCGCGGCATCGCGTTCAAGCACCTGCGCGGCCCGCGGCTGCTGCTCATGCGCAACAGCAAGTACGCCCGGCGCGGCGCCAGCGGGAAGTTCGTCACCGTCTACCCGCGTGACGACGCCGAGTTGGAGCTGACCGCCAAGGAACTCGCCGACCTGCTCGACGGCGAGACCGGGCCGTACATCCTCAGCGACCTGCGCTACGGCGACGGCCCGGTGCACCTGCGCTACGGCGGCTTCGCGGCCCGCTACTGCGTCTCCGACGACGGGCAGACCGTGCCGGCGATCGAGACTCCGGACGGCACGCTCGTGCCGGACCGGCGGGACCCGGTGTTCCACGTGCCGGAGTGGGTGACGCTGCCCGACTTCCTCGCCCCGCACCTGGCCGCCCGGAACGCGGCCAGCACCACCGACCTGCCGTACCGGATCGAGAAGGTGATCCACTTCTCGAACGGCGGCGGCCTCTACGTGGCCCGTGACACGCGGACCGACCAGCGGGTGGTGCTCAAGGAGGCCCGGCCGCACGCCGGACTGGACGCCACCGGCACCGACGCGGTCACCCGGCTGCGCCGCGAGGCGCAGACGCTGCGCCGGCTGGCCGACGTGCCGCACCTGGTCCGGGTGCACGACGAGTTCAGCTTCGGCGGGCACGAGTTCCTCGCCCTGGCCTTCGTCGAGGGCCGGCCGCTCAACCAGGTGGTGGTCGAGCGGTACCCGCTGGTGCACCTCGACGCCGACCGGGCCGACTACACCCGCTGGGCGCTCGACGTGCACCGCCAGGTCACCGAGGCGGTCGCCGCGATCCACGCGCACGGCATCGTCTACGGCGACCTCCACATGTTCAACATCATGGTCGGCGACGACGGCGCGGTGACGCTCATCGACTTCGAGGTGGCCGCCGACGTCGCCGAGGCGACCCGCCCCGCGCTGCGCAACCAGGCGTTCGCCGCGCCCCGCGACCGCACCGGCGTCGACGTCGACCGCTACGCGCTGGCCTGCCTGCGGCTCGCCCTGTTCCTGCCGCTGACCGCGATGCTGCGGCTGGCCCCGGCCAAGGCGGCGCACCTGGCCGACGTGATCGCCGAGAACTTCCCGGTGCCGCGCGAGTTGCTGGACGAGGCGGTCGAGGTGATCGTCGGCAGTCGCCCGACGGACCTGCGACGTGCCGTCACGATCGACCCGGACGACTGGCCGGGCCTGCGCGACCGGCTCGCCGAGGCGATCACCGCCAGCGCCACCCCGGACCGCGACGACCGGCTCTTCCCCGGCGACATCCGCCAGTTCGCCGGCGCCGACGGCGGGCTCAACCTGGCGTACGGCGCGGCCGGGGTGCTCTGGGCGCTGCACGAAAGCGGCGCCGGCACCGACCCCGCGCACGAGCAGTGGCTGATCGACCGGGTACGCCAACCCGCCTCCGGCAGCCGGCTCGGCCTCTACGACGGGCTGAACGGCATCGCGTACGTGCTCGACCTGCTCGGGCACCGGGACGAGGCGCTGCGCCTGCTCGACCTCTGCCTCGACCAGCCCTGGACGGAGTTGCGCGACGACCTCACCGGCGGGCTGTCCGGCATCGCGCTCAACCTCGCCCACTTCGGCGCGCTCACCGGCGAGCGGCGCTACGCCGACGCGGCCCGGCAGGCCGTCGACGTGGTGGTCGGCCGGCTCGGCGACGTCGACTCGGTCGCCGAGATCAGCGGCGGACGACACCCGTACGCCGGGCTGACCCGGGGCGGGGCCGGCGTGGCGCTGATGCTGCTCCGGATGTACGAGCGGCACGGCGACGACGAGCTGCTCGACCACGCGCGCACCGCGCTGCGCCAGGACCTGCGCCGCTGCGTCCGCCGCGACGCCGGGCACCTGGAGGTCAACGAGGGCTGGCGGACCATGCCCTACCTGGCCGAGGGCAGTGTCGGCATCGGACTGGTGCTCGACCGGTACCTGCGTCACCGGCCCGACGACGAGCTGCGCGACGAGGCCACCGCGATCCGCCGATGCGCCGACTTCCCGTTCTACGCGCAGTCCGGCCTCTTCGCCGGCCGCGCCGGGATCGTCGCGTACCTCGCCGAGCGGGGGGAGCGGGACGCGGCCCGGGAACAGGCCCGGCTGCTCGGCTGGCACGCGTTGCCGTACCGGGACCGGACCGCGTTCCCCGGCGACCAGCTGCTGCGACTCTCCATGGACCTGGCCACCGGCACCGCCGGCGTGCTCGCCGCGCTCGCCGCCACCCGGCCGGACGGCGCGCTCCAACTGCCGTTCCTCACCCCGCTGCCCGGCGCGACGCGCGTCGCGGGCGCGGACTGAGCGGCCCACCGACCCCCCGGTTCCCCCGGGGCGACCCGAACCGACGTGATGGAGAGGAGGTGAATCGACATGGCTCTGCTCGACCTCCAGGGGATGGAACTGCCGGCCGCCGAGCGTACCGGCGGTGGCAGCCAGGCCAGCCTGCTGCTCTGCGGCGACAGCTCGCTGAGCGTCACCACCTGTAAGTGACCCACCCGACCATCGACGTCACGAGAGAAAGAGGAATCGACATGGCTCTGCTCGACCTTCAGGGGATGGAACTGCCGGCCGCCGAGCGTACCGGCGGTGGCAGCAACGCCAGCCTGCTGCTCTGCGGCGACAGCTCGCTGAGCGTCACCACCTGCCACTGACGATCAGTCGCTTGGCCCCGGGCCGGCTCACGCCGGTCCGGGGCCCGCGCCCGTGGGAGGACCGATGACCCCCGCTGACCGGCTCGCACTGCGCGCCGTGGCGTTCGCCGGCTGGTGGACGCCGGTGTTGGCGGTGCTCGCCGTGGTGGAGGCGGCGGCCCAGTTGGCGCTTCCCGCCGTGCTGGGCCGGGCGGTGGACGCCGCCGTCGGCGTCGCGCCGCGGTCGTCGTCCGACCGGTGGCTCGCCGTGGTCGTCGCCCTGGTGCTGGTGCTGATCGGCGCGCGGGCGGCCCACGACTACGGCACCGGCGCGGCCGGCGCCCGCTCGGTCGCCGCGCTGCGGCACGCCCTGGTCCACCACCTCTTCGCCCTCGATCCGCGCACCGCGGGCCGCCGGCCGGTGGGCGACCTGGTCGGCCGCATGGTGGGACAGGTCGCCGACGCCGGGCAGGCCGCCCCGACCGTCGTCCTGGTCGGCAGCGTGCTGCTGCCACCGCTGGGCAGCCTGGTCGCGCTCACCCTGATCGATCCCTGGCTCGGCCTGACGTTCGTGGTCGGGCTGGTGCTCCTGGCCGTGCTGCTGCGGCGGTTCGTCAGCGAGGCGTCCGGCGCGGTCGCCGGCTACCAGCGGGCCCAGGGAGACCTGGCCGGGCGGCTGGTCGAGGCGCTCGCCGGCGCCCGGACGATCGCCGCCGCCGGCACCGCCGGGCACGAGGTCGAGCGGGTGCTCGCGCCGCTGCCCGAGCTGCGCCGGCACGGCCTGCGTACCTGGCGGGTGCTCGCCGGGGCGGCGGCCCGGGGCGCCCTGCTGAACCCGCTGCTGCAACTGGCGGTCGTCGCCGTCGGCGGCTGGTCGCTGTCGGCCGGCCGGCTGACCCCGGGGGAGCTGCTCGCCGCCCTCCAGTACGCCACGATCGGCGCGGGACTGGGTGCCGCGATCGCCGCCGTCAACACCGCCGTGCGGGTACGCGCCGGCTGCGGTCGTGCCGCCGAGATCCTCGACGAGCCACTCCGCCCGCACGGCGACCGGGACCTGCCGCCCGGGTCGGGCCGGCTGGAGCTGAGCGGGGTGGAGGTCCGCGACGACGACGGGCGTCCGCTGCTCGACCGGGTCGACCTGCGGGTGCCGGGTGGCACGCTCCTCGCCGTGGTCGGGCCGTCCGGAGCCGGCAAGTCACTGCTCGCGGCCGTCGCGGGCCGGCTGCGTGACCCGGACGCCGGCGAGGTACGCCTGGACGGCGTGCCGCTGCGGGAGTTGACGCCGACGGCGCTGGGCCGGGCGGTCGGCTACGGTTTCGAGCGGCCGGTGCTGGTCGGTGACACGGTCGGCGCGGCGGTCGGCTGCGGCGGTGACCCGGTGCCGCTGGCCCGCGCCGCCGAGGTCGACGACGTGGTGCAGCGGCTGCCCGAGCGCTACCGCACCCCGCTGGCCGGGCTCGCCCTCTCCGGCGGCGAGCGGCAGCGGCTCGGGTTGGCCCGCGCGCTGCGCGCCGAACGGCTGCTGATCCTCGACGACGCCACGTCCAGCCTGGACACGGTGACCGAGCACCGGGTGGTGGACACGCTCACCGGCCGCGACGACAGGCGTACCCGGGTGGTGGTGAGCCACCGGGTGGGCACCGCGGCCCGCGCCGACCTGGTGGCCTGGGTGGACGGTGGTCGGGTACGCGCGGTCGCCCCGCACCGGGCGTTGTGGGACGACCCGGCGTACCGGGCGGTGTTCCGGTCGTGACCACCGTCGGCGCGGTGGTCCGCGCGGAGCTGTCGACGCGACGCCGTCCGCTGCTGCGGCTGGCCGGCTGGTCGCTGGCCGAGGCGCTGCCGGCGGCGTTGACCGGCCTGCTGACCGCGCGCGCCGTGGACGGCGGGTTCCTGGCCGGTCGGCCCGGCGTCGGGCTGCTCTGGCTGGGCCTGCTGGCGCTCGCCGTGCTGGTCGGCGCGCTCGGCACCCGGCAGGCGTACGGGCTGCTGGGCGACGTGGTGGAACCGTTCCGCGACGACCTGCTGCGGCGGGTCGTCGCGGGCACGCTGGCCGGCGCGAGCGACGGGCGGGTCGACGACGCGGCGGTGACCCGGCTGACCCACCAGGTGGAGATCGTCCGGGACACCTGGGCCGGCCTGCTGATGGTGGTCCGGGGCTTCGTGTTCGCCGCCGGCGCGGCCGTCGTCGGCCTCTGTTCCCTGGCCGCCCCGGTCGCGCTGCTGGTGACCGTGCCGGTCCTCGCCGGTCTGCTGCTCTTCGCCGCCGCCCTGCCGGCGATGGTGGCCCGGCAACGCGAGTACGTCCGGGCCGGTGAGCGGCTCGGCCGGGACGCGGTGGTCGCGGTGACCGGCCATCGTGACGTCACGGTCAGCGGGACCGGGGACCGGGTCGTCGGCTGGCTCGGCGGCCACGTCGACGCGCAGGCGCGGGTGGAGCGACGGCTGGCCACCATGGCCGCCGCGCGCAGCCTGAGCCTGGCCGTCGGCGGGTGGCTGCCGGTGCCGGTGCTGCTGCTGACCGCGCCGTGGCTGCTCGGGCGCGGCCTCGGGCCGGGCGCGCTGCTCGGCGCGCTGGTCTACGTCGTGCACGGCATCCAGCCGGCGCTGCACACGCTGTTCCAGGGCGTGGCGGCCGGCGGCCTGCGCTTCGTGGTCACCCTCGACCGGCTGCTGCGCACCTGCGTACCCCCGGGGGAGCCCGGCGGCGCGACGGCGGCGCCGCCGCCCGACCCGGCCGCGCCCGCGCTGTCGCTGCGGGCGGTGACCTTCCGGTACGGGCCGCACGCCGCGCCGGTGCTCGACGGCTTCGACCTGACCGTGCCGGCCGGTGACCACCTGGCGATCGTCGGCGCGAGCGGGATCGGCAAGTCCACGTTGGCAGGGCTGATGGCCGGCGTGCTGTGCCCCGGGTCGGGCACGGTCCACGTCGCGGGCACGCCGACCGGCGCGGCGACCCCGGCCGAGCTGGCCGCCCGCCGGGTGCTGATCCCGCAGGAGGCGTACGTGTTCACCGGCACGGTCCGGGACAACGTCCGCTACCTGCGGCCGGACCTGGACGACCCGACGATCATCCGGGCGACGGACCGGCTCGGCCTGGCCGGTCTGGTGGCCCGGCTCGGTGGCCTCGACGCGACGCTGCGACCGGCGGCGCTGTCCGCGGGGGAGCGCCAGCAGGTGGCGCTGCTGCGGGCCTGGCTGTCGCCGGCGCCGCTGCTCATCCTCGACGAGGCGACCTGCCACCTGGACCCGGCCACCGAGGCGCGCCTGGAGTTGGCGTTCGCCGCCCGGCCCGGCACCCTCGTGGTGATCGCGCACCGGATCAGCTCGGCGGTGCGGGCCCGGCGGGTGCTCCTGCTCGACGGCGGGCAGGCCCACCTGGACAGCCACCAGGGGCTGCTGGCCGGCTCGGCGGCGTACCGGGAGATGGTGGGCTACTGGGAGGGCGCCGGGGACCGGGTCAGATCCAGCAGGCGTCCCGAGCGGTCCGCACCGCTTCCCAGCGGGTCCGGGCGCCGGTCTTCGCCATGATGTGCGACAGGTGGTTGCGGACCGTCCCCGGTGAGACGCCCAGCTTCTGCGCGATCTCGCGGACCGGCAGGCCCTCGGCGACCACGTCCAGCACCTCCCGCTCCCGGGGGGTCAACGGATTGTCGGCCATCTCGAGCGCGGCGACGACCAGGTCCGGGTCGAGCACGACCTGACCGTCGGCGACCTGCCGGACCCCCTCGGCGATCCGGTCGGGCGGCACGTCGCGGTTGAGGAAGCCGATCCACCCGCGATGCTCGGCGAACATCGCGCGCAGCCGCCCGGCCCGATGCTGGTCCACCAGCACCAGCAGCCGGCCGCCGTGGCTGCCGTCGGCCGCGGCGGCGAGCCGGGTGAGCTGGTTCACCGGTACGACGTCGATGTCGACCACTGTCACGTCGGGGCGTTCGCTGAGCAGCGCGGCCCGGACGGCGTGGGGGGTGTCCGCCTCGGCGACCACGTCGATGTCGCCCTGGGCGGCCAGCAGGTGGGCGAGTGCGCCCCGGACCAGCCGTCCCTTGAACGCGAGCAACGTGCGGACCATGTCGACTCCCTGCCATGACCCCCGTCTTCCTGACCTATCGTGAACAACTGATAACCAGCCGTCAGGAATCTTATTTAAGACAGTGTGCCGACGACACCAGGTGTCGGCCTGTTGTCAGATCCAGCCGGCCTCCTGGGCGCGTTGCACCGCCTCCCAGCGGTTCCGTCCGCCGGTCTTGCGCAGCAGGCTGGACAGATGGTTGCGGACCGTCCCGGGAGCGAGGTGCAGCAACGCGGCGATCTCCCGGCTGGGCAGACCCTTCGCGGCGGTGGCGGCCACCTGCCGCTCCCGTTCGCTGAGCGGGTTGACGGCGGTGTCCAGGGCGGCGGCGGCGGTCAGCGGGTCGATGGCGCGCCGCCCCTGGGCGACGGCCCGCAACTGGGCGAGCATCTCCTCCGGCGGCACGTCCTTGGCGACCACCCCACGCACGCACAGGTGCAGCACCAGTCGCAGCACCCGGGCGCTCGGCCGGTTCGTCAACACCACCACCGCGCAGGCCGGTGCGGCGGCGCGCAGCGCCGCGACCACGGTCGCCGGCTCGTCCTCCGGGTGGAGGTCGAGCAGCGCCAGGTCGGCGAGGCGGCACAGGTCGCCGGCGTCCGTGTCGCCCTCGGCCACCACCTCGAAGTCGGCCGCCGCCGCGACCACCCCGGCCACGAGCGTCCGGCACAGGCCGGGTGCGCCGAGCACGGCGACCCGGATCGCCGGTGTCGGACCGGCTGGTGACTGGCTACGAGTATCACTCACGGGACTACTGTGCCCGACCGGGGCGTGACGGGTCACCCCCTGCCGGGCCCGTTCACCGGACGATCCCGCCATGTGGTTGCCCGTCGGGGCGCGGCGGGACCGGGCCGTCAGCGTCCCAGTGCGACGGCCAGCCGGCGGACCGCCTCGTCCATCGCCTCCGGCCGGGCGGCGGCGTAGGTGAGGCGCAGGTGCGGCGCCGGCGGTTCGGCGGCGAACCAGGGCCGTCCGGGGAACACGGTGACCCCCTCGGCGGCGGCCGTCGCGGTCACCGCGACGTCGTCGGTGCCGTCCGGCAACCGGACCCACAGGTGCAGGCCGCCGCGGGGAACGTCGGGCGGGGTCAGTTCCGGCAGGTGGCGGTCCAGCGCCGCGAGCAGCGCGTCCCGGCGGGCCCGCAGCTCCTTGCGCAGCGTACGGCGGTGCCGGTCCCGGGCCGGCGCGGCGAGGAACTCCAGCGCGGCCTGTTGCAGCGGCCCGGCCACGAAGAAGTCGTCGAGCAGCCGCGCGGCGCGCAGGCGCTCCCCGGCCGGTCCCCGCGCGCCCAGCGCGGCGATCCGCAGGCCGGGCGCGGCGGGCTTGGTCAGCGACCGCAGGTAGACCACGTGCCCGTCCGGGTCGTCGGCGGCCAAAGGCGGCGGCGCCTCGCCGTCGATGGTCAGGTCACGGGCGTAGTCGTCCTCGACCAGGAACGCGCCCGCCTCGCGGATCGCGGTCGCCACCTCGGCCCGCCGCGCGGGGCTGAGCGTCGCGCCGTGCGGGTTGGCGTGCAGCGGCTGGCAGTAGAACAACCGGGCGCCGGTGCGGGCGAACGCGGCGGCGAGCTGGTCGGGGCGTACCCCGTCGGCGTCGGCGGGCACCGGCACCACCCGCAGCCCGGCGGCGCGCGCGGTGGCCAGCGCGCCCAGGTAGGTGGGGGACTCGACCAGCAGCGTGTCGCCGGGGACGGTGAGCGCCCGCAGGGTGGACGCGAGCGCGGCCTGCCCGCCCGGGCAGATCACCATGTCCTCGGCGCGCAGGCCGCCGCCGGTTTCGCGGGCGAAGAAGGAGCGCAGGTCCGCCCGCCCCTCCACCGGACCGCGCTGCCACGCCGCCGGGTGGCGGGCCGCGCGGGCGAGCGCCGCGCCGAGCGCGGCGGCCGGCTGGAGGTCCGCGTCCAGGTAGCCGCCGGTCAACGGGATGGCCCCGGCCGGCGGCAACGCCAGGAGCGCCTGCATCTCCTCCCCGCCGGACCGCCGGGGGCCCAACGCGACGGTCTGCCAGGACAGGTCCGGGCGGGGCGGTTCGGCGCGCCGGGCCGCCACGAACGCGCCCCGACCCGATCGCGTCTCGACCAGGCCCTCGGCGACGAGCCGCCGGGTCGCCTCGGCGACGGTCACCGGGGAGGTGTGATGGTGGGCGGTCAGCTCCCGCACCGACGGCAGCCGCGTGCCGGGCGCGGCGGCCAACGCCAGCCGGCGCAGGTGGTGGACAACCCGGTCGATAGCGCTACCATCATTCATGACGGCCCAGAGTAGCGCTACTGACCCCACGACGGTAACGGCCCGGCCGGGCGCCGGCATCGCGCTCGGCGCGCTGGGCGTGCTGGCGTTCAGCATGTCGCTCCCGGCCACCCGCGTCGCCGTGCACACGCTCGACCCGTGGTTCGTCGCGTTCGGACGGGCCGTCGGCGCGGCGCTGCTCGCGGCGGCGTACCTGCGAGCGACCCGGGCCCCGCGCCCCACCCCGGGCCAGTGGCGGCGGCTGGCCGTCGTCGCGCTCGGCGTGGTCGTCGGCTTCCCGCTGTTCACGTCGCTCGCGCTCACCACGCAGACCTCCGCGCACGGCGCGGTCGTCGTCACCGTGCTGCCCGCCATGACGGCGGTCTTCGCGGTGCTCCGGGCCGGCGAACGACCGCCACCGCTGTTCTGGTACGCCAGCGCCGCCGGGCTGGCGCTGGTGCTCGCGTTCCTCGCCACCGGCGGTTCGATGCGCGGCACGCTCTCCCTGGCGGACCTGTTCCTGCTCGCCGCCGTCGTGCTGTGCGGCCTCGGGTACGCCGAGGGCGGGGTCCTGGCCCGTCAGCTCGGTGGCGCCCGGACGATCTGCTGGGCGTTGCTGCTCTCGCTGCCCGTCACGATCCCGATCGCGGCGGTGGCCGCGGTCGCCCACCACCCACGGGCGGGCGCCGCCGGCTGGACCGCGTTCGGCTACCTCACGCTGGTCTCGATGTTCCTCGGCTTCTTCGCCTGGTACGCCGGGCTGGCCCGGGGCGGCATCGCCAAGGTGAGCCAGATCCAGCTCGTCCAGCCGGTGCTCACGCTGGTCTGGTCGGCGCTGCTGCTCGGTGAGGCGATCACCCCGGCCGCCGTCGTCGTGGCGGGGGCGCTGCTGGCCTGCGTGGTGCTCATCCAACGCACCCGGGGCGTCGCCCGCCCGCGCGGCCACGCCCGGCCCCACCCGCAACGCGCCGGCCAACGGTAGTGCCCGCGCGCGTGGCGCCGGCTAGGCCGGACCGTCGAGCGTGCTGATCAGGTGCGCCACCCGGCCCCTGATCTCGTCCCGGACCTGGCGGACGACGTCCAGGGACTGCCCGGCCGGGTCGGTGAGCTGCCAGTCCTCGTAGCGTTTTCCGGGGAAGACCGGGCAGGCGTCGCCGCAGCCCATGGTGACGATGACGTCGCTGGCCTCGGCGGCGTCCCAGGTGAGCCGCGCCGGCGTCCGGTCGGTGATGTCGATGCCGACCTCGCGCATGGCCTCGACGGCGACGGGGTTGATCCGGTCGGCGGGCTCGCTGCCGGCGGAGCGCACCTCGACGGCGTCCCCGGCGAGGTGACGCAGCCAGCCGGCGGCCATCTGGGAGCGGCCGGCGTTGTGGACGCAGACGAACAGGACGGTGGGTTTGCGGCTCATCGCGTTTCGGTCTCCGGGGTGAGGTGGGGAACGACCACGGCGTCGGCGGCGTCGCCGGCGTGGGGGTACCAGAGGGCGAGCGCGGCGACGGCGACCAGGCCGCCGACGAGCTGGGCGACCAGGAAGCCGGGCACCGAGGCCGGGGCGATGCCGGCGAACGTGTCCGAAAATGCCCGGCCGACGGTGACGGCCGGGTTGGCGAACGAGGTCGACGAGGTGAACCAGTAGGCCGCGCCGATGTACGCCCCCACGGCGGGCGGCGCGGTGGAGGTGCGGCCGGAGCGGGCCAGGGCGAAGACCAGGAGGACCAGCCCGGCGGTGGCGACCACCTCGGCCAGCCACAGGTGCCCGCCGGCCCGGTCGGTGCGGGACCGGGTCACGGCCGGCAGGCCGAACATCAGGTGCGCGAGGACGGCGCCGGTGATCGCGCCGCCGGTCTGGGCGGCGGCGTAGGCGACCAGGTCGCGCCCGGTCAGGCCGGTGCCGGCGCGACGGCCGAGCCACCAGTCGACGGCGGAGACGACCGGGTTGAGGTGCGCGCCGGAGACCGGGCCGAACGTCAGGATGAGCGCGCCCAGGGCGAGGGCGGTGGCGATCGCGTTCTCCAGCAGTTGCAGCCCGGTGTCGGTGGGGGAGAGCCGGGTGGCGGCGATGCCCGAGCCGACGACGGCGGTGACCAGCAGGGCGGTGCCGGCGAACTCCGCCGATGCCCGCCGGGCCAGGGCGAGGCTCACGCGGGGTGCCCGTCGCGGGGGGCGGCGGTGACCTCCAGCAGCGCGCCGAGCTGCCGGAACACCTCGGGCCGGACCCGGTACCAGACCCAGGTCCCGCGCCGGTCGGAGTCGACCAGGCCGGCTTCGCGCAGGACCTTGAGGTGGTGGGAGATGGTCGGCCCGGACAGGTCGAAGGCCGGGGTGAGATCGCAGACGCAGATCTCCGGCACCGAGGCGATCATCGACATCAGCCGCAGGCGGATCGGGTCACCCAGCGCCTTGAACAGCGGCGCGACCGCCGCGGCCTGATCGGGTGCCAGGGGACGGGCCGTGATCGGGGAGCAGCAGGCGACCGCGTCCGGGGCCGCTTGTTTTGACATGCGTCTAGCTTGACAGATTTCGAAACAGCAGGCAACGTGGGTGCTGCTTCGACAGTCATCTAGACAAGAACCGGTTGTCAGGAGGAGTCACCATGTCCCGAGTCCAGCTCGCGCTGCGCGTGTCCGACCTCGAAGGCTCCGTCGCGTTCTACGCCAAGCTGTTCGGCGTCGAGCCGGCCAAGCGCCGCCCCGGCTATGCCAACTTCGCCATCGAGAACCCGCCGCTGAAGCTCGTGCTCCTTGAGGGTGAGGCCGACCGGCCGACCGTTCTGGATCACCTGGGCGTCGAGGTGTCCAGCACCGACGAGGTCGACGCCGCCACCCGGCGCCTGACCGACTCCGGCCTCATCACGCTGGCGGAGAACGACACCGAGTGCTGTTACGCGCTTCAGGACAAGGTGTGGGTGCGCGGCCCCGGCGACGAGCGCTGGGAGGTCTACACCGTCAAGGCCGACTCACCGCGGCTGGCGAAGCCCGCCGAGAGCACCTGCTGCGCCCCCGCCGCCTAGGGGCGGCGTCCGGCCGCCGGGACGGTTCCTGACCTGACCCGACAGGTCGGGTCGGAACGGCGGCCCCGCCCCGACCCGGCGTGGTCCACCACGACGCTGTTCGCACCGTCCCGCCGCAACCCGGCGCCGACACGTCCCGCCCGGCCCTCGCGCCCCGCGGTGACCGTCGGCGCCGGGTCGCGCTGCGTCCCGTGGCGCTGCTCCCGCCGAACGCGCGGGGCGACGGCCCGAGCCCCTGCAAAAAACCTGCAAACGCCAGCCCTTGCCCTGGGCGAAAGCGCTTTCTTACGATTGCGTCACATCGATGTTTCATTTGCGGGCCGGGCACCGCGAATGGATGAACGCCGCTGGCGGCGCGCCTGATCGCGTCGCGGCAATTCACCTCTTCCTGTTCGGCGACAGCCGGTCGATCCGGCATGCGCGAAAACGAATCGAGGCGTCAATGAGACGACCAGTCGCACTGCGACTTCAGGCCACCCTGGCCACGGCGGTGGTGGGGGTCGCGGTCGCCGTGGCCATGCCGACCCCGCAGGCGTCGGCCGCGGTCGGGACCGCCACCGGGTACGCGAGCCAGAACGGCGGGACCACCGGCGGCGCGGGCGGCCAGACCGTGCGCGCCACCACCGGGACCGCGATCCACACCGCCCTGTGCAACCGGGCCAGCAGCAGCACTCCGATCGTCATCGAGGTCTCCGGCACCATCAACCACGGCAACACCGCCAAGGTGTCCGGTTCGAGCTGCAACACCGCGGCCGGCGTGATCGAGCTGAAGGAGATCAGCAACGTCACCATCATCGGGGTGGGCGGCGGCGCGGTCTTCGACCAGCTCGGCATCCACATCCGCGACTCCCGCAACATCATCATCCAGAACGTCACGGTGCGGAACGTCAAGAAGTCGGGCTCGCCCACCTCCAACGGCGGCGACGCCATCGGCATGGAGAGCACGGTCCGCAACATCTGGGTCGACCACGTCACGCTGGAGGCGTCGGGCGGCGAGGCGGAGGGCTTCGACGGCCTCTTCGACATGAAGGACGACACCCAGTACGTCACGTTGTCCTACAGCATCCTGCGCAACTCCGGCCGCGGCGGTCTCATCGGCTCCAGTGAGAGCGACCGGTCGAACAGCTTCATCACGTTCGACCACAACCTCTACGAGAACATCGACTCCCGTACGCCGCTGCTGCGCGGTGGCGTCGCCCACATGTACAACAACCACTACTCGGGGCTGCACGAGTCCGGCATCAACTCCCGGGCCGGCGCCCGGGCCAAGGTGGAGAACAACTACTTCCGCAACTCCAAGGACGTGCTCGGCACCTTCTACACCAACGAGCGCGGCACCTGGCAGGTCGGCGGCAACATCTTCGACAACGTGACCTGGTCGGCCCCGGGCAACGAGAACTACCCGGCCGGGCCGAACCCGACGTCCACCACCACGGTCGCCATCCCCTACTCGTACCGGCTGGACGGGGCGAGCTGCGTGCCGGACATCGTCCGGCAGACGGCGGGCGCCAACACCGGCCTGCGGACGTCGGACGGCAACTGCGCGCCGCAGTCCCCGCCGCCCACCACGCCGACGCCGACCACGCCCGCGCCGACCACCCCGCCGCCGACGACCACCAGCCCGCCGCCGCCCAGCGGGACCAACCTGAGCCTCGCGTCCGGCGCCGGCGCCGACGGTTCCAGCAAGGCCGACGGCACCAGCTACGGCAACGTGCGTGACGCCAGCCTCGGCACCTGGTGGTCGCCGTCCGGTTCGACCGGCACCATCTCGATCAAGTGGGGCTCCGCCACCCGGGTGTCCCGGGTGGTCATCCGGGAGCCGTCCGGCACTCAGGGCTCGATCGGGTCGTGGCAGCTCGTCAACAACGACACCGGCGCGGTCCTCGCCTCGGGGAGCGGGGCGGGCTCGATCACCTTCGCCGCAACGTCGCTACAGAAGATCAACTTCAAGATCAACAGCTCGAACGGTACGCCGAGGGTCGGCGAGTTCGAGACGTACGCGAGCTGACGGCCGGCACGGGGCGGGGGCGGCGGACCCGGCCGTCCCCGTCCCGCGTGGGTGGTGGGCCGCTCACCGGGCGGCGCCGCTGGTCGGGCAGGACCGGGCGGGCGGATGGGCGTCCCATCCGCCCGCCCGGCACGGTCAGAGGGTCAGCACCACCGTGGAGATGCTGCGGGCACCGACGTTGACGGAGACCTGGTTCCCGTTCACGCCGGCCGGCTGGCTCGCCGCGCTCGCGTTCTGCGAGGTGGCGACGTACTCCGCCTTCGACACGTTCTGCGGCGCCTGGATGACGGCGTTGTTCACCGCGCTGGTCGAGCGGTTCAGGATCACCAGCGTGACCTTGCCGTCGCCCTGGTAGGCGGTCACCTCCAGCGGCGAGGCCTTGCTGCTCTTCGTCAGGCCGATCCGCTGGTAGCCGGGGCGGACGTACTTGGCGTACTGGGAGAACGCGTAACCGCGCTTCAGCGGCGCGCCCGCCGTCGTGCCGTACGCGGCCTCGCCGTCACCGATGAACGAGTAGTAGCGCTTGCCGTACCACCAGACGTAGGCGCTCCAGTTGGACTCCATCGACTTGTGCACGGTGCGCATGATGTCGTCCAGCGTCTCGTTCCACACCGTCGCGTTGCTGGGGTTGCCCCAGATGTTGGAGCCACTGCCGTCGGCCTCGTGCAGGTTCCACTCGGTCATCCACACCGGCTTGTTGTACTGCTGGGCCAGTGGGTACGGCTTCAGCCGGCCGGACGCCTCGGTGCCGTAGAGGTGCCCGCCGATGTAGCCGATGTTGTTGCGGGCCGCCGCGTCGTTCAGCGTCGGGTCGGTGTAGCTGTAGTTCAGGTTCACCGCCTCGGCGACCATAAGCTTGGTGTTCTGCACCTTCGCGCCCTGCTCGCGCACGAAGGTCTGCAACTCGGTGCCGCTCCAGTCCATCGAGTCGTAGTCGGGGTGCCAGTCCGGCTCGTTCTGCACGGAGGTGACGTCGATGGTCACGCCCTGGTTGCGCATGTACTGGACGTAGCTGTTGAGGTGGTTGGCGTAGTCGTCGTAGTAGTCGGTCCTCAGCTTGCCGCCGTTGGTGCGGCTGTTGTTCGTCTTCCAGGCCGCCGGCGCCGTCCAGGGCGACGCCATGATCTTCACGTTCGACCCGTACGACTTCGCCGTCTTCAGCGCGCTGACCTGCGTTCCCCACTCGCTCGACACCGGCGAGAGGCCGGTGCGCACGATGGACAGGCCGAGCTGGTTGGGGCCCAACCCGACGAGTGTCTGCGTCTCCGCCGTCGACCACGCGCCACCCCAGATCGACACCGCCGCGCCGAACCCGTCCACGGTCTGGTACTTCGTGGCGGTGTTCACCGTGATGTCCGCCGGCCCGTTCGGGGGCGGGGTGGACGGCGACGACGTCGGCGTCGGCGTGGGGGTGGGCGAGCTGGTCGGCGACGTGGTCGGGGTGGTGCCGCCGGTGCAGGTGACCCCGTTCAGCGCGAAGCTGGTGGGCGCCGGGTTGCTGCTGGTCCACGAGCCGTTGAAACCGAACGACGCGGTGCCGTTGGTGGGGATGGCGGCGTTGTAGTCGACGTTCCTGGCGGTGACGTTCGCGCCGCTCTGGGTGACCGTGGCGCTCCAGGCCTGGGTGACGGTCTGGCCGGCGCCGTAGGACCAGGTGAGCGTCCAGCCCGAGACCGGGTCGCCGAGGTTGGTGATGGTGACGTTGGCGCCGAAGCCGCCCTGCCACTGCGACGCCACCGCGTAGTTCACCGAACAGCCGGCGGCTGCGGCCCCGGCCGGCATCGCCACGGCAGCCGCCGCCGAGGCGAGCAGCACCGTGCCGGCCGTCACCAGCGCGGTACGGGGCAGTCTGAGTCTCCTCATCGAATCTCTCCTCGTCCGACTAGCGCTGGAGGGTCAGCAGGCCCGGTCGGTACGGCAGGAGGCCGTAGTCGCCGCCGGAGTTGGTGGCCCGGCCCTGGTAGAGCAGTTGGAGGTTGCACGGGTCGACGGTGAAGGTCTGGTCGGCGGTGGTGCGGACCAGTTCTCCGTGGCTGATGTCGTTGGTCCAGGTGGCGCCGCTGTTGGCCTTGCCGGCGAACGGGTTGCTCTCGGTGGCCGCGTTCGGCGTCCACGTGCCGTTCAGGCTGGTGGCGGTGAAGGAGCGGAAGTAGCGGCCCTGCGCGCCGATCGCCTCGACGATCATCAGGTAGCGGGTCTGGCCCTGGAGCTTGTAGACCTGCACGGCCTCGAACAGGTTGTTCGTGGTGTCGCTCATGATGGTGGTGTAGTTCGCGCCGAAGTTGCCGGGGAAGTTCCCGATCGGCATGCTCGCCCGGTAGATCTTGCCGTTGTCACCGGCGAAGAACAGGTACATGTTCTGGTCGTCGGCGATGAGCGTCTGGTCGATCGGGCCGGTGCCGGAGCCGGAGATGCTGCCGGTGAACAGCGGCTGCGCCGACGACCACCCGTTCGGGTTGCTCGGGTCGGACGACGTCTTGTAGGAGAACGCGGTGCCACCCCACTGGTAGGCGAGCACCCAGATGTTACGCGGGGCGAAGTAGAACAGCGTCGGCGCGACGGTGCCCTGCGACATGCCGTTCTGGCTGGCCGAGGCCATGTCGGACCAGTTGGTGAACGGGCTGAAGTTCATCGAACCCCACGACGAGCCGAAGTCGTGCGTGGTCGCGTACACCAGGTGCTTGCCGTTGTAGGGCACGACGGTGAAGTCCTTCAGCGACGCCCAACCCGACTTCGGCTGCGCCAGGGCCCCGGTCGAGGACCACCGGTAACTCGACGGCAACGCGCAGGTGCCACCCGGCGGCGGCGTCGTGGGCGGCGTCGTGGGCGAGCTGGTGGGTGACGTCGTGGGGGACACGGTGGGCGAGGTGGTCGGCGTGGTGGTGCCGCCGGTGCAGCTGACGCCGTTCAGCGCGAAGCTGGTGGGGGCGGGGTTGCTGCTGGTCCAGGCGCCGTTGAAGCCGAACGAGGTGGTGCCGTTGGTGGGGATGGCACCGTTGTAGCTGACGTTCTTGGCGGTGACGTTCGCGCCGCTCTGGGTGACGGTGGCGTTCCAGGCCTGGGTGACGGTCTGGCCGGCGCCGTAGGACCAGGTGAGCGTCCAGCCCGAAACCGGGTCGCCGAGGTTGGTGATGGCGACCTCGGCGCCGAAGCCGCCGCCCCACTGCGACGACACGGTGTATTTCACCGAACAACCGGCGGCTGCCGCGCCGGCCGGCAGCGCCGCGACGACGCCGGCCGAGGCCAGCAACGCGACACCGGCCGACACCAGGCCGACATTGGCCGCTCTGGATCTGGACATGGGGCTTCCTCCTGTGGTGGTGGCGGCTCGCGCATTCGCGGGGGCGATGTTTTGTGAGCGTTAACAGCCGCGCCAGGTATGTTACGGGAGCGCTCCCATGACCTCAACGATAGAAATGTGTGGATGGCAGGCGGGGGGTCAGGGCGTGGTGCAGGGAGTGTTGTCGGCGGCGCAGGACTCCGGGGCGTCGTGCAGGGGGTCCGGGTCCCGGACGTCGAAGCGGATGGTGACCGAGCCCTCGGGCGGCAACTCGGTGCCGGTGAACGTGACCACGGTGCCGTCCTGTGCCGCCTCGGCGCCGTTGACCGAGCCCACGGTGGCGCCGTCGCCGAGCGTCACGGTCACCGTCCAATCCGGGCGGGGAGCCGGGCCGGGATTGCGGAGCACCACCTCGCCCCGGTAGCCGAAGACCCGGTCGGTGACCGTCTGGTACGTCGCGGTCAGCCCGACGGCGGCGACCGACGGCGTCGGGCTCGGCGTAGGGCTGGGGGAGCGGGACGGCGACGGCGAGGGGGAGGCGCTGCGGCGGCTGGCGCTCGGCGTGGGTCGGGCGGTGGTGGGCCGTGGCGACGCGGCGGGGGTGGTGGTGGGCAGGACCAGCGCCGGCGGCGACGGCGGGGCGGCCGGCGACGGCGGGGTGTCCCGGGTCGCCCACAACGCCGCCCCGGTGCCGCCGGCGAGCAGCAGCACCGCGCCGGCGGCCAGCAGGAGCCGCCGTCGGGGGCGACCGCGCTCGTCGCCGAGCAGGCGGACCACCGGCAGCTCCGCGGTCAGCCCACCCTCGGCGCGGCGCAGGTCCACCTCCTGGAACGCGAGCCAGTCGAGGATCGCCGGCAGCCGCCCGGTCAGCGCCCGCTCGTGCTGCCCGGCGCGGGCGTCGGCGTCCCAGTCGCCCTCCTCCAGCACCTCGCGGACGGACAGGCGGGTGCCGTGCCCGCTGGGTGTCAGGTCGCAGGCGAGCCGGGTGGCCCGCTCGTCCCCCTCCCGGCACCGCACCACCAGCCGTCGGGGGGCGCGCAGCTCGACCAGCTCCACCTCGGTGTCGGCGTCGTAGCCGGGCAGCGCCGCGGTCGCCAGCAACCAGCGGTCGTCCCGCGGTGTGCTGTCGGCGAACCACTTGGCCAGCAGCGCCCGTTCGGTCAACGCCCGCCAGATCCGGGCGGGCTGATGGAACAGGTCGACCTCGGTGGCGATCTCGATCACCCGGAGACTCTACGGCCCGCGCCGATCGGCGGACCGGCGCGGTCGGGTCACTCCGACCCGACGTCGTGCCACCGGGACCGCCAGGCGGCCTCGTTCTCCTCGGCGCTGGCCCGCTCCTCGTGCACCGCCCGGCGCAGGGCCACGCGGGCGTCCGCGAAGGTCACCAGCTCGACCGCGACCAGCGCCAGGCAGATCGCGGTGAGCAGACCGAGCGCGCCGAGCGCGGACAGGTGGCGGCCGACCGGCAGTGTGACCGCCAGCACGACCAGCGTGCCGACCCGGCTCCACGACAGCGTGCGGAGCGTGCGCCACTGGAACGCCATGTTGGCGGCCAGGTAGACCATCACGCCGCCGAAGAGCAGCGGCACCGCCGGCCCGTGGCCCCGCTCCGCCGCGCCGCCCACCGGGTCGGTGACGGTCCGGACCAGCTCCTCCGCGCCGAGCGCGAACAGGATCACCCCGGCGATCATGGGCAGGTAGAGATAGGCGTACGCGTCGCGCGCCATCGCCACCCGCGGATGGCCCTTGGCGGCGTGCAACGCGATCCGGGCGGCCGGCCCGATCATGTCGAAGTGGGTCCACCAGAGCGCGGCGGTGAACAGGATGCCGAAGATCGCCGCCGGGATGGCCGGCCAGGTCACCGGCTTGCCGAGCAGGTTGCCGCCGACGCCGACCGAGATGACCGACTCGCCCAGCGCGATGATCAGGATCAGGTCGTAGCGTTCGGTCCAGTGCTCCGCCGAGGTGATCTTCCAGCCGTCGGTGCCGGCCAGCAGTCCGCTGCTGTACTGGATCACCACCACCGCGATCCACAGCGCGTCGCGCAGCCACGGCCCGGCCTCCGGGTCCACGTGGGGCGGCAGCAACGCGGCCACCAGCAGCAGGCAGGTCGAGAGCAGCACCTCGGGCAGGAACAGCCACACCTTGCGCCTGCCCGCCGGGTCGCCGCGGGTGGCGTACCAGTAGAGCGAGGTGTGCACGATCCGGATGACCACGTAGCTGACCGTGACCAGGATCGGGCCGGCGGTGCCCTGGCGCAGGTCGCCGAACGTCTGCGGCAGGGCCAGCGCGAACGTGAACAACGCGACCATGCCGACCACCATCAGGATCGGCACGAGGCCCTCGCCCAGCCGCAGCCGGGCGGCCACCGCGATGTGCACCACCCAGCACCACCAGAGCACGGCGAGCACCAGCAGCGCGTGCAGCAGCTCCCGTCCGGTCACGTTGGCGGCGGTGGCCCGCGTGATGATGAAGAACGACACCACGAAGACGAGGTCGAAGAAGATCTCGAACTTGTCGACCCGGGTGGCCGGGGCGACCCGCGCCGGCGGTCCGAGCCCCTTGCGCCACCTGTCGCCGCCCACCGGCCGAGTGTGTCAGCCCAGCTCAGCCGTCATGGGGGATTCACCGGGCCGTCCCCCGGCCATGGGGGTGGCGTGGGCGAGCACGTCGTGCAGCACGTCGCGCAGGGGCGCGTCCGGGTGCTCGATCCACTGCTGGGCGGCGACGCGGAGCGAGGCCAGGAACGTGGCGGCCAGGACGCGCGCCCGCAGCGGCCCGTCGGCGCCGGTGAGGCGGCGGGCGATCTCGGCGGACAGCTCCCGCTCGATGGTCGTGTACGCGCCGACCTGGTGGGCCGCCAGGCTGGGGTGGCCGTGCAGCCGGCGGCGTCGGCTCAGCCAGGGCTCGGCCGGGTCGTCGTAACCCTCGTCGGCCTGGGCCAGCGCGGCCCGGGTCAGCGCGGCCCAGGGCGGCAGGCCGGTGGGCTGCTCCGCGACCAGTTCCAGCATCCGGCGCAGCCGCATCGTGTCGCCGTGGAAGAGCGCCTCCTCCTTGCCGGAGAAGTAGTTGGAGAACGTGCGCCGGGAGACGTTGGCGGCGTCGGCGATGGCCTCGACGGTGACCCGGTCCGGGCCGTGCTCGACGGCCAGCCGCAGGGCCGCCTCGTGCAGCGCCAGGCGGGTCGCCGCCTTTTTCCGCTCCCGCAGGCCGGTGCACTCGTCCATGCCGGCCAGGTTACGTGATCCTTTTCTCAACGGGCAAAGTTGCCTGCTGGGCAAGATTTGTTGATGATTGCTTGAGGCAACCAAGCGGCCACCCCCATCCGACACCTCTGGAGGACGCGCGATGAGCGCACCCACCGCGACGGCCGAGGCCGCGCCCATGAGCCGGCGGCAGACGCTGGAAGCACTCAGCGGCCTGCTGCTGGTGCTCTTCGTGGCCATGCTGAGCAGCACCGTCGTCTCGACGGCCCTGCCGAAGATCATCGGCGCGCTCAACGGCTCGCAGACGCAGTACACCTGGGTGGTCACCGCCACCCTGCTCACCGCCACGGCCACCACCCCGATCTGGGGCAAGCTGGCCGACCTGTTCAGCAAGAAGCTGCTGATCCAGGTCGCCATCGTGGTCTTCCTGGTCGGCTCCGTGGCGGCCGGCTTCTCGCAGAGCGCCGGCCAGCTCATCGCCGCCCGGGCCTTCCAGGGCATCGGCGTCGGCGGCCTCCAGGCGCTGGTCCAGGTGGCCATCGCGGCGATGATCCCGCCGCGCGAGCGCGGTCGCTACAACGGCTACCTGGGCGGCGTCATGGCGCTCGCCACGGTCGGCGGCCCGCTGCTCGGCGGCCTCATCGTCGACACCTCCTGGCTCGGCTGGCGCTGGTGCTTCTTCGTCGGCGTGCCGGTCGCGATCATCGCGCTGTTCCTGCTCCAGGTCACGCTGAACCTGCCCACCGTGCGCCGGCGGAACGTCAAGATCGATTACCTGGGCGCCACGCTGATCGCCGCCGGGGTCAGCGTGCTGCTGATCTGGATCTCCTTCGTCGACGACTCGTTCGCCTGGCTCTCCTGGCAGACCGGGGCCATGGTCGGCGGCGCGGTGCTGCTGCTGGCGCTCGCCGTCCGGGTCGAGTCGCGGGCCGCCGAGCCGGTGGTGCCGCTGCACATCGTCCGCGAGCGCACCACCGCACTGGCCATCCTGGGCAGCCTCGCGGTCGGCATGGCCATGTTCGGCGGCGCGGTCTTCCTCGGCCAGTACTTCCAGATCGGGCGCGGCTACAGCCCGACCGAGGCCGGCCTGCTCACCATCCCGATGATGGCCGGCGTGCTGATCTCCTCGATCGTC
The DNA here is from genome assembly GCF_039566955.1 of Micromonospora sp. DSM 45708. Lineage (NCBI taxonomy): Bacteria > Bacillati > Actinomycetota > Actinomycetes > Micromonosporales > Micromonosporaceae > Micromonospora > Micromonospora schwarzwaldensis. The sequence continues at coordinate 3,366,125 of NZ_CP154796.1, read as the reverse complement.
GCCGGCCGGATGATCACCACCAGCGGGAAGATCAAGCCGTACATCGTGTTCGGGGCGATCGTGCTGGTCGCCGGCTTCGCGCTGCTCGGCACCATCGACCACGAGACCTCGCTGGTCATCGTCGGCGTGGCCATGTTCATCGTCGGCGTCGGCGTCGGCATGACCATGCAGAACCTGGTGCTCGCGGTGCAGAACACCGTCGCGCTCAAGGACATCGGCGCGGCCAGCGCCAGCGTGGCCTTCTTCCGGTCGCTCGGCGGCACCATCGGCGTGTCGGTGCTCGGCGCGGTGCTGGCCCGGCGGGTCACCGACCGGATCACCCACGACCTCGCCGCCGCCGGCATCCCCACCACCGGCGGCGGAGGCGGCAGCACGCTGAACCTCGACGCGTTGCCCGAGCCGGTACGGCAGATCGTCCGCGCCGCGTACGGGGACGCGACCGGGCACATCTTCCTCATCTCGGCCGCGATCGCGGTCGTCGGTGTGGTGGCGGCGCTCTTGCTGCGGCCGGTTACCCTGCGCTCCAGCCTCGACCTGCCGGACCCCGGCCGGGCGGTGGCGGTGGGTGCCGACGCGATCGACGGAGCGCCCGCGTTCGACGGGGTGGGCACCGACCCGGCCGGCCGGGAGGAATCCGCCCGCCGCTGAGTCCGTACCCCAGGGCCGTCGCCGACCCCGGCGGCGGCCCTGGTCCGTGCCGGCTCGCCGGTGGCGGACCCAGGCGAAGGAGGAGCGTTGGACACCAGGCGGAGCGCGTCCACGTCCGGCGGCGCGCTGCGCCGGGCGGCCCGCGAGCTGACGCTCGTCGCGGTGCTCTTCCTCGCCTACAAGGCGGGCCGGCAACTGGTCGCCGGGCGGGCCGGCACCGCGCGGGCCAACGGGGAACGGATCTGGTGGCTGGAACGGCTGCTGCACCTGCCCGACGAGGCGCTCGTGCAGGCGCCACTGCTGGCGCACGAACTGCCGGTGCGGCTGGCCAACAGCTACTACGCGTACGTGCACTTCCCGGCCACCGTGCTCTGCCTGGTCTGGCTCTACCTGCGCCAGCCGGCCCACTACCTCCGGCTCCGGCGGGCGCTGGCGGCGCTGACCGGCGCGGCGATGGTGCTGCACGTCTGCGTCCCGCTCGCGCCGCCACGGCTGACCACGCTCACCGGGCTGGTCGACACCGGCCGCCGGTACGGCCCCAGCGTCTACGGACCGCCCGACGCCGACCAGCTCAGCAACCAGTACGCGGCCATGCCCTCGCTGCACGTGGGCTGGGCGCTGGCGGTGGCGCTGGCCCTGGTGGCGGTCACCGCCGGGCGGTGGCGCTGGCTCTGGCTGGCGCACCCGCTGATCACCATGGTCGTGGTCGTCGGCACCGGCAACCACTACTGGCTCGACGGGGTCGTCGCGGTGGCGCTGCTCGGACTGATCCTGGCCGCGCTGCCCCGACCCGCCGCGTCGGACCGGCGTCCCGTCCCGCCGGCGGTGGGACCGTCGCGCCCGCACGTGGTGCCACCGCCGCGCCGCGCCGGCCGCCGCCGGGCCACGAAGGTCCCGACGACGGCCGACGTCCGGCTCCGGCCGCCCGGCCGGGGTTGACCGCCCGGCTCAGGGGCCGATCACCGGCTCAGGGCCGGACGGTGCAGACCGTGCCGTTGAGCCGGAACACGCCGGGCGGCACGTTCGGCCCGCCGTACGCGCCGACGAACCCGACGCTGGTGCTCCCACCGGCGGCGGCCAGCCGGCGGTTGTCGGCGGTCGGGGTCACCCGGACCTCCGCGCCGGTCTGGGTCCAGGTGCCGTTCCAGCCGCTGCTCACCTGCTGCCAGCCGGTCGGCCAGGTCCAGGTCAGCGTCCAGCCGTCGACCGCGTCCGGGCCGGTGTTGACCACGTCGACGGTCGCCACGTACCCGTTGCCCCAGTCGGTGTCGTTGTGGAAGCGGACCGCGCAGCCGCTGTCGGCCGGGCTGCCGGTGGCGAACGTCAGCGGCGGGGACGACCAGGACACCCGGCCGGCGGTGTCGCGGGCCAGCACGTTGACCGTGTAGCGGGCGCCCGGTTCCAGGTTGCCCACCGTGAACGAGGTGCCGGCGGTCTCGCCGAGCTGCTCGCTGACGGCGCCGTGCTGCCGGTACACCTCGTACTTCGCGATCGGCGCGGCGCCCGCGGCGGCGGCCGGCCAGGAGATGGTCGCGGCGCGGTCGGTCACCGCGCCCGCGGTCGGCCGGCCCGGGGCGCCCGGGCGCCCCGCGGAGCTGCCGGCCGGTCGGAGCACGAGCGTGGTCAGCGAGTACGGCGGCAGCGTGCGGGTGGTGGCGCTGCCGGAGCGGCCGGTGGTGACGGCGCCCGCCCCGTTCGTCAGCGTGTGCACGGTCGGCGCCTCGTCCGCCGGGGTGAAGCCGGCGTAGTCGACCGCGACCGGGTACGCGGTGTCCGGGTCCTTGTTGAGCAGCAGCACCGCGAGACTGCCGTCCGGCCGGCGCACCGCGTGCGCGGTGACCAGCGGCTGGTCGGTGCCGGCGCGGACGAACTGGTCGCCGGGGCGGGCGAACGTGTTCATCATGGACAGCGCGTGGTACGGCGCGAACGGCGTGTTGAACGGCGGCTCGCACACCTCGCCGTCGCCGGTGCAGCCGCCGCTGGACAGCAGCCCGAAGTCGCCGTAGTCGGTCTGCCCGGCGACCTCGGAGACGGTGCCGATGCCGTTGTGCACGTTCCACCACTGCACCGTGAAGACGCCCTGCTCCAGCAGGCCGCTGTAGGCGTCGGCGAGGAACAGCGCGCCGGGCTGGGTGGTGCGGCCGGCGTCGACGTTCAGCTCGGTGAGGCTGATCCCGATCCGGTCGGCGTTCGGGCCGGCGTACCTGTCGATCTGCTGGCGCAGTAGCCAGGTGGCGTCCGGGAGCTGGTTGGTCCGGGTCAGCGACTCGGCGGCGGTGCCGCCCGGGTACCAGTGCACGTCCACGAAGTCGATCTTCGGGCCGGCGAGCGAGAGCACGGTCCGGTTCCACGGACCCGGGTCGCCGCCGGCGGTGATGCCGTCCGGCCAGTTGCCGGGCATGGTGAGCACCGCGCCGACCTTGACGCTCGGGTCGACCGCCTTCATCGCGTCGGCGTACTCGATCACCAGCTTGGCGTACTGGGTGGCGCTCTTGTCGGCGTGGTCGTCGGCCTCCCAGGCCGAACCGTAGAGGCCGTTGCCGTAGTTCTCGTTGCCGACGGTCCACCACTTCGCGCCGTAGCCCTTGGTGACGTTGGCGTACCGCACCCACTCGGCGGCCTCGGCCGGCGTGCCGGTGCCGTAGTTGGCGATGATCATCGGTTGCGCGCCGACCCGGCGGGCCGCCGCCATGAACGTGTCGAAGTCGGTGTCCGGCGCGACGTAGCCGCCGGGCGCGGTGTGCGTCTTCCAGTGGTAGATGTCGGCGTACGAGCCGCCGGGGTAGCGCAGCATCCGCACGCCGGCGGCCTTGAGCAGGTCGGACGTCTCGGTGCTGCCGAGCTTCGCGTCCCAGATGGCGTGGTTGACGCCGAGGGCGGTGTCCGGCACGGTGGCCAGCCCGGCGCGGGCGTTCACGGTCACCGCGACCGGGTCGGCGGCGGCGCCGGCCGGGGGCGGTTCGACGGTGGCGAGCGCGGTGGTGGCGAGCAGCAGGCTCGCCGCGTACGCGGTCCACCGGCGGGGGCGGGGCAGGGATCTCCTCATGCGGGTGTCCTTCGGAGAGGCGGGTTCCCGGAATCGGTGCCGCCGTCCTCCCGGGAGCCTGCCGGCGCCCCGGGTGCCCCGGATCGGCGATCGGCTCCGCGCGCTGAGCCATCGACGTATCAGGATCACACGCGCGTCCCGGCGGGCTCAAGGCTTAATTTATAGATAGGAGTCTTTACTGTTAACAAGGTTTAATTTATGTTCATGACACCTTCCGATCCCCCCGAAGGAGTTGCCACCATGCGCCGAAGAATCACCCTTCCACTGCTCAGCGCCGGTGCCGTCGCTGCGACCCTGGCGCTCGCCGCGCCCGCCCAGGCCCACGGCTACGTCTCCTCGCCGCCCAGCCGGCAGGCGCTCTGCGCGCAGAACCGGGTGCCCGACTGCGGGCAGATCCGGTACGAGCCGCAGAGCGTCGAGGGGCCCAAGGGCCTGAAGAGCTGCCACGCCGGCATCGCCCAGTTCGCGGTGCTCAACGACGACAGCCGCAACTGGCCGGCCACCACCGTCGGCAGCACGGCCACGTTCACCTGGATCAACACCGCCCGGCACGCCACCGCCAACTGGGAGTACTGGATCGGCAACACCCGCGTCGCGGTGGTCGACGGCGGTGGCCGGCAACCCGACGCCACCGTGTCGCACACCGTCAACCTGGGCGGCTTCTCCGGCCGGCAGAAGCTGCTCGCGGTCTGGAACATCGCCGACACCGCGAACGCGTTCTACGCCTGCGTGGACCTCCAGATCGGCGGCGGCGGCAACCCGACCCCCACGCCGTCGCCGACCCCGTCGCCCACCCGGACCGCCGCGCCGTCACCGACGCCCGGCCCGACCGGCTCGCCGGTGCCGGGCGGCACCTGGACCGCCGGCCGGGCGTACCAGGCCGGTGACACGGTGACCTACGGCGGCCTCAGCTACCGCTGCCGCCAGGCGCACACCGCGATCGCCGGCTGGGAGCCCCCGAACGTCCCCGCCCTCTGGCAGCAGCTCTGACCCACCCCGCCCCGCCCCCTCGCCCCGCCCCCCACCCCCGCTGCGGCTCGCGCTTTCCCGGAAAGAGTGGCCATGGCCGGTGGAATGACCACTCTTTCCGTGAATCAGCGGCGTGGGGGGCGGGGTGCTCGGGGTGGTCGATTGGAGGAATGGATGCTTCGGCGTGTGGTTGTGGTCGTGGTGCTGGCCGGATTGCTGGGTGTCGGCGGTTGTGGCGGGGGGCCGGCGACCCCGGCCGCGTCCCGGCCCGCGCCGGCCGTCGACGACGCCACCAGCGGCATCGACGCGCTCTTCCTGGCCATGATGGTGGCGCACACCGAGCAGACGCTGGAGATCGTCGGCGTCGGCCTCGACCGCGTCGCCGACGCGCGGGTGCGGACGCTGATCGCCGCGATCCGGGCCACCGAGACCGACGAGTTGGCCACCATGCGCCGGTGGCTGCGCGAGGCCGGCCCCTCGGCCGAGGCCGCCGTCGCCCGGCACGACCACTCCGGGCACAGCGACGCCGCCGCCGGCCTGGCCCGGCTGCGGGGCGCCCGGGCCGCCGACGTCGACCGGGTGCTGCTCGACGTGCTCACCCGCCACCAGCGCACCGCCGCCGCCCTGGCCCACGCCCAGGTCACCGCCGGCACCAGCGAACGGGTACGCGACCTCGCCACCCGCATCGACCGTTCCCGCACGGCCGAGGTCGCCCTGATGGCGGACCTGTCCCCGGCGTGACGCACCCGTCGACAGCGGAGGGCCGGCGCTCTCCGCGGATGGGCGGATCTCCCACCGGCGACGCCGGACGGTAAACATGACGTTCATCACGGTGACCGGCGGTTCCCGGTCCGGTGGAGGAGTGTCGGCGCGGCGGCGGATCAGGGCGTAGCAGGCGCTTACCGTGCGGCTTCCCGCGAGCGGGTGGGGCGGAACCGCGGGGGCGCCCCGGGGCGACGGGCGGGTGACCGGACGCACGGCCTTTCGCCCCTGGCAAAACCGGCCGCGCGATGTCGCACCCCGTGACTAGGCTCTCGTCCCGGACGTCGCCCACCGCACGTCCTCCCGCGCGTCCCATGACGCGCGGTGGCGCCACCGCCCTCGGACCGGACCGGAACCAGGAGACTGTCTGTGACCCAGCAATCCGTAGCGACATCGAACAAACTCGACGCCGCGGTGCTCAAGGTGGCCGGTGTCGTCGTGCTCGGCGCGGTCATGTCGATCCTCGACGTGACCGTCGTCAGCGTGGCCATCCCGACGTTCCAGCGCGAGTTCGACGCCTCCTACGCGCGTGTCGCCTGGACCATGACCGGCTACACCCTCGCGCTGGCCACGGTGATTCCGCTCAGCGGCTGGGCCGCGGACCGGTTCGGCACCAAACGGCTCTACATGGTGGCGCTGGCGTTGTTCACCATCGGCTCCGGGCTCTGCGCCACCGCCGACTCCATCGGCGAGCTGATCGCCTGGCGGGTGGTCCAGGGCCTCGGCGGCGGCATGCTCATGCCGCTCGGCATGACGATCATGACGCGGGCCGCCGGCCCGCACCGGATCGGCCGGTTGATGGCCGTGCTCGGCATCCCCATGCTGCTCGGCCCGATCGGCGGCCCGATCCTCGGCGGCTGGCTGATCGACACCGCGAGCTGGCACTGGATCTTCCTGATCAACGTGCCGATCGGTGTGGTCGCGCTCCTCTACGCCCAGCTCGCCCTGCCGAAGGACGCCCCCGAGCCCTCGGAGTCCTTCGACTTCCTCGGCATGCTGATGCTCTCGCCGGGCCTGGCCCTGTTCCTCTACGGCGTCTCCTCGCTGCCGGAGGCCGGCACGGTCGCCGACACCGAGGTCTGGCTGCCGATGGCGGCCGGCGCCGCGCTCGTGATCGCGTTCATCCGCTACTCGTTCCGGCCCCGGCACCCGCTGCTCGACCTGCGGCTGTTCCGCAACCGCAACCTGACCGTCGCCGCACTCACCCTGGTCGTGTTCATCATCGCGTTCATGGGCGCGGGCCTGCTGTTCCCGAGCTACTTCCTCCAGATCCGGGGCGAGAGCACGCTCAACGCCGGCCTGCTGATGGCGCCGCAGGGCATCGGCGCGATGCTCACCATGCCGATCGGCGGCATGCTCGCCGACCGGGTGCCGATCGGCCGGACGGCGCCCTTCTCGCTGGTGCTCATCGCGGCCGGGTTCTTCACCTTCACCCAGGTCGACACCGACACGTCCTACGTGCTGCTCTGCGGCTCGCTGTTCGTGATGGGCCTCGGCATGGGCGGCACCATGATGCCGATCATGACCTCGGCGCTGAAGACCCTGAACGCGGCCGAGGTGGCCCGCGGCTCGACGCTCGTCAACATCCTCCAGCAGATCGCCGGGTCGGTGGGCGCCGCGACGATGTCGGTGATCCTCACCAGCGAGCTGAACGGCTCCCGGTCGATCCCCGGCGTGACCGATCCGAGCACCGGCGCGCCGGTCACCGAAGCCCAGCTCGCCATCGCGGTGCAGCAGCAGCCCGAGCTGGCCCAGCAGTTCCCGGTGCCGCCGTCGCTGATCGAGCGCGGGCTCGACTTCGCGGCCAGCTCGTTCGCCACCACGTTCTGGGTCGCCTTCGGGCTGGCGGTGCTCACCTTCGTCCCGGCCGCCTTCCTGCCCCGCCGGCGGGAGCCGTCGCACCTGCTGCACGGCGAGCCGGGGGAGGAGCAGCGCCCGACGCCGGTGCCGATGCACTGATCCGCCCTGTCCCGTGGGGCCGGACGCCGACGGCGTCCGGCCCCACGGCGCTTCCGGTGGCCGATCCCGGATCGGCCACCGGCGGGCCGGGCAGCACCTAGGCTCGAACCCGGGAAACGGGGAGAGGTGGGCAGGGTGAGCGCAGGCGGCGGGGACCGGTCGGCGCGGCGGCGCACCCGGCTGCTGCTGGCGGGCCTGCTGGCCGTGGTCGGGCTGATCCTGCTGCTGCTCGGCCTCACCGTCGCCACCGGCACGGTCGCCGGGGTCGAGGTGGTGCTCGCGCTGGTGCTCCTGGTGGCCAGCTACGCCGTCCAGCGCGTCGCCCGCCGGCAGAGCGTCTACCGCGAAGACCGGCGGCGCTGACCGGCACGACGGTCCGACCCCGCTAGGCTGGCCGGCGTGGATCACGAAGACCGGATCGCGCTGTTCCTCGACTACGAGAACCTGGCGCTGGGCGTGCGCGACCATCACGGCGGTCGGTCGTTCGACCTCCGTCCGATCGCCGACGCCCTCGCCGAACGTGGCCGGGTGGTGGTGCGCCGGGCGTACGCCGACTGGTCGTACTTCGACGAGGACCGGCGGATGCTCACCCGGTCGCACGTCGAGCTGATCGAGATCCCGCAGCGGATGGGCTTCTCCCGCAAGAACGCGGCCGACATCAAGATGGCCGTGGACGCGGTCGAGCTGGCCTTCGAACGGGGCTACATCTCGACGTTCGTGATCTGCACCGGGGACAGCGACTTCACCCCGCTCGTGCACAAGCTGCGCGAACTCAACAAGCGGGTGATCGGCGTCGGGGTGGAGAAGTCGACCTCCGCGTTGCTGCCGCCGGCCTGCGACGAGTTCCTCTACTACGACCGCCTCGAAGGGGTGGACGTGCCGCCGCCCGTCGCCCGCCGGACGCGCCCGGCCCGGTCGGCCGGGCCGTCGGTGGCGGAGTCGCCGCCCGAACCGGTGGTGGAGACCGCGCCGGCCGAGGAGGAGTCGCCGCGCGACGTCGACACGCTCGCTGTCCTGCTCGTGCAGACCGTTGCCGGCGTGCAGGGCAGCGGCGGCGGCGAGGTGACCGCGTCGGGCCTGAAGCGCGCGCTCCTCCGCAAGGACCCCACGTTCAGCGAGTCCGACTACGGCTTCCGTACCTTCGGGGAGCTGCTGCGGCACCTGGCCGGGTCGAACGTGGTGGAGCTGGCCGCCGGCCCGGCCAAGGGTGACCCGGAGGTGTCGCTGCCCGAGCGGGGTGACCGGGAGGTCACGTTCGGGCTGCTCCGCGCCGTGGTGGCGGACCTCGCCGGCGAGGGCGGCGCGGTGGCGCTCTCCGGCCTGAAGGACCAGCTCCGGCGCGCCCGGCCGGACTTCAGCGAGAAGAAGCTCGGCTACCGCAGCTTCCTCCAGTTCTGCAAGGCGGCGGCCACCGACGGCGTGGTGGAGCTGCGGTGGAGCCCGGACGACGGCGACTACCTGCTCACCCCGCAGTCCTCCTGAGCACGGTCGTCGCCGTGCCGCGCATCGTCCAGTTGCTGGCCTCGCCGGTGCACCGCTACGTGGGCCGGCCGGCGGACGGGCCGGCCCCGGCGCCCCCCGGTGAGCTGGTCGAACAGGTGCGCCTCCGGGCCGGGCTGGGCATCGTCGGGGACCGCTACTTCGGTCGGCCGGCGCACCGCACCGCCAGCGTCACCCTGATCGCGCAGGAGTCGCTGCCGGCCGGCGCCGATCTCACCCAGCTCCGCCGCAACGTGCTGACCAGCGGCATCGCGGTGGACGAGCTGGTCGGTCAGGTGCTCACCCTGGACTCCGGCGACGGCCCGGTCCGCCTGCGGGTGCACCGGGCCGCGCCGCCGTGCGCCTGGCTGGACGTGGTGGTCGCGCCCGGCACCTGGAAGGCGCTGCGCCGCCGGGGCGGCGTCCGCTGCGCCCCGCTCACCGACGGCGTCCTGCGGGTCGGCCCGGTCACGGTCGCTGTCGGAGACTGACGGCACGTGGTCGGGAACTTTTCCCGCGCCCCGGCCGACCAACCTCGGGGTCACCCTGTCGTCGCAGTCGGTGGCCAGGTCACGGAGAGGACGCCAGGGATGAACCGAACGAGCCCCGCATCCGTACCGTCCGGCGTGACCGTGCCGGACCGGCGGGTGGGCCGCGGATGAGCCCGGACGCCGACGACGACCAGGTGACCCGGTGGGCGCGGCGGGCCGGCCGGGGCGACCAGCAGGCCGCCGCCGCGTTCGTCCGCGCGCTCCAGGGACCGGTGTGGCGGTTCCTCGTCCACCTGGCCGGGCCCGCCGAGGCCGACGACCTCGCGCAGGAGACGTTCCTGCGCGCGCTGCGCAGCCTGCCCGGGTTCGCCGGCCGGTCCTCGGCCCGGACCTGGGTCTTCACCATCGCCCGCCGGGTCGCCGTGGACCACGTACGGGCTGCGACCGTCCGCCCCCGGGTGGCCGCGCTGCCCGACTGGCAGACCGCCGCCGAGGCGGCCGGGGCGGTGACCGCCGGCGGGGACGACGGCGTGGCGCTACGCGGACTCATCGCCGGGCTCGCCCCGGACCGTCGGGAGGCGTTCGTCGCCACCCAGGTGCTCGGCCTCTCCTACGCCGAGGCGGCCGAGGTGTGCGGCTGCCCGGTCGGCACCATCCGGTCGCGGGTTGCCCGCGCCCGCGAGGACCTGGTCGCCGCCTGGGCCGGCGACACCCGGGGCCGCCGCGCCCGCTGAGCCACCCGGGCGACGACAGACCGAGCGCGGTGGCACCGGCCGGCCAGGGTGACCGGCCGGGCGCTCGCGGGTCAGGCGACCGCAGGCCCGCGCGGGGCACGGCCGGGCGCTCGCGGGGTCAGGCGGCGCGGCGGTCGCGGGCCTGCGCGGGGTACGGGCCCGGCGGCACCAGCCGCAGCGGCGTCGGCGCGGCCGGCTCCTCGGTCCGCAGCGTCCAGCGCGAGCCGGTCGACCGACCCCGTCCGGGCGGGGTGTCCCCGGGACGCCACCAGGGCCGGGACAGCACCAGCATCACCGCCCAGCCGACCAGCAGGAAGCCGTGGCTGACCAGCCGGGTCATCGCCACCTGCCCGGTGATCAGGTCGTTCACCGACAGCAGCACCAGCGTGGCGACGAACGCGCTGAGCATCGGCAACAGGCCGGACGGGGTGGACCGGCGCACCGCCACGTAGAGGAAACCGGCGCCCACCGCCACGTTCCACGCCGCCGACTCGTGCCACAGGTGCTGGCCGGAGGTGTGCGCGTGCGCGACCACCGCCTCCCGGCCGATCTGCGCCAGGCCCAGCACCAACTGCACCGCGCCGAGCAGGCCGAGCGCCGCGCGGAGCCCGAGCGCCACCCGCCGGCGTCGGCTCGGCCGGGGCGGCGGCGCGGCGGCCAGCACGGACGCCACCAGATCGGGCACCTGCGGGGCGAGACGGGTCCGGGCCCGGCGGGTGACCGCCGCGGCGGAGTCGAACCAGCCCCGGCAGCCGGCGCAGCCGGCCAGGTGCGCCTCGGCCGCCTCGCTCTCCGACCGGGACGCCTCACCGTCCAACTGGGCCGACAGGATCTCCCGCCACTGCTCACACGCCATGTAGGGATAGTCGTCCGGGCCGCCCGCCTGGTTCCCGGCGGGGTCCCGATCGGGTACGCGACTACCGGGGGTGGGCGCGGCTATGCGGCCCGGAACGGCGCCGGGGAGGGAGCGAGGTGACCCGCCCGTTCGTGAACTGGTCCGGGAGCCTCTCGTTCACCCCGGCGGAATGGGACGAACCGGCCGACGAGGACGAGGTCAGCGCGCTGGTCCGCCGGGCCGCGGCAGCCCGCTGACGCGGCTAACCTGAGCCGGTGACCTTCGACGCCACGCTCACGCCCGGGTGGCGGAGGCCGGGGTGCCGCTGTCGGTGGCCGGCCTGTACCCGTCGCTGCATCTCGACCTCGCCGACCCGGTTTGACGGCTGTGGTGTTCCACCGGCTGCTTTTCCCGGTCACCGGGAGCGATGAGTTCGGCGAGGGGCACCGGTCTACCTCCCCGACCGAGATGACCAGACGACCGGAGCACGGGCCATGGGACTGATCCACATCGAGCTGTTCGCCACCCTCGACCTCGTCGGGCAGTCGCCCGGCGGTCCCGAGGAGGACCCGGTGGGGTTCCCGTTCGGCGGCTGGCAGGCGCCGCTGCTGGACGAGGCCACCGGCGCGCAGGTCATGGCCGCGTACCAGGGCACGGACGCGTTGCTGCTCGGCCGGCGGACGTACGACATCTTCGCCGCCTACTGGCCGCACCAGGAGGGCGGCGAGGACAACGAGATCGCCACGCTGTTCAACCGCGTCCCGAAGTACGTGGCCTCCCGCGGTCGACCCGACCTGTCGTGGCAGGGGTCCACGATGCTCGGTCCGGACCTGGCGACGGCGGTACGCGAGGTCCGGGACCGGCACGAGCACGTGAAGGTGGTCGGCAGCCTGAACCTGGTGCAGACGCTGCTGCGCGAGAGGCTCTTCGACCGGATCGACCTCTGGGTGCACCCGATCGTGTTGGGCGTCGGCAAGAAGGTGTTCGACGGCGGCGCGGTGCCCACCAACGTCACGCTCATCGAACCGCCGGTCGCCAACCGGAAGGGCACCGTCTACCTGCGCTACGGGCTCGCCGACGGCACGCCGGGAACAGGTGACATGGGCGCGCCCGATCGCGGCTTTCGCCACGACGGCTGAGACGGAGGCCCGGGCTGTCGCGGGCGGCGCGTGACGGGTCGGGGACAGTGCAGCGCCGACGGTGCCGGTACGGTCCGGGGCATGGGTGCGATCAAGCCGTGGCACATCGCCACGCTGTGCTGTCTCCTCACGTCCGCCGCACTCGTCGGCGCCCTGGTGTGGTTCTTGGTGGTGCGTTCCGGTCGCCGCTAGACAACACCGGGATCGGTCCCGGCCGCCCGGGTCTCGTAGGCTCGGATTCGTGGACAGCAGTCGAGAGCCGATCCTGGCGCACATGCTGGAGGCGGCGGAGAACGCCTCACCGGTCGAGGCGGTCGAGGCGGTCACCCGGGAACTCGGCGCGGCCCTGGGGGCACGGAGCGTCACCTTCCTGATCGCGGACCTCAGCGGTCGGGCACTGGTCCGACTGGCCCACGTGCCGCTGGCCGGCGCCGGTGAGGGACGCCGGGACGGCCAGGAGGTCGCCACCGTGACGCCGTTCGACGGCGGCCCTGCCGAGCAGGCGTTACGCACCCAGACGGTGCAGGCCGTCGCGCGGTCCGACGGGTGGTCGGTGCTGGCGCCGGTGACCGATCGCGGTGAGGCGATCGGTCTGCTCGAGATGTTCCTGCCGGACGAGCCGGCCCCGCGCGCGTTGGCGGAGATCGCCCGCACCGCGCACGTGCTGGCGTTCGTGGTGATCGCCAACCGCCGGTACACCGACCTGTTCGAGTGGGGACAACGCACGACCCCGTTCACGCTGTCCGGGGAGATCCAACGTCGTCTGCTGCCCGGCTCGTTCACCTGCGAGGCCAGCGGCTTCACCCTGTCCGGCTGGCTGGAGCCCGCCGCGAGCATCGGCGGGGACACCTTCGACTACAGCGTGGCCCGTGACGTGCTGCACTTCAGCGTCACTGACGCGATGGGCCACGGGGTGACCAGCGCGCTGACGGCCACTCTGGGCGTGGGCAGCCTGCGCAACAGCCGCCGCCGGGGGGCCGGTCTGGTGGAGCAGGCGGTCGCCGCGAACATCGAGGTGGCCGACCACGCCACCGTTCGCGGCAGTTACCTCACCGCGGTCCTCGGCCGGCTCGACCTGCGTACCGGGGTGTGCACGCTGCTCAACGCCGGGCACGTGCCGCCGATGCTGGTTCGCGACGGGGACACGCGGACACTGTCGTCGCCGGCCAACTTTCCCCTGGGCATGTTCCCCGAGGCCGACTACCGCGCCGGTGAGGTCACGCTGGAACCGGGCGACCGCATGGTGGTGGTCACCGACGGCATGCGGGAGCGCAACGCGGCCGGCCTCGACCTGCCGGCCATCCTACGGTCGATCGCCGGCCTGCACCCGCGCGAGGCGGTCCGTGCGTTGGCCGACGCCGTGCTCGAGGTCAGCGGAGGGGCGCTGGCCGACGACGCCACGCTGTTCATCCTCGACTGGCACGGCGGGCACGACGAGGGTCGGCGGACCAGCGCCGGCGCCGACCAGGCCCGCGCCAGCAGCGGGTTGCCCGACTGACCTAGCGGCCGGTCGGGTCGTCGGTGGACGGCAGCGTGGCCTCGGCCTCCGCCACGTCGTCGTAGACCCGGATCGCCCGATCGACCGACGTGACCGCCAGGACGCTCCGCACCGGGGGTCGCACCGCGGCGAGGACCAACCGGCCCCCGGCCTCGCGCAACGCCTTGAACATCACCACCAGCGCGCCCAGCCCGCTGGAGTCCATGAATCCCACTCCGGCCAGATCCACCACCACCTGGCGGGTGCCGGCGTCGACGAGCCGTTGCAGCGCCTCGTGCAGCTGCGGGGACGTCGCCATGTCCAGTTCACCGCGCACCTCGAGCACGGTGCAACCCCGGCCGGGCCGGACCGACAACAGCAACCCCACGAAACCCTCCCGTACGCCGATGGTCCCGTTCACCCTATTCCGCCGGCCGGGGATCCGCCTCCGGGCGGCGTGGACCGGCCCGGCACCCGGAGCGCTCCCACCCCGGCGAGTTGAGGTAGTGTCGATCTCCGCCGGAGCATCCCGCCCGCGTGACGCCAGCAGTTCGGGGTCATGCCCGTCGGGGAAGGAGCCGGATGATGCGAATGCGCGTGACGCTGTCGCTCCCGGGTGAGCCGTCCTCCGTGACCCGTGCCCGCCAGGTGCTGGTGACCCTGCTGGGCCTCACCGACGCCACCGAGGACGCTCGCGGCCATCTCGCCCTGCTGATCACCGAGGCGTGCGCCAACGCGGTGCGGCACGGTGACACCCACAGCGCCGTCGACATCACGATCCGCATCGACGACGACGTCTGCCTGCTGGAGGTCGGCAATCGCGGCAGCACCCCCGACGGTGGCGTACTCACCGCCGGGCTTCCCGCCCCGCTCACCGTCGGCGGTCGCGGGCTGCCCCTGATCGCCGCGCTCGCCGACACGGTCGCCTTCGTCCCCGGGCCGTCGGACCAGGTGCTGATCCGCATCACGAAACACCTCACCGCGGCGGTTGCGGGATAACCCGGTGGCGTCCCGGGCGACCGTGGGTAAGAGTGGCGCGCATGGCATGTCGGATCAGTGAACTCGTGCTCGACTGCCGCGACCCCGAGGCGCTGGCGCGGTTCTGGTGCGAGGTCCTCGACTTCGTGGTGCTCGGCCGCGAGGGCGACGGCAGCATCGAGATCGGGCCGCGCGACGGGTTCGGCGGCCCGCAGCCGACGATCATCCTCAGCCCCACGGCCGAGCCGGAGCGGGCGAAACCCCGCCTGCACATCGACGTCAACGCCACCGACCGCGACCAGGACGCCGAACTCGAACGCCTGCTGAAGCTCGGGGCGCGCCCGGCCGACGTCGGCCAGACCGGCGAGGAGTCCTGGCACGTTCTCGCCGATCCCGAGGGCAACGAGTTCTGCCTGCTCAAGGCGCGTCTCGCGCCGCTGTAGGTCAGAGGCCGAAGAAGTCGAGGTAGCCGTCGATCTGGTGGGTCAGCATGGGCTCACCGGGATGCGCGGGCAGGCCCCGGTCGCGGGCGGCGCGCAGCAGCGTCGTCTCCGCCGGGGACATGATGATGTCCGCGACCACCGCCCGCGCCGGCAGCTCCGACACCGGGAACGGCGGCGGGTCGGTCGGGCGCAGCCCCACCGGCGTCGCGTTGACCGCGAGGTCGGCGTCGGCCAGTCGCGGCCGGGACGCCGCATGGACCCGGCCCGGGTACGCGGCCGACAGCCGTCCGCCGAGCGCGGCCAGCCGGGCCGGGTCGGTGTCGGCCAGGTGCAACGCGGCCACCCCGGCGTCGAGCAGGGCCACCGCGATGGCGCTGCCCGCGCCGCCGGCGCCCACCACGCAGACCCGCCGGCCACGCGGGTCGTGTCCGGCCGCGACCAGCCCGCGGACGAACCCGTCGCCGTCGAACGTGTCCGCCGACCAGGTGCCGTCCGCCTCGCGGCGCAGCGCGTTGACGCTGCCGGCCCGCCGGGCCCGGTCGGTGGCCCGGTCGGCGAGCTGGAGCAGGGCCGCCTTGTGCGGCACGGTGACCAGCATGCCGTGCAGGTTGCTCACCTGCCGTAGCCCGGCCACCACGTCCGGCAGCGCGGCGGCGGGCACGTGCACCGGCACCAGCACCGCGTCCGTGCCCCGCCGGGCCAGCACCGGGTTGAGCAGGCCGGGCGCGCGTACCTGCGCGATCGGGTCGCCGAGCAGCGCGTAGAGGCGGGTGGCGCCGCCGATCGCGGTCATCGCGCCGGCTGCGGGCGGCGCAGCGTCCGCAGCGCGCCCGCCCACGCCACCACCTCGTCGAGCATGGTGCCGACCGCTTCCCGCTGGTGCGGGCCGGGGCGGAAGTCGCGGAACGCCACGAAGTCGGTGTGCAGGGAGAGCGCCACCTGGGAACGGACCACCGGCACCGACACCTGCCCGAGCACCAGCCGCAGGTGCTCGGCGGCCCGGGTGCCGCCGTGCACCCCGTAGCCGACCAGCCCGGCCGGCTTGTGGTGCCACTCCTGGTAGAGCACGTCGATCGCGTCCTTGAGCATACCCGGGATCGAGTGGTTGTACTCCGGGGTGACGAAGACGAACGCGTCCAGCGCGCCGACGACCGCGCCCCACCGGCGGACCGCCGGCCGGCTCGACGGCGCCATCGACGGGGGCAGCGGCTCGGCGAAGTGGGGCAGCGGATGGTCCGCCAGGTCGACGAGTTCCGCGTCGACGTCCGTCCGCGCGGCGGCGATGTCGCACACCCAGCGCGCCACCGCGTCGGCCTTGCGGCCCGGGCGGGTGCTGCCGGCGACGACCCCGATCCTGATCATTGACTGGCCTCCCTGGTCGAGTTCCCGGTCCCGGCCGGGACCGGGGTGCTGGTCGGATGCGCGGCCGTGGACACGACCGGGACGCCCGCGAGGTCGCGGGCGAGGTGCAGCGCGCCGTGCAGCGAGGAGAGCCCGCCGAGCGCGGCGGCGGCGACCCGGGGCGCGGGCCGCCCCGGACGGCCGGCGGCGAGGTGCCCGACCAGTGGCACGAAACCGGGCAGGCCGGTGGCGAACCCGCCGCCGACGATCGCCAGGTCGGCGGCGAGCAGCTCGCCGAGGCTCACCACCGCGGCGGCCAGCGCGGCGCAGCTCGGTGCGATCGCCTCCACCGCCCACGGCCGGCCGTCGTCCAGCCCGGCGCGCAGCCGATGGTGGTCGACCGGCCCACCGCGGAGCCGGGCGGCGCGGCGCAGCGTGGCCGGCCCGGACGCGACCGCCTGGAGGCAGCCGGACCGTCCACAGTCGCACCGGTCCCCACCCAGGTCGACCACCATGTGCCCGACCTCGGCGGACGCGCCGGTCGGGGCGTTGCGCCCACCGAGCACGATCCCGCCGCCGACACCGGTGCCGACCCCGAGGTAGAGCACGTCGTCGCGGCCCGCGTGGCGGGCCTCGGCCAGCGCCGCCAGGTCGCCGTCGTCGGCGTACCCGGTCGGGGTGTCGGGGAACAGACGACGCAGCGTGCCGGCCAGGTCCAGGCCGACCCAGCTCGGCCGGCCGGGCCAGGCCACGACCGTGCCGGCCCGGTCGACGGTCGCCGGCATGGCCACGCCGACCGCGTCGACCGGACCGAATCCGACGCGCAGCGCGGCCACCTCGGCGGCCAGCACGGCCAGGTCGCCGGCCGGGTCCGCGCCGGCCGGCCAGATGACGATCCGCTCGTACGCGGGCCGGCCGGCCGCCTCGGCGCGCAGCGCGACCTTCGTGCCTCCGACGTCGACGCCCAGCAGCGCGGCGACCGGCCCGCCCGTCACGGCCGCCTCAGTGCTTCAGCAGGTGCAGGAACGCCAGCGCGGCCGAGGCGAACGCGAAGAACAGCGGCACCATGACCACCTTGCCGTCGTCCTTGGCGCGCAGGTGGTAGGCCACGGCGGCGATCAGCAGCACGGTGATCGCCACCGCGGCGACCACGCCGAGCTGCCAGAACTTCAGGCCCAGCAGCAGCCCGGCGACGCCGGCCAGCTCCAGCAGGCCGATGACGCGGGTCAGCCCGGCGGAGACGCCGAGGTGCGACATCCGCTGGCGCATCTGCGCGTTGCCGGTGAGCTTCTGCACGGCCAGCGGAATCAGGACGATGGCCAGCAGGATGGTGAGAACGATGATCGCGACGGTCACGGGGTTCCTCGGGGGTCGGGTCGTCGCGGCGGACGACCGGTACGGGTGCGACGGGGTGGACGGTCAGGGCACGGTCGCGACGAGCGCGCGGGCCGCCAGCCGGTAGCCGAGCGCGCCGAGGCCCACGATCACCCCCGCGGCCAGCGGGGCGAGCACCGAGTCGTGCCGGAAGCTCTCCCGGGCCCACACGTTGGACAGGTGGACCTCCAGCCACGGGTGGGGATAGTTGGCCAGCGCGTCGCGCAGGCTCCAACCGGCGATCATCAACGCGCCCGGGTTCACGATCGCGCCCACCGTCTCATAACTGTCCTGGATGGTACGGATCATCTCGCCCTCGCAGTCGTGCTGCCTCGCGACGACCCGCCACCCCCGCCCGGCGACCTCCTCGCCGACCGCCCGCTCGATGTCCGCCAGCGTGTCGGTGCCGTAGATCTCCGGTTCCCGTCTGCCGAGGATGCCCAGGTTCGGGCCGTTGAGCAGGAGCACCTCGGGCACGTTGCACCTCACCGGAGAAGGACGACGACAGGTCATCGGAGTATCGGCCCCGCCCCCGGCGCGGACCCCGCCGGCAGGGGGCGGTTAGGGGCGGCTAGGGGCCGTTAGGGGAGGTCAGCGCCGTGCCGGCTCGGTTAGCGTCCTGCCGGGCCGTTCCAATCTGGATCAGGGAGTGGGACATCATGAGTGATCTGTCGGCACCGGAGTTCCCCGAGTGGCCGCAGTTCGGCGACGAGGAACGGACCGGCCTCATCCGGGCCTTGGAGCAGGGCCAGTGGTGGCGCGTCGGAGGCAACGAGGTCGACACGTTCGAGGCCGAGTTCGCCGCGTACCACGGGTCGTCGCACGCGCTGGCCGTCACCAACGGCACGCACGCGCTGGAGGTGGCGCTGGAGGTCCTGGGCGTCGGACCGGGCACCGAGGTGATCGTCCCGGCCTTCACGTTCATCTCGTCGTCGCTGGCCGCGCAGCGCCTCGGCGCGGTGGCCGTGCCGGTCGACGTGGACCTGGACACCTACTGCGTCGATCCGGACGCGGTGGCCGCCGCCATCACCGACCGGACCCGGGTGGTGATGCCCGTGCACATGGCCGGGCAGTTCGCCGACATGGACGCGCTCGACAAGATCACCGCGGACGCCGGTGTCGCGCTGCTCCAGGACGCCGCGCACGCGCACGGCGCGCAGTGGCAGGGCAAGCGGGTCGGTGAACTCGGCTCGGTCGCCGCGTTCAGCTTCCAGAACGGCAAGCTGATGACCGCCGGCGAGGGCGGCGCGGTGCTCTTCCCCGACGAGGAGAGCTACGAGAAGGCGTTCCTGGTGCACAGCTGCGGCCGGCCCCGCACCGACCGCGACTACCTGCACCGCACCACCGGCTCGAACTACCGGATGAACGAGTTCAGCGCCGCCGTGCTGCGCGCCCAACTGTCCCGGCTGGACGGTCAGATCGCGGTGCGCGAGCAGCGCTGGCCGCTGCTGGCGAGCCTGCTCGCCGAGATCCCCGGCGTGGTGCCGCAGGGCCGCGACCCGCGCGGCGACCGCAACCCGCACTACATGGCCATGTTCCGGATCCCCGGCATCACGTCGGAACGCCGCCGGGTCGTGGTCGACGAGCTGATCGCCCGGGGCATCCCGGCGTTCGTCGCGTTCCGCGCCATCTACCGCTGCGACGGCTTCTGGCTGGCCGGCGCGCCGGACGAGACGGTCGAGCAGATCGCCGAGCGGTGCCCGAACGTCGAGCAGATCCACGCCGACTGCGTCTGGCTGCACCACCGCACGCTGCTCGGCACCGAGGAGCAGATGCACCAGATCGCCGCCGTGCTCGCCGACGTGCTGGCCGGATGACCGGGCCGCAGCCGGCCGCCGCGCCGGGGCGTACCGTCCGGGTCGCGGTGGCCGGTCTCGGCTGGGCCGGGCGGCAGATCTGGCTGCCCCGGCTCGCCGCGCACCAGCGGTTCACGGTGACCGCCGTGATCGACCCGGACGCCGCCGCCCGGGACCGGGCCCGCGCCGCGCACGGCGTGCCCGACGCGTACGCCGACGTGGCCGACCTGCCCACCGACGCCGCCGACCTGGTGGTGGTGGCGGTCCCCAACCACCTGCACGCCGCCGTCGCGGCCCGGCTGCTGCGCCGGGGCGTACCGGTGTTCCTGGAGAAGCCGGTCTGCCTCACCTCGGCCGAGGCCGACGAGCTGGCCGACGCCGAGCGCGCCGGCGGCGCGGTGCTGCTGGCCGGCAGCGCCGCCCGCTACCGCGCCGACGTGCGGGCCCTGCTGCGGGCCGTGGTCGACCTCGGGCCGGTCCGGCACGTCGACGTCGCCTGGGTACGCGCCCGGGGCGTGCCCGACGCCGGCGGCTGGTTCACCAGGCGGGTCCTCTCCGGCGGCGGCGCGCTCGTCGACCTGGGCTGGCACCTGCTCGACACGGTGCTGCCGCTGCTCGGCCCGGCGCCGATCGCGCACGCGGTGGGCAGCGTCTCCGACGACTTCGTCAACGACGGTGCCGCGCAGGCCGCCTGGCGCGGCACCGCCGGGCCCGGTGGACGCGGCGACGTCGAGGACACCGCCCGCGCGTTCCTGCTCACCGCCGACGGCGCGTCCGCCGCGCTGCACGCCTGCTGGGCGTCGCACGAGGCGACGGACCGCACCACCATCTCCGTGCACGGCACCCGCGGCTCGGCGACGCTGCGCTGCACGTTCGGGTTCAGCCCGAACCGGCTCGGCGCGCCGGAGCTGACCCGTACCCGCGACGGCGAGACGGTCGCCCTGCCGCTGGCCGCCGAGACCATCGGCGCCGAGTACGACCGGCAGCTCGACGCGCTGCCCGGCCTGCTCGCCGACCCGGCGAACCGGGGCGTGGCCGCCGCCGACGCCCGCCGCACCATCGACGCCATCGAACGCGTCTACCGCTGCGCCCGGCCCACCCCGCCGGTGCCCGCGCTGGCGGGAGCGCGCGACCGGTGAGAACCACCGGGCGACCTCACCTTCGGGAGCAGCCATGAGCCAGCCGCCGTCGACCGCCGGCGCCGCCGTCCTCGCCCCGCGTCCGGGCCCCATCCGGGCGGTCGTGTTCGACCTCGACGGCGTCGTGGTGGACAGCTCGGCGGTGATGCGCGAGGCGTTCAGCGTCGCGTACGCCGAGGTGGTGGGCGGCGGGCCGGCGCCGTTCGAGGAGTACAACCAGCACATGGGACGGTACTTCCCGGACATCATGCGGCTGATGGGACTGCCGCTGGAGATGGAGGCGCCGTTCGTCCGGGAGAGCTACCGGTTGGCGCACCGGGTGCCGCTGTTCCCCGGCGTCCGGGAGACGCTGGAGGCGCTGCACGAGCGCGGCGTCCGGATGGCGGTCGCCACCGGCAAGAGCGGTCCCCGCGCCCGGTCCCTGCTGGACCTGCTCGGCGTGCTCGCGCTCTTCGACCACGTGATCGGCTCGGACGAGGTGCCCCGCCCCAAGCCGGCGCCGGACATCGTGCTGCGCGCGTTGGAGCTGCTCGACATGCCGCCGGGCGCGGCCATGATGGTCGGTGACGCGATCACGGACCTGACCAGCGGCCGGGACGCCGGGGTGACCACGGTGGCCACCACCTGGCACGGCGGGGACGTGACCGCGTTGCTGGCCGCCGGCCCCGACCTGGTCGCGCACAAGCCCGAGGAACTGCTGACGCACTGCCCGGCGGCGCGCTGAGGCTCGGCCCGCAGCTTCCCTGTCGTCCGGGCATGCCGACCGTCGCGGCGGGTGTCAATGCCTTGCCGGAGTTCGTGTAAAAGATTTAATGCAAAAACACTCGCTTGTGCTGATCTTCGCATCGATCGATACTGATGACCGAACGTGAGGCCTCGCATACATCGAGTGAGCCCTCACCTCGTCGCCGTGTCGCCGTCCTCTGCCTCTGCGCCACGGATCTCGGCCTGCTCACGAGCAGTCTCAAGACGGAGAGGAGGGCGGATATGCCCTTGTCGTTGGCGGACCTCAAGAAAATCGGGGACACGCCCATCACGATCGAATCGACGACCTACCCCGAAGTGTGCCTGCGCATGGACGGGACCGGAGTGCCCACCACCATGGCGGGTGGCGGGACGGTCAACTGCAACTTCCGCGCCGCGGACCAGGAGAAATTCAAACTCCGTGATCACGGCAACGATACCTTCTCGATCGAGTCGATCGCTTTTCCCGGCGTATTCCTGCGAATGGTCGCCGCCGACGTCAACTCCCAGACCCCCACCGGTGGTGTGGTCAACTGCCAGCTCAACGCCGACGGCGGCGGTCACGAGACGTTCAAGTTCCGCGCCCAGGCCGATGGTTCCTACTCCATCGAGTCGCTCGGCTTTCCGAACGTCTTCCTGCGCATGACCGGCACCGGCGTGACGACTCACACGGCCCAGGGAGGTGGGAAGGTCGACTGCCACTTCAACGCCAACGGCGGCGCAGAAGAGAAGTTCAAAATCAGCATGGCCGCGCAAAGCCTCGACTTCTCCAACGCCCAGTTGCAGTCGCAGACCATGTGGTGCTGGGCGGCGAGCTCGGTCAACATCGCGAGGTTCTACAACCCGAACACCACCCAGACCCAGTGCGCCCAGGCCAACGCACAGTTCGGCCAGGACAAATGCTGCAACGCCGCCGACGCCGGTGGTGCGGCCTGTAACCGGGGATCCTGGCCGACCGATGCCCTGACGCGGATGCGCCACCTCAAGGAGGAGCTGTTTCGGGCACTGACGCCCGTGGAGGTCGCGGCCGAGTTGGCGAAGTCGCAACCGGTCGGGGTCGACACGCATTGGCGGAACGGCGGAGGCCACATCGTCGTGATCCGGGGACGGTGGGAGTCGGACGGCACCGAATGGCTGAGAATCCACGATCCCTGGGATGGGTTCGTGGACGTGACATTCGATAGCTTCGTGAACAACTACACCGCTGCCGGCGGGGTCTGGTCCCGCAGCTACCGGACCGTGCGTCAAGCATGAGGAGCTGAGATGCCACTACACGTTCCCGAGCCACCGCACGGCCAGGCCGACCAGGTGAAGTCGAAGCTTCACAGGTTCGCCGACGAGGGTAGATTCACCGGCAAGGCGTTACGCGGCGCCCGGAAAGAACAGCTCGACGTGTCCACCCCCCACCAGGTCTTCACGATGGGGCTCGACGACGTCCTCGCCGGGGGCGGTGTCGACCGGACGCAGCCCGCGGGTTGGCGCTATCTGATCGAGGACAGCGGGCAACCGATTGCCAGCGCCGAGACCTCGGCCGGCCCGGAGGGTACGCAGGAGGTGTCGAAGTTCACCGAGGGGCCGTTCGTGGCCGCCACCGACAAGGCCATGAAAATCGTCCGGAGGCTGCCCAAGCTGGCCGCCGCCGGCTTCGAGCTGCGGCTGTTGCGCATTCCCGCCGTGTACCAGATGGCACTGTGGCTGCACTCCGCGGAAGAAGACCTGCTGGTGCCGTTGGAACCGTCGCCCATCGGCAAGGAGGGCAAGGCCATGCCGGCGGGCGAGTTCTTCAGCGACCTGGCCGAGCTGGCACGCGCCACGTCCTTCCGGACCGAACCGAACTGATCGCGTCTCCGATCCCGTACCACCTACATCCCGGCAAGGGCGGCGCGGACCTCGGTCTCCGGCACGTCGGGGACCAGTTCCGGGCCGCCCCCGCCGTCCAGCACGAAGGTCAGGCCGGCGGTGGACTTCTTGTCGCGGCGCATGAACGCGATCAGCTCGTCGTGCGTCACCCCGGACGGCAACGCGGTGGCCAGGCCGTAGCCGGCGACCACCTCGTGGTGCTCGGCCACCCGCGCCGGAGTGATCCGACCGAGCCGGCCGGCCAGCCGCCCGGCGAACACCGTGCCCACGCCGACCGCCTCGCCGTGCCGCAGCCGGAAGTCGGTGGCCCGCTCCAACGCGTGACCGAGCGTGTGACCGTAGTTGAGGATGTGCCGCAGCCCGGCGTCGCGCTCGTCGGCGGCGACCACCCGGGCCTTGAGCGCCACGCACGCGGTGATCTGCTCGGTCACCGTCCGGCCGCGCAGGTCACCGGCGCCGATGAAGTGCGCGCGGGCGATCTCGCCGTAGCCGTTGCGCCGCTCCACCGCCGGCAGCGTGTCCAGGTAGTCGGTGTCGCAGAGCACCGCGCGCGGCTGCCAGTAGACGCCGACCAGGTTCTTGCCCTCCGGCAGGTTCACCGCCGTCTTGCCACCGACGCTGGCGTCCACCTGGGCCAGCAACGACGTCGGCAGGTGCAGCACCGCGACGCCCCGGTGGTAGAGGCCGGCGGCCAGGCCGACCACGTCGGTGGTGGTGCCGCCGCCGCAGGAGACCACCGCGTCGGCACGGGTCAACCCGAACTCGGCGAACGCCCGGCACAGCGCCTCCACGGTGGCCAGCGACTTGTCGTGCTCGCCGTCGCGGGCCGGCACCACCCGGTGCGGCACGCCCGGGTCGGGCGTCCACTCCGGCGGCCGGGCCGACACCACCACGACCCGGCGGGCCCCGACGCGCGCCACCTCCGCGGCCAGCCGGTGGCGCACACCGGGACCGACGAGCACCGGGTACGCGCGGTCACCCAGCGCCACGTCGACCCGTTCGACGGCGGTCATCCGACTCTCCCACCTGTTGCGGGGACGGTGTGCCCGGCCAGCCGCAACGCCAGCGCGGCCAGCGAGTCGACGGCCGGGTCGATGCCCCAGCGGCGGTGGCTGAGCTGGGCGTGTTCGGCGATCAGGAAACCGCGTGGCGCGGCCGGATGGTCCTCGGCGACCACCTCGGTCACCCGGTCCAGGTAACGGCGCCAGGCCGCCGACACCGGATCGTCGGCGAGCGGCAGGTCGGCGGCGGCCAACACGATCTTGTCGGCGCCGGCGTGCGCCTGCGCGGCGAGGTCCCGGCGCTGCGCCCCGGTCAGCACGCGACTGCGGTCCTGCCAGTGCAGGAACAGGAAGGACGCCCGGTCGCCGGCCGGCAACAGCCCGCACAGGTGCCGCAGGTGCGCCACCGCGAGCGGCAGCTCCAGCCCGGCCAGCCACGGCGGCTCCCCGCCGAGCAGGCCCAGCGCCACCTCGCTGCCGGCGTGGGCGAGCGGTCCGCCCCGGGCCGGGTCGCGCACCGCGTACGCCGGGGGCGCCGGCCGGGCCGACGGGCCGAGCCGGTCCCGTGCCAGGTCCAGCGCGGCGGACCCGGCGTGCAGGCCCAGCCGCAGCCGGGCCGGGCCGGGGGCGTCGAGCCGGTCGAAGAACCAGCAGCCGCCCGGGTCGGCGGCGCGCAGCTCGGCCACCAGCCCCGCCAGCACCGTGCCGACCAGCTCGGCCGCCCGCGCGTCGACGCATCCCGCGCCGGGCACGGCGAGGTCGGCGAACAACCAGGAGCGTTCCATGGCACCTCGACTGTCGGCGGTGGTACGCGGCGTCCTCGGGGCGTGCCCATCATCACCGCGCCGGCCCGCCGGAGAGCCCGCGCGCGGCCGGGAACCGGGGTCCGGTTAGGGGGCGACAGGGGTAGGTCACCGCCGGGCCGCTGGCCAGACTTGGGCCGTTACGGCGAAGGACGGATGTGCTGACATGCTTCGGAGTGACCTGGTCCAGCCGTTGCCCGAACTGCTCCGGGCCCACGCCGGCCGGCTGCCGGACCAGGTGGCGTTCCGCGACGCGGACCGGGCGGTGTCCTGGGCCGCGCTGGAGGCGGTCACCCGCCGGCTGGCCGGGCACCTGGTCGACGCGGGCGTCGGCCGGGGCGAGCGGGTCGCGTTCTGCCTGGGCAACCGGGTGGAGACGGTGGAGACCTGGCTGGCCGTGACCCGGGCCGCGGCGGTCGGCGTACCGCTGAACCCGCGCAGCACGGACGCCGAGCTGGCCCACCTGCTCGACGACTCCGGCGCGGTGCTGGTGGTCACCGACCCGCAGCACCTCGACCAGCTCCTGCGGCTGCGCGCGGACCGGCCCGACCTGCGCATCTGGGTGACCGGCGACGGGCCGTACCCGGAGCCGGCGACGGCCTGGCCGGCGCTGGTCGACGCGCCGCCGGCCGCCGACGCCCGCGACGACCTCGGCCTGGACGAGGTCGCCTGGATGCTCTACACCTCCGGCACCACCGGCCGGCCCAAGGGCGTGCTCTCCACCCAGCGCACCTGCCTCTGGTCGGTGGCCGCCTGCTACGTGCCGGTGCCCGGCCTGACCTCCGCCGACCGGGTGGTCTGGCCGCTGCCGCTGTTCCACAGCCTCTCCCACATCGGCTGCGTGCTGAGCGTGACCGCGGTCGGCGCGAGCGCCCGCCTGGTCGACGGCTTCGCCGCCGCCGACGTGCTGCGCGCGGTCGCCGAGGACGAGGCGACCGTGCTGGCCGGCGTGCCCGCCATGTACCACCACCTGGTCGACGCCGCGCGCGCCGACGGGTTCCGCGCGCCCGCGCTGCGGGTGTGCCTGGTCGGCGGCGCGATCACCACCGGCGAGCTGCGCCGCGCGTTCGAGGACGTCTTCGACGCGCCGCTGCTCGACGCGTACGGCAGCACCGAGACGTGCGGCTCGATCGCGGTGACCCGCCCGGACGAGCCCCGGGTCGAGGGCTCCTGCGGCCGGGCCGTGGACGGCGTGCAGGTGCGCCTGGTCAGCCCGGACACCGGCCGCGACGTGCCGACCGGCGACGAGGGCGAGGTGTGGGTACGTGGCCCGAGCGTCATGCTCGGCTACCACGGGCTGCCCGAGGCCACCGCGGCGGCGCTGCGCGACGGCTGGTACCGCACCGGCGACCTGGCCCGCCGCGACGCCGACGGGAACCTCTTCGTCACCGGCCGGCACCGGGAACTCGTCATCCGGGGCGGGGAGAAGGTGCACCCGGTCGAGGTGGAGGACGTGCTGCGCGCGGTGCCCGGCGTAGCCGACGTCGCGGTCACCGGCCGCCCGCACGAGGTGCTCGGCGAGGTGCCGGTCGCGTACGTGGTGCCCGCGCCGGAGGGCTTCGTGCCGGCCGCCGCGTACGCCGCCTGCCGCGAACGGCTCGCGTACCACAAGGTGCCGCAGGAGCTGTACGAGATCGACGCGGTGCCGCGTACCGCCTCCGGGAAGGTCACCCGGCGGCTGCTGGGGGAGATGCCGGCCCGGCTACGTGCGGTCAACGGCGCGCACCACGAGGCGCTGACGCGGCTCACCTGGCGTCCGCTGGAACCGGTCGACCGCGTCCCCGGCCGGCGCTGGGCGGTCGTCGGGCCACAGGCCGGGGCGGTCGCCGCCGCGCTGACCGCCGAGGGCGAGGACGTCCACACCGGCGCCCACTCCACCGACACCGGCGCGGACGTGCTGGTGCTGGCCGGCGTCGACCCGGCGGCGCTGCCCGGCTGGCTCGACGACGCCCGGCACGCCGCCGCCCGGGTGGTGGTGCTGACCACCGGCGCGGTGGACGCGTCCACCGCCGACACGCCCGACGACCCCGACCTGGTCCCGGCCGCCGCCGTCGCCTGGGCCCGGATGCGCTGCCGGCAGGCCGCCCGACCGGGCCGGACCGTGCTCGTCGACGCCGACGCCGACCCCGGCTCGGCCGCGTTGCTGCCGTCCGTGGTGGACGCCGGCGCCGCCCAGGTCGCGCTGCGCGCCGGCACCGCCCGGTACGCGGTGCCCGCGCCGGCCGCCGCGCCGGCAAGGGAACACGCCGCCACGGTGCTCGACCCGGCCGCGCCGGTGGTGCTGGCCGGCGCGGACACCGCCGAGCGGGCGGCGCTGGCCCGACACCTGACCGGCGCGTACGGGGCCCGGTCGCTGCGGCTGCTGCCGGTCGACGGCCCCACCACCGACGTCTCGACCCGGGACGGGGAACCGGTCGGCGCGGCCGTGCTGCGGGTCGCCGACGCCGACCTGACCGACCCGGACCGGACCGCCCGGCTGCTCGACCTCGCCGGCCGGCTGGACCGGGACACCCGGCACGCCGGCGCCACCGCGTACACCGTGCTGGTCCCCGCCGACCTGCTGCTCGGCGTCGCCGGACGGGAACCGGCGGCGGGCGCGGTCGCCGCGCTGCACGCGCTCGTCGCCCGCCGGCACGCGGCCGGGCTGCCGGCCCGGCTGATCGGCGTCACCGGACCGGCGCGGGCGGAGGCCGCCGCGTTCGACGCCGCGCACGACGGCGACGACCTGGTGCTGGTGGCCGGCCTGGCCGAGCGGGTGGCCGCCCACCCGGCCTGGCGCGGCCCGGCCCGGCCCGACGACGACGCGGACCTGCTGCGCCGCCGGCTCGCGGCGCTCACCACCGCCGACGGCGACCGCCTCCTGGCCGACCTGGTCCGTGCCGCCACCGCCGAGGTGGCCGGGCTGCCCGGCCCGGGCGCGGTCCGGCCCGGACGGGCGTTCACCGAACTCGGGTTCACCTCGGTCCGCGCGGTCGCGCTGCGCGACCGGCTGAACCGGGCCACCGGCGCCCGGCTCTCCGCCACCGCCGCGTTCGACCACCCGACGCCCGCCGCGCTCACCCGGCACCTGGCCACGCTGCTGCGCGGCGCCGGCCCGACCGACGCCGCCGCCCGGTCCGGTCCGGTCGCCGCCGACGACCCGGTGGCCATCGTCGCCATGGCGTGCCGGCTGCCCGGCGGCGTCACCGGCCCGGACGAGCTGTGGGAGCTGCTCGAATCCGGCGGCGAAGGGCTCACCGGCTTCCCCACCGACCGGGGCTGGGACCTGGCGCACCTGTTCGCCGACGACCCCGACCGGGCCGGCACCTCGTACGTGCGGGTGGGCGGGTTCCTGGCCGGTGCCGGGGACTTCGACGCCACCCTGTTCGCGATCAGCCCGCGCGAGGCGCTCGCCATGGACCCGCAGCAGCGGCTGCTGCTGGAGACGTCCTGGGAGCTGTTCGAGCGCGCCGGGATCGACCCGACCGGGCTGCGCGGCAGCGCCACCGGCGTGTTCACCGGCGTGATGCACCACGACTACGCGGCCAACGTCGGTCAGGCGCCGCCCGGCACCGAGGGCTACCTCGGTGTCGGCACCGCCGGCAGCGTGGTCTCCGGGCGGGTCGCGTACGCGCTGGGCCTGGAGGGGCCCGCGGTGACCGTGGACACCGCCTGCTCGTCGTCGCTTGTCGCGCTGCACCTGGCCGCGCAGGCGCTGCGCGCCGGGGACTGCGCGCTCGCGGTGGCCGGCGGCGTCGCGGTGATGGGCACCCCGCAGGCGTTCGTCGAGTTCAGCCGCCAGCGCGGACTCGCGCCGGACGGCCGGTGCAAGGCGTTCGCCGAGGCTGCCGACGGCACCGGCTGGTCCGAGGGCGTGGCCGTGCTGCTGCTGGAACGGCTCAGCGACGCCCGCCGCCACGGCCATCCGGTGCTGGCGCTGCTGCGCGCCAGCGCGGTCAACTCCGACGGTGCGTCCAACGGGCTCACCGCCCCCAACGGGCCGGCCCAGGAACGGGTCATCCGGCGGGCGCTGGCCACCGCCGGCCTCGGGCCGGGCGACGTGGACGCGGTCGAGGCGCACGGCACCGGCACCCGGCTCGGCGACCCGATCGAGGCGCAGGCGCTGCTCGCCACGTACGGGCAGGACCGCCCGGCGGACCGTCCGCTGCTGCTCGGCTCGCTCAAGTCGAACCTCGGACACACCCAGGCGGCGGCCGGCGCGGCCGGGGTGATGAAGATGGTGCTCGCGCTGCGCCACGGCACGCTGCCGCGCACGCTGCACGTGGACGCGCCGAGCCGCGAGGTCGACTGGTCGGCCGGCGCGGTCGAGCTGCTCACCGACGCCCGGCCGTGGCCCGACGTCGACCGGCCCCGCCGCGCCGGGATCTCCTCGTTCGGCATCAGCGGCACCAACGCCCACGTCGTCGTCGAGGCGGCCCCCGCCACGCCGACCCCACCGCCGGTCACCCGCGAGGCCCCGGCCGGCGTCGTGCCGTGGCTGCTGTCCGCGGCGAGCCGGGAGGGCCTGCGTGACCAGGCGGCCCGGCTGTTGAGCCGGCTCGACCGGATCGACGCCGACCCGGCCGACGTGGCGTACGCGCTGGCCACCACGCGGGCGGCGCTTGACCACCGGGCGGCGCTGCTGATCGGCGACCCGGCCGACGCCCGCGCCGGGTTGACGGCGCTGAGCCGCGGCGACACCGACCCGGCCGGCGTGCTCACCGGCCGCGTCTCCGACGGCCGGCTCGCCGTCCTCTTCGGCGGGCAGGGCGGACAGCGCGCCGGCATGGGCCGGGAGCTGCACGCGGCGTACCCGGTCTACGCGGAGGCGTTCGACGCCGCCGCCGCCGAACTGGACCGGCACCTCACCGGGCACCCGGTCGCCGACGTGGTCCTCGCCCCGGACGGCGACGCGCGGGCGGCGCTGCTCGACGAGACCCGCTACACCCAGCCGGCGCTGTTCGCCGTCGAGGTGGCGCTGCACCGGCTGCTCGAATCCTGGGGCGTCCGCCCGGACCTGCTGCTCGGCCACTCCATCGGCGAGATCGCCGCCGCGCACGTGGCCGGCGTGCTCACGCTCGCCGACGCCGCCGCGCTGGTCGCCGCGCGGGGCCGGCTCATGCAGGCGTTGCCGGCCGGCGGCGCGATGGTCGCGGTGGAGGCCGACGAGACCGAGGTGGCCCCGCACCTGACCGACCGGGTCGGGCTGGCCGCCGTGAACGGGCCGACCAGCGTGGTGCTCTCCGGCGACGCCGACGCGGTCGAGGCGGTCGCCGCGACGCTGCGCGCCGCCGGCCGCCGCACCAGCCGGCTGCGGGTGTCGCACGCGTTCCACTCGCCCCGGATGGCGCCGATGCTCGACGCGTTCCGGGAGGTCGCCGCCGGGCTGACCTACCGCGCGCCGCAACTGCCGGTGGTGTCCACGCTGACCGGCGCGCCTGTCGACGCGGCCCGGCTCACCTCGCCCGAGCACTGGGTGGCGCACGTCCGCGACACCGTGCGCTTCGCCGACGGCGTCCGCGCCCTGCACGCCGAGGGCGCCACCACGTTCCTGGAGATCGGCCCCGGCGGCGTGCTCACCGCGATGGCCGCCGACTGCCTCGCCGACGCCAGCGACGACCTGGCGTTCGTGCCCACGCTGCGCGCCGGCACACCCGAACCGGCGGCGCTGCTCACCGCCGCCGCCCGGCTGCACGTCCGGGGCGCGCCGGTGGACCGGGCCGCGCTGGCCGGCCCCGGCCCGCACGTGCCCGTCGCGCTGCCCACCTACGCGTTCCGGCACCGGCACTACTGGCTGCCCGCCACACCCGGCGCGCCGACCGGCGACGCCGGTCACCCGCTGCTCGCCGCCGTGCTGCCGGTCGCCGGCACCGGCCAGGTGCTCGCCACCGGACGGTTCACCGCCACCCGGCCGGCCACCCCGGACGGCACCGCGCCGCTGCTGCCCGCCGCCGCGCTGCTCGACGCGCTCGGCCACCTCGGGGAGCGCCTCGACACGCCGGT
Organism: Micromonospora sp. DSM 45708; assembly: GCF_039566955.1. Classification (NCBI taxonomy): domain Bacteria; kingdom Bacillati; phylum Actinomycetota; class Actinomycetes; order Micromonosporales; family Micromonosporaceae; genus Micromonospora; species Micromonospora schwarzwaldensis. The sequence goes on along the minus strand of NZ_CP154796.1, from coordinate 3,335,125 downwards.
CCTGGCCGACCTGCGGATGCCGGCACCGGCCCCGCTGCCCGCCGGCCTCGCGGTCGACCTCCAGATCGACGTCGCCGCCCCGGACGCCGCCGGCCGCCGCGCCGCCCGCTGCCACGTCCGCGCCGGCGAGCACGAGCCGTGGCGGGCGGTCGCGGACGCGGTGCTCGCCCCGGTCGACCCGCTCGCCGGGCCCGGCGTACCGGCCCCGGCCTGGCCGCCGGCCGGCGCCCGCCCGGTCGAGGCGGCGCATCCGCTGCTGCGGGCCGCCTGGACCGCCGGGGACCGGCTGCACCTCGACGTACGGCTGCCCGACGACGCGGCCGACCCGGACGCCGAGCGGTACGGCGTGCACCCGGACGTGCTCGACGCCGCGCTGGGCCTGCTCCCACTGGCCGGGTTCGCCCCGCCGGCCGGGCCGGGGGAGCGGATCGTGCCCACCGACTGGACCGGTGTGCGCCGGCACGCCACCGGCGCGTACGCGTTGCGGGTCAGCCTCGCCCCGGCCGGCGCGGACGCGGTGACGCTGACCGCCGTCGACGACGCCGGTCGGCCGGTGCTCGACGTCGACCGGATCGCGCTGCGGGCCGTGACGCTGCCGTCGGCCGCCGCCGCACCGGCGCCGGAGACCGGCCCGGCCGGCCTCTACACGGTGGACTGGCGGCCCGCCCCGACCGGCCCGGTGCCCACCTGGACGCTCGCCGACGCGGTCCCGGCGACCGGGCCGCTGCCGCCGGTGCTGGTGCTGCGTCTGCCCGACGGCGATCCGGACACCAGCGTCGCGCAGCGCGCCGACGCGATCGGCCTGGACCTGCTCGGCGTGCTCCACCGCTGGCTCGACGACCCGCGCGCCGCCGACACCCGGCTGGCGGTGGCGGTCCGCGACGGCGACCCGGCGCACGCCCCGGCCGCCGGCCTGCTCCGGGTGGCCCGCGCCGAGCACCCCGACCGGTTCCTGCTGCTGCACCTGGACACCCTCGACGACGCCACGGTCCGCGCCGCGCTGGCCGCCGCCGACGACGAACCCGAGGTCGCGGTCCGCGACGGCCGCGCGCTGCTGCCCCGGCTCCGCCCGGCCACCGAGCCCGACGCCGCCGCCCGACCCGCGCTGGCCGGCGGCGCGGTGCTGCTCACCGGCGGCACCGGCGGCATCGGCCGGCACGTCGCGGTCCACCTCGCGCAGGCGTACGGCGTGCGGGAGCTGGTGCTGCTCAGCCGCACCGGCCGGCCCGCAGCGTGGACCGACGAGCTGGCGGCGACCGGCGTCGACGTCCGGGTGGTCGCCGCCGACGTGGCCGACCGGGACGCGCTCGCCGCCGTGCTGGCCCCGCTCGCCGACCGGCTGGTGGCCGTCGTGCACGCCGCCGGCGCCACCGACGACGCGCTGCTCACCGACCTCGACCCGGACCGCTGGGCCGGGGCGCTGCGGGCCAAGGTGCACGGCGCCTGGCACCTGCACGAGCTGACCGCCGGCCTCGACCTGGCCGCGTTCGTGCTGTTCTCCTCCGCCTCGGCCACGTTCGGCAGCCCCGGCCAGGGCAACTACGCCGCCGGCAACGCGTTCCTCGACGCGCTCGCCGCGCACCGGCGCGCCCTCGGGCTGCCCGGCACCGCGCTCGCCTGGGGCCTGTGGGCCGAGACCGACGGGATGGCCGGCCGACTCACCGCCGCCGACCTGGCCCGGCTCGCCCGCACCGGCACCCGTCCGCTGGACGCCGCCGCCGGGCTGGCGCTGTTCGACGCCGCGCTGCGCGCCGAGCCGGCGACGCTGGTGCCGATCGGCCTGGACCTGGCCGCCGTCCGCGCCACCGGGGAGGTGCCGGCGCTGCTACGGGCGCTGCTGCCGCCGGCCCCGCGCCGGGCCGTCGTCGCCGAGCCCGGCACCGGCGCCGGCACCGGCTTCGCCGACCGCCTGGCCGGCCTCGGGGAGCCGGACCGGGCCGCGCTCCTGCTCGACCTGGTCCGCACCCGCTGCGCCACGGTCGTCGGGCACGCCGGGCCGGAACAGATCGAGCCGCGCCGGCCGTTCAAGGAACTCGGCTTCGACTCGCTGATGGCGGTGGAGCTGAGCAACCGGCTCTCCGCCGCCACCGGCGTCCGGCTCGCCCCGCACGCCGTTTTCAACCACCCCACCCCGGAGCTGCTCGCCGCGCACCTGCACGCGCGGCTGCTCGGCACCGCCGCCACCGAGGTCGCCGACGCCGCCACCGTCGCGCTGGACGAGCCGGTCGCGATCGTCGCGATGGCCTGCCGGTTCCCCGGCGGAATCGGCTCCCCGGAGGAGCTGTGGCGGCTGCTCGACGCCGGCGGCGAGGTCATCGGCGACCTGCCCACCGACCGGGGCTGGCCGCTGGCCGACCTGTACGACCCGGAGCCCGGCACGCCCGGCCGCACCTACACCCGGGCCGGCGGCTTCCTCACCGGCCTCGCCGACTTCGACGCCGCGTTCTTCGGCATCAGCCCGCGCGAGGCGCTCGCCATGGACCCGCAGCACCGGCTGCTGCTGGAAACCTCGTGGGAGGCGCTCGAACGGGCCGGCATCGACCCGGACACGCTGCGCGGCAGCCGTACCGGCGTGTTCGCCGGCACCCACGGCCAGGACTACGCCGACCGGATCGCCCCCGGCGCCACCGCCGACGACGGTGAGACCGTCGCCGACGAGGGGCACCTGCTCACCGGCACCGCCGCCAGCGTGCTCTCCGGGCGGGTCGCGTACGCGTTGGGGCTGGAGGGGCCGGCGGTCACCGTGGACACCGCCTGCTCCGCGTCCCTGGTGGCGCTGCACCTGGCCGCCCAGGCGCTGCGTCAGGGCGACTGCGACCTGGCGCTCGCCGGTGGCGTGTCGGTGCTGTCCAGCCCGGCCGGGCTGACCGGGTTCAGCCGCCAGCGCGGGCTCGCCCCGGACGGCCGCTGCAAGGCGTTCGCCGAGGACGCCGACGGGTTCGGCATGTCCGAGGGCGTCGGCGTGCTGGTGGTGGAACGGCTCTCCGACGCCCGCCGGCGCGGCCACCCGGTGCTGGCCGTGGTCCGCGGCTCGGCGGTCAACTCCGACGGCGCGTCCAACGGGCTGACCGCCCCCAACGGGCCGTCCCAGGAACGCGTGATCCGGGCCGCGCTGGCCGCCGCCGGGCTCGACCCGGCCGACGTGGACGCGGTCGAGGCGCACGGCACCGGCACGCCCCTCGGCGACCCGATCGAGGCCGAGGCCATCCTCGCCACCTACGGCCGCCGCCCCGACGGCGTCCCGCCGCTGCTGCTCGGCTCCGTGAAGTCGAACCTCGGCCACACCCAGGCCGCGGCCGGCGTCGCCGGGATGCTCAAGGTCATCCTCGCCATGCGGCACGGCCGGCTGCCCCGCACGCTGCACGCCGCGCACCGCACCAGCCGCGTCGACTGGGCGGCCGGCGCGGTCGACCTGCTCACCGAGGCCCGGCCGTGGCCGCGTACCGACCGGCCGGCCCGCGCCGGCGTCTCCTCGTTCGGCATCAGCGGCACCAACGCGCACGTGGTGGTCGAGGCCGTGCCGGCCGAGCCGGCCGTCGACGCCGCGCCGCCGGCCGGGCCGGCGGCGTTGCCGTGGCTGCTCTCCGCGCGTACCCCGGAGGCGTTGGCCGGGCAGGCCCGCCGGCTGCGGGACCACCTCGCCGACCGGCCCGAGCAGCCACCGCTGGACGTGGCCTGGTCACTGGCCACCACCCGGGCCGGCTTCGACCACCGGGCCGTGCTGGTCGGCGGCCCGGCCGAGATCGCCGCCGGCCTGGACGCGCTCGCCGCCGGCGAGCCCGCCACCGACCTGGTACGCGGCGACGTCACCGCCACCGGCAAGGTGGTGTTCGTCTTCCCCGGACAGGGTTCCCAGTGGGCCGGCATGGCGCTGGACCTGCTCGACGAGGCGCCCGTGTTCGCCGAGCGGATGGCCGCCTGCGACGCCGCGCTGCGGCCCTGGCTGGGCCATCCGCTGCGGGACCTGCTGCGCCAGGCGCCCGGCACGCCCGACGCCGAGCGGGCCGACGTGGTGCAGCCGCTGCTCTTCGCGGTGATGGTGTCGCTGGCCGAGCTGTGGCGCTCGTACGGCGTCCAGCCCGCCGCCGTGGTCGGCCACTCGCAGGGCGAGATCGCCGCCGCCTGCGTGGCCGGCGTGCTCTCCCTGCCGGACGCCGCCCGGCTGGTGGCGTTGCGTGCCCGCGCGTTGCGCAAGCTGGCCGGCGCCGGGGTGATGGCCGCCGTGCCGCTGCCCGTCGGCACGGTCCGCGAGCGGATCGCCCGGTACGGCGACCGGCTCGCCGTGGCCGCGGTCAACGGTCCGGCGAACGTGGTGGTCTCCGGCGAGCCGGACGCGGTCGACGCGTTCGCCGCCGAACTGGAGACCGACCGGATACGGCTGCGCCGGCTCGCGATCGACTACGCCTCCCACTCCCCGCAGGTGGAGCGCATCCGCGCCGAACTGGCCGAGGCCGTCGCCGGCGTCACGCCCGGACCGGCGGCGGTGCCGCTCTACTCGACCACCGACCTGTGCTGGCTCGGCGGCGAGGAGATGGACCCGGACTACTGGTACCGCAACCTGCGCCAGCCGGTCGAACTGGCCGACGCGGTGCGCGCGCTGACCACCGAGGGGCACCTCACGTACGTCGAGTGCAGCCCGCACCCGGTGCTCACGCCCGGCATCGAGCAGACGCTCCAGGAGCACGACCACCCGGCGGTGGTGGTCGGCTCGGTGCAGCGCGGCCGGGGTGACCGGGCCCGGTTCCTGCTCTCCGTGGCCGCGCTACACGTGCGCGGCGTGCCGGTGGACTGGCAGCCGGTGCTGGCCGGCGGACGCCGGGTCGACCTGCCCACGTACGCGTTCGCGCACCGCCGCTACTGGCCCCGCCCGGTCACCGGGACCGCCGACGTGGGCGCGGCCGGGTTGGCCGCCGCCGGGCACCCGCTGCTCGGCGCGTCCGTGCCGCTGGCCGACGGCCGGGGACACCTGTTCACCGGCCGGCTCTCGGTCGCCGAGCAGCCCTGGCTGGCCGACCACCGGGTCGCCGGCCGGGTGCTGGTGCCCGGCACCGGGCTGGTCGAGCTGTGCCTGCGCGCCGGCGACGAGGTCGGCTGCCCGGCCCTCGACGAGTTGGTCATCGAGGCGCCGCTGACGCTGCCCGAGGACGCCGCGACCCAGGTGCAGGTCGCGGTCGGCCCGGCCGCCGACGACGGCCGCCGGCCGGTCACCGTGCACTCCCGGCCCGCCGCCGGCCCGGCCGACGCGCCGTGGACCCGGCACGGCAGCGGCACGCTCTCCGCCGCCGAACCCACCCCGGCGACGCCGGCCGGGCCGCCGCCGGACGCCCGCGCCGTCGACCTGACCGGCTTCTACGACCGCCTGGTCGACGAGGGGTACGGCTACGGCCCGGCGTTCCAGGGCCTGCGCGCGGTCCGGACCGGCGACGACGAGGTGTACGCCGAGGTGGAGCTGCCGGCCGGCCCGCGCGCCGACGCCGACCGGTACGCGCTGCACCCGGCGCTGCTCGACGCCGCGCTGCACGCCGCGCACTTCGGTGGTCTCGCCGACGCCGGCGGTGACCGGATCCTGCTGCCGTTCGCCTGGAACGGGCTCACCCTGCACGCCACCGGCGCCACCACGCTGCGGGTACGGCTGCGCCGGGTCGGCCCGCACGCGTTCGCGTTGTCCGCCACCGACCCGGCCGGCGTGCCGGTGGTCGAGGCGGCGTCGCTGGCCATGCGTCCGATCTCCCGCGCCGAGCTGGGCGCCCGCGACGACGCGGTCACCGACGCGCTGTTCCACCTGACCTGGCAGCCGCTGCCGACCTCGCCGCCGTCGACGCCGGCCCGGATCGCGGTGCTCGCCGCCCCGAGCACCGACGCCACCGACCCGTCCGCCGTGGCCGACCTGCCCGGTCCGGCCGACCTGTCGCGCCACGCCGACGGGTCCGCCGCGTCCGACCTGCCGCACCACGCGGACCTGGCCGCGCTGGCCGCCGCGGTCGACGCCGGCGCCCCGCCGCCGGACGCGGTGCTCGCGCCGCTCACCGCCGGCACCGGTGCGCACCGGACGACCGGCCCCGCCGCCCCGGACCGGGCGCGAAAGTTCACCGGTGACGCGCTCGCGCTGGTGCAGCGCTGGCTGACCGAGCCGCGCTGGGCCGAGACGCGGCTGGTGCTGCTCACCTCCGGCGCGGTCGGTGTGCACGGGCCCGGCGAGGTCGACGACCCGGACGCCGCCGCCGCGTGGGGCCTGGTCCGCTCCGCCCAGTCCGAACACCCGGACCGGTTCGTGCTGCTCGACGCCGACACCGGGCCCGACGCGGCCACCCTGACCGCCGTGCTCGCCGCCGACGAGCCGCAGGTGGCGCTGCGCGACGGCGGCGCGTACGTGCCCCGGCTGGCCCGCCGCGCCGACGCGCCCACGCTCGCCCCGCCCGCCGACGCGACCGCCTGGCGGCTGGACGTGCCCCGGCGGGGCAGCCTCGACCACCTGGCGCTGGTGCCCACCGACGCGGCCGACGCGCCGCTCGGCGCATCCGACGTGCGGGTCCGGGTCCGCGCCGCCGGCCTGAACTTCCGCGACGTGCTCAACGCGCTCGGCCTCTACCCGGGCGACCCCGGCCCACCCGGCGGGGAGGCCGCCGGAGTCGTCGTCGAGGTCGGCGCCGAGGTCACCGACCTGCGCCCCGGCGACCGGGTGCTCGGCGTGTTCACCGGCTGCTTCGGCCCGGTCGCGGTCACCGACCGGCGGCTGCTCGCGCCGGTGCCGGACGGTTGGACGTTCGCGCAGGCCGCGACCGTGCCGGTGGTGTTCCTCACCGCCTGGCGGGGACTGGTCGGGCTGGGCCGGCTGCGGGCCGGGGAATCCGTGCTGGTGCACGCCGGCGCCGGTGGCGTCGGCATGGCCGCGGTGCAGATCGCCCGCCACCTGGGCGCGGAGGTCTTCGCCACCGCCAGCGAAGGCAAGTGGCCCGCGCTGCGGGAGCTGGGCGTGCCCGCCGACCACCTGGCGTCGTCCCGGACGCTCGACTTCGAGGCGCGTTTCCTCGACGTCACCGGCGGTCGGGGCGTGGACGTCGTGCTCGACTCGCTGGCCCGCGAGTTCGTCGACGCGTCGCTGCGGCTGCTGCCGCGCGGCGGCCGGTTCCTGGAGATGGGCAAGACCGACCTGCGTGACCCGGCCCGGGTCGCCGCCGACCACCCCGGCGTCGACTACCAGGCGTACGACCTGACGCAGGTGGCGCCGGACGAGATCCAGCGGATGCTCACCGAGCTGCTGGCGCTGTTCGCCACCGGCGCGCTGCGCCCGCTGCCGGTGCGGGCCTGGGACGTCCGGCAGGCCCCGGACGCGTTCCGCTACGTCAGCCAGGCCCGGCACGTCGGCAAGGTGGTGCTCACCATGCCCGAGACGTGGGACCCGGACGGCACGGTGCTGCTCACCGGCGGCACCGGCCTGCTGGGCGGCCTGGTGGCCCGCCGGCTCGTCACCGGGCACGGCGTCCGGCACCTGCTGCTGACCAGCCGGGGCGGCCCGGACGCGCCCGGCGCGGCCGAGTTGACCGCCGAGCTGACCGCGCTCGGCGCCACCGTCGCCGTCGCCGCCGCCGACGTCGCCGACCGGGACGCGGTGGCGCGACTGCTGACCGCCGTGCCGCAGGCGCATCCGCTCACCGCCGTGGTGCACCTGGCCGGCGTGTTGGACGACGGGGTGGTCACAGCGCTCACCCCGGAACGCCTCGACACCGTGTTCCGCCCCAAGGTCGACGCCGCCCGTCACCTCGACGAGCTGACCCGCCACCTCGACCTCGCCGGATTCGTGCTGTTCTCCTCCGGCGCCGGCGTGTTCGGCGTGCCCGGCCAGGGCAACTACGCCGCCGCCAACGCCTGGCTGGACGCGCTGGCCCGGCGGCGGCGCGGCGCCGGACTGCCCGCCCGCGCGTACGCCTGGGGGCTGTGGGCGCAGGCCAGCACGCTGACCGCCGGCGTGGACCGGGCCGGCACCACCCGGGACGGGCAGCTCGCGATCCCGTCCGACCTGGGCATGGCGCTGTTCGACGCCGGCCTCGCCGCACCGGAGGAACACCTGGTGCCGACCCGCGTCGACCGGGCCGCGCTGGCCGGCCGGCCGCACGTGCCGGCGCTGATGCGTGGCCTGGTCCGCGTCGACCGGCCGAAGGCCCGCGCCGCCACCACCGGCGGCGGCGACCTGGCCGGGCGGCTGCGCGCGCTCACCGGCGCGGAACAGTCCGCGCTCCTGCTCGACCTGGTCCGGGCCACCGCCGCGGCGGTGCTCGGCCACGGCAGCCCGGACGCCATCCGGGAGGGGCAGGCGTTCCACGAGCTGGGCTTCGACTCGCTGACCGCGGTCGAGCTGCGCAACCGGCTCACCGAGGCCACCGGGGAACGGCTGCCGGCCACCGCCGTCTTCGACTACCCGGACCCGGCGGCGCTGGCCGGGTACCTGCGTTCCCGGCTGGTGCCCGACGGCGCGCAGGCCGCCCCGGCGGTGCTGGCCGAGCTGGAACGCCTGGAACGGGCCCTCGCCGAGACCACCGTCGAGGCGGAGCTGCACACCCAGGTGGCGGCGCGGCTGGAGGTGCTGGTCGCCAAGTGGCGCACCATGCGCGGCGCCTCCGCCACCGACGACGACCTGGACCTCGACCGGGCCAGCGACGACGAGATCTTCAGCCTGATCGACACGGAACTCGGGCTGTGACGGCCCAGGCGGACCAACGAGGGACGGCGATGACCGACGTACTGATCGTGGGCTACGGCCCGGTGGGCCAGGTGGCCGCGATCCTGCTGGCGCAGCGCGGCTTCACGGTGCGGGTGCTGGAGAAGTGGACCACCCCGTACAGCATGCCGCGCGCCGTCTCCTACGACGGCGAGGCCAGCCGGATCCTCGCCGCCTGCGGCGTCGCCGACCGGCTCGGCGACGTGACCGAACTGTCCGGCGAGTACACCTGGAAGAACGGCTTCGGCCGCACGCTGCTGCACGTGCGCGCCGCGCCGGACGGCCCGTCCGGCTGGCCCGACTCCACGTCGTTCTACCAGCCCGGCGTGGAGGAGCGGCTGGCCGAACGCGGCGCGGAGCTGCCCGGCGTGCGGGTGCAGCGGGGCGTCGAGGTGACCGGCCTGACCGACCACGGCGACCGGGTCGAGGTGACCGCCGTGGACGGCGACGGCGACCAGCACACCTACACCGCGTCCTGGGTGCTCGGCTGCGACGGCGCGAACAGCTTCGTCCGGGGCTGGCTCGGCTCAGGCGTCACCGACCTGGACTTCACCCACGACTGGCTGGTCTGCGACGTGGTGCTGCACACCCCGCGCGAGTTCACCCCCAACAACCTCCAGATCTGCGACCCGGCGCGCCCGCGTACCGCCGTCTCCGCCGGGCCGCACCACCGGCGGTGGGAGTTCATGCGGGTGCCGGGGGAGACGCTGGAGGAGTTCCGCACCGAGGCCAGCGCCTGGCGGCTGCTCGGCCTGTTCGACATCACCCCGGACAACGCCCGGCTGGACCGGTACGGCGTCTACACCACCCAGGCGTGCTCCGCCGACCTGTGGCGGCGCGGCCGGGTGTTCCTGGCCGGCGACGCCGCGCACGTCATGCCGCCCTTCCTCGGGCAGGGCATGAGTTCCGGCTTCCGCGACGTGGTCAACCTGGCGTGGAAGCTCGACCTGGTACGCCGGGGCCGGGCCGGGGAGGCGCTGCTCGACACGTACCAGGTGGAACGGCGGGCGCACGTGCAGCACGCGATCCGGATGTCGATGGACTCCGGCGCGGTGATCTGCGAGACCGACCAGAAGAAGGCCGCCGGTCGGGACTCGGTGATGCTGGCCGCGCTGCGCCGGCGTACCCAGCAGCGGCACGTCCGCTCGCTGCGCGAGGCGATCGTCGACGGGGTGCTGCACCGCGCCGACGACCAGACGCCCACCCCGCGCGCCGGCGAGCCCGCGCCGCAGGGCCGGGTGACCGTCGACGGGCGCACCGGCGGCTTCGACGACGTGGTGGGCGTCGGCTTCGCGCTGCTCACCCGGGAACCCGCCACGCTGGACGCCGACGCGGTCGCGTTCCTCGACGACCTCGGCGCGTACCGGCTGGTGGTGCGGCCGGCGGACGACGGCGCGGCGGCGGGCGAGCTGGCCGACCTCGACGGCGTCTACTCGACCTGGCTGGGCGGCGCGGACGCCGCGCTGATCCGGCCGGACTTCTACCTCTTCGGGGTGGCCGCCGGCCCCGACGCCGCCGCCACCCTGGTGGCCGACCTGCGCCGGCAGGTCTCCGCCCCCGCCCTGCAACCCTGACCACCCCTGCGCAGCCCTGAGGAGCTGACATGTTGGAGAACCTCCGCACCCTCGGCCGGGTCATCCGGACCATGACCACCAAGGACCCGGTGACCCGGGTCCGCCGGTTCTACGAGATCCAGTCGCCGGACGTCGAGTTCGCGGCCCGCACCTCCCGCTACATGAACGTCGGCTACTGGGAGGAGGGCGTCACCAGCATCGACGTGGCCGGCCAGGCGCTGGCCGACAAGCTCGCCGACGCCGCCGGGTTCAAGCCCGACGACACCGTGGTCGACGTCGGCTTCGGCTACGGCGACCAGGACTTCGCCTGGCTGCGGGACCGCCGGGTGGCGAAGGTGCACGGCATCAACGTGACGCCGCGGCACGTCGAGCACGCCCAGGAGCGGGCCCGCCGCGAGGGCCTGGCCGACCGGGCCGACTTCCAGCTCGGCACCGCCACCGCGCTGCCGTTCCCGGACGCCAGCGTGGACCGGGTGGTGGCGCTGGAGTCGGCGTTCCACTTCCACCCGCGCAGCGCGTTCTTCGCCGAGGCGTTCCGGGTGCTGCGGCCGGGCGGCACGCTGGCCACCGCCGACATCATTCCGCTGAGCAACGACACCGCGCGCATGTCGCTCAACTCCGGCCCGCTCAGCTTCGTCAAGTTCAGCCTGCCTGACGAGAACTGGCACGACCGTAAGACCTACGGCGAGCAGCTCGCCGCCGCCGGCTTCGGCGCCGTGGAGGTGCACTCCATCGCGGACCGCACCTGGGAGGGCTGGCGCCGGTTCCAGTCCGCCCGCCCGTCCGACCCGGCGTTCCGCGCCGCCGCCGACGGCAGCGCGGTCAAGGGAATGGCGAACCACTGGCGCGACACCGAGCTGATCAAGAAGGAGCTGGGTCTGCTCGACTACGTCATCGCGGTGGCGCAGAAGCCGTGAACCGCCGCGGTCCCCGCCGCCCGGACCGGGCGGCGGGGACCGGCGTGGCGACTCAGCGGACCGCCGTGCCGGTCAACGCACCCGAGAGGGTACGCAGGATCGCCGGCTGGTGGGACGCCAGGAAGAAGTGCCCGCCCGGGAAGACGTGCAGGTCGAACGCGCCGGTGGTGTGCTCCGACCACGCCCTCGCCTCGTCCACAGTGGTCTTCGGGTCGGCGTCCCCGGTGAACACCGTGACCGGGCAGCTCAGCTTCGGCCCCGGCGCGTATCGGTAGGTCTCCGCCGCCCGGTAGTCGCTGCGGATCGCCGGCAACGCGGCACGCAGCATGTCCGGGTCGCCGAGCACCGCCGAGTTGGGGCCGCTGAGCTTCTTCACGTCGGCCAGCAGGCCCTCGTCGTCGAGCAGGTGCACCGTCTCGTCCCGGTGGCACGACGGGGCCCGGCGGCCGGACGGGAACAGGTGCGCAACCGGCCCGCCCTCCGCCTCGAGCAGCCTCGCCACCTCGAAGCCCAGCGTCGCGCCCATGCTGTGCCCGAAGAACGCCAACGGTCGGTCCCGCCAGGGCCGCAGCACGTCGGCCAACTGCCGGGCCAGCTCCCCGATGCTCGGCACGCAGGGCTCGTGCCGGCGGTCCTGCCGGCCCGGGTACTGGATGCTGAGCACCTCCACCGCCGGTGACAGCGCCCGGGACACCGGGAAGAAGAAGCTCGCGGAGCCCCCGGCGTGCGGCAGGCACACCAGCCGGGGGGCACCGTCCGGGGCCGGATGGAACCGGCGAACCCACAGGCCGTTGTCGTGGTCGGTCATCGTCACGCGGTCCTTCCGGCGGTGGCGCCCGCGACCCGGGCGCCAGGGCGGTCCACCGGACGGTAACCGCGTCGCCGCCGGCCCGGCCACCCCCTAGCCCGCCGGGCGTACGGGTTAGGGGTTGTCGCAGCTCAGCGCGACGCCATAGCTTCCCCGCAGAGGGGACCCGTGGCTCCCGGATGACGCGTGCGCGCCGGACAACGGCAGGTCCCCGCCGACCGAGGGTCAGGTTGATGGACACCGAAGAGAAGCTCCGGGAGTATCTGAAGAGGGTCACCACCGACCTGCGGCGGACCCGGCAACGGCTCCGCGACGTGGAGGACTCCGCCCGCCAGCCGATCGCCGTGGTCGGCATGGCGTGCCGCTTTCCCGGCGGGATCACCTCGCCGGACGTGCTGTGGGACCTGGTGGCGGCCGGCGGGGACGCGATCGGCCCGTTCCCCGACGACCGGGGCTGGGACCTCGCCACGCTCTACGACCCGGACCGGGAACGCCCCGGCACGTCCTGCGTGCGCGACGGCGGCTTCCTCACCGACGCCGCCGGCTTCGACCCGGCGTTCTTCGGCGTCTCGCCGCGCGAGGCCCTCGCCATGGATCCGCAGCAGCGGCTGCTGCTGGAGGTGTCCTGGGAGGCGTTCGAGTCCGCCGGTGTCGACCCCACCGGGCTGCGCGGCGGACGCGTCGGCGTGTTCGCCGGCCTGACCCACGCCGACTACGCGGCCGGTGCCGCCGACGTGCCCGACGGGGTCGCCGACTACCTCGGGCTGGGCAGCGCCGGCAGCGTCAGCTCCGGCCGGGTGTCGTACGCGTTCGGGTTCGAAGGGCCGGCCGTCACGGTCGACACCGCCTGCTCCTCGTCGCTCGTGGCGCTGCACCTGGCCGTGCAGTCGCTGCGCGCCGGTGAGTCCGACCTGGCCCTGGCGGGCGGCGTGACCGTGTTGCCGACCCCGTCGATTTTCGTGGACTTCACCCGGCAGAACAACCTGTCCCGGGGCGCCCGCTGCCGGGCGTTCGCCGACGCCGCCGACGGCACCGCGCTCGGCGAGGGCATCGGCGTGCTCCTGGTCGAGCGTCTCGCCGACGCCCACCGGCTCGGCCACCGGGTCCTCGCCGTGGTGCGGGGTTCGGCGGTGAACCAGGACGGGGCGTCGAACGGGTTGACCGCGCCGAACGGTCCGTCGCAGCAGCGGGTGATCCGGGCGGCGCTGGCGGACGCCCGGTTGTCCGCCGCGGAGGTGGACGTGGTGGAGGCGCACGGCACGGGCACCACGTTGGGTGACCCGATCGAGGCGCAGGCGTTGCTGGCCACGTACGGGCAGGAGCGGGAGCAGCCGCTGCTGCTGGGGTCGATCAAGTCGAACATCGGCCACACCCAGACCGCCGCCGGCGTGGCCGGGGTGATCAAGATGGTGCAGGCGATGCGGCACGGCACGGTGCCGGCCACGCTGCACGTGGACGCGCCGTCGACCAAGGTGGACTGGACGGCCGGCGCGGTCGAGCTGGCCACGTCGGCGCGGGACTGGCCGGCCGCCGACCGGCCCCGCCGCGCGGCGGTGTCGTCGTTCAGCATCTCCGGCACCAACGCCCACGTGATCCTGGAAGCGCCCACCCCGGCCGAGGACGAGCCGCCGGCCATCCTCGACGCGGCGACGTTGCCGGTGCTGCCGTGGCTGGTGTCGGGGCGGTCGCCGGACGCGCTGGCGGGTCAGGCGGCGCGGCTGCTCGACCACGTGCGCGGGCACGCCGACCTGTCGCCGGCCGACGTCGGCTTCTCGTCGGCGACCACGAGGGCCGCGTTGGCGCACCGGGCCGTGGTGGTCGGCACGGACCGCGACGCGCTGCTGGCCGGCTTGGCCGCGCTGGCCGAGGGCGGTGCGGCTCCCGGACTGGTGACCGGTGAGGTGGGTTCGGGTCGGCGGGTGGTGTTGTTCACCGGTCAGGGTGCGCAGCGCGCCGGTATGGGTCGGGAGTTGTATGCGGCGTTTCCGGTGTTCGCGGACGTGTTCGACCGGGTGTGTGCCGGGTTCGTGGGCCGGTTGGACCGTTCGTTGCGGGACGTGGTGTTCGACGGCGGTGACCTGGTGGACCGGACGGTCTACGCGCAGGCGGGGCTGTTCGCGGTGGAGGTGGCGTTGTGGGAGTTGCTGTCGTCGTGGGGGGTGCGGGCGGACTATCTGGCGGGGCATTCGATTGGTGAGGTGACGGCCGCCCATGTGGCGGGTGTCCTGTCGTTGGCGGATGCGTGCGTTTTGGTGGCGGCGCGTGGGTCGTTGATGCAGGCGTTGCCGGCTGGTGGCGGGATGTTGGCGGTGGGCGCGTCGGAGGCCCAGGTTCGGGAGTTGGCGGCTGGTGTGGATGTGGCGGCGGTGAATGGTCCGTCGTCGGTGGTGCTGTCCGGGTCGGTGGAGGATCTGGAGCGGATCGCGGGGGAGTGCACCGCCGAGGGTTGGCGGGTGAAGCGGTTGACGGTCAGTCACGCGTTCCACTCGCGGTTGATGGAGCCGATGCTGGCGGACTTCCGGGCCGCGATCAGTGGTCTGGACTGGCGGGCCCCGCGTGTGCCGATCGTGTCGAACCTGACCGGTCGGCTCGCCGACCCCGCCGAGATCGCGGGTCCGGACTACTGGGTGCGGCACGTCCGCGACGCGGTGCGGTTCGCCGACGGGGTGGCCACGCTGCACGAGTTGGGTGTGGGCACGTTCCTGGAGGTCGGCCCGGACGCCACCCTGACGGCGATGGCCGCCGACACCCCGGCCGACCGGCCCGTGCACCACATTCCGGCGTTGCGGCGCGACCAGGACGAGGTCACCGCGCTCACCACGGCGGTAGCTCGGCTGCACGTGGCCGGCACACCGGTGGACTGGGCGGCCTGGTTCACCCGGGACGGGCGGCGGCCGGCCACCGTCGACCTGCCCACCTACGCGTTCCAGCACCAGCGGTACTGGATCGACGCCCGCACCGCCGGCCACGACGCCGCCGGCCTGGGCGCCCGCGACGCCGGTCACCCGCTGCTCGACACCGCGCTCGCCACCGCCGCCGGTGACGTCCGCGTCCACGGCGGCCGGCTGTCCGCGCGTACCCAACCCTGGCTCGCCCACCACGTCGTCCGCGGCCGGATCGTCGTGCCCGGCACCGCGCTGGTCGAAATGGCGCTGCACGCCGGCGCGCAGGCCGGCTGCGACACCGTCGAGGAACTGACGCTCGCCGCGCCGCTCGTCCTGCCCGACGACGGGGCCCGCACGCTCCAACTCCAGCTCGCCGCGCCCGACGAGCACGGCCGACGCCGGATCACCGTCCACTCCCGCCCCGCCGACGACCCGCACGCCGACTGGACCGCCCACGCCGACGGGGTCCTCGCCCCCGGCGCGGACGAGACCGCCGAGCCGCTGACCGCCTGGCCACCGCCCGGCGGCGTCGCCGTGCCGGTCGAACCGATCTACACCCGGCTCCGCGACCTCGGCGTCGCCCACGGGCCCACGTTCCGCGGGCTGCGCGCCGCCTGGCGTACGCCCGACGGGGTCTTCGCGGAGGTGGAACTGCCCGACGGCACCGCCACCACCGGCTACGCGCTGCACCCGGCGCTGCTCGACGCCGCGCTGCACGTCGTCGGCCTCGCCGACGACCCCGCCGCCGACGACGCCGGCGCCCGGCTGCCCTGGGCCTGGAGCGGCGTCACGCTCACCGCCGAGGGCGCCACCCACCTGCGGGTACGGCTCACCCGCAGCGGCCCGGCCAGCACGCTCACGCTCGCCGACGCGGCCGGCGCGCCGGTGGCCCGCATCGACGCGCTGGTGTCCCGCCCGCTCGCCGCCGACCAGCTCGACCCCGGCACCGCCGAACTGCCCCTCTACGACCTGCGCTGGAACCCGGTGCCGCTGCCGGCCCGACCGGCCACCGGAATCGCGCCGCTCGACCCGGGGACCGGCCTCGCCGGGACCGCCGACGACGCCCGGCTGGTGCTCGTCCCCGCCGGGCACACCGCGCCCGACGACCCGCTCGCCGGCACCCGCAGCCGGCTCGCCGACACGCTCACCCTGATCCAGGACTGGCTGGCCGACGACCGGTACGCCGGCCGGCGGCTCGTCGTGCTCACCCGGGGCGCGGTACCCGTCGACGGTGACGTCACCGACCTGGCCGGCGCCGCCGTCTGGGGGCTGGTCCGCGCGGCGCAGCTCGAACACCCCGGCCGTTTCGTCCTCGCAGACCTGGCCGGTGACGACGACACCGACCTGCTCGCCCGCGCGCTCGCCACCGACGAACCCCAGTTCGCGCTCCGCGCCGGCCGGCTGCTCGTCCCGCGCCTCGCCCCGGCCGAACCCGACCCGACCGGCGCCGTGGACCTCGTCCCCGACGGCACCGTGCTGATCACCGGCGCGACCGGCGCGCTCGGCGGCGTCGTCACCCGCCACCTCGTCACCCACCACAAGATCCGGCACCTGCTGCTGGTCAGCCGGCACGGCGCCGACGCCCCCGGCGCGGCCGACCTGCTCGCCGACCTCACCCGCCTCGGCGCGCGGGTCAGCCTCACCGCCGCCGACGTGGCCGACCGCGAGCAGGTCGCCGGGCTGCTCGCCGCCGTGCCCGCCGAACACCCGCTCGCCGGCGTGGTGCACGCCGCCGGCGCGCTCGACGACGCCGTGGTCACCGCGCTCACGCCGGACCGCACCGACGCGGTGCTGCGCCCCAAGGCCGACGCCGCCTGGCACCTGCACGACCTCACCCGCCATCTCGACCTGCCCATGTTCGTGCTGTTCTCCTCGATCGCCGGGCCGCTCGGCGCCCCCGGGCAGGGCAACTACGCGGCGGCGAACGCGTTCCTCGACGGCCTCGCCCACCACCGCCGCGCCGCCGGGCTCGCCGCCACGTCACTGGCCTGGGGACCCTGGGCGGAAACCGGCGGCATGACCCGCGACCTGGGCACCGCCGGCCGGGACCGGCTCGCCCGCCAGGGCATCGTCCCGCTCACCACCGACCGGGCGCTGGCCCTCTTCGACGCCAGCCGGCGCGGCCGGCAGCCGCTGCTGCTCCCGGTCCACCTCGACCTGGCGGCGCTGCGGGCCCGCACCGGCCGCGACGAGCTGCCGGCGTCGCTGCACGGCCTCGCCGGTGGGCCCGCGCGCCGCGCCGCCGCGACGACCACCGGCGGCCTCGCCGACCGGCTCGCCGGGGCGTCCGCCGAGGACCGGGCGCGCCTGGTCGCCGAGCTGGTCACCGGCCAGGTCGCCGACGTGCTCGGGTACGCCTCACCGGCCGCCGTCGGACCCGACCGCTCCTTCACCGAACTCGGCTTCGACTCGCTCACCGCCGTCGACCTGCGCAACCGGCTCACCACGCGGACCGGGCTCACGCTGCCCGCCACACTGGTCTTCGACCACCCCACCCCGGCCGCGCTGACCGGGCACCTGCTGGCCCGGCTCGGCCCGGCCGCGACCGCGCCCACCGTCCTCGACGAGCTGGACCGCCTCGAAGCCGCGTTCGCCGCCACCGGAGCCGACACGCTCGCCGAACTGACCGCCGACGACGAGACCCGTACCGCCGTCGCGGCCCGGCTCCGCGCCCTGCTCGCCCGCTGGGACGGCGACGGCGGCGACGTGGCCGCCAGCCTCGACGACGCCAGCGACGACGAACTGTTCGACTTCATCGACAGCCGCTTCGGCCGGTCCTGACCCGCGACAGGTGAATTCCCGATGGCGAACGAAGCCAAGCTCCGTGAGTACCTCAAGCGCGTCACCGCCGACCTGCACGAGACCAGCGAACGGCTGAGGGCCGCCGACGCCAAGGACCACGAACCGATCGCCATCATCGGAATGAGCTGCCGCTACCCGGGCGGCGTCCGCTCACCCGAGCAGTTGTGGGAACTGGTCGCCGCCGGCGGCGACGGCATCACCGGCTTCCCCACCGACCGGGGCTGGGACACCGAGCGGGCGTACGACCCGACCGGGGAGCGGCGGGGCAGCACGTACGCCCGCGAAGGCGGCTTCCTGCACGACGCCGGGAACTTCGACCCGGAGCTGTTCACCATCTCCCCGTACGAGGCGCTGGCCATGGACCCGCAGCAGCGGCTCATGCTGGAGGCGTCCTGGACGGCGATCGAGGACGCCCGGATCGACCCGCTGTCGTTACGCGGAAACCGGGTCGGTGTCTTCGCCGGCATGATGTACCACAACTACGCGGCCGGGCTCGACGACGTGCCCGACACGGTCGACGGGTTCATCGGCGGCGGCACCGCCAGCAGCGTGCTCTCCGGCCGGGTCGCCTACACGCTCGGCCTGGAGGGCCCGGCGCTCACCGTCGACACCGCCTGCTCGTCGTCGCTCGTCGCGCTGCACCTGGCCGTGCAGTCGCTGCGCTCCGGCGAATCCGCGTTGGCCCTCGCGGGCGGCGTCACCGTGATGACCACGCTGGAGACGTTCGTCGACTTCAGCCGGCAACGCGGCCTCGCCCCGGACGGCCGGTGCAAGTCGTTCGCCGACAGCGCCGACGGCACCGGCTGGTCCGAGGGCGTCGGCGTGCTGCTGCTGGAACGCCTCTCCGACGCCCGCCGCCACGGCCACCGCGTGCTCGCCGTGGTGCGCGGCTCGGCGGTGAACCAGGACGGCGCGTCGAACGGGTTGACCGCGCCGAACGGGCCCGCCCAGCAGCGGGTGATCCGGGCGGCCCTCGCCTCGGCGCGGCTGTCACCTGTCGAGGTGGACGTGGTGGAGGCACACGGCACCGGCACCACGCTCGGTGACCCGATCGAGGCGCAGGCGCTGCTCGCCACGTACGGGCAGGAGCGGTCCACGCCGCTGCTGCTCGGCTCGGTGAAGTCGAACCTGGGCCACACCCAGGCCGCCGCCGGCGTCGCCGGCATCATCAAGATGGTCCTCGCCATGCGGCACGGACTCGTGCCGCGCACGATCCACGTCGACGCCCCCTCGTCCCACGTCGACTGGTCGGCGGGCGCGGTGGAGCTGACCACGTCGGCGCGGCCCTGGCCGGCGGTGGACCGGCCGCGTCGGGCGGCGGTGTCGTCGTTCGGCATCTCCGGCACCAACGCCCATGTGATCATCGAGGCGCCGGAGCCCGAGCCGGCGCCGGAGGCGCTGCCGGACGGGCCGGCGCCGACCACCCCGTGGGTGCTGTCGGCACGCTCGGCGGAAGCCCTCGCCGGCCAGGCCGCGCGGCTGGCCGATCACCTGCGGGCGCACGGCGAGCTGTCCCCGGCCGACGTGGGCTGGTCGCTCGCGACGACCCGCGCCGCCCTGGAACACCGCGCGGTGGTGCTCGGCGCGGACCGGGAGTCGCTGCTCACCGGCTTGTCCGCGCTGGCCGAGCGCGGAGCGGCGTCCGGTGTGGTGACCGGGGAGGCGTCGCCGGGTCGGCGGGCGGTGCTGTTCACCGGTCAGGGCGCGCAGCGCACCGGCATGGGCCGGGAGTTGCACGGGGCGTTCCCGGTGTTCGCGGACGCGTTCGACAGGGTGTGCGCCGGGTTCGAGGGTCGCCTCGATCGTTCGTTGCGGGAGGTGGTGTTCGACGGCGGCGACCTGCTGGATCGGACCGTCTACACGCAGGCCGGGTTGTTCGCGGTCGAGGTGGCGTTGTGGGAGCTGCTGTCGTCGTGGGGCGTGACCGCCGACTTCCTCGCCGGCCACTCGATCGGTGAGGTGACCGCCGCGTATGTGGCGGGGGTGTTGTCGCTTGAGGACGCGTGTGCCCTGGTGGCGGCGCGCGGGTCGTTGATGCAGGCGTTGCCGGCCGGTGGCGGGATGCTGGCGGTGGGCGCGTCGGAGGCCCAGGTCCGGGAGTTGGCCGTCGACGTGGATGTGGCGGCGGTGAACGGTCCGTCGTCGGTGGTGCTGTCCGGGTCGGTGGCCGATCTGGACCGGCTGGTGCGGGAGTGCGGGCAGCGGGGTTGGCGGGTCAAGCGGTTGACGGTCAGCCACGCGTTCCACTCCCGGCTGATGGAGCCGATGCTGGCCGACTTCCGGGCCGCGATCGCCGGCTTGGACTGGCGGGCCCCGCGTGTGCCGATCGTGTCGAATCTGACCGGTCGACTCGCTGATCCCACCGAGATCGCCGGTCCGGACTACTGGGTGCGGCACGTCCGGGAGGCGGTCCGGTTCGCCGACGGCATCGCCACGCTGCACGAGCTGGGCGTGAGCACGTTGCTGGAGGTGGGGCCGGACGCGACGTTGACGGCGATGGCCGCCGACACCCCGGTCGACCGTCCCGTGCACCACATCCCGGCGTCGCGCCGGGACCAGGGTGAGGCCGGCGCGCTCACCACGGCACTGGCCCGGCTGCACGTGACCGGCACCCGGGTCGACTGGGCGGCCTGGTTCAGCCGGGACGGGCGGCGGCCGGCCACCGTAGACCTGCCCACCTACGCGTTCCAGCACCGGCGGTACTGGCTCGACGCCCGCACCCGCCACCACGGCGGCGACCCCGACGACGACACGGCGTTCTGGCAGGTGATCGAGAACGAGGACGTGGACGGCCTCGCCGCCGCGCTCGCCGTCGACCCCGACACGCCGCTCGCCGACGTGCTGCCGGCGCTCTCCGCGTGGCGACGCCGCCGGGAGAGCGAAGCCACGCTCGACTCCTGGCACTACCGGGTCACCTGGCAACCACTGCCGGACCCCACCGGCCCCGACGTCGGTGACCTGCTCCTCGTCGTACCGGCCGAGGCGGACGGGCCGGGCCGGCGCTGGGCCGACGCGCTGACCGGGCCCGGCGTCCGGGTCCTGACCGTGCCGGCCGACCGGGGTCGCGCCGACCTCGCCCGGGAACTGCGCACGTCGCCGGCCGGGACCGTGCTGTCACTGCTCGGCCTGGCCGCCGGCACCCACCCGGACAGCGTCTCCGTGCCGGCCGGGCTCGCCGGCACGGTCACGCTCGCCCAGGCGCTCGGCGACACCGGCAGCACCGCCCGGCTCTGGGTCGCCACCCGCGACGCCGTCGCCGTCGACCCCACCGACCCGGCCGTCGACCCCGACCAGGCGCTGCTCTGGGGACTCGGCGGCGCGCTGCGCGCCGAACACCCGTACCGCTGGGGTGGCCTCGTCGACCTGCCGCCGATGCCCGACCCGCGTGCCGTACCCCGGTTGCGCCGGCTGCTCGGCGGCGAGCCGGCCGAGGACCAGGTGGCGGTACGCGCGGCCGGCGCGTACGCCCGACGGTTGGTCCGGGACGCCCGACCCGGCGTCGCGGCGCGGAGCTGGACCCCGCGCGGCACCGCGCTCGTCACCGGCGGCACCGGCGCGCTCGGCGCGCACGTCGCCCGGGCCCTCGCCGCCGCCGGCGTCGCGCACCTGCTGCTGATCAGCCGACGCGGCCCCGACGCGCCCGGCGCGGCCGAGCTGCGCGACGCGCTGACCGCACAGGGCGCCCGCGTCACGATCGCGGCCTGCGACGCCGCCGACCGGGACGCGTTGCGTGACCTGCTCGCCGCCGTCCCCGCCGACGCGCCGCTGCGCACCGTCGTGCACACCGCCGCCGCCCTCGACGACACCGTCACCGACGCGCTCACCCCGGACCGGATGGCCACCGCGCTGCGCGCCAAGGTCGACGCGGCCCGCCACCTCGACGAGCTGACCCGCGACCACGACGTCACCGCGTTCGTGCTCTTCTCCTCCCTCGCCGGCACCATGGCCGGCCCCGGCCAGGGCAACTACGCGCCCGGAAACGCCTGGCTCGACGCGCTCGCCCACCGCCGCCGCGCCGAGGGGCTGCCCGCCACCGCCGTAGGCTGGGGACTGTGGGCCGACGGCGGCGTCAGCGCCGGCGAGTTCGAGCGCCGGATGGCCCGCGGCGGCGTCCGCGCCATGGCCCCCGACCGCGCGATCCGCGCGTTCCACCGGGCGCTCGACCGGGACGAGACCCACCTCGTCGTCGCCGACGTCGACTGGGACCGGCTCGCCGCCGCCCCCGGCCAGCGACCCGACCCGCTGCTCCGCGACCTGCTCACCACCACCCCCGTCGCCGCCGACGAGGACCGTTCCGCCGTGCTGCGGCGTCGGCTCGCCGGCCTCACCCCGGCCGAACAGCAGGACGCCCTCGGCGAGCTGGTCCGGAGCGAGATCGCCGCCGTCCTCGGCCACGGCGGCGCCGACCAGGTGCCGCACCGGCGCGCGTTCCGGGACCTCGGCTTCACCTCCCTCACCGCCGTCGAGCTGCGCAACCGACTCGCCGCCGCCACCGGTCTGACGCTGCCCGCCACGGTGGCGTTCGACCATCCCAACCCCGAGGACCTGGCCGCCCACCTGCGCGCCGAGCTGGCCGGCGGGCCGGCCGGGACCACCACCACGGCGGTACGCCCGGTCGACGACGACCCGATCGTCATCGTCGGCATGGGCTGCCGCTTCCCCGCCGGGGCCGGCTCCCCGGAGCAGTTCTGGCGGATGCTCGCCGACGGCGTCGACGCCATGACCGACCTGCCGCGCGACCGGCACTGGGACCTGGCCGCGCTGCCGCCGGACGTCACCCGGGGCGCGTTCCTGGACGACGCCGGCGCGTTCGACGCGCACTTCTTCGGCATCTCGCCCCGCGAGGCGGTCGCCATGGACCCGCAGCAGCGGCTGCTGCTGGAGACGTCCTGGGCGGCGATCGAGGACGCCCGGATCGACCCGCAGACGCTGCGCGGCAGCCGGGTCGGCGTCTTCGCCGGCACCAACGGGCAGGACTTCGACCACCTCATCCGGTACGGCGGCGAGCACCTCGCCGGCTACGGTGCGACCGGCGCCTCCGCCAGCGTGCTCTCCGGCCGCGTGTCGTACGCGCTCGGCCTCGAAGGGCCGGCGCTGACCGTGGACACCGCCTGCTCCTCGTCGCTGGTGGCGCTGCACCTCGCGGCCCAGTCGCTGCGTGCCGGCGAATGCGACCTGGCGCTCGCCGGTGGCGTGACCGTGATGGCCACTCCCGGAGCGTTCGTCGAGTTCTCCCGTCAGGGCGGACTCGCCGCCGACGGGCGGTGCCGGTCGTTCGCCGAGGGCGCCGACGGCACCGGCTGGGGTGAGGGCGTCGGCGTGCTGCTGGTGCAACGACTCTCCGACGCGCGACGCGACGGCCGGTCGATCCTCGCCGTGGTGCGGGGTTCGGCGGTGAACCAGGACGGCGCGTCGAACGGGTTGACCGCGCCGAACGGTCCGTCGCAGCAGCGGGTGATCCGGGCGGCGCTGGCGGACGCCCGGTTGTCCGCCGCGGAGGTGGACGTGGTGGAGGCGCACGGCACCGGCACCACGTTGGGTGACCCGATCGAGGCGCAGGCGTTGCTGGCCACGTACGGGCAGGAGCGGGAGCAGCCGCTGCTGCTGGGGTCGGTGAAGTCGAACCTGGGGCACACCCAGGCCGCCGCCGGGGTCGCCGGGATCATCAAGGCGGTCCTGGCCATGCGGCACGGCGTGGTGCCGGCGACGCTGCACGTGGACGCGCCGTCGTCCAAGGTGGACTGGTCGGCGGGTGCGGTGGAGCTGGCCACGTCGGCGCGTCCGTGGCCGGCGGTGGACCGGCCGCGTCGGGCGGCGGTGTCGTCGTTCGGCATCTCCGGCACCAACGCCCACGTCATCCTGGAAGCGCCCACACCGGTCGAGGACGCATCCACGCCGGACGCGGTAGCCCCGCTGCCGGTCACGCCGTGGATGCTGTCGGCCCGCTCGGCTCCGGCGCTCGCCGGACAGGCGGCCCGGCTGCTCGACCACCTGCGCGAGCACCCCGACGCCGCGCCGGCCGAGGTGGGTTGGTCGCTGGTCGCCACGCGCGCCGCGATGGAGCACCGGGCGGCCGTCGTCGCTCCGGACCGGGACTCGCTCCTCTCCGGCCTGGCCGCGTTGGCCGACGGGCATGCCGCCGCCGGCGTGATGACCGGTGAGGTGGGTTCGGGTCGGCGGGTGGTGTTGTTCACCGGTCAGGGTGCGCAGCGCGCCGGTATGGGTCGGGAGTTGTATGCGGCGTTTCCGGTGTTCGCGGACGTGTTCGACCGGGTGTGTGCCGGGTTCGTGGGCCGGTTGGACCGTTCGTTGCGGGACGTGGTGTTCGACGGCGGTGACCTGGTGGACCGGACGGTCTACGCGCAGGCGGGGCTGTTCGCGGTGGAGGTGGCGTTGTGGGAGTTGCTGTCGTCGTGGGGGGTGCGGGCGGACTATCTGGCGGGGCATTCGATTGGTGAGGTGACGGCCGCCCATGTGGCGGGTGTCCTGTCGTTGGCGGATGCGTGCGTTTTGGTGGCGGCGCGTGGGTCGTTGATGCAGGCGTTGCCGGCTGGTGGCGGGATGTTGGCGGTGGGCGCGTCGGAGGCCCAGGTTCGGGAGTTGGCGGCTGGTGTGGATGTGGCGGCGGTGAATGGTCCGTCGTCGGTGGTGCTGTCCGGGTCGGTGGAGGATCTGGAGCGGATCGCGGGGGAGTGCACCGCCGAGGGTTGGCGGGTGAAGCGGTTGACGGTCAGTCACGCGTTCCACTCGCGGTTGATGGAGCCGATGCTGGCGGACTTCCGGGCCGCGATCAGTGGTCTGGACTGGCGGGCCCCGCGTGTGCCGGTGGTGTCGAATCTGACCGGTCGGCTCGCTGATCCCACCGAGATCGCCGGTCCGGACTACTGGGTGCGGCATGTGCGGGAGGCGGTGCGGTTCGCCGACGGGGTGGCCACGTTGCACGAGTTGGGTGTGGGCACGTTCCTGGAGGTGGGGCCGGATGCGACGTTGACGGCGATGGCCGCCGACACCCCGGTCGACCGACCGGTGCACCACATCCCCGCAATGCGGCGGGACCAGGGTGAGGTCGGCGCGCTCACCACGGCACTGGCCCGGCTGCACGTGACCGGCACGTCGGTGGACTGGGCGGCGTGGTTCACCGGGGACGGGCGGCGGCCGGCCACCGTCGACCTGCCCACCTACGCGTTCCAGCGCACCCGGTACTGGCCGGAGACCGCGCCCACGGCACGGACCGGCGGGAGTGACCTCGACGAACGGTTCTGGACGGCCGTCGAACGGGAGGACCTCACCGGCCTCGGCGACGAGCTGCGGCTCACCGCCGACCAGCCGCTGCGGGACCTGCTGCCGGCGCTGGCGCGCTGGCGGCGGGCAGGACGGGCCCGCGCCACCGTCGACTCCTGGCGCTACCGGGTGGACTGGCGGCCACTGGCCTCCGTACCCCCGCCGGTCCTGACCGGGACGTGGCTGGTGCTGACCACGGCCGAGCATGTCGATCACCCGCTGGTCGCCGGCCTGGCCGCGCACGGCGTCCACGTCGTGCCGGTGCTGCTCGACGCGCCCACCGACCGGCGGGAGACGGCCAGCCGGCTTCGCGCCGCCGCCACCGGCGGCGACGTCGCCGGGGTGCTGACGCTGCTCGACCCGCGGCCCGAGGCGGCGCTGGCCACCGCACAGGCGTTCGCCGACAGCGACGTCACCGGCCGGCTGTGGTGGGTGACGCGGGGTGCGGTGGCGGTGAGCGCCACGGACGCGCCGGTTGATCCGGTCGCGGCGGGGACGTGGGGGCTCGGTCGGGTGGCGGGGTTGGAGGAGCCGGGTCGCTGGGGTGGTCTGGTGGATCTGCCGGTCGTGCTGGACGACCGGGCGGTGCGTCGGGTGTGTGGCGTGTTGGCCGGTGGTGGTGAGGATCAGGTGGCGGTGCGGTCGTCGGGCGTGTTCGCCCGGCGGTTGGTGCGTGCCTCCGGTGATCCCGTGCGGCGGGAGTTCCGGTTCTCCGGGACGGTGTTGGTGACCGGTGGTACGGGTGCGTTGGGTGCGCGGGTCGCGCAGTGGGTGGCCGATAGCGGTGCTGAGCATGTGGTGCTGACCAGCCGGCGTGGGCCGGACGCGCCGGGTGCGGCGGAGTTGGCCGAGCGTCTGGGTGCCGGGGGTGTCCGGGTGACGGTGGCGGCGTGTGACGTGGCCGACCGGGTGGCGTTGGCCGGGCTGCTCGACGGCCTGGCCTCCGACGGCGAGCCGGTCCGCGCGGTCGTGCACGCCGCTGGCGCACCGCAGTTCACCCCGCTGGCCGACGTCACCGCCGACGAACTGCGCGACGTGCTGCGCGCCAAGGTCGACGGCGCGGCCCACCTGGACGCGTTGCTGCCCGACGTGGACGCGTTCGTGGTGTTCTCCTCCATCGCCGGCGTGTGGGGCTCCGCCGGACAGGCCGGCTACGCCGCCGCGAACGCCGCCGCCGACGCGCTCGTCGCCCGCCGCCGCGCCCGCGGCGCCGCCGGCACCGCCGTGGCCTGGGGGCCGTGGGCCGGTGGCGGCATGGCGGAGGGCGGCGAGGCACGCGAACACCTGGCCCGACGCGGGCTGCCCGCCATGGACCCGGACCTGGCGATCACCGCCCTCCAGGGCGCGCTGGACCGGGACGACAGCACCGTGGTCGTCGCGGACGTCGACTGGGACCGGTTCGCCGCCGCGTTCACCGCGCTGCGCTCCAGCCCGCTGCTCGACGAACTCCCCGAGGCCCGACCCGCCCAGGCCGCGCCCGCCGAGGGCCCGTCCCCGCTCGCCCGCCGGCTCGCCACGCTCACCCCCGCCGAGCGCGCCGGCCACCTGCTCGACCTGGTCCGCGCCCAGGCCGCGGCGGTGCTCGGCCACCCGGCCGCCGACGCCGTCGCGGCGGACCGGGCGTTCCAGCAGCAGGGCTTCGACTCGCTCACCGCCGTCGAGCTGCGGAACCGGCTCACCGCCGAAACCGGCCTGACGCTGCCCAGCACGCTCGTCTTCGACCAGCCGACCCCGTCCGCCCTGGCCGCGTACCTGGCCGCCACGCTGACCGGCGAGCCGGCGGACACGACCGCCGCGGACGCGGCCCCCGCGGTCGACGGCGACCCGATCGTCGTCGTCGGCATGGCCTGCCGCCTCCCCGGCGGCGTGACCGGCCCGGACGAGTTGTGGGAGCTGCTCGCGGCCGGACGGGACGGCATCGCCGACTTCCCGCTCGACCGGGGCTGGGACCGGTTCCTCGCCGGCCGCCTCTCCGACACCTCGTTCCCCCGGCAGGGCGGGTTCGTCTACGACGCGGCGGCGTTCGACGCCGACTTCTTCGGCATCTCCCCCCGCGAGGCCCTCGCGATGGACCCCCAGCAGCGGCTGCTGCTGGAGACGTCCTGGGAAGCGGTGGAGTCGGCCGGCATCGACCCGGTCCGGCTCCGCGGGGAACGCGTCGGCGTCTTCGCCGGCGCCAGCTTCCAGGGGTACGCCTCGACCGCGATGGGTCGCGCCCAGGACGTCGGCGGGCACCTGCTCACCGGCACCGCCACCAGCGTGCTGTCCGGCCGGGTGGCGTACGCGCTCGGCCTCGAAGGGCCGGCGGTGACCGTCGACTCGGCCTGCTCGTCGTCGCTGGTGGCGCTGCACCTGGCCGCCCAGTCGCTGCGCAGCGGGGAGTGCACGCTGGCGCTGGCCGGCGGCGTGACCGTGATGGCCTCGCCGGCCACCTTCGTCGAGTTCTCCCGCCAGGGCGGGCTCGCACCCGACGGGCGGTGCCGGTCGTTCGCCGAGGGCGCCGACGGCACCGGCTGGGGTGAGGGCGTCGGCGTGCTGCTGGTGCAACGACTCTCCGACGCGCAGCGGGCCGGCCGGCGGATCCTCGCCGTGCTGCGCGGCTCGGCGGTGAACTCCGACGGCGCCTCGAACGGGCTCACCGCCCCGAACGGGCCCGCCCAGCAGCGCGTCATCCGGGCCGCGCTCGCCTCGGCGCGGCTCACCGCCGCCGACGTGGACGTGGTGGAGGCACACGGCACCGGCACCACGCTGGGTGACCCGATCGAGGCGCAGGCGTTGCTGGCCACGTACGGGCAGGACCGGACCGCACCGCTGCTGTTGGGCTCGATCAAGTCCAACATCGGGCACATCCAGGCGGCGGCCGGCGCGGCGAGCGTCATCAAGGCGGTGCTGGCGCTGCGGCACGGCGTGGTGCCGGCGACACTGCACGTGGACCGACCCTCGACCAAGGTGGACTGGTCGGCCGGGGCGGTGGAGTTGGCCACGTCGGCGCGTCCCTGGCCGGTGGTGGACCGGCCGCGTCGGGCGGCGGTGTCGTCGTTCGGCATCTCCGGCACCAACGCGCACGTCATCCTTGAGGAAGCACCGTCGGTCGAGGCCGAGCAGGACCGTGCCGCCGTGGCGTTGCCGGTCGTGCCGTGGCTGCTGTCGGGCCGGTCGGCGGAGGCTCTCGCGGGCCAGGCGGTCCGGTTGCGCGACCACCTGCGCGAGCACCCCGACGTCGCGTCGGCCGAGGTCGGATGGTCGTTGGCGACCGGGCGGGCCGGGTTGACGCATCGCGTGGCGGTGGTCGGTGCGGATCGGGACGCGTTGCTGGCCGGCCTGTCGGCCGTCGTCGAGGGCGCCTCCGCGCCCGGCGTGGTGGCCGGTGAGGTGTCGTCGGGTCGGCGCGTGGTGTTGTTCACCGGTCAGGGTGCGCAGCGCGCCGGTATGGGTCGGGAGTTGTATGCCGCGTTCCCGGTGTTCGCGGACGTGTTCGACCGGGTGTGCGCCGGGTTCGAGGGCCGGTTGGGCCGGCCGTTGCGGGACGTCGTGTTCGGCGGTGACGAGCTGTTGAATCAGACCGTCTACACGCAGGCGGGCCTGTTCGCGGTGGAGGTGGCGTTGTGGGAGCTGCTCTCATCGTGGGGGGTGACCGCGGACTATCTGGCGGGGCATTCGATCGGTGAGGTGACGGCCGCCCATGTGGCGGGTGTCCTGTCGTTGGCGGACGCGTGCGCTCTGGTGGCGGCGCGTGGGTCGTTGATGCAGGCGTTGCCGGCCGGTGGCGGGATGCTGGCGGTGGGCGCGTCGGAGGCGCGGGTCCGGGAGTTGTTGGCGTCCGGCGTCGGTGGTGACGCCACGGCCGATGCCGGCGCTCGGACGGCCGGCGGTGCCGGCTCGGAGTCGGGAGCCGGCCTGGGGGCGGCGTCCGGTTCCGGGGTGGATGTGGCGGCGGTGAACGGCCCGTCGTCGGTGGTGCTCTCCGGCGCGGTCGAGGATCTGGACCGGCTCGCGGGGGAGTGCGCGGCCAAGGGTTGGCGGGTCCGGCGACTCACGGTCAGTCACGCGTTCCACTCGCGGTTGATGGAGCCGATGCTGGCGGACTTCCGGGCCGCGATCACCGGCTTGGACTGGCGGCAGCCGCGTCTGCCGATCGTGTCGAATCTGACCGGTCGGCTCGCGGATCCCACCGAGATCGCCGGTCCGGACTACTGGGTGCGGCACGTCCGGGAGGCGGTCCGGTTCGCCGACGGCATCGCCACGCTGCACGAGCTGGGTGTGGGCACGTTTCTGGAGGTGGGGCCGGACGCGACGTTGACGGCGATGGCCGCCGACACCCCGGTCGACCGTCCCGTTCACCACATCCCGGCGTTGCGCCGGGACCAGGACGAGATCACCGCGCTCACCACCGCCCTGGCTCACCTGCACGTGACCGGCACAGGAGTGGACTGGGCGGCCTGGTTCACCCGGGACGGGCGGCGGCCGGCCACCGTCGACCTGCCCACCTACGCGTTCCAGCGCACCCGGTACTGGCTGTCCGACGAGGACACCCCCCAGCCGGTGCCAGCCGGCGGCGGCGAGGCGGACGACCGGTTCTGGGCCGCCGTCGAACAGGCCGACCTCACCGGCCTCGACCCGGAGTTCCGCACCGAGCGGCCGGTCGCCGACCTGCTGCCGGCGCTCGCCCGGTGGCGGAACGCCGGCCGGCGACGCGCCACCGCCGACTCGTGGCGCTACCGCGTCGACTGGGCGGGCGTACCCGAGCCGACCGCGACGCTGACCGGGACGTGGCTGCTGCTGATGCCGTACGCCGGCATCGACGACACGCTGGTCGCGGCGCTGACCGACGGGATGACCTCGGCCGGCGCGAGCGTGCGGCCGGTACGGCTCGACGGGCCGGACGACGACCGGGAACTGCTCGCCAAGGCGCTGCGCGACGCCGACCCGGCCGCCGGGTTGGTGTCGCTGCTCGCGCTCGGCGGCGCCGGTGCCGGCGCGGCGCTGGCCACCGTGCAGGCCGTCACGGAGGCCGGCCTCTCCGGTCCGGTGTGGTGGGTGACGCGGGGTGCGGTGGCGGTGAGCGCCACGGACGCGCCGGTTGATCCGGTCGCGGCGGGGACGTGGGGGCTCGGTCGGGTGGCGGGGTTGGAGGAGCCGGGTCGCTGGGGTGGTCTGGTGGATCTGCCGGTCGTGCTGGACGACCGGGCGGTGCGTCGGGTGTGTGGCGTGTTGGCCGGTGGCGGTGAGGATCAGGTGGCGGTGCGGTCGTCGGGCGTGTTCGCCCGGCGGTTGGTGCGTGCCTCCGGTGATCCCGTGCGGCGGGAGTTCCGGTTCTCCGGCACGGTGCTGGTGACCGGTGGGACCGGTGCGTTGGGTGCCCGGGTGGCGCAGTGGGCGGCCGACGCCGGTGCGGAACACGTGGTGTTGACCAGCCGGCGGGGGCCGGACGCGCCGGGCGCGGCCGACCTGGCCGACCGCCTGCGTGCCGGTGGCGTGCGGGTGACGGTGGCGGCGTGTGACGTGGCCGACCGGGTGGCGTTGACCGGGCTGCTCGATGGCCTGGTCTCCGACGGCCAGCCGGTCCGCGCGGTCGTGCATGCCGCCGGCGCCGCCCAGGCCACCCCGCTCGCCGCGATGACCGGCGCGGAACTGGCCGACGTGCTGCGCGCCAAGGTCGACGGCGCGGCCCACCTGGACGCGTTGCTGCCCGACGTGGACGCGTTCGTGGTGTTCTCCTCCATCGCCGGCGTGTGGGGCTCCGCCGGGCAGGCCGGCTACGCCGCGGCCAACGCGTACCTCGACGGCCTCGTCGCCCGGCGACGCGCCCGCGGCGCGGCCGGCACGGCCGTGGCCTGGGGGCCGTGGGCCGGCGCCGGCATGGCCCAGGGCGACCAGCGCGACCAGCTCGCCCGGCGCGGCCTGCCCGCGCTCGACCCGGACCTCGCGGTGACCGCCCTCCAGGGCGCGCTGGACCGGGACGACACCGCGGTTGTCGTCGCCGACGTCGACTGGGAGCGGTTCGCCGCCTCGTTCACCGCCCGCCGGCCCAGCCCGCTGCTCACCGGCATCCCCGAGGCCGCCGCCGACCGCGCCGCCACCCCGGCCGCCGACGCGGACGCGCCGGCGGCGCTGCGCGACCGCCTCGCCGCCGCCGGCCCGGCGGAACGGGACCGGATCCTGCTCGACCTGGTACGCGCCGAAGCCGCCACCGTGCTCGGGCACCGCACCCCGGCCGCGGTCCGGGCCGGACGCGGCTTCCTGGACCTCGGCTTCGACTCGCTCACCGCCGTCGAGCTGCGCAACCGGCTCACCGCCGGAACCGGCCTGGCGCTGCCCACCACGCTGGTCTTCGACCACCCCACCCCGGCCGCGCTCGCCGAGCACCTGGGCCGGGAACTGCGGCCCGGCACCGACGGCGTCACCGCCGAGATCGACCGCCTGGCGCGGCTGCTCGACGCGGTGCCCGGCGACCGGCGCGACGCGCAGGTCACCCACCGGCTGGAGGAACTGCTGGCCCGCTGGCGGGGCGACGCCGCGACGCCGCCCGCCGCCCCGGTCGCCGACGACCTGGCCGACGCCGGCGAGGACGACATCTTCGCCATCATCCAGCGAGAGTTCGGCAAGTCGTGACCAGCGCCGGAGCTAGGGGTACGCCCGCGGCTAGGGGTGGCCGGCTGCTCGCCATCAGTGACCTGCACGTCGGGTACGCCGAGAACCGTGAACTGGTCGAACGGCTGCGCCCCGACGGCGACGACGACTGGCTGATCGTCGCCGGGGACGTCGGCGAGTACCTGCACGACGTCGAATGGGCGCTCGGCCTGCTCGCCCGGCGCTTCGCCCGGGTGGTGTGGGCGCCCGGCAACCACGAGCTGTGGACGCCCCGCGACGACCCGGTGCAGTTGCGCGGCGAGGCCCGTTACCGGCACCTGGTGGCGCTGTGCCGACGACTCGGCGTCCTCACCCCCGAGGATCCGTACCCGGTGTGGGACGCCGACGGCGACCCGGTGCTGGTGGTGCCGCTGTTCGTCGGGTACGACCACTCGTGGCGGCCACCGGGCACCTACAACCGGGCCCAGGCGCTGGCGTTGGCGTACGAGACGGGGGTGGTGTGCACCGACGAGATCCTGCTGCATCCGGACCCGTACCCGAGCCGGGACGCCTGGTGCCGGGCGCGGGTCATCCGCACCGAACGGCGGCTGGACGCCGAGCGCGCCGGGCTGCCCACCGTGCTGGTCAACCACTACCCGCTGGTCCGCGAGCCGACCCGGATCCTGCGCCACCCCGAGTTCGCCCAGTGGTGCGGCACCGACCTCACCGCCGACTGGCACCTGCACTACGACGCCCGCGTCGCGGTCTACGGGCACCTGCACATCCCGCGCAGCACCCGTTACGACGGCGTCCGGTTCGAGGAGGTGTCCGTCGGCTACCCCCGCGAGTGGCGTCGCCGCGCCACCCCGCCGGGCCGGCCCCGGGCCATCCTCCCGGCGCTCGCCGGGCAGCTCCGCTGACCGTCCACCGGCCCGGCCGGACCCCCCGCCGGGGACGGCGAATGAGGGGTCCGTAGGGGTTGGGTCCCAGGTCAGCGCTCAGTAGCGTCCACTCACGGTGACGGGCCGGGTGCCGGCGTACCCCCGTGTGCCGCACCGGCGGCTACCTCGGTGTTCGACGGAATCGATCGGCAGCAACTGCGGGCGGGTGGATCATGGCGGACGAAGAGAAGCTTCTCGAACACCTCAAGTGGGTGACCACCGAGCTCCGTCAGGCGCACCGGCGCCTGCGCGAGCTGGAGGAGCCCGAGCCGATCGCCGTGGTGGCCATGGCCTGCCGGTTCCCCGGCGGTGTGGACTCCCCGGAGCAACTGTGGGACCTGGTCGCCGCCGGCACCGACGCCACCGGACCGTTCCCCACCGACCGCGGCTGGGACCTGGCGGACCTGTACGACCCGGACCCGGACCACCAGGGCACCTCGTACAGCGACCGGGGCGGCTTCCTCACCGACGCCGGCCACTTCGACCCCACCCCGTTCGGCATCAGCCCGCGCGAGGCGCTCGCCATGGACCCGCAGCAGCGGCTGCTGCTGGAGACCACCTGGGAGGTGTTCGAGCGGGCCGGCATCGACGCCGGCACGCTGCGCGGCAGCCGTACCGGGGTGTTCGTGGGCACCGCCGGGCAGGACTACGCGTCGGTGCTGCGCCGGCTGCCCGCCGGCGTCGAGGGGTACGTGCTGACCGGCACCGCCGCCAGCGTCATCTCCGGCCGCCTCGCCTACACGTTCGGCCTGGAAGGGCCGGCCGTCACCATCGACACCGCCTGCTCCTCATCGCTCGTCGCGCTGCACCTGGCCGCGCAGGCGCTGCGCGACGGCGAGTGCACGCTCGCGGTCGCCGGCGGGGCCAGCGTGATGGCCACCCCGGGCGGCTTCGTCGAGTTCTCCCGCCAACGGGGCCTGGCCGCCGACGGGCGGTGCAAGGCGTTCTCCGCCGCCGCCGACGGCACCGGCTGGGCCGAGGGCGCCGGCCTGGTGCTCGTCGAACGGCTCAGCGACGCCCGCCGCCTCGGTCACCCGGTGCTGGCCGTGATCCGGGGCAGCGCGGTCAACTCCGACGGCGCCAGCAGCGGGCTCACCGCCCCCAACGGCCCCGCCCAGCAGCGCGTCATCCGGGAGGCCCTGGACAACGCCGGACTTACCCCGGCCGACGTCGACGTGGTCGAGGCGCACGGCACCGGCACCACGCTCGGCGACCCGATCGAGGCGCAGGCGCTGCTGGCCACGTACGGCCGGGACCGGCCCGCCGACCGGCCGCTGCGGCTCGGCTCGCTGAAGTCGAACCTCGGCCACACCCAGGCCGCCGCCGGCGTCGCCGGCGTGATGAAGATGGTGCTGGCGCTGCGCCACGGCCTGCTCCCCGCCACGCTGCACGCCGACGAGCCCACCCCGCACGTGGACTGGTCGACCGGCGCGGTCGCGCTGCTCACCGAGCCCCGAGCATGGCCGGCCGACCCGGAGCGGGTCCGCCGGGCCGCCGTCTCCTCGTTCGGCATGAGCGGCACCAACGCCCACCTGGTCATCGAGGAGGCCCCGGCCGTCGAACCGGCGCCCGAGCCGGCGGCCACCGTGGACCGTCCGGTCGTGCCGGTGCTGCTCTCCGCCGCCGACCCGGGCGCGCTCGCCGCCCAGGCCGGCCGCTGGGCGTCCTGGCTGGACACCGACCCCGCGCCCCGGCCGCGGGACGTGGCGTACGCGTCGGTCACCAGCCGGGCCGCGCTGGACCGGCGGGCCGTGCTCACCGCCACCGACCCGGACGGCCTGCGGGCCGCGCTGCGGGCGCTGGCCGCCGGTGAACCGTCCGGCGCGCTGGTCACCGGCGAGGCGACCGACCGCGGCCCCACCGCGATGCTCTTCTCCGGGCAGGGCGCGCAACGCGCCGGTATGGGCCGGGAGCTGTACGCGCAGTTCCCGGTGTTCGCGACCGCGCTGGACGAGGTGTGCGCGCACCTGGACCGGGCGCTTCCCCGGCCGCTGACCGAGGTGCTGTTCGCGGCCGAGGGCACGCCCGAGGCGGCGCTGCTGGACCAGACCGCGTTCACCCAGGCCGGCCTGTTCGCGGTCGAGGTGGCGCTGTTCCGGCTGGTCGAGTCGTTCGGCGTCACCCCGGACCTGCTGGCCGGCCACTCGATCGGCGAGGTCACCGCCGCGTACCTGGCCGGGGTGCTGTCGCTGAAGGACGCCTGCCTGCTGGTGGCGGCCCGGGGCGCGCTGATGCAGGCGCTGCCGGCCGGCGGCGGCATGCTCGCCGTCGCCGCCACCGAGGAACAGGTCCGCGCCGACCTGGCCGGACACGCCGACCGGGTCGGGATCGCCGCGGTCAACGGCCCGTCGTCGGTGGTCGTCTCCGGCGCGGCCGACGCGCTGGACGACCTGGCCGCGCGGTGGACCGGGCAGGACGTGCGGGTGCGGCGGCTCGCCGTGTCGCACGCGTTCCACAGCCCGCTGATGACGCCGATGCTGGACCGCTTCCGCGCGGTGCTGGCACGGCTGAGCTTCTCCGCCCCGACGCTGCCGGTGGTGTCGAACCTGACCGGCGCGCTCGCCGAGGGCGACGACCTGCGCACCCCCGACTACTGGGTGCGGCACGTCCGCGAGGCGGTCCGTTACGCCGACGGCCTGGCCGCGCTGCGCGCCGCCGGCGCGGACACGTTCCTGGAGATCGGCCCGCGCAGCGTGCTCACCGCGCTGACCGCCGAGGCGCTGCCCGACGCCGACGGCGTGCTCACCGTCGCCGCCCAGCGGCGCGACCGGAGCGAGACCGAGGCGCTGCTCGCGGCGCTCGCCGAGCTGCACGTGCACGGCGTGCCGGTGGACTGGACGCCCTGGTTCGCCGACACCGGCGCCCGCCCGGTCGACCTGCCCACGTACGCGTTCCAGCGGGAGCGGTTCTGGCCGGACGCGCCGGCCTGGCAGGCCGGGGACGTGTCCGGGGCGGGGCTCGGCGTGGCCGGGCACCCGCTGCTCGGCGCCGCCGTCCGGCTCGCCGGCGACGACGAGGTGGTGCTCACCGGGCGGCTGTCCGTGTCCACCCACCCGTGGCTGGCCGACCACGTGGTCGCCGGCGCGGTGGTGGTGCCCGGCACCGCGCTGCTGGAGCTGGTGGTGCGCGCCGGCGACGAGGCCGACGCCGGCCGGATCCGCGAGCTGACCGTGGCCACCCCGCTCACCCTGCCGGCCGCCGGCGCGGTCCGGGTGCAGGTGCGGGTCGGTGCCGCCGACGACACCGGCGCCCGGCCGGTGACCGTGCACGCCCAGCCCGACGACGACCCGGACGCCGAGTGGGTG
This sequence comes from Micromonospora sp. DSM 45708, assembly GCF_039566955.1. Classification (NCBI taxonomy): domain Bacteria; kingdom Bacillati; phylum Actinomycetota; class Actinomycetes; order Micromonosporales; family Micromonosporaceae; genus Micromonospora; species Micromonospora schwarzwaldensis. The sequence goes on along the minus strand of NZ_CP154796.1, from coordinate 3,299,326 downwards.
CGGCACGCCGACGGTGTGCTGGAACCGGCCGCCGCCGAGGAACCCACGATCGGCGCGTGGCCGCCCGCCGGGGCGTCCGAGGTGGACGTCGCCGGCTGGTACGACGCGTTCGCCGCGCACGGCCTGGCGTACGGGCCGGTGTTCCGGGGCGTCCGCCGGGTCTTCTCCGGCCCGGACGGCGCGTACGCCGAGGTGACGCTCCCCGACGGGGCCGACCCGAGCGGCTTCGGCGTGCACCCGGCGCTGCTCGACGCGGCGCTGCACCCGATCGGCCTGCTCGACGTCGGCACCGGCGACGGTCCGCGCGTGCCGTTCGCGTTCGAGGGCGTGCAGGTGCACGCCGCCGGTGCCCGAGTGCTGCGGGTGCGGCTGACCCGCGCAGGCTCGTCGGTGCGGCTGGTCGCGGTGGACGCCACCGGCGCGCCGGTGGTTTCGGTGGACGCGTTGACGCTGCGTGAGCTGGGCGGCGGCGTGCCGGCGACCGCCGCCGACCGGTCGCTGTACGCGCTGACCTGGCCGGTCGAGGAGGTCACCGCACCGGCCACCGCGCCGGTGTGGGCGGTGCTGCGGCAGCCGCCGGCCGGCACCGGCACTGTCCCGGCCGACGCCGACGCCGACGCCGACGCGGCCACGTCCGCCGCCGGTCCCGGCGGTGCGGCGGAGTATCCGGCTGTGGCGGCGCTCGTCGCCGCCGTGGCGGCCGGCACGCCGGCACCGGACGCGGTGCTGCTGCGACTGCCCGCCGAGCCGGCCGCCGGCCGGACCGCCGCCGACGCGGGCCACCCGACGGACGACGCTCCCGACGGCGGGACGAGGGCCCGGACCGGTGCCGCCGCCGGCCTGCCGGACCGGGTCCGTGCGGTGACCACGGCGGTGCTGAGGACGCTCCAGGACTGGCTGGCCGCGGACGCGCTCGCCGACTCACGCCTGGTGGTGCTCACCCGGGGCGCGGTCGCGGCCACCGACGACGACCGGATCACCGACCTGCCCGGCGCGTCGGTGTGGGGGCTGCTGCGTTCGGCGCAGTCGGAGCACCCGGGCCGCATCGTGCTGGCCGACCTGGACCGGGAGCCGGACGCCGAGGCGCTGTCGCTACTGGCCGGGGTGGTCGCCGACCCGACGTCGACCGGCGGTCAGGTGGCGCTGCGCGGTGACGCGGTGCGCGTACCCCGGTTGGCGCGCCCGGCCGACGACGAGCTGAACCCGCCGGACGGGCCGTGGCATCTCGCGGCGGTCGCGCCCGGCACGCTGGACGGCGTCGCGCCGGTGTCGGCGCCGGTCGCCGAGCCGGGACCCGGCCAGGTCCGCATCGCGGTGCGGGCCACCGGCGTGAACTTCCGCGACGTGCTCATCGCGCTCGGCATGTACCCGGATCCGGCCGCCCGGATGGGCAGCGAGGGCGCCGGCGTGGTCCTGGCCGTCGGCCCGGACGTCACCGACCTGGCCCCCGGCGACCGGGTGCTGGGCATGTTCGAGCCCGGCTTCGGGCCGGAGGTGGTCGCCGCCCGTGAGCGGGTGGCCCGCATCCCGGCCGGCTGGTCGTTCACCGAGGCGGCCTCCGTGCCGCTGGTGTTCCTGACCGCCTGGTACGCGTTGCGGGACCTGGCCGGCCTGCGCTCCGGCGAGTCGGTGTTGATCCACTCTGGTGCCGGCGGCGTCGGCATGGCGGCGATCCAGATCGCGCACCACCTCGGCGCGACGGTCTACGCCACGGCGAGCCCCGGTAAGTGGGGGACGTTGCGGGGCCTGGGTGTCGCGGCGGAGCGGATCGCGTCGTCGCGGACCACGGAGTTCGAGCAGTCGTTCGCCGCCGCGAGCGGCGGCGCCGGTGTGGACGTGGTGCTGGACGCGCTGGCCGGTGAGTTCGTGGACGCGTCGTTGCGGCTGTTGCCGCGCGGCGGACGGTTCGTCGAGATGGGCAAGACGGACCTGCGGGATCCGGCGGTGGTGGCGCGGGAGCATCCGGGCGTCGTCTACCGGTCGTTCGACCTGAACGAGGCCGGCGGGACGCGGATCGGGGAGATGCTGGCCGAACTGCTGGCGCTGTTCGAGCGCGGTGTGCTGTCGCCGCTGCCGGTTCGGGCCTGGGACGTGCGGCAGGCGCGGGCCGCGTTGCGGCACCTCAGCCAGGCCCGGCACGTCGGCAAGGTGGTGCTCACGGTGCCGGTTCCGGCCGATCCGGAGCGCGTCACGCTGGTGACCGGCGCGTCCGGCGCCCTCGCGGGGATCGTCGCCCGGCACCTCGTCGCCACCGGCCAGACCCGCAACGTGCTGCTGGCCGCCCGCCGGTCCCCGGCCGACGACCCGGCGTACGCGGCCCTGGTCGACGAGCTGACCGCCGCCGGGGCCACGGTCCGCGCGGTCGCCGCCGACCTCGGTGACGCGGAGCGGGTGACCGCGCTGCTGGCCGGCGTGGACCTGACCGCCGTGTACCACTGCGCCGGTGTCATCGCCGACGCCACGATCGCGTCGCTCGACGCCGACGGCGTGGACCGGGTCATGCGGCCCAAGGTGGACGCCGCCTGGGCACTGCACCGGGCCACCGCCGGCCTGGACCTGTCCGCGTTCGTGCTGTTCTCCTCGTTCGCGGCCACGCTCGGCTCACCCGGGCAGGGCAACTACGCCGCCGCGAACGCGTTCCTCGACGCGCTCGCCGCCCACCGCCACGCCGCCGGGCTGCCCGCCACCGGCATCGGCTGGGGCATGTGGGCCACCACCAGCACCATGACCGCCCACCTCGACCGGGACGACGCGCGGCGGCTGCGCCGCCTCGGCATGACCCCGCTCACCGCCACCGAGGGCGCCGCCCTGCTCGACGCCGCCACCCGCCGTGCCCGGCCCGCCGTCGCGGCGGCCCGGCTGCGGCTCACCGGCGACGCCGACCGCTACCCGGCGATCCTGCGCGGCCTGGCCCGCCCCGGCGCCCGCCGCGCCGCGCAGGCCACCGGCGGCGAGAGCGGCTGGGCGCAGCGGCTCGCCGGCCTCGCCCCGGACGAGGCGACCGCGCTTCTGGTGGAGCTGGTCCGGGCGCAGGCCGCGGCGGTGCTCGGGCACGCCTCGGCGCAGGCGGTGCCCGGCACTCGGGCGTTCAAGGACCTCGGGTTCGACTCGTTGACGTCGGTGGAGCTGCGCAACCGGCTCGCCGCCGCCACCGGGCTGCGGCTGCCCGCCACGCTGGTCTTCGACCACCCCACCCCGGAACGCGTCGCCGGCCTGCTGCACGGACACCTCGCCGCCGCCGGGCCCGCCGCGCCGGCCACCCGTACCGCCGGGCCGGCCGGCGCCGACGAACCGCTCGCCATCGTCGGTATGGCCTGCCGCTACCCGGGCGGCATCGCCACCCCCGAACAGTTGTGGGACCTGGTCGCCGCCGGCGGCGACGCGATCGGCGGCTTCCCGGCCGACCGGGGCTGGGACCTCGACGCGCTCTACGACCCGGACGCCGAACGGGCCGGCACGTCCACCACCCGGCACGGCGGGTTCCTCGCCGACGCCGGCGACTTCGACCCGGCGTTCTTCGGCATCAGCCCCCGCGAGGCGCTCGCCATGGACCCGCAGCAGCGGCTGCTGCTGGAAACCGCGTGGGAGGCGTTCGAGTCCGCCGGCCTCGACCCGGCCACCCGCGCCGGCACCGCCACCGGCGTCTTCGTCGGCGCCGCCTCCTCCGGCTACGCCGCCGACGGCGCCGAAGGGCTCGAAGGTCACCTGCTCACCGGCACCGCCGGCAGCGTCGCCTCCGGCCGGCTCGCCTACACGTTCGGCCTGGAAGGGCCGGCCGTCACCGTCGACACCGCCTGCTCGTCGTCGCTCGTCGCGCTGCACCTGGCCGCGCAGGCGCTGCGCTCCGGCGAGTGCGACCTGGCGCTCGCCGGCGGCGTGGCGCTGATGGCCACGCCGGGCATGTTCTCCGAATTCTCCCGGCAGGGCGGCCTCGCCCCGGACGGCCGGTGCAAGGCGTTCGCCGCCGGCGCGGACGGCACCGGCTGGGGCGAGGGCGCAGGCATCCTGCTGGTGCAGCGCCTCGCCGACGCGCGACGCGACGGACGCCGCGTCCTCGCCGTGGTACGCGGCACCGCCGTCAACTCCGACGGCGCGTCGAACGGCCTGACCGCGCCGAACGGGCCGTCACAGCAACGCGTCATCCGCGCCGCGCTGGCCAACGCGCGGCTGTCGCCGGCCGACGTGGACGTGGTCGAGGCGCACGGCACCGGCACCACGTTGGGTGACCCGATCGAGGCGCAGGCGCTGCTCGCCACGTACGGGCAGGACCGTGAGACGCCGCTGCTGCTGGGGTCGATCAAGTCGAACATCGGCCACACCCAGGCCGCCGCCGGTGTCGCCGGGATCATCAAGATGGTCCTCGCCATGCGGCACGGCGTGGTGCCGCCGACGCTGCACGTGGACGCGCCCTCGTCGCACATCGACTGGTCGGCCGGCGCGGTCACGCTGGTCACGGACGCCGCGCCCTGGCCGGCCGTCGACCGGCCCCGCCGCGCGGCCGTGTCCTCGTTCGGCATCTCCGGCACCAACGCGCACGCCGTCATCGAGGCGGCCCCCGCCGCGCCGCCGGCCGGTCCCGCGCCCGCCGCCGGCCCCGGCCTGGTCTCCGCCGACGCCGTGCCGCTGCTGCTGTCCGCGCGCAGCGCCCGCGCGTTGCCCGCCCAGGCCGCCCGGCTGCGCGCCCACCTCGACGCCCACCCCGACCTGGACCTGGCCGACGTCGGCTGGTCACTGGCCGCCGGCCGGGCCCACCACCCGTACCGGCAGGTCACCGTCGTCGCCGGCCGCACCGACGCGCTGGCCGCGCTCACCGCCGCCGCGCCGCCGGCCGCCCCCGCCGACGGTACGCCGAAGGTCGTCTTCGTCTTCCCCGGCCAGGGCTCCCAGTGGCCCGGCATGGCGCTCGACCTGCTCGACAGCTCACCGGTCTTCCGGGACCGGATGCGCGAGTGCGCGGCCGAGTTGGCCGGGCTCGTCGACTGGACACCCGAGGACGTGCTGCGCGGCGCGCCCGACGCCCCGCCGCTGGACCGGGTCGACGTGGTGCAGCCGCTGCTGTTCGCCGTGATGGTGTCGCTGGCCGAGGTGTGGCGCTCCTGCGGCGTACGCCCCGACGCGGTGATCGGCCACTCGCAGGGCGAGATCGCCGCCGCGTGCGTGGCCGGCGCGCTCACCCTGCCCGACGCGATGCGGCTCGTGGTGGCCCGCAGCCGGGCGCTACTCGCCCTCTCCGGCCGCGGCGGCATGGTTTCCGTGCCGCTCTCCGCCGCCGACACCGCCGAGCTCATCGCGCCCTGGGGCGACCGGCTCGGGGTGGCCGCGCTCAACGGCGCCGCCGTCACCGTCGTCTCCGGCGACGCCGACGCCGTCGACGAACTGCTCGCCACCTGCGCCGACCGCGAGCTGCGGGCCCGGCGGATCGCGGTCGACTACGCCTCGCACTGCGCGCACGTCGACGCGGTCCGCGACGACCTGGCCGCCGCGCTCGGCACGCTCGAGGCGCGCCCGAGCCGGGTGGTGTTCCACTCCACCGTCACCGGCGAGCCGATCGACACCACCGACCTGGACGCCGGCTACTGGTTCCGCAACCTGCGCGAACCGGTCCGCCTCGCGCCGGTCGTGGACGCGCTGATCGACACCGGACACCGGGCGTTCGTCGAGATCAGCCCGCACCCGGTGCTCAAGGTCGTGGTGCAGGACGCGCTCGACCGCACGCCCGCCGGGACGCCCGGCGTCGTCGTCGGGTCGCTGCGCCGCGACGAGCACGGCCCCCGCCAGCTCCTCACCGCGCTCGGCGGCCTGCACACCGCCGGCGTACCCGTCGACTGGGCGGCCGTCTTCGCCGGCTCCGGAGCCGGCCGGGTGGACCTGCCCCCGTACGCGTTCCAGCGGGAACGGTTCTGGCCCGAACCGGGCGCGACGCACGGCGGCGACGTCACCGGCGCCGGCCTCGGCGCCGCCGGGCACCCGCTGCTCGGCGCCGCGGTCCGGCTGGCCGACGCGGACGAGGTGGTGCTGACCGGGCGGCTGTCGCTCACCGCGCAGCCGTGGCTGGCCGACCACGCGGTCGCCGGCACCGTGCTGCTGCCCGGCACCGCGCTCGTCGAGCTGGTGGTCCGGGCCGGCGACGAGGTCGGCGCCGCCCGGGTACGCGAGCTGACGCTCGTCGCCCCGCTGACCCTGCCGGACGCCGGTGGGGTCCGGGTGCAGGTACGCGTCGGCGCGCCCGACGACGCCGGCGCCCGCCCGGTGACCGTGCACGCCCAACCGGACGGCGTCACCGACGACGCGTGGACCCGGCACGCCGAGGGTGTGCTGGAACCGGCGACCGCCGAGGAGCCGACGCCCGACGCCTGGCCCCCCGCCGGCGCGGCCGAGGTGGACCTCACCGGCTGGTACGACACGCTCGCCGGGCACGGCCTGGCGTACGGGCCGGCCTTCCGGGGCCTGCGTCGGGCGTGGACCGTCGACGACACGGTCTGCGCCGAGGTCGCCCTGCCGGACGGGCCGGCTGACCGCGCCGGGCGGTTCGAGGTGCACCCGGCGCTGCTCGACGCCGCGCTGCACGCCATCGGCCTGCTGCCCGGCGCGGACCGGACGCCCGGACCGCGGGTGCCGTTCACGTTCGGTGGCGTGCAGGTGCACGCGGCCGGCGCGGCGGCGCTGCGGGTCCGGCTGTCCCGCGCCGGTGACACGGTGCGGCTGGTCGCCGCCGACGAGACCGGCGTGCCGGTGGTGTCGGTGGACGAGCTGGTGCTCAAGGAGCTGGGCGCGTCCGTCGTGCCGGCCGCCGCCGACCGGTCCGTCCTCGAGGTGACCTGGTCGGCCCGGGACGTCGTGCCGGCGCGTGAGCCGATGGTCTGGGCGACGCTGGGCGGCGGGGGCCTCGGCGCGGCGTACCCCGACGTGGCCGCGCTGGTGGCCGCCGTCGCGGCCGGCGCACCTGCCCCCGAGGCGGTGCTGCTGCCGGTCCTGCCCGGCCCGACCACCGACGGAACGGCCGGCGGGGACCTGCCGGACCGGGTGCGCGCGGTGACGGTGGCGGTGCTGGCGGAGGTGCAGGGCTGGCTGGCCGCCGACGTGCTGGCCGACTCGCGGCTGGTGGTGACCACCCGGGGCGCGATGGCGGCCCGGGACGGCGACCGGATCGCCGACCTGGCCGGCGCGGCGGTGTGGGGGCTGCTGCGGTCCGCGCAGTCCGAGCACCCGGGCCGGATCGTGCTGGCCGACCTGGACCGGGCGGCCGACGCCGACGTGCTGGCGCTGCTCGCCGCCGCGCCGGCCGGCGGGCAGGTCGCGCTGCGCGACGGCGACGTGCTCGTCCCGCGCGTGCTGCGCCCGACCGGCGACCGGCTCGTCCCGTCGACCGAACGTTGGCACGTGGCGGCCGTCGAGCCCGGCACCATCGACGGTGTCGCCCTGCGGCCTACCGACACGCTGCCGCTCGCGGCCGGTGAGGTGCGGGTGGCGGTGCGGGCGGCGGGGGTGAACTTCCGGGACGTGTTGATCGCGTTGGGCATGTATCCGGATGTGTCGGCGGTGATGGGTAGTGAGGGCGCGGGTGTGGTGGTGGAGGTCGGTTCGGGGGTGTCCGGGCTGGCGGTGGGTGATCGGGTGTTCGGGTTGTTCGAGCCGGGTTTCGGTCCGGTGGTGGTGGCGCGGCGGGATCGGGTCGCGCGGGTGCCGGCGGGTTGGTCGTTCGTTGAGGCGGCGTCGGTGCCGGTGGTGTTCCTGACCGCGTGGTATGCGTTGCGGGATCTGGCCGGGCTGCGTGCGGGTGAGTCGGTGTTGATCCATTCGGGTGCCGGTGGTGTGGGGATGGCGGCGATCCAGATCGCCCGGTATCTCGGTGCGACGGTGTACGCGACGGCGAGTCCCGGTAAGTGGGGGACGTTGCGGGGCCTGGGTGTTGCGGCGGAGCGGATCGCGTCGTCGCGGACCACGGAGTTCGAGCAGTCGTTCGCCGCGGCGAGTGGTGGTGCGGGTGTGGACGTGGTGTTGGACGCGCTGGCCGGTGAGTTCGTGGACGCGTCGTTGCGGTTGCTGCCGCGCGGCGGACGGTTCGTCGAGATGGGCAAGACCGACGTCCGCGACCCGGACCTGGTCGCCGCCCAGCACCCCGGCGTCACGTACCGGGCGTTCGAACTGAACGGTGCCGGCGGCGAGCGCCTCGGCCAGATGCTCACCGAACTGCTCGACCTGTTCGCGTCCGGCGCGCTGACGCCGCTGCCCATCCGGACCTGGGACGTGCGGCAGGCCCGCACCGCGTTGCGGCACCTCAGCCAGGCCCGCCACGTCGGCAAGGTCGTGCTCACCGTGCCCGCGCCCGTCGACCCGGACCGCGTCACGCTGGTCACCGGTGCCAGCGGCACCCTCGCCGGCCTGGTCGCCCGCCACCTCGTCGCCACCGGCCAGACCCGCAACCTGCTGCTGGCCGCCCGCCGCGCACCGGCCGACGACCCGGCGTACGCGGCGCTGGTCGACGACCTGACCGACGCCGGGGCCACGGTCCGCGCCGTCGCGGTCGACCTGACCGAACCCGGCCGGGCCGCCGACCTGGTGGCCGGCGTGGACCTGACCGCCGTCCACCACTGCGCCGGCACCATCGCCGACGCCACCATCGCGTCGTTGGACGCCGACGCCGTCGACCGGGTCATGCGGCCCAAGGTGGACGCCGCCTGGGCGCTGCACGAGGCCACCGCCGGGCACGACCTGTCCGCGTTCGTGCTGTTCTCGTCGATCGCGGCCACGCTCGGCTCACCCGGGCAGGGCAACTACGCCGCCGCGAACGCGTTCCTCGACGCGCTCGCCGCCCACCGACGGGCGAACGGCCTGCCGGCGGCCAGCCTCGCCTGGGGACTCTGGGCCACCACCAGCACCATGACCGCCCACCTCGACGACGGCGAGCACCGGCGCGCCATCCGCGCCGGCAGCGCGCCGCTCACCGACGCCGAAGGGCTCGCGCTGCTCGACGCCGCCCAGCGGCACGGCGGCGCGCACGCCGTGCTCATGAACGTGCCGACCAGCCCCGACCCGACCCGCGTGCCGGAACTGCTACGCGACCTGATCCGCCCGGCCCGGCGGCGGGCCGCCGCGCGTACCGGAGGGGACCTGTCGCTGGCCGAGCGGCTCGCGACGCTCAGCCCCACCGCCCGGCACAACCAGCTCCTCGACCTGGTCGCCGGCAGCGTCGCCGCGGTGCTCGGCCACCGGTCCGCCGACGGCGTCGACCCGCAACGCCCGTTCAAGGAACTCGGCTTCGACTCGCTGACCTCGGTGGAGCTGCGCAACCGGCTCGCCGCCGCCACCGGCCTGCGACTGCCCGCCACCGTGGCGTTCGACCACCCCACCCCGGTCGTGCTCGCCGAGCACCTCGACCGGGAGATCGGCGGCCGGGCCGCACCCGCCGCCGCACCGGCCGGCACCGCGACCACCGCCGTCGACGAGCCGATCGCCGTCGTCGGCATGGCCTGCCGCTTCCCCGGCGACGTCCGCAGCCCCGAGGACCTGTGGGACCTCGTCACCGCCGGCGCGGACGTGATCGCGCCGTTCCCCACCGACCGGGGCTGGGACCTGGCCGGCCTGCTGAACGACGGCGACGACCGGCCCGCGCCCCGGCACGGCGGCTTCCTCTACGACGCCGCCGACTTCGACGCCGCGTTCTTCGGCATCAACCCGCGCGAGGCGCTCGCCATGGACCCCCAGCAGCGGTTGCTGCTGGAGACGTCGTGGGAGGCGCTGGAACGCGCCGGCGTCGACCCGTCCACCGTGCGCGGCAGCAGCACCGGCGTCTACGTCGGCCTGATCTACCACGACTACGCCGGCACCGCCGTCGGCACCGACGACGAACTCGACGGGTACGTCGGCAACGGCAGCGCCGGCAGCGTCGCCTCCGGCCGCATCTCCTACCTGCTCGGCCTGGAAGGCCCGGCGGTCACCGTCGACACCGCCTGCTCGTCGTCGCTGGTCGCGCTGCACCTGGCCGCCCAGGCGCTGCGCCAGCAGGAATGCGGCCTGGCGCTGGCCGGCGGCGTGACGGTCATGTCCAGCCCGGGCATGCTCGCCGAGTTCTCCCGGCAGCGCGGCCTGTCCCCGGACGGACGGTGCAAGGCGTTCGGCGCCGACGCCGACGGCACCGGCTTCGCCGAGGGCGTCGGCATGCTGCTGCTGGAACGCCTCTCCGACGCCCGCCGCAACAACCGCCGGATCCTCGCCGTGCTGCGCGGCAGCGCCGTCAACCAGGACGGCGCCAGCAGCGGCCTCACCGCCCCCAACGGCCCCTCCCAGCAGCGGGTCATCCGGGCCGCGCTGGCCAACGCGCGGCTGTCGCCGGCCGACGTGGACGTGGTGGAGGCGCACGGCACCGGCACCGCGCTCGGCGACCCGATCGAGGCGCAGGCGCTGCTCGCCACGTACGGGCAGGAGCGTGAGACGCCGCTGCTGCTCGGGTCCGTCAAGTCGAACATCGGGCACACGCAGGCCGCCGCCGGTGTCGCCGGGATCATCAAGATGGTCCTCGCCATGCGGCACGGCCTCGTGCCGCCGACGCTGCACGCCGACGAGCCGTCCCCGCACGTCGACTGGGCGGCCGGCGCGGTCACGCTGGCCACGGCGACGGCACCCTGGCCGGCGGTCGACCGGCCCCGCCGCGCCGCCGTCTCGTCGTTCGGCATTTCCGGCACCAACGTGCACGCCATCCTGGAACAGGCCCCCGAGCCGGCCCCCGCGCCCACCACGCCGCCCGCCGTCACCGGCGACCTCGGCACCCCGTGCGTGCTCTCCGCCCGCACCCCGGACGCGCTGCGCGCCCAGGCCGACCGGCTGGCCGCCTGGATCGGGGCGAACCCGGCGGTGCCGCTGAGCGACCTCGGGCACGCGCTCGCCACCGGGCGGTCCGCGTTCGAACACCGGGCCGTGCTGCTGCCCCGCGACCGGTCGGGCCTGCTCGCCGGCCTGGCCGCGGTCGCCGCCGACGAACCGTCGTCCACCGTGGTACGCGGCACCGCCGGCACCGGCCGGCTCGCCGTGCTCTTCTCCGGTCAGGGCGCGCAGCGCCCCGGCATGGGCCGCGAGGCGTACCGGGCGTTCCCGGTCTTCGCCGCCGCGCTGGACGAGGTCTGCCGGCACCTCGACCCGCTGCTGCCGCGACCGCTGCGGCCGGTGCTCTTCGCGCCCGAGGGCGCCCCGGAGGCGGCGCTGCTGGACCGCACCGAGTTCACCCAGCCGGCGCTGTTCGCCGTCGAGGTGGCGCTGTTCCGCCTGATCGAGTCGTTCGGGGTCACCCCCGACGTGGTCGGCGGGCACTCGGTCGGCGAGATCACCGCCGCGTACGTGGCCGGGGTGCTCTCCCTGCCCGACGCCGCCACGCTGGTCGCCGCGCGTGGCCGGCTCATGCAGGCGCTGCCCGACGGCGGCGGCATGCTCGCGGTCGCCGCGCCCGAGGACGAGGTGACCGCCGCGCTCGCCGGGTACGCCGACCGGGTCGGTGTCGCCGCCGTCAACGGCCCGTCGTCCGTGGTCGTCTCCGGCGCGGTCGACGCCCTCGACGCACTGGAGCGCGCCTGGCGGGACCGGGGCCTCCGGACCCGCCGGCTGCGGGTCAGCCACGCGTTCCACAGTCCGCTGATGACGCCGATGCTCGACGGGTTCCGGGCCGTCGTCGACGGGCTCACCCTCGACCCGCCGCGCCTGCCGGTGCTGTCGAACCTGACCGGCCGCGTCGCCGAGCCGGACGCGCTGCGTGATCCCGACTACTGGGTGCGACACGTCCGCGACGCGGTCCGCTTCGCCGACGGCATCGCCGACCTGCGGCAGCGCCACGTCGGCACGTACCTGGAGGTCGGGCCGGACGGGGTGCTCGCCGGCATGATCCGCGACTGCCTCGGCGACGACGCCACGCCGGTGGTCGTGCCGACGCTGCGCGCCGGGCGTACCGAGGGGGCCGCGCTGCTCACCGCGCTCGCCGAGGCGTACGCCGGTGGTGTGCCGGTGGACTGGACGCCGCTGACCGGTGGCGGCGCGCCGCTCGACCTGCCCACGTACCCGTTCCAGCGGCGGCGTTTCTGGCCCGACGCCGCGGGCTGGCGGGCCGGCGACCTGACCGGCGCCGGACTGGCCGCCCCCGGCCATCCGCTGCTCGGCGCCGCGGTGCGGCTGGCCGGCGCGGACGAGACGGTGCTCACCGGCCGGCTCGCGGTGTCCGCGCAGCCCTGGCTGGCCGAGCACGTCGTGGCCGGTGCCGTGCTGCTGCCGGGCACCGCGCTGGTGGAGCTGGTGGTGCGCGCCGGCGACGAGGTCGGCACGCCCCGGGTACGCGACCTCACCGTCACCGCCCCGCTGGTGCTGCCCGCCACCGGCGGCGTCCGGGTCCAGGTGCGGGTCGGTGCCGCCGACGACACCGGCGGCCGGGACGCCGCCGTGTACGCCCAGCCGGACGACGACCCGGACGCGGAGTGGACCCGGCACGCCGAGGCGGTGCTGGAGCCGGCCGCCGCCGACGAACCGGGCCTCGCCGCCTGGCCGCCGCCGGGCGTCACCGAGACGGACCTGACCGGCTGGTACGAGACGCTCGTCGGCCACGGCCTGACGTACGGGCCGATGTTCCAGGGCCTGCGCCGGGCCTGGACCGGCCGCGACGAGGTGTACGCCGAGGTGGCGCTCCCCGACACGACGGTGGCCGGGTTCGCGGTGCACCCGGCGCTGCTGGACGCCGCGCTGCACCCGATCGGCCTGCTGCCGGGCGGGGACGCGCCGACCGGACCGCGCGTGCCGTTCGCGTTCGAAGGCGTGCAGGTGCACGCCGCCGGCGCCCGGCTGCTGCGGGTGCGGCTGACCCGCGCCGCCGCCGGCGTACGCCTGGTGGCGGTCGACGAGACCGGCGCGCCGGTGGTGTCGGTGGACACGCTGGTGCTGCGCGAGCTGGCCGGCGCCCCCGCCCCGGGTGCGGGCTCCCGGTCGCTGTACGCGGTGACCTGGCCGGCCGAGGAGATCCCGCCGGCCGGGGCGGACCTGACCTGGGCGGCGCTCGCCCCGGCGCGACCGGCCGACGCCGGCACGTCCCCGGACCGGCCGGCCCGGGGCCGGCCGGCGACCGGGCGCGGCGCGGCCCGGAAGAACGGCCGGACCGTCGCCGGCTCCCCGGACACCGGCTGGCTCGACGCGGACGGGGCACCGTCGGAGTTCCCGGACGTCGCGGCGCTCGCGGCGGCCGTGGCGGCCGGCACGCCCGCCCCGGACGCGATCCTGCTGCCGATCGGCCGCGCGCCTCGCGCAGCCGGGAGCGGCGCGGCGGACGCCACGGACGCGCCGACCGGCGGTACGGCGCTCGCGTCGGCCGGAGGGGCCGGTGTCGACGGTGACCTGCCGGGCCGGGCCCGGTCGCTGACCGCGGCGGTGCTGGCGGGCGTGCAGGCGTGGCTGGCCGCCGACGTGCTCGCCGACTCGCGGCTGGTGGTGGTGACCCGCGGCGCGGTGAGCACCGGCGACGACGACCGGGCGGTCGACCCGGCCGCCGCGGCGGTGTGGGGACTGCTGCGCTCGGCGCAGTCGGAACACCCCGACCGGATCGTGCTGGTGGACGCCGACGCCGCCCTCGACCGGCGCGCGCTCGGCGTGCTGGCCGCCGTGGTGGCGGACCCGTCCCCGGCGGGCGGTCAGGTCGCGCTGCGCGGCGACCGGGTGTGCGTACCCCGGTTGGCGCGCCCGACGAACGTGGAGCTGACGCCGCCGGCGGCGGGCGGCTGGCACGTCGCCGCCGCGCGGCCCGGCACGCTCGACGGCGTCGAGATCGTGCCGGCCACGCCGGCCCCGCTCGCGGCCGGTGAGGTGCGGGTGGCGGTGCGGGCGGCGGGGGTGAATTTCCGGGACGTGTTGATCGCGTTGGGCATGTATCCGGATGTGTCGGCGGTGATGGGTAGTGAGGGCGCGGGTGTGGTGGTGGAGGTCGGTTCGGGGGTGTCCGGGCTGGCGGTGGGTGATCGGGTGTTCGGGTTGTTCGAGCCGGGTTTCGGTCCGGTGGTGGTGGCGCGGCGGGATCGGGTCGCGCGGGTGCCGGAGGGTTGGTCGTTCGTTGAGGCGGCGTCGGTGCCGGTGGTGTTCCTGACCGCGTGGTATGCGTTGCGGGATCTGGCCGGGCTGCGTGCGGGTGAGTCGGTGTTGATCCATTCGGGTGCCGGTGGTGTGGGGATGGCGGCGATCCAGATCGCCCGGTATCTCGGTGCGACGGTCTACGCGACGGCGAGCCCCGGTAAGTGGGGGACGTTGCGGGGCCTGGGTGTCGCGGCGGAGCGGATCGCGTCGTCGCGGACCACGGAGTTCGAGCAGTCGTTCGCCGCCGCGAGTGGTGGTGCCGGTGTGGACGTGGTGTTGGACGCGTTGGCCGGTGAGTTCGTGGACGCGTCGTTGCGGTTGTTGCCGCGCGGCGGACGGTTCGTCGAGATGGGCAAGACGGACCTGCGGGATCCGGAGGTGGTGGCGCGGGAGCATCCGGGCGTTGTCTACCGGTCGTTCGACCTGAACGAGGCGGGTGGGACGCGGATCGGGGAGATGCTGGCCGAGCTGCTGGCGCTGTTCGAGCGCGGTGTGCTGTCGCCGCTGCCGGTCCGGGCCTGGGACGTGCGGCAGGCGCGGGCCGCGTTGCGGCACCTCAGTCAGGCGCGGCACGTCGGCAAGGTGGTGCTCACCGTGCCGGTTCCGGCCGATCCGGAGCGCGTCACGCTGGTGACCGGCGCGTCCGGCGCCCTCGCGGGGATCGTCGCCCGGCACCTCGTCGCCACCGGCCAGAGCCGCAACGTGCTGCTGGCCGCCCGCCGGTCCCCGGCCGACGACCCGACCTACGCGGCGCTGGTCGAGGACCTGGAGACGGCCGGCGCGACCGTCCGGGTCGCCACCGTCGACGTGGCGGACGACGCCCAGGTGACCGCGCTGCTGGCCGGCGTGGACCTGACCGCCGTGTACCACTGCGCCGGTGTCATCGCCGACGCCACGATCGCGTCGCTCGACGCCGACGGCGTCGACCGGGTCATGCGGCCCAAGGTGGACGCCGCCTGGGCACTGCACCGGGCCACCGCCGGGCACGACCTGTCCGCGTTCGTGCTGTTCTCGTCGATCGCGGCCACGCTCGGCTCGCCCGGGCAGGGCAACTACGCCGCCGCGAACGCGTTCCTCGACGCGCTCGCCGCCCACCGACGGGCGAACGGGCTACCGGCCACCAGCATCGGCTGGGGCGCGTGGGCCACCGGCGGCATGGCCGGGCGGCTCGACGCCGGCGACCGGCAGCGGCTCGGCCGGATCGGCATGACCGGCCTCAGCGCCGCCGAAGGCAGCGCGCTGCTCGACGCCGCCGCCGCGCAACCGCTGCCCGCCGTGGTCGCCGCCCGGCTGCGGGTCACCGGGGACCGGACGCA
Organism: Micromonospora sp. DSM 45708; assembly: GCF_039566955.1. Taxonomy (NCBI): domain Bacteria; kingdom Bacillati; phylum Actinomycetota; class Actinomycetes; order Micromonosporales; family Micromonosporaceae; genus Micromonospora; species Micromonospora schwarzwaldensis. The sequence continues at coordinate 3,283,922 of NZ_CP154796.1, read as the reverse complement.
CCTCCCGCCGCTGCTGCGGCTGCTGGCCCCCACCGGCGTACGCCGGCAGGCCCGCACCGCCGACGCGAACACCACCGGTTGGACCGAGCGGCTCGCCGGCCTCGCCCCGGACGAGGCGACCGCGCTTCTGGTGGAGCTGGTCCGGGCGCAGGCCGCGGCGGTGCTCGGGCACGCCTCGGCGCAGGCGGTGCCCGGCACTCGGGCGTTCAAGGACCTCGGGTTCGACTCGTTGACGTCGGTGGAGCTGCGCAACCGGCTCGCCGCCGCCACCGGGCTGCGGCTGCCCGCCACGCTGGTCTTCGACCACCCCACCCCGGAACGCCTCGCCGAACACCTGCACGAACGACTCGGCCACCGGCCGGCCGTCGTCGCCGCCACCCGGGCCACCGCCACCGAGGACGACGACCCCATCGCCATCATCGGCATGGCCTGCCGTCTCCCCGGCGGTGTCACCAACCCGGACCAACTGTGGGACCTGGTCTCCACCGGCGGCGACGGGATCGCCGAGTTCCCCGCCGACCGGGGCTGGGACCTCGACGCGCTCTACGACCCGGACGCCGACCGCGCCGGCACGTCCACCACCCGCCACGGCGGGTTCCTGCCGGACGCCGCCGACTTCGACCCGGCGTTCTTCGGCATCAGCCCCCGCGAGGCGCTCGCCATGGACCCGCAGCAGCGGCTGCTGCTGGAGACCTCGTGGGAGGCGTTCGAGTCCGCCGGCCTCGACCCGCACGACCGCACCACGACCACCGGCGTCTTCGCCGGTCTGATCCACCACGACTACGCCGGTCGGCTCGACGCCTCCGAGGAACTGGAGGGGTACCTGGTCAACGGCACCGCCGGCAGCGTCGCCTCCGGCCGCGTCGCGTACGTCTTCGGGCTGGAAGGGCCGGCCGTCACCGTCGACACCGCCTGCTCGTCGTCGCTCGTCGCGCTGCACCTGGCCGCCCAGGCGCTGCGGGCCGGGGAGTGCGACCTGGCGTTGGCCGGTGGCGTCACCGTGATGGCCACGCCCAGCGCGTTCGTCGGCTTCTCCCGCCAACGCGGGCTGGCCCCCGACGGGCGGTGCAAGTCGTTCGCCGCCGGCGCCGACGGCACGAGCTGGGGCGAGGGCGTCGGCATGCTGCTGGTCGAGCGGCTCAGCGACGCCCGCCGTCGCGGCCACCGGGTCCTCGCGGTGGTGCGGGGCACGGCGGTGAACCAGGACGGCGCGTCGAACGGCCTGACCGCGCCGAACGGCCCGTCGCAGCAGCGGGTGATCCGGCAGGCGCTGGCGAACGCGCGGCTCACCACATCGGACGTGGACGCCGTCGAGGCGCACGGCACGGGCACCACGTTGGGTGATCCGATCGAGGCGCAGGCGGTGCTCGCGACGTACGGGCAGGACCGCGAGACGCCGCTGCTGCTCGGCTCCGTCAAGTCGAACCTCGGCCACACCCAGGCCGCCGCCGGCGTGGCGGGCATCATCAAGATGGTCCTCGCCATGCGGCACGGCATCGTCCCGCCGACGTTGCACGTGGACGAGCCGTCGCCGCACATCGACTGGTCGGCGGGGGCGGTGACGCTGGCGACGGCTGCGACGCCGTGGCCGGTGGTGGACCGGCCGCGTCGGGCGGCGGTGTCGTCGTTCGGCATCTCCGGCACCAACGCCCACGTCATCCTCGAACAAGCACCCGTGGACCCGGCAGGTCCGACGGCCGACGGTGACGCGACCGGAACCGGCGGCGCGGATCACTCCGGCGCGGCGGCTCCTGACCGCTCCGGCGGCGGGCCGGTGCCGGTGCTGCTGTCGGCGCGTACCGACGCGGCGCTCGCCGCGCAGGCCGACCGGTGGGCGCGTTGGCTCGCCGCCGACGAGACGCTGCGTCCGGTCGACGTCGGATGGTCGGCGTTCACCACCCGGCCGGCGCTGGAGCAGCGCGCCGTGGTGGGCGCCACCGACCGGGACGACCTGCTGGCCGCGCTGCGCGCGCTGGCCGCCGGCACGTCCTCCGGCGCGGTGACCACCGGTCCGGCCGGCCCGCGTGGGCGACTGGCGGTGCTCTTCTCCGGGCAGGGCGCGCAGCGCGCCGGCATGGGCGCGGAGCTGTCCGACGCGTTCCCGGTCTTCGCGTCCGCGCTGGACGAGGTGTGCGCGCACCTGGACCCGCTGCTGCCGCAGCCGCTGAGGCCGGTGTTGTTCGGCGACGGTGACCTGCTGGACCGCACCGAGTTCACCCAGCCGGGCCTGTTCGCGGTCGAGGTGGCGCTGTTCCGCCTCGTGGAGTCGTTCGGGGTCACCCCGGACTTCGTGGGTGGACATTCGATCGGTGAGGTCACCGCCGCGCACGTGGCCGGGGTGCTGTCCCTGGCCGACGCGTGTGCCCTCGTCGCGGCGCGGGGCCGGTTGATGCAGGCGTTGCCGGCCGGCGGCGGAATGCTGGCGGTGGCGGCCTCGGAGTCGGAGGTGGCCGCGTCGGTGGCCGGGCACCCGAGCCTGGGCGTCGCGGCGGTCAACGGCCCGTCCTCGGTGGTGGTGTCCGGGCCGGTCGACGCGCTGGACGACATCGAGCGCGACTGGCGGGAGCGCGGCGTGCGCACCCGGCGGCTGACGGTGTCGCACGCGTTCCACAGTCCGCTGATGGAACCGATGCTGGCCGGGTTCCGGGCCGTCCTCGACGGGCTGAGCTTCGCCGCGCCGCTGCTGCCGGTGGTGTCGAACGTGACCGGCGCGCTCGCCGGAGATGAGATCACCACCGTCGACTACTGGGTGCGGCACGTGCGGGAGGCGGTGCGGTTCGCCGACGGCGTGAGCGCGTTGCGGGCGGCCGGGGCGGACACGTTCCTGGAGATCGGTCCGCAGAGCGTGTTGACCGCGCTGGCCGCGGAGATCCTGCCCGACGACGACACGGTGGTGGCGACCGCCGTGCAGCGCCGGGACCGGGACGAGAGCGACGCGTTGTTGGCCGGGCTGGCGGAGTTGCACGTGCACGGCGTCCGCGTCGACTGGACGCCCTGGTTCGCCGGCGCCGCCCGCGTCGACCTGCCCACCTACGCGTTCCAGCACGAGCGGTTCTGGCCCGACACGCCGACCCGGACCGACGCCTCCGACGCCGAGTTCTGGGCCGCCGTGGAGAGCGGCGACCTCACCGCGCTCGCCGGTCACCTCGCCGACGACGCCCTCGACACGCTCGCCCCGGCGCTGCCCGCGCTCACCACCTGGCGACGCGCCCGCACCCGGCGTACCCCGGCCGACCGGTGGGCGTACCAGGTCACCTGGAAGCGGCTCGACCCCGACGAGCGGCCCGCCGCCGGTGGCGCCTGGCTGGTCGTCGCCCCGGCCGGGGAACCCGCCACCGCCGACGTCGCGACCGCGCTGGCCGGCGCGGAGCTGCGCCCGGTCACCGTCGACCCGGCCACCGCCACCCGGACCGACCTCGCCGCCGCGCTCGGCAAGGCGCTCGCGGACGGGCCGGTCGACGGCGTGGTCTCGCTGCTCGGCCTGCACGACGCGCCGCACCCGGAGCATCCGGCGCTGCCCGCCGGCACCGCCGCCACGCTGCTGCTGATCCAGGCGCTGCACGACACCGGCGACACGCCGCCGCTGTGGTGCCTCACCCGGGACGCGGTCGCCACCGACGGCGACGACCCGGTGCGCGGAGTCGCCCAGGGCGGCCTGTGGGGCCTGGCCCGGGTCGCCGGGCTGGAACTGCCCCGGCAGCGCGTCAACCTGCTCGACCTGCCCGCCGGCGACACCGACCCGGCCCGGCTCGCCGCCGCGCTCACCGCCGACGGCGACGAGGACCAGCTCGCGCTGCGCGGCACCGCCCTCTACGCCCGCCGGCTGGTCCGCGCCGCCCCGGCCGCGTCGGCCGCCGCCGACCGGTGGCAGCCCACCGGCACGGTGCTGGTCACCGGCGGCACCGGCGCGCTCGGCGCGCACGTGGCCCGCTGGGCGGCCGGCGCCGGCGCGGAGCACCTGGTGCTCACCAGCCGACGCGGCGACGCCGCCCCCGGCGCGGCCGAGCTGCGCGACGAGCTGACCGGGCTCGGCGTACGCGTCACGGTGGCCGCCTGCGACGTGGCCGACCGGGACGCGGTCGCCGCGCTGCTCGCCCGCCTCGACGCCGACCCGGCGCCGCTGACCGCCGTGGTGCACGCCGCCGGGCTCAACGACGTGGCGCCGCTGCTCGACACCGACCCCGACCGGCTGGCCGGGGTGCTGACCGGCAAGACCGCCGGCGCGGTGCACCTCGACGAGCTGCTCGGCGACCGGCCGCTCGACGCGTTCGTGTTGTTCGCCTCCATCGCCGGGGTGTGGGGCAGTGGCGGGCAGGCCGGCTACGCGGCCGGCAACGCCCACCTCGACGCGCTGGCCGCACGGCGGCACGCCCGTGGCCTCGCCGCCACCTCGGTGGCGTGGGGACCGTGGGCCGACGGCGGCATGGCCACCGACGACGCGCAGCGGGAACTGGCCCGCCGTGGACTGCGGGCGATGGCACCCGCCGACGCGGTGCACGCCATGCGCGTCGCGGTCGGGCGCGGCGACGCCGCCCTCACCGTGGTCGACGTGGACTGGGCGATGTTCGCCCCCGCGTACGCGTCGAGCCGTCCCCGACCGTTCCTGGCTGACCTGCCCGAGGCCCGGCAGGCGATCCGCGCCGCCGCGGAGGTCCCCGCCGACGGCGGCGCGGCGCTGCGTGACCAGCTCCGCGACCTGTCCACCGAGGACCGGGACCGCAAGCTCGTCGAGCTGGTCCGCGCCGAGGCGGCGGCCGTGCTCGGCCACGGCGGCCCGGAGCGGGTCAAGCCCCGGCGGGCGTTCAAGGACCTCGGCTTCGACTCGCTCACCGCGGTCGAGCTGCGCAACCGGCTCAACCGGGCCACCGGCCTGTCGCTGCCCACCACGCTGGTCTTCGACCACCCCGACCCGGCCGCGCTCGCCGACCACCTGCGCGCCACGCTGCTGCCCGACACGCCGACCACGTCGACGGCCGACCCGGCCGAGACCGCGGTACGCCAGGCGCTGGCCACCGTTCCGCTCGCCCGCATCCGCGAGGCCGGGCTGCTGGAGCTGCTGCTCGGCCTCGCCGACGGCGGCGGCCCCGCGCCCGAGCCGGACGGCGCGGAGGTCGACCTCGACGACCTCGACACCGACACCCTGATCCGGCTGGCCCTCGACGGCTCCGAGTCCTGACGCCCACGTACGGAGTAGATGATGTCCACGTCTTCAGACAAGGTCGTCGAGGCGCTTCGGGCCTCCCTCAAGGAGACCAGCCGGCTCAAGCAGCTCAACCAGCAGCTCACCGCCGCCGCCCGGGAGCCGATCGCGATCGTCGCGATGTCCTGCCGCTACCCGGGCGGGGTGTCCACCCCCGAGCAACTGTGGGAGCTGGTGGACGCCGGCGGCGACGCGATCGGCGGCTTCCCCACCGACCGGGGCTGGGACCTGGCCAACCTCTACGATCCGTCCGCCGACCGGGTCGGCCGCTCCACCACCCAGCAGGGCGGCTTCCTCTACGACGCGGCCGGCTTCGACGCCGAGTTCTTCGGCATCAGCCCGCGTGAGGCGCTCGCCATGGACCCGCAGCAGCGGCTGCTGCTGGAGACGTCGTGGGAGGCGTTCGAAACCGCCGGCATCGCCCCCTCGTCGGTACGCGGACAGAAGGTCGGCGTGTTCGTCGGCACCGCCGCCAACGGCTACGGCGTCGCCTCCGACGGCGGCGCGACGGACGCCGACGAGGGCTACCTGCTCACCGGCACCGTCACCAGCGTGGTCTCCGGGCGGATCGCGTACGCGCTCGGCCTGGAAGGGCCGGCCGTCACCGTGGACACCGCCTGCTCGTCGTCGCTCGTCGCGCTGCACCTGGCCGCGCAGGCGCTGCGGGCCGGCGAGTTCGACCTGGCGCTCGCCGGCGGCGTGACGGTGATGGCCAGCCCCAGCGCGTTCGTCGGCTTCTCCCGCCAGCGGGGTCTCGCCTCCGACGGGCGGTGCAAGTCGTTCGCCGCCGCCGCCGACGGCACCGGCTGGGCCGAGGGCGTCGGCCTGCTGCTCGTCGAACGGCTCGCCGACGCCCGCCGCAACGGCCACCCGGTGCTCGCCGTGCTGCGCGGCAGCGCGGTCAACCAGGACGGCGCGTCCAACGGGCTCACCGCCCCCAACGGCCCCTCCCAGCAGCGGGTCATCCGGCAGGCGCTCAGCAACGCCCGGCTCGACACCGCCGACGTGGACGCGGTCGAGGCGCACGGCACCGGCACCACGCTCGGGGACCCGATCGAGGCGCAGGCGCTGCTCGCCACGTACGGGCAGGACCGCGACGGCCGTGACCCGCTCTGGCTGGGCTCGATCAAGTCGAACCTGGGCCACAGCCAGTCCGCCGCCGGCGTCGCCGGAGTGATCAAGATGGTGCAGGCCATCCGGCACGGCCGGCTGCCCGCCACGCTGCACGTCGACACGCCGTCCCCGCACATCGACTGGTCCGCCGGTGCGGTGGAACTGCTCACCGAGGCCCGGGGCTGGCCGGCGGTGGACCGGCCGCGCCGCGCCGCGATCTCCTCGTTCGGCATCAGCGGCACCAACGCCCACGTCATCCTGGAACAGGCCGAACCGACGCCCACCCCGCCCGTCGACACCGACCGGCCGGCCCTGGTCGCCGGCGCCGCGACCGTGTGGCCGCTCTCCACCCGGTCCGCCGACGCGCTGCGCGAGCAGGCCGCCCGGCTGGCCCGACACGTCCGCGAGCACGCCGACCTCGACCCGGCGCGGCTGGCCTGGTCGCTTGCCACCACCCGGTCGGTGTTCGAGCACCGGGCCGCCGTGGTGGCCGCCGACCCCGAGCAGCTCCTCGCCGGCCTGGACGCCGTCGCCGCCGGCACCCCCGCCGCCACCGTCGTCACCGGGCAGGCCGGCGAGCCGGGGGAGGGACCGGTCTGGGTGTTCCCCGGTCAGGGCGCGCAGCACGTCGCGATGGCCGCCGAGCTGATCGGCGCCGCGCCGGTCTTCGACGAGGCGCTCGCCGAGTGCCAGGCCGAACTGGACCGCTGGATCGACGTCGACGTGGTCGACGTGCTCACCGGTGCCGACGATTCGTGGCTGACCCGCTCCGAGATCGCCCAGCCGGCGCTGTTCGCGGTCGGTGTGGCGCTGGCCCGGCTGTGGCGGCACGCCGGAATGAGCCCGCGCGCCGTGATCGGCCACTCCCAGGGCGAGATCGTCGCCGCCCACGTGGCCGGCGCGCTCACCCTCGCCGACGCGGCCCGGGTGCTGGCGCTGCGGCTGCGGGCCCTGGCCGACGTCGCCGGCACCGGCACCATGGCCGCCGTCGACCTGCCCGCCGCCGAGCTGGCCGCCCGCCTGCCCGAGGGCGTGACCGTCTCCGTGGTCAACGGCCCCGCCACCACCGCCGTCGCCGGGCCGCCGCAGGCCATCGCCGACCTGATCGCCACGCTGGTCGCCGACGGCGTACGGGCCCGCCCGGTGGCCGTCGACTACGCCTCGCACTCCCCGGCCATGGCGCCGGTCGCCGACCGGCTCCGCACCGAGCTGGCCGGCCTGACGCCGCGCGCCGGCGACGTGCCGATCATCTCCACGGTCACCGGCGCCCGGCTCGACGGCGCCCGCCTCGACGCCGACCACTGGGCCGACAACCTGCGCCTGCCGGTGCTGTTCGACACCGCCGTGCGGACCGCGATCGACGCCGGGCACACCGACTTCGTCGAGGTGTCCCCGCACCCGGTGCTCACCATGTCGGTCGCGGCCATCCTGGACGACACCGGCACCACCGGCCGCGCGCTGTCCACGCTGCGGCGCGGCGAGGACGCCCGGCTGCGGCTGCTGACCAGCATCGCGCACGCCCACGCCCACGGCCTGCCGGTGGAGCTGAGCCGGGTCCTGGCCCCCGCGCCGGTGCTCACCGGCCTACCCACGTACGCGTTCCAGCGGCGGCGCTACTGGCCGGAGCGGATGGCGGCGACCGCCGCCGGCCCGGTCGGCCCGGACGTCGTCGACGTGGAGTTCTGGTCCGCCGTGGAACGCGCCGACGTCGCCGCGCTCACCGCCGGCGACGCCGACCCGGAGGTGCTCGCCCCGGCGCTGCCGCTGCTGTCGTCCTGGCGTCGCGCCCGGCTCCAGCGGGCCGTGCTGGACGGCTGGTCGTACCGGGTGGTGTGGCAACCCGCCACCGCTGTCGCCACCCCGGCCGCCGCCGACCTGCTGGTGGTGTCGCCGGCCGGCGACGACCGGGCGGACGCCTGGCTGGCGCTGCTCGCCGCCGCGCTGCCCGACGGGTCGACGCTGCGCACGCTGCCCGTCGACCCGCTCCACGCCACCCGCGCGGAGCTGACCGCGTCGCTCACCGACGAACCGGCCGCGATCGTGTCGCTGCTCGGGCTCGCCGACGCCGACCACCCGGGCCACCCCGGCATCTCCACCGGCCTGGTCGCCACCACCCGGCTGGTGCAGGCCGCCCAGGACGCCGGCCGCACCGCCCCGCTGTGGTGCGTCACCCAGGGCGGCGTGGGCACCGGCCCGGCCGAGCCGGTCACCAGCGCCGCCCAGGCCGCGCTCTGGGGCCTGGCCCGGGTGATCGGCCTGGAACACCCCCGGCAGTGGGGCGGCGTGGTCGACCTGCCCGCCGCGCCCGACGCCGCGACCTGGGCCGAGGTCGCCCGCATCCTCACCGGCGGCGGTGACGAGGACCAGTTCGCGGTCCGCCCGTACGGCACGTTCGTCCGCCGGCTGGCCCGCACCACCGCCCGCACCGCCGGGCAGCTCGCCGGCTGGCAGCCGCGCGGCACCGTGCTGATCACCGGCGGCACCGGCGCGATCGGCGCCCAGGCCGCCCGCTGGCTCGCCGCCAACGGCGCCGAGCACCTGGTGCTCACCAGCCGCCGTGGGCTCGACGCCGCCGGGGCCCGCGAGCTGGCCGACGAGCTGACCGCCGACGGGGTACGGGTCAGCGTGGTCGCCTGCGACCTGGCCGACCGGGACCAGGTCGCCGCGCTCGTCGCCGGCCTGGACGACGTCGCGCCGCTGACCGCCGTGCTGCACGCCGCCGGCATCACCCGGCTCACCGCGCTCGTCGACACCGACCTGGACGTGTTCGACCACGTGATGGCCGGCAAGGTCGCCGGCGCCGCGTACCTCGACGAGCTGCTCGGCGACCGGCAGCTCGACGCGTTCGTGCTGTTCGCGTCCATCTCCGGCGTGTGGGGCAGCGGCGGGCAGGGCGCGTACGCGGCGGCGAACGCCTACCTGGACGCGCTCGCCGAGCAGCGCCGCGCCCGGGGACTGACCGCCACCTCGATCTCCTGGGGCGCCTGGGCCGAGGGTGGCATGGCTACCACCGAGGAGGCGCAGCGGCTGCTCAGCCGGCGTGGCCTCAACCCGATGCAGCCGGCCGCCGCGCTGCTGGCCCTGCGCCGGGCCGTCGAACACGGCGAGACCACGCTTGTCGTGGCCGACGTGGACTGGGCCCAGTTCGCGCCCGCGTACGCCTCCGCCCGGCCCCGGCCGCTGCTCGCCGACATCCCGGAGGCCCGGGACGCGCTGACCGAGCGCCCCGCCGAGGACGTCGACGACCGGGCCGCCGGACTGCGCCGGCAACTGCTCGACCTGCCCCGCGCCGACCGGGAACGCCGCCTCACCGACCTGGTCCGCGACCACGCCGCCGCGGTGCTCGGCCACAGCGGCAGCGACGCGGTACGCCCCCGGCGCGCGTTCCGCGACCTCGGCTTCGACTCGCTGACCGCGGTGGAGCTGCGCAACCAGCTCACCGCCGCCACCGGCCTGTCGCTGCCCACCACCGTCATCTTCGACTATCCCAGCCCGGCCGTGCTCGCCGGCCAGCTCGCCACGCTGCTGCGGCTGCCCGAAGCCGGCGACGCCGCCGCCGACGCCCCCGCCGGCCCGGCGACGGCCGACGAGCCGATCGCGATCGTCGGCATGAGCTGCCGCTACCCGGGCGGCGTCGCCGACCCCGACGGGTTGTGGGAGCTGGTCGCCGAGGGCCGCGACGGCATCACCGAGTTCCGCACCGACCGGGACTGGGACCTCGACCGGCTCTTCGCCGACGACCCGGACGCCCCCGGCCGCTCGTTCACCCGCCACGGCGGGTTCATCGACCGGGCCACCGAGTTCGACCCGGACTTCTTCGGCATCAGCCCGCGCGAGGCGCTCGCCATGGACCCGCAGCAGCGGCTGCTGCTGGAGGCCACCTGGGAGGCGTTCGAGCAGGCGGCGCTCGCCCCGGACGCGCTGCACGGCACCGCGACCGGCGTGTTCGTCGGCGCGTCCCCGTCCGGCTACGGCGCCGGCGACGAGACCCGCGACCTGGACGGCTACCGGCTCACCGGCGGCGCGCACAGCGTCATCTCCGGCCGGGTCGCCTACACGTTCGGGCTGGAGGGCCCGGCGGTCACCGTGGACACCGCCTGTTCGTCGTCGCTTGTCGCGCTGCACCTGGCCGTGCAGTCGCTGCGTCAGGGTGAGTGCGACCTGGCGCTGGCCGGCGGCGTGAACGTGCTGGTGACCCCCGGCGCGTTCGTCGAGTTCACCCGCCAGGGCGGGCTGGCCGCCGACGGCCGCTGCCGGTCGTTCGCCGCCGCAGCCGACGGCACCGGCTGGTCCGAGGGCGTGGGCGTGCTGGTGGTGGAGCGGCTCTCCGACGCCCGCCGCAACGGCCACCGGGTGCTCGCCGTGGTCCGGGGCTCCGCCGTCAACCAGGACGGCGCGTCCAACGGCCTCACCGCGCCGAACGGGCCGTCCCAGCAGCGCGTCATCCGGGCCGCGCTCACCGCCGCCGGGCTCACCACCGCCGACGTGGACGCCGTGGAGGCGCACGGCACCGCCACCACGCTCGGCGACCCCATCGAGGCGCAGGCGCTGCTGGCCACGTACGGGCAGGAGCGGGCCGGCGAGCCGCTGTGGCTGGGCTCGATCAAGTCCAACATCGGGCACAGCCAGGCCGCTGCCGGCGTCGCCGGCGTGATCAAGATGGTGCAGGCGCTGCGCCACGGCGTGCTGCCCCGCACGCTGCACGTGGACGCGCCGACCCCGCACGTCGACTGGTCGGCCGGCGCGGTGGAACTGCTCACCGAGGCCCGGCCGTGGCCGGCGGTGGACCGGCCCCGCCGCGCCGCGGTCTCCTCGTTCGGCGTCAGCGGCACCAACGCCCACGTCATCATCGAGCAACCGCCGGCCGCCGAGCCCGAGGTGACCGGGCGGCCCGCGCCGCCGCTGGTGCCGGTGCTGGTGTCCGCGCGCGGCGACGGCGGGCTGGCCCGGCAGGCGGCCCGCTGGGCCGACGCGTTCGCCGCGCCGATCCGGCCCGACCTGCTCGACGCCGGCCGAGCGTCACTGACCGTGCGGACCGCGCTGGAGCACCGGGCGGTGCTGCTCGCCGCCGACCACGACGAGCTGGTCGCCGGGCTGCGCGCGCTCGCCGCCGGCGGGGCGGCCGACAACCTGGTCACCGGCCGCGCCACCGACCGGGGCCCGGTGGCGGTGCTGTTCTCCGGGCAGGGCGCGCAGCGCGCCGGCATGGGCCGGGACCTGTACGCGGCGTTCCCGGTGTTCGCGTCCGCGTTGGACGAGGTGTGCGCGCAGCTCGACCCGTTGCTGCCGGAGCCGTTGCGGCCGGTGTTGTTCGGCGACGGTGACCTGCTGGACCAGACGCAGTTCACGCAGGCCGGTCTGTTCGCGGTCGAGGTGGCGTTGTTCCGGCTCGTCGAGTCGTTCGGGGTCACCCCGGACTTCGTGGGTGGGCACTCGATCGGTGAGGTCACCGCCGCGTTCGTGGCCGGGGTGTTGTCGCTGCCGGACGCGTGTGCGTTGGTGGCGGCGCGGGGCCGGTTGATGCAGGCGCTGCCGGCCGGTGGCGGGATGCTGGCGGTCGCCGCCGCCGAGTCGGAGGTCGCGGCGTCGGTCGCGGATCGTGCGGACGTGGGGATCGCGGCGGTCAACGGCCCGGAGGCGGTCGTCGTCTCCGGTGACCTCGACGCGCTCGACGAGCTGGCACACGCCTGGCGGGAGCGCGGTCTGCGGACCCGGCGGCTGACCGTGTCGCACGCGTTCCACAGCCCGCTGATGGCACCCATGCTGGCCGAGTTCCGGTCCGTGCTGGACGGGTTGACGTTCGCCGCGCCGCTGCTGCCGGTGGTGTCGAACGTGACCGGCGCGTTGGCGTCGGGCGACGACCTACGGACGCCCGACTACTGGGTGCGGCACGTGCGGGAGGCGGTCCGGTTCGCCGACGGCGTGACCGCGCTGCGTGCCGCCGGGGTGGACACGTTCCTGGAGATCGGCCCGCGCAGCGTGCTCACCGCGCTGATCCGCGACACGGCCGACGACCGTGCCGGGCTGGCCGTCGCCACCCAGCGCGCCGACCGCGCCGAGCCCCGCGCGCTGCTCACCGCGCTGGCGGAACTCTTCGCCGGCGGCGCGCACGTCGACTGGACCCCGCTGTTCGCCGGCGCCCCGGCCACCGCCGCCGACCTGCCCACCTACGCGTTCGGCGGCGACCGCTACTGGCTGCGCCCGGCCGGACCCGCCGCCGACGTCACCGGCGCCGGCCTCGGCGCCGCCGGCCACCCGCTGCTCACCGCCGCCGTCCGGCTGGCCGGCGAGGACGCCGCCGTGCTCACCGGCCGGCTGTCCCTGTCGACCCAGCCGTGGCTCGCCGACCACGAGGTCGCCGGCGCGGTCCTCGTCCCCGGCACCGCGCTCGTCGAACTCGTGCTGCGCGCCGGCGAGGAGTTCGGCCCTTGCCGGGTACGCGAGCTGACCGTCGCCGCGCCGCTGGTGCTCCCCGCCCGGGGCGGGGTGCGGGTGCAGGTCCGGGTCGGCCCGCGCGACCACGCCGGCTGGCGTACCGTCGCGGTGCACTCCCAGCCCGACGACGACCCCGACGGCGACTGGATCCGGCACGCCGAGGGTCTGCTCACCGCCGCCGCCCCCACCGACGAAACCGGCCTCGGCGCGTGGCCCCCGCCGCACGCGGTCGAGACGGACCTCACCGGCTGGTACGACGCGCTCGCCGGCCACGGCATGACGTACGGGCCGGCGTTCCAGGGCCTGCGACGGGCCTGGACGACCGGCGACGACACCGTCTACGCCGAGGTGACGCTGCCGTCCGCCGGCACCGACCCGGCCAGCGGGTTCGGCGTGCACCCCGCGCTGCTCGACGCCGCGCTGCACCCCACCGCGCTGCTGCCCGGGGACGGCACCACCGGCCCGAAGGCGCCGTTCGCGTTCACCGGCGTCCAGGTGCACGCCGTCGGCGCGGACACGCTGCGGGTCCGGCTCACCCGGGCCGGCACGGCGGTGCGGCTGCTCGCCGTCGACCACACCGACCGGCCCGTCGTCACCGTCGACGCGCTGGTGCTGCGCGAACTGACCGGCGTCACGCCGCCGGCCGCCACCCGCGCCGCCCGGTCGCTGTTCCGGGTCGCCTGGCCGGCCGAACCGCTCACCCCGGCCACGCCGCCCGCGTCGGCGGTGCTCGGCACGCCGCTGCCCACCCTGCCCGACGCCGCCGCCCACCCGGACGTGGCCGCGCTGCTCGCCGCCGGCGGCGTACCCCCGCTGGTGCTGCTGCCGGTGCCGCCGGCCGGCCCGACGCCGGACGCGGTCCGGGCCGCCACCACCGGCGTGCTCGCCACGCTGCGGGCCTGGCTGACCGCCGACGCGACCGCCGACGCGCGGCTCGTCGTGGTCACCCGCGACGCGGTGCCGGCCACGCCGGACGACAGGGCCACCGACCTGGCCGGCGCCGCCGTCTGGGGCCTGGTCCGCTCCGCCCAGTCCGAGCACCCCGGCCGGATCGTCCTGGCCGACCTGGACCGCGACCTCGACGCCGACGTGCTGGCGCTGCTCGCGACCGCCGCCGGTGACCCGGCCGCGGCGCAGCTCGCGATCCGCGGCGACACCACCCGCACCCCCCGGCTGGTACGCGCCGACGCCCCATCCGCGACCGCCCCGGTCACCCGCGGTGGCACCGTCCTGGTCACCGGCGGCACCGGCGCGCTCGGCGCGCTGCTCGCCCGGCACCTCGTCACCGACCGGGGCGTGGACTCGCTGGCCCTGGTCAGCCGGCGCGGACCCGACGCCGACGGGGCGGCCGACCTGGTCGACGAGCTGACCGCGCTCGGCGCGCACGTCCGCGTGCTGGCCTGCGACGTCACCGACCGCGACGCGGTCGACCACCTGATCGCCGACCTCACCGGCGCCGGCCGGCTCGCCGGGGTGGTGCACACCGCCGGGGTGCTCGACGACGCCGTGATCACCGGCACCGACGCCGACCGGCTGGCCCGGGTGCTCGCGCCCAAGGTGGACGCCGCCTGGCACCTGCACGAGGCCACCGCCGGCCTCGACCTCGACCTGTTCGTCACCTACTCGTCGATCGCCGGCGTGCTCGGTTCCCCCGGCCAGGGCGCGTACGCCGCCGCGAACGCCTACCTCGACGCGCTCGCGGTCCACCGCCGTGCCCAGGGCCGGCCCGCGCACGCGCTGGCCTGGGGCATGTGGGACACCGACGGGATGGCCGCCGGCCTCGACGGCGCGGACCGCTCCCGGGTGGCCCGCGCCGGGCTCGGCGTCATCACCGCAGCGGTCGGCGTCGCGCTCTTCGACGCCGCCGTCGCCAGCGACACCGCCGCGCTCGTGCCGGCCGTGCTGGACCTGCCGGCGCTGCGCGCCGCCGCCGGCGTACCCCCGATGCTGCGTGCCCTGGCCGGCGTGCCCGCCCGGCGGCAGGCCGGCGCGGCGGCCGACGGCTGGGCCGGCCGGCTCGCCGCGATGCCCGCCGACGAGGCCCGCGTCGAGGTGGACCTGCTGGTCCGTGGCCTGGTCGCGCAGGTGCTCGGCCACGGCGGCGCGGACGCGGTGCCGGCCGACCGGGCGTTCCAGGAACTGGGCTTCGACTCGTTGACGGCGGTGGACCTGCGTAACCGGGTCAACGCGGCCACCGGGCTGCGGCTGGCGTCCACGCTGGTGTTCGACTACCCGACGCCGGCCGCGCTCGCCGCGCACGTGCACGAGCAGCTCACCGGCGCCACCGCCGCGACCCGCCCCGACGCGGCGGCGGTCACCGGCGTGGACGAGCCGATCGCGATCGTCGGCATGGCCTGCCGCTATCCGGGCGGCATCGACAGCCCCGAGGCGCTGTGGGAGCTGCTGGCCGCCGACGGGGACGGCATCGGCGCGTTCCCCGCCGACCGGGGCTGGGACCTGGACACGCTGTTCCACAGCGACCCCGACCACCCGGGCACCTCGTACGCCCGGGAGGGCGGCTTCCTCGCCGGCGCCGCCGACTTCGACCCGGGCTTCTTCGGCATCAGCCCGCGTGAGGCGCTCGCCATGGACCCGCAGCAGCGGCTGCTGCTGGAGGCGTCCTGGGAGACGTTCGAGTCCGCCGGGGTGGACCCGGCCCGGCTGCGCGGCTCGCGTACCGGCGTCTTCGCCGGCCTGATGTACCACGACTACGCCGCCGGGGTGGGGGAGCTGCCGGAGGGCGTGGAGGGCTACCTCGGCACCGGCAACTCCGGCAGCGTGGTGTCCGGGCGGGTCGCGTACACGTTCGGGCTGGAGGGCCCGGCGGTCACCGTGGACACCGCCTGCTCGTCGTCGCTGGTCGCGTTGCACCTGGCCGTGCAGGCGCTGCGCTCAGGCGAGTGCGACCTGGCGCTCGCCGGCGGCGTGACCGTGATGGCCAACCCGGGCACGTTCATCGAGTTCTCCCGCCAGCGTGGCCTGGCCGCCGACGGGCGGTGCAAGTCGTTCGCCGCCGCCGCCGACGGCACCGGCTGGTCCGAGGGCGTCGGCGTGCTGCTGGTGCAGCGCCTGGCCGACGCCCGGCGGGACGGCCGGCGCATCCTCGCCGTGGTGGCCGGCACCGCCGTCAACCAGGACGGCGCGTCCAACGGTCTCACCGCCCCGAACGGGCCGTCGCAGCAGCGCGTCATCCGGCAGGCCCTGGCCAACGCGCGGCTCACCACGTCGGACGTGGACGCGGTCGAGGCGCACGGCACCGGCACCACGCTCGGGGACCCGATCGAGGCACAGGCGCTGCTCGCCACCTACGGGCAGGACCGCGACGGCGAACCGCTGTGGCTCGGTTCGGTGAAGTCGAACCTGGGCCACACCCAGGCCGCGGCCGGCGCCGCCGGCATCATCAAGATGATCATGGCGATGCGGCACGGCGTGCTGCCCCGCACGCTGCACGTCGACGAACCGTCCCCGCACATCGACTGGGACGCCGGCGCGGTCACCCTGCTCACCGAGGCCCGGCCCTGGCCGCTGTCGAACCGGCCCCGCCGCGCCGCCGTCTCCTCGTTCGGGGTGAGCGGCACCAACGCGCACGTCATCATCGAGGCGCCGCCCGCCGAGCCGACCCCCGCCGCGACCGAGCCGCCGCGCGGCCCCGCCCCGGTGCTGCTCTCCGCCCGCGACCCGGAGGCGCTCGCCGCGCAGGCCGACCGCTGGGCCCGCCGGCTGGCCACCGACGCCGCCGTCCGGCCAGTCGACGTCGGCTGGTCGTCGGTGACCGGCCGGGCCGTCCTGGAGCACCGCGCCGTCGTCGTCGCCACCGACCGCGACGACCTGCTCGCCGGGCTGCACGCGCTCGCCGCCGGCACGCCGGCCGGCACCGTGCACACCGCAACGGCGACCACCCGTGGCCGGCTCGCGATCCTCTTCTCCGGGCAGGGCGCGCAGCGCGCCGGCATGGGCCGGGAGCTGTATGCGGCGTTCCCGGTGTTCGCGTCCGCGTTGGACGAGGTGTGCGCGCAGCTCGATCCGCTGCTGCCGCAGCCGCTGAAGCCGGTGCTGTTCGACGCCGGTGACCTGCTGGACCAGACGCAGTTCACGCAGGCCGGGCTGTTCGCGGTCGAGGTGGCGCTGTTCCGGCTCGTGGAGTCGTTCGGCGTCACCCCGGACTTCGTGGGCGGCCACTCGATCGGTGAGGTCACCGCTGCGTACGTGGCCGGGGTGTTGTCGCTGCCCGACGCGTGCGCGCTGGTCGCGGCGCGGGGCCGGTTGATGCAGGCGCTGCCGGCCGGCGGCGGGATGCTGGCCGTCGCCGCGCCGGAACGGGACGTCCTGGCGTCCCTCGATGGCACCCCCGAGCTGGGCGTCGCCGCCGTCAACGGGCCCTCGTCGGTGGTGGTGTCCGGACCGCTAGACGCGCTGGACGAGATCGAGCGCGGCTGGCGGGAGCGGGGCGTCCGCACCCGCCGGCTGACGGTGTCGCACGCGTTCCACAGCCCGCTGATGGCACCGATGCTCGCCGAGTTCCGGGCCGTGCTGGACGAGTTGAGCTTCTCCGCGCCGCTGCTGCCGGTGGTGTCCAACCTGACCGGCGCGCTCGCCGACCCGGCCGACCTGACCCGCGCCGACTACTGGGTGCGGCACGTCCGCGAGGCGGTCCGCTACGCCGACGGGATCACCGCGCTGCGGGACACCGGCGCCGACACGTTCCTGGAGATCGGCCCGCAGAGCGTGCTCACCGCGCTGACCGGCGACATCCTGCCCGACGCGCTCGCGGTCGCCGCCCAGCGCCGGGACCGCGACGAGACCGCCGCCCTGCTGGCCGCGCTGGCCGACCTGCACGTGCACGGCGTACCGGTCTCCTTCCCGCAGTGGTTCGCCGGCACCGGCGCGACCCGGATCGACCTGCCCACGTACGCGTTCCGGCACCAGCGCTACTGGCTGCCCACCGGCCGCCCCCGCGGCGGCGACGTCAGCGGCGCCGGGCTCGGCGACGCCGCCCACCCGCTGCTCGGCGCCGCCGTCACCGTGGCCGGCGCGGACCTGGTGGTGCTGACCGGCCGGCTGTCGCCGGCCACCCACCCGTGGCTCGCCGACCACGTGGTGACCGGCGCCGTGCTGGTGCCCGGCACCGCGCTCACCGAACTGGCCGTGCGGGCCGGCGACGAGGCCGGCACCCCCCGGGTACGCGACCTCACGCTCACCGCGCCGCTGGTGCTGCCCGCGACCGGCGGCGTGCGGGTGCAGGTGAGTGTCGGCGCCCCCGACGCCACCGGCGGCCGGCCGGTGGCCATCCACTCCCAGCCGGACGGCGACGTCGAGTGGACCGCGCACGCCGACGGCGTGCTGGAACCCGCCGCCACCGACGAGCCGACGCTCGACACCTGGCCGCCCGTCGGGCTCGCCGAGGTGGACCTGGCCGGCTGGTACCCGGCGCTGGCCGAACACGGCCTCGCGTACGGGCCGGTGTTCCAGGGCCTGCGCCGGCTCTGGACCGGCGACGGCGAGGCGTACGCCGAGGTCGCGCTCGGCGACGACGCGGCCGGCGAGGCGTCCCGGTTCGGCGTCCACCCGGCGCTGCTGGACGCCGCGCTGCACCCGGTCGGGCTGCTGCTCACCGGCGACGGCCCGCGCGTGCCGTTCACCGTCGAGGGCCTCCAGGTGCACGCCGCCGGGGCCCGCGCCCTGCGGGTGCGGCTCACCCGCACCGGCACCACCGTCCGCCTGGTCGCCGTGGACACCTCCGGCGCGCCGGTGGTGTCGATCGACACGCTGGCGCTGCGGGAGCTGACCGGCGCGGTCGTGCCGGGCGTCGCGGCCCGGTCCCTGTACGCGCTCGACTGGCAGCCCGAGGACGTCACGCCGGCCGACGCGCCGTCCGGCTGGGCGGTGCTCGGCGGGACCGGCGTCGACCCGGCCGGTACCGGATCCGACCTCGGGCTGGCGGCGTACCCGGGGGTCGCGGCGTTGCTCGACGCGGTCGACGCCGGCCCCGACCCGGCCCCGCGGGCGCTCCTGCTGCCGCTGCCCGCCGCCGACCTGCCCACCCCGGACGCGGTGCGCGTGGTCACCACCGAGGTGCTCGGCACCGTGCGGTCCTGGCTGGCCGCCGACGCGCTCGCCGGCACCCCGCTCGTGGTCCTGACCCGGGGCGCGGTCTCCGTCGGCGTCGGCGACCCGGTGACCGACCTGCCCGGTGCCGCCGTGTGGGGTCTGCTGCGTTCCGCGCAGTCCGAACATCCCGGCCGGATCGTGCTGGCCGACCTCGACGCCGATCCGGACGACCGGACGCTCGCCGTGCTCGCGCACGCGGTCACCGACCCGACCGGCGGTCAACTCGCGGTACGGGACGGCCGGGTGTTCGTGCCCCGCCTGGTCCGCGCCGCCTCGACGCCTGGCGTTCCGGCCCCGACCGACCCGGCGTCGGACGGCGGCGAGCGGGTGGTGCGGGACGGCACGGTGCTGGTGACCGGCGGCACCGGCGCGTTGGGCGCGTTGGTGGCGGAGCGCCTCGTCACCGGGCACGGGGTGCGGTCGCTGGTGTTGGTGTCGCGGCAGGGGCCGGCCGCGCCGGGCGCGGACGCGCTTGTCGAGCGGTTGACCGGCCTGGGTGCGTCGGTGTCGGTGGTGGCGTGTGACGTGACCGATCGGGATCAGGTGTTCCGGTTGGTGTCGGGTGTGCCGGGCCGGTTGGCCGGGGTGGTGCACACCGCCGGAGTGCTGGACGACGGGGTAGTGTCGTCGATCAGCCCGGAGCGGCTGGCGGCGGTGTTGGCGCCGAAGGCCACGGCGGCGTGGTGGCTGCACGAGGCGACCCGCGACCGTGAGCTGGACCTGTTCGTGTTGTTCTCGTCCGTCGCCGGGGTGCTCGGCTCGCCGGGCCAGGCGGCCTACGCGGCGGGGAACGCGTTCCTGGACGCGCTGGCGGCGCGACGCCGGCAGGACGGACTGCCCGGGATCAGCCTGGCGTGGGGAATGTGGGACACCGCCGGGATGGCGGCGTCGTTGTCGGAGGGGGAACGGCAGCGGTCGGCGCGGGCCGGGTTGACGCCGATGAGCGTGCAGACCGGCCTGGAGCTGTTCGACGCCGCGCTCGCCGAGGGCCGTCCGGTGCTCGTGCCGGCCGTCGTCGACGTACCGGCGCTGCGGGCCGCGCTCGGCACCGGCCCGGTGCCGGCGGTGCTGCGTACCCTGGTCGGCCCGACCGCCGCCCGGCGGCAGGCCGGCGCGGGCGGCGACTGGGCCGACCGGCTCGCCGGCCTCGACCCGCAGGAGGCCCGCGCCGAGGTGGACCTGCTGGTCCGCGGCCTGGTCGCGCAGGTGCTCGGCCACGCCGGGGCCGGCGCGGTGCCCGCCGACCGGGCGTTCCGGGAACTGGGCTTCGACTCGTTGACCGCGGTGGACCTGCGTAACCGGGTCAACGCGGCCACCGGGCTGCGGCTGCCGTCCACGCTGGTCTTCGACCACCCCAGCCCGGCGGCGCTCGCCGAGCACCTCTACGAGCAGGTCTCCGGCCGGATCAGCGCCCGCCGCGCGGCGGTGCGGGCGGTCGACACCGACGAGCCGATCGCCATCGTCGGCATGGCCTGCCGCTATCCCGGCGGCGTCGACAACCCGGAGCAGCTCTGGCAGCTCCTGTCGTCGGGGCGGGACGGCATCGTCGAGTTCCCCGCCGACCGGGGCTGGGACCTCGACACGCTCTACGACCCGGACCCCGACCACGCCGGCACCTCGTACGCCCGACACGGCGGCTTCCTCGCCGGCGCGGCCGACTTCGACCCGGACTTCTTCGGCATCTCGCCCCGCGAAGCGGTCGCCATGGACCCGCAGCAGCGGCTGCTGCTGGAGGCCACCTGGGAGAGCTTCGAATCCGCCGGGGTGGACCCGGTGGCGCTGCGCGGCTCGCGTACCGGCGTGTTCGCCGGCGTCATGTACCACGACTACGCCTCCCGGCTGGCCGACCTGCCGCCGGACGCCGAGGGCTACGTCGGCACCGGCACCTCCGGCAGCGTGCTGTCGGGCCGGGTCGCGTACACGTTCGGGTTGGAGGGGCCGGCCGTCACGGTCGACACCGCCTGCTCGTCGTCCCTGGTCGCGCTGCACCTGGCCGCGCAGGCGCTGCGCTCCGGCGAGTGCGACCTGGCGCTCGCCGGTGGCGTGACGGTGATGGCCACGCCCGGCACGTTCATCGAGTTCTCCCGGCAGCGGGGCCTGTCCCCGGACGGCCGCTGCCGGTCGTTCGCCGCGTCCGCCGACGGCACCGGCTGGTCCGAGGGCGTCGGCGTGCTACTGGTGCAACGACTCTCCGACGCCCGACGCGAGGGCCGGCGGATCCTCGCGGTGGTGCGGGGTACGGCGGTGAACCAGGACGGCGCCTCCAACGGGCTGACCGCGCCGAACGGCCCGTCGCAGCAGCGCGTGATCCGGCAGGCGCTGGCGAACGCGCGGTTGAGCACCGCCGACGTGGACGCGGTGGAGGCGCACGGCACGGGCACCACGCTGGGTGATCCGATCGAGGCGCAGGCGCTGCTCGCCACGTACGGGCAGGACCGCGAGACGCCGCTGCTGCTCGGGTCGGTGAAGTCGAACCTGGGCCACACGCAGGCCGCCGCCGGTGTCGCCGGGATCATCAAGATGGTCCTCGCCATGCGCCATGGCATCGTCCCGCCGACGTTGCACGTGGACGAGCCGTCGCCGCACGTCGACTGGACCGCCGGGGCGGTCAGTCTGGCGACCGAGGCCACGCCGTGGCCGGTGGTGGACCGGCCGCGTCGGGCGGCGGTGTCGTCGTTCGGCATCTCCGGCACCAACGCCCACGTCATCCTGGAACAGCCCACGGACGTCATCGAGCCGGTGAGCGTCGGAGAGCCGACCGGTGGGCCGGTGCCGGTGCTGCTGTCGGCGCGCACCGACACCGCGCTCGCCGCGCAGGCCGACCGGTGGGCGCGTTGGCTCGCCGCCGACGAGACGCTGCGTCCGGTCGACGTCGGATGGTCGGCGTTCACCACCCGGCCGGCGCTGGAGCAGCGCGCCGTACTCGCCGTCGCCGACCGGGACGGCCTGCTGGCCGCGCTGCGGGCGTTGGCGGCCGGTGAGCCGTCCGGCGCGGTGGTCACCGGCGGCCGGGAGCAGCGGGACCGGGTCGCGGTGCTGTTCTCCGGGCAGGGCGCGCAGCGCGCCGGCATGGGCCGCGAGTTGTCCGACGTGTTCCCGGTGTTCGCCGCCGCGTTGGACGAGGTGTGCGCGCAGCTCGATCCGCTGCTGCCGCAGCCGCTGAAGCCGGTGTTGTTCGGCGACGGTGACCTGCTGGACCAGACGCAGTTCACGCAAGCCGGTCTGTTCGCGGTCGAGGTGGCGTTGTTCCGCCTGGTCGAGTCGTTCGGCGTGATCCCGGACGTCGTGGGCGGGCACTCGATCGGTGAGGTCACCGCCGCGTACGTGGCCGGGGTGTTGTCGCTGCCGGACGCGTGTGCGCTGGTGGCGGCGCGGGGCCGGTTGATGCAGGCGTTGCCGGCCGGCGGCGGGATGCTGGCGGTGGCTGCCTCGGAGTCGGAGGTGGCCGCGTCGATCGCCGGACACCCGAGCCTGGGTGTCGCGGCGGTCAACGGCCCGTCGTCGACAGTCGTCTCCGGTGACCTGGACGCGCTGGACGAGATCGAGCGCGCATGGCGGGACCGGGGCGTGCGGGTTCGCCGATTGACGGTGTCGCACGCGTTCCACAGCCCGCTGATGGAGCCGATGCTGGCCGAGTTCCGCGCGCTTCTCGACGGGCTGTCGTTCGCCGCGCCGTTGCTGCCGGTGGTGTCGAACGTGACCGGCGCGTTGGCGTCGGGCGACGACCTGCGGACGTCGGACTACTGGGTGCGGCACGTGCGGGAGGCGGTGCGCTACGCCGACGGCGTGACCGCGTTGCGCGACGCCGGGGTGGACACGTTCCTGGAGGTCGGCCCGCAGAGCGTGTTGACCGCGCTGACCGCCGGGATCCTGCCCGACGACGGTGTGGTCGCGGTGGCGGTGCAGCGCCGCGACCGGGACGAGGCGGGCGCGTTGCTGGCCGGGCTGGCGGAGCTGCACGTGCGCGGCGTCCCCGTCGACTGGACGCCCTGGTTCGCCGGCGCCACCCGCGTCGACCTGCCCACGTACGCGTTCGCGCACCGCCGCTACTGGCCGGCGACCGGCCGCCGCCGAGGCGACGTGTCCGGCGCCGGGCTGAGCGACGCCGCGCACCCGCTGCTCGGCGCCACCGTCGACCTCGCCGGCGACGGCGAGGTGGTCCTCACCGGCCAACTCTCCCTCGCCACCCATCCCTGGCTGGCCGACCACGCGGTGGCCGGGACCACGCTGCTGCCCGGCGCGGCGCTCGTCGAACTCGCCGTCCGGGCCGGCGACGAGGCCGGCGTACCCCGGCTCCGCGAACTCACCGTCGCCGCGCCGCTGGTCCTGCCGGACACCGGCCGCCTGCGCATCCAGGTCCGCGTCGACGGCGCCGGAACCCGGCGCGCCGTCACCGTCCACTCCCGCCCCGACGACGACCCCGAGGCGGGCTGGACCCGGCACGCCGACGGCATCCTCGAACCGCCCGCCTCCGGGGAACCCGTCATCGGGACCTGGCCGCCGGCCGGCGCGACCGAGGTCGACCTGACCGGCTGGTACGACACGCTCGCCGCGCACGGCCTGGCCTACGGCCCGGCGTTCCGGGGCCTGCGCCGGGCCTGGACCGGTGACGACGAGACGTACGCCGAGATCGCCCTGCCGGACGACATGGCCGCCGACGCGGCCCGGTTCGCGCTCCACCCGGCGCTGCTGGACGCCGCCCTGCACCCGATCGGGCTGCTGCCCGACGGCGGGACCGGCGGAACCCGGGTGCCGTTCGCATTCGAGGGCGTCCAGGTGCACGCCACCGGCGCCACCGTGCTCCGGGTCCGGCTGTCGCGCACCGGGGACGCGGTCCGGCTGGTCGCCGCCGACGAGAGCGGCGCGTCGGTCGTGTCGGTGGACTCCCTGGTCCTGCGCGAGATGACCGGACCGACCGCGTCCGGCACCGCGACCCGGTCCCTGTACGAGGTGCGCTGGCAGACCGCGGAGACGACCGCCGGCCGGGCGACCGGCTGGGCGGTGCTCGGGGCGTCCGTCGACGGGTTGTCGTCGTATCCGGACGTGTCGGCGGTGGTCGACGCGGGGGAGGGGTTGCCGTACACGCTGGTGTTGCCGGTGGCGGGGCCGTCCGATGTGGATGTACCTGATGCGGTGCGGGTGGTGGCGTCGGATGTGTTGGCGGTGGTGCAGGGGTGGTTGGCGGCGGAGTCGTTGGCCGAGTCGCGGTTGGTGGTGGTGACCCGGGGCGCGGTGGTGGCTGCGGGTGGGGATCGGGTGACCGATCTGGCGGGTGCGGCGGTGTGGGGGTTGTTGCGGTCGGCGCAGTCGGAGCATCCGGAGCGGATCGTGTTGGCCGATCTGGATCGGGGCGTCGACGGTGGGGTGCTGTCGGTGTTGGCCGGTGTGCTGGGTGACCTGCCGGCGACGGGTGGGCAGGTGGCGGTACGCGGCGACGACGTGCTGACGCCGCGCCTAGTCCGCGCCGCGCCCGCCGGGCATACGCCGGCGGTCGACGGTCTGGCCGCCACCGACGAAGCATCGGTGCCGGACCACGTCGGGCACGAGATCGGCGCCGGCACGGTGCTGGTCACGGGCGGCACCGGCGCGTTGGGCGCATTGGTGGCGGAGCGCCTCGTCACCGGGCACGGGGTGCGGTCGCTGGTGCTGGTGTCGCGGCAGGGTCCGGCCGCGTCGGGTGCGGACGCGCTTGTCGAGCGGTTGTCGGGCCTGGGTGCGTCGGTGTCGGTGGTGGCGTGTGACGTGACCGATCGGGATCAGGTCGCGCGTGTGGTGGCGGGTGTGGCGGGTCGGCTCGCGGGGGTGGTGCACACGGCGGGGGTGTTGGACGACGGGGTGGTGTCGTCGATCAGCGCGGAGCGGTTGGCGAACGTGCTCGCGCCGAAGGTCACGGCGGCGTGGTGGCTGCACGAGGCCACCCGGCATCTCGACCTGGACCTGTTCGTGTTGTTCTCGTCCGTCGCCGGAGTGCTCGGCTCGCCGGGCCAGGCCGCGTACGCCGCGGGCAACGCGTTCCTGGACGGGCTGGCGGTGTGGCGTCGGCACGAGGGTCTGCCGGCGGTGTCGTTGGCGTGGGGGATGTGGGACACCGCCGGGATGGCGGCGTCGTTGTCGGAGGGGGAGCGGCAGCGGTCGGCGCGGGCCGGGTTGACGCCGATGAGCGTGCAGACCGGCCTGGAGCTGTTCGACGCCGCGCTCGCCACCGGTCGGCCGCAGCTCGTGCCCACCGTGATCGACGTGCCGGCGCTGCGCGCGGCGACCGCCGGCGCACCCGTACCCGCGATGCTGGCCACGCTCGTGGGCCGTCCCGCCGGCCGGCGCCTCGCCGGGGCCGGTGGCTGGGCCGGCCGGCTCGCCCGGCTCACCGACGACGAGGCCCGCGCCGAGGTCGACCTGCTGGTCCGCGGTCTGGTCGCACAGGTGCTCGGCCACGCCGGGGCCGGCGCGGTGCCCGCCGACCGGGCGTTCCAGGAACTGGGCTTCGACTCGTTGACCGCGGTGGACCTGCGCAACCGGGTCAACGCGGCCACCGGGCTGCGGCTGCCGTCCACGCTGGTGTTCGACTACCCGACCCCGGCCGCGCTCGCCGGACAGGTGTGGTCCGAACTGGCCGGGAGCCGGCCGGACCCGGCCGCCGCGCCGGCCCCCGTCACCACCGGCCTGGACGAGCCGGTCGCGATCGTCGGCATGGCGTGCCGCTACCCCGGCGGGGTGGAGAACCCGGAGCAGCTCTGGGAGCTGCTGGCCGCCGGTGGGGACGGCATCGCCGAGTTCCCGGCCGACCGCGGCTGGGACCTCGGGTCGCTGTTCGACCCGGACCCCGACCGCAGCGGCACGTCGTACGCGACGCAGGGCGGATTCCTCTACGACGCCGCCGAGTTCGACCCCGGCTTCTTCGGCATCTCGCCGCGTGAGGCCCTGGCCATGGACCCGCAGCAGCGGCTGCTGCTGGAGACGTCGTGGGAGGCGTTCGAGTCCGCCGGCCTCGACCCGGCCACGCTGCGCGGCTCGCGTACCGGCGTGTTCGCCGGCGTGATGTACCACGACTACGCCACGCGGCTGGTGGAGCTGCCGGCCGAGGTCGAGGGCTACGTGGGCGTCGGCACGTCGGGCAGCGTGCTGTCCGGCCGGGTGGCGTACTCGTTCGGGCTGGAAGGCCCGGCGGTCACGGTGGACACGGCGTGTTCGTCGTCGCTGGTGGCGTTGCACCTGGCGGTGCAGGCGCTGCGTTCCGGGGAGTGCGACCTGGCCCTGGCCGGCGGGGTGACGGTGATGGCGACGCCGGGCACGTTCATCGAGTTCTCCCGCCAGCGTGGTCTGTCCCCGGACGGCCGCTGCAAGTCGTTCGCGGCAGCCGCCGACGGCACCGGCTGGGGCGAGGGTTCGGGTGTGCTGCTGGTGCAGCGACTCTCCGACGCCCGACGCGAGGGCCGGCGGATCCTCGCGGTGGTGCGGGGCACGGCGGTGAACCAGGACGGCGCGTCGAACGGCCTGACCGCGCCGAACGGTCCGTCGCAGCAGCGGGTGATCCGGCAGGCGCTGGCGAACGCGCGGCTCACCACATCGGACGTGGACGCCGTCGAGGCGCACGGCACGGGCACCACGTTGGGTGATCCGATCGAGGCGCAGGCGGTGCTCGCGACGTACGGGCAGGACCGCGAGACGCCGCTGCTGCTCGGCTCCGTCAAGTCGAACCTCGGCCACACCCAGGCCGCCGCCGGCGTGGCGGGCATCATCAAGATGGTCCTCGCCATGCGGCACGGCATCGTCCCGCCGACGTTGCACGTGGACGAGCCGTCGCCGCACATCGACTGGTCGGCGGGGGCGGTGACGCTGGCGACGGCTGCGACGCCGTGGCCGGTGGTGGACCGGCCGCGTCGGGCGGCGGTGTCGTCGTTCGGCATCTCCGGCACCAACGCCCACGTCATCCTGGAACAGCCCACGGACGTCATCGAGCCGGTGAGCGTCGGAGAGCCGACCGGCCGGCCGGTGCCGGTGCTGCTGTCGGCGCGCACCGACACCGCGCTCGCCGCGCAGGCCGGCCGCTGGGCGGCCTGGTTGGCCGGTGACGAGACGATCCGACCGGCCGACATGGCCTGGTCGTCGGCGTTCACCCGGGCGACGCTGGAGCAGCGGGCCGTGGTGACCGCCACCGACCGCGACGGCCTGCTCGCCGGGCTGCGGGCGCTGGAAGCCGGCGCACCCTCCGGCACGGTGGTCACCGGCGGCCGGGAACACCGGGACCGACTCGCGATGCTGTTCTCCGGGCAGGGCGCGCAGCGCGCCGGCATGGGCCGGGAGCTGTATGCGGCGTTCCCGGTGTTCGCGTCCGCGTTGGACGAGGTGTGCGCGCAGCTCGATCCGCTGCTGCCGGAGCCGTTGCGGCCGGTGTTGTTCGGCGACGGTGACCTGCTGGACCAGACGCAGTTCACGCAGGCCGGTCTGTTCGCGGTCGAGGTGGCGTTGTTCCGGCTGGTGGAGTCGTTCGGGGTCACCCCGGACCTCGTGGGCGGGCACTCG
Source organism: Micromonospora sp. DSM 45708 (assembly GCF_039566955.1). NCBI lineage: Bacteria > Bacillati > Actinomycetota > Actinomycetes > Micromonosporales > Micromonosporaceae > Micromonospora > Micromonospora schwarzwaldensis. Next base: position 3,256,546 of record NZ_CP154796.1, on the reverse strand, counting down.
ATCGGGGAGATCGTCGCCGCCCATGTCGCGGGCGTGCTCTCCCTGGCGGACGCGTGTGCGTTGGTGGCGGCGCGGGGCCGGTTGATGCAGGCGCTGCCCGCCGGTGGCGGGATGTTGGCGGTCGCCGCCGCAGAGTCGGAGGTCGCGGCGTCGGTCGCGGGTCGTGCGGACGTGGGGATCGCGGCGGTCAACGGCCCGGAGGCGGTCGTCGTCTCCGGTGACCTCGACGCGCTCGACGAGCTGGCACACGCCTGGCGGGAGCGCGGTCTGCGGACCCGGCGGCTGACCGTGTCGCACGCGTTCCACAGCCCGCTGATGGCACCCATGCTGGCCGAGTTCCGGTCCGTGCTGGACGGGTTGACGTTCGCCGCGCCGCTGCTGCCGGTGGTGTCGAACGTGACCGGCGCGTTGGCGTCGGGCGACGACCTGCGGACGCCCGACTACTGGGTGCGGCACGTGCGGGAGGCGGTCCGGTTCGCCGACGGCGTGACCGCGTTGCGCGACGCCGGGGTGGACACGTTCCTGGAGATCGGCCCGCGCAGCGTGCTCACCGCGCTGATCCCCGACCAGGCCGACGGCGTACGGGCGGTCGCCGCCCAGCGCCGCGACCGGGACGAGAGCGACGCGCTGCTCACCGCACTGGCCGAGCTGCACGTGCACGGCGTGTCCGTCGACTGGGCGCCCTGGTTCGCCGGCACCGCCGCGACCCGCGTCGACCTGCCCACGTACGCGTTCCAGCGGCAGCGGTTCTGGCCCGACACGCCCGCCCGGACCGACGGACCGGACGCCGAGTTCTGGGCCGCCGTGGAGCACGGCGACCCGGCCGCGCTCGCCGCGCACCTCGGCGACGACAGCGCCGCCGACGCGCTCAGCGCCGCGCTGCCGGTCCTGGCCGACTGGCGTCGGGCGCGGACCCGGGGTGCCGGCTCGGCGTACCGGATCGGGTGGGAACCGGTGCGTCCCGCCCCCGTGTCCGCACTGACCGGCCGGTGGCTGGTCGCCACCGTCAACAGCGGCGCGGACGCGGGCGTCACGAAGACGCTCGCCACGGCCGGCGCCCAGGTGGACACACTCACCGTTCCGGCCGGCGTCGACCGGCAGGGACTGGCCGAGCGGCTGCGGCGGCTCGGCGACCAGGGCTGGGCCGGCGTGCTCTGCGTGCTGCCCCGCCAGGACCGGCCCGTCCCCGACGCGCCGGCCGTCCCGACCGGCACGGCCGCGCTGCTCACGCTCGTCCAGGCGCTCACCGACACCGGCCTGCCCGGCCGGGTGTGGGCGCTCAGCCGCGCCGCGCTGCCCGTGACCTCCGGTGACCGGGGCGGCGACGTACTCGCCGCAGCCGCCTGGGGCCTCGGCCGGGTCGTGGCGCTGGAACGGCCGGACCGGTGGGGTGGCCTGATCGACCTGCCCGGCCGCGCCGACCGCACCACCCGCGCCGCGCTCGTCGCGGTGCTCGCCGACGGCGGCCACGACCAGGTGGCCGTACGCCGCACCGGTGTCCTCGCCCGGCGTCTCCTCCCGGCGGCGCCGCCGGCCGGCGGCGGGTGGCAGCCGCGCGGCACCGTGCTGGTCACCGGCGGCACCGGCGCGCTCGGCCGGCACGTCGCCCGGTGGCTGCTGGCCAACGGCGCCGACGAGGTGGTGCTGGCCTCCCGGCGTGGCCTCGACGCGCCGGGCGCCGCCGACCTGGCCGCCACGCTCGGCGCGGTACGGGTGGTCGCCTGCGACGTCAGCGACCCGGTCGCCGTCACCGACCTGGTGGACGACCTGCCGGCGCTGACCGCCGTCGTGCACACCGCCGGCGTCGCCGGCGACCCCGCCGCCGTGACCGACCTGACCACCACGGACCTGGCCGGCACGCTGTCCGGCAAGGTGCTCGGCGCGGTCCACCTGGACGCCGCCTGCCAGGGCCGCGACCTGGACGCGTTCGTGGTGTTCTCCTCCGTCGCCGGCGTGTGGGGCGGCGGCGGGCAGGCCGGCTACGCCGCCGGCAACGCCCTGCTCGACGCGCTGGTCGCGGCCCGCCGCGCCGCCGGCCGGCCCGCCACCGCGCTCGCCTACGGGCCGTGGGCCGCCGACGGCATGGCCGCCGGGGAGACGGCGGACGGGCTGCGCCGGCGCGGTCTCGAACCGCTGCCGCCCGCCGCCGCCGTCGCCGCGCTGGGCCGCTGGGTCAACGCCCCCGAGCCGGCCCCGGTGATCGCCGGCGCGGACTGGTCCCGGTTCGTCGCCGCGTACACCGCGGCCCGGCCCAGCCACCTGTTCGACCGGGTCGCCCCGGCCGTCGCCGTCGAACGGACGCAGCCGGAAACCGCCGACGGCGGCCTCCGCGCCCGGCTGGCCACGCTGCCGGCCGCCGGGCAGGAGACACTCCTGCTCGACCTGGTACGCGCCGAGGCCGCCGCGGTGCTCGGGCACGCCTCCACCGACCAGGTGCCCGCCGGCCGGGCGTTCCGCGAACTCGGCTTCGACTCGCTGGCCGCGGTGCAACTGCGGGACCGGCTGGGCCGGGCGACCGGTGTCACGCTGCCCTCGACAGTGGTCTTCGACCATCCGTCGGCGGCCGAACTGGCGCGCTTCCTGCGTACCGAGATGGTGGCCGGCGCGGACGTTCCCACCGAGGCCACCCGGCCGGCCCGACCGGCCGCCGACGAACCCATCGCCATCGTCTCGATGGCCTGCCGCTTCCCCGGCGGGGTGTCCTCCCCGCAGGAGCTGTGGCGGCTGCTCGCCGACGGCGGGGACGCGGTCACGCCGATGCCCACGGACCGGGGCTGGGACCTGGACGGTCTGTTCGACAGCGACCCGGAACGGGTCGGCACCAGCTACACCCGCAGCGGCGGCTTCCTGGCCGACGTGGCCGGCTTCGACGCCGCGTTCTTCGGCATCAACCCGCGCGAGGCGCTCGCCATGGACCCGCAGCAGCGGCTGCTGCTGCACACCACCTGGGAGGCGTTCGAGCACGCCGGCATGGACCCGCAGCGGGTACGCGGCTCCGCCACCGGCGTGTTCATGGGCACCAACGGGCAGGACTACGCCACGTTGCTGCTGGGTGCCCGGTCCGAGGTGGAGGGCTACCAGGCCACCGGCAACGGCGCGTCGGTGGTCTCCGGCCGGCTGGCGTACGCGTTCGGCCTGCACGGGCCCGCCGTCACCGTCGACACGGCCTGCTCGTCGTCGCTCGTCGCGCTGCACCTGGCCGCGCAGGCGCTGCGCTCCGGCGAATGCGACCTGGCACTGGCCGGCGGCGTCACCGTGATGTCCACGCCCGGCGCGTTCCTGGAGTTCTCCCGGCAGCGTGGGCTCGCCGAGGACGGCCGGGTCAAGGCGTTCGCCGCCGCCGCGGACGGCACCGGCTGGGGCGAGGGCGTCGGCGTGCTGCTGCTGCAACGCCTCTCCGACGCGGAACGCGACGGCCGGCGGATCCTCGCCGTGGTACGCGGCAGCGCGGTCAACCAGGACGGCGCGTCCAACGGGCTGACCGCCCCGAACGGGCCGGCGCAGCAGCGCGTCATCCGGGCCGCCCTGGCCAACGCCGGCCTGACCCCGGCCGACATCGACGCGATCGAGGCGCACGGCACCGGCACCACGCTCGGCGACCCGATCGAGGCGCAGGCGCTCGCCGCCGCGTACGGGCCGGACCGGCCGGCCGACCGGCCGCTCTGGCTCGGGTCGGTCAAGTCGAACCTGGGCCACACCCAGGCCGCCGCCGGCGCGGCCAGCCTGATCAAGATGGTGCTGGCGCTGCGCCACGCGACGCTCCCGGCCACGTTGCACGTCGACGCGCCCACCCCGCACGTGGACTGGGCGTCCGGCCCGCTGGCGCTGCTCACCGAGGCCCGCCCCTGGACGGCCGGCGGCTCGCCGCGCCGCGCCGGCGTCTCGTCGTTCGGTATCAGCGGCACCAACGCCCACGTGATCCTGGAGGAGGCGCCGACCACGGCTGCCGCCGACGACCGGCCCGCCACCGTGGGGACGGGCCGTGCCCCGGACGCGAGCGACACCGCGCAGGGGCGGTCCGACGCGGACCCGACCGCCGCGCCGCGCACCGACGCGGACCCGACCGCCGCGCCGCGCACCGACGCGGACCCGACCGCCGACGCGGACCCGACCGCCGCGCCGCGCGGCGACGTGGCGCTGCCGTGGCCGGTCAGCGCCGCGACCGCAGCCGGCCTGCGGGACCAGGCCGACCGCCTGGCCCGGCGGCTCGCCGACCCGGCCGACCCGCTGGCCGTCGAGCCGGCCGCTGTCGATCCGGCGGTCGTGGCGGGCCCCGCCGGTCCGCTGGCCGCTGTCGACCCCGGCGCGGTCGCCTGGGCGCTGGTGGAGGGCCGGGCGCACCTGGCCCACCGGGCCGTCGTGGTCGCCGCCGACCCGGCGACCCGGCTGGCCGCGCTGACCGCGCTCGCCGCCGGCGACACCCACCCGGCGCTCGTCCCGGCCGCGCCCGCGCGGACCGGCCGCACCGCGATCCTCTTCTCCGGGCAGGGCGCGCAGCGCGCCGGCACGGGCCGGGAGCTGTACGCGGCGTTCCCGGTGTTCGCGTCCGCGTTGGACGAGGTGTGCGCGCACCTCGATCCGCTGCTGCCGCAGCCGCTGAAGCCGGTGCTGTTCGGCGACGGCGACCTGCTGGACCGCACCGAGTTCACCCAGCCCGGCCTGTTCGCGGTCGAGGTGGCGCTGTTCCGCCTCGTGGAGTCCTTCGGGGTCACCCCGGACTTCGTGGGTGGGCACTCGATCGGTGAGGTCACCGCCGCGTTCGTGGCCGGGGTGTTGTCGCTGCCGGACGCCTGTGCGTTGGTGGCGGCGCGGGGCCGGTTGATGCAGGCGCTGCCGGCCGGTGGCGGGATGCTGGCGGTCGCCGCCCCCGAGGCCGACGTGACGGCGTCCGCCGCCGGGCACCCGGACGTCGGGATCGCGGCCGTCAACGGCCCGTCGTCGGTGGTGGTGTCCGGGCCGCTCGACGCGCTGGACGAGATCGAGCGCGGCTGGCGCGGGCGTGGGGTCCGCACCCGCCGGTTGACCGTGTCGCACGCGTTCCACAGTCCGCTGATGGCACCGATGCTGGCCGGGTTCCGGGCCGTGCTCGACGGGTTGAGCTTCTCCGCGCCGCTGCTGCCGGTGGTGTCCAACCTGACCGGCGCGCTCGCGACGGGCGACGACCTGCGGACGCCGGACTACTGGGTGCGGCACGTGCGCGAGGCGGTCCGCTATGCCGACGGCATCGCCGCGCTGCGCGACACCGGCGTGGACACGTTCCTGGAACTCGGGCCCGCCGCGGTGCTCACCCCGATGAACGCCGACCTGCTGCCCGACGACACCGCCGCGGTCGCCGCGCTGCGCGCCGGCGTACCGGAGGTCACCAGCCTGCTCACCGCGGTCGCCGCCGGCTACGCGGCCGGGCGTGACCCGCACTGGCCGGCGCTGCTGGCGCCGCTGGCCGGCCCCCGCCCCGCCGCGCGGGACCTGCCTGAGCTGCCCACGTACGCGTTCCAGCCCCAGCGGTACTGGCCCACGCTGACCACCCCGGTCGGCGGCGCGGCGGCCGACGACGGCGAGTTCTGGCGGGCGGTCGGCGACGGCGACCTCGACCGGCTCGGCATCGACACCGGGCAGCCGCTGCGCGACGTGCTGCCACAGCTCGACGCGTGGCGACGCCGGCGGCACCAGGACGGCGTGCTGGCCGGGTGGCGCTACCGGGTCACCTGGCACCGGCGACCGCTGACCGGCGGCGAACCGGGACGCTGGCTGCTGGTCGCGCCGCCACGCGAGACCGCCGACACGGTCGCCGACGCGCTGCGGGCCGGCGGCGCCGACGTACGGCTGCTCACCGTCGACCCGGCCACCGCGGACCGGGACGGCCTCGCCGACGCCCTGGCCCGGGCCGAGGCCGACCACCGGCCCACCGCGCTGCTGTCGCTGCTCGCGCTCGACGAGGCACCGCACCCCGGGCAGGACGCCCTGCCGGCCGGGCTCGCGGCCAACCTGCTGCTGCTCCAGGCACACGTCGCCCGCGACGGCGGCACGCCGCTGTGGCTCGCCACCGCCGGGGCCGCCGCCACCGACGACGAACCCGCCGCCCGGCCGTGGCAGGCCACGAGCTGGGGCCTCGGCCTGGCCGCCGCGCTGGAACACCCCCGGCACGTCGGCGGGCTCGTCGACCTGCCCGGCACGGTGACCGCCGCCGCCGCCGCCGGGCTGCTGGCCGCGCTGACCAACCGGGAGGGGGAGGACCAGGTCGCGGTGCGTCCGACCGGCCCGCTCGTCCGCCGGCTGGTCCGGGCCACCGGCCCGGGCACGGGTACGGGCGGCGGCTGGACGCCGCAGGGCAGCGTCCTGCTCACCGGCGGCGCCGGACCGGTCGCCCGGCACACCACCGCCTGGCTCGACCGGGCCGGCGCGTCGGTGGTGCCGCTGGACGAGACGGCCGGCGGCAAGCTGGCCGACCGGATGGCGCAGCTCGCCGCCGACGGGCGGCCGGTGACCGGGCTGGTGCACGTGCCGGCCGACACCGGCACCGCGCCACTGGTCGACCTCACCCTGGCCGACCTCGCCGCCGACCTGACCGCCACCGTCGGTGACCTGCCCCGCTACGCCGACGAGGTGGAACAGCGCGTGCTCGGCGCGCTGGTGGTCTGCTCGTCCACCTCCGGCGTGTGGGGCTCCGGCGGGCGCTACGGGCAGGCGGCCGGCGACGCGCTGCTGCACGTCCTCGCCGCCGGTTGGCAGCACGCCGGGCTGCCGGTGACCTCGGTGGCGTTCGGCCCCTGGGCGGACGGCCTCACCGAAACCGACCTGGCGCACCTGGGCCGGGGCGGCCTGCCCGGCATGGACCCGGAGCTGGCCGTCGCCGCGCTGCGCCAGGCGGTCGTCGACGGCGACCGGCTCGTCGTCGCCGACGTGCGATGGGACCGGTTCGTGCCGGCCGTCGCCGCGGTCCGGGACCGGCCGCTCTTCGGCGACCTGCCCGAGGCCGCCGAGGCGCTGCGCGGCCTGCACGCCGAGCAGCCCGCGGACGACGCCGCCGCGGCGGCGCTGCGGGACCGGCTCCGCCCGCTCGGCGACGCGGAGCGCGACGCGATCCTGGTCGAGCTCGTCGCCGGTCAGGCCGCGGCGGTGCTCGGCCACCCGGACGCCGCCGACCTCGGCCCCGGCCGGGCGTTCCGCGAGGTCGGATTCGACTCGATGACCGCCGTCGAGCTGCGCAACCGGCTCCGCGCCGCCACCGGGACCACGCTGCCGGGCAGTGTGGTCTTCGACTACCCGACCCCGCTGGCGCTCGCCCGGCACCTACGGACGCTGCTGGCACCCGACGGCGCCGCCGCCACCACCGGCCTGCTCACCGAGCTGGAGAAGGTGGACGATCTCTTCGCCACCGGCGCGCCGGACCCGCTCACCCGGCAGAAGCTGCTGGTGCAGATGCAGGCGTTCATCGCCCGGTGGGGCGACGATCGCTCCGGCCCGCCGCAGGCGCCGGTGACCGACACGCTCGGCGCGGCCAGCGACGCCGAACTGTTCGATTTCATCCACCGTGAGCTGGGCGGTCCGGGCGGCGAATTCTGAACGAATTCGCGCGCCATTGTGGGCCGCCGCGGCACCGCCGGTCGCGGGGGCATTGTGGACGCCGCCGCGACCGGTCCGGCCGGGCCGCTCGCGGCGGCGTACCGGCCCAGCCTGCGCACCTCACGGCGGCGTCCCTGCTAGGGGCGGCCCTAGGGGCGTCCTAGGGGTTGTGACCCGTCTGGCCAGGCAATTACCTTCCTCACCGTAAGTGAGACCTGGTGGGCGTCGGTCAACGCTATTCGTGATCGCGCCGAACGGTATTGGGTCGCCTGTTGTTCCGGCCCGAAAAGGTGGCGCTGATGGCGACTGAGGACACCCTCCGGGAATATCTGAAATGGATGACCGCCGACCTGCACCAGACCCGGCGGAAGCTCGGCGAGCTGGAGGCCGCGAACCGCGAGCCCATCGCCGTCGTCGGCATCGGCTGCCGGTTCCCCGGCGGGGTGCGCTCCCCGGAGGACCTGTGGCGGCTGGTCGACAGCGGCACCGACGCGGTCTCGACGTTCCCCACCGACCGTGGCTGGGACCTGGAGCGGCTCATCCACCCGGACCCCGACCACCCCGGCACCTCCTACGTCGGTGAGGGCGGCTTCCTCGACTCGGCCACCGAGTTCGACGCCGGCTTCTTCGGCATCAGCCCGCGTGAGGCGCTCGGCATGGACCCGCAGCAGCGGCTGCTGCTGGAGACGTCCTGGGAGGCGTTCGAGCACGCCGGCATCGACCCGGCGACGCTGCGCGGCCACCAGGTCGGCGTGTTCGCCAGCACCACCGGCCAGGACTACGCGGCGCTGCTCCAGACACCCCCGCCCGGCGTCGAGGGGTACGTGCTCACCGGCACCGCCGCCAGCGTCGTCTCCGGCCGCATCTCGTACGTGTTGGGCATCGAGGGACCGGCCGTCTCCGTCGACACCGCCTGCTCGTCGTCGCTGGTCGCGATGCACCTCGCCGGTCAGGCGCTGCGGCAGGGCGAGTGCACGCTCGCGCTCGCCGGCGGCGCCACCGTCATGTCCACCCCGGCCGCGTTCGTCGGGTTCAGCCGCCAGCGCGGCCTGGCCGCCGACGGCCGGGTCAAGGCGTTCGCCGCCGCCGCCGACGGCACCGCCTGGGGCGAGGGCGTCGGCGTGCTGCTGCTGGAACGGCTCTCCGACGCCCGCCGCAACGGCCATCCGGTCCTCGCCGTGATCCGGGGCAGCGCGGTCAACCAGGACGGCGCGTCCAACGGGCTCACCGCCCCCAACGGCCCCTCCCAGCAGCGGGTCGTGCTCCAGGCGCTGGCCAGCGCCCGGCTCGCCCCGGAGCAGGTCGACGCCGTGGAGGCGCACGGCACCGGCACCAACCTCGGCGACCCGATCGAGGCCACCGCGCTGCTGGCCACGTACGGGCAGGGCCGGCCGGCCGACCGGCCGCTGCGGCTCGGGTCGGTGAAGTCGAACATCGGCCACACCCAGGCCGCCGCCGGCGTCGCCGGTGTGATCAAGATGGTGATGGCGCTGCGCCACGAGCGGCTGCCGGCCACGCTGCACGTGGACGCGCCCACCCCGCACGTCGACTGGTCCGCCGGCGCGGTGTCGCTGCTGCGCGAGCCGCTGCCCTGGCCGCCCGGGGAGCAGCCCCGCCGGGCCGGTGTCTCCTCGTTCGGCATGAGCGGCACCAACGCCCACGTGATCGTCGAGGAGGCCCCACCGCCGCCGGAGCCGGCCGCCGCCGCCCCGGCGACCCCGGACGCCGAGGCCGCCGCTCCGCCGGACGCCGCCACCGCGTCGGGTGCCGCCGCCTCGCCGGTGGCCGGTCCGGCGCCGGTGCTGGCCGCCGGTCTGGTGCCGGTGCTGCTCTCCGCACGCGACGCCGCCGGCCTGGCCGCCCAGGCCGCCCGCTGGGCCGACTGGCTCGACGCCGGCGAAGCCCACCAAACCGCCACCGACACCCTCGACGGCGGGACCCCGCCGCTTGTCGACATCGGCTGGTCGTCGGCCACCACCCGGGGCGCGCTCGACCACCGGGCCGTCGTCCTCGCGCCGGACCGCGACGCGCTGCGCGCCGGACTGCGTGCCCTGACCGCCGGCGACACCGCGTCCGGCCTGGTCACCGGCGCCGGCCCGCGCGGCGGGCAGGTGGCGTTCCTGTTCAGCGGGCAGGGCGCGCAGCGCGCCGGGATGGGCCGGGAGCTGGCCGCCGCGTTCCCCGCGTACGCGGACGCGCTCGCCGAGGTCTGCCGCGAACTCGACCGGCACCTGCCCCGCCCGCTCGGACCGATCCTCGCCGCCGAACCCGGCACCGCTGACGCCGCCCTGCTGGACCGGACCGAGTACACCCAGGCCGCGTTGTTCGCCGTCGAGGTGGCCCTGTGCCGGCTGCTGGACTCCTGGGGCGTGCGGCCGGACCTGCTGGCCGGCCACTCCATCGGCGAGGTGGTCGCCGCGCACGTGGCCGGCGTGTTCAGCCTCGCCGACGCCGCCACGCTGGTCGCCGCGCGCGGGCGGCTCATGCAGGAACTGCCGGCCGGCGGCGCGATGCTCTCCGTGGCCGCCGCGCCCGCCGACGTCGAGGCGCTCCTCGCCGGCGTCGACGGGCCGATCGGCGTCGCCGCCGTCAACGGGCCGGCCGCCGTCGTGGTCTCCGGCGCCGCCGACGCGATCGCCGAGGTCGAGCGCCGCGCCGCCACCCAGGGGGTACGCGCCAAGCGCCTCACCGTCAGCCACGCGTTCCACAGCCCGCTGATGGAACCGATGCTCGCCGCGTTCGCCGCCGTGGTCGACCGGCTGGAACGGCACGCGCCGGCCCTGCCGATCGTGTCCAACCTGACCGGCGAGCCGGTCGACCCGGACGAGATCCGCACCTCCGCGTACTGGGTGCGGCACGTCCGGGAGACGGTCCGCTTCGCCGACGGCGTGACCCGGCTGCGCGCGCTCGGCGCCGGCACGTTCCTGGAGGTCGGGCCCAGCGGCGTGCTGACCGCGCTGACCCGGGAGCTGACCGGCCCGGACGCCACCGCCGTGGCGCTGCTGCGCCGGGACCGGCCGGAACCGGAGGCGCTGCTCACCGCGCTCGCCGAACTGCACGTCGCCGGCGTTCCGGTCGGCTGGCGGGAGCTGTTCGCCGGCGCCGACCCGCACCGGGTCCGGCTGCCCGGGTACGCGTTCCACCGCCAGCGGTTCTGGCCCGAGCCGCCGGCCGCCGCGCCCGCCACCGAGGCGAGCGGCGCGGACGCCGACTTCTGGGCCGCCGTGGAACGCGCCGACATCGACGCGCTGCGCGACCAGCTCGGCGCCGCCGCCGGCCCCGACCCGGTGGAGACGCTGCGGCCCGCGTTGCCCGTGCTCTCCGCCTGGCGTCGCGGCCGGCACGACCGGTCCGTGGTGGACGGCTGGTCGTACCAGGTGCGGTGGCAGCCGGTCCCGGTCGCCGAGGGGGACCGGCCGACGGGCCGCTGGCTGGTGCTGCTGCCCACGGACGCCCCTCCCGGCTGGGCCGACGACCTGCCCGCGCTCGTCGACGACGCGACGGTGCTACGTCTCGGCGCCGACGACCTGGACCGCGCCGCGCTCGCCGGCCGGCTGCGTGCCGCGATCGGTGACGCGCCGGTGGCCGGCGTGCTGCACCTGGTCGCCGGTCAGGACCGGCTGCTGCCCGAGCACCCCGGCGTCAGCGTCGCCGCCGCCACCACGCTGGTGCTGCTCCAGGCGCTGACCGACGTCGACCTCACCGCGCCCGTCTGGTGCCTGACCAGCGGCGCGGTCAAGGCCGGACCCGCCGACCGGCTCACCGACCCGGTGCAGAACCTGGTCTGGGGCCTCGGCCGGGCCGCCGCCGTGGAGCAGCCGCACCGGTGGGGCGGCCTGATCGACCTGCCGGCCGTGCCCGACGACGCCGTGCGCCGCCGCCTCGCCGCGGTGCTCGCCGGTGGCAGTGACGAGGACCAGGTCGCGGTCCGCGCCGGCGGCGTCTGGGGTCGCCGGCTCGTCCCCGCCCCCGCGCCGGAGCGGCCGGCCGGCGACCGGTGGGCCGACGCCACCGTCCTGGTCACCGGCGGCACCGGTGCGCTCGGCGGACACGTCACCCGCTGGCTGCTGGACCGGGGCGCCCGGCGGGTCGTCCTGGCCGGCCGGCGCGGCGCCGACACCCCCGGCCTGGCCCCCCTGCTCGCCGAGCACGGCGCCGACGGGCGGGTCACCGCCGCCGCCTGCGACATGACCGACCGTACGGCGGTCGCCGCGCTGCTCGACTCGCTGCCGGACCTGACCGCGGTGGTGCACGCCGCCGGCACCGACCAGCTCACCCCGCTGACCGGCACCACACTCGACGAGTTCGCGCACGTCGTCGCCGGCAAGGTGCTCGGCGCGCTGCACCTCGACGAGTGCCTCGCCGACCGGCCGTTGGCCGCGTTCCTGCTCTTCTCCTCCGTCTCCGGCACCTGGGGCAGCGCCGGACAGTGCGCGTACGGCGCGGGCAACTCGCTGCTCGACGCGCTCGCCGTGCACCGCCGCGACCGGGGGCTCACCGCCACCGCCGTGGCCTGGACCGCGTGGGGCGGCGCCGACGGCATGGCCGCGAAGAACGCCGCCACCGAGCAGCTGCACCGGATGGGTCTGCCCACCATCGACCCGGCGCGGGCCCTGGTGGCCTTGGACCGGGCGCTGGACCGCCCCACCGCCGGCGTCACGGTCGCCGACGTCGACTGGAGCCGCTTCCACCCGGCGTTCACGCTCACCCGGCCCAGCCCGCTGCTGTCCGAACTGCCGCAGGTCCGCGCGCTGGCCGATGCCGAGGCGGCGCGGGACGCCGCCGCGCCGGCCGGCGTCACCGAGGCGCTGCGCCACCTGGCCGGCCGGCCCGAGGCCGACCAGGAGCGGGAGCTGCTGCGGCTGGTCGACGAGCAGACCGCCCGGGTCCTCGGCCACGCCACCGCCGACGACCTGCGCGGCCGGCCGTTCAAGGATCTCGGCTTCGACTCGCTGACCGCGGTGGACCTGCGGACCCGGCTGAACGAGGCCACCGGCCTGCGGCTGCCGTCCACCCTGGTCTTCGACCACCCCACCCCGGCCGAGCTGGCCCGGCACCTGCGGGTCACCGCGTTCGGCGCGGACGCCGCCGCGCCGGCCGCGCCGGCCGTCACCGCCGGCGCGGACGAGCCGATCGCGGTGGTCGGCATGGCGTGCCGGTACCCGGGCGGCGTGGACGGCCCGGAGACGCTGTGGCGCCTCGTCGCCGACGGCGTCGACGCGATCGGCGGCTTCCCCACCGACCGGGGCTGGGCCGTGCCGGCGCCGGACAGCGGCTACACGCCGGCCGGCGGGTTCCTGCCCGAGGCAACCGGCTTCGACCCGGCGTTCTTCGGCATCTCGCCCCGCGAGGCGCTCGCCATGGACCCGCAGCAGCGGCTCACCCTGGAGGCCGCCTGGGAGGTGCTGGAACGGGCCGGCGTGGACCCGACCGGCCTGGCCGGCAGCCGTACCGGGGTGTTCGTCGGCGCGTCCACCTCCGGCTACGGCACCGGGCTGACCGAGGTCCCCGAGGGCACCGAGGGCTACCTGATGACCGGTGGGGCGCACAGCGTCATCTCCGGGCGGGTCGCGTACACGCTCGGGCTCGAAGGGCCGGCCGTCACCGTGGACACCGCCTGCTCGTCGTCGCTGGTCGCGCTGCACCTGGCCGGGGAGTCACTGCGCCGGGGCGAGTGCGACCTGGCGCTGGCCGGCGGCGTCGCCGTGATGGCCACCCCGGACACGTTCGCCGAGTTCTCCCGGCAGGGTGGGCTGGCCGCCGACGGCCGGTGCAAGTCGTTCGCCGCCGCCGCCGACGGCACCGGCTGGTCCGAGGGCGTCGGCATGCTGCTGGTGGAACGGCTCTCCGACGCCCGCCGGCACGGCCACCGGGTGCTCGCGCTGGTCCGCGGCTCGGCCGTCAACTCCGACGGCGCGTCGAACGGCCTGACCGCGCCGAACGGGCCGTCGCAGCAGCGGGTGATCCGGGCCGCCCTGGCGGACGCCGGGTTGTCCACGTCGGACGTGGACGTGGTGGAGGCGCACGGCACCGGCACCACGTTGGGTGACCCGATCGAGGCGCAGGCGCTGCTCGCCACGTACGGGCAGGACCGCGAGACGCCGCTGCTGCTGGGGTCCGTCAAGTCGAACATGGGTCACGCGCAGGCCGCTGCCGGCGTGGCCGGCGTGATCAAGATGATCCTCGCGATGCGGCACGCGACCGTGCCGGCCACGCTGCACGTGGACGCGCCGTCGCCGCACATCGACTGGTCGGCCGGCGCGGTGGAGCTGGTGACCGAGGCGTGTGCGTGGCCGGCGGTGGACCGGCCGCGTCGGGCGGCGGTGTCGTCGTTCGGCATCTCCGGCACCAACGCCCACGTGGTCATCGAGCAGGCCGACACGCACGTGGGCACCGAGCAGCCCGACGCGCCCGCGTCGGAGTTGCCGGCACCGGCCGGGCTGGTCCGGACCGACGCGGTGCTCTGGCCGCTGTCCGCCCGCTCGACCGCGGCACTGACCAGCCAGGCGGAACGGCTCGCCCGGCACGTCCGCACGCACCCGGACCAGCCGCCCGCGGCGGTGGCCTGGTCCCTCGCCTCCACCCGCGCCGCGCTCGACCAGCGCGCCGCGATCGTGGGCACCGACCGCGACGAGCTGCTGGCCGGGTTGGACGCGCTGGCGTCCGGGGCACCGGCGGCGAGTGTCGTGACCGGTACGAGCATCGAGCACGGTGCGGGTCCGGTGTTCGTGTTTCCGGGTCAGGGTGGTCAGTCGGTGCGGATGGCGGCCGGTCTGGTGGGTCGGTGCGCGCCGTTCGACGGTCGGCTTGCCGAGTGTCAGCGGGCGTTCGCGCCGTTCCTGGACGTGGATCTCGTGTCGGTGTTGACCGGTGCCGATGACGCCTGGTTGGACCGGGTGGAGGTGTTGCAGCCGGTCCTGTTCGCGGTCGGGGTGTCTCTGGCGGAGGTGTGGCGGGCTGCCGGGATCAGTCCGGCGTTGGTGATCGGGCATTCGCAGGGGGAGATGGCCGCCGCGTGTGTGGCGGGGGTGCTGTCCCTCGATGACGCGGCGAAGGCGGTGATTCTGCGGGCCCGAGCGCTGTCCACTCTTGCGGGTTCCGGCGGAATGCTCGCGGTGGATCTGCCCGAGCACGAGGTCGCCGCGCGGATTGAGGGGCTGGCGGGCACGGTGGTGGCGGTGCTCAACGGTCCCGGTCATGTGGTGGTGTCGGGGCCGCCTGGGACGCTGGCCGACCTGCGTCAGCGGTGGGTGGGTGAGGGGGTGCGGGCCAGGCCGGTGCCGTTCGACTACGCCTCGCACAATCCGGCGGTGGAGCGGATCCGGGATCGGATGCTCGCCGATCTGGTCGGGCTGGCCCCGCAGGCGGGGCAGGTCCGGATGGTGTCGACGGTGACCGGGGACTGGGCCGATCCGGAGAGCATGGACGGGGAGTACTGGTACACGAACCTGCGGCAGCCGGTGCGGTTCGAGCAGGCGGTGCGCACCGCCATCGAGGCGGGGCATACGACGTTCGTGGAGGTGTCCGCGCATCCGGTGTTGACCATGCCGGTCACCGCGATCCTCGACGACACCGACACGGCGGGGCACACGTTGTCGACGCTGCGCCGGGGTGACGACGACCCGACCCGACTGCTGACCAGCCTGGCCACCGCGCACACCATCGGCCTGCCCGTCGACCTGAGCGTCGTGCTCACCCCGACCGACACGATCGACCTGCCCACGTACCCGTTCGCGCGGGACCGGTACTGGCTGGCGCGCGGCGGCACCGGCCCGGCCGGGCTGCCCGCCGCCGGCCTCGACGCGGTCGACCACCCCTTGCTGCACGCCGTGGCCGACCTGCCCGGCGACGAGGGCCTGCTCTTCACCGGCCGGCTCACCCTGGCCACCCACCCCTGGCTGGCCGACCACGCCGTGCTCGGCACCGTCCTGCTCCCCGGCACCGCCCTGGTCGAGCTGGCGTCCTGGAGCGGACGCGCCGTCGACACCGCCCACGTCACCGAACTGGTCCTGGAAGCGCCGCTCGTCGTCCCGCCCACCGGCGGCGTCGACCTGCGGGTCCGCGTCGGGGCCGCCGACGGCGACGGCTGCCGGCCGGTCACCATCCACTCCCACCTCGACGACGGCGGCGACACGCCGGGCGCCGGGCGCACCTGGCAGCGGCACGCCACCGGGGTGCTCGCCCCCACCCGCCCGGTCACCGTGGCCGCCGGCGGGGCCTGGCCGCCCGCCGACGCCGAACCGATCCCGCTGGACGCGCTCTACCCGCACCTCACTGAGCAGGGATACGGCTACGGCCCGACGTTCCGGGCGCTGCGTGCCGCCTGGCGCAGCGGCGACGATCTCCTCGCCGAGGTGTCGCTCGACACCGACGCCCCCGCCGACCCGTTCACGTTGCATCCGGCGCTGCTCGACGCCGCGCTGCACACCATCGGCGCCGACGCGCTGCATCGCGCCACCACGGCCCCGACCGCCGCCGACGGACCGGCGAGCGGTGCAGCGGCGACGGGCGCGCACCCGGCCGCCGGGCCCGGGTTGCCGTTCTCCTGGACCGGGCTCGCGATCCAACCCACCCGGGCCCGGGAACTGCGGGTCCGGCTCACCGCCACCGAGGGCGCGGTCGCCGCCACCGTCACCGACACCGGCGGGGTGCCGGTCGCCTCCCTCGACGCGCTCGTCCTGCGCCCGATCAGCGCCGACCAGCTCGACACCGCCCGCCGGACGGCCGCCCGGTCGCTGCACCGACTCGACTGGATCACCCCCGAGCCGGGCGACCGCCGCCCGTCCCGCCTCGCCGTGCTCGGCGACGCCGACGAGTGGCCCGGCGTCGAGGCGTACCGGGATCTCGACGACCTGGTGACGGCCGTGACCGGCGGCGCGGCCCGGCCCGACGCGGTCATCGCCACCGTCATCGGGCAGCGCGCCGACGAACCCGACCCGGCCCGCGCCGCGCACCTGCTCACCCACGAGACGCTGGCGCTGGCACAGGACTGGCTCACCCGCGAGACACTCGCCGGGACGCCGCTGGTCGTGATCACCCGGGGCGCGGTCCGCGCCGAACCCGGCGACCGGCCGGCCGACCTGCCGGCCGCCGCCGCGTGGGGGCTGATCCGATCCGCCCAGTCCGAGAACCCGGGCCGCTTCGTGCTGCTCGACCTCGACGACGACCCCCGCTCGTCGGTGGCGCTGCCGGCCGCGCTCGGCACCGGCGAACCGCAGCTCGCGCTGCGCGCCGGCCAGATCCGCGTACCCCGGCTGGTCCGCCTCGGCCCGCCGCCGGAGCGGCCCGAACCGGACCTGTCCGCCGGCACCGTGCTGGTCACCGGCGCCACCGGCGCGCTCGGCCGCCTCGTCGCCCGGCACCTGGTCACCCGGCACGGCGTGCCGCGCCTGCTGCTGGCCAGCCGCAGCGGCCCGGACGCGCCCGGCGCGGCCGACCTGGTCGCCGAGCTGACCGCGCTCGGCGCCGCCGCGCAGGTCGTCGCCGTCGACGTCAGCGACCGGGACGCGCTCGCCGTGCTGCTCGACGAGATCCCCGCCGACCGGCCGCTGGTCGGCGTGGTGCACGCCGCTGGCATCCTCGACGACGGCGTGCTGCCGGCGCTCACCCCGGCCCGGTTCGACACCGTCCTCGCGCCCAAGGTGGACGCCGCCTGGCACCTGCACGAGCTGACCGAGAAGCTGGACCTCGCCGCGTTCGTGCTGTTCTCCTCCGCCGCCGGCTTGTTCGGCGGGCCCGGCCAGGCCAACCACGCCGCCGCGAACGCGTTCCTCGACGGGCTCGCCCACCACCGCCGGGCGCGCGGCCTCGCCGTCACGTCCATGGCGTGGGGGCCGTGGGCCAACCCGGACGAGCCCGGCGGGCCGCAGGGCCACGTCGACGAGCGGCGGATGAGCCGGGCCGGCTTCCGGCCGCTCGGCCCGGACGAGGGCATGGCGCTGTTCACCGAGGGACTGCGCCACGACGAGCCGGCGATCGCGCCGGTCAGCCTGGACCACGCGGTGCTCGGCCGGCTCGGCCCGGCGCTGCCCCGGCTGCTGCACGGCCTGGTCCGTACCGCCGACGCCGGACCGGCCGCGAACCCGGCCGGCGACGCGGCGGCGGCGCTGCGCGACACGCTCGCCGCCACCGCCGAGGCGGACCGCGACCGGGTGCTCTCCGACCTGGTCCGCACGCACGCGGCGGCGGTGCTCGGCTACGCCTCGATCCGCGACGTGGACGAGGAGAAGGGCTTCGTCGAGCTGGGCTTCGACTCGCTGACCGCGGTGGAGTTCCGCAACCGGCTCAGCGCCGCCACCGGGCTGCGCCTGCCGTCCACGCTGATCTACGACCGGCCCACCACCGCCGCGATGGTCACCCACCTGCGCGGCGCGCTGCTCGCCGAGCGGAGCACGTCCGCGCTGTCCGTGCTCGGCGAGCTGAACAAGCTGGAGAGCGCGATGCGCGCCATCGCCGACGACGACACCGACCGCGCCGCCGTCGCCGTCCGGCTGCGCGAGCTGCTCTCGCTCTGGACGTACGCCGACGGCGGCGCCGACGACCCCGCCGCGGGTGACGGCAACCTCAGCTCCGCCAGCGCCGAGGAACTGTTCCACCTCCTCGACGACGAACTCGGAACCGCCTGAGATGCCCCGGACCTCTGATCCCGATACGGAGCGCCCCGATGCCCACTGAGGCAGAGTTCCTCGACTACCTCCGCCGCGCCACGACCGACCTGCGCGAGGCGCGGCGGCGCGTCCGCGAGGTGGAGGCCAAGGACCGCGAGCCGATGGCCATCGTGGGCATGGCCTGCCGCTACCCGGGCGGCGTGCACGGCCCGGACGAGC
This sequence comes from Micromonospora sp. DSM 45708, assembly GCF_039566955.1. Lineage (NCBI taxonomy): Bacteria > Bacillati > Actinomycetota > Actinomycetes > Micromonosporales > Micromonosporaceae > Micromonospora > Micromonospora schwarzwaldensis. The sequence continues at coordinate 3,238,157 of NZ_CP154796.1, read as the reverse complement.
TGTGGCAGCTCGTCGCCGACGGCCGCGACGGGGTGGGTGACTTCCCGACCGACCGGGGCTGGGACCTGGAGCGGCTGTTCTCCGTCGACCCGGACAACCCGGGCACGTCCTACACCGACAAGGGCGGCTTCCTCTACGAGGCCACCGAGTTCGACCCGGCCTTCTTCGGCATCTCGCCGCGCGAGGCGCTCGCCATGGACCCGCAGCAGCGGCTGCTGCTGGAGAGCACCTGGGAGGCGTTCGAATCCGCCGGGCTGGACGCGCAGCGGCTGCGCGGCAGCCGGACCGGCGTGTTCGCCGGCGTGATGTACCACGACTACGCCTCCCGGGTGCTGGACCTGCCGGAGGGGGTGGAGGGCTACCTCGGCACCGGCAACTCCGGCAGCGTGGTGTCCGGACGCGTCGCGTACACGTTCGGGCTGGAGGGCCCGGCCGTCACCATCGACACCGCGTGCTCGTCGTCGCTGGTCGCGGTGCACCTCGCCGTGCAGGCGCTGCGTCAGCGCGACTGCGACCTGGCGCTCGCCGGCGGCGTCACCGTGCTCTCCACGCCCGGCGTCTTCGCCGAGTTCTCCCGCCAGCGCGGCCTGGCCGCCGACGGGCGGTGCAAGTCGTTCGCCGCGTCCGCCGACGGCACCGGCTGGGCCGAGGGCGTCGGCATGCTGCTGCTGCAACGTCTCTCCGACGCGCAACGCGACGGCCGCCGCATCCACGGGATCATCCGGGGCAGCGCGGTCAACCAGGACGGCGCCAGCAGCGGCCTGACCACCCCGAACGGCCCCAGCCAGGAACGCGTCATCCGGCAGGCCCTCGCGAACGCGCGGCTGTCCCCGGCCGACGTGGACGTGGTCGAGGCGCACGGCACCGGCACCACGCTGGGTGACCCGATCGAGGCGCAGGCGCTGCTTGCCACGTACGGGCAGGACCGCGACGGGCGCGACCCGCTGTGGCTCGGCTCGGTCAAGTCGAACCTGGGCCACACCCAGGCGGCGGCCGGCGCCGCCGGCATCATCAAGATGGTCCAGGCGATGCGGCACGGCGTGCTGCCCCGCACGCTGCACGTGGACGAGCCGTCCCCGCACATCGACTGGTCGGCCGGCGCGGTCACCCTGCTCACCGAGGCGCGGCCCTGGCCGGAGTCGGACCGGCCCCGCCGGGCGGCGGTGTCGTCGTTCGGCATCAGCGGCACCAACGCGCACGTCATCGTCGAGCAGCCGCCGGCCGTCGACGAGCCCGAGCCCACGCCCGGCACGCCGCCGCCGCTGGCGCCGGTGCTGCTCTCCGCCCGCGACCCCGAGGCGCTCGCCGCGCAGGCCCGCCGCTGGGCCGACCACGTGACCGCCGACACCCGGCCGGTCGACTGGGCCGCCGCCGCCCGCCGCCGCACCAACCTGGACGCGCGGGCCGTGGTGCTCGCCGCCGACCGCGACGAACTGCTCGCCGGGTTGCGCGCGCTCGCCGATGGTGAACCCACCCCGACCGTGGTCACCGGCGCGGCCGCGCCGCGCGGCCGGGTCGCGTTCCTCTTCTCCGGGCAGGGCGCGCAGCGCGCCGGCATGGGCCGCGACCTGTACGCCGCGTTCCCCGTCTTCGCCGCCGCGCTGGACGAGGTCTGCGCGCACCTGGATCCGCTGCTGCCGCAGCCGCTGAAGCCGGTGCTGTTCGGCGACGGCGACCTGCTGGACCAGACGCAGTTCACCCAGGCCGGCCTGTTCGCCGTCGAGGTGGCGCTGCACCGCCTGGCCCGCTCGTTCGGACTGACCCCGGACTACCTCGTCGGCCACTCGATCGGCGAGCTGGCCGCCGCGCACGTCGCCGGCGTGCTGTCGCTGGCGCACGCCGCGCGGCTGGTCGCCGCGCGCGGCCGGCTCATGCAGGCGCTGCCCGCCGGCGGCGGCATGCTCGCCGTGGCCGCCGCCGAGGCGGACGTGACCGCGTCGCTGGCCGGTGTCGCCGGGCAGGCCGGCATCGCCGCCGTCAACGGGCCCGCCGCCGTGGTGGTCTCCGGCGAGGCCGAGGCGATCGACGCGCTCGCCGCGTACTGGGCCGACCGGGGCACGCCCACCCACCGGCTGCGGGTCAGCCACGCGTTCCACAGCGCGCTGATGGAACCGATGCTCGCCGAGTTCGCCGCGGTCGCCGCCGGACTCGACTACGCCCCGCCCACCGTGCCGATCGTGTCGAACCTGACCGGCCGGATCGCCGGGCCCGACGAGATCACCACCGCCGACTACTGGGTGCGGCACGTCCGCGAGGCGGTGCGCTTCGCCGACGCGGTGGACCGGCTCGCCGAGGCCGGCGTCGGCACGTACGTCGAACTCGGGCCCAGCGGCGTGCTCACCGCGATGGCCGAGGGCGCGCTCGCCGACCCGGCGGCCGTGCTGGTGCCGCTGGTGCGCAAGGACCGCCCCGAACCCCGCGCCGTGCTGGAGGCGCTGGCCCGGTTGCACACCGCCGGCCTGACCGTCGACTGGGACGCGCTGCTCGCCGACGCCGGCGCCCGCCCGGTCGACCTGCCCACGTACGCGTTCCAGCACGAGCGGTACTGGCTGGAGCCGGTCGGCCGGCTCGCCGACGTCTCCGGCGCCGGCCTCGGCGCGGCCGGGCATCCGCTGCTCGGCGCCGCCGTCTCCGTGGCCGGCGAGGACATGGTGCTGCTCACCGGCCGGCTGTCCACCGGCACCCACCCCTGGCTGGCCGACCACACGGTCGGCGACGTGGTGGTGCTGCCCGGCGCGGCGCTCGTCGAGCTGGTGGTCCGGGCCGGCGACGAGGTCGGCGTGTCCCGGCTGCGGGAGCTGGCTATCGCCGCACCGCTGGTGCTGCCCGCCGCCGGTGGCGTCCGGGTGCAGGTGCGGGTCGGCCCGGCCGACGAGGCGGGCACCCGGGTGGTGACCGTGCACGCCCAGGCCGAGGACGACCCGGAGGCCGGCTGGGTGCGGCACGCCGAGGGCGTGCTGGAACCGGCCGTCGCCGACGAGCCCGGCCTGCCGGCCTGGCCGCCGACCACCGCCACCGAGGTCGACCTGGACGGCTGGTACGACACGTTGGCCGAGCACGGCCTGGCGTACGGGCCGGCGTTCCGGGGCCTGCGTCGCGCCTGGACCGGTGCCGGCGAGGTGTACGCCGAGATCGCGCTCCCCGAGGAGGTCGCCGGCGGCGGGACCGGCTTCGCGGTGCACCCGGCGTTGCTGGACGCCGCCCTGCACCCGATCGGGCTGCTGCTCGCCGCCGAGGGCGGCGGCCCCCGGGTGCCGTTCGCGTTCGAGGGCGTGCAGGTGCACGCCGTCGGCGCCACCGCGCTGCGGGTCCGGCTGTCCCGTGACGGCGGCGCGGTGCGCCTGGTCGCCGCCGACGACGCCGGAGCGCCGGTCGTGTCGGTGGACACGGTGGTCCTGCGGGAGATGACCGGCCTGACCGCGCCGGGTGCGGCGGCCCGGTCCCTGTTCGAGGTGTCGTGGCAGCCGGAGCCGGTGCCACCCGTGGACGACCTCGCCGGCTGGGCGGTGCTCGGCGCGTCGATCGACGGGCTGCCCGGGTACCCGGACGTGCCGGCCGCCGCCGACGCGGGGGAGGACGTGCCGCACACGCTGGTGCTGCCGGTGACCGGGGCGTCCGGGGCGGACGTGCCCGACGCGGTGCGGGTGACCGCGTCGGACGTGCTGGCCGCCGTGCAGGCGTGGCTGGCGGCCGAGCCCCTCGCCGACTCGCGGTTGGTGGTGACCACCTGCGGTGCGGTGGCCGCCGCAGACGGGGACCGGGTCACCGATCTGGCGGGCGCGGCGGTGTGGGGTCTGCTGCGGTCGGCGCAGTCGGAGCATCCGGAGCGGATCGTGCTGGCCGACCTGGACCGGGACGCGGACGCCGGGGTCGTGTCGGTGCTGGCCGGGGTGCTCGGTGACCTGCCGGGCACCGGCGGGCAGGTGGCGCTGCGCGGTGACGCGGTGCTGACGCCGCGCCTGGTCCGCGCCGCGCTCGTGCCGGCGACCGGCGGCAGCGCCGGCGGTGACGCGGCGGCGCGGGACGGTGTCGGTGCCGGCACGGTGCTGGTCACCGGCGGTACCGGTTCGCTCGGTGCGCTGGTCGCGGAGCACCTGGTCACCGGGCACGGGGTGCGGTCGCTGGTGTTGGTGTCGCGGCAGGGGCCGGCCGCGCCGGGTGCGGACGCGCTGGTCGGGCGGTTGACCGGGTTGGGTGTGTCGGTGTCGGTGGTGGCGTGTGACGTGACCGACCGGGACCAGGTGGTCCGGCTGGTGGCGGGCGTCGAAGGTCGGCTCGCCGGGGTGGTGCACACCGCCGGTGTGCTGGACGACGGGGTGGTGTCGTCGATCAGCGCGGAGCGGTTGGCGAACGTGCTCGCGCCGAAGGCGACGGCCGCGTGGTGGCTGCACGAGGCCACCCGGCATCTCGACCTGGACCTGTTCGTGTTGTTCTCGTCGGTCGCCGGGGTGCTCGGCTCACCCGGCCAGGCCGCGTACGCCGCCGCGAACGGCGTGCTCGACGCGCTCGCCGCGTACCGGCGGCAGGGCGGACTGCCGGCGGTCAGCCTGGCCTGGGGCATGTGGGACACCGAAGGCATGGCCGCGTCCCAGTCCGACGTCGACCGGGCCCGCTCCACGCGCGCCGGCCTCGGCGCCATGAGCCCTGCAGTCGGCCTGGAACTGTTCGACACCGCGCTGACCGCCGGACGGGCCACGCTCGTGCCGGCCGTCATCGACGTACCCGCCATGCGGGCCCAGATCGTCGGCGGCCGGGTGCCGTCCCTGCTGCGGGCGCTGCTCGGCCCGGTCACCACCCGGCGCCAGGCCGGCCGGGGCAACTGGGCCGACCGACTCGCCGGCCTCGACCCGCAGGAGGCCCGCGACCAGCTCGACGCGCTGGTCCGCGGCCTGGTGGCCCAGGTGCTCGGACACGGTGGCGCGGACGCCGTGCCGGCCGACCGGGCGTTCCGGGAACTCGGCTTCGACTCGTTGACGGCGGTGGACCTGCGCAACCGGGTCAACGCGGCCACCGGGCTGCGACTGCCGTCCACACTGGTCTTCGACTACCCGACGCCGCAGATCCTCGCCGGCCAGGTGTACGCCGAACTGGCCGGCGCCCGCACCGACACCACCGGCACCCCGGAGGCGGCCACCACGACCGGCCTGGACGAGCCGGTCGCGATCGTCGGCATGGCGTGCCGCTACCCCGGCGGGGTGGAGAACCCGGAGCAGCTCTGGGAGTTGCTGGCCAGCGGCGGCGACGGCATCTCCGAGTTCCCGGCCGACCGCGGCTGGGACCTGGAGTCGCTGTTCGACCCCGACCCGGACCGCAGCGGCACCTCCTACACCCGACACGGCGGCTTCCTCTACGGCGCACCCGAGTTCGACCCCGGCTTCTTCGGCATCTCGCCGCGTGAGGCCCTGGCCATGGACCCGCAGCAGCGGCTGCTGCTGGAGACGTCGTGGGAGGCGTTCGAATCCGCCGGCCTCGACCCGGCCACGCTGCGCGGCTCCCGCACCGGCGTGTTCGCCGGCGTCATGTACCACGACTACGCGTCCCGCCTGATGGAGATGCCCGCCGAGGTCGAGGGCTACATCGGCACCGGCACCTCGGCCAGCGTGCTCTCCGGCCGCGTCGCCTACTCGTTCGGCCTGGAAGGCCCCGCCGTCACGGTCGACACCGCCTGCTCTTCGTCGCTCGTCGCGTTGCACCTGGCGGTGCAGGCGCTGCGCTCCGGGGAGTGCGACCTGGCGCTCGCCGGCGGCGTGACGGTGATGGCGACGCCGGGCACGTTCATCGAGTTCTCCCGCCAGCGGGGTCTGTCCCCGGACGGCCGCTGCAAGTCGTTCGCCGCCGCCGCCGACGGCACCGGCTGGGGCGAGGGCACCGGCGTGCTGCTGGTGCAGCGACTCGCCGACGCGCAACGCGAGGGCCGCCGCGTCCTGGCCGTCGTGCGGGGCAGCGCGGTCAACCAGGACGGCGCGTCCAACGGCCTGACCGCCCCGAACGGCCCGTCGCAGCAGCGCGTCATCCGGCAGGCCCTCGCGAACGCGCGGTTGACCACGTCGGACGTGGACGCCGTCGAGGCACACGGCACCGGCACCACGCTCGGCGACCCGATCGAGGCGCAGGCGCTGCTCGCCACGTACGGGCAGGACCGCGAGACGCCGCTGCTGCTCGGCTCGGTGAAGTCGAACATCGGCCACACCCAGGCCGCCGCCGGGGTCGCCGGGATCATCAAGATGGTCCTCGCCATGCGGCACGGCATCGTCCCGCCGACGCTGCACGTGGACGAACCCTCCCCGCACGTCGACTGGACCGCCGGCGCGATCACCCTCGCGACCGCCCCGACGCCCTGGCCCGACCGGGACCGCCCCCGCCGCGCGGCCGTGTCGTCGTTCGGCATCTCCGGCACCAACGCCCACGTCATCCTGGAACACGCCCCCGCGCCGGCCGCCCCGGCCGAGTTCCGGCCCGGCGCCGCCGTCGACGCCGGCGTGATCCCGTTCGCGCTCTCCGCCGCCGACCGGGCCGCGCTGCCCGACCAGGCGGTCCGGCTGCGCGCCCACCTCGCCGCGTACCCCGAGTTCGCCCCCGCGGAGGTGGCCCACGCGCTGACCAGCAGCCGGGCGGCCTTCCCACACCGCGCCGTCGTGCTCGGCCGGGACGCCGACGAACTGACCCGCGGCCTCACCGCGCTGGTCGACGGCGAGACCGTGCCCACCGTGGTCACCGGCACCGCGCTGCGCAACCCGGCGCCCGTCTTCGTCTTCTCCGGCCACGGCGGCCACTGGCCCGGCATGGCCGTCGACCTGCTGGACTCCTCACCCGTCTTCGCCGCGTCCATCGCCGAGTGCGAGGCCGTCCTCACGCCCTGGGTCGACTGGTCGCTGACCGACGTGCTGCGCGGCGCCGACGGCGCGCCCCCGCTGATCGCCTCCGGTGTCGTGCAGCCCGCGCTCTGGGCCGTCATGGTCTCCCTGGCCCGGCTCTGGCGCTCCCTCGGCGTCCGGCCCGGGGCCGTGGTCGGGCACTCCCAGGGCGAGATCGCCGCCGCCTGCGTGGCCGGCGCGCTCTCCCTCGAGGACGCCGCCCGGATCGTCGCGCTCCGCAGCCAGGTGCTCGCCGACATCGCCGGCCGGGGCGGCATGGCCTCTGTCGGCCTGCCCGCCGAGCGGGTCGAACGGATGCTCGACCGCTGGCCCGGCCGGCTCTGCCTGGCGGTGGTCAACGGACCCGGGTCGGTGGTGGTCGCCGGCGACCCGGACGCGCTCGCCGAACTGGTCGCCGCCTGCGCCGCCGACGACGTGCGGGTCCGCCCGCTCGACGTCGACTACGCCTCCCACTCGCCTCACGTCGAGCCGGTCGCCGACCGTCTGCTGGCCAGCCTGGCCGGGATCACCGCCCGCCCGGCCGAGGTGCCGTTCTACTCCGCGCTCACCGGCCGGCCCACCGACACCACCACGCTCGACGCCGACTACTGGTACCGCAACCTGCGCCAGACGGTGAACTTCGAGCAGGCCGTGCGGACCCTGCTCGCCGACGGCCACCAGGTGTTCCTGGAGGTCGGCCCGCACCCGGTGCTCAGCTTCGGCATGCAGGAGACCATCGACGACGCCGAACACGACGCCGCCGTGGTGAACACGCTGCGCCGTGACGCCGGCGGGTGGCCACGCGTCCTGACCGCGCTCGCCGAGCTGCACACCCGCGGCGTCGCCGTGGACTGGGCCGCGGTCTGCGGCGTCAGCGCCGGCGCGCCCGTGCCGCTGCCCACGTACGCGTTCCACCGGCAGCGTTACTGGCCCGAGTCGCCGGTCCGCACCGGCCCGGTCGCGGCCGTCGAGGACCAGGCCGACCGGCAGTTCTGGGACGCCGTCGAGCGCGCCGACGCCGACGCGCTCGCCGCCACCCTCGACGTCGACGGCAGCGACGCCCGGACGCTCGGCGAGGCGCTGCCGCTGCTCACCGAGTGGCGGCAACGCCGCCGCGACGAGTCCACCGTGGACGCCTGGCGGTACCGGGTGCGCTGGACGCCGCTCACCACCGCGACCGCCGCCCGGCTGACCGGCACCTGGCTGCTCGTCGCCCCCGCCGCGTACGCCGGTGACCCGCTGGTCGGGCAGGTCGTGGCCGCCCTCGGCGAGGCCGGCGCCGGCGTGGTGCCGGTCACCGTCGGCGACCCGGACCGGGCGGCCCTCGCCGGGCAGCTCGCCGACCTCGACACCGACGCGCTCACCGGCGTGCTCTCCCTGCTCGCGCTGGACGAGACCGGCCACCCGGACCGTCCGGTCGTGCCCGCCGGGCTCGCCGGCACCCTCGCGCTCGTGCAGGCGCTCGGCGACGTCGGCTGCGCCGCGCCGCTGTGGTGCGCCACCCGGGGCGCGGTCACCACCGGCCGGGCCGACCCGCTCGACCACCCCGGGCAGGCCCTGGTCTGGGGCCTCGGTCGGGTCGCCGCGCTGGAACACCCGGACCGCTGGGGCGGCCTGGTCGACCTGCCCGCCGTGCTGGACCGCCGCGCCCGGGGCCGGCTCGCCGTCGTGCTGGCCGGTGTGGGACACGAGGACCAGCTCGCGGTCCGCCCCTCCGGGCTGTTCGGCCGGCGGCTCGCCCGCGCCGGCGGCGACACCCCGCCCGACGGCACCGGCTGGCGGCCCGCCGGCACGGTCCTGGTCACCGGCGGCCTCGGCTCGCTCGGTGCCCACGTGGCCCGCTGGCTGGCCACCGACGGCGCGGACCATCTCGTGCTCACCGGACGGCAGGGCCCCGCCACGCCCGGCGCGGCCGAACTGGAGGCGGAGCTGACCGCGCTCGGCGCCCGCGTCACGGTGGCCGCCTGCGACGTCGCCGACCCCGACTCGCTGCGCGGCCTGGTCGACCGGCTCGCCGGGCAGGACGTCCGCGTCGACGCGGTCTTCCACGCCGCCGGCGTCGCGCACGCCGGCCCGCTCGACGGCACCGACCTGGCCGCGCTCGCCGACGGCCTGCACGCCAAGGTGGCCGGCGCGGTCAACCTCGACCGGACGTTCGGCGACGACGTCGCCGCGTTCGTGCTGCTCTCCTCCGGCGCGGGCGTCTGGGGCGGCGGCCTCCAGGGCGGCTACGCCGCCGGCAACGCGTTCCTCGACGCGCTCGCCGAGGACCGCCGCCGACGCGGCCGGCCCGCCACGGCGGTGGCCTGGGGCGCCTGGGACGGCGGCGGCATGATGGACACCGAGGGCGCCGCCGACCAGATGTTCCGCTCCGGCGTCCGGCCGATGCGCCCCGACCTGGCCGTCGCCGTGCTCGCCCGGGCGCTCGCCACCGACGAGGTCACGCTCGCCGTCGCGGACATCGCCTGGGACCGGTTCCACCAGACGTACGCGCTGGCCCGCCCGCGCCCGCTGATCGAGGACCTGCCCGAGGTGGCCCGCCTGCTCGCCGCCACCCGCGGCGACGACGAGCCGGCCGAGGCGTCCCCGCTGCGCGGCCGGCTCGCCGGACTGGCCGAACCGGACCGCCGCCGCGCCCTGCTGGAACTGGTCCGGAGCAACGCCGCAGCGGTGCTCGGCCACGCCTCCGCCGAGGCGGTCGGCGCGGACCGGCCGTTCCGCGACATCGGCTTCGACTCGCTGAGCGCGGTGGAGATGCGCAACCGGATCGCCGAGGCGGTCGGGCTGCGGCTGCCCGCGACGCTGGTCTTCGACCGGCCCACCCCGGCGCTGCTGGCCGGCTGGCTCGCCGACCGGATCCTCGGCGTCACCGACGCCGCGCCCGCGCCCACCCGGGCCGTCGCCGCACTCGACGAACCGATCGCCGTGGTGGCGATGAGCTGCCGCTACCCGGGCGGCGTGGACAGCCCGGAGGAGTTCTGGCGGCTGGTCGCCGAGGGCCGCGACGCGATCGGGCCGTTCCCCGCCGACCGGGGCTGGGACCTCGACGCCATCTACGACCCCGACCCGGACACGCCCGGCACCTCGTACGCCCGGGAGGGCGGCTTCGTCACCGACGTCGGCGGCTTCGACGCCGGCCTGTTCGGCATCTCGCCCCGCGAGGCGCTGGTGATGGACCCGCAGCAGCGGCTGCTGCTGGAGACCGGATGGGAGCTGTTCGAACGCGCCGGCCTGGCCCCGGCCGACATGCGGGAGAGCAGCACCGGCGTGTTCGTCGGCACCAACGGGCAGGACTACGCCACGCTGCTGATGGCTGCCCGCGCCGACACCGAGGGCTACCAGGCCACCGGCAACGCCGCCGCCGTGGTCTCCGGTCGGCTGTCCTACACGTTCGGCTTGCAGGGCCCCGCCGTCACCGTGGACACCGCCTGCTCGTCGTCACTGGTGGCGCTGCACCTCGCGGTGCAGGCGCTGCGGGCCGGCGAGTGCGACCTCGCGATGGCCGGCGGCGTCACCGTGATGGCCACCCCCGGGCCGTTCCTGGAGTTCGCCCGGCAGCGCGGCCTCGCCGCCGACGGCCGGTGCAAGTCGTTCGCCGGCTCGGCCGACGGCACCGGCTGGGGCGAGGGGGCCGGCCTGGTGCTGCTGCAACGGCTCTCCGACGCCCGCCGCGACGGCCGCCGGGTGCTGGCCGTGGTGCGCGGCTCCGCCGTCAACCAGGACGGCGCGAGCAACGGCCTGACCGCCCCGAACGGCCCCGCCCAGCAGCGGGTCATCCGGCAGGCCCTGGCCAACGCCGGGCTCACCCCGGCCGACGTGGACGCGGTCGACGGGCACGGCACCGGCACCCGCCTCGGCGACCCGATCGAGGCGCAGGCGCTGCTCGCCACGTACGGGCAGGACCGCCCCGCCGACCGTCCGCTGCTGCTCGGCTCCGTCAAGTCGAACATCGGCCACACCCAGGCCGCGGCCGGCGTCTCCGGCGTGATCAAGATGGTGCTGGCGCTCCAGCACGGCCAGCTCCCGCCCACGCTGCACGTGGACGAGCCCACCCCGCACGTCGACTGGTCCGACGGCGGCGTGGCCCTGCTCACCGAGGCCCGGCCCTGGCCGGAGACGGACCGGCCGCGCCGCGCGGCGGTGTCCGCGTTCGGGGTCAGCGGCACCAACGCCCACGTCGTCCTGGAAGCGGCCCCACCCGCCGACGACGCCCCGGCGGAGCCGGACCACGCCGAGCCCCGGCCGCTGCTGCCGCTGCTGCCGTGGCCGCTCTCCGCCGCCGACGACGAGAGCCTGCGCGCGCAGGCCGCCCGGCTAACCGCGACGGACCTCGACGACGAGGCCGCCGCGGTGGCGCGGACGCTCGCCACCGCCCGTTCCCACCTGCGGCACCGCGCGGTGGTGCTGGCCGCCGACCCGGACACCCGGCGGGCCGCGCTGCGCGCCCTGGCGGCGGGCGAGAGCCACCCCGCCGTGCAGCGGGACGTCGCCGCACCCGGCGGCACCCTGGCGATGGTCTTCTCCGGTCAGGGCGCCCAGCACGCCGGCATGGGCCGCGAGCTGTACCAGGCGTTGCCCGCGTTCGCCGAGACGCTCGACGAGGTCTGCCAACACCTCGACGCGCACCTGCCCCACCCGCTGAAGAGCGTGCTCTTCGCGCCCGACGGCAGCGCCGAGGCCGCGCTGCTCGACCAGACCGTGTTCACCCAGGCCGGACTGTTCGCCGTCGAGGTCGCGCTGCACCGGCAGCTCGCCGACTGGGGCGTCCGCCCCGATTTGGTGGCCGGGCACTCCGTCGGCGAGATCACCGCCGCGCACGTCGCCGGCGTGCTGTCGCTGCCGGACGCCTGCACGCTGGTCGGCCAGCGGGGCCGGCTCATGCAGGCGCTGCCGGCCGGCGGCGGGATGCTCGCCGTCGCCGCGGGGGAGACCGAGGTGACCGAGGCGCTCGCCGGGCACACCGACCGGGCCGCGGTCGCCGCCGTGAACGGGCCGACCGCCGTCGTGGTCGCCGGCGCCGACGACGCGCTGTCCGCGCTCGCCGACCACTTCACCACCCTCGGCGTACGCACCAAGCGGCTCACCGTCAGCCACGCGTTCCACAGCCCGCTGATGGAGCCGATGCTGGCCGAGTTCGCCACCGTCGCCGCCGGTCTGGACTACGCCGCGCCGGTCGTGCCGCTGGTGTCCAACCTGACCGGCCGCGTCGCCGACGCCGACCTGATCCGCACCCCCGACTACTGGGTGCGGCACGTCCGGGAGGCGGTGCGCTTCGGCGACACCGTCACCCACCTGCGCGACCTCGGCGTCGGCACGCTGCTGGAGGTGGGCCCGGACACGGTGCTCACCGCGCTCGCCGGCGACCTGCTGCCGGACGGCGGACCGCTGGTCACCGGCGTGCAACGCCCCGGCCGGGACGAGGTCGCCACGCTGCTCGGCGCGCTGGCCCGGCTGCACTGCCACGGCACGCCGGTGGACTGGGCGGCGCTGCTGCCCGACGCCGACCCCGCCGCGCTGCCCACGTACCCGTTCCGCCACCAGCGCTTCTGGCCGGTCGCCGACGGCGAGCTGGTCGGCGTCGCCGCGCCGGCCGCCGCCGACCCGGTCGACGACGCGTTCTGGCAGGTCGTCACCGCCGGTGACGGCGACGCCCTGGCGACCCGGTTCGGCGTCGACCCGGACCGGCCGCTGCGCGACCAGCTCCCCACGCTCGCCGACTGGCACCAGCGGCGTCGCGCCGACGCGGTCGCCGACGGCTGGCGCTACCGGATCACCTGGCCCCGCCGGCAGCTCACCGCCGGCCCCGCCACCGGGGACTGGCTGCTCGTCGTGCCCGCCGACGCGGCGGCCGACCCGGCGGAGCGGATCGCCGCGCTGATCGGCGCGCACGGCGGGACGGCGCGCACGCTCACCGTCGACCCGGCCACCGTGACCCGCGCCGACCTGGCCGGTGACCTGCCGGACGGGCCCGGCCGGATCGTCTCCCTGCTGGCGCTGGACGAGCGACCCCATCCGGCGTACCCGGGCGTGCCGGCCGGTCTCACCGGCAACCTCGCGCTGGTCCAGGCCGTCACCGACGTCGCGCCGACCGGGCCGCTGTGGCTGCTCACCCGGCAGGCCGTCAGCACCGGCCCCGGCGACCCGCTCACCCGACCGGACGCGGCCACCACCTGGGGGCTCGGCCTGGTCACCGCGCTGGAACACCCGGCGCACGCCGGTGGCCTGCTCGACCTGCCGGCCGACCTGGACGCCGCGACCGGGGAGCACCTGCTGCGGGCGCTGACGAACACCGACGGCGAGGACCAGCTCGCGGTCCGCCCGGCCGGCGTGCACCTGCGCCGGCTGGCCCGGGCGCCCCGCCCGGCCCGCCCGGACGCCCCGACCTGGACCTGCCCGGACACCGTGCTCATCACCGGCGGCACCGGCGCGATCGGCCGGTACGCCGCCGGCTGGTTCGCCCGGCACGGCGCCCGCAAGGTGATCCTGGTCAGCCGGCGCGGCCCGGACGCGCCCGGCGTCGCCGAGACGGTGGCCGAGCTGGCCGACCTCGGCGCGCAGGCCCGGGTGCTCGCCTGCGACCTGGCCGACCGCGCCGCCGTCGCCGCGCTCCTCGACCGGCTGCGCGCCGACGGCGAGACGGTCCGCGCGGTGGTGCACGCCGCCGGCGTCGGCCGCCTCAACCCGCTGCGCGCGGTCACCACCGACGAACTGGCCGACGTGGTCTCCGGCAAGACCGCCGGCGCCCGCCACCTCGACGAGCTGCTCGACCCGGCGGCGCTGGAACTGGTCGTCTACTTCTCCTCCATCGCCGCCGCGTGGGGCGTCGGCGACCACGGCGCGTACGCCGCCGCCAACGCGTTCCTGGACGCCTGGGCGCAGTCCCGTCCGGCCGGACCGGCGCGGGTGGTGTCGGTGAACTGGGGGCCGTGGGCCGGCGGTGGCATGGTCGACGCCGACCACGCCGCCGCGATGAGCCGCCGCGGCGTCACGCTGCTCGACCGGGAACCGGCGATGGCCGCGCTGCGCGCCGCGATCTCCGGCGACGACCCGGTGCTCACCGTCGCCGACGTGGACTGGGCGCGCTTCGCCCCGGTCTTCGCCGCCGCCCGGCCCCGGCCGCTGATCGGCGACCTGCCCGAGGTGGCGGCCCCGCCCGCCGGCACCGACCCGGCCGACACCGGCGGCACGGAGACGCTCGCGGAACTGCGCAAGCGCCTCGCCGACCTGACCGTCGCCGAGCAGAACCGGCTGCTTGTCGACCTGATCCGCGCCGCCGCCGCCGAGGTGATCGGCCACGACAGCCCGTACGCGCTGGAGGCCGACCGGCCGTTCCGGGACCTCGGGTTCGACTCGCTGACCGCGGTGGAGCTGCGCGGCCGGCTGGCCCGGCTCACCGGCCTCGCGCCGGCCAGCTCGGTGGTGTTCGACTACCCCACCCCGCAGGCCCTCGCCGAGCACCTGCGCGCCCAGCTCGTCGACGAGTCCTCGGAGCGGGAACTGCCCACCGTGGAGGAGCTGGACCGGCTGGAGGAGGCGCTCACGCTGCGGGAGCGCGACGACCTCGGCCGGGTGCGGATCACCATGCGGCTGCACCGGCTGCTGGAACGGCTCGGCGCCGACGAGCCGGCGGAACCGGGCGGTGAGGTGGCCGACCGGCTGCGGACGGCCAGCAACCAGGAGCTCTTCGACCTTCTCGACCGCGATCTCGGGTTGTCCTGAGGCACGCGTGGCACACCAGGGAGCGGAATCGACCATGGCGGACACGGCAGTGGGCACCACCGGACCGGCCGGGGACGAGGCACGGCTCCGGGAGTATCTGACCCGGGTCGTCACCGAGCTGCACCAGACCCGCCAGCGGCTGCGCGAGGTCACCGCCGAGGAGTCCGAGCCGGTGGCGGTGGTGGCGATGAGCTGCCGGTACCCCGGCGGGATCAGCTCGCCGGAGGAGCTGTGGCGGTTCGTCGCGGACGGCGGCGACGCCATCGGCGACTTCCCCGCCGACCGGGGCTGGAACCTCGACCTGCTGCACCACCCCGACCCGGAGAACGCCGGCACGTCCTACACCGCGGCCGGCGGGTTCCTGGCCGACGCCGGGCAGTTCGACGCCGCGCTGTTCGGCGTCTCGCCCCGCGAGGCGGTCGCCATGGACCCGCAGCAGCGGCTGCTGCTGGAGGTCACCTGGGAGCTGTTCGAACGCGCCGGCCTGGCCCCGCTGTCGCTGCGCGGCAGCCGCACCGGTGTCTTCGTCGGCACGTCCGGCCAGGACTACGCCGCCGTGCTGCACCGCGCGCCGAACGCCGAGGGGTACGTGCTCACCGGCACCGCCGCCAGCGTGGTCTCCGGCCGGCTCGCTTACACGTTCGGGCTGGAGGGCCCGGCGATCACCGTGGACACCGCCTGCTCGTCCTCGTCGGTCGCGGTCCACCTCGCCTGCCAGGCACTGCGGGAACGCGAGTGCGGGCTGGCGGTGGCCGGCGGCGCCACCGTGATGGCCACGCCCGGACCGTTCGTGGAGTTCTCCCGGCAGCGCGGGCTCGCCGCCGACGGGCGGTGCAAGTCGTTCGCCGCCGCCGCCGACGGCACCGGCTGGTCCGAGGGGGTCGGCGTGCTGCTGCTGGAGCGGCTCAGCGACGCCCGCCGCAACGGCCACCCGGTGCTGGCCGTCATCCGCAGCTCGGCGGTCAACCAGGACGGCGCGTCGAACGGCCTCACCGCCCCGAACGGCCCGTCCCAGCAGCGCGTCATCCGGGCCGCGCTGGCCGGCGCGAAGCTCACCCCCGACCTGGTCGACGTGGTGGAGGCGCACGGCACCGGCACCACGCTGGGCGACCCGATCGAGGCACAGGCGCTGCTGGCCACCTACGGGCAGGACCGGCCCGCCGACCGGCCGCTGCTGCTCGGCTCCGTCAAGTCGAACCTCGGGCACGCCCAGGCCGCCGCCGGCATCGCCGGGATCATCAAGATGATCTACGCCATGCGGCACGGGACCGTCCCGGCCACGCTGCACGTCGACGAGCCCACCCCGCACGTCGACTGGACCGCCGGCGCGGTCCGGCTGGTCACCGAGCCGACGCCGTGGCCGGCGGTGGACCGGCCCCGCCGGGCCGCCGTCTCCTCGTTCGGCATGAGCGGCACCAACACCCACATCGTCCTCGAACAACCCGCCGAGGAACCGGCGGCCCCGGCCATGCCGGCCGACCGGACCGGACCGGTGCTGCTCACCGGCCGCACCCGTACCGC
This sequence comes from Micromonospora sp. DSM 45708, assembly GCF_039566955.1. NCBI lineage: Bacteria > Bacillati > Actinomycetota > Actinomycetes > Micromonosporales > Micromonosporaceae > Micromonospora > Micromonospora schwarzwaldensis. The sequence goes on along the minus strand of NZ_CP154796.1, from coordinate 3,222,063 downwards.
GCTGCGCCAGCAGGCCGAACGCTGGTCCCGACGCCTCGCCACCGATCCCGACCTCGCGCCCGCCGACGTGGCCTGGACGTCGGTGGTCTCCCGCTCGCCGCTGGAGCACCGCGCCGTGGTGCTCGCCGCCGACCGGGACGAGCTGACCGCCGCGCTGGACGCGCTCGCCGACGACCGGTCCGCCCCGCCGCTGGTCACCGGCGCCGCCGGACAGCCCGGCGAGGTCGCGTTCGTCTTTCCCGGCCAGGGCTCGCAGTGGGTCGGCATGGCCGCCGGGCTGCTCGACACCGCCCCGGTGTTCGCGGCGAAACTGACCGCCTGCGCCGAGGCGCTGCGCCCGTACGTCGACTGGTCACTGCTCGACGTGCTGCGCGGCGCGCCGGACGCGCCGTCGCTGGACCGGGTGGACGTGGTGCAGCCGGCGCTGTTCGCGGTCGGCGTGTCCCTCGCCGCGCTGTGGCAGTCCTACGGCGTGCAGCCGTCCGCGGTGCTCGGCCACTCGCAGGGCGAGATCGCCGCCGCCCACGTCGCGGGCGGGTTGACCCTGGAGGACGCTGCCGCCGTGGTGGCGCTGCGCAGCCGGGTCATCGCGGAGCTGGCCGGCGACGGCGGCATGGTGTCCGTGGCGACCACCGCCGAGGAGGCGGGCGAGACGATCGCCCGCTGGGACGGGCGGATCTCCCTCGCCGCGGTCAACGGCCCGACCGCGGTGGTGGTCTCCGGCGACGTCGCCGCGCTGGACGAGCTGGTCGCCCACTACGAGTCCCGGGACGTCCGGGTGCGCCGGGTGCCGGTGGACTACGCCTCCCACTCGGCGCACGTCGAGCCGCTGCGCGAGCAGCTCCTGGCCCGGCTCGCCGACGTGACGCCCCGCAGCGGCACGGTCCGGTTCCGCTCCACCGTGACCGGCGACTGGCTCGACACCGCGGAACTCGACGCCGACTACTGGTACCGCAACCTGCGCCGGACGGTTCACTTCGACGACGCGGTCCGCCGTCTCGTCGAGGCCGGCTACCGCACGTTCGTCGAGGTCAGCGCGCACCCGGTGCTCACCATGGCGGTGCAGGACAGCGCCGAGGCCGCCGCCGGACCGGGCGCGGCCACCGTGACCGGCAGCCTGCGCCGGGACGAGGGCGGCCTGGACCGGTTCCACCGGTCCGTCGCGGCGCTGCACATCGCCGGCACGCCGGTGGACTGGCGGCCCGCGTTCGCCGGCCGGCCGGGCCGCCTGGTCGACCTGCCCACCTACCCGTTCCAGCGGCAGCACTACTGGGTGCCCGCCGGCGAGCCGGCCGCCCCGGCCACCGGCGTCGGCCTGCTCGACCACCGGTTCTGGGACGCCGTCGACCGCGCCGACCTGGACGCGCTGCGCGACACCCTGGCCGTCGACGACGCCGAGGCGGCCGGGTCGCTGCGGACGCTGCTGCCCGTGCTCGCCGGCTGGCGACGCCGGCAGCAGCAGCACGACCAACTCGACGGCTGGCGCTACCGGGTCGAGTGGCAGGCCGCCCCCGAACCTGCCACCGCCGCGCTCGGCGGCACCTGGCTGCTGGCGGTGCCGACCGGCCTCGACGACGACCCGGCGGTGGCCGCCGTCCGCGCCGCGCTCACCGCCGCCGGCGCCGACGTGCGCCCGTTGGCCGTGGCACCCGACGCCGACCGGGCCGCGCTCGCCGCCGCCCTCACCGACGCCACGGATGCCGACCTCACCGAGGCCGGCACCGGCCGCGTCGACGTCGGCGGGGTGGTCTCGCTGCTCTCCTGGGCGCCCGCCACCGACCCGGACCCGCTCCTGCCCGGCCTGGCCGCCACGCTCGCGCTCACCCAGGCGCTCGGCGACACCGGCCTGGCCGCGCCGCTGTGGCTGGTGACCCGCAACGCGGTGGCCGCCGCCGCGTACGACCGGGGGACCGACCCGGCCCAGGGCGCGGTCTGGGGGCTGGGCCGGGTGGTCGGCGTGGAGGCCCCGCACCGCTGGGGCGGCCTCGTCGACCTGCCCGCCGAACCCGACGCGCGGGCCGCCGGCCGGCTCGCCGCGCTGCTCGCCGCGCCGGACGGCGAGGACCAGCTCGCCGTGCGCGGCCCCGGCGTCCTGCGCCGCCGCCTGGTCCGCGCGCCGATCGGCGACCGCCCCCCGGCACGCCGCTTCACGCCCACCGGAACCGTGCTGGTCACCGGCGGCACCGGCGGGCTCGGCGCGCGCGCCGCCCGCTGGCTCGCCGACGCCGGCGCCGCACACGTGGCGCTGGTCAGCCGGCGCGGCCCGGACGCCCCCGGGGCCACCGAGCTGGCCGCCGAGCTGCGTGAGCGGGGCGCCCGCGTCACGGTCGCCGCCTGCGACCTCGCCGACCGGGCCGCCGTCGCCGCGCTGCTCGACCGGCTCCGCGCGGACGGCCCGCCGATCCGCGCCGTCCTGCACACCGCCGGCCTGCCGCAGACCACCCCGCTGGACGCCGTCACCGCCGCCGAACTGGCCGAGGTGACCGCCGGCAAGGTGGCCGGCGCGGCCCACCTGCACGACCTGCTCGCCGGCGACGACCTGGACGCGTTCGTCGTCTACTCGTCCATCGCCGCGACCTGGGGCAGCGCCGGGCAGGCCGGGTACGCGGCCGGCAACGCCTACCTGGACACGCTGGCGCAGCGGCGACGCGCCGACGGGCTGGCCGGCACCGCCATCGCCTGGGGCTCATGGGGCGAGGGCGGCATGCACGTGGCCGACTCCGACCGGGCGCTGCGCCGCCGAGGCGTGCCGCCGATGGACGCCGACGTCGCGATGAGCGCGCTGCGGCAGGCCCTCGACCACGACGACGTGACGCTCACGGTCGCCGACGTGGACTGGTCCCGGTTCGCCCCCGCGTACGCCTCGGCCCGACGTCGGCCGCTGCTGGAGGGCGTACCGGAGGCGAAGGCCGCGCTCGACGGCGGCGCGCCGGCCGACGGCGACGCCGACGACGGACCGGCGGCGACGCTGCGGGCCCGGCTCGCCGGCCTGGACCCGGCCCGCCGCGAGGAGACGCTCGCCGACCTGGTCCGGGAACTCGCCGCCGACGTGCTCGGCCACGCCGACGCCGCCGCGATCCCGGCCACCACCGCGTTCCGGGACCTCGGCTTCGACTCGCTGACCGCGGTGGAACTGCGCAACCGGCTGGTCGCCGCCACCGGCCAGCCGCTGCCCACCACGCTGGTCTTCGACCACCCGACGCCGGTGGCGCTGGCCCGGCTGCTGCTGACCACGCTGCTCGGCGTCGACCCGGCGCCCGTCGGGACCACCGTCGCCACCGTCGCCCCCGGTGAGGAGCCGGTGGCCGTGGTGGCGATGGCGTGCCGCTTCCCCGGCGGCGTCAGCGACCCGGACGCGTTGTGGCGGATCGTCGCCGACGGCGTGGACACGGTCGGCGACTTCCCCACCGACCGGGGCTGGGACCCGGACACGCTGGTCGACCCGGCGGCGGCGTCGGCCGGCACCACCTACACCGACCAGGGCGCGTTCGTGGCCGACGCCGGCCACTTCGACCCGGTGTTCTTCGGCATCTCGCCGCGCGAGGCCGCCGCCATGGACCCGCAGCAGCGGCTGCTGCTGGAGGCGTCCTGGGAGGCGATCGAGCGGGCCGGCGTGGTGCCGGAATCGCTGCGCGGCTCCCGGACCGGCGTGTTCGCCGGCACCAACGGGCAGGACTACCGCGCGTTGGTGCTGGTCGCCCCGGACGAGAGCTTCGGCGGCACCGACAACGCGGCAAGCGTGGTGTCCGGCCGGGTGTCGTACGCGCTGGGGCTGGAAGGGCCGGCGGTGTCCGTGGACACCGGCTGCTCGTCGTCGCTCGTCGCGTTCCACCTGGCCGTGCAGGCGCTGCGACGCGGCGAGTGCGACCTCGCACTCACCGGCGGCGTGACCGTGATGGCGACACCCGGGCTGTTCGTGGAGTTCTCCCGCCAACGTGGACTGGCCGCCGACGGCCGGGTAAAGGCGTTCGCCGCCGCCGCCGACGGCACCGGCTGGGGCGAGGGCGTCGGCGTGCTGCTGCTGGAACGGCTCTCCGAGGCCCGCCGCAACGGTCATCCGGTGCTCGCCGTGGTGCGCGGCAGCGCGATCAACCAGGACGGCGCGTCGAACGGCCTGACCGCGCCGAACGGGCCGTCGCAGCAGCGGGTGATCCGGGCCGCCCTGGCGGACGCCGGGTTGTCCACGTCGGACGTGGACGTGGTGGAGGCGCACGGCACGGGCACCACGTTGGGTGACCCGATCGAGGCGCAGGCGCTGCTCGCCACGTACGGGCAGGACCGCGAGACGCCGCTGCTGCTGGGGTCGATCAAGTCGAACATCGGCCACACCCAGGCCGCCGCCGGCGTCGCCGGGATCATCAAGATGGTCCTCGCGATGCGGCACGGCGTGGTGCCGCCGACGCTGCACGTGGACGCGCCGTCGCCGCACATCGACTGGTCGGCAGGCGCGGTGGAGCTGGTGACCGAGGCGTGTGCGTGGCCGGCGGTGGACCGGCCGCGTCGGGCGGCGGTGTCGTCGTTCGGCATCTCCGGCACCAACGCCCACGTCGTCATCGAACAGGCCGACGAGCCCGACGCGCGTCCGGCGCCCGCCGCCCCGGGCCTGGTGGACGCCGACGTCCGGCTGTGGCCGGTGTCGGCCCGTACCCGGGCCGGCGTCGCCGCGCAGGCCGCCCGGCTCGCCGCCCACCTGCGCGCTGGCGGGCAGCTCGACCCGGCTGCGGTGGCCTGGTCCCTCGCCACCACCCGCTCGACGTTCGAGCACCGCGCCGCAGTGGTCGGCACCACCGGCGACGAGCTGCTGACGGCGCTGGACGCGCTCGCGTCGGGCACCCCGACGGGAAACGTGGTGTCGGGTGCGGTCGTCGAGCACGGTGCGGGTCCGGTGTTCGTGTTTCCGGGTCAGGGTGGTCAGTCGGTGCGGATGGCGGCCGGTCTGGTGGGTCGGTGCGCGCCGTTCGATGGTCGGCTTGCCGAGTGTCAGCGGGCGTTCGCGCCGTTCCTGGACGTGGATCTCGTGTCGGTGTTGACCGGTGACGACGACGCCTGGCTCGATCGGGTGGAGGTGTTGCAGCCGGTCCTGTTCGCGGTCGGTGTGTGTTTGGCGGAGGTGTGGCGGGCTGCCGGGGTTGAGCCGTCGTTGGTGATCGGTCATTCGCAGGGTGAGATGGCCGCGGCGTGTGTGGCCGGGGTGCTGTCACTCGATGACGCGGCGAAGGCCGTCATCCTGCGGGCGCGGTCGCTGGCCACCCTGGCGGGTTCCGGCGGGATGTTGGCGGTGGATCTGCCGGCCGATGAGGTGCAGGCGCGGATCGAGGGTGTGCCCGGCACGGTGGTGGCGGTGCTCAATGGTCCGGGGCATGTGGTGGTGTCCGGTCCGCCGGACACGCTGGCGGAGTTGCGCGAGCGGTGGGCGGTCGAGGGGGTGCGGGCGAAGCCGGTGCCGTTCAACTACGCCTCCCACAACCCGGCCGTGGAGCGGATCCGCGATCGGATGCTCACCGACCTGGCGGGGTTGTCGCCGCAGGCGGGTCGGGTTCGGATGGTGTCGACGGTGACCGGGGACTGGGCTGACCCGGAGAGCATGGACGGGGGGTACTGGTTCACGAACCTGCGGCAGCCGGTGCGGTTCGAGCAGGCGGTGCGGACCGCGCTCGGGGCTGGGCATCGCACCTTCGTGGACGTGTCGGCGCATCCGGTGCTCACGATGCCGGTGACCGCGATCCTCGACGACGCCGACACGGCGGGGCACACCCTGTCCACGCTGCGCCGCGGTGACGACGATCCGACCCGACTCCTGACCAGCCTGGCCACCGCGCACACCATCGGCCTGCCCGTCGACCTGACCGCCGTACTCACCCCCGCGACCACCGTCGACCTGCCCACGTACGCGTTCGACCGGAAGCGGTACTGGCTCACCACCACCGTCCGACCCGCGCACGACGTCGCCTCCGCCGGCCTCCAGGACACCGCGCACCCACTGCTCAGCGCCGCGCTGCCGGTCGCCGACGACCGGACCGTGGTGCTCACCGGGCGGCTGTCCACGCGTACCCACCCGTGGCTCGCCGACCACGTCGTCGGCCGGACCGTCGTCGTCCCCGGCACCGCGCTCGCCGACATGGTGATCCGGGCCGGCGACGAGGTCGACGCCGGCCAGGTCGGCGACCTCACGCTGATCAGCCCACTCGTGCTGCCCGCCACCGGCGCGGTCCAGGTGCAGGTGCGCGTCGGCGCGCCCGGCGACACCGGCGAACGGGCCGTCACGCTGCACTCCCGGCCCGCCGACGACGGCGACGCCGACTGGACCCGGCACGCCGAGGGTCTGCTGCTGCCGCAGCTCTCCGAGCCGGTACCCGGGCCGGGGGAGTGGCCGCCGGCCGGCGCCGTCGAGGTCGACGCGGACCTGGACGCCTGGTACGCCCGCACCGCCGAGGCCGGCCTCACCTACGGCCCCGCGTTCCGCTGCCTGCACCGGATCTGGCGCCACGGCGACGAGGTGTACGCCGAGGTGGCGCTGCCCGAGGCGCAGGCCGCCGACGCGTCCCGCTTCGGCCTGCACCCGGCGCTGTTCGACGCCGCCCTGCACGCCACCGGCCCCACCGCGCTGCTCGGCACGCCGGCCGAGGCCGGCAGCGGCTGGCTGCCGTTCACGCTCCGCGCGGTCACCCTGCACGCCCACGGCGCCACCCGGCTGCGGGTGACGATCCGCTCGCTCGGCCCGGACACGGTCGCCGTCACGCTCGCCGACCCGGCCGGCCGCCCGGTCGCCACGGTCGAGTCGCTGACGTTCCGCCCGGTCGCCGCCGGTCAGGACGACGGCACCGCCGCGCTGCGCCGTACCGCCGTGTTCCACCTGGACTGGACGCCGCTGCCGGCCACCGAGCCCCCGGCCCCGACCCGCTGGGCGCTGCTCACCGGCGACCGCACCGACCCGACCGGCGCCGGCCTCGCCGACCCGGTCGGCGGCGATCAGGTCGGCACGCCCGGCGGCGACCCTGCCGGGCTGGCCGGAGCGCTGACCGCCGCCGGTCACCGGGTGACCGTCCACCCCGACCCGGCCGCGCTGCTCGCCGCCGTGGACGGCGACGACGACGTACCGGAGATCGTGGTCGACCTGCGCGGCGGCCCCGACCCGGACCCGGAGCGGGTGGACGCGGACGCCCACTCCGCCGCCCGCGACGCGCTTGCGCTGGTGCGGCAGTGGCTGGCCGAACCGCGACTGGAGGCCACCCGTCTGGTGCTGGCCACCCGGGGCGCGGTCGCCGCCGCGCCCGGCGAGGCCCCCCGCGACCCGGCCCGCGCCGCGGTGTGGGGGCTGGTCCGTTCCGCCCAGTCCGAACACCCCGGCCGGTTCACGCTGCTCGACCTGGACGACGCCGCCGCGTCGCTCGGCGCGGTGCCCGCCGCGCTCGCGTCCGGCGAACCGCAGCTCGCGCTCCGCGACGGGGCCGCGTGGACGCCCCGACTGGTCCGCGCCCGCGACACCGGCGTGCTGACGCCGCCCGACGACCGGCAGCCGTGGCGGCTCGACGTCACCGAGAAGGGCACGCTGGAGAACCTGGCACTGCTGCCGGTGCCGGTCGAGGCCGGCGCGGTGCCGGCCGGACACGTCGCGGTCGAGATGCGCGCCTCCGGCCTCAACTTCCGGGACGTGGTGCTGGCGCTCGGCATGGTGCCCGGCCAGGAGGTGCTCGGCAGCGAGGGCGCCGGCGTGGTGCGCGAGGTCGGCCCCGGCGTCACCGACCTGAAACCCGGCGACCGGGTGATGGGCATCTTCGCCGGCTCGTTCGCCACCGTCGCGGTCACCGACCACCGCATGGTCACCCGCATCCCGGACGGCTGGTCGTACGCCGAGGCGGCCGGCGTGCCGGTGGTCTTCCTGACCGCCTGGTACGGGCTGGTCGAGCTGGGCCGGCTCACCGCCGGGGAGTCGGTGCTGGTGCACGCCGCCACCGGCGGTGTCGGGATGGCCGCCGTGCAGATCGCCCGGCACCTCGGCGCCGAGGTCTACGGCACGGCCAGCCCCGGCAAGTGGCCGGTGCTGCGCGCCACCGGCCTCGACGACGCGCACATCGCCTCCTCCCGCTCCCTGGACTTCGTCGACGAGTTCCGGGCCCGCCGCGCCGGGCGGGGCGTCGACGTGGTGCTCAACTCGCTCGCCGGCGCGTACGTGGACGCGTCGCTGCGGATGCTCGACAGCGGCGGCCGGTTCGTCGAGATGGGCAAGACCGACCCGCGTGATCCGGCCCGGGTCGCCGCCGACCATCCCGGCGTCAGCTACCAGGGCTTCGACCTGATGGCGGCCGGCCCGGCCGTCGTCGGGCGGATGCTGGCGGAGCTGATGGCGTTGTTCGCCGCCGGCACGCTGCGCCCGCTGCCGCGCCGCACCTGGGACGTTCGGCGCGCGCCCGAGGCGTTCCGCTTCCTCAGCCAGGCCCGGCACGTCGGCAAGCTCACGCTGACCATCCCGCCGACGCCCCGGCTCGACGGCACCGTCCTGGTCTCCGGCGCCACCGGCACGCTCGGCGCGCTGCTCTGCCGGCACCTGGTCGCCGCACACGGGGCCCGGCACCTGCTGCTGGTCAGCCGGCGCGGCCCGGACGCCGAGGGCGCCGACGAACTGCTCGCCGACCTCAAGGCGTCGGGCGCGGAGGTGCAGCTCGTCGCCGCCGACCTGGCCGACCCGGACGCCGTCGCCGACGTGCTGTCCCTGGTGGACGCGCGGCACCCGCTGCGCGCCGTGGTGCACACCGCCGGCGTCGTCGACGACGCCACCGTCGAGAAGCTCACCCCGGAGCGGCTCGCCGCGGTGCTACGCCCCAAGGTCGACGCGGCCTGGAACCTGCACCGCGCCACCCGCCACCACGAGCTGACCGCGTTCGTGCTCTACTCCGCCGCGGCCGGCCTGATGGGCGGGCCGGGCCAGGGCAACTACGCGGCCGGCAACGCCTTCCTCGACGCCCTCGCCGAGCACCGTCGCGCGTCCGGCCTGCCGGCGGTTTCCCTGGTCTGGGGCCTGTGGGCCACCGCCAGCGGCATCACCGGTCACCTCGACGCGGTCGACCGGCGACGGCTGGAACGCAGCGGCCTGGTGGCGCTCACCGACCACGAGGCGCTCGCGCTGTTCGACGCCACCTGGCGCTCCGAACGGCCCACGCTGATGCCCGCGAAGATCAGCACGCAGGGCACCGGCGGTCCGGTCCATCCGCTGCTCACCGCGCTGGTCCGCGCCGGCACGCGACGCGGCGCGGTCACCGAGGCGGCCGGCGGCCCGGCGTACGCGGAGACGCTGCGTGGCCTGTCCGGCGAGAAACGCGAACGGGCGCTGCGGGACCTGGTGCTGGCGCACGTCGCCGTGGTGCTCGGCGTCGGCGACCCGGCCGGGGTGGAGCCGGACCGCGCGTTCCGGGAACTCGGCTTCGACTCGCTCACCGCGGTCGAGCTGCGCAACCGGCTCGGCTCGGCCACCGGGCTGCGGCTGCCGGCCACGCTGGTCTTCGACAACCCGACCCCCGCCGCGCTCGCCGCCCACCTGGCCACGCGGATCGCCGTGCCCGACGGCGCGGCCGACGCCTCCGGTGGCGTCGGCCGGGACCTCGACCGGTTGGAGGCGGCGCTGGCCGGGCTCGACCCGGACGACGAGGCGTTCCGCGGCATCACCGAGCGGCTGCACGGCCTGCTGGACCGGCTGACCGCGCGGGAGACGACCGCCGACGACGGCGACCTGGAGTCGGCCACCACCGAGAACATCTTCGACCTGATCGACCGCGAGCTGGAGACGTCTTGACCGCCGGCCGCGACGACATCGGTACGCCGAGTGAGGGTAGGACCACGGTGAACAGCGAGGACGAGAAGTACGTCGAGTACCTGAAGCGTACGACCTCGGAGCTGCGGCGCACCCGGCGGCGGCTGCGGGCGCTGGAGGCCCGCGACACCGAGCCCGTTGCGGTGGTGGCGATGACCTGCCGCTACCCGGGCGGCGTCGGCTCGCCCGAGCAGCTCTGGGAGTTGGTGCGCGACGGCCGCGACGGAATCGGCCCGTTCCCCGCCGACCGGGGCTGGGACCTCGACCGGCTGTTCCACCCCGACCCGGACCACCCGGGCACCAGCTACGTGCGGGAGGGCGGTTTCGTCTACGACGCCGGGGACTTCGACGCCGACCTGTTCGGCATCAGCCCCCGCGAGGCGGTCGCCATGGACCCGCAGCAGCGGCTGCTGCTGGAGGCGAGCTGGGAGGCGTTCGAACGCGCCGGGCTGCCACTGCCGGCCGTGCGGGGCAGCCGCACCGGCGTGTTCGTCGGCGCCGCCGCGCACGGCTACGACGCGATCCTCGCCCAGTCCGGGCAGGACGGCGAGGGCCACTCGCTCACCGGCAACTCCACCAGCATCGTCTCCGGCCGGATCGCGTACACGCTCGGCCTGGAAGGGCCGGCGGTCACCATCGACACCGCCTGCTCCTCCTCCTCGGTGGCGATCCACCTGGCCGTGCAGGCGCTGCGCAACGCCGACTGCGAACTGGCGCTGGCCGGCGGCGTCACCGTGATGCCCACCCCGGCGGTGTTCGTCGGTTTCAGCCGCCAGCGCGGCCTGGCCGCCGACGGCCGGTGCAAGCCGTTCGCCGCCGCCGCCGACGGCACCGGCTGGTCCGAGGGCGTCGGCATGTTGCTGCTGGCCCGCCTCTCCGACGCCCAGAAGCACGGCTACCCGGTGCTCGCGGTGATCCGGGGCAGCGCGGTCAACCAGGACGGCGCGTCCAACGGGCTGAGCGCCCCGCACGGCCCGTCCCAGGTGCGGGTGATCCGGCAGGCGCTGGCCAACGCCCGGCTCACCCCCGAGCAGGTCGACGTGGTGGAGGCGCACGGCACCGGCACCACGCTGGGTGACCCGATCGAGGCGCAGGCGCTGCTCGCCACGTACGGGCAGGAGCGGGAGACGCCGCTGCTGCTCGGCTCCGTGAAGTCGAACCTGGGCCACACCCAGGCCGCCGCCGGGGTGGCCGGCGTGATCAAGATGGTGCTGGCCGTCCGGCACGGCGTCGTCCCGCCCACGCTGCACGTCGACGCGCCCTCGCCGCACATCGACTGGACCGCCGGCGCGGTCACGCTCGCCACCGAGGCGACGCCGTGGCCGGCCACCGACCGGCCGCGCCGCGCCGCGGTGTCCTCGTTCGGCGTGTCCGGCACCAACGCGCACACCATCATCGAGCAGGCGCCCGAGCCGGAACCGGCCGAGGACGAGCCCACCCCGACCGCCCGGCCGGTGGTGCCGGTGCTGCTCTCCGCCCGGTCCGCCGACGCGCTCGCCGCCCAGGCCGGTCGCTGGGCGGCCTGGCTCGCCGCCGCGCCCGACACCCGCCCGCTCGACGTCGCGTACTCCTCGGTGGTGTCCCGGTCCGTGCTCGACCACCGGGCGGTGGTCGCCGCCGCCGGCCCGGACGACCTGGTCGCCGCGTTGCGCGCGCTCGCCGCCGGTGAGCCGGCCGGCACCGTGCTCACCGGCGCCGGCACGCCCCGGGGCCAGCTCGCGGTGCTCTTCTCCGGGCAGGGCGCGCAACGCGCCGGCATGGGCCGCGAGCTGTACGCGCAGTTCCCGGTCTTCGCCGCCGCGCTCGACGAGGTCTGCGCCTACCTGGACCGGGCGCTGCCCCGGCCGCTGAAGGAGGTGCTGTTCGACGACGGTGACCTGCTGGACCAGACCCAGTTCACCCAGGCCGGCCTGTTCGCGGTCGAGGTGGCGCTGTTCCGACTCGTCGAGTCGTTCGGCCTGACCCCCGACCTGGTCGGCGGCCACTCCATCGGCGAGGTCACCGCCGCGCACGTGGCCGGCGTGCTGACGCTGGAGCACGCCGCCGCGCTGGTCGCCGCGCGCGGCCGGCTCATGCAGGCGCTGCCGGCCGGCGGCGCGATGCTCGCCGTGGCCGCGCCCGAGGCCGACGTGCGCGCCACGCTGACCGACCCGGACGAGCCGGTCGACGTCGCCGCCGTCAACGGCCCGGCCGCCGTGGTGCTCTCCGGCACGGCGGACGCCGTGGACCGGCTGGAGCAGCTCTGGCGGGACCGGGGCGTCCGCACCCGCCGGCTGACCGTCAGCCACGCGTTCCACAGCCCGCTGATGGAGCCGGTGCTGGCGCGTTTCCGGGCGGTGCTGGAGCGGCTGACGTTCGCCGCGCCGACGCTGCCGGTGGTGTCCAACGTGACCGGCGAGCTGGCCGACCCGGACGAGATCCGCACCGCCGACTACTGGGTGCGGCACGTCCGGGAGGCGGTCCGCCACGCCGACGGCGTGCACGCGCTGCGCGCCGCCGGCGCCGACACGTTCCTGGAGCTCGGCCCCCGCGCCGTGCTCACCCCGCTGACCGCCGACATCCTGCCCGGCGAGCCGGTCCGTGCCGTCGCCGCGCAACGCGGCGACCGTCCCGAGGTCGAGGCGCTGCTGGCCGCGCTGGCCGAGCTGCACGTGCACGGCCACCCGGTCACCTGGACCGGGTGGTTCGCCGGCACCGGCGCGCGCCGGACCGACCTGCCCACCTACGCGTTCCAGCGCGAGCGCTACTGGGCCGGCGACGGCGTGGCCCGGCCGGAGAGCCGCGCCGACGGCGCGGACGGCGACTTCTGGGCCGCCGTGGAACGCGGCGACCTGCCGGCCGTGGCGTCCGAACTGGCCGTGCAGGACGACCCGGACGCGGTGGCCGCGCTCGGCCCGGCCGTGCCGGTGCTGTCGTCGTGGCGGCGCGCCCGGCAGCGCGACGCGGTGCTCGACGGCTGGTCGTACCGGGTCGAGTGGGAGGCGGTCCGTCCCGCGCCCGCCCCGACGCTGACCGGCCGCTGGCTGGTGGTCGCCGTCGACGACCCGGCGCCCTGGGCCGCCCCGCTCGCGGTGGCCGGCGCCGACGTCGACGTGCTCACCGTGCCCGCCGACACCGATCGCGCCGACCTGGCCGCACTGCTGCGCGACCACGACGAGGCGGGCTGGCGGGGCGTGCTCTGTGTGCTGCCCGGCCCGGACGCGCCGCGACCCGACGCGCCCGCCGTACCGGCCGGGACCGCGCTGCTGCTCACGCTGGTGCAGGCGCTCGCCGACACCGGCCGGGCCGGCCGGCTCTGGTGCGTCACCCGGGGCGCGGTCTCGGTGGGCGGCGGCGAACCGCTCACCGACCCGTACACGGCGGCTGCCTGGGGGCTCGGCCGGACGGTCGCGCTGGAACAACCCGACCGTTGGGGCGGCCTCGTCGACCTGCCCGCCGACGCCACGCCGGAGCGGATCGACGCCGACGCGCTGCGTGCGGTGCTCGCCGACGGCGGCCACGACGAGGTGGCCGTCCGGCCGCACGGCACGTTCGGCCGTCGGCTCGTCCCCGCCGCCGTCCCCGCCGGCCCCGGCTGGCGGCCGGCCGGCACGGTGCTGGTCACCGGCGGCACCGGCGCGCTCGGCCGGCAGGTCACGCGGTGGCTGCTCGCCGCCGGTGCGACCGAGGTGGTGCTCGCCTCCCGGCGCGGCCCCGACGCGCCCGGCACCGCCGAGCTGGTCGCCGAGCTGCCCGGCGCCCGGGTGGTGCGCTGCGACGTCACCGACCCCGCCGCCGTCACCGCGCTGGTCGCCGGCCTGCCCGCGCTGACCGCCGTGGTGCACGCCGCCGGCATCGTCGACGACGGCATCATCGACGGCCTCGACCTGGCGCGGCTGGATGCCGTGCTGGACGGCAAGGTCCGCGCCGCCCGGGTGCTGCACGACGCCACCGCCGACCGCCGACTCGACGCGTTCGTGCTCTTCTCCTCGCTCGCCGGCGTGATCGGCAGCGCCGGGCAGGGCAACTACGCGGCGGCCAACGCCTTCCTGGACGCGTTCGCCGCGTGGCGCCGCGACCTCGGGCTGCCGGCCACCGCGATCGCCTGGGGCGCCTGGGCCGCCGACGGCATGGCCGCCGCCAGCGTCGAGCTGACCGCGCGGCTGACCCGGGGCGGCGTCAACCCGCTCCCCGCCGAGCAGGCCGCCGCCGCGCTCGGCCGGATCGTCGGCGCCGGACAACCGACGCTCACCGTCGCCGACGTCGACTGGGCGCGCCTCGCCGCCGCGCGCGGCCGGCCCACGCCGCTGTTCGCCGGCCTGCCCGGTGTGCCCACCGGACCCGCCCGGGTGGCCCCGGCGTTGGTGGTCGGCCGGTCCCTGCCGCAGCTCACCGAGCTGGTCCGCACCCAGGCCGCCCTGGTGCTCGGCCACCCGGCCGGCCGGCCGCTGCCCGACCGCACGTTCCGCGACCTGGGCTTCGACTCGCTCACCGCGGTCGAGCTGCGCAACCGGCTCGCCGCCGAGACCGGCATGACGCTGCCCGCCACGCTCGTCTTCGACCACCCCACGGTCGCCGAACTCGCCGCGCACCTGCACGGCCGCGGCGACGACCACACCGGCGGCGCGGTCGTCGCCGCCGACGTCGACAGGCACCGCGAACCCGTCGCCATCGTGGCGATGAGCTGCCGGTTCCCCGGCGGCGTGGCCTCCCCGGAACAGCTCTGGGAGCTGGTCGCCGGCGGGACCGACGCGTTGTCGCCGATGCCCGAGGAACGCGGCTGGAACGTCGCCGAGCTGTACCACCCCGACCCCGAGCACCTCGGCACCAGCTACGTGCGGGAGGGCGGCTTCGTCGACTCCGCCGGCGAGTTCGACCCGGCGTTCTTCGGCATCAGCCCGCGTGAGGCGCTGGCGATGGACCCGCAGCAGCGGCTGCTGCTGGAGGCGAGCTGGGAGGCGTTCGAACGGGCCCGGCTCGACCCGGCCGCGCTGCGCGGCAGCCGCACCGGCGTGTACGTCGGCACCAACGGGCAGGACTACGGCTCGCTGCTGCTGGCCTCCGGGGACGGCGACGAGAACTACCTCGCCACCGGCGTCTCCGCCAGCGTCATCTCCGGCCGGCTCGCGTACACCTTCGGGTTGCACGGCCCGGCCGTCACGGTCGACACCGCCTGCTCCGCGTCGCTGGTCGCGTTGCACCTCGCCGCGCAGGCGTTGCAGGCGGGGGAGTGCGACCTCGCGCTCGCCGGCGGCGCCACGGTGATGGCCACGCCCGGCATCTTCGTCGGTTTCTCCCGGCAGCGCGGCCTGGCCGCCGACGGGCGCTGCAAGCCGTTCGCCGGGGCCGCCGACGGCACCGGCTGGGGTGAGGGTGTCGGCCTGCTGGTGCTCCAGCGGCTCTCCGACGCCCGCCGGGACGGCAACCCGGTCCTGGCCGTGGTGCGCGGCAGCGCGGTCAACTCCGACGGCGCGTCCAACGGGCTCACCGCCCCCAACGGGCCGGCCCAGCAGCGCGTCATCCGGCAGGCCCTCGCGAACGCCGGGCTCGCCCCCGACCAGGTCGACGCCGTCGAGGCGCACGGCACCGGCACCACGCTCGGCGACCCGATCGAGGCGCAGGCGCTGATCGCCACATACGGGCAGGCCCGGGACGCCGACCGGCCGCTCTGGCTCGGCTCCGTCAAGTCGAACCTGGGCCACACCCAGGCCGCGGCCGGCGTCGCCGGCGTGATCAAGATGGTGCTCGCGTTGCGGCACGGCGTGCTGCCGCCCACCCTGCACGTCGACGAGCCCACCCCGCACGTCGACTGGTCCGCCGGCACGGTCGCGCTGCTCACCGAGGCCCGCCCCTGGCCGGCCGGCGACCGGCCCCGCCGGGCCGGCGTCTCCTCGTTCGGCATCAGCGGCACCAACGTGCACACCATCCTGGAGCAGGCGCCGCCGCCGGAACCGACGCCGGACGACGACGCCGGGCCGGCCGGGGAGCTGCCCTGGGCGCTGTCCGGGCGGAGCGCCGCCGCGCTCGCCGCCCGCGCCCGCGACCTGCGGGCGCACCTCGACGCCGTGCCGGACGCCGCGCTGCCCGACCTGGCCTGGTCGCTGGCCACCACCCGCAGCGCCCACGAGCACCGCGCGGTGGTGCTCGCCGCCGACCGCGACGGCCTGACCGCCGCGCTGGGCGCGCTCGCCGACGGCCGTCCCGCGCCGGACACCGTCACCCGCGCCCCCGGTACGCCGGGCGACGTGGTCTTCGTCTTCCCCGGCCAGGGGTCGCAGTGGACCGGCATGGCCGCCGAGCTGCTCGACACCGCCCCGGTGTTCGCGGAGACGTTCGCCGCCTGCGCGGCGGCGCTGCGCCCGCACGTCGACTGGTCACTGACCGACGTGGTGCGTGGCGTGCCCGGCGCGCCGTCGCTGGACCGGGTCGACGTGGTGCAGCCGGCGCTGTTCGCGGTCGGCGTGTCCCTGGCCGCGCTGTGGCGCTCCTACGGCGTGCACCCCTCGGCCGTGGTCGGCCACTCCCAGGGCGAGATCGCCGCCGCGTACGTCGCCGGTGGGCTCAGCCTGGAGGACGCCGCCGCCGTGGTGGCCCTGCGCAGCCGGATCATCGTCGGCATCGCCGGCGACGGCGGCATGGTCTCCGTCGCCACCACCGCCGACGAGGTGACCGCGACGATCAGCCGCTGGGACGGCCGCGTCTCGCTCGCCGCGATCAACGGTCCGACCGCCGTGGTGGTCTCCGGCGACTCCGCCGCGCTGGACGAGCTGGTCGCGCACTACCAGGGGCGGGACGTGCGGGTGCGCCGGGTGCCGGTGGACTACGCGTCGCACTCCGCGCACGTCGAACCGCTGCGGGAGCGGCTGCGCGAGTTGCTCGCCGGCCTGCGCCCGCGTACCGGCGGCATCCGTTTCCGGTCCACCGTGACCGGCGACTGGACCGACACCGCCGGCCTGGACGCCGACTACTGGTACCGCAACCTGCGGCAGACGGTCGGCTTCGACGCCGCCGTCCGGGATCTCGCCGCCACCGGCCACCAGACGTTCGTGGAGGTCAGCGCGCACCCCGTGCTCACCATGGCGATGCAGGAGAGCGTCGAGTCGGCCGCCGCCGACCAGGCCTCGGTCACCGTGACCGGCACGCTGCGCCGCGACGAGGGCGGCCTGGCCCGGTTCCACCGCGCGGTCGCCGAGGTGTACGCCGGTGGCGCCGCCGTCGACTGGCGGCCCGCGTTCGCCGGCCGCCCCACCCGCCGGCTCGACCTGCCCACGTACCCGTTCCAGCGGCAGCTCTACTGGCCGCGCCCGGCCGCCGCCGCGACCGCCCCGGCCGCGACCGGCACGGTCGAGGTGGACGAGGTCGACGCCCGGTTCTGGGCGGCCGTCGAGGCCGAGGACCCGGCCGCGGTCGGCGCCGAGCTGGCCAACGTCGCCGAGGTGTCCGAGGACGCCCTCACCGCGCTGCTGCCGGCGCTCGCCGCCTGGCGTCGCCGCCACCGCGACCAGGCCACCATCGACTCGTGGCGCTACCGCGACGGGTGGCTTCCGGTCGCCCCCGACGGCTCCGCCGCGCCGGCCCTCACCGGCGCCTGGTGGCTGGTCACCGACGCCGACGGCGCGGACGCCGCGACCGGCTTCGTGGCGGACGCGTTGCGTCGGCACGGCGCCACCGTCGTCGAGATCGCGCTGACCGGCGCGCCCGACCGGGCCGCGCTCACCGACCGGCTGCGTGACACGCACCGGGACACGCCACCCACCGGCGTGGTCACGCTCCTGCCGTACGACGAGACGCCGCTGCCCGGCCACCCGCACGTGCCGGCCGGGTTCGCCGGCACCGTCACGCTCACCCAGGCGCTCGGCGACGCCGGCGTCCGCGCGCCGCTGTGGACGCTCACCCGGGACGCGGTCTCCACCGGTCCCGGCGACCCGCTGACCCACCCGACGCAGCAGCTCGCCTGGGGCTTCGGCCGAATCGCCGCGCTGGAACACCCGGACCGCTGGGGTGGCCTGATCGACCTGCCGGACACCCCGGACGACCGCACCGCCGGCCGGCTCGCCCGCGTCCTCGCCGGCGCCGACGGGGAGGACCAGGTCGCGCTGCGCCCCACCGGCGCGTACGGGCGGCGGCTGCTGCGCGCCCCACTCGGTGACACCCCCGCGCCGCGCGACTGGCGGCCCACCGGCACCGCGCTGGTCACCGGCGGCACCGGCGCGCTCGGCGGGCACGTGGCCCGCTGGCTCGCCGCCAACGGCGCCGACCACCTGGTGCTGCTGAGCCGGCGCGGCCGGTCCGGCGACGGCGTCGCCGAGCTGGAGGCCGAGCTCACCGCGCTGGGCGCGCGGGTCACGGTGGCGGCCTGCGACGCCGCCGACCGGGACGCGCTCGCCGCCGTGCTGGCCGACGTGCCCGCCGAGCATCCCCTCACCACCGTCGTGCACACCGCCGCCGTGCTGGACGACGCGGTGATCGGCGCGCTCACCCTCGACCAGCTCGACCACGCGCTCGGCGCCAAGGTCACCGCCGCGGTCAACCTGCACGAGCTGACCCGCGACCTCGACCTCGACGCGTTCGTGCTGTTCTCCGCGATGGCCGGCACCGTGGGCAGTTCCGGCGTCGGCAACTACGCGCCCGGCAACGCCTACCTCAACGCGCTGGCCGAACACCGGCGCGGCCTCGGCCTGCCGGCCACCTCGATCGCCTGGGGCGCCTGGGGCGGCGGCGGCATGGCCGACGGCGAGTTCGGCCGGATGCTGCACCGGCACGGCGCGCCCGAGATGCCGCCCCGGCTCGCGATCGCCGCGCTGCACCAGGCGCTCGCCCACGACGAGTCGTTCCTGACCATCTCCAACATCGCCTGGGACCGGTTCCGGATCGCGCTCACCGCCACCCGCCCGGCCCCGCTGATCGCCGAGATCCCCGAGGTGCGGCGGCTCGCCGCCGAACGGGAACCGGAGGAGACCGCCGAGGTCGAGCCGACCGGCGCGTTCGCCCGGATGGCGTCCGCGCAGCGCCGGCAGGCGCTGCTCGACCTGGTCCGCGACCAGGCGGCCACGGTCCTGAAGTACGACGGCGGCCAGGCCGTCGACCCGCACCACGCGTTCCGGGACCTCGGCTTCGACTCGGTCACCGCGGTCGAGCTGCGCAACCGGCTCGGTACCGCCACCGGGCTGCGGCTGCCCGTCACGCTGGTCTTCGACTACCCGACCGCCACCGTGCTGGCCCGGCACCTCGACGAGGAGCTGGGCGGCGGCGCCGGGACCGAGGCGGTCGCCGGCCCCGCGCCGCTCGCCGACGACGAGCCGGTCGCGGTCGTCGCCATGTCCTGCCGGTTCCCGGGCGGCGTCACCGACCCCGAGCGGTTCTGGCAGTTGCTGCACGCCGGTCGGGACGCCGTCTCGGACCTGCCCGGCGACCGCGGCTGGGACGTCGACCGGCTCTACGACCCCGACCCCTACTCCGCCGGCACCTCCTACGTCCGCACCGGCGCGTTCCTCTACGACGTGGCCGACTTCGACGCCGGCTTCTTCGGCATCTCACCGCGCGAGGCCGTGGCCATGGACCCGCAGCAGCGCCTGTTGCTGGAGACGTCGTGGGAGGCGATCGAGCGGGCAGGGGTTGACCCGGGTGGCTTGCGGGGTTCACGAACAGGGGTGTTCGTCGGCACGAACGGACAGGACTATGGGGCCCTGTTGATGGTGTCCGCGGACGAGGTCGAAGGGTTCGCGAGCACCGGGAACGCGGCGAGCGTGGTCTCGGGGCGGGTGGCGTACGTGTTGGGGTTGGAAGGACCTGCGGTCTCGGTGGACACGGCGTGTTCGTCGTCCCTGGTCGCGCTGCACCTGGCGGCTGCCGCGCTGCAACGCGGCGAGTGCGACCTGGCGCTCGCGGGCGGCGTGACCGTCATGTCGACGCCCGGGCTGTTCGTCGAGTTCTCCCGCCAGCGTGGCCTCGCCCCGGACGGGCGGTGCAAGGCGTTCGCCGCCGCCGCAGACGGCACCGGATGGGGGGAGGGCGTCGGGATGCTCCTGGTCGAACGGCTCTCCGACGCCCGCCGCAACGGGCACCCGGTGCTCGCCGTGCTGCGCGGCAGCGCGGTCAACCAGGACGGCGCGTCCAACGGGCTGACCGCCCCGAACGGCCCCTCCCAGCAGCGGGTCATCCGGGCGGCGCTGGCCGCCGCGCGGTTGTCCCCGGCCGACGTGGACGTGGTGGAGGCGCACGGCACCGGCACCACCCTCGGTGACCCGATCGAGGCGCAGGCGCTCATCGCCACGTACGGGCAGGGCCGCGCCGACGTCGAACCGCTGCTGCTCGGCTCCGTGAAGTCGAACATCGGCCACACCCAGGCCGCGGCCGGCGTCGCCGGCGTGATCAAGATGATCCTCGCCATGCGGGCCGGGGTCGTCCCGATGACGCTGCACGTGGACGCGCCCTCGCCGCACATCGACTGGTCGGCCGGCGCGGTGGAGTTGGTCACCGAGAACCGGCCCTGGCCGGGCAGCGGGTCCGGCCGCCGGGCGGCGGTGTCGTCGTTCGGCATCTCCGGCACCAACGCGCACGTCATCCTCGAACTGCCCGACGAGGCGTCCACCGAGGCGGACACCGCGCGGCCCGGCCTGCTCGACGCCGCCGTCACCGCCTGGCCGGTGTCGGCGCGGACCCGCGACGGGCTCGCCCGGCAGGCCGCGCGGCTGTCCCGGCACCTGCGCGACGATCCGGCCGACCCCGCCGTGGTGGCCTGGTCGCTGGCCACCACCCGGTCCGCGTTCGACAAGCGGGCGGTGGTGCTCGGCTCCTCGGCCGATGAACTGCTGTCCGGTCTGGACGCGCTCGCGTCCGGCGCGCCCGCCGGCAACCTGGTGACCGGTGCGGTGGCCGCGCACGGCGCCGGTCCGGTGTTCGTGTTCCCGGGTCAGGGTGCGCAGTCGGCGCGGATGGCGGCGGGTCTGGTGGGCCGGATGCCGGTGTTCGACGCGGCGCTGGCCGAGTGTCAGGCGGCGCTCTCTCCCCACCTCGACGTGGCCATCGTGGACGTGCTGACCGGCGACGACGAGTCCTGGTTGGAGCGCGTCGAGGTGGTGCAGTCGGTCCTGTGGGCCGTCGGCGTCGCCCTCGCCGCCGTGTGGCGGCACGTCGGGGTCACGCCGCAGGCGGTGGTCGGGCACTCGCAGGGTGAGATCGGCGCGGCGTGCGTGGCGGGGATTCTGTCCCTCGACGACGCGGCGCGGACGGTGGCGTTGCGGTCGCGGGCGCTGTCCGCGTTGCGGGGTACCGGCACGATGGCGTCGGTCGACCTGTCGGCCGACGAGGTGACCGCCCGGCTGGACGCCGACGCCGGGCCGGCCGGATCACGGTTCGCGGGTGTCGGGGTGGCGGCGGTCAACGGCCCGGCGACGGTGGTTGTCTCCGGTCCGCCGCAGGCGGTCGCGGACCTGGTGGAGTCCTGTCAGGCCGACGGCATCCGGGCCCGGTTGATCCCGGTGGACTACGCCTCGCACTCGCCGTCGGTGGAGGAGGTGGCGCAGCGACTGCGTACCGACCTGGCCGGCGTGACGCCGCGGGCCGGGCACACCCGGCTGGTGTCGACGTTGACCGGGGACTGGGTGGACCCGGCGACGATGACGGCCGACTACTGGTACGACAACCTGCGCCGCACGGTCCGCTTCGACACCGCTGTCCGGACCGCCATCGAGGCGGGGCACAGCACGTTCGTGGAGATCTCGCCGCATCCGGTGTTGACGATGCCGGTCACGGCGATCCTGGACGACACCGGTACCGCCGGGCACACGTTGTCGACGTTGCGTCGGGGTGAGGACGACCCGACCCGCCTGTTGACCAACCTGGCCACGGCGTACAGCATCGGCCTGCCGGTCGACCTGACCGCCGTCCTCGCCGAGACGGACACGGTCGCGCTGCCCACCTACGCGTTCGACCGGGCCCGCTACTGGCCACGCACCACCGCCGACGCGCCCGCCGCCGGGGAGACCCCGACCGGCGTCGACGCCGCCTTCTGGGCCGCCGTCGACAACGAGGACCTCGCGGCGCTCGCCGACCTCACCGCCGCCGACGCCGCCGAATCCCTCGACCGGCTCGGCGCGGCGCTGCCGCTGCTCGCCGACTGGCGTCGCCGGCAACGCGACCGGTCCACGCTCGACGACCTGCGCTACCGCGCCGTCTGGCAGCCGTACGGCGGAATTCCGGCCGGGTACCTCACCGGCGTCTGGTGGGTCGTCGCCGACGAGGCCGGCACCGCCGAGGCGGCGACGGCGGTGGCCGAACTGACCCGGCGCGGCGCGGACGCCCGGCTGGTGCTGCTGCCCGCCGACGCCACCGACCGCGCCGCCGTCGCCGCCCGGCTCACCGCAGCCGGCCCCGACCCGGCCGACCGGGTGCTCTCCCTGCTCGCGCTCGCCGACGGCCCGGTCGACGCCACCGAGCCGGTGCCGCCGTTCCTGGCCCGCTCGCTCGCCCTGATCCAGGCGCTCGGCGACCTCGACGTGGCCGCGCCGCTGTGGTGCCTCACCCGGGGCGCCGCCGGCACCACCCGCGACGGCGGCGTCGGCCGGCCCGAACAGGCCCTGCTCTGGGGCCTCGGCCGCGTCGTCGCGCTGGAACACCCGGAACGCTGGGGCGGCCTGGTCGACGTGCCGGCCACGCTCGACGACCACGGCTGGGACCTGCTCTGCGCCGCCCTCACCGGCCCCGACGGGGAGGACCAGCTCGCCGTCGACGGCGTCACGCTGCTGGTCCGCCGGCTCGTCCGGGCACCCGGCGGCGGCGTCGACCCCGCACCCGACCACTCCGGCACCACGCTGGTCACCGGCGGCACCGGCGCGCTCGGCGGGCAGGTGGCCCGCTGGCTCGCCGACCGGGGCGCGGCGCACCTGCTGCTGGTCAGCCGGCGCGGCGCCGACGCGCCCGGCGCCGCCGACCTGGTCCGGGACCTCACCGACCGGGGTGCCCGGGTCACGGTCGCCGCCTGCGACGTGGCCGACCGGGCCGCGCTCGCCAAGCTGCTCGACGAGGTGCCCGCCGACGCGCCGCTGACCGGCGTCGTGCACACCGCCGGCATCCTCGACGACGGGGTGCTCGACGGTCTCACCGCCGACCGGATCGCCGACGTGCTGCGACCCAAGGTGCTCGGCGCGCTGCACCTGCACGAGCTGACCGCCGAGCAGGACCTGCGCGCCTTCGTGCTCTTCTCCGCGCTGCCCGGCCAGCTCGGCGCCGCCGGGCAGGGCAGCTACGCCGCCGCGAACGCCTACCTGGACGCGTTGGCCGAGCAGCGGCACCGGCGGGGCCTGCCGGCCACCTCCGTCGCCTGGGGACCCTGGGCCACCGGCGGCATGGCCGACGCCGACCCCGCCGTCGCGGAACGCCGCCGGCGCAGCGGCGTCGCCCGGCTCGACAGCGAACTCGCACTCGCCGCGCTCGCCGGCTGCCTCGCCCGCCGCGAACCGGTCACCCTGGTCGCCGGCATCGACTGGGCCCGGTACGTGCCCGGCTTCACCGCGGTCCGGCCCAGCCCGCTGCTCACCGGCATCCCGGAGGCCCGCCGCGCCACCGCCGAACGCGCCGACGACGCCGGCCCCACCGCCGAGTCGCTCGCCACCCTGCTCGCCGGGCAGAGCGAGGCGGAACGGCGCAAGACGCTGCTGGACCTGGTCCGGAGCCAGGCCGCGGCGGTGCTCGGACACGCCTCGGACGCCGCCGTCGAACCCGACCGGGCGTTCCGGGACCTCGGCTTCGACTCGCTGACCGCGGTGGAGCTGCGCAACCGGCTCACCGCCGCCACCGGCGTCCGGCTGCCCGCCACCGTGGTGTTCGACTACCCGACCGCCGCGCTGCTCGCCGAGTACGTCCGCGCCGCCGTCGTGGACGGGGGAGTGACCACCGCCGCGCCGGTCTTCGGCGAGCTGGAGCGGCTGGAGGCGGCACTGTCCGGCGCCGCCCCCGACCGTGGCGCGCGGCTGCGGATCACCGAACGGCTCCGGACGCTGCTGGCCTCGCTCAACGAGGTGGACGCCCCGGCGGACGGCGACGGCGTCGCCGGGAAGCTCCAGGACGCCACCCCGGACGAGGTCTTCGACTTCATCGACCGCGAGCTGGGGGTGTCCTGACGTGACGACTGCCGGCTCGGGGCAACACAGGGAATGGGCGGACCATGGCTGACGAGGCGAAGCTTCTCGACTACCTCAAGCGGGTCACCGCCGACCTGCACCAGGTGCGGCAGCGGCTGCGCGAGGTGGAGGCCGGCGAGCAGGAGCCGGTCGCGATCGTCGGCATGAGCTGCCGCTTCCCCGGCGGCATCCGCACCCCGGAACAGCTCTGGGAGGTGGTGGCGTCCGGCCGGGACGTGATGACCGAGTTCCCCACCGACCGGGGCTGGGACCTCGACGCGCTGCACGCCGGCGACCCCGAGGACGCCGGCACCTCGTACGCGCGCCACGGCGGCTTCGTCACCGACCTCGCCGACTTCGACCCCGGCTTCTTCGCCATCTCGCCGCGCGAGGCGCTCGCCATGGACCCGCAGCAGCGGTGGCTGCTGGAGACCACCTGGGAGGTTTTCGAGCGGGCCGGGATCGACCCGCACACGCTGCGCGGCAGCCGTACCGGCGTGTTCGCCGGCAGCACCGGCCAGGACTACGGCACCGTGCTGATGACCGCCGCCGCGCAGGGCCTGGAAGGTCACCTGATGACCGGCAACGCCGGCAGCGTGGTGTCCGGCCGGATCGCCTACACGTTCGGTCTGGAAGGGCCCGCGGTCACCGTCGACACCGCCTGCTCGTCGTCGCTGGTGGCGATGCACCTGGCCGGGCAGGCGCTGCGGCAGCGGGAGTGCACGCTCGCCGTCGTCGCCGGCGTCACCGCCATGTGTACGCCGGGCGCGTTCGTGGAGTTCTCCCGCCAGCGCGGGCTGGCCGCCGACGGCCGGTGCAAGGCGTTCGCCGCCGCCGCGGACGGCACCGGCTGGTCCGAGGGCGTCGGCGTGCTGCTGCTGGAACGCGTCTCCGACGCCCGCCGCAACGGCCACCCGATCCTCGCCGTGCTGCGCGGCAGCGCGGTCAACCAGGACGGGGCCTCGAACGGGCTCAGCGCTCCGAACGGCCCGTCCCAGCAGCGGGTGATCCAGCAGGCCCTGGCCAACGCCGGGCTCGCCGCCGGCGGCGTGGACGTGGTGGAGGCGCACGGCACCGGCACCCGGCTCGGCGACCCGATCGAGGCGCAGGCGCTGCTGGCCACGTACGGGCAGGACCGGGGCGACGCCGCGCCACTGCTGCTCGGCTCCGTCAAGTCGAACCTCGGGCACACGCAGGCCGCGGCCGGCGTCGCCGGGGTGATCAAGATGGTGCAGGCGATGCGCCACGGGCTCGTCCCGCCCACGCTGCACGTGGACGCGCCGACGCCACAGGTCGACTGGGACACCGGCGCGGTCGAGCTGGTCACCGAGGCGACCCCGTGGCCGGCGGTGGACCGGCCCCGCCGCTCGGCGATCTCCTCGTTCGGCGTCTCCGGCACCAACGCGCACACCATCCTCGAGCAGGCGCCGCCGGAGGAGCCCGCCCCGGCCGACGCCGCGCCGGCGCGCACCCGTGCGGTCGTACCGGTGCTGGTGTCCGCCCGCGACGACGCCGCGCTCGCCGACCAGGCCGGCCGCTGGGCCGCGCGGCTGGCCGCCGACCCGGCCTCGACCGCGCTCGACGTGGCGTTCTCGTCGGCCACCGCGCGGGCGGCCCTGGACCGGCGGGCCGTGCTGGCCGCCACCGACCGCGACGACCTGCTCGCCGGCCTGCGGGCGCTCGCGGCGGGAACGCCGACGGCCACCACGTCGACAGGCGTGGCCGGCGACCGGCAGGGCCTGGCGGTGCTGTTCTCCGGGCAGGGCGCGCAGCGCGCCGGCATGGGCGCGGAGCTGTACGACGTGTTCCCGGTGTTCGCGTCCGCGTTGGACGAGGTGTGCGCGCACCTGGACCCGCTGCTGCCGCAGCCGCTGAGGCCGGTGTTGTTCGGCGACGGTGACCTGCTGGACCGCACCGAGTTCACGCAGCCCGGCCTGTTCGCGGTCGAGGTGGCGCTGTTCCGCCTCGTGGAGTCGTTCGGGGTCAGCCCGAACTTCGTGGGTGGACATTCGGTCGGTGAGATCACCGCCGCGTACGTGGCCGGCGTGCTGTCGCTGGCCGACGCGTGCGCCCTCGTCGCGGCGCGGGGCCGGTTGATGCAGGCGTTGCCGGCCGGGGGCGGGATGCTTGCGGTCGCCGCGCCGGAGGCCGAGGTGGCCGCGGCGGTCGCGGACCACGCGGACGTGGGGATCGCGGCGGTCAACGGCCCGTCCTCGGTGGTGGTGTCCGGGCCGGTCGACGCGCTGGACGACATCGAGCGCGCCTGGCGGAACCGGGGTGTCCGGGTACGCCGCCTGACGGTGTCGCACGCGTTCCACAGTCCGCTGATGGAACCGATGCTGGCCGGGTTCCGGGCCGTCCTCGACGGGTTGACGTTCGCCGCACCGCTGCTGCCGGTGGTGTCGAACGTGACCGGCGCGCTCGCCGGAGATGAGATCACCACCGTCGACTACTGGGTGCGGCACGTGCGGGAGGCGGTGCGGTTCGCCGACGGCGTGAGCGCGTTGCGGGCGGCCGGGGCGGACACGTTCCTGGAGATCGGTCCGCAGAGCGTGTTGACCGCGCTGGCCGCGGAGATCCTGCCCGACGACGACACGGTGGTGGCGACCGCCGTGCAGCGCCGGGACCGGGACGAGAGCGACGCGTTGTTGGCCGGGCTGGCGGAGTTGCACGTGCACGGCGTCCGCGTCGACTGGACGCCCTGGTTCGCCGGCACCGGCGCCGCCCGCGTCGACCTGCCCACGTACGCGTTCCAGCGCCAGCGCTACTGGCCGGAGGCCGGCGGCGGCTGGACCGGCGACGTCACCGCGGTCGGCCTGCGCCCCGCCCGGCACCCGCTGCTCGGCGCCGCGGTCGGCGTGGCCCACGCCGAGGGCTTCCTGTTCACCGGCCGGCTGTCCCGGCGTACCCACCCGTGGATCGCCGACCACGTCGTCTTCGACACCGTGCTGCTGCCCGGCACCGGCTTCGTGGAACTCGCGCTCCAGGCCGGCGCGCACGTCGGCGCCGACCACGTCCGCGAACTGACCCTCGAAGCGCCGCTGATCCTGCCCGAGAGCGGCGGCGTCGACATCCAGCTCTGGATCGGCCCGGCCGACGAGACCGGCTGCCGGTCCGTGTCGCTGCACTCCGCGCCCGACCACGACCGGCCCGGCGACGAGCAGAGCGACCGCGAGCCCGCCGACGGGGACCACCGCGCCTGGACCCGCAACGCCAGCGGCGTCCTCGCCGACCGGCCGGCGCAACCCGGCGTACCCGGCTGGTCCGACCTGGCCGCCTGGCCGCCGCCGGACGCCACCGAGGTGCCCACCGGCGACCTGTACCCGCACCTCGCCGCGCAGGGCTACGACTACGGCCCGTCGTTCATCGCGCTGCGGGCCGCCTGGCGGCGCGGCGACGACCTCTTCGCGGACCTGACGCTGCCCGAGACACCGGCCGCCGAGGCCGGCGGCTACGGCGTGCACCCGGCGCTGCTCGACGCCGCGCTGCACACGCTCGGCCTCACCAGCGCCGCCGGTGAGTCGACCGGCCCCGGCCTGCCCCCCGGCCACGGCCGGCTGCCGTTCTCCTGGAACGACATCGCGCTGCACGCTGCCGGCGCCGCCGCCGCCCGGGTCCGGGTCCGGCACACCGGCCCGGACAGCGTCTCGCTGCTCCTCGCCGGCGTCGACGGCGCCCCGATCGCCTCGGTCGGCTCGCTGGTCCTGCGGCCGGTCACCGCCGACCAGCTCCGCACCGCAGGCGGCGGCGGACCCGAGTCGCTGTACCGGATCGACTGGACCCCGCTCCCGCTGCCCAGCGGACCGGCCGCCGGCACGTGGGCGGTGCTCGACACCGACCCCGCGCTCGCCGACGCGGTGGCCGCCACCGGGACGGCCGTCACCGCGTACCCCGATCTCGCGGCGCTGACCGGCGCGCTGGACGACGGCGCCGACGCGCCCGGCGTGCTGGTCGCGTCGTTCCTCGACCCGCGCGGTGAGCACGACGTGCCCCGCCGGGTGGCCGAGGTGACCCACCGGGCGCTCGACGTGCTCCAGCGGTTCCTCGCCGACGACCGTTACGAGGCCACCCGGCTGGTCGTGCTCACCCGCGGCGCGGTCGCCACCGGCCCGGACGCCGACCTCACCGACCTGACCGGCGCCGCCGTCATCGGCCTGGTGCGCTCCGCCCAGTCCGAGAACCCGGGCCGGTTCGTGCTCGTCGACGTGGACGACCCGGCGAGCGCCGCCGCCGCGCTGGTGCCGGCGCTGGACACCGACGAACCGCAGCTCGCCATCCGCGCCGGTGTCGCGGCCGGCGCCCGGCTCGCCCGGGTGCCCGCGCCCGCCGGGCCGGCCGACGCGGCGTTCGACGCCGACGGCACCGTGCTGATCACCGGCGCCACCGGCACGCTCGGCCAGCTCATGAGCCGGCACCTGGTGACCCGGCACGGCGTGCGGCACCTGGTGCTCACCAGCCGGCGCGGCCGGGACGCCGCCGGCATCCCGGAACTCTGCGACGAGCTGACCGCGCTCGGCGCCACCGTCACGGTCGCCGCCTGCGACGTCGCCGACCGCGACGCGGTCGCCGCGCTGCTCGCCGGCCTCCCCGCCGACCACCCGCTCACCGCCGTGATCCACGCCGCCGGGGTACGCGACGACGGCGTCATCTCCTCGCTCACCCCGGAGCGGGTCGACGGCGTGCTGCGTCCCAAGGTCGACGCCGCCTGGCACCTGCACGAGCTGACCGCCGACCTCGGCCTCACCGCGTTCGTCTCGTACTCCTCGCTCGCGGCCACCGCCGGTGGCCCGGGCCAGGGCAACTACGCCGCCGCCAACGCGTTCCTCGACGGGCTGGCCCACCACCGCCGCGCCCGCGGTCTCGCCGCGCTCACCCTGGCCTGGGGCCTCTGGGCCGACCGCAGCGGCATGACCACCGAACTGGACGACGTCCACCTCAACCGCATCTCCCGCTCCGGCGTGTCCGCCATGGAGGCGGAGGAGGGGCTGGCGCTCTTCGACGCCGCCTGCCGCGTCCCGGCCGCCGCGCTGGTGCCGGCCCGACTCGACCTGGCCGCCATGCGGGCCCAGTTCGCCGGCGTCGTCCCGCCGCTGTACCGGGCGCTGATCCGCGCCGGCCGGGGCACCGCCGCCGCGCCGGCCACCGGGGCGTCGCTGGTGCAGCAGCTCGCCGCGCTCGACGACACCGACCGGCGGGCCGCGCTGCTGGAGATCGTCCGGGGGCAGGCCGCCGCCGTGCTCGGCTACCCCGACCCGGCCGCCGTCGACCCGCGCCGCGCGTTCAGCGACCTCGGCTTCGACTCGCTCACCGCCGTCGAGATGCGCAACCGGCTCGGCAACGCGTTCGGCCTGCGGCTGCCCGCCACGCTGGTCTTCGACTACCCGAGCCCGCAGGAACTCGCCGCCCACCTGGACACCGGCATCGCCGGCACCCCGGTCCCGGCCCGCCCGTCGACTGCTCCGGTCACCATCGGCGACGACGAGCCGCTGGCCATCATCGGCATGGCCTGCCGGCTGCCCGGCGGCGTGTCCAGCCCGGACGACCTGTGGCGGCTCGTCGCCGACGGCGTCGACGCGATCACCGACCTGCCCGGCGACCGGGGCTGGGACCTGGACACGCTCTACAGCCCGGACCCGGACGCCGCCGGCACGTTCTACGCCCGCGGCGGCGGCTTCCTCGCCGACGTCGACCGCTTCGACCCCGGCTTCTTCGGCATCAGCCCGCGCGAGGCGCTCGCCATGGACCCGCAGCAGCGGCTGCTGCTGGAGACCACCTGGGAGACGTTCGAGTCCGCCGGCATCGACCCGACCGGGGTACGCGGCAGCAGCACCGGCGTGTTCGTCGGCACCAGCGGCCAGGACTACGGCTCGCTGCTCGCGTTCGCGCCGGAGGAAACCTCCGGGTACGCGCTCACCGGCATGACCAGCAGCGTCATCTCCGGCCGGGTCGCCTACACGTACGGGCTGGAGGGGCCGGCCGTCTCGCTCGACACCGCCTGCTCGTCCTCGCTGGTCGCGCTGCACTGGGCCGGGCAGGCGCTGCGCCGCGGCGAGTGCGACATGGCGCTCGCCGGCGGCGTCATCGTGATGGCCACCCCGACCGCGTTCGTCGAGTTCTCCCGGCAGCGCGGCCTGGCCGCCGACGGCCGGTGCAAGTCGTTCGCCGCCGCCGCCGACGGCACCGGCTGGTCCGAGGGCGTCGGCCTGCTGCTGGTGCAGCGCCTCTCCGACGCCCGGCGGCAGGGCCGGCACGTGCTCGCGATCGTGCGGGGCAGCGCGGTCAACTCCGACGGCGCGTCCAACGGGCTCACCGCCCCGAACGGCCCGTCGCAGCAGCGGGTCATCCGGGCGGCGTTGGCCGCCGCGCGGCTCGGCCCGGCCGACGTGGACGTGGTGGAGGCGCACGGCACCGGCACCACGCTCGGTGACCCGATCGAGGCGCAGGCGCTGCTGGCCACGTACGGCCAGGACCGGCCCGCGGGCCGGCCGCTGCTGCTCGGCTCGATCAAGTCGAACATCGGCCACGCCCAGGCCGCCGCCGGCGTCGCCGGCGTGATCAAGATGGTGCAGGCCATGCGGCACGGCACCGTGCCCCGCACGCTGCACGTGGACGAACCGTCCCCGCACATCGACTGGGACGCCGGCGCGGTGGAGCTGGCCACCGAGGCGCGGCCCTGGCCGGCGGGCGACCGCCCGCGCCGGGCGGCGGTGTCGTCGTTCGGCATCTCCGGCACCAACGCGCACGTCATCGTGGAACAGGGCGACGAACCGGCCGCCCCGGCCGCGACCGGCGCCGGGCTGCTGGACGCCGCCGCGACGGTGTGGGCGGTGTCCGCCCGGTCCCGCGCCGCGCTGGCCGGGCAGGCCACCCGCCTGGCCGACCACGTCCGCTCGCTCGGCGACGTGGACGCCGCCACGGTCGCCTGGTCGCTGATCTCCACCCGGTCGGCGTTCGACCAGCGGGCCGCCGTGGTCGGCTCGTCGGTCGAGGAGCTGCTGTCCGGCCTGGACGCGCTCGCCGCCGGGTCGCCGTCGCCGCACCTGGTCACCGGCACGGCCGCCGCCACCGCCGGTCCGGTGTTCGTGTTTCCCGGTCAGGGCGCGCAGTCGGCGCGGATGGCGGCGGGTCTGGTGGGCCGGACGCCGGTGTTCGACGCGGCGCTGGCCGAGTGTCAGGCGGCGCTCTCTCCCCACCTCGACGTGGCCATCGTGGACGTGCTGACCGGCGACGACGAGTCCTGGTTGGAGCGCGTCGAGGTGGTGCAGCCGGTCCTGTGGGCCGTCGGCGTCGCCCTCGCCGCCGTGTGGCGGCACGTCGGGGTCACGCCGCAGGCGGTGGTCGGGCACTCGCAGGGTGAGATCGGCGCGGCGTGTGTGGCGGGGATTCTGTCCCTGGACGACGCGGCGCGGACGGTGGCGTTGCGGTCGCGGGCGCTGTCCGCGTTGCGGGGCACGGGCACGATGGCGTCGGTCGACCTGTCGGCCGACGAGGTGACGGCCCGGTTGGGCGGCTTCGAGGGTGTCGGGGTGGCGGCGGTGAACGGCCCGGCGACGGTGGTTGTCTCCGGTCCGCCGCAGGCGGTCGCGGATCTGGTGGAGTCCTGTCAGGCCGAGGGTGTGCGTGCCCGGTTGATCCCGGTGGACTACGCGTCGCACTCGCCGTCGGTGGAGGAGGTGGCGCAGCGACTGCGTACCGACCTGGCCGGCGTGACGCCGAAGGCGGGTCACACCCGGCTGGTGTCGACGTTGACCGGTGACTGGGTGGACCCGGCGACGATGACGGCGGACTACTGGTACGACAACCTGCGTCGCACGGTCCGCTTCGACACCGCTGTCCGGACCGCCATCGAGGCGGGGCACAGCACGTTCGTGGAGATCTCGCCGCATCCGGTGTTGACGATGCCGGTCACGGCGGTCCTGGACGACACCGGTACCGCCGGGCACACGCTGTCGACGTTGCGTCGGGGTGAGGACGACCCGACCCGCCTGTTGACCAACCTGGCCACCGCGCACAGCATCGGCCTGCCGGTCGACCTCACCCGCGTGCTGGCCGGGACGGACACCGTCGCGCTGCCCACCTACGCGTTCGAGCAGCAGCGGTTCTGGCTCGACCCGCCCGTCCACCGGGCCCAGGACGTCGCCTCCGCCGGCCTCCAGGACGCCGGCCACCCGCTGCTCAGCGCCGCCGTCACGTTCCCCGACAGCGAACGGCTGGTCTTCACCGGGCGGCTCTCCGTGCGCACCCACCCGTGGCTCGGCGAGCACCGCGTGATGAACGCGATCCTGCTGCCCGGCACCGCCTTCGTCGAACTGGCCGCGCACGCCGGCGAGCAGGCCGGCGCGCCGGTGGTCGAGGAACTCACCCTGCTCGCCCCGCTCGTGCTGCCCGAACTCGGGTCGCTCCAGATCCAGCTCACCGTCGGCGAGCGCGACGACACCGGCCGCCGCCCGGTGCAACTGCACTCCCGCCCGTACCGGGACGGCTCCGACGAGATCCTCGCGGACGTGGCCTGGACCTGCCACGCCACCGGCCTGCTCGCCCCGCGCGGCGCCGAACCGCCCGCGTTCGACCTCGGCGTGTGGCCGCCGCCCGGCGCCACCCCGGTCGCCTCCGACTCCTTCTACGCCGGCATCGAGTCCACCGTCTTCGGCTACGGCCCGGTCTTCCGGGGCCTGCGCGCCGCCTGGACCCGGGGCGACGAGGTCTTCGCCGAGGTGGCGCTCCCCGCCGACCACCACGCCGAGGCCGGCCGGTTCGGGCTCCACCCGGCGCTGCTCGACGGCGCGCTCCAGGCCATGTCCATCGGCGGTTTCCTCGGCCGGATGGGCGACGGCGCCGACGCCAGCGCGCCCCGGCTGCCGTTCGCCTGGACCGGCGTCACGCTGCTCGCCGCCGGAGCCACCGCGCTACGGGTCCGCGTCGCCGCGGCCGGCGACGTCGGCGTCTCGTTCCAGGTCGCCGACGCCACCGGCGCCCCGGTCCTGCACGCCGACTCGCTGATCATGCGCCGGGTCACCGGCGACGCGCTCGGCGCGGCCCGCTCCGGCCGGCACGAGTCGCTGTTCCAGGTGGACTGGCCGGTGCTGCCGGTGACCGCCGGACCGTCGCCGGCCGCCACCGGATGGGTGGTGCTCGGCGACGACCTCGCGCTCAACGCCGCCGCCGAGGCCGCCGGCGCCCGGGTCCGCCCCGACCTCGCCCCGGAATCCTTCGCCGAGTTGCTCGCCGGCGGGGAACCCGCACCCGGGGCGCTGATCGTGCCGGTCGGCGGCACCGGGGACGGCGCCGGCCCCGAGCTGGCCGCGCAGGCCCGCGCCACCACCCACCGCCTGCTCGGCACGCTCCAGGCCTGGCTCGCCGACGACCGGTTCGCCGACACCCGGCTGGTGCTGGTCACCCGCGGTGCCGTCGCCACCGGCGACCCGGCCACGGTCGACCTGCGGTCCGCGCCCACCTGGGGACTCGTCCGCACCGCGCAGCTCGAACACCCCGACCGGATCCAGCTCGTCGACCTGGACGCCGACCCGGCCGGCGCCGCGCTGCTCGCCGCCGCGATCGGCACCGGCGAACCGCAGCTCGCCGTGCACGCCGGCCAGGTACGCGCCCCGCGCCTGGCCCGCGTACCGGCCGGGCTGGAGCCCCGGCCCGGCGGCGTCGACCCGGACGGCACCGTGCTGATCACCGGCGGCACCGGCGTGCTGGGTCGACTGCTGGCCCGCCACCTCGCCACCACCCACGGCATGCGGCACCTGCTGCTCGCCGGGCGGCGCGGCGCGACCGCCGACGGCATCGACGACCTGGTCACCGAGCTGGCCGGCGTCGGCACCGAGGTCACGGTCGCCGCCTGCGACGCCGCCGACCCGGATGCGCTCGCCGCGCTGCTCGACGGCATCCCCGCCGCCCATCCGCTCACCGCCGTGGTGCACGCCGCCGGTGTGCTCGACGACGGCGTGCTGGAGTCGCTCACCCCGGACCGCATCGACGCGGTCAGCATCCCCAAGATCGACGCGGCGTGGCACCTGCACCGGCTCGCCGCCGGGCGCGACCTCGGCGCGTTCGTGCTGTTCTCCTCCGCCGCCGCCACGCTCGGCAGCGCCGGCCAGGCCAACTACGGCGCGGCCAACGCGTTCCTCGACGCGCTCGCCGCGCACCGGCGGGCCCAGGGCCTGCCCGGCATCTCGCTGGCCTGGGGCCTCTGGGAGCAGGCCAGCGGCATGACCGGCCACCTGGCCGACGCCGACGTGCGGCGGATGGCCGAGCAGGGCGCCGCAGGGCTGGCCACCGAGCAGGCGCTGCACCTGTTCGACGCCGCCTGGCGGCTGGACACCGCCGCCGTCGTACCGATGCGGTTGGACGTGGCGGCGCTGCGCGGCCAGGCCGAGGCCGGCGTGCTCGCGCCGCTGCTGCGCGGCCTGGTCCGGGTGCCGCTGCGGCGCTCGGTCGACGCCGGGGGCGCCGGCACCGGCGGCGTGCCGCTCGCCCAGCGGCTCGCCGGCCTGGCCGACCCGGAGCGACGCAAGGTGCTGCTCGACGTGGTCCGGGCGAACGTGGCCGCCGTGCTCGGCCACGCCGGGCCGGAAGCCGTCGACCCCGGCCGCCTCTTCACCGACCTGGGCTTCGACTCACTGACCGCGGTCGACCTGCGCAACCGGCTCAACACGCTGTCCGGACTGCGGTTGCCCGCCACGCTGGTCTTCGACTACCCGACGCCGCACGCCCTCGCCGAGAAGCTCGCCGGTGAGATCGCCGCCGACGCGGCGCCCTCCACCCAGCCGCTGTTCCAGGGCATCGACGCGGTCGAGTCGCTGCTCACCACGCTGGCGCTCGACCCGGCGACCCGGGACCGGTTCGCCACCCGGATGCGTGACCTGCTCGCCAAGGCCACCGACCTCGCCGGCCCGGCCGACGAGCCGGAGCGGCCCGACCTCGACGCGGCCAGCGACGACGAGATCTTCGACTTCATCAGCAAAGAGTTTGGAATCTCCTGACATGACCGAACCGCGGATCGAGGCAGGGACGCGATGAGCGACGACGACAAGCTGCGGTACTTCCTCAAGCGGGTGACCGCCGACCTGCACGACACGAAGCGCAAGCTGCAGACCGTCGAGGCGCGGGACACCGAACCGCTCGCCATCGTGTCGATGAGCTGCCGGTTCCCCGGCGGCGTCCGGTCCCCGGAGGAGCTGTGGGACCTGGTCGCCGACGGGCGCGACGCGCTCACCGAGTTCCCCGCCGACCGGGGTTGGGACCTCGACGGGCTGTACGACCCCGACCCGGACAAGCCCGGCAAGAGCTACACCCGCGTCGGTGGCTTCCTCGACCGCGCCGGCGACTTCGACCCGGCCCTGTTCGGCATCTCGCCCCGCGAGGCGCTCGCCATGGACCCGCAGCAGCGGCTGCTGCTGGAGACGTCGTGGGAGGCGATCGAGCGGGCCGGCATCGACCCGCTGTCGCTGCGCGGCAGCGCCACCGGCGTCTTCGTCGGGCTGAGCACGTCCAACTACGGCATGGGCCTGCCGTACGTGCCGGACGGCGTCGACATGTACCTCGGCACCGGCAACACCACGAGCGTCGCCTCCGGCCGGATCTCGTTCACGCTCGGCCTCAACGGCCCCGCCGTCACCGTCGACACCGCCTGCTCGTCGTCGCTTGTCGCGCTGCACCTGGCCGGGCAGGCGCTGCGCCGCGGCGAGTGCGATCTGGCGGTCGCCGGCGGCGTCACCGTGATGGCCACCCCGGGCGTGTTCATCGTCTTCTCCCGCCAGCGCGGCATGTCCGTCGACGGGCGGTGCCGCGCGTTCGCGGCCGGCGCCGACGGCACCGGCTGGGGCGAGGGCGGCGGCGTGGTCGTGGTCGAGCGGCTCGCCGACGCCGAACGCAACGGCCACCCGATCCTCGCCGTGATCCGCGGCAGCGCGCTCAACCAGGACGGCGCGTCCAACGGCCTGACCGCCCCGAACGGCCCCTCCCAGCAGCGGGTCATCCGGGCCGCGTTGGCCGACGCCCGGCTCGGCGCGGCCGACGTCGACCTGGTGGAGGCCCACGGCACCGGCACCACGCTCGGTGACCCGATCGAGGCGCAGGCGCTGCTCGCCACGTACGGGCAGGACCGGCCCGCGGACCGCCCGCTCTGGCTGGGCTCGGTGAAGTCGAACATCGGCCACACGCAGAGCGCCGCAGGCGTGGCCGGGCTGGTCAAGATGGTGATGGCGCTGCGGCACGGCACGCTGCCGGCGACGCTGCACGTGGACGCGCCGTCCCCGCACGTCGACTGGGACGCCGGCGCGGTGGAGCTGATCACCGAGAACCGGCCCTGGCCGGACCTGGGCCGGCCCCGCCGCGGTGGCGTCTCCTCGTTCGGGGTCAGCGGCACCAACGCCCACGTCATCGTCGAGGAGTACCGCCCCTCCGCCACCGAGGCGGCCGAGACGCCCGCCGACGACGCCCCCGCGCCGCGCCGCGGCGGCCTGCTCGCCGCCGGCCCCACCGCCTGGCCGGTCTCGGCCCGGACCCGGGGCGCGCTCGCCGGGCAGGCCGCCCGGGTGGCCGCGCACCTGCGCGCGCAGCCGGCCGACCCGGCCGCGGTGGCGTGGTCCCTCGCGACCACCCGGTCCACGCTCGACCAGCGCGCCGTCGTCGTCGGCGCGGACCCCGCCGAGCTGCTCGCCGGCCTGGACGCGCTTGCCGCCGGCCTGCCGGCCGGCAACCTGGTCACCGGCACGGCGTCCGCCGCCGGCGCCGGCCCGGTCTTCGTCTTCCCCGGCCAGGGCGCCCAGTCCGCCCGGATGGCCGCCGGCCTGGTCGGCCGGTGCGCGCCGTTCGACACCGCGCTGGCCGAGTGCCAGACGGCGCTGGCCCCCCACCTGGACGTCGACCTCGTGTCGGTGCTGACCGGCGACGACGAGTCCTGGCTGGACCGCGTCGAGGTGGTGCAGCCGGTGCTGTGGGCCGTCGGTGTGGCGCTCGCCGCCGTCTGGCGCGCGGCCGGCGTGACACCCGACGCGGTGGTCGGCCACTCGCAGGGTGAGATCGGCGCGGCGTGCGTCGCGGGGATTCTGTCCCTGGAGGACGCCGCGAAGACGGTGGCGTTGCGGTCGCGGGCGCTGTCCGCGTTGCGGGGTACCGGCACGATGGCGTCGGTCGACCTGTCGGCCGACGAGGTGACGGCCCGATTGGGCGGCTTCGAGGGTGTCGGTGTGGCGGCGGTCAACGGCCCGGCGACCGTGGTGGTGTCCGGTCCGCCGCAGGCGGTCGCCGATCTGGTGGATGCCTGTCAGGCCGACGGCATCCGGGCCCGGCTGATCCCGGTCGACTACGCCTCGCACTCCGCCGCCGTGGAGGAGGTGGCCCAGCAGTTGCGTACCGACCTGGCCGGCGTGACGCCGCGGGCCGGGCACACCCGTCTGGTGTCCACGCTCACCGGTGACTGGGTGGACCCGGCGACGATGACGGCGGACTACTGGTACGACAACCTGCGTCGCACGGTCCGCTTCGACACCGCTGTCCGGACCGCGATCGAGGCGGGGCACACGACGTTCGTGGAGATCTCGCCGCATCCGGTGTTGACGATGCCGGTGACGGCGGTCCTGGACGACACCGGTACCGCCGGGCACACGTTGTCGACGTTGCGTCGGGGTGAGGACGACCCGACCCGCCTGTTGACCAACCTGGCCACCGCGCACAGCATCGGCCTGCCGGTCGACCTGACCGCCGTCCTCGCCGAGACGGACACCGTCGCGCTGCCCACCTACGCGTTCGACCACCAGCGGCTCTGGCTCGACGGCAGCGGCGGCCCCGAGCGGGAGGACCAGGCGGCCGACCACGGCAGCCCGGACGACAGCGGCTTCTGGGCCGCCGTCGAACGCGACGACCTGTCCGGCCTCGCCGAGGTGCTCGCCGGCGACGACCTCCCCGCCGGGCAGGCGCTCGACGCGCTCGCCCCGGCGCTGCCGGTGCTGCACCGCTGGCGGCGGCAGCAGCGTCGCCAGTCCGACATCGACAGCTGGCGCTACCAGGACACCTGGAAGCCGCTCACCGGCATCACCAACCGCGGCATGGCCGGCACCTGGCTGGTCGTGATGCCCACCGGCGACATCGTCGAGCCCTGGCAGGAGGCGTGCGTCGACGCGTTCGCCGCCGCCGGCGCCACCGTCGTCCCGCTGCCGGTCAGCACCACCGACGCCGACCGGGACGTGCTCGGCAAGCTGCTGCGCGAGGCGCTCACCGCCGGCGCGGACGGCACGCTCACCGAGGTGACCGGCGTGGTGTCGCTGCTCGCGTTCGACGAGCTGGTCCACCCGATGCACCCGTCCGTGCCCGGCGGCTTCGCCGCCACCGTCGCGCTGGTCCAGGCGCTCGGCGACATCGGCCTGGCCGCCCCGATGTGGGCGGTCACCTCCGGCGCCGTCTCGGTCGGCCGGGCCGAACTGCTCCGCTCGCCCGGCCAGGCGATGATCTGGGGCTTCGGCCGCGTCGCCGCGCTGGAACACCCGCAGCGTTGGGGCGGACTCGTCGACCTGCCGGAGGCGGTCGACGAGCGCAGCGCCGGCCTGCTGGTCGCGGCGCTCACCGCCGCCGGCGAGGAGGACCAGATCGCGGTACGCCCCGGCGGACTGCTCGGCCGCCGGCTCACCCGCGTCCCGCTCGGCGACAGCCGGCCCGCGCACCCGTGGCAGCCCTCCGGCACCGCGCTGGTCACCGGCGGCACCGGCGCGCTCGGCGGGCACGCCGCCCGCTGGCTCGCCCGCAGCGGGGTGGAGAACATCGTGGTGGCCAGCCGGCGCGGCATGGACGCCCCCGGCGCCGCCGAACTCGTCGCCGACCTCACCGCGCTCGGCGTCACCGCCAGCGTGGTCACCTGCGACGCCGCCGACCGGGACGCGCTGGCCGCGCTGATCGACGCCATCCCCGCCGACCGGCCGCTGAGGGCCGTGGTGCACGCCAGCGCGGTGCTCGACGACGCCCTGATCAACGACCTGCGCATCGACCAGATCGAGCGGGTCCTCGCGGCCAAGGTCGACGTCGCGTACCACCTGCACGAGCTGACGCTCGACATGGACCTCGGCGCGTTCGTGCTGTTCTCCTCGTTCGCCGGCTCGGTGGGCAGCTCCGGCGTCGGCAACTACGCCCCGAGCAACGCGTTCCTCGACGCGCTCGCCCAGCACCGGCGCGGCCTCGGACTGCCCGGCACGTCCATCGCCTGGGGCGCCTGGGCCGGCGGCGGCATGGCCGACGGCCCGTTCGGCGAGCTGCTGCACCGGCACGGCGTACCCGAGATGCCGCCGGAGGCCGCGATCGCCGCGCTGCACCAGGCCGTCGACCACGGCGAGGCGTTCCTCACCGTCGCCGACATCGCCTGGGAACGGTTCTCCGTCGCGTTCACCGCCACCCGGCCCGGCCCGCTGATCAGCGACCTGCCGGACGTACGCCGGCTGCGCACGGTCGAGCGGACCACCGGCGGCGAGGTGCCCGACGGCCCGGAGTCGCTGCGCGACCGGCTCGCCGGACTGCCCGCCGGCGACCGGATGGCGGTGCTGCTCGCACTGGTCCGCGGCCAGGTCGCGGCCGTGCTCAACTACCCGTCCGGGGAGTCGGTGGACGAGCACCGGGCGTTCCGCGAGCTGGGCTTCGACTCGGTCACCGCGGTCGAGCTGCGCAACCGGCTCGGCCTGGCGACCGGGGTGGCGCTGCCGGTCACCCTGGTCTTCGACTACCCGACGCCGACCACGCTGGCCGAGTACCTCTACGCCGAGGTGGCCCAGGACGACGTGGTCACCCCGACCGCGCTGCTGGACGACCTCGACCGGATCGCCGACGGGCTCGACGTGGTGGCCCGCGACGAGGCCGCCCGGGTCCGGGCCACGGTCCGCCTCCAGGCCATGCTCACCCGGCTCGGCCAGGGCGGAGGCGGCGACGACCTGGGCCGTCATCTCGGCGACGCCAGCGACGACGAGCTGTTCGCCATGGTGGACCGCGACCTCGGTCTGTCCTGACCCGCACCGGCTCACTCCCGTCCCCTGCGAGGAAGCGGCACCCGATGGCCAATGAAGACAAGCTCCGCGACTACCTCAAGCGGGTCATGGCGGACCTGCACGACACCCGCCGCCGGCTCAGCGAGGCCCAGTCCCAGGAACTGGAGCCGGTGGCGATCGTCGCGATGAGCTGCCGGCTGCCCGGCGGCGTACGCGACCCGCAGGACCTGTGGGAGTTGCTGACCGAGGGCCGGGACGCGGTCGCCCCGTTCCCCGACGACCGGGGCTGGGACCTCGACCGGCTCTACCATCCCGACCCCGACCACCCCGGCACCTCGTACGCCCGCGAGGGCGGCTTCCTCGACGGGGCCGGGGACTTCGACGCCGCGTTCTTCGGCATCTCGCCCCGCGAGGCGCTCACCATGGACCCCCAGCAGCGGCTGCTGCTGGAGACCGCCTGGGAGACCGTCGAGTCCGCCGGCATCGACCCCGCCGCGCTGCGCGGCAGCCGCACCGGGGTGTTCGTCGGCACCAACGGGCAGGACTACGGCACGCTGCTGATGATGTCGCCCGACGGCGACGAGGGCCACTCGATGACCGGTGGGGCGGCGGCGGTCGCCTCCGGTCGGGTGTCGTACACGCTCGGCCTGGAAGGCCCGGCCGTCTCCATCGACACCGCCTGCTCCTCGTCGCTGGTCGCGCTGCACCTGGCCGCCCAGGCGCTGCGGGCGGGGGAGTGCGAACTGGCGCTCGCCGGCGGCGTCACCGTGATGGCCACCCCCGGCCTCTACATCGGGTCGAGCCGGCAGCGCGCGCTCTCCCCGGACGGGCGGTGCCGCTCCTTCGCCGCCGCCGCCGACGGCGCCGGGTTCTCCGAGGGCGTCGGCTGGCTGCTGGTGGAGCGCCTCTCCGACGCGCGCCGCAACGGGCACCCGGTGCTCGCCTTGCTGCGCGGCAGCGCGGTCAACCAGGACGGCGCGTCGAACGGGCTCACCGCCCCGAACGGGCCCGCCCAGCAGCGGGTGATCAGCCAGGCGCTCACCGCGGCCCGACTGGCCACCGCCGACGTGGACCTCATCGAGGCGCACGGCACCGGCACCAACCTGGGCGACCCGATCGAGGCGCAGGCGCTGCTGGCCACGTACGGGCAGGACCGTGGCGACGCCGGGCCGGCGCTGCTCGGCTCGGTGAAGTCGAACATCGGGCACGCCCAGGCCGCCGCCGGGGTGGCCGGGGTGATCAAGGTGGTGCTGGCCATCCGGCACGGACTGGTGCCGGCGACGCTGCACGTCGACGAGCCGTCCCCGCACATCGACTGGTCGTCCGGCGCGCTGGAACTGGTGACGTCGGCGCGGCCGTGGCCGGAGCGCGGCCGTCCCCGCCGGGCGGCGGTCTCCTCGTTCGGCATCTCCGGCACCAACGCGCACGTCATCGTGGAACAGGCGCCGGAGGCACCCGCGCCGACCGGCGCCGTCCCCGCCCCGGGGCTGCTCGCCGCCGCCGTCACCGCCTGGCCGGTGTCCGCCCGTACCCGGGGCGGGCTCGCCGGGCAGGCCACGCGGCTGGCCGCGCACCTGCGCGCGCACCCGGCCGACCCGGCCACGGTGGCCTGGTCGCTGGCCACCACCCGGTCCGCGTTCGACAAGCGGGCGGTGGTGCTCGGGTCGTCGGCCGAGGAACTGCTGTCCGGTCTGGACGCGGTCGCGGCCGGCACGCCGTCGGCGGCGGTCGTGACCGGCACGGCGGAGCGGCCCGCCGGTCCGGTGTTCGTGTTCCCGGGTCAGGGCGCGCAGTCGGCGCGGATGGCGGCGGGTCTGGTGGGCCGGTGCGCGCCGTTCGACGCCGCGCTGGCCGAGTGCCAGACGGCGTTGACGCCGTATCTGGACGTGGACCTGGTGTCGGTGCTGACCGGGGACGACGAGTCGTGGCTGGACCGCGTCGAGGTGGTGCAGCCGGTCCTGTGGGCCGTCGGCGTCGCGCTGGCCGCGGTGTGGCGGCACGTGGGGGTGAGCCCGCAGGCGGTGGTCGGTCACTCGCAGGGGGAGATCGGCGCGGCCTGCGTGGCGGGGATCCTGTCCCTGGACGACGCCGCGAAGACGGTGGCCCTGCGGTCGCGGGCGCTGTCGGTGCTGCGCGGCACCGGCACGATGGCGTCGGTCGACCTGTCGGCCGACGACGTCACCGCACGGCTGGCGGGAAGCGCGACGGCGTCCGTCGGCGCGGGGTCGACCGCGAACGGATCACGCTTCGCGGGGGTGGGAATCGCGGCGGTCAACGGCCCGTCGACAGTGGTGGTTTCCGGCCCGCCGCAGGCGGTCGCGGACCTGGTGGACGCCTGTCAGGCCGAGGGTGTGCGTGCCCGGCTGATCCCGGTGGACTACGCCTCCCACTCGGCGGCCGTGGAGGAGGTGGCGCAGCAACTGCGTACCGACCTGGCCGGCGTGACGCCGCAGGCGGGTCACACCCGGCTGGTGTCGACGTTGACCGGGGACTGGGTGGACCCGGCGACGATGACGGCCGACTACTGGTACGACAACCTGCGGCAGACCGTCCGGTTCGACACGGCGGTGCGCGCCGCCGTCGAGGCGGGACACACGACGTTCGTGGAGATCTCGCCGCACCCGGTGCTGACCATGCCGGTGACGGCGATCCTGGACGACCTCGGCACGGCCGGGCACACGCTGTCCACGCTGCGGCGGGGCGAGGACGACCCGACCCGGCTGCTGACCAACCTGGCCACCGCGTACAGCATCGGCCTGCCGGTCGACCTCACCCGCGTGCTGGCCGGGACGGACACCGTCGCGCTGCCCACCTACGCGTTCGACCACCAGCGGTACTGGCCCGCCCCGCCGCGCTTCGTCACCGAGCGCGACGGCGAACCCGACCCCGACCGCTGGCACTACCGGGTCACCTGGACCCCGCTGCCCGACCTGCCGCTGACCCGGCTCACCGGCGCCTGGCTGGTCCCCGTGCCCGCCGACCTGGCCGACGATCCGCTCGTCACCGGCGTGCTCGGCGCGCTCGGCAACGTCGGCGCCGACGCCGTACCCGTGCCGGTCGACCCGGCCGACGACCCGGCCGCGCTCGCCGACCGGCTGCGCGCCGCGCTGCCCGCCGACGGACCCGCCGCCGTGCTCTCCCTGCTCGGGCTCGACGGGCGAGCCCACCCCGAGCACCCGGCCACCACGCTCGGTGTCGCCGGCACCGCCCACCTGGTCCAGGCGCTCGGCGCGCTCGGCGTCGAGGCGCCGCTCTGGTGCGCCACCCGCCGCGCCGTCACCACCGGCGACACCGATCCCGCCCCCGAGCCGGCCGCCGCCGCCGTCTGGGGCCTCGGCCGGGCCGTCGCGCTGGAACACCCGGCCCGCTGGCGCGGCCTGGTCGACCTGCCCGACCGGCTCGACGCCACCACCGCCGCGCTCCTCGGCGCGGTGCTCGGCGCCGACGGCGTCGAGGACCAGATCGCCGTCCGGGACACCGGCGCCCACGCCCGCCGACTCACCCGGACCACCGACCTCGCCGACGACACGATCCGACTGCGCGACACCGTGCTGATCACCGGCGGCACCGGCGGCCTCGGCGGGCACCTGGCCCGCTGGGCCGCCCGCGCCGGCGCCGCGCACGTGCTACTGGCCAGCCGTCGCGGCCCCGACGCCCCCGGCGCCGGCGACCTCGCCGCCGAGCTGACCGACCTCGGGGTACGCGTCACCGTGGCCCGCTGCGACGTCACCGACCGCGACCAGCTCGCCGCGCTGCTCGCCGACCTGCCCGACGACGCGCCGCTGCGGGCCGTGCTGCACACCGCCGCCGTGCTCGACGACGGCATCGTGGACACCGTCACCCCCGCCCGCCTGCACACCGTCGCCGCGCCCAAGAGCGCCGCCGCCGACCACCTCGACGCGCTCACCCGCGACCACGAGTTGGACGCGTTCGTGCTCTTCTCCTCCGTCGCCGGCACCACCGGCAACGCCGGCCAGGGCGCGTACGGCGCGGCGAACGCCCACCTCGACGCGCTCGCCCACCGACGTCGCGCCGACGGGCTGCCGGCGCTCTCCGTGGCCTGGGGCGCCTGGGCCGGCGCCGGCCTGCCCGCCGACAACGAACGCGCCCAGCAGCGGCTGCGCCGCGGCGGCATGGTCGCCATGGACCCGGACCTCGCCGTCGCGGCCCTGGCAAGGGCGCTGGGCCGCGACGAACCCACAGTGGTCGTCGCCGACGTCGACTGGGGCCGCTTCGCGCCCGCGTTCGCGCTGGTCCGGCCCAGCCCGCTGCTCGGCGACCTGCCCGAGGTCCGGGACGCGCTGCGCCCCCCGGAGACGCCGACCGCGCCCGAACCGGCCGACCAGCCCGGCTCGGCGCTGGCCCGGCAGCTCGCCGGCCGCACCGCCGCCGAACGCACCGAGACGCTGCGCGACCTGGTCCGCCAGTGCGCCGCCACCGCGCTCGGCTACGGCGCCGCCGCCGACGTGCCCGTCACCCGCCCGTTCCGCGACCTCGGCCTCGACTCGCTGACCGCGGTGGACCTGCGCAACCTG
This sequence comes from Micromonospora sp. DSM 45708, assembly GCF_039566955.1. Lineage (NCBI taxonomy): Bacteria > Bacillati > Actinomycetota > Actinomycetes > Micromonosporales > Micromonosporaceae > Micromonospora > Micromonospora schwarzwaldensis. The sequence continues at coordinate 3,177,653 of NZ_CP154796.1, read as the reverse complement.
CTCGCCACCGCCACCGAGCTGCGGCTGCCCGCCACGCTCGCGTTCGACTACCCGAACCCGGCGGTGCTCGCCGGGCACCTCGACGAGCTGCTCACCGGCGCCGGCACGCCGGTCGACGGGCCGGCCGCCGTGGCCACCCCCGACGAGCCGCTGGCCGTGGTGGCGATGAGCTGCCGCTTCCCCGGCGGCGCGGACGACCCGGAACGGCTGTGGCAACTGCTCGCCGCCGGCGGCGACGCCATCGGTGACTTCCCCACCGACCGGGGCTGGGACCTCGACCGGCTCTTCGACACCGACCCCGCCGTCGAGGGCACCAGCTACGCCCGCCAGGGCGGCTTCCTGCCCGACGTCGCCGACTTCGACCCCGGCTTCTTCGGCATCAGCCCCCGCGAGGCGCTCGCCATGGACCCGCAGCAGCGGCTGCTGCTGGAGACCTCGTGGGAGGCGATCGAACGCGCCGGCATCGACCCGCGGACGCTGCGCGGCACCCCCACCGGCGTCTTCGTCGGCACCAACTACCAGGACTACCGCAACCTCATGCTCACCGCCGAGGGCGCCGAGGGGCACCTGATGACCGGCAACGCCGGCAGCGTGCTCTCCGGGCGGGTGTCGTACACGCTCGGACTGGAAGGGCCGGCCGTGTCCGTCGACACCGCCTGCTCCTCGTCGCTGGTCGCGCTGCACTGGGCCGGCCAGGCGCTGCGCGCCGCCGAGTGTTCCCTGGCGCTGGTCGCCGGCGTCACCGTGATGTCCACCCCCGGCGTGTTCGTCGGCTTCAGCCGGCAACGCGGACTGTCCCCGGACAGCCGGGTCAAGGCGTTCGCGGCCGGCGCCGACGGCACGAGCTGGGGGGAGGGCGTCGGCGTGCTGCTCGTCGAGCGGCTCTCCGACGCCCGCCGCAACGGCCACCCGGTGCTCGCCGTGGTCCGGGGCAGCGCGGTCAACCAGGACGGCGCGTCCAACGGGCTCACCGCCCCGAACGGGCCGGCCCAGCAGCGGGTCATCCGCGCGGCGCTGGCCAACGCCCGGCTCGACGCCGGCGACGTGGACGCGGTCGAGGCGCACGGCACCGGCACCCGGCTCGGCGACCCGATCGAGGCGCAGGCGCTGCTCGCCACGTACGGGCAGGGCCGGCCGGCGGACCGGCCGCTGCTGCTCGGCTCGATCAAGTCGAACATCGGCCACACCCAGGCCGCCGCCGGCGTCGCCGGCGTGATCAAGATGATCCTCGCGCTGCGCCACGGCTACCTGCCGCCGACCCTGCACGTCGACGCGCCCAGCGACCAGGTGGACTGGACGACCGGCTCGGTGGACCTGCTGACCGAGGGGCGGCCCTGGCCGCTGACCGGCCGGCCGCGCCGCGCCGCCGTCTCCTCGTTCGGGATCAGCGGCACCAACGCCCACACCATCCTGGAGCAGGCCCCCGAGCCGCCGGTGCCGACCGGGGAACCGGCGGAGCCGCCGGTGGTGCCGGTGCTGCTGTCCGCCCGTACCGCCGGATCGCTGGCCGCCCAGGCCACGCCGTGGGCCGACCGGCTCGCCGGTCCGACCGCGCCCCCGCTTGTCGACGTCGGCTGGTCCTCGGCGGTGTCCCGGGCCGCGCTGGACCACCGCGCGGTCGTGCTCGCCACCGACCGGCGGGCGCTGCGCGCCGGGCTCCGCGCGCTCGCCACCGGCGACGACTCGCCCGCGCTGGTCACCGGCGCGGTGACCGGCCGGCCCCGGGTGGCCTACCTGTTCTCCGGGCAGGGCGCGCAACGCCCCGGCATGGGCCGCGAGCTGGCCGCCGCGTACCCGGTGTTCGCCGCCGCGCTGACCGAGGCGTGCGCCGCGCTCGACCCGCACCTGTCCCGGCCGTTGCGCCCGCTGCTCGACGCCGACCCCGGCACCGACACCGCGGCGCTGCTGGACCGCACCGAGTTCACCCAGCCGGCGCTGTTCGCCGTCGAGGTGGCGCTGTTCCGGCTGCTCACCGCGTGGGGCCTGCGCCCGGACGCGGTGGCCGGGCACTCCATCGGCGAGTTCGCCGCCGCCCACGCCGCCGGCGTGCTCACCCTGGCCGACGCCGCCGAACTGGTCGCCACCCGGGGCCGGCTCATGCAGGCGCTGCCCACCGGCGGCGCCATGCTCGCGGTCGCCGCGAGCGAGGACGACGTCCGCGCCACGCTTACCGACGGGCTCGCCGTCGCCGCGGTCAACGGCCCCGCCGCCGTCGTGGTCGCCGGCCCCGCCGACGCCGTCGACCGGGCCGCCGCCGACTGGACCGCCCGGGGAGTACGCACCCGACGGCTCACCGTCAGCCACGCGTTCCACAGCCCGCTGATGGAACCGGTGCTCGACGAGTTGGCCGCGCTCGCCGCCCGGCTGCCGCACCACCCGCCGACCGTGCCGCTGATCTCCACCGTCACCGGCGCGCCGGTCGACGCGGCGACCATCGGCGCGCCCGGCTACTGGGCCCGGCACGCCCGCGACACCGTCCGCTTCGCCGACGCGCTCACCGCGCTGCGCGAGCACGGCTGCACCGCGTACCTCGAGGTCGGCCCGGACGCGGTGCTCACCGCGCCGGCCCAGGGCGTGCTGGCCGCCCACGGGCCGGTCCCGCCGGTGCTGCCCACGCTGCGCCGGGACCGGCCGGAACCGCTCACCCTGCTGCGCGCGGTCGCCGCGCTGCACGTGCACGGCGTGGGCGTGGACTGGCCCGCGCTCTACGCCGACGCCGACCCGCAACCGGCCGACCTGCCCACCCACGTGTTCGACAGGCAGCGCTACTGGCCGCAGCCGCCGGCCTGGCTGACCGCGCCGCCCGCCGAGGACACCGCCGTGGAACGCCGCTTCTGGGCGGCCGTCGAGGCGGAGGACCTGGACGGCCTGCTCACCGAGCTGGACGTGGCCCCGGACCAGCCGTTCGACGCGGTGCTGCCGGCCCTGTCGGCGTGGCGGCGACGCGGCCGGGAACGGTCAGTGGTGGACGGCAGCCGCTACCGGGTGCACTGGGAACCGGTCGACGCCACCACCGCGCCCGCGCCGGACGGTCCGGGCCGCTGGCTGGTGCTGCTGCCCGCCGACCGGGCCGCCGAACCGGGCCTGGTCGCGCTGGCCGGCGCGCTCGGCCCGGCGGCCACCACCGCGCCGGTGGACACCACCGCCGACGCCGACGAACTGGCCACCCGGCTGACCGACCTGGTCGCCGCCGCCACCGCCGACGGGCCGGCCCGCATCCTGTCCCTGCTCGGACTGGACGAGACGCCGCACGCCGAGCACCCGACCCTGCCGCGCGGCCTGGCCGCCACCGTCGGACTGCTCCAGACACTCACCGACCTGGACGCGCCGGCCCGGCTCTGGTGCGCCACCCGCGGCGCGGTCGGCGTCGGCGACGCCCCGCCCAGTCCCCGGCAGGCGGCGCTGTGGGGCCTCGGCCGCGTCGCCGCGCTGGAACAGCCCGCCCGCTGGGCCGGCCTGGTCGACCTGCCCGCCACCGTGGACGACGACACCGTCCGCCGACTCGCCGCGCTGCTGACCACCACCACGGAGGACCAGCTCGCGGTACGCGGCGACGGGACGTACGCCCGGCGGCTCGCCCCCGCCGCCACCGACGGTGAACGCCCGCCGTGGCAGCCGCGCGGCACGGTCCTGATCACCGGCGGCACCGGCGCGCTCGGCGGGCACGTGGCCCGCTGGGCGGCCGACGCCGGCGCCGAACGGATCGTGCTGACCAGCCGGCGTGGCGTCGACACGCCGGGTGCGACGGACCTGCTGGCCGAGCTGACCGCGTCCGGCGTCGACTGCCGCGTCGCCCGCGCCGACGCCGCCGACCGGACCGCCATGGCCGCGCTGCTCGCCGACCTGCGCTCCGACGGGCCACCGCTGCGCGCGGTGGTGCACGCCGCCGGCGTCAGCGAGGTGGTGCCGCTGGCCGAGACCACGCTGGAGGACCTGGCGTACGTCATCGGGCCGAAACTGGCCGGCGCGGAGCTGCTCGACGAGCTGCTCGACGGCGTCGAGCTGGACGCGTTCGTGCTCTTCTCCTCCATCGCCGCCACCTGGGGCAGCGGCGGGCAGGGCGGGTACGCGGCCGGCAACGCCGCACTGGACGCGCTCGCCGAGCGGCGACGGGACCGCGGGCTGCCGGCCACGTCGGTGGCCTGGGGGCCGTGGACCGAGTCCGGCATGTTCGACGACGACGCGCCGGAGCAGTTGCGCCGACGCGGCCTGCGGGTGCTGCCGCCCGAACCGGCGATGGCCGGGCTGCGGCACGCGCTCGCCGCCGGCGACACCTGCGTCACCGTCGCCGACGTCGACTGGGCCACGTTCCACCCGCTGTTCACCGCGCTGCGGCCCAGCCCGCTGCTGGCCGACCTGCCGGCCGTGCGGGCGCTCGCCGCCGCTGCCGCCGAGCCGGTCGCAGCGGCCGGGCCGGACGGCCGGGACCGGCTCGCCGAGCTGCGCGCGCTGACCGCCGACGACCGCCGGGACGCGCTGCTGGACCTGGTACGCACCGACGCGGCGAAGGTGCTCGGCCACCCCTCGGTCGACGCGGTCGAGCCGGAACGGGGCTTCCTCGACCTCGGGTTCGACTCGCTGACCGCGGTGGAGCTGCGCAACCTGCTCACCGCCGCGACCGGGCGCGAACTGCCCACCACCGTGGTGTTCGACTACCCGACCCCGGCCGGGCTGGCCGCGTACCTCGACGACGAGCTGTTCCCCGGCGGCGACGAGCCGGCCGGCGGCGCCGACGAGGAGACGGTGCGGCGGGTGCTCGCGGCGATCCCGCTGGACCGGCTGCGCCAGGCCGGACTGCTCGACGAGCTGCTGCGCCTCGGCCGCGACACCGCCGCGCCGGCCGCCGACCCGGCCCCGGACGTGCCGGCGGCCGAGATCCACGACCTCGACGTCGCCGGACTGGTCCGGATGGCGCTCGAAGGATCCGACTCGTGACCCGGCCGGCCGCAGGGAGGGCCCGATGAGCGTCTCGCTGGACGAGGTGGTGGGCGCGCTGCGCGCGTCGCTGCTGGACAACCAGAAACTCAAGCAGCAGAACCAGCAGCTCGCCGACCGGCTCACCGAACCGGTGGCGATCATCGGGATGAGCTGCCGCTTCCCCGGCGGGGTGCGCTCGCCCGAGCAGCTCTGGGAGCTGGTCGACGCCGGCCGCGACGCGATGGCGCCGTTCCCCGCCGACCGGGGCTGGGACCTCGACGCGCTCTACGACACCGACCCGGCCAGCCGGGGCACGTCCTACGTCCGCGACGGCGGTTTCCTGCCCGACGCCGGCGACTTCGACCCGGCGTTCTTCGGCATCAGCCCGCGTGAGGCCCTGGCCATGGACCCGCAGCAGCGGCTGCTGCTGGAGACCGCGTGGGAGGCGTTCGAGTCCGCCGGCGTCGACCCCACCGCGCTGCGCGGCGCGCCCACCGGCGTGTACGCGGCCACCAGCAGCCAGGGCGACTACGCGGCGCTGCTCACCGGCGTCGGCGGCGGCGTCGAGGGCTACCTCGGCACCGGCAGCGCGGCGGCGGTGGCCAGCGGCCGGATCGCGTACGCGCTGGGCCTGGAGGGCCCGGCGGTCACCGTGGACACCGCCTGCTCGTCGTCGCTCGTCGCGCTGCACCTGGCCTGCCAGGCGCTGCGGCTGGGGGAGTGCACGCTGGCGCTGGCCGGCGGCGTGTCCGTGATGGCCACCCCCACCGTCTTCGTGGAGTTCTCCCGGCAGCGCGGCCTGTCCACCGACGGCCGGTGCAAGTCGTTCGCCGCCGCCGCCGACGGCACCGGCTGGTCCGAGGGCGTCGGCATGCTGCTCGTCGAACGGCTCTCCGACGCCCGCCGCCACGGCCACCCGGTGCTCGCCGTGGTACGCGGCACCGCGGTCAACCAGGACGGCGCCAGCAGCGGCCTCACCGCGCCCAACGGCCCCGCCCAGCGGAAGGTCATCCGGGCCGCGCTGGCCAACGCCGGGCTCACCGCCGCCGAGGTGGACGTGGTGGAGGCGCACGGCACCGGCACCACGCTGGGTGACCCGATCGAGGCGCAGGCGCTGCTCGCCACGTACGGCCAGGACCGGGCCGAACCGCTGCTGCTCGGCTCCGTGAAGTCGAACATCGGCCACACCCAGGCCGCCGCCGGCGTCGCCGGGATCATCAAGATGGTGCTCGCCATGCGGCACGGCCGGCTCCCGGCCACGCTGCACGTCGACCGGCCCACGCCGCACGTCGACTGGTCGGCCGGCGCGGTGGAGCTGCTGACCGACGCCCGGCCCTGGCCGGCGACCGGCCGCCCACGCCGGGCCGGCGTCTCCGCGTTCGGCGTCAGCGGCACCAACGCCCACGCCGTCATCGAACAGGTCGAGGAGCTACCCGGCCCGCCGGCCGGACACCCCGCCCCGCCGGTGCCGTGGGTGGTCTCCGCGCGTTCCGGGCCGGCGCTCGCCGGGCAGGCCCGCCGGCTGTTGGACCACCTCGCCGCCCACCCCGACCTGCGCCCGGCCGACGTGGCGTACGCGCTGCTCACCACGCGGGCGGCGCTGCCGCACCGGGCCGCGGTCACCGGCGACGACCCGGCGGCGCTGCGCGCCGGGCTGCGCGCGGTCGCCGAGGAGCGGCCCGCCCCCGGCGTGGTCCGCGGCGTGGCCCGGCCGGCCGGCAAGCTCGCCGTCCTCTTCCCCGGGCAGGGCGGCCAGCGCCCCGGCATGGGCGCCGACCTGCACCGCCGCTTCCCGGTCTTCGCCGCCGCGTTCGACGAGGTGGCCGCCGAACTCGACAGGCACCTGAGCCGCCCGCTGCGCGAGGTGGCGTTCGCCGCGCCGGACACCCCGGAGGCGGCGCTGCTGGACCGCACCGAGTGGACCCAGCCCGCGCTCTTCGCCTACCAGGTCGCCGCGTACCGGCTGGTCACCAGCGTCGGCCTGCGCCCGGCGCACCTGCTCGGCCACTCCGTCGGCGAGTTGGCCGCCGCGCACGTCGCCGGCGTGCTGTCGCTGCCGGACGCGGCCACGCTGGTGGCCGCCCGGGCCCGGCTCATGCAGGCGCTGCCGGCCGGCGGCGCGATGCTCGCGGTCCGCGCGTCCGCCGCCGAGGTGACGCCGCTGCTCGACGCGCGGGTGGCGTTGGCCGCGGTGAACGGCCCCGAAGCGGTGGTGCTCTCCGGTGACGAGGACGCGGTGCTCGCCGCCGGCGAGCGGCTCGCCGCCCAGGGCCGCCGGACCCGCCGGCTGCGGGTCGGCCACGCGTTCCACTCGGCCCGGATGGACGACATGCTGGCCGAGTTCCGGGTGGTCGCCGAGAAACTCACCTGGCAGCCGCCGAGTGTGCCGCTGGTCTCCGACCGCACCGGGGAGCCGCTCACCGACGCGCAGGCCACCGACCCCGGCTACTGGGTCGAGCACGTCCGGGACACGGTGCGGTTCTCGTCGGCGGTGGCCACGCTCGCCGCCGCCGGGACCGGCACCTTCCTGGACCTCGGCCCGGACGCCGCGCTGACCGCGCTGGCCCGCGAGTGCCTGCCCGACGCCGAGCCGGCCGCGTTCGTCCCGGCCGCCCGGCGTGAGCTGTCCGAACCGGCCGGCCTGCTCGCCGCGCTCGCCGCCGTGGACCTGCGCGGTGCCGGCGTACGCTGGCCCGCGCTGTTCGCCGGCACCGACGCCACCCGGGTCGACCTGCCCACGTACGCGTTCCAGCACGAGCGGTTCTGGCCCGACCCGATCCGGCTCGACCTGGCCCCGCGCCCCGCCGACCCGGCCGACGGCGAGTTCTGGTCCACCGCCGAGGGCGGCGACCCGGCCGCGCTCGCCGACCTGCTCGGCCTCGACGACGACGCGGCCGGCCCGCTCGGTGACCTGCTGCCGGCGCTGACCGGCTACCGGGACCGCCGCCGCCGGGCGGCCACCCTGGACGGACTGCGCTACCGGACCGGCTGGACCCCGGTCGACCCGCCCACCGGCGCCGCGCCCACCGGCCCGTGCCTGGTCGTCGGCCTACCCGGCGGCCTGCTCGACGCCGTGACCGACGCGGTACGCGCCGAGGGCCTGGACCCGGTGCCCGTACCGGCGCCGCCCGGCGTCGACCCGGTCGCCACGCTGCGCGACCGCCTCGACACGGTCACCCCGGTCCGGGTGATCTCGCTGCTGCCCGCCGTCGCCGCCGTCCACGCGTCGGCGGACAGCGGAGCGCCGGCGGCCGGACCGGGGCGGGGAACGGGCGCGGCCGGAGCGACGGCCACCGGCGGCGCGCACGTCCTCGCCGGCACCGTCGCGCTGGTGCGGGCGCTTACCGACGCCGGGGTCACCGCGCCGCTGTGGTGCGTCACCCGGGGCGCGGTCGCCGTCGACGCCGACGACCCGGCGCCCGACCCGGCGGTCGCCAGCCTCTGGGGCCTGGGCCGGGTGCTGGCGTTGGAACACCCCCGGCTCTGGGGCGGCCTGCTGGACCTGCCCGCCGAACCGGCCGGCCCGGACGCCGCCCGGCTCGCCCGCGTGGTGGCCGGGAACGGCGTCGAGGACCAGCTCGCGATCCGCGCCGGTGGCCTGCGCGCCCGCCGGTTGGAACGCGCGCCGGCCGGCGTCGACCGGCCGTGGCGGCCGGACGGCGCGGTGCTGGTGCACGGCGACGCCCCGGTCCGCCGCCCGCACCTGCTGCGCCGGCTCGCCGAGGCGGGCGCGACCCACCTGCTCCTGGCCGGCCCGCCGGCCTTCACCGACGACGACCCGACCGGCGACGACACCGGGCGGACGACGGTGGACGGGGGCGGGCAGACCGTGGGCGACGTCGACCTGACCACGGCGCACGGCCTCGAGGTGACCACCGTGGCCGGTCCGGACGCGCTGTCCGCCGCGTTGGCGCGACTGGCCGCGGCCGGCACGCCGGTGCGTACCGTGCTGCACGTGGCCGACGCCGGCGGGGCCGGCGAGCCGGTCGCGGCGGCCGACCCGGACCGGTTGGCCGACACGGTCGGCGCGCACCTGGCCGCGGTGGCCCGGCTCGACGCCGTCTGCGCCGACCACCCGGTCGACCAGTTCCTGATCTTCGTCTCCACGGCCGCCACCTGGGGCAGCGGCGGCGCCGCGGTCACCGCCGCGACCGGCGCCGGCCTGGCCGCCCTCGCCGCCCGCCGCCGCGCCGCCGGCCGACCGGCCACCGTGCTGGCGTGGGCGCCGTGGCACGGCGAGGCCACCGACCCGGAGCAGTTGCGCCGCCGGGGCATCCGCCCGCTGGACCCCGGCGTGGCCCTCGACGCGCTGGACCGGGCCGTCGCCGGTGGCGGCGACGAGGTCGCCGTCGCGGATGTCGACTGGCCGGCGTTCGTGCCCGCGTTCACCGCGGTCCGCCCGGCCCCGCTGCTGCGCGGCGTGCCCGACGCGGCCCTGCCCGACGCGGCCGGCCCGGCCACCGGGGGCGGCTCCGACCCGGCGACCGCGCTGCGGGACCGGCTGGCCGCCGTGCCCACCGGGGACCGGCAGCGGATCCTGCTGGACCTGGTCCGGGCACAGGCCGCCACCGTTCTCGGGCACGCCGGTCCGGGCGCGGTCGAGGAGGACCGGGACTTCCTGGAGCTGGGCTTCGACTCGCTCACCGCGCTGGAGCTGCGTGACGCGCTGCGCCAGGAGACCGGGGCCGAGCTGTCCGCCACCCTGCTCTTCGACCACCCCACCCCGGTCGCGCTGGCCGGGCACCTGCTCGGCGCGATCCTCGGCGGGCAGGCCGCCGACGCGCCCGCCGACGCGGCGACGCCGGACGGCGCGGGCGGCCTGCTCGGCGGGCTGTTCCGGCAGCCCAAGGCGCGCGCCGACGCGGCCGGCTACGCCGAGCTGCTGGTGAAGCTGGCCCAGTTCCGGCCCAGCTTCACCGGCCCGGAGGACCTCACCCGGCCGGCCGGCGTCATGCGGCTGGCCGACGGGCCGGCCACGCCGGTGGTCTGCTGCTGCACCATGTCGCTGCTCTCCGGCGCGCACGAGTACGCCCGCGTCGCCGCCGGGCTGCGCGGCCGGCGTGACGTGTGGGCGCTGCCCAACCCCGGGTTCGGCGTCGGCGAGGAGTTGCCCGCCGACCTCGACGCGCTGCTGCGGGTGCACGTGGACACCGTGCTGCGGACGGTCGGACCCGGCGGCTTCGTGCTGGCCGGCCACTCCGGCGGCGCCATGGTGGCCAACCTGCTCGCCGCCGAGCTGGAGCGGCAGGGCCGCGCCCCGGCCGCGGTGGTGCTGATGGACACCTACCCGCCCGGCAGCGAGGTGCTCGGCGGCTGGACCTCGCAGCTGCTCGACGGGATGGTCGAGCGGGACAGCGCGTACACCCCGATGGACGACCACCGGGCCACCGCGTGGGCCGGCTACCTGCCGCTGTTCCTCGACTGGAACCCCGCGCCGATGGCCGCGCCGACGCTGCTCGTACGCGCCGGCGAGCCGTTGGGGGAGTGGACCGGGGAACCCGGCGGGTGGCGGTCGGTGTGGCCGTACCCGCACGAGACGCGGGACGCGGCCGGCGACCACTTCACCATGGTCGGCGAACGTGGCCCGGAACTCGGCGCCACCGTCGACGGATGGCTCGCGGAGCGGGGGCTGTGAGGCCGCCCCTTGGCTGCCCCTAACGCCCCCTATCGCGGTGGCGGACAACTGTCTTACCAGGAACCAGGACGGGAGCATGACGACGTGGACGAGGCAGTGGTGGTCGACGGGCTGGTCAAGAGATACCGGCCCGACATGCCGCCGGCGGTGGACGGACTGAGTTTCTCGGTCGCCGCGGGCGAGGTCTTCGGTCTGCTCGGGCCGAACGGCGCGGGCAAGACCACGACGATCGGGGTGCTGACGACCCGGGTGCGGGCCACCGCCGGCCGTGCCCTGGTCTGCGGCGCGGACGTGTCCCGCGCGCCGGCCGTGGCCCGGCAACTGCTCGCGGTGGTGCCGCAGCGGGTCAACCTGGACCGGTCGCTCACCGTCCGGCAGAACCTGTTGTTCCACTCCGCGTACCACCGGGTGTCCCGGTCCCGCCGCGCCCGGCGCGCCGACGAGCTGCTGGAGCAGATGGGTCTGAAGGACTTCGCGAAGGCCCGCACCGACTTCCTCTCCGGCGGCCTGGCCCAGCGCACCATGATCGCCCGGGCGTTGATGCACGCCCCCCGGGTGCTCTTCCTCGACGAGCCGTCCGCCGGTCTCGACCCGCAGTCCCGGCTGTTCGTGCACGAGCGGATCGCCGACCTGAAGCGGTCCGGGGTCACCGTCGTGGTGACCACGCACGACATGGAGGAGGCGGAGAAGCTCTGCGACCGGGTCGGCATCGTCGACCACGGCAAGCTGCTCACCCTGGACACGCCGGCGGCGCTGACCCGGACGCTGCCCGGCAGCAGCACGCTGACCCTGGTGGTCGCGCCCGGCGCCCCGGTCGAGGCGGTACAGACCGCGCTGGCCGACGTGCCGGACGTGGAGCGCGTCGAGCGGCTGCGCGCGGGCGGCGCGGCGGAGCTGCCGATGTTCCCCGGCATGCCGCCGATGCCGACGCCGGAGGACCCGGACGCGCCGCTGTCGTTCCGGGTCTACACCGCCGGCGCGCCGGCCAACGCCGTGCCGATGGCGTTGAAGGTCCTCACCGACCTCGGCTGCGAGGTCCGCGACCTCAGCGTCGGCCAGCCCAGCCTGGAGGACGTGTTCATCCACCTGACCGGAAGGGAACTTCGGTGACCGTCACCGCCCCCGCCGCGCCGGCGCCGCCGGCCGTCACCGCACCCCCGCCGGTACGCCTGCGCGACCAGCTCACCACGTTCCGGGCGGTGCTGTGGCGCGACATGTTCGTCACCAGCCGCGAGGTGGGCGCGTTCCTGGCCCAGGTGTTCCTCCAGCCGCTGTTCATGCTGCTGATCTTCGGCAAGGTGCTCAAGGACCTCGGGTACGCCTCCGACGACTTCGCCAACGTGCTGCTGCCCGGCGTCATCGCGCTCAACGCGTTCCTGATCGGGCTGGAGAACACCGCGCTGCCGATGGTGATGGACTTCTCCTTCACCCGGGAGATCGAGGACCGGCTGCTGTCGCCGATGGCGATCCCGCTGGTCGCGTTCGAGAAGATCGTCTTCGGGGCGATCCGGGGGCTGGTCGCCGGGCTGGTGCTCATCCCGGTCGGCATGCTGATCCTCGGCGTCACCTGGCCGCTGTCCACGTTGCTGCCGGTGATCGGCGTGTTGGCCGCCGGCGCGCTGGTCGGCGCCGCCATGGGCCTGACGTTCGGCACGCTGGTCCCGCCGCAGCGCATCCAGATCATGTTCACGGTCACGCTGACGCCGCTGATGTTCACCGGCGCCACCCAGTTCCCGCTGCGCGCGCTGGACTCGCTGCCCTGGTTCCAGGTGGTCTGCGCGATCAACCCGCTCACCTACGTCAGCGAGGGGACCCGGTCGCTCGTCGCCCCGCCCGGTGTCGAGTCGGTGCCGCTCTGGCTGGACCTGGTCGTGCTCGCCGGGGTGTTCGTGGTCTTCACCGCCGTCGGCATCCGTGGCTTCATGCGCCGGGCGATGGACTAGGGGCCGGCCGCGATGACCCCCGACGACGGACCGCTGCTGCTGGTCAGCTCCGGCAGCGCGGGGCTGTTCAACCCGCTGCTCACGCTGGCCGGTGAGCTGAAGCGCCGGGCCGCCCGACCGGTCCGCTTCGCCTGCACCGATGAGCGGCGGGCCGAGATCGAGGCGCTGCCCGGCGACGGTGACCTGCGGTTCGTCTCGCTCGGCCCGCCCCGGGTGGAGGTCCGCCCGGAGCACTGGGACGACGAGACACACCGCCGGATGTCCACCGGCTCCCGGGTGGTGAACTTCGCCAGCTACGTCGACGCCTCCACCGACTTCGACCACCTGCACGAGCTGTACGAGCGCTGCCTGGCCGTCATCGACGAGGTGCGACCGGTGCGGGCGGTGGTGGACTCGTTCGCCTCGTTCGGCCTCGACGCGGCCACCACCCGTGGGGTGCCGTTCGTCATCAGCGTCACGGTGCCGCCGTCGAACTTCCTCCAGGACAGTCTGCCGCCGGCGTACCCGATGTCGTTGTCGGGGCTCCCGCTGGCGATGAACCCCAGCCAGCGGGCGGCGAACGACCGCTACCGGGCCGCGCTGGTGGCCACGCTCACCGAGCCGGAGCGGCTCGCCCGCAGCACCGCCGCCGCCGCGCGGCGCGCGGACGCCGGCATCAGCAACGTCGAGCTACGTCCCTCGCAGTACGCCGAGGCGGCGGAGGCGCTGCTCGCCTACACGGTGTTCGGGCTGGAGTACCCGTTCGACACCGCGCCGGCGAAGCTGCGCATGGTGGGCTCGATGGTGCCCCGGGAGATCGTGCCGAGCCCGGACGGCGCCGAGCTGCGGGCCTGGCTCGACGCTCACGAGTCGGTGGTCTACGTCGGCTTCGGCACCATCATGCGCCCGACCGCCGCGCAGGTTGCCGCGCTGGTGGAGGTGGCCGCCCGGCTCGGGCCGGAGCACCAGGTGCTGTGGAAGCTGCCCGCCGCCCGACACGGGTTGCTCCCGCCGGCCGACGAGCTGCCGGCGAACCTGCGCGTCGAGTCGTGGCTGCCGTCGCAGGTGGAGGTGCTGGCGCACCCGCACGTCCGGGTGTTCTTCAACCACGCCGCCGCGAACGCGATCCACGAGGCGGCCTGGTTCGGGGTGCCGCAGCTGGTGATGCCGTTCTGGTTCGACTGCTACGACGGGGCGGTGCGGGTGGTCGACGCCGGCGTGGCGCTGGCGGTCGAGCACGAGGACCCGCTCGACGTCGACGACGTGGTCGGCAAGCTGCGCCGGCTGCTGGCCGAGCCGTCGTTCCGCGACCGGGCCGCCCGCTGGCGCGACTGCCTGCGCCGCGCCGGCGGGGTCACCGCCGCCGCCGACCTGGTGCTGAGCGGGTAAGGCGGGGTCCCTTCCTGACGCAGTCGGCTAAGGCGGGGCCCCTTGTTAACACCCGGTGTTAACAAGGGGCCCCGCCTTACCCGGGTCGGGTCAGGACGCGGCAGGCTGGATCTCCTCGCCCAGCGGCTCGGCGAAGGCCACCAGCCGGGCCGGCAGGTCCGAGCGGCGCTTGACGTCGAGCTTGCGGTAGACCCGGGTGAGGTGCTGCTCCACGGTGCTCACCGTGATGAACAGCTTGCTGGAGATCTGCCGGTTGGTGTGGCCCTGCGCGGCGAGCGCCGCCACCCGGCGTTCGGCCTCGCTGAGCCCGTCCTCCGGCTCCGCTGTCTCGGCCGGCGGACCCGCCGGCACGCTGCCCGGCTCGCGCCGGACCAGCCGCTGGGCCAGCACCGAGGCCCCGCAGTCCTGCGCCAGCTGGTACGCCCGGCGGACCAGCAGCCGCGCCTGCGCCGAATCGCCCGCCCGTTGCAGCGTCTGCCCGGTGTCACCGAGCGCCCGGACCAGCTCCAGCCGGTCGCCGCAGCCCTGCAACAGGTTCACCGCCTCGGAGAGCAGCTTGCGCCGGTGGTCCGGCGCGGTGGTGCCGGCGAGCAGTCGCAGCGCCCGGCCCCGGGTGCGGTCGTCCACCCCGTGCGGTGCCCGTAGCTGCTCCTGAAGCAGTTGGGTGGCGTGTGCCTTGTTGCCCACCGCGAACTGCACCCGGGCCAGCTCCAGCCGCCAGGGCACCAGCCCGGCCACGTCCACGCCCCAGGCGCGCATGAGTTCGCCGCACCGGCGCAGGTCGGTGGTGGCCGCGTGGGCCCGGCCGAGCGCCAGGTGGTGACGTGCCCGGGCGGCCAGGTAGTGCAGCCCGAGCGGCGTGCGGAAGGCACCGGCGGGCACGCTCTGCGCCAGCCAGCGGTCCGCCTCGGCGTGCCGCCCGGACTCGGTGGCGCAGGCGATCAGCGTGGCCAGCGGGCCCGCCGCGGCGACGCCCCAGGCGGCCACCGGCAGGTCGTCGAGCGCGGCCCGGGCCTGCTGGTCGGCCACGGTCAGGTCGCCCAGCCGCAGCGCCGCCTCGGCGCGCAGCGCCCGCAGCACGGCCCGCCAGAGCGGGGCGTGCCGCACGGCCGGCCGCTCCAGCAGCGCCGCCGTCCAGGCGGCCACCCGGTCGGCGCGGCCGGCCCAGAGCAGCGCCAGCAGCGGCGCGGCCAACAGCGGGAGCATGCCGTCGTCGGAGTGGTGGCGGTGCAGCAGTTGTTCGGCGCCGGCCACCGCGTCGTGGTCGCCGGTCGGGGACAGCGCCGCGCCGACGAGGCCCAGCGCCTGCGCCGGTGAGGAACCGCCGGCCAGCAGCGCGGCGCGTGGCGTGCCCGCCGTCTCCCGTACGGCGGCCAGGTGGTCCGGGTGGGAGAGTCCCAGCAGCAGGTGCATCGTCCGCCGGCGCCCGGCGGCGTGGGCGTGGGCCTGCTCGTCGTCCCCGGCGCAGCCGGTGATCGCCTCGTCGGCCTCCTCGGCCCGCCCCTGCCACAGCAGGTACGGCACGGCGGACAGGGCGGCGTCGGTCGGCCAGCCGCCCGCCCGCGCGGTGGCGACCAGTTGGTCGAGCTGACCGTTGACGGAAAGGGGGTTGATCTGCCAGCGGGCGCTGACCTGCATGGCGGTGATGGCGACGCGCTGGTCGTCGTCCACCTCGGCGCGACCGACGAGGCGCAGGCAGCCGGCGGCGACGTCGGGCCGGCCGGCGGCGAGCGCCTGGGCGGCGGCGTCGTGCAGCACCGGCACCGTCCACCCGGCCTCCGCCCAGCCGGCGGCGACCAGGTGCTCGGCCACGTCGCCCGGCTCGACGCCGTGCTCGTGCAGCACCTCGGCGGCCCGTTGGTGCAGGCCCCGTCGTTCGTCGACGGACATGTCGGCCAGGATGGACCGCCGGATCCGGGGGTGTCGCAGCCGGTCCTGGTCCAGCAGGCCGGTGGTGCGCAGCATGCTGACCATCGGGGTGACCGACTCCGGCACCACGTCGAGCAGGTGGCCGAGCAGGTCGGCCCGGCCGCCGGGCCGGTCCAGCACCGCCATCGCCTGCGCCACCCGGCGCACGCCCGGCTCGTGCCGGTACAGGCAGCCGAGCACCGCCTGGTCGAACGCGTCGCCGAGGGCGGCGTCCGCGGTCGGTTCCTCGTCCGTCGCCGGCCGGGGCCGTTCCTCGATGAGCGCCCGCGTGAGCAGCGGGTTGCCGCCGGTCATCCGCAGGCACCGCTCGGCGGCCTCGCGGGCCGCCGGCTCGACGTCGTCGTCGACCAGCCGGGCGATCGCCTCGACGGTCAGCGGCGGCAGGGTGATCCGGGTGAAGTAGGGCTGGCTGAACAGTTCGGCCCGGAAGTGCGGGTGCGCCGGGCGCAGCGTGCGGGCCTCGGCCAGCACCACCATGATCGGAATGTGTCGCAGCCGGCGGGCGACGTAGAGCAAGCAGTGCAGCGACGCCGGGTCGGCGTGGTGCACGTCGTCGACGGTCAGGACGAGCGGCGCCGACTCGGCCAGGTCGAGCAGCGTGCTGAACAGGCCGTGCAGCACCGGCGCCCACACCTGGTCGGCGGGGTCGTCGCTGCCGTCGTGTCCGGGTTCCGGCGGGGCGGTCGGGGAGTGGCGCAGCAGGTTCTCCACCCGGATGCCGGTCTCGGGGTCGAGCCGCGCCCCCTGGAGAAGTTGGCCCAGCACCCCCAGGTGCAGTCCCCGTTCGGCGCGCGACGCGGTCGCGCTGAGCACCCGGCCGCCGGCCCCGGCCGCCCAGTCGCCGAACGATTCCAGCACGCTCGTCTTGCCGCTGCCCACCGCGCCGGTGACGAGTGAGACGTGTCCCTTCCGCTGCCGCTCGCAGTTCTGGAAGGTCTCGCGCAGCAGGGTGAGCTGTTCCTCTCGCTGTACCAGCACGTGTGTCGTCAGCCCTTCTCGTCGGCGGCGCCGCGACGGGGTCACCGCCGCCGGCACGCCGCTCCGCCCGGTGTCGTCGGCGACCCCTTCACCACACCCGTCGCAGACGCGAAAACAGGGGTGAAGCGCACCGGGTCGTCGGCCGGGTGGACCCTGGAATCCTCCCCACCGGAGCGCGTCGTCGGACGACCGTTCCGGCTCCAGGCGAGTCTGGCATCGGCCCTGGCGTGCGACAACGGTCCCGGGACCCCACCGTTTCGGCGGTAAACCTGCGGTGCGGACGGGGCGTTAGGGGTTGCGTGGTCGCCCGGAAGGGGGGTGTCGTCCGAACCGGATGACGGGCGTGTTTCGCCACGATGGACAGCAGGTGACAGCCGATCGAGGAGATGAGACCACACTCCGGCAGGTGACCGCAGGCCGAGTGGCCGGCCGCGGTTGACCGCCAGGGGGGTACGGGCCGGCCGGCCGGCGGGGCTCAGCGGTCGAGCCGCAGCCGGGCGGCCAGTTCGCTGCGGGAGTTGACGTCGAGCTTGCGGTAGATCCGGGTCAGGCGCTGTTCGATGGCGCTGACGGTGAGGAACATCCGCTCGGCGATCTCCCGGTTGGTGTGCCCCTGCGCGGCCAGCGCGGCGACCCGTGACTCGGCGTCGCTGAGGCCGGTGAGCAGGATCCCGGCGTCGGAACCCGGGTCGGGCGCGGCGGTCCGGCCGACCGTGGTGGTCCGGCCGGCCGGCGTCGGCCGCAGCACCGGGATGCCGCACTCCTCGGCGAGGTCGCGCGCGGCCCGGGCCGTGCTGCGCGCCTGGCGCAGGTCGCCGGCCTCCTGCTGGGCCTGGCCGAGGTCGCCGAGGGCGCGCGCCAGCTCGACCCGGTCCCCGCACTGGCGCAGCAGCCGTACCGCGCACCGCAGGTCCCGGATCCGCTCGGCTCCCTCGCGGACGGTGCCGAGCACCCGCAGCGCGGCGCCCCGGTAGCGCAGGTCGGTCGGGCGGAGCCGGTCCAGTTCCTCGCGAACCACCTTCTCGGCCTGCTGCCGGCGGCCCATCCGCAGCAGCGCCCGCGCCGATTCGGTACGCCAGGGGACCAGCGGCGCCTGGTCGAGCCGCCACGAGGTCATCAGCTGCCCGCACAGTTGGAAGTCGGCCAGCGCCGCCTCCGGACTGCCCGCGGCGAGGGCGTGCACGCCCCGGGCGTGCAGGTAGTGCAGGCCGAACGGGGTCTCGAACAGCGCCGGCGGCACCGGCGTACGCAGGCAGGCCGCCGCCTCGTCCCACTCCTCGAGGCAGGTCAGCGTCCACAGTCGGATGGCCAGCGGCGCGCCGATGACGACGCCCCACCCCTTCGGGGACAACCGGTTGAGCGCGGACTCGGCGAGCTCGCGCGCCCGGCGCAGGTCACCGCGTCGGCCCGCCACGGTGGCGGCGACCGCGGTGAGCAGCGCGCGCGGCGTGCGGTGCCGGCGGGCGGAGGCGATCCGGTCCAGCCGGTCGCACCACTCGCCGGCCAGGTCGAGCCGGTCGGCGTAGATCATCGCGATCACCGCGCAGACCGCGTTCCACATGCTCGGCTCGTCGTCCAGCCCGAGCGTCCCGAGGGTGCGCTCGGCGTTCTCCAGCGCGCCGAGGTCGCCCCGACCCAACACGGTGTCGAGCAGGAGGACGCCGCGCAGCCGGTGCCTGACCCGGGCCAGGGCGAGCGGGTCCCGGGTGGTGCCGGTCGGTGCGGCGCCGTCGAGCGGAACCCCGGGATAGAGCGTGGTCATCCACCCCTTGATGATCATCAGGTCGGCGGCCGAGCGCGCGTCGACGCCGTCGGCACGCTCGCCGAGATGGTGGATGAGTTCCACGGCCCGGCCGATCTGGCCGTGCCAGAGCAGGTACTGGATCGGCCCGGAGGCCTGCCGGGTGCCCAGGTGGCCGGCGCGTACGGCGGTGGCGACGCCGAGCAGGTGGGGGACCGCGCCCTGCGGGTCGAGCCGCCACTCGGCGCGGGCCAGGGCGGACCGGATCCGGGCCCGCAGGCACTCGTCGGGGCAGTCCCGGTTGGCGCGGCGCAGGTAGCGACGGCCGGTGTCCACGTCGCCGTCGGCGAGCGCCTGCTCGCCGGCGTCGAGCAGGGTCTGCGCCATCCACGGCTCGGTCAGCTCGTCGGAGGTCAGCAGGTGCGGAGCGATCCGCGGTGGCGGGGCGCCGTCGTCGTGCAGCAGTTGGGCGGCGGCGCGGTGCAACCGGGCGCGTTCCTCCACCGTCATGCCGTCGAGCACCGCCCGGCGTACCGCCGGGTGTCGGAGGCCGTCGGCGACGACGAGACCGGCGCTGGTGGCCGCGTCGACGGCGTGCAGGTTCAGCTCGGAGGGGAGGTCGACCAGGTGGGGCAGGAGCGGGCCGTGCAGCGGCTCCTCGGTCACCGCCAGCACGCGAGCGGTCTTGAGCACCAGGTGCTCGCACCGGTAGAGGCAGCTCAGCACCGCCTCCCGGAACGCCTCACCGGGCGTCGGGGTGTCGGCGCCGGCCGGGTGGTCGTCGGCCAGCGCGTGCACCAGCAGCGGATTGCCGCCGCTGATCCGGTGCGCCTCGTCGGCGACCCGCCGTGCCACCGGGGCGCCCAGCCGGTCGGCCAGGATCCGGTACGTCCCGTCGGCGGAGAGCAGCGGCAGCCGGACCCGGTGCAGCCGGGCCGGCTGGAGCAGTTCGGCGTACGCGGTGGGGTGCCAGGGCCGGGTGCGCGGCGCCTCGGTCAGCACGATCAGCACCGGCAGGCCGGTGACCCGACGGGCCAGGTGGTCGAGGCACCGCAGCGACGGCGCGTCGGCGTGCTGGACGTCGTCGACCGCGACCACGGCGGGCGCCCGCGCCGCGAGTTCCAGCAGTTCGCCACCGATCGCGGCGGTGAGCGGGGCGAGCGCCTCCTCGTCGGCCGTCTCGCCCCAGCGCAGCACGGCCCGGTCCAGGAGCCGCCCGACGCGGTCGCGGTCGGCGTCGTCCACGGTGGCCCGCCGGAGGAGTTGCCGGACCACCTCCAGCGGCACGGTGCGTTCGCTGCGCGACGCGCTGGCGCCGAGGAACGTGACGCCGGCCTCGGCGCACCGCCGGGCGAAGGACTGGAGGAGTGTGGTCTTGCCGGCACCGACCGGTCCGGTGATCAGCGTGATCGGGCCGGGGGCGGTGGCGGGTTCGCCCGGGTGGAGCAGATCGGTGAGCCGACCGGTCAGGACGTCGAGGTGCCGGTCCCGTTCGGCCATCGTCATGGGGCGGGCCTCCGCCCGGCTGTGGCCCCTCGGGCCGCGCGCCGTGGTCTCCGGTGACACTCGTTGCAGTCAGAGACCCACAAATCCTTGACCCATTCCAATTGGCGAATACCGACAACGATGGTACGACGTGGGCGTTTCATCGAACGTCGCGCCTGGTCTCGTGCGTCGAAAATCCGCCACCACCTGCGGTCCCGCAATTCGGGGCGGATCGACGCGGTCCGCCTCTATCGATCCCGATTCATGGGGTGGAGTATGTCAGCCCGGCAATTGGGCGGCAAGTCGAAGGATGTAAAGGATGAGCAAACATGGCATCGCCTCGCCGGCGGTCGACGACGGTGGCCGGGGTGGTCCGACAGCGGAAAGTCATCCGCCTCTTCCGGAACGTGACGCAGGCGGCCCGGTAGGTCGGTTGGTAACGTTTTCCACCCTTGCCGCTAATGCGCGGGAAGAACGGACGCCCGACCCTCGGGGGGTCGGGCCCGGCCGCCGACGGTCCGCCCCGGTCCGCCGGCGCGGCGACCCGGCGTCGCCGCGGCTCACGCCGCTCGCCGTGAGAGCGTTCTCGCTGTTCACCGGTGGCCGGGCGACGACCGCGCCGGCGGGGTGCCGCCCCGTCGGTCGGGCGGTGACGACGAGCCGGCCGGCGGGTCGCGGGCGCCCGGCGTCGCCGGCCGCTCCGACCGGTGTGCCCGGCGCGTGGTACCCGGCGCTTTCGGCCGATTGTCGGCCCGGCGGCACCGGTCGATTCCGGCAGCCGTCACCGCGCTTTCGTCGCTCGCCCAACTTGCCCGTTTCAGTCCGTCTGGAAGCCCTTTGCCGCAACTTGTTGTTAAAGAAGAAATTCGCGTCGAGCCGGTGCGCGGAACGGTGAGGGGAAAGAAAGTTGACCCGCCGGTAACTGCGGAAGAATGAAATTGGAATCGTTATTCCCGGGACCGACGGATGGCGCGCCGGTGGACCGGGCGCGATTCGACGGCCCGATTCCGTCATCCCCGTGGACGCTTCCCGTCACCCGGCGATCAACGCGAACGAGTTTCATCACGGACTCGTCGTCCACCCCCCACCTGCCGCTCCGGGCCGGTGACGCGGCGTCCGGACGCGCCGTCGGGCCCGCCGGGTAGGGGTTGTCTGCCGCCGCTCAGCCGCCTAATTTCGGACTGTCCGCCGTGGTCGGCGGATGACAATCCGCCGCACGACGGGGGGATCGGCCACGGGCCGCGCGCCCGGGACGTGAAGGGTTCGCGCGTGATCTGCCAACCACCGCCGAGACACCGGGCCCCGGTTCGATGACGCTTCTGCCCGGGCTGCGGGGGTCCGGGGCGGACCGTTCCGACGCGCTCCGGGTCGCCGGCCGGACACTCTCCGCCGAGGCGCTCCTGGGCTGCGCGAACGCGGTCGCCGATCGGATCCGGGGCGCCCGGGCGGTCGCGGTCGAGGCCGGGCCGAGCCTGGAGACCATGGTCGGGATCGTCGGCGCCGTCCAGGCCGGCGTGCCGGTGGTGCCGTTGCCGCCCGGCGCCGAGGCGGGCGAGCGGCACCGCATCCTGCGCGAGTCGCGCGCCGACGTGCTGCTCGGTCCTACCACCGCCGGGGCCACCCTGCCGATCGTCCCGGTGGACCTGCGAAAACGGTCCTGGGCCACGCACCCGGACCCGCTGCCGGCCAGCGACGCGGTGATCCTCTACACCGGCGGCGCCGGCGGGCCCTCCCGCGGCGTCCGCATCTCGCACCGGGCCATCGCCGCCGACCTGGACCTGCTCGCCGCCGCCTGGCGGTGGAGCGCCGACGACGTCCTCGTCCAGGGCGCGCCACTGTTCCGGGCGTTCGGGCTGGTGGTCGGCCTGCTCGGCGCGCTCCGGGTGGGCAGCCGCTTCGTCCACCTCGACCGGCACGCCACCGCCGGCCCGGCCGGCACCATCTACCTGGCGTTGCCCCGGCAGTGGGCGCGCATCGCCCGGGACGCGCCCCGGGCCCGGACGCTGTCCCGGGCGCGCATGCTGGTCTCCGGCGACGCCCCACTGGCGCCCGCCGTGGGGGAACGGCTGCGGTTGCTGACCTCGCACCACCCGGTGGAGGGGTACGGCACCACGGAGACACTGATCGTGCTCACCGGGCCGGCCGGCACGCCGGGCACCGCGCTGCCCGGCGTGCAGACCCGGGTGCTGGACCAGGCCGGCCGGCCGGTGACCGCCGACGGCGACGCGGTCGGTGAACTGAGCGTCCGGAGCCCGACGCTGTTCAGCGGGTACACCGACCGGCCCGGGTCGGCGCCGCCGGCCGACGGCTGGCACCCCACCGGCGATCTGGCCACCGTGGACCCGGCCGGACGCCACCGGATCCTCGGCCCGGACGGCACCGGCGTGGTGCGCTGCGGCGGTCGACCGGTGCCGACCCGGCAGGTCGAGGAGGTGCTGCTCACCCACCCCGGGGTGCACGAGGCGGCGGTGGTCGGCGCGCCGCACCGCACACTCGGCGAGCAGGTCGTCGCGTACGTCGTCGCGGCGGCCGGGCTCACCGCCCAGGCGCTCATCGACCACGTCGGCCGACTGCTCTCGGCGGCGGCCCGGCCCCGCCGGGTGCACTTCGTCGACGAGCTGCCGTGCAGCGCGCAGGGCCGGGTCCGCAAGTCGCTGCTGATCCGGCGGAGCGGGCCTCCCCCCGTACGCGACCCCTGACCACCGGCCACGGGCCGGACACACCGGCGGGCACGCCCTACCATCCGGGGCGTGATCGAGCGGATCCTGCCGCCGGCCGTGGTGGTGGAGGAGTGCTTCACCGACCCGGTCGGGCTACGCCTGCACCCGGCCGAGGAGCACGTCGTCGCGAACTCGGTGGCGAAGCGCCGCCAGGAGTTCACCACCGTGCGGCACTGCGCCCGCCGGGCGCTGGCCCGGCTGGGGCTGCCGCCGGCGGCGATCCTGCCCGGCGTCCGGGGCGCGCCCGGCTGGCCGGCCGGCGTGGTCGGCAGCATGACCCACTGCGACGGCTACCGTGGCGCCGCCCTCGCCCGGTCCGGGACGGTCGGCAGCGTCGGCGTGGACGCCGAGCCGCACGCGCCGCTGCCCGACGGGGTGCTGGACGCGGTCGCGCTGCCGGCCGAGCGCACCCGGACCGCCGCGTTGCGCACCACCCACCCGGCTGTCTGCTGGGACCGGCTGCTGTTCAGCGCGAAGGAGGCGGTCTACAAGGCCTGGTTCCCGCTGACCGGGCGCTGGCTGGACTTCGCCGAGGCGGACATCGTGGTCGACCCGGCCGGCACGTTCACCGCCCGGCTGCTGGTGCCCGGCCCGCGGCTGGGCGGCGTGGAACTGACCGCGTTCGACGGCCGGTTCCTGGTGGAGCGGGGTCTGGTGCTCACCGCCGTCACCGTCCCCGCCCCCTAGGTCAGCCGGCTCTTCTGCACCTTGCCCATGGCGTTGCGGGGCAGCGCGTCGACCAGCCGCACCTGCCGGGGCCGCTTGTGCACGGAGAGCTGCCGGGCCACGAAGTCGATCAGCTCGGCCTCGCCCAGCCCGTCCCCGACCACGTACGCGGTGACCTGCTGGCCCAGATCCGGGTGGGGGGTGCCGACCACCGCCGCCTCCCGGACCCCGGGGTGGGCCAGCAGCGCGTCCTCCACCTCGCCCGCGCCGATCCGGTACCCACCGCTCTTGATCAGGTCGGTGGCGGCCCGGCCGACGATCCGGTGGGCGCCGTCCGGTCCGACCGTCGCCACGTCACCGGTGCGGAACCAGCCGTCCGCGGTCCGGGCCGCCGCGTCGGCGTCCGGCCGGTTCAGGTAGCCGTCGAAGAGCGTGTCGCCGCGGACCTGGAGTTCGCCCATCGTCTCCCCGTCGGCGGGCAGCGGCGTGCCCCGCTCGTCGACCACCCGGGTGCGCACGCCGGGCAGCGGCACGCCGACCGTGCCCGGTCGCCGGGGCCCGTCCGCCCGGGCGCTCACCGTGATCAGGGTTTCGGTCATCCCGTACCGTTCGACCGGGCGGTGGCCGGTCAGTTCGGTGAGCGCGGTGAAGACCGGCTCGGGGAGCGCGGCGCTGCCGGACACCAGCAGCCGGGCGCCGCGCAGCGCCCGCGCCGCCGCCGGCTCCGCCGCGATCCGCGACCAGATCGTGGGTACGCCGAAGTAGAGCGAGCCGGCGGCGGCGGCGTACCGGTCGGGGCGGGGCCGGCCGACGTGGTGCAGCCGGCCGCCGACCCGCAGCGGGCCGAGCACGCCGAGCACCAGCCCGTGCACGTGGAACAGCGGCAGGCCGTGCGCCAGCACGTCGTCCGGCGTCCAGGCCCAGGCGTCGGCCAGCCCGTCCAGGCAGGCGGCGACCGCGCGGCGGGACAGCACCGCGCCCTTCGGCGCGCCCGTGGTGCCGCTGGTGTAGAGGATCAGCGCGGTGGTCGCCGCGTCCGGCTCGGGACGCCGGGTGTCCGAGCGGCGGGTCAGGTCCACCGGCAGGGCCGGCGGCGCGGCGGGACCGTCGACGGTCGGCGTCCCGGGCGTCGCCAGCAACACCTCGGCGGCGGAGTCGCGCAGCACGTGGTCGCGTTCCACCGGCCCGGCGTCCGGCGGCACCGGCACCACCGCCGCGCCGGCCAGCAGCCCGCCGACCACGCCGACCACGGTCTCCAGGCTCGACGTGGCGGGCACCGCGACCCGGCGGACCCCGTGCAGGTCGTCGGCGACCGCGGCGGCGGCCCGGCGCAGCTCCACCCAGGACAGTGACCGGTCGTCGACCCGGATCGCGTCCGGTCGCTCGTCGGTGGACCGGTCGAGCCAGCTCAGCAGCGGCACGGGCGCCCCTCTCGCGATTCGCCGCCGGCGGCGGCGCACCGACCGTAGCCGGGCCGCCCGGGGGCCGGCCACCCCCACCGGGCCCGGCGACACGCCGGGTGACCGGCCGACACCCCTGGCGACCGGCCCACACCCCCGATTCGTCGACCGATGGGTTGAACCGTGCCTCGGTTGCCCGGATGATGGGCGGCGTCGGCCCGCCGGGCGGGTCGATCATGCCGACACCCGACGCCGCGACTCCCCGGCGGCACCCGTACGCGACGGAGGATCCCGCCAGATGCCGGTCATCGAAGTCGAGCACCTGCACAAGAGGTACGGCGACAAGGTGGCGGTCGACGACGTCTCGTTCACGGTGGAGCAGGGCGAGATCTTCGGGGTGCTCGGCCGCAACGGCGCCGGCAAGACCACCACCGTGGAGTGCGTGCAGGGCCTGCGTCGCGCCGACGGCGGCACGGTCCGGGTGCTCGGGCTCGACCCGATCCGCGACCGCACCGAGGTGCGCCAGCGGGTCGGCGCCCAGCTCCAGGAGAGCCAGCTCCCCGACAAGCTGCGGGTGCGTGAGGCGCTGGACCTCTACCGGTCCTTCTACCGCAACCGCGCCGACATCGACGAGCTGCTGGCCGACCTCGGGCTGGCCGAGCAGCGCGACACCGCGTTCCACAAGCTCTCCGGCGGCCAGAAGCAGCGCCTCTCGGTGGCGCTGGCGCTGGTCGGCCGCCCCGAGATCGCCATCCTCGACGAGCTGACCACCGGGCTGGACCCGAAGGGCCGGCGCGACACCTGGGACCTGGTCGAGCGCATCCGCGACCGTGGCGTGACGGTCGTGCTGGTCACCCACTTCATGGCCGAGGCCGAGCGGCTCTGCGACCGACTCGCGCTCATCGACGCCGGTCGGGTGGTCGCCATCGACACACCGGCCGGGCTGATGTCCCGGGTGGACGCCGAGCACCGGGTGCACTTCCGCCCGGTCGACCACCTCGACGACGCCCTGCTGTCCGCGCTGCCCGAGGTCAGCTCCGTGCGCCGGGACGGCGACGAGGTCACCGTCACCGGGCCCGAGGAGGTGCTCCAGGCGGTGCTGTCGGCGCTGACCGAGCGCAAGATCCGCTACGCCGGCCTCCGGGTCGAGCAGCCCACCCTGGACGACGCGTTCGTCTCTCTCACCGGCCACCCGGCCACCCCGCCGGCGCTCGACGGAAGGTCATCGTGAACGCCCTGTCCAAGCTCGTCGCCGTCGAGGCCAAGCTGTTCCTGCGGGAGCCGGTCTCGCTGTTCTTCGTCTTCGCGCTGCCGCTCGGCCTGATGCTGGTGTTCGGCCTGCCGCAGCGCGGGGCCCCCCAGGAGGCGACCCCCGGGCAGCACGGTGAGCAGACGTTCCTGCCGTCCATCGCGCTCTCCCTGACGATCGGGATGTTGGCGCTGTTCACGCTGCCGATGGCGCTGGGCATCTACCGGGAACGCAAGGTGCTGCGCCGGCTGGCCACCACCCCGGTCAGCCCGGCGTTGCTGCTCATCGCCCAGGTGGTGGTCAACCTGGCGATGGGCGTGGCCGGCGCGGTGGTCACCGCGGTCGGCGTACGTTTCCTGCTGGACCAGCCCGCGCCGGCCAACGTGCCCGGTTTCGTGCTGGCCTTCCTGCTCGGCGTGGCCTGCCTGTTCGCGATCGGCCTGCTCATCGCCGCGCTCGCCCCGTCGGCGCGGTCGGCGCAGTCCATCGGGCCGACGCTGTTCTTCCCGCTGCTGTTCCTGGCCGGGGCCTGGCTGCCCCGCGACCAGATGCCCACCGTGCTGGCCCGCATCGGGGAATACTCGCCGCTGGGCGCCACCGTGGACACCCTCTCCGCCGCCTGGGCCGGGCAGAGCCCGTCCGTGTCGCAGCTGCTCGTGCTGGCCGGCACCGCCATCCTGGGCTGCCTGCTCGCCACCCGCCTGTTCCGCTGGGAGTAGGGCCCGCCGGCCCCCGGTAGGGGGCGGCTAAGGGTACTTCGGCAGTGTGAGCTGGATTACGTTCGAGTCGCACCGGAGATCGCCGCACGTTCCGCCCCGGCGGAACCGGCGGTGATCCGCCCGGCGCTCGCGCGCGGCACCTGCGGTGCGCGCACGGCGAGGCGGAACGACGAGCGACGGAGGTCGTGCCATGACAGCTTCTTCCGATCCCGCCCCGGCCATCCGGACGGCGACGTCCTTCGTCAACGGTGACGACCGGACCGCCTGGCCGCCGACGGCCCAGCAGATAGGCGCGGACGCCACCGGCATCGTCGAGGCGGTGCTGGAGGGCGGGCCGGCGACGTTGCCGGTCGAGCTGCGCAACCACCGGGTGTCCCCGGTGGAATCCAAGATCAAGGTACGGCACTACGGGGGCTACGAGCACTTCGAGCGGGATCCGGCCGGCGTCGTCGACGGCACGCCGGCGGTCTTCCGCTGGACCGGCCGTACCCGTATCGCGGAGTGAACGAGAGGCGGTAACGCGATGGGCGTCGGGGAACCGCGCAACGGTGCGCACCTGACGGTGACCGACGTGGCCACGGTGACCGCGTTCTACGCGGCGGTCTTCGAGGCGGTGCCGGTGCAGCGGGAGTGTCTGCTGGACGGCCGCGTCCTGCACGCCGAACTGGTGGTCGACGGCCACCGGCTGACGGTGAGCGAGTGGTCCGACTGCCCGGGTGAGCCGGGCGGTCCGGATGGTCCGCTGCCGCTCGCCCCGGCCGACCCGCACCTGCTCGTGCAGCGGGCGTTGGCGGCCGGCGCGACGCTCGAAACCACCCCCGGCGGCCCGCCGGTGGGGGTGGTGTTCCGGGACCCGGCCGGCCTGCGCTGGGCGGTGCCCGGCCCCTAGGTCCCCCACGACGACGAACGGCCCCGCCACCGATCCCCCGGTGGTGGGGCCGTTCGTCGTGCCCGCGAGGATCAACGGCGCAGCGTCGAACCGAGGCCGCCACCGCTGCGCCGCCGGTGCTGCCAGTAGAAGTCACGCCGGGCGCCCTGCGGGAAGCCGGGCTGCCAGGGCTTGACCGGGCCGGCGGTGTGGATGATCGCCGAGTCGGTGAGCTTGCCGCCGAACGCCGGCTCCCGCCGCCAGGCCATCAGGTCGTTCCACCGGTGCGGCAGCCGCAGCCAGTTGGCGTGCACCGCGAAGTTGAGCGCGTCCTGGTCCGGGTAGCGGGACTCGTGCGCGTGCCGGCGCAGGTAGTCCAGCGACACCTCGGTCACCTCGCACTCCTTCCAGCGCGGCACGTCGATCAGCAGCACGCCGGAGTTGAAGTAGAGCGCGTGCGGGTCGAGGTGGTCGTAGTCGGCCAGGCCGGGAATGCCGCCCATGTCCAGCAGGCGGCGGTTGAACGGGTCCCGCACCCCGCCGAGCGGCACCCCGCCCATGTCCACCTCGAACAGCGGCTTCAGGCTGTTCAGGCACATCGTGTCGCAGTCCAGGTAGAGCAGCCGGCGCACGTCGGCCGGCAGCGCCGCCGGGACCAGCAGCCGCAGGTACATCGCCGGTGACAGGTACGCCATCAGCGGGTCGCTGCCCTTCGACAGGTTCACCTGCGCGGCGTCCACCCGGAGGAACTCCACCGTGGCGTTCGGCCCGGCGATGCGGGTGAGCGTGGTCCGGGCGCTCGCCGGCACGTCGTCGGCGGCGACCAGCCAGTACCGGAGCTTCTCGCCCGGGTTCGACTCGGCGACGGTCGACATGACGACCGCGGCGTGTGCCGCGTACGCGTTGTCAAAGGTCAGGGTGAGGTCCACGGGTGCTCTCCTTCGCGGCGTTGCGTCAGCGCAACGTCGAGAAAAGTAGCCGCGGAATTGTCGGCCCGGCAAGGAACGGGCATTCGCTCAGGGGGTTCGGCAAAACAACCCCTGAATTCGCCCCTCAATTCCACCCGGTCCGGGTCAGCGGGTGAGACCGATCATGGCCGCGATCCGGGCGACGTCGGCCGCCGCCGGGTCGCACCGGGCTATCTCGGCGACGAGGGTACGCGCGACCGGTCGGCAACGGACCTCGGCGGGAGCGATCCGATCGGCTTCGACCAGCGCCCGGGCGGCAGCGGTGAGATCGCCGGTGCCGAGGTGGGCGCGCGCGGCGTCGACGAGGTGGGCGGCGCGATGCTCGACCGGCAGCCGAGACCATCCGCCGGCACGGATCGCGCTCTCGTGCCGAGCCACCGCTTCGGTGCTATCGCCGATTTCGAGGGCGGTCAGGAAGCGGGCCAGCAGCACGGTGGTGGGATTGAACGCGGTGTGGTGCGGGTCGTCGGTGGCGCCGCGGTCGGCGAGTGCGGCGGCGCGGTCGGTCAGGTCGTCGGCGTGCCGGCGGTCGCCGCAGCCGGCGGCGGCGAGGCCGGCCTGAAGCAGCAGCGTTCCGCGTACCGCATCGTGGGTCGTGGTGTCGGCGGCGGCACGGGCGGCGGTGAGCGCGAGGCGGTGGCGACCCAGCGCGCGCAGTGCCTGGGTGACGGCGATGGTGGCGGTGGCGGCGTGGGTGGGGTTGCCGGCGGCGGTGACGGCGCGGTCCGCGGCGAGCCAGGCGAGGTCCGGTTCGCCGAGCTTGACCAGCACTGAAGCGGTGATCCGGTAGGCGGGTACCAGCAGGTCGCGGTGGCCGTGGGCGGCGTCGAGCAGGGAGGGTAGGACGCGCAGAAGTTGGGCGTAGTGGGCATGCTGGTAGGTGAGCCAGGCATGGGCGACGTGTGGTTCGACCTGGTCCGCCGGCACCGGCGTGGGGGGACGGCGGTGATAGCGGGCGAGGGCGGCGCGCACCGCCTCGACCCCGTCCAGCCGGGTTTCCGCTGCCGACGGTGGCCGGTGAGGGCCGAGCAGGACCGCCGGGTCCAGGCGGAGCACCTCGGCGATCTCCTGGATCACCGAGTAGCGGTCCAGCGCGCGTACGCCGCGTTCGACCTTGTCGACCCAGCTCTTCGACTTGCCGAGCCGGTCGGCGAGCATCTGTTGGGTCATCCGGCGGCGGACTCGCCAGCGGGCCACGCGGCGTCCGATCGGCATCTCGTCGGTGTCGAGCAGCCGCCGGCCCGTCACCGGTCGCGCTCCGCCGGTGGGTAACTGGCCAGCGTGGACGCTCCGCAGCGCGGGCACCACCGAGACTTCACCCGGAAGGCGAGCAGCCCGAGCAGGAACCCGGGCACCAGCCCACCGAACACCATCGACACGACTGTGGAGAGCAACAGCGTCACCTCCTGACGAGATTACGGCCGGAAGCTCATCCTGTCGTGACGCAGCTTCCCATCGTGCACGACCGATAACCGTCCGTAGTGCACCCCGTCAGGATTGCGCATCAAGTGATGCTATGCAAGTACCGCGCATGGCCAAGGTTCAGAGACATGTGCGTGCCGACAAGTGATTGGGCTGATCTGGATGCATCATCGACGCATGCCTCGATTCACGCCCGCGACACCGCGCTCCCGGAGACTTGGCCGTGAGCTGCGCAAGCTTCGCGAAGCGAAGGGCATGACCGGTGAGGCGGCGGCGGAGATCGTTCGTTGCTCGTCCTCGCGTATCAGCCGAATCGAGTCCGGCGACATCAGGCCCCGGGTCGGTGACGTCATGGAGCTGTTGGTCGCTTACGGCGTCAAGATCGACGAAGAGCCGGGTGCCTCGCTACTCGAACAGGCGAGAGGGCTGCGCGAAGACGGGTGGTGGCAACGCCTCGGCGGCAAGTACGCGACGTACATCGCGTACGAGACCGAGGCCGTCGAACTGAAGAACTTCGAGCCGATGCTGGTGCCTGGCCTCCTTCAGACCGAGCGTTATGCCCGCGAGGTCAACGTCATCGGTCGAGAAGCCGATCCGGAAACCGTCGACGAGCGGGTAACGGCCCGGCTGACTCGTCAGGAGGTACTGCACCGGCAACCGAAACCGCTGCGGATGCACGCCATCCTCTCCGAGGCGTCCCTGCGGACCGAGGTCGGTGGCCCAGAGGTGCTTCGCGAGCAACTCGACCGCCTGGTCACGTTGAGTCGGTTGCCCAACGTCACGATCCAGGTGTTGCGTTTCGAAGCTGGTGCCCACCTGGCCGACAGCAGTGGCTTCGCACTACTCACCTTCGACCAGGACGACCCGCCGTTGGGCTATATCGAGACCTTGGCAGGCGAGTTGTTCCTCGAGTCGCCACGCGACCTGGCGCGACTCGCTGCGGCGTACGACAATCTGAGGACGCTGGCCATGTCGCCGGCCGAATCGGTGACGTTCGTCAAGGGGTTGAGTGAGCATGGAACGTGACGCCTGGCGCAAGTCGAGCCGGTCCGGGAGCAACGGCCAGTGCGTCGAGGTGCGCAATCGGGGCGGTCACATCGATGTCCGCGACTCGAAGGCGCCGACTGTCGGCATGCTGAGCTTCGATGCTGCCGCCTGGTGTGCCTTTGTGGACGACCTCAGGAGCGATCGAACGCGCCGATAAGAATCCGGTGCCATGGATCTCTGAGAATCACGGATTAGGCTCCCTTCATGTCCGTCGATTCCCTGCCCTACCGTCCTCCGCTGGCGCGCACCGTCGCGGTGGCGCAGGTGGCGCTGGTGGTCGCGTTCCTCACCGTCGCCACGCTCTGGCTGGGCCGGATGGTGTCGGCCGACGCGGGTCCGGCCGAGCTGCGCACCGGTGCGTACGACCCGAAGGATCTGGTGCCGTTCGGCATGCACGGTTGGAATCCGTTCATGTGGCTCTACGGCCTCACCGCGCTGCTCTATCTCGCCGGGTTGGCCAGCCCGCTGTTGGCCGGCTACGGCGTGGTGCTCCTGGCCCGGGACCGGCGGTCGCTGCCGCGCGGGCTGCGGGTGCTGCTGTTGGCCGGCGTGGTGGCCGGTGCCGTGGTGACCGTGCTGCGCTTCACGCCGGTCGGGGCGGACATGCAGGCCTGGTGGCTCGACTGAGTGGCGCCGGCGCGACGACAACCGCACCCGGAGCGGGCTCAGCGCGACGACGACCGCACCCGGAGCGAATCGCGCGCGTCGTCACAGCGTCTCGACGAGGCGGAAGCGCTCCAGCACGGCGGGCGTGTCGTCGTCGATCGTGAACGCCGGGTCGCCGAGCCACCCCCGGTAGTCGTCGCCGTGCCAGTAGTCCTCGTGGCCGGCGCGCCAGGCGGCGACCGACGTGTAGCCCTCGCCCTCGTCCCGGGCGTGGTCGAGGTCCACGTCACCGATCCGGGCGACCTTGACCTCGACCAGCTCGATCACGGCCACCGGCCGGCCGGCGGAGTCGATCACCGCGAACCGGCTGCCGACGGCCGGCAGCGGCTCGCCCTCGATCTCGTTGTCCTGGAGCAGCCCGGTGGTGCTGGTCTTGGTGCCGTCCAGCACGGCGGCGACCAGTTGGTCACGCAGCGGGCCGGGGAAGGCGAACTCGTACGGGGGCAGCTCGGCGGTCATGGCCCGCAGCGTAGCCGCGAGGTGGGTCGGCGGCGACGCGGTTTCGGCGCACGCCCGACGGGGTCAGGCCGGGTCGGCCGGGAGCCGCCGGTCGAGCCAGTCGAGCAGCACGGCCTCGTAACGCGGGCTGACGGCGGCCAGCTCGTCCCGCCCGTCGAGGGTGGGCGCGTGGTCGCAACCGGGCAGCCGGGTCACGGTCAGGTCGGCGTCGTGGGCCGCCCGTCGCCACACCGCGATGCTCTCCTCGATCGGCACCCACTCGTCGGTCTCGCCGTAGCAGAGCAGCACCGGGCCGGTCAGTCGGGCGAACACCGGCGCCGGGTCGAAATCCATGTCGGCCCAGGTGCCCGGCCGCTCGGACAGCTCGCGGGGGAGGAACGCCAGCGGGAACCAGGGCCGCGACAGCGCGGCCGTCAGCGCCGCCTGCGCGGTCGGGCGCGGCACGTCGCCGCGTTGGAACCCCTCGGCGACCTCGCGCAACCGGGTCAGCTCGGCCACGTCGGCCGGCCCGTAGCCGTGCCGGCGTAGCTGCTCGGCGGTGCCGTAGCGCATCTGCACGGCCGGGCTGACCCCGCTGCACGAGACCAGGATCAGGAAGTCGACGGGGTGCGCGGCGGCGGTGACCCCCGCCGCCCAGGCCCCCTGGCTGAAGCCCCACAGCCCGACCGGCGCCGGGCCGACGTGCCGGCGCAGCACGGTCACCGCGGCGGCGGCGTCCTCGGCCTGGTCGGCGAGCGGCACGTCGCGGCCGTCGACGCGGGGGCGGCGGTCGTAGCGCAGCACCGCGACGCCGGCCGGCGGCAGCAGCCGGGCGAGGTGCCGGTAGAGGAAGTGGGACCGCTTGTCGGCGTGCGAACCGTGCAGGACCACCAACCCGCCCCGGACCGGCCCGGCCGGCAGGTCGAGCGTCGCCGGCCGGCCCGACGCGCCGATGGTCGTCTCCACGCCGGCAGTCAACCACGCCGCGCCGGTCCCGGCCGTCCCGTGCCGCCGGGTGCGTCGCGCATCCGCCTGCGTACGCTGGCGGGGTACGCCGCGCCGACCGTGGAGAGCACGATGACCAGCACCACGACCCGTACCGCAGGACCCGCCGACGTGCCCGCCCTGGTCGACCTGATCGAGTCGGCCTACCGGGGGGCCCGGGCCCGGTCCGGTTGGACCCACGAGGCGGACCTGCTCGACGGGCAGCGCACCGACCCGGAGATGGTGGCGGCGGCGGTGACCGGCCCGGCCGGCGTGGTGCTGGTGGCGGAGCGGGACGGCGAGCCGGTCGCCTGCTGCCAGTTGGAGCGCCGCGACGACCACGCGTACTTCGGCATGTTCGCGGTCGCGCCCGGCCACCAGGGCGGCGGGTTGGGCCGGGAGCTGCTGGCCGAGGCCGAGCGGTACGCCCGCGAGCGTTGGCACGCCGGCGAGCTGCGGATGACCGTGATCGTCCAGCGCGACGACCTGATCGCCTGGTACGAGCGGCGCGGCTACGTCCGTACCGGCGAGTTGAGCCCGTTCCCGTACGGCGACGAGCGCTTCGGCGTGCCGCGTCGCCCGGACCTGGCGTTCGAGACGCTGCGCAAGAAGCTCGGCTGACTCAGCCCGGCGGCCGGTCGACCCGGGCGGCCAGCTTCCTCGGCGCCCGCAGGCAGTAGCTCTCGGTGAGCAGCTCGGCGACCTCGGTCCAGTCCGTCGCGTCGTCGAGCGCCATCCCGACCACGTCGGCGCCCCAGCCCGGCGAAAAGAACGGCGGACCGGCGGCGAGCAGCCCGGCGATCTCGTCGCCGGGCGCGCGGAACGTCAGCACGCAGAGCGGCTCGTCGGTCGCCGTGGCCCGCGCGACGGCGGCCGGGTGGTCCGGGCCGACGGTGTACGCGTGGGCGAACGTGCGGGTGCGGATCCGCCAGCGCACGCCCACCCAGGCCGGCTCCTCGTGGGTTTCCGGCAGGCCGAGGCAGACCGGCCGCAGGCGGTCGAGGCAGGCGGGTGGGACGTCTCCGGGGCCGGTCATGCGCGCAGGTTAACCACCCCCACCGACAACCCGGTCGGCCGGCGCGGCGTCCTTGCCGCCGCCGGTACGGGCGTCGATTGTCGTAGGCGGGGAGTAGAACACCGATGAGTCTCGACGCGATCCGTGGTCATACCTGCTGCACCAGCGGACAAAGGATGAGGATATGAGCATAGTTCGAGTGCTTGTCGGCACCCGCAAGGGCGCGTTCCTGCTGACGTCGGACGAGCGGCGCCGCGACTGGACCGTCGACGGCCCCCACTTCGGCGGCTGGGAGATCTACCACCTGACCGGCTCCCCGGTCGATCCGGACCGGCTCTACGCGTCCCAGTCCGGCGGCTGGTTCGGCCAGCTCATCCAGCGCTCGGACGACGGCGGCCGGAGCTGGAACCCGGTCGGCAACGACTTCGCCTACGCCGGGGACGTCGGCGAGCACCTGTGGTTCGACGGCACGCCCCGGCCGTGGGAGTTCAAGCGGATCTGGCATCTCGAACCGTCCCGTCACGACCCCGACACGGTGTACGCGGGCGCGGAGGACGCCGCGCTCTACGTCTCCACCGACGGTGGCGAGAAGTGGACCGAGCTGCCCGCGCTGCGCCAGCACCCGAGCGGTCCCGGCTGGCAGCCCGGCGCGGGCGGGATGTGCCTGCACACGATCATCCTGGACCCGGTCCACCGGGACCGGATCTACGTCGCGATCTCGGCGGCGGGGGCGTTCCGCAGCGACGACGGCGGCGCGAGCTGGCTGCCGATCAACAAGGGGCTGCGGTCAGGGGAGATCCCCGACCAGGATTCGGAGACCGGCCACTGCGTGCACCGGCTGGCCCAGCATCCGTCCCGGCCCGACACGCTGTTCATGCAGAAGCACTGGGACGTGATGCGCACCGACGACGCCGGCGGGAGCTGGCGGGAGGTCAGCGGCGACCTGCCGTCGGATTTCGGTTTTCCCATCGCGGTGCACGCGCACGAGCCCGAGACGGTCTACGTGGTGCCGATCACCAGCGACTCGCTGCACTACCCGCCGGAGGGCCGGCTGCGCGTCTACCGCAGCCGCACCGGCGGCGAGCACTGGGAGCCGCTGACCGAAGGGCTGCCGCAGTCGCACTGCTACGTCAACGTGCTGCGGGACGCGATGGCGGTCGACACGCTCGACGAGTGCGGGATCTACTTCGGCACCACCGGCGGGCAGGTCTACCACTCGGCGGACGCCGGCGACAGTTGGGCGCCGATCGTGCGCGACCTGCCGCCGGTGCTCTCCGTCGAGGTGCAGGTGCTGCCGTGATCCGGGTCGTGCTGCCGGCCCACCTGAAGAACCTGGCGCACGTCACCGGCGAGGTGCGCGTCGAGGTGGCCGGGCCGCCCACGCAGCGCGAGGTGCTCGACGCGCTGGAGACCGCGTACCCGATGCTGCGGGGCACCATCCGTGACCGGCACAGCGGCGCGCGCCGCCCGTTCGTCCGCTTCTACGCCTGCGAGCGGGACCTGTCCCACGAGCCGCCGGACGCGCCGCTGCCCGAGGAGGTGGTCGCCGGCCAGGAGCCGTTCATCGTGCTCGGCGCGATGGCCGGGGGCTGAGCCGCCGCCCTGCGGGAACCGCGTCCGGGGCGGGCACGTCTGAGGGCCCATGACTGGTGGCAGATCCCGAACCGTCGGATGGGCGACGGTCGTCGCGCTGACCCTCGCCGGCTGCACCGCCGCACCGTCGGCCGCGCCGCCGCCCCGGGACCGGGGCGGCCCGGCCGGCGGGCTGCGGTTGGTCGCGTTCGACTCCTGCACGGAGGCGTTGCGGCAGCTCCGGGCCGCCGCGCGGGCGGCGGTCGGCCCGTGGGGCATCGGCCCGGACGGCGACGCCGTGCCGCTTGCCGCCGCCGAACGGGGCGGCGGGCCGGCCGCCGCGAAGGACGCGGCGAGCGCCCCCACGGCCGGTTTCTCCGGCACCACCGTGCACGAGGCCGGCGTGGACGAACCGGATCTGGTCAAGACCGACGGGCGGCGGATCGTCACGGTGACCCGGGGCGTGCTGTCCGTGGTGGATCCGGCGAGCCGCCGGCTGACCGGCCGGCTGGCGATCGACCCGACGCTCGGGGAGCGGTTCGCCGGGGGCGACATCAGCCTGCTGCTGCACGGTGACCGGGCGCTCGTGCTGCTCCCGGCCCGCCGGGTGGCCACGCCCGCCGCGGCGAAGGGACGGCCGGCCCCGGACGCGCCCCAGGCCCGGCTGATCCTGGTCGACCTCGCCGGGGCGCCGCGGATCCTCGGCGACTACCGGATCGACGGCGGCATGGTCGACGCGCGGCAGGTCGGCGCGACCGCCCGGGTGGTGGTTCGCTCCACGCCCCGGCTGGTCTTCCCCGCGCCGGGTCGGGGCACCGACGCGCAGCGGACCGCCGCCAACCGCGCGGTCGTCGACCGTGCCACGATCGACGACTGGCTGCCCCGGTACGAGGTCCGCGCGGGTGGACGCACCGTTTCCGGGCGGGTGGACTGCGACCGGGTGAGCCGGCCGGCCGGCTTCTCCGGCGCCGCGATGGTGACCGTGCTCAGCTTCGATCTCGGCGCGACCACGCTCGGCACCGGCGACCCGGTGACCGTCGCGGCCGACGGCGACACGGTCTACAGCAGCGGCCCTCGGCTCTATCTCACCAACGACCAGCGCCGGCGGGTGCCGGCGGGCGGGGCGGACGGCGGCACCGAGATCTACCAGTTCGACCTGACGGCGGGCACCCCGCGTCACGTCGCGTCCGGCTCGGTGCCGGGCTGGTTGATCAACCAGTACGCGTTGTCCGAGTGGAACGGTCACCTGCGGGTGGCCACCACCACCGGCGACCGGTGGGGCCGCGGGGATCGCTCCACCTCCGGCGTCTACGTGCTGCGGCCCGACGGCCCGACGCTCACCCGAGTCGGCCAGGTCACCGGGCTGGGCCGGGGCGAGCGGATCTTCGCGGTGCGGTTCCTCGGCCCCACCGGCTACGCGGTGACGTTCCGGCAGACCGACCCGCTGTACGCGGTGGACCTGCGGAACCCGGCCGCGCCCCGGGTGACCGGCGAGCTGAAGATCAACGGGTACTCGTCGTACCTGCATCCGGCCGGGGACGGCCGGCTGCTCGGGGTCGGGCAGGAGGCGACCGACCGGGGGCAGGTCCTGGGCACCCAGGTGTCGCTGTTCGACGTCGCCGACCCGGCCCGGCCGACCCGGATCGCCCGGCACCACGTCGCGCAGGGCTGGTCCGACGCGGAGGCCGACCCGCACGCGTTCCTCTACTGGGCGCCGGAGCGCCTGGTGGTGCTGCCGGTGAGCCGGCCGGGCGTGGTCACCGACCGGGCCGACGGGGCGGCCCGCCGGGCCGCGCCGGCCACCGGGATGCTGGCGCTGCGGGTCGGCGACGACGGGTTCACGGTGGCCGGCACGATCGACCATCCGCCGTCGCTGGGCGACGGTGCGGAGTGGACGCCGGTCCGCCGGTCGCTGGTGGTCGACGGGGTGCTCTGGACCGTCTCCGACACCGGCCTGAAGGCGACCGCCCCGACCACCATGCGGACGGTGGCCTGGGTGCCGACGACCTGACCCCGGCCGGCGGACCGGCGGCCCACCGCGACCATGGATGTCTGTTAATGTCCTGATGATGAGGATCGTCGATGCTCGGGTCATCCTGACCTGCCCCGGCCGCAACTTCGTCACCCTCAAGGTGGTGACCGACGAGGGCGTCACCGGGGTCGGCGACGCCACCCTCAACGGTCGGGAGCTGGCCGTCGCGTCCTACCTGCGCGACCACGTCGTGCCGCTGCTGATCGGCCGCGACCCGGCCCGCATCGAGGACACCTGGCAGTACCTCTACCAGGGCTCCTACTGGCGACGCGGGCCGGTCACGATGAGCGCGATCGCCGCCGTGGACACCGCGCTCTGGGACATCAAGGGCAAGGTCGCCGGGCTGCCGGTCTACCAGTTGCTCGGCGGCCGGTCCCGCGACGGCGTGACCGTCTACGGCCACGCCAACGGCGAGACCGTCGACGAGGTGCTGGCCGAGGTCGCCCGCTACGTCGACCTCGGCTACCGCGCGGTACGCGTGCAGTGCGGCGTGCCCGGCCTGCCCCGCACCTACGGCGTCAGCGCCGACAAGATGTTCTACGAGCCCGCCGACGCCGCGCTGCCCAGCGAGACCACCTGGTCCACCGAGGCGTACCTGGCCCACGCGCCGGGCGTGTTCGCCCGGGTCCGCGACGAGTTCGGCCCCACCCTGCGGCTGCTGCACGACGTGCACCACCGGCTCACCCCGATCGAGGCGGCGCGGCTCGGCCGCAGCCTGGAGCCGTACGCGCTGACCTGGATGGAGGATCCGGTCCCGGCCGATCTGCCGGAGGGCTTCCGGCTCATCCGCCAGCACACCACCACCCCGATCGCCGTCGGTGAGGTCTTCACCAGCATCTGGGACGCCGCCCAGCTCATCCGGGAACAGCTCATCGACTACGTCCGCGCCACGGTGGTGCACGCCGGCGGGCTCACCCACCTGCGGCGCATCTTCGACCTCGCGGCGCTGCACCACGTGCGCAGCGGCTCGCACGGGGCCACCGACCTGTCGCCCGTCTGCATGGCCGCCGCGCTCCACCTCGACCTCGCCATCCCGAACTTCGGCCTCCAGGAGTACATGCGGCACACCGAGGCGACCGACGAGGTCTTCCCGCACGGCTACCACTTCGCCGACGGCTACCTGCACCCCGCCGAGACACCCGGGCTCGGGGTGGACGTCGACGAGGCGGCGGCGGCCCGCTTCCCGTACGCGCCGGCCTACCTGCCGGTGAACCGGCTGACCGACGGCACTGTGCACCCGTGGTGACCGCGCCGGGTCACCAGATGCGGCGGCCGTGCGCGTCCGGCACCCCGGAC
Organism: Micromonospora sp. DSM 45708; assembly: GCF_039566955.1. Taxonomy (NCBI): domain Bacteria; kingdom Bacillati; phylum Actinomycetota; class Actinomycetes; order Micromonosporales; family Micromonosporaceae; genus Micromonospora; species Micromonospora schwarzwaldensis. Next base: position 3,138,595 of record NZ_CP154796.1, on the reverse strand, counting down.
TTGCGGAAGAAGTAGGTGTTGACCTGGTCCCGCCATTCCGTGGCGCTGCGGACCTGCTCGTCGAGGCGCTCGGCCACCCGTTCGTGGACGCCCGGCTCGATCAGGCCGGCGAGCCGACGCCACCGCTCACGCATCGCCACCACCTGCTCGACGCCGGCGAAGTGCGTGTCGTAGATGTGCTGGATCACGGTACGGCCGCTGTGCAGCACGTGGTCGTAGGGGACGTGGTGGAAGAAGAGCAGCAGCTCGTCCGGGCACCGCTCGCGTGACTCGTACACCTCCGACCACGGCGCCGGGTACTGGCCGGTGAACCCGGTTCCGGTCGCCCGGGTGCGGTCCACCCCGACGCCGTCCCGGTCGGCGAAGTGGTAGGTGCCCCAGGCGGTGTACTCGTAGCCGTCCACGTCGGGCCCGTAGTGGTGCCCGGGTCGCACCATGAAACCGACGCCCAGCGGCGCGGTGTACCGCTCGTAGCCGCGCCAGGAGTCGTCCATGACCTCGTGCAGCGTGCGCCGCAGCAGGTCCGGGTCGGGCGTCGTGGCCGGCGGCCACGTCAACCCGATCCACTCGTCGAGCACCGCGTCGGGCGCCAGGTGGGGGTCCCAGGCGAGCCGGCCGACGGCGTACAGGTTGGCCTGGGCCAGCGGATGCCCGGTCCAGAACGGGTCGTCACCGGTGTTGGCCACCGCGGCCAGGCCGCCACCGCGCGCGCCGGCCACCACGTCGGCGACCGTGCCGGCGTCGCCCCGGGGCGCGAACCGCAACACCTCGCTCCACCAGGGGCCGAGCCAGCAGACGTGCCGTTGCTGGCCGGTGTACTCCTGCGTCACCTGCACCTCGACCGCCATCCGGGTGGCCGGCATGGCCAGCAGCAGCGGCGACACCGGCTCGCGGACCTGGAAGTCCACCGGGCCGAACTTCACCTGGACGATCACGTTGTCGGCGAAGCGCCCGTCCAGCGGGGTGAAGTGGTCGTACGCGGCCCGGGCCCGGTCCGTCGACCGGTCCCGCCAGTCCTGGTGGTGGTCGTAGACGAACGCCCGCCAGTGCACCACGCCGCCGTGCGGCGCGAGCGCCCCGGCCAGCAGGTTCGCCCCGTCGGCGTGGTCACGCCCGTAGGTGAACGGGCCGGGCCGGCCCTCCGAGTCGGCCTTCACCAGGAAGCCGCCGAAGTCCGGGATGCGCGCGTACACCCGCCCGGTGGCGGCGGCCCACCAGGCCCGTACCCGGTCGTCGTGGGGGTCGGCGGTGGGCAGGCCGCCGAGCACCACCGGGGCGGCGAACGTGACCGCCAGGTGCACCCGCACGCCGTACGGGCGCAGCACGTCCGCGATCTCCGCCACGTCGCCCAGCCGGTCGGTCAACAGCCGCGCCTCGGTGTCGTGCACGTTGACGTTGTTCACCGCGATCGCGTTGATCCCGCAGGCGGCCAGCAGCCGTCCGTAGTCCCGGACCCGGGCCGCGTCCCGCCGTGCCACGCCGTCGCGCCAGAAGATCGAGCCGCCGGCGTAGCCGCGCTCGACCTGACCCGACACCGGGTGCACGGCCACGTTGTCCCAGTGGTCGAGCATCCGGCGGGACAGGGCCGGCTGGTGCCGTCGCGCCGGCCGGTCCGCGTCGAACGCCGCCGCGCCCAGCCGGACCACGTGGAACAGCCCGTACAGCAGGCCGGCCGGCGCGTCGGCCAGCACCACCGTCACCCCGGCCGACCGGGCGGTCAGGAACCCCTCGTCGCCGAGCGCGCCGTCGCCCCGACCGTTGACCCCCGGCGTGGCGGCGAGGCGGACCGCCTCCGCTGTCGCGTTCGCCAGCGGACCGGCGTCGCGCAGCGCGAGCACCAGATCGGCGTCGACGTCCCAGGACGGGGAGCGCCACACCCGCCCGCCGTACCGGGCGCAGGCGCGCGTCACCTCGGCCAGCACGGTGTCCACCAGCGGGCCGTGACCGTGCACCAGGACGCCCCGGGCGCCGAGTGCCCGGAACGCCTCCGGTGGCAGCCAGGCGGCGTGCCAGATGGTGGTGTCCAATGGCAGCGGCTCCGCGCCGCTCGCCGGCCCGTCCGTGGCAGCGGTACTCACGCGGTGAACTCCCTCCGGATCACGTCGATCATCGGCTCGCCGATCCGCAGCAGCGCCAGCACACCGACCGCGCCCAGGAGCGCGAGCACCGCCTCGGAGAAGACGGCGGTGACGCCGGCGGCGGCGGCCAGCAGGACGGCGTTGCCGACCGTGACACCCGGCGTCCGGACCAGGAAGTAGCCGGCCAGCCGGACCACGTCGCGGGTGCGGAACGTGAACAGCGAGACGATCACCAGGGCGTTCGCCCCGACCAGGACCACGCCGGCGCCGACCAGCGCCAGCGGCACCGCCCACCAGGCCGGTACGGCGGCGGCGGGCAGGTGGGCCAGGTTCACCGCGATGAGCGTCAACCACACCAGCGTCGGCACCCACACCCGCAGCACGCCCGGCAGGTTGGCCCGGTAGGCCCGCCGGAACGCGGCGGCGGGCCGCAGGTCGGTCAGGTCCCGGCGTTGGTGGCGCAGGGCGTGCAGCGCGGCGGAGACGGCCGGTCCGACCGGCAGCAGACAGACCGCGACCAGCGGCAGGTTGCTGGCGTCCCGGTCGAGCAGCACCAGCGCGACCAGCCCCGGCACGGTGGTGAGCAGGAGCAGCAGCTCGACGACGAGCAGGATGTGCACGGCTGCGGCGGCCCGCGACAGCGGTCCGTCGCCGAACTCCCGCCGGCCGGACGCGCTCACGGCTCCCGCCCCGCCGGTGCCGGCCCGGTGGGCGGGTCGACCAGCCGGTCGTCGTCCCACCACGGCGGCGTCTCGTCCACCACCGCCGTCAGTTCGACAAGCGTCACCTCGTGCCGGGCGAGCGTGAGGTCGACGTCGACCCGCCCGGCGGTGACCGGCAGCGCCCGGTGGCTGCGGGCCGGCTCGGCGGCCTCCCGCAACGCGTCGAGTTGCCGGGGGTGGGGCGAGCGCGGGCTGCCCATCTCCCGCCAGGCCGCCCAGGTGTTGCCGGCCTCCTCGCTCACCGACGAGCGGAGCTGGAACGCGGACGGGGTGCCCGGCGGGCCGAGCGGGACCGACAGCGCCAGGGTGTGCCGCGCCGGCGCCGGCGCCCGGCCGGTGACGTCGACCGGCGCCCAGGCCAGCACCGCGACCCGACCGTCCGGGTGCCGGGTGACCAGGTGGTCCGGTCCGCGGGCGAGCACCTCGTCGCCGAGCCGCGCCATGAACGCGTACAGGTGGTAGGTGGGTTTCTTGAGCTGCCGGTGGGCGAGCAGGCCGAAGCCGCCGTGCAACGGCGCGGTCGGCACGCCCACCTCCTCGAACACGTCGCTGAACGTCCAGTACGAGAACGAGTCGACCAGGTCCCCGCCGCCGGCCAGCACCGGCGCGAGGTAGGCGGCGTGGAACGCGGTGTCGTGGACCGGGTTGTCCGGCCGGTAGGAGGAGTTGAACTCGGTGATGTGCACCGGCCGGTCCGCCAGCGCGGTCCCGGCGAGGAGACGGCGGGGCGCGGCGAACTGTTCCAGCAGCTCCGCCGCCGGGGCCAGCGTCTGGTGGGTGCCGAACGGCACGTGCCGGGCCGGGCCGGAGGTGTACGCGTGGCGGCTGACGAAGTCGACGGGCACGTCGCGGGCGGCGACGAACTCGGCGAACGGCGCCAGCCACTCGTCCGCGCCGGGGGAGAGGGCCGGGCCGCCGACCTGGAGCGAGGCGTCGACGTCCTTGACCGCGTGCGCCGACACCTCGTACAGGCGGTGGTAGGCGGCCTGGTCGGCGTCGCGCCAGAAGTCGGGCAGGTTGGGTTCGTTCCACACCTCGATGGGCCAGCCGCGCACCTCGGCCAGGCCGTACCGGTCGACCAGGTGGGCCACCGTGGCGCGGACCAGGTCGCCCCACTCCGGATAGGAGCGTGGTGGCGTGACGTTGCCCCGCCACCAGAACACGGTCTGCTCCCCGGAGGCGAGCGCCGACGGCATGAAACCCAGCTCCACGAAGGGCCGCACGCCCCGTTCCAGGTAGGCGTCGACGACCTGGTCGACGTACGTGAACGCGTGGCGTACCCGGCGCTCGCCCCGGTACTCGTACGGCTGGTGCACGCCGGCGCCGTCGCTGAGCAGCCCGTGCCCGCGGATGTGCCGGAACCCGATGTCGCGCTGCACGAGCGCCAGCGAGTCCTGGTAGTCCCGGCGCAGCGCCAGGTCGAAGCGCCCGGTGCCCACGCAGGTGCGCCAGGCGTCGGTCAGCCGGCCGACGGGCCGGTCGGGAACGGTGTGGCGCATCGCCGGTCACCCGTGGTTCTTGCGGTACCGCTCGTACGCCTTGTTGACCAGATCGGTGTACGCCTGCGCGTTCTTGCCCTTCAGTTCGGTGACGTAGGCGTCCCACTCGCTCAGCGGGCGCTGGCCCAGCGCGAACTTGAGCGTGTTCTGGGTGACGTAGTCCTTCAGCGCCGTCGCCCAGAGCGTGGTCTGCTCGCGCTCGGAGTCGGTCAGCGGCGCGGGTGGCGGCGTCACCCATGGCGCCGGCTTGCGGCCGTTCATCTCCCGCTGGAACTCCATCTCCTCGGGGGAGAAGAACGACTGCACCAGGTCCAGCTTGCCGCCGTAGGCGAAGACGCCGTTGGCGAAGCCGAAGTCCTTCTGGAGGTGCTTGGTGCCCTTGGGGTTGAGCCCGACGATGTCGACGTCCGCGGTGGGCGCGCGCCGGCCCGAGGCGTCCCGGGTGTAGGTGGTGCCCTCGACGCCCCACTTGGCGAACTCCTGGCCGGCGTCGGAGTACCAGAGCCAGTCGATGAACTGCATCATGGCCACGAAGTGCTTGCCGTCGCGGGCCTTGCTGGAGATCATCACGCCGTTCTCCAGCCGGCTCGCCGGGTTGACCGGGCCGGCCGGGCCGATCGGGAACATGATCTTCTTCAGTCGGGCGTTCGGGTTGATCTTCGCGATGTCGGGGCGGTAGTCGTTCACCAGCGTCTGCGCGTTCGTGCTGATCACGAACGACTTCCCGCTGGCGAGCTTCTGGCGGGCCTGGTCGTCGGTCTGGGTGAACGTCTCCGGGTCGAGCAGCCCCTCGGCCACCAGCTTGTGCAGGAACGTCACCACCTGCCGGTACTGCTCCGACGCGCCGGTGAAGACGTACTTCCCGGCGCCGGCGTCCCAGGCGGTCGCCTGGTAGTTCCAGCCGGCGCCCGGCAGCCCGTGCGACAGGGCGAGCATGTTCAACAGGTTGCCGGCCGGGTTGGGCTTGCCGAACCGGTCGGAGAACGGATGGACGTCCGGGTGGGCCGCCCGCATCGCCTTGAGCATGGCGTACACCTCGTCCCAGGTGGTCGGCGACGGGATGCCCAGTTGCTCCAGGACGTCGGTGCGGACCGCGAGCGTGTACTCCTGCCAGGGCTTCTCGTGCAGGCCGGGCAGCAGGTAGAACTTGCCGTCCTCCTGCCGGAGCGTGTCCATCTCCGGCTTGAGGTTCCACTTCTCCAGCTTCTCCTTGAAGTGCGGCATCAGGTCCAGGTAGTCGCTGACCGGCAGGATGGCGCCGGAGGAGACGTACGAGTTCTCCTGCGGGTGGTAGGTCTTCGGGATGATCAGCGGGGCGTCCCCGGAGGAGACGAGCACGCTGCGTTTCTGTTCGTAGTCGCTGAGCGGCACGGCGACCGGGTCGAGCTTGACGTTGGTCCGCTTCGCCAGTTCCGACCAGAACAGCCACTCCGGCTTGAGCGGGTAGTTCGGGTGGTTGTTGTAGAGGATCGAGAACGTGACCGGCTCCGCGGCCCGGAACTGGTCGCCGACGCCGTACTTCTCCATCGCGCCGGCCCGGTTGCGGTCGAGGTCCTTCTTGTCGGGGCCGTCGTCGTCACCGCAGCCGGTCAGCGAGACGACGGTGGCCGCACCGGCGGCGTACAGCACCTGGCGTCGGGACAGCTGGACCATGGGGTTCCCTTCGGTTGGCGGCGCCGCTATCCCTTGACGGCGCCGAGCATGATTCCGGAGACGAAGTAGCGCTGGATGAACGGGTAGACCGCGAGGATCGGCAGGACCGTGAGCACGATGGTCACGGACTGGATGGTCGCGGCGGCCTGCACGATGTCGTCGCCGCTGCCGAGCCCGCCGCCGGTCTGCGTGGCGTCGGTCGCGCCGACGATGAGGTTGCGCAGGTAGACCGTCACCGGGAGTAGGTCCTGGCGGTCCATGTAGAGGAACGCGGCGAACCACGAGTTCCAGAACGACACGGCGTAGAACAGCACCATCGTGGCCACCATCGCCTTGGACAGCGGCAGGACGATCCGCAGCAGCGTTCCGTACGTGCCCAGCCCGTCGACCGCGGCGGCCTCCTCCAGCTCGACCGGCAGGCTCTCGAAGAACGCCTTCATCACCAGCAGGTTGAACACGTTGATGGCGTTGGGCAGCGCGACGGCCCACACGGTGTTCTTCAGGCCCAGGCTGGTGACCAGCACGTAGTTGGGGATCAGGCCGCCGGTGAAGAACATGGTGAACACGGCGATCCCGACCAGCGCGGTCCGGCCCCGCAGGTGCCTCTTCGACAGCACGTACGCGTAGCAGGTGGTCAGCACGACGGAGATGAGCGTGGCGACCACCGTGTAGAAGACGGTGTTGCGGTAGCTGATCCAGAACGCCGGGTCGGACGTCACCACCCGGTACGCGGTGAGGTTGAACCCGCGCGGGACGAGGTTGACCTGCCCGCTGATGATGGCGGCGTTGTCGCTGAGCGAGCGCGCCACGATGGTGAGGAACGGGTACACCGTCACCACCACCACGGCGGTGAGGACGAGGGCGTTGACCGCCTGGAAGACGCGGTAGCCCCGGCTGGGCCGGGGACCGCGCGACCGGGACGCCCGGCCCCGGGCCCGGGTCCCGGCGGTCACCACAGGCTCGTCCCCACCGCGCGCCGGGAGATCCCGTTCGCGGACAGCACCAGCGTCAAGCCGATCACGGCCTCGAACAGGCCGATCGCGGCGGCGTAACTGAGGTTCCCGGAGACGATGCCCACCCGGTACAGGTAGGTGGAGATGACGTCCGCGGTCGGATAGGTGAGCGGGTTGTAGAGCAGCAGGATCTTCTCGAAGCCGACCGCCATGAACGTGCCGATGTTCAGGATCAGCAACGTCATCATGGTCGGTCGGATGCCGGGCAGCGTGACGTGCCAGGTCTGTCGCCACCGGTTGGCGCCGTCGATCCGGGCCGCCTCGTAGAGGTCGCCGTCGATCGTGGTGAGCGCTGCGAGGTAGAGGATGGTGCCCCAGCCGACGGTCTGCCAGACCTCGGAGGAGACGTAGATCGACCGGAACCAGCCGGGCTCCTGGATGAACGGGACCGGCCGCCCACCGAACGCGCCGACCACCTGGTTCACCGTGCCGTCCACGGACAGCAACTGCATGACCATCGCGGCCACGATCACGATCGACAGGAAGTGGGGCAGGTAGGACACCGACTGCACGAAGCGCCTGAGGACCCGGCTGCGCACCTCGTTGAGCAGCAGCGCGAGCACGATCGGCAGCGGGAAGCAGAACAGCAGCGTCAACGCGCCGAGCACCAGCGTGTTGGTGAAGACGTCCCAGAACGTGGGGTCGGTGAAGAACAGCCGGAAGTAGCGCAGGCCGGTCCAGTACTCGCCGAACACGCTGCCGCCGGGCCGGAAGCGCCGGAACGCGATCACGTTGCCCAGCATCGGCAGGTAGCGGAAGACCAGGAAGAACAGCAGCGGCAGGACGGCCAGCGAGTAGAGCTGCCAGTCCCGCCGTATCGCCCGCCGCCAGGACCGGCGTCCGCCGGCGCGACGCCGGCGGTCCGGTCGCGGCGCCGCCGTCGTCGGGGCGGCCCGCGCATCCGACCGTACGGATGTCATCCGCCCTCCCAGCCTGGCCGAAAAATTCCGGTAATGACCCGTAAGCTTTCCGGAAATTTATGGTCATCAGTTGATGGATGTCAAGGCAATCGATATCTCGACCGCCGTGGAGGATCCGTGCCCTTTTCCGACCTGCCGCTCGACCAGCTCCGGCGCTACCGGCCGGCCGTCGCCGAGCCGGCCGACTTCGACCGGTTCTGGCGTGTCACGCTCGCCCGGGCCGCCGCCGCTCCGGTGCTCCTCGACGTCCGGCCCGAACCCACCGGCCTGCGGCTGGTCGACACCTGGGACGTGACGTACGCCGGCTTCGACGGCGAGCCGGTGCGGGCCTGGTACACCCGCCCGGCGGGCGTCGACGCGCCGCTGCCCGCCGTGGTGGAGTACCCCGGCTACGGCCGCGGGCGGGGCCTGCCGGGGGAGCGGCTGACCTGGCCGGTGGCCGGGTACGCCCACCTGCTGATGGACAACCGCGGCCAGGCCGGCCGGTACGCCCGCGGCGACACCCCGGACCCGCACGGCGCCCCGGGCGGCCCGACCGTCGCCACCCGGGGCATCCTGAGCCCGGAGGACTACTACTACCGCCGCCTGATCACCGACGCGGTCCGTGCCGTCGACGCCGTCCGCGCGCTGCCGGGCGTCGACGCGACGCGCGTCGTCGCGGCCGGGAACAGCCAGGGCGGCGGGCTCGCCCTGGCGGTCGCCGGCCTGGTCGGTGACCTCGCCGCGCTGCTGGTCACCGCGCCGTTCCTGTGCCACATCGAGCGGGCCGTCCAGCTCACCGACGCCTCGCCGTACGGCGAGATCGCCCAGTACCTGGCGGTCGACCGCGAGGTGGAGGCGGCGGTCCGGCACACGCTGTCCCACGTCGACGGCGTGGCCTTCGCCCGCCGGGCGACCGCCCCGGCGCACTTCGGGATCGGCCTGCGCGACGACGTCTGCCCGCCGAGCACCGGTTTCGCCGCGTACAACCAGTACGGCGCCGCCAGCGGCCGGCCGGTGACGCCGCTGCGGGAGATGCACACCTACCCGTACAACGGCCACGAGGGCGGGGAGGCCGTCCACGTGCGACGGCAGCGGAGCTGGCTCGACGCGGTGCTCCGGCGCGTCGACGCGCCGGAGCGGACCTGACCGCCCGGCCGGTCCCGGTGCGCCCGGCCGGTGGGGCCGGGCGCACCGGCAGAGCGGGTACGGCGCCGGTCGGCGGGGATCAGCCGACCGAGCAGGAGACGCCGTTCAGGGTGACGGCCGCCGGCCTGCCGGTGTTGCCGGAGTGGGTGGCCTGGAAGCCGATGTCGACGTCCGGCCCCGAACGACGGCCGCTGCGTGGCGCGGCGAGCGGGAGCGTGGTACGCAGGGTCGAGGACCGCAACCGCGACGGAGGGGCCCGGAGCATGCCGACGTTCATCACCATCGGGTACGGCGACCAGGACGGCTACGACCGCACCGACCCCGCGGTACGCGACGCGGCCCACGCGCACGACGAGCGGCTGCGGGCGGCCGGGGTCCGGATGGGCGTGGCCGGCCCACCGGTGCAGGTACGCAACCCCGACGGCACGGGCACCGAGGTGCGGGACGGGGCGTTCCTGACCTCGGCGCTGCCGATCGCCGGGTTCGCCGTGATCGAGGCGGAGTCGATGGCGGAGGCGATCGAGATCGTCTCCGGAACGCCGTGTGCCGTCGCCAACGGGGTCGTCGAGGTGTGGCCGCTGCGGGACACGCCCTAACCGAGCCGACGCAGCGCGGCGTCCAGGGTGTCCTCCGGTGTGCTGTTGAACGCGATCGCCGCGCCGGGCGCGTGCCGGTGCACCAGGTTGACAATCTGCTCGAAGAGTTCGAGCAGCGGCTCGTGCTTGCGGAGGCCGCCGCCGACCACCACGCAGGCGTACGCCCGGCGGGTCAGCGCCGCCGCGATCTCTCGCTCGGCGTCCGGGTCCGGCGCGACCAGGCACAGCTCGGCCTCGATCCCGTGCTCGGCGAAGCGGGCGTGACCGCGCGCGATCGCGGCGACCACCGGCGCCGGATCCCAGCCCGGGATCCGGGCCGGGTCGAGTCCGATCACCAGCACCGGGCCGTGTGCCATGCGTCCTCCTCGGGTGCGCCGGTCCGTCCGCTCCATCCCACCCCACCGGTGGCGGTCCGGTCAGCCCGCCACCCGGTTTCAATTTCCGTTGCCCGGGGCAATGGACCGGTCGACTCACATCCCTGAGGAAGGGCGGCCATCATGCACGTCGGCGGCATCATCTCCGGCATCATCATCGGTCTGATCATCGGCGCGCTGGGCCGCCTGGTCGTACCGGGCAAGCAGAACATCCCGATCTGGCTCACCCTGGTCATCGGCGTGGTCGCCGCGCTCCTGGGCACCGCCGTCGCCGGCGCGCTGGACGTGTCCGACACCAACGGCGTCGACTGGATCGAGCTGCTCATCCAGGTCGTCTTCGCCGCGATCGGCGTGGCGATCGTCGCCGGCACCTACGGCCGACGACGGATCTGACCCGACCGCACCGCCGTCACCCGGGCCGGTCGGGACGCCGCGGGCGTCCCGACCGGCCGGCGTGTCAGGAGCCCGCGGCGGCGAACGGGCCGCCCGCGCCGAACGCCAGCGCGGCGAACCGCTCGCCGATGCGGCGGTCCGCGACCGGGTCGGGGTGCAGCTCGTCGGGCAGCGGCAGCTCGGCGTAGTCCGCCTCGCCGTAGAGCTCCAGCCCGTCCAGGTAGTGCAGGTTCGGGTCCTCGGCGGCCCGGGCGGCCACGATCCGGGCCAGCTCGGCGCGGATCACCCGCAGCGTGAGCTTGCCGGCGGCCCGCTCGGCCGGGTCGCCGGTGGCGACGAACCGCAACGTGCCGGTGCTGAGGTCCGCCGCGCCGGGGCCGGGCGTGTCCTCCTGGATCGGGCACAGGATGGACGACACGACCAGCAACGGCGTGTCCGGGTGCCCGTCACGCAGCGTGTCGAGGAAACCGTGCACCGCCGGGGTGAACGCGCGCAGCCGCATCACGTCGCTGTTCACCAGGTTGATGCCGATCTTCACGCTGATCAGGTCCGCCGGGGTGTCCCGCATCGCCCGCGCGGTGAACGGGTCGAGCAGCGCGCTGCCGCTGAACCCGAGGTTGACCAGCTCCACGCCGGCGAGCCCGGCGGCGATCGCCGGCCAGGTGCCGGTGGGGCTCTCGGCGTCCGAGCCGTGGCTGATCGAGCTGCCGTGGTGCAGCCAGACCCGTCGGCCCCGGTCGCCGACGGTCTCGACCGGCGCGTCGGTGCGCAGCGCCACCAGCTCGGTGATCTCCCGCTGCGGCAGCCAGATCTCCACCTCCTTGTCCGTGTCCGGCAGGTCGGCGAACCGGACCGTGCCGACCGGGCCGAGATCGGTGGTCACCGCGCCGGTGGTCAGGTCGATGGTGAGCACCTTGCCGCCGCCGGCCGTGCCCTGCCCGGCGAGGCGTCCGTCGACCAGCAGGTCGTAGCGGCCGTCGGGGCGCGGCGGGGTGCCCCGGTAGACCATCTTGGTGGCGAGCACGTCCAGCTCGACCACGGTGGCCCGGGTGCGGAACACCAGCCGGACGCCGGACGGCATCGCCTCCGCCATCGTCACCTGCGGGTCGGTGTTCCGCGCCCGGGCGGGCGCGGGCAGCCGGTGCGGTAACACCCCCTGCGGGGTGCGTTCCAGGTCCAGCGCGCCGCGCAGCAGGTCGGGGGTGATGGGCGTGGTGATCGAGGGGCGCGGAAAGGTCATGATCCGATCTTGGCCCACCTACCCGCCGGGCGGCCACCTGTTCGGTCCGACCGGCCGGACCCGCGCGGCCAGCCGACCGCCGGCCGCGCGCAGCCAGCGGCCCGGGTCGGCCATCGCCGCCGCCACGGAACCGGCCAGCTCGACCAGCGACACCGCCGCCGTGACCGGACCCGGCGGCGTCGTGCCGAGCTGACCGGCGACCACCCCCACCGGTACGCCGGCGGCGGCAGCGCGGTCCAGCAGCGCGCCCACCACCTTGCCGCGCAGCGACGTCTCGTCGAACCGCCCCTCGCCGGTGAGCACCAGATCCGCCCCGGCCAGCGCACCGGCCAGCCCGGCCAGCTCGGCGACCGCCGCCGCCCCGGGCACGATCTCCGCGCCCCAGAGCGCCGCCAGTCCGTACCCGGTCCCACCGGCCGCTCCGGCGCCCGGCCGGTCCGGGTCGCCGCCGGCCAGCGTGGCGACGTGGTGCAGCGCGGCGTCCAGCGCCGCGACGTCCTCCGGGTCGGCGCCCTTCTGCGGCCCGAACACGACGGCGGCGCCGGCCGGCCCGGTCAGCGGCGCGGTCACGTCGACAAGCAGCCGTACCCCGCCGGGCGGGGCGGGCCGCAGCCCGCTGCGGTCGAGGTGGGTCAGCTCGGCGAGCGCGACGCCGCCGAGCGGCAGGTCCCGGCCCCGGCCGTCGCGCAGCCGCAGCCCGAGGGCGCGCAGCGCGCCGGTGCCGGCGTCGGTGCCGGCCGACCCGCCGAGGCCGATGACCAGCGCGGTCGCCCCGGCGTCGAGCGCGGCGGCGGCGACCGCGCCGAGGCCGTAGGTGTGGGCGTGCCGCGGGTCCGGACGACGCAGCAGCGGAAGCCCGCTGGCGCGGGCCAGTTCCAGCACGGCGGTACGCCGCCCGGCCGGGCCGGGACCCGGGTCCGCTCCGGGCACCTCGGGCAGCAGCAGCCAGCCGGCGTCGACCGGCCGGCCGTCCGGGCCGGGCACGGTGGTGGTGTGCCACTCCGCGTCGGGCCGGGCGGCGGCGAACGCGTCGAGCGTGCCCTCGCCGCCGTCGGCCAGCGGCAGCAGCCGGACGTCGTCGCCGGGCCGGCGGGCCGACCAGCCGGCCGCGAGGGCGCGGGCGGCGTCGGCGGCGGCCAGCGAGCCCTTGAACGAGTCCGGCGCGACGACGACGCGCATCAGTCGGCCAGCACCAGCTCGACGTAGCGCTCGGCCATGGTGGCCAGGACCCGGTCCGGGTCGGTCGCCCACACCTCGGCGTTGAAGATCTCCACCTCGGTGTCCCCGGTGTAGCCGGCCGCCTGCACGGCGCGGCGCAGCGGCGGGAAGTCGATGTGCCCGTCGCCCATCATCCCGCGGCCGAGCAGCACGTCGGCCGGCAGCGGGGTGAGGAAGTCGCACACCTGGAAGCTGGCGATCCGCGCCCCGGCGCGGGCGATCTGCCGCCACACGTCCGGGTCCCACCAGACGTGGAACGTGTCCACCACGACGCCGACCTGGTCGACCGGGAACGCCTCGGCCAGGTCGAGCGCCTGCCCGAGCGTGGACAGCACCGCCCGGTCGGCGCAGTACATCGGGTGCAGCGGCTCCAGCGCCAGGCGCACGCCGCGCTCGCCCGCGTACGGGGCCAGCTCGGCGAGCGCGTCGGCGACCCGCTGCCGCGCGCCGGCCAGGTCGCGGGAGCCGGGCGGCAGGCCGCCGACGACCAGCACCAGACAGTCGGTGCCGAGGCCGGCCGCCTCGTCGACGGCACGCCGGTTGTCGGCCAGCGCCTCGGCCCGCGCGGCCTCCCCGTCGGCGGTGAGGAACCCGCCCCGACACAGCGAGGAGACCCGCAGCCCGGCGTCCGCGACCAGCTTCGCGGCGGCCGGTACGCCGATCTCGGCGACCGGCTCGCGCCACAGCCCGATCGCCGGGATGCCGGCGCGGACACAGCCGTCGACCGCCTCCCGGACCGACCAGCGTTCGGTGGTGCGCTGGTTGAGCGACAGCTTGGCCAGCCGCGGATCGGCGGTCATCCGGTCACCCCCGCCACGGCGAGGTACCCGCGCATCCGGTGTGCCGCCAGCTCCGGATCGAGCAGCAGCCCGGCGGCGTCAGCCAGCCGGAACGTCTCCACCAGGTGCGGGACGCCGCGCCCGCCGTGCAGCCCGCCGACCATGGTGAAGCCGGGTTGCCGGCCGTTCAGCCAGGCGAGGAACGCGATGCCGGTCTTGTAGTACCGCGTGGGCGGGGCGAACACGTGCCGGGACAGCGGCACGGTCGGGTCCAGGACCGCCCGGAAGCCGGCCTGGTCGCCGGCGTCGAGGCGTTGCAGCGCGGCCGACGCGGCCGGGGCGATGGCCGCGAACGCGCCGAGCAGCGCGTGGCTGGACCGTTCGCCGTCGCCGGCGATCAGCTCCGGGTAGTGGTAGTCGTCGCCGGTGTAGACCTTCACGGTGGGTGGCAGCAGTTCCCGCAGCCGCACCTCCCGGCCGGCGTCGAGCAGCGACACCTTCACGCCGTCGATCACGTCGGCGTGCGCGTGCACCAGCGCGACGAACGTCGTGGTGGCGTCGTCCAGGTCGGTCGAGCCCCAGTAGCCGGCGAGCGCCGGGTCGAACATGTCGCCGAGCCAGTGCAGCACCACCGGCGCGCCGGTGGCGCCCAGCACCTGCTGGTAGACGCGCAGGTAGTCGTCGGGGCCGGTGGCGAGCGCGGCGAGCTGCCGGCTGGCCATCACCACCGCGACCGCGCCGCACTCCTGCACGAACGCGACCTGCTCGGCGTACGCGGCGACCACCTCGTCGAGCGTGTCGGGCACGCCGGTGAGCTGGTCGGTGGCCGCCCCGGCGACGATGCGCCCGCCGCAGGCGGCGGCCTCGGCGGCGCTGCGCCGGATCAGCTCGCGGGTGGCCGCCCAGTCCAGCCCCATGCCGCGCTGCGCGGTGTCCATCGCCTCGGCCACGCCGAGCCCCCACGACCACAGGTCGCGCCGCACCGCGAGGGTGGCGTCCCAGTCCAGCCGCGCGGGCGCGTCGGGGGCGTTGTCGGCGTACGGGTCGGCGACCACGTGTGCCGCCGCGTACGCGATCCGGCTGGCCGGCGGCGCGGCCGGCCGCCGCCACCCCGCCGGTTCCCGCAGCGTCATCGTCTCGGTGCCGCCGCCCGGGGTGGGCAGCGTGATCCGTGCGGTCACCTGTCGATCTCCTCGATCTCGACCCGCCGCCCCTCCCGGGCGGACCGCAGCCCGGCCTCGGCGAGCTGCACGCCGCGCGCGCCGGCCAGGAAGTCCCACGGGAACGGCTCGCCGTCGACGACGTGTCGCAGGAACGCCTCCCACTGCACCTTGAACCCGTTGTCGTAGTCGGCGTTGTCCGGCACGGTCTGCCACTGCGCGCGGAACGGCTCGGTGACCGGCAGGTCCGGGTTCCACACCGGCATCGGGGTGGTGCCCCGGTGCTGGATGCGGCAGTCCCGCAGCCCGGCGACCGCGCTGCCGTGCGTGCCGTCGACCTGGAACTCGACCAGCTCGTCCCGGTACACCCGGACCGCCCAGGAGGAGTTGATCTGCGCGATGACGCCGCCGGCCAGCTCGAAGATCCCGTACGCGGCGTCGTCGGCGGTGGCCGGGTAGGTGACGCCGTTCTCGTCGACCCGCTCCGGGATGTGCGTGGCGGTGACCGCGGTGACGGCGGTGACCGGGCCGAGGATCTGCTCCAGCACGTAGTGCCAGTGCGGGAACATGTCGACGGTGATGCCGCCGCCGTCCTCGGCGCGGTAGTTCCAGCTCGGCCGCTGCGCGTCCTGCCAGTCGCCCTCGAACACCCAGTAGCCGAACTCGCCGCGCACCGACAGGATCCGGCCGAAGAACCCGCCGTCGACCAGCCGCTTGAGCTTGCGCAGGCCGGGCAGGAACAGCTTGTCCTGCACCACGCCGTTCCGGACGCCCCTGGCGGCGGCGAGCCGGGCCAGCTCCAGCGACGCGTCCAGCCCTTCGGCGAGCGGCTTCTCGGTGTAGATGTGCTTGCCGGCCTCGATCGCCGCCCGGATCGCCTTCTCCCGCTGGGCGGTCACCTGCGCGTCGAAGTAGATCTGGTGGCTGTCGTCGGCGAGCGCCGCGGCCAGATCGGTGGTGTACGAGGTGAGCCCGTGCCGGGCGGCGATCTCGGCGAGCCGGGCCTCGTTGCGGCCGACCAGGGTCAGCTCCGGCCAGATCCGGCTGCCGTCGCGGGCGGGCAGCCCACCCTGCTCCCGGATCGCGAGCAGGGACCGGACGAGGTGTTGCCGGTAGCCCATCCGCCCGGTCACGCCGTTGAGGATGATCCCGATAGACGTGCGCTCCACGTGTGTGTCCTTCCGGCGGGGTGGGTCGGTCGCGCTCCTGAATGCGCTTTCAGTAAGCGCTTTCAGAATGTTACGGTAACCACGCCCAAACAGGCCGGTCAAGACGTTCCGCAGGGGGAAGATCGATGCAGCCACGGACGCACGTGACCCTGGAGGACGTGGCCCGGGCCGCCGACGTCTCACTGGCCACGGCCTCCCGCGCGCTCAACGGCATGCGGGTCACCCCCCACCTGCGCGATCGCGTCCTGGCCGCCGCCGCGCAACTCGCGTACACCCCGAACGCGCACGCCCGCGCGCTGGCCGGCGCCTCGCACCGCACCGTCGGCGTCATCTGCCACGACGTCACCGACCCCTACTTCGCCGCCATCGCCGGCGGGGTCATGCGGATCGCCGGCGCCAACGACCTGCTGGTCATGCTCGCCAGCACGCTCGGCGACCCGGAGCGCGAGATCGCGTACGTCTCGATGCTGCGCGCCGAGCGCGCCCCGGCCATCCTGCTCATCGGCTCCGGCTTCGAGGACACCCACTGGGAGCGGGCCATGGAGGCCGAGCTGAAGCCCTACCTCGACGGCGGCGGCCGGGTCGCCGTGGTCAGCCGGCACCGCAGCCTCAAGGTCGACAGCGTGCTGCCGGAGAACCGGGCCGGCGCCGCCGCCATGGCCCGCGCCCTGCTGGAGCTGGGCCACCGCCGCTTCGCGGTGCTCTCCGGCCCCCGGGCGCTCACCACCGTCATCGACCGGCTCGGCGGCTTCGGCGACGAACTGGCCGCCGCCGGCGTCACACTCGACCCGGCCGACGTGGTCGAGGGGCCGTTCACCCGCGACGGCGGCTACCAGGCGATGACCGAGCTGCTCACCCGCGGCCTGGCCGCCACCTGCGTGTTCGCGCTGACCGACGTGATGGCCATCGGCGCGTACGCGGCGCTGCGCGACCACGGGCTCTCGGTGCCCGGTGACGTCTCCGTCGCCGGGTTCGACGACATCCCGATCGTCCGTGACCTCACCCCGCCGCTGACCACCGTGGCGTTGCCGCTGCGCGAGATCGGCGAGAAGGTGATGGAGCTGGCGATCACCGAGAACACCACCCGCCGCCGGCGGATGCTGCGCATGACCGGCGAGGTGGTCCTGCGCGCCAGCACCGCCAAGGTGGGCGCGTGACCACCAACACGTGGGCCTGTCCGCGGGTACCCGCTGGGCTTCACACTGATGTTCACCGCCGCTCCGCGCCGCGCTCGCCGACGATGCGCCAGATCGCCGCCCCGGACCACGCGCACCACCGGTCGCCGTTCGACGGCGGCACCTACGGCTCGGCCACCCGGGGGTGCGCTGCGGCGAGCCGTAGGTGCCGTCGCGTCAGTAGGTCAGGCGACGCAGGTAGCGGTAGCCGACCTCGGCGGTCCGCTGCGGCGTCACGTCCGGGGTGTCGTTCTCCACGATGTACTCCAGCACCTGGTGCCGGCGGAAGATCCGGGCGAAGTCGATCATCCCGGTGCCCAGATCGGCCATGTCGCCGGTGACCGGGTCGCGGTCCTTGACGTGGTACTGCAGCACCCGCTGCGGCGCGCACCGGATGACGTCGAGCGCGAAGCCCTCCGGGTCGTCGACGCCCTCACCCGAGTTGATGCCACCGGTCACCGCCCAGTACAGGTCGATCTCCAGGTGCACCAGGCGCGGGTCCAACTCCTCGGTCAGTACGTCCCACGGGCGTCGGCCGTTGCCGAAGTCGATGGTGAACTCGTGCGCGTGGTTGTGGTAGCCGTACCGCAGGCCGGCCTTGCGCGCGGCGGCGGCCTCCACGTTCATCTGCTCCGCCCAACGCTTCCAGTCGTCCTCGCGGTCGGAGTTCAGGTACGGCACCACCATGAACCGCTGGCCCAGCGTACGGGCGTTAGCGATCTTCTGCTCCAACGCGGCGGCGTCGGCGGCGATCCCGTCGTGGCTGGAGGTGGCCCGGATGCCGATGCCGTCGAGGAACCGGCGCAGCTCCTTCGCGGTGCGGCCGAAGTAGCCGAGCGCCAGCTCCACCCGCGGGTAGCCGATGCGGGCCAGCTGGGCCAGCGTCGCGTCGTAGCCGGGTGCGCCGTTCAGCGCGTCGCGGACCGTCCAGAGCTGAAGGCTGATCAGCTCCTTCGGCACGTGCCGCCGGCCGTGCTGGTGCCCACCCCCGGCCTGGGCCGCGGTCGCGCCGAGCCCGATGGCCAGGCCGACGCCGGCCAGCGCCGCCAGCGAGCCGCGCAGCAGGTTGCGCCGGTCGAGGGACTGCCGCAGCGCGCCCTCCCCGTCGAATCCGTAACACATGACGTTCTCCTTTTCGCCGGTCTTACGCGGAGGGGACCAGGACGACCTGGTCGGTGCCGGTCAGCGCCGGCAGCCCGTCGCTTCCGGTGTCGGTGTAGCTGGCGACGAACACGCCGGTGAGATTGTCGGTCCCGGGGTCGTGGCCCTCCGGGACGGTGGTGGTGATCGAGCCGGTGCAGCCGCTGGCCGTGGTCTGCGGGTGCCCGTGGCTGTCGTGGCCGAGGATGTAGGTGACGGTGACCCGGGCGCAGTCCACCGGCTGGTCGTCGGTCACGCGGACCTCGAACGCGACCGTGTCGCCGAACGAGAACGACTGACCCTCGACCGGGTTGACCAGCTCCACCACCGGGGCGGCGTTGCCGACCGCGATCCGTACCTCGGTGGAGGCGGACCGGCCGGCGCGGTCGGTGACCTTCAGCGTGGCGCGGTAGAGGCCGTTCTCCCGGTAGGTGAACGTCGGGTTCGGCGCCCGGGAGTCGACCCGGTTGTCGTCGTCGAGGTACCACTCGTAGCGCAGCCGGTCACCGTCCGCGTCGATGGTGCCGGCGCTGGAGAAAGCGACCGTCAGCGGGGTGGCGCCGGCGGTGGGCGTCGCCGAGGCCCGCGGCACCGGCGTGTGGTTGCCGGTCCAGCCGATGTGGTCGATGCGGGCGAGCTGCGCGTCCGGGTTCTCGCTGAAGTAGCCGTCGCCGTACTCCAGCACGTAGAGCGCGCCGTCCGGGCCGAACTCCAGGTCCATCGGGTTGTCGAAGACCACCGAGGGCAGCACCGGCTCGATCCCGGTCACCGCGCCGCGCCGGTCCTGCCGGAACGCCTTGACGTAGTCGCGGGTCCACTCGTAGAACAGCGGCAGCCCGGCGTAGTAGGACGGCCAGCCGACCGCGGTGCGCCCCCGGGTGGTGCGCCTGTCGAAGTCGTACGCCGGGCCGGCCATCGGGCCGATGCCGCCGTCGCCCAGCTCCGGGAACCGCGGCGAGTCGCCGTACGTGTAGGCCACCTGCGGCTGCTGCACCGGTGGCAGCGCGCGCAGCCCGGTGTTGTGCGGTGAGTCGTTGACCGGGGCGGCGCAGTCGAACGGGGCCCCGGACGCGCCGGTGGCGAAGTCGTGGTCCACGTAGGGCAGGTCGGCGGTGGCGCAGTACGGCCAGCCGAAGTTGCCGGCCCGGCGGGTGGACAGCCACTTGCCGTGCCCGGCCGGCCCGCGCGTCGGGTCCGCCTCCCGCGCGTCCGGCGAGTAGTCCGCGACGTACAGCTCACCGGTGCCCCGGTTCACCTCGATGCGGAACGGGTTGCGCACGCCCATCAGGTAGATCTCCGGGCGGGTGCGGGGCGTCCCCTCACGGAACAGGTTGCCCGCCGGGATCGAGTACGACCCGTCGGCCGCGACCCTGATCCGCAGGATCTTGCCGCGCAGGTCGTTGGTGTTGGCGGCGGTGCGCTGCGCGTCGTACGCCGGGTTGCGGCCCGGCCGCTCGTCGATGGGCGCGTAGCCGCCGGACTCGAACGGGTTGGTGTCGTCGCCGGTGGACAGGTAGAGGTTGCCCTCGGCGTCGAAGACGATGTCGCCGCCGACGTGGCAGCAGATGCCCCGGTCGACCGGCACGTCCAGGATCTGCTGCTCGGTGCGCAGGTCCAGCCGGTCCTTGACCAGGCGGAACCGGGACAGGCGCAGCACGCCCCGGAACGGCGCGAAGTCCTCGGCGGTGCCCCAGCCGGGCGCGTCGCCCTCGTTGACGCCCGGGGTGGCGGGATCGTCGACGGGCGTGTTCATCGGCGGCGAGTAGTAGAGGTACACCCAGTTGTTGCCGCCCCGCCCGAAGTTCGGGTCGACGGCGACGTTCTGCAGGCCCTCCTCGTCGTGCCGGTAGACGTCCAACGTGGCGGCGATCGTGTTGCGGCCGGTGGCGGGGTTGTGCAACCAGACCTCGCCGGCGCGGGTCACGTGCAGCACCCGGCGGTCGGGCAGCACGGCCAGGTCCATCGGCTCGCCGGGACTGTCGTTGAGGGTGACCTTCTGGAAGGCGCTGTCCGGCGGCGGGGCGGCGGTGCCCGGTGCGGCGGTGGCGGCGACGGTGGGGGTGGCGACGAGGGCGGTGGCGGTAACGGTGGCCACCGCGAGTGCGAGTCGTCCAGTCAACTGCCTCTCCTTCTCGGGACGGTCGGGCAGGTCATGGGATGCGGCCGACGCTACAAAAGCAATGTCTATATGTCCATAGCTTTCTGTGTTTCCGGCTCAACTTTTGCCCGCGTTGAACAAAAGTGGTAGCGGGGTTGGCACGCTCCGTACCGGTGGAGCTTCCCCGGCGGCAGCATCGAGCCTGGTGAGACACCCGAGCGGGCCGCCCGGCGCGAGCCCGCGAAACCGCCTGCGCCTGCTGTGAAGGGGCCCGGACCGTAGAAGAAGGATTCTCCGCACGCCGTCACCGGGTACGTGTTCCGTGGCACGACGGACGCCCGGCAGGAGGCCATGGTGCTCGGCGAGGGGGCTGGCCATGGTGTTCGTGCCGAGTGACCAGGCGCTCGACCGGGAGTTCGGCACCCGGCACCCGGCACCCGGCACCCGGCACCCGGCACCCGGCACCCGGCACCGCGAAGGTCCTGCTACCGCACCTCGCCGACACCGAGGTCGGCTAGCGTGTCGGCTCCTTCTCCGCAAGGCGTTCCGCGCCGACCCGGGTCCGGAGGTCGGACCGGCCGGACGGCCACCGTCGAGCTGGAGTGGCACCGCTCAGGCGGCGGTGGTCAGCGCACGACCAGCAGGTCCAACGCGTCGATCACCGGCCCGGTGCCGGCCCGGGCGGCCTCGCACAGTCGCGCCACGCCCGCCGCGTACTCGTCGTCGGTGATCAACTGAAGCGGCGTGTGCGCCTCCCGGCGCAGCGTGACCGCCGCCTCCCGCAGTGACGTCGCGGTGACCTGCGGGACCGGCTCGACGGACGCGGCGGGAAAGCCGGCACCGGCGAAGGCCGACCCGACCTCGGTGACGCCGGGGTACGTGTCGAGCACGCGCACGGCCTCCGGGAAGTAGCGGAACAGCGTGATCGCCCGGTGCCGGCCGGCGAACGCCGAGCGGATGAGCACCGGGCCGCCGGGCCGCACGACCCGGCGCAGCTCACGCGCCGCGGCGACGAGGTCGGGCACGTGGTGGATCACGGTGGAGAGCCACGCGCCGTCGACGCTGCCGTCGCCGAGCGGGATGCCCGCCGCGTCGCCGCCCAGGAGCGGCCGGAACGCGGCGCGGGCGCGCATCGCCGGCGACGGCTCGACCGCGACGACATGCAGGCCCGGGAACCACGTGGTGAACGCGTCGGCCCAGCTCCCGGTGCCGGCGCCCAGGTCGAGCAGGCGCATGCCGGGCCGCGGGGCGAGGTGCCGGGCGACCGCCTCCCGCCACGCGGTGAGTCCGTCGTCGGCGAGGTGCCGGGTCGCCGCGAACGCCGCCGCGTCGGTGTCGTCGTACGCGATGCGGGCCATGCCGTCGAGCCAACTATCCGGTGGGGTCCGGGGCAAGCATGGTGACGAACCTCGCGCGGTGACGCGGCTACCCGATGGAGTCGACGCCGCCTCGTAGATCGTCTTCGGGCCGCGTTCCACCCCGAACCAGAGAGGCAAGCAAGTAGCGCGTCTCCGCCTCCATCGAGTAGGCCGGTGTCGATCAGATCCTGGCCGAGTGTGGGTAGGCTGCGCTCCCAGGACCGACTTTCGGCGGTGCTCACGCTGCGCCCGATGCGCTCCGCGATCCGATCGGCCAGGATGCCGCCGGCCCAGTGTTGGAGCCGGCCACGGCCGGAAGCCCGTCGTTACGCGCCTGTACGCGTGAACTGTAGCGAAGAGGTGATCTTCTCGCACGCTCCGCTACCGCTTGGTCGCGGATCCCCTGACATCTTCGGCGGGATAGCGGACGGCGACCTCGGTCAACTTGGCGGTGGCGGCCTCCAGCAGATCTATGCCGAGGACGTCCGCCAACCGGGTCAGATAGATCATGACGTCGCCGATCTCCGCCTGGACCCGGGCGCCCGCGTCGACGTCCTCCATGACTGCGATTGCCTGCTCAGGTGTCAGCCACTGAAACTCGGCGACCAACTCACCGACCTCGCCGGCAAGCGCCATGGCGAGGTTCTTCGGTGTGTGGAACTGCTGCCAGTCACGTTCCTCGGCGAAAGCCCGTAGGCGAGCCGTCAGGTCGTTCACCTCAGTAGTCTGGCAGGGCCAAGACGAACGACCTCATCGGCGGCTGCTGTCAGAGCGTTACCACGGCGTCCTTGGCGAGAGTGAGGAGGCCGGCGTCGAACGTGATCGTCTTCAGCTTGGTCCCCTTCGGCACGTCGAAGAAGACGTTGGCGCTCACGGAGTTTCCGGGGTTGATCTCGTCCAGGAAGCCTCTGCCATCTCTGTTTCCGTAGATGCCGGCCTCACCGTCGGCGTCGTACTCGCGGCCACTGGCGTCCTGTGCGGTAACCGTCCCGTCGGCGTGGAAGAGGTGCGCGGACTTCGTCACGTTCTTCACCGTGATGGTGACGCGGCAGAAACTACCCTGCGCCTTCTGGTTGAGGAACGAGTCACCGACCTGGCTGATCCCGCACTTCAGACCCTTTACCGTGAACTCGAAGTCGCCGCCACGCACCTTGTCACCAATCTGGTAAACCTTGGGCCCGGTCGCAGGGGGCTCTGAAGGCGCTGCCTTAACGGGAGAGGGCGCCTTGGTTGCCGGCGCGACCGTGGAGGACGATTGCGTCGGACCGGGTGAGCTCGCCGCCACCTCCGCCGCCCGGCTGGGCGTTCCGTCGGCCGATGGTGAATCTCCCATGACGGCGCCGACGACGCCGAGTCCACAGCAGAGAGCGACCATGGCTCCCACGCCGACAAGGGTCGGGATCAGCCAGACCGGCCGCCGTCGAGCCGTCGGTGCGGCAGGGAACGGGACCATCGGAGGCGTTCCGGCAAGTGGCGGTGGTCCCACCGGTGGCGGGCCGTACGGCTGGTTCTGGCTCGGCTGGCCAGGAAAGGTCATGATGGTATCCCCACAATTTGCCTGCGACGCCGTGCCGCGAGTCCCGTCGACGGTACTGGCGCACGGGGCCTCGTCCACGGCCCTGTCAGCTTGGAGACAGGGCTCAGTGCGGGAACTGCCTTCACGGCTAGCCCGCCTTCCTGCGGAAGCTCCGGCGTGGCCGCCGATCGGCCGCCCGGGTTGTCCGTTCGACCCGTTGCCGTGCTGATCACCCGATACAGGTCGCAAGGGGGACGTTGCCTGCCGACCCGCGTACCGCGGCCAACGGCACGTGGCCACGTCGTAGGTGCCTCGCCGATATCGCCAGGTTGTTCATCGACCACGGCGGGCGATCCAGCCGTTCAGGTCTTTCCGCCGTGGCGGCTGGGAGAGGGGTGGCATGGGTAGAGGATGGAGATGGTTCTGGGCGAGGAGGAGTCCCGGCGGATCATCGTCAAGATCGGCGCGGAGGCGCACCATCAAAGCTGAGTGCACCGGTGCCCGCTGGCGTGCCCGCCACCGTCAGGGCGCCCGTTGCGCCGCGCGCCCGTTCCACCCGTTCCAGGTCGGCTGCGAAGTCACGTCGCCACGCGGGCGCGTTCCAGGCATAGCTGAACGCCCACGGGGCTACTCCGTGCAGTTCGACTCCGGCCGGCGGGTGGGCGACCATCGGCGCGCCGCGAACCATCTCCAGCATGTTCAGCGAGCAGTCCACCCGGCCGGGCGACGCCGCCGCCTGTAGGCGCAGGAACCACGCCAATTGTGCCTGCGCCTCCTCCTCCCGCTCACCGGGGAAGCCGAAGATCAGGTTGGTGACCACGGTGATGCCCGCCTCCGCCAGGGCCAGGATCAACTCCTGGAGCATCGTGGGGTCGGCGCGTTTGTCGAAGAGGCGTTGACCGGTCGAGCTGATCGTCTCCACCCCGATCTCCAGCGTGGCGAGCCCCGAGCCGGCCAACAGCGGTGCGATCGGAACCAGTGCTCGGCTGGCCTTCGTGGTGGCGCTCCATCGCACGTCGGTGGCCGGGGTTTGCCGCAGCGCGTGCGCGAGGGCGCGCAGCATCGGCGCGGTGAACAGCGAGTCCTTCACGGAGAAGCGACGGATCCCGTACGTCTGCGCGAGCACGCCCATCGTCCGGCTCGCGGCCGCCACGTCGAGGGCGGTCAGTTGCGGTTCGACCACCGGGTAGGTGCAGAACGTGCACCGACCGTAGGAACATCCGCGGGTGAACTGCACCGGCAGGGTGACCTGCCGCCGGTCGTAGTGCGTGAGTTGCCGCTCGCCGAATGTGGGAAGGTATTCGAATGGGGCGCGGGCCGGCGGCTTCGCCGGTGTCAGTGGCCGTCGGATGGGGCGTGCGCTGAGGCGCGCCACCATCGCGACGAACTCGTCCTCGCAGTGACCGGTGAGCACCAGGTCGACACCGTCCCGCAGGCCGGCGTCACGCTGGAGGGACTCTCGCAGCAATGTGACGTGACTGCCCCCGAGCACGGTCGTCGTGCCGGGCCAGATCTCCTTGACCACGCGTAGCACGAGCAGACCGACGAAGACCTGCGAGGGACCCATCAGGGACACTCCGACCACGGTCGGAGGCCGGTCGCAGGTAGCGAGAAGGTGCTCTTCGAGCCAGGCCCGCCAGGGCTCGGGGTCGGCGGCGGCTGCGGTCACGGCAGCGGTGACGGCGCTCAGTGGGTAGTGCATTCCAGCGACCGGATCGGCGGTGTCGGGCAGGTGCAGCGGGGGAGTGCCGCGCAGGCCGGTGTGGGCGAACAGCCACTGCGCGGCGGCGGCCACGCCCGAACGATCCTTGCCGTGGTCGCCGAGGGTGTGGCCGAGGCCGCCCGCCCGTTTGCCGAACTGCCTGAGCAAGAGGATGTTGAGGTCCAGCACCTCGACGTGAAACCCGCTGCGTGCCGCCACTGTCGCGAGGATCGCCGGCCCCAGCGGCGGGTTGGTGTCCGACGGGGACGGCGGCGGTACGACGATCAACGCATCGCAGCGCGACAGCGGCGCGTGGCGGGATTCGGATGATGCCATCGCGTCCTCACACCAAGCTAGGCATTGATTGCTCTCAGTGTATGGCCCGTGCTGTGACAGGGTCTATACGCGCTGGAGAACCTTGCGGAGATCCCGAATCTTGAAGTCCGCAGCGCAATTGCGTAATGCAAAGCCGGGGTGGGCGAAGAGGTAGGTGGTTCCACCGGCGACATCCGCCATTCGCATGTCACTGGCTGAATCTCCGACGATCACGACCTCATCGAAGCCCGGCTGTCCGGCGAGATAGCCGGCAAGGACGTCCATCTTGGTGGTTTTAACGTCCAGGACGTGCTGGTCGACCGCGAACGCGCGCCCAGGTATGAAGTAGTCGGTCAGATCCAACAGTTTGAGAAACATGTCGAGGGTGCCGGGACGGGTGTTGGAGATGACGATCTGCTGGTGACGGGCGGCGATGGCGTCCAGCACGGTCGTCACATGCGGCGTCGGTGTCATCCAGCGATATTGCAGCTCGGGCCGCTCCTCCGACAGGATGAAGCAGGCATCCTGAAGCTCCAGGTGGAGCTGGTGCGTCTCGTTGGGGAGGAGGAAGGCAAAATACTCGTACCACTTCTTACCGTAGAGCAGTCGGCCGTCCTCGTAGGTGAATCGGGGCTCGAATCCGAAGGTCGAGAGCACCTCGTTGGAGATGTCGACCACGGCTCGATCGTTGCCCTGCTCGAGCACGCCGTGCAGGTCCCAGACGAAGAGTTTCATAAGCTGGCCTTTCCCATGGTCGCGTAGTGCCATCCACTCACCCGGCAAACGACGTCGGATTCGCGTCCGGTATGGGCCGGCGGGAGATCGTCTGCAGCATGTCGGACAGCTTCTCTTCCATCGCCTGCGTCAGCCCCTGCCCGGACAGCGCGTCCACGGCCGCACCAAGCGTGGACAGGGAGCGGCCACCGATGGTCTCATGACGCACAAGATAGATGTCCATGAAGGTGTAGAGGTCGACGTAGCGGCGTTGTGCGGGAATTGCCTGGAAGGTCGGGCTCTCGAACATCGCCAACACCCGAGTCGTGGTGCGTTCATGCGGCAGGTATGGCGGCCGGTCCAGGAACGGTGGACGGCCCGTCCTGACATCCCCGTAGTAGTAGAGGACGTAGCCGCGGCTGCACGCCCGGAACTCCGGGTCGTACTGCAGCAGGGAGAAGAAGCGCGACAGCGCGAAGTCCGACCGATGGTGGCACAGCGCCCACAGAATCGCACTCAGCAGGAACTCGTCCCGCTCCCGGTGCAGCAGGGTGCTCAACTGCTCGGGCGCCGCCGGGCTGGTCCGCGAGATCAGGTAGACCAGCAGGTTGCACACGATGAGCCGGTCGGCCGGGTCGAGGCCCGGTTCGTCCCGCAACTTCCGGTACAGCTCGGAGAGCCGCTCGCCGAGCCCGCGATCGGCCAGTTCCTGCAACTGGCCGATCAGATGGTGCCGGACCTCCCTGGTCAGGTCATGCCGTAGCGCCACGACCGCCTGCTCGGTGGAGAGGTCGGACAACAGCCGGTTCCTGATGTGCCGGGCCAGCAGATTCTCGTAGAACGAGTAGTGGAGGAACTCGCCGACCTCGGTGCCGTGCAGGGTGCGTCGATCGATTACCTGGTCGAGCGCCCGGATCTCCGCACCGCGTCCACTGTCCGGAGTGAGCGCGGCGAACAGTTCGGCCATCGGGATAGCGTCCGCGGGCAGATCCTGGGCGTGCACGAGCCAGGCCGCGGCCTGCCAGACCGACAGGGATTGACCACCCCACCCGGGATGACTGCCGCGTACCGCGAAGTCCGTGGTACGGCCGAGTCGGTTCAGGTACTCGCCGTAAAGGTTGCTCGCACTGCTGACCCGCGTCGCGGCGTCGGGACCGATGAAGGTGAGCATCCGGGCGTAAAGCGGCCGTTTCACGAGCCGGGTCAAACGCTCCGACGTGACCACCGTCCGATAGAGACCCGGATCGGTGATCAGCCCGTGTCGTTGCAGCCGACTCAGATAGTCGGCGAACTCGATCTCCACCGACCAACCACGGAGCACGAACACCTCGTCGAAGCTGATGCCGGTGGTCTCGAAGGCGATCCACTCCTCATATTCCCTCGTGCGGGAGGTGACGAGCGCTGGACCATGGCCGAGCAGGTCCAGCAGCGCAGCGGTGAGCGGTCCACCGTCGGCCAGTTCGCTTGCCTCGTCCAAGCCGTCCACCAACACCACCGCGTCCGCCGCCTCCATCGGGTCGAGCCCCGCCGTCCGCAGGTCGCCGACGACCTCCAAGGCGTCCAGCGCACGTAACGGGATCGGCCGCAATCCAGCCCGCCGCAGCGCCAGCGCGACACCGTAGAGCGAGAGGCTCTTGCCGGAACCCGGTTCACCCAGCAGAAGCACGGACTCACCGCCGCACAAGCGCGCCACCAGCGCCGCCACCACCGGCTCGCCCGTCTCCGGGGCCCGCTCGTGATAGCGGGCCAGCCGCCCCGGCACGAACAGGTCCATCCGATGCAACTCGGCCAGGCTGAGATCGAGGGGGTACGCGGTGCGCCGCCGACCCAGCCGACTGACCAGTCCCGTGGAGAGCCGGGTCAGCCGTTCCTGTTGCGCCTTCCGACCCTCCTCGACCGGTGCAGTCTCTTCGCCCACCGGTGGCGTCGGCGGCTCCGCGTCGTCGCCCGAAGGTTCTTCCGGACCGGCCGGTGTCGTCGCTCCGCCCTCCGGCAGCACCACCAGGGCGACGGTCAGCCCGACCAACAGCATTGCCAGGACGCCGAGCGACTGCCACGCATGGGTGCGAATCACCTCCAGCGAACCGGGCCACCGCTGCTGGGCCGACGCCTCATTGGTGATCAGCCCCGTCAGCACGGTGGCGACGGACAGGACACCGGTGACCGCGATCGCCACCACCATTCGCGGTGTCCTCATCATGTACATCCCCGTCGCGACGGTTGGCTGCGGGTGACCGGACGCTGACTCCAGGCTATCGCTGCCGGCGGGCGTACGCCGGGTCAGAGGCATCCACAAGGGAGTACAGCCGGGTCGCATTCGCGACTCCTCCCCACTGATGCGGACCATCCGGCTCGCCGACTGCTGGCACGGCCGGCCGGACAGTCGCGTTCCTGACGGAGGCGTTGATCCACTCCGGACGTCTGGTTGGCTGGCCCGACCACATCCCCCGGGACGACGTGAAAGGCGACGCGGCCCGGACCTCGAAGGAGAGCCATGCGCCAACCCCTCACCCTCGCCGAAATCCTGACCGTTCTGGCCGCCCCGAAATCGGTCGGTGACCTCCGGAGCTACTTCCACGGTGTCGCCGACGCGGCCTACACGGGCGGACAGTTCGACGTGCTGGGCGGCGGCGGATCCCGCCCGGAGGTCGCGGACACCGTCACCGCCGAGGATCTGATCGGGGTGGAACTGCTCAGCGTGACCATCCGTTCCGGACGGCGGCTCGACCTGCTCGAGGGCGAGCTCGGCCGGGAGGTGTCCGCGGCACTCGCCAATATCCCGACCGACGTGGCGCTGGGTGAGGACGACGCGTTCGCGTACATCGTCGACGGCGGTGCTGCCGACATCGCGTGGCGCCTGCTCCGCGACACGCCCGGCATTGGCTGGGTCACCGCCGGCAAGCTGCTCGCCCGTAAACGCCCGAAGCTCGTGCCGGTGTACGACCACGTGGTGTCCTGCGCCTACGGCACGCGGAGCGGCTTCTGGGCCTGGCTGCACGGCACGCTCCGCGAGGACGGCGGAGCCCTGACTCGGCGGCTCGACGCCTTGCACCGGGAGGCCGAGTTGCCGGCCGCCGTCAGCCGGTTGCGGGTGCTCGACGTCGTGTTCTGGATGCGGCATCGGCACGCTCACCTTCCGAGCGGCTGTCCCGGCATGCGACTGCCCGCTTCCGTGGAGGGATGAGAGAGCCGTGGCGCGTTGCGTCAACTGCGGCGAGCTCGTCCACGGCCGGGCGAATTCGCGCGGTCGCGGCGTTGACATCGCCTGGCACGCCCACTGCCAGCCGTGCGCGGCTCTGGTGGCGGAACGGATGGAACGGCTCGCTCTGCTGCCGAACGACAGCGGCGTGGACCTCTAGCCCGCAGTAGGCGCCGGAGCCTGGTGACAGGTCGTTCGCGGCGCTGCGGGACACCCCCTATCTGCTCTACCTGGTCCGGCACCGCGGACTGCTCAAATTCGGGGTCGGTCGCCCGGGTCGGGTACGAAAGCATCTGCGCGCCGGTGCGGAACTGGTGGAGGTGGTCGAGGGGCGCCACTCCGTGTTGCCCGACGGTCGTGACGTCACCGACCGCTTCGTGGATACGGCGCGACACCCGGGGTACGGCAGCGCGCCCCGGCAACCGGAGGAGAAGCTGACCACTCCACCGATCCTCCGCGACGGGCTCCCCGCTCGGGAAACCGAGAACCTTCCGCATGCCGTGAGCAGAATGGCTGGCTTCATCACCGGGGCTGCGGGCAGGCTGCGGGCATGGCGAAGGGATTCGGCGGTGAGGTGGCCAGCTGCTACGCACGGCACCGGCGCGGTTATCCGCCTGAGGTGCTCGACGCACTCACCGCGGCGTTGACCCTCGAGGCCGACGACACGGTGATCGACCTCGGTTGCGGCACCGGCCAGTTGACCCTTCCGTTGGCAGCCCGGGTGGCCGCGGTCGTCGGCGTGGACCCGGAGCCGGACATGCTGGCCATCGCCCGTGCGACCGCCGCCAACGACGGGCCGACCAACGTGACATGGCTGCTCGGGGCGGACGACGACCTGGCCACGGTGGGCCGGCTGCTCGGACCGGGAACGGTCGGCGCGCTGACCATCGCTGTCGCGATCCATTTCATGGACCGGAAGGCCGTGTTCACCGCCGCCCGGTCGATGCTGCGAACCGGCGGCGGCGTCGCGGTGGTCACCAACGGCACGCCCCTGTGGTTGCAGGACACCGAGTGGTCCAGAGCGCTGCGGGGATGTCTGGGACGGCTGTTCGGGCATCCCGTGACCGACAGTTGCCAGACCGACGAGGCCGGTCGCCGACTCAACCGGGAGGCGCTGCTCGCTGCCGGTTACCGGTACGCGGAGACATGTGTGGCGTACGACGCCGCGCTCACCGTCGAGGACATGGTCGGTGGAGTCTTCTCGGCGATGTCGGCCGACCGGTTGCCCACCGTGGAGCGCCGTGCCGCGTTCACCGCCGAGGTCCGCGACGCCCTCGGCGGAAGGAGCGAGGTCACCGAGCGGGTCCACGTGTGGTTGCAGTACGGCGTTCACGGCTCCTGAGCAGTGGCTTCCCGCGTGTGCCCCGGTGCCGGGCGGTCCGTCGACTCAGCGGGCGAGCCGGGTGATCGCGGCCACCGACCGGTCCACGTCCGCCGCCGTGGTGGTCGCGTTCGACACCGAGATCCGCATCAATCGTCGGCCCCGCCATGTCGTCCCGCCCACCCAGCAGGTGCCGTCGGCCTGCACCGCGGCCACCACCCGGTCGGTGCGCGCGTCGTCGCCGAAGCCGACCAGCACCTGGTTGAGGACCACGTCGTTGACCACCTCGAACCCGGCCGCGATCAGCCCGTCGGCGAACCGGCGGGCCAGCGCGCAGCACCTGTCCACGAGCGCGGTGACGCCGTCGCGGCCCAGCTCCCGCAGGCCGGCCCAGACCGCGAAGCCACGGGCCCGGCGGGAGGACTCCGCGGTCAGGTCCGCGCCCGCGGGCACCCCGCCGGAGCCCACGAGGTACGCGGCCGAATACGACAGGGCCGCCGCGTGCGCGTCGGGTCGGGCGCAGAACGCGAACGCGGTGTCGTACGGCAGGTTGAGCCACTTGTGGCCGTCGCAGGCCCACGAGTCGGCCGCCTCGATGCCGTCCACCAGGTGCCGGGTGGTGGGGCTGGCGGCGGCCCACAGCCCGAACGCGCCGTCCACGTGCACCCAGCCGCCGTGCCGGTGGACCAGGTCGCAGGCCCGGCGCAGTTCGTCGCAGGCGCCGGTGTTGACGTTGCCGGCCTGGAGGCAGACGACGGTGGGGCCGGGGCCGGCGTCGCGCAGCGCCACGGCCAGCGCGTCCGGGTCGATCGCGCCCTGCGGGCCGGCCGGCACCTCGCGCAGCGCGTCCGTGCCGAGGCCGAGCAGGCGCAGCGACCGGTCGATGGTGGCGTGCCGTTCGGTGCCGGCGAGCACCCGCACCGGCGGCGCACCGGGCAGGCCACGCCGTGCCACGTCCCAGCCGGCGTCGGCGAGCACCTGGTGCCGGGCCGCGGCGAGCCCGGCGGTGTTGGCGGCCTGGCCACCGGTGACGAAGCCGAGCGACGCCGACGCCGGCAGGCCCAGCAGCTCCTTGAGCCAGCCGCCGGCGGCCGTCTCGGCGGCCACCGCGGCCGGCGACGTGACCGCGTTGAACGCGATCTGGTCCCAGCCGGCGGCGAGCATGTCGGCGGCGGTGGCCGCCGGGGACGCGCCGCCGACCACGAAGCCGAAGTAGCGCGGCCCGGCGGTGGCGACCAGTCCCGGGTCGGCGGCGGCCACCAGTTCGGTCAGCACCTGCTCCGGGGGCGTGGGCGCGGCCGGCAGCGGGGTGGCGAACGCGCGGGTCAGCGCGGCCTGGTCGACCGGCACACCGACCGGCCGCTCCGGCAGCGACCGCCGGTAGTCGGTGGCGTGGTCGGCGGCCCGCCGGAGCAGGCGCCTCAGCTCGTCCATCGCCGCACCCTAGCCCGGCCCCGTCCCGGCCGCCGGCCGTCCGGGCCCCGGGCCGGGGCCCGGCGGCCTGCCGGGTCGACGGTCCGCCGCGGCCAAGTGTCCGGGTCCGCCCGCGGCTAAGTGTCCGGGTCCATCCCCGGCCAAGTGCCCGGGTCCGCCCTCGGCTGTGCTCATCCGGACCGGAGCGCGGCGTCGAGCCGGTCGAGGTGCGCGGCGACCGGCCCGGCGGTGAGCATGCCGCTGCCCGCGCCGGCCACCTCGTGCGCCGCCGGGGCGAGCGCGGCCCGGGCCTGCCGCATCGCGGCCCGGTCGTCGAGCGCCGTCGCGGCCCGGCCGGTGAGGCACCACAGCGCCTCGCACAGCAGGTCGGGCGGGGGCGCGGGGGTCCGGCGCAACGCGTCGGCGGCGTCGGCGGGGCGGTCGGTGGCGAGCAGGACCAGGGGGCGGGCCCAGGGCGCGTACGGCCCCCAGTCGGTGTCGTCGGGGAAGTCGGCGGGCCGGTCGTGCCACACCCGCAGGCACAGCAGCGCCAGCGGGAGCAGACCGCGCTCCACGCCCGGCATGCCGCAGTCGGTCAGCCGGGGCGCGGCCGACCGGTAGGCGGCCTCGGCCCGCGGGTACGACGCGCCGGTCGCCGCGGTCCGCATGGCCCGGTACCAGGTGGTGAACACGCCGGTGAGCGGGGACTCGTGCCGGTCGGCGAGCCGGTCCGCGGCGTCCGCGTGCGTGTCGGCGCCGGCGAAGTCGGCGAGCGCGCCCCGGGCCTGCATCCGGATCAGGTGTCCGAGGATCTCGACCGGGGCCAGGCCGTGCCGGGCGGCCAGCGCGACCAGTTCCGCGCCGACGGCGTCCCGTTCGGCGGCCAGGCCGGTGCGGTGGAACGTCTGCAGGAACACGCCGTTGAGCGCCTGGGCCAGCAGCGCCGGGTCGGCCAGTCGCCGGGCGATCGCCTCGGCCCGCCGGGCCGCCTCGGGGCCCCGCGTCGACGGCAGGCCGCGCGACTCGACCGCGACGGTGGCGAGCAGCCGCGCCCGGGTCGTCTCCGGCGCGTCCGGGCCGAGGCCGGCGAGCGCCCGCTCCGCCGCGGTCACCACCCGGGCCGCCTGTTCCGGGTCGTCCGACCGGGTCCAGAGCGCCGGCACGTCGTACCCACCGATCACCCGCGCGGTGAGGTCCGGGTCGCCGAGCTGCTCGGCCGCGTCGATGGCCGCCAGCCGCTGGTCACGGGCGGCGGCCAAGCCGCCCGCCCCGGTCACCGCGAGGCTGCGCAGCAGGCCGACGGTGGACTCCAGCCGGGCCCGCGCGCCCGGCACCACGCTGCGCTGGTACGCCGCGGCGGCCTCCGCCCAGACGTGTGCGGGACCGGCCGGCTCGGGGTCGGCTTGGCGTCTCAGGTCGGTTTCCAGCCGGCGCAGTCGCGGGCCGGGGTCCAGGCCGAGCTGGTCGCGCAGCAGCTCGCGGGCCCGGCGTAGCACCGCCAGCGCGTCGGCCTGCCGCCCGGCCCGGTAGAGCGCCAGCGCCAGCAGTCGCCAGCCGTCCTCCCGCCACGGGTGGTCCGCCACGTGGGCGTCCAGGTCGGGTACGGCGTCGGCGGCCCGGTCGAGCGTGAGCAGCGCCTCGGCCCGGCGTTCGACAGCGGTCAGCCGCACCTGGTCGAGCCGGGCGCGTTCGGCGTGCGCCCACGGCCGGTCGACGTCGGCGTACCCGGGTCCGCGCCACAGGCCCAGCGTCGCGTCGAGCCGGTCGAGTGTCGGCCGGGGCAGCGCGTCGGCGGCGTCGGCGACCGCGGTCTCGAAGCGCCAGGCGTCGACCGCGTCCGGGGCGGCGCGCAGCGCGTACCCGGGTCCGTCGGTGACCAGCAGCCGGGCCGGCCCGCGCGGCGGACGGTGCGGTTCCAGGCCGCGGCGCAGCGCCGCCACGAACGTGCGGACCGCGCCGACCGCGCCGGCCGGCGGGTCGTCCCAGAGGTCCTCGACGAGGTGCCCGACCGGCACCACCCGACCCCGGGCCACGATCAGCCGGGCCAGCACCGCGCGGTGCCGGGGACCCCGCAGGTCGACAGGCGTGCCGGTGTCGTCCCAGGCCGTCACCGGACCGAGCACACCGAAGCTGACCCGCACCGACCGTCCCCTCCTCGACCGGGCCACCGTACCGCGCTCATCGGTTGCTCATCCGACGCGGCGACGCTGGTCGGGCACCAGTTGAACCGAGAGAGGGACGACCGATGACTTCCACCATCGCCGGATTCGACACGCGACGGGTCACCGTCGCCGAGGGCGTGGCGCTGCATGTGGCGGTGGGCGGCGCAGGCCGCCCGATCGTGCTGCTGCACGGCTTCCCGCAGACCCACCTGATGTGGCGGCACGTCGCCGCCGACCTGGCCGCCGACCACACCGTCATCTGCCCGGACCTGCGCGGGTACGGGGCCAGCGACAAGCCGGCCGCGCGCGACGAGGACACGTACGCGAAGCGGACCATGGCCGCCGACGTGGTGGCCCTGGCCCGGGCGCTCGGCCACGAGCGGTTCGCGCTCGCCGGCCACGACCGGGGCGCCCTGGTCGCGGTCCGGGCCGGCCTCGACCACCCGGACGCGGTCACCCACCTGGCGTCGCTGGACGTCCTGCCCACCCTCGACATGTGGGAGGTGCTGCACGGCGCGTCCGCGTCGGTCGCGTTCCACCTCTACCTGATGGCCCAGCCGCCCGGCCTGCCGGAGCGGATGATCTCGGCCAGCGCGGACGACTTCTTCGGGTACTTCCTCGACGCCTGGGCCGGCGATCCGGCGGCGATCCCGGCCGACGTGCGCGCCGAGTACCTGCGGGCCTCCCGGGAGGCGGTCGACTCGATCGTCGCGGACTACCGCGCCTCGGCCGGGATCGACGTCGTGCACGACCGGGCGGACCGGGCCGCCGGGCGGCGGCTGACCATGCCGGTGACGGTGGTCCAGCAGGACTGGGGCGCGGCGCTCGGCTACGACGCGGCGGCGCTGTGGCGGGCCTGGGCCCCGGACCTGGAGCATCGCACCACCTCCGCCGGGCACTTCCTGGCCGAGTCGGCGCCGGCCGAGGTCAGCGCCGCGCTGCGCGCACTGCTGGCCCGGTGACGGCGGACGGTCGCCGGCGGCGGGACGGCACGTCGCCGCCCCGGCCGCCGGCCGCCGGTTGCACTGCCACGCGCCGCGGCGGTCAGCCGAGCACCACGAGCTGCCGGGTGGCCCGGGTCATCGCGACGTAGCGGTCCACCGCGCCCTCGACGCCGTCGCCGAACGCCGCCGCGTCGACGAGCACGACCAGGTCGAACTCCAGCCCCTTGGCCAGCTCCGGGGTCAGCGACCGGACCCGGGCCGTGGCCGGGAACGTGGGGTCGCCGATGACGCAGGCGGTCCCCTCGGGGTGGGCGCCGAGCCACCCGTGCACCACCGCGCCCAGCTCCGACCGGTCGCCGTACCGCACCGGCAGGTCACCGGTGCGGATGGACGTCGGCACGTTGGCGTCGGGGAGGACGGCCCGGATGACCGGTTCGGCCGCGGCTATCACCTGCGCCGGGGTGCGGTAGTTGACGGTCAGCGGGGCCACGTCGATCCGGTCGAGACCGACCCGCTCCAGCCGCTCCCGCCAGGACCCGGCGAACCCGTGCCGGGCCTGGGCCCGGTCGCCGACCACGGTGAAGCTGCGCGACGGGCAGCGCGACAGCAGCATCTGCCACTGCGCGTCGGTCAGCTCCTGCGCCTCGTCCACCACCACGTGCGCGAACGGGCCGGCCAGCAGGTCCGGGTCGGCGACGGCCAGCCCGCTGGTGTCGATCAGGCTGGTCCGCATGTCCGCGCCGCTGAGCATGGTCATCAGGCCCTCGCCGTCGTCGTAGGCGTGCGTGGCGATCAGGGCGTCGACGACCGTGTCCATCCGCTCCCGCTGCGCGGCCAGGGCCGCGGCGTTGCGGCGCCGCCGCCGGGACGCCTCCGGGTCGCCGACCCGCTGCCGCGCCGCGTCCAGCAGCGGCAGGTCGGCGACCGTCCAGGCGCGGGCGTCGTCCCGGCGCAGCGTACGGATCTCGTCTACGCTCAGCCACGGGGCGCACCGGCGCAGGTAGGCCGGCACCGACCAGAGGTCCGCCACCACGTCGGTCGGGTCGAGCAGCGGCCACGCCCGGCCGAACGCGACGGCCAGGTCCCGGTTGCCGGCCAGTGACCGCCGGACCGCGTGTTCCGGCTCGTCGCCGTGGTACCGCTCCAGCAGGATGGTGAGCAGTTCCTCCCACACGTCGTCCCGGGCCTCGTTGTGCGGGACGCCCGGCCCGGCCGCCGCGAACGCGTCCGCCCAGTCGCTGGCGGTCAGTCGCAGCTCGGCGTCCGCGACGCCGACCGTCATCCCGGACGTGGGTGGTTCCTCGTAGAAGCGCACCGCCGCGTCGACCGCCCGGACCAGGTCCGCGGACGACTTCAGCCGGGCCGCCGCCGGGTCCGTCTCGGCTGTCGCCGCCGCGCCCTCGGGCACCAGGTCGCGCAGTGTGCAGATCTGCACGTCCTCCTCGCCGAGGCTGGGCAGCACGTCGGCGACGTAGCTCAGGTAGGGCTGGTGCGGGCCGACGAACAGCACGCCGCCCCGGCGCTCGCCCAACCGTGGGTCGGCGTGCAGCAGGTACGCGGTGCGGTGCAGCGCGACCACCGTCTTGCCGGTGCCCGGCCCGCCGTCGACCACCAGCGTGCCGCGCGACCCGGCCCGGATGATGGCGTCCTGGTCGGCCTGGATGGTGCCGAGCACGTCCCGCATCCGGGCCGACCGGGTGTCGCCCAGGCTGGCGATGAACGCGGACTGGTCGTCGAGCGCGGCGTGCCCGGCCAGCCGGTCCGCGGTGAACACCTCGTCCCAGTAGTCGGTGATCCGACCCCGCGTCCAGCGGTACCGGCGGCGGCTGGCCAGGCCCATCGGGTTGGCGTGGGTCGCGCCGAAGAACGGCTCGGCGGCCGGGGAGCGCCAGTCCAGCAGCAGCCGGCCGCCCGCGCCGTCGGTGAGGCCGAGCCGGCCCACGTACACCGGGTCGGCGCCGTCCGCGCCGACCATCCGGCCCAGGCACAGGTCGAGGCCGTACCGGCGCAGGGTACGCAGCCGCGCGGTCAGTCGGCGGATCTCCTGGTCCCGGTCGACGGCCTGGCGGCCCTTGCCGCCGGCGGCCCGGCGCTCGGCGTCCAGCCGGTCGGACAGTTCGGCGATCGACCGTCGCAGGCTCTCCCCGATGGTCGTGAAGTGCCGTTCGTCGTCGGCGATCAGTTCGGGATCGGCCTTCGCCCGGAGGTGCTCGGGAAGGTCGAAGACGCTGGTGGCGGATTGATTCACGAAATCAGCTCCGATCTGCGGCCGGCGGCCGGCCGGTGTGCCGCGAGGCTTGTGGTGGGCCGGTCCGGGCGGACGCGGACACGAGCCACCCGCCGCTCCTGGCGGCCTTGTCCTTGTCGGGGGAATCGCTTCGGCCGGCCATTCTGCGCCCCTACCGGGGTCTTGCCGCAAGACCCGGGGTCTGCTATATGGTGGTGGTGGCGGAGGACGCGTTTGCCTCCGCTCTTTCCCGGGCCGATTCGCCGTCGCGAGGCCCGCTCCGCGCCGTCCCGGCCGTCGCCGGACCGCACCCCGCCGAATCCGGATCGCGCCCCGCCGCATGTCGTGACCCCGCCGTCCAGCCGGCGTCCCCGCGTCGTGTCCGGTCTCGCCGTACTGTTTACCGTATGATGTACGCTAGCGGCGTCGAAGGCCGGCACTGCGGAGGAGGAGGCCACGTGACAGCGGGCGAGCACGCGATCATCGCGGAGGGGCTGCGCAAGCGGTACGGGGACAGCTACGCCCTGGACGGGTTCGACCTGCGGGTCCCGCCGGGCACCGTGTGCGGACTGCTCGGCCCGAACGGCGCCGGCAAGACCACCTCGGTGCGCATCCTGTCCACCCTGCTCCGGTTCGACGAGGGCCGGGCCGAGGTCGCCGGCTTCGACATCGCCCGGCAGGCCGACCGGGTGCGCCACCGCATCGGTCTGGTCGGGGAGCACGCCGCGGTGGACGAGGTGCTCAGCGGCTACCAGAACCTCGTCATCTTCGGCCGGCTCTGCCACCTCGGCACGAAGCGGGCCCGGCGGCGTGCCACCGAGCTGCTGGAGCGCTTCGGCCTCGCCGAGGCCGGCGACAAGCCGGTCAAGGCGTACTCGGGCGGCATGCGACGCCGGCTCGACCTCGCCGCCGGCATGATCCTCACCCCGTCGGTGCTCTTCCTCGACGAGCCGACCACCGGTCTGGACCCGCGCAGCCGCAACGAGGTCTGGGAGGCCGTCCGTGAGCTGGTCCGCGCCGGCACCACCGTGCTGCTCACCACGCAGTACCTGGACGAGGCCGACCAGCTCGCCGACCAGATCTCGGTGATCGACACCGGACGGGTCATCGCCGAGGGCACCCCCGACGAGTTGAAGGCGCGGCTCGGCGGCGACCGGATCGACCTCGTGGTGCACGACGCCGGTGACCTGACCGTGGCCGCCGCGCGGCTCCGTCTGGTCGCCCGTGCGGAGCCGGAGGTCGACCCCGACCGCCGCCTCGTCAGCGCCCGGGTCGGCAACCGCGCGGGCGCGCTCACCGAGCTGCTGCGGGCGCTCGACGCCGGCGGCGTCACCGTGGCGGACGTGGCGCTGCGCCGTCCGACGCTCGACGAGGTGTTCCTGCACCTGACCGGCCACCGCCCGGGGACCGCCGGGGAGGTGCCCGCGTGACCAGCGCGACGCTGCCCACCGCGGTCGGCCCGGACGTCGTGCCCGGCCGGCCGTGCCTGCTCGCCGACAGCGTCACCCTGACGATGCGCAGCCTGGCGCGCTGGCGTCGCGACCCGGGGCCGCTGATCGCGTCGCTGGGCTTCGACATCGTCATGGTGCTGATGTTCGCCTACCTGTTCGGCGGCGCCCTGCGGGTGCCGGGCGGCGGCAGCTACCGCGAGTTCCTGATGCCCGGCATGTTCGCCATGACCATGGTGTTCGGCATCAGCCTCACCACGTTGGCCGTCTCCGCCGACATGGACCGCGGCGTCACCGACCGGCTCCGGTCGATGCCGGTGTCGCCGCTGGCCCCGCTGCTCGGCCGCGCCGTGGCCGACCTGCTGTTCGCGGTGGTCACCCTCGCGGTGATGGTGCTCGCCGGCCTCGCCGTCGGGTGGCGGGCGCACGGCGGCGCCGGCGACACGCTCGCCGCGTTCGGGCTGATCCTGCTGCTGCGCTTCGCCCTGGTCTGGGTCGGCATCTTCCTGGGCCTGGTGATGAAGGGGCCCGCGGCGGTCGCCGGCGTGCAGACGGTGGAGTTCCCGCTCGGTTTCCTGTCCAACGCGTTCGTGGCGCCGTCCACCATGCCCGCGTGGCTCGGGGCGGTGGCGGAGTGGAACCCGCTGTCGGCCACCGTCGGCGCCGTCCGGGAGCTGTGCGGCAACCCCGGCTGGGGCGGCGACTCCTGGGTGGCCTCCCACTATCCGGTGATGGCCGTGGTGTGGCCACTGCTCCTGGCCGCGATCTTCCTGCCGCTGTCGGTCGTCAGGTACCGATCCCTGAGCGCCTGACGCGTCGTCCGCCCCGGACGGGACGGCTCCGCCGGGCGATCTACGGTACGTTGTACGCCAGGGTTGTGGGGCATCGGCAGACGGCTGCGCCGCATCGACGATCGGGAGGTTTCGAGGGTGCTGCTCGGGCGGTTCGCGGTCGTCTTCGCGCCGGGCGACCCGCCCCGGGCCGGCACGGTGAGCTTCTACGATCCGACCGGCGACGCCGTGCCGGACGAGTGCGACGACCTCGGCGAGGTCCGCGAGGGGGAGCTGGCACTGCCCCTCGACGGTCCGGTCGCCGCGTGGCGGGTGCGGGTCTGCGCCGTACCGGTCGCCGACGCGGTCCGGCAGCTCGTCGCGCTGCGCGACGAGGCGGACGTGACGCCCGCCGCCGCGTTCTGGTCGGCGGTGGCGGTCACCGGCCTGCACCTGGTGGCGCGCGGCCGGCTGCTGCCCGGCGTCACGCCGGCCGGGCACGACGCCTGGCGGGTCGGCCCGTTCGACGTCGCGGACGTGGAACGCGTCCGCGCGCTCGCCGCGGCGATGCCGGCCGAGGCCCGCGCCACGCCTGTCGACCCGTTCGCCGAGACGCTCCTGCTGCCCGACGCCGAGAACCTGGTCCGGGCGTTCCTGGACGCGGTGGCCGACACGCTGCCGCGCATCCCGGCAGCGCCGTGGCTGACCGGCGACGACCGGTTCGCGGGCCTGGCCCCGCAGCCGGCGGAGGAGCTGCGCGAGTGGGCGCGGGAGGTCTCCGCCGGCGTGGACACCGGGCTGCGGGTGGCATTGCGGCTGGAAGAGCGCGGCGACCTCGGGGCCATCGGTCTCACCGCCGTGGTCCGCCTGCGCAGCCTCGCCGACCCGACAGTGGTCAGCGACGCGGCGGCGCTGTGGACGGGCGACGGGCACGGGCTCGGCGAGCAGGCCACGTTCGAGGCCATGCGCGCGGTGCGCCGGGCCGCCACGGTGTGGCAGCCGCTGGCCCGGCTGCTCGACGAGGCCGCCCCGGTCGAGCTGGAGCTGCTCGATGAGGACCTGGTCGACCTGCTCGGCGGCGCCGAACGGCGACTCGCCTCGGCCGGCATCGACGTCGAGTGGCCGCCGCGGTTGTCCCGCGAGCTCGACGCCCGCGTCCTGATCTCCTCGCCGCCGGAACAGCCGGCCGATCCGGCCGGCTTCTTCCGCTCGGCCGCGCCGATGCCGCGAAGCTGGCAGCTCACCCTCGGCGGCGCGGCGCTCACCGACGCGGAGATGGACCTGGTCGCCACGTCCCGGCCGGTGGTCC
This sequence comes from Micromonospora sp. DSM 45708, assembly GCF_039566955.1. NCBI lineage: Bacteria > Bacillati > Actinomycetota > Actinomycetes > Micromonosporales > Micromonosporaceae > Micromonospora > Micromonospora schwarzwaldensis. Next base: position 3,097,842 of record NZ_CP154796.1, on the reverse strand, counting down.
GGCTGCGCGGGCGGTGGGTGGCGGTCGAGCCGGAGCTGGCGCGCAAGGCCCGGGAGCGCCGGCTCCGCCCGCTCACGGCGTACGACGCGCTGGCCGCCACGCTGATCGCCAGCGCCGAGGTGGACGACGAGCGCGTCGAGGTGGTGGCCGACGGCTGGCTCGGCGCGCTGCGCGAGCGGATCGCCGACCCGGACGGCGGCCCGGAGCGCCCGGCCCCGCCGGCCGGGCTGGACGGCACGCTTCGCGGGTACCAGCTACGCGGGCTGCGCTGGCTGGACCGGATGACCTCGCTCGGCTTCGGCGGCTGCCTCGCCGACGACATGGGTCTGGGCAAGACGATCACGGTCATCGCGCTGCACCTGCGCCGCCGGGCCGACCCGACCCTCGCCGGGCCGACGCTTGTGGTCTGCCCCGCCTCGGTGCTCGGCAACTGGGAACGCGAGATCCGGCGGTTCGCGCCGGGCGTGCCGGTCCGCCGGTTCCACGGCACCGCCCGCTCACTCGACCACCTCACCGAGGGATTCGTGCTGACCAGCTACGGCACCATGCGGCTGGACGCCGCGGTGCTCGGCGGGCGGCGGTGGGGGATGGTGGTCGCGGACGAGGCGCAGTACGTGAAGAACCGGCTCAGCGGCACCGCGAAGGCGCTGCGCGAGATCCCGGCCGACGCCCGCCTGGCGCTGACCGGCACGCCGGTGGAGAACAACCTTTCCGAGCTGTGGGCCATTCTCGACTGGACCACGCCCGGCCTGCTGGACCGGGTCGACACGTTCCGGGCCCGCTGGGCCCGGCCGATCGAGGTGGACCGCGACGCGTCCGGCGTGGACCGGTTGTCCCGCCTGGTCCGTCCGTTCCTGCTGCGGCGCCGCAAGTCCGACCCGGGCATCGCGCCGGAGCTGCCGCCGAAGACGGTCACCGACCATCTGGTCTCGCTCACCGGCGAGCAGACGACGCTCTACCGCCGGGTCGTCGACGAGGTGATGGGCGAGATCCGCACCAGTACGACCGGCATCGCCCGCCGCGGGCTGGTGCTGAAGCTGCTCGTCGGCCTGAAACAGGTGTGCAACCACCCGGCGCACTACCTGAAGGAGCCGCACGGCGAGCTGTCCGGCCGCTCGGAGAAGTTGCAGCTCCTCGACGACCTGCTGGAAACCATCCTCGCCGAGGACGGCGGCGCCCTGGTCTTCACCCAGTACGTGCAGATGGCCCGGCTGCTGGAGCGGCACCTGGCCGACCGGGGCGTGCCGGCGCAACTGCTGCACGGCGGCACACCGGTGCCGCAGCGCGAGCAGATGGTCCAGCGGTTCCAGGCCGGCGCGGTGCCGGTGTTCCTGCTCTCCCTCAGGGCGGCCGGCACCGGTCTCAACCTGACCCGCGCCGACCACGTCATCCACTACGACAGGTGGTGGAACCCGGCCGTGGAGGAGCAGGCCACCGACCGGGCGTACCGGATCGGGCAGACCAAGCCGGTGCAGGTGCACCGGCTGATCGCCCAGGGCACCCTGGAGGACCGGATCGCGGCGCTGCTGGAGTCCAAGCGGGAGCTGGCCGACGCGGTGCTCACCGGCGGCGAGACCGCGCTGACCGAACTCTCCGACGCCGAGCTGTTCCGGCTCGTGCGGCTGCGCGACGACGAGGGATGACGGACGTGGACTGCGACTTCGGGTTCGACGACGAGCTGGACGACGACGAGGCGGCCGAGCCGGCCGGGGACGACGGGCGGGCCCGCAGCTTCGCGGCGTTCGGGCCGGTCCGGCGGATCGGCCGGACGTTCGCCGACACCTGGTGGGGCAACGCCTGGATCGAGTCGATGGAGCACACCGCGCTCGACGCGGACCAGCTCAGGAAGGGCCGGCGGTACGCGTTCGCCGGTCAGGTCGGGCCGATCACGGTGAGCCCCGGGCGGATCTCCGCGCCGGTGCACGACGGCGACCAGTACACCCCGCACGACACCGTGGTCCGGATCGGAACGCTCTCCGACGCGCAGTGGGACCGCCTGCTGGACCGGGTCGCCGCCAGGGCCGGACACATCGCCGCGCTGCTCGACCGGGACATGCCGCGCGAACTGGTGGCCACCGCCGACGACGCCGGGGTGCGGCTGCTGCCCGGCTACGGCGACCTGGAGCCGGCGTGCGACTGCCCGTCCTGGGACCACCCCTGCCGGCACGCCGCCGCGCTGTCCTACCAGGCGTCCTGGCTGCTGGACCGGGATCCGTTCGTGCTGCTGCTGATGCGTGGGCGGGCGGAGCCGGAGCTGATCGAGGAGCTGCGCGCGCGCAACACCGGCCGCCCGGCCGCCGCCGAGGAGGTGGCCGTCGTCGGCGTCCGGGCCGAGGAGGCGTACGCGACCGCCCCGGCCGCGCTGCCCGCGCCGCCGCCGGCGGTCCACGGTGAGCCGATGGCGCTCGCGCCGCTGCTGGACCCGCACGACGCGCCCGGCCTGGACGCCGAGGCGCTGGGCGTGCTCGCCGCGGACGCCGCGTCCCGGGCCCGGCACCTGCTCTCCGCCACCGCGGCTGAGGTGCTCGCGCCCGAGCCCGACGCCTGGCAGGACGCCGTGCGGCTGGCGGCGCGGATGCCGCGCTCGCGGGCCGCGCGCCGCCTCGGCGAGGCCAGCGGCCGGGCCGACGATCTGCCCCGGGCGATCAGGGCCTGGGAGTACGCCGGCGTCGCCGGCCTGGACGCGGTCGACGCGGTGTTCAGCCCGCCGAAGGAGCTGGTGTCCCGGGCCACCGACGCGCTGCGCGCGGCCGGGGTCACCGGCGACGGCGCACCGCAGGTGAAGAACTGGCGCAACCGCTGGACCGTGGGCCGGGACGTGCAGGTGCGCTACGGCCGGGACGGCCACTGGTACCCGTTCCGCAGGCGCTCCGGCCAGTGGTGGCCGGCGGGTCCGCCCGGCCCGGACCCGGCCGACGCGCTGCTGGACCTGTCGCGGGACTGATCCGCGGACCGGCGGCCGGTCGGAGGGTCCCGCTCCGGCCGGCCGCCCCAGCGGACGGCCCGTACGCGATACGGTATGTGCCCGTTAGGATGGGCCCACTATGACGAAGGAGCGCAGGGGCAAGGCCGACCCCGCCCGCAGCCTGGCCATCCTCTGGCGCACCCGGGAGCCCACCAGCCGTGGGACGGGTCCGGGCCTCAGCGTCGACCGGATCGTGCGGGCGGCCGTCGAGATCGCCGACGCCGAGGGCATCGACGCGCTCACCATGCGGCGGGTCAGCGAGGCGCTGGGTGCCGGCACCATGTCGGTCTACACCTACGTGCCCGGCAAGTCGGAGCTGCTCGACGTCATGGTCGACACGGTCTACGGCGACATGCCGCGCCCGGCCGACGTGCCGGGCGGCTGGCGGGGCCGGCTGGACCGGATCGCCCGGGACAACCTGGCGCTCTACCGTGCCCATCCGTGGCTGCTGCGCGCCGAGACCAGCCGGCCGGTGCTCGGCCCCCACACGCTCGCCAAGTACGACTACGAGCTGACCGCCGTGGCCGACATCGGGCTGGACGACGTGGAGATGGACGCCGTGCTCACCCTGGTCCTGGGGCACGTCAAGAGCATCGCCCGCGCCGACTACGACGGCGCGCAGCTGGAACGCGAGACCGGGATGACCGACGGGCAGTGGTGGCAGATCCACGGCCCGTGGCTGGAGAAGTTCATGACCTCCGGCAGCTACCCGACCGCGGCCCGGGTCGGCTCGGCGGCCGGGGCGGCGCACGGCGCGGCCTACGGCCCGGAGCACGCCTTCGAGTTCGGGCTGCGGCGGGTGCTGGACGGCATCGCGGTGGTGGTCGCCGAGCGGACGGGCGGGGCCGGCCCGCTCGGCTCGCCCCCGACCGACGCCGGGCGGTGACCGCGCCCCGCTAGGGTGGCCGCATGATCACGTGCGTCGTGCACTACACCATCGACCCCGCGCGGATCGAGGCGTTCGAACGGTTCGCCCGCGCCTGGATGACGCTGGTGGCCCGGCACGGCGGCGTGCACCACGGCTATTTCCTGCCCGCCGAGGGCGCCAGCGACCGGGCCGAGGCGCTGTTCAGCTTCGAGAGCCTGGCGGCGTACGAGCGGTACCGCACCCGGTTCGGCGTGGACCCGGAGTTCGTCGCGGCCGACCGGATCCGCGACGAGTCGGGGTGCGTGCTGCGGTACGAGCGCACGTTCATGCGCCCGCTCCTGCCGACCGACTGACGCCGCCGGGGTCTCCCCGCCGAGCGTCCGGGGCCTCGGCCGCGGCGGCGTAACGCCGGGCCAGGCGCGCGAACGCGTCCCGCAGCTCGGGCGGCCCGACCACCTCGATGTCGGCGTCGTACCGGCCGAGCAGGGCGGCCAGTCCGGGCCAGGACCAGGCGCCCAGCACCAGCCGGCAGCGGTCCGGGCCGAGCTCCTCGACCAGGCCGTCGCGGGTCCACGTGGAGACCGTCCGGGCGGGCAGGTCGAGGATCACCTCCCCCTGGCACGGCCAGTCACCCGGACCGCCGGCACCGCGGAACCGGCCGGCGACGAACGCCGCCACGTCCCCGCCGGGCAGCTCCCGGGGTGTGAACCGGGGGCCGGTGGGGGTACGCGGACTGATCCGGTCCACCCGGAACGTGCGCCAGTCGTCCCGGTCCAGGTCCCAGGCGACGAGGTACCAGCGCCCGCCCCAGGTGACGAGGTGGTGCGGCTGGACCCGGCGGGGTGGCGGCACGCCGTCCGCCGGGTCGGCCGCCGGCCCGGCCGGGTAGTCGAAACGCAGCACCTCGCGGGCGTGCACGGCGGCGCTGAGCGTCACCAGCAGGCCCGGCTCGACCCGGGGCCGGGCCGGGCCGCCGGCCCGCTCCACCGCGACCACCCGCAGGGCGTCGACGCGGTGGCGCAGCCGCGCCGGCATGACCTGCCGGACCGTGGTCAGCGCCCGCGCGGCGGCGTCCTCGATGCCGGTCACGGTGGTCGCCGCGGTCTGCAACGCCACCGTGAGCGCCACGGCTTGCTCGTCGTCGAAGAGCAGCGGCGGCAGCGCCGACCCGGCACCCAGCCGGTAGCCCCCGTCCGGGCCCTTGGCGGCGGCGATCGGGTAGCCCAGCTCGCGTAGCCGGTCCACGTCGCGGCGCACGGTGCGTGCGCTCACCCCGAGCCGTTCGGCCAGCACCGCGCCCGGCCAGTCGCGGCGGGCCTGCAAGAGCGACAGCAGGGCGAGCAGGCGGGCGGACGTCGTCGGCATGTGCCGCATTCTGCCCCCGGTAGCGGACAGAAACTGACCGCTATGCCTGCGAGCGTGGACCCGTACCGATCAGAACCGGAAGGAACCGATGACCATGACCGTCCCCACCACGACCCCCACCACGCTCGACGCCGAACGGACCGACCTGCTCCGGGCGCTGGCCGACGCCCGGGCCGCGCTGACCGCCACGGTGCGCGACCTGACCGACGTCCAGGCGGGGGAGCGCCCCACCGCCAGCGCGCTCTGCCTGGGCGGCGTGCTCAAGCACGTCGCGTCCGGCGAGGAGGCCTGGCTGCGGTTCGTGGTCGAGGGCCCGACGGTGATGACCTTCGCCCTGCCCGACGGCGTGACCTGGGCGGAGTTCATGGCCGGCACGGCGCGCGAGCTGCCGCAGTGGGCGATCGAGCGGGAGCGGACGTTCCAGATGCTGCCCGAGGACACCCTGCCGGCGATTCTCGACCGGTACGCGCGGGTCGCCGCCCGCACCGAGGAGATCGTCTCCACAGTGGCCGACCTGTCGGCGGCCCAGCCGGTGCCGGAGGCCCCCTGGAACGAGCCCGGCACGGTGCTGAGCGTGCGCGCGGTGCTGATGCACGTCATCGCCGAGACCCGGCAGCACACCGGGCACGCGGAGATCCTGCGCGAGACGCTCGACCGGCGCACCACCACCTGACCCGGGGCCGGTGCTCGCCCGCCGTCATCCATCCGCCAGCGCGGCGGCGGCCCGGCCCATCCGGGTCACCGCCTCGGTCAGCACGGCGGGCGAGGTGGCGAAGTTGAGCCGGACGAAGCCGGAGCCGCCGGTGCCGAAGACGTGCCCGGAGCTGAGCGCCACCCGGGCGTCGTCGAGGAACATCCGCGCCGGACCGGACAGGTCGGTGACCACGCCCGGTCCGTCGCCCGTCGCCTGGGTGGCCACGCCGAGCCGGGTGCAGTCCAGCCAGGCCAGGTAGGTGCCCTCGGGCGGGCGCCAGGAGACGGCGGGCAGGTGCTCGGCGAGCAGCGTCCCGAGCAACGTGCGGTTGGCGTCGAGGCCGTCGAGGAGCTGGTCCAGCCACGGCCCGCCGGCGGAGAACGCGGCGGTGTGCGCGAGCACCCCGAGGTGGCTGGGCCCGTGGCTGACCTCCTCCGGCATCCGGGCCAGGTCGTCGGCGGCGCCCGGCCCGGCGACCGCCACCGCCGCCTTGAGGCCGGCGAGGTTCCACGCCTTGGACGCCGACAGCAGGGCGAACGCGTCCCCCGACCCGGGGACCGTCAGGTACGGGGTGAACCGCGCGCCGGCCAGCGCCAGCGGGGCGTGGATCTCGTCGGAGACGACCCGTACGCCGTGCCGTGCGGCCAGCTCGGCGACGGCGGCCAGCTCGTCGCGCCGGTGCACCACGCCGGTCGGGTTGTGCGGGTTGCAGAGCAGGAACGCGGGCCGGCCGCCGGCCGCCCGGGCCCGGTGGAACGCCTCGTCCAGCGCGGCGTGGTCGAGCCGCCCGTCGGGCCCGAGCGGGGCCTCCAGCACCCGCCGGTCGGCGTGCGTGACGAACGCGTAGAACGGCGGGTAGACGGGGGAGCAGACCACCACCGCGTCGCCCGGCCCGGTGACCAGCCGCAGCACCTCCACCACGCCCGTCATCACGTCGGGCACCAGCGTGCTGCGTCCGACCGGGAAGTCCGGCCAGTTCCAGCGCTGCGCGGCGAACCCGCCGAGCGCCTCCGCGTAGCCGGTCCCGTACGCGTAACCGGTGTCGCCCAGCTCGACCGCGCGGCGCAGCGCGTCGGCCACCGGCGGCGCCAGCGGCACGTCCTGCTCGGCCACCCACAGCGGAAGCACGTCCGGCGGGTGCAGCCGCCACTTGATGCTGGTGCGCTGCCGGAGCTGGTCCAGCGTGAGCCGGGTGAGCGGGTTGCGGTCGTCGGCGGGAACGCGCATGCCGCCCACCCTAGGGGGCTCTACCATCGCCCGGTGGCCCACCCGACGTACCCCCTGCGGACGCCGCGGCTGCTGCTGCGCCCGGTCACGCCCGACGACCTGGACGACGTGCACGCCTGGCAGCGCCGTGCCGACGTGTTCCGCTGGACGCTCGGCGCGCAGCCGCGTACCCGGGAGGAGTCCGTGGCGTCGGTGGCCGCGATGGTGGGCGAGGACGCGCTGCGCGCGGAGGGTGACTGCCTGACGCTGGCCGCGGTCACCGCCGACCGGGTGATCGGCACGGTGGAGCTGGTCTGGCGCAGCCGGGTCGACCGCACCGCCGAGCTGGGCTACGTCTTCCATCCCGACCACGGCGGCCGGGGCCTGGCCACCGAGGCGGCCGGGGCGCTGCTGGACTGGGGGTTCGGCACGTTCGGGCTGCACCGGGTGATGGCCCGGTGCCACGCCGGCAACGAGCCCTCGGCCCGCCTGCTCACCCGGTTGGGCCTGCGGAGGGAGGCCCGGCACGTGCGCAGCTACCGGTTCCGGGGTGAGTGGGCCGACCAGCTCGTCTTCGCCGTCCTCGCCGACGAGTGGCGGTCCCGCGCCGGTTGAGCGGCGGGGTCAGCCGGGGCCGGAGCCGGCGGTCAGCCCGCGGTGACCGGGTCGCCGACCCGGATCTCGCCGGTGGTGACCGGGATCAACCGGATGCCGAACCACGTCTTCCCGTCCTGCCGCCGGTACCGCGACAGCGTGCGGATCGGCTCCTTGCCGCTGGTGAGCGTCACCGGGTCGATCAGCGTGAGCGAGCAGCGGTCGCAGCGTTCGGCGACCCGGAAGTCGACCGCGCCGATCCGCACCCGGGTCCAGCCGTCCTCGGCGAACGGCTCGACCGGGCCGTCGAGCACCACGGTGGGCCGGAACCGGGCCATCGGCAGCGGATCGGGTGGCGGCTCGCCCCGCTCCAGCGCGCCCTCGACGATCCAGTCCCGCAGCCGGCGCAGCGACGGCAGCGTGGCGGCCAGCAACGGGCCGGCGTCGGCGAGGTTCAGCGGGTCGCCGGGGCGACCACCGTGGTCGGTCGACACCGGGCGGCGGCGCGGGTCGTCCAGCCAGCCCAGCCGCACCGGGCGACCCAGGCGCTCGGAGAGCCAGTCGTGCGCCTCGGCGGCGGCGAGGCGCACCGAGTCCAGCCGGGACAGTGTGGTGGCGGCCGGCGGCCCGGCCACCGGTTCGGCGACGGCCAACGAACCGCCGGTCCGGTCGGTGAGCGTGAGCGAGCCGACGCCGGGCACGGCGGTCAGGCCGAGCATCCGGGGCGCGGTGCGGGCGGTGAGCACCGCGCCGTCGGGTTGCAGCAGCACCCAGCGCCGGTCGTGACGCAACCCCCACGGCTCGACCGTGGCCCGGTCGACGTCCACACCGGCCAGCGACTTCACCGGGTGGACGTGCGTCGAGACGAGTCGCACCGGTCAGCCGAGCTTCGGGGTGGCCCGGTCGATGATCGCGGCGAGGTCGAGCCCGCCGGGCAGCGTCCCGTACGCCTGACCGTGGTCGCCGCCGAGCCGGGACGCGCAGAACGCGTCCGCGACCGCCGGATGGCCGTGGCGCACCAGCAGCGCGCCCTGGAGCACCAGCGCGAGCCGCTCCACCACCCGGCGGGCGCGCAGCTCCAGGTCGGTGGGGTCGGCCAGCTCGTCGCGCACCGCGCGGACCGCCGCGTCGAGGCGCGGGTCCGCGCCGGCCGCGGCGGCCACCTCCGCCTCGTACGCGGCCAGCACCTGCGGCTCCCGGGTGAGCGCGCGCAGCACGTCCAGCGCGGCGACGTTGCCGGAGCCCTCCCAGATGGAGTTCAACGGCGACTCGCGGAACAGCCGCGGCATGCCGGACTCCTCGACGTAGCCGTTGCCGCCCAGGCACTCCAGCGCCTCGGCGGCGTGCCCCGGCCAGCGCTTGCACACCCAGTACTTCCCGACGGCCAGCGCCAGGCGCTTGAACGCGGTTTCGCCGGCGTCGCCGCGCGCCGACCGGTCGGTCGCGCCGGCCAGCCGCGTCATCAGCACGGTGGCCGCCTCGGACTCCACCGCCAGGTCGGCCAGCACGTTGCGCATCAGTGGCTGGTCGGCCAGGTAGCGGCCGAACGCCGTCCGGTGGGTGGCGTGGTGCACGGCGGTGGTCACGCCCTGGCGCATCCCGGCCGCGGCGCCGATCACGCAGTCCAGGCGGGTCAGGTTGACCATGTCGATGATGGTGCGTACGCCGCGGCCCTCGTCGCCGACGCGCCACGCCACCGCGTGCTCGTACTCGACCTCGGCGGAGGCGTTGGAGCGGTTGCCGAGCTTGTCCTTCAAACGCATCAGCCGCATCGGGTTGCGACCGCCGTCGGGCAGCACCCGGGGGACCAGGAAACAGGTGAGGCCGTCCGGCGCCTGGGCGAGCGTGAGGAACAGGTCGCACATCGGCGCCGAGGTGAACCACTTGTGCCCGACCAGCCGGTAGCTGCCGTCCGGCTCGGGCCGGGCGGTGGTGGTGTTGGCGCGCACGTCCGAGCCGCCCTGCTTCTCCGTCATCGACATGCCGGCCAGCAGGCCACGCTTGCCCTCCGGCGGGCGCAGCCCGAAGTCGTACTCGGTGCTGGCGAGCAGCGGCTCGTAGCGCGCGGCCAGGTCGGGGCTGTGCCGCAGCGCCGGCACCGCCGCGTAGGTCATCGAGATCGGGCAGCCGTGCCCGGCGTCGGGCCGCCAGACGTAGAAGCCGGCGGCGCGGGCCACGTGCGCGCCGGGTCGGTCGTCGGCCCACGGCGCGGCGTGCAGGCCGTGCCCGACCGCGGTGCGCATCAGCTCGTGCCAGGAGGGGTGGAACTCCACCTCGTCGACGCGGTGGCCGTAGCGGTCGTGGGTGCGCAGCACCGGCGGGTGCTCGTTGGCCAGCCGGCCGTGCTCGGTGGCCGCCTCGCTGCCGGACAGCCGGCCCAGGTCGTGCAGCCCGGCGACCGCCCAGCCGGCGCCCTCCCGGGCCAGGCCGTCGAGCAGCGCCGGGTCGTCGGCGGTGTCGTGGCCGACCAGCGGCGGAACCTGGTTGACGACCTCGTGTGTGGTCACGGCGGCACTCCCAGCACGCGGCGGCGGAAGGTGGATTGAACCACCGTTCAGTCCCGGCCGGCAACCGCCCGGCGACCAGTCAATTTGGCTCGATTCGTTTGACATCATCCCGCTCGGCGAGAAGACTCGCCGAAACTTTCTTTTGTTCGGAATGCGGCAGGGGGGCCAATGTCCAGGAACAAGCTCGGCGTGATCGGCGCGGCGCTCACGCTCGCGGCCGGCGTCCTGTCCGGATGCACCGGCGGTGAGAGCGTCGACGTCGGCGACGGCGGCGGGAACGCCGGGGGCGCGGGGGGCGTCCTCAATGCCGCGATCGGCGGCGAACCGGACCAGCTCGACCCGCACAAGACGTCCGCCTACTACAGCTTCCAGGTGCTGGAGAACGTCTACGACACGCTCGTCGAGCCGGACGCCGACCTGAAGATGGTGCCGTCGCTGGCCACCAAGTGGACCACCAGCTCCGACCAGCTCACCTGGACGTTCACGCTGCGCGACGGCGCGACGTTCTCCGACGGGTCGCCACTGACCTCGGAGGACGTGGTCTACTCCTACGAGCGGATCATCAAGCAGAAGCTGAACACCGCCTACAAGTTCGCCACCGTCAAGTCGGTGACCGGCCCCGACCCGGCCACCGTCGTGGTGACGCTGAGCGCGCCCACCCCCAACCTGCTGGCCAACCTGGGCGGCTTCAAGGGCGTGGCGATCGTCGAGAAGTCCAACGTGGAGTCCGGCAAGGTGAAGACCGCGCCGGTCGGCAGCGGCCCGTTCAAGGTCGCCGGCTACACCTCGGGCGACAGCATCAAGCTGGTCCGCAACGACGCCTACTGGGGCGACAAGCCGAAGCTCGACGGCGTCACCTTCACGTTCGTCAAGGACCCGACCGTCGCGTTGCAGAACCTGCGCAGCGGCCAGGTGCAGTGGACCGACAACCTGCCGCCGCAGCAGGTGAAGTCGTTGCGCGACGGCGACGACCCGGTGGTGAGGACGGCCCCCTCCACCGACTACTGGTACGTGGCGCTCAACGAGGCCCGCAAGCCGTTCGACAACCCCGAGGTCCGCCGCGCGATCGGCTACGCGCTCGACCGGGAGGCGATCACCAAGGCGGCCAAGTTCGGCCTCGCCACGGTCAACCAGGCCGCCATCCCGCGCGACAGCGCGTTCTTCTACGACTACGCGCCCTTCTCGCACGACCCGGCCAAGGCGAAGCAGATGCTCGGCCAGGCCGGCGTCGCCAACCTCAGCATGGACCTGATGGTCACGAGTGAATACCCGGAGACGGTCACCGCCGCCCAGGTCATCGCCGCGCAGCTCAAGGACGTCGGGATCACCGTGAAGATCCGTACGCTGGACTTCGCCCAGTGGCTCGACGAGCAGGCCAAGGGGAACTTCGACGGGTTCATGCTCGGTTGGCTGGGCAACGTCGACCCGGACGAGTTCTACTACGCCCAGCACCACAGCGGCGGCACGTTCAACTTCCACAAGTACGCCAACCCGGCCGTCGACAAGCTGCTCGACACCGCCCGAACCGAGACCGACCAGGCCGCCCGCAAGCAGGCGTACGACCAGGCGGCGAAGCAGATCGTCGACGACGCCAGCTACCTCTACCTCTACAACCCGGACGTGGTGCAGGGCTGGTCGAAGAAGGTCTCCGGCTACGACGTCCGCAGCGACCGGGCGATCCGGTTCCGCGCGGTCGCCCTCGGCAAGTGAGATGACCCGCTTCGTCCTGCGGCGGGTCCTCCAGTCCGCGGTCGTGCTGCTCGGGGTGACCCTGGTGGTCTTCCTGCTGCTGCAACTGGTGCCCGGCGACCCGGTCCGGGTGGCGCTCGGCACCCGCTTCGACCCGCAGACGTACGAGGCGCTGCGGGAACGCGCCGGCCTGGACCAGCCGCTGCCCGTGCAGTACGCCAGCTACCTCGGCCACGCGCTCACCGGCGACCTCGGAGTCAGCTTCCGCACCGGCCAGCCGGTCAGCCGGATCGTGCTGGAACGGCTGCCGGCGACGCTGTCGCTGGCGCTGACCGCGGTGGTGTTCGCGCTGCTGGTGGCGTTCCCGCTGGGCATCGTCGCGGCGGTGCGCAGCGGCTCGGCGGTCGACCACGCGGCGCGCGTGTTCAGCCAGTTCGGCGTCTCGGTGCCCGACTTCTGGATGGGCATCATGGGGATCATCCTCTTCGCCGGTGTGCTGGGCTGGCTGCCGCCGTCGGGCTACGTGGCGCTCACCGAGGACCCGGGCCGGTGGGCGTCGCACGTGGCGCTGCCGGCGGTCACCGTCGGCCTGGTCACCGCGTCGATCCTCACCCGGTTCATCCGCTCCTCGGTGCTGGAGGTCCTCTCCGCCGACTACGTGCGCACCGCCGAGGCGAAGGGGCTGCGCAACCGGGTGGTGATCCTGCGGCACGTGCTGCGCAACGCGCTGATCCCGGTCGTCACCGTGGTCGCGGTGCAACTGGCCAGCCTGCTCGGCGGCGTGATCGTCATCGAGGTGCTGTTCGCCTGGCCCGGCATCGGCCGGCTCACGTTCGACGCGGTCCAGGCCCGCGACTATCCGGTCCTCCAGGGTGCCGTGCTGCTCGTCGCCGCGCTGTTCCTGCTGGTCAACCTACTGGTGGACATTCTCTACGCCCGCCTCGACCCGAGGATCACGGTCAAGTGAGCGGCGCATCGGAGAGCACCCGGCGTCGCGTGCTGGACGCGCTGCGCCGCGACCCGCTCGCCGTCGGCGGCACGCTGGTCCTGCTGCTGCTGGTCGTGGTGGGCGTCGCCGGTCCCTGGCTGGCCCCGTCGGGCGTCAACGACGTCGACGTCGACGCGATGCTGCGACCGCCCAGCGGGGCACACCCGTTCGGCACCGACGAGCTGGGCCGGGACGTGCTCAGCCGGGTGCTCGTCGCGGCGCGCGTCTCGCTCCAGGTCGGCGTGGTCAGCGTCGGCATCGCGCTGGTCGCCGGCGTGACGCTGGGGCTGTTCGCCGGCTACTACCGGGGCTGGCTGGACAGCGTGCTGATGCGCTGCATGGACGTGCTGTTCGCGTTCCCGGTGCTGCTGCTGGCGGTGGCCATCGTGGCGGTGCTCGGCCCCGGCCTGCTCACCGCCATGGTCGCCATCGGCGTGGTCTACACGCCCATCTTCGCCCGGATCACCCGCGCCGGCGTCCTGGCCGTCCGCGAGCAGGTCTTCGTCCGGGCCGCCGTCTCCATCGGCGCGTCCGACCTGCGCATCATGCGCCGGCACGTGCTGCCCAACATCGCCGCGCCGCTGATCGTGCAGACGTCGCTGTCGCTGGCGTTCGCGATCCTCTCCGAGGCGGCGCTGTCCTTCCTCGGCCTGGGCATCCAGCCGCCGGCGCCGGCCTGGGGGCGGATGCTCTTCGACGGGCGCGGCTTCGTCACCGACGCCTGGTGGCTGGGCGTGTTCCCGGGCGCGGCGATCTTCCTGACCGTGCTCGCGTTCAACCTGGTCGGCGACGCGCTGCGCGACGTGCTCGACCCGCGCCAGCTCACCGTCAGCGAGGCCCGCAGGGGCGGCACCGCATGAGCGAGCGCACCGAGCGAAGCGAGGGCCACGAGCGCATGCCCAGCCAGCACCGCACCAGCGACAGGACCGTGTTCTCGGTCGAGGACCTCACCGTCACCGTCGGCACCCGCCGCGGCCCGGCCCGCGCCGTGGCCGGCGTGTCCTGGCAGGTCCGCGCCGGCGAGACGTTCGCGCTGGTGGGCGAGTCCGGCAGCGGCAAGAGTATGACGCTGCTCGCGGCCACCGGCCTGGCGCCGCGCGCCGCCACGGTCACCGGCCGGGTCCGGTTGCTCGACACCGAGCTGAGTGCGTTGCCCGACGACCGCCGGCGCAGGCTGCGCGGCCGGCACGTCGGGTTCGTGTTCCAGGATCCGATGACCTCGCTCAACCCGGTGCTGCCGGTCGGCCGGCAGGTCACCGAGGCGGCCGAGGCGCACCTCGGGCTGACCCGCCGCGCCGCCCGGGCCCGGGCGGTGGAGCTGCTCGACCTGGTCGGCATCCCGTCCGCCGCGCAACGGGTCGACGCGTTCCCGCACCAGTTCTCCGGCGGCATGCGTCAACGCGTCGTCATCGCCATGGCGTTGGCCTGCGAGCCGGACCTGCTGATCGCCGACGAGCCCACCACCGCGCTGGACGTCACCACCCAGGCGCAGATCGTCGAGCTGGTCGCCGACCTTCAGCACCGGCTCGGCACCGCGGTCGTCTGGGTCACCCACGACCTGGGCGTGGTCGCCGGCATCGCGGACACCGTCGCGGTGATGTACGGCGGACGGATCGTCGAGCAGGGCCCGGTCGACGCGGTGTTCGACGCGCCGACGCACCCGTACACCCGGGCGCTGCTCGCGGCGCGGCCGGACCCGGCCCGCCGGGGCGAGGACCTGGTGGCGATCCCGGGCGCCCCGCCGAGCCCGCTCGACCTGCCGCCGGGCTGCGCGTTCTGGCCGCGCTGCCCGGTGCGCGCCGACGCCCGGTGCGAGCACGAGCTGCCGCCGCTGACGCCGGTCGGCGACGGGCACACCGTCCGTACCTTCTACCCGGGAGGAACGCCATGACAGCGGCGGACGTGGTCGCCGAACTGGACGACCTGGTGGTGCACTTCCCGACCCCGGCCGGTGTGGTCCGCGCCGTGGACGGCGTCACGCTGGCCGTACGCCGGGGCGAGACGCTCGGCCTGGTCGGCGAGTCCGGCAGCGGCAAGTCCACCGCCGGCCTGGCGCTGATGCGGCTGGTCGACCCGACCGCCGGCCGGGTCCGGGTGGCCGGCGCGGACGTGACGGGGCTGTCCCGGCGTCGCCTGCGCGGGATGCGCCGGCATGTGGCCATGGTGTTCCAGGACCCGCAGGCGTCGCTCGACCCGCGCCGTACGGTCGGGGACAGCGTCGCCGAGCCGCTGGTGGTGCACCGGCTGGCCACCTCCGCCGCCGCCCGCCGGTCCCGGGTGGCGGAGCTGCTGGAGCTGGTCGGCCTGCGGCCGGAGACCGCCGACCGGCACCCGCACGAGCTGTCCGGCGGCCAGCGCCAGCGGGTGGGGGTGGCCCGCGCGCTGGCCGGCGAACCGGACCTGATCGTGCTGGACGAGCCGATCGCCTCGCTGGACCTGAGCGTGCAGGCGCAGATCATGAACCTGCTCCGACGCCTGCAACGCGACCTCGGGCTGACCTACCTGTTCATCGCGCACGACCTGGCGGCCGTCGAGCACATGAGCGACCGGATCGCGGTGATGTACCTGGGCCGCATCGTGGAGACCGGTCCGCCGGAGCGGATCTACCAGCGGCCGGCCCATCCGTACACGGCGGCGCTGCTGTCGGCGGTGCCGGTGGCCGATCCCCGCGTCGAGCGGGCACGCCGGCGCATCGTGCTCTCCGGCGACATCCCCAGCCCGGTGGACCCGCCCAGCGGCTGCCGCTTCCGTACCCGCTGCCCGCAGGCCCGCGACGCGTGCGCCGGGACCGATCCGGCGCTGGCCGAGGTCGGTCCCGGCCAGCACGCCGCCTGCCTGTTCCCGCTGGACGGCGCGCGGCCTCCCGCCGCCGGCGGGCCGGAGCGAGACGGCGGAGCGGCGCGCGCCGACGCTGGCGCGGCGTAGGCTCACCGGGCCGACGTCGCCCGCAGGAGTCGCCGATGACGTTCACCACCCGGCCGACGCTGCGCGGCACGTTCGGCATGGTCTCCTCGACGCACTGGCTGGCCAGCCAGTCCGCGATGGGCGTGCTGGAGCGCGGCGGCAACGCGTTCGACGCCGCGGTCGCCGCCGGTTTCGTGCTGCACGTGGTGGAGCCGCACCTCAACGGTCCCGGCGGCGAGGTGCCGGCGATCCTGGCCACGGCCGGCGATCCCACCCCGCGGGTGCTCTGCGGCCAGGGCCCGGCTCCGGCCGGCGCGACCGTCGCGCACTTCCGCGCGCTGGGTCTGGACCTGGTGCCCGGCGCCGGCCCGCTCGCCGCCGTGGTGCCCGGCGCGGTGGACGCCTGGCTGCTCCTGCTGCGCGACCACGGCACCCGCACGCTCGACGAGGTGCTGGATCCGGCGATCGGCTACGCCGCCGCCGGTCATCCGCTGGTCGGCGCGGCCGGGCAGACCGTGGCCCGGGTCCGGTCGCTGTTCACCGAGCACTGGCCGACCTCCGCGCGACTGTGGCTGCGCGACGGCCGTCCGCCCGCGCCGGGGGAGATGGTCACCAACCCGGCGTACGCGCGGACGCTGCGCCGGCTCGTCGAGGCCGGCCGGGCGGCCGGGGCGGACCGGGTGGCGCAGATCGAGGCGGCCCGGCGGGCCTGGCGGGAGGGTTTCGTCGCCGAGGCGGTCGAGGAGTTCAGCCGCCGCCCGTTCCGCGACTCCAGCGGTCACCCCCACGCCGGCCTGGTCACCGGCGACGACCTGGCCGGCTGGTCCGCCACCTGGGAGGAGCCGGTCACGCGCGACTGGCGTGGGCACACCGTGGCGAAGACCGGTTTCTGGGGCCAGGGTCCGGTGTTGTTGCAGACGCTGGCGACGCTCGACGCGCTCGACGACCCGCGGGCCCTCGATCCGTCCACCGTGGACGGCATCCACGCCCAGGCCGAGGCGCTGAAGCTCGCCTTCGCCGACCGGGAGGCGTGGTACGGCGACACCGACGTGCCGGGCGCGGCGCTGCTCTCGTCGGCGTACGCCCGCGAGCGGGCCGCGCTGATCGACGACCGCGCCGCGACCGAGCTGCGCCCGGGCCGCCCGGCGGGCGCGTCGCCGCGGCTGGCGGCGCACCTGCGCGCGCACGCCGCCCGGCGGGCCGGCCCGCCGGACCCGAGCACCGGCGAACCGACGGTACGCGCGGACGGGGTGACCCGCGGCGACACCTGCCACGTCGACGTGGTCGACCGGTGGGGCAACATCATCTCGGCCACCCCGAGCGGCGGCTGGCTACAGAGTTCGCCCACCATCGAAGAGCTGGGCTTCCCGCTGGGCAGCCGGTTGCAGATGTGCTGGCTGGAGGAGGGGCTCGCGTCGTCGCTGCGGCCGGGCCGGCGTCCGCGTACCACGTTGAGCCCGACGCTGGTGCTGCGTGACGGCGAGCCGGTGCTGGCCTGCGGCACGCCCGGCGGCGACCAGCAGGACCAGTGGCAGTTGCTGTTCCTGCTGCGTCATCTCGTCGGCGGGCAGGAGTTGCAGGAGGCGATCGACGCGCCGGCCTGGCACACCACCAGCCTGCCGGCGTCGTTCTACCCGCGCGAGGTCGAGCCGGGCGTGCTGGTGGTGGAGGACCGCGTCGACCCGGACGTGCGGGAAGCGTTGCGCGCTAAGGGTCACATCGTCCGTCGCGCCGACCCGTGGAGCCTGGGCCGCCTGTGTGCCGTCGCCCGCGACCCGGCCACCGGAGTCCTGTCGGCCGCCGCCAACCCCCGGGGCGCCCAGAACTACGCCACCGGCCGCTGACCCACCCACCCGTTCCCTCCCCTCGCTGCGTCGATCTTGCAGATTCGGCCCCGGCATCGCGGACAAACCGGGCTTCCACCGGGCCGCAACTGCAAGATCGCGGGGGAGAGAGGGGGCGGGAGGGGGGCGGGGGCGGGGGTCAGGGGTGGTCGGCGGTGGTGACGTGGCTGTGGCGGAGGGAGCGGGGGTGGTGGGTGGGGGTGCCCAGGCGGCGGGCGGTGTCGAGCAGGTGCCCGGTCCGGGTGACGGTGAAGCCGTTGCGGGTGAGCAGGGCGGCCATCGCGGCCGGGGTCCACGTGGAGCGCCACGGCTCGTCCGCCCAGACACTCGACCGGCCGGTGGTGGCGGCCAGCAGCCGGGCCAGCAGCCGGCCGAGCGTGGTGGTCACCGCCGGCGTCTGGTAGTTGACCACGAGCCGGCTGCCCGGCGCGGAACGGGCGGCCACCGCCTCGACGGTGGCCGCCACCTGCGCCCGGGTCAGGTACGGCACCACGCCCTCCCAGACCCAGGTCGTCGGCGTGTCGGCACGGTGCCCGGCGGCGGCCAGCGCCTCGGCCAGCCGGTCCCGGCCGAAGTCCACCGGAACGAACCGGGGCGGGGCGCCGGGCAGCGCGCCGGCCCGGTCGCGTTTGTCCCGCTGGCTGGCCGGCTGGTCGACCTCGAAGACGGCCGCCCCGGCGAGTTCCGGCATCCGCCACGCGCGCCCGTCCAGCCCCGCGCCGAGGATCACCACCTGCGCGCCGGGCCGCTCCCGGACGGCGTCGTCGACGGCGACCGTGCGGGGCGCCATCACCTCGGCGCAGGCGCGGACGCTCTCGTAGTCGACCCGGGGCCGCCAGCCGGGCGGCGCCGCGCCGGCGCGGACCCGGTCGACGGCGACGCGCTCGTCCGGGCGCAGCATCGGCGACGCGGTCGGGTCGGCGAAGCGCCCCGGGGCGAGCCGCCCGTCGGCGGCGGCCCGGCCCTGGCACACCAGCACCGCGGTCCGGCTCGCCCGCATGTCGCTCAGCCGTCGATCCGGGTGATGTTGCGGATCTTGTTGGCGGCGTCCAGCGCCGCCACCTTGTACGCCTCGGCCAGCGTCGGATAGTTGAACACCGCGTCGAGCAGGTAGTCGACCGTCCCGCCGCAGCCCATCACCGCCTGCCCGATGTGGACGATCTCGGTGGCGCCGGTGCCGAACACGTGCACGCCGAGCAGCCGCCCGTCCGCCGGCGAGACGAGCAGCTTCAACATGCCGTACGGGTCGCCGACGATCTGCCCCCGGGCGAGTTCCCGGTAACGGGCGATGCCCACCTCGAACGGGGTGGACGCCTCGGTCAGCTCCTCCTCGGTCTTCCCGACGAAGCTGATCTCCGGGATGGTGTAGATGCCGATCGGCTGTAGTTCCGGCATCGCGCGGGCCGGTTCCCCGCAGGCGTGCTGCGCGGCCAGGCGGCCCTGTTCCATCGAGGTGGAGGCGAGCGCCGGGAAGCCGATGACGTCGCCGACGGCGTAGATGTTCTCGACCGCGGTGCGGTAGTCGGCGTCGACCTGGATCCGGCCGCGGTGGTCGGCGGTGAGCCCGGCCGCCTCCAGCGCGAGTTCGTCGGTCTGCCCCTGGCGGCCGGCGGAGTACATCACCGTGTCGGCGACGATCTTCTTGCCGCTGCGCAGCACGCAGAGCGCGGCGGTGCGGTGCTTCTCCACCGAGGCCACCTCCTCGCCGAAGCGGAACGTCACGGACAGGTCCCGCAGGTGGTACTTGAGCGACTCGACGATCTCCTCGTCGCAGAAGCCGAGCATCCGTTCGCGGCGCTCCACCACCGTCACCTTGGTGCCGAGCGCGGCGAACATCGAGGCGTACTCCATCCCGATCACGCCGGCGCCGACCACGACCATGCTGCGCGGCACGGCCTGGAGGTTGATGACGCCGTCGGAGTCGACGATCGTCCGGTCGTCGAAGTCGACGCTGTCCGGGCGTGCCGGGCGGGTGCCGGCGGCGATGACCGCCTTGTCGAAGCTGACCCGGGTCTCCCGGCCGGAGCCGGCGTCCACCCAGACCGAGTGCGCGTCGGCGAACCGGCCGGTGCCGGTGATCATCGTGACCCGGTTGCGGGCCAGCTGGTCGCGGATCACGTCGGTCTGCCGGCCGATCACGTGCTGGGTCCGGGCGGCCAGGTCGGCGACCGTGATGTCCTCCTTGACCCGGTAGCTGCTTCCGTAGAGGTCACGCTGGCTCAGCCCGGTCAGGTAGAGGACCGCCTCGCGCAACGTCTTGGACGGCACGGTGCCGGTGTTGATGCACACCCCGCCGAGCATGTCGCGACGGTCCACGACGGCGACGCGGCGGCCCAGCTTGGCCGCGGCGATCGCCGCCTTCTGTCCACTCGGTCCGGAGCCCAGCACCAGCAGGTCGTAGTCATACACGCCCGACAGCCTGGCAGCATGTCCCGGCGGACGCCAGCGGAGGGACACCTGGTACCCGGCGAACGACCAGCCCGCCGACGAGGCGCTCTACGACATCCGGGTGACCGTGCCGGCGGGATGGACCGCGATCGCCGGCGGCACCCCGGCCGGGCAGTCCGGCACGAGTCGATCAAGGTCGGTTGACCGGGTCCGGGGCCCCGCGGGTCGGCGGGGCCCCGGACCGGCTCAGCGGCCCTGGAGCGCCCGGACGTTGTCGCCGAACGTCCAGCTCTTCGACCCGTCCCAGTTGATCGACCAGGTCATCAACCCCTTCAGTCCCGGCACGGAGTTCCAGGCCTGGCTGACCAGCGACGGGCCCATGTACCCGCCGCCCGCGCCGGGCTGCGCCGGCAGGCCGGGGACCTGCTTGTCGTAGGGGACGCGGATGGTGACGCCCTGGACGGTGAGCCCGTTGTTCAGGCACTGCGTCTGCACCGTGAAGCCCTGCACGGTGCCGGCCGGGTACGAGTCACCGGCGCAGCCGTACATGGAGCCGTTGTAGTACTGCATGTTCAGCCACCAGAGCCGCCCGTTGTCGGCGTACTTCTTGACGATCGGCAGGTACGCGCCCCAGATCGAGCCGTAGGTGACGCTGCCGCCGGTGACGTACGCGGTCTCCGGCGCCATGGTGAGCCCGAAGCCGGCCGGCATCTGGGCCAGCACGCCGTCGATGATCCGGGTCAGGTTGGCCTGCGAGGGCGAGAGCTGGTTGATGTTCCCGCTGCCGGTCAGCCCGGTCTCGATGTCGATGTCGATGCCGTCGAAGTTGTGCCGCTTGAGGATCGGCACGACGGTGGCGACGAACCGGTCGGCGACGGCGGCGGAGTTGAGGTCGATGCCGGCGGCGGCGCCGCCGATGGAGAGCAGCACGGTCAGGCCGGCGGCCTTGGCCTGGCACACCTGTGCCGGGGTGGGCACCTTCACGCCGGCGTCCATGCCGTCCTCCCAGAGCACGGTGCCGTCGGCGCGGATGACCGGGAACGCGGCGGTGACGACGTTGTAGCCGTGGCCGGTGATCCGGGTGTCGGTGATCGGGATCCAGCCGAGCCCGGGGTGCACGCCGTTGGCCGCGCCGTCCCAGTTCTCCCAGTAGCCCTGGAGCACCTTGCCGGCCGGCCGGGGCTTCGGCGCGCAGGTGTCACCGCCCGGCGTGGTCGGACTGGGCGTCGCGGTCGGCGTCGGGGTGGGCGTCGGCGTGCGGGTGGGGGAGGGCGTGGGCGTGGGTGACGGCGGCCGGGTGGTGGGGCTCGGCGACGGTGTGCCGCCGGTGCAGGCGCCGAGGTCGGTCCAGAGCGCCGGTACGGCGGCCGGCGTCCAGCCCGCCCCGACCGGCGGGGTGTGCGTGACCAACGCCTGGTAGAGCCGGCCGGCGTAGCTGGCCCGGCTGCCGGCGGTCCAGGTGACGCCCTCGGCCCAGGCCGGCGCGTCGCAGGCCACCAGCGCGGTCGGGTTCGCGGCGGCGGCGAAGCCGCCGGCGGCGGGCAGGGCCACGGTGGCGGCGAGCAGCGCGACGCCACCGAGCAGAGCGGTCGTCCCACGTCCGATTCGCATGACATACCTCCTCATCGATGCGGCGGACGTTATCAGTTAACTTTGTTAAGTGTAAATGCGCAGTAGTCTGTCACCACTTGATTCAGGGTCTGAATGCGCGCCGCCGACGGGCGGCCCGTGGGGAAGGACGGCGGCGGACGTGGACGCCAGACGCACCACGGTGCGCGACATGCGCCGGGCCAACCGGTCGGTCCTGCTCACCCGGATCTGGCTGGACGGCCCGCTCAGCCGGCACGAGCTGGGCCAGTCCACCGCGCTGAGCCTGGCCAGCGTGAGCAACCTGGTCGGCGAGATGATCGCCGAGGGGTTGGTCGAGGAGGCCGGCTCGGTGGAGTCCGACGGCGGGCGTCCCCGGGTGCTGCTGCGTGTCGCCCCCGGCTACGGCTACCTGGTCGGCGCCGACGTGGGCGAGACCCGGGTGCAGGTCGAGCTGTTCGACCTGTCCATGACCGCGCTGGCCAAGGCGGAGTACCCGATCGCCGCGGCCGAGCCCGACCCGCGACAGGTCGCCTCGCACCTGCTGCACGGCCTCGCCGCGGTGACCGAGCAGGCGGGCGTCGACCCGGCCGCGGTGCTCGGCTTCGGCGTCGCCGTCTCCGGCACGGTCGAGCGCGCCGCCGACGCCGTGGTGCACGCGCAGACGCTCGGCTGGGACGGCGTCCCGCTCGGCGCGATGCTGCGTGCCGGCACCGACGTGCCGGTGCACATCGACAACGGCGCCAAGACGCTCGGCCAGGCCGAGATGTGGTTCGGCGCCGGTCGCGGCGTCCGGCACGCGGTGGTCGTCCTGGTCGGGTCCGGCGTGGGCGCCTGCGTGGTCGCCGACGGCGTCGGCTACCGCGGCGCGCACAGCAGCGCCGGCGAGTGGGGCCACACCACCATCGTGTACGGGGGCCGGCGCTGCCGCTGCGGCAACCTCGGCTGCCTCGAGGCGTACGTCGGGGCGGAGGGGGTGCTCGACCGGTTCCGGCGGGCCAACCGGGGCCGCCCGGCGCCCGGCGGGGACGAGGAGAGCGCGTTCGGTGAGCTGCTGCGCGCCGGCAGCCGCACCGCCGCCTCGGTGATCGACGAGACGGTCGGCTACCTCGGCGCCGGCCTGGCCAACCTGGTGAACCTGTTCAACCCGGAGCGGGTGGTGCTGGGTGGCTGGGCGGGGCTGGCGCTGGGCGAGCGCCATCTGCCGGCGATCCGCGAGGCCACCGCGCGGCACGCGCTGCGCCAGCCGTACGCGCAGACCTCGGTCGAGCTGTGCCGGCTCGGGCCGGACGCGGTCGCGATGGGCGCGGCCACCCTGCCGATGACCCGGCTGCTGCGCGACGGCGGTGTGCCCCGCGACCCGGCGGCCCGCCCCGCCCCGGCGCGGCGGTCGCGGGGCCGTTGACCGGCCGGGCCGGCACCGCCGTGGCGGGTGGCCCGACCGGCGTCGCCGCGCGGTGGCCGGGGAGTCAGGACGGCAGGGTCCACTTCTGGTTGGCGCCGCCGGTGCAGCTCCACAGTTGCGTCTTCGTCCCGTTGGCGGACGTGTTGCCGGTGACGTCGAGGCACTTGTCCGCCTGTGGATTCACCAGGTCCCGCCCGGTGGTCGCGGTCCACTGCTGGGCGGCGCTGCCGTTGCACGTCCACAGCTGCACCTTCGTGCCGTCGGCGGTGCCGCCGCCGGCCACGTCCAGGCACTTGCCGAGTGCGCGCAGCGTCCCGTCGGCGGCCCGGGTCCAGCGCTGGTTGGCCGCCCCGGTGCAGCTCCAGATCTGCACCGGCGTGCCGTCGGCGCTGGCGTTGTCGGTGACGTCCAGGCAGGTGCCGCCGATACCGGTGACCGGTCCGGTCGGTGTCGCGCCGCCACCGGACTGGGTGCCGGACCAGGTGAACGTGGCGGTGGTGCGGGCCGGCAGCGTGTAGCTGAAGGACTGCCCGCCCCACACCACCCGGACCGACTGCGCGGACGCGCCGCCGTTGTGCGCCAGCAGCGCCTTGGAGCCGTCCGGGTTGCGGTAGGCGACGTTCGGCACGGTGCCGTTGGCGGTGGAGTCGACCCGGGTGGCCCCGGGCCGGACGAACTTGGTCAGGTGACCGGTGGTGTAGTACTCGATGGTGTAGTCGACCTGACCGGCCCGGGCGCCGCCCTCCTGCACGGTGATCAGGCCGGTGCAGGTGCCGCAGCCGCCGTTGTGCGGGCCCATGTTCTGGTTGACCGCGAGGCTCCACTTCACCACGCTGCGGCTCCAGTTCCGGGCGTAGTTCACGATGTCGGCCATGTCCTCGTTGTGCTGGTTGGTGATCCAGGTGCCGCCGGAGTGCTCGGTGCTGAACTGCGGCACCGCCGGGTACTGCGCGCGCACCTGGCTGCCGACCGCCGGGTCACCGAAGTAGCCGTGCCAGGCGATGCCGCCGAAGAGCGGGTCGGTGCGGACCGCGCTGTCGGCGAGCAGCCCGGACCCGATGGTGCCGTAGTCGCCGTAGTTCCAGTCGTGCACCAGCACCTTCGTGCTGATCCCGGCGGCACGGAACGCCGGGTAGACGAAGTTCTTGGTCAGCTCCGTCAGGCCGGAGGCGTTCCAGCTCATGCCGGGGTAGTCCATCGCGGTGGGGTTGCCGGCCTGGCAGCAGTTCGGCTCGTTCTGCACCGACAGGTAGTCGACCGTGACGCCGCGCGCCGCGTACGCCTGAATGGTCTTGACCAGGTACTGCGCGTAGGTGGCGTAGTGCTCCCACTTCAGCCAGCCCATCTGGTCCATCCGGCCGTTGTCCTTCATCCAGCCGGGCGCGCTCCACGGCACCACCATCACCCGCAGCGCCGGGTTGAGCTGGCGGGCCTGCGCGGTGAGCACCTCGACGTTCGTGTCGTAGCCGTTCGCGCCGAAGTCGTTGAGGTCGCAGCAGGTGTCGTCGAGGGACACGTTGCCGGGTCGGGACAGGTCGGACGCGCCGACCGGGTTGCGCACGAACGACAGTCCGATCCCGTCGGTGGGGCTGAACAGCTTGCGCATCACCGCGTCCCGGGTGGCCGCGCTGACCGGTCCGCCGCGCAGCAGGTACGCGGTGGTGTCGGTGATGGACGCGCCGGCGCCCTCGAACGGCTGGTACCGGGTGTTCTCGTCGACGGTGATCGTGTGGGTGGCGCCGGGGCTGGTGGCGGCGAAGGCGAGCGGGCTCTGCTGCTGCAACCCGCGGGTGACGGTCCGGCCGCCGCTGTCGGAGGTGGTGGTGAGCCAGACGTCGACGCGTTCGCCGGCGGCGTGGGCTGCGGTGGTGGGGGCGAGGGCGCCGGCGGTGAGGCAGAGCGTCAGGGCGACGCGGCCGGCGAGGCGGGCAACGGTGGTGGGGGACACGGAGGCTCCTTCCGGATGAATTGACATCCGTGAATGAGCGAACCGTTGTTCCGGTCTTATGTCAAGACATGAAAGAAAGGGGCGACCGCCCGGGAAGCTCCCGTGCGGTCGCCCCGGACGTCGGGTCAGCGCTTCCCGCGCGCCCGCCGGACGGTGTCGCGGTACCACATTGCGCTGCGCTTCGGGGTGCGGCGCTGGGTGTCGTAGTCCACCCGGACGATGCCGAACCGCTTGTCGTAGCCGTACGCCCACTCGAAGTTGTCCAGCAGCGACCAGGCGAAGTAGCCCCGCACGTCCGCGCCCGCCTGCCGGGCCCGGGCCACCGCCCGCAGATGCTCGGTCAGGTAGGCGACCCGGTCGTCGTCGGCCACGAACCCCTCCGCGTCCGGCTCGTCGTCGAACGCCGCGCCGTTCTCGGTGATCACCATCGGCACGCCCGGGTAGTCGCGGTGCAGGCGCACCAGCAGGTCGGTGAAGGACTCCGGGACGATCTCCCAGTCCATCGCGGTACGCGGCAGGTCCCGGCGGAGGACCCGGCGCACCGGCCGGCCGTCGTCGTCGCGGTCCCGGCCCTGCTCGTCCACGCCGGAGTGCAGTTGCCCGAAGTAGTAGTTCACGCCCAGCACGTCGATCGGGGTGGCGATGACGTCCAGATCGCCGTCCTCGACCGGGATCCGCACCCCCTCGGCCGCCAGGTCGTCGATCACGTCCTGCGGGTACGACCCGCGCAGCACCGGGTCCAGGTAGAGCCGGTTGCCCAGCCCGTCCGCGGCCCGCGCCGCGTCCCGGTCCGCCGCGCTGTCGGTCGCCGGGTCGGCGGTCGACAGGTTCACGGTCAGCCCCAGCTCGATCGGCGTCTGCGCCGCCGCGCGCAGCCGCTGGGTGGCCAGCCCGTGCCCGAGCAGCAGGTGGTGCGCGGCGGCGATGCCGTCGCCCAGGTTCCGCCGGCCGGGGGCGTGGTCGCCGTAGGCGTACCCCAGCATCGCCGAGCACCACGGCTCGTTGAGCGTGGTCCAGGTGCGGACCCGGTCGCCGAGCGCGGCGAAGACCAGCTCCGCGTAGTCCGCGAACCGGTACGCGGTGTCCCGGTTCGGCCAGCCGCCGGCGTCCTCCAGCTCCTGCGGCAGGTCCCAGTGGTAGAGCGTCACCCACGGGTCCACGCCGCGGCCGAGCAGCTCGTCCACCAGCCGGTCGTAGAAGCCCAGCCCGGCCGCGTTGGCCGGCCCGCGCCCGCCCGGCTGCACCCGCGGCCAGGCCACCGAGAACCGGTAGGTGTCCAGCCCCAGGTCGGCGATGAGCGCCACGTCCTGCGGCATCCGGTGGTAGTGGTCGCAGGCCACGTCGCCGTGGTCGCCGTTGGCCACCGCCCCGGGGACCCGGCAGAAGGTGTCCCAGATCGACGGCGTGCGGCCGTCCTCGGCCACCGCGCCCTCGATCTGGTACGACGACGTCGCCACCCCCCACCGGAAGGTCGGCGGCAGCGTGTCGATCGGGTCGGCCTGCTCGACGCTCGGGCGGTTGAGGTCGGTGTCCATAATTCTCCTCGCGGTAGCGGTGGGCTCGGACTTCTCAGCGGGGCAGGGGTGCGACGGCCGGGTGCAGCCAGCACGCGACGGCCCGCGTCGGGTCGTCGACACCGGGCGGGCCCAGCACCGGCACCCGCTCGTCGCACGGCTCGAACGCCTTCGGGCAGCGCGGGTGGAACGCGCAGCCGGCCGGCATGGCGCGCAGGTCCGGCGGGGACCCGGGGATGCCGGTCAGCTCCCGGCGCGGCCCGTGCAACGCCGGGAACGAGTGCAGCAACCCCTCCGTGTACGGGTGCAGCGGCTCGGCGTACAGCCGGGCGGCGGGCGCCTCCTCGACGATCCGGCCGCCGTACATGATGGCGATCCGGTCGGAGAACTCCACCAGCAGCGACAGGTCGTGGGTGATGAACAGCACCGCGAAGCCGAGCCGGTCACGCAGCTCGGTGAGCTGGCCGAGGATCTGCCGCTGCATCACCACGTCCAGCGCGGTGGTCGGCTCGTCCATGATGACCAGTTGCGGCTCCAGCGCCAGCGCCATGGCGATCATGACGCGTTGGCGCATGCCGCCGGAGAGCTGGTGCGGGTAGCTGTCCAGCCGGTCGGCGGCGATGCCGACCAGGCGCAGCAGGTCCTTGGCACGGGCCCGCCGGCCCGCCGGGGTGCTCCTCGGCTCGTGCGCCTTGATCACGTCGAGCAGTTGGGTGGAGACCCGGTGCACCGGGTTGAGCGAGTTCATCGCGCCCTGGAACACGATCGACGTCTCCGCCCAGCGGAACTCGCGCAGCCGGGCCGGGCCGAGCGTCAGCACGTCCACCGGCGGGCCGTCGGTCGGGTGGTAGATCACCTGGCCGCCGCTGACCACCCCGGGCGGCGGCAGCAGCCGGGTCAGCCCGTACGCCAGGGTGGACTTGCCGCTGCCGCTCTCCCCGGCCAGGCCGAGCACCTCGCCGCGGTGCAACGTCAGGTCCACGTCGCGGACCGCCCGCACCGCGTCCGGGCCGACGCCGTAGTCGACGCACAGTCCCCGGATCTCCAGCACCTGGTCACTCATGAGTTGGCGTCCTCTCGGATGTCCTCGGCCGGCCGTCGCATCGGGACGGGGGCCGCCGCCGGGGCCAGCACGGGGGTGAACCCCACGCGCATCCGGACCGTGCGGCCGTCCGCGGTGCGGATCCGGGTCCGGCCGCCGGTGCGCAGCCGGGGGCTGACGAACTCGTCGATGCCGAAGTTGATCAGCGCGAGGGCGGTGCCGAGCAGCGCGATGGCCAGCCCGGCCGGCACGAACCACCACCACGCGCCCTGCGCGAGCGCCTGCTGGCCCTGCGCCCAGAACAGGATGGTGCCCCAGTTCCAGGAGCTGACCGACGAGATGCCGATGAACGCCAGGGTGATCTCCGACATGACCGCGAAGATCACGGTGCCGACGAAGCCGGAGGCGATGATCGCGGTCAGGTTCGGCAGCACCTCGAAGCCGATGATCCGCCAGGTCCGCTCGCCGTTGGCCCGGGCCGCCTCGACGTAGTCGCGGCGACGCAACGACAGCGTCTGGGCGCGCAGCACCCGGGCGCCCCACGCCCACGACGTGAGCCCGATGATGAGCGCGACCAGCAGGTCACCGGCCTGGTCGACGAGCGACGCCACGATGATGATCAGCGGCAGCGCCGGGATCACCAGGAACACGTTGGACAGCGCGGACAGCCCCTCGTCGGCCGCGCCGCCCAGGTAGCCGGCGGTCACCCCGATCAGGACGGACAGGATCGTGGCCAGCACGCCGGCGATCAGGCCCACCACCATCACGCTGCGCGCGCCCACCAGGATCTGGCTGAAGATGTCCTGCCCGAGGTGGGTGGTGCCGAACCAGTGCCGGGTCGACGGCGCCTGGAGCACGTCGGCGCCGCGCGCGTCCGGGTCGTACGGCGCGATCCACGGCCCGATGACCGCCAGCAGCACGTACACGCCGAGGAGGCCGAGGCCGGTGGCGGCCTTGGCGTTGGCCACGAAACGGAACCGGCGGCGCCGCGCCCGGGCCGACGGCTGCGCCATCGCCCCCTGACCGGGGATCACCTGCTCGATGCTGGACGGGGAGATTGTCATCGCTCAGCTCTTTCGGGTCCGCGGGTCGAGGAGCAGGTAGGCGACGTCGGCGAGCAGGTTCGCCACCAGCACCGAGATCGTGATGATCAGGAAGATGCCCTGCATGAGCGGGTAGTCCTTGGCGCCGACCGCCTGGAAGAGCTGGAACCCCAGGCCCGGGTAGGAGAAGACGATCTCCACCAGCAGCGTGCCGCCGACGATGAAGCCCAGCGACAGCGCGAAGCCGGAGACGTTGGGCAGCAACGCGTTGCGCGCGGCGTAACTGAGCGCCACCCGACGCTCGGAGAGCCCCTTGGCGTGCGCGACCGTGATGTAGTCCTCGCTGGCGACGGTGACCATCATGTTGCGCATGCTGAGGATCCAGCCGCTCATCGACGAGACCAGGATGGTCGCCGCGGGCAGGATGCTGTGCTGGAGCGCGCTCGGGATGAAGTACGCGTCGAACGCCGGCACCAGCCCCGGCTCGTAGCCGCCGGAGGAGGGGAAGAAGCTGCCCGGGCCGGCGAACAACGCGATCGCCACCAGACCCAGCCAGAAGTAGGGGATCGAGGAGAGGAACGTGGTGGCCGGCAGCAGCCCGTCGACCCACGAGCCGCGCCGCCAGCCGGCGCCCACGCCGAGCGCGGTGCCGAGCAGGAAGCTGACCACCGTGGTGACACCGACCAGGCCGACCGTCCACGGCAGGCTGTCGCCGATCACCTGCGACACCGGCGCCGGGAAGAACGTGAACGACAGGCCCAGGTCGCCGTGCAGGAGCTGCCCCCAGTAGGCGACGTACTGCTCCCACAGGCTGCGGTCGGAGTCCAGCCCGAACAGCACCCGCAGCGACGCGATCGCGTCGGCGCTGATCCGACCCTGGTTGCGGGAGACCAGCGACTGCACCGGGTCACCCGGCACGATCCGCGGGATGAAGAAGTTGAGCGTGATCGCCGCCCACGCGGTGAACAGGTAGAAAGCCACCCGTTGCAGCAGGAACCTCATCGGGCTGCCTCCTCGGGCACGGTTGCCTCCGCCGCCGCGATGGTTGCCCTGTCGAACAGCCAGCACGCCGCCCAGTGCCCGGGCCGGTCGTCGATCGTCATCGGCGGCGGCAGCTCGGTGGCGCACCGGGGCATGACGTGCGGGCAGCGCGGGTGGAACCGGCAGCCGGCCGGCGGGTGGATCAGGCTCGGCGGCTCGCCGTGGTCCCGCTCGGCCGCCGCGGCGTCGCCGGCGCCCGCGCCGGTGATCCGCTGCGGGTCCGGCGCCGAATCGATCAACAACCGGGTGTACGGGTGCGCCGGCCGCTGGGTGACCGTCTCGCTGTCGCCGCCCTCGACCATCCGCCCGGCGTACATGACGATCGTCTCGTCGGCGAAGTAGCGGGCCGAGGCGATGTCGTGGGTGATGTAGAGGATGGCCAGGTTCAGCCGGTCCTTGAGGTCCTGGAGCAGGTTGAGCACGCCGAGGCGGATCGAGACGTCCAGCATGGAGACCGGCTCGTCGGCGAGCAGCACCTCCGGGTCCGCGCCGAGCGCCCGCGCGATGGCGACGCGCTGGCGCTGGCCGCCGGACAGCTCGTGCGGGAACGCGTCGAGGTAGCGCTCGGGCGGGGTGAGGCTGACCCGGGTGAGCAGGTCGGCCAGCGCCTTCTCCAGCCCGTCCGCGCCGTCGCCGGCGTTGCCGTGGATGCGCAGCGACCGGGTGAGGTGGTAGCGCACGGTGTGCACCGGGTTCAACGAGGCGAACGGGTCCTGGAGGATCAACTGCACCCGGCGCACGTACGCCCGGAAGCGCCGGCCGCCGCGGACCCGGGTCGAGACGCCGTGCAGCCGGATGTCGCCGGCGGTGCGCGGATAGAGCTGGGCAAGCAGCCGGGCCACCGTGGACTTGCCGGAGCCGGACTCACCGACCAGCGCGGTCACCCGGCCGCGGCGCAGCGCGATCGAGACGTCGTCGACGGCGTGCACCACCGCCGAGGTCCGGGAGAGGAGGTCGCGCAGCCGCCGGCGGACCGGGAAGTGCTTGGTCAGGCCGACGGCCTCCAGCACCACCTCGTCGGCCGGCGCCGGGGCGCTCTCGGTCGTCGTCATGCCGAATTCCTGTCTGGGTTGCCGGGGTGAGGGCGGGCACCGTCTCCCCGGCCGGCGGACGAGCCGGCCGGGGAGACGACGCCGGGTCAGCCGGCGGTCGGCTTGAGGTGCAGCACCACGTCCACCGCGTTGGGCTGGGTGGGCTGGAGCGCGCCGTACGGGTTCGAGTCGTCCGGCCAGCCGGTCCAGTTCTTCGTGCTGTACGCGCCGCCGATGTTGTCCGCGCCGACCGGGATCATCGGCACCTGCTCGACGAAGATCTTCTGGAGCGTGGCGAGCGCGGTGGTACGGGCGGCGTCGTCGGTGGCGTTGGCGTACGCGACCAGCGCGTCGGTCGCCGTCTTGTCGTCGAAGCGGCCGAAGTTGCCGGCGGGCGAGGCGGTGCCGATCGGCTTGAGCACCCGGCCGTCCATGATCGTGCGGTAGATGTCGTACGGCGTCGCGCCGCTCTCGGTCCACCGGAACGTGGCGTCGAAGTTGCCCTGCTCCACGTTGCGGAACCAGGCGTCCTGGTTGGCCTTGTCGATGGTCGCCGCGATGCCGATCTTCGACAGGTTGTCCTTCACGATCTCCAGGCTGGTCTGGTAGTCGGACCAGCCGGCCGGGTCGGTCAGCTTGATCGTCACCGGCTTGCCGGTCCGGTCCTTCAGCGTGGTGCCGTCGAGCTTGTAGCCCGCGCCGGTGAGCAGCGCCTTGGCGCCCTCGACGTCGACCTTGTGCTCCTGGCCCTTGTACTCCGCCGCGATGAACGGGTCACCGGCCGGGCTGGGCAGCCCGGTCACGCTCTTGACCTCGGGGTGGAAGTACGCGGCCTCGGCGGTGGTGAAGATGTCCGCGCGGTCGACGACCATGTTCATCGCCTTGCGCAGCGTCGGGTCGTCGAACGGCTTCTTCGTGGTGTTGAGGTAGAGGCCGTGGATGCCGAGCACCGGCGGCGCCCACACCTTGTGGTTCTTCTGGTCCTTGGCCACGAAGACGGCCTGGTAGTTGGGGATGAAGACGAAGCTCCACTCCGACTCGCCGTTGGCCAGCGCGGTGGTCTGCGCGCTGTTGTCGGTGTACGAGGTGAAGCGCAGTTCCTTCACCTTCGGCGCGTCCTGCCAGTAGCCCTTGTCCCGCACGGTCAGCGTGGTGGTGGCCGGCGTGAACGACTTGAGCGTGTAGGGGCCGCTGCCGACCGGCTGCTTCACCGGGTCGGTGGTCGGGTCGGCGATCTTCTCCCAGATGTGCTTGGGCACGATCGGCACCCGCCACAGCACCTTCTGCTGGTTGACGAACTGCGGGCTGGACATCGAGATCGTGACCTCGTTGCCGTTCGCGGTGGCGTCCGTGTACGGCACACCCTGGTCGTTGAGCGCCGGGAACTTCTTGACCAGGTTGTAGGTGAACGCGACGTCCTCGGCGGTGACCTTCTGCCCGTCGGACCAGGTGGCGTTGTCGCGGACGGTCACCTTCACGGACTTGTAGTCCGCCGACCACTCGGCCTTGCTGGCCAGCCACGGCTTGAACGGGTCCGCCGGCTTGACCGGGTTCCACATCATCAGCGGCTCGTAGATCTGCCAGCGGTAGCCCAGCGACGCCGCGGCCGAGGTGGTGAGGAACGGGTTGTTGTTCTCGGCCTGCGGGCCGTTGGGCATGCCGACGTTCAGCACGGTCGCGGCCTGGCCGCTCTTCTTGTTCGCGTTCGGGCTGTCGCCGCAGGCGGCGACCGTGGTGGTGACCATCGCGCCGGCCAGCGCGACGGCGAGGAGGTGCCTTCTTCTCATGGAGGTCTCCCTCGGTGGTCCCGCATGTCATCGGGCGGGATGTGGTGGATGGAGGGTGTGCGGTGGTGCCACCGGCGGGCGGCTGCCCGCCGGCGTGGTCGCCGGCTTCGGCGGGGTGACTGCTCAGGTGGTGCGGGTGGAGGCGCGGGCGGCGAAACCGGTGGGGATGACGGTCGGGGTGTCCGGCAGCGGCGTGCCGGTGAGGTGGGCGATGAGGAGCCGGGCGGCTGCCGCGCCCATCTCCCGCAGGGGCTGGTGCACCGAGCTGAGCGGCGGGTGGGTGTGCCCGGCCAGCGGCAGGTCGTCGAAGCCGACCACCGCCACGTCCTGGGGGACCCGGCGGCCGGCGTCGCGCAGCGCCTGGAGCGCGCCGGCGGCGGAGAGGTCGTTGTGCGCGAAGACCGCGTCGAACGGCACGCCGTCGGCGAGCAGCCGGCGCACCGCCGCGCGCCCGCACTCGAACGTGAAGTCGCCCTCCACCACCCGCGCCGGCTCGATGGGTACGCCGGCGTCCGCGTAGCCGCCGGCGAAGCCGGCGAGCCGTTCCCGGGTGCAGCCGAACCGGCGCAGGCCGGTGATGACGAGCGGTCGTCGGCGTCCGAGTGCCAGCAGATGCGTGGCGGCGGCCCGCGCGCCGGCCTCGTTGGTGGTCCGCACCGACGGGAAGCCGGGCTGGTGACCGCGGTCGTCGATGAGGATGACCGGCAGGCCGCGTCGGTGCAGCCCGGTGATGTAGTCCAGGGTGCCCTCGGGTTCGACCACGAGCAGGCCGTCGAAGGACTTGGCGGACACCTGGGAGGCGAACCGCCGCATCGACTCGTCGCCGTGGGTGCAGGTGAACAGCAGCATGCCGTAGCCCTCGGCCTCGACCGCGTCGGCCGCGCCCTGGAGCACCTCGCCCATCCAGGGCCAGGTCAGCGCCGGCACCAGCATGCCGACCACCCGGGTGCGCCCGCGGGCCAGGCCGACCGCGCGGGCGCTGGGCACGTAGCCGAGGTCGCTGATCACGGCGCGGACCCGGTCGGCGGTGCGGATGTGCACCTCGCCCTTGCCGTTGAGCACGCGCGAGACGGTCGTCTTGCTCACCCCGGCCCGGGTGGCGACGTCGGCGATGGTGATCGGCACGTGACGCTCCCGGGTCGCAGGGGTGAGGGGGATGTTTCGGAACCGGTTGCGGTAGCGGTTCCGTGGCAGTCAACCGAAGTGGCGCCGGTCACGTCAATAACGGGTAGGTAACGAATCACGCCTAATTTCGACACCTGAAAAAAGCGGCCGGGCAGCGGATGCGTGGATCAAGCCGGTGAGCAGCGTCGATGCGGCCTCGGGCCGGTCGTCCGATGTGGAGCGGCGTCAGCTCCGCGCGTACACGTCGCCGGCGTTCGCCTCGTGCGGCACCGCGGACAGGTACGCCGCGACCTCGGTGGCCGGTCGCCACCCGGGCAGTGCGAATCCCATCTCGTCGCCGAGCGCCACGGTGAACCCGGTGAAGCCGAGCGTGGTCAGTCGGTCCAGGCAGCGTTCGGCCAGGTCCCGCGCGATGGTGGTGAACTCGAACGACAGCACCGGCACCGGCCGGCTCAGCCCGGCCAGCACGGCGTCCTCGAAGCCCTCCACGTCGATCTTGATGAACGCCGGCACGCCGTGGTCCGCGGTGAGCGCGTCCAGGGTGGTGCCGGCCACTTCGATCTCGGCGTCCCAGGTCTCGCCCTCCCAGCCGGCGGCGTGCCCCGCGGCCCGCACGAAGCCGGGGGAGGCGGTGGAGACGGTCGGGTTGGCGGAGTTCACGTGCAGCCGCACCGGTCCGGCGGTCCGCCCGCAGGCCGCCTCCACCACCGTGACCGCCTCGTCGCCCGCGTGCAGGGCGCGCAGCACCCGCGCGCAGAGCGGTTGCGGCTCCACGGCCACCACCCGGGCGCCGAGCCGGCGGAAGCTGGCCAGCCGGTCACCGACGTGCGCGCCGATGTCGAAGACCAGGTCGCCGGCGCGGACCAGGGCCGCGTAGAACGCGTCCAGCGCCGCCTCGCGGGCCCGGTCGCCGTGGTAGAACTCCAGCGAACGGCGCAGTCCGGACAGCGCCGGATCGGCCTTCAGTGCCTCGATCACCTCGTTCCGACCGCCCACCTCACCGACCGTAACCACCCGTTGTCGGACGCGAGCGGCATTCCGTCTTTCCGCCACCACGCTATCCTCCTAGGACGCTTTAGGGGGTGCGAGTTGCGGCACGCACGAACGCGGCACCCGCTGCGGCGACGAATCACGACCCGGGGTCACTGCCGCCGTGGACCGGGACCGCTGCCCGGCGGGCCACCGGGCAGCGGTCCCGTCAGGGCGTCTCGACGACCTCCTGGCCGAGCGGCCAGAGCGCGGCCGGAACCAGCTTGAAGTTGGCCACCCCGAACGGGATGCCGATGATCGTCACACAGAGCGCGACCCCGGCGAGGATGTGCGACAGGGCGAGCCACCAGCCGGCCAGCAGCACCCAGAGCACGTTCGCCAGGCCGGACGGGACGCCGGCGCCGGGCTTCGGCACGAGCGTGCGCCCGAACGGCCACAGCGCGTACGAGGCCAGGCGCAGCGAGGCGACGCCGAACGGGATGGTGACGACCAGGACGAAGCAGATCAGGGCGGCCACGCCGTAGCCCAGGGCCAGGACGATGCCGCCGCCGAAGACGAGCCACAGCAGGTTCAGCAGGAAGCGGATCACCACCCAATGGTGCCCGCCGCCGGCAAGCAGCCAGAAGGCCCGGGCGTTCCCGGCTACCGTCGAAGCGGCGTCCCGGCCAGCCGCACGGAGAGGAGCACGCCGCCATGGGACCTTCGACCGAAGGCGTCACCCGCGCCGAGTTGCAGCGCGCCCACTCCGAGGTGCCGGGCCGGCTGATCGTGCAGACCCTGTTCCAGATCCCGGTCGGCCGGGAGTCGGGGCGGCACAGCCATCCCGGCGAGGAGGTCGGCTACCTGATCCAGGGCGACATCGTCATGGAGTTCGACGACCGCCCCGCTCTCCGCGTCGGTGCCGGCCAACCCTTCCTGATTCCGCCGGGTGTGGTGCACAACGCCCGCAACGTCGGGAGCGTCGAGACGCGGATGCTCTCCTCGTACTTCGTCGACGACCGCCGGCCCCTGGTCACCCCGCACTGAGCCCGGCCCGATCCGGTCGCGCCAGCAGGGACGCCACCGCGCGGGCGCTCGCCGGATGGGCGGCCACCAGCGTGCCGGCCGCCCCGCACGTCGGTGGGGCGTCGTCGACGGGCGGGCGCCACGACCCGTCGCAGCCGAGCAGCGCCGCCACCGCGTCGACGGCCACCGGATACGCGGTCAGTAGGCCGTGCACCGGCCCGGTGGGCGTCACCGCCGGCCCGGACGTCGACGGCGCTGGCGCGGCGGCCCACGGCGGCGTCCAGGCGTCCAGCTCGGGCAGGGTGCCGGGGAAGGTGCGTTCCGCCTCCCGGACCAGCAGCGGCACCAGTTCCGGGCCGTGCTCCCGCAGCGTGGTGATCAGGGTGGGCAGCCACGGCAACAGCACCGGGTCCGGCAGCCCGGCGAACGCGGCCGACATGGTCTCCACCACGAACGGCGCCAGCCGCGGCACCGGGTCGAGCGCGTGCACGAACCCGGACAGGTACTGCGGGAACGCCGGCACCACCAGCGGGTTGCCCAGCAACTCGGCGCAGTGCTCACGGAGCCGGGCCAGCGGCAGCAGGCCGAGCTGGTGACGGGCGGCCCAGAGCAGCGCCAGCTTGGCCGGCGCCTCGGGGTGGGCCTGGGCGACGGCCAGTTCGAGCTGCGACCGGTCGCAGCCCAGCGACAGCGCGAGGCTCTCCATGTGGAACAGGAAGCCGAGCATGGCGCCGACCTGACGGACGCCGGTGGCCTCGTCGACGAACGCGGTGGGCAGCAGCGTGCAGTAGTGGGCGTACCCGGTGGTGACGAACGCCTGACACCAGGCCGGCAGCGTCGGCGCGGTGGTGCGGTGGTGGGCGAGCAGCCGCCGGATGCGGCGCAGCACCTCCGGCGCGTCGTCGACGGTGCGTTCGGCCGCGAGCAGCTCGACGGCCCGCGTGCCGAGCTCGTCGACCAGCCGGGGACTGTCGAGCAGGCGGATGGCGTCCTCGACCGCGGCGAGCGCGCGGGCGGCGGTGGCGTCCGGGCCGCGGACCGCGCGCCGCAGCCGTTGCTCCAGCACCTGCTCGACCGTGACGCCCTCGTAGCCCAGCTCGATGAGGGCGCGTTGGTTGCGGCCGAGGGCGAGGTCCCAGCTCTCCTGAGTGGAGCGGTGCCCGAGGCGGCGCTCGCCCATGATCGGGCGGACCGCGTCGGCGGGCAGCAGGTGGCGCAGCATCCAGAGCAGGTCGGAGCAGGGCTCCAGCGCCGGGTCGGCGCGCAGGTCGAGCAGTGCCCGCTGCACGGTGCGCCGCTCCAGGTCGAGCCCGAGCGGGCGGAGCCGGTCGAGCACGTCGCGGGCCAGCGGCGGCAGCGAGTCGTATCCGACCTGGCCGACGCGGTCGCCGCCGAGCAGGATCTCGCAGAGCCGGCGGACGTCGCGTCGGCCCGGCACCACGTCCTTCTCGATGCAGGTGACCGCGGCGTCGGCGAAGTCGTAGGGGGTCGGCTTGGCCCGGTTGCGCAGGTTGGCCAGCAGGATCGAGGTCTCGAACACGGCGATCGCGTCGGCGGTGCTGGCGAGGTAGCCGTTGCGGCGGGCGAGTCGGACGATGTCGACGCACCAGCCGCGCAGTTCCGCCTCGTCCAGCCCGTCGAGCGCCGGTGGCGCGGCCAGGAAGCCGCTGAGCCGGTCGGCGACCACCTCGGGCGGGGCGGCGGTCGGGGTCGCCCGGGTGCGGCGGCCCTTCTTCCCGGTCTGCTGCCCGGCCAGCCGGTACGGCGTGAGCCGGCTGCGGCCGATCGCGGCGGCCCAGTTCGCCGCCGCGATGGAGACGGTGCCGGGGGCGAGGCCGAACTGGGCCTCGATGGCGGAGTGGCTGGACGGGATGAGACCGTAGCGCCAGCGGGTGCCGGTGCGGGGGCTGATCGGGAAGTCCGGGGCGGTGGAGTCGAGGCCGAACTGTTCGACGCGGCTGGCGGCGTGGAACGCGCCGCAGACGTAGAGGCAGTCGGCCGGGTCGGCGCCGGACGCGGCGAGGTGTTGGCGCATCCGCGTCCACATGTGGCGTTCCCGGTCCTCGTCGCGGTCGTCGCGGGCCGACCGGGTGGGGCGCAGCCGCCGGAACAGGCTGCCGATCAGCACCATGACCTGCCGGTAGGTGTCGTGGTCGGCGTCGGCGAGGGGACGTTCGACGTACTGGTCCCACCACTCCGACCAGTGCCGGACCTTGCCGTGGTGCAGCAGGTGGGCTTCCAGTTCGGCGAAGCGGGGACGCAGGTCGCCGATCTCCACGCCGACCGCGTCGCCGTGCAGCGCCGCGTCCTCGTCGGCGGTCGGGGCCGGGTCGGGGCCGGCCGGCTGGTCGTCGCGCGGCGTCCACTGGAAGACGTGGTCGGTGGAGCGGTCCACCAGCACCAGCTCCACGCCCGGCGTGTCCAGCGCGTACGCGATGGCCTGGTATTCCGCGGAGGCCTCGGTGATCGGGGCGATGACGCTCAGCGGGCTCCACTCGGCGGGGAAGCCGTCGAGTTCGGTGGCGAACGCCTGCACGGCCACGGGGAGGCGGCAGTTGCGCAGCTCGTCGAGGAGGGGGCGCAGGTCCTCGCAGAGTTCGAGGTAGATGACCTTGGGTGGGTGGGCGCGTAGTCGCCGGGCCATGGCCAGCGCGGACGCGGGGGAGTGGTGGCAGACCGGAAAGATCTCCAGCCGTTCGCCGAGTGCGCGGTCGACGTCGTCGACCATGCCGGCGAGGATCCCGGCGAGCGCGTCGGGGGAGTCGGCGAACGCGGCGGCGGCGTCGGTGAGCTGCTCGCGCAGCGCGCCGAAGAGGCCGGTCGGGGCGGGTGCGGTCATGACAGCGACGCGATCGCCTGGCGACCGCCGTCGAGGAAGTCGTCCCAGCCGCCGCCGTCGGCCTTGGCCCGGGGCTCGACGACGCCGTGCAGGTACTTGTTGAGGATGGCCAGGTCCTCCGGGCTGCGTCGGGCCAGCGAGCCGACCAGCGACCCGGCGAGCGTCCCGGCGCGCAGGGTGCGGTCGCCGAAGAACTGGCTGTGCAGGACGGCGTCCTCCAGCACGCCGATCTGCTCGGCGGTGGACAGCGCCGACTCCAGCTTCTCGTCGTCGCTGGTGGCGGCGGACGCGGCGGCGCGCAGGTCGGCGAAGCTCTGCAGCAGGATGTCGAGCAGGGTGGGCGGGACCTCCAGCTCGATGCGGTGCCGGCGCAGTAGCTCCTCGGTGCGGAAGCGGACGATCTCGGCCTCGCTGCGCTTGTTGGTGACCACCGGGATGCGGACGAAGTTGAACCGGCGCTTGAGCGCGGAGGAGAGGTCGTTGACGCCCCGGTCGCGGCTGTTCGCGGTGGCGATGATCGAGAAGCCGGGCTGGGCGAAGACGATGTTGTCCTGGTCCAGCTCGGGGATGGCGACGTACTTCTCGGACAGGATCGAGATGAGCGCGTCCTGCACGTCGCTGGTGGAGCGGGTCAGCTCCTCGAAGCGGCCGATGACGCCGCGTTCCATCGCGGTCATGATCGGCGAGGGGATCATCGACTCGCGGGACTGGCCACGCGCGATGACCATGGAGACGTTCCACGAGTACTTGATGTGGTCCTCGGTGGTGCCGGCGGTGCCCTGCACGACGAGCGTGGAGTTGCCGCAGATCGCGGCCGAGAGCAGCTCGGCGAGCCAGCTCTTGCCGGTGCCGGGGTCGCCGATGAGCAGCAGGCCCCGGTCGGAGGCGAGCGTGACGATGCTGCGTTCGACGAAGCTGCGGTCGCCGAACCATTTCTGCGGGATCTCCCGGTCGAGGCCGTCGGCGCGTTCGGAGCCGAGCACGAACAGCCGGACCATGCGGGGGCTCAGGCGCCAGGAGAACGGCTTCGGCCCGGTGTCGACCGACTCGAGGTAGGCCAGCTCGTCGGCGTAGGTGACCTCGGCGGGGGCGCGGAGCATGTCGGACATCAGGGGTGCTCTCCTAGGTGAGGAAGTTCTTCAGCTCGACGACGAGCTTGCGGATGTGGCCGGAGATGACGGGGGTGCCCAGGTCCTTGAGGCGCTGCCGGAACCAGGGGTTGACGCTCTGGTGGCCGGAGCTGTTGACGGAGCCGACCGGGATGAACTTCACCCCGGAGCGGTGCACGGCCTCGATGCCGTCGAACAGCGGCTGGGAGCGGTCGAACTCGTAGAAGTCGGAGATCCAGACCATTACCGTGTTGCGCGGCTCGACGATCTTGGGGCGGGCCAGCGCCATGGCGACCGGGCCGTCGTTGCCGCCGCCGAGGTTGGTGCGCAGCAGCACCTCGAACGGGTCGTGCACCCACGGGGTGAGGTCCAGCGCCCGGGTGTCGTACGCGATGAGGTGCACGTCGACCTTGGGCAGCCCGGCGAAGATGGAGGCGAGGATGGTGCAGTTGACCATCGAGTCGACCATCGAGCCGGACTGGTCGACGACCACGATGAGCCGCGACGGCGTGGTGCGCCGCGCGGTCTGCCGGTAGTAGAGCCGGTCGACGTAGAGGCGTTCGTCGTCGGGGCTCCAGTTGGTGAGGTTCTGCCAGATCGTGCGGTCGAGGTCGAGGTTGCGGAAGACCCGCTTGGGCGGCACCGACCGGTCGACCGCGCCGACGGTGGCCTGCGCGACCTGGGTGCGCAGCACCTCGGCGACCTGGTCGACGTAGCGGCGGATCAGTGACTTGGCGTTGGCCAGCGCCACCCCGGACAGGTTCGACTTGTCGCGCAGGAGCTGCTCGATCAGGGACATGCTCGGGGTGAGCCGGGCGGCCAGCACCGGGTCGGCGAGCACCTCCCGCAGGCGCATCCGGCGGACCAGGTCGCCCTCCAGGCCGGCGAGTGTGGCGCCGAGACCGGTCCCGTCCCGGCGCAGCTCGCCGGGGGCGGCGCCGCACGCCTGCTCGAACCAGCCGGCATCGGCCTGCCAGCGGGCCAGTTGCCCGGCGCTGACCTCGCCGGCGCCGGTGGCGAACACGTTGAGCAGCAGCTTCGACGCCAGCGCGGCCCGGCGTACCTCGATCTCGGTGGGGTGGAACGGGCCGGCCGGGGCGTCGGGGTCGGGGGTGAGCAGACCGCGCAGCTCGTCGGCGAGTGCCGGGAAGCGCTGGACGACGGTGTCGACGGAGACGGCCGGGTCCAGCAGCGCGGTGGGCAGGCCGAGGTCGTCGACGACGGCGACGCTGGCGGATTCCAGCGCCGGCTGCTCGTCGGGGTGGAACAGGCGGGCGAGCAGCCGCCAGTAGAGCACCTGGCGGCGGTTGGCGTGGTCGCGGTCGGCGGTCATCGGCGCAGCAACCTTCCGGCGCGTTCGCGCAGCACGGCCACCGCGTCGCCGGCGCGCGCCTCGGCCTTGGCCGCCTTCGGGTCGGTGATGCCGCACGCCCAGTCGCCGTTGTGCGCCTCGACGGTCTGCCGTTTGACGGTGGCCCGCACGGCGAGCGGTTGCAGCAGCCAGCGGCCGTCGTCCCAGCGGAGCAGGCCGAGGCACGCGGTGGCGGCGCCGACCAGTGCCGGGGTGAGCGGCCCGGCGGCGGGCAGCCGGTCGACGGCCAGCGGGATCGTCCGGCCGTCGAGCGCGACCACCGGCTCACCGTCGTCGTCGCGGACGACGCGGCCCTCGACCAGGACCGGTTCGGCGAGCGCGGCGGGATGGCGTTGCAGCGGCGGGGTGGCCGACGCGGTCGCGCCGGCGAGCAGCACCCGGGCGGTGGCGAACGGGTCGGCGGGGTCGCCGAGCACGGCGCGCTCCTCGACCCAGTGCAGGTCGGCGCCGTGCGCGGGCAGGTCGGTGACGGTCACGGCCCGCCGCTCGGCGAGGGCCTTGAGCAGCACCGGGTACGCCTCCAGCAGCCGCCAGCCGGCCGGGCCGACGATGGTGGCGACCTTGGCCGCGACGACGGTGACCCGGACCAGCCGGCCCGGACCGCCGCCGGCCGGTTCGAGCAGGGCGTGCAGCTGCGCCTGGAACGCGGTGTCGTGCTCGTGCACGTCGACGCCGAGCGGCAGCAGCCGGCCGGACACCGTCTCCGCCGGGGCGGTCTCGGTGGTGGCGC
Source organism: Micromonospora sp. DSM 45708 (assembly GCF_039566955.1). NCBI lineage: Bacteria > Bacillati > Actinomycetota > Actinomycetes > Micromonosporales > Micromonosporaceae > Micromonospora > Micromonospora schwarzwaldensis. The sequence goes on along the minus strand of NZ_CP154796.1, from coordinate 3,056,262 downwards.
CGGCGGCGAGCAGCACGGCCCGGGCCCACAGGTCGGCCCACCGGCGGGCGGGTGCCGGCGTCGCGGCGGTCACCGGCAGGCCGGCGCGCAGCTCGGCGGCGAGCCCGTCGAGCAGCACCGCGAGGCGGCGCTGGGCCGGCTCGGCGAGCGCGGCCTCGACCGGCCCGGCGGCGCCGGAGAGCAGTTCGTGGTCGGCGCCCTGCCAGCCGGCGAGCGTCAGCTCGTGCAGCCAGGCGCGGGCCCCGGCCAGGGCGGGGGTGACGCCCGGCGCGGGCGCGGCGTCCGACGGCGCGGCGAGCCACGGGCCGCGGGACCGGTGCAGCGCCGTGTCGAGCCGGTCCAGCAGCGCGTCGTGGACGGCGCCGAGCAGCGCGGCGCGGGCGCCGACGAGGACGGCCAGGTGCTCCTCGGTGAGCGCGCCGGTTGTCGCGGCGCGCACCGCCTCGGCGGTGCGCTCGGCCAGCGGGGTGCCGTCGACAGCGGTGGCCAGCGCCGTCCAGGCGGCGGCGTCCGGCTCGCTCAGCCGGGCCAGGCCGCGGGTGAGCGAGTCGTCGACGGCGTCGACGACGGCGAGCGCCTCGGCCAGCCCGGCGGGTGCGTCGTCGTCGAGCTGGGTGAGCTGCGCGGCGAGCATCAGCGCACCGCCGCGGTGGCCGGGAACCAGTGCAGCTCGGGCACCGGCGCGGTGCTCGGCGGGACCTCCAGGTAGGCCAGGTGGCGCAGGAAGCGGCTGAACACCACCGCCGCCGGCCCGGGCTCGTGCCGCGCGTCGGTGCGGGCCAGCAGCGCGGCACCGCTGTCGACGCCGTCGCCGGGGTCGATACGCAGGTAACGGGCGACCTGTTCGACGCCGTACTGGAGCACGGCCTCGTCGGCCAGCGCGTGCAGGTGCTTGCAGAGCAGGCTGCCGCGCAGGCCGCCGCAGGGGCGGTTGTTGTTGGTGCTGCAGTTGACCGCGTGGCTGCCGGCGGTCACCGAGGAGACGTAGACCCGCTCCACGTCGGACCCGCTGGACACCACTCCCTGCAACCGGCCGTCGGCCAGCTCCACGAAGGGCACCTTGGCCAGCTTGCGGGCCCGCGCCGGGGGTGCGACCCGCAGCACGCTCCGTCGTCGCCGTGTGGCGTCCGTCGGCTCCGTCATCTTTCGACCTCCCCGCCGGCGTGCCCGGCGCCGGGCACGCCGGAACGCCGTCGCCGGCCCGTGCTCCGTGCCGCTGTGACGACAAGGATCATGGACCATCGGTACGACAGGAACGCGCCCTCCCGCCACTGCCCAAACGACCGTTAAGCTGGCAGGGTCCGCACCCGGACGCCGCACCGGCTCACCCACCCCACGGAGCTCATCGCGCTATGAACGTCGACCGGATCCTGCCCACCGACGAGGCCCACGACCTGCTGGAGCTCGCCACCGAGCTCGCCGACCGGGAGTTGGCGCCGAAGGCCGCCGGCTTCGAGGAGCGCGCCGAGTTCCCCCGCGACGTGCTGCGCACACTGGGCCGCGCCGGCCTGCTCGGTCTGCCGTACGCCGAGGAGCACGGCGGCGCCGCCCAGCCGTACGAGGTCTACCTCCAGGTGCTGGAGATCCTCGCCAGCCGGTGGCTGGCCGTGGCCGAGGCGGTCAGCGTGCACACGCTGTCCTGCTACCCGTTGGCCCAGTTCGGCACCGACGAGCAGCGCAAGCTGCTGCCCGACATGATCGGCGGGGAGCTGCTCGGGGCGTACTGCCTCTCCGAGCCGCAGGGCGGGTCGGACGCGGCGGCGCTGACCACCCGGGCGGTCCGCGACGGCGACGCGTACGTGGTGACCGGCACCAAGGCGTGGATCACCCATGCCCGCGTCGCCGACTTCTACAACGTCTTCTGTCGCACCGGCGGGCCCGGCCCGAAGGGCATCTCCTGCCTGCTGGCCGACCGGGCCACGCCCGGCATCGCACCGCAGGCCGCCGAGCGCACCATGGGCCTGCACGCCTCCCCGGTCGCGCAGATCGCGTTCGACGACGCCCGGGTGCCGGCCGAGCGGCTGATCGGCGGCGAGGGCGCCGGTTTCACCATCGCCATGTCGGCGCTGGACTCCGGCCGTCTCGGCATCGCCGCCTGCGCGGTCGGCCTGGCACAGGCCGCGCTGGACTACGCGGTCGACTACGCGCGCCAGCGGCAGCAGTTCGGCCGCGCCATCGTCGACTTCCAGGGGCTCGGCTTCATGCTCGCCGACCACGCCACCGGCATCTCCGCGGCCCGCGCGCTGCTGCTGGCCGCCGCGCGGCTGCGCGACGCGGGCCGGCCGTACTCGATCGAGGCGGCGAAGGCGAAGCTGTTCGCCACCGACCTGGCGATGCGGGTGACCACCGACGCGGTGCAGGTGCTCGGCGGCGCCGGCTACGTCGCCGACCACCCGGTCGAGCGGTACATGCGCGAGGCGAAGGTGCTCCAGATCGTCGAGGGCACCAACCAGATCCAGCGGCTGGTCATCTCGCGTGCCCTCGCCAGGGGCTAACCTGTCGCGGTGACCTTCCCCCGGATCACCGCCGACCCCGACGTGATGGGCGGGGCGCCCTGCGTGCGGCAGTCCCGCGTCCCGGTGGCCACGCTGCTGGCCATGATGGCCGACGGCATGTCCGTGACGGACATCCTCACCGATCTGCCGTTCCTCGACGAGGAGGACATGGCGGAGGTGTTGAGCTACGCCGCCGACGCGGTCCGCGACCGGACCGCCCGCTGAGCGTCGCCACGGCGGGGCGGGTACGGCGTGGGAGCGTTATCTCCGGTAGGTTGCAGCGCGTGGAGGAGATCGACCGCGCGATCGTGGCCGCACTGACCGGAGACGGTCGCCTGTCGTACACGGATCTGGCCGAGCGGGTGGGCCTGTCGGTGTCCGCCGTGCACCAGCGGGTCCGCCGGCTGGAGCAGCGCGGCGTGATCAAGGGGTACGCCGCACGCGTGTCGTTCGAGGCGCTGGAGCTGCCGTTGACCGCGTTCGTGGCGATCCGGCCGTTCGACCCGTCGCAGCCCGACGACGCGCCGGAGCGGCTGGCCCACCTGCCCGAGATCGACTCCTGCTACTCGGTCGCGGGGGAGGATTTCTATCTCCTGCTGGTGCGGGTGGCCGGCCCGGCCGACCTGGAGCGGCTGTTGCAGGAGATCCGCATCGCCGCGAACGTCACCACCCGCACCACGGTGGTGCTCTCCACGCCCTACGAGAACCGGCCGCCGAAGATCAGTGCCGAGCTGCCTGGTCGGGGTCGTCCCCGGTCGTCGTCGGAGCCGGCAGGTTCCACCGCTGGATGACCCGCCGGCCGTGCTCGTGGCCGAGCACGCTGAGCGTGGCGGTGTCCAGCCGCAGCAGCCCGCCGGCCGACGGCGGCAGCCCGATCCAGCGTGCCCCGAGCACCCGCAGGCTGTGGCCGTGCCCGACCAGCGCGACGCTGCCCCGCTCCAGCAGCGGGGTGATCCGGGCGAGGACCCGGTCGAGACGGGCGCCGATGTCGTCCGGTGACTCCCCGCCGGGGCCGCCGTCGGTCCAGATGCTCCAGTCCGGCCGCTCCTCCTGGATGGCCGCGGTGGTGCGGCCCTCGTACTCGCCGTAGTTCCACTCGGCCAGCTCGGGGTCGGTGGCGTCGACGGTGAGCCCGGCCAGCAGCGCGGTGCGGGTGGCGCGCTGCCGGGGGCTGGACAGCACCCGCACGAAGCGCCGGCCGGCGAGCAGGGGAGCGAGCGCGCGGGCCTGCCGTTCGCCGTCGGCGGTCAGCTCCAGATCGGTGTACGAGGTGTGCCGGTGGCTGGCGCTCCAGGTGGTTTCGCCGTGCCGGACCAGCAGGATCTCGTTCATCGACCCAGTCAACCACGCCGTCGGCGGGGCCGCCGGGATCACTCAGCGGTCCGCCCCTGCCCTACAACCTATTATCCTAGGATGCCTTACGGGATGTGCGCAGCCGCGCACCGTTTGCGGAGCAGCACACCGGGGACGCGACGAGCGCAACGCGCAGTCCAGACGAGGAGGGCGACATGAGCTTCACCGACAAGGCGAAGAACAAGGCCCAGGAGATGAACGGCGCGGCCAAGGAGCGCATCGGTGACGTCACCGACAACGAGCGGTTGCGGGCCGAGGGCGCCAACGAGCAGAGCACGGCGCGGGCCCGGCAGGCGGGTCAGAACGTCAAGCAGGCCGGTCGGGACGTCAAGGACGCGTTCGAGAAGTGACCGTGCGGCCGGCGGGCCACCGGAACCCCGGGGGCCCGCCGGCGTGTGCCGAGGTGGGAACGGCGTCGTCCCCGCGGCCGGGAGCGGCGGCGGGGGCGACGGGTGGGGCGGGGGGTCAGTCGTCGCGGTGGGCGTGCCACCAGGACTGGCCGGCCTCGGGCAGCGTGTCGATCGGGTCGTAGTACGCGTAGCGCTTGTTGAGCGCCTCCAGGTCGGCGGACTCGATCGAGGTGCGGTAGTTCTTCGTCCAGTAGGAGATGCCGCGCTCGCGGTCGTAGTCGGTGAGCATGTGCACCCAGCGCTTGCCGACGAACGGCACGTCGCAGACGATGCGCGGGGTGGCGTAGCCGGGCAGGTAACCCATGATGTCGTGCTGGAGCTGCTGGGCGTGCCAGACCGGGACCCGCCAGTGCTCGGCGTTGGGGATCATGTCGCACATGTAGAAGTAGTACGGCAGGATGCCCGTCTCGCCTTGAAGCGCGAAGCAGAGGTCGAGCAGGTCGGCGCTGGTGGCGTTGACGCCGCGCATGAGCACGCCCTGGTTGCGGACGTCGCGGACGCCGACATCGAGGGCGGTCTGGGCGGCCCTGGCGACCAGCGGGGTCAGCGACTGGGCGTGGTTGACGTGGGTGTGGATGGCGAGGTTGACGCCGCGCCGGGCGGCGGTGCGGGCGACGCGTTCGAGACCCTCGACGACGTCGGGCTGGAGCCAGTGCTGGGGCAGGCCCATGAGGGCCTTGGTGGCGAGCCGGATGTCGCGGATGGTTTCGATCTCCAGCAGGCGCATCAGGTAGGACTCGAGGTTGCGCCAGGGCACGTTGGCCACGTCGCCGCCGGAGACGACCACGTCGCGGACGCCGGGGTGGGCCTTGAGGTAGGTGATGTGGGCGTCGTAGCGGTCGACCGGCTTGAGGGTGAGCTTGAGCTTGTCGACGGCGGGGGTGGAGTTGCCGACGAGGTCCATGCGGGTGCAGTGCCCGCAGTACTGCGGGCAGGTGGAGAGCAGCTCGGCGAGGACCTTGGTGGGGTAGCGGTGGGTGAGGCCCTCGGCGACCCACATGTCGTGTTCGTGGAGGCTGTCGCGGCTGGCGTAGGGGTGTGAGGGCCAGTCGGTGCGCCGGTCGGAGGCGACGGGGATCATGTAGCGGCGGACCGGGTCGGCGAGCAGTGCCTCGGTGGTCATGGGTGCGAACGGCACCATCGTGTTGATCATTTGTGGTGGCACCAGCATGGACATGGTGGCCAGGGCCTTCTGGTCGGCCTCCAGGTCGGCGTAGAACGTCTCGTCGACGGTGTCGCCGAGGACGACGCGGAGCTGCTTGATGTTCTTGACGCAGTTGACGCGCTGCCACTGGGCGTTCTCCCACTGTTCGCGGGTGACGTGGCGCCAGCCGGGGAAGCGGGTCCAGTCCGGTTCGACCAGGGGGGTCCGCCGGTATTCGTAGGGTTGTCCGGCGGCGGGGACGGCGACCGGCGTGGAGCGGGGCGTCGGGATGGTCTCCACCGGTTGGGTCTGGGTCACGGCCCCTCCTCGTCTGCGCTGCGGGTTGATCAACCTTGCGAAGGCTACTGGAAAATCTGCGGTGAAGAAATTAGTCTGCCGTAAGTTTTCCCGCGACGCGAACCTCGCCCAGGGGTTCGGGCGGCTGAACGTAGGGGGTCGGCGTGACGTCACCGGTGGGTCTGCACCGAGTCGTGGAACCTGCGGGGGTGCTGCCGCAGGCGGCCTGGCGGCTGGACGCCGACCCGCGGATCGCGGCGAACGAGGTGCGGATCCGGGTGGAGCGACTGAACCTGGACGCGGCGAGTTTCCGCCAGCTGGCGGAGAAGCACGGCGGGGACGGGGAGAAGGTCCGCGCCGAGGTGCTGGAGATCATCTCGACCCGGGGGAAGATGCAGAACCCGGTGACCGGGTCGGGCGGGATGCTGATCGGCACCGTGGAGGAGGCGGGGCGCCGGTCCCCGCTGGGGCTGCGCGCGGGCGACCGGGTGGCCACGCTGGTGTCGTTGACGCTGACGCCGTTGACGATCTCCGACGGGCTGGCCCGCTGGGACGGGCGCAGCGAGCAGGTGCCGTGCGACGGGTACGCGATCCTGTTCGCGCGGTCGATCGCCGCGGTGCTGCCGGCGGACCTGCATCCGGAGTTGTCTCTGGCGGTGCTGGACGTGTGCGGGGCGCCGGCGTTGACGGCGCGGGTGGTGGCCGAGCAGGTGGCGCGGCGGGCCCGGGAGGGTGATCCGCGTGCGGTGTCGGTGGCGGTGATCGGCGGGGCCGGTAAGAGCGGTTCGTTGTCGCTGGCGGCGGCGCGGCGGGCGGGCGCGGGTCGTACGGTCGGGGTGGTGCCGGTGGCGGCGGAGCGGGACGCGCTGACGGCGGCCGGGTTGGCCGACTCGGTGGCGCTGGCCGACGCGCGGGATCCGGTGGGCCTGTCGACGGCGGTGACCACGGCGTTGGGGGTGCCGGCGGACGTGACGGTGGTGTGCGTGGACGTGCCGGGCTGTGAGCACGGCGCGGTGCTGGCCACGGCGGACGGCGGCACGGTGATCTTCTTCTCGATGGCGACGAGTTTCGCGGCGGCGGCGTTGGGCGCGGAGGGTCTGGCGGCGGACGTGACGATGCTGGTGGGGAACGGGTTCGTGCCGGGGCACGCGGAGCTGGCGTTGGAGTTGTTGCGGGCCGAGCCGGGGGTCCGTGGTCTGTTCGAGGCGCGGCTGGCGGCAGACTGAGGCCATGACGAACCCCTCGACGCTGTACCGCGGTGGAGTGTTGCACTGTCCGGCCGAGCCGAGCGCGACGGCGCTGCTGGTGCGGGACGGGCGGATCGCCTGGTTGGGTGTGGACGCCGACGCGCCGGCTGCCGACCGGGTGGTGGAGTTGGACGGCGCGTTGGTGACGCCGGCGTTCGTGGACGCGCACGTGCACGCGACGGACACCGGGCTGGCGTTGTCGGGGCTGGATCTGTCGGGGGTGCGGTCGGCGGGTGAGTTGTTGGACGCCGTGTCGGCGTTCGCGGCGGGGTTGCCGGGTGACGCGGTGGTGCTGGGGCACGGTTGGGACGAGTCGTGCTGGGCGGAGCCGGTGTTGCCGGACGCGGCGGCGGTGGATCGGGCGGCGGGGGGCCGGAGGGTGTACCTGTCGCAGGCGTCGATCCATTCGGCGTTGGTGTCGGCGGCGTTGCTGGGGGCGTGTCCGGAGGCGGCGTCGGCGGCGGGGTTCGACCGGTCGGGTTGGTTGCGTCGGGACGCTCATCATGTGGTGCGGGCGGCGGCGTTCGGGTCGGTGACGCGGGCGCAGCGGGTGGCGGCGCAGCGGCGGGCGTTGGCGCACGCGGCGTCGTTGGGGATCGCGGCGGTGCACGAGTGCGGTGGTCCGGACATCTCGGACGAGGAGGACTTCACCGGGCTGTTGGCCCTGTCGGGGGCCGGGGTGCCGGAGGTGTACGGGTACTGGGGTGAGCTGCTGGGCGCCGCGAAGGCCCGGGACCTGGGTGCGGTGGGTGCGGGTGGGGATCTGTTCGCGGACGGGGCGTTGGGGTCGCGGACGGCGCACGTGTCGGCGGCGTACCTGGACGGGGAGCCGGGGGCGTGTGGGCACGGGTACGTGTCGGCGGAGCAGGTTCGTGATCATTTGTTGGACTGTGCGGCGCACGGGGTGCAGGGCGGGTTCCACGCGATCGGGGATGCGGCGATCGGCACGGTGTTGGCGGGGTTCGCGGCGGCGGCGCAGAAGGTGGGCACGGAGCGGTTGCGGGCGGCGCGGCACCGGGTGGAGCACGCGGAGATCATGAGCAAGCGGTTGATCGCCGGGTTCGTGGAGTTCGGGATCGTGGCGTCGATGCAGCCGGCGTTCGACCGGTTGTGGGGTGGCTCGGGTCGGATGTACGAGTCGCGGTTGGGGTTGGCGCGGTCGTGGGAGTCGAATCCGATGGGTGCGATGCACGGGGTGGGGGTGGCGTTGGCGTTCGGGTCGGATTCGCCGGTGACGCCGTTGGACCCGTGGGGGTCGGTGCGGGCGGCGGCGGCGCATCACAATCCGTCGCAGCGGATGAGTGTGCGGGCGGCGTTCGCGGCGCACACGCGCGGCGGGTGGCGGGCGGTGCATCTGGACAACGAGGGGGTGTTGGCGTTGGGTGCGCCGGCGACGTTCGCGGTGTGGGACGCCCCGGCGGGGGTGGAGCGGGGTTTGCCGGTGGTGCTGGCGGCGGATCCGGAGTTGCGGGGGCCGGATGATCCGACGCCGCTGCCGGTGTGTCGGGCGACGGTGTTGCGCGGTGACGTCATCTATCAGGAAGGCAGTTCGTGAGTGAGCTTGCGGGTGGACCATCGGCGCGGGGTGACGGCGTGAGCGGGAAGCTCGGGTTGGATCCGGTGTTGGTGGCGCGGGCGCGGGAGTTGGCGCGTCGGGCGGGGCAGCCGGTGGTGGATCTGGCGCGTAGCCACACCACGGTGTCGGTGGAGCGGGCGGTGTTGCGGCTGGCCGGGGTGTCGGGCGCGGATCCGGACGGTATTCCGTGGGTGAACCGTCTGGTGGACGCCGTGGTGGCCGATGTGGGCCTGGGGCACGGGGTGGCGTTGCCGGTGTTCGACGCGTTGGCGCGGGAGGGCATCGCGGATGTGACGTTGCTGGCGCAGAAGGCGGCGGCGGGGTCGGTGCGGTTCGGGGTGCCGTCGGGGAAGGCGGCGACGGCGGCGCGGCGGTCGTCGCGGCGGGCGGCGGCGGCGGGGGTGCGGCAGATCGACCGGCGGCGCGCGGAGCGGGACCGTCTGGTGAGGCGGCACGGGGATCCGAAGCAGCGGCCGTGGATCTATCTGATCGTGGCGACGGGGGACATCTACGAGGACATTCCGCAGGCGCAGGCGGCGGCGCGGGCGGGCGCGGATGTGATCGCGGTGATCCGGTCGACGGGGCAGTCGTTGTTGGACTACGTGCCGGAGGGGGCGACCCGGGAGGGTTTCGCGGGCACGTACGCGACGCAGGAGAATTTCCGGTTGATGCGGGCGGCGTTGGACTCCTCGTCGCGGGAGTTGGGCCGGTACGTGCGGTTGACGAACTACGCGTCGGGGCTGTGCATGCCGGAGATGGCGACGTTGGCCGGCCTGGAGCGGCTGGACATGATGCTCAACGACTCGATGTACGGGATCCTGTTCCGGGACATCAACCCGATCCGGACGTTCGTGGATCAGCGGTTCTCCCGGCAGGTGCACGCGCGGGCGGGGATCATCATCAACACCGGTGAGGACAACTACCTGACCACCGCGGACGCGGTGGACGAGGCGCACACGGTGACGGTGTCGCAGTTGCTCAACGAGTTCTTCGCGCACGAGGCGGGGTTGTCGGACGGGCTGTTGGGTCTGGGGCACGCGTTCGAGATCAACCCGGATCTGCCGGAGTCGTTCCGGTTGGAGTTGGCGCACGCGTTGCTGGCGCGGGAGTTGTTCCCGGACGCGCCGTTGAAGTGGATGCCGCCGACGAAGCACATGACCGGGGACGTGTTCCGGGGCAACCTGCTGGACGGTTTCTTCAACCTGGTGGGCGCCATGACGGGGCAGGGCATCCTGCTGGTGGGGATGATGACGGAGGCGGTGGTGACGCCGTGGCTGTCGGACCGGGACGTGGCGTTGCAGAACGTGCGGTACGTGTTGGGTGCGGCGGGCGGGTTGCACGAGGATTTCGTGCCGGCGCCGGGCGGGTTCATCCAGCAGCGGGCGCACCGGGTGCTCGGTGAGGCGGTGGAGTTGCTGGAGCGCATCGGGGAGCAGTCGTTGTTGACGGCGATCGCCGAGGGCACGTTCGGGATCATGAAGCGGCCGGCGGACCGGGGTAAGGGTCTGGACGGGGTGGCGAGGCACGAGGGCGACTACTACAACCCGGCCACGGAGATTCTGGAGCAGTCGGCGTCGAGCGGGAGTGGGGTGGCGCCGTGAGCGGGAAGACGGTGGTGCGGCCGTACGGGGACACCACGGGTGACGGCATGGTGCAGGTGTCGTTCACGTTGCCGGTGCCGCACGACAAGCGGGCCGAGGGCGCGGCGGTGCAGTTGGCGAACAAGATGGGCATGGATCCGGCGATGCTGGTGCACGCCAAGCCCATCGGTGACGGGTTCACGTTCTTCGTGGTGTACGGGCGGGTGAACCACCTCGTCGACCTGGATCGGGTGCAGGTGGTGGAGCGGGACTTCCCGCTGCTGTCGGCCAAGGAGGTCAACGCGGTGGTGAAGCAGCGGATGCGCCGCAAGTTGTCGGTGGTGGGGGCGTGTATCGGCACGGACGCGCACACGGTGGGCATCGACGCGATCCTGAACGTGAAGGGCATCGCCGGGGAGAAGGGCCTGGAGTACTACCGGGAGTTGAAGGTCAGCAATCTGGGTGCGCAGGTGAGCGTGCCGGAGCTGGTCGAGGCGGCCCGGCGGGAGAGGGCCGACGCGGTGCTGGTGTCGCAGGTGGTGACGCAGCGCGACGCGCATCTGCACAACACGCGGGAGATGTCGGCGGCGTTCCGGGAGGCGATGCCGGCGGGGAAGCGGCCGTTGTTGATCGTGGGTGGGCCGCGGTTCGACGAGACGATGACCGCCGAGTTGGGTGTGGATCGGATCTTCGGTCGCGGTACGACTCCGGGTGAGGTCGCCAGTTACCTCGTGCACGCGTTGATCACGTCCAGGAAGGCGAGTCGTTGAGCGAGCAGGATCCGCGGTTGGGGTTGACCGTCACCCACCGCCGGTATGTGCCGTACTCCCATGCCCACTATGCGGGGAATCTGGTCGACGGGGCGTACGCGTTGGGGTTGTTCGGGGATGTGGCCACGGAGGTGTGTATCCGCACCGACGGGGACGAGGGGCTGTTCGCGTCCTACTCGGATGTGCAGTTCCGGGCGCCGATGAAGGCCGGTGACGTGCTGGAGGTGGTGGCGACGGTGACGCGGGTGGGTACCCGCAGCCGCACGATCGACTTCGAGGCGCGGGTGGTGTGTCGGGGTCGCCCGGACCGGGGGGAGTCGGCCGCGGAGGTGCTGGCCGTGCCGGTGGTGGCGGTCACCGCGACCGGCACGGTGGTCGTGCCGCCGTCGGCGTGAGCGCGAGGAGCGGGCCGGTTCTGCGTGTTCCGTGGTCGGGAACGAAGGGCGAGGCGGCGTGAGCGCCGTCGTCTGCGCCGATGTCGGGTCGACGTACACGAAGGCGGCGGTGGTCGACCTCGACGGCGGTCGGCTGGTCGGTGCGGCGTCGGCGCCGACGACTGTCGGGTCGGACGTGCTGCACGGCCTGGACGCCGCGGTCGGCGCGGCCACCGCGTCGGCGGGCGTCCGCGAGGTGCCCTGGTACGTGTGTTCGTCGGCCGGTGGTGGGCTGCGCCTGGCGGTGATCGGCTACGAGCCGCTGGTGACGGCGCAGGCGGGCCGGCGGGTGGGCCTGTCGGCGGGCGCGAACGTGGTGCACGTGGCGGCGGGCCGGTTGGGCGCGGCGGAACTGTCGGCGTTGCGGGCGGCGCGCCCGGACGTGGTGCTGCTGGTCGGCGGCACCGACGGTGGGGACGCGGACACGTTGACGCACAACGCGACGCGGTTGGCGAAGGCGCGGTGGCGGGTGCCGGTGGTGCTGGCCGGCAACGTCGACGCCCGGGACGGGCTGCGCGCGGTGCTGGCCGGCGCGGGGGTGCCGGTGACGGTGGCGGGCAACGTGTTGCCGCGCATCGGGGTCCTGGAGCCGGGGCCGGCGCGCGCGGCGATCCGGGAGGTGTTCCTGCGGCACGTCATCGGCGGCAAGAAGCTGTCGCGGGGGTCCCGGTTCGCGCGGCTGGTCCGGGCGGCGACCCCGGACGCGGTGCTCACCGGTGTGGAGGTGCTCGCCGACACGCTCGGTGGTGACCTGGCGGTGGTGGACGTCGGCGGCGCGACCACGGACGTGTACTCGGTGCTCACTCCGGACGAGCGGGAGGTGGGCCCGGGTCGGGAGGTCACCGGCACGTTGTGGCGGGCCCGCACCGTCGAGGGGGACCTGGGTGTGCGCTGGTCGGCGCCGGGTGTGGTGCGGGCCGCCGCGGAGGAGCGGCTGCTGGCCCCGGGTGAGCAGGAGACGCTGGTGGCCGCGGCGGCGGCGCGGGCCGCCGATCCGGGGTTCCTGCCGGTGGGGGACGTCGACCGGGCGGCGGACCGGCGGATCGCGGCGCTGGCCGCGACCGTGGCGGTGCGTCGGCACGCCCGTGGTGTGGCCACCGGGGAACGGGCCGGCCGGGACCTGCGGGAGGTGCGGCTGCTGGTCGGCTCCGGTGGGGTGTTGCGGCACGCCGAGCGGGCGGACGCGGCGGTGGTGTTGGACGCGGTGCTCGGCGACCATGCCGGCGGGTGGGCGGTGCCGCGGGCGGCCCGTCCGGTCGTCGACGTCGACTACGTTCTGGCGGCGGCCGGGCTGCTCGCCGCCGAGCATCCGGGTGCGGCGGCGGAGGTGCTGCGGCGGCATCTCGGCGCGTGACCGGTCGTCCACCCATCGAGACGCGCCGACGCGACACGCCGTGGCGCAACACACGACAGGCCGGGGTGGGTTGACAGCGGCGGGGGTGCACGCCGTACCGTCTTTGAGTCCTACCACGGGAAGCGGCTGTTGTTCGTTTCGTCCTCCCGTCCGCTGGCCGAGCGACCGGAAGGTTGCGGCGGCCAGGTCCAGCGGGCGGGGGTCGGCGGGGCGGCGCGAACCGGTCGCGGTTACCGGTGTACGGGCAGGGTGAGAGGAACGGCCAGTAGACAACGGCCAGGCGGGGGCAGCCAGTCCACGTCCGGTCGGTCCGAAGGTCGGCGCCGATCGTCCTCGCCCCACCGGCCGGGGAGGGCCTGGGAGCATCGGGGCGCGGCTTGGGCCGCGCCCCGATTTCCGTCAGTGGGCCACCTACGGGCAGGTCGGCGCGGCGGGCGGGTAGCCTTCGGCCCGTGATCGTGGTGAGGTGCCGGTGACGACGCTCGACCGGGAACAGCCGCGTGCCACCGACGGGGCACGCCGCCCGGACGCCGCCGCGCGTCCGCTGCCGTTGAAGCTGGCCGTGCCGGCCGCCGTGTCGGCCGGGCTGGCGTTGCTGCTGGCGTTCCCGCCGTACGGGCTGTGGCCCCTGGCGCCGGTCGGGGTGGCGTTGCTGGCCGCCGCGGCGCACCGGCGGCGGCTGCGCGCCGGCGCCGGGTTGGGTTTCCTGGCCGGGGTGGCGCTGTTCGCGCCGTTGCTGGAGTGGACGAACCTGCACACCGGCTGGCTGCCGTGGGCGCTGCTGTCGCTGTTGCAGGCCGGTTACCTGGCGCTGCTGGGCGCCGCCACGGCGTGGGTGTCGCCGCTGGCGGACCGGTGGCGGGTGGGGTGGCCGCTGGTGACCGGTGTGCTGTGGGTGGGGCAGGAGGCGCTGCGTGACCGCACCCCGTTCGGCGGGTTCCCGTGGGGGCGGCTGGCGTTCAGTCAGGACGCCTCGCCGTTGCTGCGGCTGGCCGCGCTCGGCGGCGCCCCGCTGGTCACGTTCGCCGTCGCGTTCGCCGGGGGGCTGCTGCTCGCTCTCGCCTGGCGGGACTGGCGTCGCCCGGTGGGGCGGTGGCGGCCGGTCGCCGGGCTGACCGCCGCGCTGGTGGCGCTGCTGGCCGCGGCGGCGGCCGTCCCGACGGGGGTACGTGGCGGCGGTGACACCGTCACCGTGGCGATCGTGCAGGGCAACGTGCCGCGGCTCGGGTTGGACTTCAACGCCCAACGGCAGGCCGTGCTCAACAACCACGTCGACGCCACCGTGAAGCTGGCCGAGCGGGTCGCCCGCGGCGAGGAGGAGCGCCCCGACCTGGTGGTGTGGCCGGAGAACTCCAGCGACATCGACCCGCTGCGCAACCCCGGCGCCGGGTACCGCATCTCCCAGGCCGCCGACGCGATCGGCGCGCCGATCCTGGTCGGCGCCGTGCTGCTGGGCCCCGGCCCGGGGCAGGTCCGCAACGCCGGCCTGCTGTGGCGGCCCGGCGACGGCCCCGACCTGGCCCAGGTGTACACCAAGCGGCATCCGGTGCCGTTCGCCGAGTACGTGCCGCTGCGCGCGATCGCCCGCAAGGTCAGCGCCGAGGTCGACCGGGTGCGTTCCGACTTCGTCCCCGGTGACCGGCCGGGCGTGCTGGACGCCGGCGTGGCCACGCTCGGTGATGTGATCTGCTTCGAGGTCGCCTACGACGGCATCGTGCGGGACACCGTCACCGGCGGCGCGCAACTGCTGGTGGTGCAGACCAACAACGCCACGTTCGACGCGGCGGAGGCCCGCCAGCAGTTGGCCATGGTGCGGCTGCGTGCCGTCGAGCACGGCCGTGCCGCGTTGATGGCCTCCACGGTCGGGGTGTCCGGGTTCGTTTCCCCGCACGGGCGGGTAGACGGTGCCACCGGGTTCAACACCGCCGAGGTGGTGGTGCGGCAGATGCGGCTCGGGGACGGGCGTACCCCGGCCACCGTGGTCGGGGTGTGGCCGGAGGTGGCGCTCGCGGCGCTGGCGGTCGCGGCCCTGGTCGGCGCGGCCGTGGCGCGTCGCCGCCGGGAGGTCGTCCCCGGCTGAGCCGAGGAGAGGCGGTACGACTGTGGGTGTGCAAGCCGGTCATCCCGGGGTGGGGCGGGTCCTGGTGGTCATCCCCACCTACAACGAGGCGGACAACGTGCGTCGGATCGTCGCCCGGGTCCGCGCGGCGGCGCCCGCGGTGGACGTGCTCGTCGCCGACGACAACAGCCCCGACGGCACCGGCGGCATCGCCGACGCGATCTCCGGCGTCGACCCGCAGGTGCACGTGCTGCACCGGCCCGGCAAGGACGGCCTCGGCGCGGCCTACCTGGCCGGGTTCGGGTGGGCGCGGGAGCGCGGCTACGACGCGGTGGTGGAGATGGACGCGGACGGCTCGCACGCCCCGGAGGACCTGCCGGCGTTGCTGGACGCCGCCCGCGACGCCGACGTGGTGATCGGCTCCCGGTGGACGCGCGGCGCGCGGGTGCTGAACTGGCCGTGGCGGCGGCTGCTGTTGTCGCGGGTCGGCAACCTGTACGCGCGGGTGGCGCTGGGCATGCCGGTCAGCGACGCCACCGGCGGCTACCGGGTGTACCGGTCGGTCGCGTTGGACGCCATCGACCTGGGCTCGGTGCGGTCCCAGGGGTACGCGTTCCAGGTGGAGCTGTCCCGGCTGGCGCACCGTGCCGGGGTGCGCATCGTGGAGGTGCCGATCACGTTCGCCGAGCGGGAGCACGGCGACAGCAAGATGAGCCCGCTGATCGTGGCGGAGGCGTTGTGGCGGGTCACCCGGTGGGGGGTGCGGGACCGGCGGGCGGCGGTGCGGGGCCGCCCGGACGCGTTGGCCCGGTGGCCGTGAGCGGGGGCGTGTCATGCTGGAGGGGCGTGACGACACATGCGGGCCGATGAGGTGAGATGCGCCGAGGACTGAGATTCGTACCGTTGGCTCTGCTGCTGCTGACGCTGCTGGAGCTGGCCGTTTTCGTCCTGGTGGGCCGCGCTGTCGGGTTCGGCGCGGCGCTGCTGCTGGTGTTCGCGGCGTCGCTGCTGGGTCTGGTGCTGCTGCGCCGGGAGGGCATGCGGGCGTGGCGGCGGTTCCGGGCCGCCGCGCAGGCCGGCCAGCCGCCGGGGCCGCAGGTGACCGACGGGCTGGTGGGGCTGGCCGGCGCGTTGCTGTTGGCGTTGCCGGGGCTGGTCAGCGGCGCGGTGGGGTTGCTGCTGCTGGTGCCGCCGCTGCGCCGGCTCGCCGGCGGCGGGGTGCGCCGCACCGCGGAGCGACGGGTGTCGTCGATGGTCGCCGGTGACCTGTTCGGCCCGCGTCGGGTGCGGGTGTACCCGGGTGCGCCGCAGCCCGCGCCCTCGCCGGCGCCGCAGTCGCCGACGGCGGGGCAGTCGCCGCAGCAGCCGGGACCGGCCATCGAGGGTGAGATCGTGGACCGCTGAATCGTCGCGGACGTGACGAAGCGCCCTCGGGGAGATCATCCCCGGGGGCGCTTCGACGGGTGCTCAGGCGCGTCCGCGGCGGGTGCGGACCTCCTGGAGCCGCTCGGCGAGGATGTCCTCCAGCTCGGCGATGGACCGCCGCTCCAGCAGCATGTCCCAGTGGGTGCGCGGCGGCTTGGCCTTCTTCTGCTCCGGCTCGTTGCCGTCGACCAGCCGGGCGACGCTGCCGTCGAACTTGCATTCCCAGGTCGTGGGGACCTCGGCGTCGACGGCGAACGGCACCTCGAACTGGTGGCCCTTGGCGCACAGGTACTCGCGGGTCTGACGCGGCGCGAGCTCCGTGTTGCGGTCGGATTCGTAGCTGACCGCGCCCAGCCGGCTACCGCGCAGCATACGCTCGCCCATGATCGACTTCCCCTCGTTCGTGGTGCTGGTCCTCAGGTGTAACGGCCGGTCACCGCCCGCCCATTCCCCACCCACGCCGGTCGGACCGTACGCGGGTCGGGAGCGTCAAGGGTAACCGGCCGGGGCAGCCGCCCGAATCGGCTGGAGTGTTTCGCCCGTCACCGGGGATGTTACCCACCATGCGTGCCGGAGGTGACGATGAGCAGTGACGCGCCGGTCGGGGCCCGACCGCCCGCGGGACCGACCTTCTTCGGGCACCCGCGGGCGTTGTCCACGCTCTTCCTCACCGAGATGTGGGAGCGGTTCAGCTTCTACGGCATGCGCGCCATCCTGGTGCTGTACCTGACCGCGGCGGTCACCGACGGCGGTCTCGGCATCGACGGGTCCACCGCCAACGCCGTGTACGGCGCCTACAACGCGATGGTCTACCTGATGGCGCTGCCCGGCGGCTGGGTCGCCGACCGACTGATCGGGGCCCGGCGCAGCGTGCTGTGGGGCGGCGTGGTGATCGCCGTCGGCCACTACGTGATGGCGGTGCCCACCGGGTGGAGCGTGTTCGCCGGCATGACGTTGATCGTGCTCGGCACCGGCCTGCTCAAACCCAACATCTCCACCATGGTCGGTGACCTGTACGAGCGGGACTCGCCGCGTCGCGACGCCGGGTTCTCCCTGTTCTACATGGGCATCAACCTGGGCGCGTTCATCGCGCCGCTGGTCACCGGGTTCCTCGGCGAGAAGGTCAACTGGCATCTGGGGTTCGGCGCCGCCGCGGTCGGCATGACCTTCGGCGTGGTGCAGTACGTGCTCGGCCGGCGCAACCTGGGCGAGGCCGGCGCCCGCCCCGCCGACCCGCTGCTCGGCGCCGACCGGCGGCGGGCGTTGACCCGCGCCGGCGCGGTGACCGTCGCGCTGCTGGTGGTCCTGCTGGTGTTGCTGCTGGCCGGCTGGTTCACCGTGAACACGGTGGTCAACCTGCTCACCACGGTGACCGTGGTGGTGACCGTCGGCTACTTCGCGCGGATCCTCACCGACCGGGAGATCAGCGGCACCGAACGTCGCCGGATGAAGGCGTACGTGTGGCTGTTCGTGTTCGCCACCGCGTTCTGGCTGATCTACGACCAGGCCGGGTCGGTGCTGAACATCTTCGCCGCCGAGCGCACCGACCGGAACGTGGCCGGGTTCACGTTCCCGGCGTCCTGGCTCCAGTCGGTCAACCCGATCCTGATCATCATCGGCGCGCCGCTGGCCGCCTGGCTGTGGCTGCGTCTCGGCCACCGGGTGTCCACGCCGACGAAGTTCGCCGTCGGTCTGGTCCTCAACGGCCTGTCGTTCGTGCTGATGGCCGCCGCCGCGCGGGCCGCCGTGGACGGCAACCTGGTCTCACCGTGGTGGCTGGTCGCGGTGTACGCGATCCAGGTCGCCGGCGAGCTGTCGCTGAGCCCGGTCGGCTTGTCGGCCACCACGAAGCTGGCCCCGGTGAAGTACGCGAGCCAGATGCTGGGCCTGTGGTTCCTCGCCACCGCCGTCGGCGACGCGATCGGCGGTCAGGTCGCCCGGCTGGCGCAGAACTGGTCGCAGTCGACGTACTTCCTGACGTTCGGGCTGGCCTCGGTGCTGCTGGGGGTGGCCGCGGTGATGTTCACCCGGCAGATCCGTGGCCTGATGGCCGGCATCCACTGACCGGGGCTCACCCCGCCGGTGTGGGCGGCAGCGGCAGCGGCAGGCCGGGCAGCCCGTCGATGCTGGTCGCGACGTGCTCCTTGCCGGCGAAGTACGCCGACAGCGACGCGTCGTCCTCCCGGGCGAAGCGCCGCCCGTGCAGGTCCCGGTCGGTGTCGTAGCTCATCAGCGGCACCGCGTAGCCGCAGGTGTCGCGGATCAGCTCGGCGCGCACCACGATCACCGCCCGCAGGCCGTGCGGGCCCGGGTCGATGTCGGGGAAGTGCCGCAGCAGGTCCGGCCAGCGCGGGTCGTCGCGGAACACCGGCTCGCCGCGCCCGTGCACCCGCACGATGTTCGGCGGGCCGGCGAACGCGCACCACATCAGCGTGACCCGGCCGTTCTCCCGCAGGTGCGCGATGGTCTCGGCGTTGCTGCCGGCGAAGTCCAGATAGGCCACGGTGTGGGCGTCGAGCACCGCCAGACAGCCGCGCAGCCCCTTCGGGGACAGGTTGACGGTGCCGTCGCCGGACAGCGGGGCGGTGGCGACGAAGAACATCGGCTGCGCCTCGATGAACTCCCGTAACCGGCCGTCGATGCGTTCGTGCGTCTTTCCCATGCCGTGATCCTCGCCCGGCCGGCCGCTCCCGCGCTGCCCCGTCCCGCTGCGTGGCCGGTCAGCCGGCGCGGGTGCCGAGCCGCGCGAGCGCCCCCGCCAGGTCGCTGACCTGGTCGGCGAGCTGGCCGGCGCGGCGTTCGGCGGCGTCCCGGTCGGTTTCCGCCGCGGCCAGCCGCGCCGCCACCTCGGCGGCCCGTGACTGCGCGACGCCCACCGCCCGACGGGCCTGCGCCAGCTCCGCGGCCAGCGCCTCCCGCTCGGCGGTCCGCGCCGCCGCCTCGGCGCGGGCCGCGTCGGCCGCCGCCACCGCCTCGGCGCGGGCCGCGTCGGCCCGTTCCCGGTCGGCGCGCGCGGCCCGCGCGTCGGTGGCCTGCGCGTCGGCCCGCTCGGCGGCGGCCCGCGCCGCCCGGCGGTCCTCGACGGCCTGCGCCCGGGCGGCCTGCGCGTCGGCGCGGGCCGCGTCCGCGTCGGCGCGGGCCCGCTGCGCCCGGTCCAACGCCTCGGCCGCGGCGTGGGTGGCGCGTTCGGCGTCGGCGCGGGCGGTGTCCCGGTCGGCGGTCAGCTCGGCGACCCGCTGCCGTTCGGCGTCGCGTTCGGCCCGCACGGTCCGCAGCTCGGCGCGCGCGGCGTCGCGGTCCCGTTCGGCCTGTACCCGCAGCGCCTGCGCGGCGCCGGCCTCGGCGCGGGCGGCGTCGCGGGCGGTCTCGGCGGCGTCGGCCCGCTCGACGGCCGCGCGGGCCGTCGCCTCGGCGGTGTCGGCCCGCTGTCGGGCCGCGTCGCGGTCGGCGCGCGCGGCCCGGGTCTCCTGCCGCTCGCGGGTGGCCGCCGCGGCGGCGTCCTCGGCGTCGCGGCGGGCGTCGTCGCGTTCGGCGTGCGCGGCGGCGACCTGCGCCGCCGTCTCGGCGCGCAGCTCGGCGAGCTGCCGTTCCACGCCCGCCGGGGACAGCTCGGCGTGCAGCGCCTCGGTGAGCGTCTCCACGATCTGGTCGAGCCGGTCCACCGCCTCCCAGGTGCGCGCCACCTGTCCGGGCAGACCGGGGGCGTTGCGGTGCCGCATCCGCGAGTTGCGGGCGGCCCGCTGGCAGGCGCCGTCGTTGTCCCGGCAGTAGCGGAACGGGCGGCCGGCGCCGACGCGCTGCGGCACCTCCCGGGCGCAGTGGGCGCAGGGGCGGGTCTCGGTGGGGGGCTCGGCGTCCATCGGGGGCGAAGTCTAGTGGCCGGCGTCGGCGCGGGCCGCGCCGTCGAGCGTGTAGCGGCGTTGCAGCAGCACCGCCACCACCATCACGGCGGCGGGCAGCAGCCCGAAGCCGTACCGCAGCGCCGCGAGGGCGCTCTCCGGCTGGGTGACGGTCTCACCGGCGGCAGACGCGACGAACCCGCCGGCGGCCAGGCACAACGCGTACGCGTAGGGGCCGAGCGCCGCGCCGGTGGCCTCGGTGGCGGTCCACACGCCGGTGTAGGTGCCGGCGCGTGGCGCGCCGGCGGCGCGGATCACGTCGGGCAGCATCGAGAACGGCAGCAGTTGCATGCCGGCGAACGCCACCCCGAGCACCGCCACGGCGGCGACCAGCACCGGCAGGCCGGCGGCGCGGCCGACCGCCAGCACCAGCGACCCGGCCGCGAACGCGGTCTGCGCGGCCAGCAGGGCGCGCTGCTTGCCGACCCGCCGGGCCAGCGCCGACCAGGCCGGCGTGACCAGCAGCGCCGGCGCGACGAACGCCGCCACCAGCACCGTGGTGAGCCCGGCACGGCCCAGCTCGTACCGCGCGTAGTAGGGCACCGCGGCCAGCACCAGGTGGGTGGTGGTCGACATGGCCAGGTACGCGCCGGCCAGCCGGCGGAACTGCCGGTCGCGCAGGCTCGCCACCAACGCCGGCCAGCCGCCGGTGGTGTGCCGCGGCGACGGGTCGCCCGCCGCGTGGCGCAGCCGGCCGATGCCCGCCACGCCGACCAGCATCGCGGCGAGCATCCCGGCCGCCAGCGCCCCGGCCATCCGCAGGTACCCGGCGCGGGTGGCGTCGTCGCCGCCGGCCAGCAGCGGCGCCAGCAGCCCGGAGAGCAGGATGCCGAGCGTCAGCACCACCATCCGGAACGCCATCAGCCGGGTCCGCTCGTGGTAGCCGATCCGCAGGTCCGCCGGGGTGGCCAGGTAGGGCACCTGGTAGGCGGCGAACAGCAGGTTGCCGGCCACGAAGCACACCGCCACCCAGGCCGCGGCGGGCGCGCCGGTGAGATCGTCGGGCACCGCGAACAGCGCGACGAACGCCACCGGCAGCGTGCAGCCGGCCAGCAGCAGCCGCCGACGGTGGCCCCGGCGGGCCTGCTCCACGTCGCAGCGGTGCCCGATCCACGGGTGCAGCAGCACGTCGGCGACCTTCGGCAGCAGCAGGGTCAGCCCGGCCAGCCACGGCGCGACCGCCAGCACGTCGGTGAGGAAGTAGAGCAGCAGCAAACCGGGCACGGTGATCCACACGCCCATGCCCAGCGAGCCGGCGGCGAACCCGGCCAGCGGGCCGCGTGGCAGCGCGACGGTGTCGCGTCGCCGGTCCACCCCGGTCATCGTCGCCTCCTGCCCCGGGGCACGCCCACCCCAATCCAACGGATGCTGGATTGTAGGGGGAACAATGGCCGGATGACCATGCCCCGCCGCCGGCCGGGCCGGCCCCGCCGCGACGACCAGCGACCGACCCGCGACCTGGTGCTCGCCGCCGCCACCGCGCTGTTCGCCGAGCGCGGCTTCGACGCGGTCAGCGTGCGCGACGTGGCTGCCGCGGCCGGCGTCGACGTGGCCACCGTCGCCCACCACACCGGCACCAAGGCGCAGCTCTACGACGCCTGCTTCGCGCGGGTGTTCAGCGCCGAGCGGGAGGCCGTGGAGGCGGCCGGGGAACGCGCCCGCGTGGCGCTGGCCGCCGGACCGGCCGACGCGGTACGCGCGCTGCACGACCTGGTCGACGTGTTCGTCGATTTCCTGGAGGACCGGCCGGAGACCACCGCGCTGTGGTTGCGCCGCTGGTTGGAGCCGCGGCGGCACACCGAGCTGGACCGGCGTTACGCCGCGCCGTTGTACGCGCAGGTGGAGGCGTTGCTCGCCACGGCGGCGGCGGCCGGGGCGCTGGTCGAGCCGGCGCCGCACGTGACGGTGCGCAGCCTGGTCTGGGCGGTGCACGGGCACGTGGTGGCGCTGGCCGCGGGCGCCGGCTCCGCCGCTCGGGAGCGGCGGGAGTTCCGCGCGTTCGTGCACCGCTTCCTCGACGGGCTCTACCCGCCGGCCACCCCTTGACCGCGGCACCAGCGCCGGGGATTATCCATCAGTCGTTGGATAAAGGGGTGAGGATGGCGCAACGATTCAGGGTGGCGGTCGTCGGCGCCGGCGCGGCCGGACTGGCCACGCTCAAGGCACTGGCCGACGCCGGCGTGCCGGCGGTCGCGTTCGAGGCCGCCGACACCGTCGGCGGCCTCTGGGTCTACGG
The DNA here is from genome assembly GCF_039566955.1 of Micromonospora sp. DSM 45708. Lineage (NCBI taxonomy): Bacteria > Bacillati > Actinomycetota > Actinomycetes > Micromonosporales > Micromonosporaceae > Micromonospora > Micromonospora schwarzwaldensis. Next base: position 3,033,983 of record NZ_CP154796.1, on the reverse strand, counting down.
CGCGCCCGGCTCACCGGCCTACCGGACACTGCACCTCAACACCAGCAAGGGGCGCACCGAGTTCGCCGACCACCCGATGCCGGCCGACTGGCCCGACTACCCCGACCACACCCGCGTCGCCGGCTACCTCGGCGACTACGCCGACCGGTTCGGTCTGCGCGCGGCGGTGCGGCTGCGGCACACCGTCGACCGGGTCACCCGCACCGCCGACGGCTGGCGGGTGCACGCCACCGGCCCGGACGGGCCGAGCGCGCTCGACGTCGAGGCCGTGGTGGTCGCCAACGGGCACAACCGGACGCCACACCGGCCCGACCCCTATCCCGGCGAGTGCGCCGCCGAACAGCTGCACAGCCACGACTACCGCGGCCCGGAACAGCTCGCCGGCCGGCGGGTCCTCGTGGTCGGCGGCGGCAACTCGGCCATGGACATCGCCGTCGACGCCTCGTACGCCGCCACCCGGACGCTGCTGTCGTTGCGCCGCGGCGTCTGGGTGGTGCCCAAGTACCTGCTCGGCCGCCCCGCCGACACGCTCAACGGGGCGCTGGCCCGCCGGCTGCCCTGGCGGCTGCGGCAACGGATCAGCCAGCGCATGCTCACCACCGTCGTCGGCCCGCCCACCCGCTACGGACTGCCCGCCCCGACACACGGCTTCCTCCAGGACCACCCGACGCTCTCCGACGCGCTGCTGTCCCGCCTCACCCACGGCGACATCCACGCCCGGCCCGGCATCGCCCGCTTCGCCGGCGACCGCGTCGAGTTCACCGACGGCCGCGTCGACGCCGTCGACCTGGTGGTGTGGTGCACCGGTTACCGGGTGACGGTGCCGTTCCTCGACGCCGGCCTGCTCGGCGACGGCGCCGACCGGCTGCCGCTGTACCGGCACGTGTTCCACCTCGACGCCCCCGGGCTGGCGTTCGTCGGGCTCATGCAGTCCACCGGCGCGGCGTTCCCGCTGCTGGAGGCGCAGGCCCGGCTGGTCGCCGCCCGCCTGGCCGGCACCTGGACGCCACCGGAACCGGCCCGCCAGGCCGCCGCCTGCCGCACCGAACTGCGCGCCGCCACCGCCCGGTGGGGACACCGCCGACCGCACATGCGGGTCGACTTCGACGCCTACCTGGCCGAACTGCGCCGGGAACTGGCCGCCGGGCGGCGCCGGGCCGGAGCGGCCCGGTGAACGCGCTGGCCGGCCGGCGGGTGCTGGTCACCGGCGCACGCGGCACGTTCGGCCGGCGCCTCGGCGCCGCGCTGACCGCCGCCGGCGCGCACGTGATCGGGCTGGACCTGCACGCCGACGCCGACGCCACGCCACCGGTGCTCGGCGTCGACCTGACCGACCCGGCGGCCACACCCGACGCGGTGGCCGCCGCCGTCACGCGGCTCGGCGGGCTGGACCTGCTGATCAACAACGCCGGCGTCGGTGGGCCCGCCCCCGCCGAACTGCCCCCGGACGAGGTGGTACGCCGGCAGATCGAGGTGAACCTGCTCGCCGCCTGGCGGACCACCGCCGCGGCGCTGCCCGCCCTGGAGGCCGCCCACGGCCGGGTGGTCTTCGTGGCCAGCCGGATGGCCGTGCTGCCGCTGCCCCTCGCCGCCGCGTACGGGGTGAGCAAACGCGCGCTGGTCGCGTACGCCGACGCGCTGCGCCACGAGGTCGGCACCCACGTCGGGGTCACCGTCGTCTACCCCAGCATGGTCGCCTCCCCGATCCACGACAGCACCGTCGCGGCCGGGCTGTCGCTGAGCGGCGTGTCCCGCCCGGAGCCGGTCGAGGGCGTGGTCGCGGCGATCCTGCGCGCCGCCGCCGCCCGCCGCGCGCCCCGGGACGTGGCCACCACCCGGCGCGGCCGGCTGGAGCTGGCGGTGGCCCGGCACGCGCCGGCGCTGGCCGACCGGCTGGTGCGGCGGACCGTCGCCGGGCGCGTCGCCGCCGGGGACCTGGACGGCGCGACGCTGGCCGCCGGGATGCTCCGCCGGCACCGGCAGGGCGGCCGGTAGCCTGCCCACCATGCCCGGCTGCGCCAGCACGTCGGCCACGACCTGCTCGTGCTCCCCGGGATCAGCGCCGTGGTGACCGACGACGCCGGGCCCTGGTCCGCGGCGCCGGGCGACCGGCACCCGGCGCTGTCCCGCCCGGACAGCCTCTGAGCTGGCGCGACACGTAGTGCTAGGTCTACCCCGAGGGTCGTCCCAGCGTGCTGTCACGGCCGAAGACGGCCCCCTAACCTGGGCACATGACAGACACGCTGCTCAGGGCGGTGACCGGGCGACGGTTCCTGCTCTCGGCCTGGTCGTGGCGTGGCTTCGCCTACTCCTCCACGACGGCGGTGGCCGCCGGCCTGCTGTGGCTCGTGCTGGCGGTGCCGCTGACACCGCTGATCTCGGCCGCCGTGATCCTGACCGCCGGGCGCACCGGTGACTACCTGATCGTGGCGGCCTGCCTCGGGCTGATCGGGGTGGGCCTGCTCGCGCTGCTGGGGCCGCGGTTGGCGCTCTCCATGGCCCGGGCCGAGCGGTGGCGGCTGCGGCTCGCCGGTGACACCCCACCGCCGCCCGGGCGTCGCGGCGCGCTCTACACCGACCCGGCCACCTGGCGGGCCGTGGCCTACATGGTCCTGCTCGGCGTCGTCGGACCGATCTGGCTCGGCGTGCTCGGGATCGTCGGGCTGCTCGTCGTGTCGACGCCGCTGTCGGTGGAGCACCGGATCTCGGTCGCCGACTCGCTGCCCGGCATCGTCGCACGCGCCGGCGGCGGGCTGCTGCTGATCCCGGCCCTGCTCTACCTGAGCGCGTTGTTCGGCGGCGCGCACGCCGCGCTGGCCCGGATGCTGCTGTACCCGGAGCGGTCCGAGGAACTGGTCGAGGTGGCCCGGTCCCGGACCCGGCTGGTGCACGCGTTCGACGTCGAACGGCTGCGCATCGAGCGTGACCTGCACGACATCGCCCAGCAGCGCCTGGTGGCCCTGACCATGCAGATCGGGATGGCCCGGCTCGACCTGCCGCCGTCCTCACCGGCCGCTGCCGCGATGGCCTCCGCGCACGAGCAGGCCAAGACGCTGATGGCCGAGCTGCGGAACCTGATTCGCGGCATCAGCCCGCGTACCCTGCGGGAACTGGGCCTTCGCGCCGCGGTGGAGGAACTGGCCGCGGCGAGCTGCCTGGAGGTGCGCGTCGACGTCGCCCCGTCACGTCTGCCGGCGGAGGTGGAGGCGGTCGCGTACGCGGCGATCTCCGAGGCCCTGGCCAACGCGGTGAAGCACGCCGCGGCCAGCGAGGTCACCGTCACCGCCCGGCGGGCGGCCGAGCGGCTGGTGGTCGAGGTGCGCGACGAGGGCGGCGGCGGAGCCGACCCCGGACGCGGATCCGGGCTGACCGGGCTCGCCGACCGGGCCGCGGCGGCCGGCGGCCGGCTGCTGATGTCGAGCCCGCCCGGCGGCCCGACGATCCTGCGGGTGGAGCTGCCGTGCGCGTCGTGATCGCGGAAGACTCGGTGCTGCTGCGGGAGGGGCTGACCGCGATGCTGCCCCGGTTCGGCATCGAGGTCGCCGCCGCGGTCGGGGACGCCCCCGCGCTGCTGGCCGCCGTCCGCGAGGACCGTCCGGACCTCGTGGTCACCGACGTCCGGATGCCGCCGAACCACACCGACGAGGGGTTACGGGCCGCCGTCTCGCTGCGTGCCGAGGACCCCCGGCTCCCGGTGGTCGCCCTCAGCCAGTACGTGCAGCACAGCTACGCCGGGGAACTGCTCGCCTCGGGTTCCGGCCGGTCCATCGGCTACCTGCTCAAGGACCGCATCGGCGACGTGGCCGAGTTCGCCGGGCAACTCCGCCGGGTGGCCGACGGCGCCACCGTGGTCGACCCCGAGGTCGTCCGGCAACTGATGCAACGCCGCCGCGACCCGCTCCGACAGCTCTCGGCCCGCGAACGCGAGGTCCTCAGCCTGGTCGCGCAGGGGCACTCGAACGCGGCCACCGCCCGGATCCTGTCCCTGACCGAGGCCGGTGTCGCCAAGCACATCGGCAACGTCCTCACCAAGCTGAACCTGCCGCTCAGCGACGACACCAACCGGCGGGTCCTCGCCGTGCTCGCCTACCTGCGCAGCCGATCCGACTAGGAGTCCCCTTGGTCACCACCACCGCCCGGCGTCCCGACGCCGGGCTCCTCACCATGGCCGTCGTCCTGGCCGCCGCGTTCTTCCTCGGCCCGCTCGCGCTGGGCCCCGACCGGCTCGACGACTTCCCGCGCCTGTTCCTCGCCTACTGGTCCGCGGGCGGTCCGGACTTTCCGCCCGACCTCCAGCACGCCGTCGACCACCAGTTCCGCTACCACCTGGTACGGGTGCTGATCGCGGTGCCGCTGCTCGCGGTGCTGGTGACGCTGGCCCACCGGCGCCGCCGGTTGCGGCTGCCGGTCGGGGCGCTCGCGCTCGCCGCGGCGGTGCTGCTGATCGCCAACGTCCAGGGGGCCGTGTCGCCGTTCGGCACGCTCCTGCCGCATCTGGCGTCCAGCACGGGCGACACCCGGCTGGCCGTGCTGGCCCAGGTGCGGGACCAGCTCGACCACGGCCCGGTGTCGCCCGCGCTGGAGGTGATGCTCGACGAGTATGTGCGCTGGCATGTGGTGAAGGCCGTGCTGGTCGGCCTGCTGGCCGCCGCCCTGGCCGGCCTCGCGGTGCGGTCGTGGCGTCCACGCCGGTGGCTCAGCCTGCTGCTGGCCCTGCTGGCCGTGGCCGCGCTGGTGGTCGTGGCGGCCAACGTGACCACCGTGGTCAACCCCGGCCCGCCGTTCCTGCTTCTCCTCCAGGGCGGTTGACAGGTGGGGTCACCGGCTGGTGTCGCGTACGGTCAGCGTCGGTTCCAGCAGTGTCACCTCCGGCACCGGCTCGTCACCCAGCCGCCGCATCAGCAACGTCACCGCCTGCCGGCCCACCTCCTCGGCCGGCACCGGCACGCAGGTCAACCCGGACGGTTCGGCCAGCTCGTCGGGGCAGATCGCGACCACCGAGACGTCGCGCGGCACCCGCCGGCCCAGCGTCGGCAGCGCGGCCAGCACCGGCCCGACCGCCGACTCGTTCTGCACCACCAGCCCGGTGACGTCGGGGTGGTCGGCGAGCAACGCCGCCAGGTCCCGGCGCACCGCGGCCGGGCCCTCCTCGCAGGGCCGGGTCACCGCGTCGACGCCGAGCCGGTCGGCCGCGGCCACCACGCCGGCCCGGGTCCGGTGGGCGAAGCCGGTGCCCCGGTCGTAGACGGCGGCCGGGGCGCCCAGCAGCGCGATCCGCCGGTGCCCCGCGCCGGCCAGGTGCTCCACGCACAGCTCCCCGGCCCGCCGGAAGTCCAGGTCCACGCAGGCCAGGCCGGTGCTGTCGGCCGGGTGCCCGATCAGCACGCCGGGCAGCGCCAGCTCCCGCAGCAGCGGCACCCGGGAGTCCTCCAGCTCCACGTCCATCAGCAGCACGCCGTCGACGAGCGCGCTGCCGGCGATGCGGTGCAGCCCGGCCGGTCCCTCGTCGGCGGTGACCAGCAGCACGTCGTGGTCGTAGCGGCGGGCGGTGGTGACCACCGCGGTGGCGAAGCGCATCACCACCGGCACCTGCATGCCGGTGCGCAGCGGCAGCACCAGCGCGATCACGTTGGCCTTGCGGCTGGCCAGGGCACGCGCGCCGGCGTTCGGGTGGTAGCCCAGCGCGCGGACGCTGGCCAGCACCCGCCCCCGGGTGGCCGCCGAGATGGTGCGTTTGCCGCTGAGCACGTACGACACGGTGCTCGCCGCCACCCCGGCGTGGCGGGCCACGTCGGCGATGGTGACCTGCTCGCCGGCCCGGCCGCTCACCGGGCCGTCCCGGTGCGCCCGGCCGCCGGCGTGGCCGTCCCGGCGCCGCCGCGCACGGCGAGCGCGCCGACCAGCCGGATGTCCCGGGCGGAGCGGCCCACCAGCACCGAGTGGGTGGCGTCCTCCACCACCATCGCCGCGCGGGTTTCGTCCCACCAGGCCAGGTCGGCGGTGCGCAACCGCAGCGTCACCCGGGCCGTGCACCCCGGCTCCAGAGTGACCCGGGCGAAGTCGCGCAACTGCCGCAGCGGCTGCTTGACCCGGGAGCGTCGCTGCCGGGTGTAGAGCTGCACCACCTCGGTGCCCGGGCGGCGGCCCGTGTTGGTGACCTCGACGCTCACCTCGACCTCCTCGCCGGTGTGCGCCGTGGCGGTGCTCAACCGGAGGCCAGCGTAGTCGAACTCGGCGTAGCTGAGCCCGTGGCCGAACGGGTACAGCGGCTCGCCCCGGTGGTAGAGGTAGGTGGCGTCGGCGCCGATCACGTCGTAGTCGAGCAGGTCGGGCAGCTCGGCGGTGTCGGCGTACCAGGTCTGGGTCAGTCGGCCGCCCGGGTCCTCCGCGCCGAGCAGCACGTCGGCCAGCCCGTTGCCGTGCTCCTGCCCGCCGTGGGCGCTCCACAGCACCGCCGGCAGGTGCTCCCGCGCCCAGCCGACCGCGTACGGGTAGCTGCTGGTGAGCACCAGCACGGTGCGCGGGTTCGCGGCGTGCACGGCCCGCAGCAGTTCGAGCTGTCCGGTGGGCAGGTCCAGGTCGACCCGGTCCTCGGTCTCCCGGCCGTTGACCATCGGGTGGTTGCCGAGCACGACCACTGCCACGTCGGCGGCGGCGGCCAGCGCGGCGGCCTCGGCCGCGCCGTCGACGCGCAGCTCCACCGTGAACGCGGCGGGCTCGGCGACCGCGACGCTCAACCGGCCGTCCGGGGCGGCACCGACGTGCCGGCCGGTGGCGAGGTGGTGCAGCAGCACGGTGCCGTCGGCCCGGTGCCGCAGGCGGAACGTCTCGCGGACCACCCAACCGCCCGGGCCGGGACGGTCGTCGACGAGCGCCCCGGCGTCGTCCGCGCCCACGTACCGGCCGTGGTGGGCCGCGCGCAGCGCCACCACGCCCTGCCCCCAGTCGACCACGTCGAACTCGCTGGGTGCCGCGTCGGCGAGCGTCAGCGGTCCGCCGTCGACGCACCGGACGACCCGGTCGCCGACCCGCAGCGTGATCCGGTCGACGCCCGGGTGGGTGGTGACCTCGGGCAGCCGTCCCAGCAGCCCGTCGTACGCGCTGACCGTGTACGGCGGGGTGCCGCTGTACCAGTCGGTGAGCACGGTGTCGGCGAGCGGGCCGAGCACCGCGACCCGCCGGTCGGGGGCGAGCGGGAGCAGCCCGTCGTTGGACAGCAGCACGACCGACTGGCGGGCCGACTCGCGGGCCAGTTCCCGGTGGGCGGGGCAGTTCACCACGTCGGCCGGCACGTCGGCGTACGGGTCGTGGCCGGGCGGGTCCAGGTCGCCCAGGCGCAGCCGCACCGACAGGATCCGCCGGACCGCCCGGTCCACGTCGGACTCGACGACCAGCCCGCGGGCCAACGCCTCGGTGAGCCGGTCGACGGTGGGGCCGGGGTCCTCGTCGTCCTCGGTGAAGCTGTCCACGCCGGCGCGCAGCGCGGCGGCGAAGCCGGCCACGTGGTCGGGCAGGTACTCCTGCACGCCGGCGATGTTGCCGACCGCACCGGCGTCGCCGACGACCATCACCTCGTCGTCGGCCCAGCCGCGCAGCTCGCCGTCGATGAGCGGGCTCAGGTGCGCGGGCACGCCGTCGACCAGGTTGTACGACGCCATCACGGCGACCGCCGCGCCGGCGGCCAGCGGTGCGCGGAAGGCCGGCAGCTCGTACTCGTGCAGCACGCGCGGCGGCAGGTCGCTGGAGGTGGTCGCCCGGTCGGTTTCGTTGTTGTAGCCGAGGAAGTGCTTGAGCGTCGGCGCGGTCCGCAGCCGGGTGGGGTGCGCGCCGCGCAGCCCGGACGCGTAGGCGGTGGCGAGCCGGCCGGTCAGCCACGGGTCCTCGGACCAGCCTTCCTCGTTGCGTCCCCAGCGGGGGTCGCGCAGCGGGTTGACCACCGGCGCCCACACGTTGAGACCGACCCGCTGCGGGTCGGCCCGGTGCTTGGCCCGCACCTCGTCGCCGACGGCGGCGCCGACGGCCCGGATCAGGTCCGGGTTCCAGCTCGCGGCCAGGCCGAGCGCCTGCGGGAAGACGGTGGCCGTGCCGAGCCAGGCGACGCCGTGCAGCGCCTCCGTGCCGGTGCGGAACGCCGGCAGGCCGAGCCGGGGGACCGGCGCCTGCCACTGGTGCAGCAGGCCGAGTTTCTCTCCGACGGTGAGGCGGGCGAGCAGGTCGTCGACGCGGTGGGGGGTGTGGTCGGTCATGGCGGGCGCCTCCGGTGGGCGTGCGGGTCACGCAACCGGCCGTCGAAGCGCTTCGACGGCCGGCCGGTGGAGGGCCGCACGCACGCGAAAAAGGGGGTGGGGTGGTCGGCGGGTCGGCCCGGTGCGGTGGTGAAGCGCTTCGACAGCCGCCGGAAAACATGCCGCCCGCGGATTGCCCGGTCCGGAAGCGGCGCTACCGAGGTTGGCACCCGGGGCCGGTGCGGTCAAGGGTCAGGCGGCGGGGAGTTGCCCGGCCTCCACGGCGGCCAGTGCGGCGGTGGCGCCGCCCAGCGCGCTGGCGGCGGGCCCGAGCGTGCTGGCCTCGATCCGGACCCCGGCCGGCGGCGCGAGGGTGCGGGCGGCCAGTTCGGCGCGGGCGGCCGGCAGCAGCCACGGCGCGAGCGTCGCCAGGTGCCCGCCCACCAGGACCACCTCCGGGTCGAGCAGGTCGACCAGGACGGACACCGCGTGGCCGAGCTGCCGGCCGATCTCGGCGAGCCCGGCGCGCACCGGCTCGTCCCCGGCGCGGGCGAGCGCCTGGATCCGTTCGATCTCCGGCAGGTAGTCGGTGACCGGACCGTCGTGCGTGGCGTCGGGCAGTAGGCGCCGCACCACGGCGTCCACACCGGCCACCGTCGTGAGGCAGCCGCGGCGCCCGCACCGGCACGCCGGGTCCGCGAGCCCCACGGTCGCGGACGGAGGGTTGTCGGCCAGGACCGGCAGGTGGCCGATCTCGCCGGCGAAGCCCCGGCCGCCGCGCAGCAGCCGGCCGCCGCTGACCAGGCCGGCGCCGACCGTCAGCCCGCCGGTCAGGTGCACCAGGTCGGCGGTGCCGGCGTACGGGCCGTGCCGCAGCTCCGCCGAGACGGCGAGGTTGGCGTCGGTGTCCACGCCGACCGGGAAACCCGGGTCGCGCAGCGCGCGGCGCAGCTCGGCGGCGAGCGGCACGCCGCGCCAGCCCAGCGCGGGCGCCCACGGGACGGCGCCGTCGGCGTCCACCAGGCCGGGCACGCCCACGGTGAGGCCGAGCACCGTGCGGTCCGCGCCGGTGACCCGGGTGACCGCCCGTCGGGTGAGCGCGGCGAGCGCACGTACCGTCTCCTCGGGGCCGGCGGTCGCGGCGGCGAACGCGCGTCGCCAGGTGAGCAGCCGCTCGCCGGCCAGGTCGGCGGCGACCACGACCAGCTCGTCGGCGCCGATCTGGAGGCCGAGCCCGACGTAGCGGGCGCCGTCGAGCACGAGCATGGTGGCCGGGCGGCCCACCCGGTTCTCGGTCAGCCCGGTCTCGCGCAGCAGCCCGCGCTCGATCAGCTCGCTGACCAGGCTGGAGACGGTCGCCTTGTTGAGGCCGGTACGGGCGGCGACGTCGGCGCGCGAACAGGGCGCGTGCCGCCGGACGTGCCGCAGCACCACGGCCCGGTTGGCGACCCGCACGTCGCCGAGGTCGGCCGTCTGGACCGACCGGTCGATGCTGATCACGTGCTGCCCGCCTCCTGCGCCACGTCCGTCGGGTTCGGCTACACCTTAAACTAAATCGGCACGGTTCCCGCTCCGGCGGTTCAGCCGCCGAACCACGGTGCGAACGGGGTCACCGGGACCGCCTCGCCGTCGAGCACGATCCGGCGCGGCGGGTCCGCCCCGACCACGCTGACCCGGCGCACGTCCAGCGGCCCGTCCACGCGTACCCGCAGCGTGTCGCCGTCGCGCGCGGCGGTGACCGTGGTGTCGCCGTCGTCGTCGCGCACCACCGTCACGCCGTCGGTCCCGCCCCACGCCACCAGCGTGACGTCGCGGAACGGGCCCTCGGCCACGGTGGGCGCGGGCGCCACCACCGGGACCAGCGCGCCGCGCCGCACGTACAGCGGGAGCCGGTCGATCGGCACCCGCACCCGCAGGTGCCGGCCGCCGGCGTGGCGCTGCCCGGTCGCCGCGTCCAGCCAGTCGTCGCCTGAGGGCAGGTAGACGGCGCGTTCCCCGGACGGGTCGAACACCGGCGCCACCAGCAGGTCGGTGCCGAGGCGGTACTCCAGGTCGGTGGCCCAGGCGGCCGGGTCGTCCGGGGTGTCGACCAGCAGCGCCCGCAGCATCGGGCTGCCGGTGCGGGCCGCGTCCACGGCCGCCGACCACAGGTACGGCAGCAGCCGGTACCGCAGCCGCAGCGCCGCCACCGCGTGCCGTTCCGCCTCCGGCGGGAAGTCCCACGGCAGCCGGCTGGTGGTGCCGTGCAGCCGGACCAGCGGCGACAGCGCGCCGAACTGTGTCCAGCGCACGTACAGGTCGGGCTCGGGCGTGCCGTGGAAGCCGCCGGTGTCGTGGCTCCAGAACGGCACCCCGGACAGGCCGTGGGACAGCCCGCCGCGCAGCGTGCTGGCCATCCCCGGCCAGGTGGCGTTGACGTCGCCGCTCCACTGCGCGCTGTGCCGCTGCCCGCCCAGGTACGACGAGCGCGCCCACACCGTGCGGTGCCCGGCCACCTCCCCGGTGACGTCGGCGACCACGTCGTTGAACAGCAGCGCGTACACGTTGTGCAGCTCGACGCCGGTCATGCCGTTGTGCGCCACCGCGTCGGCGGGCACCCCCTCGGCGAAGTCGGTCTTGAACACCGCGACGCCCTGGGCCAGCAGCGGTCGCAGCAGGCCCTGGAACCAGCGCACCGCCGCCGGGTTGGTCAGGTCCACGATCGCGCAGACCGGGTAGCTGCCGTGCCAGGTGTCCGCGACGTACGTGCCGCCGTCCGGGCGGCGCAGGAAGTAGCCGGCGGCCTCGGCGTCGGCGTACAACGGGCTGTCGGTCATCAGGTAGGGGTTCATCCACAGGCACACCCGGAAGCCCTGCTCGGCGAGGTCCTTGAGCAGGCCGGCCGGGTCGGGGAACGCCTGCTCGTCCCAGCGCAGCTCGGACCAGCGGCCGGCGACCTGCCAGTAGCAGTCCAGGTGCAGCACGTCGCACGGGACGTCCCGTGCGCGGATGAGCCGGGCCCGCTCCCGCACCCGCTGCTCGCTGTCGGGGAAGAACCCGGAGGAGATCCAGGCCCCGAACGCCCAGCGGGGCGGCAGGTACGGCCGGCCGGTCAGCGCGTCGAGCCGGTCCAGGATCTCCGCCGGCGTCGGGCCGGCCAGCACGTAGTAGTCGAGCAGGTCGTCCGGGACGAGGATCTGCACGCTGCTGTGGGTGCTGGCGCAGACGTCGAACTGCACCGGCAGGCCGCTGTCGACCAGCACGCCGTAGCCGCGGTCGGACAGGTAGAACGGCACGTTCTTGTGCGACCGGTCGGACTCGCCGCCGAACGCGTCGAAGTTCCACATCAGCGGTCGCTGGCCGCGCTTGTCCAGCGGGGTGAACTTCTCGCCGAAGCCGACGAACCGCTCGTCGCCGGGCGCGACGAAGCTCTCGTGCCAGGCGACCGGGTCGCCGTCGAAGGTGGACCGTCCGAGCGGCAGCGTGCGCCGCCGGCCGCTGATGTCCCGGGTGCCGCCGTCGGCGGCCACCAGCACCCGACCGTCGGCGTCGAGGAAGCGCAGGCCCCACGGGTCGAGGCGGACCTCGGCGCGGACACCGCCGGCGTCCACCCGCGCGTACGCGTCGTCGACGCTCACCCCGGCCGGGTGCGGCACCGGCCGGGTCAGCGTCAACGCCCGGGCGCAGCGGCTGCGGACCGAGAGGTCGTCGGTGAGGCGTACCCGCAGGATCCCGTCCCCGGCGGCCTCGACCCGGGCGACGAGCGTGCGGCCGGAGGCGCAGGTGGCGGTGAGCGTGACACCGTGCGGATCGGTCGCGGCCACCTCGGCCCGCAGCACGTCGTCGGCGCCCTCCTCGCCGGGGGCGCGCACCGGCAGGTCGGGCGGGTCGGCCACGAAATTCTCGTACGGGACCAGGGGTGGGCGGTACGGCATGGGCGTCTCCTCGCGGCGACACGGGCGGTCCCGCAAGTTTCTTGGGAACCACAACTAACTGTCAATGATCAGCCGCATTGACTTTCGTCCTCACCTGTTCTTACTTTGACGGGGATGACAACTAAAGCGTTGTGGAGCGACGACCGGCTGAGCTACGGCGGGGACTGGAACCCGGAGCAGTGGCCACCGCGGGTGTGGCGGGAGGACGTCGCCCTGATGCGCGCGGCCGGGGTCAACCTGGTCACGGTCGGCGTGTTCGCCTGGTCCCGCCTGGAGTCCGCCCCCGGCCGGTACACCCTCGACTGGCTCGACGAGGTGCTGGACCTGCTGCACGCCGCCGGCATCCGGGCCGCCCTGGCCACCCCCACCGCGTCCCCGCCACCCTGGTTCACGCTGCGTCACCCGGACGCCCTGCCGGTGACCGCCGACGGCGTACGCCTGCACCACGGCAGCCGGGACACCTACTGCGCCGCCGCGCCCGCCTACCGCGCCGCGGCCCGCCGCGTCGCCGGGACCCTCGCCGCCCGGTACGCCCACCACCCGGCGCTGGCGTTGTGGCGCGTGCACAACGAGTACGGCACCACCTGCCACTGCGCACACGCCGAGACGGCGTTCCGCCGCTGGCTCACCAGCCGGTACGCCGACCTCGACGCGCTCAACGACGCCTGGGTGACCAGCTTCTGGGGCCAGCACTACTCCGACTGGGCGCAGGTCGGCGTGCCCCGCGCCACCCAGTACCTGGCCAACCCCGGCCAACTGCTCGACTTCCGTCGCTTCTGGTCGGACACGCTGCTGTCCGCGTACACCGAGCAGCGGGACCTGCTGCGGACGGCGAACCCGGCGGTGCCGGTCACCACCAACTACGTGCTCGGCGACTGGGTGCCGGTCGACCACGCCCGCTGGGCGCGCGAGGTGGACCTGGTGGCCGTCGACCACTACCCGACCCGCATCGACGGCGGCGCGGAGGAGCAGACCGCGCTCGCCGCCGACCTGGCCCGCGGCTGGGCCCGCCACGGCGCCGGCCGCCCCACGCCGTGGCTGCTGATGGAGAGCGCGCCCAACCAGATCCACACCACCGGGCGGATGCACACCAAGGAGCCGGGCCGGATGACCCGGCACAGCCTCGCGCACGTCGCCCGCGGCTCCACCGGGGCGATGTTCTTCCAGTGGCGCGCGCCGGCCGGCGGCGCCGAACGGTTCCACTCCGCCGTGGTGTCGCACGCCGGCGCGGACACCCGCGTGTTCCGGGAGGCCACCGACCTCGGCGCCACGCTCGGCCGGCTCGCCGGCACCGTGGCGGGGCAGGTGGAGGCGCGCGTGGCGATCGCCCACGACGCGGCCAGCGGCTGGGCGCTGCGCCACCCGGGGATGCCCCGCGACGGCCTCGACCACCCGGCCGAGGTGGCCGCCGCGCACCGGGTGCTGTGGCACGCCGGCGTCACCGCCGACCTGGTGGTGCCCGGTGACCCGCTCGACGGTCACCGGCTGCTCGTGCTGCCCGCGCTCTACCTGGCCTCCGACGCCACCGCCGACTGGGTACACCGGCACGTCCACGCCGGCGGGCACCTGCTGGTCACCTGGCTCAGCGGCGTCGCCGACGAACACGCCCGCGTCCGCCTCGGCGGCTACCCGGGGGCGTACCGGGACCTGCTCGGCGTGCGGGTGGAGGAGTTCCACCCGCTCGCCGACGACGAACGGGTGCCGCTGACCAGCGGCGGGTACGGCCGGATCTGGTCGGAGAGCGTGCACCTGGCCGGGGCGGAGCAGGTCGCCGCGTACATCGGTGGGGTGCTGGACGGTCGCCCGGCGGTCACCCGGCACCGGGTCGGCGCCGCCCGCACCTGGTACGTCTCCACCCGGCCCGACGACGACACGTACCGCCGGCTGCTCGTCGAGGCGGCCCGGCTCGCCGGCGTCACCCCGACCTGCCCGGCCGCGCCGCCCGGCGTCGAGGCGGTACGCCGCCGCGACGGCGACCGACGCTGGCTGTTCCTGCTCAACCACACCGACCGCCCGCAGCGGGTGCCGGCGGCCGGGCACGAGTTGCTCACCGACGAGCCGGTCGACGAGCAGGTGACCGTCGGGCCCGGCGGCGTGGCGGTGCTGCGCGAACCGCAGCCCTGACCGGCGGTCAGGGCGTGGCGACGGCGGCGCGGGGAGCGGTCGTCCGCCCCCGGCGCCGCCAGAGCGATCCCTGCCACCGCACCGAGCGTGACCGCGTCGCCCCTGCCCGGCCCGACGCCGACGGCCGGGCTCGCGGCCGGGCCCCGTGACGCGCGACACTGACCGGATGTCCGTCGTACTGTCCGCCGCCGCCACCCCGACCGCGCCCGGCCTGCTGCTGCGACCGTGGCGCGACGGTGACGCCGGCGCGCTGCTGGAGGCGTACCGGGACCCGGTGCTGCGCGCCTGGACCCGCCTGCCGGTGACCACCCGGTCCGAGGCGCGTGCGTTCCTGCGCCGCAGCCGGCAGGGCTGGGCCGCCGACCGCCGGTTCAGCTTCGCGGTGCTGGAGGACACGCCGGCGGGGGAGCGGCTGGTGGCCTGCGTGGTGCTCAAGGAGGTCCGGCCCGGTCGGCCGGCCGCCGAGGTCGGCTACTGGACCGCGGCCCCGGCCCGCGGCCGGGGCGTCGCGCCCCGGGCCGTCGACGCGGTCACCGGCTGGGCGTTCGCCCGCTTCGCCGCCGCCGGGCTGACCCGCATGGAACTGTTCCACCAGGTCGACAACCCGGCCTCCTGCCGGGTGGCGGAGAAGAGCGGGTACGCGTTCGCCGAGGTGATGCCGGCCCGCCCGCCGTTCCCCCGCGACGGCCACCGGCACGTCCGTCTGCTGCCCTGACCGGTCAACGGCCGCCGAGCAGGCGCAGCAGCAGCCGCGGCTCGCCGGGCCACGCGTCGAGCAGCACCTGCCGGGGCACCTGCCGCCCCGCGTAGCGCAACGCGAGCGCCACCACGACGATGTCGTCAAGCGGACCGATCACCGGCAGGAACTCCGGGATCAGGTCGATCGGGCTGGCCAGCCACACCCCGGCGACGACGATCGCGATCCGGGCCCGGCGCGGCACCCGCGGGTCCCGGCGCAGCCGCCGCACCGTGGTCAGACAGTCGGGCACGAACGCGGCCAGGTCACGCAGCAGGCCGGGCGGCAGCCGCCGGGCCGCCAGCACCAGCACCGCCCAGCTCGCGACCATGCACCCCACCGCCACGACGAGGCCGATCAGCCAGTCCCGCACGCCGCCGCTCCCTTCCGTCGCCGGAACACTACGCGCGCCGGGAACACCTGCGCGCGGTCCGACGCTGACCATGGTCGGGAACCGACGGATACGGTGGCAGCGGGAGGTGACGGCGGTGACGACAGGCTGGGAGGGCGCGGTCGAGGCGCAGATCCGCTCGGCGCAGGAGCGCGGCGAGTTCGACAACCTGCCGGGCGCCGGCAAACCGATCCCGGGTCGCGACCAGCCCTACGACGAGGGCTGGTGGATCCGCAGCTTCATGGAGCGGGAGCAGATCCCGTCCGACCTGATGCTGCCCACCCCGCTGCAACTGCGCCGCCGCGTCGAACAGCTCCCCGCCGAGCTGCGCGACCTGCCCACCGAGGAGGCGGTCCGGTCGTACGTGGCCGCGCTCAACGCCGAGGTGGTGGCCTGGCTGCGCGCCCCGACCGGCCCTCGGGTGGCGGTCCGCCCGGTCAACGTCGACGAGGCGGTACGGCGGTGGCGGGCCGACCGGCAGCGACGTGTCGTGACCGCGACGCCGGTCGAGCCGGCGCCGCCCGCCCCGCCCGCGGCCCGCCGCCGGTGGCGTTGGTGGCGTCGCTGAGGCCGACCGCGGGTCGCCGGAGAGCGGGCTAGGAGTCGCCCGCCGCCCGGCTCAGTTGGGCGAAGGCGCGGTCCGCGTCGACGACCGCCTCGGGGCGGACCTCGCGGGCGGGCCGCCCGTCGGCGATCTTCTGCCAGTTGTTCCGCGCCAGCACGCGCTGCACGGCGATCACCTGGGCGGCCTGCAGCCGGGCCCCGATGCCCGGGCCGAGGGCCGCCGCCAGTGCTTCCTCGTCGTCGAGCAGGTACTGCGTGAGCCGTCCCGCCAGGCTCGGCGTGTTGAACACCAGCCGATGGAATTCCACCACCTGGGGGTGATCGTTGAGGCCGGTCACCGGCTCGAAGCGGTCGAGGCCGGCCCGAAAATGCCGGTGCAGCGCCGTCATCGGCGGGACGTCGGGCCGGCGAGCGCGTACCACGCGTGCGGCCTCACCGTTGTGGTCGGCGAACCGGTGCAGGACCAGGTCCTCCTTGGTCGCGAAGTAGCGGAACAGGGTCGGTTTCGACACCTCGGCCGTCGCCGCGATGTCGGACACCGACACCTGCTCGAACCCGCGCGCCAGGAACAGCGTGATCGCGGCATCGGCGATCGCGCCCCGGGTCTGCGCCTTCTTGCGGGCCCGCAGCCCGTCCGGCTCGCTCACCGCGCCAGGGTAACAAGAGTTACCGGGTTGCGTTTTTAACCGGGTAACGGTTTGATGGTTCCCATGGAACATACCGACGTGGTTCTCGTCACCGGGGCGACCGGCCGGGTCGGGCGCGCCGTGATCGATCAGCTGATCGACGCGGGCGTCCCGGTCCGCGCCCTCGTACGCCGCCCCGAGTCGGCGGCGACGCTGCCCACCACCGTCGAGGTCGTCACCGGTGACCTCACCGTCCCCGAATCGCTCGACACCGCGCTGACCGCCGTCAGCGCCGTCTTCCTGGTCTGGACCGCCCCACCGCGCACCGCGTCCGCTGTCGTCGACCGGCTGGCCGCCCACACGCGACGGGTCGTC
Organism: Micromonospora sp. DSM 45708; assembly: GCF_039566955.1. Lineage (NCBI taxonomy): Bacteria > Bacillati > Actinomycetota > Actinomycetes > Micromonosporales > Micromonosporaceae > Micromonospora > Micromonospora schwarzwaldensis. The sequence continues at coordinate 3,017,028 of NZ_CP154796.1, read as the reverse complement.
TACCTGTCCGCACCACACCGGACCCCGCACCCGTTCTTCCAGCAGCCGAATCCGATGGCGACGCTGCACGCCCGGGTCGAGCAGCTCATCGCGGCGACCGGTGTCGACGCGACGATCGTCCGGCCGGGGATGTTCGCATCGAACGCCCTGCACTGGTGGGCCCCGGCGATCCGTCGCGACGCTGTGGTCCGGTGGCCGTACGGGGCGGCCGAGACGGCCCCCGTCGACGATCGGGACGTCGCCGCGGTCGTCGCGCGGACCCTGTCCGAGAACGGGCACGCCGGCGGTGACTACGTCCTGACCGGCCCCGAGTCGCTCAGTCAGGCCGAGCAGGTCAGCCTCATCGGCGCCGCCCTGGGTCGGCCGATCGCGTTCGAGGACCTGTCGCCCGACGAGTTCCGGCGCGAGGCCCCGGAGGCGGCACGTCCCGCCGTGGACATGCTGCTGGCCGCGTGGCGCGCCACGTCGGGGCGTCCGGCACACGTCACCTCCACGGTGTCACACCTGCTCGGCACGCCGGCGCGGACGTTCCGCCAGTGGGCCGCCGACCACGTCTCCGCGTTCACCGGAGCGCCCGACCCGACGAACTGACCCGCGCCGGCGGCCCTGCTCAGTCGAAAGATCATCTCTGGCGGGGTGCGACGCCGGTTCCTACCGGCATTCCTGGATCTTGTTCACGGGGGCAGCTGGTGCCGCGCGGCGGCACGGTTCGCGAGATGAGGTAGTCGTCGGTGAGCCGTTGGACGCAGGTGCTGAGGCTGTAGGCGCCGTGCCCGGCGCCCTCGTAGGTCACCAGCACGCCGTGCCGGCTCAGCTGGTGCTCGACCGAGCGGGCCCAGCTCCACCCGGTGGCCGGATCATGCCGGGAGTTGAGCAGCAACAGCGGGGTGGCGGTCCGCACCCGCAGGACGTGTTGCGGATTCGTCACCCGCTCCCAGCCGAGGCACATGCTCAGCGCGAATACCTGCGCCGGGTAGTGGGTGTCCGGCGCCGCAACTGCCGCCCGGCGCATCAGGTTCGCATACTGGGCGTAGTCGCGCACCGGGATGGACCAGTCCGCGCAGAACGCCGGGACGACCACGCCGAGACTCGGCACCCGCTGCCCGGGACCACCCGCGTGGACCGCGGCCAGGTAGCTGGCCAGCCTGGGGTACGCGGCGTCCCTCAGCAGCTTGAGGGTGACTGCGACCAGGTCGAACGGGGTGAAGTCCCGCTGCCCGGCGCCGGCCGCGGCGAACAGGCCGTTCCACACGGTCGGTACGTCCTCGTCGTGCAGCGCGCACGTGACGTCGCCGCGGCACCAGGCGGCGAAGTCGTCGAATGCGTCTTCGTACGCCGACGCCTGAGTGGTCAGGAACGCGCCGGTCGTTGCCACGCTGTGGTCGACCACGCTCTCCAGCACCATGGCGCGCACCCGGGCGGGGTAGCGCTCAGCGTACTGCTCACCGAGCAGGGTGCCGTACGAGCTGCCGTGGAAGGTCAGCTGCCGCTCGCCGAGCGCAGCCCGTAGCGCGTCCAGGTCGCGGATGTTGCTCAGCATGTCGGCGTGATCCCAGAGGTCGCCGGTGCGTTGCCGGCAGTCCGCCCACAGCCTGCGGTTGTACGCGAGCATGGCGTCGAAGTCGGCCTGGCTCTTGAGCACCGGGTTGGGTGCCGCCGCGACCAGTGCGTCGTCGCACTGGACCGGATGACTGTCGTGCGAGCCGCGCGGGTCGAAGCTCACGATGTCGAACCGGCTCTGCAGGGTGCTGAACCGGCCGTTGTTGTCGCGGACCCGCTCGACGCCGGAGTCCCACGGGCCACCTGGGCCGAAGACCAACGTTCCGACTCGGCGCACCGGGTCGGTCGCCGGTCGGCGGGCCACCGACAGGCCGATTGTCGGACCGTCCGGATGGGACCAGTCGACCGGGACGGTCAGGGTGGCGCACTCGGCGCCCGGCGTGGTGCCGCAGGCACGCCAGTCGAGGGCTGCGGCGGGCGCCGCAGACACTGGGACGGGCACCATGGCCGCGGCCAGCAACACGGTGAGCAGAGATTCCATGGAATCGATCTTTCAACGCTCGGTTGGCCCGGGTAAATCCGGATAGACCCCGATCGAACCCTGAACTGCGCCCATGAGGGAATTTGCGGTATTCGTCAGCGGGAGGACGGTGTCTCGGTGGGCAGGCTGACGAGGTGCCGGTAGGTGGTGGGCCGGGTGACCCGCGCGTACCGGCCGGCGGCCGGCGGCAGCACGGCGCTCCTCGCGGCGGCGGCCCGGACGTCCGCGCCGGTCATCCCGGACTCGGGGGAGGGCGTCACCGTCGCCGTACCCGCAGCACGCAGGTGCGCATCGGGAGCGTGAGCTCGCCGTGCGCGGTCTCCGGCCGGCTGGCCAGGAACGCCCGGATGCGGTCGAGCGTGGCGTGCCGCTCCGACGCCGGCATCACCAGCAGGCCCGCCCGGGTGGCGAGCGTCGCCGCCAGGGAGTCGGCGGTGCGGCGCTGCCCGTGCGGGAACGCGGCCTGCTCGGGCACGTCGAACCGGGCCGGCGCGCCGTTGCCGGGCAGGTGCATCCGCGCCGTCTCGGCCCGCCAGCCGGCCGGGGTGTCGCGTGGGCCGACGACCGCGCTGCCGCCGACCTCGGCCAGGCCGGCGACCCAGTCGACCTCGTCGTCCAGCACGTTCCACAGGCCGGCTAGGACGCCGCCGGGTGCGAGGACCCGGGCGATCTCCGGGCCGGCGAGCGCCATGTCGAACCGGTGCATGGCGTTGCCGGCCAGCACCGCGTCGACGGACGCGTCCGGCAGCGGGACCGCCTCGGCGCTGCCGGGCAGCGCGCGAACGCCCGGCAGCGCGCGGCGCAGCTCGGCCAGCATCGCCGGGTCCGGTTCGACGGCGGTGACGTCGGCGCCGACCGCGCCCAGCGTGGCGGTCAGTTTGCCGGTGCCGGCGCCGAGGTCCAGCACCCGGCGGCCGGGGGCGGGCTCGATCGCCCACCGCACTGCGGCCTGCGCGTAGTCCGGGCGGTGCTCGGCGTACGCGGTCGCCGCCGCGCCGAACGACGAGGAGTGCCGGCGCCGGTCGTCCTGGTCCACGCGGGTGCTCCTGTCGTCCGGCTCAACGCCCGTCGGTGGCGCCGGCGAGCGCCGCCATCAGGGGCAGGGGATTGACGTAGTCGCGGTACGACACGATCAGACCGGCCCGGACCCGGAACACCGCGATCACGGTCTGCGTGAACGGCGCGCCGGTCGCGACCACGGTGCCGTGGGCCTCGTACTCGACGATGACCACCTCGGGATCGGTGGTCTCGTGCCGCACCAGGTCGCGGTGCTCGTGGACCGTGATCAGGGAGCCGGCCGTCCCGGTCAGGTGCCGGCGGATCGCCGGGCGCCCCTGCACCCGCCCGGGCACGCCCGCCGGCCGGAACGGCCACTCGAGGTATCCGTCCGGGGCCATCAGGCCCACGAACGTCTCGACGTCCTGCTCGCGGCCGGCGCGCAGGACCCGCTCGACGACCTCGCGTGACGGTGGTGCCATTCCGGCCTCCTGAGTGGATCCGTCGGGATCTCACCACCGTAGGCGAATCCCCGGCGCACCGGCGCCCGCCCGGCGCAGCCACTTATTGGATTACCGGTAATGACATTACGAAAATTAGGTGGCCCAAATGGGGGCAAACCGTCGAGACACCATAATGACAGTTCTTGTGCGTAATGATTCAAGCTGGTGTGACCGCCCGCGTACCGCGCGGCGCGGGTCGACAGGAGGCCACGGTGCGCGGCATCGACAAGGTCGCCTGGAGCCGGCTGGGGCACGGCGCGATCCTCACGAGCAGATCGCCTGGCTCCCCCACGCCGACCGGCACCGCGTCGCCCCGGTCGACCAGATTCCTTCGATCACCTGCACCGCGCCGAGCAGCTCCGCTGAGGACCGGATCGCCGTTCAGGGTCGATAACCGGCCCTGGCGGCGGCCACCTCGGCGGCGCGGCGCTCGCGCCACCGCCGCTGGGCGTCGCTGTTGCAGTGCCGGCACACCTTCCGGAACCGCCCGGTGCCGGGGTCGACCTCCCGCTCGTGCCCGTTGCGGCACGTCGGCTGCTGCCGCCGCTCGCGGCGGTTGTCGCCACGGCCGAGCTGACGCAGGTGGGTCGGCTCGATGCAGTCGAGCACGCCGCAGTCGTGGCGCACCTCCAGACCCGGCCGGTACCCGCCGACGAAGACCGCGTACGCGGCGACGTGCGCCCACGCCCGGCCGGCCACCTTCTGGTGCACCCCGCGTCGGCTGCCGTAACCGCGCACGACCAGGCAGCCGCCGGGCTGGCGGGTCGACCGCGCCAACAGGTAGGCCCGCAGGGACTCCTGCGTGAAGTGTCGGGACAGCCCGGTCACCTGGGACAGCATCCGGCGAGCATAGGCCGGCGGCATCGACCACCGCGCGGACCTTCCAGGCCCCGGACTCCCGAAGCTGCGGCGAGCCCCAAAGTAGCCGATCATCCGAGTTCGTGGATGGGTGGCGGGTCGTTGGTCGATGCATGCGCCGTGACTGGGATCCCGAGGATCTGATCGCGTACTGGACGTTGCTGGATTCGGACTGGGAGTTGGTGGCCAACAAGACCGGGGTGACCCGGCTGGGGTTCGTCGCTTTGCTGAAGTTCTTCGAGATCGAAGGCCGATTCCCGCAGTACGCGGCCGAGGTACCGGAACCGGCGGTGAGCTACCTGGCCGAGCAGGTCAAGGTCGATCCGCAACTGTTCGCCGACTACAGGTGGTCCGGGCGGACGATCGAAAGTCACCGGGCACAGATTCGTGCTGCCCTGGGGTTCCGGGAGTGTTCCGAGGCCGACCAACAGAAGCTGACCGAGTGGCTGGCCCGGGATGTGTGCGCCAGCGAGCAGTTGCGGGATGCGGTGCTGGCGCAGTGCCGGGTGCTGCACCTGGAGCCGCCGTCGTTCGGGCAGATCTCGCGGCTGGCCGGGTCGGCGCTGACCTGTTCGAGAAACGGTTCTGCACCACGATCGAGCAGCGGTTGGACGCAGTCGAGGCCGGCGGCCGTCTGGAGTCGCTGTACCGGCCGTCGCCGGACGCGGCCGGTGGCGGGGAGACGTTCCTGTCGGAGTTGAAGGCCGACCCGGGGCCGCTGGGGGTGGATACATTCCTTGCCGAGGTCGGCAAGCTGCGCCGGGTCCGGGCGCTGGGCCTGCCGGTGGCGTTGTTCGAGGGCTGGTCGGAACGCCTCGCCGACGAGTGGCGGCACCGGGCTGCCCGTAGCTACCCCTCAGATCTGGAGGAGTCGAACCGGGACGTGCGGCTGACGCTGCTGGCCCCGTTGCGCCACCGGCGGACGACGGAGATCACCGATGGGTTGGTGGATCTGTTGGTTCAGCTGGTCGACAAGATCGGCTACCAGCGGTTTGGCTTCCGGTAGGCAAGGCCGAGCTTTTCGGCCGTGTCCTTGCTGCCACCGATCATCTCTGCGGTGGACTTCGGATCGACGTTCTTCATCGACTCGATGATCTCGGTGGCCAGCAGGTCCGGGTCTTGACCATAAACATCGACCACGAGGCCGAACTGTATGGACGGATCGCTGAACGAGTTGGTGCGGGCTGGGTGGTTGAACGTCAGGCGTGCGAGGTCGTACTCCTTTAACCAGGCTGTGCACCAGCCGGGGGCGCAGTCCCACCGGTTCAAGATCGTCGGATCAGCGCGGAGGCGATCGGCGACCCGCCGGGCCAAGGTTCTGGCCGGCCATTCCCAGGTATGGTCCTGCTCGGCTCGGATGATCTCCCGGTCGTATTGTGTCGCGTCGAACCGCATTTCCGGTGGCGGGTCGCCTGGCGTGGAGGAGCGCCAGTCCTTCCAGATCACCTCGGGCCCGTCACGCACGATCGTGACGTACAGCCCACCGCAGCAGCCCTCGGTGCAGTACGCCTCGGCGAGCCGGACCTCTTTGGGTTCGGTCGTAGCTCTGAGTCGCCCGCTGTAGATCAGCCGTTCTGGTTCCTCGGCGGGGCCTTTGTCGAAGATGGTCGCGACGATCGGCATTCCGGCGATGATGATCCGAGCCTCGATTTGCGGGAATCCGGCTGGACTCGGGTCGGGAACCACGACACGGATGGCGAATCGTTGCTCGGGGACGCCGTTGCGGGCCGTCTGGTCGATGATCCAGGCGGCGCGTCTGGCCTCGATCGGATCGTCGGCACCCGCGCTTCGGTTCAGCATGTCGGTCCACGGTGCGGAGGTCAGAACGTCGTTGATCTGGTCGATGAGGCCTTGGCGGATACCGCAGGCTACTGGTGCTGCCGGGCCGGTGCGCAGGTCCTCGGCGATCATGGTCAGCAGAGCTGCCCGTTCCAGCGTGGCCGGTCTCGTGCCGGCGAGGGCGACCCACCGCTGATAGGCAACAGCGGCCTGGTCGTACCGGTTGATCTCATACCGGTAGTTGCGGGTGCTGGTCATCGCGAGCAGCAGATTTCCCGCCTGATCCCACGTGCGGTCGTCCACGACCGGGCGGCCGAGTGTCTCCGCCAGTGAGTACCTTTCGGCGATCTGCCGCGCGAGGTCGCTGGACAGCAGGTCTCGTGGCGTCGACAGCACCCATTGACGTACCGCCGGGTCGGGATGTCCGGCCAACGCGGCCGCGGCGACGGTCCGGGAGTGGTTCCGTGATCGTTCGGCGAGCCAGATGAGGTCTTGCGCAGCGGTGGGGATCTTCGCCAGTGCCTCGATGGCCGGCCGTTCCGCGAAGCGCAGCAGCCCAATGGTCCTGATCGAGTCGGCGTCACTCTGCTCCGCGTTGCCGTCGAACAGCCCCAGCCCGAGCAGGACTGCCCGCCGGTCCGTGCCGTTCATGACGAGCCACCGGGCCGTCTGCAGAAGCCGCGGCGAGACCTCGGGAGCGAGTTCTTGCAGTGCTCGAGTCACGGCCCTGGCGCCGAACGCCAGATGGGTGCATTGCTCGTGCAGGTCCTGGGGCGACAGCGCCGGGTTGCTGATGAACACCCGCAGCACGGTCAGCAAGGCCTGTTTACGTTCGGAGCTCGGAGTATTCGGATGGTCGCCATTGTCCGGAAGAGGCTGCCCTCCGTCAGGCAGTGGCCCCCGCGGCGTCAGCAGATGCAGTCGCCGTGCATGCTCAAACAACGACACCGGGTGGTCGAGCGCACTACGCTCGTCGGTCGCGCTCACTGGACGGGGAAAGACTCGATTCTCTTCGTCATGCCCGCAACAGTACCGGTCCGATGATATTGGCGGCGACGGACTTTCTTCTCCAACGTCGCGATGAACGGTCAGATGTGACCCCAGCCCAGTCATCACCATTTGCCCGAGGAAGCTTCCAACCAGCCCACGAGCCGTTGCGTGATAACTTCGGTTATCAGGCAACACCGGGACCGAGCCCGGCACCCGACTCGCGATCTCCCCTGGTCGGCGCCGGTGAGGGCCGACCGCCGGGCTCGCGCCGATGCCGGTTCGATTCCCGGTTATCAGGCAACCTGGAGAATCACGGCATGGACGAGGCGATCCGCGAGCAACTCGGCACCGGGCACCCCCTCGCCGCGGCGCTCGACGCGTTCCTCGGCGACCTGGCCAACGGCAACGCCTCCGCGCACACCATCCGCGCCTACCGCGGCGACCTCCTCCAGTTCGCCGCGCACCACGACGCCGGGCCCGGCGAACTGACCGTCGCCCCGGTGCGCGCCTTCCTCGCCGAGACCGCCGGCCTCGCGCCGGCCACCCGCAAACCCAAACGCGCCGCGGTCGCCTCGTTCTGCCGCTGGGCGGTCCGCCACGACCTGCTCGACGCGAACCCGATGGACCGCATCGACACCGTCAAAGTCCCCAAGCGGCTGCCCCGCCCCGCGGCCGCCGCCGACGTCGCCAAGGTCCTCGCCGCCATCTGCCCCCGCCGCCCGCGCAAGGACCTCCCGGACGACCGGCTGCGCGACCGGGTGCTGTTCGAAACCATCTACGTGTGCGGGGCCGGGGCCGGCGAGGTCTGCGGCCTCTACGTCGAGGACCTCGACCTGCGCCTGGACGACGAACACGTACGCATCCACGGCAAGGGCGGCACCGTACGCACCGTGCTGCTCGACGACCGCGGCTACGTCGCCCTGCTCTAGCTCTACCTGCAGCGCACCGGCTACACGGCCGGGCCGCTGTTCCGCGCCTCCATCAACGGCTCCGGCGGGCCGCTGTCCTACGATGCCGCCCAGCACCGGTGGACCCGCTACTGCACGGCCGCCGGCGTCGACATCCACCAGCTACGCCACTCCCACGCCACCGAACTGATCAACGCCGGAGTCTCCATCGAAGCCGTACGCCGCAGGCTCGGGCACGCCTCCACCGAGACCACCCAGCTGTACGCCCTGCTCGACGACAAGGTCGCCGACGACGAAATCCGCGCCGCCCGGCGCCGTACTCGGGCACGAGGCTGACCCGCACGGTCTGCGGGTCGGCGACCCCCATCCCAACTTCCGGTCAAGATCGCCTACCTTGCGGCTCGCCGCAGCTTCGGGAGTTCCGGGCCTTCCACGGCCGCCGCCGGATCGGCGGCGGCCCGCCAGCCGTACGCGGTCAGCGCTGCGTACGGTCGTCGATCTCGGTGCCGGACTCGCCGGGTCGGGCGCCGATCGCCTCCTCGGCGGCGCGCCCACCGGTGCTCTCGTCGCCCTGCCGCAGCGAGCTACGCGGCAGCCCGGCCAGGTGCGCCGGGTCCTCGACCGGCTGGTCCGGCCAGTCGTCCGAGGTGCCGTCGGCCAGGCCGGCCCGGCGCAACACCTCGACCAGGTCGTCGTGCGACAGGCGCTCGGCCTCGGGAATCCCGGCCCCGCGCGCCATGGACCGCAGCGTCTTCAGGTCTTCGCTCGCGAATGTCTCGGCCATGCCGGAGCCTTCCCGCCGCTGCGGACAAGGAAACCCGCCTCAGGCGCGGGCCCCGCCGAGACCGAGGAGCACGGCCAGGCCGAGCGCGCTGCGCGGCGCGTACGGGATCCGCCACAGCCCGCCGTGCGCCGCCGCGTACGCTTCGTCCCGCCACGGGTGCTCCTGCGTCGGACCGCCGCCGGTGCGCAGGTCGTGCACGAGCAGCGCGGCCATCAGCGTGTTGCTGGTGGCCGGCTCGAACACCTCGACGCCGAAGCGGTGCGCGCCGGCGTACGCGGCGGCGAGCGCGCGGTTGCGCAGCACGGACCGGGTGCGGGTGGGCGGCGCGACGGTGAACGACACCGTCGCGCCGGCGTCGCGGGCCACCGCCGCGCGCCAGCGTTGCAGCCGCTTGGCCAGGGCGTAGTTGGGGCCCTGCTGGGGGACCAGGCTGTCGTTGACGCCCGGGTCGGCGCCGGGCGGGTAGTTGCGGCGCAGCAGCCGGCCGCCGGAGATCAAGCGCAGGGACCGGCGGGCCGGGCCGCGCGCGGCGTACCCGCGTCCGGCGTGGTCGACCGCGTCGCCGGGCACCGCGTACACGTCGGTGGGGGTGGCCAGGAACGCCAGCGCCGCGTCCGGGCGTTGCCGGGTCAGCTCGACGGTGAGCGCGTCGACGGCGGTGGCCACCCGGACGTTGGTGGCGCCGTCGGCGTAGACGTAGTTGCCGAGCACGAGCCGGCCGTCGACGCCGGCCAGCCAGCGGGCGGCCTGCGGCAGACGGTGCAGCAGGTCCGCGCCGGCGGCGGCGCTCAGCGCGGCGTCGTCGTCGCCGGTGCCGGCCGGCACCGGCAGGTGCAGGCGGCCACCGTGGCGGCGCGCGGTGCGCAGCACCCGGCGCCAGATCTCCGGGCGGGGCAGGTCGAGCGCGACCACGTCGCCGCCCCAGCGCAGCACCGACGGCAGCGGGCCCATCTCGGCGCCCGCGCCGAGCACCACGACCCGCTGGTCGCGCAGGTCCAGCCAGTCGGGGTTGGCCAGCACCGCGCCGACCGCCTCGGCGCAGCTCGGCTCGACCACACCCGCGGCCACCCAGGCGTCGAGGCGGCGGCGCAGGTCGTCGCCGCGCAGGCGTTGCCCCCGGTACGGCAGGGACAGTTCCCGTTCCACCGGCCCGACGCCGGTCACCGTGGCGGTGCGCAGCGGCGGTTGCGGGTCGGTCGAGGTGACCGCCGCGTCGAGCGGGACGTCGGGGCCGCCGCCGGGCGGCGCGTACCGCATGCGGGTGTGCAGCGCGGTCAGGCCGTCGCGGGCGACGGTGAGCGCGGCGGCGCGCGAGAGCAGGCCGGCCTCGACCAGTCGGCGGAAGTGGGTGAGGTAGCCGCGCCGCCAGTCGGTCTCGTGCTCGGCGGAGCGGGCGCCGACCGGGTCGACCGCGCGTAGCGCGTCGGCGACCACGGCGCGGCCCAGCGCGGTCGTGCTGCGCCGGCCGTCGCCGGTCGCGGGGAACACCACCCCGTCCACGGCTCACCTCCCTGCCCTGCGGTCGTGGGGTCACTCTGCCGCATCGGCGGCGGCGGCGCCCGTCGAGGGTCCGTCGCGGAGCCGGTCAGCGGCGGGCGGGGCGGCGTTCCGGTCGGGGGCGACCACGCTCCGGATCGACGCCGACCTGGACCGCGAAGGCCGGGTCGACGGCGAGCAGCGGTCGCGGGCCGAACAGCGCCATGGCGGTCAGCAACGCGTCGGTGTCCCGGCCCTGCCAGGTGGGACGGCGTTCGGGGTCGAGGTCGGCGTGTTCGTGGCGCAGCCGGCGCAGCAGGCGGCGCGCGGCGGCGCCGGTCTCCGGCACCTCGGTCAGCCACCACCCGCCCAGCGCGGTGGCCAGGCAGCAGAGCAGCAGCCCGGCGACCGAGGCGGGGCCGCCGGCGGCGCGGCCCTCGACCGCGCTGTCCACCAGCCGGGTCACGCCGACGGCGGCGACCAGGAACAGCGGCAGCGTGCCCAGGGCGACCCGCCGGCGCTGGGCGCGGGTGAGCAGCCAGCCGTCGCGGACCAGCCGGCCGACCATCCGGCGCAGCGCCCGCCCGACGTCGGGGTCGGCCAGGACGGCGGCCCAGGTCTGCGGGCGGCGCAGCGCGGTGTGCAGGGCGCGGACCAGGGTCGGCGGCCGGGCCGGCGGCGGACCCTCCGCGTGCAGGGTGGCGAGTTCGCCGACGGTCACCCCGCCGGTGCGGCGCAACGCGGCCACGCCCACCTGGCAGGCCAGCAGCGCCCGGTCGGTGAGGTACGCCAGCTCGACCCGGTCGGGTGTCTCACCCCGGGCCCGGCGGCCGGTCAGCTCCCGCACCGCCAGGGCGAGTGCGACGGCCACGGCGACCGCGCCCAGGTAGTCGAGGAGGAAGACCGGTCCGCTGACACCCCAGAGCATGGCGACAAGTATGGCCGTACGGTGATCCGGGGCGGGGGCCGGTGGAAACGGGTGGCCGGGTGCGACGCCGCCGGGCTAGCGTGCCGGCCGTGCGCATCCGTGACCATGTCGACGCCGACTGGGGCCAGGTCTGGCCGATCGTCGAGGGCGTCATCACCGCCGGGGACACTTTTCCCTACGACCCGGGCTGGTCGGCCGAGGTGGCACGGGAGGTGTGGGTGGAACGGCCGCCGGGGCGTACCTCGGTGGCGGTGGACCCCGACGGCGTCGTGCTGGGCACCGCCAAGATGGGCGCCAACCGGCCCGGCCCGGGCGCGCACGTGGCGACCGCGAGCTTCATGGTGGCCGCCGGCGCCCGGGGTCGCGGTGTGGGCCGGGCGCTGTGCGAGGACGCGCTGGACTGGGCCCGCCGGCAGGGTTTCGCCGCGATGCAGTTCAACGCCGTGGTGGAGACCAACACCGCGGCGGTGCGGCTCTACCGGCGGCTCGGGTTCACCGTGGTCGGCACCGTGCCGGAGTCGTTCGCCCATCCCACCCTGGGCCGGGTGGGCCTGCACCTCATGCACCGGTTCCTGTGACCGCCGAAAGTGTCGGGGGTGGTCGTTAAGTTGGCGGGGATCGCCGTCGTCGAAGGAGCCCCGCCATGACCACGCTCACCGACCGTCCACGCACCGCGCTGCTCGTCATCGACGTGCAGAACGGCGTGGTGCGCGGCGCCCACGACCGGGACCGGGTGGTCGCCAACATCGCCACCCTGGTCGACCGCGCCCGCGCGGCGGGTGTCCCGGTCGTCTGGGTGCAGCATCGCAGCGAGGAGTTGCCCACCGGCAGTGAGCAGTGGCGGATCGTGCCGGAGCTGGTGCGCCGCGACGACGAACCGCTGGTGCACAAGGCCTACGGCGACTCGTTCGAGGCCACCGACCTGGAGCAGGTGCTCGCCGCCGGGGGTGTCGGGCGGCTCGTCGTGACCGGCGCGCAGACCGACGCCTGTGTCCGTTCCACGCTGCACGGCGCGTTCACCCGCGGCTACGACACCACGCTGGTCGCCGACGCCCACACCACCGAGGACCTTTCCGCCTACGGCGCGCCCCCACCGGCGCAGGTGATCGCGCACACCAACCTCTACTGGAGCTTCCAGCGCGCTCCGGGCCGCCGCGCCGGCACGATCGACGCCGCCGACGTCGACTTCGCCGCCGGCGTACCGGCCTGACCGTCAGCGGCCCGCCGAGGCACCCGGGTGCGGCCGAGGAAAATGGCCTGGCCGGCACGGTGGCCGTCATGGATGACCCGCGGTGCGGGTATCGGCGATGATCTGCTCGGCCGTGGCGAGCGCATCTTCTATCTGTCGACGTTGCAGGCGCAGCTCCGAATGGTGTTGCCGAACGATGGATTCCTGCGCTCGTGCCTCCGCCGTGGCCAGCTTCGACACCAGACCTAGTTCGGTCTTGCAACGTACGTCGAGCATCGCGATGCGGCGGCTCTCCTCGGTCTCGGTCGGAAGTGCACCGTCCGGTGCCCAGATCCGGTCCGGGGCGTCGTGGGTCGTCACCCCGTGGCCCGCCAGGCACTGCCGCCACGATCCGATCAGCGTGCGCCCGTCGGCCGAGGAGATGGTCTCGCGATAGGTCTGCATGGCAAAGTGCTGCGACTGCAACGCCGGTAGCCGAAGGTCGCGCATGGGTGCCGACTTCGCACACGCGACGTAGCGACGCCGTTCGGCCTCGCTGAACGGGCGGGCGTTCTGCTCGGCGAGTTGCTGCTGTTCCGGGCCTGACGGTGGCCCGGCATAACCGTACCGGGCCGCTTCCGCCTCGACCCACAATCCATAGCGCAGGTTGGACCGTTGCGCGCTGGCGCGATTGTCGATCGCGGCGAACGTGTGTCCCGCCTGGGCCATGCACCGGGACAGAAGCACATTGATCGCGTAGTCGATGGTGCGCTGTTCGACCGTGGACACGTCGAACCGGTCCAATGGCAGAACGATCCGGCCATTGGTCGGGTCGACCTGTGCCGACAGGTCCGCGAGGGTCGGTGGGGCGGTGTCCTCGGGGCGGGCGGGACCTTGCTGCGGGGAGCAGCCGTTGAGGAGGAGCGCGAGCGTGACCAGCGTCATGCTGATCACACTCGCGCGCCTGACGAATGATGCCATTTCTCAGCAGAAAAGGTGGCTGCTGATGCGGTCCTGCCAGTTCTGCCCGCTCGAGCTGCCGGTGCCACCACCGTTGGCCAGATACGGGTCACGGAAGTTCGCCCCGTCGAGTTCCCGGTTGAACAGGATGAAGCTTCCCGACTGGTTGACGCCGTCGTAGAGGCGTACGGAACAGGAGGTGCCCTCGTTCTTGACCGAGTTGGCTCCGTTGTCGATGCGGGCCGTACACGGACTCGCCCACCGGATCGTGGCGTAGTCGTCGACCTTGGTGGTGGACATACCCCTGAAGCAGCCGGAGTAGTCGTCCTCACCCCACAGGCACACGCTGGTGGAGCCACACTGGCTCTCGGTCGCGTAGGCGGGTGCCTCGAACGCGATCGCGGTGCCCCCCAGGAGGGCGACGATCACCAGAATGCGACTCAGAACTCGTTTCACGATTGTTCCTCTCACTCAGAGCTAGCGGTGGCGTCGAATATCGGAGTCAAATTTCTTGCTCGACCTCCTCGTCGCACTCTCGTCGAATTGCCGACAGGTGTCCCGTACGGGTGCCGGGAAATCGCCGGTCAGTGCCAAGGTGCGCCGGACAGGACAAAAGTCTGCTGACGGCGAAGCGAGCGGGTCAAGCCATTGACAGCTTCTCGGACAGTCCGGCGCTGTCCGAGCACGCCGAGACTCTGTCCGGGTTTCTGTCCGACGCCTGTCCGGCGCCCCGGACAGGATGATCAATAGTGCTTGCTCGATGAGCAGCGGATCGTGAGAATGGTCGACATGGTCCGACGAGGAGCACCGAGGCCGCAGAATGCCAACGACGCCATCGAATTCGTCGCGCTGTTGCGTGAACTCAAGGAGTGGTCAGGGCTGACCTATCGGAAACTGGAACGGCTCGCGTCCCAGCGGGGCGATGTGCTCCCGCGCAGCACGTTGTCCGATGTGCTGAGCGGGCGGGCGACGCCCCGCCCCGAACTCCTCGTCGCGTTCGTCCGCGCGTGTGGTGACGGTGATCGGGTCGAGGAGTGGCTCCGGGTGTGGAGTCAACTCGCCGAGCAGGGACCGGCCGCCGCCGTCGACCCGGCCGAGCCGCCCGATGAGATGGTCGAGCGGGCCAGTCCGGCGGCCACGTCCAGAAGGAGGTTCGGCGTCCCGGCGCTCGTGCCCTCGGCCATCGCCGCCGTGGCCCTGGTCACCGCCGGCGCGTGGGGGCTTACCGACGACGACGAACCGCCCGGGAACCGAGGGGCCGTCGGGGGCCCGGCGTCGACGCCCACCGGTGCCGTGCCCGTACCGCCGAACGGTTGGGTGCGCATCCGCCCGGTCAGCGCCCCGCACCTCTGCCTGACCGACGGCCGCGTGCAGGATCGGCGGTACGTCCCGCTGGTGGCCGTGCAACGGCGGTGCGACGCGGTCGCCCCGCAGGACACCATGCTGGAATCGATGGGTGGCGACCTCTACCGAATCCAGTGGCACCATCCCGACTACGGGAAGGGCTGCCTGAAGGCCCTGAGCGACGGACCCGGCGTCGGTCTGCTGGAGCCGATTGACGATTGTCTCCAGGACAGTCGATTCCACCTCGAACCATCCGCACCGTACGGAAGCAACCGGTACGTGCTGCGGGTGGACGGCCAGGGCTGTGTGGGCATCAGGGAATCGGACGCCTCTGAGGGTGCCGAGGCGGTCATGGAACGCTGCGTGGGAAGGGGCGGACAGGTCTTCTTCATCGAGGCGGCGTCGTAACCGAGGTCGGGTCCGGGCAAGGCTGGTCCGGAAGTTGACGACGCGCCAGCGTTGCGCTAAGACAGGAGTCAGAGGTTGAGTCATACCGACTCAACTTGAGATCCCGGGTCAGGAGAACCGAGGAGGCTGAGCCATGTTGATGCGTACCGACCCGTTCCGTGAGATCGACCGGATGGCCGAGCAGTTCTTCGGCACCACCGCCCGACCGGCGGTCATGCACCTCGACGCCTACCGCGACGGCGACCACTTCTACGCCGCCTTCGACCTGCCGGGCGTCGACCCGGACAGCATCGACTGCACGGTCGAGCGCAACGTGCTGACCGTCCGCGCCGAGCGGCGCCGGCCCACCGGCGACAACGTCGAGCTGGTCGCCGCCGAGCGGCCGATGGGCACGTTCACCCGGCGGCTGTTCCTGGGCGACACGCTGGACACCGACCGGCTGGAGGCCGGCTACGACAACGGCGTGCTGACGCTGCGCATCCCGGTCGCCGAGCGCGCCAAGCCGCGCCGGATCGTGGTCACCACCCCCGCCGAGGGCAACGGCCACCGGCAGCTCACCACCGCCTGACGCGCCTGCCGCCGCGGCGAGACGCCGTCACGACGACGCGGGGGACGCCGGAGCGCCGGACGCCCCCGCGTCGGCCGGATAGAGCCGGGCCAGCGCGCCCGCGGTCGCGGTGAACCGGTCCCGCAGCTCCGCCGGGGCCAGCACCTCCACCTCGGCGCCGAGCTTGAGCAACTCGGCGTGGGCGTGCCGCGCCGACTCGATCGGCACGGTGGTCTCCCGCCAGCCGTCCGGGCCGGGTTCGCCGGCCGCCGCGCGGGCCGCCCGCGCCATCTCCGGCGGAAAGACGTAGGGCATGAACTCCAACGCGGCGGTGGTGAGCCGGATGCGCGCCTCGCCGCGGTAGACGTCGCGCTCGTACCGGGCGCTCCACTCCCGCCAGTAGGCGGCCAGGTCGAACCCGTCCGGGCGCTGGTGCCGCTCGTCGGTGACCACCGCGTCGAGCACCGCGCCGACCCGGTAGGTGCGCACCTGCTCCTCGCACCGGGCCACCAGGTACCAGCGGCCGGCCTTGAGCACCACGCCGAGCGGGGCGACCAGCCGGGTCACCTCCCGCGGGGCGCGCCAACGCCGGTAGCGCAGCCGTACCATCCGGTCCGCCCACACCGCGCCGGCCAGCGTGGCCAGGTGCGGGGTGGGTTCCGGGTGCCGGAACCAGCCGGGCGCGTCCAGGTGGAACCGGTCCCGGAGCCGGCCGCTGCGGTCGGCGAGTTCCTCGGGCAACGCGGCGCGCACCTTCAGCTCGGCCGCGGCCACCGTCGTCGCCAGGCCCAGCTCGGCGGCGGGCCCGGGCAGGCCGGCGAGGAACAGCGCCTCGGCCTCCGGCCCGGTCAACCCGGTGAGCCGGGTGCGGTAGCCCGCCAGCAGCCGGTAGCCGCCGGCCGGGCCGCGGTCGGCGTACACCGGGACGCCGGCGGCGCCGAGCGACTCGACGTCGCGGTAGACGGTCCGCACCGACACCTCCAGGGCGTCGGCGAGTTCCTGGGCGGTCATCCGCCCCCGGGCCTGCAACAGCAGCAACAGGGAGACCAGCCGACTGGCGCGCACCGGACGACGGTAACCCGCGCCGCGCATCCGGTCGCGGCGCGCCTCGTCGCGAAACACGCCGCCGACTGAGAGCCTTTCTCACATGCTGCGTCCCGAGGTCCTGCCCCGCGCCCGTGTCGCCCTGTCCGGCGCTCCGGCCGACTTCACCGAGGCGTGGCTGCGCAACCGGCGGCTGTCCGAGCACACCCGCGACGCGTACCGGCGGGACGTCACCGGCTGGCTGCGCTGGTGCGCCGAGCGGGGCCTGGAACCGCTGCGGGTCACCTTCCTCGACGTCAACGCGTACGGCCGGGACCTGGAGTCCACCCCGCGCGGGCGCGACGGCCGCCCGCTGACCCCGGCCACCGTGGCACGCCGGTTGTCCGCGCTGTCGAGCTGGTACGACTTCCTGGTCAAGCTGGGTGCGGTCCCGGCCAACCCGGTCGCCGCGGCCGACCGGCCCCGGGTCGACCGGGACCACTCCGCGACGATCGGCCTCAGCCCGGACGAGGTCGACGCGCTGCTCGCCGCCGCCGAGGCCGACACCGGCCCGACCGCCGCCCGCAACCGGGCCACCCTCGCCCTGCTGGCCGATCTGGGGCTGCGGGTCGGCGAGCTGGTCTCCCTGGACCTGGCCGACCTGGGCGCGGAGCGCGGTCACCGCAGCGTCCGCTTCGTCGGCAAGGGCGGCAAGGTACGCCGTCGCGCGCTCACCCCGGGCACCGCGTACGCGCTGGACGCCTACCTGGCGGAGCGGGCCGCCGCCCAGGGCGTCACGGTGCCGCAGCTGACCGGCCCGTTGCTGGTCACCGCCACCGGGGGCCGGCTGGACCGGCACGCCGTGTTCCGGCTGGTGCGTCGCCTGGCGCAGACCGCCGGGATCGCCGCCTGGGCGCGGTTGTCGCCGCACTCGCTGCGGCACGCGTTCGCCACCACGGCCCGCTCGGAGGGGGTGCCGCTGGAGGACGTGCAGGACGCGATGGGCCACGCCGACCCGCGGACCACCCGTCGCTACGACCGGGACCGGCACAACCTGGACCGCGACCCGGCGTACGCGATCTGGGCCGCCCGCGCCCGCCGTCGCGGCTGAGCGTCGCACCCGCGCCGTAGGGTGCCGGCATGCGACACGGGTTGGAGATCTCCTGCGGCGGCGCCTCGGTGACGGTCGCCGATCTGGTCGCGCTCGGCGAGTTGGCCGAGCGGTCCGGCTGGGACGGCGTGTTCCTGGAGGACTACCTCATCCACCACGCCGGTGACGACCCGCCGACCTGGGATCCCTGGCTGGTGCTGGCGGCGGTGGCCGGGCGCACCGAGCGGGTCCGGCTGGGCACCACGGTGACCGCGCTGCCCCGGCGTCGCCCGGCGAAGCTGGCCCGGGAGGTGCTCACCCTCGACCACCTGTCCTGCGGTCGGGGTCGGCGATCCGGCCGACCGGGGGCTGGCCGCGTTCGGCGAGCCGACCGACGTGCGGACCCGCGCCGCGATGCTCGACGAGGGCCTGGACCTGCTGGTCGCGCTGCTCGGCGGGGAGCGGGTCACCCATCGGGGCGTGCACTACCGTGCCGAGGGCGTGGCGCTGCGACCGGCGCCGGTGCAGTCGCCCCGGGTGCCGGTCTGGGTCGGCGGCAGCACCCAGGCCAAGGCGGTGCTGCGGCGCGCGGCCCGGGCCGACGGGATCGTGCCCTACAAGTTGACCGACACCGACGGCTGGTCCGACTTCACCGCCGACGAGGTGGCCGCCCTGGTCGCCGCGCTGCCGGCGACCCGCGCCGACGGTGAGCCGTTCGACGTGGCGGTCGGCGGCCGGCGGCGGCGCGCGGACGAGCGCGCCGAGCGCGCCTACCTGGCCGACCTGGCGGCGGCGGGCGCCACCTGGTGGCTGGAGTACGTGCCTGCCGGTGACCCGGCCGCGATGCGGGCCGCGGTCGCCCGCGGCCCGCTGCGCTGAGCCGGTCTCACTCCTGGCGGCGGGGGCAGAGGCAGAACGGCTGCCCGATCGGGTCGAGCAGCACGGTCCAGCTCTCGCCGCCCGGCTGGTGCTCCGGTCGGGTCGCGCCGGCCGCCAGCAGGTCCCGCTCCGCGACCGTCACGTCGTCGACGGTCAGGTCCAGGTGGTAGCGCTTGGCGCCGGTCCGGTCCGGCCAGGCCGGCGGCGTGTAGCCGGGCACCAGACCGAACCCGATCGACGTGCCGCCGGAGGTGATCATGGCGTACTCGGCCTCGCTGTGGCTGATCTCCCAGCCGAGGGCGTGGCCGTAGAACGCCGCGTGGGCGGCCGGGTCGGAACTGTCGAGGTTGACCATCGCGAGGTCGGCGTGCGTCGTCATGCCCGGGGAGTCTGCCGCCGGTACCTGTCATCTGCTGTCAGGTACCGGTGACGGGTCGCACGGTCAGCCGGCCGTCCGGGCCCCGGCAGGCCAGCGCGTCGGCGGCCAGGTGGCAGTCGCGGGTGCCGGCGGGCAGCGTCCCGCCCGGGTGTGGGCCGTCGCGGCCGACGGCGACGGCCAGGGTGCGACCGTCGCCGCCCGGGCGCAGCAGCACCTGCCGCGTCGGGTCGGGATCGCCGGGCACCGGCTGCCAGCCGGCCCCACCCGGCCACCGCCACGCCGGCGTGCCGGTGGCCGGGTCGAGCGCGCGCCGGTCCGTCACCCCGGCCAGGCAGAGCACCTGGGGACAGCCGGGCGCGGGCGCCTCCCCGACCGGCAGCAGCCGCCGCCAGCGCGGGGTGAGCGCCGGCAGGTCGTAGCCGGTGAGCGCGGTCCCGCCCGGCGCCGGGTGCCGCAGCACCAGGTGCCCGCCGACGACGAGGGGATTGTCCGGGGCGTACCCGGCCGGTGGCAGGCGGGTCTCGGCGACGGCCGCGCCGTGGCCAACGTCGTGCACCCGGGTCAGCCCGCTGTCGTGGACCACGACGATGCGCCCGGGCGCCGTGACGAGCACCGCCGTCGACGGCACCGGCACCGACCAGCGGTCCGCGCCGGTGGCCGGGTCGACGCCGCGTACCGCGCCCTGGACGCGCTGGCCGGGGTCGGCGACGCTGCGCACCTCGGTCACCGCGACCGCGGCGGCGCCGGCCGGCTGGACGCGGTCGGGGCGACGCCAGCGCCGCTGCCCGGTGTCGGCCGCGTACGCCGTCGTGCCGGTCACCTGGCGGGCGTCGTCGCGCTCGGTGACCAGCACCAGGCCGGCGACGGACGCGGCGGCCCACGCCCCGGCGGGCGCCGGGGCCCGCCACCGCGCCCGGCCGTCCGGACCGTACGCGGTCAGCGTCGACGGATCCGCGACCAGGAACAGCTCGCCGGCGGCCAGCAGGACGGCGCCGGCCGGCAGGACCGGACCGGTGACCGCTGCGGATCGGCCGGGCGGGGCGGCGGCGCCCAGCAGCAGGCATCCGGCGGCCAGCACCGGCGCGGCCCACCGGCGGCGTCGCCGGGGCCGGGCCGGCGGTGCGGGTGGTGGCCGGTCCAGTTCGATGGTCACCGGGTGGTCGGGCTGCCCGTCACGCGTCATCCACGGCTCCTCCCGGGGCGTGCGCCGACGGTAGACGATCCGCCGCCGGGCGGCGCAACCGGCTGCGCTCCGGGCACCGGTTGCCTACCGTCGGTGGTGATGGGCGGGCAGCAGTTGTGGCACCGACCGGCCCGGCGTCGCCGGCCGGTGCGCGCCGGCGTGCTGGTCGCCGGTCTCGGGCTGGGCACCTGCCTGATCGGGGTGGCCGGGCTGGCGGCGTGGAACGCGCAGGTGGTGCTCCAGGCCGACGGGCCGGTGCGGGAGACCGCGGACGGGTTCTTCCGGGACGTCGCCGCCGGCGACACCGACCGGGCGTACGGGCGGCTGTGCGCCGAGGCGCGTACCCGGTGGAGTCAGGCCGGGTTCGGCAGTTGGGTGCGGACCCCGCCGTTGGTCAGCGGCTACGAGATCGTCGACGTGTCGGTGTCGACCCGAGCGGGGCGGCCACGCGGCACGGTGGTGGTGCGGTTGAACCGGGACGGCGGCGGCAGCGAGGAGCGGGAACTGCCGGTGGTGCCGGAGGACGGCGGCTGGCGGGTGTGCGGGGACCCGTTCTGAGCCTCAGGCGCGCGGCCCGAGGTCCCCGGAGCGGTAGTGGCGCCGGCACAGCACCTGGTAGCGCACGTCGGCGGTGTCCACGGTGTCGCCGATGACGACCTGGGCGCCCTCGCGGACCACCCGGCCCTGCACCACCCGGGCGTTGAGCAGCCCTTCCCGGCCGCACCAGCACAGCACCTCGACCTGGATGCGGGCCACCTCGTCGGCCAGTTCGAACAGCCGTTGCGCGGCCGGGAACAGGCAGGAGCGGAAGTCGGTGGCCAGGCCGAAGGCATAGACGTCGACGTCGAACTTGTCGACCAGCTCGGCCATCTGCTCGACGTGGGCCAGGTCGTAGAAGGACGCCTCGTCGCAGATCAGGTAGTCCACGCGTACCCCTTCGGCCCACGCGTCGCGGACCAGGTCCCGCAGGTCGAGGCCGTCGGTGACCTCGATGGCCTCGTGGGCCAGGCCGATGCGCGTGGTGACCTGCGGGCCCAGCGAGCGGTCGATGCGGGTGGTGACCAGGCCGCGGCGGCCCTGCCGGGCGTGGTTGTAGTTCATCTGCAACGCCATGGTGGACTTGCCGCAGTCCATCGGCCCCCAGAAGAACTTCAACGCGGCGGCGTGCAGCGGCCGGCCGTCGACGCCGCGGGCGGCGGCGCAGCCGCCGGCACGGTCGTCGCCGGGCCCCGGCAGGGGGCGGGCCAGGCAGGTCGGGGCGGCAGCGGCGTCGTCGGTCACGTCGGGGCAGCCTAGCCGATCGACGTCGGCGCATCCGGGCCGCGATGATCCACGGCCCCGGCGACGGCCCGTGCTCAGAGCACCCGGGGCGGGGTGTTGCCGGCGGCGATGATGGCGCGGCGCATCGGCACGGCGGCCAGCAGCGCGAAGCCGACCACGAAGAAGATCAGCAGGGAGACCAGCCCCACCCGGTACGACGAGGTGAGCTGGAACACCAGGCCGAACGCGAGCGGGCCGAGCCAACTGGTGCCCTTGTCGCTGATCTCGTAGAAGCCGTAGTACTCGCCCTCCTTGCCGGCGGGGATGAGCTGGCTGAACAGCGAACGGCTCAGCGCCTGGCTGCCGCCGAGCACCAGGCCGATGCAGCCGCCGAGGATCATGAACGGCACGGGCGCCTCGGCGGGCAGCCGGAACGCGGCGATGATCACACCGGTCCAGAGCACGAGCGACAGCAGCACGGTCTTCCAGGCGCCGATGCGTCGGGCGAGCGCGCCGAGCGCGAGCGCGCCGCCGAAGGCGAGGAACTGCACCAGCAGGATGGTCACGATCAGCGTGCTCTGCTCCAGCCGCAGCTCCTCGGTGCCGTACTGGCTGGCGAGGGTGATGACGGTCTGGATGCCGTCGTTGAACACCAGGAACGCGAGCAGGAAGAACAGCGTCAGCGGGTACGCCTTGACCTCGCGCAGCGTGTGGCCGAGCTGCCGGAACCCGTCGGTGAGCACGTTGCCGCCGAGCCGGGCGGCGGCGGTGGGCCGTTCGCGCAGCCAGCGCAGCGGCAGCAGGGTGAACGCGGCCCACCACACGCCGGCCGAGACGATCGACCAGCGGGCCAGGTCGAGGGTGCGCTGGGCGTTGCCCTCCTCGCTGAGCACGGTGACGGCGACCAGGTTGAGCGCGAGCAGCAGCCCGCCGCCGAGGTAGCCGATGGCCCAGCCGCGGCTGGAGATGGCGTCGCGGTCGTCCGGGCCGCCGAGTTGCGGCAGGAACGAGTTGTAGACGACCACGGCGGCGCCGAAGGAGATGTTCGCGATCAGGAACAGCACGCCGCCGAGCAGGTACCGCTCGCCGGTGACGAACGCGAACGCGATGGTCGCGGCGGCGCCGGTGAACGCGGCGGCGGCCAGCAGCCGCTTCTTGTGCGCGGACCGGTCGGCGATCGCGCCGATGACGGGCAGCACGAACACGGTGAGGAAGACCGACAGCGAGATCAGGTACGGGTAGTAGGAGCCGGCCGCGACGCGGATGCCGAGCGGGTGCACCACGCCGTCGCAGCGGTCGGCGCCCAGCTCGCAGCCGGCGGCCAGTTCGGTGACGGTGGTCAGGAACGGCCCGAGGAAGACCGTGATGACGGTGGTCTGGAACGCGGAGTTGGCCCAGTCGTAGAGGTACCAGCCGGTGCGTTCGCGGCGGGTGCTGCCCGGGGGCGTGGGCTCGGCGACGGCGGGGGTGACCGTTTCGGCCATCGGGGCGGTCCTCGGGGGCTCAGGCGGCCCAGTGGCCGCGGCTGCGGTAGACGTCGCGGAGCACGCCGACGTGATCGGTCATGATGCCATCCACACCAAGATCAAGTAACTGGTGCATCCGGGCGGGTTCGTCGATCGTCCAGACGTGCACCTGCAAGCCGATGCGGTGGCAGTAGGCGAGGAACCGCCGGTCGACCACCGGGATCCCCCCGTAGGAGGCCGGGACCTGGGCGGCGGCCACGGACGGCGGCAGCCGCAGCGCCCGACCGTGCAGGGAGGCCATCCGCAGCCGGGCCACGCCGCGCATGCCCAGCCCGGTGGCGACCTTCGGGCCGGCCAGGGCGCGCAGCCGGGTCAGCCGGGCGTCGCTGAACGAGGCGAGCAGCACCCGGTCACCGGCGCCGGCCCGGCCGACCGCGGCGACGGTCGGCTCCACCCCGCCGTCGGCCTTGACGTCGACGTTGAACCGGACCTCCGGCCACGCGCCGAGGACGTCGTCGAGGCGGGGCACCAGGGCGGCGCCGCCGACGCGCACCGAGGCGAGGTCGGCGAAGCGCAGGTCGGCGATGCGGCCGGCCTCGCCGGTGACGCGGCGCAGCGTCGGGTCGTGGAAGACCACCGGCACGCCGTCGGCGGTGGCATGCACGTCGGTCTCGACGTACCGGTAGCCCAGGGCGACCGCGCGGGCGAACGCGGCAGCGGTGTTCTCGTCGCCGTCGGCCGCGCCGCCGCGGTGGGCGAAGGCCAGCGGCGCGGGCGCGTCGAGGTAGCCGTGACGGGGCTGCACGCCGGCAGTATGCCGGGCGACGGCAACCCTCCGGACGGCCGCCCGACAAAAATTCCCTATCGTTCCCTGAAATGGCTAGGATAGGGTGCGATGAGTAACGATATGTATTCGGTGGAGCAGGTGGCGGCGCGGCTCGGGCTGCACGTACGCACCGTGCGCGGCTACATCCGCACCGGCCGGCTGCCCGCGGTGCGCATCGGCAAGCAGTACCGGATCACCCGCGCCGACCTCGACGCGTTCACCGGCACACCTGCGCCACCGGCCGGCCCGGCGGCGCAGGTGTCGAGCATCGTGGCGCTCGACGGCGTCGACCGGGCCGCCGCCGACCGGCTCGCCACGCTGGTGCTGGCCGGCGTCAACACCCACCCCGACCCGGACCGTCCGCTGCGCGTGCAGACCGTCCACGACGAGGAGCGTCACCGCATGACGATCGTGATCCTGGGCGACCTGGCCGCCACCGCCGAACTGCTGCGCCTGCTCGACGCGGTGCTCGACGGCGACAACGGCCTGCTCGCCGGCGAGGCGGCCGGCCGTGGCTGACGAGCTGCGCGAACGCGCCGGCGTCACGGTGCTGGTCTGCGACCCGGCCGGCCCGCCGATCGCCACCGAGGCCGACGCGCTGGACCTGATCGGCGCGGCGTTCGACGGCGCCACGGTGGTGGCGGTGCCCGCCCACCGGCTCGACCCGCGCTTCTTCACGCTGGGCACCCGCTTCGCCGGCGACGTCATGCAGAAGTTCGTCACCTACCGGCTGCGCCTGGTGGTGGTCGGGGACATCTCCGCGTACCTGGCCGGCAGCGGCGCGCTGCGCGCGCTGGTCGCCGAGTCCAACCGGCACGACCAGGTGTGGTTCGTGCCGGACCTGGCCGCGCTCGACGACCGGCTGCGCGCCGCCGGCTGAGCGCTACCGCAGCCAGCCGGCGGTCAGGGCGGTCACCCCGAGCCCGTCGGTGTCGGCGAGCTTGACGCCGACGAACTGCCGGGCGGCGGGGGAGGTCTGCACGCGGGGCGCGGGTTCCGGGTCGGTCAGTGTCGCCACCACCGCCGCGGCGGCCTCGGCCGGCGACTGCGCGGCGGCGAACGCGCCGGCGCTGCGCCGCAGGTACGCCCGCAGCGCCGGCGCGTACGGCCCGGCGGCGGCGACGGCGGTGTCCGGGTCGATCCCGACGTTGGTGACGAACTCGCTGGCCACCGCGCCGGGCTCGACCACGCAGACGCTCACCCCGACGGTGGCCGCCACCGGGGCGAGGGACTCCATGAACCCCTCGACGGCGAACTTCGCCGCGCAGTACGCCTCGTTGAACGGTTGCCCGACCACCCCGCCGACGCTGGTCACCGTGATCAGCCGCCCGTTCGCGGCGCGCAGGTGCGGCAACGCGGCGTGGGTGACGTGCAGGACGCCGAAGAAGTTGACCTCCAGCACCGCCCGTACGTCGTCGACGCTCTCCTGTTCCAGCGTGCCGACGTGGCCGGCGCCGGCGTTGTTGACCACGGCGTCGAGCCGGCCGTGACGGGCCACCACGTCGGCCACGCAGGCGGTCACCGAGGACGGGTCGACCACGTCGAGCCGGCGTACCTCCAGCAGGTCGCCGACCCCGGCGGCGTCGGCGGCGGCGCGCAGCGGGCCGGCGCGGTCGGGGTCGCGCAGCGTGGCGACGGTGCGCCAGCCGGCGCGGGCCGCGCCCACGGCGGTGGCCAGGCCGATGCCGGTGGACGTGCCGGTGATCAGCACGACGGGTGCGCTCACGACTGCCACGGTCTCACCCTATGCCGGGGACGCGCGGCGGATTCAGCCGGTTCGGTGGCGCCGGTGCGCGCGGCTCGGGTCCACCGGGCGGCCGGGGTCGACGTGGCGCGGCCCGTCGGGCTCGTGCGGGCGCAGCGGGGCCAGGTCGTCGGTGATCGCGTCGATGATCCGGTCGGTGGCGCGGCGGGCCGCGCCGGGCACGCCGGGGCTCAGGTCGGCCAGGGGGACCGGGGCGCCGAAGTGCACCCGGATGACCGGGCGGCGGGCGAGCGCGCGGGCCAGGCCGCGCAGCATCCCCTTCGGCGCCCGGTACGGCAGCACCTCGTGCGAGCCCCACTGGGCGACCGGGACGACGGCGGCGCCGCTGGCGAACGCGAGCCGGGCCGCGCCGGTCTTGCCGCGTTCGGGCCACATGCCGGGGGCCAGCCCGATGCGTCCCTCCGGGTAGACCAGCACCACCGACCCGCCGGCCACCGCCTCCGCGGCGATCTCCAGCGAGCGGTGCACGGCGGTGGTGCCGCGGTCGACGCGGATGTGCCCGGCGTGGCGCATCAGCGGCCCGAGCACCGGGGCCCGGAACAGCCCGCCGGTGGCCATGATCCGGGGGGCGACCCGTCGGACCCGGCAGGCGGCGGCGAGCACCACCGGGTCGAACGGGCTGATGTGGTTGGCCGCCAGGATCAGCGGCCCGCGGCGCAACGGCTCCGGCACGTCGCCGGTGACCTCGAGCCGGCCGATCAGCGCGACGGCGGCGCGGGCGAGCGTCTGCGCGCCCCGCCACAGCAGTGGCGCGCGCCAGGGGGAGGTGTCCATCAGTGCTGGATGGTCGCACGGCCACGCCGGCGGAGGTGATCAGGGTCATTGGTCCCGGGTCGGTTCGGGCCCTGCGGCCCTGAACTTTCTTCTACGACGCCGAGTAGTATTTACTACGTCTCGTAGTAAGAAGGCTGGGGGTTCTCAGGTGGACGCGTTGGACGTCGCCCGCTGGCAGTTCGGTGTCACCACCGTCTACCACTTCCTGTTCGTGCCGTTGACCATCGGCCTGTCCGTGCTGGTCGCCGTGCTCCAGAGCAGGTGGCACCGCACCGGCAACGAGCGGTACCTCAAACTCACCAAGTTCTACGGCAAGCTGTTCCTCATCAACTTCGCCATGGGCGTGGTCACCGGCATCGTGCAGGAGTTCCAGTTCGGCATGAACTGGAGCGACTACTCCCGCTTCGTCGGCGACATCTTCGGCGCGCCCCTCGCGATCGAGGCCCTGGTCGCGTTCTTCCTCGAATCCACGTTCATCGGCCTGTGGATCTTCGGCTGGGACCGGCTGCCCAAACGCCTGCACCTCGCCGCGATCTGGGCCGCCGCGATCGGCACCAACCTGTCCGCCTACTTCATCCTCGCCGCGAACTCGTTCATGCAGAACCCCGTCGGGTTCCGCATCAACCCCGACAGCGGACGCGCCGAGCTGACCGACTTCGTCGCCGTGCTCACCAACAAGGTCGCCCTGGTCACCTTCCCGCACACCCTCGCCGGATCGTTCCTGGTCGCCGGCTCCCTCGTGGTCACCGTCGGGCTGTGGCACGTGATGCGCAACCGCGGCAGCGCCGACACCGACGCCTACCGCTTCGCCACGAAGTTCGGCTCCTGGGTGGTGCTGGCCTCCTCCGCGCTGGTGGTGCTCACCGGCGACATCCAAGGCAAGATCATGACCGAGGTGCAGCCGATGAAGATGGCCGCCGCCGAGGGCCTCTACACCACCGAGAGCCCCGCCTCGTTCTCCGTGCTCACCGTCGGCAGCCTCGACGGCAGCCGCGAGGTCTTCGCCCTCAAGATCCCCTACCTGCTGTCGTTCCTCGGCACCGGCGACCCCAACGGCACCGTGCAGGGCATCAACGACCTCCAGGCCCAGTACGCCAGCCAGTACGGCCCCGGCAACTACGCCCCGATCATCCCGGTCACCTACTGGAGCTTCCGCTTCATGATCGGCTTCGGCCTGGCCGCCGCCGCCATCGCGCTGCTGGTGCTCTGGAGCCAACGCAAGGGCCGCACCCCCACCAGCCGCTGGCTGCTGCGCGCCGGCCTGGTCATGCCGGTGCTGCCGCTGCTGGCCAACTCCTTCGGCTGGATCTTCACCGAGATGGGCCGCCAACCCTGGATCGTCTTCGGCGAGATGCTCACCCGCAACGGCGTGTCCCGCAGCGTCTCCCTCACCGAGGTGCTCACCTCCTTCACCGCCTTCACCCTCATCTACGCCACCCTCGCCGTGATCGAGTTCAAGCTGCTGGTCCGCTACGCCCGCGCCGGCGTACCCGACGTCACCCCGCAACCCGACGACGACGACACCGACGACGCGCAGCGCCCGCTCGCGTTCGCCTACTGACCGGAGCCCACCGTGGAACTGACCACCGTCTGGTTTCTCCTCGTCGCCGTGCTGTTCACCGGCTACTTCATCCTCGAAGGCTTCGACTTCGGCGTCGGGATGCTGCTGCCCGTGCTCGGCCGCGACGACCGGCAACGCCGCGTCCTGATCAACACCATCGGCCCCGTCTGGGACGGCAACGAGGTCTGGCTGATCACCGCCGGCGGCGCCATGTTCGCCGCGTTCCCCGAGTGGTACGCCACCCTGTTCTCCGGCTTCTACCTGCCGCTGCTGCTCATCCTGCTCGCCCTGATCGCCCGCGGCGTCGCCTTCGAGTACCGGCACAAACGCCCCGAGGCGTCCTGGAAACGCCGCTGGGACCAGGCCATCTTCGCAGGCTCCGCGATCCCGGCCGTGCTGTGGGGCGTGGCGTTCGCCAACATCTTCCGCGGCGTCCCCCTGGACGCCGACCACGAGTACGTCGGCGGCCTGCTCGACCTGCTGCACCCGTACGCGCTGCTCGGCGGCGTCACCACGCTCGGCCTGTTCGCCACCCACGGCGCGGTGTTCCTCGCGCTCAAGACCACCGGCGACATCCGGCAGCGCGCCGGCACGCTCGCCGTCCGGCTCGGCGCCGGCACCGCCGTGGCCGCCGTGGCGTTCCTCGGCTGGTCACTGACCATCCGCGCCAACGCCGCCGCCGTCGTGCTCGCCGTCGGCGCCGCACTCGCCCTGCTCGGCGGCCTGGCCGCGGCGAGGGTACGCCGGGAGGGCTGGGCGTTCACCGGCACCGCGCTGGCCATCGCGCTGGCCGTGGCGACGCTGTTCGCCGCGCTGTTCCCGAACGTGCTGCCGTCCACGCTCGACCCGGCCGGCACACTCACCGCCACCAACGCCGCGTCCACCCCGTACACCCTGAAGATCATGACGTGGGTGGCGGTGGTGTTCACTCCGATCGTGCTCGCCTATCAAGGTTGGACCTACTGGGTGTTCCGCCGCCGAATCGGGGTACAGAACATTCCGCAACACTGATGGACCTGCGGGCGCAGGGGTGGCGCGGGGCCGGTGCGAGGGGGTCGCACCGGCCCCGCGGGGCGTCCGGGGACCGCTCAGCGCGCCTCGCGCAGCTCCGCCAGCCGCGCCTCGATCTCCGCCAGCTCGGCGCGCAGCTTCTCCGCCTGCTGCTCCGCCTCGGCCCGCTCCGCGCCCAGGATCTGCTCCACCGCCTCCTGCACGCCCGGCACGTCCACCAACGCCACCATCCGCAGCGCCTCGGCCGGCTTCACCACGTACGGCCGGGCCAGCGCCTTCGCGCCCTGCTGCGCGGCGACCGTCCACTCGCCGTCGGCGTAGGCCAGCGTCACCGTCAACCCCGCCGGGCTCTTCGGCTTCGCCGCCTTCGCCACCCGCTTCGCCGGCTTCGGCTCCACCTGCTGCTGCTCCACCCTCGGCTCCTCCCGCCGCGGCGCCGGCACCCGCGGCGTGTCCAACACGAACTCCGGCTCCGGCACGGCCGGCGCCGGCGTCGGCTCCGGCTTCGCCTCGACGGCGGGACGACGGCCGGCGCCCTTCGGCGCGATCGCCACGTCGGTGGGGGAGAACGGCAACTCGTCGCGGCCGAAACGCACCACCACGAACTCCTCCGACGCCGCCGGGTCGGTCAGCTCCACCACCTGCCCGAGCTGCCCGGCCATCTGCCCGGCCGCCTCGGTGAACACCACCCGCGGCTTCCGGCCCGCCGCCAACGACTCACGGATCTGCTGTACCTCGTCAGTGGACAACCCCTGGACCGCCATCACGCCCTCTTCCGTACACCTGTTTGATTGCCGCCCTTGATACCAGGCCGGCACGACAGCACGACGGTCAACCCCCGAGCGCCCGCAACGCCGCGTCGGCGTGCGCGTTCATGTTCAGCTCGCTGCGCACCACCGCCAGCACCCGCCGGTCCGCACCGATCACGAACGTCATCCGCCGGGTGCTCAACGCGCCCAGCGGCACCCGCCGCCGCACCCCGAACGCCGCCGCCACCGCGCCGTCGACGTCCGACAGCAACGGATAGTCGAAACCGTGCCGGTCGGCGAACTCCGCCTGCCGGTCCACCGAGTCCCGGCTGATCCCCACCCGGGACGCGCCCACCGCCGCGAACTCCGCCGCCAGGTCCCGGAAGTGGCAACTCTCCGCCGTGCACCCCCGCGTCATCGCCGCCGGGTAGAAGAACAGCACCACCGGCCCGGCGGTCAGGAACTCCAACAGCCGCCGCGGCGTACCCGTCTGGTCCGGCAACGTGAAATCCTCGACCAGGTCACCCACACCCACCACATCACTCATGCCACGAGGATAGGGAGGCCCCAGCAGCCCGGCTCCGGCGTCCGCCCCGGCCCGGCCGCGCTCACCGCCAGACCGCCGCCACCCCGTCGGCCACGGCCGCGGCCTGCGCGAACCCGGCCCGCGCCGACGCCGCCCGCCGCGTCGGATCCAGCACGTTACGCCCGATCGCCGCCCGCGCCGCCCGATCCGGCGTCACCACCACCACCCGCGCCCCCGCCGAGCGCAACGCCGCCACCTGCGCCGACAGCCGCGGCATCGGCCCCACCGCGGCGCTCGTCGGCGC
The DNA here is from genome assembly GCF_039566955.1 of Micromonospora sp. DSM 45708. Lineage (NCBI taxonomy): Bacteria > Bacillati > Actinomycetota > Actinomycetes > Micromonosporales > Micromonosporaceae > Micromonospora > Micromonospora schwarzwaldensis. The sequence goes on along the minus strand of NZ_CP154796.1, from coordinate 2,986,542 downwards.
CAACACCACCACCCGCCCGGCCCCGACGGCCAGGTCCGCGTTCACCGCCGACCGCACCCCACCGTCGACGTAGCGCCGGCCACCGACCGTCACCGGCGGCCACACCCCCGGCACCGCGCAACTGGCCCCCACCGCGTCGACCAGCGACGCCCCGCTGCCGGCGTCGAACACCACGAACTCACCCGAAACCGCGTCGACCGCGGTCACCAGCAGCCGCCGCGGCGGCCACTGCCGCGCCGGCAACCGCGCCGCGATCACCGCCCGCCGCGACTCCTCCGACGGGGTACGCGCCGCCAACGCCACCGCACCCACCCGCGCGCGGGCCCGCACCGCGTCCCGCCCCCACCCGCCGGCCCACGCCCAGCGGGCCAGCACCCCCAACCCGAGCCGTGCCGGCACCTCGTCACGCGCCGGCCGCAACTGCGCCGCGTACCGCTGCGCCGGCGGCACCCCGGCACACACCTGCGCCCCGACCACCGAACCCGCCGACGTGCCCACCACCAGGTCCGCGTCCTCCAGCGACACACCCCGCCCGGCCAGCCCGGCCAGCAGCCCCAACTCCCAGGCCACCCCGGTCACCCCGCCGCCGCCCAGCACCAACGCGCGCCCCATGTGACCGTCCTCTCCGTCCCCACCGGTCCCGCCCACGGTAACGTCGCCCCCACCAGCAGGGCAGGGGAGAGCGCATTGACCTCGGTCACCATCGTCACCGGAGGTGGACGCGGCATCGGCGCGGCCACCGCGCGCCGGCTCGCCGCCGCCGGCCACGACCTGGTCGTCGGCTACCGCGCCGACCACGACGCCGCCGCGGCCGTCGCCGCCGACGTGCGCGCCGCCGGCCGACGCGCCGTCACCGTCGCCGCCGACACCACCGACCCCGACGCGGTACGCCGGCTCTTCGCCGCCGCCGACCAGCTCGGCCCGCTCACCGGCCTGGTCAACAACGCCGGCGTCACCAGCCCGATCGGCCCGTTCACCGACCTGCGCGCCGAGGACCTGCGCGAGGTCGTCGACGTCAACCTCGTCGGCTACGTGCTCTGCGCCCAGCAGGCCGCCCGCCGGATGACCACCGGCGGCGCCATCGTCAACGTGTCCTCCGCCGCCGCCACCCTCGGCAGCCCCGGCGAGTACATCCACTACGCCGCCGTCAAGGCCGCCACCGACACGCTCACCGTCGGCCTGGCCAAGGAACTCGCGCCGCGCGGCATCCGGGTCAACGCGGTCGCCCCCGGCATCATCCGCACCGACATCCACGCCCGTTCCGGCGTGCCGGACCGCCCCGAGAGCGCCGCCGGCCGCATCCCGCTGGGCCGCGCCGGGGAACCCGACGAGGTGGCCGGCGCCATCGCCCACCTGCTCGGCCCCGACGCCTCGTACACCACCGGCGCGGTCCTGCGCGTCGCCGGCGGCCTCTGACCGGCGCGGCGGCCCGGGTCGGACCCCGGGCCGCCGCAGCACGTCACTGCGTGAACAACTTCGCCGCCGTGATCAGCGTCTGCACCACGCCGTAACCCAGCAGCACGGCCACCACCAGCCACGACACCACCAGACGGACCTGCTGCCCGCCACCGCCGCGCTCACTCATGATCCGCTCCGCTCCGCCGTCACCGGCTGCCCGTGCGTCATCTCGTCCCGGCCCGACGCCGGCTCGTGGAACCGCCGCGGCACCGGTCGGATCAGCAGGTTCGCCACCAGCCCCACCGCCAGCACCCCGACCATCGTGAACAGCGCCGGCCGGTACGCCGCCGCGGTCAACGTGCCCGGCTCGCCCTGCGCGTCCAGGAACGCGTTGACGATCAGCGGACCGGCCACCCCGGCCGCCGACCACGCCGTCAGCAGCCGACCGTGGATCGCGCCCACCTCGAACGTGCCGAACAGGTCCCGCAGGTACGCCGGCGCGGTCGCGAACCCGCCGCCGTAGAACGACAGGATCACGCAGGCCAACAACACGAACAACGCCGGCGCGGTCTGCCCGACCAGCGCCAGCACCAGGTACAGCACCAGGCCCACACCCAGATACACCACGTAGATCGGCTTACGGCCGATCACGTCCGACGTCGACGACCAGACGAACCGGCCCGCCATGTTGAACAGCGACAGCAACCCGACGAACCCGCCGGCCGCCGCCACCGACACCGACGAGGCGCCGCCGTCGCGGAAGAAGTCCTGGATCATCGGGCTGGCCTGCTCCAGGATGCCGATGCCCGCCGTCACGTTGCAGAACAGCACCACCCACAGCAGCCAGAACGACCGCGTCCGCACCGCGTTCGCCGCGGACACGTTCGCGGTGGTCACCATCGGCCTCGCCGCCACCTTCGCCGGGTCGAACCCGGCCGGCCGCCAGTCCGGCGCCGGCACCCGCACGTTGAACACCCCGAACATCATGATCACGAAGTAGCCGACACCCAGCGTGACGAACAGCCACACCAGCGCCGACCCCGACGCCGTCGACCCGCTGTTCGACGGGTCGTACGCCGGGTCGAACAACGACAGCAGCTGCCGGGACAGGGGAGAGGCCACCATCGCCCCACCGCCGAACCCCATGATCGCCAGCCCGGTGGCCAGCCCCGGCCGGTCCGGGAACCACTTGATCAACGTGGAGACGGGGGAGATGTACCCGATCCCCAGACCGATCCCGCCCAGCACCCCGTACCCCAGATACAGCAGCCACAGCTGCGAGGTCGCGATGCCCAGCGCGCCCACACCGAAGCCCGCCGCCCAGAAGCACGCCGAGACGAACATCGCCTTACGCGGCCCGTTCGCCTCCACCCAGGTGCCGGCCACCGCGGCCGACAACCCCAGCATCACGATCGCGATGCTGAAGATCACACCGATCGCCGTCTGCCCCGAGTCGAAATGCGCGATCAGGGAGTTCTTGTACACGCTGGTCGCGTAGACCTGCCCGATGCAGAGATGGACCGCCAGCGCCGCCGGCGGGATCAGCCACCGGCTGTACCCCGGCGGCGCGATGGTGTGCCGACGATCGAGTGCGGAAAGCATCAGTGCTTCCTCCGTCCAGATGGCGAGAACCTCTCGCTTCATGCCCCCCGCGCGCGCAGTGCCCAAACCCGCCACGCGCCCGACGGTCGAAACCCGGAGCCGAACGGTCGACCGTACCCGCATCCGTCGCCCGACGACCACCGAGCGTGACCGCCGACCGGGGTGCGAGGATGAGCCCGTGAAGATCCTGTCCATCCAGTCCTCGGTCGCCTACGGCCACGTCGGCAACTCCGCCGCCGTCTTCCCGCTGCAACGCCTCCGCCACGAGGTCTGGCCGGTGCTGACCGTGCACTTCTCCAACCACACCGGCTACGGCGCCTGGCGCGGCCCCCTGCTCGCCCCCACCGACGTCGCCGACGTCATCGCCGGCATCGCCGACCGCGGCGTGCTCGGCACCGCCGACGCCGTCCTCTCCGGCTACCAGGGCGACCCCGCCGTCGGCGCCGTCATCCTCGACGCCGTCGCCCAGGTCAAGGCCGCCAACCCGGCCGCCCTCTACTGCTGCGACCCGGTCATGGGCGACGTCGGCCGCGGCATGTTCGTCCGCCCCGGCATCCCCGAATACCTGCGCGACACCGTCGTCCCCCGCGCCGACATCGTCACCCCCAACCAGTTCGAGCTGGAGTTCCTCGCCGGACGCCCCACCCACACCCTCGACGACCTGCTCGCCGCCGTCGACGCCGTCCGCGCCACCGGCCCCGAACACGTCCTGGTCACCAGCGTCCTGCACGGCGACCTGCCCGCCGACCACCTCGACGTCGTCGCCGTCTCCACCGACGGCGCCTGGGCCGTCACCACCCCGCTGCTGCCGATCAGCCCCAACGGCGGCGGCGACGTCACCGCCGCCCTCTACCTGGCCCACCTCGCCACCACCGGCTCACCCGCGACCGCCCTGGAACACACCACCAACTCCATCTACGCGGTCCTCGAAGCCACCCTCGCCGCCGGCACCCGCGAACTCCAACTCGTCGCCGCCCAGGACGCCATCGCCGACCCACCCACCCGGTTCACCGCCCGCCGACTGCGCTGAACACCTGGACGCCCCCGCCCCCGACCAGCGAAAATGCACACGTGCCAGCCCACCACCCGGCCACCGACGACCCCGCCTTCGCCCAACGCCTGCGCGACCTCACCCGGCTGCGCCGCATCCGCGACCGCATCGACCGCGAACACGCCCAGCCCCTCGACGTCGAAGCCCTCGCCCGCGGCGAACACATGTCCGCCGGCCACCTCAGCCGCCAGTTCCGCCAGACCTACGGCGAAACCCCGTACTCCTATCTCATGACCCGCCGCATCGAACGCGCCATGGCCCTGCTGCGCCGCGGCGACCTCAGCGTCACCGATGTCTGCTTCGCCGTCGGCTGCCAGTCCCTCGGCACGTTCAGCACCCGCTTCACCGAACTCGTCGGCGAACCACCCAGCGCCTACCGCGCCCGCCACACACCCGGCGCCGCCGAACCACCCCCGTGCCTCACCAAACACACCACCCGACCGATCAGGAATCGAGAAGCCCCCCGCCACCCCACCGAACTAGCGTGACCACCATGACCATCACGATCCACTACACCTTCCTGCCCCACACCGACGCCGACGCCGCCCTCGCCTTCTACCGCGACACCCTCGGCTTCGAGCTGCGCAACGACGTCGGCGGCGGCACCACCATGCGCTGGCTCACCGTCGGCCCACCCGAGCAACCCGAGACCGGCATCGTCCTGCACCCCCCGGCCGCCGACCCCGGCATCACCGACGACGAACGCCGCACCATCCTCGAACTCATCGCCAAGGGCACCTACGGCGCGCTCACCCTCGCCACCGACGACCTCGACGCGCTCTTCGACCGTCTCCAGGCCAGCGGCGCCGACGTCGTCCAGGAACCCACCGAACAGCCCTACGGCGTCCGCGACTGCGCCTTCCGGGACCCCACCGGCAACCTCATCCGCATCAACGAGCGGCGCTGAACCCCGGGGGAGGCGTTTCGACGGGCCTTTCCCGCCACCCGTACCGTACTATGTACGCCGGCCGGTGGGCCGCACACCGGCCGGCCCCACACCGCACCAACCGGACGGAGACCCATGACCACGGCCCACGCCGACCGACACGACGTCATCCGCGTCCACGGCGCCCGCGAGAACAACCTCCGCAACGTCGACGTCGAGCTGCCCAAACGCCGCCTCACCGTCTTCACCGGCGTCTCCGGCTCCGGCAAGAGCTCCCTGGTCTTCGGCACCATCGCCGCCGAATCCCAACGCCTCATCAACGAGACCTACAGCGCCTTCCTCCAAGGCTTCATGCCCACCCTGTCCCGCCCCGACGTCGACATCCTCGAAGGCCTCACCACCGCCATCATCGTCGACCAGGAACGCATCGGCACCGACCCCCGCTCCACCGTCGGCACCGCCACCGACGCCAACGCCATGCTCCGCATCCTCTTCAGCCGCCTCGGCCAACCCCACATCGGCCCACCCAACGCCTACTCCTTCAACGTCCCCTCCGTCCGCGCCACCGGCGCCATCACCGTCGACCGCGGTCCCGGCAAGACCCAGACCAAGAAAGGCACCTTCCACCGCCTCGGTGGCATGTGCCCCCGCTGCGAAGGCCGCGGCGCCGTCACCGACTTCGACCTCACCGTCCTCTACGACGCCGACCGCACCCTCAACGAAGGCGCCATCACCATCCCCGGCTACAGCATGGACGGCTGGTACGGCCGCATCTTCCGCGCCAGCGGCATGTTCGACCCCGACAAACCCCTGCGCGACTACACCGACCGCGAACGGCACGACCTCCTCCACAAGGAACCCACCAAGGTCAAGGTCGAGGGCATCAACGTCACCTACACCGGCCTCATCCCCGCCATCCAGAAGTCGATGCTCGCCAAGGACATCGACGCCATGCAGCCACACATCCGCGCCTTCGTCGAACGCGCCGTCACCTTCACCACCTGCCCCGACTGCGCCGGCACCCGACTGAGCCCCGAAGCCCGCTCCTCGAAGATCAACGGCATCACCATCGCCGACGCCTGCGCCATGCAGATCAGCGACCTCGCCACCTGGGTACGCGACCTGCACGAACCCTCCGTCGGCCCACTGCTCACCGCACTGGGGGACACCCTCGACTCCTTCGTCGAGATCGGCCTCGGCTACCTCAGCCTCGACCGCCCCGCCGGCACCCTCTCCGGCGGCGAGGCCCAACGCACCAAGATGATCCGCCACCTCGGCTCATCCCTCACCGACGTCACCTACGTCTTCGACGAACCCACCATCGGCCTGCACCCGCACGACATCGCCCGCATGAACAACCTCCTGCTACGCCTGCGCGACAAGGGCAACACCGTCCTGGTCGTCGAACACAAACCGGAAACCATCGCCATCGCCGACCACGTCGTCGACCTCGGCCCCGGCGCCGGCACCGCCGGCGGCACCATCTGCTACGAAGGCACCGTCGCCGGACTACGCGCCAGCGACACCGTCACCGGCCGCCACCTCGACGACCGGGCCACCCTCAAGGACACCACCCGTACCCCCACCGGCACCCTGCCCATCCGCGGCGCCGCCACCCACAACCTGCGCGACGTCGACGTCGACATCCCACTCGGCGTGCTGGTCGTCGTCACCGGCGTCGCCGGCTCCGGCAAGAGCAGCCTCATCCACGGCTCCCTGGCCCGGCGCGACGACGTCGTCAGCATCGACCAGAGCGCCATCCGCGGCTCCCGCCGCAGCAACCCGGCCACCTACACCGGCCTGCTCGACCCCGTCCGCAAGGCCTTCGCCAAGGCAAACGGCGTCAAACCGGCCCTGTTCAGCGCCAACTCCGAAGGCGCCTGCCCCACCTGCAACGGCGCCGGCGTCATCTACACCGACCTCGGCATGATGGCCGGCGTCGCCAGCACCTGCGAGGACTGCGAGGGCAAGCGGTTCCAGGCCGGCGTGCTCGACTACCACCTCGGTGGCCGCGACATCAGCGAAGTCCTCGCCATGCCGGTCGACGAGGCCGAGACGTTCTTCGGCGCCGGCGACGCGCGCCTCCCGGCCGCCCACACCATCCTCGCCCGACTCGCCGACGTCGGGCTCGGCTACCTCACGCTCGGTCAACCACTGACCACGCTGTCCGGAGGGGAGCGGCAGCGGCTCAAGCTGGCCACCCGGATGGGGGACAAGGGCGACGTCTACGTCCTGGACGAACCGACCACCGGCCTGCACCTGGCCGACGTCGCCCAACTGCTCGGCCTGCTCGACCGGCTCGTCGACGCCGGCAGGTCGGTCATCGTGATCGAGCACCACCAGGCCGTCATGGCGCACGCCGACTGGATCATCGACCTCGGCCCGGGCGCCGGACACGACGGGGGCCGCGTCGTGTTCGAGGGCACCCCGGCCGACCTGGTGGCCAAGCGCTCCACACTCACCGGCGAACACCTCGCCGACTACGTCGGGACCTGAGCCTCGGGCGGCGGTGTCGGACACCTACACCGCCGCCCGAGCCCGCCGCCGCGCGATTCGATAATGCACATTATGTCAAGTAAGGCGGAGCGGGGGTCTCCCCGTCACTCCACCACCGGATCCGCCAGGACCGCCGCCAGCACCCGCAGCGGCTCCGCATCCGAGCTCGACCCGGACACCATCGTGACGAGCGCCTTCCACAGCGCCCAGCCCCGGGCCCGCCGCCACACGTCGGCCGGCAACCCGACCGCCTCCCGGAACGCCGCGCGCTCGACGCCGACGCACCACGTCCAGGCCGGCACCAGATCGCAGGCCGGATCACCCACGCCGCACTGCCCGAAGTCGATCACCGCGGCGAGCCGACCCCGCGCGACCAGCAGGTTCCCGGCCGAGACGTCACCGTGGAACCACACCGGCGCCGCCGGCCAGGCGGACGTCACCGCGCGCGCCCACACCTCCCGGACGCCGGCGGCGTCCACCCGGTCACCCAGCGTGGCCAGGGCCTGCTCCACCTCGTCGCCGTAGACGCTCGGGTGGCAGCCCCGGAACGCCGAGTGCCGGCCCGCGACCGGTCCGCCCACTGTCGGCGCCCGGCGCAGCGCGGCCAGCAGGCCGCCGAGGTCCCGGGCCACGGCGACACGGTCCAGGCCGTCGGCGGCCTCCAGCGTGTCGCCGGGCAGCCAGCGCCGCACCGACCAGGGGTACGGGTAGCCGGCGCCGGGCGTGCCGGTGGCGACCGGCTCGGGTACGGGCAGCGGCAGGTGGCGGGCCAGGGCGGGCAGCCAGCGGTTCTCCTTGGCGACGCCGGGTACGTAACCCTCGGCGCTGGGCAGTCGGGCCAGCAGGTGCTCGCCGAGGCGGAACGTCCGGTTGTCCCATCCCTGGCGCGCGACGGCGGTGACCGGCAGGTGCGCCCACTGCGGGAACTGTGCGGCGACCAGGGCGCGGACGAGTGCGGCGTCGATCTCCACCATGGGTCCAGTCTGCGGGGTGCGGCAATCGCGTTTCCGGGTGCGCTCCCCCGCAGTGGCGACCTGGCGGGGACGCGAAAATCATGCATAATATCCCTTATGCATGACAAACCGGACCAAACGGTTGAGGCGCTGATCGAGGAGTTCCTGACCGCCCGGGCCACCCGCAAGCCCTCCCCGCACACCCTCGCCGCGTACCGGCGGGACCTCACCGGCGTCGCCGCGCTGGAGGTGGCCGACGGTGACGCCACTCCCCTCCCCCTGGGCCGACTGCCGGTCGGCGCGCTGTCCCCCCGGCTGATGCGCGCGGCGTTCGCCCGTTTCGCCGCCCCCCGCGCCGCCGCGTCGGTCCACCGCGCCTGGTCCACCTGGAACAGTTTCTTCACGTTCCTGGTCGCCGACGGCGTGGTGGCCGGGAACCCGATGCCGGCGGTGGGGCGGCCCCGCACGCCGCTCCCCCGGCCCAAGCCGCTGCGGGGCGAGGACACCCCGGAGGAGCTGCTGGCGGCGGTGGCGCGCGCCGAGGGCCGGCAGCGCGACCCGTGGCCGGAGCGGGACGTGGTGGTGCTGGCGTTGGCGCTGTGCGCCGGGTTGCGCCTGTCGGAGTTGCTGGCGCTGCGGGTGTCGTCGCTGGCCGGTCGCGACGGTGAGCGGCGGGTGGACGTGGCCGGTAAGGGCGGCCGGCCGCGCACGGTGCCGATCGAGGCGGGCGTGGACCGGGTGGTGGGTGGTTACCTGGACAGCAGGCGGCGCCGGTTCGGGGTGCGCAGTGTGCGTCCGGACGGGCCGTTGCTGGTGGACCGGCGGGGTGAGCCGTTGCGTCGGGGTGGTCTGCAGTATCTGGTGGAGTCGTGTTTCCGGCGGGCGGGCATCGGTGACCGGGTGCCGCGGGGGGCGCGGTTGCACGCGTTGCGGCACACGTTCGCGACGCGGTTGGCCGAGGACGGGGCGAGCGCGGCGGAGATCATGCGGTTGCTGGGGCATGCGTCGTTGGCGTCGTCGCAGACGTACATCGAGGTGACGGCGGGTCAGCAGCGGGCGGCGGTGGCGGCCAACCGCACGAACCGGGCGTTGTCGGGGTTGGGTCTCTAGTGGCTTGGGGGCGCGCCGGGCGGGCCGAGGTGGTTCGCGACGTGGGCCGGGTGGTGGGAGGTGCCCCGGGCGAGGCAGGGGTTCGGCTCGGGGTCAGGTGGTGTTCGGAGGGTAGCTCGGCGGCGTCGAGGAGCAGGACGGCGTCTTCGGTGTGCAGGTCGATGGCGGACAGGAGCTTGGTGTCTGGTCGGCAACCGTGGGTGTGCGGCTGGTGGTGGCAGGATCGGTCGGATGCGGGTGGATGCGGCGCGGGCGGTGGCGGTCGGCTGGGTGCGGGAGCGGATGCGTACGGATCCGTCGGTGGAGGGGGCGTTGTTCAGCGGCTCGACGGTGGGGTTGCCGGATGACGCGGAGCTGCCGGTGTGGTCGGACGTGGACGTGCTGTTGGTGCGGGAGTCCGCCGGTGTGAAGGTGGGCAAGTTCGTGCATCGGGGGGTGCTGTTGGAGGTCAGCTCGGTCACCTGGGCGGAGGTGGGTGAGCCGGAGGACGTGCTGGGGTCGTGGGTGTTCGCGCCGATGTTCCGTCGCGACGCGGTGATCGCGGATCCGTCGGGGCGGCTGGCGGCGGTGCGGCGGCGGGTGGCGGCGGGGTACGCGGATCCGGTGTGGGTGCGGCGGCGCTGTGCGGGGGTGCGGCGGCGGATCGAGGGTGGGTTGCGGGTGCTGGACGCCGGGGCGCCGCTCGCGGAGCAGGTGTTGGCGTGGGTGTTCCCGACGTCGCTGTTGGCGGTGTGGCCGGCGGTGGCGGGGTTGGTGGATCCGACGGTGCGGCGGCGGTTCGTGCGGGCGTCGGAGGTGTTGACGCGGTTCGGGTTCGGTGGGCGGTATGCGGGGTTGCTGGCGGCGGTGGACGGCGGTGGGGTGGGCGCGGGGCGGGTGCGGGAGCATCTGGCGAGTTTGGCGGTGGTGTTCGACGAGGTGGCGGGGCTGCCGCGGGAGGGGTTCGCGTTCGGGGCGGATCTGAGCGTGGCGGGGCGGCCGGTGGTGTTCGACGGTGGTGCGGCGTTGGTGGCGGCGGGGCGGCACCGGGAGGCGATGTTCTGGGTGGTGGTGACGTACGCGCGGTGTCTGGTGGTGTTGGGGGTGGTGGCGCCGGAGCGGGAGCGGGCGTTGCGGCCGGGGTTGGTGGCGGTGTTGGCGGATCTTCAGGTGGTGTCGGTGGCGGATCGGCGGCGGCGGGCGGATGCGGTGTTGGCGTCGTTGCCGGGGTGGCAGTCGGTGGTGGATGCGATCGTGGCGCGGGCTGTGGCAGGGTGAGGGGGACGCGACTGGCGGCACGGGGATGGGTGAACCATCGGGGAGCTCGTCGTGGGGGTCGACCGCCTGGGCCTCCGCGGGCGAGGTGTCGCATGTCTTCTTCTTCGGTGGTCGCGGGTTCGTCGGCGCGGTTGTTGCCGGGTGGGCCGGTGGCGGAGCGGGTGTTGGGTGAGGTGGCCGCGTCGGTGGCGGAGCTGCGCGCGGTGGGGGTGACGCCGGCGTTGGCGACGGTGCTGGTGGGTGACGACGACGCGAGCGCGGGTTACATCCGGATCAAGCAGCGGCAGGCGGCGGCGTTGGGGTTCGCGTCGCCGCACGTGCATTTGCCGGCGTCGGCGTCGCAGGCGGACCTGCATGCGGTGGTGGCGGATTTCAACGCCGATTCCGGGGTGCACGGGGTGTTGGTGCAGCATCCGATTCCGGGGGGTCTGGATTACGACCGGGCGTTGGCGGTGGTGGATCCGGACAAGGACGTGGACGGGATGCATCCGGTGAACATGGGCCGGTTGGCGTTGGGGTTGCCGGGTCCGTTGCCGTGTACGCCGGCGGGGATCGAGGCGTTGTTGGCGTTCCACGGGGTGCCGGTGTCGGGTCGGGAGGTGGTGGTGCTGGGTCGGGGTGCGACGTTGGGTCGGCCGTTGGCGATGTTGTTGGCGCAGAAGCGGCCGACGGCGAACGCGGCGGTGACGGTGGTGCACACGGGGGTGGCGGACTGGCCTCGGTACACGCGGCGGGCGGAGATCCTGGTGGCGGCGGCGGGGGTGCCGGGGATCGTGCGGCCGGAGCATGTGCGTCCGGGTGCGGTGGTGGTCGGTGGTGGGGTGCGGTACGAGGGGCGGCGGTTGTTGCCGGATGTGGACGAGTCGTGTGCCGCGGTGGCGGGTGCGATCACGCCGCGGGTGGGCGGGGTGGGTCCGACGACGGTGGCGATGTTGTTCCGTAACGCGGTGCAGGCGGCGCGGCGGCGGGTGGGGTTGGGGTGACATGGGCGGGCCCGCCGGTCGTGGCGGCCGGCGGGCCGGGGCAGGGTGTGTTTCGCGGCGGCGGTGTGCCTCAGCCGACGGGGATGCAGCTGTTGTCGGGTCCTGTGGCGCGGGCCCATTGCATCCGGGATCGGGTGGCGGGGCCGTAGACGCCGTCGGCTGTGGCGCCGACCTGGCGTTGTACGTTGATCAGCGCCGAGCGGGTCTGGGCTCCGAACACCTTGTCGACGGTGATGTTCTGCTCGTAGCAGTACTTCATGGTGTATTGCAGGGCCCACACGCCTTCTGAGACGTTTCCGGAGCCCATCACACAGTCCCAGTTGCCGCTGCCGTAGGTGGGGATCCTCGGCCTGGGTTCGTTACCCCAGTTCGTCGCCCACTGGTTGCAGTTGGGCAGCGCGGCGTGGGCGGTCGTGCTGGTCAGGGCGGTCAGGGCGGACGTGGAGAGGGCAAGTGCTGCGGCGGCGTGCAGCAGCCGTGGGGATCGGCGCATCGGTGCTCCTCGATGACGTTTGTCGGTCAGGTTCCACCGGTTGTATGCCGCGGTGTGGCCGTCGGCGGCGGCGACGGTCTATTGCGCGGGGCGACGGCCTATCGGCACGCTGGGGGCATGTCGCGTACGGAGCGTCCGCTTGATGCGTCGTCCGGGCCCGCCGCCGCCTTCGCGATGCAGTTGCGTGCCTTGCGGGTCGCCGCCGGGTCTCCGAAGTATCTGCAGATGGCTCGCCGGACCGGGCGTTCCCGGACCGCGTTGGCCGAAGCCGCGGGCGGCGACCACATTGCGCAGTGGGAGACGGTCGAGGCCTTTGTGCGGGCGTGCGGTGGTGATCCGGCGGAGTGGGTCGTGCGCTGGGAGCAGGCGCGTGCGGCGGCGTCCCGCGGCGCCCGAGCCGTGCCGTCGTCGCCGCGTCCGCATCCGGTGCCGGAGGGGTCAGCGCAGCCGGCCGGTCAGGAGGCGGTCGTGGGGGCGCGCGCGGGCGGCGGCCGGTCCGGGATCCGGCATCGGGCACGTGCCGGCGCTGTGCTGCTGCGGCGGGTGCCGCGACCTGTGCTGGGGGTGGGGGCGGCGGTGGTCCTGGTGCTGTTCGGTATGAGCGTGCCGCGGCCCGGGGCGTTGACGGGTCGCCACGATCCGGCCGGCGCCGCCGGCGGGATCCGTGTCGCCGGGCCGGCAGTGTCGACGCTTGTGGCCGTCAGCCGGTTCGGCAGGTTCGCCACCGGCGATCTCGCCGTGACCGGTGCGGGCGGGGTGGTGGAGGTCTGGGACACCCGCACGGTCGTGCGGCGCCATATTCTCGTCACCGGTGACGAGCAGGTCACTGATGTGCAGTTCGATCCGCTGAACCGCAATGTGCTGGCGACGGCCGGCACGAACGGTTTGTTGCGGCTGTGGAACACCACGGACGGCAAGCCTGTCCTCAGCATCGCCGGCCGGGCCGCCGGAAGCAGGATGGTCTTCGCGTTCGATCCGCGTCGGCGTGGGATCGTCGCGACCGTCGGCGGGGGCGGGACGGTGCGGATCCTGCGGACGGACACCGGCCGGCTCGTGCGGGAACTGCACACCGGGCTGGCCGACATCACCGCGCTGGCGTTCGACTGCCACAACGAGGGCGATCTGGCGGCCGGCGGCGACGGTGCCCTGGAGGTCTGGAGCAGCAGCGACGGCGCCCGCGTCAGCGTCGGGGAACGGATACCGGGGCGGGTCACGTCGATCCGGTTCGACCCGTTGACCCGGAACACCCTTGCCGTCGTCGCGGCGGGCGCGCCGCCGGGCATCTGGGATGCCAGTAACGGCCGTCGGGTGCGTTTTCTGCGCAGCGATGCCGGTCCTGCGGTCGTCGCGTTCAATCCGCTGATCAGGAACAGCATGGCTGTGGGCGACGGCCACGGCCGGGTGCGGATCTTCGACGCCAGTAACGGCTTGCCGGTGCACACTCTCGACGGCCGGTACGGTCCGGTCACCGCCGTGGAGTACGCGTCCGACGGGGCCGTTCTGGCCGTGGGCACCCGCGATGGAGCCGTCCGGCTCGAGGTCGTGGACGACTGGTGACCGGGCGTCGTCGGCGGCTGGTCAGCCGAGGTCGACGACGAGGGGGCGGTGGTCGGAGATGGTGGACGGTGGCGTGGCGACGGCGGTGACGGGTGGGAGCCGGTCGAGGTGGTGGGGGTCGGCGAGGATGTGGTCGAGCTGGACGCGGGGTTGTCCGGCCGGGTAGGTGGGGCGGCGGGCCAGGGGGCGCCAGCGGGACAGCGCGGCGGCGGGGCCGGCGGGGAGGTTGAGGTCGCCGAGCAGGATGCGCGGGGCGGGTAGGGCGCGCAGGGCGCGGACGACGCGGCGCAGTTGCCACACGTTCCAGCCGGGGACGAAGGACAGGTGGGTGGCGGCGACGGTGAGCGGGCCGTGAGGGGTGTCGAGGACGGCGGCGAGGACGACGCGGGGTTCGTCGCGCAGCAGGACGAGTCCGCCGCCGGGGCCGGGGATGTAGATGGGTGAGCGGACGGGCGCGGCGGGTAGGCGGGTGACCTGCCAGGAGCGGACGGGGTGGCGGCTGATGAGGCCGACGCCGTAGAGGGGTTCGCCGTGGCCGTCGTCGTCGTGGGTGAGGGGGCGGAAGTGTTCGCCGGGGGTGCCGACGACGGCGGCGGCGAAGCGGTGGTGGTCGGCGTGCAGGGCGTGGGCGGCGAGGGCGGTGAGGTCGAGTTTGCCGCTGCGGGTCTGGTCGCGGTCGACTTCCTGGAGGGCGAGCACGTCGGCGTCGAGGGCGGTGACGGCGGCGGTGAGTCGGTCGGGGTCGACGAGCCCGTCGGTGAGGGAGCGGCCGTGCAGCAGGTTGAAGGTGGCCAGGCGCACCTGCACACCCTACGTGGTGGTGGCAGGCTGGGCGGATGCTGAAGCTGTTGTGCTGTTCGGTGCTGGTGTTCGTGGCGGTGGCGTCGGTGGGGTTGTGGTTGCGGCGTCGTCGGGGGCGGTGAGGCTGGCCACAGGGGTGCCCGCCGGTGGCGGCGGGGTGGGCAGAATGCGGCCGTGGATGCCGGGTCGTTGACGACGTTGCTGGCCGCTGCCGCGTTGGCGGGGTGGGTGGACGCGGTGGTGGGTGGTGGCGGGTTGCTGCTGTTGCCGGCGTTGTTGCTGGCGGCGCCGGGGGTGCCGGTGGCGACGGCGTTGGGGACGAACAAGTTGGCGGCGATCTTCGGTACGTCGACGGCGGCGGTGACGTATGCGCGGCGGACGAAGCTGGACTGGGCGGTGGCGGGTCCGGCGGCGGGGTTGGCGGTGGTGACGGCCGGGTTGGGTGCGGCGTTGGCGGGTGCGGTGCCGGCGGGGGCGTACCGGCCGGTGGTGCTCGTGGTGTTGGTGGCGGTGGCGGTGTTCGTGGTGGCCCGGCCGCGGTTGGGGGTGGTGGCGTCGCCGGCGCGGCGGACCCGGTGGCGGGTGGTGGTGGCGGTGGCGGTGGCGGGGTTGGGTGTCGCGTTGTACGACGGGTTGATCGGTCCGGGTACGGGCACGTTTCTGGTGTTGGTGTTCACGGCGTTGGTGGGTGCGGATTTCGTGCACGCGTCGGCGATGGCGAAGGTGGTGAACGCGGGGACGAATCTGGGGGCGCTGGTGGTGTTCGGGCTGACGGGGCACGTGTGGTGGTGGTTGGGGGCGGCGATGGCGGTGTGCAACGTGGCCGGGGCGGTGGTGGGTGCGCGGATGGCGTTGCGGCGGGGTGCGGGGTTCGTGCGGGTGGTGTTGTTGGTGGTGGTGCTGGCGTTGGTGGCGCGGTTGGGTTACGACCAGTGGTCGGCGGTGCGGTGATGGCGGTGCGGGCGGAGCATGACCGGGCGGTGCTGGCCGGGTTGTTGGGTCGGGATCCGGTGTTGCACGCGTACCAGTTGGGTGATCTGGACGATTTCTTCTGGCCGTACACGTCGTGGTTCCGCTCGGGTGACGAGGTGGTGTTGCTGTACCACGGGGTGGAGTTGCCGACGTTGTTGGCGTTCGCGGCGCCGGATCGGGTGGCGGCGTTGTCGGGGTTGTTGGTGGCGGTGGCGCCGGTGTTGCCGGCGCGGTTGTGGGCGCACCTGTCCCCTGGTCTGGAGGCGACGGTGGCGCGGTGGTACGGGGTGTCGGACGCGGCGGCGCACGATCGGATGGTGTTGACGGATCCGGTGCGGTTGGCGGCGGTGCCGGCGGTGGGTGAGCCGTTGGGTCGGGCGGACCTGCCGCAGTTGCGGGAGTTGTACGCGGTGGCGTATCCGGGGAACTGGTTCGATCCGCGGATGGTGGACACCGGCCAGTATGTGGGGGTGCGCGAGGGTGGCCGGTTGGTGGCGGTGGCGGGGGTGCACGTGTGGTCGCCGCGGTGGCGGGTGGCGGCGGTGGGGAACGTGACGACGCATCCGGACGTGCGGGGGCGTGGTCTGGGCGCGGGTGTGGTGGCGGCGTTGTGCGCGCGGCTGCGGGCGTCGGTGGATCATGTGACGCTGAACGTGCGGGCGGACAACGCCGCGGCGGTGCGGTTGTACGGGCGGTTGGGTTTCACCCGGGTCGCGGGGTTCACCGAGTGCGCGTTGACGCGGGTGGCCGGCGGGTCGGGCGGGGTGTCAGCGGGCCCGGCTGGGTGAGTCGAACCGGCCGGCGCGGATCTCCCGTAGCGCCCGGCGGCGGGTGTCGCCGCGCAGCGTGTCGACGTAGAGGCGGCCGTGCAGGTGGTCGGTCTCGTGTTGCAGGGCGCGGGCGAGGAAGCCGCTGCCGGTGATGGTGAGGGGTTCGCCGTGCTGGTCGTGGCCGTGGGCGGTGGCGTGCAACGCGCGGGGGGTCGGGAAGTAGAGGCCGGGGATGGACAGGCAGCCCTCGTCGTCGTCCTGGAGTTCCTCGGACAGTTCCAAGGTGGGGTTGACGAGGTGGCCGAGGTGGCCGTCGGCGCCGTAGACGAAGACCTGGGCGTTGACGCCGATCTGGGGGGCGGCGACGCCGGCGCGGCCGGGCGCGCCGAGCAGGGTGTCCATCAGGTCCGCGACGAGGGCGCGGAGTTCGGCGTCGAAGGTGGTGACCGGTTCGCTGGGGGTGCGCAGGACGGGGTCGCCGATGATCCGGATCGGGCGCATAGTCATGCCCGGAAGGCTATCCGTTGCTTACCGGCCCGGGGTGCCCACCCGCCGGTGGGAGCAGCCCGGTGTCGGCGATGCGGTCGCGCAGCGGGCGGTGGCGCAGCGCGGTGAGCACGGCGTACAGCTCGTCGGCGAGCGGGACGGGCAGTTCGGTGTCGAGGTGGCGCATGGCGGCGGTGGTGGCGGCCCATTCGGCTTCGACGGCGGGCAGCAGCGCGCGGGCGCGGTCGGTGAGGGTGACGATGCGGTGGCGGGCGTCGGTGCCGGGGGTGAGGGTGACCAGGCCGGCGCGGCGCATGCCGGCGACGGTCTGGCTGGCGGCGGAGTGGGTGACGCCGACGCGCTCGGCGAGGTCGCGGATGGGCAGGGGTCCGTCGGTGACGAGGACGCGGACCACGGGTGAGTAGCGGGGCCGGTAGTCGGTGAGGCCGAGTCGGTCGTGGACGGCGGCGACGTCGCCGTCGAGCAGTTCCAGGACGTGGCGCAGCAGGGTGCCGAGGGCGTCGCGGTGGGGGGCGGTCACGTCCGCTAATGTAACAGCGCTGTTGTTTCCGGTGGTGGGAGGACCGCGGACATGTATCCCCCGATCGAGCCGTACGCGTCGGGTCACCTGGACGTCGGCGACGGCCAACGCGTGTACTGGGAAACCTGTGGCAATCCGGACGGGCGGCCGGCGCTGGTCGTGCACGGCGGTCCCGGCTCGGGCGCCGGCGCGTCGTGGCGGCAGCTGTTCGACCCGGCCGCCTACCGGGTCGTGCTGTTCGACCAGCGTGGCTGCGGGCGCAGCACCCCGCCGGCCGCCGACCCGGCGACCGACCTGTCGGTGAACACCACCGCCCACCTGGTGGCCGACATGGAGGCGCTGCGCGCGCACCTGGGCGTGGACCGGTGGCTGCTGTGCGGCGCGTCGTGGGGTTCGGCGTTGTCCCTGGCGTACGCGCAGGCGCACCCGCGGCGGGTCACCGCGTTGGTGCTGTTCAGCGTGGTGGCCAACACCCGCCGCGAGATCGAGTGGGTGACCCGGGACATGGGCCGGGTGTTCCCGCAGGAGTGGGCGCGCTTCCGCGACGGGGTGCCCGAGGCCGACCGGGACGGCGACCTGGCCGCCGCGTACGCCCGGCTGGTCAACGATCCCGACCCGGCGGTGCGGGAGCGGGCGGCGCGCGACTGGTGTGACTGGGAGGACGTGCACGTCTCGCTCGCCGGCGGGTACGCGCCCAGCCTGCGCTACGCCGACCCGGTGTTCCGGTACGGGTTCACCCGGCTGGTCACCCACCACTTCGCGAACCTGGGTTTCCTGACCGACGGGCAGTTGCTGCGCGACGCCGGCCGGCTCACCGGCATCCCCGGGGTCCTCGTGCAGGGCCGGCTGGACGTCAGCGGTCCGCCCGACATCGCGTGGCGGTTGACCCAGGACTGGCCGGACGCCCGGCTGGAGATCGTCGAGTCCGGCGGGCACGGCCAGGGCCACGGCATCGGCGAGCGGGTCGTGGCCGCCCTGGACGCGTTCGCCGCCGCCTGAACCGCCGGCGGTCAGCCGGCGGCCAGCAGCGCGCGTACCGGGGCGGCCTTCGCGGCGGCCTCGGCGACCTCGGCGGCGGGGTCGCTGTCCCAGGTGATGCCGCCGCCGGCCCACAGGTGCAGCCGGTGGGCGTCGGCGGCGGCGGTGCGGATGGTCAGTCCCAGGTCGAGCCGGTCCGGCCCGACCCAGCCCAGCGCGCCCATGCCGGCGCCGCGGCCGACCGGCTCCCGCGCCGCCACCTGGGCGAGCGCGGCGTGCTTGGGCGCGCCGGTGACCGACCCGCCGGGGCACAGCGCGCGCAGCAGGTCGGCCAGGCCCAGGCCGTCGGCGGGCGCCGCGGACACCGTCGACTCGGCCTGCCACAGGTCGCACCAGCGGCGTACGGCGAACAGCTCGTCGACGCGGACGGAGCCGGTGCGGGCCACCCGGGCCAGGTCGTTGCGTTCCAGGTCGACGATCATGACGTGTTCGGCGCGTTCCTTGGCGGAGGTGAGCAGGTCACGGCGGCCGGCGGCGGTGGCCGGGCGGGTGCCCTTGATCGGGCGGGTGACCAGCCGGCCGTGTTCGATCGCGACGAGCGTCTCCGGGGAGGCGCAGCCCAACGCCCAGCCGGGCCCGGTGAGGGCGCCGCCGTAGCGGGCGCCGGGCAGCGCGGCGAGGCGGAGCAGCGCCGGACGGGGGTCGCCGGCGTAGTCGGCGGCGGCGTGCCCGACGACGTTGACCTGGTAGACGTCGCCGCGGGCGATGGCGGCGCGGACCGCCTCGACGGCGGCGGCGTGCGCGGCCGGGGTCCAACTGTCCCGCCAGTCCCCCAGTCGCCAGCGGGTCGGCGGCGGCGCCCGGTGCGGGCGGTCGCCGTGGTGGTAGACCACCACGACCAGGTCGGGCAGCGCCGGCACGGGCGTGGGCGCACCGGTCGGCGCGCCGACGGCGTACGCGCCGGCGGCGGCGGACAGGAACAGCGCCGCCCCGCACGGCCCGTCGGGGGTGTGCCGGCCGGGCCGGGTCAGGTCGTCGACGCCGACGCCGTGCGCGGTGAGGAAGCGTTGCGCCAGGTCGGCGGGGTCGCCGCCGTCGCCGACGCGCCACTGCAACCGGGCGGTCTCGACCAGTCGGGACCGACAGCCGGGGGGCGCGCCGGGCACCGCGACCGGCACGTGTGGGAGCGCTTCCACACCGTGTGGACCGTTCCGCCTCATCCGTTCAGCCGATTCTGGGTGAACAAGCCGCGACCTTGCTCGATGGCGCGCGGTTTCGCTTGGTACTGTGCGTCACTGGTCATGTGAACCATGACACAGTGCCCCCACAGTCCGGAGAACCCGATGTGTCAGCACCAACCCACCTGCCCCTCCGCCGACGCGACCGACCGCGAAGCCGCCCGCGTCCTCGCCTGCTTTCCTGAGCAGGGCTGGAGCCTGCTCTGCAACGGCGTCATCATCTTCGAGGACACCGGTGAGCTGCTCCCCGACGGGCGGACCATCGCCCCGCACCGGGGACCGGCCCGCCACGCCCTCGTCGCCTGAGCGCTCACGCAGCGTCAGTGAGCGTACGCGCCGAACGGACACCGTCGGCGCGCCGGCCGGGGCGGCGATCCACCACCGCCCCGGCGTGAACGCCCTCAATCCTCGAACGCCTCCGGCGCCGGACACGAGCAGACCAGGTTCCGGTCGCCGTACGCGCCGTCGACGCGCCGCACCGGAGGCCAGTACTTCCCCGCCCGCTCCACCGCCCCCGGGTAGGCGCCCACCGACCGCGGATACGCGTGCGGCCACTCGTCGCCGGACACCATCGCCGCCGTGTGCGGCGCGTTCGACAGCGGGTTGTCGCCCGCCGGCCACTCCCCCGAGCCCACCTTGTCGATCTCCGCGCGGATGGCGATCATCGCGTCGCAGAACCGGTCCAGCTCGGCCAGGTCCTCACTCTCGGTCGGCTCCACCATCAACGTGCCGGCCACCGGGAACGACATCGTCGGCGCGTGGAACCCGTAGTCGATCAGCCGCTTCGCCACGTCGTCGACGCTCACCCCGGTCGCCTTCGTCAACGGCCGCAGATCCAGGATGCACTCGTGCGCCACCAGGCCCTTGTTGCCGGCGTACAGCACCGGGAAGTGCGCCCGCAGCCGCACCGCCACGTAGTTCGCGGCCAGCACCGCCACGCCGGTGGCCCGCGCCAGGCCGTCCGCGCCCATCATCCGCAGGTACGCCCACGGGATCGGCAGGATCCCCGCCGACCCGTACCGGGCCGCGGAGATCGCCGGCCGGCCGTCGACGGACGCGCCGACCGGATCGCCGGGCAGAAACGGCGCCAGGTGCGCGCGCACCGCCACCGGACCCACCCCCGGGCCGCCGCCGCCGTGCGGAATGCAGAACGTCTTGTGCAGGTTCAGGTGCGACACGTCCGCCCCGAACTTCCCCGGCTTGGCGAACCCGACCAGCGCGTTGAGGTTCGCCCCGTCGACGTACACCTGACCGCCGGCGTCGTGGACCTTCGCGCACAACTGCGCGATGCCCGTCTCGTACACCCCGTGCGTCGACGGGTACGTCACCATGATCGCCGCGAGGGCGTCCCGATGCTTGTCGATCTTCGCGTCGAGGTCGACCAGGTCGACGTTGCCGTCGGCGTCGCAGCCCACCACGACCACCCGCATGCCGGCCATCACCGCCGACGCGGCGTTCGTGCCGTGCGCCGACGACGGGATCAGACACACGTCGCGGTGCCCCGCACCGCGCTCCCGGTGGTAGGCGCGGATCGCCAGCAGCCCGGCCAGCTCCCCCTGCGACCCGGCGTTGGGCTGCACACTGACCGCGTCGTAGCCGGTCACCTCCGCCAGCCAACCCTCCAACTGGCCGATCAGCTCCCGGTAGCCGGCGGTCTGCGCGTCCGGCGCGAACGGATGCAGGTGCGCGAACTCCGGCCAGGTGACCGGCTCCATCTCGGTGGTGGCGTTGAGCTTCATCGTGCACGACCCCAACGGGATCATGCCCCGGTCCAGCGCGTAGTCGAAGTCGGCCAGCCGCCGCAGGTACCGCAGCATCGCCGTCTCCGAGTGGTGACTGCGGAACACCGGGTGGGTGAGCACGTCGCCGGTGCGGGCCAACCCGTCGGGCAGCGCCACCTCCACGTCACCGTCGACACCGTCGACGCCGAACGCCGCCCACACCGCCCGAAGGTGCGCGTCGGTGGTCGTCTCGTCGCAGGACACCCCGACCCGGTCGGCGTCGACCAGCCGCAGGTTCACCGTGCGGGCCGCCGCCGCGGCCACCACCTCGGCGGCGCGACCCGGCACGGTCGCGGTGACCGTGTCGAAGAACGCGACGTTCGCGACCTGCACGCCACCGGCGCGCAGCCCGGCCGCCAACCGCGCCGCCGCCCCATGGGTACGCCGGGCGATGGCACGCAGCCCGTCCGGACCGTGGTAGACCGCGTACATGCCGGCCATCACCGCCAGGAGCACCTGCGCGGTGCAGATGTTGCTGGTCGCCTTCTCCCGCCGGATGTGCTGCTCGCGGGTCTGCAACGCCAGCCGGTACGCCGGGTTGCCGTCCGCGTCGCGGGACACCCCGACGAGGCGGCCCGGCAGCATCCGCTCCAGGCCGGCGCGCACCGCCAGGTAGCCGGCGTGCGGCCCACCGAAGCCCATCGGCACCCCGAACCGCTGGGTGGTGCCGGCGGCGATGTCCGCGCCGATCTCCCCGGGCGCACGCAGCAGCATCAACGCCAACAGGTCCGCCGCGACGGTCACCAACGCGCCCGCGGCGTGCGCCGCCTCGACCAGCGGCGCGTGGTCCCGGACCACCCCGGACGCGCCCGGGTACTGCAGGTGCAGGCCGAAGAACTCCGCCGGCAACTCCTCGGCGTCCACGTCGACGACCCGCACCTGGATACCGAGCGGCTCGGCGCGACTGGTGATCACGGCGATGGTCTGCGGCAACGCGTCGGCGTCCACCACGTACACCGGGCTCCTGCTCTTCGACGCGCGGCGGGCGAGAGTCATCGCCTCCGCCGCGGCGGTGCCCTCGTCGAGCATCGACGCGTTCGCCGTGGCCAACCCGGTCAGATCGGTGACCATGGTCTGGAAGTTCAGCAACGCCTCCAGCCGGCCCTGACTGATCTCCGGCTGGTACGGCGTGTAGGCGGTGTACCAGGCCGGGTTCTCCAACACGTTGCGGCGGATCACCGCCGGGGTGTGCGTGCCGTGGTAGCCCAGGCCGATCATCGACACGGCGACCGTGTTGCGGGCGGCGAGCGCGCGCAGCTCGGCGATCGCCTCCCGCTCACTGGCCGGCGCCGGCAGGTCCAGGGTGCCGTGCCAGCGGATCACCTCGGGGATCGCCGCGTCCATCAGCTCGTCGACGGAGCCGTAGCCGACGGCCTCCAACATGCGGCGCTCGTCGTCCGGGCCGGGGCCGATGTGCCGGTCGGCGAACTGCTCAGCGGTCATGCGCGGCGCTCCTTGCGGGGGCGAGGTCGACGGGTCGGCCTCCCCCTGAGTCGCGCTGACGCGCTCCACAGCGCCTGCCCACGTGGTCCTTTTGCCTGAGAGGTTCCGGGGAGAATCTGCCCCTTCGGCGCCGTCGGGTCGACGGTCTCTCCCACGTGGGTGGTACCGGCACCCCCCACGCTACCAGCGGCCGTGTTTCCGGCTCATGTCCCAGGGTGTGTGATCACACCGGCGCCGGCTCGGCCAGCCCGGCGGCCAACGCGGTCAGCGTGGCGCCCAACGGCGCGTCCAGCCGCACCGTCGCGTACCCGTCACCACGGGTGACGCCCTGGTTGACGATCGCCACCGGAACGCCGAGCTTCGCCGCCCGCAACACGAACCGGCGCCCCGACATGACCGTCAACGACGACCCCAGCACCAGCAACGCCCGGGCCTCCTGCACCAGGGCGAAACAGTCCGCCACCCGGGGCGCCGGCACCGTCTCGCCGAAGAACACCACGTCCGGTTTGAGCATGCCGCCGCCGCACACCCCGCAATCGACGACCCGGAACCCGGCCACCGCCTCGTCCGGCAGCTCCACGTCGCCGTCGGGGTTGACGTGCGCCACCCGCGCGTCGAACCCCGGGTTCGCCTCGGTCAACCGCCGGTGCAGCTCGTCACGGCCGGTCAGGTTGCCGCAGTGCAGGCACGTCACCTCGTCGAGCCGGCCGTGCAACTCGATCACACCGGTCGCGCCGGCGGCGGTGTGCAGCCCGTCGACGTTCTGCGTGATGATGCCGCCGAGCAGCCCCGCGTGCTGCAACCGGGCCACCGCCCGGTGCCCGTCGTTGGGCGCCGCCCGGACGATGGTCCGCCACCCCAGGTGGCTGCGCGCCCAGTAGCGCCGCCGCGCCGCCGGGTCCCGGGTGAACGCCTGGTAGGTCATCGGGGTGTGCCGGCGCGCCGCGCCACTGGGCCCCCGATAGTCCGGAATGCCCGACTCGGTGGACAAGCCGGCGCCGCTGAGCACCACCACACCCCCGCCGGCCACCAGCCCGGCCAACACCTCGAACGCCTCACTCACCCCACCATGCTGCCTCGCCCGCCCCCGCCCGCCCACCCTTCGCCCCCACCCCCGGCGTTGATCATGAAGTTGGCGGTGGGTGACGCGCGGCGGATCGTGCCGCCAACCTCACGATCACCGAAGCCGGTCACCCGGCACGGCAGCCACCGGCGGGCTAGGTTGAGCACATGCGCGTCGTCATCGCCGGAGGCCACGGCAAGATCGCCAAGCTGCTGGAACGGGACCTCGCCGGACGCGGCGACACCCCACTCGGACTGATCCGCAACCCCGACCACGCCGCCGCGCTGCGCGCCGCCGGCGCCGAACCCGTCGTCTGCGACCTCGAACACACCGACGTCGACACCCTCGCCACGCACCTCACCGACGCGGACGCGGTGGTGTTCGCCGCCGGCGCCGGCCCCGGCAGCGGCGCCGACCGCAAGGACACCGTCGACCGGGGCGCCGCCGTGCTGCTCGCCGACGCCGCCGTCCGCGCCGGCGTCCGCCGCTACCTGCTGGTGTCCGCCATGGGCGTCGACGACCCACCCGCCCCCGACACCGACGACGTATGGGCGGCCTACCTGCGGGCCAAGAAAGCCGCCGAAGACGACGTCACCGGCCGCGACCTCGACGTCACCGTGCTACGGCCCGGCCGGCTCACCGACGACGAACCCGCCGGCCGCATCACCCTCGCCCGGCACGTCCCACCCGGCGCGATCAGCCGCGCCGACGTCGCCCGGGTGCTGCTGGCCCTGCTCCAGAACCCCGACACCGCCGGGCACACCCTCGAACTCGTCGCCGGCGACACCCCCATCGCCGACGCCGTCGACGCGCTCACCGGCTGACCCACCACGTCCGGCCCCCGCCGGTCCGGCCCACCCGCCCCACGGCGGGCCGGACCGGCACTCACCGCTGGTGACGCGGCAACGCCGGCTGCGGCGCACCCCCGCCAACCGGCGGCGCCTCCCGCGCGAGACGCTCCATCGTCCGCGCCAACTGCTCACTGCCGTCGTCGAGATGCCGGGCCGCCGCCCGCATGTGCGACATCATCATCTCCCCGAAGATCCGCAACGCCTCCCGCGTGGCCACCGAATCGTCCGCATCGCCACCGGCGGCACGCCGATACTCCATCACCGCCCGCTCGGCCTCCTGCTTCGCCTCCTCCGCCGCCGCCCGCAGATAACTCTCGTACTGCGCCCGGGCGTACTCGGCGACCCGACGGGCGTAGTCGTGAGCCTGCGCGATGATCTGCTCCGCCTCCCGCTGCGCCGCCGACAACAGATTGACCTCCTTGGCCGCCGGCCGCACCGGCTTGTCGGCACTCGGAATCACCCCGTGCCGGTGCAACTCCAGATGGTCGTTGAGCCGCTCGTTCTCCGCCCGCAGATTCGCCACCTGGGTGGCCAGCAGATCCAACTCGTCGGCCACCTGCATCCGGAACCGGTCCACGTCGGCCTGCTCATAGCCACGGCGGGTGAACGCCGCCGACCCGAACTCCCACCGCCGCACCCGGTCCGAGGTCAACCGCACCTGCACCGCGCCGGACACCTGCTGCGCGTCGTAACCACTGATCGGGGCCGCACTCATCGGACCATCTCCGTTCGCGACTGCGGGGCTCGCAAACCCAGCTCACTCCTCACGCTCACCGGGCCGTCTCCGTTCGCGACTGCGGGGCACGCAACCCCGGCTCACTCCTCACGCTCACCGGGCCGCTCCGGACTCGTCAGAGGCCGCCACGGCACGCCACGCCGGCCCGTACCACTGCTTGCCGAAACCCTCGTGGTGCAGCTGACCCGACCGGTAACCGGCCCCCGTCAACGCCGCCACCGAATGACTCACCATCTCGTCGGACCCGCACAGGTACACGTGCCGTGACCGCCAGTCCCCGTCGGCCAACACCCGGTCCACGACCCGCGCCGGCTCACCCGGCCGCACCGGATCCGACCCCGCCACATACGACACCCGCAACCACGGATGCGACGCGGCCACCTTGTCGATCGCCTCGCTGTCGTAGAACTCCAACCTCGACCGCGCCCCCACATACAGGTCCACCCGCCGGCCCGAACCCTCCGCCGCGACCTGCTCCACCAACGCCTTCACCGGCGCCCAACCGGTCCCACCGGCCAACAACAGCAGATCCGACGACCCGGCCCGCCGCAACGTCAACCCGTCCCCCACCGGCGCCGCCAGATGGATCTGGTCACCCGCCGCGCACCCGTACACCAACCGCGACGACACCGCGCCCCCCGGCGCGGCCCGCACGTGCAACTCCACCGTGCCGTCCGCGCGCGGCGCGTTCGCCGGCGAGTAGTACCGCCACGACCGCACCGCCGGATGCGACACCCCGATCGACTGACCCGGCGTGAACGGCAACAGGTACTGCGGTCGCACCGTCAACACCGCCACGTCGAACGTGCGCTGCTCATGGGTCAACACCTCCGCCACCCACCACGGCGGCGAATGCGCCTCCGCCGCCTGCGCGGCCTCCGTCATCACCCGGGCGACCAACCCGTACGCCGCCGCCCAGTCGGCGGCCAACTCCTCGGACCAGCCGTCACCGCAGAAATGCCGCAGCGTCTCCACCAGCGCCTCGCCGACCGCCGGGTAATGCTCGGCGCGCACCGCGAACTTGCGGTGATCCGCGCCCAGCTGCCGCAGGAAACCGACCAGCCGATCCACCTGGTCCACATGCGACACGATGTGCCCCAACGCCGACACCAGCCGGTCCCGCTGCCCGGCCATGTTCGTCGGGAACATCTGCCGGGTTTCCGGATGCGCCAGGAACAACGTCGAATAGAAGTAGAGCGGCACCTGGTCACCGTGCCCGGCGACCACCGACCAGCTCTGCTTGAGCCGATCCGCGTCCACGCTCAGGCGTTCCCCGCCGACACGATCTGACCCCGCACCTGGCCCAACACCACCTGCACGTCGGCGATCACCTCCGCCGGCACCCCCAACTCCACCAACGTGGCGCTCAGGTGCTCACCGACCTTCGCGTAGTGCGCCCCCGGAATACCCAACGGCTGGTGCGCCTCGGCCAACTCCCGGCCCGCGTACTCGTTCGGCCCACCCAGCACCACCGCCAGCATCAACGCCAGATGCCGCCGCTGCGCCACCATGTCCACGTCGGCGAAGTAGCCGGCCAACTCCCGATCCGCCAACACCCGGTCGTAGAACAGCTCCACCGCCGCCTTCACCGCCGCCGCGCCGCCGATGCGGTCGTAGTGGGAGATCGGGGTGGTCTCATTCGTCACCGTCATGCTCGGTCCTTCCGCCAAGGGGTCCGCGGCAACGCCGCGGCAGGGACAACGCCAGTCGACGCAACATCACACACCGTGACATCAACACGTCGACGACAGTGACGGACCATAGCGTGCCCGCCGCCACCGTTCACGCCGGCCCTATCAGAATCCCGACAACCCTCAACTACGGACAGTCAACGAAACGGCCCGAGGCGACGCACCCACCCCACCCATCCGGCCCACCCACCGTCTCTTTCGGACACTGCGCGGCTACCCATCGCGACCTGCGCACATCCCGCCCACCACCGACGCGACCCGACACCGACCCCCGGACCCACCCCGCACACCCCACCACGACCACGCACCGTCATCAAACGACAGATCGCGCCGGGCCGAAAAGCCACGACGCGATCCCACATACGAGACGCTGACGAATCACCCGGCCCGACGCCGCGCACGACGCGCCGCCAACTCGTCCCCCACCGAATCCGCCTCCGGCTCCGGCTCCACCGGAACCTCCCGACCCGACCCACCCACCGGCTCCGCCGGCAGATGCGACAACGAACCCTGGATCTCCTTGAACGCCCCACCGATCGCGATGCCGAACACGCCCTGGCCACCCTGCAACAGATCGACCACCTCCTCCGGCGACCGGCACTCGTACACCGTCGTCCCATCGGAGATCAACGTGATGCCCGCCAGATCGTCCACCCCACGCGACCGCAACGCCTCGATCGCCCGACGGATGTTCTGCAACGACACCCCGGCATCCAACAACCGCTTCACGACCTTCAACACCACCAGGTCGCGGAACGAATACAACCGGGACGTCCCCGAACCCGACGCGTCCCGCACACTCGGCACCACCAGCGACGTCCGCGCCCAGTAGTCCAACTGCCGGTAACTGATGCCCACCGCCGAACACGCGGTCACACCCCGGTAACCCACCTCGCCGTCACCGAACGACTCGGGCCCCACACCCGCCTGCTGCTCCGAATTCGGACCAGGATCCCGCGGCTCGTGCATCCGGACCAACCTCCCCGCCCGTGCGGTGCCACGTCGACTTCCCCGTACGCGCACCCCTCGACACGGCAACCCTAACGCCGCGCCACCGACAACGCCGACAGGAGACACCCGACACGCCGCGCCACCGAACCACGACAGCACACACGGCGGCCAGCCGCCACCACCGTGACAACCACCGCCGCGCACCCCCGGCCACCCGGCCGGCCACCGGTCAGCCCGCGAAATCCTCCGGACGCACCTGCTCCAGGAACTCCCGGAACTTCTCCACCTCGTCCTCCTGCTCGTCCGGAATCACGATCCCCGCCTCACTCAGGACCTGCTCCGCACAACGAATCGGCGCACCCACCCGCAACGCCAACGCGATGGAGTCACTCGGCCGCGCCGACACCCGCACCCCGTCACCCAGCAGCAGGTCCGCGTAGAAGACGTTCTCCTTCAACTCGGTGATCTCCACCGCCTGCAACGGCGCCTGCAACGCCGCCAACACATCCCGCAGAAGATCATGCGTCAACGGCCGCGCCGGCTTGACCCCCTGCTGCTCATAGGCGATGGCCGTCGCCTCGACCGCGCCGATCCAGATCGGCAGATAGCGGTCCCCCTCGACCTCCCGCAGCAGGACGATCGGCTGGTTGCTCGGCAACTCCACCCGAACTCCGACCACGCTCAGCTCGCGCACCGCCGCCTCCGTGTCGTCGTCACCTGCGCACCGCGCCCTTCCCTGCACGGTACACGGACCAGGACGCGAGAGTCCCACGCGCTACGTGCACCACGCCTCGACAGACGGGCTTACCCCGGCAAGCCTACGACACGCCCACCCCCGCCCGATCTTTCCGCGCCCACCCACGACGAAAGGGGCCGGGCACCCACCGGCACCCGACCCCCACCGACCACCTCACCGACCCAACGTCGACCGCAGCCCCACCCGCACCAACGCCGCGTGCAACTGCTGCGACAACGCCATCAACTCCCGCGCCGTCTCCGCCGCCCGCGCCCGCGCCGCCGGATCACTCTGCCGCGCCAACGGCGCCACCAACTGCGCGAACAGACCGACCTCCCGATCCGCCGCCGACCGGTACGCCCGCAGATGCCGCGGCTGGAACCCGTACGCCGCCAACCCCGCCACCGCACTCGCGATGATCAACGCATCCGCGTCGTACCACCCCGGCGGATCCGACACCAGCACACCGAGCCGCTCCAACTCGACCAACGTCGACTCGTCGACCCCGCTGCGGGCGATCAACTCCGCCCGGCCCAGCCGCACCTCCGGCGACTCCACCGGCTCCGCCGACTCCCGACCCGGCACCACGCCACCCGGACCGACCGCCACCAGATTCGGCCGCGCCCGCCCCGACGGCACATCCGAGCCGTCCCACTGCGCCAACTGATCCCGGATCACCCGCAACGGCAGATACTGATCCCGCTGCGCGGCCAACACGAACCGCAACCGCGCCACGTCGTCCCAGCCGTACTTCCGGTAACCCGACGGCGTCCGCTGCGGCTCCACCAGGCCCTCGGCCTCCAGGAACCGCAACTTCGAGATCGTCACGTCCGGAAACTCCGCCCGCAACTGCGCCAACACCTCGCCGATACTCATCAGCGCAGGCGCACGCGCCGCCCCGGCCGGCCTCGAAGCCGCAGGCTCGTTCACCCCCGGCCGGCCTCCTCCTCCGGGCGCGGACCGGCGATGAACACCACCCGGAACTTGCCGATCTGCACCTCGTCACCGTTGCTCAACGTCGCCGCCTCGACCCGCTCACGATTCACGTACGTGCCGTTCAGGCTGCCCACATCCCGCACCGTGAACGTGCCACCGTCCCGGTGGAACTCCGCATGCCGCCGCGACACCGTCACGTCGTCGAGGAAGATGTCACTGTCCGGGTGCCGACCACTGGTCGTCACATCGTGATCCAACAGGAACCGGGCACCCGCATTCGGGCCCCGCCGAACCACCAGCAACGCCATTCCCGGCGGCAACGAACCGGACATGCGGCTCGGCACCACATCGGTGTCCGGCCCCTCCAGCACTTCGTCGAGCGAACCGAGATTGAGCGTCGAAGTGACGTCGAGCGGGGGGAACTCGTCGTCGGGCCGCGTCATGGGACCACCTCACGGATCTGTTCGGTCGGCGTCGGGGAATGGCGGGTCTGGCCGCCGGGCGAACCCACACCCGGCGGCTGGCTCCCCATGCCCGGGAAGGCGCATTCCGCAACGCTCAAACTATTGGGTTCTCGGTCGACTGGGCGAGCCTAGCCAGCGCCGAAATGCAGGGCAACCGGACGCGCGGAACCAACCGCCGCCCGGCACGACACGAACTCAGCTCTCGGTGAGCTCGCGGTACGCGTCAGCGGTCAACAGACCCTCGACCGCCGCCGGATCATCCGGAGTGATCTCCACCAACCAACCCGCACCGTACGGATCCGTGTTGATCACCTCCGGTGTGTCGACCAACGCCTCGTTGCGCGCCGACACCGTGCCGCCCAACGGCGCGTAGATCTCCGACACGCTCTTCGTCGACTCGATCTCCCCCAGCGACTCACCGGCCGCCACCACCGCACCGGGGTCCGGCAGCTGCACGAACACGATGTCACCCAGGGCGTCCTGCGCGAAGTGCGTGATACCGACGCGGACGACACCACCGTCACCACCGACGACCCACTCGTGCTCGGCGGTGTACCGCAGATCCTCAGGAATCACCAACTGCGTCCTTCGTCATCGGTGCACCGGGAGAACCGGCGCGGGCCGCGACCGGTCAGGAAACCGGCCGGGCATGGTCCAGCTTGATCGGCGCGTGCAGCTGCGAAACCTCCACAACCTCACGATCCTCGGACGTCACGTTACCGGCGGCGTCCCGCACCGATGAGACCACCCCGCCCGGAATGTTCAACGCCGTACGCATCGTCGCCGGGTCACCGATCACCAGGATCGTGTACGGACCGTTCAACCGCCGCCCGTCCACCACCAGACCCCCACCCGACGCGTCCACGAAATACGTCGACGCGATGATCCGCACCGCGGTGCCGTCCGCACCCTGGATCTGCATCGCCTCCGCGCCGGCACCCCGCAACTCCTGCACCGCGTCCAGGATCCGCGTCGACGACATCGCCTTGTCCGGCCCCGAGAACCGCACCTCCAGCCCCGGGCCCACCGCCGGCAGCGTCCCCGCCAGGATGCCCAGCTCGTCCGCCCGCCGCGTCGCCTCCTCCAACGCCGCCTGCCGACCCTGCTCACCCGAGCGCAACTGGCGCTGACTCTCCTCCAACGCCTCGATGTCCTGCCGCAGCCGCCGCTCCCGCGAATCCAGATCCGACGAGATCCGGACCAGGTCCTCCTCCCGCGTCGCCGCGAGCGTCGGATCCGTCGACGTCGTCTTCAACTGCACCACCAACGTGAACCCCAACAACGCCAGCAGCACCGCGATCATCGCGCCCGCCGACGTCAACCGCCGGGACACCGGCGCACGATCCGCCGCGGCCCCCGGCTCCTCCGCCGGCGCCGGCACGTCCTCCCGCTCGACCGGCTCGACCGGCGCCAACGGGCTCAACTCGTCCGGATCGGGCGCGTCCGGACGCGGGTCCGGCTCACCCGCCGGACCCGCCGGCCGCTCCGGCCCCGCCGGCGACGGCCAACCCGTACCCGTCTCCCTGTGCTCCTCGCTCATCGCCACCAACCTACGCCCGGAACAGGTGCCGGCGGATCGCCGCCACATTCCCGAAGATGCGCACCCCGAGCACGACCACCACACCGGTGGACAACTGACCGCCCACCCCCAACTGGTCACCCAGATACACGATCAGCCCCGCCACCAGCACGTTCGAGATGAACGACACCACGAACTGCTTGTCGTCGAAGATCCGGTCCAGCTTCGCCCGCACCCCACCGAACACCGCGTCCAACGCGGCCACCACCGCGATCGGCAGATACGGCTGCAACGCCGCCGGCACCGTGGGGTCCAGATACACCCCCAGCACCACCCCGGCGAGCAACGCCAGCACCGCGATCATCGGCCACCTCCGGAGGGACTGGGAGAAACACCCGAGCCGGACGGCCCGGGACTGGACGAGCCCGCGACACCCGAACCCGACGGCACCGGACTCGGACTCGCCGACGGCTCGGCGTAGCGTAGCCGTGGCTCAGGAGCCGCCGGCAGGGTGAGGTCGTCGACCTCCTTCACCCCGAACGACAACCCCGTCGTCTTCGCGACCTCACGCATCAACGCCGCCGCCCGACCCTCGTCGAACCGGTCCCGCATCGACCCCGGCCCGATCGCCTGCACCTCGTACGGACTCGTCACCGGCCGGTAGTCCACCAGGATCGCCTCACCGGCCTGCCGGATCGTCGACGTCGCCGTCAGCCGCTGCCCGTTGATCGCCACGGCCTCCGCGCCCGCCGCCCACAGACCGTTCGCCACCTTCTGCAGGTCCGAGTACAACACCTGCGACGGGCCCGCCTCCGCACCCGTGACCGCGTCCTTGTCACGCGGCGCGTCCACCAACCGCACCACCACACCGTCGCCCCGCACCCGCCCCAGACCGGTCCCCGCCTCAAGAGTGCGCAACCGGGACGCCTGCGAGCCGCTCAACGCCGCGTCCCGCTGCCGGCCGACCTCCTCACGCAACTGCTCGGCCCGCTGGGTCAACCGGTCGGTCTCCGCCTCCCGCTGCTTGATCTCCGCGATCAACCCGGCCCGCGCCGTCGCCCGACTCGGCTCCTCCGCCATCGTCTCCTGGTACGCCACCGCGAACAGGAACCCGATCACCGCCAGGACCACCAGACCCACCGGTCGGGCCAGCACCTGCCGCACCCGGGACACCGGGCCGGTCGCACGCCGCGCCGCGGCGTCCCCGTACCCCGGGTCCAGCGGATTACGGAACAGTTCGGTCAGGAAGTCCGGTGCGTACACCCGCGCCGACGGGTCGCGTTCCCCGTCCCGCGGCGGCGCCGCCGTCACGCCGGCGCTCCCGCGCGCCGGGCCCGCATCGCCCGCACCAGCCGGCGCGCCTGCACCACGTACATCGCCCCGGCGGCCCAGTAGAGGACCAGGCCCCACCAGGCCAGCCCCCAGCCGATCGCCCCGGCGGCGGTGGCCACGCCCGGCGCGGCGTCGGCGAGCAGCAGGAGCGGGAACGCCGCCAGCAGCAGGAACGTCGCGGTCTTGCCCACGTAGTGCACCGGCGGCGGGCCGTAGCCGTACCGGCGCAGCACCCCCAGCGAGCCGAGCAGCAGCAGCTCCCGGGCCAGCAGCGCCGCGGTGAACTGCCAGGGCACCACGTCCCGGGCGGTGAACGCGAGCAACGTGGCGAGGATGTACAGCCGGTCGGCCAGCGGGTCCAGCAGCTCCCCCAACCGGCTCACCTGTCGCAGGCGACGGGCGATCCAGCCGTCCACCCAGTCGCTGGTGCCGCCCACGGCCAGCACCACGATGGCGACCACGTCGGCGCGGACCACCAGGAAGAGGTAGAGGAACAGCGGCACGCCCAGCAGCCGGACGAAGCTGATCAGGTTCGGCAACGTGAGGACGCGATCCGCCGCGACCGTCGCCGCATCCCCCGGGTGCTCCTCTGGAGCCGGCCGACGCGACACCCCTCACCCTCCCTCCGCAGCACGGTCCGGCAGCCGAACGAACGGCCGCCGGAGGAACGTGCGCGTTGCCGGCCGGTCAGACGCCGGCAGCTTCTGCGATCCCGGGCTGGGACCTTCCCGATGCGGCCCGGGATCGCTGCGATCACGGGCCGGCCAGTTGCGCTGCCACTATATCGGGCTTCCCGCTCCGTCCCCGGTGCCGTGCTGCGTGGCTGCTCAGCGTGGCGACGGTGGGGACCGTCACATCGCGTAGAGCGTCCTAGGATAGTGATGGAGCGGACGGGCGCGCTGGTCAGGCCGTGCGGGCGGTGGAGTCGGAACCGGCCTGCGGCGCGGTCACGCTCGCCGCCTGACCGAACGCCAGCAACGCCAGCAACAACTCGTGCTGCACCCGGTTGGGCATCCGGTCGAGCACCGCCTGCACCGCCCGGTGCCGCCGCTCCTGCAACTCGCGCAGCAGCGACTCCGCCGCGTTCGTGGGCAGGAGCCGCACCTCGCGCCGGTCCCGCGGGTCGGCGACCCGGCGCAGCAACCCCACCGCCTCCAACCGGTCGCAGAGCCGGCTCGCCGACGAGGGCACCACGTCCAGCAGCTCGGCCAGCCGGTTCACGTTGGTGTCGGGGTGCGACATGATCAGCGACAGCACCCGCAACTGGGTGGGCGAGACGCTGAGGTTGTGCCGCGAGGTGGCCGAGTCGAGCACACCGACGAGCGCCTCGGCAGCCGCCTCGACGGCCGCGGCAAGATTCGGAGGTCGCTCCACCGTTGTCCCCTGCGATCGTCCCGCTCGTGTTCGCCCCGCCGCTCCGGTCACCGCCGCGAGGCGTCGTCCGGCCGGCTGGAACCGCGCCAGTCCAGGCAGACGACGACCGCGTCGTCGCGGAGATCCGCGTCGGCATGGTACGCGTGCAGTTCGCGCATCACCGTACCAACTGCCTCGGTGGCCGGCTGCAACCGAGTGGACCGCATCGCCCGCGCCATCGCCCGCGTGCCGTAGGGCTCCTGCTCGTCCGGCTCCGCCGCGTACACCCCGTCG
Source organism: Micromonospora sp. DSM 45708 (assembly GCF_039566955.1). Classification (NCBI taxonomy): domain Bacteria; kingdom Bacillati; phylum Actinomycetota; class Actinomycetes; order Micromonosporales; family Micromonosporaceae; genus Micromonospora; species Micromonospora schwarzwaldensis. Next base: position 2,951,820 of record NZ_CP154796.1, on the reverse strand, counting down.
CTGACCACGAAGAGCCGGTCGCCCGGCTCCAGACCGAACTCCTGCACCGCGTAACGCGTCTCGGCGAACATGCCCAGCGGCAACTGCTGGTCCAATGTGACCGGGGTGACCCGGCCGCCGCGCAGCCGCAGCACGTGCGGGGAACCGGCGTCCACCGCCCGGACCACGCCCCGCCGCCCGTCCAGCTCCAACAGCAGCGTGGCCACGTGCCGGCTCCCCCGGTGCTGGTAGAAGATCGTGTCGGAGGCCAGCTCCGCCTGCTCCACCAGGCTGCCGCCGGAGCGGCGCGCGTTGCGCATCGCGTTGACGGTCACGGCGGTGAGCAGGGACGCGGACAGCCCGTTGCCGGCGCCGTTGAGCACCGTCACGGTGAGCCGGTCCCCGTCGACGGACCAGTCGAAGTGGTCACCGCCCACCGTGTACGCCGGTTCGAGTTGCCCGGCCAGCAGCACGTCACCGTGCCGGACGCTGCGCCCCGGCAGCAGGTCCCACTGCATCTCGGCGGCCATGCTGAGCCGCTCCCGGCGACGCGCCCGACGGTAGCGGTCGGTCTCCCGGTCGGCCGCCCGGATCGCCACCGCCAGGTCGCCGGCGGCGTCGCGGGCCGCCGCCACCGTCGCCGCGTCCGGCACGGCGGGCAGATCGACCATCAGCACCCCGAGCCGTTCGCCCCACACCGACAGCGGCAGGTAGGCACGGCACCGGCCGTCGTCCGCGGTGTCCAACACCGGCTCCTGGCTGCTGAAGCAGCGCTGCGCCACACCGTGGGAACGGAGTGGGCCGCCGTCCGGGCGCTCCGGATCCAGCACCGGCCACAGCCCGCTGGAACGGTAGTCGGCGACGAACACCTCCGCACGCGCGGCGCCGAGCGTGTGGCGCAGCACCGCGTCCGCGGTCTCCGCCAACTGGTCGGGTGGTGCCGTGCGCAGGGCACGCGACACCGATCCGGACGCCTCCGGCATGCTCATCCTCCGATGACGACTATTGCTACAGGGCAAACATCATACGGAGGACAGCCGACACCGGACGCGCCACCTCGGACGGGCGGGGACTCAGTCGGCCGGTCGCCACGCCAGCGCGCCGTGGAACGCGTCCGGCACCCGCTCCGGCTCGCCCACCGGCCGCCACCGCGCCACCGGCACCACACCCTCGACCGTCGGACGCCACCGGCCGAGCAGCGGCGGGAACCGCCCGGGCTCGCGCATCCGGAACGCCGGCCCCATCATGGCCAACGCCTCCGGGTACGCGGCGAGCTCCGTGCCGTCGAAGTCGATCGCCAGCCAACTGCCCGGCGCCGCCGCCTCGTAGAGCTCGTCGAGGGTCCGGGCGAGCGTGTCGTCGTCCAGGAACGCGGCCAGGCCGAGGAAGACCACCCCGACCGGTCCGCTCCCCCAGCCCGGCACGAAACGACGCAGTTGGGCCGGGTCGAGCGTACCGATGTCGGTGGCGTCACCGTAGCCGTAGCCGGCCCGGTCGCTGCCGGCCAACAGGCGCTGGCCGAGCGCGACCGTCCCCGGGTCCGCGTCGGTGTAGAGGACGGTCGCCCCCGGCGCCACCTCGTGCACGTTTCCACAGGTCGGCACGCCGGCACCGAAGACGAGGAACTCGCCCACCCCCGCGTCGGCGACGGCCCGCACCGTGCGGCCCAGAAAGGCGCGCAACGAGCGGAAGATCGCCGCGCACGGCCCGTACGCCGCCTCGAACGCGGTCGCCGCCGCCACGTCCACCGGTCGGTGGTCCCGGCCGCCGAGCCAGTGGTCGATCATGCGGGCGGTGCTGGGCCGGTCCGGCTCGACCATCGACGGGGCTCCCTCCCCTGCGCGCTGCCGCCAGCGTACCGACCGGCCGACTCGCGCGGTATCGCCCCGACGCAGCAGCGCCGGCCGCGATACTGGCGGCGCGGGCCGGCGGGGCGGCCGGCGGCGAGGAGGTACGGGGTGAACTCGGCGAACGGCGCGGCGGTGGTGGTCGGCGTGGACGGCTCCGAGTCGGCGTCGCGGGCGGTCCGGCTGGCCGCCCGGGAGGCCGGTCGCCGGAACCGGCCGCTGCGGGTGGTGCACGGCTTCATCTGGCCGCTGCTGCGGGTGCCGGTGTCGGCCCCTGCCCAGGCGCCACCCGGCGCCGGCCTGCGCCACCAGGCCGAGCAGCTGGTCGGCGACGCGGTCGCGACGGCCGAGGCGGAGTGCCCCGGGCTGCGGATCACCGGTGAGATCATCGACGGGGAGGCCGCCGCCGTGCTGCTCGGCGAGTCCCCCAGCGCCGCCCTGGTGGTGCTCGGCGACCGGGGCCTCGGCGGTTTCGCCGCGCTGGTGCTCGGCTCGGTGGCGGTGCAGGTCGCCTCGTACGCCGACTGCCCGGTGCTGGTCGCCCGCGGGACGGTCCGCGACGCCGGCCCGGTGGTGGTCGGCGTGGACGGCTCCCCGCTGTCGCGCGCCGCCGTCGAGTTCGCCGCCGGCACCGCGTCCTCGCGCGGCGCCCGGCTGCACGCGGTGCACGCCTACACGCACCCGGGCTCGACCGGGCCCGGCGACATGCAGCCCCTGGTGCACGACGAGGGCCAGCTCCGCGACGAGGAGGACCGGGTGCTGGTCGAGGCGCTGGCCGGGATCGCGGAGCGCTGGCCGGACGTGCCGGTGACCCGCGAGGTGGCGCACGCCCGGCCGGTGAAAGCGCTCACCGCGGCCGCACGCGACGCCCAACTGGTGGTGGTGGGCCGGCAGGGTCGCGGCGAGTTCACCGGGCTGCTGCTGGGCTCCGTGAGCCAGGGGCTGCTGCACCACGCCGACTGCCCGGTGGCGGTGGTCCGCGCCCTCGACTGAGCGGCGGCGCAGCGGTGCCCCGCGCCCGCGGCGTCCGGCCACGGTTGGGCCCGGCCCGGGCGGGTAGACGGGGCGGACAGCCACAGCGACCGGAGGAGGCGGCGATGCCAGGACCACGGCCGGGCAGCAACGCGTACGACAAGCAGCGGGCACGGTTGCGCGACCGCATCGAGCAGTCCGGGCGGGCCGCCGACCAGGAGGCGAACCAGGTGGCCAACCGGATCCTGCAGGACGACCGGGGTCAGCGCGGCGTCGTCCGGGGCGAACGGACCTACGGGCCCAAGGGCGAACGCGAACCGGGCGACCCGAAGTGAGGGCGGCACCCCTTGTCGACGGCGCCATTGCGGGCGCCGTCGGCAGTGCCGTGCTCAACGTGGTCAGCTACCTGGACATGACGGTGCGGGCGCGTCCGGCCAGCAGCACCCCGGAGACGACGGCCGGTCGCCTCGCGGACGTGACGCACGTCGACCTCGGGCCCGCCGAGGCGGCGGCGAACCGCCGCGCCGGTCTCGGGCCGGTGCTCGGCTACGCCACCGGCATTCTCGCCGGCGCCGCGTTCGGCCTGCTCGCCGCGCGACGCCGGGTGCCGCTGCCGCTGGCCGTGACGCTGCTCGGCGGCGGCGTGATGGCCACCTCGGACACCTCGATGACGCTGCTCAAGGTGACCGACCCGCGCACCTGGCGGCGGGCCGACTGGGTCTCCGACCTGGTGCCGCACCTGGCGTACGGGCTGACGGCCGCAGCCACCTGGCGGAGGCTGCGGCCGTCGTCGCCCCGCGGCTAGCGGTCGCTGTCGTCCTCGGCCACCGGCTCGCCGGCCGGGCCGTACGGCGACACCTGGCCCTTGGGCACCGGCCGACCGGCGTCGGCGTTGGAGGTGCCCCCGCCGCGTGAGCGGTCACCGCCGCCGACGGCGGACTTCCGGCTGTCCTGACTGGTCGCGCCGAGATCGTTGCGGCGCAACTCCTCCTGCTGGGGCTTGACCACAGGTCTCTCCCTTCCCGGTGGGAGCGCGTGGCCGTCGACCACGCACCCTGACCCGGGGTACCCGTCGCCGCCCGACGCATTCCGATGTCGCCGCGGGGTCTGGGCCGGCCCCGGGCGGGTATCCCGGTCGAATGCCGGACGATCGGAACGTGGCGCGGGCCCTGCTGGACCGGCAGTCCCGCACGTACGCGGAGGAGGCCGGGATCACGCTCGCGGACCGGCCCGGCCCGCTCTACCAACTGCTGGTGCTCACCACGCTGCTGAGCACCCGGATCCGGGCGAGCGTGGCGGTCGCCGCGGCCCGGGAGCTGTTCTCCGCCGGCTGGCGGACCCCGCAGGCGATGGAGGCGGCGAGCTGGCAGGACCGGGTCGACGCGTTGGGCCGGGGCCACTACCGGCGCTACGACGAGCGGACCGCCACCATGCTCGGCACCGGCGCCCGACTGTGCCTGGACCGGTGGCACGGCGACCTGCGCCGGCTGCACCGGGAGGCCGGCGCGGAGCGGACGGTGCTGCGCCGGTTCCTCACCGAGTTCCCCGGCATCGGCCCGACCGGGGCGGACATCTTTCTGCGCGAGGTGCAGGCGGTCTGGTCCGACGTGCGCCCGTACGCGGACCGTCGCACGCTGGCCGGGGCGCGGCGGTTGGGCCTGCCGGCGAATCCGGGCAGCCTGGTCGGCCTGGTCGGGGAGGCCGACTTCGGGCGGTTGGCCTCGGCGCTGGTCCGGGTGGCGCTCGGCGAGGAGTCGGCCGGCGAGGTGAGCCGGTCGGCCGCGGCGGCCCGCTGAGCCGGCGGGCTACTTCGCCGGGCCGGGCCGGGTCAGGTGCCAGGCCAGCAGCGAGGCGAGCAGCGCGAGCAGCACCACCCCGCCGGAGACGCCACCGCCCTCCCCGCCGCTCGCGCGGTGCCCGGTGGCGCCGAAGTAGATCACCGCCAGCCCGGCGAGCACGGTGACGAACGTCCGCATGCCTCGGTCCTTCACGCCCCGGACGGTACGGCCACCGGCGGCGGCGACGGACCGGTTCGCCCCGGTTGTCCCCCGTCCGGGTCAGTCCGTCATCAGGTCGTCGAGGGAGATGGCGTGGGTCATCAGCCAGCGGGCCAGCGCGGCCATCCCGAACAGCCACAGCGGCGCCGACTCGGTGGTGCCGTTCGTGGCGAAGATGGCGAACCGCAGGTCCGGGGCCCGGTACGCCTCGATCCGCCACTTGTGGTTCTTGTCCCGCCAGACCGCGGAAGGGTCCATGGCGTCACGGTAGGTGACCGGGCCGGGCCGTCGTCGCCGGTTGGCTCACCCGCCCGGAACGACGTACCCGCCGAGCAGCATGCGGAGCACCGCCACCGCGATCGACACCGCGATGCCGCCGACGAGCCACCAGCCCAGCCCGGCCCAGCCGGTGCGGCGCGGCCGGGCGGTGGGCACGTCCGCGCGCCACCGTTCCCGGTACGCCCAGGCGAGCGCGCCGAGGCCGAACGGCAGCAACCCGATCCAGAACCAGTACCAGCGCGTCCCGAGCACCGGTGGCGGGCCGGCGACCAGCGCGAGCAGCCAGCCGACGCCGATCACCAGGGCGAACAGCGCGGCCGTGGTCGCGATCGTGTCGGCGCGGGTGTCGCCGCCGTGGGTGGTGGCGTCCCGGGCCCGAGGATCGGCCAGCGGGTCGGGGTCCGGGGCGGGCCACCGGGCGTCGTCGCCGGCGGTCGGGGCGCCGCTGGCCGGGGTGGCGTCGCCGGCGTCCGGGTCGCCCTCGACGGAGCCGCCGTCCGGGACCGACGCGGGCACGTAGGCGTAGCGGAACTGGCCGTCGGGACGGGCCCAGACCACCGTCGAGCCGCCCTGGGCGTACCGGGGCTCGGGGCGGCGGGCCCACGGGCCGGAGTCGTCCCACCCGTCGGCCCGCGCGATCGTCAGCACCCGGCCGGCGGCGAGGTCACGTTCCAGTTCGGCCGCGTCGACCGAGCGCGGGGCCGACCACCAGGCGAGCGCCGCCCAGGCCAGCCAGCAGAGCAGCACCGCCAGCGGAAACACCCGGTTCAGCCACGCCCGGTCGGCCCGCATGGCGCGACGCGCGTCGGTCATGCCGCCACCCTGCCATCCCGGCGCAACGCTCAGCCCGGCCGGCGGACCACCTCGCGGGCGTCGTCGGGCAGCCGGCGGGTGAGACCGCGCCGGTCCAGCAGCTCCAGCAGCGGCACCGCCACCCGGCGGGTGGTGCCCAGCGCCTGCCGGGCGGCGCTGAGCGTGAACGGCTGCGGCAGCCCGGCCAGGACCCGCGCCGCGTCGTCCGGCGCGCCGGGCAGCAGCACCACGTTCTCGGCCAGTTTGAGCAACGCCCCGGCCCGTACGGCCGCGCCGATCTCCTTCGGGCCCAGGCCGAGGCCGGCGAGGTGGTGCGCCTCGGGCGCCTGGAACGGCCGGTCACCGTACTCGGCGCGGACCTTCGCCACCGCGCGGGCGACCGGGTCGGGCAGCGTCCCGGCCGGGGCGGGGGTGACCAGGCCGGCGTGCAGCCGCAGCGGCGGGCGCAGCAACGCGGTCACCAGCGCCCGGTCGGGCAGGCCGAGGCGGTGGCGCAGCGCGTCGACCGGCACGCCGGCGGCGAGCGGGTGCTCGGCGGCGTACCGGGCGACCTCCTCGGTGAGCCGGCGGCCCAGGTCACGCCAGTGCTCGGGGTCGGCCAGCCAGTCGCCGGCCACCGGCGTGGCGGCCGGCGGCACGCCCATCCGGGTGAGCTGCCCGGCCCGGACCAGCCGCCGCCGGCGCAGCTCGCCGACCGGGTCGGGCCGCCCGTCCAGCCCGGCCAGCACGGCGGCGCGGGCGGACGCCGCGCCCCGGCGACGCAGCGGCGGCGGGTCCACGTCCAGCACCGTCACGCCGCCGGCCACGTGGTGCCGGCCCGGGTCGCGCAGCAGCGCCCGGTCGCCGACCAGCAGCGGCAGCGGGCGGGCCAGACGCAGTCGTACCGTGTCCGGGCCCAACGGCCGGACCCGCGCCGGCACCGCCGCGGAACCGACGTGCAGCGTGAGGGTGGCCGGCAGGTCGGCGGCCGGGTCGCCGGCCAGCCGCACGTCGAGCAGGTCGGTGCGGCCGAACCGGCCGGGGCTCAGCAGCGCGTCGCCGCGTCCCACCCGGTCCCGGGGCAGGCCGCGCAGGTTCACCGCCACCCGCGCCACCGCGTCGACCTCGCGGTACGCGGCGCCCAGCGCGTGCAGGCCGCGCACCCGCACCGGCTCGCCGGTGGCGGCGAGTTCGAGTTCGTCGCCGACGCGCAGCCGACCGCCGCCGAGCGTGCCGGTGACCACCGTGCCGCTGCCGTGCACCGTGAAGGACCGGTCCACCCAGAGCCGGACCGGGGCGTCGTGGGCCGGGTCGGGCAGCTGGGCCACCAGGCGGTCCAGCGCGGCGCGCAGCTCGGGCAGACCCGCGCCGGTGACCGCGGAGACCGGCACCGCCTCCACCTGGCCGAGCGAGGTCGCGGCGATCTCCTTCCGGGCCCGCGTCGTCGCCGGCGCCGGGTCGGCCAGGTCCGCGCGGGTCACCGCCAGCAGCCCGTACGACACGCCCAGCGCGTCCAGCGCGGCCAGGTGCTCGGCGGACTGCGGCATCCAGCCCTCGTCGGCGCCGACCACGATCAGCGCGGCCGGCACCGGCCCCACACCGGCCAGCATGTTCGGCACGAACCGCTCGTGCCCGGGCACGTCGACGAACGCCAGCGTGCCGCCGGAGGGCAACGTGGTCCACGCGAAGCCCAGGTCGATGGTCATGCCCCGGCGGCGTTCCTCCGCCCAACGGTCCGGTTCCATCCCGGTCAACGCCCGGACCAGCGTCGACTTGCCGTGGTCGACGTGCCCGGCGGTGGCCACCACCCACACGGCGCTCAGCCCGCCACGCGCAGGATCGCCGCGTGCACGCGGTCGTCGGCGGCGGCCGGCACGGCCCGCAGGTCGAGCAGGAGCCGGCCGCCCAGCACCCGGCCGAGGATCGCCGGCTCGCCGGTGCGCAGCGGCACGGCGTAGCGCTCGGGCAGGCTCAGCGCCCACGAGTCCAGCTCCACGCCGGGCGCGCCGCCCCCGCCGACCACCGCGGCGGCCGGCACCACCTCGGCCTTGCAGCCGTCGGCGCCGAGCCGGTCCCGCAGCCGTTCGGTCCGGGCGCGCAGCCGGCCCGGGTCGGCGTGCAGCGCCGCCCCGGTGGGGGTGGCCGGCGCGTGCAGGGTGGCGGCGAGCGCGGCGAGGGTGAGCTTGTCCACCCGAAGCGCCCGCGCCAGGGGGTGCCGGCGCAGCTGCTCGACCAGCTCGGCGGCACCGAGCAGCAGGCCGGCCTGCGGCCCGCCGAGCAGCTTGTCGCCGCTGGCGGTGACCAGGTGGGCGCCGGCGCGCAGCGTGCTCGCGGCGTCCGGCTCGTCGGGCAGCAGCGGGTCCGGCCGGAGCAGGCCGGAGCCGATGTCGGCGACCACCGGCACGCCGAGTGTGGCCAGTTCCCCGACCGGCACCGCCGAGGTGAAGCCGGTGACCACGAAGTTCGACGGGTGCACCTTGAGCACGAAGCCGGTACGCGGGCCGATCGCGGCGGCGTAGTCGGCCCGGCTGGTGCGGTTGGTGGTGCCCACCTCGCGCAGCCGGGCCCCGGTGCTGGCCAGCAGGTCGGGCAGGCGGAACCCGTCGCCGATCTCGACCAGCTCACCGCGGCTGACCACGATCTCCCGGTCGGCGGCGAGCGCGGTGGCGGCCAGCACCAGCGCGGCGGCGCCGTTGTTGACCACGTGCACGGCGGCGGCGTCGGGCACGGCGGCGGCGAGCGCGTCCAGCGCCTCCCGGCCGCGCCGGGCCCGCCGGCCGGTGGTCAGGTCGAGTTCCACGTCGGTGTGGCCGGCGGCGGCGACGAGCGCGTCCACGGCGGCCGGGGCGAGCGGGGCCCGGCCCAGGTTGGTGTGCAGCACCACGCCGGTGGCGTTCAGCACCGCCCGCGGCGTACGCCGGGGCAGGTCGGCCAGCGCGGCGTCGCGTACCGCCTCGGGGGTGATCTCGCCGCGACGGGCGCGGTGCTGGGCCGCGACGACGGCGGCCTTGACCCGGTCGCGGCCGAACGTGCCGGCGGCGGCCGTCAGCGCCGGGTCGGCGAGCAGCGCGTCGGTGCGCGGCACCCGCCGACGCGGGTCCACCTCACGCATCGGCGCTCCCCCGGGATGATGTGGCGGAGACGGACGGGAATCGAACCCGCCTGGCCCGGATCCCGGACCACACCGGTTTTGAAGACCGGGAGGGGCACCAGCCGCCTGAACGCCTCCACGCAGCAGTCAACCACAGCGGCCCACCTGCCGCCCGGTGAGGTGTCAGGCCCGCCGGTCGGCGCGCTCGCGCTGCGGCACCACCGTGTACTTCGGGTCCCGTGCCGAGGCGACCCCGCCGTGGAAGATGCCGAAGCGGGTGCAGACGGCGGCGGCGAGCAGCGCGCCGCCGGAGGCCGCGGACAGCAGCCGGCTGCGGCGGCCGACCAGCGCGCCGGCCACCCCGGCGGCGGTGAGCACGCGGCCGGCGCGCAGCAGCTTCCCCGGCGTGCCGTCGGCGTAGGGCTCGCTGAGCAGGCCGAGCCGGTTCTCCACCCGGTGCGCGCCCCACAGCTCCAGCGCCGCGCCGGCGACCGCCATGCGTCGCGCCGGGCCGGCCTGCGCGGGCGGCGCGGCCAGCAGCCCGACGCCGGCGCCGCTGGCCAGCGCGCTGCCCGCGAAGATGACCGGCAGTTCCGGGTACGCCTCGTGCCACGACGGCACCGCCGTGTCGGCCAGCAGCACCCCGGTGTACGTGGCCAGCGCCGGCGCGGTGACGGCGGCGACCGGCCCGGCCGCGTGCCCGGCCGGGGGCAGCAGCCGGCGGCCCAGCCCGAGCACCCCGCGCTCCGGCAGGCGGGGCGCGCCCTCGGCGATCGCGGCCAGGCCGGCGGCCGGGCCGAACACGCTGAGGATCCAGGTGCCCACCGACATCGGCGAGGTCACCTTCGCCACCCGCAGCATGTGGTGGAACCGGCTGGGCCGGCCCAGGTCGTTGATGAGGAAGTACGCGCTGGCGCTCACCGCCGCCAGCGACGCGACCCGGCCGCCGCGGCGCAACGCCGGGCGGCCTGTGAGCTGCCCGCCGGCGGCCAGCAGCGAGGACCCGGCGGCGAGCCCGCCGGTGAACAGGTACGCGGCGATGTCCCACCGCCACACCGGTGGCTTGAGGACCGGCCGGCCGTAGTAGGAGGTGAACTCCGCCGGGGGCACGTTGAGCTGCTCGCCGCCCCGGCCGCCGCGTCGGCGGCCGACGGTCGGCGCGGCGTCGCGGGGCGGGTGCGGGGTCAGCCCCGCGTCGTGGGCGCCCGCATCGGTGCGACCGACGCCCGGCCCGGTGCCGGTGGCCCGGCTGTCGCTCTCGCGGCCGGTCGACACGAGCGCGCGGCGCTCGCCGGTGGCCTGCCGCGGCCCGGCGGCGGAGGTCCGCTCGGCGGCCAGGCGCTCGCGGAAGCGGCGGAACAGGGCACCCACCGGACGGTCCGGGTTCACGACGATCCTCCGACGAACGCGGCGACGGTCGCCGCCGCCATGGCCAACGCGGCCAGGCCGGCCCGCTTCCACATCTTCGGCAGGTCCCGGGTGGTGACCACCGGGTCCGGCGGCAGCCCGTACACCTCCGGCTGGTCGAGCAGCAGGAAGAACGCGCCGTCGCCGCCCACCCCGTCGGTCGGGTCGTGGCCGTAGAGCCGGGCCTCCGGCACGCCGCGTTCGTGCAGCGTGGCGACCCGCTCGGCGGCCCGCTCCCGCAGCTCGTCGAGCGGCCCGTACTGGATGGACTCGGTGGGGCACGCCTGCGCGCACGCCGGCGTCATGCCCGCGCCCAGCCGGTCGTAGCAGAGCGTGCACTTCCACGCCCGGCCGTCGTCCTTGCGCTGGTCGATCACGCCGTACGGGCAGGCGGAGATGCAGTAACCGCAGCCGTTGCAGATGTCCTCCTGCACCACGACGGTGCCGAACTCGGTGCGGAACAGCGAACCGGTCGGGCAGACGTCCAGGCAGGCCGCGTGCGTGCAGTGCTTGCAGACGTCGGACATCATCAGCCAGCGGAAGTCGGTGCGGCTCTCCGCGCCGGTGCCCCGCCCCGGTGGCTGCGCCCCGGGCATGCCGAGGAACTCCGGCCCGGCCGCCATCCGCGCCGCCGGCTCGCCGCGCCCCGCCGGCAGTCCCGGGTTCGTGCCGGTGTCGGTGGCCGTGCCGGCGCCCACCGCCGCCGATGCCGGGCTGCCGGCCGTCGGGCCGGTGGGGTCGCCCGCGAACGGCGGCGTCCGGTGCCCGGCCGGGCGGGGCTGCTCGATGAACGCCACGTGCCGCCACGAGTTCGCGGTCAACGCGCCGGTGTTGTCGTACGACATGCCGAGCAGGTCGAAGCCCGAATCCGGGACGCCGTTCCACTCCTTGCAGGCGACCTCGCACGCCTTGCAGCCGATGCAGACGCTGGTGTCGGTGAAGAAGCCCATCCGGGGCGGCGCGGCGACCCAGCCCGCGTCCGGGGCCGGGTCGAGCGGTCCGTACAGGCTGTTGGCGTCAGGCATGGTCTTCTCCGTCGCGCGCCGCGGCCTCGGGCGTCTGCTCGTCGGTGCTGCCGGCCGCGTTCTCGCCGCCCAACACGTCGGTGGTCACGATCGGCACCTTCCGGTCCGCCGTCATCCCGGCCCGCCGCTGGTAGTCACCGACCAGGTCGAGCAACGCCGGCCCGGTGGGCCGCCGGCCCGGCCGGATGTCACACGTGCCGATCTTGCTCTCCTGGATGAGCACGTTCGGGTCCAGCGTGATGCCGAACAGGTCGTTCGCCGAGTCGCCGGTGACCAGGCCCTCGCTGCCGAAGTGGTAGGGCAGCCACACCTGGTGGATGATCCGCCCGTCCACCCGCAGCGGGGTGAGCCGGTCGGTGACCAGCACCCGCGCCTCGATGGCGGCCCGCCCGCTGATCAGGTGGGCCCAGCCGAGATGCGCCAGCCCGACCTCGGCGGCCAGCTCCGGGGACACCTCGACGAACATCTCCGGTTGCAGCTCGGCCAGGCGCGGCACCGTCCGGCTCATCCCGCCGGCCGTGTGGTGCTCGGTGAGCCGGCTGACCGTGAACACGTACGGGAAGACCTCGCTGTGTGGCTCCGGGGGGCTCGGGTTGATCCGGTTCACCGGGTGCTCGTAGATCTTGCGGGTCGGGTTGGCCTGCTGCCCGTAGAGCGGGTTGCGCATCGGCGACTCGGCCGGCTCGTAGTGCGTCGGCAGCGGGCCGTCGAGGACGCCGCTCGGCGCGTACAGCCAGGCCTTGCCGTCGCCCTGCATGACGAACGGATCGTCACCGGCGAGCGCCTCCGGGCCGGAGGCGTCGTCCGGCGGCCGGTACGACGGCGGTTTGGTCTTCTCGAAGTCCGGCACGTCGTAGCCGGTCCACTCGCCGGCGTCCGGGTCCCACCAGACGTACTTCTTGCGGTCGCTCCACGGCCGGCCCTCCGGGTCGGCGGACGCGCGGTTGTAGAGCGTGCGCCGGTTCGCCGGCCAGGCCCAGCCCCACTCGGCGGCCACCCAGTCCTGCTCGTGCCGGGAGATGCGGCGGGCCGCCTGGTTCACCCCGTCGGCGTAGACGCCGGTGTAGATCCAGCAGCCGATCGCGGTGGAGCCGTCGTCCTTCGCCTCGGCGAACGCGTTCAGCGGACGGCCGGTCGCGACGTCGTAGCCGTTGATCTCCCTGAGCACCGCCTCGGCGCTCGGCTCGGCGTGCACGCCGTGCGTCGGATAGTCCCAGGTCAGATCCAGCAGCGCGCGGTCGCGGGGCGTGGTGGAGCCGGCCAGCTTCTCCCGCAGCACCCGGCCGAGGTGGTAGAAGAACCACAGCTCGGAGCGGGCGTCGCCGGGCGGGTTGACGGCCTTCTCCCGCCACTGCAACAGCCGCTGGGTCTGGGTGAAGGTGCCCTCCTTCTCCACGTGCGAGGCCGCCGGCAGGAAGAACACCTCGGTGCGGCACTCCTCCGGCACGATCTCCCCGGTGGCGATCTCCGGGCTGTTCTTCCAGAACGTGGCGCTCTCGATCAGGAACAGGTCGCGGACCACCAGCCAGTCGAGGTTGGCCATGCCGAGGCGCTGGGCCCGGCCGTGCGCGGAGCCGACCGCCGGGTTCTGGCCGAGCAGGAAGTAGCCCTTCACGTGCCCGTCGATCATGTTGAGGACCTGCTGGTACGTCCCGTGGTCGCCGGTCATCCGGGGCAGGTAGCCGTAGCAGAAGTCGTTTTCCGGCGTGGCCGCGTCACCCCAGTACGCCTTGAGCAGGCTGGCCGCGAACGCGCCCGAGTTGCCCCAGAAACCCTTCTGGCCGGGGTGCCGGATGCTGTCCACCCACTTGTCGAACGTCGGGTGGTCGGCGTGGTGCGGCATCGGCAGGTAGCCGGGCAGCAGGTTGAACAACGTCGGGATGTCGGTGGAGCCCTGGATGCTGGCGTGCCCGCGCAGCGCCAGGATGCCGCCGCCCGGCCGGCCCATGTTGCCCAGCAGCGTCTGGATGATCGACCCGGTGCGGATGTACTGCACGCCGACGCTGTGCTGCGTCCACCCGACCGAGTAGACGAGCGCGCCGGTGCGCTCCCGGCCGGAGTTCTCCGTCCAGGCGCGGGCCAGCTCCAGGAACTTCTCCTCCGGAATGCCGCAGACCCGGGCCACCATCTCCGGGGTGTAGCGGGCGAAGTGCCGCTTGAGGATCTGGTAGACGCAGCGCGGATGCCGCAACGTCTCGTCCCGCCGGGTCTGCGCCGGCACCGGCTCGCCGTGCGACTCGTGCTCCAGCCCGGAGGCCGAGTCACGCTCCTTGCCGGTGCCCCGGACCTTGGTGTGCTCCTCCTGCCCCTCGTACTGCCAGCTGACGTGGTCGTAGGAGCCGGTCTCCGGGTTGTAGCCGGAGAAGAGACCGTCCAGGTCCTCGGTGTCGGCGAACTGCTCGCTGACGATGGTCGCCGCGTTGGTGTACGCCAGCACGTACTCCCGGAAGTCCAGCTCGTTGTCCAGGATGTACCGCACCACGCCGCCGAGCAGCGCGATGTCGGTGCCCGCCCGGATCGGCAGGTACGTGTCGGCGAGCGCGCTGGTGCGGGTGAACCGCGGGTCCACGTGGAAGACCTTCGCGCCGCGCTTCTTCGCCTCCATCACCCACTGGAAGCCCACCGGGTGGGCCTCGGCCATGTTCGAGCCCTGGATGACGATGACGTCAGCGTTGGCGAGGTCCTGCTGGAAGTCCGTCGCGCCGCCGCGACCGAAGCTGGTCCCCAGACCGGGGACGGTGGCGGAGTGTCAAATGCGCGCCTGGTTCTCGATCTGGAGTGCCCCCATCGCCGTGAACAGCTTCTTGATGAGGTAGTTCTCCTCGTTGTCCAGCGTCGCGCCGCCCAGGCTGGAGATGCCCAGCGTCCGGTTGAGCGGACGACCGGCGTCGTCGACGTCCTCCCAGGTCTCGTCGCGGGCGGCGAGGATCCGGTCGGCGATCATGTCGAGCGCGACGTCGAGGTCCAGATCCTCCCACTCCGTCGCGTACGGCCGGCGGTAGCGGACCGTGGTCTGACGCAGCGGACTGGTCACCAGGCTCTTGCTGGCGGAGCCCTTCGGGCAGAGCCGGCCGCGGGAGATCGGGCTGTCCGGGTCGCCCTCGATCTGGGTGACCCGGCCGTCGGCGTGGAAGACGCGCTGCCCGCAGCCGACCGCGCAGTAGGGGCAGACCGAGCGGGCCATGCCGTCGGCGGTCTCGGTGCGGGCGGTCAGCTCGGCGGACCGCGCCGAGCGGGCGGCGACGCCGCGCCCCAGCGGGTCGGTGCCGGTGAGTTGCCGGTAGACCGGCCAGCCCTGGATGAACGTCTTCAGACCCACCCGGGCACCCCCTCCACACTGCGAACGGCTGACCCTAAGCACACTAGGCCAGCCGTCCGGCGCCCGCGAGCCGAGCGCGAAACAGCGCCGCCCCGACCGGAAGGTCGGGGCGGCGCTGGGCGTCGGTGTGCAGGTCGCCTCTCGGCGAGTGGCGCGACGCGGCTCCAGCCGAACGGAATTCCGCGAAGGCAATTTAGGTGAGGCCCGGGGACACTGGTCACACCGACGCTCTGCACAACGGTACCGGGGAGGTCCTTCTTCCGCCGGTCGTCGTGACGCCGGTCACCGACGATGGCGCCCGGAAGGCCGGGCACGGGTTACCCTGAGGCCATGTCGGCCGCCGCCAGCGCGTATCTCGCCCGTCCCGGGCGTCCCGCCGTGGTCGCGCGCACGCTGGACGAGCTGGCCGGGCCTACCGTCGGCATCGTCGAGCTGCCGGTGCGCCTGATGTGGAACAGCGAGCGCGCCTTCGACCTCGCCGACCCCGACGAGCTGCTCTGGATGTACGAGAACGTGCTGCGCGAGACCAGCCGGGTGGAGGACCTGCGGGAGTTGATCCACGCGGGGACGCTGCGCCGGGTGTGGCCGCTGCTCAACCTGCCCCGGGGCGTCCGCCTGGCCTGGGAGGGCCGGCACCGGAGTCTGCGTACCGCGTGACGCACCCGCACGACTTCTACCGGGAGGTGGCCCGGGTGGCGCTCGCCGCCGCCGGCCCGCACCGCTTCGTGCTCGGCGGCGGCGTGGCCTGGGCAGCGCACGGTCTGGTCACCCGCCCGACCGAGGACGTCGACCTGTTCGCCGACGTGGAGGGCGCCGCCGCGGCGGCGGCGGCCGACGTACGCGCCGCGCTGGAACGGGCCGGCTACCGGGTCGACGACGCGGACCCGGGCGGCCTGGGCGAGGTGTTCGACGGCTTCGACCGCGACCTGCGGGACTTCGTGGTGAGCCGCGGCGACCGGCGGATCCGGCTCAGCCTGGCCCGGTTGGACCGGCACCGCAGCCCGGTGGTGATGGACTTCGGCCCGGTGATGGACGTCCGGGATCTGCTCGCCAACAAGACCGCCGCGCTGGTCAACCGCCGGGAGGTCCGCGACTACATCGACGTCGCCGCCGCGCTGGACCGGTACGCGGTGGCCGAGCTGCTGGAGCTGGCCCGCCAGGTGGACCCGGCACTGGAGGAGGAGGACGTCCGGGCGGCCGGCCGCTACCTCGACGGGCTGACCGACCGCCGGTTCACCCGCTACGGCCTGGACGCGGCCCGCATCGCCGAGGTGCGCCGCCGGATGTCCGTCTGGCCCCGCTGAGCGAGCGTCACCGCCGACGGCCGGGGCACCGGAACTCCGCCAGCCCGGTACCCCGGCACCCGGTCAGCACGGAACGGCGGATCCCAGGTCGCTGAGGTAGGCGTCGGCGAACCACCCCTCCTGAGTGGTGCCGGCGATCCGCCCGTAGGTCCAGCTCGAATACGAGCCGTTCGGGCCGGTGACCGCGCTGCCGTATTCGAAGCAGTGGTAGTAGATCTTCGTGCCCCGCGCCGCCTGCCCGAGGGAGTCGCAGTGCAGGTAGGGGCCGGAGCGACGGGCCAGAGCGCTCGCGTTGACGTATCCGAAGTCGGCGTCTCCGTTGTAGTGCCCGTAGTTGCACAGCTCCATCGACGCGACATCGGCCTGCCGGGACGCCCCGGCGGCGGCGCTCGCCGGTGCCGCCACCGCGAGGCCCGCGATCGTCGTCAGGGCCGCGGTGGCGACGGACACTCCGCGCTTGATCTTCATCTGATGGTCCTTCCCTGGGTGGGTGTCGGACGGCGCCGGTGGGGTGCCGACCTTCTCAGAGCCACCATCGGGGTGTCGGGAAGGCGATGTCGCCTTGTTTCGGGGCAGATCGAAGGAGGACTATTCGAGCAAGTCGGTCGAACGCCACCTGTCCACGAGGAGCGTCCCGCATGGTCTACCGGATCCACTTCACCATCGACGACCTGGCTCGCACCCGGATGGTCGAGTCGCCACGACCCCTGACGGAACTGGTCCTGGCAGCGTGGGCCCTGCGACGCCGGAGCCAGCCGGCCCGCCTGGCCGCCTGGCGGCAGCAGGTCGTCACCCGTCTGCCGGCGCGGGCGCGCATGGTGTTCGACCTCGCGCCCATCGGTGGTTACACACCGTGTTTCCTGTCGCCCACCCGGCCTGTCGACGTGAAAGAACAACTGGAGTGGGTCCGGCGCACACCTCGATCGCGGATCGACGACCAGATGACCCGTTTCGCCGAGCACCGGCCGGTACCCGGCTGGGCACGCCGGCTCGGCGACGATCCGACGGTGCTGCAACAACTCGTCGACACCCTCGGCGAGCTGCACGGCACCATGATCGAGCCGTACTGGCCCCAGGTGGAGGCCCAGGTCGCGGCGGACAAGGCGGTCCGGGGGCGGGACCTCCTCGACGGCGGCCTGAACCGCCTGCTGAGCGGACTGTGCCCGCCACTGATCCGCTGGGCCCCACCCGTACTCCACGTCGCCACGGCATCCCGGGCCGACCTGGATCTACACCTGGGCGGACGTGGGCTGTTGCTGATCCCGTCGGTGTTCGGTCACCAGAGTCCCACCGTCAGCGACGACGTCGCCGGGGACGTCCCCTGTCTCAGCTACCCCGTCGGCTACCGGGGCGCTCCGCTGGGCCAGGTCGGACAGACCGACGACGCCAGCAGACCCCCCACGCACGTCGCCGCGCTGCTGGGCCGCACCCGCGCCACCATCCTCCACGCCGTCGCCGAACGACCTGGCCGTTCCACGAACGAACTCGCGGCGGCGACGGGCGTCAGCCCGTCCACCGCCAGCGAACACGCGACGGTGCTGCGTACCGCCGGGCTCATCGTCACGGCGCGCCGCCGGCAGACCGCGTTGCACGTACCGACCCAGGCCGGCATGTCGCTGCTCCAGGCCGCGCCCGGGCATGATCACGCGAATTCGCGCGAGGCGGATTCCGCCGCCCGCTGAGCGACGGGCCGGGACGGACCGCCGACCGGGTCACTTCGTCGGCTTGCCGCCGGTGACGCCGAGGATCTCCCCGGTGACGTAGCTGGACTCCTGGGAGGCGAAGAAGACGTACGCCGGGGCCAGCTCGGCCGGCTGGCCGGGGCGGCCCATCGGCACGTCGGTGCCGAACTGCTGCACCTTCTCCGGCGGCATGGTGGCCGGGATCAGCGGGGTCCAGATCGGGCCGGGCGCGACCGCGTTGACCCGGATCCCGCGCTCGGCCAGGTTCAACGCTAGCGCCTTGGTGAAGTTGGCGATGGCTGCCTTGGTGGTGGCGTAGTCGAGTAGCTGCGGCGACGGGTCGAACGCCTGGATCGACGAGGTGTTGATGATCGCCGAGCCCTCCTTCAGGTGCGGCACCGCGAACTTGCTGAGCCAGAACATCGCGTACACGTTGGTCTTGAACACCCGGTCGAACTGCTCGGTGGTGATGTCGTCGATGCCGTTGTCCTGCGCCATCTGGTAGGCCGCGTTGTTGACCAGGATGTCGATGCCGCCCAGGTCGGTGACCGCCCGGTCGATCAGCTCCCGGCAGTTCGCCTCCTCGCGCAGGTCGGTGCGGACCGCCACGCCCCGGCGGCCGGCCCGCTCGATCAGCCCGACCGTCTCGCGGGCGTCCGCCTCCTCCTCCTCGCCCAGGTAGGAGACGAGCACGTCGGCGCCCTCCCGGGCGAACGCGATGGCGACGGCGCGGCCGATGCCGGAGTCACCGCCGGTGATCACCGCCCGATTGCCGGCGAGCCGGTCGGCGCCCCGGTACGACTCCTCGCCGTGATCCGGCTTCGGGCCCATCTCCTGCGTCGAGCCGGGGGTGGACTGCTGCTGAGCGGCCTGCCCCTGCTGCTGGCCGTACTGCTCGGTGGGGTCCTGCGGGGTGTACTGGTCCTCGGTCATATCAGCGCCCCTACCCCGGCGGGTCCCCGGAAAACAGCGGTGGGTGACGGGATCGGAAACATTTGGGGGTGTTGTGGCGTGCGTGACAGCCGGTGGTTATGGTGCGCAGCGGCGCCCACGAGGCGCGTACCCCCATGGAAAGGCACCTCATGACCTCCTCCTCCGGCGCCTCGCGCCGCCAGGTGCTGGCCGTCGCCGCCGCCGCGGCGACCGCTCCGCTGCTCGCCGGCGCGCCCGCCGAGGCGAAGCCGAAGCAGCCGAAGACCTGGGACCTGACCGTCCTCGGCACCTCGGACACCCACGGCAACGTCTACAACTGGGACTACTACAAGGACGCCGAGTTCGACGACAGCAAGCACAACGACGTCGGCGTCGCGAAGCTGGCCACCCTGGTCAACCAGATCCGGGCGGAGCGCACGGGTAAGGCGACGCTGGTCCTGGACGCCGGCGACACCATTCAGGGCACGCCGCTGGCCACCTACTACGCCAAGCAGGAGCCGATCACCAGCACCGGTGAGACGCACCCGATGGCAGGCGCGATGAACGTGCTGCGGTACGACGCCGTCACGCTCGGCAACCACGAGTTCAACTACGGCCTGCCGCTGCTGGCCACCTGGATCAAGCAGCTCGGCTTCCCGGCGCTCGCCGCGAACGCGATCAATGAGAAGACCGGCAAGCCGGCCTTCCTGCCGTACGTGATCAAGGAGGTCCGGCTCGGCGGGCACGGCGCGCCGAAGCTGCGCGTGGGCATCCTCGGCCTGACCAACCCCGGCGTGGCCATCTGGGACAAGGCCAACGTCGAGGGCCGCCTGGTCTTCGCCGACATGGTCGCCACCGCCGCCAAGTGGGTGCCGGTGATGCGCCGGCGCGGCGCCGACGTGGTCATCATCTCCGCCCACGGCGGGGACAGCGGCACCTCCAGCTACGGCCCCGAGCTGCCGAACGAGAACCCGACCGCGCTGATCGCCGAGCAGGTGCCCGGCATCGACGCGATCCTCTTCGGTCACGCCCACAACGAGGTGCCGGAGAAGTTCGTCACCAACCTGAAGACCGGCAAGGCGGTGCTGACCTCCGAGCCGTCGAAGTGGGGCCAGCGCCTCACCCGGATGGACTTCACGCTGACCCGGGAGAAGGGCTGCTGGAAGGTCGTCGACTCGTCGGCCACCACGCTGAACACCAACACCGTGGTCGAGGACCCGGCGGTGCTCGCGGCCGTGCGCGGCCAGCACGCCAAGACGGTCGAGTACGTCAACCGGGTGGTCGCGCAGTCGAGCGTGGAGCTGTCCGCCGCCGAGTCGCGCTACAAGGACACCCCGATCCTGGACTTCATCAACCACGTCCAGACCGAGGTGGTCACCGCGGCGCTGGCCGGCGGCGCGTACGCGGGCCTGCCGGTGCTGTCGATCGCCGCGCCGTTCAGCCGCACCGCGGTCTTCCCGCAGGGCGACGTGCGGATCCGCGACGTGGCCGGCCTGTACGTGTTCGACAACACGCTGGAGGCGGTCGTGCTGACCGGGGCCGAGGTGAAGGCGTACCTGGAGTACTCGGCGAAGTACTTCGTCACCGTCCCGGTGGGCGCCACGGTCGACCCGGAGACGATCAGCGACCCGGCTGTGCCGGACTACAACTACGACGTGTTCTCCGGCGTCGACTACGACATCGACATCTCCAAGCCGGTCGGCCAGCGGATCACCCGCCTGGTGCTGGCCGGCACCGACACGCCGGTCGCGACCGACGCGCAGTTCGTGGTGGCGGTGAACAACTACCGGCGCAGCGGCGGCGGCAACTTCCCCGGCATCGTGAAGACCCAGGTCTACAACGCGCAGCAGGAGATCCGCCAGCTGCTGATCGACTGGGCGCAGGCCAAGGGCACCATCGACCCGGCCGACTTCTTCGTGCCGAACTGGAAGCTGGTCCGCGAGGGCGTACCGGTCTTCTGATCCTCGGGCGAGGGCCCCGGCGTCGCGCCGGGGCCCTCGCCGCGTCCCAGCGTCCAGATGCCGTACGCGACGGCGGCGCCGGAGCAAGCGTCGGCAGGTCGGTCGAGGCGTCTTCGTGGCGTGCGTGTCAGCCCCCGGCGCGCAGGTGCCACTCCGACTCGCCGCCGACCGGGTCGGGCCGGCCCGGGGGGACCTCGGTCTCGGCGGACTCCATTCGTTCCTCCGGACGCACCGGGGCGGGCAGCTCGCCGAAGCGGACATGCCGCAGGAACGCGTACTCCTCGTCGGTGAACGACGCGACCGGTTCGCTCATGCCCGCATTGTGCGCCCGCCCGCCCCGCGCCGGTATCAACCGTGACGGTGCGGGTATGCCGCCGCGACGGTCGTCGGCGACGAGGTGGGAGGGCGCCATGCGCGCGGTACGGATGACCGCTCCGGGGGTGCTGGAGCTGACCGAGGTGCCCACGCCGGAGCCCGGACCCGGCGAGGTGCTGCTGCGCGTCGGCGCGGTCGGCGCCTGCCACTCCGACCTGCACATCCTCGACGCCGAGGCGGGGGTGTTCCCCACCCCGATGACGTTGGGCCACGAGATCGCCGGCACGGTGGAGGCCGCCGGTCCCGGCGTGGACGGCTGGTCACCCGGGGACCGGGCCGCGGTCTACGGCATCATCGGCTGCGGCCGGTGCCGGGCCTGCCTGCGCGGCGAGGAGAACCGCTGCCGGGTCACCCCGGTCGGCGGCATCGGGCTCAGCCGCGACGGCGGGCTGGCCGACCACGTCGTGGTGCCGGCGTCCCGGCTCCTGCACGTGGGCGACATGGACCTGACCCAGGCCGCGCCGCTGACCGACGCCGGGCTGACCCCGTACCACGCGGTGGAGCTGGCCCGGCCCCGGCTGCGTCCCGGCACCACCTGCGTGGTGATCGGCATCGGCGGGCTGGGGCACATGGCGCTCCAGATCCTGCTCGCCACCACCGCGGTGCGGATCGTCGCGGTGGACACCAGCGTCGCCGCGCTGGACCTCGCCGACCGGCTCGGCGCCCACCACGTGGTGCGGGCCGGCGCGGACGCGGTGGAGAAGATCCGCGAGCTGGTCGGCCCGCCGCCGGACGGCGCGGACGTGGTGCTCGACTTCGTCGGCGCGCAACCCAGCCTGGACACCGCCCGGCAGGTCGTCGCCACCGGTGGTCAGCTGCTGCTGGTCGGCCTGGCCGGTGGCACGTTGCCGGTCCGGCCGGTCGCCGACGCGCCGCCCCCGGTGCCGTTGGAGACCGGCGTGGTGGTGCCGTTCTGGGGCACCCGCGCCGAACTCCAGGAGGTCATCGCGCTGGCCCGGGACGGCCGGCTGCGGGCCGACACGCAGACGTTCCCGCTGGACGAGGCGCCGCAGGCGTACGAGGCGTTGCGCCGGGGCGACATCCACGGGCGGGCGGTCATCGTCCCCTGACCGGGGGCAGACGGTCGATCAGCGCCAGCCCGGCCCGCACCGGCCGCCGGTCGAGCGCCTCGGCGAAGCCGACCCGCCCCTGACAGAAACGGACGAACATCCGCCAGCCGGACGGGCTGGCCAGCATCGCGTGGAACACGTCCGGTCGCCGCTCGAACGCGTCCAGCAGCCGGTGCCCGGCCCGCATCTCCGGCGTCAGCAGCCGCGCCACCTCCCGCGGGTACGCGTCCAGGTCACCGGCGGCGACCGCCGCGCCGGCCAGCCGGCCGGAACGCAACGCGTAACTGATGCCCTCCCGGCTCCACGGCTCCAGCAGGCCGGCCGCGTCGCCGGCGACAAGCACCCGGCCGTGACGCAGCGGGGAGTCCTCGGCGCGGCAGCGGGTCAGGTGACCGGAGTCGTGCTCGGGCGCGACCCCGGACAGCCCCAACCGGGCCACGAAGTCCCGCAGGTAGGCGCGGGTCCGCTCGCCGTCGCCGCGGGCGGAGATGACGCCGACGGTCAGCCGGTCCCCCTTCGGGAAGACCCAGGCGTACGAGCCGGGAACCGGGCCCCAGTCGAGCAGCACCCGGCCCCGCCACCGGTCCCGCTCGACGGCGGGCACCGGCAGCTCCAGTTCCAGCCCCAGGTCGACCTGGCGGAAGCGCACCCCCACGTGTCGGGCGGTCACCCCGGAGGAGCCGTCCGCGCCGACCACCGCGCGGGCGCGCACCACCTCGCCGTCGGCCAGCCGCAGGCGTACCTCGTCGGGGTCCTGCTCCACGGCGCGGACCGTGACCCCCTCGCGGACCTCGACGCCGGCGGACACCGCGGCGGCACGCAGCCGGTCGTCGAACTCCTCCCGGCGGATCATCGTGACCACCGGCGTGGCGTGACGGCGGGTGAACGCGCGTCGCCCGTCCCGGGTGAACGTGACCCGGTCGACCCGGTCCTGCGCGGGCACCTCGATCACGTCGCCGGCCTCGGCCAGCGACGTGCCGATCAGGCCGCCGCCGCACGTCTTGTACCGGGGGTGGGTGGCCCGCTCGACCACCAGCGTGCGCACGCCGGCCCGGGCCGCGGTGCGTGCGGCGGAGAGTCCGGCGGGCCCGCCACCGACCACGACGAGATCCCAGATGATCACGGATGCAGCCTAGGGCACCGGCGGGCCGGACGGCCCGGCACGACCCTCGATCGGGTGGGCATCATCGCCGGCCGCCCGGGTAAGCGCCGGTTGCCGACCGTCCGGCGGCCGGGCGGTCCACGCCGAGGAGGGAAACCGATGCCGCAGGTCCAGTTGTCCGCGGTCGAGGAGCGGGTCTACCAGGCGGTCACCGCGCTGGAGGTGCGGGGACACGTCCCCTACCCGGATCTGATCGCCGAGGAGGCCCAGATGACCGAGGAGGAGCTGCGCGAGCCGCTGCACACGCTCACCGAGCGGGGACTGCTGCACCGCGAGGACTCACCGATGACAGGCCTGGACTTCGGGCCCCGGTGGTGCGCGCGCCAGACGGCCTGACCGCGTCGTTTGCCCCACCGGGGTCCGGGTAGCGATCGGGGATGCGTGATCGACGGTCTGTGGGGGGCACGATGAGCGGGAACCGGCCGTCGGCGGACACCGGGTACGACGACCGGCGACGCTGGCGGGCGCTGAGCGTCGGCCTGGTCGCGGCGTTCATGACGCTGCTGGACGTCAGCATCGTCAACGTCGCCGTCCCGTCGATCGACCGGGCGCTGCACGCCACCCCGAGCGACCTGCAATGGGTGCTGTCCGGGTACGCGTTGACCTTCGGCCTGGTGCTGGTGCCGGCCGGGCGGTTCGGGGACGCGCGCGGCCGGCGGACCGCGTTCGTGGTCGGGGTGGGACTGTTCACGCTGACCAGCGCGCTCGCCGGGCTGGCCACGTCGGCGACCTGGCTGATCGTCGCCCGGCTCGTGCAGGGCGCCGCGGCTGGCGTGGTGAACCCGCAGGTCAGCGGCATGATCCAGCAACTGTTCCGGGGCGCCGACCGGGGGCGCGCGTTCGGGCTGCTCGGCGCCACCATCGGCATCTCCACCGCGGTCGGGCCGCTGCTGGGCGGGCTGCTCATCCAGCTCGGCGGCGCCGAGCACGGCTGGCGGTGGGTGTTCTTCGTCAACATCCCGGTCGGCATCCTCGCGATGGTGCTCGGCTGGCGGCTGATTCCGGCCCGGCCCGCCGGCCAGCCCGACCGGCACCGGCTCGACCCGGTCGGCGTGCTGCTGCTCGGTGCCGGGGTCACCGTGGTCCTGCTGCCGCTGGTGCAGCGGGAACAGTGGCAGGGCTCGACGAAGTGGCTGCTCATCCCGCTCGGCCTGCTGCTGCTGGCCGGCTTCGCGCTCTGGGAACGCCGGTACGCCCGGCACACCACGCCCCTGTTCGACCTGCGGCTGTTCGGGCTGCGCTCGTACACGCTGGGCTCGCTGATCGGGCTGGTCTACTTCGCCGGCTTCACCGCGATCTTCTTCATCTTCACGCTCTATCTCCAGATCGGGTTGGACTACAGCGCGCTGGTCGCCGGCCTGGCGATCACCCCGTTCGCGCTCGGCTCGGCGGTCGCCTCCGCGCTGGGCGGACGCGTGGTGACCCGGTACGGCCGACCGCTGGTCGCGATCGGACTGTTCGCCGTGGTGGTCGGGCTGGTCGCCACCGACCTGGTGCTGACCGGCGGGCCGCACCAGAACGTGCCACTGCGTACCGCGTTGCCGCTGCTCGTCGCCGGGCTGGGCAGCGGCCTGGTGATCGCGCCCAACCAGACGCTCACGCTGTCGGAGGTGCCGGTGCCGATGGCCGGCAGCGGCGCCGGCATGCTCCAGACCGGACAACGGATCGGCTCGGCCGCCGGCATCGCGGCGGTGGGCGCGCTGTTCTTCTCCACGCTGGCCGACAACCGGGGCGACTGGTCGGTGGCGTTCCGGCACTCGCTGCTGCTGGCCGCCGGCATCATCGTGCTGGCGCTGGTAGCCGCCGTGGTCGACATCATCGCCGGCCGCCGCCGGAAGGAGGGGCCCCCTGTTCACGCCTCCGGTAGAGGAACGGGCCCCGCTTGACACGTACGGCGCGCTGAAGGCCGGCACCCGTTACCGGGTGCCGGCCTTCATGCCGTCTTAGCTGTTCCAGTACTTGGCGACCAGGTCGGTGGCCTGCTTCTCCCACTGCGCGTACGCATCCGGGTAGGCCGACACCTGCACGGTCTGGGCGGCCTCGGTCAGCGGCATGTCCTGCCAACCGTCGACCTGCTTCAGGCCCTTCAGGAACGCAAGCGTCGAGTACTCGGGATCGGTGATCTGCTCGGCCGTACCCCAACCACTGGACGGACGCTGCTGGAACAGCCCCAGCGAGTCGTGGTCATTACGGTCGCCGAGATGGCCCAGGTTCTCCAACTTCGACTCCTGCAAGCTCGTCGCGATCGAGATGACCGCCGCCCGCTCCGGCAACCCGGCCTTCTTCGTCGCCGCGATGATCGCCTTCACGTTGGCGGTCTGCTCGTCGTCCAGACCGATCGTCGACTGCTCACCCTGCACCGCGGCAACCGCGACCGGCTTACCAGCCGTGGCGGCGTGGGCGGTGTCGGCGTGCGCGGCGATCGGACCGGCGAACACACCACCGGTAAACGCCAGACCAGCAATACCCAGAACGCTCTTACGCAGAATCGTGTTCACGAGGAGGCTCCATTCGGGGGTCGACACACCCCCGGGGGTGGGGGCGCGTGGCACCGTCAGGCGCACAAGAAAGGTTCACGGGGGATCCGGCTACTCACGGGGCAGGGCCTCTACGCGGCGCCGGAAGACTGTCCAACGACCGGGGGCCCACCATCATTCCCGGCGGGGGGTCGGCGGCGCGGGGGCGCTCGCCTTCCTCGGCCGTGCACCGGGATACAACGCCGCGACCCCCCGACCCATTCCACCGCCAGGGTGCCACCCACCACCCCGAAACCAGACATTCCACCCACCCGGCACACTCAGTGACACACCACCGATGCCCACAAACCGCCCCAGACGCCCATGGCGATCCACCCGCCGACGATCGACCACGAGTGGAACGCCACGGTCCGGACATTCCGTGACGCGCCGCCGGCCGGTCGGCGGTCGGCGGCGGAGAGACGGACCGGCCGGCCCCGCATCGGGGCCGGCCGGTTGTGGACGACGTGTCACCAGAGCTGCTGGACGATGTCCGCCGCCTGCTCCTCCCACTGCGCGTACGCGTACGGGTAGGCGGACACCTGGACGGTCTGGGCCGCGCTGGTCAGCGGCAGGTCCCGCCAGCCGCCGACGTTCTTCAGCGCGCCGAAGAACGCCTTGCTGGCGTACTCCGGGTCGGTGATCTGCTCGGACGTGCCCCAACCGGACGACGGGCGCTGCTGGAACAGGCCCTCCGAGTCGTGGTCGTTGTACGCGCCCAGGTGACCCAGGTTGTACAGCTTGGACTCCTGGAGGGAGGTGGCGACGCCGATCACGGCGCCCCGCTCCCCCACGCCGGTCTCCTTGGCCGCCCGGACGATGGCCTTGGCGTTGTCGAGCTGCGCGTCGTCGAGCGGGATGCGCGACTGCGCGCCTTCGACGCCGTGCGGCATGAGCTTCTCCCGGGCGGGCCGGTCGGCCTTCGTGGGCACCTTGTCGCTGCCGGTGGTCAGGCCGGACTTCGCCGCCTCGGCGGCGGTCTTCTTGCCGGTGGCGAGGTCGATGGCGGCCTTGGCGCCGGCGTGGGGTCCGCTGGTCACCGGCGCGGCGACGGCGGTGGGCGCGAAGGCCAGTCCGCCCAGGGCGGCCACGCCCGCGACGGTGAGTGCGGCGCGGCGGTTCTGGGCGACGGCGGTGGTCCTCGCGACGGCGGTCTTCGCGATGGCGGGGAGCCATCGAGTGAGGTGCTGCTGCACGATGGTTGCCCTTTCGGTCGTCACGACGCGCTCCGGGGTGAGCGCCCCTCGGGGGTTGCCAGCATCGGTCGGGTGCCGGGCGTACCGGGGTCACAACCAGGTCGGCCTGTCGGTCATTCCGGAAATGTCAGGCAGGGCCGGAGCTGCGGTCCGGGTCACTCCGGGAACCGCAGGAAACGGGACGATCAGGCCGGCTGGCCGGAGCGGACCAGGACGTGCCAGAGCTGCTTGAGGTGCTGCCGGGTCAGCTCCGCCGGCCCGCGGTCGGCCCAGCGGTGCGGCTCGCGTACCAGGGAGGCGGCGGCGCGGCCGATCAGGGCGGCGTGCAGCGGCTCCCCCGGCCGGCCGAACTCGGCGTGCACACGGACGGCCAGCGGCGGGATGTCCGGTCCGCGAAAATCGGCATCGACGCCGTCGACGGATAGCTGGAAGCCGGGATGCCAGCGCAGCGGGAACCCGTACCGGCCGGCGAGCCCGGCGAGGCGGCGGCCGGCGTCGGTGTCGCGGAACGACGGGTCGACCACGAGGGCCTCGACGTCGCGGGCGAGACGCAGCTCGCCGTGCAGCTGCGCCTCGACGTAGTCGTCCAGGGCGCGGCCGGCCCGCTCGGACGCCCGTTCCCGGCGGGACAGCAGCGTCCGCAGCAGCGTGGCGGTGTCCATCCCGGACACGCCCAGGCTCACGCCGGTGCCGGCGGTGGCGACGAGCAACGCGGCGAGGACCGGCTCGAAGACGGTGGCGGTGCCGACCTCGGTCGGCCCGAGGTGGCTGTCACCGAAGGTGAACGTGGTCCGGGCCAGCACCTCCGGACGCAGCCGCAGGTGGCAGGAGCCGAACCGGGGGCAGGCGCCGTCGGGATGCTCGAGCAGGTTGAGGCCGCCGTACTTCGGGCGCTGGGCGGCGGACACGCCCGGACGTTGGTACGCGCCGCCGAACATCGCCTTCTCCCAGATGTCCCGGTCGCCGCCGGGGAACGCGGTCAGTCCGCCGTTGCCGACGCCGGTCTCGAACTGGCTGCGGTACACGCCCTCGGCGTCGAGCGCCTCGACCACGGTGCGACCGTCGGGCAGCAGCCGGTCGGGGTGGAAGTTGACGGTCAGCCGGCCGTACCCGGTCACGGCCGCGCCGACCTCGTCGCAGCGGACGGTGGCCCCGGAGCCGGCGAGGTGTTCCGCGATCACGGCGAGCGCGGCCGGACGGTCGCGCAGCGCGATGTCGCACACGTGTCGCAGGGCGGCGGACTGCGCGGCGGTCAGGGTCGGTCCGGGCATGCCGGCGAGTATCGCCGGGACGGGCCCGAGGGGCGAGGGGGTTTCCGCGACGTGCGGCTACCGGCCGGCCGCGCCGAGGCGGGCGAGCAGGTGCGCGTTGCCGCCGGTGGTGCCGAGCTGGCGCAGCAGGTGTTCCAGGGCGGCCTGCCGGTCCAGTGTGGACAACGCGGACCGCAACGCGCGCAGGCGTTGCCGATCCGGGTCGGACAGCAGCGCCTCCTCCCGCCGGGTGCCGGAGGCGCGCACGTCGACGGCCGGGAACGTACGGCGGTCGGCGAGCCCCCGGTCCAGTTTCAGCTCCGCGTTGCCGGTGCTCTTGAACTCCTCGAAGATGAGGGTGTCGGCGGCGGAGCCGGTCTCCACCAGCGCGGAGGCCAGGATGGTCAGCGAGCCGCCCTCCTCGACCGCGCGGGCCGCCGCGAGCAGCTGTTTGGGCGGAGTGAGCGCGGCCACGTCGATGCCGCCGGAGAGCGTACGCCCGGCGGAGCGGACGGTGAGGTTGTAGGCGCGGCCGAGCCGGGTCAGCGAGTCGAGCAGCACGACCACGTCGTGTCCCAGCTCGACCAGGCGCTTCGCCCGCTCGATCGCCAGCTCCGCCACCGCGGTGTGGTCCCGGGGCGGACGGTCGAACGTGGCCGCGACGACCTCGCCCTTGATCGACCGGGACATGTCGGTGACCTCTTCGGGCCGCTCGTCCACCAGCACCACCATCAGGTGGCAGTCGGGATGGTTGACGGTGATCGCGTTCGCGCTCGCCTGCAGGACCATCGTCTTGCCGGCTTTCGGCGGTGACACGACCAACGCCCGCTGGCCCTTGCCGATCGGCATGACCAGGTCGATGACCCGGGTGGTCAACACGTGCGGCTCGGTCTCCAGCCGCAGCCGCTCGCGCGGGTGCACGGGGGTGAGCTGGTGGAAGTCGCGACGCCGCCGGGCCTGGTCGGCGACGAGGCCGTTGACGGTGTCCAGCCGGTCCAGCGGGACCGGCCGACCCGGGCGGGAGTCGCCGGTGACCCCGCCGGTGATCAGGTCGCCGCGGCGCAGGCCGTACCGGCGGACCTGACCGGCGCTGACGTGGACGTCGGCGGTGGACGGCAGGTATCCGTCCACCCGGAGCGTGTGGTGCCCACCGACGGTGTCGAGGACACCGCTGACGGGACGGTGCGTGGGGGGCATGGGTGGCCTTTCGTCGAGAGCGGTGTCGGCGGACGCGGACACCGGGGAAGGGCCGCGGTCGGGGACGGCCCGGCGCGGGGGCCGGGGTGTCGCCGCGGCGGAGAGGCCGGTCGGCGGAGGGCCAAGAGGCGGAGAGGACGGTCAGCGACCGGCCACAGGGGAATCGTCGGACGGCGGGCGGCGCATGGCGCCGGCATCCGGGGTCCACGAGCAGGCTAACCCGGCCCGCCCCGGTGGGCAAGCGGATCACCGGTGCGGTCGCGCACGACGCTTCGTTAGAGTGAAGGGCAGCCGCCGCACCGGGAAGGCCCGCACCGTGACTGCTACGACCGTGGTCGACCAGGTCGATCTGGGCGATCACGTCTGCTGGATCCACGACGACGACACCGACGCGCTGGATGCCGTCGCCCGCTTCGCCGCCACCGGTCTCCGCAGCGGCCACAAGGTGATCTGCTTCACCGAGACGTCGACCCCGCAGGCGGTCCGCCTCCGGGTCGACGCCGTCGGGGTCCCCACCGAGGCCGCCGTGGCCGCGGGGCAGCTACGGATCCTGCCCGCCGTGGACGCGTTCCCGGTCGACGGGCGAGCCACCCCGACCGCCCTGGCCGAGACGGTCCGCCGCGAGGTCGACCGGGCCCGACGCGAGGGCTACCCGGGGGTACGCCTCAGCGGCGACATGGCGTGGGTGCTGCGGTCCGGCGTCAGCCTGGACGATCTGCGACGCTACGAGCAGGCGCTCGCCCCGCTCTTCCCCGAGGGTCGGATCGCCGGCCTGTGTCTGTACGACCGCCGACGCTTCCCCGCCGAGCAGCTCCGACTGCTCACCGCGGCCCACCCGGGCACCGCCGGTCCGCACACCCCGCGCACCTGGTCGCCGCTGCTGCGCGCGTACCGCACCGGTGATCCGCGCGGGTTACGGCTGGTGGGACAGGTGGACCGCAGCAACCGCGACGCGTTCGTCGCGTTGCTGGGTGAGCTGACGTCCGGGGCCGGCCCGGCCCCGGTGCTGGACCTGACGGAGCTGAGCTTCGCCGACGCCGGCGCCGCCTCCGAGCTGTCGCGGGCCGGCCGGGTCAGCCGCGCCGGCATCCGGCTGGTGGGTTGCCGTCCGGCGCTGGACCGGCTGTTGCGCGTGTTGGACGGCGTGCCGGCCTGAGCCCGCCACCGGTACGGGCCCGCGACCCGAGCCGGTGGCGGCGGCCACCGCCGGTGCGTCAGCGGTGGCCGCGCCGTTCGTCGGGGCCGGCGGGGTGGTCAGTGACCGCGCGCGATCCACTCGTGCAGGTGCGGCGCCTCCGCGGCGACGGTGGTGTCGTCGCCGTGGCCGGTGTGCACCACCGTCTCCGGCGGCAGCGTGAGCAGCCGGGTGCGGATCGACTCGACGATGAGGCCGAAGTCGCTGTGGGAGCGGCCGGTCGCGCCCGGCCCGCCGGCGAAGAGCGTGTCGCCGGTGAAGACCACGCCCAGTTCCGGGGCGTACAGGCTGCACGCTCCCGGGCTGTGGCCGGGCGTGTGCAGGACCCGCAGCGTGGTGCCGCCGACGGTGACGGTCTGCCCGTCGGTGAGGTCGCCGTCCGGCAGTGTGTCCGGGTGGACCAGGTCCCACAGCACCCGGTCGGCCGGGTGCAGCAGCACCGGCGCGCCGGTGACACGGGCCAGTTCGGGGGCGACCCGGACGTGGTCGTCGTGGGCGTGGGTGGCCAGGATCGCCAGCACCCGCCGGTCGCCGACCACCTTCCGGATGGCGGCCACGTCGTGCGGCGCGTCGACCACC
This sequence comes from Micromonospora sp. DSM 45708, assembly GCF_039566955.1. Lineage (NCBI taxonomy): Bacteria > Bacillati > Actinomycetota > Actinomycetes > Micromonosporales > Micromonosporaceae > Micromonospora > Micromonospora schwarzwaldensis. The sequence goes on along the minus strand of NZ_CP154796.1, from coordinate 2,920,713 downwards.
ACGCACTCGTGGTCGTCGCCGATCACCCAGACGTTGTTGTCGACGTCGAACGTCTGCCCGTCCAGCGAGAACGTCCCGGAGGTGACGGTGTGGTCCACGTGCGCGGTCACGGGAAGACCACCACCGAGCGGAGCACGTCGCCGTGGTGCATCCGGGTGAACGCCTCCTCGACCTGGTCGAGGGCGATCTCCTCGGTGACGAACGCGTCCAGGTCGAGCCGGCCCTGACGGTAGAGCTCGGTGAGCATCGGGAAGTCGCGGCTGGGCAGGCAGTCGCCGTACCAGCTGGACTTGAGCGCGCCGCCGCGACCGAACACGTCGAGCAGCGGCAGCTCCAGCGTCATCTCCGGGGTCGGCACGCCGACCAGCACGACCGTGCCGGCGAGGTCCCGTGCGTAGAACGCCTGCTTCCACGTCTCCGGGCGGCCCACCGCGTCGATCACCACGTCGGCGCCGAACCCGCCGGTGACCGCGCGGATCGCCTCGACCGGGTCGTCCTCGGAGGCGTTGACGGTGTGCGTGGCGCCGAACTTCCGCGCCCAGTCGAGCTTGCGGGAGTCGGTGTCGACCGCGACGATCGTCGTCGCGCCGGCCAGGGCCGCGCCGGCCACCGCCGCGTCGCCGACACCGCCGCAGCCGATCACCGCGACGGAGTCGCCCCGGGTCACGTTGCCGGTGTTCATGGCCGCGCCGAGACCCGCCATGACGCCGCAGCCGAGCAGGCCGACGGCGGCGGGCCGCGCGGACGGGTCGACCTTGGTGCACTGGCCGGCGTGCACGAGCGTCTTCTCGGCGAACGCGCCGATGCCCAGTGCGGGCGTCAGCTCGGTGCCGTCGGTGAGCGTCATCAGCTGCGCCGCGTTGTGGGTGGCGAAGCAGTACCAGGGACGGCCGCGCCGGCAGGCCCGGCACTGCCCGCAGACGGCCCGCCAGTTGAGCACCACGAAGTCGCCGGGGGCCACGTCGGTGACGCCGTCGCCGACCTGCTCGACGATGCCGGCGGCCTCGTGACCGAGCAGGAACGGGTAGTCGTCGTTGATGCCGCCCTCGCGGTAGTGCAGGTCGGTGTGGCAGACGCCGCAGGACTGGACGCGGACCACCGCCTCACCCGGCCCCGGGTCGGGCACCACGATGGTGGTGACCTCCACCGGCGCGCCCTTGCGCCGCGACACGACTCCCCGGACTTCCTGACCCACGGCAGTTCTCCTTCGGTCTCGGTCCCCCACCGAACCTACCGCCGATCATGACCGACGGCGCGACGCCCGCCGATTGACGTGTCCGCTGGGCGGATTGTCCGGCGGCGGGGTCGTCGGCCCGCTCAGGCCGGCACCGCCACCGGCACCCGTTCGTCGGCCAACCGGCGGCGGGCGGCGTTGCGGTAGCGCAGCACCTGCACCGCCCCGAGTGCCCAGAGCAGGTACTGCACCGCGAACGCCCACCGGAACGCGGACAGCGGCGGGGTGTCCCGGCCGGCCGGGGTGGCCAGGTCGAGCACCACGCCGACGGCCAGGATCAGCACGATGGAGGCGACGAATCCGCCGACGTTGACGATGCCGGTGGCGCTGCCGATGCGGTGCACCGGGTTGAACGTGCGGGCGTAGTCGAAGCCGATCACCGATCCGGGGCCGTTGACCGCGAGCACCACGACCAGCGCGACCAGCAGCGCGTGCGGGGCGCGGCCGGGCCAGAGCAGCACCACCGCCCAGACCGCGGCGGTGGCGGCGGTGATGCTGAAGACCAGCACCGAGCGGTGGAACGGGTGCCGGGCGCACAGGTGCGCGATCACCGGCCCGCAGACCAGCGTCACCACGGTCATCAGGGTGAGCAGCCCGGCCGCGGCGGTCGGCGTGAAGCCCTGCCCCTGCACCAGGAACGGGTAGCCCCAGAGCAGCGCGAACACCGCGCCGGAGAACTGGGTGACGAAGTGCGTCCACAGGCCCAGCCGGGTGCCGGGCTGCGCCCACGCGTCGGCGAGCTGCCGGCGTACGGCCGCCGGGCCGGGAGCCGGCGCGGTGACGTGCGCGGCGTGCGGGGTGTCCCGGACCGCGGCGAGGACCAGCAGCAGCACGGTGCCGCCGAGCGCCGCCGCGGTCAGGAACGCCGGGGTCCAGCCCGCGTGGTGCAGCAGCGCCACCAGGGGTACGGCGCCGAGCACCGCGCCGAGCTGGCCGATGGTGCCGGTGAGCTGCACCAGCAGCGGGTTGCGCCGGCCCGGGAACCAGAACGCCACGATCCGCAGGACGCTGATGAACGTCATCGCGTCCCCGAGACCGACCAGCACCCGGGCGGCGACGGCGAGGCGCACGTCGGTGGCGACCGCGAACACGAGCTGCCCGGCCACCATGAGCGCGCCGCCGGCCAGCAGCAACCGGCGCGACCCGTAGCGGTCCAGCAGCACCCCGACCGGAACCTGCATGGCCGCGTAGACGGCGAGCTGGGCCACGGAGAAGGTGGCCAGCGCGGCGGCGTTGATGCCGAAGCGGTCCGCCGCGTCGACCCCGGTGACGCCGAGCGAGCTGCGGTGGAACACGGCGGCCACGTACGCGGTCACGGCCACCGCGTAGATCAGCGCGGCGGGCCGGCGGGCGACGGTCACCGGAGCGTCCCGAGCATGGTGGCGGCGGAGTCGATGTGCCCCGCCACCGCGTCGCGCCACACCGCCGGGTCGTCGCCGTCGAGCGCGGCGAGCTGGCCGGCGTGCTCGGCGAGGGCGACCTCGGCCCAGCCGGGCGAGAGCCGGAAGCCGGCCTCGCCCATCCGCAGCTGCCGGTCACGCAGCCGGTGGTAGAGCTCGGCGAGGATCTCGTTGCCGGCCGCCTCGACGACCGCCGCGTGGAAGGCCCGGTCGGCGGCCATCAGGGCGGTGAGGTCCCCGGCGGCGTGCGCCCGGCGCATCTCGTCGAGCCGGTCGGCCAGCTCGCCGCGGAGCGCGGCGCGGCGCGGCCACACCCCGCTCGGCGGCGTGCAGCTCCACCAGGCGGCGGGCCTCGATCACGTCGACGATCTCCCGGGCGGACACCGGCCGGATCAGCGCGCCGCGCTTCGGGTAGAGCTTGACCAGGCCCTCGGTCTCCAGCCGCAGCAGCGCCTCCCGGACCGGGGTACGCGACACCCCGGTCGCCTCCGCGATCTCCCCCTCGCTCACCAACCGGCCGCCCGGGTAGACCTGCTCCAGCACGGCCCGCTTGAGGTGCCGGTAGGCCCGCTCGGCGGCGGACAGGCCGGCCACGCTGCTGGGATACGTCATGTATCTATGATGCGCCGGGCCGCTCGGGAGTCGCCGGCGGCGTACCGGCGGGTGGCCTGGACCACGTCGGGCCGCAGCGTCACCCGCCGGGCGACGCCCAGAAGTCGCGCAGCAGCGCCGCCACCTCGGCGGTCCGCTCGATCTGCGGCATGTGCCCGGTGTCGCGGAACAGGTGACTACGCGTCCCCGGCAGCCGGGTCCGGGCGTACGCCAGGTGCGCGGCCGGCAGGATCAGGTCGCGGTCGCCCCAGACCAGCAGCGTGGGCAGGTCGAGCGCGGCCACCGCGTCGAGCAGTTCGGCGCGCCAGCGGGGGCGTACCCCACGCCATGTCCCCAGGTCGCGGACCAGTTCCCGCATCACCCGGGCCGCGTGCGGCTGCCGGGCCACCGCGAGCGCGGTGGCGATCCGCTCCTCGGTGACGTGGGCCGGGTCGACGAAGATCACCCGCTCGGCACGGCGGGCGATCGCCGGATGGGGACGCAGCAGCAGCCGCGCCAGCGGGGGCACCGCGAGCAGCCGCAGCGCCACGGTCACCTCCCGGCCGAAGCCGGCGCTGTTGAGCAGCGCCAGACCGGCCACCCGGTGCGGCGCGTCGGCGGCCAGGCGCATGGCCACCGCCCCGCCGAGCGAGTTGCCGACCAGCCGGGCCGGGCCGGTGACCCCGGCGGCGTCGAGGAACCCGGCGACCGCGCCGGCCAGGGCGGGCAGCGTGTGCGGTCCGGGCAGCGGCGCGGAGCCGCCGTGGCCGGGCAGGTCCACGGCGAGCACGCGGTGGTCGCGGGCCAGCGCGGCGTGCAGCGCGGTGAAGTCGTCGAGGGTACGGCCGATGCCGTGCAGCAGCACCACCGTAGGCCCGTCGCCGGTGATCCGGCAGCGCATCCGCAGACCGGCCACGACGCGCTCGTCGGCCGGCAGCAGTCCGACGGTCACGCCCGGCGTCCCGGCTCCCGCCCGACCGTGTCGCCGGAGATCGGCACGGTCGCGCCGGCGGAACCGGCCGGCACGGTCATGCCAGCGGTAGCCGCCGGCATGGTCGTGCCAGCAGAACCGCCCGGCGCGGTCGCGTCACCGGTGCCGGCCGGCGGGGCCGGTGACGCCGGCCGAGGCGCGGGGACCCGGGCCGGTCGTGGGCGCATGGCCAGGGCCAACACCCGGCCGAAGCCGGCGGGGGCGATGCGGGCGAGCAGGTCGGGCAGCTTGGCCGACCAGCCGATCAGCACCCGGCCGCGCCGCCGCCGCGCAGCGTGCAGGATGACCTCGGCGGCGACCGCCGGGTCGATGGTCAGCAGCTTCTCGAACTGCCGGCGGCCGACCTCGTACTCCTCCCGGGAGACGCCGCTGCCCACCCGCGCGCTGGCGGCGATGCGGGTCCGGATGCCGCCCGGGTGCACCGAGGTGACGCCGACCCCGTCGTCGACCAGCTCGTGCCGCAGCGCCTCGGTGAACCCGCGCACGGCGAACTTGCTGGCCGCGTACGCGGTCTGCCCGGCCGGGGCGATGAGGCCGAAAAGACTGGACACGTTGACCAGGTGGGAGCCCGGCTCGGCCTTGAGCGAGGGCAGCAGCGCGTGGGTCAGCCGCACCACGGCCCGGAAGTTGATCTCAATGACCCAGAGGAACTCGTCCAGCGTGACCTGGTCGAACCGGCCGCCCAACGCGACGCCGGCGTTGTTGATCAGCAGTCGGATCCGGGGATGGGCCCGACGGATCTCGGCGGCGACCCGGTCGGTGGCGTCAGCGTCGGCGAGGTCGACCACGTAGGTGTGGATCTCCCGGTCCGGGTGCCGGGCCCGGATCGACGCGACCACCGCGGCCAGCCCCTCGGCGTCCCGGTCGAGCAGGACCAGGTCGGCGCCGCGCCGGGCCAGGCCGTCGGCCAGCGCCGCGCCGATGCCGCTGGCCGCGCCGGTGACGACCGCGGTGCCGCCGGGAAAGTCGAGATCACGCATCGGTACCTCCGGAGGCGGCCACGGCCGCGGTGGCCGGCGCGCCGGCACGGGCGAACCGGACGCCGTCGGTCAGCGGCCCGTGCCGCATCAGGCGTACGTCGCGAGGGTAGTTCTGGTGCAGCCGCCACGGCGCGCGCGGGCCCTGCTTCGGCAACTGGTCGACCGCGCGCAGCACGTACCCGGACTTCAGGTCGATGATCGGCACCAGGTCGTCGGTGTCCGGGGCGAGCGGGGTGACGATCTGCTGCCCGGTGTCGTCGAGGTGACGCACCAGCCGGCAGACGTACGTGGCGACCAGATCGGCCTTCAGCGTCCAGGACGCGTTGGTGTAGCCGATCGTCATGGCGAAGTTCGGCACGCCGGAGAGCATCATGCCCTTGTAGGCGATGGTGGCGGCGAGGTCGACGTCGGCGCCGTCGACGGTCAGCGTCATGCCGCCGAGCGCCAGCAGGTTGAGGCCGGTGGCGGTGACCACGAGGTCGGCCGGCAACTCGTCGCCGGAGGCGAGCCGGAGGCCGCGCTCGGTGAACGTGTCGATGGTGTCGGTGACCACCGACGCCCGGCCCTCGGCCAGCGCGGTGAACAGGTCACCGTCCGGCACCACGCACAGCCGCTGGTCCCAGGGGTCGTAGCGGGGCGAGAAGTGGCGGTCGACGTCGTACCCGACCGGCAGTTGACCCTTCGCGGCGCGGCGCAGGAACCGCTTCACCAGACCGGGCGCCCGGCGGCTGAGCTGGAAGTTCGCCACCCCCAGCGCGACGTTCTTCCCGCGCGCCACCGCGTACGCGGTCCTCGGGGGCAGCCAGCGCCGCGCGGCCTCGGCGAACCTGTCGCGCGACGGCAGCGCGATGACGTACGTCGGGGAGCGCTGGAGCATGGTGACGTGGGCGGCCCGCTCCGCCATGGCCGGGACCAGGGTCACCGCGGTGGCGCCGCTGCCGATCACCACCACCCGCTTGCCGGTGAAGTCCAGCCGCTCCGGCCAGTGCTGCGGGTGCACCAGCGTGCCGGCGTACCGCTCGACGCCCGGCAGCGGGGGTGTGTAGCCCTCGTCGTAGCGGTAGTAACCGGAGTTGGTGAACAGGAAGCCGCAGGTGACCGTGGTGTCCTCGCCGGTGTCGTCGCGGTGGGCGTGCACGGTCCAGCGGGCGGTGGCGCTGTCCCACTCGGCGCGGGTGACCCGGTGCCGAAAGCGGATGTGGCGTTCCACGTCGTACTCGCGGGCGGTCTGCCGGACGTACCGGCGGATCGATCCGCCGTCGGCGATCGCCTTCGGGTCGGTCCACGGCTTGAACGAGTAGCCGAGCGTGTACATGTCCGAGTCGGAGCGGACGCCCGGGTAGCGGAACAGGTCCCAGGTGCCGCCGATGACGCCCCGGGCCTCCAGCACCGCGTAGGTCTTCCCGGGACACTCGCGTCCCAGGTGGACGGCGGCGCCGATGCCGGACAGGCCGGCGCCGACGATGAGAACGTCGACGTGGTCGGAGGCCATGGCTTCTCCCGTTCTCCCGCGGTGACCGGACCCTATCCACCGCCCCGGACCGCGGTCAACACCCTGTCGAGTCCGATCGACAGGGTGTTGAGCGGGTGTAGCATCGGCCGACATGACCACCGCCCGGACGCCGACCGGCGCCACGCCGAACCGTGGGCGGCGGGCCGGCCGCTCCACCGGCGACGACCGGGAGGTGGCGATCCTGGCCACCGCCGAGCGGCTGCTGCGGGAGCGCACGTTCGGCGACATCTCCATCGACGACCTGGCGCGGGGCGCCGGCATCAGCCGGCCCACGTTCTACTTCTACTTCCCGTCCAAGGACGCGGTGCTGCTCACCCTGCTCGACCGGGTCACCGAGGAGGCCGACACCGCCGCCGGCGACGTGCTGGACCGGCTCGCCGAGGATCCGCGCGCCCGGTGGCGGGAGCTGATCGCCCGGTTCCACGCCACCTTCGGCGGCCACCGCGACGTGGTGCTCGCCTGCGCCCAGGTGCGCGGCACCAACGCCGAGGTCCGGCGGCTCTGGGCCGAGGTGCTGGAACGCTGGGTCCGCGCGGTGCAGGCCGCGATCGAGATGGAACGCGCACGCGGCGCGGCCCCGGACGGGCTGCCCGCCCGGGACCTCGCCATCGCGCTGAACTCGATGAACGAGCGGGTCTGGTACGCGACGTTCGCCGGCGACGGCCCGGCGGTGGCCGAGCGGGACGTGGTCGACGTGCTGCTCGACGTCTGGCTGACCGCGATCTACCGCACCACCACGCCCCCGGTCGGGCCGGCCTGAGCCGCGGTGTGCGCCGCACGCAGCCGCTCCAGGGTCAGCGCGAAGTCGGCGCGGGACAGCACCGGACCGTTGTTCTTGCGCCAGCCGGGCCGCCACGAGTGTTGCTGAACCGGCACCTCCCAGAGACCGTCGCGGGTCCGCACCCAGATCGCCGCGCGCACTGTCGTCCCACCTGGCATCCGGGCCGCGCGCACCTCGAAGCCGGTGACCTCGGACCACGGCAGCAACCGGGACCGGTGCACGTGGCGCAGCAACAGCCCGCGCTCGTTGCGGTAGATACCGACCAGGTAGAGCCGGACCGCGAAGGTGAGCCAGACGGCCAGGAAGGCCGACGCCACCAGCAACCCCGCCCCCGCCGCCAGGTCGACGCCCCGCGCCACCGCCCGAGCGCCGGTCACCACCAGCACGGTCGCCATCGCGACGCCGACCAGGACGAACATCCCGGTGAACGCCTGCCATGGTCCCCATGGATTCGCCCGCTGCCATCGCCGCACGCCGTCACGCTAGCGCCGCCGGGCGAACTCCATGATCCAGTTGGTTTCCCAGGTGCGTTCGCCGTCGGTGGAGAACGCCTGCTCCCAGCGGCAGGAGGCGGGGGTGATCGCCGACCAGAGGAACCGGCAGCGCACCGGCCGTCCCTCGTCGGAGTCGTCGGCGTGGAACGTGCCGACGCCGTCGGTGAACCGGCCCACCACCGGCGGCAGCTCCAGCACCCCGCGGCGGCTGTTCATCCAGTAGATCGACCAGAGGCCGGTCGCCGGGTCGAGGAGCCGCACGGTGGAGCCGGAGAAGCCCCGGCTCGGGCAGCTCATCTCGTCGAAGCTGCCGGCGCCGTCGAAGAACGACCGCGCCTCGCTGACGCCGGCGAACTCGTCCCAGTCGTCGCTGCCCACGTGACGCTCCCGCAGCCGCCGGTTGGTCACGTCCCAGGTGCCGACGAGGAAGTCGAAGTCGCCCATCAGCGCCCCACCGGCCCCTCGGAGCGGGTGTCGGCCAGGTAGCCGGCCAGGTCGGGCCGGTCCGGCGCGAGCAGGTGCCGGACCCAGGCGGCCCGCTCGTGCTCCAGCACGCCCAGCTCCCACACGCAGCCGACGCCGGGCCGCGTCAGGTCGACGAAGTGCGCCGGGTCGTCGTCCGGGCAGGCCAGCGCCGGCTGCCCGGCGATCGCGATGCGGCACTCGACGACGTTGTCGAAGAACCAGCTGTACGCCAGCAGGTACGCGCCAGTGTCCGCGCCCCGGTGCAGCACCGTCCAGCTCACCGGCGGCGTGGTGCCGTCCGGGTCGGGCAGCAGCGCCGGCAGGTACGCGTACGCGGCGTCGACCACCTCCGGTTCGAGGCGACGTTCGGGCTGGTCGATGTGGTACCGCTTGACGTGCCGGCCGGCGACCTCGACGGTCCCCGGCACGGTCAACTCCTTGTCGTGGAAGGCCATGCGCCAGACGGTAGGCGCCCTTCCCTGACAGCTAGTGTCAGCGAAATGCGAGCCAGTCGACTCCTGTCCCTCCTGCTGTTGCTCCAGGCGCACGGGCGGCTCACCGCCGCCGACCTGGCCGCCCGCCTCGACGTGTCGGCGCGCACCATCTACCGGGACGTCGAGGCGCTGCACGCGGCCGGCATCCCGCTGTACGGCGAGGCCGGGCACGCCGGCGGTTACCGGCTCGTCGACGGCTGGCGGACCCGGCTGACCGGGCTCACCGCCGAGGAGGCCGACCGGCTGCTCTTCGCCGGGCTCCCCGGGCCGGCCGCCGAGCTGGGCTACCAGTCGGTCGTGGCGGCCGTGCAGCTCAAACTGCGGGCCGCGCTCCCCGCCCCGCTGGCCGACCGGGCCGCCCGGCTGGAGCAGCGGTTCCACCTGGACACCCCGGGCTGGTACTCCGACGGCGACCCGTCACCGCACCTGGCCGCCGTGGCCGAGGCGGTGTGGCGGGAACACCGGATCCGGGTCCGCTACCGGAGCTGGCGCGAGGAGGCAACCCGGGTGCTGGAGCCGTACGGGCTGGTGCTCAAGGGGGGCCGCTGGTACGTGGTCGCGGCCCGCCCGGAGCGGGCCGCGCCGGTCACCTACCGGGTCAACCAGATCCTCGACCTCGCCCCGCTGGACGAGCCGTTCGACCGGCCGGAGTTCGACCTGCCGGCCTGGTGGCGGTCGCACGTGGTCGCGTTCCGCGCCGGGCTGCACCGGACCGAGGCCACCATCCGGCTCTCCCCGCGCGGGCGGGAGCGGTTGCGCGAGATCGGCAGCGACATGGTGATCGCCGCCGCCGAGGCGAGCGCCGGTCCGCCCGACCCGGCGGGCTGGGTGTGGGCCGTCGTTCCCATCGAGTCGCTCACCCACGCGCATGGCGACCTGTTGCGGCTCGGCGCCGACGTGGAGGTCCTCTCCCCCGCCGACCTGCGCGCCCGCCTGGCCGGGACCGCCGCCGCGCTGGCCGCCCTCTACCACCCGGCCACCCCCGCCCCGACCTGTTGATCAAGGAGTTCGCGTCCAGGGTCGAAACCCACCCCGACACGAACTCCTTGATCACGTTGGTGGGGAGGGGTGGCCGGGAGGGTCAGGCACGTGGGTGGGGGTTTGGCATTGCGCTCGGCGCTTCCTGGTCGGGGTGGTGGCAGGCGGTGAGTTGGGTGCCGCCGTCGCGGGTGGTCAGTGCGGGTTGCTCGGTGGCGCAGCGGTCGGTGGCTTTCCAGCAGCGGGTGCGGAAGCGGCAGCCCGAGGGTGGGTCGAGGGGGGTGGGGACGTCGCCGGTGAGTCGGATGCGGCCGGCGGGGCCGAGGGTGGTGACGTCGGGGATGGCGGAGAGCAGCGCCCGGGTGTAGGGGTGCTGCGGCCGGGTGTAGATGGCGTCCCGGTCACCGATCTCGACGATGGTGCCGAGGTACATGACGGCGACGCGGTGGGAGAAGTGGCGGATCACCGCCAGGTCGTGGGCGATGAACACGAACGCCAGGTCCAGGTCGCGTTGCAGGCCGCGCAGCAGGTTGATGACCTGTGCCTGGATGGAGACGTCGAGGGCGGAGACGGGTTCGTCGGCGACGATCAGTTTCGGTTTGAGCGCCAGGGCACGGGCGATGCCGACGCGTTGGCGTTGGCCGCCGGAGAACTCGTGCGGGTAGCGGTTGTAGTGCTCGGGGTTCAGTCCGACCAGCTCCAGCAACTCCTGCACGCGTTTCTTCACGCCGCCGGGTGGGGTGATCCCGTTGACCTGCAACGGCATCGCCACGATCCGCCCGACGGTGTGCCGGGGGTTCAACGACGCGTACGGGTCCTGGAAGATGATCTGGAGGTCCTGCCGCAGGCCGCGCAGGTCACGGCGGCCGGCGTGGGTGATGTCCCGACCGGCGAACGTGATCGACCCGGCGGTGGGCTCCAGCAGCCGCACCAGCATCCGCCCGGTCGTGGTCTTCCCACACCCCGACTCCCCGACCAGGCCGAGCGTCTCCCCCGCACGCACGTCGAAGTCCAACCCGTCGACCGCCCGCACCACCGCCTTCCCCCGCAGCCCCTGCCGTACCGGGAAGTGCTTGCTCAACCCGCGCACCCGAAGCAACGGCTCGGTCTCGACACTCATCGGGCCACCCCCACCTGCGCGACGTCCTGCTGGTAGATGCGGGTCCGCTCGTCGGCCGGCAGGTGGCAGGCCACCCGATGCCCCGCCTGACCGGCGTCACGCAACTCGGGCACCTCCGCGCGGGACCGGTCGTCGGCGTAGCGGCAGCGCGGATGAAACGCGCACCCCGACGGAAGATGGATCAGGCTCGGCGGGTTACCCGGGATCGGCACCAGGTCCGCGTCCGCGTCACCGCGCAACGACGGCACACTCGACAACAGACCCCACGTGTACGGATGCTGCGGCGACCGCAACACCCGCGCCACACCACCCTGCTCGACCGCCCGCCCCCCATACATGACGAGAACGTCATCAGCCACCTGCGACACCACACCCAGATCGTGGGTGATCAACACGATCGCCGACCGGAACTCCTCCTGAAGATCCGCCAACAGATCCAGGATCTGCGCCTGCACCGTCACGTCCAACGCCGTCGTCGGCTCGTCGGCGATCAGCAGATCCGGATCGTTGACCAACGCCATCGCGATCATCGCCCGCTGCCGCATCCCACCGGAAAACTCGTGCGGGTACTGCTCGAACCGCCGACCCGGCTGCGGAATCCCCACCCGACCCAACATGTCCACCGCCCGCGCCCGCGCCTCCCGACGGCCGGCCCCCGGATGATGCACCCGATACGCCTCCGCGATCTGCCTACCGATCGTGAAGTAGGGATGCAACGCCGACAACGGATCCTGAAAGATCATCGCCATGTCCCGGCCCCGCAGCCGCCGCACCTGCTCCTCCGCAAGGCCGACAAGCTGACGCCCACCCACCCAGATCTCCCCCGAGATGGTGGCCCGCCGCGCATCGTGCAGCCCCAGGACCGCCAACGACGTGACGCTCTTACCCGAACCGGACTCCCCCACGATCCCCAACGTCCGACCCCGCTCAACGGCGAACGACACCCCATCCACGGCCCTGACCACACCGTCCTCGGTATCGAACCGCACCCGCAGATCCGTGACGCGCAGGTACGGGTCCTGCGGCATCCGATGCTCGACCATGTCGACTCCTCCCGCTCAGCTAAACCGGACCCGCGGATCGATCACCGCGTACAGCACGTCGACCACGATGTTGGCGATCACGATGAACACGGCCGCCAGCAGCACGGTCGCCATCACCACCGGCAGGTTGAGGAACTGCACCGCCTCCACGGTGGCCTTGCCGAGACCCTGGAGGCCGAAGATGGTCTCGGTGATGAACGTGCCGCCGAGGCTGGTGCCGATGTCCAGCCCGGCGATGGTGACGATCGGTGTGATCGCCGCGCGTAACGCGTGCCGGGTGTGCACCTGCCGCGCCGACAACCCCTTCGCCCGGGCGGTACGGACGAAGTCCTCCGACAGCGTCTCCAGCATCTGCGCGCGGGACAGGCGCGCGTAGAGCGCGGAGTTGAGGAAACCCAACGTCATCCAGGGCAGGATCAGCCCGGCCGCCCAGCGGGCCGGGTTCTCGGTCAGCGGGGTGTAGCTGGGGAACGGCAGCAGCCCGGTGGAGTAGACGAGCAGGTAGAGCAGGATCAGCCCGAAGAAGTAGACCTGCATGGACGCCCCGGCGAGGGTGATGCCGATGGCGGCACGGTCGAACGCCGTACCCCGGCGCAGCGCCGACACCATGCCCAGCGAGATGCCCAGGGCCAGCCAGAGCACGGCGCCGCCGAGGACGATGCTGAACGTCACCGGGGCACGCTGGACGACGATCTCGGTGACCGGCTGGTTGTTGCGGAACGAGTAGCCCAGGCAGGGCGCCGGACAGTCCTGCCGGAAGTCGCCCTCGCCGTAGCTGCGGCCGGCGAACACGCCGTGGACGAAGTCCGCGTACTGGCGGGGCAGCGGCCGGTCGATGCCGAGCCGGCGCTCGACCTGGGCGATGTCCGCGGCGGTGCAGTTCTTGCCGCACATCACCTTCGCCGGGCTGCTCGGCACCGCGAAGAACAGTCCGAAGGTGACCAGGCTGATGACGACCAGGGTCAGGACGGCGACGAGCAGCCGCCGGATGACGAAACGGAGCACGGGAAACACCTCCCCCGGGTGGGGCGGGGGCGGCCGGCGTGGCCGCCCCCGCCGACGACGGTCACTGCTTCACGTGGATGCCGTTGAGCGAGATGATGCCGAACGCGTCGCTGAGGAAGGCGTTGCCGACCTTGGAGCCGCGCAGCTCGTAGGTGGCGTCGTAGTAGCAGGGCACGACCGGCGCGTACTCCTGCATGATCGTGCGGTCGAGCGCCATCCAGCCGGCGTCCTGCTCGGCGGCGGGCAGGTTGCGGACCCGGTCGATCTCCGCGCTGACCGACGGCTCGTTCAGGTACGACAGGTTCTGGTTGCCCTCGGCCACGATCTCCCGGCCGTCGTAGACCGGCGGGATGACGGTCGAGCCGGTGGGCCAGTCCGAACCCCAGCCGCTGAGGTAGATGTCGTACGGGTTGTCCTTGCGGCCGATCTCGTCGTAGTAGCTGCTGTTGTCGATCGGCTTCATCACGATGTCGAAGCCCATGTCGGTGAGGTTCTTGCGCAACGCCTCGGCCTGCTGGGTGCGCAGCTCCAGGTTGGAGTGGGCGAGCACCAGCTTGGGGCGCTTGCCGGCCAACAGTTCGGTGACCTTCGCCTTGTCGCCGGTGACCGGGCCGTTGAACAGGTCGTACTTCTGGAAGCCGGCGGTGGTCGGTGACATCAGCGTGCTGGCCGGGGAACCGGCGGCCTGTCCGCCGAGCACCTTGAGCAGCGCGTCCTTGTCCACGGCGTAGTTGAGCGCCCGCCGTACGGCCAGGTCGGTGACCCGCTGCGTGTTGATGCTGAGCACCCAGGTGTACTGCGTGGGGCCCTTGGCCACCCGGTCGGCCACCCCGGAGCCGGTGGTGCGGGGCAGCACGGACGGCGGCACGTCGGCCCAGCTCAGTGTCGCCTGGTCGGCGGGTCCGTCGGCGACCAGACGTTCGGAGATCTGGGCCTGCTCCAGGCCGAACGTCACCCGGATCGTGTCCGGGTACGCGTTGCGGATCGGGTCGGTCGCCGCGTCCCAGTGGGGGTTGCGTTCCAGTTCCAGCGCCACGTCCCGCTGGTAGGACTTCACCCGGTACGGTCCGGACGAGAACGGCCGCAGGTCGTAGTTGGCCCGGGTGTCCTTGGCGACCGGCACCGGCGCGCTGGTGGGCAGTGCGGCGGCGTACGGCAGGTCGCAGTGCGGCTGCGGGAACGTGAACCGGATCGTCCTGTCGTCAGGGGTGTCGACGCCGTCGGGCACCGGCCGGCCGCCGTCGTACGGCCCCTGGTAGCTGGCGTTGTAGGTGCCGCCCGGGTAGAGCCACTGCTGGATGTAGTGCGGGCCCTCGTTGAGCGCCGGCGCGAACGACCGGGCGATGCCGTGGGCGACGTCCTTGCTGGTCACCGCCGAGCCGTCCTCGTACTTGACGCCGTCGCGGAGGGTGAACTCCCAGACCTTGCAGTCGTCGTTGACGTCCTTGCCGGGGTTGGTCGCCAGGTCGCCGACGAGCAGCAGCTTGCCGCTGCCGTCCTCCTTGTAGCCGTTGAGCGCCCGGTAGAGCTGCCCGCCGGTCACCTGCTGGGTGTTGACGTAGTTGCGGGCCGGGTCGAGGTGTTCGAAGTCGGCCGGCTGCATGACGGTCAGCGTGCCGCCCCGGGCCGCGCCGTCGACGGGTTTCGCCGGGCCCTGGTTGTCGGCGGCCTGGTAGGAGATCGAGCCGCTCTGGGTCTTCGTCTTCTGGTCCTCGCCGCCACCGTCGTCGGTGGTGGGGCTGCATCCGGCGGCGACCAGCGCCGCCGCGGCGAGGACACCGGTCAGTGTCCGGGTTCGGGTACGCACGGTGTGCTCCCTTCCTGCCCGGCGGCCCCCGCCGGCCGGGCACGTGATGGCCGGTGGGACTACCGGGTGGAGCGGGGATCCAGCGAGTCGCGCAGCGCGTCACCGAGCAGGTTGAACGCCAGGACCAGCAGGAAGATCGTCAACCCGGGGAACAGGGTGTACCAGGGGTCGCTCGCGACGTAGCCGATGCTGTTGAAGATCATGCGGCCCAGGTCGGGCGTGGGTTCGGTGACGCCGATGTTGACGAAGGCCAGCGCCGCCTCGATGGCGATGAACTGCGGCACCATCAGCGAGACGGTGACCAGGATGGGCGCCCAGATGTTCGGCAGGAGCTGCCGCAGCAGGATGTGACCGGTGCCGGCGCCGGCGGCCCGGGCCGCCTCGACGAACTCCCGCTCCCGCAGCGAGATCACCTGCCCGCGGACCAGCCGCGCGGTGTACGTCCAACTGAACAGCCCGAAGGTGGCGACGATCAGGGCCACCCGGAACGCCGGCGACGGGGACTCCCGGTCGGAGTAGAAGCGGTCCTGGAGGATCGGGATCACCGCGAGCGCGAAGATGAGGAACGGGAACGCCAGTGTGAGGTCGACCAGCCAGTTGACGACGCTGTCCAGCCAGCCCCGGGCCCAGCCGGCAAGCACCCCGACCGCGACGCCGATGAAGGAGGCCAGCAGCGCCGAGGCGAACGCGATGAACAGCGATGTACGCAGGCCGTACACCAACTGGAGCGCGATGTCGCGGCCACTGCCGGGCTCCAGCCCGAGCCAATGATCGGCGTTGATCCCGCCGGCATAGCCGATCGGCATTCCGAAATCGTTGAGCCGGCCGACGAACTTGTCCGTGGGATCGATCCCGGTGAGGTGGCCCAGCAGCGGCGCGCCGAGCGCGACCACCGCGGCGACGGCCAGGGTCACGGCGCTGGCCCGGGCCGTGCGGTCCCGCTTCAGCCGCAGCCAGGCAAGCTGGTTGGGAGATCTGCCGACGATCTCCGGGCGAGCGGCGACGGCTCCGGCCACCGGTTCGGGAGCGGCCGGATCGACGGGTGTGTCCACCGACGGCGGATGGGAAAGGTCGCTCATGAGGATCCTCCCGGGGGGCGGAAAACGTCCCTGCCACCTGACGGTAATGCGCCCGGGAACGGTGAAAAGAATCGTTACGGTAACGGCCGTTCCGGTTGTCGGGCATCGACAACGATCCGGCGTACGGAATGCATCGGCGCAATAACGGCGCTATCCGGTTGTCAACCGTTCAGCCATTCGTTCCACTGATTCTCGAATGCGTTGCCACGAACCACGGCCACGGTTGTCACCCGTTCAGCCATTCCGCCCCACGGCCTCCGCCGATCATGAGGTTGACCGCGTTCTCCGTCCGATTCGTCACCGCCACCTTCATGATCACCAGCGGGGCCACCGGTGGGGTGCCGGACCGGGGTGGGTGGGGTGGGCGGACAATGGGGCTGGGCGTTCGGAACGGGGAAGACGTGGCGATGACCGGAGGGGTCGGGGCGGGCGTGGGTCGGGAACTGCGGGCGGACTGCGCGCGCTGCGCCGGGGTCTGCTGCGTCGCGCCGGCGTTCGCCGCCTCGGCCGACTTCGCCATCGACAAACCGGCCGGGCAGCCCTGCCCGAACCTGGGCGCCGACTCCCGCTGCGGCATCCACCCGGAGCTACGGGAACGCGGCTTCCCCGGGTGCACCGTGTTCGACTGCTTCGGCGCCGGCCAACACCTCACCCAGGGCACGTTCGCCGGCCACGACTGGCGCGCCGATCCGGTCACCGCACGGCGGATGTTCGACACGTTCGCCGTGTTGCGGCCGTTGCACGAGTTGCTGTGGTACCTGACCGAGGCGGTACGGGTCACCCCGCCCGGCCCGCTGCGCGACGACCTGGTCGCCACGCTCGACGAGACGGGCCGGCTCACCGACGGCACGCCCGACGAGCTGCTCGCCGTCGACGTCGACGCCCACCGGAGCCGGGTCAACCGGCTGCTGTCGAGCGCCGGCGAGCGGGCCCGGGCCGGCCGTGCCGGGCCCGACCGGCGGGGCGCGACGCTGATCGGCGTCGACCTGCGCCGCGCCGCGCTGGCCGGGGCGAACCTGCGCGGCGCCACCCTGATCGGCGCGGACCTGCGCGGCGTCCGGCTCGGGGCCGCCGACCTGACCGGCGCCGACCTGCGCGGGGCGGATCTGCGCGGCACCGACCTGGGCGAGTGCCTGTTCGTGCACCAGTCCCAACTCGACGCCGCGCGCGGCGACCACCGCACGCTCCTGCCACCCGGCCTGCGCCGCCCAACGCACTGGTCCCTCCCCCTCCCCCTCCCCCTCCCCCCGACCCGCCCACCCCACCGCCGCCGCCCCGACCACCGCCGCTCCCGGTGATCAAGGAGTTGACGTCATCTCCGCGTGCCCCGTCGACGCAAACTCCTTGATCGACCATGGCGGCATCCGGACCGGCGGCGTGGGGGGTTTTGGTGGGGGTGGGGTGGGTAGGCGGCGGTACGGGTCGACGCGATCGGGGGGCGGAGCGATGGGATATCGGGCACGCGACGGCGAGGAACCCGTCGACCCGGCGCACGCCGAGGACGCCGCCGGTCAGGCCCGCCTGGTGCAGGTGGCGGCGGACACGGACGTACCGGCCGCCGCCCCGGACACGCCGGGACCGGACGAGGTGACCGAGGACGACGGGTCCGGGATGGCCGGCGGCGCGTCCGGCAGCAGCTCGGGCGGCTCGTCGATGCCGACGCACCCCGACGCGGCCCGCTGAACGTTTGCCGCCACCGCAGGCGGGCAGGAGTGCGACATGACCAGTGAAGAGTCCTTCGGCCGGGCCGCCGGCGACGAACCCGACGGCGCCACCGCCTACGAGGCGTCCCTGCGCCCCCCGGGTGAATCCCTGCACACCACCGACGACACCGGCGACGACTTCGCCGACCTGCCGGCCGAGGACCGGCGCTCGGCGCGGGACACGAGCCGCGCCGGCTACGACGTCGAGGCCGTCTCCGGCACCGGCGACCCGGCCGACGAGCCGGAGGAGATCGAGGAGGGCCGGCCGCTGCGCTGAGCCGGCCGCGGGGTGGCCGGTGCCCCGGCCCCCCGCGCCTCGGTCATTCCCCGGTTGGCCAACGCGTCGGCGCGCTCGTTCTCCGGATGTCCGTTGTGGCCCTTCACCCACAGCCAGGTGACGTCGTGGCGCGCGCAGGCGGCCTCCAGCCGCTGCCACAGGTCGGCGTTCTTCACCGGCTGCTTCGCGGCGGTGAGCCAGCCGTTGCGTTTCCACGCGTTCAGCCAACCGGTGATGCCGTTGCGCACATAGGTGCTGTCGGTGTGCAGCCGCACGGTGACCGGCCGGGTCAGACTCTCCAACGCCCGGATCGCGGCGGTCAGCTCCATCCGGTTGTTGGTGGTCGGGGTCGCCTCGCCGCCGCACAGCTCCCGCTCGTGCCCGCCCCAGCGCAGCACCGCGCCCCAGCCGCCCGGCCCGGGGTTGCCGCTGCACGCGCCGTCGGTCCAGATCTCCACGACCCGGCCGGTCTCCGCCTCCGCCATGCCCGGCAACCTACCCGGTACGCCGCCCGGCCCGACCGCCCGACCCGCGTGCCCACGGCCCGACGGGACAGCCCAGCCATCCCAGCGCCGCGCCCGACCCGCCTGCCCAGGGTCCGGCGGGACCACCGGCGCCACGATGTCCGGCTAGCGTGCGGAGCCATGACCGCACCCCCGGAGTTCACCGCCCTGTGCAACTTCCGTGACCTCGGCGGCTGGCGCGCCGACGACGGTCGCACCGTCGCCCGCGGCCGGCTCTACCGCTCCGACTCCCTGGCCAAGCTCGCCGGCGACGACCTGGCCCGCTTCGCGGCCCTCGGCGTCCGTACCGTGATCGACCTGCGCTACCCGTGGGAGATCGCCGACCACGGCCGGGCGCCGGAGAGCCTCGGCGTCGCCTGGCACAACCTGAGCATCGAGCACCGCCCCTACGTCCAGGCCGACATCGACCCCGACGTGGACCCGTGGCGCTACCTGGCCGACCGGTACGCCGAGGTGGCCGAGGACGGCGTGGTCGAGCTGCGCCGGGCGCTGGAGGTGATCGCCCACGACCCGCACCCGCTGGTGTTCCACTGCGCGTCCGGCAAGGACCGCACCGGGCTGCTGGCCGCGCTGGTGCTGGCCCTGCTCGGCGTGGACACCGACCAGGTCGCCGCGGACTTCGCGCGCACCGAGCACGCCACCGGGCGGCTGGTCGCCGAGTGGCGCGACCGCAACGGCGGCGCGACGCCACGCTGGCCCGGGTACGGGCGGGCGCCCGAGGCGCTGATCCGGCTGGTGCTGGCCGAGCTGACCGCGGCGCACGGCTCGATCCGCGGCTACGTCACCGGGCGGCTCGGGGTCGGCGAGGAAACCATCGCCGCGCTGCGCGCCCGCCTGCTCACCGACGACGAAAAACCGCACGACGGCGACGCGGCGCTCTGGCAGGCTCGCTGATCGTGGACAGTCGCTGGGACGACCTGCGGGCCGAGGTGCGCACCGCGCTCGACGACCTCGTCGCCTCCGGACGGGAGGCCGGCGTGCAGGTGGCCGCGTACCTCGACGGCACGCCGATCGTCGAGGAACAGGCCGGCCTGGCCGACACCGCCGCCGGCCGGCCGATGACCGCCGACACGCCGGTGCACGCGGTCTCCACCGGCAAGGGCATCACCGCCACCGTGGTGCACGTGCTGGCCGAGCAGGGCCGACTCGACGAGGACCTGCCACTGGCCCGGGTGTGGCCGGAGTTCGCCCGGCACGGCAAGGACGGCATCACGCTGCGGCACGTGCTCACCCACACCGCCGGCCTGCCGGCGCTGCCCGCCGACGTCACCCCCGCCGACTTCACCGACTGGTCCCGGATGTGCGACCTGCTCGCCGACGCGACGCCGCTGTGGGCGCCCGGCGAGCGGCTGGCGTACCACGCGTGGACGTGGGGTTGGCTGCTCGGGGAGGTGGTCCGCCGGGTCACCGGCAGACCGGTCTCCCAGGTGCTCGCCGAGGAGGTGGCCGGGCCGCTCGGCCTGACCCGGGAACTGTTCCTCGGCGTACCGGAGGCGGAGCTGCCCCGGCTGGCCCGGCTGGAGGACGCCGGCCTGTCCGCGTTGATGACCTGGGCCGGCGCGAACCTGCCGCACTTCGACGCGGTGGCCCCGCCCGCGGTCCGCCCGGACGCCACGACCGGCAGCGACCCCGACGTGCTGCGCGCCGACGTGCCGTCGGTCGGCACCATGAGCGCCCGCGCGGTCGCCCGGATGTACGCGGCGCTGCTCGGCCCCGTCGACGGCGTCCGCCTGATCTCCCCCGACCGGTTGCGCGCGGTGTCCGCGCCGGCGGTCCACGCGCCCGAGTGGGTGTTCGGGCAGGAGAGCACGTTCGGGCTCGGCTACGCGGTCGACGACGACGGCTCGTTCGGCACCGCCGGCAGCGGCGGCAGCCTCGCGTTCGCGTACCCGGAACTGGGGTTGACAGTGGCCGCGCTGCGCAACCGGCTCGGCGCCGGCGACGACGACCCGATGGAACGACTGCGGGCGCTCGTGCGCGACCGGGTCACCGCGACGCTCCACCGCGGCTAGCTACCGCCGCAGCCGGGCGCGCAGCCGGCCGGTGGCGTCGCCGAGCACCGCGCCGGTCATCGGCAGCAGCGGGCTGGACCGCATCACCGCCAGATCCTCGGCCGGCGTGGTCGCGCCGTCGAGGAACCGCAGCACCCGCTCCGGCGGGTTGCGGTCGAACAGCCGGTCGAAGAACTCCACCCCGTTCACATGCCCCCGGTCCAGCGCGCGCAACGCCACCGCGTCCATCCACCGGTGCCGGCCCGGGTACGCCGGCGCCGGCACCGGCGGCCGGCCCGCCGCGACGGCCCGGCCCACCTGGTCGGCCTGGCGGAGCATCGCGGAGAACGTGAACCCGGTGGACGGGCGGGTCGCCCCGCCGGCGGTGCCCAACCGCACCACCCGGGGGCTCGGCCGGGCCACGAACGGGCCGTCCGTCATCGGGATCACCCCGTTCTCCACCTCCCGCACCCGCAGCGCGCCCAGGTCCAGACCGAGCAGCCCGGCGTAGCCGCGCAGCGCCGCGTCGTAGCCCGCGTCGTCGAGCACGGCCGGCCCGAACTCGGTGTACTCGACCAGCGCGAACCGGTCGTCGACCGGCAGCACGTACCCGAACGACACCCCGCGGGCCGGCTGCGGGGTGCGGAAGTCCATCAGCACCGCCCGACCCCTGTCGAACGTCGGCCGCTCGGCCGCCAGCCACCAGCCCCGGAAGTGCTGCAACCAGCTCGTCCGCCCCGGCCGCGACGGCGGGCGGGGCCGGGAGTCCAGCACCCAACCGGCGCGCACCAACGCCCGCCCCGCCGGGTCGCACACGGTGACCCGGTCACCGTCGTCGCGCAACTCCCCCGCCGGCGCGGCGACGCGGACCGCGTCCAGCCGCCGCTCCGCCTCGGCAGCCCGGTCGTAGACCGGGGCGGAGCGGACCATGGCGTACCGCAGCGGTTCCAGCGGCAGGACGCGGCGGCCCGCCGCCGTGACCACCTCCACCCGCGACCAGCTCGCGCTCAACAGCGGGTCGAGGTCACCACCCGGCGTGCCCCAGAACGCCCAGGTGCGGTCCTGGCCGCGCTTGCGGACCGGATCCACCACCGCGACCCGCACGCCGGTCACCCCGTGCCGGTCCAGGGCGGCCAGGACCAGCGAGGCGGCGCCACCGCCGCCGACCAGCGCGAGGTCGACGTCGACCGGGGAGGATGCGGGCATCCGCCCACGCTGTCACACCGGCCGGAAGCACCGCCGGGGACCCCGCCGCCCGGCACCGGCGCGCCGCGTAGATTCGGCGGCATGACGCTGCGGGTGGGACTGCTCGGGTACGGAACGGCCGGGCGGGTCTTCCACGCCCCGCTGATCGCCGCCACTGCCGGCCTGCGGCTGGACACGGTGGTGACCCGCGACCCGCAGCGCCGCGCGCAGGCCCGGGCCGACCATCCCGACGCCCGCGTGGTCGACGACGCGGAACACCTGTGGCAGGCCGCCGACCAGCTCGACCTGGTGGTGGTGGCCGCGCCGAACCGGCAGCACGTGCCGCTGGCCCGGGCCGCGGTGGCCGCCGGACTGCCGGTCGTGGTCGACAAGCCGCTCGCCCCGACCAGCGCGCAGGGCTGGGAGCTGGTGACCGACGCCGCCGCGGCCGGCGTGCCGCTTACCGTGTTTCAGAACCGGCGCTGGGACGGCGACTACCGCACCGTGTGCCGGCTGGTCGAGGCCGGCGAGCTGGGCCGGGTGGCCCGGTTCGAGTCGCGGTTCGAACGGTGGCGGCCGGCCGTCAAGCCGGGCTGGCGGGAGAGCGGCGCGCCCGGCGAGGCCGGCGGCGCGCTGTTCGACCTCGGCGCCCACCTCATCGACCAGGCGGTCCGACTGTTCGGGCCGGTGGAACGCGTCTACGCCGAAGTGGACCGGCGGCGGCCCGGCGCCGAGGTGGACGACTACGCCTTCGTCGCGCTCACCCACACGCGCGGCGTGCGCTCGCACCTGTGGATGGGCGCGGTCACCGCGCAGCTCGGACCCCGCTTCCGGGTGCTCGGCGACCGGGCCGCCTACACGAGCTGGGGCATGGACCCGCAGGAGGCGGCGCTGCGCGACGGCCGGCGACCCGACGAACCCGGATGGGGCCGGGTCGACCCGCGGCGGTACGGACGTCTCGGCGCCGACGACGACCCGCGGGCCGTGCCCACCGAACCGGGCCGCTACCCGGACTTCTACCTCCAGGTGGCGACCGCGCTGCGCGACGGCACACCGATGCCGGTCGACCCGGCCGACGCGGTCGCCGTCGTCGAGCTGATCGAGCTGGCGCACGAGGCCGCGGCGCGGGGCGTGACGCTGCCGGTGCCGCCGCGGCGCTGACCGCCGGACCGGACACCCCGGGCGCGGGTCGACCAGGTCGAGCACCGAGCCGCACGTGGGCATGCTCTCGTTACGACACGGCTCGGCCGGGGTACCTCCGGGCGACGACCGGGCCGCCGCCTGGACCGGTGCGACCAAGGTGAGGTACGGACATGCGGGACTGGGTGCGGGCCGCCGCCGGGCGGGTACGCCGGGACTGGATGTCGGTGGTCGAGGCGACCGTGGCCGCCACCGTCGCCTGGATCCTCGCCTCCCGGGTGATCGGTCACCCCGATCCGTTCTTCGCCCCGTCCGCCGCGCTGGTGGTGCTCGGCGAGACCCGGGGCAAGCGACTGCGGCAGACCATCGAGATCCTGCTCGGGGTGGCCGCCGGCATCCTGGTCGCCGACGTCGTCGTGCAGGCCCTCGGCCCGACCACCACCACGGTGTTCCTGGTCCTGGGCTGCACCCTCGGGCTGATGGTGGTGCTCGGCGCGAGCACCACGCTGACCGTGCAGGCCGCCGTCTCGGCGTTGTACCTGGTCGTGGTGGCCGCGCCGAAGGGCAGTCTGATGCCGTTCCGGTTCGTCGACGCGCTGATCGGCGGCGCGGTGGCGATCGCGGCGAGTCAGTTGATCGTCGCCCGGGATCCGCTCGCGCCGCTGGTGGCCGAGGCCCGGCAGACCTTCGCCGACCTGGCCGACCTGCTCAACCGGGTCAACGACGCGCTGCGCCGGTGCGACGAGGACGCGGCCCGGGCCGCGCTGGAGCGGGCCCGCCAGGTGGACGACTGCGTGGACCGGCTACGCGAGGCGGTGGCGGCCACCGGTGAGACGTTGCGACTGCGGGTACGCCGCCGCCGGCACATCGGTCAGGTCCGGGAGGTCGAGGCCACCGCCCGGCAACTCGACTACGCCGCCCGCAACATCCGGGTGCTGGCCCGCGCCGGGGTGCACCTGACCCGGCTGCACACCGCCACCCCACCCGAGCTGGCCCTGGCGATCAACGAACTCGCCGACGCGGTCCGCGCCGCCGGTGAGGCCATGGTGCACAGCCTGGCCGGCGACGAGGACGCGGCCGAGTGCGCCGAACGGGCCGACGCCGCGGCCCTGGAGGCGGTACGGATCGCCGCGCAGCTGTTCGAGTCCCGGCCGCCCCTACCACTCATCATGATCATCGGGCAGATCCGGGCCACCGCCATCGACCTGCTGCGCGCGGTCGGAACCGACGACCCGGTCCTCGGTCGGGTCGACGAGGCCCTCGGCCTGGCGGAGTCCCCGACCCGGACAGGGGCCGACGGCCGGCCGACGCCACACGCCGAGCCCGGGACGACACCGACGACAGCGGCGGCCTGACAGCGGCGACGACCGGTCGACCCCTCTTCCGGCAGGAGCACGGGCCTGCCGGCCGTGGGCGTCAGGACCGACGCACATCCCGCGCAGCCCGGTCGGGCTCGTCGGGGGCGGGAATCGGCAGCGCGACCGGTTCGGCCGGACCGCCCGCCGGGACCGAGTGCGCCGGTGCCGGCCGGTCCACCGCCGGTCGCCGCGAGTACAGCCGACCCTGACCGGCCGGGCCGTTGCGGCGGGACACCTCGATCGTCACCATCCGGATCGGCGCGGGCGGCGCGGTGAACCCGGGTACGCCCCAGCGCAGCCAGATCGGGATCCGCCCGGCCTCGGCCTCGGCCAGCAGCTTCTCCACGGTCCGTCGACGGTCGGTGTGGTCGACCTCGACGACGACCGGCGGACGGTCCGGCCGGGCGCAGGCGACGTCGAGCACCGACTGCCGCCCGGACAGCGGCGGCGGCAACGGCAACACGCTCGCCGCCCGGCGGTAGACCCGCCAGCCCTCGCCGGTCGCCCACTCGACCACGGCGTCGACGAGCCGGGCGGTCACCCGGTCGGTGGTCAGATCCACGAAGGTCAGCCCGGCGAGTCGGTGCGCGAGGGACGCGGCCACCCGCTCGCCGTCCTGCCCCGGATCCATGCCCGCAGGCTAGCGTGCGACCGGCGCGCCGGAGCACCCACGCCCGGACCGGCGGTCACCGGGTGTTGAGGCGGGCGGCCTGGCGGGTCAGGTGGTCGCGTTCGGGGAGGCTGGTGGCCCGGCGGGCGGCCTCGGCGTAGAGGCGGGCCGCCGTCTCCGGGCTGCCGTCGCGTTCGTGCAGGTACGCCGCCACCGCCGCGTGCCGGGGCAGCGCCTCGTCGAGCGCGGCGAGCGCGGCCAGCCCGGCCCGGGGACCGTCCGCCTCGCCGACGGCGACCGCACGGTTGAGCCGTGCCACCGGGCTGTCGGTCAGGCGGACCAGCTCGTCGTACCATTCCACGACCTGCACCCAGTCGGTCTCCGCCGCGGTGGGCGCGTCGGCGTGCAGGGCCGCGACGGCGGCCTGGGCCTGGAACTCGCCCAGCCGGTCGCGGGCCAACGCCGCCTGGAGGACCCGCACCCCCTCGGCGATCAGGCCGGTGTCCCACCGGCGGCGGTCCTGCTCGGCCAGCGGCACCAGGCTGCCGTCGGGCGCGGTCCGGCTGGCCCGGCGGGCGTGGTGCAGCAGCATGAGGGCGAGCAGCCCGGCCACCTCGGGATGGTCGATGGCGGCGGCGAGCTGACGGGTGAGCCGGATCGCCTCTGCCGACAGGTCGACGTCGCCGGAGTAGCCCTCGTTGAACACCAGGTAGAGCACGCGCAGCACGGTGGCGACGTCGCCGGGCTGGACGAACCGCACGCCGGAGACGGTGCGCTTGGCCCGGCTGATCCGCTGTGCCATGGTCGCCTCGGGCACCAGGTAGGCCCGGGCGATCTGGCGGGTGGTGAGCCCGCCGACCGCGCGCAGGGTGAGCGCCACCGCGGACGAGGGCGTCAGCGACGGGTGCGCGCAGAGGAAGTAGAGCCGGAGCGTGTCGTCCACCCCGGGCACCGGCCCGGGCGCCGGCTCCTCGTCGACGGCGTCCTCGCGCCGACGCCGGGCGGCGTCGGCGCGGGCCGTGTCGAGGAAGCGACGCCAGGCCACGGTGACCAGCCACGCCTTCGGCTCGCGCGGCGGGTCCGCCGGCCAGACGCGGAGCGCCTCGACCAGCGCGTCCTGCACGGCGTCCTCGGCCGCCGCGAAGTCGGCTCCGCGGCGGACGAGGACGCCGAGGACGCCCGGCGTGAGGCTCCGGAGCAGCACCTCGTCCATCGGTGGGGTCACTCCGTGATGGTGGGCGGCGCGGTCAGGAACGGACGCAGCTCCAGCCACTCGTGGATCGGTTCGCCGCCCTGCCCGGGCGCGGCGGACAGCTCCGCGGCCAGGGCGAGGGCGCGGTCGTAGCTGTCCACGTCGATCACCATCCAGCCGGCGATGAGGTCCTTCGTCTCGGCGAACGGACCGTCGGTGACCGGCGGACGCCCCTCGCCGTCGTAGCGCACGAACGTGCCCTTCGGGGCGAGCGCCTGCGAGTCGACGAACTCGCCGGTCTCCTCGAGGCGGGCCGCGAAGTCCTTCATGTACTGCACGTGCGCGGACACCTCCTCCGGCGTCCACCGGTCCAGCAGCGGCATGTCGGTGACCGGGGTCGGGCCGCCACGGTAGTGCTTCAGCAGCAGGTACTTCGCCATGGTGCGTCTCCTCGGAGCGGGTGCGACCCATTCTGGCCGCGTTCGCTGCGGGGACGGAGCCGGCCACCGGTTCTCGACATCGGGGTCGGAGATTCTTCCGGCGTTCCTGGGTGGCGGGTGCCGCAACCGCAATGGCGTCCTAGGAGGCTAGTTTGTGACCGGCCGGATCCAGGCGGTGGTCCTCGCCTACGACGTGGGGCTGGTCCGGCCGGGCGGCTGAGCGATCACCGCCCGGCGCGGGTCTGACGTTTTGTCCGCCGGGGCGTCGCGCGTGCCGGCATGTCCGCCATCGGGTGGCGGGAGGGGGGACACCGGACGGCAACGAAGATTTCTCAATTACCCCCAGTGACCGCCGCAACCCTCCTAGTGTTGGCCACACCGGTGCTAGTCACGGAGTTGGCCACCCGAACGACGTCCCACGCAGACAGCGGACGAAAAGTGAGGGAAGACGCGGATGAAGGCACAGTCAATTCTCGGATCGGCGGCGGTCGGCGTGGGCCTCGGCGCACTGCTGCTCCCGGCCGCCGCGCTGGCGGACACCAGAGTCTCACCCGCCACCACCCCGGTCGGCGGCACGGTCGTGCTCACCACGACGTGCAACCCGAAGGCCGGTGACGCGATCTTCCGGGTCACCGGGCCGGACCGGGATCAGAACGTCCGGTCCACCACGGCCGCGGCGGGCGGCGGACTGAGCGCGGAACTCTTCACCGCCGGGTTCACGCTCGGCACGTACACGGTGGCCACGACCTGCGGCGACGGCAGCGACGGCGGCAGCGCCACGTTCACCGTCACCCCGATCGGCGGCGCGCAGGCCGGCGCCGGCGGCCGGGACGGCGACACCGGCGTGCTGGTCGCGGGCGGCGCGCTCGCCGCCGGCGCGCTCACCGGCGGGGCGTACGTCCTGGTCCGTCGCCGCCGCCGGGCGGGCGCCACCGCCTGAGCGGCTCACCCAGCGGGTCGCCCGCGCCGGTCCACCCGGCGCGGGCCCCGCGGTCCACGCCGGACGGAGGTAGGACGCTGTCCCCAGCAGAGCACCGGGCGGGCGGGCCGTCGCGGGCCCGCACCGCCGTCGTCGTCACCGCCGTCACCCTGGCCGGGGCCACCGGCGCGGGACTGCTCTCGGCCGGTCTCGGCAGCACCGCGGCGTCGCCACCCCAACCCGGCGCGTCCGCCGCGCCGGCCACCGAGCGTCCCGGCTCCGCCGGCCCGACGCTCCCCCGCGCGACGCCGCTGCGGGTGGTCATCCCCCGCATCGGCGTCGACGCCGAGATCGTCGCGGTGGCCACCGACGACGGCGGCGCGCTGGAGGTGCCGCCGTTGGAGCACCCGGAGGTGGCCGGCTGGTACCGGCCCGGCCCGGCGCCCGGTCAGGCCGGCAACGCGGTGCTTGTCGGGCACGTCGACTCCACCCGCGGCCCGGCGGTCTTCTTCGACCTCGGCCGGCTGCGCCCCGGCGACACCGTCCGGGTGCTCCGGGCCGACGGCCGGACCGCGGCGTTCACCGTGGACGGTGTCGGCGCGTACCCCAAGTCGCGTTTCCCCACCGAGCGGGTGTACGGCGGCGGCGCTGCGCCCCGGCTGCGGCTGATCACCTGCGGCGGTCGGTTCGACCCGCGCACCGGCAGCTACCCCGACAACATCGTGGTCTTCGCCACCGCCACCCGCTGACCCGGGCCGGACGCCGTCGCCGCGCCGCCGGGCCGTACGGTAGGCCGTCGGTTTCCCGGCGGGCGGAGGTGTGCGGTGGACCGGATCCGGTGGCGGGAACGGCTGCCCGGCGTCGTCGGGCGCCTGTTCGGGCGCGACCGCCCGGTGACCGGGAAACGTCCACGTCGGACCAACCCGGACGCGGTGGTCGACTGCGCGGTCTACGTCGCTGGGCGGCGGGAGCCGGGCCGGCCGCACTACGCCGACGCGTACGCCCGGGCCCGGCACGGCCGCCGCGCGTTCGTCTGGCTCGGCTTACACGAGCCGGGCGCGGCGGTGATGGCCGCCGTCGGCCGGACGTTCGGGCTCGACGAGACAGCCGTGGAACAGGCGCTCGCCGACGGGCACCGGCCCACCGTGCGGCGCCACGGCGACGTCACGCTGCTGGTGCTGCGCAGCGCCGGCTACGTCGAGCACACCGAGCTGACCGCCACCTCCGAGGTGGTCGACACCGGGGACGTGCTGGTGTTCCTCGGCGACCGCTTCGCGCTGACCGTCCGGCACGGTGCCACCGGCGCGCTCGCCCCGGTGCGCGAGGCGGTGCAGCGCCGCCCGGACGTGCTGGCCCTGGGTCCCTGGGCGGTGGCGTACGCGGTCTGCGCGCGGATGGTCGAGCTCTACGGGGAGGTCGCCGAGCACCTGGAACACGACTTGGAACGGGTCGAGGAGAGCGTCTTCGCCCACGAGCACGGCGCCGACATCCAGCCCCTTTACCAGCTCAAACGGGAGGTGGTGGAGTTCAAGCGGGCGGTGCTGCCGCTGGGCGCCCCGCTGCGCGCGTTGCGGGACTCGCCCGACGCCGGGCCTCCGCCCGCGCTGCGTCCCCGGTTCGCCGCCGTGGCGGACGACCTGGCCCGGACGGTCGAGCGGATCGGCGCCTACGACGAACTGCTCACCTCGCTGGTCCAGTCCCGGCTGGCGCAGCTCGCCGTGGAGCAGAACGACGACATGCGCAGGATCGCGTCGTGGGCGGCGATCGCCGCGTCGCAGACGGCGGTGGCCGGCGTGTACGGGATGAACTTCGCGCACATGCCGGAGCTGCACTGGCGGTACGGCTACGGCGGTGCGCTGCTGCTCATGGCGACGCTGGCGGTGACGCTGCACCGGTTGTTCCGCCGTTCCGGCTGGCTCTGACCGGTTCCGCCGGTCGTCGGTCGGACGGCGTACCGGCCCCGAGAGTGCCGGTGGGGCGGGACAGGTCGGTCAGCTCGGCGTCGAGCAGCTCGGCCAGCCGCGTCACCCGGCCCGGATCCGACTCCGCGGTGATGCCACGGCTGGGCATCTCCACGGTCATCAACAGATAGAGGTGCAGCCGGTAGAGGCCGAGCCGCCGCCGCACCCCCGCGTCGAACGGGAACGGCGCCACCGCCCGGTACGCCCGCACCAGCGGGTCGTCCGGCTCGTCCTCGGCGCGGCGGAACAGCAGCGGCGACACCAGGTCCAGCAGCGGGTCGCCCCACAGGTGCCGTTCGCCGTCGACCAGGCCGCTGAGCCGGGGCGTGCCGTCCGGCCCGTCCACCGCCAGCACGTTGCCGGCCCAGCCGTCGAAGTGCAGCAGCGCCGGGCGGCGTACCGCGTCGAGGGCGTCCGCGTGCCGGGCGACCAGCGCCCGGATCCGGGACGCGGGCAGCGGCACCGCCCAGTCGGCCGCGTCGGCGAGCAGGTCGTCCACCATCGCGAGGTACGCGGCCCGCCAGGTGGGGGCGGCGGCACGCCCGCCGTCGTAGCCGTACCTCCCGCCGGTGACGGCGTGCAGCGCGGCCAACGCGCGGCCGAACTCCGCCCGCAGCGGCGCGACGTCCGCGCCGGCCCGGGTCAGCTCCCACAGGGTACGGCCGGGCAGGCGCGCGGTGAGCAGCCAGTCGCCCAGCTCGGGGTGGCGGCCGTGGTGCAGCAGCGGCGGCACCGGCACGGTGGGCGCGCGGTCGGCCACCAGCCGCAGGTAGCGCGCCTCCGCCCCGATCATGTCGCGTTCGTAGCGCAGCAGCGGCACGTGCGGTGGTGGGCCGACCTTGAGCACCACCTCCCGCCCGTCGGTGAGGCGTACCCACCAGACCGCGGCGAACCCGCCGCCGGCCAGCGGACCACAGGCCGCGACCGCGCCGGCCGACCCGAGTGAGGCGGCCAGGTAGCGGCCGACCTGCTCCGGGTCGAGGTCACGCCGGGTCGGGCTTGCGCTCATGGTCCTCGGACACTACTGCGCCGCTCCGCCGCCCGCTGCCCGGTGCCGCCGGGCGACGCGTGTTCGAGCGGGCCCCTTCCGCGGCCGTCGGGGCGGCGGGCGAGAATCGGGGAATGGCGAAGGGGAGCACGATCTGCCCGTGCGGGTCCGGGCGGCCGTACGCGGACTGCTGCGCCCCGGTGCACCGGGGCGTCGCGACCGCGGCCACCGCCGAGGCGCTGATGCGGTCCCGGTTCAGCGCGTTCGCGCTCGGCGATGCCGACTACCTGCGGCACAGTTGGCACTCGGGCACCCGGCCCGATCGGCTGGAGCTGGATCGGGGCACCCGGTGGACCCGGCTGGAGGTGCTGGAGACCGGGCGGGGCGGCCTGTTCGACAGCACCGGCACGGTCCGGTTCCGGGCCCACTACCGCGAGGGCGGTCAGCCTGGCGTGCTCACCGAGCACAGCCGCTTCGCCCGGGAGGACGGCCGCTGGGTCTACGTCGACGCGCTGCCGGAGTGACGATGCCGGCGCGCCGGGGCCACGCCGGTGCGGAATGCGTGGCGGGGCCCCTGCGCACCGCTCAGGCGAGGGCGCGGGCCGCGGCGACCACGGCGTGCACGCCGATGCCGGCGCGGTCGAGCTGCTGGGTCGGGGTGCCGGAGCCGGGCAGCCCGCGTACCGCGAGGTGGTGGACGCGCACCGGGTCGGCCCGGTCCGCCAGCGCCTCCAGCACGGCCGAGCCGAGGCCGCCCTCCGGGTAGTGGTCCTCGACCACCACGAGCCGGCCGCCGGTGTCCCGCACGGTTTCGATCAGGCGCTCCCGGTCGACCGGCTTGATCGAGTAGAGGTCGACCACCCGGGCGTCGATCCCCTCCCGGGTGAGCTCGTCGGCGGCGGCCAGACACACGTGCACGGTGACGCCGGTGCCGAGCAGCGCCACGTCGCCGCCGTCGCGCACCACCCTGCTGCCGCCGATCGGGAACGCCCCGCCGTGGTCGTAGAGCACCGGGTAGGCGCCGCGGGTGGTGCGCAGGTAGCTGACGCCCGGACGGTCGGGCAACTGGGCGACCAGCGCCGCGCAGGAAACCGCGTCGGATGGACACAGCACCGTGGAGCCGGGGACCGCGCGCAGCGCGGCGATGTCCTCCAGGCCCATCTGGGAGGGCCCGTCCGGGCCGATCTCCACCCCGGCGTGCGAACCGACCAGGGCGATGTCGGCGCGGGAGACGCCGGCCATCCGGATGAAGTCGTAGGCGCGGGACCAGAACGCGGCGAACGTGGCCGCGAACGGCCGTCGGCCGCGGACCGCCAGGCCCACGGCGGCGGCGACGAGCTGCTGCTCGGCGATGAACATCTGGAAGAACCGGTCGGGGTACGCGTCGGCGAACCGCTCGGCCCGGGTGGAGTCGGCGACCTCGCCGTCGAGCGCGACCACGTCCGGCCGGGCGGCGCCGAGCGCGCGCAGCGCGTCCCCGTACGCGTCCCGGGTGGCGACCTTCGTGCCGCGCTCGTAGCGGGGCAGGTCCGGCTCTGCGGGTGCGGCCCCGGTGGCGCGCGGCGCGGCGGGCGGGCGCGGCCCGGCCACCCGGATCCGCGTCGGCCCGCCGAGTGCCCGCACCGCCCGCTCGGCCAGCTCGGGGTCGAACGCCTTGCCGTGCCAGGACGGATCGTCCTCGACCTCGGGCACGCCCTTGCCCTTGACGGTGCGGGCCAGCACCACGGTCGGGCCGGTGGCGTCGCGGGCCTGCCGGTACGCGTCGTCGACCGCGCCGAGGTCGTGGCCGTCGACGACGATCGCCCGGCAGCCGAACGCCTCGACCCGCCGACGGTAGGTGTCCAGGTCCCACTCCAGTTCGGTCGGGCCGCGCTGGCCGAACCGGTTGACGTCGACGATCGCGGTGAGGTTGCGCAGGCCGTAGTGGCCGGCCTTGTCCAGCGCCTCCCAGACCGAGCCCTCGGCCGTCTCGCTGTCGCCGCAGAGCACCCAGACGTGGGCGGACGACCGGTCGAGGTACTGGGCGGCGAGCGCCACGCCCACGCCGACCGGCAGGCCCTGGCCGAGCGAGCCGGTGGCGACGTCCACCCAGGGCAGGACCGGGGTGGGGTGGCCCTGGAGGCGCGATCCGGCGCGGCGGTACGTCTCCAGCAGCTCCTGCTCGCTGATCGCCCCGACGGCCCGGAACACCGCGTACAGCAGCGACGAGGCGTGGCCCTTGGAGAAGATCAGGTGGTCGTTGCCGGGGTTGCCCGGGTAGGACCAGTCGTAGCGCAGGTGCCGGGCGACCAGCACGGCGAGCAGGTCGGCGGCGGAGAGGCTGGAGGTGGGGTGGCCGGAGCCGGCCATGGTGCTGCACCGGATCGCGTCCACCCGCAGTTGGGCCGCCAGCTCCGCCAGCCCGCTGAGGTCCTCGTCGCGTAGTGTGCGTTCTGCTTCCAGGGTCACCGCAATCGTCTCCCGCGGTAGGTCGGGTCCGGCACCCACCGTAGTCGCGAATACGATTTATCATCTGTTTTCCGTCAAGTCACCCCCGTCCGGTGCGCAGCCAGAGCGCCACCAGCAGGTACGGCAGCACGGCCACCGCGAACGCGGCCGGGTTGCCCAGCGCGCCGGCGAGCAGGCCGTACCCGCCGTAGAACGCGACGGTGGTCAGGTCGGTGGCCATGCCGGCCAGTGAGGTGACAGTGGCCCGGGCCCCGCCGGTGATCCGCGCCTGCAACCGCACGTCGGCCAGCACGGTGGCGAGTTGGAAGGCGGCGAACGCGAGCGCCAGCAGCAGGAACCCGGCCGGGTGGCGCAGCAGCGCCCCGGCCGCCATCGCCGCCGCCGCGACCACGAGCAGGCCGGCGTACCCCCGTGGGGACAGCCGTTCGCCCAGCGGGGCGAGCAGCCCGCCCACTGTCATCCCGCCCCACACCAGCAGGAGCAGCAGCGGCACGGTCGCCTCGGCGACGCCGGTGTCGCGGGCCAGCAGCCCGGTGTACTCGTCGAGTCCGCCCCAGATCGCGGCCACGGCGGCGACCAGCAGCACGGCGGCGCGGACCGCGCGGTCGGCCCGCACCTCGGCCAGCCCGCCGCGCAGGCTCTCCCGCCAGCCGGGCTCGTCGTCGGCCGCCTCCTCCCCCGGGCCGGCGCCGGTCGACACCGGCCGGTCGGCGGCCGGCGCGGTGACCGGCGCCCGGTGCTCCGGGAGACGCGCCGCGACGACGGCGGCGAGCAGGCAGGTCAGCACGCTGGCCGCGCCGACCGCGAGGTAGCCGCCGAACGCGAACACCGGGCCGGCGAGGACCCCGGAGCCGACCGCGCCGAGCACCTCGGCGGTGCGGGTACGGCCGATCAGGCGGGCGTACCGGTCGGCCGCGCCGAGGCGGTCCAACTCGGTGAAGACAAGCGCCTCCAACGCGCCGGAACGCAACGCGCCGCCCGCGCCCCAGAGCAGGAACCCGACGGCGAACGCCGGGTACGACGGCAACAGCACCCAGAGCGCGAAGCCGGCGGCGGTGAGCAGCGGCGCCAGGCAGAGCAGCAGCCGCCGGGACAGCGCGTCGGCCCACGCGCCGGACGGGATCTCCAGCAGGATGCCGGCGGCGGACCAGACGACGAACAGCGAGGAGATCTGCCCGACCGACAGCCCGGTGTCGGCGAACAGCAGCACGTAGAGCGGGTACAGCAGGACGAGGTCGGTGAGGAACGCGTACCCGTAGAGCGTCGCCGCCAGTCGGCGGGTCGCGGGCACGCGGGCAGGAACGACGAGCATGGGGCCTTCCCACGGGACGTGACGGACACCGGTCGGAGTGCACGGTGTCCGCGGCGGCCCGCGGCCTCGTCGGTCAGGTGGGGGTCATAATCGCCAGGTCATGCCGACGATCCTAACCGGACGCCGGCCTTGACCGCACGGCCCGACGGACCGGCGGCCGGGTGCGCGAAGATGCTGCGCCAGCTCGACTGGTGGACCCACACGCGGCGGCGCGGCCGGGCCGAACACCCCCGCTGGACACGAAACGGGGGCGGGGCCCGCATCGGACCCCGCCCCGCTTCGTGCGCTCGGCTCAGCGGCGGAACTTGTCCACGTCGGCCGGCGGGATGACCATCGTCGCCTCGCTGTCCGCGGCCTGCTCGGCCGTCGGCTGGCGCGGCGCGGTCGCCGGGGTGCGCGCGGAGTCGCCGAGCGGCGGGATCACCTGGGTGGCGTCCTCGGCGCCCGGGGCCGGCACCGGCTGGGTCGGCTCGGCGGAACCCGCGTACGCCGGCACCGGCTGGGTGCGGTCCGCCTCGGCGTCCCGGGACACCGGCGGGGTCAGCTCGGCCTCGCGGTGCGGGTCGGTCGTGCCGAGCCGGGCCTCGACGTCGCGCCGGCCGGCCTGGTAGGCGCGGGCGTGCGTGGCGATGGTCCGGGACTCCTCCTCGGCCCGGGTCAGCCAGTTCTCCCAGCGGCTCTGCATCGGTCGGACCAGGCCGCCGCCGACGCCCACCACCAGGATGCCGCCGACGGTGGCGAGCACCGCGATCAGCACCGGCGTGGTGACCGCGGTGGCGACGCCGATCTGGTTGAGCGCGGCGATGACACCGAGGCCGAGGATGAACACCGAGGCGAGGTTGGCCAGCACCCGGCCGTAGGAGAGGCCGCCGAGCGCGCTGGAGATGATGTCCTTCACCGCGCGGGCGATGGCCGCGGCCACCACCACGATGACGATCGCGACGAACGCCCGCGGCAGCCAGGCGACCACCATGGCGATCAGGTCGGAGATCGGGTTAGGGCCCCAGATGCCGAACGCGAGCTGGAGCGTGACCAGCAGCACCGCGTAGTAGGCCAGCTTGGCGACGATGTCGCTGGCGTCGTACTTCGAGCGGGCCAGCGCCGTCTTGATGCCGCCACGCTCGACCGCCCGGTCGAAGTGCACCCGCTCCAGGACCTTGTCCACCAGCTTCAGCACGGCCTTGGCGATCAGCCAGCCGGCGACCAGGATCGCGACGAACGCGACCGCCTTGGGCAGGAAGAGCATCACCGAACGGAACGCGTCGCCCACCGCGTCACCGAAGTTGTCTTTCATCGAAGGGCCTCCACGCATGGGGTCAGTGTCGTTCGGGTGGCCCTACCCGAGCCGACGCGCGGGGAAACGCCATCGGTCGCCCCCTGGGCCGCCGGCGTGCCGGCGCCGCCGCGTACAGACCCCCGGACCGCGTTGATGATGAGGGTGGCGGCGACGGAACGGACGCGCGCCGCCGTCAACTTCATGATCGACGGGTCTGTCCGCCCGGGGTCAGAAGCGGCGGGCCGGGGGGATGCGATGGGGCGGGGGGCGGCGCAGCAGCCAGACCGGGTTGCTCGCGCCGACGACGGCGCCGTCGCGGTCGCGGACCTGGGTGCGCACGTACGCGCCGGCACCCACCCGCACCGGCAGGTCGTGCCAGCCCTGCCGCAACTGCCGCCACGGCACCTGTCCGGTCCGGATCGCGGGCGTCGGGTCCGCCACGCCGGCGGAGTCGACGTCGCCGGTGACCACCTCAAGGGTGGCCCCGGCCGGCAGGTCGGTGGCGCGCACCCGCACGGTGACCGCGTCCTCGGCGACCGTGGGCAGCGCGCCCATGGCGCTGCGGCCACCGAGTTCCAGGTCCAGCGCGCCCCGGTAGCCGGCCAGGTCGGCGAACCACGCCTGCCCGGCGCGCAGCGCCGCGACCAGGTCGTCGCGGCCGGTCGAGGCGGCCCAGACGGACGTGACGTGCCGGTCGCGCCCGGCCCGCCAGTCGGTGCCGTCGTGGTCGTCGGTGACGCCGACGGCGGTCAGCGGGATCGCGTTGCGGGCCGCCACGTCGTACGCCCAGAGGTGGTCATCGACCGGGGTGCGTCCGATCTCGATCAGGTCGACGCCGAGCCCGCGCCGCTCCACCAGCAGCCGGGCCAGCGAGTCGCGCCGCTCGACGTCCAGCGGGTGGTTCCAGCAGACCACGCCGCCGTGGCCGTGCAGGAACTCGACCATCCGTTCGGTCGCGTCGACGTCGTTGTCCCGCACCGGCGGGGACGGGAAGCGGGGCAGCGTGCCATCGCCGCCGAACCAGTTGAGGTGCCGCACCATCGACACCTCGTACGCCC
Organism: Micromonospora sp. DSM 45708; assembly: GCF_039566955.1. Taxonomy (NCBI): domain Bacteria; kingdom Bacillati; phylum Actinomycetota; class Actinomycetes; order Micromonosporales; family Micromonosporaceae; genus Micromonospora; species Micromonospora schwarzwaldensis. The sequence goes on along the minus strand of NZ_CP154796.1, from coordinate 2,884,356 downwards.
GGTGGTGGGTCACCCCCGGGTACGTCCCGGCGTAGCCGCGTAGCACCTCGGCGCGCAGCTCCTCGCCGGCCTGCCCGGCGCGGCGGGCCCGGTCGAAGACCAGCCGGTCGACCAGGTAAGCGCCCCGCGCGCCGCCGGTGACGGTGACGCCGAGGCGCAGCCCGCGCAGCGAGTTGTCGCCGGCCACCACGTCGGGCCAGAGCCGCCGGACGTCGGCGAGCAGGTCGAACGTGTGCCGCCGCCAGTCGCCGGCCGGGGCGGGCCGGTCGACCGTGCCGTGCCGGCCGTCGACGGCGTGCCGGACCGTGTCGGTGGCGCCGAGCCGGTAGCGCAGCACCAACTGCCCGGCGGGACGGCCCGGACCGGCCGGGTGGTGGGACAACGCGACCTCGACGGTCAGCGTGGCGTCCCGGCCCGCCGACTCGGGCCGCACGTCGAGGTGGAGCGTGGTGTCGGAGATGTTCCCGGTGTGGGTCCAGTTCCACGCCTTGCCGGCGTACCAGTGGGTGCCGGCGCCGGCAGCGGTGAGGCGCAACGCGCGGCCGGGCCCGTCGGCGGCGTCCGGCGCGGCGACGAAGTCGGCGGACGAGTCGGTGAGCCGCCCCTCGGTGCTCGGGCGCCAGGTCCAGGCGAGGCCGCCCTCCGGCTCCTCCGGCCCGTCGAAGTGCACGACGCGGCGGTGGTCGTGCGCGGCGACCCGGAAGTCGTGGTCGGTCCACCAGAGCACGTCGACGGCGTTGCGGCGGGCCTGGTCGAGGTGGGCGGCGTAGCTGGCGACGCCCTCGCTGAACGAGGCGTGCAGGTGCATGGCCATGCTGACCGGCCGGCGCCCGCGGGCCTCCCGCGGCCGGTCGCGGGTGGCGGCCAGCCCGACCGGTACGCCGATCCCGGCGACCGCCAGCCCGCCCACGGCGGCGAGCACGCTGCGCCGGTCCAGCCGTACCCGCCCACCCATGCCACTCCCCCGTCCCCGCATCGCCGACCCAGCGTACGGCCGCCCCGGCCCCACCGTGATCCGGCAAACACCCCCACCCGTCGATCTTGCGGTTGCGGCCCTCGGCGCGGGCGGATCGCCCCTTTCGCCGGGGCACCGAGTGCAAGATCGACGCACCGGGGCGGTGGGAGCCGGTCGGCACGGGTGGCATTTGTCCTCTGGCGCGGTGCGGCGTGGTGGCAATATTCTCCACCTCGCGCGCTTCAGTTGGAGTTCCTTTACATCGCCCGGCGTCGGTCGGGTCATCGAGGAGATGCCATGCACTTCGACCACCCCGAGCTGGACCGCCGTACGCTGCTGCGGGCCGGCCTCGGCGCCGCCGCGGTCGCGGTCGTCGGGAGCGAGCTCGCGTTTCCGGCCGGCGCGCACGCCGCGCCGGGCGCGGACCTCGACTGGATCATCGGCTGCGACGAGTGGGCCGCCCGCCCGCCGGCCGGCGGGCTGTCGGTCAGCGCGATCCCGACCAACAAGATCATCGTGCACCACATGGCGTTCCCGAACGTCACCGACTACTCCGAGGAACACGCCAAGCAGCTCGCCCGCGACTGCCAGGACCTGCACATGGACGGCAACGGCTGGTCGGACACCGGGCAGCACTTCACGGTGAGCCGGGGCGGTCACGTCCTGGAGGGACGCCACGGCAGCCTGGAGCGGTTGCAGGCCGGCGACCGGCAGATGATCGCCGCGCACTGCCCGGGTGAGAACGGCCGCGCGATCGGCATCGAGAACGAGGGCACCTACGTCACCGAGACGCCGCCCGAGGAGCTGCTCGACGGCCTGGTCCGGCTCTGCACCACGATCTGCCAGCAGTACGGGCTGCACGCGCACGACATCTTCGGCCACTGGGACTTCCGCGCCACCCAGTGCCCGGGTGCGATGTTCTACCGGGAGTTCCCCCGGCTGCGCCGCGAGGTCTTCCGCAAGCTCGGCACCCGGCTGGGCGACGTGCCGGCGCGACGCTGGCCGGACATCTGGCGCTTCGTCGGCGGCCCGGTCGTCCAGGTCGCGCAGTACCTGCTCACGTTCCGCGGCTACCCCGTGCCGGTCACCGGCGTGTTCGACGCCGCCACCGTGGCGGCGGTGCAGGACTGGCAGGCCCGCAACGGCATTCCGGTCGACGTGGACGCCACGCTCACGGCGTCGACCTGGGAGACGCTCGCCCCGGAGCTGGACCAGCACGACACCGGCGTCCCGGTGGTCGCGGCGCAGTTCATGCTCGCCACCAAGGGCTGGGCGGAGGTCACCCCGACCGGCGAGTACGACCACCCGACCCGGACCGCGGTGAAGGACCTGCAACGTCTGCACGGACTGCCGCCCACCGGCAAGCTCAGCACCAGCACCTGGTGCGCGCTGGTGGGGGGTGTGGTGCGCCAGTCGTTCCACAAGGGCTGACAGCGCACCGGCGGGGAGCACGGTGGGGGGTGGCAACGGCGCCATCCCCCACCGTCACGTCCGGTCCCCGCGCCTGGGGCGAAACGTCGGCATTCGCGGCTGGTGAACAACGGGTATCCCGGGCGGCGGTCCGCCGCCGATCATTGCCCGGAGATAGATATGAGTCATTCTCACCTCCGGGTGGAACGCCCGGGCGCGGAGGGCGAGACGTCGGCAACCGGCAGCCGGGCGTACCGAAGGCCCGACTCCGCGTCCCCGGAGGATCGCCATGTCCCGACCCGCACTCCGTGCCCGGCTCGCGGCGCTCACCGCCGCCGCCCTGACCGCCAGCGTGCTGACCGTCACCCCGCCGTCACCGGCGCTGGCGGCCACCACGTTCGCCGCCAACGACTACTGCCTCGGCCAGTGCGCCGACATCCTGCCCCCCGGGCAGAACGGCAACGCCACGCTGGTCGCCATCCTGGCCCACCAGACGCTCGGCACCCGCCCGGCGCACTCCAGCGACCAGCTCGACGAGTACGCCAACCTGGTCTACAACTACGCCGGGCTGACCGACGAGCAGATCGCCCAGTTCTACAACGACTCCTCGTTCGGCGTCCCCGCCACGCAGGTCGAGAGCACCGTCTCGCCGCGCTCGGACGTCACCATCGTGCGGGACAAGGCCACCGGCGTCCCGCACGTCACCGGCACCACCCGCGGCGGCACCATGTTCGGCGCCGGCTACGCCGGAGCCCAGGACCGGCTCTGGGTGATGGACCTGCTGCGGCACGTCGGCCGCGGCAACGTCACCTCGTTCGCCGGCGGCGCCCCCGGCAACCGGGAGCTGGAGCAGAGCGTCTGGGCCAACTCGCCCTACACCGAGGCGGACCTCCAGGCCCAGGTGGACGCGCTGCGTACCCGGGGCGCCCGGGGCCAGCAGCTCTACACCGACGTGGTCGACTACATCGCCGGCATCAACGCCTACATCGACAAGTCGATCGCCGACGACAACTACCCCGGCGAGTACGTGCTCGCCGGCGCCGGCAAGCCGAAGCACTTCACCATGACCGACCTGATCGCCACCGCCGGCGTGATCGGCGGCCTGTTCGGCGGCGGGGGCGGCAGCGAGATCCAGTCCGCGCTGGTCCGGGTCGCCGCCCGGGCCAAGTACGGCGCCACCGAGGGCGACAAGGTGTGGACGGCGTTCCGGTCGCAGAACGACCCGGAGACGGTGCTCACGCTGCACGACGGGCAGAGTTTCCCGTACGGCGCGACGCCGCCGGGCGCCACCAGCGCGGTGCTGCCCGACGCCGGCTCGGTGGTCGCCGAGCCGCTCGCCTACGACGCCACCGGCGGGGCCGCCGCCCGTACCGGCGCCAGCACCGCCACCAAGGACCTCCTCGGCGGCCTGGCCAACCTGCGCGCGCACGGCATGTCCAACGCGGTCGTGGTCTCCGGCCGGCACACCACCACCGGCAACCCGGTCGCCGTGTTCGGGCCGCAGACCGGCTACTTCGCGCCGCAACTGCTGATGCTCCAGGAGTTGCAGGGCCCCGGCATCAGCGCGCGCGGCGCGGCGTTCGCCGGGCTGAACCTCTACGTGCTGCTCGGCCGCGGGCAGGACTACGCGTGGAGCGCCACGTCCGCCTCGCAGGACCTCACCGACACGTACGCGGTGCCGCTGTGCACCACCGACGGCAGCGCGCCGACGCTGCGCACCAACCGCTACCTCTACCACGGGCAGTGCCTCGCGATGGAGGCGCTGGAGCAGCGCAACTCCTGGTCGCCGACGGTGGCAGACTCCACGCCGGCCGGCTCGTACACGCTGCGCGCGCTGCGCACGAAGTACGGGCTGGTCGCGTACCGGGGGCTGGTGAACGGGCAGCCCACCGCGTTCACCAAGCTGCGCTCCACCTACCGGCACGAGGCCGACTCGGCGATCGGCTTCCAGGCCTTCAACGACCCCTCGGCGATGGGCAGCGCGGCGGCGTTCCAGGCGTCCGCCGCCAGCGTGGGGTACGCGTTCAACTGGTTCTACGTCAACTCGACCGAGGCGGCGTACTACAACTCCGGCGCGAACCCGGTCCGGTCGTCGGTCACCGACCCGAACCTGCCGGCGAAGGCCGAACCGGCGTACGAGTGGGCCGGCTGGAACCCGGACACCAACGACGCGAGCTACGCCCCCACGTCGGCACACCCGCAGTCGGTCAACCAGGACTACTACGTGAGCTGGAACAACAAGCAGGCGCGCGACTTCGGGGCGGCGGACGGCAACTTCAGCTTCGGCTCCGTACACCGGGGTCAGTTGCTGGACGGCCCGGTGCGCGCCGCGATCGCCCAGCGCAAGCTCGGCCGCGCCGACGTCGTCAAGATCATGGCGGACGCGGCGGTGACCGACCTGCGCGGCCAGCAGGTCCTCGGCGACCTGCTGCGGGTGCTGGACAGCGCGCCGGTCACCGACCCGGCCCTCGCCGACGCGGTCGGCAAGCTGCGGGCCTGGCAGCAGGCCGGCACCCGCCGGGTGGAGACGTCGCCGGGCTCGAAGGTCTACCAGCACGCCGACGCCATCCGGATCTTCGACGCCTGGTGGCCGCTGCTGGCCTCGGCGGAGTTCCGCCCCGGCCTCGGGCCGGACCTCTACGGCGCGCTGGTGGACGCCATCGAGGTCAACGAGGCGCCGTCCGGCGGGCAGAACGGCGGGCGCGACGGCGCGGCGAACTGGGCGTTGCAGGGCCAGGCGCACAAGGGCTCGTCGTTCCAGTACGGCTGGTGGGGCTACGTCGACAAGGACGTGCGCACCGTGCTCGGCGACCCGGTGGCCGGCGGGCTGGGGCGCGCGTACTGCGGCAACGGCGCCCTCAGCGCCTGCCGGACGGCGCTGCTCGGCGCGCTCGGCCAGGCCGTCGCGGTGCCCGCCACCACGGTCTACCCGGGTGACAAGTCCTGCGGCGCCGGCGACCAGTGGTGTGCCGACTCGATCGCCCAGTCCGGGCTCGGCGGCATCACCCACCCGCTGATCGCCTGGCAGAACCGTCCCACCTACCAGCAGGTCGTCTCGTTCCCGGCGCGCCGGGGCGACGACGTCACCAACCTGGCCCAGGGCCGGCCGGCCAGCGCGTCGAGCACCCAGTTCCTGACCAGCTACACGCCGGACAAGGCGGTCGACGGCAGCCTGGGCAGTCGGTGGGCCAGCAGCTACAACGACAACCAGTGGCTGCGCGTCGATCTCGGCGCGGCCCGCACCGTGAGCCGGGCGGTGCTGCGCTGGGAGTCCGCGTACGGCACGTCGTACCGGGTCGAGGTGTCCGGCGACGGCAGCTCCTGGACGCCGGTGTTCGCCACCACCACCGGCAACGGTGGCGTCGACAACGTCACCTTCGCCCCGGTCAGCGCCCGCTACGTGCGGGTGTACGGGGTCAAGCGGGCCACCTCGTACGGCTTCTCGCTCTACGAGTTCGAGGTCTACGGGCGGTGAGCACGGTGGCCGGCCGGCGGGACCCTCCGCCGGCCGGCCACCTTTTCCGCGCAGGTCAGCACCCATCCGTCGAACAGGTGTGCGAAGATGGTCGGGTGTCGGGCGAGGCCACCATCCTGCATGCCGACCTGGACGCGTTCTACGCCTCGGTCGAGCAACGCGACGACCCCCGGCTGCGCGGCCGGCCGGTGATCGTCGGCGGCGGCGTGGTGCTCGCGTGCAGCTACGAGGCGAAGGCGCGGGGCGTGCACAGCGCCATGGGCGGCCGGCAGGCGCGGCGGCTCTGCCCCGACGCGATCGTGGTGCCGCCCCGGATGGCCGCGTACACGACCGCCAGCCGCGCCGTGTTCGAGATCTTCCGGCAGACCACCCCGCTGGTCGAGGGCATCAGCATCGACGAGGCGTTCCTCGACGTCGGCGGGCTGCGGCGACTGGTCGGGCCACCCGCCGGCATCGCGGCCGAGCTGCGCGACCGGGTCCGCCGCCAGGTCGGCCTGCCGATCACGGTCGGCGTGGCCCGGACGAAGTTCCTGGCCAAGGTGGCCAGCGGGGTGGCCAAGCCGGACGGCCTGCTGGTCGTCGAGCCGGGGCGGGAGCTGGCCTTCCTGCACCCGTTGCCGGTCGAGCGGCTGTGGGGCGTCGGCCCGGTCACCGCCGCGAAGCTGCGCGAGCGCGGCCTCCGCACGGTCGGGCAGGTGGCCCGGCTCGACGAGCCGGCCCTGGTGTCGCTGCTCGGCGGCGGCGCCGGTCGCCACCTGCACGCCCTCGCCCACAACCGCGACCCGCGCGCGGTGCAGGTGGGCCGCCGCCGCTCCTCGATGGGCGCACAGCACGCGCTGAGCCGCGAGCCGCACTCCCCCGCCGAGCTGGACGCGGTCCTGGCCGGCCTGGTCGACCGCGTGACCGGGCGGATGCGCGACGCCCGGCGCACCGGCCGCACGGTGACGCTGCGGCTGCGCTTCGCCGACTACACCCGGGCCACCCGGTCGCACACGCTGGACAAGCCGACCGCGCAGACCGCCCCGCTGCGGGCCACCGCCCGGGCGCTGCTGCGCGCCGCGTTGCCGCAGATCGAGCAGCGCGGCATCACGCTGCTCGGCGTCTCGCTGGGCAATCTCGACACCGGGCACACCCAGCTCACCCTGCCGTTCCCCGCCGAGCCGGGGCCGGCGCTGGACGCCGCCGTCGACGCCGTCCGGGACCGCTTCGGCTCACGGGCGCTGACCCGTGGGGTGCTGCTCGGCCGTGACCCGGGCGTGGAGATGCCCCTACTGCCCGACTGACCGTCTCCTCCCCCGGGAGGAGACGCGGCTCGGACCGGTGGCCGCAACCGCGACCCCCGGTCGGGCGCGAGCACGGTCGCCGGCCGCGAGCATCTACAGGCATGACTACCGTGCGGAACCGGGCGGCCGGATGCTACCGCCCACTGATGCTCCTCGTGTCCGCGATGGCGGCGCTGACCGTCGTCGCCGCGATCGGCGTCGTCGTCGATCCCCGGGTGCTCACCGGCGCGCCCGTCTGGCTCAAGCCGCTGAAGTTCGCGGTCTCACTCGCGGTCTACGGCGGCACCCTGGCCTGGATGCTCTCCCTGCTGCCCCGACGCAGCCGGCTCGCCGAACGGGCGGTCACCGTGATCGTGGCCGCCGCGGTGCTGGAGACCGCCCTCATCGTCGTCCAGGTGGTGCGCGGCACCACCAGCCACTTCAACGTCAGCACGCCGCTCGACGCGGCGCTGTACAACGTCATGGGCACGGCGGTCATGGTGCTGTTCCTGGCCCAGGTCGTGCTCGCGGTCGTCCTGCTGCGCCGGCCCCTGCCGGACCGCGCCGGCGGGTACGCGATCCGGGCCGGGCTCGCGGTGTCGCTGCTCGGCATGCTTGTCGCGTTCCCGATGCTGACGCAGCAGCCGGACGGCACGCCCGCCGGCATCACCGGGGCACACAGCGTCGGCGTGCCGGACGGCGGCCCGGGGCTGCCGGTGGTCGGCTGGAGCACCACCGGCGGCGACCTGCGGGTCGGTCACTTCATCGGGCTGCACGCGTTGCAGGCGCTGCCGTTGCTGGCGATCCTGCTCGACCGGTTCCTCGGCACCCGCCTGGACGAGCTGGCCCGGGCCCGGCTGGTGCTCGTCGGCGGGTTCGCCTACGCCGGGGTGACGCTGCTGGCCACCGCACAGGCGTTACGCGGGCAGCCGCTGCTGCGGCCGGACGAACTCACCCTGATCGCGGCGGCGGTGCTGGTGGCCGCCACCGCGACGGCCACCCTCCTGGTCCTGGCCCGCCGGTCGGGCCACGCCACGGTGGTGCTGGCCGGATGACCGCCACGCTGTTCGGGCTGACGTTCGCCCTCGCCGCGCCGTTCTGGGCGCTGATGATCGTGGCCCCCCGCTGGTCGTGGACCGCGCGGATCGTCGACTCGCCGTTCATCGTGGCACCGGTCCTGCTGGTCTACGCGATCCTGGTGCTACCGGCGCTCGGCACGGTGCTGCCGGTGGTGGCCGTGCCCACGCTGGACGGCGTGCGGGACCTGCTCGGCACCGACGACGGGGCGGCGGCGGCCTGGGCCCACATGATCGGCTTCGATCTGTTCGTCGGGCGGTGGATCTGGCGCGACGGCCGGGAGCGGGGCATCCCGGCGCTGCTCACCGCGCCGGTGCTGGTGCTCACCATCCTGCTGGGCCCGCTCGGGCTGGCCGTCCACCTCGGACTGCGGGCCGGGTGGCGGCGGCGGACCGTGGTGGTGGCCCCGGCCGCGCCGGTTGCCTAGGCTGACGTCGTGGGCTGGGTGGGTCGGCTGCTCGACGCAAGTGACACGCTCGCGCGGCGACTGCTGCTGAATCTCGCCGGCGTCGGCTACCTGGTGGTCGGTGTGCACGGCCGGCCCGGGGCGACGGCGACGCAGTGGATCCTCGCGCTCGGCGCGTTCGCCCTGGCGCTGCTGTGTCATCGCCGGCCACTGCTGAACCTGCTGCTCCAGTCGGCCCTGCTGGCGGTCGCGTTCCCGCTTGTCGACGACGTGATGATCAACCAGGTCGGGGCGAGCTGGGCGCTGCTGGAGCTGACCATGCGGGCCACGCGGCCCCGCACGTTCTGGCAGGCCGCCGGGCTGCTGGCCGCCGTCGAACTGACCGACCTGATCGGCGACCCGCTCCGGCAGGCGCTCGCCGGCCTGCTCGGCCTCGCCGTCACCGTCGGGCTCCCGTTACTGCTCGGCCTGGTCGTGCGGACCACCCGGGAACTCGGCCGGCAGGCCGAGGAACGGGCCGTGGCGGAGCAGCGGCGGCGCGAGTCGGAGAGCCGGGCCGCGCGCGCCGACGAGCGGGCCGCGATCGCCCGGGAGCTGCACGACGTGATCGCCCACCACGTCGCGTCGATGGTGCTGCGGATCGGGGTGGCCCGGCACGTGCTGCCGGACCTCGACCCGCGGGTCGGCCCGGTCTTCGACGACGTGCACCGCACCGGCACGGCCGCGCTGACCGACCTGCGCCGGCTGGTCGCGGTGCTGCGCGACCCGGACGGCGTCCGCGGTGACGCGGCGCTGACCGCGATCGAGCCGGCGGCGCTGCCGGCGGCGCTCGGCGTGGCGGTGGACCGGGCCCGGCAGGCCGGGGTCACCGTGGAGGCCGACGTGGACCCGGCGATCGGCACAGTGGACGCGGTCCGCGGCCAGGCGGTGCTGCGGCTGACCCAGGAGGCGTTGACGAACGTCGCGAAACACGCGGGCACGACGGCCCGGGCCCGGCTGACCGTGTCGGTGGTCGACGGGGCGGTGCACTGGGCGGTCTCCGACGACGGGCGCGGCGCGGCGCCGGCCGTGGTGCCGGTCGGCGGCGGCCACGGCATCGTCGGGATGCGGGAACGGGTCGAGGTGCTCGGCGGGCGGCTGGAGGCCGGGCCGACCGGCGACGGTTGGCGGGTGCGGACGGTGCTGCCGCCGGGCGGCGTACCGGCCCGGCCCGACCGGGTGGCGCCGGAGTCGGCGCCGGAGCCGGCGTGATCCGCGTGCTGCTGGCCGACGACCAGCACCTGATCCGGGCCGGCCTGCGGATGCTCTGCGACGCCCAACCCGACCTCGAGGTCGTCGGCGAGGTCGACAACGGCCGCGACGCGATCGCCGCCGCCGCCCGGCTGCGGCCGGACGTGGTGGTCATGGACCTGCGGATGCCCGGCGTCGACGGGATCACCGCGACCAGCCGGATCCTCGCCGACCGGCCCGCCACCCGGATCATGGTGCTCACCACGTTCGGCGACGACGACCACCTCTATCCGGCGCTGACCGCCGGCGCCTGCGGCTTCCTGCTCAAGGACGCGCCCCCGGCCGACCTGCTCGACGGCCTCCGCCGGGCCGCCGCCGGGGACAGCCCGTTCAGCCCCGAGGTGCTGCGCCGGCTGGTGCAGCGGGCCGTGCGCGCCCGAGCCGGCACGCCCCGACGGGCGGCCGGGCTGACCGCCCGTGAGCAGGACGTGCTCGACCTGGTCGCGGAGGGGCTGGCCAACACCGAGATCGCGGAGCGGCTACACATCGGCGTGACCACGGTGAAAACCCACATCACCAGCCTGATGGCGAAGACCGACAGCCCCAACCGGGTCCGCCTGGCGCTGTGGGCGCGCGGCGGCTGAGCCTCACTCCTCGATCGCGCCGCCGACCGCCCGCAGGTGTGCCCGGAACGTCAGCGTCGGGTCCGCCGCGCGGGCGGTCAGGTAGTCGCCGAACCCGACCTGCGCCCGCAGCGACCGGCCGGCCCGGATCCGGTCGGCCTGCCGCCGCTCGGTGTCCCGGATGGACCCGGCCAGGTCGAACAGCTCCCCGGCCCGGTCGGCCGGCACGAAGAGCACGCCGTCGTCGTCGGCCAGGACCAGGTCACCGGCGCCGACCGTCCACGGCCCGACGCGCGCCGCGTCCAGCGCGCCGGCCGGTCGTGGGTCCAGCTCCAGCGGCCCGGTCGGAGTGGCACCGAGGCTGAACACGGGCAGCCCGACGGCGGTGAGGTCCGCGGTGTCCCGGTGCGCGCCCCACACGACGAGGCCGGCCAGGCCGGCGGCCCGCGCCTCCCACGCCACCAGGTCCCCGACACAGGCCCGGTCGGTGCGACCGTCGTCGTCGACCACCAGCACGTCCCCCGGGGCCGCGCGGTCGATGGCCTCCAGGAAGACGTCGACGCTGCCGGTGTGCCGGGCCGGCCGGACCCGTCCGGCCAGTCGCCGCCCGGCCAGCACCGGGCGTACGGCGGCCGGGGCGCAACGGACCGCGACGCCGGCCCGCAGGCAGGCGTCGGCGACGTGGGCGGTGGTCAGCGCGGCGAAGCGACCCGCCGGGGCGGTGTGGTCGGCGTCCATGGGCCGACGCTAGCCAGCCGGGGACGGGGTTGGCAGGTGCCAGTTGCGCGCCGGTGGCCTGTGGACGCGCCGTCGGCGGCCGGTCAGCGTGCGGCGAGCCGCGCCACGCCGTCCCCGGTGAGGTCGGCCAGCGCCACCCGGCGGCCGGTCAGCGCGAGCAGCAACGCGGCCCCGGTGCCCCGCACCACCGGCCCGTCCCCGGCCGACCAGCCCAGGTCGGTCGCCTCGACCCGCAGCCCGGCGACCCGACGACGGTCGACGAACCCGACCGCCCGGCCGCCGGTGAGGAAGTCCAGCGAGATCCGCAGCCGCTCCGGGTCCAGGTCGGCGGGGAGGCCGAGCGGACGGCGCATGTCCTGCCCGTGCACCTGAAGACCGGTGAGCTGGCCGGGCCAGCCGACCACCGGCAGGCGGAACCGGTGGTCGGCGTGCTCACGCAGCGCGGCGGCCAGCTCGGCGGGCGGTCGCCGGGCCACCTGCCGGGCCAGTCGCGCGTTCGCCAGGTGCGGCCGGAACCCGGCGCCCACCAGCAGCGGCAGCAGCCGCCACGGCGTGCCGACCAGCGGCGACGCCAGGTGACCGGCGACCTCCCGGACGGTCCACGCGCGGCACAGGCTGGGCGTGTCCAACTGGGCCGGGGTGAGCGAGTCGATCAGGTCGGCCGTGCGGCGCCGCTCGGCGGCGATCATCGGCAGCAGCTCGGTCTCCACCGCACCATTGTCGCCGCGCCGGCCCGGCGGGTCAGCCCGCGAACGTGCGGTCGAGCAGGTCGAACAGCGCCGCCCAGTGCCGCTCGGTGGCCTGCTCGTCGTACATCGGCGTGTCCGCCTGCGTGTAGCCGTGGCGGGCGCCCCGGTAGACCTCCGAGCGGTAGGTGACGCCGGCCGCGTCCAGCGCCTGCTCCAGCGTCGCGATCTGCTCGGCGGTCATCGACGCGTCCTGGTCGGCGTGACCGAAGTAGAGTTCGCCGGTCACCGCGCCGACGCCCCGGTGCGGGCTGTCGGGCGCGTCGCTGACCACGTGACCGGCGTGGAAGGCGGCCACCGCGGCGATCCGGTCCGGGTGGGCCTCGATGGCCCGCAGCGCGTTCGTGCCGCCCATGCAGTAGCCGGTGATCGCCGCCGGGCCGGGCGCGACATCCGGCTGGGCGGCGAGGAAGTCGAGGTAGGCGGCGGTGTCCCGGGCCACCACGTCCGGCGTCAGCGCGGCCATCAGCGGGCCGAGCCGCCCGAACAGCTCGAGGCGCCGGCTGTCGTCGGTCAGCGCGGACGTGTCGACCGGCGCGGCGGGGCCGGCGCGGTGGAACAGGTTGGGCACCAGCACCACGTATCCCCGGTCGGCGATGGTCGCGGCCATCTCGGCCAGCCGGGGCCGCAGCCCGAACGCGTCCATGAACAGCAGCACGCCCGGGAACGGCCCGCCGGAGTCCGGCCGGAGCAGGTAGGCGTCCGCCGTCCCGTCGGGGGTGGGCACGTCCACGATCGTCGGCTGCACGGTCGAACCTCCTCGCTGCGGTTTCCGCGTCGCACGCTACTCCCGGCGCCCCCGGCCGGCACGTCGAGCCCGGGGGCCGGACCGGTCAGCGGTCCGGGCTGTCGGCGGGCGCCATCAGCCGCAACGCGTTCGGGTCGAGGCCGATGCGCACCGGCGTCCGCCCGTACGGCTCGCCGTCGACCTCGATCCGGGCCGGCGGGTCGGTCTCCAGCCACAGTTGGCGCACGGCCAGGAACGGCTCGTCGCGCAGCGTGCGGCGGCGGCCGGCCGCCGCGTTGCGGGCCGTCTCGCGCAGCAGCCCGCGCCGGCTCGGCCCGCCGACCGGGTACGCGACCAGCAGCCGGTCGTCGGCGTTGGCGTCGGCGGTGATCGGCCGGCCGGCGTGGAAGCCGCCGTTGGCCACGTACACCTGGTGGGTGCGGAACGCGTGATCCCGGCCCTCGGCGCGCACCGTCACGCGCAGCGGGTGGTGCCGGGTCAGCAGCCCCAGCGCGGTCAGCGGATACGCGAGCCGGCCCACGGCGCGCTTCAGCCGGGGCGGCGCGGCCAGCATGATGTCGGCCGACAGCCCGATCCCGACGTGGTTGGTGAACCGGGTGTCGCCGATCAGGCCGAGGTCGACGTCGATGACCTTGCCGCCGGTGAGCACGGCGATCGCCGCGTCGAGGTCGAGCGGGACGCCGACGGTGCGGGCGAAGTTGTTGGTGGTGCCCAACGGCAGCAGGCCCAGGGCGACGTCCCGGTGGGCGAGCAGCCGGGCCGCCGCGCCGACCGTACCGTCGCCGCCGCCGGTGACCAGCAGGTCCGGGCCGAGGTCGGCGGCCTCGGCGAGCACCCGGTCCAGCTCGCCGGGCCGGTCCACCGGGTACGCGCCGAGCAGCGTGAACCCGGCCGCGCGCAGCCGCGCGTGGACGGTGTCGTAGAGCCGGCGGCCCCGGCGGGAGTGGGCGTTGACCACCAGCGCCGCCCGCCGTCGTTCCCGGATCGCCGTCGACAGCTCCTGTTTGGTCCGCACGGGTGCGACCCTATCCGCCGGCGCGGGCGGGCGGCCCCTCGGCGAGCTGGTCGAGGTGCGCGGCGAGCAGGTCGCGGATCCGGGCCGGTGGCATCCGGTCGGGATGCAGCAACGCGTGCAGCGTGAGGCCGTCGAGCAGGGCGTGCAGCCGGGCGACGGTGGCCGCGTCGGCCGGCTGCTCGCCGGTGAGCAGCGCGACGGCGAGCTCGGCGGCCCGGCGTACGCCGTCGTCGGCCTCGGTCATCCGCTCCCGGGCGGCGGGGTCGACAGGCACCCGGGCGGCGAGCAGCAGCCACACCTCGGCCTCCCGAGCCCGTTGCCGGTCCAGCGGAAGCAGCTCCTCGAGCATCCGTTGGACGACCTGCCGGGTGGTGCCGGTGCGGTCCCCGGCGGTGAACCGCTCGGTTGCCTCGGCCATCACGTGTTCCATGGCGAAGACCAGCAGCTCGGTCTGGGTCGCGAAGTAGTGCCGCAGCGCGCTGGGCGACCAGCCGGCCTCGGCGGCGATGCTGCGCACCGTGGCGGCGCCGACGCCGTCGCGGTAGACGACCCGCCACATCGCCGCGGCCAGCTCGGCGCGACGGGCCTCATGGTCGACGATCTTGGGCACGGCCCCTCCGGCGGCGGTGGACGGCTGTTGCTACGGTTGTTGTCGCACAGCGTACTAAAACGTGGAGGCCGCGTGCTCATCGGAGTGATCATCGCCTGCGAGGTGGCGTTCTGGCTGTTCCTGGCCGCCGGACTGACCGCCCGCTACCCGTTGCGGCGGCCCCGCCTGGGCGCCGCGCTGCTGCTCGCGGTGCCCGCCGTCGACCTCGTGCTGCTGGCCGCCACGATGATCGACCTGCGCGGCGGGGGCACCGCCACGTTCGCGCACGGCCTCGCCGCCGCGTACCTGGGCTTCTCCGTCGCCTTCGGGCACAGCATGGTGCGCTGGGCCGACGAGCGCTTCGCCCACCGGTTCGCCGGCGGGCCGCCGCCGCGCCGGGCCCCCCGCCACGGCTGGGCCCGGGCCCGGCACGAATGGCGGGAGTGGGGCAGGGGCATGCTCGGCTGGGCGGTCGCCTGCGCGGTGCTGCTCGGCGGCGTCGCGCTGGTCGGCGACGCCGAGCGGACCGGGGAGCTGTGGGCCTGGGCCGGCCGGCTCACCCTGGCCATGGCGGCCTGGCTGGTGTTCTGGCCGGTCGCCTACACGGTGTTCCCCAAGCGGGCGCCCCGCGACGTCTGACGCTTGTCGAACAGTCGGTGAACCGATCGACGCACGACGTTTACCGTCGGGCGGTCCACATCGCTCAGCCGGCGGGCGCGTCGGGCCAGGCGGCCCGGACCAGCGCCGGCAGCACCTCGCCGGCCGGTCCGCGCAGGTTGACCGCGCAGACCGCGTCCAGTGGCGTCGGCACCGGGTTGACCTGCACCACCGGCGCGCCGAGGCGGGCCGCCACCAGCGGGATCTCCGCGGCCGGATGGACAAGTGCCGAGGTGCCGACGGTGAGCAGCAGGTCGCAGCGGGACGCCGCCTCGACCGCCGCCGCCAACGCCGCCTCCGGCAGCGCCTCACCGAACCACACCACGCCGGGCCGGACCGGTGCGGCGCAGTGGGCGCAGGCCGGCGGGTCGAGCGGCCCGGCCGGCTCCCCCGCGTCGTCGGGCAGCGGCGCCGGACGGGCGCACGCCGAGCAGCGGGGCGCGAACAGGCTGCCGTGCAGGCGGACGGGGGCGACGGCGCCGCCCCGCTCGTGCAGGTCGTCGACGTTCTGCGTGACCACCACGGTGTCCGGCAGCCGGGCCTGGATCGCGGCCACCGCCCGGTGCCCCGGGTTCGGCGCGGCGCGGCGCACCCCGTGCCGCCGGCCCTCGTACCAGCCCCAGACCAGGGCCGGGTCGGCGTGGAACGCCGCCGGGGTGGCCAGCTCCGCCGGGTCGTAGCGCTGCCAGAGGCCGACCTGCGCGTCCCGGAACGTGGGCACGCCGCTCTCGGCCGACACGCCGGCGCCGGTGAACACCACCGGCCGGGTCGCGGCGGCGAGCAGCCGGCCCGCCGCGGCGAGGTCGCCGGCGTTCACCCGTCCACCGTCAACCGGACGCCCACCCGGTCGCCCAGCTCGATCCGCTCCGCCCGGCGCACCGCCACCTTGAGCGGCAGCACGTAGCGCCCGTCCTTGGGCCACAGCGACGTCCGCCAGCCGGTGCCGCCGATCCGGACGCCCACCGGGACCATGCCCCAGCCGTAGCTGACCGAGGCCGCGGCGGTCGCCAGCGCCGCGCACTGCTCGTCGGGCACGGTGACGAAGTGGTAGGGCGCCGGACCGCGCCAGAACCACACCTCGCCGCTGAACGCCAGCTCCATCCGCTCATGATAGGGACGGGGTACGACGCGCCCGGCCCGGCGGGGTGGGGCCAGCCCCACCCGGCATCCGGGGTCTGGACGGCTGGGCCGGCCGGCCGCCGCCTGGCTAGCGTCAGCCCATGACCATGGACCAACCGTCGTACCTGGCCGGGGCGTTGCGCCAGCGCCGTTACCTACGCTCCGCCTGGCCGTGGCGTGCCCTGGCGTACGCCGTGACCACCCTGCCGGTCGCCGGCGTGCTGGCGGTGGCGGCGGGCGTGCTCGCCGCGCCGCTGCTGCTGGTGGTGAGCGCGCTGCGGCAGGGCCGGCCGGTCGACGTCCCGGTCTTGGTCGTGCTCACCGTGGTGTCGCTGGCCGGGCTCGCCGTGGCCCCGCTGGTCGGCGCGCCGGTGGCGGCGGTCGAGCGGTGGCGGCTCGGCCTGGTCGACGGCCGTCCGGTACGCGCGCCGGGGCGGCGTGGCCCGGCCGCCCGCTGGACCGGCGCCGCCGCCTGGCGGGAGGTCGCGTACGTCGGCTGGCTGGGCACCGTGGTGCCGCTGGCGTACGGGACGTTCACGCTGCTGGTGCTGCTCGACGCGGCGCTCGTCGCCGGCCCGTGGCTGGCCGGCGGCGAGGACCGGATCGTGCTGGTCTGGGCCACCGTCGACTCCCCGGCCGGGGCGGTCCCGTACGCGGTCGCCGGCGTGCTCGCCGTGCCGGCGCTGGTCTACCTGGCCGGCCTGCTGGTCGCGGGCCAGGCGGCGGTGGCCCGGTGGCTGCTGGACGACGCGCCCGACGCCACGACGCTGCGCGAGGTGACCCGGTCCCGGGCCCGCCTGATGGGCGCGTACGAGGCGGAGCGTCGCCGCATCGAGCGGGACGTGCACGACGGGGCGCAGCCGCGGCTGACCAGCCTCACGCTCCAGCTCGGGCTGGCCCGCCTCGACGTGCCGGACGACTCGCCGGCGGCGCGACCGCTGGCCCTGGCGCACGAGCAGGCCAAGGAGCTGATGGTGACGCTGCGCGGCATCGTGCGGGGCCTGCGCCCGCCGCAGCTCACCGAGCTGGGGCTGGCCGGCGCGGTCGACGACCTGGCCGCCCGCTCGGTGGTCCCGGTCACCGTCCACGCGGAGCTGCCCCGCCCGGTGCCGGAGCTGGTCGAGACCACCGCCTGGTACATGGTGTCCGAGACGCTGGGCAACGTGGCCCGGCACGCCCGCGCGACGCGCGCCGCGGTGCGGTTGACCCGGACCGACCATCGGCTGGTGGTGGAGGTCGAGGACGACGGCCGGGGTGGCGCCGACCCGGCGCGGGGCACCGGCCTGACCGGGCTCGCCGACCGGGTGGCCGCGGTCGACGGCAGGTTGCTGCTGGCCAGCCCGCCCGGCGGGCCTACCCTCGTGCGGGTGGAGCTGCCGTGCCGTCCGTGATCCGGGTCGTCCTCGCCGAGGACGAGGTCCTGCTCCGGGAGGGCCTGGTCGGCCTGCTGACCCGGTTCGGTTTCGCGGTGGCCGCCGCGGTCGGTTCCGCCCCGGCGCTGATGGCCGCCGTCCGCGCGCACCGGCCCGAGCTGCTGGTGACCGACATCCGGATGCCGCCGGAGCACCGCGACGACGGCCTGCGCGCGGCGGTCACGCTGCGCGCGGAGCGGCCGGATCTGGCGGTGGTGGTGCTGAGCCAGCACGTGCAGAGCGGGTACGCGGCGGCGCTGCTGGACAGCGGCGACGGCCGGCGGGTCGGCTACCTGCTCAAGGACCGGGTAGCCGACGTCGCCGAGTTCGCCGACACGCTGCGCCGGGTGGCCGCCGGCGGCACCGCTGTCGACCCGGACGTGGTACGGCACCTGCTGCGCCGCCCCCGCGACCCGCTCGATGCGCTCTCCCGGCGCGAGCGGGAGGTGCTGGGCCTGGTCGCGGAGGGGCACTCCAACGGCGCGATCGCCGCCCGGCTGCACGTCACCGAGGCGGCGGTCGGCAAGCACGTCGGCAACATCCTCGCCAAGCTCGACCTGCCGCCGGACCAGGACACCCACCGCCGGGTGCTGGCCGTGCTCGCCTACCTGCGCGCCGGCGGCTGACGGGCTACTCCTCCGGGGCGTCGGTCCCGGCCAGCGTGCCGTCGGCCAGCCGCAGCCACCGGTCCACACCGAGGGCGGCCAGGAACCGCGGGTCGTGGCTGACCACCAGCAGCGCTCCCCGGTAGCCGCCCAGCGCGCTCTCCAACTGGGCGACGCTGTCCAGGTCGAGGTTGTTGGTGGGCTCGTCGAGCAGCAGCAACTGCGGCGCCGGCGAGGCGTTCAGCACGCAGGCCAGGGTGGCGCGCAGCAGCTCGCCGCCGGAAAGCGCCCGCACCGGCAGGTGCACCCGGTCACCGCGGAACAGGAACCGGGCCAGCAGGTTCATCCGCTCGGCGTCGGCGAGCCCGGGCGCGAAGGCGGCCAGGTTCTCCGCGACCGTCCGCGCCGGGTCGAGCAGGTCCAGCCGCTG
This sequence comes from Micromonospora sp. DSM 45708, assembly GCF_039566955.1. Classification (NCBI taxonomy): domain Bacteria; kingdom Bacillati; phylum Actinomycetota; class Actinomycetes; order Micromonosporales; family Micromonosporaceae; genus Micromonospora; species Micromonospora schwarzwaldensis. The sequence goes on along the minus strand of NZ_CP154796.1, from coordinate 2,865,859 downwards.
CGACAGGTACGCCACCCGCCCCTCGATCCGGGTGGCGGTGCCGGCGGTGGGCGTCTGGTCGCCGCTGACCAGACGCAGCAGCGTGGACTTGCCGGCGCCGTTCGGGCCGGTGAGCGCGATCCGTTCCGGCCCCCGGACGGTCAGGTCGACGCCGTCGAACACCGGGCGGCCGGCGTACTCGGCGCGCAGCCGCTCGCCGTGGAACACGGTCCGGCCGGCGGGCACGGCGGTGTCGGGCAGGTCGATCACGATCCGGTCGTCCTGGCGGGCGGCACGGCTGGCCTGGTCCAGCCGGTGCTGCGCGTCGCCGACGCGGGCGGCGTGCGTCTCGGCGGCCCGGCCGGCGGAGACCTGGGCGTCCCGCTTCAGGCCACCGGCGACGATCCGGGCCAGGCCGGCGTCGGGCAGGTTGCGGGCGGCCGTGGAGGCCCGGCGGGCGGCGCGTTCCCGGGCCTGCTGGAGCTCGCGCTTCTGCCGCTTGAGATCCTGCTCGGCGCTGCGGACCTGCCGCTGGGCGACCTCGCGCTCGGCGCGCACGGCCTGCTCGTACGCGGTGTGGTCGCCGCCGTACCAGCGGAGTTCGTCGGGGGCCAGCGCGGCGATGCGGTCCATCTCGTCCAGCAGCGCCCGGTCGTGGCTGGCCACCAGCAGGCAGCCGGTCCAGCCGCGCAACACCGCCGTCAACCGCTCGCGGGCCGCCTCGTCGAGGTTGTTCGTCGGCTCGTCGAGCAGCAGCACGTCCGGGCGCCGCAACAGTTGCGCGGCCAGACCCAGGGAGATCACCTGACCGCCGCTGAGCGTGCCCAGCCGGCGGTCCAGGGCCAGGTCGCCGAGGCCGAGGCGGTCCAGCTCGGCGCGGGTGCGCTCCTCGACGTCCCAGTCGTCGCCGACGGCGGCGAAGTGTTCCTCGCGGGCGTCACCGGCCTCGATGGCGTGCAACGCGGCGACGGCCCGGTCGACGCCGAGGACCTGCGCGACGGTCTGGTCGACGGCGAACGGCAGGCTCTGGGGCAGGTAGCCGAGCACGCCCCGGACGGTGACCGCGCCGGACGTCGGGCGCAGCTCGCCGGCGATGAGCCGCAGCAGCGTGGTCTTGCCGCTGCCGTTGGGCGCTACCAGGCCGGTACGGCCACCGGGCACGGTGAAGGTCAGGTCGGTGAGGACCGGTGTGTCGTCCGGCCAGGAGAAGGAGAGCGCGGAGCTGACGACGTAGGCGTCGGACATGATCAACCTCAGGAGGGAGAGCCGCGGGCGCGGTGCGCCGGCGTGGACAGGGGACGACGAAGAGGGCCGCGGCGACGGCGCGGGATGCGCGCGTCGGCGGCCGTCCGGGGGGACTCACCCGGAGATGTCGTCGTCACCTGCCATGATCACTCCGATCCTCGACTGACCGGTAAACCCTATCTCACCCGACGGGCGGCTCGGGGCCCACCGGCGACGTCGGTCAGGCCGGCCAGGCGTGGCCGATCCCGTCCAGCAGCAGGACCACCCCCTCGGTGGCCGCCTCCCGGTCCCGGGAGATCGCCCGGTACTCCGGCGAGGTGGACCAGCGCTCGAAGTCCTCCCGGCTGTCGAAGGACATGAGCACCACCTTGTCGTGCGGCCAGTCGCCCTCGACCACCCGGGGAGCGGTGTCGGCGGCGAGCAGCCGGCCGCCGTGCCGGGCCAGCACCGGGAGGAAGGCGGCGACGTAGCGGTCGTAGCGGGACCGGTCGTGGACGGTGAGCTGCGCGAGGGCGTAGACGGTCACCGGGTCAGGCTACCGATCGGTAGGCGGGCCCGGCGTCCTCCGTCGGCCACCGGTCCGCGCCGACCAACGCCCTCCGGCGTGGCGGCGGCGCCCGGTCAGGAGGTGATCCGGCGACCGCTCGGCCGCAGCGGGCCCGTCGGGTGCTGCTGAGCGCCACCGTGAAGTACCGACGGGCGGGCGAGCTGGTGACCGGGGACCGGCGCGCCCAGCCTGGGTAGCCTGGACCCATGATCTTCATCACCGCCAAGTTCCGGGTCCGGGCGTCCGACGCCGACCGCTGGCCGCGGATCGTGGCCGACTTCACCGAGGCGACCCGGGCCGAGCCGGGCTGCCTGTGGTTCGACTGGTCCCGCAGCCTGGACGACCCCACCGAGTACGTCCTGGTCGAGGCGTTCCGCGACGACGAGGCCGGCGCCACGCACGTGCAGTCGGCGCACTTCCGCGAGGCCCGGCGCACGCTGCCGCCGCACCTGGTGGAGACGCCGCGGATCGTCAACGCGACGGTGCCGCAGCAGGACTGGTCGCCCCTCGGCGAGATGGCCGTGCCCGGCGACGGATGAGCCGGGCGCCCGCCCGGGTCAGGGAATGCTGAGGCCGTACGCCGCGAGGATCTCCAGGATCGGCTGGTAGTAGCTGGTGCCGCCGCTGGTGCAGTTGCCGCTGCCACCGGAGAGGATCCCGAGGACCGTGCCGGTCGCGGCCACGTAGAGCGGGCCGCCGCTGTCCCCCGGCTCGGCGCAGATGTTCGTGCGGATCAGCCCGGCGACGCTGCCCTCGGCGTAGTTGACGGTCTGGTTCAGCCCGGTGACCACGCCGCACCGTACGCCGGTGGTGGAGCCGCTACGGCACACCGCCTGCCCGACGTACGCGTTGCCGGCGGCCGTGATGGTCACCTGTCCCGGATAGGTGTAGACGGCACTGGGGTGGGCGACCGTGCCGGTGTAGCGGACCACCCCGTAGTCGTTGTTGGGGAAGCTGCTGCCGGTCCGGCTGCCCAGCACCGTGGTGCTGGCGCTGTCGGCGTACCAGGTGGCGCCGAGCGTGGTGCAGTGCCCGGCGGTGACGAAGTACCAGGTGCTGCCGCTGCGGACGTTCGCGCCGAGCGAGCAGCGCCCGCCGCCGCCGTAGATCGCCTGTCCGCCGGCGATGAGCGGGCGCAGCCGGCCGGGCTCGTGCCGCAGCACCGCGCCGGATCGGGCGGCGGTCCGGCGCAGCTCGGCCAGTTCGGCCCCGCGTACCGTGTCGTCGACGGTGAGGGTCAGGCGGCCGGTGGCCGGGTCGTGGCCCCAGGCGGTGCCGGCGGTGCGCACCTCGGCGAGCGCCGCCGGCGCGGCCGGCGTCGCCGCGGCGGCGGGGGCGGCGGCCGGGACGGCAGCCAGCAGGGCGGTGAGGACGAGGACGACGAGCGACGGTCGGCGCATCCGGAGGATCCCTCCATCGTTGACAGTCGATTTCGTTCAGCATCGACCCCGGGCCGCCCGCGTTCAAGCACCGCGCGCGGTCCGGTGCGTGACAGCGGCGCGAACCGGACCATGCCGGCGCGCGCCCGACGCCGAAACTTCCGGAGCCGGCGCGTCGGTCGGGCCAGCAGCCCCGGCCCGCACGTTCATGCCGTCGGCCGCCTCTACGGGCCGGCGGATTCGGGCATCGACGGCGTTAAGTTTTCGGAATGGTTCCGGTAGGCTCCTGGCAGAGATTCGCATCGATCAACCCACGGTGGCGGGGAGTCACTCCCCACCCCGCGCGGCCTCCGGGCGGTCGCGCACGAGCCGACACCGTGACGGGCGGTGGTCGAGGCGGACTTCCCATTCGCCCATGCTAGGAGAGGCTTTCAGATGGACAAGGTGCTCGCCCGCGGCAGCGGGAGCGCGGCAGCCCGGTCGCGTCCGCGTGCCGCGGTGGTGTCGATCGTCGCCGGGGCCGCGGCCGTCGCCGCGACGATCGCGGTGGCGACCAGCGCCAGCGCCGGCACGACGCTCGGCGCGTCGGCGGCGGAACAGGGCCGCTACTTCGGCACCGCGGTGGCGGCGAACAAGCTGTCGGACAGCACGTACGTCGGCATCCTGAACCGCGAGTTCAACATGGTCACGCCCGAGAACGAGATGAAGTGGGACGCCACCGAGCCGTCCCAGAACCAGTTCAACTACACCAGCGCCGACCGGATCGTCGCCCACGCCCAGGCCAACGGCATGCGGGTACGCGGGCACGCGCTGGCCTGGCACTCACAGCAGCCGGGCTGGGCGCAGAACCTGTCCGGCACCGCGCTGCGCAACGCCATGGTCAACCACATCACCCAGGTCGCCACGCACTACAAGGGCAAGATCTACGCCTGGGACGTGGTCAACGAGGCGTTCGACGACAGCAACGGCGGCCGGCGCGACTCCAACCTCCAGCGCACCGGCAACGACTGGATCGAGGTGGCGTTCCGCACCGCCCGCGCCGCCGACCCGGGCGCCAAGCTCTGCTACAACGACTACAACACCGACAACTGGACCTGGGCCAAGACGCAGGGCGTCTACAACATGGTCAAGGACTTCAAGGCCCGGGGCGTGCCGATCGACTGCGTCGGCTTCCAGTCGCACTTCAACAACGGTTCGCCCTACCCGGGCAACTACCGCACCACGTTGCAGAACTTCGCCGACCTCGGCGTCGACGTGCAGATCACCGAGCTGGACATCGAGGGCTCCGGCAGCACCCAGGCCACCACGTACGGCAACGTGGTGAAGGACTGCCTGGCGGTGGCGCGGTGCACCGGCATCACCGTGTGGGGCATCCGCGACAGCGACTCGTGGCGGGCCAGCGGCACGCCGCTGCTCTTCGACGGCAGCGGCAACAAGAAGGCGGCGTACACGTCGACGCTCAACGCGCTGAACGCCGGTGGCACCACGCCGCCGACCAGCGCGCCGCCGACCACGACGCCGCCGACGACCACGCCCCCCACCACCGCGCCGCCCACGACGACTCCGCCGTCGACGCCCCCGCCGGCCGGCGCCTGCACCGCGACGCTGACCACCAACCAGTGGCAGGGCGGATTCGTCACCACCGTGCGGGTCACCGCCGGCGGCAGCCCGCTCAACGGATGGTCGGTGTCGGTGACGCTGCCCTCCGGCTCGTCGGTCACCAACGCGTGGAGCGCGCAGGCCAGCGGCTCCAGCGGCCTGGTGACGTTCCGCAACGTCGACTACAACCGCCAGGTCGGCGCCGGCGGCAGCACCGAGTTCGGGTTCCAGGGGACGGGCACCGCCCCCGCCGGCAACGCGAGCTGCACGGCCGGCTGATCGTCCGGTGACCCGGCGCGGCACCCCGCCGCGCCGGGTCACCGCCGGGGTTCAGTCCTCCAGCTCGGGGCCGAGCAGCCGCAGTTCCTCGATGTCGGTGGCTGCCTGGAGTTCCCGCAGCACCGCCTCGTCGATCTGGTTGGTGTTGCGCAGCCGGGTCACCTCCTGACGCTTGCGGTTCAACATCTCGAGCTGGAGCCGGCGGGCCACCTCCCGCTCCCGGTCCGCCTCCTCGCTGCGCGGGCTCCGGACGTCCGCCAGGTGGTCCTGGTAGCCGGCGCGGAGCCGGTCCACCAGGTCCGGGGTGGCGCCCAGCTCGGCGGCGACCCGGGGCAGCGCCTCCAGCACCGCCTCGGTGGCCCGGATCCGGGCCACCCGCACCTCGTCGTCGCGCTCCCGGTCCCCGGTCAGGCCGGCCCAGCCGACGACGGCGGGCAGCGTGGTGCCCTGCACCACCATGATCAGCACGATCACCATCACGGTGACGAAAATGATCAGATCGCGTTCGTGTACCGGCGCGCCCTCGTGCGTGGCCGTCGGCACGGCCAACGCCGCGGCGAGCGACACCGCGCCCCGGAACCCGGCCCAGCCCGCGGCGGTACGCATCCGGGCGTCGAAGTGCCGCGACCGCTGTGACTCCCGCCGGTCGACGCGTTGCAGCGCCGAGACCGACAGGTGCACCCAGGCCAGCCGGGTGACCACGACGACGAGCGCCACCAGCACCGCGATGCCGAGCGACGCCAGCGGCGAGTGGCTGGTGATGCTCCGCAGCGAGCGCGGCACCTGCATGCCGAGCAGCACGAACAGACTGCCGTTGACCATGAAGGTGGAGAGGTCCCAGAACGCGTACGCGGTGACCCGGGACCGGGCCCGGATCACCCGGGGGCCCGCCCACGACAGCAGCAGGCCGGAGACGACCACCGCGAGCACGCCGCTGGCGTGCACCGCGTCGGCGAGCAGGAACGCGACGAACGGGGTCATGATGCTCAGCCCGCCCTCGCGCATCGCGTCGTCGACGTGTTTGCGGATCAGCACGACCAGCCCGCCGACGAGCAGCCCGGCGGCCACCCCACCGAGCGACTTGCCGACGAACTGCCCGGTGAGCGAGAACGCGCCGGGTACCTTCCCGCCCGCGATCACGCCGACCGCCACCGCGAAGAGCACCAGCGCCGTACCGTCGTTGACCAGGCTCTCCGCGCGCAGGGTGGTGAGGATGCCCCGCGGCATCCGCTTGGCCAGGCCGGCGACGGCGGCGGCGTCGGTGGGCGCCAGGACCGCGCCGAGCACCCAGGCCGCGGCCGGTTCCACCCCGAGGGCCTGGGTGACGTACGCGACCGCGACCATCGTGATGATCACCAGGGCGACGGCCAGCAGCACGATCACCGCGAGGTTCGCCCGGATCTCCCGCAGGCTGATCACCAGGCTCTCCCGGTAGAGGATCGCCGGGAGGAACAGCACCAGCACCACCTCGGGTTCGAGGACCACGTTCTTGAACGGCGGCAGCAGGCCGAGCAACGCGCCCATGGCGATCAGCAGCACCGGCGGCGCGACGCTGTAGCGGCCCCCGAGGGTGGTGCCGACGAGCACGGTGGCGCCGAGCACCCCGATCAGCACGAGTGCGTCCACGCCGTACCCCCGTCACCGTCCGCCGCCATCACCGTGCCGCACGTCGCGGGCCGGGTGGGGCGGAACGGGCCGATCCCTACTCGAAGCGGGCGGGGTCGCCGGCGCCCCGGCGCAGGATCTCCGGCTCCGGGCCGGACAGGTCGACCACGGTGGTGGGTTCGAGGCCGCAGTCCCCGGCGTCGACCACGGCGTCGACCAGGTGGTCGAGCCGTTCCTTGATCTCCCAGCCCTGGGTCATCGGCTCCGCCTCACCGGGGAGCAGCAGGGTGCTGGAGAGCAGCGGCTCGCCCAGCTCGGCGAGGAGCGCCTGGGTGACGACGTGCTTCGGCACGCGGGCGCCGACCACCCGCCGGCGCGGGTCCTGCAACCGGCGCGGCACCTCGGAGGTGGCCGGCAGCAGGAACGTGTAGCTGCCCGGGATCACGGACTTGACCTGCCGGAAGACCGAGTTGCTCAGCTTGACGAACTGGCCGAGCTGGGCGAAGTCGGCGCACACCAGCGTGAACGGGTGCCGCTCGTCGAGCCGCCGGATCTCCCGGATCCGTTCCACGCCGGCCCGGTTGCCGAGCCGGCAGCCGAGCGCGTAGCAGGAGTCGGTCGGGTAGACGATCACGCCGTCGGACCGGAGCAGATCCACCACCTGCCGGATCACCCGGGGCTGGGGATTGTCCGGATGCAGGTCGTAGTACCTCGCCACGCCGGCCAGCCTATGCCCCTTCCCGATCATCCGCAGGTTTGCCGGTGGTCGGTTCCGGAAACAGGTGGGGGCCGTTCACCACAGGGGGGATCGACCATGTCCGAATCCAGCACCGACCGCGCCGCCGCCCGTCCGGCGGCGGTGACCGACCCACTGCTGTGGGATCTGTCCGCCGCGGTGGCCGACGCGCACCAGCCGGACGCGGAGCGGGTGTGCGCCAGCCCGAGTTGCGTTGGCGCCGCCTGGCCGTGCGCCGCCTGGGACACCGCGCAGGTGGGGCTGAGCGCCGCCCGCACGCCGTCCGCCACCGGGTCGACCGCCACCCGAACCGGGTCGACCGCCACCGGCACGGCCCGTCCCGGCGACACCCTCGCCGCCGCTCCGACCGACTCCACCGCCACCGACCGCCCGACCCCGGACCCGAGGACCGGCGAGCCCTCCGTGGTCGCCACCGCCGCCTGACCCACCCCACCCACCCACCCCACCCACCCGCACTCCACCCCGGCGATCAAGGAGTTCGCGTCGTCGGCCGACGCCGGTCCCGACGCGAACTCCTTGATCGCCGGGGTTGCGGGGTGCGGGCGGCCGGGGCGGGGGGTGGGTGCTGGTCAGGGGGTGGGTGGGAGGGCCGCGCCGCGGCTCGGAGAGCGCTCTCTGATGCAACAGAATATTGACGGACGCGAAACCGGAACCTAATCTCGCTTCTCAAGAGAGCGCTCTCTCGACGGTCGGACCACCATCCGGACACCACCTTCTCCTCTGAAGGGGACCTCCATGACACTCCCCCTGCGGGACGTCTCCCCCGGCGCCACACCGCCGCCGGCCCCTCTCCCGTCCACATCCCGGCGCCGCCGGACCATCGCCCTCGCCGCCGCGTCCCTGCTGGCGGCCAGCCTGCTCGGCGTCGTGGTCGGCGGTGGCGGCACCGCCACCGCCGGCACCGTCGGCGCGGGCAGCTACACCGAGACGCTGCCGCCCGGGGCCGCGCTGCCCAAGGGCTGCGGCACGGTCAGCACCAACCCCCGCATCTTCGCCACCGCCGACGCGCCGGCCGGCGCGATCCCCACCAACGACTGGTGGTCCTCGCTGATCTGGAAGCGCAACAACTGCGGGACCAGCGAGAACCTCCAGGCTCACCCGCTGGCGTTCAAGGCCGAGAACAACGGGCTCGGGCTGTCCTACACCACCACGCCGGCGATCAGCGGCACCGCGACCGGCGTCGGCGAGTACCACTACCCGTACCGCGAGGACGTCCGGGTCGGGGTGGCCGGGCTGGCCGCGCCGGTGGTGAAGGCCGCCGACTGGACCGACTGGACCGTCACCGCCGACTGGAGCGACGGCAGCCGCAGCATGCGGGCCACCATCGGCCACGGTCTGCCGTTCAGCTACTACACCGTCACCGGCGGCGCCGCCGCCCAGCTCACCGCCGCCGCGACGCCGACCGTGTGGCGCAACTCCGGCGCCACCATCGGCTTCACCGTCAACGGCCACGACTACGTCGCGTACGCGCCGACCGGGTCGACCTGGACCGTCAACGGCGCCGGCATCAGCTCCACGCTGGCCGGCAAGGGCTACTTCTCGGTGGCGGTGCTGCCCGGCGGCGCGGACAAGGCCACCCTGGCCGACACCTACGGCCGGTACGCCCACGCGCACGTCACCGGCACCCGGATGAGCTACACCTACGACGCGGCGACCGGCTCGGTACGCACCACGTACGCGTTCACCACCACGCCCCGCGAGGGCACCGAGACGAAGACGGTGGTGGCGCTCTACCCGCACCAGTGGCGCAGCCTCACCGGCGCCACGCCGATCACCCCGACGTACGTCTCGCCCCGCGGCGCCATGCGGGTGCTCGCGGGCGTGCCGTCGTTCACCACCGGCATGCGCTTCACCGGCGTGCTGCCCGAGGTGCCGGCCGTCGGCGACGCCGCCGGCGCTGACCTGAGCACGATCACCAACTACCTGAACGCCGAGCTGGCCAACCCGGAGGGGATCAGCGGCACGGACACCTACTGGGCCGGCAAGGGACTCGGCCGGGCCGCCCGGATCGCCGAGATCGCCGACCAGCTCGGGATCACCACGGTCCGCGACGCCGCCGTGACGGCCATGAAGACCCGGCTCACCAACTGGCTCACCGCGAGCTCCGGCGAGACCGGCCAGCTCTTCTACTACGACCGCAACTGGGGCACGCTGATCGGCTACCCCGCCTCGTACGGCTCCGACGAGGACCTCAACGACCACCACTTCCACTACGGCTACTTCGTCGCCGCGGCGGCCACGGTGGCCAAGTTCGACCCCGGCTGGGCCGACAAGACCCGCTACGGCGGCATGGTCGACCTGCTCATCCGCGACGCCAACAACTACGACCGGGCCGACGGGCGCTTCCCGTACCTGCGGGACTTCGACATCTACGCCGGCCACGACTGGGCCTCCGGCCTGGCGCCGTTCTTCGCCGGCAACAACCAGGAGTCCTCCTCGGAGGGGATGAACTTCGCCAACGCCCTGATCCAGTGGGGACAGGCCACCGGCAACACCGCCGTCCGCGACGCCGGCGTCTACCTGTGGACCACCCAGTCGGCGGCCATCTCCGAGTACTGGTTCGACGTGCACGACGAGAACTTCCCGGCCGGCTTCGGGCACAAGACCGTCGGCATGGTGTGGGGCGACGGTGGGGCGTACTCCACCTGGTTCTCCTCGGCGCCGGAGATGATCCAGGGCATCAACATGCTGCCGATCACCGGCGGTCACCTCTACCTCGGCGACTACCCCGAGTACGTCAAGGCCAACTACGCCGAGCTGCTCGCCAACAAGAACGGCCCGCCGACGGTGTGGCAGGACATCATCTGGGAGTTCCTGGCGCTCGGCGACGGTGACGAGGCGTTGCGCAACTTCCGGGCCAACAGCACGTTCGCCAGCGAGGAGGGGGAGAGCAAGGGGCACACGTTCCACTGGATCCGCAACCTGGCCGCGCTCGGCACGGTGGACACCACGGTCACCGCGAACCACCCGCTGGCCAAGGTGTTCCGCAAGGGCACCGCGCGCACCTACGTGGCGTCGAACATCACCGCCGCGCCGCTGACCGTCACGTTCTCCGACGGGACCCGGCTCACCGTGCCGGCCGGGAAGACCGCCACCTCCGGGGCGTACACCTGGAGCGGCGGCAGCGCCACCGGTGGCGTGACGGTGCCGACCGGTCCCCCGCCGACCGGGACGCCCACCCCCACCCCGACCACCCCGAGCCCGACGCCGACCAGCGCCAGCCCGACGCCGACGCCGACCGGCCCGAGCCCCAGCCCCAGCACCCCGACGCCGCTGAGCCCGACCCGCTACCTGCGCTCCGGCGGCGGGCTGACCGGCACCGCCGGCCCCGCCGGCACGGTCACCGTGGCCGCCGCCAACGGCAACCACGACGGCTCGCCGGCCAACCCGCAGGTGTTCACCGCCACCGGGCTGACCGGCACGTACACCGGCGGGAGCACCGCTTTCGACCTGGCCGTCGACGCGGGCACCGCGGTCGGCAACGGCGTCCAGGCCCGGGTCTCCTACGACCTGACCGGCAACGGCAGCTTCGACCGGGTGGAGACGTACCGGTACTTCGCCACCGACCCGATCGTCGGCTGGGAGCGCTACCGCCAGACCCAGGGCCTGGCCTCGGCCACCGGCACGCTGGGCAACCTGGCCGGCGGCACGGTGAAGGTCGAGGTCTGGAACGCCATCGGCAACAACCCCACCACGGTCGGCACCGGCGACCGCTCGACGATCACCCTGCCCTACCGGTGACCGAGGGCCGGCGCCCCGGCCCGTCGACGGGTCGGGGCGCCGGCCGTCACGGCCAGCGGGTGGCGGTGGACTCGAACAGCTCCGGGTCGCTGGCCACCGGGATGACGCAGACCAGGTGACCGCCGGGCGCGCGCAGCACGTGGCAGTCCTGCCAGCGGGACACCGGCGTGGCGCCCAGCCCGCGTAACCGCTCGACCTCGGCGGGCACGTCGTCGGTTTCGATGTCGAGGTGGTGCCGGGGCGCGTCGTCCACCGCCTGCACGGCGGTGACCAGGCCCGGCACCACGTCGGCCAGGCCGGTGAACTCGGGCTCCGACGGGTCGGTGCGCACCTGCGCGCCGAGCGCGGCGGACCAGAACGCGGTGACCTCCCCGGCCGACTCCTGGGGCGCGTCGATGATCAGGGCGTAGAGCCGGGACCGGTGCATCGCCCGAGCCTAGCCACGATCGCCGGCACCGGCAGCCCCGCCCGATCAGGCGGTCGCGTCGGCCAGCAGCTCCAGCAGGTGCCGGTACGGCCGCCCGGTGGCCCGCGCCAGGCCGATCTCGCAGGTGCGGTTCACCGAGGCGTACCCGTCGAACGGCCGGGCCGCGACGGCGGCGGCCTCGGCGCGGGTGGCCGACGCGGTCAGCTCCGGGTGCAGCAGGCCCCGGTCGCCGGCGAAACCGCAGCACTGCCAGCCCTCCGGGACCACCACCTCGTCGGCGACCGCCCGGGCCACCGCCAGCACCGCGTCGTCCAGACCGAGCCGGACCGACGAGCAGGTCGGGTGCAGCGCCAGCGAGCCCAGCCGGCGGCGCACGGTCAGCCGCGGCAGCAGGCTGGTGGCCGCGAACTCCACCGCGTCGACCACGCGGAGCCCGCCGGCGTCGGCGAGCAGCCGGTCGAAGCCCTCGGTGCAGGAGGCGGCGTCGCTGACCACCGGCAGCGCGCCGTCGCGACTGGCCGCCCGCAGCACCGGCGACACCCGGTCCCGTGCCGCCTGCCAGCCGCCGGTCAGCCCCTTGGACGACCACGGGGTGCCGCAGCACAGGTCACCGACGCCGTCCGGCACGAGCAGGCGTACGCCGGCCCGGTCGGCGAGCGTGAGCAGCGCGTCGGCCACCCCGGTGCCGCCCTCGGCGGGGGCGAACAGCGTGCCGAGGCAGGACGGGACGAAGACCGCGTCCGGCTCGTCGGCCGGGCGGGGCCGGCGGGGCACGCCGCCGCGCGGCAGGTCCCGCTGCCACTGCGGCACCCGCTCGGCGCCCAGCACGGCGCGGGCCGCCCGGGTCGCCGCCTCGGGCAGCACGGGTGGCAGCGCGCCGGCCAGGTCGAGGCCCCGGGCCATGCCCCGGGTGGTGGCGCCCCAGCGCCGGGCCGCGCCCCGCCAGCCGGCTTTCGCCGCCCGGCCGTGGTCCTCGGCGCGCAACCGCTTGACCAGGTCGCCGGTGTTGATCAGCACCGGGCAGGCGGTGGCGCACATGCCGTCCACCGCACAGGTCTGCACCGCGTCGTAGTCGTACGCGTCGGTCAGCTCCCGGGCCAGCGCCCGGTCACCGGCGGCCTCGGCGGCGGCGATCTCCCGGCGCAGCACGATCCGCTGCCGGGGCGTGGTGGTCAGGTCGCGACTGGGGCAGACCGGCTCGCAGTAGCCGCACTCGACGCAGCGGTCCACCTCCTCCTCCACGGTCGGCACGGTCTTCAGGTGCCGCAGGTGGACCTCCGGGTCGTCGCTGAGCAGCACGCCCGGATTGAGCACCCCGTCCGGGTCGCAGAGCGTCTTCAGCTCCCGCATCACGTCGTACAGCTCGTCGCCGAACTGGCGGCGCACGTACGGGGCCATCACCCGCCCGGTGCCGTGCTCGGCCTTGAGCGTGCCGCCGTGGCCGAGCACCAGGTCGACCAGTTCCTCGGTGAAGTCGGCGTAGCGCGCCGGGGCCGTGCCGTCGGCGAACCGCTCGTTGAGCATGAAGTGCAGGTTGCCGTCCTTGGCGTGCCCGAAGATCACGCTGTCGGCGTAGCGGTGGTGGTCGAACAGGTCGGCCAGCGCGGCGCAGGTGTCGGCCAGCGCCGTCACCGGCACGGCGATGTCCTCCAGCAGCGCGGTGGTGCCGGACGGGCGGGCGCCGGCCACCGCCGCGTACAGCCCCTTGCGGATGTGCCACAGCGCGGCCCGGGCGGCGGGCTCGCCGCTGAGCCGGGCCGCCGTGGTCAGCGGCAGCCCGGCCAGCACCGGCCCGGCGGCGGCGACCCGGTCGGCCAGTGCGTCCGGCGCGGACTCCTGCCACTCCACCAGCAACGCGGCGTGCCCGCGCACGGCCAGGCCGCGCAGCGCGGCGTCCGCCTTCGGGTCGCGCTGGGCCACCCGCAGCGCGGCGGCGTCGAGCAGCTCGACCGCCGCCGGGCCGGCGGCCACCAGCGCCGGCATGGCGGCCATCGCCGCGCCGAGGGAGTCGAAGACCAGCAGGCCGGTCGCGGCGTGCCGGTGCACGGGTACGGTGCGGAACGTCGCCGACGCGACGAACGCGAGCGTGCCCTCGCTGCCCACCACCAGCCGGGTGAGCAGGTCGGCCGGGTCGTCGTGGTCGAGGAAGGCGTTCACGCCGTACCCCATGGTGTTCTTCATGGCGTACTGGGCGTGGACCCGGCGCACCGAGTCGGGGTTGCCGCGGACCCGGTCGCGCAGCCGCAGCAGGCCGGCGTGCAGCGCCGGCTCGGTGGCGCGCAACCGGGCGTCGGCGTCCGGGGCGCCGGTGTCCAGCACGGTGCCGCTGGGCAGCACCAGCACCAGCGACTCCAGCGTGCGGTAGGTGTTGACCTCGGTGCCGCAGGTCATGCCGCTGGAGTTGTTGGCGACCACGCCGCCGACCGTGCAGGCCGACTCGCTGGCCGGGTCCGGGCCGAGCTTGCGGCCGTACGGCGCGAGCCGCGCGTTGACCTGCCGCAGCACCACGCCCGGCTGCACCCGCACCCGCCGCCCGTCGTCGAGCACGGCGAGGTCGCGGAAGTGCCGGCGGACGTCGACCAGCAGCCGGTCGGTGACCGCCTGGCCGCTGAGACTGGTGCCGCCCGAGCGGAACGTCAACGGCACACCGGTGCGGCGGCTGTGCGCCAGCAGCGCGGCGACCTGGCCGGCGTCGGCCGGGGTGGCCACCGCGCCGGGGTGCAGCAGGTAGTGCGAGGCGTCGTGGGCCAGCCGCAGCCGGTCCACGGTCCGGGTGCTCACGCCGCCGGGCACCGCCGCCTCCAACCCGACCCGGACCGACGCGCTGAACTCGCCCATGATCACCAACCTCCCGACCCCACCCTAGTCACCGCCCCGTCCCACCCCCGGCCGGGCCGGCCGGTCGATCATGAGGTGGACGGCGACAATCCGGACGGCGGAGGCCGCCAACCTCATGACCGTCGGGTGTTTCCGTCGGTGGTGAGGTGGGCCAGGACCCGACGTTGGAACGCGCGGGCGGCGGGGCCGGACGGCGGCGGACCGCCCCGGCGGGCGGCGATCGCCCGGCGGATCAGCGCGGCGTCCGGGTCGGTGGCGGCCACCCGCAGGCCCGCGTCGACCTTGCCCAGCCAGATGCCGTCGCGGTGGCGCACCAGCGCGCGGCAGGCCCCGAGCACCGCGTCCTCGGCGCCCGGCGCCGGCCCGTCGCCGGGCGGCGTGGGCCGCGCCAGCCACCAGCGCAGCGCGTCCACCAGCAGCGCCCGCAGCGCCGCCGGGGACGGATCGGCGAAGACGTCTGCGGCGGGCGCGCCGAGCAGGGCCAGGCCGGACTGGCGCAGGATGCTGCGGTCCAGCGCGTACCAGAACCGACCGTCGGCCGCGGGCCGGTCGGCCGGGTCGAACGTGGCCCGGAACGCCATCGCGGCGCCGGTGTTCAGCTCCATCTCGAAGCCCGGCTCGGGCGTGCCGGAGGCGGCCACGTCCCGCCGGTAGACGACCAGTTCCAGGCCGCGCGCCGGGCAGGGCAGCGCCTCGTGCCGCAGCCGGTCCACCAGCGCCCGCTTCGCGGCGGCCGGGACCGGGCCGGCGACCAGCAGCGCCACGTCCACGTCGCTGCGTCCCGGCTGGTAGGCGTCGAGCCCGACCGAACCGGCCGCGTACGCGCCGGTCAGGTCGGCACCGCACACGTCGCGGGCGCACCGGACCAGGTCGGCGAGGTAGTCGCGTACGTCGTCGCGCATGCCGGCATCCTGCCCGGCGCGGTCGCCGGCGCGGACGGCCGGGTCAGTCCGCCGGCTCCGGGCAGCAGACCGTCAGCCCGCCCGGCACCACCGTGACCTTCAGCCGTTTCGCCGTTCCCCGCGCACCGCCGTCCAGCTCGTACGTCTTCGGCTCGGCGAACCGCACGGTGATCTTCCGACCCCGGGTGATCCGCACGAACGGCGACTCGTCGGAGCGTCCGGCGGCCATCCGGCCCAGCGTGCGGGCCCAGTCCACGGCGCCGCTGGCGGTGGCGACGCCGACCTCGAGCGCGCCGTCGTCGGGGCGGGCGTCGTCGAAGGCCGGGATGCCGCCGGTGATGGTGCCGACGTTGCCGAACAGCACGCAGCTCGCCTCGCCGTCGAACCAGTCGGCGCCGTCCACCCGGACGCGGGTGCGCACGCACTCACCGCGCACGTGCCGCAGCCCGGTCCAGACGTAGGCGACCCGGCCGAGCCGGCCCTTGAGCCGGCGGTCCGCGTCGCGGATCAGGTCGCCGTCGAACCCGGCGCCGGCCATCACCGCGAAGTGCTCCCCGTTGATCCGGCCGAGGTCCAGCCGGCGACGCCGGCCGTGCAACGCGACCCGGACCGCCTCGGGCAGCTCGGCGGGGATGCCGAGGTTGACGGCGAAGAGGTTGGCGGTGCCGGCGGGCAGGATGCCCATCGGCACGCCGGTGCCGGCCAGCGTGTCGGCACACCGCTGCACCATGCCGTCACCGCCCCAGACCAGCACCAGCTCCGCGCCCTCGTCGAGCGCCGCGCGGACCCGCTTCGGCGCCTTGCGGCTCTTCGGCACCTCGTACCAGAGCAGCCGCCCGACGCCGGCGCCGACGAGGCGGGCGCGCAGCTCGTCGAGGCCGCCGCCGAAGGTCTTCTTCCGGTGTGCCACGACCGCGATCTTGCCCGTGGGGGCGGCGCGGTCGGTGGTGCTCGTGTTCATGCCGCCCTCGTACCCGGAGCGCGCCCGGCCCACGCCTGCCGGCGGGACCGGCCGGGGGGCCGCCGGTCCACGCTGAATCTATGTGCACCAGTTGCGCAGAGCGGCAATGTTCACATCCTGGACCCGCCGTCGTCCACTGGCGACAATGTTCACCCTGATCAGGGGCTATTGAAGATCATGGCTTCCTGAATTCGTGTCGGCGGCCGGCTGTCCGGCAGGTGTCGGTTGCCCCGGTCACCCATTGCTCCCGGCTCGCGCGCCGTGTGATTGTGCACCCAACGAGCCGCCGACCCCCGACGGCCCGGACGGTCGATCTGTCGACCCGGAGCCACGCCGGCAGCTCCGGTGACCGACCGTCACCCGCCTCGCACCATCGCGCCGCCCGTCCCCACCGGGCTCCGTGCGGCGCGCCTAGGAACAGGAGCAAACCCTCTTGAAGCTCTCACCCCGCCTCGCCGCGCTCACCGGCGCAGCCGCGGCCGGCGTGCTGGCCGCCGGCACCGCCGCGGCCGTGCAGGCCGCGCCACCCGGGCCCGCCGCCCCGAACCCCGCCCAGGCCCGCGCGGCAGCCGCCGACTCGGCCCGCGCGCTGGTCGCGAACCGTCCCGCCTACCTCCAGGCCGGCTCGGACGACGCGTTCGTGCAGAAGCCCGTGATCTCCTCCGAGGGCACCCAGTACGTGCCCTACGAGCGCACCTACAAGGGCCTGCCGGTGGTCGGCGGCGACTTCGTGCTCGCCACCGACGGCGCCGGCAACCTGAAGTACGCCTCGGTCGCCCAGCAACGGCCGATCGGCGCGCTCACCACCACCCCCACGCTGACCTCGGCCGCCGCCGCGAAGACGGCGCGCGCCCAGCTCAAGACCGTCAGCTCGGTCGAGGGCACCACGCTGGTGGTCTACACGCTCGGCGCCAGCCCGACGCTGGCCTGGGAGACCACCGTGCGCGGCACCGGCGCGGACGGTGTCAGCCGGCTCACCGTGGACGTCGACGCCCGCACCGGCGCGGTGCTGCGCAAGCAGGAGCACGTCGTCAATGGCACCGGCACCGGCGCCTGGAACGGGCCCAGCCCGCTCACGCTGAACACCACGCAGTCGGGCAGCACGTACACCATGAAGGACCCGACCGTCACGAACCTCAGCTGCCAGGACGCCGCGAACAACACCACGTTCAGCGGCACCGACGACGCCTGGGGCAACGGCACCGCCACCAACAAGGAGACCGGCTGCGTCGACGCGCTGTTCTCCGCCCAGACCGAGCACAAGATGCTCAACCAGTGGCTGGGCCGCAACGGCGCCGACGGCAACGGCGGCTACTGGCCGATCCGGGTGGGCCTGAACGACCAGAACGCCTACTACGACGGCACCCAGGTCCAGATCGGCAAGAACACCGCCGGCCAGTGGATCGGCTCGCTCGACGTGGTGGCCCACGAGATCGGCCACGGCATCGACGACCACACCCCGGGCGGCATCTCCGGCGGCGGCACCCAGGAGTTCGTGGCGGACACGTTCGGCGCGGCCACCGAGTGGTTCGCCAACGAGCCGTCCAGCTACGACGCGCCGGACTTCCTGGTCGGCGAGAAGATCAACCTGGTCGGCTCCGGCCCGATCCGGAACATGTACAACCCGGGGGCGCTCGGCGACCCGAACTGCTACTCCAGCAGCGTCCCCGGTGGCGAGGTGCACGCCTCCGCCGGTCCCGGCAACCACTGGTTCTACCTGCTCGCCAACGGCAGCAGCCCGACCAACGGGCAGCCGTCCAGCTCGACCTGCAACAGCAGCAGCGTGACCGGCCTGGGCATCCAGAAGGCCATCAAGATCATGTACAACGCGATGCTGCTGAAGACGTCCTCCTCGTCGTACCTGAAGTACCGCACCTGGACGCTCCAGGCGGCGAAGAACCTCTACCCGAGCGGCTGCACCGAGTTCAACACCGTCAAGGCGGCCTGGGACGCGGTCAGCGTGCCGGCGCAGTCGGGTGACCCGACCTGTGCCGGCGGTACGCCGACGCCCACGCCGACCACCACGAGCACCCCGCCGCCCGGCGGCTGCTCCGGCAACAAGCTGGCCAACCCCGGCTTCGAGTCGGGCAACGTGAACTGGACCGCCTCGTCGGGCGTCATCACCACCGACAGCGGCCAGGCCGCGCACGGCGGCTCGTACAAGGCGTGGCTCGACGGCTACGGCTCCTCGCACACCGACACGCTCAGCCAGTCGGTCACCATCCCGGCCGGCTGCCGGGCCACGCTGAGCTTCTGGCTGCACGTCGACAGCGCGGAGTCGACCACGAGCACCGCCTACGACAAGCTGACCGTCAAGGCCGGCAGCACCACGCTGGCGACCTACTCCAACCTGAACAAGGCCACCGGCTACGTGCAGCGGTCCTTCGACATCTCGTCGCTGGCCGGCACCACCGCCACCATCTCGTTCAGCGGCGTGGAGGACGCCTCCCTCCAGACGTCCTTCGTCGTCGACGACACCGCGGTCAACCTGAGCTGACCGCACCGCGAGCGGCCGGTCGTCGTCCTCCCGACGGCCGGCCGCTCCGTCGTCTCCGCCGGCCGGCGTGACGGGCCCGCCGACGCTGATCGAGCCGGGAGGGCCGCCCCGCCGTCCCGGTGCCGGTCACGGCCCCGCCCGACCCGCCGATCAGGCCGGGCGGGCGGCGCGGGACGCGGCGTCGCGGTCGCGGCGGATCCGCGCGGCCACCTCGTGCATCGTCGCGCTGAACAGCTCCGCCTGGTCGGGCAGCCCGCCGAGCCGGACGGCGAGCGCGTCGGTGTCCGCCCGGGCCGAGGCGCTGACCTGCGCGTCCAACTCGGCCAGCGCGGCATTGACGGCGGCGACGACGTGCCCGCAGAGCGCCTCCAGCGGTTCGCCGGCCAACTCCGGGTCGACCGCGACCGAGTCCAGCCGGCCGCCCTGGACCGCGACCGCGCGGACCCGGCCGCCGGCCGCGGCGCCCTCGGCCCGCAGCACGTCGCCCGGCTCACCGTCGGTGTGCACGGTGGCCCGGGACCGCATCGCGGCCAACGCCTGCTGCGTGCGGGTCAGCAGCTCGTCGAGGCTCGCGGCGGCCGAGAACGCATCGTTGGTCATATCCGCGCTTTCTTCACGTCTTAGCCAAGCCTCGTGACCATAGCAACCGACGGCGACGGAACCCGGCCATCCGCCGCCCCGGCCGGGCACCGGCGCCCGGAGCAGCACGGACACCGACGGTCCGGCGTGTCGCGGGACGGCCGCCGGTGAACGGCGACTCCACGCCCCGGACCGCCGTCGCGCGCCGTCCTGACCCGGACGATCACCGCTGACCACGACGTGAGGTCAGGTTCCGCCGACGCGACCGACGGGGTTTCCGGCGGGCCGGGCGGACGGCGGGGCTACCGTGGGCGGGACCGGACAAGATCGCGCGAGGAGCGGGGCGGATGACCGACCACGGACACGAGCTGGCCTTCGGCAGCTTCCTCACGCCGGACGCCGGACGCCCCGACCAGGTGGTCGCGCTCGCCACGCTCGGCGAACAGGCCGGACTGGACCTGGTCACCTTCCAGGACCACCCCTACCTGCCGACCTTCCTGGACACGTGGACGCTGATGTCGTACGTGGCCGCCGCCACCGACCGGATCCGCCTGGCCGGCAACGTGCTCAACCTGCCGCTGCGCCAACCGGTGGTGCTGGCGCGCAGCGTCGCCAGCCTGGACCTGCTCACCGGCGGCCGGGTCGAGCTGGGGCTCGGCGCGGGCGCGTTCTGGGACGGGATCGAGGCGGCCGGCGGCCGGCGGCTCTCCCCCGGCGCGGCGGTCGACGCGCTCGACGAGGCGATCCGCGTCATCCGCGAGGTGTGGGACACCGACCGGCGCGACATGATCCGCCTGCCCGGTGAGCACTACCGGGTGGTCGGGGCGAAACGCGGACCGGCGCCGGCGCATCCGGTGGGCATCTGGGTGGGCGCGTACAAGCCGCGGATGCTGCGGCTGGTCGGGCGCGCCGCGGACGGCTGGCTGCCGTCGCTGTCGTACCTGCCGAACGGGCCGGACGACCTGCCGGCGCTCAACGCCCTGGTCGACGACGGCGCGCGGGCCGCCGGCCGGGACCCGGGCGCGATCCGCCGGATGCTCAACGTGAACGGCACGTTCGCCCGCTCGTCCACCGGCTTCCTCGCCGGGCCGCCGCAGCAGTGGGCGGAGGAACTGGCCGGGCTCACGCTGGCGCACGGCATCACCACGTTCGTCCTCGCCGGCGACGAGCCACGCGCCATCCAGCTCTTCGCCCAGGAGGTGGCGCCGGCGGTGCGGGAGCTGGTCGCCGCCGAGCGCACCACGCCCGGCAGCGGCGCCCGGGCCGTCGCCGAGGAGCGGGCCACGGCCGGCGGCCCGACCACGCTCGCGGTCACCCCCACCCCCGACCCCGGGGTACGCCTGAGCGCGCGCCGCCTCTGGGACGAGACGACCCGCCCGGCCGCCCCGCCGGCGCCGGCCGGTCAGGTCTACCCGGCCCGCGGGCAGGCGGCCGGGCAGCACCTGGTGGACGTGCACGACCACCTGCGCCAGGAGCTGGCCCAGGTGCGCGACCTGCTGGAACAGGTCAGGCGCGGCGCGGTCTCCCCCGGCGGGGCGCGGGCCGTGCTGAACGAGATGACGATGCGGCAGAACAACTGGACGCTGGGCGCCTACTGCGCGGCCTACTGCACGGTGGTGACCCAGCACCACGGGCTGGAGGACGCCTCCATCTTCCCGCACCTGCGCCGCGCCGACGCCGGGCTGGCGCCGGTGCTGGACCGTCTGGCGGAGGAGCACGTGGTGATCCACGACGTGGTGGAGAGCGTGGACCGGGCGCTGGTGGAGCTGATCCGCCGACCCGGCGACTTCACCGAGTTGCAGGAGGCGGTGGACCTGCTGACCGACACGCTGCTGTCGCACCTGTCGTACGAGGAGCACCAGATCGTCGAGCCGCTGGCCCGCTACGGCTTCTTCCCCGGTCAACTGTGAGCGGCGGCGGGGGCCCCGGTCGCGGGGCCCCCGCCGGTGCGCCTACAGGCCGCGGGCGAGGCGGTCGGCGAGGATCCGGGTGAAGCGCGCCGGGTCGGCGAGGTCACCGCCCTCGGCGAGCAGCGCCATGCCGTACAGCAGCTCGGCGGTCTCGGTCAGCGCGGCGCTGTCGCCGCCGTCGCCGTGGGCCTTGCGCAGCCCGGTGACCAGCGGGTGGGTCGGGTTCAGCTCCAGGATGCGCTTGACCTGGGGCACCTCCTGGCCCATCGCCCGGTACATCTTCTCCAGCGTCGGCGTCATGTCGTGCGCGTCACCCACCACACAGGCCGGTGACGTGGTCAGCCGGGTGGACAGGCGTACCTCCTTGACGCTGTCGGCGAGCGCGCCGCCGAGGAAGGTGAGCAGCTCGGCGTACTCCTGCCGCTCCGCCTCGGCCTTCTCCTTCTCCTCCTCGGTCTCCAGGTCGACCTGGCCCTTGGCCACCGAGCGCAGCGTCTTCCCGTCGTACGCTCCGACCCGCTCGACCCACACCTCGTCGACCGGATCGGTGAGGATCAGCACCTCGTAGCCCTTGGCCCGGAACGCCTCCAGGTGCGGGGAGTTCTCGATGGTGGCCCGGTTGTCGCCGGTGGCGTAGTAGATCTCGGTCTGGCCGTCCTTCATCCGCTCCACGTAGTCGCGCAGCGTGGTCAGCTCGGCCGGGTCGTGGGTGGAGGCGGCACGGACCAGGTCGAGCAACGCGTCGGTGTTGTCCGCGTCCTCCAGCAGGCCCTCCTTGACCACCGGCCCGAACTCGGTCCAGAACGTGCGGTACGACTCGGCCGGCAGGCCCTTGAGCGTGGCGAGCACCTTCTTGACCAGCCGCCGGCGTACGGCGCTGATCTGCCGGTCCTGCTGGAGGATCTCGCGGGAGATGTTCAGCGACAGGTCGTGCGCGTCCACCACGCCCTTGACGAAGCGCAGGTAGTTGGGGATCAGCGCCTCGCAGTCGTCCATGATGAAGACGCGCTTGACGTAGAGCTGCACGCCGCGCCGGCCCTGCGGGGCGAACAGGTCGAGCGGGGCGTGCGAGGGCAGGAAGAGCAACGCCTCGTACTCGAAGGTGCCCTCGCCGCGCATGTGGATGGTTTCGAGCGGGTCCGCCCAGTCGTGCGCGACGTGCCGGTAGAACTCCTTGTACTCGGCCTCGTCGACCTCGTCCCGGGACCGCGCCCAGAGCGCCTTCATCGAGTTGAGCGTCTGCTCCTCGCGGGTGGTGGCACCGTCCTCGCCGGGCTTGTCGACGGTCATCCGGATCGGCCAGGCGATGAAGTCGGAGTAGCGCTTGACGATCTCCCGGATGGTCCGGTCGGCGGCGTAGTCGTGCAGGTTGTCCTCGGCGTCGACCGGCTTGAGGTGCAGCGTGACCGAGGTGCCCTGCGGCGCGTCCTCGACCGCCTCCACCGAGTAGGTGCCCTCGCCGGTGGACTCCCAGCGGGTGCCGCCGGTCTGGCCGGCGCGGCGGGTCAGCAGCGTCACCCGGTCGGCGACCATGAAGGTGGCGTAGAAGCCGACGCCGAACTGGCCGATCAGCTCCTGCGAGGCGGCGGCGTCCTTCGACTCGCGCAGCTTGCGCAGCATCTCGGCGGTGCCGGACTTGGCGATGGTGCCGATCAGCGCCACCACCTCGTCGCGGGACATGCCGATGCCGTTGTCCCGCACGGTCAGCGTGCGGGCCTCGGCGTCGGTCTCGATCTCGATGTGCAGATCGGACGTGTCGGCCGACAGCTCCTTGTCGACAAGTGACTCCAGCCGCAGCTTGTCCAGCGCGTCGGACGCGTTCGAGATGAGTTCGCGCAGGAAGACGTCCTTGTTCGAGTAGATCGAGTGCACCATCAGCTGCAACAGCTGACGTGCCTCGGCCTGGAACTCCAACGTCTCGACCCGGTCGCTCACACCGACTCCCTTCACCGTGGCGGGGCTACGGCGGAAAGGATACGAGGCGTGACCGCGACGGCACCCACCGGCCGGGCGCTCGGAGAACCCTACTGGTCCAACCAGTTGACGGGTTGATGTGTCCCGGGCCACACTGCTGGCCATGGCCTTCACCCCCGCGCCCCGCGCCTCGGTCTCCGACCACGTCTTCGGCCAGCTCCGCGACGCCATCGTGTCCGGGCGCCACCGGCCGGACGAGACGCTGCCCGGCGAGCGGGAACTGGCCGCCGCGTTCGCGGTGAACCGGCACGCGGTGCGGGAGGCGCTGCGTCGGCTGCAACAGCTCGGCCTGGTCCGGGTCAGCCAGGGCGGCGCGACCCGGGTGCTCGACTGGCGGGTGCACGCCGGGCTCGACCTGGCGCTGTCGCTGGCCCGCTCCGGAGACGTACTCCCGGTCGAGACGCTGGTGCGCGACATGCTGGAGATGCGGGCCTGCGTCGGCATCGACGCGGCCCGACTCTGCGCCGAACGCGGCGACGAGGCGGTGGTCGCCGCGCTGGTCCGGGCCGCCGAGGAGTACGGCGCGCTCGCGCCCGACCTGGACCGGATGGCCGAGGCGAACATCCGCATCTGGCGACTGGTGGTGCGCGGCAGCGGCAACACCGCCTACCAGTTGGCCTTCAACAGCCTGGTCGCCGGCACGTTCGCGGTCGGCGACGTCCCCCCGGACGCCCGCGCCGCCGAACTGCTCGACGTCGCCGGGCACCGCCGGCTCGCCGCGGCGGTCGCGTCCGGCCGGGGCGAGGCGGCGGCCCGGCAGGCCCGGGCGCTGCTGACCGCCCCGGTCACCACCACCCCCACCACCGGAAGGGAAGCGCGCGCATGATCCCCGCCGTGCTGTACGCCGTCCCGGCGTTCCTGCTGCTGATCGTGATCGAGGCGGTCTCCTACCGCTTCCTGCCCGACGACGACGAGCGCGGCTACGAGCTGCGCGACACCACCACCAGCCTGTCGATGGGACTGGGCAGCCAGCTCATCGGTTTCCCGTGGAAGCTGCTCACGGTCGGTCTCTACGCGGCGCTGTGGACGGTCGCGCCGGTGCACCTGTCCCCCGGCGACTGGTGGACCTGGGCGATCGTCTTCTTCGCCGACGACCTGGCCTACTACTGGTTCCACCGCTCCCACCACGAGGTGCGGGTGCTCTGGGCCAGCCACGTGGTGCACCACTCCAGCGTCCACTACAACTTCTCCACCGCGCTGCGGCAGAGCTGGACGCCGATGACCTCGCTGCCGTTCTGGCTGCCGCTGGCGCTGCTCGGCATCCCGCCCTGGATGATCTTCCTCCAGCAGTCGATCAGCCTGCTCTACCAGTTCTTCCTGCACACCGAGCGGGTCGGCCGGCTGCCCCGGCCGATCGAGTGGGTGTTCAACACCCCGTCGCACCACCGGGTGCACCACGGCTCGAACACCGAGTACCTGGACCGCAACTACGGCGGCATCCTGATCGTGTGGGACCGGCTGTTCGGCAGCTTCGCGCCGGAGCGCGCCGCGGTGCGCTACGGGCTGACGAAGAACATCGGCACCTACAACCCGCTGCGGGTGGCCACGCACGAGTTCGCCGCGATCTGGTCCGACGTGCGCCGGGCCACCTGCTGGCGGCACCGGCTCGGTTACCTGCTCGGCCGTCCCGGCTGGCAGCCGGCCCGGTGAGGCGTTCCTGGCTGGCCCTGTTCGGGCTCGTCGCCGCCGTCGAGCTGGTCGGGGTGGCGCTCGACTCGACGGTGCTCCAGTGGCTGGCCAAGCCGCTGCTGGCGCCGGTGCTGCTGGCGTACCTCTGGCGGCGCCGGGGCCGGTGGGACGCGGTGGCGACCGGTCTGGTCGCCGCCACCGCCGGGGACGTGGCGCTGCTCGTGCCCGGACGGGCCGCGTTCCTGGTCGGCATGGGGTTCTTCCTGGTCGCGCAGCTCGCGTTCCTGACCGGTTTCCGGCGGCACGGCCGACCGCCGGTGCTGGCGTGGGCCGGTTACCTGCTCGCCTGGGCGGCCGGGAACGCGCTGCTGTGGGGCACTCTGGGCCCGCTGCGGCTGCCGGTGCTCGGCTACAGCCTGGCGCTGTGCCTGATGGCCGCCGCCGCGACCGGCGTGTCGGCGCGGGTCGGCGCCGGCGGCGCGTTCTTCCTCGTCTCCGACCTGCTCATCGGCGTGGGCGCGGCCGGCACCGAGCTGCCCGGCGCGGGCCTGCTGGTGATGGGCACGTACTGCGCCGCGCTGCTGCTGATCACCACCGGGTGGGTGGCCGCCCACGGCGGCGCGCACCACGCGCCGGCGGCGGTCCCCGCGTGACCGGCGGCGGCGCGCGGTGTCGTAGGGCCGGGCTCAGAGACGCTCCGGTTCCGGCCAGGACTCAGCGGTTCGCGCCCCCGCCGAGCACGCGGGTCACCACGGTCAGGTCGTCGCCGCCGAGGCCGCGGTCCGCCGCGTGCCGCCACTCGGCGGCCAGCGCCTCGGCGGCCGGGAAGCTGCCCGGCGGGGCTTCCCGCAGCGCCAGTTCGACGTCCTTGAGCGCCAGCGCGAGCGAGTACTGGGCGCCGTGCTCGTCGCGGACGACCCGCGCCAGCTTCTCGGCCGCCCAGGGCGAGACCAGCGGGCTTCCGTCCAGCGCCTGCCGGACCGTGTCGCGGTCCAGGCCGAGCGTGTCGCCGAGCGCCACCGCCGCGGCCACCCCCTCGTTGACGAACGCCAGCAGCAGGTTGTTGACGAGCTTGAGTCGCGAGCCGGCGCCGGTCGGCCCCAGCCAGAGCGTCCGCTGCCCGACCGCGTCGAACACCGGGGCGACCCGCTCGCGCGCCTGCTCCGGGCCGGAGGCGAGCACCGTGAGGCGACCCTGCTCGGCCGGGCCGCGGCTGCCGGCCACCGGCGCGTCCACCAGGGTGACGTCGGGCCGCTCGGTGGCGACCAGGTCGGCCAGCCGCGCGGTCGCGGCCACGCCGATGGTGCTCATCTGCGCCCACACCGCACCCGCCGGCAGGGCAGCCAGCATGCCCCGGTCGACCGCGATCGCGTGGACCGCGTCCGCGTCGGTCACCATGGTCACCGCCACGTCGGCCCGGCGCACCGCCTCGGCCGGGTCGGCGGCCACCTCGGCGCCCCGCCCGGCGAGCGCGTGGGCCGGCTCGGGACGCCGGTTCCACACCACCGTGTCCAGCCCGGCGCCGATCAGGTTCGCCGCCATCGGCGTACCCATGCCGCCGAGCCCGAGCACCGCCACGCGTGTCATCCGCCGCTCCCCTCGCCGCCGTCCGGGCCAGCCTAGGGGCCCGCTCGGGCGACGGCATGCCAAACGGCGTCCCGCCGTCGGCCTCTCGCCCGTCACGCCCGCCGGCCCCGGCGGTATCCTGCCGGCGTGGCCAGGGAGAACGGGCGCAAGCTGATCGCCTCGAACAAGAAGGCGCGGCACGACTACGACGTCCTCAAGACCTACGAGGCGGGCATCGTGCTGGCCGGCACCGAGGTGAAGTCGCTGCGCGAGGGGCGGGTGTCGCTTGTCGACGCGTTCGCCCAGGAGCGTGACGGCGAGCTGTGGCTCTACGGCCTGCACATCGCCGAGTACGGCTTCGGCACCTGGACCAACCACGCGCCCCGGCGCACCCGCAAGCTGCTGCTGCACCGGGTGGAGATCGCCCGGATCCTGGAGAAGCTGCGTGACGGCGGCGTCACGCTGGTGCCGCTGTCGATGTACTTCGCCGACGGCTGGGCCAAGGTCGAGCTGGGCCTGGCCCGGGGCCGCCGGTCGTACGACAAGCGCCAGGCGCTCGCCGAGCGGGACGCCAAGCAGGAGATCGCCCGCGAGCTGGGGCGTCGGCTCAAGGGCCGGGCCGCGACACGCCGGGCCTGACTTTTCCCCGGGTCGCGGTCAGATTCTGACCGCCATGTGGGGCAGGCTGGCCGGGTCCCGACAGAAGGAGAGCCGCGATGGGCCTCACCGTGCAATTCACCGTCGACTGCGCCGACCCGCCCAGGCTGGCCGCGTTCTGGGCCGAGGCGCTCGACTACCGGGTCCAGGAGCCGCCCGAGGGCTTCGAGTCGTGGGAACAGGCGTTGACCGCGATGGGCGTGCCGCCGGAACGGCACCACGACGCCTCGGCCGTGGTCGATCCCGAGGGCGCCGGGCCACGACTGTTCTTCCAGCGGGTGCCGGAGTCGAAGCGGGTCAAGAACCGCGTGCACCTCGACGTCCGGGCCGCGCCCGGTCTCACCGGCGAGGCGCGGATGGCGGCGCTGGAGGCGGCGGCCGACCGGCTGGTCGCGCGCGGGGCCACCCGGATCGCGCGCCACGAGCCCGCCCCGCCGCTCGGCGCCGGGCACCTGGTGCTGGCCGACCCGGAGGGCAACGAATTCTGCCTCGATTAAGACAAGACATCTTGTACGTCACGTCTTGTCGGTCTAGCGTGGCGGCATGGCGGACGAGCCGAACCATGGGCACCTGACCGATCCGCGGGCGATGCGGGCGCTGGCCCACCCCACCCGGCTACGGCTGTTGGGCGAGCTGCGCCTGCGCGGCCCGCAGACCGTGGGCATGCTGAGCGAGCGCACCGGCGAGGCGGTCGGCTCGGTCAGCTGGCACGTCGGCAAGCTGGCCGAGCACGGCTTCGTGACGGAGGCCCCCGACCTGGCCCGCGACCGCCGCGAACGGTGGTGGCGGGCGGCGCACGCCACCACCGACTGGGACCCGGTCGAGCTGCTCGACGACCCGGAACGCCGACTCGCCGGCGACCTGCTGCGCCGCGCCGCGATGGAGCGCTACGTGGCCCGCTACCAGGCCTACCTGGAGTCCGAGGCGAGCCTCGACCTGGCCTGGGTGCGCGGCACCACCAGCAGCGACACGGTCCTGCACCTGACCCCCGACGAGCTGGGCGAGCTGCGGGACGAGCTGTCCGAACTGGGGCGGCGTTGGCGGGAGCGCGGCGCGCCCGGCCGACCGGGCGCGGAGATGGTGACGCTGATCTGGCAGGCCTACCGGGGCCCGCAGTGAGCGGTGACCGCCGACCGCTGGCCGGGTTGCTGATCGGCCACGCCGTCTCGCTGACCGGCAACGTGCTGACCCTCGTCGCGCTGCCGCTCTACGTGCTGGCCGAGACCGGGTCACCGGCGGCCACCGGGCTGGCCGGCGCGTTCGCCACCGCGCCGGTGGTGCTCGGCGGCGCGTTCGGCGGCGTGCTGGTCGACCGGCTCGGCTACCGGCGGTCCAGCGTGCTGGCCGACGTCGTCTCCGGCGTGACGGTCGCCGCCGTACCCGTGTTGCACGCCACGGTCGGCCTGCCGTTCCCGGCGCTGCTGGCGCTCGTCTTCGTCAGCGGGCTGCTGGACACGCCGGGCCAGACCGCCCGCACCGCGCTGCTGCCGGAGGCGGCAGCCGCGGCCGGGGTGCCGATCGAGCGGGCGATCGGCTGGCAGGAGGCGACGTCGCGGGGCGCGCGCATGATCGGCGCACCGGTGGCCGGTCTCCTGGTCGGCGTGCTGGGCGCGCTGCCCGTGCTGGCCGTGGACGCGGCGACGTTCGCCGTCTCGGCGCTGGTCGTGACGCTGCTGGTCCCGCGCGGACTGCGCCCGTCCACCGAGGAGACCGAGGCGGAGACCGGCGGCTACTGGCGACAGTTCGCCGCCGGGCTGCGCTTCCTGGTCCGGGAGCCGCTGCTGCGCGCCATGGTGCTGCTGGTGCTGGTCACGAATCTGTTCGACGCGGCCAAGAGCAACGTGCTGCTGCCGGTCGTGGCCAACCGCGACCTGGGCGGGCCGGCCGCGTTCGGCCTGCTGGTCGGCGTCATGGGCGGCGGCGCGCTGATCGGCTCGCTGGTGTTCAGCGCGATCGGGCACCGACTGCCCCGCCGGGCCACGTTCGTCACCGCCTTCGCGATCTGCGGCGCGCCACCGCTGTGGGCGCTCGCCGCCGCGCCACCGCTGCCGGTGATGGTCGCGGTCGTCGCGGTGGCCGGGCTGGCCGCCGGCGCGCTCAACCCGCTGATGGGCGCGGTGGAGCTGGAGCGGGTGCCGGCGGCCATGCGGGCCCGGGTGTACGGCGTGATCGGCGCCGGCGCCTGGGCGGCGATGCCGGTCGGCGCGCTGGGCGCCGGGCTGGCCGCCGACCGGTTCGGCACCACGCCCACGCTGCTCACCATCGGCGCCTGCTACCTGCTGGTGGTGCTGACGCCACTGCTCGGCGGCCCCTGGCGTGCGATGCGCCGGCCGCCCGTGGCGCCGCCCCGACCGACCGCGCCCTCGGACATCGGGGAGGACGCTCGCGGTCAACGGGAACAGTTCGAGGTCAGAGGACCGTCCGGGCAGCCCGCTCCTGCCCCGCCCTCCGGGGCCGGTCGGCAGCCGGCACGGTCATCTGGCGGCCGGAACCGGTGACATCGAGCTGGCCACCGCGCCGCCACGGCTGACCGGACGCCCGTCCGGCCCTGGTTCTTGCCCGCCGTGGCCTCGGGGTGGCCCGCCGACGCCGAACGGTAGTCCGCCCGCTCCCTGTTGACAGCGGGCGACTTCGTTCATACCTTCATCGAAGGCTATCTTTATAGTTTGTTTACCGTTCGGCGGGGCCGGCCGCCCGGACACCGAACGCCCCCACCACCGCAGGAGGCACCCCGTGCGCAGCATCCGTACCGTCGCCACCCTGGCGATGGCGGCGGTCGGCCTCACGGCCGCCCTCACCACCGTCCCGAGCACCCCAGCGGTGGCCGCCCCCGGCGCGGTCACCTGGTCCGACGACTTCACCGGCCCGGCCGGCGCCGCCCCCGACGCGAGCAAGTGGCGCTACGACGTCGGCGGCGGCGGCTGGGGCAACAACGAGTTGCAGTACTACACCACCAGCACCCGCAACGCCGCGCTCGACGGCAACGGCAATCTGGTCATCACCGCCCGCAAGGAGAACCCGTCCGGCTACGGCTGCTGGTACGGAAGCTGCCAGTACACCTCGGCCCGGCTGCTCACCAACGGCACGTTCGCCCAGGCGTACGGGCGGTTCGAGGCGCGCATCAAGATCCCGCGCGGGCAGGGGCTGTGGCCGGCGTTCTGGATGCTCGGCAACGACATCGGCAGCAACCCGTGGCCCAACAGCGGCGAGATCGACATCATGGAGAACGTCGGCTACGCCCCGTCCACCGTGTGGGGCACGCTGCACGGCCCCGGCTACTCCGGCGCCAACGGCATCGGCGCGTCCACCTCGCTGCCGGGCGGGCAGGCGCTCGCCGACGCGTTCCACACGTTCGCCGTCGACTGGGCCCCGGACTCGATCACCTGGTACCTCGACGGCGTGGCGTACTCCCGCAAGACGCCGGCCGACGCGGGCGGCAACCGCTGGGTCTTCGACCACCCGTTCTTCATGATCATGAACGTGGCGGTCGGCGGCAACTGGCCCGGCTCGCCGGACGGCTCCACCACGTTCCCGCAGACCATGACCGTCGACTACGTCCGCGTACAGGCCTGGGACACCGGCGGCGGAGGCACCGGCGGGCAGATCGTCGGATACGGCAACAAGTGCGTCGACGTGGCGAGCGCGAGCACCGCCAACGGCACCGCCGTGCAGCTCTGGACCTGCAACGGCACCGCCGCCCAGCGCTGGACCTGGAACGCGGACGGCTCGGTACGCGCGCTCGGCAAGTGCCTCGACGTGGCCTCCGGGTCGACCGCCAACGGCGCCAAGGTGCAGCTCTACGACTGCAACGGCTCGGGCGCGCAGAAGTGGGTGTTCAGCGCCGCCGGTGACATCGTCAACCCGCAGGCCAACAAGTGCCTGGACGCCACCGGCAACAGCTCGGCCGACGGCACCAGGTTGCAGATCTGGGACTGCACCGGCGGCGCCAACCAGAAGTGGCGGCGCTGACCGGCCGGTGAGCCGGGGCGGGCGGCGCCCACCGCCTGCCCCGGCGCCTGCCCCGCCGGTACGATGACGCGGCGCCATCCCCACCCCTCTCCCGAGACGGCGACGCCATGAGCGGGTTCACCACCGGAACCGTCCCCACCGCCCGGCTGCTCCTGCTGCCGCTGGCCGTCGCGCACGCCGAGGAGATGGCCGCCGCACTCGCCGACCCGGCGCTGCACACCTTCATCGGCGGCAGCCCCGCCGACCCGGCGGCGCTGCGGGCCCGCTACGAGCGGTTGGTCGCCGGCTCCCCCGACCCGGCGGAGTCGTGGTGCAACTGGGTCGTCCAGCTCCGCGACGACGGCCCGCTGGCCGGGTTCGTCCAGGCCACCGTCACCGCACCCGTGGGGCCGCCCCGGCACGCGGCCACGGCGGGCGCCCGGGCGGTCGGGCACCGGCACCGCGACGACACGGAGCCGGTCGACGCCGGGCCGGTCGCGGAGATCGCCTGGGTGGTGGGCACGCCCTGGCAGGGGCGCGGGATCGCCACCGAGGCCGCCCGGGGAATGGCCGGCTGGCTCGGGCGGCGCGGTGTGCGTACCCTCGTGGCCCACATCCATCCCGACCACCGCGCGTCGGCGGCGGTGGCCACCGCCTGCGGTCTGGCCCCGACGGACGTGTGGCACGACGGCGAGGTCCGGTGGACGGGCCCGGCCCCCGCCTGAGTTGACCAAGGAGTTCGCGTCGGAGACGGCGCGGAAGCGTGACGCGAACTCCTTGATCACGGGCGAAGGGCGCGGGGGCGGTCAGAACGGGGCGTCTACGGGGAGGCGGCGGACCTGGGTCAGGTAGGGGTCCAGTTCGCCGACCTCGAAGCGGCAGGTGCCGATGACGTGCCAGAACTGGCCACCCGAGTCGCCGTCCAGCTTGTAGCGGCCGTCCGGGCTGACCGCCGCCCAGCCGTCCGGCAAGCCGATCAGCGTGGTCCGCAACTGGGCGTGCTCCGGGTCGGCCACGTCCCACAGCCGGACCGTGCCGTCGTCGCCGGCGCTGGCCAGGAGGCTGCTGTCCGGGCTGAAGTGCACCGACCAGACCCGCCGGGTGTGCGCGGCGAGGGTGCCGTGCAGCCGCCCGGTGCCCGGGTCCCAGAGCCGGATCACCAGGTCGTCGCCGGCGGTGGCGAGCAGGTTGCCGTCCGGGCTGAACGCGCACGACCACAGCCGGCCGGTGTGCTCGGTGAGCACGGTGCGCCGCTCACCGGTACGCACGTCCCAGATCACCGCCGTGCCGTCGTTACCGGCGCTGGCCAGCAGCGTCCCCTCGCTGTTGAAGCCGATCGAGTAGACCCGGTCGGTGTGGTGCTCCAGGGTCAGCCGGCAGGTGGCGGTGGCCGCGTCCCACAGCCGGACCAACTGGTCGTCGCAGCCGGTGGCGATGGTCTCGCCGTCCGGGCTGAACGCCACCGTACGGACCCGGCCCCGGTGCGGGGTGAGCGTGGCGAAGTGCCGGCCGGTGCGGCGGTACCACAGGCGTACCGTGTCGTCGTCGTTCGCGGTCGCGAGCGCGTCGCCGTCCGGACTGAACGCGACCGCCCAGACGTGGTCGGTGTCCACGTTGAGCTCCCGCTCGTCCGCGCCCGTGTCGGTGTTCCACAGGTGCACGCCGCCGTCGCCGCTGGGCGTGGCGACCAGCGGCTCGTCCGGGCAGAAGACCACCGAGAGCAGGCGGTCGGCGGGGGTGGCGAGCTGCCCCACCAGCCGACCGGTACGCGGCTCCCAGAGCCGGACCACGCCGTCGTTGCCGCAGGCGGCCAGCACCTCCCCGTCGCCGCGGAAGGAGAGCGCGGTGACCCGCCGGCCGTGCCCGCGCAGCGTGTGCTGGAGCTGCCCGCTGCGCACGTCCCACAGGCGGGTGGTGCCGTCGTTGCTGCTGGTCGCCACCTGGTTCTGGTCCGGCCGCCAGACCACCGGCCACACCGAGCCACGGTGCCGGGTCAGCTCGTGCCGCACCTGCCCGTCCTCGGTGTCCCAGAGCTGGATCGCGCCGTCGCTCGCGGCGGTGGCGAGCAGGCTGCCGTCGCCGTTGAACCGGACACTGTAGATCGCGCCGCGCTGCCGGCCCAGCACCCGGACCGGACGGCCGGTCTCCGTCTCCCACAGCCGCAGCGCGCCGTGCGTGTCGCCGGTGGCCATCAGCGTGCCGTCGGGGCTGATGTCGAGCGCGTACACGTCGGCCTCGTGGCCGCGCGGCTGCCGCAGCAACTCCCCGTCGGTGGCCCGGCGGACCCAGACCCGGCCGTGCTGCCCGACGGCCGCCAGCAGCCGGCCGTCCGGCGAGTGCACCACCCGGTAGACCACCTCCGGCTCCCGCACCTCGAACGCGAGCCGGCCGGTGTGGATGTCCCAGCCGCGGACCGCGCCGGCGCTGTCCACCACCACGACCCGCCGGCCGTCCGGACTGAACGAGGTGCCCCAGATCGGCGCGTCGTGCCCCGGCCACTCCTGGCGCAGCCGCGCGGTGCGGGTGTCGAAGAGCCGGACCACACCGGCCGCGTCGCCGACCACCAACCGGCCCCGGCGCTCGTCGGTGAGCAGCGGCCACACCCAGCCGACGAAGACGTCCTCGATGACGTGCCGCACGTCGCCGTGGTCGGCGTCCCACAGCCGTACGGTCAGGTCGGCCGCGCCGGTGACGAGCTGGTGCGAGGCGGCGTCGTAGCGCACCGCGTAGACCCGGGACCGGTGCCCCTGGAGCGTGCGCACCGGCAGCCCGGTGGCCGTGTCGCAGAGCAGCACGCCGCCGTCGTCGCTGCCCACCGCCAGCACCGCGCCGTCCGGGCTGTACGCGACCGGCACCGGCAGCCGGCCCACCTCGAAGCCGTACCCGACGCCCACCGCGGGTGGCGCCAGGCCGGGCGCGACCGGACGACCCGGCGCCACGACCGCGCCGCGCAGCTCCGGCGCGCGCAGCAACGCCGGGTCGGCGCTCACGTCGATCAACGCGGTGCGGTGCCAACTGCTGCCGGCGATCCGCGCCCCGCGCAGGTCGGCCCGGAACAGCCGGGCGCCGGCCAGCTCCGCGCCGCGCAGGTCCGCCCCGGCGAGGCGCGCCTGGTCCAGTCGCGCGCCGCGCAGCCGGGCGTGCTCCAGTCGCGCCTCGGTCAGGTTCGTCGCCACCAGCCGGGTGTCGGTGAGGTCCGCACCGGTCAGGTCCGCGCCGGCGAGTTCCCGGTGCGACAGGTCCTCGCCGCGCAGCACTGCGCCGCGCAGGTCCGCCCGGTCGGGCAGGCGCAGCCGGGCGGACAGCCGCAGCGCGTTCGCGCGCAGCGTCTCGCCGGCCGACTCGTCGCCGAGCACCCGGGCCGTCCACGCGGTGCAGCGGGCCGGGTCGGCGAGGTCGCCGAGGAACTCCACGGCCAGCGCGGACAGCGACCGCACCGCCAGCGCGGCCGGCTCCTCGCCCCGGTTGAGCTGCTCGGCGACGCCGTCAGCGACCAGCCACTCCATCACCGAGGTGTGGATGAAGCCGAACAGCCCGTCGTCGGTGCGGACCAGCAGACTGCCCGCGCCGACCGCGTGCGCGGCCTGCGGCCCGGACAGCCGCGACTCGGCCCGCCCGGCGAGCTGGCCGGTGGACTCGGTCAGCTCGGCGAGCCGCAGGTAGGACTCGCCGCTCTCCCAGAGCTGGAACGCCAGCCGGCTCACCGCCTGCCACAGCTCCGGCCGGCGCAGGCTGACCGGGGCCCCCGGAATGCCCTGGGTGCGGCGCTCCTCGAAGTCCAGCCAGGACTCCAGGATCTCCCGGTAGAGCGCGGCGGCGCTGAACGTGCCGCCGGCGCCGGCCACCGCGGCCAGCCGGCCCTCGTCCAGGTTGGCGATGAACCCGAGCATGCGCGGGTTGCGGGAGAGTCCGAGCAGATCCTTGACGCCGGCCAGCAGGCTCATCCGCTCGCGGGCGGCGGCCTCGTCGCCGCCGTAGCGGTGCCGCAGGAACGCCTCGATCTGGCCGGGGGTGAAGTCCTCCACCGCCAGCACCCGGCGGTGCGGCAGCAGGCCGACCCGCTCACCCAACGCGGTCAGCACCTGCGAGTTGGTCTTGAAGTGCTGGGTCCGACTGCTCACCACGATCTTCGCGGCGCCCTCGGCGGCCTGGAGCAGCGTCTCCAGGTGGTCGGCCGCCCGGTCGTACGTCACCCGGGCCACCAGCTCGTCGAACCCGTCGAAGAGCAGCACGATCCGCCCCTGCCGCAGCATGTACCGGAACGCCTTGAGGTCGATCACCTGCTCGCCGTGGTTGGCCAGGTGCGCGGCGACCAGGCCGTCCACCGAGTGCGCCTTGTCCAGCGCGCGCAGCTCGACCAGGATCGGGATCAGGTCCGGCGCGGCGGTAGGCAGCCGGCGGGCCACCTCCCGCAGCGCGAACGTCTTGCCCCGGCCGAAGTCGCCGAGCACCAGCACGAACCGGCCGTCCGGGGCGGAGACGGTCTCCAGCAGCTCGTCCACCACGTCCTCCCGGACCCGCTGGTCCGCGCCGACGAGGTGGCGGTAGCGCTGCGGCACGTACTGCCCGGGCGGGTAGAGGCGGTCGGCCTGGAGCCGGGCGGTCTGCGCGGCGACGTAGTCGCGCAGGTCCAGCAGGCCCTGGAACTCGGTGAGGTGCAGCACGCGTACGCCGCGCCGCTGCGCCTCCTCGGCCAGGCCGCGTGGCACCCGGTCGCCGTCGTAGACCAGCTCGGATCCGATGTCGGGGTCGGTGGCGTGCACCCGACGGGCGAACCTGTCGACGTCGGCCGGCGCCGGCGTGCCCACGTGCGCGCCGACCCGCTGTTGGCGGACCACCCCGTCGGAGCGGTAGCTGATGTACAGGTGCGGCGGGTCGCCGTCGACGCGACGCACCACCACCCGGTCGTAGCGGGCCTCGCACACCTCGGCGAGCCGGTCCAGCAGCCGCTCCACCGGTGCCGCCGATGTCACCGCCGCGACCACGGCCTCGCCCTGGGTGGCGCCCTCCACGAGGGCGGGCCGCCTCGGGTCGGGCACCTGGGCCGGGCCGGCCGCGCCGAACGTGGCCTCGGCCCGGGGCCAGCTCACCGCCGTCGACTCGCCGACGTCCAGGCGGTCGTCGCGGCCCAGCACCCAGCGGGTCATCCCGTCCGCGCCGAGCCGCAGCACCTGCGCCCGGCCGTCGCGCGGCGCGGCGGCCAGCGGCACCACCGGGTCGGCCCGGCCGGCCGGCGCGGCGTCGGAGATCAGCAGGTTGAGCATCGGGCCGACCAGCCGGTTGACCGAGCCGCGGTCGCGCAGCGACACCCGGTCCGGCGGGGCCTCGTCGGCGTACGGGCTGCGCGGGCCGGGAGCGTGCGCCATCGCGCCCAGCCGCAGCCAGCCGGACTGCTGGTAGTGGCGCAGCCGCTGGGCGAACCAGCTCGACTGGGCCTCGCCGAGGAAGCCGTAGCGGTCCTCCTCGCGATGGGTGATGGCGATGGTGGAGTTGAGCCCGGCCACCACCACCCGCAGGTCGGGGACGCCGAACAGTGTCCAGGGCTGTTCGCTGTCGAAGATCCGGTCGTCGAGCCCCTGGTAGAGGTCGTCGAAGAGGCGCGCGTAGTGCCGCCACTTGGGCCAGTAGGGCGGCTGCGGGTCGACGTCGTCGGCCTCGCAGGTGGCGAAGTACGCCCGGCAGGCGGCCATCGTCACGTCACGCGGGCCGGGCACCACCACGAGCCGGTGCGGTTCCAGGCCGAGCAGCACCCGCAGCCCGGTGAGGAAGCTCAACGCGTCGGAGAACTCACGCGGGGTCCCCGACTCGGTCAGGTTGCCGGCCACCACCAGCAGGTCGGGTCGGGGCACCCCGTCGTTCATCAGCAGCGTCAGATCCCCCATGAGGTGTTCCTGCATCTCGCCGGGGGTGACCGGGGCGCCGGGGTCGAGCACGCCGCGACCGAAGCGCGGCCCGGTCACCTGGAGCACCGTGACGGTGTCGCGGGCGGTCGGCGGCGCGACCGCGGCCGGCGGGAACGGCGGCGGGTTGATCGGGGTACGCCGGGGGCGGCGTTGCGCGGGCGTCCCGGCGGCGGGCACGGCGAGCAGGCCGGCCGGGTCGTCCGGGTGGTGCGGGAACGCCGGTTGCCGCATCGGCTTGGCCCGCCCGTCGAGCGCCTCGCGGATGCGGTCCAGCACGCGGGCGCGGGCCTGCGCCGGGTCGTCCACCCCGACCAGGTCGACGTAGGTGATGGTGGCGAGCAGGCCGTCGATCGGGCAGTCCTCGACCCGTACG
Source organism: Micromonospora sp. DSM 45708 (assembly GCF_039566955.1). NCBI lineage: Bacteria > Bacillati > Actinomycetota > Actinomycetes > Micromonosporales > Micromonosporaceae > Micromonospora > Micromonospora schwarzwaldensis. The sequence continues at coordinate 2,828,564 of NZ_CP154796.1, read as the reverse complement.
GTGACCAGTTTGTTGCCGGTGCCGTCCGGGTCGGCGCGCAACGCGGCCTGCCACTCCAGCTTGCCGTACGTGGAGTGCAGGTAGCGTTCGGACAGGACCGCCACCACCACCTCGGCCTCGCGGACCCCGCGGTCCATGAAGTCGATGAAGTTGGTGCCGGCCACGAAGTCCCACGCCTGGATCATCGTGCGGTAGCCGGCGGTCTCGAACTCCCACGCCAGCCACGTCGCCCAGCGTTCGTCCGCGGGCGAGTAGCTGATGAAGAAGTCGATGGGGCGGTCGGACCGGGTGGGGTGCGCGCCTACAGCCACGTGGTCATTATGACCACCGACGGTCAACAGATCGACACCCTGGGGCAGCCCGGAACGGGACCGCGTCGGGCCGGACCGGCGCGGGCGGGGTGTGCGAGGATCGTCGTTCGTGGAGACCGTCGGCGAGCCGCCGTCCGCCGCGCCGGACCGATCCCGCTGGGGCCGGCTGCACGTGCTGGACTGGATCGCGATCGCGCTGGCCGTGGTCGGCGTGCTCTGCGTGCTCACCGGGCTGCTCCCGCGCGCCGACGCCGAGGCCACCGTACGCCGGATCGTCCCCATCCTGGTTTTCCTCGGCACGGTGGTGGTGCTGGCCGAACTGACCGCGGTGGCCGGCGTGTTCGACGCGCTCGCCGCCCGGGTGGCGATCACCGCGCGGGGCAGCTTCCGGGCGCTGTTCTGGCTCTGTGTCGGCTTCGCGTCGGTGACCACGATCGCGCTCAACCTGGACACCACCGCGGTGCTGCTGACGCCGGTGATGATCGCGCTGGCCCGCACGCTCAACGTGTCGCCGACGCCACTGGCCATGACCACGGTCTGGCTGGCCAACACGGCGAGCCTGCTGCTGCCGGTGTCCAACCTGACCAACATCCTGGCCAGCGGCCGGATCGGCCTGGACCCGGTGCCGTGGGCGGCCCGGATGTGGTGGCCGCAACTGGTCGCCATCGCCGTCACCATGCTGCTGCTGTGGTGGTGGTACTGGCGCCCGGCGCGCGCCGGGGCCGACCCGTTCGTCCCGCCGCCGCCGTACCTGCCACCGGACCGGGTGCTCTACCGCACCGCGCTGGTCGCGTGCCTGCTCTTCGTCGGCGGTGTCCTGGCCGGCGTGGAGATCGGCGTCGCCTCCGGGGTGGCCGCCGCGATCCTGGTGGCCGGCTTCGCGGCGCGGGCCCGGCACCGGCTGCGGCCGGCGCTGGTGCCGTGGCGGCTGCTGGTGTTCGTCACCGGCCTGTTCCTGGTGGTGCAGACCATCGGCCGACACGGCCTGGACAGCGTGATGGGCGCGCTGATCGGCGCCGACCCGGGCGCGGAGGGCGCGCTGCGGGCGGGCGCGGTCGGCGCGCTGTTCAGCAACGCGGTCAACAACCTGCCGGCGTACGTGGCCGGCGAAGCGGTGATCGCCGTCGACCGGCACACCCAACTGCTGGCGCTGTTGATCGGCACGAATGTCGGCCCGCTGGCCACGCCGTGGGCGTCGCTGGCCACGCTGATCTGGTACGAGCGCTGCCGGGCCGCCGGCGTGGCGGTGCCGCTGGGCCGGTTCGTGGCGACCAGCGCCGCGCTGGCCGCCCTCGCCACCGTCTTCACGGTGGCCGCGCTGCTGGTCGGCCCCGGCGCCTGACCCGGCCCTCTCCTCCGGCGGCCCGCCCGGCCCGCCCGGCCCGCCCGGCCCGCTGCTGCCCAGCTCGGTCTGGCCCGGCTCGGCCCGGCTCTGCCCAGCTCGGCCCAGCTCGGCCCAGCTCGGCCCGGCTCGGCTCGGCTCGGCCCGGCCCGGCCCGGCCCAGCTCGGCCCGGCTCGGCCCGGCTCGGCCCGGCTCGGCCCGGCCCAGCTCGGCCCGGCTCGGCCCGGCCCGGCTCGGCTCGGCCCGGCTCGGCCCGGCTCGGCCCGGCTCGGCCTGGCCCGGCTTGGCCCGGTGCTGCCCGGCTCGGGCCGCTCGGCCAGGTGCTGCCCGGCCCGGTGCTGCCTGGCTCGGTGCTGCCTGGCTCGGGCGGCCCGGCTCGGGCGGCCCGGCTCGGGCGGCCCGGCCGCTCGGGCGGCTGATGAGATACACGGCATCACCGTGGGTGACGACGGGGAGCAGTGCATGCGCTACCCGCGATATACCGCAGAGGCATAATTATGGATTTTGTGCTGGATGTGTGGGTCATCGGTTGGGGAGTTGGGGGCGGTGGCCGCCGAGGCTGAGTAGGGCTAGGGCGATGAGGGCGTGGGGTGAGTGGAAGCCGAAGGCCATCCGGGTGATGAGGCGGATCTTGGCATTGACGGATTCGATGCGGCCGTTGGACAGGCCGTGTTCGAGCGAGGCGATGATGGCGTCGCGGTGGCGGACCACGCGGCGTTGCAGGTCGACGAAGATGTCGATGCGGCTGCGGCGGGCCCAGCCGATCCATTGGTCGAGGGCTTGGACCGCTGTGGTGGGGCTGGTTTTGGCCAGGGTGAACACGTAGCGCAGGCCTTCTTTGAGGGCCCAGGCTCGGTGTAGGCGGGGGTGGTTCTTGGCGATCCAGTCGAGGGTGGCCCGTTGTGCGCCGGTGAGGTTGTCCGGGTTCTTCCACAACGCCCAGCGGGTGTTCTTCACCAGCCGCGCTTCGCCGACGGCGACACCGCGACGGCCTGTTCCCCGACCGGCGGCGGCGTTCCATACCTGCCGGCGGACTCGGTCCACGGCGTCGCTGGCCCAGGCCACGACGTGGAACGGGTCGGCGCAGCGCACCGCGTTCGGGCAACGACGGCGCACCACGGTGGTGATCCAGTCCGCGCCGTCAGCCGACACGTGGGTGATCGCGGCTGCCCGCTCGGGTCCGAGCAGGTCGAAGAACTCGTGCAACGTAGCCGCGCTCTTGCCCGCAGCGGCCCACACCAGCCGGCCGGTGTCGTGATCCACCACCACGCTCAGATACCGGTGGCCTTTCTTGTAGCTGACCTCGTCGATACCGATACGACGTAACCCGTCGAGGCGATCCACCGCTGCGCCGCTATCAGCCCACACCCGCGCGATGATCGCACCCACCGTGCGCCAACTGATCCGCATCAACCGCGACACCACCGACTTCGCCGCGTGCACCGCCAACCACGCCACCGCCTGATCGAACGCCCGGGTATGCCCCGCCCCATGCCTGGCCCACGGCACCGCCGCGACCACCACCCCATGCACCCGACACGACACCCGCGGCGCATCGGCCTCGATCACCGCCCGCACCACCCCCAGATCCAACGCCCGCCACCGCCGACGCACCCCCGCGTCATAACCAGGACACCGCCGCCGGCAAAACGGACACCGCCGCCGAGCACCCCGAGCCACCCGCACCCGAGCCACCACCACCTGCTCGACCGCATCGAACTCGACACCCTCCACCACCGCCTGCTCGACCCCGAACAACCGAGCCCATACCCTTACCGAACGCACGCCGTTGCCCCGCCCACTCAGTTCTGACCTTCGACAAGCCAGAACCTAGGCAGGACAACGGCGTGCGCCATCAACGACGCGCCCAACCACCCACAAACACGTCACAAGACCCATAATTATGCCTCTGCGGTATATCGCTTCACTGGACGATGCCGAGGCGTCGCGACACGCCGGTCAGCCGCTGAGCGCCCGCAGCCAGTGGAACCCGCTCGCCGGGCCGGGCAGCACCGGGCCGAACCGGACCGGGCAGCCACCGGGCCGAGCCGGGCACACCCGAGCCGGGCCCAGCCGGGCCCAGCCGGGCCCAGCCGGGCCGAGCCCAGCCCAGCCCAGCCGGGCGGGACCCGGGCACTCCCCCCGCCAGCCCGGGTCGCCTCGCGGTCAGCGTCCACGGTGGCGCAGCCGACGGACCGCATAGAGCAGCCCGCTCACGGCGAACAGCACGGCGCTGAGCACCAGCCAGCGGCCGAGCAGCGGTTCGGGTGTCAGTCCGGTGGCCGCCGAGTACGTGCCGTCACCGAGCCCGAGCACCCCGGGCAGGAAGAGGCCGAACAGCAGCGCCGCGCCGTACGCCGGCACCCGCACGTGGTTGCGCGCCGACGGTCCGGCGCGCCGCAGCAGCCGGTCGAGGGTCGCGTACGCCGGGAACAGCACCAGGTCGTGGGCGACCACCGCGCCGACGAACCAGAGCAGCATCCGGCCCGCGGTCGGCTCGCCGGCCAGCCGCAGCGCGATCCAGCCGGTCACCGCGAAGCAGCCGACCAGGAGTGCCAGGTGCCACCACGCCGCGCCGTACGCCCGCCGGACCTCAGCCATCGAACTCGATCTCCTCGACCCACTTGGTGCAGTGCACACCGGGCAGCGCCGGCACCACGATCCGGGCCGGGAAACCGTGGTCGAGGCTCAGGTCGACGCCGTTGACCCGCAGCGCGAGCAGCGCGTCCGCGTCGGTGACCTGGCCGCCGTGCAGGGTGGCCCGGCTGAACAGCCCGCCGCGTTCCAGCGAGCGGACCCGCGCCGCGGCGGGATCCACGGCGCCGACCTGCGCGGCGAGGTCCCGTAGGCGTACCCCGGTCCAGGTCTGCGACGTCGACCAGCCCTCCACGCAGGCGATCGGCAGCGTGGCGGTGTGCTGCGGCAGCGCGAGCAGCCGGTCGCGGTCGAGCGTCTCCGTCCGGTCGCCGGCGCGCAGCGTCAGCGACCAGCCCGACCCGGTCCGGTCCGGCGTGACGCCGGCCGCGGCGGCGCTGCGGTTGACCGGGAAACCCGTCGGCCCGTCGCCGACCCGCCGGCCGCGCGGCAGCAGCAACGCGGTGCCCCGCAGCGCGTCCACGCTCTGCCCCACGGTCAGCGCGGCCAGCAACAGCGCGCCGCCGCCGGCCAGCGCCAGCACGCCGCGACGGCTCATGGTGACCGGGCCGGGGCGTCGGGCCACCAGGCCGTCCGGGTCCGCCGGCTCCGGCCGGGTCCGGGCCGCCGGGGTACGCGCGAAGCCCGGCCCGCGCAGCGCGGTCACCAGCCGGGGCAGCTTGACCGCCACGTGCACCACCAGCGCCGCCGTGAAGATCCAGGCGCCGAACCAGTGCGCGGTGTAGAAGTCGAAGCCGAACAGGTACGCGTACTGGATGTTGAGCAGGCCGGTCGCGCTCTGGAACAGGATGCCGCCGACCAGCAGCAGCAACGACAGCCGCTCCAGCACCTGCGCGGCGGAACGGGCGGGCGGCCAGGCGAACAGCTTCGGCACCACCGACCAGAGCTTGGCCAGCACCACCGGCACCAGCACGATCCCGAGCGTCACGTGCAGCCCCTGCGTGACCCGGAACAGCCACGCCGGCCGGGTCGGCCAGTCGAACACCGGCGGGTGCAGCCACCCCACGTCCCGGGGGAACGCCTGGCCGAAACGGGGGCCGTAGGCGATCCAGTCGAGCAGCCCGGTGACGATCACCAGCGGCAGGGCGGCCAGCAGCACGGCGCCCAGCACGGAGGTCAGCCACGGTCCGCGTACCGGACTGCGCCAGGCCCGGTCGGCGGCGTCCACGCCCGGTGGACGGTGACGGTCCAGGGCACGCCAGAACCGGGCCGGCGCGGCATACCCCGGCGGCGGGTCGTCGGTGGGCACGGCACCTCCTTCGGCGGCGGGGCCGACCGGCGGCCGGCGCTTCCGGGATGGGACGTTAGACGCCGCCGGCGGCCCGCGACGGCGTTTGCCGCATTACCGAAGCCTTACCACCGTCGTCCTTACGGACCGCTGACGTTCGACGTGAACGCGTCTCCGGCCCGACCCGGGTGCCCTAGCGTGGGACGGTATGCGGGTACTGGTCACCGGCGCGGCCGGCTTCATCGGATCGCAGATCGCCGACCTGTTGGCGGCCGAGGGCCACGAGCCGGTCTGCCTGGACGCGCTGCTGCCGCAGGCGCACGGCGGCGCGCTGCCGGAATGGTCCCGGCGGCACGACCCGACAGTCGGCGACGTCCGCGACGCCGGGCTGCTGGACCGGCTGCTGTCCGGCGTGGACGCGGTCTGCCACCAGGCGGCCATGGTCGGGCACGGGCTCGACCCGTCCGACGCGCCGGACTACGCCGCGCACAACGATCTCGGCACAGCGCAACTGCTGGCCGCCATGCACCGGTCCGGGGTACGCCGGCTGGTGCTGGCCAGCTCGATGGTGGTCTACGGCGAGGGTCGTTACACCTGCGTACGGCACGGGGTGGTGCGTCCCGCCGCGCGCCGCGCCGCCGACCTGGCCGCAGGCCGCTACGACCCGCCCTGCCCCGGCTGCGGCGACACGCTCGCCCCGGCGCTGGTGCCCGAGGACGCTCCGCTGGAGCCGCGCAGCACGTACGCGGCCAGCAAGCTCGCCCAGGAGCACTACGCCGCGGCGTGGGCCCGGCAGACCGGCGGCGGCGTGTGGGCGCTGCGCTACCACAACGTCTACGGCCCCCGGATGCCCCGCGACACCCCGTACGCCGGGGTGGCCTCGCTGTTCCGCTCGGCGCTGGCCGCCGGACGCGCGCCGGTCGTGCTGGAGGACGGCCGGCAGCGGCGGGACTTCGTGCACGTCACCGACGTGGCCCGGGCGAACCTGCTGGCGTTGACCGCGCCGCCACCGGACGGCCTGGTGCCGGTGAACGTCTGCTCCGGCGAGCCGCACACCGTGGGTGACCTGGCGACCGCGCTGGCCCGGGCCATGGGCGGCCCCGAACCGGAGATCGCCGGCGGCGCGCGGTCGGCCGACGTCCGGCACGTGGTGGCCGACCCGTCCCGCGCCCGCGACCTGCTCGGCTTCACCGCCCGGGTCACGTTCACCGACGGCGTGACCGCCTTCGCCACCGACCCTCTCCGCTCCCCCGCCGCCCTCTCCCCCCAACCCGCCTGACCCTCTCGCGCCGCAGTTTCCCGGAAAGAGTGGCAATACCGCCCGCGTTAGCCACTCTTTCCGGGAAACTGCGCGGCCGTGATCGTCGGAGGGGGCGGGTGGCGGGGCGGGGGTCAGGAGACGGTGAGGAGGAGGTGGTTGACGAGGAGGGCGGTCAGGGCCTGGGCGGCGAGCCAGCGGCGGCGGGTCGCCGGGGGCAGGTGCGCGGCGGCGACGAGCAGCCAGACCACGAACGGCAACCAGATCCGCTCCACCTCGGCCTTGCTCATCCCGGACAGGTCGGCGGCGGCCACCACCAGCGCGGCGGCGGCCGGCAGCAGCACCGTCGGCCCGAGCCCGACCAGCCGCCCGGGCCACCCGCTACGCGGAACGCCGACCGCGCCGGGGGCCGGACGGGCGGCGCGCGCCGCGACGACGGCACGGCGCAGCGCCGGGCCGAGCACCGGCCCGGCGCAGAGCAGCAACGCCGCCAGGTTCGCCCACACCCAGTACGCGTACGGGCGGTCGGCCGCCCAGCCCTGGTAGTAGCGCTCGACCACCCGGTCGTACCCCTCCCACCAGCGGAAGCCGGCCAGGACGAACAGCGCGGTGACGGCCGTGACGCCGGCGGTGGCGGCGACCAGGGCGGCCCGGCGACGGTCGGGGCGTAGCGCCAGCACGGTCACCGCCAGCGCGCCGACCAGCACGAACCCGTACGACAGGTGTAGCGCGAAGCCGAGCAGCAGGCCGCCGGCGAGCGCGGCGAGCGGTCCGCGTACCGCCAGGAGCGCCAGCCCGGCGGCGACCACGCCGGTGAACACCGCGTCGGCGGAGGCACCCAGCCACACCGCGCCGGGCAGCAGCACCAGGAACGGCAGCACCGCCCGGGCCGCGTCGGCGGCGCCCAGCGCGCGCAGCGTGACCGGCACGGAGACCACCACGGTCGCGCCGACCAGCACGCAGCAGAGCGCCGCGGCGGCGCCCCCGCCCAGCCCGACCCGGTCCAGCCAGACGAAGACCAGCAGCGCGCCCGGTGGGTGACCGGCGGTGTGGGTGGACCAGGAGTCGGGTTGGAAGTCCAGGATGCGATCGGTGAAGCCGGCCAACATGCGGGGAATGTCGGTCACCCCGGGCACCTCGTGCAGGTACTCCGCCTGCGGGGTCAACCGCCGGGTCAGCCCGGCCGTCCACCCGTCCACCAGGGCCAGCGCCAGCGTCCAGGCCACCGCCGCCAGCCAGCCGGCGGCCAGCAGCGGCTTCCACTGGGCGGTCCGCGCCCAGCGCAGCCCCGGCCCGAGCACGGCCAGCGCGACCAGCACCGCGAGCGGCGTGCCCCAACCGACGTGCGGACGCCAGGTGGCGTACAGCGGCGCCGCGTCGGCGTGCAGGCCCACGCCGCGCCGGTTGAGCACCAGCCCGACCACGACGGCGGCGGCGAGCAACACCGCCTCGACCGTGACCGCGACCAGGTCCCCCCGGTGCGGGGAGCGGGTCCGGTCCGCGGCGGGGGCGCGGCGCAGCGTGGGTGCGGATCTCATGACGACCGCACGATACGGACGGCCGACGCCGGACGGGACCGCAACCGCCGGACTGTCACGGGATGGTAAGAAATGCCTGCTCGTAACGGTTCCGTAAGCACGATCGAGGGGTCGGTCCGGCGGCGGTCCGCCTAGCGTCGGCGGCATGCGGACACAGATCGACGTGGTGCTGCCGTGCCTGGACGAGGCCGCCGCCCTGCCCGGGGTGCTGAACGCGCTGCCGCCGGGCTACCGGGCGATCGTGGTGGACAACGGCTCCCGGGACGGCTCTCCCGAGGTGGCCGCCCGGCACGGCGCCCGGGTGGTGCACGAACCGCGTCGCGGATACGGCGCGGCCGTGCACACCGGGCTGGAGGCCGCCGGGACCGAGCTGGTCTGCGTCCTGGACGCGGACGGCTCGTTCGACCCGGCGGAGCTGCCGGCGCTGGTCGCCCCGGTCGCGGCCGGCACGGCCGACCTGGCGGTGGGGCGCCGCCGGCCGGTGTCGGCCGGTGCCTGGCCGTGGCACGCGCGGGCCGGCACCGCGCTGGTCGCCGCGCTGCTGCGACAGCGTGGGGTGCCGTTGCGCGACCTCAGCCCGATCCGGGTGGCCCGCCGCGAGGCGTTGCTGGCGCTCGGCGTCACCGACCGGGCGTTCGGCTACCCGCTGGAGCTGATGATCCGGGCGGCGGCGGCCGGCTGGCGGATCCACGAGCACGACGTCCGCTACGCCCCGCGCGCCGCCGGCACGAAGTCCAAGGTGTCCGGCTCGGTACGCGGCACGGTCCGGGCCACCCGCGATTTCCTCACCGTGCTGCGCACTGTGGACGGCCGGCGGTGACCGTCCTGCTGGTGGTGGCGAAGGCCCCGGTGCCGGGCGCGGTCAAGACGCGGCTGTGCCCGCCGGCCACCCCGGCGCAGGCGGCCCGGATCGCCGCCGCCGCGCTGCGCGACACGCTGGACGCGGTCGCCGCCACCGGGGGTGTGACGCCGGTGCTGGCGCTGGCCGGATGCCTGGCCGACGCCGAGGACGGCGTGGAACTCGCCGCCACGGTCGCCGGCTGGCCGGTGTTGCCGCAGCGGGGCGACGGCTTCGCCGACCGGCTCGCCCACGCGCACGCCGACGTGGCGCACGCGTACCCGGGGCGGCCGGTGCTCCAGATCGGCATGGACACCCCGCAGGTGACGCCGGCGCTGCTCGCCGACGGCGTACGCCGGTTGTCGGCGCCCGGCGTCGAGGCGGTGCTCGGCCCGGCGGCGGACGGCGGCTGGTGGGCGCTGGGGTTGCGCGACCCGCGCCGGGCGGCGGCGCTGCGCGCGGTGCCGATGTCCACCGCCGACACCGGCCGGCTCACCTACGCGGCGTTGCTCGGCGCGGGCCTGCGGGTGGGTGCCCTGCCCGCGCTGCGCGACGTGGACGACTGGGCCGACGCCCGGGCGGTGGCCCAGACTATCCCCGGCAGCCGGTTCGCCCGTGAGGTCGCCGCGCTGCGGCCGACGCTGACGGCGGGCGGTTCCCGGTGAGCGCGAGGAGCGAGCCGGGCCTGCGAGCCCTCCAGGCGCGAACCCGGACCAGCCCGGCGAGCGCGACCAGCGTGCCGGCGGGTGTGGAGGCCTTCGGCACCGCGCTGCGCGAGCGCGCCGGCAGCCACTGGCTGGTGCAGGCCGACGGCGTTCGCCGACGGCTGCCGGTGGAGCGGTGGCACGGCCCGGCGGAGGCGGCGACCGCCACGGTGGTGGCCCGCTGCCACGGCCCGGCGCTGGACCTGGGGTGCGGGCCGGGCCGGCTCACCGCGGCGCTCGCCCGGGCCGGCCTGGCCGCGCTCGGCGTCGACGTCTGCCCACGGGCGGTGGCGCTGACCCGGGCGCGCGGCGCGGTCGCGGTGCGCGCCGACCTGTTCGACCCGCTGCCGGCCGAGGGCCGGTGGCGGCACGTCGTGCTGTTGGACGGCAACATCGGCATCGGCGGCGACCCGGCACGGCTGCTGCGCCGGTGCCGGGAACTGCTGCACCCGGAGGGCACCGTGCTGGTCGAGCTGGACCCGCCCGGAAGCGGCACCTGGCAGGGCCGGGCGCACGTGGTCTCCGGCCGGCGCCGGGGACCCAGCTTCGGCTGGGCGCGGCTGGACACCCGGGCGGTGCACGGCCCGGCCACGGACGCCGGGCTGTCCGTGCGGGACCTGCGCCCGGCGGGCGGCCGGTGGTTCGCCGAGCTGGCCGTGGCCTGAACGCGGAGGTCAGCCGGCGGCTGCGGCCGGTGGCCGGCAGGCAGCCAAGGGGACGTGCATGCTCACCAACCGACCGTGCCGAGGCTGATCGGGGTGAGTTGGCGGACCTGCGGTTCGATCCACTGTGCCGCGGTGACCAGTTTGACCAGCCGGTCGATCGTCTCCGGCGGGCCGGCCACGAAGCTGCGCCGGTCGGCCGGGCATCCGTAGCGGTCGTCGAACGTGCCGCCGTCCAGCGCGCGGACCACCATGCCGGCCTCGACGGCCAGCAGCATTCCGGCCGGCAGGTCGACCGCCTCGGGGCGGTAGCCGACGATGCCGTCGATGTCGCCCCGGGCCAGCATCACCCAGGACAACAGCGGCGCCCACAGTTGCAGCACCCGGCGGGCGGTGGTGTCGAGCACGACCTTCAACGCCCGGGCGGTGCTGTCGTCGCGGCGTACCCCGTGGCCCTGGGTCCAGGCCAGCACCGGCGCGGCCGGCACCGGCCGGTGGGCGGCGCGCAGCGGACGCCCGGCCGGGTCCGAGTCGTGCACGAACGCGCCGTGGCCGCGCCGCGCCGACCAGGTCCGGCCGGCGACCGGGTCGTGCACCACGCCGAGCACCGGTGAGCCGCGCTCGCACAGCGCGATGCCCACCACGTACGCCGGCAGGCCGATCGCCACGTTGTTGGTGCCGTCGAGCGGGTCGACCAGCCACGCCCAGGTGGTGTCCGGGGCGTACTCACCGCCCTCCTCGGCGATCACCCCGTGCTCCGGCCAGCGGGCCCGGATGCGGTCGACGATCAGCCGCTCGGCGGCCAGGTCGAGGTCGGTGACCAGGTCGCCGGAGTCGTCCTTGGCCCGGGCGTGCACCTCGCCCCGGATGCCCCGGCGCAGCAGCCGGCCGGCCGCCCGGGCGGCCTCCACCGCGAACCGGTGCGCGTCGCGCAGGTCGGGCCCGCCCCTGTTCGGCTCCACGTCCATGGCTCCTCCAGCCAGTCAGCCCCGTGCCACCAGTCGCGCGATCTGGCGCGCCATCCGTGCGGTCTCCGCCGTGTCGCAGCGGTCCCGGCGAACCCGGTGGCTGCGCCCGTCCACCGCGCCGAGGCTCAGGTCGCACGCGCCGGGTGTGGTCCGGCCGAGCGCCACGGTCACCGCCGGCACGCCGGCGGTGACCTCCGAGGTGTGGAAGCCGCCGGCGCGCAGCGCGTACGAGTCGCCGGCAGAGTGCGTCTCCACGGTGGCGGTCATCGCGGTGACCAGCCGGTCGGTGGCGGCCACCTCGTCGACCTCGCCGAGGCTGTGCACCTCGTAGATCCGCCACGACGGGTCGGCGGGCGCGTCGGTGACGTCGATCAGCTCGTTGCGGACCGTGCCGTGCAGCACGTGGCTGAGCAGGTCCCAGCTGTGCGAGTGCATGGTCGAGGTGGTCGGGCGCACCGGCGGCGGGTCGGCCGGCCACGCGTGCACGCAGATCCCGTCGGGGCCGTCGCGCTCCACCGGCAGGCAGGTGAAGCCGAGCGGGTGCCGGACCGCGCGCAGCGGGCGGCGTCCGTCGGCGACGTCGGCGAGCACGTCCAGCACCCAGGCGCGCAGCAGCTCCGGCCGGGTGCCCCGGTCGATCTCCCGTGCCAGGTCGGCGTAGCTGGTCATGCGTACGGGTTCCTCGCCTGGAGGGCCTTGCGCACGATGTCGCCGACCTCCCGGTCGCCGAAGGACCGGGGCAGCGTCAGCCCGAGCGCGGCGAACAGCCGGCGGACCTGTTCGACGGAGGGCTCGTCGTCGAGGCGGACCTGGCCGGCGGACTCGATCGGCACCCGGCGGCTCTGTCGGCGGCTGTAGTCGAGTTCGATGTTGAACCGGTTGTAGTAGACCTCGCCGCGGTCGATGCGCAGCGCCGGCGTCTGCGGGTTCTCCTGGGTGATGACCACACAGGAGGAGGAGAGGTCGTAGCGGAACGTGGTCATCTGCGCGGAGAGCCGGATGTCGACGGTGAGCAGGCCGGAACGCTGCATGTGCCAGCAGGCGGCGAGCACCGTCGCGTACGACTCCTTGCGGGTGCGGTCGACCGTCCACGGTTCCTTCGGCTCGGTCGGCTCGTCGGCTTCCAGGCTGCGCCGGAACCACGCGTACCGCTCGCAGACCTCCTCGTCGGTCGGGTCGATGATCTCGACGGCGAGGCTGAGCGTGGCGTTGCGGCGGCGGGCGTGTCTCAGGCACTCGGGCAGCGTGACGGCGCGCAGGTAGGTGCCGGTGCCGCCCTTGAAGTGCCACCGGTCGGTGTGCTGGCGTGCCTCGTCGAGCGCCTGGCCGACCTCGCTGCCGTGCAGCACCCGGACCATGGAGGCGCTCTGGATCGCCTCACGGGAGCGGGTCAGCGCGCCCTCCGGGCCGGTGAGCGCGGACATCGGCGGGACCAGGTCGGTGAGCCGGGCCCGGACGTCCACCATGACCTGCCGGACCTCCTCCTCGGCGGTCCGGCGGCGCAGCCGGTCGCGCAGCACCGCCTGGGCGAGCAGGCCGAGGACCAGCAGGATGGCGCTGTTGACCACGTCCTGACTGACGGTGTTCGTCAGGCCGAGGACGGCGACCGTGACGGCCAGCAGCAGACCGATGAACGCGTCGAGATTGCTGACGACCCAGCCGAGCAGGCGCGCCATGACATCCCCCGGTCGACGACGGAACCCCCATGATAGCCCTTTGTCAATGCGCGATCACGCCCCGTTTCGCCGGTGGCGGCGGTGTGCCGCACCGGCGGGCGGCGCAGATCAGCGAGCCGCCGAGCCCCGGCGCCGCCCGGGCCAGCCACCGCGAGGTGATCCACCGGCCGCCCGGCAGCCGCCAACCGACCTCGTTGGACCGCATCGCCAGCGGGAGGAACCCGGCGCTGCGCAGCGTGCGCCGCAGCAGCGACGCGGTGAACGGGCGGATGTGCAGCCAGAGGTAGGGGTGCAGCGGGTCGACCTGGCGCGGCGCCCGGCCGGCGAGGAACGCCACCCGGTCCTGCACCGGCGCCAGGTTGGGGGTGGTGAGCACCAGCAGGCCGTCCGGGGCCAGCACGCGGTGGCACTCCCGCAGCAGCGCGAGCGGATCGTAGACGTGTTCGATCAGCTCGCCCGCGAGCAGCCCGGCGAAGCTGCCCGCCCGGAACGGCAGGCCCCGGGTGGCGTCCAGGCAGACCGGCAGCGCCCGGCCGCCGGCCGCCCGCCGGGCCGTGCCCAGCGCGGTCTCGGCCGTGTCGGCCAGCACCAGCGGGCCGGGCAGCGCGGCCGGGTCGAGCATGCCGCGCGGCCCGCAGCCGAGTTCCAGCACCGGCCCGCCGCCGGTCACCCCGTCGGCCACCAGCCGGGCCGCGACGGCACGGCGCACCCGGTGGTACGGGTCGTCGACGTACCCGTCGACCTGCGCGCCGTCGTGGTAGCTGTGGTGGTTGGCGTGCCGGCCGTGCGCCTGCGCGCGGTGCGCGGACGTCCCGATGGGCGGCTCGGCCATCACACCTCCACAGCGGTCGCCGGCCCCGTCGGCGGCGTCCGCCTCAAGCCTCGCACCGCTCGCGCCCGGTTGCGGGGACATCCACCCCGGATACGCCGACGCGGCGGCCGTGGTCCGGCCGCCGCGTCGTACGGGTGGGTCAGATCGCCCGTGCCCAGTCCAGCCGGGAGGAGTCGTCGTACTCGTCGCCGGGGATCCACCACGGCTCGCCGAAGCCGCTGGTGGAGACGATGATGTTGCCGCCGTCGGGGTATTCCTGGTTGGCGGGTGGGATGGACAGCGCGGCGCAGTAGCGCCCGTCCGGGGAGAACACCGGCGACAGGTAGAACCGCGGTTCGTCGGTGAGCTTCTTCAGCCCGGTGCCGCCGAGCCGCACCGATGCCAACGACTGGTTGTAGGTGTCCCGGTCGGGATACCAGCGGGTGGTGCAGAACACCACGCGCTGGGAGTCGGGCGTGAACACCGGCCCGCTGACCCGCTCGCCCGCCTGCGGCGCGTAGAGCCGCCGCGCGGTGCCGGTCGCCAGCTCCAGCACGCGCAGTTGCCAACCCTCGGAACGGCTGCGCCACTGCACGACGATCATGGAGCCGTCCCGGGACCAGTCCGGGTCCCGCATGACGTGCCCCTGGACCAGCACCCGGGTGGCGCCGGTCGCCACGTCGACCGCGATCAGCGTGTCCTCCTGCTCGCCGGTGACCAGGGCGATCTCCCTGCCGTCCGGCGACCAGGTGGGTGCGCCGTAGTGGACGCCGGGCGGGTCGGCGAGCAGCGTGCGCTTCTGCGCGGTGACCCGGTCGTGGACCGCCACGTACGGCAGCAGCGTGCCGTCGCCCGACCAGGCGGTGTTCACCCAGGCCACGTACCGGCCGTCCGGTGAGGTCTTGGCGTTGTCGCCGTCCTCCAGCAGCCATCGTGGGGTGGTGTGGCCCGGGTCGACCTGGCGCACGCCCCAGCCGACGCTGACCAGCCACGGCCCGTTGACGGCCTCGGCGGCGGCGGCCGGTGTCGCGGCGGCCATCCCGCCGGCCAGTCCGGTCGTGGCGGCCACGCCGGTGAGCGCGGCGGCGCGCAGCAGGGTACGACGATTCAACTCGATCATGCGAAATCCCCCGTGAGTAGACATCGCTCCACCCTCCTGACAGGACGAACGCCCGGGGATCGGACGAGCGGACCGTTCACCGTCGGCCACTCGGTCAGGACGCGGGGTGAGCGGCGTCGACGACCGGTACCCTCGCCCCGGTGACCTCCGACGCGTTGCGCCGCGCCCTGACCGAACCGGGCGACCCGCCGCTGCTCCCGCTGCCCGGGGTGGCGGTCGAGCTGCTGGCCGCCGTGTCCGCGCCGCCCCGGCTCGGTGCGCACCTGCGGCTGGTGCACGACGTCGCCTGGCACCTCACCGCCGCGTTCGCCGAGCGTTTCGCCGCGGTCCCGTTCGACCGGCAGGCGGTGCTGTTCGGCGCCGCGGTGCACGACCTCGGCAAGGTCGAGCACCCGGCCGAGCTGACCGGTCCCGGGTCCGCGCACGAGGAGGCGGGCTACCAGTTGCTGCTGCGCTTCGGCGTGCCCGAGGAGCGGGCCCGCTTCGCGGTCACCCACGCCGCCTGGCACTCGCCCGGCGTGCAACTGGAGGATCTGCTGGTCAGCCTCGCCGACAAGGTGTGGAAGGGCCGCCGGGTCACCGACCTGGAGCAGCTCGTGGTGGACCGGCTCGCCGACATCACCGGGCAGGAGCCCTGGCAGACGTTTCTGGACCTCGACGACGTGCTCGCCGACCTGGCCGCCGGCGCGGACCACCGGCTCGCCTTCCAGGCCGAGCATCCGGTGCACGACTGAAACCCGAACCGATTGACTTTCGATAGGTTACGAGCGATAGTCGATACATGGTGACTACCGAGCGCGCAGTGACGGCACTCCGCGCCTTCCTCGTCCTGCTGTTCGGCATCCTGGTCCTGTTCCAGACCATGTCGCTGCCCGGGCAGTTCGCCCACCTGGCCCGGGAGAACCCGGAGATGGCGTACCTGCGCTGGCCGGCCACCGCCGTCACGGTGTTCTGGGTGCTCTGCGTGCAGGTGGTGATCGTCTGCACCTGGCAGCTGCTCACCCTGGTCCGGACCGACCGCATCTTCACCGAGGCGTCCCTGGCCTGGGTCGACGGCATCGTCTGGGCGGTCGCCGCCGCCTGGGTGGTGCTGGTCGGCGTCTTCCTCTACGTCGGCCTCCACGCCGACGACCCGGGCCTGCCGCTGCTGCTGTTCCTGCTCACCACCGGCGTCAGCGTGCTGGGGCTGCTGATGGTCGTGATGCGCGCGCTGCTGCGGCAGGCCACCACGCTGCGCACCGACATGGAAGCGGTGATCTGATGCCCATCGTCGTGCGCATCGACGTCGAGCTGGCCAAACGCAAGATGAGCGTCGGCGAGTTCGCCGAACGGGTCGGGCTCACCCCGGCCAACGTCGCGGTGCTGAAGAACGGCCGCGCCAAGGCCGTCCGCTTCAGCACCCTGGAGGCCATGTGCCGGGTGCTCGACTGCCAACCCGGCGACCTACTCGAATGGGTCGCCGACGAGGAGGACCGATGAGACCCGCCCTCACCGCCGTGGCCCTGCTCGCCGCCGCGCTCGGCGTCGCCGGCTTCGGGTACGGGGAAGCCGACGACTCCCGCGGCCTCCAGTTCCTGTCCGCCCTGCTCGTCATCGGCGCCGTCGCCATCGGCGTGCGCGTCGCCCGTCGTACCCGGTAGGGCCGGCGCCCCCCGACGCCGGCCCTACCGGTCAGCCCTTCACGCAGACGACCTGCTTGAGGTGGGCGACCACCTCGACCAGGTCCTCCTGCTGGGCCATCACCTCGGTGATGTCCTTGTAGGCGGCCGGGATCTCGTCGACCACCCCGGCGTCCTTGCGGCACTCCACGCCGGCGGTCTGCGCGGCCAGGTCGGCCGTGCTGAACGTCCGCTTCGCCTGCCCCCGCGACATCCGCCGCCCCGCCCCGTGCGACGCCGAGCAGTACGCGTCGGGGTTGCCCTTGCCGCGCACGATGTACGAGCCGGTGCCCATCGAGCCGGGGATGATGCCCAGGTCGCCGTCGCCGGCCCGGATCGCCCCCTTCCGCGTCACCAACACCTCCACCCCGTCGTACCGCTCCTCGGCCACGTAGTTGTGGTGGCAGGAGATCGGCTCGTCGTAGCCGACCCGCGGGAACGCGTCCCGGACCACCTGGCAGAGCAGGGCCAACATGACCGCCCGGTTGCGCCGCGCGTACTCCTGCGCCCACCACAGGTCCCGGCGGTACGCGTCCATCTCCGGCGTGCCGGCCAGGAAGACCGCCAGGTCACGGTCGGGCAGGTCGGTGTTGTGCGGCAGCCCGCGCGCCACCGCCATGTGCCGCTCGGCCAGCTCCTTGCCGATGTTGCGGGAACCGGAGTGCAGCATCAGCCAGACCCGGCCGTCGTCCGGGCCGCCCTGCTCCAGGCAGACCTCGATGAAGTGGTTGCCGCCGCCGAGCGTGCCGAGCTGCCGCTGCGCCCGCGTCTCGAGCTGCGCCACCTTCCGGTCGAGCGTGCCGAACCGGCGCCAGAAGTCGTCCCAGCCGGCCTGCTCCAGACCCCGGACCCGACGCGGGTCGACCGCGTCGTCGCGCATCGCGAAACCGACCGGGATCGCGGCCTCGATCGCCGACCGCAGCGGCCCGAGGTCGTCGGGCAGGTCGGCGGCGGTGAGCGAGGTGCGCACCGCGGACATGCCGCACCCGATGTCCACGCCGGCCGCGGCCGGCGAGACGGCCTGCCGCATGGCGATGACCGAGCCGACCGTCGCGCCCTTGCCGAAGTGCACGTCCGGCATCACCGCGACGCCCTGCACCCAGGGCAGCGCGCCGATGTTGCGCAGCTGCCGGGCCGCCTGCGCCTCGATCGCGTACGGGTCCGTCCAGACCCGGACCGGCGCCCGGGTACCGGCCAGCGGGGTGAAACCCATGATCGTCTCCTTGTTCGTGGGGCTGGGCCGACGGGTGTCGGCTCCATCCCAGCGCTTGTCGATACGTCTATTCCTCTGCCAAGATCGGGCGTCGGATCGAGCCAGAGGAGCCCGCATGCCCGCACTTCGTCGGATCGCCGCAGCCACCGTGATGGTCGGTGCGTTGTCCACGTCCATCCTCGCCGCAGGTCCGGCTCAGGCCGCCGAAACCAGGTCCTACGTGGGCACCGGGATGAACAACAACTACTTCACCGCGCTGTCCTACGCCACGACCAACGCATGGGCCCTGGCCAGCGCGGACGGGTTCGATCCGGCCACCCAGTGCAGCCCTGGCGGGAACTTCGCGACGCAGCCGTGGCCGGGCCTCTACCAGGTGCGGGCGCTCATCAACTGCACCCGCTGACGCCGGGACCCCGCGACCGCAGCACTGTCGGTCGCGGGCCGCGAACGCGGACCGGTCCGGTCAGGTGAGGCCGGGCGACGGGCGCAACCCTCGGAGATCGTCACGTCGCGACCGCGCTCGCCAACAGCCTTCGCCCGGTGCGGAAAGCAGGGCACCGGCGCGCGGCGCGGGCCGCTCGGCTCGGGTGCGTTTCTGCTGCGGCACGGGGCGCTCCTTGAGGGCTGGAACCGGTTGACGTTGCCCGCTCACGGTACGACCGCGACGCGCGGGGCGGCAACGCGATATTCACGAGAATCCTTCGGGCGCGAGGCGGGCACTTCGGCGCACCGGAGTCGATCCCACCCGCGGGACGTCACGCACAGCTCAGACCGGTGTACGGTCCGAAGTGGCCGCCTACGTCGCGTCGGGTGGGCTGCCGCGTCAGTGGAGCTTGGGGGTGCCGCCCGTGCCGCCTGTCTGGGATGGCCGATTCGGTCCTGAGCTACGCCGGCTCCGCATGTCGGCGGGGCTCTCGCTGCGGCAGCTCGCTCCACTCGTCCTCTCCAGCCGAGGTCACCTGCACGACCTGGAGACGGGGCGACGTCAACCGACTGTCGACCTTGTCGGCCGGCTCGACAACGCGCTCGGAGCCAACGGCCTGCTGGCCGGTATGCGGCACCACCAGGCCGCCGCGCCGGCCGATCCGGAACGGTTGGCCTACGTCGCCCGACATCCCCGCCGGGTCGACCACGTGACGCTGCGTGCCCTGGCGGAGTCGCTCGCCGCCCACCGCCGGCTCGAAGACACCCTCGGCGCCACGTCGCTGCTGCCGACGGTCCGCGCCCAACTGGACATGATGGCCTCGCTGGTAGCCGAGGCCACGGGCGTCCTCCGGCCACAGGTGGTCGACGTCGCCGCGCAGTGGGCACAGTTCGGCGGCTGGCTGTACGCCGCGAGTGATCGGCGTCGTCTTGCCGGGCGTTGGTACCGCACCGCGCTGGAGTGGGGCACGGAAGCCGGCAACCCGGACATGATCGCCACCGTACTCAGCATGCGAGGGCACCTGGCCTGGTCGGAACGCCGCGCGGATGCGGTCATCGACCTTTCCGCAGCAGCGGCCCGGCAGCCGGCAAGCCCCGGCGTGCGAGCGCTCGCGGTCCAGCAGCAGGCCCGTGGTCATGCCCTGACCGGGGAGGCGAGCGCCGTGACCGGGCTGCTCGATCGAGCCGCCGACCTGCACGAGGCGGCCGGTCAGGCCCCCGACCGGGAGCCGCCGTGGATCTACTTCCACTCCCCCGCCTACCTGACCATGCAACGTGGACTCGCCTACCGGCTGCTGGGTCGCGACGCGGACGCCATCGCGCATCTCCGGCGCGGGCTGGCCGGGCTGCCGGCAGAGGCGGCCGGGGCCGCGTGGACGGGTCCTTATCTCCTACGCCTCGCGGCGGCGCTCGCGGACACCGGGGACACCATTGAGGCCGTCGACCTCTACGAGCGGGTTCGGTGCCTCGGCCGAGCCACCCGCACGACCACGCTCGTCGACCAGGCCGAGGCCGGCGTCCGCACGCTGTCCGCAGGTACCTAGCGGACGCGGCGGTGCTCGAACGTCACCGCTCACTCACTGGATGCTGATCTCCGGACTGGCTCGTCAGACACAATTTCCCTCGCGAGCCGCGTCCGTCGTTCAGCGTGGCGGTCATCGGGTTTTCGGAGCACCGCCATGCCTCCGGAGGAGGACACATGGACAGTGCGAAGCGCGATGCCGCCGAGCGCAGGAGCGAACAGATTCAGGCCGCCGAGCGGGAGGCGGCGCGGCAGCGGCTGCTCGCGCAGGCCGAGGCGGAGCGGATACCGGTCGAGGAGACGACCCGGGCGGTGCCGGACCGGCGGCATGACCGGCGGTGACGTGCCGGTCGGCCGCCGCGTCGCGCAGTGGCGCGTTCGGCGTCGGATGACCCAGCAGATGCTGGCCGACCGGTTGGGCAAGTCGAAGAGCTGGGTCGACAAGGTCGAACGCGGCGTACGCGCCCTGGACCGCTTCTCCGTCATCCAGGATGTCGCCCGGGTGCTGCGGGTGGAACCGGCGACGCTGCTCGACCGGGAGAATCCGCCGCCGGCCCGCGGCGACGAGGGGGTGGACGGGGTACGCGCGGCGCTGGCCCGCTACGACCTGTTCCCGGTCGGGTCCGGCCACCGGTGTGCGACGTCCCCGGACGAACTGGGCCGGCGGGTGGATCATGCGTGGTCGGCGTACCGGCACGCGCGCTATCCGCAGGTGCTGCGCCTGGCGCCGGAGCTGCTCGACGCAACCCGGGCCGCGTACGCCGGTGGCGGGGACGGCACCGGCGGGCTGCTGGTGCGGGCGTACCGGATCACCGCGTCGGTGCTGGTGAAGCTCGGCGAGCCGGATCTGGCGTGGCTGGCGGCCGACCGGGCGGTGACGGTGGCCGCCGGTCATCCGAGGTGGACGGCGGTCGCGGCGGTGCCGCTCGGGCAGGCGCTGCGTGCCGCGGGGCGGGGGCGGCTGGCGACGACGGTGACGATCGCCGCCGCGAACCGGACCGGTGCCCCGGCGGCGCGCGACGGGTCGCCCGTCGAGGCGGCCCTGGCCGGGACGCTGTGGGTCGAGGCGGCGCTCGCGGCGGCGTCCTGCGGCGACGCGCGCAGCGCGGCGGAGTGGCTGGGGGTGGCCGCCGGAATCGCCGGGCGGGCCGACGACCGGCACGACCCCCACCTCGACGGATTCGGGCCGGCTGCCGTGCAGGTGGCACACGTGGCGGCGGCTGTCGAACTCGGCGACGGCGGCGAGGCGGTCACCCGGCACGAGACGGCGGTCCGGTCGGAGGGCTGGCGGTGGTTGCCCGTCGAGCACCGCGCCGCGCACCTGGTCGACGCCGCGCGGGCGTACCTCCAGATCGGTGACCTGCGGCGGGCGGGCCGTGCCCTGACCGAGGCGGACCGGCTCGCGCCGGCCGAGGTCCGGATGCGGCCGGTGGCGCGTACCGTGCTCGCCGAGGTGGCGCGCGGCGGACCCGTGCCGACCGGCGTGGCGCACCTGGCGACGGCGGTCGGCCTCACCCGCTGACGCGGACCTGGCCGGTTCGGGTGCGCGGGTGTGGTCGCCCGGACGACCACACCGGTCGTCGGCGTCGCCTCCCTAGCCGGCCTGGGCCACCGGGTGGCGCCTCATCTCCTCCATGAAGGGGAAACGGGCGGTGAGTTCGGCGAGCGTGGTGCCGGACCGCCAGGCGGCGGCGACCTGGGCGACCTGGAGCAGGTCGGTGGCGTCTCCCCGGGCCTGCACCTCGCCGTCGACCCGCAGGTCGATCATGAAGTAGCGGGCCTGGGCGCCGAGGCTGACGCAGACCACGCCCCGGTCGGAGGTCAGCTCGGCGCAGGTGAACCGGCTGCGGCCCTGCTCGGGAGCGCTGACCCGCCCGACGTCGAGCTGGTGGGCGGTCGCGGTCTGCGCGAGCGCGGGAGCCAGACCGCCGGGCTCGACCAGGTCCGGGTAGAGGCGCACACCCAGTGCCGCCGAGACGTCGCTCATGACTGACTCCCACTTCCTCGTGACAGAGACCAGCAACGCGCAGGTTACGAACACGTTTCCGGCACGCATGCCCATCCTGTCCCGCGTGGAGGGCCCGCGGCAATAGGAACGGTCAATCCGCCCCCCATCGGGCCACCGGTACGCTGCCGGCTCATGGCGCGGATACGGTGTGACTTCTTCTCCGAGACGCTCGGCATGGGCACCTCGATGACGGTGCTGCTGCCCGACCGGGGCGCGGCCGGGATCGGCATGGCCGGCGCGGCCGGCGACGGTGATCCGCCGGTGCTGTACCTGCTGCACGGCCTGAGCGACGACGACACGGCGTGGACCCGGCGATCGTCGATCGAACGGTACGCCGCCCCGCTGGGGCTGGCCGTGGTGATGCCGCAGGCGCAGCGCAGCTTCTACTGCGACGAGGCGCACGGCAACCGGTACTGGTCGTTCCTCAGCGAGGAGCTGCCCGAGGTGTGCCGGTCGTTCTTCCGTCTCTCGCCCCGCCGGGAGGACACGTTCGTGGCCGGCCTGTCGATGGGCGGCTACGGCGCCGTGAAGTGGGCGCTGCGCCACCCGGACCGGTTCGCGGCGGCGGCCAGCCTCTCCGGCGCGCTCGACGTGGTGCGCCGGCGCAACCACCCGACCAGCCCGCTCGACCCGCCGGTGTGGCACACCGTCTGGGGCGACGGCCCGGCGCCGGACGGGGACGACACGGTGGCGCTGCTGGAGCGGGCCGGCGACGACCTGCCCGCGCTCTACGTCGCCTGCGGCACCGAGGACTTCCTGTACGAGGACAACGTCCGGTTCGTCGACACCGCCCGGCGGCGCGGGCTGCCGGTCACCGTCGACTTCGGTCCCGGCGACCACGACTGGGCGTACTGGGACGCCCGGATCGCCGACGTGCTGACCTGGCTGCCGCTGCGCGGGCGCTGACCGGAGCGCCGTGGCCGAGGTGTCAAGCGGGGGCCCCACCCCTACCGGAGGCGTTGACAGGGGCCCCGCCTTACACGCCGACGGTGCCGTCGACGGCCTCCCGGAGCAGGTCGGCGTGGCCGTTGTGCCGGGCGTACTCGTGGATCATGTGCAGCATCACCAGGCGCAGCGAGACGTCCTCGCCCCAGCGGGCCTGGTGGCCGGTCACGTCGAGCGACTCGGCCGCGAGCTCGATCCGCCGGGCGTGCGCGACCTCCCGCTGCCACGCCTCGAACGCCTCCGCGCGGTCCGCGTCGCGCGCGTCGTACGCGACCTGGAAGTCGCCGGTGTCCGACCAGACCAGTGGGATGTCCTCGGCCGCGATGACCCGGCGGAACCAGGTGCGTTCCACCTCGGCCATGTGCCGGACCAGACCGAGCAGGGACAGCGTGGACGGCGGCGAGGACCGCCGGCGCAGCTGCTCGTCGGTCAGCCCCTCGCACTTGAGGGCCAGCGTGGCGCGGTGGAAGTCGAGGAACGCGCGCAGCGTCTCCCGCTCGCCGGCCCGCAGCGGCGGGCCGATCCGTTCGGTGGTCACGGGACGTCCTTCCGGGGCGGCGTCGGTCCCCCTGAGCCTAACCGCCGTGGATCATGAGGCAAACCGGATTACCGCAGCACGGAGCGGGCCACCGGGAAGTCGAACCAGGTGTCCGGGTACGGCTCGTCCACGTACCGGTAGTGCCACCACTCGCGCGGGTAGTTCTCGAAGCCCTGCGCCGTCATCAACTCCTTCAGCAACGCCCGGTTCCGGCGGGCGGTGTCGGTGAGCCCCGGGGCGGCGGTGTGGGCAAGCGGGTCGAAGCAGTCGAACCCGGTGCCCATGTCGACCGAGTCGTCGGCGAAGCGGCGGCCGGCGGGCGCGACGCAGGACAGCAGCGGCTGGCCCGGCGTATAGCCGGGCTGGGCGGGGGTGGGCACCGGGACCAGCGTCAGGTCGAGCGTGCTGCCCCGGCTGTGCGCGGTGGGCGCGCCCAGGTAGCCGTCGGCGAAGAGCCGGTCCTTCGGCACCTCGGGGTAGAACTCCGCCTTCATCTCCTGCTCCTGCGGGCGCTTCGCCCAGGCGACGAACTCGTTC
Organism: Micromonospora sp. DSM 45708; assembly: GCF_039566955.1. Classification (NCBI taxonomy): domain Bacteria; kingdom Bacillati; phylum Actinomycetota; class Actinomycetes; order Micromonosporales; family Micromonosporaceae; genus Micromonospora; species Micromonospora schwarzwaldensis. The sequence goes on along the minus strand of NZ_CP154796.1, from coordinate 2,804,608 downwards.
ACGGCCCGCTGCGGGCGGTAGCAGTCGTACACCTTGAGGCTTCGGCCACGGGCGAGCGCGGCGGCCTGCACCCGGTGCAGCGCCTCCGCGGCCCGGCGGGTGAGCAGGCAGAGCGGCTCGGGGTAGCCGTCGATCGGCCGGCCGACGAAGTTGTGCGCGGAGGCGTACCGGATGTCGGTGCGCACGCCCGCGTCGACGGTGGCCAGGTCGACGATGTCGGCCGGGGCGCGGGGGCCGGTCGGGGTGGCCGACGGCGTCGGGCGCGGCGCGGGTCGCTGGCAGCCGGCCGCGAGGGCCGCGACCACCACGACCAGGACCACCGTCGTACGTCTGCGCACGCTGCCGTGTCTACCAGCCGGGCCCGGCCGCCGGGCCGGCATCGCCGGGACCGGCGGTCAGCCGCCCAGCGTCGCGCGGAGGAAGTCGACCGCGGCGGCGTCGTCGTCGATGCCGCCCGCCTCGTGGCCGTTGAAGCGCCACACCGTCAACTCCTTCTCCCCCCGGTAGTCGTGGTAGGCGGCGTAGACCGTCGAGGGCGGGACGATCTCGTCCATCAGCGCGACGGAGAAGCGGGCCGGCACGTCGGCGCGTCGGGCGAACGCGACGCCGTCGACGTAGCCGAGCGTGTGGAACACCTGGTCCTCCCGGTCGCGGTGCACGGCCAGGTAGTCCCGGATCTCGCGGAACGGCGGCGAGTCGGTGAGCGTCACGGCGCGGGGGATGTCGCAGAGGAACGGCACGTGCGCCACCGCCGCGCGCACCCCCGACGCCAGCGCGGCGGCGGCCAGCGCGGCGGCCCCGCCCTGGCTGTGGCCCAGCACGGCGATCCGGTCCGGGTCGACGGCCGGCAGCTCGCGGGCCGCGTCGACGGCCCGGACCGCGTCGGTGAGGAAGCGCCGGTAGTAGTAGCGGCGTGGCTCCTCCACGCCCCGGGTGGCCATGCCGGGCGCCTGCGGGCCGGCCGCCGCGACGTCCGGCGTGTCGCCGCGGCTCCACCCCGAGCCCTGGCCGCGGGTGTCCATCTGGAGGTGGGCGAAGCCGGCGGCGGACCAGAGCAGGTTCTCCAGCGGGTGGCCGCGTCCGCCGCCGTAGCCGACGTACTGCACGACGGTCGGCAGCGGCGTGGACGCGCCGCGGGGCACCCGCAGCCAGGCCCGGACCGGCTGCCCGGCGAACCCGGGGAACGTCACGTCGAAGACGTCCACCGCCGCCAGCGGGGTGGGCACCGGCGTCACGCTCGTCGGGTCGCCGCAGGAGCGGGCCTCGGCCAGCGTCTCGGCCCAGAAGGCGTCGAAGTCGGGCGGTTCGCGCAGGTCGCTGCGGTGCTGGCGGAGCTCGGCCTCGGTCAGGTCGGTGAACACGCCTGGGTTTCCTCGTCGGGTCGGCGGCGGCGCGTCGTGGCACGGTCGCCGACGCGTTTCCGGAAGGTTTCCGCAACTTGACCGAACGCTAGGACCGGGTCGATCTGTCGTCAAGCCCTCGACGTACGGCAAGATGTGCGTGGGGCGGAACGGTTTTCCGGTCGGTCCGGCAGCCGGCGAAGGGAACACGGGTGAGCGCGGACGACGAGCGCAGGGTGACCATCACCGCGATCGCACGGGAGGCCGGCGTCTCCGTGCCGACCGTGTCGCGGGTGCTCAACGGGCGTTCCGACGTCGCGCCGGACACCCGGGAGCGGGTCGAGGAACTGCTGCGCCACCACGGCTACCGGCGACGCAACAGCCGCACGGTGCGCCGGGCGGACCTGGTCGACCTGGTCTTCAACGACCTGGACAGCCCCTGGGCCGTGGAGATCATCCGCGGGGTGGAGGACGTCGGCCACGCCGCCGGGGTGGGCGTCGTCGTCTCGGCCGTGCACCGCGAGTCCAGCTCCACCCGGCAGTGGCTGCACAATCTGCGCGCCCGCGCCTCCGACGGCGTGATCGTGGTGACCTCGCACCTGAGCCCGGCGGTGCACGCGCAACTGCGCCGGCTCAACGTGCCGGTGGTGGTGGTCGACCCGGACGCCGGCGTGGCCGGGACGGACGTGCCGGCGATCGGCGCCACCAACTGGACCGGCGGCCTGTCCGCCACCGAGCACCTGCTGACCCTGGGCCACCGGCGGATCGGGTTCGTCGCCGGCCCGCCGCACCTGCTGTGCAGCCGGGCCCGGCTGGACGGCTACCGGGCCGCGCTGGCCGCCGCCGGCGTGCCGGCCGACGACCGGCTGGTGCACCCCGGCGACTTCTACCACGCCTCCGGCTACACGGCCGGCGGCGCGCTGCTCGACCTCGACGACCCGCCCACCGCGATCTTCGCGGCCAGCGACCAGATGGCCTTCGGGGTCTACGAGGCGGTACGACGACGCGGCCTGCGGGTCGCCGACGACGTCTCCGTGGTCGGCTTCGACGACCTGCCGGAGGCGCGGTGGGCCTCGCCGCCGCTGACCACCGTGCGCCAGCCGCTGGTGGAGATGGGCCGCCTGGCGGCCCGCACCGTGCTGCGCCTGGCCCAGGGTGAGGAGATCGAGTCGCCCCGGATCGAGCTGGCCACCGAACTCGTGGTGCGGGACAGCACCGCGGCCCCCGCCGGGACCTGACAGTCCGGACTTTTCAGTCGCCTTCCGGAATTTCCGGCTCGCCCAGCCCGCGCACGGCCGACAGTGCCACCGCCGCCGCGTGCCGGCGGCGACGGGCCAGCAGCACCGCTCCCCCGGCCACCACCACCGCGCCCACCGCCAGCGGCAGGCCGACGTCCGACCCCGCGCCGGGCCGCGCCGCGCCGCCCAGGCCGGCGTGCCCGGCCAACGCCGACGCGGCCCCGGCGGCGGGCGTCGGCGAGCGGTCCAGCTCGCCCGGCTCCACCAGGCGGCCGACCGCCGCGCCCCGGGGCAACCCGAACCCCCAGTCCAGCAGCGCCGCGCCCTGCTGCCAGCCACGCTGGGTGGGGATCTCCGCGCCGAGCAGCGTCACCACCAGCCGGTGCCCGCCGCGCTCGGCCGCGCCGACGTACGTGTGCCGGGCCAGATCGGTGAAGCCGGTCTTGCCGCCGAGCGCGCCCGGATAGTGATCCAGCAGCATGTTGTCGTTCTGGATCTGGAACGCCTTCTCGGGCAACGCCAGTTGGGCGGGCACCTGCGCGGTGCGGGTGGCGGTGTAGCGCCGGAAGGCCGGCTCGCGGAAGCACGCCCGGGCGATCAACGCCAGGTCGTACGCGCTGGTGAACTGCCCCGGGCCGTCCAGCCCGGACGGCGTGACCGCGTGCGTCTGCCGGGCGCCGAGCCGATACGCCTCGTCGTTCATCGCGCGGACACCGCCGGCCAGCCCGTCCGGGCCACCCCCGAGCCGGGCCAGCGCGTTGGCCGCCTCGTTGCCCGACTTCAGCAGCAGGCCCAGCCAGATCGTCTCGATCCGGTAGTGCCCGCCCTTGGCCAAGCCGACCGCCGAGCTGCCCGGCTCGATCGCCAGGTCGCCGGCGGTCATGGTGACCTCCCCGGTCCGGGTCCAGCCGGGGCAGCATGGTGGCGGCCAGCAGCAGCTTCTGCACGCTGGCCGGGACGCCGTACTCGTGCGGGCCGCAGCCGCCGAGCACCGCACCGGTGTCCAGGTCCGCGACCAGCCACGAGGTCGCGGTCACCGGCGGCGGCGTCGCGGTCGCCGCTGCCGGGACGACGAGACCGGCGGTGTCCAGCGCCGCGCCGCCGACGGACCGGGCGGCCGGGTCGGGCGGCGGCGGGGCCTGCGGCGGGCGGGTCGCCGGGGCCGGCGCGTTCGGGCAGGGCGGCGCCCCGCCCGGCAGCCGGCGGGCCGGCCCGCCGGTCCGGGTCGCCGCCACGGCGGGGGTCACCGGCGTCGACAGCGGCAGGAGCAGGGCGGCGGCCAGCGCCACGTACGGTCCCCAGGTCCTCATGCCCGCACGCTAGCCACGCCGACCCGAACGGGTAGCCGGCTCCGGGATTCACGTCCCGCGGCGTGTGGCGTGCGCTAGGGTTCCGCGCCCCCGGTCAGCGCGCGACGAGCCGGTGGGCGCCGAGCGGGCCGACGTGCCACCCTCGGCGGCGGCACTCCGCGAGCAGTCCGGGCAGCGCGGCGAGCCCGGACCGCCACGCGCCCGGCGCGGCGACGCAGGAGGAGTCGTGCAGCAGGACCGTGCCACCGCCGCGCAACCCGGCCAGGACGCGACGCCGGACCGTGTCCCCGGTCGCCGACGCGGTCCAGTCCCGCCCCCAGCAGCTCCACAACACCGGCCGCAGGCGCAGGCGCCGGGCGGCGACCAGGGCCGCGCCGGTGAGCACCCCGTACGGCGGGCGCAGGAACGCCGGCGGCCGGCCGGTCACGTCCCCCACCAGGTCGTACGCGCGGGTCAGGTCGCGGACGGTGCCGGCCGGCCCGCGCAGCAGCAGGTTGTCGTGCGCCCAGCCGTGCAGGGCCACCTCGTGGCCGGCCGCGACGAGCCGGCGACCCAGGTCGGGGCGACGCCGCAGCATCACCCCGAGCACGAAGAACGTGGCCCGGACGTGGTGCGCGGCCAGCACGTCCAGGAAGTGGGGCGTCGACTCCGGGTCCGGGCCGTCGTCGAAGGTCAGCGCGACCCGGTCGGGCGACCCGAGGCCGTGCAGACCGGGCAGCAGACGCCGGCGGAGCGCCGGCAGCGCGGTGACCGCCGGCGCCGCGTGCACCACCGGCAACGCCACCGCCGCCCCGGCCAGGGCGGCGATCCTCACCGCAGCCCGCCGGTGGACTGAAGCAGCGCGGCGACGACGGCCACCGCGTCGCCGACCGGGTCCAGCAGCGGCCGGCGTCCCGGGTCGGCCGGACCGGCCGGGACCGCCCGGCGCGCGGCCTCGGCGACCAGCCCGGCCGGGTCCTCGGGTGCCGCGCCGGCGCACGGCCCCGCGGTGTCCCGCGGCGGGCCGGTCCCGAGCACCGCCGCGAGCACCGGGCCGAGCTGTTCCGGCGTGCCCGCCCACCGGGTGAGGCCGGACCGGGCCAGGACATCGGCGTTCGCCCGCCCGTGCCCCGGAAGGGGACGGTAGGTGACCACCGGCACCCCGGCCGCGAGCGCCTCCTGACAGGTCAGCCCGCCGGCATTCTCCACCACCACGTCCACGGCCCGCATCAGCGCCGGCATGTCGTCCACCCAGCCCAGCACGTGTCGACCGGGACCGCTCATTCGCCGGCGCAACGCCTCGTTGCGCCCGCAGACCACCACCGGCCGCGCCCCGGTCGCGCCGACCTCCGCCACCGTGGCCGCCACCTCGCCGACCCCCCAGGACCCGGCCACGACGAGGGCAAGCACGCCCTCCGGCGGCAGACCGAACCGCTGCCGGGCCCGTCGCCGGTCGAGGCCGGCACCGCCGGCGAACGCGCGGGAGACCAACGGCTGGACCACCGCGACGTCGACGTCGGCGCCCCCTTGCAGCTCGGCGTGCCGCACCGTGCAGTACACGTCCACGCCCGGCGCGAGCCAGGTCGGGTGCACCACGAAATCGGTCACATAGGTGAGGACCGGGACACCGAGCCGGCCACGGTGCCGCAGCGGCCCGAGAAGCTGGTTGGCGAACGGGTAGGTGGTCACCACCGCCCTCGTGTCCGGCGGGATGCGGCGGCGGATCCGGGCCCGGAACGGGCGCAGCAGCACGCGGATGGCGCGGACGGACACCCGTGACCGGCTGGTGAGCCGGAACAGCAAATGGTAGCCCCGGGGAAGCCGGTGCAGCACCCTCCGGTAGGTCTCCCGCACCGCCCGGTGCACCGGGCCGGGCAGCAGGTGGAAGAGGTTCAGCCGGTCCACCTGGAAGCCCCGGCCGCGCAGGCGCTCCGTCAGCTCGTCGGCGGCCCGGTCGTGCCCGGCGCCGATGTCCGCGGAGACCACCACGATCCGTCCCGGGTGCGCCATGGGCGGCGCTTACCCACCCCGGCGGCGTCCACGCGACCGGATCGGGACCGGTCAGGCGCGGCGGCGACCGGACCGCCGGGACCGGGACCGCCGGGCGACGACCACCGCCACCGTCCCGCCGACGACCAGGGCCAGCAGCCCGGCGGTGGGCACGATGAGCGTCCAGTCGCCGTCGGCCATCCGGCGCAGCGCGGTACCGGCCGGGCCCCGCCACGGTCCCGGCGTCGGGCGCGCCGGGGCGTCGGCCGTCGGAGCCTTCTCCGCCACCGGCCCGGCGGGGGCGGCGTCCAGCTCACCCGGGTCGACCAGCCGGCCGACCGACGCGTCCCGGGGCAGCGCGAAGCCCCAGTCGAGCAGTTGCGCGCCCTGCTGCCAGCCGCGTACCGGCCGGGCCTCGGCGCCGAGCAGCGTGACCACCAGCCGGCGCCCGCCCCGCTGGGCGGCACCGACGTAGCTGTGCCGGGCCAGCTCGGTGAAGCCGGTCTTGCCGCCCAGCGCACCCGGGTAGCGGTAGATGAGCTGGTTCTCGTTCTGGATCTGGAACCCGCCCTTCTTCAGCGCGGGCTGGGCCGGGACCTGGGCCCGTTCGGTCAACGCGTACCTGCCGAAGCGCGGGTCGGCGAAGCAGGCCCGCGCGATCAGCGCCAGGTCGTACGCGCTGGTGAACTGCCCCGGGCCGTCCAGCCCGGAGGGGGTGACGGCCCGGGTCTGCAACGCGCCGAGCCGGCGGGCCTCGGCGTTCATCCGGTCCACCCCGGCCCGGGCGCTGCCGGCGCCCAGCCGCGCCAGCATGTTCGCCGCGTCGTTGCCGGACTGGAGCAGCAGGCCCAGCCAGAGCGTCTCCACCGGGTAGCGCCCGCCGACCAGCAGGCCCACCGCCGAGCTGCCCGGCTCGATCTCCAGGTCCGCGCGGGTGGCGACGGCCACCTGCCTCGGGTCGAGGCGGCTCAGCATGGTGGCGGCCAGCAGCAGCTTCTGGGTGCTGGCCGGCGTGCCGTACTCGTGCGGCCCGCAGGCGCCCAGCACGGCGCCGCTGTCCAGGTCGGCGACCAGCCAGGTGGTGGCGGTGACCGCGGGCGGCGCGGGACTGCCGGGCGGGGTGACCAGGCCCGGCCCGGCCAGTGTCTCCCCGCCCACCACCTGCTGGTGCGGCACCGCCGGCGGCGGGACGGGACGCGGCGGCCGGGACACCGTCGGCGCGGGCAGCCGCGGGCAGGGTGCCGTGGCACCGGGAGCGGGAGCCGGCGCGGCAGCGCCCCGCGCCGGGGCGGGCACCCCGGCCGCGAGCAGGGTGACGGCGGTGACGGCGGCCAGGACCCGGGCTCTCATGAAGAGGCACCTTACCCAGCGCGGGCGTGCCGGCGGCGCGGCTCACCGGGCCGGTGACGGTGCGCCGACCCTCCGGCCCCGCGCCGTGGTCGGGCCGGTGGGACCCGTCAGTGGACGCCGCGCAGCCACCGCCGCTGCCACGGTGTCTCCACCGCGCGCGGGTGGTAGTGCGCGCGCACCCAGGCGACCGCCCGCTCGGCGGTCAGCCCGTCCAGCACCGCCAGGGCGGCGAGCGCGGTGCCGGTGCGGCCGACGCCGCCGTGGCAGGCGACCTCGACCCGCTGGCCGGCGTACGCGCGCCGACGCGCCTCGCGTAACGCGTCGAGGGCGTCGGCGCGGTCCAGCGGCAGCCAGAAGTCGGGCCAGCGAATCCGCCGGGCCGGCCAGGCCGGCTCGGGCCCGCGCGCCAGCAGCAGGGCGAAGTCGGCGGGTGAGGCCGGGGCGGCGACGCGGCGTCCCCGCACGGTGGCGCCGCCGGGCAGCGCGAGGAGGCCGGCGGGATCGGTCCACGGTGGCGTCGGGTGCACCGGGTCATTGTGCGGCGTGCCCGAGACAAGCGGGTGCCCGCCGGAGAAGCTCCGGCGGGCACTCGCGGTCGGCCCGGGGTCCTGCCCCGGCGCCTCGGGTCAGCCGAGGCGACGGCGGCGCCAGGCCAGGGACGCCAGCAGCAGCACCGCGCCGGCACCGGCCAGGCCACCGCCGAACTTCAGCGGCGTGCCGATGCTGCCACCGGTGACGGGCAGGTGCCCGCCGTGGTGCGGCGGACGCGTCGGTCGCACCGGGAATACCGTCCCGGTCGTGCTGGCCGTACGGGCGGACGTCCGCCCGGTGGCGGTGAACGTGTGGCGGCCGACGCGGGTCGGACGGTAGGTGACGGTGAAGTCGTCGTTGGCGTCCACCGTCACGGTGAAGTGCGTGGGCGCCGCCTGCGGCGCGGTGAGGGTCGACGTGTACGACACCGCCGCCATCGCCACCGTGCTGCCGTCGCTGCGCCGCGCGGTCCCCTCGGCCGGAGCGGCCATGGGCAGGTCGGAGATGCTGACGTCGATGTCGGCCGTCTCCAAGGGCTGGAAGCCGGACCCCTTCAGGGTGAAGGTCTCACCCAACGTGATGGTCGGGTCGACGAGGATCAACGACGGCTGTGCGGGCGGGTAGACCGGTGGCTGCGGCTGCGCCGCCCCGGCCGCGGTCGGCGCGGCCACGACGGCCAGGCCCACCGAGAGCGCCATGATGATGCGGGATAGCCGCATGATGGTTTCCCTCCTATTGTTCACATCTGGGTGCGGTGGTTATCTGGGTGGTCCACGGGGTGACGGTGGGGGTGAGCACCAGATCGGCCGTGCCCGCGCCGTTCTGGCCGGTGAGCAACGTCACGTCGAGCGTCCGGGTCTGCCCCGGGCCGACCTCCACGTTCGCCACCGCCACCTGACGGCGGCGGTCGAGTCCGCTGCCCATCGCGGTGGCCCGGCCGTCCAGCCGGCCGGCGAGGACCGCGCCGCCGCTCGGGGTGTGCACCGAGACGAACGTGCGAGCGGTGTACTTGTCGCCGGACAGGGCCATGCCCGTGACCGACTCGGTCAGCCCCGACCGTGGGGCGGTGGAGTGCACCGTGACCCGCAGCCGCAGTTCACGGCGTCCGTCCGGCTGGCACGCGCCGACCGTCAGGGTGGCCGAGAACCTGAGGTAGTAGCCGAGCTTCGCGCCGCTGCCGTCGTTGAGGAACACGCCGACCGTCGGCACGGCGTCCTGCTCCGGGAGCTGCCCGGCGATCCGGGTGCCGACCAGCGCGCGCTGCTCCTCGGATCGGACACTCCAGAACAATATCCGACGTTCCTGTATTGACCGGCTAATAACGGTTAAAAGGGCGCGCGGGTCAACCGTCCTGGTGAACAGCGCGTCGAACACCCCGGACGCGGCCCGCGTATAGAACTCGTCCTGCGCCTTCACGCCCAGGTCCCGGTACGAGTCACTGAGCAGCGTCCGCACGGCGGTGCTGCCGGTCAACGCCGGGCCGTCCGGCACGCCCACCGGGCCGATGACGTTGAGCAGGTACGACAGCATCACCGGGTCGACCGCCAGGACGCCGTCCACGGTGGTGCCGGTGCGACGTCGCACCATCTCCCGGTAGAGCGCCGCGGCGGCCGGGAAGTCCGGGCTGAGATTGACGTCCGCCGGGTACATTCCCGGCAGGTCGGTCCAGAGCCGGCGCATCTCCGGGTCCACCTTCAGCGGTGGATCGAAGTACTGCAGATCCGTCGCGTTGCCCTGCCCCGCCAACCGGATCCGGCCGCCGTCCGCCCGCAACACCGCGTACGCGCCGAACATGCCGCCGGTGGCGCGCAACTCGGCCGGGTTCTGCGAGACGAGCAGGTAGCTGCGCGGGCCGTCCGCGCCGAGCAGCGGCGGCAGCAGCCGGACGCCGTGGTCGGCGGCCGAGGTGAGGCCGCCCAACCGGTCCAGCTCTTCCCGCAGCGCGGTGACCGCGTCGCGCACCTGGGCCACCAGGCCGCGGGTCGGCACCGCCCGCAGCCGATCCGCCGTCCGCCGGACCGCCTGGTCGGCGGCCGACACCTCGGCCGAGACCGCGCGCAGCCGGGCCACGTCGAGCTGGCCCTGTTTCGGCACCAACGAGGCGAGGTCGACCCGGAGCAGCGTGGGGAAGGCGAGCCGGGCCAGGTCGTCCACCGCCACCGAGATCTGCCGCACCGCCGTCAGGTTGTCCCCGGCGTACGGGATCTCCTGGCCGAGCCACCAGACCGGGTCGCCGGTCGCCCCGCGCGCGGCGCTGGCCTGCTCCTGGAGCGCGGCCAGGGTCCGCTGGGCCCGGGCGATGTCGCCGTCGAGCACCTGGGCGCTGAGATCCTTGGCCAGGCCGGCGGCGTTCACCAGGTGGGCACGGGCCTGCCAGCCCCGGAACGTGACCCAGCCGCCGGCGGTCGCCAGCACCGAGACGACCACCAGCCCGACCAGCAGGACGCGGCGGACGCGGGCCCGGCGGCGTCGCCGTGAGCGTCGGTGTCGGCGATGCGACGCACCGTGTTCCGTCACGCCACTCTCCTCAGGTCGACCGGCCTTCGATCACCGTTCGATGTTCATGTCGTATAGGAGTATGTATCGGATAGATAGAGCTAGTAGTCCGTTTTCGCGTTCTTCATCCGGCCTGTGGCCACGTCGCGCAGGAGCGCTTCGATCCGGTCGACGCCGGCCCGCAGCGACATCTGCCGCAGGTAGGCGTCCCGACCCCGGCGGCCCATGTCGGCCCGGGCGGCGGCCGGAATCGCCGCGGCCAGCCAGAACCGGTCGGCCAGGGCGGCCCAGTCCTCGGGCGGGCAGGACAACCCGGCACGCGCCCGCTCCACCAGCTCCGCGGTGTCGCCGCCGGCCGAGGCGACCACCGGCGCGGCGCAGGAGAGCGCGGCCGGCAACGTGCCGGGCACCGTGCCACGCAGCTCCGGCCGGTCGCGCAGCATGACGAGCTGGTAGTCGGCAGCCGCGTACAGCTGCGGCATGTCCGCCGGCGAGCGCCGCTCGACGAACCGGACGTTGTCCGCGCGGAGGTCGGCGGCGAGCCCTCGCACCCGCCGCTCCTCCGCGCCCGAGCCGACCAGGACCAGGTCCATCCGGTCCCCCAGCGCCGCCGCCGCCCGGACCGCGGTCTCCAGACCCTGCCGTACGCCGATCGTGCCGGCGTGCATCACCACGCAGCGGTCGTCCCGGCGGATCAACCGGCGGGCGGCGGGACCCGGCTCGGCCGGGCGGAACAGGCGCTCGTCGGTCCAGTTGAACACCGTGCGGACCCGGTCCGGCTCGACCCCACCGGCGAGCACCAGCTCGCCCATGGACGGCGCGCTGACCGCGACCGCGTCCGCCTCCCGGTACAGCCGGCGCAGGCCGGCGTCCAGCCGTCCCGACCAGCCGCGCGACGCCCCCGGCCGGGCCGGCTCCTCCTCCGCCCAGACGTCCTGCACGTGCAGCACCGTCGGCGGGCGGCCCAACAACCGCAGCAGGCCGGTCGCGGCGAAGGTCACCGCGGGGAGCTGGAGGACGTACAGCGCGTCGAGACCCCGCAGGTAGCGGCGGCCGGCGAGCGCGGCACTGCCGGCGAACGAGAGCCAGCCGGCGTTCCGGGCGCGGGCCGAGCCCTCACCACCGGCGTACCGGGGCACCCGGCGGACGGCCAGCCGCTCGCTGCGCGTCTGGTGCCACCACCGCTGACGCCAGCCCGGATAGAGCCGGCCGCCGGGGTGGTCCGGGAAGCCGGTGAGCACGCGCACCTCGTGGCCCCGGGCGGCCAACTCCTCGGCCAGGCTGCCCGGGATGAACGCCGGTTCCGGCGGGAAGTGGTACGACAGGATGCCGATCCTCATGGCCGCGCTCCCGGCGCGGCCTGCCGGACCCCGGTCCACCGCGGCGCGTACGATGCCGGCATCCCCTCGCCGGCCGGCCGCGACCGCCGGCCGCACGCCGTCGCGGCGCCGCCTCGCGCGACCGCGCCGACCAGGGGGGTCCAGATGCGCGACGGGGTGCTCTTCGTCTGCCACGCGAACATGTGCCGGTCACCGATGGCCGAGTTCATCGCCCGCCGGCTGCTGGCCGGGCTCCCGGTACCGGTGGCCAGCGCCGGCACCGACGCGGTCGACGGGGCGGCCATGCACCCGTACGCCGTCGAGGTGGCCGCCGGGAACGGCGCGGACGTGACCGCCTTCCGCACCCGCCGGCTGCGCCCGGAGCACCTCACCTCGGCGGCGCTGGTGCTGACCGCGACCCGACGGCAGCGTTCGGCCTGCGCGGCGCTGGCCCCGGCCGCGTTGGGCCGGATGTTCACGCTGCACCAGTTCGCCCGCCTCGCCGCCGCGGCCCGGCCGGACGGCGCGCCCGGGGACACCCCGCTGCGGGCGGCCGTGGTGGCGGCCGTCCGTGCCCGGGGGCGGCTGCAACCCGCCCCCGACGGCACGGACGACCTGCGGGATCCGATCGGCGGCTCCCCGGCCGACTTCCGCCGGTGCGCCGAGGAGATCGAGCGGTCGATCCGGCCCCTGCTCGCACTCATCGCGACAGCCGGGTGAGTTCCTGAGTCCGGTCACCCACGGCGGTCCGCCCACCCCGCTGGGTCGCCCCGACGCGGTCGGTGGGCACGGTCGGCGCGGCCGGCGGCACGACCACCTTGTACGTCTCGTACTGGTAGGCGTCCGCCTTGCCGACCTTGGCCATGTTGAGCACGCAGCCGAGCAGACGCACCGACACCGAGCTGAGCGCCCGCGCCGCGGCGGCCACCTGGCCGCGCGAGGTCCGCCCCTGCTGGGTGACCAGGAGCGCGCCGTCGGCCTGCACGGCCACCACCACGCCGTCGGTGACCGCGAGCAGCGGCGCGGTGTCGATGATCACGATGTCCGCCGACTCGCGCAGCGCCACCAACAAATCCGCCATCGCCTTGGAGCCGAGCAGCTCGCTCGGGTTCGGCGGGGTGGCGCCGCTGGGCAGGACCAGCAGCGACTTCTCGCCCCAACGCTGTACCACGTCGCCGACCTGCACGTCGCCGACGAGCACGTCGGTGAGCCCGACCCCGCCGTCGAGACCGAGGTAGTCGGCGGCCTTGGGGCGGCGCAGGTCGGCGTCGATGAGCAGCACCCGCCAGCCCGCCTCGGCCAGCGCGATGGCGACGTTGCAGGCCATGGTGGTCTTCCCCTCGCCCTGGAGGGCGCTGGTGACCGCGATGACCCGGGCCGGCTCGTGCACGTCCACGAAGCGCAGGTTGGTCCGCAGCTTGCGGACCGCCTCGGCGCGGACCGAGGTGGCCGCGTCACCGACGATCAGCGGGGCGGCCTTCGCGCCGGCCTCGAACGGGATCTCGCCCAGCAGCGGGCTGCCGGTCACCCGCTGCAACGCCACGGCGTCGCGCATCCGTACGTCGGCCATGCCGCGCAGCACGGCCAGCGCGGCGCCGGCCAGCAGGCCGAGCAGCCCGCCCAGGGCCAGGTTGCGCGCCGGTCGCGGCGAGACCGGGCTGGAGGTGACCCGCGGTCCGCTGACCATTTCGATCTTGATGGGCGGCGCCTTGCCGTCCGGCGGGGTCTCCACCTTGCGCACCAGCTCGACGAACTTGGCCGAGAGCGTCTCGGTGGTCTTGAGCGCCCGGTTCTGGTCGGTGTCGGTGAACGTCGCCCGCAGCAGCACCGTGCCGGTCGTGGTGGACGTGTTGATCCGGCTGCGCACCTGGTCGGCGGTGAGCCCGAGTGGCGCGTCCGCGACCACGCTCTGCGCCAGCCGGTCGCTGGTGAGCAGGTCGCCGTAGGACTTCACCCGCTGCTGGAGGAAGAGGCTGCCCTGGTAGGCGTCGGTGACCCCCTGGCTGGGCGTGGTGACGAAGAAGGTCACCGAGGCCTGGTACCGCGGCGCCGCACGGACCGTCAGGAAGGCGGCGGCAGCCACGGCGAGCATCACCGTGACCAGCACGATCCACCAGTGGCGTCGAACCAGGCGCAGGTAGCCGACAACGTTCATTCCGCATCCCCTCCCGACACGCCGGTCTGCCGATGAAACTGCACGAAAGCCCCCTAAAAGCCCCAGTAGCCGTGCCAGGATCGAATCGCCCATTCACCACGTTAGGTGACCAGACGAATGTAAACGACTGGACATGCACGGACGACGCAAACCCGCTCATTCCAGATGGACGCAGAGGGCAACCATGGAACGTGAAGCCACCACCGCGCCGGACGCCGTGCGACCCCACGGCAGGGCCACCCACCGCGCCGCCACTCTCTCCCTGTTAACGCTGGACACGGCCGCCTGGTGCGGAGGATTTCTCGGCGCCGCCTGGACCCGCTACGAGTTCGACCTGACCACCGCCGCGACCGGTCGCGTCCTCACCGTCGCGCTCGCCTGCGCCGCGCTCTACGCGCTGCTCACGCTGCTGCGCTCCCGGCTCTACGGGCGCTATCCGATCGGCAGCGCCGGAGACGCCCGCGGGCTGGCCGGCACCGTCGCGATCACCGCCGCGGTCACGCTCGCCGGCGTGCTGCCCTGGACCGAGCGGCCGGTCCCGGCGACCACCCCGCTCGTCGGCGGCGCCGTCGCGTTGGTGCTGATGGCGGCCGGTCGCGGACTGTGGCGGTTCCACGCCGACCGGCACCGCCCGGCGGCGCGGCACGCCGACCGGTGCCTGGTCTACGGCGTGGACGCGGCCAGCGAACGGCTGGTCCGCGTGCTGCTGCACGACCCGGACAGCAGCTACCGGCCGGTGGGTCTGCTCGACGACGCCCCGGAGAGCCGCGGGCTCCGGCTGGAGGGGCTGCGCGTGCTCGGCGGGCGGGAGCAGGTCGGCGCCGTGGTCCGGGCCACCCAGGCCCGTACCGTCATCTTCTCCATGACCGGCGGCGACCCGCAGCTACTGCGCGACGTGCGCACCCGCACGCTGGAGGCCGGAGCCACGTTCAAGGTCCTGCCCCCGGTCCGCGAGGTGCTCGACCGCCCGGTCGACGCCACCGCCGTCCGCGATCTCCAGCTCACCGACCTGCTCGGCCGCGCCCACCGGGTGTCCGAGCTGACCGTCGAACGCGGCGGCCTCGCCGGCCGGCGGGTGCTGGTCACCGGCGCCGGCGGCTCGATCGGCTCGGAGCTGTGCCGGCAGATCGCCCGCTGCGAGCCGGACGAGCTGATGATGCTCGACCGGGACGAGTCGGCGCTGCACGCGCTCCAGATGTCCCTGCACGGTCGGGCGCTGCTGGACGGCCCCGAACTGATCCTGGCCGACATCCGGGACGCCGAGGGCATCTCCCGGGTGATCGCCGACCGGCAGCCCGACGTGGTGTTCCACGCGGCGGCGCTGAAGCACCTGACCCTGCTCCAGCGGCACCCCGGCGAGGCGATCAAGACCAACATCTGGGGCACCCTGAACGTGCTGGAGGCGTGCCGGGACGTCGCCGAGTTCGTCAACATCTCCACCGACAAGGCGGCCAACCCGACAAGCGTCCTCGGCTACTCCAAGCGGATCACCGAGCGGCTCACCGCCCACCTGGCCGCGCAGCTCGGCGGCACCTACCTGAGCGTCCGGTTCGGCAACGTGCTCAGCAGCCGGGGGTCGGTGCTGACCGCGTTCCAGGCGCAGATCCGGGCCGGCGTGCCGATCACCGTCACCCACCCGGACGTGACCCGCTACTTCATGACCGTGCAGGAAGCCGTCCACCTGGTCCTGCAGGCCGCCACCATCGGCCGCGGCGGCGAGGCGCTGGTGCTCGACATGGGCGAGCCGGTCCGGATCGCGGACGTGGCGCGGCGGCTGTCCGCCGAGGCGGACCACCCGGTGAACATCGTCTTCACCGGGCTCAGGCCGGGCGAGAAGCTGCACGAGCACCTCTTCGGCGCCGACGAGTCGGACAGCCGGCCGTTGCACCCGTTGATCTCCCACGTGCCGGTGCCCCCGCTGGACCCGGACGAGATGCGCTCGCTGGACCCGTACGCCGACCCGGACGAGCTGATCAAACGGATGGCGGCGTTCTGCGAGACGGTCGGCGCGGTCCTGCCGGCGCTGCCCGGCCAGCGCTGACCCGCCGCCGGCGGTGCGTGGGGCGGCGCCCCGGCCCCGCTCCGCTCGCCGCCGCTCCGGCGGACCGATAGGGTGGGCGACGGTGTGCCGGGAAGCCTGGTCGGCGATGGATCCACCGACCCCTGCTCCCGGACGGACACCGCATGCCCCATCACGCCCCGCGCTCCTCCCGCCTGCTGGAACGCCGCTCCTGGCCGGAAGCCCGCTTCCTGGCCGACGTGCTGCGCACCGAGACGGTCGGTGGCGGGCTGCTGCTGCTCGGCGCGGTCCTCGCCCTGGTCTGGGCGAACTCGCCGTGGCGCGCCGCCTACGCCGCGCTGGGCGACTGGGTGCCCTGGCCCGGCGGCGCGGCGCTGCACCTCGACCTGGGCCTGGCCTCCTGGGCCGCCGACGGGCTGCTGGCGATCTTCTTCTTCGTGGTCGGCCTGGAACTCAAACGTGAGTTCGTCGCCGGGGACCTGCGGGACCCCCGGCGGGCCGCGTTGCCGGTGGTCGCCGCCGTCGGCGGCATGGTGGTGCCGGCGCTCGTCTACCTGGCGGTGACCGCGGGCGCCGGTGGCGCGGGACTGCGCGGCTGGGCGATCCCCACCGCCACCGACATCGCGTTCGCGCTCGCCGTGCTGGCCGTGATCGGCTCGCACCTGCCGGCGGGGCTGCGGGCCTTCCTGCTCACCCTCGCGGTCGTCGACGACCTGCTGGCCATCACCGTCATCGCGGTGTTCTACACCGCCGAATTCCACCCGCTGCCGCTGCTCGGGGCGCTGCTGCCGATCGCCGGGTTCGCGCTGCTGGTGCAGCGGCGGCGCACCTGGTGGTGGGCGCTGATCCCGCTGGCGGTGACCGCCTGGGTGCTGGTGCACGCCTCCGGCGTGCACGCCACGGTGGCGGGCGTGCTGCTCGGCTTCACCGTGCCGGTCCTGGCCGGGCGGCGCGGTGAGCCTGGGCTCGCCGAACGGCTGGAGCACCGCTGGCGGCCGATCTCCGCCGGCCTCGCCGTACCGGTCTTCGCGTTCTTCGCCGCCGGGGTCCCGCTGGTCGACGTGGACCTCGGCGCGGTCGTCCGGGACCCGGTCGTGCTCGGCGTGGCCGGCGGCCTGGTGCTGGGCAAGGTGATCGGCGTGTTCGGCTCGACGTTCCTGCTCGCCCGGTTCACCCGTGCCGAACTGGACGAGGAGATCACCTGGGCGGACCTGGTCGGGCTGGCGTTGCTGGCCGGCATCGGGTTCACCGTGTCCCTGCTCATCGGGGAGCTGGCGTTCGGCCCGGGGAGCCCCGAGGACGAGCGGGTCAAGGCCGCGGTGCTGGCCGGTTCGCTGATCTCCGCCGCCCTGGCCGCCGTGGTGCTGCTCCGGCGCAACCGGGTGCACCGCCGGATCAGTGAACGGGAGAGCCGGGACGACGACGGCGACGGCATCCCGGACGTCTACCAGGAACGGCCGGCCTGACCCGCACGCGCCGGCCGCCGCCCCGGTCGGGGCGGCGGCCGGCGTACGACGGCGATCAGCGGCGCCGCTCGGCGGGGCGGTCGGCGTCCTCGGTCTCCTCCAGCGCGTCGGCGAACGGCTCGGTGAGGTCGTCACCCGGAACCGCGACCCGCTCGGCGCGGTCCTGCTCGTCCGCGCGACCGCCGGCCGGTGGCTCCGGCGCCGTGGCGCCCCCGGCGAAGCCGTACTCGTTGGGCTCGTCGTGCCTGCTCATGCGCGGAACCTCCCGGTCGTCCGTTTCGGTGGTGTGCCGGGCGGCGCACGTCGCACCGCCGCGGCGTCACCTCCGGTACTTACCCATCGTGGTGATTCCTGATCATCCGAGCGCCGCTCAGCTCAGCTCCCGGATTGCCTCGAAGACCAGCCAGAGACCACAGATGGCGAACAGCACGGCCGCGCCGTACCGGATGGTCCGCTCCGGCAGGTGCCGGCCGAGCATCCGGCCCACCAGGATCGCCAGCGCGTCCGCCGCGACCATGCCGAGCGTGGACCCGAGCCAGGTCCCGAACCAGCCGTACTTGGTGGCCAGCGTGATGGTCGCGAGCATGGTCTTGTCACCCAGCTCGGCCAGGAAGAACGCCACGCCGACCGCGATGATCGCCGACTTGTTGCTGCGTTCGGCCTTCCGCTTCTCCTCCTCGGTGAGCTTGTCGCCGCGCAGCGTCCAGGCGCCGAAGCCGAGGAACGCCAGACCGGCGATGAGCGAGATCCAGCCCGTGGGCAGCACGCTGTTGAGGCCGACCCCGATGGCCACCGAGGCCAGGTGGACGATCGCGGTGGCGATGGTGATGCCGATGAGCACCGGCACCGGACGGAAGCGCGTGGCGAACGTCAGCGCCATGAGCTGGGACTTGTCACCCAGCTCGGCGACGAAGATGACGCCGAAGCTGACCACCAGCGCGACGAGGAAACCCTCCATGTGAACCTTCCCGATCAAGCCGGGAGGAGAGACAGGGGCACCCTCGACCCGGCTGCGACAGCCTGAGTCGAAGGTCTCGCCCGCCCCGGGGACCGGGGCCGCGTGGCCGGATGCGGAACGCACCAGTGTGTCGACCACGACATTGGGGGCTACTCCCCTTCGCGCCGACCAGCCTAGCCGATCACCGCCGGCCCCGGTCGCCGGGTGTGACAGGGGTCGCGCCGGCCCTCACGCCGCCTGGGCCAGGCTCACCCCGAACAACCCGTCCGGGTCGGTCCAGAACGCCTGCCGCGCGAACCCGGCGCGGTCCAGCTCGGCGGCGATGCCCGCCGGCCGGAACTTGGCCGAGACCTCGGTGCGCAACTCCTCCCCGGCGGCGAACGCGACGTCGGTGTCCAGCACCCGCACCCGGGTCGGACGCTCGGCGCGCAGCCGCATCTCGATCCACTCCCGGTCCGGGTCCCAGACCGCCACGTGGCGGAACGCCGCGACGTCGAAGTCCGCGCCCAGCTCCCGGTTGATCACCCGCAGCACGTTGCGGTTGAACTCGGCGGTCACGCCGGCGGCGTCGTCGTAGGCCGGGACGATCACCCCCGGGTCCTTCACCAGGTCGGTGCCGATCAGCAGCCAGTCACCGGCCTCCAGCGCCGCGCGCATGGCGGTGAGGAACCCGGCCCGCTCCGCCGGCAGCAGGTTGCCGATCGTGCCGCCGAGGAACGCCACCAGGCGTCGGCCGCCGGTGGGCAACCGGTCCAGGTGGCGGGTGAAGTCGCCGACGATGCCCCGCACCCGCAGCCCCGGGTACGCGGCGGCGATCTGCTCGGTGGACCCGCGCAACGCGCTGACCGAGACGTCCAGCGGCACGAACGTGCCCAGGTCGCCGTGCCGGGTGAACGCGTCCAGCAGCAGCCGGGTCTTCTCCGACGAGCCGGAACCCAGCTCGATCAGCGTCTTCGCGCCGGTCATCGCCGCGACGTCGTCCGCGTGCGCGGCCAGCACCGCCCGCTCGGCCCGGGTCGGGTAGTACTCCGGCAGGCGGGTGATCTCCTCGAACAGCTCGCTGCCCCGGGCGTCGTAGAACCACTTCGGCGGCAGCCACTTCGGCGACGCGGTCAACCCGACCCGGACGTCCTCCCGCAGCGCCCGGTCGAGGTCCTGCTCCTCCAGGTGGATCTCCAGCGGCTCCGCGCCCATCAGGTGTCCTCTCTGCCATCGGTGGATGAGATCGCTGCGGCCGTGGCCAGCTCGTGGACGTCCAGCCCGGCCGCCGTGGCCAGCACCAGCCGCCCGTCCGGCACCGCCTGCCAGCCGGGGTCGTCGTCGAACGGTTCGGAGGCCAGCAGCACCGAACCCGGGCCGCGCCGCACCGACAACGCGTGCCCGGCCACGCTTGCCGCCACCGTGACGCCGTCGGTGAGCAGCAGGTTCAGCCGCGAGCCGGGCGCCGCGGCGGCCACCGCCGCGACGGTGTCGGCCACCGCGTCGCCGAGCGCCGCGCCGGCCCGCAGCCGATGCCGGACCAGCGCCCAGACCACCGCCGAGTCGGTCGGCACCTCCAGCGTGAGCAGGTCACGGACGGGCAGCCCGGCGGCGAGCGGGACGAGGCTGTCCGGCCAGCCCCGGACCACGCCGTTGTGGCTGAACAACCAGCGCCCCTCCGCGAACGGCGCGGCGGCGGTCTCGTGCAGCGGCATGCCGACCGTCGCCGAACGGACGGCGGCCAGCACCGCCCGGGCGGACGTCACGGCGGCCAGCTCCGGCAGCGTCGTGTCACTCCACATCGGCTGGGCCCGCCGGTAGCGGACCGGGTCGGCGCCGTCCGGGTACCAGCCGACGCCGAAGCCGTCGGCGTTGATGGTGCCGCCGCCGCGCATGTCACGCGGCGCCCAGGACTGCCGCAGCAGCCCGTACGGCGGTTCGTGCAGCAGGCTCCGCAGGGTGACCGGGGGGCCGAGATAGGCGAGGTGACGGCACATCCGGCCGGTTCACTCCCCCTGGCCGGCGTCGCGGGCGCAGCGGAAACCGCTGAAGATCTGCCGCCGGATCGGATAGTCCCAGTTGCGGAACGTGCCCCGGCACGCCGACCGGTCGGTGCCGAACGAGCCGCCGCGCAGCACCCGGTGGTCGGCGCCGAAGAAGACCTCCGAGTATTCCCGGTACGGGAACGCGGTGAAGCCGGGATACCCACGGAACGTGCTGGCGGTCCACTCCCAGACGTCGCCGACGAGCTGGTGCACGCCCAGCGGCGAGGCGCCCTCCGGGTAGGCGCCCACCGGCGCCGGCCACAGGTGCCGCTGGCCCAGGTTGGCGTGCGCGGTCCCCGGGTCCTCGTCGCCCCACGGGTAGCGGCGGGAGCGGCCGGTCGCCGGGTCCCACCGGGCCGCCTTCTCCCACTCCGCCTCGGTGGGCAGCCGCTTGCCGGCCCAGGCCGCGTACGCCTGCGCCTCGTACCAGCAGACGTGCACCACCGGCTCGTCGTCCCGCACCGCCGACCAGCGGCCGAACCGGCGGTATGCCCAGCCGTCACCGTCGCGCCGCCAGTGCAGCGGCGCGCTCAGCCCGGCCTCGACCCGGTGTTGCCAGCCGGCCTCGCTCCACCAGCGCGGCTGGTCGTACCCGCCGTCGGCGATGAACGCGCGGTACTGCCCGTTGGTGACCGGCGCCGCGTCGATGCGGTACGCGGGCAGGTCCACCGTGTGCGCCGGGCGCTCGTTGTCCAGCGCCCAGGGGTCGGTGGAGGTGCCCATGGTGAACGGCCCGGCCGGCACCAGCACCTCGCCGCCGACGCCGACGCGCGGTTCCGGTGGCGGTGGCGCGTGCAGCACCGGGGCGCCGGCGCGCAGCTGGTGGGTGGCGAGCATCGTCTCGTCGTGCTGCTGCTCGTGCTGCACGATCATGCCGAACGCGAAGCCCTCCTCGACCAGCCGGCGGTCGGTGAACCGGATGCCGTCCAGCAGGTCGTACACCTTGTCCCGGACCGTCCGCACGTACGCGCGGGCCTCGGCCGGGGGCAGCAGCGGCAGCGACGGACGGTCCTTGCGGGGCTGCTTGAACGCGTCGTAGAGGTCGTCGATGTCGCGGCGCACCGGCTCGCGCCCCCCGACGTCGCGCACCAGCCACAGCTCCTCCTGGTTGCCGACGTGCGCCAGGTCCCAGACCAGCGGCGACATCAGAGTGGAGTGCTGCCGGACCAGGTCGTCGTCGTCCACCGCGTCGGTCAGCAGCGCGGTGCGGGCACGGGTGCGTTCCAGCTCGGCCGCGATCCGGACGCGCAGCCGCTCGGCGTCCGTACCCGGTCGCTCGGTCGTGGTCACCGCTGTCCCCTCTCCGCGGCGGCGTGCCGCCGCCGGATCGCTCGGTGCGTCTCGTCGTACAGGCCGGCCGGCAGGTCCAGCGCCGGCAGGGCGGCCAGGGCCAGGTCGAACAGGGCCACCGCGGCGGTGGCCAGCGCGGGGTCGGCCAGCCCGTGCCGGGCCGCGTCGTGCCACCGGTCGGCGACCGGACCGGCCGCGGCGAGCGCGTCGCCCGTGGTCGTCCGGTCGGCGAACAGCGCCGCCAGCACCGCCAGCGGCACCGTCCAGGCCCGGCCCGGCTGGGCGTCCAGGTAGCGCAGTTCCAGGTAGCCGCGTGGGCGTACCGGCGGGAAGAGCGTGCTGACGTGGTACTCCAGGTCGTCGGTGGTGGGTGGGCGGGGCAGCGCGCCGGCCAGCCAGTCGGTGAAGGTGACGTCCGCCGGCGGGGTCCAGTCCGGTCCGTCGCCGCGGACGCACAGCAGCGGCGCGGCGAGCGCGTAGTCGGTCCAGGCCGCCACCGGGTCACGGTCGGCATCGGCCGGCGACCAGACCGGACGGGTACGCGCCGGATCGATCGCCAGCCAGGCGGCCATCCGCGCGGACACCCAACCGGTGGGCCGGCCGGCGTGCCGGTCGGCGGTGGCGAACGCGGCCAGCAGCGGCGGCCCGACGGCGTGCGCGGCGGCCCAGCGCTGGGCGACCTGGTCGGGCTCACCGGCGTCCAGGCAGACCTGGAGCCCGGCCGTGCTGTACATCATCGCCCGCCCGGCCGGTCCACGCCTGTCGAAGACGTCCCGCATCGCGCGGTAGCGGGCGGTCTCCACGGCCGGTCGGGGCGGACGCCACGGGTCCATGCCGGTACGGCCCAGCACGAGGCCGGCGGCGTCCAGTCGGGTGCGTAGCTGCGTGACGTCGGCCTCGGTGGCCAGGATGAGCGCGGCGACCGACGGTCGCGGCGGGGTGGAGATCTCCACCTGCCCGCCGGGCTCCACGGTCACGGTGCCGCCGCGCCGGAGCTCGTCGGTCGGGCTGGTGGGGTCGAGGGTGACGGGGCTGTGCCGTCCCAACGCTGCGCGCAGTCGCTCACGGTCGACCGGTCGGGTCGGGTCCGCGGCGTCGTGCACGGTCCATTCCAGTTCGACGCCGGTGAGCGTGGGTGGGCCGGTCTTGAAGCAGATGCGGGCCAGGTGCCCGCGGGCCGCGGCCTCGTCCCCCAGGACGGTGGCGCGATCCAGTTCCGGCGACATCACCATGTGGCGGCTCCTCTCCCCGGGGGTGGGCGACCACACCGTCGCCCTGGGCCCGGCCGGTACGGCGCGGGTCCGCGCGTCCTCCATCCTCTGTCTAGCAGACCGAATCCGCGCGCCCGGGGAGATGAATATTTGTCCGGAATCTGGTTGCGCCGGGCGGCTCAGTCCTGGTCGCCCGGCCCGGGCTTCCGCTCGTTGTCCGCCGACTTCTTCGGCGCCGCCGGCGTCTTCGGGGACGGATCCGCCGGCGTCTTCGGGGACGCCGCCTTCGGGGACGGCGCCGCCGGCACCAGCGTCCGGCAGTAGCTTTCCACCCGCTCGGGCCCGCCCGCGGCGGCCACCAGGTCGGCGAAGCCCGGGGTGGTGAGCGCTCTGGCCCGTTGCCGCTCCGGCTTGGCCAGCCAGGCGCGGCAGTGACCGACGAGCGCGCCGTCGACCGGCGGCGGCACGGCGGACCGGCTCCCGGACGGCGTCACGGGCGACGACGCCGCACCGGAGGTCGCGCCGGACGAACCGGTGGGCGCCGACCGCGACGGCACGGCGGCGGTCGGGGCGGGATCCGCCGTGGTCGGGGTCGGCGGTACCACCGGTGCCGGGCTCCGGTCCAGCCGCACGGCGGCGAACGCCACCCCGGCGACCGCGGTGGCGGCGAGCCCGGACAGCGCGGCGACGACGCGGAGCCGACGACGCGGACGGGACGCCGGAGCCGGCGCGACGACCGCCGGCGTGGCCCGGGCGGCCCGGAAGGCGGCGAGCGCCCGTTCCTCGCCGTCGAGTTCGCCCGGGGTGGCCGGGGCCGTCGCGGCGGCGAGCAGCCGGGTCAGCGGGTCGGCGTCGGTCGGCGGCACGGCGTGCGCGGTGTCGAGCAGCCGGTCGGATTCCGCCCGGTCGGCGGGCCGGTCGGACCGGCGAGATGTCATGCCGTCTCCCCTCACGTCAGCCCTCCGCCGGCTCGGCCTCGGGCGCGTGCGGCACCTGGCTGTCGGTACGGGGCCGGGGCAGGACCGCGCCCGGCGGGTCCTCCGGCGCGGCGCGCTCCAGCAGCGCGGCCAGCCGGCGCAGCCCGCGGTGCGCCGCCGTGCGCACGGCGCCGGCCCGCCGGCCCAGCACCCGCCCGGCGGTCTCCGCGTCGAGGCCGATGACGGCCCGCAGCATCACCGCCTCGGCCTCGGCCGGTGGCAGCGTACGGATCAGCGCCAGCGCGCTCTCGGTGCCGAGGGCCTCGCCGGCCCGGTCGGCGGTGTCGGCGTCCCCGGCCAGGTCGTTGAGGGCCTGCACGGGCACCGGGACCACGGGCCGGCGCCGTTGTCGCCGCAGGTGGTCCATGGCCCGGTTCCGGGCGATGGTGACCGACCAGGCGCGGAACTCGCCGCCGGTGAACGAGGGCAGGTCCCGGGAGATCTGGAGCCAGGTTTCCGAGGCCACGTCCTCGGCGTCGCCCCCCACCAGCGTGGTCAGGTAACGCAGCAGGGCCGGTTGCAGGCTGCGGTAGAGGAATCGGAACGCCTCCTCGTCGCCGGCCTGGGCCGCGGTGACCGCCTCGTTCAGCTCTCTGGTCACGGTCGCCACCCGGACCCCGCGGGCGCGGGGCGGGCATCCGTCGACGCGGCAGACCACACCGCCATCCGCACCCCCGGCCCCCGCTGAACTGATCGGCGCCGGGCCGAGCCCGGGACGCACGTTGGACGCTGCCGCGCGGTACGGCCGGCGGCGGGACATACCGTACCGGCGTCGCGGGGTGGGCGGGAGCCGGGCCGACGCCAGGGGCGCGACCGGACGGCGGCAAGGAACGGACGGGCCAAAAAAACGAGAGAAATGTCTATCGCCGGTGGCGGCGTGTCGGTGTAACGGACGCCACCATCGCGTCGCTGCCCCCTGCGGAACGGGGGCGCGCCCGCGCCCGGCAGAGCGGACAGCCGCCGGTAGATCGGCATTTTCTGGCCCATCGTACCCGGCCGGTCACGGTCAGCCCACCGCCGCCACGGCCCTCGATCGTTCGGCCGACCGGGGCGGGGCCGCTCGCCGCCGGGCATCGGAGAGATCGCCGGAAATACTCCGCGACCGCTGTGGGTACGGTATGGAGATGCTCACCTCCGACGTCGTACTCAGCGGTCGGTACCGCCTGGATGACCGTGTCGCCACCGGCGGCATGGGCGACGTCTGGCGGGCCAAGGACCTGGTGCTCGGCCGCCAGGTGGCGGTCAAGGTGCTGCTTCCCGCGCTGGTCCGTGACCCGGACTTCATCGCCCGGTTCCGCTCCGAGGCGCGGATCATGGCGTCGCTGCGCCACCCCGGTGTGGTCCAGGTCTTCGACTGCGGCGAGGACGAGCTGCCCGACGGCAGCCGGGCCGACTACCTGGTCATGGAGTTCGTCGCCGGCGAGCCGCTGTCCCGGCGGATCGAGGACGCCGGCCACCTCGAGGTCGCCGAGACCATGTCGATCGTCGCGCAGGTGGCCCAGGCGCTGCACGGGGCGCACGGCCGGGGCATCGTCCACCGCGACGTCAAGCCGAGCAACCTGCTCGTGCAGGACGACGGCACCGTGGTCCTGGTCGACTTCGGCGTGGCCCGCTCGACCAACGTCACCAGCATCACCAGCACCAACGCGGTGCCCGGCACCGCCCTCTACATGGCGCCCGAGCAGGCCGCCGGCCGGCCGGTCACCGGCGCGACCGACGTCTACGCGCTCGGCGCGGTGGCCTACTGCTGCCTGACCGGCAGCCCGCCGTTCACCGGCGACAACCCGCTCCAGGTCGCCGTGCGCCACCTCGACGACGAGCCGCCGGAGCTGCCGGCGGAGATCCCGGCGCCGGTCCGCGAGCTGGTGGCCCGGGCGCTGGCGAAGGACCCCGCCGACCGCTACCCGAGCGCCGCGGCGATGGCCGACGCGGCCCGGGCGGCGCGTACCGACTCGCCCACCGCGACGGTGCCGGCGGCGCTGCGCGGCGCGGCCGGGCCGGGGCACACCCGCGACGAGCAGCCGGTGACCCGGCCGGCGGCCGTGGTCGCGCCGCCGCGCCGCCCCGGCCGGCGCGGCGCGCTGGTCGGCGCGGCGGGCGCGGTGCTGGTGGCGGTGACCGCCCTGGGCGCGCTGCTGGCCGCCGCCCGGGAAGCGGACGCGCCGGCCACCCGGATCGACTCCACCCGGCCCGCGGTGGCGCCGAGCAACTCGGTCGCGGACACCGCGGTCACCGGGGGGCCGTCGGCGGACGACGAGGACTACACCTACCGTCCGGTCGGTCCGAACGAGCGGCCCTCGGCCTCGACCTCGGTGACGCCGAGCGCCTCGCCCAGCGCGTCGACCGAGCCGAGCCCGTCGCGCACGCCGTCGACGGCGCCGACCGCGCCGAGCACCGCGCCGACCACCAGCTCGCCCCCGGTCGAGACCACCGCGCCGACCGAGACCACCACCACGACGACCGCCCCGGCCGACGGCGGCGGTGACGCGGGCGGGCAGCCGGTCGGCCGCCCCTGATCCACCACCGTCCCGGCGGGCCGGTCCCCCCACGCCGACCGGCTCGCCGGATGCCGGTGGTCAGTCCGCGCCGAGCGCCGCCACCACCGGCCGGGCCAGCGCGCGCCGGGCCGGCAGGACGGAGGCGAGCAGCGCGGCCAGCACCGCCACCGCCACGATCAGCCCGAGCCGCCCCCACGGCAGCACCACGGTGAAGTCGCCACCGACGCGGGCCACCACCGCCATCGCGCCGGCCGCGACGGCGATGCCCAGCGCGACGCCGAGCACGGTGCCGACCAGCGCGGTGAGCACCGCCTCGACCGCGAGCGCCGCCCGCATCCCGGCGCGGCTCAGGCCGACCGCGCGTAGCACGGCGGTCTCCCGGGTCCGCTCCACCACCGACAGGCTCAGCGTGTTGGCGACCCCCACCAGCGAGATGACCACCGCCAGGCCGAGCAGCGCCGTCACGAAGCCCAGCACCAGATCGACGGTGCCGGTGAGCATCCGCTTGTAGGCGGCCTGGTCCAACACGTTGACCGTCGGATAGCGGGTCACCACCGACTCCACGACGGACCGGGCGACGTCCGGGCTCACCCCGTCCGCCGGGTCGACCTCGGCCAGGTAGCCGCGCTCGGCGGGGAACAGGCCGCGGAAGTCGCCGTCCACCAGGTCCACCACGTGCCCGGCCGGCACCGGGCTGCCGGCCGACGCCGGCCGGTCGTCCGCCACCACCGCGGCGACCCGGAACGGCCGGCCGGCCACGGTGACCGTCGCGCCGACCGTCCAGCCGCGGGCGGCGGCCAGCTCGCGGTGCACCAGCACCGAGCCCGGCCCGAACGCGCCCGGATCGCCGGCGTCCACGGCGGACAACGTCCGCCCGACCAGCGCCGGGTGCGCGGCCCGCACCTCGACGCCGTCGGTCACCCGGCTGCGCTGCTCGTGCACCACGCCCAGTTCCGGCCGGGCGGCCAGCTCGTCGACGAGCCCGGCCGGCAGCTCCCCACCGATGCCGGTGACCAGGAAGTCCACCCCGACCCGGGCGTCCACCGCGCGCTCGATGCCGACCTTGACGCTGCCGGCGCCGACCACGAACGACGAGACCAGCCCGATCCCGATGACCATGGCCGTGGCGGTGGCCGCGACCCGGCGCGGGTTGCGCACCGCGTTCGCCACGGCCAGCGCCGCCGGGGCGCCGACCAGCGCGCCCAGCGGCGCGCCCAGCACCCGGACCAGCGCCGGCACCAGGACCGGACCGAACGCCACGATGCCGCCGAAGGCCAGCAGTCCACCGGCCGCCACCAGCGGCACCTGCCCGGTGGCCCCGGCGCCGAGCAGCGCCGCCACGCCGGCGGCGAGCACCAGCGCCCCGACCGCGAGGCGGACCCGGCCGGCCGGGCGGGCCGGCCGGGTCGCCGCGTCGGTCAACGCGGCCACCGGCGCGACCCGGGTGCCCTGCCAGGCCGGCAGCGCGGCGGACAGCACGGTGAGCAGCACGCCCAACCCGAGCGAGAGCAGCACCGTGCGGGCCGTCACGGTGATCCCGCCGGCCACCGGCGCCCCGGCGCCGCCCAGCAGCGCGCCCAGCGCGGCGGACAGCGCCGTGCCGGCCAGCACGCCGACCGCCGAGGCGAGCAGCCCGGTCAGCGCCGCCTCGGCCAGCGTGGCGCGGTAGACCTGTCCCCGGGTCGCGCCGACCAGCCGGAGCAGCGCGGTGCGCCGGGAGCGTTGGGCGAGCACGATGGCGAAGGTGTTGGCGATCACGAAGCCGGCCACCACCACCGCCACCGCCGCGAACGTGCCCAGCAGCAGCTCGAACTGCCGCAGGTCACGGACCGCGTCGGCGACCGCCGCGTCGAGCACGGCCGCGCGGTCCCGGACCGGCACGCCCGGCCCCACCACGGCCCGGACCCGGTCGGCCAACGCCGCGACGTCCACCCCGGGCCGGGCGGCGACCATGATCCGCCCATATCCGCGCCCGTCGCCGACGGTGAGGGCGTCCGCGCCGGTCAGGCCGATGAACGGGCCGCCGACGTCGCGGGTGGTGTCGGCCACGTCGACGGCGCCGACAAGCGTGTACGGCCGCGCCGCGCCGCTCGCGCCGCCGATCCGGACCGGTGCGCCGAGCACGAACCGCTGCCCGGCGACGGTCCGCTCGTCGAGCACCAGCTCACCCGCGCGCTGCGGCAGCCGCCCGGCGACCACGTCGTACGACTGAAGGGCCGGTTCGGTGGGGATGGCGGCGAGGACCGCGTACCCGAGCACGGGCCGGCCGTCCGCGCCGACCACTCCGGCGGTGCCGGTCAGCTCCCCCGCGGCGGCGGCCACCCCGTCGACCCGGCGGACCCGGTCGACCAGGGCCGGCGGCAGGGGCCGGGAGCCGGCGTACGCGGCCAGGTCGGTGTGCCTGTCGAACGCGCCGGCCCGCTCGTACGCCCCGGCCCGCATGCCGTCGGTGAGCATGAGCGTGCCGGCGACGAACGCGACACCGAGCACGATCGCCAGCGAGGAGAGCAGCAGGCGCAGGCCCTCGGCGCGTACCTGGCGCAGGGTCAGCCGCAGCATCCCGTTCACCGCCCCACCGGCGCCACGGCCGGGTCGAGCCGGCCGAGCGCGTCGCGGACCTGGCCGGTGGTCGGCCGGTGCAGTTCGTCGACGAGCCGGCCGTCGGCCAGAAAGACCACCCGGTCGGCGTACGCCGCGGCGGCCGGGTCGTGGGTGACCATGACGACGGTCTGGCCGAGCATGTCCACCGCCTCGCGCAGCAGCCGCAGCACCTCGGCGCCGGAGCGGGAGTCGAGGTTGCCGGTCGGCTCGTCGGCGAAGATCACCCAGGGGCGGGTGACCAGCGCCCGGGCCACCGCGACCCGCTGCTGCTGGCCGCCGCTGAGCTCGGCCGGCCGGTGACCGAGGCGGTCGGTCAGCCCGACCGCGGCCACCACCTGCCGCAGCCAGGCCGGGTCGGGCCGCCGGCCGGCGATGGCCAGCGGCAGCACGACGTTCTCCTCGGCGGTCAGCGTGGGCAGCAGGTTGAACCGCTGGAAGACGAAACCGATCCGGTCCCGCCGCAGCCGGGTGAGCCGACGGTCGTCGAGCCGGGCCAGGTCCGCCTCGCCGATGCGGACCGTGCCGGCCGACGGCCGGTCCAGGCCGGCGAGGCAGTGCAGCAGCGTCGACTTGCCGGAGCCGGAGGGGCCCATCACGGCGGTGAACCGGGCGGCGGCCAGGTCGAGGTCGAGGCCGTCCAGGGCGACGACGCGGGACTGCCCGACGCCGTACTCCTTGCGCAGGTCACGGGCGGCGAGCGCGACGCCGGTGGTAGGGGTTGCGGGCAACGTGGTGCTCCTGTCGGACGCGGTCTGGTGACCCTTCCGACGCTATGGCCGGCACCCCGGCGCTGATCTCCACCGGCGTGCTCGACCTCGGTACGCCTGCGGTCGCCCCGCCCGGGCGGTCCGGTACGACCCGAGGCGTACGCCGGGTCAGCCGCCGGGCGTCACCAGCCCGCTCTCGTACGCCAGCACGACGGCCTGGACCCGGTCGCGGAGCTGGAGCTTGGCCAGGATCCGGCCGACGTGGGTCTTCACGGTCGCCTCGGCGACGTGCACCCGGGCGGCGATCTCGGCGTTGGACAGCCCCTGCGCCACGAGCAGCAGCACCTCCCGTTCGCGCTCGGTGAGCTGGGTCAGCCGCGGGTCCTCGGTCGGGTCCGGGCCGAGCTGCCCGGCGAACCGGTCGAGCAGCCGCCGGGTGATCGACGGCGCGACCACCGAGTCGCCCTCGGCGACCACCCGGATCGCGGCCAGCAACTCCTCCGGCGGCACGTTCTTGAGCAGGAAGCCGCTCGCCCCGGCGCGCAGCGCGGCGAACGCGTCCGCCTCGGTGTCGAACGTGGTGAGCACCAGCACGCGCGGCCGGCCCCCGTCCGACCGGGCGCAGATCCGCCGGGTCGCCTCCACCCCGTCCATGGTGGGCATGCGCAGGTCCATCACCACCACGTCGACCTCGACCCGCTCCAGCACCCGCAGCGCGTCCGCGCCGTCGATGGCCTCGCCGACCACCGTCAGGTCCGGTTGGGAGTCGAGCACCATCCGGAAGCCGGCGCGCACCAGCGCCTGGTCGTCGACGATCATCACCCGCACGGTCATGCCGCCGTGCTCCCTTCCTCCGTGCCGGCCGCCGCGGGCAGCGGCAGCCGGGCCTCCACCCGCCATCCGCCGGCCAGCGTGGGGCCGGCGGCGAGGCTGCCGTCGTACACCCCGACCCGTTCCCGCATGCCGACCAGGCCGTGCCCGCCGGACGGCGCCGGCCGGACCACCGGGCGACCGCGCCCGTCGTCGACGGCCCGGACCGCGACGGCGTCGGCGGCCCAGTCGAGCGTCAGCTCGACCGACGCGCCCACGCCGGCGTGCTTGAGCGCGTTGGTCAGGCTCTCCTGCACCACCCGGTAGACGGTCAGCTCCAGGCCGGGCGGCAACGCCACCGGCGTGCCGGCGCCGCCGCAGTCGATCCGGAGCCCGGCGGCGCGGAACCGGTCGAGCAACGCGGGCAGCTCGACCAGCGCGGGACGCCGGTGCGCCGGCTCGTCCGCCATCGCGGCCGGTTCCGGCCGGCTGGGTTCCCGGAGTACGCCGACCAGCCGCCGCATCTCCTCCAGCGCCTGCCGGCCGGTGTCCGCCACCACCTTGGCCGCCTCGCGCGCGGTCGCCGGGTCCCGGTCCAGCGTGAACCGCACACCGTCCGCCTGCACGATCATGACGGCCATGCTGTGCGCGACCACGTCGTGCAGCTCGCGGGCGATCCGGGTGCGTTCCTCGGCCACCGCGGCCCGTGACTCGGCCTCCCGCTCGCGTTCGGCCGTCGCGGCGCGCTCCTCCAGGCTGAGCACGTAGAGCCGCCGGGTGCGGACGTTCAGCCCGACCAGCCAGACCGCGCCGGTGACCAGGCCGTAGTAGAGCGCGCCCGCCCACCAGGGCGACGGCCCGGGCCAGGAGAGCGCGGAGAGCAGCACGCCGATCGCGGCGCCGATCCCGGCCAGGATGCCGTCGGAGGACCGGTCGGCGTACTTGACCACGCTGTAGAGCGCGATCAGCACGCCGATGTCGTAGCCCAGCGGCCCCCAGCCGACGATCACCTGGGCCAGCGCGAGCGCGGCCACCACGACGGCGACCGCGGACGGGTGGGTGCGCCGGAAGAACAACGCCGCCGCCATCGCCACGCCGACCGCGAACGCCGGCCTGCCGCCCTGCTCGGCCAGGAGGCCGAGCACGGCGAACACGACGACCAGCCCGGAGACGGCGGCGTCGAACGCGACGCCGCGCACCGGACGGCCGAGGATCAGGCGGTCCACGGTCACCCAGCGTACGGGGCGGGCCGGCCGTGCTGCCGGGCCCGGTCAGCGGGTGAGGAGGGCCCGCATGCGGGTGATCTCGGTCGACTGCTCGACGGCCACCGCGTTGGCGAACTCCTGCATGGCCTGGTCCGCGCCGACCTTGAGCAGGTCGGTGGACATCACCACCGCGCCCTGGTGGTGGGCGGTCATCATCTGCACGAAGAGGCGGTCGAACGCCGCGCCCCGGGCGGCGGTGAGCTGCCGCATCGCCTCGGCGGACTGCATCCCGCGCATGGTGGCGTGGTCGTGCCCGGTGACCTCGGCGGGCAGGTCGCGGGTGCTGAGCCAGGCCCGCAGCACGCCGACCTCCGGCCCCTGGGCGGCCCGGATCCGGTCGGCGACGGCGCGGATCCGGGGGTCGGCGGCCCGGTCGGGGGCGAGCGTCGCCATCTCCAGCGCCTGCTCGTGGTGCGGGATCATCATCCGGACGTACCAGACGTCGAGGCCGTTGAACCGCGGCGCCGCGTTGCGGACCTGCCCGCCGTCGTGGGTGGCGGCCGGCTCGCCCGGGCGTCCCGGCACCAGCACCGGCGGCGCCGAGCCGGTGGCGGCCGGCGTGGTCGGGGCGGCGGCGGCCGGGCTGGGCCGCGCCGCCGCCGGACGGGTGTCGTCGCGCCCGGCCAGCGCCAGGCCGCCGAGCACCAGGAGCGCGACGAGCGCTGTGACGGGAAGCCACACGCGTGCCTGCCGGCCGGTCATACGAGCCTCCCTCCGGTCGAGGTGACAGCGATCCTATCCGGAGCGTAAAGTTCCTCGATGTGACCGGCGTCACATTGATGACGGTCGCCGATCGGTAAGGTGTGGCGAATCATCATCCCCTTTCGAAGGGTGTTGCCGATGATCAACATCCATATGTCCCGTGTCCGTACCGTCAGCCTCGCCGCCGCCGGCCTGCTGCTCGCCGGCGTGGTCGCCGCGCCGCCGAGCAGCGCCCAGGAACTCCCCCGCGCCCAGGCGGCGCCGGCCACCGCGGACAACGTCGTCCCCGGTGTCGACGAGATCTCCAGCAGCCCCAACCTGCGCCAGGTGGCCAACCTGCCGAAGCAGGCGCCGTTCGACACCACTGCCGCCCTGGGCACCGACATCGCCTTCCAGGGCCGGTACGCGTTCGTCGGCAACTACGACGGCTTCGTCATCTACGACGTGTCGCGGCCGAGCCGGCCGTCGATCGTGTCGCAGGTGCTCTGCCCCGGCTCGCAGAACGACATCTCGGTCAGCGGCGACCTGCTGTTCGTGTCGACCGACTCGTCCCGCACCGACGACTCGTGCGCCAGCACCGCCCAGCCCGCCTCCGTGAAGGAGTCCTGGGAGGGCATCAAGATCTTCGACATCCGCGACAAGCGCAACCCGCGCTACATCAAGTCGGTGGAGACGGCGTGCGGCTCGCACACCCACACGCTGGTGCCCGGCAAGGACCGGCGCGACGTCTACCTGTACGTCTCGTCGTACAGCCCCCGGGCCGAGTTCCCCGACTGCCAGCCGCCGCACGACTCCATCTCCATCGTCAAGGTGCCGGTGAAGAGTCCCACCTCGGCCTCGGTGGTCGCCACGCCGAACCTCTTCCCGGACGGCGGCTACCCGGGCATCCCGGGCGAGAAGTCCGCCACCACCGGATGCCACGACATCACCGCGTACCCGTCAAAGGACCTGGCCGCCGGCGCCTGCATGGGTGACGGCATCCTGCTCGACATCAAGAACCGGGAAGCGCCGCGCGTGATCGAGCGGGTCACCGACACCGAGAACTTCGCGTTCTGGCACTCGGCCACGTTCAACAACGCCGGCACCAAGGTCGTCTTCACCGACGAGCTGGGTGGCGGCGGCGCGGCGACCTGCAACGAGGTGGTCGGGCCGAACCGCGGCGCGGACGCCATCTACGACATCACCGGCCGCGGTGACGCCCGCAAGCTGGCGTTCCGCAGCTACTACAAGATCCCCCGCGTCAACGCGGACACCGAGAACTGCGTGGCGCACAACGGCTCGCTGATCCCGGTGCCCGGCCGCGACATCATGGTCCAGGCGTGGTACCAGGGCGGCATCTCGGTGTGGGACTTCACCGACTCCCGCACGCCCAAGGAGATCGCCTACTGGGAGCGCGGCCCGCTGGACGCCACCCAGTTGCGCACCGGCGGCTCCTGGTCGGCCTACTGGTACAACGGCCACATCTACTCCAGCGACATCCAGAAGGGACTGGACGTGCTGGAGCTGCGCGACCCGCGTACCTGGCTGGCCCAGCTGGTCCGGGTGCCCGAGCTGAACGCGCAGACCCAGGCGGGTTACCTGAGCTGGTGACCTGACGACGGCCGCACCGGGCCCGGCATCCCCGAGGGATGCCGGGCCCGACCATGTGAGGGGACCCGGCACCATGACCATCGACCAGCGGACCGCCGTACCGACGGACGCGCAGATCCGGGCGTTGCACGAGCGGCACGCGCCGACGGAGGAAGCGTTCCACCTCGTCTGGACGCACTGCCGGATCGTGTGCGAGGTGGCGGAGCAACTGCTGGAGCGGCACGACGCGGGCCTGGACGTCGCCCTGGTGCGGGCCGGCAGCCTGCTGCACGACATCGGCGTCTACCGCCTCCACGACGCCGCCGGCCGGTTCGACCGGGCGAACTACGTCCGGCACGGCGTGCTGGGCCACGCGTTGCTGCGGGAGGCGGGTCTGCCCGAGACGCTCGGCCGGTTCTGCTCCCGGCACACCGGGGTGGGGATCACCCGCGAGGACGTGCTCCGGCAGCGGCTCCCGCTCCCGGTCGCGGACTGGACACCGGTCACCGGCGAGGAGGTGCTGGTGATGTACGCGGACAAGTTCCACAGCAAGACGACCCCGCCGACGTTCGTCTCCGCCACCTCGTACTCGGCAGCCGTACGGCGCTTCGGCGCGGACAAGGTCGCCCGGTTCGCGGCGCTCGTCGAGCGGTTCGGCGAGCCGGACCTGGCGGTGCTCGCCCGCCGGCACGGGCACCCGGCCGGCTAGCTCATCGGCAGCCGGTAGTCGCGCACGCCGCCGCCCGCGGTCACCAGCCGCACCTCGCCGCTGCGCAGCCCGTACGTCACCGACCAGCGGGTGTGCGACTGGCGGACCGCGTCGAGCAGGCGCAGCGCGCCGGCGGAGTCGATTTTCCCGCCGGCCCGGTCCAGCTCCCGGGCCAGCACGCCGTACCGGTGGTCCTGGCGCAGCTCCCGATCCGGCACGCCGACGGCGGGCACGTTGGTCAGCGCCTGCCAGGGACCCCGACGCCGGTCGACGCGCAGTTTCCCGTCGACGAACTCGACCACCGCGGACGCCCCGGTGGCGTCCGCGAGCAGGTAGTGCAGCGGCGGGCCACCGTCGAAGTCGAGGTTGTACCGCTCGAACACGGCGACCGCCTCGTCCACCGTGGCCGCCGCGTCGAGCACCAGGCGCAGGATGCGCACCGAGCCGACGGTGGGCCGCCCGGCCACCGGCTCGGCCCGCGCGCCGTCGTCGGCGGCGAGCCCCACGGCGAGACCACGCTCGTTCATCCCGTCGAACGGCAGCAGCGGCGCGTCGAGCAGCCGTCGGTCACCGGCCGGGTCGGCGGGGACGCCCAGGTAGGAGATGTCCACAAGTGAGATCGAGGCGTACCCGTCCGGCGGGTCGGTGCGCAGCACCAGCGCCGGGTTCGGCTGCCAGTCGAAGTTGCGGGCGAACAGCGGCCGGTCCCGGTCGGCGAGCGCGGCGAACAGCGAGCAGCCGAACGGGCTCGGCGGCGTGCTGTCGGCCACCCCGGCGGTCGGGTCGTAGTCGCCGACGTAGGTCATCTCGTACAGCGGCAGGTCGTCGACCTTGCGCAGGCTGGCCAGCGTGCGCTCGGCCTGGCCCGGGTCCTGGCGGGACGCGGTCGGCGTGCCGGCGTCGGCCGGGCCGGCCGGTGGGCGGCTCTCCCCGCAGCCGGTGCCGAGCAGCAGCAGTGCGAGACCGGTGGCGATGAGCGTCCTCCGCATGCCCGCGACGCTAGAAGAGGGACGCCCGGATGTCCATCACGGGCCGGGGCGGGAATCCGGGCCGGACGCGGAGGGCCACGCCGTCGGCGCAGGCCCGCGTCCACGCGCAGCCCGGGCAGGCGCCGGAAGAGGGGCGCCGCCCGGGGCCCCGGTGGTCAGCACCCCATCTCGGCCTCGTACGCCCGCCGGTACCGGCGACGGGTCGAGGGCGCGAGGCAGAGGTGCCAGGCCTGTCCCTCGTCGACCACGTTGATCTCGCCGGCCTCCTGCCGGCCGAGCAGCAGCCCGGCCAGGGCGGTACGCGCGCCGAACCGCTCGTACCAGTCCAGCTCGACGTCGGCCGCCCAGCCCAGGCAGTGCCCGCTGGGCACCATGGCGGCGTACCCCAGGCGGCGCAGCCGGTACTGGTGCTCGGCGCTGCGCGCCAGGCTGGTGACCCAGAGCGGCGGCGTGCCGGGGCGGGTGACCGTGGCGAACTCGCGGGCCAGGTCGTTGAGGAAGGCGACCAGCTCGCGGCGGGACCGGCGGAACAGCAGGCCGGCGGTGCGCGGGCCGGCGTCCGGACGGACCCGTCGCCGGAGCGCGTGCAGCCCGCGCCCCAGCACCGTGGCGGGCTGCTCGCGGTAGCGGAACTCCAGCAGCCCGCGGCGGCGCAGCCACTCCAGGTCGACCAGCTCGGTGCTGGTGCGCACCTGGTCGTCGGTGCGGAACGTCGGGCTGTCCCGCCACCACAGCACGTCGATGCGAGACAGCAGGAAGATCCGGACCAGGGCGGTCAGGTCGTGCGCCGAGCCGCGCGCGTCGGGTTGGTGGCGGGCCATCTCCAACAGCAGCGTCTCCCGCGCGCCGACCAGTCCCTGCGGGGTGGCGGCCAGGACCGCGGCGATGGCCGGCTCGCGCAGCCGCTGGTCGAGCAGCACCTGCCGGGCGGTGACCGAGGGCGCGTCCGCCAACGCGCCCACCTCGACCAGCAGGTCCGCCACCGCCATCCGGTAGGCGGCCAGGTCGGGCCCGGCGCCCCGCCGGTCGCCGGCCGGCAGTCGGCGGGTGGGAGCGGGCGATGCGGCGGTGGGGCCGGGCTGGCGACCGGGGCTACGGCTGGGCACTCGCATGTCTCCGTCCCCTCTCCTCGGGACACGGCGCAACTGAGTCTGCACCACACGTAATCACTCGCGGCGGGACCGCCGGGGGCAATGCGCCCACTCTCCTCCGAACGGTTCTTTACAACGTTGTATCCAGCGCTGTACAAACGTGTGCACCGCAGTGACCTCCGTCTACTCCGAGGCAGGCCCGATGCGACACCTCCACCGCGGCGGCGTGCTCGCCGCCGTACTCACCCTTGTGCTCGCCGGCGCGGCGCCCGCGCCCGCCGCCGGGCCCGACCGCTACGCGAACCCGGTCTCCGCCGGATTCGCCGACACCTTCGCCGACCCGGTCGTGGTCCGCGGCGACGACGGAACCTGGTACGCCTTCGGCACCTCCGACCCGCTGCGCGAGGGAGAGGGCCGGGCCCACCGGGTGCCCATCGCCCGCTCCGCCGACCTGGTCGACTGGAGTTACGTGGGGGACGCGTTCGACGCCGACCAGCGGCCCGCCTACGCCGCGGCCGGCTCCGCGTTCTGGGCGCCCGACGTGCGCCGGATCGGCGGACGCTGGGTGATGTACATGACCGTCACCGACACCACCGTCTCGGACGACACGTTCGACACCGCGGTCGGCGTGGCCACCGCGCCGAGCCCGGCCGGGCCCTGGACGTTCGTCGACACGCCGGTGGTCGCCCCGCGCCCCGGCGCCGGTGGCGGCTACCTGTGGACCATCGACCCGAGTCAGCTCACCGGCGCCGACGGCCGCTCCTACCTCTACTACGGCAGCTACTACGGCGGCATCTCGGTCACCGAACTGTCCCCCGACGGGCTGCGCGCGGTCGGCACGTCGACCCCGGTCGCGGTCGACAACAAGTTCGAGGGCGCCTACGCGCTGCGCCGCGACGGCTGGTACTACCTCTTCGCCTCCACCGCGAACTGCTGCGCCGGCCCCGCCACCGGCTACTCCGTCCAGGTCGGCCGCGCCCGTGACCCGCGCGGCCCGTTCGTCGACCGGGAGGGCCAACGCCTCGACGTCTCCCGGGCCGGCGGCACGCCGGTGCTGACCCAGAACGGCAACCGGTGGATCGGCACCGGTCACAACGCGGTGCTCACCGACCTGTCCGGACAGGACTGGATCGCCTACCACGCCATCGACCGGGCCGACCCGTACCTGGACGAGCCGTTCGGCGTCAACGAGCGGCCGATGCTGCTGGACCGCCTCGACTGGGTGGACGGATGGCCCACCGTCAACGCCGGCGCCGGCCCGTCCGACGGCGCCCGCCCCGCGCCGGTCACCAGCGGTCGCGTCGACGCCCGTTTCGGCACCGCCGACCTGGGTGACTGGCGGACCGAGTCCGGCTCGTGGCGGGCCGCCGGCGGCGTGCTGACCGGCACCGGGACGCTCGCCTCGCGTACCGGGACCGGCGGTGACCTGCGGGTCGAGACCGACCTGCGGCTGACCGGCGCGACCACGGCCGGGCTGCGGCTCGGCACGGTGGATGTCCGGGCCGGCGACGGACGGCTCACCGCGGGCGGGGCCGCCGTCGCGCTGCCCGCCGGCACCGACCTGCGCGACCGGCACAACCTCGCCGTCGAGGTACGCGGCCAGCAGCTCGTCGCCACGCTCAGCCCGTCCCGGCTCGGCGACCCGGTCGCCCGAGTGTCGCTGCGGCTTGCCCGGCCGGTGACCGGCCGACTGGCGCTGCGCGCCGAGGGCGGCCCGGCCGAGTTCGACAACGTCAGCGCCGCCCGCCTGTACCGCCCGGTCCGGCACGAGGTCGCCCCGCCCCGGGTCGGCCCGGTGCTGCGCGGCTACTCCGACGAGTTCTCGGGCGGCCTCGACCCGGCCTGGCGGTGGGTACGCCAGGACCCGGCCGCGACCGTGTCCGACGGCGCGCTGCGCTGGCCGGTCCAGGACGCCGACCTCTCCGGCACCGGCAACACCGCCGGGGTGCTGCTGCGCGACGCGCCGACCGGTGACTACCTCGCCGAGACCAAGGTGACGCTCGACCTGGGCGAGGAGAGCGTCCGCAACTACCAGCAGGCCGGCCTCGTCGCGTACGTCGACGACGACCGGTTCGCCCGGCTGACCCAGGTGGCCATCTGGAACACCCGGCAGGTCGAGTTCGGCTACGAGCTGCCCTTCGCCGGCCAGCCGGTCTACGGCGGCAGCATCGTCGGTACCCCGGGCACCACGACCTGGCTGCGCCTGGCCCACCACGTCGACCGGGTCACCGGCGAGCACGAGTTCCGCGCCGGCTCCAGCCGGGACGGGAAGCACTGGACGTGGGGCGCGGTGTGGACGTTCCCGGCCGACACGACGCCGCGGATCGGCCTCGTCGCCCACGGCGGCGCGACGCCGTCGGTGACGGCGGAGTTCGACTACCTCCGCTTCCACCGCTGACCGCCTCCGGGGCCGCCCCGGACCGGGGCGGCCCCGGGCTCAGCCGCCGGGTCGCGGGCAGATGGCGGTCAGCTCGGTGACGGTGCGGGTGTCGCCGTCATAGCTGCGGGCGGCCACGAACGCCCCGGCCGCGCGGTCCGCGCCGGCGACCGCCCGGGCGCGGCGGCGGTCCGCCCCCCGGAAGCGCAGCGCCAGGCTCAGGTGCGGCACCCAGCGACCGGGCAGGTGCCACGGGTGCGGGCCGGGCGCCCCGGCGAGCACGTCCCAGACCGCGCCGTGCAGCGCGATCAGCTGCGGCGTCGGACGGACCAGCCAGACCAGCGGCGCGCTGCCGTCGAGCACCGCCACCCGGTCGAGCCGCACGGACAGCGGCAACGCGGCGTCACAGAGATCGGCGAGGCGCTGCTCCACGCCGGGCGGGAACTCGTCGACCGAGGCGAGCGTCAGGTGCGGCCGGTTCGTCGGGTGCGTGTTGCGGGCGAGGCTGGGCAGGCCGGCGGCGGCGAGCCGGCTCCAGGCTGCCCGCACCGTGGCGTCCAGCTCGGGTGAGCAGAGCAGTTCCACCGTCCGCACGGGATCAGGCTAGTCCCCGAGGGGAGGCCGGAACGCCCCGTACCCGATGGCCGGACCGCACGTGTCACAGCCAACCGGCCTCCCGGGCCCGCCGGACCGCCTCGGACCGGTCGGCGGCGCCGAGCTTCTGCACGCAGGCGCTCAGGTGGTTGCGGACGGTCCCGGCGGCCAGGTGGGTCCGGCGGGCGATCACCGCGACCGGGGTGCCCAGTTCGGCCAGCCGGAGCGTCTCCAGCTCGCGCGGCGTCAACGGGCACGCGGGCAGCGTCAGCGCGTCGGCGGCGAGCGCCGGGTCGACGTAGCGCGCGCCGGAGTGCACCCGGCGGATCACGTCGGCCAGCGCGCCGCCGGGAGCGCCCTTGGCGAGGAAGCCGCGCGCCCCGGCGGCCAGCGCCGGCCGGAGCTGGGCGGGCCGACCGTGACCGGTGAGGATCACCGGGGCGCAACCGGGCAGCAGGCGGGTCAGTTCGGCGGCGACCGCCAGGCCGCCGGGCGGCGGCATCTCCAGGTCCAGCACGGCGACGTCCGGGCGGTGGGCCAGCGCGGCGGCCAGGGCGGCCCGCCCGTCGGCGGCGTGCGCCACCACCTCGATGTCCGGTTCCAGGTCGAGCAGCGCGGCCAGCGCGAGCCGGATCAGCTCCTCGTCGTCGGCCAGCAGCACCCGGATCACGGCGTCACCGGCACGGTCGCCACCAGGCTGAACACGCCGTTCTCGGCGGACGCCCGGACCCGGCCACCGGCGGGGGCCAGCCGGTCGGCCAGGCCGCGCAGGCCGCCGCTGAGCCGGTCCGGGCCCGCGCCGAGGACGCCGTCGTTGCGGACGGTCACCGTCACCAGGCGGTCCGCCCGGACGATCTCGATCCGGCACCAGCCGGCCCGGCTGTGCCGCAGCACGTTCGTGCCGGCCTCCCGGACCACGGCGGCCAGGTCGGCGGCGAGCGGGCCGGGCAGGTCGGCGTCCGGCGGCACCACCGTGCAGCGCACCCCGCTGGAGCGCAGCACCTCCCCCACCGCGACCGCCTGCTCGGCCAGGTCGACGGCGCGGTAGCCGTGCACGGCCGCGCGGACCCGGGTCAACGCGGACGCGGCGAGCCGCCGCGCCTCCGCCGCCTCCCGGCCGGCCCGGGCGGCGTCCACCGGCGCCAGCCGCTCGGCCAGCTCCGCCTTCAGCGCGATCACGGTGAGGTCGTGGCCGAGCAGGTCGTGCACGTCGCGGGCGAAACGCAGCCGCTCCTCGGCGGCGGCGAGCCGGGCCCCGGCGGCCTGCCCCTGCCGGGCCTCGACCAGGAGGTCCCAGAACCACACCTGGACCCAGGTGAGCCCCGCGATCCCGGCACCCACCCCGCCGGTGACCAGCAGCGCCGTGGGCAGCGGCCCACCGGTCCCGGCGGGTGACCGCGGCGGCGACGGCGACCACCCCGACCGCCGCGACGCCCGCCACCGACGGCCGGAACAGCAGCGGCGCCATGCCCACCAACGACGCGCCCAACCAGGCCCAGGTGGGCCAGACGCCGGCCGCCACCGGGCCGACCAGCGGAAGGCTGAGCAGCGCGGCCACCACCAGCGCGACGTGCCGGCGACGCCGGGCCGCGGTGGCCAGCCACGGGGTGACCGCCGCGTGCAGCACCGCCACCTGGGCGACCGTGAAGCCGAGCAGCCCCACCACGCCGAGCGCCGCCCGCAGCGGGTCCGGCTCCCGGGCCAGGCCGACGGCGGGCAGCAGCACCGTGGTCCACACGTTCGTGGCCAGCGACAGCAGGGTGACCCGTCGGGCCCGGCGCAGCCACTGGTCCGCCGAATCGACCGTCATGCCCGCCGATCCTAGGGCCCGGACCCGCCGGTCGGCCCGGCCGAACGTCACGGCCGACCCGTGCGTTGCGCACGGTTCCCCGGTGACGGATGCGTCTGCCCCGGTGCGCCCGCCGCGGGCAGGGTCGGGGCATGACGGAGATGACGGTGGACGTACCCCGGTCGCGGGCCGGGTGGACGCGGGCCCGGCACCTGGCCGGGATGGTCGTGGCGATGGTGGCCGGCATGGTGCTGCTCGGCCCGCTGTGGCAGGCGGGCGGGCAGGCGTTCGGCGGCGCGGACGTGCTGGCCCGGCCGGACGTGGCCACGCTGGTGATGGCGACGGACATGTCGCTGGGCATGGTCGCCTGGATGTGGCACCGCGGCCACCGGTGGACCGCCACGCTGGAGATGACGGCGGCCATGTCCGTGCCGGTTCTCCTGCTGCTCCCGCCCT
Organism: Micromonospora sp. DSM 45708; assembly: GCF_039566955.1. Classification (NCBI taxonomy): domain Bacteria; kingdom Bacillati; phylum Actinomycetota; class Actinomycetes; order Micromonosporales; family Micromonosporaceae; genus Micromonospora; species Micromonospora schwarzwaldensis. The sequence continues at coordinate 2,762,798 of NZ_CP154796.1, read as the reverse complement.
GGTGGGCCGGCCTGGTCGACGACCACGTGCTGATGCTCGGCGGGCACCTGCTGATGCTGCCGGCGATGGTGCTGGTGGGGCTGCGGCACGATCCCGCGCCCGTCGCCGCGCCGCGCCGGCATCCGGTGGCGACGGCCGTGGCGCGACGCTGGCCGGCCGGGCTGGCGCTGCTCATGACGGCCGACCTGTGGTTCGCGCCGAAGGCGGTCCCGCCCTGGACGCTGCTGGTGCTTCCGGCCGGCTACCTGGTCCTCGGCACCTGCCGGCGGCAGTGGGCCGACCGGCGGCAGCTCGCGGTCCAGCTCGCCGGGCTGGCCGGCTGGGGCGGGCTCGCGGTCGTGGCGACGGTCGCGCCGGCGGGCGTCGCCGGGGTGCTGGTCGGCCTGGGGTGGCTCGGGCACGCCGGCTGGGACGTCCGGCACCACCGCACCGGCCGGGTGGTCCCCCGCGGGTACGCGCAGTGGTGCGCCGTGCTGGACGTCGCGGTGGGGATCACCACGCTGCTGGCGGTCCTGTCCCGGTGACCCGGCCGGGGCACGGGCCCGGCCGGGTCACCCGGAGGGGACGGCCCGGGGTGGCGCGGCGAACGTTTGCGCCGGTCGCCGCGACCCGCCTCGGGGGGTGATGAAAGGCTTGCCACATGGACGCCGCACCGACCCCGACCGACCCCGCCATTCCCGCCCACGCCGAGGACGCCACCGCCTTCGCGGATCTCGGGCTGCGCACCGAGCTGCTGGGCGCGCTGGCCGCGCTCGGCTACGAGGAGCCGACCCCGATCCAGCGCGAGGCCATCCCGCCGTTGCTGGCCGGCCAGGACCTGCTGGGGCAGGCGGCGACCGGCACCGGCAAGACCGCCGCGTTCGCGCTGCCGCTGTTGCAGCGGATGCCGGCGACCCGCCCGGACGGGGACCCGGTGTCGCTGGTGCTGGTGCCGACGCGGGAGCTGGCCGTGCAGGTCTCCGAGGCGTTCCACCGCTACGGCAAGGAACTGGGCGCCCGGGTGCTGCCGATCTACGGCGGGCAGCCGATCGGCCGGCAGTTGCGGGCCCTCGACCACGGGGTGGACGTGGTGGTGGCGACGCCCGGCCGGGCGCTGGACCACATCGCCCGGGGCACGCTGCGGCTGGGCTCGCTGGCCACGGTGGTGCTGGACGAGGCGGACGAGATGCTCGACATGGGCTTCGCCGAGGACATCGAGGCGATCCTGGAGCACGCCCCCGCCGGCCGGCAGACGGTGCTCTTCTCGGCCACCATGCCGGCCCGCATCGACGGACTGGCCCGGCAGCACCTGACCGACCCGGTGCGGATCCGGATCGAGCGCGAGCGCCAGGTGGCCGGCGAGGCGCCGCGGGTGCGGCAGAGCGCCTACATCGTGGCGCGGGCGCACAAGCCGGCCGCGCTGGGCCGGGTGCTGGACGTCGAGTCGCCCACCGCGGCGATCGTGTTCTGCCGCAGCCGCGAGGAGGTGGACCGGCTCACCGAGACGATGAACGGTCGGGGCTACCGGGCCGAGGCGCTGCACGGCGGGATGAGCCAGGAGCAGCGGGACCGGGTGATGGGCCGGCTGCGCGCCGGCACCGCGGACCTGCTGGTCGCCACCGACGTGGCGGCCCGCGGGCTGGACGTCGAGCAGCTCACCCACGTGGTGAACTACGACGTCCCGTCCGCGCCGGAGGCGTACGTGCACCGGATCGGCCGGGTGGGCCGGGCCGGCCGGGAGGGCGTGGCGATCACGCTCGCCGAGCCGCGCGAGCACCGGATGCTGAAGACGATCGAGCGGGTCACCGGCCAGCGGATCACGGTGGACAAGATCCCGACGGTGGCCGACCTGCGCACCCGGCGGTTCGAGCTGACCCAGGCCGCGGTGCGGGAGTCGCTGCTCGAGGACGACCTGGAGCCGTTCCGGGCGGTCGTCGAGTCGCTGACCGACGAGTTCGACCTGATGGAGGTCGCGCTCGCCGCGGTGCGGTTGGCGCACGAGGCCACGCTGCCCGGCACCGCCGACGAGGAGGAGATCCCGCAGGTCGCGGTCCGTCCGAACCGGGAGGGTCGGCCCGGGTCCGAGAGTCGGGACCGGCGCGGTGGCGTACGCTCCCGCGCCGCCGGCACGGCCCAGGTCTTCATCGGGTTGGGCCGACGGGCCGGGGTACGGCCGCAGGACCTGGTCGGCGCGATCACCGGGGAGACCCGGGTGAGCGGGCGGGACATCGGCTCGATCGAGATCGCGGACCGGTTCTCGCTGGTGGAGGTGCCGCAGGGCATGGCCGACGAGGTGATCCAGGGTCTGCGGGGCAGCACCATCAAGGGGCGCAAGGCCACCGTCCGGCGGGACCGGGACGGTGAGGGCGACGGTGGCGGCGAACGCCGCTTCGATCCCCGGGACCGGCGCGACCGCCGGTAGGCGGCGGCCCACCGCGCCGGCTCGGCCCGACGGCGGCCCGGACGATCCAGCCGGACTCATCTCGCGTTGCGGACCACGAACCCCGCCGCCCGACGGGGCGACGGGGGTTCGTGGGGACCGGTCAGGCCGCGGCGAGCGGCTGACCGCCGAGGCTCTCCGCGTCGACCTCGGCCGGACGCAGCGCCAGCGCGAGCACGTCCGCCACGTCGGCGAGCGGGTGCACGGTCAGCGCCTCACGCACCTCGGCCGGCAGGTCGTCCAGGTCCGGCTCGTTGCGCTTCGGGATGATCACCTCGGTCAGGCCGGCCCGGTGCGCGGCGAGCAGCTTCTGCTTCACGCCGCCGATGGGCAGCACCCGGCCGGAGAGCGTCACCTCGCCGGTCATCCCGAACTCGGGCCGGACCGGCCGGCCGGTGGCCAGGGACGCCAGCGCGGTGACCATGGTGATGCCGGCGCTGGGGCCGTCCTTCGGCACCGCGCCCGCCGGGAAGTGCACGTGGATCCGCCGCCCGGCGAGGGCGTTCGGGTCGATGCCGAGGCGTCGTCCGTTGGAGCGCAGGTAGGAGAGCGCGATGTGCGCCGACTCCTTCATGACGTCCCCGAGCTGACCGGTGAGGGTCAGACCCGGTTCGCCCTCCATGCTGGTGGCCTCGATGAAGAGCACGTCCCCGCCGGCGCCGGTGACGGCCAGGCCGGTCGCCACGCCGGGCACGGCCGTGCGCTCGGCGGACTCCGGGGTGAACCTGGGCCGGCCCAGGTAGCGAACCAGGTTGCCGGTGTCGACACGGACCGGGGCCGGGTCGGACGCCAACGCCACCGTCACCTTGCGCAGGATCTTCGCCAGCGCGCGTTCGAGCTGCCGGACGCCGGCCTCCCGGGTGTGCTCCCCGGCGATCAGCGCCAGCGCCTCGTCGGCGACGGTCACCTCGTCGGCGGTCAGCCCGGCCCGCTCCCGCTGCCGGGGCAGCAGGTGGTCCCGGGCGATGGCCACCTTCTCGTCCTCGGTGTACCCGTCGAGCGTGACGAGTTCCATCCGGTCCAGCAGCGGGCCGGGGATGCTCTCCACCACGTTGGCGGTGGCGAGGAACAGCACGTCGGACAGGTCGAGGTCGACCTCGAGGTAGTGGTCGCGGAAGGTGTGGTTCTGTGCCGGGTCGAGCACCTCCAGCAGGGCCGCCGCCGGGTCGCCGGCATAACCGACGGCCAGCTTGTCGACCTCGTCGAGCAGCACGACCGGGTTCATCGAGCCGGCCTCGCGCAGCGCCCGCACGATGCGGCCGGGCAGCGCGCCGACGTAGGTGCGCCGGTGACCGCGGATCTCGGCCTCGTCCCGGACCCCGCCGAGCGAGACGCGGACGAAGGTGCGGCCGAGCGCCCGGGCCACGGACTCGCCCAGGCTGGTCTTGCCGACGCCGGGCGGGCCGGCCAGGGCGAGCACCGCGCCGGAGCCGCGTCCGCCGACCACACCGAGGTTGCGCTCCGCGCGGCGGTTGCGCACCGCGAGGTACTCCAGGATGCGGTCCTTCACGTCGGCCAGGCCGGCGTGGTCCGCGTCGAGCACCGCCCGGGCCGCGGCCAGGTCGGTGTGGTCCTCGGTACGCGTGTTCCACGGCATCTCCAGGACCGTGTCCAGCCAGGTACGGATCCAGCCCGCCTCGGGTGAGGCGTCGCTGGCCCGCTCCAGCTTGCCGACCTCGCGCAGCGCCGCCTCGCGAACCGTGTCCGGCAGGTCGGCCGACTCGACCCGGGCGCGGTAGTCGGCGGAGCCGTCCGGCTCGTCCTCGCCGAGTTCCTTGCGGATCGCGGCGAGCTGCTGCCGGAGCAGGAACTCCCGCTGGGACTTCTCCAGCCCCTCGCGGACGTCGGTGTTGATCTGCTCGGTGACCTCCTGCTCGGCCAGGTGCTCCTTCACCCAGCCGACCAGCAGCTCCAGCCGGGCGGTGACGTCCGGCGCGGCGAGCAGTTCGGTCTTCTGCGCCAGGCTGAGCCAGGGCGCGTAGCCGGCCGAGTCGGCCAGCTCGGAGAGGTCGGTCATCCGCTCCATGGCGTCGATGACCTGCCAGGCGCCGCGCTGCTGGAGCACCGAGGTCATCAGCGCCCGGTACTCGCGGGCCAGCTCGCGGGCGCGGCCGGCCGGAGCGGGCTCGTCGAGGGTCGTCGCCTCGACCCAGAGGGCCGCGCCGGGACCGGGCACGCCGGAGCCGATGCGGGCGCGGGCGATGCCGCGCACCACGGCCGCCGGCTCACCGCTGGGCAGCCGGCCCACCTTCTCGATGGTGGCGACCACGCCGACGGAGCCGTACTCGCCGTCGATGCGGGGCACCGCCAGCAACGTCTTGTCGCCGGTGGCGCGGGCCGCGTCGACCGCGGCCTGGGTGGTCGGGTCGAGGGTCACCGGGACGACCATCCCGGGCAGCAGGACGGCGTCGGTCAGGGGAAGTACCGGAAGAGTTGCCATCGAACACCTGCCATCACGTTGGTTGAGCGTGTCTGACTCAAGTAACAAACCGTGGCCCTTGTTCCAGCATGTGACCCACGCCACGTCCGTCCACCGTCGGCCCTATTGCCGGTCCATCGTTTACACGACCCGCCGAATGCAAAGTGTCGGTTATTGTTGCGGAATTACCACCAGGTAGGCCAAACTCTTAGCCACACCCCGCCCGACACAGGGAGTAATGGCGATGGCAAGGAAAGTAATCACCGTTCTGACGGACGACCTCGACGGCGGAAAGGCCGATCGGACCGTCGAGTTCAGCCTGGACGGCGTGGCATACACGATCGACGTCTCCGACGAGAACGCGGGTGTCCTGCGTAAAGCGCTGGACCCGTACATCAACGCTGGCCGGCGCATCGGCCGCGGACCCGTCGACGCCGGCCGCGCGGCCCGACGCACCACCCGGCCGAGCACCTCGGGAATGGACCGCGAGCAGAACCGCGCCATCCGCGAATGGGCCGCCAAGAACGGCTACGAGATTTCCGAGCGCGGACGCATCCCGGTCTCCGTGGTGGAGGCGTACAAGAGCCGCTGAGGCCTGCGGTTCACCGTCGGGCGCCACGGGGCCACGCTGGGAATCAGCGGGGCCCCGACCGACTTTCTTGGTCGACAATTTTCATCCCGCAGCATCAGCACGGCATCAACTTTCTCGGCGCGCCGGTGCGTACCCCCGGCCGCCGCGGATGCCCACCGGCGACGACCGGTCCGGCGCGCGGGTCCCGTGGCCGGTACCGGGGCCGCCGCCCGAGCGGCCCGGCCCGGCCCGCCACACCGTCCGCCGGCACCGGCATGCCAACCGCCGGGCGGTCGGGCGTGTCACCCCTGCGGCGTGCTTCCGTGCCGGGCGGCGAGCGACGTGCCGCGCGGCCGACGCGATAGCACCAACGACCCAGTTCGAGCGGCCCCACCGACGCCAGCGCCCGACAAACCGGCCGGAGCCGCCCGGGGGTGTGCCCGGGCGGCTCCGGCCGTCGGCGTACGGGTCAGTTGACCTGGATGCGCACCACGTCGATGGCGGGGGTCTGGTTCGCCCGCTCCATCATCGGGATCCGGTGCGAGCCGTCACCGGCCCAGACCGAGCACTGGGCCAGGCCCGAGTCCGGCAGGCCCGGGATCTGGATCAGCACGTCGTCCGGCTGGTTACCGCCCCGGCCGTCCTCGGTGGCGACGAAGAAGGCCGGCACATCCTGCGGGTTCGGGGGCTGCCGGGTGCTGCCGAGCATCCGGCAGGCGGTGTGGAAGTGGCCGCGGACCAGGCCCTGGTCGTTGAGCAGCGAGCTCTCCAGGTAGTACCCGCCCTGCCCGGCGGCGAGGAAACGGTCCCGCACCAGGTTCTTCGTGGTGACCCGGAGCGTGAACGGCTGGTTGCGCTGCACCTGGTTGGGGAACTGCGTGATGAGCAGCGACGGGTTGTTCGCCGCGGCGCCTACCTCGCCGAACGCGGTGCTCACGCAGCGGTTGCCGTTCTGGAAGCCGTCGTGCGGCTGGAGGCGGCTGTCGGCGCAGTCCTTGGCCAGCACGTTCAAGCCGTTGTTGCCCCCGTTGTTCTGGCCGCCGCCGTTGTTGTTCCCGCCGTTGTTGTTGCCGCCGTTCTGGCCGCCGGTGTTCCCGCCGTTCTGGCCACCGTTGTTGTTGCCGCCGTTGTTGGCCCCGCCGTTGTTGCCGCCGTTCTGCGCGTTGTCGGCCAGGGCGCACGGCGCGAGCTTGTCCAGGCCCTGCGGACGCTGGCCGCCCCGCCCGATGGCGGTGGCGATCCGGTTCAGCGTCGCGGTCCGCTTGTCGGCGAGCGGCCGGAGGATCGCGTTGTTGATGAAGTCGCCACCGTTGCGGCCGTCCGCCGCGAGCCGCCGGTTCGCCTCAGCGATCTGGCTGTCCAGCAGGGCGAGGTTGCGGTCCACCTCGGCGCGCGCCCGGGCGGGCACCTGCGGCAGCTTGCTCTTGACGTCCGGGCAGGTCACGGTCGGGGTCCCGGCGCCGGCGCCGCCCCCCTTCGTCTGCTGGCACTCGGCCGCCGACATCTGGCCGTCACCCCAGTGGTTACGGACCCAACGGCCGTTCTGCCAGGTCCGGGTGGTGCTGCCCTGGCCGCCCGGAGCGGTCGCACCCGCACTCGGGGCCACGCAGGACGCCGAGGCGGCGCGGGTGGTCGTCCGCCGGTCCTGGGCGGACGAGATCTGGGTGACGGCGACGATGCCGCCGAAGACCGCGAGCGTGCCGACCACGGCCAGCACCCGCTTGCTCCGCGCGTTACCGGATGACCGGCGCGCCCGTGTGGACCTGCGCATCGAATTGCTCTCCTTCTCGATCCGGTAGTTGACTGGTGATCCCGGGCGGAATTCTTCGGGGTGAGATCACTGCGACGTCGGAGTCGCGCGTCAATGGCCGACGGTGCCCTTTCCGCACCGTCTCCGCGCCGTCCGGGCGCGGCGGCAGATCTGCGTCCATTCCCGCTTAGGTACGGAGCGTCGACGGCGAAGGTTCAACCGGAGATCAGAAAAAATCGGCGGACCGGACGGCGGCCGGAACGGGTCGGTCAGTCGACGCAGAGGTGGTCGAAGGCGAAGCCGCCGTCGAAGGACTCGCGCCGGGCGGCGAGGCGGCGTACCTGCTCGCGCAGTTCCGTCCGGTCCACCAGGGACGGCTCGTCGGCGGCCGGGGCACGTAGCCGCTCCCCCAGCGCCGTCACGGCCAGATCCTCGGCCAGCCGACCCGGGTCCACCCCGCACGAGAAGCCCCGGGACGTCAGCCGCACCCGCTCCACCCGGCAGCGACCGGGCCGCACCTCGACCCAGCTCCAGCCCTCGGCCGGGCCACCGGTCCACCGCACGTGCAGGCCGCGCACGATCGGGTCGGCGAGCCGGCCCGCCACGTACGCCTGGACCGCGTCGGCACGGGCCACCGCGCCGAGGTCGTTGACCGGGCCGCGCCGGCCGTCCGGCAGCCGGCCCTCGATGTCGCGGAACCCGACCGTGTCCCCGCTGTCCGGCCCGGTGCCGGCCGCGTAGGCGCGGGCGTCGAGCACGTACTCGACGAACCGGCGGACCTGCTCGCCGCCGAGCGTCGGTGACTCGACCCGCAGCAGCGGCAGGCCCACGGCGTCGCAGACCGCGTCGGTCAGCCGTTCGGCGCGACGGGCGGGCGACCCGTCCGGCGCGGGCGCGGCGAACCGCACGGCGAACCGTGGCCGGCCGGTGTCGGCGGCGCACACCACCAGGTCGAGGCCGGTCCGGCCGGCGGTGCTCCACTGGCTGCCGGTGACGCCCGGCGGCCGGCCCTGGACCAGTTCACCGAGCCGCCGGTCGGCGTACCCGACGTGGCCGGCGCGGGACAGTCGCGGTGGCGTGGCGGGCGGGATCGGCCGCAGCCAGGAGGCGGCCACGCTGCCGGTGCTGGTCATCTCGCACAATCCGTCCGTCGCTCGGTCGACGTCCGAGTGTATGGCGTCGATCATGGCGATCGCCTCGGCGGTGCGGCGGAATCCGGGCACCCGTCGGGCGGTGCGCGGTCGGGGCGGGCCCTCTAGGCTCGGCGGGTGCACAGCGGACGGACCCCGGAGCGATTCACCAAACGCAGCCTCGTCGCCGTATCCCACGCCATCGAACGTGCGGCGCTGGCCGAGGCGGAGGACGGCCCGTTGGTCGTGTTCGCGCTGTTCCAACGGCTGCCGTACTTCGCCCGGGAGCGGGAGATCTACCGACGGATCGCCGACCGGGCCGCCGCCACGGTGGTCGCCATGGTCGGCGGCCCACCGCCGGACCTGCCCGACCGGGTGTACGGCGTGGCGCTGGACGAGGCGGAGGAACTGGCGCGGGAGTGGAGCGTGGTGGCGCTGACCCCACGCTTCGGCGGCACGCTGGTCGCGTACGACCGGGCCGAGGTCGCGCCCGCGCCGACGTTGGAGGCCGGCCGGCTCTTCGACGGCCGCTGGGGATTCCGCCGCGACGCGGCGCTGCACGAGGTCATCCGGCTGCGCGAACAACTCGCCGAGCGGCTGCCCGGCCCGGCCCGCGCCGCGCTCGACGAGGCCATCGCCCGGGTACGGGACATCCCGGCCGGCCCGGGTGAGTCCCGGGCCGAGGCGGCGCTGCGGCTGCTGGCCCGGCGTGGCGACCGGAGCACGCGACCGGTCGAGCCGACGGACGGGATGCTCGACGAGCCCGCCCTGCGCCGGTGGACCGGCGCCGACGGGGTGACCGCCTCCGGCACGCTGCCGGTGGCGCTGGTCGGCCTGCGGGTCGACGAGCCGGCCGGCGCACCGGAACGCTTCGGCCGGCGCAGCACCGCCCGGGAGAGCCAGGCCGTGCTCGGCGCGGTCACCGGCGTGCTGCGACCGGTGGACCGGGCGGTGCGCGTCGCCGACAACGAGTTCCACCTCGTCCTGCCCGCGCTCGGCGAGCCGGAGGCGTTGGAGGTGGTGGGCCGGCTGCACGAGGCGATCTCGGCGTTGGCCCGGTCGTACCCGTTCGTCGCGTACACGATGCACGCCGCGGTCGCGGTGACCACCCGACGGCCGCTGCCGACGGCGGACCTGCGGGCCGCCGTGGAGTGGGCGGTGCGGGAGGGGGTGCCGGTGGCGGGCCTGCCGCCGGAGCCCGCGCCGGCCGGCGCCCGCTGACCGGTCGGCGGGCGCGGCGGCCACGGCCGTCGGGACGAGGGGAGCACGTCGTGCGGGTGGTGTCGCTGGTGCCGTCGCTGACCGAGGCGGTCGCGGCGACCCGGCCGGAGGTGCTGGTCGGCGCCACCGACTGGTGCACGCACCCGGCGGGGCTGGACGTCCCCCGCGTCGGCGGGACGAAATATCCCGACCTGGATCGCGTTCTCGCCCTCGCGCCCGATCTGGTGCTGCTCAACGAGGAGGAGAACCGGCTGGCCGACGCGGAGGCGCTGCGCGCGGCCGGCGTGCCGGTACGGGTCACGTTCCCGCGTACCGTGCCGGAGGCGCTCGACCAGCTCGGCGCGCTGGTCGAGGCGCTCGGCGTGCCGGCCGAACCGTCCTGGCTGCGGGCGGCCCGCCGGGCCTGGGCCGCGCCGCCCGTCCCCGAGCACGTCCGGACCGCGGTGGTGCCGGTGTGGCGCCGCCCGTGGGTGGTGCTGGGCCGGGACACGTTCGCCGGGGACGTGCTGCGCCGGCTCGGCGTGGCCAACGCCTGGGCCGACGACGCCGAACGCTATCCCCGCCCGACGCTCGACGCGCTGCGCGCCCGGTCGCCGGAGCTGGTGGTGCTGCCGGACGAGCCGTACCGGTTCACCATCGACGACGGGCCGGAGGCGTTCCCCGGGGTGCCGTCGGCGCTGGTGTCCGGCCGGCACCTCACCTGGTACGGCCCGTCGCTGGCCGAGGCGCCGGCACTGCTCGCCGCGCAGCTCGCCACGCCGGTCTGAGGCGGCACCCCGGTCAGGCGACCGGGGTGGCGTGCACCGGGTCCAGCTCCATCAGGGTGGTGTCGTCCACGTCGTACCCGACGGCGTTGTGCACCGCGACCACGCCGGCGACCTGACCGGCCAGCCGGCCGGCGAGTTCGACGGCGCTGCGGCGGTCCAGCCGCCCGTCCAGGGTGACCTCGCCGCCGCTCACCTGGACCGTGACCAGGCCGTCCCGGACGGCGAGCACCCGACGCAGCACCTCCTGGACCACGTCCTCGCGGATTTCCGCGTCGGTGCGCAGGTGCACCCGGAGCAGGTCGCCACGGGTCACGATGCCGGCGAGCCGGCCGAGGTCGTCGAGGACCGGCAGCCGCTTGACCGCCTCCCGGTCCATCAACCGGGCCGTGGCCGGCAGCGACGCCCGCTCGTGGGTGGTGACCGCCGGCGCGGTCATCAGGTCGCGGTAGGGCGTATCCGCGCCCACCGTCGCGACGTCCCTGGTCATCACGTCGGCCACCTGCCATGTCCTCATCACGACCTCCTCGCACCGGGCCTCCACCGGCGACGCTAGGCCGCCGGTGGACGGCGCGGCAGAGGCGGTGGACCGGTCGCGGGCGGGTCGACCGGACCGGGTCGGGACGGGACCAAGGACCCGGTCCGGAGGGCCCCGACGGCCCTGCTCCCGATCACCGGGCGGGAGTGGAATGGAACTGCCACCGGGAAGCGCGGTGCGAGGCACAGAAGGGACGTGGACACCATGACCGCGACAATCGAGCGGACCCCCGCCGACACCATCGCTCCGGCGGTCGAGACCCCCCGCCAGAAGGCCACCCGGTACGTCTGGGCCGGGCTGCGGATCGCCCTCGGCTGGATCTTCCTCTGGGCGTTCCTGGACAAGATGTTCGGCCTGGGCCACGAGACTCCGGGGAAGAACGCCTGGATCAACGGTGGCAGCCCGACCAAGGGCTTCCTCGGCTTCGGCGTGGCCGGCCCGTTCGAGGGCGTCTACCACGACATCGCCGGCGCGGCCTGGGCGGACTGGCTGTTCATGCTCGGCCTGGTCGGCATCGGTGTGGCCCTGCTGCTCGGCATCGGCACCCGGATCGCCGCCGTCGCCGGTGGGCTGCTCCTGGTGCTGATGTGGACGGCGGTGCTGCCCCCGCAGAACAACCCCTTCCTGGACGACCACCTCATCTACGCGGGTCTGCTCGCCGGCCTGGCCCTGGTGGGCGCCGGCAACACCCTCGGCCTCGGCCGGACCTGGGCGAAGCTCCCCCTGGTCCAGCGCTTCCCCTGGCTGAGGTGAGCGCGGGTCGCGCGAGGCGGGCGTCGCCGGCAGGCGGCGCCCGCCTCGTCGTGCGTCCCGGCTCCGGTCGGCGGCGCGGCCCCCGGGTGGGTACCGGCGCGTATCGGCCGGTCGCGATCCGGCAGGATCGACGGTGACCACACCGTCAGCACCGAGGAGACCCGCTCATGGAGAAGCCCGAGGTTGGCCCGATCGAGGGCACGCCGCCCGCCGATCTCGTCATCGAGGACATCACGGTCGGCGACGGCCCGGAGGCGCGCGCCGGCCAACTGGCCAGCGTGCACTACGTGGGCGTGGCCCACTCCACCGGCCGCGAGTTCGACGCGTCGTGGAACCGGGGTGAGACGTTCGAGTTCCCGCTCGGCGGCGGCCAGGTCATCGCCGGCTGGGACCAGGGCGTGGTCGGCATGAAGGTGGGTGGCCGGCGGCGGCTCACCATCCCGCCGCACCTGGGCTACGGCGCCCGGGGCGCCGGCGGCGCGATCAAGCCGAACGAGACGCTGGTCTTCGTGGTGGACCTGCTCGGCGTGCGCTGAGCCTTCCACCGGCCACCGGGCCGTCGGCGGGATGCCGGCGGCCCGGTCCCGCGGACCGTCTCACACGTCGCGCCGGGCGGTCAGGCCGCGACGCAGGTCAGCAACTCCCTCGCGGAGCCCGACCGGCGCACCGGGACGACCCGGTGCAGGCCGGTCACCCGCAGCACCCGGGCGACCACCGGCTCAGGATCGACGAGCACCAGCTCACCGCCGCGCGCCCGGACCCGCAGGTGCGCCGCGGCCAGCGTGCGCACCCCGGCGGCGGAGAGCAACCGCACGCCGGACAGGTCGACCCGCACCACCGGCCGCGCCGGCGCCGCCCACAGCGCGGCCCGGAACGCCGCCACGGTGGCGATGTCGATCTCGCCCACCGGGCGCAGCTCGACCACGTGGTCGAGCACCTCCGTCGCCACGTGGAAGCGGTCGTCTGTCATACCGGCAAACCTACCCTCGCCCACCGACAGTTTCCGCTGCTCGGCACCAGGGTTCCGGGTAGCGCCCGGGTGCCGACCCCGAGCCGTCTCAGGGGCATCCCGCAGCCGCCCGCCGGCCGGGTCGAGCGGCCCGCCGGACGTTCCCGGCCAGCTCGGGGCGGGCCGGCGGACCGGACACGCCGGAGCGGACTCCCCCGCGCGGCGCCGGCCGGGCCACAATGAGTCGATGGCCGTTCCCCGCCCGCGCGTCCCCCTGCTGATCCGCCCGGTCCGCGAGCCGGCCACCGTGCCGCCGCCGCTGGCCGGGGCCTGGGCCGCCGCCGACACCCGGCTGGACCGGGCCGACCTGCTGCCGCTGCCCGAGGGGGGACACGGCCCGGAGGACGTGGTGATCGACACCGGGGGGCGGGCGGTCAGCGGCGACGAGGACGGCCGGCTGTGGTGGTGGCCGGCGGACGCGCCGGCCGGCACCCGCCCGACGCTGCTCGCCGAGACCGGCGGCCGGCCGCTCGGCATCGAGCTGGACCCGGTCGACGGCGGGCTGTTGGTCTGCGACGCGTACCGGGGGCTGCTGCGGGTCGACCCGGCCGGGACGGTGCACGAGCTGACCGGCACCGCGCCGCCGGTGCACCTGGCGGACAACGCCGCGGTCGCCCGGGACGGCACCGTGTTCTTCACCGACAGCTCCGACCGGTTCCCGCTCTCGCACTGGAAGCGGGACCTGCTGGAGCACCGGCCCAACGGGCGGGTGCTGGCGTACGACAGGCGCACCGGGCGCACCGACGTGGTGGCCGACGGGCTCTACTTCCCCAACGGGCTGGCGCTCACCCCGGACGAGTCGGCGCTGATGCTGGTCGAGACCGCCACCCATCGGCTGCTGCGGGTGGAGTTGCCGACCGGGCGGGCCACCGTGCTGGCCGACCTGCCGGCGTACCCGGACAATGTCTCCGCCGTCGGCGACGGGACGTACTGGATCGCGCTGCCCAGTCCCCGACTGCCGATCATGGAACGGTTGCTGCCCCATCCCCGGGTCCGGCAGCTCGTCGCGCTGCTGCCCGGGGCGGTGCAGCCGCAGCCGCGCCGCTACGGGCTGGTGGCGCTGGTCGACGGCGCCGGGCGGGTGCTGCGGACGCTGCACGGACCCAGCGGCACGTACCCGATGGTGACCGGCGTCCGGCAGCACGGCCGGCAGCTCTGGCTGGGCAGCCTGACCGCGACCGGCGTGGCCCGCGTCGACCTGGACTGACGTCGGCGTGGGGCCGGCCCACGCGGACGCGGGCCGGCCCGTGGCCGTTCCTCCCCGGTTCAGCCGCCGCTGTTGCTCGCCGACGGGGTGGGCGCGGGCGCCGACCCGCCGGCCACCGCGCCCGGGTGCGGCGTCGGGCTGCGTGTGGGCTTCAACCCCGCCGGTACGGGCAGCGCGCTGCCCTTGGCGAACTCGTCCCAGCTCACGTTCCAGGCGGTGAAGCCGTTGCCCTGCTGGAGCTTCACCTCGGTGCCCTTGACGGTCACCAGGTCACCGACCTGCGTGACCCCCATCAGCCAGTCCGCCCCGGCCGCGGAGACGTTGGTGCAGCCGTGTGAGGTGTTGTTGTAGCCCTGCTCCCCCTCCGACCACGGCGCCGAGTGGATGAACTCGCCGCCCCAGGTCAGACGCTGGGCGTCGTCCACGTCGACCACGTAGCCGCCGTCCGGCTCACCCCGGGTGTCGAACGTGGTGTGCTCGTGCTTCTCCATGATCACCATGGTGCCGCTGGAACTCGGCGTGCTCGGCTTGCCGAGGCTGACCGGCAACTTCCGGAGCACCTTGCCGTCCTGGTAGACCGTCATCTGCTTGGTGGCGTTGTCGATGTCGAGCGACACCTGCCGGCCCACCTTCGCGGTCACCACGCGGTCGGCGTCGCCGACCGCCTCCTTCCCGATCGGCAGCCCCTCCAGCGCGCTGCGCACGCTGATCCGGGTGCCGGGCTTCCAGTGGTCCGGCGCCCGGTACTCGGCCTGCTTGCCGTCCGCCATCCACGACCAGGTGCCCGGCTGCGGCGGGTCGGTCCGCACGAACAGCCGCCGCTGCACGTCCGCCCGCGCCTGTTCCGGAATGGGCGGATCGAAACCGAGTACGACCGGCATCGCCGTCCCGTACGTCTGCTTGTCCTGGAGATACAATTCGCTCGTGACGGCCGGTTTGGTGGATTTGGCCATGGTCGTGAACGTCGTCTTCTGCGTCGTGGTCTTCCCGGAATCGCCGGTCACGGTCACCTCGGCCGTGTACGTCCGGGAATTCGCCAGCGGCTGGTCCGGCACCCAGCCGGATCCGTCCTCCCGCGCCTGGGCCGGCACCGGGTGGCCCTTGTCGTCGGTCAGCTTGACGCCGGTCACCTTGCCGTTGCTGACCCTCGCGCCCACCTCCGCGCTGATCGGCACGTCGCGGGCCCGGTCGACAGGCGTCACCGTGACCGACGGCGGTGCCGCCCCGGCCTGCTTCACCACCGACTTCGGGCCGGCGGTGCACGCGCCGACCGCGAGCGGCGCAACCGCGACGGTCATCGCGAAAAGTGTCAGTCGCCGCCTCACAAACATATTCCGTCCCCCATTTCGGCACCCCCTCGCCCACATTCTGTAGGCCCACCGTCACGGTGTTGCGCCTTCGGCGGAATTGCTCGGAAACGGCTGCGCGAAATGGGTGGGCGGCTGCCGGATCGGGAGCCCACGTGCCCGACGACCGGTATCGGCCGGCACGGGAGCCGCAACAGATTCTGGTACGACATGGGCGTGACGGTGCCGGCGACTCGGACGGTCCGGCGCCGGCGCGGATCGGACGGCCGCAGCCCCGGGTAGGGGCTGCGGCCGTCCGGCTCAGACGTTCGCGACCAGCAGGGCGGGGCGTTCGACGCAGTCGGCCACGTGGCGCAGGAAGCCACCGGCCACGCCACCGTCGCAGACCCGGTGGTCGAAGGTGAGGCTGAGCTGGGTCACCTTGCGGACCGCGAGCTGCCCGTCGACCACCCACGGCTTGTCCACGATCCGGCCGACGCCGAGCAGCGCCGCCTCCGGATGGTTGATGATCGGCGTCGAGCCGTCCACCCCGAACACGCCGTAGTTGTTGAGCGTGAACGTGCCGCCGGTCAACCGGGCCGGGGGCAGCGTGCCGGCGCGGGCCGCCGCCGTGGTCTCGGCGAGCGCGGCGGCCAGCTCCCCGGTGGTCAGCCGCTGGGCGTCGCGCAGCACCGGCACCACCAGCCCCCGGTCCGTCTGCGCGGCGATGCCCAGGTGCACGCCGGCGGACTGCACGATCCGCTGACCCTCGGTGTCGACGCGCGCGTTGAGCTGGGGGTACCTCCGTAGTCCGCTGAGGCAGATCCGGGCGAACAGGGCCAGGATGCTCACCGGCGCGTCCGGGGTGGCGGCGTTGATCGCGGCCCGGGTCTCCAGCAACCCGGTGGCGTCCACGTCGACCCAGATGGTCACCTCGGGGATCTCCCGGCGGCTCCGGGAGAGCTTGTCGGCGATCACCTTGCGGATGCCGGTGAGCGGGACGACCACGTCGCCGTCGTCGGCCGGGACGAGCCCGACGTGCGCGTCCGGCACGGCCGCCAGCCGGGCGACCGGAGCCGCCGCCGGGGTGGCCAGAGCCGTTTCCACGTCCACCCGTCGGATCACGCCGCCCGGCCCGGTGCCACGTACCGACGCCAGATCGACCCCGTGCTCCCTGGCCAGCCGCCGCACGATCGGCGAGATGACCAGCGGCGCCGGAGCCGGGCCGCCGGTCCGCGCCGGATCGGGCGTCCGGTCCGGCGACGCGGGCGGGCCGGCCGGGACCGACGAGCCGGCCACCGTCCCGGGGTCGGTCCCGTCCGGCGAGCCGACCGCGGGACCGGGGCCGGGCTGCGCCGCGGCCGGTGTGCCGGGTTCGGGGGCGAGCGCCAGGCGGGGCCGGCGACGCCGCCGGCCCGGGCCGCCGTGCCCGGTGCCGTACCCGATCAGGACGTTGCCCGAGCCGGCCCGCTCCTCCTCGCGGTAGGTGGCGTGCGGGTCGGGCGCGTCGTCGCCGTCGAGCGGGGCGATGGTGATCAGCGGCTGGCCGACCGGACGGACCTCACCCGCCGCGCCGTGCAGCGCGACGACCCGTCCGGCGTACGGGCAGGGCACGTCGACGACGGCCTTGGCGGTTTCCACCTCGACCACGCTCTGGTCCACGGTGACCACGTCGCCGACCGCGACCCGCCACTCGACGATCTCCGCCTCGCTGAGCCCCTCGCCCAGGTCGGGCAGGAGGAAGTCGCGGGTTCCCACGGTGGCGGTCACGCCGTGCTTGCCGGGCAAGCCCTCACGGCCCTCGCTCCGCTCGGTGCGTTCACTCATGCCGTGCCGACCGGGCATGCCCTCACGGCCCTCGCTCCGCTCGGTGCGTTCGCTCATGCCGCCACCCACCGGGAGTCGGGCTGGTCGTCCCACTGCAACCGGGCCACGGTGTCCAGCACCCGGTCCACCGAGGGCAGGTGGGTGTGCTCCAGCATCGGCGCCGGGTAGGGGATGTCCAGCCCGGACACCCGCAGCACCGGCGCGTGCAGCGCGTGGAAGCAGCGCTCCTGCACCCGGGCGGCGATCTCGGCGCCGACGCCGGCGAAGCCCTGCGCCTCCTGGATCACCACGCAGCGGCCGGTGCGGCGCACCGACGCGGTCACCGTGGCGTCGTCGAACGGCACGATGCTGCGCACGTCGACCACCTCCAGGTCCCAGCCCTCCTCGCGGGCCGCCTCGGCGGCGGCCAGCGCCACCGGCACCGCCGGGCCGTACGCGACGAGCGTCGCGTCGGTGCCCGGCCGGCGCACCACGGCGGTGCCGATCGGCGCGGTGCGCGCCGGCAGCTCCACCTCCGCGCTTCCGAAGTAGAGCTTCTTCGGCTCCAGGAACACCACCGGGTCCGGGTCGTCGATGGCGGCACGCAGCAGCGAGTACGCGTCGTCGACGGTCGCCGGCGTGACCACCTTCAGGCCGGGGGTGTGCGCGTAGTACGCCTCGGACGAGTCGCAGTGGTGCTCCACGCCGCCGATGCCGCCGGCGTACGGGACCCGGATGACGATCGGCACGCTGAGCGCGCCGCGGGTGCGGTTGCGCAGCTTCGCCACGTGCGAGGCGATCTGCTCGAACGCCGGGTACGCGAACGCGTCGAACTGCATCTCGACCACCGGCCGCAGCCCGGACATGGCCAGACCGACCGCGAAGCCGACGATGCCGGCCTCGGCGAGCGGGGTGTCGAAGCACCGCTTGTCGCCGAAGCGGGCCTGCAACCCGTCGGTGATCCGGAAGACGCCGCCGAGCTGGCCGACGTCCTCGCCGAAGACGAGCACCCGCTCGTCGTCGAGCATCGCGTCGGCGAGCGCGGCGTTGAGCGCCTTCGCCATGGTCACGGTGGCCATCAGGCGTCCCCCTCCTCGTCGCGGGCCGCGGCCAGCTCGGCCCGGACCAGTTCCCGCTGCTCGACGAGTTGCGGCGTCGGCTCGGCGTAGACGTGGTCGAAGAGGCTGAGCGGGTCCACGGTCGGCTGGGAGTCCATCCGGCGGCGCAGCGCGGCGGCGTACGCCTCGGCCTCCTCGGCGACCGCCGCGACCGCGGCGTCGTCGAGCACGCCCCGGGCCCGCAGGTACGCCTCCAGCCGGGCGATCGGGTCGCGGTCGCGCCACGCCTCGACCTCGTCGGCGTCCCGGTAGCGGGTCTGGTCGTCGGCGTTGGTGTGCGGTTCCATCCGGTAGGTGTGCGCCTCGACCAGGTACGGGCCCTTGCCGGCGCGGGCGTGCCCGACGGCGCGGTTCAGCACCGCCAGCACGGCCACCGGGTCGTTGCCGTCGACCTGCTCGCTGGGCACGCCGTAGCCGACGCCCTTGTACGCCAGGCTCGGCGCGGCGGTCTGCCGGGACAGCGGCACGCTGATGGCGTACTTGTTGTTCTGCACCAGGAAGACGACCGGCGCCTTGAACACGGCCGCGAAGTTGATCCCCTCGTGGAAGTCGCCCTCGCTGGTGGCGCCGTCGCCGATGAACGTCAGCGCCACGGTGTCCCGCCCCTGGTACGACTCGCCGTAGGCGAGACCGGCGGCGTGCACGCACTGGGTGGCGAGCGGGGTGCACTGCGGCGCGGTACGGGTGACGGCCGGGTCGTACCCGCAGTGCCAGTCGCCGCGCAGCAGCGTGAGCACCTCGACCGGGTCGAGGCCGCGGGCGGTCAGCGCCATCGACTCCCGGTAGGTGGGGAAGACCCAGTCGGAGTCGCGCAGCGCGAGCACGCCGCCGACCTGGCACGCCTCCTGGCCGCGCGCGGACGGGTAGACGGCCAGCCGGCCCTGCTTGGTCAGGGCGGTGGCCTGGGTGTCGAAGCGACGGCCGACGACCATCCGGCGGTACATCTCGTGCAGCGTCTCGACCGGCGGCGCCGGGTAGTCGTCGCGGGCCGGCAGCGCGGTGCCGTCCGGGTCGAGCAGCCGGACCGGCTCGGGCCGTGGCAGCAGGCCGGCCGACGGGTCGGGTGCGGCCGGGGTGGCCGGTCGGCGGGTACGCGGGGATGCCCTGCGGACCGCCTGGGGTGTGGTCGTCACGGCGGGGACCTCCTGGACGTGTGGTGGCCCTATGCTCCTGCTCATGGATGATTGACTCAACATCCGCGATGAACGCGGGACGGATGGCACGGGAGGATGAGCGGAGTGAGCCAGGAGACCGGCGCCACAGCGGGCACGGCGACCGGAACGGGACGTTCGGTCGGGCCGCTCGACGAGGTCGACCGGCGGATCCTGCGCGAACTGGTGGCGGACGCCCGGCTCTCCATCCGGACGCTGGCCGAACGCGTGCACGTCTCGCGCACCAACGCGTACGCCCGGGTGGAGCGGCTGCTGCGCGACGGCGTGCTGACCGGCTTCACCGCGCGGGTGGCGCCGGAGCCGGCCGGGCTGGGCACGTCGGCGTACATCGCGCTGACCATCGAGCAGAACACCTGGCGGGAGGTCTCCGCCGAGCTGGCCCAGGTGCGTTACATCGAGCACGCGGCGCTGCTCAGTGGCGAGCACGACGTGCTGGCGCTGGTCCGCGCGCCGGACAACGCCACGCTGCGGGACGTGGTGCTGGACCGGGTGCAGAGCATCGCCGGCGTGCTCTCCACCCGCACCTGGCTGGTCTTCGAGGAGTTCGACGGGACGCTGAGCCCCTGGGCCTGACGGCTCAACGCTCCGGCGGCGGCTCCAGGCCCTCCCGGTCGGCCAGTTCCAGCAGCGGTTCCAGCGAGTGCCGGCGAGCGTCCAGGCCGGCGTGCGGGTCGCCCCGGTCGGCGAAGCGGGCCGGCATGCTGAGCACGTCGAAGTCCTCCGGCCGGGCGTCGTCCAGCTCGGCCCAGTCCAGCGGCGCCGAGACCAGCGCCCGGGGCGTGGGCCGGATCGAGTACGCCGACGTCATGGTGTGGTCGCGGGCCATCTGGTTGTAGTCGACGAAGACCGGCCGGTCCCGCTGGTCCCGCCACCAGGTGGTGGTGACCAGGTCCGGCCGCCGGCGCTGCATCTCGAGGCCGAGCGCCAGCACCGCCCGCCGGCACTCCCCGAAGCTCCAGCGCGGCTCGATCGACAGGTAGACGTGCAGGCCCCGACCGCCGGTGGTCTTCGGGTAGCCCTCCAGGCCCAGCTCGGCGAGGAACGCCCGCACCTCGTGGGCCACCGGCACCACCTGGGCGAACTCCACCCCGGGCATCGGGTCCAGGTCGATGCGCAGCTGGTCGGGGTGCTCCACGTCGGCCTTCGACACCGGCCACGGGTGGAACCGCAGCGTGCCCAGGTTCGCCGCCCAGATCACCACCGCCAACTCGCTCGGCGCCACCTCGTCGGCGGTCCGTCCGCTGGGGAACGTGATGTGCGCGGTGCGCACCCAGTCGGGCGCGCCGGCCGGCAGCCGCTTCTGGTAGAACGCGTCGCCTTTGTTGGTCTGCCGGGTGGCGATCGTCGCGCCCTCGAACACGCCGCGCGGCCAGCGTTCCAGCATGGTGGGCCGGTCCCGCAGCGCGCGCAGGACGCCGTCACCGACGGCGAGGAAGTAGCGCACCACGTCCAGCTTGGTCAGCCCGCGCTCGGGAAAGTAGGGCTTGTCGGGGTTGGAGACGCGGACCAGCCGCTCCCCCACCCGGATCTCCTCGGCCGCCGCGGTCGCCACGCAGACCACCGTAGGGCACCGACCGGCGTCGCGCGGGCAACTGCTCAGGTGATCAGCGGGGCCGGTGCGGTTACCGGGCGCGGGGCCCGGGTACCGGGAGCCGCATGGCGGAGTTGGCGGCACTCTGGATCGTGCGGCACGGCGAGAGCACCGCGAACGTCGCGGCCACCGCGGCCGAGACGTCCGGCGCCGAGCTGATCGACCTCACCCACCGGGACGCGGACGTGCCGCTGTCGCCCACCGGCGAGGAACAGGCCCGGGCGACCGGCCGGTGGCTGGCCGGCCTGCCCGCGGAGCGCCGGCCCGCGGTGGCGGTGGTGTCGCCGTACCTGCGCGCGGTGCGCACCGCCGAGCTGGCGCTGGCCGGCACCGGGGTGCCGATGAGCCGCGACGAGCGGCTGCGCGACCGGGAGCTGGGCATCCTCGACGGGCTCACCGGGCACGGCGTGCGCCGACGCCACCCGCAGGAGGCGCGGCGACGGGACCGGCTCGGCAAGTTCTACTACCGGCCGCCCGGCGGCGAGTCCTGGACCGACGTGGCGCTGCGGCTCCGGACCCTCCTCGGTGACCTGCGCCGCGACCACGAGGGCGGCCGGGTGCTGCTGTTCGGCCACGACGCGCTGGTCTTCCTGCTCCGCTACCTGGTGGAGGGGCTCACCGAGGCGGAGCTGATGGCGCTCACCCGCGAGCACGTGATCGCCAACTGCTCGGTCACCGGCTGGCGGGCCGACGGCGCCGGCCGGCTCGCGCCGGAGATGTTCAACGACGTGACCCACCTGCACCGGCAGGGGGCGCGGCCCACCAGGGAGGACGAGATCCATGCCGAGCCGGTCTGACGTGATCACCCCCGCGCTGCTGCGGGACTGGGCGCTGCCCGTGCCCTCCGGCGGCAAGGAGGCGCGCGGCACGGTGCTGGTGGTCGGCGGGTCCCGGTTCACGCCGGGGGCGGTGCTGCTGGCCGGCGTCGCCGCGCTGCGCGCCGGCGCCGGCGTGCTCCAGCTCGCCGCCCCCGAGTCCACCGCCACCGCGCTGAGCATCCAGGTCCCGGAGGCACTGGTAATCGGCCTGCCGGAAACCGGCGAGGGTGCGGTCCGGGGCGACCCCGGCGACGTGCTGGGCGGCCTGGTCGCCGACGCGGACGTGGTGGCGGTCGGCCCCGGGCTGACCGACATCGACGCCACCCGGGAGCTGCTGCGCCTGGTGCTCGACGCGGCCGGCCGGGAGACGGCCCTGGTGCTCGACGCGTACGCGCTCGGCGCGCTCAGCCACGAGCCGGACCTGCTGGTCGGCTCCGGCCGCAGGGTGGTGCTCACGCCGAACCTCACCGAGGCCCGTCACCTGCTCGGCCGTGACCCCGGCGACGACCTGGACGCCGAGGCGGTGGAGCTGGCCGGCCGGTACGACGCGGTGGTCTCGCTGTACGGGCACATCGCCACCCCGGACGGCCGGGCCTGGCGGGAGGAGAGCGGCGACGCCGGGCTGGGCACCTCCGGCAGCGGCGACGTGCGGGCCGGGCTGCTGGCCGGGCTGCTCTCCCGCGGCGCCGACCCGGCGCAGGCCGCGTGCTGGGCGGCGTTCGCGCACGCGGTCAGCGGGCAGCGGCTGGTGCCCCGCTACGGCCGGATCGGCTTCCTGGCCCGTGAGCTGCTCGACGAGATCCCGTACACGATCGCGACGGTCTGACGGCCGACACCCGGCGACGGGGGTGTGTGTAACACCACACGGCGTTCCGGCGCTGGTCCGGTGAAGGGCGCGCAGTCTGCCCGCCCTCCACCGGATCGGCCCCCTGGGAGTACGTGTGAACAACCTTCGTCGCAAGACACTGGCCGCCGCGTCCGCGGTGACGCTCGGTGCCGGTCTCGCCGTCACCGGCGGCCTGGCGCCGGCGGCAGCCGCCGGACCGGAGACCTCCTACCTGGTCCTCGCCCCGCAGGGCGCCACCACCGGCAAGGCCGCCGCCCGGGTGGCCGCCGCCGACGGCACCGTGGTGGCCAGCTATGACCAGATCGGCGTGCTCGTCGCCCGCTCGACCAACCCGGACTTCGCCGCCCGGGTGGCCGGCGCGGGCGTCGAGTCGGTCGCCTCCACCGCCGGCCTGGGCACCGCCCTCGACGAGGGCGAGACCGTCGAGGTCTCGGCGGCGCAGCTCGCCGACGCCACCGGCGACCCCACCAAGGAACCGCTCTACGGCCAGCAGTGGGACATGGACATGATCCACGTCCCGCAGGCACACGCGGTGACCACCGGCCGCCCGGACGTCGTCGTCGGCGTCCTGGACAGCGGCATCTCCAGCACCCACCCGGACCTGGCGACCCAGATCGCCAAGGACAAGAGCACGTCCTGTGTCGGCGGCGTCACCGACACCACCGAGGCGGCGTGGAACCCGACCAACAGCGACCACGGCACGCACGTGGCCGGCACCATCGCCGCGGCGATCAACGGCGTCGGTGTCACCGGCGTCGCGCCGGGGGTCAAGGTGGCCGCCGTCAAGGTGGTCAACAACGACGGCTACATCTTCCCGGAGGCCGCGGTCTGCGGGTTCCTCTGGGCGGCCGACCACGGGATGCGGCTGACCAACAACAGCTACTACATCGACCCGTGGGAGCTGAACTGCCGCAACGACGCGCGGCAGCGCCCGGTGTGGCAGGCCGTGCAGCGGGCGATCCGCTACTCGCAGTCCAAGGGCGTGCTGAACGTGGCGTCCGCCGGTAACTCGAACTACGACCTCGCCCACAAGATCACCGACACCGGCAGCCCGAACAACGGGACGCCGGAGGAGCGCGAGAACCTCACCAACGCCTGCCTCGACCTGCCGGCCGAGGCGCCCGGCGTGGTGACCGTCGCCGCGGTGGGCCCGACCGGCGCGAAGAGCTACTACTCCTCGTACGGGCAGGGCGTGATCGACGTGACGGCGCCGGGTGGCGACACCCGGTTCCGGACCCAGGGCGCGCGCTCCACGTCGACCGACGGCATCCTGTCGACCACCTTCAACACCGTCACCCGCACCAACGGGTGGGGCTACAAGCAGGGCACGTCGATGTCCGGCCCGCACGCCACCGGCGTCGCGGCGCTGGCGCTGTCGGCGCACCCGGGCATGACCCCGGGTCAGCTGTCGTCGTTCCTGGAGCGCACGGCGACCGCCCAGCCCTGCCCGGCGGGCGTCTACAACCCGGTCCCGCTGATCCCGACGGGCCCGAACGCCTACGACGCGACCTGCTCCGGCGGGGCGCGTAACGGGTTCTACGGCGCCGGCGTCGTCGACGCGTACGCCGCGGTGAAGTAACCCGCCGCACCCACGGACCGGGCCCGGCGCGATCGCCGGGCCCGGTCTGTTTGTCCTGGTCGGACGCCGGGTAGGGGGGCATCATCAGTCGACCTAGGAGGTAACCCGGTGTCCACCGACGCGATCGTCCTGCTCAAGGAGGACCACAAGGAGATCCGCCGCCTGTTCACGGCGTTCCAGGATGCCGAGGACGGGCCGGCGAGCCGGCGCGGGAAGATCGTCACGCAGATCCTCGAGGCGCTGACGGTGCACACCTACCTGGAGAACGAGGTGATGTACCCGGAGGTCCGCAAACTGGTGCCGGACGTCGAGGACGACATCCTCGAGTCGTACGAGGAGCACCACGTGGCGGACGTGCTCTGCCTCGAGCTGGCCGCCATGGACGCCGACGACGAGCGGTTCGTCGCCAAGACGACGGTGCTGATCGAGAACGTGCTGCACCACGTCGAGGAGGAGGAGCAGGAGTGGTTCCCGAAGGTGCGCGAGGCGCTCGGCCGTAACCAGCTCCAGGAGATCGGCCAGCGCATGCTGGACCTGCGGCCGACGGCGCCGAAGACGCCGACCGCCCCGAAGGCGCTGAAGAAGGCGCGGGACGCCGTGGACGCCTGACGCGCAGGTGAGAAGGGGCCCCTGCTCGACGCGAGGCGTCAAGGAGGGGCCCGTCCTTACACCCGGGCCGGCCGAGCCCCGCAGGTCCGGTCCGGGGCGGACCGCTAGGATCGGCACGGGCCGTGACTGGCGCGTGGAGATGGAGCACCATCGGGGAGCGGCCTCGTCATGAGGACGCCTGCCGAGCGCCTGGGCCTTCCGCACGTCACCAGGAGGTCGCATGTCGCACAACGCCGAGTCCACCGCCTTCCGCAGCGCGCTGGAGGTGATCCGCGCCGTCGAGCCGCGGGTGGCGGACGCCATCGGGGCGGAGCTGGCCGACCAGCGCGAGTCGCTGAAGTTGATCGCCAGTGAGAACTACGCCTCCCCCGCGACGCTGCTGGCCATGGGGAACTGGTTCAGCGACAAGTACGCCGAGGGCACCGTCGGGCGCCGCTTCTACGCCGGCTGCCAGAACGTGGACACCGTCGAGGCGCTCGCCGCCGAGCACGCCCGGGAGCTGTTCGGGGCCGCCCACGCGTACGTGCAGCCGCATTCCGGCATCGACGCCAACCTGGTCGCGTTCTGGGCGATCCTGGCCGACCGGGTCGAGTCCCCCGCGCTGCGCAAGGCGCAGGTCCGGCACGTCAACGACCTGACCGAGGCGGACTGGTTCGCGTTGCGCCGGGAGCTGGGCGACCAGCGGATGCTGGGCATGTCGCTGGACGCCGGCGGCCACCTCACCCACGGGTTCCGGCCGAACATCTCCGGCAAGATGTTCGACCAGCGCAGCTACGGCACCGACCCGGCCACCGGGCTGGTCGACTACGACCGGGTCGCCGAGGCGGCCCGGGAGTTCCGGCCGCTGGTCCTGGTCGCCGGCTACTCGGCGTACCCGCGGAAGGTCAACTTCCGGATCATGCGGGAGATCGCCGACGAGGTCGGCGCCACGTTCATGGTCGACATGGCGCACTTCGCCGGCCTGGTCGCCGGCAAGGTCTTCACCGGCGACTTCGACCCGGTGCCGCACGCGCACATCGTCACCACCACCACGCACAAGTCGCTGCGCGGGCCGCGCGGCGGCATGGTGCTCTGCGGCCCGGAGCTGGCCGACCAGGTCGACCGCGGCTGCCCGATGGTGCTCGGCGGCCCGCTGCCGCACGTGATGGCCGCCAAGGCGGTCGCGCTGGCCGAGGCGCGGCGTCCCGACTTCGCCGACTACGCCCAGCGGATCGTGGACAACGCGCAGGCGCTCGCCGACGGGCTGCTGAGCCGGGGCGCGACGCTGGTCACCGGTGGCACCGACAACCACCTGGTGCTCATCGACGTCTCCGGCTACGGCCTGACCGGCCGGCAGGCCGAGCAGGCGCTGCTGGACTCCGGCATCGTGACCAACCGCAACGCCGTGCCGCAGGACCCGAACGGCGCGTGGTACACCTCCGGCATCCGGATCGGCACGCCGGCGCTGACCACCCGGGGGCTGGGCGCCGCCGAGATGGACGCGACCGCCGAGCTGATCCACACCGTGCTCACCCGGACCACCGCCGGCACCGGCCCGGACGGCGGCCCGTCGAAGGCGAAGTACGTGCTGGACCCGGCGGTGGCCGAGCAGGTCGGCAAGCAGGCCGCCGACCTGCTCACCCCGTTCCCGCTCTACCCCGAGGTCACCCTGGGCTGAGCCGCTGTCATCCGGCAGGGGCCGGCACCCGGCGCGGGTGCCGGCCCCTGCCGTCAGCGCAGCGGGCGCTTGAGGTGGTAGCGGTGCACCTCGGTGCTGCCCTGCACGTTGTTCACGTCCTCGGCGGCGGTCACCAGCTCCCAGCCCTCGCGGCCGACCCGGTTGAGATGCGCGACCGCGGTGTCGCCGTACGCGGTGACGTCGGTGCGGGACCCGTCCGGGCCGTACCAGACGAACGAGACGTGGAAATTCCGGCCCTGCCCCTGATAGCGGCGGACCAGCAACGCGTACTCCCAGGCAACCATCCGTCCATTATCAACGGACAGCGGGTCGCCGGGGAACACGGGTGGTGCCGGAACCGCGACCCTGCGGCGTCAGGCCGGTGCGCCCACCGCGGCCGTGGTGTCCGCGACCAGCGCCGCGAGCCGGTCCAGGCCCACGTCGATCTGCGCCGGGGTGACCGCGCTCACCGACAGTCGCAGCGCGTTCACCGGCGTGCCGGCGTCGTAGAAGTGCGCCATCGGCGTCCAGAGCACGCCGTACTCGCGGGCCGAGCGGTGCAGCAGCGCGTCGTCGACCGGGAACGGCACGGTGACCACCACGAAGAAGCCACCGGCCGGCACGGTCCAGCGCACCGGCCCGCCGGCCGGGAAGCGGCGGGCCAGGCCGTCGACCAGGTGGCGCAGGTTGCGGGCGTACGCGGCCCGCTCCCGGACGTTCGCGGCCACCAGCGAGCAGTCGTGCGCCAGCAGCGCGCCACCGATCACCGCCTGGCTGATCGGCGACGTGTTGACCGTGACCATGCTCTTGATCTTGGCGAGCTGGTCGGCGAGCGGACCCACCGTGCCGTCCGCGCCCCCCACCCGCTGGTCGGCGACCACGTAGCCGACCCGGGCGCCGGGCAGCACCGTCTTGGCGAACGAACCGAGATAGACCACCCGGCGCGCGGTGTCCAGCGCCTTGAGCGTGGGGCGACGGTCCACGCCGGCGGCCGGGAACAGGCCGTACGGGTTGTCCTCGATCAGCAGCAGCTCCTCCTCGGCGGCCAGGTCGAGCAGCCGGCGGCGCTGCGCGGTGTCCATGCTCACGCCGGACGGGTTCGCGAAGTCCGGCATCACGTAGCAGGCGCGCGGGCGCAACCCCTCGGCGCGGGCCCGGCGCACCCCGGCCCGCAGGTCGGCCAGGTCGACGCCGTCCGCGCCACCGGCCACCGGACGTACCGGCAGGTCGACCAGGCGGGCCGCGCCGGTCAGCCCGACGTACGTGGGCGCCACCGCGAACAGCACGTCGGCCGGGTCGGCCCGCAACGCGCGCAGCACCAGGAACATCGCCTCCTGGCAGCCGACCGTCACCACGATCGTCTCCGGGTCGACGGTGAACCCCTCGTCGACGGCGAGGTGGCGGGCGATCAGGTGGTGCACGATGCCCTTGGTCCGCCCGTACTGCAACAGCGTCCGGTCCACCTGGGCCGGGCTCAGCCCCAGGTCGTCGGCGAGGTGCGCCCGGAACCGGTCCAGGTGGCCGGGCAGCAGCGCCGAGTCGAAGAACTCCTCGTACGGCCGACCGGCGGCCAGCGACACCGCGTCGGGATAGTGCTGCGCCACCTCGTTGAGGAAGTTCATCGAGTTCAACGCCGGGTCACCGACGCTGCCGTGCAGCGCCTCGACGGTCAGGTCCACCGGTTCCACGTCAGGCTCCGATCCGAGTACGCAGCCGCCGGGCCGAGGCCGGGTCGGGGCAGCCGCTGAGGATGAGCGCGTCCCGCAGCTCGGCGGCGAGCAGCGCCAGGGCGGCCTCCGCGCCGGCCCGGCCGCCGGCCGCGAGCGCCCAGAGCAGCGGCCGGCCGACCAGCACGCCGGCCGCGCCGAGCGCGAGCGCGCGCAGCACGTCGACGCCGCCGCGGATACCGCTGTCCAGCAGCACCGCGCACCGCTCCCCCACCGCGTCGACCACCTCCGGCAGCACACTCACGCTGGCCGGGGCGGCGTCGAGCTGCCGGCCGCCGTGGTTGGAGACCACCACCGCGTCCACGCCGGCGTCCGCCGCGCGGACCGCGTCGCGCGCGTCCAGGATGCCCTTGACCAGCAACGGCACCGGGGTACGCGCGCGCAGCCAGGCCAGGTCCGCCCAGCTCACCGCCGGCGCGAAGACCGCGCCGGTGTGCACCGCCACCGCCGAGACGCCGGGCGTGCCCCGGTGGGCCAGGTCGTCCCGACCGCCGGGCAGGTTGGCGGCGGTGACGTGCGCCGGCAGCGTGAAGCCGTTGCGCACGTCGCGCAGGCGCCGGCCGAGCACCGGCACGTCCACGGTGAGCAGCACCGCCGCGCAGCCCGCGCCCAGCGCCCGGTCGAGCAGGTCCGCCACCAGGCCCCGGTCGCGCAGCCAGTAGAGCTGGAACCACACCGTCCCGCCGGCCGCGGCGACCTCCTCGATCGGCGTGCTGGACAACGTGCTGGCCACGTAGGGCACGCCCGCCGCGCCGGCCGCCGCCGCGAGCGCCGGCTCGCCGTCGGCGTGCAGCAACCGCTGGTACGCCATCGGCGCGACCGCCACCGGCAGCGCGGCCCGGCCCCCGGGCAGCGCCGCCTCGGTGCTCGGGACGTCCACGCCGGCCAGCATCCGGGGCAGCACGGCCACCCGGTCCAGCGCGGCCCGGTTGGCGGCCAGCGCGGTCTCGGCGCCGCTGCCGCCGTCGACGAAGTCCCACACGTCGGCCGGGAGCACCGCCCGGGCCAGCCCGGCGAAGTCGGCCAGGCTGGCCGGCGGCACGAAGGCCGGCCCGGCCACCGGGGTCGGCGGGTCGACGCTCCGCTCAGCCATGGACGCCGGCACCCGTCGCGCTCGCGGCCGGATCTCCGCCGACCGGTGTCGAACCGGCCGACCAGCCGACGGCCGAGGCCCGACCGGCCGACTCCCCCGCCGTCGACGCCGGACCCGCCGACCCGCCGCCCGCCGACGCCGGACCGGCCGGGTCGAGGTCGAAGCGCCGGCGCAGGAACGCGGCCACCCGGTCCTGGGCATCGCGGCCGGCGTCGAACACGCCGGGCATGGCGAAGAAGCCGTGGATCATGCCCGGGTAGTCGGCCGTCTCGGTCGGCACGCCGGCCCCGCCCAGCCGCTCGGCGTACCGCGCGCCCTCGGCCCGCAGCGGGTCGTTCCCGGCGGTGACGACAAGCGCCGGCGGCAGGCCGGACAGGTCCTCGGCGAGCAGCGGCGAGGCCAGCGGATCGGACGCGTCCGCCGGATCGGTGAGGTAGTGGCCGCGGTACCACGCCACCGAGTGCCGGTTGAACAGCAACGGGTCCTCGTCGTCGGCCGGGCGCCGGCCGGGACGCTGGTCGGTGTTCGGGTAGACCAGCACCTGGGCGGCGAGCCGGGGCCCGCCGTCGGCGCGGGCCAGCAGCGTCACCGCGGCGGCCAGGTTGCCGCCGGCGCTGTCCCCGCCGACCGCCAGCCGGCCCGCGTCGATCCGGAACTCGTCGGGGTGCGTGGCCAGGTGACGCAGCGCGGCGTGGCAGTCCTGGACCGCGGCCGGGAACGGGTGCTCGGGGGCGAGCCGGTAGCCGACGGTCACGGTCTGACAGCCGGCGAGGTTGACCAGCCGGCGGCAGATCCCGTCGGCGGTGTCCACGCTGCCCAGCGTCCAGCCGCCGCCGAAGAACCAGACCAGCGTGGGCAGCGGACCGTCGCCGGCCGGCCGGTGCACCCGCACCGGCAGCGGCCCGGCCGGGCCGGGCACCTGGGTGTCGCGTACCTCGGCGACCGGCTCGACCGCGCCGGCGCCGGCGCGGATCGCGGCGAGGTCGGCGGCGCGGGCCTCGGCGAGGGTCTGGGTGTAGAGCGGCACGACGCCGGCTGCCGCCCGCGCGGCCCGCCACGCGACCACCTGCGGATCGAGCGTCATCCGGCCTCCCCGGTGGTGACGAAGAGCTTGTCGATGCCGCGCAGGAAGAGGCTACCGCTGTAGCTGTACGGCTGGGTGACCGCGAGCCGGGGGAAGCGGGCGAACAGCCGGGGCAGCGCGAGCCGGCCCTCCAGCTTCGAGACCGCGGAGCCGAGGCAGAAGTGCAGTCCGACGCCGAAGGCCAGCGACGGTGGACCGTCCCGGTACGGGTCGAAGCGGTCCGGATCGGGGAAGCGCGCCGGGTCCCGGTTCGCGGCGGCGATCAGCAGCAGCACGTTGTCGTCGCGGGCGACCGGCACGCCGTCCAGGTCGGCGTCGGCCGGCGCGGAACGGGCCAGGAAGTGCACCGGGCTCTCCATCCGCAGCACCTCGTCCACGCAGCCACGGGCGAGCGCGTCGTTCCCGGGCAGCGCGGCGGTCACCTCCGGATGGGCGAGCAGCAGCGGCAGGCCGTTGCTGAACATGTAGACGGTGGTGACGAAGCTGGCGTTGAACAACACGATCAGGTTGCTGATCAGCTCGTCCTCGGTGAGGTCGACGCCGCCCGCGTCGAGCACCTCGACCAGCCCGCTGATCAGGTCCTCGCCGGGGGCCCGGCGGCGGTGGGCGATCAGGTCCCGGTAGTAGGCCCGCAGCTCCTCGGCGGCCTGGTTGGCCCGGGTCAGCCGCTCCGGCGTCTTGCCGGCGACGTCCATGTACTCGTCGATCCAGTCGACCCGCTGCCGGTACCAGGCCAGATCGGCGGCGGGCAGACCGATGAACTCGGCCATCACCAGCGCCGGGACCGGGTACGCGAAGTCGGCGACGAAGTCCACCTCGGTGCCGTCCGCGCCGGCCTCGGCCATCGCGTCCAGGCGTTCGGTGACGATCCGCACCACCACCGGCTCCAACGCGCCCAGCCGGCGCGGGGTGAACGTCTTGGCGAACACCGCGCGCATCCGGGTGTGGTCCGGCGGGTTGACGAACATCATCGAGGTCAGGAAGGTACGCAGGATCTCCTGCTCCTCCCAGCCGGGCGGAAAGCCCTTGTACCACCCCGGATCGCGCAGGATCCCGTCGACCACGTCGTACCCGCCGGCGACGGCGGTGACGGTGCTGTGCTCGGCACGGGTGGGAATGGCGTTGATCGGCCCGTGCACGTGCAGGTCCGTGTAGAAGGGATAGGGGTTCTGCCGGCCCTGTTCGCTGTACAGGCCGGTCAGGATCTCGCTGACATCCACGGCGGTTCTTCCTCCCCAGGAAAAGGCGGCGGGGGCGGCCGCCGTGTCGACGCCGCCCCCGCCCGGTGTCACAGCCCGAGCAGCCGCAGGGGGACGGCGTTCGCCATCGCCTGCGCGCCCGCGTCGTTCGGGTGGATGTGGTCCCCGGCGTCGTACGCCGGCAGCAGCCGGCTGGGCTGCGCCGGGTCACGCAGCACGGCGTCGAAGTCGAGCACGCCGTCGAACTCGGCCCGGCCGGCCCCACGCAGCCAGGTGTTGACGGCGTTGCGGGTGGCGTCCTTCTCCTCGGTCCACACGCCCGGCCCGCCGTTGCCCTCGTACGGGGTGATGGTGCCGACCAGGCTGGTCAGCCCGCGCGCCTTGACCTGCTGGTTGAGCTGGCGCAGCGAGGCGATGATCGCCTCGGCGCTGTCGCCGTTCATCCAGATGTCGTTGATGCCCAGGTGGGTGATGACGGTCCGGACGCCGGTCTGCGGGAACACGTCCTCGTTCAGCCGGGCCAGCGCGTTCGGGCCCAGCTCGTAGTAGCCGGGGAACCCGCCCGCGCCGGGCTCCGGGCCCTCGTGGTTGAGCCGGTTGCCGGCCAGGCTGAGGTTGAGCACGCCCGGCGTACGGACCTCCGGGCGGGCCTCGATCAGCCGCGCGGCGAGCAGATCCGGCCAGCGCTTGTCGGCGTTGACCGTGCTGCCGTTGCCGTCGCCGATGGAGTCGCCGAGCACCACCACCGAGCCCGGCGCGACCTTGCGCTCCACGTCGATGCCGGAGAGGAACATCCAGCAGCAGTTCGGCTTGATGGTGAAGCCGGCGCCGCCGGCCGCGGTGGTCAGGTCCGTGGCGCCGATGAAGTTGGTGACCCGGGACTGGCCGTGGAACGTGACCGGTCCGGTGAGCACCGGGAAGTACAGGGTGACCACCAGGTCCTCCTGCTCGGCCACCGGGTAGGCAAGCGCGTCGCTGAGCAGTTCGGCGCCCTTGTTGATGGTCGCCGACGTGCCGCCGGAAAACGTCAGTTCCCGGACGCTGGCCGGGTCGACGTCGGACAGGTCGTCGACGGTTGCGGTGTTCGGCCGGGCGACCGTGGCGTGCCCGACCTTGACGGCCTGCTCGCCGTAGAGGTTGGTGAGCCGGACCCGCAGGCGCGGGCCGCCCACCGTGGTCTGCACCGTCATCCGGATGCTCTGGTCGTTGAGGCCGGTGTTGGTCAGCCCCACGGTGTTCCCTCGGGTCACCGCGGCGGCCCAGCTCCCCGCCCACTCGGCGCGCCCGTGCCCGGCGCGGTCGGTGTCGGTGGGGCCGGCGCTCGCGGTGACCGCCGGGGTGCCGGCGATCAGCAGCGTTGCGGCGGAAGCTATGACGTGCCATCTCTTCGGGGTCGGCATCGATCCTCCATGTTCGCCCAACCCCGGGCGCGGCGCGGTCGGCGCCACCTGCCCGGGCGATGGACCGGAAACTAGCCGCCGCTGGTGACGAGCGTCAATCAACCTGATCGACATGATCAAATGCCCACGGGATGCCGGGCCCCGACGTTCGGCTCTGTCCGCCGTGGACCGCCGCTGCCTAGGCTCGGAACCGGCGGCGGTGCGGTCGCCGACCCGGCACCCGCCGTCCGAGTACCGGCCCTGACCCGGGCCGGGCGCCGCTCGCGGACGATGATGGGGGCTGCCCGATGACCGACCGGCCGAACTACGTGCACGAGGCGCTGGAGTTGTTCGCCGGGTTCGGCGACCGGGAGGCGCTGGTCGGCGGTGACCGCCGGCTCACCTACCCGCAGGTCGCCGCCGAGGTGCGCGGCCTGGCCGCCGCGCTGCGCCGGCACGGCGTACGCCCCGGCGCGGCGGTGCTGGTGATGCTCGGCAACACGATCGAGGGTCCGCTGCTGCACCTCGCGCTGCACCTGCTCGGCTGCCGCGCCATGTGGGTCGCCCCGGTCACCTCCCGCCGCGAGATCGACGAGTTCGTCGCGCTGGCCGCGCCGGAGGTGTTCGTGCACGATCCCCGCGATCCGGAGTCCGGGCAGGTCGCGGCCGGCCTGGTCGGCGTACCGGTGCTCTGTCTCGGCCCCGGCGGCGCCGGACCGGACCTCACCGCGGACGGCGACGCCGACGACCCGACCGACCTGCCGGCCTCCGGGCCCGCGCCGGAGTCGTTCCTCCAGACCAGCGGCACCACCGGCACGCCCAAGCTGGTGCACCACCGGGAGAGCTTCTACCGGCAGGTGCTGGCGCTCGCGGCCGGCATCCGGGCCGCCGGGATCCCGCTGCTGCGGCACCTGTCACACTCCCCGATGTGGCTGGCCAGCGGCCAGATCACCACGCTTGTCAACCTGTTCACCGGCGGGGTGCTGTTCCTGCGCGAGCGGTGGGACCCGGCGGCGTTCATCGCGACCGTGGACGCCGAGCGGCTGACCTCCACGTTCGTCACCCCGCCGATGCTCTACGAGGTGCTCGACCATCCCGACCTGCCGGGCGCCGACTTCTCCGCGATGGTCATGTTCAACGTGGGCGCCGGACCCGCCGCGCCCGCCCGGCTGCGCCAGGCGATCGCCCGGTTCGGCCCGTGCCTGCGCATCGTCTACGGGCTCAGCGAGGCGGTGGTGATCTGCGCGCTGCCCGGGCTCACCGACGATCCGGAGCACCCGGAGCGGCTGCGCTCCTGCGGCCGGCCGTACGGGGACGTGACGGTCGAGATCCGCGACGCCGACGGGCGGGTGCTGCCGGCCGGCGTCGACGGTGAGGTGTGGGCCCGCACGAAGCTGAGCTTCGTCGGCTACCACGGCCAGCCGGAGCTGACCGCCGAGACGCTCGTCGACGGCTGGGTCCGCACCCGCGACATCGGGCACCTCGACGACGACGGCTACCTCTACCTGGTCGACCGGTTGCAGGACCGGATCCTCACCCGGCAGCGGAGCTGGCCGATCTACTCCCGCCCGATCGAGGACGTGCTCGCCGGCCACCCCGAGGTCCGCGCCGCCGCGGTGATCGGGGTGCCGGACCCGGTGGCCGGGGAGCTGCCGCACGCGTACGTGGTGCCGGCGCCGGGCGCGTCGGTCACCGGCGACGACCTGATCGCGCTGGTCACCCGGGAACTGAGCGAGACCTGGGCGCCCGGCGCGGTGGAGTTCGTCGACGCGTTGCCGCTGAACCGGTCCGCGAAGGTCGACAAACGCGCGCTGCGGGTCCGGTACGCACAGACGCACCCGGCCGACGCGGACCCGATCGGCAGTCCGGCGTGAACCCGCGCCGGGAGTTGTACACCCTGGTCGGCGCCGACCTGCTGTCCAACCTCGGCACCCGGATCTCGGTGGTGGCCATCCCCTGGCTGGTGCTGGAGACCACCGGCAGCCCGACCCGGATGGGCCTGGTGGCCGCCGCGGAGACGCTGCCGTACATGCTCTCCAGCGCGCTGGCCACCCCGTGGGCGGACCGGTTCGGCGTCCGCCGGACCTCGGTCTTCGTGGACGCGGCCAGCGCGGTCGCGATGGCGGTGGTGGCGCTCGCGCCCTGGCTCGGCTTCGGCACGCTGCTGGTGCTGGTGGCGATCGCCGGCGGGCTGCGCGGCATCGGGGACCGGGTCAAGCACGTGCTGTTCAAGCCGGCCGCCGAGCGGGCCGGGGTGCCGCTGATCCGGCTCACCTCCGCCTACGACGGGCTGGCGCGGGGCATGACGCTCTTCGGCGCGGTGCTGGGTGGACTGCTCATCGACTGGGTGGGGCTGACGCCGGCGATCTGGGTCGACGCGGCCACGTTCGCGGTCTGCGCGCTGCTGATCGGCGTGCTGGTCCGGCCGCCCGCGCCGACACAGCCGGCGCCCCGGGAGCCGTACCTGCGGGCGCTGCGCGGCGGCTTCGCGTACCTGCGCACCGACCGGACGCTGCTGATCATGCTGACCGTGGTCTCGGTGTCCAACATGTTCGCCAACGCCAGCGTCGCGGTCTGGATCCCGCTCTGGGTCAACCAGGTGCTCGGCGACCCGGCCGGGTTCGGGCTGCTGCTGGGCGTCTTCTCGGCCGGGGCGCTGCTGGGCAACCTGCTGTTCACGCTGGTCGGCACGCGGCTGCCCGGTCAGGCGGTGTTCGCGCTGGGGTTGGCGCTCAGCGGCGCGCCCCGACTGCTGGCGCTGGCGCTCAGCGACGACCTGGTGGTGGTGCTGGTGGTGACGTTCCTGTCCGGGATCGGGATCGCGGCGGTGAATCCGCTGCTCGGCGCCGCGCTCTACCAACGGGTGCCGGCGGCGTTGCAGACCCGGGTGCTGGGTATCTCCGGCTCGGTGGCGTTCCTCGGCCTGCCGGTGGGCGCGCTGCTCGGCGGCTGGTCGGTGGCGCTGCTCGACCTGACCCCGGCGCTGCTGGCGATGTCGGTGGCCTGCCTGGTGCTCACCGTGGCGCCGCTGCTGTTCCTGCGGTCCGGCGCCGGCCGGTCGGCGCCGGAACCGGTCGCCCCCACGCCGGCCTGACCGGCGAGGCCGGTGGGTGGGTCGAGCGCGGTCGCGCGCGCTCGGGGCCGCCCCCGCCATGCGCGAACCGCTACTCTCTGGCTGCCACGGGCGAGGTCCGCGGCGGTGAACGGGGGAAGTCGAGAGTGCACCGGCGCGGCGGCGCTCCGGTGTGTCCTGCGCCTGGCGCAGCGGACGGTCAACACCGTCCAGTGGTCGACGTCTCTCCCGGCTCGTCGGCAGGTGCGGCGGGCCGGTGGCCTGGCCAGTGCTCGAAGGACGGGAAAGAGGAGTATGAGCGTCATCCGAAAGCGTCGCACCCGGAACGCGGCGGCGTTTGTCGTCGTGGCCCTGACGACGAGCTTGGTCAGCGGCGGGGCCGCCCGGGCGGTCAGCGGCGTCAGCCCGGTGCCGGAGGGCAGCTACGCGTTCACCGCGAAGATCCAGAACGACCTGCGGGCCTGCTCCGCGGTGCTGGTCGAGCCAACCTGGGTGATCACCACCGCGAGCTGCCTCGCGGAGCCCGGCCAGCCGCTCGTCGCCGGCCCGCCCACCCGGCGCACCACCGTCACGGTCGGCAGGACGGACCTGAGCACCACCGCCGGGCACGTCCTCGCCGTCACGGCCGTGCTCCCCCACCCGACCCGCAACGTCGCGCTCGCCCAGTTGGAGAAGCCGGCGGACGGGGTGCCGCCGGTCACCATCGGCGCGTCCGCCGCCCAGGGCGAGGAGCTGCTGGCCGCGGGCTTCGGCCGTACCGCGACCGAGTGGGTGCCGGACAAGCTGCACGCCGGCACGTTCACGGTCACCGGCGTCACCGCCGACGCGCTCACCGTCGACGGCAGCGCCTCCGCCGCCAGCCTGTGCAAGGGCGACGCCGGTGGCCCGCTGCTGCGCACCGGCACCGGCCAGCCGCAGGTGGTCGCCCTGCACGACAGCTCCTGGCAGGGCGGTTGCCTGGCCGAGACCGACACCCGGCGCACCGCCACCGAGGTGCGGGTGGACGGCCTCGCCCCGTGGATCGCCGCGAGCACCAGGAACAACTACGTGGCGCTCTCCCCCGGCGCGCTCCTGCTGGACACCCGCAACGCCACCGGCGCGCCCGCCGGGCTCCGCGGCGCGGACAGCACCACCGACTTCCCCGTGCTCGGCGTCGGCGGGGTCCCCACGACGGGGGTGTCCGCCGTCCTGGTCGACGTGACCGCGGTCAGCCCGACCGCCAACACGTTCCTGACGATGTTCCCGCAGGGTTCCGCCCGGCCGGCCACGTCGTCGCTCAACGCCTCGATCGGTGAGGTCATCTCGACGACCCAGATCGTGCGGCCGGGTCCGGACGGCCGCGTCGCGGTCCACAATCGCGCCGGTACCGTCCACATCGTCGTCGAGGTGCACGGCTACTTCACCACCGGGGCGGGCGGCGGGCTGGTCGCCGTGCCGCACAACCGGGTGGTCGACACCCGGGACGGGACCGGCACCACCGTGGGGAAGATCCCGAACAACGGCGCCAAGACGTTCACGTTCACCGGCGACGTCGTGCCGAGCGGTGCGACGAGCGTGTTCCTGGACGTCGCCGTGGTCGGCTCGACCGGTGCCGGCTTCCTCCGCGCCCACCCCGAGGGCGGCACCGACGGGACCAGCGCCCTCGACTACGTCGGCGGGGTCACCTCGCAGGGCATCGCGGTCAAACTCTCGTCCGCCGGAAAGGCCACCTTCGTCAACCGGGGGCCGGCGGTCGACCTGGTGATCTCCGTGCAGGGCTACGTGACCGCCGACCCGACGCGCGGCGCCGACCTGCGGACCGCACCGGCGATCCAGGTCGTGGACACCCGGGCCGACAGCGGCACGCCGATCAGGGCACGGGGTGACCTGTTCGTCAACCTGGCCGACCCGGTGGGCGTCTCGCCCGACGCGGTGGGCGGTGCCCTGCTCTCCGTCACCGTGGTGGGTCCGACCGGCTCGGGTTACCTGACCGTCGAGTCGGGCGAGGGCCCGTTCGCGTCCACTCCCGAGGGACCGGTCGTGACCAGCCAGTCGGTGGCGAACTTCGCCGCCGGCCAGCTCCCCCGCACCACGATGGTGCTGGTCAGGGTGAACGACAACGATCTGCGCAGCGCGACCAGGAACGTCCGGGTACTGAACGTCAGCGGCGGCACGGTGCACGTCATCGTCACGCTGCACGGCTGGTTCAACCGGCCGCCGGCCGCCGGCGCCTGAGCCGACGGCACGACCCCACTCCGCCGCCCCGACCGTCCGACCGGTCGGGGCGGCGGAGCGCTTTCCCCGCCACGACCGCTCGGCTAGCCTCCCGGTCATGTCATCGACGTTGACCGAGGCCACGGATCCCTGGTGCCTGCGCCCCGGCGAGGCCACCGACCTGCTGCGCGACCATCCGTGGCACCGGTTCGTGGTGCTCGGCGACAGCGTCGCGGAGGGCCTGTGCGAGCCGCTCGACGGCTACCCGGACGTGCAGTGGGCCGACCGGGTCGCGGCCGAACTTCGGGCCGTGCGGCCGGAGCTGGCATACCTCAACCTGGGGCGGCGCGGGCTGCGGGCGCACGAGGTGCGGGCCACGCAACTGGCCGACGCGCTGGCGTTCGGACCGGACCTGGCGCTGGTGGTGTGCGGTGGCAACGACGCGTTCCGGCCCGGCTACGACCCCGACGCGGTGGACGTGGAGCTGGCCGCGATCATCACCGCGTTACGTGACGCCGGGGCGGACGTGATCACGGTGGGCATGTTCGACGTCTCGCACAGCCCTGCGGTGCGGGACACGCTACGGGCCGGGCTGGGCGCGCGGATGCGCCGGCTGGCTCGGCACACCCGCGCGGTGGCCGAGCGCCTCGGCACGCTGCACGTGCACCTCACCGACCATCCGCTGGTCGCCGACCCGTCGCTGTACAGCGGCGACGGCCGGCACGGCAGCGCCCGCAGCGACGCCGTCGCCACCGCCGAGACCCTCCGCGTGCTCGCCACCCACCACACCCGGCGCGCACCCGCCGCGGACGGGTCGCGACCCGGACCGGTCGCCGGCGACTGACCGACTGGGCGTCATGGCCGCCCCTGACCTCCGTCCCGGGCGTGGCGCCGACCCATCAGCTCGCACCGCCGGGGCCGGGCCGTCGGGCTGTCGGATCGCCGGCCCGCCGGCAGGGCGACGCTCGCCGCTGGTGGCGGGCCGGTTCCGCGAATACGGCCCGGCCGGATGATCGACTTCCGCTGCCCGGCTCTGCCCACGTGACACCAACGGGCGCTGCGGGGTTGGCCGACCCCGCGCCGCACGGTCCTCGCCGCCGGCGACGGTCAGGCGTACGAGCGCCTTACGAGCTGAGGGCGTAAACGACTCAGAACTGCGTGACCCGCGACCCGCAGCGACCTGCCCGATGCCCTCGCAACCCGCGACACTCGTGCTCTCCAACCACGCCGGACCGGAATCAGAGTCCACGGCTCGGTGATCAAGGAGTTGGCGTCGGGTTCACCGGTGCGCGGGGACACGAACTCCTTGATCACGTCATCGGGGCGGGGCAGGGCGGGGCAGGGGGCGGGGGCGGGGGTTAGGGGTGGTGGGCGGGGGTCAGGAGGCCGGTGAGCAGGGCGCGCAGGGTACGGGTGAACAGGTCGCCGTCGGGCGGTGTGGTGGCTGCGCCGGCGAACGCGGCGGCCAGATGGGGGTACGCCGCCATGTCCACGTGGTCGAACGTGACCGCGCCTGTCGCCGCCGCGCTGCGGGCGAAGAGCGAGACGACGCCGGTGACCATGGCGATCGCCTCGAACTTCGCGGCGGCCCCGGCCGGCACCGGTTGCAGGATGCGCAGGCAGGCGTCGAAGTGGGCGAGCGTGTTCGGCCCGGGCGTGGCGCGCCGGCCGAGCGCGTCGGCCAGCCACGGGTGGCGCCGGTGCAGCGCGAGCTGGCGGCGGGCCAGCAGCAGGAACTGGTCGACCCAGCCGCCGCCGTCGGTCGGGTAGGGCCGCAGCTCCCCCACGCACCTGTCGACCATCAGGTCCAGCAGGTCGTCGCGGGACGACAGGTGCCGGTAGAGCGAGCCGGCGGCCATGTCGAGCGCGCCGGCCACCGCCCGCATCGACACGGCGTCCAGCCCGCCGGTGTCGGCGAGCGCGACCGCCGCGGCGGCGATCTCGTCCCGGCTGTGCGTCGGGGTGGGCCCGCGGCTGCCGCGTGGCGGCCGGGTCCAGATCGACGGTCCGGTGGATCCGCCGTCGGCCGGGTTCGGGGATGCGCCGCTCACCACCCCACTGTAAACTGCAAACAGCGTTCGCAGTTTCAGGGGGTCGGAGAGGAGCGGTCATGCAACGGATCACGGCGGCGGACGGCGCGGAGATCGTCCTGCACTCCAGGGGCACCGGGCCGGGGCTCGTGGTGGTGCACGGCGGCGGGGTGACGATCGCGGAGTACCGTCGACTGGCCGCGCGACTCGCCGAGCGGTTCACCGTGCACCTCTACAACCGCCGGGGGCGGGCGGACGCCCCAGCCCGGCGCGAGCCGTACTCGGTGGAGCAGGAGATCGACGACCTCGGCGCGGTGCTCGCGCACACCGGCACCCGATGGGCGGTCGGGCACAGCTACGGCGCGTTCATCGTGCTACGCGCCGCGCTGCGACTGCCGCTGGAACGGATCGCGGTCTACGACGCCCCGCTGCGACTGGCCGGGCACGGCATGCCGATGGCGTTCCTCGAACCGGCCGAGGCGGCCGTCCGGGCCGGACGGACCGCCCGGGCGCTGGCCATCGTGGGCGCCGGCGTCGACCCGCAGAACCCGGCGTCGCGGCTGCCGCTGCCGGTCCGGACCGCGATCACCCGACTCTTCCTGCGTACCGAGGTCGGGCGCACCATGGGCGCACTGGTCGGGATGACGCTCGCCGAGTCACGCCAGATCCTGGCGCACGACGGGCCGGCCGAGCAGTACGCCGGCGTCACCGCCGACACGCTCCTGATCAGCGGCGCCCGGGCCGCGCCGTTCTTCACCGAGACCAACGAACTGCTGGCCGCCGTCCTCCCGCACGCCCGCACGCTGCGCGTGCCCGGCAGCGCCCACAACGGCATCGCCGTGGCGCCGCCCGCCCTGGTCACCCCCCTGACCGCCTTCTTCACCACCCCCGGCGATCATGAGGTTGGCGGCGACACGTCCGACGCCGGGCACCGCTAACTTCATGATCACCGGGGTGGGAGTCGGTCAGTCGGTGAGCAGGATGCCGGACATCAGGACGCCCCGGGCCAGGTTGAGGACGCCCTCGCAGCCCGGGTAGCCGACCCTGGCCAGGGCACCGGAGGCGGTGCGGTCGAACAGGTACGGCGCGAGGCTGTACGGGACGTCGGCGGTGACCGTCTCGCCGGTCTCGACCCGCACGAAGTCCATCGCCACCCGGTCCGCCTCGTGGTAGCGCTGGAGGATGTGTCCGCCCGCGTCGATCGCGGCCCGCACCCCGTCCTCCCAGGCCACCGCGCTCAACTCCGGCCCGATGAGTACGCCGTGCCCGGCCGACCCGCCGGCCGGCTTGGCGACCAGGTCGGCCTGCGCGGCCAGCGCGTGGTCCAGGTGGTCGGCGGTGAGCGCGACGGTGTGCGGCACGTACCGGCGGACCAGCACCCGGTCGGGCTCCGGCAGCAGGTCCAGGTCGGCCCAGAGCCAGGCGTAGTTCAGCTTGTTGCTGAGCAGCCAGGCCGCACTGCTGACGAACATCGGCAGCGTGCCGGCCGCCAGCGCGCCGGCCACCGCGTCCAGGCCGGCGCTGGGCGTGACCCGGTTCGGCACGAACAGCCGGAACAGCGCGTCCACCGGGGCGCCGTCGACCACCAGCCGCCGCTCGGCGTCCAGCGTGGCGACGGCGACCGGCGCGATCACCAGGTCGATGCCGAACGGCCGGGCCTGGTCGACGAGCGGCGAGAGGATCCGGATGAACGTCTCCGGGTCGTCCAGCCCCGGATACTCCGCCTGGAAGTCCATCAGCAGCGCCACCCGTGCGCCGTCGGGCAGCCCGAGCGTGTCCCGGATGGCGACGAACCGCTGATCCAGCAGGGACGGCGCGGGCCGCGCCCGGTCGAGCAGGCCGGCGTCGCGGTACAGCTCCGCGTACCGCTGGATCACGGTGTCGGCGTCGAAGCCGCCGCCGAGGCTGCTGTCGATGTTGTACTCCACGATGCAGGGCACGCCGCCGGAGAACAGCACGTCCGGCCGGTACGCGGCCAGCAGCCCGTCGTGCAGTTCCTCGTCCGGGTCGAGCAGCCGGGTCTCCCCCTCCGGCACGTCGAGCAGCCGACGAAGCTCACCGGCGGTGCCGGCCCGCCGCCGGCACGCCTGGAGGATGAGCTGGGCGATCCGGTCGCAGACCTCGTTCAGCTCGCGGAACGCGTCCGCGGTGAGCACCGGCGGGCGGGCCAGCCGCCACTGCGTGTTGTAGGTGGCCCGGCCGTGGAAGATCTTCTCCCAGGCGCCGGCGCCGGCCGTCACCATGGCCGACCGGGTGGACTCGGGCAGGTCGGTCCACGCCGCGCCCAGCGGCGGCCACGGGTAGTTCGGGTCCATCGTTCATCCGTCCTTGAGGGTCAGTTGGATGGCGGCGGTGAGCTGGTCCCGGCCGGGCTGCACGGCCCGGTCCAGGGCCGGCGCGAACGGCAGCACCGCGCCGTCGGGCCGGGTGACCCGCCTCGGCGGGGCGGCCAGCCGGACCCGCTCCACCACTGTCGCGATGATCTCCCCGGCGATGCCGCAGGAGCGGTTGCCGTCGTCGACCACGACGAGGCGTCCGGTACGGCTCACCGACCCGACGAGTCCGTCCCAGTCGAACGGGTACAGCGTGCGCGGGTCGAAGACCTCCACCGACGCCTGGCCGGCCAACTCGTCGGCGACCGCGAGCGCGTCGTGCACCAGGTGCCCGACCGCGACCACCGTGACGTCGTCGCCGGCCCGGCGGACCACGCCCCGGCCCAGCGGCACCGGCGCCGGCTCGGTCACGTCCTCCCGCAACTCCAGGGCCCCGGCCGGGGCGAAGACCACCACCGGGTCGTCGCAGCGGATCGCGGAGACCAGCAGCCCGTACGCGTCGGCCGGGGTGGCCGGCACCACGGTGGTCACTCCGGCGTGGGCGAACAGCGCGTACGGGTGGTCGGAGTGCTGCCCGGCCCAACCGGTGCGGGAACCGGAGCCGGGCACCAGGTAGGTGACCGGCACCGCGCACTGGCCGCCGGTCATCAGCGGGAACTTGTGCGCGTGGTTGACGATCTGCTCGAAGACCAGGAACAGCAGCGACGGGATCTGGAACTCGACCACCGGGCGGGCCCCGGCCAGCGCCGCCCCGGTGGCGAAGCTGGTGAACGCCTGCTCCGACAGCGGGGTGTCGCGCACCCGCTCCGGGCCGAACTTCTTCACCAGGCCGGTGGTGACGTTCGCGGCGGCCACCCGGATGTCCTCGCCGAGCACCACCACCGACTCGTCGCGGGTCATCTCGTCGGCGAGCGCCCGGGTGAGCGCCCTACGGTAGGAGAGCCGGGGCATCAGCCACCTCCGGTCCGGGCGGTCAGCCCGCTGGCGTACAGGTGGTCGAGGGCGGTCGCCGGGTCCGGGTGCGGGCCGGCCAGCGCGAAGTCGACGGCGGCGGCCAGCACCGCCTCGACGGAGGCGTCGATCTCGGCCCGCGCCGCCGGGTCCAGCCGCGCACCGGCGATCTCGACCGGGTCGCGGGAGCGGCCGTCGGCCACCTCCTGCGGCGGCCGGTAGTCGAGGCGTACCCGGTGTTCGAACGTGTGGTGGGCGTCGAACCGGTAGGTGTGCGCCTCGATCAGCTCGGGCCCGCCGCCGGCGCGCATCCGCGCGACTGCGGCGGCGGCGGCCTCGCGTACCGTCTCCGGGTCCTGGCCGTCGACGGCGGTCGCCGGCATGCCGAACGCCTCGGCCCGCCCGGCGATCGTGCCGGCCACCGCGCCGGCGACCGGCATGGTGGTGGCGTAGCCGTTGTTCTCGCAGACGAACAGCACCGGCACCCGCCAGAGCGCGGCCAGGTTGAACGCCTCCAGCAGCATCCCCTCGTTGACCGCGCCGTCGCCGAAGAACGTGGCGCCGACCAGGTCGGCGCCGCGCCGCCGGCGCTCCCACACCGCTCCGGTGAGGATCGCGCCGGCGGCCCCGACGATGGCGTTGGCGCCGAGCACGCCGACCCCGAAGTCGGCGGCGTGCATCGACCCGCCGCGGCCCCGGTTGAGCCCGGTGACCCGGCCGCACAGCTCGGCCAGCATCCGGGCCGGGTCGGCGCCCTTGGCCAGCACGTGCCCGTGGCCACGGTGGGTGCCGGTGACCAGGTCGCCGGCCTCCAGCGCCGCGCACACCCCGGCGGCGATCCCCTCCTGGCCCAGGTACGGGTGGATGCCGCCGACGATCTCCCCGGCGTCGACCAGCTCGATCGCGCGTTCCTCGAAGCGGCGGATCAGCCGGACCGTCCGGTAGAGCGCGGCCGGGTCGGGGCCGGTCACGCCGGACGGCCCTCCTTGATCGCGGCGAGGATGTCGTCCCAGAGCCGGGCCCGGGCGGCCAGCGCGTCGT
Source organism: Micromonospora sp. DSM 45708 (assembly GCF_039566955.1). NCBI lineage: Bacteria > Bacillati > Actinomycetota > Actinomycetes > Micromonosporales > Micromonosporaceae > Micromonospora > Micromonospora schwarzwaldensis. Next base: position 2,718,431 of record NZ_CP154796.1, on the reverse strand, counting down.
TCACCGTGTCCGCGCACTCCTGCCACTTGGTGTCGTCGTCGCCGCACAGGTCGGCGAGCATCTGCATGGCCATCGGGGTGTGCTGCTCGCCGTCGACCTCGATGTGCCGCTCCAGGTAGTCGACGAACGTGTTCAGCCGGTTGCTGCGCTCGTTGACGGCGACGACCTGGGTGAACATCTCCGGGATGAGATCCTCCCGGCCGAACGCGAACGCCGCCGCCTGGCAGTGCACCGGCGTGGTCTCGATGATCCGCCAGGTGGTGCCCGCGAACGCCGCCGACGGCGCCGGCACCCCGGCCTCGCCGAACGCCTCGGTGACCGGCCGTCCGGCGCGCAGCAGGTCGACAAGCTTCTCCACCGCGCCGGTGTCCGCGCCGGCCTCGGTCATGCCGCGCACGTAGAGCTCGAAGTGGCTGATGTAGCCCTCACCCAGCTCGTCGCTCTCCTCGACCATGACGATGTCGTTGATCAGGCGGCGGCTGCCGGTCGGGCCGGTCGGGATCCACGGGACCGTGACGCAGGTGAGCTGGCGCTGCAACGACTTCAGCAGGGACATGAAGTCCCAGACCGCGAAGACGTGGTGCTCCATGAACGTGACGAGCGCCTCGTGCGTGTCCAGGTTGGCGTAGAGCGGGTGGTTGACCACCACGTCGCGGCGTTCGGTCACCGCCCGCTCCAGCCGCTCGATCCCCGGGTGCGTCTTCCCCCAGTCGTACCGTGACATTGTCAGCCTCCCTGCTGGGCGCGGTCGCGCCAGATGACCGGGCAGTAATCGGGGTCCGCGTAGTCCGGCCGGCCCTCGTGGGTGCGGCGGACCAGCACGTCGTGGTTGTACGCGGCGAGCGTGCCGTCGGAGAGCGGATACTCCCGCCAGGCGTTGTCGCCGTCCTGCAAATGCAGCGAGATCGCCCGTCGGGGGCGTCCGCTGACGTTCGCACCGCTGCCGTGGTAGGTGCGGCAGTGGTGGAAGCTCATGTGTCCCTTGGGGATCACCATGGGGATCTTGCGGATCTCGGCGTGGTTGAACGCCGCGTTCTCGGCCAGCATCGCCTCCAACTGGCTGCGGTCCCGGTCGGCGAAGTGCCGCACCACCGTGTCGTCCGCGCCGATCTCCCGCCACCGGTGCGAGCCGTCCACCATGGTGATGGTGCCCATCTCCTCGCCGCAGTCGTGGAACGGGATGAACGCGGTGAGCATGCGCTCCGACGACGAGGACGCCCAGTAGTGCTTGTCGAAGTGCCAGGGCACGATGTTCGACGGCTCGCCGGCGATCGGCGGCTTCCAGATCAGCGTCGACTGGAAGATCCGGATCTCGGTGGCCCGGGCCAGCCGGGCCGCGACCGCCCCGATCAGCGGCTTGCGCAGGATGCGGGAGATCCCGTCGTGCTCGTGGTGGACGTAGTCGTTGTGCCGCTGCACGTCGCCGCGCGACGGCTCCCAGTAGGCCAGCTTCGGCGGGCGCGCCGGCAACCGCCGGTCGCGTTCCCCGGCGTAGTAGCGGTCGGTCGCCGCCACCAACTCGTCCACCTCGTCGTCGGTGAACAGCTTCTTCGACAGGTACCAGCCGTGCTCGGCGTAGTGCCGGACGTCGTCGTCGGAGGGCAGCAGCGCCTCCTCCTCGGCGGTCAGCCCGGGATCGATGGTGGTCATGCCGAGCCGGCCGGGCATGGCCTCACGGCCCTCGCTTCGCTCGGTGCGTTCACTCATGCCGTCACCCCTCCGGCCGCGACGACGGGGGTCGCCCCCGCCGCGGCCAGTTCACGTTCCTTGGCCTCGTAGAGCGCCTTGATGTTGCCGCTGCCGAAGGTGCGCGCCCCGCGCCGCTCGATGACCTCCAGGAAGAGCGTGCGACGCACGTGCATCGACTCGGTGAAGATCTGCAGGAGCTGGCCGTCGTGGTCGGAGTCGACCAGGATGCTCAGCTCGCGCAGCCGGTCCACCGGCGCGTCCAGCCGGCCGACCCGCTGTTCCAGGTCGTCGTAGTAGGCGCCCGGGGTGCGGGCGAAGCGCACCCCCCGGCCGGCGAGCGCGCCGACCGTGGCGACGATGTCGTCGGTGCGCAGCCCCAGGTGCTGCACGCCGGCGCCGGCGTGCCAGCGCAGGAAGTCCTCGATCTGGCCCGGACGCGCGCCGGTGTCCGGTTCCAGCAGTACCAGCGTGACCTGCCCGGACCGGCTCTGCACCACCTTGGAGTTCATCGCCTGCCCGGCGACCTCGACGTGCTCGGTGAAGATGTGCGCGAAGTCGAACACCTTCTCGTAGTGCGCCACGGTGGCGTCGAGCTGCCCGGGCGGCACGCAGACCGCCAGGTGGTCGACCTCGGCCAGCAGCGCGTCCCCGTCCGGCGCGGCGACCGGTTCGATCGCGCCGGGCAGGAACACGCCGCGGTCGCCGCGCCGCTCGACGAGGCGGTGCAGCACGTCGCCGAAGCCGCCGACCTCCGCGATCACCACCTCGGCGTCCGCGCCGGTGTAGGCGCGCGGCGGGGTCACCCCGGTCGCGCCGCGGGCCACCAGCTCCGCGTACGCCCCGGCGGCGTCGTCGACCGCGAGCGCGACCACGGCGATGCCGTCGCCGTGCCGGTGCACGTACGTGGCGGCCGGGTGCTCGGCGGACAGGCCGGTGGTCAGCAGCAGCCGGATGCCGGCCTGCGCCAGCAGCAGGGAACGCTGCCCGGCCAGCCCGGTCTCCGGTCCGCCCTGGCCGCGCAGCCGGAACCCGATCGCGGTGTCGAAGTAGAAGGCCGCCTGCCGGGCGTCCCCCACGTAAAGCTCCAGATGGTCTATGCCGTTGATGTGCATGGGCTTCCCCCTGTTCCCCCCGTGGTAGCGACCCGGGCACGTCGCCCGGGAATGGAGTCCGGTCAGTCCGCGTCCGGGGTGGCGATCCGGCGCAGCAGCAGGCTGACGTTCTGGCCGCCGAACCCGAACGAGTTCGTCAGCGCGTGGTCGGTCCGGGTGGGCCGGGGCACGGCGCGGACGTGGTCCGCCTCGCACTCCGGGTCCGGGTCGTCCAGGTGGTAGGTGGGTGGGAGCAGGCCGCGCCGCAACGCCAGCGCGGTGGCCGCGGCCTCCAGCACGCCGGACGCGCCGAGCAGGTGCCCGGTCAGCGCCTTGGTGGAGCTGACCGGCACGCCGCCGACGCCGAACACGTCGGCCAGCGCGACCGTCTCGGCGACGTCGCCGAGCTTCGTGCCGGTGCCGTGCGCGTTGACGTAGCCGACGTCCGCCGGCCCGATCCCGCCGGCGGCGAGGGCCCGGCGCATGCACGCGGCGGCGCCGGCGCCGTCCGGCCGTGGCGCGGTCGGGTGGTACGCGTCGGTGTTGGTGCCGTAGCCGGCGACCTCGGCGTAGCCGGTGACGCCCCGGGCGGCGGCGTGCCCGGCCCGCTCCAGCACCAGCAGCGCCGCGCCCTCGGCGAGCACGAACCCGTTGCGGCGCTTGTCGAACGGCCGGCTGGCCTCGGTGGGCTCGTCCCAGCCGCGGGCCAGCGCCCGGGCGTTGCCGAACGTGTCGGCGAACGTGCCGAACAGCGGCGCTTCGCTGGCCCCGCAGACCACCACGTCGGCCTCGTCGGCGCGGATCAGGCGTACCCCGTCGGCGACGGCCTGAGCGCCGGAGGCGCAGGCCGTGCCCACCGACGAGCTGTAGCCGCGGATGCCGTGCGCGATGGCGATCCGGGCCGACGGCATGTTCGGCAGGATCCCGGTGAGCAGGTACGGGCTGACCGCCGCCCGGCCGCGTTCGGCCCGGGCCACGATCTGGCGTTCCAGCGTGGACATGCCGCCGACCCCGCCGACGATCACCGCGATCCGCTCCGGGTCGACGTCGCGCCCCACCTCGATGCCGGCGTCGGTGAGCGCCTCGGCGGCGGTGAGCAGCGCGAGCAGCACGACCCGGTCGAGCACCTTCGTCTCCGGTCCGGAGGCGACGCTGCGCGGGTCGATGTCCGGCAGCACCCCGGCCACCTCCAGGCTGTCCCGCGCCGGGTGCCCCTCGGGGGGCCGGCGCAGGCCGGAGCGGCCGGTGAGCAGCGCGTCGAACGTGTCCGTCACGCCGCGACCGGCCGGCGTGAACAGCCCCATGCCGGTGATCACGGCGGTCATGACGGCGCCTCGGTCAGGTAGCGCTCGCGCAGCGCCACCTTGCGGACCTTGCCGGTCACGGTGACCGGGATGTCCTCGGCGCGCACCGGCACCACCCGGCGCAGCGTGGCGGCCACGTCGGGCCCGAGCGCCGCGCGGATGCGGGCGGTGCGGTCCTCGCCCGGGTCGGCGCCGGCCGCCAGCTCCAGCAGCACGTCGGTCGTCACCTGGTCGCCGTCGGCGACGATGACCACCGTGCAGTCGGTCACGTCGGCGCAGGCGGCGAGGATCCGCTCCTCGGACAGCGCGGTGAAGAAGCGCTTCCCGCCCGCCACCTCGACCGAGTCGACCGCCCGGTCCAGGTGGTAGTAGCGGCCGTCGTCGTCGGCGTACACCAGGTCGCCGGTGAGGTACCAGCCGCGCAGCCGGAACCGGTAGGTGGTGACCGAGTCGTTCCAGTAGCCGCGGAACAACGACGGCGAGTCGATGCCCAGCCAGCCGACCTGCCCGGCGGGCAGCTCGTTGCCGTCCGCGTCGAGCACGGCCACCCGCGCGAACCGGTACGGGCGGCCGACGCAGCGGCCGTAGCGGTCGGTGTCCACGGTGTGCGTGATGTGGAACATCGAGTGGCCCATCTCGCTGGAGCCCAGCCCGTCGATGAAGACCGAGCCGGGCACCCGGGTCACCCCGTCGCGGGTCACCACGTCCCGCGAGCCGACCGCGACCAGCCGGCGCACGTGCGGCTCGTGCGAGCAGTCACCGGTGTTGAACCACAGCCGTACCGAGTCCAGGTCGTAGCCGGACAGGTCGAAGCGGGCCAGTTCGGCCCAGGTCATCGAGAAGCCGAAGACGCCGTCCGGCCGCCACCGCTGGATCGCGTCGAGCACCCGTTCGCCGCCCTGCTCGGAGAGCAGGTACATCTGCGCCCGGTTGCCCAGCGCCTGGTTGACCATGAGCACGGTGGCGGTGTGCGGGGCGGGCAACGCGTTGAGGATCCGGGTGGTGCCCTGGGCCTGCGGCATGGACAGCAGGTGCCGGGTGGCGGCGAAGAGGCTGGCGTGCGAGTGCAGCACCGCCTTCGGCACGCCGGTGGTGCCGGAGGTGTGCGTGATCACGATCGGGTCCTCGGGGTGGTGCCGGTAGTGCGCGGGCGCGGCGGCCGGGTCGCCGGCACCGGCGTGCGCCGGCTCACCGAGCAGCGGGGCGCCCAGGTCGTGTCCGGCCAGCGCGGCGGCGTGGTCGGCGTCGGCGAGCACGCCGGCGGCGCGCAGCCGGCGGATGTACTCGGCGGCGATCTCCGGGCGCAGCCGGCCGTTCATCAGCGCCGGGATGGCGCCGAGGCGGGTCAGCGCCAGGAACGACAGCACCATGTCGGCGGCGGTGCCGGCCCAGACCGCGACCGGGTCGCGCGGCTTCACCCCGCGTTCGTGCAGCCAGGCCGCCCGGGCGGTGACCATCCGGTCGAGTTCGCCGAGGGTCAGCGGGGTCTCGGCCGGGTGGCCGTCGACAGCGGTGTCGAAGGTGAGCCCCGGCCCGTCCGGGTCGGCGCCGTGGGCCAGCACCCGGGCGAGCACGTTGCCCGCGCCCAGTTCGGTGTCGGCGGCGAGCACGCCGCGTAGACCTTTCGTCCTCATTGAGGTGTCTCCTCCCCCAGCAGCACCGCGGTCGCCTCGCCCGGCGCTCCGTCCGGTGCCGGTTCGATCAGGATCAGCAACGCCTGCGCGGCGTCGCCGTCGTGGCACAGCAGGTCCACCTCGGCCTCGCCCTCGGCCCGTGGGTCCCCGGTCGGGCTCAGGCACACCACCGGCCCGTCCAGTCCCCAGCGCGCCGCCACGTGCCCGGCCACGCTGTTCGGCACCGACTGGAAGAAGAACAGCGGACCGACCCGCCCGCCGCCGGCCACCGTCTCCCGCACGTGCGCCGCCCCGGCCGTGTCGCCGCCGGCGCTGACCAGCACCACCGCCGTCCGGTTGTCGGCCGGCAACGGCCCGGAGCCGTACCGCCGCCCGAGGCACCGCTCGGCGACGGCCACCACCAGCGGATGGAAGGGCGAGTGCACGAACCCCGGCACCCCGGGCGGCGCGCCGTCCCCGTCCTCCGGCCAGCGCGCCTCGGCCAGCACCGCCCACACCGACTGCCCCGCGGTCACGGGGCACCCACCAGCAGTGCGGTGTTGGCGCCGCCGAAGGCGGCGTTGAGGGTCAGCGCGTACGGGGTCGGGGCGGGCCGGGGGGCGTCGCGGATGACGTCGAGCGGGCAGTCCGGGTCCGGGGCCAGCCAGCCGGCGGTGGGTGGCAGCTTGCCGTGCCCCAGCGCCAGCACGGTGACCACCAGTTCGAGCAGCCCGGACGCCTCCAGCGCGTGCCCGTGCACCGACTTGGTGGCGCTGACCGGCAGCCGCCGGGCGAGGTCGCCGAAGACCCGGGTCAGCGCCGCCGCCTCCGAGGCGTCGCTGAACGGCGTGCCGGTGGCGTTGGCGTTGACGTAACCGACCGCGTCCGGGGGCAGCCCGGCACGGCGCAGCGCCGACTCGACCGCCCGGGCCAGCCCGAGCCCGCCCGGATGCGGCTGGCAGGCGTGGTAGGCGTCCCCGGCCCGGCCCCAGCCGGCCACCGTGGCCAGCGTCGGCGCGCCCCGGCGGGCGGCGACGTCGGCCGACTCCAGCACCACCGCGGCCACCCCGTCACCGAGCAGCAGCCCCTTCCGGCCGGCGCTGAACGGGCGTACCGCCCCGTCGGCGGCGAGCGCCCGGCCGGCGTCGAAGAGCGCGTACTGGTCGGGTTCGACCAGATAGCCGGCCGCGACCACGACCCGTTCCAGGTCGCCGCGCCGGATCAGCGCGGCGGCGTCGGCGACCGCGGTGCTCGCCGAGACGCAGGCGCTGGTGTAGACCCGGGTGGGCCCGCCGAGGCCGCAGCGGTCGGCCAGGTGACCGGCGAGCGCCGGCACCGGTGGCCCGAGCCGCCCGCCGTCCGCCGCGCCGGGCACGTCCGACGCTTCCGCCGGCCGCCCGGGTACGGGCAGCGAGTGCGGCCCGCCGTGGGTGGCCAGGAACAGCGCCGTGCCCGCCCGGTCGGCCGGGTCCAGCCCGGCGGCCCGGCCGGCGCGGTCGACCGCGTCGGCCAGCTCGTCGGCGAGCGTGCCGACCTCCGGCAGGGTGGCCGCCACGGTGACCCGGCGGCCGGTGGTGTCGAAGCGGCGCACCGGGCGGAACGCCGGGGCGCCGGTGAGCACCCCGGACAGCAGCGCGTCGGCGCCCCTACCGAGGGCGCTGACCGCGTGCATGCCGATGATCCGTACGGGGCCCCGCTCAGCCATCTGCGGGAGCGGTCAGCGAGGCGCGGAACACGGTCAACGCGTCGTCGACGGTGCGGACGCCGGCGACCTGGTCGTCGGTCAGGTCCAGCCGGCGGTCGAACCGCTGCTCGACGAGGTGCACCAGCCAGGCCAGTTCCATCGAGCCGAGCCGGTCCGGCACCTGGTCGGCGGGCTTCGAGGTCAGTTCGGCGAGCATGTCCACCAGGTCAGCTCGCCCCAGGTCGGGCTGACCGGACATCAGGAGTTGTCGCTGTTCGTGGCCGCCCGGTCGGCGACCATGGTGGTGAACTCGCCGACCGTCATCAGGGCCAGCTTCTCCGACTCGTCGTCGGCGAACTTCAGCCCGTACCGGTCCTCGACCCGGACGGCGAGGTCGGCCAGCGCCAACGACTCCAGATCGACGCCGGAGGGGCCGAGGGTGGTGCCGTCGTCGAGGTCCTCGACGTCGTAGTTCATGTCGGCGAGCTGGTCGATGACGAAGGTGCGGACCTCGTCGCGCATGGGTGGGACCTCATTTCCGTGTAACCAGTTACCGGTGCCCGGTCGGGACACCGTGTCCGGGTGGTCCGGCCGTGCCGCCGGCGTCCAGCGGGAGCTGACGCGGCGGCTGCTCCGGCGCACGGGTGGCGCGCCGACCGGCCGGTCCGGGGCGGGGATCGGGGTGGGCCGGGCGCCCGGCGGACGCCCGGTGGGGGTGGTGCTCGCGCAGCGGGCCGGTCACGTGGCCGCGTCCCGCAGCGCCGGGGCGGAACGGACCAGCTTGCCGGTGGTGGTGCGGGGCAACTGGTCGAGCAGGTGCAGGGCGCGGGGCCGTTTGAAGCCGGCCAGCCGCTCGGCGATCAGGCGGTCCAGCGTCTCCTCGGTCGTCGCGCCGTCGGTCTGCACGTAGGCGCTGATCCCGTCGTCCCAGACCACCACCGCGGCGGTCACCCCGGGCAGGCCGGCGACGGTGGCCTCCACCTCGGTCAGGTCGACCTTCAGGCCACCCACCGACACCTGCGAGTCGAGCCGGCCCCGGATCGTCACCAAGCCGGTCGCCGGGTCGACCACGCCGGCGTCGCGGGTGTGCAGCCAGCCGTCGGCCCAGCGGGTCGGGTCGGCGAGCCCGACGTACGGGTTCGCCGGGCAGCTCACCCACAGCTCGCCGTCCTGCTCCCGGACCCGGATGCCCGGGGCCGGCGCGATGGCGGGACGGTTCCGCCCGTACAGGTCGGTGCCGATGACACCGACCTCGGTCATCCCGTACATGTTGCCCAGCGGGACGCCGTAGCGGTCGGTGAAGGCCCGGGCCACCGCGGCGGGCACCAGCTCGCCGCCGGTGGTCATGCGCGCGAACTGGAGCAACGGGCCGGAGGGCACGGTGGAGGCGAGCAGCCCGATGTGGAACGGCACACCGAGCACGGTGGCCGGGGTGTCCTGGGCGGCGATCGCGGCGAGCACGGCGTCGCCGCTGAGCCGTTCCGGCGGGCACAGCTCGACGCCGGCGTGCAGACCGTAGAGCAGGCCGCCGACCAGGCCGAGCACGTGCACCATGCTGGGCAGCAGGATGATGCGCTCGCCGGGCCGCGCCACCCCGTCGATCTCGGTGTAGCGGCGGACCTCGGCGACCAGGTCGGCGGCGGTGCGGCCGATCACCTTGGACGGGCCGGTGGAGCCGGAGCTGAGCTGGATCACCGCGTGCGGGCTGCCAGCCGGACGGTCGGAGTACGCGGTGACGCCGGCGGTGACGTCGACGAAGACGCGCAGCGCGCCGCCGCCGGAGCGCACCGGCGCGACCACCACCTGCGGGGTGAGCCGGCGCAGCGCCCGGTCGACCTCGTGGTCGGTGAGCCGGTGGTCGAGCAGCACGGCCTGGGCGCCGGCGCGCCAGGTGGCCAGCAGGTGCGCCACGTACGCCAGCGACGGGGGCAGGCGCAGCGCGACCGCGCCGCCGGCGCGCAGCCCGGCCTCGGCCAGCCGGGCCTGCGCCTCGCCGACCAGCCGGCGCAGCGTGCCCCGGTCGACCGGGTCGGGCAGGCGGAGACAGACGTCGCTGTCCCGCCCGGCGAGCAGGATGTCGTCCACCCAGCCCGTCGTCGATACGGCATCTTGCGCCCCGGTCACGACCCGCCACCGCCCAGCCTGAAGATGGGCGGGAACCCGCCCGAGAAGAATGCCCTTCGCGTTTGCTTCCCGGAACACTACGAGGGCCTTCTCGGCATCACCAGATGCAAATGGCTAGATCCAAAACAGCGGCTGGGTGGATTGCTCAGGCTCGATCGGACAGGCAGGATCGGGCGCACGCCGGCACAGTGGCCCGCCGGCCGCGCCGCCGTGCGCGACCGCCGCCGCGGAGCGCGGGGCGGGTCAGCGCTCCACTGTCGGCGGCGGCGCGGCGCCGCGCAGCACCAGCGCGCTGTTGAACCCGTCGAAGCCGCGCGCCCCGACCAGCGCGATCCGGCTGCGCGGCCGGCGCGGTTCCCGCAGGTACGTCAGCTCGCACCCGGGCGCGGGCTCGTCCGGGCCGACGGAGGCGGGCAGCACGCCGCGCTGGAACGCGAGCAGCGCGGTGGCCGCGTCCAACGCCGACCCGCCCTGGTGGGCCCGGCCGGTCAGCGGCTTCTGCGTGGTCACCGGCGGGGTCCGGTCGCCGAACACGGCGCGCAGCGCGGTCGCCTCGGCCCGGTCGTACGCCGGCACCCCGAGCGCGTCCGGCCAGATCACGTCCACGTCGTGCGGACGGACCGCGGCCCGGTCCAGGGCCAGCCGCAGCGCGCGGGCGTAGTGGGTCGGGTCGGGGCCGGCCTCGACGTCGGTCGGGGCGGCGTCGTGGGTGGCCGCCCAGCCGGTGATCTCCCCGTAGATGCGGGCGCCCCGGTCCAGCGCGTGGCCCAGTTCCTCCACCACGAACACCGCGCCGCCCTCGGCCGGCACGTAACCGCTCGCCGCGGCGTCGAACGGCCGGTACGCGCGCGCCGGGTCGGCGACGTCGCTGAGCAGGCCGGAGCGGAGCTGGCAGGCGAGCGCGTACGGGCTCAGCGGGCACTCGGTCGCGCCGGCGATCACCACCGGCGTGCCGCGCCGGACGGTACGCACCGCGTGCGCCAGGCTGTCCAGCCCACCGGCCGACTCGGAGACGGTGACGCCGGACGGCCCCTTGAACTGGTGGCGGATGGACAGTTGCCCCACGCTGGCGGCGTAGAACCAGGCGATCGACTGGTACGCCCCGACGGTGCGGGTCGACCCGCCCCAGAGCCGTTGCAGCTCCCGCTGGCCGAACAGGTTGCCGCCGGACGAGCTGGCCAGCGTCACCGCCCAGCGGTACGGGTCGGGCGAGACCTCCGGCAGCCCGGCGTCGGCCAGCGCCAGCCCGGTGGCGACGAACCCGAGGTGCGTCCAACGGTCGGTCTGCACCCGGGCCCGGGTGCCGACGAACCCGGTCGGGTCGAAGTCGGCCACCTCGCCGGCCACCCGGGTCGGGTAGCCGGCCGGGTCGAACAGCGTGATCGGGCCGGTACGCCGGGTGCCGGCGAGCACGGTGGCCCAGTGCGCGTCCGCGCCGACGCCGCTGGGCGCGACCACGCCGATGCCGGTCACCACCGCCCGGGCCGTCACGGTGTCGTCCTTGTTCGCGACTGCGGGGCTCGCAAACCCGGCTCACTCCTCACGCTCACGATGCCGTCCTTGTTCCGCGACCGCGGGGCTCGCAAACCCGGCTCACTCCTCGCGCTCACGATGGGGTCACCGCCAGTCGGCGGAACACCATCGCGGACTGGAAGCCGCCGAAGCCGCTGCCCACCGAGAGCGCCACGTCCACCGGCACCTCGCGGGCCTCGTTCGGCACGTAGTCCAGGTCGCACTCCGGGTCGCGGGTGACCCAGTTGGCCGTCGGCGGAACGACGCCGTACTCGATGGCCATGGCGCAGGCGGCCATCTCGATCGAGCCGATCGCGCCGAGCGAGTGCCCCACCATCGACTTGATCGAGCTGATCGGCACCCGGTACGCCGCCGGGCCGAGCGCCCGCTTGAACGCGGCGGTCTCGTGCCTGTCGTTCTGCCGGGTGCCGGAGCCGTGCGCGCTGACGTACGACACGGCCGACGGGGCGAGCCGGGCCTGACGCAGCGCGTCGGTGATGGCGACCGCCATCTCCGCGCCGTCCGGGCGCAGGCCGGTCATGTGGAAGCCGTTGCTGCGGCTGGCGTAGCCGGCCACCTCGCAGTAGACATGCGCGCCCCGGCGCCGGGCGTGCTCCGCCTCCTCCAGCACCAGCACGGCCGCGCCCTCGGCGAGGACGAACCCGTGCCGGTCGGCGTCGAACGGCCGGGACGCGTGCTCCGGGTCGTCGTTGTCCGGGCTGGTGGCCCCGATGGCGTCGAACGAGGCCACGGTGACCGGGGAGATCGGCGAGTCGGCGGCCCCGGCCAGCACCACGTCCGCCTCGCCGTCGGCGACGAGCTGGTGGGCGTACCCGATCGCGTCGATGCCGGAGGTGCAGCCGGTGGAGATCACCTGGGCCGGGCCGTGCAGGCCGTGCCGGCAGGCCACGTCCGCGGCCAGGCTGCTGGGCACCAGCGCCTGGTAGAGGTACGGCCCGCCGAGCGCGTGGTCGACCAGCCAGTGCCGTCCGGAGTCGCTGACCCGGACGTACTCCTGCTCCAGCGCCATGGTGCCGCCGACGGCGGTGCCGAGCACCACGCCGGCCCGCTCGCGCTCGGTGTCGGTGAGCGTCAGGCCGCTGTCGGCGAGCGCCTCGGCGGAGCAGGCGAGCGCGAACTGCACGTACCGGTCGGCGCGCTGCCGCTCGGCGAGCGTGATCCCGGCGGCGTCCGGGTCGAAGTCGCACTCGGCGGCGATCTGCGAGCGGAACGGCGACGGGTCGAAGAAGCTGATCCGCCGGGTGGCGGTCCGCCCCTCGGTGATCGTCTTCCAGAACCGGTCGCGGGTGGCGCCGCCGGGCGCCACCACCCCGACGCCGGTGACCACGGTGCGCCGGCCGGTCACGACGGCTCCCGTGGCGGTGGGGCGGCGCTCTCGGTGTCGACGTGGCCGAGTTCCGGGCGGGGGGCGAGCGGGCCGAGGTGGAAGACCACCTCGGCCGGCTCGTCGCCGGTGTTGCGCAGCCGGTGCCGGACGTCCTTCGGCACGTACAGCGCCTCCCCGGCGGCCACCGGGACCGGCTGGTCGTCCAGGTCGACGGTGATCGCGCCGCGCGCCACGTAGAGGAACTCCTCGCTGTACGGGTGGTAGTGCTCGGCGATCCGCTCCCCCGACGCGAGCACGGCCACCCCCATGAACCCCGAGGTGCTGCCGACGGTCTTCGGGCCGAGCAGCACCCGCAGCTCGCCGCCGCGCCGCCGGTCGGCGGGGACGTCGTGGACGGAGACCCGGGCGGTGGTGGTGTCGGTCATCGCGCGCCTCCCGCGTACGCCCGCTCGATCTTGTCCTTGATCACGGCGAGCTGGATCGCGCTGTTGGTGTTGATCCGCGCGGTCATGCCGGCGTTGTCGACCGGCGCGGTGGGCTTCATGGCGAAGTCCTGCGTCCAGGTCATCCGCGTGCCGCCGGGGATCTCCTCGTAGCGCCAGTGGATGCGCATGTACTCGAACGGCCCGGTCTCCACCCGCCGGGCGTGCACCTGGCGGGTGGTCGGGTCGGCGGTGCGTTCGCTGACCCAGCTCCACGCCACCCCGTTCTCGTCCGGGTGCATGGTGAGCCGGAAGCGGACCGTGTCGCCGTCGCGGTGCAGGATCTCGACCACCGCGTACTCGGTGAACAGCTCGGTCCACCGGGCCACGTCGTTGGTGACGTCCCAGACCAGCGGCAGCGGCGCGAGGACGTCCACCGCGTTCTCGGTGTGCCCCGGCGGGTCCGCGCGGCGGGCGACCAGGTCGGCGACGCCGGCGATGCTGAGCGCGCCGGCCTGCTCGGGGATCTTCACCCGCCACCTGTCGGCCACCACCGCGGCGAGTTCGAGCAACGCCAGCGAGTCCATGCCCAGCTCCTCCAGACTCGCCGCCGGTGTGGTGGCGGCGGCGGCGGGGTCCAGGCCGCAGTGCGTCACCAGGATGTCGGTGATCTCGCTGGTGAGTGGTCGGTCGGGGGCGACGGTCATGGGTTCCTCCAGGTGGTCGGGCCGGTGGCGGGAACGGCGGGAACGGGGGTACGGCCGGCCCGGTCGATCCCGGGACGCGGATCGGGCACGGCGGCCCGCACCGCCGGTGTGCCGCCGCTGTCACTGCCGGCGATGCTGTCGCCGGCGGCGATGCTGTCGCTGCCGGCGATGCTGCCGCTGGCGGCGATGCTGCCGCTGCCGGCGATGCTGCCGCTGCCGGCGATGCTGCCGCTGCCGGCGGTGCTGTCGCTGTCGCCGGTGCTGTCGTGGTTCGGGGCGAGCAGGCGCTCGACCAGCGCGGTGGTGTGCCGGGCGGCCCGGAACGCCGGGTCGCGCAGCACCCGCCGGCCGAACGGGATGGTGGTCCGCACGCCGGGGCCGGCCACGTCGAACTCGGCCAGCGCGCGGTCGAGCCGGTCCAGCGCGGCCGTCCGGTCCGGTGCCCAGACCGCCACCTTGGCCAGCAGCGAGTCGTAGTGCGGGCTGACCAGGTAGCCGGCGTGCCCGTGGGTGTCGACCCGGGTGAACGGGCCACCCGGCGGCCGGAACCGGTCCAGCCGGCCGGGGGCGGGCGCGAAGTCGCGGTCCGGGTCCTCCACGTTGACCCGGCACTCGATCGCCACCCCGTGCAGCCGCACGTCGGACTGCCGCAGCCGCAGCGGCGTGCCGGCGGCCACGTGCAACTGCTCCTGCACCAGGTCGACACCGGTGACCATCTCGGTGACCGGATGCTCCACCTGGATCCGGCAGTTGATCTCCAGGAAGTGCGCGCGTTCCGCGTCGTCCACCAGGAACTCGACGGTGCCGGCACCGGTGAAGCCGACCGACAGCGCGCCGCGCAGCGCGACCTCGGCGAGCGTGTCCAGGGTGGACGGCCGCAACGCGGGCGCCGGCGCCTCCTCGATCAGTTTCTGGTGCCGGCGCTGCACCGAGCAGTCCCGGGTGCCCAGGTGCACGCCGTTGCCGTGGTTGTCGCAGAGCACCTGCACCTCGACGTGGCGGGCGTCGGAGAGGTACCGCTCGACGTACACCCGGTCGTCGCCGAAGGCGACCTGCGCGGCGGCGCGGGTGCGGGCGTACGCCCGGGGCAGCTCGGCGGCGGAGCGCACCACCGTCATGCCGCGTCCGCCACCGCCGGCCGCGGCCTTGACGATCACCGGGTAGCCGACCTCGGCGGCCACCGCCTGGGCCTCGGCGACGGTCGGCAGCGTGCGCACGCTGCCCGGCGGCAGCGGCAGGCCGGCCCGGCTCATCAGCGCGCGGGCGGTGGACTTGTCCGCCAGCGCGGCCATCACCTGCGGTGGCGGACCGACGAAGACCAGCCCGTTCTGCGCGCAGATCTCGGCGAAGTCGGCGTCCTCGGAGAGGAAGCCGTAGCCGGGATGGACGGCCTGTGCGCCGGTCTGCCGGGCCGCCTCGACGATCGCCGCGGCGTTGAGGTAGCTGCGGCGGCTGGCCGCCGGCCCGATCCGGACCGCCTCGTCGGCCAGCCGGACCGGCAGCGAGTCGGCGTCGGCGCTGGAGTGCGCCACCACGGTCCGCACGCCCATCTCCCGGCAGGCGCGCAGCACCCGTAGCGCGATCTCCCCGCGGTTGGCGATCAGCACCTTGTCGAACATCAGGCGTCCTGTCCGGTCACCGGGTCGAGGGCGATCAGCGGCTGGTCGTACTCGACCGGCTTGCCGTCCTCGACGAGCACCTCGACCACCCGACCGGCCTGGCCGGCGGTCACCTCGTTCATCAGCTTCATCGCCTCCACGATGCCGATCACCTGACCCGGCCGGACCAGGTCGCCGACCGCGACGAACGGCATCGCGCCGGGCTCGGGGGCGCGGTAGAACGTGCCCACCACGGGTGCCCGCACGGTCGGCCGCTCGGCCCCGGGCGTCACCTGCGCGACGGTGCGCGGCACCGGCTCACCGGCCGGGTCCCCGCCGGTGCGCGGCGTCGGCGGCACCGGGTCGTGCCACTCCACCTCCAGCGCCGCGTCGCCGCTGCGCAGCCGCACCCGGCGTACCGGACCGGCCAGGTCGGCGACCAGCTTGCGGGCCTGCCGGCGCAGCCCGTCCAGCACCTGCTCGGCCCCGGCGTCCGCCATCACGCCACCTCCGGCCGGCCGTCGACGGCTGCCGGCGCGATCCGGCCCGCCGGCTCGGCGGCGTGGCCCGGTGCGGTCACGGCCGACGGCTCGGCGGCGTACGCCGGTGCGGTCGCCTGTCCCCGTTCCGCACCGGTCCCGGTCGCCGGCTCGGCGGAGCGGGCCGCGCCGAAGCGGCGGAACCGCTGCCGGCGGCGGCGTACCAGCGTGGCCGGCGGCACCGTGAGCAGCGGGGCGAGGTTCGCCGCGACCGCCCGGCCGAGCAGCTCGGCCGCGCCCGCCGGGTCGCCGTGCGCGGCCGGGTACGGCTCCGGCACCAGTTCGTCGACCACGCCGAGCCGGCACAGGTCGGCGCCGGTGAGCCGCAGCGCCCGGGCGGCCTGCGGGGCGGCGGCGCTGTCCGGCCAGAGGATCGCGGCGCAGCCCTCCGGGCTGATCACCGAGTAGACGGCGTGCTCCAGCATGAGCACCCGGTCGGCGACGGCGAGAGCCAGCGCGCCGCCGCTGCCGCCCTCGCCGGTGACCACCGCGACGACCGGGGTGGGCAGCACGCTCAGCGCGAGGATGTTCTCCGCGATCGCCGCGGCCTGGCCCTGCTGCTCGGCGGCCACCCCCGGGTCGGCGCCCGGCGTGTCCACGAGCGTCACCACGGGCAGCCGCAGCCGGGCCGCGAGGCGCATCAGCCGCAGCGCCTTGCGGTGCCCGGCCGGGCTGGCCATGCCGAAGTTCCGGGCCACCAGCTCGGCGGTGGTGTGTCCCTTCTGGTGGCCGATCACCATCACCGGCCGGCCGTCGAGCCGGGCGACGCCGCCGACGATCGCCGGGCAGTCCGCGCCCAGCCGGTCGCCGTGCAGCTCGACGAAGCCGTCGAATGCGGTCTCCAGGTAGTCGAGCGTGGTCGGTCGGCCGGGGTGCCGCGCGGTGCGTACCGTCTCCCACGGATCACGGGCCGGCCGGGCGACGGCCGGTGACCCGGCGGCGGCCGGACGCGGCGCCGGGGTGGGGGGCCGGCGGGCGGCCCCGGCGGCGGCGAGCAGCGCGGCCAGCCGCCCCCGCAGCGCGTGCCGGGGCACCACCATGTCGACCTGTCCGTGCCGGAGCAGGTACTCGGCGGTCTGGAAACCCTCCGGCAGCACGGCGCCGGTGACCTGGCGGATCACCCGGGGGCCGGCGAAGCCGAGCCGGGCGCCACTCTCCGCGAGCACCATGTCGGTGTTGGTGGCGAACGAGGCGGCCACCCCGCCGTACGTGGGATCGGTGACCACGCTGACCGTCAGCAGGCCCGCCTCGCGCAGCCCGGCCAACGCCTGGCTGACGGTGGCCATCTGCATCAGCGCCAGCGCGCCCTCCTGCATCCGCGCCCCGCCGGACGCGGTGACCAGCACCAGCGGAACGCCGTCGGCCAGCGCCCGCTCGGCGGTCCGGGTGATCAGCTCGCCAACCGCGCAGCCGAGGCTGCCGCCGAGGAAGCGGAAGTCCATCACCGCCAGCGCCACCGGATGCCCGCCCAGCCGCGCGGTGCCGCAGAGCACGGCCTCGTCCAGGCCGGTGCCCGCGCGGGCCGCGCCGAGCCGGTGCGGGTACGGCAACGCGTCGACGAAGTTGATCGGGTCGACCCGCACCGCCCGGTCCGGCAGCGGGACGAACGAGTCCGGGTCGACGAGCTGCGCCACCCGGTCCGGCGCGTCCAGTCGCGCGTGTGCGCCACACTCCGGGCAGACGTCCAGGTTGCGGCGCAGCCGCTTGCGGTAGAGCAGCGAGGCGCAGCCGTCGCACCGGGACCAGAGCTGCTCGTCGCGGGGCGCGGTGGTGGTCATGACCGCCGCCCGGCGTCGTACCGGTAGAAGCAGTGCGCCATCGCGTCGCGGGGCGAGCGCCAGGTCGGCAGGTACGGCGAGATGTAGGGCCGCAGCCGCTCGCTGATCCGGACGAACTCGGGATGCCCGCGGGCGTCCTCCACCGCGCCCTGCGCCGGTGTCTCCGTCTCCAGCAGGTGCACGTAGAGGTCGTGCAGCCGGTAGAGGGACCGGTGCCGCACGCCGACCAGGCCGGGCAGCTCGGTCGCGTCGGACTCGGCGAAGATCTCGGCGACCCGGTCCTCGGCGGTGGGCACCACCTTCGCGACGATGAGCGAACGGTCCATTCGCGGCCTCCCCTGGTGCGTCCCGGTGCGCGGCGGACCGGTCACGCCGCACGGATGACCCACGGTGCCGCGCGTGCCGTCAACCGGGCGTCAACCGGGCCCCATCGGGCGGCAAAAATGGTGACGCTGCGTTGACGCAACCTGTGCGTCAGCTATGTGAAGATCGACTGACGCTCTCCATTGGCGACACTTATTCGCAGATCACAGGCCACTTACGAATCCGTTACGGAGGGTCAACGAAGCCCTCGGCCGTTGACTCAGAGTAACAGACGGGGATATTCTCCGTTCCGGTCGACCCGGCCACGGACACCACATCCGGCGACCGCGGCGGAGACGTTCCGACATCGGCGTCGCGGGCGGAAGATCCGGGCAGACAGGACGGTCGGGACTCAGGGTTCCGGTGCTGGGGGGTGCGCCGTGTCCGGTGGATCGAGGATGCCGACGGCGGGAGATCCCACCCCCCGCGTGTCGTTGCACCTGCTCGGTGGTTTCCAACTGCTGCACGACGGCGTGCCGGTGGTGGTGCCCCGCGGGCTGCAACGGGTCATCGCGCTCATCGGGCTGCGCCCGGCCGCGACCCGTAGCCACCTCGCCGGGCTGCTCTGGCCGGAGACCCCCGAGGAACGGGCGCTCTCGTCGCTGCGTACCGCGCTGTGGCGCCTCCGCCAGGACCCGTGCTGCCCGCTGCGCGCCGACGGCGACACGGTCCGCCTCGGACCCACCGTCCACCTCGACGTGGACGAGCTGGTCGAGGCCGCCGCCCGGGTCCGCGACGGCGTGGCGCCCCGCGGCGCCGCCGGCACCGGCCGGCACGACCTGCTCCCCGGCTGGTACGACGACTGGGTGCTGCTGGAACGCGAACGACTGCGCCAGCTACGCCTGCACATGCTGGAGGAACTCGCCGGCAACCACCTCACCGCCGGCCGCCACGGCGAGGCGCTCGAGGCGGCGCTGGAGGCGATGGCCGCCGAGCCGCTGCGCGAGACACCGCACCGCCTGGTCGTCCGCATCCACCTGGCCGAGGGCAACGCGTTCGAGGCGGTGCACGCGTTCTACGTCTACCGGGACCTGCTCCTGCGCGAGCTGCGCCTGGAACCCTCCCCGGCCATGACGGCCCTGCTCGACGACACGCTCGCGCCGATCCGCCGGGCCAGCCGGCCGGATCCGCCGCCGCGACCCGGCGGCCGGAGCACCGCCGCCGTGCCGCGCGGCCCGACGCCGCACCCGCGCGGCACGACGTCACCACCCCCATCACTGCCCAGGGGTACGCCGTGACGGCGAGGTGACACCCGCGCCGGCATCGTGGGACCCGCGACCGCCGCCGTCCGGCCGGTGGTCCACGCGGCAACAGGGCGACGGAAGGGGTCTGCGATGAGTCGACTGTTGGTGGTCAGCCGGATCGTGCCCGGATCACAGGGCCGGGTGGCCCAGATCTTCGCCGAGTCCGACGCGACCGAGCTGCCCCGGCTCACCGGGGTCCGGCACCGGTCGCTGTACTACCTCCACGACCTGTGCGTCCATCTCATGGAGACCGTCGACGTCGCCCCGGACCCGACGGCCGACCTGCGCGACCACCCGCTCTATCAGCGCGTCAACGAACGGCTCTCCGCGCACACCACGCCGTACCTGCCGACCTGGCACTCGCCCCGCGACGCCGTGGCCGGCTGCTTCTACAGCTGGGACACCGCCGACGCCCCCACGCCCGACCGGATCCACTGACCGGACCGGGCCCCGGACGGGGCACCCCGGGACCGCGCACGGCACCAGGTCCCGGGGTGCCTCCCGCACCCACGGTCATCCTCCGGCCACCCGCCGGCAGGATCGATCCCACCGTCGACGCCCCACCGCCGACCTGCCTGTCGTGCCGCGCGCACGTGTGCAAAGCTGCCCCGAGCTTTCTCGCGACCGTCGTGCACGTACATAGAAGGAGGTTGGCCATGCCGTCGAGCTTCGGGCAGTGGCTGCTCGTGATCCTGGCCCTGCTCATCGGACTGGGCGTCGGCTGGCTGGTGAGCGGCCGGCGGGCCGGCGCCGGCGCCCCGACGCCCACCGTGGACAACACCACCGCCCCGGCCCCGGTGACCGCCACCGTCGACGAGCCGCAGCCGGCCGCCGTGGTCGACGAGACGCCGGCCGCCGCCGCCGTGACCGACCGACCGACCCCGGCCGACACGGATGCCCCCGCCCCCGCGACCGTCGCCGACGCCGACGCCGACGCCGACGCCGCGACTGTCGAGTCCGAGCCGGTCGTGGCCACCGCTGCCGGTTCCGCCGACGAGCCGGTGACCGTCCCGACGCCCGCCACCTCGACGGAGCCGACGACGGCCGACGAGCCGACGACGGTGACGCGGGTGGACGCCGTTGAGCCGGCCCTCGACGCGGCGACGCCGGAACCGGCCGACACC
The DNA here is from genome assembly GCF_039566955.1 of Micromonospora sp. DSM 45708. Lineage (NCBI taxonomy): Bacteria > Bacillati > Actinomycetota > Actinomycetes > Micromonosporales > Micromonosporaceae > Micromonospora > Micromonospora schwarzwaldensis. Next base: position 2,698,291 of record NZ_CP154796.1, on the reverse strand, counting down.
GCTACCGCGCTGACCGAGCCCGTCGGCGCCACGACCGGGCCCGTCACCACCGAGCCCGTCACCACCGAGCCGGAGCCCGTCACCACCGAGCCGGAGCCCGTCGCTGCCGAGCCCGAGCCTGTCGCCGCCACGCCCGCACCCGTCGCCGTCACGCCGGCGGCCGTCACCGAGCCCGTCGGCACCACGGCCGCGCCCGTCACCGCCGCGACCGAGCCGGAGCCCGCGGCGGACGAGCCGGCCGTCGCGCCGGTCGTGCCGGCGCCCCGGGCCTCGGTCGAGAACGACGCGCCGACGCGGGCCGACACCGATGCGCCGGACGACTTCCGCCGCATCCAGGGCATCGGGCCGAAGCTGGCCGCCGCCCTCCAGGACGCCGGCATCCGCACCTACGGTCAGCTGGCCGGGCTGGACGAGGCCGCGTTGCGCGAGACCGTGAAGGCCGCCGGCCTGCGCGCCGCGCCCGGCCTGGCCACGTGGCCGCAGCAGGCCAAGGTGCTGGCCGGCGCCCGCGCCGAGGCCGACAGGGTGCTGCCGGCCAGCGCCGAGTAGTCCGTACCGTTGCGGGCCGGTGGTGACCGATCGTCGCCACCGGCCCGACGTGCTGGTGGTCCTGATGTTCGGCGCGCTGCTGACGACCGCCGCCATCCCGGAGGCTGGTCTTCGCCGGCAGGTACGTGGCGATCCATCTCGGACGCTGCCTGTTCCTCCTGCCGGCGGGTTCCGCGACATCCCCAGACCCGCCGCCGGACCATCCGGGTCTTCGTCTGGTCCGCGGTGTCGGCGGTGCCCTGGCTGGTCGGCGCGGTCGCGGCGCACGGCGCCGCCCGGACGTGGTTCTGGGCCTCGGCGCTGGCCGTCGACTACGTCGGGTTCCGGCTGGCCTACCCGGTGCCCGGCCTGGGGCCGGTGCCAGAGGCCCGGCGCAACGTGACCGCCGAGCACCTCGCCGAGCGCCACCAGCAGTTCTTCACCATCGCGCTTGGCGACGCGGTGCTGGTCTCCGGCACCCTGTTCAGCCTGCACCACTCCGGCGTACGCCTCCGTCGACGCCATGCTGGTGCTGGCCGCAGTGGCCGGGGCCGACCACCGGCGCAGCCGGGGTCGCCCGCCGGAGGAGCCGGCGCCACCGCACCGAGTCACCGGGCCGGTAATCGGAATCGGCCGTACCGGGACCGGGACGCCGTTTGGCGGATCACCCGCGCGGGGTACATGCCCTCCACCTCGAATCCACCACAACCCCGTGGAGGCAACTGATGCGCGGCACCTCGATAGTCGGCGTCCTGGTCGTGATCTGGCTCATCATCGGCGCGATCGCCGCCGGCCAGCGCGGCTACTACGGCAACGACGACACCAACTGCGCGGAGGCGGGCACGATCCTGGTCACCATCGTCGCCGGCCCGTTGAACTACATCGGCGCCAACCCGAAGATCGACTGCAAGCTTCCGGAGCCGTCCAAGTAGGTCCGCCGCACGTCGCACTCTCCCGGCCCGCGCCCGCTCGGCGAGCGCGGGCCGTTTCGTGCCCCGGGCGACGCCGCTCTCCCCCGCTATGCCGTCCTAGGAGGCTGGGTTTTCGGCGCGGGCGTGAGAAGGGTTGCCCTCTCGACCGGAGGCGTTCACCGGGGCCCCTCCTTCAACCTCAACCGCCGACGTGGATGCCGGGCCGGCGGGTGGGGTCCGGCTCGGACTTGCGGATGATCTCCCGGACCACCGGCGGCGTGTCACCGCGCCCCAGGATCAGGTAGCGCAGCAGGTGGGCGATCGGGTTCCCCTCCGACCACTCGAAGTGGCAGTGCGGGCGGACCCCGGTGGCGTCGCGCAGCGCGAGCAGGATCGCCGCGATGGCGTTCGGCGCGGCCGGGCTGCGGGCCCGCAGGATCCGGTACCCGCCGATCTCCACCCCGTGCACCCGCAGCACGTGGCTGAACTGCGACGGGTCGCTGACGTCGATCTCCAGGAAGATCACGTCGGCGGCGCCGGGAACCGGATTCATCGACCGCTGCGCCCGTTCCTTGACCCGGTACTCCTTCACCGACCCGCTCTGCCGCTTGTTGGCGATGACGTGCAGCCGCCCGTCCCGGGCGACGGACTCGTCGACGAACCGGCGGGCCGGGCCGTCGAACTCGATCCGCTCGGCGCGCAGCTCGGTGGTCCGGGTGACCCGGGAGATCAACGAGACCGCGACGATCCCGGCGATGAAGAAGCCGGAGATGGTGATGCCGTCCGGCTTCGCCACCACGTTCTCCGCGAGCGCGTACAGCAGCACGGTGGTGAGCAGCGCGAACCCGGCCGCGGCGAGCCGGTGCCGGGCACGCGCCGCCGAGATGGTCACCGCGATCGCGCCGGAGACCATCATGGCCAGGATGCCGGTGGCGTACGCGCCGGCCTGGGCGTTGACGTCGGCGGAGAACGCGACCGTGATGGCGATGCTGATCGCGGTGTAGACCAGCACCACCGGACGGACCGCCCGGCCCCACTCCGGCGCCATCCCGTACGACGGTAGGTAGCGGGGCACGATGTTGATCAACCCGGCCATCGCCGAGGCGCCCGCGAACCAGAGGATGAGCACGCTGCTGACGTCGTAGACGGTGCCGAACACCTCGCCGAGGCGCTCGTGGGCGAGGAACGCCAGCGCCCGCCCGTTGGCCGCCCCGCCCGGGGCGAACGCCGCCGGCGGGATCAGCACCGTGGTGACGAACGTGGTGGCGACCAGGTAGACCGACATGATCAGCGCGGCGGTGGTGAGCAGCCGACGGGTGCTGCGGATCCGGGCGGCGAGCCGGCGCTCCGGGTCGGCACCGTCGCCCCGGACCAGCGGCATCATGCTCACCCCGGTCTCGAAGCCGGAGAGCCCCAGCACCAGCAGCGGGAACGCGAGCACGCTGGTGGCCAGCACATCGCCGGCACCGCCGACCCGGGTCAGCCGACTGGTCCAGTCGGTGAGCAGCCCCGGGTCGGCGGCGACCTCGGCGAGCCCGGCGACCACCACCACCGCGTTCAACGCCAGGAAGACCGCCACCAGCGGGATGGCGACCTGCACCGCCTCGCTGAACCCGAGCAGGAAGACGCCGCCGAGCACCAGCAGCAACACCACCGTCACCAGCACCGCGGCGGTGGTGCCGTGCGGGAACGACGCGGGCAGCACCGGGTTCTCCAGCAGGTGCACGCTGGCGTCGGCGGCGGAGAGCGTGATCGTGATGATCCAGGAGGTGGCCACGAAGCCGAGCAGCACCAGCACGAAGATCTTGCCGCGCCAGAACGGCAGCAACCGCTCCAGCATGGCCACCGAGCCCTGCCCGTGCGGGCTCTCCCGGGCCACCCGCCGGTACATCGGCAGCATGCCGAGCAGCGTCAGCGCCACGATGAGCAGGGTGGCCAGCGGGCTGAGCGCGCCGGCCGCGACCGCGGCGATGCCGGGCAGGTAGGACAGGGTGGAGAAGTAGTCGACGCCGGTCAGGCACATCACCTGCCACCACGGGTGGGCCCGCGCCTGGTGCTCCCCGACCTCCGGGCCGACCGGCTCGACCCGGTGCTGGAACAGCCAGCGGTGCAGCCGGTCGGCCGGGGCCGCCGGCCGGGCCGGCGCGGCCACCCGCTCCGGCAGCGCGCCCCGGGCACGGCCGGCCCGGTCGTCGGGCTCGGCGTGCCGGCCGGCCCGGGCCGCGGCGGCGGCGTGCGCCTCGCGGCGGCGGTCCCGCGTACGCCGGGGCTGCTCCCCGTCCCGTGCCTGCGCCATGACCCGACGGTAGGCGGTACCCGGGTCGCGCCCCGGCGGAATGCCGGATCGGGGGAACGGACGAACCGGACGGCGTCCCCGCGTCCCGCGCCCGGACGGCGGGACGCGGGGACCCCCCGTCCCGGCTACTGCAGGAACGCCCCGAGGGGCGACAGCAGCAGCCGGCCGAGCAGCGCGGCGTTGTCGTCCAGCCGCGTCCGCTCACACTCACGGGCGTCCGGGTCGTGGCGGCAGTGCCAGATCTTCTGCGCGTTGCGCCACGCCACGTTGCGGGTGTACTCCACCAGCTCGCCCTGGTACCAGTCGTCGATGTCGCCGTTCACCATGTCGATCATGAGCTGCCAGTGGTCCAGGTAGCCCCGGCGCAGCTCCGGGATCCGCTCGGCGAAGATCTTGTTGATCTCCAGGTAGTCGTGGTGCTGGTCGCTGCCGTCGACCGGCTCGGACTCCAGGCTCTCCAGCGTCGTCACCAGCGCGAACGGCAGGTCGTAGTTGATGTGCGCGTTCACCCCGGCGGCGGCCGACGGCAGCGGCCGGGCGTCCGGGCCACGCATCCGCTTGAACAGGCACGACCAGGCCCGCGGCGTGCTCGGGCTGGAGTCGGTCCAGAACCGCAGCGCCTCGAAGTAGCGGGCGGCGAACTCCACGTCGAGCCGGGCCAGGAACGCCGGATCGACGAAGCGGTCCTCGTACAGACCGTCGAGCACCGTGCTGGTGATCACCAGGTAGAGCCGGTTGAAGTCGGCGAGCGGGCAGCTCGCCTCCAACGGCGGGAGCCGGACCAGCAGGTCCTGCAACTTGGTGAGATGGTCGACGACCGCCGGCACGTCGGCGGGGTGGTCGGCGAGCAACCCGACGATGTCCTGGTGCACGGGACCCCAGACCGGTTCGGTCATCTCTCCTCCACGATGGTCGGCGCCCCCACGACGCCATCCGATTCCGCGGGACAGCCTGCCAGCCGCGGTACGTGGGTGGGATCAGTAGAACGACGTATTGCCGGCGTCCGTCTATCCCGGACGGTTACGCAGGAAGATGGCGCTGGCCTGCACCCGCGTCCGGACCTGGAGCTTGTCGAAGATGTGCGACACGTGCACGCCGATGGTCCGCTCGCTGATGAACAGCCGCTGGCCGATCTCCTTGTTCGTCAGCCCCTCGGCGACCGCGGCGAGCACCTCCCGCTCGCGCGCGGTCAGCACCGCCAGCTCGTCCACCGCGGGCACGACGGGCGCCGCGCGTGGCCGGGGCACCGGCGCCGGCGCGTCGTCCAGGGTGACCCGGGCCCGACCGGCCAGGGTACGGATCTCCGCGCTGAGCGGCACCGCGCCGAGCGCCTGCGCCGTCGCGTGCGCCTGGCGCAACAGCTTGCCGGCCGTCGCCATCCGGCTGCGTCGGGACAGCAGCGCCTCGGCCTGCCGCAGGCGGGAGTACGCCGCCGGGTAGGGATGGTGGCGCCGGTCCCACTCGGTGGCGGAACGGCCCCACAGCTCCGGATCGCCCCGACCGTCGTCGAGCCGGCTCAGCTCGGCGTCGCAGAGCGCCAGGAAACCGTCCGCGACGTACCGCACCGGGGCGCCCGCCTGTGCGCTCTTGCGGGTCACCCGGTCGACCACCTCGCGCAGCCGGCGCACCGCGTTCGGGTCCACCTCGACCGTCCGGCTGGCCGCCGCCTCCGCCTCGGCCCGCAGCCCGTGCCAGGCCAGCGTGGCCAGCACGATGACGTCGTCGGAGCGGCTCTCGGTCAGGCCCCGCTGGACGGCCTGCCGGGCCAGGTCGTGCCGACCCTGCCACATGGCCAGCCCGGCGCGCAGGATGAGCATCGGCAGCACGTGCCGGGCGCCGCCGCCGGCCAGCACCGTGGCGACCGCCTCCAGGTCACGGTCGGAGGCCTCCACGTCGCCGTACCCGACGGAGAGCCGGCACCGGGCGAGCAGCAGCTCGACCGCGTCCGCGCCGGACGGCCGGTGCCGCAGCGCGGCGGCGACGACCTTCTCCGCCTCGGCCCACTGCCCGACCCGGAACAACCCGTTCGTCGCCACGGCCAGCAGCCGGGTCTCCCAGGTGCGGCCGAGGCCCAGCTCGGCGACGCGCTCGGCGCCGCGGCGGGCCACCACGACGCCCTCCTCCAGGATGTTGAGCGGCCCGGTGAGCAGCTCCGCCAGGTGCAGGTACGCGCAGGCCACGTCCTCCGGCCGGCCGGAGGACTCGGCGGTCTCCAGCGCCCGGCGCATCACCGCCAGCCCGTCCGCCGGGTCCCCCAGGAAGGCCTCGCTGAAGCCGAGCGCGGAGCTGGCCAGCACCACCTCGGAGGCGCAACCGGGCACGCCGGCGGCCAGCTCGAGCGCCTCCCGGGCCTGCTCGCCGGCCTCGGCGTAGCGCCCCAGGTGCAGCAGCAGCTCGGCCCGGCGGGCGGCGGCGGTGCACCGCTCGTGCGGCGTGCAGTCGGTGGAGGCGAGCACCCGCCGGTACTCCTCCTCGGCCGGCGCGGACCGACCGGCGGCGGCCAGGTAGCGGGCCCGCCGGATGTGCAGCGCGCAGATCTGCGGGCCCGCCGGATCGGCCGCCAGCTCCGCCAGCAGGGTCAGCGCCCGGGCGTGTTCGCCGCTGTGGTGCGCGGCCTCCGCGGCGTGGCTGAGCAGCTCGGCGCGGTCCACCTCGACGGGTTCCGGCCGACCGCCGTCGGACGGCACCACGGCCGGCGTGGCCGCCAGCGTCAACGCGGTGGACCAGTGCCGGTGCGCCTCGGCGTACCCGTGCAGCCGTTCCGCCTCGCGGGCCGCGGCCATCGCCGCCGGCAGCGCCCGGGCCGGCTCGCCGGCCTGCCGCCAGTGGTGGGCCAGCCGGGCCTGGTGCAGCTCGGCCGGGGCGGCGGTGAGCGCCTCGGCGTAGCGGCGGTGCAGCGCGGCCCGCTCGGCGGGCAGCAGCTCGTCGGCCAGGATCTCGGCGACCAGCCGGTGCCGAAGCCGGTAGCCGTCGTCGGCGCCGACCAGCAGGCGGTGCGCCACCGCCTCGCGCACCGCGTCGAGCAGCTCGTCCTCGGGCAACCGGACCACCTGCGCCAGCAGCCAGTGCTCGACCGGCTCGACGCCGGCGGCGACCGCCTGCACCACGGCGTGCGCCGGCTGGGGCAGCGCATCGACCCGGCCCAGGAAGACCTCGCGCAGCGTGTCGGAGAGGCCGTCGCGGCCGTCCCGCCGGTCGCGGGCCAGCTCCTCCACCACGAACGGGTTGCCGCCGCTGCGCTGCCACATCTGGTCGGCGGCCTCCGGTGGCAGTGGCGCGCCGACGATCGCGGCGGCCAGCTCGTCCGTGCCGGCCCGGTCCAGCGGGAGCAGGTCGACCACCTGGACGGAGCGCAACCGGCGCAGCTCGGCGAGCACCCGGCGCAGCGGGTGCGCGCCCCGCAGCGACTCCGCGCGGATCGCGGCCAGCACGGACAGTTGCAGGTCGCCCAGGCCGGCGAGCAGATAGAGCAGGAGCTGGCGGGTGCTCCGGTCGACCCACTGGAGGTCGTCGAGGACCAGCACCAGCGGCCGGCCGCCGGCCACCAGGTGCAGCCCCTGGGCGACCCGTTCCAGCAGCGCGCCGGCACCGTCCGGGCCGGGGGTCTCCTCGTCGAACACCTGCAACAGCCCCCGGACCGCCGAGGTGGTGCGCGCCTCGGCCAGATCGGCGTCGAGCCGCCGCAGCGCCTGGCGCACCGGGTGCAGTGGCGAGGCGTCACCGATGTCGAGACAGGAGCCGGTCAGCACCAGCGCGCCGGCCTGCCGCACCTGCTCACCGACCTCGCTCAGCATCCGGGTCTTGCCCACCCCGCTCTCGCCGGTGAGGAAGACCGCCGCGGTGTGCCCCGGGGCGACGTCGTCGAGCAGCGCCGAGCGCAGCGTCGCCACGGTCCCGGCGCGGCCGACGAGCGGTGCGGTGTCCACGTCGCTGGCCATGGAACGCAGCCTAGTCACAGGTCCCCGCACCGTTCTACGGCCTCAGGGGCCCACTCGTACTCCTCGCGTCGACAACACGACTAACGGTTGCGCGTGGTCGACATACGTCGTCCTACCGATCCCCCGAGGGCCCGGTGGTGAAAGTGTCCGGAGGTCGTCGGGCACCGGACCAGGGAAAGGGTGGGTGCAATGGTGATCACCACGCCCGTGGCGAGTCGGGAAGCCGCCCGCGCGGCGCACTGGCCGGTACCGGAGGAGCGCCGCACCGTCACGGTGCTCTTCGTCGACATCGTCGGCTCGACCGGCCTGGTGGAACGGCTCGACCCGGAGGACGTGCGGACGCTGCAACGGGTCTACTTCGGCACCGTGTCCGGCGTGCTGCGCCGGTGGCGGGGCGTGGTGGAGAAGTACGTCGGCGACGCCGTGATGGCGCTGTTCGGCGCGCCAGACTGCGACGGCTTCGACGCGTACCGGGCGGTGCGGGCCGGGCTGGAGATCCAGGCGGCGCTGGACCGGCGGTCGCCGGTCGACGCCCGGCTGCGGGTGCGGGTCGGCGTGGCGACCGGCGAGGTGCTGGTGGACCTGACCGGCGCCCGCGACGGCGGTCACGGCGCGGCCAGCGGCGCGGTGATCACCACCGCCGCCCGGCTCCAGGAGTACGCGCCGCCGGGCGGCGTGGTCGTCTGCCCGGTCACCCGGCGGGCGGTCGCCGGCCTGGTGGAGCAGCGTCCACTCGCCACCGTGACGATGGCCGGCAAGACGCTGCCGCTGGACGTCTGGCGGGTGACCGGGGTGTCCCCGTACCGGCCGGCCCGACACCGTGGCCCGCTGGTGGGCCGCCGGCGCGAACTGGCCGGCGCGGCCGACGCGGTGACCCGGGCGCTGCGCGAGCGCCGTCCACGGTGGATCACCGTGAGCGGGCCGCCCGGCAGTGGCCGCAGCCGACTGCTGCACGAACTGACCCGCGCCGTGACGCAGGTGGACGGCACGGCGGTGCGCTGGTGCGTGGCGCACTGCCCCCCGTACCCGGACGGGGACCTCGCGCCCCTGGCCGACCTGGTCCGCGCGCTGCTCGCACCGGGCGCGACCGGCCGGCCGGCCACCGTACGCGCGCTGCCCGGCTCGGCCCCGGGCGCCGCCGGGTGGGCCGCGACCAGCCCCGCGCTGGCCGCGTTCCTCGCCGCGCCGCGCGACGCCACGGCGGCGGCGCGGGCCGTGGTGGCCGTCCGCGAACTGCTGCTCGACCGGGCCGCCGGGAGCCCGGTGGTGGTGGCGGTGGACGACCTGGACCGGGCCGCGCCGGCGCTGCACCGGTTCCTGGGCCAGTTGTTCACCGCGGCCGGCGACCGGGGGCTGGCGCTCGCGGTGGTCACCACCCACGGCTCCGGCCGCGCCGACCCCCGGCCGGCGCCGGCCGCCCGCCCGTCGCGGATCTGGCTGCCGCCGCTGGGCGCGCGGGACACCGGCCGCCTGCTGCGGCACCTGCTGGACCGGGCCGGCCGGCCCGCCGCGCTGGCCGCCGCGCTGCTGCCGCTGGTCGGCGGCAACCCGGCCGTCGCGAGCGCCTACGCCGTGGGGGACGAACCAGCCGGGGTGCCCGCCCCGGTCCGCCGGCTGGTGGACGCCCGGTTGGACCGGCTGGACGGCGCGCAGCGCGCGGTGCTGATGGCGGGCGCGGTGGTCGGCGGCACGCTCGCCGCGTCGACCGTCGAGCGGATGCTCGCCTGGCCGGCCGGGCAGGCCGGACCGGTGCTGCGCGCGCTGGCCGCGGCCGGCCTGCTCCGCCGCGCCGGCACGGTCCCGGTCCCCGGCCCGGGAGCCGGCGGGGACGCCGGCACCGGTTCCACCGCGCCGAACGGCGCGCGCGGATGGACCGGTTCGGACACCGGAGCGGGTGGGGGCGGTCGGCGCACCGACGTCCACCCGCGCGGCAGGGGCGGCGCGTACGGCTGGACGATCGTCGAGCCGGTGGTGGCCCGGGTGGCCGCGCACCGGTTGCCGCGGGCGGTGCGGGCGGACTTCGTCCGCCGACTGACCGGCGGTGCACCGGTGACGGCGATCCGCACCGGCGGAACCGTCGCCATCCGGTCCGGCGCCGCCGTCGGCCCGGGGACCGGCGCGGGCGTCGCCGCCCGACCTGACATCGGGACGGAGTCCGGCAGCGGGCGGGGGGCCCGCAGCCGGACCGGCGCCGGCGTCGGGTGGGGGGCCCGCACCGCACCGGGGGCCGCCGTGGGGACGAGGGCCGCCACCGGCACAGGGGTGGTCGTCGACACAGGGGCCGCCGTCGGCTCGGGGACCGACGTCGCGGACAGGGGGGTCGGCGGTCGTCGGGGCGTCGGCGTGGGGCGCCAGCGGGCCGATCGGCCCGACGAGGCTCCCGCCGCGCGCCCACCGGCGCCGGTAGGGACCGGCGTCCCCGGACGGGGCGCCGAGGAGCGGGCGACCTGTCCGCTCGGGGCGGGACGGTCGCGCCGGTCGGGTGGAGGGGCCCGACCGGCGCCCGTCCCGCCGCCCGGGCCGGACGGGGCCGGCGCCCGCCGGTCGGCGGCACAACGATCGGGGTACGCCGACCCGGCCGTGACCCGGGCCGAACCGTCGAGGACGACCACCCGGCAACGGGACGCCCCGGTCGACGCCACGGTTGACGGCGGGCGACGGGACGCCCCGGTCGACGGCGGGCGACGGAGCGCCCCGGTCGACGGCGGGCGGAACGGGCCGGGTTCCCCGACACGGATCAGGCCGGTCGGCGCGGCTCGGACCGCGCCGACCGGCCGGGCACCCGGCCCGCCCGGACGAGCGGAGCCCAACCGGCGGACAGCGGCGTCGCCCGACGCCACGCTCGGGTTGGCCGCCTGACGGGTCGCGCCCGGGTCGGAGCGGGCACGGGGCCACTCCGGCCCGGGCGGCGACCGGACACGGCCGCACCCGGCCGGCGACGGCTCGTCGGGCGGGTCAGTACGGGGCGAGGAACGTGCGGACCCGCTGCTCGGCCACGGCGGCGGCCGGCGCGTCGAAGTCGGGCGAGTCCGGGTCGGTGAACAGGTGCCCGGAGCCCGGGTAGCGGTGCACGACCACCTCCGCGCCGGCCGCGGTCATCGCCTGCCGCCACTCGTCCACGTCGGCCGGCGGCTCGTACTCGTCGGGGTCGGCGAGGTGCAGCCGCACCGGCAGCCCGGGACGCACCGAGTCCGGCCCGCCGCCGGTGCCGTGCATCAGCAGCAGCGCCGCCGCCCGGGGCCGCTCGGCCAGCAGCGCGCCGGCGATGCCGGCCCCCATCGAGAATCCGGCCAGCACGGTCTCGGCGGGCAGCGCGGCGACCGCCCGGCGGGCGCGGTCCAGCACCGTCCCGTGGCCGATCGTGCCGAGCAGGGCGAAACCCGCCTCCACCGTCGCCGCGGCCGGCGCCTCGTACAGGTCGGGGGTGGTCACCAGGTGTCCGGCGGCGCGCAGCCGGTCGGCGGCGGCCAGCACGGCGGGCCGCAACCCGTGGACGGAGTGCAGGAGCAGTACGTGGGCCATCCGCCCATCGTCGCGGGTACGGGCGCGGGCCGGCGGCGGCGCGCCGGGTCAGTCGCGGGCGATGACCCGGCTGCGCCCCCGGAACTCGGCCACCACCTCGTCGCCGCGTCGCACGGTGACGTCGTAGATGCCGCTGCGGCCGTGCCGGACCCGCTCGGTGGCGTACGCCTCCAGCACGTCGCCCTCGCGCACCGGGCGCAGGAAGCTGATCTCGCCGCCGGCGGCCACGGTGGCCGGGCCGTGGCTGTTGCAGGCCAGCGCGAACGCGGTGTCGGCGAGCAGGAAAACGAAACCGCCGTGGCCGATCGCATGGCCGTTGAGCATCGCCGGGGTGACCCGCATCCGGGCCACCGCCGCGCCGTCGCCGGCTGAGACCAGCTCGACGCCGAGCCCCTTCGAGGCCACGTCGGCGTCGAACATGTCGTGGGCCGCGGTACGCCCGCCGTGGTCCGTCATGTCAGCGCTCCCGCCGCTGGTCGACGATGCGGCGCATCTTGCCCATCGAGCGCTCCACCCCGTCCGGCTCGATCACCCGGACCGCCACGGAGACCCCGATGGTGTTCTTGACCTGCTCGACCAGGGCCGCTCCGGCCCGCTCCGCGTCGGCCACGGCGGCGTCGGCGCGGCGCTCGACGTGGACGGTGAGGGTGTCCAGCCGTCCCTGCCGGTCGAGTACGCACTGGAAGTGCGGCGACAGCGCGGGGGCGCGCAGGATCAGCTCCTCGATCTGGGTCGGGAAGACGTTCACCCCCCGGACGATCATCATGTCGTCGGTGCGCCCGGTGACCTTCTCGATCCGCCGCATGGCGCGGGCCGTGCCGGGCAGCAGCCGGGTGAGGTCGCGGGTGCGGTAGCGGATCACCGGCATGGCTTCCTTGGTCAGCGACGTGAGCACCAGTTCACCCCGCTCGCCGTCGGGCAGCACGGCACCGGTCACCGGGTCGATGATCTCCGGGTAGAAGTGGTCCTCCCACAGGTGCAGGCCGTCCTTGGTCTCCACGCACTCGACCGCCACGCCGGGGCCCATCACCTCGGACAGGCCGTAGATGTCCAGCGCGTGCAGGTCCAGCCGCTGTTCCAGCTCCCGACGCATGTCCTCGGTCCACGGCTCGGCCCCGAAGATGCCCACCCGCAGCGAGGTGGCGCGCGGGTCGACGCCCTGGCGTTCCATCTCGTCCACGATGGCCAGCATGTAGCTGGGGGTGACCATGATGACCTCCGGTTCGAGGTCACGGATCAGCATGACCTGCCGTTCGGTCATGCCGCCGGACACCGGGATGACCGTGCACCCCAGCTCCTCGGCGCCGTAGTGCGCGCCCAGGCCGCCGGTGAACAGGCCGTACCCGTACGCGACGTGCACCCGGTCGCCGCGCCGGCCGCCGGCGGCCCGGATCGAGCGCGCCATCAGCGTGGCCCAGGTGTCCAGGTCGGCGCGGGTGTAGCCGACCACGGTGGGGCGTCCGGTGGTGCCGGAGGAGGCGTGCAGCCGGGCGATCCGCTCGCGGGGCACGGCGAACATGCCGAACGGGTAGTTCTCCCGCAGCTCGGCCTTGGCGGTGAACGGGAAGCGGGCCAGGTCGCCCAGGTCGCGGACGTCGTCGGGGTGCGCGCCGGCGGCGTCGAACGCGCGCCGGTAGTGGGGCACGTGCGCGTACGCGTGCCGCAGCGAGTGGCGCAACCGGTCCAGTTGGAGCGCCCGCAGCTCGTCGACGCCGATCCGCTCGACGGGATCCAGCTCGTCCGGACGAGGGGTGCGGTCCTGCACGGTTGCCTCCTGCGCGACAGGCCCGACGCCGCCGCGCCGGGCGGGAACCCGCTCACCGTACGCCCGTACGGCCCTACCTGCCAGGTCAACGCACCTCCCCCGCCGATCTTGCGGTTGCCGCCCGCCGCCCGGACGGCCGGTACCGCAAGATCGCCGAGGAGGCGCGGGGGGTGGGATTATGCTCGGGCTGGTGGGAGCACCGTGACACGACCGCCCGAGTCCCGCGTCGATCCGGACGTCGATCTCCGGGTACCCGCCGACCGGACGGAGCTGACCGCGCACCGGGCGGCGGTGCTCGGCGTGATCGCCGCCGGCGGCGTGCTCGGCGCGCTGGCCCGCGCCGGCGCGCAGGCCGCCGCGCCGCACCCGCCCACCGGGCTCCCCTGGGCCACGTTCGGCGTCAACGTCACCGGCTGCCTGCTGATCGGCGTGCTGATGGCGGTGCTCACCGCCCGACCGGCCGGGCCGCTGGTCCGGCCGTTCCTCGGCGTCGGGGTGCTCGGCGGGTTCACCACGTTCTCCGCGTACGCGGTCGACGCGCAACGCCTGGTGACGGCCGGCACGCCGGGCACGGCGCTGGTCTACCTGGCCGCGACCGTGCTCGCCGCGCTGCTGGCGGTCGCCGCCGGGGACGTGGTGACCGGCCGGCTGCTGGCCGCCCGGCGCGGGGAGGCCCGGTGACCGTCCTGTGGATCGTGCTCGGCGCGGCGCTCGGCGCCCCGCTGCGCTACCTCACCGACCGGGCGGTGCAGGCCCGGCACGACTCGGCGTTCCCGTGGGGCACGCTGACCGTCAACGTGGCCGGCTCGCTGCTGCTCGGCGCGGTGCTGGCGGTGCCGGCCGACCCCGCGGTGACCGCGCTGGTCGGCACCGGCTTCTGCGGCGCGCTGACCACCTGGTCCACGCTCAGCTACGAGACGCTGCGGCTGGCCCGCACCGGCGCGCGTCTCCACGCGTACGCGAATGTGCTGCTCAGCGTGGTCGCCGGGCTCGGCGCGGCTTTCGTCGGGTACGCGCTGGCCGCCGTGTTCACCGGCTGACGGGGCAGCCGGTGGGGGGCGGGCGGCGATAGCATCCCGCCATGGAGCTGCGCCACCTGGCCGACCGGGTCTGGTTGTTCCCCGGTGACCCCGACCCGGGCGCGGTCCGGCCCGCCGTGGCGGTGGTCGCCGACGATCGCGGCAGCGTGCTCGTCGACGCCGGTCACAGCCCCGCGCACGCCCGGGAGATCCGGGCCGGGATCGCCGCCGCCCGCCTGCCGGAGCCCCGTTGGCTGGTCTACACCCATCACCACTGGGACCACGTCTGGGGCGCCTGCGCCTGGCCGGGCGTGGAGATCGTCGGGCACGAGGCCGGTGTCGCCCCGCTGCGCGCCGAGGCGGCCCGCCCGTGGAGCCACCGGCACCTGCGGGACCGGGTCCGCGCCGAGCCCCGGCTCGGGCCCAGCTACCGGGCCCGGGCGCTCGCCGTGGACGACTGGGACGGCTTCGCGGTGCTGCCGCCGTCCCGCACGTTCACCGACGAGCTGATGCTGCCCACCGGCGTGGTGCTGCGGCACGTCGGTGGTGGGCACGCGCCCGACTCGACGGTGGTGCTGGTGCCGGACTCCCGGGTGCTGCTGCTCGGCGACTGCTGGTACCCGCCCCCGCTGCACGAGCGCACCCCGACCGACGGGCCGGATCTGGAGCTGGCCCGCAGCCTGCTCTCCGAACACGTCGAGTGGTACGTCTCCGCGCACGACGAGCCGCTGCGCCGGGACGAGGCCCACGCCGCGCTCGGCGGGTGAGCGGGTGTCCCGCCACGCACCCGGTCAGCGCGCGTGACGTTCCGGGTGCGCCCGGTTCCAGGCCCGCATCCGCTCAGGGTAGCCGGTGCGGGCCGCCTCGTAGAGCGGCACCGCGTGCCGGCGGGCGATGGTGCCGGCGACCCGGGGCGAGCCGGTGCGGCGGCGGATCCACTCGCCGTCGTGGGCGATGGCGACCACCGTGGTGTCGGTGGCCGTGGTTTCCGGCTCCAGGTAGAACTCGACCCCGCACCGGCTGGTCACGAACGCCTCCAGCTGCGCCAGGTCCTCCCGGTTCGCCTCGCGGTCGAGCTTCGTCGGCGTTGTCGGGTCGGCGGCCCGTCGGCTGAACCAGCCCATTCCCGCCCCCTCTCCTCGGCGTCGGGTCCAGTGCAGCACGCGCGCCTGGCAGGGGCCTGGGAGCGGAGTGGGAGTCGGCTGAGCCGCGCTCAGCGGGCCGGCCGGTCGGCCCCGGCCGGCGTGCGGAGCACCGGCACCAGCGCGAGCGTGGGCAGCAGGAGCAGCGGCACCAGGCCGAGCGCGTTCAGCACGCCGAGGTGGTCGCCGAGGAAGCCGAGCAGCGGCGGCCCGGCGAGGAACGCGGTGTAGCCGATCACCGCGACCACGCTGACCCGGGCCGGGGCCTTCTCCTCGTCGTCGGCGGCGGCGCTCATCCCGACCGGGAACCCGAGCGACGCGCCGATCCCCCACAGCGCCACGCCGACCACGGCCAGCGGACCGGAGCCGGCCAGCACGGCCAGGGCGGCGCCGGCGGCGGCCAGCCCGATGGTGCCGAACAGCACCGGCACCCGTCCCCAGCGGTCGATGGCGATCGTGCCGAGGGTCCGGCCCAGCGTCATGCCGACCACGAACACCCCGAACACGGCGGCGCCGACCGCCTCGTCGACGCCGTACCCGTCGACGAACGCCACCGCCAACCAGTCGTTGGCGCTGCCCTCGGTGAACGCCATGACCAGCACCAGCAGGCCGACCAGCAGGGTGCGCGGCTCCCGCCAGGCGGCCAGCAGCGCCCGCCGCCGGGCCGCCGACTCGCCCGCGTCGGTCGACTCGGCCGGCGCGGACAGGAACGCCCGCGCGCCGAGCAGCGTGCCGGCCAGGATCAGCACCGCCAGGACCGGCAGGTGCACCTCGATCGGTACGCCGAGCCGGGCCGCTCCCGCGCCGAGCCCGGCCCCGGCCACCGAGCCGAGACTCCAGGCGGCGTGGAAGCGGGGCATGATCGTACGGCCGAGCCGCTTCTCCACCGCCGCGCCCTCGACGTTCATCGCCACGTCGCACAGGCCGGAGCCGAAGCCGAACGCGGCGATCCCGAGCCCGACGCCGACCGCCCAGCCGGCCAGGCCGGTGGTGAGACCGGC
The DNA here is from genome assembly GCF_039566955.1 of Micromonospora sp. DSM 45708. NCBI lineage: Bacteria > Bacillati > Actinomycetota > Actinomycetes > Micromonosporales > Micromonosporaceae > Micromonospora > Micromonospora schwarzwaldensis. The sequence goes on along the minus strand of NZ_CP154796.1, from coordinate 2,682,169 downwards.
GACCGTCATGCCGAGCGCGACCAGCACGGTCGCCACCACCACCGTGCGGGCCGGGCCGATCCGCTGGGTGACCAGACCGGCGGCGGGCATGGCCAGCAGCGCGCCCACCGACATGCAGAGCAGCAGCAGGCCGAGCCGGCCCGGGCTGAATCCGAGCGCCTCCCGGACCGCCGGCACCCGGGAGAACCAGCTGGCCACCGCGAGTCCGTTGAGGGCGAAGACGACGGCGACGCCGGTGCGGGCGGCCAGCACCGGCCGGGAAGCCGGTGGCCGTGACGCGGCCGGCGCGTCGAGGGTGTTGCTCACGGTGCGGTCGTCCCTTCCCCGGATGGTCCGACGACCATCGCACACCTGAGAGCGCTACCACCACAAGCGCTCCCACCCCTTACCGTTCCCGACCCGGACCGGGCATGATGCGCATATGGGTACGCCGACCACACGACCCGCCACGCTCGACGACGTGGCCCGGGCCGCCGGGGTGTCCCGGGCCACCGCCTCCCGGGTGCTCGGTGGCTACGGGTTCGCCTCCGCGCAGGCCCGGGCCCGGGTGGGCGCCGCCGCCGACCAGCTCGGCTACGTGCCGGACGTCACCGCCCGGGCGCTGGTGCGCGGCGCCGGGGTCCGGCTGGTGGTGGCCGTGGTGGGCCGGGACGACGCGGTCTTCGACGACCCGTACGTGCACCGGGTGGTGAGCGCCGCGTCGCGGGTGTGCGCGCCGCACGGGATCGGGGTGGCGCTGGAGTGGCTGCCGCTGGACGACCCGTCCGGCCTGGGCCGGCTCGGCGCGGACCGGGGCGTCTGCGGGGTGATCCTGGTCAACACGACCCGGGCGGCGCTGGACGCGGTGCCGGCCCGGCTGCGCGGCCGGGTCGCCTCGATCGGCCAGGGGTCGGACACCGTGCCCTCGTTCGACGTGGACAACGCGGCCGGCGCCGGCGCGGTGCTGCGCCACCTGTACGCCACCGGCCGCCGCCGTATCGTCATGGTGACCGGCCTGCGCTGGTTGACCTGCGCGGAGCGGTCGGTGACCGCGTACCGGGAGCTGATGCGGGAGGCGGGGTCGCCGGAGCGGCTGGTGACCGGCGACTTCACCGCGGCCCGGGGCGGCGCGGCGGCGCTGGCGGCGCTGCGCCGGTGGCCGGACCTGGACGCGGTCTTCGCGGCCAGCGACGCCACCGCGTTCGGGGTGATCGCCGCGTTGCGCGGGCACGGCCTGCGGGTGCCGCACGACGTGGCGGTGGCCGGCTTCGACGACCTGCCGTACGCGGCGATGAGCAGCCCGGCGCTGACCACCGCGACCCACCCGGTCGACCGGATCGCCGCCGCCGCGGCCACCGCCGTGCTGACCCGGGCGCCGGTCGCGCCGAGCACCGCTTTCGCGTCGACGCTGGTGACCCGGGAGAGCGCCTGAGCGGTGGCGGTCAGCGCTCCGGCCCGGTGACCGCCGCGTCGACCCGGCCGAGCACCGTCGCGTCGTCGTCCACACCCACGCCGCGCAGCAGGTCGATGGCGGTGGCCCGGACCGGCCCGATGATCAGCGCGAGCGGCAGCGTCGGACCGGCGGCGAAGAGCCGGCCGACCGACCGCACCGCCGCCAGCGCCGCCGTGTCCGCCCGGGCGGCGTGCCCGTCGGCGACCTCCTCCTGCCCGCCCAGGTCGGCGGCGAGCGCGTCGCCGGCCGCGCGGACGGCGTCGGCCAGCGTGCGGACGGCGGCGCCCAGGTCGGTCGGGACGGGCGCGTCGCCGCGGGTGACCGTGACCGCGGCCCGGGCCAGCACGCGCACGTTGCGCACCGCGTAGTCGATCTGCCGGATCGAACCGGCCACGGAGCGCAGCCGGCCGAGGTGCCGGCGACGCCGGACATTCAGCCGGAGCGCCTCGCCGGCGGCCTGGACCGCGTCCCGCAGGCGGTCCACCCCGGCGTCGGCCTGCCGGGCCCGTTCCAGCGCGGCCAGCGCGGCCTCGTCGTCGGCGTGGTCGAGCGCGTCGGCGATCTCGTCGAGCACGCCGGCCAGCTCCGCGAACGTGTGCCGGAACTCGGCCACCAGCGGGGCGAGCGGCCGACGGGCGTCGACGAGCTGACTGGCGACCACCGCCACCGCGCCGCCGATCAGCGCGTCGACGAACCGGAACGGGATCAGCGCCTCGGTCGGCGGCGAGACCACCACCAGGTAGAGCGCGGAGACCGCGGCCTGCACCACGGTGACCGAGCTGGCCCCGACCGCCACCGCCAGCGCGACGGTGAGCAGGATGACGGTGAACACCGTCCAGGTGGTGCGGGGACCCAGCGCCTGCACCACCAGGTCGGCGACGAGCACGCCGGCGGCCACGCCGAGCACCACCTCGACCGCCCGGCGCATCCGCTGGCCCCGCGCCTGACCGAGCACGATCAGCGCGGCGGCGGGCGCGAAGAACGGCTGCGGGTGCCCGACCAACCGGGTGGCGAGCATCCAGGCGACGGTGGCGGCGAGCGTCGCCTCGACCACCGGCAACCAGCCCCGCCGCAGCCGCCCGGCCGCCGCCCGCACCGCCGCCGCGCTCCGCCGCCGGCCACCGCGTACCCCGCCCATCCCGCCTCCCGTCCCACCCGGCCCCTATCCTGCGGGACCGGCCCGCATCCCGCGTCGCGATCTTGCGGTTCCGGCCCGCGCTTCGGGTCGTTCACCCGGTTTGTCGGGGCGGAACCCGCAAGATCGACGCATCGGGTGTGGTCGACCCTGGGCGACGCGGGAGCGGCCCGGCCGGCGCGCCGGCCGGGCCGCTGGTGGTCGCGGGCATTCCGGTCTTCTGGATCACGTCGGCGGAGCCGGCGCCGGGAAAGGCGGAGTGACAACCTTTCAGGATATCGATCGCGTACGTTTTCGGGGTCGTCCGAAGGGGAGCGGGGGCCGGTAAGATCGGCGACAAATCGGCGGCTGATCGCTGACTGCCGAGCCCGCCCCGACCGCCCACACTGAACGCATGAATACGAGACTCCGCCGCAGCCGGGCATTCCGCCTCGCGGTGTGTCTCGCCCTCGTGGCGACGCTGAGCGGATGCATGCAGCTCCACCTCGGGTTGACCGTGAGCACCGACGACACGGTCTCCGGCCAGCTCCTGCTGACCGCCGAGAAGTCCGTGCTCACGCAGCGCAACCCGGACGTCGCGGCGGCCTTCGCCGAACTGCGGCAGAACATTCCCACGCTTCCCGCCGGCACGGAGAGCCGATACGAGGACGCCAACTTCTACGGCATCCAGATCACCTACCGGAAAACACCGCTGTCACAATTCACCAGCGAGAGCGTGAATCTTGTCCGGGACGGCGATCTCTATCGCTTCTCCCTTCCGCTGGACCCGAAGAAATACGGCGGAAAGGTGGCCGAACAGGATCCACGGAATCAGCAGGCCTTCATGACCTTGATGGCGTTCGAGATCTCCGTGACGTTTCCCGGTCGGGTGCTCGACAGCAACGGCACGGTCAACGGACGCTCGGTGAGCTGGAAGGTCGTCGCCAACCAGCCCAAGCCGGCCGAGTTGCGGGCCGTCGCCGAGGCGCCGCCACCGCCGGCCACCACCGCTGCCGCCGCCGTGACCGGTGACGGTTCCCTGCCCTGGCTGCCGCTGGTCGCCGGCGCGGTCGCGCTGCTGCTGGTCGTCGCCGTGGTGATCGTCCTGCTGCTGCGCCGTTCCCGGGGCGGCCCGGCGGTCCCGGCGGAAACGCCGTCCGCACCCGCCCCCGCGCCGGCCGGACCGACCGCGCCGACGCCCCCGGCCGACCGGCCGACCTGAGTCTCCCGGCCGCGCCGGCCGGCCCGGGACCTCCCGGCCGCGCCGGCCGCCCGGTTCCCACCAACCGCGCCGACGACCTCCGGGCCGACGGGCCGCGACCGACCGACCGGCGGCACCCCGCCGGTGCGCCACCACCGACCGGGGCGGGCACCCGTGACCGCCGCACCATCCCACCCGAGACCGCACCACCGCACCGTCGAAAAGGGGGATCGCCGTGAACGATCTCTTCACCTGGGCCGCCCTGGGCAGCCTCACCGGCGCCAGCGCCGCCACCCTGCTCGCCACCAACGTCATCGGCGGCCTCATCGGGCCGAGCGGCGACAAGGCGCGCAAGTGGATCGCACTGGGCTTCGCGCTCCTGCTGTCGTACCTGACCGCCGCGTTCGCCGACGCCGCCGGTCCGGAGAAGTGGATCATCGCGTTCTTCAACGGTCTGGTCGTCTTCTCCGCCGCGCTCGGCGTCAACCAGCTGCCCCCGGGCAACCGGCAGGCGACGCCCACCCAGCTCGCCCAGGGGCGCGAGCCCCGCTTCGTCCGCTCCTGGGTCTGAGAGAGGTGACCGTCATGGTCTTCGGCATCCTCAGCGCCGCCGCGCAGATCGTCTTCGGCGCGGTGCTCGGGCAGGCCGCCGCCGGCACCGTCGGCCTGCTGGTCGGCGCCGTCGTCGGGCTGCTCGTCGGCGCGCCCTTCGGCTGGGCGACCGCCTCGGCCGGCACCTACGGCGCCGACGCGAAGGGCGTCCTCCGCTTCGTGGTCGACCACACCTGGAGCCTGCTCAACACGTTCGCCGGGGCGCTCTACCTGGCCCTGCACCTGGTCGTCGGCCACCAGCTCGACCGGGCCGCCTCGGCCGGCAGCGGCCGGGTCAACGTGGTCGAGGGCGTCTCGCCCCGCTACGCCACCACCATCGGCACGGTCTGCGCCGGGTCCAGCCCCGGCATCCAACGGCACGAGGACGTGCACGTGTTCCAGGCCCGGCTGCTCGGCCCGCTCTACCTGCCACTGGTCGCGCTCAACTACGTGCTGTTCACCGTCGCCCCGGTGTGGCTGCTCTGGCACGACCACACCAACGCGCCGATCAACCGCTTCACCCGCTACTTCGAGATCGGCGTCTACCCGCACGTCTGGAACGAGGCCATCGCGTACCGGATCCAGGGGACGCCGCCGCGATGACCGGCGCCATCGAGGCGGCCGTCGCGGACGTCGCGGCCTGGCTGACCGGGACGGCGGGTGAGCCCGTCCCGGTCGGCCCGCCCCACGACGACCCGGCCGGCGGGCTCACGGTCTGGCCGCTGGAGCTGCGGCCGGCCCGGCAGACCGCGGCCGGCGGCGCGGCGCGCGAGCCGTACCGCTTCGTGGTCCGGCTGCTGGTCAGCGGCGGCGGGCCGGCGGCGGTGCCGGCGCTGGACCGGGTGCTCGCCGCCGCCACCAGCGGGACCGGCCGGGCGGAGCTGGTGCTGGCCGCCGGCGACCCGGCGCTGTGGCGGGCGTTCGGCGTGCCGCCCCGGCCGGCGCTGCTGCTCGACGTGCCGGCCCGGATCGACCGGCCGGCGCCGACCGCGCCGCCGGTGCGCCAGCCGCTGCGGCTACGGCAGCTCGGCATGCGCACGCTCGACGGCCGGGTGGTCGGGCCGCAGGACCAGCCGCTCGCCGCGATGCGGGTGGAGCTGGTCGGCACCGCGCAGGCCACCGAGACCGACACCGCCGGCCGGTTCCGGCTGGTCGGCGTGCCGCACGATCCCGACACCCCGAACCGTCCGGTACGGATCCGGCTGATCGGTCGGGGGCGCGTGCACACCGCCGAGTTCGACCCGGCCGCCGACGCCCTGATCGTCGTGCCCGCCCCCGCCTGACTCCGAGGAGGACCGATGCCCACCTACTTCTCCCCCGGCATCTACGTCGAGGAGGTGCCCTCCGGGGCCCGCCCCATCGGCCCGGTCGGCACCAGCACGGCCGCTTTCGTCGGGGTCGCGCCGGACCGCACCGCCCACGTCGACCGCCCGCTGGCGGTCAACAGCTGGACCGAGTTCCTGCGGCTCTACGCCGACGGCGAGCACCTGGAGAGCACCCCGCTGGCCCGGGCCGTCTTCGGCTTCCTGGACAACGGCGGCACCCGGTGCTGGGTGGTCAACGTCGGCGAGGGCGGCCAACTCACCGGCACCGGTGGGCGGCGCGGCGGCCTGCAACTGCTGGAGGCGATCGACGAGATCGCCATCCTGGCCGCGCCCGGCTACCACGACCCGGTGTCGCACGAGGCGCTGATCAGCACCGCCGAGCGGCTGCGCACCATGGTGGCGATCTGCGACCCGCCGCCCGAGGTCACCGACGTCTCCCGGCTCACCCGGGTCGCCACGCCCGGCAAGCCCACCACCGGCAAACCCGCCGAGGGTACGCCGAAGGACAGTGACGACGACGCGCCCGGCACCGGCGGCGACCGGCCCCGGCAGTCCGACTTCGCCACCTTCTACTTCCCCTGGATCCGGGTCCGCGACCCGCTCGGCGGCGACCTGGTGCTCACCCCGCCGAGCGGGCACGTGGCCGGCATCTGGGCCCGCACGGACGCGCTGCGCGGCGTGCACAAGGCGCCGGCCAACGAGCCGGTACGCGGCGCGGTGGACCTGGCGTACCGGGTGACCCGGCCGGAGCACGACGTGCTCAACCCCAAGGGCGTCAACGTGATCCGGTTCTTCGCCGGCGAGGGCATCCGCCTCTGGGGCGCCCGTACGCTCGCCGCCGAGGCCAGCGAGTGGCGCTACCTGAACGTGCGGCGGCTCGCCATCTCCATCGAGCAGGCCATCGCCAACGGCACCCGGTGGATGGTGTTCGAGCCGAACGACTTCACGCTGTGGCGCTCCATCCGGCGCGACATCGGCGCGTTCCTGACCCGGGTGTGGCGTGACGGCGCGCTGCTCGGCCGCACGCCGGAGGAGGCGTTCTTCGTCAAGTGCGACGAGGAGACCAACTCGGCCGACGTGCGCGACGCCGGGATGGTGGTGGCGCACATCGGCATCGCGGTGGTCAAGCCCGCCGAGTTCGTGGTGTTCAAGCTGAGCCAGTGGGCCGGCGGCACCGAGACCGAGACGATCGGAGGCTGACATGCCGACCACGGCCACCCCGCAGCCGGGCGCGCCCGTCGACCCGTACCGGGCGTACCACTTCAAGCTGCTCATCAACGGCATCACCAACGGGCACTTCACCGAGGTCAGCGGCTTCGAGGTGGCGATACCGTCGCTGGCGTACCGGGAGGCCGGCAACGAGCGCATCCGCGCCGTCCCCGGGCAGGTCGAGTACGCCCCGGTGACGCTCCACTTCGGCCTGACCAACGCCCGGGAGCTGTGGGACTGGGTGAACGCGGCGGCGAAGGGCACGGTCAACCGGCGCAACGTCTCCGTGGTGCTGCTCGACCCGGCCGGCACCGCCGAGGTGCTGCGTTGGAACATGATCAACGCCTGGCCGACCCGGTGGCGGGGCGCCCACCTGAACACCCTCTCCCAGGAGATCGCCATCGAGGCGCTGACCCTGGCGTACGAGGGCCTGGAGCTGGAGTCCGGCAGTGCGACCGCCCCGGCGACCGCGTGACCGGCTGGCCCGCGCGCTGCGGGCCACCGCCGACCGCCTCACGGACCCGCCGCCCGCCGCCCGCCGGGCGCCCACCGTGCCGTCGGCGGCCCTGCCGTCGCGCCGCCCCGGCGAGCCGCCCGAGCACTGGCTCCGCCTGGTGGCCGCCCACGCCCCCGGCCTTCTCCGGGACCTCCCCCACCCCGCGCCCCCCGGCGATGATCAAGGAGTTGGCGTCGGTTCCGACCGCGCGACCGACCCGAACTCCTTGATCACCGACCGTGCCGCGTGGGCCGGGACGGGGTGGGGCCGGGTGTGGCGGGGGTGGCGGGGGTGGCGGGCACGCCTGACCGGCGGCGTCGACTCCCGGCGGCTCGGCTCGGCGGGATCTCGGTACGAAATGGCCCCCCTGCGGGCCGCTTCCTACCAAGATCTTCAGGGCCTCTCGAATGTTGGGACGGGCATCCCGTCCCGTGGCAGCACGGGGGGCGGTGGACGGTGGCCCCACGGCTTACCTTTCGCGGCGGACATCGGCTCCGACACGGACGGCGAGACGGCGTGGACCGACCGGGAGTCGTACCCCGCTCCGAGTGAGGCGAACGCCGGACCGGGCCGGGAGCCGACGGGCCGGGGTCCGGCCGGCACGCAACCGACGGGCCGGGGCTTGCCGCCGGCCTGGGCCGACCCGACCCGGGCCGCGTCCCGGGCCACGTCCGGGGCGGTGTCCTCCGGCCTCACGGCGGATGCCGGATCCCGCGCTGCCGGATTCCGCGCTGCCGGATTCCGCGCTGCCGGATTCCGCGCTGCCGGATTCCGCGCTGCCGGATTCCGCGCTGCCGGATTCCGGGCTACCGGGTCAGCCGCACCTGACGCGGCGGCTTCCGGAGCCTCAGCGGCATTCGGCGGCGGCGCCCCGACACGTCCCGGCACACCGAGGCGCGACGATGCCGCACAATCGGCCGCCACCGGATGGCCGGGTGACACCGGATGGCCGGGTGACACCGGATGGCCGGGTGACACCGCAGGCTCGGCCGGCGCACCGGAACGGAGCAGCGCGCCGGGACACGCCACATCGAGCAACGGCGGCACGCCCGGTCACGACGGCATCCCCGGGTCGAGCGCCGCAGCCGGGTCGGCCCGCGCGGCCGGGTCGACCGGGGCCGACCGGTCGGGGCGGCGAGCACGGCGTGCGGGATGGCCCGACCAGGACACGGACCGGGTGGACGGACCCGGTGGGAGCGGGCCGGACTGGTCGCGGGCGCCGGGCCGACACGCGGCGGCCGGCTCCCGTCGTGGCGGCCGGGAGCCGGGCGACGCCACCGCCGGACCCGCGGAGGCGGCGCGTCCGCTCTCCCGCACACCGCAGAGATCGGTCGACGGGCCCGACCCGGTACGCGGCGGCGGGTATCCGGTGCCGCTGTCGTGGCGGGGACCGCACCCGGCGACGGGGCCGACGGCGCACGACGCGGACCTGCGCCGTCCGGTCGACCCGTGGCCGGCCCTGCCGGACGGGACCGGCGCGGGCCGGGCCGGCGCGGGGCGACCGTCCGGGGTGGGGCGGCCGGCCGGTGCGAGCGGGACGACCGAAGCGGGCACGGCACACCGGAGCCCGTGGCCGGCGCTGCCGGACGAGCCGTCGCCCCGGGCGTCGGCCGCGCGGGGCGCCCTGTTCCGGGACGCCCGGCTGGACCGGGAACAGGCGGGTGGCTGATGGAGCGCGTCGCCTTCCTCGTGGACGAGTCCGGCACCCGGGTCGACTGCCTGCTCAACCCGGAGAGCGTGCAGGTCACCCGGCTGGCCGGGGTACGCCCGCGCGGCGGGCCGGACGGGTCGCTCACCGGCGCCGGCCTGGCCGACGACCCGCTCGTCTTCACCGGCGGCGGGCGCACCGAGCTGGTGCTGGACCTGCTCTTCGACATCGACTTCGTGGAGTCCCCGGCCCGTCCCGACGACGTCCGCGCGCTGACCCGCCCGCTGTGGATGCTCGCCGAGAACTCGGCGGTCGAGCACGGCTGGCCGCGCCCGCCGCTGGTCCGGCTGGTCTGGGGCAAGACCTGGAACGTGCCGGGCGTGATCGCGGCGATCGCGGAACGCTTCGACGCGTTCACGCTCACCGGCACGCCCCGGCGGTCCTGGCTGCGGCTGCGGCTGGTCCGGGTGGCGGAGAGCGCCGAGGCGGCCCAGGCCGGCTTCGAGGCGGAGCTGGCCGCCGCGAGCACCCCGACCGTGACGCCCGGGTCGGCGGTGGTGGCCGCCGCGGACGGCGCGGCCGAGCCGGGCTGGTCGGGGGTGCGCTTCGACCTGCTCGCCCACGACGCGTTGGGTTCCCCGCTGCGGTGGCGGCTGCTCGCCGAACACAACCGGATCACCGACCCGCTCACGGTGCCGGCCGGCACCGTGCTGGCGGTGCCGGCGGGCGGCGTCACCGCGCCGCCGCCGGACGCCACCACGACGGGAGGTGCGCCGTGACCGGGCCCGGCGCGACCACCCCGGGGGCATGCCACGCCACGACCGGGAGCGTGCGGTGAGCCGGGCGGCGGCGGTGAGCGTGGACGGCCGGCCGCTGGCCGACCCGGCGCGGCTGCGCGGGGTCCGGGTCGCCGCCCGGCTGGACCGGCCGACGCAGTGCGAGCTGGTGCTGGCCACCGCGCCCGGCGCGGGCGCCCTCGACCCACCGGTACGCCCCGGCGCGACGCTCGACGTCCGCCTCGACGGCCACCCGGACGCGTTGTTCACCGGCGAGGTGACCGCCGTCGAGGTGGAGTACGCGGGCGACGGCGCCGCGTTGCTGCGGATCCGGGCGTACGACCCGCTGCACCGGCTGCGCAAACGGCAGGAGCTGCGGGTGTTCGAGTCGGTGACGGCCGCCGAGCTGGCCGGGGCGCTGTGCGCGGGGCTGGGACTGGAGGTGGTCGCCGAGGCCGACGGGCCGCGCCTGGACCGGCTGCTCCAGCACCGGCACACCGACCTGGAGCTGCTGTGCGAGGTGGCCGGGCGGGCCGGCCTGCATCTGGGCGTGGACGGCGACCGGCTGCGGCTGCTCACCCTCGACGGCCACGGCGAGCCGGTGCCGCTGACGCTCGGCGGGACCGTGCACGCGCTGCGGATCACCGAGAACCTGGACCGGGCCGGCGCGGAGTGTGCGGCGCTGGGCTGGCACCCGCAGCGCGCCGAGCCGCTCGGGCAGCGGGCCGGCGAGGCGCGCAGCGGGCGGCGGATCCCGCTGCGCCCGGAGCCGGGCGACGTCGGCGCGGGCGGGGTGCGTACCGCGGTGGACCAGCCGGGGCGCAGCGACGACGAGTTGGCCGCGCTGGCCCAGGCCGGGTTGGACGCGCGGGTCGCCGCGCTGGTCACGGTCGAGGGCACGGCCGAGGGCGACCCGGCGTTGCGGCCGGGCCGCCGGATCGCGCTGGCCGGCGTCCCGGAGCCGGTGGCCGGCGTGTACGTGCTGACCGAGGTGGTGCACACGGTGGACGCGGACGGGCACCTGACCCGGTTCTCCACCGTCCCGCCCGAGCCGCCGCCGGTCGCGACGCCGCCGGCGGCGACCGTCACGCTCGGCACGGTCACCGCCGTCGACGATCCGGACGGGCTGGGCCGGGCCCGGGTGACGCTGCCCGCGTACGGGGACCTGGACGCCGGCTGGCTCGCCGTGCTGTGTCCGGGCGCCGGCCGGGGCAAGGGGATCGTCGCGCTGCCCGACCCGGAGGACACCGTGCTGGTGGCGTTGCCGGGCGGCGAGCCGGCCTCGGGCGTGGTGCTCGGCTCGCTGTTCGGCGCGGTCGAGCCGTACGACGCGGGGATCGTCTCCGGCCGGTCCCGCCGCTGGTCGATGCGGACCGGCACCGGCCAGTCCATCGTGATCGACGACGACGGGCGCACGCTGCGGCTGGCCACCGACGCGGGCAGCTTCATCGAGCTGCGTCCCGAGCTGACCACCGTGCACGCCGCCGGTGACCTGGTGCTCTCCGCGCCGGGCCGGGCGATGGTGGTGCGCGCGAGGACCGTCGACTTCCTGCACGCCCCGGCGGTCGAGGACGCCGAGACCGCCGCCGCCCAGGCCCGTACGCTCGCCCGCGCCTCCGGAGGTGGCTGATGCGCTGGATCCACCGCGACTCGCTGATCACCTGCGGCCACGACGGGCGGGTGGCGAACCGCCCGTCGCAGCACTGGGTCACCGTGCGGGGCGTGCCGGTGCTGGTGCGGCCCGACCCGGAGGGGCGCGGCGTCACCGCCTGCCCGAACTACGGCCCGACGGTCAAACCGTGCCTGCACACGATGACCGTGACCGTGGGCTACAGCGCCTGGGTGCGGGTGGACCGGCAGCCGGTGGTGCTGTCGCACCTGGACGGCCTCACCGACGGCACGCCGCCGGGGACCGTGCACCACCAGGTCCGCGACCCGCGGCAGATGTTCCTGGGGGCGGACCGGTGAGGGCGTTCCGGTTCGTCGGCGCCGGCTTCGACGCCGGCCGCGCCGGCGGCCTCGCGTTGACCGCGGCCGGCGGGCTCGCCATGACCGAGGGCGACGAGGCGGTACGCCAGGCGCTGTGCCTGCTGCTGTCCACCACGCCGGGTGAGCGGCTGATGCGTCCCGGGTACGGGTCGCGGCTGCACCGGCTGGTCTTCGCGCCGAACGACGACACCACCGCCGGCCTGGCCATCCACTATGTCCGGCAGGCGATCCGGCGCTGGGAGCCGCGGGTGGAGGTGCTCGACGTGGACGCCGGCCCGGACCGGGACGACCCGTGGCGCCTGGTGATCCGGTTGGACTACCGGGTGCGGGCCAGCCTCTCCCCCGGCCAGCTCGTGTTCTCCGTCGACCTGCTGCCGCCCGACGACGAGCCCGGCGACGACCCGGGCGACCGGCCCGCCGGCCGGCCCGGTGAGGAGATCACGCCATGACGCTGCCGGTGCCGCACCTGGACGACCGCGCCTTCCTCGACCTGGTCACCGAGGCCCGGGAACGGATCCGCCGCTCCTGCCCGGACTGGACCGACCTGTCCGCGCACGACCCGGGGATGGCGTTGCTGGAGGCGTTCGCCTACCTGACCGAGGTGATGATCTACCGGCTGAACCAGTTGCCGGAGAAGGCGTACGTGGCGTTCCTGAACCTGCTCGGCGCGACCCGGCACCCGCCGGCGGCGGCCTGGGCGGACGTGCGCCTCACCCGCACCGGCCCCGATCGCGGCCCGGTGCGGGTGCCGGCCGGCACCCGGGTCGCCGCCGCCCGCGGCGCCGACCCCCGGCCGGTCGTCTTCGTGACCACCGAACCGGCCCTGCTGCCCGCCGGCGAGACCGAGGTGACGGTATGCGTGCACCACTGCGAGCCGGTCGAGGCCGAGCTGCTGGGCACCGGCACCGGCCAACCGGGGCAGGCGTTCCGGGCCGCCCGCGCGCCGCTGACCCGCACCACCGAGGCGCTGGACCTGCTGCTCGGCGTGGAGGTGCCGGCCGGCTCGGTGGAGCTGGGCGCCGCGGCGCGCGAGCACGAGGGGCGCACGTACGAGATCTGGCGGCCGGTGGACAGCTTCGCCGGCGTCGGCCCGCAGGCCAAGGTCTACCTGGTCGACCGCGCCTGCGGGGTGGTCACGTTCGCCCCCGCGCTGGACCTGCGCCCGGAGGCCGGAGAGCCGGCCGGGGCGGACGCCGCAGGTCCGGCCGGCCCGGCCGTCGAGGGGGCGGCCGGGGCGGCGACGGCGGTGGCCGAGGTGACCACGGTGGCGGCGGTGCCGCCGGCCGGGCGGCAGGTGCGGCTCTGGTACCGGTGCGGCGGCGGGCCGGCCGGGAACGTGGCCGCCGGCGTGCTGACCAGCCTGCGCGACCCGCTGCCGGGGCTGCGGGTGACGAACCCGCTCCCGGCCACCGGCGGCCGGGAGCTGGAGGCGCTGGAGTCGGTGCTGGCCCGCGGGCCGTACGAGTTCTTCGCCCAGCAGCGCGCGGTCACCGCACGCGACTTCGAGGTCCTCGCCACCGGCTCCGGCGCGGTGGCACGGGCGCGGGCGTTCACCCGGGCCGCCGTCTACAGCTTCGCCCGGCCGGGCGAGGTGGAGGTGGTGCTGGTGCCGTACGTGCCGGCGGCGGCCCGCCCCGGCGGCCGGCTGCCGGTGGCGGTGCTGCGCGAGCACGAGGTGGAGGAGGCACGCCGCCGGGTCGAGGCCGACCTGGAGCGCCGCCGCGCGCTGGGCACGGCGGTGCGGGCCGGCTGGGCCCGCTACAAGGCGGTCTCGGTCCGGGCCCGGGTGGTGGTGCGCCGCGAGGAGGACGTCGACGCGGTCCGCCGCCGCATCCACGACCGGCTGCACCAGACGCTCAGCCCGCTGCCGACGCCGCTCAACCCGACCGGCTGGGCGTTCGGCGAGCCGCTGCGCGCGTCGAACGTCTACCGGATGCTGGAGCACGCCGAGCCGGGCGTGCGGTACGTCGAGTCGGTGCGGTTCGTGGTCGACGAGGCGCCGGACGCGCAGGTCCGGACCGTCGCGGTGGACCGGTACCAGCCGGACACCTGGTACGCCGGGCGTGGGCCGGTGCTGTTCCGCTCGACCGACGCGGGCGCGGGCTGGGAGCCGGCCGGCCGGTTCGACGACGAGACGGTGGTCCGGGTGGCGCCCGCGCCCGCCCCGGTCCGCCCCGGCGTGGTGCCCCGGGCCGGTTCGGTGGCGGTGGTGACCGCCCGCGACGCCGGTGGCTCCCGGGTGCGGCTGAGCACCGACCTGGGCGAGACGTGGACGCTGCTCACCGACCTCGACTCCGGCGTGCGGGACCTGGCCTGGATCGACCGGGACGGCTCCGGCGCGCTGCTGCTGGCCACCGACGCCGGCCTGTACGAGGTGCCGCTGCTGCCCGGCGCGGTGCCGTTGCAGATCCTGGTCGACCCGGCCGACGCCGACCGCGGCTTCTACGCGGTGAGCTCGTTCGTCTCCGAGCGCGGCGCGCCCGGCGTGGCGGTCGCCGCGCAGGCCGGCTTCGGCGTCTACCTGTCCGTCGCGGCCGGCCGCCCCGGCACGTTCACCCACGTCGGCCTGGCCAACGTGGACAACCGGGTGCTGGCCGTGCAGTACGACGGCCCGGCCACGCTGCTGTGGTGCGGCGCGGGCGAGCCCGACCCGAAGAAGCCCGGCCAGGGCGCCCACCGCACCCGGCTGTTCGAGTCCGACGTGCAGTGGCAGTCGATGTCCGCCGGTTGGATCGGCGGCACCTGCCGGGACCTGGCGTTCAGCGGTCCGATGGCGTTGGCGGCCACGCAGAGCGGCGGCGTGGTGCGGCTGGACACCCTCGCCGGGCAGCCGCAGTGGCGGCCGGTGATGGTCAACTGCGGGCTGCCGCTGCGGGACCGGACCCGGTTCTCGCCGGTGGACGCCATCGCCGCCACCGCGCCGGCCGACCCGTCCGGCGCCGGGCGGCTGGTCCTGGCCGGCGGTGAGCGCGGCGTGTACCGCAGCGGCGACGGCGAGGACTGGGTGGCCAGCGCCAACCAGTCCACCGCCGACGTGGTCACCGTTCCCGGCACCTGGCTGCTCTGCTCCGGCGAGCACGACATCGAGGTGGTGCGGCAGGATGCGCCGAACGGCGATTGAGCGGCTGCTGCCGGCCGCGTACCAGCGGGCCGCCGGCCCGGGCAGCGTGCTGGGCGCGCTGCTGGACGTGATGGAGGCGCTGCACGCCCCGGACGAGGCGGTGCTCGCCGACGTCGACGCGCTGTTCGGGCCGTACCGGACGCCGGACGGGTTCGTGGCGTACCTGACCCGCTGGGTGGCGATGGATCACGTGGTCGCCGCGCCGCGCGTCGACGCGCCGCTGCCGCTGCCGCTGGGCCGGCTGCGGGACCTGGTCGCGCACGGCGCGCTGCTGGCCCGCTGGCGGGGCACCCCGTACGGGATGCGCACCGCGCTGGAGCTGGCCACCGGGGTGACCGGGTTCGTGCTGGACGAGCCGGCGGACCGGCCGTTCCACCTGGTGGTGCGGGTGCCGACGGCCGCCGCGGACCGGCTGGCGCTGATCGGCCGGATCGTCGAGGCGGAGAAACCGGCCGCGGTCACCGTCGAGGTGGTCGGCCCCGCCGACGACCCACCCCCGCCCGGGCCGGTACGCGCGGCCGGCCGGGCGCACGTGCCCCCACCCCCGCCCCACGAGCCGCCCGAGGAGCCGTCATGACCACCGAATGGACAGTCGTCGCCGCCGCCGGACAGTTCACCCTGGACGCCCGCAACGCCGGGGAGCTGACCTTCACCGTGTCGAACCCGGGACCGGCGCCGGACACCGTGGTGTTCGACGTGGCGCCCGGCGAGGGCAGCCAGCGGGCCTGGTTCACGGTGACCGAGCCGCAGCGGGTGGTGCCCGGCCAGGGATCGGTGTCGGTGCTGGTCCGGCTCGCGGTGCCGCCCGGCACCCCGCCCCGGCGGTACGACATGACCGGGTTCGCGTACTCGGCGAACACCGCCCCGGAGGAGAGTTCCCGGTCCAGCGGCCGGGTGACGTACGACGTGCGGGCGGTCGCGCCGCCGAAGCGTACGCCGTGGCCGTGGTTGGCCGCCGCGGCGGTGCTGCTGCTGGTGGTGACCGGCGTGGCGGTCTGGCTGGTGACCCGCCCGGAACAGACGTCGCCGCCGCGGCCGGCGGCGGTGACCGTGGAGGCGGAGACGCTGGTGGCCGCCGCCGAGGTCCGGTCCACCACCGCCGCGAAGGCCGAGGTGGTGGCGCAGGAGAACTGCTGCGACGTGACGTGGTCCGGCGACGCGCAACTGTTCTTTCTGGGCCGGGCGGTCGGCGACCGGGTGACCGTGCCGGTGGACCTGCCGGCGGACGGCACCTGGCGGTTCTCCACGGTGCGCACCACCTCGTTCGACTACGCGAACACCATCTGGCTGGTCGACGGCCGGCAGGTGGGTGACACGTTCCTCGGCTTCACGCCGACCGTGGTGCGCACCGACGACGTGGAGGTGGGCACGCTGGAGCTGACCCGGGGCACGCACCGGCTGACGCTGGTGGCGGTGAGCCGGACCCAGGGCACCGACCGCTACTTCGCCGGCGTCGACCAGATCCGGTTCACCCCGGTCGGCCGAGCATGAGCGGTCGGCAGAAGCTGCTGGTGGTCGCGCTGGCCGGGCTGCTGGTGGTGCTCTACGTGGTGGCGGTGGCCGGGCGGCCCGACGGCCCCGGTGACCCGGCTGCCGGGGCGGGACCACTGGCCCGGCTGGGACGCGGCGCCGGCACGGTGGACCCGGCGACGGTGGGCGTGGCGTGCGGGCCGCCGGCCACCGACCCGACCACCACCGCCGACGGGGTGGTGGTCGCGTTCGGCGCCACCTGCCGGCTGCGCGTCGCCGACCCGGGCGCGCTGCGCACGCTGGTGCTGCGCGGCGCGACGCCGTTCGAGGTGACCGCCCGCGCGCCCGGCGACGCGGACGTCACGGTCACCGACGAGGTCACGCCGGGGCCGGACGGCGCGACGGTGGCGACGGTGGCGGTGGACCGGGAGACCGAGGTGCTCCTGCGGTGCCCGGGAGGTGGCGGGTGCACGGTCACGCTCGCCCGGTCCTGACCGGGCCCGACCGCCGGGAGGCGCGACATGGGTGAGCTGCGGAAGCCGTTCCTGCTGCTGGCGCTGCTGGCGGTGGCGCTGGTGGTGGGCGTGGAGCTGGGCGCGGCGGCGCTGACCGGCGGCGGGGACGCGGGCGCCGCGCTGCGGGACAGCGCCGGCGGGCTCGGCGTCGAGCTGGGCGACGTCGGCGCGGTGGCCGAGCCGTCCGGCCGGGGCACCGGCTACCTGGCGCTGATCGACGTGGTGGCGCTCTGGACCACCGGGCTGTTCGCGCTGAGCCTGGTGCTGCCCGACCGGGTCCAGGGCCGGGTGCAGGGCGCGGCCACGCTGGTCTTCTCGGTGGTGCTGCTGGTGGTGTCGCTGGTGCTGCTGGTCGTCGCGTTCGTCGAGCTGACGGTGATGGTCTCGCTGTTCCTGGCGGTCCCGTTCGGCACGCTGGCGTACCTCGCGGTGTGGGGGTTCTTCCCGGTCGGCGACGCGGCCGTGCTGCTCGGGCTGGCGCTGCTGCTCAAGCTGGTCTGGGCCGGGCTGCTGCTGGCCGCACAGCCGCGCTTCCTGCGCAACAGGGGGCTGGTGCTGCTGGCGTCGACCACGCTGCTGTGCACCGTGGTGTTGCAGTTCCTGCACGGCCTGGTGCCGGTGATCCTGGTCAGCGTCGTCGACGACCTGGGCGCGGTGGTCTTCGCGGTGGTGGCGGTCATCTGGGCGCTGGTGCTGCTGGTCGGCTCGATCCCGGCGATCGTCAAGGCGGTGCGGACCACCGTGACGACGTCCGGCCGCACCGTCAGCTGACCGGGTCGCCGGTGGCGAGCGCGGCCAGGCGTGGGAGCTGCGCCGGGTCGGTGAGCGCCGAGCCGACCGCCACCACGCGTACGCCGGCGGCCAGGAAGTCGCCCGCGTTGCCGGCGTCGATGCCGCCGGTGGCCACGAACCGCGCCTCCGGCAGCGGCCCGGCGACCGCCCGGAACCAGGCCGGGCCGAGGCTGACCGCCGGAAACGCCTTGAGCCAGACCAGGCCGTGGTCGAGCGCCCGCTGCGCCTCGGTCGGGGTGGCCACGCCGGGCAGGTGCGGGATGCCGTAGCCGCGCGCCGTGTCCGCGACGGTCAGGTCCAGGCCGGGGGCGACGGTGAACGCCGCCCCGGCGCTCATCGCCTGGCGGACCTGGGCCGGGGTGCGGACCGTGCCGGCGCCGACGAGCCGGTCCCGGCGCCGTCCGGCGGTGACCGCGGCGCGCAGCGCGGGCACCGCCCCCGGGGTACGGATCGGGACCTCCACCACGCCGATGCCGAGATCCCAGGCCAGCTCCGCGAGCCGGACCGTCTCCTCCGGCGGCAGGTCGCGCAGGATCACCATGACCCGCCCGTCGCCGAACAGCGGTGCGAAGTCGTGCTCGATCATGTGCCGCTCCCTTCGTCGCGGCGCCTCGCCGGCACCGCCCAGTCCCGGTCCGTCAACGCCAGCGCCCGGGCGATCCCGGCCGGATCGGGCGGCGGCGCGGTGTCGCCCGACGCGGCCAGCACCGGCGCGGCGGTGAGATGACCCAACCGCAGGCAGGCGCGCAGGTCGAGATCGCGCAGCAGCCCGGCGAGGAAGCCGGCGGCGAACGCGTCCCCGGCGCCGACCGGCTCCACCACGTCCACCGGGGGCGTCGGCACGAAGACCGCCGGCCCGGTACGCGGCAGCGCGGTCGCGCCGACCGGCCCGTCCTTGACCACCACCAACTCCGGTCCGGGCAGCAGGTCGCGGACGGCGGCCGGGTCGGCGCTGCCCCAGAGCGTCGCCGCCTCGTCCAGCCCGACGAGCACCACGTCGGCGCGGTCGGCCAGGTCCCGCAGCACCGGGGCGGCCCGGTCGGCGGGCCAGAGCGCGGGGCGGTGGTTCACGTCGAACGTGGTCCGGGCGCCGGGCAGCGCCCGCCCGGTCAGCGCGTACGCGAGCAGCTCCCGGCAGGAGTCGGAGAGCGCGGCGGTGATCCCGGACAGGTGCAGCAGCCGCACCCCGGCCAGCCGCGGGTCGGTCAGGTCCGGCACGCCGAGCCGGCTCGCCGCGGATCCGGCGCGGTGGTAGTGGACCCGGGTGCCGGCCGGGCCAGGGTCCTTGAGGTAGACGCCGGTCGGCGCGGCCGGGTCGACGGTGACCGCGCGGACGTCCACCCCGGCGGCGGCGATCTCGGCGACCACCCGGCGGCCGAACGGGTCGTCGCCGACCCGGCTGACCCAGGCGGCGCGGTGGCCGAGCCGGGCCAGTCCCATGGCCACGTTGGACTCCGCGCCGCCGACGCCGACCGCCAGCCGGTCGGCGTGCTCCAGCGGCCCGCCGTCGTCGGGCGCGAGCACCACCATGGTCTCCCCCACGCAGGCGACCTCCGGTCCGCTCACGGCACGGCCTCCAGCCGCCGCTCGACCTCGGCCCGGTCCAGGTGGCCGTCGACGACGAGCACCCGGTGCCGGTTGCGGCGGGGTCGGTCGGCGGCGACCACCGCCGGCCGGTCGAACGCGTACGCGACGCAGACGCCCGGGTACATCGCGGTACGGACGAACCACCTGTCGCCCGGCCCCAGCCCGCTGAACACCAGCGTGTACGCGCCGCCGCCCGGCGCGGTGCCGGACAGCGCCAGCCAGGGCGCGGCCGAGCCGTTGACCGCCTCCTCGCCGGCCGCGTCCGCGGTGCACACCCGGGGTTCCGGGCCGCCGGCCGCCCGCCAGAAGAAGCCGCCGTAGCCGGCGCCGCCGGGGCGGCCGTTGGTGGCCGGGCTGCCCAGGTGGACGTCGGCGCCGGTGGCGGACGTGAGGGTGGCGGACAGGTCGAGCCACCAGGCGTCGTCCCCGGCCGGCGCGGCGGTGAGCCGGCGGTGCTCGCGCAGCAGCGTCCGGCCGTCGGCGTCCCGCCAGTCGAGGTCGTGGTCGAGCCGGTCGGCGGTCCGGTCCCGCCAGCCGGTGTGGGCGATGACGCCGTGGTCGTCGCGCCAGGTGTAGCCGGTGCCGCGCACGTACGTCCGGCCGCCCCAGAGGTTGGCGCCGGCCACGTCCTGCACGGCGAGGGACGCGCCGAGGTGCCACACGTGGTCGGCCGGGAGCGCGTCGGTGACCGGGGTGCCGGCGCGGGTCCGCACCGGGTGCAGGTAGGGCCGGGGGCCGTGGCGCGGGTCGAGGTCGGGGCGGACCACGTAGCGGGCCACCTCGACCCCGGCCACGACCAGGCGCTCCTCGCCGGGCTCGGCGTCGACGGCGGGTCCCGCCGCGGCGGCGTGGGGGCCGGCGGTCACGACGCCGCCGGCCCGAGCGTGGCGGGACGGGCGTCCGGCGGTTCCGGCGCACGCGCCCGGCGTCGGGCGTCCACCGCGTGCAGCGCGGCGAGGGCGTACCCGCCGAGGATCGGCACCGCCACCGGGGTGACCAGCGCGGCGAGCAGCGCGGCGAGCCCGCCGATCCCGGCCGCGGCGGCCCAGGCGCCGGGGTGCCGCGCGCAGGTGCGCGCCGTCGACCGGGCGGCGGGTCGCCAGCCCCGGCCCCCGGTGCGTCCGACCGCGACGGCGACCAGGCCGGCGTACCCGAGCAGCGCCGCGACCACGACGGCGGTGACCGCCAGGGCGGGCCCGCCGCCGGGCACCCGGCCGGTGGCCAGCGCCAGCAGGTCGACGGCGAGCAGCGCGGCGACCGCGAGCACGACGGCGCTGACCGCCGTGCCGGCGGGTACCGCGCGGCCGAACCGGGTCAGGTTGGTCCGGGCCGGCGGCCAGCTCCCGGTGACGGCCCGGTCGTGCAGCGCGGCGGAGGCGGTGGCGACGGCCGGGGCGAGCGTGAGCACCGGCAGCGACGCCACCGCCACGGCGAGGCCGAGCAGCGCCAGGTCGGCCGCCTCGGCCACGGTGTCCCGCCAGTCCCGGCGGGGGGCCTCGGCGTTCATCCCTTCAGCCCGCTGGTGTTGATGCCCTCGACCAGCATCCGCTGGAACGCGAGGAAGAACAGGAACACCGGCAGCAGGGACAGCACCGACATGGCGAACATCGGGCCGACCGCGCTCTGGCTGGTCGAGTCGATGAACAGGGTCAGCGCCACCGGGACGGTGTAGTCCTCCAGCGTGGACAGGTAGACCAGTTGCCGGAAGAAGTCGTTCCAGGTCCAGATGAACGAGAAGATCGCGGTGGTGACCAGCGCGGGGCGGCTCAGCGGCAGGATCACGTGCCGGAAGACGCCGTACGGCGACGCGCCGTCGATCTTGGCGGCCTCGTCCAGCTCGCGGGGGATGCCGCGCATGAACTGCACCATGAGGAAGACGAAGAACGCCTCGGTGGCCAGGAAGTGCGGGATGAGCAGCGGCAGGTACGGCCAGTCGCCGCCGACCAGGCCGAGGCTGCGGAACAGGATGTACTGCGGCACGATCAGCACGTGCCCGGGCAGCAGCAGGGTGCCGATCATGACGGTGAACCACGCCTTGCGCAGCCGGAACCGCAACCGCCCCAGGGCGTACGCGGCCAGCAGGCAGGACAGCGCGTTGCCGACCACGGTGAGCAGACTGACCAAGGCGCTGTTCAGGAAGAACCGGCCGAAGCTGACGTCGAAGTTCGTCCAGCCCTCGGCGTAGTTGCCGGGGGTGAACTCCTCCGGCAACAGGCCGATGTTGTTGACGATCTCGGCCGGTGACTTGACCGAGGTGCCGAGCATCCAGATCAGCGGATAGAGCACCACCGCCACGATCGCCACGAGCACCAGCAGGCGCAGCGCCTGCCGGTTGCCCGTCCGGTGGCGGGCCGGGGCGGCGGTCACGAGTCGTCTCCGTCCGAGTAGTGCACCCAGAACCGGCCGGTGCTGAAGAGCACGGCCGTGATGAGCGCGATGGCCAGCAGGAACACCCAGGCCATCGCCGAGGCGTAGCCCATCTCCAGGTCGGTGAAGCCGGCGATGTAGAGCTTGAGCGTGTACATCAGCGTGGAGTCGACCGGGCCGCCGGTGCCGTTGCTGAGCACGAACGCGGCGGTGAAGCCCTGGAAGCCGTGGATGGTCTCCAGCACCAGGTTGAAGAAGATCACCGGGGAGAGCATGGGCAGGGTGACGGCGCGGAACTTGCGCCAGGCGCCGGCGCCGTCGACCGAGGCCGCCTCGTACAGCTCGACGGGGACCTGCTTGAGCCCGGCCAGGAAGATCACCATGGGCGCGCCGAACTGCCAGATCGCCAGCACCATCAGCGTCTGGAGCGCCCAGTCCGGGTCGGCGACCCAGGGCAGCCCCTCGACGCCGAAGAGCGCGAGGAACGAGTTGAACGCGCCGTCCCGGTTGAACATGTTCACCCAGACGATGGCCAGCGCGACGCTGCCGCCGAGCAGCGACGGCAGGTAGAACAGACCCCGGAACAGTCCGACGCCGCGCCAGGTGCGGTTGAGCAGCAGTGCCACGCCGAGCGCGGCGGCCAGCTTCAGCGGCACGGCGACCAGCGCGAACGTCAGCGTGACGCGCACCGCGTGCCAGTACGACGGGTCGGCGGTGAACATCCGCTCGTAGTTGGCCAGCCCGACCCAGCGCACCTCGGACAGCGGGGTGAGGATGTCGTAGTCGGTGAAGCTCAGCCAGAGCGAGAGCAGCATGGGAAGCGCCGTGATGCCCATCAGTCCGATGAGCCAGGGCGAGAGGAAGACGTACCCTGCCAGGCCCTCGCCGAGCCGGGCCCGGCCGGCCCCGCGCCGCGTGGGGCGGGGGCCGACCGGTCCGGTTCGTGGGCTCCGGCCGGGCGCCGTGGTGAGGGCCACGGATCCGGATCCTTTCCGTCGAGGGGTCAGGCGATCGCGGCTTTGCAGGCGGTGACGAACTGCTCCGCCGCCTGGGCCGGGGTGGCGCGGCCGTACTGGGCGTTCTCGGCGGCCTTGGTCAGCTCGGACTTGACCTTGCTGTGTCCCTTGATCGGGACCTGCGGGGACGGACCGAACTTCTGCGCCAGGTCGGACTCGACCTGGATGGACTGCTTCATGGCCGGGTCGGTGGCGCTCTCACTGACCTTGGCCCGCAGGTCCATGTTCGACGGCAGGCCCCGGTCGGTGCCGAGCAGCGCGACCGCCTCCGGGTCGTTGTTCAGGAAGTTGATCACGTCGACCGCGACGTCGCGGTGCTTGCTGCCCTTGAACACCGACCAGTACATGGAGGCGCGGGCCCACTGGGCGCTCGGGTCACCCGGGTAGGCGACCACGCCCAGCTCGTCCTTGGTGTTCTTCTTCAGGTCCGGCATCTGGTTCGCCCAGACCCAGGAGGTGGCCGCCTTGCCGGTGACCACGAGCTGCTTGGTGATGTCGGTGGCGTTGCCCTGGTGGATGACGTCGGCGGTCGGGGTGGCGCCGGAGTCGCGGGCGCCCTTCCACAGCTCGAACCACTTCGTCACGTCCTCGACCGTGAAGCCGAGTTCCTTGCCCTTGTACAGGTCCTTGCCCTGCTGGCGCAGCCAGACCCAGAGCGCCTTGTAGTCGGCGCTCGGGTCCTGGGTGCCGGGGACCTTCGTCTTCTTCGCCACCTGCTCCGCCCAGGCGATGTGCTCCTCCCAGCTCATCCCGGTGGTCGGCTCCGGCAGCCCGTTCTTCGTCAGCAGCGTCTTGTTGTAGACCAGGCCCTGGGTGTTCTCCCCGGCGGCCACCCCGGCGAGCTTGCCGTCGACGACGCCGTACTCCAGCAGGCTCTTCGGGAACTTCGACACGTCGAGCTTGCCGGAGTCGCGGTAGCTGCCCAGGTCGAGTGTGGTGCTGCGACCGGCGTACTCGGCCAGGTAGTTGTCGTCGATCTGGAACAGGTCGGGCGGGTTGCCGCCGGCGGTCAGCGTGGCGAGCTTGTCGAAGTAGCCCTGGTTGGCCTGCCAGGTCTTCTCGAACGTCACGTCGGGGTGCTTCTTCGTGTAGAGGGCGAGGGCGTCCTCGGTGAGCTTGGCCCGGGCCTCGCCACCCCACCAGAAGACGGAGAGCTTGACCGGGCCGCCGTCACCGGCGGCGTCGTCGTCGCCGCAGCCGGCCGCGCCCAGCGCGAGCGGCGCGGCCAGCGCGACGGCGGCGAGACCACGGACGAATCGACGTCGGGACAGGAGGGTACGGTGGGTCCGCCCGGCGGGTGCGCCGGCGGTGGGGGACGTTGCGGGGTGCATCTGCGCTCACTCCTCGGCTGTGGGAGGCGACGACGTCACCGGTGGCCGTCCACGGGTCGCCCGGGTCCGCACCGCTATGCGGGCCCGGGCCACCTGCTCAGGCCCCGGCGCCGTCCCGACCGGGCTCGGGAACGGGCCCGGTCGAGTCGCGAACGACCAGTACGGTCTGGAGCATTACCTGTGCGGTGGTGCGACGGTCGCCGGCCGACGCGCCCCGGCCCCGCACGCCACGCGGCGCGTCGGAGTCGAGTTGCAGCAGCATGTCGACGGCCGTCCGGCCGGCGGCCGCGGTCGGCGTGGCCACCGTCGTCAACTTGGGGCGGGTGAGCCGGCTCAGCGCGATGTCGTCGACGCCGACCACGCTGACGTCCTGGGGCACCCGCAGCCCCAGCGCGTCCAGCCCTTCGATCAGGCCGATCGCCATCAGGTCGTTGTAGGCGAGCACGGCGGTGACGCCGCTGCGGCGTACCTGGTCGGCGAGCGCGCCGCCGCCGGTCTCGGTGGGTTGGTTGGGGCCGAGCAGGGTCAGCTCGGCGCCGCCGCCCCGGGCGGCTGCCGAGGCGGCCCGGCGCATCTCCCGGGCGGTCCAGGAGCCGCGCGGGCCGCCGAGCAGCGCGATCCGCCGGTGGCCGAGGCCGAGCAGGTGCTCGATCGCGGACCGGGCGCCCTGCCCGACGTCCATCATCACGCAGGGCAGGCCGGCGACCTGGCGGTTTATCACCACCACCGGGACCTCGCGGCTGACCTGCTCGATCAGGCTGTTGCTCATCCGGGGGCTGCACAGCAGCACGCCGTCGACCTGCTTGGCGAGCGCGTGGACCAGGTCCTCCTCGGCGACCACGTCCTCGTTGGTGTCGGCCACGAACACGTGGTAGTCGCGGTGCCGGGCCTGCCCCTCCGCGGCCTTGATCAGCGGCGGGAAGAACGGGTTGGCGATGTCGGCCACGATCAGGCCGATGTTGTGCGTCCGGCCGGTGATCAGGGCCCGGGCGGCCCGGTTGGGCCGGTAGCCGAGGTCCTCCGCACAGGCCAGCACCCGGACCCGGGTCTCCGGGTTGACCAGGTGCGGGGCCGAGAACGTGCGGGAGACGGTGGAGATGTGCACGCCGGAGGCCCGGGCGACGTCCCGGATGGTGGCTGGCACGGCGGGCTCCCTCGTCCGATGTGGTGGGGGTCACGGGTGTCGCCAATTAATGCAAACGGTTGCGCCGGTGTCAACGGTCCATTGTTACGGCTCGATTGCGGTACCGCTCCCGGGGAGTGCATAAAAACGCACCAATGCGGATTGATAGGGCGGGATGTCCATCGACCGTTGACGTCGTATCGGCCGGCGTGGTTTCTTCGGCTGCAAACCTTTGCATAACCGCGGGAGGCCGACGTCATGTCACCACCGGCCCGGAAACGGGTCCGCCACGCCCTGGTCGGCGCCGGGGCGCGCGCCGAGATGTTCGTCCGCGCGCTCGCGCTCGACCACGCCGACACCGCCGAACTGGTCGCCCTGGCCGACGTCAACCAGACCCGGATGGACGCGCACAACCGCTGGCTCGCCGAGCTCGGCCACCCGACGGTGCCCACGTACGCCGCCGGCGACTTCGCCGCCATGCTGGCGAAGGAGCGGGTCGACGTGGTGCTGGTGACGAGCGTCGACGTCACCCACGACGAGTACGTGACCGCCGCGCTGCGGGCCGGCTGCGACGTGGTCACCGAGAAGCCGATGACTGTCGACGCGCCCCGCTGCCGGCGCATCCTGGACGCGGTCGCGGAGACCGGCCGGCAGGTCACCGTCGCGTTCAACTACCGCTACAACCCGCTGCACGAGCAGCTCCGCCGGCTGCTCGCCGACGGCGCGGTCGGCGAGATCGGCTCGGTGCACTTCGAGTGGCTGCTGGACGTGCGGCACGGCGCCGACTACTTCCGCCGCTGGCACCGGGACAAGGCCACCTCCGGCGGCCTGCTCGTGCACAAGGCCAGCCACCACTTCGACCTGGTCAACTGGTGGCTGGACGCCCGACCGGTCGAGGTGTACGCGGCCGGCCGGCTGTTCTTCTACGGCGAGACCGGCCGCCGGCACGGCTACGCCCGCGACTACGAGCGGGCGCACGGCGCCCCCGCCGCCGACGACGACCCGTTCGCGCTGCGGCTGGCCGAGCACCCCCGGCTGCGCGAGCTGTACCTCGACGCCGAGGCCGAGGACGGCTACCACCGCGACCGCAACGTGTTCGCCCCCGGCGTGACCATCGAGGACGACCTCGCGGTGCTGGCCCGCTACTCCACCGGCGCGACCATGACCTACCACCTCACCGCGTACGCGCCCTGGGAGGGCTACCGGGTGATGGTCAACGGCAGCCGGGGCCGCCTCGAACTGGAGGTCACCGAGAGCGACCACGTCAGCCCCGGCGGCGCGTCCGCGCTCAAGGGCGCCGCGCTGCACGGCGACGAGGCCGCGGTGGAACGCGGCGCGGCCCGGCTCACGCTGCGACCGTTCTGGGCGCCGCCGGTGGAGATCGGAGTGGAGGGCTGGACCCGGCGCGGGCACGGCGGCGCGGACGCCCGGATGACCCGGGTGCTGCTCGGCGGCGAACCCGATCCGCTCGGCCGCGCCGCCACCGCGTACGACGGCGCGCTCGCACTGCTCACCGGCCTGGCCGCCAACCGCTCGCTGGAGACCGGCGCGCCCGTCCGGGTCGCCGACCTGCTCACCCTGCCCTGACCGAGGAGCCCGCTTCCGTGCCGATCATCTCCCCCAGCGATCTGCTGCTGCCCGCCGAGCCCGGCCAACGCGCGCTGGCCCGCGAGCTGTACGCCCTGGCGGCCACGCAGCCGATCATCTCCCCGCACGGGCACGTCGACCCGGCGCTGCTGGCCGAGGACCGCCCGTTCCCCGACCCGGCCCGGCTGCTGATCGTGCCCGACCACTACCTGACCCGGATGCTGCTCAGCCAGGGCGTGCCGCCGGCCGAGCTGGGCGTGCCGAGCGTCGACGGCAGCCCGGTCGAGACCGACGGGCGGACCATCTGGCGGCGCTTCGCCGCGCACTGGCACCTGTTCCGGGGCACGCCGTCGCGGCTGTGGCTGGAGCAGACGTTCCGGAACGTGTTCGACGTGGACACGCCGCTGGGCCCGGCCACCGCCGACACCGTCTACGACGCGCTCGCCGCCCGCCTCGCCGAGCCGGCGTTCCGGCCCCGGGAGCTGTTCACCCGCTTCGGCATCGAGGTGCTCGCCACCACCGAGTCGCCCCTGGACGACCTGGGCCGGCACGCCAAGCTCGCCGCCGACGGCTGGGGCGGGCCGGGCGGGCGGGTGGTCACCACGTTCCGCCCGGACGACGTGGTGGACATGGAGTTCGACGGCTGGGCGGCCAACGTGGACCGGCTCGCCGACGTCTCCGGCGAGGACACCGGCACGTACGCCGGCTACCTGGCCGCGCTGCGGCGGCGCCGGGCGGCGTTCATCGCGGCCGGCGCGACCTCGTCCGACCACGGGCACCCGACCGCGCGTACCCTCGCGCTCGACCCCGCGCAGGCGGCGGCGCTGTACGACAAGGGCCGGCGCGGCCTCGCCGACGCGGGCGACGCGGAGGCGTTCCGGGCGCACATGCTGCTGGAGTTCGCCCGGATGTCGCTCGACGACGGCCTGGTGATGCAGTTGCACCCGGGCGCGGTGCGCAACCACAACCGCTGGCTGCACGCCCGGCACGGCCGCGACGTCGGCGGCGACGTGCCGCAGGCCACCGACTACGTGCACGGGCTCGCGCCGCTGCTGGACGCGCACGGCAACGACCCGCGGCTGACCGTGGTGCTCTACACGCTCGACGAGGACACGTTCACCCGGGAGCTGGCGCCGCTCGCCGGCGGCTACGCCGCGCTGCGGCTCGGCGCGCCCTGGTGGTTCCTCGACTCGCCGGAGGTGCTGCGGCGGTTCCGGGAGGCGGTCACCGAGACCGCCGGCTTCTACAACACCGCCGGGTTCGTCGACGACACCCGCGCGTTCTGCTCCATCCCGGTCCGCCACGACGTGGCCCGCCGGGTCGACGCCGGTTTCCTGGCCCGCCTGGTCGCCGAGCACCGGCTGGACGGCGACGAGGCCGCCGAGACCATCGTCGACCTGGCGTACCGGCTGCCCAAGCAGGTCTTCAAGTTCTCCGGAGGGCGCTCATGACCAGGATCGTCGACGTCACGGTGCACGACGTGCGCTTCCCCACCGCCGCCAGCGGCGACGGCTCGGACGCGATCAACCGGGGCGACTACTCGGCCACGTACGTGGAGCTGACCACCGACGGCGGGCCGACCGGTGCCGGGTTCACGTTCACCAACGGCCGGGGCAACGAGATCACCTGCGCGGCGGTGCGGGCGCTCGCCCACCACGTACGCGGGCGCACGGTCGCCGAGATCGCCGCCGAGCCGGTGGCGTTCTGGCGCTCGCTCACCGCCGACGTGCAACTGCGCTGGCTCGGCCCGGAGAAGGGGGTGATCCACATGGCCACCGGCGCGCTCGTCAACGCGGTCTGGGACCTGCGCGCCAAGCTGGCCGGCAAGCCGATGTGGCGGTTCCTCGCCGAGATGCCCACCGACGAGCTGGTGGCCACCGTCGACTTCCACCACATCACCGACGCGCTCACCCCGGACGAGGCGGCGGCCATCCTCGACAAGGGCCGCGACGGGCTCGGCGACCGGCTCGCCGGGCTGGAGCGCGACGGCTTCCCCTCGTACACCACGTCGGTGGGCTGGCTCGGCTACCCGGACGAGCAGGTGCGCGCGCTGACCCGCGACGCGTACGCCCGGGGGTGGCGGGCGATGAAGATGAAGGTCGGCGGCCGGCTCGACGACGACCTGCGGCGGGGGAGGATCATCCGGGCCGAGATCGGCCCGGACGCGTTGCTGATGATGGACGCCAACCAGGTCTGGGACGTCGACGAGGCGATCGCCGCGATGCGGGTGCTGGTCGAGGTCGACCCGTACTGGATCGAGGAGCCCACTCACGCCGACGACGTGCTCGGCCACGCCCGGATCGCCCGCGCGGTGACCGAGCTGTCCGGCGGCCGGTGCCGCGTCGCCACCGGCGAGGTCGCGGCCAACCGGGTCATCTTCAAGCAGTTGCTCCAGGCCGAGGCGATCGGCGTGATGCAGGTCGACGCGTGCCGGGTCGGCGGCGTCGACGAGGTGCTCGCCGAGCTGCTGCTGGCGGCGAAGTTCGGGGTGCCGGTCTGCCCGCACGCCGGCGGCGTGGGGCTCTGCGAGTACGTGCAGCACCTCGCGGTCTTCGACCACCTGCGGGTGAGCACCGGCCTGGACGGCCGGATGGTCGAGTACGTGGACCACCTGCACGAGCACTTCGTCGACCCGGTCCGCACCCGCGGCGGGCGTTACCTGCTGCCCACCGCGCCCGGCTACAGCGCCGCCATGCGGCCGGAGTCGATCGCGGAGTTCCGCTTCCCGGAGGGACCGGCATGGCGCTGACCGTCGACACCGGCCGGCTCGGCCTGGCCACGCTGCGCCGGCTGCCCGAGGCGAGCCGGCCGCTGCTGCGCCCCGGCACCGTGCCGGCCGGCATCGTCCATCTCGGGCTCGGCGCGTTCCACCGGGCCCACCAGGCCGTGCACACCGAGGCGGCGGTCGGCGCGGCCGGCGGCGACTGGGGCATCGTCGGCGTCGCGCCGCGCAGCACCGACGTGGTCGAGGCGCTGGCCGCGCAGGACGCGCTGTTCAGCGTCACCACGCTGGCCGCCGACGGCGCGTCGACCCGGGTGGTCGGCGCGCTGGCCGGGGTACGGCACGCCGCCGCCGACCCGGAAGCGGTGGTGCGCCTGCTCGCCGACCCGGCGATCCGGGTGGTCACGCTGACCGTCACCGAGAAGGCCTACCAGCTCGACCCGGTGACCGGCGCGCTGACCGCCGACGCGGAACTGACCGCCGACCTGACCACCGACCGGCCGCCGCGCACCGTGCCGGGGCTGCTGGTACGCGGGCTGCTCGCCCGCGCCGCCGCCGACGCCGGGCCGCTGGCGCTGGTGAGCTGCGACAACCTGCCCGCCAACGGGCGCCGGCTGCGCTCGCTCGTCGACCAGTGCCTGGCGCTGGCCCGGGTGCCGGACGCGACGCTGGACCGGGTGGCGGCGCAGGTCACCTGCCCCGGCACCATGGTCGACCGGATCGTGCCGGCCAGCACCGACGAGACCCGGGAGACCGCGCGGCGCGCGCTCGGCGTGACCGACCTGGCGGCGGTCGCGGCCGAGCCGTGGTCGCAGTGGGTGATCGAGGACGACTTCCCCGGCGGCCGGCCCGCCTGGGAGCGGGCCGGCGCGGTCCTCACCGACGACGCCGGCCCGTGGGAGCGGCTGAAGCTGCGCGCGCTCAACGGCGTGCACTCGGCCACCGCGTACCTGGGCGCCCTCGCGGGCGCGGAGACGGTGCTCGACGCGCTGGCGCTGCCGCATCTGGACGCGGTGCTGCGCCGGCTGGTCGCCGAGGAGATCGCGCCGAGTTTCACCCCGCCGCCCGGCGTCTCCGTGCCCGAGTACGGGGAGCAGGTGCTCGCCCGGTTCGGCAACCCGGCGATCCGCTACCGCACCGCACAGGTCGCCTCGGACGGCTCGCAGAAGTTGCCGCAGCGGGTGCTGCACACGGCCGTCGACCTGCGGGCGGGCGGCCGGTCGGCGCGGTGGAGCGCGCTGGTGGTGGCCGCCTGGCTGCGGTTCCTGCACGGCCACACCGACGACGGTCGGCCGCTGCCGCTGGACGACCCGCTCGCCGACCGGCTGCGCGCGGCATTGGCCGCCGGTCGGCACACCCCGGCCGGCGTGGTCGACGCGGTCTTCGCGGTCCGCGAGGTCTTCCCCGCCGAGCTGGCCGCCGACGAGGAGTTCCGGGCGGACGTGACGGGCTGGCTGACCGCGCTGGACCGGCACGGCGTGCGGGCCACACTGGCCGGTGCGCGGTGACCGGCGGTCCGCCGCGCGCGGACGCGCGGGCCGGCGGCGGCACACCGACGGGTGTCCGGTGAGCGGCGACGCGCCGCCGCGGGTGGCGCTGGTCGGCGCGAACGGGCACGGCCGCTGGCACCGGCGGGTGATCGCCGCGCTGCACGGCGCCGGCCGGCTGCGGCTGGTCGCGCTGGTCGACGTGCGGCCCCCGGAGGAGGAACCGGACGCGCCGACGCCGCCGGGGACCGGGATCTTCACCGACCACCGGGCGATGCTGGCCGCGTCCCGCCCGGACGTGGTGGTGGTGTGCACGCCGCCGCACACCCACCTGCCGATCGCACGCGACGTGCTCGCCGCCGGCGCGGACCTGCTGCTGGAGAAGCCGCCGGTGCTCGACCTGGCCGAGCACCGGGCGCTTGTCGACGCGGCCACCGCCGCCCGCCGGGCCGTGCAGGTCAACTTCCAGGCGCTCGGCTCGGCGGCGCTGGCCGAGCTGACCGGCGCGCTGGCCGCCGGGCGGCTCGGCCCGGTCACCGGCATCGCCACCGTGGCGGCCTGGCAGCGTCCCGACGCCTACTACGCCCGCTCCCCGTGGGCCGGCCGGCGGTCGGTGGACGGCCGGCCGGCGCTCGACGGCGCGCTGGCCAACCCGCTCGCGCACGCGCTGATGCAGTGCCTGGCGGTGGCCGAGGCGGTGACCGGAGCGCCGGTGCGGCCGGCCCGGATCGAGGTGGAGCGCTACCGGGTCCGTCCGATCGAGGTGGACGACACCACGGTGCTGCGGCTGACCCCCGACGCCGGCCCGCCGGTGCTGGCCGCGCTCACGCTGGCCGCCGAGGAGCACGTCGCCGGTGACGTGCTGGTCACCGGCGAGCGGGGACGGGCGGTGCTGGAGTACCCGACCGACCGGCTGCGCCTGCCCGGCGACGCCCGCCCGCGGGCCGTGCCCGGCCGGGTCGGGCTGCTGGCGAACCTGCTGGACCACCGCGCCGTCGGGGTGCCGCTG
This sequence comes from Micromonospora sp. DSM 45708, assembly GCF_039566955.1. Classification (NCBI taxonomy): domain Bacteria; kingdom Bacillati; phylum Actinomycetota; class Actinomycetes; order Micromonosporales; family Micromonosporaceae; genus Micromonospora; species Micromonospora schwarzwaldensis. The sequence continues at coordinate 2,650,261 of NZ_CP154796.1, read as the reverse complement.
ATCGCGCCGCTGGCGCGTACCGGGCCGTTCACCGAGGTGCTGGACGCGCTGCGGGACGCACCCGCGCCGACGCTGCTCCACGGTGACCTGGTGCGCACCGTGGGCGACGGCCCGGAACGGGTGCGGGTGCTCCGGGGCGTCAACGCGGTGCTGCGGGACGCGGCGGAGACCGGCGTGCTGCCGTCCGAGGCGGGCGTGCCGTGGGCGGTCCGGCCGTACCTGGTGGACCTCGGTGTCGACATCCCTGACAGACAGGACGGAACACGTCATGCGTAGAAGAACGATCACCGCCGCGATCCTCGCCGCCGCGCTCGCGGTCACCACCCCCGGGCCGGCGTCGGCCGCCCCCGCCGGGCAGTGGTCGTCCCGCGCGGCGGAGCCGATCGGCCGCCAGGAGCCGGCGGCGAAGCTGCTCGGCCGTCAGGCGTTGCCGGCGAACGACGGCTGGGCCGCCGAGGGCGCCGGCACCACCGGCGGCGGGGCCGCCACCGCGGACCGGGTACGGGTGGTGCGTACCCGCGCCGAGCTGGTCGCCGCGCTCGGCGGCGACAACGCCACCAACGCCGCCGACGCCACTCCCAAGATCGTGTACGTGGCCGGCCCGATCGACGGCTTCGAAGGGCCCGACGGCACGCCGCTGAGCTGCGCCGACCTGGCCGACGCGGAGTACTCGCTGCCGGCCTACCTGGCCGCGTACGACCCGGCGGTCTGGGGCCGGGTGGACCCGAGCGGCCCGTTGGAGGCGGCCCGGGTCCGGTCGGTGGCCGCCCAGACCCGGCAGACGCAGATCAACGTCGGGTCCAACACCACCATCGTCGGGCTGCGCGGCGCCCGGCTCACCGGGCTGACGCTGATGATCGACCGGGTCGCCAACGTGATCGTGCGCAACATGGAGCTGGCCGACGCGCGGGACTGCTTCCCGGCCTGGTCCCCCACCGACGGCGAGGCCGGCAACTGGAACTCGCAGTACGACCAGATCTCGGTGCGGCGCAGCGAGCACGTCTGGGTGGACCACAACACGTTCACCGACGGCGACAACCCGGACGGCGCGCAGCCGAGCTACTTCGGCCGGCCCTACCAGGTGCACGACGGCTCGCTCGACGTCACGCACACCGCCAGCCTGGTCACCGCGTCCTGGAACCGGTTCGTCGGGCGGGACAAGCTGATGCTGATCGGCTCCTCGAACACGGTCGGCCCGGACGTCGACCGGCTCAAGGTCAGCGTGCACCACAACCTGTTCGACGGGGACCTCCAGCGGCTGCCCCGGGTGCGGTTCGGTCAGGTGGACGTGCACGAGAACCACTACCGGCTCGGCGGCCCGGGCTTCGAGTACGCCCTCGGCGTCGGCGTCCGGTCCGCCATCGTCGCGGAGCACAACTTCTTCACGCTGGCCGACGACGTCGACCCGGCGGACCTCATCCACGACTGGGGCGGCACCGCGCTCACCGAGCGCGGGAGCTGGGTGCGGCAGGGCGACGGCCGGGCCCGGCCGGTGGACCTGCTGGCCGCGTACAACGCCGCGCACGACCCGGACCTGGGCGGCGACGCCGGCTGGACGCCCACCCTGCGCGCCGCGCCGCCGCTGCCGACGCCGCTGGTCCCGCTGGTCGTCGGCGCGTGGGCGGGCGCCGGCCGGCTCCCGCTCTGACCGCTCCCCCACCCGCGACCCGGGCCGGCGTCCGCTCCCGACGGACGCCGGCCCGGCGACGTCCGTCGGGGTGTCGGCTGACACGCCGGCCCCGATGCGAGATGATCACCTCGACGGACCCGCCGTCGGTGGCATGAACCGACGGTCACCGGGGACAAGAGGGTGAGAAGCGGGCGGTGACAGCGCGAGTGGACGCCCAGGCCCGGAGACGGGCACGGGACGGAGGCCGGACGTGACGGGTGGGACATCCGGCCGGGTCCTCACCATCGACCTGCCGGCCGACCCCGGCCGGCTCGCGCCCACCCGGGAGCGGCTGCGCGGCTGGCTGCACGCGCACGGCATCGGCGAGTGGGACGTCGAGACGGTGCTGATCGCCACCGGGGAGGCCTGCGCCAACGCGATCGAGCACGGCTACCGGTTCGCCCCGGAGGGAATCACCACGCTCCGGGTCGAGCTGCGCGACGACCGCCTGGAGATCGAGGTACGCGACCGCGGCGTCTGGCGGCCGGCCGACAGCGGCGACGACAGCGACCGGGGCCGGGGGCGGTTGATCATGGCGCGGGTGATGGACGAGGCGACCATCGTCGGCACGCCGGAGGGCACCTGCGTACGCCTGGTCAAGCGGCTCACCGGTGGCGGCGTCGGCCAGCCGACATCCACGGCGAGCGAAGATCAGCTATAAGGGACGCATGGAGTTCCCCGCGTACCTCGCCACCATGCCGATGCATGCGATCACCGAGATCCATGGTGAACCCGGCCTGCTGGCCCGCTTCCGGCTGGAGGTCGCCGCGTTCGACGACGCGGCGCGCGACCGGTTGACCGAGGCGCTGGACCTCGCCGCCGACCTGCACCGCGACGACCGGCGGGTCCGCGAGCCGTACCTGAACCACCTGCTGCGGGTGGCGATCCGGCTGATGCACCACTACCAGGTGCGGGACGTGGACGTGATCGTCGCGGGGCTGCTGCACGACGCGGTCGAGGACCACCCGGTCGAGCTGGCCGGCCCGGCGGTGGACGGTGACGTGACGACCGCGGCGTTGGCCACGCTCGCCGAGCGGTTCGGCCCGCGGGTGGCGCGGCTGGTCGCGGCGGTCACCAATCCGGCGTACGACCCGGACCGGGACCGGGACGCGCAGTACCGGGAACACGTGGCGGCCAGCCTGGACCGGGAGCCCTGGGCGCGGGTGATCAAGGTGTCCGACTTCACCGACAACGGCGTCGGCGTGATCCACACGGTGGGTCCGAAGGTGCCCCGGTCGGCCGCCAAGTACCGCCCGCTGGTGCCGGTCTTCCGGGAGCTGATCGCGCGCCCGGACACGCCGCTGTCGGCGCCGGTCAAGCGGCACATCTTCGCTCAACTCGACCTCGCCGAGGAGCGCTTCAGCGCCATCCTCGACACCCCGACCTGACCCACCCCCACCCCACCCCACCCCAGGCACGGCCTCTTTCCCGGAAAGTGTGGCCATTCCCGGCGGATCAGCCACTCTTTCCCAGAAAGCGCGAACCGGAGGGGGTGGGGGCGCGGGGCGGGCGGGGCGGGTCAGGTGGGTTCGGGGGCGCCGAGGGCGGCGGCGACCCTGGCGCGCAGCGCGGGCAGCCGCTCCGGGTGCTCGCGCAGCACCACCCGCAGGGTGGCGTGACCGCCGGCGGCTGCCGCGCCGAGCACGTCGAGCAGCGTGCCGAGTTGTGCGGGCGGCTCGTCGGCGAGCAGGTGCGCCGCGTCCCGGACGACGAGGGTGAGCGGCCCGGAGTCGATCCGGTCGGCCAGGGCGTCGGCGAGGGCGTCCCAGTTGCGGCCGTACCAGTCGGGCAGCGGCAGCGCCTCGGCCAGCGTCTCGTGCAGGGCCGCCCGGGTGCGGGTGGCCGGGCCGGAGACCGGCACACCGGCCGGCTCGGGCGCCGGCCCGGCGTCGAGCGTGAGCCAGGCCGGCGGCTGCGGGGACGCTGCGCCCATCGGTCCGTCCTTTCCGACCGTGGGGGGCGGGGGGGGGGGGCCGGCCCCGACGGGAAATCAGAGTCGGTAGAAGTTGGCGTAGTGGTCGGGTGAGAACCAGGTCGTCCCGGTGCTCCTGTTCACCACGATCCGGTACGCGTCGCGGGCGGCGTTGCAGGCGCGCGGGTAGACGTCGTACTCGTAGTAGGTGGCGTTGGTGGGCAGTTGGCCCTCGCGGTTGTAGAACTGGCCGCCGGCGAAGTTGCACTGTCCGCCGCTCCACGAGTACCAGCCCCGGCTGGTCGGGAAGCTCTTCGCCGACCAGCCGGAGCGGGCCGTACGGGCATCCGCGCAGCGGGACAGCGTGCACGAGCTGTAGACGGCGGCCTCGGCGGGCTCGGCGAGTCGGGTGGAGACCGTGGCGGGGGCCACGAGCGCGACGGCGGCCATGGCGGTGACCAGGGCGGACGCGGCGAGGGCGCGGCGTACGCGGGTGACGGCGGCGCGGAACGGGGTCAAGGGATCCTCCTTGAGCGAGCCGACAGGGCATCGACCAACATCATTGGCTGGTCGGCGCTCAGTCTGCCGAGGATCCTGCCCGACGTACAGTCCCCGGCCGGCGACCGGGCCCCGAATGCCGGGTGAACACGCGGTGGCGGGTGCGGACGGGACGGCGAACCGACCCGCCCGCACCCGCCGCGTGCTCAGTGCGCGAACGCCTGGAACTCGGCGATCCGCACGTTCTGCGCCTGCGGGCTGGCCGTCGCGCAGTCGGTCGCCGCCCGCGGGTCGGCGTCCTGCTCACCGGCGTAGTCCGGCGCGCCGGTGCACTGGTTGGTCAGCACCTCGACGCGCAGGTGGGTGGCCCGGGTGCGGGGGATGTCGAACGAACGCAGGATCAGCTCCGGCGCCCGGGGGCGCGGCGCCACCGCCGGGAAGGCGTCCGGCCGGCTCGTGAACACCGGCCGGAAGTCGGCCGCGTCGGCGCAGGTCACCGTGCCGCTGGCCGTGCACGCCAGCACCCGGAACTGCCGCACCGCGGAGTACCGGCTCTGGGTGCCGGCGTCCGGGTCCCCGGCCACCGGCGGGCGCAGCATCGCGCTGACCTGCACCCGGCGTACCTGCTGGAGACCGCCGGCCAGGTCGACGGTGACCTGCCGGCCGGCCACCGGCGCGCCGAGCGAGGCCCAGTTGGTGGCCTCGTCGTCGTCCGCGACCGAGGTCAGGTTGATGCCGTCGCCGGCGACCGTCGCGCCCGCCGCCGTGGAGGCCAGGTTGGGCGTCAGCAACACCGACAGCGTGCGGTTCTGGCCGGCCCGGACCGTCACCGGGCCGATCCGGGTGTGCCCGTGACCGGGCGCCCGGACCACGAACTCGTACGTGCCGGGCACCAGGTCCACCCGGTCGGTCAGCGGGGTGGCCGCGTCGGTGTCCGCGACCGGCACCGCCCGCGCCTGGTAGCGCCCGACGAACAGCTGCGCGCCCGCCACCGGTCCACGGTCGCCGAGCGGCAGGAGCCGCAGCGAGCCCTCCGAGGCGTACGGCGAGGTGAAGCCCGGCGTCGGATCGGCGTCGGCGTTGCCGACGCTGGCCGCGGTCTCGCCGAGGCCACGCGCGGCGAACGCGTTCCAGAGCAGGTCCTGGTTGGCCCCGCCGAAGCGGATCCGGTCGGCGGCGAGCATCGCGTCCCGGGCGTCGACCATGCTGACCTGGCTGACCGCCATCAGCAGGAACGAGTCGACGACGAGCTGGATCCAGCGCCGGTTGCCCGGGCAGGCCGTCACGTCGCGGGCCCCGGTCGCGCACGCCTTCTGCACGGCCGGCGTGCCGGCGCCCCAGCGGCGCATCATGGCCGCCCGGATGTCGGTGTTGGTGGCGCTCCACACCTCGCCGGACGCGTGCACCTGGAGGCCGGTCACGTCGTAGTCGACCGACGAGTAGTTGAGCGGGCTGGCGCTCATGTTGTAGTTGCGGATGCCCGCGTTCGGGTCCTGGGTGGTGTACTCGCCGATGGTGAAGCCACGCCGGCCGGGCGCGGCGTACCCGTGCTCGTAGAGGTACTCCATGGCGAGCTGGTCCGACCAGCTCTCGCTCATGCCCTGCGGGGAGCTGACGCCCGCGCTCGGGCCGGCGATCATGCGGTTGGTGACCGCGTGGCCGTACTCGTGGGCGATCACCGACATGTCGAAGTCACCGTCCACGCAGGGCGCGTAGAACGAGCCGGCGACCGGCTGCCACAGGTACATGTTGGTGGTCGGCGCGACGCCGTCCGGCGGGGTGATCTGGTTGGCGTTGTTGCGGGCCGGGAACGTCGGCGGGCCGCCGCTGACGCCGCCGGCCTGCGCGTTGCCCTGCTCGGCGTCGCCGCCGAGACCGCCCCGGCCGAGGTTGTCCTGTTGCAGGTTCCAGGTCTCCTCGGTGAAGCCCAGGTGGTAGGTCCAGTCGTGCATCCGGTTGTGCATCCCGAACAGGTTCGCGCGGGCCGCGTCGATGTCGTTCGCCTGCGGCGAGGTGAACACCTCCGGGTCGCAGCGCCGCTCCTGCCACTGGTTCGTCCACGGGTACGCGTAGACGCGGTCCGGTCGCGGCGTGGCGGTCTCGGTGCCGACGCTGAACGGGTCGTTGCTGAACCAGTTCTGCACCGCGATCGCGTTGTTGCCCTTCGTCGTGGTGGTGGACGCCCCGGTGCCCGGGTCCACGTCCCACGCCGGGTGTCCCGGCACGCCGACCACCTCGCGGCAGCCGGCCGCCGGCGCGGCACACCAGCGCACCCGGGTGTCGACGGAGGACCTGTCGACGCGCGGCGAGTTCGGGAACACGTCCCAGGACGCGTGGTCCGCGTCCTGGTCGATCAGGTCCTCGCGGACCAGCACGCCGCCGTCGCGGGCGTCCACGTAGGTGGAGTAGGCGGCCGGGTCCGCGCCGGTGGTGTCCGCGCCCAGCACGACCTCCCAGGCCGCGCGCGGCCCCCGGTCCGCGGTGGGCACCGCGACCAACGAGGTACGCAGGACCCGCGCGTCGGCGCGGCCGGCGTCCGCGATGGCGGCCCTGCGGGCCTGCGCGGCGTCGATCGTGGCCGGCGCCGGCGCCCCGGCGTCACGGGCCAGTGACGAGCTGACGTGCCAGACCGCTCCGTCGCGTACGCCGATCGCCAGCATGCCGTCGACGGCGGCCGGCAGGCCCCCGAAGCGCTGCCGGAACAGCACTGTCGCGCCCGCCCCCATCGGCGCCACGGTCAACTGCTCCAGCGCGGCGGCGGCCTCGGCGGTCAGCCCGAGCACGTCGGAGTTCGCCGCGACGTAGGCGCGGGCGGCGGCGGCCGGGTCGGCGGGCAGTCCGGTGGCGAGCGGCTTGCCGGTCGAGGTGAGCGTGGCCGGCGTACCGAAGTCGGTCCAGCGGACCCGCGCGCCCAGCGCGGCGACCCGGTCCCGCTGCCGCGCGGTGACGGCGACGCGTCCCGTCCGGTTGTCGGTGGCCTTGGTGTCGTGCCGGTCCCCCGGCAGGTGGTCGGGTACGGCCCCGGTGCGGGCCTGGTCCCGGGGTGCGGCCTGACCGCCGGCTCCGGCGGTCAGGACCATGCCGGCTGCCATGAGCAGCGCGGTGGTCCCCGTCAACGCACGCGATGGTGTGCGCACGGTCCCTCCTGTCATCGTCGAACGGCGATGTCCGTTCCGCCATCCGACCAGGATGATCGACCGGCCGACACCCGCCGAACATCCATTAATGGCAGTGCGTCGATGCCTGTGGGTGCCGGTCAGCGCGGCTGCTGGCCGATCAGGGTGCAGACGGCCAGGTACACCTCTCGACGGCGGATCTGGTCCTTCCGCTCGACCACGAACACGAGGTCGCCCCGGCGGGTCCGCAGCAGGACGCCCGGGAGCATGTTGGACGCCCCCAGGAGGCGGCTCACCGGATGCCTGACGTTGCGGTCGGCGACGGCTCCCGCGATCCCGGTCATGTGGAACTCGTCCTCGCGCACCGACAGGACGTCGCCGGCGGCGAACCGGTCCGTCACCAGCCGCCCGCCGGCCATCAGGCTGCGCGTCACGACGAGGTGCTCGGCGAAGACCCGCATCACCGCGTGGATCCGGCTGGCGTCGGGGCGGGCACCGAGGCCGGCGGTGAACCCCTCGAACGTCACGAGCGGCGCCCCGTCCCCACCTCCGGGGGCGGTTCGCAGTTTCCGCTTGCCCCGACGGGCCGCCATGACGCCGAGCAGGATCGGAGCACCTCCGATCAGCAGACACAGCAGGAATCCGAGCGCGGGACTGTTCCGGCTCATGGGTGTTCCCCTCTCCCCCGACGACGGAACGGAACCTGATCCGACCACGAGGGACGGTCGGCGGGATCGGTTGCCGGGCCGCAATCAACGGTGCGGACGCCCGCCACCGCGCCTGATCGGCCGAGTCGAGCGACCTTGACGGCGACTCGGCCCGCCCGATCAGGCGGCCCTGACGACCGTGTCCGGGCGCCGAGGACCGTCAGGCAGACGGACGGGCTCGATCGTTGGAGTCTGCCGGCCGGCCCGGTTCTCGGTCCCGCGGGCTGCGGGACGCCAAGGCCGCCGGTTGCGGTCGACCAGGTTTCGGGAGCAGGTGCGAGGTTTCCCCACACGCTCATCGATCCCCCGCCCGCCGATTCCGTCCGGCTGACCACGCTATCGCTGGTTTCCCGAGGTGCGATCACCGGGACGCGAAGCCGATCGGACGGCGGCGTACGCCTCCGGGTCGAGGCGTTGCACGGGAACGCACAGCGCAATTCCGAAGAACGTGCCGGCAACGATGGTCCCTTATCGTGCCCGCATGATGATCCCGACCGAACCGATCGGCAGCATCCCCCGCTCGCCCGAGCTGCTGGCCGCCGCCGCTGACCACGCGGCCGGCCGGATCGGCGCCGACGAACTCGGGACGCGGTACGACGAGGCGGTGCGGGACACGATCACGAGGCTGGTGGCGCTCGGGTCGCCGGTGGTGACCGACGGCGAGCAGCGCAAGCCCAGCTTCGCGACGTACCCGCTCGCCGGGCTCACCAACGTGGCGCCCGACGGCGTCGTGATCCCGTTCGCGGACGGCCACACCCGGCAGCTGCCGAGGCTGACCGAGGGGCCGTTCCGGTACGCGGTGCGGTCGGTGGAGTACCTGCGAGGCGCGCAGCGGTACGCGACGGTGCCGGTCAAGCAGGCCGTCATCGCGCCGTCCGCGCTGAGCCTGCTGTACCCGGCGGACGGCATCGCCGGGTACGACCGGGAGGCGTTCCTCGACGACCTCGTCAACGAGGCCGAGGCGGACATCCGTGCGGCGCTCGACGCCGGCGCGGACTCGGTTCAGCTCGACTTCACCGAGGGCCGGCTGTCGGTGAAGCTCGATCCGTCCAAGGGGTTACTTGAGTCGTTCGTGGCGCTCAACAACCGGGTACTCGACCGGTTCACTGACGCGCAGCGGGCACGGATCGGGGTACACACCTGCCCGGGCGGCGACCGCGACTCGACGCACAGCCTCGACGTGGACTACGCCGAACTCCTGCCGAGCCTGTTCGCGCTCAACGCGGGCCGGTTCTACGTGCAGCTCGCGAGCGAGCCGGACCCGAAGCGGGTACTGGCAACGATCGCGGCGCACGCCCGGCCCGGACAACGAGTTTTCGTCGGCGTCACGGACCCGATCGACCCGCAGGTCGAGACTCCCGCGCAGGTGCGCGACCGGGTACTCCTGGCCGCCGAGCACCTTGGGCCCGAGCGGCTGGGTACGTGCGACGACTGCGGGTTCGCGCCGTTCGGCGATGACGTGTCGACGTCTCGGGAGACGGCATTCGCGAAGGTACGGGCCCGGATCGAGGGCACGGCCCTGGCCGCGGAGAGGCTCTGACCGTCCGCGACGGTCCGCACCGAACTCTCCGCGAACAGGACCGGATTCCCGGTCAGTCCTGCGTGCAGGCGAACAGCGTCCAGGCGTCGACCTCGGTCGGGTTGAGCGGCCGGGCCCCCGGAAGGTAGGCGGACAGGTCCCGGAAATCAGCGGTCGCGTTGTGGACGCACACCGCGAGCGCGCCGTCGAGCAGGTCACGTACGGCCTGCGCCTCGGGCGCGGTCACGTCCTCCAGCAGCGGACTCCACACGTCGAGCGTGAACACCACGTGGCAGGCGCCCTGGTCGGCCTTCACCACGCAGTAGTAGCGCCCGGTGTCGGCCAGTCGGTTGCGGATGTTCGCCCAGCTCATCGCGCCGGAGATGTCGGCGACGTCCGCGCCGGGCGCGCACGCCATCTGGAAGAACCAGCGGGTCGGGTCGCCCTGGACCACCGCGCCGTAGACCAGGACCAGCCCGCCGTGGTGGTACACCACGAAACCCTGCACGTCGGGAGTGAGGGTGAGGAAGTCCGGCGTCCACACCCGGTCGTACTGCCGCTCCGCGAGCGACCTGAGGAATTCGATGGTCCGTCCGGCGGCCCGGCGAGCTTCCACGCCCATGCGTTCAGTCCCTCCCCGCGCCCGGCCCGGCGGACGTCGGCTTGTCGGCACGCAACCCCGCCATGACGGTGGTGACCGGCACGGCTCCGGCGATCAGCATTCGCCCCCCACGGGAATGACCGCAGCCGTCGGTGGCGCCCCACCACCGAGCGGTTTGCGGAAGCCTCACGCTACGAAGCGCGACGTAGCGGAATCAAGACATCACCCTGAGATCACCGTCTGGTTTGGACGGTCGGTCCCGTGGACGGGACCGACCGCATTGGGAACGTTAACAGATTCGGCGGCAAGTCCCGTCGATCGGACTACGCGACACGTCGTCCGATCGGACGAACGCGAGCGACGGGTCGCCCGCGCGGCTGCCCACTCCGGCCGTACCCGGTTGTTAGGTTGACTCCGAGACACCCCCTCACCCGACCGACCCGCCGCCCCACGACGGCCGGGCGGCCGGCTGTCGCCCGGCGGAGAGGGGTGCGATGACCGCGATGCCATCGGGCGCCGACCCGACCGGCCGGCGACCGACGCCCGGCGCACCTGTCGACGGCTGGCGGCGACGCTGGGCCGGACGGGCCCGGACGCTCGGCGACGCGGCGCGTCGGCGCGGCCGACGGTTCTGGGCCGGCGCGCAGCCCACACTGCGGCACCTGTGGTGGACCGAGGAGCCGGCGACGCCGGTGACCACCATCGACCGGCGGCGACCGGAGCCGCTGGTGGTGCCGGCCCAGGGCCAGGTCTACGTGTTCGGGGTCCGGGCCACCTTCACCTGGTCGTCGGAGACCGCCCGGCCGGAACTGTTCGGCTGGTACGTCGACTATTTTCAGCCGCAGGCGACGCAGCGGCTGCACCGGCTGGCGGTCCGCTGCGCGGCGGAGGTGCCGCCGCACCGTCCGCGCGACCTGCTCGTCGCGCTGACCGCGGCGCTCGCCGAGCACGATCCACCACCCTGGGCGTACGCGCGGGGCGACGTGACGTTCACCTGCGAGCCGGACGTGACCGTGCATCTGGACGAGCGGGTCCGCCGGCTGCTCCAGCCGTACTGGGAGCAGCGCATCGCGCTGGAGTGCGAACGCGACCTGGCCCGCCGACGCGCCGAGTACGCCGAGGAACGCCACCGGCGCGACCCGCCCCCACCCGACGCGCCGGAGCGACCGCCCGGCAGCACGGGGCGCGCCGCGGCCCGACCCGCGCCGCCCCGACGCGGCCCACGGCCGGACGCCCCGGCGGAGATGTTCATGCCGCTGGACCCCCTGCTGCCCCCGCCCACCCCACGCCCGGCCCCGGGTCAACGCTCCCACCCACCCCACGCCGAGAACCCACCCCCGAGCCCTGAGCCCTGACCCCACCCCCAGCGATCTTGCACTTGCGGCCCCGGGAAAGTCGGACTTGCTCTGATATGGGAGGGCAGCAACTGCAAGATCAACGAAGGCCAGGGACGGGGCGGGGCGGGGCGGGGGTTCAGCCGACCAGGGTGGCGTAGCGGCCCTGGTGGTCGAGCAGGGTGGTGTGGGTGCCGGACTCGACGATGCGGCCGTGGTCGAGCACGGCGATCCGGTCGGCGTCGCGCACGGTGGAGAGGCGGTGCGCGATGGTCACCACGGTCCGGCCCCGGGCCAGCTCGTCCAGGGCCCGCTGCACCGCGCGCTCGGTCTCGGTGTCCAGCGCGCTTGTCGCCTCGTCGAGCACCAGGATCCGTGGGTCGCGCAGCAGCGTCCGGGCGATGGCCAGGCGCTGCTGCTCGCCGCCGGAGAAGCGGTGGCCACGGGAGCCGACCATGGTGTCGTACCCGTCGGGCAGCGCGGCGATCAGGTCGTGGATGCGGGCGGCGCGGGCGGCGGCCTCGATGTCGGCGTCGGTGGCGTCCGGCCGGGCGTACCGCAGGTTGTCGCGCACGGTGGCGTGCAGCAGGTACGTCTCCTGGCTGACCACGCCCACGACGGCGGCCAGGTCGGCCAGGCGCAGGTCGCGCAGGTCGACGCCGTCGATGGTGATCCGTCCGGCGTCCGGGTCGTGCAGGCGGCTGATCAGGGCCGCGAGGGTGCTCTTGCCGGAGCCGGTCTCGCCGACCAGGGCCAGGCTGGTGCCGGCCGGGACGTCCAGGGTGACGCCGGCCAGCGCGGCGGTGTCGCTGCCGGGGTAGCTGAACGTGACGTCCTCGACGCGCAGGTGGCCGCGGACCGTGGCCGGGTCCAGCGGCGTCGGGCGGGTCGGCTCGGCGACCTCCACCGGCAGGTCGAGGTATTCGAAGATGCGGGCGAACAGCGCGAGCGAGGCGGTCAGCGTGACGCCGACGTTGAGCAGGCCCATCAGCGGGCGGAACAGGTTGCCCTGCAACGCGGTGAACGCGACGAGCGTGCCGATGGTGAGCGTGCCGGCGGTGCCGGGCAGGCCGGCGCCGAGGTAGATCACGGCGGGGATGGCGGCGAAGACCACGGTCATGGCGGCCATCCGCCAGCGGCCGGCCAGTTCGGAGCGCAGTTCCAGGTCGACCAGGCGGGCCGAGGAGGCGGTGAACCGGTCGACAAGCGCGGCGCCGGTGCCGAGCGTCTTGGCCAGTCGGACACCGCTGACCGACAGCCCTTCCTCGATGGTCACGGTGAGGTCGGCCAGTTCGCGCTGGCGCCGGGCGGTGATCTCGCGGCGCAGCCGGGCGACCCGGCGGGTGAGCCAGAGCGCGGGCGGCAGCACGATCACCGAGACGAGCGTCAGTCGCCAGCTCAGTGCCACCATCGCCACGGTGGTGGCGACCACGGTGGTGAGGTTGGCGGCGATCGAGGTGGCGGTGGAGGTGACCACCGACTGCATGCCGCCGATGTCGTTGGTGATGCGCGACTGCACCTCGCCGGTGCGGGTGCGCACGAAGAAGCCGATCGACTGCCGCTGGAGGTGGGCGAAGACGTCGGTGCGCAGCCGGTGCATGACCTCCTGGCCGACGCGGGTGGAGATCCAGGTCTGGACGACGCCGAGCACGGCGGTGACGGCGGCCACCGCGATCATGGCCGCGACCAGCCAGGCCAGCAGCGTCAGGTCGCGGTCGGGCAGGGCCCGGTCGATCACGGTACGCAGCAGGAACGGCGAGGCCATCGCGATGATCGACGACGCCACGATGATCGCCACCACGGCGGCGAGCGGGCCGCGGTGGGCGGTGAAGAGGCCGCCGATGCGGCGTAGCGACACGTCGCGGGCCTGGGCCTTCTCGGCGGGGGACGCGGTTCGGCCGGCTCCGCGGCCGTCGGGGATGCGATCCAAGGGGGTGCTCCTTCGTCGGGTAATGCTGAGGTTACCTCATCATGAGGGAACAACCCGATCGGCTGTTACCGTATTCCGGGTGAGCGGCAGCGACGAGGAGAGCCTGGCCGAGGCGTTCTGGGCGGTGGCCCGGCGGCTGCGCCACCAGACCAAGGGCGCGCTGGAGCCGTGGGAGGTCAGCCCGGGGCAGGCGCGGGCGCTCGGCGTGCTGCTGCGGCACGGCGCGTTACGCCCCGGCGCGCTCGCCGAGCACCTGCACATCGCGCCCCGCTCGGCCACCGAGGTGGTCGACGGCCTCCAGGAGCGCGGCCTGGTCGAGCGGCGGCCCGACCCGGGCGACCGGCGGGCCACGCTTGTCGCGCCCACCGCCGCGGGCGAACGGGTCGGCGCCGCCATCCGGGCGGCCCGGGCCACCGAGGCGGAACGGTTCTTCGGCGTGCTCGACCCGGGCGACCGGGCGGAGCTGACCCGCATCCTGCGCCGGCTGCGCGACGGGTAGCGTCACCCGCCGGCCCTGCCCACGCGCCGACGCCGCCCGCCGGCCCGGCTACCGACGCCGCCCGCCGGCCCCGGCTACCGACGCCGCCCGCCGGCCCCGGCTACCGACGCCGCCCGCCGGCCCCGGCTACCGACGCCGCCCGCCGGCCCCGGCTACCGATGCCGGCCGCGGTGGCGACGCAGCCGGCCGACCGTGGCGCTACCCGGCGAGCCGGTCGCGGCGCCGGCGCAGGAACGCCCGTTCCGCGTCGTTGCCGGTGCCGGCGATCGCCGCGTCGTACGCGGCCCGCGCCTCGGCCGGCCGGTCGAGGCGGCGCAGCAGGTCGGCCCGGACGACGTGCCACACGTGGTACCGGGCCAGGTCGAGCCGGTCCACCTCGGCCAGGGCGGCGGCCGGTCCGCGTACCTCGGCCAGCGCGACCGCCCGGTTGAGCGCCACCACCGGCCCCGGCGCGCACGCCGTCAACCGGTCGTAGAGCGCGAGGATCTGACCCCAGTCGGTGGCGGCGGCGGTGGCCGCGTCCGCGTGCACCGCGTTGATCGCGGCCTGGATCTGGTACGGGCCGGGCCGGTCCCGCCGCAGGCAGCGGCGCACCAGGTCCTGACCCTCGACGACAAGCGTCCGGTCCCACCGGCTGCGGTCCTGTTCCGGCAGCGTCACCGGCACCCCGTCCGGGCCGGTGCGGGCGGCCCGCCGCGCCTCGGTGAGCAGCATCAGCGCGAGCAGTCCGAGCGCCTCCGGCTCGTCCGGCATCAGCGTCACCAGCAGCCGGCCCAGCCGGATCGCCTCGGCGCCCAGCTCGACGCGGCCCAGGTGCTCCCCCGCGCTGGCCGTGTGCCCCTCGTTGAAGATCAGGTAGACCACGGCCAGCACCCCGCGCAGCCGGTCCGGCAGGTCGGCGTCGCGGGGCACCCGGTACGGGATCCCGGCGTCCCGGATCTTGGCCTTGGCCCGGACCAGGCGCTGCGCCATGGTCGGCTCCGGCACCAGGAAGGCCCGCGCGATCTCGGCGGTGCGCAGGCCGCCGAGCAGACGCAACGTCAACGCCACCCGGGCGGCCGGGCCGAGCGCCGGGTGGCAGCAGGTGAAGATCAGCCGCAGCCGGTCGTCGGGCACGGGTCCCTCCTCGGCGGGCGGGTCGGCGGCGTACAGCAGCGCGGCCTGGGCGTGCCGGGCGGCGCGGGTGGACTCGCGACGCAGCCGGTCGATCGCCCGGTTGCGGGCGGTGGTGACGATCCAGCCGGCCGGGCTCGGCGGCGGCCCGTCGACGGCCCAGCGGCGCACCGCGACGGCGAACGCGTCCTGGACCGCCTCCTCGGCGAGGTCGATGTCGCCGAGGAGACGGACCAGGACGGCCACCGCGCGGCCGTACTCGGCCCGGAAGACGCGTTCGACAGCGGTCATCCCTCGCCCTGGAACGGCCGGACCTCGATCGGCAGCGTGGTGGCGCGGGCGTAGCGGCGGCCCCAGTCGAGCGCCGCGTCCAGGTCGGGCGCGCGGATGATGGTGACGCCGCCCAGGTACTCCTTGCCCTCGACGAACGGCCCGTCGGTGACCAGCACGTCGTCGCCGGTTGCCCGCAGCACGGTGGCGGTCTCCGGCGCGTGCAGGCCGTCGCCGAACACCCAGCACCCGGCGTCGCGCAGCTCCCGGCCGATGGCCTCGACCTCGCGCATCACAACCCGGCCAGGAACGCCGGGTCCGGGCGCTGCGCGCCGGCCGGCTGGTACATGCTGATCAGGTACTGCTTCACGGGTTCCTCCTCCGCACCGGCGACCCCTGTCGCCCTCCACCCTTCACACGAACGGCGGACGCCGGTCTCGACACGCCGGGCGCGCGGGATTCCGGCCCGGATCCGGGTATGCCCGGCCGTGGGCGACGGCCGGGTGATCGTGGTGGGGGCGGGGTTCTCCGGGTTGGCCTGCGCGCTCGCGGTCGAGGCGGCCGGCGCGCAGCCGCTGCTGCTGGAGGCCCGGGACCGGGTGGGCGGCCGGACGCTGAGCCGACCGCTGCCCGACGGTGGCTGGCTCGACCTCGGCGCGCAGTGGATCGGCCCCACCCAGGACCGGATGTACGCGCTGGTCGCCGCGTACGGCCTGGAGACGTTCCCGTCGCCGGCCCGGGGCGCGACGACGCTGGTGCTGGACGGTCGGCCGGTGGCCGGACCGCCGGCCGGCCTGGCCGGGCTGCTCGACACGCTGGACGCGCTGGCGACCGGGGTCGATCCGGTCGCGCCGTGGCGGGCCGCCGGGGCGGCGGAGTGGGACCGGAGCACGCTCGGCGGCTGGCTCGCCGCCACCGCGCCCGACCCGGTCACCGCCCGGTACGCCGGCCGCCTGCTGGCCGGTGGGCTGCTGGCCGCCTCGCCGGGCGAGGTGTCGCTGTTGCAGATGCTGTTCTACCTGCGCAGCGGCGGCGGCGTCGGGTCGCTGCTCGGCATGGCCGGCGGCGCCCAGCAGGACCGGATCGTCGGCGGGCCGGCGGCGCTGGCGCAGCGGATGGCCGCCGCGCTGCCGCCGGATCGGCTGCGCCTCGACGCGCCGGTGGACGCGATCGCCCAGGACGCCACCGGCGTACGGGTCCTCGCCGGCGGTCAGGTGCACCACGGCGACGCGGTGGTGGTCGCGGTGGCCCCGGCGCTGGCCGGCCGGATCCGGTACGACCCGCCGCTGCCGGCGCTGCGCGACGGGCTGACCCAGCGGATGCCGATGGGCGCGGCGGTCAAGGTGCACGCGCGCTATCCGGAGCCGTTCTGGCGGGCCGACGGCCGCTCCGGGGTGGCCACCACGGACACCGGGCCGCTCACCGAGACGGTGGACAACTCGCTGCCCGGCTCGCCGGGCGGGGTGCTCACCGCGTTCAGCTACGGCGCGCAGGCCCGGGCGCTGCGTCGGCTGTCGGACGGGGCGCGCCGGGCCGCGTTGCGGGACGCGCTGGCCACGCTGTTCGGCCCGGCCGCCGCCGACCCGGTGGACCTCGTCGAGTACGACTGGTCGGCCGACCCGTGGACCCGGGGCTGCTTCTGCGGCATGGTGACGCCCGGCTCCTGGTGTGACTACGGCCCGGAGCTGCGGGCGCCGGTGGGCCGGGTGCACTGGGCCGGGACGGAGACCGCGACCCGGTGGAGCGGCTATCTGGAGGGCGCGGTGACCGCCGGCGAGCGCGCCGCCGCCGAGGCGCTCGGCACCCTCGACTGAACCCGAAATTCAAAGAAAATCTTCGATGCGTCTCTTGAAAAGTTTCTCCACCCTGTGACCTAATGTTGACAGTTCCTTTCGGTACTCCCGCCGCCGCGAGGCGGCAACCCCCAGGGAGGAAAGATGCACCGTCACCTGCGATCGGCGCTGCGCGCGGCCGGCGCCGCCCTGCTCGCCACCGTCACCGCCGCCGCCGCGGCCCTGATCGGCGCCGCGCCCGCCCACGCCGCCCCGGCCGGGCTGCCCGGCATGGACGTCTCCAGCTACCAGGGCAACGTGAACTGGTCCGGCGCCTGGGCCAACGGCGCCCGGTTCGCGTACGTCAAGGCGACCGAGGGCACCTACTACACCAACGCCTACTTCGCCCAGCAGTACAACGGCTCCTACAACGTCGGGATGATCCGCGGGGCCTACCACTTCGCCCGTCCGGACACCACCACCGGCGCGACCCAGGCGAACTACTTCGTCGACCACGGCGGCGGCTGGTCGCGGGACGGCAAGACGCTGCCCGGCGCGCTCGACATCGAGTACAACCCGTACGGCGCCACCTGCTACGGGCTGAGCCAGGCGTCGATGCGGAGCTGGATCGCCTCGTTCGTCAACCAGTACTACGCCCGGACCGGACGGTGGGCCACCATCTACACCACCACCGACTGGTGGAGCACCTGCACCGGCAACACGTCGCAGTTCGCGGCCAACAACCCACTGTGGATCGCGCGGTACTCCAGCAGCGTCGGCACGCTGCCGGCCGGCTGGGGCACGTACTCGTTCTGGCAGTGGTCCTCCTCCGGCGTGTTCCCGGGTGACCAGAACGTCTGGAACGGCACGCTGGACCGGCTCCGCGTGCTGGCCTGCAACGGCACCTGCTGACCCCACCGGCGGGGCGGGTCGCTGCGGCCCGCCCCGCCGCCGTGTCCGAACCCGACGAGGAGGCCCCGATGTCCGTTCCTCTCCCCCGGCGGGCCGTGCTGCGCGGCGCGGTCCTGCTCGGCGCCGCCGCCGGCGCCGGCGCGCTGACCCAGGTCGGCGCCGACCGCGACGCCCGGGCCGCCGCCACCCGGGTCGACCAGCCGACGATCGCCAACTGCGCGACCTGGAGCGCCCGCCCCCCGTCGTCGCCGGTGAGCGTGGTGCAGAGCCGACCCAACAAGATCATCATTCATCACACCGCGTTCCCGAACACCACCGACTACAGCCTCGCCCAGGCCTACCGGAACTCCCGCGACATCCAGAACCTGCACATGGACAGCAACGGCTGGCTCGACTCCGGGCAGCACTTCACCAACAGCCGGGGCGGCTACCTGACCGAGGGCCGGCACGGCAGCCTGTACGGGCTGCTGCACGGGCAGAGCATGGTGCAGGGCGCGCACTGCGTCGGGCAGAACAGTCAGGCCATCGGCATCGAGAACGACGGCATCTACCTCGACGTGCAGCCGCCGCAGGCGCTCTGGGACAGCCTGGTCTGGTTCTGCGCGTTCACCTGCCAGCAGTACGGCATCGCGCCCACCGAGATCTACGGGCACAAGGACTTCAACTCCACGCAGTGCCCCGGCCTGCTGCACGACCGGCTGCCCGAGCTGCGGCGTACCGTCGCCAGCCGACTCGGCGCCTGACGGTCCCACGCGGGGCGCCCGGGTGCGACGGGCGTCCCGCGTCACGGCATCGGCGGCGTCCGGCCCGCTCCGACGCCGGTGTCGCCGTCGGGGCGGGCTGTCGGCCCCGGCGGCGCGGCCGGTGCCGAGGCCGCCGTCGCACCCGCCGGACCAGCAGCGCGCAGGTCGATGAGAGTTCGACGAGAATGCAGTCCTCGCTTATATAAGCACGATCTGATATAAAGAGGTCGTGCACGCCTTCGACGTCCTCGGCGACCCGGTGCGCCGCCGCATCCTGGAGCTGCTCGCCGACGGCGAGCAGCCGGCCGGCGCACTCGGCGAGACGGTGCGGCGCGAGTTCGGCATCAGCCAGCCGGCGGTCTCCCAGCACCTCAAGGTGCTCCGCGAACACGGCTTCACCGTCGTGCGCGCCGAGGGCACCCGCCGGCTCTACGCGGTGGACCCCGGCCCGCTGCGCGAGATCGACGCGTGGCTGGCCGGGTTCCGCCGCTTCTGGACGCCGCCGCTGGCGGCGCTCGCCACCGAGCTGGCCCGGGGCCGCCGCGAACGGCGGCTGCGCGAGGACGATTCCGACGACGAGAGGACCAACCCATGATCGACGTGACCGGGCAGATCAGCGCCGTCGAGCGCCGGATCGGCGACCGTACGCTCCCCGCCGGGCAGGCGCGGGTGCTCACCATCAGCCAGACGTACGACGCGCCGGTGGCCGACGTCTTCGACGCCTGCACCAATCCGGAGCGCATCCCCCGCTGGTTCCTGCCGGTCTCCGGCGAGCTGAGCCCCGGTGGCCGGTACCGGCTGGAGGGCAACGCCGAGGGCACCGTGCAGCGGTGCGACCCGCCGCACGGCTTCGCCGCCACCTGGGAGTTCGGCGGGGAGGTCAGTTGGATCGAGGTGCGCCTGAGCGACGCCGGCGCCGGCCGTACCCGCTTCGAGCTGGAGCACGTCGCCCACGTCGACGACCAGCGGTGGGCCGAGTACGGCCCGGGCGCCGTCGGCATCGGCTGGGACCTCGCACTGGTCGGGCTCGCCTCCCACCTCGGCGCCGAACACGTGCCGGCCGGCGCCGGCGTCGACCCCGCGGCGGCGGCCGGGTGGATGGGCTCCGACGAGGGCCGCCGGTTCGTCACCGAGTCCGGCGCACGGTGGACGGCGGCCAGCGTGGACGCCGGCACCCCGGCCGACCAGGCGCGCGGCGCGGGCGAGCGGGTCGTGGCCTTCTACACCGGCGCCGCCACCCCGTGACCGGCGTGCGGAATGTCGGTGGGGGCGGGCAGGATGCGGGGCATGCCGATCCGATCCGTCGCCGACCTGACCGCCGTGCTCGACGCCGGCCAGCCGGTGAGATACCTGCACTTCTGGGGGCACCGGCCGCAGCGTGACGGCAGCGTCGGCGCCGGCTGCCTGAGCCAGTGGTGGCCGGCGGCGTTCACCGTGGACGGTCGCGAGTTCGCCACCGCCGAGCACTGGATGATGTGGCACAAGGCCACCCTCTTCGACGACCACGAGGTCGCCGCGCGGGTGCTCACCGCCACGCACCCGCACCGGGCCAAGGCGCTCGGCCGGCAGGTGCGCGGCTTCGACGAGGCCACCTGGGCGGCCCGCCGCCGGGAGATCGTGGTGGCCGGCAGCGTGGCCAAGTTCGGCCAGCACGACCCGTTGCGGCGGTTCCTGCTCGGCACCGGCGACCGGGTGCTGGTGGAGGCGAGCCCGACGGATCGGGTCTGGGGCATCGGCCTGACCGCCGACGATCCGCGCGCCGCCGACCCGGCGACCTGGCGGGGCGAGAACCTGCTCGGCTTCGCCCTGATGCAGGCACGCGAGCAGTTGGCCGGCCCGGCGTGACGGCGGCCGGACCGACCCCGACGCCGAGGTCCGCCGGGACGCGCCGCCGGGCGGCGCGTCCCGGCGGCCCGCGGGTAACGTGCGCGGCGTGACCGCGTACTCGCACTGCTCGTTCTGCGGCGCGGCCTACCCGGCGGGCGCCGGGTGGCCACGCGTCTGCCGGGCCTGCGGCGAGACGGTGTGGCGCAACCCGCTGCCGGTGGCGGTGGCGGTGCAGCCGGTCCGCACGCCCGACGGGCTCGGCGTGGTGGCCGTCCGCCGGGACATCGAGCCGGCCCGCGGCGAGCTCGCGCTGCCCGGCGGCTTCATCGAGTACGGCGAGGAGTGGGACGAGGCGCTGGTGCGGGAGCTGCGCGAGGAGACCGGGCTGCTCGCCGAGGCCGGCGAGGCGCGGCTGTTCGCGGTGCACGGCGCGCCGGCCGGCGGCGCCATGATGGTCTTCGGCGTGCTGCCCGAGCGGCCGGTCGGCGACCTGCCGCCGTCCGCGCCGACCGAGGAGGCCACCGAGTGGCTGGTGCTCGTCGAGCCGGTCGAGCTGGCGTTCTCCACGCACACCCGGGTCCTCGCCGACTTCCTGGCCGGCCGGCACCCGCGCTGACGCCACGTTCACGAGCGTCCGCCGTGGCGGTCAGCCCCGGGCCGGCACCGGTCGGGGTGCGAACGGCACGCCGACCGACGCCTCGACGGTCGGCTCGCCGTCCGGGTGCCGCCACAGCCCCCGTCGGCGCAGGATCGGCAGCACGCCCTCGCCGAACCAGTACGCCTCCTCCAGGTGCGGGTGGCCGGAGAGGATGAACTCGTCGATGCCGAGCGCGTGGTACTCGGCGATCCGGTCGGCGACCTCGGTGTGGCTGCCGACCAGCGCGGTGCCCGCGCCGCCCCGGACCAGCCCCACCCCGGCCCACAGGTTGGGCGCGATCTCCAGCCCGTCGCGGGAGCCGCCGTGCAGGTCCAGCATCCGTCGCTGGCCCTCGGACTCGCTGCGCCGCAGCCCCTCCTGCACGGCCCGGATGTCGTCCTCGGCGATGCCGTCGAGCAGGCGGCGGGCCTGCGCCCACGCCTCGTCGGCGGTGTCCCGGCTGATCACGTGCAGCCGGATGCCGTACCGCAGCTCGCGGCCGGCGGTGGTGGCCAGCCCACGGATCCAGTCCAGCTTGCCGGCCACCTGCGCGGGCGGCTCGCCCCAGGTCAGGTAGACGTCACTGTGTCGGGCCGCCACCGGCCCGGCGGCGGCAGACGACCCACCGAAGTAGACCGGCGGCACCGGGTCCGGCAGCCGGCCCAGCCGGGCGCCGGAGACGCGGAGGTGGGCGCCGTCGTGGTCAACCGTCTCGCCACGCCACAACGCGCGCACCACGTGCAGGAACTCGTCGGTACGCGCGTACCGGGCGTCCTTGTCGAGGAAGTCGCCGTACGCCCGCTGTTCGGTGGACTCGCCGCCGGTGACCACGTTGAGCAGCAGCCGGCCGCCGGAGAGCCGCTGGAAGGTGGAGGCCATCTGCGCGGCGAGCGTGGGTGAGAGCAGGCCGGGCCGGAACGCCACGAGGAACCTCAGCCGCTCGGTCACCTGGGTGAGCATGGCGGTGGTCAGCCAGGCGTCCTCGCACCAGGCGCCGGTGGGGGTCAGCGCGCCGACGAAGCCGAGCTGTTCGGCGCTGCGGGCGATCTGGCCGAGGTAGGCCACGTCGGCTTGGCGCACACCCCCGGCGGTGCCCACCGGCACGCCGTGCCCACCGCCCACGATGTCCCGGCTGTCGCCGTAGGTCGGCAGGAACCAGTGGAAGGTGAGCGACATGGTGGCCTCCGGCGCGGGTCGGGCGGGCCGTCTCCTGAGGGATGGGACGACCGCGCCGACAGACTACCCATAAAACCTATCGGGTTGGTAGGTTGCTGACGCCCGCCGACGTGCCGGGCCCCACCCCTCCCGAGGAGTCGTCATGCGTACCCCGTCGAGACCCCGCCGCCGGGTGACCGCGCTGCTCACCACGCTCGTGCTGCTCGTCGCCGCGACGCTGACCGGCTGCGGGGGCGAAGCCGCCGACGCCCGCGACGGCGACGGCGGACCGCTGCGGATCGGCTACCAACGCTTCGGCGGACTCAGCCTGGTCAAGGCGCGCGGCACCGCGCGCAACGTCACCTGGTCGCTGTTCGAGAGCGGCCCGGCGCTCACCGAGGCGCTCAAGGCCGGCTCCATCGACATCGGGCAGGTCGGCGAGGCCCCACCGGTCTTCGCCGCCGCCGGGAAGATCCCGTTCTCCGTGATCGGCACGTCCGAGCCCATCCCGCGGGGCGAGGCGGTGCTGGTCAAGGCGGACAGCCCGTACCGGAGCTTCGCCGACCTGCGCGGGCGGACCGTCGCGCTGAACAAGGGCTCCAACGTGCACTGGCTGCTGGTGAAGCTGCTGGAGGCGAACCGGATGACGCTCGCCGACCTCAACGTGAAGTACCTCAAGCCGGCCGAGGGACGACCCGCGTTCGACAACGGGCAGGTCGACGCGTGGATCATCTGGGATCCCTACTTCGCGCTGGCCGAGCGGCCCGGCGTGCGGGTGCTCGCCGACGCCACCGGCCTGGCCGGCAACCGGGAGTACGTGCTGGCCGCGCCCGACGCGGTGCAGCACCGCACCGACGACGTCCGGGCCTTCCTGGACACCTACCGCGAGACCACCGACTGGGGCATCGCCCACCCGGCGGAGCGGGCCGCCGTGCTCGCCCCCGAGCTGAAGATCCCGCTGGACGTAACCACCCGGGCGCTGGCCCGCAGCGCCACGCCGCTCGCGCCGGTCAACCCGGACATCGGCCGCGAGTTGCAGGCCATCGCGGACAGCTTCGTGGCGCTGAAGCTGGTGCCGGGACCGGTGGACATCGCCGGCCGGGTGGACGACCGGTTCACCGAGGCGTTCCGGTGACCGGCCCGGCGCTGGCCGAGGCGCCCACCCCGGTCGTACCGTCGCCGGCGCCCCGACGACCGCGCGCCCGCACCGCTCGGCGGTGGTGGCGGCTGGTCAGTCCGGTCGTGCTGGTGCTCGGCTGGGAGGTCGCCGCGCGGGCCGGCCTGCTTTCCCCGGAGAAGCTGCCGGCGCCGAGCACGGTGCTGGCCACCGGCGCGCGGCTGGTCGCCGACGGCACACTCGGCGTGCACCTGCTCGACTCGCTCACCCGCGCCGCGCTCGGCCTGCTCATCGGCGGCGGCCTGGCGCTGGTGCTCGGCGCCGCGGCCGGGCTGCTGCGGCTCGGCGACGACCTGGTCGACCCGCCGGTGCAGATGGCCCGGATGCTGCCGCACCTGGGCCTGGTCCCGCTGCTCATCATCTGGGTCGGCATCGGCGAGTCGCTGAAGGTCACGCTGGTCGCGCTCGGCGCGTTCTTCCCGATCTACTTCAACCTGTACGCCGGCATCCGCGACATCGACGAGCGCCTCGTCGAGGCGGCCCGCACCTGCGGCCTGGGCGCCGCCGCCCGGCTGCGGCACGTGGTGCTGCCGGGCGCGCTGCCCGCGCTCTTCCTCGGGCTGCGGCTGGCCATCGGCGCGGCCTGGCTGAGCCTCGTCGTCGGCGAGCAGGTCAACGCCCAGACCGGCGTCGGCTTCCTGATGATGGAGGCCCGCGAGTTCAGCCAGACCGACGTGGTCGTGCTCGGCCTGCTCGTCTACGCGCTGCTGGGCCTGGCCTCGGACCTGCTCATCCGGTACGCGGAGCGGAGGACGCTGACGTGGCGACGCGGGTTGCGCGCGACCTGACCGGGCCGGTGCTCACCGCACGCGCGGTGACCCGGTCCTTCGGCCCCGCCGTGGTGCTGGCCGGGGTCGACCTCACCGTCGCCACCGGAGAGACGGTGGCGCTGCTCGGCGGCAGCGGCTCCGGCAAGAGCACGCTGCTGCGCGTGCTCGCCGGGCTGGACGACGACGCCGGCGGCACGCACCTGGTGCACGGCGCCGCCGCGGTGGTGTTCCAGGAGCACCGGCTGCTGCCCTGGAAGCGGGTGGCCGACAACGTCGCGCTCGGTCTCACCGGCCGGGACGTCGGCGCCCGGGTGGACCGCGCGCTGGCCGAGGTCGGGCTCGCCGACCGGGGCCGGGCCTGGCCGGCCGAGCTGTCCGGCGGGCAGGCGCAGCGCGTCGCGGTGGCGCGGGCGCTGGTCCGGGAACCGGACCTGCTGCTGCTCGACGAGCCGTTCGGCGCGTTGGACGCGCTGACCCGGCTGCGCATGCAGGGGCTGCTGCGCCGGCTGCGCGCGCAGCACGGCTTCGCCGCGCTGCTGGTCACCCACGACGTTGAGGAGGCGCTGCTGCTCGCCGACCGCGTCCTGCTGCTCGACGGGGGCGTGATCGCCGAGGAGGTCCCGGTGGACCTCGGCCCCGCCCCGCGCCCCGACGACCCGGCCCTCGGCGCGCTGCGCCGCCGGCTGCTCGACCGCCTCGGCGTCCCCACCTCCTGACCATGATGGAGCCTCGATGACCCGCTGGACCCCGGACCCGACCTTCTATCCCTCCCCCACGCTGGCCGCCGCCGCGCCCGCCGAGAAGCTGGCGTACGTGGCCGCGTTCGACCGCGCCGGGCAGCAACCGGACGCCATCGCGGTGCTGGACACCGACCCGGACTCCGACACGTACGGTCGGGTGGTCGGCTGGACCGAGCTGCCGCACACCGGCGACGAGCTGCACCACTTCGGGTGGAACGCGTGCAGCAGCGCGCTCTGCCCGACCGCCCCGCACCCGCACGTGGAACGCCGCTACCTGATCGTGCCCGGCCTGCGCTCGTCCCGCATCCACGTGCTGGACACCAAACCGGACCCGCGCCGACCCGAGCTGGTCAAGGTGATCGAGGCGAAGGAGCTGGGCGAGCGGGCCGGCTACTCCCGCCCGCACACGGTGCACTGCGGGCCGGACGGCATCTACGTCTCCGCGCTCGGGGGCGCCGACGGCGAGGAGGGGCCGGGCGGCATCGCGGTGCTCGACCACACCACCTTCGAGGTACGCGGCGCGTGGGAGGCCGACCGGGGGCCGCAGTTCCTGGCGTACGACTTCTGGTGGCACTACACGCAGGACGTGCTGGTCACCAGCGAGTGGGGCACCCCGTCGATGATCGAGGACGGCATCGTCGGTGAGCTGCTGCTGGGCCGTCGCTACGGGCACGCGCTGCACTTCTGGGACCTGGCGAAGCGCCGGCACGTGCAACGCGTCGACCTCGGCGACGCGTACCAGATGCCGCTGGAGCTGCGCCCCGCGCACGACCCGACGAGGTCGTACGGCTTCGTCGGCGTGGTGATCAGCGTCGAGGACCTGTCCGCCTCGATCTGGCTGTGGCACCGCGACGGCGACGCCTGGGCGGTGACCAAGGTGATCGACATCCCGGCCGAGCCGGCCGACGCGGACGACCTGCCCGAGCTGCTCAAACCGTTCGGGGCGGTGCCGCCGCTGGTCACCGACATCGACCTGTCGGTGGACGACCGGTTCCTGCACGTCTCCTGCTGGGGCACCGGCGAGCTGGTCCGCTACGACGTCAGCGACCCGTTCCACCCGGTGCGGGTCGGCTCGGTACGGCTGGGCGGCATCGTGAACCGCACCCCGCATCCGGCGTTTCCGGACGAGCCGCTCGCCGGCGGCCCGCAGATGGTCGAGATCAGCCGCGACGGTCGCCGCGTCTACGTCAGCAACTCGCTCTACGGGGCGTGGGACGACCAGTTCTATCCCGACGGGGTGGGCGCCTGGGTGGCGAAGCTGGACGTCGACGAGGAGCACGGTGGCCTCGTGCCCGACCCGCGGTTCTTTCCGCGCGGGGAGGAGTTCCGCGGCCGGCGGGTGCACCAGACCCGGTTGCAGGGCGGCGACGCCTCGTCCGACTCGTACTGCTTCCCGTGACCGGCGCGACCTGGGCGGCACTGGCCGGCCTCGGCGCGTTCCACGGCCTGAACCCGGCGATGGGCTGGCTGTTCGCGGTGGCCCGGGGCCTTCAGGAGCGTCGTCGGGCCGCGTTGCTGGCCGCCCTGCCGCCGATCGCGGCCGGGCACCTGGCGTCGGTGGCGGTGGTCGCCGCGCTGGTCAGCGCCACCCGCTCGGTGACGGCCGGCACGGCGGTCACGGTCGGCGGCGGCGTGCTGCTGGTCGGGTTCGGGCTGTGGCGGCTGCTGTCCGACCGGCACTTCCGCTGGGCCGGAATGCGGCTGTCGGCGGCCCAGCTCACCGCCTGGTCGTTCCTGATGTCGGCGGCGCACGGCGCGGGCCTGATGCTGCTGCCGGTGCTGCTCGCCGAGCCGGCGGTCGGCGGCGGGCCGCACGCCGGGCACCTGGCCGCCGCGCCGGCCGGCGCGCTGACCGGGCTCGCCGCGGCGGCCGTGCACACCGGGGCCATGCTCGGTGTCGCGCTGGCGGTCGCGCTGCTGGTGTACGAGGTGCTCGGCGTGGGCGTGCTGCGCCGGGCCTGGTTCAACGTCGACCGGCTGTGGGCCGGCGTACTGGTGGCGGCCGGTGTGGTGACCCTGCTCGGCGCAACCTGACGCAAGTCCTACTGATTTAATAGGAAAGGCAGCGTCGCCCAGCCCCGGAGGTCACCCCGTGAGCCGTTTTCCGTCCCCCGCCGAAGTCGTCCACGACGCCGAACGGAGCCGGCAGTGGCTCGCCGGTGCGGCGCACGGCGCGGGCGTCGACCGCGACGCGCTGCGGGAGCTGGGCGCGGCGATGGCCGCGGTCACCGCCGCCGCCGCGGAGCGCGAGCCGGTCGCGCTGACCGCCGTCCCGGTCGGCGTCGACCCGCCGATCGCCAAGCCGCTGCCGCCGGAGCTGCTGCGGCGGTTGGACACCAACGCCGAGATGCGCTGGTCGGCGATGGCCGGCCAGGGATACGTGGTCCCGACCGACCGCTTCTTCGTCCGCAACCACACCGTGACCCCGCGGCTCGACCCGGCCACCTGGCGACTGTCGTTGTTCGGCGACGGGCTGCACGGCGCACCGACCCGGACCGCGCCGGTGGAGTTCAGCCTCGACGAGCTGCGCCGGCTGCCGGCCGAGGAGAGCACCGCGCTGGTCGAGTGCGCCGGCAACGGGCGACGGTTCTTCGCCGCCCAGCAGGGCGAGCCGGCCCCGGGCGTGGCCTGGGGGCTGGGCGGCGTGGGGGTGGCCCGCTGGCGCGGCGTCCGGCTCGGCACGGTGCTGCGCCGGGCCGGCCTGCGCGACGACGCGGTGGACGTGATGCCCGAGGGCCTCGACCCGCACTACGTCACCGGCGGGATCGACCTGGGCCGGGTCCGCCGGCCGCTGCCGGTCGCCAAGGCGCTCGACGACGTGCTGCTGGCGTACGAGATGAACGGCGCGCCGCTGCCGGCCGACCACGGTTTCCCGGTGCGGGTGGTGGTCCCCGGCTGGATCGGCATCTCCTCGATCAAGTGGGTGGGGCCGGTGGAGGTCTCCACCACGCCGCTGTTCTCACCGTGGAACACCCAGTTCTACCGCCTGTTCGGCCCCGGCCACCCCGCCGACGGCACCCTGCTGGGCGCGCAGCCGGTGAAGAGCGCGTTCGAGCTCGCCTGGGACGCCCGGGTGCCGGCCGGCGCGGAGCTGCTGCTGCGCGGCCGGTCCTGGTCCGGCAACGGCCCGATCGAACGGGTCGAGGTGGACACCGGCGACGGGTGGCGCGCGGCCGACCTGGTGGCCGCCGACCGGGGCGGCCCCTGGCAGCGCTGGACCGTCCGCTGGCGCCCACCGACCGCCGGCCGGCACACGCTGCGCGCCCGCGCCACCGACCGCACCGGCGCCGGCCAGCCCGAGCGGGCCGACCCGAACACGCTGGCCTACCTCTTCGACGCCGTGGTGGCGCATCCGGTCACGGCGTGCTGACGACCAGGTAGCCCGGCGGGACGGTGTCGGTCAACCACACCCCGTTCGCCGACCGGTAGAACAGGTATCCGTGGTCGGCCATGGTGGCGGCGTCGACCGTGAGCACGACCACCGCGCCGGAGCGCCGCGCGCCGACCCGCCGGGCCGTCGCCACGTCCGGCGACAGGTGTACGTGGTGCCGGCGCCCCCGCCGCAGCCCCTCGGCCCGGATCGCGTCCAGCACCCCGTCGGCGGTGCCGTGGTAGAGCCGGCCGGGCGGCGACGCCGGCGTCAGGCCGAGGTCGACCGGGACCGAGTGGCCCTGGTTGGCGCGGATCCGGTCGGCCCCGTCCGGGCCGGGCGCCACCGCGAAGCGCTGCTTGTCGTTGTCGGCGACCACGGCGTCCAGCTCGACGCGGCTGATCCGCATCGCGGCGAGCAGGTCGGTGACCGGCACCCAGCCGGCCCGGTCGAGCGCCAGGCCGAACCGGTCGGGACGGTGACGCAACGCCAACGACATCCGCCTGCTCACCCGGACCAGATCACGGTGCTCCATCCGGACAGTGTGGGCGCTCGGCC
This sequence comes from Micromonospora sp. DSM 45708, assembly GCF_039566955.1. NCBI lineage: Bacteria > Bacillati > Actinomycetota > Actinomycetes > Micromonosporales > Micromonosporaceae > Micromonospora > Micromonospora schwarzwaldensis. Next base: position 2,621,432 of record NZ_CP154796.1, on the reverse strand, counting down.
GCACCGCGTCGACCGGGTTCGGCGGACGGCGGCGAGGGTTCAGCGGACGGCGGCCGACTTCGGGTCGGCCATCAGGCCGGTGGCGTCCACCACCTCGAAGTCGCTGCCGCGCAGGCGGTCCAGCGCGTGCAACGCGTCGTTGTCCCAGCGCGGATCCGGTGCGCCGGAGACGTACCAGGCCGAGCCGTGGTCGGCCACGATCAACCCGTGGCGGCGCATCGCCTCGGCCACCGTCCGGGCCTGCCGGGGCAGCCCGGACAAGTCGACCGAGCGCTTGAGCCGCAGCCGTTGACCGAGCTGCGGCAACGCGGGGTCGGTGGCCGACGAGGCGGAGTGACCGGCTGGCCACGTCCAACCGGTCCGGGTACGCGGCACGGTCACCCGGATCGCGTGGTCGATCCGACCGGCGGCCACCTCCTCGTAGCGGACCAGCCCGGCGAGCACGGACAGCCCGGCGGCATCGGCGGAGGTCCAGCCGGCCGGCCGCATCCGATTCGCCCGCAGGTCGAAGACCGCGCCCGAGCCGGCCCGCCAGCCGGCGTCGGAGCGGTGCGCGTCGAACAGCTCGTACGCGCGGCAGGCCGCCCGGTCCCAGACGATCACGTGCCGGTCGCCGGTGCCGGCCGGGCCGCCCTCGACCTTCGCGTCGGGCGGGATCGGGTACGGCCCCGGGTCGCTCTCGTCGGCGTACCCGAAGGTGACCGGGACCTTCCGCTGCCCGGCCGCGACGACGGTGACCGGGATGCCGACCGGCGCACCCGCCCACTGCCCGGAGCCGAAGTCGGCGTGCACCGTCGCGCCGGCCCCGATCGCGCCGATCATCGCGCTGGACCGGGCGTGCACGGGCAGCCGGGAGACGTCGGCGTGCCAGACGTTGTCGGCCGGGAACACGGTGCACGGGCGGGCCGGGGCGCTCGGCCGGTCGCCGATCCCGGCCCGGGCGGCCGGCACGGGCGACGGTGCTGTCGAGGCGGACGGCGCACCCGGCGTCACGCCGGCGGACCCGGGCGCGGCGGTGGACGCGGCGGGATCGGCCCCGGACGCGGAGCAGCCGGCGGTGAACAGGGCCAGCACGACGACGGCGACGCGGCGGGGGCGGGGGCGGGGCATCCCGACGATCCTGCCCCACGCGTGAGCTGGAGGTCAACGCTCGACGGCCGGCTCGACGGTGCCGGCCAGGTAACCGGCCGCCTGTAGCTCGAACAGCTGCCGGTAGGGGCCGTCGGAGGCCATCAGCGTGCCGTGGTCGCCCTGCTGGACGAGGCGACCGTGATCCAGCACGAAGATCCGATCGGCGTGCCGCACGTTGGCCAGCCGGTGGGTGATCAGCACGACGGCCCGTTCCGGGTGCCGCCGCAGGTGCGCGAAGAGGGCGTGCTCGGCGCGCGCGTCCAGCGCGGCGGAGGGCTCGTCGCAGATCAGCAGCCGGGCGTCGCGGTAGAGGCTGCGGGCGGCCACCAGCCGCTGCCACTGCCCGCCCGACAGGTCCTGACCGTCCTTGAACTGCCGGTCCAGCAGCGTGTCGTACCCGAACGGCAGCTCGCTGATCATGTCGTGCGCGGCGGCGTCCCGGGCGGCGGCCTCCACGGTGGGACCGGGCCGCCCGCCCCGGTCGTGGCGACCGACCCGGATGTTCTGCCGAGCGGTGAACGGGAACTTCCACCAGTCCTGGCTCATCACCGCGACCTGGGCGGCGACCTGGCGCGGGTCCAGCTCGGCGATGTCCACCCCGTCCCAGCGGATGGTGCCGTCGGTGGGCCGGTAGAGGCCGGCGATCAGCTTGGCCAGCGTGGTCTTGCCGGAGCCGTTCTCCCCCACCAGCGCGACCACCTCGCCGCGCCGGACCGTGAGGCTGACCTCGTCGACGGCGACGCCCTCGGTGTCCGGGTACCGCAGGCTGACCCGGTCGAGCTCCATGCGGTCGAACCCGTCGACCGGCCGCTCGCCACCGGCCGGGACCCGCCGGTCGGCCCGGTCGAGGAAGTCCCGGTAGTCCTGGTAGTAGAGGGCGTCCTCGTAGAGCGAGTTGGTGGCGAAGATCGCGGTGCGCAGGCTGCCACGCGCGGACTGGAGGGCGAGCAGCGCGGTGGCCGCCGCCGCGAGCGCCACCACGCCCCCCATGAGCAACGCGCCCAGCACGAGGTAGAGCCCGAACGTGGCGATTCCGGTGGCGGACAGGCCGACGCCCCGGGTGATCGTCTGAGCCCGGGCCAGACGCAGCTCGGCCCGGGTCTCCAGACGCGTCATCAGGCGGTACTCCGAGAGCAGGAAGTCGCGCATCTGGTAGGCGCGGATCTCGGCCGCCGTGTGCCGGTTGGCCATCAGGTCGGCGAGCATCCACTTGCGGCGGCGCCGGGTGATCCGGGCGAGCCAGTCGACGTGCTGCCGGCGGGCCATCCGCACCGCCGTCACCGCCTCCGGCGCGGCGGCGACGAGCAGGCAGGGCAGCAGCGACGGGTGGATGACGGCCACCGCGACGGCGGTGGCCACCACCCCCACCACGCCGGTGACCAGGTTGACCGTGTCGTCGACCAGGGACCCGGCCTCGGCCAGCCCGCGGTCGCGGGCGCGGTCCATCTCCTCGGCGAACCCGGCGTCGTCGAAAGCGGCCAGCTCGACCGCGGAGGTGGTCTCGAACAGCCGCCGCTCCACCGCGTAGTTGATCTGCGGGATGAGCCGGGCCTGCGCCCATCCGGCCGCGACGGTCAGCGCGCCCCGCGTGGTGACGGCCGCCGCGGCCAGCACCAGGGCGGGCAGCGCCGCCCGGATCCGGGCCGGCGTCGGACCGGCCGCGAAAAGCTGCTGGAGCACCCCCGTGGTGGCGAGCAGGCCGAGCGTGGTGAGCACCCCGGCGGCCACGTTGAGGCCGAGCGACGCCGCGGTGTCCCGGCGGCTGGTCGCCCAGGCCAGACCGACCGCCTCGCGGACCAGCGCGGGCAGCCGACGGGCCACCGACCAGAAGCCGGTGTGGGCCAGCTCGGTGGCCCGGTGCATCCAGTGCGGATCGACCAGCTCCGGCAGCGCCGACTCACCGGCCGGCTCGTCCGGGTCGGACGGGGGACGAGGGTGGACCACTCCTGGCATGGCACCTCCCACACGGGGACCGGGCAGCAGGATATTACTTTCGGCAATCGACAGGTGTCAGCCGGTGACCGGCGTGTCGAACGGACGTTCCAGGCTCGTGTCGGGCTCGACGCGGCGTGGGACGCGCCCACCAGGTGGGCGATGTCGGGTCGCGTCGCGGTAACCGGCCCCGGATGGCAGGCTGGTGGGGTCGCCGGCGAAGGCCCGCCGACCGCCCGTCGTGAAGGAGAAGATCGACCCGATGGCTGTGGACGTCACCACCACCGACGAATGGCAGGCGCTGCGCAAGCACGCCGAGGCGATGCGCGCCACCCACCTGCGCGACCTCTTCGCCGCCGACGGGCAGCGGGGCGAGCGGCTCACCGGCGAGGTCGCCGACCTGTACGTGGACTACAGCAAGAACCTGGTCACCGACGAGACGGTCGCGTTGCTCACCGCGCTCGCCGAGCGGGTCGGCCTCGCCGACCGGATCACGGCCATGTTCGCCGGCCGACACATCAACGTCACCGAGGACCGGGCCGTGCTGCACACCGCGCTGCGCCTGCCCCGGGACGCCACGCTGCGCGTGGACGGCCAGGACGTCGTCGCCGACGTGCACGCCGTGCTGGACCGGATGTCGGCGTTCGCCGACCGGGTGCGCTCCGGCGGGTGGCGCGGCCACACCGGCGAGCGGATCACCACCGTGGTCAACATCGGCATCGGCGGTTCCGACCTCGGCCCGGTGATGGCGTACGAGGCGTTGAAGGCGTACCGGGACGCGGGGATCAGCTGCCGGTTCGTGTCCAACATCGACCCGACCGACATCCACGACAAGACCGCCGACCTGGACCCGGCCCGCACGTTGTTCGTGGTGGTCTCGAAGACGTTCTCCACCCAGGAGACGCTGGCCAACGCCGACCAGGCACGACGCTGGCTGCTCGCCGGCCTGGACGCCGACGACGACGCCGTCGCCCGGCACTTCGTCGCGGTCAGCACCAACGAGCAGCGGGTCCGCGACTTCGGCATCGACCCGGAGAACATGTTCGGCTTCTGGGACTGGGTGGGTGGCCGGTACTCGCTGCCGTCGGCGGTCGGGCTGTCGGTGATGCTGGCGATCGGCCCGGACCGGTTCCGCGAGATGCTGGCCGGCTACCACGCCGTCGACGAGCACTTCCGCTCCACCCCGGTCGAGCGCAACGTGCCGGCGCTGCTCGGGTTGCTCAACGTCTGGTACACGGACTTCCTCGGCGCGGAGACCCACGCCGTGCTGCCGTACGCGCAGTACCTGCACCGGTTCCCGGCCTACCTCCAGCAGCTCACCATGGAGAGCAACGGCAAGTCGGTACGCGTCGACGGCTCGCCGGCCACGTACCCGACCGGGGAGATCTTCTGGGGCGAGCCCGGCACCAACGGTCAACACGCCTTCTACCAGCTCATCCACCAGGGCACCCGGCTGATCCCGGCGGACTTCATCGCGTTCAGCCGACCCAACCACGACCTCGGCGACATGCACGACCTGTTCATGTCGAACTTCTTCGCCCAGACCGCCGCGCTGGCCTTCGGACGGACCCGCGAGCAGGTGGAGGCCGAGGGCACCGCGGCCGAGGTGGTGCCGCACCGGGTGATGGCGGGCAACCACCCGACCACCTCGATCCTGGCCCCGAAGCTCACCCCGGCGACACTGGGCCAGCTCATCGCGCTCTACGAGCACATCGTCTTCACCGAGGCCGCGGTCTGGGACATCAACGCCTTCGACCAGTGGGGCGTGGAGTTGGGCAAGGTGATGGCCAACCAGCTCGCGCCGAAGCTCACCGGGGCGGACCCGGACCTGGCCGAGGTGGACACCTCCACCGCGGAGCTGATCCGCCGCTACCGCGCCGAGCGCGGCCGGAGCTGACCTCCACCGACGACGCCCGGGTGGCCCCGACCGCCCGGGCGTCGTCGTGACCTGCGGCTACGCGCACCCGCCATTCGGTTGCACCGAATTGCTCGACTGCTTACTCCCCGACAGTGGCCACATTTTGCCTCGTCTCGCCTTGACCCCTCGTGCCGGCCGCCGCAACCATGGACGAGCCGACGTCGATTCGCAGTTTCGACGACGGCGCGGCGGACCACCCGAGCAGTGGACGCCGGTTCGCAACGGGGGCTCGACGGGGAACAGCTTTCCGCACGTCACCGGTCCGGACGGCATTCCGGACGTGCTGACGCGCGCCCATTTCTCCCGCACCCGTGATCCGTTGCGGAACGGCATTGCCGCCGCCATTCGACAACGGATCACGACGGGGGAAATCGTGGATCAGATCCTGTACTGGAACGAGGTGGCCCTGGAGGCGAACCGGGTCACCCACACCACGGGCGACGCCACCGAGGCGCAGTCGCAGGGGCCGGTGGGCAGCGCCCGCGCGCTGGCCGTCGTCCACCTGGCCATGCACGACGCGTACGTCGGTCTCACCGGGGCGTACGAGCCGTGGCTGGGCGACCGGCTGCCGGAGCCACCGGCCGACGCCGACCCGGACAGCGCCGTCGCGGCGGCGGCCCGGACCACGCTGGCCGCCCTCCACCCGGCGCAGCGGGCGTTCTTCGAGTCTCGGCACCTCGCCGCGGGCCTGGTCGCCGGCAAGCACGACGCGGCCGGGCACGCCTACGGCCGGCGGGTCGCCGAGGAGGTGCTGCGGCTGCGGGCCGCCGACCCCGGTCTCGGCGAGGACGGCTACGTGCCGTCGCTGGCGCGTCAGCACCACCGCGTCGACCCGGACAACCCGGGGCAGGGCTATCACGCGCCCTTCTACGGCGCGCGGTCACACTGCTTCGCGGTGACCACCCGCCACCAGCTCGACGCACCGCCACGCCCGGGTGACCGGGCGTACGAGCGGGCGCTGCGCCAGGTACGCGGCAAGGGCATCGCGCCGCACCTGACCGGCACGCTGCCGGACCGGCTGCCGCGCCGCACCGCCGCCGAGACCGCCGTCGGGCTGTTCTGGGCCTACGACGGCGCCCGTGGCATCGGCACCCCGCCCCGGTTCTACAACCAGATCGTCCGCGCCGTCGCCCGGGCCCAGGGCAACGACACGGCCCGCAACGCGCGGCTCTTCGCGCTCGTCAACGCCGCGATGGCCGACGCCGGCATCCTCTGCTGGACGGAGAAGTACCGCCACGACCTGTGGCGTCCGGTGCTCGGCATCCGGGAGCACGACAGTTCGCTGGGGCCGACCGCCACCGGTGACGCCGCACTCGACCCGGCCGGGGACATCGGCTGGTTGCCGCTGGGCGCGCCGAACACCAACAGCGTCGGGGAGAAGAACCGGACGCCGAACTTCCCGGCGTACCCCTCCGGCCACGCCACGTTCGGCGCGGCGGCGTTGCAGACGGTGCGCCGGTTCTACGGGCGGGGCGGGCGCGGCGCGGACGACCTCGCCGACGGGCTGGAGTTCGTCTCGGACGAGCTGAACGGCGTCAACGTGGACAACACCGGTGCCGTCCGGCCGCGTTGGGCCCGCCGCTTCCCGGACGGGTTGTGGCAGATGATCGAGGAGAACGGCCTGAGCCGGGTGTACCTGGGCGTGCACTGGTCGTTCGACGCGTTCGCGCTGGACGACGACGGCCGGGTCGACCTCGGGCAGAACGTCGGCGGGGTGCGCCTCGGCCTGGAGGTGGCCGACGACCTCGCCGCGCACGGGCTGCGCGCCGGCGCCGCCGCCGGCCCGGTCGCGCCCTGACCCGGCCCGGCAGCCCCGAACCACACCGGGGAAACCCGGACCGGGCCGTCGGACATGGACCGGCCGGATGGACCTGGACCGCGGCGGCCATCGAGCCGCCGTTCGGACAGCCGTCGTGCCGCGCGCCACGGGGGGTGCGCGCGGCACGGCGGCGCCGCCGAGGTCGGACGCCGCGCTCCCGGGCGGACCGGCGTTCCCGGGGCGGCGTTCCCGGGCGGACCGGCGTTCCCGGGGCGGACGTGTGGTGCGGACGATCCGGGCGACGGCGCGCGTGGCGCCCGGGCCGCGGGCGTCGGTCGAGCCGGCCGGTCAGGGGCGCAGCAGGTCGGCGTGGGCGGCCCTGAGACGGGTGAGCGCCGCGTCGCCGGCCGGCGCGCGCCGATCCAGCTCGGCCCACGCCTCGGCGAGCGCGTCGGTGAGGGCGCGCAGCTCGGCGGCGTGCCGCCGGCTGGACTGCCGGTGCAGCTCCTCCAGGCGGCGGGCCCAGCCGGCGCTGATCGCGGCGACCCGCTCCGCGTCGGCCCGGGCCTGGGCCCCGGTGCGGGCGGCCGGGGCGGGCACGATCGCGGCGATCGGGCGGGGGTCGCCGTCACGGGTGACGACGGTGACGGTGTCGGTCAGCTCGGCGAGGGAGACGAGTTGGGTGAGCCGGGTGCGGACCTCGCGCAGCGGCAGGGCGCGCGGCTGGGGGGACCGGTCGGCCAGTGCGGGGACAGCCATGGACACATGTTGACGTCCGGGTACGACAAGAACCCGCTCAGGCGGTCCACTCCGGCGCCAGCACCGACCAGACCTCCATGTCGGCGCGGCCCTCCGGCACCGGCGCGGCGCCCCGGAGCACACCGTCACGTCGCATGCCGAGCCGGCGGGCCACCGCGACGCTGCGCTCGTTGCCGGCCCGGGTCACCCACTCGACGCGGTGGATGCCGCGCTCCCGGACCGCCCAGTCGATGACCACCCGGGCGGCCCGGGTGACCAGGCCCTGGCCCTGGGCCTCCGCCTCCAGCCAGCAGCCGGCCTCGCACACCCCACGGGCGGCGCTCAGCGACACCAGCAGCACGCCGCCGACGAGCGTGCCGCGCTGCCAGATGCCCCAGATCCCGCCGTCGTCGCGGGCCCACCGGTCGGCGTACGCCTGGAGGACCCGACGGGCCGACTCGGCGTCGGTGGCCACGAAGGACGCGCCGACCCAGGGTGCGATGTGCTCCCGGCAGCGGTCGAGGTTGGCGAGGAACTCGTCGGCGTGCCAGGGCTGCAACGGTCGCAGCTCGGCGTCGTCGGTCAGGGCAAGCGCGAACATCCGTGCAACCTACCCGGTCGGGCGGGCGGCCCGCCCGCCGGTTTCGCCGCTCAGGGCCGCATCTCGTACGCGCCGGCCAGGTCGGCCACCCGCTGCCACACCCGGGCCGTGCGGTCGGCGTCGACCACCGGGCGGCGGACGTGGGCGAGCGCCCAGGCGGCCTGCTCGTCGGTGGTGGCCGGCTTGCCGTGCAGCTCGGTGGCGTAGCCGGAGAAGTCCCGGACCAGCACGTCGAAGATCTCGCCGAGCAGGTCCGGATCGAGGCCGGTCAGCTCCGCCTGTTCCAGGACGAGCTGCCCGTAGACCACGAGCGCGAAGAGCTGGCCGATGGTGAGCAGGAAGTCCAGGTCGCGCTGCTGCGTCTCGTCCGGCGCGTGTGCGGCGAGCAGCGCGACCAGGCCGTCGGCCTGCTCCCGGAACCGGGCCACGGTGGGCAGGTGGGCGTGCGCGTCGTACGCGGCGCGCCAGTCGTGGAAGCGGATCGCGCCGAGGCCACGGGCCGGGCCCTGCCGGAACAGGAACGCGTCGTCGGTCGCGTCGCGCCGGGTCGGCACCGCCGGGTGGGGCTGCGGCCGGAACAGATAGTTCGGCATGAACTTGAGGATCAGCGCCAGGTTGACGTGCACGGTGCCCTCCAGCTTCGGCAGGCCACGGATGTCCTTGGCGGCCTTGTCGAAGTAGGTGTCGGCCTCGAAACCCTTGGCGGCGATGACGTCCCAGAGCAGGTCGATCACCTTCTCGCCCTCGGTGGTGACCTTCATCTTGGTCATCGGGTTGAACAGCAGGTACCGCCGGTCGTCCGGGCCGGCCGAGCGGAAGTAGTCGACCGCCCGGTCGCTGAACAGCTTCATCGCGACCAGCCGGGCGTACGCGTCGGTCAGCTCGCGGCGCACGTGCGGGAAGTCGGTGACCCGCCGGCCGTAGAGCACCCGGCCGTGGGCGTGGGTGACCGCCTCGTACATGGCGTGCTCGCAGATGCCGACGGACGCGGTGCAGAGGTTGAACTTACCGACGTTGACCGTGTTGAGCGCGGCGTCGAACGCGGCCGGGCCGGTGTGCAGCACGTCCTCGGCGCGCACCGGGTAGTCCTCCAGCCGGAACTCGGAGACGTACATCTGGGCGGCGACCACGTTGCGGACCAGCCGGTACGCCGGGTGCCGGCTGTCGGCGGCGAAGAACACGTACCCCTCGGGGCCTTCGACGTCGGCGCGCCGGCCGAAGACCGAGACCAGGCCGGCGACGTTGCCGTTGCCGATGTAGTACTTGCCGCCGGTGGCCCGGAAGCCGCCCGCGTCGTCGGGGGTGAGCAGCATGTCGGTGGCGTAGATGTCGGCGCCGTGCGGCCGTTCGGAGAGGCCGAACGCCATCACGTGGCCCTGGTCGAGCAGCTCGGCGGCGCGGGCCCGGGCGGCGGCGTTGCCGCTCTGCCACACCGGCCCGAGGCCGAGCACGGTGACCTGCCAGGTGTACCAGTAGCCGAGCCCGTAGAAGCCGAGGATCTCGCTGAGCGCCGCGTTGCGGGCGGTGTCCCAGCGCTTGTCGGCGTCGCCGCCGCCGTCGGCGGACGGGGTGAGGAACGTGGCGAAGAGCCCTTCCCGGGCGGCGAAGTCGAGGAAGTCGGCGTACCACTCGCGGGCGTGGTAGCTCTCGACGAGCGCGCGCTTGCCCCGCGTCTCGAACCAGTCGATCGTGGCCCGCAGCAGCCGGCGTGACGTGTCGTCCAGGTCGGCGGGGTCGTAGCGGTGCGGGTGGAACAGCAGCGGGTCGCTCACGTGGCGGGCCTTTCCGGGTCGGGGTCGAGGGCGCGGAGGGTGGCCAGGACGTCGTCCAGCCAGGTCAGCACCATCCGCTCGTACGCGATGCCGCCGCGCAGCACCACGTGCTGGAGCGCCGCGCGGGCGTCGGGTGCGACGGCGTCCGGGAAGTCGCGGCGTTCGCCGGCCAGGTAGCCGGCGAGGACGCCCTCGTGGTCGGCGCGGTAGCGCTCGACCTCGGCGACCAGGGTGGCGCGGCCGGCGGCGTCGTCGAACGCGGCGCCGCGGATCTTGACGGCCAGTTCGTGCCGGACCGCCTCCGGGCGCACCGGGGCGTGCAGCCAGCCGACGAGCGCGGCCCGGCCGGCCGGGGTGACCGACCAGACCGTCTTGTCCGGCAGGCCCTCCTGGCCGACCTCGACGCCGGTGATCCGGTCGTCCCCGGCCATCTGCTTGAGCACACGGTAGATCTGCTGGTGGGTGGCGGTCCAGAAGCGGCCGATCGAGCGGTCGAAGCGACGTGCCAGCTCGTAGCCGGAGGCGGGTTGCTCCAGCAGCGAGACGAGGATGGCGTGCTCCAGCGACATGCCGGCCATCTTGCTATGCACTTTGTTGCATAGCAAGACCCTAGCCGGGCAGGTACTCCCGCACGGCGGCGAACTGCGCCACGGTCAGGTAGGAGGGGTTCGACGCCTGCGGCTGCCGGAAGACCTCCGCGCCGGCCAGCCGGAGGTCGGCCCGCAGCACGGCACGGCGCACCCGGAACGGCTCGTCGAGGACGGTCAGGTCCAGCGGCAGCGTCCACGGCCCGCCCGGCTCCCCCGGACGCGGCACGCCGGCCACCCGGCCCACGCCCCACACGCCGTACGGCGCCCGGCCCCGACTGCCGCTGGCCCAGAACACCACCGGCTGGCCGGCGCGCATCAGCCGGACCCGGTAGCCGGGACGCACGCACCAGCCGGTCACCCGCGGATCGGCGGCGAACCGGGCGGCCAGGTCCACCTTCTCCGCGTTGCCCTTGATCAGCCAGGCGCCGAGATCGTCGAGGGTCACCCGCGGGGAGGTCATCCGGCCATTCTGCGTCCCGGCGGCCGGAGCCGCCCGGTAAGGCACGGCCGTGAGGGTGGTCATAACGGCTGGACGACCGGCGCACCGGTGCTGCTAGCCTTTCGGCAGGTCATGAGCGCCAGCGTCAAGCCCCGGCTCGCTGGCCGGCAACCCTCCGCCACGGTGGGGTGCTCCGGGTGAGGACCAGGCGCCGGCGACAGCCGGCGCAAGCGTGGCCTGGCACCCAGGTCAGCACCAACCGGCCAGGGAGACCCGATGTTCGCACCGCCCCTCGTTCCGACCCGCCTCATGCTGGTCACGCGCCGCCACGTCGACCTGATGCGGGTGTGCAGCGACCGCTGTCGCGACGCGCGCTGAACGAGCGCTCCACCCTTCCCCGATCCACCCCTTCCGGCTCCGCCGTGCCCGGCGGCGCCGGCACCGGCACGCGTCCCGCGTGTCCATCCACACTGGAGAGAGATCGTGCGTATCCGTACCGCCCTGACCCGCGTCGCCGCGCTCGGCGCCGCCGCCGCGCTCGCCGCCACCGCGCTGACCGCCTGCGGCGGCGGTGACGCCGCCGACCGGACCCACAACCCGTACGGCCTGCTCCAGCCCGGTGTGATCCGGGCCGGCACGCTCACCGACGCCCCGCCGAACGTCTACCTCAAGGACGGCGAGTTCACCGGCTTCGACAACGACCTGCTGCGCGCCGTCGCCGGCAAGGTCGGCCTGACGGTGGAGTTCGTCGGCACCGACTTCTCCGCCCTGCTCTCCCAGGTGAACAACCGCAAGTTCGACGTGGGCAGCTCCTCGATCACGGTCACCGAGGCGCGGAAGAAGACCGTCGACTTCGGCAACGGCTACGACTTCGGCTACTTCGGCCTGGACGTGCCGGCCGGCTCCGCGATCACCGGCTTCGACCAGCTCGCCGGCAAGCGCGTGGTGGTGGTCCAGGGCACCGTGCAGGACGACTTCGCCACGAGGCAGAACCTCGACCCGGTGCGCGTGCCCGACTACAACGGTGCGGTCAACCAGCTCAAGGCCGGCACCGCCGACGCCTGGATCGCCCCGGCCGAGATCGGTGACAAGTCCGCCGCCGACAGCAACGGCCGGATCAGGGTCGCCGCCAAGCAGCTCAGCCCGGCCCCGACCGCGTACGCGGTGGCGAAGGGCAACGACAGGCTGCGGGAGGCGCTGAACAAGGGCCTCGACGAGGTGATCGCGGACGGCACCTGGAGCCGCCTCCAGGAGCAGTACTACCCGGGCCGGCCGATCCCGGCCGACTTCACGCCCGGCAGCGGCTCGGTGGCGGCGCCCTCGCCGTCGGCCGCCTCCTGAGCGGACAGCCGGATTCGAGCGGGGCGGACGGAGGAACGATGGATCCACTGCGCACCCTCTGGGAGACGTTCTTCGACGGGGACTCGATGCGCGAGGCGCTGCCCGAGATGCTGACCGTCGGGCTGCCCAACACGCTGATCCTGGCGGTCTCCGCCGCCCTGCTCGGCTCGGTGCTGGGCATGCTGCTGGCGGTCGCCGGCATCTCGCGTACCCGCTGGTTGCGGTGGCCGGCCCGGGTCTACACCGACGTGTTCCGCGGCCTGCCGGCCGCGGCCACGATCCTGCTCATCGGCGTCGGTCTGGCGCCGCTGGGCATGGAGGTCTGGGGGCCCAACCCCTACCCGCTCGGCGTGCTGGCGCTGTCGCTGATCGCCGCCGCCTATCTCGGCGAGATCTTCCGGGCCGGCATCCTGAGCGTGGAGGCCGCCCAGTTGGAGGGCGCCCGGGCGCTCGGCTTCTCCTGGGCCGAGTCGATGCGGCTGGTGATCATTCCGCAGGGCGTACGCCGGGTCCTGCCCGCCTGGGTCAACCAGCTCATCGCGTTGATCAAGGATTCCAGCCTGGTCTACTTCCTCGGCCTGCTGGCCAGCCAGCGGGAGCTGTTCCGGATCGGCCAGGACTACGCGGCGAACACCGGCAACCAGTCCGCGCTGCTGCTGGCCGGCCTGTTCTACCTGCTGCTGACCGTGCCGCTGACACACGCCGTCAACTGGCTGGACCGGCGGCTGCGCCAGGGCCGCCCGGCCGCCCCGCCACCCGAGCCCGACACCGACCTGACGCCGGCCGGCGTCACCCCGAACGGAAGGGACCCGCGATGAGCACGGACACCGTCACCTCGGTCAGCCTCGCCGTCCGCGACGTGCACCTGGCGTTCGGCGCGCACCGGGTGCTGCGCGGGGCGGACCTGGACGTGGCCCGGGGCGGCACGGCGTGCGTGATCGGACCGTCCGGCTCCGGGAAGTCCACCCTGCTGCGCGCCGTCAACCGGCTGATCGAGCCGGACCGGGGCGACGTGCTGCTGGACGGGCGCAGCGTGCTGCGCGACGACCCGGACGCGCTGCGGCAGCGGATCGGCATGGTGTTCCAGCAGTTCAACCTCTTCCCCCACCTGAGCGTGCTGCGCAACGTCACGCTCGCGCTGCGGAAGCTGAAGAAACTCGACCAGGACGAGGCGGTGGCGGTGGCCCGGGCCCAGCTCGACCTGGTCGGGCTCGCCGCGAAGGCCGACGCCCGGCCGGCGCAACTCTCCGGCGGTCAGCAGCAGCGCGTGGCCATCGCCCGCGCGCTCGCGCTGCGCCCGCAGGTGATGCTCTTCGACGAGGCCACCTCGGCGCTGGACCCGGAGCTGGTCAAGGGCGTGCTCGCGGTGATGGCGGATCTCGCCGCCGCCGGCATGACCATGGTGGTGGTCACGCACGAGATGGGCTTCGCCCGCACCGTCGCCGACACGGTCGCGTTCATGGACGCCGGTGTGGTGCTGGAGGCCGGGCCGCCGGCCGCCGTGTTCGAGGCGCCTGAGCATCCCCGGCTGCGGCGGTTCCTGTCCCAGGTGCTCTGATCAGCCCTTGACGGCGCCGATCAGCACCCCCTTGATGAAGTGCCGCTGGATGAACGGGTAGACCGCGACGATCGGCGCGACGGTCAGCACCACCACCGCCATCTTGATCGCCTCGGTCGGCGGCATGGTCACCCCGCTGGCCGCGCCGGAGGTGTGCGGCGCCTGCCCGGCCAGCAGGTAGCTCTGCAACACCCGCTGGATCGGGTACATGTCGTTGCGGTCGATGAACAGCAGCGCGTCGAACCAGACGTTCCAGTAGCCGACCGCGTAGAAGAGCCCGACCACGGCGACGACCGCGCGGGACAGCGGCAGCACGATGCGGCCCAGCGTCCGGAAGTCACTGGCCCCGTCGATGCGCGCGCTGTCCAGCAGCTCCTGCGGGATGCCCTGGAAGAAGCCGCGCACCACCACCAGGTTGAACACGCTGATCGCGGACGGCAGCACCAGCGCCCAGATGGTGTCCTTGAGCCCGAGCCCGGTGACCACCAGGTAGCGCGGCACGAGCGGCGGGTAGACCAGGAACGGGATCAGGAAGTACGCCAGCAGCCAGCGGTGCCCCAGCGTGCCCGGCCGGGACAACCCGTACGCGGCCAGCACGGTGACGGTCAGCGCGATCGCGGTGCCGCAGACGGTGACCAGCGTGCTGATCCACAGTGCCCGGGTGACCGCGCCGCCGGCGAAGATGGTGGCGTAGGCCGAGGTGTCGATGCCCTTCGGCACCACCACCAGGCCGCCCGCGTCGGCGATCGTCCGGCGCGACGAGAGGCTGGTCACCAGGACCACCCAGAGCGGGAAGAGGACGCCGAGCACCAGCAGGGTGAGCAGGGTGGCCTTGAGCGCCTGGCCGACGCGGGTGGGGCGTTCCTCCCACACCGGGCGGTGGGGCCGCGCGCGCGGCGGCCGTCGGATGATCACGGTCATGACTTCGAGTAGATCCCTCGTTCGCCGAGCAGGTGCGCCACCCGGTTCGCGGCCAGGATCAGCACCAGGCCGACGACGGCCTTGAACAGGCCGGCCGCCGCGCCGTAGCCGTAGTTCCCGGTGGCGATGGAGAAGTGGTAGACGAAGGTGTCGAGCACCTCGGCGGCCTGCCGGCCGACCGCGTCGCGTTGCAGCAGGAACTGTTCGAAGCCGACCGAGAGCGCGTCACCGAGGCGCAGGATCAGCAGCAGCACGATCACCGGACGCAGGCCGGGCAGCGTGATGTGCCAGAGCCGTCGCCACCGGCCGGCGCCGTCCGCGGCGGCGGCCTCGTAGAGGCTCTGGTCGATGGTGGACAGCGCGGCGAGGAACACGATGGTGCCCCAGCCCACGTCCTTCCAGACCGCCTCGGCGGTGACCAGGACGATGAACGTGTCCGGGTTGGTCATCACGTTCCACGGCTGCACACCGGCGTCGCGCATGGTCTGGGCCAGCAGCCCCGCGCCGCCGAGCATGGCGACGAAGAAGCTGATCACCAGCACCCAGCTGAAGAAGTGCGGCAGGTAGACGATGGTCTGGACGAGGCCGCGCAGCCGGCTGGAGAGCAGGTTGTGCAGCATCACCGCGAGCAGGATCGGCAGCGGGAAGAAGAACACGAGCTGGAACCCGGTGATGGCGAGCGTGTTGCGGAACGCGTCCCAGAACGCCGGGTCGTCGAAGAGGAGCTGGAACTGGCCGAAGCCGATCCAGTTGCTGTGCGTGAACGCCTGCCACGGATTGTCGCCCAGGTACGGGTTGTAGTCCTGGAACGCGATGACGTTGCCGGCGATCGGCAGGTAGCTGAAGATCAGCAACACCAGGAAGCCGGGCGCCACCATGGCCAGCAACTGCCAGTCGCGGCGCAGCCGGCTGCCCAGCGGCACCCGGCGACGGCGGGGCGTGCGGGCCGGTGCGACCGGGTCGTCGGGTCGGGCCCGCTCGGGCCCGACCGCGACGGCCGGCTCGCTCACTTGGCCGCCTTGGGCAGCGAGTCGGCGAGCAGCTTGCGGGCTTCCTCGCCGCCGTTGGTCTTCCACTCCGCGACGATGGCGTCCACGTCGCCGAGCGGGCGTCGACCGCGCAGCACGTCGGTGAACTTGTCCTCCGTCGGCACCTGGTTGGCCTTGTAGGCGGCCGGCATCTCCAGCTTGACCCCGGCCCAGGGGTTGCGCTCCAGGAACTTGACCATCTGGTTGGAGTAGTTCAGCACGTCCGGCACGTAGCGGGGGGTGTCCGGGTACGGCCCGATGGTGGGGTTGCGACCGCTGATGAAGAAGTACTGGTTGGCGATCTCCTTGAACGCCAGGTCGGTCTTGACCGGCCCGTTCGGCGACTTGGTGTGGTGCTTGCCCTCGACGCCGAAGTCCCGGAGCTGGGCCTCCTGGCTGCCCAGCGGCGCGGAGCACCAGTTGATGACGCGCAGCAGCTCCTGGACCCGCTCCTTGCCGAGGCCCTTCCTGACGAAGGTGAACGAGATGGGCTTGTCCTCGCCCCAGACCAGCGGGTCGCCGCCGGTGGCGGAGAAGATCGGCACCGGCTGGATGTTCAACTTCGGGTTGGTCTTCTGGTGCTCGGCCTGGGCGCCCTGCCAGAAGCCGATGCCGTCCTGCTTGAACACGATGGCGCCGTTCTTGGCGAACAACTGCTTGGCGTCCGCGCCGCGGCTGGCCACGATGTCCGGGTGGACCAGGCCGTCCTTGTAGATCTTGGCCATCACCTCGAGCGCCTGGCGGAACTCCGGCGTCTCGTACTTGAACTCCGGCGTCCCGTCGGAGCGCAGCCGCCACCCCTGGTTGGCGCCGGGCACCCGGTGGAACATCTGGATCATGGCGAAGACGTCGTCGAAGGCCCACACCTTGCGAGCCGGGTCGGTGACCTGCCTGGCCGCGGTCAGCAGCTCCTCGAGGTTGGTCGGCACCCCCAGGCCGCGCGCGTCGAGCAGGTCCTTGCGGGCGAACAGCGCCCAGGGGAACGGCCCGTCCGTGGGATTGGGCACGGACATCAGCCGCTCGTTCCACACCGCCTGGCGCCAGGCCCCGGTCGGGAAGCTGGCCAGCATCGGGTACGCGTTCGCGGCGTCGCCCCGGAGGTGGTCGGTGAGGTCCTCGAAGAGCGCCTTGATCGCCTCGGCGAAGCGCGGGATCTTCTCCACCTCCCAGCTCGGCACGCAGAGCAGCTCCGGCACGTCGCGGGCGCTGAGCATGGCGTTGAGCTTGTCGGCGTAGGTGGCGCCGTCCTGGATGGTGAAGTTGACCGGCGTGCCCAGCTCGGCGTTGACGGCCTGGAGGTAGGCGCTCTGCGCGATGCCGGGCGGCGCCGGGCCCCAGGCGGGCGTCATCGCGGTGATCTGCTTGCCGCTGGTGCCGGGCCTGTCGGTGATGGCGTCGACCAGGGTCGCCGGGTAGCTGGTGTATCCGTCGGGCACCGGGCGGGTGCCGACGATGTCGGGCTTGATGGCGCCGGGCGGGTCCTTTCGCGTCGGCAGCAGGCCGGAGACGGCGTCGAGCTGCTGTGCGGCGCCGGAGCCGGCGGGCTTCTCGGAGCATCCGGCGAGCAGCGGGCCGCCGGCGGTGGCGGCCACGCCGAGGCCGACCAGGCCGAGGAAGCGGCGGCGGGAGGCGCCCGGATCGGTGTGGTGCACGCTCATCGATACCCCTTCGGGAGGGATGGATTCGTATGGATGAGCAACAAACTAATCTCGACCGTGAGCTTGCACAAGAGCGAACCGGAGCGGCGGTGGTCAGGCCTGGCAGCGGTCGGAGAGCGCGTAACGGGTGAGCACCACGTCGCCGATCTGGCGTACCTCGATCACCCGGGCCCGGCGGCCCGGATGCCAGGGGAAGCGGCCCTCCCCGACGAACCGGGGCGCCCGGCCGTCCCCCACGAAGAACGGCGCGACCACCAGGTGCAGTTCGTCGGCGAGACCGGCGGTGAGGAACTGGCGGTGCATCGTGCCGCCGCCCTCCACCATCAACCGGCCGACCCCGCGCCCGGCCAGGTCGGCGACGACCGCCTCCGGGGTGACCGGCTCACCGGCGTCGACCACAGTGGCCACCGCGCCGACCTGCTCCCGGGCCTTGTCCACCACCCCGCTCGGACAGTAGACCAGCTTGACGCCGTCGCCGACGGTGAAGAAGCGGGCCACCGGGTCGAGGTCGCCGCTGCCGGTGACCGTCACCTTCACCGGGGACGGGGGCAGGCCCCGCGCCACCCGCTCGGCACGCCGCCGATCGCTGCGCACCAGCAACCGGGGATCGTCCCGGCGGACCGTGGCCGCGCCCACCATGATCGCGTCGCACCCGGCCCGCGTCGCGTCGACCCGGTCCAGGTCGTCGTCGTTGGAGAGCAGCAACCGCTCCGTGGTCGCGTCGTCGATGTAGCCGTCGATCGACATCGCGCAGCTCAGCAGCACGAACGGGCGGGTGGTCACGGCACGAACGGCAGGTCGAGGGCGTGGTCGGCGCGGGTGACCTTGGCCGCCAGGTAGTCGGCGTTCGCCGGGGACAGGTGCACGCCGGTGACCACCCGGTCGGCCACCGCGACGCCCAGCCCGTCGAGCTGTGCCGCCTTGTCCGGGTTGTTGCTCAGCAGGGCCACCCGGTCCACGCCCAGCGCGGCGAGCATCTGCGCGGCCACCGTGTAGTCCCGCTCGTCGGCGCCGCGACCGAGCGCCAGGTTCGCCTCGTACGTGTCCAGGCCGTCGTCCTGGAGGGCGTACGCGTCGAGCTTGGCGTACAGGCCGATGCCCCGCCCCTCCTGACGCAGGTAGAGCAGGTAGCCACCGGCCTCGGCGATGCGCTCGACCGCCTCGCGCAACTGCGGGCCGCAGTCGCAGCGCTGGCTGCCGAACACGTCACCGGTCAGGCACTCGCTGTGCGGGCGGACCAGCGGCGGGTCGGCCTCGGCGTACCCGCCGAGCCCGAACGCCAGGTGCTCCCGGCCGTCCACCAGGCCGTGGAACGTGTGCACCAGGGCGGTGGTGGCGTATCCGTCGGGGAACCGAAGCGGGACCGTGACCCGGGTCCGGACCGTCGCGCTGGGCAGGGTTTCGTCCATGGTTCTCCTCCGTCCGGTCGCCGGGCTGACCGACGACGCAACCTCGCACCTCACCGTAGGCGGGATCACCGACAGTTGCCGGTCGGGCGCAGTAGCAGCACCACGGCACCGGGGAGGCTGGCCACCAGCACCAGCGCGCCGTAGACGGTGCCGGTGGCCACGCCCTGCGCGGCGGTCAGGCCGGCCGCCGCGAACGCCCAGGCGGCGACGCCCTCACGCGGACCGAAACCGCCCACGTTGAGCGGCAGGGCCATGGCCAGCAACGCGAGCAGGGTCAGCGGCAGCAGGCGGGACAGCGGCGCGTCGGCCCCCGCGGTGCGGGCCGCCACCACGAACGTGGCCAGGTGGCCGGCGAACACCACGGTCGAGGCGATCACCACACCGGCCCAGGTCCGCGGCGCCAGCAGCCCGGAGCGCACGTCGGCCAGCGCGGTACGCGCCGCCCGGGCGACGCGGGACGCCCCCGAGCGGGGCACCGCGCGGGCCGCCAGCACCAGCGCCACCGCGGTCACCACCCCGACGGCGGCCAGCGCCGGCAGGTACCGGCGGACCGGGGACGGGAACGCGGCCAGCACCCCCACCGCGATGACCACCTGCACCACCTGGCCGGCGGCGCGCTCCCAGACCACCGCGCGGACCCCCCGGGCCACGTCCCCGGCGTCCCGGCCGTGCCGGACCGCCCGGTGCACGTCGCCGAGCACGCCGCCGGGCAGGGTGGAGTTGAGGAAGATCGCCCGGTAGCAGTGCGCCACCGCGGCGCGCATCGGCAGCCGTACGCCCAGCCCGCCGGCCACCAGCGACCAGCGCCAGGCGCCGCTCACGGTGGTGACCACGCCGATGCCGAGCGCGGCGGCGAGCGCCGGCGCGTCGATCAGCCGCAGCCCGGCCAGGAACGGGCCGGTGCCCACGAAGGCGACCAGCGCGGCGAGCACGGCCAGCCCGGCGGCCGGCCGCAACCAGGCCCGGCGGGTCCAGGCCCAGCGCACCCGGGCCGGGCGCGGCCGGACCGGTACGGGCGCGGCGACGGCGACATGTGACAAACGGTCCTCCCTCGTTCCCACCGGATGTCACGTGTCGGCGGGCCGTTCGGTTCAGCCGGCGAGCAGGTCGGCGTGGTGCAGCGCCACCTCGACCCGGCCGGCGGCGGCCTCGGCGAGCCGCCACTCGGTATACGTCCGCGCGGGGCCGATCAGATGCGGGCGTTCCTCGACGGCCGCGTCCACCCAACCGGTCAGCCACTCGGCGGTCAGCGCGGCCTGCTCCGGCCCGAGCCGCCACGGGGTGGACCGCACCGTCACCTCGACGCCGCGCCGTTCGAACGCGGCCACGGTGGCGTCCACCGCGTCCGGCCCGAGCAGGGCCCGCCCGTCGACGGTCCGTCGCTGGTGGGCGTTGAACGCGTCGGCCAGCTCGGCGTCGAGCGGATCCGCCGGGGTGAACTCCGCGCGGCCGGACACGGTGAGCGCGAACAGCGTCGGCCGACCGGCGCAGGCGTCCGCCATCCGGTCGATCTCCTCGGCGGTGAGCATGTCCAGCAGCGCCGACGCGGTGACCAGGTGGGCGTCGGCCAGGTCGGCGCGGGTCAGCCGGGTGATGTCCGAGCCACGGGTGGTCACCGTGACCGCTGCGCCGTCGGCGGCGGTGAGCCCGCCGCCGGTGGCCAGCGCCAGCAGGTGCGCGTCACGTTCGTGCAGCACCCAGTGCTGCGGGCCGGGCAGCCGGGGGGCGAGCCAGCGGGCCATCGAGCCGGTGCCGCTGCCCAGGTCGTGCACGACCAGCGGACGTCCGGCGGGCAGCCGGTCGCGGGCCGCGTCGGCCAGCTCGACCGAGCGGGCGACCGCGTCGGCGGGCTCGCGCAGTCGCAGCCAGTCCGCGAAGTCGGGCGGGAGTGAGGTGGTCATGCCGCGGTCGCCTCCTTCAGCGCCGTCGCCAGCCGGTCCACGGTGACCGGCCAGCCGGTGAGGGTGTCCCGCCGCTGCCGGGCGGCGTGGCGCAGCCGGTCCCGCAGGCCGGGGTCGGTGAGCCAGCGGCGCAGCGCGTCGGCGGTCGGACCCGGGTCCTCCGGTGGCACCAGCAGGCCGGGCCGGTCGCCGCCGGGGGCGTACCCGAGCGTGGCCGGCAGGCCGCCGGTGTCGCTGGCCAGCACCGGTACGCCCCGGGCCAGCGCCTCGGTCACCACCATGCCGTACGTCTCCCGCCGGGAGGGCTGGACCAGCAGATCGGCGGCGGCGTACGCGCCGGCCAGCTCCGTCGTGGCGCGCGGGCCGAGCAGGCGGACCCGGTCGGCCAGCCCGGCCCCGGTGAGCTGCCGGCGCAGCCGGGCCACGAACGCCGGGTCCCGGTCGAGCGGGCCGATCCAGTCGCAGGTCCAGTCCAGCCCGGCGACCCCGGCGAGCGCGGCGGCCAGCACGTCGTGGCCCTTGACCGGGGTGACCGCCGCGACGCAGAGCAACCGGCCACCGCCGGGCGTGCCGGGGGCGACCGGCGCCGGGTCGACGCCGGGCGGCGCGACCGTCACCCGACCGGGGTCGAGCGGGTACCGGTCGAGCAGCCGCCGGCGGGTCCACTCGCTGGTGGCGACCACCGCGGTCGCCGCGTCGAGGGCCCGCCGCTCGGCCTCGTCCTCGATCGGCAGGTGCACCAGCACCACCAGACGCAGGCGCGCGGCGTGCGGGGCGAGCACGTCCGGCACGGTCGAGGCGACCAGGCCGTCGAGCAGCACTGTCGCGCCGCCGGGCAGCCCGGCGAGCAGCCCGGCCAGCGCGGACCGCTCCCGGTCCCCCGGGTGCGGCCAACGGCCCGGCACCGGGTGCTCACGCACGGTCCAGCCGAGCGCCGCCAGCCCCCGGCAGGCGTGCCGGTCGTAGGCGTTGCCGCCGCTGGGGTTCGCCGGATCGTCGATGTCGCCCGGCAGCACCACGTGAACGGCGGTCATCCGGTCACAGCGACCGCTCGTAGCTCGCCCAGGCGACGTGCGACTCGTGCAGCGTCACGGTGATCCCGGCCAGTTCCCGGGCCCCCTCCCCCAGCCGGCCGGCGTGCACCGCGTCGGCGAGCCGGTCGGCGACGGTGCGGGCGAGCACCTCGGTGGTGGTGTTCACCCCGGCGAAGGCCGGCTCGTCGTCCAGGTTGCGGTAGGTCAGCTCGCCGAGCACGGCCCTGAGCTGCTCGGTGGCCAGGCCGATGTCGACCACGATCCCGTCGGCGTCGAGCTCCGGCCGGCGGAACGTGGCGTCGACGACGAAGGTCGCGCCGTGCAGCCGCTGGGCCGGGCCGAACACGTCGCCGCGGAAGCTGTGGGCGACCATCATGTGGTCCCGGACGGTCACGCTGAACACGTTCACTCCTCGCCGTAGGTGATGAGATGACAGAGCGCCGGCAGCTCACCCGAGGCGAGCCGGTCCAGCACGTCGGGCAGGTCGGTGAACCGGGACCGGCCGGTGAGCAGCGCGTCGAAGGCCGGGTCGGTCAGCAGGTCCAGGGCGACGGCGAGCCGGTCGGCGTAGCTGCGGTCGGCACGCCGGGGCGAGACGGTGCCGACCTGACTGCTGCGGATGCCGAGCCGTCGGGAGTGGAACGCGCCGCCGAGGGCGAGGGTGACCGGGCGGTCGCCGTACCAGCTCAGCTCCAGCACGGTGCCCTCCGGGCGGAGCAGCTCCAGGCCGCGTTGCAGCCCGTCGGCGCTGGCGCTGGCGTGCACCACCAGGTCACGCTCGCCGGTCGCGTCGGCGGGCGAGGCGAAGTCGACACCGAGCGCCTCGGCGACCCGGGCCTTTCCCGGGTCGGCGTCGACCAGCTCGACCCGGACGCCGGGAAAGCGGGCCAGCAGCGCGGTCACGCTGCACCCGACCATTCCCCCGCCGATCACGGTGACCCGGTCGCCGACCAGCGGCGCGGCGTCCCAGAGCGCGTTCACCGCGGTCTCCACGGTGCCGGCCAGCACCGCACGGGCCGCCGGCACGCCGTCCGGCACGACCACCACCGACCCGGCCGGGACCACGTACGCGGTCTGGTGCGGGTACAGGCAGAACACGGTCCGCCCGCGCAGCTCCGCCGGGCCGGCCTCGACCGTGCCGACGTTCAGGTAGCCGTACTTGACCGGCGCCGGGAAGTCGCCGTCCTGGAACGGCGCGCGCATGGCGGCGTGCTGGTCGGTGGGGACCCGGCCGGTGAAGACGAGCGTCTCGGTGCCCCGGCTGACGCCGGTGAACCGGGTGCGGACCAGCACCTCACCGGCGCCGGGCGGGTCGAGGCGGACCGGCCGGATCTCGCCCTCACCGGGCGCGCGGAGCCAGAACGCGTGGGCGTCGACGGTCATGGATCCTCCTCGTCTCCCGCACTTCGACCGAGTTGTCGATCATAGACACGGGAGCGGGGCGGCCAGGGTTCGAACCGCCCGGCCCCACCGGCCGCTCAGGCGGCCCGCCGCTGCTTCCCGGCCGGCCGGCCGTCCGACCCGCCGTGGTCGGCGCGACGGCTGGCGTCCCCGGCCAGGCGCATCGCCCGGCGGGCGACGGTCAGCGGCTCGCAGGGCGCCGGAACGCCGGCGCAGAGCAGGCTGGAGCACCGGCCGCCGGCGTCCGGCCGGTGCGCGGCGGCGACGTCGTACGCGCTGCGCCACAGCAACGGGTCGGTGACGCCGCGTGGCAGGACGGCGTCCTGACTGGACCTGGTCCGGATCGTGTCGGGCACCGGTGTTCCCCTTCCGTCGTCACTCCCGGTATCAGTGACCCGGTGAGTCGACGTCAAACCTCTCACCTGCGTGCCTGTGCCGGCCAGCAATACATCTCACGTCCCGGTCGGGGCGAGCGGGAGCCGGCGAGCCCGCGTCGCCGGTGGCCGGGTGCTCCGGGTCGTGCCGGGCGCGGTGTCCGTGGCCCCATCAGTCGGCGCCCGCCTGTCCGGCCCGGGGGAGCTTGCCCTGCCAGGGCCAGCGGCCGTCCAGCTCCACCTCCAGCGAGAAGCTGAGGAACGTCCGGACCGCCACGATCAGGGCCAGCACGCCCACGCTGGTGAAGGTGGGCGACACCGCGACCGTACGGATGATGTCGCCGCCGACCAGGAACTCCAGGCCGAGCAGGATGGCCCGGCCGACCCCCTGCCGGTACGCCCGGTAGTGCGCCACCACCTGCCGGGTACGACCGCAGCGCACCGCGAACACCACCGTGGCGACCGTGACGCCCACCGCGATGACCAGTACCCCGATCAGGTCCAGCAACGCGCCGATGTGCTGAATGATCTCCTTGGTCGGCACCCGACACCCCCGTACGCCTCGGTCCCAGCCTGGCGTACGGGGGTGCGGCGGAGGGCGGTTTCCGGCCGGCTCAGTCCTGCGCGCGCCAGCGGTAGAAGACGGTGGCCACCTGGTCCTGCGGGCCGTGGCAGAGGTCCGGCCGGTACGGCTCGACGTACGGGCCGAGCTCCCGCCGCACCTTGTCGAACGTCGGCGTGTCGGCGTGCTGGTCGCGGGTGGCCTCGGCCGCCGAGGACTCCTGCTCCAGCAGGTGCACGTAGACGTCGTCGATCGAGTAGAGCCAGCGCCCGGTGACGCCCAGCTCGGCCGGGAGCGATCCGGCGTCGGACTCGGCGAACACGCGGGCCACGTCCGGCTCGGCGCCCGGCTTGATCCGTCCGACGATCACGGTCAGCGTGGTGTCGTCCGGCGGCTCCCCCTCCGGCGCCCAGTGGTAGAACTCCTTGGCCACCGAGTCCGACGGGTTCTTCCAGTACCGCGGGTACGGCGTCACGTACGGGCCGATCTCCTCGGCGATCTTCTGGAACGCGGGCAGCCCGCGGGTCTGCCCGGAGATCCTCGGGTCCTGCTCGCGCTCGATCACGTGCAGGTACAGGTCGTGGTGCGACAGCAGGTACCGGCCGATGACGCCGAGATCCTGCGGTCGGGTGATCTGGTCGTAGTGACCGAAGACGTTGCCGACGATCTCGTCGCTGCCGGGGACCATGTGGCAGACGATCACGTTCCGGAAGACCATGACGTGCTCCTTGGCTGGGTGGGCGGGCTAGGCGGAGAAGGTGACCGGCAGTTCCAGCAGGCCGCGGAAGGGCGAGGCGGCGGGCAGCCGGCGCACCTCGGCGAGCGGCACGGCGAGCCGCAACCCGGGCAGCCGGCGCAGCAGCGCGGAGAGCGCGAGCAGCGCCTCCATCCGGGCCAGTGAGACGCCCAGGCAGTAGTGCACGCCGTGGCCGAAGCCGAGGTGCGGCCCCCGGACCCGGCGCAGGTCGAGCCGGTCCGGATCGGTGAAGTGGGCCGGGTCGTGGTTCGCCGCGTTGATCGCCACCCCGACGATCGACCCGCGCGGGATGCGTACCCCCTGGTACTCGACGTCCTCGGTGGCGACGCGCGGGCTGGCCACCGGCAGCGGGCCGTCGAACCGCAGCAGTTCCTCGATCGCGGTGGGCAGCAGGCGCGGCGTGCTGCGCAGCAGTTCCCACTGCTCGGGGTGGGTGAGCAGGGCCAGCACCGCGTTGCCGAGGAAGTCGGCGGTGGTCTGGTGGCCGGCGAACAGCAGCAGGAACGTGGTGGTCACCAGCTCCGCCTCGGACAGCGTCCGGTCCCGGTCGACGGCCCGCACCAGCTCGCCGATGATGTCGTCGGCCGGGTCGTCGCGCTTGTCCCGGACCAGGTCGGTCAGGTAGTGGTGCAGCTGCGCCTGGGCCTGCTGCACCGCCGCGCGTTCCTCCTCCGGCGGCCGGCGGGTCGAGCCGGAGGTGCGGATGACCTGGGTCCAGTCGAGCACCCGGTCGTGGTCGGCCGGCGGCACGCCGAGCAGCTCGCAGATGACCGTCATCGGCAGCGGGATGGCGAACTCCCGCATCAGGTCCGCCTCGCCGCGCGGCACGATCTTGTCGATCAGGGCGTCGACGACGGTGGCCACCCGCGGTCGCAGCGCCTCGATCCGCCGCGGCGCGAACGCCTGCGACACCACGCGGCGCAGCCGGGTGTGCTCGGGCGGATCGGAGTTGAGCATGTTGCGGTTCAGCCCCTCCGAGTTCGGGCCGAAGATCCGCAGGAAGTGCCGGTCCGGGCCGTAGAGGTCCTTGGACAGCCGCGGGTCGGTCAACGCCGCGCGCGCGTCGTCGAAGCGGGTGATCAGCCAGGAGTCGAAGCGCGGCGACCCCACCGGGCAGACCGGCCGCTGCGCGCGCAGCCGGGCGAAGGTGGGATAGGGATCGGCCGCGAACGCGTCCGTGTACAGTTCGCCGGCCGGTACCACATCCTCGGTCATCGGGCCTCCTCTGGCTCGCCGGTCACGCTGTGCAGGACCTGGTAGGTGTGCCGTTCCGCGGACTCGCGCAGCTCCCGGACCACGCGCAGCAGCCGGTCGCGGTGCGCGCTGCGGCCGAACGCGTCCAGCCGCTCCCGATCGGCCCAGTCGCTGATCACCAGATAGCTGCGCGGGTCGTCGGCGTCGCGGACCAGGTCCTGGTGCAGACAGCCGTCAAGCGCGCGGATCTCCTCGGCGGCGGTGCGCCACTCCGCCTCGAACCGCTCCTCGCAGCCCTCCCGGGTCCGCATCGCCAGCACCGTCCGGACCCGGCTCACCGGAGACCGCCGAACACCAGGCCCAGGTGCTTGCGGAGCGCGTCGGGGTCGACCGGGGCGCCCCGGAACCCGACGTGGCCGTCCGGGCGGATCAGGTAGAGCCCGGTGCCGGCCAGGCCGTACCCGGCGCGGAACCGCCGGTCGGCGTCGCGCAGCACCGGCGGGTCGGCCAGGTGCGGTTCGGCGACGTCCGGGTCGAGCAGCAGGTACGCGTCCAGCTCCCCGCCGGCCTGCCGCCGGGCGTCGGCGCAGAGGTCGGCGAAGCCGGCCAGCTCCGCCGCGGTGGCCGTGGCATCGGCGTAGAGCAGCAGCGTGTGCCCGGTGCCCCGGGTCAGGTCCCGCAACCGCAGCGGGTGGCCGACGCCGCGCCGCCGCAGTCCCTCGACGTCCGGCGCGCGGTCACCGGGGCGGGGTGCGTCGCCGAGCGCGGCCGGGTCGGCGACGGTCTCCCCGACCAGCGGGCTGCCGGCGTAGCTGAGCAGCAGGGACATCTCCTGGAGGAACTGCCGTTCCAGGTCGGCGCGGTCCAGCTCCTCGGT
The DNA here is from genome assembly GCF_039566955.1 of Micromonospora sp. DSM 45708. NCBI lineage: Bacteria > Bacillati > Actinomycetota > Actinomycetes > Micromonosporales > Micromonosporaceae > Micromonospora > Micromonospora schwarzwaldensis. The sequence goes on along the minus strand of NZ_CP154796.1, from coordinate 2,594,537 downwards.
GCCCGCCATCCGCACCGCGCGGCCGACGATCTCCTCGCCCTCGGGCCGCCGCTCGGCCTCGTAGCTGTCCAGCAGTCCGGGGGCGGCGTGCCCGCGGACCGCCAGGGCCAGCTTCCAGGCCAGGTTCCAGGCGTCCTGGATGCCGGTGTTCATGCCCTGGCCGCCGGCCGGTGGGTGCAGGTGGGCGGCGTCGCCGGCGACGAAGACCCGACCGTGCCGGTAGCGGTCGACGATGCCGTGACTGATCCGGAACACCGACGACCAGCGCAGGTTCGTCGCCCGGGTGCCGGGCGGGGCGAGCCGGTCGAGGGCGGCCTGCACGTCGTCGAGCGTCGGCGAGGCGAGTTCCTCGCTGAAGCCGGGCGGGGCGTCCTGCCCACCGGTCTGCGCGAAGAACCGGGGCGGGGCGAGGGTGGCGATCCGGTACCGGCGCTCGCCGCGCAGCGGGACACAGACCAGCATCCCGTCCATCTGTCCGTCGGTGGTGTGCAGGAACCGCAGCAGGTGCCCGTCCGGCATGTCCCAGTCCACGTCCACGTCGACGAGCATGAACAGTTGCGGGAAGCGGCCGAGCCCGCCGGTGAAGGTGAGGCCGAGCCGCTCCCGGACCCGGCTGTGCGCGCCGTCGCAACCGACCAGGTACGCCGCGCGGACGGTCTCGGTGCCGCCGTCGGCGGTGCGGACGGTGGCGGTCACGCCGTCGGTGTCCTGGGTGAAGTCGACCAGTTCGGCGCCGCGCCGGGGGCGCACCCCGAGCGTGGCCAGCCGCTCGGTGAGGATCCGTTCGGTCTCGTACTGCGGCAGGCCGAGGTGGGCGTACGGCAGGCCGGGCAGCTCCCAGCTCATCCGGTGCGTCTGGACGCCGTTGACGAAGACCGTGTTGCCGGTGAGCCAGATGCCGGCGTCCATCGCCTCCCGGACGACGCCCTGCTCCTCCCAGATCTCCATGGTGCGGCAGTGCACGCCGATCGCCTTGTCGGCCTGGTCGGGCGGGGTCGCCAGCCGGTCGATCACCCGGCAGTCGACGCCGCGTCGGGCCAGCTCGACGGCGGCGGTGAGCCCGGTGGGGCCCGCGCCGACGACCAGTACGTCCGTTGTCCTCTGCACGTCGGCCTCCGTGTCCGTGGTGTGGTGTCGCCGGTCGTCCACGTCGGGCACGACGTGGAAGAGACGGCGTCGGATGTCGAGAAGGAACGGCGCGATCGGCCCGGCCTGCGTCGAGGCGTGCGCCGGGTCGGCGATCCAGTCGAGGAACCCGGCCGCGTCGTCCCATTCGGCGAAGATGTGGTGCACGTCCGACCCGGGTTCGCGGAGCAGCCGTTCACGCCGGTAGCCCGGCACGGCCGCCATCCGACGCACCACCTCGGGGTAGCCCCGGTGGAACTCGGCGAGGCGGGCGCACGGGACGACCAGCTCCACGTCGACGTAGACCGGCCCGTCACCGTCGGTGTCCTCGGTCATCGTCGGATAGTCGGGCGGGCCGCCCGCCTCGGTCAGCGGCCGGAGCAGCTCGGCCAGGCGCGCCGCCACCGGCCCGTCCCGGTACGCGCGCAGCGCCGCCTCGTCGGCCCACTCGGTGACCACGACGAAGCCGTACGGGTCCAGGGCGTCGCGCAGCAGCTCGTGCCGGAGGCTGCCGGGCAACGCGCTGAGCTGTCCGGCGACCGTCTCCCACGCCGGCCCCACGGCGGGCTCGCACCCGGGGCGCGCACGTCTGAAGAGCATCGTCCTGACCATGCCGCCCCCTCGCGCCGTGTCGCCTCGTGCCGCGACCCTGCCGCAGGTCGCGTCAACCAGCCGTCACGGGCGCCGGTCGGGGTGTCGTCGTCCGGTGACGCCCCGGGGACGGTGCGCCCGCTCCTACCGGTCCGCCTCGGTGCGCGGCCTCGTCGCCGGCGACCAGGTCACGTCGTAGCGCGGGACGGACACCGCCTCGGCGAACGCGGTCGCGGCGGCGGGCGAGTCGGCGATGCGCCAGTCCGCCTCCTTGTCCACCTCGAACCAGATCAGCCCGATCAGGTTCCGGTAGCGGGGCAGCGAGCCGAAGGTCTCGCGGATCCACCGTGCCTTGCGGGCGTCGACGTCGGAGGCGCCGGTCTCGGTGACGACGAGCGGCTTTCCGGTGACGGTGCGGATCTCGGTGATGGTCGGTCCGAAGATCTGGTCGAACGACCAGTAGGTCTTGGTGAACGCGCCGGTGCCGTAGTAGCCGGTGACGCCGACCCAGTCGACGTAGTCGTCGCCCGGGTAGAGCCCGCCCAGCCCGGCGGTCGTCTTGTCCCATCGGGCGTTCGGGCTCCACACCCAGGCGACGTCGGTGGCCCCGGCCGCGGTGAAGACGTCGTGCACGTGCCGCCAGGCGCGCACGTAGTCGCCCGGGTGGTTGCCGTTGGCCCGCTCGCTCCACGGGTACCAGTCGCCGTTCATCTCGTGCGCGAACCGGATGGCGATCGGGTAGCCGAGCGACCGCACCCCCTCCGCCCAGGACCGCAGGTAGCCGTCGAAGTCGCCGCGGGCGATGCGGTCCAGCCGGTAGTCCGGCTGGGTGGACCGGAGCCGGTCGACCTGGCGGGCGGTCAGTCCGGTGCGCCGGGCCGCCTCGTCCACGGTGTGGTCCCAGGGCTCCCAGCCCAGCATCGGCATCATGCCCCGGTCGGCGATCCGGTCGAAGAGGCTCCGGTCGAAGGCGGCGGACGCCCAGCTCGCGCCGAAGAGCAGCACCTGCGGCGCGCGCCCCGCGGCGGTGGCGAAGCGGTCCACGGCGGTGAGGTCGTACGGGCCCTTGTCGGTCATCACCCCGACGAACGCCCGGCCGGCCGGTGGGAAGACGCCGGCGGCGGGACCGGACGTGGTGGTCGCCGGGGCGTCAACCGGCGACGCCGGAGCGTCGGCCGGCGACGCCGCCGCCCGGGGCGGGGCCGGCGCCGGGTCGCGCCGGACGCCGGGCGCCACCACGAAGGCGTACGCCAGCAGCAGCACGCCGGCCAGCGCCAGCCCCACCCGGGGCACGGTCAGCCTCAGCACGGCGCACCACCGCCGACCGCCGCCGGCGCCGGCGCCGGGGTCGGCGCCGACCGTTCCGGGGCCGGCTCGTCCCGGCCGGCCCGGACCCGCTCCGCCCAGGCGATCAACGGCGGCGCGAGCCCGGTGACCAGCGTCAGCGCCGGCCAGACCCGCAGCAGCGGGTGGTCGTGGTCCAGCGCGAAGCTGGCCCCGAGCAGGCCGGCGGCTGCCGCCGCCCAGCACAGGTGCAGCCGGAACGTGCGGGGCGACTCGGCGGTGCGCAGCGCCCCCTTGGCGGTGACCACGAAGCCGAGCCGGCGGCGCAGCAGGGTGCCCACCGCCGCGGCCAGGTAGACCGGCCCGGCGAACAACGCGAGCGCCATGCCGACCATGCCCACCTCCTCCCGCTCGTGCGGGGCGATGTTGAAGCGACGCAGCCAGAGCCACAGCAGGAACCAGGTGCCGATGGTGGTGCCCCACAGCGCGGCCCACACCTGCGGGTCGAGCCGGCCCGCGTCGACGCCGGTGAGCAGGTACAGCGCGGTGGCGGCGTTGCCCAGCAGCAGGCTGACCGCCACGCTCGGGTAGTAGAACTGGAGCAGGCGGTACTGCCAGCGGCGGCGTGCCGGCAGGTCGCGCGGCGCGCGCAGCTCGCGGCGGAGCAGGATCTCGCAGATGCCGGCCGCCCAGCGTCGCTGCTGGTTGAAGTAGTCGGCCCAGGAGGTCGGCCCCTCCCCCAGCGCCACCACGTCCGGGGTGTAGACGCCTTTCCACCGGCGGCCGGTGGCCGGGTTGACGGCGGCGTGGATCCGGATGCTGGTGAGGTGGTCCTCGATGATCGAGTCCTGGTAGCCGCCGATGGTCCGCCAGGCCGCCGGCCGGTAGAGGTGACCGGTGCCGGTGAGCAGCGGCGCGTCCAGCCCGTTGCCGCCCCGGGCGATCAGGCCGTTGTAGAGGTACTGCTGCACCGAGGCGCCGTGGGCGACGAAGTTCTGGTGCATGTTGCCGTACACCTGGGGGGTCACCACGAACGCGACGTCGGGGTCGCGGAAGTAGCCGAGCGTGCGTTCCAGGAAGTGCGGCAGCGGCACGTGGTCCGGGTCCACGTTGGCCACCACGTCGTAGCGGTGCTCGTGCTCGGCCCGCCAGGCGTTGTGGTTGCCGGACTTGGTCCGGGCCCGGAACTCGCCGCGCGGCTGGTTGTACTCCGGCCGCCCCCGCCGGGTGAAGTGCCGTACGCCCAGCCGCGCGGCCATCGCCCGCACCGCCGGGTCGTCCCCCTCGTCGAGGATCCACACGTCGACCTGCCCGCAGTAGACGATCTCGCGGAGCCGGCGCAGCGTGCGCTCCGCGACGTCGAGCGGCTCCTTGCTCGGCACGATCGTGGTGAGCAGCGCCACCCGGAGGCCGACCGGCGGATCGACCGGCACGGGATCCTTCGCGTGGAAGGCGAACACGCACACCACCACGTTCTGCGCCAGCCGGATCAGTTCGACGCCGACGACCACGCAGAACGCGAGCCGGGCGGCGAGCGTCGACCAGCCGCCCGGGCCGACGACGCCCGCTCCGGGCACGTGCTGTGGCAGCAGCAGCCAGCCGACGAAGAGCAGGCCGGCGGCGCTGTTGACGAACACCAGCAGGGTGAGCACGGACCGCGCGGCGACCGAGGCGGCGGGGCGGAGTTCGACGGGTGCGTCGGGTCGCCGGGGCGGGCGCAGCGGCCCGGCCGTGGCGCCGCAGCGGGCGTACGCCAGGCGGGCCCGGATGTTGCGCTGCCGGCGGTCGGCGCCGGGTGGGACGGGCGGCCCGGGCGGGGCACCCACCCGTGGGCGCTCGCCCGACGGCACCGGCCGGGTGGCGCGGGACAGGCGTGTATCGGCGGCGACGGCCAACGTTTCCCCCATGGTCTGCATCGGGCTCGCCAGGAACCCGGACCGATGCTAATCGGACAACCAGGTGAGAAAGACGCGAATCAGGGCGATGTCCGCCGTTGGTCGGTCAGCAGGACCACCGTGAACCCGGCCGGCCGCCAGACCCGCTCCGGGCGGTACCCGGCCCGCAGGCCCCGCGCCGCCGCGCCGACGCCGGTCACCCACGGGGTGGTCGGGTGACCGGGCTGGATCAGCCACAGCCGGCGCGGGACCACGTCGCAACCGTCGCAGTCGGTCCCCGGCCGGGTGGCGAGCACGTCGACCGGCCGGCGGTCGACGGGCACGTACCGGGCCACCAGCGTCCGCGCCGCCGGATCGTCGTAGAGCACGCCGTCCCCGCGCCGCCCCAGCCCGTCGATGATCGCCGCGACCCGGCGGGGGTCCTGTCCGTGCCCGTCGGGTCCCCGCACGGCCACCTGGGCCGGCGCGCCCACCAGGGCGACCGCCGCCAGCCCGGCCACCGCCCCGCGGGCGCGCAGCCGGGACAGCGCCACCGCGGCGAGCACCGCCCAGGCCGGCACCGTGAAGAGCAGGCCGGCCGGCGACCAGACCGGGACGACCCGCGCCACGAGCAGCAGACCGAGCGCCGGGACCAGCGCCCACGCGGTACAGATCGCGGCGGCGTACCGGAGCGGGAGACTGAACAGCGCGAGCCCGGCGAGCACCGCGCCGAGCGCGGCGACGCCGAACAACTCCCGGGGCGTGGCCGCCAGGACGCCCGGATCGACGCGGACGCCGGGCGGGAGCAGCCCGCCGTCGTCCCGCGCGCCGGACCAGAGCAGCGCGGCGACGCCGAGCACGCCCGGCGTCGCGGCGGCCCACCAGCGGCCGGCCGTCGCGCGCCGGAACGCCAGCACCACCCACCCGTGGCCGGCGAGCAACAGCACCGCCCCGGCCTGGCACAGGCCGAGCAGGACCACCGCCCCGGCGTACGCCGTGAGCCGCCGCGCGGTCGGTCGCTCCAGGACCGGCAGCAGCAGCCAGGTGGCCAGCACGGCGGCGAACAGCGCCGCCGCGTGCGGTTGGGCCTCCTGCGCGTACCGGGTCGAGGACGGCAGCACCGCGAGCAGCGCGCCGGCCAGCACCCCCGTGCCGGGGGCGAACATCCGCGCGGCCAGCGCGCCGACCAGCGCCACGGCCGCGGTCATCGCCAGCAGCGACGGTACGCGCAGCGCGACGTCGCCCGCGCCGAACAGCTCCACCCAGCCGCGCATCAGCAGGTGGTACGGCGCCAGCGTCCGGTCACCGGTCCACGCCTCGCGCCACGGGGACGTGGCGGCGCGCCAGGTGGCCAGCTCCTCGGTCCGCAGCCCCGGCGTCCCGAGCCCGGCCCCGCCGAGCCCGCCGGTCAGCAGCGCCGGCAGCAGCCACGCGGCGATCCGCCACCGGTTCGCGCCGGCCGCGACGCGGGCGGCGGCCCGGCGCGGGCGTGGTGGCCGGTCCTCCCCCCACGGGTCCTCGACGTCGGCCTCGGCCGGCCCGAGCCGGGGCAGGACCATGGTGTCCGCGTCCATCATCGTGACTCACGCATCCCTGCGGGCCGGCACCGGGAGCCCCACCGTGCGGGGGCTGAACGACCTCCGGAGCCTACGGAGTCCACCTCCGACGAAAGTCCGTTTTGCGGCGATTTACCCACCCCGGGGCAGCGCCACGGCGGTGGCGGGGCGCGCGCCGGACCCGGCACGACCACCGCCGCCCGGGGTGCGGGACCCGCCGTGGGCCGGTCCGCCGGTCGGCCCCCGTGGACGACCGGCGGACCGGACGTCAGCTCAGGGCCGTGGTCGTCCAGCGCGCGGACGCGTTGGTGACCGGGACCGTGGGCCCGGTCAGCGTGGTGGACGCCTGCGCGTCCCGCCGCACGCTCGTGCCGACCCACACCTCGACCTCACCGGGCTCCACCACCCGGGTCAGCGTGCGGTCGGAGAACGCCAGGCGGGTGGTGGGCACCGTCAGCGCGACGGTGACCGACTGGCCCGGCTCCAGGCGTACCCGCCGGTAGCCGAGCAGCTGCGCCACCGGCCGGGTCACCGAGGCCACCAGGTCACGGCCGTAGAGCTGGACCACGTCGTCGCCGGCGACCGCGCCGGTGTTGGTCACCCGCACCGTGACGCGCAGCGCGCCGTCGGTCGGCGCGGTCGCCGGCACCGCCAGATCGGTGTACGCGAACGTGGTGTAGGACAGGCCGTGCCCGAACGGCGCGACCGGCAGCGCCGGCAGGTTGGTGACCTCGCTGCCCTGGCCCAGCGCCGGGTGCAGGTAGGAGTACGGCTGCGCGCCGGCCGACCCGGGCAGGCTGACCGGCAGCCGGCCGGACGGGTTGACCCGACCGGAGAGCACCCCCGCGATCGCGGCGGCGCCCTCCTCACCGGGGAAGAACGCCTGCACCACGGCCGCGCAGCGGGACAGCGCCCAGCCGACCGCGTACGGCCGGCCGGTGACCAGCACCAGCACGACCGGGGTGCCGGTCGCCAGGACCGCCTCGACCAGCTCCCGCTGGACGCCGGGCAACTCCAGGTCGTCCCGGTCACAGCCCTCGCCGACCGTGCCCCGCCCGAAGAGGCCGGCGTGGTCACCGACGACCAGGACGGCGACGTCGGCCGCGGACGCCGTGGCCACCGCCTCGGCGAAACCGGACCGGTCGTCGGTGTCCACGTCGCAGCCGCCGGACCAGGTGACGCGGTCGGCGCCGAACTCGTCGCGCACCGCGTCGAGGACCGTCGGCACCTCGATGCCGGTCTCCACCCCGGAGTGCTGGACCAGCACGTGGTTGAGGAAGGAGTAGCACCCGAAGAGCGCGCCCTGCCGGTCCGCGTTCGGGCCGACGACCGCCACCCGCCGACCCGCCGCCAGCGGCAGGACGCCCTGGTTGGCGACCAGCACGACGGACTCCTCGGCGAGGCGGCGGGCGATCGTCCGGTGCGCCGGCGAGTCCAGGTCGACCGCGCGCGGCGGCTCGTCGGTGAACGTCGCGTCGAGCAGGCCGAGGTCCTGTTTCTGCCGCAGGACCCGCAGCACCGCCCGGTCGACGAGCGCCTCGTCGACGGCGCCGGCGCGCACCGACTCCCGCAGCGTCAGGTAGGCGTCCCCGGTCGGCAGCTCGACGTCGACGCCCGCGGTCAGCGCCTGCCCGGCCGCCTCCGCGTGGTCGCCCGCCACGTGGTGCAGCAGGTTCAGGAAGGCGACGCCGTAGTAGTCGGCTACCACCGTGCCGTCGAAGCCCCAGCGGTCCCGCAGCACGCCGGTCAGCATCGTCGGGTCGGCGGCCACCGGCACGCCGTCGATCTCGGCGTAGGAGTGCATGACGCCACGGGCGTCACCGTCGAGGATCGCCATCTCGAACGGCGGGAACAGCACGTCGGCGAGCTCGCGGGGACCGGCGTGCACCGGGGCGAAGTTGCGGCCGGCACGCGACGCGGAGTAGCCGGCGAAGTGCTTCAACGTCGCGTGCACACCCTGCGACTGGAGGCCGCGCACGTAGGACGTGCCGATGGTGCCGACCAGGTACGGATCCTCGGCGATGCACTCGTCGACCCGGCCCCAGCGCGGGTCCCGGATCACGTCGAGCACCGGGGAAAGACCCTGGTGGACGCCCAGCGCCCGCATCGAGGCCCCGATCGCGGCGGCCATCTCGGTGACCAGGTCGGGGTCGAACGCGGCGCCCCAGGCCAGCGGCGTGGGGAAGGTGGCCGCCTTCCACGCCGACAGGCCGGTGAGGCACTCCTCGTGGACGATCGCCGGGATGCCCAGGCGGGTGCCGGTCACCAGGCCCCGCTGGAACTGCCACAGCCAGGCCGCGCGCGCCGCCGCGTCGACCGGACGGGTGCCGTAGACGCGGGTGAGGTGACCCAGCCCGTGCCGGGCGAAGTCCTCCAGCCGGGCGGCGGCGGCGAACTCCCCCTGTAGGGGCGCGACCGCCTCGCCGTCCTCCTTCTCCCAGAACCCGACGAGCTGCGCGATCTTCTCGTCGAGCGTCATCCGGCCGAGCAGCTCGCGTACGCGTGTCTCGCCGGCGTGCCCGTCCGGGCCCTCCTGGGCCGGTGCCGGCCCGTCCACCACCGCGTGGACCTCTGTCATGGTGTGCCTTTCCCTCGGTTGTGCTCGTACCGCTGCCGCTCAGCCCTTGACCGCACCCTGCAGGCCACCGACGATCTGCTTCTCGGCGAGCGTGAAGAAGAGCAGTGCCGGCAGCATCGCCAGCGAGGTGAAGGCGAGGACGCCCGCGGTGTCGGTGGTGTACTGGCTGGAGAAGTTCTGCACCCCCAGCGGCAGGGTGTGCAGGTTGACGTCGCCGAGGACGAGCAGCGGCAGCAGGAACGCGTTCCAGCTCGCCACGAACGCGAGGATCCCGACGGTGACGAGCGCGGGCCGCGACAGCGGCAGCACGATGCGCCAGAGGAAGCCGAGCCGGTCCGCGCCGTCGATCGCCGCGGCGTCCTCCAGCTCCCGGGGGATGGCGGCCAGGAAGGGCCGCAGGATGACGATCGTGATCGGCAGCGAGAAGGCGACCTGCGGGAGGATCACCGCGTAGTAGGAGTTGATCAGATTCAGGTCCCGCAGCATCAGGTAGAGCGGCAGGATGGCCGCGCCGGCCGGGAAGAGCAGGCCGAGCGTGAAGAAGGTGTTGAGCGCCTCCCGGCCGCGGAACCTGTAGCGGGCGATCACGAACGCCGCGCACAGGCCCAGCACCACCACGCCGAGCGTGGTGCCCAGCGCGATCACCGCGCTGTTGAACGCCTGCCGCCAGAAGTCGCTCTGGGTCAGCACCCGCGCGTAGTTGTCCCACACCCACGGGTCGGGCAGCCCGGCCGGGTCGTCGACGATCTGCGGCGTGGTGCGGAAGCCGCCGACGATCACGTAGACGATCGGGGCGATCGACACCGCCGCGACCGCGAGCGCGAGCGCGTACGTGAGCGGCGTGCCCCAGGAGATCGGCCGGCGGCCGGCGGCCGGGGACAGGACGGAATTCGCGGTCACGGTCAGTTCGCCCTTCTCGTGATGGCGCCCTCGATGTCGCGGCGGAGCAGGAAGCGCTGGAACAGCAGTGCCGCCACGAAGGAGATGACGAACAGGATCACGGCCACCGCGTTGCCGTAGCCCCACAACCGGGCGAAGAAGCCGTTGTCCACCATGTACGTCGCCATGGTGGCCGACGCGCCGAGGGAGCGCACCGCCGGCACCGAGGTCACCCAGACCACGTCGAAGACCTGGAGCGAGCCGATCACCGACAGGAACATCCAGATCCGGATCGTCGGGCCGAGCAGCGGCAGCGTGATGTGGCGCTGGGTCTGCCACCAGCTCGCGCCGTCGATCGCGGCGGCCTCGGTCAGCTCCTCGGGCACGTTGGACAGGCCGGCCAGCAGCAGGATGATGGCGAAGCCGACGTACTTCCAGGTGAGGACGAACAGCAGCGTCCAGATGACCACGTCGAGGTCGGCGAGCCACGCCTGCACCAGGCCGCCCAGGCCCAGTGCCCGCAGCAGCTCGTCGGCCGTGCCGTCGCCGGTCAGGATCAGCTTCCACATGATGCCGACGGTGACCTCGGCGAGCACGTACGGCACGAAGGCCAGCAGCCGGAACGCGCCGCGCCCGCGGAAGCGGCGGTTGAGCAGCAGCGCGACGCCGAGCGCGAGCGGACCCTGGACCAGCAGCGACCCGAACACGACGATCGCGTTGTTGCGCAGCGCGTCGAGGAAGATCGGGTCCTGGAAGGCGAGGACGTAGTTCTTGAAGCCGACGAACTCGGTGGGTGGGCCCACCCCGCGCCACCGGAACAGGCTGTAGTAGAACGCGAAGCCCATCGGCACCAGCACGAACGTCACGTAGACGACGAGCGCCGGCGTGGTGAGCCCGACGATCTCGTACCACTTGCGGCGGGTCTCGGCCCGACGGGAGGAGGCGCGTCCGGTGGGCCGGGAGCCCGCCGGCGGCGCGGTGACGCCGCCGGCGGGGAACCGGGTCTGGTCGGTGGAGGTCACTTGCTCGCGGCCGCCTTCATGGCGGAGACGACCTTCTCCGGCGTGCCGTTGCCGGCGAAGATGGCGACGATGGCGTCGTTCATCGCGCTGCCGACGGTGCTGCCGTAGGCGGTGTCCAGCCAGAGCTGCACGTAGGTGGCCTCGGACGTGGCCGTCAGGATCGACTTCAGCGCGGGGTCGGTCACGCCGTCCGCCGCGCCCTTGGCGACCGGGAGGCCGGTGCCGGTGGCGGCGTAGCCCTTCTGCACCTCGGGGCTCACGAGGTACTTGAGGAACTCGACGCACTCCGCCGGCGCCTGCTTGGCGCAGGCGAACCCGTCGCCGCCGCCGAGGGCCGCCTTCGGGTCACCGGCGGACCCGGAGATCGCCGGCACCGGGAACCAGCCGAGGAACTTGCCGAGCTTCGCCTTGTCGGTGGCGACCGTGTCCAGGGTGCCCCGGTTCCAGTCGCCCATCAGCTCCATCGCGGCCTTGCCGTTGGCGAGCAGGCCGTTGGCGCTGGTCGGGTCGTTCTGGCCGGGCGTGGCGATGAAGTTGTTCTGGAACGGCTTGGTGTCGATGAAGGTCTTGAGGTCCTGGCCGGCCTTGACGAAGCACGGGTCGTCGAAGTTCCGGTCGGTGGACGCCTTCTTCAGCGTGTCGACGGAGCAGGCGCGCAGCGCGAAGTTGTACCACCAGTGGGCGGCGGGCCACTTGTCACCGGCGCCGAGGGCGATCGGCACGACGTTGATCGCCTTGAGCTTGGTGACCGCGGCGTTGAGTTCCTCGAAGGTGGTCGGCGGCGCCGAGATGCCCGCCTTCGCGAACATGTCCTTGTTGTACCAGACGCCCTCGATGCCCATCCGGTACGGCAGGCCGTACTGCTTGCCGTTGACCTGCCAGATCTCGGCCGCGGAGCCGATGTCGGCGACCTCGGTCTTGACCTGGTCGGTGATGTCCTTGAGGTAGTCGGCCTCCACCTGTTCGCGCATCTCGCCGCCGCCCCAGGCCTGGAAGACGTCCGGCGGGTCGTTGCTCAGCAGCGCGGCCGGGAGCCGGGTGCGCTGGAGCTGGTTGGTCTCGATCGCCTCGATCTCGATCTTGACGGTCGGGTGGGCGGTGGAGAAGTCCTTGGCGACCTTCTCCCAGTACGTCTTGCCGGGGCCGTCCTGGGAGGCGTTGTGCCACCAGGTCAGCGTCACCGGGTTCTTGTACAGCTCGCTCTCCGGAGCCGCCTTGTCGTCGTCGCCACCGCCGCTGCATCCGGCGGCGACGAGGGCGCTGGTCATCAACAGTGCCAGCACGGCACCGGCGCGGCGTTTCATCGCCATTAGATGTCTCCTCGACCACTCAGTCGGGTTACCTGTCGGGGAGTGTTACAGCCACGTAACTCGATGTCAATCGGTATCGATAACGTTTTCGAACCGTCGCGACGCAGCCCCGCGAGCCCTCTATCATCGTCGGCGTGACCTTCCCGCAGCGCGTCAAGATGTCGGACGTGGCCCGCACCGCCGGCGTCTCGGTGGCAACCGTATCCAAGGTTGTCAATGGGAGGTACGGCGTCGCCCAGGCCACCGTCGAACGCGTGCGGCAGGTCATCCACGAACTCGGGTACGAGGCCGACCTGGGCGCACAGAGCCTGCGCAGCCACCGGACGAACGTGCTGGGCATCCTGGTGGCCGAGTTCGAGCCGTTCTCCACCGAGCTGCTCAAGGGCGCCTCCCGTGAGGTGGCCGGCAGTGGCTACCAGTTGCTGGCCTACTCCAGCGGCGACGGCGAGGGCGCCGCCATCGGGTGGGAGCGTCGGTCGCTGGCCCGGCTGTCCGGGACGCTCATCGACGGCGCGGTGATCGTGACGCCGACCGTGGTCGAGACCAAGCACGGCTTCCACGTCGTGGCCGTCGACCCGCACACCGGCCCCTCCGGCCTGCCCACCGTCGACTCGGACAACTTCGCCGGCGCGGTGCTCGCCACCAACTACCTGCTGTCGCTCGGCCACCGCCGGATCGGGCACATCAGCGGGCGACCCGACCTGGAGTCGGCACGCCTGCGCGAGGCCGGCTTCCGCCAGGCCATGGCCGACGCCGGCGTGGCGGTGGACGAGCGGCTGGTCCGCGTCGGCGGCTTCCGGATCGAGGGCGCGGCCGGCACGGCGGCGGAACTGCTCGCGCTCCCCGACCGGCCGACCGCGATCTTCGCCGGCAACGACCTTTCGGCGATCTCCACGCTTGACGTGGCCCGGAGCATGGGCATCCCGGTGCCGGACGACCTGTCGGTGATCGGCTTCGACAACGTCCCCGAGTCGGCGCTCGTCGACCCGCCGCTGACCACGATCCGGCAGCCGCTGCAACGGATGGGCGCCGAGTCGCTGCGCCTGCTGATCGACCTGATCGCCGGCGTCGAACGCGACGCGCACATCCGGCTGCCCACCGAGCTGGTCGTGCGGGCCTCCTGCCGCCCGCACGACTAGGCCACCGTCAGACGGGCGTACGCGACCACTGCTGGTTGGCGCCGGTGTTGCACGGATACTGCTTGAGCACCACGCCGTCCGCGGTCGACAGGGCCGGCACGTCCACACACTTGCCGCTGTGTCGGGCCCGGAGCTGGAACCAGCCGCCGTTGGCCACCATCTGGAACTGCTGGTTCGCGCCGCTGCCGCAGGTGTACTGGATGAGCTCGGCGCCGTCGGCGGTCGAGGCGCCCACCACGTCGAGGCACCTGCCGCTGTGCCGGCTGACGAGGCGCCACCAGCCGCTGCCGGCGTCGACGAACTGCCACTGCTGCCACGCGTTGCCGCCGTACGTGTACTGGCCGACGCGCGCGCCGTTGTCGGTGTTCGGCGCCTGGACGTCCATCGCCTTGCCGCTGTGGCGCACGGTGATCCGGTAGAACGTCCCGGTCGTCGGCGGCGGCGTGGTGGGCCCGCCGACGGTGTCGCCCCACCCGTAGCGGATCCGGTCCGCGCCGGAGGGGTTGCGGACGGTCAGGTCGAGGTTCGTGCCGCTGCCGCTGAGCGAGAACATCGAGTACCAGTCGTAACCGATGGTGCCGGGCTTGCCCCCGAGGGCCGGCCAGTAGGTGCCGCCCATCCGGTTGTCGCGCATGACCTGGGCCATGGCGCGGATGTGGCGCACGAAGTTGTCGGTGCTGGCGGCGTCCGCGTAGTCACGGCCGTCGTTCATGGGCGCGCCGAACTCGGTGGCGACCGCGCGGGAGGCGCAGTTGCCGAGGCGGGTCTGGATGTGGCTCCGGAAGGCGTCGTAGCTCATCGCCTCGTAGAAGAACGCGTAGTGGTGGAAGGAGAACAGCGTCGCGGCGAAGCGGGGGTCGTTGCAGACGTCGCGCAGGTCCTGGCTGAAGCCGGTGCCGCCAATCAGCACCCGACCGGGCACCGCCGAGTAGTGGTAGCTGAGCCAGTTGGCCGCGACGTCGCGCCACTCCGCCGAGCTGTAGCCGTGCGGCTCGTTCATCGGCTCGAAGTAGACGTTGGGGTTCGCGCCGTACGTGTTCGTCACCGTGGACCACATCGCGTTCCACGCGGCGAGGTTCGTGATCCGGCCGCCGGAGGCGGCGCCGTCCTCCCAGTAGGCCAGGATGACCTTGAAGCCCCGCGCGGTGGCGGCGTCGATCGCGCCCCGGTAGGCCTCCCACCAGGCCGTTCCCACGGTGTGGGTGTTGACCGGCAGCCGGACGGTGTTGACGCCCATGGTGGCCGCCATGTCGTCGTAGAGGGCGTTGGCCTTGGCCCGCACGGTCGCGTTGCTGTCGGACATGCTCAGGCCCTGCACGACGAGCGGCCCGGTGCTGAAGTTGTCGCCCAGCACCGCCCAGTTCATGCCCCGGAACTGGTCGGTGGCGGCGGCTGCCGGCGACGAGGCGACCACGACGCCACCCACCAACGCGGTCATGGCGCCCACCAGCGCGACCAGCAACCGACGAAGCAACCGACTGCGCCTCACCTCGGCCATGCCTCAACCTCCATATACAGACAATCATCTATGTTCGCGCTAACATCGGCGGGTGTCAAGACATCGGGGCGACGCGGCGATTGACGGAGCCACATCGACCGCCGTAATGTTCCGGCCGAGTTTCGGAAAAGTTCCCGGAAGTTTCGCCCGCTTGCCGGAAGGACACCCATGAAGCCGAGCCGCTGGATCGCCGCCGGCCTGGTCGCCGTGGCGACCGCCGCCGCCCTCAACGCCGTCCCCGCCACCGCCGGACGCCCCTACGACCCGGCCGCACAGAGCCTGGGCGACCTGGCCAAGCGCCACGGCCTGTACGTGGGCACCGCGGTCGACATGGCCGCGCTCGACAACACCGCCGAGCCGCGCTACCGCGAGCTGGTCGGGTCCGAGTTCTCCACCGTCACCGCCGAGAACGTGATGAAGTGGGAGAGTCTGGAACCCACCCGGGGCACCTACGACTGGGCGCCGGCCGACGAGCTGGTCGCGTTCGCGCGCCAGCACCACCAGCGGGTCCGCGGCCACGTGCTGGTCTGGCACAACCAGTTGCCGGCATGGCTGACCAGCGGCGTCGAGGACGGCTCCATCGACACCGCCGAGCTGCGCCGCATCCTGCGCGACCACATCACCGCCGTGGTCCGCCACTTCAAGGGCCGGATCTGGCAGTGGGACGTGGTGAACGAGGCGGTCAGCGACCCCTGGGACACCCCGTCCACGCTGCACTACAAGGGCTTCTGGGCCGAGCACCTCGGCCCCGGTTACCTCGCGGACGCGTTCCGCTGGGCGCGCGCCGCCGACCCGGACGCGCTGCTGTTCTACAACGACTACAACATCGAGGCCTTCGGCTCCGGCAACCCGGCGGACGACAAGACGCAGTTCGTCTACGAGATGGCGCGGGACCTGCGGGCCCGGGGCGTACCGATCGACGGCGTCGGCAGTCAGGGCCACCTGGGCACCCAGTACGGCAACTACGACACGCTCCAGGTCGCCGCCGCGCTGCGGAAGTTCGCCGGGCTGGGGCTGGCGACCGCGTTCACCGAGGTGGACGTGCGCAGCCAACTGACCGCCGGGGTGCGGGCCGGTGACTCCGCCGAGATCAACCCACGGTTGCAGGCGTCCGCGGCCAACTTCAGCACGCTGCTGCGCGCCTGCCTGGCCGAGCGGCACTGCCTGTCGTTCACGCTCTGGGGCTTCACCGACAAGCACTCCTGGGTGCCGGGCGCGTTCTCGGACCCGCCGGAGGGCCTCGCCACCGTGTACGACGAGAACTACCAGCCGAAGCGGGCGTACCAGGAGCTGAAGGCCGACCTCATCTTCTCCGGGCCGCCGTTCGTGCTGCCCCGCGTCCCGCAGCAGCCGCGCCGCTAGGCGGTGTCTTCAAAGGATCTTGGTGTCGGATGATGTAGCGCGTGGGTCGTCGCTACGAGTTGTCTGAGGTCGAGTGGGAAACGCTGTCGCGGTACCTGCCGTCAGCGGTGACCGGTGGTCGGCCGCGGGTCGATGACCGGCGGGTGCTCAACGGGATCGTGTGGAAGATCCGGGCCGGGGCGGCGTGGCGGGACGTGCCCGCCCGCTACGGGTCCTGGCAGTCGATCTACACCCGTTTCCGCAGGTGGGCTCTGGACGGCACATTCGAGCGAATGCTCGCCGGGGTCCAGGCCGACGCGGACGCGTCCGGGGACATCGACTGGCTGGTGTCGGTCGACTCCACGATCGTGCGAGCTCACCAGCACGCAGCCGGCGCTAAAGGGGGCGCCGGGAATCGGACGAACCACAGGATCACGCCCTCGGTCGAAGTCGAGGTGGACTGACCACCAAGATTCACCTCGCCTGCGACGGCCTCGGCCGGACCCTGGCGTTCGTGCTCTCTGGCGGCAACGTCAACGACTGCACCCGCTTCGCCCACGTCATGGCTGCCATCCGAGTCGAACGGGTAGGAACCGGCCGGCCTCGGGTCCGCCCGGACCACGTCATCGCCGACAAGGGCTACAGCTCCAAGGCCATCCGGTCCGAGCTACGCCGACGAGGCATCGGGCACACCATTCCCGAGCGCGCTGACCAGCAGGCCAACCGCCGCCGACGAGGCAGGCGGGGCGGCCGGCCACCGGCCTTCGACAAGCAGCTCTACAAGCGGCGCAACGTCGTCGAACGCTGCTTCAACCGGCTCAAGCAATGCCGCAGCGTCGCCACCCGCTACGACAAGACCGCGACGTCGTACCAGGCCACCGTCACCATCGCCGCGCTACTGCAATGGTTGTAACTCTTTGAAGACACGGCCTAGGCCCGGCTCACGCCGCCCGCCGGCGGCCGAGTTCCGACTCCAGCCGTCCGATCAGCGTCTTGCGGGCCCGGCCACCGCGCTCCCGGCGCAGCGCCGCGTCGAGCTGGCGGGTGTCGAGGTCCCGCACCAGCTTCACCGCCTGCGCCACCGGCAGCTCGTTCACCTGCTCCGCCGCGGTCGCGTCCCGGCGGGCCCGCTTCGCCGGGCCGGTGTTGGAAACGTACTGCCGGCCGGTGCGGGACGCGCGCCGCTTGCGGCGGTCGGTTTCCCGCCGTTCCTGCTCGGACAGCTCCTCCCAGGCCTGTCTGGGCAGGTAACGGCGGGTTTCGCCGTCGTGTCGCGCACGCGTGTCGCCCTCCCGGGTCTGCCACTGCTCACCACCCCAGCGTTGCAGGGAACGCTGCCGTGCGTCCTTCGGGCCCTCGAAGCCCCCGCCGCGCTTCTTGTACTCGTTGGTCAGCAACTGCGACTTGCGGGCCGACCACTGCCCCGGCCGGCCACCCTTGTCGGAGGCCTTGATCTCCTCCTTCAGCCGTTCCCGGAGTTCCGGCTTCGTGTACTTCGCCATGACCCGGCGTTACCCGGACCGGGCGGGGCCATGCCCCTCAGGCGGCGGCCCGGTAGACGAGGTCCATCGTGTCGGCCCGGCCGGACCAGGCCAGCCGCAGGTGCCAACAGCCGGCCGCCGGCAGGTCGACGGTGGACGGCCCGGGGCCACCGGCCACCTCCCGGGTGACCCGGGTGCCGACACCGTCCAGCGTCGCGGTGATCACCAGCGTGGTCGACGCCGTCGGGTCGGGCGAGGCGGACGTCGGACTCCCCACCCAGAGGATCTTGTTGGTCGGTCCCTCGTGGCGGGCGTACGTCAACGGGTGCCCGAACAGGATCGCGACGATCTCCCCCCGGTCACCGAGAACATGCGGCATCCGCGTGTCGCCGCTGAACCCGGCGTCCGCCCAGTCCGGCAACCGGTCGGTCGCCACCGCCGCGCGGCAACCCGTCGCGGCGGGGGCGGCGGACGTACCGGCCGGGGCGGCGCCCGGCGGCGGGGCCGGCCGGCCCGCGCTCGTGCAGCCGGCCAGCAACAGCACCGGCACCACCAGAACCATGCCCGGACGGGACATCCGACACCCCCGATCGACGACGTGCTCTCCACCAGCAGGACACCGCCCGCGCCGGCCGGGTTCCCGGCTCACTCCAGCGAGCCCGCGACGTCGAGCGCCTCGCCCTGGGTCAGGTCGCCCTCCAGCCGGTAGCTCACGCCGCCCTCCTGCCAGATCAGCGTCGCCGCGCTCAGGCGCGCGGTGGCCACCCGCACGCTCCCCCGCCGATCGACGTACGCCAGCGCGTGCGGACCGCCGACCCAGATCGCGAAGTTGCCGTGCACATGCGTGAACGTCACGTCGGCGCCGGCCGCCTGCTTGTGGAACACGGTGTCGAGCGCGCCGTCGAACGCGTCCAGCCGCAGCGTTCCGCCCCGGTAGAGCAGGCTGGCCACCCGGTGCGCGCCCATGCCGTCCGGGTCGGCGACCAGCACCCGCTCGGGGGCGCCGAGCCGGGTCGGCACCCGGATCGGGAACCGGACCTGCCGCTGGGCCTCGGCGAACGCGACCGGACGCTGCGCCGGCAACGGCGACGGGGTGCCGGTGGACGGCGCGGGCGGGCCCGACGTGTCGATGACGACGCCGGAGAACCGCAGCAGCCCGGTCACCGCGTCGGCGACGGCGGCCCGGCCCGGCGGCAGCGCTGCCACGAGCAGGGCCGCGAGCACGGCGGCCAGCCAGTACCGCCACCGCCGACGTGGTGGCGCGGCGAGGCGGGCGCGGACCCGGGCGGTCACGTCCGGCGGCACGGCCGGTTCCAGCCAGTCGGTCAGGTCGCGCAGGTCCCGCTCCAGGTCATCCACGGCGCACCGCCTCGTGGTCGAGCAGGCCGCGCAGCTTGGCCAGGGCGCGGTGGGCCCGTGACTTCACGGTGCCCCGGGGCAGCCCCAGCACGGTGCTGGTCTCGTCCTCGGTGAGGTCGAGCAGGTAGCGACAGGCGATCACGTCGCGGTCCCGGGCCGGCAACCGGCGCAGCGCCCCGACCAGCGCGGCCCGGCGTTCGGCGGCGAGGACCGCGTCGAGCCCGTCCCCGGCGGTCGCCTCGGTCGCCGGGTCGGCGGCGGCGGCCCGCAGCGCCAACCCGTCCCGCCGGCCGCGCGAGCGGTGCAGGTTCCGGCTCTCGTTGGCCACGATGGCCAGCAGCCAGGACCGGAACGACGCCTCCCCCCGGTACCGGGACAGCTTCCGGTACGCCTTCACGAACGCCTCCTGAATGACGTCCTCCGCGTCCGGCCCGGCGCCGAGCAGCGCCGCCGTCCGGTACGCGGACGCGGTGTGCCGGGCGACCAGGAGGTCGTACGCCTCCCGGTCACCGGCGCGTACGCGGGTGACGATCTCGTCGTCGTCCAGGACAACCTCCACCTCGGTCCACTTCCCTGACACCGCTCGCGCCGGTCGGGTTCCCGCCCGAGTTTGGCCGGCGGCCCGGGCGGAAAGAGTGGCGGGATGAGCTGGGCCAGAAGAGCCGTACCCGCCGCCGTCGCCGCGCTCGCCGCACGGGACCTGCTGCAACGTGACCACGCGCTGCGCCGCAACTTTCCCGTCCTCGGCCGCGCCCGCTACCTGATCGAGTCGATCGGGCCCGAGCTGCGCCAGTACGTCGTGGCCGGCAACGACGAGGAACGGCCCTTCACCCGCGACCAGCGGCGCTGGGTGTACGCCTCGGCGAAACAGGAGAACAACTACTTCGGCTTCGGCACCGACAACGACATCGAGCACACCCGCGGCTATCCGATCATCAAGCACCGCACGTTCGGGCGGGCCGTGCCGCCGTCGGCGCCCGGCGCCGGGCACGACGTGGCGCTGCCGTGCGCCAAGGTGCTGGGCGCGGCGCGCGGGCGGGCGCGGGCGTTCCGCCCGGAGTCGGTGGTCAACATCTCCGGAATGAGCTTCGGCTCGCTCTCCGGCAACGCGATCGAGGCGTTGAACCGGGGCGCCGCGCTGGCCGGCTGCTTCCAGAACACCGGCGAGGGCGGCCTGTCGCCCTACCACCGCAAGGGCGGGGACCTGGTCTTTCAGCTCGGCACCGCCTACTTCGGCTGCCGTGACGAGCAGGGCCGGTTCAGCCTGGACCGGCTCAAGGACCTGGTGGCGGACGCGCCGGTGCGGGCGTTGGAGATCAAGCTCAGCCAGGGCGCCAAGCCCAGCCTGGGCGGCCTGCTGCCGGCCGCGAAGGTCTCCGCCGAGATCGCTGCCACCCGGGGCGTTGCGGCCGGGCAGGACTGCGTCAGCCCGTCGCGGCACGCCGAGTTCTCCGACTGCGACAGCCTGCTGGACTGGGTGGAGCTGCTGGCCGCCGAGACCGGCCTGCCGGTCGGCATCAAGTCGGCCGTCGGCGACCAGGGCTTCTGGGAGGAGCTGGCCACGCTGATGCGCGACACCGGCCGCGGCGTCGACTTCGTGACCGTCGACGGCGGCGAGGGCGGCACCGGGGCCGCCCCGCTGATCTTCAGCGACTCCGTGTCGCTGCCGTTCCAGCAGGGCTTCTCCCGCGTCTACCGGACGTTCGCCGAGCACGGCCTGCACGAGCAGGTGGTGTTCGTCGGCGCGGGCAAGCTCGGCCTGCCGGACAACGCGGTGGTCGCGTTCGCGCTCGGCGCGGACATGGTCAACGTCGGCCGGGAGGCGATGCTGGCCATCGGCTGCATCCAGGCGCAGAAGTGCCACACCGACACCTGCCCGACCGGCGTCGCGACCCAGAACGCCTGGCTGGCCCGGGGCCTGGACCCGGCCCGCAAGTCGGTGCGGGCCGCCAACTACGTCCGGACGCTCCGCCGGGACCTGGTCAAGGTCGCCGAGGCGTGCGGCGTCGAGCATCCCGGCCTGATCGGCACCGACTCGGTCGAGATCGTCGACGGCCGGACCGCCGCCACGCCGCTGGACCAGGTGTACGGCTACCGGCCGGAGTGGGGGCTGCCGTCGGCCGCCGACCGGGCGGAGATCGTCCGGCTGATGACGGCCGAGGCGCCGCGCGGCGGCAGCGCGCCGCCGTCGGCCACCGCCGTCGGTTAGGACGCCGGGCGGAGGACCGCAAGGCGTACGCGGACCGGTCCCGCTCGGCCCGGTGGCTGGAGAGCGTGCACCAGGCTCCCGCCGCCGGGGCCGGTTGAGCACCGGTCGGGCGGGCCGGTAATCCGCTGGGGCCGGTCCGGGGTACGGCGTAGCGTGCGCCGTATGGCTGTGGACACCCGGCCGGCGCCGCGCGCCGGCCGCCTCCGGCTGCTGCCGCTGGCCCTGCTGTTCCTGACCGTCGGCACCTCCGTCTCCGTGGTGATGCCCTTCCTGTCGCTGTTCCTCAACACCGAGGTGCGGGCCGGTCCGGGGCGGGTCACGGTGTTCCTGGTGGTCGCGCCGCTGGCCGGGGTGGTCGTGGCCGTGCTGGTCGGGCGGCTGTCGGACCGGTGGCCGATCCGGCGCCGGCTGCTGATCGGCGCGGCGCTGGCCGGGATGGTGGGCACCGGCCTGATCGCGTTCGTCCGCGACTACTGGATCCTGATGGTGCTGACCGCGACCGTCATGGCGCTGGCCAACTCGCTGTTCCCGCAGTCGTTCGCCTACACCCGCCAACTGCTCGACCGCGACAGCCCCGGGCGGGCGGCGCTCGGCGTCAGCGTGATGCGTACCGTCTTCTCGCTGTCCTGGGTGGCCGGGCCGCCGCTGGCCGCGATCCTGCTCTCCGTCGGCGGCTTCCGGCTGGCCTACGGCACCGCGGCGGCCATGTACGCGCTGGCCGCGTTGATCGCCACGCTCCGGCTGGAGGAGCTGCCGGTGCCGCCGCGGCCGGCCCCGGACGAGCCGGTCGCCGGCCCGCCGGACGCGTCGCGGTGGCGGTTGGCGCTGACCGTGGCCGCGTTCACCATGTTGCAGTGCCCGCTGACGCTCGGCGTGCAGGTGCTGCCGTTGTTCATCGGCCGGGAGCTGCGCGGTGACCCGGCGGACGCGGGCCTCGTGCTGGGCCTCTGCGCCGCGCTGGAGATCCCGCTCATGCTGGGGCTGGGCGCGCTCACCGCGCGGGTCCGGCTACGGCCGTTGATCCTGCTCGGCGCCGGCTGCGGCATCGCCTACTACGCGGTCGCCGCCGGGGCGACGAGCGTGCCGGTGCTGCTCTTCGCGCAGCCGGTCAACGCGCTGTTCATCGCCGCGGTCTCCGGTGTCGGCATCTCGTACGTGCAGGATCTGCTGCCGGGCCAGCCCGGCCGGGCCACCACGCTGTTCACCAACACGTTCCCGATCGGCGCCATGCTCGCCGGCCCGTTGCTGGGGCTCTCCGCGCAGGTCGGCTTCCGCTGGGCGTACGCCATGGCCGCGACGTTGTGCGCGGCCGGAATGCTGGTGCTGGTGCTGACCCGGCCGGGGGCGGACGGTCAGCGGCGGTGGGCCAGGACCACGTGGTCGACCAGCTCTCCCGGCTGACCGTCGGGGCCGGTGGCGGTCCGCCGCGTCGCGCCCAGCCGCTCGATGCTCCAGCCGTCCGGGTCGAGGTCGATCGCGCTGAGGATCTGCTCCGGGCTGGCGAAGCGGGGGTCGTCGGCGTCGAGCCCGGACCACGGCGGTGGTGCGCCGTGCTCGACGACGAGCAGCCGGCCGCCGGGCGCGACCGCCCCGGCCGCCCGCGGGAGCACCTCCTCCCGCGGCAGGACCAGCGGGGACTGGAAGAACTGCGCCGACACCAGGTCGAAGCGGCCGGCCGGGAAGTCCCGGGTCACGTCGTGCCGGGCGGTGGTGATCCGGTCCGCCACGCCGGCCCGGGCGGCCTCGACCGCGAGCCGCTCCAGCGCCACGGTCGAGACGTCCACGGCGGTGACGTGCCAGCCCCGGGCCGCCAGCCAGACCGCGTCGCCGCCCTCCCCGCTGCCCAGGTCGAGCACGCTGCCCGGCGGCAGGTCGGCGGCCACCTCGGCGAGCACCGGGTTGACCCGGCCGCTCCAGATCCGGTCCGACTGCCCGTACCGCTCGTCCCAGAACCGGGCCGGGTCGGTGTCCGCCGGCGGGTCCTGGTGGTGCTGGTGGTGGTGCCCGGTCATGCCTGCCTCCTTCGCCGCCGGGCGCTTCGGCGGCCCGGCTCCGCCATCGTGCGCGCGCAGGCGAACCAGTGGCAAGAATCCTTGCCGTTCCGGCAAAAAGAAGCGGGACGGGGCCGCCGGTCGCCCGGCGGCCCCGTCCGTGCGCGAACGCGTCAGGCGATGCTGACGCCGTACACGCTGAGCGCCTCGGTCACCGGCTGGAAGTAGGTGGTCCCGCCGGAGGAGCAGTCACCGTTGCCGCCGGAGGTCAGGCCGATCGCGCTGCTGCCGCTGAACAGCGAGCCGCCACTGTCGCCCGGCTCGGCGCAGACGTTCGTGCGGATCAGGCCGGAGACGCTGCCCTCGGCGTAGTTCACCGTGGCGTCGAGCGCCTCGACCGTGCCGCCGTGCAGGCCGGTGGTGCTGCCGGAACGCTGCACCGACTGCCCGACGAACGCGTCGGCCGCGCCGGTGATGGCCTGCGTGCTGCCGTTGTAGAGCGAGACGCTGCCCTCGGCCGCGCCGGCGTCCGTGTGCTGCACGATGCCGTAGTCGTTACCGGGGAAGCTGCCGGTGCCACCGGTGCCGAGCTGGCTGCTCTGCCCGGAGTCGGCGTACCAGTTGGCGGCGATCGCGGTGCAGTGCCCGGCGGTCAGGAAGTAGGAGGTGCTGCCGCTGCGCACGTTGAAGCCGAGCGAGCAACGTCCGCCGCCCTGGGCGTAGATGGCCTCGCCGCCGGCCGTCCGGGTGCCGAGCGTGCCGGCCTCGCGCTCGATCCGGATCGTGCCGTCGAGCTGCTTCGCGACGGCCCTGACCCGGTCCAGCTTCGCGCCGGTGACGGTGCTGTCGACCGAGACGACGACCTGGTTGGTCGCCGGGTCGGTCCACCAGGCGGTGCCGGGGATGCGGGCGGACTTGTCGAGCGCCGAGGTGGCGCGGGCGAGGTCGTCCGCGCCCCGGGTGACGAGCTTCGGGGTGGCGCCGGCCGCGCGGACCTTCTGGGCGGCGGCGGCGTCGGTCACCGTGACGACCATGGCGCCGGCGGCGTCGGCGTACGTCCCGGCGGAGCGGTCGCCGAGTGCGGCGGCGAGCGCGGTGGCCTTCTCGGGGGTGGCGGACGTCTCGGGTGCGGCGTGGGCGGGTGCGCCGGCCAGAGCGCCGACGACCAGTGCGCCGGCCACCGTGAGGGCGGTGGCGGAACGCCGTGATGACCCGGAGAGTCGCATATGGATACCTCCTGGAGCTGAGCACGGGCGGCCTTTCGGCAGCCCCGGGCAGCCGTTCGGCCGGTGAGGCGCGACCGATCGGGCTTCGTCGAAGTTGTCACACGTTTGTCATTGATGGCAAGAGTTCCGCTTGCGCCGACTAGCCCCGATCTCAGCACTTGGGTCGGGTAGGACCGATCGACGACGACTCGGGCGGTTGGCGGCATTCACGCGCGTCCTTACTGGTCAGTAACGCGATCCGCGTCACCCTCGCCGGTCCCCTGCCACGGGCCGCCGACCAGATGCCGGGACGAGATCGACACCCCGCAAAATCACGCCTCCCTCCCACGCCCCCGCCACCCACCCACCCGCCCACGGACGCCTGATTCACGGAAAGAGTGGCTATTCCGGCGGCAATGGCCACTCTTTCCGTGAATCTGCGAGCGGCGGGGGCGGGGGGCGCGGGGGCGGAGGCGCGGGGGGCGCGGGGGGCGGGGCGGGGGTACGGGGCGGGAGCGCGGGGGGCGCGGGCGCGGGGCGGGCGCGGGGGGCGGGCGCGGGGGGCGGGCGCGGGGGGCGGGCGCGGGGGGCGGGCGCGGGGGCGCGGGGGCGGGGCGGGGCGGGGGTGCGGGGCGGGGCGGGGGTGCGGGGCGGGAGCGGGGTGGGAGGGATGGGGAGGGGGCGGGAGGATTAGCGGGGCGGGGGTGGGGGCAGACATTCGTCATCGACCACGGATCGAGGGAGCTGACGACATGGCGAAGGGTGACATCGACACCTACCAGCAGGACGGGCAGTGGAAGAACCGCCCGGAGGGCAACGAGCGCGCCAGCAGCCGGCACGACACGAAGGCCGAGGCGGAGGCCGCCGGCCGGGAGATGGCGGCCGAGCGGGGCACCGAGCACGTGATCAAGAAGCAGGACGGCACGATCGGCGAGAAGAACACGTACCCGCGCAGCCGCGATCCCCGGGAGATCCCGGGCTGAGCCGCCCTCCCGACCGCCGGACAGCGCCGGACCCACTCGGGTACGGCGCTGTCCGGCGTATTGCCATAAAAAGTTTTGTGTGGTTCCTACAACGGTCGCCGCTCAGGGTTCGGCGATTACGACATGGCGCCACCCGCGGACAGAAGGAAAGGTGAGGCAAGCCGGGGGGCACCGCCGCCACCCGGCGTAACACCGTGGGTCTACCGAAGGGGACGGTCACGTGTTCACCCGTGTCGCCATCGTCAACCGTGGTGAGGCCGCCATGCGGCTCATCCACGCGGTCCGGGAACTGGCCGCGGAGACCGGCAGCCGGATCGAGACCGTCGCGCTCTACACCGACGTCGACCGCACCGCCACCTTCGTCCGCGAGGCGGACGTCGCCTACGACCTCGGGCCCGCGTCCGCCCGCCCGTACCTCGACCTCAAGGCGCTGGAACGCGCGCTGGTGGAGACCCGTGCGGACGCCGCGTGGGTGGGTTGGGGTTTCGTGGCCGAGGACCCGGCCTTCGCCGAGCTGTGCGAGAAGGTCGGCGTCACGTTCGTCGGGCCCAGCGCGGACGCGATGCGCAAGCTCGGCGACAAGATCGGCGCCAAGCTGATCGCCGAGGAGGTCGGCGTGCCGGTCGCGCCGTGGAGCCGCGGCGCGGTGGAGAGCCTGGAGGCGGCGGTGGCCGCCGCGGCGGAGATCGGCTACCCGTTGATGCTGAAGGCGACCGCCGGCGGCGGCGGGCGCGGCATCCGGGTGGTCCGCAGCGACGCGGAGCTGGCCGACGCGTACGAGCGGACCAGCCAGGAGGCGGCACGGGCGTTCGGCAGCGGCGTGGTGTTCCTGGAGCGCCTGGTCACCGGCGCCCGCCACGTCGAGGTGCAGGTGATCGCGGACGGGCAGGGCACCGCGTGGGCGCTCGGCGTCCGGGACTGCTCGGTGCAGCGGCGCAACCAGAAGGTGATCGAGGAGTCGGCCTCGCCGCTGCTCGACGCGGCGCAGGTCGCCGAGCTGAAGGCGTCGGCGGAGCGGCTGGCGGTCGCGGTCGGCTACCGTGGCGCGGCCACGGTGGAGTTCCTCTACCACCCCGGCGACCGGCTCTTCGCCTTCCTGGAGGTGAACACCCGGCTCCAGGTGGAGCACCCGATCACCGAGTCGACCACCGGGTTCGACCTGGTGAAGGCGCAGTTGCACGTCGCCGGCGGCGGTCGGCTCACGGGCGAGCCGCCGGCCGAGCGCGGGCACGCCATCGAGGCGCGGCTCAACGCCGAGGACCCGGACCGCGACTTCGCCCCCTCCCCCGGGCGGATCACCCGGCTGGACCTGCCGGCCGGCCCGGGCATCCGGGTGGACACCGGGGTCAGCGAGGGCGACACCATCCCGGCCGACTTCGACTCCATGATCGCCAAGATCATCGCGTACGGCCGGGACCGGGACGAGGCGCTCGGCCGGCTGCGCCGCGCGATGGCGAACACCATCGTGGTCATCGAGGGCGGGGCGACCAACAAGAGCTTCGTGCTGGACCTGCTCGACCAGCCCGAGGTGATCGACGCCAGCGCGGACACCGGCTGGATCGACCGGGTCCGCGGCGAGGGCCGGCTGGTCGCGCACCGGCACTCCGCGGTGGCGCTGGCCGCCGCCGCGATCGAGGCGTACGAGGAGGACGAGACCGCCGAACGGCAGCGGCTGCTCTCCACCGCGGCCGGCGGGCGGCCCCAGGTGCAGCACCGCAGCGGCCGGCCGCTGGACCTGAAGCTGCGCGGCGTGAGCTACCGGATGCGGGTGGCCCGGATCGGCGCGCACCGGTTCCGGGTCGGCATCGAGGTCGGCGGCGACGCGCGTACCGCCGACGTCGAACTGGACCGCTTCGACCGGCACACCGGGCAGATCGCCGTCAACGGCGTCCGCTACCGCCTGCTCACCGGCACCCACGGGCCGGTCCACCTGGTCGAGGTGGACGGCGTCACGCACCGGATCAGCCGCGACGAGGGCGGCGTGCTGCGCTCCCCGATGCCGGCGCTCGTCGTCGCCACGCCGCTGGAGGTCGGCGCGGAGGTCGAGGCCGGCGCGCCGGTGCTGGTGCTGGAGGCGATGAAGATGGAGACGGTGCTGCGGGCGCCGTTCCGGGCCCGCCTGAAGGAGTGCGCCGTCGCGGTCGGCTCCCAGGTGGAGGCCGGCGCGCCGCTGCTGCGCCTGGAGCCGGTCGCCGAGGAGGACGCCGAGTCCGCCGCGGCCCCGGTCGAGGCGACCGTCGAGCTGGATCTGCCCGCCGCGCCCGCGGACGTCCCGGCGCGGACCCGGGCCGAGCGCGGCCACGAGGACCTGCGCGGGCTGCTGCTGGGCTTCGACGTCGACCCGCACGACGAGCGTCGCGTCCTCGACGACTACCTCGACGCGCGGCGGGCGGCCACCGAGGCCGGGCACCGGCCGCTGGCCGAGGAGCTGGAACTGGTCGACATCTTCGCCGACCTGGCCGAGCTGAGCCGCAACCGGCCCGGCGGGGACGACGGCCCGGGCGGGCACCTGCACAGCGCCCGCGAGCACTTCCACACCTACCTGCAGAGCCTCGACGTGGAGCGGGCCGGGTCGCCGGAGCCGTTCCGGGCCCGCCTGGCCAAGGCGCTCGGCCACTACGGCGTCACCGAGCTGGACCGCTCCCCCGCGCTCGAGGCCGCGGTGTTCCGGATCTTCCTGGCCCAGCAGCGGGCCACCGTCGACGCCGGCGTGATCGCCGCGCTGCTGCGCTCCTGGCTGCGCGAGCTGCCGCCGGACGAGGCGTTGCGCGAGCCCGCCGGCCTCGCGTTGGAGCGGCTGATCGCGGCCACCCAGGTCCGCTTCCCGGTCGTCGCGGACCTGGCCCGGGGCGTGGTCTTCGCCTGGTTCGCCCAGCCGCTGCTGCGCCGCAACCGGGCCCGGGTGTACGCGCGGGTCCGGTCGCACCTGCGTCACCTCGACCTCCACCCGGACGCGCCGGACCGCGACGAGCGGGTCGCCGAGATGGTCCGCAGCACCGAGCCGCTGGTCCGGCTGCTCGGCCAGCGGCTGGTCCGGGACAACCTGGACAACGCGACGATGCTGGAGGTGCTGACCCGCCGCTACTACGGCAACAAGGCGCTCACCGGCGTCCGCACCCGTACCGCCGGGGGTTGCGTGTTCGTGGTGGCCGACCGCGCGGAGTCGAGCGTGGTGTCGGCCGCGGTGCGGTTCGACGCGCTCGGCGACGCGCTGCGCGGGCTGGCCGAGGTCGCCGCGGACTGCGCGGCCGTCGACGCGGACGTCTACCTGGCCTGGGAGAACCAACCCGAGGACTTCGACGCCACGGCCGCCGCGCTGCTCGACGTGATCAACGCGCACCCGCTGCCGGACCGGGTGCGCCGGCTCACCACCACGGTGGCCGGTCGGGGCGGCGCGGTCATGCACCACCACTTCACGTTCCGCCCGGACGGGACCGCGATGGCCGAAGAGCGGCTGATCCGGGGCCTGCACCCGTACATCGCGCAGCGGATGCAGTTGGAGCGGCTGCACCGGTTCGACCTGACCCGGCTGCCGTCGCTGGACGAGGAGGTCTACCTCTTCCAGGCGGTCGCCCAGGAGAACCCGACGGACCAGCGGCTCGTCGCGTTCGCCCAGGTCCGGGACCTGACCGAGCTGCGCGAGCAGGACGGCCGGCTGGTGGCGCTGCCGACCACCGAGGACGCGGTCACCGCCTGCATCGACTCGATCCGTCGGGCGCAGTCCCGGCGGCCGTCGAAGGTCCGGTTCCCCACCAACCGGATCGTCATCTACGTCTGGCCGCCGAGCGAGCTGACCCGTGAGGAGATGGAGCGGATCGCCGCCCGGGTGCGCCCGACCACGGTCGGCGCGGATCTGGAGGAGATCCTGTTCATCGGGCGGCAGCGTGACCGCCGGACCGGCGAGCTGACCAAGGTCGGCGTGCGGATCACGTTCGACGTCACCGGGCAGGCCCGGCTCACCGTGGGCGAGCCGCCGACCGAGCCGGTCGAGCCGCTGGACGACTACCGGCTCAAGGTGCTGCGGGCGGCCAGCCGCAACACGGTCTACCCGTACGAGCTGACCGGGCTGCTCGGCGAGTTCACCGAGCACGACCTGGACGCCGACCACGTGCTGGTGCCGGTGGACCGGCCGAAGGGGCGCAACACCGCCGCGATCGTGGCCGGTGTGGTCCGTACGCCGACGCCGCGGCACCCGGACGGCGTGACCCGGGTGGTGCTGCTCGGCGACCCGACCAAGTCGCTCGGCGCGCTGTCGGAGCCGGAGTGCCGGCGGGTGATCGCCGCGCTGGACCTGGCGCAGCGGATGGGTGTGCCGCTGGAGTGGTACGCGCTCTCGGCCGGCGCCCGGATCTCGATGACCTCGGGCACCGAGAACATGGACTGGGTGGCCGCGGCGCTCAAGCGGATCGTCGAGTTCACCCAGGCCGGCGGCGAGATCAACATCGTGGTGGCGGGCATCAACGTCGGCGCCCAGCCGTACTGGAACGCCGAGGCGACGATGCTCATGCACACCAAGGGTGTGCTGGTGATGACGCCGGACTCGGCGATGGTGCTCACCGGCAAGCAGTCGCTGGACTTCTCCGGCGGCGTGTCCGCCGAGGACAACTTCGGCATCGGCGGCTACGACCGGGTGATGGGCCCGAACGGTCAGGCGCAGTACTGGGCGCCGGACCTGCCGGCCGCCCACGGCGTGCTGATGGCGCACTACGACCACACGTACGTGGCGCCGGGCGAGGACGCGCCGCGCCGGGCCACCACCACCGACCCGGTGGACCGGGACGTGTCGACGTTCCCGCACGCGCTGGCCGGCAGCGACTTCACCACCGTCGGTGAGATCTTCTCCGCCGCCGCGAACCCGGACCGGAAGAAGCCGTTCGACATCCGTACCGTGATGCGGGCCCTCGCGGACCAGGACCACCCGGTGCTGGAGCGGTGGGCGGGCATGGCCGACGCGGAGACCGCGGTGGTGCAGGACGTGCACCTCGGCGGCATCCCGGTGTGCCTGCTCGGCATCGAGTCCCGGTCGGTGCCCCGGCACGGCTTCCCGCCCACCGACGGCCCGGACACCTACACCGCCGGCACGCTGTTCCCCCGGTCGTCGAAGAAGGCGGCGCGGGCGATCAACGCGGCCAGCGGGAACCGTCCGCTGGTGGTGCTGGCCAACCTGTCCGGCTTCGACGGCTCGCCGGAGTCGATGCGCAAGCTGCAACTGGAGTACGGCGCGGAGATCGGCCGGGCGATCGTGAACTTCCGCGGCCCGATCGTGTTCTGCGTGATCTCGCGCTACCACGGCGGCGCGTTCGTGGTGTTCTCCAAGGCGCTGAACCCGGCCATGACGGTGCTGGCGATCGAGGGCTCGTTCGCCTCGGTGCTCGGTGGCGCGCCGGCCGCCGCCGTGGTCTTCGCCGGCGAGGTCGCCGCGCGCACCGCCGCCGATCCCCGGGTACGCGAGCTGGAGAGCCGGGTCGGGGCCGCCGCCGGCACCGGGCGCGCGACGCTCACCGGGGAGCTGGACGAGCTGCGGTCGTCGGTGCGGGCCGAGAAGCTGGGCGAGGTGGCCGCGGAGTTCGACCGGGTGCACAGCATCCAGCGTGCCGTCGAGGTCGGTTCCGTGGACGCGGTGATCCGCGCCGCCGAGCTGCGTCCCCGGGTCGTCGCGGCGATCGAGGCGCACCTGGGCTGACCCGCGTCACGCCGACGGCGGCGGACGGGCCTCGGGCCCGTCCGCCGCTTCGCGTGTGGCGGTGCTTGACCGGGCCGAACCGTGCGTGATGTGCTCACCCACGTCAGCTTATTGGAAACGGTTGTCGTTTCCGGAAGTGGAGGAGACATGTCGCTCACCGTTCCGCCCGCCCTGCTCCGTGCCGCCGAGTCCGGCCCCGTCGACGAGGAGGCGTTCGTCGCCTGCGTCCGCGACTCCCTGCCGTACGCCTGGGAGACCGTCGGCCGGGTGGTCGCCGACCTGGCGACGTCCGACGCCGACTTCGCCGACAACGTCGTCCCGCCGCCGGGTGAGACCGAGCGCGGGCAACTGCTGCGCGCGCTGGCCAGCGACGCGATCCGCGCCGGTCTGGAGCGCCACTTCGGGGTGCGGCTGGCGTTCCAGAACTGTCACCGGGTGGCGGCGTTCCGGCCGTCCGCCGCCGGCTCCGAGGCGTACCGCCGGTTCACCTCCAGCCGCGGTCAACTGCTGAACCAGTCCCCGACGCTGCGCAACTGCTGACCGCGAACCCAATGGCGGGCCGGCACGCCCCGCCGGCTCGCCACCGGTCACGCCGTACGGGTCGGCGCCGGGTCAGCCGTGGCCGCGCACCAGGGGCAGGAACACCTCGTCCACGATCTCGACGAGCACCTCGTCGGGCACCGAGGGGACGCCGCGCATCGCGTACTCGGCGCGGAGCAGCATCATCGGCGCCGTCGCCACCCGGGGCCGGACGGCCGCCGCCGGCGCCTCGCCCCGGGTCGCGGCCCGTTCCAGCATCCCGAGCCACGCGCGGTCCATGGTGTCCGCGCCGGACCGCTCCCGCATGAGGGTGAGCAGCTCCGGGTCGTCGGCCGCGGCGGCGAGCAGGCCGCGCAGGATCGTCCCGTGCGGCGAGGCCCACGTCTCGTTGGCCCGCCGGAGCATCTCCAGCGCGTCGCCGCGCAACGTTCCGGTGTCCGGGTTCGGCATGGCGGCGTCGGACAGGTGGCGGTACGCCGCGATGCCCAGCGCCGCCCGGTGCGGCCACCGGCGGTAGATGGCGTTCTTGTTGGTTCCGGCGCGGGCGGCGACCCGGTCCATGGTCATCCCCGCGTATCCGGA
This sequence comes from Micromonospora sp. DSM 45708, assembly GCF_039566955.1. Lineage (NCBI taxonomy): Bacteria > Bacillati > Actinomycetota > Actinomycetes > Micromonosporales > Micromonosporaceae > Micromonospora > Micromonospora schwarzwaldensis. The sequence continues at coordinate 2,562,307 of NZ_CP154796.1, read as the reverse complement.
CTCGCGTAGTTCCGCCGCGGCGGCGTGCAGGATCGCCCGTTCCAGTTCCTCGCCCCGGCGCCTCGTGCCCATGGCTTGCAGGGTACTCGACGTACCCTATAGGGTACGCGACGTACCTTGGAACCAGGGAGGGAACGCGTGATGCGCGTCTTCGGCATGAACTACGACACCGGCTTCGTGAGCGCCGGGTCCACCACCCACGAGCCGTTCGACCCGGAAACCGTCCGGCGCGACCTGCGGGTCATCCGCGACGAGCTGCACTGCGACGCGGTGCGGATCACCGGCGGCGTCCAGGACCGGCTGGAGCTGACCGCGCGGCTGGCGGCCGAGGCGGGGCTGGAGGTGTGGTACTGCCCGTTCACCAACGGCCTGGACCGCGACGGGCTCATGGCGTTCGTGCTCGACGGCGCCGAACGGGCCGAACGGCTGCGGCGCGAGGGCGCCACCGTCGTCTACCTCACCGGCTCCGAGATCTCCATGTTCACCGACGGGTTCCTGCCCGGCCGCGACCTGACCGAGCGCCTGGCGCTGTTCACCGATCCGATGCGGATGCGGGAGGCGGTCCCGGTCGCGCGGGCCGCGGTGCGCGACTTCCTCGCCGAAGCGGTACCCGCCGTGCGGGCGCGCTTCGGTGGTCCGGTCGGATACGCCTCGATCCCGCTGGAGGACGTCGACTGGACGCCGTTCGACCTCATCGCCAGCGACGCCGGCTACCGCGACGCCACCAACGCGGCGGCGTTCCCGCAGAGCCTCGCGGCGGCGGTCGGACAGGGCAAGCCGTACGCCGCGACGGAGTTCGGCTGCTGCACGTACCGGGGCGCCGCCGACGTCGCGGGCGCGACGGAGCCGGTGACCTACGACGAGCACGGCCGGGCGGCGACGCTCACCGCGACGCTGGAGCGCGACGAGGAGGGCCAGGCCCGCTACCTCGTCGACCTGCTGCGCGACTACGAGGCGGGCGGGGTGGAGGCGGCGTTCGTCTACACGTTCGCGAACCGGCACCTGCCGACCACCGACGATCCCGAGCACGACTACGACCTGGCGGCCCGGGGGATCGTGCGCGTGCTGCCGGACGGCTCCTGGACGCCCAAGGCCGCCTTCCACGCGCTCGCCGAGTACGGCCGCGCCCGCGCGGCGGGCCGGCCCGCCGGCTGAGCATCCGGCCCCGGCACTCCGGCATCCCACGAGCGGGGCGCCGCCGCCGGGCCGGAACTGGCACTGTGGACGAATGACGGACATCGATGCCCGCCGGCCCCACCCCTTCTACCAGGACGCCGACGGCGTCAACCGGCCACCCGGCCCGCACAAGCACCCCGACTACGCCCGGTTCGCCGCCGGCTCCGGCGTGGTGCCGATCGTGCGCCGGGTCGGCGGCGAGCCGGTGCCGGCGTTGCTGATCTGCCGGTACGCCGACGTGCGCGAGGTGCTGCGCCGGCAGGACGTCTTCTCCCGGGCCGCCGCCGCGTACGCCGACGAGGTCGACGTGGCCGGCACCATGCTCGGCATGGACGGGGCCGAACACGCCCGGGTGCGCGGCACCGTGAAGGACGCGTTCACCCGGCCGGCCGTCGACGAGCTGCGCGACGCGGTACGGGCCGCGGCCGAGGAGCGGCTGGCCGCGATGGTGGGCCGGGGCGCCCCGGCCGACCTGGTCCGGGACTTCGCGGTCCCGTTCGCGCTGGACGTGATCTGCGACCTGCTCGGGCTGCCGGCCGACGACCGGATGCGGTTCCGCCGGTGGGGCGACATGTTCCTCGGCGCGGGCGACCTGAGCCGGGAGGAGGCGGCCCGGTCGGCCGAGGAGATGGGCGGCTACCTGTGGGGCCAGCTCGAACAACGACGCGGCCGGCCGGGCGACGACCTGCTCGGCCGGATCGCGACCGCCGCCGCCGACCAGCCGGTGGACGTCCAGATCAAACTGCCGATCTCGCTGGTGGTGGGCGGGTGGGAGACCACGGCCAGCTCGATCGCCACGTTCGTCCACGTGCTCCGGACCGAGCCGTACGGGCCGGAGGGCACCGGTTGGTCGTACCTGGTCGCGCACCCGGACCGGTTGGACGGCGCGGTCACCGAGCTGGAGCGGCTGCACTCCACCGCCAACGGCGACGAGATGCCGAGACGGGTGATGGCGGACGTGACGCTGCCCAGCGGCGCCCGACTGGCCGAGGGCGACATCGTGGTCCCCTCGCACGACGCCGCCAACCGCGACCCGGCGGTGTTCCCGGACCCGGAACGGATGGACTTCGACCGGACGCCCACCCCGCACCTGTCCTTCGGGCACGGCCCGCACTACTGCATCGGGGCCCACCTGGGCGCGCTGGAGGTCCGCACCGCGCTCGGCCTGCTGCTGCGGGAGCTGCCCGGCCTGCGCCTCGCGGTGCCGCCGGACGAGGTGCCGTGGAAGCCGGGCCACGCCATCCTCGGTCCGGCCGGGTTGCCGGTCACCTGGTAGTCGCGATGAGACGCACGCGACACGCGGACCCGACATCTGGTGTTGCCCACCGGCCATCACCGCCATATATGGTGTCTCCGCAGCTGGTTCGGCCGCGCCCCCGGGCGCGGTCGAGGCAAGAGGGAACCCGGTGGAAATCCGGGACTGCCCCGCAGCGGTGAGTGGGAACGACCGCCGTCATCAGCACTGGGCCACCGGCCTGGGAAGCGACGGCCAGTAGGTGACCTCGTGTCAGGCCCGCGAGTCCGAAGACCTGCCAGCGCGCCGTGCGCCACCGCGCGCGGCGGTCGAAGGTCGCGCGGGACGACCGACGCCAGCAGCCGGGCCGGCCCTGCGTGCCGTGTCCGTTGGCGTTCCCCCGCCGGCCGAGGCCATCGGTGACAGCGAGGGAGAGGTCATGACGGTCGTGCAGGAGAGTCCCCGGTCCGGTGCCGCCGGGCCGGAGCAGCGCCGGCTGGCGATGCGGGTCCGCAAGCGTGACGGCGACACCGAGCCGGTCGACGTCAACCGGATCGTGCGGGCGGTCGAGCGTTGGGTCGCCGACCTGGACGAGGTCGATCCGCTGCGGGTCGCCACCAGGACCATCAGCGGCCTCTACGACGGGGCGAGCACCGCGGAGCTGGACCGGTTGTCGATCCAGACCGCGGCGGAGCTGATCGGCGAGGAGCCGCAGTATTCCCGGTTGGCGGCCCGGCTGCTGGCCGCGTACGTGGACGAGGAGGTCCGCGGGCAGCAGGTGACGCGCTTCAGCGAGTCGATCGCGTACGCGCACGGGCTGGGCCTGATCGGCGACGACACCGCCGCGTTCGTGGCCCGCCACGCCGACGCGCTCGACGACGCCGTGGACCCGGCCGGTGACCTGCGGTTCGAGTACTTCGGACTGCGTACGGTGGCGGACCGCTACCTGCTGCGGCACCCGGAGTCGCGGCTGGTGGTGGAGACCCCGCAGTACTGGCTGCTGCGGGTGGCCTGCGGGCTGTCGCACACCCCGGCCGAGGCGGTCGGCCTCTACCGGCTGATGTCCAGCCTGGCCTACCTGCCCAGCTCCCCCACGCTGTTCAACTCGGGCACCCGGCACACCCAGATGTCGTCGTGCTTCCTGGTGGACTCGCCCCGCGACGAGCTGGACTCCATCTACGAGCGCTACCACCAGGTCGCGAAGCTGTCGAAGTTCTCCGGCGGCATCGGCATCTCGTGGTCGCGGGTGCGTGGCCGGGGCGCGCTGATCCGGGGCACGAACGGGCGGTCGAACGGCATCGTGCCGTTCCTGAAGACGCTCGACGCCGGGGTGGCGGCGGTGAACCAGGGCGGCCGGCGCAAGGGGGCGGCCTGCGTCTACCTGGAGCCGTGGCACCCGGACGTGGAGGAGTTCCTGGAGCTGCGGGACAACACCGGCGAGGAGTCCCGGCGTACGCACAACCTCAACCTGGCCAACTGGATCCCGGACGAGTTCATGCGCCGGGTCGAGGCCGACGACGACTGGTCGCTGATCGACCCCTCCGACGCGCCGGAGCTGCCCGACCTGTACGGCGAGGCGTTCGACGCCGCGTACCGGGCGGCCGAGAAGAAGGCGGTCCGCACGGTCCGGGCCCGTGACCTGTACGGGCGGATGATGCGCACGCTCGCGCAGACCGGCAACGGGTGGATGACGTTCAAGGACGCCGCGAACCGGCTGTCCAACCAGACCGGCGAGCCGGGCGACGTCATCCACCTGTCCAACCTGTGCACCGAGATCCTGGAGGTCAACGACGACGCCGAGACCGCGGTCTGCAACCTCGGCTCGGTGAACCTCGGCGCGCACGTCACCGCCGACGGCGTCGACTGGGAGAAACTGCGGGCCACGGTGCGCACCGCGGTGGTGTTCCTGGACCGGGTGATCGACATCAACTACTACCCGGCCGCGCAGGCGGCGGCGTCGAACCCGCGCTGGCGGCCGGTCGGGCTCGGGCTGATGGGCCTCCAGGACGCCTTGTTCACGCTGCGCCTGCCGTTCGACTCACCCGCGGCGCGGGAGCTGTCCACCCGGGTGCAGGAGGAGATCCTGCTGACCGCGCTGGAGACCTCCGCCGGGCTGGCCGAGCGGTTCGGGCCGCATCCGGCGTACGACCGGACCCGCGCCGCGAAGGGCGACCTGCACCCGGACCTGTGGGGCGCGACGCCGACCCAGGTCGACCGGTGGGCGGCGCTGCGGGCGCGGATCGCCGCGCACGGGCTGCGCAACTCGCTGCTGGTGGCCATCGCGCCGACCGCCACCATCGCCTCGATCGCCGGCTGCTACGAGTGCATCGAGCCGCAGGTGTCGAACCTGTTCAAGCGCGAGACCATGTCCGGCGAGTTCCTCCAGGTCAACACGTACCTGGTGCGGGAGCTGAAGGCACGTGGGCTGTGGACGCCGCAGGTCCGCGACCGGATCAAGCGGGCCGAGGGCTCGGTGCAGGGCATCACCGAGCTGCCCGCCGAGGTGCGGGAGCTGTTCCGGACCGCGTGGGAGCTGCCGCAGCGGGCGCTGATCGACCTGGCCGCCGCGCGGGCGCCCTACGTCGACCAGTCCCAGTCGTTGAACCTGTTCCTGAGCGCGCCGACCATCGGCAAGCTCTCCTCGATGTACCGGTACGCCTGGAAGGCCGGGCTGAAGACCACGTACTACCTGCGGTCGCGTCCGGCGACCCGGATCCAGCAGGCCACCGTCGCGCCGGTGCTCGCCCCGCTCGGCACCGACGACGCGGCGTCGGCCTGTTCCCTGGAGAACCCCGAGAGCTGCGAGGCCTGCCAGTGACCACGATGCCCGAGATCCGCCCGATGCTGCTCGACCCGGGCATGGACCTGACCCTGCGTCCGATGCGCTACCCGCACTTCTTCGACCGGTTCCGGGACGCCATCCGCAACACCTGGACCGTCGAGGAGGTGGACCTGCACGCCGACCTGGCCGACCTGGAGAAGCTCTCGCCGGCCGAGCGGCACCTGGTGTCCCGGCTGGTGGCGTTCTTCGCCACCGGCGACACCATCGTCGCCAACAACCTGGTGCTCAACCTCTACCAGCACGTCAACTCGCCGGAGGGGCGGCTCTACCTGTCCCGCCAGCTCTTCGAGGAGGCGGTGCACGTCCAGTTCTACCTCAACCTGCTGGACACGTACGTGCCGGACGAGCGGGAGCGGTTCGCCGCGTTCGCGGCGGTGGAGAACATCCCGTCGATCGCCCGCAAGGCGGAGTTCTGCTTCCGCTGGATCGACTCGGTCCACGAGTTGCGGGAGCTGCGCACCCGGTCCGACCGGCGGGCGTTCCTGCTCAACCTCATCTGCTTCGCCGCGTGCATCGAGGGGCTGTTCTTCTACGGCGCGTTCGCCTACGTCTACTTCCTGCGCTCGCGGGGGCTGCTCAACGGGCTGGCCTCCGGCACCAACTGGGTGTTCCGCGACGAGTCGATGCACATGGCGTTCGCGTTCGACGTGGTGGAGACCGTCCGCGCCGAGGAGCCGGAGCTGTTCGACGCCGAGCTGGAGCGGCAGGTCCGGGACATGCTCGCCGAGGCGGTGGAGTGCGAGGCGCAGTTCGCCGAGGACCTGCTCGACCAGGGCGTCTCCGGGATGTCGCCGGCCGACATGCGCGCGTACCTGGAACACGTGGCGGACCGGCGGCTGGCGGCGCTGGGCATCGCGCCGATGTACGGCAGCGGCAACCCGTTCGCGTTCATGGAGTTGCAGGACGTGCAGGAGCTGTCGAACTTCTTCGAGCGGCGGGTGTCGGCGTACCAGGTCGGGGTGACCGGCAGCGTCACGTTCGACGACGACTTCTGACCCGCGTCCCGTCCCGGCCGCCGTCCGCGGCCGGGACGGGGCCGTCCCGGATACGCGCATGCGCGTATCGCCCGCGCCTCCCCCGATCCGCACAGTTGTCTGCGCCGATCCCCGCCGGGGCGTCGGCGGACGAGGGGGGAAACGCACCATGAAACGGATACGTCGACGGCTGCGGCCGTTGCTGGCGGCGGCACTGGCCACGGTGGTCGGCGTGGCGTCCGCCGCCGCGTTGCCGGCCGCACCGGCCGCGGCGAGTTACGGCTCCACGGTCACCGTCACGGCCGACGAGATGCACACCACGGAGTGCCTGGACCGGGTCTGGCTGGTCGTCTGCGACCCACCGGAGCTGTTCGGCGTCGCGATCATCACGCAGGACGACGGTCAGCAGCAACGCTGCGAGATGGCGCTGCCGGCGGCCCCCGGCACGGACATCGTCGGCCCCCGCACGGTCTGCGCCGGGCGGTCGGTCACCGGCAACTTCCGGGTCAACTTCGAGCTGTGGGAGGACGACTCCACCGAGGGCGGCAGCCGCGAGCAGGCCGACCTGAACCCGGGCACGGCGAAGGACTGGGCGACGACGAACCTGCTCGGCGGCCGGGCCGGGGTGTCCCGGTGGACCACCAGCGGCGGGCCGTCCCGGGCGATCTTCACGGTGACGGTGGCGGCCCGGCCCACCAACGTCGCCATCTCGTCGCCGCCGCCGACCGGCACGCCGCGCGAGTTCGACCCGCGGCTCGGTGAGCGGCTGATGATCAGCGGCTCGCTGTCGGTGCCGTCGGCGTTGCGGTTCACCGTCACGTCGCAGGCGACCGGGGCGTCGTTCGTGCTGGCCGAGGCGCCGTTCTACGGTGGCGCGTTCAACGTGGACTGGGACGGGCGCTGGTCGGACGGGTCGTACGCGGCCCTGGGCGGGTACACGATCACGGTGGCCGACCCGGTCGACGCCGCTTCGGCCCGGACCACCCAGGCCCGGGTCGTCCAGCGGGTCAACCTGGCGTTCACCGCCATGACCAGCCAGCCGGCCACGAACTGGCAGTACCGCAGCGGCCCGATCGTGGTGAGCGCGGTGGCGACGGCCGCCGGCACGTTCCGGATGCGGGTGCTGCGCGGCGGCGTCGAGGTGTTCCGCAGCGCCGACCAGCGCCGCGCCGCCGGCCCGATCTCGTTCTCCTGGACCGGCCGGCACGCCGACGGCTCCTGGGCCACTCCCGGCAGCTACGTGTTCACGCTGGAGGGCACCGCCGACGACGGGCGGACGTTCCCGGCCGCCTCCCGTACCGTGCCGGTGAGCGACCCGCCGCCCGGCCTGGAGGTGTACGCGCTGGCCGAGCCGGGCGTCCCGGCGGTCAACCCTCAGGCCGTGCCCGGCACGTCGATCCGCGCCAAGGTGGTCGCCACCGACCACACCGCCCGGCCGGCGGCCCGGATCACGGTGGAGATGAGCCCGGCCGGCTGGATCGGACGCCCGGTGACGCTCGCGCCCCGCGTGGTGAAGACCTGCGAACAGGCAAGCGAGTGCCAGGCGGTGATCCCGGCGGACATCCTGGCCGGCGCGGCGGTCGCCTACCGGGTGACCGCGAGCGAGGCGGACGGGGTGCCGGAGGCGCGCACGGCGACGGCGGACTGGCGGATCACCGACCTGAACCCGCCGGCGCCGTCGCAGACGCCGGAGGTGACCCTGGTCCCGCTGTGGCGGGCCAGCGTGCCGGCGGTGGTGGACGCGGGCGGGCGGGTGAACACCCGGCCGTTGAACCAGACCATCGACGTGGCGTACGCGCCGGGCACCGGCTACGACACCACCACGCTGGACGGCGCGCGGCAGTTCGGCAACGCGGTGGACGACAACGCCTGGCAGTTGCTGGGCATCCGCTCGCGGGTGTTCCCCAGTTCGGTCGGCACGCACTGGTCGCAGGTGGGGATCTGGGTGCAGAACGTGCCGGTCGAGGTGACGGTCAGCCCGGACGGCGACGCGTTGTGCCGGCGCGGCGCGTTCAGCCCGGTCAGCTTCGCCGAAACCAACGGCGTGCTGCACACCGTCAACTGCCGGGACAACGCCTCCGGCGCCGTGTTCAGCGCCGACTCGCCGATCGTGGGCTGGCACGAGCTGCACCACAGCGCCTACCACGAGGGCGACGAGTACTGCTGCGACGGCGGCTACTGGTACGGCGAGGGGAAGAACACCTACCACTCGTTGACGGACTGCCGGCGGGCCGGGTCGGACGCGGGCACCTGCAACGAGATCACCGACGGCGTGACCCCGACCGGTTGGTGGCGCAGCGACGGCCCGATGGCCGACGTCATGATCGACAACTCGGTCGAGCGGGCCGACGACATCCGGGCCGCCGAGGCGACCTTCGCACGATGCGGGAGAGGGCAATGCTGAACCGACGTCTCCGTACCCTGGTCGTGGCCGCGCTGGCGCTGCCGTTCCTGGGCGCCGTGGCGGTCGCCTCGCAGGCCGCGCCGACGGCGGCCGGCGCGGCGCCGGTGGTGCCGGCGCCGACCGTCGACCCGGCGGACCCGACCACCGGCACGCACCTGCGGCTCGGGCTGCGCGTGTCGGCGCGGGCCGCCAGCCCGAACCTGCTGGAGATCGACCGTGGCTTCGCCTCGTCGCTGCGCGACTCCGGCGGGCCGTTCCAGCTCGTGGTGCGCGACGCCGCCGGGACGGTGCTGGACACGCTGGCGCTCGACGACCCGCTGGCGCTCCGGGTGTACGACAGCAAGCGGAACGCGCACGACACGCCCCGGGTCAAGGAGGCGGACGTGGTGGTGGACCTGCCGGTCGGTGACACCGCGGCCGTGGTGGACGTGGTGCTGGCCGACCGGCGGATCGGCCAGGTCGAGATCGGCTCGCTGATCCGGGCCTGCCAGGGCGCGCCGCTGCCCTGCGCCACCAGCTAGGACCGCCGGCCGGGCACCTCCAGGATGCCGAGTTCGACCGCCTTCATGACGGTGGCGACCGGCCCGGAGGTGCCCAGCTTGCGGTGCACGTGTTCCAGGTGCTTGCGGACCGTGCCGGCGGCCAGGCCCAGCCGACGCGCGGTCGCCGGCACGGTCAGCCCCTCGGCGATGCCGCGCAGCACCTCCACCTCCCGCCCGGTGAGCGTCGCGCCGCCGGGGAGGGCGACACCGGCGGGCAGGCAGGCGCGCCGGTGCACCGGGATCAGCGCCGGTTGCAGGCGGGTGAGCAGGTCCATCTCGCGCGCGTCGAAGGCGCGGTCGCGGTTGAACTGGTACCAGCGCAGCACCGGGGCCGGACCGACCACCAGCGCGACCGTGTGCGCGCCGATGCCGCGCGGCGCGAGCACCTCCCGGTAGAGCGCGTGCTGCCGCCACTGCCGCTCCGACAGCACGTCGGTCACCTGCGCCGGTGGCCCCGGGTACGGGTGCGAGCGGTGGACGGTCGGCGCGAACAGCGGGTGGGCGGTCACCTGGTGGTGCATCCGGTGGACCAGCGCCCGGTCCACCGGCCGGTCGGCGGCGAGGTCGGGCAGGCGCAGCGTGGCCAGGTCGAGTTCGGCGTAGGTGGACAGTTCGCTGTCGAGCCGGCGGCCGACGGCGGCCAGCACGGTGTCGACGAGCGCGGGGCCCCGCAGCGCCCCGATCCCGGTCGCCATCTCGCGTATCCACGCCTGGTCCGCCGCGGCGGTGGTGGGAAGCGTCACGAGCGGGACCCTAGGAGTCGACCCGGGATTCCCACGTCGGCAAGCCGACACCGGTCACCTTCCCAACACCGCGCCGCCCGGCGGGTGACAAGGAGGGGGCCCCGCTTGTCGCATTCTGCATAAGCGGGGCCCCCTCCTCACGCACCTACTTCAGGAAGCGGTCGAGCGCCGCCTCCATGGTGCCGCTGTCCGGCGCCGCGTACGACTTCATCGTCACCTTGTTGTAGGAGATGAAGCTCGGGCAGCGGGCGGCCGGCGCGGTCACGGTGCCGCCGTCGCCGATCTTCTCGCCGGTCTTCGCCGCGTGGAACGTCAGCGTGTACCGCGAGGAGATGTAGTCGACCGTGACGGCCTTGCCGTCGCTGGCCTTGTACTGGCATTTCTTCGGCGTGCCCTCGCTGCCGTCGACCATCTTGAGGCAGCCGATCACCGACACGGTGGCGAAGTCCGCCGACTTGGCGTAGTACGGCTTCTCCGAGCTGAAGGACTTCTGCGACCAGTACGACGGCCGGTCCGGGGAGTTCGAGAAGACGTACGCCTTCGCGTTCGCCGGGGTGGTGTACGGCGCGGCGTTGAGGATCGCCCCGCCGTCGCAGACCGCGGACATCTCGCTGGAGTAGCGGGCGGTCAGCGCGTCGTTGTTGGACGGCTCGTCCGGCCCGGTCGACTCCGGCGCGGACTCGGTCGGGCCGGGCGTCGTGGCACCGGGGCCGGGAGTCGTGCTGCCGGACGCGATCGGCGTCGGGTCGTCCTTGTCGTCGCCGCCGAACGCGACGTAGGCGAGCCCGCCGCCGCAGCACAGCAGCGTGAGCGTCACCGCCCCGGCGGCGAGGCCGACGATCAGCCCCTTCTTCGACTTGGCCGGCGGCGGGACCGGCGCGAACGGGGCCGGCTGCCCGGGATAGCCGGGCTGCGGCGGGTACGGCGCACCCGGCTGCGCGCCGAACGGCGCGCCGGAGGCCGGCTGCGTGCCGTAGGGCGCGCCGGACGCGGGCTGCGCGCCGTACGGGGCACCCGACGCCGGCTGCTGGCCGTAGGGCGCACCGGAGGCCGGCTGCTGGCCGTAGGGCGCGTTGGGGTCGGGCTGGTTGCCCCACGCTCCGGCGTTCGGGTCCGGATAACCTCCGTAGGGAGGGTGATTGTCACTCATCTGAGGTTCTTCCACCTGTCGTCCGTGGTTCCGGCGATCAACCACCCGCAGCGTAATGACGGCTGCAAATCCGCGATCACCGACGCTCGATCGGTCTTCACCACCGGTGCCGGGGCCGTTCCGGTGCGTGCCCGGCGGGGCGCACCGCCTGTTCGACGACCGCGCCCCACCAGGCCGAATCCGTTGCGGGGCAACAAATATCGTCTCCGGTGCCGGTCACCGGGGGCGTCGAAAAATGTGATGCAACCTACATCGTCGGCGCGGTCAGCGTGGGACCGGCACCGTGTCCCGGGCCAGCGCCAGCGCGCCGTACAACGCCGAGTCGTCGGCGAAACGGGAGCGCACCACGTCGGGCGGGTGCGGCAGCGCCTCGGTCAGCCGGTCGACAAGCATCCGCCGGATCACCGCGCTGCGCGTCACGCCGCCGACCAGCACGATCCGCTGCGGATCGAGCAGCAGGCAGCAGGTCACCAGCGTCCGGGCCGCCTCGTCGACCCGGGCGGCCAGCGCGTCGCGCGCCGCGCCCGGCGCCTCGGCGGCGGCGGCGAGGCCGGCGGCCCCGTCCGGCACACCGAGGTCGGCGGCGAGCCGGTCCAGCGCCCGGCCGGAGAAGTCCAACTCCAGCATCGTGCCCGGCCAGGGCGCGCCGGCCACCGCGTACCCGATCTCGCCGGCCGCGCCCCGATGGCCGGGCAGCACCGCGCCGCCGACCGTCACGGCCGCCGCGATGCCGGTGCCGATGCCCACCACCAGCCCGGGGTCGACACCGCGCAGCGCGCCCAGCCGCAGCTCGGCCAGGGCGGCGGCGTTCAGGTCGTTGTCCACCGCGACCCGGGGCACGTCCAGCGCGTCACGGACCGCGTCGGCCAGCCGCAGCCGCTCCCAGCCCGGCACGTTGGGCGCCAGGTCGATGCCGTCCGGACGGACCACGCCGGGCGACGCCACGCCCGCGGCGGCGAGCGGGCCACCGACCTCGCCGACCAGGTCACCGGCCAGCTTCAGTGCCCGGGACAGCGCCTGTGACGCGCCCTGCTCGGCGTGCGTGGGCACCCGGCGGTGGGCCAGCAGCCGGCCGTCCGCGTCGGACACCCCGACCGCCATCTTCGTGCCGCCGAAGTCGATGCCGAGCAGCAGTCCCGGACCGCGCGTGCCGGTGACGGACGGGTCGGGCAGCCGCACGGTCACCGGGCCCCCAGCTCGGCGGCCACGGCGTCCAGCATGTCGTCGGCCTGGCGCAGCAGCCCCCGCACGGCGCTCAACCGGTCGGCGACCGGGTCGAGCGCGGCCGAGAGCACGCCCACCTGGGCGCGGACCGCGCGGGCGCCCGGCCCGTCGGCCTGCGCCCGCTGGAGCACCAGCTCCGGGCGGACGGCGGCGGCGATCAGGTCGGCGACCGCCGCGTCGTCCAGCTCACCGGCGATCCCGTCCGCCGCGGCGCGGACGCCCTCGGGGGTCCAGGTGTCCGGCCCGCCGGCGCGCACCAGCCGGCCCACCACCGAGTGCGCGGCCCGGAACGGTACGCCGTGGCGGGTCAGCGCGTCCGCCGCCGCGGTGGTGGTCGCGCCGGAGGCGACGATCTCCTCCCGGCTCGGCGGGTTCAGCGGCGCGATCTCGGCGAGGAAGCCACCGGTCAGCGCGAAGAACCGCTCGGCCCGGTCGTTGCTCTCCCAGAGCCGCACCTGCACGTCGGTGGTGGCGTTGTTGGAGTCCTCCCACCAGGCGGCGCCCACGTTGTTGAGCACCGAGGCGGCGTCCGCCGCGGCCTGCCCGGCGTACGAGACGAGGTGCTCCAGCACCACCGGGTTGCGCTTCTGCGGCATGATGCTGCTGCCCTGGGTGAAGTCCCCCGGCGTGGTGACCCACTGCCAGCTCAGCCAGTCCATCAGCGTGCGGGCCAGCCGGGCGCCGGTGGCCAGCGCCCGCGCGTTCAGTGTGCCGACCCGGACCAGGTGGTCGGCGCCGGCCACCGCCTCGTACGAGTTGGTGACCAGGCCGGCGAAGCCGAGCAGCTCGGCCACCCGGGCCGGGTCGATGTCCAGGTCGGTGCCGGCGAACGCGCAGGAGCCCAGCGGCGAGACGTTGAGCTGGTCGATCACGTCGGCGTACGCGGCGGCCTGGCCGGTGAGCGCCTCGGCGTAGCCGGCCAGCGCGTGCCCGATGGTGGTGGGCTGGGCCGGCCGGCGGTGGGTGTAGCCGGTGATGACCACGTCGGCGTACCGGTCGGCCTGGGCCAGCGCGGTGCGGCCGGTGTCCAGCACCCGCTGGAGCACCTCGACGAGCTGGTCGCGCAGCAGCATCCGGAACACGCCGGCGTCCAGGTCGTTGCGGCTGCGGGCGAGCTGCACGTCCAGTTCGGAGGTGGGGATGCCGCACGCCGCCGCGAGCCGCTTCTCCAGCAGGTAGTAGGTGTCCTCGAAGCTGCCGTCGTACGCCGGCAGGGCGGTGGTGTCGGCGCGCAGCTCGGCCAGGCCGCGCAGCAGCCGGGCGCCCCGGTCGGCGGGGATCAGCCGCTGCTCGGTCAGCATCACCACGTGCGCCTGGCTGGCGCGCACCATGGCCGGGTAGAGGTGCCCGACGTGGTGGTCGTAGGTCGGGGCCAGGTGGTGGCGCTGGTAGGTGGTCAGCGTGCTCATCGGGTTTCCTTCCGGTTCGCGGTCAGGCCGAGCAGCCGCTCGGCGTTCCCGGCGAAGATCGCGCGCAGGTGGTCCTCGGGCAGGCCCAGCTCGTGGCAGACGCGGAGCTGGTCGTCGAGGTAGCGGGTGACGTAGCCGCGCGGGAACCAGGACGAGTCGCTGCCGTAGACGATGCGCTGCGGCCCGATCGTCTCGTAGCAGCGGCGGAACAGGTCCTCCAGCGTGAGCCGGTACGGCATCCAGCGCACCCACTGGTTCGAGCCGGACGTGTCGATGGAGATGTTGGGGCAGCCCCAGGCGGCGAAGAACAGCTCCTGCACGTGCTGGACGCCGAAGTGCGGCACCACCACGTTCAGCTCGGGGAACCGGCGGGCCATCCGGACCAGCTCGTCCGGGCCGCCGTACCGGCCGACGGACAGACCGCCGGCGCTGCCGTAGTGACCGATGTGGATCAGCACCGGCACGCCGAGACGCTGGGCGGTGGCCCAGAGCGGATCGAGGTCGGCGTGGTCGAGCGGGCCGCGTAGCAGCGGCGCGAACAGCTTCAGCCCGCGCAGCCCCCGCTCGGTGACCGCGCGCTCCAGCTCGGCCGCCGCGTCCGGACCGTACGGGTCGTGGTGGGCGAGGCCGAGCAGCAGGTCGGGGTGCCGGTCGACCACGTCGGCGAGCGCGTCGTTGCCGCCGCCGGTGACGAAGACCGCCCGGCGCACCCGCACCGCGCGCAGCTCCTCGGCCCACCGGTCCGCCTCGTCCTGCCAGCGCTCGGCCGGGGGTTCCGGGTCGGGGAAGCTCCAGGCCCGACGCCACTGCCGGGCGTACGGCGCGGACCCGGCGGCCCGCACCTCGCGTTCGTGCGTGCCGCCCGGGTGCATCCCGGCGGCGTCCTCGCAGGCGTGGATCGTCTCGTCGGCGCCGATGCGGAAGTGCAGGTGGAAGTCGACGACGTCCAGTCCCCGGTCGACGGTCACACGTCCTCCTGAGGTAGCGGGTCGGCGGTGGGCGGGGCCGGCATCGGGGCGGCCACCCAGGCGGCCACGATCTCGCGCAGCCGTGCGCCGGCCGTGGCGCGCACCGTCCGGCCGGCCTGCTCGGTGGCCCGCGAGACGTGCCCGGACCAGCCCTGCCACGGGTCGGGTCGCGACTCGACGAGCACGTACGGGTGGGTCACCGGCAGCTTGGGGCGCGGCGGCAGGTCGCCGGCGGCGTCCAGGCGTACCGTCTCCGGCGCGAAGCCGAGCACGCCGGACGTCTCGTACGCGCCGCCGTGCCCGCGGGCGACCACGTCGCCGTAGAGCGCGCCGGTCTCCGCCGGGGTGACCAGTTGGAACCAGTTGACCAGCAGCAGGCTGGCGGTGCGCCGCCCGGAGACCCACTCCATGGCGGCCCGCACGGTGGACATGTTGGCGTCGTGGCCGTTGACCACCAGCAGCCGGGGGAAGCCGGCCGCCACGATGCCCTCGATCACGTCGGCGAGGTAGCCGACCGCGATCTCCGGCCGGATCGCCACCGTGCCGGGCCAGGGGCGGGTCTGCCCGGGGCAGGCCGCGTACGCGACCGGCGGGAACAGCACGCCGCGTGGGCCGGGGCCGGGCGCGGCGCTCTCGGCGGCGAAGCCCTCGGCGAGGATGAGGTCGGCGCCGAGCGGCAGGTGCGGCCCGTGCCACTCGACGGCGCCGACCGGCAGCACCGCGAAGTCCGCCGCCGCGACGACGTCGGCCAGTTCGCCGCCGGGGATCTCGGCGGCGGGCAGCAGCCCGCCGCCGGCCGGCCACAGATCGGTCACGCCGTCCACTTCGTCGCCTCCCGGGCGGCCCGGCCGCCGTTCTGCAACCGGCCGGAGACCACCATCACCACAAAGATCAACACGACCTGGAGCATGCCGTACGCGGCGGCGGTGCCGACCTCGAACGAGTACATCCGGTTGTTGATCTCCACCGAGATCGGCGCGGTCTCCGACGTGTAGATGAGCACCGAGGCGACGAACTCGCCGACGCCGTTGACGAACGCGAGCAGCGCGCCGGCCAGCACGCCCGGCAGCATCAGCCGCAGGGTGACCGTGCCGAACGCCCGCGCCCAGGACGCGCCGAGGTTGCGGGCGGCCTCCTCCAGCGACGGGTCGAGCTGGGCCAGCGTGGCCGAGCTGGACCGGAACACCAGCGGCAGGAACCGCACGAAGTACGCCAGCGGCATGATCCAGAACGTGCCGATCAGCACCTGGCCGAAGCTGAACGCGTTGCCGGTGCTGAACGCCGAGATCAGGTTGATCGCCACCACCGTGCCGGGCAGCGCCCAGGCCAGCATGACCGCCACGTCGAGCAGGCCACGCCCGCGGAAGTCGAGCCGGCGCACCGCGTACGCGATGAGCACGCCGACCACGACGCAGCCGACGGTGGCCAGCAGGCTCATCTGGAGCGAGTTGACGATCGGCCGGTACGCGTCCGGGTCGGAGAAGATGGTGACGAAGTTCTGCATCGTGTAGCCGGACGGGATCACCTCGGTGGTCCACGTCCCGTCCTCGGAGAACGCCACCAGCGCGATGGTCGCCACCGGGGCGAGCAGCACCACCACGGCGAGCAGCGAGGCGGCCAGCGCCAGCCAGCGGGCGAACGGGTTGGTCAGCTCGCGGCGGTGGCTGGCCACGCCCTTGGACTGGGAGCGGTAGCTGCGCCGTCCCTCGTACCAGCGCATGCCGAGCAGGAACAGCACGGACACCACCGCGAGCACCGACGCGTAGGTCGAGGCCATCGGCAGGTCGCCGTTGGTGCGGTTGATGTAGATCTGCATGGTCATGGTCCGGTCCACCCCGAACAGCAGCGGAGCGGTGTACGACGCCAGCGAGGTCATGAAGACCAGCAGCGAGGCGGAGACCAGCGCCGGGGTGAGCATCGGCAGCAGCACGGTCCGCCACACCCGTACCCGACCGGCGCCCAGGTTGTAGGCGGCCTCCTCCACCGACGGGTCCATGCCCATCAGCGCGGCGGACGTGGCCAGGTAGAAGAACGGGTACATGGTGAACGTGTGCACCACCAGCACGCCGGCGATGCCGCTGAACGGCAGCACCGGGTTCTCGGTGCCGAAGAGCTGTTGCAGCGCCCGGGGCAGGATGCCGGTCTCGCTGTAGAGGAGCTGGAACGAGATCGCCCCGATCAGCGGCGGCAGCGCCGCCGGCACCAGGATGATCGCCTCGATGAGCCGGCGGCCGGGGAACGAGAACCGCTTCAGCAGGAACGCCATGGCCACGCCGACGACGCCGCACAGCAGCACGCTCGCGGCGGAGATCATCAGCGAGGTGAGCAGCGCGGAGCGGGCCACGCCGTCGCCGGTGAGGAAGCTGGCCCAGTTCTCCGGCCCGTCCACCCCGACGCTCTCGCCGAAGGTGGCGAGCATCGGCTGCACCACGTAACCGAAGAGGATCAGCACCAGCGGGAACACCAGCAGGTACGGGAACCAACGCGAGTTGGCGCCGACCAGCGGGCGGCGGGACCGCCGGCCCGGGGGCGTGGGGTCCTCGGTGATCGGCGGGACGGTGGCCGCGCTCGGGGTCGCGGGGATGGTGCTCATGCACCCACCACCCACATCCGCTCCGGCGGCAGACGCAGCCCGACCTGGTCGCCCACGGCCAGCCCGGCCGGGACGTCGATCGCGGCCACCTGCACCGGCTCGCCGGCCACGTCCACCAGCAGGTTGGTGGCCATGCCGGTGAACTCCAGCTCGGTGACCCGGCCGGGCAGCGCGCCCTCGTCGGTGGCCGAGCCGAGCGTGATGTGCTCGGGTCGCACGCTGACCAGCGCGGTGGCGCCCTCGCGGAGCCCGTGCTCGGCGGGCGCGGCGACCGGAACCTCCCAGCCGCCGGGCAGCGCCACCGTCACCCGCTCCGGGCCGGCGGTCACCACCGGCAGGCTGAGCACGTTGCTGCGGCCGATGAACCGGGCCACGAACGAGGTGGCCGGCCGGTGGTAGATCTCCTGCGGCGTGCCGACCTGCCGGACCCGGCCGGACTCCATCACCGCGATCCGGTCGGACATGGCCATCGCCTCGGCCTGGTCGTGGGTGACGTAGAGCGCGGTGGTGCCGCTGTCCTTCTGGATCCGGCGGATCTCGACCCGGGTCTCCTCGCGCAGCTTGGCGTCCAGGTTCGACAACGGTTCGTCGAGCAGCAGCGTACGCGGCCGGATCACCAGCGCCCGGGCCAGCGCGACGCGCTGCTGCTGGCCGCCGGAGAGCTGGTCGATGCGCCGGTCGCCGTACCCGGCCAGGTGGACCTGCCCGAGCGCCTCGTCGACGCGGCGCTTCGACTCGGCCCGGCCGACCTTGCGGATCTTCAGGCCGTACGCCACGTTCTGGGCGACGCTCAGGTGCGGGAAGAGCGCGTAGTTCTGGAACACCATGCCGGTGTCGCGCTTGTTCGGCGGCCGGTTGGTGACGTCCTCGGTGCCGAACCGGATCCGGCCCGAGCTGGGGAAGTAGAAGCCGGCGACCATGCGCAGGGTGGTGGTCTTGCCGCAGCCGCTCGGGCCGAGCAGGGTGAAGAACTCCCCCGCGCCGATGCGGAGGTCGACGTCGTCGACCGCCGCGGTGTCGCCGGCACGCGGGAAGCGCTTGCTCACCGACTCCAGCGTGACATCGATCATGATGTCTCTCCTTGCGTCCGGTAACCGGATCGGACCGGTGACGGGGTGGGTGGTGCGGAGGGCGACGGCGGGACGCCGGGTGCGCGCGGCATCCGGCGTCCCGGCCGGTCAGCCCTTGTTCTTGATCTGGCTGTTCCAGTGGTTGATCCACTCGGTCTCGTTCTTGCCGATCACGTCCCAGTTGACGTCCAGCGGCTTGAGGTTGAGCTGGGCCAGCCACTCCGGCTTCTCCGCGATGTCCACGGCCGGGATCTGGTAGTAGTCCTTGGCCAGCTCGGCGCGGAGCGAGTCGTCGAAGAGGAACTCCAGGAACTTCTGCGCGCCCGCGCTGTTGCCGCCCTTGACCTGGGCCAGGCCGTCGACCAGCACCGGGGCGCCGGAGGCCGGCATCACGTAGCCGAACGGCATGTTGGCCTGGTTGGCCTGGAGCAGGATGTCCTGGAGGTTCCAGGCGCTCAGCGTGCCCTGCTGGCGGGACAGCTTCAGGTAGAGGTCGGTGGGGTTGGCGGCGTACGCACCGGTGTTGGCGTCGAGCTTCTTCAGCCAGTCGTAGCCGGGCTGCGGGTTGCTGCCGTCCGGCGACTGACGCACGATCATTGAGGCGTAGATCGACCGCATGGTGCCGGACGCCGCCACGTCCCGGATGATGATCTTGTCCTTGAACTCCGGCTTCAGCAGGTCGTCCCAGTCCTTCGGGGCCTGCTCCGGGGTGAGCGCCTTGTTGTTGTACATGATGACCTCGGGCAGCAGGATCTCGCCGAACCACCGGCCCTGCGGGTCCTTGTACTTCTCGTCCATCTTGCCGGCGAACGACGGCTGCCAGCCGGTGAGCAGGTCCTCGGACGCGCCCGACGCGAGACCCTGCTGGGTGCCGCCCCACCAGACGTCGGCCTGCGGGTTGGCCTTCTCCGCCCGGACCCGCTCCAGGATCTCCTGGGCGCCCAGGTTGAGCACCTCGACCTTGCCCTTGTACTCGGGGTACTTGGCGGTGAACTTGTCGACGACGAAGGTGGTGACCTTCTTGTCGCGGGCCGTGTAGATCGTCAGCTTCTCGACCTCGCCGGAGCCGGAGCCGGAGTCACCGGAGCCGCCGCCGCAGGCGGTGCCGGCGGCGAGGACGGTGGCGAGCGCACCGGCGAGCAGGAGTCGACGTCTCATGGGGTACCTCCGAGGGGTGTTGTGGGGGGTGGAGCGGTCAGGGGGCGGGTAGCAGGGTGGACAGGCCGGACGCGGCGGCCGAGAGCGCGTAGCTGACCGCGCCGTGCAGCACCGCCTGGTCGCCGAGGACCGCGCGGCGGACCTCGGTCGGGCTGGGCGCGCCGGCGGACACCAGCGCCTGGAGCCGGTCCACGGCGGCGTCGTCGAGGTCGGCGGCGGCGCCGCTGAGCAGCACCCGGCCGGGGTCGATCACGCAGGCGCAGGAGACGATGAGCCGGGCCCAGGCGGTGAGCACCTCGGCCAGGTACGCGGCGGCCCGCTCGTCGGCGGCGGCCAGCTCCACCAGCGCCCGGACCGGCGCGGCCGGCCGGCGGCCCGGGGCCAGTGCCACCACCCGCTCGGCGATGGCACCGGCCGACCAGCGGGCCTCGAACGGGCCGATGCCGTCGTGGCCGCGGTCGGCCGGGTCGAGCGGCAGGAAGCCGACCTCGCCGGCCGCGCCGCCGGAGCCGCGGCGGACCTGCCCGTCCAGCACCAGCCCGGCGCCGATACCGTCGGCGACGTGCAGCAGGAGCAGGTCGGCGACGTCGGTACCGGCGCCGGCCGCGTGCTCACCGGCGGCCATCAGGTTCACGTCGTTGTCGACCACCACCGGCACGCCGAGCCGTCGCTGCACCGACTCCCCCACCGGGCGCGCCTCGACCAGCCCGACCGAGGGGGCGAGCCGCACCGCGCCGCCGGTGGAGACGCCGGGCGCGGCGATGGCCACGCCGCGCAGCGCGGGCAGCCCGTCGCCGGCCAGTTCCGGCACGGCGGTGCAGATCAGGTCGACGATGTCGCCGGTACGCCGCACCGTGCGGTGGGCGATCACCGCGCCGTCGCTGTCGGCGATCTCGCAGCTGATCCGGGCCGGTTCCAGCGCGACGGCGGCGACCAACTCGGCGCGGGGGTTGAATTCGAGGATGGCGCGGGGGCGACCGGCGCGGGAGGCGCCGGGGCCGCGCTCGATCAGGTATCCCTCGGCGATCAGGTCCCGGACCAGCGGGGTGAGCGTGGCGGGGCTCAGCCCGGTCAGCTCGGTCAGCTCGGCACGGGACAGCACCCGGGCCGAGCGGGCGGCGGAGATCACGCTGCTGCGCTTGATCTCCTTCGACCGCTCCCGGCTCACCGGGCTCGTCGGTGGGGTCACCACGTCTGTCACACTTCCTTCCTACGGCGAACGAAGTATTGCGTCAAGTAACGATCTGATCTCGCAGGCTCGGCACCCCGGCCTGCGAGCTGGACAAATGGCGGCAATGAGCGCGTCGGGGAAGGCCGGGGTCCGCCGATGCCACCACCTCGACACCCCCTGAACCGCCACCTTTAGTTCGCGTGACGAAGAAATGACTCCGCACCCGTCGTCCGAGCGCCCTGATGACCCTGCCATTGTGGACGGTCGTGCCTCCGGCCGGGGCGTCGACCAGCCGCCCCGACACCTACAGTCGGGCCATGCGCACCGACCCGGCCGGGACCCCCGAACCAGCGGCAGGGCCGGAGCGCGCGCCCCTCCGGGCCGCCTACCCCGGCACCTTCGACCCCCTCACGCCCGGGCACCTGGACGTGGTGGACCGGGCGCGCGGGCTCTTCGACGAGGTGGTCGTGCTCGTCGCGGTCAACGGCGACAAGCAGCCGGGCCGCGACGAGGAGCAGCGGGCCGCCGCCGTACGGGCCGCCCTGCCGGCCGGGTGGACCACGGTCACCGTGGCGACCTGGCGCGGATTGACCGCCGGCTACTGCCGCCACCACGGCGTGGGAGTGATCGTGCGCGGCGTGCGGAACAGCACCGACCTCCAGGCCGAACACCGGCTCGCCGCGATGAACGAGTCGCTGGGCATCCCCACGGTCTTCCTGCCGGCGCGGCCCGAGCTGGCCGCGATGTCGTCCACGGCGGTCCGGACAGCGGGATAGGCCCACGCGGCCCACACCCCCGACCACCCCTTAATGAGCACGTCACATATTGACGGACATCACCGGCATCGGCAGACTCCCGACCACCACCACCCCCGATCCCGCTCCCGGGAGGGCGCCATGAACCGTCCCCATCTGCCGCTGAGGCGTACGGCCGCACGACTGGCCGCGCTCGCCGCGGCCACCGCCGGCGTGCTGCTCGCCGTCACCGCGCCCGCCAACGCCGCCGTGCCCGCCGGGCGCTACGTGGCGCTCGGCGACTCGTACACCGCCGGACCGCTGATCCCCACCCAGGTCGACCTGAACTGCCTGCGGTCCAACCGCAACTACCCGACGCTGGTCGCCGCGTCCGCCGGGTCGTCGTCGTTCGCGGACGTGAGCTGCTCCGGCGCCACCACCGACGACATCCTGTACGGCGGCGACGGCCAGCTCGGCATCAACGTGCCGCCGCAGCTCAACGCCGTCACCTCGACCACGGCGCTGGTGACGGTGCAGATCGGGGGCAACGACATCGGGTTCTCGGGGATCATCAGCGACTGCGCGGAGGCGAGCGTCAGCAGCCCGCTCGGCTCGCCGTGCAAGGACCGGTTCACCGCCGGCGGCACCGACCAGCTCCGGGCCCGGATCGCGGCCACCGTGCCGAAGGTGACAGCGGTGCTGCGCTCGGTGCGGCAGGCCGCGCCGAACGCCCGGGTCGTGGTGCTCGGCTACCCGGCGATCCTGCCGGACAGCGGGTACGGCTGCTGGCCGGTGGTGCCGATCGCCTACCAGGACGTGCCGTACCTGCGCGGTGTCGAGAAGGCGCTGAACACCATGCTGGCCGACACCGCGGCGGCCAACGGCGCGAGCTACGCCGACGTCTACACGCCGTCGATCGGCAAGGACGCGTGCAAGAGCAGTGGCACCCGCTGGGTCGAGGGTCTGGTGCCGCAGAACTCGGCCGCGCCGTTCCACCCGAACGCCCGGGGCGAGCAGGGCATGGCCACCGCGCTGCTGGCCCACCTGAACTGAGCCGATCCACCCGGGCGAGCCGGTCCCGCCGAGCGGCGGGACCGGCTCGTTGCCGTTCGACCGCAGGTCACCGAGGCTCCGTGGATGGCAATTCCTTTCAGCCAAAAGACTGGGGTTGAAGGGTATCGACAGAACGGCCGGCGTCGGGATAGCGTGCCCGCACTCACATCCGTCGATCGATTGGATGCCGAGCACCGTCGCCGAAGGAGCGCCATGCCCACGTCCCGATCCGTCCGTCTGCGGCGCCGAGGTCTGCTCGGCATCCCGGCCCTGGTGGCCGCCGCGCTGACCGTGGTCGCCCGTCCCGGCGCGGCCGTCGCCGCACCGAAGGCGGAGTGCCTGGCCGATCTGCTCCAGGAGCGGTGATGGCCACCATTCCCTGGCTGGTGGACGTGCTGCGGGCCGCCGGCGTGCAGGTCGTCGTGGAGGGTGACTGGCTCAACCGGGCCCGCCCCGGCTCGTTCGACCCGATCGGCGTGCTCTGGCACCACACCGCGGCCACCTCCAGCGCCACCAACCCGCACCCGGCGCTCAACATCTGCATCAACGGTCGCCCCGACCTGGCCGGCCCGCTCTGCCAGGCGCTCGTCGACTACCACGGCGTGTTCCACGTGATCTCCGCCGGCCGGTGCAACCACGCCGGCGTCAGCGGCGGCAGCGGGCCGATCCCGGCCGGCGACGGCAACACGTTGATGATCGGCTGGGAGATCGACTACAACGGTGTGGACCAGCGGATGACCACCGCGCAGTACACCGCCAGCATCGCCGCCACCGCCGCCGTGCTCACCCGGCTCGGCAGAGACTCCAGCTATGCCCGTGGGCACCGGGAGACCAGCACCACCGGCAAGATCGACCCGTCCTTCATCGACCTGAACACGATGCGGGCCGACGTCGCGGCGAAGATGTCCGGCGGTGGCGGCGGCTGGTCCTCGGTCGTGGACAACGCGACCGCCGGCCGGTTCTCCGCCAGCGGCAACTGGGGCGTCTCGTCGTTCTCCGGGCAGCGCTACGGCGCCGACTACCGCTACGCCGACCCGGTCGCCGCGAGTGACGCCGCCTGGTACAGGTTCAACATCCCGCGCACCGGCAACTACCGGGTCGAGGCGTGGTGGCCGGCGAACTCGGGCTACAACGCCTCGACGCCGTACGTCGTGGCCACCACCACCGGCAACCGGACCGTCTACGTCGACCAGCGGGCGACCGGCGGGCAGTGGCGCAACCTCGGCACGTTCACGCTGGCGGCCGGCGACGCCGACCGGGTGGCGGTCAGCCGGTGGAGCTCCGCCGCCGGCCTGGTCATCGCCGACGCGGTCCGGCTCACCGAGGTCTGACCGCGCCACCGGCCGGCCTGCGCCCAACGCCGTGGTGGCGGTGCCGGGCACGCCCGGCACCGCCACCCATCGGGAACGGGTCGATCAGGCCGCGCCGTGCCACGGTGCGGCCCGACGACGCCGACTCCACACCGTCAGCGTGATGCCGGTCAGCAGCACCAGCCCGCCGACGACGGAGAGCGGCAGCAGGAACGAGCTACCGGTGATCGGCAGCTTGCCGTGGTGCCACGGCCACGGGCCGGGCTTGGGGTGCGGGCCGGGGCCCGGCTTGATCTTCACCTGGACGCAGAACGTGTCCTCCGGTGAGACGGGCGCCGGGCCGGACGGCGGCGTTCCGGTCGCGGTCGCGGTGTCGGTGATGCAGCGCTCCCCGGCGTCCGCCCGGGAGACGGTGTAGGTCGCCGTACAGGTGATCGTCTCCCCCGGCGCCAGGGTGACCTCACCGTTGGGCGTCCCGTCCGGCCCGCAGGTGATCGGCCCGAGGTTCGCCGGGTCGGCCGGCGGCGCCAGCGTGTCCGTCACGGTCACCCCGGTCAGGGTCACCGAGCCGGTGTTGGTGACCTGGAATCGGTACTCCACCTGCTGGCCGACCTTGTGCACCTCGGTCGGGTCGGCGGACTTCGTGACCGTGATCGCCGCGCCTCTGGTGACGGTCACCGTGGCCGAGGCCGGATCGGACCGGACCGGGGCGGGCGGCTCCTGGCCGGGGACGGTGGGTGGCGTGCCGACGGCGACCGCCGTGTTCGTGACCTCTCCGGCCCTGAGGTCGGCCTCGGTGACCGCGTAGGTCGCGGTGCAGGTGGTGCTCTGCCCCGGCACGAGCGTGGAGTCGGCGCAGGTGGTCGCCGAGGGCCGACCGCTGCCGGAGAAGGCCGTCTCGTCGATGGTGACGTGGGACAGCGTGGTGTTGCCGGTGTCGGTGACCACGTAGCGGTAGGTGACCACCTCACCCGGACGGGACACCGTCTCCGGCGTCACGCTCTTGGTGAGCGCGATCCCCGGGTGCAGGATCGGGATGTCGTTCGTCGACGGCCCGGAGACCGGCGGCGGGCCGGTGGGCGGGGTGCCGGTCGCGGTCGCGGTGTCGAGCAGCGACGCCTGGGCGAAGTCCTCCACCGAGACGGTGTACGTGGCCCGGCACTCGACGGATTCACCCGGCGCCAGCGTGACGGTGCCGTTCGGCACGTTGTCCGGGCCGCACGTGATCACGGTCTGGTTCTCGCGATCGGCCGGTGGCAGCAGGGTGTCGTTCACCGTGACCCTGGTCAGCGTGAAGCCACCGGTGTTGACCACCCGGTAGGTGTAGGTGACCTGCTGGCCGGGTTCGGTGATCGCCACCGTGGGGGACGACTTGACGACGTCGATGCCGGACTCCGGGTCACCGACCGGGACCGTGAGCGTGGCCGGGTCGGAGTCGATCGGCGTGGCGCTGCCGGCCGGGGTGCCGTGCGCGGTCGCGGTGTCGCTGAGCGAGCCGTGGTCGATATCGGCCTGCGACACCGTGTACGTGGCCGCGCACGTGGTCGACGCGCCCGGCGCGAGCGTGGTGTCCGCGCAGGTGATCGGGCCCAGGTTCGCGTTCGACGACGGCGGCGTCTGCACGTCTGTCACGTTCACGTTGGACAGCGTGAGCCCGCCGGTGTTGACCACCACGAAGCGGTACGGCACCTGCTGTCCGGGCGCGGTGACCACCGTCGTGGTGGACGTCTTCTCCACGCTGGTCGAGGGGGTCACCGCGGCGGCCGGGATGGTCAGGGTCGACGGGTCCGAGTCGATAGGGGTCTCACCGCCGACCGGGGTGCCGTGCGCGGTCGCGGTGTCGCTGAGCGAGCCGTGGTCGAGATCGGCCTGCGACACCGTGTACGTGGCCGTGCACGTGGTCGACGTGCCCGGCGCCAGGGTCGTCACCGGGCAGGTGATCGGGCCCAGGTCCGCGTTCGACGACGGCGGCGTCTGCACGTCCGTCACGTTCACGTCCGACAGCGTGACGCCACCGGTGTTGGTCACCGCGAACCGGTACGGCACCTGCTGGCCGGCGACCGTGACGGTCGTCGTGGTGGAGGACTTCACCACCGTGATCGCCGGGGCCTCCGGCGTCGCCGCGATCGTCAGGGTCGACGGGTCCGAGTCGACAGGCGTGGCGCTGCCGGCCGGCGTACCGTGCGCGGTCGCGGTGTCCGACACCGAACCGAGGTCGAGATCGGCCTGCGACACCGTGTACGTGGCCGCGCACGTGGTCGACGCGCCCGGCGCGAGCGTGGTGTCCGCGCAGGTGATCGGGCCCAGGTTCGCGTTCGACGACGGCGGCGTCTGCACGTCCGTCACGTTCACGTTCGACAGCGTCAACGCGCCGGTGTTCGTCACCGCGAACCGGTACGGCACCTGCTGGCCGGCGGCCGTGATGGTCGTCGTGGTGGAGGACTTCACCACCGTGATCGACGGATCCACCGGCGCCACGTCGATCGTCAGGGTCGACGGGTCCGAGTCGATCGGCGTCGTGGTTCCCGACGGCGTGCCGTGCGCGGTCGCCGTGTTCGACACCGACCCGTGGTCGAGATCGGCCTGTGACACCGTGTACGTGGCCGTGCAGATCATCGACACACCGGGCGCGAGGGTGCTCGTCGGGCAGGTGGTCGGCCCGAGGTTCGCGTTCGACGACGGCGGCGTCTGCACGTCCGTCACGTTCACGTTCGACAGGGTCAGGCCGCCGGTGTTCGTCACCACGAACCGGTACGGCACCTGCTGGCCGAGGGCCGTGATCGTCGTGGTGGTGGAGGACTTCTGCACCGCGATCGACGGGGTGAGGACCTCGGCCGGGATGGTGAGGCCGCTGGGGTCGGAGACCACCGGCGTGCCGCCGCCGGCCGGGGTGCCCCGCACGGTGGCCGAGTCGGAGACGCCGCCGTGGTCCAGGTCGGCCTGGGTGACCGTGTACGTCGCCGTGCAGGTGGTGGACGCGCCCGGGTCGAGCGCGGTCACCGGGCAGGTGATCGGGCCCAGGTCGGCGTTCGACGACGGCGGCGTCTGCGTGTCGGTGACGGTGATGCCGGTCAGTGCGACGCCGCCGGTGTTGACCACCCGGAACGAGTACGGCACCTGCTGCCCGACGGAGCCGATCAGCGCGGTGGTCGACGACTTGACCACGGCGATGCTGGCCGGCGTGCCGCCGTTGCAGGTGAGCGTGGTGCTGAACGGGAAGTAGTGGATCTCACCGCCCTCGTGGTCGAGGGTTCGGGTGATCACGCTGCCCTCGGTGTTGCTGGCCGACAGGTCGGTGAAGTCGGCGTTGGGGGCGTAGATGCTGCCCTCGACCGTGCGCGCCCCGGCGGTGAGCGTGAGCCGGGTCGCGGTCGGGAAGTTGATCAGGACGTACTGGGCCTGCTGGCCGCCGATGCCGGAGAAGTTGGGCGCGGTCCAGTCGAACGTGTTGCCGACGCCGGTGGTGTCCACGTTGATCAGCAGCGGTGTGGTCGCGGTGGGCTGGTCGCGGAAGGTGAGCGTGTCGATGTTGTTCAGGTCGGCGGCGCCGATGTTCAACACGTTGGTGACGCCGCTGGTCAGGTTGATCACCGCGTTGCTGCCCGGCGGGATCGGCCGGGGCAGCACCTGGCCGTTGGGATTCGTGAGCACCACGCTGTTCTCGCAGCCGGCCAGCCCGGTCGAGGTGGAGCGGAACGACGCGAACGCGTCGGTGAAGTTGACCGGCGAGGTGGGGCCGACGTTGGCGGGCGCCTGCCGGACGGTCAACTCCACCCGGGGGAAGGCGTCGTAGTTGTTCGTCGGCAGGATCCGGGTGTTGACCGCGGCGCCGTTGTTGTCGGTGTCCCGGACGAACGTGCCGGTGAGGTTCCCGACCTTGGCGTACCCCTGGGACAGCACCTGGAGCCGGGTGCCGGGCACACTGGCGGCGAAGTCGACCCGGCCGCCCACGACGAGCGCGGTCGGGCGGCTGTCGCCGGGCACGACGAACGAGCCGGCGGTGTTGTTCGCGAGCTGGTAGTTGCCGAAGGCGAGGTCGCCGCCGACGGCCATGGTGCCGTCGTTCTCGTTGGTGACCACCCGGGAGTTGCCCTCGGTCATCACCCCGAAGCTCTGTGCCGGCGCGACCGGGTTGACCGGCCCGACGGCCCGCACCGCCTGCTGCGGCGGCGGTTGGCCCGGGGCGGCCGACGCGGCCGTCACCGGGAACGGCGCGGTGAGCGCCGCGACGGCCACGACCGCGGCGGCTCTCCACCACGTACCGCTGAACCTCTTGATCATCATTCCCCCGCTTGTCCGATTTGGGGGGATATTAACTATCTGAATGCCTACCGAACGCGGCTATCGGAAATGTGAGCGCCGGACTCGAACCGCTCCCGCGTGAGGAACGCCAACTGGGCGCGCTTCTCCGGCATGTCGATCTCGTCGGCGAACGCGAAGCCCTCCGTCCGCAGTCGACGCAGCGCGGCCTCGTTACGCACGTCCGGCTCGACCACCACCCGCCGGGCGGCCGGGTCGCG
Source organism: Micromonospora sp. DSM 45708 (assembly GCF_039566955.1). Taxonomy (NCBI): domain Bacteria; kingdom Bacillati; phylum Actinomycetota; class Actinomycetes; order Micromonosporales; family Micromonosporaceae; genus Micromonospora; species Micromonospora schwarzwaldensis. Next base: position 2,534,032 of record NZ_CP154796.1, on the reverse strand, counting down.
CAGCAGGAACCGGATCAGCGCCGGGACGACGGCCGAGGTGAGGCCGCGCGCGTAGCGCCGGGGCGGGTTGAGCAGCAGGTGCATGCCCACGTCGCCGGGCCGGACCGGGTAGCGCTCCCCCACCGGGTCCGCCTCCGGCCGGTAGGTCTGGAACAGCCCGACCGGCTCGCCGTCCAGCATGATCAGGTACGCGTGGTGGGTGTCCAGCCCGTCCAGGAAGGCGTAGACCGCGCGCACCTCGTCGCACGTGTGCGCGCCCATGCCCCAGAACCGGTTGCGGGGCAGCGTGACCCAGCCGTGCAGCAGCTCGGCGTGCCGGTCGGGCCGCACGGGCGCCAACGCCAGCTCACCGAGGTCGGGGGCGTGCTCCAGGGGAATCGTCATGGTGTCGTCCTTCGGAAGAGGGCCGGCGGGCACCGGGATCAGCGTCCCGGCGGCCCAGTGCGGGAACTGGTCGGTGAAATGCGGGTCGCCGGGTCGCCCGGACGCGCCGAACGGGACGATCCAGCGGCTGGCCGCCCGGTCGGTCAGGTCCCAGACGTAGCGGGCGACCGGCCCCCGCCAGCAGGCGGCGGAGAGGCCGGGAACACTGGAGGTGGCCAGCACGCAGTCGGTGTCCCCGCCGAGCGCCGCCCGCTCCCGCATCGCCGCGACGGCGGCCGAGGTCTCGGCGGCCACGCCCAGGTGCAGCGGGTGCGGCAGATGCCGGCGGCCCCACGGCTCCGGCGGCGGCCCGGCGGCCACCTCGACCAGCGCGTCGACCCCGAGCGACACCACGTCGACGCCGGGCCCGTCGACGAGGTGGTCCAGGGCCAGGCCGATCCGGGTCGCCGGGTCGGTCCAGGGGGTGAACAACTCGTCGTACCCGGACGGCTCGTGCAACGCCCGCAGCGACGGGTGGGCGACCAGCCGGCGGGCGAACGCGGCGCGCCAGGCCGCGTACGCCCCGGCGTCGGGCGAGTCGGCCGCCATCTCGCGGTTCCAGGCCAGCAGCCGGTCGCACAGCGCGCGGGCCGGCGCGCCGAGCCCGACGGCGTCGAGCCGGCGCAGCAGCCGGTACGTCGGTGTCGCCGGGAGGCGGGCGTCGGTGTGCACGGTGGACGCCTCGACGCCGTCGGCGAGCAGGGCACGGATCCGCCGGGCGCGGTGCGGCGGCGCGAAGTCGACACCGTGCGCGGCGACGTCCGGGCGACGGTCGTTGGCGCAGACCGCGACGCCGTCGCCCGCGCGACCGTCACCGTCGCCGTCTGACGCCCCGGCCGCGCGACCGGCACCGCCGGCCGCCACCGTCTCGTCCACCATCGGCAGGTAGTCGCCGCGCCAGTGGTGGCGCGGCTCCCAGCCGGGCACCGGCTCGCGGCGGCAGCGGTCGTCGCGTACCGGGACCAGGCCGGCGACCAGGCGACGGACCGTGCCGCCGGTGTCGGCGGCGAGCACGCTGTTGACCGGCTCGACCCAGGCGCGCAGCGCGTCCGCGACGTCGCCGGTGTGGCGGGCGCGCAGCAGCGGCAGCAGCGCCTCGACGCCGAGCCGGGCCTCGACGCGGCTCGGTGTGCGCAGGCTGAGTGCCTCGCCGGTGACCCGGTCGTGGTCGACGACGGGACCGCGCGGCGTCTCGACGATCTCGACGCGTTCGACGGGCCCGCCGCGTACCTCGATCTCCTCGACGTGCCGCGCGACCGGCACCCAGCCGGAGGCGTCGCGAGCCAGCAGCCGGTCGCCGTCGCGGCGGAGCTGTTCGCGGTAGAGGTCCTGGTAGTCGGCCATCGCGTTGGTGACGGCCCAGGCGACTCCGCCGGTGTGACCGAAGTGCGGCAACCCGGGTACGCCGGGGAAGGCGAGCCCGACGGCGTCGAACTCCGGGCAGGCGAGCCGGATCTGCTGGTAGACGCCGGGCAGTTCGAGCAGCCGGTGCGGGTCGCCGGCGATCAGCGGGCCGCGTCCGGTGGCCGGGTCGGCGGGCAGCGCCCAGGCGTTGCTGCCGGCGGACGCCGGCCCCTCCACCGCGAACCGGCCGACCGCCTCCGGGCCGAGCGTGCGGGCGACGTGCGCGTGCCAGAGCTTGTTCGGGAACGTGGAGAACAGCGCGTGCTGGACCAGGAACACGCCGAGCGGCGTCCACGGATGCCACGGCTCCGGCGCGCTGCCGGTGGCGGTGAACTCGGGCGCGGCGGCGGCGCCCTCGTCGAGCCCGTCGTTGACGCCGTCGACGTACGCCGCGAGCCATCGGCGGGTGGCCGGGTCGAGCCGTTCGTGGCAGCGGCGGGCGGTGTCGTCCAGGCGCGCGCGCCGGGCGAACCGGTCCCAGGGCAGCTCCGCGGCGCCGACGTGGGCGGCGAGCCGGCCCTCGGCCCGCCACCGTTCGACGCTGAGCTGCCAGGCCCTGTCGTACGCGGTGACGCGTCCCTGGAGCCGCGCGAGCGCGTCCACGTCGTCGGCCCACAACTGCGGTACGCCCCACCGGTCGCGTTCGACACGCATCCGACCACCCCTCCTTGATAGTTAGGTGAGCCTAACCTAATCTGACTGCCGCGTGGCCGTCGCCGCGCCCCTGTCCGCACGACCACCGGGAAGTCGCATGAGTTCGACCGTCGGCGCAGCGCGCGCCCACCTGTTCCACGACGGCACCGTCGAGCGGTACCGGGACGTGCTGGCCCGCGGCGTCGACCGGGTCGCCCGCCGGGTCGCCGAAGTGGACCGGCCGGGCACCGGCGTCCGGCCGGAGGCGCTGGCGTCACTGGTCGGCGGCATCGACCTGGACCGGCCGCTGGGCGACACCGACGCCGCCCTGGACGAACTGCACGACGTGTGGCTGCGTGACGCGGTCTGGTTCCACCACCCGCGCTACCTCGCGCACCTGAACTGCCCGGTGGTCATCCCGGCGCTGCTCGGCGAGGCGGTGCTCAGCGCCGTCAACTCCTCGTTGGACACCTGGGACCAGAGCGCCGGCGCGACGCTGATGGAACGCCGCCTGATCGACTGGACGGCCGGACGGATCGGCCTCGGCGCCACCGCCGACGGCGTGTTCACCAGCGGCGGCACCCAGTCCAATCTCCAGGCGATGCTGCTGGCCCGGGAGGAGGCGTACCGGCGGGAGGTGGGCTCGGTCGCCCCCCGGCCGGCCCGGCCGGAGGTGCTGGCCCGGCTGCGCATCATCACCTCGGCGGCCGGTCACTTCAGCGTGCAGAAGGCCGCCAAGCTGCTCGGCCTCGCCGCCGACGCGGTGCTCACCGTGCCCACCGACGCCGGCCGCCGGATGCGCACCGACGAACTGGCCCGCACCATCGACCGCTGCCGGCGCGACGGGCAGGTGGTGATGGCGGTCGTCGCCACCGCCGGCACCACCGACTTCGGCACCATCGACCCGCTGCCGGAGATCGCCGACATCTGCACCGCCGCCGGCGTCTGGCTGCACGTGGACGCCGCGTACGGCTGCGGGTTGCTGGTCTCCCCCACCCGCCGGCACCTGCTCGACGGCATCGAGCGGGCCGCCTCGGTGACCGTCGACTACCACAAGTCGTTCTTCCAGCCGGTCAGCTCCAGCGCGCTGCTGGTGCGCGACGGCCGGACGCTGCGGCACGCCACCTGGCACGCCGACTACCTCAACCCGGCCCGCGCGGCCGAGCAGGGCATCCCGAACCAGGTCGACAAGAGCCTTCAGACCACCCGGCGCTTCGACGCGGGCAAGCTGTGGCTGACGCTGCGCATCATGGGGCCGGACGCGATCGGCGCGCTGTTCGACCGCGTCGTCGACCTGGCCGCCGACGCCTGGCGGCACCTCGACGCCGATCCCCGCTTCGAGGTGGCGGCCCCCGCCCAGTTGAGCACCGTGGTCTTCCGGTACGTGCCGCCCGGCGCGCCGCCGCACCTGGTGGACGAGGCGAACCTGCACGCCCGCGAGGCGCTCGCCGCCTCCGGCGCGGCGCTGGTCGCCGGCACGAAGGTCGACGGGGCGCACTGGCTGAAGCTGACGCTGCTCAACCCGGAAACCACCGTGGACGACGTGGTCGCGGTGCGCGACCTGATCGCCGAGCACGCCGCCTGGTACGCCCGCACCGCGGCCACGCTGTCCCCGGTCGGCTGAGGAGAACCATGTCGACGTACGACTTCATCGCTGTCGGGCTGGGCCCGTACAACCTCGGTCTGGCCTGTCTCACCGCGCCGATCGACGACCTGGACGGGCTGTTCCTGGAGGCCCGCGACGGCGTCGACTGGCATCCCGGGATGCTGCTCGAATCGGCCCGGTTGCAGACGCCGTTCCTGGCCGACCTGGTCACGCTCGCGGACCCGACCTCGCCGTACTCGTTCCTGAGCTATCTCAAGGAGATCGGCCGGCTCTACCCGTTCTACATCCGGGAGAGCTTCTTCCCGCTGCGCGCCGAGTACAGCGCCTACTGCCGCTGGGCCGCCGGCAAGCTGGCGAACCTGCGCTTCCGGCACACCGTCACCCGGGTCGAGTACGACGGGACCGACGACCGCTACGTGGTGCACGCCGACACGCCGGACGGACCGGTCACCCACCGCGCCCGGCACCTGGTGCTGGGCACCGGCACCCCGCCGCACCTGCCGCCGGCGTGCCAGGGCCTGGGCGGCGACCTGATCCACAACTCGCGCTACCGGGAGCACCGGGCGGCGCTGCGGGCCAAACGCAGCATCACTATCGTCGGCAGCGGCCAGAGCGCCGCCGAGATCTACCACGACCTGCTCGGCGACATCGACACGTACGGCTACCAGCTCACCTGGGTGACCCGCTCGCCGCGGTTCTTCCCCCTGGAATACACGAAGCTGACGCTGGAGATGACGTCACCGGACTACGTGGACTACTTCCACGCGCTGCCGGAGGAGACCCGCTACCGGCTGGAGGCCGCGCAGAAGCCGCTGTTCAAGGGCGTCAACGCCGACCTGATCAACGACATCTACGACACGCTCTACGCCAAGAGCCTGACCGGCCCGGCCCCGACCCGGCTGCTCACCAACACCGAACTGGTCGACGCCGCGTACGCCGACGGGCGTTACCGGCTCGGGCTGCGCCACACCGAGCAGGACCGCGCGTTCACCCTGGACACCGACGGTCTGGTGCTGGCCACCGGCTACCGCCACCGGGTGCCGGAGTTCCTCGCGCCGGTGCGCGACCGGCTCCGCTTCGACACGCACGGCCGCCTCGACGTGGCCCGCAACTACAGCGTCGACCGCACCGGCCGGGGCGTGTTCCTCCAGAACGGCGGCACCCACACGCACAGCATCACGTCACCCGACCTGGGCATGGGCGCGTACCGCAACTCGTGGATCATCCGGGAGCTGACCGGCCGGGAGCACTACCCGATCGAGAAGGCCATCGCGTTCCAGGAGTTCGGGGTGCCGGCATGAGCGAACGCACCGAGCGCAGCGAGGGCCGTGAGCGCATGCCCAGCCGACACAGCATGAGCGAATGCACCGAGCGCAGCGAGGGCCGTGAGCGCATGCCCAGCCGACACAGCATGAGCGAATGCACCGAGCGCAGCGAGGGCCGTGAGCGCATGCCCAGCCGGCACAGCATGAGCGAATGCACCGAGCGCAGCGAGGGCCGTGAGCGCATGCCCAGCCGGCACAGCATGAGCGAATGCACCGAGCGCAGCGAGGGCCGTGAGCGCATGCCCAGCCGGCACAGCATGAGCGAATGCACCGAGCGCAGCGAGGGCCGTGAGCGCATGCCCAGCCGGCACAGCATGAGCGAATGCACCGAGCGCAGCGAGGGCCGTGAGCGCATGCCCAGCCGGCACAGCATGAGCGAATGCACCGAGCGCAGCGAGGGCCGTGAGCGCATGCCCAGCCGGCACAGCATGAGCGAATGCACCGAGCGCAGCGAGGGCCGTGAGCGCATGCCCAGCCGGCACAGCATGAGCGTGTTCACGCGGATCGACGCGCGGCTCGGCCTGTTCGCGCTGCGCCCGCTGGACCCGGACGCCGACGCGCCGCTGCTGCACCGCTGGGTCACCCACCCGAAGGCGGCGTTCTGGCTGATGGGCGACGCCGACGTGGCCGCCGTGGCGCGGGAGTACCGGCGGATCGCCGCCCACCCGCACCACGACGCGTACCTCGGGTCCTGGCGTGGCCGGCCCGCGTTCCTGGCCGAACGGTACGACCCGGCCCGGGTGGAGCTGGTCGGCCTCTACCAGCCGGAGCCCGGCGACGTCGGCATGCACTTCCTCTGCGCGCCCACCGACACGCCCGCGCACGGCTTCACCCGCGCCGTCATCACCACGGTTCTGGCGTGGCTCTTCGCCGACCCGGCCACCCGCCGGGTGGTGGTGGAGCCGGACGTCCGCAACCACGCCGTGCACGCGCTCAACGCCGCCGTCGGCTTCACCGTCGTCGGCGAGATCCGCAAGCCGGAGAAGGACGCGCTGCTCAGCGTCGTCACCCGGGACCAGTTCCGCGACGCCACCGAAGGAGACCAGCCGGCGTGAACCCGATCGCATCCGTCGACCACCTGACCCCCGAGACGTGGGCGACCGCCAACCGGTTGCTGGTCCGCAAGGCGCTCGCCGAGTTCGCCCACGAGCGCCTGATCACCCCCGAGCCGGCCGGCGACGGGTGGTGGACCGTGCGCGGCGACGACGGCACGGTGGAGTACCGGTTCGCCGCCGAGGTGCTCGCGCTGGACCACTGGCAGGTCGACGCCGCCAGCATCACCCGGCACCGCGACGGCCGGGAGCTGCCACCCGACGCGGTCGACCTCTGCCTGGAGCTGCGCGGCGCGCTCGGGCTCACCGACGCGGTCCTGCCGGTCTACCTGGAGGAGATCACCTCCACGCTCGCGGGCACCGCGTACAAGCTGGGCCGACCGGCGGTCACCGCCGCCGAGCTGGCCGCCGCCGACTTCCAGACCGTCGAGACCGGCATGACCGAGGGACACCCGTGCTTCGTGGCCAACAACGGGCGGCTCGGCTTCGGCGTCCACGAGCATCACCGGTACGCCCCGGAGGCCGCCGCCCCCCTCCGGCTGCTCTGGCTCGCCGCGCACCGCGACCACACCACGTTCACCAGCGCCGACGACCTGGACTACGACACGCTGGTCCGGGCCGAGCTGGGCGCGGAGACGCTCGCCCGGTTCGCCGCCACGCTGACCGGGCTCGGCCTCGACCCGGCCGACTACCTGCTCATCCCGGTGCACCCGTGGCAGTGGTGGCACCGGCTCGCCGTCACGTTCGCCGGTGAGGTGGCCGAGCGTCGGCTGGTCTGCCTCGGCGAAGGGCCGGACGACCACCTGGCCCAGCAGTCCGTCCGGACCTTCTTCAACGTCACCGACCCGACGAAGCACTACGTGAAGACCGCGCTGTCGGTGCTGAACATGGGCTTCCTGCGCGGGCTCTCGGCCGCGTACATGGCGGCGACGCCGGCCATCAACGACTGGCTGGCCGCGCTGATCGCCGGCGATCCGGTGTTCGCCCGCGCCGGGCTGACCATCCTGCGGGAGCGGGCCGCGATCGGCTACCGGCACCGGCAGTACGAGGCGGCGACCGCGCCCGGGTCGCCGTACCGGAAGATGCTGGCCGCGCTCTGGCGGGAGAGCCCGGTGCCCGGCCTGGCCCCGGGCCGTCGGCTGGCCACCATGGCGTCGCTGCTGCACGCCGACCGGGAGGGCCGCCCGCTGGCCGGCGCGCTGATCGCGACCTCCGGGCTGACGCCGGCGCGGTGGCTGCGCCGCTACCTGGACGCCTACCTGGTGCCGCTGCTGCACAGCCTCTACGCCTACGACCTGGCGTTCATGCCGCACGGCGAGAACGTCATCCTGGTGCTGCACGACGGCGCGGTGGAGCGGGTGGTGTTCAAGGACATCGCCGAGGAGATCGTGGTCATGGACCCGGACGCCGACCTGCCGGAGCGGGTCCGCCGGGTGCGGGCGAGGGTCCCCGACGAGGAGAAGATCCTGGCCATCTTCACCGACGTGTTCGACTGCTTCCTGCGACACCTGAGCGCCACCCTGCACACCGCGGGCGTGCTGGACCAGGACGACTTCTGGCGCACGGTCGCCGAGTGTGCCACCGGGTACGCCGAGACGGTGCCGCACCTGGCCGAGCGGATGCGGCGGCACGACCTGTTCGCGCCGGAGTTCCCGCTGTCCTGCCTCAACCGGCTCCAGCTCCGGAACAACCAGCAGATGGTGGACCTGACCGACCCGTCCGCCGCGCTCCAGTTCGCCGGCCCGCTGACCAACCCGATCGCCCGCTTCGCTGGGTAGACCCGAGAGCTTGGTAAGGAGCGTCCCCGGGCGGTTGCGTCGCCGTGTTCGTCGATCCGGTAGCCGCCATCACGTTTGTCGTGGGCACCTCGGTCGCCCGTCCGCGCGAGCAGAGGTCCGAGAACGCCCGCGACCATCACCGGACGAGGGCGGGGCGGGTCAGCGGTGGACCGGCATGGCCAGGGAACGGTCGCAGTGGGACCGGTCCTCGGGCAGGTGGGAGGCGAGCACGACCGTCGACTCCGGGCGGCGGTCCAGCGCGGCCCAGAACAGCGCCCGCGCCTGTGCGTCGAGGGAGCGGCCGGGCTCGTCCAGCAGGACCACCGGCGGGTCGCCGAGCAGGGCGCGGGCGACGCTGACCCGGGCCCGCATGCCGGCCGAGCAGCGGTTCGCCGACTCCCGGGCGTACCCGGTGATGGCGAACTCCTCCTCGACCCGGGCGACCGCCTCGGCGGCCCGGCGGGTGGGCAGGCGCATCCGGGCCACCAGCATCAGGTTGGCGTGCGCGGAGAGCCCGCCGCAGAGCGTCTGCTCCGGGGCGAGCGCGACGCCGACCAGGCGGCGGGCGGCGGCGGAGCCGGCCGGGTGGCCGGCGACGGCGGCCCGGCCACGGCTCAGCGTGAGGACGCCGGCCAGGCAGCGCAGCAGCGTGGTCTTGCCCGCGCCGTTGCCGCCGGTGAGCAGCAGCCGGGTGCCGGGCGCGACCTCCAGATCGAGGCCCGAGAAGATCGCGCGCCGTCCGAAGGCGCGCCCGGCGTCGTCCAGTCGCAGCATGACCCGTCGATCCTAGCGAGCCGCGCCCGGGTGAGACCCGCGAACGGGTCGCGCGCCGGGACCCGGCGGCAGGGACCGGTACGGAAACCGCACGGGCCGGCCGGATAGCGACGGCCGGCCGCACCGGGGGCACTCCGGGCAGCGGGAAGTGGTATATCGGAGATAGCCCACTGTCGATTAATGTGAATCCGACTCGGAAGGCGCGTTCGATGTCACCGCTGCTCCGTCCCCGCGACCGGACCGCACTGGACACCACCCCGGCGGCTCCTGGACACCACCCCGTGTCCGTCGGGGCGCCGCGGTGACCGCCACCGCCGGCCTCGCGGTGCGCTGCCTCGCCCTGGACGCCCTGGCGACGGCCACCAGCGATCTGCTGCGCCGCCACGGCGTCGACTGCCTGCTGCTCAAGGGCGCCGGCCTGGCCCGCCGGCTCGGCGTCGACCGGGTCTACGGCGACGTGGACCTGCTCGTCGCGCCGGCGACCCTCACCGCCGCGCGGGCCGCCCTGCACGCCGCCGGCTACCACCCGACGCTGCCGCCCGAGCCGTACGACGTCGCGGCGCCCTGGCACGAACAGCCCTTCACCGCGCCCGGCACGCTGCCGCTGACCGTGGACCTGCACCGCGGCTTCGCCGGCGTCGGCGATTCGGACGCGCTGTGGCGGTCGCTGCGCGGCACGGCGGAGCCGCTCGACCTGGCCGGCGGGCGGGTCCTCGTCCCCGACGAGGCCGGCGCCGCGCTGCTGGCCGCACTGCACGCCGCCTGCCCGGGGGACAGCGACAAACCCGCGTTCGACCTGGACCGCGCGCTGGCGGTGCTGCCGCCGCCCGCCTGGGCCGCGGCCGGTCGACTGGCCACGCGCTGCGACGCCGTCCCGGCGTTCACCGTCGGAATGCGGCTGCGGCCGGCCGGCGCGGTGGTCGCCGACCGGCTCGGTCTGTCGGCCGCCGCCGAGCCGGCGTCGATGTGGCTCGCCGCCCGCCGGGCCACCCCCACCACGGTCGGGCTGGCCGGCGCGGTGGAACTGCCCGGCCCGTGGCTGCGCCGGCTGCGCCTGCTCGGCCGGCTGGCGCTGCCGCCACCGGCGTACCTCCGGCAGGCCGACCCGGCGGCCCGCGGCGGCCGGTGGCACCTGGCGCGGGCGTACGCCCGCCGGACCTGCCGGCACGTCCGGTGGCTGCCCCGGGGGGTGCGGGAACTGCGGACCGCGCGGCGACGTCATGGCTGACCCGGTACGCGCGCTGCACGCCCTGGCCGGGGTGACCCGCCGGCACGGGCCACTCGGCCTGGCGCTGGTGGCGTGGACGCTGCTGGCCTGCCGACGGGTCCGCCGGCAACTCGCCCGTGGCGGGCTGGACGCGGTGCGCCTGCCCGCGCCGCCGCCCGGCGGCACCGACGCGCTGGTCCGGCGCGCGCTGCGCCGCGGCGGCGGCAACTGCCTGGAGAGCGCGCTGGTGCGCCAGCGCTTCCTCGCCCGGCGGCGGGTGCTGCGGACCGTGGTGATCGGGGTCAGCGCGCCGGACGCCGGCTTCCACGCCCACGCCTGGCTCGACGGCGACCCGGACCCGCACCGGCACGAGCTGGCGGAGATCCTGCGCCGGCCCGTCCCGCCCGCCTGGCTGCCCTGACCAAGGGTCAGACCCGTTCGAGCAGCCCGGCGGCCTCCAGGTCGGCCAGGAACGACCGCACGTCGGCAACGGCCCGCTCCCGCTCCACCTCGGCCTGCCCGACCAGCACCTCGGCCAGTTGGGCGGTGGTGGCGCCGGCCACCAGGTACGGCCACAGCGAGGTGGCGGCGCGGTCCAGCGCGAAGTAGACGGACTGCCCGATGTCCAGCAGCACCGTCTCGTCGCCGGTGGTCCGCCACGCGACCCGGTCGCCGCGGACCCGGTACAACACGGACGGTTCGCTCGTCATCTCGGCGCCTCCAGATCGGGTCGTCCCTCGCTGGCCGACAGGCCGGCCAGCCACACCTGCTGCACCAACGCCGCGGTCCGCGAGTCGAACCGCCAACGCGACCACTCCCGGCGCAGCGCCGCGACGTCGACCAGCGAGTCGTCGACGCCGCTGCCGTCCCAGGCACGTACCAGCTCGCGGGTGGCCGACCGGAGGAACACCTCGTCGAAGGCGGCCTTGCGACGCGGCGCGATGATCACCGGGGGCAACGCGGCGTCGGCGATCGCCACGAGCAACTCCGGTCGCGACGGGGACCGCAGCCGGCCGTGGCGGGTCGCGAGCGCGGCGGCGAACCGCTCGTCCAGCAGCGGCGTCACGGCCAGCACGTCGTGGTCGGCGGCGATCGCGGCCAGACCGATCCGGCGCATGGTGAGGTCCCGGCGGCGCAGGTGCCAGGCGATCCGTGCGGCCAGCCGGCGCGGCTCGGCGCGCTGCTCGGCGGCGAACGCGCGCCGCGCCTGCCGGGTCACCTCCGGGCGCAGCCAGGGCAACGGATCCGGTGGGCGGCGTCGCAGGCCGGCCCGGAGCCGGCCCAGTCGGCCCCGCAGCGGGCCGGGACGCCGCCGCCAGCCGGCGAGGATCTGGTCCCCGCCGACGCCGGTGAGCAACGCGCCGCCACGGGCCAGCTCCACGAGCGGCAGGTGCAGGTGCCGGTTCGGCGGGTGCACCTGCCCGTACCGGGTCAGCAGCCGCCGGGCGACCGGCCCGACCAGGTCCAGGTCGTCGCCGGCCTGGAGGATCTGCCACTGCCGGGTCAGGTCCAGCTCCGCGATGATCCTGGCCTGCCAGGGCGTCTCCTGGGCGCGGGCCGCGTCGGTGAACCGCCAGGTGACCGGCACCGGGTCGGGCAGCCCTTCCCGCCGCGCCACCCGGGTGGCGATGGCCAGCACCAGCGAGGAGTCCAGGCCGCCGGAGAAGCTGACCAGGCAGGGCGGCCGGCGCAGCGCCGGCAGCACGGCCCGTTCCAGGGCCACCAACGGCGGCAGCGCCGGGCCGGACCGGGCGGCCGGGGCCGACGCGGCCGGGTCCAGGCCCAGCACGATGCCGTACGCCACGTCGCGACCGGTGGGACGCGGGATGAGGTCAGTCACGGGTGAGCACCCCTCTGCGTCGGGCCAGCCACAGCGCGCGGTCGAAGATCCAGGCGGAGAGCGGCAGCAGCACCGCGGTGACGCCGGCGAGCGTCCCGGCGGCCGGGCGCCAGTCACCGCCGGCGAGCGCGGCCCGCAACCCGTCCAGCGCGACCCGGGTCGGCAGCACCGCGCACACCGGGTGCAGGACGCCGGGCAGCGCCGAGGTCGGGAAGTAGGTGCCGGACAGGAACGACAGCGCCACCACCGCCAACCGGGCCGCCGGGTCGCCGTAGCCGACCGCCACGGTGAGGCCCATCAGCGCCATCCCGAACGGCAGCGCGCCCAGCGCGGCGAGGACGAGCATCACCGCCGCTGCGGGCCAGGACGTGTCGGTGACGCGCAGGCCGAGGACGCCGGCCAGCAGGCCCAGGTAGAGGCCGGCGCGCAGCAGCGCGAACCCGAACGGGTACGCGACCAGCCCCAGCGCGAGCGACCAGCCCGGCACCGGCTGCGCCGCCCACAGCTCCAGCAGCCCGTCCCGTTGCTCGGCGGCCACCCGCGTGACCACCTGCACGATGGCGGACTGGAGCACCAGCAGGAACACGATGCCCACCGCCACGAAGTCGAAGTAGCCGCCCGGGCCGGTGAAACCGGCGCCCGGGTGCGGGACGAGCACCCGGGACACGAACAGGAAGACCAGCAAATTCAGCACGCCGAACACCAGGTCCAGCAGGAACGGCATGCGCAGTCCGCGGCGTCCGGTCAGGTCCCGGCGCAGCAGCGCCGCCACCGCGCGCCCGGCGACCCGCCAGCGGGACGGCACGCCGCCGGCAGCCGGAGTGCCGGGTACGGCGACCGGCGCCTCGACGCCCCTCATCCGCACCTCCTCCGGTGTGCCCACCCGACCGGTCCGCGACCGCGCGGGGACCGGCCGACCGGGGTCGGCATCGTCGCCTGACTCCGACCGGCCGGCCGTCTGTCGCCGGGCCGGGGACAACGGCTCGGACAGGCAGACGGTAGAGCCGGGGACCGGCACCGGCCGGGACGCCCGAACAGTCAGCTACCCGACAATTTCGCTTGACGCGTTCCGTAACCACATCGTCGTCATCTTCCGGATCGGACGGCCTCCGACCGGGTAAGTCGAGTGTGGAGCCGATGACTTGTTGCCGGCCGGTGAACCGGTCCGGCGCATCGCGTCGCGCCGGTGTTCGCTAATCGACCAGCGAATTGCGGAAAGCGGACTGACGGGTTCCTCCGGCGTGTCGCACCCGAACCGAACCGTCCGTGTCGAACCGTTGCCGCCCGGCAAGTGATCCGTTCATCCAGGCGTACGAGCCCCGGACCGGCGCAGTGGGAGGTGGCACGTGACCGGGCAGCGGACAGGCCGACCGGGCAGACCGGAGTCGGCCGACAACGACGTGGCGGCCAACCCCCACCCCGGCGACACGCCGCGCGCGGCGGAAGTGACGGCGCCGACGGAGCGGGATCGGTGACGGACGACCGTCCGGCACGGCGGTTCGAGCTGTCCACCCGGGACCCGGACGTCGCCCGTCGGGCCATCACCGAGGTGTGCGGCGAGCACAACCCACACTTCCGGGGCACCCGACGCGACTTCCACTTCGCGTGGCGGGGCGTGCAGGCCGGTCCGCTCGGCCTCACCCGGGCCGCGCACTCCATGGACGCCCGGACGGAAGCCGGGCCGTACCCCGACTTCCTGGCCCTGCACGTGGTCCGGGGCCGGTTCCGGTTCGTCGACGGTGACGAGGAGCTGCTGATGCCGGCCGGCGGCGTCGGCCGGTATCCGCTGCGCCGGTCGGTGCTGTACTGGACCGACTCGGTGGCCACCACGGTCCGGCTGCCGATGGGGCTGGTGACGCGCGTCGCGGCCAGCCGGGTGGAGGCGGCCCCGCACACGTTCCGTTTCCTCGGTCTCGCGCCGGTGTCGCCGGCCATGGCCCGGGCCTGGGCGCACCTGTCGGCGTTCCTGTACGGGATGTCCGCCACCGGCGACGACGGCCTCGACCAGCCGCTGGTCCAGGCGACGCTGGCCGACCTGACCGCCACCACCGCGCTCACCGTCTTCCCGAACACCACCATGACCGTCGGCTACGTGCCACAGCCCCGCCGGGTCGCGCCCCCGGTCGTCCGACGCGCGCAGGCGTACCTGGACGAGCACGCCGCCGAGCCGGTCACCGTGGCCGAGGTCGCCGCCGCCTGCGGCGTCGGACCACGCGGACTCCAGGCCGCCTTCCAACGGCACCTCGGGTACAGCCCGCTCACCTACCTCCGCCAGGTCCGTCTCGCCCGCGCCCACCGCGACCTGCTCACCGCCGACCCAACCGGCGGCGAGACGGTCGCCGGCATCGCCCGCCGCTGGGGCTGGACCAGCCCCGGCCGCTTCGCCGCCGCCTACCGCGACATGTACGGGCGGCAACCGCGCGAGACGCTGCGCGAGTGACCGGGACGACCCGTTGCGGATCGGAGGCTCACGCGTTCATACCGGAAGGAGTTCCCCGACCGGACGGAGACACGGTCCCATGACGACCGGAACGGGCACGGCGGTGCGACGGTACGAACTGGTGACCGGGGACCCGGATCTCGCCCACCACACCATCGCCCAGGCGTACGCCGAACACCGGCCACGCTTCGCCGGCTCCCGGCGCGGTTTCCGCTTCGCGCTGCGCACCGTGCAGGACGGGCCGCTCGGGCTGGACCGGATCGTGCACTCGATGGACGCCCGGGCCCGCACCGGGCCGTACCCCGACTTCATGACCGTGCACGTGCTGCGCGGCCGGTTCCGGTTCACCGACGGCGACGAGGAGTGGCTGGCCCCGGCCGGCGCGGTCGCCCGCTACCCGCAGCGCCCGTCGGTGCTGGGTTGGACGGACGTGGTCGGCACCATGATCCGGCTGCCGCACCAGCAGGTGGCGCACGTCGCGACGACCCGGACGGAGACCACGGCGGCGAACTTCCGGTTCCTCGGCCTCGCGGGCACGGGCCTGGCTGGACGAGCACGCCGCCGAGCCGGGCGGGGCCGAGACGGTCGCCGGCATCGCCCGCCGCTGGGGCTGGACCAGCCCCGGCCGCTTCGCCGCCGCCTACCGCGACGCGTACGGCCGGCCACCGCACGAGACGCTGCGTGGGTGACCGGTCAGGACTCGGCCCGACCGGCCCGCCAGTAGCCCATGAACGCCACCGCCCGGCGGTCGAGCCCACGGTCGGTGACCAGGTGCCGGCGCAGGCCCCGGATCACCGCCGCCTCCCCGGCCAGCCAGGCGTAGAGCGCGGCGCCGTCGGGCCGGTCCGGCACCTCCCAGAGCACCTCCCGGTCGACGTCCACCTCGACCGGCGGCGGGCCGGCCGGCGACCCGGTCGGCGTCGGCAACAGCCGGGCGGCGAGGTCCGTCACGGCCGGGGTGAGCCGGCTGCCGTGCGGGGTCCCGCCCCGGGGCAGCCAGCTCACGGTCACGCCGGCCGGGACGCGGCACGGCAGCTCGTCCCCCGCCTCCGGCACCTCCACCACGGCGTGGCCGTGCGCGTCGGCCGGCAGCCGGTCCAGGATCGCGCAGATCGCCGGCGCGGCGGTCTCGTCGCCGGCCAGCAGCAGCGTCGCGCCGGCCGGCGGCCGGAACTCGACGCCGCCGTGCCCGCCCGGCCAGCCCGCGTCCGGGCCGACCAGCGCGAGCCGGTCCCCGAGCCGGGCCCGCCGCGCCCACCGGGTGGCCGGGCCGCCGTCGCCGTGCAGCGCCACGTCCACGTCGATCTCGTACGCCGCCGGGCGGGCCGCCCGGACCGTGTAGGTGCGGATCGGGCTACGCCGGTCCGCCGGCAGGTCCCGCCACCGCTGGTACCAGTCGGGCCCCTCGGGCAGCTCCGCCGCACCGCCGTCGACCAGCGGCAGCGCCAGCTTGATCCGCTGGTCGTAGCCGTTGTCGGCGAACCGGTCCAGGTCCGGTCCGGTGAACGTGACGCGCAGGAACGACGGGCCGAGCCGGCGCAACGCGCGGACCTCGACGGTGAACACGCGCCACGGCGCGGCGGCCAGGGTGCTGGTCATGGTGACTTCCTCTCGGGCTCAGCTGACGCCGGCGGCGGCGCGGGAGCGCCACAGCAGCCAGACGAAATAGGGGGTGCCGATCAGCGCGGTGACCAGGCCGGCCGGGACCTGCGCCGGGGCGATGACGGTGCGACCGAGCGTGTCGGCGAGGCTGACCAGCGTGGCGCCGAGCAGCACCGCCACCGGCAGCACGCGGGTGTGCCGGCCACCGACCAGCGCCCGCGCGGCGTGCGGCGCGACCAGGCCGACGAAGCCGATCACGCCGACCGCCGACACGGCGGTGGCGGTGAGCAGCGCCGCCAGGCCGAGCGCGACCAACCGGGCGCGTTCCAGCCGGACGCCGAGCACCCGGGGCGTGTCGTCGTCGAGCGCCAGCAGGTCCAGCTCCCGGCGTACCGCGGCCA
Source organism: Micromonospora sp. DSM 45708 (assembly GCF_039566955.1). Taxonomy (NCBI): domain Bacteria; kingdom Bacillati; phylum Actinomycetota; class Actinomycetes; order Micromonosporales; family Micromonosporaceae; genus Micromonospora; species Micromonospora schwarzwaldensis. The sequence goes on along the minus strand of NZ_CP154796.1, from coordinate 2,517,547 downwards.
CCACTCCGACGGCGACCAGCAGCGCCAGCGCCACCGGCAGCACCTGGGGCGCGGTACGCCCGTAGGTGGAGCCGGACAGCCAGGTCAGCGCCTTGCCGGTGTTCCACGGGTCGGAGGAGACCACGATGAACGTGATGACCGCGGCGCCGCCCTGCCAGACCGCGAAGCCGATCAGGACGAGCCGGTCGGAGTTCAGCCCGCGCCGGCGGGCCAGCCCGTAGACCAGCGCGAACGCGGCCACCGCGCCGAGGCCGGCCGCGCCGGAGAGCGCGAGCACGCCGGCCGCCGGGGCGAACGTCAGCAGCGCCACCGCGCCGATCCCCGCGCCGCCGGTGATGCCGAGGATGCCGGGCTCGGCGAGGGGGTTGCGGCAGACCGCCTGCACGGTGGTGCCGGCCAGCGCGAGCGCGGCGCCGGCCAGCAGCGCCGCCGCGACGCGCGGCCAGCGCGCGTCCAGCACGAAGGTGTACGCCGGCCCGGTGCGGCCCTGGACCCAGTTGACGATGTCGCCGAGCAGCACCCACGTGTCCCCGGCCAGCATGCCGGCCACCAGCGCCGTGGCGACGGCCACCGCGCAGACGGTGACGACGGCGCCGTGGACGGCGCGGGAGCGGACGGCGGCGTGGCCGGCGGGGGGCTGCCGGGTGGGTCCGGCGTCGCGGTGCCGGCGGGCCAGCCAGACCAGCAGGACCGCGCCGAACAGCGTAGTGACCACGCCGGTGGGCACCTCCACCCCGGCCTGCCCACCGAGCACGGCCCGCAGCAGCACGTCGGAGCCGAGCACGATGATCACGCCGACCATGCCGGCCAGCGGCATCAGCACCCGGTGCCGGTGCACCTCCGGCACCCACCGGCCGAGCAGCCGGACGATCACCGGCGCGCCCAGCCCGACGAAGCCGATCGGCCCGGCCAGCGTGACCGCGGCGGCGGAGAGCAGCACCGCGAGCAGCACCACGACGAGTCGGGTCCGGCGCACGTCGAGCCCGAGCACGGTGGCGGTGTCGTCGCCGAGGGCGAGCAGGTCCAGCCGGTGCCCGAGCGCGACGAGCAGCAGCGCGGCGATGACGATCACCGGGCCGAGCTGGGTGAACGCGACCAGGTCGCCCTGCACGAGCGAGCCGTTGCCCCAGGCGAACAGCCCGATGGTGGCCTGTTCGAACAGCAGCAGGAGCAGCATGGTGAGCGAGGCGAGCGCCATCGCGGTGGCCGAGCCGGCGAGGATCAGCCGGGTGGTCGCGGTCTGGCCGCCGGCGGACAGCAGCATCACCAGCGCGGCGGCGGCCAGCCCGCCGCAGAACGCCAGCCCACCGGCGGGCAGCGCCGGCAGCGCGATGCCGAACGCGGCGGTGGTCACGATCGCCAGGTGCGCGCCGGCGTTCACGGCGAGCGTGTCCGGCGAGGCGAGCGGGTTGCGGGTGGTGGACTGGAGCGCCGCGCCGGCGAACCCGAGCGCCACACCGACCGCCAGGCCGGTGAGCAGACGCGGCAGCCGGGAGGCGACCAGCACCCGGGCGGTCTCGTCGTCCGCGCCGGTGAGCAGCCGGAGCAGGTCGAGCGCGCCCACCGACGACGTGCCCTGGGTGAGGTGCACCGCGGTGATCGCCACGAGCAGCGCGGCGGCGAGGAGGAACGCGCCGGCGACCCGGCGGCGGGCGGGGGGCGACCCGACCGGGGCCGGCCGGGTGGCCGGCTCCGGTACGACGGTGGCGATCATCGCCGGCTCAGGCCGTGTAGACGGCGACGAGCTGGTCGACGTACTGCTTCGCGGACAGGGTCCCGCCGAACGTCCAGATGCCGTTCGGCATCTTGTGCAGCTTGTTCTGCTGCACGAACGGCAGGGAGCGCCAGATCGCGTTGCCGGCGAGGCCGTCGGCGAAGACGTCCTGACCGTCCGAGGCGTTGTAGAAGAAGTGCAGGTCCTGTCCCTTGAGGACGCTGAGCCCCTCGACGTCGGTCTGGCCCAGGCCCCACATCTCGTCGGTCTTGCCGGTCCAGGCGTTCTTGAGGCCGAGCTGGATGCCGAGCTGGGAGACGAGCGCGCCCTGACCGAACATGCGGATGGAGACCGTGCTGCCCTCCTTCCAGCCGTCGGCGAAGGCGAACTGCCGGCCCGCCGCGCCGGCGTCGGCGATCTTCTTCCGGCCGTCGGCGAGCGCGGCGTCGAATTCGGCGAGCAGCTTCTCGCCCTGCGCGGTGCGGCCGGTGGCGGTGGCGATCATGGTGAGGTCGGACCGCATCCGGGCGAGGTTGTCGGTGGCGTCACTGCCCTTGGTGACCAGCACCGGGACGTACTTCTCCAGTTGGGTGACGATCGCGGCGCCGCGCTCGGCCTCCATCACCACCAGGTCCGGCTGGAGCGCCACGACGGCGTCGACGCTCGGCTCGCCCCGGGTGCCGACGTCCTTGACGCCCGGGTCCAGCGGCGCGGCGGTGACCCAGGTGGCGTACCCCTTGGGGTCGGCCACGCCGACGGGCATCACGCCGAGGCCGACGAGCATCTCGACCTCGCCCCACTCCAGGCCGACCACCTTGGTGGCCGGGTTCTTCAGCGTGATCGCCTTGCCGCGGCTGTCGGTGACGGTGACCGGGCCGGTGGCGGCCGGGCCGGAGGTGGACGGGGCGGCGGCGGGCGCCTCGGTGGTGCCGCAGCCGGCGATCAGCAGCGCGGTCGCGGCGGCGGCCAGCAGGGTCAGACGGGTACGCAACATCGGTTTCTCTTCCGTGGCAGGAATGGGTTCAGCGGGCGGCACGGGTGGTGTGCCGGCCGACGGGACGGGTGGAGAGCAGGCCGGTGGCCGGGTCGGCGGTGACCTCGACGCGGATGCCGTACGCCTCGGTGAGCGCCGCCTCGGTGAACACCTCGCGTGGGGTCCCGGCGCCGCGCACCCGGCCGGAGTGCAGCAGCACCACGTGGTCGGCGACGGCGGCGGCCTGGTTGAGGTCGTGCAGCACCACGCCGACGGCCACGCCGGCGGTGTCGGCGAGGTCCCGCATCAGGTCGAGGATCTCCACCTGGTAGCGCAGGTCGAGGAAGGTGGTCGGCTCGTCCAGCAGCAGCACGGCGGTGTCCTGGGCCAGGCAGGTGGCCAGCCAGACCCGTTGGAGTTCACCGCCGGACAGCGCGTCGACCGGCCGGTCCGCCATGGCGTCCACGCCGGTCACCGCCATGGCCCGGTCGATCGCGGCCGGGCCGTCCGGGTCGCCGGCCCGCCACCGCTGCCGGTACGGGTGCCGGCCGTAGCCGACCACGTCCCGGACGGTGACGCCGCTCGGGGTGGGGCGGCTCTGCGCCAGCAGGGTGACCCGGCGGGCGAAGTCGCGCGCCGACAGCGCGCGGGCCGGGGTGCCGTCGGCGAGCACGATTTCGCCGTGCTGGAGCGGGTGCAGGCGGGCCAGCCCGCGCAGCAGCGTGGACTTGCCGCTGCCGTTGGGCCCGACCAGCGCGGTCACCGCCGCCGGCCGCAGCGTGATGGCCGCGTCGTGCACCACGGTGGTGCCGTGGTAGCCCAGGCGCAGCGCACTGCCCCGCAGGCCGTCGGCCCGCATCGTTCCGCTCGTCACGAAGGTTAGGCTAACCTAACCAGCGATCATGTTGTCAAGCCGGTCCCGGGCGCTCCCCCGTCGGGACGCACAAGATCTTGGTACGGGCATGTCTTCCGAGGGCGTGCCCGTACCAAGATCCGTGAGGTCCGCTCACGCGTCCGCCGGCACCGGCGGTCACGGGACGGGTCAGAGCGAGACGACCCGCCCGCCCAGCGTGACGACCAGACGACCGTCGGAGGCGAAGGACCAGCCGAGCGCGCCCGAGTAGGTGGCGCAGCGGGAACCGTTGGCGCCGGACCAGAACTGGTTCGAGCCGTCCACGTTGCCGACCGTCTTGTTGTTCGACCCGCTGCCGCTGCGGCAGGACGTGTTGGTGCGGAAGACCGAGGTGCCGGCGTCGAACGAGAAGTTGCGCTCGGTGTTGTCGATGCTCAGGTTGTTCGAGATCGTCATCGAGCCCGGGTTCCGGTTGTAGGTGAACCCGTGCTTGCCGTTGCGGTACGCGATGGTGCGCCGGACGGTGTGGTTGACCACGATGTCCTCGCCCCCGAGCTTGAAGCCGTTACGGTCGCCGTTGCCGTTCTGCGTGCCGTTGCTCAGCGTGCCGTTGTTGTAGGAGAGGAGTCCTCGATGGTCACCGGCCCGATCGCGCCGGTGTCGGTCTTCGTGTAGAGGTCCCAGCCGTCGTCGATGTTGTGGTGGGACACCGCGTACCGGAAGACGTTGCCGTTGCCGACGGTGAGCTTGGCGGCGAACCCGTCGGCGTCCTCGCCGTCGGAGTCGGCGTTGTCGTGCGACTCGACGCTGACCATGAGGTTGTTCGCCGGCCACTGGTCACGCGGCGTGCTGGAGGCGATGCGGGACAGTTGCAGGCCGCTGTCGCGGTTGAACCGGGTCACCGTGCGCTCGATGATGTTGTTGCTGCCGCCGACGAAGATGCCGTTGTCGGACGGTGCACGATCCGGCCTTATCCGTCCCCGACCGGTCCGGCGCTCCCTGCCCGACCCGGTCTGCCACCGGCCCGCGACGCTGGCCCGAAGCTACCTGCGCGCGGTGGCGTCGAGCGCCCCGACCGTCGAGCGCACCACGGCGCGGACCGCGCCGGCGACCAACAGGCCGAAGCCGGTCGCCATCACCGGCAGCCCGATCCCGAACGGCAGTTCCGCGATCCAGTTGATGCTGCCGCGCTCCCGCAGCTCGGCGAAGCTCGCCGCGACCACGGTCAGCGCGAACGTCCACGCGCCCACGGCCGCCGTCAAGGCGGTCAGCGCGGCGCCCGGGTACGCCCGCGCCCAGCCGCCGGCCACCAACGCCACCACCAGCCAACCCAGCGTCAACAGGGTCCAGCCGCCGCCGGTGCTCAACGACGCGTAGGCCCAGCCGGAGAAGGACCAGGAGTAGCCGTCCCCGGCGCGGAACCACGGGGTCAGATAGCCCACGGTGGCCACCAGCGCGCCGACCACGACCACGGCGTCCGGCGCGAACGATGGTCTGCTGTCCTGCGTCGTCACGCCGGCCACCGTAGCCGACGCCCGCCACCACCGGTGACGGCCACGGGTGGTGCCTGCGGTACCCCCGTCGGGCAGCAGGCGGGATGGAGCGCGGCACCCGGTTCGCCAAGGCTGGAAGCCGTAACGGAAGCCGTGCCGAAGAGGAGTTCCCGATGACCCGCCGAACCCGTCCGCTCGCCGCCGGCGCGCTGGCCGTGCTGACCGCCACCGCCCTGGGCGTGCCCGCCGCGTCCGCCGCACCCACCCGGACCGACCGGCCCGACGTGCTCCAGCAGCACCTCGACCGGCTGGTCGCGGACCAGCACTTCCCCGGCGCGCTGGCCTCCGTGCGCGGCGCCGACGGCCGGGTGCGCGACCGCACCGCCGGGGTCGGCGACCTGCGGACCGGTCGCGGCGTGCCCACCGACGGCCGGGTGCGCATCGGCAGCAACACCAAGACCTTCACCGCGGTGGTCGTCCTCCAACTCGTCGGCGAGGGCCGGATCGACCTGGACGCCACCGTCGAGCGCTACCTGCCCGGCCTGGTGCGGGGCCACGGCAACGACGGGCGGCGGATCACGGTACGCCAGTTGCTCCAGCAGACCAGCGGCCTGCCCGACTACGACGACGTGCTGTTCACCGCGCCGCAGGACCTGGTGGACCGCGCGCACGCGTACCTCGAACCGCGGCGGCTGGTGGACGCGGCGCTGACCCGGCCGCGGCGTCACGCCCCGGGCACGACGTGGGAGTACAGCAACACCAACTACGTCCTGGCCGGCCTGATCGTCGAGCGGGTCACCGAACGCCCGATCGGCGAGGAGATCACCCGGCGGATCATCGCGCCGCTGCGACTGCGCGACACCTCCTGGCCGGCGGCCGGGGACCAGCGCCTCACCGGCCGGCACCCGCAGGGCTACGTGGCGGTCGCGCCGGACGCGCCGTGGGTCGACGTGACCGAGATGGACCCGTCCCTGGGCTGGTCCGCCGGGCAGCTCATCTCGACACCGGGCGACCTGCGGACGTTCTTCGAGGCGTTGCTGGCCGGCCGGTTGCTCCGACCCGCGCAGCAGGCGGCCATGATGCGCACGGTCGACGCGCCCGGGTTCGAGCCCACCGGGGGCTGGGCGTACGGCCTGGGGATCGCCCGGCACGACCTGCCGTGCGGTGGCCACGCCTGGGGGCACGGCGGCGACATCCAGGGCTTCGAGACGCGCAACCTGGCCACCACGGACGGACGCGGCGCGGTGGTCGCGGTGACCGGGCTCCCGACGTCGCCGGAGATGCTCGAGGCGGTCACCGACAGCGTCGACGCGGCGCTCTGCGCCCGCTGACCCGGCACCGTCACGGCCGGCGCGTCGCTCAGGCGGCGCGCCGGCCGTCGTTGAGGTAGCGCAGCACGGCGGTGACCCGACGGTCCGCGCGGTCGTCCGGCGGAAGCTGGAGCTTCGCGAAGATGTTGCGGATGTGCTTGTGCACCGCGCCCTCGGTGACGAACAGCCGCTCGGCGATCGCGGTGTTGCCGAGGCCCTCCGCCATCAGCGCCAGCACCTCGTGCTCGCGCGGCGACAACTGCGCCAACGCGTCGTCGGCGCGACGGTTGCGGGCCAGCAGCTGCCCGACCACCTCCGGGTCGATGACGCTGCCGCCGGCCGCGACCCGGTGCAGCGCGCCCAGGAACTCCTCGACCCGCCCGACGCGTTCCTTGAGCAGGTACCCGAGGCCGGCGGCGCCGACCGAGAACAACTCGGTGGCGAACGTCTGCTCGACGTACGCGGACAGCACCAGCACCGCGAGGCCGGGCCGGCGGCGACGTGCCTCGACCGCGGCGACGATGCCCTCGTCGGTGTGGGTGGGCGGCATCCGCACGTCGACGATCGCCACGTCGGGCCCGTGCGCGTCCACCGCGGCCAGGAACCCGTCCGGGTCGCCGGCGGTGGCCACCACGTCCAGGTCCTCGGCCCGCAGCAGCAGCGCCAGCCCCTCGCGCAGCAGCGCATCGTCCTCGGCGATCACGATCCGCATGGCAGCTCCACGTGCATTGTCGTCGGTCCTCCCCGGGGACTGGTCAGCGTCATCCGGCCGTCGTACGCCTCGACCCGCCGCCGGATGCCGGTCAGGCCGGAGCCACGCGTCTCGTCCGCGTCGCCGTGTCCGTCGTCGGCGACGGTCACCAGCAGCCGGTCCCGCTCGCGGCGCACCGCGACGTCCACCGCGCCCGCGCCGCTGTGCCGGACCACGTTGGTCAGCGCCTCGGCCACCACGAAGTAGGCGGTGGCCTCGACCGCGACCGCGCACCGCACCGGGACGTCGACGGTGAGCCGGCACGGCACCGCGCACCCGCCGGCCAGGCCGGCCAGCGCGCCGACGAGCCCCCGGTCGTCCAGCACCGGCGGCAGGATGCCGCGCACCACCGTCCGCAGCTCGCCGAGCGCCTGCTCCGCCGCCTGCTGGGCCCGTTCGAGGATCTCGTCGGCCCGGGTCGGGTCCCGTCGGACGGCCCGCCGCGCGGCGCCCAGCAGCACGTTCACCGCGACCAGCCGGTTCTGGGTGCCGTCGTGCAGCGACCGTTCGATGCGGCGCAACTCCACCGCGTGCGCGTCCAGCGCGGCGGCCCGGGTGACGGTGAGCTCGGCGACCCGCAGCGACAGGTCGACCCCGGGCGGCGGGGCGAGCAACCAGCGGCCCGGCCGGGCCTGGGCGCGCGCCAGCGCCGGGCCGAACGCGACCGCGGCGATCAGCCACGCCACCCCGGCCAGCCCGACCAGGAGCGCGTCGGGCAGCCCGTCGATCCGCCACCAGAAGACCCCCGGCGCGCCGTCCTCGGGCCGCAACAGCCGGAACCACAGTGGAAAGGTGAGGTCCTGCGCGGCGTAGAGCGGCAGCGCGAGACCCAGCAGCCCGATGCCGAGGCCGAGCACCGCGTGCAGCCCCACCCAGCCCAACTCCCGCCGGACCACCGGGTCGCGCAGCGCCGCGCGCGGGTCGGCCGGGGACCGTCCGACCTCGGGGAGCGGACCGCCCCAGCGGGACAACCGGGCGCGTTCCCGGTCGGCCACCGAACGCACCGCGCGCAACGCGCCGGGGACCAGCAGCAGCCCGACGCCGACCAGGCAGGCGACGGCGACGGCGAGCACCCAGAGCAGCGCGCCCCACGCCAGCAGCGCGGTGCCCGACCCGCCGACGAGGTGCGCCCACGCGTCCACCGAGGCGCGGACCCGCCTGCGCACGTACCCCATCGGTCCCACCCCCGGCCGCCACGATAGGTCACGGCGGCGGCGGCCGGCAGCGCCGGCGGCGGGAAGTAGCGCCTGCTGTACCACTCAGGTCGCGTCGTGCAGGCGGCCGTCGCGCATCTCCACGGTCCGGCCGGCGGCGGCGAGGTGGTCGCGGTCGTGGGTGACCAGCACCGTGGCGGTGCCCCGCTCGCGGGTGAGCCGGCCGATCAGGTCGATGACGGCGGCGCCGCGCTCGTGGTCGAGCGCGCTGGTCGGCTCGTCGACAAGCAGGACGACCGGGTCGTTCATCAGGGCGCGGGCGATGTTGACCCGCTGACGCTGGCCGCCGGAGAGCTGGTGCGGGCGCCGACCGGCCTGGGCGGCGAGCCCGACCGCGTCGAGCATCTCCCGCGCCCGGTCCCGGGCCCCGGCCGGCGACCGGCCGGCGAGGGTGGCCATCACCTGGAGCTGCTCGGCGGCGGTCAGCGACGGCAGCAGGTTGGGCTGCTGGAAGACGATGCCGATCGCGCGCCGGCGCAGCGCGGCGAGCGCGCCGCGGCCCATCCCGGTGGTGGCGACGCCGTCGACGTGGACGGCGCCGGCGTCCGGGGTGACGAGCGTGGCGGCGACCGCGAGCAGGCTGGACTTGCCCGACCCGGACGGGCCGACCACGGCGGTCAGGTCGCCCTTCGCGACCGAGAGCGTCACGTGGTCGAGCGCGGTGAGCCGGGTCTCGCCGTCCGGGTAGGTGAGCGTGACGTCGGTCAGGTCCAGGCTCATCGGGCGCTCCCCAGCGCGGTGAGCGGGTCGACGGCGGTGATGCGGCGCACGGACAGGGCGGCGCCGAGCATGCCGAGGACGATCGTCACCGTGGCCGGGACGGCGACGGTGGCGGGCGTCAGCACGAACGGCACGTCCGAGCCGGAGACGAGCGCGCCGAGCGCGGCGGCCAGGGCGGTGCCGAGCGCGGTGCCGCCGACCAGCAGGACGCCGGCCTGCCCGAGCGCGTCGGTGAGCAGGGCGGCGGTGGAGGCGCCGAGGGCCTTCAGGACCGCGACGTCGCCGCTGCGCTGGATCGTCCACACCGTGAAGAAGGCGCCGATGACCAGGGCGGAGATCGCGAACAGGAAGCCGCGCATGAGCTGGAGCGAACCGTTCTCCGAGCGGTACGAGCCGATCGCGGCCAGCGAGTCGCCGGTGCGGACGGTCCGGGTGCCGGCGGCCCGGTCGGTGGCGGCCACGTCCACGCCGGCGTCGGTGCGCAGCGCGATCACGGTGGCGGTGCCCGCGTCGGCGTTGCCGGTCCGCCGCCACTGCTCGAGGCTGGTCCACACCACCGGGGTGTGACTGAAGGAGGCATCCCCGCGGACCGCCGCCACGGTCAGCTCCCGGCCGGCCACGGTGAGGCGGTCGCCGGCACGCAGGCCCAGGTCGGTGGCGGCCGGGGTGGACAGCACCACCGTGTGGTCGTCGAGGTCGCCGGGGGCGAGGCGGGAGCCGGCCCGGACGCCGAACACGGCGACGGCGGCGCTGCGGCCACCGGCGGTGACCCGGGTGGTGCCGACACCGAGCGGCTCGGCGGCGGTGACGCCGGGCGTGTCGGCCCAGCGCTGCCACTGCCGTTGGGTGACTGTCGAGTCGGCGTACGACGGCTGCGGGCCGCCGAAGGCGATCCGGTCGGCGGGCAGACCGGTGATCGCGGAGGTGTTCTGCCGGCCCAGTCCGGCGGTCAGCCCGGACAGCAGGCCGACCAGCAGGGTGATCAGCACGATGACGGTTCCCATCAGGGCGAAGCGCCCCTTGGCGAACCTGAGGTCTCTCCAGGCGACGAACACGGACGGCCCGTTCCTCTCGACGGCGGGGTGGGTCGCTTCCACGGTCGTCGCCGGGTGGTGGCTCGGGCATCCGGCGGCGGACGGCACTTCCCGGGCGGAACGGCGGTGGACCGGTTACAACTTTCGACAGATCCCCGCTGACCTGCGCCTCCTCTAGGCTGGGAGGGCCGTGACCGCCGTTCCCGCCCTGACCTCCACCGCCCGCGTACTGGCCTGGTGCCTGCACCTGCTGGCGGGGGTCCTCTTCGCGCTCGCCGGGCTCCGGGCCGTCGTCACCGGGCAGCCGCACGCGCCGGTGATCGCCGCGGTCGCGGCGGCGGGCCTGCTGACGTACGCGGCCGGGGCGTTCCTGCCCGGCGTCCGCCGCTCCCGACGGGCCGCCGCCTGGTGGCTGGCGGCGGTCGGCGTCGGGTGGCTGGCGCTGACCGTGCTGACCGTGGACGGGCTGTGGATCGCGTTCCCGCTCTACCTGCTGCAACTGCACCTGCTGCCCCGGCGTGCCGGGCCGGTCGCCGTCGCGGTGACCGCCGTGACGGCCGTCGTCGCCTTCGCCGCCCACCGCGGCGCGGTCAGCGTGGCCGGCACGGTCGGTCCGGTGCTCGGCGCCGCGGTCGCGGTGGCGGTGGTCCGGGGCTACCAGGCGCTCTACCGGGAGAGCGAGCGCCACCGGCGGCTGGTCGAGGAGCTGACCGCGACCCGCGCCGACCTGGCCCGGGCGCAGCACGAGGCCGGGGTGGCGGCGGAACGGGAGCGGCTGGCCGCCGAGATCCACGACACGCTGGCGCAGGGCCTGACCAGCATCCAGTTGCTGCTGCGCGCCGCCGGTCGGGTGCTGCCGGAGCGGCCGGACACCGCCGCCCGCCACGTCGAGCAGGCCCGGCAGGCGGCGGCGGACAATCTCGCCGAGGCCCGGCGCTTCGTCGCCGCGCTCACCCCACCGGCGTTGGACGACACCACACTGGCCGGCGCGTTGGAGCGTCTCTGCGCCACCACCGGCGCCCGGCACCGGCTCGCCGCCCGGTTCGCGGTCACCGGGGCCCCGGTCCCGCTGCCGACCGCGTACGAGGTCGCGCTGCTGCGCGTCGCCCAGGCGGCCCTGGCCAACACCGTGCGCCACGCCCGGGCCAGCACCGTCGAGGTGACGCTCGGCTACCGCGCCGACCGGGTGACCCTGGACGTGACCGACGACGGCGGCGGTTTCGACCCCGGGCGGCTGCCGGCTCCCGGGCCCGACGGCGGTGGGTTCGGCCTCGCCGCCATGCGGGCGCGGACCCGCGCGCTCGGCGGCGCCCTGACCGTGGCCGCCGCCCCCGGCCGGGGCGCCACCGTGTCGGCCCGGCTCCCCCGCACCCCGCCCGGCGGGCGTCCGTGACCGGCACCCCGGTCCGGCTGCTGATCGCCGACGACCACCCGGTCGTCCGGGCCGGGCTGCGGGCCGTGTTGGAGACCGAACCGGGCCTGGTCGTGGTGGCCGAGGCGGCCACCGCCGAGGAGGCGGTGGCCCGCGCCGCCGGCGGCGACGTCGACGTGGTGCTGATGGACCTGCGGTTCGGCGCCGGCCCGAGCGGGGTCGAGGCGACCGCCGCCATCACCGCCCGGCCGCACGCGCCCCGGGTGCTGATCGTCACCACCTACGACAGCGACGCGGACACGCTGCCCGCGATCGAGGCGGGCGCGACCGGCTACCTGCTCAAGGACGCCTCGCCGGACGAGCTGGCCGCCGCCGTGCGGGCCGCCGCCGCCGGCCGCACCGCGCTGGCCCCGGCCGTCGCGGACCGGCTGATGAACCGGCTGCGCACGCCGGACACGGCGCTGACCCGGCGGGAGACCGAGGTGCTCGGCCTGGTCGCGGACGGGCTGTCCAACCAGGCCGTCGGCCGACGCCTGCACCTGACCGAGGGCACCGTCAAGTCGCACCTGTCGCGCATCTACACCAAGCTGCGCGTCGACTCCCGCACCGCGGCGGTCGCCGCCGCCACCGACCTCGGCATCATCCGCCGCTGACCGGCCGCGGGGTTCCGCGGCCGGCCGGCGGCGCGGGGGTCAGGCGTCCCGGCGGCGCAGCACGACCAGGGCGGCGCCGAGCAGCGCGACCAGCCAGACCACGAGGACGGCCGCGCCGGCGCCCGGGGAGAGCAGGTCACCGCCCCCGCCCACGCTCATGACCGCCTGCCCGGCGTTGGACGGCAGGTACGGCGAGATCCGTCCCGACCAGCTCTCCGGCAGCAGCGACACCACTCCCGGCACGACCAGCAGCAGCGCGACCACGCTGGTCAGCGCGCCGGCGGTGGTGCGCAACAGCGAGCCGAGCGCCGCGCCGAGCACGCCGACTGCCGCGAGGTAGCCGGCCGTGCCGAGCACCGCGCGCGGCACGCCGTCGTCGGCGAGCGAGATGCCCTGGTCGCCCAGGATCGCCTGCCCGCCGAGGAAGGTGAGCAGCGTGGTCGGCACCAGCACGGCCAGCGTGACGCCGGCCAGCACGACGACCTTGCCGGCGAGCACCGGCCAGCGGGCCGGCACGGCGGCGAGGGACGTCCGGATCATGCCGGTGCCGTACTCGCCGGCGGCCAGCAGCACGCCGAGCGTGCCGACGAGCAGTTGGGCGAGGTTGACGCCGCCGAGGCTGGCGCCGAGCGGGTCGAGCGACGACGGCCCGCCGGGCGGCGCCGGGGTGCCCGGCTCGATCGTGGCGTCGGCCAGGAACGTCGAGAAGCCGAGCCCGAGCGCGGCGAACACCGCCACGGTCGCGGTCAGCATGATCAGCGACGAGCGCAGGGACCGGAACTTGATCCATTCGCTTCGGACCACCCGGGGGACGGTGATCCGGGCGTCGGTCGGGACGGTGGTGGCGGGTGGGGCCGCGGTGGTCATCGGTCCGCTCCTTCGGTGGCGCCGGCGTACTCGACGGCGTCACGGGTCATGGTCATGAACGCCTCTTCGAGCGACGCCTCGGTGGGGGTCAGCTCGTGCAGGGTGAGTCCGGCGGCGGCGGCCCGGTCGCCGATCGTCTCGGGGCGCAGCCCGCTGACGTCCAGCACGCCGGGCTCGCCGCCGGTGATGGTGACGTCCGGACCGGCCAGCAGGTCGCGCAGCGCCGTGGCCTGGGGCGAGCGCACCCGTACGGTGCCGTGGGAGGCCCGGCGGGTGAACTCGGCGAGCGACACGTCGGCGATCAGCCGGCCCCGGCCGACCACGATCAGATGCTCGGCGGTCTGGGCCATCTCGCTCATCAGGTGCGACGAGACGAAGACCGTCCGGCCCTCGGCGGCGAGGCCCTTGAGCAGGCCACGGATCCACCGGATGCCGTCCGGGTCGAGGCCGTTGACCGGCTCGTCGAGCATCACCACGGCCGGGTCGCCGAGCAGCGCGCCGGCGATGCCCAGCCGCTGGCCCATGCCCAGTGAGAAGCCGCCGGCCCGCCGGCCGGCCACCTCACGCAGCCCGACCAGGTCGATCACCTCGTCGACGCGGCGGCGGCCGATGCCGTGGGTGGCGGCCACGGCGAGCAGGTGGTTGCGGGCGGACCGGCCGGTGTGCACCGCCCTGGCCTCCAGCAGCGCACCGACCTGACGCAGCGGGTCCCGGTGCTCGGCGTAGCGGCGGCCGTTGACCCGCACGGTCCCGGAGCTCGGCGCGTCCAGGCCGAGGATCATGCGCATGGTGGTGGACTTGCCGGCGCCGTTGGGACCGAGGAAACCGGTCACCGCGCCGGGCCGCACGGTGAAGGTCAGGGCGTCGACGGCGAGCTTGTCGCCGTAGCGTTTGCTCAGGTCGTGGGCTTCGATCATGTGCTCAACCCTGGCCCGCGTACCCCGGCCGGCGCGTCGGCCGGACGCGGACACCTGCGCGTACCGCGACCGCGGTACGTCAGCGGTCCGGCTACCGCGCCGGCGGGTCGGCCCGGACCAGCCCGCTCTGGTAGGCGATCACCACCAGTTGGGCCCGGTCCCGGGCGTCGAGCTTGGTCATCGCGCGGTTGACGTGGGTCTTCGCGGTCAGCGGGGAGACCACCAGCCGCTGGGCGATCTGCTCGTTGCTCAGCCCGGCGGCGACCAGCGTGACCACCTCGCGTTCCCGCTCGGTGAGCGCCCGCAGCCGCTCCGGGGTGGCCCCGGGCCGCGGGTCGGGCTGGGCCAGGAACCGGGCGATCAGCCCTCGGGTGGCCTTCGGGGACAGCAGCGCCTCCCCGGCCGCGACGGTACGGATCGCGTCGAGCAGCTCGGCCGGTTCCACGCCCTTGCCGAGGAAGCCGCTGGCGCCGGCGCGCAGCGCCTCGAAGACGTACTCGTCGACCTCGAACGTGGTCAGGATCAGCACCCGTACGCCGGCCAGGTCCTCGTCGGCGGTGATCTCCCGGGTGGCGGCCAGGCCGTCGAGTTCGGGCATCCGGATGTCCATCAGCACCACGTCGGCGCGGGTGGCGCGGGCCCGCTCGACCGCCTCCCGCCCGGTGGCGGCCTCCCCCACCACGCACAGGTCCGGCGCGGAGTCGACGAGCGCGCGGAAGCCGGCGCGGATGAGGGTCTGGTCGTCGGCGAGCAGGACCCGGACGGTCATGCCACCTCCTGCGGGATCGGGGCGGGCAGTTCCGCGCGGACCCGGAAGCCGCCGGCGGGCCCGGCGCCGGCGTGGAACGCGCCGCCCACCGCCTCGGCCCGCTCCCGCATCCCGAGCAGGCCGAGACCGGTGCCGGGGTCACCCGGTCCGCTCGGGCCCGGCCCGTCGTCGCGGATCTCCACCACCACGCCGGTGGCGGTGTAGGCCACCCCCACCGTGACGGTCGCGCCGGGCGCGTGCCGGTGGGCGTTGGTCAGCGACTCCTGGACGATCCGGTAGGCCGCCACGTCGACCGCGCCCGGCAGCGGCCGGGGCCGGCCGGTCAGGGTCCAGCGCACCGGCTGCGCGGCGGCGAAACCGTCGACGAGGGCGTCGAGACGGCCCAGGCCGGGCGCCGGCTCGGTCGGCGCGTCCGGCTCACCGCGACGGAGCAGGCCGAGCAGGACGGCCAGCTCGTCCAGCACGGTGCGGGCCGCGGACCGGACGTGCCCGAGCGCCTCCTCGGCCGCGTCGGGCCGCTCCCGCAGCAGGTGCCCGGCCACCCCGGCCTGCACGTTGATCAACGCGATCTGGTGGGCCACCACGTCGTGCAGCTCCCGGGCGATCCGCAGCCGCTCCTCCACCACCCGGCGGCGGGCCTCCTCCTCGCGGGTCCGCTCGGCCCGCCGTGCCCGCTCCTCCAGCACCGCCACGTAGGCCCGCCGGCTGCGTACCGCGTCGCCGGCCGCCACCGCGACGCCGAACCAGAGCAGCAGCACCACGACCGCCGGGTCCAGCCAGCCCACCCCGAGCGCGACGACCGCGCCGCCGCCGAGCACCAGGCCGCTCGCCGCGCCGGCCGCCACCGCGGTCCGTCGGTCGGTCCGGGTCGCCACCGTGTACGCGGCCAGCGCCACGGTCAGCACGAACGGCCCTCGCGCCTGTTGCACCAGCAGCGCGGTCGCCGCCGCGGCGGTGACCAGGACGAGCACCGGTAACGGATGGCGGCGGCGCAGCACCAGCGCGCCGCAGCCGGCCAGCGCGAGCAGCACCGCGCCGACCGTCAGCGGGTCGCGCGGCGGGCCACCGGGCGGGTTCACCGGGAGCAGGCTGACCACGAAGAGCAGCGCGGCCAGCAGCGCATCGGTCACGGTCGGGTGTGCCCGGGCCATCCGACGCCACCGCGCGAGGCGTCCCATGCGGTCACCGTACGACACCGGTCGGGTGGGCGCCCCGACGGGACGGATCCCGTCGGGGCGCCCACCCCTGCGCGCCGCCGTGGTCACTCCGCCGCGCGGTCGGCGCCGAAGTACTCGGGCCGGCTGACCCAGGCGTCGCTGACGAACATCACGCCGGGCCGCTCGGCCAGGATGTCGCGCAGGCCGGTGACCACCGGCTCGGCCCGGCCGTGCGGGAGCACGGCGATGACCATGACGAGCCCGGCCCGGTCGTTGAAGAGCAGCCGGCCCTCGTGGGTGCCGTGGTGGCCGAAGCCGGAGACGCCGCTCAGGCTCGTCCAGCCGCTCACCCCGGAGGCGTGCAGCAGGGTGCGGACGGCGTCGGCGTCGTCGGCGCGCGTGACGACCTCCACCTTGACCATGCGGGTCAGTCCCAGTTCGTTCATGCCGTGTACTCCTTCTCCGCCGCGGGCGCCGGGTGGCGCGCGGGCGGCTCGGGGGCGAGGTGCGCGGCGGGCAGCGCCCGCCACGATCCGCCCGGCGCGGGCTCGGACCACTCGCCGGTGCGGGGGTCGACGACGGTCAGCGACAGCCACCCGCCGTCGACCAGGTGGCGCAGCCCGGGGTTGCGGCCCAGCACCGCGTCGACCAGGTGGTGCGGGGCGCGGATCACGGCGAGCAGCCGCAGCGGCTCGTGCGCCGGTCGGGTGCCGTCGGCGACCGACTGGAGCGGGAGGCCGACGCGCAGGTCACCGCCGGAGCCGGAGAGGACGCCGAGCGCGTCGCCGAGGACGGTGTGCACGGTCTTGGTGCCCGCGCCGAGCCGCTGCGGATCCACCGTGGAGAAGTAGTACTGGAGGTTGATCCAGGCGGCCACCACCAGCGGACCGGTCATGATCGTCTCCAGCGCCGCCGCGTCCCGGTCGGCGGCGCAGTCGTAGGAGTGCAGGAACGTCCGGCAGCCGAGGTCGACCCCGGCGGTCAGCTCGCGGGGCGCGGCGATGAACGCGGCGTTGCCGGCCAGCGCCCACTCCGGGCGGACCTGCGCCCAGTCGCCGGCGCGCCGGGGCAGGCGGCGCGGACGCGGCCGGCCGGGCAGCCGCGCGGCCCGCTCCACCCGCAACCGCGCGCCCGCCTCGGCCAGCCGGCCGGACAGCTCCCCGACCGCCGGTCGCAGCCCGGCGGGGACCGTGTCCACGTCGAACAGGCGCACCTCGTCGGTGACGGTGTCGTGCTCGCCGGCCAGCACGTGCGTGCCGTCGGGCAGGTGGATGCCCCGGTCGGCCAGGGCGGCGCGCACCTCGGGCCGGTTGAGCACCCCGGCGACGAGCCGCGCGCTCACCCCGCCCCGGTTGCCGCCGCAGGCGCCGCAGTCCAGCGCGGCGGCGTACGGGTTGTTGGCGCTGGTGGCGCCGTGCCCGCAGAGCAGCACCAGCGGCGCGAAACCGGTGGTGAGCCCGATCGTGCGCAGCGTCGCCTCGGCGTAGTAGACCTGTTCGTCGAGCGTCATCGCGGCGGCCAGGTCGACGGCGGTCGGTGCGGTGTGGTCGTGGACCGGCGCGAACCGGCCCGGCGCGGCGGCGCGCACGAGCAGGGCGGCGGTGGCGAGCACGCCGGCGACCTCGACGAAGGCGAACGCGCCGACCGGGTTCGCCTTGGCGGCGGCGTAGGCGCGACGCCAGGCCTGGCGCGAGCGCCGGACCCGCACCGCGTGGCCGGCCCGCGCCGACGCCGGTGACTCCTCGACCGTGGCCACCGGTCGCATGAGGACCGGGCAGCGGTCGCGTCCCCGCCGGGCGCCGGCGGTCACGGTACGCACCGGCAGGCCGAAGAAGCCGGCGAAGCCGTACGTGTCGACCGGTCCGGTCGCCTCCAGGTGCCGACGCAGGCCCTCGCTGCGTACGTCGATGCAGAACACCGCCTGGGCGAGCACCGGCGGGCCGGCGGCCGGCCGGCGCTCGCCCCGGTCCAGCCGGTGGCGCAGTCGGCGCCGGTACGCGTGCTCCGCGGCGGCGAGCCACACCTCGGCCTGCCGCGACGGTGTGAGCTGGCACGCGACGTCCCGCAGCACGGCCACGGTCTCGCCGGGCAGGCACGCCAGCGCGGCGACGTCGACGTCGAGCGCGCCGGCCAGCCGGGCGAGGGCCTCCGGCGTGATCCCGGCCGACCTCGGCAGCGTGGTGGGTGTCGCGGCGGCTACCGCGTCCAGCACCGGGGGCAGTTCCAGGTGGCGCTGGGCGGCGGCGCCGGCGAGCGCGTACTCGTAGGTGAGGCGTACGGCGAGCAGGTCCAGCGGGCTCAGTGCCGGCCCCGGTCCCCGGTGGGCCTGCGCCCAGCGGGCGTGCCCGGCCCACCCGGGCAGCCGGAGCAGGGACCGGGAGAGGTAGGTGGACCAGGCCACGGGTGGCACCCCGACCGCGCGCAGGAGCACCGCGACGGCCTGCTCGGGCGCGGGGGGCAACGCGTCGACGAGGGCCGCGAGGCCGGTGACGCCCCACCGGGCCAGTGCCGGGTCGGCGCCGGCCATCCGCCGCCAGCGCGCCCAGCAGCCCTCGTCCGCCGGGCCGGGCACCGGCCAGAGCGCCGCCGGGCGTCCGCTGTGCGCCGCGCACCAGGCGGCGACCAGGTCGTCGACGTCGGCGGCGATCCGGGTGCCCA
Organism: Micromonospora sp. DSM 45708; assembly: GCF_039566955.1. Lineage (NCBI taxonomy): Bacteria > Bacillati > Actinomycetota > Actinomycetes > Micromonosporales > Micromonosporaceae > Micromonospora > Micromonospora schwarzwaldensis. Next base: position 2,499,092 of record NZ_CP154796.1, on the reverse strand, counting down.
GCGCCCGGTCGAGCGTTTCGGCAAGGGTGCGCGGTCCGGCCTCGTGCGGGAGGCGGGGTCGGGGTCGCGCGGGCAGGTCGGCGAGCCGGCGGCGGGCCACCGCGAGCAGGTCGGCCGGCGGCGGCGGCCCGTCGTGCACCGGGTGGCCCAGCACGGTGAGCTGGAGGTCGGTGACGTCGATCCGCCGGTGACCGACCACCACCGACCCGGCACGCGGTGGCGGGGGGAGCACGGCGGTGAGGTCGGCCGGCGTGATCCGGCCGGCGCGCAGTCGCCGGCGGTACTCGGCGGCCGGCAGGTGGGTCCGCGCGTCGGCGAGGCCCCGCAGCTCGGCGGTGGCCCGGGCGAACGGCACGCGTTCCCGGCCGGAGAGGGGGTTCACCGCGACGAAGGAGTCCAGGGGTCCGACCGCGCCGACGTGGTCGGCGGCGGCGGTCGCGGCGGCGACGACCCGGGCGCCGTCCGAACGGTCGAGCAGGCCGGGACGCGGCGTCGTCAGCGCCGCGGGGGTCGGCCCTCCGGGTGGGGCCGACCGACGGGCCCGCGGGTTCGCGCCGCCGTCGTGCCAGGCCCACCACCACAGCGTGGCGCTCGGCCGACGCCGCAGGACGACCCCGGCGACGGCCACCACGGCGAGCACGGACGCCACGGCGCCGACGCCGAGCAGGCTCGTCCCGGTCGGCAGCGCCAGCCAGCGGCTGACGGCCCGCCCGGCGACGAGGTGTCCGCCGGCCAGCGCCGCCACCGCGACGGTGAGGGTGAGGGCGGTCCGGGCCGGCAACGCGCGGTCGGCGAGGCCGGACCACACGGCGGCGAGCGCGGCGGCGGCGACCAGCGCGGCGCCGAGGGCGCCGCTGACGGTCGCGCCGAGCAGCAGCTCGGTGGCCAGCACGGCGACGACCACCGTCGCCGCGGCCAGGACGCGGGACCGGGTGGGCGGCGGGCCCGCCGGCCGTGGCGCGCCCGCGGCACGGGCCTGCGCCTGGAGCGTGCCGCCGGCGGAGAGGAACGCGTACGCCTTGTAGACGGCGTGCCCGACCAGGTGCACGGCGGCCAGCCCGAACGCGCCGAGCCCGCACTGGGCGAGCATGAACCCCATCTGCGCCACGGTGGACCGGGCGAGGGTGCCCTTGACGTCGGTGCGCACCGCCGCGAACAGCAGCCCCGAGACGGCGGTGACGAGGCCGACGAGCACCATCGCCGGCATCATCCCGGGCGCGGCGGTCACCACCGGCGCCAACGTGATCATGAGGAACCCGGCCACGTTGACCATTCCGGCGTGCAGGAACGCCGAGACCGGGGTCGGCGCGTCCAGCGTGGACGGCAGCCAGCGGTGTGCCGGCACCTGCGCGGACCGCACCGCGCCGGCCACCAGCAGCAGCGCGCCGGCGACGGCCAGCAGCCATCCGGGCCGGTCGCCGGCCTCGGCGCGTACCGCGTCCAGGTCGGCGTCGCCGGTCGGCGTGACCAGCAGCGCGAGGCCGGCGACCAGCGCGGCGTCGCCGACGAGGAACAGTCGTCGGGTCCGGCGTGCGGCGGCCCGTACCCGGGGCTGGTCGCGGTAGTGGCCGATGAGGCCGATCAGCAGGTGCCCGGCCGCGATCCAGCCGACGGCCAGCTGCACCAGGCTGGGGGCGGTCGCCATCACCAGCGTCGCGGTGGTGGCCGCCGCCACCCGCGCCTGGAGCGCGCGGGCCCCCGGCTCGCCGTCAAGGTAGCGGCGCGCGTAGCCGGCGACGACCGCGGCCAGCCCACAGACGAGCAGTACGAACAGCGCGCCGAACCGGTCGACGCGGACGCCGACGGAGAACGCCGGCCCGAACGTGTCGACGCGGATGAGCACGCCTGGTAGGGCCGGGTCGGTCGCCACCCGGACCAGCAGCGCGGTGGCCGCCACCGCGCCGAGACCGAGCAACGCGCCGACCAGCCGGGCTGCCCGGCGTGGGTCGGGCACCGCCAGCGCGCCGAGCACCGCTGACGCGGGTCCGATCAGGACTCCCAGGACCAGTGCGACGTCCATCGCCACCTCCTTCAGACAAGCGCACTCTATTACACGATTTCTAATTCGTGTATCGTGAGACGCATGACAGCGGCTCGTCACGAGGAGCAGTGATGGACATGACCGGATCCCCGCCGCGGGGGTGGCCCCTCAGCCCGAGCTTCGCCCTCGCCCGGCTGCGCGCGGGACACCACCGTTTCCGGGTGGGGGCGGCGCCCACGCCGTCCACCCCGGCCGGAGCCCCGGTGGCGGCGGTCCTCTCCTGCGCCGATCCGCAGCCGGAAGCGGCGACGGTGTTCGGCGGCGCCGACGTGTTCGCGGTGCGCGCCGCCGGCCTGAGCGCCGGGCCCTCGGTGCGGGGCAGCCTGGAGTACGCGGTCGGCCACCTCGGCGTACCCCTGGTGGTGGTGCTCGGCCACACCGCCTGCTCGCTGCCGCACGGCAGCGGACCCGAGCGGGTGCGCGCCACCCTCGCCGCGCTGCGCCGGCACTCCCCCCTGCTCGATCAGGCGGTGCGGTCGGGCCGCTGCGGCCTGCACGGCATGATCTGGCACGACGCGGAGCGGACCCTCGTCGAGGTGCGCCCCGGCGCCCCGCCACCGGCCCGACGCCTCGGCCGCCTACGGCCACCGAACCGGGCGCAGGCCCGGCTGCCCTGAGCGGGGTCGGGACCGCCCGGGGGCCGGGCCGGCAGCCGCGCTACGCCCGCGACCGGCCGAGCGCGTCGATCAGGCCCGCCAGCAACGCCACCCGCGGGACGACCGAGTCGAGGTCGAGCCACTCCCCCGGGCTGTGATCGGCGCCGCCGACCGGGCCGAGCCCGTCGAGCACCGTCGCGCCGGCCTCGGCCAACAGGTTGGCGTCGGCGCAGCCGCCGGTCGCGGTGTGCGACACCGGCACGCCGAGCCCGGCACCCACCTTCGCGGCCAGCTCGGCCAGCCGACGCCCGGCCGGGTCCGGCTCCCACGGCGGGGTGGGCGCCTGCACGGTCAGCTCGGCGTGCACCCCGGACACGACCGGCGCGGCGACCAGCCGGCGGATCTCGGCGAGCGCGGCCTCGTACTCGCCGGTGCGCCAGGCGCGCAGGTCGACAAGCATCCGGGCCCGGTCGGCGACCACGTTGGGCCGGCCGCCGGCCTCCAACGCGCCGACGTTCACCGTCACCCCGGGCCACCGGCCGTTGAGCTGGTCCAGCGCCACGGTCAGCCGGGCGGCGGCGAGCAGCGCGTTGGCGCCCCGCTCCGGTTCGATGCCGGCGTGCGCGGCCCGCCCGCGCAGCGTCACCGCGAGGTCGGCGACGCCCTTGCGGGCGGAGACCAGGTCGCCGTTGTCGCGGGCACACTCCAGGCAGAGCGCCACGTCGGCCTCGGCCCCGAGGGTACGCAGCAACGGCCGGCTGCCCACCGACCCGATCTCCTCGTCCGGCGTGCAGACCAGCACCAGTTCGCCGTAGTCGTGCCGGTCCAGCGAAGCGAGCACCTCGACGGCGGCGAGTCCGGCGAGCACGCCGCCCTTGTCGTCGCTGACCCCCGGCCCGTACGCCCGGCCGTCCTGCACCCGGAACGGGCGGGCGGCGGCCGTGCCGGGCGGGAACACGGTGTCCAGGTGACCGGCGAGCAGGATCCGGCGGGTACCGGCGCCCCGGCGGCGGGCGGTCAGCACGTCGCCGAGCGGCCGGCCGGCCGGGTCGGCGACCGGTTCCCGCTCCACGGCCAGCCCGGCGGCGAGGCACCAGCCCTGCACCAGGTCGGCGACCTCCCGCAGACCGTCGACCTGGCCGGAGCCGGAGTCGAGCGCGACCAGTCGGGCGAGCCGGTCGTGGTAGGCGGTCAGCCGGTCACCGGCGGCGCGCAGCAACGGGTCCATCAGAGCACCTTGTCGAGGAAGGCGCGGGTGCGCTCGTGGCGGGGCCGGCCGAGCACCTCGTCCGGCGGGCCGGCCTCGACCACCACGCCGTCGTCGAGGAACGCGACCTGGTCGGCGACCTCGCGGGCGAAGCCCATCTCGTGGGTCACCACCACCATGGTCATGCCGTCGGCGGCGAGGCCCTTCATCACGTCGAGCACCTCGCCGACCAGCTCCGGGTCGAGCGCGGAGGTGGGCTCGTCGAAGAGCATCAGTTTCGGGCGCATGGCCAGCGCCCGGGCGATCGCCACCCGCTGCTGCTGGCCGCCGGAGAGCTGACCCGGGTAGTGGTGCGCGCGCTCGGCCAGCCCGACGCGGTCGAGCAGCCGCATCGCCTCCTCGCGGGCCCGCCCGCGCGGGGTGCGCAGCACCCGCACCGGCGCCTCGGTGACGTTGCCGAGCGCGGTGAGGTGCGGGAACAGGTTGAACCGCTGGAACACCATGCCGATGTCGCGGCGGCGCACGGCCACCTCGCGGGCCTTCAACTCGTGCAGCTTGTCGCCCTGGCGGCGGTAGCCGACCAGCTCGCCGTCGACCCGGAGCTGCCCGCCGTCGATGCGCTCCAGGTGGTTGACGCAGCGCAGGAACGTCGACTTGCCGGAGCCGGAGGGGCCGAGCAGGCAGGCCACCTCGCCGGGGGCCACGGTCAGGTCGATGCCCTTGAGCACCTCGACCGGGCCGAACCGCTTGGTCACGCCCTCGGCCAGGACCATCGCCGTCATCGCACGCCTCCCCGGGCGAAGCCGCGGCCGAACCGCCGCTCGACCAGCCACTGGCCGGCGGAGAGGAGGCTGACCAGGGCGAGGTACCAGATCGCCGCCACCAGGAGCAGCGGGATCACCTTGTAGTTGTTCTGGTAGACGCTCTGCACGGCGGTCATCAGGTCCCGTCCGGCGATGATCGACACGAGCGCCGTCGACTTGAGCATGGTGATGGTCTCGTTGCCCATCGGCGGGATGATCACGCGCATGGCCTGGGGCAGCACCACCCGGCGCAGGGTGAGCGTGGGTCCCATGCCGAGCGCGGCGGCGGCCTCGGTCTGCCCGTCGTCGACGGCCAGGATGCCGCCGCGGATCACCTCGGCCGCGTACGCCATCTCGTTGAGCGACAGCGCGAGCACGGCGGCGACGGTGCCGGTGACCACCACGCTGGTGGGGCGGTCGAACAGGACGGTGCCGGTGAACGGCACGGTGAGCGTGATCCGGGGGAACAGCGCGCCGAGGAACCCGAAGAAGATGATCTGCACGAGCAGCGGGGTGCCGCGGAAGACCCAGATGAACGTCCAGGAGACGCCGCGCAGCACCGGGTTGTCGGAGAGCCGCAGCACGGCGAGCAGGACGCCGCCGGCGGTGCCGAGCAGCATGGCGAGCAGCGTGAGCCAGAGCGTGGTGACCACGCCGTCGAGCACGTAGTCCTGGAACAGGTAGTGGGCCACGGTGCCGGGTTCGAGGTTGGGGCTGGTCAGCAGCGCCCGCAGGAACAGCGCGGCCAGCCCGGCCACGACCAGCGCGGTCAGCCAGCGGCCGTAGTGGCGGACGGGGACGACCCGTACCGTCGGGGGTTCGGTGGTGGTCATCGTGGGAGTGCCTCCGGCAGGGGTGCGGCGGTCGCCGGGCGCCCTTCGGGCCCGCCCTCACGGAGTCGAAGAGGGCGCCCGGCGACCGCGGTTCGGGGGGGTGGTCCGCCGGGTCAGTCGATGGCCTGGTCGACGGTGGCCTTGTCGATCGCGATCGGGGTCTGCTTCCAGCGGGCCAGGATCTTGCCGTAGGTGCCGTCGTCGATCAGCGACTGCACGGCGGCCCGGTACGCCTCGGCCAGTTCCTTGTTCGCCTTGAGGAACCCGAAGCCGTTCGGGCTGGCCAGCCAGCCGTTGGGCGAGGACGGGTCGTCGACCAGCTCGGCCTTGCCGGCGAGCGAGCCGGCGGTCTCCACCAGGTTGACCCGGGTGGCGGCGACCACCTGCACGTTGCCGGCGATCAGCGCCTGCACGGCCTGCGGGTTCTCCGGGTACTCCTTGACCTCCAGCGGCCGGCCGGCGCAGCTCTCCTTGGCGTACGTGGCCAGGTTCTTCGCCTGGTTGCTGGCCTTCTGCACGGCGACGGTGCGTCCGCAGAGGTCGGCCACGGTCCGCACGCCGAGCGGGTTGCCGGCGGCGACCAGGAACCCGGTGCCGGAGGCGGAGTAGTCGACGAACGTGGCGACCTGCTGGCGTTCCTTCTTGTCGGTGATGCCTCCGGCGATGGCGTCGTACTTGGCGGCCTGGAGACCGGGCACCAGGCCGTCGAACGGCTGCTGGGTGAAGGTGGCCTTGAGGCCGAGCCGGGCCGAGGCGGCCTGGAACAGGTCGTGGTCGAGGCCGACGAACTGGTCGGTGCGGCCTTCCACCTTGAAGTCGATGAACGGCTGGTAGGGGGCGTTGGTGGCGACCGTGACGGTGCCGCGACCGCGCACGTCGGACGGGACCTTGGCGGCGACGGCCTTGTCGGTCTCGACCGGGCCGACACCGTCGATGGTGACCGAGACGGGCGTGATCTCGTCGGTGGCGTCACCGGTCGCGGCGGAGCCGCAGGCGGCGGTGGCGGCGAGCAACACCGTGGTCGCGCCGACCAGGGCGAGGGATCGGATACGCATGGGGGAAGTCCTTCCGGGGGCCGGAACAGCCAGCCCCCGGACTGTAACTCACGTTACGATCTCGGTGGGGTTACAGTTTTTTGTAACGGACGTTTCAGTGGTCGCCGAACGCCTGCTGCGCCCCCTCCATCGCCTTGAGCCGCGCGCCGGCCACCGGGCCGAGCCTGTCGATCAGCGCCGCGACCAGCGTCTCCACCAACGCCAGCGTGGGCACGAAGCTGTCGTACGGCGACGGCGACTCGACCCGCGCGGGCAGCACCACCTCGGCCAGCCCGGCCACCGGCGACAGCCACCGGTCGGTGAACAGCACCACCCGCGCGCCCCGGGCGGTCACCTCCCGGGCCAGCGCCAGCGTCGACTCCTCGTACCGGCGGAAGTCGAAGAGCACGACGAGATCCCGCTTGCCGACGTCGACCAGCAGGTCCGCGCGCTCCACCGGCCCGGGGGGCAGCAGCCGGCTGTTGCCCCGCACCTGCATCAGGTGCAGCACCAGATAGTGGGCCACCAGCGCGGAGAACCGACCACCGGCCGCGGTGACCCGGAACTGCTGGTCGGCCAGGAGGCGCACGGCGGCGTCCAACTCGCCCTGGGGCAGGTCGGCCAGCGTGCCGGCCACCGCCTCCGGCAGCGTCGCCGCGGCCCGGGGCAACGCGCCCGCCGGTGGCGTCCCGCCGTGCTCGGCGGCCCGGTAGGCGGTCAGCGGCGACGTCTCCCGCTCCGCCAGCTCGTCGCGCAGCGCGCGCTGGAACTCCGGGTACCCGCCGAAACCGAGCCGGGACAGCAGCCGCAGCACGGTCGGTGCGCTCACCTCGGCGCGTTCGGCAAGCGCCGCCACCGTGCCCAGGCCGGCGGACGGGTAGGCGGCGAGCAGGGCGCGGGCGACCCGGCGCTCGGCCGGGCTGCACTCGCCGAGCCGCCCGCGGATCAGCGCCGCGACGCCCACCACGTGCGGTTCGTCGACAGCATCGGAGTTCGGCACGAGCAGAGCGTAACGGCCCGTCGGTCCGTGGGCGGGCGGGCGTCGCCGCCCGCCCACGAACCCCGTCCCGGTCAGGACTTCGTGACCGCGCAGGCGTAGTCGGCCGTGCCGGAGCCGGCGTACGCCTCCAGGTCGAGGTGGTAGGTGGCCGAGCCGGAGGCGGTCCGGGTCAGCGTGACCGACTCGTCCGTCCCGGCCCCGTCGTTCACCGACCGGGTCAACGTGCTGCCGGTGGCGCTGAGCAGGTAGAGGTCCGCGTCGTACGCGGACGGCACCGCGCAGTTGACGGTCAGCGTCTGTCCACTACCGAGCGTCAGTGCGAAGTAGTCCCGGTCGGAGGCGCTCTTCATGTCCCCGGTGATCGTGGCCGGGAACGTCAGCCCGGAGACGTCGTTGGCGGCGGTCCGGGAGTCGTTCGGCTCCACCTCGGCGTAGGACGACCCGCCGGACGGCGGCGGCGTGGACGAGCAGTCGGTCACCGGCGTACCGCTGTAGAGGCTGGCGTCCGGCACGCCGGCGCGCACGCTGCGCAGGTAGTAGCCGCAGGTGGGCCGGTTGGCGAAGTCGTAGCTCTGCCCGTCGGTCAGCTTCCAGATCTTGACGCCGGTGTAGGTCAGCGGCTGCCCGGACACCGCCACCTCGGGCTGGTGGTCGCCGAGCACCACGTACGCGCTCGGGCCGCTGAGCGTGGCCCGGCCGGCCCGGTCGACGTAGAGCGAGGCACCCTCCTCGACCCCGACGCCCCACGCCTTGCCGCCGGAGACCAGCCCGTCCTTGACCGCGCGGGCCACGAACGCGATGGTCCGGCCCATCCGGTCCCGGGTGACGAAGTGCGAGTCGTTGATGGTGCCGGCGTAGTTCGGCCAGCGGAACATGCCGGTGGTGAACGTCAACGACCGGTCGTACGGGTTGGCCAGCGCGGTCGCCGAGGTGGCGCTCGCGGTGCAGGCGTCGTAGACCACGTCGCTGTTGACGTGGTGGCCGGCGCTGCCGCCGCCGACGCCGCCGCCCTTGGCCACCACCGACTCCACCGACGCCTCCAGCGCGGTGCCCTTCCAGGCCACGTAACGGCACTGGTCGCCGCCGGCGAAGTAGACGAACTCGGCGTTGCGGATGTCCGCGTTGACCTGGCTGTTGTTCCCGTCGGCGGCGGCGGTGAGGGTGAGCGTGGTGCAGGAGTTGACGCCGGCCAGCGGCGTGATCACGTCGCATTCCGGCGTGCCGGTGCCGGAGCCGGCGACCACCACCACGTCGATCGCGCCGGTGCCGCCGCGGATCGCGTCGACCGCCTTCGTCATGGTGGCGGTGACGATGCCGCCGGAGCCGTTCATGGTGTACGCCGGGCCGGACCAGCTCGCCCGGGCGGCGTCGGTGGCGCTGCCCTGGCGTACCCGGGTGACCTGGGCGTGCGCGGCGGTGACGCCGAGCGGGACGACGGTGAGGAGCGCGGCGGCGGACGCCGTCACGGCGAGCCGGCGAGCGTTGCGGGAAGGGGACATGGGCACCTCCGAGGGGCCACGAAGCGATGAAACAGAAGTTACATCCATTAAGTTCACTGCTCAATACGTAACTTCTGTTACATCGAGATGACGGTGGCGCCGGACGCCCGCCCGACGCCGCCGCACCACCGCGTCAGACCGGTCGGATGCCGACCACCACGTCGGTGAACGTGGTCGCCGTCGCCCCCCGGTACGCCGCGAAACCGGCGCCCCGGGTCAGCCGCGCCGCCCACACCGGGTCCTTCTCGTACGACGTGCCGCTGACCGTCACGCACCCGGTGCGGGCGGCCAGCCCGTCCTCGACCAGCCCGACCATGGCGTAGTCGTAGAAGACGTCCTCGGACGGCGTCGCGGTGCACGGTCCGGCCACCGGCCGGACGCGCGGCTTGCCGGCGGCCGGCACGAGCCGCCAGCGCGGCGCGTCGTACGCGTCCCCGGCGGTGAGCCGGCTCCACCGCACACCCTCGATCCCCCACACCCCGCCGTGGTCGGTGACCCGGGCCCGGCGCAGGTCCAGCACGCCGACGCCACGCTGCCCGAGCACCCGCAGCGACTGCCGCCGGCCGCCGACGCCGGTCACCTCCAGCGCGGTGTTCTCGTCCAGACCGAACACCCGCTTGTGCCCGGTGTCCGAGGCGAGGCGGATCGACCGTGCCTCCCGCCCCCGGCGGGAGAAGTGCGTGTCGACCAGCCCGGCGGTGAAGAACCCGAACCCGCCGCGCGGCAGGTAGCCGAGCACGTCCGGGTCGTCGAAGTAGCCCGGCTTCGCGCCGTCGCGCAGCCCCGGCTCGGTGGAGCCGCCGGTGATCATGTCGCGGCCGGCCATGATCTGCGCGCCCGCGCTGGTGCCGGCGACCACCGCGCCGCCCCGCAGCTTGCGCCGGATCGCGGCCAGCGCCGCGCTGTCCCGCTGCGCCGCCCCCCGGGTCATCGTGGTGACGTAGCGGTACTGGTCGCCGCCGCCGAGGAAGAAGCCGGTCATCGACTCGACCTGCCGGACCACCGCCGGATCGTCGGCCGCGCCCGGGTGGTCCAGGTCGATCGGGATCCACCGGGCGTCGGCCACCCCGTAGGAGCGGAACAGCTCGGCGTAGTAGTCGCCGTTGCAGACACTGTTGTTGCACTCCGGCGTGCCGGCGTCGGGATCCTCGGCGGGCACCGGCGCGCCCGCGGTGAGGATGCCGATCCGGGCCCTGCCGGGACCACCGGCCAGCCGGACGATGTCGTCGTAGATCTCCCGGTTGTCGTCGGCGAGCGCGCCACCGACCAGCACCAGGCTGCCGCCGTCGCGGTGGGGGTGGGACGCGGTGGCCGAGGCCGGGACCGCGGCCACCGGCACGCTGAGCGCGACCGCCGCACAGGCGCCGACCCCCAGGGTCAGCAGGCGGTTCAAGGGCATGGTTGCTCCTCACAGAACCGTGAGGGCGGACCGCGCCCCAGAGCGTACGGCATCGGTGACGCGTCGACAATCATGAGAGCGCTAACATCGTCGCTCGTTGATCTCAGGCCCCAACCAGACGTTGACAGTCGACTATGTAAACGCCACGCTAGGGACGATTGTTAGCGTTAACTTGTTCGTCATCTCCGTCGGAGGAGGATCGATGGACCCCACCCCCACCACCCGCCGTCACCGCCTGGCGGTCGCGCTCGCACCCCTGGCCCTGCTGGTCGCCGTGACCGCGTCCGTGGTCGGCTCCGCCGCGCCCCCCGCGCGGGCCGCCGGCACCGGCCCCTGCGACATCTACGCCGCCGGCGGCACGCCCTGCGTGGCCGCGCACAGCACCACCCGCGCGCTCTACGGCGCCTACGCCGGGCCGCTCTACCAGGTGCGTCGCGCGTCCGACAACACCACCCGCGACATCGCCCCGATCGCCGCCGGCGACGTCGCGAACGCCGCCACCCAGGACGCGTTCTGCGCCAACACGAGCTGCCTGATCAGCGTCATCTACGACCAGTCCGGCCGCGGCAACCACCTGACCCAGGCCCCGCCCGGTGGGTTCTCCGGCCCGGCGGCCGGCGGCTACGACAACCTCGCCGACGCCACCCTCGCCCCGGTCACGCTGAACGGCCGCAAGGCGTACGGCGTGTTCGTGGCGCCCGGCACCGGCTACCGCGACAACACCACGAACGGCATCGCCACGGGCGACCAGCCCGAGGGCATGTACGCCATCTTCGACGGCACCCACTACAACGGCGGCTGCTGCTTCGACTACGGCAACGCCGAGACCAACAGCCGCGACAACGGCAACGGCACCATGGAGGCCATCTACTTCGGCAACATCAAGGTCTGGGGCTACGGCACCGGCAACGGTCCCTGGGTGATGGCCGACCTGGAGAACGGGCTGTTCTCCGGCGTCAACCCCGGCTACAACGCCAACGACCCGTCGGTGAGCCACCGGTTCCTGACCGCGATCGTCAAGGGCGAGCCGAACCACTGGGCCATCCGGGCCGGCAACGCCCAGTCCGGCGGGCTGTCCACGTACTACGACGGCAAGCGGCCGAACGCCTCCGGGTACAACCCGATGAAGAAGGAAGGCGCGATCATCCTCGGCATCGGCGGCGACAACAGCCACGGCTCCGCCGGCACGTTCTACGAGGGCGTGATGACCTCCGGCTACCCGACCGACGCCACCGAGAACGCCGTCCAGGCCAACATCACCGCCGCCGGCTACGCGGCGACCACCGGCGGCAGCCGGCAGAACGTCGAGATCGTCGGCAGCCAGTCGGGCCGCTGCGTCGACGTGCCCAACGGCAGCACCACCAACGGCACCCAGGTGCAGCTCTGGGACTGCTGGGGCGGCACCATGCAGCGCTGGACCTACACCGCCGCCCGGCAACTCCAGGTGTACGGCAACAAGTGCCTCGACGCCGAGGCGTCCGGGACCACCGCCGGCACCCGGGCCATCATCTGGGACTGCAACGGCCAGGCCAACCAGCAGTGGAACCTCAACAGCAACGGCACCATCAGCAGCGCCCAGTCCGGGCTCTGCCTCGACGCCACCAGCCAGGGCACCGCGAACGGCACCAAGGTCGCGCTCTGGACCTGCAACGGCGGCGCCAACCAGCAGTGGAACCTGCGCAACTGATCCGTCGGCCGGGCGGGCGACGGCCCGCCCGGCCGACTCCGTCTTCCCGTCCCGGAGGCTTCGCATGCCCGCTCCCCTCATGAACCGCCGGATGCTCCTGCGCGCGACCGGCGCGACCGCCGTCGCGGCCGGCGCCGGCGCCGCCGTCGGCTCCCTCACCGGCGGCGGCACGGCCGGCGCCGCCCTGGCCCCGGCCCGCCCGGACATCGGCGTCTCCGCGTACGCGTTCGACCCCGGCCAGGTACGGCTGACCACGAGCCGCTGGTTGGACAACCAGAACCGCACGCTGTCCTACCTGCGTTTCGTCGACGTCAACCGGCTGCTCTACAACTTCCGCGCCAACCACCGGCTCTCCACCGCCGGGGCCGCCGCCAACGGCGGCTGGGACGCGCCGACGTTCCCGTTCCGCACCCACATGCAGGGCCACTTCCTGACCGCCTGGGCGCAGGCCTGGGCGGTGACCGGCGACACCACCTGCCGGGACAAGGCGGTCACCATGGTCGCCGAGCTGGCGAAGTGCCAGGCCAACAACGGCGCGGCCGGCTTCAACACCGGCTACCTGTCCGGCTTCGCAGAGTCCGACTTCACCGCGCTGGAGGCACGGACGCTGAGCAACGGCAACGTGCCCTACTACTGCATCCACAAGACACTGGCCGGCCTGCTCGACGTGTGGCGCCTGATCGGCAGCACGCAGGCCCGCGACGTGCTGCTGGCGCTCGCCGGCTGGGTCGACTGGCGCACCGGCCGGCTCACCTCGGCCCAGATGCAGGCCATGCTCGGCACCGAGTTCGGCGGCATGAACGCGGTGCTCACCGACCTCTACCAGCAGACCGGCGACGCCCGGTGGTTGACCGCGGCGCAACGCTTCGACCACGCCGCCGGGTTCAACCCGCTCGCGTCGAACTCCGACCAGCTCAACGGGCTGCACGCGAACACCCAGGTGCCCAAGTGGATCGGGGCGGCCCGGGAGTACAAGGCCACCGGCACCACCCGCTACCGCGACATCGCCACCAACGCCTGGAACATCACCGTCGGCGCGCACACGTACGCCATCGGCGGCAACAGCCAGGCCGAGCACTTCCGCGCGCCCAACGCCATCGCCGGTTACCTGCGTAACGACACCTGCGAGGCGTGCAACACCTACAACATGCTCAAGCTGACCCGGGAGCTGTGGCAGCTCGACCCCGACCGGGTCGCGTACGTCGACTTCTACGAGCGGGCGCTGCTCAACCACATGATCGGCCAGCAGAACCCGGCCGACAGCCACGGCCACGTCACGTACTTCACCCCGCTGAACCCGGGCGGTCGACGCGGTGTCGGCCCGGCCTGGGGCGGCGGCACCTGGAGCACCGACTACAACTCCTTCTGGTGCTGCCAGGGCACCGGGCTGGAGACCAACACCAACCTGGCCGACGGCATCTACTACCACAACGGCACCACGCTGACCGTCAACCTGTTCCTGCCCTCGGTGCTCACCTGGAGCCAGCGCGGCATCACGGTCACCCAGAGCACCTCGTACCCGGTCTCCGACACCACGACGCTCACGGTCACCGGCTCGGTGGCCGGGTCGTGGACGATGCGGATCCGGATCCCGTCGTGGACCACCGGGGCGACCGTCAGTGTCAACGGCACGGCGCAGGGCATCGCCACCACGCCGGGCAGCTACGCTGTCCTGACCCGCGACTGGGCCGCCGGGGACGTGGTCACGGTCCGCCTGCCGATGCGGGTGACCACGGTCGCCGCCAACGACGACGCGGCGGTCCAGGCGGTCACGTACGGCCCGGTGGTGCTCTCCGGCAACTACGGCAACACCACGTTGAGCGCGCTGCCGACGCTGGACGTCGCCTCGGTCACCCGGACCGGCAGCGGATCCCTGGCGTTCACCGCCACGGCGAACGGCGCCGCCGTCAACCTCGGGCCCTTCTACGACGCGCACGGGTTCAACTACACGGTCTACTGGCGGGCCGGTCCGGGCAGCGGCGGTGGCGGCGAGGCGAGCTTCCGACTGGCCAACGCCGCCAGCGGGCTCGTGCTGGGCATCCAGAACATGTCCACCGCCGACGGCGGGCTCGCCCTCCAGTGGGGCGACACCGGCACCGCCGACCACGACTGGCAGCTCCTGGTCGACGGGTCGGCGCTGAAGCTACGCAACGTCAACAGCGGCAAGGTGCTCGGCGTGGAGAACATGTCCACCGCCGACAACGCGCGGATCCTCCAGTGGGCCGACAACGGCACCGCCGACCATCTCTGGACGGTCGTCGACGTCGGCGACGGCACCCACAAGCTGCGCAACGTCAACAGCGGCAAGCTGCTCGGCATCTCCGGCGGCTCGACCGCGCAGGGCGCGACGGCGGTGCAGGACCCGGACAACGGCAGCGCGGACAACCAGTGGCGTTTCCTGCCCAACGGCGCCCGCCGGCTCCAGAACCTCGGCAGCGGGCTCGTGCTCGGCGTGCAGGACATGTCCACCGCCGACGGCGGGCTGGTCATCCAGTGGGGCGACTCCGGCACCGCCGACCACCTCTGGACCGCGCTCGTGGACACCGGCGGCTACCTGCGGCTGCGCAACTCGAACAGCGGCAAGGTGCTCGGCGTCGAGGGCGGCTCCACCGCCGCCGGCGCGCGGATCGTCCAGTGGGCCGACAACGGCGCCGCCGACCACCGCTGGCGGCTGCGTCACGGCGGGAACGGCTACTTCCGCGTCCAGTGCGCGAACGGAGGCCGGGTGCTCGGCCTGAACGGCGGCTCCGGCAGCCAGGGAGCGCAGGCCGTGCTCGGCGACGACACCGGCGCCGCGCACCAGCGCTGGCGCTTCGTCTGAGATTCGGGGTACGCGACGGGACGCCCGCCCCGCGCGTACACCCGTGGTGACGCCGTCGCCGCCGGGCCGGGCGACCCGGCGGCGACGGCTCGACCCCGCCGCGCGAGCCGGCTGACCGGACGGGCTCGGCGGACGGCCGGTCGGCAGCCGTCGGTGCCCCTGCCGCCCGACGGGCTCGGCGGACCTCCCGATCGGCAACCCCTCGGCGTCCCTGTCGAGCTGAGAGCACCAACGAGTCAGCCGGCCAAGCTCCGGTCGCCCAACGTCACGCGTCGTCACTTCGTCGCGTCCTCCGGACGGCGGGGGTCGGCCGAGCGAGGGCTGAGTCATTCGTGCTCTCAGCTTGACAGGGCGGACGGCGGGCATGGTCGCCCGGCGCGAGGCGGGGCCGGGTCAGGTCCAGAACGCGCAGCGCAGCGAAACGGCTCAGCGTCGCAAAAACGGGTCAGCGCCGCGAGAGGGCTCAGCGCAGCGGGAAGGGCTCAGCGCAGCGGGAAGGGCTCAGCGCAGCGGGAAGGGCTCAGCGCAGCGGGGGTGGGCCGACGCTGCGGCGCGGGACCAGCGTCGGCGCGATGGTCTGCCGCAGCGGCCCGACGCTGGCGGACTCGATCTGGGTCAGCAGCAGATCGAGGCTCGCCCGGGCCACCGCCCCGAAGTCGGGTCGCACGGTGGTCAGCGGCGGGATGAAGTAGGCCGCCTCGGGCACGTCGTCGAAGCCGACCACGCTGATGTCGTCCGGCACCCGTCGACCGTGCTCGTGCAACGCGCGCAGCACGCCGAGCGCCAGGTGGTCGTTGGCGGTGAAGACGGCGGTGACCTCCGGCATCCGGGCCAGCATCTGACCGCACCGGTAGCCCGCCGCGGCGGACCAGTCCGCCGGGACCAGCGGCGGCACCTCGGCGCCGGCGAGCCGCAACGCCTCGCGCCAGCCCTCGATCCGGCCGGCGCTGTCGAACCAGTCCGACGGGCCGGACACGTGCCAGACCGTGCGGTGCCCGGCGTCGAGCAGATGCTGGGTGGCGGCCCGGGCACCGGCCACCTGGTCGACCGTCACCAGTGGGATCGGCCGGCGCGGGTCGCCGTCGACGGTCACCAGCGGCACGTCGTGGGGCAACCGTTCCAGCGCTTCACCGGCCGACTCGACCGGCGCTATCACCACGATGCCGGCCACCCGGTGCGCGAGGTGACGCTCCACCGCGGCCGAGATGGACCGGTGGTCGAGGTCGCTGACGCTGCCGACGCTGACCGCGAAGCCGGCCTCGGCGGCGGTCTGCTCCAGCGCGGCCAGCAGCGAGGCCGGGCCGTAGAGCGTGGTGTTCTGCGCGACCACGCCGATCACCTGGGACCGGCCGGTGACCAACGCGCGGGCCGCGCGGTTGGGTCGGTAGCCGAGTTCGGTGATCGCCGCCTGGACCCGTAGTCGGGTCTGCTCCCGCACATTGGGATGCCCGTTCAGCACCCGGGAGACCGTCTGGTGCGAGACGCCGGCGAGGCGTGCCACGTCCGTCATCGCAGGACCGCGCACGGCCACCTCACTTTCGCCACTGCCCACGTGGCCGAACCGGGTCGACGTCGACCGGGCCGGCCCGGGTGGCGACAGTCTACGCCAGTTGTCCCACCGGCCACGGGACGGTCGATCCACCGTTCGCGTCATCCTGTCGGATTATCGGGGAATTGACGCCGAGCCCATTCTCATTTCGTGGCGACCGGCGGGAAGCCGCAGCTCCGGGCCCGTACCCAGGGCCCCCAGCGGGGCATTTCCGGCGAGCGCCGGCGCCCCCGGGCCGGGCAATTCTTCGACACCTCAGGGGTGCGGAAAATGGTGACCCGCGTCACGGCTCGGAGAAGAAGACACAAACGGGTGGTGGGGGGGCGGGGGGGGGGGGGCCCCCCCACCACCCGTCACGGTGCTGCGGCGGCGGTCAGAACCCGCGGGCGAGCCGGTAGTACGCCTGGTTCCAGCGCAGCTCGTCGGCGAAGCGGTGCGCCTCGGTGTCGCCGTCGATGATCGCCAGCTCGGTACGCGTCATCGCGGCCAGGTCGCGCAGCTCCTCCACGCCGACCGCCTGGGAGAGCACGGTGTGGTGCGGCGCGCCCGCCGTGATCCACGCCTCCGCCGAGCCGGACAGGTCCGGTCGGGGCCGCCAGACCGCACGGGCCACCGGCAGCCGACGCAACGGCTGCGGCGGCGGCACCACGTCGACCACGTTGGCCACCAGCCGGAACCGCTCCCCCATGTCGGCCATGCCGAGCACCACGGCCGGGCCGGACGCCGCGTCGAAGACCAGCCGGACCGGGTCCTCCCGCCCACCGATGCTCAACGGGTGCACCTCCGCCGTCGGCACGTCCGCGGCGATGCTCGGGCACACCTCCAGCATGTGCGCGCCGAGGACCAGCTCGTGCCCGACCGACAGGTCGTAGGTGTAGTCCTCCATGAAGGACGTGCCGCCCTCGACGCCGACGGCCATCGCCTTCAACGTCCGTACCAGCACGGAGGTCTTCCAGTCCCCCTCGCCGCCGAACCCGTAACCGTCGGCCATCAGCCGCTGCACCGCGATGCCGGGGAGCTGGCGCAGGCCGCCCAGGTCCTCGAAGTTCGTGGTGAACGCGCGGAAGCCGCCGGCGTCCAGGAACGTGCGCAGACCCAGCTCCTGGCGGGCGGCGTAGCGCAGCGAGTCGTGCCGGTCGCCGCCGGGGCGCAGCGCGGCGTCCACCCGGTAGGTGTCGTCGTACTCCTTGACCAGGTCGTCCACCTGCGCGTCGGCTACCTGGTCGACCGCGTCGACCAGGTCGTTGACGCCGTAGGTGTTGACCGAGACGCCGAACCGCAGCTCCGCCTCGACCTTGTCCCCCTCGGTCACCGCGACGTCGCGCATGTTGTCGCCGAACCGGGCCAGCCGCAACGTCCGCATCGACGACCAGCCGACCGCCGCGCGGGCCCAGGCCGCCACCCGACCGACCACCCGCGGGTCGGTGACGTGGCCGGCGACCGTCTTGCGGGCCACCCCGAGCCGGGTCTGGATGTACCCGAACTCGCGGTCGCCGTGCGCGGCCTGGTTCAGGTTCATGAAGTCCATGTCGATGGTGTCCCACGGCAGCGCCACGTTGGCCTGCGTGTGCAGGTGCAGCAGCGGCGTCTGCAGCGCGTCCAGCCCGGCGATCCACATCTTCGCCGGCGAGAACGTGTGCATCCAGGCGATCACCCCGACCGCGCCCTGCACGGCCGCGTCCCGGCACACCGCCAGAATGTCCGCGCTGGAGGTCAGGACCGGCTTCCAGCACACCCGGACCGGGATGTCCGGCGAGGCGTCCAACCGGGCGGCGATCTCCCGGGACTGGTCGGCGACCTGTCGGAGCGTGTCCTCGCCGTAGAGGCCCTGACTGCCGGTGAGGAACCAGACCTCGGGCTGGGGGTGAGTTGCCATGTTGTTGCCTTCCGCGCTAGGAGCCGTCACTTGAACCGGATGCCGATGAGGCGCTGGAGGAGGATGAACGCGAACAGCAGCCCGCCGATCACGATCTTCGTCCACCAGGAGTTGAGGCTGCCGTCGAACGTGATCAGCGTCTGGATGACGCCGAGCACCAGCACGCCGAGAACAGTGCCGAAGACGTAGCCGGACCCGCCGGTCAGGACGGTCCCGCCGATCACGACCGCGGCGATCACGTCCAGCTCCATGCCGACGGCGATCAGCGGCGCGCCGGAGAGCGTGTAGAACGACAGCAGGATGCCGCCGATCGCCGAGCACAACCCGCTGATGGTGTAGACGGCGATCCGGGTGCGCCCGACCGGCAGTCCCATCAGCAGCGCCGACTGCGCGTTGCCGCCGACCGCGTACACGTTGCGGCCGAACCGGGTGTACGCCAGCACGTACGCGGCGACCAGGACCACCGCGAACGCGATCAGCACACTGATCGACACGAAGTTCCCGGCCGGATTGCCGATGCGCTCCTGGGACATGCCGGTCCAGAAACCGTCGGTGATGGAGATCGAGGCGCCGCTGATGAACGTGCACATGCCCCGGGCGAAGAACATCCCGGCGAGCGTGACGATGAACGGTTGGATGTCGAAGAAGTGGATCGCGCAGCCCATCAGGAACCCCAGGATCGGGCCGATGAGCAACGCGATGACGAGCACCAGGGCCGCCGGCACCCCGTCGCGCAGCAGCGCGGCCGACACCATCGCGGTCATCGCGACGACCGCGCCGACGGACAGGTCGATGCCGCCGGTGAGGATCACGAACGTCATGCCGACCGCGACCACGAGCACGAAACCGTTATCGATGAAGACGTTGAAGACGACCTGGACGTTGGAGAAGGCGCGGTACTGGGACACCCCGATGCCGTACATGACCAGCAACAACGTGAGGGTGGCCAGGACCGGGACGTGCCGCCGGGACAGGCTGGGCCGCCAGGACCGGCGGGTGGTCAACGACGTGCTGGTCATGCCGGCACCTGCTCCTTCTCCCGCTGCGGGGTCGCCGGGCCGGGCTCGACGCCGCGTCGGCGGCGACGGAACCGGGCCCGGAACGCCGGGGCCTGCACGAGGCAGACGGCGATGACGACGACGGCCTTGAAGAGCAGCGACGTCTGCGGCGAAATGTTCATGGCGTACACCGTGGTGGTCAGCGTCTGGATGATCAGCGCACCGAGGACGGTGCCGCTGAGCGAGAACCGGCCACCGGCCAGCGAGGTGCCGCCGATGACCACCGCGAGGATCGCGTCGAGTTCGATCCAGAGCCCGGCGGCGTTGCCGTCCGCGCTGGACACGTTCGCGGTGACCATGAAGCCGGCGAGCGCGGCACAGGCGGCGCTGACCACGTAGACGAGGAAGACGATGCGCCGGGACCGGATGCCGGCCAGCCGACTGGCCTCGGCGTTGCCGCCGACCGACTCGACGATCAGCCCGAGCGCGGTGCGCCGGGTGAACGCGGCCACCAGCAGCGCGGCGGCCAGCGCGATCAGGATGGCCAGCGGCAGCGTCAGGAAGTGCCCGAGCCCGATGGCCCGGTACGGGCCGGAGTTGATCGTGATGATCTGGCCCTCGGTGACGAGCTGGGCGATCCCGCGGCCGGCCACCATGAGGATCAGCGTGGCGATGATGGGCTGGATGCCGATCACCGCGACCAGCACCCCGTTCCAAGCGCCGAGCACCAGCGCGACGCCGAACGCCAGGGCCAGCGCGGTGAGCACGGTGGACGGGCTGTTCGGGTCGGCCGCCTCGCTGATGTGCAGGCAGGCGATCGCGCCGCTGATGGCGCAGAGCGAGCCGACGGACAGGTCGATGCCGCCGGTGGCGATGACCAGGGTCATCCCGAGCGCGACGAGGATCAGCGGCGCGCTCAACCGGAGGATGTCGATCGGGGTGCCGTACAGGTGGCCGCTCTTGACCTCCACGGCGAGGAAGCCGGGCCGGTAGACCGTGTTCGCGAGGATCATGACCACGAGCACGAGGGCCGGCCAGAACAGGCGGTGCCCGGTCAGCGGGCGGAGGCGGTCGGTGAGGGTGTTCATCGGTTCACCTCCTCCCGGGGGGTTCCGCTGGCGATGGTGCGCATGACGCGGTCCGCGTCGAGCGTGTCGTCGTTGGTGAGCTGGGCGACCATCTCACGGTCCCGCATGACCGCGACCCGGTGGCTCAGGCGCAGCACCTCCTCCAGCTCGGCGGAGATGAACAGCACCGCCATGCCGCCGTCGGAGAGCTGCACCACCAGTTTCTGGATCTCGGCCTTGGCGCCGATGTCGATGCCGCGGGTGGGCTCGTCGAGGATGAGCAGGCGCGGCTCGGTGATGAGCCACCGCGCCAGCAGCACCTTCTGCTGGTTGCCGCCGGAGAGGTTGCGCACCGGCAGCTCCGGGTTCGCCGGCCGGATGCTGAGCGCCTGGACGTACTTCTGGACCAGCTCGTCCTGCCGGCGACGCGGGATCGGCCGCAGCCAGCCGCGCGCGGCCTGCATCGCCAGGATCATGTTCTCCCGGACCGACAGCTCCGGCACGATGCCCTCCGCGCGGCGGTTCTCCGAGCAGAAGCCGATGCCCCGGTCGATGGCCTGGATCGGGGTACGCAGCGGCGCCCGGCCGCCGTCGACGAGAACCTGACCGTGGTCGGCGCGGTCGGCGCCGAAGAGCAGCCGGGCCACCTCGGTGCGGCCGGAGCCGAGCAGGCCGGCCAGGCCGACCACCTCACCGGCGTGGATGCGCAGGCTGAACGGGGCGACCGCCCCGCGCCGGCCCAGCTCCGCGGCGTCCACCAGCGGTGCCCGCCCGTCCGGCGCGACGGTGGCGCGCTTCTGCTGCTCGTCGAGGCGCTCCAGCACGTCCAGCTCCTGGCCGATCATCTTCTCCACCAGGCTGAACTGGGGCAGTTCCTCGGTGCGGTACTCCCCCACCAGGGTGCCGTTGCGCAGCACCGTGATGCGGTCGGCGATGCCGTAGACCTGGTCGAGGAAGTGCGTGACGAACAGGATCGCGATCCCCTCGTCCCGGAGCTGGCGCATGATCCGGAAGAGCTGGGCGACCTCGCCGGCGTCCAGGCTGGAGGTCGGTTCGTCGAGGATGAGCACCCGGGCCTGCACGTCGATCGCCCGGGCGATGGCGACCATCTGCTGCACGGCGAGCGAGTACGTCCCGAGCGGCGCGGCGACGTCCAGGTCGAGGTCGAGCCGGGCCAGGAGCGCCCGGGCCCGGCGACGCATCTCGCCCCACCGCACGGCGCCCAGCCGGCGGGGCTCCCGGCCGATGGAGATGTTCTCCGCCACCGACAGGTTCGTGCAGAGGTTGACCTCCTGGTAGACGGTGCTGACGCCGGCCGCGGCGGCCTGCATCGGACCGGAGAAGGACACCTGCTCACCGGCGAGCGTGACGGTGCCGGCGTCGGTGCCGTAGACGCCGGTCAACACCTTGATCAGGGTCGACTTGCCGGCGCCGTTCTCGCCCATGAGGGCGTGGACCTCGCCCGGGAACAGCCGGAAGTCGACGTCGTGGAGCGCGCGCACCCCGGGGAAGGTCTTGCTGATTCCGGTCATGGTCAGGACCGGACGGTCACCCGTCATGCCATCGGACCTCTTCTGAAACGGTGGTGGCACGGAGGCCGCCGTCGGTGCGACGGCGACCCCCGGTGTGGGGCTCAGTACTTGCGGTTGGGCAGCGCTTCCTTCGCCGTCGCCTGCGTGAAGGTGGTCTCCTCGGTCTCGATCCGGGGCGGCACCTCCTCGCCGGCCTTGACCTTCTTGGCCAGGTCCATCAGCTGCGGGCCGAGCAGCGGGCTGCACTCGGCGATGAAGTTGAACTTGCCGTCCGCGAGCGCCTGCATGCCGTCCTTCACCGCGTCCACGGTGATGATGGTGATGTCCTTGCCGGGCACCTTGCCGGCCGCGGTGATCGCCTCGAGCGCGCCCAGGCCCATGTCGTCGTTGTGCGCGAAGAGCACGTCGATCTTCGGGTTGGCCTTCAGGAACTGCTCCATGACCTGCTTGCCGCCGGCGCGGGTGAAGTCACCGGACTGCGACGCGACGATCTTCAGGTTGGGGTTGGCCGCGATGGCCTCGCCGAAGCCCTTCTTCCGGTCGTTCGCCGGCGCCGAGCCGGTCGTGCCCTGAAGCTCGACGATGTTGACCGGACCGGTGGCCGCCTTCTTCTGCTCCACCAGCCACTCACCGGCGAGCCGGCCCTCCTTGACGAAGTCCGAGCCGAGGAACGTCTTGTAGAGCGACTTGTCGGCCGAGTCGACCGCGCGGTCGGTCAGGATCACCGGGATCTTGGCGTCCTTGGCCTCCTTGAGCACGGTGTCCCAGCCGGACTCCACCACCGGCGAGAAGGCGATGACGTCGACCTTCTGCTGGATGAAGTTCCGGATCGCCTTGATCTGGTTCTCCTGCTTCTGCTGCGCGTCGTCGAACTTCAGCTCGACACCGGCCTGACCCGCCGCCTCCTTGATCGAGGTGGTGTTGGCGGTCCGCCAGCCGCTCTCCGCGCCGACCTGGGAGAAGCCCAGGACGAGCTTGTCGCTGCCGCCACTGCCGGAATCGCCGCCGGTGTCGCTGTTGCCGCACGCGACCATGCCGCCGGCGAGCAGCACGCCGGTCAGGACCGCGATCACCGTGCGGGCGGTACTCCTGGTTCGCATTGTTCTCCTCGGGGTGGGGTGATCCGGACGCGCGACCGGCGGGACCGGGGCGACCGGTTGTGGTGGTGGGATGAGGTGGTGCTGGTCCGGGTCACCCGGCGGGCGGGCGCTGGCCGTACACGTTCTGGTAGCGGTCGTGAAGCGAGTCGACGTCGGCCGACGCGATCGGCAGCGGCGGCCCGAGCGCGCGGGCCAGGTGCGCGGTACGGGCGACGTCCTCGCACATCACCGCCGCCTTGACCGCCGCGCGGGCGTCCTTGCCGATGCTGAACACGCCGTGGTTGCGCATGAGCACCGCGGGCGACCGGTGCCCGGACAGCGTGCTGACGATGCCCTTGCCGATGTCGTCGCCGCCGATCAGGGCGAACGGGCCGACCGGGATCTCGCCGCCGAACTCGTCGGCCTGCGCGGTCAACCAGCACGGAATCGCCTCGCCCCGGGCCGCCCAGGCGGTGGCGTAGCCGCTGTGCGTGTGCACGACGCCGCCGACCTCGGGCATCGCGCGGTAGACGTAGGCGTGCGCGGCGGTGTCGCTGGACGGCGAGCCACCGCCGTCGACCACGACCCCGTTGAGGTCGCAGACCACCATGGTGTCGGCGGTCAGGTCGTCGTAGTCCACCCCGCTCGGCTTGATCACCATCAGGTCCTGCCCGGGGACCCGCGCCGAGATGTTGCCGGCGGTCCAGGCGACCAGACGGTAGCGGGTCAGCTCGCCGTGCAGGCGGGCCACCGTCTCGCGGAGCGCGGTGACCTGCCGGGCGACGTCGGGGTTCATCCGACCACCTCCAGGGCCGGGTCGGCGGGCGTCGCGGCGGCGTCCACCGCCGCGTTCCGGATCGCCCGCAGGCGGAGCATGACGTCGTTGGCGCCGCGACCGAAGTGGTCGTGCAGCGCCCGGTACTCGGCGTAGAGCGCGTCGTACGCCCGCACGTTGTCCGGGATCGGCCGGTAGACGGCCTCGTCCACCCGCCCCATGGCCGCCGACGCCTCGTGGATCGACGGGTACGCCCCAGCGGCGACGGCCGCGTGGATGGCCGACCCGAGCGCCGGCCCCTGGGCGGAGCCGATGATGCCCAACGGCCGGTTGGTGACGTCGGCGTAGATCTGCATCAGCAGGCGGTTCGAGGTGAGCCCGCCGGCCACCACCAGGTCGTCGACCGGCACGCCCGCCTCGGCGAACGCCTCCACGATCATCCGGGTGCCGTACGCGGTGGCCTCCAGCAGCGCGCGGTAGACGTCCGGCGGCCGGGTCGCCAGCGTCAGCCCGACGACCAGCCCGCTGAGGTCGTGGTTGACCAGCAGTGAGCGGTTGCCGTTCCACCAGTCCAGCGCCACCAGCCCGTGCGCGCCCACCGGCTGGGCGGCGGCCAGCTCGGTGAGCCGCTCGTGCGAGTCGAGGCCGGCCGGGGCGGCGTGCCGCACGAACCAGCCGAAGATGTCCCCCACGCCGCTCTGCCCGGCCTCGTAGCCCCAGGCGCCCGGGCTGATGCCGCCGTCGACCACGCCGCACATGCCGGGGACCTCGGCGGGGTGGGTGCCGTTGAGCACGTGGCAGGTGGAGGTGCCCATGATCGCCACCAGCCGGCCGGGGCGCAGCGCCTGCGCGGACGCGGCGGTGACGTGCGCGTCGACGTTGCCGACCGCGACCGCGATGCCCTCCGGCAGCCCGGTCCAGGCCGCGGCGCGGGCGCCGAGCACGCCGGCCCGGTCACCCAGCGGCAGCAGCGGGCCGTCCAGTTTGGTCACGAAGTCGGTGAAGCCGGGGTCGAGCGCGGCGAGATAGTCCGGCGAGGGGTAGCGGTCGTCCTGCCGGATTCCCTTGTAGCCGGCGGTGCAGGCGTTGCGCGTCTCCGTCCCGCACAGCTCCCAGACGATCCAGTCGGCGGCCTCGATGAAGCGCTCGGCCCGCCGGTAGACCTCGGGATCCTCGGCCAGGATCTGCAACCCCTTGGCGAACTGCCACTCGGCGGAGATCTTGCCGCCGTAGCGGCCGATCCACGGCTCGCCGCGCTCGTGCGCCAGCGCGTTGATCCGGTCGGCCTGCGGCTGCGCGGCGTGGTGCTTCCACAGCTTGACCCAGGCGTGCGGCCGGTGGCGCAGTTCGGGGACCTCGCACAGCGGGGTGCCGTCGGCGAGCGTCGGCAGCACGGTGCAGGCGGTGAAGTCGGTGCCGATCCCGACCACCCGGGCGGGGTCCACCCCGGCGGCGGCCAGCGCGACCGGCACCGCCTCGCGCAGCACGTCGCGGTAGTCCTCGGGGTCCTGTAGGGCCCAGTCGGGTGGCAGTGCCGGGCCGCCGTCGGGCAGGGCCGTCTCGATCACCCCGTGCCGGTACTCGTGCACCGCGGTGCCGAGTTCGGCGCCGTCCCGGACCCGCACCACGAGCGCCCGCCCGGACAGCGTGCCGAAATCGACCCCGACCACGTACCGGTCGGCCGCCTCCACGTCGCTCATCTACACCTCCGCCGTGTCACGGAGTTAGTGTTAGCGCTCACATATACATCCGTCAAGACACCTCCGCGCAACGGCTGCGTAACGGAGACGGCGACGGCGCTCCGCTCCCCACGACCGGCACGGGGACCGGCCCGCCCAGGCCGGCGGGAGATCCACCACGGACGTCGGCGGCCGGCGGCCGACACCCGGGCCGGGCCCATTGTTAACGACAACAACGGGCCGCCCGCCGATCCATGATCTGGTTCGTCCGTCGGCAGTCCGGGCGGACGACACGAAGGCCCCACCCAGCGGCCCCAGAGGCGCTCTCAACGGCTGTTTTCCGGCCCGGCCACGCATCGGGCAGCCGCCCCGGCGGCCGGCGTACGGCGGCTCCAGTGATTTACGCGCTCTTATGTCAGCGATAACATCGGCGACGTCGCGCCACCCCTGGCGGACGACTCGCGACACCGCAGCGAGGCGGCAGCCGCCGCCGCCCCCGGCCGTCGCCCACCACCGGTACGCGGTGCGGAGCGGGTGCCCGCGGACGCGGCACCGGCCGGCGGTGGACCCGGACGGGAACGACGGAGAACGGCCGGCCGGACGGCGCCCCCCGTCCGGCCGGCCGGCTCAGCGACTGCCCGCCGCCCGGCGCTTGTTCCAGATGTCGAACGCCACGGCGGCGAGCAGCACCAGCCCCTTCACCACCGACTGGACCGACTGGTCGATGCCCATGAGCTGCATGCCGTTGCTCATCACCGCCATGATCAGGCCGCCCACCATCGCACCGACCACGGTGCCCACCCCGCCGGTGACCGCCGCGCCGCCGATGAAGGCCGCCGCGATCGCGTCCAGCTCGAACATGTTGCCCGCCGCCGGCTGGGCCCCGTTGGAGCGGGAGGAGTAGATCACGCCGGCCACCGCGGAGAGGAAGCCCATGTTGACGAAGACCCAGAAGTTGACCGTCTTCACCCGGACGCCGGACAACGTCGCCGCCGGCAGGTTGCCGCCGATCGCGTAGACCTGGCGACCGAAGACGGTACGGCGGGTGAGCAGGCCGTAGACGAGCACCAGCACGGCCAGGACGATCAGCACGATCGGCAGGCCACGCGCGTGCGCGAGCTGCCAGGCGAACCACATGACGACGGCGCCGACCACCGCCACCCGGAGCACGAAGAGCGGGAACGACTCCACCGGCTGCTCGTGGCGGACCCGGGCCAGCCGGGTCCGGAACACGCTCGCCGCGTACCCGACCACCGCGAAGACGCCGATGAACAGCGTGAACGCG
The DNA here is from genome assembly GCF_039566955.1 of Micromonospora sp. DSM 45708. Lineage (NCBI taxonomy): Bacteria > Bacillati > Actinomycetota > Actinomycetes > Micromonosporales > Micromonosporaceae > Micromonospora > Micromonospora schwarzwaldensis. Next base: position 2,472,332 of record NZ_CP154796.1, on the reverse strand, counting down.
TCGAAGCCCTGCCCGCCGAGCAGGCCGTTGAGGAAGCCGGCCGCGACCCGCTGGTACTCGGCCGGGAACGGCGACAGCGAGATGTTGTCCAGCACCCGCAGCGTCAGGCCGCGGAACAGCAGCATGCCGGCCAGGGTGACGATGAACGCCGGGATGCCGGCGTACGCGACCCAGAGACCGTGCCAGGCGCCCACCGCGACGCCCACGGCGAGCGCGGCGAGGATGCCGACCCACCACGGCATGCCCTCCCGGATCACCAGCACGGCGGAGACCGCGCCGGTGAGCGCCACCACCGACCCGACGGACAGGTCGATGTGCCCGCCGATGATCACGATGACCATGCCGATGGCGAGCACCAGGATGTAGGAGTACTGGAGCACGATGTTGGTGAGGTTGCCGGGGCTGAGCGAGACGCCGTCGGTGAGGACCGCGAACAGCGCGACGATCACCACCAGGGCGATGTAGATGCCGCTCTGCCGCAGGTTGCCCAGGATCAGCGTCCGTGGGTCACTGGTCCCGGTGTGCAGGGTGGCCGCCGCGCCGGGGTCGGGCGCGTCGACCTTCGGGGAGGTGGCGGGCTTCGTGCTGGTCATCCGACGAGATCCCTGTCCTTGGTCATGAGTTCCATCAGGTTCTCCTGGGTGGCGTCGCCCACCGGCACCTCGCCGGTGATCCGGCCGGCCGCCAGGGTGTAGATGCGGTCGCACATGCCGAGCAGTTCGGGCAGCTCGGAGGAGATGATGACGACGGCCTTGCCGTCCGCCACCAGGCGGTTGACGATCGTGTAGATCTCGAACTTCGCCCCGACGTCGATGCCCCGGGTCGGCTCGTCGAGGATCAGCACGTCCGGGTCGGTGAACAGCCACTTCGCCAGCACGACCTTCTGCTGGTTGCCGCCGGAGAGCTTGCCCACCACCGACATGACGCTCGGCGCCTTGATGTTCATGTCGCGCCGGCCCCGCTCGGCGACCTTGATCTCCTCGTTGCCGTCGATCCAGCCGTTGCGCGCGAGCTTGCCGAGGCCGGCGGCCGAGATGTTGCCCCGCACGTCGTCGATCAGGTTGAGGCCGTAGTGCTTGCGGTCCTCGGTCGCGTACGCGATGCCGTTCTCGATCGCCTCGGCCACCGTGCGGGGCCGCACCTGGAGGCCGTTGACGAAGATCCGGCCGGTGATGTCCCGACCGTACGCGCGGCCGAACACGCTCATCGCCAGCTCGGTGCGGCCGGCGCCCATCAGCCCGGCGATGCCGACCACCTCGCCGGCGCGGACGGTGAGCGAGGCGTGGTCCACCACCAGCCGGTCCTGGGTCGGGTGGCGGACCGTCCAGTCCTCGATCCGCAACACCTCGGGGCCGGGCGTCGACGTCCGGGTCGGGTAGAACGCCGCGAGGTCGCGACCGACCATGCCGCGGATGATCCGGTCCTGGGTCGCCGTGCCGTCGCCCATGTCGAGCGTCTCGACCGTACGGCCGTCCCGGATCACGGTCGTCGAGTCCGCGACCGCGGTGATCTCGCCCAGCTTGTGCGAGATCATGATGCAGGTGATGCCCTGGTCGCGGAGCCGCCGCAGCAGGTCCAGCAGGTGCGCCGAGTCGACGTCGTTGAGCGCCGCGGTCGGCTCGTCCAGGATGAGCAGCCGCACCTTCTTGGACAGCGCCTTGGCGATCTCCACGAGTTGCTGCTTGCCCACCCCCAGTTGGTGCACCGGGGTCACCGGGTTCTCGTGCAGCCCGACCGACCGCAGCAGCGCCGCGGCCTCCGCGTTGGTCCGGTGCCAGTCGATCAGCCCGCCGCGACCACGACGCTCGTTGCCGAGGAAGATGTTCTCGGCGATCGACAGGTACGGCACCAGCGCCAGCTCCTGGTGGATGATGACGATGCCGTGGGACTCGCTGTCCCGGATGCCCCGGAACCCGACCGGCTCGCCGTCGAGGACGATCTGCCCGTCGTAGCTGCCGGTCGGATACACCCCGGACAGCACCTTCATCAGGGTGGACTTCCCGGCCCCGTTCTCGCCGCAGATCGCGTGGATCTCGCCGCGCCGGACGGCGAGCGAGACGTCCTGGAGCGCGGCCACTCCGGGAAAGGTCTTCGTGATGTTCCGCATTTCGAGGATGTGATCGCTCATGGAAACCGTCCTGCTCGTGGCCGTCGCGTCGGTGCGCCGGCGGGCCCGGCGACGGGGTGCGTCACCGGGCCCGCCGGGAAGCGGCTCAGCCCGCCCGGCCGGCGGCGACCTCCTGGGCGGTCAGGTAGCCGGAGTCGATCAGCACCGACTTGATGTCGTCCTTGTAGACGGTCTGGACCGGCAGCAGGAACGCGGGCACGACCTTGACGCCGTTCTCGTACGCCTTGGTGTCGTTCGCCTTCGGCTCCTGCTTCTTCAGGAACGCCTCGGCGGCGACCACGGCCTGGTCGGCGAGCAGGCGGGTGTCCTTGAAGACGGTCGAGCTCTGCACCCCGTCGTTGATGAGCTTGACGGAGGCGACCTCGGCGTCCTGGCCGGTGACCACCGGCATCTTCTTGGCCCCGCCGCGGTAGCCGGCGTTCTGGAGGGCGGTGATGATGCCCCGGGACAGGCCGTCGAACGGCGACAGCACGCCGTCGACCTTGCTGCCGTCGTTGTAGCTGGAGGTGAGCAGGTCCTCCATCCGCTTCTGCGCGGTCTCCTGCTGCCAGCGCAGGATGGCCACCTGCTCGATCTTCGTCTGGCCGGACTTCACCTTCAGCGTGCCGGCGTCGAGGTAGGGCTTGAGCGTGTCCATCGCGCCGTTGAAGAAGAAGTGCGCGTTGTTGTCGTCGAGCGAGCCGGCGAACAGCTCCACGTTGAACGGGCCGGCCGCGCTGCCCTTCGCGCCGTCCTTGTTCTGCAACCCGAGGCCGACCAGGAGCGCGTTGGCCTGCGCCACGCCGACCTTGTAGTTGTCGAAGCTGACGTAGAAGTCGACGTTCGGGCTGTTGCGGATGAGCCGGTCGTAGGAGATGACCGGGATCTTCGCCGCCGCGGCGGCCTGGAGCTGACCGCTGAGCGCGGTGCCGTCGATCGGGGCGATCACCAGCACGTCCGCGCCCTGCGTGATCATCTGGTCGATCTGCTGCGACTGGGTGGGGATCTCGTCGCCGGCGTACTGCAGGTCGACCTTGTAGCCCTTGGCCTGGAGCTTCTCCTTCACCGCGTTGCCGTCGGCGATCCACCGCTCCGAGGTCTGGGTCGGCATCGAGACGCCGATCGTCAGGTCGCCGGGCTTGGCGGAGCTGGTGTCCCCGCCGCCGCCGGCACCCTCACCGCTGCATGCGGCCAGGCTGACGGCGATCGCGACGCCGCCGAGCGCGGCCAGAAATCGTCTGCGCACGAGCTTCCTCTCCCCTGCGTACTCACGGACCCACAGATAACCTCCTCGGAGTGTTAACGCTCACAAGATTCACCGTCAACCGATGACGCGAAATGCGCATGTCTCGGTCTCGTAACAAGGCGCGGCCAGGACCGGTGCGATTCATCCCTTATGTGCGACCCTCCCGGCGGTCCGGCCCCACCGCCATCGCATCACAACCAGTCACGCATTTCAATCCCCGAAGGGCGCGGGCCAGGGCCGGGACGGGACACGGCCCGGGACCTGCGGTGAGCGATAACAGGGACCGGCGCATCGAGGCAGGTCAGCACCCGGTTCCCCCGGGCGGGCCGGTGGACACGCTCCGGCGGTGCGACGACGCGTCGTCGCACCGCCGGAGCGGACGTGGGCTCAGCCGGCGGTGCAGGTCGGGGTCAGCCCCGACGCGCTGCCGTTGCCCTGGAACCCGAACTCGGTGCTCTGACCAGCCCCGAGCTGGCCGTTGTAGTCCACATTGACGAACCGCACCGTGCCGGTGGCACCACTGGCGGTCGCACTCCACGTGTTCGTCACACTCACCCCACCCGGCAACGTCAGACTCACCGTCCAACCCCGCGTACCAGCCGAACCCGCCGTCACCTTCACCGTCGCCACGAACCCACCGGTCCACGAGTTGAGCGACACCGACGCCGAACACCCACCTGTCCCCGGCGGCGGCGTCGTCGGGCTCGGCGGCGGCGTGGTCGGGCTCGGCGGCGGCGTGGTCGGGCTCGGCGGCGGCGTCGTCGGGCTCGGCGGCGGCGTGGTCGGGCTCGGCGGCGGCGTGGTGGGGCTCGGCGGCGGGGTGGTCGCCCCGGTGCCGTCGAAGCCGAGGAAGCGCACCGCCTGGGCGGCGTCGAACGGGATCGAGTGGCCGTAGCCCTGGAAGCTGATCGCCTCGACCGGCGGCGTCCCACCGGTGCCGCCGTAGCGGGTCCGGGTGGCGCTGGCCTGCGGGTAGTCAGTCATGCTCGGGGTCTGCGAGACGCCCAGCACGTTCGTCCACTGCTTGATCTGCTCGCCGAAGTTGACGTAGCTCAGCGTGGTGTCCGTGGTGCCGTGCCAGATCTGCATGCGGGGACGCCGGCCGGTGTAGCCGGGGTACGCGTTGCGGACCAGGTCACCCCACTGCTGCGGGGTCTTGGTGATCCGCCCGCCGGAGCACTCGCTGTTCCACTCCGAGCCGTTGGTGGTGGCGAAGCAGCCGAACGGCACGCCCGAGGAGCTGACCCCGGCGTGGAAGACGTCCGGGTACACGCCGGCCATCACGTTCGTCATCATGGCGCCGGACGAAGCGCCGGCGACGCCGATGCGGGCCGGGTCGACCGGGTAGCGGCCCGTCACGTAGTCGATCATCGACTTGAGACCGACCGGGTCGCTGCCGCCACCGCGCCGCAGCGCCTGCGGCGAGGAGACGTCCCAGCACTTGCTGCTGCGGGTCACCGACGGGTAGATCACGATGAACCCGTAGCGGTCGGCCAGCGGGCTGTAGCCGGAGCCGGTGTGCATGGCCGGACCGCTGCCGGTGCAGTAGTGCAGGACCAACAGCAGGGCCGGCCGGGCCGGGAGCCGGTCCGGCACGTACAGGTGCATCTGTAGGTTTGTCGGGTTGGTGCCGAAGTTGGTCACCTGGGTGAGCGCGGCGGCGGACGCCGGGCCGGCGGCGGTGACGACGGCGACCGCCGTCGTCAGGGCCGTCGCCAGCACGGCCGCGAACAGCGCGATCTTCGCTCTCATCGGCGTTTCCTCCAAGGCGGGGGGACGGGGCTTCAGGCCGCCGGCCCGGCCCCACGGTGCTCGCGGGGCCGGGCCGGCGACGGGCTCAGCCGGCGGCGCAGGTCGGGGTCAGCCCCGACGCGCTGCCGTTGCCCTGGAACCCGAACTCGGTGCTCTGACCGGCCCCGAGCTGGCCGTTGTAGTCCACATTCGCGAACCGCACCGTGCCGGTGCTACCACTGGCGGTCGCACTCCACGTGTTGGTCACACTCGCCCCACCGGGCAACGTCAGACTCACCGTCCAACTCCGCGTACCAGCCGAACCCGCCGTCACCTTCACCGTCGCCACGAACCCACCGGTCCACGAGTTCAGCGACACCGACGCCGAACATCCACCCGTCCCGGGCGGCGGCGTCGTCGGGTTCGGCGGCGGCGTGGTCGGGTTGCCCGGCGTCGTCGGCGGGGGCGTGGTCCCACCGGCGTTGAGCGCGTTCAGCACCGAGGTGTACGCGGCCTTCTTGTTGCCGGCGCAGTCGAAGAGCAGCGCGTTGTCCGAGCCGCGCCACGAGTCGCAGTCCCGCACGCCCCACACCGTGATGCCGGTGCAACGCGACACCGCCATGCAGGACCGGGTGACCGTGCCGAAGATGTTCGCCTGGTTGCCGCCGGTCGTCACGTCCAGCTCGGTGATCTGCACGTCCACGCCGAGGTCGGCGAAGCGCTGGAGGTTGGCCTGGTAGTCGCCCGGGATCGTGGTGCCCAGGTGCGACTGGAAGCCGACGCAGTCGATCGGCACGCCCCGGGACTTGAAGTCCCGCACCATGTTGTAGACGCCTGTCGACTTCGCGTTGATCCCGTCGGTGTTGTAGTCGTTGTAGCAGAGCTTCGCGCCCGGGTCGGCGGCCCGCGCGGCCCGGAAGGCCGCCTCGATCCAGTCGTTGCCGGTGCGCTGGAGGTTCGAGTCGCGGCGCCCACCGCTGCCACCGTCGGCGAACGCCTCGTTCACCACGTCCCAGGCGTAGATCTGGCCCCGGAAGTGCGTGGCGACCTGGGTGACGTGGTTGATCGCCGCGTTGCGCAGCGCGGTGCCGGACAGGCCCTGCGCCCAGCTCGGCTGCTGGGCGTGCCAGAGCAGGGTGTGGCCGCGCACGCTCATCCCGTTGGCCCGGGCGTGGCTGACCAGCCGGTCACCGCCGGTGTAGCTGAACCGCCCCTGCTGGGGCTCGGTGGCGTCCCACTTCATCTCGTTCTCGGGCACCACGGAGTTGAACTCGCGGTTCAGCACCGTCACGTACGTGTTGTCGGACAGCTTGCCGGTGGCGACCGCGGCGCCGAAGTAGCGGCCCTTCTCGGCCGCCGACGCGCCCAGGGTCGTGCCGGCGCTGGCGTGCGGGGCCAGCGCCACCGCCATGCCGGCGGCTAGCGCGCCGGCCAGCAGGCCGGTGGACAGCAGGGCTCTCGTGGGTCTCATGCGGATTCCTCTTCCGGGTTGCAGCGGTGGTGGTGCGACACCTCGTCCCGCTTCGGTGGCGGCGACGAGGGTCCGGCCAGCGCGGCTCGCCCGGTGAGCCTTGCGGTGCCTGTGCCCTGCCATCGACTGTGAGCGATAACATGCGGCGCGTCAAGACGCGGGAGGGAGACGGCTCCGGTCGGGGTGCCGCCGGTCAGCGGTCGCCGGCGGAGCCGGCCGGGCGCGCGGGGAGCGGCGCCGGCCAGCCCGCCCCACCCGACAGGACCGGCGCGGTGCCGGCCCGGCCCGGCTCGTCGGCGAGCAGCCGGGCGGCGAACTGATGCACGGTGCGCAGCATCGTGTAGGCGGGACGCGCCGCGTGGTGCCGCGCCGTCAGCAGCGACTTCGCCACCAGCCCGTCGAGCACGACCCGGGTACGCGGTCGCCACCAGGGCGCGGCGCCGCAGACCCGGTCCACCTCGTCCAGGCCGAAGCGCCGGGGCAGCCCGCCGAGGCGGACGAAGCACCAGCGCTCGGCCGGCGTCAGGCGGTCGAGGCTGCGGTGCAGCGCGGCGGACAACGATCGCGGGGACGCCGGCTGCCCGGGCCGCCGTGGCGGTTCCAGCGTGGTGAGTGGATCGTCCAGGTGGTGCAGCAGCTCGTCCAGGCTCTCGTCGGCCATCCGTTCCGCGGCCAGCTCGACGGCGAGCGGCAGCCGGTCGACCAGCCCGCAGATGGCGGCCACCGTGCCGACCTCCCCGATCCCCAGCTCGAAGCCGGGCCGGGCCTGGGCGGCCCGGCGGGCGAACAGCTGCACGGCGGGCATGCCGCGGTGCCCGTCCGGGCCGGTGGTCAGCGCCGGCAACGGCGGCAGCCGCCACACCGACTCGTAGGGCAGGCCGAGTGGCTCGCGTGAGGTGACCAGCACCCTGACCCGACGCCCGACCTGTACGACGTCGTCCACCAGGCCGGCGCAGGTGTCGGTGAGATGGTCGACGTTGTCCAGCACCAGCAGCAGGTGCCGGTCGACCAGCAGCCGGGGCACGGGCACCGGGTCCGGGCCGGGCCGGCGGATGCGTCGACGGATCGCCCGCACCGCGTCGGCGGGGGTACGGGCCGCGGCGAGGTCGACCGTCAGGACGCCGTCGGCGTACCCCCCGCCGACCCGGTGCGCGACGGCGGCGGCGAGCGCCGACTTGCCCCCGCCCGCCGGCCCGGCCACGGTGACCACCCGCTGCTCGACGAGCAGGTCGGACAACGCCGCGAGGTCGACCTCCCGGCCGATCAGGTCCGCGCCGCCCCGGGCCGGGTCCCGCCCGGACGGTCGCCGGTGCACCGCGCCGCCGGCCGGCAGCGGCGTCACGGGCCGGCCGGTGACGGGACCGCCCCGCAGCTCACGGCCGGCGGCGGCCAGCTCCGGACCGGGCTCGATGCCCAGCTCGGCGTTGAGCCGGGTGGCGATCTCGACGTACCGGTCCCGGGCGGTCGCCCGGCGGCCGGTCCGCGCCAGCACGGTGACGTACCCGGCCTGCACGGCCTCGTGCAGTGGCTCGGCGGCGGCGAGCCGCGCCGCGCCGGCCAGCACCTCGTCCGGCCGGTCGAGGTCCAGACCGAGACGGACCAGATCGAGGCAGGCGTTCACCCACTCCCGGCGGAGCGCGGCGACGGTCTCCGCCCCCGGCAGCAGTGCGCGCAGGTCGGTCAGGTCGGGATCGGACCAGCCGGCGACCGCGGCGGCCAGCAGTGCGAACGCGGTCGCCGCGTGGCCGCGGCGTGCCAGCACGCGGGCCGCCTCGGTGAGCCGACGGAACCGGGGCAGGTCGACCTGGTCCGGGTAGAGCTGGAGGCGGTACGCCCGGGGCGAGGAGACGATGACGTTGGTGCGGGCGTGCCGGGGCGACCCGGGCTCCAGCGCGCGACGTAACCGCGCCACGTAGGTGTGCAGGAGGCGGCTCCCGCTGGGCGGCGGACTGTCGCCCCAGAGCGACCGGGCGAGCGTCTCGATCGGAAGGTTCTCACCGACGTGGAGCGCCAGCACCGCCAGCAACGCGCGCTGCTTCGACGGCCCGAGAGCCACCGGCGTGACGCCGTCGTGGACCCGGACCGCGCCGAGCACGGTGACGGAGAAGTGCCGTTTCACCGACCGGTGGTCCTTCCCCTGACCTCTCCCTGTCTGCGTGTCAAGAATGCTGCATACCGCGCCTGCAAGGCTTCTTCATGTTTGCCGGCCCTGGCGCGGAACCTTCGGCGGCCCGGACGCGGACCGAGGGGAGCACCCACGTTCCCTCTCGGGCGTCCCGTTCCCCGCACCGTGCCACGGCTCCAGCTTCCGGGAGGATCGTCGATGACCACTCTCACCAGTCCCACCGCCCACCGCCCGCTCACCGGGGGACGCCACCCGGTCGCCGCGGTGGTGGCCGTGGCCGGGGGCCTGCTGCTCGCCATGCTCTGGTCGTTCGAGCTGGTCGACCACGTGATCGGTGACTCCGTCGCCAACTCCGTGCTCGGCACCGACGCCAAGCAGACCGTGATCGGCGGGTCCGCGGCCGGCGCCCTGTTCGCCTTCGTCTCCGGCTTCGCCGGCACGTTCACCGCCTGCAACATCGCCGTCTTCGGCGCGCTGCCGGACGTCGCCGGTCGGGCCGACGGGTCGCGTCGGGGCCGCGTCGCCGCCGTGCTGGCGCCGCTGGGCTGGTTGGCGGTCGGGCTGGTGTCGGTGGCCGCGGTGTACGGCTTCGTGGCCGTGCTGATCGGGTCCCGGCTCCCCCAGCTCTCCACCGCCACCGTCGGCTCCGGCTTCCCGGTCCGGCTGGTGCAGGCGTCCGTGGTGTTCGGGCTGATCGGCCTCGCGTTCGCCGCGCTCGGCCTGGCGGCGCTGGGGCTGCTCCCCGACCCGTTCGCCGGCCGGCCCACGGCCCGCCTGGTGACGCTCGGCGCCCTGGTCGGCGGTTTCCTGGTCGGGCGGCCGTACCCGCTGTTCCACAAGCTGCTGGAGCAGGCGGTGGACAGCCACAACCCGTTCTACGGCGCGCTGGCGCTGGTTCTCCAGTCGCTGGGCAACATCCTGGTGATGGTCGTGCTGGCGCTGCTGCTGGTGCTGGGCACGCGCGGCGGCGTGCAGCGGTGGCTGTCCCGGCCCGGCCGGGCCGGCCTGCTGGTCGGCGTCGCGCTGCTGGTGCTCGGCGCGTTCCTGGTCTTCTACTGGGACGTGCGGCTGCCCGCCCGGTTCGGTTACGGCTGGTTCCCGACCATGCCCTGGAACGCCTGATGCTCGTCGTCCCGGTCGCACCCACCGGCCGCGGCCACCGCAACGGTGCGCAGCAGCCGGTAGCGGGGACCGGCCGGGCCCGGTCCCGGCTCCAGCAGGGAGTCGCCGGCCAGCCGGTCGAGCACGGCGCCCACCTCGGCGGCCGGGACGACACCGGCGCAGCGCGCGACCGCGTCGTCGTGGGAGAAGCACCGCTCCCCCTGGCCCAACCGGGCCAGGCACGCCCGGTCGGCCGGGCGCAGCGGGGCCAGGCTGCGCCGCAGTGCCGAGGCGAGCGACCGGTGGTGCCGCGGGTGTCCCCGCCGCCGCGGTCGCAACAGGTCGAGCGGGTCGGCGACCCGCCGGAGCACGCCGTCGAGACTGTCGGTGTAGAGGCAGGCGGCGGCGAGTTCCACTGCCAGCGGCAGCCCGTCCAGCTCGCGGCAGATCCGGGCCACCGTCGGACCGTCGGCGGGCGACAGCCGGAAACCGGGGCGTACCAGCCGGGCCCGGTCGACGAAGAGACGCACCGCCGGGTTCGCGGCCAGCGCGTCCGCGTCCGCCGGCCCGGGCACCGGTAGGGGACCGAGCCGGAACACCGCCTCGCGGGCGAGCCCGGGTCGTCGGCGGGAGGTGACCAGCAGGGCCGTGCGGGGGCAGCGGCGCAGCACGTGCTCGATCATCTCCCCGGCGTGCGCGCCCAGGTGCTCGACGTCGTTGAGCACCAGCAGCATCCGGCGCTCCCCCACGGCGTGCAGCGGATCGGCGGTGGCCGTCAGCTCCAGCGTCTCGGCGAGCAGGCGCAGCACCGCGCCGCAGTCCGGCGCCTCGGCCGCGTCGACGGCGGCGACGCCGTCCGGGAACGCGGCGGCGACCCGTTCGGCGACCGCCAGCCCGGTGGCGGACTTGCCGCAGCCGGCCGGGCCGACGATGGTCACGTGCCGGTGCGCCACCAGCAGCGTGGCGCACCGGGCGACCTCGGCGTCGCGGCCGATCAGCGGTCCGATGGCCGGCCCCGGCCCGCGCCAGGCGGGCGGCCGTCCGGTCTGCGGCCGGGTCGGGGGGCGGGTGTGCGCCGGCGCCGGTTCGTCCCCGGCGCACAGCAGCGCGGCGTGCATGCGGCGCAGTTCCGGCCCGGGCTCCACGCCCAGCTCGGCGCGCAGCCGGGTCCGGACGTCGAGGTAGTGGTGCGCGGCGGCGGCCCGCTGGCCGCTGTGCGCGAGCACCTCCAGGTAGCGGGCCTGCACCGCCTCCTGCAACGGCTCGGCGGCGGCGAGCCGCTCGACCACCGGCAGCACCTGCGAGGTCCGGCCCAGGTCGATCGCCACCGAGGCGTGCAGCAGGCCCGCGTCGACCCAGTCGCCGCGCAGCGCGGTGACGTGCCGCGGACTGGCCAGCAGGCCGGCGAGGTGGGCGAGCGTGGGGTCCTGCCACAGGTCGAGCGCGGTGGCGAGCAGCTCGAACGCGTCGTCGAGCGCGCCGACCGCCCGCCGGCCGCGGGCCCGGCCGAGCAGTTCCCGGAACAGGGACGCGTCGACGTCCTGCGGGGGCACGTCGAGCCGGTAGCCGCCGGGCACCGACGCGATGACGTTGGTGCGGGCCCGTGGCGCGGTGTCGGGCTCCAGCACCTGGCGCAGCCGGGCGACGTACGTCCGGATGAGGTGTGCGCCGCTGGTCGGCACGTCGTCGCCCCAGAGCGCCTCGGTGAGCGCGCCCAGCAGGACCGGCTGCCGGGGTTGCAGGGCGAGGTAGCCCAGGACCGCACGTTGACGGGAGGGACCCAACGGGATCTCCGCCGTGCCGCGGAGCGCGGCGACCGGGCCCAGCACCTTGATCCGGACAGTGTCCACGGCAGCGGCCATGTACGCCTCCCCCCACCGGCAGGCTAGGCGACCGGCAGGAGGCTGTCCATGACGGAATGCCACCCACAGGTAACCCACCGCACACATTCCCACTCCTGCGCACCACAGGAGTGCGTCGCCCTCGTCGTGTCGGGGCCACCTGTTACGGTTCCGCCGCCCTTGCCGCTGCCGCACCGGAGGTTGGTGTGATCAATTCGCACGTCTCGTCGTTCGCCGGGTTGCCGGTCCTGCCGTTCACACCGGGCATGGCGCTGCCGGACGATCCGGCCGCCGTGGCCTGGCGGTTGGAGGTCGAGGAGTTCGACGCCGACCCGGCGGAGTTCGCCGGCCTGGTCCGCGCCATGCTCGACGAGGTGCCGGCCGAGGCGGTGCGCGCCGTGGTGGTGGGCGAGTGGGGCGCGGCGTACGAGCGCGCGCTGCCGGTGGAGCTGCTGGCCGACGCCGCGTCGCGGTGGACCGGGCTGCGGGCGTTGTTCCTGGCCGACCTGGTCGGCGAGCAGTGCGAGATCTCCTGGCTGTCCCACGGGGACGTCACCCCGTTGCTGGCCGCCTACCCGACGCTCGAGGTGCTGTGGATCCGCGGCGCCCAGGGCCTGCGGCTGGAGCCGGTCCGGCACACCGGGCTGCGCGAGCTGCGGATCGAGTCCGGCGGCCTGCCGGCTGAGGTGGTGCGGGCGGTCGCGGCGTGCGACCTGCCGGCGCTGCACCGGCTCGACCTGTGGCTCGGCGTCTCCGAATACGGCGGCGACGCCACCGTGGACGACCTGGCCGCGCTGCTGACCGGCGACCGGCTGCCGGCGCTGCGGCACCTCGGGCTGTGCAACGCGGAGCACGCCGACGCGATCGCGGCGGCGGTGGCCGACGCGCCGGTGGTCGGCCGGTTGGAGGTCCTCGACCTGTCCATGGGCGTGCTGGGCGACACCGGCGCGGCGGCGTTGCTGGCCGGTCAGCCGCTGACCCACCTGCGCCGGCTCGACCTGCACCACCACTTCCTGTCCGAGCCGGTGGCCGCGTCGGTGGTCGCCGCGCTGCCGGGCGTCGAGGTCGACGTCGCCGACGCGCAGACCGCCGACAAGTACGACGGCCGGTACTACTACTTCACCGCGGTCGGGGAGTGACCGGCGGCGGTCGCCACCGGCAGCCGGCGGTGGCGTGGTGACATGCGGCTGACCGTGGTGGGCAATCCCGCGAACCGCCGGGTGGCGCTGTTCACCCGGGCGGTGCGCGCCGCGGCCCTGCCCACCCCCGACGTCCTGCCCTGGGCCGACGTGCTGACCGGGGCCGCGCCGCCGCCGGCCGCCGACGCGCTGGTGCGGGTCGACTCCCCGGGCGAGGACCCGCTGGTCGACCGGCTGCTGCGGCGCTCGCCCACCGCCGCCCGGCACGGCGAGCTGATCGGCCTCGCCGACGCGTACGCCGGTCTGGTGGCCGGGCTCGACCGGGTCGCCGCCGGCGGCGCGGAGCTGCTGAACCGGCCGGCGGACGTCGCGGTCCTCTGCGACAAGCGGCTTTGCCACGCGGTGCTGTCGGCGGCCGGCGTGCCGGTGCCGCCCGCGCTGCCGCCGGTCGGCGGCTATGCCGCGCTGCGTGAGGCGATGGCGGCGACCGGTTGGCGACGGGTGTTCGTCAAGCCGGCGCACGGGTCCTCCGCCGCCGGGGTGCTCGCGGTCGCGGTCGGCCCGCGCGGCGTGCAGGCCGACACCACTGTCGAGCCCACGCCGGACGGGTTGTTCAACTCGTTGCGGGTGCGCCGCCACACCGACGAGGCGACGATCGCCGCGATCGTCGACCGGCTGGCCCCGGACGGGCTGCACGTCGAGCGGTGGCTGCCCAAGGCCGGCCTGCGGGACCGGGTGGTCGACGTGCGGGTGCTGGTGGTGGCCGGACGGCCGACGCACACGGTGGTGCGCGCCGCCCGGGGGCCGCTGACCAACCTGCACCTCGGCAACGCCCGGGGCGACCTGGCCGAGCTGCGGGCCGCGGCCGGGCCGGCGGCCTGGTCGGCGGCGATGGAGAGCTGCGAGCGGGTCGCCGCCTGTTTCCCCGGCTCGCTGCACGTCGGCGTCGACCTGATGTTCCTGGCCGGGTGGCGGCGGCACGCGGTCGCCGAGGTGAACGCGTTCGGCGACCTGCTGCCCGGCGTGTTGGCCGACGGGCGGGACAGCTACGCCGAGCAGGTGCACGCGCTGACCACCGGCCGGTGGCGGCGGTGGCGGGCGGGGGTGGCCGCGTGCGCGGCCTGATCGGCAGCCACGACCTGCTCCTGGTCACACTGGACACGCTGCGCCACGACGTGGCCGCCGAACTGGTCGCGGCGGGGCGGACGCCACGGCTGGCCCGGGCGCTGCCCGGCGGGCGGTGGGAACGGCGGCACTCCCCCGCCAGTTTCACCTACGCCGCCCACCACGCGTTCTTCGCCGGTTTCCTACCCACTCCGACCACACCGGGGCCGCACGAGCGGCGGTTCGCGGCGGCGTTCCCCGGCAGCGAGACCGCCGGCGCGGACACCTGGGTGTTCGACGCCCCGGACCTGCCGACCGCGCTCGCCGCGGTCGGCTACCACACGCTCTGCCTGGGCGGGGTCGGGTTCTTCAACCGGCGCAGCCCGCTCGGCGCGGTGCTGCCCGGCCTGTTCGCCGAGGCGCACTGGGAGCCGGAGTTCGGCGTCACGTCCCCCACCTGCCTGGACGCCCAGCTCGACCGGCTGGCCGAGGTGCTCGCCCGGGTGCCGGCGGCCCGGCCGCTGTTCACCTTCCTCAACGTCGCCGCGCTGCACCAGCCCAACCGGCACCACCTGCCCGGCGCGCAGGCCGACAGCCGGGCCAGCCACGCCGCCGCCCTGGAGTACGTCGACGGCCGGATCGACCGGCTGTTCCGGCTGGTCACCGGCCGGGGCCGGCCGGTGTTCACGATCATCTGTTCCGATCACGGCACCGCCTACGGGGAGGACGGCCACACCGGCCACCGGATCGGCCACGACGTGGTGTGGACCGTCCCCTACGCCGACTTCACCCTGCATCCGGGAGAATGGTGACCAGCACCGATCCGAGCCTCGACGGCTCCGCCTACCAGCAGTACCTCTACGCGTACCCGCACAAGACCTCCTACCGGCCGCTGCGGCCCCGGCCCCGGCTGGCCGACGTGTGGCGCACCGAGGCGCGCGACGCGCTCTTCCTCTACCTGCACGTGCCGTTCTGTGAGATGCGGTGCGGCTTCTGCAACCTGTTCACCCGCGCCAACGCGCCTGCCGAGCAGGTCACCGCGTACCTGCGCCAGTTGCGCCGGCAGGCCGAGCGGGTCGCCGGGGCGCTCGGCGACGACGCCGGTTACGCCCGCGCGGCGTTCGGCGGCGGCACCCCCACCTACCTCACCGCCGACGAGCTGACCGCGCTGTTCGCCGTCGCCACCGACACGCTCGGCGCGCGCCTGCCGGGCGTGCCGCTGTCGGTGGAGACGTCGCCGGCCACCGCCACGCCGGACCGCCTCGCGGTGCTCGCCGCGCACGGCGCCACCCGGGTGAGCATCGGCGTGCAGAGCTTCCTCGACGTCGAGGCCCGCGCCGCCGGTCGGCCGCAACGCCGCGCCGAGGTGGAGGCCGCGTTGGCGGCGATCCGGGACGCGCGGATCCCGTCGCTGAACATCGACCTGATCTACGGCATCGACGGGCAGACCGCCGGCACGTGGCGGCAGAGCCTGGACGCGGCGCTGGCCTGGCGGCCGGAGGAGCTGTTCCTCTACCCGCTCTACGTCCGGCCGCTGACCGGCCTCGGGCGGCGGGCGCACGCCCGCGCCGACTGGGACGCCCAGCGCCTCGCGCTCTACCGGCAGGCGGTGGAGACGCTCGGCGCGGCCGGCTACCGGCAGGAGTCGATGCGCCAGTTCCGCCGCGCCGACGCACCGGCTCCGGACGGCCCGGGCTACTGCTGCCAGGACGACGGCATGGTCGGGCTGGGCTGCGGCGCCCGCTCCTACACCTCCGCGTTGCACTACTCCTTCGACTACGCGGTGAGCGTCACCCAGGTGCGCGCGGTCCTGGACGACTACCTGGGCCGGCCCGCCGACGACTTCGCGTACGCCGAGTTCGGTTTCCGGCTGGCCGGCGCGGAGCAGCGTCGCCGCTGGCTGCTCACGTCGCTGCTGCGCGCCGACGGCGTGGACGCCGACGCCTACCGGGCCCGCTTCGGGCGCGGGCCGGTCGACGACTTCCCGCAGCTCGGCCGGCTCGTCGAGCGGGGCTGGGCCACCGACGGCGGGCTGCGGCTGACCGCTGCCGGGCTGGCCCGCTCCGACGCCGTCGGCCCGTGGCTGACCTCCGCCGAGGTCCGGCACGCGATGACCGGGTACGCGCTGCGGTGACCCTGTCGATCCTCTACCGTGGCCCGCTGGCGAGCTGCAACTACGACTGTCCCTACTGCCCGTTCGCGAAGCGGCACGACCCGCCCGAGCTGCTACGCGCCGACCGGGCGGAGCTGGCCCGGTTCACCGGCTGGGTCGCGGCGACCACCGACGTACGGCTGTCGGTGCTGTTCACGCCGTGGGGCGAGGCGCTGACCCGGAGCTGGTACCGGGAGGCGATGGTGTCGCTGTCGCACCTGTCGCACGTGGACCGCGTGGTGGTGCAGACCAATCTCGCCGCCCGCGTCGACTGGTTGGCCGACGCGGATCCCGGTTCGGCAGCGCTCTGGACGACCTACCACCCGGGGCAGGTCGAGCGGGCGCGGTTCCTGCGCCGCTGCGCGCGCCTGGGCGAGCTGGGCATCCGGTACTCGGTCGGGGTGGTCGGCCTGCCCGAGCACCTCGACGAGGCGCGGGCGTTGCGGGCCGCGTTGCCGCCGGCCGTCTACCTGTGGGTCAACGCGGCCGAGGGCCGTCGTTACGACGCCGAGGAGGAGGCGACCTGGACCGCGCTGGATCCGCACTTCGGCTACAGCGTCCGGCCGCACCTGTCGCTCGGCCGGCCCTGCCACGCCGGTGAGACCGCCGTCTCGGTGCTCGGCGACGGCACGGTCCGCCGCTGCCACTTCATCCCCGCCCCGATCGGCAACCTCTACGACGGGTCGTGGCGGGCGGCCCTGAAACCCCGGGCGTGTGGCGTCGCGGTCTGCGACTGCCACATCGGGTATGTCCACCTCAAGCCGCTCGGCCTGCGTGACGTCTTCGCCGGTGGGGTGCTGGAACGCATCCCCGCCGTCTGGCCGCCGGCGGCCTCGACGCGTCGCGCTGACGGCTGGCCGAAACGGCTCCGCCCATTGACAGGAAACCGATGTTAACGAAAACATTGACGGGTTCCTCTTCGAGAGGACACCGGGAGCTCAGCGCATCGCACCGCCGCCGGTCCAGGGCAGACCGGCGCTGCTCGGGACAGCCGACCGAGGGACGGCAGGGGTGTCGACAACCGGCCGTTCCTGGCGCGCGGCTTGCATCAACGAATGATGTGAGCGCTAACTCCACCTCGGTCGGTCGTCGCCACCCCCACTCACGGACCGGGAGGTCCCCGTGCGTCTCACGCACCATTCCCGCCGCCGGGCGGCGTTGGTCGCCGCCGTCACCACACTCACGCTCACCACCGCCGGCCTCACCGCCACCCAACTCCCCGCCGCCGCCGCCACCGGCTGCGCGGTCACCTACACCGTCTCCTCGTCCTGGTCCGGCGGGTTCGGCGCGAACGTCTCCGTCACCAACCTCGGCGACCCGGTCAACAGCTGGCGGCTGACCTGGAACTTCACCGCCGGCCAGACCGTCACCCAGTACTGGAACACCACGCTCACCCAGACCGGCGCCGCCGTCACCGCCGCCAACGTCTCCTACAACGGCACCATCCCCACCGGCGGCAGCACCAGCTTCGGCTTCAACGGCTCCTGGACCGGCAGCAACCCGGCACCCACCAGCTTCGCCCTCAACGGCACCACCTGCACCGGCGGCGTCACCACCCCACCACCCACCACGACCCCACCGCCCACCACCCCACCACCCACCACGACCCCACCGCCCACCACGCCACCGCCGGGCGGCGACGGGCCGTGTGACATCTACGCCGCCGGCGGCACCCCCTGCGTCGCCGCGCACAGCACCACCCGGGCGCTGTTGCGCGCCTACGGCGGCCGGCTCTACCAGGTCCGCCGCGCCTCCGACAACACCACCCGCGACATCACCACGCTCACCACGGGCGGCCCCGCCAACGCCGCCGCGCAGGACTCGTTCTGCGCCAACACCACCTGCGTCATCACCTGGATCTACGACCAGACGACCCGCGGCAACAACCTCGGCTATCAGGGGCCCGGCGGCATCGGGGGCGCGGTCCAGCCGGCCGTCGCGAACCGGGAGTCGGTCACGGTCGGCGGCGCGAAGGCGTACTCGCTGTTCATCCCCGGCAACAGCAGTTACTGGCGGGACGGTCACCTGACCGGTGTCCCCACCGGCAGCGCGCCCGAGGGCATGTACATGGTCACCAGTGGCACGCACGTCAACAGCGGCTGCTGCTTCGACTACGGCAACAGCGAGACCAGCCGGCGGGCCGACGGCGCCGGCGCGATGGACGCGATCAACTTCAGCACGAGCTGCTGGTTCGGCGGCTGCTCCGGCAGCGGCCCCTGGGTCCAGGCCGACCTGGAATGGGGCCTCTTCCCCGGCGGCAGCTCGTCCTGGAACCCCAACCAGCGCGCCTTCACCAGCAAGTTCGTCACCGCGACGCTGAAGAACAACGGCACCTCACGGTTCGCCATCAAGGGCAGCAACGCCCAGTCCGGCAACCTCTACACGCTCTACGACGGCTCGCTGCCACCCGGCTACAGCCCGATGAAGAAGCAGGGCGCGATCATCCTGGGCAGCGGCGGCGACTGCTGCATCGACAACCGGAACCAGAGCGTCGGCACGTTCTACGAGGGCGCCATGGTCGCCGGCTACCCGTCGGACGCGACCGAGAACGCGGTCCAGGCCAACGTCGTGGCCGCCGGCTACCGCTGAGCCGATCCGGCCGCCGCCCGATCCCACGGGGGGCGGCCGGATCACGGGCGGACCGGTCGCCCTTGGACGGGACGCCGCACGCCGGGCGGGCGCGGGACGGGCGGTAGGCTGCGGGCGGTCGTCGGGTGTCCGAAGGGGAACTGCGTGACAGGCGTGTCGGTTCGCGGGGCGGTTGCGGCCTGCGGAGGCCCGGAGTGAGCGAAGGGCTGCGTCCCGGTGACCCCGTCCGGCTCGGTGGGTACGAACTGCTCGGCCGGCTCGGCGAGGGTGGCATGGGCAGCGTGTTCCTGGCCCGGTCGCCGCAGGGCCGGCGGGTGGCGGTCAAGGTGGTCCGCGCCGAACTGTCCCACCACGACGAGTTCCGGGGCCGGTTCCGCAGTGAGGTGAACCGGGCCCGACAGGTGCCGTCGTTCTGCACCGCCGAGGTGCTGGACGCCGACCCGGACCACGACCCGCCGTACCTGGTGGTGGAGTACGTCGACGGGCCCAGCCTGGTGCAGGTGATCCGGGAGAAGGGGCCGATGACGGCGGCCGGCGTGCACGGCATCGCGGTCGGGGTGGCCACCGCGCTCACCGCCATCCACGGCGCCGGCGTGATCCACCGGGACCTGAAACCGGCAAACGTCCTGGTCGCGCCCGGCGGGATCAAGGTCATCGACTTCGGCATCGCCCGTGCGTTCGAGGCCACCAGCCAGCACACCCGGACCAACCAGATGGTCGGCACCGTCGCGTACATGGCCCCGGAGCGGTTCGAGACCGCGTCCGGCCAGCGCACGGGCCCGGCCGCGGACATCTTCGCCTGGGGTGCCGTGGTCGCCTTCGCCGCGACCGGTCATACTCCGTTCGAGGGTGAATCCGCCACCGCCACCGCGATGCGGATCATGACCCAGCCGCCGGACCTGACCGGTCTGGACGGGCCGCTCCGGGAGCTGGTCTCCCGCGCGTTGGAGAAGGATCCGGCCGATCGGCCCACGGCCCGGGAGCTGCTCGACGGCCTGTTGACCGCGGCCCACCCGGCGGGCGAGTCCGCCGGTCGGACCTCGGGCCCGGGTGCGCCGGCCGGCGCCGGCGCGAAACCCGCGGCCCTCCCCGGAACGGGCGGCGGCTCCGGAACGGGAGGCGGCTCCGGGACGACGGGCGGCGGCTCCGGGACGACGGGCGGCGGCTCCGACGGCACGGACCAGACCGGCCCGGCGGGCTCCGGCGCGGACACGAAGCGTCGCCGCCGACTCATCGGGCTGGCCGCCGGCGCGGCGGTGACGGCGGTGCTGGTGCCGGCCGCGATGTTCGGCCCGGACCTGGTGCGTGACCGGTCCGGCTCGACGCCAACCGGCTCGCCCGGCGCCGGCACGCCGTCCGCGGCGGCGGCGACCGGCGGGCCGACCACCGGCGGCACCCCCTCCGCAACGCCGACGTCCCGCGCCCCGGGCGGGTCGCCGTCGGCGGCGGCCGACCGCACCCGGGCCATGCTGGCCGGGCAGCGACGGCTCCTGCTGCACGTGGTGGAGATCGACCGGGACCTGTCGCTGCCGTTCGACGGCACGCTCACGGTCGGCGACGGCACCGGCCGGGACGCGCTCTTCGTGCTCGAGCCGGTCGGTGTCGACTACATGATCAGGTCGGTGAACCCGGACATCGCGCACCGTCCGTGCCTCGGCGTCAAGCTCGACGCCGAGGGGTACGCGTCCCTGGTGGGCGCCGAGTGCGAACCCACCGGGGCCACCGTGTTCGGGATCTCCCGCGAGGGCAAGGACGACAAGGGCCGCACCTCCTACTCGATCATCAACGAGAAGTACGGCCTGGTGCAGTGGGACGACACCGAGAAGGAGATCTACGTCCAGGAGATGGGCGACGCCCCGATCGACACCACGTTCAGCCTGGTCGACCGGGGCGCCGCCTGATCCGGGTCAGGGCAGCAGCTCGACGTACCCGCCGGAACCGTGCACGCGGATCCGCTGCCCGTCCCGGATCAGCCGGGTGGCCCGCTCCACGTTCACGACGGCCGGCAGGCCGTATTCCCGGGCGATGACCGCGCCGTGGGTCATCGGACCGCCCACCTCCGTCACCAGTCCGGCCACGGCGACGAACAGCGGCGTCCAACTGGGGTCCGTGTGGACCGTGACGAGGATGTCGCCCGGCTCGAGGTCCGCGCCGGCCAGGTCGAGGACGACCCGGGCCCGTCCCTCCACCGTCCCGGCCGACACCGGCACGCCGGCCAGGGCGCCGCTCGGCACGTCGTCGCGCCGGTACGCCCCGTGGACGGCTTCGCCGTCGGAGGTGAGCACGCGGGGTGGCGTGAGCGCCTGGTGGGACCGGAACGTCTCCTTGCGCTCGCGGATGAGCCGCGCGTCCACCCGGCGCGTCCGCACCGCGTCGCGGAACTCCTCGAAGGTCAGGAAGAAGACGTCCTCCCGGTCGGGCAGCACGCGGTCCCGCACCAGCCGGTCGGCCTCGGCCATCAGCGCCTGCTTGTAGACGAAGTAGCGGCTCACGATGGCGTACTTCGGGTATTCCCGATAGCCGATGAAGGTGCGGACCCGGTCGATCATCCGCTGGGTCTCGTCGGCCTTCCGGTCCCCGTCCGGCAGGGCCCGGAGCCGGTCGAGCACCTCCCCGGCCTTCCGCTGCACCGCCTGCCGGCCCTGCGCGAAACGCCGTCCGGCGGCGCCCGGCGCGAAGTTCCGGACGTGGTCGAGGATCAGCGGTACGAGGGTGGCCGGACGTTCGCTCCACCGCGGTCGGGTGATGTCGATCTCGCCGACGCAGCGCATGCCGTACCGGTCGAGGTAGTCCTGGACGGCGTCGTGTGCCTCGCGCCCGCCCGGAAGCTTCGGCAGCTCGTCCAGGAAGCCGTCGTCGTCCGCGGCGTCCCGCAGGAACGCCACCACCTCGGGGTGGGGGCGGATCACGTCGGCGACGTCGAGCAGCGCCAGCCCCATCTCCGAGGTGACGTTGCCGGGGGCGGACAGCGTGAGCGTGTCGGCCGCGTTCCGCTCGCCCAGCCACTCCCCCAGCTTGTCGTTGAGCCACCAGGTGGCCTCCATCCCGGCCATGATCGCCTGCATGTTCACCGGATCGGCGAGGGCCCGCTTGTGCTCCGGGAACGCCTCCTCCACCAGGAAGTCGAACAGCGCCGGCCCGGTCCGGGTGCCGATGTCGCGCCGCAGCGCGGCGATGCTGGCCCGGCTGCGCTCGATCAGCGCCGTGACGACCGCCGGATCGGTCTCGATCGTCGCCGGCGGCAGGCCGGGCGGCGGACCCGAGGGGCCGTCGTCCGACGACGTCGCCACGACGTCGCCGCGTTCCAGGATCGTCTCCACCGCGTCCCTGGTCAGCGGATCCGATCTCGTCATCAGGTCCAGGAAGGCGGCCCGGCCGGTCGGCGTGGCCAGGTGTCGGGTGGCGTCGACGAACAGCCGGCCACCGGCCTCGTGCATCGGCGCCATGGCGGTGAGCTGCCACATCGACAGCCCCAACGGCTTCATCGCGTCGGTCATCATCTGCTGGTGCCCGACCGAGAGGTAGACGTGGTTCTCCCCGTCGTCGACCACCGGGACCGGGAACAGCGTGGTGATCGGGCGGCTCTGGAGGATGTGGGCAGCGCCGTCGGCCAGGGCCCACTCCACGTCCTGCGGGCCGCCGAAGCGTGCCTCGATCCGCCGCCCGAGCCGGACGAGTCGGACGAGCTGTGCGTCTGTCAGCGCGGGCTGTTCCCGCCGGTCCGGATCGACCGCCTCCACCCGCGTCCCGCCGCCCGGCACGGGGCGGACGGCCCGAAGCTTGGTGGCGATGGTCCGGGAGACGACCCGGTCGTCCCGCACCGTGAACACGTCCGGTGTCACCAGACCGGAGACCAGGGCCTCGCCCAGCCCGAACCCGGCGTCCACGGAGGCGACCTTCCGGTTCCCGGTGACCGGGTCGGCGGTGAACAGGATGCCGGCCGCGTCCGGGAGGACCATCCGCTGCACGACCACGGCCATCTGCACCGTACGGTGATCGATGCCGTTGCGCAGGCGGTAGGTCACCGCCCGCTCGGTGAACAGCGACGCCCAGCACCGGCCGACGCGGACGAGGATCTCGTCCGCGCCCACCACGTTGAGGTAGGTGTCCTGCTGGCCGGCGAAGGAGGCCGTCGGCAGGTCCTCCGCGGTCGCGCTGGACCGCACGGCGTAGGCGGCGTGCGCGCCGAGCCCGGCCAGCGCCCGGGTGACCGCCGCCGCGACCTCGCCCGGCACGGCCGCCTCCTCGACGACGCGGCGGAGCTCGGCGCTGACCGTGCGGATCGCCCGCCGGTCGTCGGGGCGCAGCCGGCAGAGCCGGTCGAGTGGCTCGCCGAGCGCCGGCAGATCCGCCAGGGCACGCCGGTACGCGTCGGTGGTCACGCAGAAGCCGGCCGGCACGCTCACCCCGTCGATCCGTGACAGCGCCCCGAGGTGCGCGCCCTTGCCACCGACGGTCGCGATCTGTCCCTCGTCGATCTCGTCGAACCCGACCACGTAGTGTCCGGCCATCATCGTTCCCCGTTTCCCCAGCTCATCAGCGTCCGGCCGACGATTCTGCGGCAGCACCCGGGTCTTGCCACAAGCCCCCGGGTGCGATATACGTTAGAAGTGGCAGGGAGCGCGTCTCCCTGCCATCGGTGTTTTCCGACCCTTTTCCCGCTCGACCTCGGCCGCCGCCGCGACGCCGGCGGCAGGTCCCGCCAGCCCGCGAACGACCCCCGTGCCGTACCGGAACCTCGGCCCCGCCGTGCCGCGGCGACCGGGCGTGCGGCGACGCGGGATTGTGGCACTCCTGACGGCGGTCGGTGGCATGGCGGGGACGCCATGGGGGCAAGACCGGAGCGGAGAGCTACTCTGAGGGCCGTTCGGGCGACGTGATGACGGTTGCATCCGGATTTGTCGCCCCAGGGTGGCGCCTCGACCTGGACGAGCGGATCTGCTGCGGTGAGGGAGACTCGGGCGATGACCGGCGCTGGCACCGACCCGCGGACACGTGCCGACGTGTTCGCCGTCGACGGTGAGATCGGCCCGGACCTGGCCCGGGTCGACTGGTCGACGCATCCGCTGGGGCAGCCGGACGCCTGGCCGCAGAGCCTCCGGACGTCGGTACGCATCCTGCTCTCCTCCCGCTTCCCGATGTGGATGGCCTGGGGCCCCGAGCTGACGTTCTTCTGCAACGCCGCCTACCGCCGCGACACGCTGGGCCGCAAGTACCCGTGGGCGTTGGGCCGGCCGGCCAACGAGGTGTGGGCCGAGATCTGGGACGACATCGGTCCCCGCATCGACACCGTGCTGCGCACCGGCGAGGCGACCTGGGACGAGGGGCTGCTGCTGTTCCTGGAACGGTCCGGCTACCGGGAGGAGACGTACCACACGTTCTCCTACAGCCCGCTGCGCGACGACGACGGCACGCTGGTCGGGATGCTCTGCGTGGTGAGCGAGGAGACCGAGCGGGTCATCGGCGAACGGCGGATGGCCACGCTGCGGGACCTCGGCTCCGACCCGAGCGTGATCCGCACCGAGCAGGAGACGCTCGCCTTCGCCAGCCGCCAGCTCGGGCGCAACCCGCACGACCTGCCGTTCACGCTGACGTACCTGTTCGGCGACGAGGGCGACGCGCGGTTGGCGGAGGCGACCGGGTTCGGCGCCGGCCACCCGGCGGCGCCGGCCACGCTGTCGCCGGGCGACTCCGACGCGGTCTGGCCGGCGCACGCGGTGACCGAGGGGGACCTGGTCCGGGTGCCGCTGGACGCCGCCGCGTTCGACGGTCTGCCGACGGGCGCCTGGCCGGACCCGCCGACCGAGGCGCTGCTGGTGCCGCTGCGCCAGCAGGGCGACACGCCGTACGGGTTCCTGGTGGCCGGGCTCAACCGCTACCGGGCCCTCGACGACGGCTACCGCGGGTTCGTGGAACTGACCGCCGGGCACGTGGCGACCGGGATCGCCAGCGCCCGCAGCTACCAGGCCCAGCAGCGGCGGGCCGAGGAACTCGCCGAGCTGGACCGGGCGAAGACCGCGTTCTTCTCCAACATCAGCCACGAGTTCCGCACCCCGCTGACGCTGATCATGGGACCGGTGGACGAGCTGCGCGGCCGGCTGCGGGACGCCGACGGGCCGATCCGCGAGGAGCTGGAGGTCATCCGCCGCAACGGGCTGCGCCTGGGCAAGCTGGTCAACAGCCTGCTCGACTTCTCCCGGATCGAGGCGGGCCGGATGCAGGCCCGCTACCAGCCGGTGGACCTGGCCGCGGTGACCGCCGACCTGGCCAGCGTCTTCCGTTCGGCGATCGAACGCGCCGGCCTGACCTTCGAGGTCGACTGCTCACCCCTGCCCGAGCCGGTGCACGTCGACCCCGGCATGTGGGAGAAGGTGGTGCTCAACCTGCTCAGCAACGCCCTGAAGTTCACCTTCGACGGCACCGTACGGGTCGTGCTGCGCGCCGAGCACGGGCAGGCCGTCCTGCGGGTCGCCGACACCGGCATCGGCGTCGCCGAGGAGGAGATGCCCCGGCTGTTCGAGCGGTTCCACCGCATCGAGAACGCCCGGTCCCGCTCCGACGAGGGCAGCGGCATCGGGCTGGCCCTGGTCAAGGAGCTGGTCACGCTGCACGGCGGCACCATCGCCGCCAGCAGCACGGTCGGCCGGGGCACCGCGTTCACGGTCCGGCTGCCGTTCGGTCATGCCCACCTGCCGGCCGACGCGATCGCCCCGGCCGGCTCCAACCGCATGCCGGTCTCCGCCGAGCCGTTCGTGCAGGAGGCGCTGCGCTGGCTGCCCGGCGACCCGACGGCCGGGATCGTCCCGGACGACCCGGCGCCGGTCGAGGGCCCCGCGCCGGCCCTGCCGGGACAGGTCCCGGCACGGGTCCTGGTCGCCGACGACAACGCCGACATGCGCGAGTACCTCACCCGTTTGCTGCGTTCCGCCGGGCACCGGGTGCGGGCCGTGGCCGACGGGCAGGAGGCGTTGGAGGCGGCCCGCACGCACACGCCGGACCTGGTGGTCAGCGATGTGATGATGCCCCGGCTGGACGGCCTGCAACTGGTGGCCGCGCTGCGGGCCGACTCCCGGACCGCCGGCACTCCGGTGCTGCTGCTGTCCGCCCGCGCCGGGCAGGAGGCCTCCATCGAGGGGTTGGAGGCCGGTGCCGACGACTATCTGGTCAAGCCGTTCCCGGCCGCCGAGCTGCTGGCCCGGGTGCGGGCGAACGTGGAGCTGGCCCGGCTGCGCAACCACCACGCCCGCTGGCGCACCGCGCTCGTCGACTCCCTCCAGGAGGCGTTCTTCGTCTGCGACCAGGCCGGCGCGGTCGTCGAGATCAACGCGGCCTTCACCGACATCCTCGGCTACGGGCCGGAGAACCTGCCCTACCTGCCGGTGCAGCCGTGGTGGCCGGACCCGGAGGCCGAGCCCGAGGCACACCGTCAGGTGTCCGCCGCGTTCTCGGTGCTGATCGGCCAGGCGAAGGGCACCTACACCGTGCCGGTGACCCATCGCGACGGGCACCGGCTCTGGATCGCGACCGCGTTCAACCAGGTCGACGACCCGGACACCGGACGCCGGGTCATCGTGGGCACGTTCCGCGACGTCACCACCGAGCACTACGCCGTGCAGCGGGAAACCGCCCTGGCCGGGCTGAGCCTGCGGCTGTCGCGGGCGGACGATCTCACCGACGCCCTGCACGGGGTGCTGGACGAGATGCGCAAGCTGTGGCGCGCCGCCGACGTGGTCACCGCCGTCTTCGGCGACTCCCCCGGGCCCGACGTCACCGCGACCGATCCCCTGCTGCGGTGGGACAAACTGCCCGACGAACGCCAGCAGGCGCTGCTGGCGTTGCGGGACACGCCGCTGCTGACCCCGGTGGCGACGCCGGCGCACGGCGCCGGCATCGCGCTGGAGCATCCGGAGGGCACCATGGCGCTCTGGATCGACCTGGGCGAGAAGCGGCCCTTCACCGAGCAGGACCAGACGCTGCTGGCGTTGCTCGCCGGCCACGTCGCCCAGGGCCTGCACCGTGTGCACCAGATCGACCAGCAACGCGAGACCGCGCTGGCCCTGCAACGGGCGATTCTCGGACCGTCCCAGCTGCCCGCCGGCTTCGCCGTGCGCTACGCTCCGGCGTCGCTTCCGCTCAAGGTCGGCGGCGACTGGTACGACACGGTCGAGCTGCCGGACGGACGGATCGCGATCGTGGTCGGCGACTGCGTCGGCCACGGCCTGCGGGCCGCCACCGTGATGGGTCAGTTGCGCAGCGCCTGCCGGGCGCTGCTGTTGCAGGACGCCAGCCCGGCCCAGACGCTGATGGCCCTGGACCGGTTCGCCGCCCTGCTCCCGGGCGCGCAGTGCGCGACCGTCCTCTGCGGTGTGCTGGACCCGGCGACCGGCCGGCTGCGCTACTCCAGCGCGGGACATCCACCGGCCGTCGTGGTGCATCCCGACGGCACGCCCGAGTTCCTCGACCAGGGCCGGTCGCGGCCGCTCGCGGTCCGCACCGGGCGGGACCGTCCGGAGGCCGAGACCACCGTGCCGGCCCGGGCCACGCTCATGCTCTACACCGACGGCCTGGTCGAACGCCGCCGCCAGCCACTGACCGCCGGCATCGACCGGGTCACCGCGGCGATCCAGGAGGGCCGGGGCATCCCGGTCGAGGCGCTGGCCACCGAGGTGATGATCCAGCTCACCCCGGAAGGCGGGTACGACGACGACGTGGCTCTGCTCCTCTACCGCCACCCCGGGCCGCTGGAGTTGGACTTCCCCGCCGAGTCGTCGCGGCTGGCCGAGGTGCGCACCGCGTTGCGCGGATGGCTGGACCGGTGCGGGCTGGCCCCGGCGTACTCCTACAACGTCCTGGTGGCCGTCGGTGAGGCGTGCGCCAACGCGATCGAGCACGGCCACCGGGACAGTCCCGGCGGGCGGATCCGGCTGCGCGCCGCCGCCACCGCCGACGCGCTTCGACTGAGCGTCACCGACAGCGGGCACTGGCGGGACCGGGACCGGCCGTCGGACCCGCACCGGGGCCGCGGGCTGGCGCTCATGCGTGCTCTGATGGACTCCATCACGGTGACCCCCGGGGCCACCGGCACCACCGTCGACATGCAGGCAAGGATCATCCGATGAGCACGGCCCTGACGCTCACCACCGGCAGCGACCCCGACGGGGGGCGCGTACTGACCGCGGTAGGCGAGATCGACATGAGCAACGCGGCCACGTTCGCCGCCGCGCTCGACGACGCCGTCCGACCCGACGGCGACCCCCTCGTGGTGGACCTGACCGCCGTGGAGTATCTCGACAGCGCCGGCCTGGCCGTGCTGTTCCCGCACGCCGAGCGCATCGCCCTGGTGGCCAGTCCGCTCCTGGAGCCGCTGCTCACCATCTCCGGTCTGGCCGACCTGACCACCGTGCGGAGCGGCTGAGACTCCGACCGGGGCGCCCATGTCGTTCAACTTTATGGGCATCGATGTTAGCGTTAACGCAGGTGGTGGCGTTAGCGCAACATTCATAAGATGTATGGCGCTCGGTTTTGATCCCTTACCGCGAACATGGGCGTTGACGTCCCGCAGCGGTAACGCCTAACGTCGGATGTCTCATCAGTGTGAGCCCCCTCACCCCACCACCGCTTTCGGAGGGATCACCATGTCCCGTCCCCACCTCACCCGCCGTTCGCTCCTGGCCGCACTCGGCGCCGGCGGAGCCGCGGTCGCCGTCGGCGGCGTCCTCCGCCCCGGGTCCGCCGCCGCCGCCATCCCCGGCCCCTCCAGCTACGCCGAGACGTGGGCGTCGGTCGGCCAGCACCCGGCCGCGCCGGAGTGGTTCCAGGACGCCAAGTTCGGCATCTACTTCCACTGGGGCGCGTTCAGCGTGCCGGCGTACGCCAACGAGTGGTACCCGCGCAACATGTACAACAACGGCTCGAACGAGAACAACCACCACAAGTCCGTCTACGGTGACCCGTCGGCCTGGCCGTACCACAACTTCATCAACGGCGCGAACGACCGGTCGGGCCGGTTCGTGCAGTTCGCGCCCCGACTGCGTTCGGCCGGCGGCAACTTCGACCCCGGCGAGTGGGCCCAGTTGTTCGCCGACGCCGGCGCGAAGTTCGCCGGGCCGGTGGCCGAGCACCACGACGGTTTCTCCATGTGGAACAGCCAGGTCAACGAATGGAACTCGGTGGCCCGCGGGCCACGACTGGACCTGCTCCGCCTGCACACCGAGGCGATCCGGGGCCGCGGCCTCAAGGTCATGGTCGCCATGCACCACGCGTACAACTTCACCGGCTTCTACCAGTGGGCGCCGCAGCAGTCCGACGCCAGCCTGCGCAAGCTCTACGGGCAGTTGGGCACCGCCGCGGAGGAGCAGCTCTGGTACGACAAGCTCCGCGAGGTCATCGACCAGGCCCAGCCGGACATCATCTGGCAGGACTTCAACCTCAGCCGGATCAGCGAGGCCCAGCGGCTGCGCTTCCTGGCCTACTACTACAACCGGGCCGTCGCGTGGAACAAGGAGGTCGTCGCCACCTACAAGGACGGCCTGGACCTCGGCGGCACCGTCTTCGACTACGAGCGCGGCGGTCCCGCCGCGCTGCGCCAGCCCTACTGGCTCACCGACGACAGCATCAGCAGCTCCAGCTGGTGCTACACGGTGGGCATCGGCTACTACTCGCTGAACCAGATGCTGCACTCGCTGCTCGACCGGGTCAGCAAGAACGGCAACATGGTGCTCAACATCGCGCCGATGGCCGACGGCACCATCCCCGACGGGCAACGCACCATCCTGCTCGGCATCGGCGACTACCTGCGCCGCTTCGGCGAATCCGTCTACGCCACCCGGGCCTGGACGACGTACGGCGAGGGCCCCACCCAGATGGGCGGCGGCTCCTTCAGCACCCCGCGCGCCGGCACCGCCCGGGACATCCGGTTCACCCGCAGCAAGGACAACCGGGTGTTGTACGCCACGTTCCTCGGCTGGCCGGGCAGCACGGCCACCATCACCACGCTGGCGTCGGGCCGGATCAACCTCGGCACCCTGACCGGCGTGCAACTGCTCGACACCAACGCCGGCAGCTACGTCAACCTGCCGAACCGTACCCAGGACACCACCGGCCTGCGGATCACGATGCCGTCGGCCGGCGCGCCGTTCAACGCGCCCGCGTACGTGGTCAAGCTGACGTTCAGCGGCCCGATCCCGGCCCTCAGCGGCGGCTCGACCACCTGGCAGCGGATCACCAACGTGACGAACGGTCTGGTGCTCGACAGCGGCGGCAACGTCGCCTCCGGCTCCCCGCTGAAGCAGTGGAGCTGGGACGGCAGCACGAACCTCCAGTGGCAGCTCGTCGACCTGGGCACCGGGTACCACCGGATCGTCAACCGGACCAACGGCATGGTCGTCGACGGCTTCGGCCAGACCACCAACGGCGCCGCCGCCCAGCAGGCGTCCTGGAACGGCGGCACCAGTCAGCAGTGGCAGCTCACCGACCAGGGCAACGGGCGGTACCGGATCGCCAACCGGGCCACCGGCCTGGTGCTCGACGGCGGCGGCCAGGTCGCCTCCGGCTCCCCGGTCAAGCAGTGGAGCTGGGACGGCAGCACGAACCTGCTCTGGACCCTCACCACCGTCTGAATCCCCGACGCCACGTCCGGCGCGTGCGCGTCACGCACCCCTGGCGGTGCCGGCGGCACGCGTCGGACGACGTCCCGACATGGAGGACCACGATGACCCGTAGGGCTCTGCTGGGGCTGAGCGTGGCGCTGACGCTCGTCGCCTCGGCCACGCTCGCCGCCGGCTGCGGCGACGGTGTGGGCAAGCACACCGGCGCGGGCGGGGCCGCCCCGCTCGTCGGGGTGGACTACCCACGATCCGACACCGACTTCTGGAACTCGTACATCACGTACGTGCCGACGTTCGCCGACGAGCTGGGCGTCGAGCTGAAGACCACCAACTCGCAGAACGACATCGCGAGCCTGATCTCGAACGCCCAGACCTTCATGAGTCAGGGGGTCAAGGGTGTGGTGATGGCCCCGCAGGACACCGCCGCGATCGCGCCGACCCTCCAGCAACTGGCCGCCAGGAAGATCCCGGTGGTCACCATCGACACCCGCCCGGACACCGGTGAGGTGGCGATGGTGATCCGCGCCGACAACCGCGCCTACGGCACCAAGGCGTGCAAGTTCCTCGGCACCAAGCTCGGCGGCAGGGGCAAGGTGGTGATGTTGCAGGGCGGCCTCGACTCGATCAACGGCCGGGACCGGACCGAGGCGTTCCACGAGTGCATGCGCGCCGACTACCCGGGCATCACGGTGTTCGGCGAGGCGACCGACTGGAAGGCCGACGTGGCGGCCTCCAAGCTCCAGACCCGGTTCGCGTCGGACCCGGACCTCAAGGGCATCTACATGCAGTCCTCGTTCGCGCTCTCCGGCACGCTCCAGATCCTCAAGCAGCGCGGCCTCCAGGTCCCGGCGGGCGACCCGAAGCACGTCTTCGTGGTCTCCAACGACGGCATCCCGGAGGAGCTGTCCGACATCGGCCGGGATCTGATCGACGCGACCGTCAGCCAGCCCGCCGACCTGTACGCCAGGTACGGCCTGGAGTACGTGAAGGCCGCGATCGACGGCAAGACGTTCCAGCCCGGTCCGACCGACCACGACAGCACGATCATCCAGGTCCGGAAGGGGCTGCTGGAGGACCAGCTCCCCGCGCCGCTGGTGACGAGGGACGGCGCGCCGGTCGCGGGCGAGCCCACCCTGAAGTTCGACGACAGGTCCCTGTGGGGCAACAACGCATGAGCGTCCGCCCCCGAGCCTCGACCGACGCGCCGGCCGGCGACCTCCGGCCGGTCGTGGAGGCCGTACGCATCACCAAGCGCTTCGGGTCGACGACCGCCCTCTCCGACGCCGGCATCGTGGTCCGGCCCGGCGAGACGCACGCCCTGGTGGGCCGCAACGGCGCCGGCAAGTCGACGTTGGTCGACATCCTCACCGGCCTCCAGGCGCCGGACGACGGGGCGGTGGCCTTCGACGGCCGTCCCGCACCGCCGCTCGGTGACCGGGACGCCTGGCGGCAGCGGGTCGCCTGCGTCTACCAGAAGTCCACGATCATTCCCACGCTCACGGTGGCGGAGAACCTGTTCCTCAACCGGCACGACCGCGGTCCCGGCGGGCTGATCCGCTGGTCGCGACTACGTCGGGCGGCGCAGGAACTGCTGGCGACCTGGTCGGTCGAGGTGGATGTGCGGCAGCCCGCCTCGGCCCTGTCGGTCGAGCAGCGGCAGTTCGTGGAGATCGCCCGGGCGTTGTCGTTCGGCGCCCGGTTCATCATCCTCGACGAGCCGACCGCGCAGCTCGACGGCGCCGGGATCAACCGCCTGTTCACCCGCATCCGGGACCTGCGCGCCCACGGGGTGACCTTCCTGTTCATCAGTCACCACCTCCAGGAGATCTACGAGATCTGCGACCAGGTGACCGTCTTCCGCGACGCCCGGCACGTCGTCACCGCACCGGTGGCCGAGCTGAGCCGTCCGGCGCTGGTGGCGGCCATGACCGGGGAGGACGTGACCATGCCCGAGGCCGACCATCCGCCGCCGCCGGCCGACTCCCCCGTACTGCTGTCCGTGCGCGACCTGGTCACCCCGTCCGGCGCCGAGCTGTCCCTGCGGGCCCGGGCCGGCGAGGTGGTCGGCATCGCGGGCGGCGGCGGCAGTGGCAAGGTCGAGGTGGCCGAGGCGATCGTCGGCCTGACCCGCCGCGCCGGTGGGACGGTCGCACTCGAGGGGCGCGTGCTGCGGTCGGGCGACGTGCCCGACGCGCTCGACGCCGGTGTCGGTCTGGTGCCGCAGGACCGGCACCGCGAGGGCCTGGTGCCGCTGTTGTCCATCGCGGAGAACGTCACGATGACCGTGCCGGGGCGCATCGCGCGGCGGGGGCTCATCTCGCCGGGGCGTCGGGACGCCGTGGCCCGCACCGCCATCACCGATCTGGCCATCAAGGCGGCCGGACCGCACGTGCCCGTCGCCGACCTGTCCGGGGGCAACCAGCAGAAGGTGGTGATGGGCCGGGCGTTGGCCAACGACCCGAAACTGTTGGTGCTCATCACTCCGACGGCCGGCGTCGACGTCCGGTCCAAGCAGACCCTGCTGGGTGTGGTGGAAGAGGTGCGCCGCCGGGGCGCCACCGTGCTGATCGTCTCCGACGAACTCGACGACCTGCGGATCTGTGATCGCGTCCTGGTCATGTTCTCCGGGCGGGTCGTCCGCGAGTTGGCCCACGGCTGGCACGACAACGAGCTGGTAGCCGCCATGGAAGGGGTGGATCTCCACCATGTCTGAGACGCTGTCCACCACGACGTCGCCGCCGGCCGGGGCGTCCCCGCCGGCCCCGCCGTCGCCCTCCGCCCGGAGTCTGGTCGTCACCCGCCTGCGGGGCCTGGCCCTGGTGCCGGCGATCATCGCGGTCGCCGTCGTCGGTTCGCTGGTGAATCCGGTCTTCCTCAGCGCCGACAACCTCCTCAACGTGCTCCAGAGCATGTCGGAGATCGCCATCCTGGTCCTGGCGCAGACCATCGTGCTGATCACCGGCAAGATGGACCTGTCGCTGGAGTCCACCTTCGGTCTGGCCCCCGGCATCGCGGCCTGGCTGGTCGTCGACCCGGCGCTGACCCGCGGTCTCGGGCTCGACGTGCTGCCCGACGGCCTGGCGGTGCCGGTGGTCCTGCTCGTCGGCGCCCTGGTCGGCGCCGTCAACGGGCTGCTGATCGTCCGCTTCGGCCTCAACGGCTTCATCGTGACGCTGGGCATGCTGATCGTCCTGCGCGGACTGCTCACCGGGATCTCCGGTGGTCAGACGTTCTTCGCGTTGCCGGACTCGATGACCTACCTCGGCTCGGCCACCTGGTTCGGCGCGCCGGCGTCCATCTGGGTGTCGCTGCTGTTGTTCGCCGTCGGGATCGTCGTGCTCGGTCACACCCGCACCGGCCGGGCGTTGTACGCCATCGGCGGCAACGTCGACGCGGCCCGCGCGGCCGGCATCCGCACCGACCGGGTGTTGTGGGCCGCCCTCGTGGTGGCGAGCACGCTCGCCGCGCTCGCCGGGTTGCTGATCAGCGGGCGGCTCGCCGCGGTGCCGGCGGCGCAGGGCAACGGCGCCATCTTCCAGGTGTTCGCGGCGGCGGTCATCGGCGGGGTCAGCCTCAACGGCGGCAAGGGCAGCGTGTTCGGCGCCTTCACCGGCGTGCTGCTCCTCTTCATGATCATCAACGTGCTCACGCTCGCCGGCGTGCCCGCCCAGTGGACCAACTTCCTCAACGGCGCCGTCATCCTGGTCGCCCTGACGGTCTCCCGGATCACCGGGGGCAGGGCACAGACCTGACGCCACGGCCACCCCGGCGTCGCCGACGAGCCGGCCCACTTCGATCGACCAGGAGAACCGTTGTCCGAGCACATCACATCCGTGGAGACCATCGACGTACGGTTCCCGACGTCGCGCCACCGCGACGGGTCCGACGCGATGAACCCGTTCCCGGACTACTCCGCCGCCTACGTCATCCTGCGCACCTCGGCCGGCGCCGAGGGACACGGCCTCGTGTTCACCGTGGGACGGGGCACCGAGATCCAGGTCCGGGCGCTGCGGTCGCTGGCCCCGATGGTGGAGGGCCAGCCGGTCGACGCGCTGGTTGCCGACCCGGGGGCGCTCGCGCGCCGGCTGGTCGGCGACAGCCAGATCCGCTGGCTGGGCCCGGAGAAGGGCGTCGTGCACATGGCCGCCGGCGGCCTGGTGAACGCGGTCTGGGACCTCGCCGCCCGGCGGGCCGGCAAGCCGTTGTGGAAACTGCTCGCCGACCTCACCCCGGAGCAGCTCGTGGCGCAGGTCGACTTCCGCTACCTGCGCGACGCCCTCACCGAGGACGAGGCGCTGGCGCTGTTGCGGGCCGCGGTCGACGGGCGGGCGGACCGGGAGCGCCGCCTGCTGGCCGAGGGCTTCCCCGCGTACACCACGACGCCGGGCTGGCTCGGTTACGACGACGACAAGCTGGCCCGGCTCTGCGCGGAGGCGGTCGAGGCCGGGTTCCGGCTGATCAAGCTCAAGGTGGGCGGGGACCTCGCCGACGACGTACGCCGGTTGGGCATCGCCCGCCGGGCCGTCGGCCCGGACGTGCGCATCGCGGTCGACGCCAACCAGGTGTGGGGGGTGCCCGAGGCGATCCGCTGGATGCGCGAACTGGCCCCGTTCGACCCGTACTGGATCGAGGAGCCGACCTCACCCGACGACATCCTCGGGCACGCCGCCGTACGCTCGGCGGTCACCCCCACGAAGGTGGCCACCGGCGAGCACGGCCACAACGCCGTCATGTTCAAGCAACTGTTGCAGGCCGACGCCGTGGACGTGGTCCAGATCGACGCGTGCCGGGTGGCCGGGGTCAACGAGAACCTGGCCATCCTGCTGCTCGCGGCCAAGTTCGGCGTCCCGGTCTGCCCGCACGCCGGCGGGGTGGGGCTGTGCGAGCTGGTACAACACCTCGCCATGTTCGACTTCGTCGCCCTCACCGGCAGCACCACCGACCGGGCCATCGAGTACGTCGACCACCTGCACGAGCACTTCGCGGATCCGGTACGGATCAGCAACGGTCGCTACCTCGCGCCCCGCGCCCCCGGCATGAGCGCGGAGATCCTCGCGCCCTCGCTGGCCGACTACCGGTTCCCCGACGGCCCCGGGTGGGCGACGTCGACGGCGGAAGCCGCCCTCCGGTGATCATCGACGCGCATCACCACCTCGGGCAGCCCGACCGCGGATACCACTGGCTCGACGACCCGGCGCTGGCGGCGATCCGCCGCCCCTTCACCCCGGCCGACCTGACCGCCGCGCTCACCTCGACCGGCGTGGACGGCACCGTGCTGGTGGACCTGGCCTCCGAGGCTGCCGCGTACGTCCACGGCACGGTGCTCGCGGTCGACGGGGGCTGACTCGCCCGCTGACACCCCGACCGGGTGCGGGGCGTGTCCACGGCGGCGCCCCGGCCGGGTCGGGCGGGACCCGGCCGGGGCGTCGGGGTGACTAGCGCACCGTCCAGCGCTGGTTCGCGGCGGCGGTGCAGGTCCACAGGATGACGGTGGTGCCGTTGGCGGTGGCGGCGCCGTTGACGTCCAGGCAGAGGCCGGACTGCTGGTTCCGGATGGTGCCGTCGGTGTTGCGGGTCCACCGCTGGCCGGCGCCGCCGGTGCAGTCCCAGATCTGCGCCTTCGTGCCCGCGCCGGCGTTGGCCGGTGCCTCCAGACACTTGCCCAGCGCCTGGATCGCGTCCCCGCTGAACGTCCACCGCTGGTTGGCGGCGCCGTTGCAGTCCCAGATCACCGGCTGGGTGCCGTTGGCGGTGTTGCTCTGCGGCACGTCCAGGCAGCGGCCGGACGCGGCGCTGACGAGCGCCCCGCCGGTGGTCGGGGGCGGGGTGCCGGTGCCGCCGCCGCTGACCCGGTAGACGACCGTGCCGTGCCCCGGGACAGTGGCCGAGATGGCGCCGGAGGTGGTGCTGGTCGCGTTGGTCCACGCGTCCAGCAGGGTGAACGACGTGCCGGTCTTGCCGATGGCGGCGGCGGTCGTCGAGATCGTCGTGCTGGCGCTGCCCTGGTTGAACAACGCGACCGCGACGTCGCCGTTGGCCAGTCGCTTGGCGAGCACCCGCCGGGTGCCGTCGAAGGAGACCTGACTCGCCTGGAGGGCGAGCGGGTCCTGGCTGATGCCGATGAGGTTCGCGTTCTTCAGGATCGTCTGCGTGGCCGCGGTCATGTTGCGCAGGTCGTTGCCGGCGATCAGCGGCGACGCCATCACCGCCCACAGCGCGAAGTGACTGCGCATCTCCGTGTCGGTCATCCCACCGCGACCGACCTCCAACATGTCCATGTCGTTGAACGCGCCCGGCTTCGCCCGCCCCGCCAACGGCACCGTCACGTCGACGATGTTCTGGATGCCCATCGGGTAGCCGTTGGTCTGACCGGTGTTCCACGCGTTGGTGATGTCCTCCGTGGTCCGCCACATGTTCGCCACGTCACCCCAGTCCCGCTGCGGACCCGTCTTGGAGTGGACGCTGTTCGAGTTGATGCTGTAGACGATCGGCCGGCCGGTGGCGGCGAGGGCGTCGCGCATGATGTTGAACACCCGGACCTGGTCGTCGATCGTGCCGCTCGGCGAGCACCAGTCGTACTTGAGGTAGTCCACCCCCCAGGCCGCGAACTGACGGGCGTCCTGGGCCTCGTGCCCCTGGGCCCCGGTCGAGCCGGGATAACTGTTGAAGTACTGCGCGCACGTCTCGGTCAGCGGGCCCTGGTAGATGCCGAACTTCAACCCCCGGGCATGGATGTAGTCGCCGAGCGCCTTCATCCCGGACGGGAAACGACTCGGATCACCCTGAAGATTGCCCGCCGAGTCCCGGTTCTGGTTCATCCAACAGTCGTCCACCACGACGTACTGATAGCCGGCGTCCCGCATCCCGGAACTGACCATCGCGTCCGCCATCTGCCGGATCAACGTCTCGTTGATGTTGCAGCCGAACGTGTTCCAACTGTTCCAACCCATCGGTGGCGTACGGGCCGCGCCGTTGTCCAGCGCCGAGGCAGTGGACGGGCGCAGGCCGACCATGGCGCCGGCCAGCAGCAGTCCGGCCGCCAGGACGGCGGTGGCTCGGCGGCGGGCCGAGGTGAGGTGTCTCATCGGTCATCCTCTCCGCGGCGGTGGTACGCCCGCCGCAGGCGTGGTCCGGTGGTGGTCGGGGCAGGTCGCGGGGTGGTCAGGTCGAACCGGCGGACGGTGGCCGCGCCGCCGAGCGCCTGGGTCGCGTAGTTGAAGATCCCGAAGCGGTAGCCCATGAAGAACTGCCAGGCGTTGTTCAACGTCAACGCGTTGCCCAGCGGGACGAAGTTCGTCCCGTCGGTGCTGTAGGAGAAGGACGCCTGCCGTCCACTGCCGGGTCTGATGTCGGCCTTGGCCCGCAGCCAGATCCGACCACCGCTGACCGGCGCGCCGGCGATCTCCGTGCCGGTGTTCGTGGTGCGCCAACCGCTGTCCATGGTCAGGTTGTTGGTCATCACGACCCGGGTCGCGCCGTTGTCCCGGCGTACACCGATCCAGGCCGACGAGTCACGGAGCATGGCCAGACCGGTGCGGTCGCCGTCGCGCATCGTCGAGTAGTCCAGCTCGACGGTCGCCGTCGAGGTCGGTCCCTGGATCCGCCGGGTCACCGTGTTGCGCGCGCTGTAGAGGTCATTGGTGACGGTCGCCGTCTGGAGCCGCAGCCCGTCGCCGACCGACCACCGGGTGTTGTCCGGGTTGTGGTTCCACTCCCACTGGTGGCTGAGCGTGGTGCCGGTGAAGGTGTCCGCGCCGGTCATCGGTTGCACCGGGCGGGTCGGCAGTGGCGACGGGTAGGAGCTGCCCCAGCCGCCGTTGACGGTCTGGATCTGGGGCCAGCCGTCGCTG
This sequence comes from Micromonospora sp. DSM 45708, assembly GCF_039566955.1. Classification (NCBI taxonomy): domain Bacteria; kingdom Bacillati; phylum Actinomycetota; class Actinomycetes; order Micromonosporales; family Micromonosporaceae; genus Micromonospora; species Micromonospora schwarzwaldensis. The sequence continues at coordinate 2,434,270 of NZ_CP154796.1, read as the reverse complement.
GTCCAGGTGATCGGGGCGAGGGCGGGCACCCGACCACCGGGGTACGCGTCCACGAACGCCATGTAGTACCACTGGCCGTTCTGGGTCTGCACCAGGCCACCCTGGTGGGGCACGCCGCCGCCGGCGATCGGGCCGGGCATGTTGAGCAGCACCTGGCGCGTCTCGTACGGCCCCCACGGGCTGGTGGAGCGGAGGATGTACTGACCGTTGGCGGGTCGGGTGACGAAGATGTAGTAGTAGCCGTTGCGCTTGTAGAAGCGGGAGCCCTCCAGCGTGCCGATGGACGAGGGCGTGGTGTAGACCTGCTGGGTGCGCACCTGGCTCAGGCCGTCGGCGGACAGTTGCGCGACGCTCAGGGTGGTGTTGCCGTAGGCGACGTACATCGTGTCGTTGTCGTCGATGAGCAGCCCGGCGTCGTAGTAGCAGTTGTTGATCTCGGAGCGCTTCTGCCAGGTGCCGCTGACCGAGGTCGAGGTGTACACGTACGACTTGTTGAAGTCGATGCACCCGATCCAGTAGAACGTGCCGTTGCTGCTGCGGTAGTTCAACGTCGAGGCCCAGATGCCGTTGACGTACGCACGGGCGCCGTTGAGGTCGTACTTGGTCCCGAAGTCCAGGCGGGGCACCGAGTGCCCGGCGATCTCCCAGTTGACCAGGTCGTAGGAGCGCAGCACGGGCGCGCCCGGCGAGTAGTGCATGGTCGACGAGGACATGTAGTACGTGTCGCCGACCCGGATGATGTCGACGTCGGCGAAGTCCTGCCAGACCACCGGGTTGGTGTACGTCGACCCGCCGGGGGTGCCGCCGTCGCCGAGCTGGACCAACTGCCACTGCTGGTTGTTGCCGCCCCAGTCGGCGTACTGGACCACGTTCGCGCCGTCCGCGGTCGAGGCGTTCTGCACCTCCACGGCCTTGCTCGAGTGCCTGGCGATCAGCCGCACGTAGCCGCCGGCGGAGTCGGCCAGCCGGAACTGCTGGTTGGTGGCGTTGGCGTCCGACCACTGGATGATGCCGGCGCCGTCGGCGGTCGAGGCGCCGGAGACGTCGAGCACCTTGCCCGAGTGACGCGACCGCAGCCGGTAGTAGCCGCCGCCGGAGTCGACGAACTGCCACTGCTGCCAGGCGCCGTCGTTACGGGACCACTGGGTCACCCGGGCCCCGTCGTTCGTCGCCTGGTTGTACACGTCGAGCGCCTTGCCACTGTTGCGGTTGACCAGCACGTACCACGCGTTGGTGTCGACGGATGCCGCCGACGCGCCCGACGGCGTCACCGCGACGATGCCGGCGCCGAGCAGCACCGCCAGCGCCGCGGCCACGACGCGCGACCACCGGCCGCCGCGTCCCGCCCGGGCCGGGAGTCTATCGATTCGCACCATGCTCCTCCTTCGTTCGGGCCGGCACGCGGTGCGGGGATCGACCGGCAGCTCGCTTTGTTAGCGCTAACACCATGCCGCCCGGTCGAGAGGGGGCGCGCGCCCAGGCCGGGTGGCACTCCCGACGGCCGATGATGCGCCGTGATACCGGAGCGGCACACATCGACTGTGAGCGATAACACGACGGACGTCAAGTCGTCACAATCATCAATGCCGTCCCGGGGGCATCAGGAGACACCGCCGCCGGACACGCGGCCCCGACATGGCGTCGCCCCACCCGCCCGGTGCCGTACCGGCACCCCGGTTGACGGGCTGGCAGCGACCGCTGCCCATGCTGGTCGACCGCTTCTGCTGGTGGTGCCGCACCACCGCGCCGACCAGGCCGCCGGGGCGCGTCAATGTAGTGTTGACAGGTGACTCCGGACGTGGCGCGGTTGGCTGAGATCGGGCCCGCGCGGGCCCGGCTGGACGAGCAGGAGCTGGAGCTGATCGACCGGGCCCGGCACGACGGCGCGACCTGGGCCGAGATCGCCGGCGCGCTGGGGCTGAGCAGCCGGCAGGCCGCCGAGCAACGCCGGCAACGGCTCCTGGCGGCCCGCCGGTCCCGGCTGGGGCGGCTCGACCGGGCCTGGTCGACCGAGGTGGTGGCGCTGCGGGCCGCCGTCTCCGACCTGCACCGCTGGATCGCGACGGACCGGGCGTGGGACGGCCGGTTCCGGCGCGCGGCGCTGGTGCGCGACACGGCCGCGTCCGCCCTGGACGCCGCCCCCGGGCCGCTGTACGCGCTGGCCGCGTACCTCGTGGCGGACCTGACCGGCGTCGGGCCGCGACTGCCGGCACCGGCCCGGAGCGCGGCGGACCGCATCGCCGCCGCACTGTCAACAAAGGATTGACGTCGCCGGACAGCATTGCCCGCGTCCCGCTCAAGAACTGAGGATGTGAGTCATCCCCGCTCAACTCTGGAGGACGACTCATGCGCCGCAACGCCGCGCTATTCGTGGCCATCTCGCTGCTGTCCGGGCTCGGCGGCGGCGCCATGGCCCTGGTCGCCGGCATCTGGGTGCTGGACCTCACCGGCTCCACCGGGCGGGCCGCGCTCGCCGGGCTCTGCGTGTACGTGCCGGTGCTGGCCGGACCGTGGCTCGGCGGGCTGCTGGACCGGGTACCCCGGCGACCGTTGGTCATCGGCGTCAACCTGGCGCTGGCCGCGGCCCTGCTCTGCCTGCTCGCGGTACGCGGGCCGGGCCAGACCTGGCTGATCTTCGTCGTCGCGTCCGCCTACGGGGTCGCCTACGTGCTGATCGACGCCGGCGAGACGGCACTGCTGCCGGTGGCGCTGTCCCCGGCGCGGCTCGCCGACGTCAACGGCTGGCGGTCCAGCGCCCAGGAGGGCATGAAACTGGTGGCGCCGCTGGCCGGCGCGGGGCTCTACGCGTGGCGGGGCGGGCACCCGGTGGCCGTGCTCAGCGCCACCGCGCCGGTGCTCGCCGCGCTCCTCTACGCCGCGCTGCGGTTGCCCGCCACCGGCGCCGCCCCGACCACGGCCGACCCGCCGGCGTCGCCGCCCGGCCCGGCGGCGGGACACCCGCACGGCCTGCGGGCAGGGCTCGCCGCCCTCCTCGGCCGGCGGGCGGTGCGCGTACCCGTGACGCTCGCCGCCGTGTCGATCGCGATGTCCGGCTTCACCACCGCGGCGCTCTATACGGTGGTGACCGCGGAGCTGGCGCTGCCGTCGACGTTCCTCGGCGTGCTGGCCGGCGCGCAGGGCGGCGGTTCGGTGCTCGCCGGCCTGGCCGTGGGGCGGCTCGTCGACAGGTGGGGCGCGGTCGCGGTCGGCGTCGCCGGCACCGCGCTGTTCGCCGCCGGCTGCCTGGGTCGGTGCCTGCCCTGGTGGCCGGCCACCGTCGCCACCTCGGCGGTGATCGGCGTCGGCCTGCCGTGGACGCTGGTCGCCGCCGTCACCGCGATCCAGACACACACGCCACCGGCGCTGCTCGGACGGGCGTCCGGCACGGCGAACACGCTGATGTTCGGGCCGATCACGCCGGCCATCCCGCTCGGCGCGGCGGCCGTGCACCTCGGCGGCCGGCCGCCGCTCGTCGCCGCCGCCGTGACGTGCCTGGTCGTGACGCTGGTGGCGGTCGCCGGACGCGGGCGGCGACCGCGCTGCCTCTCGCCGGCCTGACCGGTGGGCGCGGCCCGTCCCCGAGATGCGGGGGCGGGCCGCGCCGCGCGGTCAGCGCCAGGTGTCGGTGGCGGTACGGGTCCCGCCGGCCGGCGTGGTGAAGCTCCGGTTCGCGCCGGACTCCCAGGTCACCGACCCGTCCGGGTTCTTCTTGACGTACTTGTACTCGACCGCGGTGTTCGGCGGCAGGTCGACGGTGGCCCGCCAGACCGGGTAGGTGGCCGGGGAGAGCGCGACCGCGCCGGCCGGGTTCCACCCGCCCAGCGCCGCGACGTTGCCGACCACGAAGACGTTCTGGCCGTAGACAGTGGTCGCGGTGACCGCGAACGAGGTGGCCACCGCCGTCGAGACGGTGTCGCCGCGGAACGTCTCGGTCACCGCGTACGTGCCGGTGGCCGGCGTGGTGAGGGTCCGGTTCGCGCCGGACTCCCAGGTGGCCGCGCCGGCCGTGGTCACCTTGACGAACTTGTACTCCACGCTGGTCGACCGGGGCAGGTCGACGGTAGCGCGGTAGACGCCGCCGCCCTGCGCGGTGAGGCGGACGCCGTTCGCCGGCGTCCACGCCCCCAGCTCGGGGACGCTGCCGACCACGTACACGTCCTGGCCGGCGGTCGGGGTCGCGTTCACGGTGAACGTGGTGGCGACCCGGTCGGTGGGGCTGGTGGTCGGGCTGGCCGTCGGGGACGCGGTCGGCGACGGGCTCGTCCCGGGCCGCGCGCCGACGTGGAGCGCGACCGCGCCGTTGGCCGGGACCGTCACGGTGGCCCGGCCGCCGGAGACGGTGACCGTGCCGCCGGTGCAGCCGGCGGCGGTGGCGCTGCCCGCGATGACGTCGCAGTACCCGCCGTCGGCCAGCCCGGTGGTGAAGGTGGCGGTGGTGGCGGTGCCGGAGTCGTTGATGCCGATCCACGCCCGGTCGCCCCGGTGGAAGCCGATCACGTTGTTGTTCACGGTGGTGAAGTCCGAGACCGTCCTGACCGGGCGGGCCGCGTTGGCCCAGCCGACCATGCCCTTGATGCCGGCGCTGCGGGTCAGGCAGTTCCAGGCCGCGCCGCAGACCGTGTCGGTGACGCGCCCGGTGCCGTCGCTCGGCGGAGACTGGTTCCGGTTGGACCAGGTGAAGCTGTCGTAGACCGACGGCTTGCCGTGCGGGTACGCCAACGCGAAGTAGGAGGCGAGCACGTAGTCACTGCCGTTCTGGTACGACAGCACCACCCCGTCGCGTTCCAGGTCGTGGTTGGTGACCATGGCGAAGACGTTGGCGCTGGGCGCGTCGAGGTTCCAGTTCGGCACGTTGGCCAGCGAGGAGATGGAACCGAGGAACGCCGAGCGGATGCCCTTGGCGTACCCGAAGTCGAGCACGTCGCCGTTGCCGGTGAACGCGCGGGCCTGCAACGCCGGGTTGCTGGCGCCGTCGAAGATCTCCTGCGCGACGTACGGGCGCCGGCCCTCCGCCACGGTGTTGTTCAGCTTGCCGAGGATCGCGGCGAAGTCGTCCTTCTTGACGTGCTTGACCGCGTCCACCCGGAAGCCGTCGACGCCGAGGCCGATCAGGTCGTTCAGGTACCCGGCGATCTTGTTGCGGACCGTCTCCTTCTCGGTGTAGAGGTCCGACAGGGACAGCAGCTCACAGCTCGTCACCTGGGCCTCGTTGTTCCAGTCGCTGATGCCGCCGGAGGTCGGGCAGTTGTCCCCCGGCCGGTGGAAGTCCCCGCCGCCGTAGGGCACCGCCGGGTAGCTGTAGCCGGTGAACTCGGTGCCGGCGTACCCGCGCGTGCCGGCCGGGTTGTTGGTGCCGGCCATGTGGTTGACCACCGCGTCCACGTAGACCCGGACGCCGGCGGCGTGGCAGGCGGTGACCATGGCGGCGAACTGCTGCCGGTTGCCGAACCGGCTGTCCAGCTTGTACGACACCGGCTGGTACACCTCGTACCAGGGGTGCGCGCCGTCGGGGCTGTTCGGCAGGCTGACCGACTCCTGCGGCGGGGCCACCTGCACCGCGCCGTACCCGGCGGGGCCGAGGTGGTCGGTGCAGGCGGCGGCGACCGAGGGCCAGTTCCATTCCCAGAGGTTGGCGGTCACCTCGCTGTCGTTGAGGACGGTGGCGGCACGGGCGGGCGTGGCGGCGGTGGTGGCGGCGACGACGACCGCCGTGCCGCCGGTCGCGACGAGCGCGGCGGCGAGCAACAGGCGGACGGCGCGGCCACGCGGGTGTGGCCTGGCGGATTCCATGGCAGGGGTACCTCTTCCGGTGCTCGAAAGGGTGCGCGTGGGGTGGACGGCCATCCAGGTAGCGAACACCATGCGGGATTCATGAAAGTCTTTGCAAGGCCTTGCGGCAAACTTTTCGAAACCGGTCCGCAACATCGACCGCCCCGAACCGCCCAGGAGCAGGTCAAACGCTCCCCGGACGCGCCCGTGACCGGATGGCAAGAATTCCAACGGTGTGAGACCCCGGCACGACGGTTGATCGGAGCCGGCATGATCGGGGGCAGCCACACCGCCTCCCGCACCCCGAAGGGACCCGTCATGGCACACGCCCAGACCACGCCCGCCCGCGGACCGGCCCGGCGGCTGCTGCCCGCGCTGGCGGGGCTCGCGCTACTGGCCGCGGCCACCGGCTGCGGCGGCGCGGACGAGGCGGTGAGCGGCCCGACGAGCACCGGCTCGCCCGGCACCTCCGCTCCGGCGAGCCCGTCGACCGGCCCGAGCCGGGACGGCGGCACGACAGTGGACGGACGGATCGTCCCCGCGGTGGCACCCGGACTCGGCTTTCCCGACGGCAGCAAGGTCGACACCGTGTTCGGCGACCCGGCCTCGGCGACGGTGATCCTGACCGCTCCCCCGCCGGAGCAGGTGCTCATCCACTACCGTCAGGCCGGCCCGGCGGCCGGGTACCCGGTGGGCACCGACACCGCCGGGACGCTGCACCTCGCCGGACGCGGCTGGACCGTCGCGGTCATCACCAGCTCCCGGGACACCACCGTCACCTTCGCCCGCGCGCAACCGGCCGGGACGACCGCGCCGCCCCGGCCGGACGACACCGAGGTTGCGCTGACCGGCCGGGACCTGGGCGTGACGAACCTGCCGTTCAACTTCCGCTTTCCGCCGGGCAGCCGGCTGCGCGACCTCTCCGACACCACCGCCGGGGCGCGGCTCACCCTGGTCGAGCCCGCCCCGGAGCGGGTGCTCGCGTTCTACCGCGACCACCTGCCCCGGGGTTTCTTCGACGTCACCGGCGACCGCACCGTCGACGGGACCACCACCATCACGTTCGACAAGGACGACGGCGAGTGGACCGGCACCATCGAGGCGACCGACGACGTGGTCACCATCACCACTGTCCACCACCGGTAGCGGCCGACGGCGCGCAAGCCGTGTCGATGGCGCACGCCCACTGGCCGGACGTGATCCTCATGGACGTCCGGATGCCCCGCGTCGACGGGCTCACCGCCACCCGCCGCATCCGGTCCCGCCCGGGCGCACCGGAGATCGTCGTCCTGACCACGTTCAACGCCGACGAGTACGTGCTCGACGCGCTGCGCGGTGGCGCGTGCGGGTTCCTGCTCAAGGACACCCCGCCCCGGGAGATCCTCGCCGCGGTCCGCACCGTCGCCCAGGGTGCGGCGATCCTCTCCCCCGCCGCGGTCCGTCGACTTGTCGACCACATCGCGGACCCGGCCGCGGGGATCCGTCGGACCCGTGCGCGGGACCGGCTGGCCGCCCTCACCGACCGGGAACGGGACGTGGTGGTGCTCATCGGCGAGGGTCGGTCGAACGCGGAGATCGCCGCCGGGCTGGGCATGAGCGTGCCGACCGTGAAGGGACACGTGTCGCGGCTGCTGGCCAAGCTCGACCTGAACAACCGGGTGCAGCTCGCCCTGCTGGTGCATGACGCCGACCTCGCCTGACCGTCGGCCGACCGCCCGGGTTGTCGCCGCGGCACGCCGTTCTGGGGTCGGGAAAGCACGGCGGCGAGGCGGGAACCGGCCGTCACGCTCAACCGATCGGGGACGCCTCCCCGCCAAGATAACGACTCAGGAGGTCGTAGGCGTGGGGTTCCAGGTCCCACTGGTCGATCATCCGGATCGCGAGATCGATTCGGCCGGGATGATGACGGGCGAAGCTCAGCAGGTTGACGATGCTGCTCGACGAATCGATCACGCTGGCCCGGAACAGCTGCGTGTAGGGCAACAGCAGGAGAACGACCGCAGACCGTTCGCGTCGCGGCATGCGCATGAACCGCGTGGTCGACACGCGTGGGGCGAGTAGCGCGATCTCGTCGCGTACCGCCGAGTAACCCAGCATGTGTGACGCCGAGGACGTCAGCCAGGGCCACGGCTGGGAGAGCATGAGCTCGTAGAGCTCGGGCAGCCTCCACCCGAGGTAGTCCCGGAACGCGTCGCCCTGGTCGACGGTGAGCGCCAGTGCCAATAGAACTTGCGCATTCGACGCCAGTCCGACCTGACCGACGAGGGTTTCCTCGTAGAGGATCTGGAGGCCGTGCTCCCGCAGTTCCTCCGGTCCGGGGTCGAACAACGCCTCCCAGCGACGTGCCCCGGGTGGTAGCAGCACGTCCCCCATACGCGACGTGATGTGCTCAGCGGTTTCGTTGCCCTGGCGGGAGAAGGTTCTGAGGAATGCGAGAAGGAAATCGGGAGTGTTCTCGGACCAGTCGACGTTGGTGGCCGCCGAACGTTCGAGCAGGGCATCGATGACGTATGTCGCGACGCGACTGGCGTTCTCGGGCAGCGAAACCGTCAGAAGATCCGACAATGGTCCGTCGACGGCGCGGACGGCGGCGCGGGGCACCGGATCCAGAAAGCCGCGTCGGACCCCCGCCGGTACCGCGCACGAGCGGTCGACCGCACGCGTGCACAGGCCCTGGAGCGATAGGTTGTTCAGGGTCAGATGACTGGTAAGCCGGGCCGCGAAGCTCAGCCGGGTGCTTTCCGTCTCCTCGGCCTTGTCGCTCACCAGGTGACTCACGAACCGGTTGGCGCCGCCGTTGTTGTTGCGATCCAGTATCTGCACCGCCAGTTCGCTGACCACCGACCACGACGCGTCACCGATGCGCGGGCGCAGCTCCTGCCAGGTAGCCTCGACCGTCTCCGTCTGACGGACGAGTCGAAGGGCGGCGAAATATTCTAGGAATGTGCTGTGCGTAAATCCGTACAACTGCTCGTGATGAGCCGTCCCGATCTCGGTGAGTACCCACGCCCGGCCGGCGCAGAACGCAAGGAAGTCCTCGGCGGCGGCGGCCGCTTCGTGATCGGTCGCGTAACGCTCTTCGCGCAGGTACCGCGTCAGGAAGTGGAGGATCTCTCGCTTCCGCAGGGCTTGGCGTCGCAACGGATCACGGAATAGTTTCCAGGCGAGTTCGGCGATCGCCGGCCGGACGTCCACCACGTATTTCAGGGGCACCGAGATCTCGCGGCGCTTGTCCCAGCGCTCGAACAGCAACTCGGCGCACTGTTCGTAGATTTCCGTACGGTGCCGTGGGATGTAGTGCTTCGAGGCGTAGAGCGAGCAGAGCAGCGACAGCAGGAGCGGATTGCGGCGTAGGTCGTCCACCGAGTCCGTCTCGGCGATGAAGCCACGCGCCATACGCTTCTGCTGGACCGGCGTCGACTCGCCGTCGAGCGCGAACCATCGCGAGGCGTACTCCCCGCACTGTGCCACGGTGAACGGCTGCACGCGGGCCCGGTGAAAAAGAAGCGGATTCAGTGGCGCGTCACCGTAGCCGATGATACGCGACGTGACGACCATCCGGGTCGCCGGATAGCGGTGGGCGAATCCCTCGACCAGTTCACCGAAGCGACGCCGGGCCTCGGCCGTGCGGAGTTCGTCCACCCCGTCGACGATGACGAACGCGTCACCGGAGCTGAGTAGAAACTCCAAGCCGTGCTCGGGTGGTGTCATGCTGTATGGGCTGCGGGACGTCGAATCCAGGAAGTCGGTGAGCATGCGCCCGCCGTCGAGCATGTGCGCGTGATCGCGCACGACCAGCAGGAACGGGACCGTGCCGGCGAAGCCGGGGACGCGATCGGTGGCGAGGTCGAAGGCCAGTTTCGCGGCGAAGGTCGACTTACCGGCACCGGGATCACCCAACACGACCAGTCGGCTGAAGGTCGACAGCAGCTCATGGCCGTCGACCGCCCGGCGGGAATCGCCGACCGAGCCGAAGGTGGGTTCGACGTGGAGGCCGGTGTAGTCAGCCTCCGGTCCACTCGCGAGATGGACCAGACGTAGTTTGGAACGCAGCGCGGCGACCTGAGCCCGAAGCCGCTGGCTGTATTGGTAGACCGTCGAGAGTTGGCGCAGGTACGCCGCGAAGTCGTTGTCCCGCAGGTACTGGCAGGCCAGGTGGACGACCGGGCCGGCCGCCTTCGGCTGGTCGCCCGCGCCTATTCGGCCGGCCGCCTCCGCAACGACCACGTTCAGCGCTTGAAGGAAGATCTCGGCACCGACCCACACGTCTGCGCGATCCATGTCGATGACGCCCAGGCGGCTGCGGATGTCATGCAGCAGTTCGACGCGCCGGCCATCATCCCAGCCCGTCGCCTGCCACGAGAGGACCTGGTGCGCCAGGAATTCGAAGTGCGTGGACCCGATGAACTCATATAGCTGATTCGCCGTCGCGGGAGTCAGGCGTTCCAGAAACTCCGCTATCGTCTTCTGGGCGACCGGGTGCTCGAATTTCTCGGCGGCTCGTTTGAGACGCAGCGGCTTCAGGACGGTGGCACCGAGATATTTCGCCGCTTGCATACTGGCATTGGCAAAGACGCTCTCGACCGACACCCGAGCGATTATGCCATCGGGCAACCACCTCGTGCCCTGTGTGGACAGTTCCTTACACCCGACGAGCCCCGGTCGATCCGTGACGGATCGGCCGGGGCTCGTCGGTGCGCGGTGGATCAGGCCAGGTCGAACCGGTCCAGCTCCATCACCTTGGTCCAGGCGGCCACGAAGTCGGCCACGAACTTCTCGCGGGCGTCCTCGCTGGCGTAGACCTCGGCGATCGCGCGCAGCTGCGAGTTCGAGCCGAAGACGAGGTCGACCGCGGTGGCGGTCCACTTCACCTGGTCGGTCGCCACGTCCCGGATCTCGTACACGTGCTCGCCGGACTCCGCCGCCTTCCACCGGGTGCCCGGGGAGAGCAGGTTGGCGAAGAAGTCGTTGGTGAGCACGCCGGGGCGGTCGGTGAGCACACCGTGCGCCGTGCCGCCGACGTTGTTGCCCAGGGCGCGCAGACCGCCGACGAGGACGGTCATCTCCGGCGCGGACAGGCCGAGCATGTACGCCCGGTCGACGAGCAGCACCTCCGGCTCGGTCTTCTCGCCCGCCCGCAGGTAGTTGCGGAACCCGTCGGCGCGCGGCTCCATCACCCGGAACGACTCGACGTCGGTCTGCTCCTGGGTGGCGTCGGTGCGACCCGGGTGGAACGGCACCGTCACCTCGACGCCGGCGTCCCGCGCCGCCTTCTCGACCGCGGCCGAACCGGCCAGCACGATCAGGTCCGCGAGCGAGATCTGGGCGCCGCCCGCGGCGTTGAACTCCCGCTGGATGTCCTCCAGGGTCGCCAGCACGGTCGCGAGCTGCTCGGGCTGGTTGACCTCCCAGTTGCGCTGCGGCTCCAGCCGGATCCGCGCGCCGTTGGCGCCACCGCGCTTGTCGGTCGAGCGGTAGCTCGCGGCCGAGGCCCAGGCGGTGGAGACGAGCTGCGCGGTGGTGAGGCCGGAGTCGAGCACCTTTGCCTTCAGCGCGGCGACGTCGGCGTCACCGACCAGCTCGTGGCCGGCGGCCGGCACCGGGTCCTGCCAGAGCTGGGCCTCCGGGACCCACGGGCCGAGGAAGCGGCTGACCGGGCCCATGTCGCGGTGCAGCAGCTTGTACCAGGCCTTGGCGAACGCCAGCGCGAACTCGTCCGGGTGCTCCAGGAAGCGGCGCGAGATCTTCTCGTACGCCGGGTCGACGCGCAGCGACAGGTCCGTCGTCAGCATTGTCGGCTTGTGCTTCCTGGCCGGGTCGTGGGCGTCCGGGATGATCGCCTCGGCGTCCTTGGCGACCCACTGCTTCGCCCCGCCCGGGCTGGTGGTGAGCTCCCACTCGTAGCCGAAGAGGATCTCGAAGAAGCGGTTGCTCCACTCCGTCGGCCGGTCGGTCCAGGTCACCTCGAGGCCGCTGGTGATGGTGTCCCCGCCCTTGCCGCTGCCGTACGTGCTCAGCCAGCCCAGGCCCTGGTTCTCCAGCGGGGCGCCCTCGGGCTCCGGGCCCACGTGGTCGTCGGCGGGACCGGCGCCGTGGGTCTTGCCGAACGTGTGGCCACCGGCGATGAGGGCGACGGTCTCCTCGTCGTTCATCGCCATCCGGCGGAACGTCTCGCGGATGAAGTGCGCCGCCGCGGCCGGGTCCGCGTTGCCGCGGGGACCCTCCGGGTTGACGTAGATCAGGCCCATCTCGGTCGCGCCGACACCGGCCGCCATCTCCTTCTCGGAGGCGTAGCGCTCGTCACCGAGCCAGGTGTCCTCCGGACCCCAGAAGATCTCCTCGGGCTCCCAGACGTCCTCGCGGCCGAAGCCGAAGCCGAAGGTCTTGAACCCCATCGACTCCAGGGCCACGTTGCCGGCCAGCACCAGCAGGTCGGCCCAGGAGATCTTCTGGCCGTACTTCTGCTTGACCGGCCAGAGCAGCCGGCGGGCCTTGTCCAGGTTGGCGTTGTCCGGCCAGCTGTTCAGCGGGGCGAACCGCTGGCCGCCGTCGCCGGCGCCGCCGCGGCCGTCCTCGATGCGGTAGGTGCCCGCCGCGTGCCAGCTCATCCGGATCATCAGGCCGCCGTAGTGGCCGAAGTCGGCCGGCCACCACTCCTGCGAGGTGGTGAGCACCTGGACGATGTCCCGCTTGAGGGCCTCGACGTCGAGCTTGGCGAACTCCTTGGCGTAGCTGAAGTCCGCCCCCAGCGGGTTGCCCTTCGCCGAGTGGGCGTGCAGCACCGACAGGTCGAGCTGGTTGGGCCACCAGTCCCGGTTGGTGCGCGGACGACCGCCGGTCTTCGGGGTCGGCGAGTCGATCGCCGGGTTCTCGCTCTCGCTGCCGTGCGCGGTCACGGAGTCGTGCGCGACCGGGCAGCCGGCCGCCTCCTTGGCGTCCACGCCCTGGGCGCTGACGGGCCCGTTGTCCTGGGTCTCGCTCATCTGTTTCCTTCCGAACTGGCGGATCACTGGCCGAACTCGTGGATCACTGGGCGGTGCGGTCGGTCGCGCAGCCGGGGCAGGTGCCCCAGTAGACGACCTCCGCCTCGTCGACCACGAAGCCGTGGTCGTCCGAGGCGGTGAGACAGGGGGCGTGACCGACGGCGCACTCCACGTCGGCGATCGCGCCGCAGGAGCGGCAGACGACGTGGTGGTGGTTGTCTCCCACCCGCGACTCGTAGCGGGCGACCGCGCCGGCCGGCTGGATGCGCCGGACCAGGCCGGCGTCGGTGAGCGCGCGGAGCACGTCGTAGACCGCCTGGTGGGAGACGGTCGGCTGACCCGCCCGGACCAGCGCGATCACGGTGTCGGTGTCGACGTGCGGGTGGTCCCGCAGCGCGGCGAGCACCGCCAGGCGGGGCCGGGTCACGCGCAACGAGACCGCCCGCAACTGGGTCTCGAAGTCGGGCGTCACCCGAGGAACACTAGTCCAGTGTTTTGGAATCAATCAAGTTTCCGCCCCGGTGTGTCGGCCGGCACACGCGAAGGTGGGGGCGCCGCCAACGCGGCACCCCCACCGGACGGACCGGCTCAGCCGGCCGAGCAACTCGCCGTCGGCGTGTTGTTGTTGCCGTTCTTGTAGAGCGTGATGCCGAAGCTGTTGCCACTGCCGTTGGGGCGCGCCGTGAGCGTACCGCTGGTGCCGCTCACCGAGGCGTTCCAGCTGTTCTGGAGCGTCTGACCACCCTGGGTCTGGATGTTGACCGTCCAGTTGCTGCTGCCGCTGACCGAGAACGTCACGTTGAACCGGTCGCTCCAGTCCTCGGCCCGGCTGACGCTGACCGTGCAACCGCCGTTGTTCGGCGGCGGGGTGGTCGGAGTGGTGCCGGAGCCGCCGATCGTGATGTTGGAGTTGCCGCTGCTCTGGTAGCCCTCGGTGGCCAGGATCTGGTAGTCGTGGCTACCCAGGTTCATGCCGGCGCGGGCCCACGCGTCGAAGTGGTTGCCGGCGGTGATCGTGCCACCGACCCGCTTCGACTGCCGCACGCTCCAGTACTGGTAGAACGTCCGGGTGCCCTCGATCGAGGGCGCGTTGACGCGCTGGGTGCGGTAGATGTCGTAGGTGCCGCCGTCGCTGGTCACCGTGCCCATGTAGCCGCTGCCCGGCGGACGCCAACTGCCCCAGCTGTCGACGATGTAGTACTCGACCAGGGGGTTGCGGGTCCACCCGTACAGGGTGAGGTAGGCGTTGCCGGACGGGTTGAAGCTGCCGGAGTAGCTGACCGTCCGGCGCCCGCCGGGGTTCCAGCCCTTGCCGGCGACGAAGTTGTTGATGCCGCTCCACTGGGTGCTGTACTGACCGCCGTCCCCCATGGTCATGGAGACGTTGCCACTGTCCTTCCAGAAGGAATAGAAGTAGCCGTTGTGGGTGCCGGTCGAGTTCGACGTGACGGTCTGGTCGGCGTAGGCGGGGCTCGACAGGACCGCCGTCGTCCCGGCGGCGGCGAGCGCCACGGCGCAGGCGCCGCCGAGGAGCGTCCTGAGGCGTCCGCGCCTGCGGCTGCCCGAGCGGACGGGGGCGTCGTTCATGGGCGTGTTCCCTCCCTGTGGTGGCGGGGCGCGCGACCGGCGGGTGGCAGCACCACCACCGGCCGACGAATATCGATCGCCATCGAGGCAAGTCGATGGCCACAGTATTGGAGGCGTCGTTCACGGTGTCAACAACTTCCGGAAACATCATGGAAACCGGCGGTGGCGCGAGGGGGTCGTCGACACCGCGTATGCGCTGGTGAAAGCCAGTGTGAAGCGCTTCGACACGCGGCGTCACGAGCCGGGGCCCACGATCCACCGACCGTCACCGGGCATCGATCACCGAAACTTTCGGAGCTTTTCCGGACCAGAAGATCAGGACATCGAATGATCATCGAGAATCCGGCGGTCACCGCCGGCGTGCACTGCGAGACCACCACGCTCGGGGTGCTGACCCGCCACGCCGGCCTCGACCTGTCCGAGCCGATGCTGTTCGGCCTCGGCGAGGGGCTGGGCTTCGTCTACTGGGACGCCCGGGCCATGGACGTGCCGTTCCTCGGCGGTCGCACCAGACCGATGTGCGTCACCCGGGCCGTGGCCGGGCACCTCGACCTGACCCTGCGGGTCCGGGAGACCACCTCACCCCGCCGGGCCTGGCAGGACGTGGCCGCCGCGCTCGACGCCGGACACCCGGTCGGCCTGCAACTGGACTCCTACCATCTGGACTACTTCACCACGAAGGTCCACTTCGGCGGCCACACCGTCGCGATGTACGGCTACGACGACACCCATGCCCACCTGGTCGACACCGCGCAGCAGGGCGGCGCCGTGACGACCACGCTGGAGAGCCTGGCGCGGGCCCGGGACGAGCGCGGACCGATGACCGCGCGCAACCGCTCGTACACGATCTCCGCCCCCGGCGGGCGACCCGAGCTGGAGGCGGCGGTGCGCGCGGCGGTGCGCGCCAACGCGGACGCGTTCCTGCACCCACCCATCGCCAACCTCGGGCACCGCGGCATCGCCACCGCCGCCCGGCGGATCACCCGGTGGATGGACCGCGCCACCGACCCGGCCCGCGACCTACCGCTGGCCGCGACGTTGATGGAGCGCGGCGGCACCGGCGGCGCGCTGTTCCGCGCGCTCTACCGCGACTTCCTGGCCGAGGCCGCCGCCGCGCTCGACGACGACGTGCTCCGCCGCGCCCACCGGCGCTACGCCGACATCGCGCCGCGGTGGACCGAGGTCGCCCACCACCTCGCCACCGCCGGAGAGACGGGCGACGCCGCGCACCTCACCCGCGCCTCGGCGCTCCTCACCGACCTCGCCGAGCGCGAGCGTCTCGCCATGGAGACACTCGCCGACGCCTGACCGGCCGCCAACGTTGAACCACGCGGTTCAGTGTCGTACGCTGAACCACGTGGTTCAGCAAGAGACTCTCGACCGGGTGTTCGCCAGCCTGGCCGACCCCACGCGGCGCGACATCCTGGTCCGCCTCGGCGCGGGCCCGGCCACCATCAGCGAACTCGCCGAGCCGACCGGGATGAGCCTCACCGGCATGAAGAAGCACGTCCAGGCGCTGGAGAACGCCGGGCTCGTGGTGACGCGGAAGGTCGGTCGGTCCCGGCAGTGCCGGCTCGCCGACGCCCCGCTGGACGACGCGATGGCCTGGATCGCCTTCTACCAGCGGCTCTGGGCACGTCGCCTGGACGGCCTCGACGCCTACCTCACGCTCCGGCCGGACCCGGACAACCCGACCCGACACGACCCGAAGGACCGTGACACATGACGTTCGACATGCGGATAACCCGGCAGCTCCCCGCCCGCCCCGAGGAGGTCTTCGACGCCTACACCGACGCCGAGAAGCAGCGGATCTGGTTCAGCATCCTCGACACCGAGCCCGGCATCGTCGAGATCGAGGTCGACCTGCGGGTCGGCGGGAAACAGACCGCCGTGTGGGGGCCCTCCCCCGACGCGCTGTTCCGCGAGACGCAGACGTTCCTGGAGATCGACCGGCCGCACCGGCTCGTCACCGAGTCCACCGGCAGCGGCCCCGACGGCGTCACCCTGACCACCCGCATCGAGGTCACGTTCGCCGACTGCGACGGCGGCACGCTGATGACCGTGGTGCAGAGCGGCTTTCCGACGCCGGAGCTACGCGACTTCTTCGCCGGCGAGGTCATGCCCGGCGCGTTCGACCGTATCGAGGCGTACCTGACGCGCGAGCCGGGACGGGAGCCGGCGCGCGGCTGACCCCGCGTACCCGGGAAGGGGCCGGCCGGATCGTCGCGACCGTCGTCAGGAGGCGGAACCGGCTCCGGCCGCCGCCCGCAGGGCGTCCCGCGCGCCGCGTGGCCGACGGCCGAGGAGTTCGCCGAGCAGCGGGTCGACGCCGGCGAAGAAGCCGTCCCGCGCGGCCTGGTAGAAGCCCAGCAGGAAACGCGTCCGGTGCTCCGGCAGCCCGGCGGCGACCTGCGCGGCCGTCCAGTCCGCCTCGTCCGTCGGCTGGTAGCGGACGGTCCGCCCCGACAGCTCGGAGGCCAGCTCGGCGATCTCGGCGAAGGTCGGCGCCGCGGGCGCGGTCAGGGTCGTCGGGCCGTCGTACGCGCCGTCGGAGGCGAGGATCACGGCCGCTGCCTCGGCGGCATCCTCGCGGGCGGTCCAGGACACCGGTCCGTCGCCGGGCACGGCGATCACTCCGGTCTCGCGCCACGGGCCGGCGAACCACGGGAGGCTGTGGGCGTAGAACCCGTTGCGCAGCGAGGTCCAGGGAATCCCGGAGGCGGCCAGGAGCTGCTCGGTGGCGAAGTGGCTCCGTCCGGGGGTGAACGGGTTGTCCGGTGCGGCGGCCTGGTGGCTGGTGTAGACGATCCGTCTCACCCCGGCGGTGAGCGCGGCGTCGATCGCCGCGCGGTGCAGGGCGGTCACGTCCGCGACCGGGTCGTTGGCGGAGACGAGCAACAACTGGTCGGCACCGGCGAACGCGGTCGGCAGGGAGGCGGGGTCGGCGTAGTCGCCGCGTCGGACCTCGACGCCTCGCCGCGCGAAGCGCTCCGCCTTCGCGGTGTCGCGCACGGCGACCACGATCTCGCTCTCGGGCAGACGGTCGAGCAGGTGGTCGACGGTTGCGCCGTTGAGGGCCCCGGTCGCCCCGGTCACGATAATCATTGATTCGCCTTTCGCGTTATCAGCGGAAACACGACGACCGTAGCGCCTGCTGCCGTCGATAACAAGCGAGTGTTATCGTTGATTCATGAGCGATGGGGTCAAGAGCCGGGCGGACACCCGGGCGGCGATCGTCGACGCCGCCGCGTGGCTGTTGCGCCGCAGCGGGCCCGGCGCCGTCACCACCCGGGGCGTCGCGGAGCGGGCCGGCGTCCAGGCCCCGACCATCTACCGCCTGTTCGGCGACAAGGACGGCCTGCTGGAGGCCGTCGCCGAGCAGGTACTGGCCACGTTCGTCGCGGACAAGGCCGCCGCCGTGGCGGCGGCCACGGCGGCGGACGTCGACCCGCTCGACGACCTGCGGACGAGTTGGCACAGACAGATCGAGTTCGGTCTCGACAACCCGGCCGTGTTCCGGCTGCTGAACGACCCGGAACGCGCCACCGGCTCACCGGCCGCCCGCCTGGGCCGACAGATCCTGGAGACGCGCGTCCACCGGGTGGCGGCGGCCGGCCGACTCCGGGTCCCCGAGCCGCACGCGGTCGACCTCATCCACGCCGCGGGCGTCGGAATCGTCCAGACACTGCTGGCGACCCCGCCGCAACGACGGGATCCCGCCCTGGCCGACACGATGATCGACGCCGTCCTGGGCCGCATCGTCACCGACGCCCCGGCCGCGGCGCCGGACGGCCCGCGCGCGACCGCCGTCGCCATGCGGGCCGTCGCGCCGCGACTGCGGATGCTCAGCAGCGCCGAGCGTCACCTGCTGGTGGAGTGGCTCGAGCGCGTCGCAGAGGCGCCCACGGCGGCCGAGCGGTAACGCGCGGTCCGGCCCCCGTACCGGGTCACCCGTCAGCCCGGCGGCGCGGCGCAGTCGTCCGCACGCACCCCGGCGAGCATGTCGGCGGTGGTGTGCGCCCGGACGTCGGGCGGCGTACCGCCGGCATGCCGCCCGACGACCGCCCGGACGTGACGCTCGGCGGGTTCGGCCAGGCCGTCGTAGACGGCCGCGAACAGGTCCCGGGCCGCCTGCCGGGGCCAGCCGGCCGGCAGGAGTTCCCGCGGCAACCGCGGGTCGAGCGTGGGAAACCGCCGGTACGTCTCCATCACCACGGTGCGGGCCCGCACCGCCGCCGCGCCGTCGATCGAGCCGGGCGCCGACGCCAGCGGGGTCCACCGGCGCAGGAACTCGTCGTACTGCCGGCCGATCGCGTCGACGTCCCAGGCCTCGATGGGGGCCCGCTGGCCGATCGCGTCCAGCTCGGCCTGCCGGGCCCGGAAGACCGTGACCGCGCCGAGGGTGAGCTGGGCGAGCCGGGACCGGGCCGGCGGGGTCAGCTCGTCCGGCGAGATCCACAGCCCGTCGTAGAGCGGCGCGTAGCCGAGCCAGCGAAGTTGGCCGCGCAGCGCCCGACGTTGCGCGCTGTGGTCCTGCGGCAGCGAGAACGCGACGAGCGTCCAGCACCCGTCCCACGGCGTGGCGGCCGTGGTGGAGGTGAGGATCCAGTGGCCCCCGGCGGAGAGGTCGGCGGCCACGGTGGGGCCGAGTCGGTAGGAGCTGTGCCGGCCGTGCCGGCTGCGCTCCAGCACGCCCCGGCGGGCCAGCCGGCTGATCGCGGTCCGGGCCCCGGCGCTGCTCACTCCCGCCTCGGCGAGCAACGCCACGATGGCGGCGGACGGGAGCGCGGCGCGGGTACGCAGCGTGTAGTCCGCCAGCAGCGTCACCGCGACGCCCTGCGGCGAGGGCCCGGCCTGACGCCGGGGCAGACGCACCGAGGTCCCCCCGTCGTCGGGATAGATCTCCTCGATGTCGAACGCGCTGGCCACGGGCACTCCGGACTCGACTCGGGGGCGGGACCTCGACTGTAGACGGAGATCGTCGACGGAATGCATCGTTGGGCGTCGATTGACACTTGTCGGACCGGCGGGAACACTATGTGCTACCCGACACGGAGCCGGGCAGGGCGCACCACCCACGACCTCAACCTGCACAGGTGATCGAAGGAGTCTCCGTGAGAATCAGAGCGAAGGTGCTGCTCGCCGTGGCCGCGACGCTGGCGGCGGCCGGACTGGTGGTCCCCACGATCCAACCCGCGTACGCGGCGTCGCTGACCGAGGTGACCAGCTTCGGCGACAACCCGGGCCGGATGCGCATGCACGTCTACGTCCCGGACGCCCGCCCGGCCCGGCCGGCGACCGTGGTGGCCATGCACGGCTGCGGCGGATCCGGCCCGGGCTTCTACTCCGGCAGCGAGTTCGCCTCACTGGCCGACCGCTACGGATACATCGTGATCTATCCGACCGCGACCCAGCAGGCCGGCTTCGGCAACTGCTTCGACACCTGGTCCGACGCCGCCAAGCGCCGCGGCGGCGGCAGCGACCCGGTGTCGATCATCTCGATGATCCGCTGGGTCCAGCAGCAGTACGGCGCCGACCCGGACCGGGTCTACGCCACCGGCAGCTCGTCCGGCGGCATGATGACCAACCACATGCTGGCGCTCTATCCCGACGTCTTCAAGGCCGGCGCGGCGTTCATGGGCGTGCCCTACAACTGCTTCGCGGGCGCGGCGGACTACCCGCCCGGGTCCAGCCAGTGCACGGGCGGCAGCATGAACCGGACGCCGCAGCAGTGGGGCGACGCGGTCCGCCAGGCGTACCCCGGTTACACCGGCCCGCGCCCCCGGGTGCAGCTCTGGCACGGCACCGGTGACACGCTCGTGCCGTACTCGCTGTTGCAGGAGTCGATCGAGCAGTGGACGAACGTGTTCGGGCTGAGCCAGACCCCCACCTCGACCGACACGCCGCAGGCCAACTGGAACCGGCGCCGCTACGCCGACGCCACCGGCACGGTCCAGGTGGAGGCGTACAGCATCCAGGGCGCCGGGCACACGCTGCCGGCCGCCGGCATGGCCGCGACCGCTCTCGCGTTCTTCGGCCTGACCAGCACGCCGAGCCCGACCACGTCGCCCAGCCCGACCACGCCGCCGCCCAGCCCCACCACGCCACCGCCCGGCCCGACCACGCCGCCGCCGGGCACCGGCGCCTGCCGGGTGAGCGTCGACGTCAACGCCTGGAACTCCGGGTTGACCGAGAACATCACCATCACCAACACCGGCAGCGCCGCCGTGAACGGATGGTCCCTGGCGTTCACGCTCCCCGGTGGTCAGGTCATCACCTCGGGCTGGAACGCGTCCTACTCCCCCGCCTCCGGCCCGGTGACGGCCCGGAACGTCGCCTACAACGCCGCCATCCCGGCCACCGGGTCGACCACCATCGGATTCCAGGCCACCCACAGCGGTAACACCGCAAAGCCGACCTCGTTCACCCTCAACGGCGCGCCCTGCACGCTCGCCTGACGAGGTCGCCCACCCCCGTGCGCGCTGGTTCCCGGAAAGCGTGGCCATTCAGGCTCGAATGGCCACGCTTTCCGGGAAAGCGGCGGTGCCGGAGGGGGCGCGAGGGGCGTGGGTCAGGGCAGCGGGGTGCCGCGCGCGACGATCCAGAGGTCGTACCACTCCTCGCGGGTCAGCTCCGGGTCGCGTCGGGCGGCGTCCCGGCAGGCCCGGATGCGGGCGGGGCGGGCGGTGCCGATCACCGGCGCCACCCGCGCCGGGTGCCGCTGGATCCACCACAGCACGATCGCCTCCGGCGTGGTGCCCTTCGCGTCGGCCAGCGCGGCGACCCGCTCGGCCGCCGCCCGGTCGGTCGGCGTGCGGGGGGCGCCGGTGAAACGCCCGCGGGCCAGCGAGCCCCACGCCTGGAGGCCGATCCGGTGCGCCCGGCAGTGCTCCAGGGTGCCGAGTGGGAAGCCGGTCCCGGTGGACTCCGCGGTGTTCACCAGCACGCCGGCCTCGACCCAGTCGCGCCGGCCCAGGCTGATCTCCAACTGGTTGGCGACGAGCGGCACGTCGAGGGACGCCTGGAGATGCGCGATCTGCGGCGCGGCCATGTTCGACACGCCGAACTGCCGCACCAGGCCCTGCCGGTGCAGCGAGGTCAACGCGCCGGCCACCTCGTCCGGGTCGGCCAGCGGGTCCGGCCGGTGCAGCAGCAGGACGTCGATCACGTCGGTCTTCAACCGGGTCAGGCTCTGCTCGACGCTGCGCTCGATGTGCGTGGCCCGCAGGTCGTACCGGCCCGGCCCGTCGTCGCCGGACAGGCGGATTCCGCACTTCGTCTGGATCAGCATGCGGCGGCGCAGCTCCGGCGCGCGGGCCAGGACCTCGCCGAAGACCGCCTCCGACTTGCCGTTGCGGTAGATGTCCGCGTGGTCGAACGCGGTGACGCCGATCTCCAGGGCGGCCTCGACCGCCGCCTCGGCCGCCGCGATCTCCGGTGCGCCGTACGGTTCGGCGTCCCACCCGCCGCCCAGCCCCATGCAGCCGTAGATCAGTCGGTGGTCGCGGATGTCGGCGCTCGCCGGGGGGAGGTTCTGGTCGTCGGCCATGACTCGTGGATAGCACAGGATCGGATCATCGGCGCGCCGAGGACCGTGACCGTACTTTCGACCGGTTCGGCGCGGGCCCGGACTTTCCTAGCCTGGTGCCATGACCGACACGCGTCGACCGGCCGGCCTGCTGCCCGATCTCGGCCTCGCCGTGGTGTTCGTCCTCGGTCTGGCGTTCACCGCCGTCATGCTCGCGGACAGTTGGGGCCCCCGGTACGCCGTGCTCGACGCGACGGTCGGGGCGACCGCCTGCCTGCTGGCCCTGCTGCGTCGCCGGGCCCGCGTCCGTACGGCGGCGGCCGGTCTCGGCGTGGCGGCCGTCGCCGTCGCCGTCGCCCACCTCACGGGCCTGCCGCAGGAACCCGGCCCGGTCACCGCGCTCGCGCTGGCCGTGCTGGTCGGCTCCGTGATCCGGACCCGACCGGTGCGGACCGCCGCCGCCGTCGGCGGCGCGGGCCTGCTGGTGATCGTCGGCAGCCTGCTCGCGTCGCTGGACGACAGGCACGGCTTCTCCGCGGTGCCGGTGCTCGCCACGCTGTGCTGGCTGGCCGCCGTCGCGGTCGGTGTCGCGCTGCGCCTGGCCGACGCCCACGGTCGGGCCACCACCGAGCGGGTACGCCGGGACGAGCGCCTCGCGCTGGCCCGTGAGCTGCACGACGTGGTCGCCCACCACGTCACCGGAATCGTCGTGCAGGCCCAGGCCGCCCAACTGGTCGGCGCGAAGCGGCCGGAGAAGCTGCCGGAGATGCTGGCCGGGATCGAGCTGTCCGGCACGGACGCGCTCACCGCGATGCGCCGGGTGGTCGGGTTGCTCCGGGACGCCGACGACGCGGCGCCCGCCTCGCCCGGCCCGGAGCAGCTCACCGAGCTGGTGGCCCGGTTCGACCGGCACGGCCCGCCGGTGCGGCTCCGGCTGCCCGCCGACGGCCACGGGTGGCCGCCCGCCAGTGACCTCGCCTGGCCGCCGGAGGTGACCACCACGGTCCACCGGATCGTGCAGGAGGCGCTGACCAACGTGTCCCGGCACGCCCCGCACGCCGCTTCGGTGACCGTCACCGTCGACCGGAACCCCGAGGGGGTGTCCGTCGAGGTGGTGGACGACGCGCCGCCGGCGCCCGCCCGGGTCGCCCACCGGGGCGGCTACGGCCTGGTCGGCATGCGCGAGCGTGTCCGGACGCTGGGTGGCACGCTGACGGCCGGGCCCCGTGACGGCCGGGGCTGGTCCGTACGGGCCACGCTCCCCCTCCCGGGCCGGACCGCACGATGAGCATCCGGGTGCTGATCGCCGACGACCAGGCCATGATCCGGGGCGGGCTGCGGCTCATCCTGGAGGACCAGCCGGACATCACCGTGGTGGGCGAGGCGTCCGACGGCGTCGGGGCGGTGGCCGAGGCCCGCCGGCTGCGCCCGGACGTCTGCCTGGTCGACGTCCGGATGCCCCGGCTGGACGGCATCGAGGTGACCCGCGCGCTGGCCGGCCCGCCGAACCCGCTGCGGGTCATCGTGGTGACCACCTTCGACCTCGACGAGTACGTCTACGGCGCGCTGCGCAACGGCGCGGTCGGTTTCCTGCTCAAGGACGCCGGGCCGGCGCTGCTGGTCGAGGCGGTCCGGGCCGCGCACAACGGCGACGCGCTGGTGTCGCCGTCGGTGACGCTGCGGTTGCTCAGGCACGTCACGGCCACGGCCCGGCCGGCGTCGGCCCGACCGGCGGCGCGGCTGTCCGCGCGGGAGCTGGAGGTGGTCCGGGCGATCGCACGCGGGCGGACCAACCAGGAGGTCGCCGCCGAGCTGTTCATCTCGTTGAGCACCGTGAAGAGCCACGTCTCCGGCATCCAGAACAAGCTGGGCGCCCGCAACCGGGTGGAGATCGCCGCCTGGGCCTGGGAGAACCGGATCATCGAGGGCACCTGACCGCCGGGCTCCCGGCGCGGGAGCCGTTCGGTCCGGACCGGCGCGCGCGGCCGGCGGCACGAACGCATACCCGCGAGTCATGATCATGACTCGCGGGTATGCCGCTCCTCCGTGGTCGTTCCTCCGCCGCGGTGACCCACCGTCACCGGCGGCGACGAGGGCTACACTTCCGCCGACGGGCGCTGCCGCCCGTTCGACGCCGCGCGACCTAGCTCGGACGTCGCCGGAGCCGCCGGAACGCGACGGCCGTCAGCAGCCCGGCGAGCAGCAGGTAGCAGCCCGACTCCAGCCACTGGAACGCCCAGTAACGGCCGTTCGGCTGGTAGGCCACGTCCACGTGCAGGTCCTGGTCGGCCAGGCACACGGCGGTGTCGCCGAACGGGCCCTCCGGCGCGCCGGTCCTCGGCGGGTCGGTGAAACACGCGTCGAAGACCGTGGTGTCCAGCGGCTCGCCGGTGCGGGTGCGCAGCTCACTCACGTCGGTGACCCAGGCATCCGGCACGCTCAGTCCGCGTACCACCGGCGCGCCGGTGATGCTGCCCAGCCCCCGGGCCTGGTTGATGGCCTGCGCGGTCATCGGCAGCGTGGTGTGCTCCGCCGGCAGGAGGTGCGGCCGGAGCAGGTTCGGCACCAGGAACTGGAGCACGACGAACGCCAACGCGGTCAGCGCCATCGCCGGCACGGTACGGCGCACCAGCAGCCCGACGAGCGTGCCGAGCACGACGGCGAGCGCCGCGTACGCCACCGGGGCGACGTGGCGGGCGCCGAACAGGATGGTGCTGAAACGGTTGCCCGCGACCTGGTCCACCGGGCCCATCGCCCAGGTCGCCAACGCGGCGACGGCGCCGGTCACGGCCATGCCGGCCAGCCCGACCACGGCCAGCTTGACGGCGAGCCAGCGCCGCCGGGTCACGCTCTGGTTCCAGGCCAGCCGGTGGGTGCCGGTCTCCAGCTCCCGGGCCACCAGGGGCGCGCCCCAGAACATGCCGAGCAGGCCGGGGACGGGTGCCAGGAGCGCGGCCAGGTACAGCGAGGTGTTCTCGTAGTCGGCGGCGAGCTGGCTCAGCCGGGGGCAGTCGGCCCGGCCGGCGCACTGCGCCCGGTAACCGTCCTCGGCGTCCCGGACGTCCAGGCCGAGGTGGAGCAGGTAGACGGCGACCAGGGCCAGCGCGACGACGCCGACCAGCGCCGGCACGCGGAACTGCCGCCAGGCGAGCCAGATCATCGGACGACCTCCCCCGTCGCCCGGCTCAGGTAGCCCAGGACCAGTTCCTCCAGCCCGACCGGCTCGACGGTCCACGACGTACGCGGCAGCGGCCCGTCGGCCCGTACCACGGCCCGGCTGTGCCGCTCGGTGTGCCGCATCTCGACGACCTCGACCCCGGCCGGCAGCCGGTCCAGCTCACCGCGCGGGGCCACCAGCAGGTGGTGCCGGGCCAGCAGGTCGGCCACGTCGCCGGCGACCTGGACCCGGGCCCCGCACAGCACGACGAGGTGGTCGCAGACCCGCGCCACGTCGCCGAGCAGATGAGAGGAGAGAACCGCGCCGGCACCCAGGTCGGCGACGGACTCCATCAGGTTCCGCAGGAACCCGTCCCGGGCCAGCGGGTCCAGCGCGGCGGCCGGCTCGTCGAGGATCAGCAGCTCGGGACGCTTGGCCACGGCGACGGTGAGCGCCAACTGCGCCCGTTGGCCGCCGGAGAGCCGGCCCGCCTTCTGCTTCCGGTCCAGCCCCACCTGGGCGATCCGCCGGTCGGCCAGCGCCGGGTCCCAGGTCGGGTTCAGGCGCGCGCCCATCCGCAGGTGGTCGGCGACGGAGAACGTGCCGTACACCGGGGTGTCCTGGGCGACGAACCCGATCCGGGCCAGGTGCGCGGCGTTCGCCGCCGGCGGTGAGCCGAGCACCCGCAGCGTGCCCGCCGTCGGCGTGGTCAGCCCGCAGGCGAGATTCAGCAGCGTGGACTTGCCGGCGCCGTTCGGGCCGACCAGCCCGACCACCCGGCCCCGGGGAATGTCGAGGTCGCAGTCGACGAGCGCCGGCTGGCGGCCGTACCGTTTGGTCAGGCCCCGGGCCTGGATGGCGAGTTCGGAAAGTGACATGACCCGATCCTGCGGACCCGGGCCGTCGCCGGCATCGGTCCGCCGGAGGGCCGGCCGCCCCGGCCGTCGTCCTTTCGGCCGGTTTCCCGGCCGGCCGCTCAGTCGTCGCGCTCGACCCAGGGACGCTCCTTGGGCCGGTGCCCGCCAGGCTTGCACCCGGCGAACGGGCCGTGGGGACTGCGCAACGTGTCCATGGTCGGCCAGAGGTGGTTCTGGTGCCACACCGCCGGGTCGGACGGCCCCGCGCGCGGACCGGTCCGCTCCTGCCAGGCCAGCCAGAGCCCGTGCAGGTACGCGATCGCCTCCGGGTGTTCCCGCCACCGGGGACACCAGGGCGAGCCGGAGGTGACCTCGCCGCCGTACACCGGGAGCAGCAGATCCTCCACCCAGTGGCTCAACCGGCGCAGTTCCTCGGCGTACTCCGCACCGTCCAGGTAGAGGATGAAGAACGGCCGGGACGGCGGCTCCCCGCTCAGCACGTCAGCGTCCCCTCGTCGCCGACGTCGACGCCCAGCGCGGCGGTGAACCGCCGGTACGCCTCGACCCGCGCCCGCACCTGCGCGGCGTTGCCCCCGCCGCACTCCAACGCGCCGTTGATGCTCCGGACCGTTCCGCCGAACCCCGCGCCGCCGGTGATCGCGGCGTGCGGCGTGGTCGTGCCCGCGCCCCGCTGGGTCATCCAGAACCAGAGCGCGGTCCGCCACGCCACCGACGGGTCGGTGGCCACCAGGTCCGGGTTGCCGAGCAGGTCGAGCCCGAGCGCGTCGCCGGCCGCCTTGTAGTTGGTGTTCCAGCTGAGCTGGATCGGTCCCCGCCCGTGGTAGGCGCTCCGGCCGGCGGGGCAGCCGTAGGGCTGGCCGCCGTCACAGTAGGTGCCCCAGGCGGCCCGGTCGATCTCCTCCACGTGGACCAGGCCGCCGGACTCGTGGTCGACGTTGGCCAGGAACGCCGCCAGTTCCCGTTTGCGGGTCCGCTCGTCGCCGGTGCCGGCGAACGCGGGGAACGTCGCCATCGCGTCGGTGAGCCCGGCGTACGTGTAGAAGGGGTTGCGGCCGGGGAACATGTCGCCGAACGCCTTCGCGGTCAGCAGCGAGCCGTCGTCGTCCGGCGCCACGCGCTTCTTCGCCCCGCCGCCGGCGGACACCGACGGCGTCGGCGAGGCGGTGGACGTGTCCGTCCCGCCGATCGTGTAGCGGGCGAACAGGCCCCGCACCCGGAACGGGTAGCTGTCCAGCACGATGACCGGCATGCCGCCCTGCGCCTCGACCGCCTCCGGGCCCATCTCCCAGGCCATCAACGTCAACGTGAGGTGGTCACCGACCACCTTCCCGTCGTCCAGCATCCGCTGGGTCTCCTCGGCCAGGTGACAGAACCACCGGGCGTGGGCGTGGACCGAGTCCTCCGGGTCGAGCGCCGACGCCTCCCCGCTGTCGTCGTCGTCCTCGCCGTACCGGTCGAAGACCTCGGGCGTCAACTGGGACAGTCCCTTGCGGCCCTGCGGCCCTTCCTTGTCCGCGTCGAAGTCGGACGCGTACTCGATCTGGGCGGCGAGGATCACGGGCGTGAGCAGGTCGCACTCCCGGGCGGCGGCCCGGATCGGCGCGACCAGCGCCGCGTCCGGCACGCCCGACTCCCGGAACCCGCCCCGGCCGTCACCGCCGGCGAGTTCGACGAGGACGCTGCCTCCGGCGCCCGGGCCGAGCGTGCTGTCCGGGTCCGGCGAGTACGAGGTCATCTGCGACCCGCTGAGCAGGATGATGACCACCAGCACGATCAGCGCCAACGCCGCCATCGCGGCCAGCGGGAGCATGCCGACCACCGAGATGAGCAGCCAGGTGAGCTGGGTGGCGCCGAACCGGTTCGTGGCCGTCTGCTGCGCCGCGTGTGCGGCCCGCATCGTCGACACCGCCGTCACCCCGCCCGCGGCTGTCCGGCCGCCGCCGCCCGCGCCCGTTCGGTGACGGCGTGCGCCTCGGCCTTCGCCGCCGCCGCGATCGGGGCCGCGTCCGGCTCCTTGTACCAGGGGCGCAACCGGATCACCGCCGGCCGCACGCCGGTCGCCAGCAGCAACGCGGTCCCCTTGGGCAGCGCCCGGATCCGGTCCGCCGGCAGCACCTGCTCCTGCCGGTACGACACCGACCGGGTGGCGCCGTCGCGGGAGCGGGAGTAGGTGGGCGTGCGGACGTCGTGCTGGCCGATCAGGCGGGCCACCTTGTCCACGAAGTCGGCGTCGTCCAGACCGGCGCCCAGCAGCTTGACCGTGGCGGCGCCCCACAGCGCGTCCATCCCCGCGTCGCCCCAGACCCGCACGCCCTGCCGGTAGCTCTGCAACAGCGTCACCACGCTGATGCCGCGCGAGCCGAGATGGCTGTAGAGGTCGGGCAGGTCGGCGATGCGACACACGTTGGCGGCCTCGTCCAGCACCGCGGTCATCGGCGGGTCCAGCCGGCCGCCCATCCGCTCGGCGGCCACCACGCCGGCCCGGACCACGGCGTCCGCCAGCCCGGCGATCACCCCGGCGGCCGACCCGCCGCCGTCCTTGGACAGCAGGTAGAGCGTGTCCCGGCCGAGCACGTGCTCCTCCGGCACGAACTCCGGCAGGTCCGGGTCGGGGCTGACCCAGGCCATGATCTCCGGGTCGAGCAGGCAGGCGACGCACTGCCGGGACGTCTCGTAGATGCCGTCGCGGGTCTGCACGGCGCCGCGTACGGTGCCCTGGAGCTGGTCGGCCATGGCGTCCAGACCGGCGTCGCGGAGCAGGTCGACCGGGGTACGGTCGCCCGGATCGGCGAGCCAGGACAGCATCTCGCCGACCGTCGCGCCGCCGTGCGAGGCGGCGAGGAAGAGCGCGGTGAGCGTGTTCTGCGCGGCGGCGATCCAGAAGTCCTTCTTGGACGCGTCGTCGTTGACCGAGCTGACGAAGTGACCGGCGAGCCGCCGTGCGCCCTCCAGCGTGCGGCAGCCGCCGAGCATGTCCCACCACATCGCGCGCTCGGCGTACGCGATGCCCTGCGGGTCGAACGTCCACACCCGGCCGACCCGGGCACGCGCCTGCCGGGTGACGGTGAAGACGTCCGCCTTGTTCGAGGTGAGCAGCACCGCGCCGGGGGCGCGCAGCACCCGGGGCACGGCGATGCCGGTGGACTTCCCGGCCCGGGGCGCCATCAGGTCGAGTTCCACGTCCTCGTACGACGACCGCAGCTCCGGCCCGGACGGCAGGAGATCCCCGAGCAGGTTGCCGGTGTCGTCCGGCCGCAGGCGGGGGACGTCCCGCAGCGACGGGCGCAGTTCGCGGGCCCGGGCCTCGGCCGCCCGGCCGGTCATGGCCCGCAGGTCGGCGGCGCTGGCCAGCTTCGACGGCTGGCCGAGGCGCCGGGCCACGGCCCGGACCGCCGTCGCCACCGGCACGGCGGCGACCGGGAGCAGCACGGCCGCGCCGCCGTAGACCAGCGCCGACGGTACGCCCGGCCACACCGCCCCGGAGGCGCCGCCGAGCAGGTTCAGGTAGGTGGCGAGGTCGAACGGGGGTGGCCGCCAGCCGTACCCGCCGACGGCGGCGGCGAGCGTGCCACCGAGCCACAGCAGCACGAAGGCGGTGAGGTTGATCAGCGCGAGCGCCGGGATCAGCCACGCCAGCAGGTCGCTGCCGGCCCCGCCGCGCCTCACCGGGCCCCCGGGCCGGCCATGTCCGGCCGGGAGCCGGCGGTGACCGCACGCACCACCGCGGCGCGTTCGGCGAGCATCCGCTCCGCGTCGCCGTTGGCGATCCACCGCGTGTTGGTGTCGTGCAGGTGTCGCTCGGCGTCGGTGATCGCGACCCGGATGGGGATGCCCGGCCGCCCGCCGACCTTGATCAGGAACCGGCCCCGGCCGGGTGGTTCCTCGTTGCCGCCGTCCTGGGCCCAGCCGGCCGGCGAGGACCACGACGAGACCAGGTCGATCTCGCGCCGGGACAGCCCGACCACCCGGCCCAGTTCCTCCATCTCCGCCCTCGGCAGGCCGGCGCAGGCGACCATGCCGGCACGCTCGACGAAACCCCGCGCCTTGGCCTTGTCGGCCTCGTTGCCCAGCGCCTCGGCGTCCTTCAGGGTGTGGGTGATCTTCGCGTCGGCGAGCCCGAGCGAGCGGTTCAACCGGGTGAGCGCGTCGATCCGGTCCACGATGCCGGAGGCCGCGCGCAGCGGGCGCCACAGCTCGTCGAGGACGGTGAAGAACCAGCGCCGGGGCGCCAGGCCGGCGTCCGCCAGCGCGTGCGACGCGGACACCGTTCCCAGGCCGTCCGACCAGGCCGCGAGCATCGCGGCGGCGGTCAACTGCCCGTCCGCCTCGCCGATGCGGGAGATGTCGATGCAGACCGCGGTGGCGTCCGGGTCGATCCGGGTGGCGGTCTCCGAGGCGAACGTGTCGCCGAGCGGGCCGTCCAGGATGCCGAGCAGCGACCGGTGCAGCGGGTCGACCGCGTCGCGGTACCGGGACTCCTGACCCCGGTCGAGCGTGACCTGCCGGACCTGCGGCGGCCCGGACTCCAGCACCGCGAGCAGGTCCGGCAGCCGGTACGTCCGGCCCGGCGGGGTGCGCTCGCGCAGGTGCCGCAGGCAGGCCGAGAGCACCGACTGCTCGTGGTCGCTGATCGGCGCTCCGCGCACGATGGTGAGCAGCGCGGCCACCATGTTCAGCACCCGACCGTGGGACTCGGCGGCCAGCGCCTCGCCGGCCTGCCCGCCGATCCGCGCCGCCGCCGCGCCCATCGCGCCCGGATCGAGCACGTTGAGCCCGCCGACGCCCCGGGCGATGGAGATGACCTGCCCGCCCAGCGCGCGCACGGTGTCCGCGTAGTCGGGCTTGAGGTCGCCGAGCACCAGCGGGACGACCCCCTGCCCGGCCAGGCCGATCAGCATCCGGTTGATCAGCGTGGACTTGCCGAGCCCCGGCATGCCGAGCATGAACAGCGACGGGTTGGAGATGTAGCGCGCCCGGGTGAACCAGTTGAGCGGGTCCCCGCAGACCGTGGCGCCGGTGCTGATGTGCTGGCCGAGCGGGACCCCGGTCATCGGCGCGCCCGAGCCGGACGCGAACGGCCAGAGCCCGCACGCCTGCACGGTGGTGGCCCGCCACATGGTCGGCGGGTCCAGCGTGGCCACCCGGCCGCCGCCCACGACCGGCGAACCCCGGTGCGGTACGCCGTCGGCGCGGTCGGCCCGGGCCAGCCGCTGCCGGTACCGCTGCTCGGCCGCCTCCTCCGCGGCCCGCCGCCGACGCGCCCGCCGCAGCGCCCGGGGCGTCTGCCGGCCGGTTTCGTCGGGCTCCCGGTCCTGCGCGTCCACGGCGGGGACGACCAGGCCGGACATCGCGGTGACCGGCCCGGACGTCCCACGCGGCCAGCCCGCGCCGAGATCCGGCACCCGTGCGCCGTCGGTGCCGGTCACAGCGCCTCCTGGAGGTCGTGCGGGACGATCGACTGCTCCCAGGGCAGGATGCCGACCGGCAGCGCGCAGGTGAACGCCGCGGCCTGCATCCGGTCCGCCGGCCGCATCGCGATCCGGGTGGCGCCCAGCAGGTTCCGCATCGTCACGTTGGCGTCGCGCACCTCGGCGGCCGAGTCGACGGTCAGCGTCACCAGCATCGAGAACTCCACCAGGCCGGCGCCGGAGGCCTCCTCCGCCGCGGTCTGCTCGGCCGCCTGGATCTCCGCGACGGCACGCGCCCGGACCAGGCCCTTCGTGGAGTTCGCCATGAACTGGGCGGACCGGCGGTCGGACTCGACGATCCGGGCGGAGGTCGCCGGGTCGATCGGCCGGTAGATCAGCGCCACCCGCTTGCGACGGATGCCGGCGGCCGGGTCGAGCAGGCTGCGCAGGATCCCGGAGCGCACCACGCCCCGGGGCGCCATGGTCAGCAACCAGCTCCGGGACACCCCGGAGTCGTGCTGGTAGGCGCCGACCGTCTCGACCGCCGCGGCCGGCCCGGCGTCGTCCCACTCCAGCCCGGTGCCGCCGTGCTGGGCGCGGACGTCGAGCACCTCGGCGGAGACGGCCGGGTCGTACGCGACACGGACGACCTCGGCGATCCGTTCCGCCGACAGCGGCTCCGCCGACCCCCCGCCGGCGGCCACCAGCCCGTTGAGCACCCCCTGGAGGCGCAGCGCCAGGTCGGCGAGCATGGTGTCGTCGTCGCGCCGGCCACCGCCGGGCGCCGAGTAGGTGAGCGTCAGGTAGGTGTTCATCTCCGACGACGCGTCCGGGTAGGAGCGCACCACCTCCTCCATCACCGCCCGGGCGGCGGGTGGCGCGTTCGGGGAGAGCCGGCCCAGCACCTCGGTGGCGAGCCGGGTGCCCGGGTCCGGCGCGGTCTCCACCACCACCGAGGCGCCGCGCAGTCCCGGCTCGTGCGCCAGCCGGGACAGCCACTCGCCCCACAGCGCCACCCACGTGTCGACCTGGTCCGGGTCGACCAGCGACCCGCCGTCGGGCTCGCAGCTCAGCACGATCGTGTACTGGTGGCGGTTGCGGTGGTGCAGCACGCCGAACGGGCGGTCGTACGGGTCGCGTCCCTCCAGCATGGTCACCCGGCTCAGCAGGCCGGGCGGGCGGAACCGTCCACCCGGTCGGGTGGACAGCGGCCCGGAGACGTAGACGTGCTGCCGCTTGGACTTCCGGCGCAGCCACCCGACCCGGACGCCGGCCATCTGGAAGACGTTGCGGCCGTCCTGGGTGCGGATCGCCAGCGGCGCCAGCGTCAGCGCGAACGGGAGCCCCACCACCAGGGCCGCGTCCAGTGAGATCATGGACGCGATCAGGACCAGCACGAGACCGCCGAAGAGGCCGATGGTGCCGATCAGGCCCAGCGAGCCCAGGCCGGCCTTGCGGGGGCGGCGCCAGTTGCCGTACGTCGGTGTCTTGATCTGTTCGGTTGCCGTGCTCATGGTGGTCCTCCTGGTCCGGCCTAGTCTCGGTCGGGGTTCGGCAGCGCCCCGTCGGCGATGCCGGCGGCGTGCCGGTGGGTGGCGGCGAGGGCGCCGGCGCTCTTCTGCACGGTCCAGGCGGCGGCGCCGACCGCGCCGCTGACGGCCCGGCCGGCCGTCGACACGACGCGGCGTCCGCCGCCACCGGTCGATCCGCCCCCGGTCGGCGGCGGGCTCTCCGGCGCGGGTGGGCTCCCGGACGCCGGCTCACCCCCGGACGCCGGCGGGCTCTCCGGCGCCGGCGTGCTCCCGGACGCGGTGCCGCCGGCCGGCGGCGCGCTCTCCGGCGCGGGTGGGCTCCCGGACGCCGGCTCGCCTCCCGACGCCGGTTCCCCGCCGGTCGCCGGCTTGCTCCCGGACGCCGACCCGGCACCGCCGGC
This sequence comes from Micromonospora sp. DSM 45708, assembly GCF_039566955.1. Lineage (NCBI taxonomy): Bacteria > Bacillati > Actinomycetota > Actinomycetes > Micromonosporales > Micromonosporaceae > Micromonospora > Micromonospora schwarzwaldensis. The sequence continues at coordinate 2,401,027 of NZ_CP154796.1, read as the reverse complement.
GCCACCACCGCCGGACCCGCCCTCGCCGGTGGACGCGCCGTCGGGTGTCGACGCCCCGTCCGCGTTCGACGCGCCGTCGGCCTTGCCCGCGCCGTCGGCCTTGCCCGCGCCGTCGGCCTTACCCGCACCGTCGGCCTTGCCCGCACCGTCGGCCTTACCCGCACCGTCGGCCTTGCCCGCGCCGCCGCCCCGGGCCGCCGCGCCGGTGGGCGCACCGCCACCGCCCGACGCCCGGGCCGCGCCGCCACCGCCGGCACCGCCGGCGATCCGCTTCGCGCCGCTCGCGACCGCGCCCGCCGCGGCGGCGCCGGCGGCGACGCCCGCGCCCACACCGTCGGACGAGCCGAGCGCCGCCATGGCCGGTACGACCAGGCGCATCAGCGCGGGCAGCGCCACCGCGGCCATCAGCAGGATGGCGGCGCCGGCCAGCTTGTAGTGCTTGGCGTCACCGTCGACCGAGCCGATCATGACCGCACCGGAGTACATGATCAGCCCGACCACCGGTTTGAACGCCAACCAGGCCACCATCCAGGCGATGTGCTTGCGCCACCACCCGCCGCCCGACTCGGTCATCGACGCGGCGGCGGCCAGCGGCAGCGTGCCGGTGAGGAGCACCATCGCGCCGAGCCGGAGGTACATCAGGATCACGTGGATGCAGCCGGCGACCAGCAGCAGCAGCCCGATGATGATCAGCAGGAACGCGGTGAGCCCGTCCGTGCCGCAGTTGGCGATCAGTTTGAGTTGCGCCTTGATGCCCTGGTCGTACAGGTGGTCGCTGTAGCGGTCGGCCTCGGTGGCGAGCAGGTTGAGCACGGTCCACGCGGCGCCCACGGTGAGCACCATGCGGACCAGGCCCAGCAACGCCGTCCACAGCGCCTGCCCCCGGCGCAGCAACGCCATCCGGAACGCCGCAGCCAGCAACGACGCCACCGCGATGGTCACCACGAGCCAGTCGGTCTGCATGTGGATCTGGTCGTTGATCTTCTCGTCGCCGAGCGTCGGCACGTCGCCGAGGTTGGCGAACAGCTCCACCGCCGCGCCCATGATGGCGCTGGCGATGTCGCTGAGGATGCCGTCGATGCCACGCTCGAAGAAGCCGACGACCTGCCCGATCTCCCCGATGTAGACGGCGTCGCCGGTCGCGCACTCGGCCATCTCAGCGCTCGTTCCACAGCAGGAAGCCGGCCAGCGAGACCACCGGGGTGACCGGGCCGTACAGACCGCCGGAGGTCAACGGGCGCAGCCGCCAGTCGACGCCGTTCCAGTCCGCCGTGTAGTCGACCGAGAAGTACCGCGAGGTGGCCTGCCGGACCAGCACCCGCACCACCGCCGTGCCGGGCGTGTAGCGCACCACCAGGAACCCGGCGAGCCGGTTGGAGGTCTGCGGCGGACCGCCGTCCGGCAGCGACTCGCGCATCGCGTCGAAGTAGTCCCGACCGAGGCCGGGCACGAGCTGCTGCCGGCTGACCGCACGCCAGTCCGGGCCGCTCATCTGGCGGGAGATCGTGTGCACCGCCAGCACCGCCCCCATCGGGGTGTGCGCGAAGCACCACCGCAGCGGACCCGTGGTGCGCAGCGGTCCCGCCGAGGCGGAGAACGGGGTCGCGGCGCCGTTGAGCGGACGCCAGACGACGTCGTCCGGCGCCTCGGTCGGGAGCTGCTGCGGGGTGTCCACGGTGCGGCAGCCCTGCGGTCGCGAGCCGTCCGGCCCGAGGCCGCCGATCACCGGCCCGGTCGGGGGCGCGGCCCGGGAGCCGGTGTCCCCGCCCCCGTACACCGCCGCGCCGATGCCGACGCAGATCGCCAGGACGAGGAACGCCGCCGACACCTGCCACCGGCGCTGCCCCCAGAACGGCCCGTCCTCCGCCGGCTCGGACGCGTGTCGCACCCGCACCGTCAGTTCCCCTCGCCCTGGCCGCCGGTGCCGAAGACCCAGGTCACGATCGGCCCCGCGGTGGCGACCAGAATGCAGCCGCCCAGCACCATGCCCAGCCGGCTCATGTGCTCCGAACTCTCGCCCCGCTTGTGCGAGATGGCCATCACCGCGCCGGTGATCAGCACGCCGAGGACGCCGGCCGCGGTGCCCGCCCAGGCGACCAGGCCGAGCGCCTGCTCGACCTTGGTGGCGAGTTGACCCGGCACCACGTTCCCGCCGGTGTTCGGCTGCGGCACCCCGCCGCCGCCGGCCGGTTCCGGGTTGGGCGCGAGGCGGATGCCGAACGGGATCCGCACCAGACCGCTGTAGTAGAGGTCGGAGAGGGCCATGGGTGCTCCTTCGGAGTCGGAGGGGTCGATCAGCCGGCCGGCGGCCGGTGGGGTGGTCACTGGCTGAATCCGAGCGCCTGGACGAGCGGCCCGGCGGTGGTCGCGAGCAGGCACGCCGCCATCACGAACGCGATCTGCCTGGTGTACTCGGTCCGCTCCTCCAGCGCGCCGCGTCGCAACTGCGACGCCAGCGTCATGCCGGTCAGCAGCAGGCCGATCACGGCGGCGGCGCTCACGCACCACGCCATCAGGGAGAGCAGTTGCACGACCGGCGCGTCCGGGTCGTCCACGGCCACCTGGTACGGCTCGATGGCCGGAGCGGAGAAGCTCTTCTTGTTGATCGCGTTCTCGCACTGGAACTTGCCCGCGTACAGGGCGCCCTTGAGCGTGCACGAGTGCGAACCGGTGATCTCCAGGTCGTCCTTGGTCCGCGAGTGGCCGCTCAGGTCGACGAGCATCTCCACGTCCATCCAGACCGTGTCGCCGTCGGTGTACTCGGCGGTCAGGTCGAACGAGCCGTCCGTCGAGCCCTTCTTGCCGGAGCAGACGCGGTCGCCGTGTCCGGCCGGGTAGGTCTTCACCGTGGTGGTGGTCTTCAGGCAGATCTTGTAGAGGAACGCGGCGCCGCCGCCGTCGACGGTGACCGTGTAGCTGCCCGCGGCCACCGCCGGGGTTGGCGGCGCGAGCGCGAGCAGCGCCAGGACCAGCGCCGTCACGGCCGACACCGCCCGGCCCGGCCGGCTCACCGCGCCCCCCGACCGGGGCGGGCGGTCACCAGGTCGGCCAACCGGGCCAGTTGACGCGGGGGCCGCTGCGGCTCCACCCCGATCCGGTACGACGGGATCCACGGCACCCGGTGCACCGGGGCGATGGACCGCAGCAGCCGGATCCGGCCGAGCAGCGGCGCCGGCAGCCGGCCCGGCGCGTCGGCGATCAGCACCACGCCCACCAGCCACATCCCCGCCGGGTGCCGGCCCTCCCGCATCGCGTTGAGCGCGCGGGAGACCGCCCGCATCCCGTCCAGGTTGGTCCGGCCGAGCACCGCGACCCGGGCCGGCTCACCGAGCGCCGGGTCCGGCCAACGGCAACCGATGTCGGTGCCGCCCAGCAGGCGGGTCAGCGTGCTGGCGCCGGCGCCGCCGTGTGCGCCGATCCAGCCGATGCCCTCGTCCGAGAGGACGTCGGGCTGTCGGGCCGGACGCCCGTCGCGTTCCCGGGACCGCCGCAGCATCACCGGCTGGCTCATCGTCCGTCTCGCCTCCGTTCCCGCTCACCGTCGCGCTTGCCGGCCGCACTACGACGCGACCGGCCACCCGGTTCAGCGCGGATCGCAGGTTTTTTCCGGGACCCGTCGCTGAACCGGGGCCGGCGCCGGCCCGTAGTCGGTGCGCCGCGATCGGTGGGAGGAGGCGGCCCGCGGCGCCGGCGACGGCCGGCTGGACAGCCACGAACAGCGCTCGAAGGAGTCACGATGTCCGACCCCAGGTACGGCTACGAGCCGGACCCGCTGCATCAGTCGCAACGCGCCCAGACGTTCTCCACGGCGCCCGAGGCCGAGACGGAGACCATGGACCGGCACTACAGCCTGCCGGTCAACCCGTACAGCCAGACGGCGTACGCGTACCAGACGGCGTCCAGCTCCACGGCGCCCCCGCAGTTCACCGACTCGTTCAACGGTGGTCGCCGGGTGTCCCCACCCGCCGCCCCGTCCCGGTCCGGGCGTAACTCGACGGCGCGCGGCTCCGGTGCGGCCCGGAACTCCGCCGCCGCCGACCACCAGGTGGACCGGCTCCGGCGCCGGTCGACCTACGTCGCCACCAACCCGGACGCGCTCGTGCAGACCGCCATGCAGGTGGGGGCGGTCACCACGCCGGAGCCGGTCGAGCCCCGGCGCGGCAGCCAGGTCCGTCCGGCCAACCCGAACCGGCCGACCGAGAGCGAGGCCCGGCAGGGCGCCAAGAACGCCGGCTTCAAGGGGTTCACCGACTTCAAGAAGTTCATGGACACCTACCTGCCGCCCGGCGCGGAGTTCACCGCCGGCTCGTTGAGCGCCATCTCCGGCGTCCTCGAGGGGTGGGCCGCGCGCGGCACGCAGATCAGCGCGTCCGCCGTCACCGCCCTGAAGTCCGGTGTGGAGTTCATCGACGCCGCACAGAACGGCGACTGGACGAAGGCCGCGGTCCATGCCGGGAACCTCAGCGGTCTGGGCCTGAGCATCGCCGGCACGGCCGCCAACGCCACCTCGCTCACCGCGGCCGGCGGGTTCGTCACCGCCGGCGCGGCACTGACCAACGCGGCTGTCGACCAGCGACGGTCGGCGATCCAGCAGCAGTCGCAGAACGTCGACCTGGAGCGCGGGCGCACCAGCCCGGGGTCGACCAACGCCCCGGCGGCGAGTTCGTCGGGCGCGGCGCAGGGTCAGGCGCCGGCGCGCGGTCGCTGACCGGAGCACGCGACGTGGGCCCGGGTGGTTCGCACCCGGGCCCACGTCGGGTCAGCGGTCGGCCTCTCGCCAGTTCTGGTTGCTCTGGCTGGCGGCGCACTCCCAGATCTGCAACGGCGCGCCGTCGTCGGAGTTCCAGTCGCGCACGTCGAGGCACTTGCCGGAGTGCGGGTTGCGCAGCAGCCCACCCTCGGCCACCCAGACCTGCGCCGGCCCGCCGTTGCACCACGCGAGCTGCACCTTGGCCGCGTTGTCCCGGGACGCCCACGCCACGTCCATGCACTTGTCCAGCACCTTCAGCGTGTCACCGGGGCCGCGGGTGAACCGTTGGGCCGGGGTGCCGTTGCAATGCCAGAGCTGCAACCGCACCCCGTCGGCCGACTCGCCGCCCGGCACGTCGACGCACTTGTCCGCGTATCCGCGCAGCGCGAAGCCGGAGCGGACGACCGTACGCTTCGCCGGTGGCGCCGGCGAGTCGCCGCCGTTGCGGAACGTCACCACGACCTCCGCGCAGCCCGGGCAGTTGTAGACCGTCTCGTTGCCGGCGACCCGGTCGTGGGTGGACCAGAGGTAGGCGCGCGGGCCGAACGGGAGCAACGCGGCGGTGTACGCGCTCTCGGCGTCCCGGTTCGGGTTGACGCAGTTGATCCGGTCACCCCGGGCCGGGTCCCGGACGGCGTGCACCTCCGGGCAGGCGGCGAGCATCTGGCCGGCGGAGCAGTCCCACCGCGCGCAACTGCCCGCCTTCTCCGGTCGCGGGGCGCCGGGCGCGTCGATCGTGATCGTGGTGGAGACCGCGTCGACGTAACTGACGTTGTACCAGGGCGCGGCCGGGTTGTTCCGGTCGAAGTTGAACTCGGCCAGGCTGACCGGCTCCGCGCCGCGCTCGCACCGGTCGGCGAAGGCGCCGCAGTCGCCGACCAGGCACCGGAACGCGCCGTTCGGGTCGCCGTCGCAGCGCTGGCGGGCGAAGAACCGGCCCCGCCAGTGGCCCGGCTCGCCGGCGTCCGGAATGACGACGGTGCTCCTCTCACCGGGCCGCAGGGTGGGCAGGCCGGTGATCGGCCGCGAGCCGTCCCCGCTCTCGCCCGCGCCGATCCACAGCGTCTCCGCGGTGCCGTTGACGAACGTCACCCGTTCCCCGGTGGCGGCGGTGGCCGCACCGCCCGGCACGCCCACGACCAGCCCCGATACGAGCAGCACGACGGCGAGCAGGGCGGCCCTCCTGCGCGTCGGCCGCCCGCGGGTCGACGATCCGGTGTTCACTACTGCCATGTAGCCCTCCCTTGGCCTGGCGGGGACACGTCGCGTCCCCGGACGGGTGCGCAGGCGCACGGCCACACGACGGTGCGGGAGAGCCTTCGGTTCAACGGTTCGCGCGGCGAATCGAGGAGTCCGGCCACGTGGCGCGCCGAGCCGGTCCGCCGGCCGCACCACGCCCGGGGGCGCGGGCACGCCGACGCCGGATCGTCCTCAGCGGGAGATCGGCGCGGTGACGACGGAGGTGCCGTCGGTCAGGCCCACACCGACGAAGGAGAGCTGGTCGACGGGGGGCGACAGCTCGCCGGTCACCTCCTGCGGCCCGTTCGAGGCGGTCCAGTCCCGCACCGGGTGACTGACCCCGTCGCGGGTCACCGCGAAGAGCCGGTAGCGCAGCCCGGGCCGCAGCCCGGTCGCGGTGATCCGGATCGTGGAGCCCTGCCCCTCGTGGGTGGTGATCGACACGGACAGGCTCGCGCCCTGGCCGGGCGCCTCCCCGGTCGCGGTCAGCACCACGTCGTCGCGCCCGCCGCCGCCGACCGCGGCCACGATCCCGCCGGTGAGCACGGCCAGCGCCACGGCTGCCGCCCCGGCCCAGAGCAGCAGCCGGCGACGGGCGGACCGCACCCGGGGGCGGCCACCCCCGGGCCGGTCACCGGACGTCCTCCCCGGACCGGTCGGGCCCACGCCACCCGACGCGCCACCCGGACGGGCACTCCGCCGGCCCGCCGGCGGGCGACCGGTCCCGGTGCCCGGGGCCGTCGTTTCCGCGACATCGGGACGGGGCACCCGGCCCGGCGGGAGCGTGCCCTCCGGTCCCGGCGCGGAACGCGGCGGCGGAACGGAGGCGGGCGGCGCGACGGAAGCGGGTGGCAGGACGGAAGCGGGTGGCAGGACCGCGGCGGGGGGGACGTCGAACTCGGCCCAGTCGGCCGCGTCGAGGCCGCCGAGCCCGCTTGTCGTGCCGCCCAGGTCGGCGGCGGCGGAGAGGCACTCGTCGCAGCCGGCGAGGTGCGCCTCGAACGCGACGCGATCGGTCTCGTCGAGCGCGCCGAGCAGGTAGAGCGCGAGCGCCTCGTGCTCGGACGTGGGGTGTTCACCGCCGGTGCGCATCACACCCCCCTTCCCGACCCGACGAGGGGTGCGCCGGAGCGACGACCCGGGTCACCGCGCCGGTGCCGGGATCGGACGAGGAGTCGCCGGGACGTGACATCAGGCCGACTCGATCGGGCCGATCGCCGCGTGCAGCGCCCGCACCGCGTAGTACGTCCGGGACTTTACCGTACCCTCGGGTATGCCGAGCCGCTCCGCCGCCTCCGCGACCGAGGCTCCCTTGTAGTACATCTCGATCAGGACCGCACGGTGCTCCGGCTTGATCTGCCGCAGCGCCAGGCGGACGGTGTGGGCGCTGACCACCCGGTCCATCTCGTCGTCGGGCGACGTGAGCCGGTTGAGGTCCGGCACGGCGACCTCGGGCGGTCGGGCCTGCCGGGCCCGGCCGGCGTCGACGGCCACGTGCCGGGCGACGGTGTAGAGCCAGGGGGCGATCCGGCGCGGCTCCTCGGCCAGCGTGCCGAGGTTCCGCCAGGCCCGCAGGAACGTCTCCTGCACGAGATCCTCGGCCAGCTCCTGCCGACCGAGCACCAGGCGGGTGACGAAGCGCAGCAGCGGCTCGCGGTACTGCTCGTGGATCCACCGCATCAGGCTCTCGGGGGAACCCTGACCGACGGCCTCGCCCGGAACTCCGGGCTCCACCGCCTCGTTGGGCACCGCCGACACCGAACGCCTCCCCCTGACGTGTCGGGCGTGCCCGCCCGGCCGGCCCGGCGCCACGACACCGAGCCCCTCTGGGGGAAAAGGATAACCGTACTCATCGGACGCCGCCGCGGGCCGGCGGACGGCGACCAGGGTGGCGGCGCTCACCGGACGCGGCCCGACCGGCGGACGGCCGCACCGCGCGGGCCGGCCCCGCCCACGACGACGCTGGTCAGCCCCGCGCCGGGCGAATGGTGGCGAGTCGACATCGAGCACTCCGATCGACGGTCCGGCGGCGTCCGGCGGCGGATATCGGTCCGTCCGGCGCCGGACACGTTGACGGCCCGGTGCGCCGGTCGGTTCAATGACGGCCGGACCGGAATCGGAATGATTCCGGTCGGGTGAACCGAGGACGTCGCGCATCCGTCACGCCTGGCGACGTCATCACCGGAAGGGAAGTCCCGTGACACCCGATCTTCCTGGCCTCCGATCCCGGCTCGCCCGGATCCCGCGTCGTGCCGTCGCCGCCATCGCGGCCGGCCTCGCGGTGCTGTGCATGGTGGTCGCCTCCGTGAGCTGGGGCATCGCCACGGCTCGCGACGACAAACTGACCGGTCGCAAGGTCTCCGCCGAGCACCTGACCGCCATCCGGGCCGCGGCCCGCTCCTGCCCCACGCTGACCCCGGCCCGGCTGGCCGGGCAGCTCATGACCGAGTCCGGCCTGGACGGACGCGTCGGGAAGACCACCTCGGGCGGTCGCGGCTTCGCCGGCCTGGACGACGACCGGTGGAAGTCCTGGGCGCCGTGGCCGGGCGCGGACCGCACCGACACCGCCGCCAACATCCTGGCGCTGGCCCACCAGATGTGCGACCTCAGCGGGCAACTGCGCCTGGCCGCCGTCCCCGGCGACCCGTGGCGGCTGTCCCTGGCCGCGTTCCACACGGACCTCGACCGGGTACGCGAGGCGAAAGGCGTCCCGTCCGACGCGGTCACGTACGTCGACGACGTCAGCCGCTACGCGGCGTACTACGGCGAGCTGACCGCGTTCGGCGGCTCCGGCACCACCCGCCCGGACACCGCGCGTCAGCAGCCCCGGGCGGTGCCGGCGAACTACGTCCGGCTCGTGGTGCGGGCCGGCTCGGTCTGCCCGGAGGTGCCGCCCGCCGCGGTGGCGGCCCAGCTCATGGCGATGTCGGGCTTCGACTCGAACCTGCTCGGCGACGACGGCCGGCGGGGCGTCGCCCAGTTCCTGCCCGAGGTGTGGCGGGCACACGGACCGGCGGGCGCCTCACCGTGGGACCCGCAGGTGGCCGTCCCGGCGGTCGGCGTCGCGGTCTGCGCGCTGCGTCGCGACCTCGCCGGCCTCGACGGCGACCCGGGCCTGCTGGCGCTGGCCGCGTACCGGAACGGCCCGACCGCGGTGCGCCAGACCGGCGGCGAGCTGGACGACGACACGCAGGCGTTCCTGCGCCGGGTGAAGGAGTTCACCGACTTCTACGCGCTCGACGGCCGGCTGGAGGCCGCGCCGGCCGGCGCGAGCCCCTCCCCCTCCCCCTCCGCCACGCCCCGGTCGCCCGGCCCGACGCCGACGACCAGGCCACCCGCGCCACGGCCCAGCGCGTCGCCGTCGACCCGCCCGCCGGCCAAGCCGGAGAAGCCGGCCCCGCCGAAGCGCCCGACCGGCGCGAAGCAGCTCGTCGGCGCGGAGACCGGGCTGTGTGCCACCGGCGGCACCGGCGACGGCGTACACGTCGTCCTGCGGCCGTGCCAGGAGCACCGGCTGCACTGGTGGACGTTCGGGTCCGACAAGACCGTCCGGGTCAACGGACTCTGCCTGGACGTGGCCTGGGGTGAGAAGCGCGACGGCGCGCCGGTGCAGACCGCCAACTGCAGCGGCAACCCGGCCCAGAAGTGGGAGTGGATCGAGCGGGACGGCCGGCGGTCGCTGTTCAACCGGGAGACCGACCGCTGCCTGGACGTGAACGGGCACGGGGCGGATGCTCCGCTGAACGCGTGGACCTGCGTGTTCAACCCGAAGCAGACCTGGTCGCTGCGGTAGCCATCCGATGGTCGGGCCCCTTGTCGACGGACGTCCGTCGACAAGGGGCCCGACTCATGTGCCGGTCAGCCGGCCCAGCGGCGGCGACGCAGCCGGTAGACCAGGAAGCCGCCCGCGCCGAACAGCAGCGCGAACCCCAGGAGCACGGCGACCAGCGTGCCCCCGCCCCGGCCCGCCTGCGCGGCGGCCGGAGCCTGACCGTCCACGGCCGGGGCCACCGAGGCCGCCGGGTTGATCATGCCGGAGCCGTAGCGCCTGTCGCCCTCGGCGACCTGCCCGCCCACCGGTTCGGCGGTGGCGCGGATGCGCTCCTCCACCTGGGCGGCGGTGAGGTCGGGCTGGGCGGCCCGGATCAGCGCCGCCTCACCGGCCACGAACGCCACCGCGAACTCGGTGCCGGTGTTGCCGACCACCTTGCCGCCGCCGACGCCGAGCGTCGCCACCTCGATGCCGGGCGCGACCACCTCGACCGTTCCGTCGACGTACTTCTCGGCGAGCTGGCCGCCCGCACCGACGCCACCGGTGAGCACCAACGCTCCGCCGGGGCCGCCACGCGGCGACGGGAGCGTGGTGGGCCTGACCGGCGCCCCCGCCACCACCAGCACGTCGTGCTCCAGCGCGGTGGCCAGCGACGCCGCCACCGCCGGGTCGGCCAGGTCGACCCGGGAGCCGAGCGCCACCACCGAGGCGCCGGTGCTCACCGCCACCTCGATGGCCGTCGCGGCGTCGGCCGGCCGGGCGTCGCCGGAGGACCGGACCATCCGCACCGGCACGATGGTGGCGTCCGGCGCCAGCCCCACCGGGCGGTCGTCGACGCTGTCGTCGGCGGCGATGATGCCCGCCATCGCCGTACCGGAACCGAGGCAGTCCTCGTCACCACGTCCATTACCGACGGTGACGTCCGCGCCTACCGCGACCCGGCCGCTGAGCTGCTGGAGGCCCGCGTCGACCCCGGTGTCGACGACCGCGACCTTGACCCCGTTGCCGCGGGTCATGGTCCACGCGCTGTCCGCCGCCATCCGTAGCTGCGCCCACTCCGACCGGCCGCTCGACGCGGTGGTGGCGGTGCACTTCACGTCCCGGCCGGCACCGGTGGGCGAACGGGAGGGCGTGGGACTCCCGCTCGGTGACGGGCTGCCGTCCGGCCGTGCGCCCGGCGAGCGGGTCGGCGTGGGACGGGTAGACGGCCGGCGGGCGGCCGGCAACTGTCCGTACTCGACGCCCTCGCCGGCGGCGTCCCACGGCAGCACCAGGTGCCATCCCGCCCGCAGGGTGCCCGGCTCGGTCAGCCGGGCGCCGTCCGGCTGGACCCGACCGGTGTTGAGCTGGTAGATCTCGGCGGCCCGCTCACCGCTGCCCAGGAAGCGCCGGGCGATCTCGGTGAGATTCTCCGGCTGGCCCTGGTACTGCGCCGCGACCACGTAGAACTTCACGTACGGCTCGGTGTCCGGCCCGGACCGGGCGGCCGAGGGCCGTGGCACGGCCAGGATCGCGCAGCCGACCATCACCACCACGAGCAGTCGAGCAAGGATGGAGTGCTTCGCCAGCACCGGGGTCCCCTTCCGTCACCGCGGCCCAGACCGTTCGGCCGTCACCGTCTATTGCGGATCAGCGCCGACTTCGTTCAAATCAATCTGAACCAGATTTCCATGGCGCTCGTCATGGAGACCGCCGAGGGTACCGGCCCTCGATGTCGAACGGCTCCGGCCGGCGGCGGGACGACGGTGTGACGAAGGCGGGGCGGCGGTGACAGGGCTGACACGGACCGCCGCCGTGGGCGGCCGGGGACTCGACCGGGTGCCGACCACCCGCCGCTTCGACCCGCGCCGGCACCGGCGGGTGCCCGGCCTGCTCGATCTGTGGCTGGTGTGCGGCCCACGGGGGAAGCCGGCGCTGCCCACCGCACCGGACCGCCCGCTGGACGCGCCCGCGCTGGCGGACCTGGTACGGCGTACCGGGGACGCCGCGGACGACGTCCGGATCCTCGCCGACGACGGCGCCCGCCACGCCGAGCTGTTCACCGAGGTGGCCGGTCTGCTCGGGCACGACGTGCTGGTCAGCCCGGACGGCGCGGACATCCGGCAGGTGCTGCCCGGCCGCGTGCCCGACGCCGACGACGGCCCGCTGCACGCGCTGCCGCTGGACCGCGTGACCCGGCAGCCGATGGACTGGCTGGTGCTGCAACCGCCGGACCTCGCCACCCCGCTGCCCGGCTGGTTCGCGGTGGAGGACGGGCTGGTCCGGCCCCGCACCGGCGTGGTCAACCTGCCGCTGGCCACCGGTGTGGCGCTGGCCACCCGGGCCGACTTCGTGGCCCGCCGGGCCACCGCCCACCGGCTCGGCGCCACCGCGACGGAGCTGGTCACGGTCTCCGTCACGGCCCGCTCCGGCGGCTTCCTGATCGGCGACTACAGCGGCACCCAGCAGGTCCGCGACGCCGGCCACCTCGCCGCGCTCCTCGGTGAGCTGCCACTCTACGGCGCCGACCTGCGGCTCTGGCTCACCTGGCCGTCCGAGCCGGACGAGCAGGCGAAGCTCGCGGCCCAGGCCGCCGAACTGGCCGAGACCACCGGCGCCACGGTCTGGACACCGCCGCCGGGCGGACGCGCCGAACTCGTCGCCGACCACCGCCACCTGCGCGCGCTCGACGCGGCGGGCGGCGTCGCGGCATGGCAGGCCCACCGCCCCCGGTACGCCGACGGCCCGCCGGCCGTCCACGCCACAGCGGACGGCCTCCTGCTGCCCCGCCCGCAGCGGCAGCGCATCGTGGTGACCGCCGCCGCCACCGACGACGAGGAACCGGCGGTCGACCCGCCCTCCGCCGACCTGCCCGACGACCACGGAGCCGGCGTCCCGGAGTCCTCGGCCCGTCCCCCGCTGGCCGCCGAGCAGCGCCGCGCCGGCCGGTACGGGCCGCCCTGGCTGCGCCCCGGCCAGCAGGTCACGGTCGAGGCGTTCGACGCGTACGTGCCGGTCACCGGCGACCTGGAGCGGGCCGTCGCCGACGGCGTACCCAGCGCGGAGCTGTTCCTGGTCGGCTACCTGGACCCGCGGTCCGCGCCGGACCGGGCCGACCTGCTGCGGGTACGGGTCGAGCCGGGCGGCGCGATCCCGGTGCAGGTGCTGCGCTCCCACGTCCCGGCCCGCCTCCAGTACCTGCTCGGGGCCCCGGACACCTACCTGCTGCCGGCCGGCCGGCTGGACCGGGCGCGGGTGCGGGGCGCGTTCCGGGCCACCGACGACGGCCGGCTGCGCGCCGTCGACGGGCTCGACGGCGGGGCGCTGCGCATCCGGTCCGCGCCGACGAGCGCGTCGAGCGCCGGACTGCCGCACGACGTCAGCCGGTGGCCGGCACACGGCACCCGGCGGGCGTACGCGCTGCTGCCGGCACACTCCCGCGGCCTGGCCCCGGGTTGGCTGCCGCTGTCCCGGCGGCGGCCGGCGGCCCGGGCCGGCCGGCTGCTCGTGGAGGTGCGGGTGCCGCGCGGCCGTACGCTCGACGTCGTCGCCACCGCCGACGCCCTCGCCGCGTTGCCGCTGGCCCGTGGCCGCGCGGAGCGGCTGCGGCAGGCGGGCGTCGAGTTGATCCTCACCAGCCGCTCCTACGACCGGGTCCGGGTGGACCGGGTCCACCGGGCGCGGGACGGGGTGTGGGAGGCGGTGCCCGGCGTGGCGGCCGGCCCGCTGCCCGTGGTGATGCGCGGTGTTCAGTCCACCCCGGTGGCCACGTCGAACTGAAGCGACCAGCGGCCGGCCGGGACCGGCCCGAGCACCACCGGCACGCACCGTCCGGCGGTGGCGGCGGCGAGGCCGCGCGCGCCCGCCGGTGACGGGCCCGCGGTGAACACCACGGACGGCGCCGGCAGGTCCTCGCCCGGCCCCGGCGGCTCGGGCAGGCCGGGCAGCCGGTGGCAGCCGTCCGGCGGTTCGGCGCCCAACGCCTCCCCCACCACCGCGACGCCGACTCCGGCGGCCGACAGCCGTCCGGCGAGGGTCACCGCGGCGCGGCCACAGACCGCCGCCGGCCCGACCAGCGTGAGCACGTCGGGCACCCGGGCCAGGTCCACGTGCAGCCGCCACGGGCCCCGACGTCCCAGCACCAGCGGCAGGACGGCCGGCGGCGCCTCCTCCCCCGGGCCCAGCCAGGCGTACGGCGGCACGCCCCGCCCGGCCGCCACCCCGACCAGCCGTACCCGGGCCGGGCCGACGTCGGTCTCCAGGTCGGCGGTGAGGTACGGCGCCTCGTCCGCGGCGGGCAGCGGCGGGCGCGGCACCTCCGGCGGCGTGCCGGTGCCCGTGTCCGTGCCGGTGCCGGGGTCCGTGCCGGTGCCGGTGCCGGTGCTGGTCCCGGTGGCCGTGCCGGTGCCGTGGCTGGTGGTACGGCCGGTCTTCGGTGGCACGGCGGGCCCGGGGGACGGCGTGACCGGGGACGCCGGCGTGGGCTCGACGGCCCGACCAGGTTCGAGGGAGCGGTCCGGCGCGGCGGACGGCGTGGCCGCCGAGCGCGGGTTCGGCGCGTCGGCCGGGCCCGCGACCGACGCCGGGGACGCGACCGACGCCGGGGACGGGGACGGGGATGGGGATGGGGCCGACGCGGCGGACCCGGCGGCGGAAGGGCCGTCCGGCGACGGGTCCGGTGAGGGCGCGGGTCGGGAGGGGGCGGCGCCGGCCGGCCGGCCGGGGGCCACCGCCGGGGGTGCTCCGGGCTTATCACCGGTGGGCCGGCTGGCCGCCGTCGCGGCGTCGTCCGCTGCCGGCGGCGCCGGCTCGGCCGGCACGCGGTCACCGGGCGCGGGCGTGTGGTGCCGCTCGGGCGGCCACGGCCCGTCGTCACCGGCCAGGGACACACCGCGACCGGCGCGACGCGGGCGCAGCAGCACGATCGCCACCACCGCGAGCAGCACCGACAGCACGCCCGCGCCGACGCGGATCACCATCGGGTCGACCCCGCCGCCCGGGGTCCGGCGTCCCCCGGGCGGCGGGGCGGCCACCTCCGTGGCGACCGGCGGACGCGCCGCCGCCTTCGTGGTGGCGGGCGCCCGGGTCGACGGTGGTACGCGGCTCGGTGGGGCCGAGGTACGGTCCGGCGTGGACGGCGCGGGGGCCGGCGACCGGGTCGCCGGCGGGGCGGAACGGGTCCGGGTCCGGGGCAGCGGGCCGATGCGTACCCCCTGGCCCTTGGCGTCCCGGGGCAGCACGAGCAGCCAGCCCGGGTTCAGCACCAGCCCGTCGGTGAACGTCTCTCCGTCCGGCTGGGCGCGGCCGGTGTTCAGGTCGACGATCTCCCGGTAGCGGTTGCCGTTGCCGAGCGTGCGCAGCGCGATGGCGTACAGGTATTCCCGCTGTCCGTCGACCGGCGGACCGACCACGTAGTACCGTCCGGTCTCCGCCGGCGCGGCGTGCGCCGGGCCGGTCGGCACCAGCCAGATCCCGACCAGCACCAGCACCGCCTGCACGGCCCACCGCATCCGCACGCGTCGCCCTCCCTCTCCTGCGCCATCCTGCCGTCGGGCTCACTACGGACCGGATCGCCGGCGGTTCAACGGCGATCGTGGCCGGATCGCGCGACGGGCCGGCGGGCCGGCGTCACGGGGCGCTGGAGGCGGCGGTGAGCAGCGCGAGCCCGCCGCAGCAGAGCGGCACGATGACGGCCAGCGCGACCAGCAGGATGCTGTAGTTCGACCACATGCCGAACCGCGTCACGTCGGTGCCGTGGCCGTCGTGCACCCGGTTGCGCCAGCCGCCGAACCGGAACGCCAGGTGGTGCGCGGCGCCCGGCTGGGCCAGCACCGACGTGGTGATGATCGGGATGCCCATGAAGTCGGTGTACCGGACGTCGTGCGGGCCGGCCGGGACCGCGATGTGCCAGGTTCCCTCGCCGGGAATCGGCACCGACCGCCGGTCGATCTTGAAGCGGCTGGTCGTCGGCGCGGGCACCAGGTAGGGCCCCCGGTTCACCGAGACGACGAGCACCGCGCAGCCCGGCGGCGGCGCGATCGGATGGGGATAGGCGACCAGGGGCGTGACCGCGCCGGGCATCGGCGGGTACGGCTGCGAGGGGAGGTAGGACACGGCTGACGATTCTGGCACGGCGGCGCACCCCCGCTCCCGCGCGCCCGCCTCCGTCCACCGGGTGGCGCGGTCAGCCCAGCTCGATGACCGGCCGGGTGAGGATCTCGTCGGCGTAGCCGTCGGCGGAGGCGAGCCAGCGACCGAAGTCGTCATCCCGGTAGGCGGTCGCCAGGGTGAGCCAGCCGAGGAAGAATCCGCTGCCGCCGCAGGTCGCGCCGCCGCCGTCGCCGCCGCACACCACGGTCCGCTCGGTCGTCGCCTCGTGCCGGTACGGGTCCTGCCCGATCGCCAGGCCCCACCGGTTCTCCTCGCGGTGCGGCCCGGTGCGGTGGTCGAAGGGGTAACCGTCGGCAGGGTGGTCGTCACCCCAGCGGAAGAGCGTCGTCGCGCCGGCCCCGCACGCCCACTCCCACTCGTCCGGGGTGGTCGTCCGCAGGCCCAGACGCGCGAGCCCGGCCATCGCCTCGTCGTACGAGACACGTCGGATCAGCCGGGCCCGCGTCACCCGCCCGGCCCGGTCGAGCTCGACGTGCAGCCCACCGTCCGGCCCGACCCGCCGCACGCCGCCGATCCCCGGCTCCGCCGACGCGACCAACTCGCGCACCCGGGGATCGTCCGGCGCCAACGGAATGCCGCAGGGGTCGAACGCGTCCACCGCCACCAGCATCGCCGGCATCTCCACCACCCGCTCCGGCGACGTCATCGCGTCGACGAACTCGGGCAGGGGCGGCAGGCCGTACTCGTCGGCGCTCTCCGCGTAGTCGGCCACCTGGGCGGCGTCCGGCCGGAACCGCGAACCGTCGTACCCGAGCGTCGGTCGCCCTCCCGGGACGAGCGCGAACCGCGTGCCGTCCCGGTCGAACCGGGCCTGCCGGTGCGACCACCCGACGCCGGCGGGGACCGCCGGGCCCAGCAGCGTCAGGCCGTGCCGGTCCGCGATCCCCGCCGCGACCCGGTGTGCGGCGTCGTCGGACATGGCGTTCCACTCGGCGGACGTGAGTGCGGCGTAGGACACGGCACGAGGATAGGGCCCGCACGCCGACCGCCCGCCCCGGCCTCAGCCCGCGGCGGACGCGCCGGCGTCGGCCAGCAGTCGCTGGCGCATCAGGAACTTGCGGACCTTGCCGGTCGGACCCATCACCACGTCGTCGTCGGGGACGGTCACCACCCGGCGCAGCGTCGCGGCCACCGCCGGGCCCAACGCGGCCCGGACCCGGTCGGTGCGGTCCAGCGCGGGGTCGGCGTCGTCGGCGAGCAGGAGCAACACCTCGGTGACGGTGGCGCCGTCGTCCCCGGCGGCGGCGATGACGGTGCAGTCCCGCACGTCCGGGCAGTGCGCGAGGATGCGTTCCTCGGACAGCGCGGTGTAGAGCCAGGTGCCGCCGCCCAGGTCGACCGCGTCGCTGGCCCGGTCGACGTGGTGGTAGTCGCCCTTCGGGTCGCGGTACATCAGGTCGCCGGTCAGGTAGTAGCCGTTCAGCCGGGTCCGGTACGTGGTGACCGAGTCGTTCCAGTAGCCGATGGCCAGCGTCGGCGACTTCAACCCGACGTGCCCGACCTGCCCGTCCGGGACCTCCTCGCCGGTGGCCACGTCGAGCAGGGCGATCTCGGCGAACGGGTACGGCTTGCCGACGCAGCGGTCGTAGCGGTCGCTGCCGAGCCGGTGGGTGATCCGGAACGCGCCGTGCCCCATCTCGGTGGAGCCGAGCATGTCGACGAACTTCGAGCCGGGCACGTCGACCGGCCCGTCGGGGCTCCAGGCGGGATGGCTGCCGACGGCGACCAGCCGGCGCACGTGCGACTCGTGGGCGCAGTCGCCGGTGTTGAACCAGTTGCGTACCGAGCTGAGGTCGCGGGTGGTCAGGTCGACGCGGGCCAGCTCGGACCAGGTCACGGCGAAGCCGAACACCCCGGTCGGGCGCCACCGCTCGATCGCGTCGAGAACGGTCTCCGCGCTGCGCGCGAACGGGCCGCCCTGGGCCGAGAGGCAGAGCAACTGGTAGCCGTTGCAGAGCGCCTGGTTGAGCGTGATGATGCCGGCGGTGTGCGCGGCCGGCAGCGCGGACAGCTCCCGCACCTCGCCGTGCGGCCGGGACTCGGTGAGCCGCACCGCGCGGATCGCGGCGAACAGGCCGTGGTGCGAGTGGACGATCGCGGCCGGCACCCGGGTGGTGCCGGAGGAGTGGGTGATGACGACCGGGTCCTCGGGATGGTGACGGTGGTGCGCCGGCGCCTGCGCCGGGTCGCCGGTGCCGGTCTCGGCGGCGTCGCCGAGGACCGGCACACCGAGGTCGTACCCGCGCAGCGCGTCGTGGTCGGTGTCGACCAGCACGCCGACGCCGCGCAGCCGTCGGACGAACTCGGCCGCCAGCTCGACCGGCATGTTGCCGTTCATCAGCGCCGGGATCGCCCCGAGCCAGGTGAGGGCCAGGAAGTTGAGGAACACGTCCGGCGCGGAGGTGACGTAGACCGCGACCGGGTCGCGCCGGCCGATGCCGCGACCGGCGAACCAGGCCGCCCGGGCGGCGACCCGCTCGGTCAGGGTGGCCAGCGACAGCGGCGTCCAGGCGGGGATGCCGTCGACGTCGACGTCGAACGTCACCCGG
Source organism: Micromonospora sp. DSM 45708 (assembly GCF_039566955.1). NCBI lineage: Bacteria > Bacillati > Actinomycetota > Actinomycetes > Micromonosporales > Micromonosporaceae > Micromonospora > Micromonospora schwarzwaldensis. The sequence goes on along the minus strand of NZ_CP154796.1, from coordinate 2,382,567 downwards.
GGCGTCCGCATGTCGGCGCCGTGCTCGGCCAGCCGGAGCAGCACGTTGCCCGCGCCGAGTTCCTGGTCCGCCGCCAGGGTCGCCCGGAAGTTGTCGGCACCCAAGAGTCGTCTCCTCACGTGACACGCTCACCGAAGCCGCGCCCCCGCCGCGCCAGGACACGATCAGGCTAGAGGGCCGGACACGGCGAGACAATGGTCGATGTCCGGACGGTCAGGAGACCTCGCGGTTGAACAGGTGCGACGACCAGAACAGGCTGGCGGCGGCCAGCCCGGTCATGATGAGCGCGCCCTGCCAGACCACGGTCTGGAAGATCTGGCCGGCGAACAGCGCCCGCATGCCGTCGGTGGCCCAGGCGAACGGATTCCAGAGCGCCGCCCGCTGGATCCACATCGGGGCGAGCACGAGCGGGATGAGCACGCCGGCCAGCAGCGAGATCGGTTGGCCCACGGTGTTCACCAGCACGCCGAGGCTGTTCTCGTTGCGGACCAACAACGCGATGTCGTACGAGATGGACGTGCTCAGCAGCACCATCACGGCCAGCAGGGCGTACGAGACGAGCAGGTTGGCCAGGTGCACGCGCAGCCCGAACGGCAGCGCCACGAGCGTGATCACGACCGCCTGCACCACGTTGAGGCACACGTGCATCAGGGCGCGGCCGAGCAGCAGGGCGGTCCGGCTCACCGGGGTCACCCGGCACCGTTCGATGATGCCGGCGCGCAGCGCGCTGAGCAGCCCGTAGCCGGCGAACAGGCCACCGAAGAGACCCATCGCCACGAACAGGCCGGGCACGTAGATGCGGTAGGCGTCCGCGTACGAGGAGGCGCCCCGGTCGACCATCACCACCTTGAGGAACGGCGCGAACAGGATGAGGTAGGTGATGGGCTGGGCCAGGCTGAACGCGACCATCACCGGGTTGCGCACCATCAGGCCGGCCTCCTGCTGGAAGATCAGCCAGGTGTCGCGGACGAGTCTCACGGTCATTCCTCCAGCGAGCGGCCGGTCTTGGCCAGGAACACGTCGTCGAGGCTGGGCCGGCGGGTCTCGATCGCCCCCGGCTCGATGCCCCGGTCGTAGAGCGCCCGCATGATCTGCGGGATGGCCGTGGCGGCGCTGTCGACGTAGAGCCGCAGGGTGCCGTCGACCGGCTCGGACCCACGGACGTAGGGCGCCTCGGCCAGCACCTTCGTCGCGGCCGGCAGGTCGCCGCCGGCCGGGTCGGCGAGGTCGGTGGCGGCGAACTCGATCGCCACCACGTCACCGGAGATCTCGCGTTTGAGCGCCGACGGCGTTCCCTCGGCCACGATCCGGCCGGCGTCGATGATGGAGACCCGGTCGCACAGGCTGTCCGCCTCGTCCAGGTAGTGCGTGGTGAGGAAGATCGTCATGCCCTCCTCGCGCAGCCGCCGGACCTCCTGCCACATCCGGGCCCGGCTGGGCGGGTCGAGGCCGGCGGTGGGCTCGTCCAGGAACATCACCTGCGGCGAGTGGATGACACCGAGCGCGACGTCGAGCCGCCGCCGCTGCCCGCCGGAGTACGTCCTGATCCTGCGGTCGGCGAAGTCGTCGAGCTGGAACGCGCGGATCGCCGCCGCCGCCAGTTCCTGCGCCACGCTCTTGGACCGGCCGTGCATCCGGGCCTGGAGGATCAGGTCCCGGCGGGCGGTGGAGTCGTCGTAGGTGCCGCTGGCCTGCGCCACGAACCCGATCCGGTGGCGCACCTGGGCCGGCGACCGCAGCAGGTCGACGCCCGCGATCGTCGCCGTGCCCCCGCCGGGGCGCAGCAGCGTGGCCAGCATCCGCAGCGTGGTGGACTTGCCCGCGCCGTTGGGGCCGAGAAAGCCGACGATCTCGCCGCGCCGGACCGCGAAGTCGACGCCGCGGACCGCCTCGACCGTGCTGGCGCCGCGACCGCGCCCCACCCGGAAGGACTTGCGTAGGCCGGTGGCCTCGATCATCGAGCCTCCTCGTGCGGCGACGACGCGGGCCGGCCCGCGTCGCGGGCCGGCCTGTCCCGACGGTGCCCGTGCGAGGGGCGCCAGGTCAGGCTAGTGCGACCACGGGCGCGGGACAACGGTCGATGCGTTGCGGTTCGGTGCGGCCCGTCGTCACGGCGTCGCGGCCAGCGCGGCGAGGTGCGCCGCCGCCGCGCCGGCGCCGCCGGCCACGGCGAACGAGTCGCGTACGCGGCGCGCCCCGGCCCGGTACGCCGGGTCGTCGAGGACCGCGGTCACCGCCTCGGTCAGTTCCGCCGGGGTCGCCTCGCGGAAGTCGACCTCGCGGCCGGCGCCGGCCCGGGTGACCTGGCGCGCGATGGTCGGCTGGTCGTGCCGGATCGGCGCGACCACCACCGGCACGCCGTGCGCCAGCGCCTCGGAGACGGTGCCCAGCCCGCCGTGCGAGACCACCGCGTCCAGCCGGGGCAGCAGCTCCAGCACCGGCACGCGGGACGCGACCAGCACGTGCGCCGGCGGGTCGGGCAGCAGGTCCGCCGGGGCGGTGACGATCACCTGGAGCCGGTCGGCGAGCGGCGCGGTCGCGGCGGTCATCCGTTGGTAGAAGTCGCGGGCCAGGTGCTCGGCCATCGTCCCGACGGTGACCAGCACGTGCCGCCGCCCCGGCTCCCAGGCGTCCCAGTCGAAGTCGGGCGCGTTCGGCCGCCGCCCCAGCGCCGGCCCGGTCAGCACGCACCGCGCCGGCATCGGTGCCGGGCCGGTCAGCGCCGTGGTGGTCAGCCCGATCACCAGGTACGGCGAGAAGCGCAGGTCGAACGTCTCGTCGGCGGGCAGGTCGGTCATCGCCCACACGTGCCTCACCTGGGCTGCCACCCAGTCGGTGAACTCGGGCATCTCCGCCGTCGGCGGGGTCAGTTCCAGCACACCGACGCAGAACGTCGCCCAGGGCACCCCGTGCCGGTGCGCGGCCAGCGCGCCGGCCAGCGCGTACTGGTCGGCGACGACGACATCCGGCCGGTACTCCGCGACCGCCCGCTCGGCGGCGTCCCGGATGAAACGGTTGGCCGGCAGCACGTGCCCCTCCCAGAGGCTGCGCACCGAGGCCATCCCGGACTCGCCGTCCGGGCGGTACCAACGCTTCCCGGTCGGGAACAGCGTGGCGTCCGGGCCGATCAGCGGACGCAGGTCGCTGCGGGGCCCGCACCAGGCCACCTCGTGTCCGGCCGCCGTCAACGCCTGACCGATGGCGAGCGGGGCGTTCAGATGGGAGACCACCGGCAGCACCACGAAGAGGAAGCGAGCCACGTCGATATGATGCCATGCGCGTTGACATCCATCGACGCCGTTGATCTGATCCTTCCCGTGACGGTGTGCGGATGACGGCTATCGACGCCGTCTCGGTGTTCCTGCCGACCCGCCGCGTCCCGGTCGAGAGCCTGGCCGCGCCGCTGGGCCTGACCGAGATGCAGATCCGGCTGTTCCGGCGGTTCCACGGGCTGACCGAGGTGCGGCGCGACCCCGACCTGTCCCTGGCCGACCTGCTGCGGCAGGCGATCGGCGGCCTCACCGCGCTGCGCGGCGCGGAGCACCGGGTGCGGTTCGTGGTCCACGGCCGGGCCTTCCCGGTGGTGGCGCCGTACCCGGTCAATCCGCTGCACGACGTCTGCCGGGCGCTCGGCCTGGGACACGCCCTGGCGTTCACGCTGACGCAGCAGTCCTGCGCGAGCGCGTTGGCGGCGGTCGAGGTGGCCGGCCGGCTGCTGGCCGCCGAGCCGCACCCGCCGGGCGACGAGCCGCTCGCGCTGGTCCTCACCGGGGAGAAGGCGTTCACCCGCGACGCCCAGTTCATCCCGGAGACGTCGGTGTTCAGCGAGGGCGCGTCCGCGTGCCTGGTCAGCGCGCACGGCCGGCGGGACCGGCTGCTCGCCTACGCCAGCGCGCAGCGGGGCGAGTTCGACGTGGCCGGCGGCGCGTCCCCGGCCCGGTTCCAGCGCGAGTACCGGCCGGCGCTGGCCGAGGTGATCGGTCGGGCCCTGGCACGGGCCGGCACGACGCTCGCCGACCTGCGGCTGATCCTGCCGCACAACGTCAACCTGATGACCTGGAAGCGGCTGGTCAAGCTGATCGGTTTCCCGCTGGACCGGGTGCTGCTGGACAACGTCACCGGCGCCGGGCACGTGTTCTGCGCGGACGCGTTCGTCAACTACCGCACCGCGCGGGAACGCGACCTGCTGCGGCCGGGCGACCGGTACCTCGTGGCGGCCGTCGGCGCCGGGGACGGGGCCACCTTCGCCGCCATGGTGTTCGAGCACTGACCGGGGAGCGTCATGGGCACCGACCTGCACCTGATCCGGGCCGCGCGCCGGGAGTTCACCGGCCCGGCGGCACTGCTCGAGGATCCCGTGCTGCGCGAACGTGCCGGCGAGTACCTGACCGACCTGGTGCGCCCGTACGGCCTACGGGTCGACGCGGCAGCGCGGGGCCAGTCCTACGGGGAGATGGCCGCCGAGCTGATCGGGGCGCTCGTGCCCGAGGACGAGCCGGTCGACCTGCTGGTGCTGGCGTTCGCCGTGCACGACGCGCTGCCCGGCCGGGCCACCGCGGCCTACCTCAGTCACGTCTGCCCCGGCACGCCGATGTCCTTCGCGCTCTGCGACCAGGGGTCGGCGGCGGCGTTCACCGGGCTGCGGATCGCCGGTGCCCACGCGTACCGCCGGACCCTGCTCCTCGTCGTCGAGCAGTCCGTGCTGCCGTACGACCCGGGGGTTGCCGTGGCGGACCGGCACCGGGCGGTGGCGCTGCTGCTCGGCGACGGCCCGGCCGACGACAGCGCGCGGGTGACCTCGGTCCGGCAGCACGCGGACGTCGGGCCGGACGACGTGGCCGCCCTGGCGGCGGCCGAGTTGCGCGCGCTGGACGCCGGGCGCGCGGACGTCTCGGTGGTACTCGGGCCAGATCTCGCCGGGGTCGCGGCGGGCGGGAGCCCGGTGACGGTGGTGCCGCCGGGGCAACCGTCCACTGGCGTGTGGTGGGCGTTGCTGGACCGGCTCGTCGACGGCCCGGAGCGGCCCCGTGTGGCGGTGGCCGCCGACTACGACCCGGACCTGCGCTACCTGTGCCTGGTGGCGACCGCGACCGACCAACCGTGACCGACGGCGGGGCCCGCGGAGGGCGATGTGCGCGGCCGGTCACCGGACACCCGGTCCGACGCACACCCGTGGGACGGCTTCCTGCCGGCCGAGGATTCAGTCGTGCCCCCGGATCCGTCCGAGCCACTCGGCGGCCAACCGGCGTCCGTCCGGGAGCCGGTCGTCACGATCCCAGCGCCACGTGGTGGCCACTGCCAGCGTGAGCGTCCGGCATGCGCGCAACAGGTCGTGGTCGACCCCCGGATAGTGCCCGGCCACCTCCTCGGGCGCGTGGGCGAGATCGAACTCGACCGGCCCCCGGCAGCAGGTCTCCAGATCGGTGAACAACGGCCCCGTCCTCGTCGACAGCAGGTTGCCCGGGTGTGGCTCGCCGTGCAGGATCTGCTCGGCACGGGCGCGTTCGGTGACGGCGTGGCGAAGCGTCCGCAGGGTGGAGTCGAGAAGCTCACGGTCCGCGTCGACGAGGTCGGGCGTGCGGTCCCGGTCGGCCACCAACCGCTGTGCCCGCTCGACCCGGTCCGTGAAGTGCGGCGCCGGAAGGTCCAGGTCGCGCAGTCCGGCGTGCAGCCGGACGAGCGTCGCGGCGTAGTCCGCCGGCGAGATCGTGCGGGTCGACGGCTCGTAGTAGCGCCATAGCGTGACCACGTACCCCTCGTGCTCGTAGACGCGTGGCGGCACGCGCGGGTCGAGCACCGCCACCGGACTTTCCCCGCCGGCCAGTCGTCGCGCGATCTCCAGCTCGAAACGGGCGGCGTCGTGGTCCGTCACCGGTGACACCCGGGCCAGCACGTCGCACGGCAGCAGGCGCAGCGTGATCCGGTTCGATTCGTGCAGGATGATCGCGTTCCGGCTCGGCAGGTCGAGCGACGACGCGACCGACCGGGCCACGGCCACGGCATGCGTCGTCGCCACCTCAGCTCCCGGACGGCGGAATCTCGCCCGCGACCGGCCGGCCCTCGACCGTCGCAATCGGCGGGGCGGCACAGTGGGTGGCCGGGTGCCGCGACGATCGGGCACGGCGGATGAGCGTGCTGTCGAGGCCGAGCGGGACCGGTGGCACAGGTCGACCCTAGGCGCCGGCCGGGCGGCGGTCGAGCCGTTTGCGCGATGGTCCGCGCTCCCCGAGCCGCTTGCACCCGGCCGGCACGCTCGTCAGGTTTGGCCGAGGAGCGGGCTCCCGTCGCTGAACGTCCACGTCGGATACCGCCCGGCCAGGTAAGCGCGGTGGCCGTCCCAGTCGGCCGGGCGCAGCAACCGTGCCTGCGACAGGTGCAGCCGGTCCTCGGCATCCTGCTCATAACCCCAGGCCGGCGCTGAACTCGACGGATGCCGTACACACCGGCATGCCCCGTTCGCGTTCGGTCTTTCCGAGGGCCACCGGGTCGGCGTTCGGCACGACCTCCACCATCACGCGCCCGCGCTCGCCGCCGAAGTCGAAACGAATCTCCATCGGGCCATTCTCACCGGTCTGCCCGGGGCTCGACTGCCGCTCCCTCCGCACGCGGGATCACCGGTCGCACCTGCTCCGGTGAAAGCCTGCTGGCGAAAGTCGCCGGCTGTCGATCACCCGGCTCGCTTCGATCACCCGGAGTGGCCGGGGCGGGTCACCGACCTCGCCCAAGGCCAGGCAGTCCTCCGCGCCGTACCCGCGTGTCGCGGCCGGGCCCGAACTCGATGTCGTCGGTCGGCGGCTTGTCGTCCAACTCCGCCATCGCGAGTTCGACCCGATCCGCGCGGATCCGGACGTCGCGTCGCTCACGTCGTTCCGCGATCTCGTCACTCGGCTGATGCGGGCGCCCGTGCCGCTTGACACTCATAGCAAGCAAGTGTGACAACGCGGCGGCATGCCCTCAAGAGCCGAACATCCGATGGTCCGTGGCCTCAGGGCTGTTCGTCGTCCCCGCCACGGGGCTGGTTCGGCCGGTACCGCCTGATCCAGGCTTCGACGTCGGCGCGGTCCCACACCCGGACCTTGCCACTCGCCACCGTGTCGATGGGGTCCGGGAAGGTGGACCGGTTCGTGATCTCGGTCGCCCGCGTGCGCGACACGCCACCGAGCATGTCCGCGATATCGGAGAGCGCCACAAGCCTCACGCCGTGACCGTATGCACGTGATTGGCGTACACGTTGCCACTTCCAACCTTGACGGTGTACACGTTGCAAGGGAGGCTGGTGGGGCACGTCCGGTGAGCGGTCCGGGTACCTGAACGGGGTTCGGTGCCCGGATCTGCATGTCTCGGGAGACAGCATGATCGAGAGAGAAACACCCCGGTCGGAGTGGGTGCCGGAGCTGGCTAAGCTGATCATCCGGCGGCATTGGATCTTGGGTTACTGCCATCGGTGCCACGACCGGACGGACGGCTGTCCGTCCCTGCGCTGGGCACGCGCCCGCCTCACGGCGCGGCGGTCGGCCGGCGACGCGCGGTCTCCGCGCTGACTCAGAAGCCCTCGTCGAGCGCCGCCCGGACGAACGCGCAGAGCCGGTCGTTCGCCTCGTCCGAGCCGACCGTGATCCGGACACCGGCGCCGGGCAGCGCCATCACCAGGATGCCGGCCGCCCGGGCCCGGTCGGCGAACGGCACCGCCCGCTCCCCCAGCGGCAGCCACACGAAGTTGGCCTCGCTGGGCGCCACGGTGAGCCCCAGGCCCCGCAACGCGTCGGTCAGGCCGGCGCGCGCCGCCACCAGGTCCGCGCACCGCCGGGTCAGCTCCGGCGTGACCTCCGGCGCCAGGCTCGCCACGGCCGCCGCCTGGGCGAGCGCGTTCGGGAAGAACACCGCCCCGGTCAGCGCCGCCGCCGGGAGCAGCCGGGGCGGCACCACGGCGTACCCGACGCGCAGCGCGGCCAACCCGTACGCCTTGGAGAAGGTGCGCAGCACGCAGACGTTGTCGTACGCCCGGTACAGCTCCATCCCGTCCGGCGCGTCCGGGTCGGTGACGAACTCCCGGTATGCCTCGTCCACGATGACCGGCACGTCGGCCGGGATCCGGTCGAGGAACGCGCGCACCTCGGCGCGGCGCAGCGCCGCCCCGGTCGGGTTGTTGGGGTGGCAGAGCAGCACGCAGCGGGTCCGGTCGGTCACCGCGTCCGCCATCGCGGGCAGGTCGTGGTCGTAGCCGTCCAGCGGCACCGGCACCGCGGTCGCGCCGGCGTTGCGGACGATCAGCGGGTAGCCCTCGAACGACAGCGCCGCGTGGACGACCTCCGGCCGGGGGCCGAGGGACTGCACCAGGTGCTGGCACAGCCCGGCCGAGCCGGGGCCGACCAGGATCGACTCCGGCCCCACCTCCAGTCGCGCCGACAGCGCGGCCACCAGCGCCGACGAGGTGCGGTCCGGGTACCGCTGGAGGGTCGCGGCGCCGTCGGCGACGATCCGCCGGACGCCCGGCAGCGGCGGGTACGGCGTCTCGTTCATCGACAGGTCGACCGGCGGGTGCGTCCCGACGGCGGTGGCAGGGGTCATGATCGCTCGCTTCTCGACGGGGCCGGCGGGGACGGGACGCGGGCCTGCCGGTCGGTGAGCAGCCCGAGCTGGTAGAGCCGGTCGACGAGGGAGAGCGGCCGGACGTCCGTGCCGGAGAGGTTGCCGGCGGTGAGCCCGAGCAGCCTCGGGTTGGCGGCGGTGCGGCGCATCATCCGCGCGCCGAGCAGCTTCGGCAGCCCGGAGACGCTCGTGATCATCCGGGAGGCGTTGTGGCTGACGGTCGCGACGTGGTCGAGGCGGGGCCGGCGCGCCGCCTCGAAGGCCCGCAGCGCCCGGTCCACCGCGGCCGGAGCCGGCGCGTCGCCCTCGGCCGCCAGGCTGGCCGCGAGCGTCTCCGCGTCGCCCAGGGAGCTGTTCACGCCCTGCGCCGCCATCGGGTGCACCGCGTGCGCCGCCTCGCCGACGAGCGCCAGGCCGGGCACGGCCAGGCGGTCGGTGCGCAGCCGGTAGACCGCGAGGAGTTGACGGCGGTGCAGGCTGGCCCGGATCGCGGCGCCGATCGGCCGGACCGCCGGCACGTCGGCGAGCAGCCGGTCGCACCACGCGCCCAGGTCGGCCCGGCCCCGGAACTCGTCGCCCGTCACCTGGACGTAGAGGCGGCACCGCCGGCCCGGCAGCGGATAGACCAGGCACAGGCCGCGCCCGGTCCGGTACGCGGTCACCTCGTCGGCCACCTCGGCGTCGGCCACGTCGAACGCGACCAGGCCGTGCGGGTACTCGCGGCGCTCGACCGCGACGCCGGCCGCCCGCCGCAGCGGCGAGGACATGCCGTCGGCGGCGACCACCAGCGGCGCGCGGACCTCCCGGTCGCTCCCGTCGCCGGACACCTCGACGCCGGTCACCCGCCCGCCGTCGCCGGACAGCAGGCCGGTCACCCGCCGACCCCACCGGACCTCCACGGTGGCGGGCAGTCCGTCGGCGAGCACCGCGCGCAGGTCGCCGTAGTCGGCGCAGAGGATCTCCCGGTACGCGCCCGGTAGGCCGGCGTAGTCGAGGCAGAGCAGCGGATCGCCGTCCGGGTCCCGGATGGCCAGCCGCCCGACCGGGCGGGCGCCGGTGGCGCGCAGGGCGTCGAGGACTCCCCACGAGTCGAGGATGCGGACGGTCTCGGGCTGGAGGATCTCGCCCTTGGCGATCGACGCGGGGGTGCGCTGGCGGTCGAGCACGAGCACCCGCAGCCCGAGCGCGCCGAGCGCGCGGGCGCTCGCCAGGCCGCCGGCGCCGGCGCCCACCACCACGACGTCGGGGCTCATCGGGCGACCGCGCCGGGCGCGACGTCCGGCCGCCCGGCGGTGGCCCGGCGGTACTCGCCGAGGGCGCGCAGCGCGACCGCCTGGGTGATCACCGCGTTGGGGTAGCGCATGTGGTGGCGGATGTAGTTGCAGACCCGGGCCGCCGGCCATCCGCCGTCCGGGCCGGCCGCCGCCACCAGCCAGGCGACGCCCCGCTCCACCGCCGCGTGGACCTCGGGACCGCCGGCGGCGAGCAGGCCCTGGACGGCCCACGACGTCTCCTCGACCGAGCCGGCCGTGCCGTCGCCCGGACCCCACGACCCGTCCGGCAACTGGGTCCCGCGCAGCCATCCGACCGCACGCCGCACCACCTCGTGCCGGGCGTGACCGACGCGCGACAGCGCCGCCACCACCACGGCCGTGCCGGAGGTGTGGTCGCGGTACCAGAGATTCTCGAACGTGCCGTCGGGCGCCGCCCGGGTCAGCAGCCAGGCCGCCGCCCGGGCGATCGCCGGGTGGTCGTCCGGGTGGCCGGCGTCGTGCAGCGCGAGGATCGCCTGACTGGTGATGGCCGGGCAGGGGCCGTCGTTCGCGAGCTGCGTGTCGCGCACCCACAGGCTCCACGAGCCGCGGCTGTCCTGCCGGCCGACCAGCCAGGCCAGGCCGGTACGCAGCACCGGGTCGGCGGCGGCGTCGGGGTAGCCGGCGAGCGCCGACAGGATCTCCGCGGACTCCAGCGTCACCGGCCAGCCGCCCACGTTGGAGTAGCTCCACCCGCCCGGCGGCACGTCCAGCACCTCGAACGCGGTGGGCTTCTGGGTGGCGTGGAAGACGTCCCGGGTGGCCCGCAGCCGCGGGTCGGCGGCGTACCCCGCAGCGACCAGGCCGGTCACCGCGTACCCGGACCGGGTCAGGTCCAGGTTCGTCACGGCGTCCCAGGCGCCGTCGGGGCGGACCGCCCGCCGGAGCCAGCCGACCACCGCCTCGGCGATGTCCGGCGCCTCGCCGCTGCGGGCCAGCCCGAGCAGCACCAGCGCGGCCGGCCACGGGTCCTCGCTCAACGCGCCGGTGCGGCCCTCGTGGTCGAAGATGGAGCGCAGCAGGCGTACCGCCACCGGGCGGGCCCGGCGCAGCGTGGCCCGGCGCAGGCGGCCGGTGGGCAGCAGGTCGGCCTGCATCAGGGCGAGACCGACGAAGGGCGCGGTGCGGAACGACAGCCGCCGGCGACGGACCCGGTCGAACAGCACGATCTCCAGCGGCAGCCGCCGCAGCGGACCGGCCTCGGCGGTCATCCCGGCCATCGTGAGCAGTTGGCGGCAGAGCAGCGAGATGGCCCGGTCGGTGACCGCGTCGACGCCGCCCAGGGCGGCCAGCCGGGCCCGGCCGGCGGCGATCGCCTCGGCGCTGGCCGCCGGGTCGCTCAGCGCCAGCGCCGCGACCGCGACCGCGGTCGGCACCACCTCGCTCTCCGCGCCGACCACGCCGCCCCAGCCGCCGTCGTCGTGCTGCTGCCGGCGCAGCCAGCCGGTGCCGGCGTCGACGAGGTCGGCGCTGCCCACCGGGTCGGCGGCGTGCAGCGCGGCCACCGCGCCGGCGGTGCCCAGCACCGAGGCCGGCGGGTCGTCGCCGAAGACGCCGTCGGGGCGTCGGCGGCGCAGCAGCGCCTCGGCGCCGGCGGTGATCGCCCGCCCGACGGCCTCGGCGGTGACAGCGGTCATGGCGCGTCCTCCAGGGACAGTCGACGGGGGGTGGCCAGGGCCAGGTCGGCGGGGGCCGGCCCCAGTTCGTGCCGGGCGCGCATGCCGCGCTGCGCCCACCAGGTCAGCGCCACCATCGGCAGCGCGAGCACGAGCTGCACCGCGACGCCGAGACCGAGCCCGACCACGGCCGAGGCCAGCACGACCCGCTCGACGACCAGGACGGAGTGGGCCCGCAACGCCACCACGACCGGCATGCCGGTGCGGTGCGGCAGCAACGGCGTCAGCGCGGCGACGCCCACCACGCCGACCACGAGCAGGGTCACCAAATAGGCGGGCCGCCCGCTCCGGTCGGCCAGCAGGCCGGCGGTGACGGCGGCGGTAAGCGTCACGGCGGAGAGCGCCAGCACGGTCCGGACCGCGTACGGCACGCCGTGCCGCACCGGCAGCGTCTCGTAGCCCCCCGCCCGGTCGCCGTCGATGTCCCGCAACGCCCCGACGAGGTTGGACATGGCGTCGTGCGACCAGAACGCGACGGTCAGCGCCAGCAGCACGGGCAGGACCGGGGACGGGTCCGCCGGCAGCCCGACGGCGAGCGCGCCGTAGAGCAACGCGACCGCGCCGAGCCCCCCGCGCACCAGGTTGCCGGCGAACCCACGGGCCTTGAACCAGCGGCTGTACGCGACGATGCCGCAGCCGGCCAGCAGCGCCGCCGTCGTGGTGCCCCAGCCGCCGGCCACGGCGAGGACCGCGAGGACGGCGAAGCAGGCGAAGCCGCACGCCAGCGCGGTACGCGCACCCAGCCGGCTGGACGGGATCGGCCGGTGCGGCTTGCTGCCGGCGTCCAGCTCACGGTCGAACCAGTCACCGAGGTAGTGGCCGCCGAGCCAACCGGCGGTGGGCGCCGCCCAGGCCGACAGGAGCCGCCACGGATGGTGGGGTCCGTCGACCACCGCCGCGCCGCCCAGACCCACCAACCCGACGTACCAGAGCGTGTAGGGCCGCCAGGTTTCCACGTGCGCCCGCAGCGCCCGGGCGGCCCTCACGCCATCTCGCTCGTCATCCAACGCGCGATGCCGGCCAGCACGTCCGCGCTCGCGGAGGGGGCGAGCACGCCCAGTTCGGCCCGGGCCCGCTCGGCGTGCTCCACCATCCGCCGGCGGGCGCCCTCCACCGCGTCGACGTCGCGGAGCAGGGCGGTGACCCACTCGACGTCGCCGGGGCCGGCGCCGCGCCGGTGCAGCACCGCCATCAGCTCGACGCGGGCCTCGTCGGTGGCCGCGTCGTACGCCAGCAGCAGCGGCAGGGTCGGCCGGCCGTTGTTGAGGTCACTGGTCGCCGGCTTCCCGGTCTGCTCCGGAGTGGCGACGTAGGACAGCAGGTCGTCGCGGATCTGGAACGCCGTGCCGAGGTGCTCGCCGTAGCGAGCCAGCGCGGACGCCACGTCCGGCTCCGCGCCGCCGAGCAGTGCGCCGATGTGGCACACGGCGCGGAACAGCGACCCGGTCTTGAGGCGGATCATCTCCGGGTACCACCGGGCGCCCGCGTCCAGGTCGCCGACGAGCTGGGCCTCGATCGCCTGGCCCCGGCACAGGTCCTGCCCCGCCTCGGCCAGCGCGGCGACCGCGGCGACCACGTGACCTGGCGGGACCCCGCCGCCACCGTCCACGATGGCCTGGAACGCCTGGAAGATGAGGTGGTCGCCGGCCACGATGGCGTTCGGGATGCCGAACGCGACCGCGACCGCCGGCCGGCCGCGGCGCATCGTGTCGGCGTCGATGATGTCGTCGTGCACGAGCGTCGCGACGTGCAGGTACTCCGTGCCGAGCGCGGCGGCGAGCACGTCCCGGGGTGACCCGCCCACCGCTTCCGCGGCGTGCAGCGTCATCATCGGGCGGAGCAGCTTGCCGGGTGGCAGCAGCGCGTACCGGGCGATCGCGGCGGGCTGCTCGGTCGTCTCCGGCCAGCGCCGGCTGAGTTCGGCGTGCAGCAGCCGTCCCGATTCGCTTCGGGCCAGGTCGTCGATGAAGGGCGGATATCTCGTGAAGCCAGCAACCGTCATGACGCGTCGACCCTTTCACGAAGGCTCGGCTAGTCGCCACGCGAGACGTTACCGGCCGGAACTCCCACGAACAACCATTGATAAATGTGCCGTGCCATGGGTGGGTGCGAATACGATGACGATATTCTTCGGCAAATTGGACGATGCGCAGTCAAATCGTCGAGGGCCCGGCGCACCGGTGGGTAAGGGACGCGGCGGCCCGGTCGGTCAGGCCGCCGCGAACTCCATCAGCGTGAGCCCGTCGGGGCCGTCCCAGGTGCGCCGGGGCGCCAGACCCGCGGCGGCGGCCAGGGCGGCGTGCTCGTCCGCGCTCCGCTCGCGACCGCCCACCAGCACCAGCATCCGCAGGTCGTACGGGGACAGGTGCGGCACGTGCGGCACGGTCGGGAGCACCTCGATGACCAGCACCCGACCGGTGGCGCCGGCCGCCTCCGCGCACCGGCGCAGGATCGCCGTCGCGTGGTCGTCGCTCCAGTCGGTCAGCGCGCGGGACACCACGTAGACGTCCGCGCCGGCCGGCAGCGGGGCGAAGAAGTCCCCGACCACGCCCGTCGCCCGGTCGGTGAGGCCATGCTCGGCGAACGTCGCGGCGGCGGTCGCCACCGGCTCGCTCCGGTCGACGAGCGTGCCGCGCAGGTGCGGATGGGCGCACAGGAGTTCCCGCAGCAGCCCGCCGGAGCCCCCGGCGACGTCGACCACGTGCGTCACCTCGGCCCAGGGGTAGCGCGCCGCCACCTCGGGGGCGGTGAACCGCTGCTGGCTGAGCATCAGCGCGTCGAAGTAGGCGCGGTGGTCCGGGTGGGCGTCGAGGTCGGCCCAGAAGTCCCGGCCGTGCACCGACCCGTAGCCGGGCCCGCCGGTGCGGATCGCGTGCGGCAACCCGGCGAAGGCCAGGTCCATCCGCGCGCCGAGGCCGCCGAGGTCCAGGTCGGCGCCGTGCCCGCCGCCGTCCCGGTCGAGGAGCAACTCACCCACGTCGGTCAGCGCGAAGACGTCCGGCGACACCTCGACGAACACGCCCCGGTGGGTCAGGTAGCGCAACAGCCGGCCGAGCGCGCCCGCGTCCGCGTCGCACGCCGCGGCCAACGCGTCCAGGCCGTTGACGCCGGCCGCGATCCGGTCCGGCACGCGCAGGGTCACCGCCGTGCGCACCGCGAACGGCGTCGCCAGATCGGTGAGCCGGTCGAGCCGCGCAGCCGCGTCCCCGTCGACGCTTGCATCGATCGTCACGAGTGTCCTCTCCCCCACCCGCGGGCCCGGATCATGGCCCGCCGGCCCCGAATGATCCCAAGCCGGCCGCGGGCCCGTCAACGACGACGCTGGCAAGGACATTCACGATCGTGGAAGAATGCGGCGACGGGCCGTCGCGCGCAGACCGGAGGACCATCGATGACCACTTCCACCGCCGTCGACGTCCGGCTCGTCGCCGGCGCCCTGGGGGCCCAGATCCACGGCATCGACCTGAACACGCTCACCGACTCCGGCTTCGCCCTGGTCCACGACCTCCTGCTGAAGCACCAGGTGGTGTTCCTGGCCGGCCAGACCCGGCTGACCCCCGAGGCGCACGTCGCGTTCGGCCGCCGCTTCGGCGAGGTCGAGCTGCACCCGTACCTGCCCCGCCTGGAGGGGCACCCGGAGATCGTCGTCATCGACTCCACCGACGGCGGCAAGGTCGACGTCTGGCACACCGACATGACGTTCCACCAGAGCCCGCCGATCGCGTCGATCCTGCACCTCATCGAGCTGCCGGAGGTCGGCGGCGACACCATGTGGACCAACCAGTGCCGGGTCTACGAGGCGCTCTCCGCGCCGCTGCGCGACCTGCTCGACGGGCTCACCGCCATCCACGTCATCCGGATCGGCACGGAGTTCACCAGCCGCGCGGAGCACCCGGTGGTGCGCGTGCACCCGGAGACCGGGCGCCGCTCGCTCTACGTCAACCGGCTCTTCACCTCGCACATCCCGCAGCTGACCCGCACCGAGAGCGACGCGCTGCTGGAGCACCTGTTCCGGTTCTCCGAGAGCCCCCAGTTCACCTGCCGGTACCGCTGGCAGGTGGGCGACGTCGCGGTGTGGGACAACCGGGTCACGCAGCACTACGCGATCAACGACTACGACGGTCTCCGGCGCGGGCAGCGCATCACCGTGCTCGGTGACCACCCGACCGGCAACCCGCCCCGGTGGGAGCACTACGCGCCGGCGCCGGGCGAGCGCTACTGGCCGGACCGGGTCAACGCGGTGGAGAGCTACTGACCGCGTCGCTCACCAGGTGATCGGGAACGACGCGATGCCGCCGTTCATCCGGTCGTGCCGCCACGGGATGTCCTCGATCGGCACCGCCGGCGCCAGCTCCGGCATCCGGTCGAGCAACACCCCGAGGGAGAGTTCGACCTGCATCCGGCCCAGCGCCGTGCCGAGGCAGAAGTGCGGCCCGAACCCGAAGGTCAGGTGCGGCACGCCCGGCGTCCGGTCGATGTCGAAGACGTTCGGGTCGGGAAAGTGCCGGGGGTCGCGGTTGCCGGCCCACGGCAGCGCCATCACGCACTCCCCGGCCCGCATCGCGACGCCGCCGAGCACCAGGTCCTCGCGCACCACCTGGACCCGGAACATGCTGCTCACCGACGTGTACCGGAGGATCTCGTCGGTCGCGGCGGGCAGCTTCTCCGGGGCCGCGCGCAGCTTCGCCAACTGCTCCGGGTGCTGGAACAACGCGCGCAGGCCCGCGCTCGTGGAGTTGATCTCCAGGCCGCCGAGCAGCACCCCCATCGCCAACTCGACCAGCTCGGCGTCGACCAGCTCGTGCGCGCCCTGGCCGAGCACCCACGCCGAGAGCAGGTCGTCGCCGGGCTCCGCCCGTTTCCCGGCGAGCTGCCCGGCCAGGTAGGCCCGCAGCTCCGCCTGCGCGTCGGCGGCGCCGGCGGAGCCGTACGCGGTGATCGAGTTGAGGCCGGAGATCCAGGCGTAGAAGCGGGGGCGGTCGTCGACCGGCACACCGAGCACGTCGCACACCACGTGCACCGGCAGCGGCGCCACCAGCCCGGCCACCAGGTCGGCGGGCCGGGGACCGGCGAGCATGGCGTCGACCAGACCGTCCACCAGCCGCCGTACCCGGGGACGGAACGTGTCCATCCGGCGCGCGGTGAACGCGCGGCTGGCCACCCGGCGCACCGCCGCGTGCGCCGGACCGTCCATGTTCAGCTCCCGCGGACCGGCGACGTCCGACGTCGCGGTCGCGCCCAGCGGGAGCCGGGAGAACCGGGGGTCGGCCAGCACCGTGCAGCAGTGCTCGTAGCTGAGCACCAGCCAGGCGGGCCGGCCGTCGGGCAGCCGCACCCGGCTGACCGGGTCGCTGACGACCATGTCGAGCAGCTCGTCGGGCAGGTCGCCGGTGAACGGCGCGAACGGATAGGGGCGCGGCCCGGAATTGACGGCCGGGGCGTGGTCCACGTCGGACATCGGGTAAGACTCCAACACGTGTTAGTCCGGCGTCAATATCTATTGACGGCGTCGGCGACCTTCCGCCTACGGACGTCCATCGCCTAGCATCTGTGGTCCGGGACTGCCGTTTCACGTGCGGATTGGTCGGATTTGACTGCGCCTTTGCGAATTCTGATGTCGACGTGGGGCTGGCGGTCGCATTTCTACAGCCTGGTTCCGCTCGGTTGGGCGCTCCAGGCGGCCGGGCACGAGGTGCGGGTGGCCAGCCATCCCTCGATGGCCGCGACGATCAGCGCGGCCGGGCTCGCCGCCGTCCCGCTGGGTGAGGACGTCGACTTCGCCGAGGCGTTCGCGGGGCGGATCGGCGCGGTGGGTGACCTGGACCGGCCCGGCGCCCAGCCGGCGGACCGGCTGGAACCGGCGATCACGGCCGACGGCGGCGTGGTCCGGTTCGCCGACGCCCTGCTCGACGACCTGGTCGCGTTCGGCCGGGCCTGGCAACCGGACGTCCTGGTCTGGGAGCCGTTCAACCTGGCCGCGCCGGTGGCCGCCGCCGCGTTGGGCGTGCCCGGCGTGCTGAACCTGTGGGGTCCGGACTCCTCGGTGACGCTCCGGCTGGACCCGGAACCGGTGCTCGGCCCGCTCGCCGCCCGGTTCGGGCTCGCCGCCACCGACGTGTCGACGCACGGCGACCTGACGCTCGACCCGGCGCCGCCGCCGCTCCAGGCGCCGACGGCCCGCCCGGGCCGGCCGGTGCGCTTCGTGCCGTACAACGGCCCGGCCGTGGTGCCGCCCTGGCTGCACCGCCCGGCGACCCGGCCCCGGGTCTGCGTCACGGCCGGCACCATGATGGCCGGCGTCGGGCTGCACGACCGGCTGGACCTGACCGGCGTGATCCGCTCCGTGGCCGAGCTGGACGCCGAGGTCGTCGTGGTGGTCGAACCCCGGCAGCAGCGCGGCCTGGGCCCGCTGCCGGCCAACGTCCGGCTGGCCGACGCCCCGCTGGCGATCCGGCTGGTGCTGCCGACCTGCGCCGCGCTCGTGCAACAGGGTGGGGCCGGCACCACCATGACCGCGCTCGCGTACGGCGTGCCGCAGCTCATCCTGCCGCAGGTGAGCGACCAGCACTTCAACGGCGAACGGCTGGCCGCCACCGGCGCCGGCGCCTGGTTGGACCCCGGGCGGGCCGGGGGCGCCGCGGTGCGGGACGCCGTCGGCGAGCTGATCGGCGACGGCCCGGCGCGGGCCGCCGCCACGCTGATGCGGGACCGGATCCACGCGCTGCCCAGCCCCGCCGAGGTGGTGCCGGTCCTGACCGCCCTCGCCCGGCGTACCCGCACCTGACCGTTCGCCAGAGGAGTCGCAGATGACGCAGCCGCAGCCGGTCCCGTACCCGCTCGCTCCGGCGCCCACCATCTACCACCCGTCACCGGACTACACCCGGTTGCGCGAGACCTGCCCGGTGGCCCGCGTCGAACTGCCCGACGGGGCGTCGGCCTACCTCGCCACCCGGCACGCCGACGTCCGCCGGGTGTTCACCGACCACCGGTTCAGCCGGGCCGCCGCGGCCGGCCCGAACCGGCCGACCCGCGAACTCGGCTCGCTCGCCGAGGACTCGCTCATCGGCATGGACCCGCCCCGGCACACCACGATGCGCCGGGCGGTGTCGCACGCGTTCACCGTGCGTCGGGTCGAGGAGCTGCGCCCGACGGTGGCGGCGCTGGTGGCCGGCATGATCGACCGGATGGAGGCGGCGGGTCGTCCGGCCGACCTGATCACCCATCTCTCCGCGCCGCTGCCGATCTACGTGATCAGCAAGCTGTTCGGCATCCCGGAACACGACCAGGAGCGGGTACGGGAGTGGTCCGACGCGCTCGTCGGCGACTGGGACGCCGACCCGGCGGCCCCGCAGGCCGCGCTCGACGCGTTCCAGGAGATGATCGCCGAGCGCCGGCACCACCCCGGCGACGACCTGATGAGCGCGCTCATCGCCGCCTGGGACGCGCACGAGGACCTCACCGAACGGGAGCTGGTCTCGGTCACCGCCGGCATCTTCGTGGGCGGGCACGAGACCACCACCAACCAGCTCAACCTGTTCCTGCTGGTGCTGGCCCGCCACCCGGAGCAACTGGCCGGGCTGCGCGGCGACGACCCGGTCGCGGTCGCCCGCGCGGTCGAGGAGCTGTCCCGCTTCATCCAGCTCGGTGACAACGGCGTGCTGCTGCCCCGGGTGACCACCGAGGAGGTGGAGCTGGGCGGCGTACGCCTGCCGGCCGGCTCGGCGGTGATGCCGGCGATCGCGTCGGCCAACCGGGACGCCACGGTGTTCCCCGACGCGGACTCGCTGGACCTGGCCCGCGCGCACAACCCGCACCTGGCGTTCGGCGCCGGCCCGCACCACTGTCTCGGCGCGGCGCTGGCCCGGATGGAACTCCAGGAGGCGCTCGGCGCGCTGCTGCGTCGCCTGCCCGGCCTACGGCTCGCGGTCGACGAGTCGGAGCTGCGGTTCCGG
Organism: Micromonospora sp. DSM 45708; assembly: GCF_039566955.1. NCBI lineage: Bacteria > Bacillati > Actinomycetota > Actinomycetes > Micromonosporales > Micromonosporaceae > Micromonospora > Micromonospora schwarzwaldensis. Next base: position 2,363,037 of record NZ_CP154796.1, on the reverse strand, counting down.
CCGGGACTGGTGGTCCGCAGCCTGGAGTCGTTGCCGGTGACGTGGGACGACAGGTGACCGCCACGCGGCCGGTCAGCCGCCGACCGACCCGGGCCTGACCCGGGTCGGCGCCGCCGCGTCGAGCGCCGCCTCCACGGCGACCTCCTCCACGCCGCGCAGCAGACGCTCCGCCTGCGCCTCGGTGAAACTCGCGAAGTCGAAGATCACCTGAAGGTGCACGGTCCCCGGATGGTCCTCGACCGTGATGAACGCCTGCTCGGGAAGGTGGTCCAGCGGGCCGTCCCAGACCAGGAACGTCTCGGCGGCCCGGCGCCGGAACGTGTCCGCGGTCACCGGCTCGTCCCCGGCGTGGTCGTCGGCCGCCGCCCGGGTGGTCACCCGCCGGTCGTTGATCCGGCAACTCACACGCGCCGGGTAGCCGCGCTCCGCGTCCAGCCGGGCCTCGGTCTCGGCGAGCTGCGTCGGGTCGTAGTAGGCGTACATGCCGGCGGTCATCGAGGCCCGCCGGGCCCGGGACACCACCTCGTCCACGGTGGTGTCGGCGGTGTCGACGGTCAGCACGCCGTTCTGGCTGAGCGGGGCGATCGCCTCGGCGAAGCCCGGCCGGAACCGGTTGCCCACGATCAGCTTCGCGGTGAGCGGACTGACGCCGGTGGCCCGGCCGATCGCGACGGCGATCACCGCGAGCAGGACGCGCGAGGTGTCCGTCCGGGTCCGCCGGGCGACGGCACGCACCGCCAGGTACGCCGCGGGCGAGCTGAACCGGCCGTGCCAGTACCGGTGGCCCCGCCGGCCGCCGCCGGGTCGGGGCGGGCCGAACGTCAGCGGCGGGACGGACCGCAGGTGCGCCGCCCAGTGGTGCACGGCCCGGTCGCTGACCCGCCGCAACGGCGGCGTCTCCTCGCGCCGCCCGAGGTCGAGGATCTGCACGGTGCGCGGGTCGTGGCCACGGCGGACGGCCGGCCCGGCCAGCCCGAGGTCCGCCAGGAGCAGCGACGTGGCGGTCCCGTCGACCACCAGGTGGTCGAAGGTCAGCACCCGGTGCACCGGCGCGCCCCGGTGCCGGACCACCGCCATCCGCACCGACCAGTCGCGGTACAGGTCGTAGGGGGCCAGCAGGCGGGTGTGGCCGAGCTGGTAGGCGAACGTCGCCACGTCGGCCGGGTCGGCGTCGTCCGGCACGTCCACCACGTCGAGCACCGTCTCCCCGGAGGCGGACACGACCTGGCACGGGTCACCCCGCTCGTCGGTGCCGAGCCGCATCCGTAGTGCCGGGTGCCGGGCCAGCAGGTCGGCCAGCTCGGCCGCCATCTGCTCGACCGTGACGCCGGCCGGCACCGGATGGGCGCCGCTGACGTTGTGCGTCCACCCGGTCTCCCGCATGTCCTCAAGGATCGCCTTCTGACCCCAGGTCAGGGGCGCGGTGCCGGCCCCGGGCCCGGCGAACGGGACGGGGATCCGCACCTCGGCCGTCTGCGCGATCATCGGGCTATCAGAGCAACGCGCATCGGCACGTGTCAACGTCCGGACGGACCGTTACGCTGCCGTCCATGCCGGACCGCGTACGCGTCTGCGTCATCGCCGCCGACGGCTCGCCGGACGAGCTGGCCCGGTGCCGGGCGGTGCTCGGCCCCGACGAGCGGGCCCGCGCCGCCGCGCTCGGCGACCCGGCGTGCGCGACCGGTTCACGGTCGCGCACGGCGCGCTGCGCCACCTGGCCGGGCAAGCGGCGGGCGTCGCGCCGTCGGAACTCGCCTGGCGCCGGGGCCGGCACGGCAAGCCGACGCCGGCCGGGCCGGGCGCCGGACCGCACACGAGCCTGTCGTACTCCGGCGCCCTGGTCGCGGTGGCGATCAGCCGGCACCGCCCGGTCGGGGTGGACATCGAGCACCTGCCGTCGGGTCGGGACCCCGTCCCGCTGGCCGCGCGCTTCTTCCACCCGGCGGAGGCCCGGCACGTCGCCGCCGGGGCCGACGCCGGGGAGCGGGCCCGGCGGTTCACCCGGCTGTGGGTCCGCAAGGAGGCGTTGGTCAAGGCCGCCGGGGGCCGGCTCTGGCCCAACCTGGCGGTGGCGGTCCACGCGGACGACGTGGTCGCGTGCGTCGAGCCGGCCGGCGCGTACCGCCTCGCCGACCTGGTCACGCCGGCCGGCTACCGGGTGGCGGTCGCGCTGCCCGGTGACGCGCCGTACGCGGTCGAGTCCTACCCGTTGACACTCGCCGATGTCCTTTGCTCTGATGGGTCCATGCTGGAGCGCATGATCGATCCACCGGCCTCCCGGTGCTAGAACACGACACGTCGACCACGTCGCCGCTGCGCGACCAGGTGGTCGACAGCCTCACGGCGTTGCTGGGCCGCATGCTCAGGCCGGCCGCCCCGGTCACCGAACGGACCCAGTTGATGGACGACCTCGGCCTCAGCTCCTCGCTCGCCCTGGAACTGCTGCTGGAGCTGGAGGACGAGTTGGAGATCCAGATCGACGTGGAGGATCTGGACGAGGACCGGATGACCACCCTCGGCGACCTGGCGGACTACATCACCGCCAACTCCACCCCCCGTTGAGCACGGCGAACGGGCGCCGGCCGGCCCTGAGCGTGGTGGTGCCCGCGCACAACAACGCCTCCGCGCTCGACGCGACGCTGCACTCGCTCACCCGGCAGACCCTGCCGCGCGACGACTTCGAGGTGATCGTCGGCGACGACGGCTCCACCGTCGCACTGGACCCGGTCGTGGACCGGTACCGCGACCGGCTGGCCGTCGACCACGTCCGCAGCGACACCAACCGGGGGCGCAGCGCCAACCGCAACGCGGCGGCGGCACGGGCCCGCGCCGACACGTTGATGTTCCTGGACGCCGACACGGTGGCGCATCCCGGCCTGCTGGAGCGGCACCGGGACTTCCACGCCGACCGCGACGGACGGCCGGGAGTCCTGCTCGGCCAGCGGTACGACCTGGACTGGGCCGGCGCGGACGCGCTGCGCCGCGGCGAGCCGATCGTCCCGGCGATGCTGGACGCCGAGCGCGGCGACCCACGCCTGGAGGACACCGCCCACCCGCAGCGGATGCGCGACTTCCCGAGCGCGCCCTGGGTGCTCGGGCTGACCCACAACGCCTCGGTCGACCACGAGTCGTTCCGGCGGGTCGGCGGCTTCGACGAGGCCATGGTGAAGTGGGGCTTCGAGGACCTCGACTTCTTCTACCGGGTCTTCCACCTGCACGGGGCGCCACCCGAGCTGTTCCAGCTCGACGTCGACGCGTGCTCCTACCACCTGCCCCACTTCCGGCGGACCACCAACGGGCTCGCCTCGATGGACAACATGAAGTACCTGCTCCGCAAGCACCTGCGCTACGACGTCGAGGTGCTGTACGCGATCAACACGTTCGGCCGGCACCTGGGCCGCATCCGCCTCTACGGCGACGCGATCGACGCGTACCGGCGGGCCGGACTGGGCCGTCCGGCCGCGCTGCCCGCCGTGCTCCGCGACGAGCTGCCCTCCCGCCGGGCGTTGGTGATCGGCCACGGCGTGTCCACACTCGACGTCGGCGCCGGGTCGCACACGTTCGACCACGCGTCGCCGCCCGGCGACACGAACTCGCACCTGCTCGGCACCGTGCTCCAGCAGTTCAAGACCGGCGCGCTGGACCTGATCGTCAACGTCGACCTGTGGCGCTGCCTGCTCCCCGAGGACCTGCCGGCGTTCCTGACCCGGGGCCTGCTGAAGGCCGACCGGATCGAGCTGGTCGCCACCCACGCCGATGTGGACCAGCGGGCGCTGCTGCCGGTGCCGCTCGTCGCGGACCTCGACTACCTGGTCGACATGCTGCACCCGCACTTCGCCCTGACGGTGACGACGCACGACGCCGCCACCCAGATCACCGTCCGCTGACCCACCCCGTCCCCTCGGGGTCGCTTTCCCGGAAAGCGTGGCCATTCCGCTCGTGGTGGCCACGCTTCCCGGGAATCCGCGCGCGCAAAAAGGGGTGGGGGTGCGGGTGGAGGGGTGCGGGTCAGGTGGTGGGGTGGCCCAGGACGAGGCTGACGTTGTGGCCGCCGAAGCCGAACGAGTTGGACAGCACCGCGTCCACCGCGACCGCGCGGGGCTGCTCGCGGATGTGGTCGACGTCGCCGGCCGGGTCCGGGTCGTCGAGGTTGTGCGTGGGCGGCAGCAGGCCCCGCCGGAGCGCCTCGACGCCGATGGCCGCCTCGATGACGCCGGAGACGCCGAGCATGTGCCCGGTCACGCCCTTCGTCGAACTCAGCGGCGGCGGGTGCGCGCCGTAGACGTCGCGGAGCGCGGCCAGCTCGGCGGCGTCGCCGGCCTTGGTGCTGGTGCCATGGGCGTTGACGTACCCGATGTCGTCGAGGTGCAGGCCGGCGTCGCGCACAGCCATCCGCACGCAGTGCGCCGCGCCGGAGCCGTCGGGTCGGGGGGTGGTCGGATGGTACGCGTCGTTCGTCGCGCCCCAGCCGAGCACGTCGGCGTGGCGGCGGGCGCCCCGCGCGGCGGCGTGTGCGGCGCGTTCCAGCACCAGCACGCCGGCGCCCTCGCCGAGCACGAGGCCGTTGCGGCGACGGTCGAACGGCCGGCTCGCGGCGGTCGGGTCGGCCCAGCCACGGGCCAGCGCCCGGGCGTTGCCGAACGCGTCGGCGAACGTCGGGAACAGCGGCGCCTCGGCGCATCCGCACAGCACCACGTCCGCCTCGCCGGCGCGCAGGATGCGCAGCGCCTCCCCGACCGACTGGGCGCCGGCCGCGCACGCCGTGCCGATCGACGAGGTGTAGCCACGGATGCCGAACGTGATGGCGACGCGTGCCGCGGCCATGTTCGGCAGCGTGCCGGGCAGCATGTAGGGGCTGACGCCGAACCGGCCGCGCTCGGCCCGCTGCAACACCTGGTCGGCCAGCGTGGACAGGCCGCCGACGCCGGAGACCACGACCGCCACCCGGTACGGGTCGACGTCCCGACCGACCCGCAGGCCGGCGTCGGCCAACGCGTCCCCGGCCGCGCGCAACGCCATGACGATCGACCGGTCCACGACGCGGGACTCCGGGCCGGGCAGCACGGAGGCCGGGTCGATCGGCGGGGCGATCGCCGCGACGTCGACCACCCCGTGCACCGGATGGCCCTCCGGCGGCCGGGACAGCCCCGAGCGGCCGTCGCACACCGCGTCGAACACCTCGGCGGCGGTCGAGCCGACCGGGCTCACCAGCCCGATGCCGGTGATCGTCGCGCCCTCGCGCACGCTCAGTGCGCCGAGGCCGGTTGGATGCGCTGGGCCACCGTCCGGGAGAACTCGCCGAGCGTCATCATCGCGAGCATCTCGGCCTCGTCGTCGTCGAACGCCACGCCGAACCGGTCCTCCACCCGGACCGCCAGCTCGGCGAGGCCGAGCGAGTCCACGTCCAGGCCGGCCGGGCCGAAGACGGTGTCGTCGTCGACGTCGTCGACGTCGTACTTCATCTCGGTCAGGGCAGCGAGCAGGAACGCGCGGATCTCATCGGTCATGACCGGTGTGTCCTTTCCCCAGCGTGGAATCGACCTTACTCAATCGGCATGGTTTGGCAAGGTCCCGACCGGCCGGTGGACCGCCGGCCCCGGCGGCGTGAGACGCACCGGCAGGCTGTCGTACCCGCGCAGCATGAGCTGACGCCGCTCGCCGGGCTCGGCGGCGAGCGCCAGCGCCGGGAAGCGGTCCAGCAGGAGAGGCAGGACCAGCCGGCCCTCCGCCCGGGCGAGGGCCGCCCCGAAGCAGTGGTGCGGCCCGGCGCTGAACGCCAGGTGACGGTTGTCCACCCGGGACGGATCGAACACGTCCGGGTCGGGAAAACGACGCGGGTCCCGGTTGGCGGCGCCGGTCAACACCACCACGGTCCGCCCGGCCGGCACCGGCAGCCCGGCGACCTCGGTGTCCGCCGCGGCGTACCGGAGCGCGAAGTGCACCGGCGGCTCGTACCGGAGGATCTCCTCGACGTACGCCGGGGCGAGCGACGGGTCGGCGCGCAGCGCGGACCGCGCGTCCGGTCGCGCCACGAGCAGGACCAGACCGTTGCCGAGCAGGTTCGCGGTGGTCCGGAACCCGGCGTTGTACATGATGATCAGGTTGGCCAGCAGCTCGTCGGCGGAGAGCTGGTCGGGGTCGCGGTCACGGATCCGCACGAGCGCCGACACGAGATCCCCGCGCGGCCGGTCCCGGCGCGCGGCCAGCAGTTCGGTGAAGTACGCGGTCAACTCCGTCGCCGCGACGTTGGCGGCCCGCACCTCCCGCATCGACCGACGGCCGATCTCCAGCACCGCGTCGAACGTGCGCACCCGGGACGGGAACCAGGCCCGGTCCCGCTCCGGCACCCCCAGCAGCTCGCCGACGACGTCGCTGGGCAGGGTGAGCGCGAAACCGCCCATGAAGTCGACCGGCCGTCCGTCCGCGCCGGCCGCGGCGAGCCGGTCGAGCAGGCGGTCGGCGATCCGCGTGATCGCCGGCTCCAGGGCGGCGACCCGGCGTGGGGTCAACGCCTGGCCGAACAGGCGCCGGACCCGGAGGTGGTCGCCGGGCGCGGCGTTGAGCATCGACGTCTGGAGGATCCGGGTCACCGGGTGCTCGCGCCAGCGGGTGCCGGCCCGGTCCAGGAACTCCGCACCGAGCACCCGGAAGACCGGATCCCGCAGCACCCGGTGGACCGCCTGGTAGCCGTGGACGACCAGGGCGTGTGGTTCGCCGGGCCGGAACGCGACGGCCTCGCCCATCCCGTGCAGCCTCGCGTAGAACGGGTACGGGTCGCGCCTCACCTCCTCGCCGAGCAGATCGTCGAGGGAGATGGAGACACCCATGGCCGCTCCTCGGGACATCGATGCGCCTGACCATAGACTCGCCCCGTGGGGCTGTCCACGGTGTCAGGCCCGCCCCGTCACCGGCGCTGGTTCCTGCCCACGGACGGCGAGGATCGGGGCGCCGTACTCCTCCTTGGTCGTCTCGAACGTGTCCCGGAAGGACCGGAACCGCCGCCTCAGCTCGGCGGCGGACAGCGGCCCGTCCGACTCGCTGTGGAACACCCGCAGCGCCTTCTGCAACCGCACCGCCTGCTGGTGCCCGAGAAGCGACTGCTCGCGGTCCCGCAGGACCTGTTGGCCGAGCTGCCCGGCGGCGGCGACGAACCCGAGCACCGCCGGTACCCAGGCGGGCGCCGCCACGGCGAGCGCCATCGGCACCGCGAGCGCCGACAGGCCGGAGCCGAGGGCGAGACAGTGGTGCCGGATCGAGCGGACCCGGGCCACCCGCACCACGCCCGCGACGTGGTGCTGGGCCCAGCTCAGGTAGTCGCGCTCGGCCGCGGTCAGCTCGCCCGGCGGCTCGTACCGGCGGAAGGCCCGGGGGTCGGGCCGACTCTCCTCGGTCAGCAGCGTGGTACGGACGACCGTCAGGATCGTCACCAGGGCCAGCAGCCGGCGCATCGTCACCTCCGTCTCGGGGACCCCGCAGGGTAGGCCCCCGTGCCAACCGCGCCCGCCCGGTGCCGTACAGCGGGTCGATGACCATCCGGCGGGCGTACCGGGCGGTGGCGCCGCCCACGCTGGTCGCCCGGCTTGCCTGACCTCGACCGGCGGTGGCACCGGCCGTCCGTCAACCCGGTGGCCGGCCGAGCATCAGGGTGGCCACCAACGCCGGATGGTCCGTCGTTCCGCCCATGTCCACCGATCGGCGGCAACAGATGGCCACGTCGGTCGTCGCCATGATCTGCTGCCGGGCGCCGTCGTCGACGCGCCGGTAGCCCGACGGTACGCACGACCGCACGTCAGGTGCGCCTCCCGCGCGGAGGTTCAGGTCGCCGCCGAGCACGGTCGGGTCGTACCCGGCGCCGCGGCGGATCGCCGGCACCACGGCACCGAGCAGCTGCGCGCACTGGGCCAGCGCGACGGCGCCGTCGGTGTTCGCCAGGTGCGTGGTGCAGGCGTGCAGCGCGGCGGCGTGGAGGCAGAGCCACACCCGCTCCTCGGGGTCCGCGAGGTCCTGCGCCGGATAGGTCCCGCGGTACACGCCGGACCGGGCGTCGCGCGCGTCGAGCCGGGCCAGCAGCCCGATCCCGTACTGCTGGTCGTTGTCGCAGCGGGTGGCGGCGCGGCTGGGGCGGTCGCCGGCCGGCTGGAAGGCGCCGACGATCCGGCCGCCGGGGCGGGTGGCGGCGAGGGCGCGCTCCAGGGTGTCCACGTCGTCCCGGCAGATCTCGTTGAGCGTGACCACGTCGGGCTGCTCGGCGGCGAGCACCTCGGCGGCCCGCCGGACGGATCCGCCGGTGTAGCAGCCGGCACGCCCGCTGTTGCAGAGGTTCATCTGGAGCACCCGGAGGGTGCCCGGCCCGCTGCCGCCGGCGGTCGACGACCCGGCGGGCAGCCCGGCCACGACGAGCAGGAACACGAGGGTCAGCACCCGGCGCGGACGCCGGGCGACGCGGGGTGCTGGCGACTCGGGCAGCGGAACTCCGGCGGGGGGTGGCGGTTTCGGCGGGTGTCCGCGATCCTACGTGCCGACGCGACGACGGCGCCCCGGCCCGCACCGTCGCCGGCCGGCTCGACGGGCCCGGGGTTTCCGGTGGTGCGGTGGGCGGGCATGAATGCCCGCAACCGGTGGGAGGAGTGACGGCGGATGCTCGTGAGTGGTTACCTGGGTGCGGTGCTCATCGGCGCCCTCATCGGCCTGCTCGGGCGGCTGGTGCTGCCGGGCCGGCAACGGATCGGCGTCTTCGCCACGTTCGTCATCGGCGTCGGCGCGGCGGTGCTCGGCACGGTGGTCGCCCGTTGGGTCGGCATCGCCGACGACGCGCCGGTGCGGCTGTGGATGCTGCGGTGGGACTGGATCGTGCTCGCGCTACAGGTCGGCTTCGCGGTGGTCGGCGTCGCGGCGGCGAACGCGCTCACCTTCACCCGGCTCGCCGGCGGCGACGAGGAGCACCGCCGGCGGACCGCCCGCGGCAAGGCCGGGAGCTGATGCCGGCACCGGCCCGGATCCTGGTCTACGGCGTGTACGGCGCCGGCAAGTCCACAGTGGCGGCGCGGTTGGCCGAGCGGCTCGCGCTGCCCTGGTGCCCGGTCGACGACCTGCTGTGGCAACCCGGCTGGGTGGAGGTTCCGGTCGCCGAGCAGCGCCGCCGGATCGAGGCGGTCTGCCGGGCCGAGCGGTGGATCCTGGACGGGGCGTACCACGGGTGGCGGGACGTGGTGCTGGCCCGCGCCGACCTGGTGGTGGGCCTGGACTATCCGCGTGCGCTCTCCTTCTGGCGGTTGCTGCGGCGTACCGCCGGCCGGCTGGTCAGCGGCGAGGAGATCTGCAACGGCAACCGCGAGTCGCTGCGCAGCGTGCTGTCCCGGGACTCGATCCTGGTGTGGCACGTCACCGCGTTCGGTCGGGCCCGGCGGCGGATGCGTGCCTGGCAGGCCGATCCGGCCGGGCCACCGGTGCTGCTGTTCCGCAGCCCGGCGGACCTGGACCGATGGCTGGCCGGCCTGCCGTCGACCCTCCCCCACTGACCGCGCCGGCGTCGCCCCTCGGGTGTCGTCAGAACGGGAAACGGCCGCGACGCCAGCGCCAGTGGCCACCGGCCCGCAGGTGGTCGACGACCGCGCGTTGGAGCGCGGTGCGGCGCTCCAGCCGGTCGAGCGGCGTGGTCAGGGTGCGGAACACGAACCGCAGCACCTCGACGTCGGCGTCGATGCCCTCCGGCTCCTCGTACGGCTCCAGCTCGAAGCGCCGCTGGAACCGGACGATGTGCGAATCCTCGGGCAGGTGTTCCCGCAACTGGGGGTCGAGCAGCCAGGAGCCGCAGGAGAACTCGGTGTGGCGCTCCTCGGGGAAGTGGCGCGGGAAGAACGCCCGCGCCCGGTCGAGCGACGCGTCGACGGCCGCCGGGCTCAGCGGCCCCGCCTCGGGGATGTGCAGGCCGATGGTGTCGCCCCGCTGGTGCTGGAGCCGACCCAGCTCGTAGAGCCCGCCGCGGGCGTGCAGCGTCAGCCAGCTCTGCATGACCGGCCAGCCCTCGCCGGCCATCCGCCTGTCGATCGCCAGGTTGCGGCCCAGGTCGGCGAGGGTCGCCCGGGTCACCGCGTCGTCGATGCCGTGGTCACGGTGGTACGCGGTGACCACGTCGACCAGGGCCAGGTACGCGTACACGTAGAGGTGCCGCCAGGCCGGGCCCCGCTCGCGTGGCAGGGCCGGACCGGGCGGCAGCCAGTCGTGGCCTCCGAGATCGGCGCGCACCAGGGCGATCGAGCGGTCGAGCAGCCAGCGCAGCTCCGGGGTCCACAGCGGGGAGCCGGCGTCGGGCCAACCCGCCATGATCTCGGCGGCGTCGTCCGGCCGGACCCCGAGCCGGTCGAGGATCGCGGGCGCGTCGGCCCTGGCCGGCAGCGGCGCCGACGGCCGGTCGCCGGCGAGCCGGTGCACGCGTTCGACGTCCTCGACCGGCACTCCGAGCCGGCCGGCGATGTCGTCCAGATCCACCCGGACGACCCTACCGGCGGTGCGGTCGTCGGGACAGGCCCGTGCCCGGGCCGGTCAGGCCGGCTCCGGCACGCCGCCGGGCTCCCCGTCGTCGGGCATCGGCTCGGCCGGCGCCTCCGGCAGGACGTCCGGCGTGTCCGGGAGCAGCTCCCCCGGGTCGTCCGGCACGTCCTCGTGTGGATCGATCGGTGGGTACAGCTCGGGGTCGAGGTCGGGGTTCGTCATCGGCCAAGTATCCGACGACTTCGCCCCGACCGCCCGGGACGGCCGCCGGTCGTCAGTGCACGGCCACGACCGCCGGCGCGGGCTCCAGGTCGGCGAGCCGGGCCGGTCGCACCACGACCAGCAGCACCACCAGCGCCGCCACCATGCCGCCGGCCACCACCAGGGCCATCGCCACCGCGCCGGTGCCCAGCACGCCCACCAGCGGCGCGGCCACCGCGCCGACGCCGAACTGCACGGCGCCCAGCAACGCGGACGCGGTGCCGGCCGCCTCGCCGTGCCGGGACAGCGCCAGCGCCGGCGCGTTCGGCATCGCCAGGCCGGCCGCCGCCAGCACCAGCCACAACGACACCAGCAACGCGGGCAGCCCGCCGACGTCGGTCACGGCGAAGACCACCAGCGCCAGCCCGGCCAGCGTCCCCGCGCACAGGGCGGCGACCAGGATCCGCTGCGGCGGGAAGCGGCGCAGCAGCCGGACGTTGTACTGGGTCGCCCCGATCAGTCCCACCGCGCCCGCGCCGAACGCCAGCCCGAACTGCTGCTCGTCGAGCCCGTACCCCTGTTGCAGGACGAACGACGAGCCGGCCACGTACGCGAACAGCGCCGCCATCGCGAGGCCGGCCACCAGGACCAGGCCCACGAAGACGCGGTCGCGCAGCAGCGACGCGTACAGCGACCCGGTCGCGAGGACGCCGCCGCGCCGGCGACGCGCAGGCGGCAGCGTCTCCGGCAGGCCGAGCGCGGCGACCACGACCAGTAGCACGCCGAAGACGGCCAGCACGACGAAGACGCCGCTCCAGTCCGTCCAGCGCAGCACCCCGCCGCCGAGGGTCGGTGCGAGGATCGGCGCCGCCCCCATCACCAGCAGCAGCCGGGACAGCAGGGTGGCGAACGCCGCGCCGCTGAACAGGTCGCGGACCACGGCCATCGCGACCACCGCGGTGGCGGCGACGCCGAGGCCCTGCACCACGCGCAGCGCCCCGAGGACCGCGACGTTGGGCGCGACGACGCAGAGCGACGACGCGACGACGTGCAGGACGAGCCCGGCGATCAGCGGGCGTCGCCGGCCGACGGCGTCCGACAGCGGGCCGATCAGGAGTTGGCCGAGGGCAAGACCGGCCAGGGTGCCGGTGAGCGTGAGCTGGACCGCCGCCGAGGTGGTCGCGAAGTCCTCGACGATCGCCGGCAGCGCGGGCAGGTACATGTCGATCGTCAGGGGTCCCACCGCGATCAGCGAACCGAGGACCAGCACGAGCCGTAGCCGTTGCCCGCGGCTCATCAGGTCACCGGGCGTCAGGTCACCGGGCGTCGACAGCTTGTCGGCACGGACATCGGTCATCGGGGGGCCTCCGCCCGGTCAGGGCGCGGCCGGGCGGGGTTCGGTGCGGTAGTCACACCTCGATTCAAATGCGGCGGCGGCGACCTGATTCCCGCCTGGCCGAGAGGTAACGCGGGTCACTGCGGCCAGGGCTCGTAGACACTGTCTGCGGATGCTGGTAGACAGTCCACCTCGCCCTGCTCGCGGCCATCGCCCGGGAGGGATACCAGCAGCTCAGCGCGGAGGTCGCCGGGACGATCGGCGGCACCGAGCCGGATCCGTACGACCAGGTGCTCGCCCTGGGCCGGCTCTACCTGCGCTTCGCGCACACCAACCACGGCATGTTCGAACTCATGTTCCGGCACGACCTGCTGCGGGGCAACGGCATCGGTCTGCGGGACGCCAGCGAGGAACTCTTCGGCGTCCTGGTCGACCTGGTCTCCCGGGCCCGGCCCGACGCGGCCGACGGCCCGGAGCCGCCGGTCGTCGCCGGCGCGCTCTGGGCCAACCTGCACGGCATCGCCGAACTACGGCAGTGGGGCAGCCTCCAGACGATGGTGCGCAGCGACGATGTCGAGCCGCTGCTGCGCGCCGCGGTGGCGGCCCACCTCGGTCGGAGGATCACGTGCTGACGCAGACCGGCACCCGGCTGCTGCTGGCCCCGCTCGGCAGGCTGGCCTTCCGGCCGGTGGTCGAGGGGCGGGACAACGTGCCGCGGCACGGGCCGGTGATCCTGGCCGCCAACCACCTGTCCTCCATCGCTACCACGACCTGCCGTCCGACGGACAGCAACGGGCCGTCCGCCTCCTCGCCCGCCTGTTCCGGACGGGACGCACGGTCCGGACCCGGTCAGGTCGCCCGGCTCGACCGGTCCGCCGTCCCGGTCGCGGCGGCGCTCACCCGGTCGGACCGGCCCCCGCCGCCGGCCCCGGACCCGAGCCGCGCTTCCAGCGCAGCGTGACCGTCAACTGCCCCTGCACCCCGGTACGCGCGATCACGGCGCCGGCGTCGGCGGTCACCTGGACCCCGAACACGATCTCGACCTCGTCCGGCCGGTGGACCATCGACTGGAACTGGCCGAGCGCGGCGGAGGCGGCGTCGCGAACCTCCGACAGGGCCCGGTCGAACGTCGCTCCCGCCTCGCGGACCACCTTGCCCGCGTTGGCCGCCGGGGTCATCCCGGGCTTGCCGTCGACCTCGACCACCACCGAGCCGCCGCTCTCGAGGTCGAACCGCCGTAGTTCGGTCATCCGTCACATCCCCTGTCACTCGGCCGCCGGGTGGCAGCGCAGATCCATCCAATCGGTGCGGGCCACCGTGCCGGCCACCCCGTCGAGTTCCTTGAGCAGCTCGTCGAGGCGCTCGGGCTGGTGCAGGTAGACCAGGGCGGCCCGCTCGAACGCGGTCGCCACCGGCGCCGGCAGCAGGTCCGACCCGTCCCAGCACAGGGTTCCGGTGCCGAGCCGGGCCGCGACCCTGCCGGTGACCTGATCGGGATAGGAGTCCGCGGGCCCACGCCGGCTGAAGAAGAGCCCGCCGCTGGCGCGGCGCCAGACCTGCTGCGCCGACTCCGAGGCCAGGAACGCCATCAGCTTCCGGGCCGGTCCGGTGTCCCGCAACATGGCGGCGATGTCGTCGGACACCTCCTGCAACCCGCCGGTGTCCGCCGAGCCGATCGGTGGCGTGGGGAAGAAGTCGACGCGGTCCCCCGCGCTCTGCGGCGGTTTGCGGTACTCGCGGACCGCGAAGGACGCCTGGTGATCCAGGTGGCAGCCGCCCCGCGCGTCGAACAGGCCGGCGCCCGCCTCGGTCCACGTGGAGAACAGGCCGGCCCGCCTGGCCTCCGGCGACGAGGTGGCGCTCAGCAACTGCCCCCAGGTCCGCCAGGCGTCGCGCACCTGCGGGGAGTTCCAGGCCAGGTCGCCCCGGGTCCACGACTCGTACACCCGCTGCCCGGACCGGTGCAGCATGATGTCCTCGATCCAGTCGGTGCCCGGCCACCCCGAGACCGGTGGGGAGCTCAGGCCCAGGCACCACGGCACCCCGCCACCGTCCCGGACGGTCCGGGCCCGGTCGACCAGCTCGTCCCACGTCCTCGGCGGCTGCCGCAGGCCGGTGGTCGCCGCCCGCGCCCGGTCGTACCAGAACACGCTCTTGAGGTGGGTGGCGATGGCGACGGCGTACACCCGCGTCGGGGCGTCGTCCGACCCGGTCCGGGCGGCGAGGCGGATGAGCTGGCGGCCGGCGGCCGGGTCGTCGGTCAACCCGGTGACCCCGTCCAACTGTCGTACGGCGTCCTCGTTGACGTAGCGCTGAAGGTCGTTCAACCGGGGCAGGACCGCCACGTCGGGCGGTCGCTGCCGCTCGATCCCCGCCTGCAACACCTGGCTGACGTCCCGGTGCCCCTGGTACTCCGCCCGGATGCCGGTCTCCTCCTCGAACCGGGCGAGCACCGCGCGGAAGGTCGTCTCCTCGTCGCCGGTCCACGAGCCGAGCACCGTCACGCGTCCGGCCGGCTCGTCGTCGGCGCAGCCGATCAGGCCGACACCGGCCAGCAGCGTCAGGGCCAGGGCCAGCGCCGCCCGCGAAACTCCACCACGGCCGGTCACGACGCCCGGTATCCGTATTCCGCGAGGCGGGGCTGGAATCCGGTGAGGACCAGCACCACGATGCCGAGCGCCAGCACCGGCAGGACGTACTCCACCTGGCGGCTGTCGGCGGCCCGGCCGGCGCGGGCCACGGTCCTCGCCTCCGCCTCCGTCTCCGCCTGGGCCGCGGCGTCCGGATCCGGCGGTGGTCCCGGGGCGTTGCGGGCGTCCTGCTCGATCGCCGCCAGCACGGTGGCGCACGCCGACTCGCACTCTGCGCGCACCGCGTCGGCGAGTCGGATCGCCGCGTCGGCGCGTACCTCGTCGAGCTGGACCTGCCGGCCGTCGTGCACCGCCTGGAGGTCCCCTCGAACCTGGTCGAGCTGCCCGGCCGAGCGCAGGCTCAGCGAGGTCAGCAGCACCAGGCCCACCGTCGCCACGGTGGCCAGCAGGAGCGGGAGGTTCCAGGTCCGCCGGAACCGCCGGGACAGGTAGCCCTGCGCCAGCACCAGCAGCACCCCGAGCACGACCAGCGGCACCAGCCAGGCCAGGGCGGTGACCGGATCGCTCCAGCCGGTGTCCACCTGCTGGTCGAGGACGGCGAGTTGCTTGCCCCGCAGCGTGTCGAGCAGCCCCATGATGTCGTTGAGCAGGCTCGCCGCGTCCCGTAGCGCGACCGCACCGAGCGTGTGCAGGTCGGCCTCCCGGTAACGCGCGTCGGCCTGCTCGATCAGACCGGTGTACGTCACCAGGAGCGCCTCCACCGTCTGGATGTCCCGGGTCCCGTCGTCGCCGGCCGCGTTGTTCTCGGCGACCAGGGTGAGGTACTGGCCGGCGCCGGCGATCTGGCGCTGGTACTCCACGCCCGGCCCGCCCAGCACCACGCCGCCGACGGTGAGGTTCCGCACCGCCGCGGCGTGCGCCCGCAGCAACGCGTTCTGCGCGTCGTAGACGGCGAGGACCGCCGGGACGGAGCGGTCGGCGGCAGCGTCGGCCGTCCGGGCGACGCCGAGGAAGACCGCCAGGCAGCCGGCGAGCGCGAGCGCGGTGGCGGCGAGCAACGCCGCCCGCAGCCGCACCAGGGTACGGCGGGTGCCGCTCACCCGCCGAGCCGACGGCCCGGAGGAGCGCTCCGCCGTCACGCCTCCGCCCGCCCGACCGGACCCCTGTCGTCCAGGTCGTGGCTGCACCGCTCGCAGAAGGTCGCGTCCGACGGTGACCACCAGCCGCAGTTGCCGCAGAGCCGGTCCGCGTCCACCCGCCGCGGCCCGGGCGGCACCGACGGCGCGGGCGGGTCACCGCCGGGCACGACCTGGCTGGACATGACGGAGCTGACGATCACGTCGGTGCGGCTGAGATTCGGCCTGAGCCGGACCACACCGTCGGGCTCGATCTCGACGAGGTAACGCAGTTGCTCCAACGCCGCCTCGTCGCGCGTGGCCGTCGCCAGTTCGACCGCCCGGGCCCACTGCGCGTGCGCCCCGGTCAGATCGCCCCGGTCGTACGCGTCGCAGCCGGCGTCGATGGCGTGGCGCACCTGCTCCTGCCCGGTCACCTGGGAGACGCCGGGGTCCAGTCGGGCGGACTTGACCAGGTCGTCGGTCCAGTTCACCAGCACGGTCGCCGGCGCGGTGCGCGGCTCCCCGTCGACCATCAGGTCCACCCGGGCGGCCAGCCGGTCCTGGTCCAGCACCGCGTCCGGCGCCGTCACGTCGAGGCAGAGGTGGTACTCCCGGCGCTCGACGCCCCACGCTCCGGCGGCGAACTCCACCGTCCGGTCGTCGACGCGTTCCGCGTACTCGGTGAGGTCCATGACGGCCGGCCGGGCCTGCTTGACGAACGCCACCCGGGCGTACGGCAGCGTCCGCACGCGGATCCGCACGGCGGGCTGGAGCTTGGCCGTCGCGGCGCGGATCGTCTCCCGGAAGCCCGCCTCCAGCTCGGCCGGGCGGCGCACCGCCTCGGCGGTGCCGCTCAGCGCGGCGGCGATCCGCAGCAGGTCCCGGGGGCGCCATCCGTCCCCGACGCCCAGCGCGTCGCAGGTGAAGCGGCCGGCGCAGGTCCGCAGCACCCGGTCGAGTTCCGCCTCGGTCTCGTGCTGGTTGATGCCGTCGGTGAGCAGCAGCGTGTGACAGATCATCGACGGCTGCCGGGGCAGCAGGTCCCGCGCCGCCGCCAACCAGCTGCCCATCGCCGTGCCACCGGCGGCGGCGAGCCGGGCGACCACGGCCTTGGCCCGCTGCCGGGTCTGCGCCGACGCGGTGACCAGCCCCGGCTCCGGCGGATAGACCACGCGTGCCTGGTGGGTGCCCTCGACCACGGCGAACCGCACGCCGTCGGGCAGCACGTCGATCGCCGCGGCGGTGGCCCGTCGCGCCGCCGCGATCTTGGTCGGCGGGTCGGCCATCGACCCGGAGCAGTCGATCACCAGCACCTCGGCCAGCCGCGGTGGCTCGGGCCGGACCGGTCGCCCGTCGTCGCCGGTCGCCCACTGCCCGGTGACCGAGACGATGGCGTGCATCTGCGTGCCGCCGGCCGGCAGGTACCGGTTCTGGTTGACCTCCAGGCTGAACTCGATGCCGGTGTCCACCCGTGCCACGCTCCGTTCAGGTCGGTCGGTCACCATCGGGTCCGGGGCCGGACGGCGTTCGCCCGGTCGATCAGCACGTTGTGGTCCTCGACGCGGTGGGCCTGCTGGGCGAGGACCCGGTAGGACCCGCCCAGCAGGTCCCGCACGGTCCGCTCGGTCGGTGGCTCGCCCCACACCGCACCCCCGGCCAGGCCGGCCGCGCCGCCGGACCGGATCAGGTCCAGCGCCGCCTCCCGGATCGCCGCGGTCAGCCGGTCGCGCGACTCGCCGTGCCCTTCCCCGCCGTCGAGGTGCACCGACGCCAGCCGGTCCACGGCCTGGTTCAGCTCGGCGGCGGTGGGCGGCCCGCCGGGCAGCCGGGACGCGAGCACCCGCACCGCCGCGATCCGGGCCGCGTCGTGGTGTCGGGACAACGCGGGGACCTCGTCGAGCAGGGCCACGGCACCGGCGCGGTCGGTCACCGCCAGCCGGAGCCGGGCCAGCCCGAAGGCGGCGCTGGCCTGGAACGGGTCACGCCGCCAGACCGCGGCGTAGTAGCGGGCCGCCGGCCCGGCCTGGCCGCGCCGTTCGGCGCAGTAGCCGAGCGCGAGCTTCGGGGCGATCTCGCCCGGGATGTCGGCGTAGACGGCGTCGAACTGTCGGGCGGCCTCGTCGATCCGGTCGGCGGCGAGCGCCAGCAGCCCCTGGTGCCAGGCGATCCGCCAGTCCGTGCCCGCCCGGGCGCCGAGGATCGTCACGGCGGCGGCCAGCGCGGCGTGAGCCGCCGACGGATCGGCCAGGTCGAGGTACGCCCGACAGCGGCTCAGCTCGACCTCCACCGACGCGTGCGGCACCGTGGCGAGCTTGTTGAGCAGACTCTGCGCGTCCGGCGCCTCCACGGCGCCCAACTCGTCGACGGCCGGGTCGTCCGGGTCGGGCCGGGGCGCCGGCAGGCCGCGCGCCACCACGGTGGCGGCGGGACGGCCGTCGTCGAGCACCGCGCTGTCGTGCCCGCCCGTCCAGGTGTGCAGCGGAGGCACCAGCCCGAGGCCCGCGTCGAGCAGCCGGGCGGAGGGTCGGAACAGCGAGACCGGCTCGGCCTGTCGCCGGTCCGGCGCGCCCGCCATAATCTCCCGCAGCACGCCCAGGAGCTGCTCGGACATCTCGACGGCGGTGGCGAACCGCCGGGTCCAGTCCGGGTGGGTGGCCCGCGCGACGAGCCGCTCGAACGACTCGACCCCCAGTGCGTCGGGCGCCGCGCCCGGGGTGTCCGGCCCGGGCGTGCGGTGCTCGAACAACTGGGCCAGCGTCCGGCCGAGCGCGAACAGGTCGGAGCGTACGGTCGCGCCCCGGGTCTGGAGTTCCGCCACGCTGACCAGGAAGTCGGGCGAGCCGACGAGCCCGGCCGCGCCGCCGTCGTCGCGCCGGACCCCGCCCAGGTCGATCACCTTGACGCGGTCCGCGGTGCGCATCACGTTGTCCGGCTTCATGTCGGTGTAGAGCAGCCCTCGCCGGTGCAGGTAGTCCAGGGCGGCCAGGATCTCGTGGCCGTAGGCGAGGATGTGGTCCAGCGGCAGCGTGACGTCGGGTTGCCGGGGGTCCGCGGCGGCGACCAGCAGCTTGCGCAGCGACATGCCGTCGAGGTAGTCCATCACGATGTAGCCGGTGGGCCCGGCGACCGGATCGTCGTGGGTGGCGAAGTCGATGCTGCGCACGATGTTGGGGTGGTCCAGTGAGTTGAGGAACTGTCGCTCCTGGACCGCGGCGGCGAGGGCCCGCTCGTCGTCGGCGTGCAGCACGCCCTTCAGGGCCACCTCGATGTGATCCTGGTGGGCGTCCCGGGCCAGGTAGACCCAGCCCTGGCCGCCCCGCGCCAGGTAGCGCAGCACCTCGTAACGGCCCGCCACGACGTCCCCGGCGGACAGGCCGGGGACGAAGGTGAACGACGCCCGGCAGTGCGGGCAGAACCCGTGGTCGAGGCCGGGCCGGCCGCCCCGGCTGCGGCCCACCGGGTGGCCGTTGCGGCAGAACCGTGCCGCGTCCGGCACCCGGGGCGGCGCGCCGGCCGTGGCGTCGGAGGAGAACGTCAGGACCGGCAGGGACACGAGACCGGCCACGGTCCAGCTGTCCCCCGGGGTCGAGCGCCGGGGCACCGTGACCGCCGGACCGGCGACCGTCGGGTCCGGCGGCGCCTCCGGCTCGGGGGCCAGCCCGCAGACGTCGCAGTAGCCGAGGTCCGGCAGCACCGTTCCCGGGCAGCCCGGGGTCCGGGTGCACCGGCTCACGCCGCACCCCGGCCGGCCTCGATGCGGCCCAGCAGCGCCTCGCCGTACTCCCGGACCGCCGCCTCGGCCGCCGCCAGGTCGCACGGACCGTCGACGAACAACCCGTGCGCCCGGCGCTGGCCGGGGCCGAGGCCGGGATCCTCGGAGAGCCCGTGGCGCACCGCCATGGCGAGGAACGCGTCGAGCCGCCCCCGCAGCTCCGCCCAGTGGTCCCGCATCGCCACCAGCCGCTGCCGCACCGACTCGGCCTCACGCAACGCCCGGTCGGTCGTCCGCTCGGTGTCGGCGAGCCGGCCGGGAAGTGACGCGTCGCCCTGGGAGGCCGCGGCCCGCAGCGCGGTGAGACGGACCCGCAGCCGGATCGCCCGGGCCGGGACCGGCGGGGCGTCGGCGACCAGCGGCGCGACCACCCGGTACGCGGCGCGGGCGGCGTCCTCGGTGGACCGGAGCGCGGCGACGCGGTGCGCCAGCAGGGCGGTCCGCAGCGGGACCGACTCGCCGCGGAAGGTCAGCAGCATCCGCAGGTCACGCGCGGGCGCCTGGTCGACCAGGGGCAGCACCACCTCGGTGAGCAGCTTCTCCGGCTCGGCGGCGGCGTCGATGTTGTTGATGATCAGCGCGCGCGGGGGTGGTTCCGCGTCGTCGGGGCGTGGCCCGGCGGGCGCGCCACCGGCCGGGCCGGACCAGTCGGCGATCCGCTGGGACAGGTCTCCGGTGCTCCGGCCCGCCGCGTCCACGGCCAGGTCGATGCTGCCGATCGGCGGCGCGGCGATGTCGTCGTCCGGCCCGGCCGCCGGGCCGCCGGACGGCCGGAACTCCCGGCTGGACCGGACGGCCGCCCGACGCACCGCCGCGGCGGCGCCGGAACCCGGATGGACGGTCACCATGACCAGCACGTTGGCCGGCAGCCGGTGGCCGAAGAAGTCGGCGATGCGGCGGGCGGTCGACGGGTCCACCGGGGTCGGGTCGGGCAGCAGGAAGTCGAGGTCCACCGAGGGCTCCCCGGACACCCGGTCGCGGAGGGACGGCAGGTGGTGCACGATCGTCTCGACCGGGATCATCCAGGACAGGCCGCTGGCCGGCGCGCCGACCGCGACGGCCTCCCGACCGCCCTCGGCGTCGTCGTAGGTGCTGACCACCATGCCGACGACGTGCCCGGTGACCTCGTCGACCACGGCGGCGCCGCTGAACCCCTGGACGACCTGGGGCCCGGTGGCCGGGGAGTCCATCTGGACCCGTTCCCGGCCGGCTCCGGAGCGACCGCGGAGCCGGGCCCGCACGTAGGCGCCCTGCTCCAGCGTCTGCGGGTAACCGCAGATCACCACGCGACGGCCCCAGGACCGCAGCCGGCGCAGCGGCGCGAACGGGCCGTGCGGCAGCGGCGTCGCCAGCTCCAGCAGCGCGAGGTCACCGCGCCCGTCGACGGTCGGTGGGACCCAGCAGTCGGGCAGGACGCGTGCCGACGTGGTCGGGGCGCCGGGCTGGCCGACGAGGTCGACGTCGACCGGACCGGCGGGCGGGTCGGCCGCGCCGTCACCCCCGGCGATGACATGGGCGCAGGTCAGCACGTGCCGGTCGTCGACGGCCAGACCGGCGCCGAGGACCTCGCCGTGCGGGCCACGGATGCGGGCGGGCCACGGCTCGTTCCCGTGATTCACCGCCATTTTGCTCACGGTAGTCGATCGATGCGGGTTCCGTCGCCCCGCCGGCGGCTCTCACCGGGGCGGCGCGGCGGTGCTGTTCCGGAGCGTCAGGCTGGTCGCCAGCTCCAGACCGGTCCGCGGCGTCCGCTCGCCGCGTCCGAGCGCGAGCGCCAGCTCGGTCGCGGCCACGGCCATCTCGGCGAGCGGCTGGCGCACGGTGGTCAGTGGTGGGTCCAGCAGCGCGGCGATCGGCAGGTCGTCGAAGCCGACCACGCTCAGGTCGGCCGGGATCCGCAGGCCGAGTTCCCGCGCGGCCCGGTAGACGCCGACCGCCTGGAGGTCGTTGCCGGCGAACACCGCGGTCGGGCGTTGCGGCCGGTCGAGCAGGCGCAGCGCGGCGGCCCGCCCGCCCTCCGCGGTCAGGTCGGCGCGTGCCACCAGGTCGGCGTCGACCGGCAGGTGGGCGGCTTCCATCGTCGAGCGGTAGCCGTCGAACCGCGCGCGGCAGCAGAGGATCCGGTCCCGGCCGCCGATCATCGCGATCCGGCGATGCCCCAACCGGACCAGGTGCCCGGTGGCCGATCGACCGCCCGCCCAGTTGGTCGACCCGACGAAGGGCACGCCGTCGGGCAACTCGCCGGTGGGATCGAAGACCACGAACGGGATGCCGCGCGCCCGCAACTGGCCGCGTTGCTCGCCCGACAACTGCGCGACGGAGACGACGCAGTCCGGGCGGCGGGCGAGCGTGTCGTCGATCCAGTAGCGGACGCCGCCGCGCTCCGGCCCGAACTCGGTCAGCACCACGCCCACCCGGTGCTCGCGGGCCACCTGTTCGACGCCGCGGATGACCTCGACGCCCCACATGTGTTCGAGCTGGTCGAAGACGAGCTCCACCAGGTTGCTGCGGGTGGACGACGGGGGCCTGCGGTAGCCGTACCGGTTGATCAGCGCCTCGACCCGGGCACGCGTGTCGGAGGCCACGCCGGTCCGGCCGTTGATGACCTTCGACACGGTCGGAATCGACACGCCGGCGGTCTCCGCGATGTAGGAGATCGTGACCGGTCGGGCCGGAGCCCCTGCGGCGTCGGCCGGCCCGATGACCGGCTCGTCCGGCTCGGCGTGCGACAAGCTGGCTCCCTCCCCCGCCGGCCCCGCCCGTCCGGGTGGCCGCCCCTGCCCGGCCCAAGGATAGCCGTCCGTCCATGCGTGTCGGGCCACCCCGATCGTCGCCGGCACGCACCGGCGGCCTGGAAACTTTCTGTCCGGCTCCGCACGGTTTCCGGGTCGGATTCCCCGTGACCCGCGACGTGACGCGGGGCAGCGGTGCCACAGCCGCCTATTCATTGACCAACATCGAAGAAAAGCGTAGCGTTCGCTTCGAAACTTTCCAGGGAGCCGGAAAGTCACTGCCGCGGTGATTCCGCGGCGATCGGCGGAGGCAGAGGGCAGCGTCCGCGAGAAGCACTCCTGCACGCGATCGTTGCGGTGGCCGGGTGGCCCCCGGCCCCGCCGTCGCGCGCCCTCCACACGTCCGGAAACCGGTGGTCCCGGTGGGCCACCGGCCGCGCACGGACGGACAACGGCAAGGGAGAACACGATGACCCTGCGCACCCGAGACATCCGCCTCCGCGGCGGTCTGATCGCCGGTGCCGTGGCGGCCCTGCTGGTGGCGTCGACGACGGTGGCCGTGAGCGCCCAGGCGGCCGGCGGCTGCCGCGTGTCGTACGCGGTGCCGTCGCAGTGGCCGGGCGGGTTCACCGCCGCGGTCGAGGTGACCAACCTCGGCGACCCGGTCGACGGCTGGCGGCTGGCCTGGACGTTCCCGTCCGGGCAGCGGGTCACCCAGGCGTGGAACGCCACGGTCACCGCGTCCGGCGGCCAGGTCACCGCGACGAACGCCGCCTGGAACGCCACCGTGCCGACCGACGGCACCGTGTCGTTCGGCTTCAACGGCTCGTGGTCGGGCACCAACACCGCGCCGGCCGGCTTCACGCTCAACGGCGTCACCTGCACCGGTGACACCGGCGGCACGCCGTCGCCGACCGGCAGCCCGTCGCCCACCGCGTCGACGAGCCCGTCGCCCACCGCCACGGCCTCCCCGTCGACGCCGCCGACCACACCACCTCCGGCCGGCAACCCGATGGCCACGGTGGCCGCGATGCAACCGGGCTGGAACCTCGGCAACACGCTCGACGCCATCCCCGACGAGACCGCCTGGGGCAACCCGCTCACCACCCAGGCGCTCCTGCGCCACGTACGGTCGCAGGGCTACCGCAGCATCCGGCTCCCGATCACGTGGAGCAACCACCACGGCCCGGCACCCGACTACACCATCGACGCGGCCTGGCTGGGCCGGGTACGCCAGATCGTCGACTGGGCGCTCGCCGAGGACCTCTACGTGATGATCAACCTCCATCACGACTCCTGGCAGTGGCTCAACACCTACCCCACCGACCGGGCCGGCGTGACGAACCGGTACCGGGCACTGTGGACGCAGCTCGCCGCCACGTTCCGCGACCACTCACCGAAGCTGGTCTTCGAGAGCATCAACGAGCCGCAGTTCGCCGGCACCACCGACGAGCAGGGTGACATCGCGACGCGGGAACTCAACGCCGAGTTCGTCCGCCTGGTGCGCGCGTCCGGCGGGGCCAACGCCACCCGGCTGCTGGTCCTGCCCACGCTGCACACCAGCGGCGAGCAAGCGCGGCTGGACGCGCTGTCCGCCGGCATCGCCCAACTCCACGACCCCAACCTCGCCGCCACCGTGCACTTCTACGGATGGTGGCCGTTCAGCGTGAACATCGCCGGCGGCACCCGGTACGACACGAACGTGGAGCAGGACCTGGTCGGCACGTTCGACCGGCTGCGCGACACGTTCGTCGCCCGCGGCATCCCGGTCCTCATCGGCGAGTGGGCGCTGCTCTCCTGGGACCACACCCGACCCGGCATCATCGAACGGGGCGAGTTCCTGAAGTACCTCGAAGCGGTCGGCTACCACGCCCGTACCCGCAACCTCACCACGATGCTGTGGGACGCCGGGCAGTTCCTCGACCGTACCGCGCTGCGCTGGCGTGACCAGCGCGTGGCCGACATGATCAGGGCGAGCTGGACCAGCCGCTCCGGCACCGCCTCCGCCGACCAGGTGTACGTGCCGCACACCGGCGCGATCCCCAGCCGGGCGCTCACCCTCAACCTCAACGGCCTGTCGTTCCGCGGTCTCTGGCAGGGCGACACCCCGCTGGCCGCCGGCGCCGACTACACCGTCACCGGCACCACCGTCACGCTCACGCCGACGGCGCTGACCCGCCTGGTCGGCAACCGGGCCTACGGCGTCGACGCCACCGTCGAGGCCCGCTTCTCCCAGGGCGTGCCCTGGAAGATCGACGTCATCAGCTCCGATCCGCCCACCCAGACCGCGGCCACCGGCACGACCGCTTCCTTCACCATTCCCACCCGGTTCCGGGGCGACCAGCTCGCCACCATGGAGGCCACCTACGCCGACGGCAGCCCCGCCGGCCCGGCCAACTGGACGCCGTTCAAGGAGTTCTGGGGACACTTCCAGCCCGACTACACCGCCGACACGATCATCCTGAAACCGGAGTTCTTCGCCGAGGTGAACGACGGCACCGTCACGCTCACCTTCCACTTCTGGAGCGGCGCGAGGACCACGTACCGGATCACCAAGGCCGGCACCGCGGTCACCGGCGCCCCCTGACCGGCACGTCCGGTGCCGCGGTGGAGGCCGCGGCACCGGCGGGGCGGTCGGCCGAGGCCGGGCGCCGCCGGCGGTGCGCACCAGCCGGCTCAGGGCGGCGACCATCTGCGCTAACCTGGCCGGATGACCTCTCCGGCGACGCAGGCGCGGGGCCTGGAGACCCGCCGGCGGGTGCTCGACGCGGCGATGGCGGAGTTCGCCCGGCACGGCGTCGACGGCGCGCGGATCAACCGGATCGCGGAGCGGGCGCGGGCCAGCAAGGAACGCATCTACGCCTGGTTCGGCGACAAGGACGCCCTGTTCGACACCGTGATGGAGGTCGGGCTGGAGGAGTTGTCCCAGGTCGTGCCGATCACGCCCGACCTGGTGGACTACACGGTACGGCTGCACGACACGTTCGCCGCCCGGCCCGACCTGCAACGGGTCGCGGCGTGGGCGTGGCTGCACGAACACGGGCGCGTCGACCGGGTGTCGGAGAAGCGCGTGACGGGCTACCGGCACAAGATCGCGGTGATCCGGGACGCACAGCGGGCCGGGCTGGTCGATCCGGAGTGGCCGCCGCACCACCTGCTGGCCGCGTTGATCGCCGTGGCCACGTCCTGGCTCACCGCCCCGGTCGAGCTGCACCGGGCGCTCGGGCCGCGGCCCGACCCGGACGACGACGCCCGGACCCAGGTACGCCGCGCCGCGCAGCGGTTGGTCCGTCCCCCGGGGTGACGCCGCGCGGCCCGGCACCCCGAACGGGACGAATCGAACCACCCGGTTTGATATTGCCGCGACCGGTGCTATACCTGAACCGAACCAAGTGGTTTGGTTCAGGGGAGGTGGAGCGATGCGCGCGGTGCTGATGGTCCTGTCGGCGGCCGACCACTGGACGCTGCGGGACGGCACGCGACACCCCACCGGCGTCTGGGCCGAGGAGGTCGTCGAACCACACCGGCTCTTCTCCGCGGCCGGCTGGCGGGTCACCGTGGCGACCCCCGGCGGCGTGCCCCCGACGATCGACCCGCTCAGCCTCCGACCGCCCGCGACCAGTCCCTGGCGTGCGCGCCGGCACCGCCGCTACCTCGCCGCCCACACCCGGGAGTTCGCCCATCCGCGGAACCTGTCCGACGTGGACCCGGTCGACTACGACGCGGTCTTCTACCCGGGCGGGCACGGCCCGATGGAGGACCTCGCCGCCGACCCGGTCTCCGGCGCGCTGCTGACCCGGGCCCTGCGCGCCGGCACGCCGCTGGCCCTGCTCTGCCACGCCCCCGCCGCCACGCTGGCCGCGACCGGCGAGGACGGGACGTGGCCGTTCGCCGGCTACACCATGACCGGCCTGTCGAACCGGGAGGAACTCCTCAACCGGTTCGCCCGCAGGGCCCGCTGGCTGCTGGAGGACGAGCTGGTGGCGCGGGGCGCCCGCTACGTCCGCGGTCGGCTACCGCTGCGGCCGTTCGTGGCCGTGGACCGCAACCTCTACACCGGGCAGAACCCCGCGTCGTCGGCACGCCTCGCCGGCCGCGTGATCGCCGACCAGGAGGCGCAGCCCGCCCTCTCGGTCCGCGTCAGCCGCACCGTTGCGGCGTCCCCGGACCAGGCCTACGCGCTGGTCAGCGACATCACCCGGATGGGCGAGTGGAGCCCGGAGACGTACGCCGCCCGGTGGCGCGAACCGGGCCTGCGGTTCACCGGCAGCAACCGCATCGGTCCGCTCTACCGCTGGCGCATGACGGCGACCGTGACCGAGGCGGTGCCCGGCCGCGTGTTCGGGTTCACCACCGGTTGGCCGTCGTCGTCGACCTGGCGCTACGAGCTGGAGCCGGTCGAGGGCGGCACCCGGATCACCGAGTCGATGACCCGGGCGGCGCCCCAGATGGCGGCGGTCCGCGCGGTCCAACGCCTGGTCGGCGTCGCGGACCGGAGCGACCACCTGCGGGCCGGCATAGCGACCACGCTGGAACGGCTGGACGCGGCGCTGCGCCGGGAGAACGACGGGTCGGGCGCGGGCAGCGTTCCCCGGCCGACCCGACCGACGACAGAGGGGACCACCCGATGAGCGAGGGCGCCTGGCAGCCGTTCCGGACGCCGCTGCACTACCTCGGGCTGCCGCGAAGCGTGGCGCCGCCGATCTGGCGGGAACGGCGGGCCGTCGGCGAACTGGCCGCCCTGCGTGCCGCGCGTCCCGCGCCGCCGACGCCACCCGAGCCGCGGGCGCCGGTGCTGGTCGTGCCCGGCTTCGCCGCCGGTGACGACCGGGTGGCGCTGCTGCGGGACTGGCTGCGCGAGGGAGGCTGGGACGCCCGCCCGACCGGGCTCACCGACGGCCGCCGGTGCTCCAGCCGGGACCTGGCGGTCGTCGAGGAGGCCCTGGTCCGCGTGCACGCCGAGACCGGGCGGCCGGTCACCCTCGTCGGCCACAGTCGGGGCGGGATGTTCGCCAAGGCCCTCGCCGTCCGCCACCCCGAGCGGGTCCGCGCCCTGGTCACGCTCGGGTCGCCACTGACCGACCCGTTCGGGATCCACCTGGCGGTGCGACTGCTGACCATGTGGATGGCCACCATGACGCGGCTCGGCCGGCGGGACTGGGTGCGCAACTGCCCGTTCGGCGACTGCTGCCGCGAGGTCCACGACGACGTGCTGGCCCCCGCGCCGCCGGGTCTGCCGTTCACCTCGATCGCCAGCCGCAGCGACGGCATCGTGTCCTGGGCCGCCTCCCAGGACCCGGCGGCCCGCTGCGTGACGGTGGACAGCTCGCACGGCGGGATGGTCGCCCACCCGGGCGTGTGGACGGCGATCGCCGACGCGCTGGCCACCACCGGCGCCCCGGGCCGGTCCCGGATCGGGTAACGCGGTTCCCGAGGCGGCAGTGGCCGGACGCGGGCCGACCCGGGCGAGAACCGGGCGGCGCGGCGACGACGCGGGCACGGTGGCCGAGGCGGTGCTCAGCGGCCCGGACGCCTACCGGTACAGCGCCCACACGGCGGTCGAGCGACCGGGTCCCTCCGGCGACCGGTGCGCCGAGGACGGCGTCGACCCGGGCGGCCGGGCCGGTGCCGCAGTCGGAGCGGGCCGGCGTCCTCCCACGGTGGCTCAGGTGACGCGGATGGCCCCGGCCGGGCAGAGGTCGGCGGCGCGGCGCACCCGCTCGGCGCACTCCGCCGGCGGCGCGGCGGCCAGCAGCAGCACCAGCCCGTCCGCGTCGCCCTGGATGAACACCTCCGGCGCGGCGAGCACGCAGTTCCCCGAGCCGCAACAGGCGTCCCGGTCCACCTCCACCCGCACCCTCCGCTCCTCGCCGACGGGGCCGCCGGCGGCGGTCACCAGGTCACCGGCAGCGCGTCGAGACCGAAGACGATCGAGTTGTCCCGGGTGCTCAACTCCTCCGGGGCGGCCGTCACGCGCAGGTCGGGAAAGCGGCGGGCCAGCCCCGACAGCGCGATGCGCAACTCGGCGCGGGCCAGCGGCTGCCCGATGCACTGGTGCACCCCGAACCCGAAGGCCACCTGCTGGTGCGCCTGCCGGTACGGGTCGAACCGGTCCGGGTCGTCGAAGACCTCGTCGTCCCGGTTGGCCAGGGCGATCAGGGCGATCACGCCCTCGCCGGCCCGGATCGCCCGGCCGCCGATCTCGACGTCCTCGGTGGCCACCCGGAGCACCCCGGTCCGCAGGACGCTCAGGTAACGCAGCAGCTCCTCCACCAGATCCGCCGCCCGGTCGGGCTCGTCGCGCAGGAGCGCGTACCGCCCGGGTTCCCGGGTCAGCAGCAGGACACTCAGCCCGATCATGTTGGCGGTGGTCTCGTGACCGGCGACGAGCAGCAGCATCGCCATCCCGGCCAGTTCGTCCACATCGAGCTCCCCCGGCTCGACCCGTTCCCGGATCAGCCGGCCGAGCAGATCGTCCGGCCCCTGGGGCCGGGCCCGCTTGGCGTCGATCAGCGCCCGGAGGTAGTCACGCAGCTCCCCGAACTCGTGCCGGAGCCGTTCCGGCGGCATCCCTTGATCGAGCAGAGAGCGGCTGCGGGCCTGGAAGAAGTCGTGGTCGGCGTAGGGGACGCCGAGCAGGTGGCAGATCACCATGGACGGCAGGGACAGGGCGAAGGTCGACACCAGATCGGCCGGGGGCCCGGCGGCGGCCAGGGCGTCGAGCGACTCCTCGACGCTACGCCGGATCAGCGGCTCGATCCGACGGACATTCTTGATCATGAACTCGGCGGTCAGCATCCGGCGCAGCCGGGCGTGCTCGGTGCCGTCCATCCGGAAGAACATGCCCTTGCCCTCCTCGGGCGCCTGGGGCGGCAACGGGCGCAGCAACGGAAAGCCGGGGCGGTTGAAGTCGGCGCTGAAGGCGGGGTGCCGCAGCACTCGACGGACGTCGGCATGCCGGGTGACCAGCCAGGCCGCGGCCCCGGTGGGCAGGCGCACCCGTCTCACCGGGCCGACGTAGCGCTGGCGTTCGCCCTCGTCGAGTGGGGCGAACGGACCTCGGGCGGGGTTGACCGGCGGCCAGAGCGGCAGTTCCGCCTCCACGGCACCCATCATGTGGACCACCTCCGACGACAGCAGCGAGTAGTCACATCAGTGCGCCACGTTACTCATCGGCGAACGTCGACACAATCCCCCACCGACCGGTACCACCGTCGCCCAGAGCCGCCACCGCCACGTGGACGGTGCGGACTACTCGGACGGCCTGCCACGGGCCGGGCCGGCGGTCGGATAGGCGTGACCGGTCGGGGCAGGTCAGGGCGTCCATCGCACGCCCGGGTTCACCCGCCCGGACCAGTCGAAGACGGCCATGTTGTCCCACTGGTTCCCGGTGCCGTTGATGTCGGCCGGGTCCCAGCCGTTGCCGCGCACGGCGTACCAGGTCGGTTCCCAGTAGAAGACCCCGACGGCCCCGGCGTTGCGCGCCGTGTTCTGGACCCAGTCGAACTCCTGGGCCTGCCCGGACCAGGTCGCGGCGATGCCGTCGCAGGTCGCGTCGCCGATGGCGTTCGGCTCGCCGTCCGCGTCGTTGCGGGTGAAGGGGTACGCGGTCTCCACGATCACCACCGGCTTGCCGTAGCGACCGCGCAGGTCGACGATGTTCTGGTAGAGGTTCGCCAGCGTGCCGTGCCACATGCAGTAGTACGACAGGGCCGTGACGTCCCACTGCACGCCCTGGGCGCGGATGCCGTCGTAGAACCAGCGGGCGTTGGCGTTGCTGTCGGCGTCGGCGGTGTGGATCATCACCGGGATGCCGGCGCCGCACGCCTTGGTCGCGTTGTAGCCCTGCTTCAGCAGGCCGGCCAGCGGAGCGAAGTCGTTGTTGACGACCTTGCCCTCGTTCCACAGCATCCCGACGTTGATCTCGTTGCCGATCTGCACGCTGTCCGGCGGGGTGCCCTGCGCCCGGAGGCTGGCGCAGACGTCGTAGGTGAAGGCGTACACGTCGGTACGCAGTTGGCTCAGGCTGTGCCCGGCCCAGGCGGCCGGCTTGTACTGCTTGCCGGGGTCGGCCCAGGTGTCGGAGTAGTGGAAGTCGATGAGCACCTTCAGGCCCTTCGCCCTGGCCGCGCCCGCCTGGGCCAGCACCCTGCTCTTGTTGTTGTAGCCGCTGGCCGGGTTGTTCCAGACGCGCAGCCGGACGTAGTTGACGCCGACGGACTTCAGGATGTCCAGGGGGTCGCGGGCGACACCGCCGGCGTCGTAGTACTTCGCGCCCAGATCCAGGCTGCGCTGCAACGAGGAGACGTCGGCGCCCCGCATGGTGAGCGTGTTCGCCGCGGCGGCCGGCGCGGGCGTGCCGCCGAGCGTGGTGGAGACGGCGAGGATGCCGGCCGCGACGGCCGCGAGCAGGGCCCCGGGACGGGTGCTCACGGGACGTCCTCTCCGGAGCCGACGGCGCAGGGGGCGCCGTTCAGCGTGAAGCCGGTCGGCGGCGCGTCGCTGGCGCTCCACCGGCCCTGGACGCCGAAGGTCGCGGAGCCGTTCGGCGCGAGCACGCGGTTCCAGTCGACGTTGCGGGCGGTCACGGTGGCGCCGGTCTGCCCGACCGTGGCGTTCCACCCCGAGGTGACCTGCTGGTCGCCGGGGAAGCCGAAGGCGACGGTCCAGCCGTCGACCGGCGCCGCACCGAGGTTCTGGACCGTCACCGTGGCCACGAAACCGCCCTGCCACTCGGACTGGTTCCGGTAGGTCACCCGGCAGGTCGAGGGCGGCGGGGTGGGCGCCGTGGGCAGGGTGACCGTGTTCGACGCGATCGACACGTTGCCCACCGCGTCCCGGGCCCGGACGTAGTACAGGTTGCGCAGCGGCGTCGACGGCGGCAGCGACGCCGTGTACGTCGTACCCGGCACGGTGGCGACGAGCGTCGAGCTGAACCAGCCGTCGAACCGGTAGACGTTGTAGCCGAGCACGCCGACGTCGTCCGTCGACGGCGACCAGGACAGCGTGGCGGTCGAGGCGGTCACCTCGCCGACGGTCAGGTTCCCCGGGGCGCTCGGCGGGGTGGTGTCCGGGCCGGTGTCCGTCACCGGGGT
This sequence comes from Micromonospora sp. DSM 45708, assembly GCF_039566955.1. Lineage (NCBI taxonomy): Bacteria > Bacillati > Actinomycetota > Actinomycetes > Micromonosporales > Micromonosporaceae > Micromonospora > Micromonospora schwarzwaldensis. The sequence continues at coordinate 2,331,701 of NZ_CP154796.1, read as the reverse complement.
GACCACGGTCACCGTGTTGCTCGGGGCGGAGCGGTGCCCGAGGCTGTCCCGGGCGGACAGCCGGAACGAGTACTGCCGGCCCGCCCGGAGGTAGCCGGTGATCGTGGTGGTGGTGACGTCCCCGACGCTGGCGCTGTAGATGACGTCGTCGAACGCCTGGTAGTACGTGATGTCGTAGCCGACGACGGGGCAGCAGCCGCGGGTGGCGGCGGTCCAGGTGAGGGTCACCGACCCGCTCCGTACCTCGCTGGCGGTCAGGTCCGTCGGCGCGCTCGGCGGGAAGGGTGTGGTGCTCGGCGTGCTGGGCGCCGTGCTCGGCGCCGGCGGCCCGGTCGGCTCGGCGGCGGGCGCCGGAGCCACGCCGGCGTACGCGGCGGGCGCGGCGGTGCCGGCGTCGGCCGTCGGCGCGGCGATCGGTGCGGTTGCGAGCACCGCCGTCGACAGCACGACGGCAACCGGCAGACCCCACCGTGGACGGCGGAACAGCGCGGACGAGTGGACGCCTCTCATACCTCGACGATGCCGCTAGACATCGATGATCGCCAACATGTCCCACCCCTCGGTCGATCTTGACGGTCCGGCCGCACCGCCGTAGAGTTGAACGTGTTCAAATCAGGTCGGGCGAGGAGGGACCGTGAAGGTCGTCATCCCCGGCGGCACCGGGCAGGTCGGCACGATCCTGGATCGGGCGCTGACCGCCGAGGGCCACGACGTCGTGCTGCTGACCCGCTCGCCACGGGGCGCCCGCCAGGTCCGGTGGGACGGCTCCACGCTCGGCGACTGGGCCGAGCACATCAGCGGCAGCGACGTGATCGTCAACCTGGCGGGGCGCAGCGTGAGCTGCCGGTACACCGCAGCGAACCTCGACGCCATGATGAGGTCACGGGTGGAGTCCACGCGGGTGGTCGGCGAGGCCATCGCCCGGGCGGCCCGACCGCCCCGGGTGTGGTTGCAGATGAGCACCGCGACGATCTACGCGCACCGCTTCGACGCCGCCAACGACGAGCACGGCGGTCTGCTCGGCGGCGACGAGCCCGCCGTGCCCGGGTACTGGGCGTACAGCGTCGAGATCGCCCGGAACTGGGAGGCCGCGCAGGAACAGGCGGCAACCCCCCACACGCGCAAGGTCGCACTGCGGTCGGCCATGGTGATGAGCCCCGACCGCGGTGGCGTGTTCGACGTGCTGAGCCGGCTGGCACGACTCGGACTCGGTGGACCGGTCGCGGGCGGCCGGCAGTACGTCTCCTGGATCCACGACCGGGACTTCGTCCGCGCCGTCCGCTTCCTGATCGCCCGCGACGACCTCGCCGGGGCCGTGAACCTGGCCGCGCCGAACCCGTTGCCGCAGCGGGAGTTCATGCGGGAACTACGGTCGGCCTGGCGGATGCCGGTCGGCCTGCCCGCCACCGGATGGATGGCGGAGATCGGCGCGTTCGCGCTCCGGTCGGACACCGAACTGCTGCTCAAGAGTCGGCGGGTCGCCCCCGGACGACTCACTGCCGCCGGATTCGCGTTCACCTGCCCGCACTGGCCGGCCGCAGCCGGTGAGCTGGTCCGACGGCGTCGCCGACAGCGGTGCGATCCGTCGACGGACCGCACCGGCCGATCCCCGGCAGGTTGACTCCTGCCGGGCGTCCTGCCTGTCCCCCCACATCGGACGTTGCTTGACTCAGCGTCATGACACACATTCGGAAAGCGATCACCCGTACGGTGGTCGCCGGAGCGGTGATCGGCGCGACGACGCTCACCGGTCCCCTCGCCGGGCACGCGGCATCCGACCGGCCGGGGGCGGCCGGCACCCACAGGACCATCCTCGACGTCATCCCGACGCAGACCGTGGACCGGATGGTCGCCCAGGCCCCGCTGGTCGACGCCGCAAACGTCATCCGCACCGCGGTGGAGCGCACGCCGGCCCGCGGCTACGCCGGCATCGGCCTGGTCGACGACCACGTCACCCTGTGGTGGAAGGGTGCGCCGCCCGCCGACGTCACCGCGGCCGTCACTGCCGCCCGCCGCACCGCGCCGGTCGAGGTGGCCGGCGCCGCCTACTCCCGCGCCGACCTGCGCAAGGCCGCCGCCCGACTCACCCCGGTGGTGGAAGCCGGCCCGGCCGGCGCCGGCCGCTCGGTCCGACTGCGCACCGACGGCAGCGGCATCGAGATCGCCGTCGACCGCACCCCGGGCGTCGCGCTGCCGAAGCTGCCGGTCACCGGCGTCCGTACCAGCGTGGTCACCCGCGACCGGCTGGTGCAGCGGTCGCGGGCCGACGACGCCGCGCCGTTCGACGGCGGGGCGGGCATCGGATTCACCACCCCCGGGTGCACCGCCGGCTTCGGCGTCCGCAACGCGGACACCAACGCCGGCTACGTCCTCACCGCCGAGCACTGCGGCGCCATCGGCTCGCCCTGGCACGTCGGCTGGAACACGTCCACCGGCACCGGCACGCTCGTCGGCTACGCCGTCGACAGCAACGACGACCACGACACGATGATCATTTCGACGTCCGCGCCGGGCGACCACATCTACGTCGGCGGCCAGCACGACGAGGTCCGCGCCCGGGTGACCGGCTGGACCGAGGTCTTCCCCGGCCAACTGCTGTGCCAGTCCGGGTACACCTCCGCGGGTGTGCTCGGCGGCCCCGTCTGCGACCTGCGGGTCGAATTCCACTACGACGACATCGAGGACCTCGTCGAGGCCACCCAGCTCGACGGCGACGAGGCCGCCCGGGGCGGCGACAGCGGTGGTCCGGTCTACGCCGTCAACGCCGACGGCACCGTGCTCGCCGCCGGCACCACCACCCGGTCGGCAGGTCCGGGCTTCGGCTTCCAGGACTTCGCCACCGCCCGCGACGACTACGGCAACCTCGTGCCGGCCACGGCGACGGCCAGCACCTGCCGGGTCTCCTTCGTCGTCACCAACTCGTGGGGCACCGGATACGCCGCCAGCGTCACCGTCTACAACGACGGCCCGGCCGTCAACGGCTGGTCGCTGGGCTGGACCTTCCCCGGCGGCCAGGTCGTCCAGGGCCACTGGAACGGCGTCTTCCAGCAGACCGGCCCGGCGGTGACCGTCACCAACGAGGGGCACAACGCCACCATCCCCACCGGCGGCGCCGTGAACCTCGGCTTCACCGCCGACGGCTCCCCCGCCGTTCCGGTGCCGTTCACCCTCAACGGCACCACCTGCAACTGACCTTCCCCACCAACCCGGGCCCCGCCGCATCGCCGGCGGGGCCCGGCCGCCGTGCCGGTCAGGGCCCGGCCAGTTCCCGTCGCAACGTGGCGCGCAGCGTCCGCACCTCGGGGGCGTCCAGTTCGCCGCACCGGTCGAGCGCCCGCCGGCGCAACCGGCGGGCGTCGTCGGCCAGGTCCGGGTCCGCGTCGGCCAGCGCCGCGAGCGCGTACAGCGTCTGCGCCTCCCACCACGGGCAGGACAGCGCGGCGTACAGGGCCAACGCCGCCCGCAGCGCCTCGGCCGCCGCCTGGGCCTCACCCAACGCCTGAAGCGCGAGCCCGTACCGGTGCACGGCGTTGGCCTCGCTGAACGTCGCGCCGCACCGCTGGAACACCCGCCGGGCGCGGGCGTACTGGTCGGCGGCGTCCCGCCACCGGCCCATCCCGGCCAGGTCCGCGCCGAGGCTCATCATCGCGCCGGCCGAGGCCACCGCCGCGCCGGTACGACTGAGGCCGTTGCCCCGGCCGTGGAACGCCAGCACGTCGCGGTGCAACTCGGCCGCCTCGGCGAACCGGCCGAGCGCGGCCAGCGCCGCGCCCTGCACGCTCGCCGCGCTGTGCTCGCCGAGCGCGTACCCGATCGCGCGGAACAGGGCGACGGCCCGGTGGCTGTGGTCGACGGCCGACCCGCCGTGCCCGGTCCGGACGTGGATGGCGGCGATGTAGGTCAGCGCCCACGCCTCCTCGCGGCGGTCCCCGATGCGCCGGGCCAGGTCCAGCGCCCGGCCGAAGGCGGCCAGCCCGTCGGTGTTGCGGTCCCGGCAGAAGTACCGGGCCCACCCGAGGAAGTTCAGCAGGACGGCCTCGTCGTGCGGGCTGCCGGCGGCCCGGGCCGCGGCCAGCCCGAGCGAGAAGATCTCGTCCCAGGAGTGCCGGTGGCTGTTGGCGTCGGAGTACCAGTGCAGTGCCCGGGCGACGGCGACCACGTCGGCGTGCCGACCGCGCCGGGACGCGTCGCGCAGCGCCGCCAGCCAGTTGCCGGACTCCCGGTCCAGCCAGTGCGCCGCCGCCCGGTCGTCGTCGAACTCCGAGTCGGCCCGGCCTGCCACCGGTTCGAACATCGCCCCGGCCTGCCGGGTACGCCGCAGCAGCCAGTCGACCATCCGGTCGTGCGCCCTCGTCCGGGAGCTCCGGTGCTCCTCGACGTCGAGGCGTTCGGAGGCGTAGAGCCGCACCAGGTCGTGGAACTGGTACCGGTCCCCCGCGGGCCGGAGCACGCCGGCCTCGACCAGCTCCTCCAACGCCGCCGCCGCGGTGTCCTCGTCGGTGCCGGCCACGGCGGCGACCAGCGCGGCGGCGAAGTCGGTGCCGGGGATCAGCGAGGCACGCCGGAACACCCGCGCGGTCGTCCGGTCCAGCTGCCGGTAGGAGACCTCGAACGCGGACCGGACGTCCAGGTCGCCGGCGGTCAGCACGGTCAGCCGTCGGCGCTGGTCGTGAAGCAGGTCGACGAGCCGGCCGACCGACCACTGCGGTCGGCTGGCGAGGCGGTTGCCGGCGATCCGGAGGGCCAACGGCAGCCGGCCGCAGAGCTTGACGAGTTGATCCGCGGCGGCCGGCTCGGCGGCGATCCGGTCGGCACCGACGATCGCGGTGAGCAGCAGCCGACCGGCCGCCGGGGAGAGCAGGTCGAGCGGCTGACGGACCGCACCGGCCAGACCGGTCAGCGGACGTCGACAGGTGACCAGCACGAGGCACCGGTGCCCGGCCGGCAGCAGTGGACGCACCTGGGCCTCGTCCGCGGCGTCGTCCAGGACCAGCAGCAGCGGCCGGTCCCGCGAGAGGGTGCGGAACAGGCCACCCCGTTCGGCCGGTGACACCGGTACCCGGCCGTCCGGCACCCCGAGCGACCGCAGCAACCCGGCCAGCGCCTCGGCCGGGTCGACCGGCCCGGCCGGCGGGACCCCCCGCAGGTCGACGAAGAGCTGCCCACCTGCGAAGGCCGGGCCGAGTCGTTGTCCGGCCGCGACGGCGAGGCTGGTCTTGCCGATCCCCGGCGGACCGTGCAACACCACCACCGAGGCGGTGTCCGGCCGCCCGGCGGCGGCGTCGGCGGCCAGCGTCGAGAGCCGGTCCAGGAGCTCCGCGCGGCCGGTCAGGTCCGGAAGGGGCGCCGGAAGCTCCCCGGGCACGACCACCGCCGGGTGGTCGTCCGGCACGACCGGGCGGTCGTACGACTGCCGCTCGGCCCGGGCCAGGGCGACGAAGCGGTCGCGGTCCGCCCCGGCCAGCCGCAGGGCGTCGGCGAGCAGCACCACGGTCCGCCGTTGCGGGCTGCGCACCCGACCGCGCTCCATCTCCCGGATGCCGCGGACGCTGGACCCGGCCGCCTCGGCAAGCTCCTCCTGGGTCAGCCCCCGTTCCAGCCGGAACCCCCTGAGCACCGCCCCGAACCGGTCACGCTGCACCTGACCTGTCGGCATGTTCCCCCAACCACCCGACGCCCGCAGTGACGTAACGCGGATCGATGATCCCATGACGATCACCCTCCGGAGGTCACTGTGGACGGACTGTGAGCATCACCATGTCGGGCGGGGCACCACCCGTAGGGCGTCCTAGGACACTGGTTCACTCACGGGGACCTGTCGACCGCAGAGCGTCAGTCGGCGGGGCGTCGTAGGCTCGGCAGATCGCCACCGCTGCGGCGCGTGATCGCCGTCCGTGCCTTTCGGACAAGGGAGATCCGGATGCACCTTCCCCTCGACACGCCACTGGCGAGCGAGCCGAAGACCGCCGTCCTCTGGGGTGTCTCCTTCGACGCCACGCCGGTGTCCGGAATCGTGGTCGAGTTCATCAAGCTCGCCGACGTGTTCCGCCGACGCGGCCACCGCGTGCTGCTGGACATCGGGTACGACATCAAGGAGGACAAGAACCGTTTCTTCGATCCCTACACCGACGAGGCCCGGTGCCTGCCGTCCTGGATCGAGCTGGCCCGGGTCGACGGGCTCGCCGACGTCGCCGGCTACGACCCGGCGTTCGTCCGCGACACGCTGCACGCCGTACGCCACGGCGGCACCCTGCCGTCCCGGACCGACGCGGTCAGCGACGCGATCGCCGACCGGATCGTCGCCACCTGGCGTCGCCACTCGGTGACGGCTGTGCTGGTGGAGAACGGCACGCTGCCGGAGAACATCGCGTACACCCGGGCGCTCCACCGCGCCATCGAACGGTACGGCCGGGAAAAGGGCCTGGGCACCTACGTGCTGTGGCGTGACCACGACCTGATGTGGACCAGTGAGCCGGCCACCGGAAAGTACGGCGTTCCCCCCTATCCGCACGCGGTGCGCCCGGTCGACTCGCCGCACATCCGCTACCTCGCCCTGCACGAGCAGGCCCGTCGCCGCACCCTGGACTGGTCCCCCGGGCTACGGGACATCCGCGTGCTGCACAACTCGTTCCGGTTCGAGCCGGCGGAGCCGGACCGGATCGACCGGCGGTTCCGGGCGCACCACGGGATCCCCGACGACGCGGCCCTGATCGCACGCTTCACCCGGCTGGTGCCGCAGAAGCGGATCGACCGCGACATCGACCTGCTCGCCCGGTTGATCCGGTGGTTCGCCGACCGAACCGTCGACCGGAAGGTCTACCTGTTCGTCGCCGGCGATCCCACCGAACACCCGGCCACGGCCGCGGCGCTGCGGGCGTACGCCGAGCACCGGCAGGTCGGACACCGGGTGGTCTTCGGTGGCCGGCTGGCGCCCCGTGACGTGCCCCCCGGCCCGGAACGCGGCCACACGGTGGCGGACCTGCTCGCGCAGGCCGACCTGACGTCGTTCCTGACCTCGTACGACTACGAGAGCTACGGGAACCCGATCGGTGAGTCGATCGCCTCCGGGGTGCCCTACCTGACCACCCGCTACGAGATGTACGACGCCGTGTACGGCAGCAAGGGGCTGCACGCACCGGTGCTCGACGTGACCACCACCGACGAGGCGCCGATCACCGACGCGTTCGTCGCCGAGGTCGCCGAACTGCTCACCAACCCGGTCCTGCACCGCCGGGTGGCGGCGTTCAACCACACCCGCGGCAAGCGCTATTTCGCCGCCAACCGGGCCGCGGAGGTGGTGGACGAGTTGCTCGGTGCCGCACCGGCGCCCGCCCGCCGGCCCGGGCCGGCGGCCCCCGAGGTGTACGGCCGGGTGGGGCGGGACGCCGTGCCCGCCCTGCCGGCGGGCACCCGGATGACCGTCGTCCTGCCGGTGCTCAACGAGGCGGCCAACCTCGCCGCGGTGCTCGGATCGCTGGCCGGCCAGCGCGGGCCCGACGGCCCCCTCGACCGGGCGCTGTTCGACGTGCTGCTGGTCGACAACAACTCGACCGACGACACCGTGGCCCGGGCGCGCCGACTGGCCGCCGCCCATCCGGGGTTGCGCGTGCACGTCATCGGGGAGTCCGCGCAGGGCGTGTCGTGCGCCCGGAAGGCCGGCATGGACCTCGCCGCCGAGCGGGCCCGCCGGCGCGACGCGTCCGACACCGGCCCGCGCCCGTTCTACCTCGTCTCGGCGGACGCCGACTGCCGCGTCGACAGGTACTGGTTGTCGACGCTGCTGACGGCGATGGACGGCGGCAAGGCCGCGATCGGGGTCTGCGACTACTACTACGACCGGGAGCACTTCACCGACCGGCCGTTGCTCTGGGACGCGATCGACCGGACACTGCGGTGCCGGGCGGTGACGTTCGGCCTGTTCGGCGGCTTCCCCGACGGCAAGGGGTTCGCGGTGGAGCGGCAGGCCTACGAGCGGGTGGGCGGCATCGAGCTGTCCTACCAGCTCAAGGACGGCCGGTTCGTCAACCACCTCTCCGACGACTGGGACTTCGGCATTCTGGTCCGGGCCAGCGGCGACGACATCACCTACGTGCCCGGTTCCCGGGTGGAGATCAACCCTCGCCGGGTCGACCACGCGATCGACGAGGTGATCGCCGGACGGGCGTACGGCGCCGGCGGCATCATCACCATGCGCGACATCCGCCCAGCCGCCGCCCGCTCCTCGGTCGTGGACCTCACCGAGGACGAGGCGGTCCAGGCGTGGGAGTTCTCGATCAAGGACTTCGTGCCGAAGAACATGATCCTTCCGGTGCTGCTGACCCCGGCCCTGCTCCACGAGCGCGCGGTGATCGAGTTCTTCACGCCCGCGCTGGCGGACCGGCTGGCGCGACGCATCGCCGAGATCAGGGCCGAGAGTCGGTTGATCGACTTCGTGCCCATCCACTCCTACAAGTCCCCCAGCTTCCGGCTCTACTTCGAGTTCGCGGCGGAGCTGTTCGCCCGGCTCCGCGCCACGGTCGGGCCGGACATCGGATATCCGCCGCCGCTGCCGGACTGCCTCCAGGACATCCGGGAGGAGGGCGATCCCGGGCGGTTCCGCGACTTCGTCCGCCACTACTGCGAGGACCGCGAATCCGGCGCGGCACACGACTACTTCGGCAACGGAGGGGTGTTCTGATGAGCGACGCCTACGAGGACGCGCTGACCTCGCTGTCCCGCCTGGATCCCGGCCATCCGCGACCCGCCGTCGTGGACGTGCTCGCCGCACCGGAGAACCGCCGGCTGCTCGAGTACGTCGCCCTCGACCCGTTCGGGTCGCACGTCTTTCCCGGCGACATCCCCGACGCACCCGTGGACTCCTTCCTCGACGACCTCAACGCGCAACTGGCGAACACCCGGCCCATCCACCTGTGGTCCTACATCCCGACCTGCAGTTACCGGTGCCGGTTCTGCCAGTACCCGGTGGTGCTGGTCAAGGGCGACCCGACGGTCACCCGGGCCAAGGTGGACCGGTGGGTCGACCTCAACATCCGGGAGGCCCGGCTCTGGCTCGACCGGGTGCCGAACCTCCGCGACGCGCCGATCGGCGAGTTCAACGTCTTCGGCGGCACCCCGTCTCTGATGTCGCTCGACGCGGTGGCCCGGCTGCTCGACTTCTACCGCAACAACTTCGCCTTCGCCCCGGACACCCCCATCCGGTTCGAGGGCGATCCGACCACCTTCACCGAGCCGCTGTTGGAGTTCCTGCTGGAGCAGGGCTGCCGCAAGCTGTCCTGCGGAGTGCAGTCGTTCGACGACCCGGTGCTGCGGCTGTCCGGGCGGGAGCACGACGCCGTCGAGTGCCGGGCCTTCCTGGCGAACACCCGCCGGCTCGGCTTCGACTGGGTGACCGTCGACCTGATGTACGGACTGCTCGACCAGACCGTCGACAGCGTGCGGCGTGACCTCGACACCGTACGGGCGTACGAGGTGCCCGGCCTGGTCTGCACCAAGCTGCACCTGCGCTCGTACGCCGACACCCGCACCGGTGTCTCCGGTGACCGGCCCGCCGCCTGGCAGTTCGCCGGCTACCGGGACCGGCTCGCCGCCGCCGGCCACCACTGGCCCACCCTCGGCGAGCAGTACCAGATGCGCGACGTGCTGGCCGGTGGGTTGACCGCGGCGGGCTACCGGGAGCACCCGACCATGTACTTCCACCGGGCCGGGCACGCCCCGGAGACGTGGAAGGCCATCATGGTGGACCAGGACCGGCAGGACGCCGAGGTCGCCATCGGCCTGGGCGGCAGCTCCAGTTGCCGACGCTCGGAGGCGATGACCGAGGTCAACGAGAGGCGTTACGTCGAGGCGGTGGAGGCCGGTGTGCTGCCGCTGGCCTCGGTCACCCGTTTCGGCCCACTGGCCACCGAGTCCCGGTCGATCAAGATGGCCCTGTCGACGCTGCAACCGCTGCGCGACGACCTGCACCGGGAACGGTTCGAGGGCCGGTCCCTGTTCGACGAGCCGTGGGGCAGCGCCTTCGCCGCCCTGGAGCGCCGCGGCCTGCTCGCCACGGACCGCGACGCCGGCTCCGTCACGCTGACGTCCACCGGCGAGGTCCTGGTGGAAGCCATCATGCACACCGAGCTCGGGTAGCGCCTCACTGATCCGCGCCTCGACGGCGGAGCCCGACGTGTGACTGGACCAGGTACATCACGCCGGCCAGGAGGGAGAGCACGCCGGAGAGGACGACGGCGCCCCGGTAGCGGCCGGCCGACATCAGGGTCCCGTAGGCGAGCGAGGCCACGGCGCTGCCGGTGAAGATGCCCATCCGCTGGACACCGTTCACGAAGGCGCGGGTGCCCTGCGCGGCCCGGCTGTTGGCGAGGTTGTCGAGGACCGGCATCTGGGCGTAGTGCGCCCCCTGGCGCAGCAGGTACCAGAGAACGAAGAGGCTGGCCGTGCCGGCGGTGGCGCTCAGCACCTGGAGGAACAGGGCCGCGATCATGGCGAGGCCGGCCACCCGGAGGGCGCCGCCGCGCTTCATCAGGGGGAACAGGACGAAGATGCCCAGGACGCTGGCCAGGCGGTCCGCGACCAGGAGCCAGCCCAGCGACTCGGTGGCCAGGTGCAGGTAGTTGACGGCCACCAGGTTGATGAAGCGGATGGCGAGGACGCCGGCGCCGCCGACGAGGACGGCGAGGACGAACAGGCCGGCGAGGTGACCGGCGTTGGCGCGCAGCGCCGGCAGCACCGGGGGGCGGGACTCGCCGGGCGCGAGCGCCGGCCCCGCGTCGCGGCGCCACATCGCGAGCCGGGCGACACCGATCAGCACCGCCAGGACGGCCGAACACAGCAGGTCGAAGCGGTACCAGCCGGCGCTCTCCTCGCCGACGCGCGCGAGCAGCACGCCGACCACGTTGCCGACCGCGGAGGCGGTGAGGAAGGCGACGAAGCCGGTCCGGAACAGCGCGAAGCGTTCCTGCTCGTCGTGGATGGCCGAGGCGAGCACGGCGTTGACACTGACCAGCATCAAAGCGGAGCAGACGCTGTTGAGACCGAACAGCAGCAGGTGGCCGGAGAGGCTGTCGACGAACGGGATCGCCAGCATCGTGCCGGCGAAGCCGAAGCTGCTGAGCAGCATCATGGGTTCCAGGCCGAGCCGGTCGGTGAAGGCGCTCAGCGGCAGCACGATCACCGCCATGACGGTGAAGCCGACCGAGAAGACCTGCCCCGCGCCCGCCGGCGGGATGCCCACCTGCCCCAGGAACAGCGCGTAGTACATGTCGAAGAGGCTGGTCGCGAGGCCGAAGAAGACCTGGCTGACCACGAATCCGGTGCGGACCCGCCGCAGGTGGTGCTCGCGGCGGGTCACGGAACCGGTGTCCGGAAGCAGAGTCACCGAGCATTGTCTCCTGTCAGCGGGGTGCGCGCGGGGTGCGACGCGCCGAGCTCGCGCCCGGACTTGGACACCAGGATGCCGTCCAGGTACAGGTGGTCGAGTTCGGTGCGGACGAAGGTGCAGAGGGCGTGCAGCGGTGTCTCGACGATCGGCTCACCGGCGTCGTTGTACGACGTGTTCAGCACGATCGGCACCCCGGTCAGCTCGTGGAAGGCGGAGATCACCGCGTGGTAGGCCGGGTTGTCGGCCGCCGAGACCGTCTGGAGGCGGGCGGTGCCGTCGACATGCGTGATGCTGGGCACGCTCTCCCGGCGGGCCGCCCTGACCTGCGGGACGAGCAGCATGAACGGGCTTTCGCCGGTGAAGTCGAACCACCCGTCCGCGTGCTCCGCGAGCGCGGACGGGGCGTACGGGCGGAACGGTTCCCGGTGCTTGACCACGTTGTTCAGGTAGTCGCGCATCGCGGGGTGCCGCGGGTCCGCCAGCATGCTGCGGTTGCCCAGCGCACGCGGGCCGATCTCGGAACCGCCGCTGAACCACCCGACGACCCGGTGCGCGGCGAGCAGCTCCGCCACGTCACGGGGGCCGGCCTCCCGTGCGGTCAGCTCGACCCCGGTGTGGTCGGCGACCGCACGCAGCGCGTCCCGTACCTCGTCCCTGGTGTACGCCCGGCCGAAGGACGCCGTCCGCATCACCGAGGGACGCCGGTTGCCGAGCAGCTCGACGCTGCCGTGGAGGGCCGCGCCGATCGCGACACCCGAGTCACCGGCCGCCGGCGGGATGAAGATGTCGCGGAACGGTGACTCGGCGCGGACCCGTTCGTTGGCGACCGAGTTGAGCATGACGCCACCGGCCATGCAGAGGTTGTCCGAACCGGTCAACTCGTGCGCGACGCCGGCGAGGTGCAGCATCGCCCGCTCCAGCTCGGCCTGCACCTGGTAGGCGACGTCCTCCGCGAACGGCGACTGCCAGCGCAGCGGATCCGACGGGTCGTAGTCGGCCCCCTCCTCGGCGAGCAGCCGCTGCCAGATGTCCTCCAGATCCTTCTGCGAGGAGCGGATGTCGAAGCCGTCGAACGTGAGCCAGTGCCCCCAGTCGGGACGCGGCCGGCCGTAGGGCGCCAGCCCCATGGTCTTGCCCGCCTCGGGATAGCCCCCGCAGCCGAAGACGCCGAAGTCGGGGGTGCCGTACCGGGTGACGAAACCCAGCCTGGTGGTGAAGAAGTCGTAGAAGAGGCCGAGGCTCAGGTCGGAGTAGTCGGCCGGGTAGCGACAGGCGGCCACCGGCGCCAACCGGTCGGCGTCGCCCCGGAAGAGGGTGTGCTTCTCGATGGTGCCGTCCGGGAACCGGGCGCCGGCCTGGTCCACGACGAGCACGGCCGCCTCGTCGTACCCGGACGGGTAGTAGGCGACGGCGGCGTGTGCGCGGTGGTGTCCGGGCAGCGGCAGCGCGCGGACCTTGGTCTTGTCCCTGATGGGCAGCTCGCGCAGGATCCGGCGGACCGCGCCGTCACCCAGGGGTCGGTTGCCGACCACCAGGTCCACGTCGTCGATGCCGGCGCCGACGGCGTCGAGGCAGTAGGCGACCGCCTTCATCGGCAGGGTCTTGGTGATGCGCTCGAAGTGTCCCTGCACGAGGAAGCCTTCGGAGTGCTTGATGCGGTCCAGACGCTCCTCCTCGACGGCGACGGCGATCTCGCCGTCGCGGACCAGGCAGGCGGAGCGGTCGTGGCTGAGGTTCAGACCGAGCACGAGGGACATCGGACTCCATTTCCTATGTCGGAGCGGTGCGGGCTGGTCACGGCGTCTGCCGGCCCCGGTCCATCGCCTCGGCGAGGCCGTCGAGGATCCGGATCGCGTCGTCGCGCAGCGTCAGCGGATCGGTGGTCCGCAGGAAGAGCAGGCCGGCATAGCCCAGGACACCGTTGTGGGGGTGGTAGCGGGGCATCGGGCTGCCCGGCTCCTGCGACTGGCCGCGCACCAGCTCGACGGTGGTGGCGGGCGACACGAGCGACGACCAGTCGACCCGGTCGGGATCGAACGGGGGCAGGACGGACCAGGGCTTGCCCGCCGAGTCGGACGCGATGACCGAGAGGGACGCGGCGGCGCAGGTGGCGTCCGCGGGCAGGAGCAGCCGTCCCGGCAGGTCGGGCCGGTCGCCGAGCGCGGCGGTGTGCTGGAGGGCGACGAGGTCGATGCCGTAGACCTCGAGCAGCTCGCGGGTGACGGCCGCACCGCCGGCGCGGGCTGCCGACTCCAACAACCGCACCGTGCCGTCGGCCATCAGCTTGAACTCGGTGTGCGTGGCGCAGGTGTCCAGGTCCAACGCGTCGACAGCGCGACGGGCGACGTCGGCGATGCGCTGCTGCAACTCCGGTGCCAGCACGCACGGCGCCTGGTTGCTCAGCTCCACGTACACCGGGATCGTGGGCAGCCGCGCGGTGATCGCCAACGGGTGGTAGGTGCCGCCCGCCACCAGCCCCTCCACGCTGAGGTAGTCGCCGAAGCCGGGCTCGGTGTACCAGCCCTCCGTACTCGAATCGATCACCTCTTCGGCCAGGAACCGAGGGCCGCTGGAGGTGCCGTGCTCGTACATGCCCGACCTCTTCGCGGCGTCGACGGCCGCCGCGAGCTCCCGCCACACCGGCTCGACGTCGTCGCCGGGCTGGATCGTGGCCTGCCCGATCGAGCCGGCGCCCAGCACGGACTTGACGATCACCGGGCCGGCCAGCTCGGCGCAGGCCGCGGTCAGGTCGTCGCACGAGTCGACCGGCCGGAACGCCGGGTTCGGCACCCCCGCCGCCTCCCACGCGCGGCGCATGAGCAGCTTGTTGCGGGAGGTCGCCGCGCCGGGGCCGGGCCCGGGCAGGCCGAGCCGCCGGCAGGCCGCCGCGGTGGGTACCACGCAGTACTCGGAGAACGTGAGCACGGCGTCGGCGCGGACGGCCGTGGCGTGCGCGACGATCTCGTCGGCCAGCGGAGCGTCCGGCCGGGCGTGGTGGAGCCGGCGGCACAGACGGAACAGCAGCTCGCGTTGCCACGGCTGGGGCTCGCCGACCAGCAGCACGTCGACGATGGCACGGCTGGTCAGCCTCGGCAGCAGATACTCCAGCGCGGGACCGCCCTTGCCGTACACCAGCAGGGTCACTGGTTGCATACGTCATCGCTCCTGTTCACGGGGGCCGGCCGGGGAAAGCCGGTCGGCGTCTGCCAGAGGTGGGTACGCAGGGACGTCCGCATGGCGCGTAGCTGTCCGTCGATGCGGTGGAGGTCTTCGCGGCTGGGACGCCGTGCTGCCGACCCGAGCAGGGGCAGCAGCACCTCCACCGCTTCCAGCAGGCACAACACCGCGTCCCGCTCGGCGGTGACCGGCCCGGCGTGCACCGCGTCCGTCAGGCGGCTCAGGTGCCCCAGAAGGTCTGTAGGACGGCCGTCGCGCTGTCCAGTTTCATCCGCGCCTGCTGCCACACCAGGCTCCGCGGCGACTCGAGGACGGCCGCGGACACCTCCTCCCCTCGATGTGCCGGCAGGTCGTGCAGGAACACCGCCTGCGGCCAGCGACTCAGGAAGGCCTCGTCGATGTGGAAGGGCCGGAAGGTCTGGCGCCACAGCGGGTCCTCCTTGACGGTTCCGGTGGTCTGCCACCGGGTGGTGTACACGCAGTCGGCGGCGTCCGGCAGGTCGTCCCGTTCGTGGGTCTGGCACACCCGTGCGCCGGTCACGGCGTCCTGCGCCGCCGCGGCCACGACCGCGGCGTCGAGGCCGTAGCCCGGCGGGGTGTAGAGGGTCAGCTCGGCGCCCGGGATCCGGGCCAGCGCATGCGCCAGCGCGGAGGCGGTGTTGTTGCCCTCGCCGACGTATACCACCCGGATGCCGTCGAGCGGGCCGAGATGCCGTCGCAGCGTGGCCAGATCACACACCGCCTGCGTGGGGTGCTCCTCCCGGGCCATCGCGTTGATCAGCGGCAGGTCTCCGGCGTCCCGCATCCGACCCAGCTCGGCGACGGTGCGGGTGCTGCGGATCACCACCCCGTCGAGCATCAGGCCGAGAATCCGCGCGGTGTCCTCGGCGGACTCGCCGGTGTTGGTCTGGAGGCTCTCCGGCCCGTAGGGCAGCACCTGCGCGCCGAGTCGGAGCGCCGCCACGCTGAACGCGGTGCGGGTCCGGGTCGACGTGCGTTCGAAGAGCGTCGCCACCACCGCGCCGGTCAGGCTCGGCGGCACCGCGGCCGGGTCGTCGGCGACCCGGACGGCGGCCTCGACCAGGGCGGTGAGCTGAGCGGCGGTGAGGTCCCGCAGGGATATCAGGCTGCGCCGGTGGCCGGTCATCCGAGGTCCACCGTCGACCCGAGGCCCGCACCGGCGGCGTGGCGGCGTACCTCGTCGATCAGGGCGACGTCGAGCACGCCCATGCCGAAGGGATTCACCACCGTGAACGAATCCGTGGGGACGAGCCGGTGCCGGCCGGTGACGAGGCCGCCGATCGTGCCGTCGATCGCCCGGCCGGTGGCCGAACCGGGGCGGGTGACCCGGCCCTGCGCCATCAGGTCACCGAGCGGGCGCCGGGGATTCTCCGCGACCAGGTCGACGTCGTCGACGTAGAGGGCGCCGGCGGCGAGCAGCGCCTCGGTGGTCAGGTCGGCCAGCGACACGTTGACGACCAGGGCGCCGGCGGGAATCCACTCCGGCGGCAGGTAGCCCTCGTCCGCCGTGGTCGTGGCGATCGTCACCTGCCCGGCCGCGACGGCGCCGGCCGCCTCGCCGACGACGCGGACGTCGAGCTCGGGACGGAGCCGGCGCAGGCGTGCCGCGAGCCGGCGGGCGGAGGCGTCGACGCGGTCGTGGAGGGTGACCCGGGACAGGCCCGGCAGCGTTTCGAGGAGCAGGGCCGCGTGGGTGCCGCCCTGCGCTCCGCAGCCGAGCACGGTCAGGCTCTCCGCGTCCGTGTGCCCGGTGAGGTCCACGGCGACGGCGGAGACGGCGGCGGTGCGTACGGCGCTGACGATCCCGACCTCCACGACGGCCGTGATCCGGGCCGTTTCCGGGTCGAAGCAGAGCCCCACCCCGCTGGCGCGCTCCAACCCGGCCTCCGGGTTGGAGACGCTGGCGTTGATGATCTTCATGCCGTAGGCGCCCGGCACCGCACCGGGCATCCCGATGGAACGGGTGTACGCGCCCCGGCTGTTGTCCCAGCGCAGGTAGGCCTCGCCGGGCAGCACGCAACGCCCCGCGTCGTGGTCGGCGAGGGTACGCCGGACCAGCGCCACCACGTCCAGCGCGTCGAGGCAGCGCAGGACGTCCGCGCGGGACAGCACCGCGACGCTGCCCGGCCCGCGGAGCCCGGGCAGCCCGGCCGTGAACCATCGGTCGACCGAGGTGGTCACAGGAGTCCCTCCTCGTGGAAGGCGTCGAGCCCCTCGGGCAGGTCGAGAACCCCGCAGGAGCGGAACAGTTTGACGGACTGGACGGCCTGGTCGCGCGTGGCCCGGCGCACGGACTCCGGTGGGTAGACGTCGCGTACCAGCTCCTCGATCTGCGTGGGGGTGAGCCCCGCGGCGGCGAGGTTGGCCCGTACCGGCCGCAGGTCCGGCCGCAGGCTGTGGCCGATCAGCCGGGGCAGACAGCGCGCGGTCTCCCGACGTGCGGCCGGGTCGAGCCCCGCCCACACCTCGCGGAACAACTGCGAGAAGAAGGCATGGTGCCGGCCCTCGTCCCGGGCGTGGTCGCGGACCGTCTCGCGGACCAGCCCGACCAGGTCCGGGTCGTTCGGCAGCTCGGCCAGCAGCGTCGTCACCAGCGTCTCGAAGACGACGACCTGCAACAGTTGCGGCAGCGTCCCGCGCTGCGGCATCGCGCCGGACGAGATGTCGTCGAGGCGGTTCAGGAAGGGGGTGAAGTCGTACGGCAGCGCCTCGACCCGGCTGGCGGACTCCAACTGCCGCACCACGTCGAACGAGTAGAGCGCGTGGTACGCCTCGTCGCAGTAGATCTTGTACGCGTCGAGCCGCACGTCCCGGCGCAACGGCGCGTCCACCCGACCGTTCGCGAGCAGTTCCGCGGCCCGGTTGACCACCCTCGTCTCAAAGTGGGCGGTGAACGCGAAGTAGTGGTACGTGTGCCGGGCCACCAGCGCCGTCCGGGCCTCGTCGGCCAGGCCCTCCAGCAGTCGATGGTCGACGTAGGGGATCAGCCTGGTCGGGAAGAGCACCTTGCCGTCGCCCATCTCGTCGGCCAGCACCCGGCGCGGATCCACCCGTACCCCCGCGCGGTCGAACCAGTCCCGCAGCGGATCGGCGTTCACGCGGCGCTCCATTCCACCGGGCCGCGGACGACCGCCGGTGGGTCCACGCGGAGCCCGTGCGCCGCCCGCCAGATCGGGGAGTACACCGTGTCCAGGTAGTTGCCGGCGCCGTCGGCGCAGACGCAGACGACCTCGGTCAACCGGTCCCGCGCGATCAGCCGCAGGGCCGCCGCGACCAGTGCCCCCGAGCTGGCACCCACCCCGATACCGGTCTGCTCCGACAGCCAGACGCAGGCGGCGACCGCCTCGGCGGGGCCGATGCGTTCGACCGGCCCGTCGCCCGCGGTGACGAAGCCGGAGCACTTGCTGGAGCCGATGCCGGACAACAGCCGCCGACCCTCGGTGTGCCCGACCGCGTGCGAGCCCGGCACGTCGACGCCGACGACCGTCCACTTCGTCGCCCGGGCGGCGTAGCTGCGCAGGCCGGACAGGGTGCCGCCGGTGGAGACGGCGGCCAGGACGACGGTGTCCGCGGGCACCTGCCGGGCCAGCTCCGGCGCGGTGCCCCACTCGTGCGCGGCCGGGTTGGCGGGATTCTCGTACTGGTTCGTCCAGCGCAGGGTGGGTCGCTCGGTGAGCATCCGTTCGACCAGGGCGAGCCGGCTGAGCAGATAGCCGCCCCGGCCGTCGTCATCGGTGGCCACCACCACCGAGGCGCCGAAGCGGCGCATCTCGCGTACCGCGTAGGCCGGGGTGCGCGGGTCGACGACCGCCGTGAACGGCACGCGCGCGGCGGACGACAGGGCGGCCAGGGCCACCCCGAGGTTGCCCGACGTGGACTCGACGATGCCGGTGACCGGGTCGACCTGGTCGGCCACGGAGCCGAACAGCGCGACGGCGGTGCGGTCCTTGATCGATCCGCACGGGTTGAAGGACTCGAGCTTGAGCCGCAGCGTCCCCTCCCGGCCCCCGGCCGTGACCGGCACGGAGACCACTGGGGTGTCGCCCACGACCAGCGGGATCAGCCCTGGCCGTGGGGTCGGGACGGCGAGGTCGGGACCGGTCATCGGTCACCGTGCCCCGACGGGCTCGGCGGCGTCCGGGTCCGGCGTCCCGGCCGCCCGACGGCGCCGGGCGTAAACCGCGTACGCCACCGGAACCGCAAGCAGCAACGGCACCCCGCTGAGCATCGGCAGGCCGAACGTGTCGCTGAACGCCATGGACACGAGCACCGCGGCCAGCACGACCATGGCCAGCACCACGGCCACGGTCAGTCCGCGGTCCGCCGGACGTTCCGCGCGCCGGTAGGCGAGGTAGGTGGCGAGGATGAGGATCCAGGTCAGCAGCGCGCCCGACAGCGAGAAGCCGACCAGCGCCAGGAACGCCCGCTCGGGGGCGACCGCCGCGAGCAGGGCCGCCAGCAGCAGCCCGGCCCCGGAGACCAGCAGCGCGGGCAGCGGCACGCCGCGCCTGTCGACCCGGCCGAACAGCCGTGGCGCCTGGCCGCTGCCGGCCAGTCCGTGCAGCGTGCGGCTGGCGACGTAGACGTTGGTGTTCATGGCGGACAGCGCCGCGGTCAGCACCACCGCGTTCATCACGTGCACCGCGGCCGGGACCCCGGCGATGTCGAACAGTCGGACGAACGGGCTGGCGTCCACCGAACCACCCGCCGCCGCCTCGTTCCACGGCACGATCGAGACGACGACCGCGGTGCCGAGGACGTAGAACAGCAGCAGCCGCAGCACCACACCGCGGGTGGCGGAGACCAGGTCCCGGCTGCCGGCGCGCGCCTCGCCGGCGGCCACGGCCAGCGCCTCGGTGCCCATGTAGCTGAAGGTCACCAGCACCATGGCGAGCCAGATGCCGCTCACGCCGTGCGGGGCGAACCCGCCGTGGTCGGTCCAGGCCGACAGGCCGGTCGCCGACCGGCCCCCGAGACCGACGAAGATGGCGACGGCGCCCAGGCCGACGAAGACCACGATCGTGATCACCTTGATCATCGCGAGCCAGTACTCGAACTCGCCGAACACGCCGACCGTGAACGAGTTGACCACCAGCACCAGCGTCGCGAAGAGCACCGCGGGCACCCACAGCGGCAGCCCCGGCCACCACAGCTTCAGGTAGATGCCGACCGCCAGCGCCTCGCTGCCGATGTTGACGACCCCGGCGATCCAGTACCACCAGCGCTGCGCGAACGCGGGGCCCGGGCCCAGGTAGCGCTCGGCCATGCCGCCGAACCCGCCCGCATCGGGATGCGCGGCGATCATGCGGGTGAGCGCGTACGCGAGGGTCACCGCGACGGCGCCCCCGACGGCGTAGGCGACGGTGACCGCCGGACCGGCGGTCGAGATCGCCTGACCCGAGCCGAGGAAGAGGCCGGTGCCGATCGCGCCGCCGAGGCCGATCATCCGCAACTGACGCCCGGAGAGGTCCCGCCGCAGCGAGGTGCCACCGGATGGGGATTGTGCGGTCATGGGCTAGTGCTCGACAGTCGGCAGCAGCGGGCGACGACCGGCGGTGGACACGCCGGCGCCGACCGGGTCACGCTCCAGCGGCGAGAAGTCGTACCGGTCGAGCGGATCCCGCTTCAGGTCGACGATCCGCGAGTTGGCGTCCTGGACCCGGGTGAGGACCTGTGGGCTCACCAGCCGCAGCGCCACACTGTCGGCGACCGGTACGCCCTTGTCGGTCAGGCGGATGGCGTCGTCGTCGATCCGGATCAGGTCGTGCTCCCGGTAGGGCGCCAGCTCCGCGGCGAAGTGCTCGGCGGGGTCGACGCCGTAGCGGCGACGGAAGTCCTCCCGCCCGACGCCGCGCGAGCGCAGGTTGAACATGACCGCACGGCGCATCCGCTCGTCGGTCGACAGGTGCACGCCGTGCCAGACCGACGGTCGGCCCGCCTCCACCCGCTGCATGTAGCCGTCCATGGTGCAGTCGTTGTAGTACTGCGTGTTCCCGACGTAGCCGAACCCGGAGACCCCGAACGGGAGCAGGTTGGTGTCCTCGATGGAGTCGTACTTGTTCTCCTGCTGACGCGAGTGGGTGGCCGCCTTCGAGTAGTAGAAGAGCGGACCGCGCCGGAAGCCGAGCCGGCGGGTCAACGCCTCGGTCATGAAGTGCATGAGCAGCCGTCGCCGCAGGTCGGGGAAGATCCCCGGCTCGTTGCGGTAGTGCGCCGAGATCGGGTCGGCCTGCTTGAACATCAGCGGGAAGATGTTGAACTTGTCGACGCCGTACCCGATCAGGCTGGTCAACGTCGTGTACCAGTTCTCCTCGGTCTGGTACGGCAGCCCGAAGATCAGGTCGACCGAGTGGTTGTCCAGGCCCCGCTCGTGCAGCAGGTCGAGCAGCCGGTAGACGTGGGACGCCTCGTGCCCGCGGTTGAGCTTTCGCAGCACCCGGTCGTCCATGGACTGCACGCCGAAGACCCACCGGTTCACCCCGGCGTCGCGCAGCGCGTCGAGCCGGTCGGTGTAGTCGGGCGCGTCGATGACCGACGGGTGGAGCTCGAAGGTGATCTCGGCGGTGTCCGGGACGTCGATGTGCCGCCGCAACCGGGCGAAGAGCGCCGTGATCTGCGCGGCGGACAGGTAGGACGGGGTCCCGCCGCCGAAGTACACCGTTTCCGCGGTGACCGGGTGCGGGAGCATGCCGGTCACGATCTCGAGTTCACGGTGCAGTGCGGCGAGGTACCGGGTCACCCGGGGCGAGTCCGGCCGGATCTCCTTGGCGAAGTGGCAGAACGTGCAGCGCTGCTCGCAGAACGGCAGGTGCAGGTAGATATTCGCGTTACGGGTCAGACCGGCGAAGGTTTCGGTCGGGGTGATCTCCCCCATTGCCTTGAGGGGCGGGTACGTGCCGACCAGGTAGTAATTCTCGATCGGCTGCAGAATGCCGATCTCGGCAAGCTGTTCGATCGGCATCGCGTCCAGGCTCCGCTGGGCCTCCGCGACGATTTCCGCAAAAGGCGGAAAGGATCGAGACATAGGTAAGCCTCCTGTGGTTCCGGGCAGACGGAACGGCATGTGTGGCGGCTTCAGACGTGCGGTGGCCGCCACCGCGATGTGGTGGCCGTACGCACGGAAGAGCAGGCAGAAGCGGTCACCACGGCGACAGCGCAGGGCGACATCAACAGGTCAACAGTCAGATCAGGTCTGCCGAATGGCGTGGCTCATGCGCGAAAACCCCCGTGTCAGCGCTGCGTCGAGTTACCGCGTAGACTCCGCGGAACACTCTTGTGGCCGTGAAATAGTTAACTCCCGCCCGGGGTTGATGTCAATGGAACTCCCATGATCCTTTGTTTGCATTGGCCGACACCACTGACACTTCCCCACCGAACCTACAAGTCGGACACCGCCGGGATACCCGGGCGCGGGACCGGTAGTGTCGGCGACATGACACATTCCCGCGATGCGGCGCCGACGCCGATGCGCATTCTCGACCGAGCCGGGGCAACCTATGCGGTGGCCACGCATCGGGCCGTCCGTACGGGCGACGACGTGGCGGCGTTGCGCGAGTTCCCGGTGGAGCGATCGGTGAAGACCCTGGCCTTCGAGGGCCCGCCGGACACAGTGGTGCTGGCGGTGCTGCCCGGGCCGGCCCGGCTCGACTACCGGGGCCTCGCGGAAGCCGTGGGCACCGCACGGTCACGGCTGCGCCCCGCCGACCCGGCCGTGCTCGACGCGCTCGACATGGAGCCGGGCGGCGCCAGTCCGCTCACCGACGCCGACGGCGTGATCACCGTCTTCGACGTCGCGGTCGCCGGTATGGGCCCCGTCTACTGCGGCAGCGGCCGTAACGACCGCACGCTCCAGGTCGACGGTCGTGACCTGCTCCGGCTCGCCCGCAATCCCCGCGAGGCACGCATCACCCGGGCTGCGGGCTGACGCTCACCCGGGCCGGGCGAGCGCCGTCCGTCGGAGCATCGCGCCCCGCAGGGCGAAGGCCGCGGCAGCCGCCGCGATGCCGGACACGGCGCAGCTCCCCCACAACGTCGTCGGCCCGGCCGCGTCCAGCACCGTGGTGCCGGCGAGCGGCCCGACCAGGCTGGAAGCGCCGTACGCCATGCCGAACAGACCGCTGTAGCGCCCCTCCGACCCCGGCGCGGCGATCTCCGTCACCAGGGTCGGGCCGACCGTGGCCACGCCGATCTCCCCCAGCGTCCAGATCAGGACCGCGAACGCGTAGACAGGTACGCTCCGCGCGGCGGCGAGCAACCCGAAGCCCAGCCCGGTGACGGCCAGGCTGCCGGCGTAGACGGTCGGTCTCGGCCAGTCGGCCAGCCGCCCGGCGAGCAGCGGTTGCAGCACCAGGATCACGATCGGGTTCACCGCGATGACCAGACCGTACGCCGTGGGAGGCAGCCCCTGGTCGAGCATGATCAGCGGCATCGTCACGTACGCCTGCGCGAGCAGCACCGCGAACACCAGGAAGGTGCCGGTCACCGCCCACAGCAGGGCGTCGGAGCCCGGGCCCGCCGCGCCGCCCCGGCCGCCGTCCCGGGCGCTCCGCCGGTCGGCGGGCAGCAGTCGCACCGCGACCAACGCGAAGATCACGCAGCTCGCGGCGTCGACCGCGAACAGCAGCACGAAGCCGCGCGCAGCCATCAGGCCGCCGGCCAGTCCCGCCACCGCGCTGCCCAGGTTGACCGCCCAGAAGATCAGGCCGAAGGCACGTGCCCGGTGCTCGCCGGGGACCGTGGCGACGACGAGAGCGGCAAGGGCCGGCCGGTAGAGGTCGACGGTGAGGCCGTAGAGCACCACCGCACCGACCAGAAGGGGCACGGTGCCGGCCCAGGGGATCGTCATCGCCGTCACGGCGGTGGCCAGCAGACCGGCGACGAGCGTGCGCCGCCCGCCCCACCGGTCCGCCAGCCAGCCACCGAGCGGCTGTGAGACCACGGCTCCGGCGCCGAAGCTCGCCAGGACCAGGCCGACCGTGCCGGGCGACAGGCGCCACTGGCCCGACAGGTACAGCGCGAGGAACGGTTGGATCAGGTAGCCGAGCCGGTTCACCAGGCTGCCGGTCCAGAGCACCCAGAACGCCCGCGGCAGCCGTCGCCGTCCGGTGGCGGAACTCTCCTCGACCAGGTCCGTCATCGCCGCACGGTCACCCGGTCGCCGCCGGTGGACTCGAGTTCGCCGATCACCCGGTCGAAGAACTCGCGCAGTCTGGCGCGCATCGGCGCGAACACGGCGGGGTCGGCTCCGGACACCCCGCCGATGTGGTTGGCCAGCAGGTGGTAGGTGTTCGCCCCGACGTCGAGTTTCTTGACCTCGTTGCCGCGTCCGAGGCTGAAGACACCGATGCCGTGGCCCTCGCCCCAGCGGAAGAGTTCGTAGAACGCGGCGCGGTAGACGTTCTGACCGGGCGTCACCAGGGCGGGGTCGATGCCCTGGGCGAGGATGGTCAGCTCGGTGCCGGTCGGGTCGAGGAAGCAGAGCACGACCTGCACGGTCGCGCCGTCGGCACGCGACTGTCGCAGGAAGAGCCGCGTGCGGTCGCGCAGCGGGGAGTCCAGAACCAGTTCCAGGGCGGTGGACGACAGGTGGTTGTAGCGGTGGCCGTACTTGGCCAGGTTGAGCGCGTGCAACCGGTCGAAGTCCTTGAGCGCCGCGGGGTCGGCCGCGGCCCCGGCGCCGTCGAGGACGCGGTAGTCGTACTCGGCAGCCGCGCGGCGCACCAACCGGCGCAGGTCCCGGTAGCGGGAGTTGCCCAGTTGGGCCCGCAGGTCGTCGTCGACGCCGGCACGCACCTGGTACTGGGCCTCCATGAACCAGGGCAGGTCGAGGAAGCCGTCCCGGGCGAGAGCGGTGGTGTCGCCGGTGGTGCGGATCTGCGGGTAGAGCAACCAGTCCGCGCCGGACTGCCGGGCGCGGTCACGATCGGTCCGCCGCCGCTCGTCGCCGGGCACCGGGATGTGCATCTCGTAGAAATGTCCGGCCGGCACGAAAGCCGTGCCGAGATTGCAGTCGTCGTCCTGCATCCCGATATCGGCGGTGACGGCCCACCAGTGGATTATCTTGCGCAGCGGCACCGCCGGTTCGGCTACCCCGTACATCCGGCAGAACATTTCCTGGAAAGCCGACCCGGCCGTTTCCCACATGTCGAAGTGCCCTTTCCCCGTATCGCTTCCCGCGACGCCCCCGTCACCTGCTCCGCGCCCATGATGTCAAACCGCGCGCCCGCACGCGCACCCGAGAAGTGGGAGCTTTGTCGGATATGATGGCTTTTTATCTCACCGGGTGGGGTTTTCCGATCACTCTCGCAGACACTCAGGGGGCCCGACTCCGAGCGCCCTGAACTGGCGAAACCGCCCTCGCATAGATCAACGGCTAACTGTCGTCCACTTATCGGGTGGACGACGATGCCGCCGCGTGTCAGGATGGGCGAGCCGTCGCGGCGTTGACCGGAGTGGGACACGACGACGTTCCCCACGGTTTCGCAGAGCCAGATTCCTCGTTCTGGCGGCCAGCCCTGCCGCCGAACGCGACAGTCACCACGGGGAGGGCGTCATCGTCATTCGACGTGTCCGCGGAATCCGGTACGACGAGGTGCAGGCCTACTGGCCGGCGTCCCGAGACGTCATCACACAGGCCGATGTCGACGCCGCCGTCGAACAGGTCACGAGGGAGCCGGGCGCCGAGTGCCTGCGCGTCGTGGTCTTCGGCGACGCCGAGCTGGCACCCGAGGGCGAGCGGTCCCTGCGCCCACTGACCGCCGGCCCCCAGTATGCGGCCACCGGCCGGCCCGGCGTCGAGATCACCGCGATCGTCCCGCTGCCCGGCGCGGAGGTGCAGGTGGTCGCGCTCGACGCCGGCACCCGCCTGGTCCGCACCCACGAGGACGGCGCCGAGGTCCGACGGCTGGTGCACGTCGCCGCGCCCGGTCGCGACGGGTCCACGTTCGAGCAGACGCTGGCGGCGCTGCGCGGGCTGGAGGCGGCGCTGGCGCAGGCCGGCATGGCCCCCGGTCACCTGGACCGGACCTGGTACTTCCTCGCCGACATCGAGGAGACCTACGGCGAGCTGAACAAGGCACGCGACGCCACGTTCGACAGGTGGAAGCTCACCACCTATCCGGCCAGCACCGGCATCGGCGCCGGGCTGCCGCCCGGACAGGCGGTGGCCGTGATGGCCGAGGCGGTCGCACGCGACGGCGAGGCGGCGGCCTCCCCGTTCGGCACCGACCTGCAGTGTGCGCCCTACGACTACGGGCCCCGCTTCGTGCGCGCCAACCGGTCGCGTCGCAACGGCTGCCAGGTGGTGCACGTCTCCGGCATCTCCAGCATCGACAAGCACGGCGTCTCGCTGCCGCAGCACGACGTGCGGGCCGCCGTGGACTACGCGATGGCCAGCTTCACCGACCTGCTGGCCGGCGCCGGCCTGTCCCTGGCCGACCTGGTGAGCTGCTACGTCTACTGCAAGGACGCGGAGGCGAGGAGCGCCTTCGAGGCACACTGCGCGGACGCCGGGCTCACCGTGCCGCACCTGTCGAACACCGTGGACGTCTGCCGTCCGGAGCTGCGCTTCGAGATCGAGGGGCGGGCCGTGCGGCGGGACGCGTGGAGGGAGCAGGAATGAGCCCCCGCGTCGTCGTGCTGGACAACTTCGACTCGTTCACCTACAACCTGGTGCAGTACCTGGCGGTCGCCGGCGCGCGACCGACGGTCCTGCGCAACACCGCGGAGCTCCACGAGATCGCCGCACGGCGCCCCACCCATCTGGTGCTGTCGCCCGGTCCGGGCTCCGTCGAGAATCCCGGTTCCTACGGCGTCTGCCTCGCCGCCCTCGCCCACTACACCGGCCGGATCCCGGTGCTGGGCGTCTGTCTCGGGCACCAGGCCATCGGCCGGTTCTACGGGGCGCGCACCACGCGACTCGCGACCGTGCGGCACGGCCACGTGTCAACGATCCGGCTGCGCCGAACCAGCCGGATCTTCGCCGGGGTGCCCAGTGGCTTTCCCGCCATGCGCTACCACAGCCTGGCGATCGCCGCGGCGACCCTCCCGGACGACCTGAGGCTCGTCGCCAGTGCCGACGACGACGAGTGCGTGATGGCCGTCGAGCACGCCAGGCAGCCGGTGTACGGGGTCCAGTTCCACCCGGAGTCGATCGGCACGCCGGCCGGGCAACTGATCATCGAGAACTTCCTGTCCGTGACAGGTTCGAGGAGCGACAGTGGCTGAGGAATTCATCTTCGATCTGACAGACGCCGGCCGGTCGGAAGTCGTCGACCAGCTCATCGAGGCCGACGAACACATACCGGGGCTGGTGTTCACCTATCCGCCGATCTCCCTCTGGGAGCCGCGGGACGCCACCGCCTCGGACCCCGACACGCTCTGGGCCGGCAGCGACACGTTCTCGCACAACCTCTACATCCACATTCCGTTCTGCCGCCAGAAGTGCAGCTTCTGCTACTACAGCGTGGCGGTCGTCCAGAACGACACCCAGGTCATCTGGGACTACCTGCACTGCCTCGAGAAGGAGGCGTTGCAGTACCTGCCGATGATGCGGACCAAGAAGATCGAGACGGTGTTCGTCGGCGGCGGCACGCCGAGCCGGCTCAACCCCGAGCAGATCGACTTCCTGTTCGAGCGGGTCATCCGCCGCTTCGACCTGTCCGAGTGCCGCGAGATCACCTACGAGTGCTCGCCGGACTCGGCCACCGAGGACCGCATCGCGGCCATGGCGGCCAACGGGACGAACCGTCTCTCCATGGGTGTGCAGTCGCTCGACCCGGAGATCCTGCGCAAGTCACGCCGCGCCGACACCCCGTCCAGTGTGGTGCGCACCTATTACCACATGGCCGACAGCGGTGTGCCGAACGTCAACATCGACCTCATCGCCGGCATCGAGCGTGAGGCCTTCGACAACATGCAGCGGACCATGGACGCCGTCACCGCGCTGGAGCCGATGCCCACCCAGATCACCCTCTTCACGCTCTCGGTACGCAAGGGCGCGATCAACGACACCACGCTGCGCGAGGAGGACCACGCCAAGCTCTTCCGGCGCAGTCTCGCCCTGTTCCGGTACGCCAAGCGCCGGATGACGGCGAACGGCTACTGGCAGTACTCCCGCAACCTCTTCCCGCGCGACAACTGGATCTTCCACTACCAGGACAACCACTGGGGCAACAACGGCTACGTCCTCGGGCTCGGCGCCAGCTCCTACAGCCACTCGCACGGCTACACGTACGGCAACGCGTTCACCTTCCGCGAGTACATGCGCCGGATCCAGGCGGGCGGGTCGGCGGTGGAGAAGGCCTTCCCGCTCTCGGAGGACGAGTCCCTGCGCCGGCACCTCGTGCTGGCGATGAAGCACCGCGAGCTGGACGTCGCGCGGTTCAACTCGTTCTATCCGGCGGGCTCCGAGCCGCTCCGGCAGTTCCAGCCGGTCTTCGACGCGCTCGCCGCGATGGGCATCGTCACGGTGGAGGACGGGCGGATCGCGTACACGGAGGACCATGCCGACCTCAGTGACCGCTACACCCGGTTGTTCTACTCCGACGGGGTCAGCGACGCGGTCAGGCGCGGCGTCGGGCAGCTCACCGGCGCCGGCAGCAACGCCTTCAACTTCACGCTCTAGGGCGTCGATGTCGGCGCCCGCATCCACCGCCACGTCCGCCCACGTCTCCTTCGCCGGGAACCCGCACGATCTCGTCGAGCCGTTGGCGGAGCGCTTCGGATCGCTGTTCTGCTACCGCCTGCCGGGGCGGGAGCGGCGTACCCTGTTCGCGTCCCTGTCCGACGTGTGGCGGGTCACGACCGACGGGATCGCGCGCGGCGGCGAGCGGTTCGACGGCGACGTCGCCGCCCTGCTCGACCATCTGCTGGCCGACGCCCGGCGCGGCCCGGGCGCCGACGTCGCGTTCGCCTTCTCCTACGACCTGTCGCTGCGGCTGCGGGCCGAGGCCGGCATCCCGGGCGGGCCGCCGCCGACCACGGCCCCGGGGCGGCTGCTCGGCTTCGCCGGGCCGCTGCGGCGCGCGGTGGTCCACGACCCGGCCACCGGCACCCTGAGCTGCGCCGCGGAGGACCGGGCGGACGTGGTGGCGGCCTGCGCCCGGACCACGGCCCGGACCGCGCCGCCGCTCACCGCGCCGCTGACCGACGTCGTGGCCGACATCGATCCGGTCCGGTACGCGGGCCAGCTCGCCCGGGCCCGTGACCATCTGCTGGCCGGCGACGTCTACCAGGTCGTCCTCTCGGTGCCGGTGCGGGTACGCCCCCGCACGCCGCTGCCGCGCTACTACGCCGACGTCGCCGCGCGGTACGCGACGGCCGACTACTCCTACTGGTTCAACCTGGACGCGACCACGGTGTTCGGCAACTGCTCCCTGCCGCACGTGCTGGCGCGCGACGGTCGGGTGAGCAGCCGGGTCTTCGCCGGCACCCAGCCGGCAGCGCGAGACGAGCGGGAACGACGGGATCGGGGCGCGCTGCTGCGCGACGACCCGAAGTACTTCGCCGAGCACATCATGCTCGTCGACCTCGAACGCAACGACCTCGGCTCGTACTGCGAGCCCGGCACCGTGGTGGTCGACCGGCTGTGCGAACCGCTGGTGATCGGTCCCACGACGTATCTCGCCAGCGACGTCTCCGGCGGGTACGACACGACGCGCGGGCTCGGCGGTGTGCTGCTGGCGAGTTTCCCGCGCGGGGTGGTGGTGGGCGCGCCCAAGCTGCGCGCCCAGGAGGTGCTGGCCGACCTGGAGGGCGAGCCGCGTGGGTTCTTCGCGGGCGCGGTGGGGTTCTACGACGCGGCCCGCGACGCGTTGACCTCCAACACGATCGTCACCTGCGCCGAGCGGGACGGGCCGGACGTCCTGCTGCGCTGCGGCGGCGGCGTGGTCGCCGGCTCGGACGTCGCGCAGGAGCTGGCGGAGTTGGAACTCAAGCTGCGGTATCTGCGATAGCGGGGTGTTGCGCATGATCGTCGTCGGGTTCAACGGTTTCACGCGGTCCGCGGAGTTGTTCGGTCGCCTGTACCGGCGCTCGGGCCGCGACCGGCACCGGGTGCTGGGGCACGACGCGGCAGTCGCCGTGGTGGTCGACGGCGAGCTGGTCGCCGCCGTGGAGGAGGAGCGGCTCAGCCGGGTCAAGAAGACGTCGGACCTGCCGGTCAACGCGCTGCGCTGGGCCCTGCATGAGGCTCGCGCCGAGCTGGCCGACGTGGACTGCTTCGCCCTGCCGTGGAGTTTCACCCCGGAGATCTGGGCGGCGGAGCGGGCCGGGGTCCTCCGGTCGGCCTCCTCCGAGCAGGAGCGGGCCGACCGCCTGGCCCGGCTGGAGGAGCTGCGCACGACGCTGCTCACGCCGGAGGCGATCCGGGCGGACTTCGCGGCGCGTACCGGCTTCACCATCCCGGCCGACCGGCTCCGGCTCGTCCCGCACCACCTCGCCCACCTGACGTGCGGCTACCACACGGCCGGCTGGCGGGACGCCGCGTTCCTGGTCAGCGACGGGCGCGCGGAGCGCTACTCGTCGATCATGGGTGAGATCCGCGACGGCGAGGTGACGATCCTGCCGGACGCCACCGTCGACATCGCCAACAGTCTGGCGCTGCTCTACAGCAAGGTCACCCGCTATCTCGGCTTCATGCCGAACAACGACGAGTACAAGGTGATGGGGCTCAGCGGCTTCCATCCGCCGCTCGGGGCGGACAACCCGCTCCTGCGCGAGGTGGTCACGCTGGAGGATTCCGGCGGCTATCGACTGCGGGTCGGCAACCCGCTGCTGGACACCCAGGCGTACTACCCCTTCTTCGACGAGATCTTCGGATGCACGGGCGACCGCACCGACTGGGACTTCCGGTGCCGGGTGGCCCGCGCGGTCCAGGACACGGTCGAGGTGGTCACCCGGCACCAGGTGGCGGTGCTCGAGCGGCGGACCTCCGCGCGGCATCTGATCATCGAGGGTGGCCTGGCGCTGAACTGCGTGAACAACACCAAGCTGCTGGAGGGCTCCCGGTTCGAGGACGCCTCGGTCAGCTTCGGCGCGAGCGACCCCGGCGTGACGATCGGCGCGGCGGTGTACGCGGCACGGGAGCTGGGCCACCCGGTGCGCCCGTCGCCCGCCCCCTACCTGGGGCCGAGCTACACCGACGACGACATCCGCGCCGCCCTCGCGGCGGTGGGCGACCGGGTCGAGTGGCGTGAGCTGGCCGCGGACGAGCTGTTCACCGAGGTGGCCAAGCTGCTCGTCGACCCGGTGGTGATCGGCTGGTTCCAGGGGGCCGTCGAGTACGGCCCGCGTGCCCTCGGCAATCGCAGCATCCTGGCCAACCCCGCCTTTCCCGATATTCAGGACGTCATCAACATCCGGGTGAAGCGGCGGGAGCCGTTCCGGCCCTTCGCGCCGGTGCTGCCCGCGGCCTCCGCGCCGGTGGTCCTGGAAATGGGCAAGAAGAAGACCTCGCCTTACATGACATTCGTCTTCCCGGTACGACCCGAATACCGGAAGCTCGTTCCGGGCGCCGTCCACGTGGATGGCACGGCTCGCGCCCAGACCGTCGACGAGGCCGACAATCCGCTGCTGGTGGGCCTGCTGCGCGCCTTCGAGCAGGTCACCGGCGTGCCGTGTCTGATCAACACATCCTTCAACGTCGCGGGGCAGCCAATCGTCGGGTCACCGGCCGATGCGCTAGGCTGCTTCCTCGATACGGAAATCGATTACCTGGTGCTACACCACTTTCTGATCAGCAAGGTGGCTTCCGGTGAGTCTTGACTTTGTCAGCCCTTATTGCCTCATTCATTCCGAGGGCAAGGTCAACTACGCCCGCGGCGAGACCGTGCGGTCCTGGTCACTCGCCGAGGTGCCTCGCCCGGCCACGCACCCGGTGCTGACCATGGTGCCCTACGCGCAGCTGCGCGAGCGCGGCTACGTCTGCCACGACGACGGCGAGCCCCTCATCTCGCTGGTGCCCAGCGAGTTCCGTGAGGTCGAGCTCGAGTCGTTCGCCGACGTGCACGCCGACGTCCGGGTGATCTCCGACCCCGTGCACACCCCCGGCGACGAGGAGTTCGCCGCGCGGATCGACCGGGTGATCAAGGAGGAGATCCAGCGCGGCGAGGGGTCCAACTTCCTCATCTCGCGGCGCTGCGACGTGACCATCGGCGACTTCGGGCCCGAGGTCGCGCACACGATCTTCGCCCGGCTCGCCCGCAACGAGATCGGGGCGTACCTGACGTTCTGCTTCTACGACGGGGAGCGCTACTTCATCGGGTCCTCCCCCGAGCGGCACCTGACCTACCGTCGCGGCACGGTCACGATGAACCCGATCTGCGGCACGCTGCCGCGGGCGGCGTTGCAGAAGCGGGCCGACCTCATCGAGTTCCTCTCCGACCGCAAGGAGGTGAACGAGCTCTTCCAGGTCGTCGACGAGGAGCTCAAGATGATGTCGCGGATCTGCGGCGAGGGCGGCGTCGTGCACGGGCCGTACCTGAAGGAGATGAGCGCGCTCGTGCACACCGAGTACGTGCTCGAGGGCAGCGCCACCATGAGTCCGCTCGACGCGTTCCGCGAGTCGATGTTCGCCGCCACCATGGTCGGCAGCCCGCTGGAGAACGCCGCCCGGGTCATCCACCGGCACGAGTCCGAGTCCCGTGGCTACTACTCGTCGGCCCTGATGATCCGCGGCCTCGAGGACGACGGCCAGGAGTGGCTGGACAGCGCCATCACGATCCGGACGATGGCGGTGGACGCCGAGGGCCACGCCGTGATCCGCAGCGGCGCCAGCGTCGTGCGCGACTCCGTGCCCGCGAAGGAGTGCCGTGAGGTCCGCACCAAGGCCGAGGGGCTGCTGAAGGCGATCACCACCGCGGAGCCGCCCGGCCCCTTCCTCGACCGGTTCGTGGACGACAAGGTCATGGAGGTGCTCAGCAGCCGGAACCGTTACCTGTCGCGCTTCTGGATCAACCGGCAGGTCGACGACCGGTACGCCGCCCCGGCCCTCATCGGCCGCTCGGTGCTGATCGTCGACAACGAGGACCAGTTCACCGAGATGCTCAAGCACATCCTCGAGCACCTCGGGCTCAAGGTCACCATGCGCGACTACCGGGAGTCCGGCATCGGCCTGACCGGTTACGACCTGGTGCTGGTCGGGCCCGGGCCCGGCGACCCGAACCAGTTGGACGACCCGAAGATCGCCCAACTGCACCGCATCGTGGGCGACCTGATGGCGGCCGGCACGCCGTTCCTCGCGGTCTGCCTCGGTCACCAGATCCTCTGCCGTCTGCTCGGCATGACCGTGCATCCGGTGGACCCGCCGTTGCAGGGCGTGCAGGAGACGGTCGACCTGTTCGGGCGGGCCGAGCCCGTCGGCTTCTACAACACCTTCTTCGCCGACGCCCCGGCCGCGGCCCCGGCGGGGGTGACCATCGCCGTGGAGCCCGACGGCCGGGTCGTGGCGCTGCGCTCCGAAGGCTTCACCAGCTTCCAGTTCCATGTCGAATCCGTCCTCACCACCAACTGCATCACCATCCTCCGGGAGGCGCTGTTGTGGCTGTTGACCTGAATCTGCCGTTGTCGGCGGGTTACGGCGATCTGACGCTTCTGGTCTGCGGGTTGTCCACGGACGGCACGCGCGAGCGGTATCTCTTCGTCGACCTGGGCGCCCGCACGGTGCGGGAGACCACGATCGACATCGGTGACCTGCGCGCCCGCCAACTGGCGGTGCTGCGGGACCGGCTCGGCGACGGTCCGGTGCCGTACGGGCTGGGTCGGCTCGAGGATCTGCTCTCGTACTTCCTGCACCCGCACAGCTTCGTGCAGACGGCGGACGGCGAGGTGGTCGTCTCCTTCAAACAGGCGCCCTACCTGCGCCGGCTCGGCCGCGACGGCGGCTCGCACCTGTGGCCGCCGGCGACCGAACTCGACTTCGCCGCGATGCAGAGCTCCACCAAGTGCGAGGTCGAGCCGGGCGTGATCGCGTTCGCGATGACCGACACCGAGGACCGCCTGCGCCGCTACCACGATCAGGACCAACAGTTGCGCAGCAGCGCCTGGCGCTACGACCTGCGCACCGGCGCAGCGACCCGGCTGGGCGACCTGCCCGGGTTCGCCTGCGACACCATCCACGAGCTGGAGACCTCGCCGAACGGGTTCATGGTCGGCGTCGACATGGACCTGTCGGTGCGCCCGGGCGGTTCCGACGGCCGGGTGCTGGGCACCGACGGCGGCACGTTCGACGTCACGCGGTACGCCGCCAACGAGTTCCCCACCGGCCGGTTCGTCGTGGCCGACGAGAAACTGACCCGCGCCTCGGTGCACACCACCGGCGCGAGCTGCTCCGCGCACGTCGACGTCGACCTGGACGACCCGGACGTCTTCTACGTCTCCTGCAACAACATCTCCAAGTGGCAGAACAACGTCGTCGTGCACGGGCCGGGTGTGCTCGAACGGTGGCGGTACCGGGACGGTGCGGCGGTCCGGGAGGCGGCCCACACCGGGCCGACCTTTCTGCGCATCACCTCGCAGCAGTTGTTCCACCGCGACGGCCGCCAGCTGATCGCGGTCACCGGCTTCCCGAACCGGCTGTTCGTCCTCGACCCCGCCGACATGTCCACGGTGTTCGACGTGGAGCTGTTCGCGCACGAGCCGGTCCAGCCTCCCTTCATCTGCGCGAAGAACAGCCAGTCGCCGCTCTACCTGGCGGTCGAGCCCACCGGCCGGTACGTCTTCATGACCGGCGCCTCGACGCTCTTCGTGGTGGACCTCGACGAGGGTCGGGTCGTCGAGCAGGTGCCGTTCTGCGAGCCCGGCTCGCTAATGGCCACCGCCCACATCGGGTTCGTGCGCTGACCGACGCCGGCGTCGTGGTGGTTCCGGCAGCGCCTGACGATCCAGCTTGCCGTTCGCGGTGAGGGGGAAGGCGTCCAGGCGCACCAACCGGGCCGGAACCATCGACGCGGGCAGCCGCTGGGCGAGGTGGTTCCGCAGCTCCCGCTCACCGGGACCGTCCGGCGGCCCCACCACATAACCGACCAGGCGTTCGGCGCGTCCCTCGTCCCGGCGCAGCACGACGACGGCGCCGCTCACGGCCGGGTGCCGGCGCAGCGTCTCCTCGATCTCACCCGGCTCGATCCGCTGCCCGCGCAGTTTGATCTGGTGGTCGAGCCGGCCGAGGAACTCCAGCACCCCGCCGGGCAGCCGTCGCACGAGATCGCCGGTCCGGTACAACCGGCCGCCGTCGGCCCAGGGGTCCGCCACGAACCGCTCCGCGGTGAGGCCCGGCCGGCCGAGATATCCCCGCGCCAGGGCGTGGTCGCCGCCGAGGTGGAGCTCCCCCGGCTCGCCCTCGGGCACCGGCTTCCCGGCCGCGTCGAGGACCCGCACCACCACGTTAGCGATCGGCCGGCCGATCGGTACCGAGTCACCGTCCTCCACCGGGCGGCACGGCCACCAGGTCACGTCGATCGACGCCTCGGTCGGCCCGTACAGGTTGTCGATCCGCGCCCGGCTCCGTTCGCGGAATCGGCGCACCGCGGCGGGCGGCAGCGCCTCACCACTACAGACGACCAGCCGCAACGCGTCGCACCCGTCCCAGCCGGGCTCGTCGAGGACCGACTCCAGCATGGACGGCACGAAGTGGACCACGGTGATCCGCTCCCGCCGCATGACGGCCATCAGGTATTCCGGGTCGCGCTGCCCGCCGGGCCGGGCCAGCACCAGACGGGCGCCCTGCGCGAGCGGCCAGAACAGCTCCCACACCGACACGTCGAACGTGGCGGGCGTCTTCTGGAGCACGGAGTCGGCGCTGGTCAGGGCGTACTCGTCCTGCATCCACCGCAACCGGTTGACGATGCCGCGGTGCGGGACGGCGACGGCCTTGGGACGCCCGGTGGAGCCGGAGGTGTACAGGACATAGGCAAGCCCCAGGTCCGAGCGGAGCGGCACCGGTGGAGCCGGGACGCCCGCGCGCAGCTCGCCCGCCGAGACGGCCAGCACGGGACGGCTCCCGGCGACGGCCTCGGCCACGGCCTTCAGCTCGGGCTCGGTCAGCACGAGGACCACGCCGGCGTCGTCCAGCATGCCGGCGAGTCGGGGCGCGGGATCGCCCGGGTCCAGGGGAAGGTACGCGGCACCGCTGAGCAGCACCCCGAGCAGCAGCACCGGGAAGCGGACCGACCGTTCGGCGCAGACCGCCACGACGGCGTCCGGCTCCACCCCCGCCGCGGTGAGCAGTCCGGCCACCACGCCGGCCTGCCGGACGAGTTCCTCGTACGTCAGCGACTCCCGCTCGTCCACCACGGCACACGACCCGGGGGTCCGGGCAGCCTGCGCCAGCACCAGCTCGGACAGGAACCCCGTCACCGGGCCACCGCCGTCGGTTCGGTCAGCGCGAGCAGGGCGGCCCGGGTCGCCGGCGCGGTCGGCACCTCGTCGGCGGACAGGTCGAGCCGGAGCGTCTCGACACCCGGGTGCTCGCCCGCGTACTCCCGGCTGGCCAGCACCACGTCGGCGGGCCGGGGCGGCACCGGGTCGGCGGACGCCGAGAGCAACACGTGCAGCCAGGCCACGTACCGGTCGACGAGCTGCTCGCGGGTGTCCTGACGTTCGTCGTCAGGCAGGTCGTACGCCGCGGCGAACGCGTCGAGGTCGCCGACGAGCGTGCTCGTGATCACGCAGAGGGCCCGGGCCGGGTCGGCGTCGAGCGGCACGGCGGCCGGCTCGCCCTCGCGCAGGGTGGCGCGGAAGGCGCGGAAGTCGTGCTCCACGGCGGCCCGGTCCTGCCAGGTGGGCTCGACCAGGGCGAGCGGCACACCGGTCAGCTCGGCGGTGCGGATGGCCGTCGGCGTGGCGCTGCAGTAGCCCACGATCAGGGCCGGGCGTGACGGCAGCCGACGCACGGCCGCGGCGTACTCCTCGGCGAGGTCGGTGGTGCGGCGGAACCCGTCGGCGCCCAGGAGCGTCTCGACCGGGTCGGCGCGGTACACGGGCCGGCCACCGGGCGCCGACGCGAGCAGCTCACCGAGCCCGGCGCCGGCGGAGATGCGGATGAAATCGATGATGACGAGCGGTGCGCCCGGACCGTCCGCGAGGACTTGCAGGGCAGGCGCCGATGCGGTCACTGTCTCTCCCCCTGTGTCGCCAGTTCACCCGGGTCCGGCAGGCGGTCGAGCGCCGCCCGCGTCAGCCCGCGCACGGTAGGGTCCTGCGCCAGGATCCGCAGCGGTACCCGAACACCGCACCGCTGTCGCAGCCGGCTGAGCATCCGCACGGCGACCAGCGACTCCCCGCCCAACGCGAAGAAGTCGGAATCGGGTACGACGTCGGTCGCCCCGAGCAGGTCCCGCCACGCCGCGATGATCTCCCGTTCCACGGCGACGGCGGGCGTCTCGGGTTCGTCGGGAACGGCGGGCGTCCCGGGGGCCGCCGGCCCGTCCTCCGCCACCGCCGCCGGTGCGGAGATGTCGACCCAGTGCCGGACCCGTTCGAAGGGGTACGTCGGCAGCGGCACCCGCCGGGCGGCCGGGTCGAGCCGGAACGCGGCCCAGTCCGGCTCGACGCCGCAGGTCCACGCCGTCGCGAGAGCCCGCAGCAGCGTCGGCAACGCGGCGGAGCCGGGCTCGGCCGGCATCGTGGGCGCCACCGGGACGCGCCCGCCGCCGGCCGCCCGGACCAGCGCGGTCAGCGCCCGGCCCGGCCCGACCTCGAGGACGACCGGGTGGCGCGTGGTGAGCAGCTCGGCAGTCGCCTCCCGGAACCGTACCGGCTCGCGCAACTGCCGCACCCAATGCTCGGCCGGGCGGGTCGCGCCCTCGACAACCGGCTCGCCGGTCAGGCCACAGAGGACGGTGGTGGAGACCGGGTGGTGCGGCACCGCGCCGACGGCCGCCCGGAAGTCGTCGAGGACCGGGTCGAGCAGGCCCGAGTGGAAGCCGTGCGCGGCCGGCACCGGGCGTACCCGGATGCCGGCGGTGGCGCACCTGTCGGTCAGCTCCCGTACCCCGGCCGGCGGGCCGGAGACCACGGTGACGCCGGGAGCGTTGTCGGCGGCCACCTGCACGTCGGGTGGCAGCAGCGCGGCCACCCGGTCCCGCCCGGCCAGCACGGCGGCCATCCGGCCGGGCGGGGTGCGCTCCACCAGCCGTCCGCGTGCCACGAGCAGCGCCAGCGCGTCGGCCAGCCGCAGGCCACCAGCCAGGCAGAATGCGGCGTACTCCCCGACGCTGTGCCCGATCATCCGCTGCGGTCGCAGACCCCAGTCGAGGAGTTGGGCGCCGAGGGCGTACTCCACCAGGAAGAGGGCGGGCTGGGTGATCGAGGGACGGGCCGACTGCGCCGCGGCGTACGGGTCCAGGAGCGCGGCGCGTACCGGGTCGGCGCTGCCCGCGGGCAGGGCGTCCAGGCCCGCGTCGAGCCGCTCGCGGACGCCGGGCAGCCTGGCGTGCAGGTCGGCGGCCATGCCGGGGAACTGACTGCCCTGCCCGGGGAACGCGAACGTGAGCGTCGCCCGGCGGGGCACGACGACGGGCTCCGACCCGGTGTCGAGCTGCCGCAGCAGGTCGGCGCGGTCGGCGGCGACGATCGCCCGTCGGACCGGCCAGGCGGTACGGCCGACGCGGCTGGTGTGCGCGACGTCGGCGAGTTCCCATCCGGGCGCCTTCGCCAGGTGGTCGGCGAGCCGCCGCGCCGCCGCCCGTACCGCCTGCGGGGTGCGCCCGCTCACCACCACGAGATCGGCTTCGGTCGCCGCCCTCGACGGGACCGGGTGCGGTGGCGCCTCCTGGAGGATCACGTGGGCGTTGGTGCCGCCGATGCCGAACGAGCTGACGCAACCCCGGCGCGGCCCGCCCCGCGCGGGCCAGGGCTCGGCCGTCGTGTTGACGCGCAGGCCGGCCTCGGCGAACGGGATGTCGGGATGCGGCCGGTCGTGGTTCACGGTGGGCGGCACGACCCCGTGGCGCAGGGCGAGCAGCATCTTGATCATCCCGGTGATTCCCGCAGCCGCGTCGAGGTGGCCGAGGTTCGGCTTCACCGACCCCAGCAGGCGTCCGCCCGCCGGCCCGTCCCGGCCCAGTGCCTCACCGAGCCCGGCGACCTCGATGGCGTCGCCCATCTCGGTGCCCGTGCCGTGTGCCTCCACCACGTCGACGCTCGTCGGGTCGAGGCCGGCCCGGGCCCAGGCCATGCCGATCACCTCGGCCTGACCGGCGACCGAGGGCGCGGTGTAGCCCACCTTCGCCGCCCCGTCGTTGTTGACCGCGGAGCCGAGCACCAGCCCCAGGATCGGATCGCCGTCGGCCAGCGCGTCGGAGAGGCGTCGCAGCACGACGATCCCGGCGCCGTTGCCGGCCACCGTCCCGGCGGCGCTGTGGGAGAAGGCCCGGCAGTGCCCGTCCGGCGCGCCGATGCCGTGCGGTTCGTAGCGGTAGCCGCGCTGCTGCGGGGTGCTGACCGTGGCGCCCCCGGCGAGGGCCAGGTCCGTGTCCCCGCTGTACAGGCTCTCGCAGGCGAGGTGCACCGCGACGAGCGAGGTCGAGCAGGCCGTCTGGACGCCGATCGCCGCACCGCGCAGCCCGAGACGGTACGCGATCCGCGTCGCGGCGTGATCCTTCTCGTTGCCGATGATCGTCGGGAGCGCGCCCAGCTCGGCGAGCAGCTCCGGCCGCCCGAGCAGATGGTTCGCCAGGTAGGTGTTGACGCCGGTGCCCACGAAGACGCCGATCCGGCCCGGCTCCCGGCTGGGCGGGTGGCCCGCGTACTCGAGAGCCTCCCACGCGCACTCCAGCAGCAGCCGGTGCTGGGGGTCGGTGATCATCGCCTCCCGGGGTGGGAGACCGAAGAAGGCGGCGTCGAACTCCTCGATGCCGTCGAGCACGCCGCGCACGGGCACGTAGTCCGCGTCGCCCCGCTCCTGCTCGGTGACGCCGGCGGCGGCGAGCTGCTCCGGCGTGAACCGGGTGAGCAGCTCCCGACCGTCGACCAACGCGTCCCACAGTTCGTCGAGCCCGGTGACGCCCGGAAAGCGGCCGGCGACTCCCACCACGGCGACCGGCTCGCGTCCGACGCTCATCGGGTCACCCCCGCGGTCGCCGGCCCCGCACCGCGCAGCCACCCGGCGAGCGCGTCCACGGTGGGGTGCCGGTAGAGGTCCAGCAGGACGATCGACCGGTCGGGCAGTCGGTCCCGCAGCAGTCGGTGCACCTTGGCCAACTGCAACGAGTCGCCGCCCACCTCGAAGAACGACTCGTCGAAGTCGAAGTCGTCGTCGCCGAGCACGGTGGCCCAGACCTCGGCGATCAGCGCTTCGAGATCCGCCGCCGGCGTGCGGGGCGGTGCCGGGGCCGCCGGAATCGGCCCCTCTTCGACCCGGCGCAGGATGCTCCGGGTGTCGACCTTGCCGTTGGCGGTGAGGGGAAGGGCGTCGAGCACCACCCAGCGTTTCGGCACCGCGTACGCCGGGAGGCTCCGCGACGCCAGCGCGCGCACCTCCTCGACGAGGCCGGCCTCCGGCGGGGCGACCAGCGCCGCCACCAGGAAGCGGCCGTTCTCGGCGTCACCGGCGACCACGACGGCCACGTCGGTCACCCGCGGGTGCGCCGACAGCCGGTGGGCCACCTCGTCCTGCTCGACCCGGTGTCCGTCCAGTTTGATCTGCCGGTCGCGGCGGCCCAGGAAACGCAGTCGCCCCTGCTCGTCCCAGCGCACCAGATCGCCGGTCCGGTAGGCGCGGGTGCCGTCGCCGAGCCGCCGGAACGCCTCCCCGGTCCGCTGCGGATCGTCGAGATAGTCCACCGCCAGGCCGGTGCCGACGGCGCACAGCTCGCCCACCGCGCCGGGCGGCAGCAGCTCGCCGTCCTCGTCGACGACCACGACGCCGGTGCCACGGACGGGCCGACCGATCGGGACGTCGTCCTCCAGCTCGCACGGGTCGTCGACGTGGTGCACGGTGGTGAAGACGGTGTTCTCGGTGGGGCCGTAACCGTTGGTGACCCGCAGACCCGGGCAGGCCCGCAGCACGGCCGCGACCTGACCGGCCGGGACCACGTCGCCACCGGCGAGCAGCTGCCGGAGCCCGCCGAACGCCGCCGGGTCGTAGTCGGCGAGCACCCGGAACAGGCCGGCGGTGAGCCAGGCGGTGGCGACGTCACGCTCGGCGAGGAAGCGGGCCAGTTCGCCGGGGTGGGGAACCGGACCCGGAAAGATCTCGACCCGACCGCCGGTGAGCAGCGGGACGAACAGCTCCATCGTGGACGCGTCGAAGGCCAGCGGCGCGAGCCGCAGGAACCCGTCACCCGGCTCGTGC
Organism: Micromonospora sp. DSM 45708; assembly: GCF_039566955.1. Taxonomy (NCBI): domain Bacteria; kingdom Bacillati; phylum Actinomycetota; class Actinomycetes; order Micromonosporales; family Micromonosporaceae; genus Micromonospora; species Micromonospora schwarzwaldensis. The sequence continues at coordinate 2,290,833 of NZ_CP154796.1, read as the reverse complement.
GGGAACACGTGGCGGTCGTGCACGAGCCGCAGCACCGCGGCGTGGGTGATCCGAGCAGCCTTGGGCTCGCCCGTGGACCCGGAGGTGAACGCCAGGTAGGCGACCCGCTGCGGATCGGCCGGCGCGGCGCCGGGCGGGGTGGCGCCGGCGGGCCCGGGTCGCCCGGTGAGAGCCGTGCCGACCCCCGGGGCGAGTCGGGCGATCCGCGGGTCACCCACGACGGCGGCCGGGCGGCACCGGGCGAGCTGCGCCGCCACCCGTTCGTCCGGGGCATCGGCGTCGACGCCGACGTACGCCGCCCCCAGCCGCAGCGTCGCCAGCACGGCCACCACCTCGGTGGTGGAGGCCGGAGCCGCCACCACCACCGTCGAACCGGCCGTCACCCCGGCCTCCGCGAGGTCGGCCGAGAGCCGCTCGGCGAGGTCGAGCAGTTCGGCGTACGTGGTGCTGCCCTCGGGGCCGCGCACGGCGACCGCCCCGGGCCGCCGGCGGGCCTGTTCCGAGAACGCCTGCCACAACCCGGTCCCCGGGTCGGCGTCCGGTCCACGGCCCCAGTCGTCGAGCCGGGCCCGCTGCCGCTCGGACATCCCCCGGACCGTCCGTAGCGGCAGGTCACGGGCGCGCGCCAGCGCCACCAGGGTCGCCTCGAACGCCTCGGCCAGCTCCGCCGCGCCGGCCGGGGAGAGCGCCGCCAGCCGGTGCTCCAGCGCGAAGCGGGGGCGCTCCCCCCACGCCTGGAGGTAGAGCATCGCGTCGAAGACCGAGCCCCCGTCGTGGCCCTCGTGGACGGTCGCCGTCCCGTCCGGTCCCGGCAGCGCGGTGGGGATCAGCTCGTCGTGGGCGGCGAACCCGATCTGGACCAGCGGGTTACGGTCGATCGCCCCGGCGGCGCCCAGCTCCGACACGAGCGCCTCGAACGGCAGCTCGGCGGCGGCGACCGCGTCGGCGAGGGCGTCGGCCACGGCGGGGCTCAGCGCACTCGCGGGCGCCTCGTCGTCCCACCGGCAGCGCACCGGCACGACGCGGGTCGCGAGCCCGACCATCTCGCCCAGCTCGGCGGTCGGGCGCCCGGCGGCCGGCACCCCGACGAGCAGGTCGTCGACCCCGCACCGGCGGGCCGTCACCAGCGCCCACGCGGCCAGCAGCACCGCGGGACGGGTCACACCGGCGTCGCGCGCCAGGTCGTCGCACGCGGCGGTGGCCCCGGGCCCGAGCGTGAAGGTCAACCGCGAGCCCGGACGCCCCGGCCGGTGGGTGGCGCCGGGCCGGCCGGGCAGCTCCACCACCTGCGGCGCCCCGGCCAACTGGTCGGCACGGTGCCTGAGCAGCCCGTCCGGGAGCGCGGGGCACCCGAGCAGGACGTCCGGGGGGACGCCCGGCCCGGCCGGCGGCATGGTGCCGCCGAGGTACGCCACGGCCAGTTCCCGCAGGAGCAGCCCGACCGCCCAGCCGTCGAGCAGGGCGTGGTGGGCCAGCAGCGAGACGACGTGGCTCTCGTCCCCGGGCAGCTCGGTCAGCAGCCACTCGGCGGGTGGCCGGCGGAACGGGTCCAGTCCGGGCGCCAGCTCGGCGAGGTGGGCGTGGGCGGCGGCGACCGGGTCGCCGCCGGGGGTGTAGCGCCCCTGCTCCCGCAGCACCGGACGCCACCGGCGCAGGACGCGGCGCCCGGGTTGGTCGGTGTCGGCGTCGAACACGGTGCGCAGGGTCTCGTGTCGGGCGGTCAACGCGTCCAGGCAGTCGCGCAGGTGCCGGGCGCGGGCAGGCCCCGGACAGCGGAGGCTGAACAGCAGGCGGTAACCGGTGCCCGGCCACTGCTGCTCGTGCACCAGCATCGCGTGCTGCGCCGGCAGGAGGGGACGCCGGTCCGCCACCGGGCGCTCCCGGCGCTCAGCACGCTCCAGCGGCCCGCTCCGGCGCAGCGCCGAGGTGAGCGGCCCGGGACGCAACAGGTCGGCGAGGTCGATCCGCAGACCGAGCTCACGCTCGGCCCGGGCGACCAGCCGCATCGCCCGCAGCGACGTGCCGCCCAATGCGGCGAAGGATTCCGTGGAATCAGCGGGAAACCGATTCTCGGAAATGTCGAGAACGTCGCGGGAGAGCTGAAGGAGGGCAGGGGAAAATGCATTTTCCAAGACGTCAGAACCCCCGTTTTGACGACGCCTGCGCGAGCGCGGCCCTCCCGTGGGAGGCCCGCAGCGGACCGTAGCACGCGGCGGTGGCACCGAGCAATCCACGACGGTCAGTGCCGAGGCCCGTGACGGTGGTGCTGTTAGAATCGCTCGCGTCAATGCGCGTGCAGGCATCCCGTCCCCGTGGACACAAAGATCAAGCAGCCGGGATTCGCCCTCTCGCACGCGGATCACGCAGCTCAAACGGGGGAACGGCATGGCGTCACCGCGGTCCACTCTGTCCGACGCCGGAGGCGGTGGGGCGCCGCGGGGGCGACTGCGCTCCGCGCTCGGCGCTCTCGTTCCGGTGACCGGCCCCGCCCGCTGGCTCGCGGTCGCACAGCTGGCCGGCAGCATCGGCGCCGGCCTCTATCTGGCCGGCGCGCCGGTCTACTTCCTCCGCGCCGGTGACCTGACCGTCGGCCAGGTGGGGGCCGGGCTCTCCGCCGCCGCCCTCGCCGGCATCGCGGCGAGCGTCCCGGCCGGCCGGCTGGCCGATCGTCACGGTGCCCGCCGGATGTCCATCGTGTTCGTGCTGCTCCAAGCGCTGTTCGTGCTCCTGCTGCTGGCGGCCGGCCAGTTCTGGCTCTTCGTGCCGCTGGTCGCGCTGGTCGCCGTCGCCGAGCAGTCCTGGGACGTCAGCCGGGACGGCATGATCGCGGCTGCGGTCACCGGGAGCGACCGGGTGCGCGTCTCGGCGTACCTGCGGAGCGTGTTCAACGCCGGTTTCGCGCTCGGCACCCTGGCGGCCGGTCTGGTGCTCGCCGTCGACTCGCGGGCGGCGTACGTCGGAATGCTGGTGGCCGTGGCCGCGTGCTGGGTCGCGGTCGCGGGCCTCTACCTGCTGCTGCCGGCGTGGCCGAGGCCCGCCTCGACGGAGGGCGCCCGGCAACGCGTCCGGCCCCTCGCCGACCTGCCCTACCTGCTCGTGGCGCAGGTGAGCTGCCTCACCCGGATCGGCGAGACGATCCTGCTGGTCGGCCTGCCCCTCTGGATCGTCTCCGCCACCGACGCGCCCCGCCCGCTCGCGGCGTGGCTGACCGGCATCAACACCGTGCTGGTCGTGCTGCTCCAGGTCCGGGTGTCGCGGGCCGGTGACACCATTCCGGCCGCCGCGCGCCTCCAGCGGTTCGCGTTCCTGCTGCTCGCTGCCGCCTGCCCGGTGGCCGCGCTGACCGGCCGGCTGCCGACGGTGCCCGCGATCGCGGTGCTGGTGCTGGTCGCGGTCCTGCTGACCTTCGCCGAGCTCGGCGGTGAGACGGCGCGGTGGACCATGCAGTTCGGTCTCGCCCCGGAGCGCGCGCAGGCCCGCTACGCCGGGGTGTTCCGGCTCGGCCAGGCGGTCCCGGCGGTGGCGGGCCCCGCCCTGGTGACCGGCCTGACCGGCGGTCTGGGCGCCGCCGGCTGGCTCGTCCTCGCCCTGATCCCGCTGGCCGGCGCCGCCCTCAGCGGCCCGGTCGTGGCCTGGGCACGCCGCACCCGCCCGGAGCCGGCCCCGTCCTGACCGGCCGGGCCGCTTCGCGCGTCACGACACCACCAACGCCGCGGGCCTTGCGTCCGCGCCAGTCGACCGCCAACGGGGGACACCGGAATGACACAGACGACCGAGGCCGTCCGGGACGGCCGACCACGCGACGCCATCGAACTGGTGCTGCTGCGCATCTGGCGCGATCACCTGCGCAACCCCGCGCTCGGCGTCGACGACGACTACTTCTCCCACGGCGGCACGTCCCTGGCGGCCGTGCGCACCCTGTCGGAGATCCGACGGCGCACCGGGGTGTCCCTGCCGTTACCGGTCATGGCGCGGGCCAGCAGCGTCACCGCGATGGCCCGGCTGCTGCGCGACGGGTTCACGGACACGCCCACCCCCGTCGTGCCGATCCGACCCGGGGACCCCGACGGCCCGGTGGTCGCCTGTGTGCACCCGCTCGGCGGCAGCGTCCTGTGGTACAGGCACCTCGCCGACGCGCTGCCGCCGGGCCACACCTGCGTCGGACTACAGGCGCGGGCCCTCGATCCACGGATGCAGCCGGACCACACCATCGGTGAGATGGCCGCCGCCTACCGCGCGGAACTGGCCCGCACCTACCGTCCGGAGCAACTCGTCCTGGTCGGCTACTCGTTCGGCGGGCTGGTCGCGTACGAGATGGCGAGCCGGATGGCGGACGACGGCGAGCGCCCCGCCGCGGTGGTGCTTCTCGACACCGCCGTCACCCGCCGCGAGCAACCGCCGGCCTCCCGCGCCCGGCTGCTCTGGTCCCTGGTCAACCACAATCTCGGTCTCGACCTGCCGGTGGACGAGTTGGCGGTGCTCTCCCCCGAGGCGATGTGCACGCGCATCCTCGACGAGGGGACCGCCCGTGGCGTCCTGCCGCCCGGCTTCGGCGCCGAACGGCTGCGCCGCCTCGTCGAGATCTACCCCGTCAACGCCGAGGCGGAACGCGTCTACCGTCTGCCGTCCTACCCCTGGTCGCTGGAGCTGGTCCGCCCGCAGGAGCCTCGCGTGGACGACGAGAGCCTGGAGATCTGGTCGGAGCGGTGCCGGGGCGGCGTACGCGTGCACCGGGTCCCCGGCTCCCACCTGGATCTGCTCGCCCCGTCCCACGCACCGGCGGTGGCCGAGGTGATCGCCGCACTGGGCACCGCGTGATCACCGCCTCGACGCGGCCCGACCCGGGAGCGGCCGGTTCAGCGCACCCGTGGCCGGCGCAGCAGGACCGACACCAGGCCGGCCACCAGCACCAGGTCGATCAGGACGAGCACCAGGGTGCTCGTGTCACGCTCCAGGTGGTGTTCGTGCGCCGCGCCGGCGGCCTCGACCGGCCCCGCGGTGGTCGGCGCCCCCTGGCCGACCGTGAAGGTGGCGATCCCGGCGACGGGCGTGCCGTCGTCGAGTTCCACGTGGTAGCCGACCTGATAGGGGCCGGGCCGGCTGGCCGAGACCGGGACGCTGATCAGGTTGTCGTTCAGGACCGGATCGCCGCTGCTGACCTTCTCCCCGGCGGGGCCGACCACCGTGAGGTGCATGACGCGCGGGTGCGGGGCGGTGTTGAACCGCAGCGAGACCCTGGTGGGAGAGGCCACGACCGACGTGCCGTCGGCGGGCTCGACGGCCTCCAGACGAGCCGGCGCCGCCCCGCCGAAAGCGAGGTAGACCACCAGCAGCGTCAGCCCGACGCCGGCGGCACCGAGGAGCAGCCGGCGACGGGTCGATGACACGGAGATCATGCCGGCAGCGGACGGCAGCTACAGATCATGTCGAGCGACTCGGCCCGCGAGGGCCGCAGGTGGTAGTACATGGCGACCACCATCGGCAGGAACACCACCGTGTTGTAGAACAGGTGCAGTTCGACGCGGGGCAGCACCAGTTGCAGGATGCTGGTCGGCACCGTGCGGCCGGCCAGGAAGTGCCCGCTCTGCGCCTGGACCAGCAGCAGGAAGTGCTCGATGTGGTGCCAGAACTGGATGGCGAGCGCGACCGTCCACCATGTCCGGCTGCGGCCGACGAAGCCGGGGCGCAGCAGGAACAGGAAGACCAGCATCACGATCGCGTAGCCGTAGTGCAGCCATTCCGACTTGATGAGCCACGGGAACGGCATCCCGAGCACGCCGCGCGCCTGCGCGGGTGTCCAGCCCAGCACCCAGATCTGGTAGGCCTGGGTGAGGTGCTCGGCCCAGTGCGCGAGGACGATGACCATGAAAACGGAGAGAGCGGCCCGGTGGTGGCGACCGTTCAGCCCCCAGGGGCGGCCGGTTCTGGTGTCCGGCGCTGAATCTACGAGGTTGGACACTGCGACTCCCAATGTCAACGAACACGCGTCGCTCCATTGTGCGACCCCACCGACACGGACCGCTATCTTCGTCCGTGCGGTCTCGACCCGCCGCCGCACTCGTCGAGGTGCGCACGCCGAGAGGCGATGCGGCCGTCCGGCCCACCTAGCATCACGCCATGGTCTCCGCAGGCAACGCCGTGGTGCTCGGCGGCAGCATGGCCGGCCTGATAGCCGCCCGGGTGCTGAGTGACGCGTACGACACCGTCACGATCGTCGACCGCGACCCGTTGCCAGACGGGGCGGCGGCACGGCGTGGAGTTCCGCAGTCCCGCCAACTGCACGTGCTGCTGGCGCAGGGGCGGCGGGCGCTCGACGAGCTCTTCGAGGGGCTCAGCGACGAGCTGTCCGCCGCCGGCGCGCCCCTTGTCGACCTGCACGATCAGGTGCACTGGTGCAACGACGGCCACCCGATGCGTCGCGCCGCGTCGGACCTGGTCGGCGTGGGGGTCAGCCGCCCGCTGCTGGAGGGCACGCTGCGCGCCCGGGTACGGAAGCTGGGCAACGTCCGCTTCTGCCCGCCCGCGGAGGCGACCGCGCTGCTGAGCACCGAGGACCGTGGCCGGATCATCGGGGTGCTCGTGACGCCACGCGTCGGCGCCGCGTACCCGATCCACGCGGACCTGGTGGTCGACGCCTGCGGTCGGGCGTCCCGCAGTCCGGTGTGGCTGGCCGAACTCGGCTACCCGACCCCACCGGAGCAGCGGGTCCCGGTGGACGTCACCTACGTCACCCGCACCTACGAGCGCGAGCCCGGTCATCTCGACGGTCTGCTCGGCGCGCTGACCAACGCCGTGCCGGGGCGTCCACGGACCGGCATCGTCGCCGCCCAGGAGGACGGCCGCTTCGCGGTGGCGCTCAGTGGCATGCTCGGCGAGCAGCCGCCGGCGGACCACGAGGGTTTCACGCGGTTCGCCGAGTCGCTCGGCATGCCGGTGATCAGCCGGTTCGTGCGCGACGCCGTCCCGGTGGGCGGCCCCGCCCAGATGCGCTACCCGGCGAGCGTGCGCCGACGCTACGAGCGGCTGCGCCGCTTCCCGCTCGGCTACCTGGTGGTCGGTGACGCCGTGTGCAGCTTCAATCCGGTGTACGGGCAGGGCATGACCGTCGCCGCCACCGAGGGCCTGCTGCTGCGCTCGGTGCTGGCCGGCGGCCCGGAGCAGCTGGCCCGGCGCTTCTTCCGCGGCGCGGGCAAGCTGATCGACGGCCCGTGGTCCATCGCGGTCGGCACGGACCTGCGCTTCCCGCAGGTGCCGGGGCCGCGCTCGGCGCGGGTGCGGCTGGTCAACTGGTACGTCCACCGGCTGCACGCGGCGGCCCGGACCGACGCCGTGCTGGGCGAGGCGTTCCTGCGCGTGCTCAATCTCGTGGACCCGCCGACCCGACTGCTCCGCCCCGCGATCGCGCGCCGGGTCCTGCGTGGTGGTGGAGGCGCGGAGCCGGTGCCCCCGGCGGGCGTGACGGGCGGCCGGTGACCGGTGCCCGGGGTCACCACGCTGCCGACGCGCCGGGGGCCACCGGCCTCCGCGCACCGTCAGCTCGGGCAGCGGACCTTACGCATGAACGCGAGCATCAGCCACGGCCTGGGGCCGCCGACCCGGACGCCGCCGGAGAGCATCGCCCGCACGGGTGAGACCCGGCCGAAGAGCATCAGGTTGAGCACCACCGGGTCGTAGGTGACCCGGACGTCCGGGCGGGTGCCCGGATCGGCGACGCTCACGACGTTCCGGTCGAGCAGCAGGGTCACCGGGCGGGTGTGCCGCGACTGGAAGGCGACCGCCACGCGCACGTCGGGCAGCGGCTTCGGGGTGTCGAGCAGGTGGCCGTACCCGTCGCGGACCAGCCCGACGAAGAAGACCTCGAAGAACGACGCCGCCTCGCCGGGCGGGATCACGTGCGGGAGACCGGCCGCCCGGGCGATGTCCCAACCGTGGATGTTGAACTCGTTGATGATGTGGGCGAACAGCCCCGCCATCGTGAGCGTCGAACTGCCCAGCCAGGGCAGCGGCGCCGACGGGTCGACGCCGCTGGTGGCGTCGAGCATCGCCGCGCAGTTCGCGCGGATCCGGGCCGCCAGCGCCCCCGGGTCACGCTCCTCGCACAGGCGCATCACCTCGACGTTGAGCAGTGCGAGATCGTCGACGTTGGTGCGCTGCCACTGCTCGTGCAGGCCGGGGTGCGGAAACGCCGGTTCGGGGTAGGCCCGGGTGATGACGGCGTCGAGGTCGGTCACCGTGACCAGGTGGACCGCGGTGTCGACGACCGACCATTCCCGGGTCGCCCGCACGTCCGCCGGGGCCTTCTCGACCAGGGCGGCGAACCGCTCACCGGCGGCGGTGAGGTCGTGGCGGATCGACTCCCACTGCTGGGTGGACACTTCCATGCCGGTGCCTCCGTCCGGTTGCCGAGCATCGTCGAGGAACCAGCGGTGACCGAACATCGCGGGTACCCAGAGTGCACAGTAGACGACGGAGGCGACAGCCGGGGCAAGCAGTCTCGCGCGGCGGTGACGGGAATGCGACCGTCAAGACGGCCGGACCGCCCTCCCGACCGCGGTGCGCCGCGGGCGTGGAGGACGGTCCGGCCGGTTCGCGCCGGGTGGTGGGATCAGCGGGCGATCGGCAGTTCGACCGCCGCGGGCGGCGGCACCGGCTGCACCGCGGTGCGCTCGCCGCGCCGCTCCAGCAGCCACTTGCCCCACCAGAACAGGCCCCGGGCCAGACACACGATGGTGACCGCGAAGAACAGCGTGTAGACCACGTTGAACAGCATCAGGACGCCGTACACCATGGCCACCGAGGAGCCGAACATGAACTGGTTCCGAGCTTTTGACGGGGTGGTGCCCGGGTCGGTGATCATGTAGTTGGTGAACAACACGAACGCCACTCCGGTCATGATGCTCAGCGCCGACCAGAGCTGCACGTCCCAGACGTAGTGCCGGATCAGCGCCTGGATGACGAAGCCGCCGACCCATCCCACGATCAGCGCGACCTTCTTGGTGAGCATCGCGTTGAGGATGGTGCCCGCGGTGAGGACCACCATCGGGATGAACATCCGGAAGACGTCGGGCACGTTCTCCGTGAAGTGGTACGGCGGTGCCACGTTGACCCACGAGAACGTGACCAGCGCGACCGTGATGCCGAAGTTCGAGGGGTTCATGAAGTGCCGCATGCGCCCGTTGATCGGGGCCTGGAGCACCGCCTTCTGCCCGATGGCCACCACCACGGCGAAGGCGATCGGCCAGAACATGTCGTTGGCGTAGAGCAGCATGTTCACCGCGAGCGCGGTGATGTGGGTCGGCAGCAGGAACGTGTAGACGCCCCAGGCGCCGTTGCCGCTGTAGGCCGGCCGGCGGCCCAGGGACCGGGCCGCCACCGCCTCGATCACCAGCTCCACGGTGTACCCGAGCGCCAGGACGAACAGCGGCCAGGTCCAGGGCTGCTCGAACCCGAGGATCGTGTACCCGAGGATGTTGAGGATGGACATGGAGATGGCGAAGTTGCGCAGGGCGAGGTAGCGGGGGTCACGCTTGTCCACCCGGGGTACGGGCGGGCGGCTGTCGACGCCGCCGCGGGCCCGGCCCGGGCCGGCGCCGTTGCGGGCCGCGTCGGCGGCCTCGACCGTCGTGGTCGCGCCTTCCGGGGCGCGTTTGACGTCCGTCATGACTTGGTCAGCTCCTGGGCTCGGTCGGTGAGCATGAGGTCATGCCACCCGGCGGAGAGGGACAGCGTCTGCTGGTGCCGGGCGCCGGAGAGATCGCGCCAGCTCAGCTCGACGCTGACGGGTGCGGCGCCCTGGGCGCCCAGCCCGAAGAACACGTCGAAGCTGCGCTTGCCCGAGTGCCCGCCGCCGCCGTCGAGCTGGGCGAGCTGGGTGCGGCCGTCGGCCGTGGTCACCCGCGCCTGTGCGCCGTACGCCGGGGTGCCGGCGTCGCCTGCCGGGCCGGCGCCGAGCGCGGGCCGGTGCAGCCGCAGGCCGAGGAAGTCGCCGGTCTCCGTCTTGGTGTTCTTGTAGAAGGCCGGTGGCCCCCACTGCCGCGCCACCGCGAAGTCCTGGCGGCCGTCGCCGTCGGTGTCCCCCACGGCGACCCCACGCGTCGGGGTCCGGTCGGCGAGCCCGAGTTGCGGGCTCAGGTCCACGTAGCGGCCGTTGCCCTCCGGTGCCCAGAACGCCAGCGCGTTGGAGCCGGCGATGTCGTCGCCCGGCTGGGCGTTGGGCCACATGTCGGGCTCGCGCAGCATCAGGTCGTTGCTGGCAGCCAACTCCTGGAGCCAGTTGAACCGGTTGATCGTGCCCTTGACGAAGCCGCAGGACTGCACCACGACGAGCCGGCCGCTGTTGTCGAAGTCGGCCATCTTCGCGTCCCAGCCCCAGCCGACCCAGGCGAGGTTCTTCGCCGCCGCCTTGTTCTCGAAGGGCGCGATGCCCTTGCTGAGCCGGTCCCGCGCCTCCTGCGGCGTCTTCGCGGTGTTCAGCCAGACGAAGTTGCTCTCCTCCAGGCCCCAGGACTCGGTGATGTTGCTGACGAAGGCGTCGAACCGGCCGGTGCCGGCCAGGTCGGCGAAGTCGACGGACATCCCCTTGAACGAGTCGTGCCCCATGACCAGCGACTTCGGGTCCAGCGGACCGCGGCGGCCCTCGGCCAGGCTGAACTTGATGCGGCCGGGCACCGACACGTTGTGGAAGAACCGGTCGTTGCCGAAGTCGTTGGCGAGGTACAGCTCGGGCAGCAGGTCACCGTCGAGGTCGGCGGAGGCCGAGGCGAGGGTCCACCCGGTGGCGTACCGGGGGTCGATCGCGTCCTGCACCTCGTAGGTGACACTCGGCTCGGCGCCGCTGGTGGCCCCGGTCCACCGCAGGATGTGCGCCCCGCCCGCGTTCTGCGCCCGGGACATGGAGTGGTTCATCTGCACGTTGGGCAGACCCTGCGGGTCGAGCACCTGGGAGTCCGGGAAGTAGTTGAAGATGCCGATGTCGGGTCGGCCGTCGCCGTCGAAGTCGGCGATCGCGGTCGCGTTGGTGTTCCACAGCGGCCCGCGGTACAGGCCGTCGGTGGTCTTCTGCTGCGGGATCAGCTCGACCGGGTGGTACGACGCCAGGCTCAGGCCCTTGGCGTCGCCCTTCTGGAGGAACACGACGGGCGTGCGACCCCAGTAGATGACCAGCAGATCGGTCCGGCCGTCGACGTTGAAGTCGCCCGGCACGCACCCCATCGGGGCGATCGCCGGGCCCATCGGCAGCGGCGCCGGGTCCACCACGAACGGCGCGTACGTGGCGCCCCCGCCGGGTGCGGGGGTGACGACGACGCTGTCGCTGCGCGGGTCGACCAGGCAGAGGTCGTTGGCTCCGCCCTGCCCGTCGAGGTCGTTGAGCGCCACTCCGGCGCCGACCGACGAGATCCAGGAGCGGATGTGCTTGTACTTCGGGTTCACGGTGCGGACCGTGCGCTGCGGCAGGCCTGGCGGGAACGCGATGGGCAGTTCGGTGAACGCGAACCGCGATGCCATCGCCTCCCGGTCCGCCGCGGACGCGGACGGCAGTCGCGAGATCGTGAACAGCCCCGCGACGAGCACCAGGACGAGCATGACGGGAATGAGCCGGCGCAGCGGACCCACTGGTTTCGGTGGCAACGGTCCCCCTCGGGTGACGCCCGCCCCGGCGAGGACGGGCTCTTGGGTGGTGCGGTCATGGGTGACCGCGGTCCGCGGTCACCCGGTCGTCCGTCAGTCGGCCGAGCTGACGGTCATCGGCATGCCGCCGCGCATGCGCAGCGACAGCATCGGTTCCGGTACGACGTCGTGCGTGGCGACCTTGGTGAGCCTCAGGTCCCGGCTCAACATCGCGAGGACGAAGGCGGCTTCCATCAGGCCGAGGTGGTTGCCGACGCAGAACCGCGGTCCCGCGCCGAACGGGATGTAGGCGTACCGCGGGCGGTCGGTGGACCGGACCGGGTCGAAGCGCTCCGGGTCGAACTCCTCCGGGCGGTCCCAGAAGTCCCGATGCCGGTGCAGCGTGTAGGGGCAGATCAGCACGTCGACGCCCGCCGGCACGTGGTACCCGCCGACGACGTCTTCGGCGAGCGTCTTGCGCGGCAGGATCCACACCGGCGGGTACAGCCGCACGACCTCGTCGATGACCATCGCGGTGTACCGCAGCCGGCCCAGGTCGTCGAAGGTCGGCAGCCGGTCCCCGAGCACCGTGATCGCCTCCTCCCGCATCCGGTGGCGCACCTCGGGATGCCTGTCGATCAGGTACAGCGCCCAGCTCAGCGTGCTGGCGGTGGTCTCGTGCCCGGCGAGCAGCAGCGTCACGAGTTCGTCGCGCAGCCGCTGCCGGCCGACCCGGGGGTCGGACTCGGCCCGGGCGGACACGATGAGCCGCGACAGCACGTCGTCGCGGTCGCCGGAGTGGCCGCCGCGCTCGTCGACCAGCTGGTCGACGATCGTCTGGAGGCGACGACGGGCCCGCCGGAACCGCAGCTGACGCGGCAGCGGCACCCAGGGCGGCACGGCGCTCAACGTCGCGAGCTCGAACATGGCCTGGTCCTGCACCGCGGTGAAGTCGCGGCCGATCGACGGGAACCGGCCGAGGTCGGTGTCGAGCAGGGTGCGCCCGAGCACACCGAGCGTCAGGCCCGTCATCTCGTGGAACACGTCCACCGGGCCGTTGCGACCCAGCGTCCGCAGCCGGTCGACGAGGGCGGCTGCCTCCTCGGCGACGATGCCGGCCTGCGCGGCGATGCGCCGGCTCTGGAACGCCGGCTGCACCACCTTGCGCTGTTTGCGCCACAGGTCACCCTCGCTGGTGAGCAGCCCGTCGCCGAGTGCCCGGCGGGCGTGCACCAGGCCGATGCCCTTGTGGTAGTTGGCGGCGTTGTCCGCGAGCACGTGCTTGGCGTGGCCGGGGTGGTTGAAGAAGTAGAGCGTCTTCGGTCCGACCGGCAGCCGGGCGGCGTCGCCGTAGCGGGCCGCCGCGGTGGTCATCATGCCGAGGCGGTCGCGGTTCATCATGATCAACATGTTGATGGCGGCGGCCCGCGACGGCCCGTTCAGCGCCGGCGACGCCGGGCGGACGGCCGCGGTCACGACGTCACCACCGCGGACGGCGTCATGTCGAGCCGGCGGAACCGGCCACCGAGGAAGACCAGGGCGTCGCCGTCGCCGTACCGGCGCATGCCCCGCGGGCGGCCCAGGAAGATCGTGTGGTCCCCCCCGTCGTACGACCGCCACAGCTCGCACTCGAAGTGGGCGACGGCCCCGGCGAGCAACGGCGCGTCCGTCCTCCCGCCGGGCCGCCAGTCGGCGAACTCGAACTGTTCCGGTCCGAGCGGGCGGCGCCGGTCGGCGTAGTAGCGCGCCACCGCCTCCTGGTCGGAGGCCAGCACGGAGACACCGAAGGTGCCGGCGCGGCTGAGCACCTGGTGCATGAGGGCGTCCCGGTCGACGCACACCAGGACCAGCGGTGGATCGAGCGACACGGCGCTGAACGAGTTCGCGGTCATCGCGTGCGGCTCGTCCCCGCCGACACTGACCACCGTGACGCCGGTGGCGAAGGTCCCGCAGACGCGACGCATGTGCGCCGAGTCGGTCACCTCTTCGGTGTCGAAGGTCGTCATCGCCGGGCTCCGACGACGAGGTACGGCTCAAGGGCGTCCTCGAGCGCCTCCGGAACCCGGGTGGGCACCGTCCGGTTGTTCGGGCCCCGCATGCAGGCGACGCGCTGGGTCCCCCGGGCGGCGAGCGTCTCGCCGGCCGGGCCGAGGCGCACGTAGTCGAAGCCGAACTCGAGTTGCGTCTGCGCCAGTTCGATCAGCCGCATCCGGACGGCGATCTCGTCGAACGCGGTGAGTTCGGAGAAGAACTCACACTCGACCTTGAGCGTGAAGAGCTTGAGGTCGGCCTGGAGGTCGGCGAGGACGGCCGGTGCCCGGTCCTTGAGGAACATCTCCCGGCACCGGCCCTGCCACCGCAGGTAGTTGACGTAGTAGACGTTGCCGACGATGTTCGTTTCCTCGAACCCGATGATGTGCCGCAGCTCGTAGTAGCTCTCCATGGTCATCCCTTCGCACCAGCCAGAACAGTGATCACCACTTGCCCCTCGCCGCCGCGCAGACTGGTGACGAAGGAGGCCGCCCGGGCGCCGCCGGCGCCGAAGAGCACCCAGCCGGGACGGTCCGTGCCGGACACGACGAGCGGTCCGTGCATCGGCAGTCCGGCCTTCTGCATCGCCTCCATCGCGGTCCAGACACGGGTCGCGGCGAGGTCCGGCGTCTCACCCGGGTGGCCGGCCAGAAGCTCCGCCACCCCGGCGTGCGGGCCGAGCAGTCCCTGCCACTCCTCGGGGCCGCGCGGCGCCACACTCTCGACGTCGCAGCCGAGAAGGCCCTCAGCGGCGACGGCCAGCGTGATCCCGGCGCCGTGCGCGATCGAGATGGTGCGTTCCCCGGCGACCTCGGGTCGCCCGTCGGGCCGGTACGTGATCTCGACCGGCTGTCCGAGCGCGTGCCCGGCGGCGACCGCGCTGGTCCGGCGACGCGCGGCGGTCCGCTCGGCCGGGTCCGCCGGCACGGGCCCGTCGGGCTCGATCGCGACCGCCACGTCGGTGATCCCCAGGTCGCCGAGCGCGCGCTCCAGGAAGGGACCGAGCAGCGGGGCCACCCACGGGCCGGATCCGTCCTGCTTACGGACCGCGCGCAGCCGCAGCCCCTCCCACCGCTCGACGGTCGTCCCGGCCTCGTCGCGCAGGGCGATGTCGTAGATGTAGGTGTCGCCGTCACGCTCCCGTTCGGTGGCGCAGTAGCGCAGCTCGCGGGCGTTGAAGAGCTTCGCGCCGCCGGGATGGATCCGTTCCACGCCGGCGGGCAGCAGCGTGGCGTCCGGCACGCACACCTGGTTGCCGTGCATGAGCGCGTCGCGGACGCCCGGGTCCCCCAGCAACAGCGTCGGGGAGACGTACGGGGCGAACCACTCGGTCGAGTCGTCGGCCGCCAGGATCGCGTCCACGTGACGGGCGGCGGCCCGGTGGTACTGCCGGAGTCGCTGGAACCGGGCGCCCTGGAAGAGGATCACGCCGTACAGGTCGTCGGAGGGCGCGATCGGGGCCGGCGTCAACCCGTCCGACACCTGGTCCGGGGGGCCCGCCGGGGCGCTGTCGCCGTCGAGGCGCAGCCGCGCGGTGAAGTGGTCGGCGGCGAAGCCGGTCTCCTCGCTGCGGATCGCGACCTCGACGGTGTCGTCGTCCGTCAGCAGCGCGGCCACCTGGATCTTCGTGTGGCCGTGCGGCGAGACGATGATGGGGCGCAGGAACTCCGCCCGTTCGATGACCGGGACGGCGTCCGAGCCGGAGACGGCCGCGGCCACCTGCGCCATGGCCTCCATCCCGAACACCGCGGGGAACAGCAGGTTGCCGTCGAGATCGTGGTCCGCGAGGTAGCGGTCGGCGCCGACGTTCAGCTCCGTCTCCACCACCAGTTCGACCTCGTGGTAGCGGATCAGCACGCGGTCGACGAACCGCAGCAGCGGCAACGACGGCTGGTGGTACCGAACCGTGTGGACGCTCTCGGTGCGACCGCTGATCACCACCACCACCGGGGCCGCGGTGTCCGAGACCAGCCGCCGCAGGATCGCGATGCCCTGGCTGGGGGTGATGGGCGTGACGCCCTCGCGGCTGAGCGACTCGACGACCGACAGCCGCTCGCCCATGCCGACGCCCGACCAGACCGACCACTCCAGGCACAGCGTGCGGCACTCGGGATACGCGCGGGCGAACGCGGTGGTTTCCTCGGCCAGCCAGTCGTTGGCGGTGGCGTAGTGCGCCTCGCCCCGCAGACCCGCCCGGCCGATGATGCTGCCGAGCGTCACGAGCAGCCGGAGCCGGGACGGGTCGACCGCGTCGAGCACCGCCCGCAGGCCGTCGACCTTCGGCGCCAGGGCGGCGCGGAACGCGGCCGGGTCCAGGCTCGTCAGTGCGGCCGGTTCGTTGCGGCCCGCGCCGTGCAGGACCGCGGTGACCGGGCCGAGTTCGTCGGACAGCTCCCGCACCGCCTGGCGTACGGCCGCGGCGTCGGTGACGTCGGCACGGGCGTACCGCACGGTGACGCCGGCCTCCGCGATCCGGGCCAGGTTGGCCGCCAGCTCGCTGTCCTGGGCGGGGTCGGAGCGGCCCAGCACCGCCAGCCTGGCGCCGCTGTCGCCGGCCAGGGCGAGGGCACACTCGGCGGTGATGCCCTTGCCTCCACCGGTGACCAGCAGCACGTCGTCCGCGCCGAGCGGGGCCACCGGGGCCTCCGGGCGCACCGGCATCGCGCGCAGGGTCGGGACCCGCCGGACACCATCGTCGTAGTGCACCTCGCTGAAGGAGGTCGTCGCGGCGACCTCCTTCACCACCAGCTCGATCGCGGCGTCGGTGGCGGCGGGCAGGTGCACGACGGTGACCAGCACCGACGGCGCCTCCAGGTGCAGCGTCCGGGCGATCGCCGCCGCGCCGCGACCGTGCCCGACCAGGACGAAGCGGGTGCTGCCGGCGGCGAGGGCCTGCTGGGCGCCCCGGAGAGCGGACTCCAGCTGTTCCTCCGTGCAGTCGGGCGGCAGGCAGACCAGGACACCGCTGCCGAGCCCGGACTGTTCGAGCGTGCTCGCGAGCGCCGCGGCGAACGGGTGGTCCGCGTCGGCGTGCAGCTGCCACGGGCCGTTCTTGGCGGCGGCGTCGGCGGGGACCGCCGGCAGCGGCACCTCGTCGAGGTCGACCCGCCAGGGCCGGGCCCAGGCGGCCACCCCGGCCACCACCGGAGCGGCGGCGGCATCGCTGTCCCGGGCCGTGTTCGCGAGGGCCTCCATCGTCTCGGCGAGCTCGCGGATGGTGGCGGTGGCGAAGTTGATCGGCATCTGGGCCGGCGGCACGTCCAGGCGCTGGGCGAGCTGGTTCACCACCTGACCGACCGTGATCGAGCTGAGGTGCAGGTCGTCGAGCAGCCGGCTGTCCGGCCCGACGAGTTCGAGCGGCAACTCGGCGCGGTCCGCCGTGAGCCGTCGCAGCAGGTCCTGGGTGGACTCACCGGCCGGCCCGGCGGATTCGGCGACGACGGGCGTCGTCGCCACGGCGGGGCCGCGCTCGATCGTCGCGCCGAGCTCCGGCGCCTGCTCGCACGGGCTGGCCAGGAAGGAGAACGTGGCGCCGACCTCCAGCGGCCGCACGAGGCGGCCGTCGAACAGCGCCGCCGGGGCGGGCGCGGCGCCGGTGACGTACGCGGCGCCGGCGACCCGGAGCAGACTCGCGAGCGATTCGCTGTCGGTGTCCAACGCGACCACGGGAACATCCGTGACCGTGCCGGCCAGCCCGGTGAGCACCTGCCCGGGCCCGACTTCGACGAACAGGTCGGTGTTCTTGGCGGCCAGCGCGACGGCCTGGTTGAACAGGACCGGGTCGGTGATCTGGCGGCGGAGCAGCGCACGCACGTCGGTCCGGGCGGGTAGCACGTCACCGGTGACGGTGGAGACGACCCGGGCGCCGACCCGGTGGAAGGTCTCGTCCGCGAGCGTGTCGGCGAAGGCGTCGGCGGCCGGAGCCACCAGCGGGGAGTGGAAGGCGTGCGAGACCCGCAGCCGCGTCGCGGTCAGTCCGGCCGCCTGGGCCTTGCGGCAGACCGCCTCGACCGCGTCGACCGAGCCGGAGACGACGGTGTGCTGGGGTCCGTTGTAGGCGGACACGACCACCGGGAGGTCCCCGATGATCGCGTCGAGCGCCTCGGGCGGCGCCCCGATGTCGGCCATCGTGCCGGCCCGGCTGTGCCCGGCCATGGTCCGGCCCCGCAGGCCGGCCACCCGCAGCAGGGTGTCCTCGTTCATGGCGCCGGCCCATTGCAGGGCCACGATCTCACCGAGGCTGTGCCCGATCGCGGTCGACGCCTCGATGCCGAGCAGCGCCAGGGCGTGCTGCCCGGCGACGGACCCGGTGACGATGCGCGGCTGGGCCACCTCGGTCGCCACGACGTCGCTGCCGGTCGGCAGCGCGGCGCGCAGGTAGACGTCCTCGACCTCGGCGAACCGCCGCCGCAGCGCGCCGCCGCTGACGCCGCGTCCGGAGCCCTGCCCCGGGAAGAGGAAGCTGATCCGGGCCGGGCCGCTGACGTGTCCGAGCAGGAAGCGGCCGTCCGGACGGATCAGCGTCGCCTCGCCGGACTCGACGGCCTCGCGGGCCGCGGTCAGCAGCCGCTCGGCCTCCTCCGGCGAGGAGGCGACGACCGCCGCCCGGAACGGCCGGCCCCGCAGGTCGCGGTGCAGCGTCGCGGCGAGGTCACCGAGTTGCGCGTACGAGATCGTCGGCACGAAGGCGCTCAGCTCGGCGAGCCGGGCGGCGAGTTCCTCCGCCGAGGCGGCGTCCACCAGCAGCAGTTCGGCGTCCTGGACCGAGGCGGCGAGGGCACGCACCCGGCGGTCCGGCACCGACCGGCGCGGCCCGTGGCGTTCGAGCACGACGTGCGTGTTGATGCCACCGAAACCCATCGCGGTGATACCGGCCCGCACCTCCACCTCGGCCGGCCACGGCTCGGCCTTGCGCAGCGTGCGCAGCCGGGCGCCGTCGTCGGTGAGGATCTCGTGCGGGTCGACGGAACCGACGCTCGGGGGAAGCACCTCGTGGTGCACGGCCATCGCGGCGCGGATGAACCCGGCCACCCCGGCGGCGGCCTTGGTGTGGCCGATCATGCCCTTGATCGAGCCGATCACGGCCGGCGGCGCCTCGGGGTTCGCCGCCTCGCGGGCGCTGGACAGCGCCGTCAGCTCGGTGGCGTCCCCGACCTTCGTGCCGGTGCCGTGCCCCTCGAAGAGCCCGACGGTGTCGACGCCGAAGCCGGCCCGGGTGTACGCGCGGCGCAGCGCGAGCCGGTAGCCGTCGACCTCGGGCCTAGTGATGCCACCGTGGCCGTCGGAGGAGATTCCCCAGCCGGCGACCGAGGCGTAGATCCGGTGGCCGGCCTCGACCGCCCGGTCGGTGCGCATCAGGACCACCATGCCGCAGCCCTCGCCGGGCCAGAACCCGTTGGAGGCACGGTCGTAGACCCGCATCTCACCGGTGGCGAGCGCGCCGGTCTTGGCGAAGCCGATGACCTCGAACGGGTCGATGGACAGGTCGACACCGCCGGCGACGGCGACGTCCAGGTCTCCGTCGAGCAGCGCCCGGCACGCGGTCACCACGGACAGCAGCGACGAGGAGCAGGCGCCGTCGACGGTGTATCCGCCGCCCTTGAGGTCGAAGTAGTTGCAGATGCGGCCGGCGATCGTGTTCGACAGCGCGCCGGCGAGGGTGTCCTCGTCGAGCGGCGGGAACGGGCTCTTGTACGCCTTCTCGTAGCTGGCGAGGAAGGTGGACAGCTGCTCGTCGTCCCAGCCCTCCGCCCGCAGCGCCGCCGCCACGGTCCGCCGCACGTACGGCCAGCGCAGCCGCATCTGGTTCGCGCGGGAGAACTCCCCGGTCAGGGTGTTGCCCACGATCACCCCGGTCCGCTCCTGCGGCAGGCCCTCACCCATCGGGAACCCGGCATCGGCCAGCGCCGTCGCGGCGGTGTCCAGGGCCAGCCAGTGGGCCAGATCCGTGGACCGGTACGTGCTGCCGGCGACCTTGTAGGCGACCCGGTCGAACTCGTAGCCCTCAAGGACGGCGGCGTTGCGCGCGTAGAAGCGGTCCGGGGCGGCCGGGTCCGCATCCCAGTAGTCGTCATGGTTCATCCGGACGTCGGGGAGCCGCCGGAACGCCCGGCGACCCGCGATGGCGTTCTCCCACAGCTCCTGCGGTGAACGCGCGTCGGGGTAGTGGCACGCCATCCCGACCACGGCAATACTGGTCATTGCTCACTCGGCTTTCGTGTCGCTACCAACGGAACGAAGGCGCTCTTGATGCGCTGGCGCCAGACTTCGTAGGTGGGCAGGACGTCGTCGGCGGGCAGTCCGGCCCGCGCCTCGTCGGTCACTTGTGTCGCCTCGCCCACGGACATTCCACAGAGGACGCCGGTGGCCAGTTCGTTGTGCGGCATCACCAGACCGGCTCGTTGGCGTGCCGCGGCGCCGAACGCCGCGCCTTGCGCGAGTTCCAGCCGGTACTCCCCCGCGGTCCGGGCGAGCCAGGTCAGTTCCTGTTCACTTGCGCCGCCGGCGTAGCAGACGGCGAGCCCGGCGCCGGCGTACAGGTCGGGGCGACGGTGTGCGGGGAACGCGTCCAGGAGGCGGACGAGCTGCCCGGCGTCCGTTCCGGCCACGAACCAGCAGGCCCGTCCGATGCCCTGGTCGATCGCTCGCAGGGAGTAGTCCCTGGAGTAGTCCCGTGGACCGTCGGTAGGCCATGGAAAGACCGACGGAGCGTCCCGCCGGCGAACGTACCGATCGGTCCTAAAGTAGGCCTGGTGGAACCCGTACCCGTCGAGGACGAGCCAACGCAGCAAGGGGTCCGGGGCGTGCAGGCGCGACCACAACGGACGCGGCAGGCGGGCCATCGCCCAGCCCACCCCGACGTACGCCATGTAGACGTGTTCGTCGTGGTCGGCGAGGAACCGGGCGACGTGCCGCGATCGCCCGGGCAGGGCGTCGCGGATCGCGAAGGCCATCGCCGCGCCCTCGTAGGCGAAGCCCCGGAACGCGGCCGGCGCCGACTCGACCACGGGTGCCGCCTCCGGCGGTCCGTCCGCCTCCGCGGCGGCGGCGAACCCGTGCAGGAACGAGCTGCCGACCGTCTCGAGGCGGTCGCGGGCCTGTTCGTCCTTGAGGTGAAATCCACGCGTACTGAGTTTCGTCTGCCCCACATCGGGGGTCAGAATGCGGCGTCGAAGCTTGCTCCAAGCAGTCATCATCTTCTCCGGTCTGCCCACTTAGGCCTCATTGTTACGCATCCGTGGGCAGAAAATTCTCCTGCATTGCGGTCGTTCGCATTCACTGCGACGACCGCACCACCGAACCGCGAAAAAGCCGACCCTGAGCACTGCGGAAATAGGAACTGGAGAGTGGGAATTACGGTTTCCCGCAGATCAGCGCAATGCAGGAGTCGAGCGCGGAGGCCCCGCCGTAACCACGATGGCTGCCATCGGCCCCCATCCGGAAGCCACATCCGGACCTCGGTAAAGGAGCGTGCCGTGGATTCCGACGAAGCGGCGGAACACCGGATGCGCACGAATGGTTCTGAAGGCACCCACCATCGCGGCCTAACACGGAATGGACTTTCCGCAAATCTACGCAGCGCCCGATGGACCGTCATCTTCAAACTTGCCTACCCGATGACTGCCCGTAATTACGGCTTGACCAGCGCGGACACCCGTCGACAGGCGGCGATGGAAGTCGCGCTCCCCCGCACCGGACAGATGCGGCGATTCCCGAACATCCACACCGCGACAAGGTGGCACCAAGTGCGGCGCTTCGGAGGAAATGGACCCGCCGAATTATGGCGACTGGACATTCGTACTATCAGCAGCGGAGTGCACCGCTATCCGCCCGCCGGCATCCCCCTATACGGCGCTGACGTGCGAAGACGGCACTTCTGCGTGAGCCACTCCATGACTGCGCTCCGTGGTGGAGCCGTCATTGACGGTGTTGCCAACCCCCCATGGCTCGGCTAACCTCGACGCCAGCAATACCGCCCGTACCGGGAGGGGGGAAGAGGCCAATTCCGCGGACACTCGCATAAATTCCAGTGGCTGCGACAGCCGCCAATATACCGACACATCTAGCAGACCAGGCCCACGAGCCGCCCGCTACGCAGTGTCAAAATGATGAAATTGCAGGTCATTGGGGGAACCGCTGTGGACGATCCAATCGAGAAAGCTGTGCGGCGCGCCATCGCCGCCATGCACGAGAAGCTCGGCGAGCAGCTCACGGTAGACGACATGGCCCGCGCCGCCATGTTCAGCAAGTTTCACTTCACGAGGGTGTTCCAGCGGGCCACGGGCGTGACGCCGGGCCGCTTCCTGTCCGCCCTACGTCTCCAGCGCGCCAAGCACCTGCTCGTCTCCACCTCATTGAGTGTTGCCGATATCAGCATGCGGGTGGGATACAACAGCGTCGGGACTTTCAGCTCCCGGTTCACCCGGAGCGTGGGAATGCCGCCCACGACGTACCGCCGGCTGTCCGGATATGCTCCGCAGATCGCGACCGACCCCGACTACCGGACGGGGCACCCGCACAACGCCCGCGTGCAGGGTCGCATCTGGGCGCCCGAGTCGCACGCGGACAGCCCGGTGTTCCTGGGCCTGTTCCAGGACCGCATCCCGGAGGGCCAACCGGTCCGCTGCACGATCCTGGCGCGCCCCGGCGCGTACCAGCTCGACTGCGTGCCGCCGGGTAACTGGTTCCTCCTCGCCCAGTCGGTCAACGGGGACCTGGACTCCGACATGGACGCCGGCGACGAGCAGGCCGTCTGCGTCGCCACCCACGGGCCCCTGCACATGCGGGGCGACGGCGTCGCGCACGCCGACCTCGATCTGCAGCCGGCCCGCGCGATGGATCCCCCGGTCCTGCTGGCGCTGCTCGACCAGCGCAAGCTCGCGCTGGCCCGGGTGGCCGAGGAGCGGGTGGGGGCGGTGTCGTCGATCGGCGCCGCGGTCACGTCGGGCCGCTCCGCCGCGTGAGCGGTCCGACCCGACTCCGACCAGGACAGTGTCACCGGTCCCGGCCCGACGACCTCGGGGCGGGCCGGCCACGGGTCGACCGGGCGGGGCGCGGCCCGCTCGTGGGCCCGCCACCACTCGTAGCGCGGTAGCCCGCCGCCTGCCGGCTCCGCCCTGGCCGCCGCGTTCGTGACCGTGCCGTCAGGCCGGTCGGCGCGACAGTTGCCGCCTCCGGTTGCCGGGGCAGCCGGCCCGCGCGGACGCCCACGCCCTCGCCGCGACCACCGCCCGCGCCGCCGGCGCCGGACGCGGCGGCCACGTCCCCGCGCGTCGCGCCCAGGACGGTGACCGTCACCCGCGCGCCGCTCGTCCGCGACGCCGCGTAGCTCCCCCCGACGAGGTCGAGCCGGCGCGACGCACGTGGGGTCGCGCCGTGCGCGACCCCGACCCACCCCGCGACCGCCCGCCGCATCCGCGTGCGGCGCGCGGCCGGGATGGCGCGCTCCCCCATTCGGGGCACGCTCCACGACGACGACGGGAACGTCCGGACTTCGGGGATTCCAACGCGGTGGGAAAGTGTTTGTCTATCCATTGTGGTCAATGGGAAGCAATCACGGAGGTGCACCCGTCACGGGCCTCCCACACGATTGAGCCGCGAATGCCTGAACCCACCGACAGGAGGCGACGCCGTGACACCCGACGACCCGAGCGGCGAGCGGACGACGACGCCGGAGGCGTTCGCGGGCACCATTCCCGGTGAGAAGCGGTAGTCCGCCGACGTGAGCGTCGCCGGTGTCCCGGCCGGTGGTGGAGCCGTCGGGTCAGCCTGGTCATACTCCGTGCCGCGGCCCTCGACACCGGCGCGCGGATGAGCAACGCCGAGGCGGCGCTCCGGGCCACCCGGACCTCACCACGCTCGGCTTCCGGAACACCCGGTGCCCCTCGCCGCAGGCGACGCCCGGTGTGGCGGTGCGGGAACGCGGGCCGTGGTCGCCCGGAGCCGGGGACCAGGACGAACACCACTTCACACACGCCTGCGGACCGGAGCGCCGACCGGCGCCCCCGGTCGTCGACCCGGCGCCGTACCGCGCACTCGCCACCGTGCGGCACGTCGATGACCGGCGACGCCTCGGCACCGTGGCCGGGAATCGATCCGAGGAGTGACATGCCCCACCGACCGGCTGACCGCAACCCGTGGTCCGTCCTCGCCGTGCTCTGTCTGGCCAACTTCCTCATCCTGCTGGACACCACGATCGTCAACACCGCGGCGCCGCACATCATGGCGGCGCTGCACACGCCGGTGGACGGGGCGCTGTGGGTGCTCAACGGCTACCTGCTGGCATTCGCCTCGCTGCTGATCCCGTTCGGGCGGCTGGGCGACCGGGTCGGCCCGCGCCGGGTCTTCGTCGTCGGGCTCGCCGTGTTCACCGTCGCATCGGTCTGGTGCGCGCTGTCCCGCACCACGGGCGAGCTGGTCACCGCCCGGGTCCTCCAGGGGATCGGTGCCGCGGCGTTGCTGCCACAGGCCCTGGTCCTGATCTCCGCCGTCTTTCCCGCCCACCGTCGCGGCGCCGCCTTCGGCATCTTCACCGCGGTGGCCGGCGTCGCCGCGGTGAGCGGCCCCACCCTCGGCGGCCTGCTCGTCACGAAGGCCGGTTGGCAGTCGATCTTCTACCTCAACGTGCCGGTGGGTCTGGCCGGCCTGCTCCTCGCGCTACGTCACCTGCCACGCCTGCGGCCGGCCCGGGCGCACCGGTTCGACCTGATCGGCGTCGTGCTCGCCACCGCGGGCCTGCTGGCCATCGTGTTCGGTCTCGTCGAGGGGCAGCGCTACGCGTGGGGGCGGGTGCTGGGACCAATCGGCATCCCGCACATCCTCCTCGCCGGCGCGGCGCTGCTCGCGCTGTTCGTCTGGTGGGAGCGGCGTGCGGCCGAGCCGCTGCTGCCGCCGGACCTCTTCGGCGACCGGCACTTCACCATCGCCACGGTCCTGACGGCCATCAGTTCCCTCGCCCTGTACGGCTTCCTGTTCGTCTTCGTGCTGGAGACCCAGAACATGCTCGGCATGAGCCCGCTCGCCTCCGGTCTCGCCGCGCTGCCGTGGACGGTCACCCTCAGCGCCGTCGCGCCGGTCGCCGGCCGGCTCGCCGACCGGGTGGGCGGCCGGATCCTCCTCATGACCGGCCTCGCCCTCCAGGCCGTCGGCGTGCTCGGAGTCGCGGTGCTGCCCGGACCCTCGTCGTCGTGGCGCACCTTCGCCGGGCCGCTCGTCGCGATCGGCGTCGGTATGGGCCTGTCCATCGCGCCCACCATGACCGAGGCGATGCGCGGCATCACCCCGCAACGCGCGGGCGCGGCGTCCGGCCTGCTCAACACCGCCCGCCAGGCCGGCGCCGCGCTCGGCGCCGCGCTGATCGGCGCCGTGCTGCAGAGCCGCCTGCCCGACTCCACGAACCGCGCCGCGTTCCGCGACGGCTTCGCCACGGCCAGCCGGCCGGCGCTCGCGGTGGTCGCCGGCGTGTTGCTTGCCGGCGCCGGACTGGCCGCCGCGATGCGGCCCCGCCCGCGGGTACCGATGGATTCCGCCTCGCGGGAGCAAGTTGCACCAAACGCAACATCGAAGGTGACGAACCTGCACCCCGGCCCGTATTCTGGTCTGGCCGGTGCTGTCGACAGCGGGGAACCTGATGCGTATCTCAGATCTCAGTAGGCAGACAGGCGTACCGATCGCAACGATCAAGTTCTACCTCCGGGAGCGCCTACTCCCCCCGGGCACCCCGACCGGCCGTAACCAGGCGGCGTATGGCGAAGCCCATCTGCGGCGGCTGCGGCTCATCCGCGCACTGACCAACATCGGCCAGCTCGAGCTCACCTCGGTGCGTGAACTGCTGACCGCAATAGAGAACGACAAGGTACCACTTCCCGCCCTGTACGCGCTCGTCGACCGCGCATTGTTTCCACAGGAGCCGGCGCTGCACAGCGTGGAGGGCGCGAAACAGGTGCGTGCCGACGTCGACCGTTTCGTCAAGGAACTCGGCTGGTCCCCCGACATGGACGCGCCCAGCCGGGACCGGCTCGCGCTCGTGGTCCTCACCCTGCAACGGCTCGGCTGCGAGTGCGGGATGGAGTACTTCCTCCCCTACGCGGAAGCGGCCGAAAAGCTCGCGGTGCAGGATCTGGACCTGCTCCCCGCCGACGGCGTGGGCGCCGACCGGGCCGCCGTGGTGGTGCGGGGCGTCCTGCTCGACGTGGCGCTGTCGGCGTTGCGCCGGATGGCCCAGGAGCACCACGCGACACTGCGCTTCGGCGCGACGAAGGCCGACGTCCGACACGCCTGACGCGCCGGGCGTCGGCCTGCGATCCGCCCGTCGGCCACGCACCGCCGCGCACTGCCCCGGGCCGGCCTGGCCGCGGCGACGGCACCGTGGCGACGGCCATCCACTCGACGAATGTGAGTTCGCATGATCGTCACCCCCACCGGCACGGTGAGCGTCCACCCGGTCGAGCGGGCGATCGAGCTGCTACGGGACAGGTACGTCTTCCCGGAGCGGGCCGAGGCGGCCACCGCGACGCTCCGGCAGCGGCTGGCCGACGGCGCGTACGACGGTCTGGACGACTCGACGCTGGCCGAACGTCTCACCGCGGACCTGCTCGACGTGTGCCCGGACGCGCACCTGTGGGTCCGGGTGCGCGACGAGCGCCGCGCCACCGCCAGGGCCAGCATCCGCCGGGTCGAGATCCTCGACGGCAACGTCGGATACCTGGACGTGCGCCGCATCAGTGGCTCCACGGGCGGCGGCCGGGCCGTCGTCGGCGCGATGGAGCTGGTGTCGCGCACCGACGCGCTCATCCTCGACCTGCGTCACAACGAAGGCGGCTCGCCGGACGGCGTCGTGCTGTGGAGCAGCTACTTCCTGCCGGCCGAACCGACACACCTCAACAGCATCCACGACCGGGTCACCGGCCGGACCCGGCAGTTCTGGAGCCTGGCGTGGCTGTCCGGCGAGCGGTACCTCGACCGGCCGCTGTACGTGCTGACGAGCGACCAGACGTTCTCCGGCGCCGAGGATCTCTGCCTCAACCTGAAGGTGCGCGGCCGGGCCAGGTTGGTCGGTGAGACGACGCGTGGCGGAGCGAACCTCGCCACCGTCCTCGCGCTGACACCGACGCTGGAGATCGCGGTGCCGCACGCCTACTCGATCAATCCGATCACGGGCGGCAACTGGGAGGGCACCGGCATCGAGCCCGATCTCGCGGTGCCGGCGGCGACCGCGTTCGACGTGGCGTACGCGGAGCTGCGTGAGCGCGAGCCGGGGGCACAGGAGCCACCCGGGCACTGAGCGACGGCGCCGGGCAACAGCGGCCGGCCCGCGCCCCGGGACGAAACCGGGAGAAGCACCGACGGCCCGGTCGCCATGCGACCGGGCCGTCGTGCTGGTACGTCCGCCGCTCCCGCGGCCGTCGGTGGGTGTCCGCCGCCGGCGTCCCGAACGTGGCGGCACCGGACGGGAACGGAGATGCCTCAGCGGCGCACCGCGTACCCCGGCACACGCACCGCGCCGCTGTCGATCCGCGGCGACGCCGCCGTCGGGTCGGGCGGCGGCAGGGTGTCGCAGGTCGCGTCGGGTCGGTTACCGGGCTTGCGCGCCGGCAGCCGGCCCGTCGCGAGGTAGTCGGCGATGACGCCGGTGACGCACGGGTTGCCGCTGAACGAGAGGACGTGGGTGGTCTGGCCGACCTCCGCCAGCAGCGCGCCGTTCGGGAAGCGGCGCCGCGCCTCCAGGCTGCCCTCGAACGGCGTGGCCGCGTCCAGCGTGCCGCCGACGAACAGCACGCTGCTGACCTTCGAGCCGTCGACCTGGACCGGCTGGGAGACCTTGCCCGGCCAGAACAGACACGGCGCGTTGTTCCAGGCGTTGTACCAGGTGGCGAACGGCGCGCCACGGAACGTACGCCAGTTGTCACGCCGCCAGGTGGGCCAGCTCCGCGGCCACCGGGTGTCGGTGCACTGCACCGCGTTGAAGACCGCGAAGACGTTGTCGTCGGCCGGGCGGAAGGAGCTCTCGTACGCCGCGACCATCAGCTCGGCGTCGGGGTCGTCGACGGCGCTGACGAACAACTCGGCCAGGGTCGGCCAGATCGCCTGGAAGTAGCCGGCGTAGACGAAGATGTCGGTGAACTCGGCCGGGCCGACGACGCCGCCGGCCGGTGCCGTGCGCAGCCTGCCCTGCGTCGCGTACCAGCGCTGTCTGACCTGGTCGGCGGTCTTGCCGAGGTGGTAGACGCCGTCGTACTTCGCCACCCACGCGAACCACATGCGCAGGCTGCGTTCGAAGTTCACGTCCTGGTCCAGGGCGGCCTGGTACCAGACCTTGCGCGGGTCGATGTTGCTGTCGAGCACCATGCGGCGCACCGTCTCCGGGTACACCGTGCCGTACACCTGACCGATGTAGGTGCCGTAGGAGATGCCGTACAGGTTGACCCGGCCGACGCCGAGCGCCTTGCGGATCGACTCCACGTCCCGGACCGTGTCGAGCGTCGTCATGTGGTCCAGCAAGTCGCCGCCGGCCGCACGGCAGGCGTCGGCGTACTCCTTCGACCGGCGCAGCCAGGTGCGCTCGATGTTCCGGCTCCCGGGGACGTACTCCGGGCGCGGCCCGTCGAGGTAGTCGCTGTCGCAGGACAACGCGGGCACACTGGAGCCGACGCCACGCGGGTCGAAGCCGATCCAGTCGTACGCGCCCCGGACGGCGGCGGGGACGCACACCGCCGCCGAGGTGCACAGCCCGGAGTTGCCGGGTCCGCCCGGCAGGGAGATGATGACGCCCTGGTAGTCCTCGGCGGCCACCGTCGCCCTGATCCGCGAGACGGCGATCTGGATCTTTCTGCCGTTCGGCCTGCGGTAGTCCAGCGGCACGTCGAGCAGGCCGCACTCAGCGTCGACCCCGTGCGGATCGGGCGTCCCGCACGGCTTCCAGGTGATCCCGGCGGTCGCGGCCGGGCCCGCTCCGGACGCCGCCGAGGCGCCGTTCACCGCGGGCACGACCGCCACCGTCGCCGCGGCGACGAAGAGGGCGAGGCCCTTCGTGATCTTTCGATCCACAATTCCCTCTCATCGTGGGAGTGGGCGCGTTCGGGCATCGGCTCGGTCCGCACGATGGAACGCTGCCCCGTTTCGGGTACGACGGACGCGCACGGCTTGCGCAGGACCTATCTCTCCACGGCCCGGCTCACCCGGACCCCTCCCGTTCCGCGGGCTGCGGATCCCCTGTCGCGGCCTCGGTGGCGGTCGACCGCCGCAGGGCTCTGTCGCAGGCCGCGAGGTGGCGGCCGAGGGCATCCTCGAAGCTGGTGGTCGGGGCGTCGAACATGAGTTGCCGCCGGATGGCCAGCTCCCTGCCGGAGAGACCGCTCACCATCTCGGCGGTGGCGGTCAGGGCCATCGCCGGATGGTTGGTCAACTCGTCGACGATGCCCAGGTCGACGCTCTCGGACCCGTCCAGGTGGGCGCCGAACAGGATCGCCCGGCGCAGCCGGGTCCCGCCGGACTGCTGTGCGAGTCGAAAGATCGCCATGCCGGGCCAGGTGGCTTCCCCGTCGACGAACAGGGACAGCCGGATGTCAGGCGTGGCGATGCGGTAGTCGGTCGCCAACATGGCGTCCAGGGCGAGGCCCCCGCAGTCGCCGGAGGCGACCGCGACAGTCATCACGCTGAGCCGCTCGAGCCGGCGCAGTGACCGCTCCCACTTGCTGACCACTGCCACGTCCAGACCGTGTGTCCAGTCCTTGCCGGGCGTGCCGGTCACGTGCACCGCGAGCATGGTGGTGGTCTTGTTCGACTCGGCCGCCGCGCAGGCGGCCTCCACCGCGGCGACGGACTCCATCGTCAGGGGTTTCGAGCCGTCGATGCGAAGCTCGACATCACCTCGTGCGCCGTCAGCGGCGTAACGCTCGCCCCGGCCTGTCCGGACGGTTGCCGCGCTCACCACTGGATCAGCGCTGTCTCGATCGTGGAACCAGGACCCATCGTCATCAGCACTCCATAATCGCCCGGGGCGGTCACTCTCTCCTGCTGGAGGCGTTCGTACGAGAAAATAAACGAGCCGCTTGACACGTTTCCGTAGTCGCGTAGCACGCTGGTGGTGTGCCGGACCTCGTGGCGGTTCAGTCCCAAATTGACCGTCACCGCGTCGATGACCTTCTTTCCCCCGGCGTGCACGAGCCAGTGTGCGATGTCGCTACGAAGCAGACCGGTATTCGCCAGCAGACGGTCCGCGACGATTTCCGCATGAGCGCCCACGACATAGGGGATCTGCGGGTCGAGGAAGAAACTGAACCGGTTCTGGACGCTGTCCCAGTCGTAGCGCATGGCGTCGACCGCCTCGGGGATGATGCAACTGGCGAACTTGAGGATGCGGGGCCCGCCAGCGGCGCCCGAGGAGTCACCACCGGCCACGCCGAACGAGTCGCCGCCGGCGACGCCGAAGGAGTTGCCGGCGGGGCGGCCGACAACGGCCAGCGCCGCGGCGCCGTCGCCGAACAGACTGTTCACGACCGCGGTGCGCATGGTCGAGTCCAGCACGTATGCGGCAGAACAAGCCTCGGTGCACAACACCACGGCAAGCTCGCCCGGGTTGGCCACGGACCAACTCGACACCACGTTCAGGGCGTTGAGCCCCGCGTTGCACCCCATTCCCACGATATCGGTCCGGCTGCAGTACCGGTCGATGCCGAGCTCACGGATGAGGAGGGCGCTGAGCCCCGGCGTGAGGAATCCGGTGGAGGTCACGCAGCACAGGTGGCGAATGTCGGAGATCGTCGCGCCGACGTCGTCCAGGCACGCCTGCAGGGCGCGCATCCCCATGTCCACGGCCAGCCTCTTGTGCCGGCCGAGCAGGTCTGCCTGGGTTTCCACGGACGGGCTGCCATCGGGTGCCGGCAGCGGCAGTTCGAGGAAGCGTCGCCGAATCGCGCTGTTGAGGAAGACCGAGCGGATCTTCGGATCGGAGATCGCGAAGGTGTCCAGCAGATCCTGCTGCGAGAAGGACGTGGAGGATGAGGCCGTGCCCACCCCGACAATTGTGGATTCGCAAGGGCTTGGTTGGAAAAAGGGAGACTCTGCTGCCAGTGTCCCATCGTATGACCTCTGGGTGTTGGCGATGTCAACGGTCACGCGCAGATCTTCCTTCCGCATCTCAGCCAGCTTGGCGTGTTTGGCCAAGCGCATTATGCCCGTACGCCTACGATGCAGTCCCAGGCGTGGACGCCGCATCTTGGAGGTTGCGGGGTGTCGGCTCAATTTCAGTGGCACCTGAACCGACACCGGATTGGCGTCCCGAGGCATTGCCGGAGGAGCTGATGAGCGCGCTCTCCCGAAACCACGCCATGGAAGCGGCGGCATCCCGGTGGAAAGACACGCTTACCCCCGACCAACAGTTACGAGGATATAGCCTGACGGATCCCTGCTCACGTCCCATAGTGCGCCCTCGAATTCCCCGGACACCAAATCCTGTTATCGAAAAATCGGTTGCCGGAGTGCGTCAGGGTCGCCCGACGCCTCGACGGCGGGGGGGTCGGGACCCTTTCCCGGGAAGGACGGCGGCAATCAGTCGGCCGACCGGTTGCGGAGCGCCCCGGCCCGGGCCTCACGGCAGCCGCCCCGGGCCTGCTGCCGGATCACGAGCAGCTCGACCGGCCTTCCACCCGCCTGGTCGACGCCTCCGGCGGACCACTCGTGGCGACCACCGACACCGGAGCCTGCGCGCCCCGCCGGCGAGGCGTCGGCAGCCGGTCCGGGAAGGACGAGCCCCCGCCGCGGCTCCGGGACGGCCGGGTCGATCGTCCCGGCCCGGGCGTCGCACTCCCGAGGCCGGCAGCCGTCGCGGGATGTCACCGGCTCGTCGCCGCGCTGGCCCGCCCGGCGCCGCGGGTCGCCTCCGCCCCGGCCGACATCACCGGCAGGTCGACGGCGCCCGCACTCGCGGAAGCGGCCATCGCGTCGGCTCATCCTTCCCCGACATGGTCGTCGCGAAGGACCGACGCGATGGCCGCCTCTCGTCCACACCCACGCCCGTCAGGGGCAGGTCGTCCACCACTGCGACCCGCGGTGGGCCCGTGCGGCCGACCGGCCGGCGGGCCCACGCGGGCCGCGGCGCACCCGTACGGTCAGCGCGCGAGCGAGCGGGCGAACGTGCGGATGTCGTCGACCAGAAGTTGGGGCTGTTCCAGAGCCGCGAAGTGGCCCCCCCGGTCGAACTCGGTCCACCGGCTGAGGGTCGGCAGGACCTGGTCGGCGAACCGGCGCACCGGCCGCACCGCGTCCTTGGGGAACGACGCGACGCCCACCGGCATCGTCAGCGGCCACGGCCCGGCCCAGGTCCGGATGAAGTCGGCGTCCATGCGGCTGGACTCGTAGTAGAGCTGGGCGCTGGACCCGGCCGTCGCCGTCAGCCAGTAGATGGAGACCGCCGTGAGGATGTGGTCGCGGCTCACGGCGTCCTCCGGCACCTTCACCGAGTCGGTCCACTCCTTGTACTTCTCGGCGATCCAGGCAAGCTGCCCCACCGGCGAGTCGGTCAACGCGTAGGCGAGCGTCTGCGGCCGGGTGGACTGGATCCGCTGCCAACCGGTCCCGTCCTGCATGAAGGTGCCGGTGAACTCCAGGCGGGCCAGGTCGGCCTCGCCCAGGCCCTCCATGGCCGCCGGATCGGGCGGCGGGAACGCCACGCACATGTTGAGGTGGATGCCGACGACGTGCTCGGGATCGGCCAGCCCCAGCCGCAGCGAGATCGGCGTTCCCCAGTCGCCGCCCTGCACCACGTACCTGTCGTAGCCCAGGCCGCTCATCAGCTCCTTCCACGCGCCGGCCACCCGACCGGTGTCCCAGCCCACCTGACCCGTCGGCCCCGAGAACGCGTATCCGGGAATCGACGGGATCACCAGGTGGAAGGCGTCGGCGGCGTCACCGCCGTGCGCGACCGGGTCGCTGAGCGGCCCGATGACGTCGAGGAACTCGGCCACCGTGCCCGGCCAGCCGTGGGTCAGGATCAACGGCGTCGCGCCCTCCTCGGGCGAGCGGACGTGCAGGAAGTGCACGTTCACCCCGTCGATCTCGGTGACGAACTGCGGGTACGCGTTCAGCCGCGCCTCGGCCGCCCGCCAGTCGTAACCGTTTCGCCAGTAGTCGGCCAGTTCCTTGAGATAGTCCAGCGGCACACCGCGATCCCAGCCCACGCCCGGCATCTCGTCCGGCCAGCGCGTGTGGTCGAGCCGCCGGTGCAGATCGTCGAGATCGGACTGCGGCACTTCGATACGGAACGGACGCATCTAACAACCTCCCTGTGTCAGTCGCGGGCCGCGTGCAGCGGCGCAGGGCTCGGATCGTGGACGGCGGCCGGCCGGAGCCCCGGGCGCGGACACGTGCCCCCGGTGGCCGGCGAACGCGCCGATCAGACGAACGGGGTGTTCGGGCCCAGACCGCAGAGGATCCGGCCGTAGAGCTCCAGGTTGGTGCTCGGGTGCAGGATGGCGTGCAGGTTGAGCGTCTGCACGTCCCGCTGGATGCGCTGGATCGGCACGTCGCGGTAGATCGACGAACCGCCGCTGGCGCCGACGAGGATGTCGACCGCCTCCTTGGCCCGCTGGCACGCGGCGCCCAGGTCGAGCCGCACGCGGGCCCGCTCCTCGAGCGTCCACTGCTCCCCCGCCGCTCCCTTGGTGTCGAGCATGCGGGCCGCCCGGTGGGCGTGGAACCCGACCTCGTCGATCTTGGTGACCGCCTCGGCGATCTCCAGATGGGTGACCGGCGCCTCGCTCTGGTTCTCGTAGCTGGTGTACGTGATCTTCCGGCCGGGCAGCCGCTCGAGGAACGCGTCCTTGGCGCCCATCGCGAGGCCGAGCGCGGGCGCGCTGATCGTCGCGCAGGCGGTGGGCATGAACGGCGCCTTGAAGATCGGCGAGTCCGCGTTCAGCTTGGACATGTGCTGACCCTGGAGCACCGGCCCCATCTGGAGCACCCGCTCCTTCGGGATGAAGAGGTCCTTCGCGATCGTGGTGACGCTGCCGGAGCCGCGCATGCCCGAGGTGTGCCAGTCGTCGACGACCTGGAGGTCGGAGTTGCGGATGAGCGTCATGACCGGCGCCATACCGCCGTCCTCGGTCGGCGTGACCGCCGCGTTCGTGTTCCACGTGCTCTGCTGCACGCCGGTGTTGAACGACCACTTGCCGTTGATGATGTAGCCGCCGTCGGTCGGCACGGCCACGGCGCCGGGGCTGAGGATGCCGCTGATCCGGACGTCGGGCGTCGCGAACACCTCGTCCTGCACCTCGTCCGGGAACAGCCCCATCATCCAGGTGCTGATCGCCCACACCGAGGCCGTCCAGGCGGTCGAGCCGTCGCCCCGCCCGAGCTCGGCGATCACGTCCACGACGGTCTCCATGTCGGACTCGAAGCCGCCGTAGCGGGTCGGGACCCGCATCTTGAGCAGGTCGGCGCTGGTGAGCGCGTCGATGACATCGGGATGGATCCGCCGGTTGTCGTCCATCCAGGGCGCCTTCTCCCGCAGGAGCGGCACGAGCTCGGACGCGCGATGAACGAGCTCGGCCTTGGCCGGTGCGTGGACAGTCACCATCGTGTTCCTCCTAGAACGGACGTCCGCTGACGCGGTGTCGCCTCGCAACGGGCGACGCGGGGATGGAGCTGAGCAGGTGGCTTGCGCGTAAGGGAGAGCAGACGATCTTGGAAGATGCGCGGGCGGCGCATCCCGGCGCTAGTCGCGGCCGGCGCTGAGCGGCGCCGCCGCCGGCGCCCGGTCCGGCCGGCGACCGGACTGCCGCAGCACCCGGAGCATCTTGCCCGGGCGAAGCAGTGCGGTCGGCTCGTCGATGAGGCCCGCCACCCTCATGAGGGCATTGGTGAGGCTCGCGTCGTGCACCGCGGCACGCTGGACCTTCGCCACGTAGGCGTTGATCATGCGGATCTTGGCGGTCCGTCGGCCCTCCACGCCCGCGTATCCGAGGTCCGCGGTCGCCGCGAACTCCCACGGCGAATCGATCTGGCGGGAGATCTCCTGGAAGAACTCGTGCGGATCCGGCACGGTCGTCCGGCCGAGCTTGTCGGCCAGGACGCGGGACTCGACGGCGGCGATGGCCATGCCCTGTGCGTAGATGGGATTGAAACTGCACACCGCGTCGCCGATGACCAGGAACCCTTTCGGAAACCGGGTCAGCCGCTCGAAACGGCGGCGAACGCTCGCCGGGAAGCGGAACATCACCGGGTCGTTGAGCGGCTCGGCCTCGCGGACGGACTCGTAGATCTCCGGCACCGGAACCGACCGGACGAACTCGAGGAACTTGTCCGGGTCGGTCGGCGGGTGGTCGCCGAGAACGCCGGTGAGCGACAGCTCGACCCGTCCGTCGTCGCCGGGGAGCCGGTAGTAGAAGGCCCCGCGCGGATGAGTGGGTGTCGCCGCCGCGATGACGGCGATGTCGCTGCCGAACGGGTCGGAACGGACCCGGTAGTGGCGCGTGGTGTAGGCGAGGTCGACCTTCACCCGGTCCTCGTCTGGCCGGGAGTAGCCGAGCTCCTCCAGCCAGGCCGGCGTCCTCGACCCCCGCCCGGTGGCGTCGATCACCAGGTCGGCACGGAGGGTCTCCGGATCCGAACCGCCGTCGCGACGCTGCACACGCGCGCCGACGATACGACCCTTGTCGGGCGTCGACTCCAGCCCGACGATGTCGTACCCCTCCAGGAAGCGTATGTTGCTGACCTTCTCCACCCTGTTGCGCACCTGGTGCTCGATGACCGGCCGGGTGCACGGCACCGAGAGCAGGCCGGTGTTCGCCTGGCGGAGCTGCATTCCGTTGAAGTACCAGCGGATCGCGCCGCTGAAGTCACCCGGCTGGACGCCGGCGGCTTCCATGTCGGCGGTCAGCCCGGGAAACTGCTTCTCCAGGATCTGTTGCCCGCGGGCGACCAGACCATGGGCGTGCCGACCGTGCGGAACGCCCTTCCGGTAACCCGCCACTCCGGCCAGCTCGTCGCGGTCTACCACGAGCACCTCGGGATACACCTCGGCGAGCACATTGGCGGCGAGTAGGCCGGCCAAGCTACCGCCAAGTACCACCGCGCGGCCGACAGGCTGTTCAGGCATCGCGATCGTCCTCCTCTGCGAACCAGAAACGTGTGCCTTCCCCATGCCGTCAGCCGCGATGTCGGACGAGCGAAGCCGCTGCCCGCTGCGTGAGCCCGGCAGGGCCGACTGGGTGTCAGAGCCATCTTCGGCGCTACCGGCGTCAATGGCGTCTTTTTCATTGCGGACCCGGCCCGGGCGAGAACGACGACCACGGGCCGGGATGCGTGCACCCCAGCAAGCTGCGAGATGCCCCTCTACGCGGTCACGATCAGAATGATTGCTTGAATGCGTTTGGTCAGACAGTTCCGCGTCGCGCGAACCGCGACCCGCGGCCAAGGGAGTAGCGATGCCCTGCGACGGGTTCCACGGCCAGGACACGAGGTCGGACGGCGAGCGGCCGAGCCGCGGTCAACCCCCGCTTCCGCGTGGTGCCGTCGCAGGCCGGCAGAAAAGATCTCCGTCCGCGCGGACCCGACCCACCGGATCCGCGTGACGAATTCACATATTCATGGCGGACACGGGACCGTTCGCCGGGAAGATGTGACGCTTTTCAACGAAATATTCAAACAGGGCCACAGGACCTGTGAATAGTCGGAGGTGGTGGCCATGAAGATGAGCCTCAAGCCCATTCAGGAAATCGTGGGGGCCGATCCTCGCTACCGCTGGGATTATCCCGGTCCCACGGTGCCGACGGCATCGAAGAAGCTCCGATCGGTGTGGTATTTCGGTCTACCGCTCACCTCCGCCCACCGCGACGCTCACGACGCCGGCAGCGCCATGCTCGACGGGAGATCCGAGGAAGAACGCCACCTCAACGAGGGATCCGTGTACCCGCACGCCGCCCTGGTCGAGATGATCACGTATCAGGCCCGGTGCTTCCCGGACCTCGCCTGGCGCTACATCGACATGAGCCATCTGGACTGGCAGCACGTCAGGACCGCCATCAACGAGGACCCGCCGGACGTCGCCGCCTTCACGGTCTACACGGCCACCACCCTGTGGGCCATGATCGTGGCGGCGGAGATCAAGCGCGTCAACCCCAAGGCCGTGATCGTCTTCGGCAACGACCACGCCGGCATCCTGTACCAGGAGACGCTTACCGGCAAGTACGGCAGCCGCCTGGTGGACTTCATCAGCACCGGCAACAACGGCCCGTTCACCATGATGGGCCTGTTGACCCACCTTCAGGGCGGGCTGGAGCTGAGCCGGGTCCCCTCCGTGGCGTACCGGACAACCGGTGGCGAGGTCGTCAACCAGGACGCCGGCACGTTCCCGCTGGACCGCCGGATCCTGCCCGACTACCGGCTGATCCTCGACCAGCTCGAGAAGCACTACGACCGCGCCTTCAACATCTGGTACTCCCAGCACTACGACCTCAAACGGATGGTCACGGTGCCGCTCGACGGTGGATGCACCTGGGGGAAGCGGCCGGGCCGCCGGTGCAAGCACTGCTCCATCCAGGGCCTGACCCCCAAGACGACGGACGTCGCGTCGGCGATTCCGGTGCTGGAGAACATCGTCGGAGACATCGGCGCGAACGTGTACGCCGCCGGCGACTCCACCCTCGGCTTCTCGCGCGAGCAGTGGGAGGGCAACATCTCCTACCTCAACGACATGGCGGAGGCCTGCGCCAAGTCCCCGATCCTGCAGAAGCACCGGTTCATGCTGGCCTACGGACTGGTCTACGAGTTCCTCGAGTCGGCGGAGCTGTGCAAGGGGTTCGTGCGCACGTGGAACGTGGGGCTGGAGGCATTCGACCCCAAGTTGCTCAAGGCGGACTCCAAGGGGATCAACAAGGGCCCGGAGCGGATCGGGGAGGCGTTGGAGCTGGCGCGTGACCTCGACTACAAGCTGTACGCATCGGGGATCATGGGCCTGCCGGGAACGACGATGAAGAACCTCAAGACCGAGGTGAACAGCTGGCTGTCGATGGCCGAGGAGTACCGCGACCTGATCACCAGCATCTCGGTCGCGGCGCCCGGGATCATCCCCGGCTCGCGCATGTACTGGGACACCTACAACGAATCCGCCCAGGTTCGTGCCTGGCACGGCGAGATCCTTCCCGCGAGGCGGATGACGGCCCTCTACATCCGCGAGAACACCGAGGTGGA
The DNA here is from genome assembly GCF_039566955.1 of Micromonospora sp. DSM 45708. NCBI lineage: Bacteria > Bacillati > Actinomycetota > Actinomycetes > Micromonosporales > Micromonosporaceae > Micromonospora > Micromonospora schwarzwaldensis. The sequence goes on along the minus strand of NZ_CP154796.1, from coordinate 2,253,009 downwards.
GCTCGAGGACGTGGAGGCCGCGATCACCGACCTCAGGAACGGCATCCTTCAGATCAACGGTCCGATGGAGCACATGAAGTTCGGCTACTACATGCTGGGCGGCCGAGACGAGGACGAGGCGGCGGAATACCGCCTCCTCGAGGAGATCTGCGCCCAGCTCGACTAGTCACCTGTGCCGCACCCCCCTGTCGAGATGTCCACGAGCCGCGCCGTCGCCCCGGGCTGGCCCCTCGGGCGGCCCGGCTCGTGGCCGGACCCGCCGCGCGGCCGGTCGCGTGACCGGCGCCGGCGGCCGGGCCGTCCGCTCGCGCGGCACCGCGATCTCCGCCGCCGGCCCGGGATCCGTCCGCCCCGTTCGACCGGCGGCTCCCGTCGCCGCGCGTTCGACCTCCCGTCGAGCCCCGGGCACGCGCCGACCCGCACCACGACTCCGCACGTTCCCGCGAACAGCAGCCGGCGGGACGGGCCGAGGACGACGGTGGAGATGTCGGGAGACGAGCCCCGGGGCATCTTCCTGTCCCGCTTCGCCGGTCAGGCTGCCGGTCGCCCGCGGGCGAAGGGCTGGGTGATCGCTCTGGTCAACCAGCGCGACGTTCCCTTCGACGACGGGGTCGGCCGGCCAGGACGCTCATCACCGGAGGCCCGTCACCCACGGCCCGACGTGCCGACCGACGGCAGTCGGACCGCGCAGACCTTCGGGATCCCACCCCGACCGCCACGTCACATCCTGAGAGGAACCAGCTCATGTCGGTAACGCCAGATCTGGAGAACATATTCAGATCGCCAGCGAACATACCCGTTGGCGAGTCGGTGATCCGCGGCATGACACGCGCGTGCCAAGAGGCGGACGCCGTGAACTTGGCACAGGGCATACCGCACTACCCACTGCCGCTGAGCCTGCAGGAGGCCGCCGTGGCGGCCATCCGGTCGAACGACAACCAGTACACGTCCCCCCGCGGCAGCGCGCAGTTCCTCCACGCCATCAGCGGATTCGAACAGCGGCGCTGGGACATGCCGACGCCCTACGACCCGGAGACGCAGATCTGCGTCACGTGCGGGGCGACCGAGGGCATGCTGGCCGCGCTGCTCGCCGTGGCGGAGAAGGGCTCCAACGTCATCATCGTCGAGCCGGCCTACGAGTCCTACGCGGTCAACCTGCGACTCATCGACGTGGAGGCCCGGCACGTCCAGCTGAAGGGCCCGGACTGGGTGCTGGACCCGGCGGAGATCGCCGCCGTCGCCGACCGGAACACCCGAGCGGTCATCATCAACTCACCGCACAACCCGACCGGGCGCGTCTTCACCCGGGAGGAGATCCAGGGTCTGGCCGACGTGTGCCTGCGGCTCGGCATCATCGTCATCCACGACGCGATCTACGACGAGCTTTACTTCACGAGCGAGCGACCGGCCAGAATCTCCGACATCCCCGGGATGGACCAGCAGTCGATCACGATCAACGCGCTCTCGAAGATGTTCTCCGTGACCGGCTGGCGGGTCGGCTGGGTGACCGGGCCGCAGAGCCTCATGGAGCGCGTGGCGCGGGTGCACGACTTCCTCACGATCGCGGCGCCCACCCCGTTCCAGGCCGCCGGCGCCGCGGCGCTCTCGCTGCCGACGAGTTACTTCGAGGAGCTGAGAGAGGTCTACGGGAAGCGACGGGACATACTCGTCACCGGGCTGGAGAAGTGCAACATCGAGTTCCAGCGGCCGGCCGGCGCCTACTACGTCATGTGTGACGCCACCTCGTTCGCGCGCCCCGGGGAAGGGGAGGCGCAACTGGTCCAACGCCTGCTGCGGGAAGGCGGCGTCGGCGTCGTGCCCGGTCAGTGCTTCTACGGGTCGGCGCGGACCGGCCCGCCGCAGATCCGGATCGCGTTCGCGAAGGGCGAGGACACCGTCGCCGAGGGCGCCCGCCGCCTCTACAACTACCTGAGTACGGACTGACCGGAGTCCCGTCGCCCGCATCCCGCTGGCGGACGGTGACAGCGAACTGGGTCTGGTGGACGTTTCCACCAGACCCAGTTCGCTTCCGCCTTTCTACGCGGCGCTCGTGCTCGCGCTGCGCTGGTCCGTGTTCGACAGGGCCACCTGGCTGGTGACGCCGTTGACGGAGGGGTTGGCGAGGAAGGTCTTCAGCCCGATCTTGATGTCGAGCTGGTCCTCCAGCCGGGCCAGGAGGATGGCGGCGAGCAGGGAGTGGCCGCCCAGGTCGAAGAAGTTGTCGTCGACCCCGACCCGGTCGACGCCCAGGGCCTGGGCGAACAGGTCACACAGCACCGACTCGCGCGCGGTGCCCGGTTCCTGGCCGCTGGCCACCGCGCTGTAGTCCGGCACCGGCAACGCCCGCCGGTCCAGCTTCCCGTTCACCGTCAGCGGCAGCGCATCCATGACCACCACCGCCGACGGCACCATGAACTCCGGCAACGTCCGCGCGATTTCCTGCCGCGCCGCGGCCGGATCCACCCGGCCACCGGACGTCGGCACCACGTACGCCACGAGCCGCCGGTCGCCGGGACGGTCCTCCCGGGCCACCACCGCGGCCTGACCCACGTCCGGCTGGGCGACCAGCGCCGCCTCGATCTCGCCCGGCTCGACCCGGAAGCCCCGGATCTTCACCTGGAGGTCGACGCGTCCCACGAACACCAGCAGGCCGTCGGCGTTCCACCGGACCAGGTCACCGGTGCGGTACATCCGCTCGCCCGTCTCGAACGGGCACGCCACGAACCGCTCGGCGGTCAACCCGCGCCGGTTCATGTACCCCCGCGCCATGCCCGCGCCGGCGATGTACAGCTCGCCCGTCACGCCCACCGGCACCAGCCGCAGGGCGCTGTCGAGCACGTACAGCCGCATGTTGGCCATCGGGCCGCCGATCGGCACCGGCTGCGCCGCCTGCTCGTCCGAGAACTCGGTCATCGCGTGCAACGTCGTGAACGTCGTCGACTCGCTCGGCCCGTACCCGTTCACCATGATCACGCCCGGACACCGCTCGACCACCCGCCGCACCGCGGTGCCGGACACCGCGTCGCCGCCGACCACCACCATCCGCAGCCCGGCGAGCGCCGACGGCTGCTCCGCCGCCACCGCGTCGAACAGCGCCGACGTCAGCCACATGGCCGTCGGGGCCGCCCAGGCGATCACCTCCGCGAGGCGGGAGATGCTCATTTCCTCCGCCGGCGCCGCCACGTGCGTGCCCCCGCGCAGCAGCGCTATCCACAGCTCGTACGTCGAGATGTCGTACGAGTGCGGCGAGTGCACCAGCATGCGTTCGTGCACGCCGTCCGGCCACGCCGGGTCCAGCACCATGTCCACCACGTCCTGGTGCGTCACCGCGACGCCCTTGGGCACCCCGGTCGACCCGGACGTGAAGATGACGTACGCCAACTGGTCCGGGTGGATCTCCGCGACGGTGAAGTCCTCCCGCGTCCCGGTGGCGGCGTCCCCGGCGGTCGCCAGCAGGATCGGCGCGCCCTCCGGCCGCACCTGCCCGGCGAGGTCCGTCAGCTCCTCGTCGCACAGCACCGCCACGGCGCCCACATCGTCGGCGACGAACGCGATCCGCGACACCGGCCAGCTCACGTTGACGGGCACGTACACGCCGCCCGCCTTCAGGACGGCCAGCAGCGACACCCACAGTTGCGCCGAGCGCCGCATCACGACCAGGACCCGCGACTCCGTGGTGACGCCCGCGTCCACCAGCTTCGCCGCCAGCCGGCTGGACCGCTCGTCCAGCTCCCGGAAGGTCAGGCTCGTCTGGCTGTCGACCACCGCGACCGCGTCCGGGGTCCGGGCCACCTGCGTCGCGAACACCCCGGGCACCGTCGCCGGGGCCACCGGGAGGGCGGTGTCGTTCCACCGGTGCACCACCAGCTCCCGCTCAGCGGGCGTCAGCAGGTCCAGCTCGCTGATCCGGCGGCCCGGGTCGGCGACCGCCTGGCTCAGCAGTCGCGCCAACCGGCCACCGAGGGCGTTCACGGTCGACTCGTCGAACAGGTCCCGGGCGTACTCGAACGAGTAGCGGATCCCGGCCGGCGAGCCGTCGGCGGCGTACTCCGGGCGGAAGAACATGCTGAGGTCGAACTTGGCCGTCTCGCCGACCAGCGACTCGGACTCCGCCTCCAGGCCCGGCACCTGCCACTGCCTGCTGGTGTCGTCGTCAATGGTGAGCATCACCTGGAACAGCGGGTGCCGCGCGGCGGACCGGACCGGGTTGAGCTCCTCCACGAGGCGCTCGAAGGGCACGTCCTGATTGGCGAACGAGGTCAGGTCCAGCTCCCGCACCCGGCCCAGCAGCTCGCCGAAGCCCGGGTCCCCGGACAGGTCCGTCCGCAGCACCAGCGTGTTGCCGAAGAACCCGACAAGATCGTGGAGCGCCTCGTCGGTGCGGCCGGCCACCATCGTGCCGATCGGGATGTCGGTGCCCGCCCCGGAGCGCGACAGCAGCATGGCCAGCCCTGCCTGCAACACCATGAACACCGTCACCCGGTGGGCGCGGGCCAGCTCCTCGACGGCGCGGTGCAGGCCGGCGTCCAGCTCCAGCTCGACCAGGCCGCCACGATGCGACGGCTGCGGCGGCCGGAGCCGGTCGGCCGGCAGGTCCAGCTGGTCGGGCAGCCCCGCCAGCGCGGAGCGCCAGAACTCCAACTGCCGAGCCAGCACGCCGTCGCCGGCCCGGTCCTCACCCAGCAGCCGGCGCTGCCACAGCGTGTAGTCGGCGTACTGCACCGGCAGCGGCGCCCACTCCGGCGCCCGCCCCGCCAGCCGCGCCCGGTACGCCTCGCTCAGGTCCCGGACCAGCACCTCGGCCGACCAGGCGTCGCTGGCGGTGTGGTGCATCACCACCACCAGCACGTGCTCCGCGGGCCCCGTCCGGAACAGCCAGGCGCGCACCGGCAGCTCGCCGGCCAGGTCGAAGACGTACCGCACGGCCTGCTCCAGCAGGCCCGGCAGGCTCGCCCGGTCCGCCGCCGCCATCGTCACCTGCGGCACCGCGACCGCGGCGTCCATCACCCGCTGGTACGGCTGACCGTCGGCGACGGCGAAAACGGTACGCAGCGCCTCGTGCCGGCCCACCACGTCCCGTAGCGCGGCCGTCAGCGCCTCCGCGTCCAGCCCGCCCCGCAGTCGCCACGCGAACGGCACGTTGAACAACGGGCTCGGCCCGTCGTACTCGTTCATGAACCACAACCGCTGCTGAGCGAACGACAACGGCAACTGCTCGGGGCGGTCCACCACCCGGGTCAACGGCGTCCGCGCGCTGCCCGCCTCCTGGAGCGAACGGGCCAGCGACCGGACCGTCGGATTCTCGAACACCATCCGGATGTGCAACTCCGCGCCCAGCGTCGACCGCACCCGGCTGATCAACCGCGTCGCCATCAGCGAATGGCCGCCCAGGTCGAAGAAGTTGTCCTCGACGCCGACCCGGTCGACCCCCAGGACCTGCGCGAACAGTTCACCCAGCACTGCCTCCTGCGGGGTGGCCGGCTCCTCGCCGCCGGCGGCGGCGCTGAAGTCCGGCGCCGGCAGCGCCAGGCGGTCCAGCTTCCCGCTCACCGTCAGCGGCAGCTTGTCCATGACCATCACCGCGGCCGGCACCATGTAGCCCGGCAGCGTCCGGGCGGCCTCCTGCCGTAGCGCCGCCGGATCCACCTGGTCACCGGGCTTGGGCGCCACGTAGCCGACCAGCCTCGGGTCGCCGGGACGGTCCTCCCGCACCACCACCACCGCGCGGCTGACGCCGGGCTGCGCGGCCAGCACCGCCTCGATCTCGCCCGGCTCGATCCGCAGTCCCCGGATCTTCACCTGGTCGTCGGCGCGTCCCAGGAACTCCAGCTGGCCGTCACCGGCCCACCGGACCAGGTCCCCGGTGCGGTACATCCGCTCCCCCGTGCCGAACGGGCACGCCACGAACCGGTCCGCCGTCAACGCCGGCCGGTTCAGATATCCCCGCGCCAGCCCCGCGCCCGCGAGGTACAGCTCGCCGGTCCCGCCCATCGGCACCGGCCGCAGCCTGTCGTCCAGTACGTACACCTGCGCGCCGGGCAGCGGCCGGCCGATCGGGACCGGGCGGTCGTCCAGGTCGGGCCCGGCCGCCACGTCGCCGGCGGTGGCGTACACGGTGGCCTCGGTCGGCCCGTACGCGTTGACCACCCGGGCGCCGGGCACCGCCGCCCGTACGGCCCGCACCACCGGGCCGGTCAGCGCCTCGCCCGCCAGCACGACTGTCTGCGCGGTCGCGGACGTCTCCGCGGCGGCGAGCACCCCCGCCATCGCCGAGGGCGCGGTGCTGATCAGACTTCCCGACCATCCGCCCCGCGCGAGTACCAGCACGTCCTGCACGACCTCCACGCACCCGCCGCAGGCCAGCGGTCCGAACACCTCGAACACCGAGACGTCGAAGCTCAACGACGTCGACGCCAGCACCCGGCTGAACCGCTCCGCGCCGAACGTCGACGCCGCCCACGACACGAACCAGGCCGCCGAGTGGTGCTCCACCGTGACGCCCTTGGGCCGGCCCGTCGACCCGGACGTGTAGATCACGTACGCCGGGTGCCCGGGCAGCAGCGGCGCGAGCCGGTCCGCATCGGACACCGCGGTACCGGGGAGAGCGGCCACGGCGGCGTGGACCGCCGGGTCGTCCAACATGATCATCTGATCGCCGCCCACGCCCGGGCGCGCGCCGTCCGACGCCGCGCCCACCGCGGTCGCGGCCAGGGCACGTGAGGTGAGGATGGCGGCGGGGGCGGCGTCGGCGAGCATGAACGCGATCCGGTCGGCGGGGTTGGCCGGGTCGATCGGCAGGTACGCCGCGCCGGCCTTGAGCACCCCCAGGACCGCGACGATCATCTCCGCGGACCGTTCCGTCGCCACCGCGACCAGCCGCCCCGGCCCGGCCCCTCTCGTGACCAGGTACCGGGCCAGCCGGTTCGACCTGGCGTCCAGCTCCGCATACGACAGCGACGCGTCCCCGGACACCACCGCCGTCGCGGTAGGGGTCCGGGCTGCCTGCGCCGCGAACAACTCACACAAGAGTTCCTCTGCCGGAACAGCAGAATCCGGCGTTACCTGGTCACTGACGCGCGTTGTCACGGCTGCTCCACTCACCCACAGTCGGCTTTGATCGGGCTGTTGAGCCACATGTCGGCCCAATGCTCTTCACGTACTCGAGGCAAGCTGTGCTGGCCCTCGTTATCACGAGAACCAGGTAAAGGACTTGGCTTGCTCACACCGGTCGATGACCCAGCGTCGCACCGGGTTTCCGTCGGCGCATCTCCGGGAGTGCTGGGCCTCCGTTTTATCCGGCGGCGGCACGAGTCCTGTCAGATGCTGCGGGATAACCGCACGGCAACTCCCGTTGCCGGACGCGGCGAGACATCCTGCTCAGGCCCGGGGCCCTGCCGAAGGAGTAGCTCGGAGCTTGCGGAATGTCGCTGCCGACGCCCTCCGACCAGTCACCGGACGCGCCTATCCCCCATCGCCTCGACAATGAGAAGAACACATATGAACGACGCCGCGGAACGCGCTTCGAATGCCATTCGGAAAGGCTCGGGAGACACTTTTACGCCCCCGTGTCACCCGGCGCAGAAACGTGACCGTTCTCGCATCGGTCGCCGGCACCGGTCCCGAGGCGCCGAGCCGGCGTACCGCTGCCCACCGGCGGCGCCAGCGCGATCGGCGCTGCCCGGAATCTGCCGTCTCGGCCCGGTTCGGCCGGGAGATCGCGCCGCAGGTCGGGCACGGGCAAAGTTGGTCGGGCCGGTGACCGGCCCGACCATGAAGGGGTGACCTACGACGCTATTGTGGTGGGGGCGCGGTGTGCGGGTGCCACAACGGCGCTCCTGCTCGCCCGAGCCGGACACCGGGTGCTCCTGCTGGACCGTGCCAAGTACCCGAGCGACACCCTGTCCACGCTGTACATTCACCAATCCGGGGTCGAACGACTCGCCCGCTGGGGCCTGCTCGACCAGGTACGACGGTCCGGCTGCCCGCCGTTACAGACCGTCAGCTACCAGGTCGCCGACGTCTACCTGCGCGGGCCGGCACCCACGCTGCCGGGTGTGGTCGGCGCCTTCGCCCCCCGTCGCTACATCCTCGACCCCATCCTTGCCGAAGCCGCCGCAGCCGCCGGCGTCGAGGTCCGCGAGCAGACCCTGGTCACCGGCCTCACCACGGAGGACGGTCGGGTGACCGGCGTCCGCCTGCGGACCGGGAACGGCGCCGAGACGACCGAACGTGCCAACCTCGTCATCGGTGCCGACGGGATGCGGTCCACCGTCGCCAAACTCGTCGACGCGCCCCACTACGCCGAACACCCCAACCTCACCTGCGTCTACTTCACCTACTGGTCAGGCATACCGGCCCACTTCGAGATCTACGAACGTACCGGCGGCTGGGTCGCCGCGGTCGGCACACACGACGACCTCACCCTGATCGCCTCCTACCTGCCCCAGGAGCAGTTCGCCCAGGTGCGACGCGATCCCAAGGCGGCCTACCTGGCCAACATCCAGGCCACCGCGCCTGCCCTGTGGGAGCGACTCGCCGAAGCGACCATGGCCGACCGTCTCTACGGAACCGGCGACCAACGCAACTTCTTCCGCCGCGCCCACGGCCCCGGCTGGGCCCTCGTCGGCGACGCCGGCCACCACAAGGACTCCATCAACGCACACGGCATCACCGACGCGTTCCACCAGTCGGAGCTGCTCGCCACCGAACTCAACAGTGGCGACGACCCGACAGCCACGATCAACGACCCCGTCCGGCAGCACGCCGCCCTCGCCCGCTTCGCCAGCGCCCGAGACGAACACATGAAACCGACCTACCACACCAACCTCGTCACCGCCCGCCTCGACCCGGACCCCCACCTCCTCACCCTCCTCCGCGCCATCCAGGACTCCCCGGAACTCACCGAACGCTATTTCAGCGTGGTCGCGGGCATCCTCTCGCCGGAGGACCTCTTCACCAGAGACCTCCTCGCCCGGCTGTGAGGCGGCGGAAGCAGACGCGGGACCGCATCGTCCGACAAGAATTCCTGCGCCGGCGCCGGGGCGATGGCCATGAACGGCGCGCGGTGACACGAGCGGATAGGGATGACATGACGCGTTCAGACCTCGACGAACCGGTTCTCCGGCGGCTCAGCCCCGGCGAGGCCGATCCCATCCTGGTGGCCGACTTCCAGGCGTTGTCCATGGCGCCGCGCCTGAGCGAGATGCTCAGCGAGCGCGTCCACGGCAGGCCGGTGTTCCAGATCGACCCCATCGGCGCGCTCAGCGGCAAACGCCTCTACATTCCGGTGCCGGAGCTGGCCGAGGCCTGCGCGGACGAGTTCCTGAGGTCCGGCGCCGACCAGGGCCATGTGTACGTGATCGGGCACTGCAGTTCCTCGGCGCTCTCCCTGCGGGTCGCGGGCCTGCTGGCGTCCAGCCGTCCGGTCACCGCCCTCCTGGTGCAGCCGGGGTGGCCCGACGACGAGCTCGTGCGGGAGAAGTTCGACGAGTACCTCGCGAAGTTCGGTCCGGCCAAGCGTTCGTGCCCGGAGCTGGACGGGGACCCGTGGGCGGTCGTCGCCGCGATGGAGCAGCTCTTCCATGACGAGGTGGCCGCGCTGGCGGCCGGCCGGGGCCTCACCGGCACGATGGGAGCCTTCTCCGACCTGATCGTGTGGTACCGCGGCTGGCTCGCCTTCCTGCTGGCCTGCCGCAACGACACGTCCAGCACGGAGGCTGTCGGTCGGGCGACGGTGACGGCGCTGACCGACTCCCCCTCGACGGTCGAGGTGAAGGGCCTCGGTCGGGACGCCTACCAGGTGGTGGAGCTGCCGACGACGCAGCCGGCCGGTCCGATCAAGCCCGAGCTGGCCGAGTTCATCGCGACGCAGGTCGAGCCGCACTGAGCAGCCACCCGTGCGGGGTGGCCGCGGCGACGAACCCGCCCGACCCGACCTGTGCCGGCGACCGGCCGGCACAGGTCGGTCGGGCTTACCGGGCAGGTCCCGCCGGCCGGGGTCGCGCGTTCGACGCTGCCCCGACGTCGCAGCACGCCGGCCCGGGTGGCCGTCGGTCATCGAATTGAGCGGGTCCCCGGCCTTCACCACCGCCCCGGTAGCCGCGGCCGGTGGACGATGCGCGGGAACGCCCTTTGTATTCGCTCGGGTCCGGGTGCGTCGCAATTCTCTCGGCGGTGGCGACGTCGCGGCGCGGGCGAGCTGAGCCGCGATTTCGGGAACGCGCAGAAGGCGTCCGGTCCAGCCGATCCGGTTGGAGGGGCCGAACGCGGTCGTCGTCAATTCGATCGACCGCGCCCAGCCCGGCTTCTCAATTCTGCGGCCCCGGGCGACGCGTGCACATCTTCAGCGGTGCGGAGCACCATTTCCGATGCCCTGTGCGCGTCGATGTCTCCGGTCGGGCCGCACCACCGTCTCGTCGATGTGCGGTGGAACCGCCGGCCGGGCCTCCCGTTGCGCCCGTCCGCCGGCGGCGGGAAACGGCCTCAGCGCGCGTCGTGCGCGGTCGAGGCCGCGACAGCGGTGCGGATCCGCTGCCGCCATTGCTCGTACGCGGGTGCGGCGCCCGCGTCCTGTTCGGCCACGGCGACGTCGTCGGCGAGCAGAGCGGCCTTCTCGACGGTGAGGCCGGCCAGCGCGGCGACCGCGGTCTCGGTGTGTGGCGGCACGGTGCCCGAGTAGTGGCGCGCCTTGGCGGCGAACACCGAGCCCTGCGCCAGCTCCGTCCACGACGGCCCGGCCAGGCGCCGTAGCGTGGCCAGGTCGCCGGGCGCGCAACCGCCGGCGAACGTCGCCGCCAGCCCGACCCCGCTCCACAGGTCGCCCTGCCGCTGGGTGGCGAATCGCCCCACCGCCGCGGCCACGTCGGACACCCGTCCGTCGTGGATGAACCACAACGCCCGGCCGATGCCCTGGTCCACCGCGCGGGTGAAGTACTGCGGACATCCCTGGAACGGATACGTCGCCGGCACCCGCTGCTCGTCGACCCACCGGTCGGTCTTGAAGTAGGCCAGGTCGAAGCCGTATCCGTCGACCGCGAGCCAGCTCATCGTCGGGTGGTACGGCGTGCCGTCGAGGTCGGGGACGATCCGCTTCCACAGCGCCCGCGGCAGCTTCGCCATCGCGAAGCCGATGCCGATGTAGGCCAGGAAGATGTGCGGCTGGCCCGGTCCGCGCAGCAGGTCACGGGTGCGGTGCCCGCGCCCTCCTCGCATCGCGTCGAGGACCGTGAACGCCATCGTGGCGCCCTCGTAGGCGAACCCACGCTGCTCCGCCTCGATGAGGCTGAGCCGCCGCTCCACCTCCCACTGGTCGCGGGCGTCGATCCCCCACTCGAAGCCACAGATCACCGCCTGCGGGATCGCTTCGAGGCGGCTCGCCGTCGACGACGACGCGCCCGGGAAACCGCGACGTTCGAACGTCACCTCGCGGAGCGAGGGTGTCAACACCAACCGGCGTAGCGATCCGAGCGTGGTCGGCACGAGGCCCCCCCAAACATTGACATCTCGACACAGACTGGTTTATAAGCCACGGAAGTGCTACTCCGGGAGTGCGTTGCTCCCGGTGGTGACCTGCCTCGCGCCCACCTGCCTGGCAGCTGCGTAGCTCGCCCACGCGACGACCTCCACCAGCGCGGCGTCGCTCGGCTCCCGGGCCCGGAACTCGGCGACCACGTCCTCGTCGACCTGGTAGGACGCGAAGGCGGTCAGCAGCGCGAGCCGGCCGGCGGCGCGGTCCGCCTCGGGCAGATCGGCGATCAGCCGTTCGCACCACTCCCGGCTGTGCCCGGACTCCTCACCCCGCCAGGTCGACAGGCGCTCGCGGACCAGATGCCGCACATCCGGGGACAGCGCCCGCTCGCCGACGGCGTCCAGCGCCGCGAAGGAACGCGCCACGGCCGCGGCCACGACCGGGTGGCCCTGAGCCCAGGCCGCGTCCGCCGGCAGCGGGGCGTCGTGCAGAAGCGCCAGCGCCCGGCCCGACAGGCGGGTCTCGCGCAACAGCGGGCTCAGGACCTGACTCAGCCCGTGCTTGAACCGGCGCCGGGCGTTCGGCCCGAATCTGCGCGGGACCAGGAAGCCTGGCAGGAACACGTTCACCACCCGGGTCAGGTAGTGGAACGTGACCGCCACCCCGACGAGCTCCGGCCGGTCCGACGGGGAGAACGGCGGCTGGCGTACGGCCGGCTCGTCCGGTCGGTGCGCGACCCGCGCCCAGCCGGCCACGGCACGCAGTCCCGGGTCCGTGACCTCACCCGCGCGGTCGGCGACGATCGCCTCCGCGATCTGTTCGGTGGACAGGTCGTACAGGCCGATGCTGTGCATGTCGACGCAGTACGGGCAGAGGTTGGCCACCGACACCGCCGCCGCGACGGCCTCCTTGCGGGCGCGGTCGACCCGACCGGTCGCGGTGAGCGTCTCGCGGGTGAGTGTCCAGTAGGCGGCCAGCGACGGCGGCGACGGGGACTGCGCGAGGATCGGCGGGATCACCACCCGCATCTCGTCGGCGGCCTGCGCGTAGACCTCGGCGACAAGGCCGGTGGCGGCCGTGGGCGGCACGGCGCTGACGTACTTGACCTGCCGCTGGAGCACGGAGGAGATGACCCGTTTGGCAACCATGGCCTGGTCTCACGAACTCGGTGCGGTGAGGTGCCACGGCGGGGTCGGGATTGGCGGTTCCAATCGGGGAAGCGGATGGGTGACCATGTCCTCAGCATGGGCGGGGCGGCCGGCGATATCGTCTCCGTGAATGCGCAACAGGCGGGGTTAATTGCGCGACCGGGCAGACTCCGCACGCATGCGGAGGACGTCCGCACGGACGGAGATGAACGCCGACAGGGCTCGGTCATGCTGAATAGACCGCGCTCAGTCAACCTGCGTACCCATTAGTGACGCCGGACGCGCGGACTTTCCAGAAAGGACAGTCTGTTGCCCGACCATGAGCAAATCATCTCCGCATTGGTCGCCGACGGCGACGATGTCGACCGCCTGGTGGCAAACCTGACGCCGGACCAGTGGGCGCTGCCCACGCCCGCCGAGGGCTGGACCATCACGCACCAGATCGCCCACCTCACGGCCACGTTCCATCTGGCCGGTACCGCCGCTTCCGACCCGGCGGGTTTCACCAGGATGGCCGCGACGTTCACGCCGGACTTCGACGCCAACGTCCGGGGCGCCATGCAGCGCTTCCTCAACGACCCGCCGGAGGTGCTGCTGGGGCAGTGGCGCACCGTGCGGGCCGCCGCCGAGAAGGCGCTCGCCGCCGCGCCGCCGGATCAGCCGGTGCCCTGGCTGGTCCGGCCACTGCCGCCGGGCGTCCTCGCCGCCGCCGGCATGATGGAGCTGTTCGGGCACGGCCAGGACATCGCCGACGCGCTGGGGGTGCGGCGGACGTACACCGACCGGCTGCGTGTCCTGGTGGCGTTCGCGGTGCGGGTCTGGGACTTCGGTTACCTGGCCCGCGACCTCACCCCACCGGACGTGGAGTTCGGCTTCGACCTGACGGCGCCCTCGGGCGCGCACTGGCGGTTCGGTCCGGACGACGCGACGCAGCGGATCACCGGTCCCGCGGCCGACTTCTGCCTGCTGGTGACCCGTCGTCGGCACCGCGCCGACCTCGCCGTGACCGCGACCGGGCCGGACGCCGAGGCCTGGCTGGACATCGCGCAGGCGTACCGCGGACCGGCCGGGTCGGGGCGCCGGCCGGGCCAGTTCGCCCACATCGAGGCCGCAGCCGGCTGACACCGACGACGTCCACACGCCGGGCACGGGGCCGGTCGTTCAACGGGCGCATCGACGGATTCCTGTGCGAAGGATCCGGCCCCACCGCCGCCGTGTCGACAGGATGCGGACAGGCGCCCACACCACGCGTCACGCAATCCTGGAGATGCGCCCCGGTCAGTCGGATCAGAGACTTCAGTGGGCGAGTGGGTGGGTGGGTGGCAGGCGCCGTGGGAGACCGCCGCCGACTGGTGGCGGCTCTTCTCCGAAGCCCTGTGGCCCGATTCCCGTCTGCGCTCACGATGTCGATGCGGCGGAGCGGCGTGCTACCCCGAGAGCGATCCTTGGGGAACCGGGGGAGGCGACATGGACAAGGCAATCGAGCAGGCGGTCTACCGGGTCATCAGATGCATGCGGGAAAGGCTCGGCGAACCGCTCACGATCGACGACCTGGCCCGCACCGCGATGTTCAGCAAGTTCCACTTCTCCCGGATCTTCCAGCGGGTCACCGGCCTGTCGCCGAGGAAGTTCCTCTCGGCGATGCGCCTCCAGGAGGCGAAGCGTCTCCTCGTCTGCACCTCCCTGAATGTGGTCGACATCAGTCACCTGGTCGGCTACAACAGCGTCGGCACCTTCAGCACCCGGTTCACCAGCAGTGTCGGGGTATCACCGACGGCCTACCGTCGGTACGGCGGCCTGGTGCCGCGGATCGCCGTCGACAACCAGTCCGACGCGGCGCGCAGCCCGTCGGCGACCGTCGGCGGCATCGTCTCCTCCCCGCCGGACGCCCCGCTCGGCCACACGTTCATCGGCCTGTTCCCGCAGCAGATCCCGCAGGGGCGGCCGGTGAGTTGCACCGTGCTCGATCGACCGGGGCCCTACCTGCTGGACAAGGTGCCGGAAGGATCGTGGTTCCTGCTGGTGCACGCCCTGCCGCCGGGGGTGGTGAACGAGCCCGCCGCCCGCGGCGTGCGACCGTACGTGTTGCGGCACGGGCCCGTCCAGGTCCGGGACGACGACGATGTCGCCCTGCCCGAGCTGGCGCTGCGTCCGCTGCGCCTGCTCGACCCGCCCGTGCTGCTGGCGTTGCAGGACGTCCGCTCGACGGCCCGGCGCATCGTCGAGGCGCGCACCCGGCCGGAGGGGCACGGGTTCGACCCGTCGGCGCCTGCCGAACCGGACGCCGGCCGGCCGGAGCGCGGCGGCAGGGGCGGGCGCCGCGGCCCGGCCACCCGTGCGCCGGGCAACGCCGCCCGCGCCGCCTGACATCGCCACCGCGACGAATTCGGCGCCCCCGGATGACCGGGGGCGCCGAATTCGTCGCGGTGTTGGTGCGTCAGGGCTTCGGCACATCGAACAGGCTGGGAAACTTGGCGGTCAGCGCGAGATCGCCCTTGGTCTTCAGCTTGCCGCGCATGACCAGCCCCACCGCGTGTGCATTTCCGGTAACCAGGTTCAGGAAGTCCACCGCACCGAGCGCGAGGGTCAGATCGGGCTCCGCCCGTGGCGCCGGGGACAGCGCACACGTGCCGCCCGCGATCACCATTTCGTAGGTGTCCACACCGCCGTCGGGCCGGTCGCCGACGAACCAGTGAATCACCGCGTCGAGGGTGCGCGCCCGGTCGGCCCGGAACACCCCGGGCATGCGGGAGAAAAGCTCGTCGAGCACGACCGAACGCCGTTCACTGTGCATCATCTGGCGCAGCTCGGCGGTCGGCGTCCTCTTGACCAGCCGGGCGAACTCGCGCGGATCCATCGTCGCCGGGTTGGTGTCATTGATAGCCATAGGCACTCCTCAATGGGTGGCCGGTGTGCGCACTGGCACTGGCGTCGATTGTTGTGCAACAGTCACGAATGTTCCGACTCCGAGGTTGCGTGACCGCGACTAACACCGGCGACGCAACGCGGGAGATGCATCAGCCTGTTTAAACCGGCCACGATGGTCCTATCGCGAACGGAACCGCCCAACTCTGGTCCGCGGCCCCCGGCCGCCAGAGACCGCGTGCAATCCCGTCCAAACGGCAGCACGACCAACTGGGAGAGACGCCGTGCAACCCGACATGCTAGACGCCGATCCGGCGCGGACAATGACAATCGAGGCGTACGCCGACACGATCGTCCCCGGAGAGAAGCGTTCGCCCGACGACCGTGCCATCGCCGGTGCCGCATCCGGCGGCGGCGCTGTCGCATCGGGCGCCATCGAACTATTGGAGACGCCCGGCGGTGGTCTGGCACCCGCCCTGGACGCGCTCGCCATTTCCCTCAACGACCACGCCACCGAGTACGCGCAGGAGCGCGGCCTGGTTCTGGACGACGACGTACCCCCGTTCGTGGGGTTGTCGTTCGACGACCGCACGGCGCTCGTCCAGCTGCTCACCGCTCCGGAGAACCCGGAGAAGCAGATGTGGGTGGCCCTCGCGCTGTTCAGCAACATGGCCTTCGACAGTGCCGCGCACGTGGGCACGCTCGACGCGATCGCCGCCGGGCATCCGGGGTTGCTGACCATCGGCTACTTCCGGCCGGACACCGATGGCGTCTGGCGCTTTCCCCAGTTCTCCTACGGCCGACGACTGGCCGACTCCCACCCGAACACCACCACGACGGGCAGCCCAGCGTGACCGCTACCGAGTCAACCGACGTCCTCGTGATCGGCAGCGGCTTCGGCGGCGCGATCGCGGCCTACCATCTCGCCGCCGGCGGCGCGCGCGTCACCGTTCTGGAGCGCGGCCCCTGGCTCACCGCCGAGGAGTTCGACCACGACTTCCTGCTCGGCTCGTCCTACACACGCATCTTCGACTTCGTGGTGGGCGACGGCATGAGCGTGCTCGGCGGCAACTGCGTCGGCGGCGGCAGCGTGGTCTACTTCGCCACGATGCCGCGCGCGCCACGGTTCGTCTTCGAACGCCGTGGCAGCATCGGCCGGCGGATGTGGCCGGCCGGAATCAGCCGGGACACCCTCGAACCCTGGTACGACCGGGTCGCCGAGGCACTGCCGGTGCGGCTCACGCCCTGGGAGCAGGTGCCGTTC
This sequence comes from Micromonospora sp. DSM 45708, assembly GCF_039566955.1. Classification (NCBI taxonomy): domain Bacteria; kingdom Bacillati; phylum Actinomycetota; class Actinomycetes; order Micromonosporales; family Micromonosporaceae; genus Micromonospora; species Micromonospora schwarzwaldensis. The sequence continues at coordinate 2,236,265 of NZ_CP154796.1, read as the reverse complement.
GCCGGTGGGCTCTTCGCGGCGGCCTGCGCCCACGCCGGCCGCACCGCGAACCCGGCGCCGTCCGCGATCGACCTCGACCTGTGCACCAACTGCAACTGGATGATGGCCGGGTGCAGGTTCGACGCGAAGCGTTCGCTGCTGCTGAACTACCTCCCGGCCGCGCTCGCCCACGGCGCCGAGATCCGGCCCAAGCACGAGGTCCAGTACCTCTCCCGCAACGACGACGGCGGCTACCGGGTGCACTACCGGATCGTCGACGACGTCGACTACCGGGTCCTGCACGACGAGGGCGCCATCGACGCGAAGATCGTCATCCTTGCCGCCGGCGCGGGGGCCACCCCGGTCATCCTGCAACGCTCCGAGCCGCGACTGGGCCCGATGCCGCACGCGGTGGGCCGCTACTTCTCCGGCAACGGCGAGCGCCTCAACACCGCCGTCTTCGACGAGGACCGGGTACGCGAGGTGCTCGGCCTGACCCGCGACGGCGGCCAGGCCTACGCCGCCTACCAGATCGGCCGCGGGCCCACGGTGGCGAGCTGGGACCAGCTCGACGGCAGCCTCCCGGAGTACGAGCGCTTCTCGCTCGAGCAGCTGTACTTCCCACCGGGCCTCGGCACGATCCTGGCCCAGGCGCCCGACGCCACCGGGCCGACCTGGTTCGGCGTGGAGAAGAAGGAGATGATGCGGCGGTGGCAGTCGTGGCTCACCATCTTCACCATGTCGGAGGACGACAACGAGGGCGTCTTCGGGCCGCCGCCCGAGACCGGCAACTCACACCGGCTCTCGCAGCAGATGCTCGGCAACGGCCCACTGCGTTACAAGCCGACCGCCAACACCTGGCGCGGCTGGTCACTGTCTGACGCCGCGGTCAAGGACACCCTCGAACGCGACGGACTGGCGCGGGTCATGCCCTGGACCAACGATCTGGTCGGCGCGTACACCGTGCACCCGTTGGCCTCCTGCCGGATCGGCGACGACCCGGCGACCTCCGCCCTGGACGACGGCCACCAACTGCGCAACCATCCGGGCATCTTCGTCACCGACGGCTCCGCCGTACCCGGTGCGTTGACGGTGAATCCGGCGATGACGATCGCCGCCCTGGCCGAGCGGGCCATGCCCGGCATCGTCCGGGCCGCCCAGGAGCGTGGTGTGGCGGTACGCTACGGTGCGCCGTCGCCCGACGGTGAGACCGCTGGTCGACGCGGGGTCACCCGCGCGGCGTAGCTGAGGGGTGCCGGCGCACCGCGCGCCGGCACCAAGCCGCGACCCCGTGCCACGTGGAAAGAAGTCCGTTGTGGTAACCCTGTTCGCCCGCGCCACCCGTCGGGTGTCGGTGACGCACATCCGCCACGTCGCCCCGGTCTCGCTCCGCGCCGCGACCGGCTTGACCGCCCGCGTCTACCGGCAGATGGAAGCCGACTTCGGCATGGTCGCGCCACCGGTGATGCTGCACGCGCCCGCGCCCGACACGCTCGCCGCCTGCTGGTCGATCCTGCGCGAGACGATGCTCGCCCCGGGCCTGGTCGACCGGTCCGTCAAGGAGGCGGTGGCCGCCGCGGTGTCGCTCGCCAACCAGTGCCCGTACTGCGTCGAGGTGCACGGTGCCGCACTGGCCGGGCTGGTTCGTGGACCCGACGCCCTGGCGGTCGCCGTGGACCGGGCCGGCGACATCACCGACCCCGGCCTGCGGGAGTTGGCGCGGTGGGCCCGGGCCAGCGGGAACCCGTCGGCGCAGGCGCGCCACCCGGCACCGTTTCCGCCGGCGCAGGCACCGGAGCTGATCGGGGTCGCGGTCACGTTCCACTACATCAACCGGATGGTGAACGTCTTCCTGCGTGACTCGCCGATGCCGCCGGCTCCCACCCCGGTGCTGCGGGTGGTCCGGCGGGTCGCCGCCCGACTCATGCGTGACATGGCGAGCCGGCACTCGGACCCCGGAAGGTCCGGCGACCTGCTGCCCGACGCTCCGCTCGCGGCCGACCTCGCCTGGGCGGCCGGGCCACCGCACATCGCCGGCGCGGTGGCCCGGGCCGCCGCCGCTGTCGACGCCGGCGGCGCGCGAAGCGTGCCGGAACGGGTCCGCCGGTTGGTGGTGGCCCGGATCGCGGACCGGACGCCCGAGCCGGCCGTGCCCCGCAGCGACCCGCGGTGGGAGTCGGCGGTCGCCGAGCTCCCGGACGACGAACGTCCCGCCGCGCGGCTGGCGTTGCTGACCGCGCTCGCGTCCTACCGGGTCACCGACGCGGTCATCGGGGACTTCCGCGCCCAGGGCCACGACGACCGGGCGACCATCGAACTCACCTCCTGGGCGAGCTTCGCGGCAGCCCGGCAGATCGGCGCCGAACTGCACCGCGACCTCGCCGCGGACCCGGAGACGCGATAGCCCGCCGGCACGGCCGGGCTCCGTGCCACGCCGCCGGGCCCGGCACGATCGGGTCCGTGGACCGGCTCGTCCCGGGCCGGGATACGCACCCCGTCATCCGGGGCCACCGCCGGTCGGGCGCCGTTCCCGCGTGCCTCGGCGCGTCGGGCGGATACGCGGGTGAAGTGAACCCGCACCGCCGGGGCTGTTCGACCATGAATGCTCCGCCGGCCGGACGGTCGGCACGGAATCGAATTCTCATCCTCCTTTTCCGCAATTCGGCTCGCACCCCTGCGGCGGGTCGGGCGATACCCGGGCGCGGCAACACCGAAGATGCACCGATCAGGTCACGGTGCGATTGTCGTTACGTCGGCGGGCCGTTGTCTGCGCCGAATACGCCGACGCCCACCCATCACGCCACGGCCGAACGAGCCGCCACCGGCCTCATGGAAGCGAGCACGGCATGACGACGAAGAACTCCGCACCCAACGGCGCCAAGACCGCGGACCAGGACGCGGACCAGGCCGAAATCGCCGCCCTCCCCGCCCGCATGATCGCGACGTGGGCGGCGCACGACGCCGACGGTTTCGCCGATCTGTTCGTCGAGGACGGAACGCTCATCCTGCCCGGCGTGTACAAGAAGGGCCGCGCGGAGATCCTGCAGTTCATGGCGACCGCGTTCGCGGGCCCCTACAAGGGCACCCGGGTGACCGGGCAGCCCATCGACATGAAGCCGCTCGGCCCCGGTGCGGTCGCGCTGATCAGCCAGGGCGGTGTCATTCCGGCCGGTGAGACGGAGCTCCCCGACACGGCCGCGATCCGCGCCTCGTGGATTCTCGTGAAGCGTGACGGGCAGTGGCGTCTCGCCGTCTACCAGAACTGCCCGCGCAACCGTCCGGAGTAGCGCGACCGGCCCGGGCCGCGGCTGCCGGAGCAGCACGCCGTTCGGCCGGCCAGCACGTGGACCGGACGCGGCGGGCGTCCGGGATCGCGGATGCCGGGTCGGGGCGCCGGATTCTGGACGGCTGCTGCCACCCGGCGCCCGTGCCCCGGCCCGGGCCCGCCGCTTTCGCCCCGAGCCGCACGGCCGGCGGGAGAACCCGTCGGTCGGGCCGTGCCGGACGTCGGCACCGAGACGGCCGAATCGCATCCGCGCGACGAAATGTAAGCGCGCCGCACAGCCGAGCCATAAGCCCAGCAAAGTCGAAGTTGCGGCCAGCGCCGCGCCACTGGGACGCTGACCCGAGCTAACTTCTTGTCACCATAGAAATTGGCCCGCATTGATAATGACGGAGGGTTAGTATATGGCCACGAGGACCGGTATCAGCGTGTGGTTGAGCGATCCCGCCAGCTACAAGATGGCAGATCAGCCGGACATCGCGGTGACCGCTGCCCAAGAGTTCAACGAGAAGCACCCGGAATATCTGGTCGAAATCAAGGCCCAGGACTTCTACACGATGCCCGAAGCCGTGACCCGAGCCGTCGAGCAAGGGAATCCGCCCGATGTCGCGGAATTCCACTTCACGCTGACGCGGACCATGATGGACACGCTCAAGAACGACGGCTCGCCGCTGTTCACGTCCATCGACGGGGCCATCGCGGGGCGAACCGAGATCCTCGGTGAGCCGATCGTGCTCGGCGACATGCTGCCGGCGGCACGTGACTTCTTCCGCTACGCCGGTGATCTGGTCTCCATGCCCCGGACGGCGTCCACCCTGGTGCTCTACGCCAACATGAGCATCCTCAACCGCGCCGGCGTGACCAAGCCCCCGCGTACCTGGCGCGAGGTGGAGGCCGCGTGCGAGGCGGTGGCGAAACTCCCCGACGGGCCCTCGCACCGCATCGCCTGGCCGAACTGCTACTGGTTCTTCCTCCAGTCGGTCGCCCAGCAGGGCGGGCTGATCGCGGACCACGACAACGGCCGCTCGGCACGGCCGGAGAAGGTCAACCTCGCCTCGGACGAGATGATGGCCTACGTCGAGTGGTGGCGACGCCTGCACCGCAACGGCCACTATCTGTACACCGGAACGGCAGGGGACTTCCTCGGCTGCTTCAAGGCGTTCGAGAACCAGGAGATCGCCCTGCTCATCACGTCATCCGTCGATGCCACTCACCTCATTCAGCGAGGTGAGCGTCACGGCTTCACGGTCGAGGCCGGCCGTATGCCGTACAACGACGAGGTTCCTCTCGCGGGCAACAGCCTGGGCGGGTTCTCGCTCTTCCTCGCCTCGGGTCTCAGCCAGGAGAAGCAGGACGGCGCGCTGGCGTTCATGCAGTACCTGAACAGCCCTCGTTACGTCGCGGAGTGGGCGAAGCTGCACTGGCGCATCCCCATCACCACGCCGGCGCTCGACGCACTCGCCGCCGAGGACTGGTTCGCGCGCAACCCCAACCTGCGACCGGCCAGTGAGCAGGCGGCGGAGACGGACGGCTCGCCGGCGTCGCTCGGACCCCTCATGGGCGACCACGCCGCCATCGTCGGCAAGCTGGTCTCCGCGATGCAGGACGTGCTGGTCGACGATGCCGAGCCGGCCGCCGCGTTCGCCAAGGCGAACGAGGAGGGTCAACAGATCCTCGAAGCCTACAACTCGTACGTCGACGGGCCGCCCCGTCGGACCCCCCGCGACTACACCGTCAGCATCTGAGTCCGCTCCCCCGGCCGTACCGAAGGACCGCGCTCCGTCGCACCCGACGGCGTCGATGATCGCGGTCGCGCAGGCAGGTGCGGCGAACGCAGTCGGGTCGCCACCTCCCGGACACCCGGGGGGTGGCGGCGGCGTTTCGCCGGGTGGGCGGTCACCGGCGTCGGCCGTCCCGTGGTCGGCCGACAGCCCCGCACGGTCGGAGATGCCTGACGGCGATGTTGCGGCTGGACTGAGATGGCACGTCGAAACACGAAAGGAGCTTCCACCATGACCACGCCGCTGGAGAGTCGTCCCACCGAGACGCGATCGTCCGCGGCACCGCCCTGAGGTGGCCGCCGACGCCCCAGCGGACACCAACGACGACGCCGCCCCCCGACGCGCCGGTGTTCCGGACGCGGCACTTCGACATCTCAGCAAACGCACCACACTCCCCCCGGCCGCGCCGCGGCCCCGACCAACGAGGGAAGTCAGCATCGATGATTCGCGAGGACCAGTACTTTCTTGGCTACCGGAGCGCCGAGCACGAGCGGCTACAGGCACAGGCGGAGGACTTCCACTCCGAGGCGGCATGGTTGTTCGACCAGGTCGGCCCGCTCGACGGTAAGAACGTCGTGGAGCTCGGCGTGGGGCCCCGTGGCTGCCTGGACGAGTTGGCCAGACGGGTAGGGCCGACCGGAACCGTGATCGGCGTCGAGCGCGACGCGGAGTCGGTCGAGCTCGCGCGCAAGTTCGTGGTGGACCGCACGCTGGACAACGTCGACGTGCGGCAAGGCGACGCGCGGGCGACCGGCCTCCCCGGCGACAGCTTCGACCTCGTCACCGAGCGGCTGATCCTGCACAACGTGCCGAGGCCCGAGGAGATCGTCGCCGAGGCGGTGCGGCTGGCCCGCCCGGGCGGATGGGTCGCGTTCCACGAGGGCGATCGGGTCGGGCAGGTGTGCGACCCGCCCGCCGAGTCGTGGAGCCGGCTCATGGCGGTCTCCCAGCAGTACGCGGACCGCAACAACATCAACCTGTTCGTCGGCAGGCGGATGCCCAACCTGCTCCGTCGCGCCGGCCTCGTCGACGTCCAGGTGCGGCCCGTCGTCTACATCGACCACGAGCCCGGGCACGAGCGGCGCATGGTCCTCGCCGACTTCGCCGAGAACCTGCGGGACCGGCTCATCTCGAGCGAGCTGATCACCAGAGAGGAATTCGACGAGCTGCACTCGGCGTTGAGCAGTCACCTCGCCGATCCCGGCACCACCGTGATCTCACACCTGTACGTCCAGGCCTGGGGCCGCAAGCCGGAGTGATCGCGTCCTGGTCCAGCGGAAGCCCGCCGACGGCGGCCCCGCTGGACCATCCGGCGTCCCGCACGGTCGGAGATGCTCGCCGGCGGCGTTGCGGCTGAACTGGGTAGCGCGCTGACGCCGCGAGAGGAGCTGCCACCATGACCACGCCGCTGGAGAATCTCTCCACCGAGACGCGAACGTTCGCACCACCGCCTCAGTTGGCCGCCAATGCCAACGTCACAGCGGACACCTACGACGACGCCGCCGCCGACACGCCGGCGTTCTGGGCCCGGCAGGCCGAGCGGCTCACGTGGGGGAAGAGATGGGATCAGGTCCTCGACTGGAGCAATCCGCCGTTCGCCAAGTGGTTCACCGGCGGTGAGCTGAACATCGCCTACAACTGCGTGGACCGCCACGTCGAGGCGGGCCGGGGCGACAAGGTCGCCATCCACTGGGTGGGCGAGCCCGGCGACACCCGCACGATCACCTACGCCGACCTGCTCAGGAGCGTCAGCCAGGCGGCGAACACGCTCACCGGCCTCGGTGTGACGGCCGGCGACCGGGTGGCCATCTACCTGCCGATGATCCCGGAGGCCGTGGTCGCGATGCTGGCCTGCGCCCGCATCGGCGCCCCGCACAGCGTCGTCTTCGGCGGATACTCGGTGGACGCGCTCTCCACCCGGATCCAGGACGCGGGCGCGAAGGTCGTCATCACCGCGGACGGTGGTTACCGGCGCGGGGAACCGTCGGCGCTCAAACCCACCGTCGACGACGCCGTCGCACGGTGCTCCAGCGTCGAGCACGTGCTGGTCGTCCGCCGTACCGGTGAGGACGTCACCTGGGGCGAGAAGGATCTGTGGTGGCACGAGACCGTCGAGCAGGCGGACGACCGGCACGAGCCGCAGGCGTTCGACTCCGAGCACCCGCTCTTCATCCTCTACACCTCGGGCACGACGGGTAAGCCGAAGGGCATCCTGCACACCAGCGGCGGCTACCTGACCCAGGTCTCGTACACCCACTGGGCCGTCTTCGACCTCAAGGCCGACACCGACGTGCACTGGTGCGCGGCCGACATCGGCTGGATCACCGGGCACTCGCACATGGTCTACGGTCCACTGTCGAACGGCGCCACCGAGGTCATGTACGAGGGCACCCCGGACACCCCGCACCCCGGCCGGTTCTGGGAGATCGTCGACAGGTACAAGGTCAGCGTCCTGTACACCGCGCCCACCCTCATCCGCACCATGATGAAGTGGGGCAGCGACATCCCGGCCAAGTACGACCTGTCGTCGCTGCGCATCCTCGGCAGCGTCGGGGAGCCGATCAACCCCGAGGCCTGGATGTGGTACCGGGAGCACATCGGCCACGACCGGACCCCGGTCGTGGACACCTGGTGGCAGACCGAGACCGGCGGCATGATGATCTCGCCGCTGCCCGGCGTGACCGCCACGAAGCCCGGCTCGGCGATGGGCCCGCTGCCGGGCATCTCCGCCGACGTGGTCAACGACGACGCCGAGTCGGTGCCGAACGGTGGGGGTGGCTTCCTGGTGCTCCGCAAGCCCTGGCCGGCGATGCTGCGGACCATCTGGGGCGACGACAAGCGCTTCGTCGACACCTACTGGTCCCAGTTCGGGGCCGGCGCCAACGCCGGCGACGAATGGGTCTACTTCGCCGGTGACGGCGCGAAGCGCGACGAGGACGGCGCCTTGTGGCTGCTCGGCCGGGTCGACGACATCATGGTCATCTCCGGCCACAACATCTCCACCACCGAGGTCGAATCCGCGCTGGTGTCGCACCCGGCGGTCGCCGAGGCGGCCGTGGTGGGCGCGGCCGATCCCACCACCGGCCAGGCCATCGCCGCGTTCGTCATCGCCCGCAGCACCGTGGAGACCGCCCACGAGAGTGGTGACCAGCTCAAGGCCGACCTGCGCGACCACGTCGCCAGGACGCTCAGCCCGATCGCGAAGCCCCGTTCGATCATCTTCGTGGGCGAGCTGCCCAAGACCCGTTCCGGCAAGATCATGCGACGCCTGCTGAAGGACGTCGCCGAGAATCGCACGCTGGGCGACGTCAGCACGCTGATGGACTCGACGGTCATGGACATGATCCGGGCGGGGTCCGGCACCACCGAGGACTGAGCCGGGGAGCGTTCCGCGTCAGCGCGTCGGTGGGCGCTCCCTCTCCCCGGAACAGTCGCGACCTCCGTTCTGTCCGCCATCATGGACGGGACGGAGGTCGCGGTTCCGGCGCCCGGTCCCGACCCGGCACCGCTCGGCCGGCCGGGCCGCGACGACCACGCTCGCCCCACCGGGTCACCGGTGGGGCGTCGTGGGCTCCGCGGCCCCGCTGGCAGCGACGAGCGATCGGCCGTGGCGGCCGGGTGGGCGTCCTGGTCGAACGCTCAGTTCCCCCGCCAGACCGGGTCCCGCCGCTGGGTGAAGGCGAGCGGACCTTCGACCGCGTCAGCGCTGTGCATGCGCTGCTCCTCCCAGACGTAGCGGGTGGCGAAGGCGTCGGCGAGCCGCAGGGTCGCTGAGGTAGCCGCGGCCTCCTTGATCGCACGCACCGACAGCGGGGCACAGCGCAGGATGTCCTCGACCCAACTCGCCACGCTCGCGTCGAGTTCGGCGGCCGGCACCACCTCGTTGACCAGCCCCAGCTCGTAGGCGCGTGCGGCGTCGAACCGGCGACCGCTGATCAGATGCCCGACCGCGACCCGGTAGGGCATCTGCCGGGTCAGCCTGAAGACCCCACCCGCCCCGGGAATCAGACCGAACCTGGCCTCGGTGAGACCGAAGACCGAACGATCCGAGGCGACGATGACGTCACAGGCCAGGGCCAGCTCACAACCACCGCCGAGGGCGTACCCGTCGACCCGGCCGATCAGCGGCTTGGCGAGACCGAACCGTTCGGTCAGCCGGGGCCAGCCCGGCTTGCCCCGGCTGCCGAAGGTGGACGGGGTGGCCTGACCCTGTTCGGTCAGGGCCACCAACTCCTTGAGATCCTGCCCGACCGAGAAGGCGCGCTCACCCGCTCCGGTGAGCACGCCGACCCAGATGTCGTCATCGGCTTCGAAGTCGTCCCAGATCTCCGCGAGTTCCTCATGCGTACGCAGGTCCAGCGCGTTCAACACATGTGGCCGGTCCAGGGTGATGTAGGCGACCCGATCCTGCTTCCGGTACCGAACGGTCACCTCGGCACGATCGACAGAGCGTGGTGGAACACGTTCCGCGGGTCGTACCGCTTCTTGATCTGCTGGAGCCGCGGATAGTTGGACTTGTAGTACAGCTCCGCCCACGACGTCCCCGACGTGTTCCAGGCCGGGTCGGCGAGATCGGCGTCGATGTAGTTGATGTAGCTGCCGCCGTTGATCGCGTTCGGCACCGGCACCCCGCCCGTCTCCGAGAAGACGTCGCGGTAGAACTCGCGAATCCACTTGATGTTCTTCGCGTCGTCGTCGGGCGAGGTCCACCGGCCGCCGGTGAAGTACACCCGCAGGATGCAGTCGCGGTCCGCGGTCGCGGTCGCGTCCGGGGCCACCGCGTTGATCCTGCCGCCGTACCCGGACATGGTGAGCGCGGCGCCCGCGTTCGTGGGCTCCGGGTCGGTCAGCCGACGGTAGATGGTCGCGAGCTGGCTGTCCGAGAAACCCTTGCGCAGGTTGGCGGCCTTGTCCTTGGAACGCGAGTCCGGCTCGCTCTGCCAGTTCCGGTCGTCGAGGTACGGCGCGAACTCGGTGGTGTCCGACGCGGGCTGCACGCCCACCCCCGACATGACCGCCTCGACGTGCGCGTCGACGAGGCCCTGGGCGCCCGGCACCCCACTGTCCACGCCCACGATGAAGCCGACCGGCCCGGCCGACTTGTGGAAGGTGAAGAACCCGCCCCACAGATTCGCATTCGGCGAGTCGGGCGCGCTGTTCTGCTCGTACCAGTTGGTGTAGTTCCGGAAGAACTTCAGGAACGAGGCGCGGTCCAACTGGTCCCAGGACATCACGACCGCTCGCCGGATCATGGTCGCGGGCGCCCGGGGCAGCAGGTCGGCGGGGTCGGTGGAGTCCGTGCCCGGACGTCGCATCCAGTAGCGCGTCACGACGCCGAAGTTTCCGCCCCCGCCACCGGTGTGCGCCCACCAGAGGTCCCGGTTGGGGTCACCCTCGTCACGCGTCGCGACGACGATCCGGGGCTTTCCCGACTTGTCGACGGTCACGACCTCCACGGCGTACAGGTAGTCGGCCGCGAGACCGTACCGGCGCGACAGGAAGCCGTAGCCGCCGCCGGCGATGTGGCCGCCGACACCCACACCGGGGCAGATTCCGCCCGGAATGGTGACCGCCCACCCCTTGACGAGGGTGTCGTACACCTTACCCAGCGTCGCGCCGCTTTCGATGGCGAACGCCCGCCGTTTGGGGTCGTAATAGACATCCGACATCTGCGATACGTCGATCAGTTCCTGAATGTCGGGAGAAGACGTCAGGTTCTCGAAAGAATGCCCGCCACTGCGTACCGCAAATCGCTTGTTCGCTGCGACCGCACCCCCGACGACCTCGGCGACCTGCTTTGCGTTGTACACCAGGTGCACATTCTGCGGGCTCCCCTGGAATCGCCTGTTCCAAGGGGTGATGAGGCTCGGGTATCGCGGGTCATTGGTCCCGACCGCCACCGCAGAAGGCGACGCGCACTTCGCGGCCGACGATTCTGCGTGGACACCCGGCTGCGCCGCACTCGCGCTGTTCCCGCTCAGTCCGACAGTGATCCCCCCGGCAACCGCACCTGCGAGAAGCCCACGGCGACTTAAATCCGCCATTTTCAGTTCCCCCAATCGTCACAGTGACGGGGTACATGAGAACAGCGACGCCGCCCGGCGGTCTACTTCAGAATTGCTCTATTCGGCGATTCAGGTAGCTCTTTTGGAGGTGTATCGCGGAGATCAGCCTGCGACAGTGACAAGCACAAGTGACTTCTGACGTGTGCCCCAACGCCCAATTAAGGCCTAATGCGAAGGAGTCGGGCGACCGTGACGCCGAGCATCAATGGCCAGGTGGCACCCGACCCGGCGGAGGAAACTTTGTGCGGGCTGCCCGGGAGCACGAATTCCCCAGGTGGCCGACGGTGGGTTCCGAGGACACGCCCCGGTCGCATGCGGAGCTGGACACGCGGGCGGCACCCGGGGCCGGCGCTGCCACCCGCCGGCACCAGAACCACCGACCAGGCACCGCAGCCGGCACCACCGACCGGCGCCTGAGCGACCCGACCTGTTTGCCGAACGCTAATCCATCCTCTAAGGAGCGGGCATGACGCAGCGAGAAGACCTGCGACACGACCCCAGCGGGGTCCTCTCACCGGACGAACGCCCGCGCGGCGAGACGGAGAGCACCATCGCGCGGATATTCGGCGAGATGCTCGGCATCTCCAGCCTGCCGCGCATGGCCTCCGTCTTCGACCTGGGCCTCGACTCGGTGGCGGTGACCGTCGCGTGTGCCCGGTTGGAACAGGCGACCGGGACCCGGGTCAGGTTCACCCAGCTCTTCCGGACCCCGACCGTCGCCCAGCTCGCGACCTGGATCGATGCCCACGAGAGTGCGAACGGCGGCCCCCGCACACCGGTCGCGCCGGCAGTCGAGAGAAACGCCGAACTCGTGGCGATCACCCCCATGCAGGCTCACACCGTCCCGATGGACATCGTGCCGCGGTTCGCCTGGTGGTTCGACGGCCAGGTCGACGACGAGGCGCTCGCCGCCGCCGCCACCGACGTGCACCGCCGCCATCAGGCTCTGCACGCCAAGTACCTCTTCGAGCCGGATCTCGGCCTGGCCGAGGTGCCGGCCGACCCGGGGCAGGCGCGGTTCGAGCGGCTGCCGGAGCAGAACGACGACGGCACGGCGGGTGACGCGCTCTGGGCAGCACTGGAGCAGCCGTTGCACATCGACCAGGGGGACGTCTGGCGGTGTGTGCTCGTGCACAGCAGGCAGAGCGGGCGCACCCTGTTCGGGGTGGCCGCGCACCACGCCGCGTTCGACGGCCGTTCGCTGGAGATCATGACGGCGGAGCTGTCGGCGGCCTACTCCGCCCGCACGGCCGGGAGGGCGCCGCAGTGGCCCGGCAGAACGGCGACACTCGCCGAGATGGCCGCGGACTACCGTCACCAGCTCAGGACGCAGGACGCCGAGGCCCAGCGCCGGTACTGGCTCAACGAACTGCGCGACCTCCCGCCCTGCCGGCTGCCCGGGCGCAAGGACGGGCCGACGGAGCCGAGCGGGCCCGCGTCGGACTTCTCCTTCACCATGTCCAGGAGCCGGTTGCGGGCCTGGGACGACTACGCCAGCGCCAACGGGATGCCGCCGTCCGTGGGCATGGTGGCGGTGTACGTCCAGTCGCTCATCCGGGCCGGCGCTCCGCACGACCTCGGGCTGATGGTCTCGATCGGGAACAAGGCCGGCGAGATGATCGACGGGACGATCACCACCCGGGTCGGCAACATCCTGCTGCGGCCGAACGGGCCGTTCCGGTCCGGCCCGCACCTCCTCGCCCGCATCCGCGACTCGTACCTCCAGGGCATGGCCGCACGCGACGTCCTGCTGGACATGAAGCAGATGGCCAGCATCCTGGGTGCGTTCGGCGGCCTGGAGGCGATGTTCATCGGCAAGCCGGCCGTGGTCTACAACTCGGTGCCGGCGCTCAGCCTCGGCAGCGTCCCCGGCGTGATGGATTCCAGGAACGACGACTGGACCGCGTCCGTGCACGACTTCGTCCTCGAGGTCCTGCCCGTCCCCGACGGCCTGGAGATGCACCTGGTGGTGCGGACCGACCTCTACGAGGGCAGCCTCTCCAACGAACTCGGCAAGCACTTCGCCGACATCATCGACAACGGGCCGGAGCAGCTTGAGGCGGAGACCGCGAGCTAGCCGTCCTCCCGAGGTCGGGCGCCGCGTGCCGGTGGCCGCCCGACGACGAGGTCTCCGGCGGCGGGGTTCGTCGACGAAGATGATCCCCGGTACCGGAGACCTCGTAGCCTCCGCGGCGGTGACGAGCGACGGGACCTGGCCGTGCCTCGCCGCCGCCTTCGCGCGGGCGGCCGGGTCGATCACGGGATGTGCGCGTCGGTTCGCCGTCGCTCGGGCCAGCGGGGTGCCGCAGGCCCGCACCTCCCGCACCAACCGGGCCGGCCTGCCGCCGTGGGATCGGGGCCCACGTACCGGGTCGCCCGAGCAGGACGCCACCAGCGGGCCCGAGGGCTCCGCCGGTGGCCGGTCACCTGCCTTCGAGACGCCGCCTAACCGATCAACTCCGGTATCACCTTGCCGGCGAACAGGTCCATGCTCGTCCGGTCGTAGGCGGCGTCCGCGAAGTAGGCGATCACATAGCCGACCCCCGCGTCGGCGGCCTTGGTCAGCCGGTCGACGATCTGCTCGGGCGTGCCGACGAGGCCACGGCGAAACACGTCCAACCAGGATTCGAGCGCCTCGGGCGGCATCAACGGCTGGTAGTGGGACCGCAACCTCGCCATGCTGTCGGCGACGTCCTTCTCGGTCTCGCCGATGGTCACGAGGTAGTAGGCCGACCGGGTGATCGCGTCGAAGTCGGTGCCCACGTCCTTGCAGTGCTGGGCGAGGATCCGGGACTTGTGCGCAAACTCGTCCAGGCTCAGCGTCCCGAAGTTCGTGTACTGCGCATACTTCGCCGCTGTCCGCAGCGTCTTCTTCTCGCCGGCGCCGCCGATCAACAACGGAATGCCACCGGACTGCAGCGGGAGCGGACGGCTGACCGCACCCTCGAGCTGATAGTGGCGTCCCGCGAACGTGGCCGTGCCGGTCGTCCACAACTGCCGCATGATCTGCACGCCCTCGTCAAGCATGCCGAGCCGATCGGCGACGCTGGGGAAACCGTAGCCGTAGCCACGCCATTCGTCCTCGAACCAGCCCGCGCCGACGCCCACGTCCAACCGGCCGCCGCTCATCACGTCGACGCAGGCCGCCATCTTCGCCAGGTAGGCCGGATTCCGGAATCCTATGCACGTGCACAACTGCCCGAGCCGCACCCGGGACGTGGAGGCCGCGAACGCGGCCATCATCGACCACGCCTCGAATGTCGACTCGTTACTCGGCGCCGGAATGGTGACAAAGTGGTCGCTGACCCAGATCGACTCCCACGGCCCGGCATCAGCGGCCTGGGCGAGGTCACGAATCCTGGGCCACTGTTCGGCCACCGGCATATTGACGAGTTCGATATTGAAGCCCTGCGGCAATTGGACACCAAATCGCATGTTGAGACCCTATCTATCGACCTACCCGGATGCTTCTCCCAGCGTGTCGGGTGCCATGGCCGCAACGCCGGATCATGCTGACCCCCCGCTGCCCTCAGCCGTTGAGCGTCCGGTCCCGCACCTCGCGGAGGTCCTCGAACGCGGACAGGTCGGGCACCGTCCAACCATCCAGGTCGTATTCGGAGAGGCACTCCGCCGCGAAGGCCTTGTAGTCGTCGACCTCACCGCTCGCGAGCTGCGCGGAGAGCAGCTCGACCCGGGTGTTCTCGTGGTTGCCCGCATAGTTGCGTTCGTAGAGTTCGTGGCGTCCGCCGAACTCGGTGCCGACGGCGTCCCACAACAGCTTCATGACCTTCATGCGCTCGAGCGCGTCGCTGCCGTCGGAGCCGCGGAGATACCGGTCCAGGTACGGCCGGATCTCCGGGTTCTTGAAGTCCTCGGCGCTGGAGTTGATGTAGATCAACCCGCTCGCGACGTCCTGCTGGACGATCTCCTTGATCCTGGGGTAGCCGATCTGCATGAACCATCGATAGGCCATGCCGTATCGGGGGTTGGGCAGGACCGCGCCGTTGTGCCATGGCACCGGGTTACGGGCCGCCGCGTCCGAGAACGCCCAGAACAGGTTACGCCAGGCCAGCACCTCACCGATCCGGGTCTGCACGCCACGGAAGTCCTTCGCTCCGGTGAGTTCCACCGCCCTGGCGAGCAGGCCGGCAATGAACTCGAGCTTCACCGCCAGGCGGGTGCACCCCTGGAACGTGAAACGTTCGGCGAAGCCCGACCGGCTGGGGAACAGCTGGACCTTGCCCAGGTGGCCGTAGATGAACACGTTCTCCCACGGGATGAGCACCTTGTCCAGCACGAGGATGGTGTCGTTCTCGTCCAGCCGGGACGAGAGCGGATAGTCGAAGGGGCTGCCCATCAGTGCCGCAGTGGCCGTGTAGGACGGACGACAGATCAGCTTCAGCCCCGGCGCCCCCATCGGAACGGTCGCCACGAGCGCGAACTTCTTGTCCTTGATCGGCAGGCCGTAGTGCGCGATGAAGTTGTAGTGCGTGAGCGCCGACCCGGTGGCGACCACCTTGGCGCCGCTCACCACGAGCCCGGCGTCGGTTTCCTTCTCCACGTGCACGAAGACATCGCCGACCTCGTCCGGGGGGCGATTCCGGTCGACCGGCGGATGCGCGATCGCGTGATTCCAGTAGAGGACTTTCTCCTGGGACTCCGCGTACCACCGCCGCGCATTCTCCTCGAACGGCTTGTAGAAGTCCGCGTTCGCACCGAGCGTGCCGAGGAAGGCGGCCTTGTAGTCGGGGCTGCGCCCCATCCAGCCATAGCTCATCCGGGCCCACGCGGCGATGGCCTTCTGGTGCTCGACCAGATCCTCCGCGGTGCGTGGCGTGGTGAAGAACTTGTGGGTGAAACCGTCACTGCCCGTGTCGGTGGGCGAGGTGAGCACATCGTGCGTGCGCGGGTCGTGCAGTGCGTCGTAGAGCCGCGCGGTCATCCGCACCGGATTGTAGAAGGCAGGATGACTGGTCATGTCCTTCACGCGATCACCGTAAAGATACAGACACCGGTCGTCCCGCAGCGATTCGATGTACTCGGCGCCGGTCATCGGCCGCGTCTTCCGCGGTTCATGCGCCTTCTCTGGATCCGCCATTCCGTTCCTCCGAACAGGCGATCGACGACTGGGCATCAGGGCGTGAGGGAACTCCTCGAACGGCGGAAATGACGGCCGCACCACAGATCATTCGCGAACCTGCGGGCAAGCGCATCTTCTGTGTTGCAGAGTGCTCCCCCGGCCGCCGGACCACCAGGAAATCCCCTGTCCGCAGCGGAGAAGTAATCCGCGTTCCCACCACCGGGTATGCTGCGCTGATTCGGGTCGGCGACGCCCGGCCAAAGGCTCGGCCGCAAATCTCGACCACCACGCTCCGGTCACCGGAGCCGGCACCTCGCCCCTGACGGTTCGGGGCTTGGGGAGTGTGGTCCAGGTCAGCCGCCACCTCGGTGATCGGCTGGTTCGTCTCGCAGACGACCCGGGAGCTCCCCGCACGGGAACTCCCGGGTCGAACCGCCACCTCTTCTCCAGGGACCGTCATTCAGGTCGCCGGAGCGTGCACTTCCTGTCGGATCGCCTTACTCGGCGACGGCCGGCGCCACCGCCGGAGCAGCCGGCGAGGCGTCCTCCTCCGACGCCTTCTCCTCCGCTGCGGGCCGGGTCCGCTCGCCCCACCGCGCCACGGCGGGCGCCAACAGGCCCACCAGGGCGAAGAACACGCCGATGCCGATCAGACCTGGCCGGCCGAGGCTCAGGATGAAACTGAGGAACAGCAACGGGGCGAACGCCTCGCCGACGCCGGAACCGATCCCGAGGAAGCCCATGTACTGCCCCTGTGCGTGCGCCGGCGGCAGACCGAAGTTGAGGGCGAAGGAGCCCGCCATGTACCACAGTTCGCCGTAGGTGTGCACGAGGACGGCCGCGATCAGCAGAAGCACCGCGGCCCAGCCGGGAAGTCCGCTCGCAAAGCCCATCCCGGCGCAACTGAACAGGAGGAGCGCCCCGGCACGCCGGATCGCGACGCCACCTTGCCGGATCGTCTTCACCTTGTTGCCGACGCGGACCATGAACAAGACGATCAGCGTGTTGTTGATGATGTAGAACACCGCAACCGTCCAGGTCGGAGCCTTCGTGGCATCGACCACCCACAACGGCAGCAGCATATTGATCATGAACAGCTGAAGGTTCATGGCGCCGGCGATCGCCGTCCACGCGACGAAGGGTCGGTCGGACAGCACACCCCAGCGGGACGCGGTTTCCGGCTTCGGCAACGGCTCGTAATCCGGCAGCCGCATGAAGACCAGCAAGGCGCCCAGGAAGCTGAGCGCGTCGAGAGCGATCATCAGGTGGTACGCGGTCGGAGTGCCGATCTGGATCACGACGGCACACCCGGCGGTGCCCAGGCCCATGGCGACGAACTGGATCGCGTGCACCTGGGCGCGGAAGCCGACCGCCTCGTCGCCGGCCACCCGGCGCAGCAGCGATTCGGATGCCGCCACGGACGCCTTCAACGCCAGCATGTCGAGCGTGGCGGCGATGACAAGTTGGACGAAATTGTCGATGAAGATGAATGTGGTAGCCGTCAGCGCCTGGATCACCAGCATGGCCTTGACGGTCTTCACCGGGCTCCACCGGTCGGCCAGGTTGCCGACCGGGACACCACTGATCAGGCTGATGGCGACGCCGATGGTGAGGGCAGCACCCACCTGCGAGGCGGGTAGCCCCACGATTCGGGTGAAATACAGGCTCATACTGACGACCAGCAGCCCGAACCCGAACATGTTGATAAAGGTGCCTAGCGCGTAAACCCGCTTCGGCCCAGCCTCTGGGACAAGGCCGCGAAGTTCCCTGATCGGGTTAAACCTCGGCATGCAGTACCACCATCTCTCGCCGTCCGCCAGCGGATGCTACCTATCGGAACCAGACCTTACTACCTTTTAGGCACGGAACCTCCGGCACAACTTCCAGATTGCTCTCCCCAACAAACGAAACGCTCTCCTGTTTAGCTCGGGTCTATTGCGGGGCGGCCTCCCCACGCAAGCCTGTGACCTCGGAGAAGGCAAAGGGATTGGTGGGATTCCCGCCCTACGGAGCGGCTCCCCTTTGGCACGTGCCGCCGCGTCCCCGGTCGGGACCGCCCGGTAGGCGGCGGAGTCGGCCGGCGGACCGTTCCGGCCACCGGCGGTCACCCCGCACCGTCGGATCCACGGCCGCCGTCGCGCCACTCACCACTGCGCGGGTCAGGCCGCTTGACACACCGCCAAAACCCGACAAAGCACCTAAGCGTCGGCATACACTCATCCCGCCTAGTCAGGAAATATGGGAGAACTCCGGCACGTCCACCGCGCCTCATCAATGAGGCCGGCGGAGGGACGCGACCGGAGACCCCGAGTGAATCCCCGATCGTCGGCGCACCCCACGACGAGGGTTCGCGCCGACGTGCACCAGGTGGACGCCACGCCGACGGAGTCCGGGTGGTGACAACCGATCATCGAGAGGTGGAGCATGGCAAAGCTGATCTACGTGACGAACGTGTCGCTCGACGGCTACATCGAGGACGAACGCGGCGACTTCAACTTGTTTCCGGTCGATGACGAGGTGTTCACCTGCTACACGGACATCGTGCGGTCGGCGGGCACCTTCCTCTATGGGCGACGGCAGTACGAAGCGATGGCCGTCTGGGAGACCAACGACGCGCTTGCCGCGCAGTCCGACCTCACCGCCGAATTCGCCAATGCCTGGCAGGCGGCGAGCAAGGTCGTCTACTCCGGGAGTCTCTCCTCGGCGCCGACTGCCGACACCAAGGTCGAACGTCGTTTCGATCCCGCCGCGGTACGGGAGATGAAGGCCACGGCCAGTAGCGACCTCACCGTGGGCGGCGCCAACCTCGCGACGCAGGCGTTCGAGGCCGGGCTGGTCGACGAGTGCCAACTGTTCGTCCTGCCCGTCGCCGTGGGCGGGGGGAAACCGGGACTGCCGACCGGCATGCGCACCGACCTCGATCTCGTCGACGAGCGGCGATTCCGCAACGGCGTCGTACACCTCCGATACCGGCCCCGCGTGCCGTGAGCGACAACCCCGACCATCCGGAACCGCCCGACGGGGCCCGCACAGTCGGATGGCCGGGACCGACGTGGACGCCGTCGGCGTCTTCGTCGACCCCGGCCACCCCGCCGGCCCGCTCAAGGACCCGGCGGCAACCGGCAGGCGATCAGTGGACCGTTGAGGGAACCTCCGCCGGCCGGGTCTGTCCCGGACGGCCCCACCGCCGCATCACCGGGCGCTCCACCAGGGAGTACAGCAGCCATGCGACGAACACACAGGCCAGATAGGAGCCGATGAGGAACGCGATCGCGGGCAGCGTGTCGAACGGGCGTGACGTGAACATCCCACCCAGGCCCCACTGGTGGTTGAACGCGGCCTGGAGCGAGAAGAACACGGTGATGTGGACGAGGTAGAAGGCGTACGAGATCTCGCCCAGGAAGACCATGACACGGGTGTTGAACAGCGTCCGGCGCCCGGCGAGGTCCGCCGCGGCCGTGCCGGTGATCGCCAGGGCGAGCGGGATGAGGAACACCGTCTGGTATCCCTCCTCGAACAGCTTGAGCGGCAGGGTCACCACGTACGCCACCGCCACCAGCGCCGCGATGATCGACGGTCGCACGTTCGGCCAGCGGCCCGTGATCAGGATCTTGGCCATGACCATCCCGACCACGAACTCGAACATCCGCGAGATCGGAAGGTAGTAGATGAACCAGAGCTGGGGCCAGGAGAGCGAGGCGGAGACGGGGGTCGGCGGGCTGTCGGGCACGAACAGCCGCGCGGCCACCGGCACGAGCAGAGCGGCCACGGCAGCCAGCCCCGCGTACAGCCACAGCCGGCTGGGGCGGATGCGGTTGACCAGGATCAGCAGCAGCGGGAAGCACAGGTAGAACAACAGCTCCACCGACAGCGTCCAGGTCGGCGGGTTCACCGCGAGCAACATGTAGTCGAAGCTCGGCACCCAGGCCTGCATGAGCGGGAGGTTGGCCAGCGCCTCGGGCCACAGGATGGTGCGCCCCGCCACGAACATCAGGACCAGCAGGATGGCGTAGACCACGAGATGGTTCGGGAAGATCTTGAAGAAGCGCCGCCGATAGTAGTTCTTCAGGCCGTCACGCGGCTTGCCCGACCAGGTCAGGATGAATCCGCTCAGCACGAAGAAGAACATGACGCTCAGCGGGCCAAGGTTGCGGGAGAACTCGTTGTAGGCGTTCTGCACGCCCTGGTCGGAGAACAGCGGCTGAAACATCGCGTGGTGGATGAACACCAGGGTCGCGGCCACGGTCCGTAACGCCGTCAGGGAGGGAAGTCTGGTGCCGGAAGGCGTGGGGGAAGCCGTTGCCCCGTCCACCTTTTCTTGCACTGTCATCGGCGGCTGTCCTTTCGCTCCGGCCGAGGATCCCACGCGTCCACGGCGAACGCGTCTTCGGAAATGCGTTCATGTCGGCGCGCAGCGAAGGCCCGGGCGACGGGTCGGCGAACGTCATGCAGACCGATGCCGGCCGGCGGACCGACCGGCGTGGCACCTGCCGACCCCGCGACGCCCGCCGGGTGACATGGCACGGCGGGCGACGCGAAGTCATTCAATGTAGTCGGTCAGACGCGTAGCGTCAGCGCATTCGTACCCGGGTGAGTTCCCGTACGGCCACCGTCGGCAGCAGGACCGAGATGCCGCCGTGGCTGTGCAGCATGGACATGTCCCGCCACACCCGCTCGAGCCGCTCCCCGTGCCGGACCGAACTCGCGCCGGCGGTGGGCATCAGGTAGTTGGCCACCGCGTCCCAGCAGAGCTGGATCACGTGTCGGCAGATCGCCGAGAGCCGCAGGTCCTCTTCCCTGGTGACCGCTGCGGGGCCACGAACGCAGTTGTCGTGCCACTGCTGGACGCCGTTGAGCAGTGCGGCCTCGGCGGTGCCGATCATCCCGACGGCGTCGCCGTACCAGAACTGGTAGTCGGGATCGTGGTGACGGGCCACGATCGGCGGTACCAGTGTCGTTCTGTCCCGCAGGAGATCCTCGTAGATGTCGAGCGCTCCCCGCGCGATGCCCACGGCCAGGGCCGCGTTACCCAGGTTCGTGAAGGAGAGCGGCCCGCCGCCGTACTCCGGATTGCCGTGCAGGGCCCGGCCCGGCGTGCCGACCGAGACGTCGGCCTCCATGATCTGCACACCGGGGAGGGCAAGGTGGTCGGGGACGGAGGCGTTCTCCATGGTGATGCTGTGCGACCCGCTGCCCCGCAGGCCCAACTGCTGGCCCCAGTCGTCGAGCCGGGTCCACTGGCTACGCGGCGCGAGGAAGAACAGGGGCTTCGGAGGCGC
This sequence comes from Micromonospora sp. DSM 45708, assembly GCF_039566955.1. Classification (NCBI taxonomy): domain Bacteria; kingdom Bacillati; phylum Actinomycetota; class Actinomycetes; order Micromonosporales; family Micromonosporaceae; genus Micromonospora; species Micromonospora schwarzwaldensis. The sequence continues at coordinate 2,214,798 of NZ_CP154796.1, read as the reverse complement.
CCCGTCGTCGCCGGAGATCAGGGCGTGTCCCAGGAAATGCGTCGCATAAGGGGAACCGGAGCAGTAGGACCACTTGCCGCTGATTGTCCAGCCGCCGTCGGCGTTGCGCACGGCTGATCCGCTGGGGACGGCGGTGCCGGGGCAGATGAAGTCGCCGACACCGAACACCTCAGATTGCGCCTGCTCGCCGAACATCGTGGCCACGATTTGCGTGTGCATGGCCCCGAGGGTGAACATCCAGCCGGTCGACGGGCATCCGCGCAGCAGGGTCGTGGAGACGCGTACGAAGGTGTCGAGACCGAATTCGTAGCCGCCGTAACGACGGGGCTGAAGAATGCGGTAGAAGCCGTTGCGGGCGAATTTCTCGTGGATGTCCTCGGCGTAGAAGCTACGTTCCTCGACCTCCGCCTGCCGGCTGATGAGCTCGGGGATCATCGCCTCGGCTCTCGCCAGCATCTGCTCCGCGGTGAGATCAGGCTCGGCCGGAGCAGAGAATTCGTGTTCGGCGGTGCTGCTGATTCGTGTCACGGTGCGCGATCCTTTCGGCTGCTGACGGTTCTCCCGTTCAGAGGCAGCGTGTCGGAGTCCAGTCCGCAGACGATCCGTGTCGCCGAGATGGTGCTGGTACCGCTTCGACGGCCTCGTCGAGTGTCCCAAGTCCGTGGTCCTGCCACATCTCTACGATTGCTGATCGACTTCAATGTGTGGGCTGTCCGTAGCGCAGTCCTGAAGGCGCTACTCGATCGACGCCGGCGGTACGTTCCCTCCTATGAGGTCTGGTCTGCCAACCAGTGGACGGAGATGAGGCGGCATGGGTTCCGAGTCCATCCAGGAACAGTTCGCCAGGCAGGTGGCCCGGACACCCGACGCGCCGGCGCTGACCGGGGGGAACACCCGGCTGACCTATCGTCAGCTCGATGAGCGCGCCGACCAGTTGGCGCATCGGCTGATCAGCCTCGGCGTGCGGCCCGGAGAGCCGGTCGCGGTGCTGCTCACGCGTTCGCCCGAGCTGGTGGTGGCGACCCTGGGCGTGCTCAAGGCCGGTGCGGTCTACCTGCCGTTGCACCACGCCCATCCGGTGGAGGCCAAGCAGCGGATCATGGACAACGCCGGCCGCCCGGTGCTGCTGGCCGATGAGGAGACCCGCCGCGCGGGCCTACCGGTCAGCAGGCGGACCGTGCTCGTCGACTCGGCCCCCGCGCGGCAGGAACAGTCGGTCGCCGCCCCGGACATCGACGTACGACCCGACGACGTGGCGTGCATCATCCACACCTCCGGTTCGGAAGGGCTGCCGCGTGGCGTCTGCGTGACACACCGGGGCGTGCTGAGCGTCGCGCTGGACTCGTGCTGGGACACCAGCCCCCAGGACCGGGTGCTCATGGTGGCGCCGTACGCGGCGGCGGTGTCGACCTACGAGATGTGGGTCCCGCTGCTGCGTGGCGGTCACCTGGTCCTGGCACCGCACGGTCGCCTCGACCTGGGCACGCTCCGGCGGCTGATCCGGGACCACGAGATCACCTCCGTCCAGCTCACCAGCGGCCTGTTCCGGGTGATCGCCGACCAGGCGCCGGACTGCCTCGCCACCGTCGGCGAGGTCTCGACCGGTGGTGATGTCATCTCGCCGGGCGCGGTCGAACGGGTGCTGAAGGCATGCCCCGGCATCACGGTGCGTGCCACCTACGGGGCGACCGAGGTCACGTTGTTCGCCACCACCACCACGATGACCGCGCCGTACGTGCCCGCGACGAGGGTGCCGGTCGGCCGCTCGCTGGACAACGGCGAGCTGTACGTGCTCGACGAGCGGCTCCGGCCGGTCGGTCCCGGCCAGGTCGGAGAGCTCTACATCGCGAGCGAGCGCCTGGCCCGTGGCTACCTCGACCGACCGGGCCTGACCGCGGAGCGTTTCGTGGCGAACCGGTTCAGCGGTTCCGGGACGCGCATGTACCGGACCGGCGACCTGGTCCGCTGGGCCACCGAGGACATGATCGAGTTCGTCGGCCGAGCGAACGACCAGGTGAAGATCCGGGGGTTCCGGGTGGGGACCGCCGAGGTCGAGGCCGCTCTCACCGCCTACCCGGAGATCTCCGAGGCGATCGTCGTGGCCCGGCCGACCGAGGACGGCGACCATAGTCTGGTCGGGTACGTCGTCGGCGAGACCGATGCGGTGGACCTCGCGGCGCTGCGCGGGCACGCGGAAAAGGTGCTGCCCGACTACTCGATCCCCGCCGCGTTCGTCGTGCTCGACTCGCTCCCGCTCACCGCGAACGGCAAGGTGGACCGCCGGGCGCTGCCCGAACCGTTGTTCGCCGGCTCGTCGACCCGCCACTCCCCGAGCACTCCCCAGCAGGAGACCCTGTGCGCCGCGTTCGCCAGCGCGCTGGGCGTGGCAGAGGTGGGACTCGACGACAGCTTCTTCGAACTCGGTGGCCAGTCGCTGAACGGGATCCGGCTGGTGCAGACGGTCAACGAGGCACTCGGTGTGGAGCTCACGCTTGACCACCTGTTCGAGCTACCCACCGTCAGCGAGCTGGACCAGTACCTCCTGGAACATGCCGAACCAGTTGATAGGAGCCGGGATGAGCCCCACTAGGACCACAGGTGTCGACGCGCCCGAGACGATCCCGCTGTCGCTGAACCACCAGTTCGTCGACGTATTCGATCACGGCAGTGACGACGGCCCGTTCGGTCCCCGGTACCACGTGGTGGACGCGTGGCGCGTCACGGGCGGGCCGATCGACGTCGCCGCACTGCGCGAAGCCCTGCAGGACGTCGTCAAGCGGCACGAGTCGCTCCGGACGCGCATCGTCGGCACGGCCGGGAACCGACACCAGGAGATCTCGCCACCCGGTCCGGTGAGCGTGGAGATCCGCGACCTTTCGGAGACGCCCGAGGCAGCGCGCGAAGACCGGGCCGACGCGCTGCGCGGGGAGGTCGAGAACGAGACGATCGGCGCGGACGAGACGCCCGCGCTGCGTGTCGTGCTGGGCAGGTTCGACGACCAGGACACGGTCCTGGTGCTGATGATCCATCACATCGTCTCCGACGGCATGTCCATCGAGGTGGTCATCCGCGACCTGGCCAACCGGTACGCGGCGAGGACCGGTCACACCGTCCCGGACCTGCCGGCGGCACCGCAGTTCCGGGAGTTCGCCGACTGGCAGCGCACCGGGGGCGGTGCGGGCACGGAGGCCAAGCGGGAGTACTGGCGTCGCAAGCTGGACGGCGGGCTGTTCTCGGCGCTCCCCACGGACATCCCACGGTCCGCGAACCTTCCCGAGTCGACCGCCGCGCACTGGTTCGTGATCCCGGACGAGGTCTTCTCGAACATCGACCGGCTGGCCAGAACCTACCGCGCCACGCGGTTCATGACGCTGGTCGCGATGTACAAGCTGCTCGTGCACCGGCTGACCGGCGCCACCGACGTCGTCATCGCGACGTTCACGCCGGGGCGTGGCGGGCAACTGTTCGAGAACACCGTCGGCCCGCTCTTCAACTTCCTGCCACTTCGCACCGACCTGGCCGGGTGCGGGTCGTTCGAGGATCTGCTCAAGAGGACCCGGACCACCTGCCTCGAAGCGTTCTCGCACGAGATGCCGACCCTGGAGATCTTCGGGCAGGCTCCGGAGCTGATGCGGACGGCCGCTTCCGACAACGCGGCGGCGGCCGTGTTCCAGGCCGTTCCCGACCAGCAGCAGTACGTCGCGGCACCGGGAGAGCTGAAGTACGGCCGGATACCGCGGATGACGGGTCTCCAGCCGCGGAAGTCCGCCGTGCCGGACGGTGCGCTGTGGACGCTGACCAGGGGGCCGTCGGGTGACGCGTCGGTGTCGCTCTCCTTCAAGCGGAACCTGTTCCACGAGGAGACCATCGCCTCGATGGCCGCGAACTTCGAGGAGATCGCCCGGACCTTCAGCTCCTCGCCGGACGCGCCGCTGAGGCTGAGCTGACGCGGCATCGCGCACCCGACCGCCGAGCGCAGGTCTGCCGAGCCGGCAGGCCTGCGTTCGACCGGCGTGACGACCTCGCCCGCTCGCCGTCGGCCCGGCCCGGCCGGCACCGGAACCCGCCGCCGTCGCCATCCGGTTCGGCAATTCGCGAGATGGAAACGACACCACGGCGGTCATTACCATGACATGGCGGTCGAATGTGGCGTTTCACCACGGCGATTCGACAGGTCTCCTCGGACCCGGCGCGGACGACGCGACCGTATCCGCTCAGCGACACGGAAGGAAAGTCATGACGAACCCGTTCGAGAACGAGGAAGCCAACTACCTGGTGCTGGTCAACGACGAGAACCAGCACTCGCTGTGGCCGGCGGACATCGAGGTGCCCGAGGGCTGGCGCACCGTGGTCGAGGCCAGTTCCCGTCAGACGTGCCTGACGTACGTGGAGGAGAACTGGACCGACATGCGCCCGACCAGCCTCGTCACGGCCACCGAGGCGGCTGGCTGACATCGGGTCGGTGACCACCGGACGTCGCGGCGAACGCGCCGTCGCCGGACGGCGGACCGGGCCGGCGCGCCGTCCGGAACCGGCCGGCCCGCCGGCCCGTCCCCGCCCGCGTCGACCGGGCGGCCGACCCGTTCTGCCGGGCCGTCGGGGACCACGACGGCCCGGTCCGCCCGCACCGCCGGGTACGTGACCACGACGGTGCGGGTCTTCGCCCGGGCCGCCTCGGCGGCGGTCCGGGCCGGCGCACCGGCGTAGCGGAGGGCGGCACCGGCTGCCCGCGCCGCCCACCCGGCCGGCACGGGAGCCGCCGCCGCTCTTCCCGCGCCGACGGACCGGTCGTCGAGGACGACCACACCGGTCGGGTCCGCTACGACCGGTAGCCGGCCCGCCCACCCGCCGGGCTCCGCCCCGCGGATATCCCGCATCGGCGCACGTCAGCGACGTATAGCCGCATCGGTAATCCCGATGGCAAACAAAATTCGGCGGAGCGTCGAGTTCGGACGCCCGGTTCGTCGCTGCTGTCCGGCATTGCCCTGCCGTTTTCTCCACCCTCCCCCGCAAACAGTGGGAATGCGGCATCAACGAGCTGCGCCCATCCGGCGGACAGGGCGTGACACCGGGTTCACACGTCATCGCGTTTTGTCGGACCTGTCTGGACACCTCAGGTTGCGGATCCGCACGGCTTTCTGTTTCGGGCCTTGAATCGGAGATCCACGTCGTGCATGATCACCGCGAATGTGCGACGCGCCCACCCGGCGGACAGTCGGGCTAATTCCGCATGCGTGAGGAAGGCCCAGCAGTGTGTGGTTAGTCAAAAGTGGATCGATGATTATCGACCCGGAGCTGGTGGGCCACAAGTTCGCCAGGCAGGCCGAGCTGGCCCGGGACGGATTTCCCGTACCGCCGTTGCTGTGTGTGCCCGCGACCGTATTCGACCAGGTCGTCGGCCCTGTCCTGACCGATGCCCGAGCCGTGTCGACCGAGTCGACGGCGGCGCTGCTCACGCGCGCGGAAGAGCTTCGGCGGAGAGTCCGGAACCTGACAATTCCATCAGAGCTTCTCGATGAAATAGGCACGCACTTCGACGAGATCGCCGGACCGGATGAACTGGTGGCGGTGCGTGCGTGCGCGGTGCCTCGACCGAATCAGCAGGAGTCGGGCGAAGATTCGGCGGAGGATCCGTTCGCCGGGCTCAGTGACAGTTTCCTGTACGTTGGGCGGGCCGGAGTCACCGAACGACTCGTCGCCTGCTGGGCGTCCGCGTTCAACCCGGAAGCAGTGCTCTACCGCGCCCGCCGGGGCCACGCCCCGTTCGCCGCGCGAATCGCGGTCGGGATTCAACGAATGGCCATGGGCACCCGGTCATTCGTCGCGTTCACCCGCGATCCACGCGACGGCGCGGCGCGGCTGGTGATCGCCGCCGCATATGGCATCGGCGAAGGGGTGGTCCAGGAGAAAGCCGATGTCGACCACTTTTTCGTGGACCCGGCGACCGGCGCGGTCGAGCCCCACGTGACGGTCAAGACCAGGTCGGTCGGGTGGGACCCGGCCCGTCACGACCAGGGGCCCGTCGACCTACCGGTACCCCCGGAACTGGCCACCGAGCCGGTGCTCACGGACGCCGACCTGGCGGCGATCGCGGAGCTGGCGGGACGGGTCGAGGCCCGCTTCCACGCGCCACAGGACATCGAGGGCACGATCACCGGGGACGGCGCGATCCACCTGGTCCAGGCGCGGCCGGTCGCGACACCGGAACACACCCCGGACCAGGCGGCAACCCCGGCACTGCTCTGGGACAACAACAACGTCACCGAGAGCTTCCCGGGCATCAGCTGCGCACTGACCTACTCCGTGGCCCGGGAACTGTACGAGGTCGGGTTCACCGACCTCTACCGGCGGATGGGCGTGCCCGCCCGCACCCTGCGGCGCGAGCGACCGACCCTGCGGCGGATGATCGGGCACCTCGACGGCCGGATCTACTACCAACTCGACTGCTGGTACCACCTGCACAGCATGATCCGGTGCTTCCGCCCTCTCTGGTCCACCTGGGAACGGTCCCTCGGGCTGGCCGCGACCGGCACCGGACGCGACGGGACGACGGCCCGGCGCGACGGCGCGCCGGGCGGGCGGCGCGGCTCCCGACTCACCGACGCACTCGACGTGCTGGAGATCCTCGCCCGGCTGGTCGTGCACCCGTGGCGGGTCCGCCGCTTCCTCCGCTGGTGGGACGGACACCACGCGGGCCTCGCCGACGTGGCGGCCAGGCGTCCGCGCGAGATGGTCGACGCCTACCGGACGCTGTGGGTGCAGGTGAGCCGCCGGTGGGGGGTCACCCTGGTCAACGGGATCTTCCTGTTCACCGCGACCCGGGCGACCGACGGGCTGCTGCGCCGGTGGGTGCCGGGAGCGGACCGCAGCCTGCTCAACGGGCTGCTGTGCGGCGGTCCGGAGAACCGCTCCACCGCCGCGCTGCACTCGGCGATCGCCCTGGCGGCGACCGCCGCCGAGGACCCGGACACGCAGGCGGCGCTGCGGTCCGGCGCGGACCCGGGGCAGGTCTGGGACGACCTGGTCGCCGGCCGCCACGGCGCACGGTTCCTGGCGGCGCTGCGCGAACACCTCCGCCACCACGGCGACCGGGGCATGCACGACCTCAAGCTGGAGACGCCCGCCCCACGGGACGAGCCGTGGAGCGTCCTCCAGCCGGTGCGGGCCTACCTGACCCGGGGACTCACCGTGGCGGCCAGCCGCGCCGCCGGGCGTCAGGCGCACGAGCAGGCGGTACGCGAGCTGCGCGAGCGGTGCCGGAACCCGGTGAAACGCGCCGTGCTGCGGGGCCTGGGCCGAACCATGCGTGCGTTGATCAACGTTCGGGAGGACACCCGGTTCTGCCGGAGCCAGCTCTTCGGCGACTCCCGGGTGCTGCTCATGCGCCTCGGTGCGGAGCTGGCCGCGCAGGGCCGCCTGGACCGGCCGGGCGACGTCGTCGACCTCACCGTCGACGAGGTGCTGGGCGCCTTCGACGGCACCCTCGCCGGCGCGGACCTGCGCGGGCTGGCCGCGGTCCGGGCCGCCGAGCGGGCCCGCTGGACGGACACCGACCCGCTGCCCACCCGGCTGCGCACCGATCCCGACCTGCCGCTCGCGGTGGCCCTGGCCGGCGTGCGCGCCACCGGCGGCGCTGCCGCGTCCGGGCCCGGCACACCCGTCGGACCGGACACGGACGTCCTCACCGGACTGGCCTCCAGCTCCGGCGTCGTCCGCGGCCCGGCCAAGATCGTGCTCGAACCGTCGATCGACGCCGAGCAGTGCCGCGACCACATCCTGATCGCCCGGGAGACCGACCCCGGCTGGCTGTACCTGATGCTCTCGGCCAAGGCGCTGGTGGTGGAACGGGGCACCCTGCTGTCGCACACCGCCATCACCGGACGCATGCTCGGCATCCCCACCGTGGTGGCGGTGGACCGGGCCACCGCCCGGATCACCGACGGCAGCCTCATCGAGGTGGACGGCACGGCCGGCACGGTGCGGATCCTGGACGGAGTCCGGTGACCGGCCGCTGGGGGCGGTACGTGGCCGCCGCGTACCCGCCGGCGGTCCACCTGCCGTTCATGCTCTCCTGGGCGATCGGCCTGACCGCCCTCTTCGCGGCGGTCACCGAGGTGCCACGCTGGCGTCCCGACGGCGGGCTCGCCGTCACCGCGGTCACGCTGGTGGTCGGCATGCTGCTGCTGCGGGCCATGGACGACATCCGGGACCACGAGTACGACCGCCGGCACCACCCCCACCGGCCGTTGCCCGCCGGTGTGGTCCGGGAGCGGGACCTGATGCTCCTCGTCGCCCTCGGCGCCGCCGCCCTGCTGCTGCTCAACGCCGGCCGGGGCGTGGTCCTGGCCGCGCTGGCCGGGCAACTCGGCTACGCGGCCGTGGTGATCACCCTGGACCGGGTGTACGGCTGGCCCTCCGGCGACCGGCTGGCCCTGCACCTCGCCGTGAACCTGCCGATCCAGCCGCTGCTCAGCATCTACGTGTACGCCGGCTTCCTGCACGCCCAGGGGCGGCGGCCGGACCTGGCCGGGGTGCTCGCCATCGTGGCGGTCACCCTCAGCGGGGTGTGCCTGGAGTTCGGCCGCAAGGCCACCCGCCGGCCCCGGGCCGGAGAGCGGACGTACAGCACGGTCCTCGGTCCGTGGGGGACCACGGCCGTCGCGCTCGGCGCCGCGGTCCTCGCCACCGGCATCGTGTTGGGACTGCTGCGGCCGTGGCAGTCCGGCGCCGGGCACGCCTGGGGCTGGCTGGCGCTGGCGCCGCTGGCGTTGCCGGTGGCCGCGGCGTCCCGGTTCGTCGCCGGCGCGCCCCGCTGGCCGGTGGGCCCCACCATCGCCTACATCCCGGTGATGTACGCGAGCTATCTCGCAGTCGGGTGGCTGACGAAGGGAGCATCAGCGTGATCCGCTCCGACGGCACCGGGTTCTGGGCACTGCTCGGGCCGGACCTCGCCGGCAAGTCCACGGTGTTGCGCCGCCTGCACGACGAGCACGGCTGGCGGGTCATCTCCTACGACGAGCGGTACCTCGGGCCGTACCCGCTGATCCGTCAGCTACGCAGCAGCTGGATCACCGACGCGTTCGGGTGGGCCGGCAAGCGCTACTCCCCGGAACTCGTGGTGTCGGTGCTGAACCCGATCGTGCTGTACTTCCGTGAGGAACTGGCGCGGGCCGCCGGCGCGGACCGGGTCGTCATCGACTCGTACTACTACAAGCTTCTGGTCAAGTGCCGCCTGCTCGGTGTGGAGCACACCCCCACGTTCGACTACTGGCGTTCGTTCCCGCAGCCCGGCCGGGTCCTCTACCTGGACGTGCCGGCGGAGACGGCCTGGGCGCGCAGCGGCGACGGCACCCGGGTCAACCGGTTCGAGCACTACGGACCGACCGTCGGCCGAGCGGATTTCGTCCGCCTGCAGACGGACCTGCGCGCGGCGCTCCTGGCCGAGGTCCGCGACCTGCCGGTGCGGATCGTCGACGGCGCGGCGCCGCCGGACGAGGTGGTCGCGGCGGTCCTGACGACGATGCGTGAGCCCGCGGTGGCCATGGCGGGCAGCCGGGCGGTGGGCCGGTGAGCACCCCGGTGGACCTCGACGGACCACCGTCGCAGAACCGGTTGGCCGAACTCCTCGCCGCCCGCGCCGCCTGGGTGGGCCACGAGCCGCACCGGCCGGCGGACGACACCGGCGGTTGCACCGTGCTGGTGCTGCTGCGCAGCGTCGACCTCGACGACCTGGTACGCGGCGCCCGGCGCTTCGCCGCCGGGCTGTCCGACGGGGAGGCGGACGCCTGGCGCCGGTCCTGGACCCGGACCCGGTTCCTGTTCGGCAACCCCGCCAACCTCACCGCCCGGACCCCGGCCCGGGTCGTCGCCCCGGCGGGCAGCGCGGCCTGGTTGGGTCCCTTCCCGGCGGGCCGGTTACCGGGGCTGAGCCGACTGCTCAAGCCGGTGACCGGGGTGCTGCCGCCCCTGCCGGAGCGGATCGACCTCCCAGCGGTCGAGCCGGCCGCCGCACCGGCACCGGCCCGCGCCCACCGGGAACTGCACCTGGCCGTCCGGTCGCTGACCCTGGCCGAGTACCTCGTGCACCTGCACCACACCCTGGCCGAGTCGGTCCTGCGCGGCGCCCTGCACCCCGACGAGCCACTGCGCCTGATCCACCGGACGGACCTCGACGCCCGACTGGTCCGCACCGAGCCCGGCTACGCGCGGGTCCACCACGCCCGCCGCGACTCCCCGGCACTTCGCCTGTTCGCCTGGCTCTCACCGGAGCCGGGCGGCCGTGCGCCCGACCGAATGATGAGGACACACATGGATGCACCGGACTTCACCGAGGCCGACCTCTCCCGCCTGGCGTTGTCCGCGCGGTTGCAGGCGCTGTCCGAGGCGCTGCGCCTGGCGGTCGCCACCCCCGACGGGGAGGAGCCGCTGGCCCCGAGGCTGTGGAGCCTGCTCGGCACCGAGGTCCCCGAACTGCACGACGCGATCGTCGGCTACCTGCGCAGCACCGGCGGGTCCTGGCAGGACGTGGCCCGCCTGAGCGGCCTGACCGGCGAGCAGGCACGGGACCGCTGGGCCGACGCGGCGACCCCGCACCTCACCGATCCGGCCGCGACCGCCGCCGAACTCGACGCCTGGTACAGCCGGCACGCGCAGCTGGAGCCACTGGCCCGGGTCCGCGACCCGTTCACCCGGCTGCTCAGCGGGCGCACGCCGCAGGAGCGCCAGTGCCTCGTCTGCGCCAAGTACGCCGGCCTGCCGGTGCCCGCCTGGGCCGGCTTCCCGACACCGCCCGGCGGACACCTCGTGGACGACGGAACGTGGCGGGTGGGCCACGGGCCCACGCCGTACTGGCCGCTCGGCACCCTGCTCATCGAGTCCCGCCGGCACTTCCTCGACTACGCCGACTTCACCGACGAGGAGGCGGCCGGCATCGGCGCCCTGGTGCGGCGGTTCACCGGCCCGCTCAAGGAGGTGACCGGGGCGCCCCGGATCCACATCTTCTCCTGCATGGAGGGCACCGAACACTTCCACCTGTGGATGGTGCCCCGCACCGTCGGCGGCGTGGCCGGCCGTACCTTCATCGCCGACCCCGGCTACTGCACGCCGGTGGAGGCCGAGGAGGTGGTCGGTCGCCTCCGGAAGGCGCTGGAGGAGTCGGCGGCGGACCGATGACCCACCCGCTCCCGACCGGGGCCGGGTCGCGGATCCTGCTGGCGCCGGTCACGGTCAGCCCCACCAAGCCGTTGACGCCGACCCACCTGAAGTACCTGCTGTCCCTGGACGTGATCGTCCGGGTCAGCGCGCTCTTCGCCGACGTGACAGTCGCGTACCAGCACGGCGCGTACGCGGGCAGCCAGCAGGTGGCGGGGTTCTGGGACTACCTCGACCGGCACCGTCCCGGGACGGCGTACACCGGTCTGGGCGAGGTCGAGATCGGCGAGCTGTACGTCGCGTACCACCAGACGCCGCGGCTGCCGTTCGCCGCGATCGAACCGACGGTACGGCGTGCCGAGGCCGGCTGGCTCCACCCGGCCAGCGCCCGTCTCCTGGACATCTGGCAGGACCACTACGACCTGTTGGGGATGTTCGACCCGGAGCTCGGCCGGCACGGCCCCGAGCTGATGGGCGAGGCCGACCTGCTCGACCTGCTCGTCCGCCGGAACCTCTGCATCGACGGCCGTCCGCTGGGCGCTCCGGTGTACCTGGACGCGACCTCGGCGGGCCACTCGCTGCGGGTCGTCCTCGGCGCGGACGGGCAACCCAACTACCTGCTCTACCTGCTGCGGGAACTGGTGCCGCTGCTGGCCGACCACGACCTGGTGGTGCTGGCCCACGACGAACAGCTCCGCACCGACTACCAGACGGTGAGCCAGATCCTCACCGCGCTCGGCGCCCGCGTGGTCCGGTTCGAGGTGCCCCGGGTGCCGATCGACGGCGTCGCACAGTCGAGCCGTCTCGGCGGATGGCAGGGGTACACCCTGGACGCCATCGCCGACCGGTTCGTCGACGAGTACGGCGTCGACGCGTTCCGGCTCGGCCTGCGGCTGTACCTGATCGCCGGGCTCGGGCGCACCGCCCGGGAGAGCTACTCGGCACTCCAGCTCAGGCGGTGGATCCGCCGCGCGCAGCGGCTGCTCGACACCCACGCCGGTCGGGACGAGCAGGGCACGACCGGGGGGCCGGTCCCGGCCGGGCTGTGGGGCGCGCTGACCGCCCGGCGCGGCTACGCGGACCCGTACCGGGTGGCCACCACGCTGATGAGCCGGCAACCCACCGTGCCGGTGGGCGCGCTGCTGGACGCGGTGACCGGCCCGGTCCGCACCCGGGCGACAGTGGGCGGTGGGCGATGACCGGGGTGGCGGTGGCGACCGCCGACCGGGAGCTTCTGGTCGCCGCGGAGTCGCTGGACTTCGCGCGTACAGTCGACCGGTCCGTGCTGCACCGGCGGAACCTGACCGAGGTGTTCCTGACCGACGTCCGGCCGGTGGGCCCGCACGGCTTCGTCGCGGCGGCCCTGCTGCCGGCCGTCCACCCGTACTACACCGGGCACACCGGGGCGGCCAACCGGCTGCTCGACCCGGTGCTGCTGGTCGAGTGCTGCCGGCAGGCCGAGACGTACGCCGCCCACGTGCTCTTCGACGTCGAGCCGCAGGCGGCCTTCGTGCTCCGGGGCTGGTCCGCCGAGCTGTTCCGGCCCGGGTTCGGGGCGGCGCTGTCGGACCCGGCGTCCGGCCCGACCGAACTGCGGATGACGGTGACCACCGGTGCCCCCCGCCGGGTCGGGGGCCGGGTGCGGGGGCTGGACTACGAGTTCACCCTCCGGATCGCGGGCCACCGGATCGGCGTGGTCCGCATGGCGGTCGGCTACCTGGCCCCGGACGCGTACACGGTGGTCCGGTCCCGGGGGCGCGGCGGGCCGCCGCCGAGGTCGTCCCGACTGGACCCGGCGGGCGACGCCGGCGAGCTGACCGCGCCGCACCGCGTCGGCCGCTGCCGCGCCACCGACACCGTGCTGCTGGACGTGCGGACCGCCGAACGGGCGGTGACCGCCGGCCTGCGGGTGCCCGTGGAGAACATCAGCTTCTTCGACCACGACCACGACCACGTGCCGGGAATGGTGCTCCTGGAGGCCGCGCGGCAGCTCGCCACGCTGGCGACGGCGCAGTGGGGCGGCGGCGCGGCGCACCGCACCGTCATGTGCCGGATGACCGCGTCGTTCTCGGCCTACGCGGAACTCGACCGACCGGTCGCGCTGACGGCGGTACCGGCCGGGGCCGACGGACCGGCGGCGGACCCGGGCGGGGCCGCGGAGGCGTCCCGACCGGTCGACGTGACGTTCCACCAGGGCGGTGCCGAGATCGCGCGGATGGGTCTCACCATGGCGCTCGACGCCGACACCGCCCCCTCGACCACGGACCGGGGGCAGGTGTGACGCGGCGGGCGGCGGTGGTCGCCGGGCTGGGCGCGTGGGTGCCCCCGAGGATCGTGACCAACGGGGAACTCGCGGCGTGCCTGGGCGTGGACGAGGACTGGATCGTCACCCGCACCGGCGTCCGGCAACGCCACGTCATCGCGCCGGGCGAGGCCACCAGCGACCTCGCGGTCGAGGCGGGCCGGCGGGCCCTGGCGTCGGCCGGCGCGGCCGGCGCCGACGTGGTCGTGGTCGCGACCAGCACACCGGACCGGCCCTGCCCGGCGACCGCGCCCGAGGTGGCCAGCCGACTCGGCCTGGCCGGCGTGGCGGCGTTCGACGTCGCGGCGGTCTGCGCGGGGTTCGTGTACGCCCTGGCGACCGGGGCGGGCCTGATCGCCACCGGCACCGCGACGAGTGTGCTGGTCATCGGCGCGGACACGTTCTCCACGATCCTCGACCCGGACGACCGGACGACCCGGGCCGTCTTCGGCGACGGGGCGGGAGCGGTGCTGCTGCGCAGCGGCACCGCCGACGAGCCGGGCGCCCTGCACGGGTTGAGCCTGGGCAGCGACGGCGGCCGGAGCGAGCTCATCCAGGTGCGCGCGGGCGGATCTCGCCAGCGCTCCACCGGCCTGCCGGTCAAGCCGGAGGACACCTACTTCGAGATGCAGGGGCGGGCGGCGTTCGCCGAGGCGGTACGCCACATGTCGGCCTCGATCGGACGCACCACCGAACTGGCCGGCTGGGCGTCGGCCGACGTCGACCGGTTCGTGCTGCACCAGGCCAACCTGCGGATCATCGCCGCCGTCGCCACCCGGCTCGGACAGCCGGTGGACCGGTTCGTCACCAACATCGACCGGGTGGGCAACACGGTGGCCGCGTCCATCCCCCTGGCACTGGCCGACGGTGTCGCCGCCGGCGCCGTGCGACCCGGGCACCGGGTGGTGCTCGCCAGCTTCGGGGGCGGACTCACCTGGGGGTCGGTGGCGCTCGTCTGGCCGGAGTGCCGGGCGGTACGACCTGGCGGAACTGACAAGAGCTAGCGGGAGCATACGGATGAAGACAATCGAAGACCAGATCATCGAGGTGCTGGCGACCCAGTTGAAACTGGTGCCGGACGGCATCGAGCCGGACATGACCTTCGAGTCACTCGACATCGACTCGCTGGTGATCGTGGAACTCGGGCTGCTGCTCGACGGCGCGTTCGACATCGCGATCGACGACGGGGAACTCACCAACGAGATGACCATCAGGGACGCGGCGCGGCTGGTCGAGACCAAACAGGCGGTCGCCTGATGGCGGACCGCCGGGCGTCCTTCGGGGTGGCGGTCACCGGCCTCGGCCTGGTGACCCCGGCCGGAATCGGGGTGGCGGCGAACTGGGAGCGGATCCGGTCGGGGCTGAGCTGCGCGCGCGTCGACGACAGCCTCCGTGACGCGCCGACCGCCCTCAGCTGCCGGGTGCCCGGGTTCGAGCCGGAGGCCGCGCTCGGCGGCTTCGCGTCCTGGCAGCTCGAACGGTTCGCGCAGTTGGCGATCGTGGCGGCCCGGGCCGCCGCCCGGGACGCCGGCTGGCAGCCCGGCGGTTGGGACGGCGCCCGGGTCGGTGTGGTCCTCGGCAACTCGCTCGGCGGGGCCGGCACCCTGGAACGGCAGCACACCGCGCTGACCGGGGGCGGGCCGCGGAAGGTGTCGCCGTTCCTGATTCCGATGTACATGGTCAACATGGCCGCCGGATACGTCGCGCTGGACCTGGACGCCCGGGGTCCCAGCCTGGTCACCGCCACCGCCTGCGCGTCGGGGACGACGGCGGTCGGCGTGGCGCGGGACCTGCTGCGCACCGGGGCCTGCGACATCGTGCTCGCCGGCGGCACCGAGTCGGCACTGACCCCGCTGGTCGTCACCGGGCTCAGCCGGATGGGCGCGCTGTCCCGGCGGGCGGACGCGCCGGCCGAGGCGTCCCGGCCGTTCGACGCCGACCGGGACGGGTTCGTCGTCGCGGAGGGCGCGGGCGTGCTCGTCCTGGAACGGGTCGAGGACGCCCGGGCCCGGGCCGCCCGGACCCGGGCGGTGGTGCGCGGCTACGGCGCCGCGACCGACGCGTACCACGCCACCGCTCCGGATCCGCAGGGACGCGGCATCGAGCAGGCGTTGCGGGCGGCGCTGGCCGACGCGGGGCTCGGCCCCACCGACGTCGACCACGTCAACGCCCACGGCACCTCGACCCCGCTGAACGACGTCACCGAGGGTCGGATGCTGCACCGCGTGCTGGGCGACCGGCCGCTGGTGACCTCGACCAAGGGGGTGACCGGGCACACCCTGGCGGCGGCCGGCGCGATCGAGGCCGGGTACACCGCCCTCGCCATCGCACACGGCAGCGTCCCGCCCACCGCGAACCTCGGCCGGCTCGACCCGGAACTCGACATCGACGTGGTGAGCGGTGCGCCTCGACCGGCCCGGATCGACGTGGCGGTGAGCACGTCGCTGGGCTTCGGCGGGCACAACGCCGCACTCGTGCTGACCGCGGCGTGACCCGCCACCCGCCCGAACGACCGACCCATCGACCGACCGACCGTCTGGAGAAGAAGTGAGCAAGCTGGACAAGATTCGTCTCGTCGCCCTCGACAGCGACGGGGTGGTGCTCAACGACACGTACAGCCCGGTGATCGAGAGCTTCGTGACCATGCACGGCGGGACGTACACCGCCCACGTCGAGCGGCACGTCTGGGGTTCGCCGCAACTGGCCGCCGGGCAGAACATGGCCCTGGCCTGCAAGCTCCCCTGGTCGGCGAAGGAGACCATCGCGGCGTTCTTCGCGCACCGCGAGGAGTACCTGAGGACGCACCCGGTCGAGGTGACCGAGGGCGCCGAGGAGCTGCTCGCCACGCTGCGGGAGGTCGGCGTACGGGTGGTGTGCTACGGCGGCCGGAACCGCGAGTACACCTTCGACAGGTACCTCGGCCACCTCGCCGGGTACTTCGACGCCGAGATCCCGTACGTCGACGTGAACGACTTCCGGCCCGGCACCAAGGAGATCGTCCGGGACATCTTCGGCTACGAGTTCGACGAGGTCGTCTTCGTCGACGACATCAACCGGGTGGCCGAGGTCGCCAAGGCGCTGGGCACCGGTTTCATCGGCGTGCCGGCCAGCATGCCGCACAACTTCCAGCGGGAGGAGATGGTGGCCACCGGGGTGCGGTACCAGGTCGACGACATCCGGAAGATCGACGCCGACCTGCTCCGCACCGTCGACCAGGAGCTCGCCGCCGGCACGCTCTGGTCGGGCCGATGACCCGATGACCCGACAGACTCCCCGGTCCGTCGCGCTGGGCGCCACCGGCCCACCGGTCGGCCGGCAGGGGCTCGGCTGCATGGGAATGAGCGAGTTCTACGGCCCGACTGACGTCGAGGAGTCACTGCGGACCCTCGACCGGGCGCTGGAGCTCGGGGTGACGCTCTTCGACACCGCCGACGCGTACGGGCACGGTCGGAACGAGGAGTTGCTCCGGCCGTTCGTCCGGGCCAACCGGGACCGGGTCGTCATCGCCACCAAGTTCGGCCTGGTCCGGAAGGCGGACGACCCCCGTTACCGGGGCGTCGACAACTCACCCGGATATCTCCGCCGCGCCGTGGAGGCGAGCCTGCGACGTCTCGGTGTCGAGACCATCGACCTCTACCACGTGCACCGGGTCGCACCGGGGACGCCGGTCGAGGAGACCGTCGGCGCCCTGGCCGAGCTGGTCGCCCAGGGCAAGGTCCGGCATCTGGGCCTCTCCGAGGTCACCGGCGCGCAGTTACGGGCCGCCCACGCGGTGCACCCGATCGCCGCCGTGCAGTCGGAATGGTCGCTCTTCTCCCGGGACGTGGAGACGACGGTCGTGCCGACGGCGGCGGAACTCGGCGTGGCGCTGGTGCCGTACTCGCCGTTGGGCCGGGGTTTCCTGGCCGGCGCCGTCACCAGCGTCGACCAGCTCGCCCCGGACGACTTCCGGCGGCACATGCCGCGCTTCACCGGTGACCGGGCCGGGCACAACGCGGCGCTGCTCGCCCCGGTCCACCGGATCGCCGCCGCCCGCTGCGCCACGGCGGCGCAGGTCGCGTTGGCCTGGGTGCACCACCGTCAGGCCGTGCACGGCCTGACGGTGGTGCCGATCCCCGGCACCCGGAGCCGGGCCCGGCTCACGGAGAACGTGGCCGCGGCCGACCTCGTGCTCACCGAGGGGGAACTGGCCGAGCTGGAGCCGATCGCCGCCCGGGTGGCCGGTTCCCGGGACGCCGGGCTGACCATGGCCGCCGTCCGCCGGGACTGACACCGACGCCCGCCCGCCCACCGCACCCGTCCGCGCTGACGGGTGCGGTGGGCGGGCATCCGGCCGGCGGCTCAGCCACGCCGGGCGGGCTCCCCGCCGCCGGACGCCCGTCCGGCGGCCGGGATCACCAGGTCACGGGCAGCTCGGACACCCCGTAGACGGCCGCCTCGCGCTGGAAGGGAAGCTGGTCCGGCTCGACGGCCAGCCGCATGCCCGGAATCCGGCGCAGCAGCGTCTCCAGGACCGCCTCAATCTCGATCTTGACCACGTGCTGTCCGAGACACCGGTGCAGTCCATGGCCGAACGACACGTTGCCGGCGTTGGTCCGGCGCATGTCGAGCGAGTCGGGATCGTCATACCACTGCGGATCGAAGTTCGCCGTCGGCAGGTAGACCAGCACCGCCTCGCCGGTCCTGATCGGCTGTCCCCCGATCTCGGTGTCGCCGACGGCGATCCTGGGCAGTCCGGTGTGGAAGTTGGTGCTGTACCGCAGCAACTCCCCCAGGCCGCCCGCGATCAGACTCGGGTCGTCGCGCAGCAACGCCAGCTGGTCCGGGTTGAAGAACAGGGCGGCCAGGCCGAGGGAGACCCCGTGCACCGCCGGCTCGTACCCGGCGACGATCATCACCCGGGTCATGCCGATGATGTCGGCCCGGCTGAGCTCGCCGTTCGCCTCGTGCTGCGTGATGAGGCGGCTGAGCAGGTCGTTGCCGGGATTCGCGGCCTTGGTCTCGAGGACGTCGACGATGACGTCGGTCAGCTCGTCGCTCGCCCCGTCGAGCTTGTCCTGGCCGACGTAGTGGTCGGCGAACGTCGAGGCGATCCGCAGGAACAGCTCCTTCCTGTACGGGATGTCCAGGACCAGGCACATCACCTGCGCCGCCAGCGGCTCGGCCAGCTCGGCGACCAGGTCGGCGGGGGGTGACTTCGCCAGCAGATCGTCCACCAGCCGGTCGACGATCTGCTGGATCCGCGGCCGCCAACGGGCCGCCGAGCGCTGCGTGAAGTCGGCGTTGACCATGGCGCGCTGCCGGGTGTGTTCGGGCGGATCCATCCGGGCGAACGTCGGGTTGTCCTCCGTGAGCGTCTCCGACCCGGCGCTCAACAGCGGGAAGCCCGGACGGCGGTTGTCCGCGCTGAGCCGCTCATCCGCGAGCGCGGCGCGGACGTCGTCCCGCCTGGTGATGAACCAGACCTTGCTGCCGTCCCACATGGTGACCTGGCTGACCGGACTCTGGTCGCGGAGCATCTGGTACCTGACCGGCGGATGGAACGGTGACCTGCCGTCGCGCTCGGCACGGTAGTCGTAGATGTCGGTCACGTCGGTGCCGCTGCCATCGCTCATGCCCCGCTCCATTCGCCCGCTTCCTCCACGGAAAGCGTCGCCGTACAGCTGTTCGATCAGCGTGGCGTTCGATGCCTTTCGTCCGCATCTCCGCGGTTGCGGCGCGGCCGGCGCGGTGAGGCGCCCCGGACCGGGCCGGACAAAGAGCACGATCCATGGGATGCGGTGGCCGTCCATATGGGATCGTGGGCGCGCGGCGTCGGAACACGCCGCCCGGCCCGGGCCTCAGCGACGGCAGGAGCGTGACCCGGCCGGCGCCACGGGTCACAGCTGGAGGCAGAACGCCATGGCGCACATCGATCTCGGGGTCGACGAGAAGCAGTTTCCCGGCATCTCCGGCCCCATGCGGTACCGTCCGGAAACGGCGAAGCCGCTCAACGAGCTGGCCGAGGTACTGCTGCGCGCCCCGCACCCGCTCCCGGCCGGGGAACGCGAACTGATCGCCGCGTACGTCTCCGGGCGCAACGAGTGCAACTTCTGCTGCTCGTCGCACTCGGCGTTCGCCGCCGCGCAGCTCGACGAGGGCATGACCCTCGTCGACCAGGTCCGCGCGGACCTCGACAGCGCGCCGATCTCGGCGAAGCTGCGGGCGCTGCTGCGCATCGCCGGCGCGGTCCAGATCAGTGGCCGCAACGTCACCCCCGAACTCGTCGCCGACGCCCGCGCCCAGGGCGCCACCGATCTGGAGATCCACGACACCGTCCTGATCGCTGCCGCGTTCTGCATGTACAACCGCTACGTCGACGGCCTCGGCACCTTCGCGCCCGTCGGTCCGGACGCCTACGCCGAGACCACCCGCCGGATCATCGAGGCCGGCTACGGCTCGTCGGCCCCGGTGCGGCCGACGAGCTAAGCACGGACGAGGAAGACCGCGTCCGGTCCCCCTGCGACGGTGAAATAGGCGGGCATCATACCGAACCCGTCAACCATGCAGTTGGAGGGATCAATGGGCCGGAACCGCTCTCTGCTCGGCGCCGCCAAGCAGTACCAGGCCGACATGGTCGACCGGCTGGACACGCTCGTCTCCTGCGAATCGGCGCCGGGCTCGCTGCCCCATCTCGCCTCCTGTGCCGACCTGCTCGCCCGCTGGGGCGAGCAGGTCCTCGGCCGGCCCGCCCAGCGGGTCGAGATCGACGGCCTGCCGCACCTGCTGTGGCCGGCCGTCGACCAGCGCGTGCTGCTCCTCGGCCACTTCGACACCGTCTTCCCGGTCGGCACCGTCGGGTCCCGACCGTTCACCGTTCACGGGGACGTCGCGACCGGCCCCGGCGTGTTGGACATGAAGGCCGGCATCGTGCAGATGTTCACGGCGCTGCGCCTGATCGAGGACACGTCGGCGGTGGGCGTGCTGCTCACCTGCGACGAGGAGACGGGTTCCGTCACGTCCCGGCCGCTCATCGAGCGGGAGGCACGGCGGTCGGGTGCGGTCCTGGTCTGCGAGGCGGCCACCCCCGAGGGGCACCTGAAGGTGGCCCGGAAGGGCGGCTCGGTCTACCGCCTCACCGTGTCCGGCCGGGCCGCCCACGCCGGCGTCGAGCCGCAGCGCGGGGTCAACGCCACGGTCGAGGTCGCCCACCAGGTCCTCACGTTGGGCCGCCTCGGCACGGCGGACAGCGACGGCACGTCCGTCACACCGACGCTGCTCTCCGCCGGCACCACCACGAACACGGTGCCCGACTCCGCCTGCCTCGCCGTCGACGTGCGGGCCTGGACCCGGCACGAACTCGAACGCGTGGACCACGCCATCCGCGGACTCGCGCCGGTCCTGCCCGAGGCGACGCTGGACGTGCAGGGCGGGATCAACCGCTATCCGATGTCTGCGGAACTCGCCCGCCCGCTGCTGGAACTGGCCCGGTCGGCGGCCCGGCAGATCGGCGTCCCGAGCCCCGACGGCGCGTACGCCAACGGCGCGTCCGACGGAAACTTCACCGCCGCGATCGGGGTGCCGACCCTCGACGGCCTGGGCGCGGTCGGCGGCGGGGCGCACGCCGACGACGAGTACGTCTGCCTGGACCGGATGCCCGAGCGGACGGCGCTGCTGGCCGGCCTCGTCGACACGCTGTCCATCGTGGAGCGAATCGTGCCGTCACCGGGGGACGACATCCCGTAACCTGCTCTACGTCGGCGAACGACCGGCAGCGAGGGGTCGGCGGCGTGGTGACTACGGAACAGGGCGTGCCAACCTCCGTACCCCGGCTCGGCGTCGAGGAGGAGTTCCTCGTCGTCGACGCCGCGCACCGTGGGGTCGTGCCGGAGGCGGCAACCGTCGTCGACCGCGCGCGACCGGCCCTCGGCCCGCGGGTGGGTGGCGAGATCACCAAGTTGCAGGTCGAGACGCGCACGGACCCGTGTCAGCGCGTCGACGTGCTCCACGCGCAGCTCGCCGACGGGCGGGCCGCGGTGCAGTCCGCGGCCCGGTCGGCGGGCCTGCGGGTGATCGCCAGCGGCTCGCCGGTGCTCGGTCACGCCGTGCCGCCGCCCATGACCGAGGGGCCCCGGCAGGACCGGGGCAACGCCACCTTCCGTGGGCTGCACGACGAGCTGGCCATCTGCGCCCTCCACGTCCACGTGGAGCAGCCCGACCGGGACCGCGCCGTACTGATCGGCAACCACCTGCGCCCGCACCTCCCGGTGCTCCTCACCCTCACCGCCAACTCGCCCTACTGGTCCGAGCGGGACACCGGATACGCGAGTTGGCGCACCATCACCTGGGGACGCTGGCCGGTGGCCGGCCCGCCGCCGTACCTGACGTCCGCGCAGCAGTACGACGATCACGTCGACGCGCTGCTCGAAGCGGGCGCGCTGGTCGACCACGGCACGATCTTCTGGGATCTCCGCCTGTCGACGAGGCACCCCACGCTCGAGGTGCGGGTGGCCGACGTCCCGCTCACCGCCGCCGAGTCCGCGGCGTTCGCCGCCCTGGTGCGGGCGCTGGCGGTCGTCGCCGGGGAGGCCGTCGACCGGGGCGACGAAGGGCCACGCCCGGTTCCCGAGCTGATGCGACTCGCCTACTGGCGGGCCGCCCGGGACGGCATGGGGGGCCAGGGCATCGACGTCGCCACCGGCCGTCCGTTGCCGGCGACGACCCTCGCCGAGAGACTCGTCGAGCGCGCCCGACCGGCGCTCGACGAGGCGGGCGACCGCGAGCGGGTGGAGGCCTGGCTGGCCCGGCTCGCCAGCGGCGGCGACGGCGCGACCCGTCAGCGCGGCGCCCTCGCGCCGCGTGGGCGCCTGACCGACGTGGTCGACACGATCGCCGGGCAGACCGCGCCCGAGCGCGAGGAGCGCACCTCTGAGTAACGACAGGCGACCATTCCTGGGACATGCTGGACGCACCTGAGCAGGGGAGGAACAGGTGAACGACACGAGCCTGCTACCCACGGTCCCCATCCGTCACCGCCGCCGCCCGCCGGCGGACATGGTGCGCGAGGCGGAGGCGTTCGCCGACCGGATGGCACAGCGCCGCTCCGTGCGGGACTTCTCCAGTGACCCACTGCCCGACGGGGTGGTCGAGGCCGCGATCCGGGCCGCCTCGACCGCACCCAGCGGCGCCAACGTGCAACCGTGGCGTTTCGTCGTCCTGACCGATCCGGCCCGCAAGCGCCGGCTGCGCGAGGCAGCGGAGGCCGAGGAGCGCGCGTTCTACGACCACCGTGCCTCGCCGGAGTGGTTGACGGCGATCGCCGGGATCGGCACCGACTGGCGCAAGCCGTTCCTGGAGACCGCACCGGTCGTCATCGTCGTGTTCGAGGTCCACCAGGGACCCTCCAGTCCGAAGCCGTACTACGTCAAGGAGTCCGTCGGCATGGCGGTCGGCGTGCTGATCACCGCGCTGCACCACGCCGGCCTGGTCACCCTGACCCACACGCCCAGCCCGATGCGGTTCCTCAACGAGGTGTGCGAGCGCCCGCCGGAGGAGCGCCCGTACGTGGTGATGCCCGTCGGGTATCCCACCCCGGACGCCCGCGTCCCCGACCTGACCCGCAAACCGCTGGACGAGGTCATGGTCTCCCGGTGAGATCCTCGGTCAGGAACTCGACCAACGGCCCGACGTGGCGGTCCGGGCGCCGCCACTCGGCCAGCAGGTCCTCCAGCAGGTGCTGCTCGGCGACCAGCTCGGCGCCCCGGTAACGGCGGATCACCGGGTGGATGAAGGCGCTCTCCCGGGCCCGGTCGGGCGTCGGGTGCCGGTCGATGGCGAAGACGTCGCCATAGTCGTCGCGGCCCCACCGGAGCCCGAGCGTGTACCAGTGCGTGGCGTCGGCGAAGCGTTCGACGGCGTAGTCCTCCGGCAGGTCCTCGTAGTGGTGGAAGTCGCCGGTCCCGCCGTCGCGGACGAAGACGTCACAGAGGTACTCGAACTGGGTCCACAGCGCCGAGGACCAGTTGACCCGGTCGAGCATCAGCTTGGTCAGCGACGCGGCGTCCGCCGGCGTCGTCGTGTACGGCAGCGGCACGTCCTCGTAGCGCTCACGCAGGATGCGGGTGAACGTCCGCAGGTTGTACCGGAATCCGTCGATGAACGGCGACGACGCGTGCTTGACGTCCCGGTCCTGGGCGATGGTGCCGGCGAAGTACAGGCCGTCGACGTTGCGCGACTGCCAGTCCGGTCGTAGGCCGGGCATGCGGCCGTCCCGGACCATCTCGGGGCGGGACGTCTCGTCGAACATCGACGTGTCCATCCGGAAACCGGTGCACCTGAGCACGGTGTGGTAGTCGAGCTCGGCGGTCTCCCCCTCGGCGTGGGTGTACGTGATCGACACCCGGAACCGCCCGTCGACGGGCCGGATCTCGTCGATCGTGCAGTCCAGCACCGAGTGCAACGTCTTGAACTGGTAGCTGTCCAGGATCGCGCCGTACTGGCCCCGGACGTCGCCCGGGTGCTTGGTGTTCCACGCCAGTCGCAGCGGCTGCCGGCTGGCGAGGTGCACCATCGAGGCCCGGCCGAGGATCGCCGACGCGGTCTCGAAGGCGGAGTTGCCCTTGCCGATGATCAGCACGCGCTGGCCGTCGTAGGCCGTGGGATCGACGACCATGTCCTCGTACCCGATGGCATGTTCGATGCCCTTGATCGCCGGCACGAACGGCCGGCCCCAGCCGGTCGCGACGACCAGGCAGCCCGCGCGCACGTCGCCCCGGTCGGTACGCACCGTGAAGCCGTCGCCCGTCCGGGTGATCCGCTCGACCGTCGTGCCGTACCGGACGTGGAGCTGGTGCACCCGTTGGAACTCGGCGAGGTAGCGCACCAGGTCGTCGGCCGCCGGCAGGTACTCCTCGCTGAATCGCGGGAACAGCAGGTCCGGCTCGTCGTTGAGCAGCGAGTTCCAGTCCCAGCGCAGGCGGATCTCGGGGTCGACGCTGTCGGTGTGCACCTTGTTCAGGGAGATGAGGCGGCGGTGCCGCGGGAACCGTCGGAAGAACCCGCCGGGGGCGTCGCCGCGTTCCAGCGTCAGGTAGTCGGCGCCCTGCCGCTGGAGGTAGTAGCTCAGTTGCAGTCCGGCGGGCCCCGCCCCGACGATGACGTACCGGTGTTCGCTGCTGACCATGCCGCGCCCTTCGACGGAGAGGTGAGTCCATCGACCATGGAATGTGGAACGAGGCGTGTCAATGCCGGAGGGGTCCCGCCCCGCCCTCACCGGTCGGCGCGGTCGGCGCCGAGGGCCGCGGGCGGGGTGGCCATCCGATGGTTCTGGCCGGGAACCTGGAAGTGGTGGAACGTGACGGTGGCGCTGAGATCGAGCGCGTGCACCCAGTGCCACCAGCCGACGGGAATGAGCAGCATCTGGCCCGGTTCGAGGATGGTCTCCAGCACGGTGGCCTCGGCGTAGCGGGGATGCCGGTCCAGGTCGGGCCGGGCCGCGTCCACCGCGCTGAACGTCCCGCCGCGCGGATAGACCAGGTGCCGCTGGTACGACGGGACCAGCCGGACGTGCTTGCGGCCGAGCACCTGGCAGAGCAGCACGGTGCTGTTGTCGACGTGCAGCGGGGTCACCGTGCCGGCGGGGCCGAGCAGCAGATGTCCCCCGCCGGCGGGATCGACGAGATGGCTCGGTGGCCGCACGTCCTCGGCGAGCGACCGGAGCGAGCCGTTCCAGTTCTCGTTACGGGGCACCATGTAGTAGTCGTTGGTGCGTGTGCCGGAACTCAGCAGCATCAGGTAGTCCCGGAACGGCATGGTGGTGCGGTGCCGGTCGTACTGCCAGGCGTGGTCAGGGTTGGCCTCCCGGCCGGTCATCACCTCGACCACGGCGTCCGGGCACCGGCGGGCCATCGCGTCCAGCGTCCAGTTCCGCGCCGGCCAGTCGGCCATCAGTCCGTCGAGGACGACCGGACGGTTGGCGTAGTAGTAGCGGCCGAAGAACTCCGCCGCCGTGATGTCGGCGCGTCGGTCCAGGTCCCGGCCGCCGTCGTCGTCGCGCAGCACCCGGTAGGTGTCGAGCACCGACTCCATCCAGTCGTAGCGCAACGCGAGCCGGCGGCAGACGGCGAAGTACGGGTGCGCGTCCAGGGCCGCCAGCTCCGCGTCGACCGCGTCGGCGTCCGCACCCGCGGCGACGGCCGCCGCGCGGGCCTGCCCGGTGGCGACCCCCATCGCCAGGTTCTCGGCGAGCCACTCCCGCCAGGCGGGAAGCAGGCCCGGCGCGGCGGCCACGGTCACCGGACGACCGCCAGACGCACCGGCGCCGGCGGTACGGTCTCGTCCGCGCCGGCCACGGTCGGCGGCGGGGTGAGCCGGGGCACCCGGGTGTACTCGGAGCAGTTGACGTAGGAACCCTTGACGTGGGCCGGGATGTGGTCCGGCGAGGTATCGGTCATGCCGAGTAGTCAATCGCCGCGCCGTCCCGGCCCACCAGGGACGCCGGTCCCGGCCGACCCGGGACGACGACACCTGACCGGACGGTGGAGGTCCCGCGTCCCGCCCGAACGGGACATCCACACCTGGCCGGCGGGACACCACCGGTCGCAGGCTGCGCTGCGCGTCCACCGACCTCCGGCGGACGCGGAGCGATCCGGAGGAAATCCAGTGGGTGTGATGGTGTGGGCTCCCGGCCGCCGACGGCGGTGGCGGGCGCTGGTAGCCGCGGTCGTGGCGGCGGTGGTGGTGATGTCGCCGACGCCGGCCGTGGCGGCGGAGGACCCGGTCGACTTCCAGGCGGCGAAGTTCCACGACGGCGTGTTCGCCGCCTACCTGCGGGCACACAACGGTGGCGTCGCGGGCCTGAAGAACCTGGTGCTCACCGCGGAGCTGCTGGACTGGCGGGGGCGCAACCCCGGCGCGTCCCGCGACGACGTGACACGGCACCTGGTCGCCACACGGCAGGCGGTCAACGCGGCGGGCATCTCCGACACCACCGCCCGCACCACGTACGCCACCGCGATCAAGGTGATCGACGCGATCTCCGGCATCCCCGGGGTCAGCATCGGCGCCCCGCTGGTCAAGGGGCTGCTGGACGCCACCGTCGGCGGCACCATCACCGCCTCGGCCGAGGTGGAGGACGCGGTGACCAGCGCCTACCAGAACTACCGGTGGATGGACGCGCTCTACGCGCAGCAGGAACGCGCGTGGGGCCAGCTCACCCGGGCGGCGGCGCAGGACGCGGACCTCGCGGCGGCGTGGGACGGGGAGATCGGCGCGCAGCTCAACGTGCGCGCCACCGCGACCACCGAGCAACTGCTCGCCGACCCGCTGCTCGCCTCCTTCGTCAACACCGAGGCGATCCTGGAGCACCTGGGCAACGAGCAGGCCTACCTGGCGGCGCTGCGTGCGCAGCTGAGCGGGGCGCTGGACCAGGTCGCCGCGCAGAATTCGCAGATCATCGACAAGCTGGCCGCCGCGGACCTGAAGTATCCGGTCGGTCCCGGCCCGAAGCCGACGCCGCAGGACTACACGGCCGCGCTGGCCGAGGCCGCCAACCGGCAGGTGGCGATCGACGCCGCCGACTCCGCGGTGACGATCCTGGCCACACTCGCCGGGTTCGCCGACGCGAAGGCCGGCAAGGACGTGCTGGCGATCGGCAAGGCCGCGGTCGGCATCGCCACCGCGATCAACAAGTACCTGCCGACGGTGGCCGGGCTCAGCCTCAGCGACGCCATCGGGTCGCTGAGCACGGTGGTGCTCACCGGCAACGTGCTGGGCGCGGTGATGACGCTACTGCCGATCTTCATGGGTTCCGGCCCGAGCGAGCACGAGCTGGTGATGCAGGAGATCGGCAAGCTGCGCGAGCAGGTCGGCGAGCTGCGTACCGAGATGCACGAACGGTTCGACCGGGTGGAGGCGATGCTCTCGGCGATCTACGACGACGTCATGTCGGTCCTGCTGAAGATGCGCGACGACATCGGCGTCGTGATGCGCGACATCGAGGCGATCAAGCACCAGATCTACGGCCTGGAGACCAAGGTCGACCAGCTCAGCCTCTCGATGCAGGAGGCGCTGAAGAAGAACGCGCTCGCCGACGCCGAGTACGTCATCAACACCTTCGTCGGATACAAGGCGCGCACCGGGCGTCCCCTCTCGGTGGCCCAGTACGACGAGACGGAGGGCCGGCTGTTCACCGCCGCCACCTCCACGGCCGCGGGCGCGCCCTTCGTCCTCACGCCGGCCGAGTGGTCGCAGTCCACGATCGAGCCGGTGAAGGTGCTCGACGAGAAGACCCCCTACGGCGCCATCGACTACCTGTCCTATCTGGCCCGGAAGTGGGATCCGGGGTATCCGGCCACCGTGAAGACGCCGCACGCCGGGGTCTGGACGATGTCGACCCGGCCGTTCACCGCGCTGGCGTTGGAGAACCCGACGCTGGCCGGCGACATGATCGGCGACGACTCCTTCGCCGCCCGGATCGGCCGCTCCGGCCAGCAGATCCTGGACGCCAGCAGCCGGTTCAGCCGGCCCAGCGCGGACGGGCACCGCAACGCGTTGTTCACCGGCCTGGTGGAGAACTACAAGAGCGCGGTCAACGCCCAGTCCGCCGAGCTGCGCAAGCTGCGCGACGTGGCCACCGGCGGCGGCTACAACCCGTGGTACGGCCCGGACCAGGCGCCCCCGACGCGCCTGACCAACACCCGCAAGTACTGGACCACCGACAAGGAGCGCGGCTACAACGAGGACGCCAAGATGTCCGGGTGTGCGCCGTACAGCCCGCTGCCGCGGGTGCGCATCCCGGCCAACGTGAACCTCGGCGACCTGCCGAACGCGTTCCAGCTGCTCACCCACGGCACGAGCAAGCAGTTCCAGCCGCACTTCCGGATCTGCTACGACGCGGAACTGGTCAACCACACGACCACCACCGGGCCGCGCACGGAGACCACCAGGGCCGACCTCCAGTTGACCGTGCACGCGCAGATGAGCGTCGACCAGGGCGGCTTCTGGATGGACGTGCGGACGTGGCGCAACACCAGGAGCGCCGGCATCGTCTGCTCGTGGAGCACCCGCGACAACCCGCCCACCGGCTACTGCTACGACGAGGTCTACTACATGACCTATGGCGTGGAGACCCACCTGACCGCGTTCGAGTCGGGCGCGCGCTTCGCCGACAACGCCGAGCGGCTGACCATCGCCCGTACGCTGGGCGACCGGATGCTGTGGGGCAAGCAGAAGCGCTACTACCAGTTGGCCAACCAGAGGTTCGGCGACCCGACCTCGGAGCTCCGCAAGGCCGGCAACAAGGTCACCGAGGCGTTCCGGCTGCTTCAGGCGTACACCAAGCTCGGCTTCCCGGTGGCGTTGGACTCCGACGCCTCGCTCAGCGGCTATCTGCTCGGCGGGAACCTGCTGCCGAGCGACTACCGCCACCCGGGCGCGCCGATCGGCCGGGAACTGCCGGACACGCACATCGGTCGGGCGTACGAGGTCGCGGAGGCCGACTACGCGCCCTGCACCCAGGCGACACCGGGTGACCCGTGCCCGGAGTCGATCTCCGAGATCGACCCCCGGGTCGGGCAGGCGCCCATCTTCAACACGGCGTGCTCGGGCGCGGACAGCCCGAACTCGCCGAACGAATACCTGGGCAACTGCATCCACGCGGTCGCCATCGAACGGGCGGGTGAGCTGGCGGCGGTCTACGAGACGTACTCGCAGCGTCTCGCCGCGAACGTCTACCGGGAGCGGTTGCCCGACGTCGCCGCCGTGGTCGACCAGCTGAAGGTCAGCGGCAAGGCCGTCGCACAGAGCTGAACCCCCGGACGACGGGCCGGTCGCCACGACCGGCCCGTCGTCCGGCGCACGCCGTTTCGGTGGTCCCGCCGACGGCACCGGACTGAGACAGTGGACCCGACATGTCGAACGCACCCGGGACGCGGCGATGGGCCGCGTGGACCGTTCTCGCCCTCACCGCCCTGCTCAGCCTCGGCGCGATCGCCGCCTGGCCCGTGGCGACTCCCCCGCTCACCGCCACCGGGCTCTACTCCCTCGTCGACCTGCTCGACGGCCTCGTCTACGGGGCGGTGGCCTGGTTGCTCCTCAGCCGGCAACGCACCGGCAGCCGGCTGCCCGGCGTGATCGCCTGCGCGGCGGCGCTGGGCAGCGCGCTGTCCGCGTGCGTCGCCCAGTGGCAGCTCGCCGTCGGCGGACCACCGCTGCTGGCCGTCCTGCACCACGTGGCCTGGGTGCCCGGCCTCTACGCACTCGTCGTGGTCATGCCCTGGTTGCTGCCTGACCGGCCACTCGGCCGCCTCGACCGACTCGCCGCCGCCACCGGTCTCGGCTACGTGGCGTTGACGACGGCCGCGCTCGCCACCGCGCCACCGCCGTTGGGGGCGCTCCCGCTACCGCCCGAGCTGCGCGCGGTTCGGGCCGCGCTGCTGCGCCCGCTGGCGCCGGTCCTGCCGTGGGCGCTTGTCGGTCTCGGCCTGCTGGCCTGCGCCGGGTTGGCATGGCGGTGGCGGCGCGGTCCGGCACCGCAGCGCCACGGCCTCGGCTGGGCGACCGCCGGCAGCGCGCTGCTCACCCTCAGCTTCGCCGCCTCCCTCCTGCCACCTGTCGTTCCGTCGACCGTGCCTGCGCTGCTGATGCTCGCCTCGCAGGCGTTCTTCCCGGCCGCAGTGGCGGTGGTGGTGCTACGCCAGCAGTTGTGGGGGCTGCGGGTGGCCGTGCGCCGCACCCTGGTCTGGTACCTGATGACCGCCGTGGTGATCGCCGGCTACTGTGCCGCGGTGGCCCTGCTCGACCGGTTGCTGCCGCGTGCCCTGCCGCTGCCGCAGCTCGTCGTGACCGCCGCGCTCGCGGCGGCCTTCCAGCCGATCCGCCAGGCGGTGCAACGACGGGTCGACCGGCTCGTGCACGGCGAGGCGCCCGAACCGCTGCTGCACCGGGTGGTGCACAGCGTCGGCAGCACCACCGACATCGGCGCGACGATCGCCGCCGCGCTCCGGCTGGCCGAGGTGCGCATCACCGAGGACGGCCCACAACCCCCACCCCACGACCACGGCCCCCCGGTCGCCGTGCCGCTGACCAGCGGCGACCGACTGGTCGGCTACCTGCACGCCTGGCCCCGGCCCGGCGAGCTGCTCGACGGCCGGACCCGTGAGTCGCTCGCCGTCCTCGCGCCGGTGGTCGCCGCCGTGGTGGACCTCGCCGGCACCAACCGGGACCTGGCCCGGTCGCGGCAACGGCTGGCGGAGGTACGCGACGAGGAGCGCCGCTCCCTGCGCCGGGACCTGCACGACGGCCTCGGACCGGCGCTCAGCGGCATCGGGTTGGGGCTGGCCGCCACCCGCAACCTGCTGCGCCGCGACCCGGACCGGGCGGAGAACCTGCTGGACCGGTTGACCGACGAGCTGACCGCACGCGCGACGGAGGTCCGGGAACTGGCGCACGGCCTGCTGCCCCCGGTGCTCGCCGACGGCGGCCTGGGCCCCGCCCTGGACCTGCTCCGCGACCAGTACGCGCGGGCCGGCCTGCACGTCGCGGTGCGCGGGCCGGCCACCCTGGACCCGCTGCCGGAGCCGATCGCCACCGCCGCCTACGGCGTCACCGCCGAGGCGATCCGTAACGTGCAGCGGCACGCCGGGGTGGACCGCTGCACCGTGGCCCTGGACCGGCGACCAGACCTGTTGCGCGTCACCGTCACCGACGACGGTCGGGGCGTGGCGGCCGGACCCACCAACCACGGGGTCGGCCTGCACGCCATGCGGGAACGGGCGCAGGCGGTGGGCGCGACCCTGACCGTCGGCCCGGCCGGCGCCCGCGGCACCACCGTCTGCCTGACCATCCCCCTGGAGCGGCCGTGAGCGACAACCCGATCCGCGTCGTCGTGGTGGACGACC
The DNA here is from genome assembly GCF_039566955.1 of Micromonospora sp. DSM 45708. Classification (NCBI taxonomy): domain Bacteria; kingdom Bacillati; phylum Actinomycetota; class Actinomycetes; order Micromonosporales; family Micromonosporaceae; genus Micromonospora; species Micromonospora schwarzwaldensis. The sequence continues at coordinate 2,183,469 of NZ_CP154796.1, read as the reverse complement.
ACCCGGTCTTCCGGCTCGGCATGAGCGCGCTGCTGGACACCCTGGCCGGCATCGAGTGCGTCGGTGAGGCCGCCGACGCCGCCGACGCCCTGACCCTGGTCGCCCGGGTACGCCCCGACGTGGTGCTGATGGACCTGCACCTCGGCCAGGGCTCCGGGATCGAGGCGACCCGGCTGCTGCGCCGCGCCCACCCGGCGGTCCGGGTCCTGGTGGTGAGCATGCTCAACGACGACGCCTCCCTGGTCGCCGCGCTACGCGCCGGGGCGCGCGGCTACGTGCTCAAGGGCGCGTCGGCCGCCGACGTGGAGCGCGGCATCCGGGGCGTGGCGGGCGGCGACCTGATCCTCGGCGCGCCGCTCGCCGACCGGGCGGGCGCGCTGCTCGGTGCCCGCGCCGACGCCCCGTTCCCGCAGCTCACCGACCGGGAACGCGAGATCCTGGTGCTGCTCGCCCGGGGCCTGGCGAACCCGATGATCGCGAACCGGCTCGGGCTGAGCGCCAAGACCGTGCGGAACAACGTCTCGGCGATCCTGGTGAAGCTGCACCTGGGCAGTCGGGCCGAGGCCATCGCCCTGGCCCGTGACCACGGGCTGGGCGCGCCCAGCCCCGCGGAGGCGCCACCGGTCGACAGCCGGCGCGCGTGACCCCCCGGCACACCGCGCCAAGCCGACGACAGGGAGTCCACCGACTACGGTCCGGCCCCAAAAGGCGCCGAACACAGCAGGAGAGTTCCCCATGGATCGAGAGCTGTCAACAGCTCGTGCCGCACCCCGCACGGAGCGATGTTCCCGCCGGCCCGCGACCGCGACCTTCCCCGAGGCCACGACCGGGGCACCCCGGTCGGACAGCCTTGCGGAAATGGTTCCCGCCCCGGCGAATCGCTCTGTTCGCCGCCATACGGCGACACTCCTTTCAAAAGCACCGGCACAGACGATTCATCGCGCAATCCCCATTGTTCGATGGTCCGTCATCGCGCCACGACGGCCCGCCCGCACAAACGACCAAAGTGGATCATAAGCGGGAAATTGCGTAACCCAGCGCACTTCCGCGAACACGGCCGGTGTATCAACCGGGAGATCCAAAGAAAAATACAAGACTGTAAATTCGTTGCGATCCTTTTTAAGCTGACCGTTCCCGGAACCGCCGGTCCCGATTCCTACGACGCCGGTCGGATATGTGTCTCGACGCTTCGAGGGTGACCAGGCGTTCCGTTCTTGTTCCGAGACAGGGAGGTGCCATGCTCGGCGGGAGTAATTGTTCACTGCCCGTCCTGGTCGGCCGCGACCACCAGCGGGACCTGCTGCACGCGGCGGTGGACCGGGCCCGGCAGGGGCACGGCGGCTGCGTCTTCCTGGTCGGCGAGGACGGCACGGGCAAGACCCGGCTGGTCCTGGAGGCGGTACGTCGGGCCTGGCAGTCCGGCATGTCGGTGCTGCCCGGGCGGGCGGGCAGCACGGGACCCGTCGTGCCGCTGCGCCCCCTCACCGAGGCCCTGGCGCACCTGTCCCGCAGCGAACCCATCCTGGAGCATCCCAGCCTGCGCCCCTACCGGTCCGCCCTGGGCGGGCTGCTCCCCGAGTACCGCTCCCCCGACGCCGCTCCGGTGCCGACCTCGCCGGTGCTCCTCGGCGAAGCGGTGCTGCGGCTGCTGTCGGTCGCGGGCGCCGAGCGCGGCTGCCTGTTGGCGCTCGAGGACCTGCACGACACCGACCGCAGGACGCTGACGGTGGTGGAATACCTCGCCGACAACCTCGTCGACCAGGGCACCCTGTTGCTCGCGACGGTGCGGCAGGGCCCGGGGCCGGCATGGGACCTGACCCAGTCGCTCGGCCGGCGGTGCCGCAGCGCGCTCCTGCCGCTGGACCCGCTGGACCCGCCGGCGGTCCGCCTGCTCGCGGCGTCCCGGCTACGACTGTTCCCCCACCAGGTGCCGGAGGCGGTCGTGACCCGGCTCTGCCGAGACAGCGCCGGCAACCCGTTCCTCGCCACCGAACTGCTACAGGCCATGCTGGACAGCGGCGCTCTCGTCGTGCACGTGGGCGGGTGCCGGCTGGTCGACGAGGTCCCCACCGCCGTGCCGTCGAGCGTCCGGCACACCGTCGCCGGCCAGGCGACCCGGCTCGGGCCCGCCGGCCGCCGCCTGCTCACCGCCGCGGCCGTGATCGGCGAACGGTTCCCCATCTCGGTGCTCGGGCAGGCCCTGCGGCTGGACCAGGACGATCTGCTCCGGCACGTACGCGCGGCGGTCACCGCCGGGCTGGTCGTGCCCGGCCCCGACGACCACGACTGGTACGCCTTCCGCAACCCGACCACCGCCCTGGCGCTGCTCGATCTGCTCACCCCGGCCGACCGGGCCGTCCTGGCGCAGCGGGTGACCGAGGCGGTGCACGAGCTGCACCCGGAGCTGACGGGGGGATGGTGCGCGTTCGCCGCCCGCCTGGCCGGCCGGGGCGGCGACCCGGCGCGGGCGGCCCGGCTGCTGACCCTCGCCGGCCGCCGGTCGCTCGCCACGGGCCGGCTGCACGCGGCCGTCGAGACCCTGGAGCAGGCGTGGCAACTCGCCGAGAACGGCCCGGACGCCCCGCTGCGCGCCGAGGTGCTGCACGAGCTGCTCTGCGCGCTGGTGGAGACGGGCGACGCCGAACGCGGGCTGCGGCTCCTCGACAGCCTCGACGACCTCTGCCACCCGGACGTCCCGCCCGAACGGCTGGCCGGCGTGCACGTGCAGCTCGCCCGGCTGGCCGGCCTCGCCGGGCGGTGGGCCGACGCGATCGTCCAACTGGAGACGGCCCGGGCGGTCCTCGGCCCGGACGCCCCCGGACCGCAGACCGCGTACCTCGACGCGGTCGCGGCCCACCTCGCGGTCGGCACGCCCGACCAGGCGGTCCGGCTCGCCGAGCGGGCGGTGAACGAGGCCGAGCACGCCGGGCTGCCGGCGGTGGCCTGTCTCGGCTGGCAGGCCCGTGGCCTGCTGGCCCGCCGACGGGCGACCGACGAGGCACAGACGTGCTTCTTCCGGATCCGGCAGCTGGCCGACCGCCACCACCTGCCGCTGTGGCGGGCCCGGGCCACCCTGCTGCTCGCCGAGCACCAGTGGTTGCTGACCGGCGACGCCGACGCCCTGCGCCACAGCGCGGAACGGAACGGACGGCTCGGCTCCCCGGCGCTGCGCCACACCGGGCACGCCCTGCTCGCCTGGCACCACGCCCTGCGGGGCCGGTACGACGAGGCGGAGCGCCTCGTCGCCGAGAGCGCGGCGGCGGCACAGCGGCTGGGACTGCACGACGTGCTCGTCCGGTCCGCGCTGGTACGCGCGATCTGCGCCGGACACCGGGGCCGACGGCCGGAGCTGGACGAGGCGCTGGTCGACCTGCGGCACCACGACGGGACCGGATCGCCGTACCTGGCGCTGGCGCACGGGATGGCGTACGCGGTCTGCGCGCTGCTGGAGGAGGACCCGGACCGGGCGCGCGACGAGCTGGCCCGGGCGGCCCGGTACGACGCGGAACGGCCCGCGCCCTATCCGCTGGCCGGCGCGCACGGGCTGGGCTTGCTGCTGGACGTGTTAAGCGGTGAGGCGAGCTGGTGTCGCGGGCGCACGACGAGCGACAGCGACGCGGGTCGCCTGCACTGGAACCGGCAGTTCGGGTCGCTCGCCGAGGCCGTGCTGCTGGGCCGGCAGGGCCGGCGCGAGGAGGCCGCGGCGGCGGTGACGGCGGTGCGGCGGGACGCGCACGCGCACCCGATCGCCGTCCACCTCGGCCTGCGCCTCGTCGCCGGAGCGGCCCGGACGGACCGCTGGGGGGACCCGGTCGCCTGGCTGCGCCAGGCCGAGGAGCACTTCCGCCAGGCCGGGCTCGGGGCGCCCGCCCGGGGCTGCCGGGCCGAGCTGCGCCGGTGCGGCGTGGTGGTGCCGCACCGCCGCGACGCCAGCCGGGTGCCGCCGCCGCTGCGGCTCAAGGGGGTGACCGAGCGGGAGTACGAAGTCCTCGAACTCATGGCGGACTGGTCCGACAACCGCAGCATCGCCAGCGAGCTGTTCATCTCCCCACGCACCGTGGAGAAGCACGTGGCGAGCCTGATCGCCAAGACCGAGCAGACGAACCGGGCGGCGCTCAACCGGTACGCCGCCCGGTTCCGCGAGCGGGTCAACCCGGACTGACCGCCCGGTACCCTCCGCCGAAGAAGACGGCCGGCTCGGCACCCGCACGGCTCTCGCACCAGTACGGCGTGCCCAGCACCAGCGCGTGGTCGGCGACCCCGATCACCTGGGTCACGGTGCAGACCGCGACGGCCAGCGCCCCGTCGAGCAGCGGCAACCCGTCCCGGTCGCGGTGCGGCACCCCGGCGAAACGGTCCGGGGCGCTGCCGGCGAACTGGTCGGCCAGGTGGCACTGCCGCTGGTTCAGCAGGTTCACCGCGAACACGCCCTCGGCGGTGAGCGCCGCCAGCGTACGGCTCGCCCGCCCGAGCGAGACGAGCAGCAGGGGCGGGCTCAGCGACACGGAGGTGAACGCGTTGACCGTGCAGCCGACCGGTCGCCCGTCGGCACGACTGGTGACCACGGCGACACCGGTCGCCCAGTTGCGCATGAACTCCCGCAGCAGCGGGCCACTGACCCGGCCGGGCCCGGCCGGGTCGCCGGCGGGCGCGGACGGGACCTCCGCGCCCGCCGGGGACCGGTCGGCGGCCCCGACGACCGGGTGGGGCCCGTCGGGCTGCGCCCCGGCGCGCGGGCCCACCGGCCCGACCGCTGTCGAGTCCCTGATCGAGGCCGTGGTGGTCATCGCGCGCCGGCCAGGTCCAGCCGCTCGGCCGCGCCGGCCGTCTCGTCGGCCCGGGCGGCGTCGGTGTCCCCGAGTTCCGCGTGACACCGGGCCCGCTGGTTCAGCAACTCGCCCCGGTCGGCCCCGGGCAGGTCCAACGCGCGGCCGTAGTCGGCCACCGCGTCGGCCCACCGGCCCGACGCCTGATGGACGAAGCCCCGGTTGTACCACAGATCCGGATTGTCGGGCTCGACCGCCAGCGCCGCGGTCAGGTCCGCGACCGCCGTGGCGTGGTCCCCGCCGTCGAACGCGAGGGCGGCCCGGCTGGCCAGCGCGGCGACCAGTTCCGGGTCGGCGCGCAGCGCCGCGTCGAAGTGCCGCCGCGCGTCCTCCCCCTCGCCGTCGGCAAGCGCGAGCACGCCGCGCAGCTGCCGCAGGCGGGGCTCGTCCGGGTCCCGCAGCAGCCCCTCGTCGAGGTGCGGCCGGGCCTCGTCCAGCAGCCCGTCGTCGAGCAGCAGGCTGACGAGGTTCACCCGCGCGTCCACCTGCTCCGGCTCCAACTCGACGACGTAACCGAAGTCGGCCACCGCACCGGCCAGGTCACCCAGCTCGGTCTTGATGTCCGCCCGGTTGTAGTACAGCTCGTAGAACGGCGGCGACAGGCTGATCGCGGTGTCGCAGTCGGCGACGGCGCCGGCCAGGTCGCCCAGCCGGCGTCGCACGTCGGCCCGGTCGAAGTAGTAGTCGGCGTAGTTCGGGTCCAGCTCGATCACCTTGGTCAGGTCGGCCAGCGCCTCGTCCAGCCGGCCGAGCGCGAGGTACGCCTTGCCCCGGTTGTGCACCAGCACCGACCGGTGCAGCCGGTGCTTGTCGCCGGGCAACTCCCGGTCGAGCCGGCGCAGCCCCTCGTCGACCAGCCGCAGCGCCGCCGGCAGCCGGCCCAGCCGCATCTCGATCAGCGCCAGGCCGTTGTTCTGGAACACCGAGTGGAAGGCCCGCTTCTCCAGGTCGGGCAGGAGCGAGGCGATCGCGATGGAGTTGTTGATGTAGCCCCGGGCCAGATGGTGGTCCCGCAGCTCGGCCGGGTGGAAGCGGGTGTAGAGCATCGCCAGCGCGTACCCGGTGGACATCTGTAGTTCCGGGTCCGCGTACCGGCTGCGCAGGTCCAGGTAGGTCGGTTCCGCTTCCACGGTGCGCCCGAGCACCACCATCGCCGAGCTGGCCCGGGTGCTCAGCAGCCAGAATCGTTGCATCTGGGTGTCCGGGTCCACGATCGCCCGGCCGCGGGTCCCGTAGTCGATCACCGCGTGGTAGTAGCCCATCGCGCCGCAGTGCCGGGCCGCCTCGTAGAGCGCCTCCGCGCCGGCACCGGCCGGATCGCTGCCGCGCTCCAGGTGCCACGGGATCGCGCCCAGTTCCAGGCTCCACTCGTCGCGCTCGCGCAGCCGCGCCGCGCGCGCGTCGTGCAGCCGTACCCGCTGGTCCGCGTCCGTCTGCTCGTACGCGGCCAGCTCCGCCGGGTCGGTGGACGTGCCGTCCGCGTCGACGTACGCCCGCGCCAGCTCCTCAGGGTCGCGGCCGGCGGCGGGGCCGGGCCGGGGCAGGTCCGGCAGCCGGGTCGCGTACCGCTCGAGCGCGGCGGAAAGCTCGGGCTCCAGCGGACCGCCGTCGGTGCCGATCGTCACCTGGACCCGGTCCGGCCGGACCCGGCGCAGGAAGATGGCGAGGAACTCCTGGTCCGTCGGGTCCGCCTGGTCCACCCGGTCGAACGCCACCCGCAGCGGCAGCCGGCCGGTGGCGGTGGCGTGGCCGGCGACGAACTCGGTCGCCCCGTGCGCCAGCCGCCGGGTCCGGTTCGCCGGGTAGATCCGGGTCCGCTCCTCGGGTACGGCGAGGGAGGTGAGGGTCTCGGGCGCGGCGTCGATCGCGCCGCGCAGCTCCGGCGCGGCGGAGAGGATCTCGGTCAGGTGCCGGCGGACGAGGTCGGGCCGGCGCTCGTAGGTCTCCGGCACGATCAGCCGCAGCAGGCTGCCCAGGCCGGTGTACGGGCCACGCAGGCCCCGGTGCGCGTCGACCGCGAGGTCGGCCCGCTCGCCGTCGGCCGGCGACGGCCCAACCCGCCATTGGTGTGCAGTCATGCCTTGCTCCTCGGTTGGGATGGGTCCGGCGGCTCGGTGGCCGTCGTGGACGGTCGTGGTGGGCGGGCGGGCGGCGGTCAGCCGGCCGGAGCGGGGCTCGGGCTCTTCGCCCGCCGGCGCTGGATACGCCCGGCCAGCAGCGGCAGCAGCACCAGCTCGAACGCGACCAGCAGGAGGGAGGCGACCGAGTCCCAGAAGCCGGGCCCGGTGGGCGAGCCGTCGACGAGGGCGCTGACGACCCGGGTGCCGAACTCCCAGATCAGCGGCGCGGTCCAGAGGGCGACGGTGACCAGCAGCACCCCGACGCCGGCGCAGGTGACCAGCGCGAACCAGGGGGCGAGCCGCCGGTCACGCGGCGACCAGTCGCCGTCGGTCCAGTCGGCGCGGCGTACCCAGGGCAGCCAGCCGAACCGGTCGCGCAGGTACGCCCGACTCACCTCGTCCAGGTTGGTGCAGCCCAGGGCCGTGGTGGCGACGTAGTACATGTCGGTGCGGAGGAAGACGTAGAACTGCCAGGACATCCGCAGCAACACGGTGTACGCCACCGCGAGCGCGAGCCGTCCCGGCCAGGACAGCCCGCCGGACAGGTCGGCGGCGGCGGCGAGCACGAGCGCGCCGAAGAGCACCGCGTCGGCCAGCAGACCGGCCGTCATCGGCAGGTACCGCCGCCGCGCCGGTACGGTGAGCAGCGCGTCCAGCTCGGTCTCGACCACCACGTAGTAGAGCCGGCGGCCGATCCGCATGCGGGTGGGCAGGCCGAGGCGGCGGGCCGCGAGCAGGTGGTAGAACTCGTGCCAGAGGATGGCCGGCGACTGGCAGAGGGCCAGGCCGAGCTGCACGCCGAGCAGGGACGGCACGAAGAACACGTTGCCGGCCTGGGGGCGCAGCTCCGGCCGGTTCACCATGGCGACGGCCGCAGCGCCGATGACCAGCAGGTAGACGACCCAGGCCAGCGGGGAGAAGGCGGCCCGGCCGAGCCGGTGGAAACGCACCTTCGGCGGTGTGGCCAGCGGTTCCCCCTCGGCCCGGACGAACCTCAGCTCGCGCATCGCGTCCAGGAAGTCGGCCATGTCGACCGTCTCGCCGTAGGTGCGCCGGTACCACTGCTCGGCCTCGTCGACCGGCATGCCCTCGGCGAGTCGGCGCAGCAGCGCGACGCCGTCCTCGGGCAGCATGGCGAAGGAGGCGGCGTCGACGCGGCCGACCGTGATGCCGTCCCGCTCCGGCACGTACGTGAGCGGGTGGAACTCCAAGCGGGTGGGTGACATCGGCCCTCCATCGCGGTGACGGCCGGTGACGGCCGCCCCGGCGCCGAAGACGCCGGGGCGGCCGGACCGGTCAGCAGCAGTCCGTGCAGTACAGCGGCGCAGACGTGGTGAGCTTGATGGAACCGGTCTTGCGGATCGTGATCTTCTTCATGACGTTCACCTCCTCGGACGGGCGTCGGGGTGGCTGGCCGGCCGGGGCCTGGGGAAGAACCTGCCAGCCCGGCGGGCCGCACGACATGGGGAGCGGCCCCCAAACTCCCGGCGGGCGGTGGCGCGAAGACGGGGCCGTTCCCCCATGTCCGGGACCGGGCCGCCGCGCGACGCTGTCGCCATGCGAGATGACGCACTGTCGGTGATCGTCAGCGGCTCGAGCGCCGCGATGGCGACCTCGGGGTACCTGTCCTGGCTCCGCCAGGAGATCGACCTGCCGCTGCGGGTGCTGCTCACGGCGAGCGCCGAACGTTTCGTGCCGCCCCAGGTGGCCGCCTGGTACGCCGACGAGGTCTACCGCAGCACCGATCCGGCGCTGAACCCGACCGAGTTCGCGAAGCGTTCCCTCGGCCTGGTGGTCCTGCCGGCGACGGCCAACATGCTCGCCGCGACGGCCCTCGGCCTGGCCGGCACCCCGGCGCAGACCGCGCTGCTGGCCAGCGACCGCCCGTCGCTCTTCTTCCCCAGCATGAACCGCTCCATGTGGGTCAAGCGGGTCACCCAGCGGCACGTCGAGGCGCTGCGCGACGAGGGCCACACGGTGGTGGAACCGCAGGAACGGGTGATCTTCGAACTGTGGCAGCGGGAGAACGCGGTCGGCATCGCCATGCCGCCGCCGGACGCCGCCGCCGAGCTGATCGTGAGCTGGCTGGAGACCACCGTCTCCGCCGAGGGCGAGGAGACCACCGAGGTCGAGCAGACCGCCGGCCCCGTCACCTGAGCCCGGCCGGCACCGGCTCGGGCGGCCCGGCCGGTCGGGCGCTGCGGACCCGGACGGCGGCCCCGCCCACCGGGCCGACGCCCCCGGCGTGTGCGGACGGGGCGTCGGTGGCGGAGGTTCCGGTCTCGTCCCCGGGCGGTGTCCTCACGGACGTGCGGACGCCCTGCCGGTGACCGCCTCGGTGAGCAGGGCCACGTCCGACGCGGCCATGTCGATGCCGGTCGCGCGGACGCTCGCGCGTAGCGACCCGGGTCTGTTGACCCCGACCACGGGCACCACCTGCGCGCCGACGGCCAGCAACCACGCGAGTGCGACCTGCTGTGGGGTGCACGAGTACGCGGACGCGAGGCGGGCGGTCTCGGGGACGACCTCGCCGAGTCGCCGGGCGACACCGGCGCCGCCCAGCGGCGCCCAGGCGAGGAAGGCGAGGCCGAACTCCGCGCACACGCGGACCTCCGCCAGACCCGCGGGATTGACCAGCGACAGTTCGTTCTGGACCGCCACCAGCGACTCACCCAGGGCCTCGCGGCCCTGGCGGATCTGATCGGCCGACACGTTGGACAACCCGATGCCGCGTGCCCATCCGGCGGCCACGATCGAGGCGAGGGCGTCGAGCGACTCGGCGAAGTCGACCTTCGGGTCCGGACGGTGCAGGGTGTAGAGGTCCAGACTGTCGCGGCCCAGCCGACGCAGCGACGCCCGGCACGCACCGAGAAGGTAGTCGAAGCTGCCGTCGGTGTCCCACCTCCCCTCCGGGCGGGTGTGGCCGCCCTTGGTCAGCACGACCGGCCGGGACGCGGCGGGGAGGCGCCGCACCGCGGCCCGCACCACCACCTCACCGAGACCGAAACGCCCGGAGCGCGGGGCGTAGGCGTCCGCCGTGTCGATCAGTGTGACGCCGGCAGCGGCTGCCTGGGCGACCAGCGAGTCGACGCGGGCCTGGAGGTCGGGCGGCGCCGCCCGGCACAGGTCGGCGAGGCCGAGCACCATCCGTACCGGCGGTCGGAGGAGGTCAGCGGACATCGCTGCCCGTCACGTCGTCGACCACCGTCCGGGTGGGCACGCGCTCCCGGGTGGCGGTCGCCGCCACCGCGATCATGGCCGTGAAGGCGGCGACGATCAGCAGGGCCCGGTCGAGTCGCGAGACGTCCGCCACCAGGCCGAGCAGCGGTGGGCCGAGCAGGAAGCCGGCGTACCCGATGGTCGACACGACGGTGATGCCCTCGGCCCCCCGCCCCGGAACCAGCTCCCCCGCCGCCGACATGGTCACCGGGAAGACGACCGAGAGGCCGACGCCCCACAGCAGCGCACCGGCCATCACCAGGGGCGTCGCGTCCGCCAGGCAGACGAGGAGCACCCCGGCCGTCGCCGTCGTACCGCACACCCGCAGGACTCCGACCCTTCCCCACCGGTTCACGGCCCGGCCGCCGTAGACCCGGCCGAGCACCATGGCCGCGCTGTAGGCGGCGAAGCCGGCCGCCGCGGACGCCTCCGACACCGCCTTCGTGTCGACCATCGTGAGCGCGAGCCAGTCACCGGCCGCACCCTCACCGAACGCCGTGCTGACGGTGACCAGGCCGACCAGCAACGCCGGCGGATACCACCACATGCTGCGCCGGCGCGCGCCGGACGGCCCACCACGATCGGGCTGCGTGCCGTCAGGACGAGGATCGGTGTCCGGGAGGAAGGCGCGCACGGCGAGGGCGGTCGAGAGGACGACGGCCGCGGACACCACCGTGAACTGGGCGAGCGGACGCAGGCCCAGGCGACCGCAGAGCGCGGCGAAGCCCGCCCCGGCCACCACGCCGGCCGAGACGCAGGCGTGCAGCCACGGCAGCCGCGCCCGGCCGTCGCGTTGTTCCACGCGGTGTCCCTGCACGTTCATCGCCACGTCCCAGACACCGATGCCGGCGCCGACAAGGAACAGGGCGGCGCCGAGCAGGGGCACCGACGTGCTGAGGCCGGCACCCACCCAGGCGGTGCCGCACACCGCCGCCGCGGCCAGCACGACGCGGGCGCTGCCGAAGCGTCGTGTCCAGTGAGCGGTGAAGGGCATGGCGACCAGGGACCCGACACCGACGGCGACCAGCGCCAGACCCAGCGGCCCGGTCGCTGCCTCGACCTGGTCACGCAGGGCCGGCACGCGGGCGAGGCTGGCGCCCACGATGACACCGTTGAGGAAGAACACCACGGTGACCGCGCGCAGGGCGGAATCGGTGGGGAGACGGCCGGCCACGGTCAGGGCAGCGCCTTCGCCAGCAGCCCGGCGAGTCGGCGGGACAGGGCGAGGGTCGTCAGCGACGGGTTGGCCGCGCCGCTGCGAGCGAAGGTGGACGGGCCCACCGCGTAGAGCCCTCGGATGTCCCGGAACTCCTGGCGCTCGTCGAGCAGACCGCCGACGGGCAGCGTGCCGCCCTCGTGGTCCACCGTGCCGAGCAGTGAACACCATCCGGTCGGCGTCCCGACCTCGACGTCTCCGCCGAGGCCGAGCAGCACGTCGGCCACCGTCCGGTCCGGGTCGTCGAAGGACGGGAACGACACGTCGCCGGGCGGCAGGCCGACGAGCGCCGCCAGGTCCTGCCAGAACGCGGTCAGGATCCGCCGACCCTCCTCGACGACATCCCGGTCGGCCGGCGACAGACCGGCGTGCACCGTCGTCGGCCAGGGCCACCGGGCGTCGACCCGGCACCGCACGCTTGCGTACGAGTCGGAGACCTGCTCGCCCGTCGCGAACGCCTCCAGCACCACCCGCTTGCCGTCGCTGCCGGTCAGCGGATAGAACCGGGTGAACAGGCGCGTGCGGGAGCCGGCCACCGGCATCTGGTGCGACGAGTCGGCGAGGGCCAGCTCGGCGATCGCGGGCGGCAGTCGATCGACGTCGAGGACCACCATGATGCCCTGCTCGATGTGGTCGGCGAGCCCGCTCAGCTCGGAGCCCGACGAGACCCCGACGTCGTGCCGGGCCTGGATCGCCAGCCGGCTGTTCTCGATGGTCCCGGCGGCGAGAACCACCGTGTCGCAGCGTACGTCGCCGGTGTGTCCGGCACCGTCGACGACGCGGACGCCGACGGCTCGTCCGTCGTCGACGAGCACGCCGAGGACCCGCGCGTCGGTGCGGAACCGCGTCGAGGGGGCCCGGCCGGGCGTCGTCCAGTACGACAGCGGGCTGTAGGCCTCCCAACCGGCGCGACCCGCCGGCCGTAGCGCCTTCGGCGTCGGTTGGAGACGCCATCCGGCCACGGTCAGCGGTGGCGGGGGCGGCGGCGCCGGCACCTCGGACCGCCACCGCGCCAGGTCGTCGCTCACCCGCTCGTACAGGCCCGGTCCACCGTTCCAGGACTCGGTCAGGTCGGTGACGACGGTTGCGGGCCAGGGCGGGCTGGCAAGCGCCCACGGTTCGATCGGCAGGATGACGCCGTGCCAGTAGAGCGACCGTCCGCCCAGGCGGCGGCGCAGCCCGCCGTGCCGGGTGTAGAACGGCGGGGTGGCCGATTCCCACGGCCGCCACAGGTCAGCGGCGGTGTCCGAGTCCAGCCACATGTCGAGCGCGGCCCCGGGGTCGTGCACGGCGTTGACATGCCGCCGGTCCCCGTCGGGTCCCGCCTCGACCACGACCACACCGTCGACGCCCGCGACGTCCAGGTGGCGAGCCAGTTCGAGCCCGGCGAGACCGCCACCGACAATCACCACGCGGGCCGGCCCGTTTCCGTCATCCGGTTGCTCCACCACGCTGCGCCCTCCACCAGATTTGCCGGACGTGTTCGATCGTCAATTGCCGGGTCGACGGGCGCACCGTTTGCGCCGGAACAATGAGGAAGTATCCCCGAAGACGACTGTCACCTCGGCCCCCGGACGCCGATCGGAAACGATGCCCGAGCCTGCGAGTCTCGTTTGCGACTAAGTGACGCCAACCGCATACTAGATCAAGAACATTCTTCCGTCAAGACCCTTGCCGAGCATTGTGACAGACGTATAAAGTGTCAGGTTCATTGGCTGCCTTTAATGGTTCATCAATCGGGGGAACGATGGCGATGACTGACGGGCTGCGCGTCGAACCTCATGCGTACGACCGCAGTGCCGCGCTGTGGAGCCTGCACCAGCACGACGATGCGTTCCCGCGAGCGGGCATCGTCGACGTCCTGTCAGATCCCCGGAACGCGCACCTGTTGGAATATGTTTCCGAAGAGGCGTTCACGCATGTCTTTCCCGGCGACGAGCAAGAAACATCGAGCGAGAGACTCCTGTCGGACCTGCACCACACAATTGCCCGGTCCCCCTCGTTCCACCTGTGGGCCAACATCCCGCTGTGCCGATACCGATGCAATTTCTGTCAATTTCCGATCCTGGTGCTCAACCACCAGACCGACACCGCCGAGGCAACCGCGCGGCGGTGGGTGGACGCCAACATCGCCGAGGCCGGGCTCTGGCTGGCCGCGGTCCCGTCCATGCGGCAGACACCGGTCGGTGAGTTCTGCCTCTTCGGCGGCACACCCACGGCCGTCCCGCCCGCCGAGCTGGACCGCCTTCTGACGTTCTACCGGAAGAGCTTCCGGTTCACCGAGGACACCTCGCTGCGCGCCGAGGGCAGCCCCGACAGCATCACCGACGACCACCTGGGCGTCCTGGCCGCGCACGGCTTCCACACGCTGACGTACGGCGTCCAGTCCTTCGACGACGAGCTGCTGAGACTCGCGAACCGCCGCCACACCGGGCAGCAGGCCCTCGCCGCACTGCGAAACGCGAGAGCCCGGGGTTTCGACCGGGTCGACGCGGACCTGGTCTGGGGCCTGCCGGGTCAGTCGGTCGACGGTTTCCTGCGCGACGTCGACGTCATGGTCGACGAAGGCTTCGACACGGTCGTGATGATCAAACTGCACCTCCGGTCCTTCGCCGAGGTGCAGTCGGCAATCGGCCATGTCTCACCCGCGGTGTGGGAAGACGCCGGGGTGCGGGCCCGCATCGCAGCCGAGGGACACGCCTGGCCCACCCTGGGGCAGCAGTACCAGATGCGGGAAATGGCCGTGGAGAAGCTTCTCGGCGCGGGCTACTACGAACACCCCACCACGTACTTCCCCAAAAAATCCCTCGGGCCGCAGCGCTGGCGCAGCCTGAATCTCGACCAGCACCTCCAGGTCCCACAGGTCGGTATCGGATTGGGCGGTTACAGCTGGAGCGACCTGTCCGAGGCGAGCGCCGTCACGCGTCCGGCCACCTATCTCCAGGAGATCGACGCCGGCCGCATCCCGTTCGACACCATCACCGCCATCTCACCGCGCGAGCGGGAGACGCGGGCCATTCGAATGGCGCTTTCCACGTGCCAGCCGCTGCGCGCCGATGTGCACGGCGCGAGGTTCCCGGAGAGCGAATCACTGCTCCGCGGCCACTGGGGCGAGCGGTTCCTGTCGCTGGAGCGGCGCGGACTGGCCCAGATAGACCGGGCGGCGGGAACCGTGACGCTCACGTCCTCCGGCGCGACCCTGGTCGAAGCAATCATGCAAACCGAAATCCGCTGAACGGCCGGAAGGGGCCTCGCATGAAGTTCGGGCTTGTCTCGGGGGACGGGCTGCCGATCAGCGGCCTGCTGACAATCTTTCGCAACGTGTTGGACATCGGTATCACCGACGGCCTCGTCGAATTACCGGTGCCGGCCGACCTGGGCTACTCGTGGCGACCGGACAAGGGCGACTTCTACCCACGCGGTGCCATCGTCGACGGCTACCCGTCCTGGCTGCACGTCCTGGACAGCTCTTCCGTGGTCACCGCGGTCCACGGTGACCTGCCAGAACGGTGGCAGGACCTGCGCCGCCAGGTCGCCCGGGCCACGGACCTCACCGCCGGGGAGCGGGCCGACCTGCGCTCCCGGATCGCCGCGATGACGACAGGCTACCGGGACTACTTCCTCCGCTGGTTGGCGGAATACGACGTCGACTGGGTGGTCGCCGTCAACATGACCCTGTCCGACGCGGTGCCGGTGACGGCGGGGCTGCACGCCGCCGTCCGGGCCCGCTACGGCTCCGGCGGACGGCCGGGCGGAGTGCTGTTCTGGGACCACGATCTCTTCGGGTCCTGCGCCATCGTGGAGGACGGTCAGCGGGTGTATCCCGCCGCGCCGAACGAGTTCACGCCCCTGCCCACCGCCGAGGACCACGTCCGGTGGGTGGTGATCTCGGAGGAGCTGGCCGCGGAGGCCCGCGAGTACCCCACCGACGCGGTGCCGAGAGTGCTCCCGAACGTCCTGCCGACCGTGCCGACCGGGCACCTCGAGGAACGGCATCACGCGTTCCTGCGCCAGCATGGGCTGGCACCGGATCGCCCGCTGGTCCTGGTACCCGTCAGGATGTTCCGGATCAAGGGCGTCGAGATCGCCGTCGAGGTGTTCGCCGCGGCCAGGGCCGCATGCGTCCGGTCGGGGCTGCCCGCCCCCTACCTCCTGGTGTTCGGCAGCCTGGAGGAGGACGCCGACTACGCGGCCGAGGTGCTGGCCCTGATCCGTGAGCTGCGGGTGGAGGAGGACGTCGTTCTCCTCGGCGGTGTTCCACTGGGCAGCTACCAGGACGGCGGCGGCCGTTGGCGTCTCGACGAGGTGGACCTCCTGCGGGTCGCCGCGTCCCGCGACGGGCTCGTCCTGTTCACGCCGAACGTCACCGACGTCGAGACGATCGGCCTCGGGCCGGCCCTGGCGTCCGCCGCCGGGCTGCCCAGCGCGGTGACCCCCTACGACGCCTTCGACCAGGTCTACGGCTCGGACTTCCGCTGCCTGCGGCTGGGCGCGACAGCCGGGTCGAGGAGCGGTGCCGGCAGCGAGGTCGCTCGGGCGCTGCACGACCCCGCGTCCCGCCTCGGGGCCGGTGGCGGCGCGACGAACCGGGCGGCCCTGGACCGGATCTTCCCCACCGAGCCGTGGCGTCGGATGCTGCACGACCTCCAGGCCCACCTGTCCGGGGAAGCGGACACGCGGTCACTGCCCGCCACCCCCGCGCCCAGCTTCAGTCAGACTTGATCGATGATGCTTCAGCCGGCGGAACTGCACCGATTGACACTGCGGATGACCGGCGCCCGACCGCGTGCGGAACTGTTCCGGGTAGCGCACCTCTCCACCGTCCACGGGATGACCCTCGACGACGGCCGGGAGGTCGTGGTCAAGGTGCGGCAGGCCGCTGCGCGGATTCAGGCGTGCGAGGCGGTGCACCGGCACCTGTGGTCGGCGGGCTTTCCGTGTGCCCGCCTCCTGGCCGGACCGCTGGAGGAGGACGGCCGGTGCGTCACGGTCGAGGAACTGGTCCGCCCAGCTCCGTCCGAGACGGGGATGGCCGCCGACGTCACCGATTCGGCTGCCGGCCTCGCGCGCCTGGTGACCCAGGCCTCGTCGATGGGGCCGCTGCCCGCTCTCGACCCGCCGCCCCCGTGGGTCTGGTGGGACCACCGCCAGGAGGGCCCCTGGCCGATCCCCGACGACCGTCCGGAGGACCTCAACGCGCACCCTGGGCCGGCATGGCTCGACGAGGTCGGCCGTCGGGTACGCGAGCGGTTGCGGGCGTACCGCCTGCCACCGGTCATCGGCCATGGCGACTGGGAGGCGCAGAACGTGCTGTGGAACGGCGGTCGGCTGCACGTGGTGCACGACTGGGACAGCGTCGTGAGCCTTCCGGAGGCGGCCGTCGCCGGCGCGGCTGCCGGCGTCTTCGCGGTGGTGGGCGGTGTGCCGGGGGCCCCGACCGTGCGGCAGACGGCGGCATTCGTCGACGCGTACGAGCGGGCGCGCGGTCTGAGCTGGAGCCGTGACGACCGGGAGGTGTGCTGGGCGGCCGGGCTGTGGGTCCGGGCGTTCAACGCGAAGAAGGCCTCGCTCGACCCCGGGGGTGACGCCGTCGCGGCCGGCTTCCGGGAGGAAGCCCTGGAGCGGCTGCGACGCTCCGGCGCCTGACCGGGAGGACGAATCATGGAGACACCACTTCACGACGACCTCCTCCTGGCGCACCGCCTCGCGGACCTCGCGGACGAGACGTCGTTGCCCTTCCACCGGCGGCAGGTCCCGCACCACAGCAAGCACGACGGGACACCCGTCAGCGCCGCGGACATCGCCACCGAGGCGGCCGTGCTGAGGAAGCTGGGCGACGAACGTCCGGACGACGCGGTGCTGACCGAGGAGAGCGGTGGCCACGGTGCGGCGGAGCGCCGCTGGATCATCGATCCGATCGACGGCACCGAGTCCTTCCTGGCCGGCGGGCGGGCCTGGGGCACGCACGTGGCACTCGAGGTGGCGGGCGAGGTGCGGGTCGCCGTCATCACCAGACCGTGCGACCGCCTCCGCTGGTGGGCCGTGCGTGGCGGAGGCGCATACCGGAGCGACTCCGCCACCCCGATGGCCACCGGGACGCCGTTGCGGGTTTCGGCCCGGTCACACCTGCGGCACGCCCGCGCCGGGGGTTTCATCTCCGTGGACAGCGGCGCACGCGTCGCACTCTCGGGTCGGGCGACCTGGGTGGAGGACCCCGTTTCCATCGTGGGCGCGCTGCTCGAGGGCTCGGTGGACATCGTCCTGGACGACGGCGGGCAGGTCTGGGACGTGGCGCCACGGACCCTGCTGGTCAGCGAGGCGGGCGGGCGGTTCTGCGACCCGCACGGCGGCAGTCGCCTCGACCTGGGCGGCGGCCTCTACACCAACAACCCACTTCAGGCACCGGTGCGCGAGCTGCTGCGCGGACACCGTTTCGACGGCCCGCCCCGGACGGTGTGGCGATGACCCCGGTGCGCGCCGGCGGGACCGCGGGCTGCCGAGCGCCGGTGCCGACCACTCGGGGAAGCAGATGACAGGCATGCCGCTCGACACGACCATCATGCGTTACACGCTGAGCCCGCGCGACGTGGCGGTCGTCCGGTCCGTCATCGACGAACTCGACGGGCTCGTCGAGCCGCCGACCGATCCCGCGTTCTACGACCGGCACTGGGACGCCTACCTGCGTCTGCCCACCGGTCTACGCGTCTTCCTGGAGCGCTTCCGCCGCGACGAACCGGCAGCCGGGTGTCTCGTCCAGGGGTTTCCCACCCCGGACGAGGAGGTGGATGCGACACCGGATCACTGGGAGAGCGCCCTGGCGAGCCGCACGGGCAGCCGGCAGGAGATCTTCATGGCGCTGTGCGGACTCGCCCTCGGCGACCCGTTCACGTGGTCCACGCTGCAGACCGGCGCGATGATCCAGAACATCCTGCCGATCCGCGGGGAGGAGCAGCGGCAGAGCGGTCACAGCAGCGACGTCTTCCTGGAGTTCCACACCGAGGACGGCTTCCATCCCGCCCGCTGCGACTACCTCCTGCTGTTCGGCATGCGCAACCATGACGCCGTCCCCACCTACCTCGCGTCGGTCCGCGACGTGCGACTCAGCGACGAGGACCGGGCCGTGCTGTCCCGGCCGCGGTTCCTGATCCGGCCCGACGACGAGCACGTTCGCCAGCTCCGGCAGCGGCATCCCGACCATCCCGCCCTCGGGCGGGCGACGGCGATGCGGGAGGCGCCCGAGCCGGTGTCGGTGCTGTTCGGTGCCGAGCTGCACCCGTACCTGAGAATCGACCGGCCGTTCATGCGGTGCGTCGACGACGATCCGGTGGCGCAGCGGGCCGTCGAGGCGCTCATGACCGAGCTGCGCCGGGTGAGCCGACCCGTCGTGATCGAACCGGGGTCGCTGCTCGTCGTCGACAACTACCTCGCGGTGCACGGCCGCAAGGCGTTCCGCAGCCGGTACGACGGCACGGACCGGTGGCTGAAGCGCATGATCGTCAGCCGGGACCTCCGGACCACCGCCGTCAGGGGTCACGCCGCAGGTGGGCGCGTGCTCTTCTAGCCGGCGATCAGGGAGCGACACACCGCCGGGCGTCGTGCCGTGGTACGCGGCCCGGTCGGCCGGGTCACCGTTGCAGGGCGGCGGCGAGCGCGGCCAGGTACGCGCCGGCCCGCGCCCCGTTGACCAGCCGGTGGTCGTAGGCCAGGCCGAGGTCCGCGACGGTCCGCTCCCGGACCGAGCCGTCGGCGTCGAGCACGACCTCGCGCTGCACGTCGGGCACCGACAGCGCGCAGGTGACGCCGGGCGGGATGATCGGCCGGGCGTGGGTCACGCCCGGGGTGTCGTTGAGCGCGACCAGGAAGGTCATGCCGACCATGTCCTCCTCGGACAGCCGGTTGCGCAGCGCCCTCATGCGCAGCGCGACCACGGCGTCGGCGAGGTCGCCCAGGTCCAGCTTGGCGGCGTCGCGGATCACCGGCAGGAACAGCCCGGTGCCGACGTCCACGGTCAGCCCGATCGCCGGCTGCGCCGCGTCGCGCACCCGGCCGTCGCCGGTGAGCGTGGCGTGCAGGTCGGGGAACCGGTCGTGCAGCGCGGCCACGGCGGCGATGACGACCTCGGTGAGGCCGACATCGGCGCCGGTCTCGTCGGCGGCCCGGCGGGCGTACCCGAGGGCGGCCGTCACGTCGACGCGCACCACGGTGAACGCGGCCGGGATCTCCCGGTGCGAGGTCGCCACCACCTCGGCGACGCGGCGTTGCGCCGGTGGCAGGGGCCGTCCGACCGGCGACGCCACCGGAGGCCGGTCCGCAGCCGCCGGGACGGTGACCGGGCCCGACGGCGGTTCCGAAGGCGGCGACGGCGGTTGCGGGGGCGGCGACGTCGGGGCCGGCGCGGCGTCGGCGGGCAGGATGCGGCCGATGGTGGCCCCCGGGACGCAGTCCGCCCCGGCGGCGACGTCGTGCCGCAGCACGCCGGCGTGCGTCGCGGTCAGCTCCTCGATCGCCTTGGCCGTCTCGACCGCCGCGATCGGCTCCCCCACGCCGACGGTGGCGCCGGCCGGCGCCAGCCACTCCAGCAGCAGGTAGCTCTCGTCGGTCGGGTTCAGCGTGGGCACCCCCACCGGGACACCCGGCTCCACCGTCCCCGCCGGACGCGACACGGCCGGCGGTGGGCCGGCGCCGGCCGCCCGCGGCGCGACCGGCCCGCCCGCCGGCACGCGCATGATCCGGTCCAGGATGGTGTCCGCGCCGAGCAGGACCGCGCGTTCCAGATGCGGGGCGGACGGGATGACGCGGTCGGCGGAGCTGACCAGCTCGACCGGCCGGCGCAGCAGCGGCCACGCCTCGGCGTGCAGCCGGGCGGCGACCTCGCTGCCCCAGGTGCCGCCGGCCGTGCTCTCCTCGGCGACGATCACCCCGGCCGCGCCGTCGAGCACGCCGCGCAGCCCGTCGACGTCGACCGGGTAGAGCCGGGCCGGCACCAGCACCTCGACTGCGCGACCCCGCCCGGCGGCGTCCCGCGCGGCGGCGATGGCCCGGTCGGCGACCCCGCCGGGCGCGATGACAAGCGTCGGCGCGGTGTCGGCGGCCGGGTCGTGCACGCGGGCCCAGTTGCGGTCCGCGCCCCGCATCTCGACGGCGAGGCGGTCGTCGACGCGCCCGTCGACGTACCGGCGGCGGGTGTAGAGGACCTTGTCCTCGAACAGCATGGCCGGTTCACCCCGGCGCAGCGCGGCGGCGAGCACGTCGGCCGCGTCGTGCAGGGGCGACAGTTCGAAGAGCGCGAGGTGCGGGATGCCGATGAAGTGCTTCTGCACGCTCTGGCTGTGCGTCGCGCCGTAGCCCCGCCCGCCGCCCACCGGGCAGCGGACCACCACCCGCATCGGGACGCGCTCGCCGTACATGCTGACGGACTTGGTGAGGAGGTTGAGGATCGGGTCGAACGCGAGGCCGGCGAAGTCGCCGAACATGATCTCGACGATCACGGTGTCACCGCAGAGCGCCAGGCCACCCGCGACGCCGGTGATGCCGTTCTCGCTCAGCGGCGTCGACAGCACCCGGTCCGGGTAGGCGGTGGACAGCCCCCGGGTGACCTTGAACGCGCCGCCGTACGGGTCGGCGACGTCCTCACCCAGCAGCCAGACCCGGTCGTCGGCGGCGAACAGCTCGTGCAGGGCGCGGTTGAGGTTCTCGCTCACCCGTTCGGCGCGGGTCACGCCACGCCGCCGCTCACCAACGGCCGGGACCGCACCTCGGCCGAGACGTCCGCGACCCGCCGCCGGGCCCGCGCGTCCGCGGCCGAGAACTGCCCCGGGTACGCGGTCGCGTAGCGCTCCAGCCAGTCGAGCCGCCGCAGCTCGCGCAGCTCGTCGGCGTCGCGGGAGTCGTCGCCCTTGCTGTGCGGGCCGAGCCGGACCGTGTGCTGCACCAGCACGTGCGGCTGCCGGGTGGCGCGGACGCGTGCGACGTGCGGCGCGGCACCGGCCCGCACCTCGTTGACGTCCAGCGAGTCCGACTCGCTGACGGTGATCCCGAACCCGGCGACCCGGCCGGCGATGGTGCCGGCCAACTGCGCGGTGGTCGGGGTGGACTGGGCGATCCGGTTGTGCTCCACCACCACCAGCAGCGGCACCCGCCAGAGCTGCGCCATGTTGAGCGCCTCGTAGACCGCGCCCTCGCCCCAGGTGCCGTCGCCGATGTAGGCCGCCACGATCCGGTCCTGCCCGGTGCGGTTGAGGTGCAGCCCGACGCCGACCGCGGCGGGCAGGCTCTCCCCCTGCACACCGGTGGACAGGAACCCGTCCCGGCGCAGGTGCTGGCTGCCGCCGTGCCCGCGGCACACCCCGCCGTCCCGGCCGAGCAGCTCCGCCAGCAGGCCGTGCGGGTCGGCGCGGTGGGCCAGGTAGTGCCCGTGCCCCCGGTGGTTGCTGAACACGAAGTCCCCGGTCAGCAGCGGGGCCAGCGCGACCGGGATGTGCTCCTGGCCCAGGCAGGTGTGGGTGGTGCCGGCGAGGTGGCCGTCGGCGTACAGCCGGAGCAGTTCCTCCTCGAAGCGGCGGATGAGCAGCCCGGCGTCGAGGTCGGCGTCGCCGAGCGGGGACGGCGCGTCGGCCGTCATTCCTCGACGCCCCGCCGTGCCAGCAGCGCGCGCAGGTCCGCCACCGACCGCACGGCGCGGATCTCCCGGGGGGTGATGGTGACCCGGTAGGCGTCCTCGACCGCCGCGACGATCTGGAGGTGGCGCAGGCTCACCCAGGCGGCCGTGGTGGCCGGCCCGGTCTGCGCGTCGACCTCGTCGACCGGCAGCTCCAGCACGTCGGCGACGAGCCGCACCAGCCGACTGGACATGCCGTGTCCCTTCCGGAACGGATCTCCGGCGGCAGCGGCGGCGGCGCGCTGGCACACCGACCGGGTGATCGACGCCTATACCTCGATGATGGTACAGGCCCAGTGCATGCCCCGGCCCAGCGAGATCAACGCGACCCGGTCGCCCGCGCCGAGTTCCCCGGCGGCGAGCAGGCGGCTCAGCCCGAAGAGCTGGTCCGCGGCCCCGAGGTGCCCGTGCTCGGCGGCCAGCTCCCGGTTGGTCCGCGTCAGCGGCACCCCGTGCGCGGCGGCCAGGGACGCCATGGCCCGCTCGTTGTCGCCGACCAGGATCAGCCGCGCCAGGTCGGCGACCGTGACGCCGGCCCGGGCGCAGGCCCGCTCGGTGACCCGCACGGCCCGTTCGTCGAGTTCGCGGGCGAACTGCGCGAACTGTTCGGCGTCGTAGTCGAAGAACTCCATCACGTGCCACCCGTCGAGGGCGGCGGGCGGTTCGCCGCCGGGCCCGAAGGGCGCCGCCGCGCCGCCGGTGTCGAGCCGGTGGAACCCGGCGTAGCGACCGTCGGTCGCGGCCTCGGTGGCCAGCCAGCGCAGCCGCGGGTGCCCGCGCCGGGCCACCGTGGCGACCGCGCCGTCGGAGAACACCATGGGCTGGGTGTCCATCCGGTTCCAGTACGCCTCGCAGGTCCGGTTCGCGGCCACCACCAGCGCGGTGGCGTACCCCCGGTGGGTGGCGAACCGGCCCGCGACGGTGTCGAAGCTGAGCACACCTGTGGTGCAGGCCTGGGTGAGCAGCACCGCCTCGGCGTCCACCACGCCGAGCCGGTGCGCCAGGTCGGCGGCGGCGTCCCAGTAGAGGTGTTCGGTGACGTCGGTGACGGCCAGCACCAGCAGGTCCACCTCGGCGGCGGCCAGCGCGGCGGCGTCGAGCGCCCGGCGGGCGGCCCGTTCGGCGAGGTCGGTCACGCCGACCTCCGGCGCGGCGCGGTGCACCTGCCGGTAGCCGTAGCCGAGGACCCGCTGCACGTCGTCGGTGTACTCACCCACCACGTCGGCCACCGGCGCCGGATCGCCGAGCGCCTCGCCGAAGGACACCAGCCCGAAGCTCATGTTCGCCCGTCCCGCCGCGGTTCCGTCGATGCCTACCATTGCCGGATGCCCCGAGAGCATCTCACGCCCCTGACCGGAACGCCGTGGCACGTCTGGCGTTCCGCGCTGCTGCGCTCGGCCGGCTTCCCGGCCGACGGGATGCGACGGTTCGCCGCGCCCGCGCTCGCCGCCGTCGCCGACGCCCACCTCGCCGGGGCCTGCGACGAGGCCGCGTTCGACGCCGCGTTCGACGCCGCCGCCGCGGAGCTGGGCCGGGCGGTTCACGACGTCGCCGGGAACGACGCGTTCCGCACGGCGCTCACCTGGCAGAACCCGGCCGTGCTGGTGGCCGTGGACGCGATCCGGCGCGACGGCCCGCACGCCCCGCGCAACCTGCGCCGGCGCCACCGGGAGGAGGTGGTGGCGAAGTACTGGCAGCGCTACTGCCTCAAGAACGACACGGTCGGCTTCTTCGGCCCCATCTGCTGGACCGAGCTGGGCGGTCCGGGTCCGGTCGCCACCGTACGGCCGGGTCCGGCCCTGACCCGCGACCACCGGGTCTTCCTGGAACGGTGGGGGCTGGACGCGCTCGGCGCGGCGTTCGCCCGCGCGGCCGGCGTCCGCGACTGGCTGCCGGTGCGCCTGTCGCCGGAGCTGACGCTGCGGGACCGGGTGCTGCGGCACCCGCACCGCGCGCCGCAGGCGCTGCCGGCGGGGACGGCCGCGCTGCTGGCGCTGGCCCGGCGGCGACCGCGCGTCGCGGACCTCGTCGCCGCGCTGCTCGCGGACCCGGCCAGCGGTTTCCGTCGCGCCGCCGACGTGCACGCGCAGCTCGACGCGCTCGCCGGCAGCGGCGTGCTGCGGATCGGCTTCGACCTGCCGGTCGACCTTACCGCCGAGGACGCGCTGCGCGACCAGCTCGCCGCGATCGGCGACGACGCGCTGCGCGCCCGGCTGCTCGGCGAGCTGGCCGACGTCGGCGCGCTGCGCGACGCGGTGGCCGCCGCCGACGACCCCGACACCCTGGCCGCGGCGATGTCCACGCTGGAGCGCCGGTTCGTCGAGCTGACCGGCCGGCCGGCGCGGCACCAGCCCGGCGAGGTGTACGCCGGGCGCACCCTGTGCCACCTGGAGACCGTACGTGACCTGGACATCCGCTTCGGCGACGCGCTGCTGCGCCGGCTCGCCCCGCTGGAGCCGCTGCTGCTGTCGGCGCGGTGGCTGACGGCGGCGATCGGTGACGCGTACGCCGAGGCGCTGGCCGCCCTCCACCGCGACCTGTCGGCCGACGCGGCGAGCCCGGACGTGCCCCTGTCCGACCTGTGGTTCCACGCCCAGGCGGTGGTGTTCGGGGCGGACCCGCCCAGCGCCGCCGTGACCGCCGACTTCCTGGCCCGCTGGGCGACGGCGCTCGGGCTGGCCGACGCCGACCCCGACGCCCGCGAGTTGCGCTTCGACGCCGCCGAGCTGACCGCGCGGGTCGCCGCCGCGTTCCCCGCCACCGCGCCCGGCTGGGCCGCCGCCCGGATCCACAGCCCGGACGTGCACCTGTGCGCCCCGGACGAGGCGGCGCTGCGGCGGGGCGACTTCACCGTCGTGCTCGGCGAGCTGCACGTGGCCCTGGCCGCGTTCGACACGCACTTCTTCGCCCACGGTCACCCCGATCCGCGGCGGCTGCGCGACGGCATGCGCGCCGACCTGCCCGAGGGCCGGGTGCGGCTGCTGGCCCCGGTGGACTGGCCCCGGCACACCGCCCGCATCGCGGAGTGGCTGCACGGGCCCGCCGACGCGCAGCTCGGCTTCACCGGCGCCCCCGGCGCCGACCCGGACCGCCTGGTGCCGATCACCGACCTCACGGTGCGTCCCGACGCCGACGGCGACCTGCGGGCGCACGCCGGCGACGGGCGGCAGTGGCCGCTGCTGGAGGTGTTCGCGCCGCTGGTCGACCACCAGGTGTTCGACACGTGGAAGCTGGCCGGGAACGCCGGGCACACGCCCCGGGTCACCGTGGACGGCCTGGTGCTGGTGCGGGAGACGTGGCGCACCACGGTCGGCGCGACCGGGCTGCACACGGTGAAGGGCGAGCGGGCGCGCTACCTCGCGGTGCGGCGCTGGCGGCGCGCGCTCGACCTGCCCGAGCAGGTCTTCGTCCGGGTCGACACCGAACTCAAGCCCACCTTCGTGGACCTGACCAGCGGTGTCTACACCCGGCTGCTGTGCACGCTGCTGCGCGGCGCGCACGCCAAGGGTGGGCACGGGGTCGGGTTGACCGTCACCGAGCTGCTGCCCGGCCCCGGCGACGCCTGGCTGACCGACGCGGCCGGCCGGGCGTACGCCTCGGAGCTGCGGCTACAGATCGTCGACCCGGCGCCGCCGCGGTAGCCACTGCGTCGCGTCCGCCGGCGCGTCCGGGGTCTCGGTGTCGAAGTGGCGCAGCCGGCGCACGCCGTAGGCGCCCGCCGCCACCACGGCCAGCGCCAGGCCGGACACCACGAACGCGAACCCGAGCCCCCGGCCGGGGCCGGTCCCGATCAGGGCGCCGACGCTGCCGGCCAGGGCGCCGCCCGGGGCGAACATCGGTTCGAGCACGGCACCGCTCAGTGGCACCAGCACGGCGAAGCCCAGCGGCAACGTCGCCCAGGTCAGCGTCTGGATGATCGCCAGCACCCGGCCGTGGAACCGCTGCGGCACCTTCACCTGGACGAGCGACAGGTAGATGCCGTTGTGCAGGCCCAGACCGAGGCCCACGCCGAAGCTGCCGAGCGCGATCAGCAGCAGGTTCGGGCGTACGCCGCTGAGCACCAGGCTGATCGCGACCCCGAACGCGATGGCGATGAGCGCGGGCATCCGGCGTCGGGTCGGTCCACCCCAGACCGCGACCGCCAGCCCGCCCAGGACGGCGCCCAGCGCCTCGGCGAACGCCACGGTGCCGACCTGGCCCATGGTGCCGAACGCCAGCACCATCGGCGGCACCAGCAGCAGGCTGGCCAGGCAGAGGTTGTAGAGCGAGAAGAAGCCGAGCATGGCCCGGAAGCCCGGCTCCGCCCACGCCATCCGCGCCCCGCCGACCAGTTCGGCCAGGAACGGCTCCTTGCGGCGGCGGCCGAGCAGCCGGGGGAAGCGGACCACCGCGAGCACGCCGATCGCGACCGTGTAGCTCACCATGTCGATCAGCAGCACCCCGGTCAGGCCGACGGCCGCGAGCAGGCCCGCCGCCAGCAGCGGCACCGCCAGCGAGCTGAGTCCCACGGCGAGCTGGGCGATGCCGTTGGCGTGGCCCAGGTAGCGCTTCGGCACGACCTGCGGGATCGCGGCCAGGTAGGTGATGCGTTGGAACACCGACGCCGCGCCGAGCACGCAGACCAGCGTGTAGACGGCGGCCAGCCCCAGCCGGTCGGTCCACAGCAGCGTGGCCAGCAGCGCCTCCGCCGTCACCGCGACCGCGCAGGCGGCGATCAGCACCCGACGCCTGTCGAACCGGTCCGCGACGGTGCCGGCGACCGGCAGCGCCAGCAGCGCCGGCAGGTAGGCGATCACCCCGGACAGGCCGAACCACAGCATCGAGCCGGTGCTCAGGTAGACCCAGACCGGCACCGCCCACTGGGTCAGCGCCGAGCCGGTGGCCGAGACGAGCTGGCTCGCGGTGAGCGCCAGGAACCGGCGTACGCCGGGCTGCACCCCGGCCTCGACGGCGGCCGGGTCGGCGCTTGTCGCGGCGAGTTCCCAGCCGTCACCGGCGACCGGGGCCGGCGCGGTGCCCGGCGCGGACAGACCCGGGTGGGTGAGCACCTCGGCGAGCGCCCGGGCCCGCTGCTTGACGAAGTAGTGCCCGGCCTGGTCGAGGACCACCAGGGCGGTGGAACCGCCGAGGAAGTCCCACTCGCGGTAGCGCTCCTCGTGGTACTCGGTGAGCACGTCGTGGCTGCCCACGACGGAGATCACCGGCGCGGGGACCCGGACCGGCTCGGCGTCCAGCCAGGCGGTGAACCGCTCCTGCGCCTCGGCCGCCTCGCGCCGCACGTGGTGGACGAACCGGTCGACCTGGGCCTGGTCCAGCCCGGCCAACTCGGCGCCGATCGAGCGCAGGAACGTCTCGTAGCGCCGGTCCGCGCCCCGCGAGTCGACCCAGTCGACCAGCCGGCCGAGCATGTTGTCCGGCCGGGCGGTGGGGAACACGCCGCCGGCGTAGATCGCCTCGATCGGCCGGCCCCGCTCGTGCAGCCGCCGGGCGATGCCGGTCAGCAGCGCGCCGCCGACGCAGTGGCCGTAGAGGACCAGCGGGCCGTGCACCCGGTCCTCGATCTCGGCCACGCACCGCTCGACCAGCTCGTCGAAGGGCAGCTCGGTGTCGTCGACCCCGACGTCGTGCCCCGGGACGGCCAGGGAGTAGAGCGTGTGCCCGGGCGGCAGCTCGTCCGCCAGCGGCTGGTAGATGCTGGCCAGCCCGCCGCCGTAGGGCACGCACACGTAGGACCGCACCCGTTGCTCCGCCGGCCGGGTCAGCTCGTAGAGCAGCGGGCGGCGGCGGTCGTCGGCCGGACCGTCGATCAGCGCGGCCAGCCCCGCCACGGTGGGGTGCTGGAACAGGTCCATCACGCCGACGTCGACCGGCCCGTACGCCGCGCGCAGCGTCGCCAGCATCCGGATCGCCAGCAGCGAGTGCCCGCCGAGGGCGAAGAAGTCGTCGTCGAGCCCGACGTCGGTGACGCCGAGCGCGTCCTGCCAGGCGGCGGCGACGGCCCGTTCGACCGGGGTGACCGGTGGGCGGTGCGCGGCGGTGCCGCCGCCGTCGGGCACCGGGTCGGGCAGCGCGGCGGTGTCCAGTTTCCCGTTGGCGGACAGCGGCAGCACGTCCAGCGGCACGAACGCCGACGGCACCATGTAGTCCGGCAGCCGCCGCCGCAGCGCCTCCCGCAGCGCCGCCGGGTCCACCGCCCCGGCGCCCGCCGCCGGTGTCACGTACGCGACCAGGCGTTGGCCGGCGGGCGGGGTGCCGCGTACCGCGACGGCGGCGGCGCCGACGCCCGGCTGCTCGCGCAGCACGGCGGCGATCTCCCCCGGTTCGATCCGCAGTCCCCGCAGCTTCACCTGGTCGTCGAGGCGACCGAGGTACTCCAGGGTGCCGTCGGCCCGCCAGCGGGCCCGGTCCCCGGTGGCGTAGAGCCGCCCGCCGGCCGCGCCGAACGGATCGGCGCGGAACGCGTCGGCGGTGAGCCCGGGGCGGCGCAGGTAGCCCCGGGCCACCTGCACGCCGCCCAGGTGGAGCTGTCCGGCCACCCCGACCGGCACCGGCCGCATGGCCCGGTCGAGCACGTAGGCGCGCACGTTGCGGATCGGCCCGCCGATCGGCACGCGGGTGACAGCGGCCAGCGCGGCCGGGGTGGCCGCCCAGGCGGTCACGTCGATCGCCGCCTCGGTGGGCCCGTAGAGGTTGTGCAGCGACGCCGCCGGGAGCGCGGCCACGGCCCGGCGGGCGAGGTCGAGCGGCAGTTCCTCACCACTGCACACGATCCGCCGCAGCGAGCCGCACCGGGCCAGGTCGGCGGCGTCGGCGGTGGCCAGGAACGCGTCCAGCATCGACGGTACGAAGTGGACGGTGGTGATCCGCTCGCGTTCGATCAGCTCCCGCAGGTACGCCGGGTCGCGGTGCCCGCCCGGCGCGGCCAGCACCAGCCGCGCGCCCACCACGAGCGGCCAGAACACCTCCCACACCGACACGTCGAACCCGATCGGCGTCTTGTGCAGCACCGCGTCGTCCGGTCCCAGCGCGAAGGCGTCCTGCATCCAGTCGAGCCGGTTGACCACGCCGGCGTGCGCGTTGACCACGCCCTTCGGTCGCCCGGTGGACCCGGAGGTGTAGATCACGTAGGCCGCGTTGCCCGGCCCGGCGGCGCGGCCCGGCACCGGTCCCGGCCGGTCCGGGCCGGTCAGCGGCACCGGCCGGTCCGGGCCGGTCAGCGGCAGCACCACGCCCGCGTCGGCGAGGCCGGTCGGCACCTCGTCGGCGAGCAGCACCTCCGCGCCGGCGTCGGCCAGCATGAACGCCAGCCGCTCCGGCGGATGGTCCGGGTCCAGCGGCAGGTACGCCGCGCCGGCCCGGTGGATGCCGAGCAGCCCGGCGACGAGGCGGCTGGAGCGGGGCTCGTGGACGGCGACGACCGACTCGGGCCCCACCCCGGCGGTGGTCAGCCGCCGGGCCACCCGGTCGGCGGCGGCGGACAGCTCGGCGTAGGTCAGCCGGGTGTCGCCGTCGACCAGCGCCACCGCGTCCGGCGTGCGCCGGACCTGGGCGTCGAACAACTCGGCCAGGGTGCTGCGGCGCACCGGGGCGGCGGTGTCGTTCCAGCCGGCCACCACGACGTCCCGTTCGGCGTCCGACATGACCGGCAGCGCGCCCACCCGGGTCTGCGGCGACGCGACGGCGGCGGCGAGCAGCAGCAGGTAGCGGTCCGCGAACGCGGCCATGCCGGCCGGCTCGAACAACGCGGTGTCGTACTCCAGCCGCAGTTCGTCGCCGGCGATCTCCAGCGACAGGTCGTCCATCGCGCCGCCGAACGCCGCGCCGCGCCCGGTCGGCAGGTGGTGGAACGTCACCTGGTAGAGCGGCGGCACCCCGGCGTCGCGCCGCACCGCCAGCTCCTCGACCAGCTTCTGGAACGGCATGTCCTGGTGGTCCCACGCGTCGAGCACCACCCGGCGGACCCGGCGGACCAGCGTCCGGAACGGCGGATCCCCGGAGACGTCGACGCGCAGCACCACCATGTTCATGAACATGCCCAGCAGCGGTTCCAGCTCGGCGCGGTCGCGGCCGGCCACCGGCATGCCGACCACGACGTCGTCGCTGCCGGACAGCCGGTGCAGCAACGCCACGAACGCGGCGAGCTGCACCATGAACGGGGTGGCGGCGGTCTGCCGGGACAGCTCGGGCAACGCCTCCGCCACGCCGTCGGGCAGGGGGCGACGCACGTCGGCGCCGTGGAACGCGCGCGTCGGCGGGCGCGGGCGGTCGGTGGTCAGCCCGTGCACGGTGGGCAGGCCGGCCAGCGTCTCCCGCCAGTGCGCGCGCAGCTCGCCCCAACGGGGGCCGTCGAGGCGGTCGCGTTCCCAGGCCGCGTAGTCGGCGTACTGGACGGGCAGGTCGGGCAGGTCCGGCGCGCGGCCCGCCACCGCGGCGGCGCACAGTTCGGTCAGCTCCGCGCGCAGGTTGAGCAGCGACGTGCCGTCGAGGATCACGTGGTGGCCGGCGAAGAGCAGCCACCAGGTGTCCGCGTCGAGCCGCAGCAGCCGCGCCCGCCACAGCGGCGGGCCGTCCATCGGCAGGTCGAGGCGGGCGTACTCGGCGACGATCCCGACGCGGGCCCGCTCCCGCTCCGGCGGCGGCAGCCCGGACAGGTCGGTCACCGGCAGCTCCACCGGCACGCTCGGGTGGATGTCCTGCCGGAGTTCGCCGTCCACCAGGCACAGCGAGGTGCGCAGCGCCTCGTGCCGTTCGGTGACCGTCCGCAGCGCGGCGAGCGCCTGCTCCGGGCCCGCCCCGGCCGGCAGGGTGACCGCGTCGGTCATCGTGAACAGCGGCTGCCCCGGGCTGAGCTGGGCGGTGAACCAGACCCGCTCCTGGGCGTACGAGGCGGCGGCGCGGTAGACGCCGTCGACCGGGGTGAGGTCCTGCCGCGACTCGGTCACGCCGGCCGCCCCGGCCGGCGCAGGCGCGGGATCGGCGCCTCCGCCGCCGTGGCCGGCCCGGTGGCGCGCAGCGCCTCGATCCGGGCGGCCATCGCGGCGACGGTCGGCGCGTCGAACAGCACCCGCATGGACAGCCGGGCGCCGACGGCCTGGCGGATGCGCAGCACCAGGTGCGCCGCCACCAACGAGGTGCCGCCGAGCCGGAAGAAATCGTCGTACGGGCCGACCTCGGCGACGCCCAGGACGTCGCGGAAGATCCCGGCGACGGTGGCGGTCAGGTCGCCGTCGACGGCGGTCGCGGTGGCGGTGGTCGCGGCGGTGACCGAGGCGAGCCGCCGCTCGTGGCCGGCGACCGCGGCGACGGTGTACGCGCCGATCGCGACCGAGCCGGCGCGGCCCGCGTCGAGGACCCGCCGCGCCGCCGCCGTGGCCGCCGCGGCGGGCAACCCGTCGTGGTCGGGCACGCCGTCCTCCTGCCACGCGCCCCAGGCCAGCGCCACCACGCGGGTCGGCCAGCCGTGCGGGGCGCGGGCGTACGCGTCGAGGAACGCGTTGGCCGCCGTGTCGTCGACCCGGCCCAGGCCACCGGCGAGCGCGGTCACCGACGCGCTGAGCGCCACGAAGTCCAGCGGCAGGTCACCGAAGACCTCGCGCAGCACCAGCGTGCCGGTGAGCTTCGGCCGCAGCTCCGCGGTGGCCTCCGCCAGCCGTGACCCGGCGACCGGGCCGGTGTCCGGCCGCCGCGCGGCGTGGATGATGCCGTCGAGACCGCCGAGGTCGCGCAGCACCTCGGCGCGGACCGCCCGCATCGCGTCCGGGTCGGCCACGTCGGCGGTGAGGTGCCGCACCCGGGCGCCCGCCCGCTCCAGCGCCTCGATCCGGGCGGCCGGCGGCGCGGTGGCGCGGCTCACCAGCACCAGCCGCGCGCCATGCCGGGCCAGCTCGGCGGCGAACGCGCCGCCGACCTGCCCCGGGCCGCCCGTGATCAGATACCGCCCGCCGTCCCGGACGGCCGGCGCGGAACCGGCCCGCGCGCCGGCCGGGACCGCCGCGAACTCGCGCATCCAGCGACGCCCACCGAGCCGCAGCGCGACCGCCTCGGCCCGGTCGACGCCGAGCAGCTCGTCGGCCAGCGTGTCCACGGCGGGTTCGCCCGGGTCGGCGTCGATCCAGTGACCACGCAGCCGCGGGCGTTCCAACGGCACCGAGCGCACCACCCCGGCGACCGTGGCGTGCTCCGGGCGCAGCAGGTCGGCACCGGTCACGTCGGCCACCCCGGCGGTCACCACGTCCAGCTCCACGTCGGTGTCCGGCAGCGCCTCCAGCAGCGTCAGCAGCGCGAGGTATCCGTGCTCCTGGGCCGCCGACACGGCCGCCACGTCGGAGCCGGCCGGCTCACCGTCGAGCGGCCAGGCGTGCACGACCCGGCCGGCGCGGTCGTCGTCGGCGCACTCGTCGAGCAGCCGCCGGTGGTCGGCGACGCTTGTCGGCCGCACCTGGTAGCCGTCCGGGTGGACCGCGAAGGCGGGCCCGGGGCGGACCACGGTGACGTCGACGCCGCGCTCCCGCAGCCGCTCCGCCAGTGCGGTGCCCCGCGGGCCGGCGGCGAACAGCAGCAGCGCGGCCGGCACCTCGGCGGGCGCCGGGGCGGGCAGCTCCCGCCAGACCGGGACCTCGACGACGCCGTCGTCGTGGCGGCGGTCGACGGGCGGCGCGGCGGGCGCCGCCACGGCCGGCGGCGCCGGGTCGATCCAGTGCCGGGTCCGCTGGTACGGGTAGCCGGGCAGGGACACCCGGCGCGGCCGGCCGGGCGTCGGCAGGTGGACCGGCACGCCGGCGGTCCACAACCGGCCGGCCGCCTCGTGGGCGGTCTGCCGGTCGGTCAGCCGCTCCCCCGGGGCGGGCAGCGTGCGCAGCGGCGCCCGGGCCCCCGGCGGCAGACTGAGCCGGGCCAGCCCGGCGAGCTGGCGGCCCGGGCCGCACTCCAGCAGCAGCCACCCGTCGGCCTGGCCGGTCGCCGCGAGCGCCGCCACCGTGGCCCCGAAGCGCACCGGCCGGCACAGTTGCTCCGCCCAGTACGCCGGGTCGGTGAGCTGCGCGTCGGTGAACGGCGCGGCGGTCGCCGCCGACCACACCGGCTCCGTCGGGGCCCGGCGCGGCACCGCCGCCACCAGCGCCGCGAACTCGTCGCGCACCGGCTCCAGCAGCGGCACGTGCATCGCGTACGGCGTGCGCAGCGGCGTGCAGCCGATGCCGCGCCCGCGCAGCGTGTCGGCGAACGCGGTCACCGGCTCCGGCGCGCCGGCCAGCACGCAGGTCTGCGGCCCGTTGCTGATCGCCACCGCGACCCCGGCCGGCAGCAGCGGCGTGATCTCGTCGGCGCCACGCTGCACGGCGAGCATCCGGCCCTCCGGCGCGGCCCGGACCAGCCGGCCCCGGGCGGCGGCGAGTCGCACCGCGTCGGGCAGGTCGAAGACTCCGGCGACGGTCGCCGCCACCAGCTCGCCGACGGAGTGGCCGATCATCGCGGCGGGCGTGACGCCCCAGTGCCGCCACAGCGTCGCCAGCGCGTACCCGACGGTGAACAGGGCGGGTTGCAGCACCTCGGGCTCGGCCAGCCGCTCGTCGGCGCCGGGTCCGGCGCCGACGATCAGCTCGTGCGGGTCGCGCCCGAGCACCCGGGCGCACTCCCCCACGGCGGCGGCGAAGACCGGCTCGGTCGCGGCGAGGCCCGCGCCCATTCCCGGGTACGGCGAGCCCTGGCCGGAGAAGAGCAGACCCACCCGGGGCGGGTCCGCCGCGTCCCCGTCGGCCCGACGGCGCGGGTCGGCCAGGGCAGCCGCCGCCCGGACCCGGTCCACCGCGACCACCGCGGCCCGGTGCCGGTACGCCGGCCGTCCCTCCCGCAGCGTGTACGCCACGTCGCGCAGCGCCAGCTCCGGCTGGTCGGTGAGGTGGGCGGCCAGCCCGGCGCACGCCGCCGCCAGCGCGGCCGGGGTCGCGGCGGACACCTGGAGCAGCTCGCCGCCGCCGTCGTCCGGTTCGGTGCGGACACCGGGCGGAGCCTCCTGGAGCACCAGGTGCGCGTTGGTGCCGCCGAGGCCGAGCGAGCTGACGCCGGCCCGCAGCGGGCGCTGCTCCTCCGGCTCCCACTTGGTCAGCGTCGACACCACGTAGAACGGGCTCGCCGCGAAGTCGATCTCCGGGTGGGGCCGGTCGTGGTTGATGCTGGGCGGGATCAGCCGGTGCCGCATCGACAGCACGGTCTTGATCAGGCCGACCACGCCGCCGGCGGCGCTGAGGTGACCGATGTTGGCCTTCGTCGAGCCGACCCCGCACCAGCCCCGCTCGGCGGTGCGCCGCCCGTACGCCGCGGTCAGCGCCGCGATCTCGATCGAGTCGCCCAGGACCGTGCCGGTGCCGTGCGCCTCCACGTAGCTGACCGAGCGCGAGGCCACGCCGGCCACCGCGAGGGCCTGCACGACGACCTCCACCTGGCCGGTGACGCTGGGCGCGGTGAAGCCGGCCTTGGTCGCGCCGTCGTTGTTGACCGCGTTGCCGATGATCAGCGCCCGGATGTCGTCCCCGTCGGCACGCGCGTCGGAGAGCCGCTTGAGCACGACCACGCCGACGCCGCTGCCGTAGACGGTGCCGTCGGCGCGGGCGTCAAACGGGCGGCAGTGCCCGTCGGCGGAGGTGTAGCCCTCGTCCGCGACGTACCCGACGGCGTGCGGCAGCTCCACGCACACGCCGCCCGCGAGCGCCGTGTCGCACTCGCCGTTGCGCAGCGCCTCACTGGCCAGGTGCACCGCGACCAGCGACGACGAGCAGGCGGTCTGCACGGTCATCGCCGGGCCGCGCAGGCCGAGCCGGAACGACACGGTGCTGGCCAGGTAGTCCGGCTTGTTGCCCAACGACACCCGCAGCTCACCGGCGTCGGCCAGCGCGCGCGGGTTCCGCCGGACGTTGAGCCACTGGTAGAGGTCGGCGTTGCCGCCCGCGTAGACGCCGATCTCGCCGTCGTAGCGGGCCGGGTCGCAGCCGGCGTCGGTGAGCGCGGCGTGCGCGTGCTCCAGGAACAGCCGCTGCTGCGGGTCGGCCAGTTCCGCGTCGCGCGGGCTCATCCCGAACAGGCCGGCGTCGAACTGGTCGACCTGGTCGAGCACGGCGGCCACCGGCACGTACGCCGGATCGTCGAGTTCGTCGGCGGCGACGCCCCGGGCCAGCAGCTCGGCGCGGCTGAACCGGGTGAACGACTCGGCGCCGTCGACCAGGTTGCGCCAGAACCGCTCCGCCGACGACGCGCCCGGCACGCGCAGGCTGAGCCCGACGATCGCGATCGGCTCCACTGTCTCGTTCGTCACGGCATGACCTCCGGCTCGGCGGCGTCGCGGATGTGCAGACGCAACTCGCTGACGTAGGGGCGGCCCCGGCCGTCGGGCAGCCACGCCTGCGCCGGCGTGGGCAGCAGCTCGGTCACCGTGACCGGCACGTCCGCGCCGCCCGCCCGCCGGGCCGCGCGCAGCGTCAGGCAGAGCCGGTTGGCGTAGAGCGGGCTGGTCAGGTCGACGTACTCGGGTTTCAGCTCGGTCGCCGCCCGGACGAAGACCCGCTCCGGCAGGCCCAGCGCGGCCCGCCAGCGGCGGACCGCCAGGTAGCGCCAGGCCGGGTCGACGACGTCGGTCAGGCCGCTCGCCCCGACCGTGGTGCGCCACGTCTCCCGGGCCAGCACCAGCCGGTCCACGGTGACCCGGGGACTGTGCAGGCGTTCGGTCATGATTTTGAACGCGTCGCCGGCGTGCACCGCGATCAGGTCGGAGAACACCTCGACCAGCGGCCAGCGGGTGCCGTCGGGGCCGGTCGCCACCAGCACGCCGTCCACCTCGCAGACCACGGCGGCGTTGGCCGGCACCAGCCGGTCCCGGCCCGCGCCGGGGGCGTCGGCGAACGCGAGCCGGTGGTCGTCCGGCCCGAACAGGGACGCCGACAACCGGCCGCCGACCCGGGGGAAGTCGACCGGGTAGACCGGGCGCAGCCGCGCCGGGCCCAGGTCCGCCGCGTACGCCCGGCGCAGCCGCGCCAGGTCGGGATGGCAGTGGGTGAACAGTTCGGCGTTGAACGTCGTGTACGCCGCGTGCAGCTCGCCGAGCACCGCGACGAACTCGGCGTCGGGCGACTCCGTTACGAGCTGGAGGTCCGGGCTGTGGATCCGGCCCGCGCTCCAGCCGGGGCGGGTCGCCGGGAACTCGGCCGCGA
This sequence comes from Micromonospora sp. DSM 45708, assembly GCF_039566955.1. Classification (NCBI taxonomy): domain Bacteria; kingdom Bacillati; phylum Actinomycetota; class Actinomycetes; order Micromonosporales; family Micromonosporaceae; genus Micromonospora; species Micromonospora schwarzwaldensis. The sequence goes on along the minus strand of NZ_CP154796.1, from coordinate 2,147,233 downwards.
CCCGGGGCGCCAGCTCGGCCGCGTCGAAGGCCAACCGCGCGGTGCCGGCGGGCAGGTCGGCGAGGCGGAGCACCCGTTCCCAGCGGGCGGCGAACTCGCGCGCGACCCGGTCGGCGGGCCGGTCGCCGGGGCCGAACAGCGGCCCCTGGGCGACGAACCACAGGTCCCCGAGCCGGACCGGCCCGTCGCCGCTCAGGTCGTCGTGGAGGTCACGCAGCGCGTCGCCGTACGCCGTGGCCAGCTCGGCGGTGAGCCAGCGCGCGGCCCGCAACGGCAGGTCCAGCGCCGGGGCGAGCGCGTCGAGCAGGTCACTGCCCACGGTGAACTCGACGTCGCGGACGGTCTCCTCGTGGCACAGCGCCCGCCCGGCGTAGTTCTGCCCGGCCCGGCGGCGCGGCGGCCGGCCGGTCAGCCCGGTGAACTCGGTGTCCAGGGCGGCCAGCGCGGCGGCCAGCGCGGCGGGGTCACCGCCGGCGTCGGCGACGCGGTCGCGGGCGGCGGCGAGCCGGTCCAGTCCGGCCCGGGCCGGCTCCCGGGCCGCCGGGTCCCCGACGGCGTCGATCCGCTCGCGCAGCTCCGCCTCCGCGGCGAAGCCCGGCGGCAGGTCGAAGTCCCAGCGCAGCAGCCCCCGCTCGGTCAGGTGGGTGAGGAGCAGGAACCCCTCCTCGGCCCGGCGCACGCCGGCCTGTTCGTCGCGGACCAGGCCGTCGACGATCTCCCGGGCGGGGTGGCGTCCGTCGCAGCGGGCCAGCGCGATCGACTCGGTCAGCGACACCGGGATGGGCCGCTGGGCGGGCCGGTGCACGATCCGCCCGTCCAGGTGGGCGTGCGGCGCCAGTCTCGGGGCCAGCCACGACCGCAGCAGCGGGTCCGCCGCCAGCCGGTCGGCGTAGGCGGACAGCGCCCAGTGCTCCAGGTGGACGACGCGTCGGCGGAGCAGGCCGGGGCCGGGCCGGGCGGTGACGGTGGCCGGGCCCGGCGCCACCGCGCCCCAGCACACCGGCCCGAAGAAGCCGATGGTCTCGCACTTGGCGACGTAGCGCTGCCAGTAGCCGGCGACGACGTTCTCCCGGCCCCGGCGGCGGACGTTGCGCGGCCCGTCCGGGCCGTCGCGGACCAGCCCGTCCAGCGCCACCAGCACGTCCGGGTTCTGCCAGGTGACGGCCTCACGGAACAGCGGGTCGGCGGCGATGCCGCACACCGCCGCCGACGCCGCCCGGGTGGTGTCGGCGTACGCGGCCGTGAACGCCGACGCGTCCAGGTCGCCGGCCAGGTGCCGGTCGGCGGCGTCGGCGCAGTCCGGTGCGGCGAAGCGGTCCAGGCCGTCGGCGGGGAACCCGGCGCTGCGCAGCAGCACGTCCCGCCAGACCGACCAGCCGGTGTCGCCGAGGGGGACCAGGTGCGTCACTCCGGATCACCCGCCCCGGCCGGCCCGTCGACGGCCCGGCGCAGCACCCGCTGGCGGCGGACGGCGCCCCGGCGGGCGGCCCGTTCCACCGCCGCGTCCTCGGCGGTGTCGCCGGGCGACCCGGCGGACGCGTGGCCGCTGTCCAGGTGCGCGGCGAGCGCGCGGACGGTCGGGTGGTGGAACAGGTCCACCACCCGCAGTTCGGTGCCGAGCAGCCGGTTGAGCTGCCGCTGCACGACGGCGACGGCCAACGAGCCGCCGCCGACGTCGAAGAAGCTGTCCGTCGCGGCCACCTCGGGCACGCCGAGCACGTCGCACCAGACCGAGGCGATCCGCCGCTCGGTGGCGGTGGCCGGGCGGGCGGCGGTCGCCCCCGGCCGGCGCGCGGCGCGGGTGACCGGCGCGGCCCGGGGCACCTCGCCCGGCCTCCCGGCGGGGATCTCCGCCCAGGCGGGCAGCCGGGACACCGGCCGCTCGGGGTCGGCGGCCCCGGCGCGCAGCACCCGCTCGACCCCGTCCAGCACGGCCGCCATCAGGTCGCCGCCGTAGACGTCCGGGTTGAACACGATCTCCACCCGGAGTTGCCCGTCCCGGGTCACGCCGTAGAGGGTGAGGTCGAACGGGGACCCGGGCGCGGCCACCGGCACCGGCTCGCCGGTCAGGCCGGCCAGGTCCAGTTTCGGCTCGTCGAACGTGTACATGTTGAACAGCACCTGCACCAGCGGGCTGCGGTCCAGCAGGCCGCCCAGGCCGAGCCCGCCGACGACGCGTTCCACCGGCGCCTCCGGGTGCGCGAGCGCGTCGAGCAGTTCCGCCCAGGCGGCGCGGACGTGTGCGGCGAAGCCGGCCCCGGGGAGCGGGCGCAGCCGCAGCGGCGCGATCTCGATGAAGAACCCGACCATCGGCGCGAAGTCGACCACGCGCCGGTCCACCGTGGGGGTGCCGACGAGCAGGTCGGGCAGGCCGGTGCGGCGGGCCAGCACCAGCGTGAACGCGGCCAGCACGGCGGCGGCCGGGGTCGCGCCGAGCGCGGCGGCGAGGTCGGTGAGGGCGGTGGTCGCGGCGCGGTCCAGCCGGGTGCCGACGGTCGCGCTGCGGTACGTCTGCTCGGCCGGCCGCTGCCGTCCCCCGGGCAGCTCCACCACCACGGGCGCGCCGTTCAGGTGCGCCAGCCACCAGTCCAGGTCGGACGCGGCGCGACGCCGGGAGCGCTCCTCACGCCACGCGACGTAGTCGCCGTAGGTGGCGGGCAGCGGCGGCAGCGGCGGCCCGTGCCCGAGCGCGGCGCGGTAGGCGGTGGCGAGGTCGGCGTAAAACAGCGACTGGGACCAGCCGTCGAACACGGCGTGGTGGGCGTAGACGGCCAGCACGTGCTCGTCGGCGCCGGTCCGGATCAGCTCGGCCCGCCACAGCGCGTCGGTGGCCAGCGCGAACGGCGTCGCCGCGCCGGCCGCGAGGTGCGCGGCGAGGTCCGTGCCCGGGGGGAGGTCGCGCACCGGCAGCGGCACCGGCGCGGGCGGGTCGACCACGGCGTACGGCTCGCCGTCGGTGTCGGGGATGCGCCAGCGCAGGATCTGCTGGCGGTCCGCCACGGCGGTGAGCGCGGCGGCGAGGGCCGCGACGTCGAGTCCGCCGGTGAGCCGTTCGGCGAAGGCGACGTTGTAGGCCGACGCGGCGGCCGGGAAGTAGCGGTCGAGGAACCACAGCCGGCGTTGCGCCGGGGACAGCGCCGGCGGCCGGCCCCGGACGGCGGCGGCCGGGCCGGTCCCGGCGGCGGCGTCGACGCGGGCGGCGATGCCGCGCAGCGTCCGCCCGAGCAGCACGTCCTCGATCGCGACGTCCCGGCCCAGCCGCTCCCGCAGGTCGGCGACGAGCCGCATCGCCGCGATCGAGTGTCCGCCGTGGTGGAAGAAGTCGGCGTCGCGGCCGACGGCCGGGGCGTCCAGCAGCGTCGACCACGCCTGCGCGACGAGGCGTTCGGTGTCGGTGGCCGGCGCCTCGCCGGGCGGTGCCGGCTGCGGCGCGGTGGCGGTGAGCGTGGCCAGCCGGTCGACGTCGATCTTGCCGTTGATGGTGACCGGCAGCGCGGGCATGGTGTGGATCAGCGCCGGTACGGCCGCCGCCGGCAGCAACCGCCCGCAGTGGGCGCGCAGCTCGGCCACGTCCACGCCGGTCGCCACGTACGCGACGAGTTGCGGCCCGCCGGGGCCGCCGCGTGCCTGGACGCTGGCCAGGTCGACGTCGGGATGACGGCGCAGCACCGCCTCGACCTCGCCCAGCTCGATGCGCTGCCCGCGGATCTTGACCTGCCGGTCGGCCCGGCCGAGGAACTCCAGGTTCCCGTCCGGCAGCCAGCGGGCCAGGTCGCCGGTGCGGTAGAGGCGCTGCCCGGGCCGGTCGGTGAACGGGTCCGGGACGAACCGCTCGGCGGTGCGCGCGGCGTCGAACAGGTAGCCCCGGCCGAGACCGGGTCCACCGGCCAGCACCTCGCCGATCTCGCCGGGACCGACCTCGCGGAACCGGTCGTCGACGAGGTGGATGCGGTGGTTGGCGGCCGGCCGGCCGATCGGGATGGGCCGGGTCCACACGCCGCTGCCCTCGAACCAGGTCACCAGCACGGTCGCCTCGGTCGGGCCGTAGACGCTGACGAACCGCCGGCCGCCCGCGGTCCAGCGGCCGACCTGCTCCGGGCCGGTCGCCTCCCCGCCGGTCATCACCAGCCGGACGCCGGGCAGCCGGGCCGGGTCCAGCAGCGGCAGGACCGGCGGCGGCAGCACCACCACGTCGACGTCCTGCTCGGCGCAGACGCGGTACAGCCGGGTCGGGTCGGCCCGCTCGGCGTCACCGGCCAGCACGACAGTGCCCCCGGCGGCGAGCGGGGCGAGCAGGTCGGCCACCGACGCGTCGAACCCGATCGAGGCGAAGGCCAGGCAGCGGGTCGCCGGCCCGAAGCCGGAGAACTCCGCGATGCCGGTGACCGCCTCGGTCAGCGCCCGGTGCTCGATCACCGCGCCCTTGGGCCGCCCGGTCGACCCCGACGTGAACATCACGTACGCGGTGGTGGCCAGCGTGGCGGGCGTCGGCTGCCAGGGCGCCGGCGCGGTGGGCACGTCCCGCACGGTCCGGTCGGCGAAGACGTCGGGCGCGGCGGCCGGCGCGCCCACGACGACGCGCAGGCGGGCCTCGGCGGCCAGCTCCCGCAGCCGCGGCGCCGGCAGCGCCGGGTCGAGCGGAACGTAGCCGGCGCCGGCCGCCTGCACGCCCAGCAGCGCCACCACCAGGTCCGGGCGGCGGTCCACGCACACGCCCACGAGGTCGTCCGGGCCGATGCCGTCCGCGCGCAGCGACGCGCCGAGGGCGGCGGCGCGGCCGACCAGGTCGGCGTAGCTCAGCGTCCGGTCGCCCTGCGTCACGGCCGGCGCGTGGGGCCGCCGGGCGGCGTGCCCGGCGACCAGGTCGGGCAGGCACACCTCGGGATAGGGCAGGTGGGGGCCGGTCACCGCGTCGCCTCGATCCAGTGCCGGCTCCGCTGGAACGGGTAGCCGGGCAGCGGCACCCGCCGCCCCCGCGTCACCGGCAGGTCGCCGCCGTCGCGCCAGGACCGGGTCGCCGCGTCGTCGGCCACCGGCCCGCCCCGGGCGAACGCGGTGAGCTGCGCGACCGCCTCCGGCACGTCGGCGCAGCCGATCGCGCCCCGGTGGGCCAGCCGCCGCCGGCCCACCGCCAGCGTGTGCGCCACGTCCGCGACCGTGAGGTCACCCTCGGCCAGCCGCGCGGCCAGCCGGCCGGCCAGCTCCCGCAACGCGGTCGGGCTGCCCGCCGACAGGCCGAGCACCACCCGTTCGCCGTCGGCGCCGGCCGGCCCGTCCCGGTCGCTCGCGGCCGGCGCCTGCTCCACCAGCACGTGCGCGTTGGTGCCGCCGAGGCCGAACGAGCTGACCCCGGCCCGCCGCGGCCCGTCCCACGGACGGGTCCGCGCGGTGACCTCGACGCCCGCCGCGGCCAGGTCGACGTCGCGGTGCGCGCCGGTGAAGTGCGCCGTGCCCGGCACCTGGCCGGTCCGGACCGCGTACGCGGTCTTGATCAGGGAGATCACGCCGGCCGCGGCGTCCAGGTTGCCGACGTTGCCCTTCACGGAGCCGAGCAGCAGCGGGGCCCGGCTGCCCCGCCGGGCCCGGACCAGCGCCTCGACCTCGATCGCGTCGCCGACCGGCGTGCCGGTGCCGTGGCCCTCCAGGTAGCCCACGTCGGCCGGGTCCCAGCCCACCGACGCCAGCGCCTCCGCCAGCACCGCCGCCTGCCCGGCCACGCCCGGCACGGTGAAGCCGGGCCGGTCCGCGCCGTCGTTGTTCACCGCCCACCCGGCGAGCACGGCGTGCACGTGGTCGCCGTCGGCGCGCGCGTCGGCGAGCCGTTTGAGCACCACCGCGCCGGCGCCGTTGCCGAACACCTGCCCGGTGGCCGCCGCGTCGTAGGGGCGGCACACCCCGTCGGTGGCGAGCAGGCCGCCCGGCCGCAGGCGGTAGCCGGCCTGCCGGGTCGACACCACCGCCGCGCCACCGGCGACCACCACGTCGCAGCGGTAGTCCAGCAGGCTCTGCGCGGCCTGGCAGACCGCGACCAGCGACGTCGAGCAGGCGGTCCGGACCGCCACCGCCGGCCCGGTCAGGCCCAGCGCGAACGCGGCGCGGGTCGGCAGGTAGTCGCCGTCGGCGCCGGTCAGCGCGTCGTCCCAGTCCTCGGCCAGGTCCCCGGCGACGGGCCGCAGGGCGGGGCTGCCCAGCAGGTGGTGACGCAGGTAGCGGTTGGGGCCGCAGCCGGCGAACACACCGATCTGGGCCGGGTCGCGGTCGGGGTCGATGCCGGCGTCCTCCAGCGCGCGCCAGGCCACCTCCAGGAACAGCCGGTGCTGCGGGTCGAGCAGCGCCGCCGGCCCGGCCGGGTAGCCGAACAGGTCCGCGTCGAAACCCGCCAGGTCGTCGAGCCGGCCGAACACCGGCACCCAGTCGGGGCCGGTGGGCGTGCCGTCGGCGGCGGCCAGCCGGCGTACCGACACCGTGCCGGCCAGCAGGTTGCGCCACAGGGCGGGCGCGTCGTCCGCGCCGGGCACCCGGCAGGCCAGCCCCACCACCGCGATCCGGTCGTCCTCGCTCACGGTGCCTGCCTTTCGTTCGCGACTGCGGGACTCCGCTGCGCTGCGTTCCTCGCGCTCACGGTTCACCCTGCCCCGGGCCGCCGCCGCGCGCGGCCCGGCGTCGCGCCATCCGGCGGCCGACCGCCGCCAGGCGACCGTCCTCCGGTACGCCGACCGTGGTCGACGCCGCGCCCAGGTGCGCGGCCAGCGACGCCACCGTCGGGAACTCCACCAGCCGGGCCAGCGGCACCCGCCGCCCGAGCTGGTCCTCCAGGTGCTTCTGCACCAGGGCGAGCTGGAGCGAGTGGCCGCCCGCGGCGAAGAAGTTCACCTGCCGGTCCACGGTGGGCAGTCCCAGCACCGCACGCCAGCCCGCCGCGATGGTCTCCTCGACCGGCCCCGACGGCGGCCCGCCGGTGGGTCGCCCGGACCCGGCGTCCGGGTCGGGCAGCGCGGCCGGGTCGGGCAGCGCGGCCGGGTCGAGCTTGCCGGTCGGACCGGTCGGCAGGTCCGCCACCGGCACCACGGCCCGGGGCACCATGAAGTCCGGCAGCACCGCCGCCAGCCGCTCCCGCAGCACCGCCGGCCGCAGGTCCGCCCCGCCGGCCGGCACCACGTACCCGATGATCTCCTGCTCGCCGGCGCCGGCCGCGCCGCGCCGCGCCACCACTGCCGCCCGACCCACCCCGGGCAGGCCGGCCAGGTGGGCCTCGACCTCGCCCAGCTCCACCCGGTAGCCGCGGATCTTCACCATCCGGTCGCTGCGGCTCAGGAAGACGAGCGTCCCGTCGGGCAGCCGCCGGGCCACGTCCCCGGTCCGGTACGCCCGCACCCCGTCGTGCTCGGTGAACCGGGCCGCCGTCAGCTCCGGCAACCCCAGGTAGCCGAGGGCGACGTGCGGGGTGCGGACGACGACCTCGCCGGTCCGGCAGGTGGGGCGACCGGCCGGGTCGGTCAGCACCACCTCGACGCCCGGCAGCGGGTGCCCGATCGGCACCACGGCCCGCTCCGGTCGCGCGCCGGGCGGCAGGTGGTGCTGCGCGGCGAAGCTGATCTCGGTGGTGCCGTACCCGTTGACGAACACCACGCCCGGCGCGAAGGACCGCCGGGCCAGTGTCACGTCGTGCCGGGTGACCTCCTCGCCGCCGAGCAGGACCGCCCGGACCGACGGCAGCCGCCCGCCGTCGCCCAGGCTCGCCACCAGATAGCGGTAGACGGTGGGGGTGGAGTGGTAGACCGTGACGCCCCGGTCGGCGAGCGCGCCGGCCAGGTGGCCGAGGCCGTGCGCCCGCACGTCGACGGGGACGGCGGCGGCGCCGGACAGCAGCGCGGCGAACGTGTCGGTGACCGCCATGTCGTAGCCGAACGAGGTGAGCACGCTGGTGCGGTCGTCCGGCCGGACGGCGAAGTTGCGCACGTGGTTGCGGATGCCGAACAGCACGTTGCGGTGGCTCTGCACCACGCCCTTCGGCCGCCCGGTCGACCCGGAGGTGTAGAGCACGTACGCCGGGTCGTCCGGCCGCGCCGGACCGTGCGGCACCGGCGGGCCGGACCCGGGAGCGCCCGGTCGCAGCGGCACCACGGGCAGCTCCGGCAGCCCGGCGTCGGCGGCCAGCGTGGCGGCGAGCCGCGCGTGTGCGGCGTCGGTGACGACAGCCCGCACCCCGGCGTCGCGCATCATGCCGGCCAGCCGGATCGTCGGGAACGCGGTGTCCAGCGGCACGTACGCCGACCCGGACGCCAGCGCCGCGAGGATCCCGGTGATCGTGGCGACGCCGTGGCGGCACAGCACCGCCACCGGCGCCTGCGGCGTCGCGGCGTCGTTCGGCCCGGTCAGCGCCGCCGCGGTCGCGGCCACCGCGGCGCCGAGGTCGCGGTAGGTCACTGTCGCGTCGTCGGCCAGCACCGCCACCCGGTCCGGGTGCGCGGCGACCACCGCGGCGAACGCGGCGGGAATCGTCTCCCCGCGTACGGCGTCGGCCTCGGTGCCGTCGCCGCCGTGCAGCCGGCCCGGGTCGGGCGCCGGACGCCACTCGTAGCGGGCCGAGCGCAGCACGTCGGCCGACGACGCGTCCGGGTCGAACGCGGACAGCACGTCGGTCAGGTCGGCGTGCAGGTCGTCGGCGTAGTCGTCGGGCAGGCCGGTCAGCGTGCCGGCGCGCAGGTCGGGGTCGATCCGGACGACCGCGTCGGGGGTGGCGCCGGGCGACGCCGGGCGCACCGCGCGCCACAGTTCCCGGATCGGGGCGTCGACGGTCAGGTCCAGCGTCACCGGCTCGTCGCCGTGGCGCAGCGTCACCACCTGGACGCCGGTGTACCGGCGTACCAGCAGCGCGGTCGCGGTGAGGACCACCGTGGCCGGCGCGACCCCGGCGGCGTGGGCCCGCGCGACGAGCCGCTCGGCCCGTTCGGCGGGCAGGCCGAGCGGGCGGGCGGCCGGCGTCGGGCTCACCGCCGGCCCACGACGGCCGCCGCGACGTCGGCGACGGTGGACACCTCGGCGTCCGCCTCGGCGACCGGGAAGTCGTCGGCGTAGCTGCCGGTGCCGTGCACCACGACGTCGTGTCCGGCCGGCACCAGGCCCCGGTCGACGGCGTTGCAGACACCGGTCAGCGCCATCACGATGGACCACTCCCGCAGCCGTCCGGGCTCGGCCGGCAGCACGAGCCCGGCGTCGGCCAGCCGGCCCCGGACCGCCGGGTAGCGCTCGACGCACTCGCGCCGCGACACCACGATGCCGTCGCCGCCGTGCCGGTCGATCAACGCGTTCATCGCCGGGGACGTCACCGGGCGGTGGGTGTAGAAGGTCGGGTCGAGCACCTCGGCCGGGTCGTCGGTGACGGCCGGGAAACGCGGGTCCTTGTCCTGCGTCCAGGCGTCCCGGCTCTCGTCGCGGGTCCAGGTGGGGCCGTTGTCCCGCGCGAACGAGCCGTGGCGCAGGCTGAGCACCATGTCGGGCGTGCCGAGGTGCTGCACGAGCAGGAAACCGGGACGGTCGTCCGGGTCGGCCCGGCCCGCCGCCTCCAGCACGTCGCGACCCAGGTTGTAGCCGAGCAGGCCGAACGCGCTGGAGACGGCGTGGGCGTGCCAGCGGGCGGGGGCCGCGCCGGTCGGGGCGACATCGGCCTCGAACGCGGCCCGGGCCGCGTCGGCCACCAGGTAGTTCTTCAGGTCCAGCGTGTACCAGAGCGTGACGCCCTGCTCGTCGTGCAGCCGGGCGGCGTACGCGTCCACGAACGCGCGGCCGAGCGCCTTCACGCCCTCCGGGTCGTCGCCGGTGTAACGCAGCAGCGGGTTGAGCCGGCGGGAGACCGGGTCGGCGGCGAGCGCGTCGTGGCGGAACTTGTGCCGGGTCGCCCGCGGCGCCAGCACCACGATGGCGAGTTGCTCGGGCGTGACCAGCCCGGCCGCGTACGCGCGGGCCACCGCGTCGCGCAGCGCGACACCCTTGTTGGCGGAGGTCGGGGTGACGATGCGCAGGCGGGCGCCGGTACGCCGGATGTGTTCCACCGCGCGGGCGACGATCACCAGGGACGCGAACGTCTTGGTGGTCCGGGTGCCCGGGTTGCCGGTCAGGTCGAGCAGGTGGAGGCGGTGCCCGCCGTACGCGCCCAGCGGGGCCCAGCGCACCGTGGCGGCGGCGTAGAAGTCACGCACGGCCGGGGTCAGCTCGGGCAGGTCGAAGCCGGGCGCGAAGCCGGGCGTGCCGGCGGCGTCACCGGGGACCGCGCCGCAGCGCCGCACGGCCGCGGCGATGACGTCGTGGTAGTCGGTGATCAGGTTGCGGGTGGTCGGGGCGGTCACGGACATCGGGCTTCCTCCCACACACTCCGGGCACGGGCCGGCGCCGGCGGCACCGTTCGCAGTTGGTCGCGCAGGGCGGCGAACCGGGCGAAGACCTCCGGCAGCTCGCCGGCGTGCCAGCCATCGGCCAGTTCCGGCCGGTACGCCGCCAGCGCCGCCCGCGACCGCTCCGGGTACCGCACGTGGCCGTCGTCGACCTCGACGCCGTCCCGGCGCCCGGCGGCGGTGTTCCAGGCCGACGCGTGCGCCACGTCGACGCCGGCCGGCAGGCGCAGCTCGGCCCGGCCGTCGCGCAGTCGGACCGGATAGCCGCCCGGCAGGCCCAGCGGCCCGGGCAGGTTCGCCGCCACCTCGTCCACCCCGGCGGCCAGCGCCGCCACCACGGCGGCCCCGGCGTGCCCGGCCAGCGCGTTCAGCTCCGGGCGGGGCAGGGCACGGTAGCCGGCGAGCAGCGCCGTGACGTCCGGGACCTCCCGGCCGTCCAGCCAGGCGCGTACCTCGGCGGTGTCGTCGGTGGCGGCCGGGTCGGGCGCGGCGAGGTGGGCGTGGTGGCCGAGCACCGCCAACCGCCGTGGCCCGGGGCCGCCCAGCGCGGCGTCCAGGCAGGCGGCCAGCGTCGCCACGTTGCCGAGGCCGCAGAGCACGGGCCGCCCCGCCGCGGCCAGCAGCGGGTTGACCGCGTCCGGGAAGGCGGCGTTCACCAGCGACGCGTCCGGCGCGCCGGCGGCCAGCGCGGCGGCCAGCCGGGACACCAGCTCCGCCTGCAACGCCAGCGTCACGCCGAACCCGGCGGCGGCGACCAGTTCCGTCCAGGCCGACGGCGCGTGCGTCCGCTCGTACGGCGACTGCGCCGACGCGGCGCAGACCAGCACGTCGGGCCGGAGTCGGGCCATCGACGCGGCGTCGGCGGCGTACCCGGGCCCGGGGTCGGTGGTGGACGGGGTGAACGGCCGGGCGGTGAACCCGACGGCGGCGCCGGCGACGGTGGCCCGCACCTGCGCGCCCCGGGCCAGTCGGTCCGCCGCGCCCGGGTCGCGGGCCAGCACGGTCACCCGGAGCCGGACGGGGGTGTGGGTCGCGGCCAGGGAGTCGCAGAGCGCGCGGGCGAGCCGGCCGCCGCCCACCACGACGACGTGCCGGGACGCGTCACCGGGCGGCGTTGACATCGCGTTCCCCGTCGGTGACCCGGGCCAGCCAGGCGGCGAACGACCCGGCGCGCAGGCAACTCGCCGGGGAGACCTCCAGGCCGGCCATCTCGCGCACCCGCAGCGCCGCCCGCAGCGCGGTCAGCGAGTGCCCGCCGAGGGCGAGGAAGTTGTCGTCGTCGTGGACCGCGTCGACGCCGAGCGTGACCCGCCACGCCTCGCGCAGCCGGTCGGCGAGGACGCCGCCCCGCTCGGCGGCGACGTCCGCCGGCCGCCGGGGTGGCGGCGGCAGCTCCCGCCGTGCCACCTTGCCGTTGGGCAGCCGGGGCAGGTGGCCGACGAGGACGATCTGGTCCGGGCGCATCGCCGACGGCAGCACCGACGCCAGGTAGCCCTGGAGCTGGGCGGTGGTCAGCATCTGGTCGGCGGGCTCGTCCCAGGGCGACCCGGCCGGCGGCTGCTCGCCCGGACGCACCGCGTAGAGGTAGCTGACGTCGGCGTCCGTGCCGACGTTCCAGTCGCCGATCTCGTGCACCTCGAAACCGGCCGCCGACAGCAGCTCCCGCGCCCGCGGCGTGGTGACGCTGCTGCGCTCGACCTCCAGGCACACCTGGCGGACGCGGGCCCAGTGCTCCGGGCGCACCCCGCGCAGCACGCTCAGCTCGGCGCCCTCGACGTTGATCTTCAGCAGGTCGACCCGGTCGAGCGCGAACCGGTCCAGCAGCTCGGACAGGCTCACCGTCGGCACGACGTGCGCCACCGGGGTCAGCCGGCGGCGCGCGTCCGCCAGCAACGCGGCCCGCTCGGCCTCGTCGTCGGCGCCGCCGCCGTGCCGGTAGTGCGACCGGACCAGCTCCGACGCCGCCTCGGCCCGGTCGGCGCCGAGGCCGGACAGGTAGCTCAGTTCGGGAAACGAGATCAGCTCGGCGGTGCCGGCGACGTCGGTCACCGCCGCCTCGACGACGGCCGCCGACGCGGCGTAGAGGCCGAGGTTGGCCCGCAGGTACGGCAACGTGTCCGGATTCGGCTCGACCGCGACCAGGCGTACGTCGCGGGCCTGCCGGGTCGCCCAGAGCGAGAACAGGCCGATGTTGGCGCCCACGTCGACGACGACCGCGCCGTCACCGAGGCGGACGCCGAACCGCGCGTACTCCGCGTGGTCGAAGATCTGCCGGTAGAGGAAGACCGCCTCGTCGGGCGAGGCGGCGGTCACCGCCATGCCGTTGGGCAGCCGGAACCGGGGCAGCCCACCGACCGCCGGGGCACGCCTCGGCCGCGGCACGACGTACCCGACCAGGCGCGGCCCGGCGTCGGCGTCGGGCACGGTCACCACCACCGCGTCGTGCACGGCGGGATGCTCGCGCAGCACGGCCGCGACCTCGCCCGGCTCCACCCGGACGCCCCGGACCTTGACCTGGTCGTCGGCCCGGCCCCGGAACTCCAGGAACCCCTGCGGCGCGATGCGCACCAGGTCGCCGGTGCGGTAGAGCCGGCCGCCCGGCCGCGCCGGGTCGGGCCGGAAGCGTTCCGCGGTGAGCGCGTCGTCGCCCAGATAGCCCAGGCCGACCGCGACCCCGCCGAGCCACAGCTCACCGGTCTCCCCGTCGGCGACCGGCCGGCCCTCCTCGTCGCGCACGTCCGCGCGGACGCCGTCGATGAGCCGGCCGATCGGGGCGATGCTGCCCGCGTACGGCTCCGCGCAGTCCCAGTAGGACACGTTGATCGACGTCTCGCTCGGGCCGTACCCGTTGAACAGCTCGCACGGCAGCGCCGCCCGCAGCCGCCGGACCAGCCGCATGTCCAGCGCCTCACCGCCGCACAGCACCCGCCGCAGCGTCCCGCAGCCGGCGAACTCCGGCTCGTCCAGCACGTGCCGGAGCATGGTCGGCACGAAGTGCGCGGTGGTGACCGCCTCCCGCCGGATCAGCCGGACCAGGCCGAGGCTGTCGAACGGGAGCCCCGGACCGGCGACGACCACGACGCCGCCCGCGACGAGCGGGGAGAAGATCTCGTGCACCGACGCGTCGAACCCGATCGACGCCTTGTGCAGCACCCGGTCCTCGGCGGTGAAGCCGAACCGCTCGTGGCCCCAGGCCAGCCGGTTGACCAGCCCGGCGTGGTGCAGCACCACCCCCTTCGGCCGGCCGGTGGAACCCGAGGTGAACAACACCAGCGCGGCCTGCTCCGCCGGCGGCGCCCAGCCCGCGCGGTCCGGCGGGTCGAGGCCCACCCCCACCCCGGCGGTACGCACGTCGCGCCAGCTCGTGCCCGCCGGCGCGGCGACCGTCGGGGGCCGGTCCGCGTAGAGCACGAGGCGGGGGGCGGCCAGGGCGAGCATCTGCTCGGCCCGGCCGGAGGGCAGCTCGGGGTCGACCGGGACCGCGACCGCGCCCGATCCGAGCGTCGCCAGCAGCGACGTCACGTAGTCGGCGGACCGGTGCAGGTAGAGGCCGACCCGGTCGCCCGGCCGCACGCCGGCCCGGCGCAGCAGCGCCACCGTCGCGTCGACCCGCTCCCACAGGTGCGCGTAGCTCAGCTCGCCGTCGGGGGCGACGACCGCGGGCCGGTCGGCGTCCGGGCCGGTGGGCCGGTGCACCAGATCGGACAGGTAGCGCGGATCGGACATGGCGGTCACGCCGCCCTGGTCGCGGTCGCGACGATCGCCATCCGGGGCACCTCGGCGACGAACTGCCCGTCGGCCCGGTAGACCACCGGCCGGACCGGGATGCCGTCCCGGCCGCCGATCGCGGCCAGGTAGCCGGTGTGGTCGAAGTGGTGGGTCAGCAACCGCCACACCTCGTCGTCGCCGATCGTCGCGAAGAAGTCCCGGAGCCCGTACATGTCGCCGACGTAGTCGCGCATCCCGGCGTACGCGGCCCGCTCGGTGTCGGCGCGCACGATCAGCGGGTCGTACAGGTCGACGACGCGCACCGGCAGGTCGGCCCCGGCGAACAGGCCGGCCAGCTCCGCGCGGCTGAAGTGCCGGTAGTCGTGGCCGCCGACGGCGTGCGGATGCACCACCTCGCCGAAGAAACCGGCCATCGGGCTGGACTCGTCGAAGTCGTGCAGCACGATCCGGCCGCCGGGGCGGACCACCCGGGCCGCCTCCGCCACCGCCGTTGGCCGCCGGTGCGCCGGGATGTGGTGGGTGCCGTACGCCAGCAGCACCGCGTCCACACTGTCGTCGCGCAGGAAGAGGAAGTGGGCGGCCTGACGCACGGCGGGCAGGCCGTGCGCGAGCGCCCGGTCGACCATGTGGCCGGACACGTCACCGGTGACGAACGCCAGTTTGGACTCGAAGCAGGCGGACTGGCTGCTCGCGGCGCGGGCCACGGTGCCGTCGCCGCCGAGCACGTCCAGGATCAGCGTGGCCGGCTCGGCGTCCGCCGGGGTGGCCAACTCCAGCAGGCGCCGCATTCCGGTCCAGCGCACCAGCGTGTCGCGCTGGGCCCGGCGGTACGAGTCGCCCCGGCCGGTGGAGTCGGTGTCGAACTCGCTCACCGTGGCGGCCAGCTCGGCCAGCGCGTCGGCCGCGCCCGGCCGTCCGAAGTCGAGCATCGCGCGCAGGTGCGGATGCAGTGTCGCCACCGCGTGCAGGTAGTCGCGCAGGACCAGGGACGGCAGGTACGGCCGGCTCATCAGCACCTCGGCGCGCTACGGTATGCCGCCTCGTCAGCGGCGTTCCTCGACGAAGGAATGGCGAACTCTAGCACCGCGTCTCATCGATCCACCATGTCCGCCGGCCGGCATCGTGGAAGCCCCCGCGCGCCGATGGGTCCTTACCTGTCCTTTGTCGCGGAATGCGCCGGAGCGGGGTGACCGGTGACGATGCGTCGCATCAGGTCCAGGATTTCCGACCGGTGCTCGGCCAGGAAGAAGTGCCCCCCGGCGAACACGTGGACCTGCGGCGGGGTGGCGCAGTCCCGCGCCCACCCGGCTGCCCGGCCCGGGTCGACGTGCTCGTCCCGGTCGCCGAGCAGCACGTGCACCGGCAACTCCAGCGGCGGCCCGGCACGGTAGGCGTACCGCTCGGACAGGGCGAAGTCGGCCCGGATCCCCGGCAGGATCAGCTCCATCAGCTCCCGGTCGGCCAGCAGCGCGGCCGACGTGGTCCCGAAGTCGCGCAGCGCCTCGATCAGGCCGGCGTCGTCGAGCTCGTGGCAGCGCCGCGCGACCCGCCGGGTCTGCGGCCCCTCGGCGCCGCCGACCAGCAACGCCAGCGGATCGGGGCCGCCCCGGCGGCGCAGCTCCCGGGTCACCTCGAACGCCACCAGCGCGCCCAGGCTGTGCCCGAACAGCAGGAACGGGCCCGAGGCCCGCTCGGTGACCGCCGTCGTCAGCTCCGCCACCAGCTCGGTCAGGTCGTCGACGGGCGGCTCGTGCAACCGGACCCCCCGCGCCGGCAACTGCGCGACCCGCACCGACAGCTCCGGCGGGGCCGCCTCCCGCCAGGACGTGAACGACGCGGCGATGCCGCCGGCGTACGGGAAGACGAACACCTGGGCCCCGCCGGCCGTCCCGGTCACCGGCCCGAACCAGCGGTCCGCGCCGCCCGCGCTCCCCAGGGACATGACCACGAGCATAGACACGGCGGCACCGCCGCCGGGGTGTGCCCGACGCGAACCGGCCGGGCGGCGTCTCGCCACCGTGTCGACGGCGACCTCGCCCCGCCCACGTTTCGCCGGAGCCGCTACGGGTCAATGTCGGCGCATGTCATCGCTGTCCTCGCGGGCTCGCGGCACCGTCTCCCGCGCCGCCGACAACCCCACCCTGGAGCGTCTCACCCGGGCCGGCTTCATCGGCTACGGCATTCTGCACCTGCTCTTCGCCTGGGTGGTCGTCCGGGTCGCCTCGGGCGGGCCGGCCGCCGACGGCGACCAGTCGGGCGCCATGCAGGAGATCGCCGACGAGCCGTTCGGCCTGGCGCTCGTCGTGGCGATCGTCGTCGGGCTGGTGGCCATGGCGGTCTGGCAGGTGCTGGAGATGTTCCGGGAGCGCCGGCTGACCGAGCGGGTGGCGTCGGCCGGCCGGGCCGCGTTCTACCTGTACCTCGCGTTCAGCGGGGTGAAGGTGCTGCGCGGCAAGAAGTCGTCCAGCGCCGACACCCAGCAGGACACCGCCGAGGGTCTGCTCGCGTCGAGCGGCGGACGGCTCGCCGTTCTCGCGGCGGGCCTGGTCCTGGCCGGGCTCGGGGGATGGCTGGCGTTCGTCGGGGCCACCGGGCGCTTCGAGAAGCACCTGCGGGTCGGCGAGATGGCGGCGGCGACCCGGCGGCTCGTGCGCCGGCTCGGCATGGCGGGATTCGTGGCCAAGGGGCTGGCGTACGGGATCGCCGGCGTGCTGTTCGTCCTGGCGGCGTGGCGGTACGAGCCGGACCGGGCGCGTGGGCTCGACGCGGCGCTGCGGACGCTGGCCGGCGAGCCGTACGGCACCGGGCTGCTGCTCGTGGTCGCGGCCGGGTTCGCGGCGTACGGTCTGTTCGCGGTGACCGAGGCGCGCTTCCGCAAGGTGTGACCCGGGGCGGCGCGGGGGGGGGGGGGCGCCCCCCGCCCCGCCCGTGCGCTCAGAAACCGGTCAGCCCGGCACCGTAGGGGTAGAGCGGATTGCCGTATGTCGTCGCCGGTGGCTGGCCGGCGTCGATCGAGGCCCGGATCTGACCCCGCTCGGTCGCGGTCGCGCCCAGGTCGTACGGCAGGTCCCACGACTCGACCGCGTCGGCCGGGGTGTCGGTGCCGCCGGGACGCAGCACGTCGGAGAGGTTGCGGGGCAGTTGCCAGGGCAGCTTGCCGCGCGGCTGGTAGTCACCGAAGAGCAGGCCGGCCAGGGCCGGGCCCATCTCCTCACCGCCCCGGTAGGTGACCACGATGGCGCTGGCCAGGTCACGCCACTCGGTGATGACGTAGGGCCGGGGCAGCACCAGCGCCACCACCACCGGGATGCCCCGGGCGCGGAACTTCTGGATCACCGCGAGCTGGTCCGGCGGCAGGTACGGCTGCTCCTTGGGCCAGTTGGTGGCGTGGGTGTAGGAGGCCTCGCCGACCGCGACGACCGCCAGCTTCGGGTTCGGGCTGTCGTCCTGGTGCACGGTCACCCCGGCCTGGGCGGCCCGGGCCCGGACCGCGTCCAGGATCGTCTGCGACCCGTACTCGGCGTGGAAGAAGCTGGTCCACACGCAGCAGGCGCCGCCGTCGGCCGCCCGTGGACCGGCGACCACGATGTCGTCACCGGCGGCGAGCCGCACCGGCAGCGTGCCGGCGTCGTTCTTCAGCAGCGTCATCGCCTCGCGGGAGGCCTGGCCGGCCAGCGCCGTGTACGCCGGCTGGTGGAAGCGGTACGGGCCGTTGACCGGGTCGCCGTAGGGGGCCTCGAAGATGCCGAGCTGGAACTTCAGCCGCAGCACCCGCCGGACCGCGTCGTCGATGCGCGACGCTGGCACGTTGGCCACGAAGTCGGCGATCGAGAAGCCGGCCGCGCCCGGGTCGGCGCCGCCCATCACGTCGGAGCCGGCCTTCGCCGCGCCGATCCAGGAGCCCGACGGCAGCCAGTCGGTGGTGATCAGACCCTGGTAGCCGAGGTTCTGCCGCAGGTAGGCGAGGATCTTGGCGCTGTCGCCGGCGCCGGGGCCGCCCGGGTCGAGCAGTGAGCTGCCCGCGTATCCGGGCATGATGTTGACCGCGCCGGCCTCCATCGCCGCGCGGAACGGGATCATGTGGTACTTGATCGTCACGCTGTCGTAGACGATCAGGGCCTCGCCGCCGGCGCCCTCGCCGGGCCAGTGCTTGACCGTCGCCAGCACCGAGTGCGGGTTCAGCTCCGGACCGCCCTGGAGGCCGGCCACCAGGGCGCGGACCTGGGCCGCGGCGACCTGCGCGTTCTCGCCGTTGCCCTCCTGGATCCGGGGGTAGATCACCTTGGTGCCGACCTCGGCCAGCGGACCGAGCACACCACGGGTGCCGACCTCCAGCTGTTCCCGCCGCTGCACGTCGCCGAGTTGGTAGTCGAGGGGATAGTTCTTCGCCGCGGCCAGCGCGCTCTGCATCGGGTACGTCGTCTGGTAGCCGTGGATGGTGTCGCCCGCCGAGACGAACGGGATGCCCAGCCGGGTGCCGGCCGAGGCGAGCAGTTGGCTGTGCAGGTCCGCCGCCTGCGCGGGGCCGAAGTGCCAACCCGACCGGGGGTACGCCTGGGCGTTGTAGAACAGCTGGTACGCCTTCTCCTCGGGCGTCATCCGGGCGAGCAGGTCGTCCACCCGGCTCTGCACCGGCAGCCGCCAGTTCTCGTACGGTTCGATGGCGCCGCTGCGGTTGAGGTCGCGGGCGTCGGCGACGATGCCGATCCCGTCGGCGACGCTCTCCAGCTCGGGCAGGTAGACGCTGAAGCGCCGGATGTTCGACGTGACCGGCGTGCCGCCGACGGTGGTCACGTACCACTGATAGGTCCAGCGGTCCGGCAGGTCCCAGGTGGGCGTGTACGTCGTGCCGGTCGGCTCGGCGACCTTGGTGTAGAGGTCGAGCAGGTTGCCGGCGGCGGTGAAGTCGTAGTCGGTGCGACTGATGTTGATCCACACCTGGTAGCGGGTCGCGCCGGCGACCGCCGTCCAGCTCAGCGCGGGCCGGCGGGTGGTGGTGACCATCGCCGCGTCGGCCGGCGCGGTCAGCGCGAACTGGTCGCGGGTCGCCGGCGGGCGGGTGGGGCCGGAGAGCAGCGGCGCGGTGGTGGCCGTGTCGTCGACGCCGCCGTACGCCTGCACCTCCCACAGCGAGTAGCCGTAGCCGGTGGCCCGGGCGGTGCCGTAGAGACGCAGGTAGCGGCCGGAACCGGTGACGGTGAGCTGTTCGGTGCCGCCCCGGCCGGTGGTGGTGGCGTAGATCGTGGTCCAGGTGGCACCGTCGGCGGAGGTCTCCAGCCGGTAGCCGGTGGCGTAGGCGGCCTCCCACACGAGCACCACCCGGTTGATGGTGGCGAGGCCGCCGAAGTCGATGCTGAGCCACTGCGGGTCGCTGCCGAACTGGCTCGACCAGCGGGTGGTGCTCCGCCCGTCGAGCGCGGCGGCGGGCGCGTTGCCGCCCTCCCACGAGGACGCGGCGACCTTCCGGAACTCCGAGATGGGCCGACCGGTGGGCGGCGGGACGGTGCCGATGCTGCCGAAGACCTTGAACTCCCAGAGCGAGTAGCCGTAGCCGGTGGCCCGACTCGTGCCGTACATCCGCACGTACCGGCCGGTGCCGGTGACCGCGAGGGTCTGCGTGCCGCCGGTGCCGGCGGTGGTGGTGTGGACGGTGGTCCACGGTCCGGACGGCGCGGCGGCCACCTGGATCTGGAACGCGGTCGCGTAGGCCGCCTCCCAGACGAGCTGGACCTGGTCGATGGTGGCGGTCGCCCCGAGGTCGACCTGGAGCCACTGCGGGTCGGCGAACGTGCTGGACCAACGGGTGCCGGCGTCGCCGTCGGTGGCGGCGGCGGCCGGTGTGGCGGCGCCCTCGGACGACGAGGCGGTGGTCGGGCGTCCCTGCGAGATCAGCGGCCCGGCCGCGACGGCGACCGGGCCGGGCACGACGAGACACGTGGCGAGGAGGGCGAGCAGCGCCAGCGTCACGCCGGCCGGGCGGTGCCGGCGGCGCACGGGTGCGGACAGCGGTGGTGTCGCGGGCATGCGTGGCTCCCAGACGGTGATGGTGGGGACCTTGCGGAGAGAGCGCCCTCGAATCCAGCGTCATCGACACTCTTCACTGAGTCAACGATGCGCGGGAAGTCCGGAAAAGATCATGGAGCGCCGGTTGTTCCTTGACAGCGACCGCGATCCGGGTCCACCCTCGGTGACCGAGAGAGCGCCCTCCGTCGGATCCACCGAAGGAGGCGTTCATGTCCCCCACCCCACCCGTCCCGCACCGGCTCGTGCCGGCCCGTCCCGCCCCCGGCCGTCCCGGGCGTCGGCTGCTCGCCGCCGCCGTCACCGCGCTCACCCTGCTCGCCGGCGGCATGCTCGCCACCGCCCCCTCGGCGGGCGCCGCCCCGGGCCTCGCCGCCTGCGGCGGCAACGTGGCCGCCGGCCGTCCGGCGGTCGCCTCGTCCACCGAGAGCGCCGCCTTCCCGGCCTCGGCCGCGGTCGACGGCAACACCGGCACCCGGTGGTCGAGCGCGTTCGCCGACCCGCAGTGGCTGCGCATCGACCTCGGCACCACCCAGAACATCTGCCAGGTGGTGCTCCGGTGGGAGGCCGCGTACGCGGTGGCCTTCCAGCTCCAGGTGGCGGCCGGACCGGACGGGCCGTGGACCACCGTCTCCTCGACCACCACCGGCACCGGCGGCACGCAGACCCTCGCGGTCACCGGCACCGGCCGCTACCTGCGGATGTACGGCACCGGCCGGGCCACGCCCTACGGCTACTCGCTCTGGGAGGTGGCGGTCGCCACCACCGACGGCTCGACGACACCGCCGACCACCCCACCGCCGACCGGCGGGTTCTGGGGTGACACGACAAGCATCCCGCCGGCCCGCAACGTGCTCACCGTCAAGGTGCTCAACCGGACCAACGGCCGCTACCCCGACAGCCAGGTCTACTGGAGCTTCAACGGGCAGACGCGCTCCATCGCCGAGCAGCCCTACCTGGACATGCCGGTCAACTCCGCGGGCCGGATGTACTTCCGCCTCGGCTCGCCGACCAGTCAGTACAGCGACTTCATCGAGTTCACCGTGGGCGCGAACCAGTTCAACGGCAACACCACCCGGGTCGACGCGTTCGCGCTCAAGCTGGCGATGCGGCTGCACGCCCGCGACGGCTACGACGTCGCGGTCGGCGAGAACGAGGCGACCTTCGCCGAGGACCGCTCGGTGACGTTCCAGCGCTTCGCCGACGCGGTGCCGGCGGAGTTCAAGCATCTCGCCAGCATCGAGGCGCCCTACCGGATCCCGGCGCCGGGCAGCTCGCCGCAGTTCCGGGCCGGCGGCCAGTACGCCGGCTACTTCACCGCGTACGCCGACTCGGTCGGGCTGTCGGCGGCCACGTCGGACATCTTCGGCTGCGCCGGCCGGTTCGCCGGTGACCCGACCGGCTGTGCCGCGCTGAACCGGCACACCGCGCAGTTGCCCCGGACGCAGTGGGAGGACCCGACCCGCTTCTACCAGCAGTCACCGGCCAACTGGTACGCGAAGTTCTGGCACGACCGCGCCATCAACGGCCGCGCCTACGGCTTCCCGTACGACGACGTCGCCGACCAGTCGTCGTTCGTGTCGCACAGCGACCCGCAGTGGTTGGTCGTCGCCGTCGGCTGGTGAACGCGTGACGGTTCCGGAGCCGCCCGGGGCGGCTCCGGAACCGAGGCGAACGACCGTGCCGACGGCGCCGCCGCTCCCGCTCCGTGGTCTTTCTTCCTCCACCCCGTTGACGCGTCGGTCATCCGTCTGAAACATTGACGGCCATCCTTGCAAAAACTCGCTAGAGAAACGCAAGAACGTAACGAGGCCACGGAAGAAGCCGGGAACCGCATCCGTGTGATGCGTGCGGCCCGCCCCCGCCACCCACGGATCGAAGGACCCGATGACACCGAAGAATCACCGCCGACGGCTCGTCAGCGGGCTCACCGCAGCCCTGCTGGCCGGCCTGTCGGCCCTCGCGCCCACCCCGGCGGCGGCAGCCGGCGGCGCGAACCTCGCCGCCGGCAAGGCCGTGTCCACGAGCGGCTCGGTCGAGAGCTACGTCGGAAGCAACGTCACCGACGGCAACCAGCAGACGTACTGGGAGAGCCCCGCCCAGGCGTTCCCGCAGTGGGTGCAGGTCGACCTCGGCAGCAGCGTCGCGGTGGACCAGGTCAAACTCAAACTGCCGGCGTCGACCGCCTGGGCGACCCGGACCCAGACGCTGGCCGTGCAGGGCAGCGGCGACGGCAGCACCTTCAGCACCCTCTCCCCCTCGGCGGGACGGGTCTTCGACCCGGCCTCGGGGAACACGGTGACGATCGACTTCACCGCCGCGACCGTCCGCTACCTGCGGTTGACCATCACCGGCAACACCGGATGGCCCGCCGCCCAGATCGCCGAGCTGGAGGTCTACGGCGTCGCCGGGCAGGGCGGCGGCGACCCGGGCACACCGTCCGGCACCAACCTGTCCGCCGGCAAGCCCGTCGACGCGTCCTCCTCGGTGTTCACGTTCGTGGCCGCCAACGCCACCGACAACAGCCCCACCTCCTACTGGGAGTCGAACGGTCTCCCGGCGACCCTGACGGTCAAGCTGGGCGCCGACGCCGACGTCACCGGGATCGTGGTCAAGCTCAACCCGGACCCGGTCTGGGGCGCCCGCACCCAGACCATCGAGGTGCGGGGACGCACCCAGGGCGCCACCACGTTCACCACCCTGAAGGCCGCCGCGGCCTACGGCTTCGACCCGTCCGGCAACCGGAACTCGGTGACCATCCCGGTCACCGCTCGGGTGGCCGAGGTGCAGCTCAGGTTCACCGGCAACACCGGAGCGCCCGGCGCGCAGGTCGCCGACCTCCAGGTCTTCGGCGGCTGGGCGCCGAACCCGGACCTGGTCGTGACCGCGGCGAGCTGGACCCCCACCGCGCCGAGTGAGGCCACACCGGTCAACCTGAGCGCGACGGTCCGGAACAGCGGCAGCGCGACCGCGGCCGGCACCAAGGTCGACTTCAGGCTCAACGGCGGCGTCGTCGCCAGCGGCGTGGTCGGTTCCCTGGCCGCCGGCGCCACGGCCACCGTGTCGGCGACCGCGCCGGCGCAGGCCATCGGCACCTACACCCTCGTCGTGGTCGTCGACCCGGCCGACACCGTCGCCGAGCAGAACAACGACAACAACAGCTTCACCGCGTCCGCGCCGCTGGTCGTCGGCCAGGCCCCCGGCCCGGACCTCCAGGTCGTCGCCATCACCAGCAACCCGCCGAGTCCCGCCGTCGGCGCCACCGTGACGTTCTCCGTCAGCGTCCGCAACCGTGGCACCAGCGCCGCCGCCGCCAGCGTCACCCGGCTCGTGGTCGGTGGCACCACCCTGAACACCGCCACCGGGGCACTGGCCGCCGGAGCGACCGCCACCGTGGCCGTGACCGGCAGTTGGACGGCGACCGCCGGCGGTGTGACGCTGACCGCGACCGCCGACGCCAGCGGCGTCGTCACCGAGACCAACGAGACGAACAACTCGCTGTCGCAGTCCATGGTGGTGGGACGCGGCGCGGCCGTGCCGTGGACGGAGTACGAGGCCGAGGCGGCCCGCTACCAGGGCACCCTGCTGGAGGCCGACCCGCTGCGCACCTTCGGCCACACCAACTTCGCCACCGAGTCGTCCGGCCGCAAGTCGGTCCGGCTGACCAGCACCGGCCAGTTCGTCGAGGTCACCTCCACCAACCCGGCCAACTCGATAGTCGTCCGCAACTCCATCCCCGACGCGCCCAACGGGGGCGGGCTGACCGCCAGCCTCAGCCTCTACGTCAACGACACGTTCGTCCAGAAGCTGACGCTCTCCTCCCGCAACAGCTGGCTGTACGGCACCACCGACGACACCGAGTCGCTCTCGAACACCCCACAGGCGAACGCCCGGCGGCTGTTCGACGAGTCGCACGCCCTGCTCGCCCAGTCGTACCCCGCCGGCACCCGGTTCCGGCTGCAACGCGACGCGACCGACACCGCGTCGTTCTACGTCGTCGACCTGATCGACCTGGAGCAGGTGGCGCCGCCGGCGAGCAAGCCGGCGGAGTGCACCTCGATCACCGCCTACGGCGCCGTCCCCAACGACGGGATCGACGACACGGCCGCCATCCAGCGGGCCGTGACGGACGACCAGAACGGCGTCATCGGCTGCGTCTGGATCCCGGCCGGCCAGTGGCGGCAGGAACAGAAGATCCTCTCCCCCGACCCCAACCGGGGGCAGTACAACCAGCGAGGCATCCGCAACGCGACGATCCGGGGCGCGGGCATGTGGCACTCGCAGCTCTACACCGAGACCGAGCCGCAGAACGTGGTGGGCAACATCAACCACCCGCACGAGGGCAACGTCGGCTTCGACATCGACGACAACACCACCATCTCGGACCTGGCCATCTTCGGCATGACCACCAACCGCGCCAACCGCGGGCACGGCCTGAACGGACGGTTCGGGAAGAACACGAAGATCAGCAACGTCTGGATCGAACACGTCAACGTGGGCGCCTGGGTGGGACGCGACTACTCCGACACCCCCGCCTACTGGAACCCCGGCGACGGGCTGGAGTTCACCGGGATGCGCGTCCGCGACACCTACGCCGACGGCGTCAACTTCTCCAACGGCACCCGCAACTCACGGGTGTTCAACTCCTCCTTCCGCACCACCGGGGACGACTCGCTCGCGGTGTGGGCCAACCCCCGCGTCAAGGACGCCGCGGTGGACGTGGCACACGACAACCGCTTCCTCAACAACACCGTGCAACTGCCGTGGCGGGCGAACGGCGTCGCGATCTACGGCGGTTACGGGAACACGGTGGAGAACAACCTGATCTCCGACACCATGAACTACCCCGGGATCATGCTGGCGACCGACCACAGTCCGCTGCCGTTCTCCGGCACGACACTGGTGGCCAACAACGGCCTCTACCGGTGCGGTGGCGTGTTCTGGAACGAGGACCAGGAGTTCGGAGCCATCACCCTGTTCCCCGCCAGCGGCGACATCACCGGCGTCACCATCCGCGACACCGACGTCATCGACTCCACCTACGACGGCATCCAGTTCAAGAACGGCGGCGGCAGCATGCCGAACGTCACGATCAGCAACGTCCGCATCGACCGGTCGAACAACGGCGCGGGCATCCTCGCCATGAGCGGCGCCCGGGGCAACGCCACGCTGACAAACGTCACCATCAGCAACTCCGCCGACGGTGACATCGTCCGGCAGCCCGGCACCACGTTCACCATCACCGGCGGCTGACGCCGGTCAGGACCGCCGGACGGGCGGCGGGGTGGTCCGGGCGCCGGTCGGCGCGCGGGCCACCCCGTTCCGTACCCCGTCAGGTCGGGGCGGCCGGCGCCCCGCGGCTCAGAGCGCCCGCTGGTACTCCTCCCAGGTGCGCTTCGGGCTGACCACCGGACCGTCGTCGGGTCCCCGGTTGGCCAGTCCGTTACGGCCCAGGTAGTAGTCGCCGGCCTGGTTCTGGGCACCGGTCGACTGGTCGGTGTCGGCCAACGCGATCGCGTGGATGTGGTATCCCCAGTCGCCCTGGTCCGGGGTCCGGTACCAGGCGGCGAAGCCCACCGTGCGCAGCCGGCGCAGCACGTCGGTCCGGGTCGCCGACGACAGCCCGCTGACCGAGATGTCCAGCGCCCCGCCGCCGTCGTGGGTGCCGGCGGATGCCCCGACGCCCGTGTTGTAGGAGCCCTGGGTGAGGCCGAGCTGACGCCCGAGCAGACGTTCCGCCTCCAGCAGCATCGACCGGGTACGGGTGTTGACCTGCACCCCGCGCATCGTCACGATGCTGCCGGGTGAGATCGACCGGACCACGGTGTAGCGTCCGTCCCCCAGCGACCGCAGCGAGGACGGGCCCGGCAGGCCGGTCGCGTCGAGGCCGGTGTAGCCGAGCGAGCGCTGGTACGCCGCGTACGCGGCGACGGTGCTGGTGCCGAAGTGCCCGTCCACGTACGTCGAGGCCAGCAGCCCCCGGGCCTGCAACGCGCGCTCCACCAGCAGGACGCTGTCCCGGGCACCCTCGGTGAGCGCGGTGTCCGCCCGGCGCGGGTCGATCTGCGCTGCCTTGATCAGGGCTTCCATGTCGACCTCGGGCAGTGCGGCGCCGGCACGCAGCGGTGTGCCGGCACCGACCGCCACCGCCGCCGCCGAGACGAGCAGGCTCCTTCTCGTGATCACGTGGCCTCCGTACTGTGTCGGGATCGGGCCGCCCGGCCGGGCGGCCCGGAAGGCACGGCGAAACCCGGGGGCTCCCGCCCCACGAACGGCTTCACCCGCGCCGACGATCAGGCGATCTCCAGGTAGTCGAGTTCCGCCCAGCGGCTCCGCCGGGTCAGGCGCACCGTGTTCCATCCGGCGTTCAGCACCACGTCCGCGCGGGCCTGCCGCCACGTCTCCCACCCGGTGTTCGGGTACGCGAGCACCTGCGCGCCGCCGCCGTTGACGGTCAACGTGTGCTCGGCGTCGCCGTAGCCGGCGGAGTAGCCGACGTACGCGGTGTAGCCGCCGGCGCGCGGCGCGAAGACGCTGACCTCGACCCAGCTGTCGGCGTCGTCGAGGTACGCCGCCACCTGTCCCTGCGAGGCGGTCGTGGTGCTGCGGACGGCGCAGTGGTTGAGCGTGCCCCGCTCGGCCTCGTAGCGCACCCGGCTGCCCCGCACGACCGGGTAGTCCCCGGCCCAGCCGAGGTCGGCGACGTACATGCCGCGCGCGGAGTAGTCGTTGCGCCACCCGTGGAAGACCAGCCGGTCCCCGCTGGCCTCGCGCACCACGTCCGCGCCGCCCGGCCCGCGCACCGCGCCGTCGAGGCTGGCGGTGGTCAGCAGCGACCGGTACGCCTTGGTGTACGGGCCGGCCAGCGACGTGGCGCTGGCGTAGCTGGTCTGGTAGCCGTCACCGCCGTACCCGCCGAGGGAGTAGAAGAGCACGTAGTGCGAACCCACCCGGGTCAGCACGGGCGCCTCGATGACGCCCGCCTCCTCGGCGCGGCCACTGCGCAGCAGTTCGACCCGGCCGCCCTGGAGCGTCACGCCGTCGGCGGCGACCGCCTGCGCCCACAGGCTCGTCGGCTGCCCGATGGCGTTGCCGTCGTCCTTGTAGAGCAGGTAACGCCGGCCGTCGGTGTCGACGAAGCTGGACGGGTCGATGTCACCGCCCTCGGCGGCGTCGCAGACCAGCGGGCCGGACCCGACCGGGGCGAAGGGGCCGAGCGGTGAGGTCGAGGTGGCCGCGCCGATGCACTGGCGGCCGGCGGCACGGCTGCGCGCGGTGTAGTAGAGCAGGTAGGTGCCGTCGGCCCGGCGGGACACGTCCGGCGCCCAGGTGAGGCCGCCGGAGGCCCAGGCGCCGAGCGTCGGCAGCGCGTCGGCGCGCCGGGTCCACGGGCCGGTGAGCGCCGACGCGGTGGCGACCGGGACGTTGCCGTTGCCGTTGTTCGTCGAGTAGGCGTGATAGGTGCCGCCGACCTTGAGGATGTCGGGGTCCGGGAAGTCGGTGCCGAGCACCAGGGACGGCGCGGTGGTCGCCGCGCCGGCCGGCGCGGCGACGAGCACGCACGACGCGGCGACGAGGGCGGCCAGCAGGTGGGCGAGAGTGCGACGCATGCCCACATGCAACCACAGATGTCGATGCCCAGGTGTGGTGGCGGCGTGGTTCCGGAACCGCCGGATTTCCTTGACACGCGCCTGTCGCGCGCCGAACCTGGTCACCAGGGAGCGCTCTCCATCGCTGGTCACGGCCGACCGGCGAGCCATTCTCCGGCCACCGCCCGCTCCTGGAGACGCCCATGAACCGCCAACCCGTCCGCACCGTCGACCCGCCGACACGTACCCGTCGCCGCCTCACCGCCGCCGCCCTCGCGGCGACACTTCTCGCCACCCTGACCGGCCTCGCCGCCGGTCCGGCCCAGGGCGCCGACCCGCTGCTGTCCCAGGGCCGCCCGGTCACCGCCTCGTCCACGCAGAGCGCCGCCTTCCCCGCCTCGGCGGCGGTGGACGGCGACTCCGGCACCCGGTGGTCAAGCGCCGCCGCCGACCCGCAGTGGCTCAGCGTCGACCTGGGCGCCGCCGCCACCGTCAGCCAGGTGGTGCTCTCCTGGGAGGCCGCCTACGCCACCGCCTACCAGGTGCAGGTCTCCGCGGACGGCGCGACCTGGACGACGCTGCGCGCCGTCACCGGCGGCGACGGCGGCGTCGACACGCTCGCGGTCGCCGGCACCGGACGGTACGTGCGGGTCACCACCACCGCCCGGGGCACCGCGTACGGGGTCTCGCTCTGGGAGTTCCAGGTGTACGGCACGAGCACCGCCACCGGGTGTGACACCACCGGCAACGCCGCGTTGAACCGCCCGGCCACCGCCTCGTCGACCGAGAACGCCGCGCTGCCCGCCTCGGCGGCGGTGGACGGCAACCCCGGCACCCGGTGGTCCAGCGCCGCCGCCGACCCGCAGTGGCTGCGCGTCGACCTCGGCGTCGAGCGCGCCGTCTGCCGGGTCGACCTCACCTGGGAGGCGGCCTACGCGACGGCGTACCAGGTCCAGCTCTCCACCGACGGCGCCACCTGGACCACCGTCTACGCCACCACCACCGGCACCGGCGGCGGTCAACAGCTCACCGTGACCGGTTCCGGCCGCTACCTGCGGGTCCTCGGCACCGCACGGGCCACGGCGTACGGCTACTCGCTCTGGGAACTCGCGGTCCGCACCACCGGCACGACACCGACGACGCCACCCCCGTCCGGCGGTGACGTGCTGCTGTCCTACGGCAAGCCGGCGACCGCCTCGTCCTACCAGGACGACGGCGCCTGCTGGCAGTGCTCACCGGCGCGGGCGTTCGACCTGGATCCGGCCTCACGGTGGGCGACGAGCCCCACCACCGGCTGGGTCGACCCGGGCTGGATCTCGGTGGACCTCGGAGCCACCGCGACCGTGCACCGGGTGGTCCTCCAGTGGGATCCGGCCTACGCCACCGCGTACCAGATCCAGACCTCGACGGACGCGACCACCTGGACCACGATCTACCGCACCACGACCAACCCGGGCTTCCGGCAGGACCTCACCGTCAGCGGCACCGGCCGCTACGTGCGGATGTACGGCACCGCGCGCAGCAACGGCTACGGGTACTCGCTGTGGGAGTTCCAGGTGTACGGCACCGGGGGCGCCCCGACCGCTCCCCCGGCCCGACCCGCCGACCCGACGTTCCCGGCCACCACCCTCGTCTTCGCCGACGAGTTCGACGGACCGGCCGGCGCCCGGCCGGATGCCGCGAGGTGGACCGTCGATCCGGGCACCGGGCAGAACAACGAGTTGCAGTACTACACCGACAACGCCAACGCGGCGATGAACGGCGCCGGCCAACTCGTCATGGAGGCCCGGCGGGAGAACGCCGGCGGACGCGCCTACACCTCGCACCGGATGAACACCGGCACGAAGTTCCAGGTGCAGTACGGCCGGATCGAGGCGCGGATCAGGGTGCCCAAGGGCACCGGCCTCTGGCCGGCGTTCTGGATGATGGGCGGCGACTTCCTCACCGGCCGGCCGTGGCCGTACAACGGCGAGATCGACATCATGGAGATTCTCGGCCGCGACACCTACCGCAGCTACACCACCCTGCACGCGCCCGCCTACAACGGCGGGGGCGGCTACGGCCAGGAGCACGTCTGGACCGTCGACCTGTCCGCCGACTTCCACGTCTACGCGGTCGAGTGGGACAGCCGGGGCATGCGGTTCCTCGTCGACGGCACGCAGGTGTTCTACGCCAGCAAGGAGACGGTGGAGACGACCCGCGGTCCGTGGGTGTTCGACCACCCCTTCTATCTGATCCTCAACCTGGCCGTGGGCGGCGACTGGCCCGGCCCGCCGGACGCGTCGACGCCGTTCCCGGCGCGGATGCTCGTCGACTACGTGCGCGTGTACCGGTGACCGGCGGGGGGTGTGGGCCGGCCGGGGCCGGCCCGCACCCCCCGCCGCGTCGCGGCTAGCCGCGGGCCGGCTGGACGGCGACGTGGAAGTTGAACACCGCGCCGTTGCGGGTGAGGACGAGATTCCACTTCTCGCCGTTCTTGAGCACGGTGGGGTTGGACGTCGGATAGCGCCGCAGGAACCACGTCTCCAACTCCTGCGCCTCGGCGGCGGAGAGCACCCCGACCTGCCCCACCTCCGCCGCGTGGTGCGGCTGCGGGTTGCAGCCGGCGTTGAACCGGTAGCTGGTGTCCCGGTTCCACCGACCGCTGCCGAGCATCGTGACCGTGACCGGACCGGACTGCTGGAAGGCCAACTGCGGGACCGGCGGATCGGCGACGACCACGTCGGGTGGCGTCTCCAGGGACGGGAACGGCACCGCGACCGTCTCGATGATGGCCTGCGACGCCCAGTTGAAATCGACCTCGAACGACATGCCCAACCCCCTGCCCGGAATGCCACGCCCGCCGGCCCGTCGCGGCGGCGCGTCGACGGACCCATCATCGAGCCGCCCGGACAGCGGAGCACGGGCACTGTCCGTGCCCGGACACTGGCGGCCAGGCGACAGCGCCCGGCGCGATTGCCGGGGCGGCGGCGCGTCCGGAGTGGACGTCCACCGCACCGGCAGCGACGGCTCCCGGGGGCGGCCCGTGTGACGGCCGTCCCCGGGAGGGCCGGCGGAACCGGCGTTCTGTCCACGGCCGGTGGGCGAGGTCTCCGGTTCCAGGTTCTGCTCGGTCGCTGAACCATCCACCGGAGACCTCGCCCGTCCGGGCCCGGATCCCGGCTAGAAGCCCGCGGAGATGCGGCTGAACTCCCAGTCACTCTGGGCGATGCCGCTGCAGTTGGACACCACGCCGCCGCCGGCACAGCCGCGATCCCGGTTCACCGCCCAGAAGGTGAAGCGGGCGAGGCCGCTGCTCCTGGCGTAGTCGCGGATCCGCGTCCAGGTCTCCGGGGTGGTGACCTCCTGCTGGTCGGACAGACCGTTCATCCCGGAGATGCCCATGTGCGCGTACGCCGTCTGGTCGTTCCAGCCGAACGTGGACTTCAGTTGGTTCTTCAGGCCCTCCGCGGCGTTGCGGGTGCTGGTGTACATGTCGCTGCCGCCGCCGAAGTCGAACGGCATGATGGTGAAGACGTCCACGTTGGCGTTCAACGCCCGGGCCTGGTTGATCAGCCGGACGCCGTGCACGTTGGGTCCACTCGTGGTCGTGCCGAAGGTGAGAATCGTGGTGACGCCGGGGTTGTTGCGCTTGATGATGCCCAGGGCGCTCACGATGCGGTCGGCGACCGCGTAGTTCTCGAACTCGTCGTAGTTCTCGATGTCGATGTCGATGGCCTTGAGACCGAAGGTGTTGATGACCTTCTGGTAGGCGCCGGCGAGGGCCTCCGGGGTGGAGCAGTTCGGGCCGAGCTTGTTGCCCTGCCAGCCGCCGATCGACGGGACGATCGTCGCGCCGGCCGCCTTGGCCTGGTTGATCCAGGACTCGTGGACGCCGCCGGTCAGGCCGCCCTCACCGTCCCAGACCGGGTTGCAGCCGTTCGCCAGCACGAACGCGACCGTGAACGCGCGGACGCCCTGACCGGTGATGGTCGAGGGCGCCGGCGGGTTGCCCCAGCCGGGGTAGACGTACGGCGCCGCCGCCATCTTGCCGGCCGGCGGCGGGTTGGTCGGGCCGGTGGGCGGCGGGGTGGTCGGGGTGGTGCCGCCGCCGCAGGTGCCCTGGTTGGCCCAGACGTCCCACTGGCCGCTGTGCGTGGCCGGGTTCTCGTTCTGGGTCCACCACTTGGCCTGGTAGTTGACGCCCTGGTAGGACGCCTGACCACCGCCGACGTAGGCCTGGGACGCGGACCAGGTCGGGTAGCAGGCCACGGCCGCGCTCGACGTGGACATGGGGACGATCGCGATCGCGGTGGCGGTGACCGCGATTGCGGCGACGGCCAGGATCTTCTGCCTGAGTTTCATGACACGCTCCGGTGGGGGTTCAGGGCAGGGTGGTGAGGTGCGGGCGGATGGTGTTGGCGAATCCGTTGCCGTTGGTGACGTCCCAGTTGATCGACCAGGTCATCGCGCCACGGATTCCGGGGTAGGTGCGCGGCGGCCTGAAGGAGCCGCAGTTGGTGCCGTAGGCGAGGCAGTCGAGGGCCTGGTTGACCACCGAGGGGTTGACGTAGCCGCCGCCGGCGGCGCTCGGTGCGGCCGGCAGTCCGAGGGAGACCTGGTCCGGCCGGAGCCCGTTCTCGAGCTGGATGCAGGCCAGCGCCACGAGGAAGTTGACCGATCCCTGGCCGTACGCGGCGGTGTTGTCGCAGCCGAGCATCGCGCCGGAGTTGTAGAACTGGGTGTGGACGACGGTCAGGATGTCCTTGATGTTCAGCGCCAACTGGAAGTACTGGGCGCCGGTGCTCTGCATGTCGATCGTCTGCGGTGCCATCGTGATGATCAGGTTGGCGCTCGTCCGGTTGCGGATGTCGCGCAGCGCCTGGGTCATGTACGTCGCGTTGACGCCGTTCTCCAGGTCGATGTCGACACCGTCGAACCCGTAGGTTCCGATGAGGTCGACGATCGAGTTGGCGAAGTTGGTGGCGGCGCTGGAACTGGCGACCGAGATGGTGCCGCGCTCGCCGCCGACGGAGATGATGACCTTCTTGCCGCGCGCGTGCAGGGTGGCGACGTCGTTCTTGAAGTCGGTGTTGGTGTAGCCGCCGAGCGAGGCGCTCAGGCCCGCGTCGATGCCGAAGGACACCGCGCCCGGTGTGCTCGTCGCGTCGGCGAACGCGACCGCGACCAGGTCGTAGGAGGCTGGAACGTCACGGAGCCGGATCTCCTGGGCCGGGTTGTCGAAGTTCTGCCAGTACCCGGTGAGGAAGTGCTTCGGGAGCTGGCCGTTGCCGGTCGGCGGCGGGGTGGTGGGTGGCGGGGTGGTCGGGGGTGGCGGGGTGGTGGGTGGCGGGGTGGTCGGGGGTCGCGAGGTGGGCGGCGGGGTGGTGGGGGTGGTGCCGCCGCCGCAGGTGCCCTGGTTGGCCCAGACGTCCCACTGGCCGCTGTGCGTGGCCGGGTTGTCGTTCTGGGTCCACCACTTGGCCTGGTAGTTGACGCCCTGGTAGGACGCCTGGCCGCCGCCGACGTACACGGCGGACGACGACCAGGTGGGGTAGCACGCGGCGGCTGCGGAGGCGGACGACGCCAGATGGACGGAGGTGGCACCGGCGGCCAGGACGGCGGCCAGGGCGAGCAGGACGGGACGGCGCATGAGTGAGGTGGGCCTTCCGGAGGGGGTCGGAGCCGGGGAACCAATTATTAGGAGTGTTAACAGTAAAGGTCCAGAGTTAGACCATCTTGAATTTCTGACCGAGGAGTGCCAGGGGGTCGTCGAGGGTCGGGCACCGTCGGGTCAGGGCAGCGCCTTGAGGAACGGGCCGTGGTTGAGCCGGAACTCCCAGGAGTAGTACCGGTCCCAGTTGATGGACCAGGTCATCAGGCCCCGGAAGGAGGGGTTGGTGCCGCTGCGGGGGCTGTATCCGCCGCAGTTCTGGCCTCGAACGAGGCAGGTGACCGCCTGTTGCACGCCGGCGGGGGCGAGGTAGCCGTTGCCGGCGCTGGTGGAGGAGGGTGCGCCGAACGCGACCTGGTCCTCGCGCAGCGCGGGGAAGACGGCGTTGGCGTTCCCGGCGACGGGGAAGCCGGCCAGCAGCATGTCCGTCATCGCGATGTGGAAGTCGGCGCTGCCCATCGTGTGGTACTGGCCGTCGAGCCCGACGATGGGGCCGGAGTTGTAGTCCTGGACGTGCAGGACGGTGAGGATGTCGCGTAGCGCGTGGATCACCGGCAGGTAGGACCCGGCCCTGGGGTCCTGGCCGCCCCACGGGCCGGAGCCGTAGAACTGGTAGCCGAGCTGCACGAAGAACGTCTCCGGGGCCATGGTGAGCACGAAGCCGCTGCCGTAGCGCTGCTTGAGGGTGCGGATCGCCGAGATCAGGTTCACCACGACCGGCGTGGTCGGGTTGCGGAAGTCGGTGTCGCCGGTGTCGAGGTAGAGGGAGTGGCCCTCGAAGTCGATGTCCAGGCCGTCGAGGCCGTACCGGTCGATGATCGCCGACACCGAGCGGACGAACGTGTCCCGGGCGGCGGTCGTGGTGAGTTGCACCTGTCCGTTCTGGCCCCCGATGGACAGCAGCACCTTCTTGCCCTGCTGTTGCTTGGCGCGGATCGCGGCGACGAACTGGGCCTCGGTCTCCACGGTGGGGCACTCGGCGACCGGGCAGAGCTGGAAGCGGATGTCGCCGGAGGTGACGGAGGTGGGCTCGCCGAAGGCGAGGTTGATGACGTCCCAGTCCGCGGGCACGTCGGCCATCCGCAGGTACCCGGCGCCGTTGGCGAAGCTGGCGTGCAGGTAGCCGATCAGGGCATGCTTCGGCAGCCCGGTGTTCGGCGGACTGGTGGGCGGCGGGGTTGTCGGCGGCACGGTGGTGGGCGGTGTCGTGGTCGGTGGCGGTGTCGTGGGCGGGGCGGTGGTGGGCGGTGTCGTGGTGGGGGGTGCGCCACCCCCGCACGGCGCGCCGTTGAGTGTGCAGTCGACGGGCGAGCCGGAGCCGGTGGCCAGGAAGCCGAACGACACCGACGCGCCGGGGGCCAGCGTGCCGTTCCAGGAGCGGTTGGTGAAGGTGTGCCGCTGTCCGACGCTGGTGACCGTGGCGTCCCAGTACGAGCCGAGGGTGGTGCCCGCCGGAAGCGTGACGGCGACCTGCCAGCCGGTGATCGTGCTCGACCCGCCGTTGGTGATGGTGTAACGGCCCTCCCAGCCGGTGCCCCAGTCGGAGGTCTTGGTGAACGTGGCCGTCGGACCGGCGGCCAGGGCCGGATCGGCGAGGGTCAGGGTCGCCGCGGCGGCGGTGACCAGGGCCGCCAGGGCGGCCAGGAACGGTGTTCGGAATCTGCGCGCCATCCGGTCCTCCCGAGAGGTGCCCGCCCGAGGGGTATCGACGGGAGGCTAATTATTAGGTTTGTTAACTGAAGTTGTCCAGGGGTGCGGCGCCGTCGCCTTGCCGCACCGCCACGGTTTGCCTCACTCCCCCGAGCACCTGGGAACGGCTTGCCGGCCCGACGGTTGACGCGATGCGACATATCGATGGATGAGGATTGACGGGTTGTCCGTCAGGGCTCTATAACGTCATACAGACGGCAGCGACGTCGGGACCGACCTGACCTGATCGGCCGCCGGACACCCGCCAGCCGCCGGCGGCGCAGCTCGGCCCTGACGGCCCGTCCGATGGAGACGGCATGACACGTCCCGATCCCGTCCGCCTCGCCGCACCCCTCCTGGCCGTTCTCACCCTGGTCGCCGGCCTGCTCACCACGCCGGCCGCGCCGGCGCGCGCCGTGCCGGCCAAGAGCCCGCCGCTGACCACCCCCTGGACCGCCCAGGCCCTCGACGGCGTGCCGCTGCCGGACTACCCGCGACCGCAGATGACCCGGCCGGAGTGGCTCAACCTGAACGGCGAATGGCAGCTACGCCAATCCGCCACCGACGACGCCCCACCGTTCGACACCGATCTGCCCGAGCGGGTCAACGTGCCGTTCCCGGTGGAGAGCGCACTGTCCGGGGTGCGCCGCGCTGCCGGCGACAGCCGCAACTACCTGTTCTACCGGCGGGCCGTGACGGTGCCCGAGAGCTGGGGCGGACGCCGGGTGCTGCTCCACTTCGGCGCCGTCGACTGGCAGACCACCGTCTGGGTCAACGGCGCCGCGGTCGGTGGTCACACCGGCGGCTACGACGCCTTCACCTTCGATGTCACCGCGCGGTTGCGGAGCGGCGCGAACGAGATCGTGGTGAAGGTGTGGGACCCGACGGACAGCCGGCAGAACGGCAGTCTGCCGCCGATCGGCAAGCAGACCAGGCAGCCCGGTGGGATCTTCTACACGCCGAGCTCGGGCATCTGGCAGACGGTGTGGTTGGAACCGGTGCCGACGGCGTCGATCAGCAGCGTCGACCTCTACCCGAGCCTGGCCGACAACACCCTCCGCGTCCGGGTCTTCACGCGCGGGGACGTCACCGGTCACCAGGTCCTGGCCGAAGCGCTCAACGGCACCACCGTGGTCGGCTCCGCCACCGGCGGCTTCGCCGAGTTCAAGGTGCCCGTGCCGAGCGCCCGTCGCTGGTCCCCCGACGACCCGTTCCTCTACAACCTGCGCATCACCCTGCGCAATGCCGCGGGCGGTCAGGTCGACCGGACCACGCACTACTTCGGCATGCGCGAGATCAGCACCGGCGTGGTCAACGGTGTTCTGCGGCCCATGCTCAACGGCCAGTTCGTCTTCCAGACCGGCACGCTGGACCAGGGGTTCTGGCCGGACGGGCTCTACACCGCACCCACCGACGCGGCGCTCGCCTTCGACCTGCAGAAACACAAGGACCTCGGCTTCAACATGGTGCGCAAGCACATCAAGGTCGAACCGCAGCGCTGGTTCTACCACGCCGACCGGCTCGGTCTGCTGGTGTGGCAGGACATCCCGTCACTGACCGCGCAGGACATCAACGCGACCGACGCGCAGCAGGCGCAGCTCGAAGCCGAGACCCGCGAGATCGTGGACGAGCATCGCAGCTCGCCGGCCGTCGTGACCTACACCGTCTACAACGAGGGATGGGGGGAGCGTGCGCTGGCCGACACGCGCCGGGTCGCCGGGAACGTGAAGAACCAGGACCCGACCCGGCTGGTCAACGCGCACAGCGGATACAACTGCTGTCAGTCGTTGGGCGATCCGGGCAACGGCGACATCAACGACTGGCACGTCTATCTGGGTCCGGACTCGCCGGTGCCGTCGAGCAGCCGGATCGCCGTGCTCGGCGAGTTCGGCGGCCTGGGCCTGCGCGCGCCCGGACACGAGTGGAGCCCGAACGGGAACTTCTTCGCGTACGAGTGGCAACCGGACTCCACCGCGCTGACCGACCGCTACGTCGGCCTGGTGCAGGGCACGCAGAACCTGATGCTCGGCAAGGGGCTGAGCGCCTCGGTCTACACCGAGATCGCCGACCAGGAGGGTGAGCTGAACGGATTCCTCACCTACGACCGGCAGGTGGTCAAGATGGACCAGGCCCGGGTACGCGCCGCCAACCTGTCCCTCATCGACGCGTCGAGATCCATCGGCAGCTCGGCGCCGGTGGCGCTGCCACTGAACACCCGGCGTTCCCTACAGGTGACGACTCCCGGGCTCACCAACCGGTTCCTGCGGCATCGGGACGGCCTCGCCTACACCGAGGTCGTGGACGGGAACAGCTCGGCGTTGCTCAGGAACGACGCGACCTACACGGTCCGGGCAGGTCTGGCCGACGCGGCGTGCTATTCGTTCGAGTCGGTCAACTTCCCCGGGCAGTTCCTCCGGCACCAGGACTCGCGCGTGCGCAACTCGCCGAACGACGGCTCGGCGCTGCTGCGCGCGGATGCGACCTGGTGCGCCCGGGTCGGGGTCACCGGGAGCGGGATTTCGTTGGAGTCCTACAACTTCCGCGGCAGGTACCTGCGGCACTACAACGCCGAGGTCTGGCTGAGCAACGGCACGGGCGGCGAGGTGTGGAACTCACCCGCGCTGTGGGCCGCGGACAGCACCTGGAACATCACGACACCCTGGGCGCCCTGAGAGGCACGGAACCGCCTCGGTGTCCTCGACCCCCGCGACCGGGACGGGACGGCCCGGGCGGGATGGACGGGTTCCGCAGATCGCTCCATGTGCGTGGTTTCCGCCCGCTCCGACGGCGTGCCCGGTGTTAGAGCCAGCCCGGGGCGGGTAGCCGACGCCGGCCAGGCACCGGTGGCAGCGAGGAGGTCCGGGTGACGTCGATCGACGCCTTCTTCGACGGTCTGGGTCGCAACGGCTCCGACGAGCGGCTCGTCAAGGTCAGCGGCAGCGTGCGGTTCGACATCCGCGACGACCGAGGGGTACGCCACCGGCGGCTCGACATCGACCACGGGCGGCTGCGGGTCACCGAGGACGACGGCCCCGCCACCACGGTCATCACCCTCTCCGAACAGACCGCCGTGGCGATGGTGGCCGGCGGGATGAACGGGCTGGCGGCGATCGCCCGGGGCGAGATCATGGTCGACGGTGACCTCGCGCTGGCACTGCGGATCGGACGGCTGTTCCCCGCGCCCGTGACGGCGGCCGGCCGGCAGGGTGGAGGCGCCGCGTGAGGGACGTGCCGGGCACCGTGTCCTGCATCGACGGGAACACGTTCGTCGTCTCCGACAGCAGTGGGGACATCGAGGCCTCGTCGGCCGCGCCGGTGGGCCTGTTCACCGCCGACTCGCGCTACCTGTCCCGGTGGGTGCTCACCATCGACGGCGAGCGGATGACCGCCCTCTCGGTGGACGACAGCCAGTACTTCGAGGTGGCGTTCTTCCTCGTGCCCGGCGGCCGGATGGACTACGTCCAGGCGGACGTGTCCGCGATCCGACGACGCCGCATCGGCGCCGACCTGGTCGAGACCGTCACCGTCTTCAACTACGGCGAGTCGGACCTCGACCTCGCGGTGCGTCTAGAGGTGGCCGCCGACTTCGCCGACATCTTCGAGATCAAGTTCGCTGCCGACGCGAAGGTGGGCGAACGCTACGCGCACGTCACCCCCGACGAGCTACGGCTGGGCTATCGCCGTGCCACCTTCCAACGGGAGGTCGTCCTCACGGCCAGCCAGCCGGCGACCTTCACCCCGGAGCACCTCGACTTCCCGGTCCGGCTGGACGCCGGATCCAGTTGGACGGTCGAGGTGAGGGCCGAGATGAGAGCGCCGCGACCCGACGGCGTCGACCTGCGGGCCGGGCTCCGGGTCCACCGGCCCGACGCGTCGACCCTGCCCGACAGCGTACGTGCCTGGGTGGCGGCGGCTCCGACCCTGGACACCGACAGCCCGGTGCTGCGCCAGGTCTACCAACGCAGTCTGGTGGACCTGGCGGCGTTGCGGTTCGCGCCGCTCTCACTCGGCGGCGCCACCGTGCCGGCCGCCGGGCTGCCCTGGTTCATGACCCTGTTCGGCCGGGACAGTCTGCTCACCTGTCTGCAGGCGCTGCCGTTCACACCGTCCCTGGCACCGGCCACCCTGCGGATCCTGGCCTCGCTTCAGGGCGCGCGCACCGACGACGTGCTGGAGGAGGATCCCGGCCGGATCCTGCACGAGCTGCGCTACGGCGAGTCAGCGGCCTTCGAGGAGCAACCCCACTCGCCGTACTACGGCACCGTGGACGCCACCCCGCTGTTCCTGGTGCTGCTCGACGAGTACGAGCGGTGGAGCGGTGACGCGGACCTCGTCCGCGAGCTGGAACAGGAGGCGCGCGCCGCGCTCGACTGGCTGGACCAGCACGCCGACCTCACCGGCGCCGGCTACGTCTCGTACGAACGCCGCAACCGCTCCACCGGCTTGGACAACCAGTGCTGGAAGGACTCGTGGGACAGCATCACCTACGCCGACGGCCGGCTCCCGGGTTTCCCCCGTTCGACGTGTGAGACCCAGGGTTACGCCTACGACGCCAGGATCCGCGCGGCCCGGCTGGCGCGTACCTTCTGGCACGACCCGGCCCTGGCCGAGCACCTGGAGAACCAGGCGGCGGCGTTGTACGACCGGTTCAACCGCGACTTCTGGCTGGAGGACCGCGGCTACTACGCCCTCGCGCTCGACGGCGACGGCACGCCGGTGGACAGCCTGACCTCCAACATCGGACATCTCCTGTGGAGTGGCATCGTCCCGCCGGAGCGCGCCGGCCGGGTCGCCGAACTCCTGATGAGTCCCGCGCTGTTCTCCGGCTGGGGTGTCCGCACGCTGGCCGAGGGGCAGAGCCGCTACAACCCGCTGGGCTACCACACCGGGACCGTGTGGCCGTTCGACAACTCGTTCATCGCCTGGGGCCTGCGTCGGTACGGCCTGACCGAGGAGGCGGGCCGCATCGCCGAAGGCATCATCGAGGCAGCGGGCTTCTTCGAGGGCCGCCTGCCCGAGGCGTTCGGCGGCTTCGACCGCCGGACCACCCGGTATCCGGTCCGCTACCCGACCGCCGGCAGCCCGCAGGCCTGGTCCAGCGGCGCGTCGCTGCTCCTGCTGCGCACCATGCTGGGCATGGAGCCCCACGAGGACCACCTCGCCACCACCCCGGCGCTCCCGCCCGCCTTCGAGCGGATCACCCTGCTGGACATTCCCGGCCGCTGGGGCAAGCTCGACGCCTTCGCGCGCCGCCGACCGGGTCCGGCGAGTCCGTGAGGGGCCACGCCCGCGAGCCGTTCCGGGCTCGTACGTCGGTCGGTCGGGCGCGGTAGCCGATCCCGCTCCACCACGTCAGTCATGGTTATTTCATACGGCGAACGAATTAACGAGTCAAGTAGCCGAACGGCTGATGCTTCCCACCCCCCACGCGTATTGCCCAGCAAAAACGTGGCCGACGCCCACCATGACGGTCCGTCAGCCAGACCCCACTCCTCCCGTCTGGAGGCCCCCAGGGGCGTCTACTTGTTTTCTTCTGGAAATTAAGAAAGTCTTTGCAAAGCATTGACGCGCCACCGCGCCGGTCCCTAGCGTCACCGGCGAAGGCCTTCCAGTGTGTACGGACCGCCGTGCTGCTGGCACCCGTCCCACGCCTCTACTCCATGCCTGCCGCCTCTGGCGGCCCCACTTACGGTCCACCCGCGACCCGACGTCGGCGCAGCCGTGCCCGACGTCGCCGGCCGCTGCGCGGACGTCGCACCACGAAAGGATCTGCATGCGCATCAAGGCGTTCCTGCTACCCACGGCGCTCGCCCTGGCCCTGTCCGGGACACCGGTCGTCGCCCACGCCGCACCCACCACCAACCGCCCGGCCGACGCGGTCGACCTGGACGTCCTCTTCGTCAGCGCGCACCCCGACGACGAGGCCGGCAGCCTCGCCACCCTCGGCCAGTGGAAGGAGAGGTACGGCGCCAAGGCCGGCGTCGTCACGATCACCCGCGGTGAGGGCGGAGGCAACGCCGTCGGCCTGGAGGAGGGACCGCCGCTGGGCATCATCCGGGAGCGCGAGGAGCGCACCGCGATCGGCAAGGCCGGGGTGGAGAATCTCTACAACCTCGACCGCGTCGACTTCTGGTACACGGCCTCGGCGCCCCTGTCGGAACAGATCTGGGGACACGACGAGACGCTGGGCCAGATCGTCCGGGTGATCCGGCAGACCCGGCCCGAGATCCTGATGACGATGAACCCGTCCCCCACCCCCGGCAACCACGGCAACCACCAGCAGGCCGCCCGGTTCGCCGCCGAGGCGTTCCACGCCGCCGCCGACCCCACCGCCTTCCCCGAGCAGCTCACCCGGGAAGGGCTCGCGCCGTTCCGGGCGGCGAAGCTGCTGCGTACCGGCGGCAGCGGCACCTCGTCGGCCGGGCCGCAGTGCGCCTCCAGCTTCGTCCCGGCGGTCCCCACCGATCAGGTGTTCGGCGTCTGGGAGGGCGCTCGCGCCGCCGACGGCCGGACCTGGGCCGAGATCGAGGTCGAGGCCCGCCGGGAGTACGTCACCCAGGGCTGGGCGAACACCGCCGCCGCCCCCACCGACCCCGCCGCGATCCGCTGCGACTTCTACACCCTGGTCGACAGCCGCGTCCCGTACGACCCGTCGGACACCTCACCCGAGGCGATCCTGCGCGGCTCGGTGCTGCCCCCGGCCGCCGGCGGGCTGCCCCGCGGCACCGAGTTCCAGCTGACCGCCGACCGGTTCGACCTCGCCCCCGGGCAGAGCGTCGAGGTCACCGCGCACGTACGGGCGCCCCGTGACCGGGCGCTGACCGCGCCCCGGGTCGCGCTGCGACTGCCCGAGGGCTGGACCGCCACCGGTTCCGGCGCGCTACGCGGCGCCGTCCCGGCCGGCAAGGAGCGTACGGCCACCTTCACCGTGACCGTCCCCGCCGGCAGCGACACCAACGTCCAGCACCTGCTCGGCGCGTCGCTCACCACCGGCCGGGGCACCGGCCGTACGGACCGCGCCGTCCGGGTGGTCGCCGACGTGCGCGGCACCCTGGAGCCGCTGCCCGAGGTCGGACTGTTCCGCAGCTGGGCCGGCGACAGCGGCTACCCGCAGTTGGACACCCTGATCAAGCCGGTGCTGACCATCGGCTCCGGCAAGAGCCGGACCGTCCGGGTCGACCTGCGCAACCACGGCCGGACGCCGCAGAGCGGCGCCGTCACCCTCGGCCTGCCGGCCGGTTTCACGGCGGACGCGGCGACGAAGAGCTACACCGACCTGGCGCCGGGCGCCACCGGCGCGGTCACCTTCACCGTCACCAACAGCAACGCCGGCCTGCCGACCGCCAACGAGGGCGGCGACGGCGGCGACTACGGAATCACCATCACCACCACCAGCGGCACCGGCAGCACCGTGGAGACCGGCGCCCTGGAGATCGTGCCGACCAGTGTGGTCCCGCGCGCCGGGCAGGACCACTCCGTCGACGGGGTGGCCAGCCCCGGCGAGTACCCCGGCGAGGAACTGGACCTCTCCCGCATCTGGGAGGGACAGGCCACCACCCCGCAGGACGCCTCGGCCACCGGGCGGATCGCCTGGACCG
Organism: Micromonospora sp. DSM 45708; assembly: GCF_039566955.1. Lineage (NCBI taxonomy): Bacteria > Bacillati > Actinomycetota > Actinomycetes > Micromonosporales > Micromonosporaceae > Micromonospora > Micromonospora schwarzwaldensis. The sequence goes on along the minus strand of NZ_CP154796.1, from coordinate 2,104,563 downwards.
AGGACTCCCTCGTCGTCTTCGTCCAGGTCACCGACGACGTCCTCGGCAAGAAGGTGGTGCCCCAGGACTGCAAGCGGCAGCGGCGTACCGACAGCGTCGAGATCATCGTCGACCCGAAGGGGAACTCGTCGGACACCTCGACCGTGTTCAAGGCGGGCATCTTCCCGGTCACCGACGACCCCGCCAACGGTGACCCGCCGTGCTGGCAGCGGGACGCCGACAACCGGCAGGGACCGGGTGCCACGACCGCCCCCGGGATGACCGTGGTCAGCAAGGTGACCGCGCCGTACACCGGTTACACGATCGAGGCCCGCATCCCGTTCGCGGTGCTGCCCGACGCGATCGACCCGTCGCGGATGGGCTTCAACGTGCTGGTCTACGACTCGGACACCCAGGACCTCAGCTCCCAGTCCCGGCTGGGCTGGTCCACGTTCACCGGCGTCCGGGCCGACCCGTACCGGTACGGACTGGTCACCCTGCCCGGCCTCACCCCGGCGTCCCGCCAGCCCACCGCCCCCGTCTTCCCGGACACCGCCGCGCGCAGCGTGCACAGCGCGCAGACCATCGCCCAGTCGGCGGTGGACGGCGTCGCACCGGCCGCCGTGGCCCGACTGCCGGAACGGGCGCTGCGACTGACCGGCCAGCGACAGGTGGCCGGTGGCGTGCGGGTGACCGTCCAGGCCGACCGCGCCGGCACGGCGTACCTGCACACCTCCGACGGGGACCGGTCGCTCGGTGAGCGCACGGTGCAGCTACGCCCCGGGCACCCGGTCACCGTCCTGGTGCCGGTGACCGGTGGCACGCCCAGCGCCGTCCTGGCCGCCTTCGAAAGCGGCGGCGCCGCGCTCGCCCGCCAGGTGCCGTTGACCTGACCCGCGCGCGCCGGACCCCCCAGCCGATCGGCTGGGGGGTCCGGCGTCGGCAGGCGGCACGCCGGGCCGTGCGTGACGGGCGGCGGCAGACCTGGGCTCAGCGGGGAGACATGCGCAACGCGCCGTCGAGGCGGATCACCTCGCCGTTGAGGTAGTCGTTGCCGATGATGGACAGCACGAGAGCGGCGTGTTCGCCGGGCTCGCCGAGCCGGCTCGGGAACGGCACTCCGGCGCCCAGCCCGGCCCGGAACTCCGGCGAGACGGTCCGCATCATCGGCGTCAGCATGATGCCCGGCGCGATCGTCATCACCCGGATGCCCTGCTGGGCGAGGTCGCGGGCGGCGGGCAGGGTGAGTGCCACCACGCCTCCCTTGGACGACGCGTACGCCGCCTGACCGACCTGGCCCTCGTAGGCGGCGACCGACGCGGTGTTCACGATCACGCCCCGCTGCCCGTGCCGGTCGGGCGTGGTCTCCGCGATGCGCTCCGCGGCCAGCGTCAGCACGGTGAACGTGCCGATCAGGTTGACCTGGACGACCCGGGCGAACAGGTCCAGGTCGTGGGCGCCCCGCCGGCCGAGGATCCGCTGTGACGGGGCGATGCCGGCGCAGTTCACCACGGTCCGCAGCGGTTCCCCGCCACCGGCCGCGCGGTCCACCGCCGCGCGGACCGCGGCCGGGTCGCACACGTCGACGTCGGCGTACCGTACGCCGGCCGGCGCGTCACGGACGGCGGCGACGGCCGGTCCGAGGTCGAAGCCGTGCACGGTGGCACCGGCGGCGGCCAACGCGGCGGCCGTGGCCGCGCCCAGGCCGGACGCGGCGCCGGTGACGATCGCGGCGGTACGGGCGAGCTCCATCAGGCGTGCTCCTTCTGCCGCAGGTCACACGTCGGTGACACGCAGGCCCGCATGGGCCCGGTAGCGCCGGTTGACCGAGATGAGGTTGGCGGTGAACGCCTCGACCTGGCGCGCGTTGCGCAGCCGGCCGCCGTAGACGCCGCGCACGCCGGGAATCACGGCGGCGAGGTCCTGGACCAGGTCGGTGGCCTCTCGGTCGTCACCGAGCACGAGGACGTCGGTGTCGACGGTGTCGAGGGAGGGATCCTCCAGGATCACGGCGGAGACGTGGTGGAACGCGCCGACGACCCGTGCCCCGACCAGGATCGTGGCGGCCTGCTGGGCCGCGGAGCCCGCCGGGACGTCGAGCGCGTAGGGACCCTGCTTGTCGAAGCCCAACGGGTTCACGCAGTCGACCACGATCTTCCCGACCAGCGCGGGGGCGAGTTCGGTGAGCAGTTCGGCGTGGCCGGCCCACGGCACGGCGACCACGACGATGTCGCCGGCGACCGCCGCGTCGGCGTTCGACAGGCCCCGCACGCGGCCGGGCAACGCCGCGGCCGTCTCCGCCGCGCGGTCGGCGGCACGCGAGCCCAGCACCACGTCGAGCCCGGCCGCGGCGAAGCGACGGGCCAGCCCACGCCCCTGCGGGCCGGTGCCGCCGAGCACGGCGACGGTCCGGCCGAGAAGTGCCTCGCTGACGGTCATGCGGTGTCCTTCCGCCACCCGGTGCCGGGTGGGAGGTCAGGGCGACGCCGGCCGGACGCGGACCGCCCGACCACGCCGCCGGGTGGGGTCAGGTCCGTCGCTCGTAGACGACCAGCGGATTACCGCCCGGGTCGACGACCAGCGCCCGCCGCTCGTGCGGCCCGGTCACCGGCGCGGCGGCGGTGGCGCCGGCCGCGACCAGCCCTGCGACGCAGGCGTCCAGGTCGTCGACCTGGACGCTGAGCAGGGTCCGGCCGGCGACGGGCTGTTGTGAGGCGTCGGCCAGGCCGATGGTCACGGTGCCGTCGGTGACCGCGGCGTACCGGTCGCCGTCGCGGAACCGCACCGTCAGGCCGAGACGGGTGTAGAAGTCGAGTTGGGCGTCCAGGTCGTCGGCGGGGACGATCACGTGTCCGATCCTCATCCGCGGAACCTCGGCATGACCTCGCGGGCGAACCGCTCGACGATCTCGATCGACCGCTCGATCGGCAGGCCGAGCCACTGCGCCCGGAAGACGAAGTGGTTGTAGCCGGCGTCCGCGAAGTCCTGGATCTTCGCCGCGATGTCGTCGGGCGAGCCGAAGAACAACGCCTTCTCCTTGATCGCGTCCCACTGTGACTCGAAGAAGTCCATGCCGTACTGGACGTACTCGCCGTAGGAGCGACGGACCGCGTCCCCGGCCACCGCGTACGCGTCGTCGAACGAGTCCGCGACGCACAGGTCGCGGTGGATCGGGAAGACCGCCCCCTCCTCGTCGAAGCCGGCGGCCCGGCGCTGCTCGCGGTAGTCGGCCAGGTTGCCGACCGCCCAGTTGCGCCGCACGTTCGACGGGGCCAGCCAGGGCAGCCCCTGCCGGGCGATCCGGGCGATGCCCGCCGGGCCGTTCGCGCCCACCCAGACCGGCGGGTGCGGGCGCTGCACCGGCAGCACGCTGCACCGCACCCCGTCGAGCCGGAAGTGCCGGCCCTCGTGGTGGACCGTCTCCCCGGTCCACAACCGCTGCATCACCGCGAGGGCCTCGTTCATCCGCGAGATCCGGGTACGCCGCTCGATGCCGAACGACGCGAACTCGACGTCGCGGTAGCCGGAGCCGATGCCGAGCACGAACCGGCCGCCGGACATCTGGTCGATGGTGGCGATCTCCTCGGCCCAGTGCACCGGGTGGCCCAGCGGCAGGATCAGGATCCCGGTGCCGAGCTGCATCGTCCCGGAGTGGTCGATGAGCCGGCTCAGCAGCGGCAGCGGCTGCGGGGTGCGCAGCGAGGACAGGTAGTGGTGGATCCCGAAGACGGAGTCGTAGCCCAGGTCGCGGACGTGCTGGACGTACTCGACCGTCTCGTCGACCCGCCGGCGCAGGTCGTCGCCGGGGGTGTACTGGTGGTCGAGCAGGATGCCGAACCTCACCGGTGCGCCTACCGCTCGCGGGAGCGGGTGTCGCTGAGCCGGAAGTAGGGGGCGACCAGTCGGTCCCGGTCGGCCAGCGCCTGGGCGATGCCCTTCTCGCGCCGCTCCTTGAGGAAGTTCCAGTCCCCGTCGTCGAAGCTGACGTTGGTGGCCCAGCCGTGCCCGACCCAGCCGGTCATCGCGCCCAGTCCCTTGCCCCGGGCCTCCATCACCACCTGCATCATCGACTTGCCCATCATCAGCGAGTCCAGCGGCATGACCGCGATCGCGTCGGCGTAGTCGTCCACCCACCGTTGCAGTTCGTCGCGCTCGACGACCTTGGTGACCAGGCCCTTGCGTTCGCCCTCCTCGGCCCCGATGGCCCGCATGGTCAGCATGACGTCCTTCATCGTGGTCAGGCCGACCTTCTCGATCCAGTGGTACATGTCCTGCGGCGCGGGCCCGAGGTAGCGGAACGCCGGGTGGGTGAAGCGGGCGTCCGGGGAGGCGATCACGATGTCGGCGGAGAGCGCGATCTGGAAGTGGCCGCCGTAGCAGTAGCCCTGCACCTGGCAGATGGTCGCCTTGAGCGACTCGATGATCGGTCGGGTGAAGCCGGAGCTGAGCACGTTACGGTCGGGCAGGATGCGCTGGCGCTGCGCCGGCCGGCGTCGGGACGCCTTGTCGGTGCCGGTCCGGTAGCCGATGTAGTGGCCGAGTTCGGCGGCGTCGGCGCCGGTGCCGAAGTGCTCCCCCTCCCCCTTGAACACGATGACCTTGACCCGGTCGTCGGTCTCGGCCTCCCGGACCAGGTCACCGACGCGCTCGAAGGCGGCGACCGGGATGGCGTTGAGCCGGTCGGGACGGTCGAAGGTGATGGTGGCGACGGCCCGCTGCTCGTCGACGTCGTAGCGGACGTACCTCGCGAGAACCTCGGGGTCGACCTCCATGTTCGCCACGTCCCACTGGTTCTCCAGCAGCTCGGCTTCGGTCTTCTTCACGGCGATTCCTTTTCTGGGGTGGGGCGGAAGGCGGGGATCACCTCGGCGGCGAACAACCGCAGCGAGGCGCGGAGTTTCTCGGTCGGCATGCCCAGCCAGCCGGGACGGAAGATGAGGTGGTCGAAGCCCAGGTCCCGCAGCGCGGAGATCCGCTCGACGAGGAACTCCGGCGAGCCCAGCAGCAGCGTGTTGCGGACCAGTTCGTCGAACCGGTCCCGCTGCCACCGCAGCGCCGGGTACTCGGCGTACGTCGAGTACTCGACCCGGGCGTGCGGCAACGCCTCCGCGACGGCCCGCTCGGTGCTCGGCGCGCAGTACAGCTCGACGCCGACCGGCCGCTGCACCGTCGCCGGGTCGCGGCCGTACTCGGCCAGCGCCTCGTTGTAGACGGCGAGGTGCTCGGGGAGGAACCGGCGGCTCGGCGAGTTGCCCGGCGCGTACCAGGCGTCGCCGAGGCGGGCGGCCCGGCGGACCGCCTTCTTCCCACCGGCGCCGATCCAGATCGGTGGGCCGCCGGGGGTCAGCGGTCGCACCCCGATGGTGGCGTCGACCTGTGGATAGAACTCCCCGTCGTGGTTGACCGGCGTCCCGGTCCAGAGCGCGCGGATGAGCCGCAGGCTCTCGTCGAACCGGCGGAACCGGGTTTCCGGGTCGACCCCGAAGGCGGCGAACTCGTTCTCCCGGTAGCCCGCGCCGACGCCGAGGACCACCCGGCCGCCGGAGAGGTGGTCCAGCGTGGCGAACTCCTCGGCGATGTGCACCGGGTGGAACATCGGCAGCAGCAGGATCCCGGTGCCGAGCATCATGTCGCCCGAGCGGGGGATCAGGCTCGCCATCATCGAGATCGGCTGCGGGGTGGCCAGGTTGGACTGGAAGTGGTTGATCGTCCACACCGAGTCGTAGCCCAGCTCCGCGGCCAGTTCGACGGTGCCGAACAGGTCGTGGAGGTGCCGGCCGAGGTCGTCGCCGTGCGGGTACTGGTGCGACGCCATGATCCCGAACTTCATCGGTCCCCGCCTCCGTCCGGCACGGCAGCCGACACGCGGCTGATCTTCCCGGTGGTGCTGCGTTCCAGGGCGGGCACGAACTCGATCCGCCGGGGCGTCTTGAAGTGGGCCAGCCGGTCCCGGGCGTACGCGACGAGCCGGTCGGCGAGGTCGTCGTCGCCCACCGCGTCGTCGTCCTCGCGCACCACCAGGGCCACCGGGATCTCCCCCAGCCGGTCGTCGGGCCGGCCGAGCACCCGGACGTCGCGCACCAGCGGATGCCCCCGCAGCTCGTCCTCGATCTCCTCGGGCCACACCTGGAAGCCCCCGCATTTGATCATGTCCCGCTTGCGGCCGACCAGGAAGAGCACGCCGTCGTCGTCGACGTAGCCGATGTCGCCGGTGTGCACCCAGCCGTCGCGGACCAGCTCGGCGGACGCCTCGGCGTCGTCGACGTAGCCCCTGGTCAGCGCGGACCGGACCACCACCTCGCCCGCCGCTGCGGTCGGCAGCGCGGCGCCCGTGTCGTCGCGGATCTCCAGTTCCACACCCGGGTAGACCCGACCGGCGGAGCCCGGCTTCCACCGGCCGGCCTTCATGTCCCGCCCGGTCCAGCCGGCGATGTGACCGGCCTCGGTGGAGCCGTAGTTGACCAGGATGGGCACGCGGTAGCGCTCCTCGAACGCGCGCCGCACCGGCCACGCGATCGCCTGGCCGGCCACCAGGACGGACTTCACGCCCTCGAACGGCAGGTCCCGTTCCGCGTGGACGATGTCGAAGACCATCGTGGGCAGGAAGAAGAAGTTGTCGAACGCGAACCGGGCCATCAGGTCGGCGAGCCGGTCCACGCCGAAGCGTTCCCAGACCACCGCCGGCCGGCCGACGAAGAAGGCGAACAGCAGCGAGTGCTGGCCGCCGCTGTGGAACAGCGGCAGCGCGATGAGGTTGGGACTGGCCTCGCGGGCCGCCGTGCCCTCCGTGTCGGCGCCGGTGGTCACCCGGGCGAGCCGGGCCAGCGACTCACGCGTGCCGCCGTGGGTGACACTGACCGCCTTCGGCCGTCCGGTCGTGCCGCCGGTGAACAGGATGCAGGCCTCCGCCTCGGGCGCGACGTCGACGCCGGGCACCCGGACCTCCCGCCGCCAGGGCAGCGCCGGGGCGCCGGGCAGCGCGCCGGCGACGGACCGGACCGGGAACGGTACGCCGTCCGGCGCGGCGCCGAGCAGGTCGGCCACGACGTCCGGGCGACGGTCGTCGACGAGCAGCAGCCGGGGCGCGGTCTTCGCGGTCGACTCGGCCAGCTCGGCGGCGTTGTAGAGGCTGCTGACGGTGACCGGCACCGCGCCGATCTTCCACGCCCCGAAGAGGAAGAACACGATCTCGGGGCCGTTGGTGAGGTAGCAGGCGACCCGGTCGCCGGCGGTGACGCCCTCGGCCCGCAGCGCGGTGGCGACGCCGCCGGCGAGCAGGTCGATCTGCTCGAACGTCCAGGACCGGCCGTCCTCGCCGTACAGGCCGGGCAGGTCGCCGCGGTCGGCGTGCCGGCCTTCCAGGACCCGGACCAGGTTGGCGGCGGTCACCGGAGGGCCTCGGGGGCGGTGGCGGGGGTGCTGACCCGCGGGATGACCTCCGCGCCGAAGCGGGCGAGCTGCTCCATCGCCTCGTCCTGCCCGGCGCCGACGAACTGGTGCCGCAGCGAGACCTCGGTGATGCCCAGCTCGGTCTCCCAGCGGCGCAGCTTGGCGACGATGTCGTCCGCGGAGCCGACCAGGCAGTCCTCGGCCAGATACCGGTCGAGGTCGAGGGACTGGGCGTCGTCCCAGGACTTGTAGCCGGCGTACTGCCGTCGCAGGTGCGGGCGGACGGCCGCGACGGCCGCCGGATAGCTGTCGCCGAGGTACGCCTCGCGGCTCATCGGGTACTCCCGTTCCAGGGGGAAGCCCCGCTCGGTCAGCTCGGCCCGGTAGACGGCGAGCAGGCGGGCCAGTTCGTCGTCGTCGCCCTTCGGGCCGATCAGCCACGGGGCGTCCAGTCGTGCGGCGCGGCGCACCGCGGGTTCGGCGAACGCGCCGATCCACAGCGGCGGGCCGCCGGCCTGCGCCGGACGCAGCGCCAGGTGCGCGCCGGGCACCTCGCCCCAGCTACCGGCGATGTCGATCGTCTCGCCGTTCCACAGCGACCGCAGCATCGGGACGTACTCGCGCAGTCGCCGCAGCCGGTCCTCCCAGGCCACGCCGAACGCGGTGGTCTCGCGGCGGCGGTAGCCGGCGCCGACGCCGACGGTCAGCCGGCCGCCGGAGAGCACGTCGAGCGAGGCCAGGTCCTCGGCGAGCGCGACCGGGTTCAGCAGCGGCGCGAGCAGGACCCCGAACCCGATGCGGACCCGGCCGGTGGCGTGGGCCAGGAAGCCGGCCAGCGGGACGGGCTGGACGAACGCCGACCGGGCCAGGAAGTGGTGTCCGAGGTAGACGGCGTGGAAGCCGGCCGCTTCGGCGGCGACCGCCTGGGCCAGCACGCCGTCGATGCCCTCCGTGGCGGAGGCCGACGGGTCGAACTGGGCGCTGAGGAAGCAGCTGACTCTCACCCGAGGACCGCCTCGGCGGCGGCCACGCCCACGGTGGGGCGGTCGGCGGCGGCGTCCTGGGCCCGGAAGTGCGGGATCACCTTGTCGGCGAACTCCTCCATCGAGCGCAGCGCGGCCCGGCGGTCCAGCGAGGGGATGCGCAGCCAGCCGATGTAGTGGTTGATGCCGAGTTGCTCGCGCAGCATCTCGATGGTCTCGATGACGCGCTGGGCCGAGCCGAAGTTGCCGCCGTGGGTCAGCGTCTGCTCCAGCGTCAGCAGTTCGATGTTCTTGGCGACCGCCGCGTAGTAGGACCGCTCCTTCTCGATGGCCTCCGCCGAGCCCGGGATGACCTTGCCGACGGACTTGTAGTAGGTCATCGCCGCCCGGGCGGCCTCGCGGAGGCCGTCCTGGCTGTCACCGCACCAGACCTGCTGCATGAACGGCAGGTCGTAGGTGGAGATGTCGAAGCCGTTCTCCTCCATGCTCCGCCGGTAGAGGTCGAAGTTCTTCTGCATGATGCCCAACGGCGTGAAGTTCGGCGAGGTGATGATCGACTCGCCCACCGCGCCGCGCTCCCGGAAGCTCTCCGGCGAGACGGTGCCCTGGAGGATCGGCGGGCCGCCCGGGGTGAACGGCCGCGGGTAGGTCGTGACGCCGTCGTAGTGGAAGATCTCGCCGTGGTAGGAGAAGTTCTCCTGCGTCAGCGCGAGCCGCAGGATCTCCAGCGTCTCCTGGTAGCGCTGCTTCGACTCGGCCAGCGGGACGCCGAAGCCGGCGAACTCGGCGGGCTGGTAGCCACGCCCGACGCCGATCGAGACCCGGCCGCCGCTGAGCACGTCGAGGGCCGCGATGTCCTCGGCCAGTCGCAGCGGGTGGTGCAGCGGCAGCACGAGGACGGCGGTGCCGATGGTGATCCGCCGGGTCCGCTCCGCGACCGCCATGCCGAAGTTCAGCGGGCTGCCGAGGATGCCGTACTTCGAGAAGTGGTGCTCGGCGAGCCAGATCGAGTCGAAGCCGAGTTCGTCGGCCAGCTGGATCTCCTCGAGGGTCTCTCGAAGCACCTGATGGTCCGATGCGCCGTCGGCCACCGGGAACAGGTTCATGATTCCGAACTTCACGGCCTTCTCCTCATTTATTCCGACCAGCCGGTATGTTACTGCCCCGGCCGTAGCCGGGCAAGGGTTCCGCAGGTCAGGCGCGATCCGACCGGCGCGACCGGATGCGCAGTTCGCCGGTCCGCCGCCGATGCCACGAGCCCCGTCCGCACCAGGCGTCCAACACGAACGCGCGACGCAGGAACAGGTGCGGGTCCGCCTCCATGGTGATGCCCATCCCGCCGTGCACCTGGATGCACCGCTCCGCCGCGAAGATCGCCGCCCGCCCCGCCGCCGCCTTCGCGGCGTGCACCTGGATCTCGGCGTCCGGACGGCCGTTGTCGACCGCCCACCCGGCGTACAGCGTCAGGTCCCACGCCGCCTTGCGCGCGGTGGCCGCCTCGGCCAACTGGAACGCGACCCCCTGGAACGAACCGATCACGCGCCCGAACTGCCGGCGCGTGCGCGCCTGCTCGGCGGCCAGGTCGATCGCGCCCTGGGCCACCCCGCACAACTGCGCGGCCACCACGAGCGTGGCCCGCCACGCGCCGCTCCCGACCGGCCGCGTCCGTTCGGGCGCGGCCAGCGCGACGTCCGACAACGGCACCGACGCGTCGAGCGACTGCCGCGCGGTGACCCGGGTCGGGTCGGCGACCCAGACCCCGCCGGGACCGAGGGCGACCACGCCGTCCGCCTGCGCCGCGTACGGCACCAGGGTCCGGACCAGCCGGTCCGGTGACGACCGGTCCGCCCAACCGGAACCACCCGGCACGTCGACCGCCGGGGTGAGCACCCGGCCGCCGTCCAGCACCCCGTCGGGAAGCGCCTCGGTACGCCGCGCGTCGCCGCACAGCAGTTGGACGGCCGCCGCGTGCGCCGGGAACCGGCTCGGGGCCAGCCGCTCGCCCAGCGCCTCGACGGCGACCAGCAGGTCGATCAGGTTCGACCCGACGCCCCCGGCCGCCTCGGGCACGCCGAGCAGCCCGAAGTCCCGCAGCAGCGGGCCGTCGCACGCCGGGGCCCGCCACGGGCCGGACAGCGCCTCGCGGGCCGTGCCGACGGCGCCGTCCGCGAGCGCGCCCACGGTCCTGCCGATCTCCTGCTGCTCCTGGGTGAATGTTGCGCGCATCCGGCGACTCCGCTCAGCGTGAGCGGGGCAGGTGCAGCACCCGCTCCGCGAGGATCGACTTCTGGACTTCCTCCGTGCCGCCCTCGATCGTGTGGGCGCGGGCCCGCAGGTAGCGGCGGATCCGGGCGGCGGCGCCGTCGCCGTCGACCAGCACCCCACCGGCGTCGTCGAGCTGCACCGCGAGCCGGTTGGCCTGCTGCACCACGCCGGCCCACAGGCTCTTCAGCGCCGAGGTCTCCGGCCCGGGGACCCCACCGGCGCGGCTCTCGCCGAGCATCCGCATCGACCCGATCCGGACCGCCTCGGCGTCGCACTGCAACGCGCCCACCGCGTCGACGAACGCGCTGTCGTCGGCCGTGCCCCGCGCGAGCGCGACGTCGACCACCCGGTCGACCGCCTGGCGGGCCCACACCCAGAGGTTGAGCGCCATGCTGCCGCGTTCGAACGCGAGCGTGGTGAGCGCGACCTGCCACCCGTTGCCGACGCCGCCGAGCACGTCGGCGTCGGCGACGAACACGTCGTCGAGGAACATCTCGTTGAACTCGGTGTCCCCGTTGATCATCACCAGCGACCGCACGGTGAACCCGTCCATCGGGGCGAGGAAGTAGGTGATGCCCCGGTGCTTCGGCGCGTCGGTGTCGGTACGCGCCAGCAGCAGGCACTTCGACGCGTTGTGCGCGTTGGACGTCCAGATCTTGGCGCCGTTGATCCGCCAGCCGCCGTCGACCCGGGTGGCCGCCGTGCCCAGGCTCGCCAGGTCGGAACCGGAGCCGGGCTCGCTGAAGCCCTGACACCAGTACTCGTCGCCGCGCAGGATCCCGGGCAGGTGCCGGGCCTGCTGCTCGTCGGTGCCGTGCGCGATGATCGTCGGCCCGGCCAGCATCATGCCGACGCCGTTGAGCGGGTACGGGGCCCCGCGTACCGCGGCCTCCTCGTTGAAGATGGCCTGCGCGAGCGCGTCCATCCCCCGGCCACCGTGCGCGACCGGCCAGGACAGGCCGGCCCAGTTGCCCGCGCACAGCCGGTCCTGCCACACCCGCGACCAGTGCTCGCGCTGCTCCTGGGACAGCTCCTCCTGGTCGGGCACGTCCGCCAGCGCCTCGTCGAGCCACCTGCCGACCTCGCGCCGGAACGCCAGGTCGGTGTCGCTGTCAGCGAAGTCCATGCCCACCTCCCAGCGGGTCGTCGGTCGCGCCGGTCACGCGCTGGGTTCCTCGACGCGCGTGAGCCGGGCCTTGTAGAGCTTGCCGTTCGGGTCCCGCGGCAGGGCGTCGCGCAGCACGTAGGACCGCGGGCGTTTCGGCTTCGCCAGCCGGCCCGCCAGGTAGTGGCGCAGTTCCTCGACGGCCGTGTCGGGAGCCGGCGCGGTGTTCCGCAGCACGACGTGGGCCTGGGGCACCTCGCCGAACTCCGGATCGGGCACGCCGACCACGCCGGCGTCGGCGACCCAGTCGTGGCCCATCAGCGCCGCCTCGATCTCGGCCGGGTAGACGTTGACGCCACCGACCAGAATCAGCTCGGCCGCCCGCCCGGTGATGTAGAGGAACCCGTCGGCGTCGACGTGGCCGACGTCCCAGACGGTCATCAGGCCGTCGCGGCGCGCGCCGTCGGTCTTGCCCGGGTCGTTGTGGTACTCGACCCGGTCGTCGCCCTGGCGCATGTAGACGATGCCGGTCTGTCCGACGGGCACCTCGTTGCCCAGCTCGTCGAGGATCCGCAGGGTCGAGATGGAGGCCGGACGACCGACCGTGCCCGGGTGGGCCAGCCACTCGTGCGGGCGTGCGACGGTGGTGCCCACCTCGGTGGAGCCGTAGTACTCGTAGACCACCGGGCCGAACCAGTCGAGGATCCGCTGCTTGACCTCGCGCGGGCAGGGCGCGGCGCCGTGCAGCACGTAGCGCAGCGAGGAGAGGTCGTAGCCGTCGCGGACCGGCTGGGGCAGTTGCAGCAGCCGGTAGAAGTGGGTCGGCACCATGCTGGTCCCGGTCACCCGCTGCTGCTGGACCCGGCGCAGGAAGCCCTCCGGCGTCCAGCCGTCCATCAGGACCATGGTGCCGCCGGCGTGCAGCGCGCCCATCGCCGGGGTGATGTTGGCCGAGTGGTACATCGGCGCCGAGACCAGCCAGGACGCGAACGCGCCGCGCTCCATGCCGAACTCCCGGAACAGCCAGACGTAGGTGAGCGCGCCGGTGTCCGCGTCGACGCCGCTGAGCGGACGCTTGACGCCCTTCGGCCGGCCGGTGGTGCCCGAGGTGTACATCATCAGCGAACCGGCCGGCGTCTGCGGCGGGCTCGTTGCGGGCATGCCGGCGGTGAGCGCCGACAGCGGTCGGGCCCGGTCCGTGGTGGGCGCGCCGTCGAGGTAGACCTGGATGCCGGGCGCGGCCCCGGCGGCGGCCACCACGACGTCCTCGACCCGCTCGGAGCCCACCACCACCTTGGCGGCGCTGTCGGTGAGGATGTGGGCCACCTCGGGCTCGGTGAGGTGGTAGTTGAGCGTCACCAGGTAGAGCCCCGACTGCATGGCGGCCAGGTACAACGCGACCAGGCCGACGCTGTTCGTCATCACCGCCGCGACCGTGTCGCCGGGCCGCAGGCCGGCCCGGGTACGCAGGCCGTGCGAGATCCGGTTCACCTCGGCGTACAGCTCGCCGTAGGAGATGCGCCGGTCGTCGGCGGTCACGATCGCGCACAGGTCCGGTTCCGCGGTCGCCCACAACCGAAACCCGGTCCGCTCCTCGCTCATCGGACTCCTTGAATTAGATTCCGACCATCCGGTATGTTGGTGTCCCACAGTAAGGGAGCCGTCGGACGATGTCCATACCCGTGAGCGACGTACACGCCGCCAGCTGGCGGGCCCGCCAGGTGCCCGCCCCCACCGAGGTCGTCGACGGGGTCTGGGCCGTCCCCGTCCCCCTGCACGGCAGCGCCCTGCGGTCCATCACCGTCTTCCTCATCGAGACCGGCGACGGCCCGGTCCTCGTCGACGCCGGCTACGACCACCCGAGCTGCTGGACGTCGTTCCAGCGGTCGCTCGCGTCCATCGGGCACCGGGTCGACGCCATCTCGACGGTCCTGCTCACCCACAACCACCCGGACCACGTCGGCTTCGCCGACCGGCTGCGGGCCGTGGCGGGCGCCCGGGTCGTCATGGGCGGCGCCGACGACTTCGCCACCATGCACCACCGACGCGGCAGCTTCCTCCAGCAGCTCCGGACCGCGCTCGCCCTCACCGGCGCCCCGCCCGACGTCGTCGACGGCATGTACGCCGACGCGGTCGAGGTCGCCGTGCACCACGAGAGCCTGCGCCTCGACGTCAGCCTGACCGGCCGGACGGAGTTCCGGTTCGGCGACGTGACCATCCACGCCGTGCCCACCCCCGGCCACACCTACGGGCACACGGTCTACTTCGACACCCGCGGCCTGGTCTTCACCGGCGACACCATGATGGCCGAGGGGCCCACCCAGCTCGCCATCGTCAGCCGCCCCGAGGACGACCCGGCCGCGGACCTGTTCCGGTCGCTGCGGCGCATCCGGGACCTCGGCGCCGAGATCGCCTGCCCCGCGCACCAGTTCCCCTACCGGGACGTCGCCGCCCGCGCCGACGCGCTCGTGGCCTTCCACCGCGACGAGGTCGAGGCCCTCCGCGGCCTGACCGGCGACGGCGCCACCGCGTGGGACCTCGCGCGGCGGACGACCTGGAAGAAGCCGTGGGACGACCTGGGTCGCGGCACCCGGCGGTTCGCGCTCGTGCACACGCTCGCGCTGCTGCGCCACGCCGCGAACACCGCCCGCTGACCGGGCGCGTCAGTCGCGCCGTTCCCCGTCGTACGTCCAGTCCGGCCGCAACGAGGAGCGCAGCTCCCGCAGTTCCCGCTTGAGCACCTTGCCCGACGGGTTGGTCGGGAACTCCGACACCAGGTAGACCTCCTTCGGGACCTTGAACCGGCCGAGCCGCGCCCGCGCGTGCGCGACGAGCGCCTCCGGCGTCAGCCCCGGCCGGCCGATCACGAACGCGGCCGGCACCTCCAACCACACCGGGTGCGGCGCCGCCACCACGGACGCGGCCAGCACGAGCGGATGGTCGGCGAGCACGTTCTCGATCTCGGCGCTGGCCATGTTCTCCCCGCCGCTGCGGATCATGTCCTTGAGCCGGTCGCGGATGTAGAGGTAGCCGTCGGCGTCGAGACAGCCGATGTCACCGGTGTGGAACCAGCCGTCCCGGAACGCGCCACGGGTCGCCTCCGGGTCGTCGAGGTAGCCGGGGCTCACCTTCGGTCCCCGCGCGACCACCTCGCCGTCCACGCCGACCGGCACGTCGACGCCGTCCGGGTCGACCACCCGGACCCGCACCCACGGCACCGGGATGCCGACCGACCCCTGCTTGGACTCCTGGTGCGCCGCGTCGAGATAGGTCAGCCCGCCGCACGTCTCGGTGAGGCCGTAGCCCTCGATCAGCCGGGCGTTTGGGAACAGGCCGCGCGCCACACCGAACAACGCGGACGTCACCTGGGAGTAGATGAGCCACCGCACCGACGACAGGTCCGCCCCGGCGGTCGCCTCCCGGCGGACCATGTCGAGCATCGTCGCCGCCAGCACCATGCCGGTGATCCGCTCGGTCCCGATCGCCCGCAGCACCGCCGCCGGCTCGAACCGCCGGTGCAGCACCATGCAGCCGCCGACGTGCCAGATGCCGTAGCCGGGCAGGTCGGTGCCGCCGACGTGGTAGAGCGGCGCGACGTTCAGGATCCGGTCGGTCGGCCGCAGCCCCAGCTCGACGATCTGGGCGTGCATGTTCATGTTCACGTTGCCGTGGGTGAGCAGGACGCCCTTGGGCAGGCTGGTCGTGCCGGAGGTGTAGACGATCCGTTGCAGGGCCGCGTCGTCGAGTGCGGCGTCGGCGACCCGGGCGCCCCGGTTCGCCTCGACGAGGGCCCGCAGGTCGAGCCATCCGCCGTCGATCGGCTCCAGCGCGAACCGGCGTACGGCCGGCAGGTCGGCGACGGCGGCGGCGGTGAGCGCGGCGTACTCCGGCACCGTCGCGACCGCCTCGACCCGCGCGTGCGCCAGCAACCGGGCCAGCTCGCCGGGCGTGAGCCGGTAGTTCAGCGGCACGAAGACGGCGCCGAGCTTCGCCAGCGCCAGGGACAGGAGCAGGAACTCGGGCACGTTGTTCGCCACGATCGCCACCCGGCTGTCCCGCCCCACGCCCTCGGCGGCCAGGCCGGCGGCCAACGCGTTGACGTCGTCGTCGAGCTGCCGGTGGGTCCACCGGCGGTCCTCGAAGACGAGCGCGTCGGCGTCGGCGAACCGCCGGGCGTTGCCGGACAGCATCGCGGCCAGGTTCGCGGTGCTCATGCCCGGGCCCCCTCGGCCTCGCGCAGGCTCTTCTTCAGCACCTTGCCGGAGTCGTTGCGCGGCAACGACGTCACGATCCGCACGTACTTCGGCACCTTGTACCGGGCCAGGCTGGCCCGGCAGTGCTCGCGCAACTCCTCGGCGGTGGTGGTCGCCCCGTCGGTGAGGATGACGAACGCCTTGGGGACCTCGTCCCACCGCGGGTCCGGCACCCCGATCACGGCGACCTCGGCGACGTCGGGATGCTGGGCGAGGACCCGCTCGATCTCGGCGCCGGCGACGTTCTCCCCACCGGACTTGATCAGGTCGGCGCGGCGGTCGACGAACCACAGGTAGCCGTCGGCGTCGATCCGCCCGATGTCACCGGTGAGGAACCACCCGTCCCGCCGGGTACGCCGGTTGGCCTCGTCGTCGTTCCAGTAACCGGGTGAGATCTTCTCCCCCCGCACGATGATCTCCCCCTCGACGTCGGGACCGACCGGCCGGAAGTGCTCGTCGACGATCCGGATGTGCACGCCGGGAAACGGCGCCCCCAGCGCGCCCAGCTTGGACTCCTCGTGGGCGGCGTCCAGGTAGCAGACCCCGTTGCACAGCTCGGTCATGCCGAACGTGTCGACCAGGCGCACGTGCGGCAGCCGGCGTTTCACCTCGCGCCGCACACCGGGCGCGACGCCGGCGAAGAGCAGGTAGCGCAGCGACGAGAGATCCGGCGGCTCGTCGAGGTCGAGCAGTCCGAACAGGATCTGCGCGGCGAGGACCATGCCGGTGACGCGTTCCCCGGCCGCGATCCGGGCGATGTCGGCCGGCTTGAACGTCGGCGTGAGCACCATCGTCGCGCCGGCCACGAACGTCGCCAGGCCGGGCGCCTCCAGCCCGCTGACGTGGAACAGCGGCGCGGAGACGAGGATCCGGTCGGCGGAGGTGAGTTCCAGCTCCAGGATCTGCGCGAAGTGGTTCGCGGTGAGGTTCCCGCAGGTGTGCACCACCCCCTTGGGCCGCGCCGTGGTGCCCGAGGTGTAGAGCAGCCGGTGGATGTCGGCGGGCCCCTTCTCCGCGTCGCCGACCCGCACCCCCGGCGGCTGCCGGTCCCGCAGGTCGGCCAGTCGCCGGGCGCCGGCGACCACCCGGTCGCCGTTCGCGACGAGCGTCCGCAGCCCGGTCGCGGTCGCCAACCGGGCCACGTCGTCGGCGAAGTCGTCGTCGTAGAGCAGCCCGGTGACGCCGGCCTGCCCGATGACGTACGCCTGCTCGTCGACGTGCAGCCGCCAGTTCAGCGGCACCGAGATCGCACCGAGCCGGCTCAGCGCCAGCAGCTCGATGACGTAGGTGGCGGTGTTGCGCCCCAGCACCCCGACCAGGTCCCCGTCACCGAGGCCGGCGTCCCGCAGCGCCGCCGCGTGCCGGTCGACGTCCGCGTCCAGCTCGGCGTACGTCCAGCGACCGTCGCCGTCGACGAGCGCCTCGGAGTCGGCGCGGCGCGACGCCTGGCGGCGCAACGTCTCGGTGATGTTGCTGCCGGCCATCAGGCGTCGCTCCCCCGCCGCCGGGCCAGGATCTCCTCCCGGGACGGCAGGGACACGAACTCCAGCAGGTTGCCGTCGAGGTCGCGGGCGGCGAACGCGGTGATGTGGCCGTAGTTCTCCAGCAGCACCCGGTTCGGCGCGGACAGGCACTCCGCGCCCAGCTCGACCAGCCGCCGGTGCAGCTCGTCCAGCTCGTCCCGGGGCACCTCGAAGCTGAGCAGGAAGGTGCCCAGCTCCAGGTGACCGGCGGTGGCCGTACGGGTCTTGACGCCGTTCCACTCGATGAGTTCGAGCTGCCCGATCCGGCTGGGCCCCTGGAGGTACTGGACCCGGCCGGTGGTGCCGGCGGGCAGCCCCAGCGACACCTCGATCCCGGGGCCGCCGACCTCGGTACGCAGCGTCCGGCGGTAGCCCAGCGCCTGCTCGTAGAAGTCCGCGGCGCGGTCGACGTCGGAGACGGTCATGGCCACGTGGTGCACTTCGCTGACCGGCATGGTGACTCGCTTTCTGGAGGGTCCGCGACGGTTCAGGCGGACGGTCCGGACGGCCCGCCGAGGACGCGCTGGATCAGCGTCACCTCGTCGGCGCCGCTGTCGGGCACGATGAAGTCGTCGAGCCGGCAGATGTCGTCGACGGCGTCGAGGATGTCGTCCGGCGAGGCGGGCTCGGTCCCGCCGTACCAGCCGGGCGTGACGCCCAGGAAGATCCGCCCGACCCGCCCGCCGCCGACGGTGAGGATGTGCCGGTTGAGCCGGCACTGCTCGGAGGCGAGGAAGGTCGCCACCGCGGCGACGTGCCGCGGGTCGAACCGGTCGGTCAGGTCGCCGAGGAGGTTCTCGGTCATCCGGGTCGCCGCGGTCGGCGCGATCGCGTTGACGAGGATGCCCCGGCGGGCCCCCTCCAGCGCGAGCACGTTCATCAGACCGATCAGACCGGCCTTGGCGGCCCCGTAGTTGGCCTGGCCGAAGTTGCCGAACAGGCCGGACGACGAGCTGGTCAGCACGATCCGGCCGTACCCCCGCTCGACCAGGTGCGGCCAGGCGGGCCGTAGCACGTGGAACGCGCCGGCCAGGTGCACGTCGAGCACCGCGCGGACGTCCTCGTCGGCCATCTTGGCCAGCGTCCGGTCGCGCAGGATGCCGGCGTTGTGGATGATCGCGTCGAGCCGGCCGAACTCGTCGATCGCCCGGCCGACGAGGTCGGCGCCCCCGGCGGCGGTGGCCACGGAGTCGGTGGACGCGACGGCGACGCCACCGGCGGCGCGGATCTCCGCGACGACCCGCTCGGCCGCGCCCGAGGAACCCGAGCCGTCGACCGCCCCGCCGAGGTCGTTGACGACCACCGACGCGCCCCGCTCGGCGAGGGTCAGCGCGTGCGCCCGGCCGATGCCGTTGCCGGCGCCGGTGACGATCACGGCCCGGCCGTCGAGGGTGACCCGGCCGCTCATCGCTGGTTCCCCAGGACCGCCACGAACGCGACGCAGGAGCCCGGTTGCCCGCCCAGGTTCTGCGCGACCGCCAGCCGGGCGTCGGGCACCTGCCGTGCGCCGGCCTCGCCCCGGAGCTGGGTGAAGCACTCGAACATCATCCGCAGCCCGGTCGCGCCGATCGGGTGGCCGAACGACTTGAGACCACCGTCGGTGTTGACCGGGAGCGCCCCGTCGAGGTCGTACCGGCCGTCGAGGATGTCGCGCCAGGCCTTGCCGCGCTCGGAGAACCCGAGATCCTCCATCAGCACCACCTCGGTCGGTGTGAAGCAGTCGTGCACCTCGGCCAGCGAGATCTCCGACGCCGGGTCGGTGACGCCGGCCTGCTCGTACGCCTGGCGGGCCGCGGCGACCACCTCGGGGAAGGTGGTGAAGTCGTACCCGTCGGCGGCCAGCCCGGCCCCGGAGCCGGCGACGAAGCTCATCCCCCGCAGGAAGACCGGCTTGTCGGTGTACCGGTGGGCGTCCTCGGCCCGGACCAGGATCGCCGCCGCCGCGCCGTCGGAGACGCCCGAGCAGTCCATCACCCCGAGCGGCCCGGCGATCCGGGGCGAGTTCTCCACGGTCTCGGCGGAGACCGCCCTGCGGAACTGGGCGCGCTCGTTGCGGGCGCCGTTGGCGTGGTTCTTCATGGCGACCTTCGTCAGCGCGCTGCGCATCTGCCCGGCGTCCAACCCGTACGCCTCCTGGTAGGCCGGGGCGAGCAGGGAGAACCCGGCCGGCGCGGTCCAGTCGACGTCGGTGCCGTCGGCCGGCGGGAACACCGCCGACAGGCCGGAGTACGCGGAGTCCTTCAGCTTCTCCACCCCGGTCGCCATCACCATGTCGTACGCCCCGGACGCGACCGCGAACGCCGCGTTGCGGAACGCCTCCGACCCGGTGGCGCAGTAGTTCTCGACCCGGGTGACCGGCTTGCCCACCAGCCGTAGCGGACGGGCCAGGGTCTGCCCGGACATGCCCGAGCCCTGGGTGCCGACCCAGAACGCGTCGACGTCGTCGAGCGTGCTGCCGGGCAGCGACCCGACGCACTCCCGCACGGCGTCGACGAGCAGGTCGTCGGCCGAGGAGTTCCAGTGGTCCCGGAACGGGGTGCAGCCCATCGCGACGATCGCGACGTCGTGCGTGGTACGCCTACTGGCCATCAGCGGTGTCCTTCCCTGGCGAGGCTTCCGGAGGGGCCGGGCGCAGCTTCCAGAAGTAGTTGTGGATCGAGTCGGTGGTCCAGAGCCGCCGGAAGGTGGGAGTCATCGGCATGCCCACCACGACGTCGCCGGGCGGGACGTCGGTGGCGTACGCGCTGAGCCGGCCGCCGCCGTCCACGTCGGCGACGACGATCGCCACCTCCGGCTCCGGCATGGTGGTCAGGTGGTCCCGGGTCGCCGAGACCACCCGGGCGGTGCTGTCGCGCAGCGCGACCTTCGCGGTCGCGGCGTCCGACCCGGCGACGCCGCAGGACGCGCAGACCCGCCCGGGTGGCGTGGTGACCCGGCCGCAGGCGTCGCAGCGGCTGCCCTCCAGCCGGTACTTCCAGCCGGCCCGGCGGTGCATCGGCGGGGCCGCCGGCGCCGGCGCCGCCGGCCGGGCCGGTCCCTGGACGTCGAGCAGCCCGCGCCACCGCAGGTAGCGGCCGTAGCCCAGGCGCTGCCGCGCGGCGAGCTGCGCGCGTACCGACGGTCCGCCGCGCGCCGCGCGCACCCCGTCGCCGACCCGCAGCACGAACGCGTCGGCGCCCTCGGTGGCCGACAGCAGCAGGATGGTCCGACCGGGCTGCGCCTCGTCGAGCGCCGCGGCGAGCAGCAGCCCGGGGTGCGCGGCGCCGGTGAAGCCGGTGGCCCGCTCGATGGCCGCGTCCTGTCCCGAGCCGCCGAGCGCCCGGCGCAGCGCGGTGGCGGCGCGCGGGTTCGACGACGACACGACGACCTGGTCGACGGCGTCGAGGGACGCCTCGGCCAGCGCCCGACGGGCGGCGTCCAGACCGGCCGCGACGAGGATCTCAGCGGTGAACCGTTCGTCCCAGACCCGGTCGTGCCGCTCCCCGGGCAGCCGCCACCGGTCCAGCACCTCGACGGTCCGGCCGGCGTGGGCGAGGAGCACGGCGGCCCGCCGGCCACCGACGAACGCCGCGGCGGCGTCCCCCTGGGCCAGTTCGTCGGGCGCACCGGGCCGGGTGGTCCGCACGTCGGCCAGGGCCGCCAGGGCGCCGGCCCGCAGCACCAGGTCGAGGGCGGACGCGCCGGCCCGGTGGCCGCGCAGGTCGAGCGCGGTGACGCCGGGGTCCAGCCCCAGGGCCTCGTGCACCACGCCGGCCGAGGTCTTCGCCTCGTATGGCGCGCTGGTGGTGGCGAGCAGCAGGTGCCGGCCCGCCGGAATGTCGGCGGCGACGCGCCGCACCGCCTCGACGGCCATCGTGACGGCGTCCTCGTCGTACGCGGCGACGCCGCGGACCGGGCCACCGGCACGCGGCGGCGCGGTCGCGTCCAGTCTGTTGTCGTCGAGCACGTACGCCGGGAGGTAGGCCGCGTAGGCGTCGATGCCGGGCTGTTCGGACATGGGGCGCGCGTTCTCCTTCAGCTCCACGAGGGGATGGCGGCGAGCAGGCGCCGGGTGTAGTCCTGCCGCGGGTGGTCCAGCACGTCCGTCGCGTCGCCCTGCTCGACGACCCGGCCGCCGCTCATCACCGCGATCCGGTGGCAGAGGTCGCTGGCGAGCATCAGGTCGTGGGTGACGAACAGCAGGCCGATGCCGAGTTCGTCGACGAGCGTGCGGAACAGGTCCACGACCTTGGTCTGGGTGGTCACGTCCAGGGCGGTGGTGCACTCGTCGGCGATCACCAGCGCGGGGCGGGTGACCACGGCGAGGCCGATGGCGACCCGTTGCCGGAGCCCGCCGGAGAGCTGGTGTGGGTAGCTGTCCAGGACGCGCGCGGGGTCGGTGATGCGCATCTGCGCCAGCACCTCCACCGAGCGCCGCTCGACCTCGGCCCGGGTGATGTCGCGGACGTGGCGGCGCAGCACCTCGGCGAGCTGGGTGCGGACCTTCATCAGCGGGTTCAACGACCGGGACGCGTCCTGGAAGACCATGCCGACGGCGCTGCCCCGGACCCGGTCGGTCCGGTCGACGCCGGGCGCGACCACCACCTCACCGGTCAGCGCGACGCTGCCCCGCTCGACGCGTACGTTGCGGTCCAGCAGGCCGACCACGGCGCGGGCCAGGGTGGTCTTGCCGCTGCCGGACTCGCCGACCACGCCGACGATCTGGCCCCGTCCGATCCGCAGGTCGACGTCGTCCAGCAGGCGCAGGTCGCCGTCGGCGAGGCGGGCGGTGACGGACAGTCCGGACAGCTCCAGCAGTGCGGTCATCGCCGCCTCTTCCGCGGGTCGTGGTGGGTGAGCAGCGCATCCCCGAGCAGGTTCACCAGGAGCACCAGCAGGGTGATGGCGAGCCCGGGGAAGAAGGCGATCCACCAGGCCTGGCTCAGCTCGTCCTGGCCCGAGGCCAGCATCGAGCCCCAACTGTTCATCGGGGGGACCACGCCCAGGCCGAGGAAGCTCAGCGCGCTCTCGACCAGGATCGCGGTGCCGACCTGGAGGGTGCCGAGCGCGACGATGGTGCCGGCCAGGTTGGGCAGGATGTGCCGGAAGACGATCCGGGGTTCCGAGGCGCCGGCGGCGCGCAGGCCGATGACGAACTGCCGTTCCCGGATCGCCAGCGTCGCCGCGCGGGTGACCCGGGCGCACACGGCCCAGCCGGTGAGCGCCAGCACCAGGAACAGCACCGGCAGCGAGCTGCCCCGGTTCGCGATGATGGCGAGGGCGACCAGGATGAACGGCAGGGCGAGCTGGGCGTCGATGAGGATCGAGATGACCCGGTCGACGCCGCCCCGGAAGTAGCCGGCCAGCAGGCCGAGCAGCGTGCCGGGACCGATCGCGACGAGCGCGCCGACCAGGCCGATCACGATGGTGAGCCGGCCGGCGGAGACGAACTGGGTGAGCAGGTCCTGGCCGAGCTTGTCGGTGCCGAGCGGGTGCGCCCAGGTGCCGCCGTCGAGGAAGGCCGGCGGCCGGCGGGTCGCGGCCAGGTCCTGACCGGCCTCGGGCAGCAGGCCGGTCAGCGGCAGCACGAACACCGCGACGGCGGCCACCACCAGCGGCACGGCCAGCCAGAAGACCGAGGTACGACCACGGCGGCCGGCCCGTCGGGGCGGTGGCACGGCGGCGACGACGGGGTCGAGTTCGAGTTGACTCACGGTGGTCACCGCACTCTCGGGTCGACGATCGAGTGCAGCACGTCGACGAGCAGGTTCAGCAGCACGAAGACCAGTGCGCCGAAGACGACGATGGCCTGCACGAGCGGGAAGTCGCGGAACTGGATGGCCTGCAACGCGAGCTGTCCGAGCCCCGGCCAGGAGTAGACGTACTCGACCGCGACCGCGCCGGAGAGCAGGATGCCGGTCTGGAGCACGACGATCGTCAGGATCGGCATCATGGCGTTCTTGAAGGCGTGCCGCCACACCACCCGGCCGGCGCTGATGCCCCGGGCGCGGGCGGAGTCGATGTAGGGCTCCGCCAGCGCGTCGCTCATCGACGCCCGGGTGAGTCGGGCGATGTGCGCCATCGGGTAGACCGACATGGTGAGGGCGGGCAGGACCAGGTGCCTCGGGCTGCCCGACTGCCCGGCGGGCAGCCAGCCGAGCTGCACGGCGAAGAGCACCACGAGCATCATGCCGAACCAGAAGACCGGCACCGACTGCCCGAGCAGCGCGAGTGTGGAGGCCCCCCGGTCCCACCAGGTGCCCTCCCGGGTCGCCGCCAGCACCCCGAGCGGGACGCCGACGAGCAGCGCCAGCGCCATGCCGGCGCCGACGAGCTGGAGCGTGTACGGCAACCGGTCGGCGATCATCGAGACGTTCGACTGGTAGAACTGCAACGACTGGCCGAGGTCGCCGGTGAAGACGCCCCGGAGGTAGTCGAGGTACTGGACGACGACGGGCAGGTCCAGCCCGAGCTGGTGGCGCAGCGCCTCGCGCTGCTCGGGCGGCGCCATCGGGCCGAGGATGGTGGCGGTCGGGTCGCCGGAGAGGCGGCCGAGCAGGAACGCCAGGGTCAGCGCGATGAGCAGGGAGGCGAACAGCGAGGCGAGCCGGCCGCCGACGCGGCGTACGGTGCGGGCCTTCATCGGCGGGACCTCCATCGCGCGCCGGGCATCGCGGCGAGCAGCTCGCGGGTGTAGTCGTGCTCGGGTGAGCCGAAGACCGTCTCGCAGGGCCCCGCCTCGACGACCCGGCCCTGGTACATCACGTGCACGGAGTCGCAGACCGAGCGGACCACGGCCAGGTCGTGGCTGATCATCAGCAGCGCCGCGCCGGTGGTCGCCCGGATCTGCCGGAGCAGGGCCAGCACGTCGGCCTGGACGGAGACGTCGAGGCCGGAGGTCGGCTCGTCGGCGACGATCAGGCGGGGGCGCATGAGCAGCGCGCGGGCGATGCAGACGCGTTGCGCCTGACCGCCGGAGAGCTGGTGCGGGTAGCGGTCGAGCAGGTCCGGGGCGAGCCGGACCCGGCCGAGCAGGTCGGCGTCACCGATCCAGGAGGTCCGCTCGGGTTGCAGCGAACGCAGCTCCCGCAGCCCGGACCGGACCGACTGCCGGGGGTCCAGCGAGCCGTGCGGGTCCTGGAACACCACCTGCACCTCGGGGCGGAGCCGGCGCAGCCGGCTCCGGCTGGTCGAGTCCAGCGGGTGGCCGAGCAGCCGGATGTCGCCTCCGCCGCGCGGTCCCAGCCCGGTGGCGGCCATCGCGAGCGTGGTCTTGCCGGAGCCGGACTCGCCGACGACGGCCACGCTCTCGCCGGCCCCGATGCGCAGCGACACCCGGTCGACCGCCCGGAAGACCTCACCGGTGCGGTCGTTGCGGTGCTCGACGACGAGGTCGTCGACCACCAGCACGGGCGGCTCCGCCGCCGGGGTGCGGGGGTGCCGGCCGACGTCGCCCGGCACCCCCGTCTCCACTACCTCGGCCATCGTCAGCGGGTCGTCTTCGTGAAGTCCACGGTGTTCAGGGGGCCG
Source organism: Micromonospora sp. DSM 45708 (assembly GCF_039566955.1). Taxonomy (NCBI): domain Bacteria; kingdom Bacillati; phylum Actinomycetota; class Actinomycetes; order Micromonosporales; family Micromonosporaceae; genus Micromonospora; species Micromonospora schwarzwaldensis. Next base: position 2,079,557 of record NZ_CP154796.1, on the reverse strand, counting down.
AACACCACTCCGGAGACACCCGGGCCGGTCGCGTAGTTGAACACCTGCCGGTACAGCGGCACGTAGCAGTGCTTCTGGACCACGCCGACGGTGTTGAGCTGCTCGTAGATCGGGGCGGCCTGCTCGGCGCCGTCCTGCTCCAGCGCCTGCTGGGCGAGCGTGTCGATCTGCGGGTCGGGGCAGTTTCCGGTGATCGACTTCGTCTTCATGAAGCCGCTGACGAAGTAGTCCGGCACGGCGACGTTCGGGACGCCGGCGAAGATCGCGATGCCGGGCACCTGACGGCCGATGATCCGCTTGACCAGCGTGCCGTAGTCGAGCGGCACGTAGGTCACCTTGAAGCCGGCCTTCTCCAGGCTGCCGCCGACGGCCTGCGAGACCTCCTCGATGTTGGTGTACTGCGCCGCCGGATAGCTGATCTGCACGCCGGGGGCCACGCCGCCGACGAGTTCCTTGGCCTTGGCGGGGTCGGCGGTCACGCTCTGCGTCGGCTGCTGGCCGGGTCGGACGTTGAGCAGGCCGGCGTCGGGCACCGCCTGGCCGTCGAAGATGCCCTTGACGATCGCGTCGCGGTCGATGGCCAGCGCCGCCGCCTCGCGCAGCTTCGGGTCGTCGAACGGCGCCTTGGTCGAGTCGAGGAAGGCGATGATCTTCATGGCGGTTTCGGTGCTCACCACGTTGACGCCGGCCGCCTTGGCCGCGCTCGCCTGCGCCGGCGGCAGGTCGAAGGAGACGTCCACGCTCTTGCTCTGGATCAACGCGAGGCGCTGGGCGGCCTCGTTGGCCCAGGTGAAGGTGACGCCGTCGTTCGTCGCCTTGGTGCCCCAGTAGTCGGGGTTGCGTTTGACCGAGATGTCGCGGCCGGCGTTCGCACCGCTCCACACGTACGGGCCGGTGCCGACCGGTGCGGCGGCGAAGCCCTCCGAGCCCTTCTCCTGGTAGTACTTCGGCGGCACCAGGTAGACGGTGGTGAGCAGGTCGGGGATGTCGTACTGCGGGGTCTTGGTCTTGACCACGACGGTGGTGGCGTCCGGCGCCTCGATCGCGGTGACGTTCCCGAAGTAGGACTTGAGCTGCGACGCGGCGCTGTCCCGGGTGAGCGTGATGGTGTTGGCGACCGCCGCCGCGTCGGCCTTCTCGCCGTTGCTGAAGCTGATGTCGGGCCGGACCTTGAAGCTCCAGGTCGTGGCGTCGGTGCGGGTCCAGCTCGTCACCAGGCCGGTGTCGGTGGGCGTCAGGTCGTCGCCGGTGTCGATCAGGGGCTCGAGCATCGTCGCCCAGACGATCTGGGCGGAGCGTGCGCCCACGATCGGGTCGAGCGTCGCCGGTTGCGCGGCGAGCAGGGCCCGGATGGTGGCCGTGCCGGACGCGCCGGCGTTGTCGGAGTCGGAGCCGCCGCACCCGGTGAGGCCGGCGCTCGCGATGGTCGCGGCGGCGGCAAGTGCCAGGGAGCGCCGGGAACGCAAGGACTTCATGATCATCGTGGTGTCCTTCACAGCGATGGACCCGTCATGTCTCCGCGTGAGGCGGCGGTGACGTTCGCCACAAAGTACCGACCAGCCGGTATCAAGTCAACGGGTCACCCGGGTATCCCGTCCATGACATTCGTGTGACAGAGCCGGGCCAACCAGCGGCGTTGTCTTCATACCGACCGGTATGTATGATCCCCGGCGTGACCATCACCCTGACCCATGGGCACGACGGCCGCCTGGCGCGGGTCCGCTACGACAACGCGGCACGCGGCAACTGCTTCGACCACGCCGGCCTGCACGGACTCGTCGACACGCTGGAGACCGCCGCCGCGGACGAGCGTTGCGCGCTCGTCCGGCTCGACATGGCCGGTCGACACTTCTGCGGCGGTTGGGACACCACCGCCTTCGCCGCGCTGGCCGACGCCACCACCGAGACGGTCGCCGCCGACCTGCGCGCCAGCGACGCGGCGCTGCACCGGATCCGGCGACTCCCGGTGCCCGTCGTCGCCGCTGTCCGAGGGCGGATCATCGGTTTCGGCGCCGGCCTGCTCAGCGCCGTGCACCTGCCGATCGCCGCGGCCGACGCCCGGCTGTCGCTCCCGGAGGCCCGGTACGGCTTCGCCCCCGCCGGCGTCGGCCACACCATCGCCCGGTCGGTGCCCCGCCAGCACGCCTACCACCTGCTGACCGGCGCGTCGACCGCGACCGCCGCGCAACTGCTCGCCTGGGGGCTGGTCGCCCGGGTGGTCGCCGAGGACGACCTCGACCACGCGGTGGACGACCTCGTCGACACGCTGCTGGCCGTGCCGGGACCGACGCTGCGGGCGGTGGTCGCGGTCGTCGAGTCGAGCCTGGCCACCGGGACCGCCGACCAGGCCTACGACATCTCGGCCCGCACCATCGTCGCGGGCCCGACCACGCAGGGAGCCTCCGGATGAGCCATCGATTCCAGCCCGGCGAGGCGGTCTGGGTGGAGCTGTGCACCCCCGACCCGGAACGGGCCGAGGCGTTCTACCGCTCGCTGCTCGGTTGGACGGTCCGCGCCGAACGGCTGGGCGGCACGACGTACCGGATGTGCAGCGTCGACGGCCGCGACGTCGCCGGGATCTCCGACGCCGCCGCCCTGCACGGCGATCGGCCCCGGGGCTGGCTCACCTACTTCGCCGTCGACGACGTCGCCCGGTCCACGCGGCAGGCGGTGGCGCTCGGCGGCGAGTTGGTCACGCCACCCCGGTACCTGCCCGCGGCCGGCACCGGCGCGGCGGTCGTCGACCCCTTCGGCGCGGCCTTCGGTCTCTACCAGGGCGAGTCACGCGCCGGCGTCCAGGCGCTCAACTCGGTCGGCGCGCTGTGCTGGAACGAGCTGGACACCGGCGAGCCCGCCGCGTCGGTGGCCTACTACCGCGCCCTGTTCGGCTACACCGCCCAGCAGCGCGGTGACTCCCCCACCGCGCGGCCCTACACGGTGCTGATGCTCGGCGACGTCCCGGTCGCCGGTGTCCTCGAACTCGACAACGAGTGGCCCAACCCGATCCCGTCGAAGTGGGTCACCTACTTCGCGGTCGCGTCCCTCGACGACGCGGTGGCCCGGGTCGCCGCCCTGGGCGGGCGGCCGACCGTCGGACCGGTGGACAGCCCGCACGGACGGCTGCACCTGGTGAAGGACCCCGGTGGGCACACGCTCTGCCTCATCCAGCTCGAAGACGGGCTGCGTCCCGACCACGACTCCCACGACCCGGCGGTGAACCGATGATGGCCGAGCCCCTGTTCGACTCCGCCGAGTTCCGCCAGGTGTGCGGACACTTCCCCACCGGCGTGACCGCGGTGACCGCGGTGACCGCGGACGGCGCCGTCGCCGCGCTGACCGTCAACTCGTTCACCTCGGTCTCGCTCGAACCGGCGAAGGTGCTGTTCTGCGTCACCAGCCACTCGTCGAGCTTCCCGGTGCTGATCGGGGCCGACCGGATCGCCATCCACATCCTCGGCCAGGACCAGGAGGACGTGGCCCGGCGGTTCGCCACCTCGGGCCTGTCCGGCGCCGAACGGCTCAGCGGCGTGTCCTGGGTGCCCGGCCCGGACGGCGTACCGCTGCTGCCCGGCACCCCGGCGATCCTCGCCGGGGTGCGCGACGAGGTGATCACCAGCGGCGATCACGTGATCTTCCTGCTCGACGTCGACCGGGTGCACCTGGCACCGACGGACGTGCCGGCGCTGTCGTTCTACCGGGGCCGGTTCGTCACGCCGTCCCGGGCGGCGACCGAGTGAGCGCCGGCCCGCCCCGGGCGCCTCAGGCGTAGTAGCGGAACAGGATCTCGGCCACGCAGCAGGGCTGCGACCGGTCGGCGAACTCCACCGCCACCGACGCCTTGGCCTGCACCCCGGCGGCCTGCCCGGCCGCCGGGGCGGCGATCGGCGTCGCCGAGACCAGCGTCGCGGTGCCCTGGATCTCGACGCCGGGCGGCAACGGCTTGATGAACCGGACCCGGTCCAGCCCGTAGTTGACCCCCATCGAGAACGTCTGCACCTCGAGGATGTCGGCCAGCAGCCGCGGCACCAGGGACAGGGTCAGGAAGCCGTGCACGACGGTGGTGCCGAACGGCCCGGACCGCGCCCGCTCGACGTCGACGTGGATCCACTGGTGGTCGCCGGTGACGTCGGCGAACTGGTCGACCTGCCGCTGGGTCACCACCTGCGGCGCGCTGACGCCCAGCTCCGCGCCGACCAGTTCCAGCAGGTCGCTCGGCGTGCGTACGGTCGTTCGTCTGACGGCTCGCATCTGCGGTACTCCGTTTCGGGTGGTCGGTCCGGAAAGCGTCACTCGGGAGCGGCGGCGGTCGCCTGGGCCGTGACGTGCGCGGTGAGCGTCGCCCACTCGCGCTCCCAGGCCGCGTCGTCGACGACCGGCCGGGCGAGGCGCACCATCCGCCGGACCGCGGTCGGATCGAGGGCCGCGACGGTCGCCGCCAGCGCGTCGACGTGCGCGACGAGCTGCTCGTCGGCGACGGCCCGGCTGACCAGGCCGCGGCGCGCGCACTCCTCGGCCGACCAGGTCTCGCCGGTGACCAGCAGCCGCCGGGCGAGCGCCGGACCGACCGCGAGCGGCAGCAGGACACTCGATCCCCAGCCGGGCACCTGGCCGACGGCGAGGTGCCGGTCGCCGATCCGGGCGCTGTCGGCGGCGACCGCGATGTCACAGGCGAGCAGCAGTTCCAGGCCGCCGGCGAAGGCCGCCCCGTTGACCGCCGCGACGGTGGGCAGCTCCGCCGCCCGGATCCGGCGTACCAGGCGGCGGCCCCGGTCGAGGAGGGCCAGCAGCGCGGGCAGGTCGCCGAGCAGGCCGGTGGCCTCGGCGAGGTCGGCCCCGGCGCAGAAGCTCCGGCCGGTCCCGGTGAGCACGAGCACCCGGACGTCCGGATCGGTCGCCCCGGCGAGCCAGCCTTCGAGGCCGGCCAGCACCGTGCTGTCGCAGGCGTTGCCGACGCCGGCGCGGTCGATCCGGGCCCACAGCGCGGGCCCGCGGCGGGTCACCACGACGGAGGTCACGACACACTCACACAGAGCTTGCCGAAACCGGTGCCGGCGATCATCCGACCGGCCTGGCGGCGGATGTCGGCGAGGTCGACGACGCTGTCGACGACCGGCCGCACGTGCCGGGCGTCGACGAACTCGACCAGGGCCCGGAACTCGTCGAGCGTGCCCATGGTCGAGCCGTGGACGGTGATCTCCCGGGCGAACAGGCGGGGCAGGTCCAGGTGGGCGGTGAAGCCGCTGGTGCCGCCGCACACCACGATGGCGCCGCCGGCCCGGGTCGAGCGCACCGAGTGGGCGAACGTGGCCGGGCCGACGGTCTCGACGACGATGTCGGCCAGCTCCGGTGTGCGTTCGCCGCTGTCCAGCGCGACGGCCGCGCCGAGGGCCAGCGCCCGCTCCCGCTTGACCGGGGAGCGGGAGGTGACCATGACGGTGGCGCCGGCGGCCACCGCGAGGCAGGTGGCGGCCGTCGCGACACCGCCACCGGCGCCCTGGACGAGCACCACCGTCCCGGGCCCGACCGCCGTCCGGGTGAACAGCATCCGGTACGCGGTCAGCCAGGCCGTCGGCAGGCTCGCCGCCTCGGCCCAGCTCAGCCCGGCGGGCTTGGGCACCAGGTGTGCCGCCGGCACCACGACACGCTCGGCGAGCACGCCGTGCCCGGCGTCCGGGAGCAGGGTCGCGTGGGTGACGGTCCGGCCGGTCGGCGCGGCGGGCAGCACGGGATAGACGATCACCTCGCGGTCGCCGGCGACGCCGGCCGCGTCGCTGCCGATGACGCGGGGGCCGGCCGGCGGTGGGGCGCCGACGCCGCGCAGGCTCCAGATGTCGTGCATGTTGAGCGCGCCGGCCCGCACGTCGACACCCACCCAGCCGGCGGGCGTCACCGGGGCGTCGAGGTCACCGACGCGCAGCGCGTCGACCGGGTGGTCGGCGGAGGGTTCGACGACGTACGCGGCTCTCATGCCGACGCCGTCGCGGCCCGCTCGGTGGGCCCGTTCCAGAACGCCACGTCGGCGAGGTCGGCCCGGGCCGCGGGGCGGAAGTCCAGCCCCTTCGTGTACGCGACCGGGATGAGCGTGACCGGTCGCCACGAGTCGGGCAGGCCGAGCACGGCCCGTACCCGGGTGGCCTTGTGCGCCATGGCGGTGGCCAGCACCGAGCCGAGGCCCCGGGAGCGCAGCGCGAGCTGGAACGACCAGGCGAACGGGAAGATCGAGCCGTAGTAGCCGGACGCGGTGCCGCCGACCGGCCGCTCGGGGACCGGCTTGGTGCTGCACAGGACGACGAGGACGGGCACCTCGGCCAGGTGGTCGACGAGGTGCTTCACCGCGGCGAGGACCCGGCGCTGCCGGGCCCGGGCCGACGGATCGGCGCGGACCGTCGGCGACAGCCGGGTGGTGGTCGCCGCCTCGCCACCGGCCAACGGACGCTCGACCGTCTCGTACCAGATCTCGGTGTACAGCTCGGACAGCTTGCGCCGCAGCGCCGGGTCGTCGACCGCGACGGCCCGCCAGTCCTCCAGGTTGGAGCCCATCGGCGCCTGCTGCGCGAGGCGCAGGCACTCCTCGACGACGGCGCGGCCGACCTGGCGGTCGAAGTCCATCCGGTGCCGCACCGCGCGGGTGGTGGTCAGCACCTCGTCGATGTCGGTGATCACGGCGGTGCTCATACGTGGTCCTCTCCGGTGAGGCGGTCGACGGGCTTGTCCCGGTAGGGCAACGGCACGCCCCACCGGTCGAGGTAGCTGACGCTGTTCACCGGCCGGCGGGCCGCGACCCGGAAGTCGGTGCCGACGGTGTGGGCGACCGGCAGCATGGTGATCTGGAGCGCGTCGTCGGGGATGCCGAGCAGTTCGGCGGCGGACGCCGCGTGGTGCAGGTGCAGGGTGGTGATGACGGGCGCCAGGTCCGGGTCGCCACCGCGACGGTCCGGACCGGTGTCGACCCACCAGGTCGCGTCCGGGGCGCACAGGCGGGCGAGACCGCCGAGGCTTCCCCGGTCGAGCGCGGAGATGAAGTCCATTCCCGTCCGGACGGCGCGTGTCATCCCGGCCTCCAACATTCCGACTGGTGGGTATCTAACACGTCGGCGGCGGACAACTCAAGGGGGTGCTACATACCGACCGGATGGTATTATCGTGCCAGGTCGGCGACGAGGAGGTCTGCGGTGTTCGAGGCGTACCAACTGCCCGAGGAGCACACGGCGGTGCGGGAGGCCGTGCGGGCCGTGTGCGACGACAAGGTCGCGCCGCACGCCGCCGACGCGGACGAGAACGGCCGGTTCCCGCAGGTCGCCTACGACGCGCTGCGCGCCGCCGACTTCCACGCGCCGCACATCCCGGTCGAGTACGGCGGCGCCGGCGCCGACGCCCTCGCCACCGCGATCGTCATCGAGGAGATCGCCCGCGCCTGCGCCTCGTCGTCGCTCATCCCGGCCGGCAACAAACTGGGCACCATGCCGCTGCTGCTGGCCGCCGGGGAGGAACTCCGGCAGCGCTACCTGCCGCCGGTCGCCCGCGGCGAGGCGATGTTCTCGTACTGCCTCTCCGAGCCGGAGGCCGGCAGCGACGCCGCCGGGATGCGCACCCGCGCCGAGCGCGACGGCGACGGTTGGGTGCTCAACGGGGTCAAGCGCTGGATCACCAACGCCGGCGTGAGCGAGTACTACACGGTGTTCGCGGTGACCGACCCGGCGGCGCGCTCACGCGGCATCTCCGCGTTCGTGGTGGAGCGGTCCGACCCCGGCGTCGGCTTCGGCGCACCCGAGCGGAAGCTGGGCATCAAGGGGTCACCGACCCGCGAGGTCTACTTCGACGACGTCCGCATCCCGGCCGACCGGATCATCGGCGAGCCGGGCACCGGCTTCGCCACCGCGATGCGGACGCTCGACCACACCCGGGTCACCATCGCCGCGCAGGCCGTGGGCATCGCGCAGGGCGCGCTCGACCACGCGCGGGCCTACGTGCGGGAACGCCGGCAGTTCGGGCGGGCCGTCGCCGACTTCCAGGGCATCCAGTTCATGCTCGCGGACATGGGCATGACGCTGGAGGCGGCCCGGCAGCTCACCTACGCGGCGGCCGGCCGGTCCGAGCGCGACGAGCCCGACCTGTCGTACTTCGGCGCGGCGGCCAAGTGCTTCGCCTCGGACGCGGCCATGCGGATCACCACCGACGCGGTGCAACTGCTCGGCGGCTACGGCTACACCCGGGACTTCCCGCTGGAGCGGATGATGCGCGACGCCAAGATCACCCAGATCTACGAGGGCACCAACCAGGTGCAACGACTCGTCATGGCCCGTCACCTGCTCGCCGGCTGACCGGCCGCCGGATCAGACGCACAGGCCGTCGAGCACCATCGCGCTGAACTGGCGCGCCACCTCGTCGACGCTGAGCGGACCACCGACGTTCAGCCACTGGTAGGCCCAGGCACACATGCCGACCAGGCCGAACGTGGCGATGCGCGGGTCCACGTCCGCGCGGAACACCCCGCGGGCGACGCCGTCGGCGACCATCCCGGCGAAGGCCGCCTCCACCAGGCCACGCTTGCGGGTCACCTCGGCGAACAGATCGCCGGTGAGATAGCGCCGCTCCTGATAGAAGATCGTCACGTGGGCCCGGTACTCGGCCACACTGGTGAGGCTGAACCGGATCAGCTCGCGTACCCGGTCCTTCGGGTCGTCGCTGTCCGCCTCGATCCGCTGGATCGCCGCCAGCTGCGCCTCCAGGTACTCCTCCTGGATGTGCCGCAGCAGGTCGTCCTTGCTGGCGAAATGGTGGTAGAACGCACCCTTGGTGAGCTTCGCCTGGTCGGCGATCTCCTGCACCGAGGTGCGGTCGAACCCACGCTGCTCGATCAGCGTCAGCGCACTCGTGATCAACGACTTGCGGGTGTTCTCCGGGTCGTAGCCGTCCGGCCAGCGTTGCCGGCGCCGGGTCGGCTCCGGCCGGGACGTCGTACGCGCCATTGGTGGCCCCCTATCCCCTGTGCAGCCCCACAATGCTACCGTCCAGTCGGTAGGAAGGAAGGGCAGCCACGCCGGTCGATCCGGGCCCGAACGGATCGGTCAGCCGAGCGTCACCACCTGGCCCACCACGAACACGGCCGGCGGACGGATACCCTCCCGGGCGGCGACCGTGCCGATCTCGTCCAGCCGGGCCGGCACCGCCCGCTGTCCGGGGTGCCCGGCGTCCTGCACGGCGAGCACCGGGGTCTCCGGGGCGCGACCGTGCTCGACCAGCGCGGCGGCGATCTTGGCGATGGTGTCCACCGCCATGAGCAGCACCAGCGTGCCCCGGGCGCGGCCCAGCGCCGCCCAGTCGACGAGCGAGCCGGGGTGACCCGGCGGCAGGTGCCCGGAGACGACGGTGACGTCGTGCGCGACGCCCCGGTGGGTCACCGGCACACCGGCCAGCGCCGGCGCGGCCAACGCACTGCTCACGCCCGGTACCACGGTCACCGGCACACCGGCCTCCGTGCAGGCCCGCACCTCCTCGTGGCCGCGACCGAACAGGTACGGGTCGCCACCCTTGAGCCGGACCACCCGCCGACCCGCGCGGGCGTGCGTCACCAGCGCCTCGTTGATCGTGTCCTGCGCCATCGACGGACCGCGGGGCACCTTGGCCGCGTCGACCACCAGCACGGCGGGACGCAGCCCCGCGAGCAGCCCCTGCGGGGCCAGCCGGTCGACCACCACCACGTCCGCGGCGTCCAGCAGGGCCTTCCCGCGTACCGTGATCAGGTCGTCCGGCCCGGGCCCGCCGCCGACGACCGCGACCGACCCCGCCGCCGCCCCGTGGTGGTGATGATGGTGGTCGTGGTCGTGGTGGTGGTGGTGGCCGTCGACCGGGTCGTCCGGATGGTCGTGCGGGCGCTGCGGGCGGCCCACCTTGTCGGCGAAGCCCGGCATCAGCACCCGGTACGCGCAGGTGTCGCAGTTCATCCGGATGTCACCGGCCAGCGCCTCGGCGTGCCGCTCCAGCACCAGGTCGGCCAGCGCGTCGCAGTCGCCGATCACCTCGGCCACCCGCACGTCCAGATCCGGGTGCGCGGCGGCGAACTCGGCCGACCGGGCGACGATCCGGTCCGGCAGCACGCCGGCGAACAGGAAATACGGCGCCACCACGATCCGCCGCGCGCCGAGCCGGCGCAGCCGCTCCAGCACCGCCGGCACGGACGGCTCCGCCAGGGAGATGAACCCCGGCTCGACACCGGCGTACCCGCGTCCCTCCCAGAGCAGCCGCGCGACCTTCGCCACCTCGGCGTTGGCGTCCGGGTCGGTGGAGCCCCGGCCGATCAGCGCGATCCACGTACCGGCCCGGTCGGCGCCGGCCAGCGCGGCGTCGATCCGCTCCTCAAGCGCGGCGTGCAGCAGGGGATGCGGGCCCAGCGGACGACCGTAGCGGTAGGTCAACCCCGGGTGGCGCTGCTGCTCGCGGGCCATCGCGGCGGGGATGTCGCCCTTGCCGTGCCCGGCGGCGGTGAGCACCAGCGGCAACGCCACCAGCGCCCGGTGTCCCCGCTGCACCAACGCGGTCACCGCGTCGGTCAGCGGCGGACGGGACAACTCGATGAAGCCACCCTCGACGTCCCCGACGACACCGCGTCGGCGGACCCGCCCGACGAGCGCGGCGAACTGGTCGACCCCGGCCGCGCTGCGCGTACCGTGCCCGACGATGACCAGACCGGTCATGGCATCTCCTCGATGTAGAGCAGAGCGTTGAGAGCGGCGGCGGCAACCGCCGAACCGCCCTTCTCCCCCACGTTCGACACGGCGGGCAGGCCACTGGCCCGCAGCGCCGACTTGGACTCGGCGGCGCCGACGAAACCGACCGGCAGACCGACGACCAGCGCCGGCGCGGCGTCCAGCGCGAGCAGTTCGACAAGCGCGGTCGGCGCGCAGCCGACCACCCAGACCGCGCCCGGACCGACCCGGTCCAGGGCGATCCGCACGGCCGCCGCCGACCGGGTGATCCCGGCGGAGCGGCCCAGCTCGGCGGCGACCGGCTCGGCGACCGGGCAGACCAGGTCCAGGCCGGCGCGGGTGATCCCGGCGGCGACCATCGCCACGTCGGTGACCACGGGCACGCCGGCGCGCAGCGCGGCCAGACCGGATGCCAGGGCCACCTCGTCACAGACCAGCTCGTCGACGTACGCCAGGTCGGCGCTGGCGTGCACCACCCGCTCGGTCACCGCGCGGGTCAGCGGCGGCAGGTGCGTGAGGTCGACCCGCTCGCGCAGGATCCGGTACGACTCCGCCTCGATCGGGTGCACCACCCGGCTCACGGCTGCTCCCCCGTGCCGGCGGGCGCCGCGCCCGGGTAGCGGCGGTCGTAGCCACGCAGCTTCCACAGCGCGACCGCGCCCACCCAGGAGGCCACGAAGAGACCCACCACCACGTACCCGAGCTGCTCGAAGTGGTCGGCGACGGCGGCGTACCCGGAGAGCGCGGTCATCCCCAGGTGGTCGACCAGCAGCCCGGCCAGGTAGACGCTTGCCACCACAGCGCCCACCAGCACCGTCATCGCGGTGGTGGCCAGGTTGTAGAAGAGCCGCCGGGCCGGCTGCCGGTACGCCCACGAGTAGGCGCGGCTCATCAGCAGACTGTCCGCGGTGTCCATGGCCGACATTCCGGCGGCGAAGAGCAGCGGCAGCGTGAGCAGGGCCAGCACCGGCAGGCCACCGGCAGCGGCGGTACTCGCCGACAGCGCCAGCAGGGTCACCTCGCTGGCGGTCTCCAGACCGAGGCCGAACAGGAAACCGACCGGGGCCATGTGCCACGAGGAGCGCACCAGCGCCCGGGCCCGACCGCCGAGCACCCGCTGCATGAGCCCCCGGTTGAGCAGTTGCAGGTCCAGCTCCCGCTCGTCCAGGTCGCCGTGGCGCATCCGGCGCCACAGCCGGGCCAGCCCGCTGAGCACCACCGCGTTGAGCACCGCGACCAGCGCCAGGAACACGGTGGCGGTGACGATCGCGACGGTGGCGCCCAGCTCGCGGGCCCGCACCAGCTCCGCGCCGCCGAGGTTCGCCGAGGCCAGGCCGACGATCAGGGCCAGCAGCAGCACCACCGCGCTGTGCCCGAGGGCGAAGAAGAAGCCGACGCCCACCGGCCGCCGGCCGCGCAGCAGCATCAGCCGGGTGGTGTCGTCGATGGCGGCGATGTGGTCGGCGTCGAACGCGTGCCGCACCCCGAGCACGTACGCCAGGGTGCCGGCGCCGGCCAGCCCGCCGGCCGCCACGGGCTGGTTGTTCCAGTACAGGTAGAGGCTCCAGCCGGCGATGTGCAGCACGGCCACGGCGAGCACGATGCCGCCGAGGCGGACCCGTTCGGCGCGACTGAACCGGCCGACCGGGGGTGCGGTGCTGACGGCGGTCGGACTCATCGGGTTCCTCCACGTTCGTCGGGGCCGGTGACCCGGATCGCGTCCACCGGGCAGATCTCCACGCATTCCAGGCAGCCGGTGCAGCGGTCGGCACGGACGGTCAGGCCGCCGGCAACCGGCCGGATCGCGTGGGTGGGACAGGTGAGCAGGCAGGCGCCGCAGCCCTGGCAGGCGCCGATGGTCACGAGCGCCACCGGTACCCCCGGGGCGTGACCATCCGACCGGCGACCAGGCGGGTGTCGCTGCTGCCCACGACGACCACGCTGTACATGTCGACCACCTGCGGATCGAGCGTGGCCAGCGTGGCCAGGTGCACCCGCTCGCCGGCGCGGCTGGCGTTGCGCACCACGCCGACCGGGGTGTCCGGTGGGCGGTGCGCGGCGAGGATCGCCAGGGCCCGGCCGAGCTGCCAGTCGCGGGCGCGGCTGCGCGGGTTGTAGAACAGCGCCACGAAGTCGCCCTCGGCGACGGCGGTCACCCGCCGCTCGATGACCTCCCACGGGGTGTGCAGGTCGGACAGGCTCAGGTACGCGTGGTCGTGGCCGAGCGGGGCGCCGAGCAGCGCGCCGGCGGCCAGCGCCGCGGTCACCCCGGGTACGCCGACCACGTCGATCCGCTCGTCGGCGTACTCCAGGGCCGGACTCGCCATCGCGTACACCCCGGCGTCGCCGGAGCCGATCAGCGCGACCGCCCGGCCGGCGGCGGCCTCGGCGACGGCGGCCCGGGCCCGGGCCTCCTCCGCGCCCAGCCCGCTGGCCAGCACCCGGGTGCCCGGGCGCAGCACGCCGCGCACCTGGTCGACGTACTGGTCCAGGCCGACCACCACGGCCGCCCGGCGCAGCTCGGCGACCGCGCGCGGGGTGCGCAGGTCGGCGGCGCCCGGCCCGAGCCCGACCACGGCGAGCCGGCCGCGCGGCGCGTGCCGGGCCACCGCCACGGTGGCCATCGCCGACGCCGTCTTGGGCACCAGCAGCTCGGCGTCGCCGGGCCGCCCGTCGACGCCGAGCAGCGCGGCGGCCTCGGCGACGCTGGGTGTGCCGACCGCGGCGCGCACCACCTCGCTGGGGTGCGGCACGTCGACCGCCGCCAGCGCCACCGCCGGATGCGTCACCAGCGGTACGCCCAGCGCGTCCGCGGTCGCCGCGATGCCCGCCTCGTCGGCCTTGACGTCGACGCTGGCCAGGCAGCGCAGGCTGGCCGGACTGAGCCCCGCCGACGTCAACTCCCGGTGCAGCAGGTCGCGCACCTCGTCGGCGGGCACGCCTCGGCTGGCCCCGATCCCGGCGACCAGCGACGGGGGTCGCAGCACGGCGGTCCGGTCGTCCGGCGGCACCAGCCGGTCGGTGACCAGCAGCCGGTAGCCGGTCGGCTCGGCGTCGGCGGCGCAGGGGCGGACGTTCGGCGGCAGGGCGGGCAGTGGCCAGTCCGCGTCGGCGACCAGCCGGACCGGGTCGCCGTCCAGGATGGCCCGGGAGACCGCGGCGACCGCGCCCTCCACCGGCCAGCCCAGGGTGTCCAGGCCGGGCAGGTCGACCGCGTCGGTGGCGGTGGTGACCACCGGCCGGGCATCCACCAGCGCGCCGACGGCCTCGGCGAGCGCGTTGCCGCCGCCGGCGTGCCCGCCGAGCAGCGCCACCGCGTGCCGCGCCGCCTCGTCGACGACCACGACGGCCGGGTCGGTGCGCTTGTCGCCGAGCAGCGGCGCGAGGATCCGGACCACCGCGCCGGTGGCCAGGAAGGCGATCACCGCGTCGCAGTCGGCCCAGGCGGTTCGCAGCGCGTCGGCGACGCTCTCCCCCCGCACCAGCCGGGCGTGCGGCCAGGCGTCGGCGACGCTCCGGGCGTGGCGTCGGCCGGCGGCGGTGGCCGCGACGAGCCCGATCCGGGCGTGCGAGGTCAGGTGGTGCACGTGCGCTCCCCGGTGAGGACGACCACCGGGTTGGTGGCCGCGAGACGGATCGACCCGCCGGGCAGGTCGGCGAGGCGGGCGGCGGAGAGCTGGCTGCCCTCGGCCCGGTAGCCGGCGGCGCGGAGCAGCGCCACGGCCGGCGCGACCCGGTCCAGGGCGGCCAGCGTGAGCACCACCCGGTCGGGGCGGCGGGCCAGCACGGCGGCGAGCACGTCGGTGCCCCCGCCGCCGACGAAGACCGCGTCCGGGTCGGGCAGGCCGGCCAGCACCGCCGGAGCAGGCCCGACGACCAGCCGGACGTCGACGGCGTGCGCGGCGGCGTTGGCCCGGATCGCGTCGGCGGCCCCGGCGTCCCGCTCGACGGCGAGCACCGCCGCACCGAGCAGGGCGCACTCGATGCCGACCGAGCCGCTGCCCGCGCCGACGTCCCAGACCAGCCGGCCCAGCCGGGGGCGCAGCCGGGCGACGACGAGGGCGCGTACCTCCGACTTGGTGATCATGGAGTCGCGGTGGGCGTAGGCGCTCTCCGGCCGGGCCCACCCGGCGGCCGGCGCGGCGGCCGGCTGGTTGTCCCACCGCATCCCGCCGGGGTCGGGCGTGGCGACGCTGAGCAGCACGTGCGGGTCGGTCCACGTCCCGGCGGCGGCCTGCGCCGGGGTGACCTCGCAGATCCGTTCGGCGTCGGTGCCCAGGAGCTCGGCGACCAGCAGCCGGCGGGACCAGCCGACCAGCCCGGCGCCCAGTTCGGCGGCCCCGGCGCCGGGGGCGGTGAGCACCGCCACCAGCGGCAGCGCCCGGCAGGCGTTCAGCGCCGGCCGCGGGTCCCGGCCGTGCGCGGTGACCACCGCGGCGCCGTCCCACGGCAGCCCGGCGCGGGCGAACGCGGCGGCCACGCTGGACACCGCCGGCACGACCCGCAGCGGCAACCCGGCCGCGCGCAGGCGCCGCACGATGCCGAACAGGCCCGGATCGCCGCTGGCCAGCACCACGGCGGGTACGCCGGCGGCGACGGCGGCGGCCAGCCGGTCCACGGCGGGGGCGAGCGGCCCGAGCGCGACGGTGGCCGCGCCGGGCGGCACGGGCACCGCGGCCAGGTGTCGGGCGGCGCCGACCACCAGCCGGGCGGCGGCGAGCGCCGGTGTCAGGGCGGGATGCGCCGGGGCACCGGCCGCGTCCAGGCCGACCACCGTCACCGTGCTCATCGCGACCACCGGCCGGTGGAGGCGACGGTGCGACTCCCGGCGAAGTCGACCATCGCCACGTCCACGGTGACGGCGTGCCCGGCGAAGCGCAGCAGCACCTGCCGGACCCGGTGGCAGAGCAGGTCCCCGGCCGGACCGAGCAGCCCGGCGGCCTCCCACAGCTCGTACGCGTGCCGGCCGGTGTTCGCCCCGGTCACGGCGGCGACCAGCGCCGGATCGCCCCCGGCCTCGACGGTCACGGCGCCGAGCAGCGACAGGTCCACCCGGGAGCGGGTGTAGTGGGTCATCAGGATGCCGGCGGCGAGCTTGGCCAGCTTGCCGGCCATGCCGACGAACACCACCCCGGTCATGCCGTCGGCGACGGCGGCGCTGACCGCCGCGCCGGTGAAGTCGCCCACCTCGACGAAACACACCTCGGGCAGGTCCGGCAGCAGCGCGCGGGCGGCCCGCTCGGTACGCCCACCGGTGCAGAGCACCACGGTCCGCTCGCCCTGCGCGGCCATGACGTGCACGGCCTGGACGACGCTGGCCCGCCAGGAGGCGGTGGAGAAGGGACGGACGATCCCGGTGGTGCCGAGGATCGAGATGCCGCCGAGGATGCCGAGCCGCCGGTTGGTGGTCTTACGGGCCATGATCTCGCCCCCGGGGACGCTTATCACCACCCGGACGCCGACCTCGGCCAGGTCGACCACCTCGGCCACCGCCGCGTTGATCATGCGACGCGGGGTGTCGTTGATCGCGGGGCCGCCCACGGCGAGCCCCAGGCCGGGTTTGGTGACGGTGCCCACGCCCGGCCCGCCGGCCAGGCGCAGCCCGGGGGCGTCGGCCCAGTCGACGGTGGCGGTCAGCTCCGCGCCGTGGGTGACGTCCGGGTCGTCACCGGCGTCCTTGACCACGACCGCCTCGGCACACCGCGGCGGGACCCCGGTCAGCTCGCAGCGGGCGACCGGGAAGCGGACCCGCTGGCCGGCCGGCAGCCCGATCTCCACCTCGGGCTGCGGCGCGCCGGAGACCAGCGCGGTCACCGCGGCCTTGGCCGCCGCCGTCGCGCAGGCGCCGGTGGTCCAGCCGGTGCGCAGCGCGGTGGGCCGGACCTTCGCGGTACGCGGCAGGTCCGGCTCCCGCAGCGGCGGCTCCGGGTACGTCACTCGGCACCGCCCACCGGGTCGGCGGGGTGGGCGGCGGCGCGACGGCGCAGCTCGGCCCGGGCGGCCGGCTCGGCCCGCCGGTAGGTGTGGAAGTGCCCGGGGTGGTAGAGGTGTGAGCGGGTCCCGGTGGCGGCCAGCGCCGGCCCGACCAGGAAGAGCGTGTGCTTCCAGAGCCGGTGCTCCTTGACCGTCGCCGCCAGGGTGCCCACCGTGCAGCGCACCACCAGCTCGTCCGGCCAGGTCGCCTGGTACGCCACCACCGCCGGGGTGTCCGCCGGGTAGCCGCCGGCCAGCAGCTCGGTCTGCACCTGCCCGGACCGCGCGGCGGAGAGGAACAGCGCCATCGTGGTGCCGTGCCGGGCGAAGTCGCGGACCCGTTCGCCGGGCGGCATCGGGGTCTTGCCGCCTTCGAGGCGGGTGAGGATCACCGACTGGGCGACCTCGGGGACGGTCAGCTCCCGCCCGACGATCGCGGCGACGGCGGTGAACGACGAGACCCCGGGGACGATCTCGACGGCCAGGCCGAGCGCCCGGCACAGGTCCAGTTGTTCCTGCACCGCACCCCAGAGCGCCGGGTCGCCGGAGTGGATCCGGGCCACCGTCAGCCCCCGCTGCGCGGCCCGCTCGTACAGCGGCAGCACACCCTCGATGGGCAGTTGCGAGGAGTCCACGATCTCCGCGTCGGCCCGGGCGTGGCCGAGCACGTCGGCGTGCACCAGGCTGGCCGCCCAGATCACCACGTCGGCCTCGGCGATCACCCGGGCCGCCCGCAGGGTCAGCAGGTCCGCCGCGCCGGGGCCGGCACCGACGAACCACACCTTGCCGGGGCTGGTCACAGTTTTCCTCCTCGGCGGTCCCGCCGGGCGGGGACCAGCAGCGTCGACAGGTACGGCAGGTCGTACTCGGCCTCGTCCACTCCACCGATCCGCTCGTCGGGCAGCCCGAGGCCGCACCCGAGCACGGCGTCGGCGAGGCGACCCTGCCGGCGCAGCTCCCCGACCAGCTCGGGGTGCCGCCGCCAGCCCTTGTAGGCGACCACGGTGCCCGGGCCGGCCAGCGCGTCGGCGAACAGCGCCAGCCCGGCCGTCGCCGGCAGCAGGGTCAGCGGCTCGCGTCCCTCGCAGAGCGGGGTGCCGCTGCGCGCGGCCAGCTCCTGCATGGCGGTGATGCCGGGCACGGTCGCGACCCGCACCGCCGGGCGTGACGCGCGGACGCTCTGCGCCAGGTAACCGAAGGTGGAGTAGACGTTCGGGTCGCCGATGGTGGCGAAGGCGAGCGCCCGCGCCCCGGCGTCGACCGCCTCGACCACCGCGCGGGCGGCGGCGTCCCAGGCCGCCGCGCGACGCGGGCTGACCCCGCCCCGGTCGTCCAGGGCGAACGGCAGCCGGCGCAGCCGGTCCGCCCCGACGTGCGCCAGCACGGTCCGCTCGGCCCGCCCGGCGGCCCCGTCCCGGTCCGCGGCGCTCGCCGGCCGATCCGCCATCACGGGTACGAAGACCAGGTCGGCCGCGCGCAGCACCCGCACCGCCTTGAGGGTGAGCAGTTCCGGGTCGCCGGGGCCGACGCCGACCCCGGTCAGCACCGCGTCGACAGGTGCGGCGGCTCGGCTGTCGGCGGTCATCGGCACGCCTCGACCAGGCGGCGGGCGGCGGCCGGGCTGCCCGCCCAGTGCGTGTGCAGGTAGGAGGCGTGCACCCGGCCGGCCACGAAGCCGTGCGCCGCGCCGTTCCACCGCCACGCCGCCTGCTCGCCGTGGCCGGGGTCGGTGGTGGTGCGGTGGAACTCGTGGCCGCGTAC
The DNA here is from genome assembly GCF_039566955.1 of Micromonospora sp. DSM 45708. NCBI lineage: Bacteria > Bacillati > Actinomycetota > Actinomycetes > Micromonosporales > Micromonosporaceae > Micromonospora > Micromonospora schwarzwaldensis. The sequence continues at coordinate 2,061,117 of NZ_CP154796.1, read as the reverse complement.
CGCCTCGCCGGCCCGGGTCACCGGGGAGTCGGCGGCGGCGACCGCCTCCCGGTAGCCGAGGGTCAGCCGACCGGTCATCCGGGCGGTCAGGTCGAGCCGCCCGCACATGGGCGCGCCGTCCAGGGACCGGCCGAGGTAGAGCAGCCCGGCGCACTCGGCCACGATCGGTCCGTCGAAGGCGGCCACCTCGGCGCGCAGGGCCGTGTTGCCGGCCAACGCCTCCGCGTACGCCTCGGGGAAGCCGCCCCCGATGACCACCGCGCGGGTGCCGGCGGGCAGCGCCGGGTCACGCAGCGGGTCGACGGTGACCACGTCGGCGCCGGCCGCGGCGAGCAGCTCGGTGGTCTCCGCGTACGAGAAGGTGAAGGCCGGACCACCGGCGACCGCGACCCGCGGGCGGTCCCCGCCGGCCGGGCCGCCGACGGCGGCGAGCGGGTCCCAGGCGGGCGCCGTCAGCGGCGCGGCGGTACGGGCCAGGTCGAGTACGGCGTCCAGGTCCACGGTGGACTCGACCAGCTCGGCGAGGGCGGCGACGATCGCGAGCGACTCGGGCGCCCGCTCGGCGACCGGGACGAGCCCCAGGTGCCGGGCCGGGGCGGCCACCTCGGCGGCCCGGGTGACCGCCCCGAGCACCGGCACGCCCACCTCGGCGAGCGCGTCGCGCAGCAGCGTCTCGTGCCGGGGTGAGCCGACCCGGTTGAGGATCACCCCGCCGATGCGCACCGCCGGGTCGAAGGCGGCCATGCCGAGGGTGAGCGCGGCGGCCGATCGACCCTGCGCGGTGGTGTCGAGCACCAGCAGCACCGGCGCGTCGATCAGCCGGGCGACGTGCGCGGTGGAGGCGAAGCCGCCCCGGCCCACGGCGCCGTCGTGCAGGCCCATCACGCCCTCGACCACGGCGACGTCGGCGGGCGTGGGGACGCTCGCGCCGTGCCGCAGCAGCGGCGCGATCCGGTCCGCGCCGACCAGGAAGGGGTCGAGGTTGCGGCCGGCCCGGCCGGCGGCGAGCGCGTGGTAACCGGGGTCGATGTAGTCCGGGCCGACCTTGTGCGGGCTGACCGTCAGGCCACGGCGGCGCAGCGCGGCGAGCAGCCCGGTGGCCACGGTGGTCTTGCCGTGCCCGCTGGCCGAGGCGGCCACCACCAGCCGGGGCAGCGCCCAGGGCGTCGTCGCGTCGGTCACCACTCGATGCCCTTCTGACCCTTCTGGCCGGCGTCCATCGGGTGCTTGACCTTGGTCAGCTCGGCGACCAGATCGGCCGCCTCCACCAGCCGTGGGTCGGCGTCCCGCCCGGTGATCACCACGTGTTGGAAGCCGGGCCGGTCGGCCAGCGTGGCGACCACCTCGTCGACGTCCACCCAGCCCCACTTCATCGGGTAGGTGAACTCGTCCAGCACGTACAGCCCGTACCGCTGGGCGGCCAGGTCGCGCTGGATCTGCCGCCAGCCCTCCAGGGCGTCGGCGGCGTGGTCGGCCGCGCCGCCGCGCTGGATCCAGGACCAGCCCTCGCCCATCTTGTGCCAGGCCACCGGGGCGCCCTGCCCGGTGCGCTCGTGCACCTCGCCGAGCGCCCGGAAGGCGTTCTCCTCGCCGACCCGCCACTTGGCGCTCTTGACGAACTGGAACACCCCGACCGGCAGGCCGGCGGTCCAGGCCCGGAGCGCCATCCCGAACGCGGCGGTCGACTTGCCCTTCATCTGTCCGGTGTGCACGATCAGCAGCGGCCGGTGCCGCCGCTGCCGGGTCGTCAACCCGTCGGCGGGCACCGTGCTCGGCTTCCCCTGCGGCATCAGCGATCTCTCCTCGTCGTCATCCCCGCGACCACTCCCGCGATCTTGCGATTTCGGTCCGCCATGTGTGCGCTTCGTCCGCTATGCCGGCGCAGCAAGTGCACGATCGCGGGCGAGAGGGTGGGTGAGGGCGTTCAGCAGGTGGTGGGGGGCACTGAGCTGGACGGCCAGGCGGCGGGCCAGGTGTAGGCGAACGGGGCCCGATTCGCAGTCGACGACCACGCAGGGTGCGCCGGTGGCGGCAAGGAGCGCCGCCGCCGCGGCCGCCCGCTCCAACGGGCGCGAGCCGGCGGTGGCCCGGCCGTCGGTGACGATGAGCACCAGGGGGCGGCGCTTCGGGTCGCGCAGCCGTTCCCGACGCAGCAGGTCGGCCGTCGCGAGCAGGCCCTCCGCCAGCGGGGTACGCCCGCCGGTGGACATCTCGGCCAGCCGGAGCGAGGCGGCCAGCACCGACGAGGTGGCCGGCAGCACGGTCTGTGCCCCGGCACCCCGGAAGGCGATCACCGCCACCTTGTCCCGCCGCTGGTACGCGTCGGTGAGCAGGGCGAGCACCGCGTCCTTGACGGCCGTCATCCGCTCGCGGGCCCCCATCGACCCGCTGGCATCCACCACGAACAGCACCAGGTTGCCCTCGCGTCCCTCCCGGACCGCCTCGCGCACGTCGTCCCGACGCAGCCGCAGCGGACCGGTGAGGCGGCCCCTGGCCGCCTGGTGCGGCGCAGCCGCGCGGACCGTGGCCGGTAGGTGCAGCGCGGTCACCGGACCGGCCGGCACCCGGGCGCCCGTGGTGCGACCTCGCCCGGTACGGGCGCGGGACCGCCGACCGGGCACCCCGTCCCCCACCCCGGGCGCGGTGAGCAGCCGGGCCTTCAGCCCACCCCGGGGTACGGCCACCGGCTGAGCGCCCGCACCGGCGTCGTCCGGACGGGGTCGGCCCCGGCGCGGGTCGTCGCCGCCGCCCGGGCGACCAGCGTCGGTCCGCCCGTCCCCGCCGTCCGCCGGCCCCCCGACGGGATCGGGTGACCCGCCGTTCCCGCCGGTCGCACCCCCACCGGGTCCACGTCGGTCGGCGCCGTCGGCGCCGCGCCCGGCGGAGTCGAGACCACGGCCGTCCCCGGCGTCCGGGTCTCCGCCGCGCCCGTCCGGGCCGTCCCCGCCGAAACCAGGACCGTCCCCGGCGGGCCCGTCCGAGCCGGCCGGACCACCCGGGCCGCCGTCCTGCGGGCCGCCGCCGTCCGGACCGCGGCCGTCGGTGCCGCCGTCGTCCGGGTCGTCGGGATGCTCGTCCTGGGCGCGCCGCAACGCCTCGTCGAGACGTTTGTCGTCCAGACCGGGGGTGTCGAACGGGTCGCGGCGACGCCGGTGCGGCAGGGCCAGCCGGGCGGCCACCCGGACGTCGTCGACGGTCACCCGGTCCCGCCCGTGCCAGGCCGCGTGCGCCATCGCGGTACGGGCGGTGACGATGTCGGCGCGCATCCCGTCCACGTCGAACGCGGCGCAGACCTCGGCGATCTGGCGCAGCGAGGAGTCCGGCAGCCGCACCCGGGCGAGCCGGTGCCGGGCGTCGGCCACCTGTCGGGCGGTCCGCGCGTCGGCGGCGGCCCAGCGGGCGGCGAAGCCGGCCGGGTCGGCGTCGGCGGCCAGCCGGCGACGGACCACCTCGACCCGGACCGCCGGGTCCCGGCTGGCGCCGACCTCGACGGTGAGCCCGAACCGGTCGAGCAGTTGTGGACGCAGCTCCCCCTCCTCCGGGTTCATCGTCCCGACGAGCAGGAACCGGGCGGCGTGGCTGACCGAGACGCCCTCCCGCTCGACGTGGCTGCGGCCCATCGCGGCGGCGTCGAGCAGCAGGTCGACCAGGTGGTCGTGCAGCAGGTTGACCTCGTCGACGTAGAGCACGCCGCGGTGCGCGGCGGCCAGCAGACCCGGCTCGAAGGCGCGTACCCCCCGGCCGAGGGCCTGCTCCAGGTCCAGCGAGCCGACCACCCGGTCCTCGGCGGCGCCGACCGGCAGCTCGACCAGCCGGGCCGGCGCGGTCTCGGCGGCCACGCCGGCGGGGTGCGGGCCGTCCGGGCAGGTCGGGTCCGGCGCGGCCGGGTCGCAACCGAACCGGCAGCCCGCCACCCGGCGCACCGGCGGCAGCAGACCGGCGAGGGCCCGCACGGCAGTGGACTTGGCGGTGCCCTTCTCGCCCCGCACCAACACCCCGCCGATCGCCGGGGAGACGGCGTTGAGCAGCAGCGCCAGCCGCATGTCGTCCATGCCGAGCACGGCGCTGAACGGATAGGTGCTCACGGTGCCTCCTCGGTTCGCGACTGCGGGGCTCGCAAACCCGGCTCACTCCTCGCGCTCACTGCCGTTCCTCCAGGTCGCCCTCGCTGGCCAGGTACGTGTCGCGGAGCCGGTCCAGGGTGGCCGGCTCCGGCTGGGCCCACAGCCCCCGGTCGGCGGCCTCCAGCAGCCGCTCGGTGATGCCACGCAACGCCCACGGGTTGGACCGCTCGAGGAAGTCGCGGGTGACGTCGTCGAAGACGTAGGCGGCGGCCAGGTGCTCGTACATCCAGTCGTCGACCACCCCGGCGGTGGCGTCGTAGCCGAACAGGTAGTCCACGGTGGCGGCCAGCTCGAAGGCACCCTTGTAGCCGTGCCGGCGCATGGCGGCGATCCACTTCGGGTTGACCACCCGGGCCCGGAACACCCGCCGGGTCTCCTCGCCCAACGTGCGGGTGCGCACGTCGTGCGGCATCGCCGAGTCACCCACGTACGCCTCGGGCGAGGCGCCGGTGAGGTGGCGGACCATCGCCACCATCCCGCCGTGGTACTGGAAGTAGTCGTCGGAGTCGACGATGTCGTGCTCGCGGGTGTCCTGGTTCTTCGCGGCCACCGCGATCCGGGCGAACGAGCGTTCCATGTCGACGCGCGCCTCCCGCCCGTCGAGGCCACGGCCGTAGGCGTAGCCACCCCAGACCGCGTACACCTCGGCGAGGTCGGCGTCACTGCGCCAGGTCCGGGCGTCGATCAGCGGCAGCAGACCCGCGCCGTACGCGCCCGGTCGGGAGCCGAAGATCCGGGTGGTGGCCCGCCGCTCGTCGCCGTGCTCGGCCAGGTCGGCGGCGACGTGCGCGCGGACGAAGTTCTCCGCGTCCGGCTCGTCCAGCGCGGCCACCCGCCGGACGGCGTCGTCGAGCAGCGCCACCACGTGCGGGAACGCGTCGCGGAAGAACCCGGAGATGCGGACCGTGACGTCGACGCGGGGCCGGCCGAGTTCCGCGGTCGGCACCACCTCGACGCCGGTGACCCGCCGCGACCGGTCGTCCCACACGGGTCGACAGCCGAGCAGGGCCAGCACCTCGGCGATGTCGTCGCCCTGGGTACGCATGGCGCTGGTGCCCCACACGGTCAACCCCACCGAGCGGGGATACGCGCCGGTGTCGGCGAGGTGCCGCGCGAGCAGCGAGTCGGCCAGGGCCACGCCGACGTCCCAGGCGTTGCGGCTGGGGATGGCCTTGGGGTCGACGGAGTAGAAGTTGCGACCGGTGGGCAGCACGTTGACCAGCCCCCGGGTGGGAGAGCCGGACGGGCCGGGCGGCACGAAGCGGCCGTCCAGGGCGCCGAGCGTGTTGGCCAGCTCGTCGGTGGTCCGCGCCAGCCGGGGCACCACCTCGGTGGCGGCGAAGCGGAGCACCGCGGCGGCGTCCGGCACGGGCCGGCCGGTCACCTCCGCGACCACCGCCTCGACCGCCTCGACGTCCCACCCGAGGGTCTCCATGCCGACCACCAGCCGGCGTGCCATCGCCTCGATCAGGTCGACGGCGTCGGCGGCGGTGGCGGACGGCCCGTCCACGACGTCGGTGAGCGCCGCCGGCAGGGCCAGGCGCTGGCCCGGCGAGGCGAGCAGCGCCTGTTCGTCGAGCCCGTACGCGCCGGCGAGGGCCTGCCGCAGGCCGGGCAGGGCGCGGGTGCCGCCCCAGACCTGCGGGGCACGCAGCACCGCGAGGACCAGGTTGACCCGCGGTTCGCCGGTGGGTGCGGCGGCGAGGATGTGCAGCCCGTCGCGGATCTGCACGTCCTTGACCTCACAGAGGTAGCCGTCGAGGTGCAGCACGAAGTCGTCGAAGTCGTCGGCGTCGGGCATCGCCTCGGCGTGCAGGTCGTGGTGCAGTTCGGCGGCGCACACCAGGTCCCAGATCTGCGCCCGCACGGTGGGCACCTTGGCCGGGTCGAGGGCCTGCACGGTGGCGTACTCGTCGAGCAGTTGCTCCAGTTTGGCCAGGTCGCCGTAGGTCTCGGCGCGGGCCATCGGCGGCACCAGGTGGTCGACCACGACGGCGTGGGAGCGCCGCTTGGCCTGGGTGCCCTCACCGGGATCGTTGACGATGAACGGGTAGACCAGCGGCAGCTCGCCGAGGACCGCGTCGGGGGCGCAGTCCGCCGCCAGGCCGAGCCCCTTGCCGGGCAGCCACTCGCACGTGCCGTGCTTGCCCAGGTGCACCACGGCGTCCGCGCCGAACCCACCGTCGGCGACCGGCGCGGCGAGCCAGCGGTACGCGGCCAGGTAGTGGTGGCTGGGCGGCAGGTCCGGGTCGTGGTAGATGGCGATCGGGTTCTCCCCGAAGCCGCGCGGCGGCTGGATCAGCAGCATCACGTTGCCGAAGCGCAGCCCGGCCAGCATGATGTCCCCGCCGGTGGTGTACAGCTCGCCGGGCGGCTCGCCCCAGTGCTCGCGCATCCGCTCGCGCAGCGCGGCGGGCACCTCGTCGAACCACCGCCGGTACGTCGACCCCGGGATCCGGGCCTCGGCGGCGAGCTGCTGCTCCGGGGTGAGCCACTCCACGTCGTGGCCGCCCGCGGCGATCAGCGCATGGATCAGGGCGTCGCCGTCGTCGGGCACCGGGGCGTCGCCCAGGTGGTAGCCGGCGTCGGCCAACGCGGCGAACAGCCGGACGGCGGAGGCCGGGGTGTCCAGACCGACCGCGTTGCCGACCCGGGAATGCTTGGTCGGGTACGAGCTGAGCACCACCGCGACGCGCTTCTCGGCGGGGGGCACGTGCCGCAGCCGGGCGTGGCGTACCGCGATGCCGGCCACCCGGGCCGCCCGTTCGGGATCGGCGGCGTAGACCGAGAGCCCGTCGGCGTCGATCTGCTTGAACGAGAACGGCACGGTGATGATCCGGCCGTCGAACTCGGGGATGGCCACCTGCATGGCGGCGTCCAACGGGGACAGTCCGGCGTCGCTGCCGGCCCACTGCTCGCGGGTGCTGGTCAGGCAGAGGGCCTGGATCACCGGCACGTCCAGGGCCGCGAGGGCGCCGACGTCCCAGGCGTCCTCGTCGCCGCCGCCGGAGGCGTCCGCGGCCACCGCGCCACCGGCGGCGAGCACGGTGACCAGCAGCGCGTCGCACCGGCCGAAGAGCCCGAGCGGCCCGGCGCCGGCGGTCAGCCCCCGCAGCGAGCCGCAGAAGATCGGCAGCGCGTTCCCGCCGGCGGCCCGTACCGCGCCGGCGAGCACGTCGACGAAGCCGGTGTTGCCGGCCAGCGCGTGTGCCCGGTAGAAGACGATCCCCACCGTGGGTCGGCCGGGGGCGATCTCCGGATCGCCGTGCACGCCGTAGGCCGGAGCGGGCGCGGGCGGGGCGAAGCCCTCGCCGGTGAGCAGCACCCGGTCGGACAGGAACCGGGCCAGTTGCCCCAGGTTCGCCGGGCCGCCCTCGACCAGGTACGCGAGAGCCTGGCTGACCACGCCCGGCGGCACGGTGGAGGCCGCCATCAGCTCCGCGTCGGGCAGCGCCTCGCCGCCGAGCACCACCGTGGGCACGCCGCTGGCCAGCACGGCGGCCAGCCCGTCCGGCCACGCCTGCCGGCCACCGAGCAGGCGTACGACGGCAAGGGCGACGCCGTCGACGAGCGCGGGTACCGCGTCGGCGTCGACCCGCGCGGGGTTGGCGAGCCGGTAGTCGGCGCCACTGGCGCGGGCGGCCAGCAGATCGGTGTCGGCGGTGGACAGCAACAGGATGCGCACGAGAGGCTCCGGAGGGTGACGCCCGGGGTCATGCGGAGGCGACCGGGGCGAAGCGGGATGGGAGCGACGTCAGCGGGTACGGCGACCCGCGGCGCGGCTCACCGGGACGCGGGTCGGTGAGCGGTCAACGCCGGGGGTACGCGGCCCGGTCGAGAGGGTGAACGGTCCCGGGTGCGCCGACACGGCGCACGCCGTCACAGCCGGAGACTGGTGCGCCGGCACGGCCGGCGACGTGGCCGGCGACGGGTGCGGCGGAGCGTCCGGCGTGCGGGTCATGACGATGTTCGTCGATCAATGAGACGCCGTGCGTCATCGGGTCCTCCTCGGGTGTCCACGCCCTGGGGTACGTCCGACGGCCGAAGTATCCTGGCTCCCGGATCGACGTTCACCCCCGGCCTTCCAACCGCACGCACACGGCCGTGACACGCAAGGGGGGATCACTCCCCGGTGACAGTGGCGGGACCGCGCCGGAATCGCACCGGCTTCCTTCACTGCCGTCAGGCCGCGAATGCTGCCACACCCCCCGACCCCCGGTCAACGCCCCGCCCACCACGGGCGGGCGCGACCATTCCATCGAAATGTGTCCATTAGTGACTTCGGGTGGACCGTCGTCACGGCTGTCCGACCCGGCCTGGACACCGACTCCAGGCCGGGTCGGACAGCCGTCAGCTCGTGGCGGATTCGGGGTTCCAGCGGTCGTGGTGTGTCGCCGCGCGCAAGGGGCGGCGGTGACGCCAGCCGTGCCGTTCGAGGTCGGGTACCGCTTCGAGATGGGTGACGGGGCCGAGGCAGAGCCAGGCGACGGGTCGGATGCCGGCCGGGATGGCGAGCAGTTGCCGGAGAAACGGTTCGCGGTAGAACGACACCCACCCGACGCCGAGGTTCTCGGCGGTGGCGGCCAGCCAGAGATTCTGGATGGCCAGGCACACGGAGTACAGGCCGGCATCGGCGATGGCGTGCCGGCCCAGGACCGCCGGGCTGCCGCGGTCGGGGTCGTAGGTCACCACGACCGACAGCGTGGATTCCAGGATGCCGTCGATCTTGATGCGGGAGAATCGGTGGGCACCCTCGGCGTCGAGGGAGGCGGCGAACGTGTCGCGCTCGGCGTGGACGTGCCGGTGGAACGCTTCGCGGAGGCCCCGGTCACGAATCACGATGAAGTCCCACGGCTGGGACAGCCCGACACTCGGTGCGGCGTGCGCCGCGGCGAGGACGCGGTCGAGGACGCCGGGGGCGAGGGGTTCGCCGGTGAACTGGCCACGCACGTCGCGGCGGCGGTGGATCACGTCGTAGATGTCGCTGGTCATGGGCAGGCTCCCGCTGCGCTCATGCCCCACCGGAGGTGGGGCTGACGACGCGAGGCCGGTCTTCGGACTTCCAGATCGACACCGGCCCGCCCGCCTTCCCAGCCCGTCGGCCAGTGGCTGCGCACAAGGTGCGCGTGGGCGGCAGCTCCCTGGTTACCGCGGCGGGCCCGTGCCGGAGTCGCACCGGCTTCCCGATTCTCCCCACCACCGGTGAGGCACCTCGCAACAGTTCATGCCGCCCGGCACGTTACCCGTCGGGTCCGACACGGAACGTCCGGCCCACCGCGCTACCGATCCGCCCCACCGCGCGCGGGCGGTCGGCCGGGGCGTTCACCGGCCGACCCCCGGCGGGCCCGCCGCCACGCGCGCAGCGCCACGACGACGCCGACCAGGGCCAGCAGGGCCCCTTCGCCGATGCCCAGTTCCCGCTCCAGATAGCGATAGGAGGCCGCGCCCAGGTAGCCCAGCGTCGCCACCGCCGCGGCCCAGAGCAGCCCGCCGACCAGGTTCGCCCGCAGGAACACCGGCCAGCGCATCCCGCCGGTGCCGGCGATCAGGGGAACCACGGTCCGTAGCACCGCCACCCAGCGTCCGGTGACGACCGCCCACGCACCGCGCCGGGCGACCAGGCGGCGGGCCCGCTCGAGGTCGACGCGTCGGCGCAGCACCCGTGGGGCGTGGGCGAGCACGCTCGGGCCGTACCGTCGGCCCAGGGCGTAGCCGACCTGGTCGCCGAGGCAGGCCCCGGCCGCGCCACCGGCGACCACCGCCCACAGCGGCAGCGCGCCACCGTGGGCCACCAGGCCACCGATCAGGATCGCCGTCTCTCCGGGCACGACCAGCCCGAGCAGGGTCGACGACTCCAGGGCCGGCAGGACGATCACCAGGGTCAGGACGAGCAGCGGCGGCAGCCCGACGAGCACCGCCACGAACCTGTCCACCCGCTGATTGTCGCCCCGACGGGGTGGCCGGTGCGGAAGGAGCGCCTCCGATGGGCGGACGAACCGTAGGGTTCGGGTCGACGGCAGGGACGGTGCCGGACGAGGGGCGGCCGAGGACCGGTGGGAGCACGTACGCATCGCCCGTCACCGGCGTTGCTGGTCAGCCTGACCGCCTCGACATGCCTGCTGGCGGCGCTCAGCGCCGCCGTACGCAGCCACCGGGTGCCTCGCTGGGAGCGGGACCTGTTCACCCTGCTCAACCACCTCCCCGCCGGGCTGACCCCGGTCCTGGTCCTGGTCATGCAGCTCGGCTCGTACCCGGCGGTGTTCGTCGCCGCCGCCGCAGCGGTCATCGCGCGCCGCATCGGCACCGCGTGGACTCTCCTGCTGGCCGGAAACCTGGCCTATTGGCTCGCGACCGCCGTCAAGGCCACTGTCGCCCGGCAGCGGCCCGCGGCACTGCTGACCGACGTGGTCCTGCGCGAGACGATCACCGGACGCCTCGGGTACCCGTCGGGACACGTCGCGGTCGCCACCGCCCTGGCGCTCGTCGCCGCGCGGGCCGGCGGCCCCCGGTGGCACCGCGCGGCCTGGACGATGATCGGGCTGGTCGCCGTCGCCCGGATCCACGTCGGGGCGCACCTGCCGATCGACGTGGTCGGCGGCGTCCTCGTCGGCTGGCTCGCGGTGTGTCTGACCCGGCTCCTGGTCGGCGAGGTCGGGCCGCAACGGTCGGTGCCCGCCCTGCGGGCGGCCCTGCGACGACGCGGGTTCGAGGCGGTGCGGTTGACGCCGATCCACGGCGACGCCCGTGGTTCGCAACCGTGGCAGGCGGTCACCACCGACGGGCGACAACTGTTCGTCAAGGTGACCGGCGGCGAGCAACGCGACGCGGACTGGGTCTACAAGCTCTACCGGCGGATGCGCTACCGCCACCTGGCCGACGCGCCGCCCTACCTGAGCGCCCGCCAGCAGAGCGAACACGAGACGTGCCTGACCCTGCTGGCCGAGCGCGCCGGGGTCCGGATACCGGCCGTCGTCACGACCGCCGCGATGCCCGGCGACGACGCTGTCCTGGTGCAGGAGTTCATCGACGCCGCCCCGCTGCACGCCGTCGTCGGGCCGGTCCCGCTCGCCGCCGTACGCGACGCCTGGGAACAGGTGGCGCGGCTGCACCGGGCGGGCATCGCGCACCGGGACCTGCGCGCCGCGAACGTGCTCGTCGGCCGGGACCGCACCCACCTGGTGGACCTGGGCTTCGGCGCCGACGACGCCTCGGCCGAGCAGCGGGCCCGCGACGTCGTCGAGCTGATGGTCGCCCTGTCCACTCGGGTCGACCCGGCCAGCGTGGTCGCCGCGGCGATCGACCGCCTGGGCGTCGCGTCGGTCGCGGACAGCGTGCCGTTCCTGCAACCTGCGGTGCTGTCCCGCGCCGGCCGAGCCGCCCTGCGCGGCCGTCCCGGCATGCTGACCTGCCTACGCCGGGAGATCCTGCGCCGCTGCCCCGACCGCGACCGCCCGGCGGCGAAGGTGGTCCGGATCAGCCGCCGCGCCGTCCTGGAGCTGCTGGTGCTGGGGTTGATCGTGCACCTGCTGCTCCCCCGGCTCGGCGAGATCCGCACCGCCGTGCGTCTGATCGGGCACGCCAACCCGGTCGCGGTCGCCGCGACGCTGCTCAGCTCCGCCCTGACCTACCTGCTCAGCGGCCACGTGCTCCGGCTGGCCGCAGCCGGCCGGATCCCGCTGGGCGAGGCCACCCTGGTGCAGGTCGCCGCGTCGTTCGCCAACCGGCTGGCGCCCGGCAGCCTCGGCGGCGCCGCCCTCAGCCTGCGCTACCTGCACCAGAAGGGACTCGTCGCCGCCGAAGCGGGCACCGCCGTGGCCGTCTCCCGCATCGCCGGGGTGTTCTCGGTCGTGCTGCTGCTGCCGGTGCTGCTGCCGTTCGCCCGGCAGCCCGCCCGCATCCTCACCCATGACGCGAGCAGGGCGTTGCCGCTGCTGCTGGGCGCCCTGGCCGTGCTGCTGGTCCTCGCCGCGGTGCTCGCCGTACCCCGGATCCGGCGGCGCGGACGCGCGGCGGCCGGCAAGGTCGTGACCGCGCTGCGCGAACTGCGCCACCAGCACGGGCTGCGGTGGCTCGTCGTCGCGTCGACGGCGCTCACCCTCACCTACGGCCTCTGTCTCTACCTCGCGCTGCTCGCCACCGGGCCGGTCCCGCTGGCGCACCTGCCACAGGTGCTCCTGGTCTGCCTCGTCGGTGAGGGCGTCTCGTCCGCCGCGCCCACCCCCGGCGGGCTCGGCGCCACCGAAGCCGCGCTCGTCTCCGGCCTGCTGCTCTACGGGCTGCCGCTGGACGCCGCCGTCGCGGGCACCCTGATTTACCGCCTGGCGACGTTCTGGCTCCCGGTGCCACCGGGCTACCTGGCCTTCCGGGTCCTGACCCGCCGCCGGCTATTGTGAGCCGCCGGCGCGGTCCCGGTCACCGCTCGCACGCCGGGACCGGGACGTCAACCGCCGGAAGCCGGGCTGTCAGGTCCGTCTGCCGGCGGCACTCCCGGTGCTCACCGGCGTGATCCTCCTGCGAGCACCTATGGCGCACGACCACCGATCCTGCCCACCAGGAGCCGGACAGCGTCCTGGTACTCCGGTTGCGTGTGGTAGGGCCAGTGGCGTTCCACCGGGGGCGGGACGGTGTCCGCGGGCTCCACGGTGACGCCGCGCGGATCCCGCAGCCGCACGTCGACCGTTGCCGCCTCCGGCGGCACGCCGGGTGTGAGGTCGGGATGGCCGAAGATCGGGGCGCCGATCGGGTCGGTGTCGCGCCACAGGTTGCGCCACCGCCAGTCGATCCGCTCACCGAGCTCGCACAGCACCCGTTCGCCGAGGTAGGCCGGGTAGAGGCGGGCGTAGATCCGGTACAGGGGGCTGCCGTGGGTCAGCAACGCGACCCGTGGCAGAGCTTCGGACGGCAGTTGCAGGACGGTGGCGGCGGCCAGTACCGAGCCGTGGCTGTGCCCGGAGATCACCACGGGCCCGTGCGCGGCCAGGGCGCACACCCGCCGCGTCAGCTCGGGCACGGCCCGCGCCGCGTAGCAGGGCGGCGCGAACGGGTGCACCGTACGGGGCCAGAACGTGCCCAGGTCCCACAACACGCCGACGAGCCGGCGGGTCTCCGGCGACCGGTACGCGCGGTAGGCCAGGATCAGCAGTCCGACGACGAGGAGGCTGATGATCCAGATGCCGACGTCGGTGACGTACGCGGTGAACACGGCGAGGACGTCGTGGCGCCGGTTGAGGCGGGCGGCGAGTTGGGTGGGGCCGATCCCGACGAGGTCGAGCGCCACGGTGGCGAGCCCGAGCGAGGAGACCACGAAGAAGGCGACCAGGGTCGGCCCGAGTTCCTCGGTGACGAAGGAGCGGGCGACCGTCTCGCGGACCGCGTCGAGCCGGGGCGCCGCCGAGGCGGGCGCGTCGGGGTAGTCCCGCTCGACCACGCGCCGCGCGTACGCCCGCCGCCGGCGCCGGGCGGCGGGCAGGGTGACGGCGACCGCCGCGGTGACGACAAGCAACGCGGTCAGCCCGGCGAGCGCGGCCCACCAGTACGCCACCGGCGGTTCCAGCGGGCCCAGCGCGGGCGGGCTGGGCCGGATCGGGTCGGGGATGTGACCCCGGTCGAGTTGGTCGGCGGTCCGGAAGACCAGCGTGGTGGTGTAGGCGGAGGTGACCGTGACCGACATCGCCGCCACCAGCGGCGTGCCGAGCCCTCGCAGCAGTGCGCGCGGGGCGGCCGGCCGGGCGTGCTGCCGCGCGAGCGTCACCGCGGCGATCAGGACCAGCAGCAGTCCCTGCGCCGCGACCAGCCCGGCGACCGCGCCCTCGTAGCCGGGCATCTGCCCGACCACCACCGGCACGTCCCGCCGGGACACGGCGTACCCGAGGCTCGACACGGTGGCCACCGCGACGAGGATCCACAGCAGGCGTCGCAGCGGGCCGGCCCACCGCACGCTCACGGTCACCAGCAGCAGCGCCGCGCAGAGCACCACGGGTCCGCCGGTGACGCCGAGCAGTGCGACGGCGAGGCTGTTCCACCGGCCGTGTGACACCGCGACGACCAGGCTGACGTGAACAGCGCCGGCACCCAGCCCGACATGGATCTGACGCAGCCACGACGTCATCCGCTCGTCGTGCCAGATCCCGGGTGCGGCGAGGCTCCCGGTCGACTCCGGCAGCCGCTCCTGCGGCGGGGCCGCGCCGAAGCCCTCCAGGGCACGCGCCGACCGCGCGCCGACGGCCCAGAACACCCGCAACGCCAGCAACGGCACCAGTGCCAGCACCGCCAGGCGCGGGCCCATCGGCAACGCCACCAGCCAGGACAGGTACGGCCTGCCGTCCCGGCACTCCACGTACGGGACGCACTGCCAGCCGGGCAGGTTCATGGTCACCCCGACCAGCGCCAGCGTGAACGCCACGGTCAGCGAGCCCGCGAGCAGGCGACACAACCCGCCGAGCAGGCCGAACCGATCCGCCAACGTGGGGCGCAGCCAGACCGTGAGGTTGCCCAGCATGAACGGCAACAGCAGCAGCATCGACGCCGTCCGCACCGCCACCCCGGCGGTCAGCGCCCCCCACCGGTACGCCTCCACCACCACCCCGGCGGTCGCGCCGCCCGCCCGACCGAGCCCCTCCCGGACCCGGTAGAACCCGGCGTGCCGATCCCCCGCCACCCGCACGACCAGCGGATGATCGACGATGCTCTCCGCCGACGCGCTGGAGACCCCGTGAACACGCAGCTCAACAGCCTCGGCACCGGGCACCCCGCTCACCGGGACAGCGTCACAGAAGCTGCCACCGTCACGCTGCCGAACACCGAACAAGCGACCGACCGACCGGGTGCGGGCCACGCCGAGCACCGTGGCCGTCCGTTCCGCGGTGAGCGGGGCGGCGGCAGGCCCGCCGCGCCGGCCCGCGCCGCGCTCCGCCGCGCCCACCGCGCTGCGGCCGACCATGGCCGGCTGAGCGACCGCTCCCGCTCCGGTCAGCCGGCCCCGAAGCAGACGAACGCCGCCGCGGTGGCCCGGGCCGGACCGTCGCCCGCCGCGCCGAACGCCCGCTGCGCGTCGGCGAGGGCTCGCGCCGGGCCGGCACCCGCCCGCATCCGCGCGTGCAGGTCCAGCATCAGTGCCGTGGTGGGCTCGGCCGGCACGGGCAACACGGTCGCGATCAGGCACCGGGTGCCGAGCGCCAGGAGCACCGCGGTGAACCCCATGACCTCGTCGCCGGGGCGTACCCCGGTCAGGCCGGAGTCACAGGCGGAGAGCACCACGCAGCCGGGCGGCCGGGCGACCGCCTCCCACTCGTGGGCGAACAGCGGCCCGTCGGCCAGTTCCAGGGTGGAGAACTGCGGGTTGTCCGCGCGGAACGTGCCGTGGGCGGCGATGTGCACCAGCCCCGCCCCGTCCAGCGCGGCGGTCAACGCCGCGGCGGTGGCGTCGGGCCCGGTGAGCTGCCGCGCCCCGGGCAGGACCTGGGCGAGCCGGCATACCTCGGTGTGCCCGGCCGGCAGTCGCGGGCCGGCGGCCAGGACCGGCGGCCCGGCCGGCAGCTCCCGCCGGTCCGCCCCGAGCCAGGCGGTGGCCGAGGGGGCGACGGTCACCGGACGCCCCGCGCAGGTGGGCAGCGCCGACCAGGGCACCGCGTGCAGCGCCCCGACCGGAACGATCACCAGGGCCCGGTCGGCCAGCCGCCGCCGCAGCGGGGCGAACAGCAGCCGGTCCAGGGCGACCGCGGCGTGGACGGCCCCCGCCCGCGCGGCGACCGCGTCGCCGGTGGTGACCAGCCGGCGCAGGGCGAACCGGTGCCGGCGGGCCAGGTCCGCCGCGGCGGCGAGCGGGCCCAGGTCGTGCAGGCTGGCCCGGCCGTCGCGGACCAGCACCGCCCGGATCCGGTCGCCGTGGGCCACCAGCTCGACCAGCACCCGGGGGCCGAGCCGCGCGGCCAGCGCGCCCACCCCGGGCGGGGCCAGCACGGCGCCCCCACCGGGCACCCGCCGGGCCAGGTCCCGGATGCGCTGTTCCAGCCGGGCCTGCCGGCCGCGCAGGGCGGTTGCCGGGCGGCCGGCCAGCACCTCGTCTTCGAGCAGGCCGCTGACGAGTCGGAGCTCGGCGAGCGCCGCCACCAGGTCGGGGTCGGCCGGGGGCCGGGCCGGCCGGGTCCGCAACGCGTTGGCCCGCCACCGCTCCGCCCACGCCAGGACCCGTGCCGGCGCGCCGGCCCGGACCGCGATGTCGAGGCCCTCGGCCGCCAGTTCCTGACCGTACGTTCCGCTGTGGGCACGCAGCTCCGTGGCGCCGAGCGACATGCGGTGCCGGTCGAGCACGGCCAGCCCGTGGCGCAGCGCCCGGGCGGCCCCGGGTTCGTCCCCGCCGAGCCGGCGTGACAGGGCCAGGGCGTACCAGCCCTGTGCTCGCCGGTCGGCGGTGCCGCGACGGCGGGCCCGGGCGGCCACCGCCAGCAGGTTCCGGGCCCGGCCCGGCCGTCCCAGCGCGGCGGCCACCAGGCCGGCCTCGATCCGGGTGGTCAGCGCCGGACCCGGCCACCCGGTGGCGTCGAGCTGGTCGGCGGTACGCGTCATGGCGGTGAACAGGGCTGCCGAGCGGGTGCCCCGGCGGTACTCGGCGCGCAGCTCGACGTGCCGGGCGAAGACGGCCCAGGTACGCCGGCCCTGGCGACGGAACCGGGCCCGGGCCGCGGCGGCGGCCTCGGTCGCGGTGTCCAGGTCCGCGGCGAGCAGCGCCGCGCGGGCCCGGGCCAGCAGCGCCTCGGCGAGGTCGGAGGCCATGCCCCGGCGCCGCAGTTCCCGGACGGCCGCCGTCGCGACCGCCACCGCCTCGTCGACCAGCGGCACCGACAGCAGCAGCTCGACGCGGTCCAGCAGCAGCGCCGGCCGGGGTACGGCGAGCCGCCGGTACTCCTCGTCGACGGTGGCGAAGCAGCGCAGCGCGCCGGCGATGTCGCCGCGCTGGCCGGCCGCGATGCCGCGGTTCCAACGGGCGTCGGCCGCGGCGAGGTCCAGGCCCAGCCGTTGGAAGGCGGCTGCCGCTCGGGACAGGTCGTCGGTGCCGCCGGCGGCGCCCCGGTAGGCGTTGAGCAGCCCCCGGTTGTTGCGCGCCCGCGCCTCCAGCAACAGGTCACCCTCGCGCAGGGCGATGTCGACGGCCAGGCCGTAGTCGCGTACCGCCTCGTCGTAGCGACCTCGGTAGTGCAGCACCACGCCCCGCTGCATCCGGGCCCGCCCCGCGTCGGCGCCGACGAGCTGCGGCAGCGCGGCGGTCACCGCGCGCAGCGCCGCAGCGGTGTGGCCGGCGTTGGCCAACACGTAGCCCAGGCTCATCCGCGCCAACGCCCGGGTCCGGGGCGTGCCGGCGGTCCGGACCGCGCGGCGCAGGTGGCGCAGCGCGCCGGGCAGGTCGTTGAGCTCCCGCAGGGCCAGACCGACGGCCCGCTCGGCGGTGGAGCGCTCGTCGGCCCCGGCCGCGGGCCCGGCGGCCAGCACCCGCTGGGCGATCGCGATCGCCTCGCGCGGGTAGCGCTGGACGGCGTCAAGTGCCGCCTGGGCCGTGCCGGCACCGGAACCGGTGCTGTCGGGCATGCCCCAAAGAGTCCCCGAACCAATGCCCAGCCGTCAATGTCTGTGCGGACCTGTCGGGAATCCGCACCAATCCTTTACGTCATTGACATCCGACTATGCTTTGGAAGAATCGGCGGCACCCGGGAAACGTGGCTCACGCCGGCCACTGGCGGACGCTTCTGCCGACCGCATGGAGGACCCGTGTCGCCTGACCATCCCGCCGCGCCGCGCCCGGCCGGCCAACTGTCCCGCCGGCGGCTGCTGGCCGCGTCCGCGCTGGCCGCCGCGGCGTCGTTCACCGCCGGGTCCCGTGCCGCCCCGGCCCGCGCCGACGGCGCGGACGACGCCGCCTACCAGCGCGCCTTCGACGAGGCGCTGGCGGCCGACAAGAACGTCCGCCGGCACACCACGCCGGGCCGGGAGTTCCTCTACCGGCCACGGCAGCTCCTCGCCGCCGACGCCGACGCCCAGCGGGTCACCGCCTGGTTGCGTGCCCGCGGCCACGTGGTGACCGTGGGCGACGGCTTCGCCGGGGTCACCCGGCTGCTCTTCGACCGGGAGACCGACGTTCCCGCGCTCGTGACCAAGCTGCGCGACCCCCAGCAGTGGCCGGGGCAGCCGGTGCCGAAGGTGCAGCCGCACCACGTGCTGCTGGGCCTCGGCAACATCATGGGCAACCCGGGCAGCCCGCCCGCCACGGTCGCCGTGCTGCCGCCGCCGGACCCGGCCCGGCTGGGTGAGGGCGCCGGGGTGACCGTCGGGATCTGCGACACCGGCATCTGGCGGCAGGCCGGCGGTTACCATCCGCAGTGGCTCGGCGGGGCGTACCTGCCGGAGGTCGACGACGAGGACCCGCTCTACGTGCACACCGACGTGCTCGCCCCGCAGGGCGGGCACGGCACCTTCGTCGCCGGGGTGGTGCGGCAGGCCGCGCCGGGGGTCCGGGTCGACCCGGAGCAGGCGCTGACCGCCACCGGCCTCGGCGACGAGGCGTCGGTGGTGGCCGCGATGGCCCGACTCACGCCGGCGGTGTCCGTGGTCAACCTGTCCCTGGGCGGGTTCACCCAGGACGACCAGCCGTCGCTGCCCCTGGCCAACGCCGTGGCCGCGCTACCCGCGACGAGCGCCGTGGTCGCGGCGGCGGGCAACGCCGGCACCAGCCGGCCGATCTGGCCCGCCGCGCTGGGCCGGGTCGTCGCGGTGGCGGCGGTCAGCCAGGGCTCCGGTGGCGTGGTGCCGGCCCCCTACAGCGGGTACGGACCATGGGTCGACGTCTGCGCGGTCGGCGAGCGCCACAGCACGTACGTCGAGGGGCAGTTGCCGCTGCCGGGCCGGCCGACCCGGGTGTTCCACGGCCTCGCCGCCTGGGCGGGCACCTCGTTCGCCACGGCGCACGTCTCCGGTCGGCTCGCCGCCCTGATGACCGCCGGCGGCCTGAGCGCCGACGCGGCCCGGCTGGCGCTGCTCGCGACGCCGCGCTGGCACCCCGACTACGGCGTGCTCGTCGGATGAGCGCGCGGGCCGCGAGCGAATCAGCAGCATCGTACGGTGGTCCCGGCCGGACGGCGTCGCCGTGACCGACCTGAGCACGACCGGCCTGGTGACCGCCGCGGCGGATGGGGACGAGTCGGCGTGGGTGGAGCTGGTCCGCCGGTACACCCCGCTCGTCTACTCGGTGATCCGGTCGTACGACCTGAGCCGCGCCGACGCCGCCGACGTCAACCAGACCGTCTGGCTGCGTCTCGTCGAGCAGCTGAGCCGGGTACGCGACCCGCAGGCCCTCGCCTCCTGGCTGGCGACCACGGCCCGGCGCGAGTGCTACCGGCTGTCCCGCCTCGGCCGCCGCACCCAGCTCTTCGACCCGCACGACGACGCGCTGGACGCGTACCATGGCTTCTCCCGCACCGCGGACGTGGCGGCCCCCGACGAGGAGCTGCTCCGCGCGGAGCGGCGGCAGGCACTGCGGGAGGGCTTCGCGCAACTGCCGCCGCGCTGCCAGAAGCTGCTGGCCCTGTTGACCACCGACCCGCCGGCCAGCTACCGGGAGATCGCCGAACGGCTGAGCGTGCCGGTGGGCAGCATCGGGCCGACGCAGGCCAGATGCCTGCGTCGGCTACGGGGCTGCCCGGCGCTCGCCCCGTTCCTCGGCACGGCCGCGACCCGGACGAACGGAGGTGAACGCGATGGAGCCGTCGCCGCCGGCCGATGACGCGGCCCTGACCGCCGAGCTGGGCGCGGCGCTGCGCGAGGTCGGGTCGGTGCCGGAGGAGTTCCTGACCGCCGCGCGGGCGGCGTTCGCCTGGCGAAACGTGGACGCGGAGATGGCGCTCGCCGAGCTGACGTTCGACTCGGCGTGTGACGCGACGCCGGCGCCGACCCGGTCGGCCGGGTCGACGCGAACGCTGTCGTTCCGCACCGGCGTGGTCGCGCTGGAGATCGAGGTGACCGACGCCGGCATCGTCGGTCAACTCTCCCCGCCCGGGGGTGGGCGGGTGTCCGCGCAGACCGCCTCGGGCACGTACGCGGAGGCGCCGGTCGACGCGGTGGGCTTCTTCTCGCTGGGCGCACCCCCGCCCGGCCCGGTCCGGCTGCGCGCCCACACCGACGGCTACGCGGTGACCACCACCTGGGTCTCGCTGCGCTGACCCGCCGTCCACCCGGGGGCGGCGGGCGCACCCGGGACGCCCGGACCGTCCCGGCGAACGCGCGGCGACGGGGGCCGCGGGCTGCCCAGGCCCACGACCCCCGCTGGTGGCCGGGCTACTGCCGCCCGACGCTGATCAGGTACTCCACCCCACCGAGGTCGGTCCGCTCCGCCCCGCTCGTGTCCGGGCCGAACTGGGTCACGTCGAGCGCGAACTCCTTGTCCGAGGCGACCGCCGCCGCGAAGGTGAGGGAGAACTCGACCCGCTCACCCGGCTCCAGCAGCAGGTTGCCGAGGCTGGCCTTCGCCGGCTCGACGACCTCCAGCTGGTTCTTGCCGACCTCGCGTACGCCGGTGCCGACCTTGCCGCCGGCCTGCCACCGCTCGAACAGGGTCGGCCCGAGGTCGACGACGACCCGGCCGCCCACGCCCTGGATCGGCTCTCCCGGCTGCGTGAAGACCAGGTCGTTCTTGGTCGCCACCCGCAGCGAGTTGCCGATGGCGAACGGCCGCACGACCGGCGTCCCGCCCGCGACGAGCCGCACCGAGTCGACGTTGCGCCAGGCGATGTTGTTGTTGTTGCGGGTGTTGGTGCTGATGTCCGGACCCTCGAAGGTCATCGGATCGGTGGGCGACACCCACCTGGCCAGCAGGCAGAAGTGGCCCGGCCCGGGCACCCCGGTCCACGGGATCGTCACGGTCGTGGTGCCGGCGAAGACGGTCACGTTCATCGCGCCGATCTGGGTCCAGTGGGTCGGCCAGACGGCACCGCCACCCGGCGTCGTCCGGTAGAGCCGCAGCACGCCGCTGTCGGTGCCGGAACCGTACGGGCCGGGGTTACGCAGCTTGACGAAGACGTAGTTGGTGACGCCGACGATCGGGTTCTGGCTGACGGCACACTCGACGGCGGTCGGGCAGACCTTGATGTCGGGGCTGGCCCACAGCGGGTTGAACGAGTGGGGCTGGACGCCGACATCGGCGGCGACGTCCCGGATGTAGACGTCGGTGCGGGCCGCCGCGGCCTTGTCCTGCCCCGCTCCGACCGGCGCGGCGGCGGCCGTGGTGACCGCCAGCAGGGCGGCCAGCGCCGTGCCGGTGAGCACGGCCAGCGCCGAGCGGCGGACACGTCTTCCTACGTTGCCCATGACAGGCTTCTCCCATCGTCGAGGGACCGTCGACCCGGCGTTGTCGCCTACCCGGCCGACGCGGTGACGTTGTTCAGGAGCGCGGCGCGGCGCGGTTGATACGTCTGGCCGCACCGCTCACCGTCAGATGGAGCGAGCAACGACGAATTACACGAATGTCGATGCTTTCGCCAGCTCGCCCGACGCTGTCGCACATCCTCGGCCTGGTCGCGTCCTCGCTGAACGAGCGGATCGGGTCGCCGGCGTTGCCGGCGACCCGATCCCGTACCGTCACGCGGTCCCGCACCTTCCGGGTGGCGGGCGGTTCACCGGCCGAGCCACCCGCCGTCCACGGCGAGGATCGTGCCGTGCACGTAGGCCGCCGCGTCGGAGGCCAGGAAGACCGTCGCGCCGGCCAGGTCGTCGGGTCGCCCCCACCGGCCCGCCGGGATGCGGTCGAGGATCGCCTGGTTGCGTTCCGGCTGCTCACGCAGCGCCCGGGTGTTGTCGGTGGCGATGTAGCCGGGAGCGATAGCGTTGACGTTCACCCCCCGGCCCGCCCACTCGTTGGCCAACGCCCGGGTGACCCCCGCGATCGCCGACTTCGCCGCCGCGTACCCGACGACGTTGATCCCGCCCTGGAAGCTGAGCAGCGAGGCGGTGAAGATGATCCGTCCTCGGCCCCGGGCCAGCATGTCCCGGCCCAGCTCACGGGCGAGCACGAACGGCGCGGACAGGTCGACCTCCAGCACCTCGTCCCAGTGTGCGTCGGGGTGCTCGGCCGCCGGGGCACGGCGGATGGTGCCGGCATTGTTGACCAGGATGTCCACCGGCCGGGGACCGGCGGTCAGGTCCGCGGCCAGCGCGGCCACGGCCGCCCGGTCGGCCAGGTCCACCCGGTACGCGGTGAACGTGCGACCCGCCGCCTCGACCCGCCGGGCCACCTCGCTGCCCTGGTCCTCGAGTGAGGCGCTGACGCCGATGATGTCGGCTCCGGCGCCGGCGAGGGCCTCGGCCATGGCCAGGCCGATTCCCCGCCGACACCCGGTCACCACGGCCAACCGGCCGGTCAGGTCGAACACGCTCACCAGGTTCCCCCACAGTCGATCAGGACCTTGACGACCCCGCCGCGCTCCAGGGCGTCGAACGCCGCGGTCACCTCCAGCAGCGGTACCACCTCGGAGATCAGATCCTCGGCGGGCACCTCCCCCGCCGCCAGCAGGCGCACCGCCGCGGTGAAGTCGTCACGCTGGTAGACCCGCGCCCCGACGATCTCCAGTTCGCGCCAGAAGACCCGGTGCAGGTCCACCTCCCGGGGGGTGGGATGGATGCCGACCACGACGAGCCGGCCGCGCACGGCGAGCAGGCCGGTGGCGGTACGCACCCCGCCGGCGGAGCCGGAGACCTCGAACACCACGGCCGCCCCGGCCGTGTCGGTCCACTCCTGGACGAACCCGGCCGGGTCGGTCGCGGCAGGATCTACGGTGGTGAACCCGAGGCCGGCAGCGACCTCGCGGCGGTGGGGATCGAGCTCGACCAGGACCACCTCGGCTCCGACGGTGCGGGCGACAGAGGCGATCAGGAGCCCGACGGGGCCGGCGCCGATCACCACCGCGTGCTCGCCGGCCGTCAGCCGGGACCGGCGTACGTCGTGCACCGCCACCGCGGTCGGTTCGATCAACGCGCCGTGCCGCAGGGAGAGCCCTTCGGGCAGCCCCACCAGCAGGTCGGCGCGGACCGTCCAGGACCGCTGCATCGAACCCGGGGAGTCGATGCCGACGAAGGTGAGCCGATGGCAGATGTGCTGCTGCCCGTCCCGGCAGGCGGGGCACTCGCCGCACCAGTCCAGCGGCATCACAGTCACCGGGTCACCGACCCGCCACCCGGTGACCCCGTCACCCAGCTCGGCGATCCGGCCGGACATCTCGTGCCCGATCACCGCCGGCGCGCTCACCCGGTGGTCCATGTCACCGTGTCGCACGTGCAGGTCGGTGCCGCAGATGCCGGTGTAGGCGACGTCGATGCGGACCTCGCCGGGGCCGGGTGGCACCGGCGGTCGGGGCTCGACGGTGAAGGTCCGGTTGCCCACGTACAGTGCGCCCTGCGTCATGCCTCGCCGCCTTCGCTCAGATGCCAGACTTCCCGCATCGGCGCCCACCAGTGCCCCGAGCCCGGCTCGGCCAGGGACTCCTGGCACGGGTCGGTGAGCTGCCACCACCGGCTGGGTCTGCGGGTCGGCGGCGATCCGGGCCTGGTCGGCGGCGTGGTCGGCGCCGACGTACTCGTAGTAGCCGAACAGCAGGTCGTCGTGCAGAAAGATCGTGTAGTTGCGAATGTTGGCCGCCCGCAGGGTCCGCTCCACCGCCGGCCAGACCTCGGCGTGCAGCCGCAGGTACTCCGCTCGCCGCTCCGGGCGTAGTCGGATCACCATGCCGTACCGTTGCATCCCTCTCCCTTGCTGTGAGCCGCGCGCCGCTCAGACCGCGAGCCCGTATACCCGCACCGCGGTGCGGGCGAAGATGGCGTCCCGCTCGGCGGCGGAGAGCGGGGGCAGCGCCGCCGACAGCGCGTCGCGCACCCCGCGGTAGTCGGCGACCAGCAGGCACACCGGCCAGTCGGAACCGAACATCAGCCGGGACGCCCCGAACGCGTCGACCGCGGCGGCCACGAACGGTCGCAGCGCGGCCACCGTCCAGTCCGGTCCCGCCTCGGTCACCAGCCCGGAGAGCTTGGCGGTCACGCGGGGATT
The DNA here is from genome assembly GCF_039566955.1 of Micromonospora sp. DSM 45708. NCBI lineage: Bacteria > Bacillati > Actinomycetota > Actinomycetes > Micromonosporales > Micromonosporaceae > Micromonospora > Micromonospora schwarzwaldensis. The sequence goes on along the minus strand of NZ_CP154796.1, from coordinate 2,036,916 downwards.
GGCGGCCAGGGCGGCGAGGTCGTCGCGCCACCCGGCGAGCCCGGCGACGCCGGCGTGGATGCGCGGCTTGCCCAGGTGGTCGAGGACGATCGGCAGGTCGGGGAGGTCCCGTGCGGCGCGGGCGGCGGCGGGCAGCTGGTCGGCCCGGACCACCAGGTCGAAGGCCAGACCGGCGTCGGCCACGGCGGCCAGGCCGCGGCGGACGTCCGGGCGGTCCAGGTAGCCGGGGTCGGGCTCCCCCTGGACCTGCGAGCGAACGCCGACCAGCAGCTCGCCGCCGCGCAGGCGCCGGTAGCGGGCCAGGGTGGCCGGCAGGTCCGGCTCGGTGACGTCGGCCCAGGCCACCACGCCGGCGATCGGCTCGGTGTCGGCGGCGTACCCGAGGAACTCGGGCACCTCGTCGGGGTGGCACCGGCCCCCCTCGACGAGCACCGTGTGCCGCACCCCGGCGGCGGTGGTCTCACGACACAGGTCGTCCGGGGTGAACGACCGACGGATCCCGGCCAGCTCGGGGTCGTCGAGCCAGGCGTAGCCCCGCTCGGGCCGCCACAGGTGGTGGTGCGCGTCGACGATCATGGCGTCTCCCTGCCCGGCCAGGGCGGTCGGTCGGTCGGCTGGTGCGGTACGGGTGCGCGCCGGACCGGCCGGACACCGCTCCCTGCTCGACGGTCGGCGATTGGGTATCCGCAGAGCCTCCGACCGCTGCCCCAGTCATCTAATCATTCGCGATATCTCCAAGCCAGAGAAAGTTTTCACTTTAGCGGTCGAACGGCCCACGGCCGGGCCGAAGTGGCAGCTTGTGAGGCGTTTTGTGGCACACTCCTCGACGCGTACACGTCGCCACGACTCGCCCATCCCGCACCGGATCCATCTAATGTATGCGGTCCTCAATGCTCGCTCGGCCGCCGCCCACCCGTCCGCGACGACGCGACCTCATCGCCTGCACCGGCCCGTCGCACGCCTATCAGGGGCTGCGTCCCGGGCCCCACCGCCGGACATGTATCCGTCAGAGGCCACCCGCCGCAGCGGCCGTCCATCCCGGTGCGAGCAACCGGCGGCCGACCGGTCCGGTGCGGTGCGGCCCGATGCGATCGTCACGCATCGGGCCGCGCCGGAGATGATGCTCTTTCGAGCGGCCTACCGCCAGCGCTCGCGACGGTTGCGGGTGCGAAGCATCCGATGTCCTGGGCGGGAAAGCTGCTCGACTCGGCGCGGGACCCGGGCGGCAGCACCCTCCGATCGAACGGCGCGACGAAGATACGATGTCTTTCGCGCAAGCACCTGGGTGAGGGAGGGCGCATGGCACTGACCGACGAGGCCATCGCGAAGATCAGGCAGATGATCCAGTCGGGCCAGTTGCCGCCTGGCACCCGACTTCCCCCGGAGCAGCAACTCGCCGCCCAGATGGGCCTCTCCCGCAGCGGCGTGCGGGAGGCGGTCAAGGCCCTCGAATCGGCCCGGGTGCTCGACGTCCGCCGCGGCGACGGCACCTACGTCACCAGCCTCGCGCCCCGGCTGCTGCTGGAGGGCGTGGGCCTCGCGGTCGAACTGTTGCGCGACGACACCCTGCTGGAGGTCATGGAGGTACGCCGGCTGCTCGAGCCGGCCGCCACCGGGCTGGCCGCCCTGCGGCTCACCGACGCCCACCTCGACGAGCTGAGTCAGATCCTGGACGATATGCGCGCCGCCGCCGAGGACGCCGAGAAGCTGATCCAGTACGACACGGCCTTCCACCGCACGGTGATCGCCGCCACCGGCAACGAGACGCTCACCTCGCTGCTCGACGGGCTCTCCGGCCAGACGGTCCGGGCGCGGGTCTGGCGTGGGCTGATCGAGGGCAACTCGTCGCACCTCACCCTCGGCGAACACGAGGCGATCTACCTGGCGTTGCGGGCACGGGACCAGTCGCTCGCCCAGGCAGCGGCCCTGATGCACGTCAACACCTCCGAGTCGTGGTTGCGGGCGATCCTGACCGATACGGTGGGCGAGGGTGTCGGCCGGTCCGGCTGACCGGCGCGTCACCCCCGTCCGCACCGCTGCTCAACCGCGCTCGTAGCCGACCAGCGGCAGGTTGCGGGGTGAACCGGATGTCCTGCGCGGTGCCGAGGCGGGGATGGTGAAGGAGCCGCATCCGGCACGGGTGCCACTCATTGCTGTAGGCGGGGACGCTGAAGGCGCCCCAGTGGAAGTAGATGCCGAACTTGGCGTCCTGGAACCACTCGGCCGCCGGTGGGTGCTGGTCGACCGACGACCAGCTCGCGGAGTAGCTGGCCGGGCCGGGGATGGCGGCCTCGGCGGACGCCATCGAGACATGCCAACCTTGTTGCGAGGATGTGATTGCGGAGAAAGAGGATGTGATTGCGGAGAAAACGGTATCGAACTTTCGGAGCTGGAGAACGAAGCACCCTGCCGCACCGGAGCGGCACCCGTCACGCGCTCGCCGAAGATCTGATCAAAAAGGCGCCGCGCCGGAGCCAGCCGGGTATCCGCAGCCAACGGCTGGTCGCCGAGCCGAGCCGGGTGGCAGGTCAGAACGGCAGCGGCGCGTCCGGTCGCAGTAGGCCTTCGGCCACCAACTCGCTCCAGAGCGGTGCCGGCGGAGTGGGCAGCGCCGACCACTCGGCGCTGCGGGTCACGTGCGCCGGACGGCCCGCACCGACCACCACCGAGGCGACGGCCGGATGAGCGCCGGCGAAGGCGAGCGCCGCCTGCGGCAGCGTCACACCGTGTCGGCGACACACCGTGGCGATGCCCTGTGCCCGGCGCAGGATCTCCGCCGGGGCGCTGCCGTACTCGTAGGGGCGGGACTCGTCCGGCCACTCCGTCGCGAGCAGACCACTGTTGAAGACACCGACGTTAAGCACCGAGATGCCGCGCCGCTGGCAGGCCGGCAGGATCCCGTCGAGCGCCGGCTGCTCCAGCAGGGTGTACCGGCCGGCGACCATCAGCGCGTCCACGTCGGTCTCGGTGGCGAACCGGGTCAGCATGGCCGCGTCCTTCGACCCCACCCCGACGGCGCCCACCACCCCCTGGCGGCGCAACTCGTCCAGCGCCGGGTACGCCTGCCGCAGCGCGACCTCCGGCTCGGGGCTCTCCTCCGGGTCGTGCAGCAGCGCCAGGTCCACCCGGTCCAGACCCAGGCGCGTGAGGCTCTCCTCGAGACTGCGGCGTACCCCGTCGGCGGTGAAGTCCCACACTCGGCGCAGCCTCGCCGGGGTGTCAAAGCCGTTGTCCAGGTCGGACCCGCCGTCGGGGTTGTCCACGAGCAGCCGACCGACCTTGGTGGAGAGCACGTATTCCCCGCGCGGGCGCGCTGCCAACGCCCGGCCGAGGCGACGCTCGGAGAGCCCGAGCCCGTAGTGCGGCGCGGTGTCGAAGTAGCGGATGCCCGCCGCCCAGGCGGCGTCGACTGCGGCGGACGCCTGGTCGTCCGGGACGCTGCGGTACAGGTTGCCGATCGAGGCGGCGCCGAAGCCGAGCGGGGTGACAGCGACGGCCGACGAACCGAGGGTAAGGGTCATGACGAGCCTTTCGGGTGCGGGCGGGGATGAGGTGCGTCGCTCACCGCGTGGGGGTGAGGCAGACGATGTCCAGCCGGCGAGGGCCGTGCACCCCCTCCACCCGGGCCAGCTCGATGTCGCTGGTCGCGGACGGCCCGGAGATCATGGTGATCGGCCGGGTGGGGTCGGGCAGGGCGCGTACCAGGTCGGGCACGCGATGCGCATCGACGCCCCCTCGCCAGAGCCCGGCCGTGACCGTCGCATCCTATATGATCTACGATGGCTGGGCGAGGCCCGTCGTTCCGACGTCGCGGGACGAACGGGGCGGCCCGGGTGGTCCACGGTCCGGCCCCGATGGGCGTCCGGTGTGCGCGGGCGAGGCGGCCTCGGTCCCGTCCCGCCCGCCGACTGCGAGGTACGCGGATGAGGGACTTCGACGGTCTGGTGGCTGCCGTCACCGGTGGCGGCTCGGGTATCGGCGCGGCGGTCGCCGACCTGCTGGCCGAGCGGGGGGCCCGGGTCGCCGTACTGGACCGTGAACCGGGATCGGGCGGGCCGCACCTGCGGCTCCCCGCCGACGTGACGGCCCCGCTGGAGGCGATCATGACCCGGGTGGTGTCGATGCTGGACGGTCTCGACGTGTTGGTCAACTGCGCGGCGATCAGCGCGGTCGGCACGGTCGAGAGCAACCCCGATGACGAGTGGCACCGCTGCCTGGACGTCAACGTCGTCGGGGTGGCCCGGGCCTGCCGGGCCGCCCTGCCGCACCTGCGCCGCTCGACCAGCGGGGCCATTGTCAGCGTCACCTCGATCGCGGCGACGGCCGGACTGGTCGACCGGGCGGTGTACTCGGCCACCAAGGGCGCGGTGCATGCGCTCAGCCTGGCGATGGCCGCCGACCTGGTACGCGACGGCATCCGGGTGTGCACGGTGGCGCCCGGCACGGTGGACACCCCGTGGGTGGCCCGCCTGCTCGCGGGGGCCGAGGACCCGGTGGCGGAGAAGCGCCGACTGGCCGCCCGGCAGCCCACCGGCCGGCTGGTCACCGCCGCCCAGGTCGCCCAGGCGGTGGCGTTCCTCGCCTCGCCGCTCTCCGGGGCGACGACCGGCACCGCGCTGGCCGTCGACGGCGGCATGTCGGGGCTGCGGCTGGTCCACTGAACGCGGGTCGGCCCGACGCGTCCGGCCGCCACCATCGGCACGGCGATCTCGTCGGGGGTGGCCAGCCATCGGGCCGAGCGACCGGAAGGCCACGGGCGCGTCCACCGCTGGCCGGTGACGTCATACTCGGGTAGGCCCGGGTGGCTCGGACCCGGTTCAGGCCGCCGGAGGCATCGGTTGCCTCCGAGGTTCGCTTCCATCACCGGTGGGGCGACCCACGACCATCAAAAATCGTAGATCATATATGATTGGCTCGGCCGGGGAGGTCCGGCACCGACGACCACGCCCAGGGATGCTGATGACCACACCCGCACTGCCCGACGGGGTCCGCCCGGCGCAGCGGCTCACCCTGGCGGACGACGTCTACGAGTCCGTCAAGGCGTTGATCATGCAGCATGCCATCGCACCCGGCGACCGGATCAGTATCGACGGCCTGGCCCGCTCCCTCGAGGTCTCCCCCACCCCGGTCCGGGAGGCACTGGCCCGGCTCGAGTCCGACGGCCTGGTACACAAACGGGCGATGACCGGCTACACCACCACGCCGCTGCTGACCCGGCCGGAGTTCGAGGAGCTCTTCGAGCTGCGCCTGCTGCTCGAGCCGGCGGCGGCCGGGCGGGCGGCCCGACACGCCTCCGGGCAGGAGCGGGCCCGGGTCAGCGCACAGGCCGCCGCGACGGTGACCGCCGAGCCGGGGGCGGCCTATCGCCGGCGGGCCGCCTTCACCTCGCTGGACGCCCGCTTCCACGACCTGATCGCCGAGGTGTCCGGCAATCGGCTGCTGCGCGATTCCGTCACCCGGCTGCATGCACACCTGCACCTGCACCGCCGCTACTTCCCGGCCACCGACCCGTCGGTGACGGTGACCGAGCACGGGCGGATCGCCGCGGCCATCGCCGCGGGCGACCCGGACGCCGCGGCGGCGGCGATGCGCCACCACCTGCTCTCCGCCCAGGCTCGCCACCTGCCCGCCTTCACACAGGACACCGGCGACTGAGCCTCGGACAGGTCCGCGCCGAGGCGAACCGGCGTCCGGCTCGTGCCACGTCGTGGGGGCCCGGCCCCGCTCGGCGGGGCCGGGCCGGCCCGTCGCGTTCAGCCGATCGTGGTGTAGTACGAGTTGACGTTGAGCTGGCCGCTGCCGGTGAAGATCACGGTGCCGGCCTGGACGCTGCTGAGGTACTTGCTGTTGCTCATCCAGGACAGGAACTGCTTCTGAGCGGGCCTCACTAGATGGTGTTTGGGCTAACCGGCCGGATGTGCGGGTCGATCCGGCCGCAGAGCTGCCCCGGCAAGCGCAGGCCGCCAACGTGCTACCGCCGTTCCAGGCGCTCCACGACGCCGGCGCCGCGACTGCAAGGCCCGCAGGCGCCTGCTGTCAATGCCGGAGCCACCGCGTGGGGTCCGTGCGTGTTCCGGTTACGGCGACGGGTCCCCGCCCAATCCCAGGGCAGCTCCAAATTGCAGCCCTTGAGCTGCGTTGCGCGGAGCTGTCGTGGTCTCGTCCGAACGGAACGTGCCGCCCCAGCCGTGAGCTTTTCGAGTTGGTCGGCGCTGCGGCAACCATGCCGGAGATACAGGCGCCGTCGACTTCGTGATGCCGCGGTACGCGCATGGAACGCCGAACGGCGGCCCGCTGAACCAGTCGGGCCGCCGTTGACAGAATGTGGATCAAAGAGGACGGATGTTCTCCGCCTGCGGGCCCTTCTGGCCCTGGGTGATGTCGAACTCCACCTTCTGGTTCTCGTCGAGGCTGCGGAAGCCGCTCGACGAGATCGCGGAGAAGTGGGCGAAGACGTCGGCGCCGCCGCCGTCCGGGCTGATGAAGCCGAAGCCCTTGTCGGCGTTGAACCACTTCACGGTACCTGTCGTCATGTCTGCTCCTTTGCAGCTGTCAGAGACCGCACTGTGCGGACCCTTACGCTGCCGCGTTGATCACCCGCGCCGAAACGACACGAAAAACGAAAGGCGCCTGGACGGGGTTTCAGATGCCTCATCAAGCGCCGGAAAACGTCTAAGGAAATCAAAACTGCAACTCGGCTACCGTAGCAGACGATCCGTCGTGGTACGTGATGGCGCGCCCGCGCACTCTGACCGGTCGGGTGACCCGGCACGGGCGGCGGCGTCTCGTCCACGCGATCCTCGCCCACCAGGACAACCAGCTCCAGGACGACGCCACCGTACTCATGGTCCGCTTCCTTGAGCCCAGGTCGGACCGCCGTTGACCGCCTCGACATTGCGGCCGATGGGCGGGTTGAGGTGGTTTCCGACGGGTATCCGGCCGCCTACGGGTCGCGCCCGGACCGTCGTGAACCGGAATGCTCGGCCGGGTGGGACCGGATACGGAGGCTACCTGTGACTGGACTAGCAACCCGAGAGGCAGTGAAGGCAGGGCAGGACGAGGTTCAGCGGCGGGGGCGCGGGCTCGGCTGGGTGAGTCTCGGTCTGGGCGTGGCACAGCTGGCAGCACCGGACACGGTGCGCCGGATCAGCGGCGTGGACGACTCCCCGACGTCCCGGGCGGTGGTGCCGCTGGTCGGGGCGCGGGAGTTGGTACACGCAGCCGGGCTTCTGACGAGCCGGCGGAAGAGCATCTGGGCGTGGACCCGGGTCGCGGGCGACGCGATGGACCTGGCCTCGCTCGGAATGGCCATCGCCCACCGTGGCGGGCGCCGCCGGCGTCGCCTCGTCGCTGTCACCGGCGCCGTCGTCGGGATCACGGTGGTGGACCTGCTGACCGCCGTGCAGGCCACCCGGACGAAGGCGGTACGAGGCTCACGCGAAGGAGGGTTCATGGAGCTGACAGCCACGACGACCATCCGCAAACCCCCGCCCACGGTCTACGCGTTCTGGCGCGACCTCGGCAACCTCCCGACGTTCATGGCACACCTCGAGGAGATCCGCACCACCGGTGACCGTACGAGCCATTGGTCAGCCGGCGCTCCGTTCGGCAAGAACGTCGAGTGGGACGCGGAGATCGTCGACGAGGCGCCCGGCGAGAAGATCGCGTGGCGGTCGACCGGGAACGCCGACGTGCCGAACGCCGGTACGGTCCGGTTCGGGCCCGCCCCGGATGGGGTGAGCACCGAGGTGCACGTCGTCCTGTCGTACGACATCCCGGGCGGCGCGGTCGGCAAGGCGGTGGCCAGGTACTTCGGCGAGGAGCCGCACCAGCAGCTCGATGACGACCTGCGCCGGCTCAAGCAGGTGCTGGAGACCGGCGAGGTGGTCCGATCCGAGGGCGCCCCGTGGGGCAAGCGGGCCCGCAAGGAGTTCCCGCAGCGTCCGGCGCAACCGCTGTCGGATTCCGAGTTCGCGAAGGGGGCCCAGGCGTGAGGGCGAACACCTGGGCGGGCCGAAACAAGGTCAAGGTCCGTGACGTGCCGGACCCGAGGATCCTGAACGAGCGCGATGCCATCGTACGGATCACGTCCACCGCGATCTGTGGCTCGGACCTGCACCTGGTCGATGGGTATGTGCCCACGATGCAGGACGGTGACGTCATGGGTCACGAGTTCATGGGCGAGGTGATCGAGGTCGGGCGGAGCGTCGACCCGGATCGGCTGCGCGTCGGGGACCGGGTCGTCGTGCCGTTCCCGATCGCCTGCGGCGTGTGCGGCGCCTGCGCCGCCGAGCTGTACTCCTGCTGCGAGAATTCCAACCCCAACGCGGGGATCGCGGAGAAGATGTTCGGGCACCCGGTCGCCGGAATCTTCGGCTATTCGCACCTGACCGGCGGCTTCGCGGGCGGTCAGGCGCAGTATGCGCGGGTGCCGTTCGCCGACGTCGGTCCACTGAAGATCGAGTCCGAGCTGACCGACGAGCAGGTGCTGTTCCTCTCCGACATCCTGCCCACCGGCTACATGGGTGCCGAGATGTGCGACATCCAGTCCACCGACGTGGTGGCGGTGTGGGGCGCCGGCCCGGTCGGCCAGTTCGCCATGGACAGCGCCCGGATGCTCGGCGCCGCGAAGGTCATCGCCATCGACAAGGAGCCGTACCGGCTACAGATGGCCGAACGGGCGGGCCACACGCCGGTCAACTTCGAGGAGGTGGACGTGCGGTCCCGGCTGCTGGAACTGACCGGCGGGCGGGGACCGGACAAGTGCATCGACGCAGTCGGCATGGAGTCCAGCCACGGCAGCGCGCCCATCCACGCCTACGACCGGGTCAAGCAGGCGGTCCGCTCGGAGACCGAGCGCCCGCACGCGCTGCGGCAGGCGATCATGTCGTGCCGCAGCGGTGGCATCGTGTCGGTGATCGGCGTGTACGGAGGCTTCCTCGACAAGTTCCCGGCCGGAGCGTGGATGAACCGGGCGCTGACCCTGCGTACCGGCCAGTGCCACGTGCAGCGCTACATGGAGCCCCTGCTGCGGCGCATCGAACGCGGGGACATCGATCCGACCCGGGTGATCACCCACACCCTGCCGCTCGACCAGGCAGAACGCGGGTTCGAGATCTTCAAGAACAAGCAGGACAACTGCGAGAAAGTCGTCCTCAAACCCTGACCACCACCCGCATCCGGCCACCACGACGCACCCGGTGGTCGGATGCGGCGTGTCCGGAGGCATCAGTTTCGCAGGCGTCGTGCCTCGGCAGACCGGGCTGCCCGGCTGTTTGCCGCAAACGCCCCTGGGTAGGCGCACTCGGTGAGCGGGCCAGACACGGACCCAGGCACCCGGTCGGACACCAGCCGTGCCGTGGCGTTCAGCGATGCGATCTTCGCCATCATCATCACCCTGCTGGTCCTGGACCTCCGGGTGCCGGACGTTCCGCCCGGCCGCCTCCTGTCCGGCCTGCTGGCTCAGTGGCCCTCGTACGTCGCCTATCTCGCGTCCTACTCGTACGTGGCCGTCGTCTGGCTCAACCACAAGGCGGCGTTCAACCGCATTGAGCAGATCGATCGTGGCCTGCACTGGATGAACCTCCTCGTGCTGTTCAGCACGGCGCTGCTGCCGTTTCCGACGATTGTCGTGTCGCACGCGCTGCAGGAGCACAACAACGTCGACCAGCGTGTGGGCATCGCCTTCTACGCGCTGATCGGCGCGTTGCTGTGCGTGACGTGGCTGGCGTTCTACCACTACCTGGCCCGGAACCCCGACCTGCTGAAGGACCAGGCCAAGGGCGGCTTCTTCCACGTCGAGCGGTTCCGGGCCCTCGCCGGCGTCGTCCTGTACCTGCTCGCGGGGATGGTCGGGTACCTGGTGGTGCCCGTGATCGGCCTGGTCATCTTTCTCCTCCTTCCCGTCTTCTACGCCATCACCAGCGCCGGCCTGTACCAGTTTCGGGTGACCCGACGCATCACCCACCGCAATCCGCGTTCGAGGGGAGATGCGAGCTGAACACTCAGTGGCACCCGGGCGACACGGAGGAGACGGACGGACGCCGAGGGTCAGAGGCAGAACAGGATGCCGGTGGCCACGCCGACACCCAGCGGTGCGGCCAGGGCGACCGAGGCCAGCGCGGCGCGGACGAGCAGGTTGCGGCGCTGCGGCCCGCACTCCTGGAGGCGTCGGAGTCGGATGGTCACCTCGGCGCCGGCCATCGACAGCGCGGACGGGGGGTGCGGCGCGCCGGCGAAGGTCAGCAACGCGTCGCGTACGGCGCGCGGGCCGCACTCGCGGACCGCGGCGGCGTCGGCGCGCAGTTCGACGAGCAGGCGTACGGCCGGGGGCGCCTGCCGGGTCAGCGGCAGCCACGGCACGGCAGCCGCGAGTCCTTCCACGGCGGCGACGAGGAGGTGATGACGCTCGCGCAGGTGGGCGCGTTCGTGGCTGAGGACCGCGGCGAGCTGCTCCGCCGGTAGGTCACCGGCGGCGCTGGCCAGGACCGTGAGTCCGCGGGATCCGCCGATGCTGTAGGCCATCGGGGTCGGGTGCGGAATCCACAGCACCGCCGCCTCACCGGACTCCGGCGGCCCGCCGGCGAGCGTGAGCAGATCGGCGTGGGCGCGGCGAGCGCCGTGGGCACGGTAGGCCCGGCGGGCACAGGCCACGGTGAACCGGACGAGCACGGCCAGCAGGATCAGGGCTCCCGCGGCCCCGACGACCTCGTCGACTACGGGTGGCCGGCGGGGTTGGGCCCAGTGCCAGCAGACGCGGGCGAGGTCGTGCAGCGCCCACTGCCGGGTGCTGCCCGGGGCGAGGAGCATCACGGTGGCCAGAAGGAAGGTGGCGATCACCGCGACGAGCAGGCCGAGCCAGCCGAGCAGCATCGCGACGGGGTCGGCGACGTGCCGGAAACACCACCGCATCACGGCGGGGCCCCACCAGGCCACCGCCGCGGCGCCGGTGACGAGGGCGAGCGCGAGGCTCACGCCCCGGACTCCCGCTCGTCGAGGACCCGCCGCAGGATGCGCAGCTCGTGGTCGGAGGCGGACCGGGCGAAGTGCATGAGCACCAGGTCGGGATGGGTGCTCGTCTCGATGACCCGACGCAGGGTGCGCGCGGTGATCTCCTCGCGGGTGCCGGCGGCACGGTAGCGGTAGGCCTTGCCGTCCTTCTCCCGGACGGCCCAGCCCTTACGGTGCAGGTTGTCCAGCACGGTGAGGACGGTCGTGTACGCCAGCGCCCGGTCGGTGGTCACCGCGTCGAGGACGTCGCGCACGAGCACCGGGTCGGGGGCACGCCACAGCACGTCCATGACGGCCGATTCGAGTTTGCCCAGTTCCGCCACGTGCCCTCCCTCGTGTCGCTCAGGGTACGCGAGGCGACGCGGCGGAGTCGCCGCCCGCGCGGCGGTGCGGCCGGTACGACGCCAGGGTCGGTACCGGCCGCACCGAGTCGGCTACCGGCGGTCGAGGATCTTCTGCAGTGTCTGCACCTCGGCGGCCTGATCCGCGGCGATCCTGGCGGCGAGCGCCTTGGCCTCGGGGTTGCTGCCCTCGGCCTGCTCGGTCCTGGCCATGTCGATGGCGCCGTTGTGATGGGCGATCATCATCTCGGCGAACATCGTGTCGAACGCGGCGCCCTTCGCGGCGGCGAGGTCCGTCATCTGCTGCTCGGACATCATGCCGGGCATGCCGGCGTTCATGCCGGGCATGTCGTGCCCGGGGGTGGCGGACATGCTCGGCATGTCGTGCCCGGGGGTGGCGCTCGTGCCGGGCATGCTGTGGTTGTCGGGCAGATCCGCGGGCTTGCCCCAGGCCGTGAGCCAGCCCTTCATGGTGGTGATCTCCGGATCCTGCGCCGCCTTGATCCTGGCGGCCAGGTTCTTCAGCTCGGGGTCGCTCGCGCGGGTCGGGGCCAGGTCGGCCATGGCGACGGCCTGCTGGTGGTGCGGGATCATCATCTGGGCGAACATCACGTCCGCGTCGTTGGCGGTGGCGTCGACCGAGGTCGAGGCGCTCGGCGTGGAACTGTCGGCGTCGTGCGTCATGCCGCCGGCGTCGTCCGCGCCGCCGCAGGCGGCAACGGTGAGCAGGGCGGACAGTGCGACGCCCGCGAGGGCGGCGCGACGCGGGATGGTTGGCGTCATCTGGTACGTGGTCCTTGTCGTGAGGTGGGTCGGAGCAGGGCCGTCGGGTCCGGGCGAGGCGCCGGACCGGGGTCTGCTCACGTACGCAGGACCGTGGCGGCTCGCAGTCGCAGCCCGATGGGCCGGCGGGGTGGACCCCGATCCAGGCTGATCACCCGCCGGCGGTGGCCGGTCGGCGTGCGTGCGCCGCGAGGGCGGGACCGCAGCAGGGACAGGACGCCGAGGATCAGTGCGCCGCCCAGCACCGCCAGGCACACGGTGAACGCGTGCTCCCCGTCCCGGTGCCCGGGCGAGCCGTCGGGTCCGTGTTCGGCGGCGGGCGCGGCGGCGCTCCGGTGGACGGTGCTCGCGTGGGCGGTTCCGGGTTCGCCCGGGTGGCCGAGGGTGTGCATGCCGAACACGCCGAGCGTCACGGCGACGAGCAGGGCCAGCCGCAGCAGCGGGTGTGGCGCGCGCGTCGGTGGACGGCCCACCGTCGCCTGTCGCATTCCACCTCCCGAGGTCGGCCGTCCCGACATCCTCTTCTACTACAACCGCATAGTAGAAGGAATATCACGGCGGCCCGGCACGGGGATGGCGAACGCGGGCATTCGCTACGTCGTCACGGCCGGGCCGCACGTGGGTGCGGTCAGTCGGAGGGAGTCAGGCGTACGCGGCGCAGCAGTTGCGCGTTGAGCGCCACGACGATGGTGGAGGCGGACATCAGCACCGCGCCGACGGCGGGGCTCAGGGCAATGCCGGCCCAGGCCAGGACGCCGGCGGCGAGGGGGATGGCCACCACGTTGTAGCCGGCGGCCCAGGCGAGGTTCTGCACCATCTTGCGGTAGGAGGCGCGGGAGAGCCGGATCACGCCGGTGACGCCGCGCGGGTCGGAGGAGGCCAGGACCACGCCGGCGGACTCGATGGCCACGTCGGTGCCGGCGCCGATGGCGATGCCGACGTCGGCGCGGGCCAGGGCGGGGGCGTCGTTGACCCCGTCGCCGACCATGGCCACCGTCAGGCCACGGGCCCGCAGGTCGGCCACGGCGCGGTCCTTGTCGGCGGGCAGGACCTCGGCGAACACCTCGTCCACGCCGGGCCGGAAGCCCAGGTCGGCGGCGACCGCCTCGGCGACCGGACGGGCGTCGCCAGTGATCATGGCAATCTTCTTGACGCCCTGCTCGCGCAGCTCGGTGATGGCCTGCCGGGCCTCCGGGCGCACCTCGTCCTCAAGCGCGAACGCGCCGATCGGTTCGGGGTGGCCGTCGGCGGGCAGCCGCACGAGGTGCAGGACCGCCGCGCCCCGGGCCGACCAGCGGGCGCTGGCGGCGGCCAGGTCGGCGGGCACGGTGGCGTCGAGTTCCCGCAGCAGGGCGGGGCCGCCGACGGCGTAGGCGGTGCCGTCGACGACGGCCTGCACCCCCCGCCCGGTCAGGGACCGGAAATCGCGGGCCGGGGGCGTCGGACCGCGGTCGTGGGCGGCGGCGGTCAGCGCCCGGGCGAGCGGGTGCTCGCTGTCGGCCTCGACCGAGCCGGCGATGCGCAGCACGTCGTCCTCGGCGCGTCCAACGGTGGCGGCGACGGCGGTGAGGGTGTGGGCACCCCTGGTGAGGGTGCCGGTCTTGTCGAACAGCACCGCGTCCACGCCCCGCATGCGTTCGAGGGAGAGCCGGTCCTTGACGAGGATGCCGGCTCGGGCCGAGACCGCCGTGGACAGCGCGATCACCAGCGGGATGGCCAGCCCGAGGGCGTGCGGGCAGGCGATGACCAGGACGGTGACGGTGCGGACCACGGCCTCGTCGAGGTCACCGAGAGCCCACCAGGTGCCGAAGGTGACCAGCGCGGCGGCGGTCGCCAGGTAGAACAGCCAGGCGGCGAAACGGTCGGCGAGCACCTGCGCCCGGCCGGCGGAACTCTGCGCCTGGGCGACGAGCCGACCGATACCCGCCAGGGCGGTGTCCTCGCCGACGGCGTCGACGCGTACCCGCAGGGCGGAGTCGGTGGCCACCGTGCCGGCGACCACCCGGTCCCCGACGGCGCGGGGCACCGGCCGGGACTCCCCCGTGATCATCGACTCGTCCAGCTCGGCGACGCCGTCGACGATCCGGCCGTCGGCCGGCACCCGGCCACCGGAGCGCACCAGCACCACGTCACCGACCCGCAGGTCACGGACCGGGACCGGGTGGGCGCGGCCGGAGTCGTCGAGGCGTTCGGCGTCGTCGGGCAGCAGCGCGGCGAGCGCGGCCAGGGCGCCCTGGGCCTGACCGATCGCCTTCATCTCCTGCCAGTGGCCCAGCAGCATGATGGTCACCAGCGCCGCCAGCTCCCACCAGAAGTCGAGGCTGAACCCGCCGAGGCTGGTGGCCAGGGACGCGGCGTAGGCGACGGTGATCGCCATCGAGATCAGCAGCATCATGCCGGGCGCCCGGTCGCGGACCTCGCGCACGCCGCCGACCAGGAACGGCCAGCCGCCGTAGCCGAACACCACCGTCCCGAGCACCGGGCCGACCCAGGTCACGCCGGGGAAGTCCAGCCGGTAGCCGAACCAGTCCATGACCATGTGGCTGGTGGCCACGATCGGCACGGTCAGCGCCAGGCTCAGCCAGAACTTGCGCCGGAACTGCTCCGGGTCGTGCCCCGCGTGCTTGTCGTGCCCGGCATGCCCGCCGTGGCCGTGGTCGCCGGACGGGATGTCGGCCGGGGTGCGCGGGGTCGCGACCGAGTCGTGCCCGGTGTGCTGACGTGTCATGGGTCCACCTCCGGCTCCGAAGGTATACCCCTAGGGGGTATGGCCGCAACCGCGCTCCCCCTCGCCGATGCACTCGGTAGCTACGGCTACCCCGCAGGGGTATGCGGCCGGTGCCGCTCGCGTGGCACCGGCGGGGAGGACTACCCCTCTTGCCGGGCGGGACACCTGACGCCCCGAACCACGCCCGGCGGAGGACGCGACCGGTCCAGGCGGCGGGTGGACGGTGAACGCCGCGCCCGCTCCGGGCCCGTCGCGGGTGGCGGTGATCCGCCCGCCGTGCCGCACGACATGGCACGGGGCGACCGCCAGGCCGATCCCGGAGCCGCCGTGGTCGCGGCTGCGGACGGTGTCGGCCCGGTAAGAACGCTCGAACAGGTACGGCAGGTGCCGCGCGTCGACGCCCTCGCCGGTGTCCCTGAGCCTGGTCGGGCGTGCCGCGCACGCCCGACCAGGCCCTGGCGGCTCAGGCCGCCGGGAACGGGCGCAGCCCGATGTCGACCGTCAACGTGCCGCTGGACGGAACGGTGACGCGCTTCGCGGCGGCCGCGTCGGCGACGCCGTCGTACCAGCCGGCATAGTCCACGAACCCGCCCCACTGCCAGCCGACGGTGACCGTCTGCCGGCCCAGCACCCGCGTCTCGTACCGGCCGTCGCGGTCCCACACCGACCCGACCACCTCACCGGTGACTGCGTCGTGGAACGTCAGCCCGGCGGTGACCGGGCGTCCCGCAAAATTCGTCAGCCTGCCGGTCACCGGAGTGCCGCGCTTCAGCGCCGGGCTGTACGTGGTGCTCCGCCCGGCCCGGACGGTGACCGGCTTCGCCTGGCCCCGGACCGGGACCCCGCCCGACCACTGGAGGGCGTGGTCTGACGTGGAGAACAGGAGCGGCCAACGGTAGGGGCCGAGCCAGCCGATCCGGTAGGCGCCCTGAGCGTCCAGATCCACGTCCCAGCGAAGGTAGGACAGGCCCGAGGAGTGGGCCAGGGAGACCGTACCGGAGGTCACCGGCGAGCCGGTGGCGGCGCTGGTCACGGTGCCGGTGATGGTCCCGGCGCGGTCCAGGCGGACCGGTGGGACGGTGACGGTCCCACCGGCGGCGACGGTGAGGGTCCGGGCCTTCGCGGGATCGCCCGTGCCGCCGGTGGCGCCGACCCACTGCGCCCCGTACGGCGAGCCACCCGTCGGACGGACGAACAGCTTCCAGGAGCCGGCCTCGACGTCGTCCAGCCGGAGGTGCCCGCTCTCGTCGGAGCAGGCCAGCGGGCCCACGGCGGGCAGCTCGCCAGTGCCGGCCGGCGCGACGGTCGCGCAGGCTCCCCCGACCGGCGCCCCGGTGGCGGCGTCGACCACCGTCGTCTCCAAGTGGGCGGCGGGCGTCAGGTCGACCACGGCGGGGCCGCTGTCGCCCTCGACCACGGTCACCTCGGCGTCGGTGGCCAGGTAGTCGCCGTCCTCGGTGTAGACCCGGATCGTCTGCGGGCCGGGGACGAGCCGGGGAATGGTCAGCTCGGTTTCGTCGCAGTTGCCGCCGCGGCCAGCGGCGTACGCGCAGACCCGGGTGATCGGCGTGCCCGTGCTCGCGTCCCGCGCCCGCACGGTGATCGGGCTGGGCGGGAGCAGCCGCTCGGCGACGTCCGTCGTGGCCCCCGCGGCCACGCGGAACGCCTCGGCACCGGCGTAACCGGTCTTGCCGGGCACCCACTGCCGGAGCCCGTCGTCCAGCAGGTCGGGGTCGTAGTACGCCGGAGTAATCCTGACCTTGTAATCGGCGGCCGGCACCTCCACGTTGAGCTGCCCGGACTCGTCGAGTTGCAGGTAATCGGAGTAGCTGTCATCGGTGGCGACGAGGTCGACGGCGCCCCGGGCGGCGGTGCCGTCGGGCTGGGTCACGGTGATCCGGAGCAGCCCGACATCCTGCTCCTGGGCGGAGGCGGCGGCCGGTAGGACGGCGGCCGGTAGGGCAGCGGCCACAACCGCGGCGGTGAACGTGGCGAGACTTCGACGTGCGAAGGACACAGGGATCCCCTCTCCGGTTCGCGCACGGGGTCCCGCGTGGCAGCCGACCAGACACGCCCCCGTGCGTCATGTGCCGCCAGCAGCGTAGGTCGACTGGTGAGTCGCACACTGTCCGCGATCCGGCTCACGGCCGCCGTGCCGCGCTCACCGCGTGAACCGGCATATCGCTCGCGCCCGCCCCATTCCCCGTCAGCTCGACACGCCAGGCGTTCGTCCGCGGCCGGCCCCCGGGCGGGTATGCGAGCTCCTCCGCCGACCGGGGTCAGCAGGGCGGATGGTACGGGATGCCGGGCAGGTACTGCTCCCATTCAAGTTGGCTGATGGGTTCTTCCGTGCTGGAGCAGATCGTTTCGGCGGCCCGTTGCGGGTCGGTCTCCCACAGCCGGATGGTGCCGTCGGCGCTGCCCGCGGCCAGCGTGTGTCCGTCGGGCCGGTACGCGACCACGTAGTAGGCCTGGTCGGCATGGCTGAGGGTGACCACCACGCTGGGCCGGTTCGGTAGGCTGATGTCCCAGATCCAGATGGTGCCGTCGGTGCTGGCGGCGGCGATCTGCCTGCCGGATGGGTGGAAGGCCACCCAGTACACGTAGCTGGTCGGGCCGAGCAGCGGGCTGGGCAGCGGCTGCGGGTGGGCTGGGTCGGACACCCGCCACAGCCGTAGTGTCCTGTCGGCGCTGCCGGCGGCGAGCAGGCCGCCGTCGGGGCTGAACGCGACGCTGTAGGCGTATCCGGTCAGCCCGTGAAGTGGCGGGCCGAGCAGGGCCGGCCGGATCGGGTCGCGTACGTCGATCAGCCGGACGACGCCGTCGGTGTCGGCGGCGGCGAGCACCGGTGACCTGGGGTGAAACGCCAGGGACAGTACGATCGACCCGGTGCCGGTGACCCTGGCCAGCAGCGTGGGCCGTTCCGGGTCGGACACCCGCCACAGGTAGATCGTGCTGTCGTCACCGCCGACGGCCAGGAGTGACCCGTCCTCGCTGAAGGCCGCCGTCTCGATGAGCGCGGTCGCCCTGGTGAGCGCCGGTCCTACCCGCTTCGGCCGCGCCGGTTGACGAATGTCCCAGAGATCCACCGCGCCGTCGCGTCCGCCGGCGGCAAGCAGCGTCCCGTCGGGGCTGAGCGCGGCCGTGCCGGCGTACCCGTCCTGGCCGGCTGGCCGGTTCAGCGGCGCGCCGAGCGGCTCTGGCCGGCGTGGGTCGTTGACCCGCCACAACCGGACCGTCTGGTCGCGGCTGGCTTCGGCGAGCATGGTCCCGTCTGGCGTGAACCTGGCGCTGAACACAGCTCCGGTCGGGCCGACCAGCAGCGGGCCGGGAAGCTCCCAGTACCGCACATAGCCGTCGGTGCCGGTGCTGGCCAGGGTGTGCGGGTCGGCGCCGAAGGCGAGCGCCGTCACCGGGGTCGGCTGGGGCAGCGATCGCAGTTCTCGGCGGGTGGCCACGTCGTACAGCAGAATTCGTTTGTCGGATGTGCCGGTGGCGAGGACGGCGCCGTCAGGGCTGAACGCGATCGCGTTGATCCAGCTGGTCGCTCCGACGAGGGGGCTGCCCAGCTTCGCCGGCCGCTGCCGGCCGGCGACCTTCCACATCTGTACGGTCTGGTCGCCGCTGCCGCTGGCCAGAAGATCCCCGTTCGGGCTGAACGCCACCGAGAGGACCTTGCCGGTGTGTCCGGCGAGCGGCGCCAGCCGGGTGGGGCGGGCGCGGTTGCTGAGGTCCCACAGCCGTACGGTTCTGTCGGCACTGCCGGCGGCCAGCAGCCGCCCGTCGGGGCTGAACGCTACCGCCTGCACAGCGTCGTCCGGCCCGGTCAGCGCCGGCAGCGGCTGGGCGCTGCCCGAGCCGGTGTCCACAGCCGTGGTCGGCTCCGCGTCGTCCAGCGACCAACGCCACACCCGATGGTCGGCGCTGCCGGCGGCGAGCGTGCCGCCGTCCGGGCTGAACGCGAGCGCGTACACCGTGGAGGTCGGCCCGGTCAGCGGCGGCAGCGCCCGCGGGTGCGCCGGATCGTCCAGCTGCCACCGGTACACCCTGCCGTCTGCGCCGCCGGCGGCCAGCAGCGCGTCACGGGGATGGAACGCGACGGCGAACACCGTACCGGCGGGGCCGGTCAGCGTGGCCCCGATCGCGGTGGGCACCGGATCGGTGGCCCGCCACAGACGTACCTTTCCCTCGGCGCCGCCGACGGCGAGCAGCCGCCGGTGCGGGCTGAGGGCCACGGCTTGGGCGGCACCGGTGACGCCGCGCAGGCGGGCGGCCGTCGGGGTCGCGGCGGCGTCGAGCAGGCTGGACCGGGCCTGCACTGTCGGTGCGATCTGGTACGCCGCCAGCGCCAACTGTCGGGCCAGGCTGACGTCTCGCCCGCGCAGCCAGTCGGCCTGGCCTGCGACCAGCCGGGACACCGCCGCGTTGCGTTCCATGGTGGCCGTTTGACGTTGCTGGCTGGCGGTAGCGCGCTGCTCGAAGGCGTACGCGGCGAGCAGCCCGCTGCTGAGCAGCAATGCGGTCAGCGCGGCGACCAGCTGATAGAGCTGGCGGGTGCGGCGCCGGGCGTGTCGGCCACTGGCCGACAGGAACTCCCGCACCAGCGCAGACGGCTCGTCCGGGTGTTCGGCCGCCCAACCCTGGGCAGCGGCCAGGCGGGTACCCCGGTACAACGCCGCCGGGTCGCGGTCCTCGGCCCGCCACGCCGCCGCAGCGGTGACGAGTTGCTGACGCAGCACCAGCCCGGCCCGGTCGGTGGCCAGCCAGCCGCGCAACGCGGGCCAGGCGGTCAGCAACGCGTCATGGCTGAGCTGTACGGTTTCACGCTGCGCCGTGACCAGCCGCTGCGTGATGAACCGGTCCAGGATCCGCTCCGCCTCGGCCGCATCCGGCCCGAACTCGGCCAGCAGCTCGCCGAGCGGCACGGTACGCCGCGTGTCCCCGGTATCGGTCCCGACGTGGACCAGGCGGAGCAGCAGGCGGCGAGCCAGGCGCCGGTGGGCCGGGGTCAACCGGTCGTACGCTTCGCTGGCGCTGGCCGCGATCGCTTCCCGCACCCCGCCGATCCGCCGGTAGCCCTGACAGGTCAACCGTCGACCCTGGTCGTGATGCCAGGTGGCGAACAGCGCGTGCGACAGCAGCGGCAGCACGCCCGGCTCGGCACGGTCCGGCTCCCCTCCCGACGGCGTCAGGTCGGCCAGGAGCAACTCGACCAGCCCGTCCTCCAACTCCACTCCGGCGCGCCGGGCCGGTTCCACGATCGCCGCCCGAAGCTCGTCGTTTCTCATCGGCCCCACGGTGACCTGTCTGCCCTGGGCCGCACGCAGCAGCGTCGGGTGGCTCAACGCGTGGCCGTAGAAGTCGGCGCGCAGCCCGAGGACCACCACCAGTCCAGGGGTCTGCTCGCAGAGCATGTTCAGGTCGGCGACGAACGCCGCCGGATCCACCTGGCCCGGCCGTCTGACGAACACCTCCTCCGCCTGATCGATCACCAGCAGCCTCGGCCCCGACGCGACCCGCAGCCGCTCGGCCCGTGCGGTCAGCTCCGCTGTCGGATCCGCGCCGGGGGTCATGAGTTCCACCCACCACCCGGTGGTCGGAGTGGACGGGTCACCCATCGCCGGCCCATCCGTCGGGACCGGCGCCGACGGCCGGTCCGGCCCGGAACGAAGTCGCGCGATCAGCCCGGCCCGTAGCAGCGAGGACTTCCCGGAGCCGGAAGCACCGACCACCAGGAACAGTCCACCGCCGGCGACGTGCAGCCGGGTGACCTGTTCGACGAGGTGACCGGTGAGCTGATCCCGGCCGAAGAACCACCCGGCGTCCTCCGGCTGGAAGCTGGCCAGACCCTTGTACGGCTCAAGATGCCGCGACCGCGGTCCGGGGCCGCGACGCACGCGCAGCCAGGCCGCGATCCAATCGTCGACCGTGGTGGGCCGCACGTCGCACACCGTCAGCACCCGCACCAGTAGGTCCTGTGAGGCCAGCGAGGGCAGCCCACGCCCGGCGAACCAGTCTCCGATGGTGCTGTGCGCGCTGTACGCCCCGGCCTTCGCCGCCACCTGACGGACGGTCAACCCGGCCCGCTCCCGCACCGCTGTCAGCGCCGCCGCGAACTCGACCCGCCCGCCGATCCGGTTCGGATCCGGCCAACCGTCGGGCTCCGGCACGGCTTGCGGCGGCTGACAATCGGACACGGCCTCACCTCGCGACCAACAACACGGAAGGTGAGGAGAACGCTACTCAGCTACCGCGAGTGCGGCGAGTTCCCGGTCAAGGTTCCGACGCGTGGGTTGCGGCGGTCCGGTCGAACGACCGCCGACGGTGGCTGTCCTGGACGAACGGACGGTGCAGGGCCAGGCCCTGCACCGCGCTTGCTCCGTGGATGAGACGTTCACTCAGGTCAGTAGCTGCACAGTGGCACGCGATAGTCCCGGTACGGATAGGAATAGACGCCCGTGTTGACGTACCAGTCGGAGACGTACCCCTCGCCGGAACCGTGCCGCGACGTTGCCGGGTACAGGACGTAGTCCCAGTAGTAGTCGCCCTCCGGGCCGACACCGTCACCCGGGTACTGACACACGAGCCGTACCTGAAGGTGCGCTTCGAGGGTGGCCTGGAGGGTGCACCACGTTCCCGGCCACGACTTCTTCGGGGCCGGGTGGTAGCAGTCGCGTACGTTCACGTCGGATGACCCGATCGTCACGTCGGCGTTGGCCATCGCCGCGGACGGCGCGACAGCGGCCCCGGTCAGCACGGCCAGAGCGAGAAACAGCCCGAGAAGTGAACGGCGAGGCAGCCGCCGACGGGCCCGGGGCGTGGCGTCGGGAGACGGGATGGTGCGCTTCGGTACGAGCCTTCTGATCACGTTCCGTACCTCCGTCAAGGTCGTTCGCCAGCGGTCACCGGCGTTGACTTGACCGTGGACCGCGGGTGAGCCGGTCGCCAGGGCTGGCCGGGTTGCCCGGACGGGCTCGGACGAACCGTCCGGTTGTCCGGACGAGTCCGTACAACCATGCCCGTTGCCATCGACGACGGCCGCCCGGGCCGAGGTCACGTCCGCGCGGCGCCGCAGCCCGCATCTGCCTCGGCGGACCTCAACGCCTGCGCTGCGCGGTCACCGTCGGCGGGACCCACCGCGCCGACGGCACGCCGAGGGCGGCCGACAGATCCTGCCCCACCCGGTCGATCCCGGCGGTCGCCGACACGGCGAACACGAACCGGTCCGGCCGCAGCACCACCAGGTCGACGCGGCGGTGACGGAGCCAACCGCCGAGCACACCGTCGACGTCGACGACGTCGACCCGGTCCGGCTGGCCGTTCCCGGGCTGGTCCGGCAGGCCGGCCACCGGGGTGCCGGACGGGTGGAACGCGACGAACCGCACCGGCAGCCCGCGCCACTGCGGTCCGAGCGGACCGCCCTCCGTGGCCAGGCCGAGCACGGCGAAGCCGTCGCCGAGCGCCTCGTCGAGCAGACGCGCACCGGACGACCCCGGGATGAGGACCCGCGGCTGGGGAAACATGGTCCCGACCACGCCGTCGCGCCGACCGCCGGCCATCAGGCCCCGCCGGTACGCCGGCACCGGCTTGAACTCGAACCGCTCCAGGAACCGCCGTACCCGCGGGATCGTCTGGACAGCCCGGAGCACGGTGTCCCGCACCCAGGCGGTGGATCGGCTGCGGGCCAGGAAGACGCGCCCCAGCCGGACGCTCGTCTGCGCCATCTCCAGGGTGTGCGGGCGCCGCTCGGTCTCGTACGTGTCCAAGAGGGCCGCGTCGGCGGCGCGGGACAGCACCAGGGCCAGCTTCCACGACAGGTTCGCCGCGTCGCGCAGACCGCTGCACAGACCCTGCCCCAGAAAAGGCGGCATCTGGTGAGCCGCGTCGCCCAGCAGGAACACCCTTCCCTCCCGCCACCGTTGCGCGATGAGGTGGTGGAAGCTGTAGACCACCGCCCGGGTGACGGTGAACCGCGTCGGGTCGACATACGGCGAGACGAGCGCGGCGATGGTCGCCGGCAGCAGCATCTCGGCCTCGGTCTCACCCGGGCGCAGCATGAACTCCAGGCGGTAGCTGCCGGCCGCGCCGGGAGACACGAACGCCGGGCGCTGCCAGTCGCAGACGAACCGGGTGTCCCTGACCCGCACCGCCTCGGGCGGCACGTCGCCGGATACCGCCAGCCACGGCTCGGCGTAGCTCGTCCCGCCCAAGGGGAGGCGGACGGCGGACCGGGTGGCGCTGCGCGCGCCGTCGCAGCCGAGCAGGTACCGGGCGCGAACCGCCCGCCGTTGACCGGTGGCCACGTCGGACAGGAGCACGGTCACCCCGTCCTGGTCCTGCTCGAGACCGACCAGCTCGGTGCCGAGCGAGAGCTGGACGTGCGGAAAGCGGTCCAGCCCGGCCCGCAGCGTCCGTTCCAGCCGTGGCTGGTCGAAGAAGCGCAGCGGTGCGTGCCCGTACCCGAAATCAATCTCGGACAGCGCCATCCGGGCGAAGACCCGGCCCGCGCGGCTGACGTACTCGACGAGGGGCGGGGCGACCGTCTCACCCCGTACCTCGTCGAGCAGGTCGGCCTGCTGGTAGATGCGGAGCGCCTCGTCGTCGCAGGAGAACGCCCGCGGCTGGCCGTGCGGGGCCTCGCTCCGCTCCACGACCAGTGTGGAGACGCCGCGAGCGCCGAGCAGGTTGGCGGTGAGCGCACCGACCGGTCCACAGCCGACGACGGCGACGTCGACCTCCTGGACCGGGTGGTGAGCCGACGGCTGATCTGGACCCATGGCGGTGCCCTTCGGACGACGTTCGGGTGGGGACGGCACCCGGCCGTTCTCCCCTGACACCGACCACCGCACCAGGCCGGCGTGGAAAAGGTGTGGAGACGGCGTGGAGACCGGCCTCCACGCCGGTCAGTAGCCGACGAACCGCTGCAGCAACAACCCGGCACCCTGCTCGGTTGCGATCCGGGACCCGAGGTCCCACTCCGTGCGGTCGCGGCGCGCGACGCCGCGAATCCGGTGCAGCTCCGCGACGAACACCAGCTCGCCCACCCGGTCGGCCACGGCCAACGCCTCCTCGGCCAGCATCGCCGCGGTCTCCGGGCGCCCGGCGGTCAGGTACGCCTCGGCCATCGCGCACAGCGTGATGGTCCGGGTGGAGCGCAGCCCAGGACGGTAGATCCCCTCACCGGCGGCGCTCATCGCTTCGAGCCGGTCGTGCTCCCCGCCGCGCGCGGCAGCCCATTCGGCGACGAACGCGCCTGTCGCGATCATGTGCGGCAGGCCGGTGGCCCGTCCGATGTCCCGGCAGCGCCGCCCTGCGGCGTCGGCCGCGGCGACGTCGTGTTCCTGCATCGCCAGCCAGGCGGCGTAGAGTGCCGCGTTCGCCCGGCCGTACGGGTCGTCCAGCTCCTCGGCGAGGGCCTCGGCATCGGCGATGTCCGCCCAGGCACCAGCGGGGTTGCCGCGTACCGAGCGGACCAACGCCCGGAAGTTGTGGCAGCCCAGGACCGGCCGCCGGCCGACCTCCCGGCGCAGCAGCCCCCGATCGACAGTGCCCAGCCCGTCGATCGCGGCGGTGAGCCGTCGTTCCGCGTCGGCCGGCCGGCCGGTGAAGTAGCCGACCGCCCCGAGCAGGTACTCGCCGGCAACGGCGGTCAGCCGGCTGCCGTCGTCCTCGGCCCGCACCAGCCGCCCGGCGAGGTCGGCGCAGATCGCGAACTCGGCCCGGTTGGCGGCCAGCTCGCCCAGTGCCCAGAGCGCGTGCCGGATGTCCGCGTCCGGCCCCACGAGCGCCAGCAGCTCACGGGCACGGGCGCAGACCTGGTCAACCGCGTCGCTGCCGACGCCGACCGTCATCTGCAACAGCGACGCGCGGTGCAGCTGAACGGTCAGTTCGGTCGACGCCGCGTCGGGCAGGACCTGCGCGGTCGGGGCCAGCCGGTGTGCGGCACGTGCCAGGTGACCGAGCGCGTCCTCGTAGGCGACCCGCCGGGTCGCGTCGTCGGCGGCGAGCAGCGACCACCTCAGGTGGTCCGCACCGTGGCCGAGCCCGATCGCCTGACCGTAGTGGTGGGCCAACTCGGCCGGTGCGACGTCCACCGCCTGCTCGTAGGCGACGGCCAGCCGGGCGTGCAGTGCGGCCCGACGCGGCGGGACCAGCTCGGCGTAGGTGACCTCGGCGATGAGCGGATGGTGGAAGGTGACCGCGCCCGGTCCGGCCTCGGTCACCAGCGCGGCCGTGTAGGCCGGGGCGAGCCGCTCGGCAACCGCCGGGGCCGTGGTGTCCAGCGCCGCCGCCATCAGCTGGATGTCGAGATCGTGACCGGCCACGCTGAGCAGGTCGAGGCAGCGTCGGGCGGGCTCGGACAACCCGTCGAGACGCAGCCGTACGGTGTCCCGGATGCTCGGCGGCAGCTCCGCGGCGGCTGCCGGGTCCGTCCGGGCCCGGAGCAGCTCGGTGATGAAGAACGGATTCCCGCCGGTACGGGTGACGAGTCGCGCCACGACCGGCTCCGGCGGTGCCACCCCGGTCCGGTCCCGGACGAGGTCGGCGACCGAGGACGCGTCCAGCCCGTCGAGTCGGAGCTGACTGAACCCCCGACCGCGAGCCAGCTCGGCGACGGTCGCCACCAGGGCCGGGTCATGGTCGTACGGGCGGAGGGTGGCCACCACCAGTGCCCGGGCCGCCGACAGATCGGCGGAGAGGAACCGCAGCAACAGCAGCGAGTCCGGGTCGGCGGCGTGCAGGTCGTCCAACACGACCAGCAGGCCGCGCCGCCGGGCCACCGCGTGCACCAGTTCCGACACCGCCTCGTAAACCTGGAACCGCGCCGTCGGGTCGGGCCCGCCGCCGTCCGCCGGGCCCGGCAGCGAACCCGCGGCGAACCCGGCCAGCCGGCTCTCCGAGCCGGTGGCGCTGGCCTCCGGCATCGCCACGAGCGCGCGTACCACCTGGCTCCACAGCCAGAACGGTGGCGCCTGCCCGACATCGGGACAGCGGCCCCAGACCACGGGGACGTCGTTCGCGGCGGCCTGCGCGCTGAGTGTCGCGGCGAGGCTGGTCTTGCCGATGCCGGCCTCCCCCACCAGAGCCAGCACCCGCCCGCCGTGTCGGGTGGCCGCGCCGAGCGATTCCCGTAGCCGCGCCAGCTCCGCGCCACGACCCACCAGCCGGTCCGCGCCCCGGTCTGGTGACACGCCGGCCGCAACCGGACCCCGCCCGGGCGGTCCGGCCGGCTCGGCCTGCTCCAGGATCAGCCGGTGCGCCGCCCGGATCTGTTCCCCGGGGTCGAGCCCGTACTCGCTGGCCAGGACCCGGCGCCCCTCGTCGAAGGCCGCCAGCGCCTCGGCCTGCCGGCCGGACCGGTACAGCGCCGACATCAGGTGCGCCCGAGCCCCCTCGCGCAGCGGGTTCGCTGCCACGAACCGGCGCAGCTCCGCCAGTTGCGACGCGTGCCGGCCGGCCACGACGGCGGCGGTCAGACGGCCCTCCTCGGCGCTCAACCGCAGCTCAGCCAGGCGTGTCACCTCCGGGCGCACCGCGGCCAGCTCGGCGAGACCCGCCAGCGGCTCGCCCCGCCACAACGCCAACGCCTCGGCGTAGCGACGCTCGGCGACCGCCGGCTCTCCGGCCGCGAACGCCTCCGCCGCCTGGTCCACGAGCGCGCCGAACCGGACCGCGTCGATGGCGTCGGCGTTCACCCGCAGCTCGTACCCTCTCGGGCGGCTACACAGGATTCGAGCCGGCTCGCGATGGGACCGCTCGGGCTCCACGGCCCGCCGCAAGCCGGCGACGTACGTGCGCAGCGTCATCTGGGCGCTGACCGGCGGTCGCCCGTCCCACAGCGCCTCGACCAGCCAGTCGGCGGCGACGAACCGGTTGGGTCGCAACAGGAACAGGGCCAGCAGCGCCTGCTGTTTCGGCCCTCCGACGGGCACCACCCGCCCGTCCCGAAGGATCTCCGGCGGACCTAGCACCCGGAACTGCATGCCATCACCACAACGACGATTCCAACATGTCCGGTGCCGAGGACGGCAGGGACCGTGCCGACAGCCGCGACCCCCGTCCAGCCTGCCGCTCGTGACCCGCCTCGCCGCCACGAGGTCAACACCAGCCGCTCAGGCGCGGGAGCGTCGACACTGCGTGGCGGCCTCGTGGTGGGCTGTTGGTAGCACCCTGTGTACACGTGCCCGGTGGTGCCGTTCCAGGAGTCAGATGAGACCGAGGAGCCTCGCCAGGTCGTGGGCCTTGTTGCCGCCCAGTTCGAGACGCTTGATGTCGAGCTGGAACACGTCGGTGACGACGGCGTGCAGCAGCTTGACGAACTGCTGGTAGTCGGGCTGCTGGAACACGGCCGGGTTCACCAGGTCGGCGGGCACGTGGTACGGCCGTACGATCTGCGGCGCGGCGCCCTCGAACTGTCCGATCTTGTCTTTGACCGAAACCTTCTTGGTCGTCTCGCCGTCCCCGCCGGTGGTCGGGCCTCCGGTCGTCGCGGCCTGGGTCAGGGCCGGGTGGCCCACCCCGAACTCGAAGCTGTACACGGTCGCCGAGCGCCCGTCGCCGAGCTGGCCGGTGGCCTTGTCCGCGCTGAAGTCGATCTGTGTGCCGTTGGCCAGCGTCATCGTGAACGTGTCCCGGTTCGACACGACCGTCAACGCCGGGACGATGTCCTCCTGCTTCAGGCGGTTGATCACGGGCTTCACGTGGTCCAGCGCGTGCAGCATCGTACGGCCCACCGCGTTGTCGGCCGAGTCGTCCGTGAGGAACCGCCGCAGCAGCGCCTGACCGGCCGTGGTCGTCAGCGCGGTGGTCTTCAACTGGCACTGCGCCGCCAGGCGCAGCCGTCGGCCCTCGCCGTCCTGGTGCGTCTTGCCCTTGAGCGCGAAGAGGTACGTGCCCCCGGCGTCGCTGCTGCGGTGCCGTCGGCGCAGCACGATCCGGTTGGCCAGCAGATCGTACGGGTTGGGCAGGTCGAAGTAGGTGTCCTCGTACACCTTCTGCTCGCCGGTCATCTTGAGGATGCCCAGCCGCTTCTGCATCTCGCCGTCGTCGTGCAGCTTGTTCATGGCGACGATGACCTGGTCGAGGTCGCTCTCGCGGGCGAGCCTGTACTCCGCCTCGCACTCCAGGGTGGTCATCATCTCCTTGCCGCCCTGGAGGATCTCCTGGAAGGTGTTGAACACCGGGCGGCTGGTGTTGAGCTTCTCGCTCATGTTCCAGGACGTGTTGCGCCGGTTCTCGGTGCCGGCCAGTTCCAGCAGGGTGTACGGGACCAGCCGCAGCTTGCCGGAGCCCCCCTTCTGATCCAGCCCGCCGCTCTCGTGGCGTACCCCGTTGACCTGGACCTGCTGCTGGTCGGCCACGCCGAGCCACTGCGCACGCAGGCCCAGCTCACGGTACCGCTGGATGATCGTCTGAGCGGTCACTGGGCCGCTCGGATTGATCTTGAGAATCGTGGCCAACTGCGGCAGCGTGTACTCGACCCGGATCTCCCAGTGGTTGTAGTCCCACGTCGGCTCGATCACCACCACCAAAAGCTGCCGCTCGCCCGGCTTCTTCGTGTCCGCGGTCGGCGTCTCCAGGTAGATCGGGATCAGGTCGTGGGGCTGAGCCATGTACCGCGGGTTGCCCGTCACGCTGAAGTGCAGCTTCAGGCCCTCGTTCGACAGCAACGCCGGCGACTCGATCTCCAGGTGTGCGGTGCTTTCCCACTTGCGGTACGACTTCTCGATCGCGATCGCCGGGCCTTGCTGACCGAAAGCCTCCTGCTGCCCCCGCGCCCAGGTGTCGACCATGAACAGTGGCGTCTTGTACACCTGCCGTTCCAACGCCGAGACCAGGTCATCGCCGCAGACCCGGTTCTCGCTGTCGGTCGGCCGGGTCGGTTCCTCCTTCGGCCGCGGCAGGGCCTTGATCGTCACCGTCTGGTCGTAGCGCAACTGGGCAGCCGTACGCTCTGCCTGCATGGCCCACACCTCTCCTGCCGGCCCCGCCGTGACTTCCACCGCGGGTATCCGACCAGAGCGTAGGTGAGCTACCGAACACTTCCTGTCACCATTGCGACCCGAGCGGGAAGGGGGCGGGCCGGATGGCCGACGGCGCAGCGGTGCTGCGGCGGCGGCCACCCGGGAACCGGTCAGAGACCGGCCGCGTGGGCGGCGGTGGTGCCGCCGACCACCGGAAGAACGATCTTGCTGCTCTTCAGGGCGACCGTGATGTTCGCGGCGGTGGTGTCCGCCTGGCTGGAGTACTGCGGGTAGCTGGCCACGATGATCACGCCGATCCGGTGGCCCGACTTGAAGACGTAGTCCTCCGGCAGCAGCGGGAAGGTGAAGTTGTACGACTCCCCCACCACCAGCGGCACGGCGACGCGGATGGACTGCCGGTTCTGGGCGTCCATGATGCCCTTGGTGACCAGCTCGTAGTCGGCCGTGGCGACCCGCTTGGCGGTCTGCTTGTAGCAGCCGTCGTCGGTCGGGCTGTTCAGCCCCCAGCAGTCCTCGGTGGCCAGGGTGATGATGCCCTCACCGGAGGCCCGGTGCGCCACCCGCTCGTCGGTGCCGTAGTCGACCAGGATCGCCCCGAAGTTGGTGTCGGTCTGGTCGGCCGAGGCCCGCAGCTGCACCGTCGGCGTGCCCGAGATGTGCAGGGGCGCGGTCAGCGGCGCGGACAGGAACGCCAGCCGGTTCGGCTGCACCGTGTCCGGGTTGAGGATCATGGTGTTCTGGCTCTGGGTACGGCTGTCCTGGAACGCGCCGGTCGCCGGCTTGGCGGTCGGCACCAGCTTCAGGCCGCCGGCCCCGGTGGTGCCGGGTTGCAGGAACACCTCGGTGTCGGCCTTGCCGGGGATCGGCCAGTCGGCGTGGGTCTCCCACACGTCCGCGGCCCGCTCCAGGTCGACCCGGGGCTCGTCCATGATCCCGTTGGCCACCCCGTGCAGCCAGAAGTCGAACCACCGGTGCAGGGTGGACACCCAGACCGCGCGCCGCGAGTCGAACGGGTCGACGTGCCCCTCCTGGGAGAGCCACAGCTTGCGCGGGATGTTGTTCTCCGCCAGGGCGTACCAGAACTTGCTGAAGTGGTCCGGGCGGACGTTGTCGTCGTTGAGACCGTGGTAGAGCAGCACGCTGGCGGTCATGTTGGGAACCTTCTTGACGTAGCTGCGCTCGTTCCAGAAGGCGGTGTAGTCGCCGTGCTCGTCGCCGTCGGCGGCGCCGATCGCGTCGCGCACCGGCTTGCAGTACTCCCGACGCTCCGGGTTGGTGACCGTGTTGGCCAGCGACGACACGTAGCTGTTGCCCCGGGTGACCACCCCGTTGCTGCGCACGTAGTCGTAGTACTCGGTGGGACCGCTGATCGGCACCACCGTGGTCAGGCCCTTGACGCCGGTCACCGCCGTCGCCATGGCCAAGGAGCCGTCGTACGACTTGCCGATCATGCCCGACTTGCCGTTGTGCCAGTCGGCGGTGACCACCTGGCCGGCCGCGTTGCGCGCGGTGGCCCGGCCGTTGAGCCAGTTGATCGCCTGCTTGGCGCTGAGATTGTCCTGGTTGGCGTTGGTAGTGGGGCAGCCGGTGGAGTTGTTGGTGCCCACCATGTCCAGCAGAATCACCGCGTAGCCGCGCGGCACGAAGTAGTTGTCGTAGAACAGCGGCCACTTGTCCAGCAGGCCGTCGCCGTCCAGGTCGGCCTTGCACTCGGACTCGTTGCCCCGGCAGACCGTCGAGTAGTAGGGGCTGGCATCCATGATGACCGGCACCTTGAGCCCGTTCGCGGTGGCCGCCGGTCGCATCAGGTCGAACGCGATGATGTCGCGCAGACCGTCGTTGTCGCTGTCGAAGGTGGAGTCGATGAACAGGCGTTCCCGGATGGCGTCGGCGTAGCCGAACACCGGCTGGGTGACGCCGTCCTGGACCACGATCGCCGGTTCGTCCGACGCCGCCACCGCCCGTGGCGCCGCGCCCAGGGCGGCAAGCAGCACCGCGGACAGTACGGTCGCCCCGGCGCGAAGGGGCGTTCCCATTGCAGCCATGCAGTCTCCTTGAATGTCCCGAGACCCGGCACGCTATGGGCCGACCGACCGGCACCACCACCTGCACCTGTAGGAACTTTGCCCACACCGCTCCGACGACGCCGACGCGCCGGCGTCCGACGACGGTGCGCCACGCCGGTCAGTCCCGGTAGCCCCACTGCCGCAGCGGCTTGTCCAGCACCCGTTCCACGGCGGCGAGCTGCGCGACGCCCAACTCCTCGTGGTAGGCGGCCCGCCGACCGGCGTGGAACCGGTACCGTCCGAAGCCCTTCTCGAACGCCGGCGACCAGTCCAGGTCGAGGAAGTCGAGCATCCGGGCCACCTCGCCGCGCGGGTCGGCGAGCAGGTCCTCGTAGCGCACGTCGAGCCACTGCGCCGCGGGGTGCGCCGCGCGGGCCTCGGCGAACCGGTCCATCAGCATCTTCCAGCCCAGCGCGGCGAGCACCGGAAACGACCTGTCGTACTCCTCCCACTCCCGGCGCAGGTCGGTCGGCAGCGGGCCGAGGAACCAGTTGTCCGGCCCCCGCCAGCCGTCCCACCAGCCCATCTGGAGCCAGGAGTTGGTCACCGCCCGGCCGTCGCGGATCACGTTGACCACCCGCAGCTCCGGGTAGCCGGCCCGCAGGAACCCGGTCCTCGGCCAACCGGTCACGTGGTGCAGCAGCAGCCGGCATCCCTGCCGGGCGATCCGGGCGTCGAAGAAGGCGCGCAGCCGCCGCCGCAGGTACGGGGTGAGATCCTCGGCGGTCAGGTCCCGGCACGGGCGGGAGAACCCGGCAAGCACGTGCCGGTCCAGCAGGCGGTACGCCTCCGACGGGGCGACCCGCAGCCGGCCCTTCTCCAGCAGCCGGCGGCTGTGCCGCAGCGAGGTCATCCCCGCCGGACGGGGCACGGAGCGCCGGTACAGCGGGCCGTTGAGCCGGCCGGCCAGGTTGAGCCGGGACAGCTTGTCGTCGACGCCGGAGACGAACCCGACGCCGGGATGCCGGGACAACAACTCCTGCACCAGGGTCGACCCGCACCGCCCGGTGCCGACCACCACCGCCAACATCGCTCAGCCCTCCTCGTGCCGGGCCGGCCCCGATCGCCCGACGCCCACCGACCACCCACCGGCCGCAGCCGGCCCACCCTGCGCGAACCGCCCGTCCCCCGTCGACCGTTCGGCCCCCGCCGGGCCCGGGCCGCCGCGCCGCCACCGGTAGCCGAACCGGCGCAGCCCCGCCGCGGTCAGCGCGGTGACCAGCGCGTACGACCAGCGGGACAGGTCGCGGCGCCACTGCGCGTCGACGGTGATCGGCACCGGGCCGGTCCGGTGCCGGGACGGGTTGCCGGCCACCGAGTGCGTCGGCCTCAGCCGGACCGTCGCCGGGCCGGTGAACGGGCCGCCAGCGGGGTCGACCCCCGCGAAGACGGCGATCCGGCGCAGCGTCCCCTCCGGATCGGCGGTCAGGTCCTCGTAGCGCACCCGCAGGTAGCCCCCCGGGGCGCGGTCACCCCACAGCCGGACGGTCACGGTGTTCCACACCAGCCAGAGCAGGGCCGCCTTCCATACCGGCGGCCGGCTCATCAGCTCCGGATCGGTGTCGCCGTCCAGCCCCCGGCGACGACGCCAGGAGAAGGCGGTGGCCCGGGGGTCACGGACCAGGTGCAGCACCCGCAGGTCGATGCTGGGCAGCGCGGCGACCAGCGCGCCGTACGGGGGCAGCTTCGACGAGTCGACCACCACCCGGGCCCCGGCGTGCCGGGCCACGGCCGCGTACAGGTCGGCCAGCGCCGCGTCGTCGGGGTGCGCGGGCACCGGCCGGACCCCCCGCCGGTGGCGACGCAGCAGCGCCGGCAGCCCGCGCATCCGCAGCCGGCCCCGCAGTCCGGCGGCGATCGTCGGGGCGGCCCGCTCCACCGGCAGCTCCCGGAGAACCGCACGCCACAGCGGGCAGTCCCGCAGCGGCCGGCCGCAGCCGCACGGCCGGTTCTCCACCGCGCCGCGCTGCCACAGGTAGCGCAGCTCCCCGGCGGCGAAGACCCCCGGGTACTGCCCGAGGACGGTGGTGACCAGCGTGCTGCCGCTGCGTCCGCTGCCGGCCAGGTAGAGCACCCGCACCGGCGGATTCACGCCGGCTCCCGCACGGTCCGCGCGGCGGTCGCGTAGACCTCCCGCAACCGGGTCAGGTGCGCCTGCGGGGAGAAGTCCCGCTCCACCCGCGCCCGGCCGGCCCGCCCCATCCGGTACGCCCGCTGCGGGTCGGCCAGCAGCCGGGCCAGCCCGGCGGCCAGCGCGACCGGATCGTCGGGGGGCACCACCTCGCCGTCCACCCCGGCGGTGACCAGCTCGGGCAGCCCACCCAGGTCGGAGGCGACCACCGGCACCCCGCAGCCGTACGCCTCCAGCACCGCCATCGGCTGGTTCTCGTTCCACCGGGACGGCACCGCCACCACCGTGGCCGAGCGGACCAGCTCGTGCAGCCGGGCCTTGTCCAGCCGGCCGTGGAACCGGACCCGGCCGGGGGCCCGCCGCCGGGCCAGCTCGGTCAGCCCGTCGCGGGCCGGGCCGTCCCCGGCGACCTCCAGCACGACGTCGTCGGGCAGGCGGGTGAGCGCCTCGATGAGCACGTCGACGCCCTTCTCCGGGGCCAGCCGGCCGGCGAAGACCACCGGCCCGCCGGGAGCCGCCTTCACCGCCGTCGCGGCGACGTCGACGAAGTGCGACACCACGTGCATCCGGTCGGGGAAGACACCGGCCCGGCGCATCACGTCGGCCAGGAACCGGCTGGGGCTGACGAACGCCTGCACCGGCCCGTACGCCCGGGTCGTGCGGTGCAGCCAGGACTCGACGGCCAGCAGCGAGCTGGCCCCGAACGAACCGTCCTTGCAGCGGCGACGGGCCGCGCGCAACGGACCGCCCGTCACGCAGGCGTCGCAGACCGCCCCCCGGTCGAGCATCTGATAGCTGGGGCAGGCCAGCTTGTAGTCGTGCAGGGTCATCACCGCCGGCACCCGGGCGGCCCGCACCGCGGCCAGCACCGACGGGGAGAGCTGGTGGTAGATGTTGTGCAGGTGGACCACGTCGGGCCGGAACTCGTCGAGCACCCGGGCCAGGCCACGCCGGCTGGCCGGCGACCAGATCATCCGGGCCGCCACCGCCGCCCGGGGGCCCGCGCCGCGTGGCGCCGGGTCCAGCTCCACCCGGGGCGGGAAGTGCCGGGCGTACGGGGTGGGGGCGTCGTTGTCCGGGTGGGTCATGCCGAAGAAGCTCACCTCGTCGCCGTCGCTCCGTTGCAGCTCGGCGACGTCGAGCAGGTAGCCCTCGGCGCCGCCGCGCCGGTAGAGGAACTTGTTGACATGGAGGACACGCATCGGCCTGCTCCGGGGGTGGCTGCTGCGGTTCGTCGGGGTCCAGGGGTGGGATGGTCGCCCCGGACAGCAGCGGTGGCCAGGGGCCCCACCGTATGCACCACCCACCTCGTGAGTCCAGCTCATGATCCCAGGCTGACCGCATGGCCTATCGCCGGCTGACCACACGGCCACGTGGTCAGCCGTGATGATCTGCCGGTACCGTGTGCCCCACTGCGCCTGACGTGCCCGAGGAGGACCCCGGTGCCCCACCCCGACGAGCCCTCGGCGCTGGCGTACACCGCCCGACGGGTCCGCCGGCACCTGCGCTGGGCGCGCGCCGAGGGCGTCCGGCGGCTGATCGAGGAGGACCGGCTCGACCCGGTCGACCGGACCCGCATCGCGCTGGCGAAGTGGCGCTGGCGGCGGACCCATCCCCGGCCGCCCGGCCGGGCCGTCCCGGTCTATCTGGTGGGCCTGCAACGCTCCGGCACCAACATGCTGACCCGGGGGCTGGATGCCGACCCGTCGGTGGAGGTCCGCAACGAGAACGACAGGGCCGTGTTCCACCGCTTCCGGTTACGCCCCGACCCGGTGCTCGGCGCCGTCATCCGGCGCAGCCGGCACCGGTACGTGCTGGTCAAGCCGCTGTGCGACACGCACCGGGTGGACGAGCTGCTCGACCTGGCCGGGGTCGCGCCGGGGCGTGCGCTGTGGGCGTACCGGGACGTCGACGACCGGGCCCGCTCCGAGGTGGCGAAGTTCGGCGACGCCAACCTGCGGGCGCTGCGGGCGATCGCCGACGGCACGATCGGGGACCGCTGGCAGGGGCAGCGCCTGGACGCGCCGATGCGGGACCTGGTCGCCGGCTTCGACTACGACCGGATGACCCCGCACACCGCCGCCGCCCTGTTCTGGTACGTGCGCAATTCGTTGTACTTCTCCCTCGGGCTGGCCGACCGCCCGGACACCCTGCTCTGCTCGTACGACCTGCTGGTCGCCGACCCGGCGGGGTCCACCCGGCGGCTGTGCGCCTTCCTCGACCTGCCGTACGACCCGGTGCTGCACGCGCACGTCGGCGCGCGCACCCCGGCGCGGCCCCGACTGGAGATCGACGCCCGGGTCAGGGCGCTCTGCACCACGCTGGCCGAGCGGCTGGACACCACGGCCGGCCGGCCGGAGGCGGTGGACCGTGGCTGAACCGCACACCCCGGCGGCGCGGGCGGCAGCGGCCCGGGGGCCGATCTTCCTGGTCGGCTGCCAGCGGTCCGGCACCACGATGCTGCGGCTGGTGCTGGACTCGCACTCCCGGGTCAGTTGCGGCCCGGAGACCCGGTTCCTGGCCGACATGCAACGCATCGTCGGGCGGGACTGGGAACGGCTGGCCCGCTTCGGGTTCCCCCGGGAGTACTGGCTGGGCCACATCGCCGACTTCTTCGGCGGCGTCCAGGCCGACTACGCCCGGTCCCGGGGAAAGACCCGCTGGGCCGACAAGACACCGCTCTACGCGCTCTCCATCGACTTCCTGGCCGAGGTCTTTCCCGACGCGCAGTTCGTGCACGTCGTACGGGACGGCCGGGACGTGGTGGTGTCGCACCGCAAGCGGTTCGGCTACTGGTCGGCGGTGAAGTGCGTGGTGAAGTGGCCGCGCTACATCCGCATCGCCCGCGCCTCCGGGGCCCGGCTGCCGGCCGACCGCTACCACGAACTGCGCTACGAGGAGACGGTCACCGACCCGGAGAAGGCCATGCGGGGCCTGTTCGAGTTCCTCGGCGAACCCTGGGAGGCGGGCGTGCTCGACTACGACGGCAAACAGCACGACGTGGCGGGCAAGTACACCGCCGAGGCGGATCGTCGACGGGCCGCCGCCGGCACCGACGCCCCGATCTACGGCTCCCGGGTCGGCACCTACCGCCGGGAACTGGACCCCTTCCTGCGGGTGCTGGTCCGGATCTTCTCCGGTGCCACCCTGCGCGAACTGGGCTATCGGTGAGCCACCGGACCGGGCGGCGGGTGCTGGCCGCCGGGGTGCTGCTGGCCGCCCTGGTCGCCGGGGCGGCCTGTTCGGACGGTCCCGCCCCCCGCCCGGCCCCGTCGGCGGCCACCCCGTCGGCCGGTGCCACCGGCGCGCCACCGGCCGGCGCGACGGCCCGTAACCCGTTCGGCGCGCACTGGGACTGGTCCCGCTACGACCAGTTCGTGCCCTACCTGGAGAAGCTCTCCGGCTCGGCGACCTACCACGAGCTGAGCTGGTGCGACATCGAGAAGACCCAGGGCAGCCCGGACTTCTCGGCGGTGGACCAGCTCGCCGAGCGCAGCCGGCAGCTCGGCATCACCCTGCACCTGAAGATCCGTACCGGGGTCTGCTGGGCCACCGGCGGGACGGCGAGGTTCACCCGGGGCCAGGCCGACAAGACCGAGTCGGCGATGCCCCGGGACCTCGCCGCCTACCAGACGTTCGTCCGCGCCCTGGTGCAGCGGTACGCCCCGTACGGCGTCCGCGAGTACGCCATCGAGAACGAGGTCAACGCGCAGCAGTACTGGGCCGGCAGCCCCGAGGACTACCGCCGGCTGGTCACCGCCGCCGCCGAGGCGATCCGGTCGGCCGACCCGCGGGCCAAGGTGGTCGACTCGGGCATGAGCAGCGTGGCGTACGGGATGGGGGTGGCCGACCGGCTGTTGCGCGCTGGGCAGCCGGACCAGGCCGTCGCCGCCTACCAGGCGTACTTCCAGCGGCGGATCGGCACCCGGGGGCGGCTGATCCCGCCGGTCGCCGACCCGGCGGCGTTGCGCGCGGCGCTGGACAACGCGCAGAACTCCCGCAACCTGGCCTACCTGGCGGTCACCGAGAAGCTGCTCGACGACCGGGTGGTCGACGTCCGGCAACTGCACTTCTACGAGCACTTCTCCGGGGTGCCGGCGCTGCTGGACTACCTGCGCGCGGAGACCCCCACCGGGGTGCCGGTGCAGGCGTGGGAGGTCGGCCAGTTCTGGAAGGACGGCGCGGACGACGCCGCGGCCCGCGGCGACGAGATGGTCAAGGTGGTCAGTCAGCTGGTCGCCGGGGGCATCCACGAGGTGCTCTGGCTGCCGCTGGCGTACAACCCCGACAACCGGGCCGGCGCGGAGGTCCGCTACGGCCTGCTCGACCCGGACGGCACCCAGCGGCAGGCCGGCGCGATGATGGCCGCCCTGGCGGCGGCGGCCCGGGACGCGACCGCCGAACCGGTCGACGGCAAGGGGCTGACCGGGGTGGCGTTCCGCCGGGGTGCGGAGAGCACCCTGGTGGTCTGGTCGACCACCGGGGGCACGATGTCGCTGCCGGCCACCGCGGGAGTGACCGGCGGCCCGGTCGGTGCCGACCCGGCCGCCCGCACCGGCGCGCTGCCGATCGGGCCGAGCCCGGTGCTGCTGCACGCGAAGGGCGACCCGGCCAGCGTC
Organism: Micromonospora sp. DSM 45708; assembly: GCF_039566955.1. Classification (NCBI taxonomy): domain Bacteria; kingdom Bacillati; phylum Actinomycetota; class Actinomycetes; order Micromonosporales; family Micromonosporaceae; genus Micromonospora; species Micromonospora schwarzwaldensis. The sequence goes on along the minus strand of NZ_CP154796.1, from coordinate 1,999,253 downwards.
CTCGCCCTGATCCGCTGACCGGCACGCCGCGGCCCCGCTTCGGTGGCGGGTGCGGTGGCGGTGACGCGGTGGCCGGTCACCAGGTACGGGGCCAGCCGAGCAGGGCGGCGAGGCGGGCGTTGTGCGGGGCGAACGCGGCGGACAGCTCGGCCCGCAACTCGGCGGCGAGCGGGGACGGGCCGGTGTCCGCCCGGCGGGTGTGCCGGGCGAACTCCGCCGGGGTGTACGGGGCCAGCCCGAGGAACCGCAGCACGCCCGCGTAGGTGGTCGCCGGGTGGGCGTACAGGTCCTCGCTGCGGATCACGTGCAGCCGTTCGGGGGGCAGGTGGGCGTACCAGCGGTCGAGCTGCTCCGCGTAGCGGCCCCGGGCGGCGTAGGAGAAGTTGCGCAGCGCGTGGTGGGCCGCCGGGGTGTCCGGCCCGTCGGCCAGCGCCGCGGCCAGCCGCCCCGACTCGGCGGCGAGCGCCTCGGCGAAGCCCAACGGCTCCACCCCGTACGAGCGGGTGTGCAGGTAGTGCGAGTAGGCCCGCTCCACCGGGTCGCGCAGCAGCGCCACGAATCGGGCCTCGGGCAGCGTCGCCGCCACCCGGGCCGGCACAGCGGGGTGGAACAGGTAGTAGGGGCTGGCCTCGAAGCTGCGCCGGCCCGGGGTGGCCGGTGGGAAGTGCGCCCGGTACCAGCGCGGCCCACGCCGGTAGTGCAGGCTGAAGAACTGGAGTTCCTTGCCGGTGGCGGCCCGCACGTCGGGGTGCGCGGCGAGGTAGTGGTACAGCGAGGTGGTGCCGCACCGTTGCCCGCCGATGATCAGGAAGTCGGGCAGCGCGCCGACCGGGCCGGGCAGCGCCGCCCGCCCCCAGGCGCGGGTGCCGCGTACCATCCGGCGCAGTCGGTCCACGGTGGCCCGCCGCGGCCCCGCGCTCACCGCGACACCGCCCGACCGGCCTCGTCGACGGCCGGGGCGGGATCGGTGTCCCGGCGACGCCGGCGGGCCAGGGTACGCAGCACCATCAGATCCTCCCGGCTGAGCCCCAGCGCCAGCACGGTCGCCAGGTAGACGCCCACGATCGTGGCCAGCCCGGCGACCGGCCGCCCCGGCCAGCCCGGCACCAGCCAGCGCACCAGCAGCCCGGCGAGCAGCGCGGCGCCTCCGGCGGCGAGCCCCTTGGCCATCCCGACGGTGAACGGCAGCGCGCCGGTCAGATGGCGAACCTGCACCAGCCGGGCGATGTTGACCACGATCAGCGAGGCGCTCCACGCCGCCGCCGCGCCGACGATCCCGTACGCGGGGATGAGCCACAGGTTGAGCAGCACGTTGAGCACCAGGGCGACCAGGTTGTCGGCCATGTTGAGGGCCACCCGGCCGGACATGTTCAGCACCGTGCCACACGGGCCGGTCGCCGCGTTGACGAGCTGGCCGAGGGCGAGGATCACGGTCACCGCCGCGCCGGTGGCGACCCCGCCGCCGAAGACGCGCAGCAGGTCGCCGGGGAGGACCAGCAGCGCCACGAACGCCGGCAGCGACAGCCGGACCACCCAGCCGGTGGCCACCGCGTAGACCCGGCGGACGTCGTCGAGGTCCCCCCGGTGGTGGAGGTGCGCCAGGTACGGCCCGAACGCGGCGTTGACCGGCGCGAGGACGAAGATGGCGACGGTGACCAGCCGGGTGGCGACGTTGTAGACGCCGATGTCCGGGTTGGCGAAGAAGCCGAGCAGCAGGGTGTCGACCCAGATCAGCCCGGTCGACGACAGCGACGACACCCAGCTGACCGTGGAGAAGCGGAACAGCTCCCCCGGCCGGTGCACCGGGCGGGCCGGCGGCACCCGGCGCACCATCCGCCCCAGCGCCAGGAGGGCGAGCAGGGCGGCCGACCAGCCGGCCACCACCAGCGCCCAGAAGGCCCCGGTCAGCCCCACCCCGGTGACCAGGGCGAGCGCGGTGAGCAGCAGTCGGGTGCCCGGCTCGTAGAGCTGGCCGACGAAGGTGAACGGCCGCTGGGTACGCCAGCCCCGGGTCGCCGCGAGGGCCGCCTCGCAGACCGTCGAGGCGGGCAGGGTGAGCGCGACCAGCCGCAGGCCGGTGACCAGCCCCGGATCGTGCAGCCGGTCGGCGAGCCAGGGTGCGCCCACCGCCAGCGCCCCGGCGAGGACGACCGACGAGCCGGCCGAGACGGCCAGTCCCAACCGGATGGTGCCGCGCAGCGCCGGGGCGTCCGCGTCGGCCAGGTGAACCGCCACGAACCGGGTGAGGCCGGCCCGGAACCCGGACAGTGACAGCAGCCCGGCCAGCGCCAGCACCGCGTAGCACTGGGCGTACCGGCCGACCTCCCGGATGCCCAGCACCCGCGCCAGCAGCAGCATGATCAGGAAGACCGCCGCCTGGCTGAGCAGCGCGCCGAGCAGGTTGAGCCCGCCGCCCCGGGCCATCCCCCGGACGTGCTGGTCGCCCCGCGCGGAGGCGTGCGACACCGCCACCTACCGGCGTCGGTGCTGCTCGGGCACGGTCGTGGTGACGACCGGCAGCACCACCGTCTCGTCGCCATCGCGCCGCCCACCGGTCGGGGCCGGAGCCGCCCGACCGGCGGCCGACGGCTGGCCGGCCCGGCGGCTGCGCGACAGCCACTCCAGCGACGCGACCAGGAGCACGGCCAGCAGCAGGCCGACGCCGGCCACCGGGAGCACCAGCGCGACAAGCGCCTTGGCCCGGGACACCGGCTGCACCTCGCCGACGCTGGTCACCTTCTCCGGGTCGGCGGCCTGGGACTGGGCGCGGGCCTGTTGCAGCCCCTGCCGGGCCGAGGCCAGCGCGCTGGTGGCGCTGTCCCGTTGCGCGAGCAGCGCCTGGTAGTCGGGCAGCTTCGGGCCGAGCCCGTCGAGCCGCTTCTGCCCGGCGCTGATCGACTCGGCGGCGGCGTTGGCCCCCCGGGTGTTGCCGACCGCCTGCATCTGCAACTGCTGCTGCCGCAGGCTGGCGATCTCCTGGAGGGTCGACTGGTAGAGCTTGTCCGGCTGGCTGACCTTGTTGGCCTTCTCCCAGTCGTTGATCGCCCGGGTGGCGGTGGTCAGCTCGTCGGTGGCCGCCTTCACCTCGTCGGTGGCGATGCTGACCTGGCTGGCGAAGAGGAAGGCCAGGGCCCGCTTGCCGGTCGCGACGAGCACCGGGGCGACCGTGGACCGGTCGGCGGCGGTGTAGGTGACGGTGAGCTGGCTGCTCGCGCCGACCTGCTCGACCACCAGCCCGTCGCGCAGCGTGTCGGCGGGCACCCCGGTGTCGGCCGCCACCTGGTCGACCACCTGCGGGGAGGTCACCGCCGCGGCGAAGGCCGCCGCGAACTGGTTGGCCGCCTGGGTGCCGGTGTACTGCTGGGCCGCACTGCCGCCGACCAGGGCGGGCGCGGCGACGTACGAGGTGGCCGCGTACTGCTGCGGGCCGAGCAGGACGACCAGCGCGGCCGCCACCCCGGCCACCAGCGGAATGCCCACCAGCAGCCAGAGTCGACGCCGCGCGAACCGCAGATAGTCGACGATCTCCACCCTGCCGCTCCCCACTGCTCGTTGCTTCATCGGTTGTGCCACCCGGTACCGACCGGTCGGGGCGGCGCCACCCGGGTCGGCCCGGCCGGTAGCCCCCGGGCGACCGCGCCGGCTGCCGCGGCGAACGCCGCGAAATACCACAGGGTGACCACGTTCGAGATCACGTTGGACGCCGCGCTGACCGCGACGAAGGCGACCGCGCAGCCCAGGAACCCGATCGCGATACCCCGGCCGAGGCTCCCCGGTGGGGCCCGGCGCAGCGCGTTCAGCCCGGTGTGCAGACACAGCGCCATCATCGCCAGGTACGCCAGCAGCCCGGCCAGCCCGGTCTCCACGTACGCGCGCAGGAAGTCGTTGTGCGGCTTCTTCGCCTCGTCGGCCTCGAACTTGGTCATGTTGGGGCCGATCCCGGTGACCGGGTTGCGGTTGGCCAGCGACACGATCTCCGACCAGTAGCCGACCCGCCAGGCGAGGGTGTTGCCGGTCGGGCCGCCGCCCACGGCGGTGCTGTCGGCGAGCTGCCCGAAGCGGTGCGCCACGCTCGGGAGCAGGGCGACCCCGGCCACCGCGACCAGGCAGAGCGCCACCAGCATCCGCCGGCTGCGGTGCAGCACCGCCACCACCAGCAGGCCCAGCCCCGCGCCGAGGATCGCGCTGCGGGTGTTGGTGAGCAGCAGGAACAGCAGCGACGCGGCGAGCAACGCGCCGAGGCCGAGTCGTAGCCGGCGGCTCAGGTAGCGGTGGATGCCGAACCCGAAGATCACCATGAACATCAGGTAGCGGCCGAAGGTGGTGGACTGGCTGAACGGCCCGCTGATCCGGGTGAAGTCCCCCTTGACCTCGGCCGGTGGGTGGCCGAGCAGGGACAGCACGACGGTGTAGCCGACCGCCAGCGCCAGCGAGGCGTACGCGGCGAGCAGCACCCGGCGGACCGCCGGCAGGTCCGGCATCAGTTGCTCCAGGACCACGAACATCACCACCACGGTGCCGATCCGCAGCGCCTCCAGGACGCTGGGCACCGGCTGGGCGGCCCCCGCCGCGCTGATCAGAGAGGTGGCCCCGACCAGCAGCATCGCCACGCCGAGCGGCGAGCCGCGCAGCCGGCCCCGCTGGCGCAGCTGGGCGGCGAGCCAGAGGCCGGCGGCAAGCAGGAACAGCACCGCGAGGATCGTCGACGGGTCCATCGCCCGGGTCGCCGCCGCGCCGTCGGCACGGCCGGCCGTCGGGCCGCTGAGCTTGAACAGGTCGACGCAGGAGCGGACCGCCAGCATCAGCAGCACGTACGCCGCGAACCGGGTCAGTGCGAGCACGCCGACGACCAGCCCGGCGAGGACCACCAGGGGCAGCACCACGCCGACCCGGCCACCACCGGTGGCGGCCATCCCGACGGCGACCGCCATCACGGCGCAGAGCAGGGCCGCGCCGGCGGTCAGCAGGCGGGCGGTCGGATCACCGGCGGCCCACCGTCGCTGCCCGCCCTCGGGCAGGGTGGGGTCACCCTCCGTGCCGTGTCGCTGTCCGTCCACCGCTCGCCGACCACTCGTTTTCCAGGGAACTGTTGCCGGTCGCCGCCGACGGCCGGAAGAACGGCCTAATCTAACGGTCGCCGAGGTCGAGGGACATGGGCCGTTGCGCCGACCGCGGGCGACCCAACGTCCGGTGCCCCCCGGCGGGGGGCGCGCAGAGCCAGCGAAAAGTAGAGTTCCTCCAGCTCGCGGGCGGCAGCGTCCCAGTTGTACCCGGCGAGTACCCGGTCCCGCAGCAGCGCGGCGCCGGCCCGTTCGGCAGGCAGGTCGGCGATCACCGTGTCCAGCGCCCGGCGCAGGTCGTCGACGTCGCCGTCGCGGAACAGCCGCTGCCCCGGGCCGTCGCGGTCGAGCACCTCGCGGTGGGGTTCGATATCGCTGGCCACCACCGGCAGGCCGTACGAGGCGGCCTCCAGCACGGTCAGCGGCAGCCCCTCCAGGCGGGACGGCTGCACGAAGGCCGCCGCGTGCGAATACAGCTCGGCCAGCCGGTCGCCGTAGACGAAGTCGGTGAACACGATGCGCGGGTCGTCACCGGCGGCGGCACGGAGCTGGGCGACGTAGCTGTCGGTGAAGGCCGAACCGCCGACGATGGCCAGCCGCAGGTCGGTCGGCATCTGACGGAACGCCCGCACGAGCAGGTCGGCGGCCTTCTCCGGGACGAGCCGGCCGACCAGCAGCAGGTAGTTGCCGGGGCGCAGGCCGAACCGGGACAGTTCCCGGGGCGGCAGATGGGTGGGGGCGGCCACCCCGTTGGGGATGTAGCGGGCGGGCCGGCCGAACCGGCTGGCGTAGTGCGCGGCCAGCCCCCGCGAGACGGTCACCCGGGCGTCGGGCAGGTGCCCGCTGAGCCGGTACGCGGTGCCGAGCACGGCCCGCGCCGCCCGGCCCCACTTGTCGCGCTGGTTGTCCAGCCCGTGCACGGTGAGCACCACCCGGGCCCGGGAGGCGTACCGGGCCAGCGGCGCGGTCAGCACCGGGCCGAGGCCGTGGTAGTGCACGATGTCGGGGCGCTCGGTCAGCGCCGCCAGGGTGGAGGTGGCCGAGTGCACGATGGCGTCGAGGTGCTTGCTGGGCACGGTGCGGGCCCGCCGTAACCGGATGCCCCGGTGCCGGGTCTCCTCGACCGCGCCGTAGCTGTCCCGGCAGTAGACGGTCACCTCGTGGCCGAGGCCGGCCAGCCTGCTGGCCATCTCCTCGACGTGCCGTTCGATCCCCCCGTAGGTGGCCGGCACGCCCTTCTGGCCGATCATCGCCACCCGCAGGGGACGCCAGCCCGGCGGGGAGGTCGCGCTCGGCCCGGGGCAGTCGGGGCGGAGCTGCTCCCCCCGGTCGGTGGCATCGTTACGGAACGGCACGGTCCTCCCTCGTTCTCGCAGCGTGCCGGGGCGGTGGCGTGGCCCCCGGCGCACGGGACGCTAGATCATCGGCGATCGGCCGGCCACTGGCTGGTCAGCCAGACCTTGCCGGCCATCGACGCCACCGGCCGGGTCGGGCACCTGCGGGTGCCGGTGGCCGCCCGGTGCCGGTACACGCCGGGAGGACGGAGTCTCCGTCCTCCCGGCGCCCGGGTGGTGACGTCAGGAGCTCGGGCCGCCGAACTCCACCCAGTTGAGGTTGAACAGGCTGGTCGTGGCGCCGCCGGAGACGGGCTTGAAGACCAGGTAGAGCGCGTGCGTGCCGGCCGCCTGGCTGACCGGGAAGGTCTGGCTGGCCCAGGCGCTGGTGCCGGTGGTCGCGTTGAGCGTCGCGCTGGTCACCAGCTCACCGGTCGGCGAGTCGAGCCGCAGCTCGACGATGCCGCGCGGGGTTCCGGCGGTGGCCGTGGAGCCACCGGCGTACCGGAAGGTGATCTTGTCGATCCCGCCCAGGTTGATCGGGTCGAGCGCGATGTGGTCGCCGCTGTCGATGCCGGCCACGTGCTGGCCGCCACCGGCGTCGGTGGTGTTCGCCAGGGTGACGCCCTGCTGCACCTGGGCGAACTCGGCCTGCTGCCGGAAGGTCTGCAGGACCACCTGGTCGAGGGAGGACAGCGCCGGCTGGCCGTTGGCGCCCTTGTCGGTGTACGTGGCGCTGATCGCGCCGTACAGGTAGCCACCGGCGTGGTCGGCGCCGTCGGCCGGGGTCTCGAAGGAGCCGGAGCAGCCGTTGGCGTCACTCATGCCGTGGCCGTGGGTGTCGTGGCCCAGCACGAACGAGACCGTGACCCGGCCGCAGTCGATCGGGCCGTCCTCGGGGTCGGTCACGGTGACCGTCCACGGCACGGTGTCACCCCAGTTGAAGAAGGTGCCGGACAGCGGCGAGGTGACCGTCACGGTGGGCGCGGTGTTGCCCACCGTGATCTCGCGGGTGAGCACCGCCGTCTTGCCGCTGGAGTCGGTGACCGTCAGCTTGGCGGTGAAGACCCCGTTGGTGGTGTAGGTGTGCGACGCGTCCCGCTGGGTCGAGTCGGTGGTGCCGTTGCCGTCGAAGTCCCAGGCGTAGGTGATGGTCTCACCCGGGTCCGCGTCGTAGGAGCCCTCGGCGGAGAACTGCACGGTCAGCGGTGCCTGGCCGGAGGTCGGGCTGGCCGACAGCTTGGCCACCGGCGCCCGGGTGCCCTTGGCGTAGCGGATCACCGACAGCGCGGCGTCCGGATTGGCCCGGAAGAAGCCGTCGCCGTACTCCAGCAGATAGAGGTTGCCGTCCGGGCCGAACTCCATGTCCATCGGGTTGTCGAAGACGAAGCCCGGCAGGAACTGCTCCACCCCGACCAGCTTGCCGCTGCCGTTGGTGCGCATCATGAAGATCTTGTCCCGGGTGAACTCCCCGAAGACCACCGCGTCGTGGTAGTACTCCGGGAACTTGGTCTCGGAGGCCAGCGTGGCGTCGTACTTGTAGACCGGGCCGCCCATCGGGCCGACGCCACCGGTGCCGAGCACCGGCCACCTGAACTCACAGGTGCCGGGCGGGGTGTTCAGGTACGCCTCGGCGCAGGTGGTGGTGGCCCGGAAGGTGTAGTTGAGCTGCGGGTCCTGCACCGGCGGGAGGACCCGACGGCCGGTGTTGCGCGGCGAGTCGTTCACCGGCGCGGCGCAGTTGAACGCGCCCTTGGACTGCTTGGTCACGAAGTCGTAGTCGATGTACGGCAGCGTCGGCGAGTAGCAGTACGGCCAGCCGAAGTTGCCGGCCTTGTTGGTGGCGATCCACCGACCGGTGCCCTCCGGCCCCCGGGCCGGGTTCGGCACCTGCGAGTCCGGCGAGTAGTCGCCGATGTAGACGAAGCCACGGGAGTCCACGTCGAAACGGAACGGGTTGCGCAGACCCATCAGGAAGATCTCCGGGCGGGTCTGGTCGTCGCGGTCCTCGGACTCGGGGAAGAGGTTGCCGGCCGGGATGCTGTACGACCCGTCCGCCTTCACCTTGATCCGCAGCACCTTGCCCCGCAGGTCGTTGGTGTTGCCGGCGGAACGCTGGGCGTCGTAGCCCGGCCCCTGGGTCGGCGACTCGTTGATCGGCGTGAAGCCGTCCGAGCCGCCGGCGTTGGTGTCGTCACCGGTGACCAGGTAGAGCAGCCCCTTGCCGTCGAACTTGACCTCACCGGCGACGTGGCAGCAGATACCCCGGTCGGTGTCGACCCTCATGATCTTCTGCTCGCTGGCCAGGTCCAGGTGCGGGGTCGGCTCCTCCACGAACTTGAACCGGGAGAGCTGGTTGTAGCCCTTGTAGACGTCCCACGCGGTCGGGTCGTTGCTGGTCGTCGGCGCGTCCGTGGTGGGGGTGTCCAGCTTCGGCGCGTAGTAGGCGTAGACCCACTTGTCGGTGGCGAAGTCCGGCCCGATGGTGACCGACTGGAGCCCGTCCTCGTCATGCTGGTAGACGGGGACGGTGGTGATCACCGGGCTGGCGCCGGTCCTCGGGTCGTACAGCCGGATCTCACCGGCCCGGGTGTTGTGCAGCACCCGGCCGTCGGGCAGCACCGACAGGGTCATCGGCTCGCCCGGTTCGTCGTTGAGGATGACCTTCTCGTAGTTGGCCTTGACCGTCGCCCCGCAGTCCCCCTCGACCATGCCGGCCGACCACTGGATCGCGCCGAGCAGGTGCTTCCGGAACACGCCGTTGGCGTACGTGTCGGCGGAGTCGCCGAGCCCGGTGTAGAACGACCGGCCGCCCTGGAAGTCCTTGCACCAGGAGATCGGGTGGTCGTAGCCCATGGTGCCGCCGGTGAACGTCTTCTCGTCCACCGTGGCCAGCACGTGCGCGGCGCCCCGGACGTTGGTGGTGAAGTTGTACCACTGGTCGTTCAGGCTGATCTGCCGGGCGAGCGGCTTGCTCGCCGGGTGCGCCCGGTCGGCCACGTCGATGCTCGCCGGCCCGCTCGACGCGGTGCCGGCGGCGGTGGTGCCGACGATGTCGCGGTAGAACGTCCACGACGGTTCGGCCTCGACCGCGGCGTGCACGCCGAGGTAGCCGCCGCCGTTGCGGATGTAGCGCTCGAAGGCCGCCTCCTGGCCGCTGTCGAGCACGTCACCGGTGGTGTTGAGGAAGACGACCGCGCCGTAGCTGGCCAGGTTGTCGTCGGAGAACGCGGTCGAGTTCTGGGTGACGTCGACGGTGAAGCCGTTGCCGCTGCCCAGGGTGCGGATCGCGTTGACGCCCTTGTCGATCGACGGGTGTCGCTCACCGTCGGTCTTGGTGAACACCAGGACGCTGGTCTTGTCGTGGGCCGGATGGGCCAATGCCGGGGCGGTCGCGGCGAGCGGGACGACGATCCCGACCCCTGCGATCGCGGCGAGCCATCGGTGTACCGATCTTGCCATCTGGTTCCTCCGGTGGGGGGACGATGTGCTACCTGCTCCGGGCGGGTGCCGGGGCCACCCGGGTGGTACGTGCTGCGTCGCGCTCTCCGGTGGGGACGGGACAACGCCGTCCCGGCCCCGTGCGGTTCGCCGACCGGGGAGCTGCGTACGGCCCGGGCCCGTGCCGGGGGCGCGCGGCAGCGCGGTCCGGGGTCACGGGCCGGAAGAGGTGACGGGCTACGGGGGCGCTGCGCCCGGTCGCCGTCCGGGGCCGCCGGGCGGCGCGGACGGTCGGGGCGGGGCCCGGGAGGTGACGGTCGCGTCGGGGGACGCGACCGCCACCCGGGGTGTCGCCGGCGGTGGTGCGACCGCCGGTCGGGTCAGTTCTTGTTGTAGATGGTCAGGTCGGCCATGTTGGCGTAGCTGAGCCGGGCGAAGTCCAGCGACTGGCCCGGGTTGGCGGCGCCGCCGGGAGCGGTGTCCATCTCCCAGTTGGCGTGGTGGAAGTCGGACTCGCCAATGGTCTGGAAGAACTGCTGGAAGTTGATGTCGCCCTCACCGAGCGGGATCATCTCGTAGCCGTTGGCCAGCGCGGTGTTGCGGTTGCCGTCCTTGGCGTGGAACAGCGGGAACCGATTGGTGCGCCGGGCCACGTTCAGGATCGGGTCGAACAGCGAGGTCTTCTGCTGGCCGGCCGAGTTGGTGTACTGGGTGTGCTTGTGCCGGGCCACGTACGCCCAGTAGATGTCGCACTCGAAGTAGACGTACTTCGGGTCGGTCTTGGCGAAGAAGTACTCCAGCCGGCGCACGCCGGAGGAGCGGGTCGGCCGGCCGTTGGCGTCCAGCGGGCCGCTGTCGAGCAGGAACGAGTAGGCCACGTCGTGGTTGTGGGTGTAGAGGCGCATCTTGCGCTCCCTGGCCTGCCGGCCGAGCTCGTTCCACAGGTCGGCCGCGGCGTCCCAGTCGGACTGGTAGGCGCTGTTGGTCGGGTCGCTGCCGGTGCCGATGTTCTTCATGCCGAGTTCCTCGGCGATGTCCAGTTGCTGCTGGAAGGTGGCCGCGTTGATCGACGTGTGGGTGCCGTTGGCGACCAGCCCGTTGTCGTCCAGGATCTTGCGGATCTCGGTCGGGGTGATCTGCCGGCCCAGGATCGAGGTGTGCTGGTTGTAGCCGGCGAACTCGATCTCCTTGTAGCCCATCTCGGCCAGGCTGGCGAGCACCCGCTCGAAGCCGTAGGGCACGCCGCTGTCGTCCGGGGCGGCGGAGATCCGGTCCCGGACGCTGTAGAGGATGATGCCCCGGTTCTGCGCCGGGATGAGCGGGTCGACCCGCCACTTGCCGTCCGCGCGGGCGGGACCGTTGGTCTGGAGCACCGGCAGGCCGGCCGCGCCGAGCACGGCGGCGGCGCCGGCCGACGCGGCCAGCAGCCGACGGCGGGTGAGCTGGGAGCGGTACTGGGGGTCGGAGGCCATACGGCGCTGATCCTCGTTCACAATTTCCACCTTTCGAGGGCGTCCCTGCGTGCCACGGAGACGTGCGAAGTCCTGCCAGGAGGGTCGAAGGACCTGCGCCGCCGGATACCCGTGGCCCGATGAATGGCTGGTCGATCAAGGGGGGATGTCAACCGTGTTACGTCCGTGAACCGGACACTAACGGTGGCTGACGCCTAAAGATAGGCCTCAAATGGAGAAACTTTTGTTCTTGCGAACCAAAAGTTTCTGACGGTCGGCGAGGAGCGGCCGGACGGTCGCCCGCACCGGCCTCCCCCGTTGATCCACCGCCCCACCAGCGCGAACACCGGCCGCGACGGGCTCGGAGGACGCGGGCACACCGCAGGGCGCAGCGTCGACCTCCCGTCGATGCGACGCCGCGCCCGCACGGCCGGCGGGACCGGCCGTCACCACCCGGGCCGGCTACCCGGAGCCGGCCAGCACCAGTTCCCCGAGCCGCTGCTCCAGCGCCGCCGCGTCCAGCCCGCCGGGCCACCCGCGCAGCAACGCGCCGCCCTTGGCGACCAGCACGACGGCCGGTGGTTCCCGCACCGCGTACGACCGCCAGATCGTCTGCTGCTCGTCCACGACGACGGGATACTCCACCCGGTGCGCGCGCAGGTAGTCCTGCAACTCGTCGGCCTGGTCGGCGCCCGCCACCCCGACGAAGACCACCCGGTCCCGGTGGCGGCGGGCGAGGTCGCTCAGCGCGTCCTGCCTGTCCACGCAGGTGGTGCACCAGGAGCTGAAGAAGGTGAGCACCACCGGCCGGTCGGCCCACAGCCGGGCGGCGGTGAGCGGGGTGCCGTCGGTCAGCCCACCGGTGAACGCGGGGGCGGCCGGCGCGGTGCCGGGCGGCGGGCGCAACGCCAGGTCTGCGGGGACCGGGCCGGGCAACGTCGACGCGCCACCGGCGAGCGCCGGCGCGGGCTCGGCGGCCGGCCGGGCGGTGCAGCCGGCCAGCACCAGCACCAGCAGCAGCGGCGCGAGCAGACGCCGCCTCACGCCGGCACCACCGCCACCAGCGCGGGCCCCTCGCTGGTGTCCGGGGTCAGGTCGAGCGCTGGCCGGCCGGCCACCTCCAGCCGGTACCCGGCCCGCTGCGGCACCTGCACCGGCACCGCGAACTCGCAGTAGGTCGGCACCCGCTCCACCTCGAGATCCTCGGCGAAGGCGGCCACCGCCGTGCCCGCCGGCAGCTTCCCGGTGACCACGGCCGCGCCGTCCGGGTCGAGCAGCCGGAACGGCGCCCGGTGGTGGAAGTACAGGTACGGGCCGGTGCCGGCACAGTCCACGCCCTCGGCCCGGATGTTGATGTCGCGGACCAGCACCCGGACGGTGGTCGGGACGACCGCCTCCGGTCCGGCGTCGGGACCGCCGCAGCCGGTGGCACCGGCCAGCAGCAGGATCGCCAGCGCGCCGACACCGCGGCGGGCGCTCGTGGTCAGCCGCACGTGGTCTCCTTCCACCCGCGCCGTGGGTCCGTGGCGGCCTGCGCCGGCACGGACCCACGGAGTCGGTCGATTCCGGTCAGGACTTCTCCACCCGGCACTGCTTGGTCACCGTCTTCGACGGGTCGCTCTCCGAGGTCGCGGTGAGCTTGACGAAGCCGGTGTCCGCCGCAGCGGCGGTGGCCCCCACCGACACCCGGACGGTGGTGGACTTGCCGAACTGGGCGGTCGCCAGCGGGTTGGGCAGCCAGGTCCGCCAGCCCTTGCCGGCCACCTCCGCCGAGAGCCGGTAGACGTCCGACTTCAGGTACGCGGTCGCGTCCTCCGGGTGCTGCTGCCCACCGGCGGAGTACGTGCCGCTGTTGGTCAGCTCGAACGAGCAGGTCACGCCCCGTTTGGTGGGCTTGCCGGTGCTGGTCACCTCACCCTTGCCCAGGGTCACGCCGTGCGTGCTCGGACCCCCGGTGCCGTCCAGCGACCGCACCGCCACCGTGTACGACAGCGAGCCGGCCGCGTCCCGCTTGAGGTCGATGATGTAGAAGTGCAGCCGGTTGGCCTCGTCGACGTACTCGTACTGGCTGCCGGTGTCCGCCCCGGCGTGGAACAGCGCGTCGGAGAGCTGCCGGTAGTCACCCATGGTGATTTTCTGCGGGGTGCCGTCCGGCCGGTAGAAGTCGATCATGTCGATGTCCTGCGGGTTGGCGTCCACCACCCACTGGAACGGCGCGCTGTCGGCGTTCTTGGTCTTGCTCAGCAGCACGCCCCGGTCCGGGGTGAACGAGTCCGCCCCCATCCGGTCGACGACCTCGACCGTGTAGTTGTTGAAGTTCCCGCCGTCGCACAACGGGTTCGTGGCGACCGTGCAGGCCGGCGAGAGGTCCTTGTTCAGGGCGATGTTCACGCCGGTCAGCCCCTTCGGGCCGGCGTCGACCACACGGGCGGTCACCTGGACGACGGCCAGGCCCGAGGAGGCCAGCGCCTCCCGGGACAGCCGCAGCACGTGCTCCTCACCGAGCAGGCCGATCTTGAGCTTGTCCCGCACCGTGTGCAGCGACCCCATCGAACCGCCGTTGGTCGGTGGGATCTGCCAGCGGGTGTGCGGGCCACCGGGTCCGTTGAACGAACCGCGCGACATCATGCTCCAGATGCCGGTGTACGCCCTTCGTAACGGCTCGCCGTACGGGTTGTTGTAGTTGTCGCCGATACCGAGCAGGTGGGTCAGCTCGTGGGCGTACACCCCCATGCCGGAGCTCTCCCCCTGGGTGGAGGAGCCGCCACCGGCGTTGGGCCACAACGTCGCCGCCGCCTTCCAGGAGGTCCACTCCACGTAGCGGGTCTTGGCCCAGTTCGGCAGGTTCGGGTCCGGCGGGCCCCAGGCGTCCGGCACGTCCTCCTTGTTCTGGAAGATCATCTGCCCGAACTCCTGCCAGGTGGACGACTCGTCCTGCCCGGCGCTGAGGATGAAGACCAGCTCGTACTGGTTGGCGACCTCGTCACCGACCGCTGCCCGCCAGGCGCCCAGCCCGTCGGTGCGGATGTTCTTGCTGCAGGTCTCCCCGCTCGGGCAGGCGCCGGGGTTGAAGCCGTTGTCCAGCCCGTACTGGTAGGACTTCGCCGGGAGCTGGTAGGGCCCGAACCCGGCCAGGTCCACGCCGTAGCGCCCGTTGGAGTCCTGCATCCAGTACTCGTGCAGGGTGTGCCCCTTGTTCAGGGTGTTCGGGGTGTTGAGGAAGTCCTGGTAGAACTTCGGCACGTCGGTGCGGGGGATGTTGGTCGCGACCGACTGGGGGTTGCCGAAGACCGTGGAGCGGGCCCGCTGGGAGACCGCGAACGTCTCATCGGGATAGTCGAGCGCGACCAGGGCGATCTTGAAGTTGCGGATCGAGCCCCGCACACTCGGATCGGCCCAGTTCTTGCCGGGAACCGCCTGGTAGTCGTCCCAGGTCATGGTGTCGGGGTTCTGCCAGGCCTGCGGATCGAGGACCTGGAACGGCGCGGTGCCGCCGGCCGGATTGGCCGGGGCCGCGGCGGCCTGCGTCGCGGCGGTCGCCACGAGCGTGCCGGCCAGGACCGCGGCCAGCACGCGACGCCGCAGTCGGGGGATGGTGCGGGAAGCACGGTGCACGGGTTCGCCTCTCGTCGGGAGGGACGCGGCCGCCGGTGACCGGTGTCCCGAGGGGTGGCTGCCGGGACAGCCGTGCACCGGGCCGCGCAGCGAATCTAGGAGGACAGGCCGGGGCTGGTCACCGTGCAGATGTCGGCAGGCGGACCGGCGGCTTCCGACACCTGAAGGACCGGCATCCGGTCGCGACCGGCCGGGGCCCCGGCCCGGACCGACCGGCCCGGCCCGAACGGCCCGGCCCACCGGTGCGCCCCGGGCACCGCCCGGAGCGGGCCGGACGGTTCAGCGGAGACGGCCCTCGGCAACCGGATCGGCGGTGACCGACAGGGCCCGGACCAGGTCCCGGCACAGCCGGGCGGCGACCGGCGGCGGCAGCGGGCCGCGCGGCGGGCGGCACCGTCCACCGAACCGCCCGGCAGAGTCCATCGCCAGTTTGATCGCCTGCACCGCCTCCGGCCGGGAGCCCCAGCCGAACGCCGGGTGCAACTCGGCATAGAGCGGCAACGCGCGGGCCAGGTCACCGGCGGCACAGAGGTCGTACAGGCGCAGGGCCTGCCGGGGCAGCGCGTTGGCCAGGCCGGCTACCCAGCCCCGGGCCCCGCACAACACGAGTTCCAGCAGCATGTCGTCCGCGCCGGCCAGCACGTCCACGTGCGGGCAGAGGTCCCTGATCTGGTGCATCCGTCGGACGTCACCGGAGAACTCCTCGACCGCGACGATCCCGTCGGTCTCGGCGACCCGGGCGAGCAGCTCCGGCGTGAGGTCCACCCGGGTGTCGTACGGGTCGTTGTGTGCCACCACCGGCAGGCCGACGGCGGTCACCTCCCGGTAGTGGGCGACCACGTCGGCGTCGCCGGCAGGGTAGCCGTCCGGGGGTGGGGCGAGCACCCCGTGGGCCCCGGCGGCGGCGGCCTGCTCCGCCCAACGGCGGGACTGCCGGCTGCCGTACCCGCCGACGCCGGGAAGCACCGCGCAGCCGGGCGGCGCGGCCTGCACCGTCGCCCGCACCACGTCGGCCCGCTCGTCGTCGGACAGGGCCCGGTACTCCCCCACCGACGCGCACGGGGTCACCCCGTGGCACCCCGCCTCGGCCAGCCAGCGCACGTGCTCCTGGAGCCGGTCGAAGTCGACACCGAGGTCGTCGCGGAACGGCGTGGTGATGGCGACCAGCACCCCCCGCCAGGGCCTACCAGCTGTCACTCGGGCGTTCCCTCCTGCGCGCCGGCGGCCCGCTGCCCACCGCACCGGAACCTTACGATCGTCGATCACGGCGGTGCTTCGGACAATTGCCGGAACAGTCGCCATGGGGGCCATCCGTTTGTCGGTAGATCTTCGGTGGACCTTGCGCACAGGGCCACCGGCCGCAGAGGGTAGGGCACCGGCTGTCGCCCCTGTCGCGCGGCCAACCAGGGGAGATCCATGCACGGTGAGCTTCAGCGCATAGTCGATGCCGTCGCCGCCCGGGTGGGGCGTCCCGCCCTCATCGAGGACCGGCGGCAGCGGGTGGTCGTCTACAGCGAACACGACGGGCCGATGGACGAGGTGCGCCGGATGTCGATCCTGCGCCGACAGACCACCCCTGAGGTGATCGCCTGGTTCCGCCGGATGGGTGTGCTCACCGCCCGTGAGCCGGTGCGTACCCCGGCCGACGTCGACCTCGACCTGCTCCCCCGGGTCTGCGTGCCGATCTGGCACGACGACCTGCTGCTCGGGTTCGTCTGGTTCATCGACGACGACGGGTCGATGACCGACGCCGACATCGCCACCGCGACCAGCGCCTTCACCCACCTGTCGCTGGCCCTCTACCGGGAGAACCTGCTCGGCGAGCTGGCCTCGCAGCGGGAGTCGGAGGCCACCCGGACACTGCTGGTGGAGAGCCCGCAGGCCCGCGCGCACGCCGTCCGGGCGCTGCTGGAGGAGGGCGTCGTCGCCGGTGACGGCCCCACCACCGCCGTGGTGGCCCAGCTCGCCCCCGCCGCCGGGCGGCACCCCGACGAGGTGGCCCGGATCGCGCTGGAGCAGGCGCTGGTGGCGACCCGGCGGTGGCTCGGCGTGCGGGAGTCGCTGCACATGGTCTGGCCCGACCACGGGGTGCTGCTGATCTGCGGCGGCCGGATCGCCGGCCGGCCCACCCCGGAGGCCGCCGCCGAGCATCTCGACGAGGCGTTGGGCCAGGCGACCCGGGGGCTGTCCTCGGTGGAACGGACGGTGACCGGGATCGGCCAGTCCCGCCCGGGGCTGGCCGAGGCGGTGCAGTCCTACCGGGAGGCGGTGCAGGCGGCCCGGGTCGGGGTGCAGCTGCCGGCGCTCGGCCGGGTGGTCTCCTGGGCCGGCCTGGGCATCTACCGGGTGCTGTCCCAGCTCGACGACCGGCACCTCGACGTCGCCGGGGTGCACCCCGGGTTGGATCGGCTACTGCGCGACGACGCCCACCAGGTGCTGCTGGAGACCCTGGAGGCGTACCTCGACCTGGCCGGCAACGCCCACGCGACCGCCGAGAAGCTGCGACTGCACCGGACCACCCTCTACTACCGGCTGCAACGGGTCGAGCAGCTCGCCGACACCGACCTCAAGGACGGCAACGAACGGTTGTGCCTGCACCTGGCGATGAAGCTGGGTCGGCTCACCGGCCACTACCGGTCGGCGTCCTGACGGTCGCCGCCGGACCGACCATCGGGAGAGGACACCCGCACCGCCCACTGTGACAGCCCGTGTCCGGCCGGACAGATCATTGACAGATCCGAGCGGGTACGGCCAGGATGGGCGCACCGCTCGGCAATGCCTCCACGACCTACCGTAACCGGGTACGCCCCCGCCCGTTACACAGACCGGATCGGCACCGGTCCGTCGCCTCCGCGCGTCCGAGGAGACGCCCCCCGGGTCCCCCGTCGTCGGCGGGCGGACGTCGTGTTCGGTCGCCACCGTCGCCCGACTGCCGGCGTCCGACCTCCCCGTTTTCGCACACCCGCCCGACGGCGGGCGCTGCCGCGCGCCGTCGGCCCGTCTCGCACCCCCAGGAAAGGCGGCCCGAAATGTCCCGTTCCGCGTTCCCCCGCCGCTGGCGGCGGCTACCCGCCGCCACGGCCGCAGGCGTGGCGTTGCTGCTGCTCGCCGGTCCGGCGACCGCCGGCGCCGCCGCCCCGCCCGATCGGACGGCCGACGCCCCGGTCGTGCTCGAACGTTCCGCCGACGAGCAGGCCGACGTGGTGGAGGTGACGGTCGACGGCACCGCCCAGTTGGACGCGCTGGTCGCCACCGGCGTCGACCTCGACCACCACGTCACCCCCACCGAGGCGGGCATCGTGGTGCACGCCGTGGTCACCCCGACCGAGGTCGCCGCGCTGAAGCGGATGGGCTACCGGGTCGGTGCCGTGCTGCACGACGCCGCCGACTCCGCGCAGCGGATCAGCGAGCGCGAGGCGACGATCGCCGCTCACCAGGCCGAGAACCGGACCTGGACGGCGACCCTGGAGCGCAGTGCCGCGACCTCCGACGTCAAGATCATCCGGGCCGACTACTACACCTCCGGCACCGACCAGGTGCTCTCGGTCGAGGCGAAGTGGGCCCAGGGGCAGACCTCCACCAGCGCGCTGACCGTGGCCCGGGACAGCGGCCCCGGCACCGAGATCGGCTCCGGCGGCACCCAGAACATCTCCCGGTTCTTCGATGCCGGGGTCTACCTCTACCACCGGGGCGCCGCCGCCGTCACCGCCCGGCCGCAGCGTATCCAGATCACCAGCCCCTCCGGGGACGTGGCGGTCGCCGAGGTCAAGGAGTGGCTGCCGATCCCGGCCGACAGCCCGGAGGGCCCCGGCTACCAGAAGGACTTCGTCACCAGCTACCTCACCCCGACCGAGTTGTACGACCGGATCAAGCGGCTGGCCGACGCCTACCCGCAACTCGCCGAGGTGGTGAAGCTGCCGTACCAGACCAACGGCTACCGGCGTAAGGCGCAGGTCGTGCTCGGTGGGACCAACGCCACCCGGGTCGCCGTGGACTCGCTCGCCTGGGGTCACGAGGGCGGCAACGACATCACCGTCGAGCTGGCCGACCCGGGCGCGGCCGACCGGCCGCTCTCGGTCACGGTGACCGGCAGGGCCATCCGGGTCAGCCTGGCCACCGACGCCGCCGGGGCGGTGACCAGTACCGCCGCCCAGGTCGCCGCGGCGCTGACCGCCGAGGCGGGCGCGCTGGTCAAGGCGTACACCTATCGGGGGGACGCCGGCGCCGGGGTGGTCGCGCCGGTCGCGCCGACGCCGCTGTCGGACAACCTGAAGGCGCCGGCCGGGGTCTCCCGCGACCCGCACCCGGTGTACGCCATCCGGATCGGCAAGTACCGCGACGGCTCCCGCACCGGGGTGCTCGCGTACGCGCAGGAACACGCGCGGGAGTGGGTGCCGCCGCTGGTGACCATCGAGACCGCGGAGCGGCTGCTGCGCAACCACGCCACCGACGAGAACACCAAGCAGTTGCTGCGCACCCTGGACATCTGGATCGTCCCGTCGATCAACCCGGACGGCGGGCACTACTCGTTCTACGACTACGCCTCACAGCGCCGCAACATGACCAACCACTGTGCGCCGGGCGGTGCCACCGACGCGCTGGCCCGTAACTCGTGGGGCGTGGACAACAACCGCAACTACACCGAGTACAGCCTCTTCGACGGCTACTCGGGGGCGTCGGCGAGCTGCACCAGCGACACCTACGCCGGGCCGAGCGAGCTGTCCGAGCCGGAGAACCGCAACGTCGACTGGCTGGCCCAGCGGCCGAACATGAAGTTCTCGATGAACCTGCACTCCTCCGGCAACTACTTCATGTGGTCGCCGGGCGCGTACGCCACCCCGGGGCGGATCTCCGCACCCCGGCCGACGCTGGCCGAGGAGTCGTTCTTCTGGGGCGCGTCGTCGCGCATCCTCACCGCGATCAAGCGGCACCGCAACATGGCGGTCACCCCGGCCCGGACCGGCCCGATCTCCGACGTGCTGTACTCGGCGGCCGGCAACTCCGGCGACATGCTCTGGTACAAGTACGGCGTCTACGCCTGGAACTTCGAGGTCGGCACCAGCTTCCAGCCCACCTGGGAGGAGGCGCACCAGGAGACCATGGAGTTCAGCAACGGCCTGGTCGAGCTGCTGCGGGTGGCCCGGGACTTCGACAAGGACAAGAAGCGCCCGACCAGCACCCTGTCGGTCACGCCGAGCGGCACCGAGGGCACGGTCAGCGTCCGGTTCGACGTCAGCGAGCCGGCGGCGGTGTTCTACACCCTCGACGGCAGCCGACCGACGTTCGGGTCCACCCTGTACGCCTCGGCGGGTCTCCGGGAGGGGGCCGAGACGCTGACCGTCCCGACCGGCACCAGGATCCACTGGTTCTCGGTGGACGCGGCCGGCAACATCGAACGCAACTACCGACCGGACGAGGACAGCAAGACCTTCAACCGGGGCTGGGCGACGCTGCCCACCGGCTGAGGCTCCGAGCGCGCCAGCGGGGGGCCGCGCCGCCGGGCCCCCGCTGGTCGACCCCGCCCAGTCCGTGGCCGCCAGCGGTGCGCCGGCTGGTCGCCGGTGACATCGCCGCGCCGCCGGAGCTGTCGCCCGGCGAGAGTTGGCGCGTCACCGTGCCCGTCGACGGCGTGGCGCCGACCGTCGCGCTCGCAGAGTGGACGGTCGCCCTTGTGGGTGAACGGCACCCGGCCCCGGGCCACGCTTGTCGCCCAGCCGGCATGCTGCGACGGTGACGCCGGCACGGAGAGGGAATCCACATGGTTGACGGGAATCTGCCAGAGCGGATGCAGGCCGCGGCCTTCGACGAGTTCGGCGGGCCGGAGGTGATCACCCTGCGGAAGCTGCCGATCCCGGAGGTCGCCGACGACGAGCTGCTGATCAAGGTGTGGAGCGCCGGCGTCGGCGTGTGGGACGCGTACGAGCGGCAGGGTGTGCTGGTCCCGGAGGGCTCGTCCCTGCCGATCGTGCCCGGCTCCGACGGTGCCGGAACGGTCGTGGTGGCCGGCCGCGCGGTTACCGACCTCGCGGCGGGTGACCCGGTCTACGTCGCCGCCACCACCCGTCCGAAGGGCGGCCTCTACGCCGAGTACGCGGTGGTCAAGGCGGAGTACGCGGCGAGGGTGCCCGAAGGAGTGCCCACCGAGCACGCCGGCGCGATGCCCACCGACGCGCTGACCGCGCTGGCCGGGCTCGACGCGCTCAGCCTGGCCGCCGGGGCCTGGTTGCTGATCTTCGGGGCCAGCGGCGGTCAGGGCCACCTGGCCGTCCAACTGGCCAAACGGCAGGGGCTGCACGTCGTCGCCGTGGCCTCCGGAGCGGAGGGCGTCACGCTGGTGACCCGCCTCGGCGCCGACGTGTCTCTCGACGGGCACGGCGACCTCACCGACGTGCTCGGCCGGATCCGCGAGGCGGCACCGAACGGGGTGGACGCCATCCTGGCGATGGCCGGCGGCGAGACCCTGGACCGGCTCACCGAGGCGCTCGTCGACGGCGGCGTTGTCGCGTACGCCCACGGGGTCCGGCCGGAGCCGCGCGAGCGTCCCGGCGTCGTGGTCCGCGCGTACGACGGCGAGTCCAACCCCCGACAACTGCGACGGCTCAACGACCTCATCGAGGCGGGGCCGTTCGTGGTGCACGTCGCGGAGACGTTCCCGTTGGGCAAGGTGCGTGAGGCGCACCAGCGCCTGGAGACGTCCTACGCCGGCAAACTCCTGCTCACGGTGGCCTGAGGACCGCAGCCGGCGCGCGGTTGCGGCACGCGTACCGATGCCGTGCCGGCCGCGGTCGCGGCCGGGCGGGCCGGGCCGCTTCGTCGCGGCCCGGCCCGGTCGTGCGCCGCTGGTTGGTCAGCCGGTGCGGCGGCGGCCGGACAGCAGGGCCACGCCCATCGCCGTGGCGGCGAGCACGAGGCCGGCCGCCGCGAACGGCCACCAGCCGGCGCCCGCCGCGCGGTCTCCGTCCGGCCTGGTCACCGCGACCGGCGCGGGCGCCGGTGGTGACTGGGCCGCCCGGGCCTGGACCGTGGCGGTGGCCTCGCTCCGCAGCGGGGCGGGGGCGTTCACCGTCACCTTCCAGGTGCCGGCGGACAGCACCGGACCGCTGCTGTAGAAACCCTGCCCCTCGGGCTGCGGCTCCAGTTGCAGCGGACCGACCCGCTGCCCGTCCGGGCCGGTGGCGGTGAGGACCAACCGCACCACCTGCTCCAGCCGGCGGCCGTCGGCGTGGATGGCCTGGATGGTGACCCCCTCGGCCCCGTCGCCGGCCACGGTGAGCTTGAGTTCGTCGGCCTTCGCGGCCGCCGGGGCGGCGGCGAACAGGGTCAGGACCAGTCCGGCGAACACGGCCGCCAACACCTTGTGGATACCCGTCACGGACATCTCCTCGCTACCGATGAGGGAGGCCCCTCCCCGACCCCGGAGCGTCGGGAAGGGGCCTCGTCGGATCAGAGCTGGCGACCGGGTGCCAGCCGGGTGGCGTCGCCACCGAGCCGTCCGGTGCCCTTGACCGTTTCACCGTCGTTCGCCTTGACGCCGGCCTTGCTGGCCGCGCCGCCCAGCCGAACGATCATGGCGTCGGCGTCCCGGATCAGGACGTCCCGGATCTCCGCCTCGCCCACCAGGGCGGTGTCGGAGGCGAGCGTCCGGAACGCGGTCAACTGCCGCACCGCCACCTTGTCGTCGCCGGCCGCCTCGGACGCACGGACAGCGTCGAGCTTGTTCGACAGCTGCCTGTGCGCCTTGGCCGAGAGCCGCCCCGTCGCCTTGAACCGGTCCAGCAGACCCTGCATGTCCCGGAACGAGGTGGTGACGAAGAACCGGACCGTCGAGGTGGTCTTGTTGCCCGCCTTGTCGGTCGCGGTCACGGTCAGCTCGTGCAGGCCGAGCGACAGCTCGTACATGGCCTGCAGGGTGCCGCCGGCGTACGCCTGACCGTCCAACTGGCCGACCACGGACGCGATGCCCGAGGTCGGGTCGACGGCCTGCCAGGACACCCGGACGTCCTGGCTGTCGCCGTAGAGCTGGCCGTCGGCGATCCCGGAGACCAGCAGCGTCGGCTTGGTGCCGTCGATGCGCAGCACCGCAGACTTGAGCGTCTCGGCGTTGCCCGCCTTGTCCGTCGAGCGGAACAGCAGCTCGTGCTGCCCGTCACCGGTCACCTCGACCGGCTCCGTGTAGGGCGTCCACGAGCCGCCGTCCAACGACCACTCCACCGTCTTCACGCCGGAACCGGCGTCGGTCGAGGTCAGCACGACCGGGATGGTCCCGTTGTGCCAGCCGGCGTCGTTCGCCGGAGCGAACGTCGCCGAGGTCACCGGCGCGGTTGCGTCGATCTTGACCGAGACGGTCTTCGTCGCCTCCGCGTTCCCGGCCTTGTCCGTCGAGCGGAACCGCAGCTCGTGCTCGCCGTCCCCGCTGACGGCCACCGGGTCGGTGTAGGCCGTCCAGGTGGTGGCAGCGTCCAGCTGGTACTCCGTGCTGCCGAGCCCGCTACCGCCGGCCTCGTCGGCACCGGTGAGCGTGATCGTCACCGGCCCGGTGTACCACCCCTCGGTCGGGGTGCCGGAAACCGTCGCCTTGGTCACCGGTGCGGTCTCGTCGGCCACCTCCGTGCTGAGCCGGAAGTAGTCGAACGCGGCGGTCTTCGACGCCGTCTGGCTGGCGCCGAGGGTGAACAACCCGACCTTCGGGGTGGCACCCACCGCGCTGTTGGTCAGCGCCGTCAACGCGGTCCAGGTCGTCCCGTCGGCCGAGTAGGACGCGGTGAACGTGTTGCCGGTGCGGGCCAGCCGCAGGTGCCACACGGCAGCGGTCAGGTTGCCGGCCTCCGGCTGCGGGTTCTGGACCACCCCGGCGATCTCACTGCGGAACTCGATCCGCCGCGTCACCGCCTGGCCGGCCTGGTTGTCCGCGATGAAGTCGAACTTCAGGTAGTTGTCGTCGTCGGCCTGCACGAGCAGACCGGCCTGCTGGTACTGCTCGTTCAGCAGACTGCCGTCGACCTTCGTCTCCAGGGTCCAGTCGCCCGACGGCGCGGTCTGGAGGATGAAGTTCTTCGGCCCGGTGTTGTCGGTGCCGTAGATGTCACCGTTGGGCACGTCGATGCGCAACGCGCCACCGGTGACCCGGTAACCGC
Organism: Micromonospora sp. DSM 45708; assembly: GCF_039566955.1. Lineage (NCBI taxonomy): Bacteria > Bacillati > Actinomycetota > Actinomycetes > Micromonosporales > Micromonosporaceae > Micromonospora > Micromonospora schwarzwaldensis. Next base: position 1,975,218 of record NZ_CP154796.1, on the reverse strand, counting down.
TCGGGTCCTCCCGCGTGATGGCGTTCCACCGGCACTTGTCCAACGTGGTGCCGGTGAACTCGTCCGACGGGTCGACCGGCCCGGCCGGGGCGTCCGGCGTCACCTGGAACGAGTCGAAGGCCGCGTCGACGACCGGCGCCTCGGTGCCGCCGTTGAGCGCGAACACCCCGATCCGCGGGTTGGTGATGCCGGCCAGCGCGGCCGAACGGCCGACCGGGGTGAACGTCTGACCGTCGCCCGAGGCGGACGCGGTCAGGTTCGTGCCGTCGCTGGTGATCCGCAGGTACACGGTGTCACCCGCCGGTGCGGCGGCGCTGTCGGCGGCCTCGTTGCGAGGCGTGGCCGCCGTCTCCCGGATGAACTCCACCCGCCGGCTGCCGTTGTACAGCAGGTCCACCTTGGCGTAGTTGTCGTCGTCGCCGTACAGCAGCAGACCCGCCTGCTGGTAGTTGGCCGTCACCGGCAGAGTGACCTTGGTGGTTATCTCCCAGGCGCCGGTCGGGGCCGGCTGGAGCACCAGGTTGGTGGCGTCGTTGCGGGCGCCGTAGAGGTCACCCACCGAGGTGGGCAGCCGCAGCGATCCGCCGCTGACCGAGTAGAGCTGGTTCTCCCGGATGACGCTGGTCCAGCGCTCCTTGTCGAGGCTGTTGCCGTTGAAGCCGTCCGAACGCGCCCCGAAGCAGGACGTGTCCGGCGCGTCGACCTTCACCGGCACCGTGGCGTACGACTTGGCGCCCTTGCTGTCGGTCACCGTGAGGGTGGCCGTGAAGGTGCCCGGGTTGGCGTAGGTGTGGCTGGCGTCCAGGGTGGTCGCCGTGCCTCCGTCCCCGAAGTCCCAGGCGTACGTCAGCGGGGTGTCGCCCTCGGCGTCGGTGGCCGTGCCGTCGAACACGACGGCGACCGGTGCGGTGCCGGTGGCCGGGGTGGCCGTGGCGCTGACCACCGGCGGCGCGTTCTCGGTGACACCGCGGCCGACGAAGTCCATCCAGTTGACGTTGAACAGCGAACCCGTTCCGCCGTTCGGGTCGCGGGCCAGGAAGTACAGCGAGCCGCTCGCGGCACCGGTGACCGGTGCGCTCACGTCCGTGTACGTCTGCCACGCGCCGGTCGCCGGGACGGTGGCCGTGGCGACCACCGGTCCGTCGACGGCACCCGCGCGGACCTCGATCCGACCGCCGGCGGCGGCCGAGGCCGCCCGGAACCGGATCTCGGCGATGTTGGTCAGGTCCGCCGGGGCCACCGACCACCAGTCGCCGTCCTCGATGAACCCGATGTTCTGGCCCCCGCCGGCGGTGTCGGCGCTGGTCTCCCGCTGCACGCCGGCGTCGCCGCCGCCGGTGCTCACCGGTGCGCGCCCAGTGGCGGTGAAGAACTCGGCCTGCTTCTGCTTCGGCTGGAGGACCTCGATCTGCCGGCCGGTCAGGGCACCGGAGCCGCCGGCGCCACCCTTGTCGGTGTAGGTCGCCTCGAAGACCGCGAAGACGTTCGCCTCGGCGCCGTGCCCGGAGGCGAGCGACGTCTGGACGGTGCCGGTGCAGCCGGTGTGCTGCTCCAGCGGGTGGGCGTGCTCGTCGTGACCGAGCAGCACCTGCAACTGCACCTTGTCACAGTCGATCTGCCCGTCCTCCGGGTCGGTCACCTTGATCGAGTAGCGGACCTGGTCGCCCCAGTTGAAGAAGCCGCCGTCCGGTGGGAACTCGATGCTCACCGTCGGCGCGGTGTTGCCCACGGTGACCGGCACATTGGCCACCGCGGTCCGGCCCTTGGGGTTGGTCACGGTGAGCTGGGCGGTGTAGTTGCCCGCCGTCGCGTAGGTGTGGGTCGGGTTGGCCTCGGTGGAGGTCTGCCCGTCGCCGAACGTCCAGGCGTAGGTGAGCGCGCCACCGTCCGGGTCCCGGGAACCGGCGCTGGAGAACGCGACTGTCAACGGCGCCGGACCCGAGGTCGGGTCGGCGGACGCCGCCGCGATCGGGGCGCGGTCACCGGCGGTGTAGTCGATCCGGTAGACGCCGGAGTTGTCGTTGTTGCCGCCGAAGCCGCTGCCCCACTCGATCAGGTACAGCGCGCCGTCCGGGCCGAACTCGAAGTCCATCGGCCGGATCATGCTCATACCGGTGAGCAGCTGGTTGATGTCCACGAGCGACTTGCCGTCGGCGGTCACCTGCATGGTGTACATCTTGTTCTGGTTCCACTCACCGAGCAGAGCCTTGCCGTCGTAGTACGCCGGCCACTTGCGGTTCGAGTTGAGATCCGCGTCGTACCGGTAGACCGGGCCGCCCATCGGGGCACCGCCGCCGCCGATCTCCGGGTAGCGCGCGTCACCGGCGTACCCGTAGTCGACGGTCGCCGGAACCACCGGCGGGAGATTGGTCAGACCGGTGTTGTTGGGCGAGTTGTTCACCGGCGCGGCGCAGTCGAACTTCGGGCCACTCGGGCCGGACGGGAACGTGTAGTCGTTGTACGCCTCGTTCGTGCCCGTGCAGTACGGCCAGCCGTAGTTGCCCGGCGTGACGATGTTCCACTCGACCAGACCGCGGGGGCCCCGGTTCGGGTTGTCCGCGTTGGCGTCCGGTCCGTAGTCCGCGACGTACAGCGTGTCGGTCTTCGGGTCGGTGCCGATCCGGAACGGGTTGCGGAAGCCCATCGCGTAGACCTCGGGACGGGTCTTCTCGGTGCCCGGCGCGAAGAGGTTCCCCGCCGGGACCGTGTACGTCCCGTCGTCCTCCGGGTGGATCCGGATCACCTTGCCGCGCAGGTCGTTCGTGTTGGCGGAGGTGCGCTGCGCGTCGTAGTCCTGGCGGCCCGCCCGCTCGTCGAGCGGCGAGTACGAGTTCGACTCGAACGGGTTGGTGTTGTCACCGGTGGCCAGGTAGAGGTTGCCGGCGCTGTCGAAGGCCATGCTGCCGCCGGCGTGGCAGCAGGTGTTGCGCTGGGTGTCGACGCGCAGCACCTGCTTCTCGCTGGCCGGGTTGATCGTGTCGCCGGTCACCGTGAACCGGGACAGCAGGTTGCGGGTGACCCCGTCGTTCGGGGCGTAGTAGAGGTACACCCACTTGTTGCTGGCGAAGTCCGGGTCGAGCCGGATGCCGATCAGGCCGTCCTCGTTGCCGGTGAAGACGTCCAGGTCGACGGCGGTGACGGTGTTGCCGGTGTCCGGCTTCACGATCTGCACGCGACCGTCGCGCTCGATGTAGAAGACCCGCCCGTCGGGGGCGATGTCCAACTCCATCGGGTTGCTGGTGTTGCTGTCCAGCGTGACCTTCTCGAAGTTGGCGGTCTTCGAGGCGCCACAGTCGGCGTTCTCGACACCTGCCGCGGTGCGGATGCCGCCGAGCAGGTGGGACAGGAACGTCGGCTCGGCGTACGACTCACGGGTATGCCCGCCGCCGGTGTACCAGGAGCGGCCACCGTCGAAGTCCTGGCACCAGGCGATCGGGTGGTCGGCACCCATCGCGCCCGCGCCCGCGGTGTAGCTCTTCTCGTCCAGGCTGGCCAGCACGTGCACGTCCGGCCGGGGGTTGGTCCGGTAGTTGTACCACTCGTCGAACCGGGACCAGCGGTCCGGCAGCCCGGCCGTGGACGGGTGCGCGTGGTCCTCCACCTTGACCGTTGCCTGCTGGTTCTGTGGGTGGTTGGCGAAGTACGTGCCGACCAGGTCGCCGTACCAGGCCCAGCTGTACTCGGTGTCCGAGGCGGCGTGGATGCCGACGTAGCCGCCACCGGCCTTGACGTAGCGCTCGAACGCCGCCTGCTGCTCGGCGTCGAGCACGTCACCGGTGGTGGAGAGCCAGATCACGGCCTTGTACTTCGCCAGGTTGGCGTCGTTGAATGCCGCGCCGTCCTCGGTGCTGTCAGCGGTGAATCCGTTGGCCGCACCGAGTTGCTGGATGGCGGCGATGCCGGTGGGGATGGAGTCGTGCCGGAAGCCGGCGGTCTTGGAGAAGATCAGGACGGAGTAGGGATCGTCGGCGGCCTTCGCCGCCTTCGGCGCGACCTGGGCTACCGGCGCTGCCGTCGGCGCCGCCTGCGCGGCTGCCTGGGCGGGTGCGCCGAACAGGGTGGTCGAGGCCATGGCCAGAGAGATCAGTGCTGCGGTGATGGGTACGCGGGCACGACGAGAACGGGACACGCCGCCTCCTGTGTCGCAGTGACAGGGCTCGCGGGAGTCGGCTCCCCGAAGGCCGCCCCTGGTGGAGTCGGTGGTCAGACCGCGCCAAGGCGGTCCCACCGACATTTTGTCGAATCGCTGAACAAATTAATTCGGCTGACTCGATGTCGGGCAAGATGCGAGCGGGTAACGGTTCTGCAACGGCAGGCGACATTCCGAACAGGACCGCACGAAGTGCCCATAGATCTTGGTCGTATCGACCCGCAGCCGGCCGCCGGGGCCGTCGCCGACCGCGCCGCGGCAGGCCGGCGGAGCGGTCGCAGTCGCACGCGCTCTGCCTCGGTGACCCGCAACTCCGGCACGGCGCCAGGTCGTGCTCGCCGCGTCACGGGCGGAGGCGGGTCGCATCGGCCCTGCCCCGACCGGGCTCCCGTGCGCGCAGATCAGCCGAGGAATGCCGTCAGCTGCTGGACGAATGCCGCCGCCGGTTCGGGCGAGGCTGAGTAGCCGGATGGGGCGGGCACCGCACGGCGCCCGCCCCACCCGACCTTCCGGCCCGCCACCGGGCAGGCCTACTGCCAGTAGTCCCGCCAGCAGCAGTTCGGCTTGTCCTGCCACTTGTAGTGCAGGAGGTTGTCGACGCCGGTCACCTTCACCCGCAGCGTGCCGCCGTTGGTGGAGAAGTAGTCCGCGTACACCCCCGTGTACGCCTTCAGTTGGCCGCCCAGCGACGCCCAGCCACTCCAGTCGCCGCCCGGCGTGAGCTGCCACTTGTGGTTCAGGTCGCCACCGGCCGCCCGGCCGAAGATCTCCAGGCGGCCGTCCTGGTTGTGGCTGACCCCGACACCACTGGAGAGCACACCGCCGAGGCTCCAGTCCCCGCTGTTGTACCCCGAGCCGGGGCTCGACTCCCAGCGGTGCCAGACAGCACCGTCGCCGCCGACCCAGAACTGTTCCTTCCGATTGTCCTTGTTCGTTTCCGTCACCACCGCTCCCCAGTCACCCGCGTAGGCGGGGTGCGGTGCCACGACGAGCCCGGCCACCATCATCGCGACCGCCATCAGGGCCGCGCCCGCCATGCTCCGCAGATTGACGACCCTCCCCTGTCGGTCCGGACCGGACCCGGCCCGTTCCCCTCGCACCATCTGCATCCGTCCCCGTCCTCTCGATCGACCCAGGCCACGACGTCCGCGGTCCTGGGATGGATCCTGGGCGGGACCGGCTGTCGAATTGCTGCCGAAACCTTGCCGTGCCGCGGCCGACACCCGTATCCCTGAACAGATCGAAGAATCGCCATTCGAGACGTCGGGGCAGACATGGTCACCTTTCGCCTGCTGGGGCCGGTGGCGGCCTGGGATCACGACCAACAAATCGATCTTGGTCGGCCGAAACAGCGCACGGTGCTCGCCGCCCTGCTCGTCAGCGCCGGCGTCGCCGTCAGCACCGAGACCCTGGTGGACCGGGTCTGGGACGACAGCCCACCGGCGCAGTCCCGAAAAGCGCTTCACGCCCACGTCTCCCGCCTGCGCGGCCTGCTCGGCAGGGTCGGCGGCCCGGACGGGAACCGGCCCCGGCTGGTCCGGCGATCCGGTGGCTACGCGATCGACGTGGACCCGGCCAGCGTCGACCTGCATCACGCCGCGCGGCTGGTCCAACAGGCCCGTGACCCCCGTACCGACGACCGGCACCGGGTGTCGTTGCTGCGGACGGCGGTCGACCTGTGGCGAGACGAGCCACTGGCCGGCATCTCCGGCCGGTGGGTCGAGCAGACCCGGCACGTCCTGCGCCAACAGCACATCGACACGGTCGTGGCATGGGCGCAGACCGAGCTGCGGCTGGGCAACGGTACGGCCCTCGTCACGCCACTCACCCACCTCACCGGCGAGTACCCGCTGACCGAACCGCTCGTCGCGGCTCTGATGCGAGCGCTGCACACGGCCGGCCGAAGCGCCCAGGCCATCGACGTCTACACCGCTGCCCGACTCCGGCTCGCCGAGGAGTTGGGGGCCGACCCGGGCCGGGAGCTCCAGGACCTGCACCTGGCGATCCTCCGCGGCGACCCGGCGGCGACCCCCGACGCCGAGCCAGCGGGCGTACCGGTCGACCCGCACCTGGTCGTTCCGGCCCAACTGCCCGCGGACGTGCCGGGCTTCACCGGACGAGACGACGCACTGGCCGCGCTGGACGACACCGGCGCCCGGGTTGTCACCATCACCGGAGCTCCCGGCATCGGCAAGACCGCACTCGCTGTCCACTGGGCACACCGGGTGGCGGGCCGGTTCCGGGACGGCGTCCTCTTCCTGAACCTGCGCGGCTTCGACCCGACCGGCAACGCCGTCGACCCGATCGAGGCACTCGGCACCCTGCTGGCGGGGCTCGGGGTGCCGGCCAGACGGATGCCCGACGGGCTCGCCGCCCGGTCGGCGCTGTACCGCTCCACGACCAGCGACAGACACCTGCTCGTCGTGCTGGACAACGCGCGCAACGCGGAGCAGGTCCGCCCGCTGCTGCCGGCCGCACCGGGCTGCCGAACGGTGGTGAACAGCCGCGACGATCTCGCCGGACTGGTCGTCGCGGACGGCGCCCATCCGGTCACGCTGGCACCGCTCGATGCGTCCGCCGCCGAGAGCCTGCTGGCCGGCAAGGTCGGCCGGGACCGGCTCGAACGCGAAAGCGACGCGGCCAGCCGCATTCTCGATCACTGCGCCGGCCTGCCGCTGGCGCTGGCCATCGCCGCCGCTCGGACCGCCATCACGCCGACCTGGAGCCTGACCGACCTGGCGGGCCAGTTGGTCGCTGGTGACGCCGGACTTGACGGGTTCGCCGGCCGCGACCCCCGCACCGACCTGCGATCCGTGTTCTCCTGGTCCTACCTGGCGTTGGAGCCTTTCACCCGGACGATGTTCCGGTTGTCCGCCGTGCACCACGGGCCGGACCTCACCGTGCCGGTCGCGGCCAGCCTCACCGGAGCCGCGCCCGACGCCGCCCGCCGGGCCCTCGGCGAACTGTGCGCGGCCCGGCTCGCCGACGAACACCGGCCCGGTCGGTACCACACTCACGACCTGCTCCGCGCCTACGCCGCCGAACTCCTCCGCGTGCACGACTCAGTCGAGGCGCATTCCGCGGCGGTCGGCCGGTTGCTCAACCACTACCTCAGCACCGCGCACACCGCCACGGGCATCCTCGACCCGCTCCCTGCCCTGCTGCCGACGCCGCCCCCGGCACCGGACGTGGCACGGGTCGCCATCGGCGACCGAAAACAGGCCCTCTCCTGGTTCCGCGACGAACACGCGGCGTTGGCCGCCACCGCCCGGCAAGCCGCCGCACTCGACCTGCCCGTCGAGGCATGGCAGCTCAGCTGGCATGTCGCCGGCTACTACGAAGCCCAGGGGTGGCGGGGCCAGTGGCTCGACCTCCAGCATGACGCGCTGCGGCTCACCGAACGCATCGGCGATCCCACCGTCACCGCACACACCCACCAGAACCTCGCCGCCGCCTACGCGGCCCAACGCCGAATCGCCGAAGCCGACCGGCACTTCGCCCGCGCCCTCGACCTGTTCACCCGAACCGGTGACCGGCACGGCCAGGCCCGCGTCCACAGCGGCCTGGGGGTACTGGCCAGCCACCGCGGCCTGCTTGAGCGAGCCGTCGAGCACACCGACCAGGCCCACCGGCTCTACACCGACGTCGGTGACCGGGTCGGCCTCGCCCGTACCCACAACAACCTCGCTGCCCTGCACATCGAGCTGCGGCAGTACCACACCGCGCTGCGGCACTGCCGCCTCGCGCTCCGACTGCACCAGGGGCTCGGTGATCGCGCCGGCCAGGCGTACCTGTTCGACAGCCTCGGCACCCTGTTTCACCGGCTCGGCCGGTACCGCGCCGCCGTCACCTGCCTCGAAGCCGCTGTCGAGGCCAGTGAGGAGAACGGCGTCCTGCTGTCCCTGGCGTACGCCCTCGACCATCTCGGTGACGTGCACCGGGCCCTCGCCGACCACCCTCGCGCTCGCCTGCACTGGCAGAAGGCCCGCGACCTCTTCGAGACGTTCGCCGGGCATGACACCGGTGCCATTAGGGACAAGCTCGATCGGCTGGACAACTGGGCGGTCGAACCGAGCGGTGTCTGGCGATCCGGCGCGAGCACCGACACGGCATAACTGGACGTTCGACCTCTATTCGTGTCAATAGCCAAACATGAGGATCACCCGGCTGGAACGGGACACGCTCACACCGGTGCTGCTCAGGCTCGCCTCACCGGCCTTCGCGCCACAGGTCGCCAAAGGTTCTCGCACCGCAACCGTGGCTGACCGTGGACCGCAGATGACATCGCCGCCGCCGGACACGAGCACGACGTCCGGCTGGTAGACCACGGACCTGCCCGGCTTCGGGGCGTAGCCGTAGCGGTTGCCGGCCGCGCCAGGGCCCGCGGAGCCGCCGGAGCCGACCAGGCCGCAGCCGGCGGTCAGTACGACGCACATCAGGGCCGCGACGCCGCCGAGTCCTCCCTATGCCGGCGCTGTGACCCGGGAAGAAGCGCAGCTTTCTAGTCAAGAGCATCAATGCGTGGTAAAAATTGCCAGGGCCGGCCCTCCGCCTCGCAAATATCTACCTCCGCTGCGATCCAGGAGACGCCATGTCAACGACCCGTCGTACCGTGCGCCGCCGCATGCTCACCTTGCTTCTCGCGGGCATCGCGGCGATCATCACCACCTTCGGCTTCAGCAGCCCCGCCTTCGCTGTCAGCCACAGCAGCGCCAGCTCTCAACTGCGCGCCGCCGGCATCGGCTGGGTTTCCAGCGGCAACTGCAGCGACCGCAACACCCCGACATGCACCTCGTTCGAGGGCATCCGGCAGTCCACGATCGACGGCATCATCACCTTCAAACGTGCCAGCGGCTGCGGCATCACCATCACCGCCGGCACCGAGACCGGGCACGCCGGTGGCACATATTCCCACTGGAACGGCTACAAGTTGGACATCGGCAAGTCGACCTGCATCAACAACTACATCTCCCAGGCCTACACCTACATGGGTTACATTTCGGGCTGGGGCTACCAGTGGCGGGCCCCATCGGGCAACCTCTACACCGACGAGGGCAACCACTGGGACATTCTCTACTACACCTGTGGCTGCTGACGGCTGAACCACCCGCGGTCGCCGCCGGCTCCCCGGCGGCGACCGCTCGGTCCCACCGGCGTCCGACGTGGCGGACAGGGTCACGGCGTGGCGGTCGTCCGCCTGAGCCAGCCGCGTTCGGTGGCCCGGGTCTGCCGCATCCGCTCCGCGAGCCGCCGGGTCTCCGGATCGCCCCCGTTGGTCTGTTCGGCGTCCGCGAGCCGCGCGCCCTGCTCCACGTGCTCACGCAGGGTCTCCCGCACGGCGCGGTCGAACGCCGCGTCGCGCAGTGAGCGCAGCACGACGAGGTCGGCCGGGACCACCATGCCGGGCAGGTCATGCCCCTCGTGCTGGTTGACCGCCGAGAGCCCCGCGCTGCCCCGCAGCCGCCTCAGGTCGTCGAGTTCCGCGCGTCGGCCCGCCGCGATCCGCCCGGCCAGGTCCCGGATCCGCTCGTCGGTGGTCTGCCCGGGTACGAGGTCGAGCGCCTTGAGCACCTGTTCATTCATCGGGATCATCAACTGGATCCAGGCCGCGTCGGTGCCGCCGAGCCTCGCCGTGGCCGGGGTTGACACGACGGGGGCCGGCGCGGTCCTTTCCGTGGCCGACCCGGTGGCGCAGCCGGCCGCCGGCACGAGGGCGAGCAGCAGCCCGGCAAGCAGAGCGGACAGCCTCGCCGGCCCGGTGCCGGGCCGGCGAGGAGGTACGACCGTCACGGCGTCCCGCTGACGCCGCACTTGATGATCGGGCGGATGCAGTCCCGTACCCGGCGCTCCATCTCCGCCACCGGCCAGGCGTTGAAGAAGTCGCCGTGCATCGTGTAGCCGGCACCGGAGGCGAGCCGGAAGCGGGCGGGGTCCCCGTTGACCGGGTACCGGATCACCTGGCGCAGCTTGGGCACGGGCACAGGGTGGCTGGCCGGGCAGTCGTTGTTCACCGGGTACGCCATGTGGCTCTGGTGGTTGGCCGAGTCCAGGTTCACCCCGTCCCAGCACTGCGGGAAGTCCAGGTACGACTCGATCATGCTGCCGGCCGGACAACTGACGAAGTTCTTCGACGGGGGTACCTCGCCATGGTGCAGGCAGGACCACCGGGCGATGCTCTGCTCCGGCGCGGTCGCCTTGGCGTTCCCGGCGACGATGCGCAGACCCAGCGGCAGCGGCTGGATCCGCGCTGTCACGTCCGGGCGGACGCCCTCGCCGAGATAGTAGAACGTGGCGATCGACGGCTCGACCGGCTGGTTGTCGACATAGAAGGTCGGGATCCAGTAGGACGAGGTGTCCACCGAGGGATTGCAGTTGCTGTTGGCGTTGAGCAGGTCGTTCACGGTGGTGTAGGCGTTCGTCACCCTGCTGCCGAAGAAGCTGTGCATGTGCGAGGCGCCGGGCAGGCCCGGAAAGACGATCGGGTCGTCCGGCAGCCGGTGGCTGAACGGACAGTCGGCGAGGAACTCGGCGACCCGGACGACGTCGCCGGGCGGCCTGGTCGACGGCGGAGCGCCACCCGTGCCGTAGACCTGAAACTCCCACAGCGACACGCCGTACTGGGTGGCCCGCTGGGTCGCGTTGACCCGGACGTACCGGCCGCTGCCGGAGACGGCGAGATCCTGTACGCCGCCGGGGCCGGTCGTGGTGCTGTAGACGGTCGTCCAGGCGGTGCCGTCGGCCGAGGTCTGCACCGTGAAGGCCCGCGCGAAGGCGGCCTCCCAGCGCAGCACCACCCGGCTGACGGTCGCGGTGGCGCCGAGGTCGACCCGCAGCCACTGCGGATCGCTGAACGCGCTGCCCCAGCGGGTGCCGTTGTCGCCGTCGACGGCGTTGGCGGCCGGCGTGCCGCCGTTCTCGGTGGTGGACGCCGTCGCCGGTCTGCCCTGGGACAGCAGGGGGTCGGCGGCGTCGGCCCGGATGCCGGTGGCGACCAGGTAGCCGCCGAGCATGGCGACGAGCGCCACGGCGAGCACGGTGGTACGCAGCCGCACGCGAGCCGGTGTCGGAGATGTTGGCAGGGACATGAGGAATCCTTCCGGGCCGGGCTACTGGTAGACGCGGACGGGACCAACTCGCGAGAGAGCGCTCTCCGACGTAACTCATTCTCAACTCGCCAACCACGGATGTCAATGGCTTCCATTGATCAGCATGAATGTCTGACGGGCGGCGGATGGTCGGGGCGCCAGGGCGGGCCCCGCTACCGGACGCGGCCGATCGTGGCCGGGCGACTCCCGCTCGACACCGAGCAACGGCCACGATCGACGCCACCTGACCGCTACGGCTTATTAGGGTCCTCACCGTAACCGTTGCACTGCCGACCCCCATTGATGCAGTAGGCCACGACATAGGCCTGGCGGGCCGCATTCCACCCGTTCATGAAGTCGTAGTGGAATGAGTAGCTGGCCCCCGAGGAATATGCCAGGCCGGCGGTGCTGGTGCCCGCCAGCTTGTACGGGAGCTTGATCTCCAGCATCGGCAGCGGGACGGGGTGGTCGGCCGGGCAGACCCCGCTCACCGGCCAGGCCATGTGCGACCTGTGGTCGGGCACGTCCAGGTGCACGCCGTCCCAGCAACTCGGTGCCTTGAGGCGCACGACCAGGGACGACCCGGAGGGGCAGGAGGCCGGCCAGTCGTTGCCCTTGTAGCCGGTGCACGACCAACTGCCCCCGAAGTGCGCCGCGTCCGGCGTCTTCACGTCCCCCACGAGCAGCTTGAACCCGGCCGGGAACGGCTTGACCGTGCGGTAGTCCTTCACCCCGGCCTTGTAGTACACGGTGACGATGCTGTTCGGCACCGGCGTGCCGTTCTGCGACAGCGTCGGGAACCAGTAACCGGACGCGTCGAGGGTGTCCTGACAGGATGTGGCACCACCGACCAGCGACTGCGGGGTGGAGTTGGCGCTGGTGGTGGGGTTGCCGATGAACGTGTGGTTGTGCGACGCGCCGGGCAGACCGGGGAAGACGATCGGGTCGTCGCTGAGCCGGTGGTTGACGTCGCAGTTGGCGTGCGCCTCCTGATACTGCGCGAAGGGCGGTTCGTCCGCCGCGAACGCCGTGCCGTTTCCACCGACCGCGGCGCTTACCACGACACTCAGGAAAACCGCGGCGAGTGGCCTGGTGACAACTCTCCGACGCCCTCCCGAAACGGCTCTGGACAAGAGCGACCTGATGCTCATCGGATCTCCTTTGGACGTAGGAACGAGCACCTATTTCCAAAAAGCTAACAATGGCCAGAGATTGAAACAATTGGTTGCCACCAGTTTGCCAAAGGGCTGGCCGACGGTGCCGCGCAACAACCCGCACAGGGGTGTCCGGCCGACCCGGGTCGGCCGGACACCCGATGATTCACGGGTAGCTGATCACGTTGTGCGGGGTCACGGAGGACGGCAGGGCCGCGTCACCGGTGTCGTTGATGACGTGGGTGATCGAACCCTTGCCCAGGGACACCGTCAGCACGTCGTGGAACCTGACGTTGGGATTGACCGGAACCTCGAAGGAGTGGTATGCGGCGATGGACGGGTCGGCGGTGAACACGCAGTAACTACCGAGCCCCCAGGCCTCGTGACTGGTCACCGAGTTTGCCACCTGGTAGGCGGCGTAGCCGGTGATGCCGTCGTGCGACCAGGCTGCCGCGCTCGGAGGGTCGTAGGGCAGCTCGTTCTGGAAGAAGATGGTCCGGCCGCCATTGCCGTTCCAGACCACGTTGTACTTCTGGAAGTGCTCGACGAACAGGCCGAGCGCGGTGACGTCGGTGCCGTTGACGACCAGGCCGGTGTCCGACGGGTTCGTGGTCCACCCGGCCCCGGCGCCGTGGTCGGCACGCCAGGCCCAGATGTGGTCGATGATCGTGTTGTTGCTGTTCACCACCAGGGCGTTGGTGACGGCGGCCGGGCCGGCGCCGCCGACGCGCAGGAACACGTCCTGGAGCGAGATCGGATTGGCGGCGTGGTCCGCGTTCGCGCCGCTCTGGCCGACCTGGAGCAGCGACGGCGACCGGGTGGTGCCGGCGTCGAAGAGCAGCCCGGCCACCTTGACCCCGTTGACGTCGGCCACGTTCATCGCGGTGACCCCGTTGTCGGCGATGAGGGTGGCGAAGCCCAGGCCGAGGACGACGGTGTCCGGCCGGGTCACGTTGATCGTCTGGCCGACGTGGTAGACCCCCGGGGTGAAGAGCAGGTTCAGGCCCTGCGCGAGCGCGCTGTTGATGGTGGCCGCCGAATCGCCCGGGTGCGCGACGTAGAACTGGGTCAGCGGCAGCGACGAGCCGGCGGTGTTGCCGGCTGCCCAGGTGACGCCGGAGCTGTTGGTACGCAGGGACGGGACGAACACCCGGTAGGCGCCCGACGAGTCCGTGTACAGGTAGGGCTTCTCGCGGCTGACCGGGGTCTTCGGCAGGACGGTGTAGGGCGGCGTCGGGAACGTGTTGGCGGGCGCCCCGGCCACACCGGAGAAGACCACGTTCCAGACGCCGCCGTTCCAGGCGCCGACCTGACTGTCCCGGGTGTACCACTGCTGCTGCGAGCACGGGCTGACCGTGCCGCTGATCCGACTGTCGGCGATGTACCCGCCGCTGGCCCACCCGCAGTTGGGCGAGGCGAGGGTCATTCCGCCGTGCACGTCCATCCGCCGGAACGGCGCCGCCTGGGCCACCGCCCACCGGTCACGGCCCGACACCGGAGTGATCGACATGTTCTCCGCCGAGCGCCAGAAGTTCTGCGTCGCGTTGCCGGCCATCCAGCCCGCGTCGACGGTGACGTCACCGTTGATCTGCACGTCGGCCGGGTTCTGCCCGAGGCCGGCGATCGAGGTGTAGAAGCCCAACTGGGCGTTGAGGCCGGTGTACGAGCCGGGCTTGAACAGCAGCGCGTACCGCTGCGTGCCGAACTGATTCGTCTCCTGCGTGGCGAACACCTGGTCCAGCTTCGACTGGATGCTGGACGACGACATCGACGGGTCGAACACGATGACGTTGGAGCCGAGGTCGCCCCCACCGGGAATGGGCGGGCCGGTCGTGGGCGGCGCGGTGGTGGGCGTCGACCCGCTGTGCACCACCAGCTCGAAGATCGAGTATCCGTAGCCGGTAGCCCGGGTGGTGCCGAACACCCGCAGGAAGCGGCCGGTACCGCTGACCGGGATGGTCTGCGTGCCGCCGCTGCCGGTGGCGGTGGAGTAGAGCGACGACCAGTTGCCGACCCCGTCGGGCGAGACCTGGATCTGGAACGCCTTCGCGTACGACGTCTGCCAGGTGAGGACGACCTCGCAGACATCGGTGCTGGCGCCGAAATCCACCTGGAGCCACTGCGGGTCGCTGAACGCGCTGGACCAGCGGGTCGTGGCACTGCCGTCCACGGCGTTGGCCGCCGACAGCCGGCTGTTCTCCACCGACGACGCGGTGGCCGGCCGGTTCAGGGCGACATTGGCGGTGCCGCAGCCGGCTGCGGCGGCGGTGGCGGTGGCGGTGGCGGTGGCGGACGGGGTGGTCACGGCGAGGGCGTAGGTGACGAACACGGCCAGCCCAGACACGGCCGCGGCGAGCGCGGACCGGCGTCTGCCGGTCCGGCTCGCCCTGCTGACGGAGCGTTGCATGACATCTCCCTGATGGGGTCAGGATGGAAGCCACCGCCGACGGCCAGGCGGCGGTGGCTCCGTGGGGACGGGTACCGAGGGGCCTTGGACGATGGCCCACGGATCGCGCACCAGTGGCGGTTGTCTGGACACTATGGGCGCCACCAGGGCCCGACAATCGGTTGCCAACATTTGCCACACTCGATCGATACCGGAACCGCAGACCCTGAATTCCCGTCTATTCAGGGAATCAGCGTCCCGCTTTCTCCGCGCGTACCCGAAGGTCCAACTCCCGAAGGTAGGCCAGGTTGTCCCGGGTCCGCTGAGCCAGCGGCACGGCGGTGGAGAAGTCCTCGACCGTCACCCACCCGTCGTAGCCGACCCGGCGCAGCGCGCCGAGATAGGCCGCCAGGTCGGCCTGCCCCTCCCGCAACGGCGCCCACTCGGCCGACCAGCGCGGTCCCCCGTCGTCCCGGGTGCCGGTCACCCGCCACGCGACGTTCTTCACGTGCACGTGCGCCAGGTACGGGCCGAGCAGCTGGAAACCGGCCAGCGGATCCTCGAACCCCTCGATGGTCAGGTTGCCGATGTCATGGATGACCCCGGCATGCTCCGGCGGCAGGCCGTCGAGCAGCCGCATCGCCGCCGACGCCGAGGCGACGATGGTGCCGTGGTGCAGCTCGACCAGCGCGGTCACCCCGTGCTCCGCCGCCCGCCCGGCGATCCACGCCAGGTCCCGGCGGGTACCGGCCATCAGCTCCCGATAGTCGCCGCTGCCCAGTAGCGGCATGGTCACCCGGACCCGTTCCGCGCCCAGCGCGGCGGCCGCGGCCAACACCCGCTCGACGTTGCCGTGGTCGGCCGCCGGCACGTACGCCCCGAGCCCGGACAGCGCCAGCCCGGCCTCGCGGGTGATCGTGGCGATCCGGGTCAACTCACCCTCCAGCCCGGTCAACGGGACGGTCGCCAGGTTGCCGGCCCAGAACCCGGGCGGCCGGGCCGGATCCTGGTCGGTGACCCGCCACTCGACACCGTCCCAGCCCTGCGCGGCCAACTGCCCGACCGTCTCCTCCGGCGTCCAGTCCGGCGTGGACGCTGTGAACACCGACCACCTCATCGCGCCACCCCCGCCCGCAGGACGGACGACACCGTGGCCGCGGAGCCCTCGACGGCGGCGAGCACGTCGTCGAAGTCGCCGGCCAGCACGGCCGGCACCGACACCGGCCGACGCAGGTGCGCCGAGAGGTAGACCGCCTTGACCACGGCGACGTCGAGCAGCGCATCGACCGCCGTGACCCCCGGTCGCCGGCCGCCGAGGATCGCCTCGACCGTGTCGTGGTACTGCCGCAGGTGCCCGGTCACGAAGGCGTCGTCGGGCTTGGTCGCCCCCCGCAGCTGCGACGGTGGCACGGCGTCGCCGGACCGGTCGGGCCCGTCGGCGTACGCGGACGGGTCCGGGCCGTCAGCGGTGTGCAGGTATTCCAGCTGGTCGTCGTGGATCACCGCGGACCCCTGCGAGCCGTGCACCTGCAATCGCACGCCCAGGCCCGGGTACGCCGCCGTGGTGGCGTGCAGCACGGCGAGCGCTCCGTCGGCGAACCGGATCGCCGCCACGGCGACGTCCTCCACCTCGATCCGCTCGTGGGCGAGGACGCCGGTGTAGGCGAACACCTCCTCGGGCCGGCCGAACAGCCACAGCAGCAGGTCCACGGTGTGCACGCCCTGGTTCATGGCGGCGCCGCCGCCGTCCTGTTCCCGGGTGCCGCGCCAGCCCGCCGAGTCGTAGTACCGCTGGCCCCGCCACCACGGCACGCTGGCCACCGCCGAGGTGAGCCGCCCCAGGTCGCCGGCGCGCACCCGGGCGGCGACCGCGACGCTCGCCGGGTCGAACCGGTGCTGGCAGACCACCGCGCAGACCTGACCGGCCGCCTCGGCGTCCGTGGCGACCCGGGCGATGCGGCGGGCCGCCGGCAGGGAGGCATCGAGGGGCTTCTCGACGAGCACGTGCACGCCGGCCGCGAGGGCCTCCTCGGCGAGGTCGGCGTGCGTACCGCTGGGCGT
The DNA here is from genome assembly GCF_039566955.1 of Micromonospora sp. DSM 45708. NCBI lineage: Bacteria > Bacillati > Actinomycetota > Actinomycetes > Micromonosporales > Micromonosporaceae > Micromonospora > Micromonospora schwarzwaldensis. The sequence continues at coordinate 1,958,382 of NZ_CP154796.1, read as the reverse complement.
GCAGACCACCACCAGGTCCGCCGCGCCGGCCGCGAGGGCCTCGCCCAGCGAGGCGTACCGGGCGGGCGGCGGGCCGCCCTGCTCGCCGATCCACCCGGCGAGCCGGTCGTTGGCCTGCGGGTCCGGGTCGGCGAGCGCGGTGAGGCGCAGTCCGGGGTGCCGCAGGATCGCCCCGGCGTGGGTGCGGGCGATGACCCCGCTGCCCGTGATCACGACGTTGAGGACGGTCATCGAAGATGCACTCCTATCGAGGCGGTGAGGTTCACGAACGCGCGCGCCGCCCGGCCGAACTCGGCGGGGCCGGAGAATCCGCCGAGTTCGTGCTGGCTGGCGAGGTGCGGTTCGAGGGAGGCGAAGCCGGCATAGCCGTCGTCGCGCAGCGCGGTCAGCGTCCGCAGCAGCTGGCCGTCGCCGTGGCCGGCGGGCACGACCTCGGCGGTGGCCGCGATCGCGTCCTTGACCTGCAGATACTCCAGGTGCGGGCGCAGCAGCGCGTATCCGTCGTCGTAGGGACGCACCCCGACCTGCACGAAGTTCGCGTTGTCCCAGGCGACGCGCAGCGCGGGCGAGTCGACCGACTCGACGAGGTCGGCGACCCGCCGCGGCACATCGCCGTAGATGCCCTTCTCGTTCTCGTGCAGCAGCACGACGCCGGAGTCCTCGGCGAGGGCCGCGAAGGCCCGCATCCGCGCCAGCACCGCCGCGCGGATCTCGGCGGGGGCGACCCCGGCCGGGCGGTAGAACGAGAAGATCCGCACGTACCGGCTGCCCAGCCGGTGCGCGGCCGCCACGGCGGCGCGCAGCCGGTCGAGCTCACCGCCGTCCTCGGTGGTCACGTCGACCTTCCCGACGGGCGACGCGACCGCCGAAACCGCCATGTCACGCGCGTCGACCGCTTCCGCCAGGGCGTCCAGTTGGGCGTCGCCAAGCTCCACCACGTTGGTGCCCCACGCGCTGCGCACCTCGATGTGCCGGGCACCGAGGGCACTGAGCACCGCGAGCTGCACCGCCGGGTCGGAATCGATCTCGTCGCCGAAGCCGGACAGCGTCCACGCCGTCACTTCACACCTCCCGCGGTCAGCCCACCGACGATGTACCGCTGGAAGGCGAGGTAGAGGGCGACCACCGGGGCCGCACAGACGAGGGCGGCGGCCATCATCTGCCCGTACGGCGGGATCGCCCCGCCCTCCTGCGCCGCGCCGAAGACCTGCAGCACGACCGCCGCGGTGCGGGTGTCCACGTCGGTCATGACCGAGGCGAACAGCACGTCGTTCCAGCCGAGCAGGAAGGCGAAGATCGCCGCGACGACCAGGCCCGGCCAGCTCAGCGGGATGACGACACGCAGCAGGATCTGCCAGCTCCCGGCACCGTCCACGCGGGCGGCCTCGATCAGCTCGCCGGGCAGCTCACGCAGGTAGGTCACCATGATCCAGGTGGAGAACGGCAGCCCGAACGTGAGGTAGGTGACGACCACCACCGGGTGCCGATCGTCGGCACGCCGAGGCTGCTGCCGATCGTCGCGAAGAGCACGAAGACCGGCAGGAGGAGCAGCGTGCCGGGGATCGACTGCATGCCCAGCAGCGCGCGCAGCACGGTGCGCCGGCCTCGGAACCGGTGCCGGACCAGGACGTACGCCGAGAAGACCGCGACCGCCGCGCAGGTCACCGCCACCGTGCCGGCGACGAGCAGGCTGTTCGCGAGCCCCCGGCCGAGTGGAACGGTCGACCAGATCCGGACGTAGTTGCCGACGCTGACCCGCTCCGGCCAGAACTCACCCGCGGCCACGGCCAGGTCGGTGTTGACCGAGGCGAGGAAGACGTAGCCGACCGGCGCGCCGACGATGGTCAGCAGGAACACCGTCAGGCCGATCTGCAGTGGTCGCGGCAGCAGGCGAAGCACGGAGTTCATGCGCCGGCCTCCGGCGCGTCGAGTCTGACGGTGCGCAGATAGACCAGCAGCGGGACCAGGATCAGCGCCAGCGAGATCACGGCCATTGCCGCGCTCAGCCCGAACCGCAGGTTCTGGAAGCTCTCCACGTACGTCAGCACCGGCAGCACCTCCACGTCGTGCGGGCTCGGGACGCCGAACAGCACGAACGGCAGGGTGAAGCTGTTCACCATGTGCAGCAGCGAGATGATCGCGGCGAGCGCGACCGGGGGGCGCAGCAGCGGGAGGATGACGTGGCGCAGCTTCTCCCCCCACTGCGCGCCGTCGAGCGCGGCGGCCTCGTGCAGGCTGTCGTCGATGCCCTGCAGGCCGGCCAGGACGAGCAGGTAGACCAGCGGCCAGCCCGACCAGGCCTGCACGACGATCAGCGCAAGGTAGCTCTTCGGCCCGTTCAGCCACAGGCCGCCGGCGATGCCCAGGGTCGCGAGGCCCTGGTTGGCGACCCCGTCGGGTTGCAGGATGATCCGCCAGATGGTGCCGACGACGAAGGCGGGCAGCACGTACGGGATGAGGTAGAGGGATCGGATCAGCGACCGCCCGCGGAACGGTAGGTGGGTGGTCAGCGCGGCGGCGACCCCCAGCGGCAACGCGAGCAGCGTCGCGACCACCGCCGCGGACCCGCTGACCCAGATGGCGTGCGGCAGGCTGGTGCGGCCCACCGCCTCGACGTAGTTGCCGGCGCCGACGAACGGCGCCGACAGCCACTGCCGGAAGGTGTACTGGTCGAGGTCGAGCAGCGACATCACCAGCGCGACGACGAACGGCACGACGATGACGGTCAGGGTGAGCAGGCCGCCGGGCGCGAGCAGCCACACCGCGGCACCGCCGGCGGTCGCGGCGCGACGGCGGCGCGGCGGGGACGGGCGGGCCATCCCGGCCCGGCGCGCGTCGCCGGTGCCCGGAGCGTCTGCCGTAGCTGGGTCGGTGACCGTCATCTACTTCGCCTTGTCCAGCGCGGCCTGCGCCTCGGACTGGGCCTGGGTGAGCAGGGCGTTGACGGACGTGTCGTCGACCTTGCCGGCGGCGAGGTTCGGCACCGACTGGACGACCACGTTGACCAGCGCGAGCTGCACCTTGCTCCACCCACCGTGGAACGGGGTGCCGTGCGCCTTCGACGCGGAGTCCACGATGGCCGCGAGCGCCGGGTCGGCGACCAGCCGGTTTGCCAGCTCCGCGTTCGTCGGCAACTCGCCGAAGGTCCGGTAGTAGGCCTCCTGCGACTCGGCGGTGGTCAGCATGTTCACCAGGCGCAGCGCCAGGTTCTGGTTCTTGCTGTACTTGGCGATCACCAGGTTGTCACCGGAGAGGATGCTGGTGGCGCCGACGCCGCCCGACGGCAGGCTGGTGGCGCCCGGCGGAACGGTCGGCATGACGGCGTAGCCGTACTTCCCGGCGACCGCGGACTTGTCCAGCGTGACCTTCGAGGTCGCCGAGACCATCGGCAGGAAGGCGGCCTTGCCGGCACCGAACGCGGCGATGGCCTGGGCGTTCTTCCAGCCGGTCGCCGCCGGGTCGACGACCTTGTCGGTGGCGAGCCAGCCGAGGTACGTCTGGTAGGCCTTGACCGTGACCGGATCGGTCAGCCGCGCCTTGCCGTCGGAGACCAGCGGGTTGCCGGCCTGGATGCTCATCGCCCAGATGAACTTCCACGGGTCGAAGCCGTCGCCGTAGGCCACAGCCAGGCCGTACCTGCCGGCCCCGGTCAGCTGTCTGGCCTGTTGCCGCAGGCCGTCCCAGGTGGTGGCCGGCTTGTCGATGCCCGCCGCGGCCAGCAGTTCCTTGTTGTACGCCATGACGAACGGGCGGCTGGTGAAGGGAATGCCGACCTCGTGCGTGGCGTCCGGGCCGGAGATTCCGAGGGTGGCCGGCAGGAACCGGTCCCGGCCGCCGATCTTCGTCCACTGGTCGGCGGTGAGGTCGACGAAGGCGCCGGTGGAGTATGCCGTCGGGGTGAAGGTGGTGCCGAGGGCATAGATGTCCGGCCCCTGCCCGGAGAGCATCGATGTCTGGATCTTGGTGAGTTCGTCGGTGGGGCTGGCGAAGGTCTCGAACGTGACCTTCGCCCCGACCTGCTGCTGGAACTTCGCCGAGACGTCGGCGAACCACTGCTTCTGCTCCGTGGGATAGATCGAGTTCGCTCCGATGAGCACGTTGAGCGTCCTGCCGTTCTCGGCGGAGCTACTGGAGTCGCAGGCGGTGACGGGTATGGCGACCGTGACGGCCAGGGCCGCCGCGAGAAGTGCACGGGTGGCGTTCATCTCTGCTCCTTGGGTGGTGGCTGTCCGGAGAGGAGTGGTGTGGAAGACACATAGCCAGACGCCCGGGAATTCCCCCGGTTCGATAAACCGTGCGAGGGACCGTAACAACCATGGAAACCGAGTGGCAATCGGTTGCCATTAATTGCCATCGATGCTCTGCTGATGTGCATGAACCCCGAAGACGGGTCCTCTCCCCGTGCGGCGGTACGCCGGGAGGGCCGCGTGACCATCAACGACATCGCTGCCCTCACCGGCGTCGCCGCCTCCACCGTGTCCCGGGCGCTGAGCCGGCCCGACCGGGTCAACCGGGTCACCCGGGAACGCATCCAGGCCGCCGCCCGCGAGCTGAACTACGTACCCAACACCCAGGCGCGGGCGCTGTCGTCGGGGCGTACCGAAACGGTCGCCCTGCTCGTCTCGGACGCGACGAATCCGTTCTACTTCGGACTGATCCGCGGCGCGCAGCAACAACTGCGCGCCGCCGGCCACGCCCTGCTGCTGATCGACACCGAGGACTCGGCCGAGCTGGAGAACCATCTGCTGCACAAGGTGCGCCGGTCGGTCGACGGGGTGATCCTCGCCGCCTCCCGGCTGCCCGAGCAGACCCTCTCCGTCATCGCCGCCGAGCTGCCGGTCGTCACCGTCAACCGCAACGTCCCCCGGGTGCGCAGCGTCGTCATCGACAGCCCGGACGGGGTGATGCAGGCCGTCGAGCACCTGGTCTCGCTGGGCCACCTGGCGATCGCGTACGTCGCCGGACCGCCGTCCTCCTGGGCCAACGAGGCCCGGTGGCGGGCGATGCGGACCGCGATGGCCCGACACGGCCTCACGGCGGCCCGCGTCGGACCGTTCGGCGTGTCCCGCAGCTCCGGGTCGGTCGCCGCGGACGCGCTGCTGAACACCGGCGCCACCGCCGGCGTCACCTTCAACGACCTGCTGGCGATCGGCATCCTGCGGCGGCTGGCCGAACGCGGCGTCGACGTGCCCGGCGAGATCAGCGTGGTGGGCTGCGACGACATCTTCGGCGCCGACTTCTGCAGCCCTCCGCTGACCACCCTCACCGCGCCGATCGAACAGGCCGGCCGGGTGGCGGTGTCGATGCTGCTGGACCACCTTGAGCACCTGGGGGAAACGGCGTCCCGTCAGACCGTGCTGCTGCCCACGCACCTGACCATCCGGCAGTCCAGCGGGCCGGCCCCGCGCCGGTGACCACTCGCCGGGCCGCCTCTCCCGGACGACCGGCCCTCGTGCTGGACGGCCCCGCCGCCGTCGGCGCAGAGCGGGCCCGCCCACCGGAGCTACGTCAGGTCGAGTGGTCAGGACGTGATGAGTGCGAGGCCGTACGCGGCCAACGCCCTGTTACCGGTTGGAGATACGTCGACCCGCCGATGGTGCAGTTGTTGGAGCTGACCACGGCGATGCCCTGGGTCTGGTCGCCGGCGAGGACCGGCGCGCCGATCTCGCCGGGATTCGAGCAGGCGGAGGTCTTGGTGAGGCCGTAGAGGATGTAGGTGAGCAGCCCGACGACGCCGTCCGCCACGCAGCCTGCGCGTACCCCAGGCACCAATTCGGGCGGCGCTGGCCCGATCCTTGAAGGCTGCGCTGAAAAGAATTGCCGCGGCGCGTCGACGGAATTCACGATGCCTGTCGTACGCACGTGCACTGCGGGCGAAGGGAAGGAATCGTGCATACCGATCGTCCTGACGTCGAGACGCCAGCAGTCGGTGGCCTCGACCGGCGAACCCTCCTCGGCGCGCTCGGCGCCGGTGTCGGGGCGGCAACCGTCCTGGCCACGCCACGATCCGCACGGGCTGGCACCCCGACGCCCGACCGCCCCCCGGCTCCACGGACGTTGGCGACAGGGCCGCTGCGCAGCGGGACCGTACGGCCCGGATTCGACGCCCAGGTCGTCGCCCTGCGGTCGCCGGCCGGCGCGGCCCCGGCACGGTGGCGCTCCGCCGACCGGTCGGGGGCGTGGAGCCGGTGGGCCCTGGCACCCGGCGGCTGCCCGGCCGGCGCGGGCGACGCCGCGCCCGCGACCGGGCAACTGGCGTTCGTCACCGTACCCAACGCTCCGGCCGTCGACCTCGACCTGCCGACCGGCAGCCGGGCGGTCGTCCTCAACGGCACCGACGGTCCGGCACTGCGGTCCGCGTCCGCCGAGGTGTCCGAGCGCACCCGGCTGGCGGGGCTGCCCTTCCTGAGCCGTGCCGCCTGGGGCGCCGACGAGTCCCTGCGGTTCGACGCCGCCGGCGTGGAGAAGTACCCACCCACGTTCTGGCCGGTGCAGACGTTCACCGTTCACCACACCGCCACCGGCAACGACGATCCCGATCCGGCCGCCCGGATGCGCGCCATCTACCGCTACCAGGCGGTCGACCTCGGCTACGGCGACTTCGGCTACCACTTCCTCATCGACGAGGCAGGCCGGGTCTACGAGGGCCGGCGTTCCGGCGGGGACGTGCTGCCCGGTTTCGACCCGGCCGGTTGGATGGTGAACGGCTCGCACGTGGGCGGTTACAACGCGGGGAACGTGGGTGTCGTCCTGCTCGGGACCTTCGTGGCGCGCGAACCGACGGCGGCGGCGCGGCGCAGCCTCACCCTGCTGCTCGCCGCCCTGACCGGTTGGTGCCACGTCGACCCGCTGGCCAGCGTGACCTACGTCAATCCGATAAGCGGCCTCCGCCGCGGCGTGCCCGCGATCGCGGGGCATCAGGACTGGGGGCCGACGGAGTGCCCGGGTGGGGTGCTCAGCGGGATACTGGGCGACCTGCGCCAGGAGATCGCGGCCGTGCTGGCCGACCCGCGTCGCTCCGCGTTCGTCGGCTGACGCCGGTGGCGGTGACCGCCGTGCGGCAACGCCGACGAACCGGAGACGCGCCCGAGGTAACGTTTCGTGGCACGGGACCGACACAATCGCCTCGAAGGTAACGAAGCTCGTGTCGCACCCTGCGCACGAGGGTGGTGCGCTCCGATATGCCAAGGCTAGACTGCCGCGAGCTCACGGCATTCACATGCGTCATCGGGAGCCTCGTTGCGCATCTACTTCACGGCGGAGGATCTCGGGCGGGTCCGCGTGGCCGCGGCACCCGATCCGATGTGGGAGACGGTCTTCAGCGTGTTCCGCCTCGACCGCCCGGGGCCGGCGGCGGTCTTCGGGCGCTGGCGCCGGCGGGCCGTGCCCGCCATGCGACCCGCCGATCTGGAAATGCTCCGGCCCCTGGTGAACGGTGCCTACTATCCGGATTTCCTCACCCCGGCCGAGGGCGGGCTCGGTCTGCCGCACGCGATCGAGGCCCTGCTGCGCACCCCGACGGCCCGGCTCCGCGCCGAAATGGAGCAGCTCGCCCGCCTCGGTGGGCCACTGCCGTCCTGGATGCGGGGCCTCGCCGACGGCGACGGCGAGGTGCTCGGCCGCCTGGCCGGGGCGATGCGGTCACAGTTCGCGGTCGCGGTCGCCCCGTTCTGGGCGGAGGCACGGGCGCACGTGGACGCCGACCGGGCGCGGCGGGCGCGGGTGCTGCTGGAGCACGGTGGTGAGGGGTTGCTGAAGAGCTTCCGGCCGATGATGCGCTGGGAGCCGCCGGCGCTCGTGGTCGATGTGCCGTCCACCCAGTCGATCCACCTCGACGGCCGCGGGCTGCTGCTGGTGCCGTCCTACCTGTCCTGGAAGACTCCCGACACGCTGCGGGACCCGAACCTCACGCCGGTGCTGGTGTATCCGGTCGAACACGACCTGACCCGGCACCTGGACGCGGCGCGGCCCTCCGGGCCGAGCGCCCTCGCCGCCCTCATCGGGCCGACCCGCGCGGACGTGCTGGAGGCCATCGGCGATGGTCAGACCACCTCGGAGCTGGCCGGACGCGTCGGAGTGAGCGCGGCGTCGATCAGCCAGCACACCGCCGTGCTGCGCGACGCCCGGCTGATCAAAACCACCCGCATCGGTAAGGCGGTGCTGCACACGATCACCCCACTCGGCGCGGCGATGCTCGACGACACCCCGCGTCGACGCGCGCCGATCGACGTCGCCGCGGGTCCCGCGGCGTAGGCTCCGCCCCCGCCGGTCACCGGGGCGCGACCTCCGTCGCCGGGCGGTGCCGGTCCGCGCATGCTGCCCCCCGCAACTGTGCGGCCGGGATGGCTGGCGGCTACGCCACCTGGCACGGCCGGCGGACGCTCGCCATGTTCGTCGGTCTGACCGGGGTCGCCCACGCCACCGTGGCAACCGACGCGGCCCGCACCCGGTGGTCGGTGTGCGGGCCGCCGCTGTTGTCCGGTGGATCTCAGTACCGGCTGGTGCAGTACTCCTCGTACTCGTTGTTGTCGCCCCAGGCGGTGCAGGCTCTGGCCAGCAGGCCGGCGTCGTCGAGCATCACGGTCCAGTGCACGGCGGTGGAGGGCGCACCGGGATTGCGGCCCGCGTCGGCGTGTGTGCGGTACTGCCCGTTGGCGTAGAAGCCGTCGACCCGGACGTCGTAGTTCGCTTTGCCGCGGGCCCACGCCGTGCGGCAGCGCGGGCTGTAGCGCAACTCCGCGATCAGTGGCCCGCCGCCCGGCAGGTACGCCTCCCGGGCCGTCAGTGCGTCGTCGGTGCACCGGTACCTGATCCCGTTGTTGCCGGTGAAGTACTCCTCGGGCGAGTGCCCCTCGTAGAACGTGATGGCCTGGGCCGGTGCGGTGGTGGTCGCCACCAGCCCGGTGGTCGCGGTGATGGCAGCGGCCACGAGGCCGATCCAGCGGCGGGTCGTGTCGTGCATGAACTGACTCCCTTTCGTAGTACGTGGAATGCCATTCGCAGGTGCGCAAACGTTCCAGGTGGGGAAAAGAAAAGTGCCTTCACCGGTCGGCACGTGGCGATCCTCGGTACTGGCATATGGCAGCGGCAAGAGGTTTCAGCCAAGGCTTAAACGAGCGGTGAGGGCAGCCGGGGTCATTGCGTCCCGACTAGCTGCGAGTTACGGCAGTGGATTTTCCACGCCACAAGTGACGCACCCGAGACTCGCCGGGCACACCTTTCGCGCTCGGGTTAAAGGTGTGGTCCGCCGTCGGCGTGCGGCCAGAACATGGCCCTCCATTGTTTTCACTGCGCACTGCGCTCGTAATGGAGGGAGACCCGTGAAGACAGGAACGTTATTGACGGCCGGCAAGGCGGTGGTGGCCGCCGTGGCCGCCGTTGCGCTGCTTTCCGGCCCGGCACTGTCGGCAGTGGCCCGGGCCGAACCGGCGGCGGCCCCGCCATCCGCGCCGGCGGCAGCGGCGGCCCCGGCGGCGGCCGGGCAGGCCGATCGCGTCGCGCCCGGCGACCGGGACCGGGTTCTGCCGAAGGGGTGGCGCGGCTCCGCGGACCGGATCTGGACGACCTCCGGCGACGCCAACGGCTTCCACATTCTCACCGCCACGGCGGCCACCGGCTACACCTGGGAGACCGCGGCCAGCCTCGCCGAGCCGGGCTTCGACGTCGACCTGTGGATCGGCAACGCCTGCGTGACCGGCTCGGGTCGCCGGCTGGTCGTGGTGTACGCACCCCGCACCTTCACCAACAAGGCGGAGCTGTTCGACCGCGGCGGGTTCACCGCGGTCGTCGACCTGAAGACGCGCCAGGTCACCAAGCTGCCGGTGCAGTCGTCGCTCGCCTACTTCAACCCCGGTTGTGGCGCGGGCGAGCAGGCGGTGCTCTCCCAGCTCGGCGGCGAGAACCGCGAGGACCCGAAGTCCACCGCGCCGCGGAGCCGGCTGTTCACCGTGGACGCGGCGGCGCGCACGCTGTCCAAGCCGATCCTGCTGAACACCGAGTTGAGCTCCCCCGTCCCGGTCAAGGACGGCATCGTCGCGGCGGCTGCCGGCGGGCTGGTCTCGGTGGCGAGGACCGGCAGGGTGACCCGGTCCGTCGCGGCGACCGGGGTGCCGTTCCGGCTGGCGCCCGACGCCGCCGGCGGCGTCATCTTCATGGACTCCGACGGCCAGCAGACCCGGGTGAAGCGGGCCGTCGGCCGGTCCGTGCGGGAGCTCGCGCGCGGCCGCGCGGCCGATGTCGGCCTGGCCCGCGGCGACGGCGGCCGGACCTTCATCACCGGCCGGCCGGCGCACGTGTCCGCGCTGCCCGCCGCCGTGCGCCGGATCGCCGTCCCCCGCGACAGTGAGCTGTCCACCCGCGGCGACCTGGCGCTCACCCAGGTCAAGGCGGCCGGCGCGGGCGACCCGCGAACCCAGGGCGGCGACCCGAGCGTGGCCCGCAACGTCGCCGTCACAGCGACGGTGACCAGGACCGGCACGTCGCTCACCTTCGAGGTGAGCCCCGAGGTGGTCGGACCCGAGGCGATCGCCGGCCGAGCCACCCATCCGACGCTCGGCGCCGCGGCCACGGCCACCGCGCCCCGCTCCCGGATCGCGGCCGACGCCTCGACCGAACCGGTCGAGGCGGACCGCTACTGCTCGGTGCCGCGCAACGACCTGGCGAACCAGACCGTGCAGCCGAAGCCGCGCAATGTGGAGTGGGCGGTCGACCAGGCGGTCTTCGGCCGGCTCAATGACGCGGCCTCACGCCCGGCAAACTGGAAGGGCTACGGCATGCCGGCGTACGAGCCGCAGACGCTGTTCCCGGCGCCACCGCTGGCGAACGGTGGCCGGGTGCCGGCGCAGATCATGCTGGGCATCATCACGCAGGAATCCAACATGTGGCAGGCGTCGAAGTTCGCGCTGCCCGGTGTGCCGGCGAACCCGTTGATGGGCAACTACTACGGGCGCGACATCTACAACGCCACCTCGCTGGACGACTGGGACATCGACTGGACGAAGGCCGACTGCGGCTACGGGCTCACCCAGGCGACCGACGGCATGCGCCTGGCGGGCCACGAGAAGACCGACGCCAACGGCAACAAGGTCGAGGTCTCGCTGCCGTTCCAGACCCAGCGGGCGGTCGCGCTCGACTTCGCTGCGAACATCGCGTACGGGTTGAAGATCTTGCAGGAGAAGTGGAACCAGACGTACGCGGCGGGGCTGCGGGTGCACAACGCCGATCCGTCCGCGCTCGAGAACTGGTTCTACGCGGTGTGGGCGTACAACTCGGGCTTCTACCCGAAGAAGAACGAAACCGACCCGTGGGGCGTCGGGTGGCTCAACAATCCGATCAACCCCAGGTACGACCCGCTCCGGCACCCGTTCATGACCACGTACGACGACGCTCGCACGCCGCAGAACTGGCCGTACCCGGAGAAGGTGCTCGGCTGGGCCGGCAATCCGATCTCCGCGACCGAGTCGCCGGGCGTCGAGCGGCCCGGCTTCAACTACGCCTGGTGGAACCTGAGCGAGGACAAGCCCAAGGTCAAGCCCCCGCTGAAGACCTTCTGCGACACCACCAACCAATGCGATCCGTACGCCTCCGTGCAGCCGAACGATCCGGACGTCAGCAGCGAGAAGCCCGGTCCGTGTCTGCACAAGAACACCGCTGGCCTGTACGACCTAAGGTGCTGGGCCCACTCCGCGGTCGGGTGGAAGGCGCCGCCGGGAGTCGTCTGCGACACCTGCGGCCACGAGCAGATCCGGTTCGACCCGGGCTACCCGTGGTGCACGACGGCCGGCCAGACGGCCTGCGAGAGCGACGGCATCAGCTACCCGCCGCACTGCCAGGACAGCGGCGGCGACCTCGCCGCCGGCGCCAAGGTGGTCGACAACGTTCCGCTCGGCTCGCCCTCGCCGCGGTCGTGCGGCAGACAGCTGCAGAACCAGGGTACGTTCCAGCTCTCCTTCACGGGGGTGGCCAACGGCACCTACCCGTCGAAGATCGATTTCCACCAGGTCGGCGGCGGTTACGGCGGCCACTACTGGCGGGCCAGCACCCGGACCCAGGCGGCCCAGGGCGGAAACCTCAAGGTCACCGGCACCTGGCGGCTGAACGAGACCGGCACCGGCTGGCGGCGGGTCCAGGTGTTCGTGCCCGAGTTCGGCGCCTGGACGCAACAGGCGAAGTACACAATCGATCTGGGCAACGGCGAAACCCGGTACCGGGTGATCAACCAGACCTGGCAGCAGAACAAGTGGGTCGACCTGGGCACCTTCAACTTCCGGGGCCAGCCCTCGGTCTCGCTGACCACGGTGGCCAAGGACGGCACCGGCGACGACAGCATCATCTTCGACGCGGTGGCGTTCAGCTGGCCCAGCCCGTCGCCGCCCGGCGTGCCCGAGGAGGTCGGCGGCATGCCCCGGTACGTCGCGCTGGGCGACTCCTACTCGTCGGGCGAGGGCGTGGCGCCGTACGACCGCAACAGCGACCTCAAGCGGACCAACGGCACGAAGGGCTCCAGCGTCGACGCCTGCCACCGGTCGACGGCCGGCGCGTACCCCCGTCTGGTGCATGATCCCGGCCGCGACTCCGTCCGGGACTTCCCGAACGACCACTACACAATCGAACAGATGTCGACGAAGTACAGCTGGGGCAGCTTCGGCTTCCTCGCCTGTTCGGGCGCGACCACCACGGCCGTCACCCGCGACGCGGTCAACGTTCCGCCGGCCGCCTCCGACACGGCGGGACACACCGACTGGGGACAGGCGGTCGACCGCTGGGGCGAGCTGACCCAGGTGGAGCAGGGCTGGCTGGACCCGGAGACCACGCACGTGTCGATCTCGATCGGCGGCAACGACGCCCGGTTCTCCGACGTGCTCACCGGGTGCATCGCCACGCTGAACGACTGCTCGGGGCCGAACTACCGGCTGACCCGGTCGAACGGCGTCGTCGACCCCGAACCCCTGCGCGACTACCAAACGAAGGTCATTCGGGACTGGCTGCCGGCAAAGCTGAAGGCCACCTACCGGGCGATCCACACCGCCGCCCCGAACGCCCAGATCTTCGTCGTGGGCTACCCACAGATGTTCGCCAACGAGGAAGGCAACAACGCCTGCTACAACATCGGCTCGCAGGCCCGGCTGTTCCTCAACGCGATGGCCGGTCGCATCTCCATCGCCATCGCGCGGGTCGTCGGCGACCTGCGCGCCGAGGGGGTGGACATCCGCTACGTCCACACCACGGCGGCGATCAGCGTCGGCAACAGCGGGCAGAAGAAGTGGGCGTGCGGTGGCGACGACGGCTACCGGTGGCTGAACGCGGTCACCTCGACGTCCACCGACGGCAGCGGGGAGAAGACGCCGGGCACCGGCACCTTCCACCCGACCGCCCGCGGCCAGCAGGGCTTCGCCGACCTGCTCACCGCGGCGTTCGCGGACGCCCGGCGCCCGCGGGCGGAGGACGTGGCGGCGATCAAGAAACGCATCCTCGACTATTCGGCGAAGCGCGCGCCGACCGACACCAAGGGCAGGTGGATCGTCACCGACCACCAGGCGGAACTCGCCGCCGAACGCTGCCTCGACCTGACCCGGCGCGGCGGGATCGTCGGCAACCCCTGCCTGTCCAAACCGATCTTGTTTCCCACCGCCTTCGACGCCCGCGGAGCCGCCCGCAACGACGACGCCGCGATCGACGCCAACCCGCCCTGGGTGCAGCTACGCTACGTCAACGGCACGACGGAGAAGTTCAAGGTGCTCTCCCGTAGCTGGTTCATGAACGCACCGTACGGCCAGACCTCCTGCCCGACGACGCGGCCCGAAGACCAGTGCGACGAATATCCGTTCTACACCTCCGAGGAGGGCGGCGCCTGGGACTTCTTCACCGGTGGGGAGAATTCTCCGCTGAGCACCCGGCTGCTGATGATCCCCGCGACCGAGAACAGGGCGGAGGGCAGCATGGTCGGCGCGATGTACGCCCACCAGGACTGCCGGATGCAGACCGGCACCTACGAAAACATCATCGGCAGCCCCGGCTATCAGAACCAGTTGCTGACCAGCGGCACGGAGTATCTGACCGTACCGCTGACCGACGAAGCGGCGTCCGTGGGCCAGAAGACCATGTACGTCTGTTGAACCGGGGCCCCGGCCGCCGTCAGGTGGCCGGGGCCCCCCGACCGGCTTGTCCGCCGCGGGCCTGCGCGACCGGGTGCTGCTCCTTGATCAGGAGTTGCACCGTCCGTCCTACAGTCCCGCGCCGGGCAATTATCCCGGTGACGTCGCCACACAGCGCACCAGGCTGGATCGGCAATGCCGGGATTCGACAAGCGCGTCGAGCCTGGTCCCACCGGTGTGCGCGACCATCGCTGTCGAACCGGGTCGTCGAGGATCGCCGCGATCTGGGGCCAGCTCGACGGTCTTGCTGTCGTTGACCGCCGGCGCGCCGGACATGAGGCTTCAGTCCACGTCGATCGTGTACCCGGCGGTGTGGACCGTGCCGTCGACCTGGAAGTCGAGGAACGCGGCGTAGCGGCCCGCGCCGGGCGCGGTGAGCCAGAACGAGATCGCGCCGTTGACCAGTTCCGGTTCGGGATGGACGTGCACGTAGCCGAGGTCGCCCTCCCGGATGACGACCAGGTGCCCGTACGCGCCGAGGTAGCGCTGCACCGCCACCGGACCGGTACTGGCGGCGCGGCCGACGACGAACGCCATCGGCACGGTGGTGCCGACCTTTGGGGTGCCGGCCAAGGTCACCGTGAACGGGCCGGCCGTCGCCTGCGGTCGCGGTGGCGGCGGGGTGGCCGGGGCGTACGTGCCCGGGACGTGGTGGTCGACGCCGAGCACCAGCGGTGTCGCGGCGCCGCCCGGGCCGAGGAGGGAGAAGTCCGCGTAGACGCGGTAGGTGCCGGCGCGGGGAAGCGTCAGCGGCACGCTCCAGGTGCCGTCGGGCGCCATGCTGGGATGCAGGTGCTGGTAGCCGGTGAGGTCGCGGCCCACCACCACGAGGTGCAGGGGCTTGTCGTGGACGACGGCGAAGCGTGTCACCGGCCGCCCGTCGGTGCCCACGACGCGGAAGCGGTAGTCCTCGGTCCGGCCGGCGGACTGGGAGCGCCGCTCGGGCCGCAGGGTGTACCCGCCCGCGCTGACCGTGGTGCCGGTCGCCTGCGTGCGGTCCGTGCCGCCGTCGCCCGGGTGGGTGTGCGCTCCCGCGCCGGCCGCGTGTCGATGCCCGTCCCCGGCCGCCTCGGCCGTGCCGGTCACGGCGGGTGCGGTGACGGCGGCCGGCCGTGCGGTGCCGGCGGTCTCCACGCCGGTGTCGATGCGTCCCAGCCCGAACCCGGCCAGCAGGCTCACCACCAGCGCGCCGACGAGCAGCGCGAACCGCGTGCTGCTCGCCCCGAGGTCGGGCAGCACAGCAGCGGGGTGCTGCGGTGAGCCGTCCACGGGCACCGCGACGGGCGGCAGGTTCCGGCCCTTCGGCGAGGACCGGACCCGCCGGTCGGTGCGACCGCGAGCGGGCGTACGCGCACCGCCGGCGGGGCTGCCGCCGGGCCGCCGTTGCCTTGTCCCTACCCGCTGACGCGCAGGCGTTCCACCCGGCCGGTTCAGCAGGCGTCGCCACAGCACCAGACCGACGATGACCGCGACCACCGCCACCCCGGCGCCCAGCCAGCCGATCGGGACGGCAGCACCCTCGTCGGTCGAAGTGGCGGTAGCGGCGGGCGACGGCGGGGCGGCGACCGGGGCGGGTGCCGAGGAGGTCGCCGCCCCCGATCCGTGCCCGGAGCTCTCGTGCTGCGCCACCGCCGCCAGCAGTGCCGGGTCGGGTTGGTCGGTCGGCGGACGCCAGCCGCTGGGGGCCGCCGTCACCGGGCCCGTGTACCGGAAGGTCAGCGTGCCGCGCACCGGTTCGCCGTCGGAGGCGACCGACAGGTACGTGGCGGTGTACTCCCCCACCGCCGGCAGGTGCGCGACCGTCACCACGGCCGGGAACCCGGTGGCGTACTCGCGTGGCTGGAACAACCCGTTGACGAGCACGTACTCGGTGACCGGTTTGGGCAGCGGTTGGGGCTCGCCGTGACTCCAGCCGCCATCGACCCGTCCACCGCCGGGAACGGTGATGGTGAAGTGGGCGTTGGAGGCGACCTTCTCGGTGAAGTAGAGCCGCACCTCTGTCAACGGCTTCGACGCCGTGGCGCCCGCCGCAGGGACGGACATCGCCAGCGTCCCGTGCGCCGCCGCCGGCCGCGCCGGCACGAGGAGCAGGACCGCCACGAACAGCAGAGCCAAGAGGCCGGCGAGCAGCCGGACAAGTGAAGCGATGAGACGACGCATCCGACCATCGTCGCGACGACCAGCACTTCCGTCGATACATCGTTACCTTTTTGTTCTCATGGCAAAAGTTCCGGCCGGTCCGGGCGAATCACGTGATCTTCAATCCCGGATCGACGCATGCCTCCGGACCGCCCTGGAGGGCCGCGCTCGGATCAGGGCGAAGGAGGGCGGGTCGGCCACGAGGTGAGATGCGCCGCACCAGGTCATCGAGAGACTCGCCGGTCTGGCACGTACCTCATCGACGTGACGCTCCTCCGGCACAGCGGCATCGCGTCTGCGGGTAGCTGCCGCCGGAGCCCCCGTCCTGACGCGGCAGACGGACCGTGAAACTCCGCTTCTCGATCAGTGTGGGCAACCGCCGGGGCCGTTAGGCTGGGCTCGTGATTCGCGCTGTGATTGTGGACGTCGACGACACCCTGTGCCTCACTCAGGCCGCCTCGTTCGCATTGGAGAATGAAGTCCTGGCGGAGATGGGCCGGCCCCCCATGCAACGGGAGGTGCATCTGTCCACCTGGGGCGAGCCGCTCCTGGACGCCATGCCCCGACGCTCACCCGGTTTGGACCTGGCCCAGTTCTCGGCGCTCTATCAGAGCGCGCTGGAGGGGTACCTCGCCGACGGTCGTCTGGATCTGATTCCCCCGGAGAACCTGCGTGCGTTGGACGAATTCGTGATGGCCGGCCGGTCGGTCTTCCTGTTGACGTCGCGGACCGAGGACGAGGTTCGGCACATGCTGGAGCCGGATCATGTCCTGGCCGAGCGGGTCAGTGGCATCTACCACGCCGGCAACACGCGTTTTCGCAAGCCGGATCCGCGCGCCTTCGACGAACTGCTGGCAGCGACCGTCATTCCACCGGACCAGTGCGTTTACGTCGGGGATTCACCGGGTGACGCACTAGCCGCCGGCGGCGCCGGCATGCACTTCGTCGGCTGCCTGCAGAGCGGGGTACGGAGACCGGCGGACTTCGATTCCCGCTACGTCGATGCCTTCATTGACGCTTTTCCCGACATCGTCGACGCGGTCAAGCAGCTCGACCAGCATCCACTGCCGACGTCTGCTGGCTAGCGCGCCGTCGCGCGCCCGGCCCTCCGCCAACGGGCGGTCAGGCGACCGATGTCGCCCGGATCGCCAGCGGGGTCGGATCACTCCAGGAGCAGCGCCGGGATGCCATCACGGACCGGGAAGCCCAGCCCACAGCGGTCGCAGCGCAGTTCCTCGCTCTCCGCTGAGTAGCTGAGGTCACCGCGGTCCGCCGGACAGCACAGGATTTCGAGAAGCTCCTGATCGACGTTCACGATTCCTCCCAGGGTCGCGTACACGTCGCGATGGCATGCCGGACGGGACGACACGCTTCCGGACAGGGGCCCGCCATTGCTCGGCAGTCGTCAGCCCCGTCGGGGGCCAAGGGTAGCGCGAGCTGAATGAATTGCCTAGTCGTCGCGCTCCCCCGGAACTGCCGATCTCCAATGGCCGGACGAAGCGATTTCCGCCTTTGCGATAAACCAAAGTTTCAAGTGTGGGAATCCCATCTTGCGCCCTCGGTATTGGCATTGGCGTTGACCGGCATCGATACCGGAGCTAGGGTTGGCCGCATTGCGACTTCCACAACGGGTTCGCCTCAAGGCGCACGCTTCGCATCCAGGATGCACGACGATGATCGGGGAACCGTATGCCGGAAAGCCGATTGAACCGTCCGCTGAAGTACGCGGTTTCTGTTCCTCCGCACGGTGACTACGGTGATCCGCGATTCCTGGCAACACTCGCCAAAGAAGCCGAGGACGCCGGCTGGGACGGCTTTTTCCTGTGGGACCATCTCGCTTTCATGCGCGGTTTCGACGGCCCTATCGTGGATCCCTGGATCAGCCTCGCCGCGATTGCCGCGTCGACCACCCGCATACGGCTCGGGCCCATGGTGACACCTCTGGCGCGACGACGGCCGTGGAAGGTCGCCCGGGAGACCGTCACCCTCGACCACCTGTCGCAGGGACGACTCATCCTCGGTGTCGGGCTCGGTTATCCGGCCGATTCGGAGTTCGAGGACTTTGGCGAGGACGGGGACGAACGCGTTCGCGCCGAGAAACTCGACGAGGCTTTGGACGTCATCGAGGGGTTGTGGTCGGGGAAACCGTTCAGCTACGCGGGTCGCCACTTCCAGGTCCGGGACTGCACCTTCCTGCCCCGGCCCGTGCAGGAGCCCCGCATCCCCATCTGGGTGGGCGGCTACTGGCCGAACCGCCCGCCGTTCCGTCGGGCCGCCCGGTGGGACGGCGTGCTGCCCGGCCGGCTCTCTCTCGAACGCCGGCGCGCCTGGACCCCCACCATGATCCCCGTCGACCAGTACCGAGAAATGGCCTCCTTCGTCTCCGATCGGCGAACGAGCGACGCGCATTTCGACTTCGCCATCGGCGGGTACAGCGACGGCGACGGTGGGCCCGCCGACCGCGACCGGGTGAAGACGTACGCAGACGCCGGCCTGACCTGGTGGGTCGAGAACCTGCACGGTTTCCGTGGCGACCTGTCGCAGATGCGCGGCCGGATCGCCCTTGGGCCTCCCCGGCTCTGACCGGGTCCGGAGCTCAGGCCGCTTCTCGTTGATCTCCACCAGCCGTCGACGCTTCCACGGAGGACACGCATGCAGTCGGACATCGTTCAGGTGGGCACCAAACTGGTGTACCAGGACGACCGGGTCCGGATCTGGACGCTGGATCTCGCCCCCGGGCAGGAAACCGACATCCATCAGCACCCCTGCGACTACGTGTACGTCGTGCTGAGCCCCGGCCAGACGGAGACGGTGTGCACCGACGGCACGGTCCTGCCGGGCGACGACAAGGTCGGCGACGCCGTCTACCACGAGGCCGGGCTACCTCACCTGCTCCGCAACGTGGGTGCCACACCGTATGCGAACGTCATCGTCGAGCTCGTCTCCACCGGGCGGTGATGGCATGGCTGCGTCGAGCGTTTACCAGACGTTGGTCGACAGTGGGGTCGACCTGATCACTGCCGTCCCCGACTCGTTGCTGGCTCCCCTGCACCGGTACGCCGCCGAGCGCGACGACATCACGTACATCCAGGTTTGCGACGAGGCGACCGCGGTGGGCATCGCCGCCGGCGCCCGCCTCGCCGGCAGTCGAAGTCTGGTGCTGATGGAGAACTCCGGGTTGCGGCGGGCCTGCGAGACCCTGGCCCGATTCGCTCTCAGCCACCGTCTGCACACGGTGCTGCTGCTGGCCCGACGCGGCGCTTTCGGGGAGGCCAACTGGTGGGGCCTCCCGCACGAGGAGACCATGCACCCACATCTGCGGATGCTATCAGCAGCAACAGCGGAGGTCGGCTCGGTTCACGCGTTGCCCGATCTGCTCAGGCAGGCATACGACACACTCGACACCGGCCAACGCACCGTCGCGCTGATCGCCAACCCGTCGTTCGTCGAAGAACTGCGGAGCCGGTAGTGCGGACGTCCGAATTCATCGCCGCCCTGCTCGACCGGCTGCCGCCGGACAGCCTGCTCGTCTCCGCACTCGGCCGCACCAGCGAGGAGTTGTACCGGCTCGCGGCACATCGCACGCTGGTCACGGACACCATGGGCGATGTCGCCGCGCTCTCGACCGGTCTGGCGATCGGCGCTCGGCCGCTGCCCGTTGCGGGAGTCGACACCGACGGCAGCTTCCTGATGAACCTCTCGGTGCTGACCGCGCTGGGTGCGCGACTACCCGGCCTCGACAACCACACGCTGGTGATTGTCGACAACGCGCGCTACGAGTCGGCCGGTGGTATGCCGAGCCGCCTCGTCCAGCTCGACTGGCACAAGCTCTTCGGCGCGGTGGGTCTCACGGTGGCGAGCGTCCACGCGCCGAGCGACCTACCCGAGCGGCTACCGACACCCGGCGTTGTCGTCGTGGGTCACGTCACCAATGACGACCCGGCCCCGTCCGCGACCAAGCCGGTCGACGGCGTGGAGTCCGCGTACCTGATCGAGAAGTACATCGCTCACCGGCGCGGGGTGGCCTACCGGCGGCCGGCGGTCAAGACATGAGACTCATCGCCACCGGCGACGCCACGGCTCTTTACGAGCACCCGCACCCAGGCCCTGCCCGCGTACTGCTCTGCTCGACCGCGCCGTCCCGACGCCTGCTGACGGACCCGGTGGTCACCGGCAGCGCGTACCGGCACCTGGTGCGTAGCGCGGTGGCGGAGGCCCTCATGATTCTCCGCACCGACACGGCCGGCGGCGAGGTGTTGTCCACCGACCGGATGTCGGTGGTCACCATTCTCCGCGGCGGCCTCAGCTTCGGCGTCGAGGAGGCGGTCAGCACCGCGTGCGGCGCCGAGGCCGACGTCAGCTTCGTCGGTACCGAACGGTCCACGACCGCGCCGCTCAAGGTCGTGTACGAGCGCTGGGAACTCGGCGCCGACCCGGTCCTCGCCGGTGACATCATGGCCAGCGGCGGAACCATGACCGCGGTGCTGTCGCGCCTCCTGGCGGCCACGACCGCTCGACGGCGTCGCCCCGGGGCGATCGTGCTGGTGTTGATCGGCTCGGCCGCGGGCGTCGACGCGGTCCAGCGCTGTGTCGCCGCCGTGGATCCATCCGAGAGGCCGCAGGTCACCCTCGTCCTCTTGGAGGCCCTGTTCGCGTTGCCGACACCCGACACAGTGCCCTTTCCGCGGTTCTCCTTCGACCTGCTCCGGTCGGCGGCCGGCTCGACGCCGGAGTACGAGGCAGCCCGCCTGGCCTCGGTCGGAAGCCTCTTCGAACGATGCGTCATCTACGACGGCGGCGTACGGGCCTTCACTCCGTCCGCCCATGTCAACGATCGCTCCTCCTGGTGGTCGACCGTTGTGGACCGAGGCGTACCGCTGGCGGCCCTCGGTAAGCACGCCGCAGGACTGTCCTCCTACGCGCTTCCACCACCCCGATGGCGTCGACACCTACCCTGGGCGTCGCAATCCGGCGTTGACCTGGACCTCATCCACGACCTTGGCAGCCGCGCACTGCGCTATGCCGAGAGCACAGCCACCGCCGACTACGTGCACGAACGGCTCACCAAAGGACTCCACGACAATGACGCACGAGATTGACAAGATCGCCTGGATCCACCTCGCCGACGGACGGGTGCTCTCCACCAGGTCACACGGCCGCGAACGCTACTACCTCCCCGGCGGCAAGCGGGAGGCCGGCGAAAGCGATCTCGACACGCTGGTACGCGAAGCAAAGGAGGAACTCACGATCGACATCGACCCCCTCACCGCCACCTTCCTCGGCGAGTTCCGCGCTCAGGCCGACGCGCACCCGGAAGGAGTCGTGGTGCGCATGCGCTGCTACGAGTCCGCCTACCAGGGCCGCATCGAGGCGTCGGCGGAGATCGCCGAGGTGGCGTGGCTGACCTACGCGGACCGGCACCTGACCTCACCTGTCGATCAGATCATCTTCGACCACCTGCGCGAACAGGGACGCCTTTAGACCACAACCGCCGCGCACCGTCGGGGCGCAGACCCCCACCTCCAAGGAGGAGACGTGACCATCGCCGAATGGCTCGAGCAGAACATCACCACGGACAAGCGGGCGCTCGACTGGTACACCGGGCCCGAGTGCGAGCCGCGCATCGTCCGTGCCTACAAGGAACTGCTCGGCGGCTACGACATCGACACCTCGAAGGTCCTCAAGACGACCTGTCTGGTCGAGGACGAGCACACCGGCGTCGTCGACATCCACGACATCAACTACTTCTCGATCTGCGCGCACCACTTCCTGCCCTTCTTCGGCAAGGTGGACATCACCTACGTTCCCGGCCAACGGATCCTCGGTCTGGGCAAATTCCCCCGGCTGGTGCAGGCGTTCAGCAAGCGGTTCCAGATCCAGGAGTACCTGGTCAAGGACATCGCCATGGAGATCATGAACAGCGGTGGCGCGCGGGCTGTTCGGGTCTCCTCGACGGGTCGGCACATGTGCATGTGCAGTCGCGGCCCATCGGACCAGACGGCGATCACCGACACCTCGTTCGTCGCCGGCGACACCGCCCTGCTGACCGAGTTCGGTGCGCCGCGGTCGGTCGTCCGGCGCGGTTGATCAGCTCCGCTCCCCCTGTCACCGGCTCCGTCACCCATGCGCGTCCCGCAGTCACGGTCGCCATGTGCCGCCGCTCCCGGGAAGGCCAGATTCATGCCCGTCGAGACGTCCAAGCTCTTCGAATCAGTCCTGCACGACCTTCTCTCCACCCGGACCCCACAGGCCGCGTTCGCGCAGAACGCCCAGCTGCTGTTGCAGGAGCGGTACCTGGCGCGGGATGCCGTCGGCCAGGTAGTGGAAACCCCGGAAGCGATGCTGCAGCGGGTGGCCCGGGCTCTCGCCCGGGCCGAACAGCCGGACGCCGCCGGGCCGTGGGCGACAGCGTTCTACGAGGTGATGGCCCGCCTGGAGTTCCACCCGGGCAGTCGCACCCTCGCCAACGCCGGCACGCACCGGCCCCAGATGGCCAACTGTTTCGTCTTCCCCATCGAAGACTCTCAGGAAAGCGTGTTGCGGACCTTTTCCGAGTCGTCGATCGTCAAGAGTTATGGCGGCGGGTGCGGCTTCAACTACTCGAATGTCCGACCCCGCGGCGACGACGTTCGCGGCAGTTCCGGGCTCGCCGTCGGCCCGGTGGCACTGCTCAAGCTCTTCGACGACGCGACAAAACTGTTCCGGCAGCGCGGCCGGTACGAAAGCGGCAACATGGCCATCCTCGACGTCGACCACCCTGATGTGCTGGAGTTCGTTGCGGCCAAGCGGCAGGACGGCTGGCTGAGCATGACGAACATTTCACTCGGAGTGAGCGACGCCTTCATGCGGGCGGTCGAGGCGGACACCGACTGGACGTTGGTCAACCGCCGCATCGACGCAGCGGTCCGGACCCTGCCCGCGCGGGAGCTCTTCGCCGCGGCCTGCGACCTGGCCTGCGACACGGGTGACCCCGGGCTGATCTTCCTGGACGCGATGAACCGGAACAACCCGATGCGCCACTCCATGGGCGACATTGCCGCCACCAACCCCTGTGGTGAGATCGGGCTCTATCCCTACGAGGCCTGCAACCTCGGTTATGTGAACCTTCCCCGACTGCTCCTTCCGGCGGACCGCCGAGACGCCGTCCACCTGTTCGACCTCGACCGGCTACGTACGATCATGGCAGCCGGCGTGCGGATGATCGACAACGCCATCTCCGAGTCATGGTTCCCGGTGGCGGAAATCCGGGAGGCGGTGCGCGGCAACCGACGTATCGGCATCGGGGTCACCGGCTGGGCAGAGAGCCTGGCGCTGGCCGGCATCCCGTACGACTCGGACGAAGCACTCGCGGCCGCGACAATGCTGGCCCGGTCCATGCGCGAGTTCGCCTATGACGCCTCGGTCGCGCTGGCGAGAGAGCGGGGCCCCTTCCCCAACGTCCACCGTTCGGTATGGAAGGACGCCGACGAGCCGCCACGCAATGTGGCCCTACTCGCCATGCCGCCGAGCGGCAACAACGCTGTCATCTTCGACACGAGTTTCAGCATTGAGCCGTTCTTCGCGATGTCCTACACCCAGCGGGTGTTCGGCGGCCGGGAGATTCGCTCCGTCAACCGGCTACTGCTGCGGGAACTCGCCGAGCACGGCGTGCAGGAGGCGGACCTCCTCCAGGAAATCGCCGGCAACGGTGGCGGCGTGCAGGGACTGTCTCTGGTACCGGAGCGGATCCAGCGCGTCTACAAGACCGCACACGACATCAGCCCCGAATGGCACGTCCGCATGCAGGCAGCCTTTCAGGAACACGTGGACAACGCCGTCACCAAGACGGTCAACCTCCCGCGTACCGCAACACCTGGGCAGGTGGCCGAGCTGTACCAGCAGGCGTGGCGGTTGGGTTGCAAGGGAATCACCGTGTACCGGGACACGTCCCGGGCCGACCAAGCGATCGAGGCGACCCGGCCGGCGGAGACCGCCGCGACCCCGCAAGTGAGCTGCGACCCGACGGACGGCACATGCGCTGTCTGTGAGTGACCACGGCGATTCTGCGCGGCGCGGTCCCGCCTGACCTTCACGAATGGAGTTTCCAATTGAGCCGCGATCTCTGGGAACGCGAGTATGTCAGCCATTCCATCTCGTCGTCGACTAACAACAGGCCGTCGCATGGTGCCGACTTCCTCCGCCGGCAACTGCCGAGGATCACGCGAGTAGCCGGTCCTCCGCGCCTGCTCGACCTGGGTTGCGGCGGCGGCCGGAACGCCACCGTACTCGCCGAGACCGGGCTTGCCTTCTTCGGTATGGATTTCGCCCACCGGCCGTTGCGGGCGGCCCGTTCCCGTCCGGGTGTGGG
Source organism: Micromonospora sp. DSM 45708 (assembly GCF_039566955.1). Lineage (NCBI taxonomy): Bacteria > Bacillati > Actinomycetota > Actinomycetes > Micromonosporales > Micromonosporaceae > Micromonospora > Micromonospora schwarzwaldensis. The sequence goes on along the minus strand of NZ_CP154796.1, from coordinate 1,933,743 downwards.
GCCCTCGCGGCTGGTGCAGGCGTCGATGAAGGCGCTGCTGCCATTCCGGGACGGCACGTTCAGCCTCGTGACTGCCTTCACCAGCCTCGAGAATGTGATCGAGGACGAGCGACTCGAAGGGCTCGCGCGGGAGGTGCGTCGTGTCCTGTGTCCTCGCGGTTTGTTCTTCGCGTACTTCCTCACCCCTGAGGATGGCTACTACCTGCCGCTGATCAACCGGGACGGCGCGGGGCGGAACCTTACCTACGATCCGGTCACCGACTTGCGCCAACGGGTGTACCAGGTCGAGGAGCTCGCGACGCTGATCGAGCCGTCCTTCTTGCTGCTGGAGTCCGAGACGTTCTCCTTCCCGGACGTCCGCTCGGGAGCCGTGCACCAGCGACGGTTGGCCGGCGCGATCTGGCAGCGCCGAACCGGGGCCGGAGAGCCGGTATGACGAAAATTGTGCTCGGTTCCGGTTCTCCGTCGCGGCTCGACCTGCTGCGCCGCGCAGGCCTTGATCCGGTCGTCCAAACCAGCGGTGTGGACGAGACACCCCGACCGGGCGAGACACCCCGGCAGCTGACCGAGCGGCTGGCCCACGCGAAGGCCACAGCAGTCGCTGCCACCGTTGACGACGCGCTCGTCATCGGTTGTGACTCGGTGCTGGAGTTCGACGGCGTGACGTACGGCAAGCCACACGAGCCGGACGTGGCGCTCGACATGTGGCGGCGTATCTCGGGCCAGGCGGCCGTCTTTCACACGGGGCACTGCGTTGTCGACACCCGCACGGGGCACACCGCCGCCGAGGTGTGCTCCACTGACGTCCGCTTCGGGGAGGTCACTGACGACGAGATGGCTGCCTACGTCGCCACCTCGGAGCCGCTGCGAGTGGCTGGCGCCTTCAAGATCAATGGACGGGGCGGGTGGTTCGTGGACCACGTCGCGGGCCATCCGTCGAACTTGGAAGGATTGTCACTGCCCGTCCTGCGACGCCTCCTGCGCCAACTGGACGTCCACACCGTCCAGCTTTGGATGTGAGCATGCGAACCGGACGCGGCATCCCGAGCGCCCCCACGCCCCCGTCTGCCACCGGCCGCCCGTCGAGACCACCGCGGGTTGTCGTCGTCGGCGACGTGACCACCGATGTCGTCGCCCTGTTGGAGGCTCCGCTGGCTTTCGGCTCGGACACACCAGGCACGGTGCGGACGCTGCCCGGCGGGCAGGGCGCCAACACCGCCGCCTGGATGGCCTGGCTCGGCCGCCGGGTCACCCTCGTCGGCGTCGTCGGCACCGACGAGGCAGGTCAGGCGCGGGTACGTGAGCTCACCGCGGCGGGGGTGCGGTGCGCCGTGCGCCGCTGCCCCGGCGCCCCCACCGGAATGGTGCTGGTGCTGTCCCACACCCACGACCGGACGATGGTGTCCCAGCGTGGTGCCAACCTTCACCTGGATGGCCACGACATCACCGAGGCCCTCACCGCGGCCACCGACGCGCGCCACCTTCACCTGTCCGCATACCCGCTCCTTGACGCGCCGTCGCGGACGGGCGGGCTGAGGGCGCTCGCCGAGGCCCGCCGACGGGGTATGACGATCAGCGTGGACGCCGCCTCCGCTGAACCACTGCGCCAGGCCGGGCCGGACCGCTTCCTCAAATGGGTGGCCGACGTCGACATTCTGCTCGCCAACGCCGACGAGGCGACGGTCCTCACCGGCAAGGCGGATCCCCGCGAGGCAGCGCGGCACCTGGCCCGTTTCGTCCGCAATCCGGTGGTGAAGCTGGGCAGGGACGGCGCGCTCTGGTGCGAGGGCGGCAACGTGGTGCACAGCGTCGAAGCCCCGACGGCCGCGGTTGCGGACAGCACCGGAGCCGGCGACGCCTTCGCGGCCGGCCTCGTCGCCGCGTGGGTCGATGGATCGGCGCCGGCGGCGGCCCTGCGCCGAGGCTGTGAACTTGGCTCCCTGTGCGTCACCCTGGTGGGCGGCCGGCCGGGCCCCGCCCCTCGGCGAGCCGGAAGTGCGCCAGAGACGCTTGCCCAGCAGCAGGGTTGAGGCAGAACGGGGAGAGTCAGCGTGCCGGCGAGGCCTGCTCCAGCGGGCACCGCTCCGCGGTTCGTCGCCCGCGTGGGCCGAACTGCCCGATCCGGGGCCGGGGCACGGCTGTCGCCCGCTTCCGGTCGTGGGCCGAGGAGCAACCCGGCGCGCCCGCGGTCTGCTTTGCCGACGACATCCCCAGCTACCGGAACTGGACGAGCGGCCACCGAACCCGCCGTTCGCCTGCGCCGCCGTGCGGGCGGCGCTGAGTCGCCGGTCACCGTCCTGGTGGAACGCGGGCCGGCGCTGACCGTGGCGATCCCCGCGGTCCTGAAGGCCGGCGGGTGCTACGTCCCGGTCCCGCCCGGCTTTTCGTCTGCCACGCTCGCCGGGCTGGTGACTCGGCTCCAACCGCCGGTGATCCTGGTGGATGAGCCGGCGCGCGGCACCATCCTCCCGCACGGCGCCCACCTCGTCACCGGCGGCACCGTGAACGACGATCCCGTGCCCGGCACGGCCGCCGTAGCGCCCGCCCCGCCACGGCTGTTTCGAGCGGTTGGCCTGTGTGCTCTTCACGAGCCGGGGTGATCGGCAATCCGAACGGTGTCGCGGTCACAGACGGCGACATCGTCGCGCTTGCCGCGGACTCGTCGTGGCGGCCGGCAGCGCTGCGCCGGGTGCTGGTGCTCACCACCATCATCTCTGCCACCCACGGATCCTCGACCCACCAGGCGACCTGCCGGGTCAATTCCGAGCAGGTTGGTGGTCCCCACCCGAGTCAAGATTCGGTGGCTCAGCAAAGCTAAGCCCATGAGCTCGGGAGGGCTACGTCTACTTTGATCCCCGGTAGTCTACGAACGCTGGGCGCTCCTCGGGCGAGTGCGAGAACCAGTCATTGACCGCCAACGCGCTCACCGAAGCGTATTGGTCGGTTATTTCCAGGTGATTCCCTGGCACATCTGCCAACGTGACTGTGCTGGCGTAGTTCCAGGTGAACATCCAGTCGTTGTTGTCTTTCGGTCCGCTGATCCGTTCGGATGCCCGGACCTGGAGCGTCGGTATCTCGATGTGCTCGGCGGGCCACCACGGGAAGGAGAGGTAATGGACCATCGCGAAGACCCAACTGTCGTCGCCGTCGTCGCCAGTCCGCCGGAGTCCCTCAAAGATCTGCTTCTGCCACAGCGTTCCGTCCTCCGACACGGTGGGATGGTCCTCCTGCGAGGGTGCGTCGAGGAGAATGACGCCGGCCGGCGCCATGCCCATCCGCGCCAGTTTGGCAGCAACCCGGTGGGCGATCAGCCCACCGCTGGAGGTGCCGCCCAGTGCGAATTCTTCGCCGTTCGCGTTGTCCCGGATGATTGCCTCGACGTACGCAAGCGTCATCGCCTCGATGTCCTCCGGCAGCTTCTCACCGGCATGGAAGCCGGGCGAGTGCAACACCGACACGTCACGGGTGCCTTGGAAGGCCAATGCCAGCCGCGCATAGGAGAAACTGTCCGGGGCTACGTATGGGTTGAAGAGGTACAACTTGGGCTTGGCGTCGCCGGTGGCGATCCGGGTGGGAGGCCGGACCGCCTCGTCGGCCGTGTCCACACCGAACGTCTGGCGGAGCTTCGCCAACCGGCCGATCACGTCGAAGAACTCGTCGTGTCTGCCGTCGACCTCGGCCTGCATGTACATCTCCGCGAGGTTCGACACCCGAACGGCTCCCGAGCCGGCGGATTCGGCGCCGCTACCGCGGTCACTGCCGGCACTCACGGCGGCGGCCAGCTTGTTCACCAGATGATCGGTCAAGGCTCCGGTGCTGGAATGGTCGAAGACCAGCGTGGCCGGCAACGACAGCCCGGTCGCGGCGGCCAACCGGTTACGCAGCTCCACCGCGGTCAACGAGTCGAAGCCGAGCTCGCGGAACGCGCTGTCCGAATCGATCGTCGTGGAGTCGGGATGGCCGAGCACGACCGCGGCCTGTGTCCGTACCAGTTCCAGGACTGTCCGCTGGCGTTCCTCGACGCCCATAGCCGCCAGCCTGGCGGCCAGATCCACCGGCGTGTCGGCGGTGGACGCCGTGCGGCGGGTCGAACCGCCGGCCAATGTCTGCCACAACGGCGGCACACCACCGGCGCCAGCGCCAGCGCGACGCAGCGCGGGCAGGTCCACCCGGATCGGCACGAGTTGCGGCTCGTTGGTGCGTATTGCCGTGTCGAACAGCGCCAGGCCCTGCTCGGAGGAGATGGGGAGGATGCCGCTGCGTCGCATCCGGTCCAGGTCGGCCTCGTCGAGATGCCCGGTCATCGCCGACTGCTGGGCCCACAGCCCCCACGCCAACGACTGCCCCACCAGACCCTCGGTCTGCCGCCGCAGCGCCAAGGCATCCAAGACGGCGTTGGCCGCGGCGTAGTTGCCCTGCCCCGGTGACCCGAACGTGGCCGCCGCCGACGAATACACCACGAACAACGCCAGATCCATGTCCCGGGTCAGTTCGTGCAGCCACCACGCCGCATCGGCCTTGGCCCGCAGTACCCTCTCCAGCCGCTGCGGCGTCAACGCCTCGACCACCCCGTCATCAAGCACCCCCGCGGTGTGCACCACCCCGACCACCGGATGCCCGGCCGGTACCGCCGCCAGCACCTCGGCCAGGGCTTTGCGGTCAGCGACGTCACACGCCACCACCTGCACCCGCGCACCCAGCTCCGTCAGGTCACCGACCAGTTCCGCCGCCCCCGCCGCGGCCGGGCCCCGCCGGGACAACAACAACAGGTGCCTGACCCCGTGTGTGGTGACCAGATGCCGGGCCACCAATCCACCCAGCACCCCGGTCCCACCAGTGATCACCACCGTGCCACCCGCATCCAACCCCACCGGCAACCCGTCAGAGCCGGGCAGGGGCAGCCGGCCGCTACCACCGGCCCGGGCCAGCCGCCGGGTATACAGGTCGCCGCGTACCGCGATCTCGGGTTCGCCGCTGGCGAGCACCGCCGCCAGGATCCTGCCCAGTTCGCTGCCGTGGTCGGTGCCGTGGTCAGTGTGATCGTCGAGGTCGAGCAGGATGAATCGGTGGGGGTGTTCGGACTGCGCGGAACGGACCAGACCCCACACCGCAGCCGCGGCCAGGTCACTGCCATCGGTAGCGCCACGGGTGAGCACCACCAGGCGGGAACCGTCCGTGGCCACATCGGCCAGCCAGTCCTGCACCCAACCCAACACCAACGCGCTCGCCGCATGCGTGGCCTCAACAACACCGACACCATCGCCCGCAGCCGATAGCTCGCCCGCCGCTGGTAGCTCGGCGACCACGACGGTGGGCAGCTCACCATCAACCTGCCCGTGCCATGCCCAGACCGGTTCGGCAGCCATCGTGGTGTCGGGTTCCGCGTCGGGCAGCGGTACCCATTCCACGGCGAACAGTGACTGCGCCGCGTCCAGTACCCCGGCGCCCAGTTGGTCGGTGGTCACCGGCCGTAGCACCAGCGAGTCCGCGGTCAGCACCGGCTGGCCGGCGGCGTCGAACACCGCCACCGCGATACCACCCTCGCCGGCCGGTGTCAGCCGGACCCGCACCGTGCTCGCCCCGGTCGCATGCAGCCGCACCCCGCTCCACACGAACGGCAACACCGCCCCGCCATCGTCGTCGCCGAGCAGCCCGGTCAACCCGATCGGATGCAACGCCGCGTCCAACACCGCCGGATGCAACCCGAACCCGCCGGTCTCGACGTGCTCGGGCAGCGTCACCTCGGCATACACATCCCGCTCGCCACGCCACACCGCCCGAAGGCCTTGGAACACCGGCCCGTACACGTACCCGCCGTCGGCCAACCGTTCATACAGACCATCAACAGCCACCGGCCGCGCGTCGGCCGGCGGCCACTGCCCCAACCCCGCCGCAACCCGACCGGCCTGCGGGCTCAACACACCCGTGGCATGCCGAACCCACGAACCCCCCACACCCTCCGCGCCCTCCGGTCGGGAGTACACGTTGACCGGCCGTCGACCATCCTGGCCGGGATCACCGACCCACACCTGCACCTGCACCCCACCCTGCTCCGGCAACACCAACGGGGTCTGCAGCGTCAACTCCCGCACCAAGCCACAACCGACCTGGTCCCCGGCGTACATCACCAACTCCACATACGCCGTGCCCGCCAACAACACCGAACCCAACACCACATGCTCAGCCAGCCACGGCTGCGCCGACAGCGACAACCGACCGGTCAACACCACCCCGTCCCCATCAGCCAACGACACCGTCGCACGCAACAACGGATGATCAACCGAACCCAGCCCCAACACCCGAACATCCCCCACACCGCCGGCCACGGTCTGCGGCCAGAACCGCTGATGCTGAAACGGGTAGGTCGGCAGTTCCAGAGCCCGCCCACCGGCACTCGTGCCGAGCAGTGTCGGCCAGTCCACCGTCCCGCCGTGTACGTGAACACCGGCGACTGCGGTCAGTAACGTCTGCGGCTCGTCCCGCTCAGCACGCAACGCCGGTAGCCACACACCTGCATCGGGGGTGTCGGCCATCGAGGTCAGCGTGCCGTCCGGGCCCAGTTCGAGGAAGACACCCACGCCTCGCTCCCGCAGCGCCGTCACCGCGTCGTAGTACCGCACCGCCTGGCGGACGTGCGCCAACCAATATCCGGGATCAGTCACGTCCGCGTCGGGGGCGCCAGAGATCACCGGGATGGCCGGCTCCCGCCAGACCACCTCGGCCAACACCTGGGCGAACTCGGCCAACATCGGCTCCATCAACGGCGAATGGAACGCGTGACTGACCTTCAACTGCCGGGCCTTGCCACCGGCGTCTCGCCACTGCCGCGCCAGGTCCAGGACCAGATCCTGGTCACCGGAAATCACCGCCGAGCGAGGGCCGTTGACCGCCGCCACCCCTACCAGGTCCGTGTGCCCGGCGATCAACTCATGGGCTTCAGCGTCGGTGGCGGTCAACGCGACCATGGCGCCACCAGCGGGTAGCGCCTGCATCAGGCGGCCCCGGGCGGCCACCACCGCCACCGCATCAGGCAGATCCCACACCCCGGCCACATACGCCGCGCTCAACTCACCAATCGAGTGTCCGGCCAGACACTGCGGGGCCACCCCCCACGAGCCGACCAACCGGAACAACGCCACCTGCACCGCGAACAGCCCCGCCTGGGCATACAACGTCTGGTCCAGCAGCCGCGGCTCGCCCGCGACCACGTCCTGCAACGACCGATCGAGATGCTGGTCAAAGGACGCGCAGACCTGATCGAACGCCTCCGCGAACACCGGATACGCCTCATACAAGCCCAGGCCCATCCCAACCCGCTGACTCCCCTGCCCGGAAAACACCACCGCCAGTCCGCCGGACCCAGCGACGCCGGTCACCACCCCCGACACCTGAGCACCCGCAGCCAACGCCTGCAGCCCGTCCGACAACGCTGGCTGATGCCGGCCAAGCACCACCGCCCGATGCGTGAACACCGACCGGGCCGCCAACGCCCGCCCCACCACCACCGGCTCCACCTCGGGCCGGTCAGCCACGAACCCGGCCAACCGCTGCGCCTGCGCCCGCAACGCCACCTCGGACTTAGCCGACAACAGCCACGGCACCACCCCACCGCCCGGCAGCGGGACCGCCGGCGACTCCTGACCCGAGCCCGCCGGGTCAGCCGGTGCGACCTGCAGCAGTTCGAACGGTTCGGCTTCTTCGAGGATGAGGTGGGCGTTGGTGCCGCTGATCCCGAACGAGGACACCCCAGCCCGCCGCGGCCGGCCGCTGGCCGGCCATGGCGTGGCCTCGGTCAGCAACCGCACCGACCCCGCCGACCAGTCCACGTGGGTGGACGGGGTGTCCACGTGCAGTGTCCTGGGCATCAGCCCGTGCCGCATCGCCAACACCATCTTGATGATCCCAGCGACGCCCGCGGCTGCCATGGTGTGGCCGATGTTCGACTTCACCGACCCCAACCGCAACGGCTGTTCCGCGGGCCGGTCCTGGCCGTACGCGGCGATCAGCGCCTGCGCTTCGATCGGGTCACCCAGGGTGGTGCCCGTGCCGTGTGCTTCCACCACGTCGACGTCGCCGGGCGTCAACCGCGCATTCGCCAAAGCCTGACGGAGCACCCGCTGCTGCGACGGACCGTTCGGGGCACTCAACCCGTTGGAGGCACCATCCTGATTGACCGCGCTGCCCCGCACCACCGCCAACACCTGATGCCCCCGCCGACGGGCATCCGACAACCGCTCCAACACCAGGATTCCGACGCCCTCACCCCAGCCTGTGCCGTCAGCGGCGTCCGCGAACGATTTACACCGCCCGTCAGCGGCCAACCCACCCTGCCGGGAAAACTCCACGAACGCTCCCGGCGTGGCCATCACCGTCACACCACCGGCCAGGGCCATCGAACACTCACCCGACCGCAACGCCTGCGCCGCCAAATGCACCGCCACCAACGACGACGAACACGCCGTATCCACCGACACCGCCGGACCCTCCAGACCCAGGGTGTACGCCACCCGCCCCGACATGACACTCGCCGCATTCCCGGTAAGAAGATGTCCCTCGCTGCCGGCCTGCGCGTCGCCGATCACCGAGACGTAGTCCTGCCCGGTAGTACCCACATACACGCCGGTGTCCGAGCCGCGTAGCCCGGACGGGTCGATCCCGGCCCGCTCCAGCGCTTCCCAGGAGACCTCCAAGAGCAGCCGCTGCTGCGGATCCATCGCCACGGCCTCTCGCGGACTGATCCCGAAGAACCCCGCGTCGAACAACGCCGCACCAGCCAGGAATCCACCCTTGCGGGCATAACTGGTCCCCGACCGCGCCGGATCCGAGTCATCCAACGACCCGACATCCCAACCCCGATCCGCGGGGAATCCATCTACCGCGTCAACGCCCTCGAGCAGCAACTGCCAGAACCCGTCCGGGTCAACAACCCCACCCGGATACCGACACCCCATCCCCACAATCGCCACCGGCTCATCAACACCCACACCCACCGCCACCGGCGTGAGGACATCGCTCTGCTCACCGAGCAGTTCCGTCAACAGATACCCGGCCAACACCACCGGTGTCGGATAGTCGAAGACCAGCGTGGCCGGCAACGACAACCCAGTCACGGCGGCCAACCGGTTGCGTAGTTCTACGGCGGTCAGGGAGTCGAAGCCGAGTTCGCGGAATGCCCGGTCGGGTGGGATGGCTTGGGCGTTGTCGTGGCCGAGGGCTGTGGCGGCGTGGGTGCGTACCAGTTCGAGGATCTTCTGCTGGCGTTGCGGGCCGGTCAACGCCCGCAACTCGGCGGCCAGTGTCGAGTCGTCGGATGGCCTGGGTTCAGCGTCGGCGATCGTGGCTTGTGCCTCGGGCAGGCCGGCCAGTAGCGCACTCGGGCGTGCGGAGGTGAACGCCTGGGTGAACTGGGCCCAGTCCACGTCAGCGACGGCGAGGAAGCCTTCGCCCTGACCGACCGCCTCGGCCAGGGCCTGCACCGCCCGCTGCGGATCCATGCCGCGCACCCCGCGCCGGTGCAACTGCCCGGTGTCGGCCTGCCCGGCCATTCCCTCTCCGGCCCACAAGCCCCACGCCACGCTGGTCACCGGTTGTCCTGCGGCACGCTGCTGGGCGGCGTAGGCGTCCAGGAACGCGTTCGCGGCCGCGTACACCCCCTGCCCGCCACCACCCCACACACCGGCGTTCGAGGAAAACAACACCATCGCGTCCAACGGACGCTCAGACCCCTCGACCAACAACTCGTGCAAGTTACGGGTACCCGCAACCTTCGCCGCCAAAATGTGCTCCGCCGCCTCCGCATCGGTGTCGTCGATGGACGCGAGCTGACCCACCCCGGCCGCGTGCACCACCGCATCAACCGGCCCCACCCCGGACAGGACCGCGGCCAACCCGTCACGATCCGCCACATCACAACCCCGCACACTCACCCGGACCCGGCCATCAGCGCCCAACTCACCGACCAGCTCGGCCACACCCGGCCCGTCCATACCCCGACGAGACACCAACACCACATGCTCCGCACCATGCCCGGCCACCCAACGAGCCACATGCGCACCCAACCCACCGGTACCACCAGTGATCAACACCGTGCCCCGCGGCTGCCACACCCGCGGCGACTCCACCGCCCCGGCACGCACCAACCTGCGCCCATACACACCACTCGCACGCACCGCGACCTGATCCTGACCACCCCACCCGGCCAACACCGCGACACACCGACGCGCCACCGCCGCCGCGTCCCGCGACGCCTCAGGCCAGAGCGCAGGCAGATCCACCAGACCACCCCACAGGCGCGGATACTCCAACGCCGCGACCACACCCAAACCCCACGCTAGAGCCTGCACCGGAACAACAGGAGCATCGAACCGACCCGTACCCACCGCGCCACGAGTCAGCACCCACACCCGCCCCGCGTCGCTACCCGTGTCGGTGTCGTGCAGACCCTGCAACAGCGCCAATAGCTCCTGCACCGGCGCCCCGCCGGGTAGGAACACCACCCCACCCCACCCGGCCCCGTCCAGCCCGGCCACCACCGCCCGCAACGCCGTAGCCGCCCCCACCCGGGTACCGTCAACAACTACCCGCACCACCCGCGCACCATGCCCGACCAGGATCTGCTCAACCCGCCCGACCCACCCCGACCCGACCTCATCAGCCACCAGATCCGCGCCATACACCACAAGCCAGCTACCATTCAGCGCCGCTTCAGGACCACCGGTCAACGGCTCCCACACAACCCGATACCGCCACGCGTCAATCAGCCGCCGGTCCTCACGAGCCCGCTGCCACGCCACCAACCCCGGCAAAACCCTCGCCACACCCTGCTCATCCACCCCCCACGCAGAAGCCAAAGCCCCCACATCACCACGCTGCACCACCCGCCAAAACTCCGCATCAAACCCACCATCCCCACCCCGCACCGACACATCCCGCACCGCCGGCCAGAACCGCTGATGCTCAAACGGATAAGTCGGCAGGGCAACCGGCGGGATCGGGCCGGTACCCAGCGCCGGAGTCCAGTCGATGGCGACACCGGCAACATGCAGCGCGGCCATCGACCGTAGCCAACGCTCCCGCCCACCGTCGTCACGACGCAGCGTGCCCGTCACCACCAGGCCCTCACCGGCCTGCTCCACCGCCATCGCCAACACCGGATGCGGACTAACCTCCACGAACGTCCGATGACCAGCCTCAGTCAGCGTCCGGATCACCTCACCGAACCGAACCTGGTGCCGCAGATTCCGATACCAGTAACCACCATCAAGACCAGCAGTGTCGACCCGCCCCGCCTCCAGCGTCGAATAGAACGCCACCTGCCCGCTACGAGGCCGCAGACCAGCCAAATCCGTGCGCAACCGATCCTCGATCGCCTGCACCTGCGGCGAATGCGAGGCGTAATCCACCGCGATCCGCCGAACCCCCAACCCCGCATGCGCCCGCACGAACTCCTCACACGCGGCCGTGGTACCAGAGATCACCACCTGCGCCGGACCGTTGACCGCCGCGACCGACAGGTCCCCACCCCACCCGGCAATCAACTGCTGCACCTCGGACAACGGTGCGGGCACCGACACCATGCCCCCCGACCCCGACAACGCCACAATCGCCCGACTCCGCAACACCACCACCCTGGCCCCATCAGCCAAAGACAGGCCACCAGCCACACACGCCGCAGCGATCTCACCCTGACTGTGCCCCACCACCGCCGCCGGAACCACACCCACCGAACGCCACAACTGCGCCAGCGACACCATCACCGCCCACGACACCGGCTGCACCACATCCACCCGACCCAACAACACCGGATCAGCCAACACCTCCCGCAACGACCAACCCACCAACGGCGCCAACACCTCCCCACACCGCACCATCGCCTCCGCGAACACCGGCTCGGCATCCCACAACGCCAACCCCATACCCACCCACTGCGCCCCCTGCCCCGGAAACACAAACACCGCACCCGCCGCGCTACCCCCACCAGCCGCCACACCACGCACCACCGCAGGCGAAACATCCACATCCCGCAACCCGGCCAAGAACCCGTCGGCATCCCCAGCCACCACCACCGCCCGATGCGCGAACACGGCTCGAGCCGCCAACGCCCGCCCCACCACCACCGGCCCCACCTCAGGCCGATCCGCCACGAACCCGGCCAACCGCTGCGCCTGCGCCCGCAACGCCACCTCAGACTTGGCCGACAACAACCACGGCACCACCCCACCGCCCGGCGGGGCCGATTCATGACCCAACGCCGGGTCCGGTGCGGATTCGGGCCCTTTCAGGATCTGGAGCGGTTCGGGCTCTTCGAGGATGAGGTGGGCGTTGGTGCCGCTGATCCCGAACGACGACACCCCAGCCCGTCGCGGTCGACCGTTACCCGGCCATGGCGTGGCCTCGGTCAGCAGCCGCACCGACCCCGCCGACCAGTCCACATGTGACGACGGGGCGTCCACGTGCAGTGTCCTGGGCATCAAGCCGTGCCGCATGGCGAGGACCATCTTGATGATCCCGGCGACGCCCGCGGCTGCCTGGGTGTGGCCGATGTTCGACTTCACCGACCCCAACCGCAACGGCTGCTCCGCCGGCCGGTCCTGGCCGTAGGCGGCGATGAGTGCTTGTGCTTCGATCGGGTCACCCAGCGTGGTGCCCGTGCCGTGCGCTTCCACCACGTCGACGTCGCCGGGCGTCAGCCGCGCGTTGGCCAGGGCCTGACGGATCACGCGCTGCTGCGACGGACCGTTCGGCGCACTCAACCCGTTGGACGCGCCGTCCTGGTTGACCGCGCTGCCCCGCACCACCGCCAACACCTGATGCCCCCGCCGGCGAGCATCCGACAACCGCTCCAACACCAGGACTCCGACGCCCTCACCCCAGCCCGTGCCGTCAGCCGCGTCCGCGAACGGCTTACACCGCCCGTCAGCGGCCAACCCACCCTGCCGGGAAAACTCCACAAACGCTCCCGGGGTAGCCATCACCGTCACACCACCGGCCAGGGCCATCGAACACTCACCCGACCGCAACGCCTGCGCCGCCAAATGCACCGCCACCAACGACGACGAACACGCCGTATCCACCGACACCGCCGGACCCTCCAAGCCCAAGGCGTACGCCACCCGCCCCGACATGACACTCGCCGCATTGCCGGTAAGCAGGTGTCCCTCGCTGCCGGCCTGCGCGTCGCCGATCACCGAGATGTAGTCCTGCCCTGTGGTGCCGACATACACGCCGGTGTCCGAGCCGCGCAGCCCGGACGGGTCGATCCCGGCCCGCTCCAGCGCCTCCCAGGAAACCTCCAGCAGCAGGCGCTGCTGCGGATCCATCGCCACGGCCTCCCGCGGACTGATCCCGAAAAACCCCGCATCGAACAACGCCGCGTCAGTCAGGAACCCACCCTGCCGGGCATAACTGGTCCCCGACCGCTGCCGAGCGGGGTCGTACAGCGCCGTCAGATCCCAACCCCGGTCCGCGGGGAATCCCTCCACCGCGTCAACGCCCTCGACCAGCAACTGCCAGAACCCGTCCGGGTCATCAACCCCACCCGGATACCGACACCCCATCCCCACAATCGCCACCGGCTCATCGACACCCGCACCGACCACCACCGGCACGAGGACGTCGGTCTGCTCACCGAGAAATTCGGTCAACAGATACCCGGCCAACACCTGCGGTGTCGGATGGTCGAAGACCAGCGTGGCCGGCAACGACAGCCCGGTCGTAGTGGCCAGCCGGTTACGCAACTCCACCGCGGTCAGTGAGTCGAACCCGAGCTCACGGAACGCGCTGCCCGAATCAATCACCGCGGGGTCGGGATGGCCGAGCACGACGGCGGCTTGTGTCCGTACCAGTTCCAGGACCGTCCGTTCGCGTTCCTCGACTCCCATAGCGGCCAGCCTGGCGGCCAGATCCACCCGCGCATCGGCGGTGGTCGCCGCCCGACGGGTCGAGCCGCCGGCCAACACCCGCCACAACGGCGGCACACCACCGGCGCCACCGCGACGCAGCGCGGGCAGGTCCACCCGGATCGGCACGAGTTGCGGCTGGTCAGTGCGTATTGCCGTGTCGAACAGTGCCAGGCCCTGCTCGGAGGACAGGGGAAGGATGCCGGCGCGTCGCATCCGGTCCAGGTCGGCCTCGTCGAGATGCCCGGTCATCGCCGACTGCTGGGCCCACAGCCCCCACGCCAGCGACTGCCCGACCAGGCCGGCGGCCTGTCGTCGTAGTGCCAGGGCGTCCAGGACGGCGTTGGCCGCGGCGTAGTTGCCCTGCCCCGGTGACCCGAGCGTGGCCGCCGCCGAGGAATACACCACGAACAACCCGAGATCCATGTCCCGGGTCAGCTCATGCAGCCACCACGCCGCATCCGCCTTCGCCCGCAACACCGTCTCCAGCCGCTGCGGCGTCAACGCCTCGACCACCCCGTCATCGAGGACTCCGGCGGTGTGCACCACCCCGACCACCGGATGCCCGGCCGGCACCGCCGCCAGTACCTCGGCCAGGGCGTTGCGGTCAGCGACGTCACACGCCACCACCTGCACCCGTGCGCCCAGCTCAGTCAGGTCACCGGCCAGTTCCGCCGCCCCCGCCGCGGCCGAGCCGCGTCGGGACAACAGCAACAGGTGCCTGACCCCGTGTGTGGTGACCAGATGCCGGGCCACCAAACCACCCAACACCCCGGTCCCGCCGGTGATCACCACCGTGCCACGCGGGTCCAGCCCGGCCGGTAGCCGCAGCACGACCTTGCCCACGTGGCGGGCCGCCTGCAGGTAACGCAGGGCCTGCACGGCGTGGGCTGCTTCGAATACGTTCACGGGTAGTGGTTGGAGGATCTCCGCGGTGAACATGTCCAGGATCTCGGCCAGCATCTGCCCGATCCGGTCACCACCGGCCTCGGACAGGTCGAACGCCTGATACACCACCCCGGGACGGTCCGCGGCAACCCGCACCGAATCCCGCACATCGGTCTTACCCATCTCCACGAACCGACCACCACGGGGCAGCAGGTCCAACGACGCGTCCACGAACTCCCCGGCCAGCGCGTTGAGGACCACATCCACACCCTCCCCACCGGTCACGGTCAGGAAGCTGTCGCGGAAGCCCAGATCACGGGAAGAGGCCAGGTGCGCATCGTCCACACCCATCCCCCGCAGGATGTCCCACTTACCGGCGCTCGCGGTGCCGTACACCTGCAATCCCCAGGCATGGGCCAGTTGCACCGCGGCCATACCCACCCCACCGGCCGCAGCATGGATCAAAATCCGCTGCCCCGCCCGCACACCCGCCAGATCCCGCAACGCGTAAAACGCGGTCAGGAACACGATCGGCGTCGACGCCGCCCGAGTGAACGACCACCCCTGCGGGACCCGGGCCAGGAGACGATGATCGGTGACCGCCACCGGCCCCAACGCCCCGTTGAACATCCCGAACACCCGATCCCCGACCACCATCCCCGTCACGTCCGGGGCGGTCTCGAGCACCACACCGGCCGCCTCACTACCCATCACCGCAGCCGGATCCGGATACATACCCAACCCGACCAACACATCCCGGAAGTTCAACCCCGCCGCCCGCACCGCTACCCGCACCTGACCAGCCGCCAACGGCGCGACCGCCTCCGGACAGTCCACCACCGCCAGATTGTCCAAACTGCCCGGCTCCGACACATCCAGACGCCACGACAACCGACCAGGACCAGGCAGAGACAGCCGGCCACTACCACCGGCTCGGGTCAACCGCCGGGCATACAGGCCACCAGCCCGAACCGCGACCTCCGGCTCGCCGCTGGCGAGCACCGCCGTCAGGATCCTGCCCAGGTCGGTGCCGTGGTCAGTGCCATGGTCAGTGCCGCGGTCGGTGCCGCGGTCGGTGTTATCGTCGAGGTCGAGCAGGATGAATCGGTTCGGGTGTTCGGACTGCGCGGAACGGACCAGACCCCACACCGCAGCCGCGGCCAGGTCACTGCCATCGATAGCGCCGCGGGTGAGCACCACCAGGCGGGAACCGTCCGTGGCCACATCGGCCAGCCACTCCTGCACCCAACCCAACACCAACGCGCTCGCTACGTGCGTGGCCTCAACAACACCGACACCATCGCCCGCAGCCGATAGCTCGCCCGCCGCTGGTAGCTCGGCGACCACGGCGGTGGGCAGCTCACCATCAACCTGCCCGTGCCATGCCCAGACCGGTTCGGCAGCCATCGTGGTGTCGGGTTCCGCGTCGGGCAGCGGTACCCATTCCACGGCGAACAGTGACTGCGCCGCGTCCAGTACCCCGGCGCCCAGTTGGTCGGTGGTCACCGGCCGTAGCACCAGCGAGTCCGCGGTCAGCACCGGCTGGCCGGCGGCGTCGAACACCGCCACCGCGATACCACCCTGGCCGGCCGGTGTCAGCCGGACCCGTACCGTGCTCGCCCCGGTCGCATGCAGCCGCACCCCGCTCCACACGAACGGCAACACCGCCCCGCCATCGTCGTCGCCGAGCCCGGTCAACCCGATCGGATGCAACGCCGCGTCCAACACCGCCGGATGCAACCCGAACCCGCCGGTCTCGACGTGCTCAGGCAGTGTCACCTCCGCGTATACATCCCGCTCGGAACGCCACACCGCCCGAAGGCCTTGGAACACCGGCCCGTACACGTACCCGCCGTCGGCCAACCGTTCATACACGCCATCAACAGCCACCGGCCGCGCGTCGGCCGGCGGCCACTGCTCCAGCCTCGCCGCAACCCGGCCGGCTTGCGGGCTCAACACACCCGAGGCATGCCGAACCCACGAACCCTGCCCACCCTGCCCATCCTCTGCCCGGGAGTACACGTTGACCGGCCGTCGGCCATCCTGGCCGGGATCACCGACCCACACCTGCACCTGCACCCCACCCTGCTCCGGCAACACCAACGGGGTCTGCAGCGTCAACTCCTCGACCAGGGCACAGCCCACCTGGTCCCCGGCGTACATCACCAACTCCACATACGCCGTGCCCGCCAACAACACCGAACCCAACACCACATGATCAGCCAGCCACGGCTGCGCCGACAGCGACAACCGGCCGGTCAACACCACCCCGTCCCCATCAGCCAACGACACCGCCGCACGCAACAACGGATGATCAACCGAACCCAGCCCCAACACCCGAACATCCCCCACACCAGCCGCCACCGCCTGCGGCCAGAACCGCTGATGCTGAAACGGGTAGGTAGGCAACTCAGCCCGCAGCGCGATGGCCCCGCCCACCGCCCTGCCCACGCCGGTGGCCTCGGCCGGGCCGGTACTCGTGCCGAGCAGCGTCGACCAGTCCACCGCTCCGCCGTGTACATGGACACCAGCGACTGCGGTCAGTAACGTCTGCGGCTCGTCCCGCTCAGCACGCAACGCCGGTAGCCACACACCTGCATCGGGGGTGTCGGCCATCGAGGTCAGCGTGCCGTCCGGGCCCAGTTCGAGGAAGACACCCACGCCTCGCTCCCGCAGCGCCGTCACCGCGTCGTGGTACCGCACCGTCTGGCGGACGTGCGCCAACCAATATCCGGGATCAGTCACGTCCGCGTCGGGGGTGCCGGAGATTACCGGGATGGTCGGCTCTCGCCAGACCACCTCGGCCAACACCTGGGCGAACTCGGCCAACATCGGCTCCATCAACGGCGAATGGAACGCGTGACTGACCCGCAGCCGCCGCGCCTTGCCACCGGCGTCTCGCCACTGCCGCCCCAGGCCCAACACCAGATCCTGGTCACCGGAAATCACCGTCGAGCGGGGCCCGTTGACCGCCGCCACCCCGACCAGGTCCGTGTGCCCGGCAATCAACTCCTGGGCCTCGGCGTCGCTGGCGGTCAACGCGACCATGGCGCCACCAGCAGGTAGCGCCTGCATCAGGCGGCCCCGCGCGGCCACCACCGCCACCGCATCAACCAGATCCCACACCCCAGCCACACACGCCGCACTCAACTCACCAATCGAATGCCCCGCCAGACACTCCGGAACCACCCCCCACGAGCCGACCAACCGATACAACGCCACCTGCACCGCGAACAACCCCGCCTGGGCATACAACGTCTGATCCAACAACCGCGGCCCGCCCGCCACCACCTCCCGCAACGACCGATCGAGATGCTGGTCAAAGGACGCGCAGACCTGATCGAACGCCTCCGCGAACACCGGATACGCCTCATACAAGCCCTGACCCATCCCGACCCGCTGACTCCCCTGCCCGGAAAACACCACCGCCAGTCCGCCGGACCCAGCGACCCCGGTCACCAGCCCCGACGCCTGACCACCGGAGGCCAACGCTTGCAGCCCGTCCACCAACACCGACCGGTGCTGGCCGAGCACCACACCCCGGTAGGGGAACCCGGTCGCCCGGCTATCCACCAACGCCCGCCCCACCACCACCGGCTGCACCTCGGGCCGATCCGCCACGAACCCGGCCAACCGCTGCGCCTGCGCCCGCAACGCCACCTCGGACTTAGCCGACAACAACCACGGCACCACCCCACCCGGCGGCGGCGGGACCGGTTCGTGACCCAACGCCGTGTCCGGTGCCGGTTCGGCCTCCTCCAGGATGAGGTGGGCGTTGGTGCCGCTGATCCCGAACGAGGACACCCCAGCCCGTCGTGGCCGGCCGTTACCCGGCCATGGTGTGGCCTCGGTCAGCAGCCGCACCGACCCCGCCGACCAGTCCACATGCGTGGACGGGGCGTCCACGTGCAGCGTCTTGGGCATCAGCCCGTGCCGCATCGCCAACACCATCTTGATGATTCCGGCGACGCCGGCGGCTGCCATGGTGTGGCCGATGTTCGACTTCACCGACCCCAGGCGCAGCGGCTGCTCCGCGGGCCGGTCCTGGCCGTAAACGGCGATCAGTGCCTGCGCTTCGATCGGATCGCCCAGCGTGGTGCCCGTGCCGTGCGCTTCCACCACGTCCACGTCGCCCGGCGTCAGCCGCGCGTTGGCCAGCGCCTGACGGATCACCCGCTGCTGCGACGGCCCGTTCGGCGCACTCAACCCGTTCGACGCACCATCCTGATTAACCGCGCTGCCCCGCACCACCGCCAACACCTGATGCCCCCGCCGGCGAGCATCCGACAACCGCTCCAACACCAGGACTCCGACGCCCTCACCCCAGCCCGTGCCGTCAGCCGCGTCCGCGAACGGCTTACACCGCCCGTCGGCGGCCAACCCGCCCTGCCGGGAAAACTCCACGAACGCTCCCGCAGTGGCCATCACCGCTGCACCGCCGGCCAGGGCCATCGAACACTCACCCGACCGCAACGCCTGCGCCGCCAAATGCACCGCGACCAACGACGACGAACACGCCGTATCCACCGACACCGCCGGACCCTCCAAGCCCAAGGCGTACGCCACCCGCCCCGACATGACACTCGCCGCGTTCCCGGTAAGGAGATGTCCCTCGCTGCGGGTCTGCGCGTCGCCGATCATGGAGACGTAGTCCTGCCCGGTGGTGCCGACATACACGCCGGTGTCCGAGCCGCGCAGCCCGGACGGATCGATCCCGGCCCGCTCCAACGCCTCCCAGGAAACCTCCAACAACAACCGCTGCCGCGGATCCATCGCCACAGCCTCCCGCGGACTGATCCCGAAGAACCCCGCATCGAACAACGCCGCACCAGCCAGAAACCCACCCTTGCGGGCAAAGTCGGTCCCCGACCCCGCCGGATCCGGGTCATCCAACGACCCCGCATCCCAACCCCGATCCACGGGGAACCCACCCACCGCGTCAACACCCTCGACCAACAACCGCCAAAACCCGTCCGGGTCACCCACCCCACCCGGATACCGACACCCCATCCCCACAATCGCCACCGGCTCGGCGCCGGCGGCCTCCAGAGCCTGTACCCGTCGGTTGGCCTGGCGCAGCTCGGCTACGGTCCGCTTGAGGTACTCGCGCAGCTTGTCGTCGTTGGTCACGGGTGTCCCTCCGGAGCGGATACGGCGTTCAGGCCGAGCCGAGCTCGTTGTCGACAAGTTCGAACAGCTCGTCGTCAGTGACCTCGTCCAGGTCGGTGTCGGGCCCGGCGGTTGAGTCTGCGGGCGGCGGCGTGGTGAGCCGGGCGAGCTGGGCCCGCGTGTACGCGTCCACGGCCGGTTCGGCGAGCGCACGTTCCAACCGGTCGAGCTCGGCGACGGCCGGTGCCTCGGCCGCCTCGGCCGGCCACAGCTGGGCCCGGAGATGGTCGGCCAGGGCGGCCGGTGTCGGATGGTCGAAGACCACCGTGGCCGGCAACGACAGGCCGGTCGTAGTGGCCAGCCGGTTACGTAGTTCCACCGCGGTCAGCGAGTCGAAGCCGAGCTTGCGGAACGCCCGATCAGGTGTGACTGCCTGAGCACTGTCGTGGCCACGGGCTGTGGCCGCGTGGGTACGCACCAGCTCGAGCATCCTCTGCTGGCGCTGCGGACCGGTCAACGCCCGCAACTCAGTGGCCAGTCCTGAACCGTCGAATAGGCCGGGCCCGCGGCAATAAGATCCCAGAGCTGTACCGGGTTTCTATGCCGGCCGAGAACCGGCAGGCCATCGATACCACGGCGATGGGTTCAGTCGCCCGATCCTGAATCTCCTGCAGGCGTCGCCGGGTCTCCAGCAGGTTGTCCGTAGCCTGTCGCAGATATGTCCGCAGCTTCTCATCGTTGCTCATGCCGTTCGCCCTCCCTCGGAGCTTGCGATCTTGTCGAGAACGTCGAACAGCTCGTCATCTGAGGCCGCATAGGTGTCGATCACCGGGGTTGCCCCGTGGCCGCCCGTCTGGGCCTCGAGCCTGCGCGCCAGCTCACGCAGGCGGTCCGCCAGCTTCGTCGGATCTCTGCCATCGCCCGGGGCAAACCTGCGTATAGCCTGCTCGATCCGGTCCAAGTCGGACTCCAGAGCATTTGCGGGCGCCTTCTCCTCTGGCACAACTCGCGTCCACAGCTCGCGGCTGAGTTCGGCGGGGGTGGGGTAGTCGAAGACCAGCGTGGCCGGCAGCGACAGGCCGGTCGCGGTGGTCAGTCGGTTACGTAGTTCCACCGCGGTCAACGAGTCGAAGCCGAGTTCGCGGAATGCGCTTTCCGGGTTGATCATCGTTGGGTCGGGATGGCCGAGTACGACGGCGGCTTGTATTCGTACCAGTTCCAGGACTGTTCGCTGGCGTTCCTCGACGCCCATAGCGGCCAGCCTGGTGGTCAGGTCCATCTGGGTGTCGGTTGTAGTTGCCGTCCGGCGGGCGAAGCCGCCGGCCAATGTCCGCCACAACGGTGGCAGGCCACCGGCCCCGGTACGACGTAGCGCGGGCAGGTCCACCCGGATCGGCACGAGTTGCGGCTGGTTGGTGCGTATTGCCGTGTCGAACAGTGCCAGGCCCTGCTCGGAGGAGAGGGGAAGGATGCCGCTGCGTCGCATCCGGTCCAGGTCGGCCTCGTCGAGATGCCCGGTCATCGCTGACTGCTGGGCCCACAGCCCCCACGCCAGCGACTGCCCCACCAGGCCGGCGGTCTGTCGTCGTAGTGCCAGGGCGTCCAGGACGGCGTTGGCCGCGGCATAGTTGCCCTGCCCCGGTGACCCGAGCGTGGCTGCTGCCGACGAATACACCACGAACAACCCGAGATCCGAATCCCGGGTCAGCTCATGCAGCCACCACGCCGCATCCGCCTTGGCCCGCAACACCGTCTCCAGCCGCCGCGGCGTCAACGCCTCGACCACCCCGTCATCGAGCACTCCCGCGGTGTGCACCACCCCGACCACCGGATGCCCAGCCGGCACCGCCGCCAGCACCTCGGCCAGAGCGTTGCGGTCAGCGACGTCACACGCCACCACCTGCACCCGTGCGCCCAGCTCCGTCAGGTCACCGACCAGCTCGGTCGCTCCGGCCGCGGCCGGGCCGCGCCGGGACACCAGCAACAGGTGCTTGACCCCGTGTGTGGTGACCAGATGCCGGGCCACCAATCCACCCAACACCCCGGTCCCGCCGGTGATCACCACCGTGCCACGCTGGTCCAGCCCGGCCGGTAGCCGCAGCACGACCTTGCCCACGTGGCGGGCCGCCTGCAGGTAACGCAGGGCCTGCACGGCGTGGGCTGCTTCGAATACGCTCACGGGTAGTGGCTGGAGGATGTCCGCGGCGAACATGTCCATGATCTCGGCCAGCATCTGCCCGATCCGGTCAGCACCGACGTCGGGCAGGTTGAACGCCTGGTACGCCACCCCGGGGTGGTCCGCGGCGACCCGGGCCGCATCCCGTACGTCGGTCTTACCCATCTCCACGAACCGGCCACCACGGGGCAGCAGGTCCAGCGACGCGTCCACGAACTCACCGGTCAGGGCGTTGAGCACCATGTCCACACCCTGTCCCCGGGTCGCGGTCAGGAAGCTACGGCGGAAGTCCAGATTGCGGGACGAGGCCAGGTGCGTATCGTCCACACCCATCCCGCGCAGGGTGTCCCACTTACCGGCGCTCGCGGTGGCGTACACCTGCAATCCCCAGGCCTGGGCCAGTTGCACCGCGGCCATACCCACCCCACCGGCCGCGGCATGGATCAGGATCCGCTGCCCCGCCCGCACATCGGCCAGATCCCGCAACGCGTAATACGCGGTCAGGAACACGATCGGCGTCGACGCCGCCCGAGTGAACGACCAGCCCTGCGGGACCCGGGCCAGGAGACGATGATCGGTGACCGCCACCGGCCCCAACGCCCCGTTGAACATCCCGAACACCCGATCCCCGACCACCATCCCCGTCACGTCCGGGCCGGTCTCGAGCACCACTCCGGCCGCTTCGCTGCCCATCACCGCGGTCGGATCCGGGGACATACCCAGCCCGAGCCACACGTCCCGGAAGTTGAGCCCCGCTGCTCGCACCGCAACCCGTACCTGCCCAGCCGCCAACGGCGCCACCGCCTCCGGACAATCCAGCACCGTCAGGTTGTCCAAACTGCCCGGCTCCGACACATCCAGACGCCACGACAACCGGTCAGGACCAGGCAGGAGCAAACGGCCACTACCACCGGCTCGGGTCAGGCGCCGGGTATACAGGTCACCGCCGCGTACCGCGATCTCGGGTTCGCCGCTGGCGAGCACCGCCGTCAGGATCCTGCCCAGTTCGCTGCCGTGGTCGGTGCCGTGGTCAGTGTGATCGTCGAGGTCGAGCAGGATGAATCGGTTCGGGTGTTCGGACTGCGCGGAACGGACCAGACCCCACACCGCAGCCGCGGCCAGGTCACTGCCATCGGTAGCGCCACGAGTGAGCACCACCAGCCGGGAACCCTCCGTGCCCGGATCAGCCAACCAGTCCTGGACCCAACCCAACACCAACGCGCTCACCGCGTGCGTGGCCTCAACAACACCGACAGCTTCGCCCGCCGCTGGTAGCTCGGCGACCACAACGGTGGGCAGTTCACCATCAACCTGCCCGTGCCATGCCCAGACCGGTTCGGCAGCCGCCGACGTGGTGTCAGGTTCCGCGTCCGGTAGCGGTACCCACTCCACCGCGAACAGCGACTGCGCCGCATCCGGCATCCTGGCGCCCAACTGGTCGGTGGTCACCGGCCGTAGCACCAGCGAGTCCGCGGTCAGGACCGGCTGGCCGGCGGTGTCGAACACCGCCACCGCGATAGCACCGCCGTCGGTGGGTGTGAGCCGGACCCGCAGCGTGCTCGCCCCGGTCGCATGCAGCCGCACCCCGCTCCACGCGAACGGCAACACCGCCCCGCCATCGTCGTCGCCGAGCAGCCCGGTCAACCCGATCGGGTGCAACGCCGCGTCCAACACCGCCGGATGCAACCCGAACCCGCCGGTCTCGACGTGCTCAGGCAGCGTCACCTCGGCATACACATCCCGCTCGGAACGCCACACCGCCCGCAAACCTTGGAACACCGGCCCGTACACGTACCCGCCGTCGGCCAACCGTTCATACAACCCGTCCACAGCCACCGGTCGCGCGTCGGCCGGCGGCCACTGCCCCAACCCCGCCGCAACCCGACCCGTCTGCGGGCTCAACACACCCGTGGCATGCCGAACCCACGAACCCCCCACACCCTCCGCGCCCTCCGGCCGGGAGTACACGTTGACCGGCCGTCGGCCATCCTGGCCGGGATCACCGACCCACACCTGCACCTGCACCCCGCCCTGCTCCGGCAGCACCAACGGGGTCTGCAGCGTCAACTCCTGCACCAAGCCACAACCGACCTGGTCGCCGGCGTACATCACCAACTCCACATAAGCCGTGCCCGCCAACAACACCGAACCCAACACCGCATGATCGGCCAACCACGGCTGCGCCGACAACGACAACCGGCCGGTCAACACCACCCCGTCCCCATCAGCCAACGACACCGCCGCACGCAACAACGGATGATCAACCGAACCCAGCCCCAACACCCGAACATCCCCCACACCAGCCGCCACCGACTGCGGCCAGAACCGCTGATGCTGGAACGGGTAGGTCGGCAGGGCAACCTGCGGAGTCGGGCCGGTACCCAGCGCCGGAGTCCAGTCGATGGCGACACCGGCAACATGCAGCGCGGCCATCGACCGTAGCCAACGCTCCCGCCCACCGTCGTCACGACGCAGCGTGCCCGTCACCACCAGGCCCTCACCGGCCTGCTCCACCGCCATCGCCAACACCGGATGCGGACTAACCTCCACGAACGTCCGATGACCAGCCTCAGTCAGCGTCCGGATCACCTCACCGAACCGAACCTGGTGCCGCAGATTCCGATACCAGTAACCACCATCAAGACCAGCAGTGTCGACCCGCGCCGCCTCCAGCGTCGAATAGAACGCCACCTGCCCGCTACGAGGCCGCAGACCAGCCAAATCCGTGCGCAACCGATCCTCGATCGCCTGCACCTGCGGCGAATGCGAGGCGTAATCCACCGCGATCCGCCGAACCCCCAACCCCGCATGCGCCCGCACGAACTCCTCACACGCGGCCGTGGTACCAGAGATCACCACCTGCGCCGGACCGTTGACCGCCGCGACCGACAGGTCCCCACCCCACCCGGCAATCAACTGCTGCACCTCGGACAACGGTGCGGGCACCGACACCATGCCCCCCGACCCCGACAACGCCACAATCGCCCGACTCCGCAACACCACCACCCTGGCCCCATCAGCCAAAGACAGGCCACCAGCCACACACGCCGCAGCGATCTCACCCTGACTGTGCCCCACCACCGCCGCCGGAACCACACCCACCGAACGCCACAACTGCGCCAGCGACACCATCACCGCCCACGACACCGGCTGCACCACATCCACCCGACCCAACAACACCGGATCAGCCAACACCTCCCGCAACGACCAACCCACCAACGGCGCCAACACCTCCCCACACCGCACCATCGCCTCCGCGAACACCGGCTCGGCATCCCACAACGCCAACCCCATACCCACCCACTGCGCCCCCTGCCCCGGAAACACAAACACCGAACCCGCACCACCCACACCCGCCGCAACACCACGCACCACCACCGGCGAAACATCCACATCCCGCAACCCAGCCAAGAACCCGTCGGCATCCCCAGCCACCACCACCGCCCGATGCGCAAACACCGACCGGCCCGCCAACGCCCGCCCCACCACCACCGGCCCCACCTCAGGCCGATCCGCCACGAACCCCGCCAACCGCTGCGCCTGCGCCCGCAACGCCACCTCAGACTTGGCCGACAACAACCACGGCACCACCCCACCGCCCGGCGGGGCCGGCGAATCCTGGCCAGAGCCCGCCGGGTCAGCCGGTATGCCCTGCGGCAGCTCGAACGGTTCGGTCTCTTCCAGGATCTGGAGCGGTTCGGCTTCTTCGAGGATGAGGTGGGCGTTGGTGCCGCTGATCCCGAACGACGACACCCCGGCCCGTCGTGGCCGGCCGTTGGCCGGCCATGGTGTGGCCTCGGTCAGTAGTTGCACCGACCCGGTCGACCAGTCCACATGTGATGAGGGCTCGTCCACGTGCAGCGTCTTGGGCATCAACCGGTGCCGCATCGCGAGGACCATCTTGATGATCCCGGCGACGCCGGCGGCTGCCTGGGTGTGGCCGATGTTCGACTTCACCGACCCCAACCGCAACGGCTGCCCCGCCGGCCGGTCCTGGCCGTAAGCGGCGATCAGTGCCTGCGCTTCGATCGGGTCACCCAGCGTGGTGCCCGTGCCGTGCGCTTCCACCACGTCCACGTCGCCCGGCGACAACCGCGCATTCGCCAAGGCCTGACGGATCACCCGCTGCTGCGACGGACCGTTCGGCGCACTCAACCCGTTCGACGCACCATCCTGATTGACCGCGCTGCCCCGCACCACCGCCAACACCTGATGCCCCCGCCGACGAGCATCCGACAACCGCTCCAACACCACAATTCCGACACCCTCACCCCAACCCGTGCCGTCAGCCGCGTCCGCGAACGGCTTACACCGCCCGTCGGCGGCCAACCCGCCCTGCCGGGAAAACTCCACGAACGCTCCCGGCGTGGCCATCACCGTCACACCGCCGGCCAGGGCCATTGAGCACTCACCCGACCGCAACGCCTGCGCCGCCAGATGCACCGCGACCGCTGATGACGAACACGCCGTGTCCACCGACACGGCCGGGCCTTCCAGGCCCAGGGTGT
The DNA here is from genome assembly GCF_039566955.1 of Micromonospora sp. DSM 45708. Taxonomy (NCBI): domain Bacteria; kingdom Bacillati; phylum Actinomycetota; class Actinomycetes; order Micromonosporales; family Micromonosporaceae; genus Micromonospora; species Micromonospora schwarzwaldensis. Next base: position 1,907,164 of record NZ_CP154796.1, on the reverse strand, counting down.
ACGCCACCCGCCCGGACATGACACTGGCAGCGTTGCCGGTCAGGAGGTGCCCCTCGCTGCCGGTCTGCGCGTCGCCGATCATCGAGATGTAGTCCTGGCCGCTGGTGCCGACATACACGCCGGTGTCCGAGCCGCGTAGCCCGGACGGGTCGATCCCGGCCCGCTCCAGCGCCTCCCAGGAAACCTCCAGCAGCAGTCGCTGCTGCGGATCCATCGCCACGGCCTCCCGCGGACTGATCCCGAAAAACCCCGCATCGAACATGCCGGCCCCGGAAAGGAAGGTTCCGTACCGGGTCTCCGACCGCTGCCGAGCGGGGTCGTACAACGCCGTCAGATCCCAACCCCGGTCCTCGGGGAATCCCTCCACCGCGTCAACGCCCTCGACCAACAACCGCCAGAACCCGTCCGGGTCACCAACCCCACCCGGATACCGACACCCCATCCCCACAATCGCCACCGGCTCATCAACACCCGCACCGACCACCACCGGCACGACGACGTCGGTCTGCTCACCGAGCAGTTCCGTCAGCAGGTAACCGGCCAACACCTGCGGTGTCGGATGGTCGAAGACCAGCGTGGCCGGCAACGACAACCCAGTCGCGGCAGCCAACCGGTTACGCAACTCCACCGCAGTCAACGAGTCGAACCCGAGCTCACGGAACGCGCTGGCCGGATCAACCGCCGCGGGGTCGGCATGGCCGAGCACAACCGCAGCCTGTGCCCGCACCAGCTCCAGAACCGTCCGCTGGCGCCCCTCAACCCCCATAGCCGCCAACCTGGCCGCCAGATCCACCCGCGCATCGGCGGTGGACGCGGCCCTGCGGGTCGAGCCGCCGGCCAACACCCGCCACAACGGCGGCACACCACCGGCGCCAGCGCGACGCAGCGCGGCCAGGTCCACCCGGATCGGCACGAGCTGCGGCTGGTCAGTACGTATCGCCGCGTCGAACAGTGCCAGGCCCTGCTCGGAGGACAGGGGAAGGATGCCGGCGCGTCGCATCCGGTCCAGGTCGGCCTCGTCGAGATGCCCGGTCATCGCCGACTGCTGGGCCCACAACCCCCACGCCAACGACTGCCCCACCAGACCCTCGGCCTGCCGCCGCAGCGCCAAGGCATCCAGAACGGCGTTGGCCGCGGCGTAGTTGCCCTGCCCCGGTGACCCGAACGTGGCCGCCGCCGACGAATACACCACGAACAACCCGAGATCCATGTCCCGGGTCAGCTCATGCAGCCACCACGCCGCATCCGCCTTCGCCCGCAACACCGTCTCCAGCCGCTGCGGCGTCAACGCCTCGACCACCCCGTCATCGAGGACTCCGGCGGTGTGCACCACCCCCACCACCGGATGCCCGGCCGGCACCGCCGCCAACACCTCAGCCAGCGCGTTCCGGTCAGCGACGTCACACGCCACCACCTGCACCCGCACGCCCAGCTCCGTCAGGTCACCGACCAACTCGGTCGCCCCGGCCGCGGCCGGACCCCGCCGGGACAACAGCAACAGATGCCTGACCCCATGCGCGGTGACCAGATGCCGGGCCACCAAACCACCCAACACACCGGTCCCACCAGTGACCACCACCGTGCCACGCGGGTCCAGCCCGGCCGGTAGCCGCAGCACCACCTTGCCCACATGACGGGCCGCCTGCAGATAACGCAAGGCCTGCACAGCCTGGGCTGCCTCGAACACACTCACCGGCAGCGGCTGAAGAACCTCCGCGGCGAACATGTCCAGGATCTCGGCCAGCATCTGCCCGATCCGGTCACCACCGGCCTCGGACAGGTCGAACGCCTGATACGCCACCCCGGGATGATCCGCGGCGATCCGAGCCGGGTCCCGCACGTCGGTCTTACCCATCTCCACGAACCGGCCACCACGGGGCAGCAGGTCCAGCGACGCGTCCACGAACTCCCCGGCCAGCGCGTTGAGGACCACATCCACACCCTCCCCACCGGTCACGGTCAGGAAGCTGCGGCGGAAGTCCTGATCGCGGGAAGAGGCGAGGTGCGCATCGTCCACACCCATCCCGCGCAGGGTGTCCCACTTACCGGCGCTCGCGGTGGCGTACACCTGCAATCCCCAGGCCTGGGCCAGTTGCACCGCGGCCATACCCACCCCACCGGCCGCGGCATGGATCAGGATCCGCTGCCCTGACCGCACATCGGCCAGATCCCGCAACGCGTAATACGCGGTCAGGAACACGATCGGCGTCGACGCCGCCCGAGTGAACGACCAGCCCTGCGGGACCCGGGCCAGGAGACGATGATCGGTGACCGCCACCGGCCCCAACGCCCCGTTGAACATCCCGAACACCCGATCCCCGACCACCACCCCGCTCACACCCGGGCCGGTCTCGAGCACCACACCGGCCGCCTCACTACCCATCACCGCAGCCGGATCCGGATACATACCCAACCCCACCAACACATCCCGGAAGTTCAACCCCGCCGCCCGCACCGCAACCCGCACCTGACCAACCGCCAACGGCGCCACCACCTCCGGACAATCCACCACCGCCAGATTGTCCAAACTGCCCGGCTCCGACACATCCAGACGCCACGACAACCGACCAGGACCAGGCAGAGACAGCCGGCCACTACCACCGGCTCGGGTCAACCGCCGGGCATACAGGCCACCAGCCCGAACCGCGACCTCCGGCTCACCGCTGGCGAGCACCGCCGTCAGGATCCTGCCCAGGTCAGTGCCGTGGCCGGTGCCGTGGTCAGTGCCGTGGTCAGTGTCATCGTCGAGGTCGAGCAGGATGAATCGGTTCGGGTGTTCGGACTGCGCGGAACGGACCAGACCCCACACCGCAGCCGCGGCAAGGTCACTACCATCGATAGCGCCACGGGTGAGCACCACCAGGCGGGAACCCTCCGTGGCCACATCGGCCAGCCACTCCTGCACCCAACCCAACACCAACGCGCTCGCCACGTGCGTGGCCTCAACAACACCGACGCCATCGCCCGCAGCCGATAGCTCGCCCACAGCGGGTAGCTCGGCGACCACGACCGTGGGCAGTTCACCACCAACCTGGCCTGGCGGGTGGGGCACCGGTAGAGGTTGCGGCCGCTGTCCGTGCCATGCCCAGAACGGTTCGGCAGCCGCCGTCGTGGTGTCAGGCTCCTCGTCGGGCAGCGGTACCCATTCCACGGCGAACAGTGACTGCGCCGCGTCCGGTACCCCGGCGCCCAGTTGGTCGGTGGTCACTGGCCGTAGCACCAGCGAGTCCGCGGTCAGGACCGGCTGGCCGGCGGTGTCGAACACCGCCACCGCGATAGCACCGTCGTCGGCCGGTGTCAGCCGGACCCGCAACGTGCTCGCCCCGGTCGCGTGCAGCCGCACCCCGCTCCACGCGAACGGCAACACTGCCTCATCGCCATCGACTAACCCGGCCAACCCGATCGGGTGCAACGCCGCGTCCAACACCGCCGGATGCAACCCGAACCCGCCGGTCTCGACGTGCTCAGGCAGCGTCACCTCGGCATACACATCCCGCTCGCCACGCCACACCGCCCGCAAACCCTGAAACACCGGCCCGTACACATACCCGCCACCGGCCAACCGTTCATACACGCCATCAACAGCCACCGGCCGCGCGTCGGCCGGCGGCCACTGCTCCAGCCTCGCCGCAACCCGGCCGGCTTGCGGGCTCAACACACCCGAGGCATGCCGAACCCACGAACCCTGCCCACCCTGCCCATCCTCTGCCCGGGAGTACACGTTGACCGGCCGTCGGCCATCCTGGCCGGGATCACCGACCCACACCTGCACCTGCACCCCACCCTGCTCCGGCAACACCAACGGGGTCTGCAGCGTCAACTCCTCGACCAGGGCACAGCCCACCTGGTCCCCGGCGTACATCACCAACTCCACATACGCCGTGCCCGCCAACAACACCGAACCCAACACCACATGATCAGCCAGCCACGGCTGCGCCGACAGCGACAACCGGCCGGTCAACACCACCCCGTCCCCATCAGCCAACGACACCGCCGCACGCAACAACGGATGATCAACCGAACCCAGCCCCAACACCCGAACATCCCCCACACCAGCCGCCACCGCCTGCGGCCAGAACCGCTGATGCTGAAACGGGTAGGTCGGCAGTTCCAGAGCCTGCCCACCGGCACTCGTGCCGAGCAGTGTCGGCCAGTCCACCGTCCCGCCGTGTACGTGAACACCGGCGACTGCGGTCAGTAACGTCTGCGGCTCGTCCCGCTCAGCACGCAACGCCGGTAGCCACACACCTGCATCGGGGGTGTCGGCCATCGAGGTCAGCGTGCCGTCCGGGCCCAGTTCGAGGAAGACACCCACGCCTCGCTCCCGCAGCGCCGTCACCGCGTCGTGGTACCGCACCGTCTGGCGGACGTGCGCCAACCAATATCCGGGATCAGTCACGTCGACGTCGGGGGTGCCGGAGATTACCGGGATGGTCGGCTCTCGCCAGACCACCTCGGCCAACACGTGGGCGAACTCGGCCAACATCGGCTCCATCAACGGCGAATGGAACGCGTGACTGACCTTCAACTGCCGGGCCTTGCCACCGGCGTCTCGCCACTGCCGCCCCAGGCCCAACACCAGATCCTGGTCACCGGAAATCACCGTCGAGCGGGGCCCGTTGACCGCCGCCACCCCGACCAGGTCGGTGTGCCCGGCGATCAACTCCTGGGCCTCGGCGTCGGTGGCGGTCAACGCGACCATGGCGCCACCAGCAGGTAGCGCCTGCATCAGGCGGCCCCGCGCGGCCACCACCGCCACCGCATCAGCCAGATCCCACACCCCAGCCACACACGCCGCGCTCAACTCACCAATCGAATGCCCCGCCAGACACTGCGGAACCACCCCCCACGAGCCGACCAGCCGGTACAACGCCACCTGCACCGCGAACAGCCCCGCCTGGGCATACAACGTCTGCTCCAGCAGCTGCGGCTCGCCCGCCACCACCTCCCGCAACGACCGCTCCAGATGCTGGTCGAAATACGCGCAGACCTGATCGAACGCCTCCGCGAACACCGGATACGCCTCATACAGGCCCAGACCCATCCCAACCCGCTGGCTCCCCTGCCCGGAAAACACCACCGCCAACCGACCCGACCCAACGATCCCGGCAACCACCCCCGACGCCTCGACACCGGAGGCCAGCGCCTGCAACCCGTCCACCAACGCCGACCGGTGCTGGCCGAGCACCACACCCCGATGGGTGAACCCGGTCGCCCGGCTATCCACCAACGCCCGCCCCACCACCACCGGCTCCACCTCGGGCCGGTCAGCCACGAACCCGGCCAACCGCTGCGCCTGCGCCCGCAACGCCACCTCAGACTTAGCCGACAACAGCCACGGCACCACCCCACCCGGCAGCGGGGCCACCGGCGACTCCTGACCCGAGCCCGCCGGGTCAGCCAGTGTGCCCTGCGGCGACTCGAACGAATCGGCCTCTTCGAGGATGAGGTGGGCGTTGGTGCCGCTGATCCCGAACGACGACACCCCAGCCCGCCGCGGCCGACCGTTACCCGGCCACGGTGCGGCCTCGGTCAGCAACCGCACCGACCCCGCCGACCAGTCCACATGCGTGGACGGGGTGCCCACGTGCAGCGTCCTGGGCATCAGCCCGTGCCGCATCGCGAGGACCATCTTGATAATCCCGGCGACACCCGCGGCTGCCTGGGTGTGGCCGATGTTCGACTTCACCGACCCCAACCGCAACGGCTGCTCCGCGGGCCGGTCCTGGCCATACGCGGCGATCAGCGCCTGCGCCTCAATCGGGTCACCCAACGTGGTACCCGTGCCGTGCGCTTCCACCACATCCACGTCGCCCGGCGACAACCGCGCATTCGCCAAAGCCTGACGAATCACCCGCTGCTGCGACGGACCGTTCGGCGCACTCAACCCGTTCGACGCACCGTCCTGATTGACCGCGCTGCCCCGCACCACCGCCAACACCTGATGCCCCCGCCGGCGAGCATCCGACAACCGCTCCAACACCAGGATTCCGACGCCCTCACCCCAACCTGTGCCGTCGGCGACGTCCGCGAACGGCTTACACCGCCCGTCAGCGGCCAACCCACCCTGCCGGGAAAACTCCACGAACGCTCCCGGCGTGGCCATCACCGTCACACCACCGGCCAGGGCCATCGAACACTCACCCGAGCGCAACGCCTGCGCCGCCAAATGCACCGCCACCAACGACGACGAACACGCCGTATCCACCGACACCGCCGGGCCCTCCAGACCCAGGGTGTACGCCACCCGCCCCGACATGACACTCGCCGCATTCCCGGTAAGAAGATGTCCCTCGCTACCGGTCTGCGCGTCGCCGATCATCGAGATGTAGTCCTGGCCGTTCGTGCCCACATACACACCGGTGTCCGACCCGCGTAGCCCGGACGGGTCGATCCCGGCCCGCTCCAACGCCTCCCAGGAAACCTCCAAGAGCAGGCGCTGCTGCGGATCCATCGCCACAGCCTCCCGCGGACTGATCCCGAAAAACCCCGCATCGAACAACGCCGCACCAGCCAGAAACCCACCCTTGCGGGCAAATTCGGTCCCCAACCCCGCCGGATCCGAGTCATCCAACGACCCGACATCCCAACCCCGATCCACGGGGAACCCACCCACCGCGTCAACACCCTCGACCAACAACTGCCAGAACCCGTCCGGGTCACCCACCCCACCCGGATACCGGCAACCGATCCCCACAATCGCCACCGGCTCATCGACACCCGCGCCGACCGCCACCGGCATGAGGACGTCGGTCTGCCCACCGAGCAGTTCCGTCAGCAGATACCCGGCCAACACCTGCGGTGTCGGATGGTCGAAGACCAGCGTGGCCGGCAACGACAGCCCGGTCGTAGCGGCCAGCCGGTTACGCAGCTCCACCGCGGTCAGTGAGTCGAAGCCGAGTTCTTGGAATACTTGGTCGGAGGGTATCTGCGCAGTCCCGGTGTGGCCGAGGACCACTGCGGCCTGCTCGCGGACCAGGGTTAGTGCCATCGATTCCCGCTGTCCGGTCGGAGTTTGCCGCAACCGCGTCAGCCATGCCGACGGCTCATCACTACTTGGCAGGTCAGCGACCACCGCCCGTGCCTCGGGCAGATCCGTCAGCCACGATCCGAGGCGCCCAGCGCTGGCCTCAATCAGCCGGCGCCAGTCCACGTCGGCCACTGCCAGGTACCCCTGGCCAACGGCGTGTTCCAGGGCGGTGACCGCCACTGCGGGGTCCATTCCCGTCAACCCGCCTCGGCGGGTCCGTGCCTCGGCCAGATCGGTGCTCGCCAACCCACCACCAGCCCAGGTCCCCCAGGCCACCGACACCATCGGTGCGCCCTGTGCTCGCCGCTGCTGGGTGTACACATCCAAAAACGCGTTCGCGGCCGCGTAGTTGCCCTGTCCTGGCGAGCCGAACAGCGCCGCTACCGACGAGAACACCACAAACGCCTGCAGGTCCATATCGGCGGTCAGCTCATCAAGAGCGAGCACCGCGTCGATCTTTGGCCGGGCCACCGTGGCCAACCGTTCGGCGGTCAACGACCCGATCACCCCGTCGTCGAGCAGCCCTGCGGTGTGCACCACTGCGGTCAACGGATGCTCGGCCGGGATCGCCGCGAGTACCTCAGCCATAGCGTCGCGGTCGGCCACGTCACAGGCTGCCACCTGCACCCCCACCCCTACCGCGGCCAGCTCCGCCATCAACTCCCGCGCGCCCGCGGCGGCCAGACCACGACGGCTGACCAGCACCAGATGCCTTGCGCCCTGCTCGGCCAGCCAGCGGGTCACCCGCGTACCCAACGCTCCGGTCCCGCCGGTGACCAGCACCGTGCCTGATGGCTGCCACACCTGTCCCAGCGCAGCCGGGGCTCGCCGCAGCCGCATCCCGTACACCCCGTCGGCGCGCACGGCCACTTGGTTGTCTTCACCCCAACCGGCCAAGACCGCGCAGCAAGACCGCCAGGTTGTCTCGTCCAACACTCCAGCGGGCAGGTCGATCAACCCGCCCCACCGGTCGGGCTGCTCGGCACCGATCACCCGGCCCAGACCCCACACCTGGCCCTGCCACACATTCTTGATCGGGTCGCTGTCACCCACACTCACCGCGCCTCGGGTAAACACCCACAACGGCACGGGACCCCATGCCTGCGCCACCGCCAACAGCTGCGCCGCGCATTCCCGACCCGCACCGGCCAATACCACCCCACCAGCCAGCGTCCCGGCCTCGGCCAACGCCCGCACCTCGGCCAGCCCGGTCTCCAGATCGTCAAGGTCAACCCGCACCACCCGGGTACCCCCCGCCGACAACACATCCGAGAGTTCATCGCCAGCCCCGCTCACAGCCAGCAGCGCCCACACCCCCGACAGCGCCCCATCCGGCTGGTCAGCCAACACCGACCATTCGACCCGGTACCGCCACCGGTCCAACGCCGCCCGGGCCTGCCGCTGTCGCAGCGATGCCAGCACCGGCAATACCATGGCCGCGTCCTGCCGCTGCACCGCCTGCCAAAAATCCGCACCCAGCGTGTCCATGACGCTGCGGGCCGCCTGGTGCGTCGCCTGTGGCCAGTATCGCTGGTGCTGGAACGGGTAGGTAGGCAGTTCCAGAGCCCGCCCACCGGCACTCGTGCCGAGCAGTGTCGGCCAGTCCACCGCTCCGCCGTGTACGTGAACACCCGCGACCGCGGTCAGTAACGTCTGCGGCTCGTCCCGCTCAGCACGCAACGCCGGTAGCCACACACCTGCATCGGGGGGGTCGGCCATTGAGGTCAGCGTGCCGTCCGGGCCGAGTTCGAGGAAGACATCCACGCCTTGCTCGCGCAGGGCGTTCACCGCGTCGTGGTACCGCACCGTCTGGCGGGTGTGTGTCAGCCAGTACTCGGGTTGGGTCACGTCTGCGTCGGGGGTGCCGGAGACCACCGGGATGGTCGGCTCTCGCCAGGCCACCTCGGCCAGCACGTGGGCGAAGTCGGCCAGCATCGGCTCCATCAACGGCGAGTGGAACGCGTGACTGACCTTCAGCCGCCGCGCCTTGCCACCGGCGTCTCGCCACTGCTGCGCCAGGTCCAACACGACGTCTTGGTCACCGGAGATCACCGTCGAGCGAGGGCCGTTGACCGCCGCCACGCCCACCAGATCGGTGTGCCCGGCAATCAACTCCTGCGCTTCAGCATCACTGGCGGTCAACGCGACCATGGCGCCACCAGCGGGTAGCGCCTGCATCAGGCGGCCCCGGGCGGCTACCACCGCTACCGCATCGGTCAGATCCCACACCCCGGCCACATACGCCGCGCTCAACTCACCGATCGAGTGCCCCGCCAGACACTGCGGGGCCACCCCCCACGAGCCGATCAGCCGGTACAAGGCCACCTGTACCGCGAACAGCCCTGCCTGGGTGTACATCGTCTGGTCCAGTAGCTGCGGCTCGCCCGCGATCACGTCCCGCAACGACCGATCGAGATGCTGGTCGAAGGACGCGCAGACCTGGTCGAACGCCTCCGCGAAGACCGGATACGCCTCGTACAGGCCCAGGCCCATCCCGAGCCGCTGGCTCCCTTGCCCGGAAAACACCACCGCCAGCCGACCAGACCCCGCAACCCCGGTCACCACCCCCGACGCCTGACCACCGGAGGCCAGCGCCCGCAGCCCGTCCACCAACACCGACCGCTGCTGGCCGAGGACCACCGCCCGGTGCGTGAACACCGACCGGGCCGCCAACCCACGCCCCACCGCGACCGGCTCGGCCTCGGGCCGGTCGGTCAGGAACCCGGCCAGCCGCTGCGCCTGCGCCCGCAACGCCACCTCGGACTTAGCCGACAACAACCACGGCACCACCCCACCGGGCAACGGGACCGCTTCATGACCCGATTCCTGGTCCGAGGCCACCGGGTCAGCCGATGTGACCTGAAGCGACTCGAACGGTTCGGTCTCTTCCGGGATCTGGAGCGGTGCGGGTTCTTCGAGGATGAGGTGGGCGTTGGTGCCGCTGATCCCGAACGAGGACACCCCAGCCCGTCGCGGCCGACCATTACCCGGCCACGATGTGGCCTCGGTCAGTAGTTGCACCGAGCCGGTCGACCAGTCCACATGCGTTGAGGGGGTGTCCACGTGCAGTGTCTTGGGCATCAGGCCGTGTCGCATGGCGAGGACCATCTTGATGATCCCGGCGACGCCGGCGGCTGCCTGGGTGTGGCCGATGTTCGACTTCACCGACCCCAACCGCAACGGTTGCCCCGCGGGCCGGTCCTGTCCGTAAGCGGCGATGAGTGCTTGTGCTTCGATCGGGTCACCCAGGGTGGTGCCGGTGCCGTGGGCTTCCACCACGTCCACCTCGCCGGGCGTCAGCCGCGCATTCGCCAGGGCCTGACGGATCACGCGCTGCTGCGACGGACCGTTCGGCGCACTCAACCCGTTCGACGCGCCGTCCTGGTTCACCGCGCTGCCCCGCACCACCGCCAACACCTGATGCCCCCGCCGACGGGCATCCGACAACCGCTCCAACACCACAATTCCGACACCCTCACCCCAACCTGTGCCGTCGGCGACGTCCGCGAACGGCTTACACCGCCCGTCGGCGGCCAACCCGCCCTGCCGGGAAAACTCCACGAACGCTCCCGGCGTGGCCATCACCGTCACACCACCGGCCAGGGCCATCGAACACTCACCCGAGCGCAACGCCTGCGCCGCCAAATGCACCGCCACCAACGACGACGAACACGCCGTATCCACCGACACCGCCGGGCCCTCCAGACCCAGGGTGTACGCCACCCGCCCCGACATGACACTCGCCGCATTCCCGGTAAGAAGATGTCCCTCGCTACCGGTCTGCGCGTCGCCGATCATCGAGATGTAGTCCTGGCCGTTCGTGCCCACATACACACCGGTGTCCGACCCGCGTAGCCCGGACGGGTCGATCCCGGCCCGCTCCAACGCCTCCCAGGAAACCTCCAGCAGCAGTCGCTGCTGCGGATCCATCGCCACGGCCTCCCGCGGACTGATCCCGAAGAACCCCGCGTCGAACAACGCGGCCCCGGAAAGGAAGGTTCCGTACCGGGTTTCCGACCGCTGCCGGCCGGGGTCGTACAGCGCCGTCAGGTCCCAACCCCGGTCCTCGGGGAAACCGTTCACCGCGTCAGCGCCCTCGACCAGTAGCTGCCAGAACCCGTCCGGGTCACCCACCCCACCCGGATACCGGCACCCCATTCCGACGATCGCTACCGGCTCGTCGACATCCGCGCCGGCCGGCACCGGCGCGACGGCCACGGCAGCGTTCTTGCCAAGCAGCAGGTCCGTCAGATGGTTGGTCAACCCCTGCGGGGTGGGGTAGTCGAGGACCAGCGTGGCCGGCAACGACAGTCCGGTGGCGGTGGCCAGTCGGTTACGGAGTTCCACCGCGGTCAGTGAGTCGAAGCCGAGGTCGCGGAATGCCCGATCAGGTGGGATGGCTTGGGCGTTGTCGTGGCCGAGGGCTGTAGCGGCGTGGGTGCGTACCAGTTCGAGGATCTTCTGCTGGCGTTGCGGGCCGGCCAACGCCCGCAACTCGGCGGCCAGTGTCGAGTCGTCGGATGGCCCGGGCTCGGCGTCGGCGATCGTGGCTTGTGCCTCGGGCAGGCCAGCCAGTAGCGCACTCGGGCGGGCGGAAGTGAACGCCTGGGCGAACTGGGCCCAGTCCACGTCAGCGACCGCGAGAAAGCCTTCGCCCTGACCGACCGCCTCCACCAAGGCCTGCACCGCCCGCTGCGGATCCATGCCGCGCACCCCACGCCGGTGCAACTGCCCGGTGTCGGCCTGCTCGGCCATTCCCTCACCGGCCCACAAACCCCACGCCACACTGGTCACCGACCGCCCTGCGGCACGCTGCTGGGCGGCGTACGCGTCCAGGAACGCGTTAGCCGCCGCGTACACCCCCTGCCCACCGCTGCCCCACACACCGGCGTTGGAGGAGAACAACACCATCGCGTCCAGCGGGTGCTCAGACCCCTCGACCAACAACTCGTGCAGGTTACGGGTACCCGCAACCTTCGCCGCCAAGATGTGCTCCGCCACCTGCGCATCGGTGTCGTCGATGGACGCGAGCTGACCCACCCCAGCCGCGTGGACCACCGCATCCACGGGCCCCACTCCGGTCAGAGCCGCGGCCAACCCGTCACGATCCGCCACATCACAGCCCCGCACACTGACCCGGACCCGGCCATCAGCGGTCAACTCACCGACCAGCTCGGCCACACCCGGCCCGTCCATACCCCGACGAGACACCAACACCACATGCTCCGCACCGTGCCCGGCCACCCAACGGGCCACATGTGCACCCAACCCACCGGTACCACCAGTGACCAGCACCGTGCCCCGCGGCTGCCACACCCGCGGCGACTCCACCGCCCGGGCACGCACCAACCTGCGCCCATACACACCACTCGCACGCACCGCGACCTGATCCTGACCATCCCACCCGGCCAACACCGCGACACACCGACGCGCCACCGCCGCCGCGTCCCGCGACGCCTCAGGCCAGAGCGCGGGCAGATCCACCAGACCACCCCACCGGCGCGGATACTCCAACGCCGCGACCACACCCAAACCCCACGCTAGAGCCTGCACCGGATCAGCAGGAGCATCGAACCGACCCGTACCAACCGCGCCACGAGTCAGCACCCACACCCGCCCCGACAAGCCCCCATCGCCACCCATGTCGACGTCGTGCAGTCCCTGCAACAGCGCCAACAACTCAGGCACCGGCGCCCGACCAGGCAGGAACACCACCCCACCCAACCCAGACACGTCCAACCCCGCCCGCAACGCCGTAGCCGCCCCCACCCGGGTACCGTCAACAGCCACCAGCAACACCCGCGCACCATGACCGACCAGGATCTGCTCGACCCGCCCAACCCACTCGGCGTGACCAACCGCCAAATCCGCGCCATACACCAGAAGCCACGTACCGTTCAGCGCCGCTTCAGGACCACCGGTCAACGGCTCCCACACAACCCGATACCGCCACCCGTCAATGAACCGCCGATCCTCACGAGCCCGCCGCCACGCCACCAACGCCGGCAGAACCACAGCCACACCCTGCTCATCCACCCGCAACGCAGCAGCCAACGCCGCCGCATCACCCCGCTGCACCACCCGCCAAAACTCCGCATCGAACCCACCATCCCCACCCCGCACCGACACATCCCGCACCGCCGGCCAGAACCGCTGGTGCTGGAACGGGTAGGTAGGCAACTCAGCCCGCAGCGCGATGGCCCCGCCCACCGCCCTGCCCACGCCGGTGGCCTCGGCCTCGGCCCGGCCGGTACTCGTGCCGAGCAGTGTCGGCCAGTCCACCGCCCCGCCGTGTACGTGGACACCCGCGACCGCGGTCAGTAACGTCTGCGGCTCGTCCCGCTCAGCACGCAACGCCGGTAGCCACACACCTGCATCGGGGGGGTCGGCCATCGAGGTCAGCGTGCCGTCCGGGCCCAGTTCGAGGAAGACACCCACGCCCTGCTCGCGCAGCGCCGTCACCGCGTCGTGGTACCGCACCGTCTGGCGGACGTGCGTCAGCCAGTATCCGGGTTGGGTCACGTCGGCGTCGGGGGTGCCGGAGATTACCGGGATGGTCGGCTCTCGCCAGGTCACCTCGGTCAACACGTGGGCGAAGTCGGCGAGCATCGGCTCCATCAACGGGGAGTGGAACGCGTGACTGACCTTCAACTGCCGGGCTTTGCCGCCGGCGTCTCGCCACTGCCGCCCCAGGTCCAGGACCAGATCCTGGTCACCGGAGATCACCGTCGAGTGGGGCCCGTTGACCGCCGCCACCCCGACCAGGTCGGTGTGCCCGGCGATCAACTCCTGCGCTTCAGCATCACTGGCGGTCAACGCGACCATGGCGCCACCAGCGGGTAGCGCCTGCATCAGGCGGCCCCGGGCGGCTACCACCGCTACCGCATCGGTCAGATCCCACACCCCGGCCACATACGCCGCGCTCAACTCACCGATCGAGTGCCCCGCCAGACACTGCGGGGCCACACCCCACGAGCCGATCAGCCGGTACAAGGCCACCTGCACCGCGAACAGCCCCGCCTGGGTGTACATCGTCTGGTCCAGTAGCTGCGGCTCGCCCGCCACCACGTCCCGCAACGACCGCTCGAGATGCTGGTCGAAGGACGCGCAGACCTGATCGAACGCCTCCGCGAAGACCGGATACGCCTCATACAAGCCCAGGCCCATCCCGAGCCGCTGACTCCCCTGCCCGGAAAACACCACCGCCAGCCGACCAGACCCCGCAACCCCGGTCACCACCCCCGACGCCTGACCACCGGAGGCCAGCGCCCGCAGCCCGTCCACCAACACCGACCGCTGCTGGCCGAGGACCACCGCCCGGTGCGTGAACACCGACCGGGCCGCCAACCCACGCCCCACCGCGACCGGCTCGGCCTCGGGCCGGTCGGTCAGGAACCCGGCCAGCCGCTGCGCCTGCGCCCGCAACGCCACCTCGGACTTAGCCGACAACAACCACGGCACCACCCCACCGCCCGGCAGCGGGACCGCCGGCGACTCCTGACCCGAGCCCGCCGGGTCAGCCGGTGCGTCCTGCAGCAGTTCGAACGGTTCGGTCTCTTCCGGGATCTGGAGCGGTTCGGGTTCTTCCAGGATGACGTGGGCGTTGGTGCCGCTGATCCCGAACGACGACACCCCAGCCCGTCGCGGCCGGCCGTTACCTGGCCACGATGTGGCCTCGGTCAGTAGTTGCACCGACCCGGCCGACCAGTCCACATGTGTGGAGGGGGTGTCCACGTGCAGCGTCCTGGGCATCAGGCCGTGCCGCATCGCGAGGACCATCTTGATGATCCCGGCGACGCCGGCGGCTGCCTGGGTGTGGCCGATGTTCGACTTCACCGACCCCAACCGCAACGGCTGCCCCGCCGGCCGGTCCTGCCCGTAAGCGGCGATCAGCGCCTGCGCTTCGATCGGGTCACCCAGCGTGGTGCCCGTGCCGTGCGCTTCCACCACGTCCACGTCGCCCGGCGACAACCGCGCATTCGCCAAGGCCTGACGGATCACCCGCTGCTGCGACGGACCGTTCGGCGCACTCAACCCGTTGGAGGCGCCGTCCTGGTTGACCGCGCTGCCCCGCACCACCGCCAACACCTGATGCCCCCGCCGACGGGCATCCGACAACCGCTCCAACACCAGGATTCCGACACCTTCACCCCAGCCCGTGCCGTCAGCCGCGTCCGCGAACGGTTTGCACCGCCCGTCGGCGGCCAACCCGCCCTGCCGGGAAAACTCCACGAACGCTCCCGGGGTGGCCATCACCGTCACACCACCGGCCAGGGCCATCGAACACTCACCCGACCGCAACGCCTGCGCCGCCAAATGCACCGCCACCAACGACGACGAACACGCCGTATCCACCGACACCGCCGGGCCCTCCAGACCCAGGGTGTACGCCACCCGCCCTGATGCCACGCTTGCGCTGGTCCCGGTCAGCGTGTATCCCTCGGTCTCGGCCGGGCTTGCCGCCAACTGCATGGCGTAGTCGTGATACATGAGGCCGACGTACACGCCGGTGTCCGAACCGCGTAGCCCGGACGGGTCGATCCCGGCCCGCTCCAACGCCTCCCAGGAAACCTCCAGCAGCAGTCGCTGCTGCGGGTCCATCGCCATGGCCTCCCGCGGACTGATCCCGAAGAATCCCGCGTCGAACATGCCGGCCTCGGGAAGGAATGTTCCGTACCGGGTCTCCGACCGCTGCCGGCCGGGGCCGTCCAGCGCCGTCAGATCCCAACCCCGATCCGTGGGGAACTCGCCCACCGCGTCAACACCCTCGACCAGCAACTGCCAAAACCCGTCCGGGTCGTCAGCCCCGCCCGGGTACCGGCATCCCATTCCCACGATCGCTACCGGCTCGTCGAGTGCGGCGTCCGCGGCAACCGGTTCAGTTGCTGGTTCAGACACCCCGTCCAACCGGCGCTGTAGGTATTCCCGCAGTTTCACGGGCGTGGGGTAGTTGAACAGCAGGGTGGTCGGCAGCCGCAGTCCCGTCGCCGCGGCGAGTCGGTCACACATCTTGATGGTGGCGTACGAGTCGAAGCCCTGTTCCCTGAAGCTCCGGTCAGCGTCGACGTCCTGCGGCCCGGCATGACCAAGCACCGCGGCCGCATGGGTACGGATCAGGTCCAGCAGGTGCCACCCGCCGCCGGCTGCCGGCTCACTTCTCACACCGGCTTCACCAGGGCCGTCCCGCTTCGCGGAACGTTCGGTCTCGGGAAGGCCAAACGCGGCCGCGCTGATGTCATGGCGCTCGACCGTGTCCTGGGACTGGTCGATCGGGGCGACACCGCGACCAGCGGGCTCAGTCAGCGTGTCCGGGAGCCAGTGGCGCTGACGCTGGAACGGGTACGTGGGCAGCGGCACGCGTTGAGGAACGTCACCGGCAAAGGTCGGCGTCCAGTCGATGGCGACACCGGCAACATGCAGGGCGGCCATCGACCGTAGCCAACGCTCCCGCCCACCGTCGTCACGACGCAGCGTGCCCGTCACCACCAGGCCCTCACCGGCCTGCTCCACCGCCATCGCCAACACCGGATGCGGACTAACCTCCACGAACGTCCGATGACCAGCCTCAGTCAGCGTCCGGATCACCTCACCGAACCGAACCTGGTGCCGCAGATTCCGATACCAGTAACCACCATCAAGACCAGCAGTGTCGACCCGCGCCGCCTCCAGCGTCGAATAGAACGCCACCTGCCCGCTACGAGGCCGCAGACCAGCCAAATCCGTGCGCAACCGATCCTCGATCGCCTGCACCTGCGGCGAATGCGAGGCGTAATCCACCGCGATCCGCCGAACCCCCAACCCCGCATGCGCCCGCACGAACTCCTCACACGCGACCGTGGTACCAGACACCACCACCTGCGCCGGACCATTGACCGCCGCGACCGACAGGTCCCCACCCCACCCGCCGATCAACTCCCGCACCTCGTCCAACGGTGCGGGCACCGACACCATGCCCCCCGACCCCGACAACGCCACAATCGCCCGACTCCGCAACACCACCACCCTGGCCCCATCAGCCAAAGACAGACCACCAGCCACACACGCCGCAGCGATCTCACCCTGACTGTGCCCCACCACCGCCGCCGGAACCACACCCACCGAACGCCACAACTGCGCCAGCGACACCATCACCGCCCACGACACCGGCTGCACCACATCCACCCGACCCAACAACACCGGATCAGCCAACACCTCCCGCAACGACCAATCCACCAACGGCGCCAACACCTCCCCACACCGCACCATCGCCTCCGCGAACACCGGCTCGGCATCCCACAACGCCAACCCCATACCCACCCACTGCGCCCCCTGCCCCGGGAACACAAACACCGGACCCGCCGCGCTACCCCCACCAGCCGCCACACCACGCACCACCGGTGAGGCGTCCACATCCCGCAACCCGGCCGGATCCTGCAAGCCGGCCGGGTCCTGCAACCCGGCCAGGTTCTGTAACCCGGTCAGGAGCCCGTCCACGTCCCCGGCCACCACCACCGCCCGGTGCGCGAACACCGACCGGGCGGTGGCCAGAGTCCAAGCCACATCCCGGACCGGGATCTCCGGCTGCTCGGTCACGAACGCCCGTAACCTGACCGCCTGCTCACCCAACGCACGGGCCGTTTTCGCCGACAGCGACAGTGCCCACGGCGCCGACCCCGTCGGCCCGTCGAGCCTGACACTCTCCACAGCCTCCACGTCGGCGACCTCGCTGACGACGACGTGGCAGTTGGCGCCGCCCATGCCGAACGAGCTCACGCCCGCGACCAGCGGCCGGCTGGGATCAGGCCATCCCGCGGTCCGCGTCTGCACCTGGAGGTTCTGTTCCTCCAGCCGAACCCCCGGACCCGCCTGCCGGAAGTTCAAGCTGGCCGGAATCCGACGATGATAAATCGCCAAGATCACCTTCAGGAGTCCGGCGATACCCGCCGCGCACTCAAGATGACCGATGTTCGTCTTGACCGAGCCCACCCGCAGCGGACCATACGCACGGCGGGGCCTGCCAACGGCCGCGCCCAACGCGGCCGCCTCGATCGGATCACCAACCCTCGTGCCAGTACCGTGCAACTCGACATACTGAATGTCTGCCGCCCGCACGCCTGCGCGTTCCTGCGCGAACCGGATGACCTCCTCCTGCGCGGAGGCACTAGGAACCGTCAGACCCTCACTTACCCCATCGTGGTTGACAGCGCTACCGCGAATGACGCAATACACGTGGTCACCGTCGGCCAACGCCTGCCGTAACGGCTTCAGGACAACGACCGCACCACCCTCACCGCGCACGAACCCGTTCGCCCGGGCATCAAACGTGAAACAGCGGCCATCCGGCGACAGCGCCCCGAACCTCGACAACTCAACAGCAGCCTCTGCGCTGAGATTAAGAATAACCCCGCCGACAATCGCGCTGGAACACTCGCCGCGACGCAAACTCTCACACGCCAGATGAACAGCGACCAGCGACGACGACTGAGCGGTATCAACCGTGATGCTCGGCCCCGTCAACCCGAACGCATACGACACCCGGTTAGCGATCATGCCACGCTGCAAACCAGTAGTGCTGTGCTCAGTGATCGCCTCCACCCCATACCGACGCAACACGGTGGCGTAGTCATCCTTATTCGCACCGATGAACACCCCGACACGGGCGCCCCTCATCCGCTCCGGCACCACGCCGGCGTCCTCAAGCGCCTCCCAACCCAACTCAAGCGCCAGCCGCTGCTGCGGATCAACAGCGGCAGCCTCCCGGGGCGAAATACCGAAAAACCCAGCATCGAACTGATCAACCCCGTCAAGGAAGCCCCCATACCCCGCACCCAGGGCCGGACCACCCGAGCCGAACGCAGCGACGCCCCAGCGATCAGCAGGAGTGGACGAGATCGCACTCAGTCCATCACGCAACAGAGTCCAGAACGCCGCCGGACCAGCCGCGCGTGGCAGACGGCACGACACACCAACAACAGCAATCGCACTATCCTGGCCCCGGAAGATCTCAGACATCGCTGAAGGTCTCAGACATCGCTAACCCCAGATATTCTCATCCACACAGCGGAAAGCACGAACCAGCGGACCCGGACGTGCACCTGCCGGCGACACCCCGACTGGACTCACACAGACACCCGACCCACACGTGATCTTCGATCACGGACCAACAGGTCACCGCCACCCGGCCGGAGTCTCGACAATGAAACGTTCGACAAAAGTCAAGAACAATGAGCCGACAGACCGGGCACGTGAACGCCCTTCGGCGCATGCCCTTGAAAATCCGCCAGCAGACCCAATCGCAGAGAAACAGCGCAACGACGCGACGGTTCGACCGACGCCCACCGGCGAACACCAACCAGCCACGCCTTGAAACGAGTTGAACGAAAACGTCGTACGCGACGCCCTGATCGTGGAAAATTCCGTCGCCACAACCTCGACCGGATTCGAGCACATCCGACAGGCAGCAAAAGCCGCCACGATGCTCGCACTATTGGGACGGCGAACGCGGACGAGGCATCGATGATCCTTCCGTAGAAGTTTTCTTCACCGGAACGACTCCTACATACACGATCTCCAATCTCTGCCCACCATGTCAAGGGTGAGCTTGTCGAGACCTGCGTCGGTGCAGCTCAAGCGGCATGGTGCATTCGTTGAGGTGCCACCGATGCCGTTGCAGCCTTGGGATGCCGAGCCTAGATACGGATCTTGTCTGAGCCGGCGCGCGGTGAGGCAACCGGGTTAACAGGTCATGCCTTCGCGGTGCCGTGGTGCAGACGGTGGTCGTCGTTTGCCCACGAGGTCTCACTGCCCTACGCCGGGGTCTGCTGCACCAATAGGCGACAGTTTCAGTCACGCGGCCTGACTGGCCGGTCGGGTCGTGATGGTTTCGTACTCGACCGGGGTCAGCCGGGACAGGGACCGTTGGCGTCGGCGGCGGTGGTAGGCCCGCTCGATCCAGGTCACACTCGCGGTCCTCAACTGCTGCCGGGTCGTCCAGGTCCGGCGGTCAAGGACGTTGTTCTGCAGCAGGCCGAAGAACGATTCCATGGCGGCGCTGTCGCCGGCGGCGCCGACTCTGCCCATCGACCCGGTCACGTGGTGCTGGTTGAGGGCACGGACGAACTTCCGGCTTCGAAATTGCGACCCGCGGTCGGTGTGCAGCACGTAGCCGACCACGTCACCGCGGCGGGCTGCGGCGTTGGGCAAGGCGTCGACTTCATCTGGAGTCGACGGCTTAGCCGGCGATCCGGTTGGACCACACGCCCTTGATCGCACACAGGTACAGCTTGCCCTCACCGGTGCGGTGTTCAGTGATGTTGGCCAGCCACAACCGACTCGGGCCGTCCGTAGTGAAGAAGTCGCGGCACACCAGAACGTCGTGCACCCGGCAGACCGACCTTGCCGCCCTTGCCCCGACGCTCATCCTTGCTGAACGTGCTCCACTAGCCCTTGCCGGAGCAGATTTTCCAGGCGGTGCGCTCGACCATCGGCTGGCCGGCAGCGCGGGCCTCATCGGCCAGGCTCCGTAGCCGAACTCCGGGTCGTCGCGATGGGCGTCGAACAACGCGTCCGCCCGACACGCCGCAGCCAGTTCGGCGTCGGTGACACTGCGGGCAAGCCACCGGTAGTAGGGCTGACCAGCGATGTTCAACACCCGGCACGTCACCGCCACGGGGATGCCGTCGGCGGCCAGCTCGCTCACGAGCGGGCAGAGCCGTTTCCCGGCAGATGCGCCTGCGACAAGTAGGCAGCGGCCCGGTGCGGGACTTCGTTCTCCTGCCTCAGCAGCTTGATCCTCTTACGGGCCTCGCGCAGCTCGGCCGAGTCGCTGCCGCTGACGCCCGGTCTGGTTCCGGCGTCAACGTCAGCCTGGCGCAGCCACTTGAACAACGTCATCGGGTGGACTCCGAAGTCCTTCGCGATCTGCTCGACGGTAACGCCCGGGTCACGGTCCCGGGCCACCCGCAGGTGTTCGGCGAGGTTGAGGGTGATCGGTTGCCACCGCACGGTGGCACCTTTCTCAGTCAGGCGGACGAGTCCGTTGGTGGTGTCCAGGTCGACCAGGCGCAGAGCCAGGGCACCGCCGCATCGGCAGGCGAATTCGGTGTACAGGCGCAGGAGCAGCGCGTCGAGGATGACATCGATGCCGTTGATCCGGACCTCGGCATTGATATTTTTCCACTCATGCGCGGTCAGCGCCCGGCACGGCGGGTCAGCAGAACGGGGTCCCGAGTTCGAAGTGGCCCGGGTTCCGCACATCGTCGATTGCTCCCGAGGCGCCGCTCCGCGCCAGGATCTTCTGGTAGCTGGCGTGTCCCTGAGAGATCAGCGCTCCATCGGCGTCCAACGTGCTGCGGTCGACACACCTCATCGGACTGACCGAAAACGGATGACCGCCGTCGTCTATGACGATGTGCCTGGCCTCGTCCCCGATGTGGTAGTCGATCTGGATCTCGAAGGACACCGCCGATCGGGTGGTCATCGACCGGATGACCACGATGTCCTGGGCGGCGTCTCTGATCGTGAGGGTCTTCTTCAGGAAGTAGGGCTCGCCCGGCTTGTAGTCTCCGTTGTCGTCGTCGAGCGCGATCCGTGCCTGCGGTTCGACGTCGTCAAAGTTGAACACCATCTCGGCGGTGTTGCCGCCTTCCTGCGGGGGGACCAGCAGCAGCGTGCCGTCGTACGGCTTCTGGTGGTGGATGTTGACGGGCTTGATGCTGTCCACTCGAATTGGCTGGTTGCGGCGGCCTTCGACGGCCAGCCGCAACGTCTGCTTCGGAACCTCGGCGCCGCCGACCGCCCGCAGTTCGCCGGCGAGCCGGTCCAGGGTGTACCCGTCGACCTCCGGAACGGTGTACGACGACTTCGCCAGGAAGCTCCTCTGCGCGGGGGTCAGGGCGACTCCTTCGGGCAGTGCGATGATCCAGCCGTCATTCTCATGGGTGATGGTGTAGCGGACATCGTCCTTCGCCCGCGTGACCTCACGGATCCGGTCCTTGGCGGCCGGGCCGTCGACAACCTCGCGCACCACCCACACCAGGAGCGTGCCGAGGACGCCGGTGACCACCACCGTTGCCACGCCGGCGACCCAGGCGGCCGGCTTGCTGAGGCGCCGCCACCACCGCACGGAAGGCTGCTTTTCCGGTTGCCTGTTCGGCGGGACCGCCTTCGTCGTACGCGTCGTTGCCTTGCGCCTCTTCCGCGACATCCTGGCTCTCCTCGGAACCCGCATCCCGCCCCACGCCGGGGCGCACCCAACTGCCGGGCAACATCCCGACAGCGCAGAGTACAGAGGCGATCACACCGATCGAAGCAGGGCGGCTCTTGTCTGCTATGAGCGTTTCGCGCGGCAGTCGTTCAGCGGCGAGCCGCTCCTGCTTCGCGGCCGGCACCGAGCTGTGCCCGCCACCGCTCCCGGCGACGGCCGGGCCAGCCGCAACTCCCGGGCGGCGGCGCTGACGCTGCCACGCTCGCGGATCGCCCGCAATACCCCCAGGTCCGACCAGGTTACCGAGTCGGGAGCTGCCGGCGCTGTCGGTACGCCGCCCGCGACGGCCCGCGCCCGGCGTACGGTGGCGCGCCAGAAACCGTCGGCCCGCTCCGCGGCGTCGACGAAGATCCGGCCCCGTCGGTCGGTACGCAGCGGCGCGGGGTGCGCAGGAGCAGCGGTGTGCCGAGGTGTCGTTCCAGCCGACTGATCCGCCGTGACAGCGCGGGCCGGGTCCGGCCGAGGGCGTCGGCCGCCGCCGTCACCGAATAGTGCCGCACCACGGCCCGTAACGTACGCAGATCCTGCCAGCCGATGCACCAGAGGCAACAACTTCGGTGTCTTGTCAGCGATGCGGACGCGGTCCGGGCCGGCGGTGGGCACGGTGCCGAGGCTGCCCCGCCGGCAATGACGCGGGTTGTCCCCGGGCACGAGCAGCGGCGGACCCCGGGGCCGCTTGAGGCCGTCCGTCGAGCGGGCACCTCGCCAACCGGGTGCGTCGCCGCGTCGCCACACGCGTTCGCCGATCGGATGCGCACCCAGCGAGGCTGGGACGTCTCCACCTCCTCCGGGTGGAGCGGCAGCGGCGACCGCTTCACGATGCGGGTACGCCGCCGGCCCGGCACCAAGTCGGCTACGGCGGCCGATCAGTCACAAGCACCCGGACGAGGTTGCTCTCTGCCAGACTGGTGTGAATCAGCCGCAGGTACGCCAGTTCGGGCGCGACTGGCGCGGCGAGCATCGACGGAAGCCGGTCCTCTGCCGCGGTCGACGCCGCGACGGCCGGCCCCACGGCCCTCGTCCCCAGCCGACGGTGGGCCACCGTCGGGCCCGCTCTCCCTACCGACAGCCGTGCGGGCGAGGCGGTGCGTCAGCCCTTACCGAAGGCGTGCGGCGTGCGGCGAGGCAGCAGTGCGCGTAGCTCGGCCGCCACGTCGTCGGAGATGTCACCCAGGCCGCGCGCGACGACGTCGGCCGGGTCCAGCACACCGTAGGCCAGTCCGGACAGTCCAGCGGCGGTGAGTGTGGCCGTCTCCCCGGCCTGTCCAGCGACGGTGACGTCGATCGTCCCGCGGGTTCCGTCGAGCAGATACCGCCCGGCGAGGAGCTCGTCCTCGACGATCTCTATCTGGGTCCGTCCGGAGCCACAGGGCACGTCGCGGAGCGCTTCCATCGACAGGAGCCGTCCCATGAGGGGCGGTGACGTGGGGAAGGCCGCCCTCGCCTCGGTCCGGACGGCAAGGGAGCCCGCCCAGGTCTCGGGGTGCTCGTCCGGCGCGACGGTGACCACGATCTGGGCGACCTGGTGGGCGTGCTGGGCGAGGAACTGGAGCAACAACGCCCGCCCGTGCCCACTGGTGTACAGCAACTCGTCACCGTGCAGCCGGCCGCCGTAGCCGTCGATGCGGTAGGTGAGCACACCGGCCACCTCCCCGTCGACCGAGGCGACGGCGAGCCAACGGTCGGCGGGGGCGAGGACGCGGACAGCTCGGTAGTCGGGGGTGAACATGAAACCGTGCCGTTGCGCCAGCAGGCGTCGCTGGAAGGTGCGGTAGACCTCGAAGCCATCCTGTATTCCCTGCCAGGACACGTCGCCGGGGAGGTCGACGCCCAGCAGCGGCGCCAACCCCTCGGGCTCGAACGTCGCCGTACGGTTGAGTGGCAGCCCGACGTAGCCCAGTTGTTCGTAGAACGACGGATGGAAGGGATAGAGCGTGGCCAGCAGGTGTCCCGTGTCGAGCATGTCGCGGTGAAGCTGGTGCATCAGTCGACGACAGTGGCCCTGTCGGCGGGCCGCGGGATGGGTGGCCACCCAGGCGATGCCCGCCATGCGCATGACGGTGCCGCGCAGGTTCTGGTGCGTCGGGATGGCCGCCGCCGTGGCGAGCGTCCGGCCACCGTCCTCGGCGATCAGCGTGTGGTTGCCCTCGTGAAAGGGGAGAATGCTCGCCAGGTCCTCCGCCGCGTCCGGGGACGGCGATCCGTCGAAGGCGTACGGATAGAGGGTGAAGGCGGTGCGCAGGCGTTCGTTGCCGGAGACCTGGCGGATGTCGCTCATCGGGATCAACCTTTCATGCACGGCATGCTCGATCGGGACAATCCGGCCCGTCCTCGGACGGGCCCGTCATCTGGCGTGCGACGTCGCGCGGCGGTCGCACTACGGTGTCTGGCGCGGCGGTTTCATCCCGAGCAGGGCACACCATGCCGCCACCAGGCCGAGTCCGCCGCACAGCCACCAGACCCCGTTGCCCAGCCCCACCCACGCCGCGACCCCGATCAGCGGACCGGTGGCCATACCCAGGCCGAAAGTCGCCTGGTGCGCGCTGATGTAGCGGGCGTTCACCGGTGCGGGAAACGTGGCGGGGTAGGCGAACATGATGGGCCCGTTGATCATGGTGCCGAACACGAACACGACGGTGCACGCGACGAGCGCCACGGCTGAGCCGCCGCTGACTCCGAAACTGGCCGCACCGACTGCCATGAGCACGGTGCCCGCCGTCGCCGCGACGTGACCAGGCCAACGTGTGACATAGGCGGTGATCTTCAGTTCGCAGAGGATGAGCACGATCGACGCGGTGACCAGTACGCCGCTGTACAGACCGGTGGAGTGCCCCTCGGAGCTGATCTTGAGCGGGAGGACGACGTTGAACTGGACGTAGATGACCGCACCGATCATCGTCGAGGCGAGGAAGAACCAGAAGCGCCTGTCGCGCAACAGGATCCCGTACACAATGCGGGTACCGGACCCCCGCTGGACGACTGCGCCGGGTGCCCCTCGTCCGGTCCGTAGATCGGGCAGCAGCCAGCGGGCGAGGATCGCGTAGACCAGAGCGGTGGCAGCGTCGAACCACAGCAACAGGTTCCAGTCCAGCAGGATCAGCCCGGCGGCGATCAGCGGGCTCAGCGCGGCGCCGATATTCAGTGCGATGCGCATCATCGAAAAGCCCATGACGCGCATGTCGTCCGGCATCAGGTCGCTCAACAGCACGGCCGCGGCGGGACGGTAGCTCTGGGTCGCGAGCCCGGCCAACAGCAGGGCGATCATCAGCACGCCGAACGTCGAAGGTCGGCTGAGCAGAGGCAGGACGGCGAGGATCGCGGCGGAACCGAGCATCGCGACGGTGATGGTGCCGCGCGGGCCGATGCGGTGGATCAGCTCGCCGCCGACGAGCACGCCCACCACCGAACCGACGCTGTAGGCGGCGATCGCGGTGCCGGCCTGTCCGGCGGATAACCCGCGGAAGACCAGGTAGAGCACCATGAACGTCTGGACGAACGCGCCTAGCTGGTTGACCAGCACGCCCCCGAGCAGATAACGCACCGGTGTCGGAGTCCGACGTAGGACGGTGAGCACACCGGCGGGTCTGTCGATGGTGGCGGTCACGGCGATGTCTCCAGGTGGCTCGTCGTCAGGTGGCGCGCGGGCACGGCATCGAAGGTCGTCTTTCCTGCCCTGGCTGCCATTGCAGCGCGCCGAAGAGTTGGTCGGAAGTTTTGACCACACAGAAGAACCAATCCACCACCTCCCGTGGGAATAGCTGCCAGCGGAATTGGCAGCGGCAGCGGATGGCAGCGGATGACAGCCGCTGGTCGACGGTCGGATCCTGCCGCGGTCCGGCCGGAGTCGCGAAAGGACTGCTCGTGCGTCACACATCCGGGCCTCTTTCATTCGGCCGACAAAGGGCGCATCCGCCGCACCCATAAACTCATTGACCGCGCGGTCACAGTCACTTGATTGTCTTTCACTCCCAATGCTTTCTATCAATGCGTGCCTCGGCTTGAGTGAATGCACGACAGCCGGAAAACGCTGTTGTCGACGGTGCGCCGCACCCCTGTGGCGTGCCGTCGCGGCACATCACACCCGTCCCGAAAGGAATACACGTGTCTGTCCACGACGTGGATGTTCTGATGATCGGCGCAGGTCCGTCGAACCTCGCGCTGGCTGTGGCTCTCGAGGAGTGCGACTCACCCGAGGTCGCCGACAGGGCCATGGTCCTTGAGCAGTACGGGGATGTGAAGTGGCAGCGGAATCTGCTTCTGCCCTGGACCCGCAGCCAGGTGTCGTACCTCAAGGATCTGGTGACCCTGCGGAACCCGCGCAGCCGCTTCTCGTTCCTGAACTTCCTGCACGAGAACGGGGAACTTGACGAGTTCGTCAACCTCGGCACGTTCAACCCGTTCCGGTGGCAGCTGTCGGCCTACCAGCAGTGGGTGGCCGACACGTTGGAGCACGTCCGGGTGCGGTACCAGGTCCGCGCCGAGCGGATCCAGCCGATCCGGGCCGACGACGCCGCGGTACTCGGCTTTGTGGTGCACCTGTCCGACGGCGATACGGTCGTCTGCCGCGACCTGGTCTTCGGTGGCGGCCGGGACGCCTTCGTGCCCGAGGTGTTCCGCGCCCTGCCCACCGAGCGGGTCATCCACAGCACCGAGTACGGCAGCCGGGTCGGCGCCGCCACGAGCCTGGCCCGCCCGGGCGGGCCACTGCGGCCGGTCGTCATCGGTGGTGCTCAGAGCGCGGCCGAGATGTTCATGGCGCTGCACCAGGACGCCCCCGGCTCGTCGCCCATGATGCTGCTGCGCTCGATCGCCCTCAAGAACTACCAGACCAGCAAGTTCGTCAACGAGCTGTTCTACCCGTCCTTCGTGGACACCTTTTTCGGCATGTCCGACCAGGTCCGCCACAAGGTGCTTGACGAGATGCACCTGACGAACTACGCGGGCCTGGCCCCGCCGTTTCTCGACGAGCTGTACTCGATGATCTACCAGCAGAGGATGCTCGGCCAGCCCGTCTCCAGCGTCCGCGGGCTCACCGAGGTCGTCGGGGCAACGGTCGAGCCCGTGCCCGGAGGTGGTGAGGAGGTGGTGCTCGAGGTTCGCGACCTCCGTTACGACAGCGTGGAGCAGGTCCGCTGCGACGCGCTTTTCCTGGGCACCGGTTTCGACTCACGGATGCCTGCGATGGTGCGCCAACTGACCGACACCATCGGCCTGCCCAAGGTCACCGTCAACCGGCACTACCGCGTCGATCTGGGCGCGGATGCCAGGGGCGCCCTGTACGTCCAGGGCGTCAACGAAGCCACGCACGGCATCTCCGACTCGCTCATCAGCGTGCTCGCGCAACGCTCGGCCGACATCGTCGGCGACATCGTCGACCGCCGTGTCGCCGACCGGGGCACCGGCGTCGACCAGGTATCGGCCGACCGGGCGCTGGCGGTGCGGGCATGATCGACATTCGCCGCCTCGACCGTGATCGTCTGGAACACGCCTACGGCCTCGCCGGCCAGCGCCTGCTGCCCTGGCCGGCGCTCAACGCGCCGTTCGAGGGTGCCTGGTGCGTCCTGCGTGCCGGGACGGAGTCGACTCCGCACTCCCACCACGAATACGAGATCTTCATCGCCGTCTCCGGCACCGCCGCGGTGGTCGTCGACGAGGCGCGGCATCCGTTCGCCGCGGGCGACATCGTCCGGTTGCCGCCGGGGTCCACCCACCGGGTGGTCAACGACGGCCCCGACGACTTCGAGTACTACGGACTCTGGTGGGACCACGAGATGTCGGCGACGTTCCTGGCCCGGCACGAAGCGGATCGACGATGAGCACCCGGACGGTGATCATCTCGCCGGCACCGACGGCGAACGGGGATCTGCACCTCGGGCACATCGCGGGCCCGTTCCTGGCTGCCGACGTGCACACCCGCTACGCGCGGGCCCAGGGGCGGGAGGTGCTCCTGGGCACCGGCTTCCAGGACACCTCGACGTTCGTGGCGACGACCGCCCACCGCCGCGGCGTCCACCCGGACGAGCTGGTGGCCACCTCGGCCGCGCAGATCGAGTCGACCCTGCGGACGATGGGAATCGGTGTCGACAGCTACACCGGCGACAACGACCGATTCACCGGGTGGGTCGTCGACTTCATCGGCCGGCTGCGCGCGGCAGGCCGGCTGGAGCTGAGGACGATGCCGTTCCCGTACTCCGAGCGGACCGGGCAGTTCCTGGTGGACGGCTTCGTGTCCGGCAACTGCCCGGAGTGCCTGGCCGAGGGGTGCGCCGGGCTGTGCGAGAGCTGCGGGCACCTGGTGCCGCCGGGCGAGCTGCTCAACGTCCGGTCCACCCTGGACCCGGACGAGCCGGTACCGCTGCGGAACGCCCGGGTGCTCGTACTTCCGGTCGAGCGCTATCGCGACCGGCTCCGCACGCACTTCGAAAGGCACGCCGACGGCATGCGGCCGCACATGGTGCAGGCGATGGTGCGGTTGCTGTCTCGACCACTGCCTGACTTCCCGGTGACCTATCCGGTGCCGTGGGGCATCCAGGTGCCGTTTCCGGAGGTCGCGGGGCAGGTGGTCAACCCCAACGCCGAAGCGATGGCGTGGAGCATGCACTGCTCGGCGCTGGCGGCGGAGAGCCGGGGGCACCCCCCGGCCGGCGAGGACGGGCTGTGGCTGGCCGGCAGCGAATCGGAGATCGTCTACTTCCTCGGATTCGACAACATCTACCCGTTCGCGATCACCGGTCCGGCGATGCTGCTGGCCTGCGACCGCCGTTACGAGCTGCCCACCCGCTACCTGACCAACGAGTTCTACGAGCTGGACCACCAGAAGTTCTCCACCAGCCGCGGACATGTGGTGCGGGGCCGGGACCTGGCTGCCGAGGTGCCACGCGACCTGATCCGGTTCTACCTGGCCGCGACCAGCCCGGAACACCAGCGGACCAGCTTCAGCCGGGACGCGCTCTCGAGAGTCACCGAGTCCCGGCTGACCGGGCCGTGGAGCCGGATCGCTGAGCGGGTGAACCGCTGGGTCGGACGCGGCCCACTGCCGGTGTCGGCGCGCTCGCGCCACGCCGCAGCTCGCATGTCCGACCGGTTCGCGGCGTCCTACGAGCTGGCCGGGTTCAGCCTCAACCGCGCGGCGGAGGCGATCAGCGACCACCTGAGCAGGCTGGACCGCTGGCCGGCAGCAGACGACGACGCCGGAGACTTCTGCTTCGAGGTCGGCTGGCTGCTCCGGGCGGCCGCGCCGATCCTGGTCGATCTGGCGGCCCAGGCCCTGGATGGCGAGGCGAACGCCAGCACGAATCCCGCCGAGGTCACCTCCGTCGTTCCGGTGCCGCTGCCGCAGCTGGCCGCGGCGAGGGGCGGGCGATGACCGAGGCCACCTGCCGGGCGGACCGGAACCGGGCGCGGGTCGTGGTGGTCGGTGCCGGCGTCACCGGGCTGCTCTGCGCGATCCGGTGCGTACTGGCCGGGCACCGCGTGGTGCTGCTGGAGCACGGCCCGATCCCGCATCCGGAGTCGACGTCCTTCGACCAGCACCGTGTCCTGCGCGCCCTTGCCACCGGCGACGTGGCCGGCACCGAACGGGCGGCACGACTGCACCGCCGCTGGCGTGAGCTGGACTCCCTGATCAGCGGCGGTCTGTCGGGCGCCCGCCTCTATCGGCGCGTCGGGGTGCTGACGGCGCTCCCTCCCGACGGGGTGGCTTCGGCCGTCGCCACGGCCGAAGCCACCGGGCTGCCGATCCGGGTGACCGATCCGGCGGACCGTCCGCACATCGGCTTTCCGGCCGGCGCCGCGGTCGTGTTCGAGCCGCACGCGGGCGTCCTGCTCGCCGACCGCATCCTGCGGGCAGCGGTCCGGTGGTTGCGGCGTCACCGGCTGGCGGACCTGCGGCCCGGCCGGGAGGTCGTCGGCGTAGGACCGGACACCGGCCGGGTGCTGCTGGCCGACGGCTCGGTCGAGTCCGGTGACGCGGTGCTCGTCACGGCCGGGCCCTGGTCGGCGGCCCTGATCGACCTGCCGGTGACGCTGCACCGGCAGACCATGGTCTATCTGCGGCCACCGGCTGAGCTGGTCCACAGCTGGGCGGCGGCACCCGCTGCGGGCGGGATCGGCACCGACGGCCGAGCATGGCTGCTGCCCCCGGTGGCGGGCACCCTGCTCAAGATCAGCACCGATGCCGTCCGGCGTGGGGTGACCACGCTGTCCGATCCGGGCGACGGAGCGGGCTGGGCCGCCCGGGTGCTCTCGGCCGGCATCGTGGCCGACGTTCACCGGTACGACGTCGTACGCGTGCGGCACTGCCACTACGCCACCGCGGCCGACGCGGACACCGGCTTCGTCCGGATCGGGCTCCGGGCCTGGGCCCGCCCGGCCAGCGGCGGCGACGGATTCCGCACCGCTCCTCAGGCCGTCGACGCGGTCGTCGACGAGCTTCCGGGGTCGAGCCGCCGGTGCCGCGGCGTCGACCCCATGACACCCACCGCACCCTGGAGGACACTCTCATGACCGCACCCGCACCCGGCGCGCTGCTCGTTGTCGGCAGCGGCCTCAGGCTCTACCGCGAGTACATCGTCCGTGCTGTCGCCGAACGTGCCCGCAAGGCCGGGCTGCGACTGGTGCTGATCAACAATCTCCGGCCGACCTGGCAGCACGAGTACTTCGACGACATCGTCGTGGTCAACGTGTTCGATCACAGGTTGCTCGCCGAAACCGCCCGCGAGCTGGCCGGCAGGTACAACGTCACCGGGTTGATGTGCTGGGACGAGCCGCTGGTGATGCCCGCGGCCGAACTGGCCGCCGAGTTCGGCGTGCCCGGCCTGGGCATACCAGGAGTGCACGGTTGCCGGGACAAGTACAGCTGCCGTACCCGGTTGACCGCGGCCGGCGCACCGCAACCCGGGTTCGCGCTGACCGCCGATCTCGACCAGGCCCGCACGGCCGCCGCCCGGATCGGGTACCCGGTGATCGTCAAGCCGCGTGCGCTCGGCGCCAGCATGGGGGTCTCGCTCGCTTCCGACGAGCGGGAACTCGAGTTCGCGTACCGGGTCGCGCACGAGGCCAGCCTGATCGGCGACAAGCCCTACCAAGGTGGAGCGATCGTCGAGGGCTTCGTCGACGGTCCGGAGATCAGCGTCGACGGCGCCGTGCACAAAGGCGAGTACCTGCCGATGTTCGTCGCCAGGAAGACCACCGGCCTGCCACCGTTCTTCGAGGAGACGGGGCACGTCGTGGACTCCGCCGACCCGCTGCGGTCCGACGACACGCTGCGGGACGCGCTGGTCGCGGCGCATCAGATTCTGGGCATCGAGAACGGCATCACGCACACCGAGGTTCGGCTGACCCCGGACGGCCCGGTGATCATCGAGGTCAACGGCCGCCTCGGCGGTGACCTGATCCCGTATCTGGGTCAGACCGCCACCGGCATCGAACCGGGCAGCGTGCTGTTCGACGTCGCCACCGGCCAGCGGCCCGACCTCACCCATGCCCGCGCCGGCGTCGCCGGCATCCGGTTCGGCTACCCCGACCACGACTGCGTCGTACACTCGGTCGCCGTACCCGAGCAGGCGCCCGGCCTGGTTCTCGCGTCCCGCATGGTCGAGCCGGGCACCACACTGCGGCTGCCACCGGGCGGCTACATCGCCCGCCACTCGTTCGTCGTCTGCTCCGCCCCGGACCCGGAAACCTGCGCCCGACAGCTCGACGACGCGGTGGCACTGGTCGAACTGGATGCCGAACCGGTCGCTCCCCCGCCGCCGGGCACCACCCTGACGATGCCCGCCGGGCTGCTGGACGTGGACGCGTGAGCATCGACTACGACGGCCGTCGGTTTCGCGCGCTGGGCGGCGGCGACGGCACCTGTGCCGTGTACCACCAGCGCGGGAACCTGGTCTGGGCGGTATTCGAGGGTGGACGAGTTCGGCGCGGCACGATCACCGGCACCTGCGACGAGCGCGGCGTGCTCAGCCTGGCCTACACCATGGTGCTGGCCAGCGGCGAGGTGATCGCCGGGCACAGCACCAACACGCCGCAGTGGCTCGGCGACACCCTGGTGCTGCGTGAGGTCTGGCAGCGCTACGGCGAGCACACCGCCGCCGGCGTGTCGTACCTCGAGGAGATCCCGGGAGCGGCGCGATGACCGGATGGCGGATGCTGCGCGGCCTCGTCGACGGCGAGCTCCGGCTCCCCGGCGACCCCGGCTTCCCGGAAGCATGCTCGCCGGCGAATCGGCGGTTCGCCGGCATCCGACCGGCCGCCGTCCTCACGGTCGCCCACGCCGGGGATGTCAGCCGAGCCATCGACTGGGCCCGCGCCGAGTCGGTGCCGCTGGTCGCCCGCGGCGGCGGTCACAGCTACGCCGGCTATTCCGTGTCCTCCGGGCTGGTGCTGGACCTGCGGAAGCTCGCGGGTATCCGGTTCGACCCGGACAACGGACAGGCCGTGGTGGCGGGCGGCACCCCGATGAAGGCCATCTACGCGGCCCTGCGGCCGTACGACGTCACGTTCCCGCTGGGCAACTCCGACACGGTGGGCATCGGGGGCCTGACCCTCGGCGGGGGTGTCACCACGATCTCTCGCGCGCACGGCCTCACCTGCGACGCGCTGGTCTCGACCGACGTGGTACTGGCTGACGGGACCAGGGTCACCGCCTCGGCGCGGGAACATCCGGACCTGTTCTGGGCGTGCCGGGGTGGCGGAGGCGGCAACTTCGGTGTCAACACGAGCTTCACCTTCCAGGTCCGCCCCGCTCCGGCCGGGTCGACCTGCCTGGTGCTGTGGTCGTGGTCGTACGCGGTCGAGGTGCTCGCCACGATGCAGGAGATCATGCGGACGGCGCCGGACGGCTTCTCCGCGCGCATCGGCATCGCCCGCTCGTCCGGCGGCGCGGGTGTCGTGTCCGTGGTGGGCCACCACCTCGGCCCGGCGGCGGAGCTACGCGAGTTGCTGGCGCCCGCCCACGCCGTCGCCCGGCCCCACCGGGCCGAGGTCGAGGACCGGGACTTCTGGGCCGCCGCCACCTACCTGCACCACAGCAGCGCCGGCGGCGCCTTCGCGGTACGGAACCGCTGCGTGCCGCACCCGATCGACGACGCCGGGCTGGTCGCACTGGTACGGGCCGTGGACACGTGGCCCGGCAGCGGGAACGCGGACGGGGCCGGGGCCGCGCTGTTCGCGTGGGGCGGGGCGATCAGCCGCGTACCGGTGGCGGACACGGCGTTCCCGCATCGCGACACGCGGTTCCTGCTCAGCCTCGACACCTCATGGGCCGAAACCGACTCGCCGGAGGTCGTTCGCGCCAACCTGGAATGGCTGCATGCCCTCTACGCCGAGTCGGGCCGGTTCGCCCCTGACGCGTCCTACGTCAACTTCACCGACCCCGACCTCGAAGACTGGCAGCGGGCCTACTACGGGCCGAATGCCGATCGGCTCGTGCAGGTCAAACGCCGGTACGACCCGGACCGTTTCTTCGCCTTCCCACAGGCGGTGTGACCGCGTTCCGGCGAAGTTCGACGCTCCTCAGCGATCCCGCTCGCGAGCGAGCGATCCCGCTCGCGAGCGGCGGCTGGGCGATCCCGATCCCTGCGGCCGGTGGGCGGGAGTATCGCCGGCCCGGTGGTGAGCCGACCACCGCCCGCACGGTGCACCCCGTCCGAGCCCGGCCACCGGGGCGGGGCTCGGACGGGTGCACGACCGGCGAGTTCGCCCGCGATCGGACCGCGACGAGCGCTCGAACGACGAATCCCGGCGCCGTTTCACCAATGCGCGGAACATCCCGCCGAACCCGGGCGGAGCGACCATCGACAGGTCGGCTGGTGATGGACGTCGAAATCAGCCAGCGAAAAGCAATCCACCCCACCCGGCCGATACTGCCGCGAAGAGGCGAAAGCCCACATTGAGCGAATGGTAGAACCAATCACCTCACCTCATGAACATGCGTACGCGGCGTCCGCATGAATTCGGGCATGAGACGTGGCTGAGGATCACCTGTCGCGGATCGGGCAGCGGAGACACCGACTCAACAGTTCGGCGAGCATCAAGGCTTGGTTCCCGCAAGGAGAGCCGATTGCGCCGTGTTGAACAACGTGTGGGGAGAAATCATGGGCAGACCCGAGAAGCCGGTCAATAAAGCCAGAGAACGCGTCGCCCAGTTTGCCGACGAATTGCGGCAGCTGCGTGCGCTGGCGGGGAATCCGACATATCGCCAGATGGCGGAATGCGCGCTGTTCTCGCCGTCTGTGCTCTCCAGCGCCGCGAGCGGCAACCGGATGCCGTCCCTGCCGGTGACGCTCGCATTCGTCGCCGCCTGCGGTGGCGACGAGGACATCTGGCGGCAGCGCTGGCTCGCCGCCACGGGCGGGGAGGTACGGCTCTCCACGCGGGTACGGCCGGCGGGCCGGCGCGCCGGCGGGCTCCCGTACCCGATGCAGCTGCCACAGCGACCACGCGGATTCATCGGCCGGGAGGCGGAACTGGAGTGGTTGCGGATCCCCGGCGACACCCCGATCGTGATCAGCGGTCCGGCCGGGGTCGGCAAATCGGGCCTGGCTCTGCACCACGCCCACACGCAAGCAGCCGAGGCGACCGACGGGCAGCTGTATGCCGACCTCGGCGCGCACCAGGCCCGCAGCGTGTCCAGCCCCTACGACATCCTGGACGGGTTCCTCCGGGCACTCGGGGTGTCAGGCGACCAACTGTCCGGCACCCTCGACCACCGCGTGGGCCTGTACCGCACGTTGGCGGCCGAACGCCGCCTGTTGATACTCCTCGACAACGTGTGGGACGAGCAGCAGGTGCGCCCGCTGCTGGTGGACAGTGACACGAGCACGATAATGCTGGTCAGCCGCAAACGGCTGCTGGGACTGCGCGACGTTCGCCGGCTACAGATCAGACCACTGGCGCGCACCGACTCCCTCGCCATGATCGAATCGGCCCTGCCCCTCACCGTCACGGCCGAGCCCGACGACCTCGACCGTCTCGCCGCGGCCTGTGGCGACCTGCCGCTGGCCCTGGACATCGCGCTCCGGAGGATCGCCCTGCGTCCACACACGGTCCTTCGGCAGGTGGTGGACGGTTGGCACCGTGGTGGAGACGTTCTGAGCTGGCTCCGCATCGGCGACCTGTCGATGCGGGAGTACCTTCGGTCGGCCTATCTGGCGCTGAGCCAGCCGGCCCAGATACTGCTGCACTGGTTGGCCCCGGTCGCCGCGGATGCGGTGAGCCCGCTGCCGCCGGAGGACGACGAGCTGGTGGACGAACTCGTTGATGCGGGCATGCTCAGCAACACGCCCAGCGGATGCGCCGAACTGCGTCTGTCGCCGCTTGTGCGTGCGTTCGTTTCCGATACCGCCAGATCGGTGGCTCGCGGCCTGCCAGCCGTCGTCGGTCCGCTCCGCGCCGGCTATACCATGCCGCCTCGTAGCGAGACATCACTGACAACTCCTAACTTAATGATGGTGGGCGTGTCTTCGGGACGTGGAGATCGCTCTGTCTGATCGTGAGGAGGGGTGAGCAGCCGCTGTGGATCCTCTCGGACGATCTCTGGGCCGAGATCGCGCCGCTGCTGCCACCCCGACCACCACGCCGGCAGCGGTTCCCGGGCCGCAAGCCCCTGGATGACCGCAAGGTGCTGTGCTCTACACCGCGAGGTCATGCATCGTGCGGCGAGCAGTTCGCGGCCGTACCACTGGTCGATCTCGCCATCAGGTGTCCGGGCGCTGACCGATTCATGCGGTCCGGGCACTCGCGTCACGGCGATGCCGTCGGCTGCGACAGCCAGCCACGGGGATGGTCGACACGAGGTCGCGGGCCGTAGTCGCGCCGCCCGGAACTTCGAACCTGTGACACACGGTCTTCGTCCCGTACTGAGATTGAGTGGACCGGAAGATGGTGGGCAACGGCAGCGAGGGAACGAACTCGTGCAGAGCGGCCGGCGGTCGAGCACGCGGGGCCGGCCGGCGACTGCCCGACGACAGAGTCCCACAACCCCAGGCCCGCCGGGCCGGACCGAGGACCCCACCGGCACTCGCTGAGCGAAACGTCGCTCCGACCCGTCGCGACGGGGGCCGGGACCGACCGCTCGGTACGGCAGGCGCGCGGCGGGCCGCGCCGACCGTGGCCGAATTCACGACCGACACCCGTTAGAACGCATGTTCTAATGTGAACGCGTCCACCAGGCGGGATGTTCACGGCCGTTTCATCGATGGGAATCCCTGTCTAGAGATTTTCTTAGTAAAGTCTCTTTCCAGTCGGGAGCGGAAGGCACTTCCCGGGTTCCGGGCGCGACACGACCGGGGGGAGTCACGTGTTCATCAACGTGCTGGGGCCGATGGAGCTGACCGTGGGGGATGCGGCGGTGCCGATCGGCGGAGTCCGACAACGCACCGTGCTCGCCACCCTGGTCATGCAGGCCAACCGGGTTGTCTCGACGGACCTGCTGGTGGACACGGTCTGGGGCGACGCGCCGCCGCCCACCGCACGAAACCAGGTGCATGCCGCGATCTCCATGGTGCGCAGGACGCTCGCCCGCCACGACCAGCGGACGATCCTGCGCACCCAGTCGCCCGGATACCTGCTCGACCTCACCGCCGATCACATCGACGCGGTGCGCTTCGCCCGCCTCGCGGCCGAGGGACGCGCCCTCGCCGTCGCGGGCCGCCACGCCCAGGCAGCCGGGCAGTTGCGCGCCGCCCTGGCCCTTTGGCGAGGCCCCGCGCTGGCCGGCCTGGCCGGCGGGGCGCTGACCGAGGCGGCGGCCCGACTCGATGAGCAGCGGCTGACCGTGCTCGCCGAACGGATCCGGCTCGACCGGCACCTCGGCCGGCACCACGAACTGGTGGGCGAGTTGCAGGAGCTGACCCGCCGCTACCCGTTGCGGGAGAACCTCCATGGTGAATTGATGCTCGCGCTGTCCCGGTCCGGGCGGCAGGCCGAGGCGCTGGAGGCGTACCGCCGGGCCCGGTCCGTCCTGGTCGAGGAACTGGGCCTGGAGCCGGGGGCGGAGCTGCGGCGGATCGAGCAGAACATCCTGCGCGTGCAGCACGCGTTGCCGCCGCGCCAGCTCCCGGCCGATCTGCCGGACTTCGCCGGTCGCGCCACCGACATCGCGCAGGGCACGCGGCTGCTCACCGCCGAGACCGACGGGGTGCCGATCCTCGCGCTGACCGGGCTTCCCGGGGCCGGCAAGACCGCGCTCGCGGTCCGGGTCGCGCACCGGGTCAGCGCCAACTTTCCCGACGGCCAGTTGTACGCGAGCCTGCGCGGCGAACAGGGTCAGGCGGTGACCGCCGAGGTCTCGGAGCACTTCCTGCGGGCGCTGGGCGTGCCGCCCGGCGCCATCCCCGACGATCCGCAGCGGCGCACCGCCGTCTACCGGTCCCGACTGGCCGGCCGCCGGATCCTGGTGCTGCTCGACGACGTGACGCAGGAGTCGCAACTCACCGACCTGTTGCCTGGATCCGCCGGCTGCGCGGTCGTCGTCACGAGCCGGGCACGGCTGGGACTCCTACCCGCCCGGCACGTGGAGGTCGGGCCGCTCACGGCCGACGAGGCGCTCGCAATGCTGAGCCGGATCATCGGCGCCGAACGGGTACGCAGCCAGCCCACCGCCGCGCACAGCCTCGTCGCCCTCTCCGGGCAGATGCCGTTGGCGGTGCGGATCATCGGCGCGCGGCTCGCCATCCACCGGCACTGGCCGTTGTCTCGGATGGTGCGCCGGCTCAGCGAGGAGGGTCGGCGTCTCGACGAGCTGGAACACGGCGGAGTAAGCATCCGGGCCGGGCTCGCGCTCAGCTACCGGCGGCTGCCGGTCATCGCCCGCCGGCTCCTGCGCCGGCTGGCCCTGGTCGAGCTGCCGGACGTGACCGTGCCGCTGTGTGCCGCATTGCTCGACGTCGGACCCGACGAGGCCGAGGAGGCGGCGGAGCGGCTGACCGAGGCGGGACTGATCGAGGCTTACCTTGCCCCGGACGGGTTGGCGCGGTATCTGCTGCACGACCTGACCCGGGTTTTCGCCGGTGAGCGGCTGAGGGCCGAGGAGGAGCCGGGCGAGCGCGACGCCGCCCTGCGACGCGCGGTCGACATCACCGTCGCGCGGCGAGGGTGACCACCTGAGCCCGGTGGTCGGACAGCCCGTCGGGGGACCGCAGGTCATAGCCGCGCACCCGCAGGGGCGCGCTGGTGAACGCCCAGTCCAGCCGCCACAGCGGCAGCCGGGCCGGCCAGGAGGCCGGATACAGCTCGTCGTTGGCGTCCCGCAGTCGCCGCGGTGCGCCGTCGAGGTCGGCCATGGCCGGACTGGTGTTGAAGTCTCCGGCCAGCACCACCGGCCGGGGGTTGGCGGAGATGTCGGCCCACAACCCGGTCAACTGCCGCCGCCGCTGCGCGTCGGCCGTCCGCGGCATACGCCAGAAGTCCGCCGACAGCGGGTCGACCAACTTGAGCTGCACCGCGATGTGGACGTTGTAGAACGACACCACCGAGCCGTCCACGTGCAGATCCGTACGCAGGGTCTTCGCCTCGCCGAAAATCGTGTCGAAGTCGGTGGTGGCATCGCCGGCCGCCGCCGGATCGGGTGCCACCGGCGGTTGGGCGACCACCGGTAGGCGGGACAGCGTCACCAGTTCGCCGCGCCGCACGACGGTGTAGTTCGGGAACTCCGCGTGCAGCCGGTCCAGATCATCGATCGGCCGCTGACCGTCGAACGGCCGCGCCAGATCCCAGCCGAGATACTCCTGCAGCAGGTAGACGTCCGCGTCCTGCTCGTGCAGGTACCGGTAGAACCGGTCCGGATCCTTGTCCTGGCTCCAGAACTCGGTGTTCCACGACAGGATCCGGACGCCCCCGTGCCCGTGCTCGGCGGCGAGCACGGGACGGAGCCCGGCGTACGGGAGCCCGAGCAGCAGGCCGAGCACGGCTAGAGCGGCGGTGGAGCGCCGCCGGGGCCGGACCGCCGCCGCCGCGACGACCAGCGTCAGCGGCACCACGACGAACAGCAGCGGCGGTAACGCGGCGGGCACCAGCCACAGCCACCAGCGACCGTTCAACGCCCAGTGCGCCAGCACGAACACCACCCAGAGCGCTGCCGCGGCCCGCCACACCCGCCACCCGCGACCCGCCCGTGTCGGTGTCGGTGTCGGTGTCGGTGCTGACGCGAACGTCTCCATGCCCACCCCCGTGCCCGTCGTGCCGGCCCGCACCCGTGCGGGCCCACCGCTCACGCCACGCCGGGCCGAGGCGCCAGCGGACCATGCGAGGCTATCGGAACGGCACCGCCGCTATCGCCGGTCGGACCCGGCCGACAGCGCCTCGACATCCGCGGTCGGTCAACTTGTCGTCATGAGCCCCACCGTCTCGGTGATCATCCCGAACCACAACTACGCCCGGACCCTGCGGAGGTGCCTGGAGTCGGTCTATGCGCAGACCCACCCCCCGGACGAGGTGATCGTGGTCGACGACCGCAGCACTGACGACTCGCGCGACATCGCCCGCGGCTTTCCGTGCCGCCTGATCGAGAACCCCGTCAACGGCGGGGTCTCGGTGTCACGCAACGCCGGTGCCGCCGCCGCCACCGGCGAGGTGCTCTTCTTCCTCGACTCCGACGAGGCGCTGGCCCCGGACGCGCTCGCCAACGCGGTCGACATCCTCGATCGGCACCCCGAGATCGGCTGCGTGCACGGCCTGATCGCCCCCGAGCCGCTGATCGACGACGGGCCGGTCGAGTGGTACCGGACGCTGCACTCGTACTGGTGGCGGCGGCGGGCCGTCGGGCTCGGGCAGACCGCGTTCTTCGCCCAGGCCGCGATCCGGCGTTCCGTCTTCGAGGCTGCCGGCCCGTTCGACGAGTCGCTGCGCGACTCCGAGGACCTGGAGTACAGCGAGCGGTTGGCGCCGATCACCCGGATCCTGCTGACCGAGCGCATCGTCGCCGCGCACGACGAGGTGTCCCGGC
Source organism: Micromonospora sp. DSM 45708 (assembly GCF_039566955.1). Lineage (NCBI taxonomy): Bacteria > Bacillati > Actinomycetota > Actinomycetes > Micromonosporales > Micromonosporaceae > Micromonospora > Micromonospora schwarzwaldensis. Next base: position 1,866,946 of record NZ_CP154796.1, on the reverse strand, counting down.
TGGGTCCGTTGCTCACCGAGCAGTTCCGCCGATCCCAGCTTCTGGCCCGGACCGTCTTCGGCGCGCGGCGCAAGGGCCGGGCGAGTCTCACCGCGAACCGGCCGCTGGGCATCCTCGCCGTCGCCGGGGCAATCGCGTCGACGCCGTTCGCGGTGCTCCGGCCGCCGGTCGCCGCGCTGACCGCCCTGCTGCTGGCCGTCTTCGCGCTCGCCGACCCGGGGCAGCTACGCCTTGTGGCCCGCTACAAGGGCGCGCACTTCGTGCCGTTCTTCCTCGGGGTCAGCCTGCTCGTCCACCTCGCGCTGCTGGCGGGCGCCGCGGTCGGTGTGCTGCGCACCGTGCTGCGCCGGCGATGGCTCACCCCACTGGTCGTCCTCGCCGCGCTGGCCGGGCTCGGCTTCGCGCTCCGCCGGGACGGGCCGGCTGCCCTGGCCGTTCTGGCCCGGCCGGACGCGCTGCCGCTGTGCCTGGCCGCCGTCGCGGCGAACCTGGCCGGCCTGCTGATCGGCATGTTGGCGTGGCGGGCGCTGGTGCCCATCGGTGGGCTCACGGCCGGCCGCATCTTCTTCCTCGGTCAGCTCGGCAAGTATCTGCCCGGGCGGGTGTGGGGAGTGGTCACCCACGTCGACCTGGGCCGCCGGTCGGGGGTGCCGGCCGAGCAGATGGTCACCGCGTACCTGGTCAGCATCGCCCTGACGATCTTCTCCGGCGCGCTGGTGGGGCTGCTCGCCGCGCCGGGCTGGTGGATCGCCGTACCCGTCGCCGGTCTCGCCGTCTGCCTGGTCCGACCGCAGATCCTCAACCGGGTGATCGCCCGCGTCGCCCGGCTGGCGAAGCGCTCGGTCACCCCCGTGCCGCCCGGCCGGATGCGGCTCGCGGTCAGTCTCGCCCTGCTGTCCTGGCTGGTCTCCGGCCTGCACCTGTGGGCCGTGGCGGTGCTCCTCGGCGCCGATGCCCGCTCCTCGGCGACCGTGTCGATCGGGGCGTTCGCCCTGGCGACCGTCGCCGGCAGCCTCTCGATCATCGCCCCTGACGGCTGGGGCGTTCGCGAGGTCGCCATCAGTACCGCCCTCGCCACCGTGCTGCCGTGGTCGGCCGCCGGGATGGCGGCGGTGGCCAGCCGGCTGATCTGCGTACTGGTCGAGGTCACCGTCTCGCTGCTCGTCCTCACCTTGTCCCGCACCGTCCGTTCAGGAGATCCCCATGTCCAGGCTGTACACCCTTGACGAGGCCGAAGGCCTCGACACCGGCCAGGTCCACGACCTGTACCGCCGGCACGTCAACAAGAGTCAGGTCGCGCTGATGACCTCCTTCGGGTTCGGTCGCGAACTCGTCGAACGCGCCGAGGGGGCCTATCTCTGGCAGCGCGACGGCCGAAAGATCCTCGACCTGACCGGCGGGGTGGGCGTGCTCAACCACGGGCACAACCATCCGCGCATCCTCGACGTACGTCGCCGCTTCGCCGAGCGGCGCAGCATGGAGGTGCACAAGACGTACTTCTCGCCCTACCTCGCGGCGTTGTCCCACAACCTCGCCGAAGTGCTCCCCGGCGACCTGAACATGTCCTTCCTGCCCAACTCGGGCGCCGAGGCGGTCGAGGGCGCGGTGAAGCTCGCCTACAAGTACCACCGGGGCCGGCGCGGCACGGTGCTGCGGGCCGACAGCAGCTTTCACGGCAAGCTGCTCGGCTCCGGCGGCCTGACCGGGCAGAGCCACTTTCCGTTCCCCACCATCCCCGGCATCGACACCTTCCGGTACGGCGACCTCGACTCGGTGCGCGCCGCGGTGCGGCGACACCCCGACGACGTGTACGCGATCCTCATCGAGCCGTTCAGCGCCTCCACGCTGCGGAGCTGTTCCGAGGAGTTCCTGCGCGGCCTGCGCGAGCTGTGCACCCGGCACCAGATCGTGCTCATCTTCGACGAGATCTACACCGGCTGGGGCAAGACCGGCACACTCTTCCACTTCATGCGCTACCCGGACCTGATCCCCGACGTCCTCACCACGTCCAAGTCGTTCGGCGGCGGCAAGTCGTCCATCTCCGCGTTCGTGGCGCGTGAGCCCATCTACCGCCGGGCCTACGACAACCTGAACGACGCGCTGCTCCAGAGCACCAGCACCACCTACTACGGCTTCGGCGAGGAGTGCGCCACCGCCCTGGAAGCGATCAACATCGCCGTCGAGGACGACTACCCGGCGCGGGCCCGCCACCTGGAGGCGGTCCTCGCCCCCGGGCTGCGGCGGCTCGCCAAGCAACATCCGGACGCGATCAGCGAGGTGACCGGCGCCGGCGCGCTGTGGGGCGTCTTCCTCGACGGGGGCCCTCGACTGCTGGACCTGCTCGCCAAGGTGGCCCCGGTCGGCATGGCCCGCGACCCGCAGTTCAAGACCAAGGTCGTTACCTGCGCCGTCGTCAATGCGCTCTACCAGGACCACGACATCTACTCGTACTACACGCTCAACGGTCGCAACCCGCTCGTGCTCGCCCCGAGCCTGGTGACCGACCCGGCGGACGTCGAACGCGCGATCGACGCCCTCGACCAGACCCTGCACCAGGGACTCGGCCGGCTGACCGTCCGCTTCGTCAAGGAAAAGGTGAGTTCCCTGTGGTGACCCGAACCGTCGTGGTCACCGGAGCCGCCGGCATGCTCGGCTCGCATCTGGCCCGCCGGCTGCGCGCCGACGGCGACCTGGTACGTGCCGTGGACCTACGCCCGGGTCCCGACATCGCCTTCGTCGGTGACGTGCGCGACACGACCCTGATGCGTCGGGCACTGGCGGGGGCGGACGCCCTCGTGCACTGCGCCTCGGCACTGCCGAGCTATCCGGCGGCGCAGATCAGGTCCATCGTGGTGGACGGCACGAGCACGGTGCTCGGCACCGCGGTGCGGGCGGGTGTGCCGCGCGTCGTGCACATCTCCTCGACGGCCGTCTACGGACTGCCGCGGATCGTGCCGACCACCGAGGAACATCCCCGCGAGCCGGTCGACACGTACAGCGCGGCGAAGGCGGCGGCTGAGGAGATCGCCGACGAGCTGCGCGCCGCCGGGGCATGCCTGCCGATCCTGCGGCCCAAGACGTTCCTCGGTCCGGGCCGGATGGGCCTGTTCGCCATGCTGTTCGAGTGGGCCGAGGAGGGCCGGCACTTCCCGGTGCTGGGCCGTGGTGACGTACGCATCCAGATGCTCGCCCTGGCTGACCTGGTCGCGGCGGTCCGAGCGGTGCTCGACGCGCCGTCCGAGGTCGCCAACGACACCTACAACATCGCCGCCGCCGAGTTCGGCACGCTGCGGGAGGACTTTCAGGCGGTGCTCGACGCGGCCGGTCACGGCCGGCGCGTCGTCCCGCTGCCCGGACGTCCCGCGCTCGCCGCGCTGCGCACGCTGGAACGCGTGCGCCTGTCTCCGGTCTACGGCCGGCTGCTGAGCAAGCTCACCGCCGACTCGTACGTGAGCATCGACAAGGCGCGCGACCGGCTCGGCTTCCAACCCCGGCAGTCCAACCAGGACGCCATCCTCGACACGTACGCCTGGTGGCGCGAGCAGCGCCGCCTCGGCGACCGGCCGGAGCGCAAGGAGTCGCACGATGCTGCCCACCAGAACGGACCCACCACCGGACGCACCAGCCGCGATCCCTGGAAGCAGGGCGTCCTCGCCGCCGCCAAGATCTTCTTCTAGGCCGCTCGGCGGTTTCGTCCAGCTCCTGCGGCCCGGCCAGTGGCCCAAGAACCTCGTGGCGGTGCTCCCCCTGCTCGACGCCGACCTGTGGAGCTGGCCACACCTGCGCACGGTCGCCGCGGCGGTGCTCGGCTTCACGCTCGCGTCGGCCCTGGTGTACGTCCTCAACGACATCGCCGACCGCGAACGCGACCGGGCCCACGACCGCAAGCGGCTGCGCCCGATCGCCTCCGGGCGGGTTACGCCCTGGCAGGCGGGCGCGCTCGCCGCGCTCCTGCTCGCCGGGCTGGTCCTGCTGGTCGCGACGGACGTCCGGTCGTGGTGGCCGCTGCTGACCTACCTGGTCGTCAACGTCGCCTACAGCTTCTTTCTCAAGCACGTGCCGCTGCTGGACCTGTTCGCGGTCGCGGTCGGGTTCGTGCTGCGCCTCGTGCAGGGCTACACCGCGGTCGACGCGCCGCCGTCGGGCTGGCTCACGCTCTGCGTGCTGTCGGTCTGCCTGCTACTGATCTTGGGTAAACGGCGTCACGAACTGCGGGTCGCCGGCGCCGTCCACCGACCGGCCCTGGTCGGCTACACCGAACACCTGCTCGACCAGTTGCTCGGGCTCACCGCGGCCAGCGCGCTCATCACCTACCAGCTCCACGCGTCGGCGGTCAGCCGCACCGCGCTGCTCACCGCTCCGTTCGCGCTGTTCGCGCTGTTCCGCTACCTCCAGATCGTCCTGGTGCACGCCGGCGGCGGCAGCCCCGTCCGGGTGCTGCTGCGTGACGGCGTGATGCTCGCCAACGCCGGGCTCTGGCTGCTCGTCCTCGAAGGGGGAAGCCTGTATGGCTGAGACGCTTGCCGACGACCGCGTCACGGTGTCGGTCGTCGTCCCGATGTACAACGACAGCCGCACCATCGAACTCTGCCTGGCCTCGGTGCACGCCCAGTCGATGCCGGCACACGAGGTCATCGTGGTCGACGACGCCAGCACCGACGCCAGCGCCGCCCTCGCCGCCCGGCAGCCGTGCCTGCTGGTCAGCGCGGACGCCAACGGCGGTCCCGGCGCGTCCCGCAACCTCGGCGTACGGCACGCCACGGGTGAGATCATCTTCTTTCTCGACGCGGACGTGACCATGCATCCGGATGCCATCCGCAACGCGGTCCGACTGCTGCGCGGCGAGGAGGGCTACGGCGCGGTCTTCGGCGTGCCCGACAAGGAGCCGCTGTTCGCCGAAGGGCTCGTCGGGCAGTACCGCATCCTCCAGTACCACTACTGGCGAAAGAGCGCGGAAGGGCTGGTCAGCGGCGGGTTCTACGCCCTCGGCGCGGTCACCCGCGAGGCGTTCGACCGAGCCGGCTGGTTCAACCCCGCGCTGCGGCAGACCGAGGAGATCGACCACGCGGAGCGGCTGTCGCGGTCGTACCCGATGCTGTTGACCTCGAAGGTCCGCGGCCGGTTGTCCGACGAGAGTCGGATGGCGCCCATCCTGCGCAAGGCGTTCCGGCGCAGCCGGTTGCGGGTGCCGTTCTACCTGCGGCGCGGCCGTGCCATGCAGGGCATGGAGACGGGCGGCCGGGCCGCCGCGGCGGTCCTGGCGGCGGCGACGTTGCTGAGCGTGCCGGCCGCGGTCCTGTTTCCCCCGCTCGCCCTGCTGACGGTCGTCCTCCTCGGCGGCTTCGTCGGAAGCGATCTGGGCCAGTACGTCTTCGTGCGACGCGAGCGCGGCTGGGGCTTCGTCGTGTTCTTCACGGCCGCGCATCTGCTGATGAACACCGCAGTCGTCGCCGGTCTCGCCACCGGGTTGATCGAATGGCTGCTACGCCCTCGCTTCCGCAGCCTCTACCAGGAGGTCGCCCCATGACCACCACACGCGAAGCCGAGGTTGTCGGGGCGCCCCCGGCACCGGCGTCACGCGGTCGACGGGTCGCCCGCGCGCTGCGCCTCGGCTACGGCTGGGGCGTCGTCGGCGTCGGCGCGCTCTTCCTGGCCTTCACGGTGACCCGTCGGGTGGCGACCGGGCGGTGGCACTGGTCGATCCTGCTGGACTCGGCCCCGCCGGTGCTGCTGGTGCTGGCACCACTGCTGCTGGCTGCCGCTGCGGCGGCGGCCTGCGGTCGTCGCCGGCACTGGGCCGTGGCGCTCGCCGTGGCGGGCCTGCTCCCCGGTGTCGACCAGCTCGGCGTCTATCCGGCCGCGCTGCTGCGCGACGCGCGACCGGTGCCGGTTGGCGCGGTCCACCTCTTCACCTGGAACACGAACTACTGGGGGATGAGCAACCGCGACCCCGAGGCGCAGTTCGCCTTCCTCCGTCGACAGAACGCCGACGTCTACCTGCTACAGGAGCATGTGGTCTGGCTGCCGGGCAGCGCCGAGGCCGGCTACCTCCCGGTGGACGACGACGAGAAGCTACGCGCCGAATTCCCCGGCTACCACATCGCGCGCAGCAGCGAGTTGGTCACGATCTCCCGGTTTCCGATCGTGGCGAAGCCGCTGTTCGGACCGGCCGCCCGGCTGCCCGCCGGCACCCCCTTCGCCGAGGTCTTCGCGCGGGACAAGGTGCTCCGGACCGACCTGCGTGTCGGCGAGCGGACGGTCTCGGTCTACAACGTGCACGTCACCGTGCCGACCGCGATCGACCTCGACTTCCTGCACCCGCAGGTCGACCTCGACGGGTACTACCGGCGCAAGTTCACCTGGCGGCAGGAGGAGGTCGCGGCCGTCACCGAGGATGTGCGGCGCAACCCGAACCCGTCGATAGTCTCCGGCGACTTCAACGCCACCTCGGCGATGGGCACACTCGACGGGCTGCGTGCCGTCACCCGCGACGCGTCCGACGAGGGCACCCAGGTGCTGCCCCTGAGTTGGCGCTTCGACGCGCCGATGAACTTCAGTTGGGACAGCCCGCTCGCCGGCCTGCCCCTGCCGTTCTGGCGGATCGACTGGACGTTCACCCGAGGTGCGGTCGACGTGCACCGCTACCGACTGGTCTCCGCCGAGCGGCTCTCCGACCACCGCCCGCAGGACCTGTGGTTCTCGGTGCGTTGACGGCTCGTCCGGCCCGGCAGGCGCACGCCGGGCCGGACGATCGTCGTTCCGACCCGGGGAGCGGCGCGGAGCGGGTCGGCATCGCGGGTGCTGTTCAGGATCGCGTATGTCATGCGAAGGGTCATGGGCACGGGCGTCGTCGTGCTGGACACGATGCTGTCGCTGGCGTTCCTGTGCTGGCCCGTGCTCAGCCCCAACTACTTCGTCGCCGGACACCGTGGCAGCCACGCCCTGGTCGCCGTCCTCGCACTGGCGCTCGGGCAGACCGCCGGGAAGCTACTCCTGTTCGACGCCGCGCGTCGCGGAACGGGACGGCTCGCCCAGAAACCCGCACACCGGATCGCGCGGCGGCCAGGAGCGCCCGTTGGGCCGGGCGGATCCAGCGCTGGCTCTCCCGACAGATGTCGTCGAGGTGCGCGGCTGTCTCGCTGACGGCGCTTCTGCGGGTCAAGGCGGCGGCAGCAGCCCACGCGGTGGAACGCCCGCGTACTCTGACCGGTCAGGCAGCCCCGCGTGGGCGGAGGCGAAGGTCGTGGGCATGGGCGAGCGGGACGCGCTGGGAGACTTGCTGCGGCAGGCGCACCACGCCCGGTCCGAGGACCTGCCGGGGATGGCACGGCGGGCCGCCCAACAGCTCGGCGCCGACGACATGATCCTCTACGTGGTCGACCACGAGCAGCGTCAACTGCTTCCCCTGCCCGGCCCGGACGCACCGCACCGGGACGCTCTGACAGTCGAGGGCAGCCTGGCCGGCCGGGCGTTCAGCATGCTGCAGTCCTTCGGCGGACCCGTCGACGGCGGCGCACGGTTGTGGCTGCCGCTGCTCAACGGTCTGGAGCGCGTGGGCGTCGCGGAGGTGACCGCCGCAGCCGTCGTGCCTGACTCCGCCGTGGTCGCGTTCGAAGCGGTCGCTTCCCTGCTCGCCGAGCTGGTGATCACACGGTCGCACTACAGCGACACGATCGAGCAGGTCCGCCGCCAGGCGCCGATGCGCCTGCCAGCCGAAATGCTGCGCGCCCAGCTGCCACCGCTCACCTTTTCCACCGGCAACCTGATCATCAGCGGGATTCTGGAGCCCTGCTACGACGTGGGTGGCGACGCCTTCGACTACGCGGTCAACGGCGACACCGCCCACCTCGCCCTGTTCGACGCCGTCGGGCACGGCTCCAGTGGTGGGATGCGCGCCGTGATGCTCGCCAGCCTGGCCCTGGCCGCGTACCGCAACGCACGTCGGGGCGGTCTCGACCTGGTCAAGACCTACCACCACATCGACACCGCGGTACGTGACCACGACCGGCGCGGGCTGATCACCGGGGTACTGGCCGAGCTCGACCAGCGCACCGGCCGGCTGCGGGTCATCTCCGCCGGACACCCGGGCGGGCTGGTGCTCCGACGCGGCCGGGTCGCCACCGTCCTACCCACGCCCACCGCCCTGCCCGTGGCCCTCGGCGACCGGCACCCCCCGTTGGTGGTCGAGGAAGCCCTCGAACCCGGCGACGACGTGCTCTTCTACACCGACGGCATCACCGAGGCCCGTTCCGCCGACGGGGAACGGTTCGGCACCGAGCGGCTGGTCGACTTCGCCGTCCGCGCCCTGGCTGACGGGCTGCCGCTGCCAGAGACCGCCCGGCGTCTCGTCCACGCGATCCTCGCCTACCAGGATGACCGGCTCCAGGACGACGCCACCGTGCTCATGGTCCGCTTCTGTGCGCCCACGACAGGTCGCGGCTGACTATTCCCCGGCTCCCGTGTCGCGCCGGCAGCCTCGCGGGTGACACCTCAGCCCTCGCGTTCAGATCGCGGTGGACGGCAGGTCTGCCGCCCGGCCGAACAGCTTCATGATGCCGGTCATGTCGAGGACCCGGCGGACCTGCCCAGCCGCGTTGACCAGAGCGAGATCCACTCCCCGATCGGCGGCGTGGTGGTGCGCGCCGATCAGGATGCTGAGCACGGTCGAGTCGATGAAGGTCAACCCCGCCACATCCACCATCACCATCCCGGCCTGGTCGATGGTCTCGTGCAGCAGCTCGTCGAGCCGGTCGGCGCCCGAGATGTCGATCTCACCGGTCAGCGTCAGGACGCGACGATCGGCGCCGACGTCGACCCGCCAGTGCCAGGGATGCTCCGCGGCCACTGTCACCCTTCCTCGTGCCCGGTCAATCGGGGACGTAGCTGCGCTGTCACCGAGGCAATCGTTCCCTGACCGGAGTTGTCGATCATCAGCCCCTCGGTGAGCTGCTGTGCCAGCCACAGTCCCCGGTGGCCGACCTCCCCCGGTGACGGCAGGGCCACGGTCATCTCACCCAACCCCGGCCCGTCGTCGCTGACCTCGCAGGTCAGGAGGTCGTGGCGCTGCCACAGACGCACCTCGCCACTGCCCCCGCCATGGCGCACCACGTTGGTGACCAACTCGTGTACCGCCAACACGAAGTCCTCCAGCCCGTCGCCCACCAGACCCGCCGAACGGGCTGCCGCGGCGACCGCGTGACGCAGCACCGTCACCCGGGCGGCGGTGATCTCTTCCGACAACAACGTCACGTCACCGGCGCCGTGAGCGGTGTTCAACCCGGCACCCACGTCGTCCGTACCGCCGATGCCCATGATCGGAAGCTACACGTCGCCGATGCGGTACGCCCAGGCACACCTGCCGGCGTCCGGCGGCAGCGCCTGGGCCGCCGGTCACGCACAACATCCGGTCGTCGTCCGGAGAGCGGAGGAGGTACGACGAGCGGGCCCAGCGTGAGCGTGTCGGTCTTCAACTGTCGAGCGGTTCTCGGGTGAGACAGAGCAGGGCGACGTCATCACGCCGCGGCCGGGGTCCCACGTCGCTGCGGAGGATGTGATCGAGGATGTCGGCCGGGTCGAGGCGGGGTGCGCCGCGTACTGCCGCGCACAGTTCCTCCAGGCCGCGGTCAAGTGGATGGCTGCGGTCCTCCACCAGCCCGTCGGTGTACAGCACCATCGTCGCCGCCGGCGGGAAGTCGAAGCTGCTCTCGCGGTAGACGACCGAGTCCGAGACACCCAGCGGAGCCTGCGTGCGGAGGCCGAGCAGGGTGGTGGTGTGCGCGTCACGCAGGATGGGGGGCGGGTGCCCGGCGAGGACGCCGGTGGCAGTGCCCCGGGCGACGTCCAGCCGCAGGTAACAACACGTCGCCATGGCGTCCAGCCGCACGGCGCGGATGAGATGGTTGGTGTTGGTCATGACGGTGGATGGTCGCTGTCCGGCCATCGCGTACGCGCGTAGGGCGTCTCGGACCTGTCCCATCGCCGCGGCGGCGGCGGTGTTGTGTCCGGCGACGTCGCCGATCACGACCCCGACGATCCCGTCACTGATGGGAATGATGTCGTACCAGTCGCCGCCCACCTCGGCGCCCCGTGTCCACGGCAGGTACCGGGCGGCGTGCCGCAGTCCCGCGGTGGTCGGCAGCGTCGCCGGCAGCAGGGCGTGCTGGAGCTCGGAGGCGATCGACATGCTGGTCTCGAACAGCATCGCCCGCTGCAACGCCTGGGCTCCCAGCGCCGCCAGCGCCGTGAGCGTCGATCTGGTGTCCGGGTCGAAATCCCGCGGCTCCCGATAGCCGACGACGAGCGTACCCAGCACCTCACCGGCGACGGTCAGGGGGAGAAACGCCCACGCCTGCCGGTTGCCGGGCGGGACGGCCGAGTCCGCGTCGGGCTGGGCGGCGTCGAACTGCGCCGGTGAGGTCAGGTAACACGGCTGCCCGGTACGGGCGACGGTGGCCGCCGGGTAGGGATGCTCGACCGGCAGCTCACGCAGCCGAGCGACGACCTCCGGTTCGTAGCCGGCGTGATAGGCGAGGTGGAGGGACTGTTCCTGGCGCAGGAGCAACGCCAGGCCCTGCCCGCCGGCCGAGGGGCGCAGCACCGAGCCGATGGCGGCGTAGACCTGCGCTGTCGTGTTCGCCGCGACCAACGCCCCGGTCACGCACTCCAGGCTGCGGGCGCGAGCTGCCGCCTGCTCGGCGCGGGCCGCGATCTCGACCAACTGTCGCTGCCGGTCGACCTGCTCGGTGATCTCCCGGAACGACACCGCCACATGACCGCCGCCCGTGCGCCCGACCTTGATCTCCCATACCTGGCCGATCTCGGGATAGCTCAGCTCCTGCCGCCACGGCTTCCCCGTGTCGGCCGCCGCACGGTAACGGTCGAACAGGCCGCTCTCCCAGCTGTGGGCGGCGATCTCGCTGAGCGGATGGCCGATCGCGTCCTCCACGGTGCGGCCGGTCATCTTGGCCCCTTGCTGGTTGACGTACTCACAGACGAAGTCGAGGACCTCTCCGTCGGCCGCCCGTACGGGACGAAGCACCGTGAACCCGTCAAACGCGGTGTCGAGCATGTCGTACAACCGCACCGCACCGGCCGACTCCGGCGACACCCGCACCTGCCGCAAGTCGACGCAGCGCACCATGATCCCGTCGCGGTACGGGCCTACGCGGAACTCGAAGTGCCCGGCGATGGATGCCCGCTCGTAGTACACCATCCGCACAGCCGGGCTCCCGGTCTGCACCACCGACCGGTAGAACGGCAGTGTTCCGTCGTGCACGGTCTCCGGCCACAACTGCCGGTAGCGGCGGCCCACCAACTCGGCGCGATGTCGACCGACCATCCGGCAACCGGCGTCGTTGATGAAGACCAGCTCGAAATCAGCGATCACGTCACCATCGCGCACGGCCCGAGCCAGCATCCAGCCCTGCGGTTCCAGGTCCAGCATGGCGAGCACCTGAGCGTCGGGCAGCCAGTCGTCCACCTCACCACCCCCTCACGTACGCCACAGGCAATCATCGCCCGCCGTGCTGACCATCACCTAATGCCGTCATGCCCGCGAGGCAGAAGAGCCGGCGTCCCAACGACTGAAATCCCTATTCAATCTGTAGGGATTGAGGATTAATGTACAGACCGTGATCAGCCAACGGGCCCCGCTCGACGCCACCGCGGTCGCGGTGTCGCGGGGATGTTGCCGTGGCTGGACCGCCGCGTGCGGCTGCTGCCGCTGAGCGCGCACCCCCGACCTCCCTCCACCGTCGCGCCGCCCGGCGCGACGACGTCCGCCCGCGTCTCCGGGGATCGATCGACGGCCGACTCGTTGCCGCGTCGCACCCACACCTGCCCGGGCCCAGCACGCCCGGTAGCGCAATCGACAGGAAGAGCGTCATGACTGTCATCGCCGAACCGCCCACGCCGTCCGCGATCGTGGAGGGCCAGTGGATCGCCCAGCGGCGCGGCCGGGGGCGCGTCGTGAGTGAGCAGCCGCCGTACTCGATCCTCGCCCGCGAGGTCGAGCGGGAGTTGCTGCCGCTGGCCCAGCGGTACGGGTTGGCCGTGACCCCGTGGAACCCGCTCGCCGGCGGATGGCTGTCCGGGCGCTACCACGGCGGGCTCGACGCCCCGATCTCCCGCCGGGCCGACCGGTTCCCGGCCCGGTTCGACCCGAACCCGGCCGCCAAGGTGACGCTCTCCCCCGACGTGCTCGACCGCATCGACGCCATCGTCCCGCCCGGCTCCGCCCTGAACCCCGCCGACGCCGGCTACCAGCCGCTGTCGCTGGCCGACCCGCCGCGCCGCCGGCGCGGCGGGACCACGCCACCCGCCGCCGGACCGCCCCGGTGAGCGGCCGAGGCGCGCCGCCTTCCCTCCGGTTCCCTTTCTTCCCACGCAAGGAGTCACGCATCATGACCCTGTCGAGCCCCCGCGGCTGGCGCCGCGCTGTGACGGTGATCGTCGCCGCCGTCCTGGTGGCCGGCCTGCCCGCCGCGCCGGCCGCCGCCACCACGACCGACACCGTTCTGGAGTGGTACGACGCCACCGCGACCGCCGTCGCCACCGGCACCCGGCCGCAGGTCACCAACAGCCGCGCGTGGGCGATCAGCTGGCTCGCCGCCGCCCGCGCCACCCGCACCGCGCCCACCGGAAACCCCGGCCACTACCGGGACGCCGCGCTCGCGTCCGCCGTCCACACCGCGCTGAGCACCCTGATACCCGAGGGCGCCGCCGCGCTCGACACGGCGCTGCGGACCACGCTGGACCGGATCCCCGACGGGCGGGCCAAGGACCGCGGCACGGCCACCGGCCGCGCCGAGGCACGCTCGCTGCTGGCCCAGCGGACGGGCGACGGGCTCGACCCCGCCTCCGTCAATCCGGCGTATCCGAACCCCGAACCGGGGCCGGGCACCTGGCAGCCCACCCCACCGAGCTTCTCCCCCGCCCAGCAGGCCGGAACCCGCTTCGCCCGGCCGTTCCTGCTCGACCGCCCGGACCGGTACCGGCCCGGTCCACCGCCCGCGCTGGACTCGGAGCGCTACCGGGCGGACCTCGCCGAGGTCCGGGCGTACGGGGCGATGGACAGCGCGGTACGCACACCGCAGCAGACCGACACGGCGACCTTCTGGCTCGGCGCCTCACTGACCCTCTACACCGGGATCCTGCGCGCCGCGCTCGCGCAGTCCACCGGGCCGGTCGCCGGGCGGGCGAGCCTCGTGGCCATCTTCCACGTCGCGCTCGTCGACACCCAGATCGCGACCTCCGACGCCAAGTACGCCCACCTCCGCTGGCGACCGGTCACCGCCATCCGGGCCGGCGCAGACGGTGATGCGGCCTGGACGCCGCTGCACACCACGCCCGCGCACCCGGACTACCCGAGCGGGCACAACACCTACGCCGGCGCCGCCGAGCAGGTGCTCACCGCCCTGCTGGGTCCGCAGGCCCGCGAGCCGTACACCATCACCAGCCCGAGCCAACCCGGCACCACCCGGACCTACCGCGACTGGCAGCAACCCACCAGGGAGAACGTCGACGCCCGGGTGTGGTCGGGCATCCACACCCGGGCCGCGGACGAGGCCGGCGTCCGGCTCGGCCGCGATGTGGCCGCGCACACGCTGCGCAACGCGCCACGGCTGTTCCGCTGACCGGACCCACCGGGGCGGGGCGGCCACCGCCGCTCCGCCCCCCGAGCGGGGAAACCCACCGATGAGCATCGAGTTCCTCTGGTACATCCCGAACCAGGTTCAGCGCCAGACGTCGAGTTCCCGGCACGCGTCGAGGTGACGCTCGGCGTCCACCTCCACGACCTGGATCCTGTCGAGCTGGCGTCCGACGTCCGCCAGCAGCCGGCGGGTAGTCCGGCAGGGGGCGCAGAGGGCGGTGGAGAACTGCAGCAGAGTGACCACGGCGGTGTCCGCCCCGATGTCGGCGAGCAGCCGGGAGGCCGAGGCATCCCGACCGAGTTGGGTGGCGTCGTCATCCTGGGTGACCGTACGCAGCCGGCCCTCTCGCCGCCACCACCAGCCGAGCACGGTGGCGGCGGCCGGGTCCACCGCCGGGCGCCCGTCCCGGGTGCGTCCCGCCGGGATCCAGCCGCCGCCGACACGTTCCGGAACAATTGCCGTACGGCGTGAGCGAGTCTCTTCACGCGGGGCTCCTTCGAGCCGTGCCGTCACTTTCTGTCCGCAGTCGGGATGTTGGGGCATCCTTGCCCTCGCCACCCCCGGGAACGCCGCGCCTGCTCTGCTCTCCGACGCCCAGATGACCAGGATGATCGCCGAGACCGCCGCCGCCCTGCCCGCCCCGAACAGCGCCGCGCGCGGTGGGCGCACCGTAGGCGCGACCGGTTTCCCGCTCACGAAGCCGTCCCGCACCCAAGCATGGGCGCCCAGGCGCCGGGTATCCACCCGGCATGGGTAGCCAACAGCGAAACAAGCATGACAGCGGCGGCGAGTCAGCGCGGGGCCGCCGGCACCCAGGCAGCGGAGCACGGGGCCGACAGGGGGCCACGGTGGAGCACTCGCCGGATCAGCGGCACGAGCGCACCGCGACCGGATCAGCCGGCACCGAGCGCGACCACAGCCGGTCAAAGACGGCCCGGGAGGGGCGGATCAACCGCCAGGGTACGGCCTGACCCTCGGACACCGCTCCTCACGTGCTCCTCGGTCAGTTCCGCGCGACACACGGGCCAATAACCGTGCCGTGCCGATGCGGACCGTAGATCCACCGCGCCCCGCCTTTGCCGACGCGCCACAACCCGGAGGCGGTCGTCCGCGTCGGCATCCCGCTCGCCACACCAGACCACAGTGGATCCTGCCCCACGGCGGCCCGGTCTCCGTCGACGGCAGGGCCTGTCGGGTCTCCGCCGACTACCGGTAGACCCCAGGCGGGCCGGGCGGCGGCCGGCCCGCCGGCGCCATCGCCCGATTCCGGCGTACGGAATCCTGGTACGGCCGCTGGGGAACGTGCCAGGTGTGCGGGTGCGTCCTACTGCCGGACACCGCCGGCGACCGGTGTCACGAGCACTCGGCCGCCGGCTGAGCCTCCGTTACGCCAGGAACCGCGCGGATCGCGGCATTGAGCGCATCTTGTCGTGGCCCGCATAAACGCTTTGCTGGAATTAATGAGCACCCCCGTGTGCACTTTCCTTGATGCCCTACGCGCATGCCATGCAGAAGCGGGCGAACGGCCGCGCGGCGAGCCGTTCATCGCCGATCGGCTGCCCACATCGTTCGCAGACGCCGTAGGTCGCCGCGTCCACCCGACGCAGCGCGTCGTCAACGTCGACAATCCGCGCTCGCGCCCCGGCCAGCAGCGCGGTCAACTGGGCGCGTTCGAAGCCGATGGTGGCGCCCTCCGGGTCGTGCTCGTCGTCAGCATTTGAATCCCGCGATGCCAGGAACAGCACCTCCAGATCCTGGGCCAGCGTCGCCGCCTCAGCCTCCGCCCTCGCCCGTAGCCGCAACAGTTCATCCCGGACCATACGTGCAGCCTAACGGCCCTCAGCCCATGCAGGCAGGCCATGAAGGCGACGCGCACGGGTGGCGGCAGATGCGTGCACGAGGGCTGGCCCCAACACAGCGTGGGGGCGTCCGTTCCTGAGATGGCGCCTTCTACGCCGGAATGCCGGATGATCCCTGCGTGGAAATCACCCAACTGCTCCAGGCGCGAGTGACCAAACCGCACCCCGATCAGGCGGCCAGTGCCACCTGGCTGGCCATGGTGTACGCCAGCACCAGGGCAGTCGGCGGTGTGGTCACAACCTCGGTCGAGGAGCCGACGACCGGCCGAAACCACTACCGGCTCGGTGTGCGACTTCGTGATGGCAGGCCCTTGAGCATCCTCTTCAACGCTGCGGCGTTCCTGGTCGCTGGAGCTGAACGACAAGATCCCCACATGGTCAACGCGATGTTCGTTGACGTCCCCGGCGGGGAGATCTACCGCCGCGCAGCGCTGCGGCTGGCCACCACGGCGGAGCTGAATCAGCCGCTTGAAGACCGACACCTGTATCTACTTACCGAAGAGGAACGCCAGGATGTCGCCTACCACCAACCGAGCCGGCTCGGTGACCTGCTCTTCAACTGGTTCGACTGAGCTGCCCTCCGCGCTCGCCGAGCGGCATGAGCGCGTACCCACCGTCGGGCTTGGTGGCCGTTCCCCTCAGGGCAGATCGCGGCGCAGGACGTAGTTGAAGCCAAAGTCTGTCTCAGTGGAGCGGACGTCTATGTAGCCAAGCCGGCGGTAGAAGTCGTGCGCTGTGATACTCGCGCCGGTTTCCATTGTGGTCGTAGCCGTCGATCAGGGCCAGCGCCTCGATGTGGCGCATGAGGAGCCGTCCTATGCCGTGACCGGCGGCCCGGGGGTGCACGAACATGGTGTAGACCTTGTTGCCGTCACGGGAGACGGTGCCGATGATCCCACTTTCGTCGGCGACGAACATCTGCCGTTGTGTGGCGAGTTCCTTGATGCGATGTTCGGTGAAGTGTTCGCACATCCGCTCGATCACCTCGCTCGGATAGTCATGACTGTTGACCTCACGTAGGCAGCGTTCGATGAGGCCCGCCACGGCAAGGGCATCGGCGTTGTCGAACCGTCTTACGATCACCATCGGTCAATCTTGCCTGCGTCAGGTGCCAGACGGAGCACCGGCGTGACCGGACGACGTGATGGATGCCCTGCATTCGGCACGTCCGGATGCCTCACCCGGGCGTCAACTGGCTACGTTCCGTGACGCGCGGGGCGCGGCAGATCCGCGCAGCTGACCAACCGGTCGCTCCACGCTTTTCGAGCCACCTACGCACCGCGGCAAGGTCGGCGTCGGCCAGTCCGAGGCAACGTGTCACGGTACGCCTGGATGGACGGCGATCTCGTGATCGTCTTCGCGTTCTGGCGGCCGACCCATCCCTTCCCGGAAGACCTCGGGAGGGTCTTCGTCGCCAGGATCCCGCCAGACGCATTCGCAACCACACTCGAGGAAGCGGCCGACCCACTCGACGCCAAAGTCACCTGACAAGCGTGGTCGCCGAACCCAGGTTGCGCCCCATCCGCCGCTACCGTCCACGCCGGTCATCAGGCAACACACTGCCCTTCCCGACAACAAGACCAGGTGCGCTTCCATCGGCACGTGCGGACGTCGCCGGCCTGTGAAGCGGAGCCGCGACACTGACCGCTTTCGGGCGCGCCGAAGTGGTCACCGAGCAGAAGTCCTTGGTCAGGCCGTTGCCAGTGGGATCGATCTTCCGGAACTCAGGACGACGCCAGACCGACAGACAGCCGAATACATAGATGGCAATAGATCATCTCGCTCGGTCGCCGGCCGACTCCAGCCGTCGACCCCGAATCCCCAGCCGCCCATAGCCGTCGCTTCAGCAGCGCTGACCACTTCGGTCTGCTCTGGGAGGTCACACCGAACCGCCCGACCACATCACCGCTCAGATCCTTTGGACCTTGCCCGGCGCCGGCGAGCACTTCGTGCGCAGAGACCACTTCGCCGACTTCCACCCAACCTGCTCCACTTGTAAGGCCAGGCCATCCAGCGGCTTCTTACGGCCCTGACCTGCACACACTCCCCCACCAGGCGGCATAGATTACTGTCTACTGTTGTGCACAACTGCTGAGCGCTCAGGTGTGAAACAGGACGCCGCACCCACTCTGACCTGCAAAATCGCGAAGCCGCAGACAGGGGTGGGTGCAGTTGCGCGCCAGTGGGTGCCGTTCGATGCGGTTGAGTGCCGTTCAGTGCACCCCGTTGCTCCCAACCTGCTCCCCCGATGCCGGGCTCGTCACAGGGCTGCTGCCGTCGAACCGGGACAGCCGGGTCCTGCAGGTTGTCGGCAACCGATCGACAGGCTGCCGGCCCGAGCGCCCTTGGAGCTATGGCCGACGCCCGGTCAGCGACCGACGAGCTCCGGTGTTCCCGATGTGCTACCGCGACCCGGTTGTCCTCCGGGCCAACTCACAAATGCCACGCTGTGTCAGCGGCAGAAGAGGATGCGGCGCCTCTCGTGGCGGGGCTGCGCCGGCGCGGCCGGGTCATAGTCTCAGTCCATGTCTCGAGACAACGTGCGGAAGGCGGGGCGGTTCGCCGTGGCCGCCGCCGCACTCAGCCTGACCGCCCTCCTGCCCGCCACGCCGGCCGCCGCCGCGGGCACCCAGACCATCTACATGAACGCGTCCGGATCGGACTCGGCCGCGGGTGACACCCCGGCCGCCGCGGTGAGAACGCTCGAGCGCGTCGAGCAGCTCGTCGCGGCCGGCCCCTCCGACCAGGACGTCGAGGTTCGCATCCACGCCGGCACCTACGTGGCCCAGCAGACGATCTGGCAGACGTACCGGCCGGGGCACACGATCTCGTTCATGCCGGACGACTACGAGATCGGCGAGGGCGCCGACTCGATCGCCGCGCGGCCGGTGTTCCAGAACGCGCGGGCCAGCGGCTCCAATCGGTACATCGACGGCTACTGGTTCTACGCCTGCGCTGGCGGGGCGCTCAACGCCGGTGGCACCTCCGGCCTGCGGTTCTACTACCTGCAGGCGCAGTACTACTCGAGCGGCGGCATCTCGCTGGACGGATCGGCCGGGTCCTGTGGCGGCGGATACCACCCGTCCTCCGGGCCGGGCCTGCCGTCGGCGCGCGGCCTGGACGGCAACACCGTGTTCGGCATGGTCCTCACCTCGCTGGGCAATGCGTACACCGGTGGCATCTGCGGTGACGCGGACTGGCCGCGGTGCGGGTACGGCGGGATCGTGCTCACCGAGTCGTCGGGCAACCGGATAGCCAACAACCACTTCGTGAACCTGCGCAACAGTGAGAACAGCTACATCCACGCCATCTACATCACGCACAAGAGCTCGCACAACACGTTCACCGGCAACAACGTGACCGGGGTCAGCAGCGATCCAGTCAAGCTACGGGACGGCAGCGACTTCAACACCTTCGACGCCAACGTGTTCGGGGCGAACGGCTTCCCGCGCTCGTCGACGCCGCCGTCCGCGCACTACCTGGAGGAGGTCAACGTGGACGCGGGCGAATGCTCGTCGTACCACAACCGGTTCACCAACAACGACCTCGGCACGTACCTGATCGGCAGCAGCGCCAACCTGCCGACCTGGTACCTCTACCCGGCGGGCGCGACCTGGGCCGGCGCCGCGGGCTGCCCGGCGCTGCCGGCTGGCGAGACCCGGCTGACCACGGCGAACAACACCTACTGACGCTCGGGTCACAGGCCCACGGCACGGCTGGCGAGGACCTGCCTGCCGTGGGCCTCCCAGCGGCCGTGGGCTCCGAGTGGTCGTGGGCCTCCCAGCGGTCGTGGGCCTCGGCGTACTCCCGCTCCCACTCCTCGCGCTCCCGCTCGAAGCCAGCCCGCCACTCGCCGCTCTCCTGGCCGAACCCCTCGGGTCCCCTTGTTGGGCAGGTCCAGGTCGGGCACGTCGAGAGGCGATGATCCCTCCAGGCCGCACGAACCGCCAGCCGCGACTTGACAGCAATGCTCAACCGCGTCCAACGTCCGCCTTCGTTGCCACATCGATAACAGTGAGCGCCGACGCACGTGGACGATACGGCCAGGAACAGGTCGAGGTCGATGGTGTACCTACCGGCCATCGTCGCTGTCGACCTGCCCTCACGCGACCAGCGCTGCCATGATTGGCTGCGGGCCGGGTGTTGGGGCTGTCTGCTACCGTCGCCGCCATGGCTGCCGTACGGCGGATCGCGAACTATCACCAAGCCAAGGCGCCGGTGACCGAGCCGGTCACCAAGTTCGGCGGTCAGCCCGTCTGGCTCACCGGATCGCAGTGGCCGGTGAGCCAAGGCTGGGGCACCCCGATGCGGTTCGTCTGCCAGATCGCGTTGGAGCCCGAGTTCGCCGGTGCCGGCCCGGGGCGGCTGGCCTACGTGTTCGTCACCCATGGCGACCACGGCAGCGACGTGGAGGACTTCGACCCGGACGTCATCTTGCCCGACGGTGGCGAGAACGCCGTCATCATCCAGCCCGGCGGCGTCTTCGACGGGCCGACCAGCCCACTGACCAGCGGCCCAACGCTCTACCACCGCGATGGGTCGCCAGCGGAGTACACCGTCGAGCTGATCCGCGGTGAGGACCCCGAGCACCTGCCGTACGACGCCTACATGGCGCTGCCGCCAGACGAACGGGACCGCTACTTCCAGGCACTGGACCAGGACAAGATCGGCGGGACGGCGCTGATGCTCAACGAGCACGACTGGCCCACGAGCGGGCCGTGGCGACCCCTACTGCGCCTCGAGACGAACTGGAAGCCGTTTTACCTCAACCTCGGCGCCGCACCGGTGGCGTTCGCGTTCATCTCCACCGACGGCCGGCACGGGTGTTTCCTCGTTCAGGACTCGTAGCCAATCCTGCCCATAACTCGTCCTGTCAGCGCGCGCCTCGCGGCAGATCCGGACGCCGCACGGCTTGTTGCTCTAGGAGTCGCTATAGCAGGTCCAGCAGCGTCTCTATCCGTGTGGCCAGCAGCAGATCCATGGCGCCCTCGACGCGGACACTGGCCACTGCGCTACCCGGTGACTGCGCCAGCCGGATTACCAGCGTGGGCCTGCCTGCCAGCGGGTACTCGAACCAGCCGTCGCCTCCTTCGTCGTTCGTGTCACCGAACGCGCCGGTCAGTGCTGCCTCGTCCAGATCGTCATACGCGTAGCCGATGTAGGCGCTGATTCGCCGAAGCAACTGCACGACGTGTTCCTCGGTCACCCATCCCTCGACCCTCGCCACGTCGTCGCGAACTCCCCTTTTCTGTGGCAGCGACCCGGGCGACGCCAGCTTCTCCAACTGCGGGTCGTACGAGTCGAGCCCATACGCAACGGCCAGTACAGGGAGTGCGCTGGTGTCTTCCCAGCGGTAGGGCAGGGTCACTCCGACGAATCGATCGGCGAGGTCGGTGCGGCCCCATGGCTGCCGCCAACTCAGATCGTGATGCCACGGAGCGATCATGTCGGCAAGGTCCGGCCAGCGGCGTAGCAGCTCGGCGCGGAAAGCCAGGACGCGCTTATCCGGCACAAGACCGTCGGCCTTCCCGTCCGCGAGCCGATCAGCCAACCTCCGGGAATTCTCTGCTGCCCCGGACGGCCAGAAGTACAGGTCGTAGCTCACATGCAGCAGCGTAGCGACGTCCAGGTCGGCGCACTCTCCTCGACACGACCGGACGGCTCGACGCTGCGGTCCTTACCCATTGTGACGTCTGATCAGCGGCATGAGCGGATGCGGCGTCGGCTACCTCGGGATGCGTTCGACCGCAGCCGCAGGCACAGTCGCGACTATGTAATCCTCGGTCAGATCCGACTGCACGTCGACCATCAGGCCTCGGCCGGCGTAGCGCACGGTGAAGCTGATCTGCCGGAGCCACGTCTCGTCGTATTTGGAGAGAGCTTCCGGCAGTGCGCCCAGGAGTCGGACCTCGTCGCCCGGCTTGAACGGAGCGTCTGCCGGGGTCTCGGTGCGGAGGACGGCCGAGATCGCGTGTATGAGGGACTCCAGCGGTTCAGTGTCTGCGCCGTAGTGGACGAGATGGCCGGCTTGGCCGAAAATGTGCTCGGCCTCGGCTCTGCTCAGATCGGCGAGCGCCTCGGCCGCGCCGCCGGACAGAGCCTGCCCCTCCGACAGGGCAAGTTGCGCAGCCAGCGCTGAAAGCAGCCGATCGATGACACCATCTGTAACGTCGGCCTCTGCCACCTGGTGAGGATACGGCGAACAGCGGCATGTGATCAGACTGAGTCAGCCAGAAAGGGCAGGCGTTGGCCCGCCCTGGTGGCTCCAGAGGCGAGCGAGGTGATCACTTGGACGGGTTATGGTCTCAAGGTTTCGAGGCACAGGATCAGCACTTGGCCGTCCTCGAAAGTCTTCCAGAGGACGTCGTCGGCTGCCGGAGAGCCGGAGCACGTCTCATTGAGGACTTCCTCTGTCACCGGGCTCGGCCTTATCTCGCGGTACACCACTCGCCTGCGCGCAGTCGGATCGTCACAGGCGACGATGCGCGTGTCCTCTACCGCCGCCCCGGCTACGCAGTCCCCAATCTCGGCGGAGAACCGCTCTACATCCCGCAAGCTGTGAACGAAGCCGAGGATGCAGCTGATCACGCCAACGACGGCAAGAATCGCGGCCACGAACGCCCGTAGGCCCGACGCCCGAGATCCCTGTCCAGCGGGCAACGACATCAGCACTCCAGCGGAAGTATTGGGAGAGTCGATGGCATCCAAGGTAGAGCTCGCCGTCAACCGCTAACACACGACGCCTGTCAATCCGGGCGCCGACCGAGACACATTCTGGGGCGATCAATGCACATCCGGCCGCGGCGGTCGCCAAACCACAATCAGGCGAGCGGGCCGACCGAAACCCGAACGGCGCCTGGAGCCGCCGATGAAGATTGAGCCCCGCCAGCGGCCTCCTCGACCTGCCGAACGCGCCCGCACTTGCAGATCAACAACTCTCGACCAAGCATGATCAGATGCACGTATCTCGGCAAAGCCGCTAGCGCTGGCCACGTCCCGGAGGCCATGTAGGCGGCGAGGATGTAGTTGGGGTGCCGGTCGAGGTTCTTGCGGGCTCGGTCGTAGCGCATGGTGGTACGCGGGTCGGCGTGACGAGCGGCGATCTGCACGTCGAGCAGGCTGACGCCGGCGTCGAGCATGGTGGTCACCAACGTGTGGCGCAGCATGTGGGGGTGCATCCTCGGCATCCGGATCCCCGCGATGTGGGCCAGGTGCTTGAGCCGACGAGTGGCGGCGTGTCGGTCCATCCGCCCACCATGGATATTGCGCAGGAGCGGCCCGCTGGTGCGCTCATCGACGGCCCGGTCGATGGCTCGGGCGACCGCGGGTGGCAGCGGGACGAGCACGACCTTGCCGCCCTTGCCGCGCACCCGTAGGACCCGGTGGCCGTGCTCCTCGCCCAAGTCGGCGATGTTCCGGCTGCGAGTAGTGGGCGGCAACCCAAGGCCGATCGGCGTCCGTGATCTCATCATCGAGCCAGACGAACGCACGTCCGGCCGCCCACCGCGCCAGGTGCACAGTCTTCCAATGCACATCGCGCCCCAGCTCCTCGTCGTCGTCAGACCAGTCCACGACCGCAAGCACCGGAAGGCCAAGCCGCGGCGCGACGACCTCGTTCGCCTCCGCCATCCACGTGCTCGCCCAGACCAACTCGCCCGGCAGAGCGAGCAGACGCCCGCCGTCAACTGGATCAAGCCGATCCAGCAGCGGATTGCCAAAGCCATCAACAGCGTCACCTACCCCGCTGCCGAAACGGCGTGCGCCCGGCGACCGAGCCCGGAACGGAATGAGCACACCGTCAACATCGACAAAAATCAACGGTCGCGCAGCACCGACAAGCACCCTGAAACCGTACCCGTAGGCCACCGACTGGCCCGGACGCGCTCCGCCCACGGCCGACTCATGTCTCGTAGGCGAGCGCCTTCTGGAGGTGGAAGTCCGCAACGTCGAGCATCCACTCCCGGTTCGGGAAGTCGCCCTCGGCGATACGGAACGGGCCGCCGACCAGGTCTAGATGGCTGACGTACTGGTAGTACTTGACACGCTGCGGGTCGAGGTCCGGGTTGCGGAGCGCCTCGTAGTGCGGGCCGAAGCGCATCCGCATCCAGCAGTGGTCTACTTCGATGTCGGTGTACATCAGGCCCTCGATGTCGATGATGACGGGCTCCCCGTCCAGCCCGACGAGCGTGTGTTCCGCGCAGAGTTCACCGTGGACCACGCCGTGTTCTGCGCGCGGGCCGAGTGCGGCGTGCAGAGTGCGGAGCTTCCCCTCCAGCATTGCCTCACCTTCGGCCGCGCGGGCATCGCGGGGCACGGCGGTGGCAATGTTCACCAGCGCGCGTTCCAGGTAGGCCTGCTCGCAGGTCCTGTCCGGCGGTGCTCCTCCGCTGTCGATCCACGCGACCCGCCCGAACGCCGGCGCGCGGTAGGCATGCATACGCCGAAGCATGTCCGAGAGCTGCGCGAGCGTATGCCGGCCTGCGTCCGGGTCGCGTTCCAGCAGCGCCTCCAGCGTTCCGCCGCGGACGTCCTCAGCGACGGCGATGTCGGCCGGGTAGAAGTCCTTGCTTCGGTCGGCGAGCAACAGCCGCGGCGAACGAACTCCGACCGATTCCAGTCGACGGGTGGCACCCTCGAAGAAGTCGATACCCGAGGTGTGAGCGAACGGGTTCGACGGGTCGTCGTGGCCATCCGGGAGAAGCCCGTCCCAGTAGTCCTCATCGGCATTCCAGGCGTAGACGATCACGCTCGTGGCGTCGTCCAGCATGATGCGGTAGACACCCTTCTTGGTGCCATTGAGTAGGCGGTCGACGGCGGCGATGCGGCGGTCAGTGCCGAAGACCTCCCGCATCACTGGGGTCAAGGTTTTGGCGTCAGCGAATTTTCGTTCAGCAGTCATTTCCGGTCCCCGTCTGGAACGCCTGTATCGATCCTCCGCCAGTGGCCCTAGCCTCCGCAGAGTCACCCGCCGGTCGAGCCAAGCCCCGTAGCTGACGATCACCAAATCGCGCAGCCTAAAGCATCGCGCGCGTGGATGCCTCTCACGGGTCTGATGACGCGCACTGATCTCTCGGCATGAGCGGACGCCGTCGGCCCGTAAGGCGGAGTCAGGACCTCACCGCGAGTGGCTGCTGCACGGTAGGCCGCCTTCACTGCCGCCGACAGCTTATGATCCCAGCAGCGCTGCCTGACCACATCATCGGCGAGTGACTGCCAGCCCGAGTACGTATTCGACAACGCCGGCACACCCTCAGCAACGGGCAGGGGTGGAGGAGGAACCGGCTCGTTTGGCCCATTCTCGGATCGCCTTGTTCTGCTCGCGGTTGGCTGTCGTGCCGCTGCTGCCACGGCGTGGACCGAGCGGAGCGGCAGAATGCCGGCCAGCTCGTGCGCCCGCGGCGACACCACTGCAGTGGGTGTTCTGGCAGACCAGCGCCGCCATGCTGCTGCCCCGGCTACTCGCCGGCCGCGCTCGCGGACCGGTGTTCCTCGCCGACCGCAAGCCGACCCGGCCCGTGGCCACCGTCGACCGACGCGGAGCAAGTCGCACTCGGCCGGCTGGCCGGACGACTGCCGCTCGCGCTGGGCTGACCCGCCCGGCCCTGAGCCGGGTCGGCGACCACGACGCCGGTCCCGGTCACGACCGCGGGCTCGTCGGGACACCGCCCCCGGGGATCACGGCGCGATGCTGAAGGTGGCGACCACCCCGTTGTGGTCGGAATTGGTGCCGCCCACGATGGCATAGTCGGTCATCCACATCTCGCGGTATTCCTCGACACGCTTCCAGAAGTAGATGTAGTCGATGTGCCGGTTGCCGTGCGTCCCGGTCCCCTTCTCTCCGTAGAGGTTGTAGCAGGACCGCAGGTTGGGCAGTTCGTTGGCTTCGAAGACCTGCCACGGGAACTTCGCGTACCCGTAGGCGCGGTCGGCGCTGAAGTCGACGTTGAGGTCACCGCTGACGATGACCTGGCCGGCGTCCTTCTTGCTGGCCGCCAGGTCCTTGAGAGCCTGGAACTGCTGCTCGGCGCAGCGGGTACGCGGCAGGTCCTCGGGCCGCCCGCCGCTCTCGATGCTGGCGTTGGCGTGCGCGTTGAGGTGGAAGACGCTGCGCCCGGTCAGCTTGTGCCGGTAGCGGACCCAGTTGTTGTACCGGGCCGGTGGCACCTCGCCCGGTCCGTTGGTGTCGCACACGAAGTTCGACCCCTTGTCGAGCAGGTCGAACATGCTCTTGCGGGCCAGCAGCGCCTCGTTGGCCGCCTGGGTCGGCTCGGGCGCGTACAGCCACCAGCCGTTCGCGGCGGCCCAGTCCTGCAGGAACGCCCGGCGGTTGCCCACCTCGTTGAGGCCGACCAGGTCCGCCCGGGACGTGATCAGTTGCAGGTCCTGGGTGAACTGGGCCTGGTTGAGCTCGTAGAGGATGTTCAGCGTCGCCGCCCTGAAGGTGGCGTTCGCGGCGGCGGCGGGAGCCGCCGGCACCAGGCTCACCAGCAGCACGGCCGTGCCGACGAGGGCGCCCGCGCGGCGTGCCGACCACCGTCTTCTGTGTTGCATGGGGCAATCCCTTCCCGAGGGGTGCGGACCGGCGCGTCGCGGCTCGGATGGGGGGATCGCCCGGATCGCCGCCGGCCGGGCAGCTCGGCTACCGCAGCTGCACATTAGCACCACATTGGCCGAACTGAATGGCAATTGTTGACAGACGGCGGTGCTACCGGCACGCTCGGCCGTGCCCACCGACACCACCCGCCGCACCGCTGTCGCGCCGAGGAGACCCATGCGTCCACGAGGGACCCGACGCCCGTTCCTGGCCGCCGTCCTGGCGGCGATGGTCGCGGTAGGCGTCGCCGCCGCACCCGCCGCGGCCGCCACCCCGCAACCGGTGTACGCGCCGGCCGGCGGGATCGCCGATCCCGGAGTGGTCAGACAGGGCGACGCCTTCGTCGTGTTCGCCACCGGTGGCCGTGCCCCGGCGTACCGGGCTGACACCGCGTCGGGGCCGTGGAGCGACCTGGGCGCGGTGCTCGGTTCGGTGCCCGACTGGGCCGAGAGCGGCGCGGTGTGGGCGCCGGACGCGGTCCATACCGCCACCGGGTGGGTGCTCTACTACTCGGCGCCGGCCAAGGGCAAGGACGGGCAGCGGTGCATCGGCGCCGCCACCGCCGACACCGCCACCGGGTCGTACACCCCGGTCGGCGCCGCGCCCCTGATCTGCCCGGGTGGCGCGCACGACGCCGACGACGCGGTGCCCGGACGGCCGGTCGCCGCCGCCGGCGTGATCGACCCGTCGCCCTTCGAGGACGCCGACGGCCACCGGTTCGTGCTCTACAAGACGCAGCAGACACCCTCGTCGATCCGGATGCTGCGGGTCGACGACACCGGCACCCGCGGGGTCGGCACCATCAGCCGCGAACTGGTCCGCAGCGACGGGATCATCGAGAACCCGGTGCTGCGCCAACGCGGCTCCACATTCGTGCTGTTCGCCTCCCGGTACGGCTACCAGAACTGCAGCTACGCCACCGTCTATCTCACCTCCACCGACCGGTGGGACTTCCACGGCAGGACGGAGCGCCCGCTGCTCACCACCGGCGGCACCGGGATCTGCGGCCCGGGCGGCGCCGACCTCGTCCCCGCGTTGGTCGACGACGAGCAGCGGATCTTCCTGCACGGATGGATCTGCGCCGGCACCGCGCCGTGCCGACAGCAGGCAGACGGTTCGCTGCCCAGCACCGCCCGCCGCGCGCTGTACGCCGCGATCTTCCGCTGGGACGGCGCGACGCCGCGCGTCGGCGCGTTCCTGTGACAGCCCGGCTCGACACCGCGCGGGGCACGGCCTGAGTCGCCAGCCTCGCCCTCGAAGACACGTCGTTCCCGCTGATGCAGCCTGCCCGGCTGCCGGCTGCTGTCCCGGCCGGCACCGCCGCCGGCCGGCAGACTTCTCCGGTTCGGTCGAGGCCGCCGCCAGCGTCAGACTGGGCTACCGGTAACACCTCGTCGCCCATACCGCCGTTACTCCCGTTACCGACGGGGATGCGTTCGTCTACCACATCACCGACGAGGAGCTACTCGCCTCACTACCAGCGTTAATACTGCAACGGCAGTAGGCGAATCGCCTTCGGCTCGTGTTCGTTGGTCTGGCTGTGACGGACATTGATGTCGATCAGTGGCATGGCGAGTTGGACCGGTTGCATGCGCGGATCGGGCCTCGGTTTCGCCGTTCTGAGCCGCGGCGGCGTGCGCGTCAGTACCTGTGCGGGCTGGTCTCGGGTCTGGGCCGTAAGAACGGCTGGGCTCTGCTGAGCAGGCCGGTGATGGGTCGCTGGACGGGATGCAGAGGCTGTTGCGGTGGGCGGGCTGGGACGTCGATGCGGTGCGTGACGACGTGCGGGGCTACGTGGTCGAGCACCTTGGCGACCCGACTGGTGTGTTGATCGTTGACGACACCGGGTTCCTGAAGAAGGGCACCCGGTCGGCCGGGGTGCAGCGGCAGTATTCCGGCACCGCTGGCCGGACGGAGAACTGCCAGGTCGGGACGTTCCTGGCTTACCGCTCGTCGAAGTGTCACGCGCTGGTCGATCGGCAGCTCTACCTTCCGGCGTCGTGGACCGATGACCGGGACCGGTGCCGAGCCGCCGGGATCCCGGACGACGTCGAGTTCGCCACGAAGGTGCAGATGGCCCAGGCGATGCTGGCCCGAGCCTTCGACGCCGGGGTGCCGGTGGGGTGGGTGACCATGGACGAGGCCTACGGCCAGTCGAAGTCGCTGCGGCTGTGGCTGGAACACCGGGATGTGGGTTATGTGCCGGCACCAGGCGTCGTACCGACGCACCTGGTAATGATCCGGTCCGACCTCGGTCTTGGCGGTCTGGACGCACTCCTCGATCGCCCACCGGGTCCCGGCGATGCGGATCAGGTCCTCGTCGGGCGTCCCGGCCGGGCCGAAGCACAGGTAGTAGGCCAGGTCCGTGGGATCGGTGATGCTGCGTCGGTGAGCGAGTCGGGTCGCTTCCGCGGCCGGCCGACGCCGCCGGGTCGGGACACGGATCTGGTCCTGGCATCCATCGTCAACATCCCGGCATCCGTCGTCAACGTCATTGCATTGACGATATCGCTTTCTTACTGAACTGTAGATGGAGGGCGTTCACCCCAACACGGGAGGCATCACATGCTCGAACATTCCCGCACAATAGGCCGAACTGCGGCAGTTGGCGCCGGCGTGACCCTTTGACTCGGCCTGCTTGCTGTACCAGCGAGTGCGGAGCCAAACCCTTGCTCGGGGCGGAGTGACGGAGGAACAGGAGGATCGTACGGTGCTCCCGATCCAAAAACCATCTATGGCACCTGGTATAACTGCTCCGGCGGTACTGGAACTGACAGGGTCAAGATCGATGTCGCGAATGCCGGGGACGGCTCCTGCATCTCGGTTCCCTATGGCCGGGAGGGTAACGACTCATTTGTGCGGTACGCCTTCGTTACTCCCCCCGCTTGGCCCCTCGGCAGCCTTCCGCGCCTGGGTTCGCTGCTAAATTTATTATTAGCTAGTGGCGCCCGGCGCAAATTACTATAGGTGAGCGATGCGGCCACAACTAATTGGCATTGTCAACTCGTGACCGCAGATCATTCCATTGCGGACGGATCTGCCATTCCGCAACACTCGGAATGGCCGTGACCGCGGCCAGTAAATCTCCATGAGGAAATCCATACGGGGAAAGGATCTATTGCGATGAAGATCAAGATGAGGGCGGCCCTGCAGGCCGTCGTAGTTGGCGGCGCCCTGGCTCTGGCCGTCGCTACGCCCGCCCAAGCCAAGCCCTCGAACTGCCAGGGCTCGTACGACATCAACGGGTTCAACACCTGGTCGGTCGTCTGCTTCCAGGGCACTGGGCAGTATCGCGCCAAGGCGCGCTGCTACTCGGGTGACACCAACTACCGGACGACCTACGGCACGTGGAAGGACGCCAACACTGGGTTCTCCATCGCGTACTGCAGCGGAAGCGAAGACATCGCCAGCGGAACCTGGGAACTCAGGTAACACAAGACGCCGCGAAATGGCGGGGCCCCTCATAGAGCCCCGCCGTTTCGCTCACACGGCCACCGCGCTCAACCCGGCGGCGGTCCCGCGTGGCGAAGTCTCCGAAAAGTCAGAGGATGCCTTGCGGTTTGGAGCTAACCACCACGACCTTCCGGGCCTCAGACCCGGGGGTCGTGGACTTAAGTAGTTCGTGACCGTGGTGGATTCAGTCGAAGATGCGCTCGACGAGGGCGGCCTGTTCGGCGGCGCCGGCGCGGAAGTAGCGGGCGGTGGCGTCGAGGGAGGCGTGGCCGAGCAGGGCTTGAGCCTGGGGCGGGTCGGCGCCACCTTGCCGGAGACGGGTGGCGTAGGTGTGGCGCAGCCGGTGCAGGCGCAGGCTGGGCAGTCCGGCGTGGGCGCCGACGGCAAGGACGACCTGGGTGATGCCGAAGGCGGTGAGTCGGCCGCGTCAGGCCGCGTGACTACATCTGTCACCTGCTGGTGCAGCAGACCCATGGACTCCATGGACGGGTTCGCTGGTTCCTTGCCACGCCTGCTGGACGCCCACCCGCACAGCGACGACAGTCCCGGGCCGCCGCCGGCGCGGATCGTACGCCCTAGATGGCGGGAATGAGGGGGGAGTCGAGCAGGGTGCGGTCCCCGTCGACGCCGTTGTTCAGTGCGGCGGTGACGTCCTCGTGCGGGGTTCCGGGCCGAATCGCACTGACCTCGTCCAGGTGTCGGTAGTGCTGTTCGCCGAGGTCGAGATCGAGAGACGTCAGGTATTCCTCCAGCTGGGTCAGGGTGCGCGGGCCGACGATCGGGATCAGGGCGGTGGTGGCCAGTGCGGCCCGGTGACGCAACCAGGCCAGGGAGACCTGGACCGCACTGGCGTCGAGTTCCTCGGCGACCGCCAGTACGGCATCGACGATGGCGGTGCGCTGCGCGGTGCCCTCGATCGCGTCGCCTCGGGCGGTCAGCCGGCCTCGTTGGCCCTGCCGGTACTTGCCGGTGAGCAGGCCTCCGGCCAGCGGGGAGTAGAGGACCATGCCCAGACCGTGAGCCTGCGCCATCGGCAACAGCTCCCGCTCGGCGGATCGTTCGGCCAGGCTGTATTCCGTTTGGATGCCGACCAGGGGGGCCAGGCCGCGCAGGTCGGCGCGGACCGCGGCGCCGGCGACCCGCCAGGCCGGGAAGTTGGACAGGGCGCGACGGCAGCGAGCGGCAGACCGGCCGTGCTGCTCTGTTCGGGCGTGACATAGCGGCGTACCGTGAGGTCCGGTGCGCCGGGAAGCCTGGTCGGCAGTGGTGACACGTCGTCGACCGGAAGCAGCCGTGGCCGCACCCGCCATCCGCACCCAGCACCCAGCACCTGACCAAACGCTAAGGGCGGCTGCTGGACCTCGACGGGCTGGACCTCGCAGTGTCGGCCGGTGAGGTGTTCGGTTCCTCGGCCCCAACGGCGCCGGGAAGTCCACCACGATCCGGCTGCTGCTCGGCCTGGCCCGGCCCACCGCCGGGA
This sequence comes from Micromonospora sp. DSM 45708, assembly GCF_039566955.1. Taxonomy (NCBI): domain Bacteria; kingdom Bacillati; phylum Actinomycetota; class Actinomycetes; order Micromonosporales; family Micromonosporaceae; genus Micromonospora; species Micromonospora schwarzwaldensis. The sequence goes on along the minus strand of NZ_CP154796.1, from coordinate 1,835,908 downwards.
GGGCCTGGATCTTCGACGCCGACGCGGCGGACGTCGCCGCGGCGCACCGGCTGCTGGCGTACGTGCCGGCCGACGTGGCCTTGTGGCCGCAGCTCACCGGCGCGGAAACCCTGGAACTGCTCGCCGCCACCGGGCCGGGAGTCGACCGCGCCTACCGCGACGAGCTGGTGCAACGCTTCGCCCTCGACCTGTCCACCCCGGCCCGCGCCTACTCCACCGGCAACCGGCAGAAGGTCGCCCTGGTCGCGGCGTTCGCCACCCGCGCCCCGCTGCTGGTTCTCGACGAGCCGATCAGCGGCCTGGATCCCCTGATGGAAGTCCAGTTCCGGCGCGCTGTCGCGGTCGCTCGCGACAACGGGCAGACGGTCTTCCTCTGCTCCCACCAACTCGCCGAGGTCGCCGGTCGGCGCGTTCACCGCGGTCCGTCTCGCCGCGTTCGCCTCAGCGGAGACCAGTGGACGCCTGACCCTGCTGTACGCCGGGCCGGCGACCCGCACCCGACTGCTCGGCGCCGAGCTCCTCACAACCGCGGCGGGCGCGGCGGTCCTCGTCGCCGTCGCCGGGGCGGCGGCGTGGCTGGGCACGACTCTGGTTGGCGCGGCCCTGCCGCTGCCGGTGGCGCTCGCCGGCACCTGGAACGTCCTGCCGGTCGCGCTGCTCAGTCTCGCCGCCGCGGTCCTCGCTGTCGGTCACGCGCCGCAGGGTGTGGTGGCGTGGGGCGTGGTGCCGACCGTCGGCGGGTTCCTGCTCACGGTCGTCGCCGACAGCGTCGACGCGCCGGGCTGGGTGGGCGGGCTGTCGCCGTACACCCATCTCGCGGCCGTGCCCTCGGCGGTGCCGGCCTGGCCCGCGATGGCCGCCATGATCCGCGACAGCGGCCCTTGCCGTGGTGACCGGCCTGCGCCGATACCGGCGACGCGATCTACGGCTGTAGCTCGGGCACGCGCCGGTCTAGGTGGCGGCCGGCCCCGCGGGGCCGGCGATCGGGTCGTGAGAGCATGCGGTTCATGACCCGGACCGGCCAGACGACCACGGCGAGAGCGCGCACTGCGGATGGCCGCCGTCACGGTGCGAGGGCCGCATCCTGGTACTCCAGCCGCATCTGGTGAAGTTGGTGTCTTCGCTGGTAGTGGGCTGTTCTGGCGCGGTATTGGTGTCGGCGTCGCCATCGTGACCATCGATGGATGTGGTCGAAGGGTCGGGTGGTGCCTGCGCGGCGGTGACGGCGAGGTAGGCATGGGCACACAGAACGAGAGTTACGGGCCCGACATCTCACCGACACTGCCCGGCTCGGCGACGACCCCCGGTCAGCCGTACGGCGGGGACGCGTCATACCGAGCCGGGCGGTGAAGGCGTCTCGGCCGGAGACATCTGGAGGTAACGGGCTATCGCCAGTTGCTGCACCGGTCGGTGCCAGGCCCGGCGCAGGTCCTGATCTGATAGTTGCGGACATTGAGCAGGTCGCTGTTGCCGCTAAAGTACCGCACGGCACCCTGGCCGCCGGACGTGGTGGCGAGCAGGACCGGCGCGTGCCAACGCCAGCCTTCGATGGGGTTGTTCCAGTATTGGTACTGCAGCCAGGCCCGGCCCGCCCGACCGTCCGGTGCGGTGTCATACACCGCGCCGTCGACTACGGCATGGTTACCGCTCCAACAGATGTTGAACGTGATCCTGGAACCGGACGAGCTGGCGTCACCGCTCCAGCTGCCGTCGAATCCGTCGTACCAGCATTCGCTGTAGGGCGAGGACGAGTTGCTGACCCTGATGTCGCCCTCCGCGGCGGATGCCGGGGCAGCGCCGAGCAGCAGGGTGGCGACGATCCCGGTGGCGACGAGCGCGAGCCGGGCGGCAAGACGATGTTGGTAGCGCATAGGGGTGCTCCTCCGGATGGGCTACGCGGTGAGGCTAATCCACTGGCTGCAGGTCGAACTGAGAATCTGCAGACTGCCGCCTTCGCCGGCACACACCTTGAAGCGCACCGGCGTGCCCTCGGCGAGGTAGTCGACGTATTCCACCGTGCTGTTCCCGACGCCGTCGACGTGCCACACGTTGCTGTACGCACCGGTCGACTGGTTCTGCCAGACGGCGACAACGCTGTGACCGTCCCTGTTCTGGTCCATGACCGTTATCTTCTCGATGTTGCCGGGGTCGTCGAATGTCGCGATCCCACACTGGTGCCAGCCTTTATCAGGGCCATAGGTGTCGCCGCAGTATGCCGTCCGCTGTTCCGCCGCGGCCGGCGCTGCAGCCGTGGCCACGGCTGCAGCAGCCAAAGAGAGCACCGTCGCGACGCGCGCCGTCAGACGCATGATGAGGTGACCTTCCTTCCGTACGGGGGAACGTTGCTCACGGCACGATGTAGCAGGCGTAGTTGTCGTCGCCGGACGTGGGCGACTGGAAGTCGGCCCGCAGGCACAGCTTGGACCGCGACTTGAACGTCGTGTTGACGACGAAGGTCTTGTACTCCGCCTCCGCCGCGCGGGCGTATGTGCCGTTGACGTCGCAGGCACCCGAGCCGCTCATGGCAAAGCTGGAACCGTTGCTCCGGGTCCCCCAGAGCGTAAAGTGCATGTCGGTGTCGTACCGGTCCGTCCCGTACGTGCCGCCGCATTGCCAGGAGTGGAACCTCAGGATGGCCTTGGCCCTGGACACGGTGGCACCGGAGTTGGTCGTTTGCAGGCACAGGTTGCCGCTCCAGTTGTCCACGCAGCGTTCCGCGTCGGCGTGCGCCGGTTGGACGAGTACGACCGGGCTGAGCAGGACGACCAAAGCGGTCACGAATACGCGCCGCAGCCCTGTGGTGATTCGCACGTGATCACGTTCCTCTCGAAGAGGGCGGTTCGGAGATGTGTGGTCATCGCATCAGCTGACGAGAAGCGTCACAACGGATTCTGCGTTCGGCTGTGTTCGGAACACCACCGAACGCGGCTGACCGCGCGCCCTCCGACAGTTGGCCCGCTGCTGGGCGACCACTCCCTACGCCAGATTCGCTCTCCGGTCGGGGCTCAGTCCGCGTCCGGCGGGGGCAGCAGAGTCGGTGGTGAGGCATGCTCGGCGGTGACGAGGCGGGCGGAGATCGCGCGGGCCTCGTCGAACGCCTGCTGGGCGGCTGGCGAACCAGTGCGCGCGTAGGCGTGGCCGAGGCGTTCGAGTGCCGTGGCGTGCAGCGAATGCCAGCCACGTGTCCTCCAGAGCGCGACGGACTCCTCCAGGCGGTCGATCGCCTCCGCGGGGTGGTCCTCGGTCAACTCGATCTCGCCCAGAAGGAGCAGCGCCTCGGCCAGGTGGTGGGTCATGTGGTATGCGCGGCTGAGCCTCACCGCCGCCTCGGCCGTCTCCCGTGCTGTCGACGCTCCCCGCCGCAGGTAGAGGCGGGCCAAGCCGACAAGCGTGAACACCTCGGTGTAGGTGTCGCCGTGGCGTTGGGCGATGCTCAGCGACTCGTGCAGCATCTGGTGACTGCGTACGAAGTGACCGAGATCGGCAAGCGCGGTGCCGGCGAACTGCAGTACGGTCGCGACCCAGCGCGGATTGTTCAACGCACGTGCCTCGTCGAGCATCTCGGTGAGCAACGCGGCGTCGGCGAATCGTCCCTGCTCGTAGCTGATGAGGGACAGCGCGAGGCGAGCTCGGATCCGGCCGCCTCGATGATCCGACCGTTCGGCGAGTTGCAGAGCCTCTCTGGCACGGGCAGCGGCTGCGGAATGGTCGCCGGCGGCCACGAGTGCCCACGCACACATCACCGCGGCGTCGGACATGCCCGGCTCGTGCCGCAGCTGGGTGAACATCTCCAGCAGTCGCGCCGCTTCGTCATGCTGGCGGGACATGGCGTCGCCGGACGGCCGGTCGTCGATCCACGTGGTGAGGTCGATGAGTCCGCGTAGCATGACCGCCTCACCCAGGCGGTTGCCCGCGGCCTGGCACACGGACATGACCTCGGCGTTGACGTCGGCCCAGTCGCGGTACATGCCGCGCACGTCGAAGTACTTCTCCATGCATCCGGCCAGGTCGAACGCGACGTCGTCATAACCGAGCACGCATGCTTGCCGGATGGTGGAGAGCAGCGTCGCCCGTTCGGCGTCGAACCACAGTCCTGGATCGGGAGCCGACAGGTCCGGGTGGGACCAGTCCATCAGCGGGCGCCGGGCCGGACCACTGATCGCCGCGTAGCAGGGCCCCGGCATGTGCCTGGCCATCCGCTCGGCGACGGCGAGCCACCCACCGAAACCACGACGCAGGGCCTCCACCACGGCCTCGCCGGTCTCCTCCTCAGTGGCGCGTTCCCTCGCGAACAGCCGGACCAGATCATGAATCCGGTACCGCTGCTGGCCGCAGACATCGGTGCCGATGGCATTGAGCAGTTGGGCGTCCACCAGCGCCTCGGCATGTGCGGTACCGCTCGCCAGCGTTTCCTCGAGCACGACCGCGACAAACCACGCTGGGAAGTCCGGCAGGTCGAAGACGCTCAGAAGACGCAACAGCCCACGTGCCCGCTCATCGAGCGCTTGGTAACTCAACGTCAACGAGGCGCGAACGGCCAGGTCGCCGGTTGCCAGCCAGTCCAGGCGTCGTCGCTCGTCGTCGAGCATCGTCGCCAGATGTCCGAGACGCCAGGCGGGTCGGCCGGCGAGCCGGGCCCCAGCCACGCGGATCGCGAGCGGTAGCCCGCCGCACAGGGTGACGATCTGCATCGCATCGAGGTGCTCTGCGGTGACTCGGTCGCCCCCGGCGACAGCGGCCAGCAGCCGCAGCGCGGCGGCCGGTGGAAACACATCCACGTCGACTCGCCGCGCGCCCTCGATGCCCGCCAGCCGCGATCGGCTGGTAATCAACACCGCGCATGTCGCGGTCCCTGGGATGACGGGTCGGACCTGCTCCTCGCTGGCGGCGTTGTCCAGCAACAGCAGCACCCGCCGGCCGGCGAGGTGGGTACGGAACAGTTCGGCGCGCTCAGCCTCGTCGGCGGGAATCATCCGGCTGTCCACGCCCAGCGCGCGGAGGAACTTCGCCAGTACGTCGCCGGACCGCAGCGGTGACGTCTCGACTCCACGCAGGTTCACATAGAGCTGGCCATCCGGATACGCCGCGGTCAGCCGATGCCCGACGTGCACTGCGAGAGTTGTCTTGCCCACGCCGCCCATACCGCTGATGGTCGCGACGGGCGTGGCATGGTGACGACGGGTGTCCTGATCCAGGCCCAGCAAATGCTGACACAACGCCGTGACGTGCTCTTCGCGTCCGGTGAAATCGGCGATGTCCGTGGGCAGCATGGCCGGAACGACGTCGCGTTCGGGAGCGCGCCACCGGCCTTCGTGTGGAATCGGCGGTGTGCCCCCGCCGGAGGTGGAGTTGGACGCGAGGGCACCACGGACGGCTACCCAACGAGCGGCAGCGGCTTCGTCGAGCCCGCAAGCCCGGACGAACGCCGAGACCAACTCTTCTCGGGGAAGGCTGGGGCGGCTCAGCATGGTCACCGTCGTGCTCGGGGGCAGGATGTCGCCGGCAGTCTGCGCGCGACGCGTGAGTTGCCGATAGGTCTGCCCCGACCAGTCTCTCAATCGGCGTAGGGCCGCGACGAACTCCGCGGTGCTGCTGACCTCATCGGGACTCGGCGGTGGAGTAGTCGGCACAACCAGCCGTCCTTTCACGACAGTCCTGACTCATACCTGGAGAATGCGTTGACCAGCGGGTTCAGATACCGCGTCCGAGGCTGTTCGGCACGGTTCCGCACGCATCGACGCATTGAGTTCCTTCCGCCTCCGGTGCTGCGATGAGCAGACCATCATCATCATCCACCCCTCGGAGGTCAGACTTGCTGAAGAAAATGTTGGCGCTCGTCGCGACAGCGGCACTGGCTACGGTCGTGGGAGTGGTGGGCGCCGGCGCTGCCGCGCACGCGGCGCCCGCTCGCGACGACAGCTTCAACGAACCTGTCTACTTCGTGCCCGGGTTCACCTTCGACCTGCTCGGGCGCGATCCCGGCCACCACTGCTGGGAGGGTTACTGGAAGCCGACGGCGGATGCCATGCGCTCGTGGGGCTGGAAGGGCTCGTACCACACGGTGAGCTTCTACAAGGGCGACAACGGCTGCAACACGGTCATCCGGGAGAACGGAGATCGTGATGTCTCCATCTACGAGCTGGGTCGCCTCCTGGCCTGGAACATCTACACCTCCTTCTCGAAGAACAACATCTCGGTCGACGTCATAGCTCACTCCATGGGCGGACTCATCGTCCGCTCGGCGCTGACCGGTGTGGCCGCCAAGGGCAGCGGGTGGCCCCCGTACCTTTACATCGAGGACGTCGTGACCATCGGCACGCCACACCGGGGCACGAACCGGGCGAGCGCCTGCGCGGCCACCTACGGATACCGGCAGTGCGTCGAGATGTCCCCCGGCTCCGCGTTGCTCAACGCGCTCTACCAGAGTCCGCAGTCAGCACAGGGCACCGACTGGACCCTGATCGGCTCGGACGACGACGACACCATCTCAACCGAGTCCGCGCTCGGCATGACCGCCGGCCACTATCTTCGCTACGACGCGAACCAGGGACTCGAACACAGCAACGTCCACCAGGTGGTGAGCGGCAGCTACTACCAGCGTTACAAGAACTACTACGAAACCAACTGGTCGCAGGGCTGGGGCGCCCCGCCGGCACGCTCGGCCAACAACTCCCTCTACTACTGGTGGCGCTGGTAGGGGAGGACCCGACCGGCCCGACCGACCGCGATGCTGAGGCAGCACCGGCCGGACTGTCGCACACCAACCCGCCCGAGGCGGGTGGCCGTCACCGAACGACGGCCACCCGCCTCGGGCGTACGAGCGCCAGTTGCGAGTGTGAGGGCGTGGCTCGGCCCATCCGGCCGGCTCGGCCTCCCCGCGAAGATCGATTGAAGCCCGCGATGCCTTGGTTTGAGCATCACGGCCCGGTGCCGATCGTCCAGTTCGGGCGCCATCTCCAGGGCCGCGGCGCGCAGCGCGAGCAGGCTGAGCTCGTGCCCGAGCGTGTCGTGCATGTCGTGGGCGATGCGCGCGCTCTTGAAGCCGGGCCTGCTCGGCGCTGAGCACCACGAGCTGGTTCTGCTGGCGCAGGATGCGCCCGAGCGCCCACGGCAGGGCGACGACCAGGGCGAGCATGAGCAGACCGGCCCCCCACCCGCCGCCAGGCCGTAGGCAACGTCCAGCAGTGCGGCGACGCCGAGCACGGCCAGCGCGGGCATCGGACGCGGGGCGCGGTGCCCGGCCAGCAGGCTGATCACGAACAGCGCCGCGCCGAGCGCGGCGCTCCACACCGGTACCGACTCGCGGATCGCCAGGCCCGCGGCCAGGCTGGTGGCCGCGCAGATCACCACCGACATCATCGGGTACGCCCCAAGCAGCGCCGTGGCGGCCAGCGGGCTGATCACCGCACCAGCGGTTGCCCACCATGGCAGCGTCCCGCGGCCGAGGACGACGGCCGCGAGGAGCAGTGCCAGCGCGGCCAACGCCCACGACGCGCCGCGGCCTGCGCGAACTCGGCGGGAACGTCCGGGTGACGGGCCTTGGCAAGGGCCGAGACCGGGATCAGCCGGGGTATCACCCCCGCGTGCGCGGGGAGCAGATCGCCCTCGGCATCGCCGGCGCCGCGGCGACGGGATCACCCCCCCGGTGCGCGGGGAGCAGGTCCAGCGGGCCCACTCCTTGCTGCTCCCCGCGCACGCGGGGGGTGATCCTCTAAGCCAAGATCTTTCCGGACTGTACCCGAGCTACTCCCCGCGCCGCGGGGGTGATCCGTCCATCAGGTTGTCGAACACGATGACCTCGGGCTGCTCCCCGCGGCACGTAGGGTGATCCGTCCGACAGCCGGACAAACCTGGTCCGACCACCGGACCGGATTCAAACACCAAACATCGCCCCACCGCCCGAGGATTCACCGCGCCGAGTTGTCCCGCGCTTATCGCGCCGCGCTCGACCGTCCCGTCCTCGATGGTGAGGCGGGCGAACTGCTCCTGCCGGCGCTCAGTGCCGCTTAGGAGCTCATCGCCGAGCTGACAGCCTGGGACGACGTCCTGCCCACGATCTGCTGACGTAGACAGTACTGACTTCCCAGCAACAAATTCCTGCCAAGCGCTGATGCTGACGCCGATCGTGCGATCACAGGCCCACTACATCGCAGTCGCGCAACGCGACCCGCCTACCGTAGGGACGAGGGTTCGTGTCGGTGGGGTGATCGATACCGTAACCCCACGCGAAACGACGCCGATTACGCAGATCGTCATCGCGCCATGATGGACAGAATCCGGCTTCAAGAATTGCTATGTTCAGCCCCCGAGAGCGTCTCATGCCCGACCACACGTCGGCCTCTGCGTTCTCGGGCGCGGCCGTCATTTGACGGCTCTGCCATGGGCCAGCCAGTACTCCATCGACTCGCGGATGAAGTCGAGGCTGGCGGTCAACGCCCTGCACAACGCTGTAGCCCGTCGTGGTGACGTGGCCGGCTGCGTGCTGCACACCGACCGCGGGTCGCAATTTCGCAGCCGGAAGTTCGTCCGTGCCCTCAACCAGCACCACATGATCGGGTCGATGGGCAGAGTCGGCGCCGCCGGCGACAACGCCGCCATGGAGTCGTTCTTCGGCCTGCTGCAGAACAACGTCCTCGACCGCCGGACCTGGACGACCCGGCAGCAACTGAGGGCCGCGATCGTGACCTGGATCGAACGGACCTACCACCGCCGCCGACGCCAACGATCCCTGTCCCGGTTGACCCCTATCGAGTACGAGACCATCATGACCCGACCGGCCAGTCAGGCCGCCTGACTGAAACTGTCGCCTATCGGTGCAGCAGACCCACGCGCTTCTACCGTCACGGGGCTTAGAGGGCATCTGATCCGTGTAGCGGTTATTTCACGTTCGGTCGTGGCGTGGGCCGCTGTGGGTCGTTGATTGCGGCGTGGGTGTGCAGCGGCGTGGGTATCGGTCGGACTTGTCGGATGAGCGGTGGGCGTTGATCGAGCCAGTCCTGACCGCGTGGCGGGCAGCGCGGGTGGGGTTGGGGATCAGCAGGCCGGCGCATGACCTGCGGGAGATCGTCAACGCGATCCTCTACGTGGCCAGGACGGGGATCGCGTGGGAGTACCTGCCGCATGACCTTCCGCCGGCGAAAACGGTGTACGACTACTACGCCAAGTGGGAGGCGGACGGGACCACCCAGCGCATCCACGACCTGCTGCGGGAACGCGTCCGAGTCGCGCGAGGACGTCGAGGGAGCCCGACGGCGGTGGTCCTGGACTCGCAGAGCGTGAAGACCTCCAGCAACATCGCTGAGTCCAGCCAAGGCATTGACGCCGCGAAGAAGATCAAGGGACGCAAGCGGCACATCGCCACCGACACCCTCGGTCTGCTTCTGGCGGTGATCGTCACCGCCGCGTCGGTCCAGGACTCCGCCGGCGGCCGGCATCTGCTCGACACCGTTTCGGCCGACCATCCGACCGTGGTCAAGGCGTGGGTCGACGGCGGCTCCAACACCGCGGTCCGGGCGCACGGCGCCCGGCTGGGCATCGACGTCGAGGTGGTACCCCGCCCGGCAGGCAAGGGCTTCCACGTCCAGCCACGCCGGTGGGTCGTGGAACGAACCTTCGGCTGGCTCATGCAGCATCGACGACTCGTCCGCGACTACGAGACCCTCCCGCACCGCACCCGGACGATGATCCACTGGGCCATGGCTAACACAATGAGCCGCTACCTCACCGGAGAATCCACCCCAACCTGGCGAAACGAAACCACCTAATCGGACCAACCTCGCCAACCGAGATCAGATGCCCTCTTAGGTGCCGGATGACACCAGAGCTTCCACGACAGCGCGTGGCGACGGGAGGGCGTACGCATGGCAGAGCGATGGGCAATAGAACGCGCAGTTCGAGATGCTGAGTGTCCCCTCGGCCCTTCCGGACGCCACCTCATCCTCACACTCTTGACATGGTCGGATCACTCAACCGCAGTAATCCCTGCGCAGTTCTCCCTCAGCCTGACAGACCTGGAACGGGCAACAGGCATGGCCCGCTCCACCATCGCCGTCTGGCTCAACGAACTCGAAGAGCTGGGCTGGGTCGTGCGCCACAGACCAAAAGTGGACGAAGCCCGAAGCAAGAAAGCCAAGGCCAACCTATCGACTGCGAATTCCATCACAGCCGCCGACTGGTCCGACCACAGAACCAGCGCTAGTCCGACAGCCGAACAAGCTTGGTCCGACCACCGGACTGAATTCAAACACTAAACACCGCCCCACCGCGCGAGCATCAACGAAAACCGGCCAGCGACACCCCTACACACAGGGCGCCAACGGCTATTGCGCCTTTCCTGGCTGCAGCAAGTCCGCGCCACTTCATTGACCGCCCAACCTCAACACTGCCCTTGCCCGGAAAGACGCTTAAGAAAACGAAGACGGCGAATCCCCGTCCCCGTCGAACGGGTTAAAGATCAAGTTAGTCTCCACCTGCGGATCCGGCTCGAATCCCCTGGTCACTCAGCAGCTTGGCCATCCGGCGGGCACGACCTGGCCGGGCCGGTCGACCTCAGCCTGGCTGCCTCCTCACTTGGAACGGGGAGCTCGTCCAATGGGCTAAACTCAGACGGCCCCTGCATCGTTTCGACGCAGGGGCCGCTGATCTACTCAAGCGCTGGCCCGGAATTATTATTCTGTCGGCGAAATATCAAGCCCGGAGAACAGCATCGCCACCAGTGCTTCCAACTCGCGCCGATCCATCCGCTGAAGCGTATCCAGCAGATCCGCGGAGACGTCGACTAGAGCACACATCCGTTCATTAGAGCGGGGAAGCAAGTACCACAGGTAGCATCGAAAAGAATCCGGTTTGCCTCCATTTTTTAGGAGCGGCACGATAACGTGCCTGGCAGACTGATCAATCGCATTCATCAGCCTGGCTTCGTCGCTCCACCGGGCACCCCATCCGTATTTGAATGACTCCGCATTGATGCGTCGAAGCTCCTCAGCGTCGACCAAATATGCGCCTACGCGCGGGTCGTCAAGATCGAGAATCACAGCTACTCCTCTGGGAATAGGCTACCGATCGACTGCCGCCGCTCGAAGGGGAAGCGGCGTAAGTCGCGCTCAAATACGTCAACACGCACACGAGTATCCCATGTAATTGTACTATCCGGAGCACCAGCCCGGCGCACCAACTCCGCGACGCGGTGATGCCCATCCATCAGCAGGTCTCTGGATTTAGTGATCAGTACGGCAGTCCCATCACTGGGGGTGTTGACAGCCCTCAACAGGGCAGAGTCGTCCAGTGCCTCTATCTGGATCAGCTTGTCATCACGCAGCGGGTGGGACATGTCACTTTTGGCTAAATCGCGCACCGGCATCACGTCACAGTTGTGCACAAGAACAGGCGCGCGTCCGGCCATCACATAGTACGTGTGGACGCGACGGACAGTGAGGTCGTGCATCGTTCGCTGCCCGTTGAAGTTGTCGACCTTCGCCACCGTGACGGCGACCCCGTCCGGCGACAACAACTCCTCCGTCGGTTGGAGATCGGCCGCCTCGACCCACCGGTCGCGGCTCTCGCTCCAGAAGGGGTGGTGTTGCGTGGTGTGCAGGGTGACGAACTTGCCCTCACCGTCTCGGACCGAGAGATCGGTCAGCGCCTCGTCCTCGTTGATGTGGACGGCGTCGACGGGTTCCGCGCTGGTGGTACCCGTCGCCGGATCATAGGCGAGGACCTCCTCGCCTTCGGCGACCTCGGCGATTGGTTTGCTCTCCCCGTCGGCCATGAGAACGGGGGTGTCGGGGGCGAAGCTGTGCTTGCACGACTTCTCCGGCGGCGCGTCGGTGTTCTTGGTTGCGGGCTTGCCCTTCGTGCCCGGGTCCGGTTTCTTCGCGGGAGCGGGTGGTGCCTTCGGCTTGACCTTTGCGAGATCCTTGGCCCGCGCCTCGGCCTTGAGCATGGCCATCTCGGCCATCTCCTGACGCGGGTTGATCTTGGGGGTGAGGCGTTCCAACGCCTCCTTGCTCAAGATTTTGGCGGCCTTCTTCTCCGCCTTCCTGCCGAGCTGTTCACTGACCCACTTGCAGGCCCGTTTCACGAACTTGCAGACCGGCGGTCCTGGAGCCATCGTGACGACGGCCGACTTCGTGTCGCCTTCGTGGAGATAGAGGGCGGCATCGGCAGCGTCGGCTCCCGAGCCGAGGACCGGCACCCAGGACACCACCCCCGCCGCATCGTGCAACACCTTGTTGTTGAACAGCCCGGGGTCACGACGGGTCGACTGTGGCTTGTACTTCTCGACAACGTCCTGGCAGGCGTATCCGTCGATAGTGCGCGGGCAGAGGCCCTTGGGTGTGTCGATCCCCGCGTACTCGGGGATGATCTCGCCGCTGGGGTCGGCGTAGGTGGTGGGATTGTTGGAGGCGTAGGCGTACGCCTGCATCTGCTGCGGGTTGCCGATGTCGTTGATCGGGTCGGCGGAGATGAACCGCCCGATGGACGGGTCGTACTCCCGGGCGCCCAGGTGCGTCAGACCTGTGGGGTCCTGGTAGCCGCTGAGGAATCCCTGTTGGTTCGGCCAGGTGACCGCGGCGCCGCGCGGGGCGCCGTAGGGCGTCTGGCGGCGTTGGGTGATGGTCTGGTTGGTGTCGTTGGCGATGCTGACCTGGGAGGTTCCCTGGTGGTCGCTGGCCAACCAGGTGATGCCCGTGACGGTGCGCTGGGCGATGACCTCGCCGTTGAAACCGTAGTACCGGGTGGCGCTCACCTGGCCGTTGGTGCCGTTCTTGCGCACCTCCTGGTCGCCGAGGAACAGCGTGCTGCCGGTGGGGTCGGTGGCGATGAGCCGGTTGCCGCCGGCGTCGTAGATGTAGGAGTTGGTTCCGGCGCTGTCCGTCACCGAGGCCAGGCGTCCCTCGACGTCCCAGCTCATGGTCTGTTGCCCCGATTTTCCGGGGCGGGTCTTCATGTTGCCGACTTCGTCATAGGTGTATGAGCCGGTGGTCGTGCCGGTGTTGTCGGTCCTGCTCCAACCGTCGAGTCGGTGCGGCTGCGCCGCTTTGGCCGCCGGGTAGGAGTAGGAGGTGGTGACCGTGCCGGTCGGCGTGCCGCGCTCGATCTGGGTCAGGCGGTTGCCGACGCGCCCCTGCGGGTCGTCCGGAGCGCCGAACGACCACTGCTGCCAGTACGGTGCCGGGCCACCCAACTCCGACTCGTTCTGCGGCTTCGCGCCGCAGTCGTAGGAGGCCGGGGTCCAAGCCTCGGTCAGTCGGCGTTGGTGGTCGTAGGCGAAGCACTGGGTGTCGCGGGGGCGGGCACCGGAGTTGTCGTCGACCTTCAGGACATTGCCGCTGGCGTCGTATTCGTATGAGGTGTTCGACACGGGCACCGGAGCGGTCGAACGCTGGACGGTGCCGCTGCTGACACGGCCGGTAGCCGCGTCGAAGGTGTTCTTCGTCTGGACAGACTTGGTGCCCGTCAACTGGGTGGACCGGGTGATGAGGCTGAGTTCGTGCAGGTTCGTGTACTTGGACTCGATCGCGTAGTAGCTGGCGTCACCGTAGTTGGTGGCGAGCTTGTCCAGCAGCGCGTACGTGCTGTCGTACTGGTAGTTGAGGACCTCCTCGCTGAGCCCGCCGGCCGCCGGAATGGTGAGGGTGTTGGGTGACCCGTCGGCGAGGAAGCTGGCCTTCGAGGTGAAGGTGCAGGTGACCGCGCCGATGCCACAGAAGCCGGCCTGCGAGGAGGGCAGTGTCAGCTTGGTCTGGGTGGGTCGGTCCATCTTGTCCACCGACACCAGTTCGCTGCGGTACTCCTCGATGCCGATCCAGCGCGAAGCGGACTTCGTCGCGCCCTTGATCGGCGAGTCGTAGGTGAACTCCGTCCGCTTCGGGCCGGTCAGGCTGCCCTCGCGCGTGGTCGCCAGCCGCCCCATCCGGTCGTAGGTGTACCAGACGTCCGGGGTGTCCGGGCGGGCGTCGGTGGTCCGCTCCAGCTCGCCCAGGTCGTTGTACTTGCTGGTCGACGTGCCGGTGTCCGGGTCGGTGGTGGAAGTGGGCCGGCCCTGGATGTCGTAGGAGTAGGACCAGGTGTTGCCGGACGGGTCCTTGACGGTCGCCAGCTGCCCCACCGGGTGGTACGTGTAGCTGGTTTCGTCGTAGGTCCCGGTCGCGGTGGGACCGTGGTACTGCCAGAGCTTCTCGGTCCGGCCGTACAGGTCCGTCCACACCGTGGTGGCCGCGTCACCCGTCGGCGGCGTCACGGTGGTGTGATCGCCGTGGTAGGTCGTGGAGGTCCGGGCCTTCTCCACCTGCACGCCGGCGTTGGTGCCGAGCAGGAGTGAGTGGATCGGGCGGCCGGCCGTGTCGTAGAGGGTCTTGGTCTGGCTGGGCACGTCCTTGTCGTCGCGGAACTTGATGATGGTGGTGTCGATGGCGCCGGCGTCGAAGTAGGCCGCGTTCTCCTTGTAGATACGACCGGCGGCGTCGTAGAAGGTGTCGGACAGGATCCGGCCGCTGCCGTACGCCGACTCCTGTGCCTGCCGGGGGCGGCCCAGACCGTCGAGAAGAAGGTAGGAGGTGTCGGTGCCGCCGCCGGCGTTCAACGCCTTGGTGGTGATGAACGAGGGCTGCGACTTGGACAGGGTGTAGCTGTAGCTGTTCGAGGGTGCCGACCCGTAGATGGCGCGGTCACGGTTGGGCAGCCAGACCGCGGTGGTGCGACCCATGGCATCGTAGGTGATCTCAGTCACCCGGTTGTTGGGGTCGGTGGTCTTCACCGGCACACCGAAGGCGGGGTCGAGATTGACGGTGCTCTTCCACAACAGCGGGTTCGTGGTGATGACCTGCGTGACCGGCCCGCCGGATGCCGGCACGTAGTCCGTGTCGGTCTTCTCCCCGGCGATGTCGAAGCTCGCGTCGACCCGCCCGTAGGCGTCGTAGGTGGCCGATGACACCTTCTTGTACGTCCGGGTTCCGCCGCTGAAGCCCGTGATCGTCTCCACCGCGGTCGCCAGACCGCTGGTCGGCGCCGCACCGTAAGCCTGCGAGTCGAAGCTGAAGCGGGTGTCCGCGGTGATTTGGTTCTCCGCGGTGGGAGTGGTGCCGCACCCGCCCACCCAGCCGTGCGTCCGCCGCACCGGGTCGAGCAACCACTTCGTGGCGTTACGGCCGTACTCGGTCTTCACGCATGCTTCGTCGCCGGTCTTGCTGTCGTCTCCGCCGTCCTCGACGTCGGTCGGCATGCCGAATTCGTCATAGCTGGTGGTGGTCGTGGTCCGCCGGACACCGCCGTCGGTTGCCCCGCGGGCGTGCGTTGCGCCGATCCGGGCGTACCGGGCCTCCGCGACCGGTGTGCCGGAACGCGTGGCGGTCGGTGGGTCGGAGCGCCACATGTCGTTGACAGTGGCGGCGAGGACCGTGGATCCGAGCCAGGTGATGGTCTCCCGAGGGCTGCCCGCGAAGTGCTCGTAGTCGTTGGCCGGACCACCCTCCCTGCCCTGCACCTTGGTGGTGCGGGTGCCGCCCGAGGCGAGCTTGTCGCCGTACATGCCGCGGAAGTACAGGGTCTCGGTCTTGGTGCGGTCGACGCCCTCACCGAGGTAGGTGACGACCGTCGGGTATCCCCGCCACTGCGACCAGGTACGGGTGTCGTCCGGGGTGATGCCGGTGTCGTCCTCGTAGTGCCACAGCGGTTCGTCGTTGTCGTTGAGATAGTCGTAGGCGGTGCGCACCGGCCTTGCTCCGCCGACCTCGTCGATCTGTTGCACCTCCTTCACCACGTACTTGTGGAAGAAGTCGGTGACCTTGTCGGTGTAACCGGGTGGCGTCCACTTGACCGGATAGCAGAGCAGCGTGTTGCTGTCCAGCGCGCTCTTCGAGGGCATCTTGCTGTCCTTGACGCACTCCGGGTCGCTGTAGGTGACGAAGATCTTGCCGCCGGTCTCCAGGTTGATCTGCTTGACCCGGTGCCAGTTCATGGCGAGCGCCCAGTCGCTGCCCGCCGCGTCGACCCGGTTCTGCATTTGGACTCGTTCGAAGGTCACCTCCGGCGCGGTGACCGTGCCGCCGTTAAGGCCCTTGTGCGTGATGCCCTCCAGCCACAGGCCGGCGCGGGTTCCGTCACCCGGGTCCGGGAAGGACTGCCGGAACGTCCAGGAGTCGACGTTCTGGTACGCGTTGCTCTTCCACACCTTGGTCAGGACCTCGGTGGTCCGCTTGGCCGACCAGAACGTGGGCGACCCGTTGAGGCAGGGCTTGGTGGAGGAGAGACACTCCTGGTCCCAAGGGGTGTCCGGCCAGGTGGTGTCGTTCTTCGTGGTGCAGTTGGCCAGGCAGCGGTCGATGTTCGTCAGGTCGATGCGGACCGGGACGTTCTCGACGTACGGCGAGGAGGCGGCGTACTCATTGTTGTCCCGGTTGTCGCTGCCGTAGTCGATGCGGGTCAGGTAGCCAGCCCGGTCGTAGACGACCGGAGTCGAGGTGACCTTGTTCTTGGCGTAGTAGTTGGTCTCCTTGGCCCACCAGTAGGACATGGTGTTGCCGTGGATGTCCTGGACGTAGTCCAGGTTCCAGCGCCAGGCCTGCCGCTTGCCGTTGCAGTCGGAGGCGGCGAACGTGTCGGCGTTGCAGGGCTCACCCGGGTTGTTGCCGTACACGGGGACGGTGAGCACCGAGTTCGTCGTGGGCTTCCCGGACGACCATCCCGGCAACTGGTGGCGGCCGAACCAGTACTGCGTGCCGTCGGTGGTCGTGACCTTCCAGTACTCGTTGTTGTCGTCGCCGTTGCTGTAGGCGGGCGTGGTGGCCAACTCGATCTTCGAGCCGTCCTCGTTGCGCGGATGCCAATTGCCGTCACTGCCCTTGAGCAGTTCGACCGAACTGCCGTTGAGCGACATCACGGCGTTGTCCGGCCCCCAACACAGGTCACCGGTCTTGACCGTGTTGTTGGCGTTGCCGCCCATGTCGTCGGAGCATGCCTTGTAACGGCGTTCGATGAAGCCGGGAGAATAGTCGAAGCCCTCACCGAAAGCGCCCGGCTGGTTGTTGGACGCAGCATGCCGGCCATCCACGGACTGGGACGAGTAGCCGACGGTGAGGGAGGGCGACGGCCCACCCGGCCCAGGCGGCGTGCGCATCGGGTAGGACCACTGGAAACTACCCGTGGCACCGCTGTGGCCCCACGAAGAGGACGGGCTGAGGCTGGACGCGGTGAAACTACCCGCCCCGCCGGACGGACCGCTGGTCAGGGCGACAAGTGTCCCCGCACTGGCGGCGGCTGGAGCGACGCCGAGCCGCTTGGCCTCCGCCGGTGACAATGCCCGGCTCACCGGGGCCGCCGAAATGGTCGCCGAGACCGTCCGGGTACGGACGTTGTTGCGCGAGCCCAACGCGACCGGCCCGCAGTCCCTGGTCGAGGGGGCGGTCAGCGCGCACTCGGGCAGCCGCTCAAGCCGCAGCCGCGACGACCAGTCCGCACCGTACGCGGTGGCGAAGGCGGCGTAGTCGACGCCGATCTCGACCTGCCCGGCGGAGCGGGTTCCGTCCGAGCGACCCACCCGCAGAAGCAACCCGTTCACCCCGGCCGCAGCGGTCTCCGTGCGCGACAGCACCTCCACCCGCACCTTGCCGGGAGTGGATGCGGCCGAACGAGCCGTCGACGGACCGGTGGCGGGCCGGACCGTCACCGGAAGGGTGCCGGCCCGGGCGGCGACCTTCGTCGATCGTTCGCCAGCGGCGGTCGCCGGCAACGCCACCTCGGCGGCAGACGCGCTCGGCCACACCGGCGCGGGCCGCTTCACCTGCGCGGCGCCGGCGTCCGTGGTCGGCTTGGTCCGCTTGACTTCATGCAGCGGGGCGGACGGATACCGCTGCGGCTCAAGGTGGGGAGCCCCGGCCGGGCGCTGCGCCTGGGCGGGAATCTGCCCGCCGACCGCGGCGGCGAGCAGCGCGACCAGACCGACGGTGAGGGCGCGTCGGGCAACGCTCCCCATGGTGTTGACGGCCGGCGTTCGCCCGCGATTGCGGTGCGGCCGACCAGCTCTGGCAGTTCTCATCAGGTCCCTTCGGAGGTCACGGATGTCCGACCCGCGCCGGCTCGCGCGGGAGGTTGCTGGATGGTCCGGGCGCCACGCTCATCCCTGCATGGCGCCCGGACCGTTCACGAGATCGACGATGGCCGTTCGGTGTCAGAATCCGGCGAACACGGCTTGGACCTCGGCGGCGCTAAGCGCCCCCTGCCACACCTTGACGCTGTCGATCTGCCCACCGAAGTAGTCGGCGGGAGTGCGCCACAGTCCTCGGCCGATCGCCAGCGCGCCATCGCCATGCCATGGGTCATAGGTCTGGGCACTCTGCTTAACCAAGACTCCGTTGACGTAGAGGCTCAGCGTCCTGCTCGTGACGTCTTGGACAGCAACTAGGTGGGTCCACTGGTTGGGTATGCAGTCACTTCCGATGACGTAAAACGCCGAGCTCGAGGTTGAGTCGGCAGAGCGGGTCATCACTGACCATTTCGTTCCCGTCGCGTCGCTGCGACAACTCAGGAATGAACTGGACACGTTCTTTCCGTCCTGAGCGATGACGGTTCGGGCGCCTGCTCCACCCGTGTAGCGGGCCCACGCGGACACGGTGTAGGACTGGTCGGTGCGCAGTACTGGTCCGTCGGTCTGGCTGGCCCCGGAGACACCGTCGAGGGTCAGCCCCATCGAGTCGTAGCCGTCCGCGGTCCAAGCGGCAGACGGTGACGCGGCCAAAGTCAGCGGGCGTTGATAGCCCGACGAGTCGCCAGCTTGCCGCGGTTCCTCCTGATCATCGTCCTCCATGTCCCATTGGCCCACCCGGACGGGACGAACGAGTTCCACCAGATCGATCGCCGGGTCGATGGCTCGATCCCAGACGCGGACCTCGCTGATCGCACCCCTGAACCAACCAACCGGTGATCCGTTACGCCCGGCACCGATAAGCAGGGGGGCACTAGCTGTCCAGGCAGGGGCACTGGTCGTACCCACGCCCCTGCGAACGCCATTGACGTATAGCGACAGCTGGCTGCTGGCGCCCGCATCATAGATACCGGCCAGGTGCACCCACGCCCCGACCTGGACCGGGTCAGGAGTGCACGCTGGCGAGGGAGTGACCGAGGCGTTCGCGATATCGGAGGTATAGCTGGTGAAGCACCACCGTTGCTTGGTGGGGAAGTACTGAAGTTCGAAGGGGCTCTTGTTGGCGCCAGCTTGCGCCACAACCACTCCGCCGACGGCATCGGCGCGAACCCATGCAGCGAAAGTGAAGCTGCGGGCGGTGTCAACGACTGGGCCTGCGGTGACCGCCTGGTCGTCGACGCCGTCAAGTTCGACCGCCCAGTCTTTGCCGGACTGCTTGTGGACACCCAGTACGCGGGAGTCCGCCCACTTCGGCGAAGGGGCCAGCGTCGCCGCGGCCCCACCGTCGATCTTGTTAGCGAGGGTGGTGCCGGAGCCCTCGTCCATCGCCCAGTGGGCGACCGGGGCCGAGGGGTCACCGGCGTAGAAGACGTAGTCGTAGGAGGCGGAGGGGTTGCCGGCCTGGTCGCGGCTGCGCACTGTTACCACGTTCTCCAGCCGCACGGTCGGCGTGACCCAGACCGTCGCCGGGCCGCCCAGCTGGCTTGCCCGTACCGTCATCTCCGGGCCGCCGTTGACCTGGTAGACGTAGTCGTAGACGTCCGCCGCGCCGTTGGCCGAGAACGTGAACCGCCCCGAATAGCCGGGCGATCCATGCGAATCCAGATCGGTGCCACGCGGCGGTGCCTCCGGGTACAACCCGTCCGCAGCCGTGACGGCCGGGGTCGAGGCGGGCGCCGAGTAGTCGACCGAGAACTCGCACCACGGTGACGCGGTCGACGACCCGCCGAGGGTGTCCTTGGTCAGCACCTGCCAGCGGTAGAGCTCGCCGTTGACCGTCTTTGTGGTCAACTGCAGCTCGGCCTTGGTGCCGGGTGCGACCCCGGAGTCGGTCTTCGGCCAGCCGGACACGTTCGTCCAGGTGCTGCCCACCAACTTCTGGAGCGTGAAGACGCCGGAGAGACTCCCGCCGCCACTGCCGTCCGGGTCGCTCACCGTCGCCTTGAGCCACGGGAAGTCCGAGCGCACCGCAGGGCGCGACGTGCCCGTCAGGCAGGCCTGCGCCGGTGCGGTGTAGCCGGCGTGGGTCGACAGTTGCGCCGCGGTCGGGGTGTTGGGGTTGGTGTTGTACTCGATCGTCAGCTTGGTCTGTACCGGGTCGAACTTCTTCCACCAGTTGCTCGTCGACTCGGACGATCCGTCGGACTGCCGGGTCGACAGGGCCAGCGTGTAGATGTCCTGGCCGCGGTTGGCGCTGATGTCGTCGATGACGTTCTGGCTGGAGAACTCCATCGGCTTGTCCGGCTGCGGGTCGTCGTCGCAGCCCGTGCCGCCCGAGGGCTTGTGCGCGTGCGCCGAACGTTCCTCCAGCCACTTCGAGAAGCTCGGCCCGGACCAGGCCTGCTTGCCGGTGGTCGCCATGTCGGCCGTACGCCACAGGTTCACCGGCGTGCTGTCGCAGTCCCACGAGTGCGTCATCTCGGTCAGGAACTTCGCGTCGCGGATCGTCTTGCCGGACAGCGAGGTGAGCTTGAACGAGAAGTAGGACCGGTACGTGCCGGACCCCTCAGGGTCCTTGCCGACCCGGGCCACACCGTCGTTGCGGGTCGCGTCGTTGGTGCTCGAGTAACCCCACCGGGTCTTCTCGATCGTGCTCCACGGGTCGATGACGACCGGGTACACCGTGCCCTTTCCACGCAGCAGCAACCGGTCCGGCCGGATCACCAGATCCTCTCCCTGGACCCCGGTCGGGATCTCCGCCTTACGCGCCCGGTCCGGCACCACCCGCAGCGCCTCACGACGGCCCTGCGCCGCGAACCCGTTCGCCGCCCGACCCGTGGCGCCCTGGGCGGCCGAGGCCACCCCGGCCGAGTCCCACATCAGCGCGCCCCCGGCGGACAGCACGGAACGCCCGTTGCGGTCGGCGACCTCGAACCCGCCGCCGGACCGGGACCGCTTGGTGAGAGTGCCCGTGGTGTGCAGCGCGAACCGCAACTCGTCCAACGCCGGGTTCGCCGCCGCCTGCGCCGACTTGACCACCAGAGCCCAGGTGAACCCGTCGCGCAGCGCCCGCAGCCGCAGGTCCACCTCCGGCAGCACCGATTCGTACACGGCGGTGTCACCATCGATCGTCGGCGCCGGCAGGTTTCCCGGCCAAGACAGCGACACCTGCCCCTCGGCCAGGGGCATACGGATCATCGGACCGCTCCCACCGGAGGTAAACGTCACGTCCGTCAACGTCGCCACCGGCGCCACCGACCCGTCGGCCCGCCGCTCCAGCCGGGTATCGATCTTCCGCCACGGGCCGCCGTCGCGGCCCCTGGTCCACTGCGGCTCCGCGTAGGACTCCAACATTAGGGTGCCCCGCGGGGTCGCCAGCACGCGTGAATCCTCGGTCTTGAGGCTGGTCACCTCGACCGGCGCATTGAGCTTTCCGGCCTGCGCCAGGGCGTCGACCTCGCTGAGCGCGGGTGCCTCCGGGACAGCCGCCGGCTGGGGGACCGTCGGCTCCGCCCCAGCCGGCGACGGTATCGCGGTCGGACCGGCGACGGCCACCAGGGCCAGCGCGACAGCCGACGCGGCGAAGCCGCGACGGCGCCGCTCGGGGACGATTCCAGGTCTTGTCACCAAAGCACTCCTTGCTGCGTGTGTGGGCACACCGAAGAACCCCGGCCGTGCGCGGGGAAAAGTGAGTGAGGATCAATCAGGTACAGCAGGAGCGGAGACGCTCGACACCGAGCCGACGATCAGGTCTTGTCAACGTGCATGGATCACCACAGCGGAGAGGAGGTCAGCAGCCGCACCGCGGGTTCGTCGATGAGGGCGCGGCCGTCGTTGCGGCATCGCACCAATACGTCGCTAACGCCCTGCGCAGGTTCACCCGAGCCCCCGTTCAGTACCTGTCGGCGACGTGACAGTAAGGAAAGTCAACTTCCGCTGTAAAGAGGCGTCACAACTGGTAGCCACAAACCGCCCATGTGGTACCGAGAGCGGCGGTGCCATCACCGTCCGCCACCGTGTCGACCTAGCCTCGATCGTTCACAGCTGATGTCGGGGGTTCCGGCCCCGCGCTTGTGATCGTTCATTGTCGATGCGGTTGGGTTCGGGGCGTGGTGGCGGGCCGTCTGTGGACCCCGCAGCAACGTCGCCACATCTCCCACCACGACCGCGGCCAGCGGCCGCAGACTCCGCACCGCTTGGGCATAAACCTTCAGCTTCTCGTGGTCGAGCAGTCGAAGCAGCAGCAGGGCGTCCGCCAAAGCTGGGGTCGGTCAGCGGTGGCGATCGCCCCATCGACTCGACGGCCTGGGGAAGCCTGCACGGTAACGATCCCGCGCGTCCATGCCTAGGTGGCGGACCCGGCCAGAGCCAACGGCGCGTCGTCATCCAGGTATCTGGCGACGGCAGCATCCTGGCCGGCGCGAACCAACCCGGTCAACGCCACCACCTGCACCTCGGCCCGGGCCGAGCGAGCCAGCCGGCGCAGGACGTCATGCCGGCGGGCCCAGACCGCGTCGCGGCACGAGGCCTCCGCCGCCGAGTCAGGTCGGGTCGTGGGCGACCTTGGTTGGCAGTTCATCCCGGGTCTGTTGGGAAGGTATCGAAGAGCCGCCTGGCTGCGTCGTTTCCCCTGCGTGCGTGTCGGCGGGCGGCCCGGTCCACACCTGGCAGATGTGGTCCGTCAGTTCCGCTGCCCGCGCCTCGATATCGGCATCACGCCACGCGTCGGGATGGTCCTTGATCAGGTCCTTCGACAACACCAGCAGGCTGTACTTCTCCAGGAGACTGCGCTTGCCCAAGCCGGCCTCGCCTCCGGAGATCATGCCCGCAGCCTCCGTGTCGGTCCACGGCCGATTCGACAGGGCGCCGTTGAGGCTCTTCGCCACCAGGGTGAGGTTGCCAAGGGTCTGAATGCGTCGGTCACGGTCCGCTGCTTGCTCGGGCGTGAGCCGCGGCTCAGGGTTCCAGTGGGTCTGCCACGACCGGGGCATCACGTGTTCGATCTCAAGCTTGGCCGGGAGCGCGATGTTCTCGTGAAACTTGGTGCGAAGCTTCTTCTCGATCGCCTCCAGTACGACGCGCAAACGCGATTGGCGCAGGTATCCATAGAGCTTGAGCGAGGGAAGCTCGGCCTTCATGGTGGCGTCAGTAGGCCACAGACGCGCATCCGCCCGCTGGTCCGCGAGGAAGTTCCGGACCGTGTCGCCCGCCGTGTCGATCGGTGACCGGTCGAGGAGCTTGAGGATGGAGACCATGGTCTTGTTGACGTCCTTCATCGTCATCCGGAGCAACGTCCGGCGCATGACCCAGCTCTCCAGTGCCTTGAGGGCGATCTCCAGCTGCTTCTCGGGCACCTTATGGTTGTCCGACAGCAGCCACAGCAGCAGCGGGCTTGTCGCGGCGAGTCCCATCGTCTCGATGACCCGCGAGTAGAACGACCCCTGGGCCGTGTCCTCGGGGAGATTCGCCAAGGCGCGGTAGGTGTCGGCATCCTTGCGAAATTCGCTCAGGAGCTTGTCGGCGCCGCCAGGGCTGGACATGTAAGGCGCGGCGTACTCGGTGAACACCCGGAAGACCTGCTCGGTCTTCACCTCGTCGCGCAACCGCATGGTGAGCCAGTACTGCACGAAGATGTCGATGCGGGAGCGCTGGTGGCGGCCCTGCACGATCTCGGCCCGCCACCAGTCATCGTCGAAGTCGACCCAGTGCGTCTCCGACCAGTCCTCGACGTCAGCGCCGGCCTTCACACCCCGCTGGAATACCCAGTTCTTGATCAGGTCGGCCTTGAGCAGCGGCGTCCCGCGGTCGTTCAAGGTCTCGAAGATCAGCTGGGAGTCGTCGTGGCCCGTCAGATTGATCGCGACGATGTACAGCCCATCGCGCAGCGTTGCCGACAGCGCCTCCGCACGGGCCTGCTCGGAGCCCGGCGGCGTGTTGCCATCGTCGTCAGGCGTCCCGGTCAGCCAGGCGTGAGCCTCCTTGGAGAAGAACTCGTGGGCAGAGACGATCCGGTGCTCCCCCTCCCAGCCGGGCTTGGGATCCATCGCCTGCTCGAACGCAGGTCGGTCATGCTTGGACGGCCACAGCTTGAAGCGCTCGGGCTTGCCCCTGAGGGCCGACGAGCGGTTGAGAATCAGCTCTTCGAGGTCCTCAGCGAGGAGGTCGTGCCCACGCTCGGCAACTGCCGCCTGGACAGCATCAATCATGAGCTGGATCGTGGTCATGCGCTGCTGCCCGTCGATCACCATGTGCCGAGTGACATCCCCAACCACCGGAGGCTTCGACTCGTAGACAACCGCGCCCAAGAAGTGGTGTGGCACAGTCGGCTCGGCACCGGCGGCGACGACACGGCTCTCGGCGACCCGAACCACGTCAGCCCACAGCGGCGCCCACTGATCTTCCTCGTTCCAGACATACGGCCGCTGGAACGGCGGGATCTCGTAGTGCATCTTGCCGTCGAACAACTGACGAGGACTCAGCGCGTCTGCCTTCACTGGTGCCACTCCCACTCAACCACGACGGGGACCTATGCCATCCTGCCAAAGGGCTCCGACAGCCTGACCACTGACGGACGCTCCGAAGTGTGAGCCGAGGGAGCAGCATGGCTGCGGGTCACTGAGCCATTCCCGGTAACCTGCCGCGACTGTCCGTAGGTCGGTCGGTGGGGGCGTAGATGCGTGAGGTTCCCCGGCAGCTCGGAAGGTTTCAGCGACGCCGGACAGGCCGGCGAGGCGCCCAGGCTCCTACTTCACTCCTCCTGCACGTATCGGCTACCGTGACTGTAAGATCGTTGCCTAACTCCCGCCCCACTCGTTTCCGGGCTGGGACCCAGTTCGATGCAGCAAGCTGTGGACATCCGCTGCGGTCACCGCCGCCATGAGTAGGGACTTCATTCCCTACCGGTCCACTCCAATTCGACGCTAGACCGGGTGAGCGATACCTTCACCAGCGTTAACGCTCGAGCGGCAGCGGCCCCACTCAGAGGAGGTCGTGGTTGGACTGCTGAGCCGTCCTCGGTATTTGGATGGGCAAGCCGTTCGGGAACTTGGCGGCGTTCAACCGCACGTTCTGAGGAGGGACGGGATGGACGAGGCCCGCGCGCAACTGTGGCGGGACCTGGCCTCCGCGTTCGAGGCCGTCGTCGGCTCACCCGAGTCGGCCGTCCGGCACGAGGTCCTTGCCTGGTTTGAGCGGGCGTGGCCCGACCTGCGGGAGGACCTCGAGACGATGTCTGGGGCGGAGGCGGTGGCGGCGATACACGCGATGACGCCTTTCCTAGGCGAGGGTGGAGATTGGGCGGCACTGGCGGAAGTTAGCCGTCGAGGGCGAGATCTGACCCCCAGGCTTGATCAGCTCGGGGACCACCTCGCCTTCACTCACCACCTCGGCATCGCCCTGCAGCATCTGGGTGACGCGGCGGGCGCGGAGCAGGCGTTCGAGGAAGTCGCCCGTCGCGCGGAGGCAGCGGGAAACCCCGGTCTGCGCCCGAAGGCGCTGGCCCACCATGCACAACTACGCCGCGATGAGGGCGAACCCGGCGAAGCCGTGGTCTTGTTCCACCGGGCCGCGGAGGCGTACAGCGCGGTCGGTGATCTGCTCGGCGAGGCCAGGACTCTTAGTGATCTGGCCCCGGCGGTAGCCGCTCTCGGTGACCGGGTCGGGGCAGTAAGGTACACCGAGCGTGCGCAGAGCCTGTTCCGTGATCTCGGCGCCCACCGGGCCGAGGCGAGGGCCACCCGGACGCTGGCGAGCATTAGAGCGAACGACGGAGACGCCAACGGTGCCCTGACCCTGTACGACGGCGCGATACGCCTCTTTCTCGCCAGCGGTGCGCCGGCCGACGCCGCCGGATCCGCCTACGACGCGGCCCACCTTCTCGCCAAGCGGGACGACTTGCCGGGATGTGTTCGTTACGCAGAACTGGCGGAGAAACTCGCGGATGAGCACGACGACGAACTACGCCGCTCGGTAGCCGAGATCATCGAATACGCTCGCACCAAAGCCGCTGTCCGGCAGCTCGCCGAGGCAGATTCGGACGACGCCGCTGACCGCCTCATCGAAAGCCATCCCGAGCTTCGCACCCTCATGGGGCTGGTCCTTGCAACGCGAGATCAGCCAGCCCGCATCTACCGACTCGCCGACCATCCGGAATCAGCCGCGCGGCGGGCCGTCGAGGACGAGTGGCAGACGGTGTTGGAGCTGGCTGGGGAGTCCATCCTGCCGGACGGATTGGAAACCCTGGTCCGGCGATACGTACTGGCCGGGCCAGATGGAGATGACGGCTTCCTGGAACGCATCATCGAGCTGGTTCCTGCCGCGACGTTGCCGCGCGTCCGCGGGCGATACCTGCTGTTCCTGATCCGATGCACCACCGACAATCAAATGGCGATCCGGCTGGCCACGGAGGCGGCGGCCCTGCTCGATGCGCCCGGCACCGAGAGGCTCGCAGCCGAAGCCCTCGCCGAGGCCGGTATGGCATGGCGGCGCCTGCGAACCGGTGACTCCCGGCGCAATAAGGAGGAGGCGCTGTCCTGCCTGCGCCGCGCTCTCCGGTCGTATCGCCGCCGGACCGACCCCGACGACTGGGGCCGGGTTATGATCGCCCTCGCGAACGTCTATGCCGAGTACCCGGTGGCCCGCCGCCGCAACCTGCGTCGTGCCATCCGCCGATTCACCGCCGCGCTTACGGTCCTCACCCCGGAAAGGTCACCTGTGGGGCATGCCACGGCGCTCGCCGGTCTCGGCCTGGTGCTGTCTGATCCCGATCTGGCCGACGATCCGCAGAATCTGGAGGCGGCGCGCAGGCACCTCGAACGCTCCCTGAACCTGCTGGACGACCCGGTGACCGCCGCGATCGTGCTACTTAACCTCTGCCGCTGCTATGGCAGGCGCGTGCTGGGGGACCCCGACGCCAACCACGACCTGGCGCTGTTCTATGCGAGGCAGTCCTACGAACTGTGCCGTGCCACGGATCGGCCGATCGACGCGGCGGAGGCAGCGACTGCCGTAGCCGACCTGCTGGCCATGAGCGCCCGGCACTCCGACCGGGAAACATGGCAGGAGGTGCTCGACCTGTACCGGCAGGCGCTCGAGGCGCTTCCGATCGAGGAAGCACCCGCGGCCCACGCGGCGGCCGTCGACAACCTCGCCAACGCGATATCGGCGATGCCCGGCGCGCTTGAAGCGAACTTTGACGAAATCGTCGCGGCACGGCTCACGGCGGCTGAGATCTATCACGACCTCGGCGATATGCGGGAGTGGAGCCGCGCCCTCTACAACCTCGCCGAGACGCTCTCACAGCAACAGCCGCCGGATCATGACAAGGTCATCCAGCTGCACGAGGAGAGCCTGACGGGACGGCCGATCGACGACACACCGACGGAGTGGGCAGAGTCGGCCACCGGCCTGGCACGGGCCTTGAGCCGCCGGGATCGGAACGGCGACGGAGAACGCGCCGAGGGGCTGCTCCGCCGGGTACTCGCCGTGGACATGCCCGGGAAGGCACACGAGGCTGGGGCCCTGCTAGGTCGGCTGCTAGGGAGGCGCGGTGATTGGGCCGCCGCCGCCGAGGCACTGAGCACCGCTGTTGCGGATGCCGACACCCGATACTTCGCCACGATGCTATCCGGCGGCCGGGAAGCCGTACTGACCCGGATCGCTGGCCTACCGCGCGAGGCGGCATACACCCTCGCCCGGGCCGGACGGGCTACCGAAGCCGTGGCGCTTATCGAGGGCGCGCGGGCACGAGAGCTTGGCCGGCTCCTTGAACGCGATCGCGCCGACCTGTCCACGCCCGAGGCCGTCGCGCCCTCGGCGGCTACCGCCTTCCGCAACGCCGTGGCCCGGCTAGTGGTGGCCGAGGCGAGACAGCGCGGCGCCTCCTGGCAAGACGTGGACGAACGCCGCCAGCTGAGAGGTCTCCTGGCTGACGCCCAGGCGCAACTGCATGCCGCAGTCGAGGCGATCCGGGCCGTGCCCGGGTTCGCCGGCTTCGCGAATAAGCCCGACGATGCCCCCCGCCGGGCGGCGGGGGCAGGCGTACCGATCGTCTACCTGATCACTGCCGAGTTCGGCAGCGTCGCCCTGCTGGTCGAGGGCAACAGCCCAGTGGAAGCCGTGTTCGGTCCGCTCACCGAGGACGAGCTGGTCGATCTCTTGTCCGGTGCGAAGTCGCTGATCCACGACCACGACCTGCTGCCTCGCCTCATCGGTCGGCTCGGCGAGCGGTTCCTGGGCGAGGTGGCGCGGCACCTCACCGCCGCCGGGATCGCCGAGGTGGTCATGGTGGCCACCGGGCTGCTCGGCGTGCTTCCGGTCCACGCGGCGCGGTACCGGCGAGACGGCGAGACCAGGTATCTGCTGGACGACGTAGTGATGTCGTTCGCTCCCTCGGCCCGATCGCTGCTCGCGGCCCGGCCCGCCGACCGGCCGGGAGACGCCCGGCTAGTCGGCGTCGCAGAGCCGCAGCCGAGCGGGCTCGAGAAGCTGCCCTTCGCGGTGGCTGAGGCAACTGCCGTGCGGCAACTGTTTCCCGGCACCAGCAGCGTGCTCACCGGACCGGAAGCCACCAAGCCGGCGCTTGTCCGGGAGCTGGCCGGGGCTACCCACGTCCATCTGGCCTGTCACGGCAGTTTCGACATCGACCAGCCGCTGCGGTCGGGCCTTTTCCTGGCCAACGATGACATGCTGACCTTGGGGGAACTCTTTGACGTCCGACCGCTGGCCGGTGTGCGCCTCGTTGTCGCGTCGGCCTGTCAGAGCGCCGTCAGCGACGTCGCACATGCCCCCGACGAGGCCACCGGCCTGCCGACGGGCCTGGTGTACGCCGGCGCGGACACCGTAGCCGGCACGTTGTGGAACTTGAGCGACCAGGTCGCCTCGCTGCTGGTCGGCCGCTTCTACATCTACCACTTCCAGGGTGATTCGGATGCTGGCCGAGGACCGATGTCGGCGGCGCAGGCCATGGCCAGGGCGCAGGCCTGGCTGCGCGACTCGACTATCGAGGAGATCAATCGTTTCGCCGACGAAGCCGACCTGCCTCGCCTTCAGCTTCGGTGGGTGAGAGTCCCGTTTGCGAACGAGCCGGCGCACTGGGCACCGTTCGTGGTTATCGGTCCCGGCGCCCACGACGTGTCGGACGGGCATTCCAGCTCCCGCGATGGGTGAAGGGTGCCCGGTGGCTCGGGTCGGCCAGGCAGCACTGGGCAGTGCTGCCAACGTCCTATAGCTCTTGCGGCAGCTTGGAGTCCGGATCGAGCATCCAAAGCTGGCGGCCCGTAGGGCGTCGGCGCCGCCGAGCCGCTGATCGAGGCGAGGTGGTGACAGAAACAGGCCGGGGGTCGCCTCGTCCCGTTTCCCCGGCGGGGAGCCGACCACGCCGGCCGCGTCGGCCGGCCACGTACGCGGTGCGGGGGTGAGAGCTCGTAGGCCATCGCCGAGGCCTTCAGATGGGTCACGTGCCACCCGCCTATGCTCGATGTGATGAACGAGTCACGCGTTTTGGTCGACGCCGTCGGTGCGGTGTGGCCAGAGGAGCCGGGGCCCGAGGCCGCCGCGATCGAGCCCGCTCTGATCGACGCCTTGCGGGAGTTGGACGCCGCCAGCCCGGACCAGGTCGAGAGCGCGCAGAATCGCATCCTCGCCGTGCTGAGCGAGGCGCCCGATCTGCACCGCCGCGTCGAGTCGGCGATCCTGGCGGCGATGCTCGGCCCAGGGCGCGGCGTGGAAACTCCACAGTCGCTGGCCCTGACGGAGCGGCGCAGCGAGGTCGAGATCGCATACGCCACCGACCGCGTACCCACCGACGAGCCGGCGGAGGTCTATGGCGCGGGCCGCGACCGCACGCTGCGATATGGCAGGGCGTGGGTCGCGCTTCCCGATGACCATCGGACGGGCAAGCTGCCCCGGCCGAAGCGGCGATGGCGCCTCAAGTTCCGCAAGCCGGAAGACACGGGCTTACGCATGGAGGAGTCGAAGAGCCTCACCGCCACCGTTGCCCGGATGCGTGACCGGGCACCAGGCCGTGACGTGCTGATCTTCGTGCACGGCTACAACGTATCGTTCGTCAATGCCGTCCGGCGTACCGCGCAGCTCGCCTACGACCTGGACTTCGGCGGCGTACCGGTCCTCTACAGCTGGCCATCCGCGGGCTCGCCCGCAGCCTACGTCGCCGACGGCGCGGCCGCCGATGGCACGCAGCGCCGTTTCCGCGCGTTCCTCACCTCTCTCATGGAGTCCACCGAGGGTGGTCGGGTGCACGTCATCGCGCACAGTATGGGCAACCGCATCCTCACCGAGGCGCTCAGCAGACTGGCCGGCTACAAACTGGGGCATGTGGTGTTCGCCGCACCGGACCTCGACGCGGAGCAGTTCCGGGACCGGGTCGCCGACTTCTCGGGCACTGCCGAGCGGTTCACCCTGTACGTCAACGACAGTGACCTGGCCATGGCCGCCTCCGGATCGCGCGCGCTCGCGAACGCTCCTCGGGCGGGCCGCGGCGGTATCGGCCTCGTTGTGCTCGACGGAATTGACACCATCGACGCGAGCCGGGTCGAGACCGGTCTCATGGGTCACTCTTATGCGATGGAGCGTCGCACGATCGTCGGCGACATCCACCTCATGATCCATCATGATCACCCGCCCCACGAGCGGCCCGGCCTGAGCCCAATGATGTCGACGGACGGGCCGTTCTGGGCGATCCGGCCGTGAGTAACGCGCGGCAGGAGCTGAACGAGGCCACCGACTTGCTCCGCGCGTACCGGCGGGACACGAGCCTGAGGCCCTACCTGGATGAGTCGATCCGGCGGCTCGGGAACTCGTAAACCGTCTACCGGCCGGTGACAAGGTGCTTCCGGCCACGTTGACCGATCTCACTCGTGGCGCTGCGGGAACGCTCGCCGGGCGACCTCGACGCCGGTGCCTTTCGCCCGGCGTGCCGGCGAGCGGGACCGGCTCGCCGTGATACGCCAGCGGGCGAGGATCGCGACGCGCCTCTCGCGGCCGGATCTGGCCGGGTGCCGCGCGGTGATCACGCTTGAGGATGAGGCCTCGCGCTCACCGCTCTTACTTCCGTCCACCGGTGCGGCGGCGAGGACCAGAAGCGGGTATCGCGTATCGCGGCCCGCGATACGTCGTGGGGTGTGGTCCGGTCACGCGGCGGGCTGGGTCTCCTGACGTGCGGCGCTTTACCGATGGCGAGGGCGTGCAGCGGCACAGTCGCTACGCCATTGACGGCGGCTAGCGTGAGCAGCACGCCGCGCCAGCCGAGCTGCGCGACGAGCAGGCCAGTGAGGGGCATGCGGAGGTGCTGGCGAACTCTGCGACGACGGTGACCGCGAGCAGCGCGGTGGGGCGCCGGTCGGGGGTCATTAGGCCACGTGTGCTCTCTAGGGAGATGAGTTGGTCGTCGGTGAGGGAGACCATCAGTTCTTCTGCCGCTGCGTAGGCCCGGAGGGTCACAACCTGGGGCTCCAATCCGGCCAACCAGCGCAGGGACAGCTGCTCAGCCCAGACGGTACCGGTGAGGAGCGCCTGGGCATTGCTCTGCGGGTCCTTGGCGTCCAGCCAGGTGCCGGTGACCTGCACCGGCAGAACCAAACGGTGGTTAGCGACACCGGGCGTCAGGTAGACATCGCGAAGGTGAGTTGGATCTGCCCGAGCGGCATGTGATGGAGGGAGTGCCCTTCCCCTCGTAGCGTGGAGGCCAGAGCTTGAGGGATAGAGGTTCATGGCTGAGACGAGACGCCAGTTCGATCCGGAGTTCCGGGCGGGCGCGGTGCGCATCGTGCGTGAGACGGGCAAGTCGATCGCTCAGGTCGCCCGCGACCTGGGGATCAACAGCGGGACCCTGGCCAACTGGGTGAAGAGGGACCGCGAGACTCGCGGTGAGGCCGCTGCTGGGCAGCTGGCCGAGGACGAGCGGGCGGAGCTGGCACGGTTGCGGCGGGAGAACGCGGAGCTGGCGATGGAGCGTGATGTCCTCAAGCGATCCGTGGTCCTGTGGGTCAAGGAAGCGACGGGCCGGTGAGCGTGGCCGCCTTCATCGCTTCCCAGAGGACCGAGCATGACGTGCCGCACGCGCTGGCCTGCCGGGCGTTGGGGGTGTCCGAGTCCTGGTTCTACAAGTGGCGTGACCGGCCGCCAACGCCCCGCGATGACCGGCGTGCCCGGCTGGCGGACGCCGTTCAGAAGGTGTTCGACGACTCGGGCGGCACCTACGGCAGCCCTCGCATCGGCATCGAGCTGCGCGAGTCCGGCTGGCAGGTCTCCGACAACACGATCGCGCAGCTCATGGCCGAGCTGGGCTTGGCCGCCCGGGTCAAGCGCCGCCGGCGGGGCCTGACCCGCCAAGGTAAGCGTCCGGCCGCACCGGACCTCATCAAGCGGGTGTTCACCGCGCCCGCGCCGGATGTCGCCTGGTGCGGCGACATGACCGAGATCCGCACCCACGAGGGCAAGCTCTACCTCGCCACGGTCATCGACCTGTACTCGCGTCGGATCCTCGGCTACGCGATGGGCGCCCACCACGACGCCGGGCTGGTCGTCGCGGCGCTGAACATGGCCGCCGTGACCCGCGGCGGCAGCGTCGAAGGGGTGATCTTCCACAGCGACAGAGGCAGCGAATACACCTCGGCAGACTTCACCCGAGCCTGCGCCCGCTGGAAGGTACGCCAGTCAATGGGGCGGGTCGGGTCGTGCTTCGACAACGCCGTCGCCGAGGCCACCTTCTCCACCATCAAGGTCGAGTACGTCCACCGCCGTCACTTCCGCACCCGCACAGAAGCCCGCTTGAAGATCGCGACCTGGATCACCGACTTCTACAACCGGCGCCGCCGGCACTCCGTCTGCGACTGGCGCTCGCCCATCGACTACGAACGATCAGAGACCCGCGCCCTGGAGGCCCGGGCCGCATAACGGAGCCCTCCACGATTCCAGGGGATTGACAGAGGGTGTCGGCGGTGCGGTCGGGCAGAACGTCAATCGGCCGGCGGGTGTG
This sequence comes from Micromonospora sp. DSM 45708, assembly GCF_039566955.1. Taxonomy (NCBI): domain Bacteria; kingdom Bacillati; phylum Actinomycetota; class Actinomycetes; order Micromonosporales; family Micromonosporaceae; genus Micromonospora; species Micromonospora schwarzwaldensis. Next base: position 1,802,834 of record NZ_CP154796.1, on the reverse strand, counting down.
CATGTCGAGCAGCACCGTCGCATATCGGTGCCCTCGGCGGCGGGCGAAGTCATCGACGCCCAGCACCGACGGGGTCACCGGCGCAGGATCGGGCATACGGCGGATCATCCGGATCAACGTCGAACGGGACACCGACGCCGCCCAACCGATGCGCCAACCGGCTGCCCGGTCGACCGCCCAACGCCACCGCGACGGCCTCCAGGTCACCAGCCGCCATGACGGCGTGACGGGCATGCCTTCGGGTCAACCCCGGCACCTGCTCGACGAACGTTCGCCGCCCGCATCCGGCGTTCACGCAGGCGAATCGGCGGACCGTCAACGCGACCAACACCTCATGGCCACCCAACCTGACATCGGCCAACCGCCGCACATGGCGACCATGCACCATGGTCGACCACGCACCGCAGACCCCGCACGACGCCCGCGCCGTCTCCGTCGCTGCGTCGATCCTGACCGTCACGCCCCGAACCACCACCGCTTCCAACCGCAGGCCCGTCAGGTGCGGCAGCAACGCCGGAATGATCTCCACCTGGCACCCAACCCGAACTACCGGCGAGCGCGACTCACAAAATGTGTGCCAGAGCCCCGTTTGAAGCGGCGTTGACACAGGCACGAAGCTTTATGCCTTGCCTGGGTGGCTGCTCACATGCTGGTCGAAGCCCCACTGCCCGCATGGGCGTGCGGTCGTGAGGTTGTCGCCGTCGGCGGTCCTCCTGCACGTATCGATTACCGTGACTGTAGGGCCGTTGCCCAGGCAACCGTTGTGGGAAAGAGGAGACTTGAACCCAGAAGAACCTCTTGTCGAGCCCTTTCAGGACTTGTCATTGGTTGTCAAAACCCTTGCTACCCTCCGTGGCCGAATCTGGCTTGTCATTGACTGTCAGAAGTAGGCGCTGAGATGCGCAGACATGACCAAGCGATGATCGCTACTTGTCAATGGTTGTCAACCCACGCGCGGGGGTTTTCGGGGTAAACGGGGGCCGACAGGGCGCCGCCAGTCCACCGCTTCCGCTCCCCCATCAGCAGGACACCCGTCACCAAGGGAACGGCGCGCGCCCCCTACCCATCGCTGCCCGCTGGCCGCAGGCATGGGGGTTCGTGTCGGTTGATCGACACGAACCGACACCCACCTCGGGTTGCGCGTTGTTGGTGCCATCCCGATCGGTCGACGGTCACCCTACCCGGACTGCACGAGGGCTCCCGGGCGAAGTTGCAGGCTCTGCTCCCGTACCACGACGAGGCGGGTGCCCCTCGGAGCCGGACTCGCTGCCGAGCTCGTGGTTCCCGCCTACTGCGGCGGGAATGGGGCACGCGCACGACGCATCCTGCCGTCAGTCAGGGCAAGCCGAGCGTTGCCCGCCACCGTCAGCGGTGAAGGCGCTTGATTGAGAGTCGGGCGCATTCTGATCGAGTGGCTGTCGGGCATGCGGGATAGCAGGATGCTGCACCAGATGGAACACATGAACGCCCATGTCGCCTACCACGCAGAGCCTCCGGTCGGGGCCACACCAGGCGACATCCATGATGGGACCGGCCACCTGCATGGAAGCAATATTCACGAAATCGCCCCAAGTCCACACCCGCACGGAGCCGTCATCGCTACCCGTCAGCAAGTATTGGCCATCGCTACTGAGCGCACAGGCTCGAATAGTGTTGGCATGGGCGCGAACCGTGATTGTTGGAACTCCGGTGGGCAATAACCACACTTGAAGCTGGCCGTCGGCGCCCCCGGTGATCAACTCTCTTCCCGACGGCGTTATCGCGCAGCAATGGATCGCGCCACTGTGGCGCCTCGGCAGCTTGAAGGGGTATTGCGTGCCTGTCACAAGGCCCACCTGCACCTCGGAGTCCCAGCCGACTGAAGCGAGCCAGACACCGTCGGGACTGAAGGCGCAGTCTGCCACCCAGTTGTCGTGGCCGCCGAAGACCCTGGTAACAGTGCGCTCGGGCATGGCCCATACGGTCACTGTGCCATTTTGAGTGCCGGCCGCGATGTGACGCCCGTCAGGGGAGAACCGGCAGCACTCAATCCTGCTCTCGGCCTGCGGCAACAGCACGTGCTGCGCCCCGGTACTCACGTCCCACACGGTCAGGCCTCCGACCGAGTCGGCTGCGACCGCGTAGGCACCGTCAGGGCTCAGGTCTGCCGCCACAATCGCGGCGCCTCGCCCGAGAGTACGGTGGGTGCACTGCTCGACTGTCCATAGTTGTAGTTCGCCGTCGCGAGCGCCGGTCAGCAGCAGGTCCCCGCTCGATGTCGATGCGCAGGAGCTGGTGCGCGCGCGGGCGGCCGGTTCCGGTAGATCGGCGGCCGGGAGGCTTGTGTCCCAGAGTCGCGTTGACCGGTCCCACCCAGCCGAGAGCAGCCATCGTCCATCGTTACTGAATGCGCAATCCGTGACATACCAGCTATGACCGTAGAGCACAGTCCGTATCGCCCGCCGACTGGCCTCCCAGACTCGAACTGTGCGGTCATCTCCGCCACTGACGATGAACTCGCCGGACGGTGAAACAGCGACGGCATTGACCCGGCCCCGGTGGCCAGGCAATTCGACGAATGCGTGGGGCGTGGAGACCTTCCACACCCGAACCATCTCATCCTCCCCTGAAGTGACGAACCAGGAGCCGTCAGGAGCGATCGCACAGGAGGTCGCCATACCGACATGTCCGGTCCAGGCCCCGATCTCCGTACCGGCTTCCGTGGCCCAGCGCCGGAGTTGACCGTCCGCGCTGGTGGTCAGCACCCATTGCCCGTCAGGGGAAAAGGAACCGGAGAGCACTCTGTCCGAGTGCCCACCGTACGTCAGCAGTTCCGAATTCGTGCCGGTGTCCCAGATTCGGGCAGTTCGATCATCGCCGAAGGTCAACAGCTTTGAGCCGTCAGCCGAGAGGGCGCAGCCGTTCAATTTCGCCGTGTGCCCGTTCAAGACCGTGCGATTCCGGCGGGACAATAGGTCCCAGACCCTTACCGTCCCGTCTGAGCTGGTGGTGTACAAGGTGAGTTGGTCGGGCGAGTAGGCACAGTCGGTGACTGCATCGAGATGCCCCGACAGAATGTAAATCCGCTGTCCGGTGTCCCGACTCCAGACCGTCACATCTGGCCCCGCACCAACGGTGGCAACGTATTTCGCGTCTGGCGACAGCTCTGAACCGCTGATCTGCGTTACACCGTCAGTGACGACACGCACCAGGGCGGCGTTCTGGTCGGGTAATGGCCAAAAGTTTTCGATGGCGACCAAACCAGGAATCACGGACGCCTGATAACGGGTGATCACCTCGGAAAGTTCCGGTACACCGGCGAGCCGACTGATGATGACAGCGGGGTACGATCGGTCTTTGGTGATGGGCTGAAGGACGTGGGCGTCCCGCCCGAGGGCCGCCTTCAGACCGGCGGCCAGCGGCGTGTCTACCCGAGCTAGATCGGCCTCGACCGCAGCCACGTCATATCGGCGGCTCTTCTCGACCAGCCACCGAAGGTCGGTCAGCAGCGTGTCAAGATCCTCGGTGTCATCACTCTCGGCTAGGTGGTAGGCGAGGTGCTGCCACAGGTAGTCACAACTATCGGGCAGCGCCCACCACGGCACGGGGCCTTTCTCTTTCGTCAGGCCTGCCTCGGTCTGATAGGAGCGGAGGAAGACTGAGTTGAGCGCACGGATGCTGTCGTCTCCGGACAGATGCCGTAGGTACTGCCGAAGTACATCATGGAGACGAACCGCACGTTCGGTGAATCGATACGCGGCGAACAGCGACAACTCCACCATTTCCTCGACTGCCTTGACTACGGCGCGCTCGTCGTAGTCGGCAGTGGCGCTCCACAGCGTGGACATCTCGTGGAACGGAATGTCGACGTCTTCGGCAAAGATGGCCAACTCCCTGTAGCGTTTCCGGCTGCCGTCGCTGAGTAGATCCATACTGGCCCGGACGGTGGCGTCGACTGCTCGGCTCCTGGCTGCAGATCGGGTGACGTCGAGAGTGGCGGGTCCGTGTTCGGAGAGCCGCCGCACCGCCTCGGCGGCGGCAGCGGGCAGGTTGTCTCCGCGTTGCACGGCATGCCGCAGCTGAGCGTTGACGAGACCGAGCAGTAAGGGCCACCGTCCGGTCAGTTCAAGGAGCCGCCTTCGTTCGTGCGAAGGCATGCCAGGCAAGCCGGCGGTTAGAACCGCAACTGACTCTCGTTGCTCCATCTGATCAACGCGCACGAAGTGTGCACCGTCAGGGATGACAGTCGGGATGCGTGTGGTGATGAGCCGAGTGCAGCTCCGACCACCGATCATGAACGGTCCGAGCGCTGCTTCTTCCCACACATCGTCGAGTACCAGCAGGGTCGGTGGATGCTGATCAAGCAGATAGCCCAGACGACTGCCGGCCTGTTCAAGGGTGCCAAGCGCGCCACCGCCGAGACGATTGCAAAGGTCGTTAACGAGAGAAAGCAACTCGGCGCCACTCTTGTCCTGACCAACCGTCACCCACAACAACCCACCGGGGAATCTCTCGCGAAGCGCCTGGCCGGAGCAGACATACGTAGCGAGGGTCGTCTTGCCGAACCCGCCTGCACCATGCAGTGCTGTGGTTACCCCAACCGCTGTTCCCGAGCCCTCCATCAGGTAGCCGATCAGCTCGGCGGTCAGGTCCGGGCGGTCGACCGGGCGACGGCCCCCGAGTCCTGGGACCTCCCAGCCGACGTACCCGGACCCAGCGGCGGTCGGGCTCGGTGACTGGTTGTAGACGACCACGGAGCCACCAGGCGCGTTGTACTGGGTGGATCCGTCCCGGGTCTCGTAGGAGCCGCCCGCCGTGGTCAATGCGCCCGCCCGCCGCCCGGCTGGTACTGGTGGACGACCACGTTTCCGCCCGGCGCGTTGTATTGGGATGAGCTATCTCGGGCAATGAACGTGTTGGCGAAAGACTGCTGGGCAGTTGGAAGGTCCGCACGCACCCGCTCGGCCCACTCACGTAGGTCCTCGGCGGCTTCGGGGAACTCTTCAAGGAGGTCGGCTAGACGTTGCTGCCAGGTCTGTGCCTCTCGCTCGATGGCTGCTAGTCGGTCATCGGCTCCCTCAATCGTCAGCGCACTCTCGTCAGCCCAGCGCTGGGCTAGTGCGGCACGGCGGTCACCGCCTCGCCCGAACAGCTTCGCCAGCCCGTCGCGCGCGACGCCCCACACATCGGTCGCAACCGCTCCTACCAGCGCAGACCCGCCGGCGCCGGCAACCCCCATCAACCACTCCGCTACCATCGTCGCTCCCCATGGTCACCCTCGCCCCTAGAACAACCGTCTACAGTAGCGACGACGTGAAATGTCTGCATGAGCCAAGCAGCGATCCGTTGGTTGCTGCGCCCCGCTAGTGTGCTGCCGGATTACACCGCAGGTATCCCTCGGTCTACCGACTTGTCGGCTCCGCCTGATTCTCAATGCTGTTTGTCAAGTGGCGAGGGCGGTCAGGGGTTGCTCTTCTTCGTAGGGTCGGTCGTCGCGCAGCATCGCCCAGAGCACGTTCACGCGGCGCCGGGCGAGGGCGAGAACGGCTTGACCGTGACGTTTGCCCTGAGCTCGTTTGCGCTCGTAGAAGGACTTGGGTCTGCTGCACCGATAGGTGACATCTGAGATGGCTTGCCCTGGTGGCGGGCTGGAAGGATGTCGCTGTGCCCAAGCCCTACCCTCGTGAGTTCCGTGATGACGTCGTGCGGGTGGCCCGTGACCGGGACCCGGGCGTGACGGTCGAGCAGATCGCCAAGGACTTCGGAGTCCACCCGATGACGTTGTTCAAGTGGATGCGCCAGGCTGACGTTGACGCCGGAACCAGACCAGGTGTCAGCGGCGGCGAGTCGGCCGAGCTGCGGGAGGCACGCAAGCGGATCAAGCTGCTGGAGCAGGAGAACGAGGTCCTGCGGCGGGCCGCGGCATATCTGTCGCAGGCGCATCTGCCGGGAAAAGGCTCTACCCGCTCGTGAGCGAGCTGGCCGCCGACGGGATCCCCGTGGCGGTGACGTGCCGGGTATTGAGCATCGCTCGTCAGCCCTACTACCGGTGGCGTGCCCGCCGGGTCACCGACGCTGAACTCGCTGCGCGTACCGGGCCAACGCTCTGTTCGACGCCCACCGTGATGACCCGGAGTTCGGCTACCGGTTCCTGGCCGATGGGGCCAGCGCTGCTGGCAAGCCGATGGTCGAGCGCACCGCCTGGAGAATCTGCTCCGGCATTGGCTGGTTCAGCGTGTTCAGCAAGCGCAAGGTTGCGCAGGTAGTGGGTGCGGCACCGCTGCCAGCTCGCGCCAGGAAGGGCGGCGCCGATCGCGGCGATGAGGCCGCGGTGGGCGTCGGAGATGACCAGCTGGACGCCGGACAGCCCGCGGGCCGTCAGTGACCGCAGGAACGCTACCAGCCGGCCCCGTCCTCGTCCGAGGCGACGTCGACGCCGAGGACTTCACGTTGGCCGTCGGCGTTGACCCCGACCGCGACCAAGGCGTGGACGTTGACCGTGCGGCCGGCCTCGCGGACCTTCATCGTCAACGCGTCCATCCACACGAACGTGTAGTGGGCGGCGTCCAAGGGCCGGTTACGGAACGCCTCGATCTGTGCGTCGAGGTGGGTGGCCATCTCCGAGACCTGGGACTTCGACAGCTGCCGGATGCCGAGCTGTTCGACGAGCTTCTCCACCCGCCGGGTCGACACCCCCAGCAGATACGAGGTGGCCACCACCGACACCAGGGCCTGCTCGGCCCGCCGCCGATGGTCAGCAACCAGTCCGGGAAGTACGAGCCCTGCCGCAGTTTCGGGATCGCCAGGTCGATCGTCCCGGCGCAGGTGTCTCATTCTCGGGTCCGGTAGCCGTTGCGGGAGTTGACCCGCTCGTAGCTGCGTTGCCCGTAGCCTGCGCCGCAGATCGCGTCGGCCTCGGCGGACATCATCGCCTGCGCGAACGTTTTGATCATCGCCTGCAATACGTCCGGCGACGTGCCCTCGATCTGCTCGCGCAGCAGGTCAGCAGGGTTCACACTCTCTGAAGCGGCCATCGCGTTCTCTCTTCCTTCTCTGACTTGGTCGTCTTTGAGGATCGACGCGATGGCCGTCTCTCATCTACGCAACACGCCCATCAGGGGCAAGCCGTACACCACTCCAGTGGACGCAACCTGGGACCGGAGACCTCCTGCCTTGGCATTCCGGAAAGTAGCAGGGGCCCGCTGCGGCTCGGAGCCGCCCGAGGCTGACACCACAAACGACACGAGCAGCAACGTCAGCCTGCGTCGATGCAGCTAGGAAGCACGTCGGCTCAGTCCGCTACCCGACAGGCGCAGGAACATGTGCCGTCCTCGTGTCCACTAAGGTCGCCACATGGCCCCCTCGACCACCAAGCCAGCCCTGCCACCAGCAGCCGACATTCGTCCAGTTCCTCAGCTTGGACAGGTCGTCGAGGTGCGTGGCTCCACGTGGGCGGTAGCCCGCATACAGCAGCAGGGCCTGCCGCGTAGCCCGGCGGATGAAGCGGTGGCCTCGCTGAACCACGCGGTGACGCTTCAGGCGCTCGATGAAGACCGGCTGGGTGAGGATCTGACGGTTGTCTGGGAGCTGGAGGTCGGCCATACCGTCACGCCCGCTCAGGGACTGCCGAGGCAGATCAACCCGGACGCCTTCGATGACCCGAACACGCTCGCCGGGTTCGTCGACGCGATGCGCTGGGGCGCGGTGACCTCGGCGGACGACCGTAGCGTGCAGGCGCCGTTCCACAGCGGTGTCGCGGTGGAGGCTTACCAACTGGAGCCCCTGCGGCGGGCGCTGTCCTCGCCCCGGACGAACCTCCTGCTAGCCGACGATGTCGGCTTGGGCAAGACCATTGAGGCCGGCTTGGTGGTGCAGGAGTTGCTGCTGCGGCACCGGGCGCGTACCGCGATCGTGGTGTGCCCGCCAAGCTTGTCCCTGAAGTGGCAGGACGAGATGCGGGACAAGTTCGGTCTGGACTTCACGATCATCAACAGCGAGATGATGCGGGAGGTACGGCGCCGCTACGGCCTGCACGCGAACCCGTTTCAGCTGTATCCACGGGTGATCGTGAGTATGGCGTGGCTGCCGCAGGTGCGCGCCCAGCGGATGCTGCGTGACGTCTATGCGCAGGCGGCGAGCACGAAGACCGCCCGGCGGTACGCGTTCGACATCTTGATCGTGGACGAGGCGCACCATGTGGCGCCGGCCAGCCCGTCGGCGATCGGTGGTGGGCGCGGCTACGCCGTGGACACGCAGCGCACGATCGCGGTCCGGGATCTGGCGGACAAGTGTGAGCATCGCCTGTTCCTCAGCGCCACCCCGCACAACGGGCATCCGGAGTCGTTCACGGCGCTGTTGGAGATGATCGATTCGCGCCGGTTTAGCCGTGGTGCGCTGCTGGACGAGCGGGCGTTGCGGGAGGTGACGGTTCGGCGGTTGAAGTCGGACCTGCCGGACAAGGGTTTCCGCCCTCGGGAGCTGCGGATCATCCCGTTCACACCGCACGCCGATGAGCAGGAGATGTTCGCCCTGCTCGATCAAATTCTCACCGAGAGTGCGAAGGCGAACGGGACCGGCGAGTCCGGTGACATCACCGCCATGCTGTTCAAGAAGCGGTTCTTGTCGAGCCCGTGGGCGTTCGGCATGACCTTGCAGTCGTACCTCGCCGCACGGTCGGTGGGCCAGGCGCCGACCGACTGGGACTACGACGACATCCTCGGCGAGGGGCAGGCTGACGAGGAGGAGGGCCTGTGGGAGCAGGACGAGGCGACGGCCCTGCGGCACAGCAAGGCCACCGACCCGCTGGTCACCGCCGCGCCCGGCGAGTTACAGCGACTGGCCGAGTGGGGGCTGAGCTTCGAGAGCCGACCCGACTCTCGCCTTGATGAGCTGATCACAGCTCTTGATGCGATCTGCCGACCGGGCGGGTTCTGGTCCAACGAGCGCATCGTGGTGTTCACCGAGTACGCCCACACCCTGGAGTGGGTACACCGGGTGCTGGTGCAGCAGGGCTACGGCGACGTGCTGGAAGTCATCCAGGGCCAGACGCCGACCGACGAGCGCGAGCTGATCCGCGAGCACTTCACCACCGAGCCGTCGGCGAAGAACCCAGTGCGGGTGCTGCTGGCCACCGACGCAGCCGGTGAGGGCATCGACCTCCAGGACCACTGCCACCGGTTGATCAACCTGGACATCCCGTTCAACCCGTCACGGTTGGAGCAGCGTATCGGCCGGATCGATCGGTACGGGCAGCAGCAGACCCCGCTGGTGTTCCAGTTCGCCCCGGACCGTTCGGCGGCCATGTACGCCGCCGACATGGAGTTCATGGGCCGGATCGCCCGCAAGGTGGTGACGGTCGCGCGTGACCTCGGGTCGGTCAACCAGGTCGTCGCCGACGAGATCCAGGATCACTTCACCCGTTCCTCCGCGGGACGGCGTAAGAAGGGCGCGCTCGACGGCAACGCCGTGATCAATAAGGCGTTGGCCGGTGGGTTGGACCTGAACAGCCGGTTGACCCAGTTGGAGAAGGGCTACGCCGACAGTCGGGCGGAGCTGCACCTGGAGCCGGAGAATCTGCGGCGGGTGGTCGACACCGCGCTGCGGATCAGCCACCAGCCGCCCTTGGTGGTGGCCGGTGACGACCGGACCGACGCAGCCGTGTTCACCGTGCCGCCGCTCGGTCCGGCTTGGCAGTCGACGTTGAAGGGCCTGGATACCCGCTCCGAGCCGGGCGTATTACGGCCGATCACGTTCGACGACAAGGCCGCGGCAGGGCGGAAGGACCTCGTCTACGTCCACCTGGGTCATCCGCTGGTGAAGAAGGCTCAGCGGTTGCTGCGGCGGTCGCTGTGGAGCGCGGACGCGCCGTTGCACCGGGTCACGGCGGTCGTGGTGGATGGGCTGGAGGAGTCCTTCGTCGCGGCCGTCACCCGGATGGTGCTGGTCGGCCGGGGCGGGCTACGCCTGCACGAGGAGATCTTCCTCGCCGGCGTACGCCTGCGGGGCCGCCGGACCATCGCCGAGGAACGCGCCGAGCAACTGCTCGACCAAGCCCTCGACGCCGGCAGGCTGACGCTGGCCGCTGCGGACGTCCGCGCCGACCTGGCCAGGGAGTGGAACGAGCCGGAGTCCCCGCTGCGGTCCCGGCTGCTCAACTCGATGACGCGACGCGCCGAGTCCCGCCATCAGCGGGTCAGCGACCAGCTCGCCAAACGTGAAGAGGCAGACGTCACCCGGGCGCGGGAGATCTTCGCCGCGTTCCGCCGCAACCTGAACGAGTCACTGGACCAGCTCACCAGCGCCGAGATGCAGGACCAACTGGCGCTCTTTCCCGATGATCAGCAGCGGCAGCGCCGCCGCGACATCGACACGATGCGCCGCCGGCTGGACGAGCTCGGCGACGAGGAGCAGCGGGAGATCGCGGCGATCACCGAGCGGTACCGCGACGTCAAGCCACACACCACCGCCGCGGCGGTGGTGTTCGCGCTCACCCCGGCCGACGCCCAGCGAGGAGGTTCACGCTGATGCGGACCGCCCGTACCTTCCGCCCGAAGACGGCCACCGAGCTGCACCGGGCGTGGCTGGAACTGGTCGAGACAGACGGCCCCTTCCTGGCCATCCCGCCGCTGAAGCGGGTCTGGCCGCAGGGCATGCCCGCCCTGGACCCCGAACGCCTCGACGGCCTCCGCGAGGCCAGGCCGGCGTTCGACCACGCCTGGGAAGCCCTCGACATCGACCCGGACGACGAGACCGTTCAGGCCAAGTACGCCGAGGTCCGCGACGTCTGGGTGCAGACCGTCCTGCGGGACGTCGTCGGCTGGCGTACCTCGCTGGCCTGGAGTCCCGACTGCGCGCCCGGGGTGACCGCGCACTCACCCGACCGGCGGATCTCCGTCACCCCGCAGGCCGCGCTGCACGGGCCGGACGGCATCGGCGCGCTGGTCGGCGTGGTCGACAAGCGCGACAGCCTGCACGCCACCGGCACCGACGGCTGGGCCGCCACCGCCATCGACCGGATGGAAGCGATGCTGCGCGGCGCCGGCATCGCGATCGGCATCGTCACCGACGGCCGCTGGTGGGCGCTGGTCTGCGCCCGGCCGGACGCGATGGTCGCCTCCGGCATCGTCGACGCCCAGACCTGGGTCGAGGAACCGCTGACCCGCAACGCCTTCCTCACCGTCGTCGCCCGGCAGTACATCATCGGCGGTGACCCCAACGAGCGGCTCCCCAAGCTATTCGAGGAGTCCGTCGCCGCCGCCGAGGAGATCACCGAAGCTCTCGGCGCCCAGGTCCGCCGCGCCGTCGAGCTGCTGATCCAGGCGTTCGCCGAGACCGCCGCCGACCACCACAGGCGCGGCCTGCATGATCCGCTCCCAGACGACCCGCACGACACCTACTCCGCGGCCGTCACGGTCATGATGCGCGTCGTCTTCCTGCTCTTCGCCGAGGAGCGCGGCCTGCTGCCGCAGAGCGAGCTATTCCTGCAGGGGTACGGCATCAGCGGTGAACTCGACGACCTGGAACAGCGCCGGCTGCGCGACGGCGAGGAATCGCTGGACAGCACCTACCTGACCTGGCACCGGCTACTCGCCACCAGCCAGGCCCTCTACCGGGGCGCCTCGTTCGAGAACATGCGCATGCCAGCGTACGGCGGATCGCTGTTCGACCCGGACCAGTACCCGTTCCTGATCGCCGCGAACGACAACGACACCCTCGCCATGCCCGTCTCCGACCGGGTCATGCTGCACGTCCTGCGCTCGGTGCAGGTCGCCCAGCTCAAGGGCGGCGACGCACGCCGGATCTCGTTCCGAGACGTCGACGTGGAACAGATCGGCTACATCTACGAAGGACTGCTCGGCTACTCCTGCACCCGGGTCACCGGCGACACCCTGGTCGGCCTCGTCGGCGCGACCGGAGCCGAGCCGGAGATCCCGCTGACCGTGCTGGAGCAGCTCGCCAACGCCAATACGACTCCGGCGAAACTGGCCACCGCGATCATCGCCTGGCTCAAGGAGAACCAGCCCGCTGCCACCCCGCCGAGCGCAAACGCCTTGGCGAAGCGGCTCGCAACCACGCCCAGCGACGACGCCGACCGCATGCTGCGCGCGGTGACCGATGACGACGACCTGCGTGCACGCCTGCTCCCCTGGGCCACCATCACCCGGCCCGACCTGCGCGACCGCCCCACCGTCGTCCTGGACGGCGGTCTGGTGGTCACCGAGACGCCGTCGCGGCGCAACGCCGGCGCGCACTACACGCCGAAATCCCTCGCCGAGGAGGTCGTCCAGCACGCCCTCGAACCACTCTGCTACTCCCCCGGCCCGCACCAAACCGCCGAACGGAACGCCTGGAAACTGCGCGGCTCGGACGAGATCCTCAACCTCAAGGTGGCCGACATCGCCGCCGGCTCCGGCGCATTCCTGGTCGCCGCCGCCCGCTACCTCGCCGCCCGCCTCGTCGAGGCATGGATCGACGAGGATTCGGCCAACGCTACCCGGCCCGATCTCGGCCAGCACGCAATCCGCGAAGTCGTCGCCCGCTGCCTGTACGGCGCAGACATCAACGCGATGGCCGTCGAGATGTGCAAGCTCTCCCTCTGGCTGGTGTCGCTCGACGGGAACCTGCCCTTCTCCTTCGTCGACGACAAGATCCTGCACGGCAACTCTTTACTCGGTCTCACCCATCTGCGGCAGCTCCGCGCCCTGCACATCGATCCACCCGAGCACCAGCAGCCGAGGCTGTCGGCCCGCGACATGGACAGCACCATCCAGCGAGCCATCGGCATCCGCCGCGAACTCGCCAGCGAGGTACGTGAGAACGACCCACAGCGCAGCGCCACAGCAAAACGCCGCCAGCTCAACCGGATGCACGAGTTGACCGCCCAGCTCCGCCAGGCAGCCGATGGCGTTGTCGCTGCCGGACTCCGCGTTGGCGGCAAACCGGGCAAGGCTCTCGACGAGGCATACGAGAATCTCGCCGAAGCAATAGCCGCTGCGATGCCGGCGGATGGGCAGTCGCCCGACCCGGCTTTCCTGGAATCCATCTTGGAGGAAGGCCTTACGCCGACAGTCGCGACGGACTACAAACGCTGGCAGCCGCTACACTGGGCACTCGAAGTCCCGGACGTCGCAGTCGACCATGGCGGCTTCGACGCTATCGTCGGAAATCCACCATTCCTTGGCACGAAGATGCTCAGTGGCGCTATCGGAACCAATTGTCGGGAATGGCTCGTCAATCAAATCGCCGCGGGCGCCAAAGGAAGGGCAGACCTAGTCGCGTACTTTCTCCTACGAGCAGTCAATCTGCTTCGGCCCACCGGCGTGCTGGGCTTAATCGCTACCAACAGCGTTGCGCAGGGAGGCAGCCGTGAGGTCGGCCTCGATCGGATAGTAGCGAGCGGTTTCACATTGACTCGTGCTGTTCGCAGCGCTCCGTGGCCCTCGGGAAGCGTCCAACTGGAGTATGCCGCCATCTGGGGCACCAGGGCACCCGTCGCTGATGGCGCGCACCGTATTGCCGATGGTGTCGTAGTTCCTCGAATCTCGCCGCTACTGGAGCCCGCCGGGTGCGTCGACGGAACGCCAGTCCGACTGGCCGAGAACAGGGACGTTGCGTTCCAGGGGTGCACGGTCCTCGGCATGGGGTTCATCGTAGAACCCGACGAGGCACATCGGTGGATCGAGAGGGACAAGCACAACGCGGAAGTCCTCTTTCCTTACCTGACCGGAGATGACCTCAGCTCGCGCCCTGACTGCTCGCCATCTCGCTGGGTGATTGACTTCAAGGACCGCAGCGAGGCAGAGGCAGCACGATACTCAATACCTTTTGACCGCATATCAGACCTCGTAAGACCTGAACGCGCAAAGAACAACCGAAAAGCTCGGCGCGAGCGATGGTGGCAGTATGCCGAGAATGCTCCCGGAATGCGCCGTGCGATTGCCAACCTCGAAAATGTCTTCGTCGTCGTGTTAACCAGCAAAGCCGCAATGCCGATGCGGGTTCCGACCGGACAGGTATTCAGCAACAAGCTCGCGGTGTTTGCGACCGATTCGTTCGCCAATCAAGCGCTACTGTCGTCCTCCATCCACTGGAGTTGGGCGGTAAAGTACAGTCCAACACTCGGAACTTCGGTGAATTACGCACCGTCTGACGCCTTCGAAACATTTCCACAGCCAGAGCGGATAGACCATCTTGACAAGGTCGGATTTGTGCTGGACCGGGAGCGGCGAGAGATTATGTTGCGTCGTCAGCTCGGCCTAACGAGGCTGTACAACCTCGTCAACGATCCCGACCTGGCCGATACTAACGATCCCGATATTGCCCGGATGCGGCAAATTCATGTCGAGCTGGATCAGGCGGTGATGGCCGCGTACCGCTGGTCGGATGTGTCGCTCGACTACGGCTTCCATACGTACCGGCAGATGACCCGCTGGACGGTTAGCCCGGCGGCGCGGGTGGAGATCCTAGACCGGTTGCTGGCGGAGAATCTGCGCCGCGCGGCAGCGCAGCAGCCAAAGGCGGCGAAAAAGGCGACTGCCCGCCAGCGGAAGCCCGACGTCCATGACGGTCAGGAGGCGTTGCTGTGATCGATCCCGCGCCGGGGTTGCAGCTCGCGCACCAGCCGGACGGCACCTCGTACATAGTTCGCGAGAACCTGGTCGACATCCTGGAACGTGAGCTGCTCGGTCCATCGGGTGGTCCGGAGGAGCTGTTGGCGGTGAGCCCGCGTCAGCTGTACCTGGTGGGGCATATCGCGCCGGTGAAGCTGACCGAGCCCGATGCTGATCCGGCCGGCTCTGAGGACGGGTATGGCCTGGTAGGCATCCGATCTGATGCGGCAGGTTTTCATGCTCAACGTGGGATTCCGGCCGAGTCTGCCGATGGCACCGACGTCGAGGGCGAGGAGGATGACGCCGACGACAAGGCTCCGAGGCAAGGGCTGATGATTCCGTCGTCGATGGGGTTGCGGTTCCAGGTGCCGAACGATCTGGCGGAGTTCACGGTCACCGCGTCGTGGGGCACCTACGAGAGCGTGAAGACCGGTGAGGTCGACAAGCAGGGCCGGGCGGTGCGGCGGTATCGGCGCACGCCGGTTGGGATCGTCGAGAAGATCGCAGTGGCCGAGCTGACGCCGGGCCGGACGTACACGCGGGTACTATCCGGGCAGATCTGTTTGCGGATCGATGCCTACGACGACGCGCGTTTCGGCCGGCGGTTGATCGAGATCGCGCTGGTCAATGACCGGGAGACGCCGCCGACGATCCCAGTGCACGAGTGGCTGTTCCAGACGAAGCTGCACGTCGACGCGGGCGGTGCTGCGGTGTTCCTGCCGGTGCGCGACGTCATGGAGCAGGAGTGGCCGGAGCACGACGACGAAATGCGCCGGTTGCACTTGCAGTACCGCAACCGGCTGGAGTTCGCGGTCGGGCGGACCTGCTCGGTGGACTGGCGGGCGGAGCCGGGGGCACGGCGTGCGACGGCGGTGTGGACGACGTGGCTGCCGGTCGCGGAGACTCCGCAGACGCAGGCACGGTCGGTCACAGGCGCGATGCTGTCCATGGACGCACTGGCCAAGGCCAGCCCTGAACAGGTTCGTGACGGGCTCGCCCCGCTGGTGGACGGGTACCGGACCTGGCTCGACGGTGAGGCCCCGAAGGCGGCACAGCTCCCCGAGCATCTGCGGGACCTGGCCGAGGAGGTCGTGGAAGAGGCACGCGCGGCACAGCAGCGGCTGGCGGACGGTCTGGCGCACGTGGTGGCTGATCCGGAGGCGTTCGCATGCTTCCGGTTCATGAACGAGGTCATGCGGGACCAGCGGGTCCACTCCCGGATCGGGGCGTTGCGTAGCTCCGACCCGAGCCTGTCGTTCGACAACGCCCGCGATCAGGTCGAGGCCGACGAGCGGGAGAAGCCGTCGTCGTGGCGGCCATTCCAGCTGGCGTTCATCCTCATGCAGCTGCCAGCGTTGACCGACCCCACCGCGGCGGCGCGCAGCGGCGAGCTGTCGCGGGTGGAGTTGCTGTTCTTCCCGACCGGTGGTGGCAAGACCGAGGCCTACCTGGGCCTGGCCGCATACACGTTCGCGATCCGGCGCCGGCAGCAGATGGTGGCGTCCTCCGATGGGCCATTGGACGGGCGTGACGGGGTGGCCGTGTTGATGCGGTACACGTTGCGGCTGCTCACCGCGCAGCAGTTCCAGCGGGCCGCCACGCTGGTGTGCGCGGCGGAGCTTGTTCGCCGCCGGGACGAGGCAACCTGGGGTAGCAAGCCGTTCCGCATCGGGTTGTGGGTCGGCACCGACGTGAGCCCGAAGCGGTGGAACGAGGCGGACGAGCAGCTGCGCAAGGCCAACGCGTACGGCGGGCACCGGTTGACGGTGCTGCAGGTGCAGCGGTGCCCGTGGTGCGGCAGCCCGATCGGCGCTGGGAACGTGAAACCGGTCAAGATGACCCGGCGGGTGCTGGTCTTCTGCGGCGACGATATGGGGCAGTGCCCGTTCGCCAAGGGCGGTCAGGTGGATGAGGGCCTGCCGATGCTGACGGTGGACGAGGAGATCTATCGGATGCCGCCGGCGTTCGTGATCGCGACGGTCGACAAGTTCGCTCGGCTGGCGCGCGAGGGTGAGGCGGCGTCGCTGTTCGGCTATGTCAGCAGCTACTGCGGCTGGCACGGTTACGTGCACCCGGACTACGCCGGTTGCAGCATCACGACCCAACATCAGGCCGTGCCGGGCCTGCCCGCCGCGACCGTACGCCCGGTGGGACGACTCCGGCCGCCGGATCTGATCATTCAGGATGAGCTGCACCTGATCACCGGGGCGCTGGGCACCGCCGTGGGGCTGTTCGAGGTTGCCGTCGAGACCCTCGCGTCGTGGGAGACCGCCGACGGCAAGCCGGTCCGGCCGATGATCGTGGCATCGACGGCCACCGTGCGCCGCGCCGACGAGCAGGTACGAGGGCTGTACGGGCGCGGCGTCCAGATCTTTCCGCCGCAGGTCTTGGATGTGGCGGACACGTACTTCTCACAGGAGCTGCCGATCGGCCCGACTACCCCGGGCCGGCGCTACATCGGGGTGAGCGCGCAGGGGGTGCGGCTGTCGAGCGCGGAGATCCGGGTCGCCGAGGTGTTGCTGCTCGCCGGGCAGTTGCTGTTCGACCGCAGTGGGTCTGCCGCCGATCCGTACATGACGTTGGTGGGCTACTTCAACGCGACCCGTGAATTGGCCGGTATGGCCCGCTACATGGCCGACGACGTGCAGAACCGGGTCCGGCAGCCACGCCCTGGATCGGGTTTCCCACGGCGGCTCGGCTCGTACGGGCGCCTGGTCACCGGCGAACTGACCTCCCGCATCGCCTCGGTCGACATCGGACGCACCCTGGACAACCTTGCCCTGGAGTTCGACCCCGACTACGCCACGACCGCGGCGATGCGGCAGCGGCTCGAACAGCAGGAGGTCGGCGGGCGGATGGAGCGGCCGAAGGCCGACCCGTTCGACGTGGTGCTGGCCACCTCGATGCTGCAGGTCGGCGTCGACGTGCAGCGGCTCGGTCTGATGCTGGTGGTCGGGCAGCCGAAGAACACTGCCGAGTACATCCAGGCGTCCTCGCGGGTGGGCCGCGACGTCGGCCGTCCAGGCGAGGACTGCGGCCGGCCCGGTCTGGTCGTGGCGCTCGGGAACTGGGCGCGGCCCCGCGACCTGGCCCACTACGAGCAGTTCCGGCACTACCACGAGACGTTCTACGCACAGGTGGAGGCGCTGTCGGTTACCCCGTTCTCGCCGACGGCTCTGGACCGGGGCATCGACGGGGTGCTGGTCAGTGCGGCGCGAGTGCTACAGGCACACCGCGACGATGGGCTGTCGCCGGAGCGGGGCGCATGGCGGGTTCGTGACGAGCAGAACGCTCTCGCCGCCTTGGTCGATCGGCTCTCTGCCCGAATCCGGCCGGCTGCCCAGCTGGACGATCTGATGGCGCAGGCGCACCAGCGGTTGATCAACCGGCTGGACCAGTGGAACGCGCGGGGAAAGTACGCCGGGAAACTGAGCAAGACCTTGGTGTATGAGCGCACCGGTGACAACGACAGCTACCTGCCGTTGCTGATCAGCCCGGAGAACGCGAGGGCCCACCAGGGCCAGCAGGACCGTGCGCCGTTCGTCGTCGCGCACTCGATGCGGGAGGTCCAGCCGGAGATCAACCTGCTGGTCAGCCCCATACCCGAGCGGCTGTTCGTCGTCGAACCCGACGACGCGCCGGCGTGGGAGCTGCCCGAAGGAGAAGACGAGTGACGGACGACGACGCGGCGCAGATGATCTTCGAGTCGGCGCAGCCGTTGGACCCACTTGCCGACAGTGAGCAGTCAAACGTCAAGAACCGGGCCAAGGTGGGCTCGGCCCGCCCCTCGTCGCTGCTCTACACCTACGGTGTCGGCTCGATCATGGACCTGCCGCAGTTCTCGATCATGCCGGCTGGCCTCGACGACTGGGAGCCGATCTGGCGGCGGCGGCCCACCGTACCGACGATCGAGGAACCACGGCTGCTCAAGGTGGTCCAGCTTCACCTCGGGTCCCGCGTGCAGCAACTGCGGCCGTTCCCGTGGCAGCCGAAGGCCCGCGCAATGTCGCAGGAAGGCTCCGACCTCGGCATTCCGGCCCGGGTGTTCCCGCAGTGGCTGCGCTGCACCGGCTGCGACTACCTCGGGCCGCTGTCGCGGTTCAGCTACACCAACACCCACCCGTTCCGGCCCGACCTGGCGACCTTCGAACACGCAAGTTGTCCCGGCCGTACGTTCGCGGGGGCGGCGAAAGGAAAGGCCAAGGCTCCCGCGAAGGGAAAGGCCAGGCGCAGCCCGGCGGTGCCCGCCCGTTACCTGCTCGCCTGCGCCAACGGCCACCTCGACGAGTTCCCGTACGCGTTGTGGGTGCACCGCGGCGGAACCTGCCCCGCCGCCCCGCACCCGGACCTGAAACTGCGCGACAGCAACATCGGTCAGGGAGCCGGCGCAGTCATCACCTGCGAACGTTGCCAACAGCGGCGAGGCATGGGCGAGGCTCAGGGTGAGGCCGGCAAGCAGAAGCTGCCGACCTGCCGGGGCCGGCATCCGCACCTGAACGCCTTCGACCCCAAGTGTGGGCTGGACACCTCGCTGATGATGATGGGCGCGTCCAACCTCTGGTTCGCCTCGACCCAGTCGATCATCGTGATGCCCCGCAGTGAGGAGCAGAAGCAGACCGCGCTGGCCACGAAATTGCGGACGCAACTCACTCCGGAGGAACTGGCCGACTACGCAGCCATGCCGAACGTGCTTCGTTCGCTTCTCAACGCGCACAAGTGCGACATCGCTGGCGTCACCGACGAACAGCTGACCGCGGCGGCAGTCGAGGCAGTCGCCCCGCCCCCGTCGGAGGAGGAGCGTCGGGAGAGGCTACGCGATTGGGACCCGGTCGAGCTGCTTGTGCCGGAGTGGGACTACCTGCAAAAACCGAGCCTGTTCGCGCAGCAACTGGACTCCAGTGGGCTAATGGTCACCGAAATGCCCACCGCCGCCGACCTCCCGAAGCAAGTGCACCGGGTCATCGCTGTGAACCGGATGAAAAAGGTCAATGCGGTGATCGGTTTCACTCGCATCGACGAGATGGACCGGGTCAACGACCTCGCGAGCCGGCTCGTCAAGCTCACCCGGGACGGCCGCCCTACCTGGGTGCCAGCCACCGAGGACCGCGGCGAGGGCATCTTCCTGCAACTGGACGAGAACGCCATCGTCGCCTGGGAAGCGCAGATCCTGCCCACCGGCCTGTGGCGGGCGCACCGCGAAGCCCACCGGCACAACTTCTCCCGGCGCTTCTCCGCTACCGCCGCCCAGATCGACCCCGACACTCGCTTCCCCGCCCCGCGCTACTGGCTGATCCACAGCCTGGCGCACATCCTCATCCGCGAGATGGCGATGTCCTGCGGTTACGGCGCTGCCAGCCTTAGCGAACGCCTCTACGCCTGGCCCGCCGCCCCCGACCGGCCCGCCGCCGCTGGCCTACTCATCTGCACCACGGCGTCCGACAGCGAGGGCACCCTCGGTGGACTGGTCGCGCTCAGCCAGCCGGAACGGCTGCACGGGCTCCTGCTCGACGCGCTGCGAAGAGCAGCCCGCTGCTCTTCCGACCCCGTCTGCGGGCAACGCACACCACGACACGGCGAGGACTTCCTGCACGGCGCGGCCTGCCACTGCTGCAGCTTCGCCTCGGAGACCTCCTGCGAACGCGCCAATCGATTCCTCGACCGTAGATTCCTGCTCACCCTGCCCACGATCGACGACGAACGGGTCCCCGGCTTCTTCGGGACCATCGATGTCTACTGACCCCTACACGGCGCTCGGCGCCTTCCTGACCGCCTACGAGGCACAACGACTCGCCACCGTCCTACAAGCCGGCGGCACCTCTGGCCAGGCACTGAAAGAAGTGCACGCCGCCCGCCGCGGCGAGGCGAGGCGCCTACTTCTCGCGGCCGAACTCGGTCCGGAGCACCGGGACAACTTGGTCGCCGTACTCCGGGCCATCGCCGGAGCACGATCCGTCCGGACCGCCATCTCCCCCGTCTGGACCATGCCCGGCGTCGAAGCTACGACCGGCCGGCTCACCAGCGAAGCTCAGCGCATCATCGATGACGCGCGCATGTCGATCGTCTGCTCCAGCTTCAACTTCACGCCGCACTCAGGCATGTGGACTGCCCTCAAGAACGCCGCAGTGCGTCCCGGCCTGAGCGTCACTGTGTACCTCGACGCCCACGCCGGCTCCCCGACAACCGTCGCAGCCCACCTGCCGTACGCGACCGTACTCCGGACGCTGACCCTGCCCGGAAACCATCAGCCGGTGGTCAGCCATGCCAAGTTCATCGTCGTCGACCATGCAATCACGCTGCTGACCAGCGCGAACTTCTCCTACAGCGCCGAGAACACCAACATCGAGCTGGGGCTACTTGTGCATGACACCGGTCTCGCCGGATCGATCGAAACGCTCCTACGCAGTAAACATGGCATCTTGTATGAGCGAGTCACATGAGGGATGGCTCCACGGGATACGGGGGTTCATGCCGGCTACTGATCAGGGCTGGGAGCAGCGGCGCCCGGAATCGCACCAAGGCTAGGCTACGCGGCGTGGATGTACGAGTAGATGCACGTATCGCGGGTGTGATCTTGGTCGATCCGGTAGGTCGTCTGTTGTTGCAGCGGCGTGACGGCAACACTCGGGTGGACCCGTACCGCTGGTGCCTTCCCGGCGGCAACGTCGACCCGGGCGAAGATCCGCTGGCCGCCGCTCACCGTGAGTTGTTGGAGGAGACCGGCCTCAAGGTCGAGGAGCTGCTCCTGTTCTGGCAGGGCCTCGCTCCCTCGGCGAAGTTCCCTGGCGCGGTCGGCGAGTTCTCGATCTTCTACGCGCCGACCGACGCCACGGACGGGGATGTGGTGTGCGGGGAGGGCGCCGCGATGCGTTTCGTTGACGGCGTTGAGGTGCGCTCGCTGGAGTTCGGGCGGGCATATGGGGAGATCGTGCCGCGTTTCCTTGATGCCCCGCAGTACCAGGAACTGGTCAGCGCCTCTTGATCCACGTCAGCCGGTTGACCTCATACATCTCGGCCAGGATGGCCTCGATGTCGTAGTCGTACTTCCAGTTCGGGTAGTGGTTGGCGAACTTCGCCGTGCTACCGACCCACCAGATGTGGTCGCCGACGCGATTGTCCTCTTGGTACTCCGTGATCATCTTGTGGCCGGTGATCTTCTCGGCGAGTGTCGTCGCCTCCATCAGGCTGATGTGTGAGTGCCGTCCGCCGCCCATGTTGTAGACCTCTCCTTGCCGCGGGGCGCGGAGGAACGCCTCGAACGCGGTAACGAGGTCGTGAGAGTGAATCGCGTCGCGGACCTGCTTGCCTTTGTAGCCGAAGACCCGATAGGTGCGTTGCTCCATGGCGCAGCGCATGAGGTAGGCCAGGAACCCGTGCAGCTCGGCAGCTGCGTGCGCGGGGCCGGTCAGGGTGCCGCATCGGAATGTGGCGGTGTTGAGGCCGAAGTACCGGCCGTATTCCTGTACCGCGATGTCCGCCGCGACCTTGCCGACGCCGAAGATCGAGTGCAGGCACGAGTCGATGGGCATCGCCTCGGTGATCCCGTCGGCGTATTCGTGGCCGGGTTCGACTTCCCAGCGGGTGTCCAGCTCGATGAGTGGAAGCTGGTTGGGGCGGTCGCCGTAGACCTTGTTGGTGGAGGTGAAGATGAACGCCGCGTCGGGGCAGTGGGTGCGGGTGTGTTCGAGCATGTTGACGGTGCCGACGGCGTTGACGTCGAAGTCGGTCAGTGGTTCGCGTACCGACCAGTCGTGGCTTGGTTGTCCGGCCGCGTGCACGACGACGGCGATGTCTTTGCCGTAGCGGGCGAACACCTTGCCGAGGGTGTCGCGGTCGCGGATGTCGTGTTCCAGGTGGGTGTACCGGTCTCCGAGTTCGTTGATCAGTTTGATGGCGTTGGGCAGGGTGGTGCCGTCCTTGCCGAAGAAATACCGGCGCATGTCGTTGTCGATGCCCACGACGTCCAAGCCGAGGGTGGCGAAGTGCCGGGCGGTTTCTGAGCCGATGAGTCCGGCAGAGCCGGTCACGATGGCGACGCTCATGCAGGGATGCTCCGTTCTTGGAGAGTGGTCCATGCCCTGACCTGTTGCCGGGCGTGGTCGAGGTCTGCCGGGGTGTTGATGTTGTGCCCGGCGGGGAGTCCGATCGGGGCGACGAGCGCGCCGCGCGGGATGCTCCAGCTGATGTAGTCGGCGATGCTGGTCGAGCGGACGGCGAAGCCTGGCGCGTCGGCGAGCATGTGTCGCGTCCAGTGCCATGCGCCGAGCGGAACCAGACCGGACGGTTGGGCTGTCCAGCTCACGGCGGTCACCAGTCCGCTGTCATCGACCAGGACCGCCGGCCCGTTCGGATTCGCGCTGTGCGGTGCGACGCCCATGCACAGTTCGGCGTGTGCGCCGAGTTGGTCAGCGAGGAGGAGGAAGTTCCGTAGCGCACCTGGGTGGGTGATGGTGTCTGCCTCGATCACGGTGAACCGGTCGCCGTAGCGGGCGCAGTCCACGACGTCGGGCAGGTAGCCGGTCGGTGGGCCAATGCTGACTTCTACGGGCTGGATGTGCCGGGCCGCGAGCGCGGCGGCCTCTGCGTCGGGTTCGCGCAGGTGCAGGTACAGCTGGGAGGGTCGAACCGCCTGAAGCTCCTGCAGGATCCAGCCGAGGATTGGGCGATCTCCGACCATCTCGATGGTCTTGTGTTTGCCTCGTGCCACGTGCTGTAGCCGTGTGCCGAGGCCGCGAGCGAGGATGACGACCGGATGGTTGACCGACATCACCGGAAGCGCCATCAGGGTTGCCGCGTCTCGGTCAGGAACACCGAGCCGCCTGGCGTCAACCCAGCGTCAGCGATAACGTCCATGGCGTAGTCGTAGTCGGACACCTTCCGGTTCTTGCCGTAGATCAGATACTTGTTGCGGAAGTCGGCCGGGGTGGCGTTGAAGACGATGACGTTGGCCCCGGCGTCGAATCCGCGACGCTGGCCGCCTTCGACTCTGGCGCGCATCGCGCTGACCGAGGGAATCGTCCACGCGGGCTGCGCGAGCCGCATCGCGGCAAGCACGTTCAGCGTCAGGTCGACGTCACCGGCAGGAGCGCCAGCCAAGGGCGTGTCCGGTGCGGGCACGAATGGTGCCGCCGACATCATGTGTACGCCCATGTCGCGGCACAGCAGGATGTCATGCGCGATGCTGTCCAGGCTTTGACCGGGCAAGCCGATAATCATCCCTGAGCCGACCCGGTACCCCAGGTCCAGCAGGTCCGTTATGCACGCGAGCCGCTGGGTGAGCGCCTCATGCCGCAGCCGTAGGTACAGATCCGCGTCTGATGTCTCGTGTTTGATGATGTAGCTCGTCGCACCCTGCTCGCGCAGGCTGGCGTACTCGGCGCGGGTCTTGTTGCCCAGGTTGAGCAGCAGTTCCACCCGGCCGTCGTAGAGGTCGCAGATGGTGGGCAGCGCCGCGCCGACCGACTTGGTCGTCTGCGGGACTTCCCCGCCCTGTAGGCAGATCACATCGACGCCGAGGGTGCGCACGCCGATGGCCGTCTCGATCATCTCGGCCGGTGTCTGGTGGAAGACATCGTTGGTGCTGGTGTTGGAGCGCCGCATCGGGCAGAAGTCGCAGTCGACCCGGCACAGGTTCGTCACCTCGATGACCGCGCGTACGACGACTCGGTCGCCATACATGTCGGTGCGTGCTGCACGGGCCTGGGCGAACAGTTCTTCTCGTTCGGAGCCTTGCAGCGTGAGCAGGGTTCGGATGTCGTTTTGATCGAGCACGGGAACTCCTCTTCATCGGGCGCGCTGGGCTGCGGTGCGAGAGTGCGGAGGGCCGGGCCGGGCTGCAGGCGTGCCTGCAGCACCGGTGTGAACTAGCTCGTCTGGGTCCTCGTCGTTGAGGGCGCCGAAGTTCCTGCGATGGCTGTGCGGGTGGGCCGGCGGCAGGGGCCGGGGATGCCCGCTGCCGCCGGCCCGGGAACCGGGCCGTCCGTGGCTGTCCCCTGTCACGGACGGCCCGGTCAGGTAGCCGCCTGACGGCGGCTACTCAGTGGGGGTGGTGGAGTTCGGGTCACCACCACTCCTGATCTCGGTGGGTGCGGTCTCAGCCTTCGGCGGCCCGTGTGGCCGGGGCGGCGGGCTGTCGTGGTGTGCCCGGCTTGTGGGCGCGCACGGTGCGGCGTTCGTACGAGTTGAGGAGCACGGTGGGGTCGGCCATGAGCTTGATGAATCGGTCGAGGTCGGTGTGGCTGAGTTCGGGTTGGATTAGGTGTGGCCGGAAGTGTTCGGCCGCGTCGGCGATAAGGCGGCAGCCGGGGCTGCCGCCGGTCCAGGTTTCGACGCTGCGATGGGTGCACACGGGATTCATGCCTGCGGCGACGAGCGAAGCGGTGATGTCGTGGGGCCAGGTGGGGCGGCCGTTGCCGGTGATGAGGCTGTAGATCATCGTCGCGAGGTGTTGGATCAGGTCGGCGTCCTCGCCGCGTAGGTGGAACACCCGAGCAGGGGTGAAAGGGAGGTCGGCGAGGATCAGCCAGCTGCCGGGCCGTAGCCGGTCGATGGTCTGTCGGATTACGGCGTCCGGGTCGGGCAGGGGGCCGTGGAGCCAGCGTGCGACGGCGATGTCGACGGTGTCGGGTTCGCCGGGCAGGTCGACGGTGTCGAGAGTGCGTAGGTAGACGTCGATGACGGCGGTCGGCGCGAGGTGGCTGGTGTCCTTGTCGACTGCGATGACCCTGCCGTGAGGGCCGACGAGGCCGGCCAGATGGGTGGTCAGCTCGCCGGTGCCGGCGCCGATCTCCAGCACGCGTTGACCGGACCGGATCGGGATACGTTCCAGGGCGTGGCGGATTGCCGGGCCGAGCAGCTCCTGTAGGGGCGCGGGCGACTGCGACGCTTGGGTCCGTGTCATTGCTTCACTCCAGGTCGGTGTGGTCGGTGAGGCAGAGCGGGTATGGGTAGATCAGCCACACGCGCTGACGGCGCGGAAACAGCTGCCGTTGCGCAGGGGCGTTGGTGGTGCTCGCGGCGGGTTCCCACCAGCGGCGGGGAGCGTGGGTGCGGGTGAGCAGGAGGAGATACACCTGCGGACGCCATCCGCTCGGGGTGAGCGCCGCGGCTTCGTAGGCGAGGATCTGCCCGGTGCCGGCGTCGAGGATCAGCAGGTGCCGGGTCCGGTCCTTCTCGCTGGTCGCGGCGAGAGCGACCCCGGTGCGTCCGGCCTGGTCGAGGGTTGCTGGGTGCGCGGTCAGGCCGTTGGCGTCGGCGAGGATCTGCAGCGCGAGGCTCCGTTGCTGCCGGTTCGGGCTGTACCAGAGCGCCAGCGTCGCGAGGCCGTTCAGCAGCGCTGCGGTGTCGTCTCCGCGTCCGTTGTCTTGGGCACTGCTGATCAGCCAGGTACTCGTCGTGTAGGCGTTGGTGAGGTCCCGAATCCGCAGTTCGCCAGGTTGCCACCAGTCTTGTGTAACCTTGCGGCTCGGTGACCGTGTGGCGAGCTCCGCGCCGGAGTCGTCGGGGGCGTACCAGCGCACCGCTTGGCGTTCTCTCAGGGTGCCGGTCTCGTCGTAGGCCCAGAGCTGGTGGTGCACGACATCGAATCGTCCGGTCGTCGCGTCGCATGGCGTGACGGTGACCCGCGCGGCGAGGTCCAGCAGCACCGGACGAGCCGGGCTTCCAGGGCGCAGCCGCACCCCTGGTGTGGATCTCGACGAGCCGTGATGTGGAGACAGCCTCGGCACAGTGCAACCGGCTCCGGCGCTCACGTGAGTTCTGGCTGCGGGGAGGGGTCTGGGAAGGGTGCTCACCTGTGCCGCCGCGACGAGGAGGGTCGCGGCGGCGGTGGCGGCGACGGTGCTGGTGCTGGTGTTCATTTCGGTTTCTGGTCGTTTCTCAGGCGGACGGGACGGTCATCTGGATGCGGGACAGGAGTTCCGAGGCCTCGTAGATGACGTTGCGTTGCCGGGGGGTGAGGGGTTCGGCGGCGTAGCCGGCGACGACGGCGGCGAAAGGGTCGGTGACGTGGGTGGCGGTGCCGGCGAGTTCTTCAAGGAAGGCCAGTGCGCAGTAGGGGGTGTAGAAGGGGCTGTAGCCGCCTTCGTGGGCGGCGATGAGCCGGCCGTGGCAGAGCTGGTCGGCGACGCCGACGAGCAGGCGGGTCATCTCGCGGTAGGAGGCGGCGGTGAGCATCTGCCGGGCGAGGGGGTCGAACACGCCAGCGTCGAAGCCGTTGGCGAGCAGGATCAGGTCCGGGGAGAAGCAGTACAGGGCGGGCAGGACGACGTCGGTCATCGTGTTGAGGTAGGCGGCGTGGCCGCTGCCCGGTGGCAGGGGCACGTTGAGGGCATAGCCGACACCGTTGCCGGTGCCGTTCTCGTGGATCCAGCCGGAGTCGGGTGGGAAACACCCGGCCTGGTGGAGGCTGATCGTGAGCACGCTGGGGTCGTCGTAGAAGATGGCTTGGGTGCCGTTGCCGTGGTGGGCGTCCCAGTCCACGACCGCGACCCGCGCGAGCCCGAGTTCGGTCTGGGCATGGCGGGCGGCGACGGCGATCGAGTTGAATAGGCAGAAGCCCATTCCCTGGCTGGCGGTGGCGTGGTGGCCGGGCGGGCGCACGAGGGCGTAGCCGTTGGTGATGTCGCCCTGGGCGGCGGCGGTGACGAGTTCGATCAGCCCTCCGGCGGCCAGGCGGGCGATGTCGTAGCTGCCGTGTCCGACCGGAGAGAAGCCGTCTCCGGCATCACCTCCCCCGCCGCGTAGGTCGCTTTGGGCCTTGACGTGCTGGATGTAGGCGTCAGTGTGGACGCGCTGTAGTTCCTCGACGGTGGCCCGCCGGGGCTCGATGACCGTCAGCTCGCCCAGCAGTCCTGAGGCGTGGATCAGCTCGTGGACGCGTCGTTTCGCCTCCGGGTTCTCGACGTGCACGGCGGGCTGGACACCGGCGCGTGGGTCGGCGGGCAGCAGACCGGCGCTGGTTCCGGTGTCGTGCCACAGGTATTCGGGATGGAAGACGTAGCCGGTGGTCATGACGTTGCCCTTCGGTCGGTCGGAAAAGGCTGGTGCCGGCGTAGCTAGTGCGCGCAGGCGTCGGCGGGTGTTGCCGGCGCGGGCCGGGGTCGTGGAATCGGTCTGGATCGCAGTCGGCTAGCGGCGGCGACATCGGCGACAAAGGCGTCGATCACGCCCGGGGTGATGCCGGGCATGCAGATCAGGTGGCTGGTGTCGCCATCGGTGGCCAGGAGCCATTTGCGGCGTACCTGTTGTGGCGGGGTGGGTAGGACGACGGTGAAGGCGTGCGGGTGCCGCGAGGCGGGCCAGCCGACGGTGTTGAGGCGCTCGGTGGTGTAGGCGGCGAGCCGGCGGGCCTCGGTGGTCCGCCAGCGGTGGCCTTCTCGTCCGTGCACGGCGATGGCGTGCCACAGCAGCGCGGCCGAGAGGCCGCAGCGGGAGCCGGTGATGGTGGTGTCCGCCGTGGCGGTATAGGCCACCCGAGAGCCGGCGGGGCGAAGATGATCGCGCATGAGGACGATGCCGCACGGTGTCGGTGTACCGAAGAACTTGTGGCCACTGATCGCGATGCTGCCGATTCTGCTGGCGTTATCGAGGCGCAGTCGTCCGTCCAGGGCGAGAGGAATGCCGGACAGGGCGGCGTCGACGTGCAGGTGCCCGCCGGGGTGGTGGTCGTCGAGGATGGCGCGGATGCGGCTGGGGTCGTCGACGGCCTCGGTCATGGTGGTGCCGGCGGTCGCGACGACGATCGCCGGCCAGCGGCGCCGCCGGTGAAGCTGCTCGGCGAGGTGGGTGTAGTCCATCTCCCCATCGGCGTGGGCCCGGACCGGAACACCCTTCGCGCCGAGCAGACCGACGATTTTCGGCACGGAGTAGTGGCCTGCGGTCGAGTAGTAGATCCGCGCCGTGGCATCGCGCCGGTGTGCGGCGTGCAGGGCGGACAGGTTGCTTTCCGTGCCGCCGCTGCTGACGTAGCCCCACCGGTCGTCGGCGGGCATGGCGACCAGGTCCGCGACCCAGGTGATGACCGCGCGTTCCAGCGCTCGGGTGTGGGCCACGCCGCCGGTGTCGGCGGGATCTCCGATGTTGTTCCACAGCCTGCCGCCGAGACGCGTCATGACCTCCGTGTGGTCGAGGTCCACGGCGCCGGGGAACCCGATGCTCGTGGTCGCCGCGGCGTCGGCTTCGCGGACGAGGTGCTCCAGCACGGCCGCTACGTCGATCGGTGCGCAGCTCAGGTCCGCAGCGTCGGTGAGGTTCACGGTCTGGGTCACGCTGACCGCCCGTGCAGGTGTGTGGTCAGGGTGTGGTGCAGCACCTGAAGGTGTCGCCACACCGCTCGGGCGTCCGTGTCCTCGGGCTGGGTCAGGTTGCTGTGGGGGTTGTAGTAGGTGATGCGGTCCGGGTCGAGGGTGCGGTTGCAGCGGACTCCGTCCACGCCCAGGCGGGCGTGCGGGTCACGGTCGATGTGCAGGACGGTGCCGTCGGTCAGTAGCGCGTACGCCTGGCCTTTGAGGTCGAACGCCGACAGCCGCCGGCCGGGTAGGTCTCGCAGGGTGTGGGCGACCTGGTTCCAGCGGCCCTGGTCGGAGTCGAGGGTGCTCACGCCGATCCCGACGTAGGTCGACCCGGCGGACTGGGTCATGTCTCCGCCGTTGACCATCGAGCCGTCCGGGCCGAGGGGATGCCACCGGCGGTGAACGGACGCCGCGCGGGTGATGTTGTCCCGGGCCACATCGTCGAGGTCGGCGAGTAGCCCGGGCAGGTCATCGGCTTCCGGGGAGGCCAGCCATAACCGGTAGGCGGTGTGCAGCCGGTAGCCGTGTGGCTCGGCCGGTGCGTCGCTGACGAAGAAAAGCATCACGCCGTGCGGGCCGAGCGCGTCACGGCTGCCTAACCGCTGATCGGCCTCCACCATGTGACCGGTGTTGATCCGCCTACACCGGTACGCCACCTGCCGCCGCAAGTCAGCCCACCGACGCTCCTCCAGCGACACCCCGCCATCGCCGTACTCCTGCCCATACGGCGCCGGGGCCATGGACTGCTGAGGCGAGGACGGTGGCGGTGAGCCAGCCGGCACGCCCGGCTCGTAGCCGGGTTGCGAAACGGGGATGGCGGGCCCCGACGGGTGAGCAGCGGGGTTCGGGGTGTGGACCGGCTGGCGCGGTGCGTTGCTGGCAGGGTCCGGCCAGGCACGCCCCGGCCGCCGTGGAGTCTCGGGAGGGCCGGCGCTGTAGTGCCTGCCCGAAGCAGGAGTCGCCGCGTGAATCATCATCGTCGCCCCCTTTAGATCGAGACGCTGATCGCGTCGGGAACAGCGTTCGTCTTCGGTGTGCCTCGGCCGATGCCGGCGTAGACCTCCGGACGGGCTTGCCGTAGATGCGCCGCCCACACCGCGCCAGCAACGGCGAACGCGACGAGGATCACCGGCAGCAGCAGCGGATACAGCGACCCCGGCGCGGCACCGAGCAAGGAGCCGGCGTTGCCGACCATCACCCCAAGCAAGATCAGCCCGCCGGCCACGCCCAGCGCTGGCGCGATACGCCACTCCCACACACCGGCCCGCGGACCGCGCAAGTCCGCTGATGCGGTCAGCGCCGCCACCGACGCGGCCAACAACAAGCACAGCAGACCCATCGCGCCCAAGGCGGAGAGCCAGGTGAACACCACCGCGATGGGGTCGGCCCCGCCGAGGGCGAACGCGCCGACCACCACTGCGGCGATCACCGTCTGCACGAGCGAGCCGCCGCGTGGGGCACTGACCCGAGTCGTGCTGCCGGTGCGCGCGAGCCCGGCGGGTAGGACGCCCTCGCGGGCCATGCCGAACACGTACCGAGCCACCACGTTGTGGAAGACCAGCTTCGAGGTGACGATCGCGAGAACCAGGACCAGCTCAGCTGCCGGAACCCATCCGCCACCGAGCCGCTCCAGGATGGAGAACGGCAATCCCCCGGTCGGATCGGCGGCCACCTCACCAACGAGAGGGGGCCCAACGGCGACGCTCATGGCCCACGCGGCGAGCGCATACACACCGCCGAGGACGAGCACCGCCCCGACGGCGGCCCGGCCCACCGACCGGCGGTCTACGGCCTCCTCGACCATCGAGCCCGGCGCGTCAATGCCCATGAACGCGGCCACGCAGAACGCCACCGCCCCGCCCACGCCGCCGACCGTCAGTCCGGAGGCGTCGAAACCCGCCCAGGACAACCCGCCGTTCGCCGGTTGCCCCACCCCGGCGACGATGAACGCGGCGACGACCAGCAGCGACGCCACCAGCACGCCCGTCAGGACGCGGGTGGACAGCACGATCGCGCGCACCCCGAACGCCCCGACCACGGCCACGGCCAGACCCGCCCACACCCACCACGCCCCGCCGAACTGACCGGCGAGCGTTGCCCCCAGCAGCCCGTACAGGCTGATCTGAATGCAGTTGTAAGCAACCAGCGCGACCAAGCCGGCGGCGACACCCCAGCCACGACCGAGGCCGTGGGCGAGGATGCTGTAGTAAGCCGCCGGGTGCCCCACCTGCCGGGCCATTGCCGTGTACCCCACCGCCAGCAACGCCACCACCCCGGCGACGAGCACGAACACCAGCGGCAGAGCCGTTATCCGCGTCGTCGCGTACGTAGCCACGATGCCTCCGGCGAGCACCACCATCGGCGCCGACGCCGCCGCGCCGGACACCCACAACCCCGCCGGGCTCAACGTCCGTCGCGCGAGCGCGACCTGCACATGCGCCGCCCTCACCGCCGGCCCCGATCCGGCGAGTCCGGGCAGTTCGTACGGTCGCAGCCGCCCACCGGGTGCCGGTCTACCTCGACCGAGGTCGCCGCGACGAGGTAAACGGCCACCGGCCGCACCGGACCGGGACGCCAAAAGGCGGCCTCGTGGTCGAGCTGTCGCTTCGCGGCCTTCGCGGCGGCCGTGAAGCCGAACAGGTCGTGCAGGCCGTTGGCCCACTCGCGGCGCACCGCGTACCCCCAGGCGACCTCGTCCGACGTCACGTCTCCCGCGTCCGTGACGGCGGCCCCAGCGTGCCCGAGAGATGCCGGTGACGGTGATCGGGACAACCGTCCGGCGTTCACGAGACGGAGATGGACTAAAGCTCGTATCCGACTCAGAGCGGACACCATGAGGGGTGACTCCTTCGGTAGCAGGGTGTGAAAGGCCGGCCCGCCGCGTCGCAGCTAGCGGGATGATCAAGACAGAGGGATCTGAAGGAGGACGGCTAGGGAGAACGAGGTGAGGTCGCCGACACCGCGCTGCGGGGCGTCGGCGTCGTAAAGCGGTGCGTACGAACCCGGCACGGCAGCCCATCGGAGCGCCGGCCCGTAGACCCGGGTCGCCACATCCGCCACAGCATCGGGCCGCCGGGCTCCAACAAGACCGGCGACCGCACCTCATACCCCAGCCGAGCAAATACGCTCTCGCGCGGCTGGGCACCGCTCACCTCGGCGTACGCCGGCAACCCGTCCGCATCCAAGCGGTGGTGGTACGCCGTCAGCAGCGCTCGCGCGGCACCACGCTGGCCGGGGCGGACCGCGAGGTGGGCGAGGAGATGGTGCGGCGTATGCGGCGTCAGCGCGTCAACGTAGACATGCAGCAGCGCGAACGGGGATGCGTACGGGCCGAGCACCTTCTGCAGGTCACACCCCCAGGCGTCAACCGGCGCTGGCGGCTCTACCCGCGAGTACCAGACCGCCACCGCCTCGGCGCCGTCGAGAGTGTCGACCTGGCCCTCCAACATCGCGCGCTCAAGAACGAGACGTGCGTAGCGGCGCAGCACCGCAGCACGCGCAGCCCTGTCCGGAACCAGCCAAGCGGCCGTCGGTTGCGCCAGCAATCCGTACGCGATGATCTCGGACAAAGCGTCGGTGTCCTCGCTGGTCGCGCGACGGACCATTCCGGCGCGTGCGATCGTCCGCGCCGGCGTCATGTCGCGTCTCCGGCCATGCCGCTCGCGGCGCTACCGGCAGGCCCGTCCTCCTGCGGCCCGGTCAAGGGCGACGCACGGTGGCTCAGCATCCACCGAGCCGTTTCGAGCGCGTGATCGAAGGTCATGGCCAGGTGCAACTCGTCCGACGCCACCCCCGCCAAGGGCAGCCACTGCCGCGCCGCCTCCATCAACCGCGGCGGACCACAGACGTACACCGCCTGCCCCGGCCGGTGGTGATACATCGCGACGCTGAGCAGGTTGCCCTGCACGACCGGCTCCACATCCGGGTCGTCGGAGAACGCCAACACCACCGTCAACCAGTCACCATGCGCCTGCTGCAACTTGTCCAACGCCACCGCGTCGTACAAATCAAGCAGCGTCCGAGAACCAACCACCAACGTCACCCGACGCCGGACCGGCGAGCCAGCCACCTGCTCCACCAACGCCCGCAACGGCGCGAGACCCGTACCGCCCGCCGCCAACAACAGGTCAGCGTCACCAGCACACTTCAGCGACAACCCCACATCCAACGGCGGCCCCAACCACAGCATCTCCCCCGGAACCACCTGCTCAACCAGCACCGGCGAGACCGCACCGCCCGCAACCGCGCGTACGTGAAACTCCACCGTCCCGTCAGCGCGAGGAGCATTCGCCGGCGACAACCACCTCCACCGCCCCGCAAGGCGCGGCGTGCATACAGGAACCGCCTGACCAGACAGAAAGCGGAGACGGCGTACCGGCAACACGGTCACGACCGCTACCCCATCGGCCGCCGCCTCGCACCCCACCACCTCGGCCACCGTCACATCGGGTCCATCACCCAACGTCCCCGCCGCCCGCTCACTGAGACGAAGCGCCTGACGGCAACCCTTCTCCCACTGTCCTGCCTGTTCCGGAACCCAGCTCGCACCCGCGAACCGCCGTACCGTGTCCACCACCGCCGCAGCGATCACCGTGTCGTGATACGGCTGCAAGTCGAACCTTCGATACATCCGACCCATCACCGCCAAAGCGGCACGCCGACCCGCCGGGTCTCCCCGACCGGCCACGATCTGACCGAGAGTCGAGAAGAACATCGGCGCACTTTGTTCCGGCAGGAACCGTACGCTGCGGTCTTGCATATAAGACCAGAAGCATTCTGAGGCGCGGCCATGTGCGGCGAGCGCAGCGTCTAGCGGCGTCCTCGAATCAGCCATCATTAGCGACCGCTCCTGCACATTCGCTCACCGTCTTCAAGATCGCTTACTGCACACTCGGCTTCACATCTCATCGTTCGCCCAATCAAGCACCGGTCACTGCCTTGCGCATCCAACGCTGTGATACCGGATCTGTCCTTGGACGTAGCGTTGCCTATAAGCTGGGCCAGCAGCAGGCGTGCACCGTGTGCACACGCATCTGCACACGACGCTTGGGGGTGACGTGGAGTCTTTCGGCCACATACTCAGGCAGTACCGCACAGCAGCGGGCCTGTCGCTACGAGATCTCGCAGCGCTCGTGAAGTTCCAGTACAGCCACATCTCACAGGTGGAACGCGGGGAACGTCGTCCCACTCAGGCGATGGCAGACGCCTGCGAGCGAGCCTTGGCGGCCGGAGGCGTTCTGGTAGAGGCATATCTACGTGAGCAGGCAGGTGACACTGACGTGCGTAGACGCTCAATTCTACAAGCCATGGGCGCACTCGCCGCCACTCCCGCCGTAGATCGCGTCGTCGGCTTGGAAGCGTTACGACATGGCCTCAGCGCCGCTGTCAACGTGGAGTACGACGAGTGGACGGACATCGTGGCTGCCTACGGCCGAAGCTACTACCAGCAACCGCACGACCATGTGATGAAGCAACTGGGCCGCGACATGGCTGTGCTGCAACATCAGATTGCCGTCGACCGTGGTGATCGTCGGCCCTTGCTGCTCCGGGTTGCCGGTCAGCTGTCAGTCATCATCGCTCTCGGGCTGGTGGCGTCTGGTCAGGTGATGGCGGCCCAGCGCTGGTGGGAGACCGCGCAGCGACTCGCCGATGGATCGTGTGATCCGGAGACGCAGGTGCTCGTGCGAGCGTGGGACGTCGTGAACGGCTGTTACGACGGCCGGCCTGCTGAACAGGTTGTGTCACTGTCGAGCGAAGTGCTGCCGCTGCTCCGTGGGCAGGCGACCGCCGCGACGTGCGGCTTGCTCGCGGGACGGGCACAGTCACTCGCTTTGGCGGGCAGGCATGCAGAGGCGATCAGTACCGTCGAGCAGCTTGGCAGCATGTTCGAGCGACTCCCGGCAGAGACAGTCGCCGACGTAGAAAGTTTGTGGGGTTGGCCAGAGCATCGGCTTCGACACACCGAGTCCTGGGTTTACACACATGCGGCTGATTACCGAAGGGCCAATCTCGCACAGGACCGCGCCCTAATGCTATATCCAGCGTCGCAGACGCGACTACGAGCTCAGGTTCAGCTGCATCAGGCGGCAGCACTTATTCGCAGCGGGTGCGTGTCGGATGGGTTACGTCTCGCTGCTGATCTTCTAGATGAGCTGCCGATCGAACAGCACAATGAGATTGTTCGCAGCGTCGCCCGACAGGTCACCGCTGCCGTGCCCGAGACCGAGCGGCGTCGACCCCTGTATGACGATCTGCTCGACCGCGTACGGATCTAACCCTCGAACGAATACAAGGGCGAGCACTGCCGCATCGCAGGGATGGCCCCGTACCATCCGGCCATGCTCAGCTACACCGCCATCGCTGGCCCCGCTGCTCGCCCGCTCTTTGGCCCCGTCGGAGACCTGTATGCCCTTGTGTACGCGGAGCCGCCCTACAACGAGGGGCCGGCGCAGGTTGCCAGATTTCGCGAGAGTCTTTCGGAGGAAGCTTCTCGACCAGGGTTCTCGTTGATTGCTGCCGAGGATGGCCGGGACCTCGTCGGAGCGGCGTACGGCTGGACGATGCCAGCGGGCACCTGGTGGTCTCGCGCCGAACAAGATCCTTCCCGTGAGATGCTCGATGTGGACAAGTTCGCGTTAATGGAGTGGATTGTGCATCCCGCACGTCGCGGTGAGGGCGTTGGGTCGGAGTTGATGCGGCGACTGCTTGCGGACCGGCGAGAGCGGTGGGCAACCCTAGCGTCGGATCCCCGATCTGCCGCCCGAGCCATGTACGAACGAGCTGGATGGAAGCGTGTAGCGACGTCGGTGCTGCCATGGGGACCGTCGATGGATCTTCTTGTCCTGCCGCTGCCGATCAACGACGTGTGACGCGCCTGCGGGAAACCCATAGGGCAGCAGACCTACGCCCGCTCAGCCATCTGCCGCGTTCGTATCACTGCTGTCAATCCCCTGGAATCGTGGAGGGCTCCGTTATGCGGCCCGGGCCTCCAGGGCGCGGGTCTCTGATCGTTCGTAGTCGATGGGCGAGCGCCAGTCGCAGACGGAGTGCCGGCGGCGCCGGTTGTAGAAGTCGGTGATCCAGGTCGCGATCTTCAAGCGGGCTTCTGTGCGGGTGCGGAAGTGACGGCGGTGGACGTACTCGACCTTGATGGTGGAGAAGGTGGCCTCGGCGACGGCGTTGTCGAAGCACGACCCGACCCGCCCCATTGACTGGCGTACCTTCCAGCGGGCGCAGGCTCGGGTGAAGTCTGCCGAGGTGTATTCGCTGCCTCTGTCGCTGTGGAAGATCACCCCTTCGACGCTGCCGCCGCGGGTCACGGCGGCCATGTTCAGCGCCGCGACGACCAGCCCGGCGTCGTGGTGGGCGCCCATCGCGTAGCCGAGGATCCGACGCGAGTACAGGTCGATGACCGTGGCGAGGTAGAGCTTGCCCTCGTGGGTGCGGATCTCGGTCATGTCGCCGCACCAGGCGACATCCGGCGCGGGCGCGGTGAACACCCGCTTGATGAGGTCCGGTGCGGCCGGACGCTTACCTTGGCGGGTCAGGCCCCGCCGGCGGCGCTTGACCCGGGCGGCCAAGCCCAGCTCGGCCATGAGCTGCGCGATCGTGTTGTCGGAGACCTGCCAGCCGGACTCGCGCAGCTCGATGCCGATGCGAGGGCTGCCGTAGGTGCCGCCCGAGTCGTCGAACACCTTCTGAACGGCGTCCGCCAGCCGGGCACGCCGGTCATCGCGGGGCGTTGGCGGCCGGTCACGCCACTTGTAGAACCAGGACTCGGACACCCCCAACGCCCGGCAGGCCAGCGCGTGCGGCACGTCATGCTCGGTCCTCTGGGAAGCGATGAAGGCGGCCACGCTCACCGGCCCGTCGCTTCCTTGACCCACAGGACCACGGATCGCTTGAGGACATCACGCTCCATCGCCAGCTCCGCGTTCTCCCGCCGCAACCGTGCCAGCTCCGCCCGCTCGTCCTCGGCCAGCTGCCCAGCAGCGGCCTCACCGCGAGTCTCGCGGTCCCTCTTCACCCAGTTGGCCAGGGTCCCGCTGTTGATCCCCAGGTCGCGGGCGACCTGAGCGATCGACTTGCCCGTCTCACGCACGATGCGCACCGCGCCCGCCCGGAACTCCGGATCGAACTGGCGTCTCGTCTCAGCCATGAACCTCTATCCCTCAAGCTCTGGCCTCCACGCTACGAGGGGAAGGGCACTGCCGTCGATGGCCAAGGCCAGCGGATTAACGCCTCCGGTGAGTGACTGCTGCGTGACGTGAATGTGATCCTCATGTTTGACTACAGGCATGGGGGCGAGCGGGGTTCGGCTGTCGATTGACTGCGGAGGCGCGAGTACCGCGGCCGTGCTGGCCTGGCCTGATGGCAGATCCTCGGTGGTGATGGTCGACGGTTTGCCGTTCCTGCCGAGCGTCGGCTATGTGAACCCCGACGGCGGGGTGTGGGTGGGCCGGCAGGCTTGGCAGGCCGCCGGTGACCGGCCGAGTCGGTTGGTGCCGATTCCGCGTCGGCCCGCTGACGGCGGCCTGGTGGTCGACGGTACGGACGTTGAGGCGGTGGAGCTGGCTGCGGCGCCGCTGCGTCGGGTGGTTGCTGAGGCCGAGCTGGTTGCTGGTGGTCCGGTGGCGGATGTGCGGTTGGTGGTGCCGGCGGGGTGGGGGCCGCGTCGGCGTACCTGGATGCGGCAGGTCGCCCATCGCGCGGGCCTTGCGCAGCCGCGTCTGGTGGAGGCTCCGGTGGCGGTGGCGCAACTGCTGGTCGCTACCGGTAAACAGCTTCCGGTGGGCGCCTTCGTCGCGGTGTGCGACATCGGGGCGGGCGCGGAGGTGACGGTGCTGCGCCGAGGTTCTGCGGGCTTCGAGGTTCTCGCGACGCATGCCGACTCTGGCGCTGGTGGCATGGCCGTTGACCGGGCGTTGGCGGCTGCGTTGACGCATGGCCAGGAGGTGCCGGCCGATGGCGCGGTTGAGTGGTCGGTGGCAGAGAGCGTGCGCGTCGCGAAGGAGGCGTTGGTCTCTCACCCGGCGGTGACGGTGCCGATGGCGGGCCAGGCTCCGGTGATCGCGAGTCGGACGATGCTCGAAGAGGCGGCAACGCCGGTCGTGCGCCGGGTCGTCGACTTGGTTCAGGAGACCGTGGCCGCCGCTGAGCTGGCCGGTGATGACCTGGCGGGGATCTACTGTGTTGGGGGCAGCGCTCATCTTCCGCGCCTTGTCGCTGCCATTGCCGAGCGCTCGGGGGTCATTCCGGCCGTGGTGGTCGACCCGCAGTTTGCGGCGGCTCGGGGTGCCGCCGAGGCGGGTGCGGTGGTCTCAGGGCCGGCTCGGGTGGAGGTGGTGGTGCCGCCGGTGCGGCGGGCCGTGGCGATTGCGGTGCCGGGCTTCGCGTCGCTGTGCTTGTTCTGGCAGTGC
Source organism: Micromonospora sp. DSM 45708 (assembly GCF_039566955.1). Taxonomy (NCBI): domain Bacteria; kingdom Bacillati; phylum Actinomycetota; class Actinomycetes; order Micromonosporales; family Micromonosporaceae; genus Micromonospora; species Micromonospora schwarzwaldensis. The sequence goes on along the minus strand of NZ_CP154796.1, from coordinate 1,764,539 downwards.
ATCGTGACGGCGGAGACGAACAACGCATTGAGCGTGCACTACTGGGTCGACTTCAACTGGGGCGGTCTGGCCATGGCCGCTGTGTCCGCCCTGTTGGCTTGCTTGGCGGCGGGCACCGTCCTCGGGTCGTTGATTGCTGCTCGCAGCCCGACCTCTGACCTGCGCACGGAGGGCGGGAGAGTAAGTGTCGGCATCCTCGCCGCGCTCTGTCTCGGGACGGCCATCGCTGGCCTGTATGCGGTCGTCGCCGCTCAGTACTTCGGCCTGCCGGTCGGCGGCAGCTTTCTCCGCTGGGCGTTGTGGCCGATCGTTCCTCTCGTGGTGATCGCGGTGGTGATGGCCGTGGTAGCCGCCCGGCAGTCGCGTAGGCCGCACGGTGGCTGGTCGGCTCTGCTGGCCGCGCCGACCGGTTCGGTGGTGGCCGCCGCGCTGGGCATGGGGTTGATCCAGTACTCGCTGACCGCCGATCGGTGGCCGCACCTGGTGGTGTGGATCGACCTCGCCGGCCGCCTTGGTGGGCTGCTCCTGGGCGTCGCGGTGGTGATGGCGCTGGTGAGGCCGCTGATGTTCCGGCTGATCGTGTCCGCTCCGGTAGCGGTCATCGGCGCGGCGATCGTGAACAGGCAAGCCACTGGGATTCTCGCCGCCGGCTACGCGGTGGCGGTGGCGGTGTGGTGGGCGGCCCGAGTGTGGACGCGCGTCATCCGTCCCGCCGCTGCGGCGCCCGCGGCTTTTGGCGGCTCTCTCGGTGGAGGTGGGTGAGGTGCGTTGGCCGCGGCAGGTGATGTCGCTGGTGGTCGTCCTCGTCCTGTTGGTCGGCCCACCGGTGGTGTTGCTGACCGTGGTCGGTCCGCCCATCTCTGGATGGCCGACCTCGGGGCAGGTGCGGGCATGGGTGCAGCAGCCGTTGACTGAGCAGACGCTCACCGCCGCGCTCACCTTCGGCGCCTGGCTGATCTGGCTGATGCTCGCCTACACCGTTGCCCTTCGAGTGTTGGTCCGTCTCCGCTCGACCTCGGCGTTGCTGCGGCGGCTGCCACTGCCCACGCCGCTGCAGGCCACGGCCAGCGGATTAGCCGGTGCGGCGGTGTTTGGCATCACCACTAACACGACTTCCGCCGCCCCAGCGCACCCACCGCAGCCAGTAGCCGCCGGCACCAGCACTGTGCATGACGAAGCCGGGCCGGACGGCGGCGCGGGTAGCTACACGATCGCGGATGCTGACGGAATCAGCGTGGCCGGTGGCTGGATACCTCGTGACGTTGCCATGGAAGTATCGGCTGCCGCCTCGCTGATCTGGCTGCGCCGCCGCCGCGACTACCGACCCGGCCTCGCCCCGGGCGATCAGCCGGGTTCGGACCTTGCTCCACTGCCTCGCACCGTTGCCAGCGTGCAGGCGAGACTCGCTGACACCCCCGCATCGACCATCGAGTCGTCGTCGTACGCCATCACCAGGCTCGGCGACGTCGTTCCCGCCGGAGGGATCGGCCTGATCGGCGAGGGCGCTCTCTCCGTCGGTCGAGGGCTGCTCGTCACCACCCTGCTGGCGAGGCAGCGCCGCCCAGCTGCCTCACTGATCATCAGCAATGCAGCGTTGATCTCCCTTCTCGGACCAGCAGCGCAAAGCCTCATCAAGCGGCTCCCGCTCACGGTCGTCGAGAGCCCTGATGAGGCAGCACGCTTCGTTCAACCGGCCGAGCACCTCCCGCAGACGAACCTCCCCCGGCAAACCCAGACCACCCCGAGCATGAACCGCCGGCCCGCCATCGTGATCCTCGACGGGAAAGACTGCGCCGGAGGCGACCTGAAGCACCTCGACGATCTCAGCGTCGAGACCGCCACCACCCTCATCGTCCTGGGGCAGTGGCCTGCCGGTCCAACCTGGCATGCCGACAGCGCGGGCCACTTGTATGACCCGCACGACACCACGATGCCGAGGCTGCGGCTGTGCGTTCTCGACCACGTGGCCGCCACCGACCTGCTCGCCGTCATCGCCCCGGTAGAGCCGACAACCGGCGCGACCTCCGTACCCGTCGCCGCGCCCGAACCGGTACGGCCGAATCCACGGCTGCCACGCCAGAGATCACACCTCTCCGCTGCTGATACACCTCGCCAGCGGCTGCACTTGCGAGTCCTCGGCGATCCTCAACTGCTCATCGACGGTGAACCCCTGACCGTCCGCCGCAGCGCCGCCCTTCAGGTCCTGGTCTACCTCGCCAGCGTTCACCCCACCGGAGCGGACGCCGCGCAACTCACCGATGCGATCTGGCCCGGACTGCCACACCACGCCCTCACCGGACGCCTCTATACCGCGCTCAGCGACCTACGCACCTCGATCCGCGATGCCTGCGGACTGCACGTCATCGACCACGCCGATGACCGCTACCGGTTCAACCCCACGCACCTCGACGTCGACCTGTGGCACCTGAACGCAGCCCTGCGCCACGCCACGACCGCCATCACACCCGGCCCCGAGGCGTGGCAGGCCGTCGTCGACGCCTACCCCGCCGACCTCGCCGAAGGACGCGCCTGGCCCTGGCTCGACCCCATCCGCGAGACGACCCGCCGACGCGTCATCGACGTGTGCGCCGCCGCTGCCGCTGCCGAACCCGACCCGGACCGGGCTCTTAGCCTGCTGCAGGCCGGTATCCGCATCGACCCCTACAACGCTGCTCTCCAGGAACGCACCCACCGCCTCCTGCACGTCTGCGATGACGACAATGCTGATTCCGGGATAGGTAGGCCCTACCGCCGCTGACGCGCCACGGTGAGCAGGTGACCCGCCCCCTCGTCCATGGTCACCCACCCTGCCGGCACCCCGGCGTCGAAGGCTCGGGCCAGCATCGTCCGGGCCATCTGTGCCTTCGTGGCGAACTCGACGTCGTCCGGGATCCCGGCGGCTCGGCACCGGTCCCGGTCATCGGTCCACGACGCCGGAAGGTTGAGCTGCCGGTCGATCAGCGCGTGACCCTTCGACGAGCGGTAAGCCAGGAACGTCCCGATCTGGCAGTTCTCCGTCCGGCCAGCGGTGCCGGAATACTGCCGCTGCACCCCGGCCGACCGGGTGCCCTTCTTCAGGAACCCGGTGTCGTCAACGATCAACACACCAGCCGGGTCGCCGAGGTGCTCGATCACGTAGTCCCGCACGTCGTCACGGACCGCGTCGACGTCCAGTCCGCCCACCGCAACAGCCTCTGCATCCCGTCCGGCGACCCATCACCGGCCTGCTCAGCCAGGGTCCAGCCGTTCTTCCGGCCCAGACCCGAGACCAGCCCGCACAGGTTGCTGTGAGACGGCAGGATGGAGTCCGGCGATCAGCAGCTCGGGATGGTCGTAGGCAGTGAGCCTGATGATGTGGGCGAACGCGGCGCTGGTGTCGGCGTCGAGGTGCACGAAAGATCACTCAGTTATCGCATCCGAGCCCCCGACTTCGAGGCGAATTTGCAATTCATGGTTTCTGCCTGAGCTGCGAAATGCTACTTCCTGCGTTACGACAAGAGACTACTTCGCCGCAAATGTCCAGTCGGGACAGTGGCCTTGCATGAGGACAGTAGGCTGAACGCAAGGCACGAGGAGCACGGATGAAGAAGCTAGCGAACGCTGTCACGTTCCTTCTAGGACTTGCGTCTTTGGTCGCCGGAGCCCATTCTGTTGTCGTCGGGCGGGAGTCGACCGGGGCTACTGCACTCATAACGGTCGGAGCCGTGCTTCTCCTGAGCCCGCTTCTCCTGCACCGAGTGGAGCGACTACGGCTCGGCGCAGAAGGCGTAGAGCTATCCCTGTCCCAGGAGTTTGTGAGCCTTGGCGCCCCCGAAGCTGCCCTGATTCTCGGACGTTCAGACGTGGCTAAGTTATCCGAATCCTACTCCTTCGTCAGCCGTGAGTTGGCGAGCGACGAGTTCAAGGCGGCGAGAACCCATCTCGAAGATGTATTAGCATCTCGTGCGTCGGCCGTCGCGGAGCGCGAGAAGTTCAATGCAGGCGAGGTTCGTGGAGCTTTTCTCAATGCACCTAAGAATTTGCGCGTTCTACTCCTTGGGTTAATGGAAGGCGACATATCGCTTGTCGATGGCCAGACGTTGATAGCTTCGTTGTCGGCGCCTCTTTCCGCCAACGAGCAGTACCATGGGCTGAAGCTCACCATTCGCTGCTGGCATAGGCTCTCCGATGCCGATAAAATGGCCATCATGGATGAGCTAAGGAAAAACAGAGATATTGCGCCGGAAACAGATCGATGGCCGTTGTTGCAGACGGTCCTGGGCCTACCTCTTGGCAGCTAATCTGAACGGCAGCAGGGACGTGTCTACAAGCTTGCCGATTTTCGCCAAATGTGTCGCGTGTCATCAGCGCCAGGTGGTGGTGGCGTCGAGGGCCTGGAGGTGACGGCGGTCTGTGGATCTAACGGTGTTCCCGGCTTGACCTCCCGGGCGTGGTGCCTGGTGAGGACGGTGCCGTGATGACCGCGACACTGAACGACCAGACCGGACGTAGGAAGCGACCCGAGCCGTCGGCGGAGGCGAGGGTCGCCGCCGAGCTGGTCCGGGCAGCCAACGAACCGAGCCTGTCGTTGATGGGCCCGGACGGGCTGCTCAAGTACTAGCCCTCGTGCGCTGGCGACACCGTGACCTGCGGTTGTGAGGTCGCGTGAGGAAGTGTGAGGTGCTGTCAGGTTCCTTTCCGGCGTAGCCGGCGTAGCCCGCTCTTACGGTCTTCTCAGCAGCCGCCACAGCACGTCGCTGAGGAGACAGACCATGAAGAAGGAGCCCTCAACCACAACCGTACGCATCGTCACCGTGGCTCTCGCCCTGGCACCGCCCGTCCTGCTCTACCGGGCCGGTTGGCTCACCCTTCAGGGTCTGTCCGCAGCCCAGGTGCGGGAATGGGTACACGAGCCACTGACCGCAGGCTTCCTCGCGATCCTCGCGCAAACCGGCCTATGGCTGCTCTGGATCTTCCTCACCGCCGCTGTCACCGATCACGTCTACCGACGTCTTGCCTCGCGGATGCGCTGGCGGTACGACCTGCGTCTGCCCCGACCTGTCCAAGCTTTCGCCGCCGCGATGCTCGGTTCCACGGCCGCCACCTCCGTCGCCCTTCCCGCACTCGCCCAAGGGCACACGGCGTCGGACTCCGGCTCCGTTCCTGCAACACCCCGCGGGACCGGCGACACCCTCACCCATGACGCACCGACTCCGGCCCCGCCAATGGACTACGCAGCCATGACAGAACCGCCGGATGCCACCACCGTCTTCCCCCGGCCCGCCGGTCCCCCCAACGAGCCCCGCAAGAACACCGGGGACATCGCCGCCGCTCGCACCAGCCCACGCGAGTCGGTCCGTGTCGTAGCCGGAGACACCCTGTGGGATCTCGCCGCGGAGCACCTCGGCGGCGGAAGCCACTGGCCGGAGATCTACAAGCTCAACCGTAAACATCGGCAACCCGATGGGCGTGCTCTCACCGACCCGAACGTGATCCGCATCGGCTGGAAACTCACCCTGCCCACCCCTCGGGCGGCTACGCCGCCCACCCCACACAAGAACCACCACCCCGACCCGGGCGCTCCAGAACCCCGCGGGTCCGAGGCGAAGCCACCTTCCGCAATGCCGGCACCGCACCCGTCACCCTCGGGAACGACAGAACCAAGCACACCCCGTGAGTCAGCCGAGGACGCGCCTTCCGGGTCCGGAACAGCTCGTGAACAGTCGGACCGCGCTGGCGGGATCGCACTGCCCACACAGGCTTGGATCAGCCTCGGCCTAGCCGCTGCCATCGCCTCCACAGCAGCTTTGGCCGGCTTGCAGCGACGCCGTCACGCCAGGCTCACCTTCGCGCTACCCGGAACCGCCGAACGGCCAGCGCCAGAGTTCCTGAGCCGCATCAGCGCCACCGCCAACCAGGCCGAGCGCAGCGACCGCACCTCGCCCGCCGTTGGCGTCGACGCGAGCGCCGCAGAGATAAGCCTGTTCGACCTGCCCGGCCCTGGCCTTGCCCTACACGGCGACGGAACCATCGCGGCGGCCCGCGCCGTCCTCGCCGCGACCCTGACCGCCGGCACGACCGACACCGCCGCCACCCGCCCCGTCGTGGTCACGACCGCCGACCTGCTCGCCCAGCTCCTGCCCCACGGTGCCCCAGCGGTCGGCCTGGACCCCGACGGCACCGCCTACGACGGCGAGCGGCTCATCGTCCTCGCTGACACCGCCGCCGCCGTCACCCACGCCGAAGAGGAAATGATCGGCCGCCGAAGGCTCCTGGACAGCTTCGACGTCGCCACCGTCGCCGATCTCAACGCCCGCACCGACCACGCCGAGCATCAACCGCCCTACGTGCTGCTCATCGACTCCATTCCTGGGTATGCCGCTCGCATCCACGCCATCGCCGCGCACCGTGCTGTTCTGGACCTGCACCCGGTCCTCCTCGGCCAACACGAAGGCATACCCACCGTCGAGATCACCGCCGACGGGACCGTCACCAACGACGCGCCGTATCCGATGGCCCGAACGTCCACCCTCAGCGCCGACGACCTGGCCGCCGTCTTGGCCCTACTCACCGAAACCCTCGCCCGGCCCGAGGCCGGCATCGACATCGACGACACGCTCACCGAGACTCCCCCAGCCGCGGCACCCCCCGAGCGGCGTGAACCCGTACCGGCCCGACCCACCGGCGCGGCAACCCTTGTCCGGCTCCAGGTGCTCGGCCCGGTCACCGTCACCACCGACGCCGGATCGGTCCGCACCGGCATGCGCAGCGGCTCCTACGCCACCCTCGCCGTCCTCGCCGCCCACCCCGCCGGCCGCACCCTCGACCAACTCGCAGCCGATCTACACCCCAACGCCGACCCAGCCGCCGCCGTGAAACGCGTCCGCACCGATATCAATACCGCCCGCAAGGTGTTGCGCATCGAGACCGGCCACCACGAGCACATGTTCATCGTCTACGACCCCGCCACCAGCCGATACCGGCTCGACCCCGAGACCATCACGGTGGACCTGTGGCAGATGCTCACCGCCATCGACCAGGCCACCACCACCGACGACGATGCGGCCATGCTCACCGCGCTACGACAGGCCACGCAGTTGTACGCGGGTGACTTCGCCGAAGGCCACGACCATCTCTGGGCTACCGACTACGCCACCAGCTACCGCCATCAAATCCTCACCGCCTACGCCCGAATCGCCGAGATCCTCGAACCCGACCACCCCGACCAGGCGGTTGCCGCCCTCGAACGCGCCGCTGACCTCGACCCCGTCAACGAGGAGCTGTACCAGCGGATCATGCGCATCCACGGCCGGCAGCAGCGACCCGACGCCGTCCGCCGCACCCTGCGCCGCCTGGAAGAACGCCTCGCCGACCTCGGCGACGCCGAACCGTCGCAGGCCACCCGCCGCGTCGCCGAACGTCAACTCCGACCCGCCGGCGCCGTGCCCGGAGGACGGCCATGACCGACAGCCGGCTCCAGCGGATGCAGTGGGCCGTGCGGGCGACACTGGCGCTGGGCGTGGCCGCCTCGGTCACCGCGAACATCCTGCACGCGCAAGCGAACCCGATCGCCCAGGCCATCGCGGCATGGCCACCCCTCGCGTTGCTGATCACCGTCGAGCTGGTCACCCGCGTACCTGTACACCGGCGCGCACTCGGCGTCATCCGAGTCGTCGCCGCCTCCGCCATCGCCGGCATCGCCGCGTGGATCAGCTACCACCACATGGTCGGAGTCGTCGCACGCTACGGCGAGACCGGCACCGTCCCCTACCTCCTGCCACTCTCGGTGGACGGGCTGATCATCGTCGCGTCGGTCTCCCTGGTCGAACTGGCCGCTCGCCGACGCGAAGCCGAACGTCAACCGCACACCGCGCCGGCTGGGGCATTAGCGAAACCTACTCCAGTGCAGCCCATCGCACCGGCGCCCGCCGAGCCCACGCGGAAGACCAGCGACACCAGGGCACCCCGCCGGCGTCCGCTGCCCGAACCTTCTGCCCGTGATGTCGACACTGACGAGTCGGCCCAGGGCTGGTCTCCTGACGGTGCCGACTCCCGGGACGACGATCAGGACGCCGACGGCAGCGGGACTGATGCTGACCTTGGCGCAGAACCTGACCACGACGATCGACCCGACGAGACCGGCGATACCAATGTCGACCTCGCTCCGGACCTGGTGCCGCTCCTGCCCGCCGCCCGCGTAGCCCGTGACGAGCTGACCCGCGAGGGTCACACCGTCAGCCGGGATGCGCTTGCCCGGCGGCTACGCCAGAACGGCTACTCGATCCGCAACAGCGGCGTCTCACCCCTCCTCGCCACGCTGCGCCAGGAGGCACAGCCGGCCAACGGCCCCCGGCCCCCGGCATCGGTTTGACGTGCCCAAGTCGGCTGACCGCAGGATCAGACACGCGAGAGCAGCCTCGAACAGAGTCGTCAGTTATAACCCCGGACCGGCGCCGGCGGGGGTCTTGATCGCGCCGTCGAGGTCAGCGTGGATAGGCACGGCTGCCCGCACGGGCACCCCGCCGAGCGCCGCCAGAAGGGACCACCGATGACCGACGAAACCCCCGGCGTCCACACGATCGTAGTCACGGACGACATGTACGACGTGCTCCAGCGCCCCGCCAACAGCCGAGACACCGACATCAACGGCGCGCTGCGCTACCTGATCGAGGTTCCGACACCTCAGACTGCCACCGAGGACGATGACTGACGGAGATGATGGTCGTGAGCACCTCCCGCCGGGGTCTGACCCAGCGAATGACTGACTTCGGGTCCTTAACCTGATCTGTCGGCCTCGGTCGGGAGGTGCTCGTGCACTCATCAGGCGTGGCGTTGTGACTTCAGAGGAGCCTGGCCAGAGGCCCCTTCTCCGTCTTGTCCGCGTTGCCCGGCTGGTGCGTGCCGAGCCTGCCGCCCAACACCCACTGGTCCAACTGGCCGGACTCGGGAAGCCTGCAGCCGGGCCGGACCAAGCCGCTCGCCTCGTCGCAGAAGAGCTATGACCTGTACCGTCTGCGCTCGTGATCCCGCCCTGCCATGGCTGCGGTGAACCCGGCCGCGCCCGGTCGGTGGCAGATGAGGATGCCGCTGAACCGGGCGAGAATGCCATACGGTGTCGCGGCACCGCTCACATGCTCGGTTCAGGATCGCCGAGTGGTCTTGCGTTGCCACTCGTTCTTCCACGCCCGTACTTGGAATTGTGGAAACCCAATGGGCTGGCCGAGGTTGGTGACGTCGTCCGGAAGTCGTCTTTGCACCTTAGCGAAGGCCGTGGGAGCGAGGGCGGAGGAAAACGCGACGTCGCTGCGGATCTGGGCACCGATGAGATTACGTTGCCATTCGTCAACATGGGCCTGGATCGGGTGCGTGAGGTCGCCGAGTGATCGTAGCCGCGTTCGGGACAGAATTGTGTCAAGATGGGTGTATATAGCCGGATACCGCCCACCCACCGCGCCGATTACCACAAGCAAGCCACCTGGGCTTAATGCAGTCGTCAGCAGTTCAATCTCCGCCGCAAATTTCTCTGTGATGCCAGTGTTGGTGAGGAAATTGCACATAACGATGAGGTCGTATGCGCTCGGTGGGTAGTTGCCGTCCTCGATGGCGAACTGCCGGGCGGCGTGCATGCTGATGTCGTCGTCGCTACGCTCGAACTCCGCACGGATGACCTCAGCGCTTCCATTGATGGCAGCCTCGTGCTCGCGGCGCACCGAGAACCCTTCCAGGTCATGGTAGGTGATCCCGAACGGTAGGACGGAGCCGTCGGCATCAGGGCGTTGTCTGGTGTAGAGCTCCTCGGAGAACTGGTGAAGCAGCCAGGACCAAGCGGGACCACGGTCGATCGCGTGCAGTATTCGTGCCGAGGCGGTGTCTACGCCTAGCTCGGAGGTGGCGATGAAGGCTCGCAGGTCGTCGTAGAAGTCCCGAACGGCGAACAGGGCCGGTGCCGGGCCGGCGCCCACCTCCATGACCGACAACCGGTTGCGGCGTAGCGGCAGGTGTCCGGCTATGAAAAGTAGGTCGAGAACCTGCAGAACCCGTCCGTACCGGTCCGACAAGTGCCAGATCAGGTAGGCCGCAGTCTCGGCATCTGAATCAAAGGCAAGCCGGTCGCAGTTGGCGAGGATCTCAGGGTAACGGGTGACGATGTCGTTCGCGGACGGGGTGAGCAAGGCGCGGCGCGCGATGGTGCTCACTGCTGCGGTCATGCTGATCAATCGTCGGTGTCGCAGGGAGTCCTTCGACGACCGCCAGGCCGCCCAAGAGTCAGCGTGGTCGCGCAACCAGCGACCCGCCCGCCATTGCGGGCTAGTGTCAGCAGACATTCACGTATAGTGACACAATCACTCGGGAAGAGTCGTGATCGATTGGACTCAACTGGCAAAGCCGCGAGCGCTCGCCACGTCCCGGAGGCCATGTAAGCGGCGAGGATGTAGCCGGGGGTGCCGGTCGAGGTTCTTGCGGGCTCGGTCGTAGCGCATGGTGGTAGGCGGGTCGACGTGACGAGCGGCGCTCTGCACGTCGCGCAGGCTGACGCCGGCGTCGAGCATGGTGGTCACGAACGTGTGGCGCAGCATGTTGGGGTGCATCATCGGCATCTGGATCCCCGCGATGTGGGCCAGGTGCTTGAGCCCTCGAGTGGCGGCGCGTCGGTCCATCCGCCCACCATGGACGTTGCGCAGGAGCGGCCCGGCGGTGCAGGTGGCCCGGTCCGAGTGTCGGTGACTCGGCCGGCACTGTGGGCCGGCGGACGTTATCGGCTGGCGCGTGCTCCAGGATCGCGTCGATTACACAGACCCGGTAGTACCCGACCACGACCGACAGCCGACGGGACACCGTCGAGGGCTGGTACCGGCGCACGTCTTGCAGCCAGCGCACGTACCAATCCACATCCACCCGAGCTGCGGAGAGCGGGTCAAGGCCGTGGTCACTACATCAGAGGTAGCCATACATCACCCTGCGTCACCAGCGCCGATGAACGCCAGCCCTCCCGGAGCGGCATGAAAGAGAACCCTTGGAAGTGGGCCGCTGGCGAGGAGATGTGCTACTTCGAGACCTTCCCGCGCCACCAGTCCCGGGATAGCCTATTTGCATGTCGAGCGACCAGGAAATCGCATCCACAGGTTCAGAATCAGGGCATAGGCAAGCCCTTTGCACCTGGGATGTACCAGGAATCCCACCGGCTAGTACGACAACGTTAACCGCTAAACCTGGTTGCGCGACAGTCATAGTCGGGTCAAACGGGGCAGGAAAATCTGCGCTCGGGTTTTGGTTGCAGAAGAATTGCGCCAATGCCAAGGTAAATCGAATTATTGCGCATCGGAAACTATGGTTTCCGCATGCCGGGCCTGCAATCAGTGCGGCGGAGCGTCAAAGCGCTGCGCCGACTATTCGTCATTGGAACAGCTTGGAAGAGTCGCGATACTTGGACCATGCAGATGCACAGCGGAGTAATATCGTACTATTTGACCTGCTCTCAAAATTGAACCACCGGAATTCCGAACTCGCGAAGCTGCACGACGCCGGCGCAGAACGCCACGAGATTGAGGGAGTCATCCCCGCCTCCCCCTTAACGAAGCTGAACAGTATGCTGAGAAGCGCTGGACTCTTTGTCGAGCTCGAGCTGACTGCCGCATCCACTTTTGATGCAATCAAGCTCGGTAGCACCACTCGGTATCCAATCTCACAGATGTCGGACGGCGAAAAGAGTGCCGTTTTGCTGGCCTCTGAAATCCTAGTTAGCGACAGGGATTCCGTCCTTATTATAGATGAACCTGAACGCCACTTGCATCGCTCAATTTCAGCGACATTGATACAATCAGTGATAGCGGCTCGCGGCGACTGTCATTTCGTCGTCTTGACCCACGATCTCGAACTGGCGGCAACTCTCGACCCAGCTAGCACTGAAGTGCACCACCTAAGTGGATGCAACTGGACGGGAAATATGGCCAACGGCTGGAACATCGACCATGTCGCGTTGGCAGAGAACCTGCCAGAGGTGGCACGTAAGGCGATACTCGGGGGGCGCCGACAAGTACTCTTTATTGAGGGCGAGCATCAAAGCCTCGACGTGGGGATTTACAGCATCCTTTTTCCGGGCTGGAACCCCATACCCTCCGGGAGCTGCGAGCAAGTCATCCGGTCCGTAGCTGGCCTGCATGCAAACACCGCTCTACATTGGCTGCAACCTCGGGGAATCGTGGACGGCGATGGCAGGTCCGCCGACGAGCGACGCAGCCTCGCCGCAAGAGGAATCTTAGTTCTTCCGGTTAGCGAAGTAGAGAGCCTCTACTATATTCAAGCGGTCCTAGCGGTTATAGCCGAGGTGCAGGGCAACATATTAGGCATATCCCCTCAACACCTCCTAGACAAAGCAGTTCAAGAGGGGCTGAAATCTCTCGCCAGCAATGGCACGCCTGAGAGGCTCGCCGCATCTATCGCCAGGAAAGAAATAGGTAGAAAACTGTTTGACGGACTGCCGGACGAGAACGCCCTAATTCACGGGGTGGATCCAATCTCAGCCAGCATGCCTTCTCCTTATCCCGAATTACTCCAGAGAATTAATGACTTAATTAGCAACCGAGATTTAGATGGATTGGTGCGGTTGGTACCCATTCGGGACACGCCGACGAGAACGGCCATAGCCCGCGCAATGCGCTTCCAAAGGCACGAAGATTTCCAGTCAGCAGTTCGCCAACGTTTGACAACTTCACTTGATCTGGCGAAAGTCTTAAGAGAGGAGGTTGGACCATTGCCGAGCATTTAACGATATCACTAACCCGAGTCACGCCAGCGGGAGATTCAAAGGTTCATTATCAAGGCGCAAGTAGAGTGCACTCTCATCGGCAGATCCGGACGCCGCCGGATCGACCTCCGCGACTGACTGTAGCCACTGTTAGGGAGCAAGTCCGGCCCCGAGCCGCAGCTGCACTCGCAGGCGTCGATAGTTGCCGTGTACTCGATGGCGTACATGGCTATGCGTTCGAAGCCGTACGCCGACAGCTTGCCGTGTGAGCGGCGGCGAGCAGCCTTTGCGCCGTACGTTCGGTGATATCGAGTTGCTGCGCCAGGGCGATACCAAGGCCGCGCCGGTCATGGCCGGCGCGGTCGGCCTCGGTCAGGAGTGCGATGGCGGCGGGAAGCCGAGGATCGTCGGCGTATGGGTGCGGCTTGCGGGCACCGGTGGTGCCGGGGGTGCGGCCGGTGGATTGGCGGCCCGTGCGGGCGTCGGCCACGGCCCACACAGTGCGCCGGAACCACAGACGACGTACCCGCCCGTCCGGGAGCGTTTCGACTCGGTCGGGATGGTCGTACAGGGTCTCGGGCAGGTTGCGATAGGAGCCGTAGCCGAGGACCCTCGCCGCAGCGCCCGAGCCGATGAGATCTTCGGAGTCGCCGCGGCGGTCGATCCTCGTCAGCTCGGCTCGCTTCGCCGTCTGGTGTGAGGCGTGGAATGCCTCGACGTCGTCGAGCCAGAACCAGTCACCGCCTTCGTGCGGGAAGCCTTCAGGGAAGTCGAACCGGGCGCGGTGGCGGTGCCAGTGGTTGACCGTGGAGTACGCCGCGCCGAGATGCGCGGCGACTCCGGCCCGGTCGAGGGCGGTCCGTCCGTCGATCGTGCGTCGTGCCACGGTCCTCATCCTCCCGGAGGCGCCTTGCTGCGGCGCCGGCGGTCGGGGCGAGCGTGCCTCCCGCCGTAGAATCGGCGGCACGCCCCTGTCGGGTAGAGGCGGTCGGTTGGTCCGCAGGCGGCCCGGATTGGGCGAGGTGGCCGGTCGGGGTTGCACGCACCCTCGGGTGTGCCCGCCGGCCACCGAACCGCCCTCTCTAGACGTGCGGGCGGAGCAGACGCCACGCCACCTGCGCCATCCGGTCGATGCGCAGCGCGGCCAGTTTGACCCGTGTAGCGGGTTTGAGGGCGTCGTAGACGGTCAGGATCGCGGCGGCGGTGGTCATGTCCACCAGCACCCCGTCGATCTTGCGGCAGTTGCCGCGCTTCGCCTCCCGCAGCAGCTCGATGACGCGGGGGTCGCCTGCGGTCGCGTCGTCGGGGAGCGCGTCGAACTCGGCCTGTCCGTCGCAGTCCGGGCAGGTAACGAGCTGCGGGTCCTCGGTGACGCGGCTCAATGGCACGTCGGCTGCACTGCACACTGGTCCGACACGATGGTGGGCCTTCGCGTGAGTGAGAGCGGGCCAGCCGTGCCGTTGTCTGTCGGTCATGGTGCCTTCCCCTCGTGGTCGGGCCAGATGCCGAGGGGGTGGCCGGGCGCGATACGGCCTCGGCCGGGGACGAGGGTGTCGAACACGGTGGAGAACCTGTCGTGGAGTTGGCCCCGGGTCCGCATGAGGTGTTTGCCTCGGGTGAGCTTCGCGGGCATCGCGTCGGCCACACGGCTGATAAGCCCGTACAGGTCGCGGGCCTCGATGAAGTGGGCGCATCCGTCGCATGCGGTCCACCGATCGCCCCATGCTTGGGTGAAGGCGTGTTCGGTGTCGGTGCGGTGGATTCGCGCCGCGTGGCGCCGCGACTGGTAGTCGCTGACGGCGAACACCTGCGCCGTGATGCGGCGGGCGTCGGTGACCTGGTTGGCGCACTGGTAGATCCACGCGGCCTCGGGCGCGGAGCAGAAGTCGCACTCGATGATCGGATCGGGGATCTCGGTGATGGGTGTGGGCTCGGGCCGGTGGTCGCTGCGCTGGCCGCGTTGCTCGGCCGCGTGCAGGTACCCGACGATGACGCCTAGGTCGTTGAAGTGGATGTTGAGTCCTCTGCGGCAGCGGCGGCAGTAGAGCGGCTCTGGGACGGGCACCGTGCTCGCGTGAAGCGCTGCTACCTTGTGGGGACGGGTGAATTCCTCGGGGTTCGGGAAGTGCGGTGGCATTACTGGTCGCCTCCGTCCTGGCCGCGGGTGGTTGGCCAGTCGGGGTTGGCCGGGTCGAGGGTCAGCCCGAGGCGCAGGCTTGCGAGGTCGACCAGTCGCCGCAGCAGACTCGTTGTTCCGCTGCTGAGGTCGGCGTCGTAGTCGTGGGCGATGCGGCAGGCGTCGCGCATGGCCACGCACGCGGAGGTGAAGGCGGCCTCCAGGGCGGCGTGGTCGTCGGTCCGGGTGGCTCGCCGGATGATCGCGGCCGGGTAGGTGCGCTCGTCGCCGTTGGGGAACTGGAGGGTGTAGCGACGGGCGTAGGTGGTTTGCGGGTTGGGGTAGTCGACATCGGTGACGGTGCCGAGGCGGTACTCGACCGGGTCGGTGGGCTTGATCACTCGGGCGGTGTCGCCGAACTCCATGGACCGGTACATCACAACTCCGTTCAGGGGTGCTAGCTGGTGGGGTGGTCGATTTCGCCGCTGCCGTTGATCTCGAAGGCGATGAGCCGGTCGTCGGTTTCGGTGGTGTCGACGTGCAGGTAGAGGTCGTGGGCGCGGCGTTGGACGCCGATGGAGATGCCGTGCACGTCGAGCACGACGTAGGCGGTGCGGTCCTCGGGCTCGCCGGGGTAGACGCGCAGGTTGAGCCGCGTCAGCACCTCGACGCAGACGGGGTCGGCTGTGCCGAGCAGGGCGAGCGCGCTGGCGAGCTGCCTGCTGTCGAGGGCACGCTGACCGTCGCCGATGCCGTCGGTGGTGTCGGCGGGGCCGTTCGAGGTCGTCATGCCGGTTCCTGGTTCTCGTTGCTCGTCTGCGGCTCCGTAGTGGGGCGGGGCGGGAAGGTGGTGAGGATGTCGCCGAGGACGCCGCCGCCGAGTTGGTCGGTCAGGGCAGCGAAGCCGATGAGCGCGGTGCCGAGGGCGACGGCTTGCGCCGGGGTGCAGCGCACTCGGATGCGGGAGCCGTCATCGGTGCAGGCACGGATCTCGACGTGGCGCCGCTGCCAGAGCGCGGCGGGCAGCTCCGTGTCCGGCTCGGCGACGACGGGTCCGCGCGGTTCCTCGCGCAGCGAGGCGCGCAGGTGCTTGCGTCGGCGGATGGCGATGGCCTGCCACTCCGAGGCCTTCTTGGTGAGGGCGGCGCGGTCCGCGCCGGTGGCGCTGGCCGCGCGAGCGTGAAAGTGTTCGGCGTTGCCGGTCGCCTGGGCGAACGCGGCTGCCACGTTGAAGAGGTGATCGGGGTTCATGGGTGCTCCGTGATCAGGTTGAGAGGGTGACGCCGGGGCCGTGCCGCGCGGCCCGGGTAGGGCCGTGGTCGCGCGGCACGTCGCGGCGGTCAGGGCTGTGGGGTCTGTTGCCCGGGGGTGGGCCACGGCTCGGTAGCGGGGTCGGCGAGGGGCGGCGCGGCCTTGATGTGGGGTAGGCCGGGGTCGAGTTTCTGGCCGCTGCGGTCGAGGCTGAGCGCCCCGTAGGCGGTCAGGTGCGCGCCCACGGCGAGGGCTTGCGCGCCGGTGAACAGCACGATGAGCCGGTGGGCGTCGGTGTCGTGCACGTGCAGCTCGACGTGGCCGTTGGTCAGCGGCCGGACCGGCAGGAACCGCTCGACCTGCGTCTCGTCCGGCACCGTCGCACAGATAGCCGCGCACAAAGTGGTCCACTGCTCGTTGACGAGGTCGTCCCAGTGCTCGGCGCGGGCGATGAGATGCGCATGTTCGGCCTCGCTGGCCGCTCGTTCGGCCATCGCGCGGGCGACCTCGGCCGCCGCGAAGTTGGCGCAAACCCGGTTCGCCAAGGCGATCATCGCCGTGGAGGTGTGTCCCGGCTCGTGCAGCGCCTCGACGGTGGGCACGCCTAATGCCGGGTGCGCCGCCTCGGTGGTGGATTCGGTGGGGACTGCGGCGGTGCCGGTGGCGGGGTGCGCGCCGGTACCGGGGCCGAGCTCGGTGGCCCGGCCCCCGTGCCGGGCCATCTCAGACCGCCAGCAGCTCGAACGCACGGGCCTTGATGTCCGCGCCGGCACCGGTCAACGCCCGCGTCGCGCGGGCGAGGTCGGTCTTGGCGGGGGCGAAGTGGTCCACGTACTCGGTGATGGCCTGGTATCCGGCCCACCGGGTGCCCGTTATCGCCTTCTGCGTGTCCGCGTCGCGGATGAGGTACCGCAACGTGGCCGTGCGCTGCTTCGCGTTGTTCTTCGCGGTGTCGGAGGCATCGTTGGCGAGGGGCCAGACCTGGGCGACGATCTTCTCGAACTCGCCCATGGTCAACGACTCGTTGATCATTTTTTCGGCTTCGGTCTCGAAGTCGCCGAACGCTTTCCACATCAGGCCGAGGGCCTGCCGGGCCTCGGCAATCTTGCTGGTGACGTTCGAGGTGTGCCGGAACGTGTACGAGCTGCGCGACCGCTGGTAGGCGAGGGCCTGCGTATTCGCGCAGACGATCCTGACCGGGGTCGCGTCGAGGCGCAGTGAGGCGGTGCCGTCGTGGGAGGTGGTGGCCGCGAGATAGAGGTCCATGTCGTCGACCTCGGCGATCTGCATCGCCGTGGGCAGCTTCATGGTCACGAACACCGACCGGCCCTTGCGCATGGAGCCGGCGGTCTCGAAGTGCGCGCCGGAGGCATCGACCAGGAGGTTGAGGGTCTCGGCGACCTGCTCGTTCTGCACCACGCTGTAGTCCTCGCCGACCACGCCGAGGTACTCGGTCTCACCGGTGGCCGGGTTGGTCCGCACGGTCATGTACTTGTCGGGGCAGTCGATTTTCGTCACGCCCCGCTCGGTGACCTCGATGCCCTGGATGGCGATCTTGCGAACCTCCCAGCCGCCCAGCCACGCCTTACTCATGACCTCCTCGGCGGTCATGCACGCGTCGGTGACGGTGCCGAGTTGGTGCCAGGCGCTCAGCCTTGCGGAGGCGAAGGCCGTCTGGCCGTTGGCGAAGGTTTCGAGTTCGTGTGCCACGGTGGCACCCCTTTCCGGTTGGGTGTTGGCGGGCGGCGGCCGGGGGTTGCAACCCCGGCAGCGCCGTCAATAACAATGTGTCCTGCCTCTATCGGTCGATCAAGACGATCGGTTCGAGTCGATGGAGGTTTCTGCGGCGAATCTGACGCCCGCCGCCGGGCGCGGCCTACCGGACGGCGGTGGCCGGGCGTAGCCGCCCGTCCGGGCCGTACAGGTACGTGCGGACGGTTCTGAACGGTGCCGGTAGGTACACGGTGAACCCGTGTTCGGCAACGAATCGGGTCCGGTACGCGCGGGTGATGCCCAACAGGTACCGGTCGGGTTTGTCGCCGTGCGACCCCGGCGGGATGATGCCCGCCCCGGCCCGGTCCGCGCAGGCGCGGCGGTGCCGGCCGATCGCGATGTGCGGACACAGCGACAGTGCGGCGGTCATGCACACGGGGTGCCCCGGCGGGTCGGCTTAGCGCATCAGCTCGGCCGCGCGAGGGCCGCCGAGGAACGCCACCCAATAGCCCATCGGCTCACCGCACAGCGAGCACCGGCGCTCAACCGTGAGGCGGGTCGAGGTGGTGGTGTTGATCGTGGTGAGTCCACGTGCGACCCGTCGCTGGTCGAGTCGGGGTGGATGTTGACCGGCGGAATGGGCAGGCCGCGCTGCGCGTCGTGGGGACGCGCGGCCAGCGCGGGCGGCAACTCTGGCATGTCGCCGGGCGAATACGTCATGACTTGCCACCCACGTGGCCGGGACGGCTGTCCCTGATGACGAGGCCCGGGTTGACCGCACGCACGAGACGGGCCACCTCATTCCACCCGGCCGCGTCGAACACATGCACCTCGGCCGGCACCTGCGCGACCCGCAACCTCGTGAGAACGTCACCGGCGCTGTCCGCGTCGTCGAACACGATCAGGAGGTCCGCGCCGAGGATCGCGTACACCCGACCGTGATCGGGCGACCAGGACAGCGACGCGGCGCACCGGTACGCGGTGAGCCACCGACCGATGAGGTCGGCCGGGTCACCGTCCGCAGTGACGGTGTCATACCCCTCGCCATCGAGCCACGCCAAGTGGTCAGTGACGGTCCAATCGGGGTGAGCGAGCCATGTCTGCCGGACGGCCTGCCACAGCGTCGGCCGGGCCGGTACGCCCACCGGTTCGGCCGGTTGCGACCCGTGCGGACCGGGCACCGGGCACAGCGGCGTGCCGTCGGTGTGTGGCGCGGCCGGGCGCGCGGCGAACCCATTCAGGGGCCAGTCACGCGGCGGCACGAGCAGGGCCGGTTGCTCGCATTCCGGGCAGCGTAGCGACCCCGGGCAGACTGTCCGCCCGTAGTCGGGGTGATCGTGTGGGGTAGCCATCGTTCGTCGTTCCTTCCGGTTGTTGGGGGCGTGCGGATGCCGGGGCCGGGCGTAGTGCCCGGCCCCGGCGGGGCGGTAGGTCAGGCCGCGACCGGCGCGGCGGCGGCCTCGTCGGTGCCGGCCTCCTCGTCGGCACTGACGGCCTCGTCGGTCTGCCCCGGGGCCATGAACGCGCGAACCTCAGCGGTCGGGGCGGGCGGGTTGTCGGCGAGGGCGTAGGTCTCCGGGGCCTCACGGGTCAGGATCAGCACCCCGAACCCGGTCAGCTTCTCCATGGCGTTGCGGACCGCGCCGGGACTGCGTCCGCCGATCTCACGGGCGACGGTGCCGGGGGTCACGTCGTGGCCGGTGCCGAGGTCACGCATGAACGCCTCGACACGGTGCCGCAACTCGTTCTTTGCCAGCTTCACCGACCCGTCACTGTTGATCTCGCCGGTCGTGCGGCCGGTGCCCGTGGTGCGCCGAGCCAAGGGGCGGCGGATCTTGCGGGTGTGACCGCACGTCGGGCACGTGGAGTGCGTCGGGGCGTTGGCCGGGTCCACCGTGGCGAGGTCCCCGTCGCCGATGACCCACAACTCGTTACCGTCGTCGTCAACCGGCAGACGACGCGCGGCCCCGGCAACCTCCATCGCGGCGAGGATCGTGTCGCCCATGACGACCGACAGACCGCTCTCGTTGATCGCATTGTCGGCGGTGATGCCGTCCGGGTGCCCACCCAACACACCGGCCATGATCAACACCTTCAGGTCAGGCTGACGCGGGGCAACCGGCGCACCGGACACGGGGGCCTCTGGGAGCGCGGACTCATCCGCCCCGCCGCCCCCGTTCGCGTCGTCGGCGGGGGTCGGCTCGTCGGTGGCGTCCGGGGTCGCGTCGTCGCCCGAGGTCGGCTCGTCCGCCGCGTCTGGTGTCGCGTCGGTGGCGTCGTCGGCCGGGGTCGGCTCGTCCGTCGCGTCCGGCGTCGCGTCGGCCGGGGTCAGCTCGTCGGTGGTGGCGAGGTGCCAGATGTCGGCGCTCTTGCGGTTGCCGTTGGTCGGGCCGGGGGTGCGGGTGGCGGTGCCGTCGGCCTCCATCGCGGCGAGTGCCTTGGAGGCGGTCGACTGTCCCACCCCGGCCTCGGCGGCCAGGTCACGAACGGTGATGCCCTCGGGGTGGTTGACGAGGGTCCGGGCGACGGTAGCGGCGGTGGTGCTCGGGGCGCTGTTGGCGTTGGCGGACATGGTGAATAAACCTCCGTGCAATAGGGGTCGGCAATAGCGATTCCGCGTGCGCGTGCTGCGCATTGTTTGCGGTTTCTCCGGGGCGGCTTTTGTTGCCCACGTCCATGGACCCTCTGCACGCGACGATTGTCAACCCCGTTGCGCAAGACTCTTTACGGGGACCATCCCGCGCCGCTTCCGTGCTCGATTCAGGAACCGCTACCGTCACCCGAAACACTATTTGACGGCCCCATGTCCGACGCTGCGGCACGTTCGGCGCAGCTCCCTGATGCTGCATAGGGTAGGCAGCACGGGGGCCGCTCACGCCGTCTTGTGGGGTAGGGGTTTCCGGGTCCGAAACGACTACGCCGCACGCCGGCGGACCCGGGCGCGCGGCGCTCACCGCAGCCCGCGCGGACTCTCCTGACTTGTGCCGAAAATCACTTCACGAACCTACAGGGCCACGCCCCTTTCGCGCATGAAAGGAACCGGGTCAACGGCATTGTTCTCGGCGGCGAGAAAGTCTTCGTGGATCTCGAAATGCAAATGCGGACCGGACGAGTTACCGGAACTCCCGACGTGGCCGATAGGCTGCCCCGCTATCACGGTCTGCCCTTTCCGCACCATCGGCTGTCGCACCATGTGGCAGTACCGCGAAACGATGTCGCCCGCGTGGCGGATCTCCGCATACCAGCCACACCCGCCGAGCCCGGGATAGCCGTCACGGTCGCATGGCATCGGGCCGCCGGTAGGTTCCCACGAGTCACCCCCGACGTTGCATCGCACGCGCACCACGACGCCGCCGGACGCGGCACGGATGACGGTGCCTTTCGCGGCCATGATGTCGACTCCGTCGTGGGCTGGCCGGTCGGCGGCGCGGTAGCCGGAACCTGCTGTGCCGGCCACAGGGCGGGTCCACCCGGACGCACTGATCGGCGCACCGTCGCACACGGGCAGCGTTCCGCCGGTGTACGCCGTCACGATCTCGGTTGCTCGCGTCTCGTGTCTGGCGTAGGCGTCCGGGTACGCCGACCGTTGCACCTTCTGTGCGGCCTCGGTGAGCGGTAGCCGTTCCCACCCGGGCACCCGTAGCAACGCCTCGTAGAACGTCACGGCGGCGTACTCGGGGTTCATGATCTGTTCCGGGGTGCCCCATCCTTGCGACGGTCGCTGTTGGAACAGCCCCAGCGAGTCATGATCGTTGTTCGGGCCGAGGTCACCGTGGTTGATCAACGAGGATTCCTGCAGAGCGGTGGCAACCGCGATCACCCACCCGCGCACCGGCACCCGCAACCGCTCACCCACGGTCACGACCACCCCAGCGTTACGGGCCTGCTCAGCCGACAACCCCGCCGGGGTCGCACCCGGCACAGTGACCGCCCCGCCGCAGCTACCCCCACCACCGAATACCGACGAGACGACTCCGGCGGTAGCAGCCGTCAGCAACAGCAGCGATCCGGCAACCCCGGCCGCGCCCCAAACGGCTATCCGTCCCACGGCGCACCACCGTCCCCGGGCGGTGCGGGTAGGTCGGCCAGGCTCACCCGGTCGCGGAGGCTCACGATGCGCCAGATCGGCCCCGCCGGGCCGCCGGACGCGGCGGGGTGGTCGGCGGCGGCGGTGGCCACGGTCAGCCCGTCCGGCACCCCGGCCCGCCGGAGGTGGGCATGGAGGTTGGTCTCACGGGCAGCGGTGGGTAGCCAGAACAGCACCGGATACGCGCGGCGGGGCGGTAGTGCGGCGTAGCCGGTCAGCTTGCCCACCACCCGGCCAAGCGTTTCGGTGCCGAGGTCGGCCTCGAACCAGAACGGCACCGCCGGGCCGTTGTCGGCCCACACGCCGTGTCCGTCCGGGCGTACCAGGTTGCCGCACGCCTCACGGCAGCGCGCCTCGTTCCACCACCGCCCCAACCGCGCCCCCGGGTAGGCACGGGCGTGTGCGGTGAGTGCGACGAAGAACCCGTTCACCGTGAGCAGGTGCGCCAGTGTCGGGGACATGGCGAGTCGGGCGGTGGCGTCGCGTACGGCGGCCGGGCGGGGGAACGTCTCGCCTCGTCCGGCCGCAATGAGTGCCGCGCCGACCGGGCCGAGGGTCCACCTCCACGCTTGCGAGCCGGGCCGCTGGTAGTGGCGGAAGCGGTCGAGGATGTCTCGATCGTGGAGGGTGTTGAGGCGGTTGCGGGCACGGCCGACGGATCCGAAGGCGAGGTCGACGAGCTGGTCGGTGGTGAAGGTTCGGTGCTGGTCGAGCAGGTCCAGGAGGTGCCGGTCTCGGGGGGTGAGTCGGCCGAGTTCGGCGGCCACGACGGACGCCGTGAGGCGGGGACTGCCGGTGGCAGATGTGCGGGTAGGAGGGATATCTCTTATCAGTCGGTTCCGGTCCACGGGCCCTCCTCACCCCCGTCCACGTGCGCGTACGACGTGTTCAAGGGGGCATGTTCACCCGGCTGTTCGTGGTCGTTGCGTTCCTCGTTGGATCGCTCGTTAGACCTCTCGTTAGAACCCTCGCCCCGAACAGCGAAGGTGTTGTGACCCACCAGTTCCACCGCCACGTCTTCGGCGGGTGCCGAGGATTCGGCCTTGGGGGCAGCGGTGGCGGTCTCACCGAGCAACCGGTGACGTTCCTTCACGCCGAGGCCGGTGTGGTCACGGGCCGCACGGCGCAGCTCGCCGGCTCGCCCCTTGACGGCCGGTGGTGGTGGCTCGGTGTCGGCGGTGACCGGTGGCACGGCCCTCCCGCCCGCGACCGGACGGAGGACGACTTCGTAGCCACCGAGGCGGATCAGGTCCCCGTCATCGAGGTACGGGCGCAGGTGCCGGGCCTGGTCGATGGCGTCGCGGGGGGCGAGGGCGAAGTACACCTTGTTGCGGGCGTTGGCGTCGATCGCCTCCACCATGTCCCCGGACAACTGCCCCAGGTACTGGTGGGCGAGGACGAACGAGGTGTGCAAGCCGCGGGCCTCGGCGAGAGCGTCATCGATCCCGATCGGAAGGTGCAGGAAGTTGTGGCACTCGTCCAACACGATCACCGCGTCCGGGCGGTCGTCCTCGGGAATGCGGGCGCGGGCAGTAGTGGCCTGCCACAACCCCGCGAGGAGCAGGGAGCCGACGAGGCGGGTGCCGTCCTCGCCGATGACACCCTTGGGTAGCCGCGCGAGCATGATGCCGCCGTCGAGGATGTCGGCGAAGGAGAACGTGGTAGCGGGCACCCCGAACAAGCTGTTCGCCATCGGGTGTGCCAGGACGAGGCGGAGCCGGGACAGCAGCGGGGCGATCAGGCCGGACCGCTGTGCGGCGGAAAGCTCGTTGAACCCTTCCCAGAACTCGCCGAGAGTGTTGCCCTCCCAGGCCTTCAGCTTGCTGGTGGCAGCGTTGACCCGTGCGGCCCTCCACTTCGCGTCGGACAGCAGCCGCGGTAGCTGCGCGAGGGTGGCACCTTCGATGTGGGCGAGGGTGAGCAGGCCGTGGTAGCAGATGTCAGCGGTGCGGTGACCCCACCACCGTGACCACACCTTCGCCATCACCGCCGTGAGGTTCGCGGCCACATCGTGCGGACTGCCGCCGTGCACGCTCGGGTCGAGCAGGTTGATCGCCGGTGGCGCGGCCCGTTCGTCCGGGTCGATCAGGACCAGCCGGTCACCGCACGACCTGGGCAGCCGGGCCAGGAGGTCGCGGATGAGGTCACCCTTGGCCGGGTCGAAAGCGACCACGCCGCGCCCGGCCTCCACGTCATCCAGGATCATCCGCATCAGCAGCGTCGTCTTACCCGTACCGGTCGGTCCGAGCGCGTGAATGTGGAACCGGCAGTCGGTCAGGGAAATGCCGACCCGCATCGCGGGGCCAGCGTTGGCGACGCCGATGACCTTGCCGCCCAGGCCGTGTCGCTGGTCGAGGGGCACCAGGTTGAGCCTGCGCCTACTCGGAGCGCTCCTGGCCCGTACAGGTTTGGTGTGGATGCGGCTCATGCCGGGCTCCAGATGGTCGGCGGGTCGTCATGTTCGTCGCGCCCCTGCGTCGGAGCTGATGGATCGGCGGGCGGCCGGTGGCGCGGACCCGGGGTGACGCGGAAGATCTCGCGGGTGGCGGGCCGGCGCCGTGATGCCGCACCGGGTAGGCCGTAGACGGCCGGTTCGGCAGGCAGCCCGGCGAGCGCGGCGGCTTCCGCGACGGAGACGAGGCTCATCCGCGCCTCGGGCACCCACCGGTCGGCCGCCGCCCGCGCGCCGGAACGGAGCCGGCGGCGGGTGAAGTGAGCCGACAGCAATCCGAACCCTGAGCTGACATCAGCCACAGCCGCGACGGCGGCGGCCTTGGTAGGACCGGCGGCAACGGCGTGCACGGCGAAGAGCAGGTGCGGTGCGTCGGCGTACTTCGCCCGCGACTGCCGTGCCAGCTCGGCCGTGTATGGGTCGCTGGAACGGGGGTGCCGCCTCGGGCTCGACGAGCCGGGGGTAACGATGTCCAGGACGCCGAGGATCAGCGCTCGTAGCCCGCCGACGAGCAGCCCGGCGCCGCAGGCGGTTTCTCGGGGGCGGTGGGCGCGTTGGGGGTTGGTCATCGCGCGGCGGAGCAGCCGTAGGCGATGGGCTGGTGCTCGGCCGAGGAGGACCTGCAGGATCGCGCCGCCGGTGCGCCCGGCCGAGGCCAGCCCGCCGTAGACCCCCCGGAGCCGGTCCTCTTCGGGGGCGCTCGCGTCCATGCCTCGGCGGTGGGTAGCCGTAGTGTCTTCGACCAGGGGTAGCCATTCCGGCTGGGTGGGCCACACCGCCAGGGCGGCCACCGCCCCGGTGGTAGGCACGATCGGTGGGCGGGTCTGTTCGGCCCTCACGCCGGGCCAGCCGCGTTGCAGCAGCCGCACCACGGCGGTCGGGTTGACCCCCGGTGGCAGCCACAGCCCGCAACGCATCCCGTCCGGGTCGGCGGCGACCTCCCACACGAGCCGGGCTGGACGCAGCGCCCACCGGCGCGGCGCGGGCAGCGCCGTGGCGAGAAGCCGCCACAGGCCGATCGTCGCGGCCGGAGTGGCGGTGACCGGCGGAGTGATCTGCAGCCACCGCGCTGCGGCGGCGTGCCGCCGCCAGACCCGCCGCCGCCACACCGCCCACCCGACCCGTACGGCGATGAGGGCGGCCAGGACGGCGAGGAGCAGCGGCCACCGGTCGCGGACGAGCGGCCACACCGCGTTGGTGGCGTCGTCGCCCCAGGAACCACACAGCAACTCACCCACCACCGAATCGGGCACGCCACCCTGGCCGGGCACGCACCCGGCGAGGGTCGCAGGAGATGGCGGCGGAGACGGGGACAGCGTGACAACCATCGGGAACTCCGATCGGTGGTGGAAGGGAGGCCGGGTCAGCGGCGGCGGACGGGCCGACCGGTAACCGGGCCGGTAACGATCAACTCGTGCTCGCTTGCGGAGGCGTGGCTGCGGAAGGCCACCCGCGCCGACCCGGCCGCGAGCAGGGCGTCTCCGCGTTGGCAGGACAGCAGGAACGCCCGTTCGCCGTCGGTCAGTCCGAACGCCTCAGTAACCGCGTCGATCGCCTGCGGCGCCTGCCTGAGCAACACCTGGGTGGCGGCGTTGGAGACGACGGCACGGCCGGTCTTGGTGGCGAGCACGTCAGCGGCGTCCTGAGTGACCACGGTCAGGCCGGTACCGTACTTGCGGGCGGACTTGGCCAGCGTCTCCAGGAACACGCCGCCGCGACCGCCCGACAGCAACTTCCACGCCTCGTCCACCAACACCATCCGCAGCGCATCGGGCCGCTGACCGGAGGCGGTCGCGCCGCGTATGGTGCGCCAGATCGTGTCCAGGGTGAGCAGCGTCCCGACCGGATGAAGCTGCTCGGGCAGGTCTTTGATGGCGAACACCACCAGGTGCCCCTGCGCGAGCGTGGTGGTGGGCCCGTCGAACAGGCCCTTCATGCTGCCGGCGACGTAGGGGTGCAGGCGGGCGGCGACTCGACGCCCGGCGTCGTCGGTGCCCTCCAGGGCCGTCGTCACGTCACCGAGGAGCGGCGCAGGTCGTCGCCAGGTGCGCGGGTCGGTGGTGATGCCCTTGACCCGATACGCCGCCAGCACCGCCACGTCGAGGGAGCGGGCCTCATCCCCGGGCAGCGGCGTACCAACAGCGGTATCGCCGCTGGCCATCACCGCGACCAAGGTTTGCATGAACCGCGCCCGATCGTTCAGGGCATCATCGTCGCCGGGTGGCAGGTCGAGAGGGTTGATCCTCACGCTCTGCGCGCCGAGCCGGAGGACCGTGCCGCCGACCGCGGCGGCCAGCCGCAGGTACTCGTCTTCGGGGTCGATGACGAACGCCTCCACCCCGAGACACAGGTTGCGCAGCAGATCGAGCTTTGCCAGGTACGACTTTCCTTCCCCGGAGCGAGCAAGGATGACGGCGTTGTAGTTGGACTGCGCCCACCGGTCCCACACGACGACCCCGGCCGAGTGCAGGTTCAACCCGAACAGCACCCCCATGCCACTGTCACCAGCGGTGTCCGGCAGGTCAGGGCTGGTGAACGGAAAGCTCGCGGCGAGGGCGTCGGTGTCGAAGACCCGCTTCATCCCGAGCGCGTCGAACGCAAGGGGTAGGCCGCTGATCCAACCCTGCAACTGCCGCCACGTCACCGGCGCGGTGTCGAGCAGCAGCGACGAAGCCAGGGACCGCACCTCGGCCTCCCGGTCGGCCAACTCGATGAGGTCGGCGCCGTGGACCGTCAGGTACAGGCCGAGGCGGAACAGCCGGGCCTCGCCTCGGGCGACACGTGCAGCCAGCTCGGCAGCGTCGGCCGCGGCGGCGTCAAGTTCGGGATCGTCGAGGCGGCCCTTGGCCGCGTCCTGTCGTCGGGAGGACTCGAACCGGCCGCGCTGCTTGCGCAGCCGCTCCGAGGCCACTGCCGGCGGGACCGGCTCGATGTGGAACGCGGCGTCGACCAGGCCCGGGTAGGACAGGATCGGCTCCGCCCACCCCGGCCCGACCTCGGCCGGGTAGCCGACGACGGCCAGGCTGGCGCTGTAGCCGTCCCCGACCCGCACGTGTCGGCCGTCGACCTCTACGGCGTCTGGGGAGCCGGGCAGGATCGTCGCCGACTCGGGCTTAGTGGGTCGCCGCCGGGTTGGTAGCAGTGCGGACAGCAGTCTCACCGCTGTTCACCTCCGTCGGATGGGGTGTAGGGAGTGAGGGTCGGGGCGGTGGGGTCGAGGCTGGCCGCGAGACGCACCGTGGCCTCCGGCCCGTCGAGCAGCCGAGCGGGAACCTCGCAGCCGGCGAGGGCACGCGCTGCCTCGGCCGCGTGATGGGCGGTGTGGTGCGCGCCGTGCCGGCTCCGCACAGCGATGGTGACCTGCCGGTGCAGCAGCTCGCGCTGTCCGGCCAGGTCATCGAGGAACGCGGCGTGGGCGTGGGCTGCCTCTTCCAAGGCGGGGTGCGGCAGCCCGGGGGCAGCGGCGAGGATCCGGTCGGCGAGGTAGGTCAGGTCGACCCGCTGTGCCCGCACCACGATCTGCGCCGGGCCGTCGAGGCTGTGTAGCCAGCGAGCGAACCCGGCCACCAGGCCGTTCTGCTCCGCGGGTGTCCGCAGGCCGAAGGCCACCGTCGAGGCGGCGACCAGGCCCGTGGTGCCGTCCGAACCGAGATCGACCAGGCCCTCCGGCGTGATGCCCTTCGCGGGCAGCCGCAACGGCGCGGGCAGTGGTAGCCGGTCACCCGGCCCGGCGGTGGTCTGCACCCACGCCGGAGCCGGGATGACCGGTCCGTCGGCCGGGACGAGGCGGCGCGGACTGCTGCGGTGCCGCAGCGCCGCGAGGACCCAGGCGTCGAGACTGATGCTGTCCCGGCGGCCGACCGCGAGCAGGAACGCCCCAGCGGCGGGCGGCATCGCACCCGCGAGGAACACCAGCGGGTGCACTAGCGTGGCCATCGCCGTCCAGGCCGAGTAGAGCAACAGGCCCGTGACGGCCAAGATCATCAACTGCCGTCCCGACATGCCGAACGCGATCCGGTCCGGCCGCTCGATGTCTGCGGGAACCCGAGCCCGCATCGGAGCCTCGTCGCTGTGGCGGCTCATCGCTGACCACCCCTCGGTTTCGACGGTGAGCGCCGCACCGGACCGGACGACCGGGACGACGGGGACGGGCCGGTACGGACGGCGGACAGACCCGCTGATGTCGCACCGCCCGACGGGGGCGGGGACGGACGTGGTGGGGCTGCCGACCGCTGACCCTCCGGGGACGGCGGGACGGACGTCGCAGTTGGACGGGACCGGGGTGTGCTGGGCATGGCCGCCCGCCGGGCGGCGGACGGGGTGCTCGGGTCGGCGACGGGTTGCCCGCTCGTGTCCCGTCGCGCCGCTGTGGGCCGTGTACCGGGGGTCGAGGCTCGTCGTGGCCCGTCGGCCGCCGGTGTGGTCGGAGCGGCGGAGAATACCGGCATGACCGGGGCAGGTGGCCGGCGCGGCGCGCTCTGCGGCGCTGCCGCGGCCGAGAACCTCACCGCTGGTGCCGGGCCGCTGGGTGCTGGCGTCGATGTCGTGGTGGTGGAAGCGCTGAAGGCGACTCGGGCCGGTGGGGTGGTCGGGGACGGCGGACTCTCGTGAGGCGGGGTTGGGTGGGAGAACTGCATCGCCGGGACACCGCCGGCCGGGGCAGAGGTCGGTGTGGACGGGGTCGCCGGGTGGCTGAAGGTGGGGGCGGCGCTGGTCCCGGACGGCGCCGACAGCGGCGTGTGGGTAATGGGGGCGTGGCTGAAGGCCGCCGGTCCCGGCGGAGGCGGCGGGACGGGAGTCGGCCCCGGACGGGGCGGGCGCGGTGGACGGGGCGGACGGGGTCCACCCGGTGATGGACGGTGGCCGGGCGGACGAAGGGCCATCCGTCCGCCGGTCCGGGACGGGCTCGCGCCGCCCAGGATGCCGGCCGCCGCACCCAACGTTTTGATCATGATGAAGGCGTGGACGAGTTGCCCGAGCAGTCCTCGCCCGCTGTGTCCGAGCGGGCCGAGGACGAACTGTCGCATCCAACCCGGCAGTTTGATCAGCAGCCACAGCATCGTCAGGCACACCATGACGCCGAGGAGCCCTTGCCCGGTCGCGGGCACGCCCAGCACGGTCGGTCCGGCGGGGGTGAGGAACACCTTGACGCTGGCCATGACGACGATGGCCTGGCCGAGTTGCAGGCCGAGGCAGGCCAGGACGCAGCGCCACCACAGATGGGCCACGCCCTCGGTGAGCGGGTTGGCGTGACAGATCAACGCTGCCGGGGCGACGCCAAGCAGGATGACCAGCGCTGCCAGACGCAGGACGAACGTGGACTCCAGGACGAGGCACATCACGATCGCGGCGATGGCCAGCAACGCCATCAGGAACCCGCCGCCTCGCAGGGCGTTGTCCACGACCTGCCGGATGGCGGTCGCGGCGGTCGGGCCGTCGATCGTGTTGCCGGCGATCGCCACGGTCAGCGCGTTGGTCAGCTCGATGGCCTTCTGCCCGATGATCAGGCTGCAATTGGCCAGCACCACGCCCGCAGCGATGCGGGGTAGCACCTGCTTAAGGCCGTATGAGGTTTGCAGGGTCTCCCGGGCGGTGACCAGGAACCCTCCGGCAACGATGAACAGCACGATCACGCCGTTGGCGACGATCAGGCTGGTTGTCCAGATCGCCTTGACGTGCTCGTTACTGGCGAGGTCGGGGGTGGACAGCCATGACGCGCCGAGGGCTTCCATCACCGGCTGGAGGGCCTGCTCAGCAGCCCAGACGACCAGGTCCACGATGGCCTTGCGGATCTGACCGCTGACGTCGTACCAGGCAGGGTCATCGTCCACGGAAGGCTGGCCGGGAGTCGAGGCCGAACCGGGCCTGGGTGCCGGCACTGAGGGAGACGGTTCCCCTGCCGATGGACGGACGCCAGGGGCAGGCACGCCGGGCGTTGGCGGCGTGCCGGGTGCGGTAGCGGGCGGGCCGGGTGCGCCGCTTGGCTCGGCGTGTGCCGGCCCGGCCCACGTCAGGGCCAGGCCGGCGAGGAGCACCGCGCCGAGCAGTAGCAACGAGCCCGGTCGAACCTGGCGGCGGGATCGGAGCGCGGGGGCGGTCATCAGGCCACCCACGCGCTGACGATGGTCACGAACAGCGGGGCGAGTAGCGCGAGGGCGTAGCCGATCGCGGCGGACCGCAGCGCGAGTTTGGCCTTCTCGACCTCACCGGGGTCGCCATTGGCGGCCAGGTAACGCAGTCCGCCGACGGTGAAGAACAGGGTGGCGGCGGCGACGAGGATGCCGACGAGCCAGGTGCGGATGTTGTAGGCGACCTGCTGGATCGACTCGGCGGCCAGCACCACCGCAGCGGGCTCAGCCGCCCACGCCACGGTCGGCACGGCAACGAGCGCTGCCGTCACCGCGGCGGCGTTGAGGAGTAGCAGCGCGGCGGGGACAGTCCGAGGACGGTATCGGGGCGGACGGCGGACGGAAGGCCGTCCGCACTTGCCGGCCCCGAGGCGGCGGTCCGCCGCCTCGGGGCGCGGGAAGGGTTGATGATTCATGGTTGGGCACCTCCGGTGCGCACGCCGACGCAGCCCTTAGCGGGGCGTGAGTGCGCGAGTGGGTAGCGAAGGCGGGACCGGACGATACGCTCGTGGGTGACCTGTAGTGCCAACCGGCGCGACCGTCCTCCTCACCAGAGATGGCGGGTGGGCCGGGGACCGTACGGGGTGTCAGCGCCGTCAGCGGTCCGGTCGGAACAAGGTCACCTACGTGGAAGAGTCCCGCACTAGGGGATTACAAATCCGAGCCCCGGATTGGAAACCCGCAGTTCAGGCAGCCTGCTTACGGTCGCTTCCGAGCGGTCGGCACGTCGAGGCCCGCCGTCGCCGTGGCCTCGTTGACCACGTCGGTGTACAGATCGGACAGCGCGCCGGACTCGATCGCGGCCTTCAACCGGGCGACGGCAGCCGTACGCCGCTTGTACAGGTTCCAGCGAGGCTGGCCGAAGCGTTCGGCGTAGGCGGTGAGGGTGACCTCTTCCAGGTACGTCGCGCCGATCAGCTCCGCCTCCTGGACGGTGATTGCCCCGGTGGTGACCGCGCGGGCCAGGACGAGATCCGGGTGGCCGTACGGGGTCGGCGGCAGCGACGTCCCTGCAGCGTGGTTCGGTGCACCGGACGACGCCGGCTCCTGCTCACGCAACTCCGCGCGGGCCTTGGAGAACGCGGCAGACAGCAGGTTCCCGACCACGCCCGGCTTCGCCGGGTCGACCGTGCCGAGAGCACGCAGAAAGTGCTCGACAATGGCGGCCTGCACGTCGGCGGTGAACAGCTTCGCCAACAGATACGCCTTGAACCGCAAGCCCGGCAACGCGACGCCGACCGCGCCGACCCTCCACGCCGGGTCACCGGTACGGGCGCGCTGCACAAGCAGCCGCCACGCCGTATCCCGGGCGGCGTAACCGCAGGACGGGTGCATCAGGATCGCGGACAGCTCGGGCAGGGCGATGGCCCGACGGGGCAGGCCGTGACCGAGGCTGCGGCCGTCCACCGACATTGGGCTCGGTCCCTGCCCCATCAGCCGGAAGCGGTACTCGATGTCGTTGAGCAGCGTCTCGCCGCGCCGGGCGACGGCCGGATCGGTAGCGGGGGTACGACGGTCCATGGTGGTGCTCCCTCGTGATGACTGTGCGCCGTCCGACGGGAGTGCCGGTTGGCGCTGTGCCACCACGCCACCAGGTCCTTTGAACAGGTCATGAACACTGCTGATCTTGTTCAAGGTGTCTCGAAACGTGTTCAACCCCGCCGTCGCCGGCACCCGCCAATGCGCCGCCCGACGTCAACCCGGCGGATGCCCCGAGCCGGGTTGTGCAACCCGTGGTCAGACTGTTCAAGGGACTGCGCGCCCACCACAGCCGCGTCGGAACGGCACCCTTGAACACCCGCCGCCAAGAGGCGGCCACGGGGTTGAGGCGGGCGACCACGAGCGGCGCTCGCCGGGCGCGCTCACACCCGTTACGATCTTGTTCAGGGTTCCGAGGCGTTCCGCGCCTCGTGTTCAGCAGATGACGATCTTGATTCAGTCAGCGCGGATCTTGTTCATGTCAGGGATCGCATCAGCGGTCCGCCCGCACGGGTCGGGTGATGCCGAACACCGATGTCGGCGTACGAATGCCACTACAGAGTCAGATACGCACTGATGTGCAAAGATCCGCATCCCCCGATGAACAGGTGCCCGCTGGCCATCGGCCCTCCGGTCTCCGTACCAACGCCTACGCCCAGCTAGGGCACGCAGGGCCGGCCGACGGCCGGATCGCGGCATGACAGTGAGCCGGGATGCGCCGTGTTGATCAACCAGCATGGCCCAACGCGTTAGCCTGTCCGGATGAGCCGCGACTTCGCATTGATCCTGCGTGGTCTCGTGGCGAACCGCCGCCTCACTCCACAAGTGATGAGCCGTGCCTCTGGCCGAGCTGAATCGACCATCCGGCAACTGCTCAGTGGCGCTATCCCGCCAAGCGTGAAAGTTCTCCAAGACATTGCGCCCGCGATGCAACTGCCGGTAGCCGACCTCCTGGTGATGGCGGGGCTGTCGGTCGACGATATCTCCCCGAGGGAAGGACCTTACGGAACGAGCCAGGAGATCGGCAGCCTGGTAGCTGTCGCCAGCTGGCTTTCACGGGATCAGGTCCAACAGCTGACCACAAGTGCGAGGGAACTCAGATCGATCCTTCTTGATCAGGATGGTGCTCGACAGCGGTAGCGTCGAGGTGACCGAACGCGCGCCCGATCAGCGGCAGATGAGTGCGCCCCCCTTCCGCCTGCAATAACTCGTCACCATTCAAGCTTTAATCGTTACCATAGTCTGGCTCATACGTGCTCATGAAGCGCTCTTGGATGCTCTCAACTTCTTGGCGAACATATTGCTGCTGTAGGCCAACGCAGCGAATCTCGGCCGTGCCGTGAAGCTCCAGATCGCAGATGAGGCAAGTTAATTCCGTTGCCACATACACAATGTCCCGGTAAATCTCATCTTCCTCGAGACGCTCGTTGGTCGATCGCACCGCCCGCAGAAACAGCGGGGCACTCTCGTTGCATGCGGAGCAATCGACCAATTCGTACACCGCGCTTGCCCACCTGTCACCTGGCTGAACTTCCGGCCATTGCCATGTAGATGAGCGCCTAGGCAGCATCGCCCTACGTGCCACGCGGTCCTGGTCAGCCAATTGCCCGTATCGAGCACGAGCGGCTTCTACACGCTTCTGGATCTCATGTGCCAGCTTCCGATCCTCACCATCCACCAGCGCGCGACCTTGCTCGATGAGCTCTTGTCCCACAAGGTCGAAAGAATCGATATCCAAGAAAACGCAAATGACCTCCACAACACGCGTGAACTGTGGGAGCCACTGCGCGACGTCGACCGTCAGAGGTGATTCACTGCTATGCAGTTCGCCGTTCCGCATGCCTATTAGGATGGTGGCATCATCCTGGCGCTCTTTTGTAAAATCCCCGATTATTACGCCAAGCCGAGTGATTACCGTCTTTGCGGCGACAGAAGTGGGCTTCGAGTTTACTCCCATCGGAAAGCCGGCAGCATGCATGATAGAATCCGGGTTCATATCTGCCAACAAAGTCTTGTTGACCTTAGCCAATGGAGCCCGGAGTAGAAACTCCAGACCGAGCAGAAGCCAGAGGGCGAAGACGTCGTCGTCGACCCGAGGATGTTTCTCAGCGCGCTGAAAGTAAAGGCGCGACTTCGCGATAAAGGAATCGTAGTCCCACATCATGCTTCCCAGATATAGGTGCGCTCTAGTACGCGGGAATTCCCGGCAGTAACGGCCGGGCGCCTGTGCAACATCTGAGCATTGTCTATGACAAGGAGCCGCCCCGGTCGCCACTCCACGACCTCGGTCGGTCCGTGACGTTCGACTTCGTCCACTGACACTCCTGTGCGTGGGTCACAAGACCGTGGATCCCAACGAAGACGCACATAGCCCTCCGCCGGGGTCCCGGCACTAAAATGGCGAGCCCGACCTACTCGGTCCCTAGCGAGGAGCACCGTGCGCCTGAAACCCTGCAATAAATCTCTATCGGGCCTTAGTAACTCAGTAGTCGTCGATCCTGAGATCTCGACTGCACGAATCGCCAACCACCGCGGCGGTGATACAGATATTGCGCCGTCGGTATGCCACGGGAACGCGTCTAGCCCGTAAACACCTGACAAGCTCCACGGATCAGCCTGAGCTGCCGTCTTTGGTCGCAGCAACGCCGGTGTTCCTACCCTGCCTAGTCGAGCCACCACAGCCAGGTGCGCCTGCCCATCTACCCACGCGAAGCCGAGATGAGTTAAGCGTTCGATGGCGTCATGCACAGATGTGAGGATCCCACGGCTCTAGCTGCGAAGGTTGGAGGAGAGGGGTTCGGCACGCCGGACCTGGCGCATACTCATCCAGACCTGAAAGCCACAGCAACGGACCGTACCTGGCTACGCACTGGCGCCTGTACGCCGACAGTCGGTTCCCCGACGGCTCGGACCTGCGCGTTCAACCCGTTGAAGATCTTGTTCAACCCGGCGGCGTCGAGCAAGGCACCCGGCTCGGCAGAGGCACGCTTTCCAATCCGAGGCCCGGATTTGTAATCCCCTAGTGTCAGCGCTCGTCGGCGGACGTGGCCCACACGCCCATGCCGAAGTCCCACTCCACTACACCCGGTGACCAGCCTCAGCCGGTACCGGTCGGGCTGCTCCTTCCCCACAGCCGCTTTCCCCGCGCACCTCGAACCGGAGTGCCGCACTGGCACGGGCTATCCCCGAGCCACCTCGCCTACCTCATTCGCCGCTACACCCACGTGGGCGATGTGGTGCTCGATCTCGACGCGCACCCCGTCGCCATCGCCGCGACCGCCTACCTGCGCCGAGTGCCGGCCCAGCTGATCACCAGTCGCCACGGCTCACGCTTACGAATCCTGCCGCATGCCTTTCAACACGGGCCACGCCGAGCGGAGCGTCAGCATGATGCAGGTGTCGACCTGATCCTGGCGAGCCTGCCCGAAGAGGCACAGCCCCTTACTTACGACAGCGCGGCCATGGCAATGACCGCCTGGCGGCCCCTGCTGCGTCCTGGTGGGTTCCTGCTCGTCGGGTTCACCACTGGCCCGGCTCGGCCGGGCGAGTTTAGCCACCGCACGACGGTCATCGCCGCAGCCCGCGCTGTCGGGCTCTTCTACCACCAGCACATCCCCGCGGTCCTCGTCCCGCTACCCGAGCACGAGCCGCGCACTGCCCCGGAGCTACCAGACGAAGCCGACAAGGACCGACGTCTGCTCGACGGCCGCCATCTCCCGGCGTTCCGGGACTTGCTCGTGTTCGGCACCACCGCCACCGGTGAGGAGAGCACCCGTGCCTGAGCCTCGTCCGCCGTTCCACAATGCCGAACCCCACGACTCGGAACCGTCGCGCTCCGTCGCGTCTGAACTGGCGGCCCTGCTCGCCGCGGGCTACCTCGGTTCGGTCTGGCTTACCGGTCAAACCGCGTCGCGTGACCTTCGGCGCGGCCGGTACACCCCGGAGTCGTTGACGCACCCCGGCAAGATGCTGCCCACCATCCCCCGGTACGCCATCCGCACCTACACCAACCCCGGCGACGTCGTGTTCGACCCCATGGCTGGTATCGGCACCACCGTCGTCGAAGCCATGCACCTCGGCCGCCACGGCGTCGGCGTCGAGTACGAAGCCGAATGGGTCGCCATGGCGGCGGACAACATCCGCCGCACGGTGCAGGCCGGGGCGCCGGGCCGGGGCGAGATCTACCATGGTGACTCGACCACCCTGCCGACCCTGCTGCCAGCGAGCCTGCACGGCCAGGTCTCCCTCGTGATCACCTCACCGCCCTACGGATCGTCCACCCACGGCCACGTCCGTACCCCTGGCCCGAGACGCGGCAGGGTCCACAAGGTCCATCACAAGTACGGCGGCGGAGACAACCTCGCCTACCGCAGCCACGGCCAACTCGCCGACGGGTTCACCGCGATCCTCGCCGGCTGCCGCACGCTGCTGCGGCCCGGCGGACACGTCGTCGTCACCGCCCGGCCCTACCGCCGCCACGGCGAACTCGTCGACATCCCCGGCATGGTCGCCGCCGCCGGCATCAACGCCGGCCTCGAACTGGTCGAGGAGTGCATCGCCCTCATGTGCGGCGTCCGCAACGGTGTGATCATCCCCCGCGCCTCGTTCTTTCAGCAGAAGAACATCCGAGACGCGATCTCCGCCGGCGATCCGCAGTGGCTCGTCCAGCACGAAGACGTGGTGATCCTGAGGGCTTCCTCATGAGTGACCGCCCGCCCGAGAAGCCGGCTCCGCCACCCGGGGCGAAACCAGCGCCGACCATCGAATTTCGTACCGAACCGGAGCTGACCGACGCCGTGGCCCGCGCGCTGCTTACGTTGCTGCAACGGTCGTCTGCCAGCAGTCGCCAGGGGCCGGTCGAGTCCACGGAAGCTTGATCTCTTCATCCCCGTATGCGTGGATCTGGTCGATGGCGCGTCCAGCGCTACCCAATGCCCGGGTGGTCAGCGGACGCGCACCCCTCAACACCGGAAGGCACGTTCTGTGACCATCGACGTACTCAGAATCGAAGAAAGGGCGGCTACCCTTCTCGCCGGCCATGCACACCGGCGGTTCGCTTTCTACGGCCGCGTCTCCACCGAGGACCAGCAGGACCCCGTAGCGTCAAGGAACTGGCAACGCTCACGCGCTACCGGCCTCATCGAACCGGCTGGCGGCATCATCGTCGCCGAGTTCTTCGACATCGGTCTGTCCCGCTCCCTGCCATGGAAGCGGCGGCCCCAAGCGGCCAGGCTGCTCGACGCCCTCGCCGACCCGAATCGGGGCTTCGATGCCGTCGTGATCGGCGAGCCCCAGCGCGCGTTCTACGGCAACCAGTACAGCCTGACCATGCCGGTCTTCTCGCACTACGGTGTCGGCCTGTGGGTGCCAGAGGTGGGTGGCGCGATCGATCCCGAGTCCGAAGCGCATGACCTGATCATGAGCGTGTTCGGCGGCATGTCCAAGGGCGAACGCACCAGGGTGAAGGTCCGCGTCCGCACGGCGATGACCTCCCAGGCCAAGATCGAAGGCCGCTTCCTCGGCGGGCGCCCACCCTACGGATACCGCCTCGCCGACGCCGGACCGCACCCCAACCCGGGCAAGGCCGCCGACGGCCGCCGCCTGCACAAGCTCGAACCCGACCCGGCCACCGCGCCCGTCGTGCGCCGAATCTTCGCCATGTACCTCGCCAACAACGGCTACTTCGCCATCGCCGAAGCCCTCACCCGCGACGGCATCCCGTCACCATCAGCCGCCGACCCCGCCCGCAACCCCCACCGCACCGGCGAAGGCTGGGCCAAGAGCGCCGTCAAGAACATCCTGTCCAACCCCCGCTACACCGGCCGGCAAGTGTGGAACAAACAGCGCAAGGACGAGGTACTCCTCGACGTCAACGACGTCGCCCTCGGCTACGAAACCCGAATGCGCTGGAACGACAAGACCGCCTGGGTGTGGTCCGACGCGATCGCGCATGCGCCGCTCGTCACCGTCAACGACTTCGAGCTTGTTCAGACGATCATGGCGGCCAGCGGTCGGGGCCGCACCGGCACCCGGCAACGAAAGACGCGCCGCCCCTACATCCTTCGTGGTCTCATGCTCTGCGGGCTGTGCGGACGCAAGATGCAAAGCCACCAGGCACATGAGACCGCGTACTACCGGTGCCGCTACCCCAACGAGTACGCCCTGGCCAACCATGTCCAGCACCCCCGCAACGTCTACGTCGCGGAACGAGACATCGTCCCCGCGCTCGACAACTGGCTACTCAAGATGTTCGCCCCGCATCGGCTGACCGATACGATCCGCCGGCTGCACGCCGCTCAACCCGACGCCGGCCCCGGCAGCATCGCACCAGAGATCACCGCCGCGAACAAGATCATTGCCGCATGCGACGCCAAGCTCACCCAGTACCGCGCCATCGCAGACGCCGGAGGCGACCCGGCCACCGTCGCCGGCTGGATGGCCGAGGTCAACGCCCAACGCGCCGCCGCCCTCACCCAACGCAACGCGGCAACGGCAGCACAAGCGCAGACTCCCCGTCGCCTCACCGAGGACGACATCCGACGCCTCGTCGGCAGCTTCGACGACCT
This sequence comes from Micromonospora sp. DSM 45708, assembly GCF_039566955.1. NCBI lineage: Bacteria > Bacillati > Actinomycetota > Actinomycetes > Micromonosporales > Micromonosporaceae > Micromonospora > Micromonospora schwarzwaldensis. Next base: position 1,726,023 of record NZ_CP154796.1, on the reverse strand, counting down.
CCGCACCACCCTGCGCGACGCCCGCAGCGAGGACAAGAGCACCGTCTACCGCGAGCTACGGCTCGCTCTCACCTACAACCCCGGTGAAAACAAAATCAGCGTCGAGGCTAAGCCTGACGCTGATTACTGTGGGGTAACTGTACGTGTCCGAGGGGGGACTTGAACCCCCACGCCCTATACGGGCACTAGCACCTCAAGCTAGCGCGTCTGCCATTCCGCCACCCGGACCTGCACGTCCAGCCTACCTGGTCGGCCGCGGCGACTTTCCCACCGGTTCGGCCGGCCCCGAGGGCCGCACGGGGCATTACTGTACACGGGTCGAAACGATCATGCACATCCCCTCCGGCGCCGCATGTCTTCGCAGGTCAGCGCCACCGATCGCCGGGCGGGTAGCGCGCAACCGGCGATTCCGGGCAGCATTGCTCACGTGTCCCACCCCTCCCCGCTGACCGCCGCGCAACACCAGGCCCTGGCGCTACGGGCCGCCGGCGACCTGACCGGTGCCCGCCACCTGCTCGCCGACGCCATCTCGGCAGCCCGACCGGCGTACGGCGAGGACCACCAGGACGTGCTGGCCACCGGGCACCTGCTGGCTCGGCTGCACCGGGAGGCCGACGACCCGGCCGCCGCCCGCCGGGTCCTCGAAGAGGCGTACGCGGCCGGTGAGCGCCGCCGCGGCGACGCCGATCCGCTGATGCTCGCCCTCAGCTTCGACCTCGCCGGAGTCGCGGAGGAACTGGGCAACCGGCACGAGGCTCGCCGCAACTACGGCCGCGTGGCCACCGCCGGGCCCGCCGTGCTCGGTCCGGACCACCCGGCGGTACGCGCGGCCCGCCACTACCTCGGCGGCTCCGCCGCCGCTCCCGCCGGTTCCGTTCCGCCCCCCGGCGGCTCCGCCGCCGCTGCCGGCGGGCACCCCGACCCGGCGCTGGCCGGGCCCACCGTGTCCCTGCCGGCGGTCGCACCAGCGCCCCCTTCCCGGTCCGCCCCGCCACCGTCCACCGCCCCCGTACCGCCGGGTGTCACGCCGGTGCCCGGCGCCGAATGGGCACCGCGGCCGGCCCCGGTTCCCCGGGCATCCGGGCCAGCGTCCGGTCCCGGGCCGCACCCCGGCCCGCCTCCGCCCCCGCCGCACCGGTCGGCGCCTGGGCCGGCCCTGCTGCCGCCACCGCCGGTGGTCCCGGCCTCGTTCCCGCCCGCCGGGGCTGAGCGTCCGGCAAGCCCTTGGGCGCCCCCGCCGCCCCGGCCGGGCCCGCCGGCTACGCCGGCCCCACCCGGCCCGGTGCCCGCACCCGTTCCGCCCCATGCCAGCGCTCCACCGGTCCCGCTGAGCCACGGAACTCCACTGGCCCACCCGAGCCAGGGAATTCCACCCACTCTGCCGAGCCCGCGCAGCGACGGGACTCCACCGGCCCCGCCGAGCCACCGGGTGACGCCGGTAGCGCCCGCTCCCGGCGTGACGCCGGTACCACCCCGAGCGCCGTTCGCGGCGCTTCCGTCTCCCGAACCGGCGGCGCCGACTGCCGGCGCCGCTCCGCTACCGCCGCCGCCGGTCATCCCCCCGCCTCGCCGGCCGTCGCCGCCGGCCCCGTGGGCGGGCCCCGGGGCCGGCGTCGCGCCGCCCGACACGGAGGCAGTCGCGATACCGGCACCCTTGTCCACCGGGGCACCCGCACCGCCGGCGCCACGCGTCCCGGCCCCGATGCCGGATACACCGGCCTCCCCCGAGATCCTGGTACGGCCCCGCCCCTCCGAGGGCGCTCCCGTACCAAGATCGGCAACACCCCTGACGGCGGCGTCCGGGTTCGGGCCGCTCGCCCCGGCTCCTGCCCCGGCGGGGACGCCCGCAACCCCGCCGCCGGCCGCGCCGGCACACCGGCCGGACGAGCCGGCCGGCACAACGGCGGGCGGGCCCGGATCCGGCCCGGTGACGCCCGGCCCGGGCTGGGACAAGCCGACCATCCAGGTGCAGCAGATCGGCCCGTTGCTGCGTGAGGAGGCGGAGCGGCAGGCCGCCGCCTCCGCACCCTCGGCCGACGCCGCCACCCCGACGAGCGGAGCGTCGGCCGTCACGCGTCCCGTCGGCGGAACGCCCGTCAGCGGACCGCCCGTGAGCGGACCGCCCGTGAGCGGACCGCCCGTGAGCGGACCGCCCGTGAGCGGACCGCCCGTGAGCGGACCGCCCGTGAGCGCGCCACCGAGCGCACCCACGACGGTCCCGCGCCCGGTGAGCGGCCCACCCGCGTCGATGGGTCCGGCCGTCGGGCCGATCGCGTCCGGGTACCCGCCGGTCCCGCCGGTGAGCGGGCCACCCGCACACGCCGGCGGCGGATCACCGACCCGACCGGTGAGCGGACCGCCCACCCCGCCGATGGGTGGGCCTCACGGCCATCCCGTGAGCGGCCCTCCGGGGTCGCCCGTCAGTCGTACGCCCGTCAGTGGTACGCCGGTCAGTGGTACGCCGGTGCCACCGTGGGGGATGACCGCGCCGCCGTGGAGCAGCGTGGCCCCGTCGCAGCCGGTCGCCGAGCCCGGCTCCGAGCCGAGGCCGGACATCGTCGACGCCACCGACGAGCAGCGGAGCGCCGCCCAGGAGCAGCGGAGCGCCGCCCAGGAGCAGCGGGGCGTCACCGAGGAGCAGCGGAGCCCGGCCGAGGCGCACCGGGACGCCGGGGAGGTGCACCAGCGCGCCGGGGAGGTGCACCGGGACGTCCACGGCGACATGCCGGGCGGAAGCCGGCCGCTGCCGGTCCACGACGAGCTGCTGGACTTCCCGGAGCCGGACCGGCCGGACCCGGCGGCGTACCCGGAGCAGGGTGTCTGGCCGCCGGTGCCGCCGGCGTTCCACCAGCCGGCCGCGTACCCGGCGGCGGTGGAGCCCGAGTCGCGCGGCCGGAACCGGACGGTGCTGGCCCTGGTGGTCGGCGGCGCGGTGCTCGCGGTGGTGGCGGCGGTCGGCGGGGGCGCGGTGTGGCTGAACCGGGACGCGGCGCCGCCCGCTGCCGCGCCCAGCGCGGTGAAGCCGAAGGTGACTGGCCCGCCCCCGGGTGACCTGCGGCTGCGGGACGACACCACCACGATCACGGTGACCTGGACCGACCCGACGAACGGCGGGGTGCCGTTCGTGGTGGCCGGCGGCCGGGCCGGGCAGAAGCTCGGGGTGATGGCCACCGTGGACGCCGGTCAGACCCGGTACACCGTGAACGGGTTGAGCGCCCGGTTGGACTACTGCTTCACCGTGCTGGCGGTCTACTCGACCGACTCGTACGCCACGTCGGGTCAGGTGTGCACGGACCGGGAGGGCGGCGCCACGCCGAACTGACCGACCACCGGGGACACGCTCGGTGTCCACAGGGGGACGGTGCGGGTTCCACCTGCCCCGGCCGGCCCCTATGATGGCTCCCGGCTCTGGGGAGGGTCTACCACGCGCGGCGCCCTCCTCCACCGACGGGAAGGCAGCCGGCTGTGACCACCATCGAGGACGTCACGAGCACCGCCGGGCCGGAGACGGCCCGCCCCCGGAAGCGGATGCGCGGCGGGCTGGTGACCATCGGCACCGTGGCCGCGCTGCTGGCCGCGATGGGGCTGACCGTGCTCGGGCTGGGCGCGGCCGACAACGCGGTGGCCAACTTCGACTCCTCGTCCTGGCTGTGGAGCACCACGCGCAGCGAGTTGGCCCGGGTCAACGGCATCACCGCCCGGGTGGACACCCGGATGGAGGTGCCCGGCGGGCGGCGGCACCAGACGCAGGTCGCCCAGACCGACCGGTTGCTGATCCTGCGGGACCTGAACACCGGTCAGGTCAGCTCGCTGGACCTGGCGACGTTGCAGATCACCGCCACCACGCCGACCGCGCCGGGGCTCGGGGTGAGCGTCGCGCTGCACGACGACGAGGCGTTCGTGGTGGACGCGGTGCAGGGCATCGTCCGGCAGCTCGACCCGCGGGCGTTGACGCCGGTGGGTGAGCCGGTCCGTTACCCGCCGGGCATCACCGGCGGAACGTTCGACGGCGAGGGCAAGCTGTGGATCGCGGTGCCGAGCGAGGGCACCGTCTCGGCGGTCACCGCCGCCGACCTGCCGGCCACGCCGGGTGACGCGCCGGCCGGCGGGCTCAGCCCGAAGCGGGTCGAGACGTACGAGGTGGCGGAGCCGGCGCACGAGCTGGTGGTGTCCACGCTGGACGAGGGCGTGGCGGTGCTGGACCGCACCTCCGCGTCGCTGGTGACGGTCAGCGGCGGCCGGACGCGGCGGGCCGGCCTGACCATGACCGCGCCGGGCAGCCTGCCGACGCGGACCAGCGGGCCGCAGGTGCCGGTCACCGTCCCGGGTGACCGGTCGGTGCACGTGGTGCGCGACGGGGCCGAGGTGAAGCGGTTCACGGTGCCCGGCGAGGGCGCCCGGCTCAGCCCGGCGGTCGCCTGGGCGGGTCGGTTCTACGTCGCCGACGAGGGCACCGGCACGGTCTACTCGTTCGACGCCGGCGGGCAGTTGGTGGAGACGATCAAGGGCGCCGGCCGGCCGGGCCCGGTGGAGCTGGAGGTCCGCGAGAACCACCTGTTCATCAACCCGCCCGACTCGTCCACCGCGCAGGTGGTCGACGACCGCAACCGGGTGCGCGAGGTGGACAAGTACGCCAACGACGTGCTCGGTGGTGACCCGCCGCCGGCTCCCCCGCCGCCGCCCCCGCCGAAGAAGCCGAAGGTGAGCAGGCCGGGCGCGCCGAAGTCGGTCACCGCCGCCGCCGGCGACGCGTCGGCGCGGGTGAGCTGGCAGGCCGCCGCGTCCAACGGCGCCGAGATCACCAGGTACGTGGTGGAGGGCGCCGGCCAGACCCACCAGGTGGGCGCGAACCAGCGCGCGCTGGAGATCACCGGCCTGACCAACGGCGAGACGTACACGTTCTCGGTGCACGCGGTGAACGCCAAGGGCGACGGTCCGGCGCGCCGCAGCAACCCGGTCGTGCCGACCGCCGAGGTGCCGGACCCACCGACCGCGGTGACCGCCGAGGCACGCCCCGACGGCACGGTCCGGGTGAGCTGGCCCGAGGCCAACGGCCAGGGCAACAAGGTCGCCAGGTACGCGGTGACCGCGACGTCGGCCGGCGCGAGCGCCCCGGCCGGTGAGTCGCCGAAGCCGGAGCTGGTGGTGCCGGCCGGGCAGTTGGAGTACGGCACCCAGTACGCGTTCACGGTGACCGCGGTCAGCGACAAGGGCGCCGGGTCGAAGGCGTCGCCGGTGAGCAACACGGTGGTGCCGTTCACCGTGCCGAAGGCGCCGACCGAGCTGCGCGCGTCCACGGTGGCCGACCAGCCCGGCACCATCGCGGTGCAGTGGTCGCCGGCGGTGGAGAACGGCCGCCCGGTGACGAAGTACGTGGTGGAGGCCGGCGGGAAGTCGGTCGAGGTGACCGACGTGCGGGCCACCGTGGGCGGGCTCGGCGACGGCCAGAACGTGACAGTGAAGGTCAAGGCCGTCAACGAGGCCGGCGCCGGCGCGGAGGCCAGCACCACGGCGCGCACCGTGGCCGCGCCCCGGATCACGGTGACCGGTTCGTCGGCCGACGCCACGTCGGTGACGGTGACGTTCACCGTGGACGCCGGTGGCGGAAAGGCCACCTGCACGGCCGCGACCGGCGGCAAGTCGGCCGGCGGGAGCTGTGCGAGCCTGCGGGTGACCGGGCTGACGCCGGGCACGGCGTACTCGGTGACGCTGACCGCGAGCAACGCCGCCGGCAAGGGCACGGCCACCCGCGCCCAGACCACCGACCCGCTCTACGGCGTCGCCACCTGCAAGAACGGCCCGGACGGCGACCAGCGGACGTATTGCGACAAGGACGTCTCGGGCCGCAACGGCAACGAGATCTTCGAGGTCACCCGGCAGGACGACGACCGCCAGGCCGGCTGGGTGCCGGACGGCCACCGGCTGCGCGCGTACTGCAAGGCGAAGGGCGAGAACGTGGACGCCTGGATCTACAACAACAACAAGCAGAGCAACTGGTGGATCCAGGTCGACTACAAGGGCCGGACCTACATCCCGTGGGCCTGGCTCAACCTGGAGGGCGGCGACGACCTCAACCTGCTGCCCGGCTGCTGACCGCGATCTCTCTCGAAGGGCACTCCGTGAACACGCACGAACCGCTCAGTCAGCCGGAGGTGCAGGGCTTCGCCGCCCTGGCCGCCCGGCTGGCCGACAACGTCAACGCGGTCGTGCTGGGCAAGCCGCAGGTGGTCCGGCTGGCGCTGACCGCGCTGTTCGCGCAGGGACATGTGCTGCTGGAGGACGTGCCGGGGGTCGGCAAGACCACGCTCGCGCGGGCGGTGGCGGCCACCGTGAAGGGCGAGTGGCGACGGATCCAGTTCACCCCGGACCTGCTTCCCTCGGACGTGTCCGGGGTGACCATCTTCAACCAGGCCAGCCGCGGTTTCGAGTTCCACCCCGGGCCGGTGTTCGCGAACATCGTGATCGCCGACGAGATCAACCGGGCGTCGCCGAAGACCCAGTCGGCGCTGCTGGAGGTGATGGAGGAGCGGACCGTCACCGTGGACGGCGTACGCCACCCGGTGCCACAGCCGTTCCTGGTGGTGGCCACGCAGAACCCGGTGGAGATGGACGGCACCTACCGGCTGCCGGAGGCGCAGCTCGACCGGTTCCTGGTGAAGCTCTCCGTCGGCTACCCCGACGAGGCGGTCGAGGTGGAGGTGCTGCGCGGCGCCACGGTCCGCTCCCCCGACTCGCTGACCGCGGTCACCGACACCGCCACGGTCGGTGAGATGGTGAAGATGGCCCGGCGGGTGCACATCGCGGAGCCGCTGTACGCGTACGCGGTGCGGCTGGCCGCGGCCACCCGGACCCATCCGCAGGTGCGGGTCGGGGTGAGTCCGCGCGGGGTGATCGCGTTGACGCGGGCGGCGTGCGCGTACGCGCTGATCGACGGCCGGGGCTGGATCATGCCGGAGGACCTGAAGGCGCTGGTCGAGCCGGTCTTCGCGCACCGGCTGCTGCTCACCCCGGACGCGCAGGTGCGGGGCGTCACGCCGGCTGAGGTGCTGCGCCAGGCGGTCGCCTCGGTGCCGGTGCCGCTGCCGTCGGGCCAGCCCGCCCCGGTGCACGGCTGAGCGTGGGGATCACCGCCCGGGGGATCGGGCTGCTCGTCGCCGCCCTGGTGCTGCTCGGCGTCGGTTTCCGGTACGCGTACCCGGAGCTGACCGTGCTCGGCACGGCGGCCGGCGTCGCGGTCGGCTACGCCGGGGTGACCGCCGCCTGGCGGCCCCGGTTGACCGTCGCGCGGCGGGCCGACCCGGACCGGGTGGCCCGGGGCGAGCCGGCGGCGATGGAGCTGACCGTGCGCAACACCGGCCGGCTGCGGGCGGCGAACCTGGTCGCCGAGGACCGCTGCGCCGGGGCGCTGGTGCCGGTGCCGCTGCTGCGGCTGCGTCCGGGGCGGGACACGGTGGTGCGCTACCCGGTGCCGACGCACCGCCGGGGGGTGGTGCCGGTCGGGCCGCTGCGGGTGGTGCGCCGGGACCCGCTCGGGCTGGTGGCGCTGGCGCGTGGCTACGGCGGCACGGTCCCGGTGTGGGTGCACCCGCGCATCCACCCGATGTCCGCGGTGCCCACCGGCGCCGGCCGCAGCCTGGACGGGCGGACCGACAGCGTGCCGCACGGGTCGATCACGTTCGACTCGCTGCGGGAGTACGTGGTCGGCGACGAGTTGCGCCGGGTGCACTGGCGGACCAGCGCGCGGGTGGGCGAGCTGATGGTGCGGGAGAACGTGGACACCAGCCTGCCGCGCATCGTGGTGGTGTTGGACAACCGGTCGGCCGCCCATCCGGGCCGGGTGGCCGGGGTGGCGGAGTCGTTCGAGGCGGCGTGCGAGGCGGCGGCGTCGGTGGTGGCCGCGGCGGTGCGGGAGGACCTCCCGGTGCACCTGCTGCTGGTCGCGCCGGCCGAGGCCGAGCCCGCCGGGGTGGCCGGGCCGTTGGATCGTCTCGCGGCGGTCGAGCTGGCCGGCGGCGGGCCGGAGGTGTTGTCGGCGGCGGCGGGCCGGCTGCGCCAGGACCGGCTCGGCGACACGCTCGTCTTCCTCACCGGGCCGGGCGCCGGTGACGAGCTGGGGCACGTCGGCGCGCTGCGCGGCGCGTACCCGTCGGTGGTGGTGGGGATGTTCGGCGCGTCGGCGCCGACGGCGGCCGGCGCGGCGGGCCTGGTGGTGCTGGACGCGGCCGACGGCGCGGCGTTCGCCGCCGAGTGGGACGGGATCCGCCGGTGGTGACCGGGGCGTCGGCGCGGGGATGGGCGGTCCGGGGGCTGCGGGCGGCGCCGGTGCCGGTGGCGTTGGTCGTGCTGGTCGCGCTGTCCGGCGTGGTGTTGGGCCGGGTGTACGCCGATCCGCTGCTGGCCCGGTTGATGGTCGGCGCGGCGGCCGGCTCGGTGTTGGTGAGCGTGGCCGCCCGGCGGCTGGCGTCGTGGCTGGTGGCGCCGCTGTCGGTGGTCGCCCTGGCCGGCTGGACGCTGCTGTCGCTGCGGCTGGCGGCGAGCCACGCGGCGCTGCCCGGCGGGCTCGGCGAGGTGGCCGCCGACGCCGCCCGCAACGCGATCCCCCGGCTGCTGACCGCGATGATCCCGGTGCAGCCGACGCCGGACACCGTGCTGGTCCCGGTGGTGGCCGCCTGGCTGGCCGGGCTGACCGCCGCCGAGGTGGCGGTGCGGGCCGGCCGGGTGCTGGCCGGGTACCTGCCGCCGGCGCTGCTCTACGCCGGCGCGCTCTACGTGGTCGGGCCGAACGCGGCGCCGGCGGTCGGCCCGACGGTGCTGTTCGCGGCCGTGGCGGCGGCCGGCCTGGCGGCGCCGGGACGCCGGTCCGACCCGGCGGCGGACGCCGACCCGGTCGCCGGGCTCACCCCGGCGGTACGCGCGGCGGTGCGGCTCCGGCTGGCCGCCGCGAGCGCGGCCGGTCTGGCCGTGGTGGTGGCGTTGGCCGCGCTGGTCGCGCCGGTGGTCGCCGGTCAGGTCGACGCGCGTCCGGTCGACCCGCGCCGCTACGTGGAGCCGCCGCAGGTGGAGTCGCTGGACGAGAACCCGCTCATCCGGATCTCGGGCTGGGCGTTGAACCCGGACCAGCGGCTGCTCGACGTGCGTACGGTCGCCGGGCCGGCCGAGGGCGGGCCGCCGCGGATCCGGTTGGCGGTGCTCAGCGACTACGACGGGGTGACCTGGCGGGTCGGGGCCACGTACCGCAACGCGGGGCGGATCCTGCCGGCGGTCGAGCCCGCGCCGGGGGCCACCACCGAGGCGGTGCGCCAGGAGATCACGGTGGGCGACCTGACCGGGCGGCTGCTGCCGGCGGTGCCGACGCCGCGCGAGGTGGGTGGCGCGCGGGTGGCGTACGACCCGGCGAGCGGGACGCTGATCCGCCCGGAGGGGCTCGCCCCGGGGCTGCGGTACGACGTGTCCTCGGTGCGGGAGCGCCCGGATGTGAACCTGGTGAGCACCGCGAACGTGCCGGCCGGCGACGCGGTGGCGCGGGTGCTGCGGGTGCCGGACGGGGCACCGGAGCAGTTGCGGCGGCTGGCCACCCAGCTCGCCGAGGCCAACGGCGCCCCGTACGCGCGGGCCGACGCGATCGCCACGTTCCTCGCCGAGCACTACCGGGTGACCGCCGACGCGCCCAGCGGGCACGCGTACCCGAATCTGACGTTCTTCCTGTTCGGGCCGCGTAACGGCGGCGGGCAGCGGGGCACCTCGGAGCAGTTCGCCGCCGCGTTCGCGGTGCTCGGCCGGCTCGCCGGGCTGCCCACCCGGGTGGTGGTCGGGTTCGCGCCGAAGGCGGACGGGCCGGTGCGGGCCGCCGACGCGTACGCCTGGCCGGAGGTGCTGTTCGACGGCGTCGGGTGGGTGCCGTTCGACCCGATGCCGCGTCCGGACTCCGCGCCCCGCCCGGTGGAGGAGGACTTCCGGCCGCAGCCGGAGGAGCCGCCGCCGTCGGAGGTCCCGGCGCCGACCGGGCAGCCCTCGGCCTCTGCCCCGGCCGCCGCGTCCGCGCCGGACCGGGTCCGCGGCGGTCCGGGTACGCCGGTGCTGGTGGGCGGCGGCGTCGGCGGCCTGCTGCTGGTGGTCGGCGCGCTGCTGGCGGCGCTGGCCATGTCGCGCCGCCGGTTGAGCCGGTCCCGGCTGGACCGGGGTGCGCCCGGCGAGCGGGTCGCCGGCGCCTGGCGGGAGCTGACCGACGCGCTGCGGCTGGCCGGCCGCCCGGCCGGGTCGGACCTGGCGGCGGCCGAGGTGGCCGAGCGGGCCCGTGGGACGCTCGCCGAGGCCCGTGCGGCGACCGGCGCATCGGCCGGCGCGGAGGCTTCCGGCGGCGGGGTCGACGAGCTGGCCGGGTTGGTCAACCAGGTGGCTTTCGCCCCGGGCAGCACCACCGGGCAGCAGGCGGACCGGGCGGCGGCGCTGGTCACCGCGTACGGCGAGTCGCTGCGCGACGCCCGGCCACGCTGGCGGCGGTTGTGGTGGCGGGTCCACCCGGGCCCGCTGCGTTGGCGGCGCTGACGCCCGCACGCACGCCGGTTGCCGACCGGGACGGCGACGCGCGGACGCGCCCGGAGCGGGAGCCGTGCGGCCGGTCAGGAGCCGGCGGCGCGTAGCTTGCGGACGAGTTTGCGGAGGCCGGCCTGCCAGCCGTCCGGGTCCTCGGCACGGCGGCGGGCGAAGTCGGCCACCTCCGGGTGGGGCAGGATGAGGAAGCGTTCCTCGGCCAGCCCGGCGACGACCGCGTCGGCGACCTGGTCCGGGGTGAGGATCGCGCCGGACGCGGCGATCACCCGCGCGCCGAGGTGTCCCTCGGCGAGCCCGTCGGCGAGCATCGGGGTGTCCACGCCCTGCGGGCAGAGCGCGCTGACCCGGATGCCGGCGTCCCGGTAGGTGATCGCCAGCCAGTCGGCGAGGCCGACCGCCGCGTGCTTGGTGGCCGTGTACGGCGCGTCCCCGACGGCGGTCAGCAGGCCCGCCGCCGAGCAGGTGAGCAGCAGGTGGCCCTGCCCCCGGCGCAGCATGCCCGGCAGCACCGCGCGGGCGCTGTGCAGGTGGCCGAGCACGTTGACCCGCCAGGCCCGGTCCCAGTCGGCGTCGGGCGCGTCGAGGCCGCCGCCGGTGGCGACCCCGGCGTTGGCGCAGAACAGGTCGATCCGGCCGTGGCGGCGTTCGGTCTCGTCGACGAGCGCGCGGACCGCCGCCTCGTCGGTGACGTCCAGCCCGACGCCGGAGGCCACCGGGCCGATCGCGTCGGCCGCCGCGCGGGCCGCGTCGGCGGCCAGGTCGGCGAGCACCACGGCGGCGGCGCCCTCGGCGGCGAAGCGGCGGCCCAGCGCCGCGCCGATGCCACCGGCCCCGCCGGTGATCACCACCACCCGGTCGGTCAGGTTCATCTCAGCTCCCGTCCTCGGCGCCGGCCCCGAGCCGGGGCAGCAGGTCGGCCCAGGCCGCCGCGCCGCCCCCGGTCGTCTCCGGGGTGGGCAGCACCGCCAACACCGGCACGTCGACGCCCTGCGCGGCGTACCGGCGGGCAGAGGCCACGCACCGCTCGGGCGAGCCGTGCAGCACCAGCGCGTCGACCACGTCGTCGGGCACCGCGGCGGCGGCGCCGCGCCGGTCCCCCGCCGCCCAGGCCCGCCACATCTCCCCGAGCGTCTCCTGCCGGCCGAGCCAGCGGTGGAAGGCGGCGTACGCGGGCACGGTGAGATAGCCGGTGATCAGGCGGCGGCCCAGCGCGCGGGCGTAGGCGGCGTCCTCGGTGGGGCAGACGAAGATCCGGGCGGCGACCTGGAAGCCGGGGCGACGCTCCCCCAGCTCGGCGAGCGCGGTCGGCACGTCGTCGGCGGCGAGCCAGTTCAGGATCACCCCGTCGGCCTCGGCGGCGGCGAGCCGCAGCATGCCGGGGCGCAGCGCGGCCAGCAGCACCGGCGGCGGCACGGCCGGCGGGCGTTCCAGCGTGAACCGCCGGACTGCGAACGTGTCGTACGCCCCGTCGACGGTCTCGCCGCGCAGCGCCGCCCGCAGGAACCGCAGCACGTCGCGGGTGCGCCGGTAGGGCTCGTCGAACGGCACCGCGTTCCAGTCCCGCACCAGCACCGGCGAGGACGCGCCGACGCCCAGCGCGAAGCGGCCCGGCGCGGCCTCGGCCAGCGCGGCGGCGCTCATCGCCAGCAGCGCCGGCCCCCGGGTGAAGACCGGGGTGATCGCGGTGCCGAGGCGCAGCCGGGGCGCCCAGGCGGCGGCGAGCGCGAGCGGGGTGAACGCGTCCGTGCCGGCCACCTCCGACGACCAGACGTCGGTGAAGCCGGCCCGGTCCAGCGTCGCGTAGACCTCGGCGTGCTCGGCGAGCGGGATGCCGTCCAGCGGCACGGTCATGCCCCATCGGTTCGTCACCCGTCGATCGTGCCCGCCCGGCACCGCCGGAGCAAGATCAGGGGGTGATCCGCACGATCCGCGCCGCGACGGCCGCGAAGAGTGTTACGACTGCCGGGTGGACGCGATCGAGGGCGGGAGTCGGCGGTGAGGACCGCCGAGCCGGCCACCCTGCGCTCGGACGACGACGACCGGGGCCGGGCCACGTTCCTGGAGCTCTTCTTCGATCTGGTCTACGTGTTCGCGCTGACCCGGATCTCCGCGCGCGCCTTCGAGGACCTGGCGTTGGAGAGAGGCAAGACCAACTGGGAGGCGGTGACCGGCGGCGGGAAGACGTTGCTGCTGCTGATCGCGCTCTGGATGCTCTGGCAGGGCACCGCGTGGACCACCAGCCGGTACGACCCGTACCACCTGTGGTTGCAGGTCATCGTGGTCACCGCGTTGGTGTCGGCGATGGTGATGGGGGTGGCGATCCCCCGCGCGTTCACCTCGACCGGGCTGCCGTTCGCCGTCGCGTACGTGGTGGCGAGCGTCGGCCGATCGGCGATCCTGCTGCTGGTGCTGCGCCGACTCCAGTACCGCCGGCTGAAGCTGCGGATGCTGATCACGTACTGCGTCTCCGCGGTGCTGTGGCTCGCCGGCGCGGTGCTGCCCACCAACCCCCGGGTGGTGCTCTGGAGCGCGGCGCTGCTGGTGGAGTATCTCGGCAACCGGTTCGGCTGGCCGGTGCCGGGCCTGGGCCGCTCGACGATCTCCCGGTGGGACATCCACGGCCGGCACCTCGCCGAGCGGTACCAGCAGTTCTATCTGGTGGCGATCGGCGAGACGATCCTGGTCGCCGGCCTGACGTTCACCCGCTCGCCGAGCGGCTGGCCCAGCATCGTCGCGTTCTCCGCCGCCCTGGCGACGTCCGTGCTGTTGTGGCGGATCTACGTGCAGCGGGCCGGGCAGATCCTCGGCGAGGCGGTGACCGGGGCCGAGCATCCGGCCACCATCGGGCGCTCCGCCGCCGACACCCACATGGTCATGGTGATCGGCGTGGTGGTCACCGCGATCGGCTACGAGCTGGCCATCGAGCACCCCACCGGGCACAACGAACTGGCGTGGCTCGCCATGGTCCTGGGCGGGCCGGCGCTGTTCCTGGCCGGCCGGGCCCGCTTCGAGTACGAGGTGTTCGGCCGGGTCTCGCCGTCCCGGCTGGTGGCGATCGTCGCGCTGGTGCTGGCCGTACCGCTGCTGGTGCGCATCCCGCTGCTGGTGGCGGCCGGGTACGCGGTCGTGGTGCTGGCGGCGGTGGCGGTGGCCGACGTCCGCCGCGCCTGGGGCCGCCCGCCGGAGGCGCCCGCGTCGCCGTTCTGACCGCGTCCGCGCCCCGTTCCGGTCGCCCGCGCCGCCGTGCCGACCGCGCCCGACGCCTCCCGCCGGTGGGGGGACGCCACGCCCGCCGCCGGGCTACGATCCGCGCGTGACGTTCTCGCTCGTCGCCCGCTCCGCCGACGGGCACCTGCACGGCGTGGCCGTGGCCAGCCGGTTCCTCGCCGCCGGGGCGCTGGTGCCGGCCGCCGAGGCGCGGGTGGGGGCGGTCGCCACCCAGGCGCACGCCAACCTCGCCTACCGGGCGCAGGCGCTGGTGCTGCTGCGTACCGGCGTCACCGCCGCCGACACGGTGGCCGGTCTGGTCGCCGCCGACCCGGGGCGCGACGACCGGCAGCTCGCCGTGGTCGGGGCCGCCGGCGCGGGGGCCACCTGGACGGGGCCGCGCTGCCATCCCTGGGCCGGTGGGCAGGCCGGTGACGGGTGGGCCGCGCAGGGCAACATCCTGACCGGCCCGCAGGTGATCGACGCGCTGCGCGACGCCTGGCTCACCGGCACCGACCTGCCGTTCCCGCAGCGACTGCTCGCCGCGCTGGCCGCCGGGGACCGGGCCGGCGGCGACCGGCGCGGCCGGCAGAGCGCCGCGCTGCTGGTGGTGCAGCGCCACGGCGGCTACGCCGGCACCGGTGACGAGCTGGTCGACCTGCGGGTGGACGACCATCCGGACCCGGTCGCCGAGCTGCGCCGCCTGCTCGGCCTGCACACCATGATCTTCGGCCGTCCCGACCCGGCCAGCCTGCGCGACCTCACCGGCCCGCTCGCCGTCGAGGTGGCGGAGCTGCTCGCCGCCGCCGGGCACCCGGTCGGCCCGGCCGGCCTGGACGACGCGCTCGCCGCCTGGTCCGGCCTGGAGAACCTGGAGGAACGCTTCGTGCCGGGCCGGATCGACCCGATCGTGCTGGACCACCTGCGGCGCGGTGCGGCCGGCCGGTCGGCGGCCGGCGGAACCGCCGGAGCGGCGCCGGCAGCCGGCTGACCCGCCCCGGCCGGATGCCGACGGAACCGGGCGACCGGCGTCGGTGGCCCGGCGGCCGGCGTCGGTGGCCCGGCGGCCGGCGTCGGTGGCCCGGCGGCCGGCGTCGGTGGCCCGGCGGCCGGCGTCGGTGGCCCGGCGGCCGGCGTCGGTGGCCCGGCGGCCGGCGTCGGTGGCCCGGCGGCCGGCGTCGGTGGCCCGGCGGCCGGCGTCGGTGGCCCGGCGGCCGGCGTCGGTGGCCCGGCGGCCGGCGTCGGTGGCCCGGCGGCCGGCGTCGGTGGCCGGGCGGCCGGCTCAGCCGCCGAAGGCGAGGCGGCGGATGCCGGCCGCCGCCAGCGCCGCCCGCTCCGCGTCGGTGCACGGCAGTCGGCCGGTGGCCTTGCGCAGCACCGTGAGCGCGTCCCAGCCGAGCCGGTCCGGCACCGGCCGGCCGGCGGTGAGCACGTCGACCACCACGGCCGCCGCGGTCGGGGCGGTCCACGGCGGCCGGTCCAGCGCGTCGGCCAGGTCGAGGCCGTGCACCGCGACCTCCACCACGCGGGTACGCAGGAACTCGGTCAGCGCCATCGCGTCACCGTGCCGGGTGCGCACCACCCGGTCCGGCGGTTCGGCGGCCACCGCCGCGTCCGTGGCCCGCCAGGCCCGCCCGAACTCCCGTGCCACCTCGGTCGCGTCGGGCAGTTCCCGGGCCGCAGTCCGGGCCGCGTCGATCCGGTCCCGGTCGACGGCGGGTGCGAACTTGGCCGCGCCGAAGTACCCGGCGGCGGTCACCTCGGCCCGTGGCGGCGCGGGCTCGGCGAGCATCCCGGCCAGCCGGCCGGCGCCGGCGCGTACGTGGGCCAGCAGGTCCCGGACCCGCCACGGCGGGCACGGGGTGGGACGGTCCAGCGCCGCCCCGTCGAGCCCGTGCAGCACCCGCTCCAGCCGCTCGCACTCGTCGCGGAACGCGGCCCGGACCGGCTCCATCGGGCGCCTCAGCCCTTCCACCGGGGCACCAGCCGGTGCACCAGGGCGAGCACCAGCGCGGCCACCACGGCGATCGTGCCGGCGATGCCGGCCGCGCTGCCCGCGTACCCGATGAACAGCGGACGGCGGCCGAGCTCCTCGACGGCGACGGTGGACCGGTCCACCAGCCAGGACAACGCCAACGCGGAGGCCAGCATCGCCACCGCGCCGCCGATTCCGAGCACGGCGGCGGCCAGCCGGTGCGCGTCGCCGGGCTCCACCACGGCCCGCTCCCGCTGGAAGACCAGCAGCACCAGCCCGGCCACCGCGGCCCAGGCGCCGACCAGCAGGTACGCGGCGACCGCGTCGCTGGGTCGGTGCCAGCCGGCGGAGAGCGTGGCCACCCCGGCGGCGGCGGCGTAGCCGGCGCCGAGGAACGCGCCCGCCACCCGCAACTGCCGGGGCAGCACCAGGATCAGGGCGACCGCCACCGAGGCCGCGATCGTGGTGTGCCCGCTGGGCAGGCTGTTGCCGGCGGCGGCCCGCTCCGGGTCGACGCCGAACTCGGGTCGGGTGAGGACGTACTTGAGCACCTGGGTGCTGGCGTTCGCGCCGGCGATCAGCAGCGTCGCGGTGACGGCGAGCGCCTTACGGCCCCGGATCAGCGCGATGAAGCCGATCACCGCGGTCGCGGCCAGCAGCGACACCACCGACATGGCGTTGAGGAGGGTGTTCACCGGCCCGTCGACCCGGTCCTGGCCGATCTGGTTGCCGGTCAGGGCGACCGTGTCGAGCCACTGCCCCAGCTCGGTGTGCACGGCGAATCGCCACACCACCAGAAACGCGGCCGTCTGGATCAAGGCCAGTACGACCAACCAGACCGCCGTCCAACCCCTCGCCGTCTCCCGCACCCGGACAACTTAGCGGTCGGGCCGGTGCGGCGCGCGGTGGAGGACCCGCAAAAAAATAGTGGAGAGGCCGCCACGGGGGGAGCGGCCTCTCCGTCAAACACGTTACTCCGTCCGCGCCACGGATGTGATCCCGTGGAGCGCTGATTTTTCGGTGCCTTTTCGCGCCATGGGTCGCCCCGGGCGGAGTGGTGGGCCGGTCCGTCCGCTGCGTCGGCCGGACGGCCGGCCCACCCGGCCTGACCGTGGGCGTCAGGCCGTCCGCCGACCCGGCCGCTCCGTTCCCCCATCGGCCGGGTCGACCTCCTCCGTGGGCAGGGCCTCACCCGCCCACGGAGGAGTCGTCATTTCATCCCTGCGGGAAGTAGGTCCCGTAGTCGGCGTACGCCATGGCGACGTCCGCCTGCGCCCAGAACCGGTGGTAGTTGAAGACCGGCTCGGCGCCGCCGTCCAGGTACGCCTGCACCTTCGGCCAGTCCGGGTCCTTCTTGTAGAAGGACCGGATGTCCAGGAAGCTCTTGCCGGCGGCGATGGCGTCGCCGTTCGGCATCTTCCCGGTCCAGCCCGGCGGGATGTAGAGGCCCTGACCGTCGGCGGCGTTGTAGACGTCGTCGAAGCGCTTGTAGTCGCCGCGCTTCTCCGGCATCGAGACGCCCTTGCTGTCGGAGGCCGCCGAGAGCGCGTCCAGCAGGCCCTTGGCGGTGGTCTTCGCCGCGGTGTTGCCGGACTTGGCCGCGTACGCGATGAGCGTGCGGGCGTAGGCGGCGGCGACGCCGACGTCCTGACCCTTGACCGTCACCTCGACGTGCAGGTTGGAGTTCGGCTGCGGGCTGCTCGGGTTCCAGTTGGCCGGCTGGCCGGTCCACTTCATGTCCGACGGGATCGACCAGTTGGTGCCCGTGGTGGTGTTGGCGATCGCCCACGGGACCCACTTGTCCAGCAGCGCCTTGGCCTTGGCGTTGCCGGTCTGGAGGTACAGCTCGGCGATGCGCTGCATCGACCAGGCCTGCATGCCGAACCACTGGTTCGACGGCGGGTCGTTGTAGACCGGGTCGACGTCGTAGAACATGCCGTAGAAGGTGGCGGTGCCGGCCGGCGGCGTGCCGTAGTTGCCTTCCCAGCTGTTGGTGGCGCCGCCGGCGATGCCGCCCTCGGCGGACTGGAGCCAGGTGTAGAACTCGAGCTGCCGGTCCATGCTCTTCTGCCAGTCGGAGACCGCGGTCGGCGACTTCGGCTTCAGCTCCGGGACGTTGGTCATCGCCCAGGCCGCGAACGGGTTCTGGTAGCCGAAGTGGCTGGTGCTGGAGCCGATCCGCCACGACCAGTTCTGCGACGTGTCGTACGCGCCACCCCAGGCGTAGTACCAGGAGAGCAGGTAGTGCGCCGAGTCACGGCCGCTGCCGGCCGGGCACGCGGACGCGCCGACGCAGTTGCCGATCTTCTTGAAGTACTTGTCGAACAGCGAGTAGCGCAGGTAGTCGCCCATTTTGGCGGCCTTCGCCACGGTGGCCGCCACGTCGGCCTCCTTGCCCTGCGCCTTGGCCCAGGTCAGCGCCCAGTAGGCGGCCTGCACGGCGCGCGCGTCGGCGTCCGGCGCGTTGGTGTACTTCCACTGCTTGGCCGGGGCGTTGGACTCCTTGACGAACAGGTCGAGGTAGCCGTACTGGCCGCCGTGCTTGAACGTGTCGCAGGACGGCTGCGGCACGGTCTCCCACACCGACTCCTGGGTGCCCCGCTGGAAGGTGTTGATGTACGCGGGCCGGGTGGTGCCGTCGCCGCACCGGCCGTAGCCGTAGGTGTTGTCGACGTCGAGCAGCCAGTGCATGCCGTAGATGTCACCGGTGCCGTAGGTGGACTGGAGCTCCGAGCGCAGCGGGTCCTGGCCGACCGGGACGCTGGCCTCCAGCGCCGACGGGTACTGGCTGGGCAGGTTGTGCTCGGCCGCGTACTGCGGGGTGCCCGGCGAGCCGGCCGTGGGCTGGTCCGCGTGGCTGGGGATGATGTACTTCTCCATCACGGTCCACGCGTTGTTGAACGGGCTCCAGTTCTGGGTGACGCGGCCGTACTGGGCCTCCAGCCAGATCCAGAAGCTGAACGCCTCGGAGGTGGTCTCGTGCCCGTGGTCGGGCGCCTCCACGATCAGCGTCTCGACCGAGTGGTACGGCACGCCCTCGGGGCTGAAGTAACCCGAGTTCTTGATCTTGCCGTACTGGTCGAGGAACTTCTTGATGTAGGCGTTGTCGCCGCCCGGGGAGTCGTTGTCGATCTCGGTGGCGACCACCGAGACCGACGCGACGCCGGTGGCCGACGCGGCGATGGTGGCGGTGCCGCCGACCGTGTCCGCGTCCTCCGCGGCCGAGACGGTGGCGGTGACGCCGGTGCTCCAGTTGCTCGGCGTGAGCGTCAGCGTGCTCGGCGACACGGTGATGTCGCTGTCACCGGTGACGGCGAGGGTCACCGGGACGTTGGCGGTGGGCGCCGAGCTGAGCGTGTACCGGACGCTGGTGCTGCCGCCCTCGTCGACGCTGACCGCCGACGGGGTGGCGACCAGCCTCGGCCCGGTGGCCGCGCCGACCGTGAAGGACTTCTCCGCGATCGCCGTGCCGCCGGCGTTGTCGTACGCCTTGGCCTGCACGGTGTAGCTGCCGGCCGGCAGGCCCAGCAGGTCGTAGCCGTACGGCGCGGTGGTGTCGGTGTTGACCAGCAGGCCGTTGCGGTAGAACTCGACCTTGCTGATGGTGCCGTCGGCGTCGCTGGCGGTCGCGGTGAGCGGGACGTCCGCCGGCGCGGTGAACGGGCCGGTCGGCACGCCGAGGGAGACCGACGGCGGCTGGTTGCTGGAGGCGCCGTTGCAGGCGACACCGTTGAGGGTGAACGCGGTGGGCTTCGGGTTGCTGCCGCTGAACGCGCCGTTGAAGCCGATGCTGGTGGACGCGCCGGTGGGCAGGCTGCCGTTCCACGACTCGTTGGTCGCGGTCACGTCGCTGCCGCTCTGGGTCCACTTGGCCGACCAGCCCTGCGTCACGCGCTGGCTGCTGTTCGGGAACGCGAACTTCAGCGACCAGTTGTTCAGCGCGTCACCCAGGTTCTTGATGGTGACGGTGGCGGTGAACCCGTTGCTCCACTCGCTGGTCGCGTAGGTCACGTCGCAGGCGGGGGCGGCCTGGGCAGCGCTCGCGGGCAGGGTCACCCCGCCGATGGCGAGGGCGGTGGCGGCGAGCATCGCCGTGCGGCGACGTCTGGCCATGAGTCTCATCTGGGCGGTGTCTCCTCGGACCGGGCCGGGGCCGGGGCCCCGGCGGGGCGCCTCCACGCGTCGACGGGCGTACGCGGGGGGACGGAGGCGTCCGGAAAGGTGGTCGTCCCGGTCGTGCCGGGAATCGGGGCGCCGCACCGGATGTCCGGGTGCCCTCGGCGGCCCGCGCTCGCGGGGGTTGGCTCCTCGTCGCGTGACGAGAGTGTGCCATGGAAGCGCTCCCACCACAATGGCCAGGGCAGATACCCACGTCCATGTTTCGATCTCGTTTAGGGTCTTTCACAAAGCCGTGACGGGCGTTACAGTCGCAGCATCGCCGATGGGAGCGCTTCCATCGACGGAGATGTAAGTACTGAATCGCCGGGGACACCCGTGCCCGGCGTACCGGCCCAGTGGCCGGCGGCGAACCAGCCCGGACGCCGCCGCCGGCCATCACCCGCCAGATGGAGGGAGGTGGAACCAGAGCCACTCGCGTGGCCCGGCTCCCGCGCGACACGCACGACGGACGCCAATTCCCAATCGTGCGTGTGTGCATCTCGGTGGGGACGGGGGTTGCCCTCCCCCGTCCCCACACTAAACCCCCGTTGTCGACGGCAAAAGAGGCCGACGGGACAGGCGTGACACGCCACCCGGACGGCCTTTCTCGCTATCCGCTCCACCCTCGCCGCTCGCCCCAGCCCCCGAGCGACACCCGCCCACCCCACTCCGGCCGCCCGCCGGCCGCGCCGCCGCCCGCGCCGCGACCGCCGGATTCGAGGCCGGCCGCCTCCGGCCTATGCTGGGAGCGCTCCCGGCCCCGGGCGGCCCGTCACTTCGAGGAGAAGCCTCATGTCGTTACTCACCCGACGGCGCCTGCTCCGCCGCGCCGCCCTGTCCGCGACCGCGGCCGGCGCGGCCCGGACCGGGCTCGCCGGCGCCACCGCGGCCGGGGTCGCCGCCGCCACCGCACTCGGCGGCTGCGACAGCCCGCCCGAGCGCCGCACCGACTCGGAGCTGGACCGCGGGCTGCGCTTCCCGCCCGACTTCGGCTGGGGCGCGGCGACTTCGGCGTACCAGATCGAGGGGGCCGCCAAGGAGGACGGGCGGGGTGAGTCCGTCTGGGACACCTTCAGCCGCACCCCGGGGCGCACCCGCAACGGCGACACCGGCGACGTCGCGGCCGACCACTACCACCGGTACGCCCAGGACCTCGACCTGATGCGCGACCTCAGGCTGCGCAGCTACCGGTTCTCCATCTCCTGGCCGCGCATCCAGGCCGACGGCTCCGGCCGCCCGAACCAGCGCGGCCTCGACTTCTACCGCCGGATCGTGGACGGCCTGCACGAGCGGGGCATCGCGCCGATGGCCACGCTGTTCCACTGGGACCTCCCCCAGGCCCTCCAGGACGACGGCGGCTGGGAGAACCGCGACACCGCCGAGCGCTTCGCCGACTACGCCGACGTCGTGTTCCGCGCGCTCGGCGAGCGGGTGCCGGTCTGGCTGACCATCAACGAACCGAAGACCGTGGTGCAGAACGGCTACCTCACCGGGCACCATGCCCCCGGCCACCAGGACCCGGCGGCGGCGTACCTGGTCGCCCACCACCTCCAACTCGCCCACGGCCTCGCCGTGCAGGCGCTGCGCGCCTCCGGCATGCCCGGCCGGATCGGCCCGGCGCTCAACCTGCACCCGTGCTACCCGGCCGACGACAGCGCCGAGGCCGCCGCCGCGACCACGCTCTACGACGGCTACGAGAACCGCCTCTACCTCGACTCCGTCTTCAAGGGCGCATACCCGCAGGACGTGCTGGCCGACCTGGGACCGGACAGCCGGATGGCCCGGGGCATCCGGGACGGCGACCTGAAGATCATCTCCAGCCCGGTGGACCTGCTCGCGGTGCAGTACTACACCCCGATCTACGTCACCGGCAGCGGCGACACGGTCCGGAAGTGGCCCACCTCCGAGGCCGACTGGCAGCAGATCTACCCCGAGGGCCTGTACGACACCCTGACCCGGGTCACCCGCGACTACGGCCGGGTGCCGATCACCATCACCGAGAACGGCCTGCCCTGCCCGGACGCCCCCGGCCCGGACGGCACCATCGACGACGCCGGCCGGATCGCCTTCCTGCGCGACCACCTCGCCGTCGCCCACCGGGCCATCCGGGACGGGGTGCCGCTGGAGAGCTACCACGTCTGGTCGCTGATGGACAACTTCGAGTGGAACGAGGGGTACGAGGAGCGCTGGGGCCTGATCTACGTGGACTACCCGACCCAGCGGCGGCTGTTCAAGCGCAGCGCCCACTGGTACCGCGACGTGATCCGCCGCAACGGACTCTAGGCGGGCGCGGCCCGGCCGGCGACGTCGCCGGCCGGGTGTCCGGTCAACGCGGCAGCGCCTGTTGCAGCTCGGCCCGCAGCGCCGGGGTGAGCATCTCGCCGGCCTGCTTGGCCAGCCGCGCCATCTCGTAGCCGACCACGCCGATGTCGGCGTCGCCGCCGGCCAGCGTCGCCAGGATCGAACCGTCCCGGATCTGCATCACCAGGAAGTAGCCGCGACCCATCTCGACCACGGTCTGCTTGACGATGTCGCCGTCGAACATCTGGGCCGCGCCCGCGGTGATGCTCATCAGCCCCGACGTCACCGCGGCGAGCTTGTCCGCGTGGTCCCGGGGCAGATGCGCGGAGATCGCCACCAGCAGCCCGTCGGAGGACACCACCACGGCGTGCGCCACGCCGGGAACCCGCTCGGCGAACGCGGTCACCAGCCAGCTCAGGTCCCGTGCCTCCTGGCTCAACGTCGTCACTGTCGTCGTCCCCCTTCGTCGCGCGGCAGGTACATCTCGGTCGTCTCCTCAGCCTCGGCCCGTCGTACCCCGCCGTAGAAGCGGGACAGCATACCGCCCACCGCGTCCGGGTCCGGCTCGTGCCGTACCGCCGCGCGGTCCGGCCCGGCGGGCGAGGACACCGCGGCGAGCTGGGCCATCGGCACGCGTACCGGCAGGCCACGCTCGTTGGTCCCCCCGGTGACCGGCGTCCGGGCCGGCGCCGGCGTCACACCGAGCACCGACGACGTCGGACCTTGCCGGGTGAACCAGCCGCCACCGGCCGCCGGACCGGCGGCCGGCGCCAGCACGTCCTCGGCCCGGCCGGGCACCGGCCGGGGCCGCGGGACGGCGGACGCCGGCGGGCCGGACGGCGCGGCCTCCGGCACGTCGCCGAGCGGCCGGCCGGTCAGCGGCGACACCGGCAGCGCCGGCTGCGGCGGCCGGCCCGGCGGCGGTGACTGGCCCGAATGCGGCGACGGACCCGGCTGCGGCCGGAGCAGCGGCGACACCGGGTGCCGACCGGCCACCGGCAGCTCGGCGGTGGCCGCGCCGAGCGCGCGGGACGCCGCGGCGACCTGGCCGCTCAACATCCGCGCCGGCACCGGCGGGTCCAGCCCCGGCGCGGGCGCCTCGGCCAGCAGGTGGGCCGGGATCCGGACGCGGGTCACCAGGCCCTCCCGGCCGGCGCGCAACTGCACCCGCACCCCGTGCCGGGCGCCCAGGTGGCTCACCACGAACAGGCCCATCCGCTCGGAGGCGGACACGTCGGCCGCCGGCGGCTCGGCCAGCACCGCGTTCGCCTCGGCCAGCGCGGCCTGGCTCATGCCGAGCCCCCGGTCCACGATCTCCACCAGCGCGCCCGGGCCGTCCGACTCGACCACGACCCGCACCGCCGTCTCCGGACGGGAGAACGCGGTGGCGTTCTCCAGCAGCTCCGCGAACAGGTGCACCAGGTCACCGACGGCGTGCCCGACCACGTGCAGGCCGGCACGGTTCTCGTGACGCACCCGCTGGTACTGCTCGATCTCCGCGCTCGCCGCCAGCAGCACCGCGCCCAGCCCCACCGGGCGGTTCCACCGCCGGGTCGACTCGGTGCCGGCGAGCACCAGCAGGCTCTCGTCGTTGCGCCGCATCCGGGCGGCGAGGTGGTCCAGCTTGAACAGGTTCTCTAACTGGTCCGGGTCGCTCTCCTCGCGCTCCAGGTCGTCGAGCAGCTCCAACTGCCGCTCGACCAGCACCTGACTGCGCCGGGCCAGGTTGACGAACATGGCGTTCACGTTGCGGCGCATCATCGCCTGCTCGACCGCGACGTCCACCGCGCTGCGGTGCACCGCCACGAACGCCTCGGCGAGCTCGCCGAGCTCGTCCTGGGAGTCGATCACCGCGGGTGGCACGTCGATCCGGTCCACCGGACGGTTCATCACGCGCAGCCGCTCCAGCGTCATCGGCAGCTCCACCTGCGCGATGCGCAACGCCTGGCCGCGCAACTGGCGCATCGCCCGGGCCACCGACCGGCCAACCAGCAGCGAGATGAGCACGGCGACCAGCAGCACCGCGACGATGCCGCCGGCCACCAGCAACGTCTCGCGTAGCTGCCGGACGCTCGCGTCGTCGGCCCGGCTCACCGCGTCGTCGACGATCTCGCTCTCGAGCTGGCGGAACAGCTCCTGCCGCTGCTCGGTGGCCGCCCACCACTGCGGCGCGGACAGCACCGCCGGCGTCGCCTCGCCGGCGGGCAGGGTCCGCTCCTCCAGCCGGGTGGCCGTGACGAAGGCCGGGTCGACCGACGTCTGGTCGTAGCGACGGATCTGCTCGGCGGTCGCCGCCACCCGGAACGCACCCAGCGCGGTGAGCTGCTGGGCCCGCAGGTCGCTGAGCGTCACCTGGTCGTCCGGCTCGTACCGGCCGGCGCGGGCGGCGGCGTACAGCTCGGCGCGGATCCGCGAGGACAGCTCCTTGACGCGGGCCAGCTGCACGTACCGCAGCACCGCCTCGGTCAGCGCCCGCTGCCCGTCCCCCGGCGACGGTTCGGCCAGCAGGTTGAGCAGCGCCGCGACGGCCCGGTGGTAGGTGCCGAGCACGGTGTCGCCGGAGAGCACCGCCGGCGGCACCGCGGCCCGGATGTTCACCACCTGGTCGTACGCCTCCAGCGCCTCCGAGTAGGAGACCTGCCAGGCGGCGTCGGCGTCGGCCAGTGGCTCGGCCGCGGTCCGCAGCTCGTCCACCGCCCGGTCGGTGGCCTCCTGCAACGGCCGCAGCGCGGCGACCGCGGCGTCCCGGTCGGCGCCGGTGCCGGACCGGCGCAACGCGGCCAGCTCACCGGCGGAACGGTCGCGCTCCTGCTGGAGCCGGTCGACCACGGCGGTGATCTGCCGGCCGATGCCGACCTGCTCGGCGAAGTCGCTCAGCGCCGTGGTCTGCCCCACCAGCCCCCGGGTCTGCACGCCGGCCAGGACCAGGAACGCCACCGAGGGGATCACCAGCACCGTGGCGAGCTTGGTGCCCAGCCGCCAGTCCCGCAGGCGGAACCCGGAACGCCGCCGGTGCGGCGGTGGGGCCGCGCCGCGAACCGGGTCGGGACCTGCGCCCACACTTGCCTCCTCGTCCGACTCCACCACGCCGGGGAGCGGGATCCATCCAACCAGGCCGACGGGCGGTGTCAACGCCCGCCCGGACGGCATGAGCAGGACGGTCAGCGCGGCGGGACGGTGCTCGGGTCGTCGGCGTCCGGCCGGCCGATACCGCCGACGCCGCCGATGCCGGCCGCCGCCGGGACCCGACCCAGAGCCACCAACGCGGCACCGGTCCCCCCGATCTCCGGGTTGCGCTGCCACCGCACCGTACGCGGGACGAGCGCCTCGGCGAAGGCCGCCCGCCACCACGGCGAGGCGGTCAACGCGCCGCCGCCGAGCACCACCTCCATCGGGTCGGCGAGACCGGCCTCCAGCAACGCGAGGTCGTCGGCGACGAGCCGGCACAGCCCACCCATCAGGCCGGCGAGGAGCTCGACAGCGGTGGTGCCGAAGCTCAACCCGCCCAGCTCGCCCGACCCGGCCGGCGCCGTGCCCGGTGGCCGGTCGCCGCCGAAGCGGGGATTGGCCCGCAGCGCCCGGCCGCCGGCCACCCGGTGCAGCGCGGCCTCCAACTCGGCGCCCTCCGGCAGGCGCAACTCGCGACTCGCCCAGGCGAACAGGTTCCCGCCGCTGGAGTACGCCGCCCCGGTCACCACGTGGTCGTGGTCGACCCGGTACCGCCAGAGCTGGTCCGGCAGCGGCGGCAGCTCCGCGCCGGCCGGCACGGCCTGGATCATGCGGACCGCCGCGGACGTGCCGACGGTGACCGCGGCGCGCGACTCGTCGACACACCCGGAACCCACGTTGGACGCCGCGCCGTCGCCGACCGGCGCCGCCCAACGCGCCTCGGCCAGCTGCGGCCAGCGCCGCGCGTGCTCCGGGTTCAACCGACCGTGCCAGCCCTCCGGCGCCAGCGGCGGCAGCCGCTCCGGGCGTACGCCGGCCAGCGCGCACGCCTCCGCGTCCCAGTCCAGGCGGCGCAGGTCGAGCAGGCCGGTGCCGGAGGCCAGCGACACCGACATCGGCGCGTCGTCGAGCAGCGCGCCGAGAACGTACTCGGCCAGGCCGGCGAACCGCGGGGACGCGTCGCCCGCGCGCTCCCGCAGCCACGGCAGTCGCACCGACCAGTAGCAGCGGTGCCACCAGGTGCCGGTACGCCGGTGGAAGTCGTCCGGGTCGGCCGGGCCGGCGGCCCCGGCGGGCGGCGTCGGTCGGGTGTCCAGCCAGGTCAGCACCGGACCCGACGGGGTGCCGTCGGCGGCCAGCGGCAGCACCGAGTGCCACTGCGCCGACGTCGCCACCAGCCCGACCTCCCGCAGGTGGCCGCCGGCGGCCAGCTCGTCGAGGCACTCCACCAGGCAGGCCAGGTAGCCGGCGCCGTCCAGCGTCCCGGCGCCGTCGTCGCCGGTGGCCAGGTGCACCTTGCGACGGGCCAGCGCGCCCGGACGCGGTACGGCGTCCGCGTCCAGCACCAGCCCGCGTACCGACGAGGTGCCCAGGTCCAGAGCGAGAATGTCCATCGCCGGTCAACCTACCCGGCGTCGGCGCGCATGCCGTGGCCGATCGGGGGTAGGCGAAGGACGACCGGTGGTCCGGACGGGTTCGAGAGCCCCCGTCCGGTCACCGGTCACCCGCGTGCCGCGACGGTCAGCCGGCCATGCCCCGCTTGAGCGCGGCCCCCGTCAGCACGGCCCGCTTCGCGGTGAGCGCGGTGGCGGCCAACGCGACGTGGTCCGGGGCGATCTCCCCGTTGTTGCTGGTGTGCGACGCGCCGTACGGGTTGCCGGCGACGAACTGGCTCTGGTCGGTGTAGCCGGGCGTCACCACGACGCCGCCCCAGTGGTAGAAGACGGTGTAGAGCGACAGCAGCGTCGCCTCCTGACCGCCGTGCGAGGTCGCGGTCGAGGTGAAGCCGGTGTAGACCTTGTCGGCCAGCAGGCCGTTGGCCCACAGCGGGCCGGTGGTGTCGATGAACTGCTTGAGCTGAGCGGCGATCATGCCGTACCGGGTGGGCGACCCCATGATCACGACGTCGGCCCAGGACAGGTCGTCCGGCTCGGCCTCCATCACGTCCTGCGTCTCCAACCGGTGCGCCTGCCAGCCCGAGTTGGAGCGGATCGCCTCGTCCGGCGCCAGCTCACGCACCTTGCGCAGGCGCACCTCGGCACCGGCCTCCCCTGCCGCCTCGACCGCCGCCTGCGCCATCTGGTAGGTGATGCCGGTCGCGCTGTAGTAGATCACCGCGACCTTGACCTGGCCATCCATCAGAGCTTCTCCTTCTCGATTCGCCGGTGAGCTCCGGCGACTACCCGTTGTTTGCCGCGTCAAACGCCGCGCGTGCCATGCTCGTCCGGTGGAGATCCGTACCGCGACGCCGGCCGACTGGCCCCTGATCTGGCCGTTCCTGCACGACATCGTGGCCGCCGGCGAGACGTACACCTGGCCCCGCGACGTCACCGAGGAGCAGGCCCGCCGGCTGTGGATGGCGACGCCGCCCGGGCGGACCCTGGTCGCGGTCGACCCGGACGGCACGGTGCTCGGCTCGGCGAAGCTGGCGCCGAACCAGGCCGGCCCGGGCGACCACGTGGCCAACGCCGGCTTCATGGTCGCCCCGGCCGCCGGGGGCCGCGGCGTCGGTCGGGCGCTCGCCGAGCACGTGCTGGACGTGGCCCGCGCGGACGGCTACCGGGCCATGCAGTTCAACGCCGTGGTGGCCAGCAACACCCGGGCGGTGCGGCTGTGGCGGTCGCTGGGCTTCGAGGTGGTCGGCCGGGTGCCGGAGGGCTTCCGGCACCCCAGCCAGGGGTACGTCGACCTGTTGGTGATGCACCGCCGGCTGGTGTGACGACGGCTCAAGATTTGCGCAAGTTCGGCGGGCAACCGCTCTCCCGGCCGCTCGTGCCGGGGATCCTGGTCAGACCGGCGCCGGCCGACCGCCGCCCCGCGCCGGGAGCCTGAACGGGGGATCGCGCTCCGTCGGCAACGGCGCCGGCGTAGCGCGATCAGGGGTGCCGGTGTTCAGCGCCGACGCAGCCGGGTGCGGCTGAGGACCAGGGCCGTCGCGGCCGTGAACGAGTCGACAGGTGACGTCACCCGGAGCTGGTAGAGAAGCGCCTCGGGCGAGTTCGTCCGGGTCTTCGCGAGATAGCCGTACTCGTCCACCACCTCGCTGTCGGCGCACTCGGCGAACGCGACGCAGGCGGCGATGCTCAGCACCTGGGAGGCGGGATCGCGCTGCGACGTCACCCAGGCGAACACCCCGGACTCCGGGTCGTCGACGCCCGGAAGGAACTCGCTGAGGCTCAGCAGCGCCCCGGCGTTCCACTCGGGAACCTCGAGGAAGAAGTCGATGTCGGCGGCGAGGCCGGCGGGTTCGGCGACGCGGTCCAGGGCGTCCGCCCGCAGCGGCACGGCGGGCCCGCCGCGGCGGCGCTCCGCGGACGCCTCGACGACGCGGACGGGCGGCGGGGCGTCCGGCTGGCCGAGCAGGTCGGCCAGCCGGACGCGCGTGAGATCGACGGCCTCGTGGAGGGTGAACCGACGGTTCACCCTGAGGTGCCACTCGATCGCCATGTCGGAAACCCTAGCTACAGGACCCGGCGATGCAATGGATCCAGCCGCTGGCGGTCTTGATGTAGACCTCCTTCACGATGCCCTGCCGGGTGATGTCCCGGATGCCGGGCCCACCTTCGATGAAGCTCTGCAACCGCGCATGGTCGAGGTTGTTCGCCCGGACGTAGCCGCGGCGCGCTGCGCGGCCTCCTCCTAAGCTGACCGTCCACCTAGTCGACGGGAGGCCGCCGTGACCGTACGCCTCACCCGCGCCGAGGCGCTCGCGCTGCGCATGACCAGCCTGTTGCTGCGCCCGCACCCGGTCGCTCGGCTGGAGCGGGTGGCCGACGTGGTCGAGTGGTTCGGCGCCATGCAGGCGCAGGACGCGGCCAGCGGGCTGTGGTCGCTGGGCGTACGCCTGCCCGCCCGTACCCGGGACGACGTCCACGCGGCGCTGGAGCGGCGCGAGGCGTTGCGCACCTGGCCGATGCGCGGCACGGTCCATCTGGTGCCGGCGCGGGACGCGCACTGGATGCTGGCGGTGACCGGCGTCCGGGCCCTGGCCGGCGCGGCGGCCAGGTGGCGGCAGCTCGGGCTGACGCTCGCCGACGGGGACCACGCCGGCGACGTGCTCGGCGCGGCGCTGAGCGGGGGTGGCCGGCTGACCCGCAGCGAGTGCCTGGCCGCGCTGCGCGCCGCCGGGCTGGACACCACCGGTCAGCGCGGCTACCACCTGCTCTGGTACGCGAGCCAGCGCGGCATCACCTGCATCGCCCCGCACGTCGGCACCGAGCAGACGTTCGCGCTGCTCGACGAGTGGGCACCCGACCCGCACCGCCCGGAGCGGGACGAGGCGCTGGCGTTGCTGGCCCACCGCTACGTGCGCGGCCACGGCCCGGTGACCCGGCACGAGCTGGCCCGGTGGAGCGGCCTGACGGTCACCGACGCGACCCGGGCGCTGGCGCTGGCCGGTGACCTCCTCGCCCCGGTCGAGGTCGACGGTGAACCGGCCGTGGTCGACGCGGCGCTGCTCGACGCCCCCCGCAGCCCGGTCGACGACCTACACACACTGCCCGGCTTCGACGAGTACCTGCTCGGCTACCGGGACCGCTCGCTGATGCTCGACCCGGGGCACGCCGCCGCCGTGGTGCCCGGCAACAACGGCATGTTCCAGTCCACGGTGGTGCGCGGCGGCCGGGTGGTCGGCACCTGGAAACGGACGCTGGGGGCGACGGCGGTGACCGTGACGGTGCGGCAGCTCACCCCGTTCGATGCCGAGCTGCGCGCCCGGGTCGACGCGGCCCTGACCCGGTACGCCCGCTTCCTCGGGCTGGCGCTGCGTCACTCCTGGTGACACTGCCGCTCGTCGTGCTGCCCACCGAACGGTCACACGGAGTGCCCGACCCGCTCCGGTACCCCGCAGCGCCGCCGCTTCCGCGTTCGGGTCGCTGACCAGCCGTCATCGGGTTCTTCCCCGGTGCCGACGGGACACCTCGGGGTGCCCTTTGCTCTGCAACCACGGACGCAGCAGGGAACGCAGCGTCAGTGCTGCGTCGGAGGCTGCAGAGCAAAGGGGCGCGGCGGTGGAAACCCACCGCCGCGCCAACGGTCACCGTGTGTAAACCGGGCGCGTCCGCCCGGAGACGGCGGAGGGGGCCGACGGCACCCGCCGCCGGCCCCTCCGCGCGGGAGCGCTCAGTCGGCGAGCGCGCCGGCCGCCCGGCCCTCGTGCAGCGTCAGGTTGCGCCCGCTGCCCGGATCGAACAGGTGGATCTTCTCCAGGTTGAACCACACCCGGCGCGACTCGCCCTCCCGCGCCGGCGACTCCGCCGACAACCGGGTGACGAGGCTGGAACCCGCGCCGGCGAAGTCGGCGGCGCCGGCGTCGGCGGCCAGCTCCTCCAACTCGGCGGCGGTGGCCCGCTCCCCCTCCACGGTGAAGTAGACGTACTTGTCCGAGCCCATCGACTCGACGATGTCGACCGGCGCCTCGAACTCCAGGCCCCGGCGGCGGGTCTCGTCGTCGATCAGCGCGGCGTCCTCGAAGTGCTCCGGCCGGATGCCGAGGATCAGCTCGCGGGGCGCGTCGCCGGCCTCCAGCTCGCGGCGCACCCGCTCGCCGATCGGCACGTCACCCAGCGCGGTCCGCAGCTTCCCGTCCTCCACCGCGGCGTGCACGAAGTTCATCGACGGCGAGCCGATGAACCCGGCGACGAAGAGGTTGCGCGGGTGGTCGTAGAGCTCCTGCGGCGGGCCGACCTGCTGCACCGCGCCACCCCGCATGATGACCACGCGGTCGCCCAACGTCATCGCCTCGGTCTGGTCGTGGGTGACGTAGACCGTGGTGGTGCCGAGCTGCTTCTGCAGCCGGGACACCACCGTGCGCATCTGCACCCGCAGCTTGGCGTCCAGGTTCGACAACGGCTCGTCCATCAGGAACGCCTTCGGCTGGCGCACGATCGCCCGCCCCATCGCCACCCGCTGCCGCTGGCCGCCGGAGAGGTTCGCCGGCTTGCGGTCCAGCAGCGCGGTCAGCTCCAGCACCTTGGCGGCCTCGTCGACCTTCTGGTTGACGGTCTCCTTGTCCATCTTCGCCAGGCGCAACGGGAAGGCCATGTTCTCCCGGACCGTCATGTTCGGGTAGAGCGCGTACGACTGGAAGACCATCGCGATGTCCCGGTCCCGGGGCGCCTTGTCGTTGACCCGCTCGCCGCCGATGCGCAGCTCACCGTCGCTGATGTCCTCCAGCCCGGCGATCATGTTGAGGGTGGTGGACTTCCCGCAGCCCGACGGGCCGACCAGGATGACGAACTCGCCGTCGGCGATCTCCAGGTCGACGTCCCGCACCGCGGTGGTCCCGTCCGGGAACCGCTTGCTCACCTTGTCCAGCACGATGTCAGCCACTGTTACCACCTATCCCTTGACTGCGCCGGAGGTCAGGCCGGAGACGATGCGGCGCTGGAAGAAGAGCACGAACAGGATGATCGGTACGGTGATCACCACGGCGGCGGCACAGATCGCCCCGGTGGGGTCCTCGAACTGCGACTCGCCGGTGAAGAACTGGAGGGCCACCGGGACCGTGCGGGACCGCTCGGTCGAGGTGAGCGTGATCGCGAACAGGAAGTCGTTCCAGCAGAAGATGAAGACCAGGATGGCCGTGGTGAACACGCCCGGCGCGGCCAGCGGGGCGATCACCCGCCGGAACGCCTGGCCCTGGGTGGCGCCGTCCATCTTCGCCGCCTTCTCCAGGTCCCACGGGATCTGCTTGAAGAACGCCGACAGCGTGTAGATCGCCAGCGGCAGCGCGAACGTGATGTACGGCAGGATCAGGCCGGGCCAGGTGTCGAAGAGGCCGAGCTGCCGCTCGATCTCGAACAGCGGCGACACCAGCGACACCTGCGGGAACATCGCGATCAGCAGGGAGACCCCGACCAGCAGCTTCTTGCCCGGGAAATCCAGCCGGGAGATCGCGTACGCGGCCATCGTGCCGAGCACCACCGCGACCGCGGTGGCGATCAGCGCGATACCGATCGAGTTGATCAGGGCCCGGACGAACTGGTCGGTGTCGAAGATCGTCCGGTAGTTGTCAAGCGTCCACTCCCGCGGCCAGAACTTGCCGTCGGTGAGCGTGGCCGGCGTCTTGAACGACAGCGATGCGATCCAGAGCACCGGGACCAGCGCGAAGACGACGACCACGACGTCCAGCACGCCCCAGCGCAGCTTCGCCCGCGTGGTGGTTTCCACGGCCATGTCAGCGCCTCTCCCCATCGTCGCTGCCGGGAGCAGCGGTGCCGAACAGCTTCACGAAGACGAACGCGATGATCGCCACGGTGATGAAGATCAGCACCGACATCGTGGAGCCGATGCCGAGGTTCAGACCCCGGATCAGGTTGTTGTAGGCCAGCATCGACACCGACGAGGTCTCGTTGCCGCCGTTGGTGAGCACGAAGATGTTGTCGAAGACCCGGAACGCGTCGAGCGTGCGGAACAGCAGCGCGACCAGGATCGCCGGCTTCATCACCGGCAGCATCACCTTGGTGAACCGCTGCCACGCCGTCGCGCCGTCGGTGGAGGCCGCCTTGAGCAGGTCCTCCGGCACCAGCGCCAGCCCGGCCATCAGCAGCAGCGCCATGAACGGGGTGGTCTTCCAGATCTCCGCCAGCATGATGATCGCCAGGGAGCTGGCCCGTTCGGTGAGCGGCGCGCTGCCGTCGAACAGGTTAGCCAGGTAACCGGTGCCCGGCGTCCAGGCGTACCGCCAGGAGAACGCCGCGACGACCGTGACGATGCCGTACGGGATCAGCGCCGCGGTGCGGACGAGGCCCCGGCCGACCAGGGTCCGGTGCATGATCATCGCCAGGCCCATGCCGAGCACCAGCTCGACCGCGACGGTCACCACCGTGATCAGCGCGGTCACCCCGAACGCGGTCCACCAGAAGTCGTTCGTCAGCACGGTGACGTAGTTCTCCAGCCCGACGAACTTCCGCTCGTCGGGGAACCGCAGGTCGAAGCGCTGCAACGACAACCAGACCGAGTACAGGATCGGGTAGGCGGTGACCAGCACCATGACCAGCGCGGCCGGCGCGCAGAGCAACCAGCCCAGGCGCCGCTCGGCCCGCTTGTTGTCGCTCAGCGGAGCGCGGGCGCCGCGGCGGGCCCGCTGGGCGGGCACCGCGGCGTGCCGGCCGGCCGGCTGCTCCGCCTCGGCGGCGGCCTCCGCGCCAGCCGGAGTGGCGTTCACGCTCATGGCAGGACACCCTTCGACTCCAGCGCGTCGGCGATCGCCTTGCGCAGCTCGTCCGCGGTCCGCTCGGGGTTGATCCCCGACGGCGGCGACAGGATCGCCGACATCACCGTGGAGATGCTCTGGTACGCCGGGGTCAGCGGTCGCACCGCCGGCTCCTTCAGCTCCTCCAGGATGGTCTCCTTCATCGGGTACGCCTCGGCCATCTCCGGGTCGTCGTAGACCGACTCGATGGTCGGCGGCACGCCGTCGTTGACCGCGGAGAACTTCTGGTGCTCCGCGTTACGCAGGCAGCGGGCCACCTCGAACGCCTCGGTCGGGTGCTTCGAGTACGTGCTGACCGCCAGGTTGACCCCGCCGATGGTGACCTTGCTCGGGGTGTTCGCGTCGATGCCGGGCACCCGCGCCCACTTCACGTCCTTGGCCAGCTCCGGGTTGGCCTCCTGCATGGCCGGGTACACGAACGGCCAGTTCACCTGGAACGCGCCGCCGCCGGACTGGAACTCCAGCCGGACCGGGTCCTCGACCGCGTTACTGAACGACGGTGAGGTCACGCCCGACGTGGCGAACGTCTTGAGCTGCTCCAGCGCGCGTACGGTGCCGGCGTCCATCACCGCCTTCTTGCCGTCGTCGCTGAGGATCTTGCCGCCGGCGCTCTCGGCCAGCGTGTTGTAGAGCACCACCAGGCCCTCGTACTGGGCGCCCATGGTGAGCACCCGGTAGGGCTTGTTCTGCTCCTTGAGCTGCTGGGCCGCCGAGATCATCTCGTCCCAGGTCTTCGGGGGCTGCGACACCAGGTCGGCGCGGTACCAGAGCAGCTGCACGTTGGTGTTCTTCGGCGCTCCGTAGAGCTTGTCCTCGTACCGGGCGGTGTCGAGCGGGCCGGCGAGCGTCCCCTGCTCCACCTCGGCCTTGTCCTGGCCGGTCCACTCCCGGATCCAGTCCGCGCTGGCGAACTCCTGGGTCCAGGTGACGTCCAGGCCGAGCACGTCCATGCCGCTGTCCTGCGCAGCGAGCCGTCGCACCATCTGCACCCGCTGCTCGTCGGCCTCGCGCGGCAGCACCCGGTAGCTGATCCGGTAGCGCCCCTGGGCCTGGGCGTTGCAGTCGTCGACCACCTTCTGCAGGTTCTGCTCCGGCGGGTAGTACAGGTTGATTGTCGGCGTGCCACCGTCGCCGCCGGACCCGCAGGCGGCCAGTGGGGCCACCAACGCGAGCGCGGCGGCTGCCGCCGCCACCCGTCCGGCCGGCCGCCGTGCGGCCGTGTCGGGGACTGTCGTCATCACCCTCCCCCTCTCTTCGGCGAGAGCCGGGGAGGTCACCCGTGCCCCGGCGCACGGCGAGACGGTCGAGGCACCGGCCCTGCGCCCGACGCCCCGGGCGTTTCGTGCGGCAGAACGTGCCCGACCTGCGACGAAGCGAAACATCACGGTCACGTGACGGTGACCGCCGTGCTGCGGGTCCGGGCAGCCGGGCCTAGGTTGGGGAGATGGACGCCACCTTCTTCTTCGACCCGGTCTGCCCGTGGACCTGGCGCACCTCCCGCTGGCTCGTCGCCGTCGCCCAGGCCCGCGGGCTGCGTGTGGAGTGGCGGGCGTTCAGTCTGGCCATCCTCAACGACGGGCGGGTCGCCCCCGAGTACGCCGAGCCGATGGCCGCCTCCGGCCGGATGCTGCGGCTGGTGGAGGCGCTGCGGGCGCAGGGCCGGCACGAGGACGCCGGCCGTCTCTACACCGAGCTGGGTGCGCGCTGCCACGACGCCGGGGACCCGCTCGGCGACCGGGCCGTCGCGGCGGCGGTGGAGGCGGCCGGCGTGACGGACGCCGCGTCCGCGCTGGACGAGGAGCGCTGGGACGCGGCGGTGCACGAGTCGCACGCGCTGGCGTACGCCTCGGCCGGGCCGGACATCGGCTCCCCGGTGCTCATGGTGCCGGACGCGGGACGGGGCATCCACGGGCCGATCCTCACCGAGGTCCCGGGCACCGGGGACGCGCTGGTCATCTGGGACTCGATGCTGCCGCTGCTGCGCCTGGAGACGTTCCACGAACTCAAGCGCGCCCGCCGCTGACCGCGTTTGACGATCGTCCGCCGGCACGCCGGTGAGGCGGTCTGAACCGCGTCCCACCAGGTGAACGGCGAGACTACCGGGCGGGACGAGACTGGACTAGCGTTTCCTTGACTCCGTGGCCCGCGCGTCGCCGCCGCTGTCGACCCGCCGCCGGCTGTCCCCCACAGCTGCCCGATCGGTGGGTTCTCCCGGGAACCGCCGCCTCCACGCGTACCGGTTGGGCAGGATTCCCCCGAGGAGGTGCCGTCGTGCAGGACACCCGCGCTCTCGCCCTGTCGTTCGAGGTGAGCGGCCTGCCCCCGGTCAAGACCGAGGCCCTGTCCATCTTCGCCGCCGGGCACCGGCAGGCGACGCGGGTCCGCACCCTGCTCCAGGCCGCCTGCACGGCGGCCCAGCGCACCGGGTGGACCCCGCTCGCCGGCCCGGTCGAGGTGGACCTGACCATGCGCTGCCCGCCCGGGCACCGGACCTCCGACGCCAGCACCCTGCTGGGCGGTGTCTGTGCGGTGCTCCAGGACAAGAAGCGGGTGTCCACCATCGGCCTCGCCCACCTCGGGGTGCTGGTCGACGTCGCGCTCTGGTCCGACGACCGGCAGATCCGCCGGCTGTCGTACGCCGAGGAGCCGGCGGAGGACTTCTCGTACCTGGTCCGGGTGGCGGCCGTACCGACGATGGTTTGACCGACGCACGCGGTGGGGTACCGCGGACGCCGATGAAGGGAGCCCCGATGTCGGAGCCACATGTCACGCTCGACCCGAGCGGGCTCGATCCGGTGCAGCAGAAGCTGCGCGGCCCGTTGGAGGATCAGCTGACCTCGGCCCTGCAGGCGGCCGCCGAACGGCTCCGCGCCGGTTACTCGGGCGAGCCCGTGGAGGAGGTCTGCCGTCGGCTGCTCGACGAGACCCGGGCCGGCCTGCACCCCGACATCGCGGCCGGGTTCCAGCCGGACATGGACGAGTTCTGCCGGGTGGCGGTGGCGATCGTCCGGGGAGAGGTCGGCTGAGCCCGACCCACGCCGGCCCGACGCGGGCGGCGCGGACGGTGGTCAGCCGCGCCGGACGTCGACGGAGACGACGTGGGCGCCGTCCGGGCGGGTGGACTCGCCCAACCGCACCGGCACCGGCCCGCCGTCCGGGGTTCGCAGGCCGAGCCCGAAGCTCAGGTGCCCCTCGAAGTCGCCGGCCGCGGCCCAGCCGAGCAGCGTCGGGAAGCCGATCGCGGCCGGCGGGACGTCGGCGGTCCGGCCGCCCCGCGCGTCGTGTGCCTGCGCCGGGGAGAACCGCACCGACAGGTAACTCGTGCCGGGCAGCTCGACCGGGGCGCCGCGCCCCTCGGTCACCACCTGCGGCACGTAGCCGACCCGGTAGGACGGGGTGGGCCCGCGGAACGCGAACGTGATCCGGCTGAACCCCTCCGCGGGATGGTCGCCGACCTGCACCGCCACCAGGACGGGCAGCGACGCGCCGGGCGCCGTGGTGACCGGTACCCGCACCGGGTGGGTGACCCGGGCGGACGTGCCGGGCACCCCCCAGCCCCAGGTCACCCGCCAGGACCCGGCGGTCCCCTCGTCGGTCGACGCCGGTCGGGTGGCGGCCGGGGGCGGTGCGGCGGCCGTCGTGGCGGCGGGCGCCGACGCGGTGGCCGGGGTGGTGGTCGGGGGCGCCGGGGGCGCGCCGTCGTGGCCGGTCGTCGTGCAGGCCGCCGCGAGCAGCACGACCAGGCCGGCGAGCAGCGGTACGCGCTGGAGAGTCATGGTTCAGTGTCGCTCCGTCACCGGCCGGGACGCCAGGGGCGTTTCCCGGAGGGCCGGACGGGTCAGGACCGGGTCCGCAACTCCCCGGCCCTGACCCCGGCCGTCCGGAAGTGGTAACGGTCCACGCCGCGGGAGCACGGCGGGCATGGCACGACGCCCACGCCGGGCTCCAGACGGCGAGCCGATCTGCCCGCACTCAGCTCCACGGTGCTCGTACCACCGGACTCCGGTGCGCCCCCGCCTCACCCCGACGAGGCGTGGACGCCGGCTCAGGTTAGGCGCGTCCGCGCAGCTCGGACAAGCTTCGGCGAGGGCGGGCGGCTGTGATTGATGTCAATGTCGAAATGCGGCATGTCGACGTAACGAGGTCAGCCGGGCCGGCGCTGTTCGTCTTCGAGGTGCCGGCCGCGATCGGCCTCCCGGGACGGCGCGGACCGGGCCGCCGCCGCGCCGGCGATGAGCGCCAGCCCGCCGAGGTGCAGCGCGCGCACGCCGGCCGGGCCGGGCACGGTGGCCGCCGGCAACCCGGGCAGCAACAACGCTCCCAGACCGGTGACCGCCAGGGCGACCCGCCAGAACACCAGCGGGTTGGCCGCCGGGGCGGGCGGCAGCTCACCGTCGAAGATCGCGCCGTCGCGGGCCGCGCGCACCGCCAGCACGATCACCAGCAGTCCGCCGCCGCCGCTGGCGAACACGTCCGCGAACTGGAACCAGTACACCCCGGTCAGACCGTGGAAGTCGGCGATCCCGACCAGCCGGGGCAGGCGCTCGCTGTGGCTCACCCGGTCCCACCCGACGTGGCTGAACGCGCCGATCAGCGCCGAACAGACGGTGACCTGCCAGGGGTGCCGTACGCCGGCCAGCCCGGCGTACCGGGGCCAGCCGAACAGCCGGGGCGCGGGCAGGTGCACGGCGATGCCGGCGACCACCCGGCGGGCGACCCAGGCGTATCCGAGGGCGACCGGC
Source organism: Micromonospora sp. DSM 45708 (assembly GCF_039566955.1). Taxonomy (NCBI): domain Bacteria; kingdom Bacillati; phylum Actinomycetota; class Actinomycetes; order Micromonosporales; family Micromonosporaceae; genus Micromonospora; species Micromonospora schwarzwaldensis. Next base: position 1,687,706 of record NZ_CP154796.1, on the reverse strand, counting down.
AGACACCACCAGAGCAGCCCGCCGAGCGTGTGGGTGCGCATCCCGAGGTCGAGGCGGGTGCCGCTGAACAGGTAGCCGACGTCCGGCGCGACCGCGCCGGTGGACAGCGCCACCCCGTCGAACCAGCGCGGTCGCCACAGCTTCAGCGGCAGCACCGGCGCGAGGTGCGACGGGAACGTGAGCGGCACGTTCCGGACGTTACCGGCCGGCTCAGAAGTGCCGGGCCAGGTCCGGAAACGCGGCGAGTCGAATCACCCCGGGATCGGACGGGTCCAGCTCCTCGTGCTCCAGCATCCAGGTGTTGTCGTTCGGGATGAAGACCGCGTTCATGCCGGCGGCCCGCGCGGGCAGGATGTCCGAGCGCGGGGAGTTGCCGATCATCCAGGCGACCGCCGGGTCGAACCCGTGCTCGCGGGCCAGCCACCGGTAGGTGTCCACGTCCTTCTCCGGCACGATGTGCGCCGCGCGGAAGTGGTGCAGCAGCCCACAGGCGTCGAGTTTGCGCTGCTGCTCCTCGCGCTCGCCCTTGGTGAGCAGCAGCAGCTCGTGGCGGGTGGCGAGGTCGTCCAGCGTCTCCGCCACGCCCGGCATCAGCTCGATCTGGTGCCCGGCCAGCGCGGCGGCGAGCCGCTCGATCTCGGTGCGTTCCCGGGCGGTGGCGGGACGCTCGCGCAGCTTCTCCAGGCACTCGCCGAGGCTGCGCAGGAAGACCTTGCTGCCGTAGCCGTGCGCCAGCGCGTTGGCCCGTTCCACGTCGTCGAGCACGGCCCGGAGCTGCGCCCGGTCCAGCGTCGGGTGGTCCAGCCAGGTGAGGAAGTCCTCGATCACGCGCTCGAACAGGACGTTGTTCTCCCAGAGCGTGTCGTCGGCATCGAAGACCAGCACCGATCGCATCGAACCTCCCCGTCGCGGCCCGCACACCGTACCGCTGCGGAGCGGGGGCCCGTCACCACGTTTTCCCGGGGCGGGACCCCGCCGGACGGGCCGCGCGGACCGGCCGGTCGTCGAGCGGGAAGCGGCGGCTACCCGACTGCGGAATTCCTGGTCGGGCGCGATGCTTCGGCCATGACTCCCGCACCCGCCCCATCCCCTCCGACGTGGCTGCGGCACCGGCGACGCACGGCCGTCGCCGTGGCGGCCACGCTCGCCGCCGCCGTCGGCGCGCTGCCGGCGACCCCGGCCCTCGCGGTCAACGCCGCGCACACCACCGTGGTCAGCGCGCAGCCGGCGGCCTGGACGCCGCACGCGCTCGACGGCACCGTGTACCGGATCCTCCAGATCGGTGACCGGGTCTACCTGGCCGGCTCGTTCACCAAGGTGCGCAACGCGAACACCACCGCGCAGTTGGCGATGCCCCGGCTGGTGGCGTTCGACGCCGCCACCGGGCGGATCGACACCGCGTTCAAGCCGGTGGTCAACGGCACCGTCAAGGCGCTCGCCGCCTCGGCGGACGGCCGCTCGCTCTATCTGGGCGGCGCGTTCACCACGGTCAACGGCGTGGCCGCGCCCCGGGTGGCCCGGGTCGACGCGGCCACCGGCGCACGCGTCACCGGCTTCGCCCCGGCCGCGCTCAACAACCAGGTCAACGACATGCGGCTGGTCGGCGACCGGCTGATCGTGGGCGGCGCGTTCCAGACCGTGGGCGGGGTGACCCGGCGCGGCCTGGCCGCCCTGCACGCGACCACCGGCGCCGCCGACGCCTCGGTGAACCTGCGGCTCGACGGCGCACGGGTCACCTCCTCCGGTGCCACCTCCCCGGTGAAGGTGGAGGCGCTGGACGTCTCCGCCGACGGCCGGCGGCTGGTCCTCGCCGGCAACTTCAGCACCGTGTCCGGCGCGGCGCGGCACCAGCTCGCGGTGGCCGACCTGAGCGCCACCGGCGCCACGCTCTCCGGCTGGGCCACCACGCGCTACCAGCCGCAGTGCGCCAAGACGATGCCGGCCTACCTGCGCGGGGTGGACATCTCTCCGGACGGCGCCTGGTTCGCGGTGGTCACCACCGGTGGCCCGTTCCCGGGCACGCTCTGCGACACCGCGGCGCGCTTCGAGTTCGGCGCCGCCACCGCCGGCAAGCAGCCGACCTGGGCCAACTACACCGGCGGCGACACCCTGCTGTCGGTGGCGGTCACCGGCGCGGCGGTCTACGTCGGGGGCCACCAACGCTGGCTGGACAACCCGTCGGGCCGCAACTCCGCGGGCCCCGGCGCGGTGTCCCGGCCGGGCATCGGGGCGATCCACCCGACCACCGGCAAGGCGCTGGCGTGGAACCCGACCAAGGACCGTGGGGTCGGCACCGCCGAGCTGTACGCCACCGAACGCGGCCTGTGGGTCGGCAGCGACACGGTGACGGTGGCCGGCGAGTACCACGCCCGGGTGGCGTTCCTCCCGCTGCCGTGAGCGGTGCGGGGGCGTACCGTTCGGTCGCGCCCCCGTGCCTCAGCGGCGCAGCGTGAGGATCAGGTCGGCGACCAGGGCCGTCCATCCGGTCTGGTGCCACGCGCCGAGCCCCGCGCCGTTGTCGCCGTGGAAGTACTCCGGGAAGCAGATCAGGTCCCGCCAGTCCGGGTGGGTCTGGAACAGCTGCGCCGCGCCGTAGATCGGTCGCCGCCCCCACCCGTCGCGGGTGAACAGCGAGATCAGCCGCGCGGACAGGTCGTCGGCGATCTCGTCGAGCGTCCGCTTGGCCCCGGAGCGGGTCGGGTACTCGACCTGGAGATCGTCGCCGAAGAACGCGGCGTGCTCGCGCAACGCGGTGATCAGCAGGAAGTTCGTCGGCATCCAGATCGGGCCGCGCCAGTTCGAGTTGCCGCCGAACAGGCCGCTCGTCGACTCCGCCGGCTCGTAGCCGACGCTGAACTCCTGCCCGCCCAGCGTGACCGTGAACGGCTTGTCCAGGTGGGCGCGGGACAGCGTCCGCAGGCCGTAGTCGGAGAGGAACTCGTCGGTGTCGAGCATCCGGGCCAGCAGCCGCACCACCTGCTCCGGGCCGACCATGGACAGCAGCCGCTGCTGGGTACCGTCCGGGCCGAGCCGACGGGCGCCGATCACGTCGGCGTACTCGGGGCGGTTGGTGAGGAACCAGCGCAGCCGGGCGCCCAACTCGGGCAGGCGGCGCATGGTCCGCGTGGTGATCCGGGTGACCGCGGCCAGCGGCAGCAGCCCGACCACCGAGCGGACCTTCAGCGGCACCTGGGTGCCGTCGGCCAGCCGCAGCACGTCGTAGAAGAACGCGTCCTCGGCGTCCCACAGCCCCTGGGAGTACGCCGCCGCGGCGATGTACGCGAAGTGCTCGAAGAACTTCGTCGCGGTGTCCACGTACGCGCGGTCGTGCTCGGCCAGCACGATGGCCATGTCGAGCAGGTTGAGCGCGTACATGGCCATCCAGCCGGTGCCGTCGGACTGCTCCAGCGTGCCGGCCACCGGCAGCGCGGCCGAGCGGTCGAACGGGCCGACGTTGTCCAGCCCGAGGAAGCCGCCCTCGAACACGTTGTTGCCGCCGGTGTCCTTGCGGTTGACCCACCAGGTGAAGTTGAGCAGCAGCTTCTGCATCACCCGGGCGAGGAAGTCGTGGTCGCGGGCGCCGTCGATCTCGAAGACCTTCAACGCGGCCCAGGCGTGCACCGGTGGGTTCACGTCGCCGAACGCCCACTCGTACGCCGGGATCTGCCCGTTCGGGTGCAGGTACCACTCGCGGAGCAGGAGCAGGATCTGCTCCTTGGCGAACCCGGGGTCGACCCGGGCGAGGCTGACGCAGTGGAAGGCCAGGTCCCAGGCGGCGTACCAGGGGTACTCCCACGGGTCCGGCATGGAGAACACGTCGAAGCTGGTCATGTGCCACCAGGCGCTGTTGCGTCCGTGCCGCCGGCCGGCCGGCGGCGGCGAGCCCGGATCGCCCTCCAGCCACCGCTTGACGTCGAAGTGGTAGAACTGCTTGCCCCACATCAGCCCGGCGATGGCCTGGCGGGCGACCAGCGCCTCGTCGGGGGTCGCCGCGGCCGGGATGAGGCTGTCGAAGAAGCGGTTCGCCTCGGCGCGCCGCGCCCAGAGCACGGTGTCGAACCCGTCGCCGAGGTCGGCCGCGGCGGGCGGTTCGCCCGCCGGGGGCGGCGCGGTGCGGGTCAGCCGCAGCCGGATCCGCCGCTGCCCGCCGGCCGGCACGTCGAGCACGTAGTGCAGCGCGCCCTTGGTGCCGACCCGCTCCGGGTTGACGGTGGCGGCGCCGGCCACCACGTGGTCGTTGATCCCGTCCTTCGGGTACGCCGACCGCCCGGGCAGCCCCCACAGCCGCTCGGCGTTGGTCTCGTTGTCGCACAGCAGCGGCGTCGGCGCACCGTCGCCCTCCAGCAGCAACTGGCCCAGCACCCAGTGCTCGCCGACCAGCCGGGAACCGGCGCCGTGCAGCTGGGGGACCCGGTCGGCGCCCGGCAGGCCCCACGCCCAGGTGTTGCGGAACCAGAGCGTGGGCAGCACGTGCAGGGTGGCGTCCTGATCGCCCCGGTTCGCGACCGTGACCAGGATGCACATGTCGGTCGGGGACGCCTTGGCGTAGTCGACGGTCACCGCCCAGTACCGGTCGTCGTCGAAGATGCCGGTGTCCACCAGCTCGTACTCGGTGTCCTCCCGGCCGCGCAGCGCGTTCACCGCGACCAGTTCGTCGTACGGGTAGGCGGCCTGCGGGTAGTGGTAACGCCAGCGCATCCAGGAGTGGGTCGGCGTGCTGTCGAGGTACCACCAGTACTCCTTGGCGTCCTCGCCGTGGTTGCCGCCGTCGCCGCCGAGGCCGAACATCCGTTCCTTGAGGATCGGGTCGCGTCCGTTCCACAGCGCCAGCGCGAAGCAGAACGTCTGCCGGTCGTCGCAGACGCCCGCCATGCCGTCCTCGCTCCACCGGTAGGCTCGGGACCGCGCATGATCGTGGGGAAAGTAGTCCCAGGCCGTGCCGTGCTCGCTGTAGTCCTCCCGTACCGTCCCCCACGCCCGTTCGGACAGATAGGGGCCCCATGCGCGCCAGGCCTGTTCCCCGGCATCGGCCTGGGCGAGCCGGTGCCGCTCGGGGTCGGGGGTCTCGGGGGTCGGGCGGTCGGTGATCACCCGCACATCTTCGACGCCGCAGGGGTACTTCTCCACAGCGGCCATTGTCGTCGTGGCCTGTCACACCTCGCTGCCGGTGGAGGAAAGTTGATCGACATCCGTTTCGGTCCGCAGATCTGCGGGACGCTGTCCGCCGCCGCCGAGCGGGAATGGCTGGTCACGGACGGGCGCGGCGGCTACGCCACGGGCACCGTGGCCGGGTTGCGCACCCGCCGCTACCACGGTCTGCTGGTGGTGCCCGGCGAGACGCCGGCGTCCCGCAAAGTGGGACTCGTGAGCCTCGACCCGGCGGTGACGTTGCCGTCGGGGCGACAGGTCCGGCTCGGCGCGCACGAGTGGTCCTCCGGGGTGGTCGACCCGCGCGGCTTCGAGTCGCTGGAACGCTTCGACCTCACCGACGGGGTGCCGCGCTGGCGGTGGCGGATCGGCGACGTGGTGATCGAGCGGGAGATCGCCATGACGTACGGCCGGTCCTGCGTCGCCGTGGTCCACCGGCTGGTCTCCGGCGGCCCGGTCCGGCTGGACCTGGCCGCGGCCTGCACCTGGCGGGACGCGCACGGCGAGCGACGGGCCGACGGGCCGGCGCCCCGGCTGGAGCCGGTGGCCGGCGGCGCGGTGGTCGACGGCGCGTTCCGGCTCGCCGGGCCGGACTGGACGCCGGAGGGCCAGTGGTGGCTCGGGGTCCACCACCGGGCCGAGGCCGCCCGCGGCCTGAACCCCGACGAGGACCTCTGGTACGCGGGGCGCTTCTCCGGCGCGCTCGACGAGCCCGGCGCGACGGTGACGGTGCTGGCCTGGGCGGACGACCTGGCCGAGGAGCCGCCCCCGGCGACCGCCGTGGTCGAGGCGGCCCGGCGGCGCAACCGGGCGGTGGTGGCCGCCGCGAAGCCCGACGACGCGGTCGAGGCGACGCTCGCGCTGGCCGCCGACGCGTTCGTGGTCCGCACCGCCGCCGGCCCGGACGTGGTGGCCGGTTACCCCTGGTTCGGCACCTGGTCGCGGGACACGATGATCTCCTACGAGGGGCTGTTTCTCAGCCCGAACCGGGCCGACGAGGGCCGGGAGCTGCTGCGCGCGCACGCGGGCACGCTGAGCGAGGGCATGCTGGCGAACACCGCCGACACCGGCCGGGTCGAGTACAACACGGTCGACGCCACGCTGTGGTTCCTGCACGCGGTGAGCCGGCACGTCACGGTCACCGGCGACACCGACCTCGGCGACGAGCTGCTGCCCGCGCTGCACGGCGTGGTCGAGGCGCACGTGGCCGGCACCCGCTACGGCATCGGCGTCGACCCCGCCGACGGGCTGCTCATCCAGGGCGGCCCACCGGACGTGGCGCTGACCTGGATGGACGCCCGCGTGTACGGGGTGCCGGTGACCCCGCGTACCGGCAAGCCGGTCGAGGTGAACGCGCTGTGGATCAACGGGCTGGCCGGGCTCGCCGAGCTGACCGAGCTGGCCGGCCGGGACGCCGACGCGCTGTGGGCGCTGCACTCCCGGGCCGCCGCGTCGTTCCGGGACCGCTTCCCCGCGCCGGCCGGCTGGCTGCACGACGTGGTGGACGCGCCGGCGCCCGCGTACCCGCTCGGCGGGGCCCCGTACCACGACGACGACCTGCTGCGCCCCAACCAGCTGCTCGCCTGGTCGCTGCCGTTCGCGCCGCTGGAGCCGGACGAGGCCACGCTGCGCCGGCTCACCGAGGCGTTGTTCACCCCGCTCGGGCCACGCAGCCTCGCCCCCGACTCCCCCGGTTTCACCGGCCGGCACCGGGGCGGCCCGGCCGAGCGGGACGCCGCCTACCACCAGGGCACGGTCTGGCCCTGGCTGACCGGCCCGCTGCTCGACGCGTACCGGAAGGCGGGCCTGCCCACCGCGGACCTGCTGGTCGGGCTGGACTGCCACCTGGCCGAGGACGGCCTGGGTTCGGTCAGCGAGACAGCCGACGGCGCGGCCCCGCACACCGCCACCGGATGCCCGTTCCAGGCCTGGTCGGTGGCGGAGCTGCTGCGCGCGCGGCGGATGCGCCGGTAACGCGTTACAGACCGGCAACCGGCGCGTCTCCGCCGGTTATCGCCCCCTGGGCAGGATGGGTCGCGACCCCACCGGGTGCCCGCGGCGGCGCCGACGGGTCGGGGACGTCCACAACTCAAAGGGGGCCGCGTGTCAGCTGACGCCGAAGTGATCGACATCCAGCCCGCCCGGCGCCTACGGGTGCTGCTGCTCTCCTGGGAGTACCCGCCCGTGCTCGTCGGCGGGCTGGGCCGCCACGTGCACGCGCTCTCCGTCGCCCTGGCCGCCGCCGGGCACGAGGTCACCGTGGTCACCCGGCACGCCGAGGGCGCGCCGCTGGAGGAGTACGCCGACGGCGTACGCGTCGTCCGCGCCGCCGAGGACCCGGTCACGTTCCCGCTCGCCACCGGGTCGCTGCTGGCCTGGACCATGGCGTTCAACCACACACTCACCCGGGCCGCCCTGCGCGCGACCGGGTCCGGCCGGTACGACGTGATCCACGCCCACGACTGGCTGGTCGCGCACACCGCGGTCACGCTGGCCGAGCACCTGGACGTGCCGCTGGTGACCACCATCCACGCCACCGAGGCGGGCCGGCACCAGGGCTGGCTGCCCGAGGAGATGAACCGCACCATCCACGGCGTCGAGCACTGGCTGAGCAACGCCTCCGCCCGGGTGATCGCCTGCTCCGGCTACATGCGCGACCAGGTGGCCCGGCTGTTCGACCTGTCGACCGGCCGGATCGACGTGGTGGCCAACGGCGTGGACGACCGGGCCTGGCGGGCCCGCCCGCACGCGGTCGCCGCCGCCCGCGCCCGCTTCGCCGGCGACGGGCCACTGATCGGGTACGCCGGCCGGCTGGTCTACGAGAAGGGGGTGCAGCACCTGGTGCACGCGGTGCCGCACCTGGCCGACCGGCATCCCGGCCTGCGGGTGGTGATCGCCGGGGACGGGCCGTACAAGGACGAGCTGGTCGACCAGGCGCACCGGCTGCGCCTCGGCGACACCGTGCGGTTCGCCGGCTTCCTGGACGCCACCGAGCTTCCCGCGGTGCTCGCCGCCACCGACGCCACCGTGATCCCCAGCCTCTACGAGCCGTTCGGCATGATCGCCCTGGAGGCGGCAGCGGCCGGCGCGCCGCTCGCGGTGGCCCGTACCGGCGGGCTGGCCGAGATCGTCGAGCCGGGCGTGACCGGGGTGACGTTCCCGCACGGCGACCCGGACGCGCTGGCCGGCGCCGTCGACCGGTTGCTCGACGACGAGGTCTTCGCCCGCCGGGTGGCGCGCAAGGCGCGTGCCATGGTGTCCCGGCGGTACGCCTGGTCGGCCATCGCGGCCCGGACCGCCGGCAGCTACGCCGCCGCCCGGCGGGAACACCACACGTTCCAGACCCGGCGTGCCGCCGCCCTGATGGCCGGGGGTCGGTCCGCGATCGCCATTCCGGACGGAAATCTGCTGGCCGGCGCGGCGAGCTGAGGCGACCCGCCCTGACGGGATAGGTACTGTCCGATCCGTTGGCTATTGTGGACCACGACCAGCGGTGAGGAGTGCGGTGCGGGACGTGGTGATCGCCGGACGGTACCGCCTGATCGAGCTGGTCGGCCGCGGTGGGATGGGCCAGGTCTGGCGCGCTCGGGACGAGGAGCTCCAGCGCGAGGTGGCGGTGAAGCAGGTCGTCCCCCCGAACTGGCTGGCCGAGCACGAGCGGGACGAGCTGCGCGCCCGTACGCTGCGCGAGGCGCGCACGGCCGCGCGGCTCAACCATCCCAGCGTGGTCCGGGTCTACGACGTGGTGCGGGTCCAGGGCGACCCGTGGCTGATCATGGAATACGTCCCGTCCCGGTCGTTGCAGGAGCTGATCGAGGCCGACGGCCCGCTGCCGTACCGGCGGGCCGCCGCGATCGGGGTCGCGGTGCACGCCGCGCTGCGCGCCGCGCACGAGGCCGGTGTGCTGCACCGGGACGTGAAACCCGCCAACGTGCTGCTGGCCCGGGACGGCCGGGTGCTGCTCACCGACTTCGGGCTGGCCGTGTTCGAGGGCGGTGACGGCGCCATGACCCGACCCGGGCTGGTGCTCGGCTCGCCGCAGTACGTCGCACCGGAGCGCGCCGCCGAGGGCGTGTCCAGCATCGAGGCCGACCTGTGGTCGCTCGGCGCCACCCTGCACGCCGCCGTGGAGGGCCGGTCCCCGTACGCCCGCAGCACCGCGATGGCGACGCTTGCGGCGCTGGCCAGCCAGCCCCCGGACCCGGCTCCGCACGCCGGCCCGCTGATGCCGGTGCTGGTCGGGTTGCTGCGCCGCGACCCACGCCACCGGCTCGGCCACGACGACGCCGCCGGGCTGCTCGCCGACGCCGCCGAACCGCTCGTCGACGCTCCGCCCCGGCCGGCCATCGACGCCCCGACCGTTCCCAACCAGCCGGTCCGGTCCGGCCCGCGCCCGGCCGGGGCGGGGCGCACCGCCGGGACAGCGCCGGCCGTCCCGCCGCTGAGCGGGTCCAGCATCGGAGTCCCGCCGGTCGCCCGGCCCGGCCCGCCGGTCCCGCCGCTGAGCGGCTCCAGCATCGGGGTCCCGCCGGTGCCCCGGTCCGACCCTCCCGAACCGGCGGGGAACGGAACCGTCGGCGGCGGCCCGCCGGCGAGCGGGAGCGCGCGGGCCGTCCCGCCGGAGCCGGACGCCGCCGCGCCGGGACGCCCGAACCCGCCCGCTCCGGACGACGCGGACGCGACGGCCCCGCCGACCGTGGCCTACCCGGACCTGATGCCGCCGGCCGCGGCGGCGCGCGCGTGGAGCCGGGCGGCGCTGAGCAGCGAGTGGGCACGACCGGCCGACAGCGAGCCGGAGCCGCCACCCGACCGGGAGCGCCACTCGGGCGGGCCGGAGCGGCCGGAGGGCGGCGGTCGGGCCCGGGACACCCCCGACCGGCCGGTGGGCGGGTTGGGGCCCACGGTCCTGACCAGCTTCGTGGACCCGGGCAGCCCCACCGGCCCGGACGGGCCGGCCGCCCGCGCCGACGCGGCCAGCCCGGTGCACACGCCGGGGCTCGGTGGCGTCTCCGGTGACCTGGCGCCCGGACTACCCGGCCGGACCGGGACCGATCGCACCGGCTCGCCGCTCGGCCCCGCCGGTGACGACCGGCACCGCACGACCACGAGGCGCTGGCTCCTCGCCGTGGGAGCCGCGGTTCTGGCGGTGCTGGCCGGCGTCGGCACCGCCCTCGCCGTCGACGGCGACTACCGGCCTCCGCCGGACGGCGACGACCAGGCCGCACCGCCCGGCCAGCCCTGGGAGCGACCGCCCCCACCCGGCGACGGTCCGGGCGGGGTGCCGACCCCACCGTTTCCCTGCATCCGCCCCGACGTGGCCGGCACACCGGTGCAGAAGGGTCCACCGCCGGCCGACCCGGCGGTGACCGTGCCCGCCGGCTGGGTCTGGCCCGCCGACACCGGCGGATTCCACATCGCGCTGCCCGCCGGGTGGCTCCAGCTCCGCTCCGGCGACACCACGTGTTTCCAGGACCCGACCACCCGGCGCATCCTGGGCGTGGAGCCGTACCCGGGTGGTGACCCGGTCGGCCGGCTGCGTTCAACCGAACGGGACCTCACCTCCGCCGGGCGTCTCCCCGGGTACGAGAAGGTCCGGCTCGCCGCCGACGGTGACGGCGCGGAGTGGGAGTGCCGCTGGGACGCGCCATACGGGGAACGCATGCACGCGTTGCGGGTGCTGCCCGGCGAGGAGGCCGGGTGGACGCTGGGCCTGACCACCTCGGACGCCGACTGGGCCGCCGCCGAGGACCAGTTCGCGCTGATTCGCGACAGCATCCGGCCGATCCGACCCACCCGCACGGCGGGATGACCGGTGGGGCGTCCCGCCGTCGCACCGACTGACTACAGTGGCGTAGTTTCGTCGATCAAGATCTTTGGGGAGGGCGAGCCGAGATGATGGGACCGTCCCACGCGCTGTCCGGCGCGGCGGTGTGGTTGACCGGCTCCTGGGCGCTGGACCAGTTCGCCGACTATCACCAGACACCGCTGGCGCTGGCGGTGGGCACCGCGGTCTGCGCGGGCGGGGCGCTCTTCCCCGACCTCGACCTCTCCGGAAAGGTGACCCGCAACCAGGGCGGCGCCACCGTGGCCCGGACGTTCGGCGTGTTCAGTCTCTTCGTCGCCGAGGTGATGGAGAAGATCTCGCTCGGCGTGTACTACGCCACCAAGCTCAGCAAGGATCCGCGCCGCAACAACGGGCACCGGACGCTGACCCACACCGTGCCGTTCACCGTGCTGGTCGGGTGGGGCACCACCGCGCTCTGCGCCCACTACGGCAAGTGGGCGGTGGTCAGCATCCTGTTCTTCATGATCGGCCTGGCGTTGCGCGGCCTCTTCGACGAGTGGGCCGAGCGGGCCGGCTGGGTGGTGGTCACGCTGGTGTCCGCCGCCGCGGCCTGGTTCACGTTCGCCAACCTGCCCGGCGACCGGGGCTATCCGATGATCGGCCTCGCCGTCGGCGTGGGCTGCTTCGTGCACATCCTCGGCGACATGATCACGCGGGCCGGGGTGCCGATCCTCTGGCCCATCCCGATCCGACGACGGATGTGGACGATGATCGGGCTGCCCAACAAGATCGCGCTGCGCACCGGCAGCAAGGCGGAGACGGTCGTGCTGCGGGGCGCGCTGACCGTGCTGGCCGTGCTCGCCACGCTGGGCCTGGTCGCGCCCTCGGTGCTGCAACGCTTCGACATCCAGGTGTGACGCGGGCGCGGCGCGGCGCACCGGGCGCGTCCGGACCGGATCACCGCGGCGGTGACGCCCCTGGACCTGGCCTCGGACCCCCTGCAAACCTGATGGCGTGAACGACTCAGGGCCACCGGCCGGCGGTAGCCGGGCCTGAGCCATCCACGCCATCAGGTTCGTAGGCGTTCGACATCAACGTCCCCGCCGGCCGCTGACCGGCAGCCCGGATCCGTCCGGCCGAGCTCAACGGGGCGTCAGCAGGCAGAACTCGTTGCCGTCGGGGTCGGCCAGCACCACGTCGTCGGCGGTGTGCCGGCCGACGCCGACCCGCGTCGCCCCGAGCGAGAGCAGCCGGTCGATCTCCGCCTCCCGGTCACCGTCAGCCGGCGGCGCGAGATCCAGGTGTACGCGGTCCCGGCCGTGCCTCGGCATCAGCGGCGGACCACTCCAGGTGATCTTCGCCCCGCCACGCGGCGACTGGATCGCGGTCTCCTGGTCCTGGTCCCAGACCAGCGGCCAGCCCAGCGCCGCGCTCCAGAAGTAGCCGACCGCCTGCGTACCGTCGCAGTTCACCGCGCCGACGGACCCGCAGCCGGCGAGGAAGGCGTTGCCCGCCTCGATGACGCAGAACTCGTTGCCCTCGCGGTCGGCGAGCACCACGTGCCCCTCCTCCGGGCCCTGGCCGATGTCCACGTGCCGCCCGCCCAGCCCGACCGCCCGGGCCACCGTCTCCCGCTGGCCCTCCGGCGACGCGCTGGTCAGGTCGAAGTGGATCCGGTTCTGCCCGACCTTCGGCGCATCGGTCGACAGGAACCGGATGCGCAGGCCGGCATCGCCGTCGGGTCGGAGCGCGACCCCCTCGCGTGGATCGTCGACCACCTCCCGACCGAGCAGATCCGCCCAGAAGCGCGCCAGCCGCAGCGGCGCCTCCGCGTCGACGCTGATCGCGTGGAGGTGGCTCGTCATCGCGCTGTTCATCTCCGATCCGTCGCCCGGCCCGGTCCGGCCGGTGGCTCAGACTAGGCAGGAACGCCGCCAACCACATCCGAATTCCGGCAGGCGGGGACGGCATCAGTGCTCGGGCTCACCGAGCCGCTCGATGATGTCGGCGCGGGTCTGCCGGGCGCTGGACAGGTAGTCGGCGAACATCTGCGGCGACTGCCGCGCCAAGGGCTCGTAGAAACCTATCGACTCCGTGACCGCCGCCAGCGCCCCGGCCAGGTCCGCGTCCACGTTGACGCACACCCACGCGTACGCCCACAACGCCGTCGCGAGGTCGGGCAGGTGGGCGGCGGGGTTGACCTCGGCCAACCGGCGGCGGATGGCCACGGCCTCCTTCGCCGCGGCCAGCGCCTCGTCCCGACGCCCCACCTCCGACAGCCGGTTACCGAGGTTGGTCAACGAGATGGCGAGGTGGGACAGGTAGGCGGCCGGGTTGACCTCCGCCAACCGGCGACGAATCGCCACCGCCTCCTCCGCCGAAGCCAGCGCCTCCTCCCGACGCTCGGCCCCCGACAACCGGGCGCCGAGGTTGGTCAACGACATCGCGAGGTGGGACAGGTAGGCGGCCGGGTTGACCTCGGCCAACCGGCGGTGGATGCCGGTGGCTTCCTCCGCCGCGGCCAGGGCCTGCTCCTGATGGTCCAGCTCGGACAGGAAGACGCCGAGGTTGTTCAACGAGATGGCGAGGTCGGGTAGGTAGAAGTCAGGGTTGGCCTCCGCCAGCCGCCGGTAGACGCCGGCGGCCTCCTCCCCCCGGGCCAGCGCCTCGTCCCGACGCCCCATCCCGGACAGGAGTGTGCCGAGGTTGGCCAACGAGATCGCGAGGTCGGGCAGGTAGGCGGCGGGGTTGGCCGCCGCCAACCGCCGGCGGATGGTCTCGGCTTCCTCCGCCGGGGCCAGCGCCTCCTCCCGACGCCCCACCTCCGACAACCGGGTGCCGAGGTTGGTCAACGACCCGGCGAGGTGGGGCAGGTAGGCGGCGGGGCTACCCTCCGCCAACCGACGCCAGATGGCAACGGCTTCCTCCGCCGGCGCCAACGCCTCCTCCCGACGCCCCACCTCCGACAACCGGGCACCGAGATTGTCCAACGAGGTCGCGAGGTGGGGCAGGTGAGGGGCCGTGTTGGCCGCCGTCAACCGACGCCAGATGACAACGGCTTCCTCCGCCGGCGCCAACGCCTCCTCCCGACGCCCCACCTCGGACAGCAGGACGCCGATGTTGGCCAACGAGGTCGCGAGGTCGGGCAGGTGGGCGGCCTGGTTGGCCGCCGCCAACCGGCGACGGATGGCCACGGCCTCCTCCGCCGGGGCCAGCATCTCCTCCCGACGCCCCACCTCGAACAGACGAACGCCGAGGCTGGTCAACGACATCGCGAGGTCGGGCAGGAACGCTGCCGGGTTGACCTCCGCCAACCGGCGACGAATCGCCACCGCCTCCTCGACCGGGGCCAGCGCCTCATCCCAACGCCCCACCTCCGACAGCGCGTTGCCGAGGTTGTGCAACGAGGTCGCGAGGTCGGGCAGGTGGGCGTCCGGGTCGGCCTCCGCCAGCCGCCGGTAGATGCCGGCGGCTTCCTCCGTCGGGGCCAGCGCCTCCTGTCGACGCCCCACCTCCGACAGCCGGCTGCCGAGGTTGGCCAACGCCCCCGCCAGCTCGGGCAGAGTGGTGGCGGGGTTGGCCACCGCCAACCGGCGGCGAATGGCCACCGCCTCCTCGACCGAAGCCAGCGCCTCCTCCCGACGCCCCACCCCCGACAGGTGGTTGCCGAGGTTGTGCAACGCCCCCGCGAGCTCCGGCAGGTAGGCGGTGGAGTTGACCGCCACCAACCACCGCCAGATGCCGGCGGCTTCCTCCGTGGGGGCCAGGGCATCCTCCCGACGCCCCACCCCCGACAGGTGGTTGCCGAGGTTGTTCAACGACATCGCGAGGCGGTGCAGGTAGGCCGGATTGGCCGCCGCCAACCGCCGGTAGACGCCGGTGGCTTCCTCCGCCGCGGCCAGAGCGGCGGTGTGGTGGCCGGCGTTGGCCAGCCGCCAGGCGTGGACGGCGTGCAGCCGGGCACGGTCGGCGTCATCGTCGGTGTGGTCCAGGCGCTCCCGGGTGAGATGGCCGGTGATCGCGGCGGCGGCGATGTCGAGATCGATGTGCCGCCCTTTGGGCAGCAGGGGTTCGAGGGCCGCCAGGATGGCGGTGTCGATGTCGGGGACGCCCGCCAGGCGGGTGAGGGTGGCCCCACCGGCGGCGATCACCAGATCGGGCTGGCGACGGACCAGCGGGTACAGCACGTCGGTGGCGATGTGCGGCCATCGGCGCGCGGTCTCGACGAGAGTGGTGACCGCAGCCGTGGCCCATGCCGGCGGTGGCCCATCGGCGGCGAGCAGGTCGGCGAGCGCGCCGAGCGCCCAGTCCTTCGCCAGGGTCGTGGGCCCGCCGTGGCCGGGGGTGGACAGCGCGATGAGGTCCTCACCGAGCCGGTCGGGGTGCAGCGGCTCGAACACGAGTCGGGCGTCGGTCGGCGGGTAGCAGGTCGCGTGATCGTCGATGATCCGGTCCGCGGCGGGGCTGTCGGCGGCGAAACCGGCCCGGGTGAGGGCATCTCGGGCGGCGGATCGGGGCTGGGCCCCGGTCAGGGTCGCGGTGTAGACGGCCCGGTGCATCACCGCGGGTGGGCTCGCCAGGGGGTCTCCGGGTCCGGCGCGCAGCTCGTGCCAGTACGCCTCCTCCCGCAACAGCAGATAGGCCGAGACCGCGTCCGCCCGCACCGGCGGGTCATCGCCGTGCCGGATCGCGTCGACGGTGGCCAGGGCGGCCATGTGCACGGCCAGGACCTGCGTGAAGGCGGGCCCGGTCAGATCCGGTACCGGCCAGCCGGCCGGTTCGAGATCCATGACCGCGGCGAAGCGCTCGGCCGCGGTGGTGAACAGTGCCGGCCGGTCGTCGTCGCTGTCCGCGGCCAGCGGCGGCAACGCCACCTGGCCGGTGTCGATGCCGAGGTCACTCTCGGCCCGGTTGGCCACCGCGGGCCACCAGTAGCCGTCCGAGCGCGCCAGCATCAGCACCCGTACCCGCACGCCGGTCCGCGTGTGCAGGTCCCGTAGCTGGGTGAGCAGGGCCACCAACGCCGAGGCCGGCCAGCGGTCGGCGTAGTCCACGACCGCCAGCACCGCGCCACCGGGCAACTCGACCCGGGACACCGGCACGGTTCCGGGCACCGGGGTCGGCGTGTGCACCACCGTCCACACCGCCCACCCCGCGGCTGCGCACTGCGCGGTTACCTCGGCCGCGAGACGGGTCTTGCCCTGGCCACCCGCCCCGTGCACCAGCAACGCCGCGACCGGCTCGCCGCCGCGCACCCACTCGGCCAGCGCGTCCAGGGTGCGTTCACGTCCGGTGAACGGCACCACCTGGTGGCGGGCCAGCAACAGGCAGCTTGGATGCGACCGGGCCTTGGACACGCTCACCGGCACCGGGGAACTGTTGGCCGTGCTCACCCGGTAGGGCGGCCGATCCGGGCTGACGACGGTGACCTTCCCGGCGACGTCGGAGATCTGGATGAGGTCCCCGAAGACCACGGTCCCGGTCACCACCTGACCCGCCGCCGGCTGCGCCCACCACCGACGGCTCACCTGTCGATGTCCACGTCACCGCCGGCACCGTCGACCTGCCGTACCGGCCCCGCCGTCCACGACCGCGTCACCGACTGCCCGTCCCCGGTCGGCACGCCGCCGGTCCCTGACCCGGCGGCCGGCGGCGGCGCGGTGGGTGCCGACGGCGTCCCGGTCGCCGGCGCGGCCGGCCCGATGCGAACGTCGCCGCGCACCCCGCGGACCTGAGTCACCCCGGCGCCGACGACGCTGTCGGTGACCGACTGCCCACCTGCCGCCCGCCGGGCACCGATCAGCTCGTACGCGGACAGGCCCACCCCGGCGAGCGCGAAGAACAACGCGATCACGCCGGCCAGTTTGTTCGCCCGGTCGAGGTTCTGTGCGGCCAGAAACGCCGCCAAACCGGCGCCCACCAGCCCGACGACGATCGTCACCGCCCGTCTGCGCACCCGATCACCCGCTGCCATCACCCCATTGTGGGGTGTCCCGGCCAGCGGCGGCGGTCCGTGACGCGGACGGAGCCTCGGGCCGGGCCGTGGGAGCAGCTCCCGGATCAGGCGCCGATGCGCTGCTCGGGGATGGAAAGGCCGTAGAGCGCCATCAACTCCGGGCTGTCGATCCGGCTGCCGTCGGCCACCGCGTCGCAGGCGATGTCGACGATCTGGTCCTTGTGCGCCAGCAGGTAGGGTCGGGCGCCGACGTCGGCGCTGGCCAGGGTGGCGATGCCGGGCCAGTGCCGGCGGCCGAAGAGCATCGGGTAGCCGCGCAGGCCGTCGTAGGTCGCGCAGACCAGCACGTCCGGGTAGGGCAGGGCGGTCACCCGGCGGACCGCCTCCTCGGTGAGCCCGGGCATGTCCACCGGCACCACGACGACCGCCTCGACGCCGTCGTCGGTCATCGCGGCGAGCCCGGCCCGGATCGAGGAGCCCACGCCGGTGCCCCAGGCGCGGTTGACCACGACGGTGGCGCCGGTCAGGTCGGTGGTCCGCCTGACCTGCTCGGCCGCCGCGCCCAGCACGACCACGACCTGCGCGCAGCCCGCGTCGGTCATCGTGTCGATCATCCGGCGGACCAGCGGCTTCTCGCCCTGGTGCAGCAGCGCCTCGGGGCCGCCGATGCGGCGTCCCCCACCCGCGGCGATGATCATTGCAGCGATCCGGTTCAGCGGTGCCCCCTCGACCAGGGGGACGGACCGGGCACAGCCGCGCCCGGTCCGTCCCGTCGTACGCACATCGGGCCCAACGAGCGCGGCCAGGCACGGGTAGCGGGGCAAAACGGAAAATTGTGTGACTATGCCGCATTGGCGTAGCAGTCCACCGTGGACAGGTCGAGCGGGAACCGGACCGGGGTGTCGCCGAACAACAGCCGGGTGGCCCGCGCCCCGGCGGCGGAGACCGCCTCGGTGACCGCCTCCGCCTCGTCGACCGGACAGTGCACCATCACCTCGTCGTGCTGGAAGAAGACCAGCTCGGCCGCCGTGCCGGCCAGCTCGGTGCGGAGCGTGGCCAGCAGCGTCGACGCCCACTCGGCGGCGGTGGCCTGGATGACGAAGTTGCGGGTGAACCGCCCCCGGGAACGGGCCGCGCGGGCGGACGGGCCGTGCGGGTCCACCGGCCCGTCCGGCGCCGCCTCGTCCCCGTCGACGAACCCGACCGCGCCCGGCGGGCAGGTGCGCCCGAGCCACGACCGGACCAGTCCACCCGCCTCACCGGTGCGGGCGGCGGCCTCGACGTACCCGAACGCGGTCGGGTAGTTCTTCCGCAGCACCGCCAGCGCCGGCACCGCCGCGCCGCCGGTCTGCCCGTACATGGCGCCGAGCAGCGCCACCTTGGCCCGGGCCCGGTCACCGGCGAACGCGTCCCGGGCCAACGCGGCGTAGAGGTCGCCGGCACCACCCGCGGCGGCCAGCCGCTCGTCGCCGGAGACCGCGGCGAGCACCCGCGGTTCGAGCTGGCCGGCGTCGGCCACCACGAACGTCCAGCCCGGGTCCGCCACCACGGCCCGGCGGATCACCTTCGGGATCTGCAACGCGCCGCCGCCGCGGGTCGCCCACCGGCCGGAGACCACGCCACCGGGCACGTACTCCGGGTGGAACCGGCCGTCGGAGACCCAGGCGTCGCGCCAGGCCCAGCCGTGCGCCGTCCAGATGCGGTACAGCTCCTTGTATTCCAGCACCAGCGGCACCGCCGGGTGCTCCACCCCGCGCAGCACCCAGGCCCGGGTGTTCGGCAGCTCCACCCCCGCGCGGGCGAACGCCCGCAACAGCTCCGCGGGCGAGTCGGCGTGCAGATGGCGTACGCCGAACGCGGCGGAGATCCGGGCCTGGAGCTCGGCCAGCCGGCGGGGCGGCCCGCCGACCGGGGACGCCTCGCCGAGCAGCTCGGCCAGGATCGCGTCGTGCACGTCGGCACGCCAGGGCAGGCCGGCCGCACCCATCTCGGCGGCGATCAGCGCGCCGGCCGACTCGGCGGCCACCAGAAGCCGGAACCGGCCGGGGTGGGTCGTCGCGGCGATCCGGGCGAGCTGGTCGGCGTACACCCGGGTCAACGCCGTGATGCCCGGACCGGACGGGCCGGACGGCGGGTCGAAGAGCGCGGCCTGGCCGTGGCCGGGCGGCTCCGGCGCGCGGGGCGCCGGGTCCGGTGGGACCGGTGCCCCGGTCAGCCGGGCCCAGGCGGCGGGCAGCGCGCGCGGCTCGCCCCAGCGGCCGGCGTGCCCGAGCAGCAACGTCTCGGTCAGCTCGACGTCGTGGCAGCGGTCGAGCCGGACGCCGGCGCGCAGCAGCGCCGGGTAGACCGCCGCGCCGCTGGCCCACACCCAACGGGGTCGCTCGGCCGCCTCGCGGGCGGCGACCGCGGCGGCCAGGTCGGCCGTCTCCTCCACCGGACCGGCCGCCCGCCCGTCGGCGTGCAGCGGTTGCAGCACGCCGCCGCCCCGCTCCCCCGCCACCACCGCCACCACCAGCACGGACGTGATTCTGCCTCGCCCCACCGACACCCTCCCCCGCGAATTCACGGAAAGAGTGGCCGTCCGGCGTCGGATGGCCACTCTTTCCGTGAAACTGCGGGCGGGGCGGGGCGGGGCGGGGCTACTTGCCGACGCCGGCGGTGAGGCCGGACTGGACCTGGCGCTGGAAGACGATGTACACGATCAGGACCGGCAGCATCGCCATGGTGACCCCGGCGAACAAACCGGACCAGTCGGACTTGTAGCCCTGGTTGACCGACAACTCGATCAGCCCCTGCGCGATGACCTGGTGCTTCGGCTCGCCGGCCACCGACTGCATGAGCAGCGTCGGCAGGTACCACTGGTTCCACTGGCCCAGCACGTTGAAGATGCCGATGCTGATCAGACCCGGCTTGGCCATCGGCAGCATCACGTTGAAGAACGTACGGGTGTGCGAGGCCCCGTCCACCGAGGCCGCCTCCGCGATCGAGTCGGGAAGCGTCCGGAAGAACGAGTGCATGAAGAAGATCGTGAACGACAGCGACCAGGCCACGTAGACCAGGATCAGCATGGCGTGCTTGTTCGGGCCGAGCAGCGGGAAGCTGACCCCGGTGTTGTAGACGCCCTTGAACAGCGGCACCGCCGCCAGGTAGATCGGCAGCGTCAGGCCGGACAGGAACATGTAGTAGATCAGCCGGTTGCCGCGGAACTCGAACCGCGCCAGCGCGTACGCGGCCATCGAGCCGAGCAGCATGGTCAGCGTGACGCTGCCGGCCAGCACCAGGAGGGTGTTCAGGAAGAACGACCCGAGGTGCCCCTCGGTCCAGGCCCGACCGAAGTTCTCGAAGTGCAGCTTGTCCGGGATCAGGGACAGCGGCTCGCGGATGACCTCCGAGTCGTCCTTGAGCGCGGACATCACCACCCACAGCAGCGGGTAGATGACCATCACGGCCCAGACCACCAGGAAGATGTGGGAGAAGCCGTTGAAGATCCGGGAGCCGACCCCGCCGCGGTGCCGCTCCCCCCGGCGTACGGGGGCAGCCCCGGACCCGGGGTTGGCCTGTCCGGCCCGGTCGAGATCGTGTGTCGCCGTGCTCATCGCCGCGCCTCCTTCAGTACTCGATACGGTCACGACGGGTGATCCTCAGCTGCACGGCGGCGAGCAGGATCGTGAAGATGGCCAGCGCGACACCCATCGCGCAGGCGTAGCCGAACTGGCCCTTCTGGAACGCGGTGAAGTTGAGCACCGACGCGAAGATCTCGCTGGCGTGGTTCGGCCCGCCCTGGCTCGGCGTCATGACGAAGACCAGCGCGTACATGTCCAGCGCGATGAAGCCCAGGTAGACCCAGGCGACCGAGATGCTGTCCCGCAGCAGCGGCAGCGTCACCTTGAAGAACGTGTGGAACCGGCCCGCGCCGTCGAGGATCGCGGCCTCGTAGATGTCCTTCGGGATCGACTGCATGGCGGCGGAGAAGAGCACCATGTAGAAGCCGGCGCCGCTCCACACCGCGATGAGCAGCAGCCACCACAGCACCGCCGGCACGCCGAGGAACGGCTCCGGGTCGGCGGTGAACGCGATCGGGTTGTCCGCGTCCACCAGCCCGATCTTGATCAGCAGGCCGTTGATCAGGCCCTGCCCGTCGGTCCGGTAGATCTGCTGCCACATCACGGCGATGACCACCAGCGACAGCACCTGCGGGAAGAAGAAGATGACCTTGTAGAGCGCGGAGCCGAACACCCCGCGGATGCCGGCCCTGTCCTCGCGTCCGCCCACGTTGAGCAGGAACGCGAGGAACAGGGCCAGCGCGATCGTGAACAGCGGCACGGTGACCAGGAAGAACACGTTGTGCCAGAACGCCTTCCGGATCAGCTCGTCGGAGAACAGCCGGACGTAGTTGTCCAGCCCGACGAAGCGCTGGGAATCCGAGTACCCACCCCAGTCGGTCAGCGAGTAACCCGCCGCCTGGGCGAACGGCCACACCACGTAGAACAGGTACAGCGCGACGGGCAGGGCTAGGAAGCCCGTGACGAAACGCGCGACTCCGTGCCGCATTGAACTCACTTCCTCGACAGCGTCAGGCGGTGCGGGTCTGCTTCTTGATCGACGAGTCCTTGGCGACCTTGTCGGCGGCCGACTGCATCTTGTCGACGAACTGGGCCGCGGTGAGCCGGCCGGCCATCAGCTCCTCGGAGAGGTTCTGGCTCTCCTTGTCCAGGTCGGCGTAGAAGTCCGGGAACTTCACCGAGATCAGCTCGCCGCTGCCGCCCTTGACCAGCTTGTTGGCGCTGGCCAGCGCCGTGTCCTGGACGTTGTCGCCGGAGCCCTTGGTGGAGGCCAGCGACTTGGTCAGCTCGGCGAACTTCGCCGACCCGGCCTTGGACAGGATGGCCCGCAGGAACTCCTTCGCGGCCTCCTTGTTCGGCGCCTTGCTGGGCACCACGAAGCCCTCGCCGGAGGCGGCGAAGACGTCCTTGGCGGCCTTGTCGCCGGGCTTGCTCCAGTAGTCCGACATGGTCAGCTCGAACCCGGGCGGGATGGTCGCCGCCATCTCGTTCTTCAGCCACGTGCCGACCTGGATGAACGCCGCCTTGCCGTCGAGGAACGCCTGCTGCGACTGGGTGTGGTCGAGCTTGCCCGGCAGCAGCAGCTTGTCCTTGACCAGCTTCTCCCACGGCTCCAGCGCGGCGACGATCCCGTCGGCCTTCCAGGCGCCGTCCTTCAGGTTGTCGATGTCGACGACGGCCTGCTTGCCGACCGCCTTCCAGATGCTGGCGAACAGCGCCCAGCGCGGGTAGTAGCCGTGCGCCGCGTCGTGCACGTACGGCGCCATGCCCTTGGCCTTGATCTTCGGCGCCAGGGCGAAGAACTCGTCCCAGGTCGTCGGCGCCGTCCAGCCCTCCTTGTTGAACAGCGCCGCGTTGAACCAGTTGCCCCAGACCGTGTAGGCGACGTTCACCACGTAGAACTTGCCGTTCTGGGTGCCGTCGCCGACGGTGCCGGGCAGCAGCGAGTCGCCGACCGTGCCCTCGCCGTCCCAGGCGGGTGCCGTGAGCAGGTCGTCGAGCGGCTCGATGGCGCCCTCGTTGATCAGCGTGCTGCGGTCCATCATGTCGGCGCCCGAGTTCATCACCAGGTCGCTCGGCTGGGTCGCCATCTTGGGCTGCTCTTCGGTCTTGATCTTCTGGGTGGAAGACATGTTGACCGTGACGTTCGGGTGCTTGGCGTTGAAGACGACCTTGTCCTCCTTGGCCCACTGGTCGCCCAGCCCACCGTTGAAGACGACCACCTTGACGGCGCTGCCGTCCTTGACGCCGAACGGGTTGTCCTTGCTCTTGGCCGTGCCGCCGCCGTCGGACTTGCTCGGCTCGCTGCCGGCGCAGGCGCTGAGCAGACCGGCCGCCGGGATGGCCAGCAGACCGGCCGCGCCGGCGCGCTGGAGCAGCGTCCGACGGCTCAGGTCAGACTTCTCGGGGATAACCGACATCTTTGTCTCTCCTTGTGGTGTCGGGTCAGGCGGTCCGCCGGAGGCGCCCGGCGTACCGCGACTCGAGGGCGAGGTTGTGCTCGTCCCCACCGGGGACGTTGGCGGAGAGGTAGACAGGGGGTACCTCTCCGGCCTGGTGGAACCGTCGTACGACCTCGGCGGTCAGCAGCTGCGCCAGCAGCGCCGCGGTGACCGAGGAGACCGCACAGACCGCGCCGCCGCCCTCGAGCGGCAGCAGTGCGTCGCCGTACGGCGCGCCGTTGTCCAGCACGACGTCGGCGAGGTCGGCGAGCCGGTGCCCGGAGGGGTGCCGAGAGGCGACCCGGGCGGTGTGCTCGACCGAGGTGACCGCGATCAACGGGTGGCCACCGCGCTTGACCAGCGTCGCCAGCTCGACCACCGAGCCGTTGATGCCGGACTGCGAGGCGACCACGAACACGTCCTCGGGCTGCGGCGCCGCCAGCGCGAACAGCCGGTGCGCCACCGACGGGTCGCGTTCCAGCTTGGGGTCGGCGAGCACGTCGCGGGGCGCGTCACCGTGCAGCACGAGGTCGTGCAGGGAGAGTCGGTTGCTGGCGACCAGGCCACCGGCGCGGGCCACCAGCTCGGCGGCGAACGCCTCCGAGTGGCCGGCGCCGAACGCCTGGAGGACGCCGCCGGCACGCAGTCCGCCGGCGATCAGGTCCGCCGCCCGGTCCACCGCGTCCGCCTGGCTGTCCACCAGCCGGTCGAGGACCGGGCGGACGGCGTCCGCGTACCGCTGGGCACTGATCATGAGAGGGCCCCCTTGGCGGCCTTGTGCCCGTCGACGGCCTGGGCGGTACGCCGGAAGGCCGCGTGGGCGCGGTCGTGGGTGCGCTGCGCCACCGCGATGTAGAGCAGGTCGAGCACGACGAGCTGCGGGTGCCGGGCGGAGAGGGCGTCCGGCCGGAAGGTGGTGGCCTGGCTGGCGGTGACCAGGACGATGTCGGCCAGCTCGGCCAGCGGTGAGCGGGGGAAGCCGGTCAACGCGACGGTGGTGGCCCCGCGGCTGCCCGCTTCGGCGAGCAGCTCGATGGTCTCCCGGGTCTGGCCGGTGTGCGAGATGCCGAGCGCGACGTCGCCCGCGCCCAGCAGCGCGGCGCTGGCCAGCCCCTCGTGCACGTCGCTCCAGGCCCAGGCGGCCACCCCGATGCGGTGCAGGCTGAACTGCATCTCCTCGCCGACCAGCGCGCTGCCGCTGGCGCCGAAGATGTTCACCCGGCTCGCCCCGGCGATGGCCACCGCCGCCCGTTCCACCTCGTGCAGGTCGAGCAGGGCGGCGGTGTCGTGCATGGCCCGCGTGTCGGCGGCCATGATCTGGTCGAGCACCCGGGACAGCGGGTCGCCGGGCTGGATCTCCCGGCCGATGTCGACGGTCCAGCCCGCCGAGCGGGCCCGGCCGGTCTCGGCGGCGATGCCGAGCCGCAGGTCGGCGTAGCCCTCGAAGCCCATCGCCCGGCAGAATCGGGTGATGGTCGCCGGTGACGTGCCGCTCCGCTCGGCCAGCTCGACGATGGTGGCGCGCGCCGCCGCCTCCGGGTCGCTGAGCACGTGCTCGGCGACCCGTCGCAACGCCCCGGTCAGCTCCCCCGCGCCGGCCCGGACCCGGGCCAGCACCCCGTCGACGCCCCGCCGGTCGGCATCGACCACCGCGGTCGCCGCGGAAGTCTCGACCTCGTGCTCGGCCATCGGCGAAAGCCTTTCGGAAAGGAGTGTTAACTGTTAGTGGTAAAAGTTCTTACTGAAGGCCCCTCCGTGTCAAGACCGTGGGCGAAGTTTTCAAACTGTTACCTGCCGCGCTGCCGCGATCTTGCGCGGGGAGGGCCCGGCCGGTCAGCATGATGACCATGTCGGACACCGTCGTGGTCGGCCTCGACGTCGGGGGCACGTCCACCCGCGCCACCGCCGTCAGCCTCGACGGTGTACGCCTGGGCACCGGGCGGGCCGGCGGCGGCAACCCGACCAGCCACGGCGCCGACCGGGCCGCCGCCGAGCTGCTCGCCGCCCTCCGCGCGGCGCTCGCCGGGGTCGATCCGACCCGGGTACGCGCCGGCGTGATCGGCCTCGCCGGCGCCGGCCGCCTCCGCGCCGATCCCGAGGGGCGTGCCGCCTTCGACCGGGCGTGGACCGAGGCGGGGCTGCGCTGCCCGTACGCCGTGCACGGCGACGCCCTGGTCGCCTACGCCTCCGGAACGGCCGCCCCGGACGGCACCGTGCTGATCGCCGGCACCGGCGCGATCGCCGCCCGGGTGCACGAGCTCCGCCTGGACCGCACCGCAGACGGCCACGGCTGGCTGCTCGGCGACGCGGGTTCCGGATTCTGGCTGGGACGGGAGGCGGTCCGCCGGCTCCTGACCGACCTGGACCGGGCCGAGCCGCCCGGGGAACTGGCCCGCCGCGTGCTGGCGGAACTGACCGGCACGACCGAGGTCGCCGC
The DNA here is from genome assembly GCF_039566955.1 of Micromonospora sp. DSM 45708. NCBI lineage: Bacteria > Bacillati > Actinomycetota > Actinomycetes > Micromonosporales > Micromonosporaceae > Micromonospora > Micromonospora schwarzwaldensis. The sequence continues at coordinate 1,662,376 of NZ_CP154796.1, read as the reverse complement.
CCGCCCCCGGGAGACCGCCGGGGCCGTGGTGCAGGCGGTCACCCGGCGACCGCCGGTGGACCTGGCCCGACTCGCGCCACTCGTCGTCACCGCGGCCCGCCAGGGCGAGCAAGCCGCCAGGGCGATCATCGCCGAGGCCGCCGCGCTGCTGGCCGAGAGCGTCTCCCGGATCCGTCCCGCCGACGCGACCGACCCGGTGGTGCTCGGCGGCGGCCTGCTCACCGGCGACACCCCGCTGGCCGCCGTCGTCCGCGCCGAACTGGCCCGCCGCTGGCCGGCCGCCCCGCTGCACTCCGCCGGGGACGGCGCCGCCGCCGCGGCCTGGCTCGCCGCCCGGGACCTGCCCGAGGTCACCGACCCGGCGGCGCTGCACGCGCGGCTGGTGCCGGCCAGGGCCTGAGCCCCGGCCGGCCGCCGGTCCTACCCGGAAGAGCCGGTCACCTACCGCGCCGCCCCGCCGCCCGCCCCCGTCACCCGGGCGGCCGAGGCCAGTTGCAGGTCCAGCAGCCGACGTACCCGACGCAGCCGTTCCTCCTCCCGGCGGATCAACTCCGTCTGGTAACCGGCGAGCAGCGACGCCGACAGTTGTGGCAGACCCACCTCGGCGCGGCACCGCTCGTCGGCCACCGCGGTGGCGATCTCCACCGCCGACACCTCCCGCTCCGGTTCCTCGTCGGTCACCGACACCGAGGTCGCCCAGCGCCCGTCACCCTCGGCCGCCGTGGTCTCCGGATAGTGGTAACCGGACCGCGCCATGCAACCGCTCCACCGGCGCTGCGCCCGCCGGTACCGGTCGTCGGCCGCCAGCTTCGCGGCGGCGGCCTGCTCCAACTCGGCGAAGGCGGTCCACGGCACCACCCGCTCGTCCCCGATCGCCGCCCGCAGCTCGCTGCCCGCCGGCGTGTCCAGCGCCCGCCGCGTCTCGCCCTCGCAACCCCCGGCCGGCACCGCTACGCCGCGGAACTCGGCCACCGAACCGTCGAACGCGGCGACACCGGGCTCCGGGACGACGAGCGCCTTCGTCAGTCCCCGCACCGCGCCGGTGAAGAGGTCGGACTGGTAACCGACCGGGCCGCGGTAGCCGTACCGGGCGGGCTCGCGGTCGTCGAACGCGCCGACGGCCGCCGCCGCGGTCGCGCCCGGATGCCGTACCGGGCGGACCGTCGGCACCGCCAGGTCGATGCCCAGGCGGGCCATGCAACGGCGGGCCAGCAGCAGCCGGGCACGCTGAATCCGCTGGTAGTCCGCGAGGGTGGGTTCCAGGGCCGCGATCGGCAGGGACGCGCCGGGCACGGGCCCCGCGGAGGGTACGGCGCCCTCCCCGACCGCCGCGCCGGCCCGGCCGGGGACGACGGCGGTGGCGTCGTCACACCCGGTCAGCGCCGCGCCGAGCAGTGCCGTCACGAGCAGGACGCGAAGCAGACGTGGCACGGTGCCCCTCCAGGCCGGTAGGCGGACGGGAGCCGGCCGACCGGCCGGCTCCCGCTGCTCAGACGTACACCTTGGTCGTGTCGAAGTACTGGGTGGTGCCGGAGACCTTGCCGCGGGCGAAGGCCCAGTTCACCTGGCTGAAGGGCACCGCGGCGGTGAACGAGGAGTTCTTCCCCTCGGCCACGTAGGACCAGGTCGGCCACGAGCCGCCGTACGCGCCGCACCAGTAGGAGACGTCGTTACCCGTGTAGTTCCAGCCCATGCTGACCGCGTCGCCGACCTCACCGCCGTAGATGACGGCGAAGACGTGGTTGTTGTAGTAGCGGATGGCCGCCGTACGCCCCTGGTACGTCACGGACCGCTGGTTGGAGACCGCGACCTTGTAGTCACGCGCGGTTCCGCACCAGGTGTCCGCGGCCGCGGCCGGCGAGGCCGGGGCGACCAGAGCCGCGGTCGCCGCCAGTCCGGCGGCGCCCAGGCCGAGAATCCTGCGAATCATCTGTTTCCTTTCCGCACCCGTCGATAGGGGAATTGCTGTCTCAGTACTTCGGGCACAGGGCCGTCGCGCCACCGTTGTCGAGGTAGGCGTCGTACACCCAGCCGATGCTGGCGCCACCACTGGCCCGCACCCAGGTCCAGGTGTTTCCGTAGTCGTTCACGGTGTAGCAGTCGTACGTCACGTACGTGCCCGCCGGCAGGTAGGCGGTGACGCTGCATGCGCCGTACGGCCCGGTGTGCACGGCCGCCTCGGTGGTCGTGCGACCCGATCCGGTGTCCCATTTCTCGTGCGGCCAGTACGCGTTTCCGCAGGTCACCGCCGCTGCTCCGACGCCCTGCCGGGGTTTCGGGGCCGCCTGTGCCGGCGCGGCCACCGTGGTCACGGCGAGTCCGATTCCCGCCAACACGGCTGCCGACCTGAATGTGCCACCGATGGAATTCACTCCTGACCCCTTTCCTCCCGCACATCCATCCGCATGGGTTTGCGGTGTGGCATTGATGGTGGCAGTCAGTGAGGCGTGGGGACCCACATGTTGGACGTCCATGGACAACATTGGACGCCGACTGCGAAGATGCGGCGGTGAACGACAACTCCATCAATTCGTCGACGGGTGGGGAAGAACAGCATCTGTTGGCGGAGTTGAACCGGTTGCGCGTCCGCGCGGCACGTGCGCGAGGCAAGGCCCGGTTGTCGCTCCAGGATCTCGAATCCGCCACCGGCGTGCCCAAGAGCAGCCTCTCCAACTACCTCAACGGCCGCACGCCGATGCCGCTGGACGTCCTCGACCGGCTGCTGCTCGCGCTGGGCGTGTCCCCCGCCGAGGCCGGCGTCTGGGCGACCAGATGGGAGCGGATCACCGGCGACCGCCTGGTGACCGGGCCGGCGGAACCCGGCCACGCCGGCGACCGGGCCCCGGTGCGCCCCGGCCCACCCACCACGGTGCCCGCCCAACTCCCGCCCACCAGCGCCGCCTTCACCGCCCGCCGGGAGATCCTGGCGGCCCTCGACGGCCTGCTCCCCGAGGTGGACCACGAGCCGGGCGCACCGGTGATCGCGGTCGTCACGGGCACCGCCGGAGTGGGCAAGACGACGGTGGTCACCCGCTGGGCGCACGGCGTGCGCCGGCACTTCCCGGACGGGCAGCTACACGCCAACCTCAGAGGCTTCGATCCGGCCGGCACCCCGGTCGCGCCCGCCGAGGCGCTCCGCGACTTCCTGGACGCCTTCGAGGTGCCGCGCGAGCGAATCCCGGCGCACCTGGACGCCCAGGTCACGTTGTTCCGCACGCTGCTCACCGGCCGGCGGGTGCTCCTGGTGCTGGACAACGCCCGCGACGCCGACCAGGTCCGCCCGCTGCTGCCCGCCTCGGGAGGGTGCCTGGTGGTGGTGACCAGCCGTGGTCAGTTGCCCGGCCTGGTCGCCACCGAGGGCGCCCGCCCGCTCACCGTGGACCTGCTCACCGCCGCGGAGTCGAGGGCACTTCTCGCCCGCCGAATCGGCGTCCGACGGGTGGCGGACGAGCCGGCCGCGGTCGACGAGATCGTCGCGCGCTCCTCCGGGCTGCCCCTGGCCCTGGCGGTGGTCGCCGCCCGCGCCGCGACCCACCCGCGGTTCTCCCTGGCCACGGTCGCCCGGGAGTTGCGGGAGGCGCCCCGGCGGCTGGACCCGCTCGCCGGCGCCGATCCGGCCATCGACGTCCGTACGGTCTTCTCCTGGTCGTACCGGCAGGTCAGTCCGCCCGCCGCGCGGCTGTTCCGGCTGCTCGGGCTGATCGCCGGACCGGACATCGGCGTGCCGGCCGCCGCCAGCCTCACCGGCCTGCCGGAGCCCGAGGTCCGCCCGCTGCTGGCCGAACTGGTCCAGACCCACCTGGTCACCGAGCACCGCCCCGGGCGTTACACCTCCCACGACCTGCTGCACGCGTATGCCCGGGAACTGGCCGACGCGGACCCGGGGGCGCAGCGGCGCGCGGCCGTCCTGCGGGTGCTCGACCACTACCTGCACAGCGCGCACACCGCCGAACGACCGCTCCAACCACCCCGGGGGACGATCACGCTCGCGGAGCCGGCCCCGGGGGTGACACCCGAACGGCACGACGACCGGGCAGCGGCACTCGCCTGGTTCGCCGCCGAGCACACCGTGCTGGTCGCCGCGGTCGACCACGCCGCGGCCACCGGACACGACCGGCACGCCTGGCAGCTGGCCGCCGCCCTGGTGAGCTTCTTCGACCTGCGGGGGCACTGGCACGACTGGACAGCCACCCAACGCACCGCCCTGCGTTCGGCCCGCCGCCTCGCCGACCCGTCGGCCGAGGCGCACGCCCACCGGTTCCTCGGCGGCGCCGCCACCCGGCTGGGCCGGTTCCTCGACGCCCGGGTCCACCAGTTGCGGGCCCTGACGCTCTTCGAGGAGCTGGACGACACGGTGAACCAGGCGTTCACCCACCGCAGCCTGGGTTGGATCGCCGAGCGGCTCGGTGAGCACGCCACCGCGCTCCGGCACGACCTGCATGCCCTGGAGCTGTTCCGGCGGGTGGGGCATCGTGCCGGCGAGGCCATGACGCTGAACTCGGTCGGCTGGTGTCACGCCCAGTTGGGCGACCACCGCGCGGCCATCTCCCACTGCGAGCAGGCCCTGGCGCTGCTCGAACAGCTCGGCGACGTCGACGGCGTCGCCGTGACGCTGGACAGCCTGGGCTACGTGTACCGGCTGCTCGGTGCGCACGAGCGGTCCGCCGCGCTCTACCGGCGGGCCCGGGACCTGTTCCGGGAGCTGGCCGATCGGCACGGCGAGGCGGAGGCCGGCGCGAATCTCGGCGACGCCCTCCACGAGGCCGGCGACGATCAGGCAGCCGCCGAGGCGTGGCGCACCGCGCTCGGCATCTTCCACGACATCGGCGCTCCCCAGGCGGAGCAGGTGCGGGCCCGCCTGGACGAGCTGATCTGCGCCGGACTCGACCCGGACGCCCGGGGCGCGGGTCACCACTGATCCCGGTCGACCTCGGCGACCCGCACGGCCCGGACGGCGCCCGGCCGGCGCCCCGCCGACGACGCGACCCGGCGTGCCCAGCCCGACGCGGCGGAGAGCCGGCCGACGTGGCCGACCGGCTCTCCGTGCCCGCTCAGGCGGTCGGGTTGCCCGGCTGCCCGTAGGGCTGCTGCCCCGACTGGCCGACCTGGGACGGGTAGGGCGCGGACTGCGGTGGGGTCTGACCCGGGTAGCCCTGCGGTGGGGTCTGACCCGGGTAGCCCTGCGGCGCGGCCGGGTAGCCGTGCGGCGCCGGCTGGCCCTGGGCGGACGGGAAGCCGGCGGCCGGCTGGCCGTGCCCGGACGGCGGGAACATGCCCTGCTGCGGCGTGCCGGCGAACTGGTGCGCGGCGGCCTGCTCGCGGGCCTCCCGGCGGGCCTTCACCGCGCGCACGATCAGCAGGATCGGCAGGATGAAGACGTAGAAGAAGATCCGGTAGCTGCCACCGTCGAAGAGGAACAGCAGGTAGAAGCCGTACGCGAAGAACGCCAGGCCGACGATCACGTTGAGAACGCGCGACCCGGTCCCCTGCTCCTTGATGGCGACGCCGACGGCGACCATCGCGATGCCGCCGAGCAGCAACAACAGCGTGTAGATGAGAAAAAACATGGAGTTTCCTGTCAACAAGGTGAGTGTGCCGGCCCACCTTGTTGGAGCGCGATCATCCGCACTGTCCCGTTGCCTGTGGCAACCACCTCACTTGAGCTGCCCGGCGGTCAGGCCGGCCTGGATCTGCCGCTGGAAGGCCACGTAGACCACCAGCACCGGCAGCACCGCGATGGTGAGCCCGGCGAAGAGCTGGGCGTAGTCGCCGGCGTAGCCCTGGCTGACCGCCAGTGAGCTCAGCCCCTGGGCGAGCATCCGGTCCGGCCCGTCGCCGGGGATGAGCACCTGGGGCAGCAGGAACTGGTTCCAGTGGCTGAGGAAGTTGAAGATGCCGACACTGATCAGTCCCGGTCGCGCCATCGGCAGCATCACCCGGAAGAAGAGCCGGAAGTGGCCGCACCCGTCGATCATCGCGGCCTCCGCCACCGAGGTCGGCAGCGTCCGGAAGAAGGCGGTCAGGAAGAACACCGTGAACGGCAGCGAGTACGCCGTGTAGACCAGGATCAGGCCCGGCCAGGTGCCGAGCAGACCGACGCTGCGCACCACGAAGAAGAGCGGCACCAGCGCCAGGAACACCGGGAACATCATGCCGCCGACGAACAGGTAGTAGACCGCCTGACGGCCGCGGAACTCGTACCTGGCGAACACGTACGCGGCGGTGGCGCCGAGCAGCATGGTCAGGCTCAGCGAGCCGGCCACCACCACCAGGCTGTTGACGAAGAACCGGCCGATGTGGGCGGTGGTCCAGGCGCGGGCCCAGTTGTCGAACCGCAGCGCCTCCGGCAGGCCCCACGGGTCGGCGATGATCTCGCCGTTGCTCTTCAGCGAGCTGAGCAGCATCCAGGCCAGCGGCAGGATGGTCATGGCGGCCCAGAGCAGCAGGAAACCGTGCGAGAAGACGTTTGCCACGCCCGACTCGCGGCGCGGCGGACGGTCGGCCGGCACGGGCGTCTGCACTGTGGTCACGAGTACTCGATCCGATCACGCCGGGCGGTCCGCAGCGCCAGCACCGCCACCGAGAGGGTCAGGAAGAACATGGCCACACCGATCGCGGAGGCGTACCCGAACTTGTTCTCGCTGCCGAACGAGGTGTCGTACATCCGCAAACCGATCACGTCGGAGGAGAAGTTGGGCCCGCCGTTGGTCATGAGCTGCACCAGGATGAAGCCGTCCAGCGCGGCGATGGCCAGGTAGATCCAGGCCACCTGGATGGTGTCCCAGAGCAGCGGAATGGTGATCTTCCGCAGCATGGTGGCCCGGGACGCGCCGTCGAGCAGCACCGCCTCGTAGATGTCGCGCGGGATGGCCTGCATGGCGGCGCCGAACAGCACCACGTAGAACCCGACGTTGCTCCACACCATCACGGCCAGCACGCACCAGAACGCGAATCGCGGATCGCCCAGCCAGGCCGGCGTGGAGGTCAGCCCGATCGCGCGTAGCGCGCCGTTGAGCAGGCCGCTGGTCGGGCTGTAGATCTCCTTCCACAGCAACGCGATGATCACCACGGAGAGCACCTGCGGGAAGAAGTAGACCAGCCGGTAGAGCGCGGTGCCGCGTACCCCGGTGACGCCGGCGCGGCCCTTGCGACCGCCCATGGTGAGCATGCTGGCGAAGAAGAGACCCAGCGCGATAGTCACCACCGGCACCACCGCGAGCAGGATCGCGTTGTTCCGCAACGCGTTCCAGACGTACCCGTCGTGCAGCAGCGTGCGGAAGTTCGCCAGGCCGACCTGGTCGGCCTGCGCGGAGTAGCCCAGCCAGTCGGTGGTGGAGATCTGGAACGCCTGGAGGTACGGCGACAGCACGAAGATGCCGTACAGCGCCAGCGGTGGCAGCAGGAAGCTGAGGATCAGTGGGTATCGACCGTGTCGCATCCGACCGTCACGCGGCCCGCTTGTACTTCTTGACGGAGCTGTCCTGCGCGATCGAGTCGGCGCCCTTCTGGCACTGGTCGAGGAACTCCGCCGGGGAGATCCGGCCGCTGAAGAACTCGCCGCAGGCCGCGTCCACCAGGTTGCGTTCCAGCTTGCGGTAGTAGTTGTTGTAGACCCAGTTGAACCCGTTGGCGCCGGACGCGTCCAGCGCCTTGACCACGGTGGCCAGCCCGAACGGCAGCTCCACGCCGTCGGTGGCGCCGGCGACCACGGGCAGGCTGGCGACCTTCCTCGTGAAGTCCTGGGCGCCCTTGCGCGACAGCATGGTCCGGAAGTACTCCAGCCCGCCGGCCACGTTCTTCGCCTTCGCCGGCACCATGAACGGCTCGCCCGCGGTGCCCCGGATCGCCTCGAACGGCAGCTTGTCGCCGCTGCCCAGGCTCGGCGTCGGCGCGACAGTCATGTTGAAGCCGGCCGGGGTGACGTCCTTCTGCTCGCTCTCCAGCCAGGAGCCGCAGGAGATGAACGCGGCCTTGCCCTGGCACCAGGCGGTCTGCGACTGCTTGTGGTCCAGACCCGGGGAGCCGTCGAGGATGAACCTGTCCTTGACGATCTGGTGCCAGGCGTCGGCGGCGGTCCTCATCGCGTCCGACTTCCAAGCGTTGGGCTCCAGGTTGTCGATGGCGAGCGCCACGGACGGGCCACCCAGCTTGATCGCGGTGGAGATCAGCGGCCAGCTCATGTAGCGCGGGTGCAGGCCGGCGTACGTCCAGGGGGCGATGCCGGCGGCCTTGATCTGCCGGCAGAGCGCGATGTGTTCGTCCCAGGTCTTGGCGTAGCTCCAGCCGCGCTCGGCGAAGAGCTTGGTGGAGTGCCAGATGCCGTAGACCGTGTAGGTGTAGTTGAGCACCAGGAACCGGCCGTCGTAGGAGCCGACCTCGACGGTGCCGGGCAGCAGCGTGTCCTTGACCGTCTTGCCGGGCACGTCGAGGCTGGGCGCGGCGAGCAGCTCGCCGAGGTCGGCCAGCGCGTTCTGGGAGACCAGGCCGTTGAAGTCGATCTGCCCCGCGCCGGAGTTGTTCACCACGTCCGGCGGGCTGCCGTCGACGAAGCGCGGCTGGAGCGTCTTGCTGATCTCCTGGGTGGCCGAGTGCTTGACCTCCGCCTTCGGGTACTTCTCCTTGTACATCGCCTCGTGGGCCTTGGCGTACTCCTCGCCGAAGCCGCCGTTGAAGATCACCACCTCCAGCGGCGCGTCCTCGGCGACGCCGAGCGGGTTCTGCTCGCTCTTGGTGCCCTTGTACGCGCCCGCGTCGCCCTTGTCGTCGCCGCCGGAGGTGGCGCAGCCGGCGAGCAGGCCGGCGGCGGGAGTGGCCAGCAGACCGGCGGCGGCGCTGCGCCGGAGGATCTCACGCCTGTTCATCGCATCTCCTCGGTGATTCCGTCGCTTCTCTTCACGGGACACGTCTTCGTTGGAGAATTTCTACGCCCACCCGACGCGGACCACAAGACCTCATGACCGATCCGTTATCCGTCCCGGTCGGGGGCTGCTGGCATAGCCTGGTCCCATGCGCCGCCTGCGGCAGCTCGCCGAGCGCACGCCGCCGGGGCGGGAGCGCTACGTCGACCTGCTCCGGGCGCTGGCGATCACCATGGTCGTGCTCGGTCACTGGAGCGTGACCGCGATCGGGTACGACCACGGCCGCCCGGCCGGTCACTCGGCGCTGGCCGACCTGCCCTGGGCCTGGCCGCTGACCTGGCTGGCCCAGGTGATGCCGGTGTTCTTCCTGGTCGGCGGCTACGCCAACGCCGCCTCGCTGACCGCCCGCCGTGGCCGGGGCGGGACCGCGACCGGCTGGCTGGTCGACCGGAGCGCCCGGCTGGTCCGGCCGACCACCACGCTGCTGCTGGTGCTGGCCGCCGGCGCCGCGGTCGCCACGGCGCGCGGCGCCGACCCGGCGCAGGTCCGCACCGTGGTCTGGTTCGCCACCATCCCGCTCTGGTTCCTGGTCGCCTACTTCGTGGTGGTGACGCTGACCCCACCGATGGCGGCGCTGCACCGCCGGTTCGGGCTGGCCGTGCCGGTGGTGCTGGTCGCGCTCGTCGCGCTCGGCGACCTCGGGCGGCTCCTCGGCCCGGCCGGCCTGGCCGACGGCAACTACCTGTTCGGCTGGCTGGCGGTGCACCAGCTCGGCTTCGCCTGGTTCGACGCCCGGTCACCCGAGCAGCCCCGCCGGCGCCGGCTGCCGCTGTCCCGCCGGGCCGGGGCGGCTCTGCTGGTCGGTGGGCTGGTCGCGCTGGTGCTGCTGACCACCGTCGGGCCGTACCCGGTGGCGATGCTGCACGTGCCGGGCGAACGGCTGGACAACGCCGCGCCGCCGAGCCTGGCGCTGCTCGCCGCCGCCACCGCCCAGCTCGGGCTGATCCTGCTGCTGCGCCGCCCGGCCGGCCGCTGGCTGCGCCGGCCCGGCCCGTGGCGGGCGGCGATCGCGGTCAACGCGGTCGTGCTCACCGTCTTCCTGTGGCACCTGACCGCCGCGATCCTGCTGATCGGCCTGCTGGACGCGCTCGGTGTGCTGCCCACTCCCCGGGTCGGCTCGGCGGCCTGGTGGGCCTGGCGGGTGCCGTGGCTGCTCGCGCTGGCCGTGGTGCTGGCCGCGCTGGTCGCCGTGTTCGGTCCGGTCGAGGCCCGCACCCGCCGCCCGCCCCCGACCGGGCCGGCCGACGCCGGCGGCCGGCGGCTGCGCACCACGATGGCCGTCGCCGGGTACGCCGCGCTGGTCGCCGGCCTGCTGCTGAACAGCCTCGCGCCGAAGGCCGCGCCGGAGCCGCTCGGCCTGCCCGTCCCGGCGCTGGTGGCGTACCTGGCCGGGGCGGGTCTGCTGCGGCTGCTCAGGTCTGGGTGGGGAAGCCGAGGTTGACCCCGCCGTGGCGCGGGTCGAGCCAGCGGCTGGTGACCACCTTGCCCCGGGTGAAGAACGCCACCCCGTCGGCGCCGTGCGCGTGCAGGTCGCCGAAGAGCGACGCCTTCCACCCGCCGAAGGAGTAGTACGCCATCGGCACCGGGATCGGCACGTTGATGCCGACCATGCCGGCTTCCACCTCGTGCTGGTAGCGCCGCGCGGCGCCGCCGTCGTTGGTGAAGATCGCGGTGCCGTTGCCGTACGGGTTGGCGTTGACCAGCTCCACCGCGTCGTCGTACGAGCCGACCCGCAGCACGCTCAGCACCGGGCCGAAGATCTCGTCGGTGTAGACCGACATGTCCGGCGTGACGTGGTCGAACAGCGTCGGGCCGAGCCAGAAGCCGCCGGGGTCGCCGTCCGGCGTGACGTCCCGCCCGTCCACCACCGGCACCGCGCCCGCCGCGATCCCGGACTCCACGTAGCTGCGCACCCGGTCCGCGTGCGCGGCGGTGATCAGCGGCCCCATGTCGCAGCCGCGCCGGCCGTCCCCGGTGCGCAGCCGGCCGATCCGCGCGGCGATACGTTCCACCAGCGCGTCGGCCACCGGCTCCACCGCGACCAGCGCGGAGATCGCCATGCACCGCTCCCCCGCCGAGCCGAATCCGGCGTTGACCGCGGCGTCGGCGGCCAGGTCCAGGTCGGCGTCGGGAAGCACCACCATGTGGTTCTTCGCCCCGCCCAGCGCCTGCACCCGCTTGCCGGCCAGCGAGCCGCGCTGGTGCACGTACCGGGCCACCGGGGTGGAGCCGACGAACGACACGGCCCGGACGCCGGGGTGGTCCAGCAGCGCGTCGACCGCCTCCTTGTCGCCGTTGACCACGTTGAGCACGCCGTCGGGCAGGCCCGCCTCGGTGAACCACTCGGCCAGCAGCAGCGCCGCGCTCGGGTCCTTCTCGCTGGGCTTGAGCACCACCGCGTTGCCGCAGGCGATCGCCACCGGCACGAACCAGAGCGGCACCATCACCGGGAAGTTGAACGGGGAGACCACCGCGACCACGCCCAGCGGCTGCCGCAGGCTGTACGAGTCGACCTCGGTGGAGACGTTCTCGCTGAACCCGCCGCGCAGCGCCGAGGCGATGCCGCAGGCGTACTCGATCACCTCCAGGCCGCGCTGCACCTCGCCGGCGGCGTCCGCGAGCACCTTGCCGTGCTCGGCGGTGATCGCCTCGGCGAGCCGGTCCCGGCGGGCGTGCACCAGCTCCCGGACGGCGAACAGCACCGCCGTGCGCCGGGCCAGGGAGGCGTCCCGCCAGCCGCGGGCCGCGCGCTCGGCGGCCTCCACCGCGCCGGCCACGTCGGCGGCCCCGGCGAGCGCCACCCGACCGGTACGCCGGCCGGTGGCCGGGTCGAAGACGTCGGCGCGCCGCTCGGAGTCCCCGGTGGTCCGCTTGCCGTCGACGTAGTGCCCGATGAGGGTCATGCCGCCTCCTCGACGGACGAGCGGATGGCGTCGACCAGGATGGCCAGGCCCTCGCGGGCCTCGTCCTCGGTCAGCGTCAGCGGCGGGCCCATCCGCACCACGTTGCCGTACAGGCCGCCCTTGCCGACCAGCAGGCCGCCGGCACGGCACGCCTCGAAGACCCGGGCGGTCAGCTCCGGGTCCGGCTCGACGGTGCCGGGGCGGACGAACTCGACGGCCAGCATGAGGCCCTTGCCGCGGACCTCGGCGACCCGGTCCAGGCCGGCGGTGGCGGCCCGCAGGCCGTCGGCGAGGATCGCGCCGACCCGGGCCGCGTTGGCCTGGAGGTCGTGGTCGAGCAGGTAGTCGAGCACCGCGTTGCCGGCGGCGGTGGAGACCGGGTTGCCGCCGAACGTGGAGAAGCTGATCGCCGGCACCGCCTCCAGCACCTCGGCCCGACCCACCACCCCGGCCAGCGCGAAGCCGTTGCCGATGCCCTTGGCGAAGGTGAGCAGGTCCGGCGTGACGCCGTGCGCCTGGTAGCCCCAGAAGTGCTCGCCGGTGCGCCCCCAGCCGGTCTGCACCTCGTCGCTGATCAGCAGGATGCCGTGCTCGTCGAGCACCTTCCGCCAGGCCGCGAACAGCCCGTCCGGGCCGTACGTGAAGCCGCCGACGCCCTGGATCGGCTCGGCGATCAGGCAGGCCACGTCGCCGGCGGTCTGGGTGGCGAGCACCTCGCGCAGGTCCTCGACCGCGGCGTCGACCCGGTCGGCGGCGTCGAGCCGGGCCAACAGGCCACGCAGCCGCTCACCGGAGTGCAGCCAGGCCACCTGCAACGGGTTGAGCGCGCTGGCCGTCCAGCCGCGGTTGCCGGTGACGCCCATGGTCGCGTACGACCGGCCGTGGTAGCTGTTGCGCACCGCGAGGATCTGGTGTGAGCGGCGGTGGTTGGTGGCGACCAGCAGCGCCGCCTCGTTCGCCTCGGTGCCGGAGTTGGTGAAGAAGACACGGGCGTCCGGGATGCCGGAGAGCCGGGCGATCTTCTCGGCCAGTTCGACCTGCTGGCGGATCAGGTAGAGCGTGGAGCTGTGCACCAGGCCGGTGCGCAGTTGCCGGTCCACCGCGTCGCGGATCTCCGGGATGTCGTAGCCGATCATGTTGGTCAGCACGCCGCCGAAGAAGTCCAGGTAGCTGCGGCCGGCCGCGTCGGTGACCCGGCGGCCGGAGCCGGCGACCAGTTCGAGTGGTTCGGCGTAGTAGAGCGGCATCCAGGACGGGAGCACGGCCCGGTGCCGGGCCAGCAGGTCGTCGGTCATCGGCGCACCCTTCAGCGGCGGTCTGGTTCCCGCACGCTGCCACCGCGCCGGGGTCGGGACAACTGTCACTGTGTCGCGCGGCGACCCCGCCCACCTGACACCACGTACCCCATGGCGGGGGCCGGTGCGCGGCGAACCGCCGCGCACCGGCCACTTGCCGGGTGGTCAGTTGACGAAGACCGCCGGGCTGCCGGTCTTGCTGGTGTCCCGCACCGGCGAGTAGGTCGCGGTGAAGTACGCGGTGCCGAAGCAGAGCGACGGGCCGGAGAACTTGGTCAGGGTCTGGTTGGTGAACGCGATCGAGTTGGTGGCGTTGGCCGCCACGCCGGTGAGCGTGTTGGTGCTGGTCCGGTAGACGCAGGTGATCGGGCCGAGCAGCGAGTTCAGCACCACGGTGCTCTGGATCGGCGCGGCCGAGGTGCCGGAGATGGTCACCACGCCGCCGCTGGTGACCGACGTGGTGTACGGCAGGTTGTTGACGGTCACGCTCTGCACGCCGGTGGTGCCGATGATGTTGCTGGTGCAGCTCGTGAACGACTGCGCGGTGAGGCTCTCGGTGGCGGTGCCGGGAGCGGTCGGGTTGCTCAGCACCTTGGCGCTGAACGTGGACGCGGCGCACTTGACGCCGGTGGTGCCGCTGGCCGAGGAGTAGAACGTCGCGCTGGTGCCGGTCTTCAGGCTGGCCTGGATGACGTCGTTGACCGACACGGCGGTGCCGGCCGCGGTCGGGTAGGTCAGCACGGCGCTGGCCAGCGAGGTGGAGGGGGCGGCGGTGGCGGGGGTGGCGCCGACCAGACCGGTCAGCAGCGCCAGGGCGGCGAGGCCCGCGCCGATGCGTCCGTACCTGGGCATGGTGGTTCCTTCCGGCGGTGGGACGGGGGTGGTGGTGGAGCCGGACGGCGATAATGACGGCCGTTCGAGCCCTTCCGTGGTGATCACCAATGGTGACGGGCTGTGAACTGAGCGTGTCGAAAGTTATAAACCTCAGAGGGTCGTAAAGTCAACGCATCACGGAAGGCCGATATCTTGACCATGCAGAGCCCGCCCCCGCCGGCGCCGCTGCCCGGCGCCCGGCACGGCCGCGACCCGGACCGCGCCATCAAGCGCGGACCCCGGCGGGTACCGGCCGAGGAGGTGGCGGCGACCCAGCGCGACCGCCTCTTCGACGGGCTGGTCCGCGAGGTCGCCACCCGGGGGTACGACAACGCCCGGGTCACCGACATCTGCCATGCGGCAGGCGTCACCCGGCCGGCCTTCTACGCCCTGTTCAGCGGCAAGCAGGACGCGTTCCTCGCCACCTACCGGCACGGCATCGCGGTGGTCTCACAACTCATGGAGGCCGCCTACGCCGGGGCCGGACCGGCCTGGCCGGACGCCGCCCGGGCCGCGTTGCGCACCCTGCTCGACGTGCTGGCCAGCGTGCCCGCGTTCGCCCGGATGGCACTGGTCGAGGTGGACGCCGCCGGCCCGGACGCCCGCCGGGAACGCGACGCGCTGCTGCACAGCTTCCGCCGGTTCTTCGCCGACGCCGGGCCGGGGCCGGCGCTCACCGGGGTGGACCGCGACGTGCTGGTGTCCACCGTGGTCGGCGGCATCCACGCCACCATCCGCGCCCGGGTGGCGCAGGGGCGGGCCGAGGAGCTGCCGCTGCTGCTGCCGGTGCTCACGTACGCGGCCACCGCGCCGTTCCTCGGCCCCGAGGGCGCGCGCCGGGCCACCCGGCACGCCGGGCCGGACGACGGGCCGAGCACGACCGCGCCGTGCGCGGCCGACTGACGGTCCAGTGAAAAACCGCTGCGGTTTTTCACTTTGGCCACAATTGGCACATGCCGCCGAACTCCCTGTTGACCGCCACTTTACCCAGCGGTAACTTCGGCCTGCGCCCCTGGCGCGAAATCCTGCGAATCCAATTCAGATCGTCGCACATGAATTGATCTCGAAAGGAAGCCGCCATGTCGGAGCAGACCGCACCGATCGAGCCCGCCCCGCCGAGCAGCGGCGTACGCTGGCGCCGCTTCGCCGTCACGCTCGGCGCCGTCGCGGCCGGCGCCGCCGGCATGGTCGTGCTGACCGCGCAGGGCGTGCTCGGCGCGCAGTTCGCCATCTCCGGCATGCCGTTCACCGTCACCGCCGACAAACTCGAAGGCACCGGCTTCGAGCAGTTCGCCACGCTCGACCAGATGATCCCGGACAGCCCCAACCAGGGCGACACCGGCGGCCAGGTGGTGGTGATCGTGTCGGCCATCGACAAGGCCGAGCTGACCAACCTCTGCCAGAACATCAGCCTGGGCGGGATCAACCTGCGGATCACCGCGGGCGGCTCCGGCAAGCCGGTCACCGCCCGCACGCTGGTCGTCGACGGCGACGAGGTCGCCGGCAACGCCTCGTTCCGCAACATCAACGTCGGGCAGGACGCCAGCACCGTCGACCAGGTTCCCGGCGTGAAGGGCAACCCCGGCGTCTTCGCCCAGCAGGCCGACTCGGTGACCATCACCAACCTGCGGCAGAACAACTACGCCACCACCGCCGCGGTCTTCACGCTGCCCAACCTGCACATGGGCTTCAGCTCCGACGGGTGCTGACGATGACCGTCGGACAGCACGCGGCGCCGGACGCCCGCCCCGGCGGGCGCTGGCGCCGCTGGCGGCGGGCCCGGCCGTTCGTCGCCGGCCTACTCATCGCGCTCGGCGGCGTCGAGATGCTGGTGACGCTGCGCGCGCCGCTCGGGGTGCTGCTGCACGTCGGGCCGCAGGGACTGGCCGCCTACCTGGTCCCGGCGATCCTCGTGCTCTGCGGCGCGCTGCTGATCGCCACCCCGCAGCAACGCGTCTTCTACGCGCTGCTGTCGCTGCTGCTCGGGCTGGTCTCCTGGCTCACCTCGAACCTCGGCGGGTTCGTCATCGGCATGCTGCTGGCGCTGGTCGGTGGCGCACTCGCGTTCGCCTGGACCCCGGACAAACAGCGGGCCGGCAGCGTCGCGCCGACACCGCCCGCGCCACGGGAGCCGGCCGACGACACCCCGGAACCGACGGAGGTCATCCCGCTGGACCGGGGCTGACCGTGCCGCGCGACGGTCGAGACGGGCCGGGCCACGCTCAGGCGACCGCCTGGTACAACACCCGCATGGACCGGATGGCGGACCGGACCTCCTGGAGGATCGCGGAGGTCGCCGGCGGCGGCACCCAGGGATCGGCGCCGCTGTCGAAGCCCACCGTCTCCACCCGGCAGCCGTACCGCAGGCCGAGCAGCCGGACGGCGTCGCAGTGCTGGAACGGTACGAAGATGTCGGTCGTGACCACCAGCAGTCGCGCGCCGACCGACGCCGGCCGCACCAGCTCCGCCCAGCCGACCAACGTGTCCGCCGTGTTGGCCCGCTCGCCCGCCCGGGTCGACGGTGCGGCCAGCACGTGCACCGGCGGATCCACGTCCCGATGGGACCGGACCCACCAGGGCTGACCGGCCCCGGTCGTGCCGGAGCGCCGCTCGGTGGCGGGCGCCGCGCCGAAGGCGTGCCGCAGCGCCTCGTCGACCGCGTCGCCCTCGGTCGCGACGGCGCCCAGCCCGAGCCCGGCGGCGATCACGTTCTGCTCCGGAATCGGCCGCAGGCTGCCCAGCCCCGCGACCGAGCCGGCGCGCACCCCCCGGCGCAGGATCGCGGCGGCCAGATGCGCACGGGCCATCATGGTGCGGACGCCGCCGCCGAGCACCAGGACGTGGTCGAACCACAGGCTCCTCGGCATCACGCGGCCGGCCAGCCCCAACGACCTCGCCGCCGACCGGATGCGCGCGTCGGTGCCAGCGGCGAAGCTCTCCCCCACCGCCTGGTGGCGCTCCAGCCCCTTCCGGTAGTCCCACCGGGCGGAGAACTCCGCCAGCGCGTCCAGACGGTCGCCGAGCGGACCGACCGGCCGGGGCCCACCGCCGAACTCGGCCAGCAGTGCGGTCATCGCCGGCGAGTCCACCCAGGAGGCGATCCCCTCGGCGATGCCGGCCCGGTCCGCTGGCGCCGGCCCGGCGACGGACCCGTCCGCGCGGCCGGCCGGCGGCCCGGTGGTGGGCAACGGCACCGCGGCGAAGACCGCCGCCGTCACGCGGCCAGGCTCCCGGCCAACGCCCGGTGCAACCGCTGCATCGACAGGATCCCGGAGCGGATCTCCTGGAGGTAGCGGTCGGGATTGGTGGCACCCGGCGCGAGCGGCACCGAGGACCGCGCCGGGTCGAAGCCGATCGTGTCGATCCCGCAGCCGTGGCGCGCCGCCAGCATGCGGATCGCGTCGCTGTGCTGGAACGGCACGTAGATCGGGGAGGTGACGACGAGAATCCGGTCCGTCGGCCGGAGACTGGAGCGCCGGGCCCAGAAATCGTACGTGTCGGGGGTGTTGGCGCGACGCAGCTCGGGCTCGCTGGACGGCGCGGCGAGCACCTGCACCGGCGGGCCGCCGACCGGCCGGTACGTGCGCACCTGCCAGGACCGGTGCGTCACCGCCCCCTCGGAGGACTCACACCGCGCCGGCTCGGCGAGCCCGAACGCGTGGCGCGCACCGACGTCCATCGCGTCCATCTCGAACCGACCGTCGGCCAGGCCGGGCAGCGTGGTCTCCGGCTCGGTCAGCGGTCGGAAGCTGCCGAGCGCCGCCACCTCGCCGACCGAGACGACGCCCTCGCGGACGAGCCGGGCGGCGTACTCGGTGCGTTGCAGGCAGGCCCGCCCGAGGCCACCCAGGACGAGCAGGTGGTCGTACGCCGCGCGGGGCGGTTCGGCCGGCTCGACGAGACGCAGTGCGGTCGCCGCGGCGAGCACGAGCGCGGCCCGGGCCGGCTCGAACGTCGGCGCCGTCACCTGGTCCCGCTCGACGTTGCCCCGCTTGCGGAAGTTCCAGTGCCGGTCGGAGAACGCGTCGAGCCACTCCAGCAGCTCGCCGACGCCGGCCGAGGGCAGGACGCCGTCGTACTCCTCGACCAGCGCACGCATCGGCGGCGACGAGACCCAGGCGAGGATCTCCTCGGCCGCCGCCTGCGGACGGAAGTTCGGCTCGCAAGTCGGAAGGGCGACAGCGTCGAAACTGACCATGTTTCTCCTTCGCGGAACTCGTGACGGACGGGCCGAGGAGTCGCGACCGCGTCTCGCACTCTAGACGACAATGACGTCCGTCGGTCGATGGCACTCCCCGCGCCGCACCTTGCATCATGGCCGGTCAACGCGGATTCGACGGCTCCACGGATCGCACGTGACCGGTCCGGCGCGACCGTTTCCACGACACTCGCCGGGATCGGTCGGTGGCGGCCCGGCCGGTCCTCTCCGCACTCGTGGCGGCCCGCCCGCTCGGTCGATCAGTAAGGCGGATCACCCGTTCATAGGATCGACAGGCGTACGGCCCCGGGCCGAATCTCGACCGATGCCGAACGCTTCCTTTTCCACGCCGGAACGGATCGCGGAGGAACTCGCGAGGTTGAACTACCTGGCCGCTCCCGGGCTCGCCGCGGCGGTCTTCCTCGCGATGAAACTCAGGTTGCCGCTGTTCCTCGAGGGCGACCCGGGCGTGGGAAAGACGGTGCTGGCCAGAAAGATCGGCGAGATGCTCGGCGTCGCACCGATCCGGTTGCAGTGCCACAGCGGCATCGACCGTTCCCAGGCGCTATACGAGTGGGACTTCACCCGTCAACTGCTGCATCTGCGCGGCACGCCGGACGGTGAATCGATCTACCGCCGGGAGTTCCTGATCGCCCGGCCGATTCTGCGGGCCGTGGAGGAACGTCCGTCGGTGTTGCTCATCGACGAGATCGACCGGGCCGACGACGAGTTCGAGGCATTCCTGCTGGAGGTCCTCGAAGGCGACACCCTCAGCATTCCCGACTATCAGACGATCACCATCGACGAGCCGCCGTTCGTGGTCCTCACCTCCAACGGCACCCGCGAGGTGCACGGCGCGCTCAAACGGCGGTGCGTCTACCACTGGGTCGACCATCCGACCGAACAGGACGAGGCGGAGATCATCCGGCGCAACGTGCCGGAGGTGGCCGGCACGCCGTTGGCCGCGCAGATCGCGACCGCCATGACCAGACTGCGGCAACTGTCGCTGGTCCGTCCGCCCGGAGTCGCCGAGTCGATCGCCTTCGCCCGCGCCGCCGCGGCACTCGGCCGTCACACCGTCGCCGAGGCCGCCGACGACGCGCTCGGGGTGCTGGTGAAGCAGCGCGAGGACCAGGAGGCCGTTCGCGACGTCCTGCGCGCGGGAGCCCCGTGACGTCGGACGACGACCCGGTCCGCGACCTGGTCGGGTTCGCCCGGCGGCTCCGCGCCGACGGACTCCGCGTCGAGGTGACGCGGGTGGCCACCGCGATGCGCGCGCTCGGCGCGTACGAGCGGCTCGACCGGGACGCCGTCTACTGGGCGACCCGGCTGACGTTGTGCTCGCGCCACGAGGACCTGCCCGTCTTCGACGCCGCGTTCGCCGCCTGGTTCGGGCCGGCCGCGTCCACCGGGGCAGGTGACTCCGCGCTGCCCGGCCCCGCGCCGGTGCGCGCGGCGACGGTCGAGGAGCCGGGTCGGGACGACACCGCCGAGCCGGGATCGGCCCGTTCCCGGGCCGGTTCCACCGAACGGTTGGCGACCGCCCCACCGTGGACGTCGAGCGCCGCCGACCGCACCGAACTGGAGTCCTTCGTCGAGGCGTTCACCAGGGCGGTCCCGCTGCGCCGCACGATGCGCCACACGTCCGGCGGCCGGCGGCACGTCGACGTGTCCCGCACCGCGCGGACGATGATGCGCACCGCGGGTGAGCCGACCCGGCTGTGGTACCGCCGTCGTCTCCACGCGCGACGTCGCCTGGTCCTGCTGCTCGACCTCAGCTACTCGATGCGGGCGTACCGGGGTCTGCTGCTGCGGTTCGGGTACGCGGCGGTCGCCGCCGCACCGCTGACGACCGAGGTGTTCACCATCGGCACCCGGCTCGACCGGATCACCCGGGAGCTGCGGTCCCGCGACCCGCAGACGGCGATGCGCGCGCTGGCCGCCCGCCGCACGGACTGGGACGCCGGGACCCGGCTCGGGAGCGCCGTCACCGCCTTCGGCCGGGTCTGGGGCGGCCACCGCGTCGTGCGGTCGGCGCATCTGGTGATCGTCTCCGACGGGTGGGAGCTGGCCGATCCGGCGCCCCTGGTGGCACAGGTCAGCCGGCTGTCCCGGCTGGCCCACGCGGTGATCTGGGGACACCCGAAGGCCGGCGGGCCCGGGTTCACCCCGTACGCGCCGGCGCTGGTGGGCAGCCTGCCGTACGTCCAACTGGTCGCCACGCCCGACGCGGCGGCCCTGCGCACCCTCGCCGGCGTGCTGGCCTGTCCGACCTGCGGGCCGCGCTGCCGCCGTCATCGCGACCACCGGAAGTGGGGTGTCCCGACGTGACCCAGGCCCTCGCCGACGCGGTACGCCGCGCCCTGGCCCGCGACACCATGCTGCGGCTCGCCCACGACGCCGAGCAGGCGTTGGTCATCGTGCGGAAGGACGATCACAAGGCCCGGGTGTTCGACAACGAGGAGGCGTTGCTCCGGATCGCGGTCGAGCGGTACCTGGTCGAGGCGACCACCCGCCGCGAATGGGCGGGACAGGTCGACCACGACTGGTCCTTCCGCAGCGACGGCAACGCCAACGCCGCCACCATCCTGCGGTTCTGCGCCTACCTGGGCCATCCGCTGCGCTCGACGCCCGCCGTCGAGGAGCTGTACGAGACGGCGCTCGCCGAGATCCGTCCGGACGACGGGCCGGTACGCGACAGGTGGACCGAGGTCACGGTGACCTACCGGCTGATCCGCAGCCTCCGGGCGTCGGGGCGGCCCGCGGACGCGCTGGCCCTGGCGGCGACCCTGGACCGCGAGTTCTTCTTCGCCAGTGGCGCGGAGCCACGCGCCGGCGACGTCGACTTCGAGACCGGCGCGTGCCTGCTGGAGCTGGGCCAGGCCGCCGAGGTGCACAGCGCGCTCGGCGAGTTGGCCCAGACCTACTGGGAGTCGACCGAGGCCAGCTCCTACTCGACCCGGCACCGCTACGGCTTCGTCCTGGCGCTGGCCGACCAGGCGGCCGGCCACACCGGGGAGGCCGTCACGCGGATGACGGCGGCGCTGGCGCATCTGGCGGAGTTCCGGATCGCCGACCCCCAGCACGACGTCTACGAGTTGTCGCTGACGCTCACGCTGGCCGAGCTGCTCGCGCTGACCGAGCCCGGGAACGACCGCGCGGTCCTGCTCGCGGCGCGGGCCCTGGCGGTCGCCGAGGGGATCCGGAGCCGGTGGGGGGTGATCTCCCGGGCGCGTACGCCGTTGTCGACGGCGTTCCGCCGGGTCTACGGCGACATCGCGCTGCTGGCCGCGGCCCTGCGGGGTCCCGGAGCCGCCGAGCTGGGACTGCGCATGTGTCTGGCGGCCAAGCAGACCGGGCTGGCCGCGCAGATGCGGGCCGAGGTGTCGTTGCTGCCCAACCAGCTCCAAGGCCTGATCGACGACGTGCTCAAGGTCGAACGGGATGATCCGCTCGACCACGGGACGGATGCCCGTGCGGCGGAGGACCAACGGGAGGAGCAGAACCGGGAGATCAGCACCCTGCACCGGCGGATCGAGAAGCGGGTGAACCCGATCTTCGCGGAGATGACGCTGCCCACCCCGACGGACCTGACCACCCTGCGCCACGCGTTGGGCGACAGGTACGCGCTCGACTTCGCCGCCCTGCCGGACAGCCTCGCCACGGGGACGAACTGGTTCCGCGCGCTCGTCACACCGGGCGGCGGTGTCCTCTTCGAACGGTTCACCCCGGGTGAGCAGCTCGCCGCCTACGTCGCCGGTCGGCGGGTCCGGAACCCGGAGGGGTCGATCGACCTCGACCTGGGTGACCCGGACTGGCACCGGCTGGCCCTCGACCTGCTTCCCGCCGAGCTGCGCGGCCGGCTCGACGCGGCGACCGGGGACCCGCTGGAGCTGGTGATCTCGGCGCACCAGGAGCTGTGCCTGGTGCCCTGGGCGGCGCTGGTGCTCGACACCGGGGGCACCCGGCTGGTGGGCCGGGCCGTGCTCACCCACACGCCGGTGCTGACCTGTCTGTCCGACTCGCCGCCCCCGGTGGTCACCGGCCCGGCGCTGGTCCGGCTGGTGCCGTTGGCCCACGGCGGCCCGTCGGACGAACTGGAACGGAGAGCCTGGACCCTGAGCCGGGGAGACGTCCCGCTGAGCCGCTGCCCGTTCGACGAACAGGAACCCACGGTGCACCCGTCCCCGCGGATCAGCGTGGCCCTTCGGCAGGAAACCGAGTGTGGACTGCTCCACGTCAAGGCGCACGGCACCGGCCACGGCCTCGGGCAGCACCTCGTTCTCCCGGAGGAGACCGACACCGACGCGCAGTTGTCCGCCGCGTACGCGTTGGCCCTGCGCTGGCCGGCGTCGACGCTGATGGTGTCCTGTCAGGTCGGCGCGGTGACGAACGTGGCGGACATCGAGCCGGTCGGCCTCGTGGTGGCGGTGCTGACGGGTGGGGGACGGTCCGTCGCGGCTGCGATCGAGGAGGTGGCGAAACTCCCGGCCAGCCGGATGGCCGCGCATCTCGTGGGGCTCGTCCGGCGGTCCGGGATCCGCCTCGACCACGCGCTCCGGCTCGCCCAACTGCACTACCTGCGGTCGGGCGAGCCGGTGGCCAACTGGGCGTTGTTCAACGCCTACGTCAGATAGGGCGGGTCCGGTTCACCGGCCGGCCCAGCACGGCCGACACCCGCTCGGCCCGGCCCGGCTCGTCGGCGTACTTGTCGAGGATGAACCAGCGCGCGCGCCACGCGCGGTAGCCGGGCCGGCCGCCGAACGCGACGCGACACTCCTCGACGCCGTCGAAGAAGTTGGGCATGATCGAGCCGCCGAACCCGCGCAGGTTGCTGCGCTGCGTCTCCCGGCCCTTCGAGTCGGTGATCGTCTCCGTCAACCAGGCGGACAGGGCTTCCACGGCGTCGTCGTCGAGCACCTCGTGCGCCAGGCACGGCGCGAAGGACAGCGTGCTGGGCAGCCGGTGGCCCGGCATCAGCAGCCCGGCGGCCAACCGGATCTGCACCACGGCGAGCCGGAGGCCGCGCCGCAGCTCCTGCGGCTGACCCCCGCTGGTGAGGATCGGCTTCTCGATCTTGGAGTAGGCGTGGTCGAAGCGCGCCGCCAGGGCCTTCCGGCTGTCGTCCCAGGAGTCGTCGTCGCCGAGCGGGAAGTAGCCGAGCCGCTGCATCTCCGGGTACAACCCCAGCATCAGCAGGATGGCCCGGGCGGTCATGATCCCCGGGTTGACGAAGCTGGTGGGCATCGCCAGCCGCTCCTTCGTCGGCTCGTCGACGAAGCCGTGCTCCGCGACGCGCTCGGCCGCCGTGAGCGCCTCCTCGCCCCGGACGGCGCCCTTCGACAGATCACTGAAGATCATCTGAATGCGTTCCTCGCGGCGCTGCCGATCCGCGTCGTCACCCTCGACCGCGAACTCCTCCGCCCACCGGTCGATGACCCGCTCCGCGATCCGGCACGCGGTCCCGGTCTCGGCCAGCACCAACTGGAGCAGCATCTCGTCGTAGTGCAGCTCGAAACCGCCGAACGGAGAGGGGACGTTCTTCGGATCCCGGTGGTAGGAGAGATGGCTGGCGTGGCGCTCGCGTGCCTTCTGGTGGGCGTCCTGCGCACGGTCGTAGGACGCCTGCGTGTCCTCCTTCGACTCGGCGAGCGCCAGCGAACGGAACGCGCCCAACGCCCGCGGGGCGAACTCCGGCCACGGCAGGTCACGGGCGGCGTTCGCGATCCGCAGGATCCACTCGTGATTACCGTCCCGGTCGCCGTCGCTCCCGCGCCGGTTCGGAATCCGCTCCAGGGCCGACCAGGTCGCCTCGTACATCAGCCAGCCCATCAGCGGCAACAGTTCGGCGACGTCGTCGGGCGGCAACTGGGTGCGCGGGTCACGGTCGTAGGCCACCACGTCGGCCTCGATGGCGGCCACCAGGTCGTCGTCGCAGGTGATCTCGCCTCGGCGCAGGGCCAGGCAGAGTTCCTCGAGGCGCTCGGCGCTCATCACGGTCATGGATCCTCCTGCGGTCGTCGCACACGGTCGGGGTGGGTCATCGCAGTTCCCGTCGGGACCTGATCGCCCGTCGGCCCAGCCAGCCGGCGAGCGCCGCCGCCGCGGCGGCGGCCGACCAGCCGCGGGTGACCGACGCTTCGGGCGGACGGGCGGTCTGCCACCGGACCAGCCAGGTCACCACGAACCAGGTCAGCGAGGCGGCGAAGCCGGCGGTGGCCAGTCCCACCCAGAACCGGCGGGTCGACCGGAGCGTCGTGGCGAGCAGCAGGAGCAGCCCGCCGGCGGCCACCGAGACGATGAACGGCGCCCGCAGCGACGCGTACATCGGCCAGTCGTAGCTGAGGGACTGGGACGCGGCCAGCAGCAGACCGACGGCGGCGAGGACCGAGGTGTGCAGCGCGGTGAGGAATTCGTTGCGTTCGGCGAGGGCGCGCAGCCGCCGTTCCAGGTCGGCGGCGCCGATCTGCGCCATCGGCTCCGCGTAGGCCACGGTGTACCGCGCCGTGTCCGCCGCGTCGTCGATCTCGGTCAGCAACCAGGCCACGTACTCCAGGTCGGCGGCCACCGGCCCGGCCAGGCCCTCGACCCAGGCGTGGCGGTCCGGCACCGCGAGCGTGCCCGCCCAGTCGCGCAGCCAGATCCGGGCGTTGTGCTCCTCGGCCGTGACCGTCCGGGACATGATGCGCAGGTCGGCCTCGTCGGCGGCGCCCAACGCCGTCTCCCGCCGGAGTTTCCGGAGCCGCTCCTCCCGGGCCTCGGTCGGTTCGGGGTCGGTCCGCTCGCTGTCCTCGACGTGTGACGCGAGGTCGTACAACCGGGCCTGTCGGTCCTGCGAGCGGCGCTCCGCGAACCGGCGGGCCTCGTGGCGGACCTTGGCCATCTCCCAGAGGTAGCCGGGCAGCGGCCGGAGTCGCGCGTCGCCGTCCGGCCACACCCAGGAGTCGCTCAGCGTCTCGCCGGCGGTGGGCGCCAGCAGCACCAGGACGCGTTCCGGGCGGTCCGGGTCGGGGGACGGGACCTCCCACAGATAGGTGCCGGGCACCGGCTCGGTCGGTTCCTCCCCACGGATGTTCGCTCCGGCCGGCAGCGCGGCCTCCGCCGCGACGGCGAGCTGGTCGGCGTCACCGGCGCCGTCGTACAGCGCGTAGAACAGCCGCACCCGGCCGGTGCAGTCCTCGTCGGCCGCCGCGCCCACCGCCTCCCGCCACGTCCGGTCGAGTTCGCGCCAGTCCGCGGCGCCGTCCACCGGCGCCAGGCAGACCAGGAACGCATCCAGGCGGGTGGTGGCGTACCGCAACGCCTGCCACGTGCCGTCGCCCGGGGCGGTGAGGAGCTGCCGGGCCCGCAGGCCGTCGGCGTGCACGAGCGGCACGCGGTCGGGCTCCGCCATGCCGAGGGCGCGGCAGGCCGCGACGATCCGCGTCGCGACCCCGGTGTCCCGGAGGCCGTCGAAGAAGGTGTACGCGTTGAGCGCGTACGCGTGCAGCCTCATCGGCCCCGGCCGTCGTCCGGCCCCGAGCCGTCCCCCTTCTCCCGGCGAAGCCGGTCGCGTAGACGATCGGCCTGCTCCCGCAGCGGCACCGACTGCCGGACATCCGTGGCGAGGTCCGCCTTGGCACCCAGCAGATTCTCGAGCGCCTCGATCTGTTGCCGGTACCGATTGACGGCGGCCAGGTCGTGGTGATCGAGTGCCTCATTCATCAGCACCAGACAGCCGCCGAACCGTTCCCACTTCTCCGGCGGGAGCGTCGCCTCGCGGATGTCGTCCAACGCGTCGATGGCGTATTGCAGAATGTCGGCGGGGTGGGGAGCACCGGTCTCGTTCATCGACAGTCACCATAGGCGAGGACACCTACGGTGAAGTCGCCCGTCAGCGGCGTACCGACACCGGAACGGTTGCCCGGCGGTCATCCGATCCGGTCGCGAATTGGCGGACGTTCAGGCCTTCGACCAGCTCGACCGCAATCACTTCGACCACTCCGCGCCGGTGCCGGCACATTGTCGGCTAACCGACACGCCGAGAAAAGCCGATCAGAAGGAACAGTTGACGAGATCGCATTCGGGCCCCAGCCGGATACCGAAACGCGCCTCGACGCCCGCGCGGATGTGCGCCGCGAACTTCATGACCTCGGACGTGGTGGCGCCACCCCGATTGGTCACCGCGAGCGCGTGCCGGCTGGACAGCGCCACCGTGCCGTTTCCCCAGTCGTGACCGTAGCCCCGGGGAAAGCCGGCCCGCTCGATCAACCAGGCCGCCGGCAGCTTGGTGCCCTTGACGTCCGGATAGCGGGGGCACTCCCGGGCCGACTCCGGCACCTCGGCGAGCACCGGGTTGATGAAGAACGACCCGACGCTCCAGGTGTCGTGGTCATCCGGGTCGAGGACCATGGCGCGGCTGCGCCGCAGCGCGAGCACGACCTCGCGGACGTCCGCCGGCGCGGCGGTGCCGCCCACCTCGATGCCCAGCCGCTTCGCGAGCTCCGCGTACTCGATCGGCCGCGACTGACCGCTGCGGCGCAGGCGGTACGTCACCTCCACCACGACCCAGCGGTCGCTGTGCTTGAAGACGGACTGCCGGTGGCTGCCGAAGCCGCACCGCTCCGGCGTCCACCGTTCCAGGCTGCCGGTCTGCCGGTCGTAGACGGCCAGCGAGTCGAGCACGTCCGAGGTCACCGTGCCGAACGCGCCGACGTTCTGCACCGGCGTGCCGCCCACCAGACCGGGGATGCCGGACAGCGCCTCCAGGCCGGCGAGCCCCGCGTCGACGGTGGCCGCCACCAGGCGGTCCCACTCGACGCCGGCGGCGGCGGTCACCCGCTCACCGTCGATGCGGAACTCCGAGGTCGCCATCCGGACGACCGTGCCGTCCCAGCCGACGTCGCCCACCACCAGGTTCGACCCGCCGCCCATGACCAGCAGCGGGTCACCGGCGGCGGTGGCCCGGCGCAACAGGTCGAGCAGATCGGGGGTGGTCTCCGGAACGTACAGGCGACCGATCGGACCACCGACCCGCATCGTGGTCAGATCAGCAAACGTGGTTGTCACCGTGCCAGCCTACTGACCGGGCCAGCGACGCCCGCGGCTTCCTCGACGCGACCCGTCGGTCAGGCGCCGGACGACGACCGGAGCCGCCGGGCCGCGATCTGCACCGCGCGCTCGCAGATCGCGTGCCGGTCGGCGGCCGGGGTCCGGCGGAGGACGAGGCCGGCCAGGATGTTCACCGGCCAGGCGGTGACGTCCTCCGGCGGCCGGCCGTTGACCTCGAGGAACAACTCCACGTCGTGCTCGTCCGAGGTCTGCGCCAGGTGGTCCTGCACCACGGCGAGGAGGGCGTCGGCGAGGGCCTGCGCGGGCGCGTGCCCGTCACTGACGTCGACGCCGGGACCGGCCGCCGTGAGGATGCGGTCCTGCAACGTCTTGGCGTCCATGGCCGCCGTCCGGTACAGGTCCTCGGAGGACATCGGACCGCCCGTCTCCTCGATCACGGCTGGCACCCTCCCGTCGAACCGGCCGCCCGTTCGTGGAATCGGTGCGGGTGACGCCCGGCGATGGTCCTCGGCGTGGGCGAGAACGGCAGTATTGAACCGTCGCCCACATCGGAGGGCAAGAGCACCGTCGGAATTCCGTCACCACACGACGCCCCGCTCAGGTGGCCTGGTCAGGCGCGGGGAAGCAGCACGGCGAGCGTCGCGTCGTCGTGCTGCTTGACCGGGCCCCGACCCGGCCGCGCCAACAGTTCCGGGCGGCTGCTCTCGTACCGGCGGACGGCGTCGATGACGGCGCCGGGACCGGACCGCTCGGCGATCCCGAACACCTCCGCCCAACCGAGCCCGAAGAACTCGGTCAGCCGGGAGACGCCGTCGGTGCAGAGCAGCAACCGGCGCAGCCCGGAGCGGGCCACCCGGCCGGTCACCGCCTCGGCCGCCGCCGCCGGATCGGTCGA
Source organism: Micromonospora sp. DSM 45708 (assembly GCF_039566955.1). Classification (NCBI taxonomy): domain Bacteria; kingdom Bacillati; phylum Actinomycetota; class Actinomycetes; order Micromonosporales; family Micromonosporaceae; genus Micromonospora; species Micromonospora schwarzwaldensis. The sequence continues at coordinate 1,634,243 of NZ_CP154796.1, read as the reverse complement.
CGCCACCCAGAAGCCCCCCGGCCGGTTGCGGAGCCGGGCCACCGTGTGCCGGTCGTACGCCGGCAGGGTGTCGGCCCGGTCGTCATGGACGACCGTGACGCCGTCCGCGTTCTCGAACACCACCGACGAGTCGCACAGCACCAGATAGTCCACGTGGTCACCGGCGGCCCGGACGACGGCGACGGTCGACGACGGACTGTGCGGATCGGACAGATCACAGCGGTCCCCGTGGCGGCCCCGCAACCGGTCGATGGCGGTGGCGAGGATCTGGTCGAGCGGCGCCGCCGGGCCGGCCGTCAACGCGCCCACCAGGCAGTCGCCCAGCTCCCGCACCAGCCATGCCGGACCGTGCACGCAGCCGGTGTCCAGATCGGGCGGCCGGGTGACGCCGTCCAGCACGATCGCCCAGTCGGGCGACACGACGACGTGGTCCTCGTTGGGCCGCTCCGATCCGGGCGCGGTGGCGAAGGTGAAGTCCACTGCCGCGCGGCCCGGTCAGCCGGCCATGGTGTCCGCGATGGCCTCGCGGAACGCCTCCGAGCGGTGCTCGTAGTTGCGGAACCGGCCGTAGCTGGGCGCGGCCGGCGACAACAGCACGACGCCACCGGTCGGGGTGACCTTGCGGGCCCGGCGCACCGCGTCGGACAGGTCCTCGACGATCTCGCACCGTACGCCCGGCAGCCCGGCCAGCGCCTCGACGATGCGCGGTCCGCTGTCCGGGATGCCGATCACGGTGATCTCCCGCTCGGCGAGGTGGTCGCGGAGCGGGGCGTAGTCCACCCCCCGGTCGGTGCCGCCGAGGATGACCGTCAACGGCCGTCCGTCGTACGCGTCGATGGCGTGCATGGCCGCGTACGGGCTGGTGGCGAGCGTGTCGTCGACGAAGGTGAGCCCGGACGGGTCGGGGATCTCGGTGAGGCGGTGGGCCAGCCCCTGGAACTCCGCGACCGCGATCGCCAGCGTGTCCTTGTGCGCCGCCACGTCCACGCCGAGCACGTCGAGCACCGCGAGCGCGACGCAGAGGTTGCCCTCGTTGTGCCGGCCGACCAGGGGCAGCACCGCGCGCGGGAAGAGCGGTGTGTCCCGCAGGTGGAACCAGGGCGTGCCGTCCGGGCCGGTCGCCACGTGGGTGGTGTCCGGCGAGCCGGCGCGGATCGCCGCCCGGTCGCCGAGTTCCACGGCCAGCCGGGGATCCGCGCCGTTGACCACCACCGCGTGCGGGCCGTGTGCCAGCAGGTTCAGCTTGTCCCGGTAGTACTCGCGCTCCCCGCCGTGCGCGTCCAGGTGCTCCGGGAACAACGCGGTGACCACGGAGATCCGCGGTGAGTCGGTCAAGTCGCTGCACTGGTAGCTGGAGAGCTCCAGCACGTACAGCTCCGCCTCGGGCAGTTGCAGCGTCGGCACGCCGATGTTGCCGCCGAACACGTTCGGGCGGCCGACGGCGACCAGCAGATGGCTGATCAGGCTGGAGGTGGTGCTCTTGCCCTTGCTGCCGGTCACCCCGATGGTCCGGTCGGCGTGGTCGGCCATCCACAGCGCGGTGCCCTGCGTCACCGGGATGCCGCGCCGCCGCAGCTCGATCATCCACGGGTGGGTCTGCGGCACGCCGGGAGAACGGACCACCACGTCGGCGGCGGTGAGCGCGTGCAGGCCCTGCTCGCCGGTGACCAGCGGGGCGGACTCCGCCAACGGCCCGTCCCAGGGCAGCGACAGGAAGTTCGCCCGGTCGTCCACCGCGACGAGACCGGCCGGACCGTGCGCGGCGACCGCTCGGGCGGCGGCCATGCCCTCACGCCCCGTACCCCAGATCGCCACAGAGCGTCCGCGCAGGTCAGACAGGCGCACGTTGAATCTCCTTGCTCGCGTCCCGGTGGGTCCGGACTAGTATGACCTGTGCTTAACGGACAGCTCGGACGGATGGACGCCTTCACCTTCCCGTCGTACTCGGTCGACTTCGCCACCGGTGAGGTCCTGTTCGACTACGCCCTGACCGGCCCCGACGGCGACCAGCGGTTCACCGAGGTGATCACCCTCCCGCTGCCCGCCGAGCCGGTTTCCGACGCCACCGCGACGCGGCTGGCCCGGGTCCTGGAGCTGCTGCACGTGGTCGCCGGCGTCAGCTACTACAAGGCCGCCGCGCCGTCCCGGCTGGTGCTGCCGGCGCCGCTGGGGGCCGCCGCCGTCGAGCTGGTCACCGCCGTCTACACCAAGGGACTCGCCGAGTACGCCTACCGCAACGCGTTGCCGCACGTGTTGGCGCTGCGCCCGGAGGTCCCGGCCGGTTCCGTCGAGGCGGCGGCGCCGTGGGACAACTCCGACCGGCGTCCGCTGTCGGCGGTCGGCGGCGGCAAGGACTCCATCGTCACGCTGGAGGCGCTGCGTCGGGCCGGTCTCGACCCGGTGCCGTTCTCGGTCAACCCGAACCACGTGATCGTCTCGGTCAACGAGGCGTCCGACCTGGTGCCGCTCGCCGCCCGGCGGCGGCTCGACCCGGTGCTGTTCGAGCTGAACCGGGCCGGGGCCCGCAACGGGCACATCCCGGTCACCGCGATCAACTCGCTGATCGCGGTCGCCACCGCCGTGCTGCACGAACTCGGGCCGGTGGTGATGTCCAACGAGCGCTCCGCGTCCGACCCGAACCTGGTCTGGCAGGGCCACGAGATCAACCACCAGTGGTCCAAGGGCGTCGAGGCGGAAGGGCTGCTGCGGGCCGCGCTGGCCGAGCACGCCGGGCTCACCGAGCCGTACTTCTCGCTCCTGCGCTCGCTGTCCGAGCTGCACATCGCCCGGCTGTTCGCCGAGATCGACAGGTACGACGCGGTGGTGACGAGCTGCAACGCCGCGTTCAAGCTGCACGACCCGAGCGAACGCTGGTGCCGGGACTGCCCGAAGTGCCGCTTCGTCTTCCTGGCCATGGCCCCGTTCATGCCCCGCGAGCGGCTCACCGGCGTCTTCGGCGGTGACCTGCTGGCCGACGAGTCCCAGGTGCCCGGCTACCGGGAGCTGCTCGGCGTGGACGGGCACAAGCCGTTCGAGTGCGTCGGCGAGGTGGAGGAGTCGGTGGTGGCGCTGAGCCTGCTCGCGCAGCAGGACCGGTGGCGGGACGCCCCGGTGGTCCGAGCCCTGGTGGCGGCGCTGCCGGACGCCGCCTGGCAGGCCGCCGCGACCTCCGACGTCTTCACCCCCGCCGGCCCGAACCACGTCCCCGCCCCCTACGCCAAGGCCCTCACCGCCCTCACCTGAGCGCGTCGGCGTGTCGGCCTCGGCGTGTCGTCGTGGAGCAGGGATGCCATCGAGCGCTGGTATACCTCTGAGGCATAAATGCCTCAGAGGTATACCGCCAAAAAGCGCACCGCCTCACCGGCGAGAACCACGCTCTGTGGCCAGCACGCCCGGAGACGGCCGAGGCGGAGATCAGCGCCTCGCGTCAGGACCGTGAGACGGTGGCGGGCGCGCGGACCTCGTCAGGGGGTGCGGACGGCGTCCAGGGCCAGCAGGGCCACGTGCAGGGAGAGGCACTGCTCGACCGAGTCGAGGTCGGCGTCGAGGATCCGGCCGATGCGGGCCAGCCGCTCGTAGAAGGCCGGCCGGGACAGGTGCGCCGCCACGGCGCCCGCTGACTTGTTGCGACCCTGCTCCAGGTAGGCCCGCAACGTGCCGAGCAGTTGCTCCCGGGGATGCTGGGCGTCGTACGCCAGCAGCGGGCCGAGTTCCCGCTCGACGAACGTCTGCAACCGGGGCTCGTCCCGCAGCAGGTGCAGCAGACCGGCCAGCCCGACGTGCGGCAGCCGGAAGCACGGCAGGTCCCGTGGGTCCCGCCGGGCCGCCTCGGCGATCTGCCGCGCCTCGACCAGCGACCGGCGCGCCTCGCGCAGGCTGCTCACCCCGGAGCCGGCCGCCACGACGACCGCCGGGCGCGACGGCGGCCCGTCGACCGGCCGCGCGACCCCAGGGGCCCCGCCCCGGCCGGCCCCGTCGACCGGCCGGCCCGGACGGGGGGTCGGTGGGCGGGGTGGGGCGGCGTCCAGGCGTACCCGACGCAACGCGGCGGCGAACGCGGCGAGCGCCCTCTCCTCGGCGCCCGGGTCGGGCAGGGCCAGCAGCGCGCCCACCGCGTGGTCGTCGACGGCGCTGGTCAGCGCCGTCAGCTTGGCCTCGCGCACGGCCTGGCCGACCGCCTCGGCGAGATCGCGGAGCCGGGCCGGGCCGGCCCCGGGGTCGACCGGGTCGCGGCGGGGGCCCGCGCGGGAGTCGTCGGGAAGGTCGGTGGCGTCGCCGGCCGGGTCGTCGCCACGATGCCGGACCACCACGCCGACCAGGTGCCGGCGGTCCAGGGTGACGCCGAGCGCCTTGGCCCGCAGCGCCACCTCGTCCACCGGGCGGGAGTGGTCGATGAGCGCGGTCAGCAGCGTACGGTGGATCTGCCGTTCCAGGCCCTCGGCGTCGCGGCGGATCAGCCGGCCCAGGGCGAGCGTGGAGGCGGCCCGCTCGATCAGGATGGTGAGCCGGGTGGGCGGCGCGGCCTCGGCCGCGGGCCAGCGCAGCAGCAGCCGGCCCCAGTCCTGTCCCCGCGCGCCGACGGTGGTGACCAGCCAGCCGCTGTCCGGGTCGTACGCGGTCCGCCCGGCCGGCCGGATCCGGCGGGAGTGCTGCTCCCAGCCGTCCAGCAGCAGTTCCGCGTTCTCCCCCGCCGGGTCGTACGCGAGCACCTGCCGGGACAGGTTCTCCAGGACCACCGGGCAGCCGGCCAGCTCGGCGGCCTGCCGCAGCACCTCGGCCGGCTCGGCGCCCTCCACGGACAGCTCGGTGAACCGCTGGTGGATCTCCTCGGTGGCCCGCAGTTCGGTGAGCTGGGCGTCCACGATCAGCGCGTGCACCGCCTCGGTGATCCGCACGAACGGGGTGGCCCGGCGCAGCTCGACCAGCGGCAGTCCGCGCCGTTCGGCGGCGGCGGCCATCACCCGGGGCACGCCGCCGACGTAGCGGCGACCCAGCTCGACGACGAGCCCGGAGACCCCGACGTCGGCCAGGTCGCCGACGAACGCGCGCAGCCCGGTGTCGTCGGCGGGCAGTCCGATGCCGGTGGTCAGCACCAGCTCGCCGCCGCCGAGCAGGGTGGCGATGTCCGGCACCTCGGTCACGTGCACCCACCGCACCGGGCGGTCCAGCCCGGCGTCGCCGGCGACCAGGCGCGGCGCGCCGTGGCGCACCGGCACCAGGGCGAGCACCTCACGCACGGTAGGGAACACGGGCGACACGCTACCCTGCGTCACCACCGAAACCGAAGCCCCGCCCGTGCGCAAACGGCCCGCTCAGTCGACGCCGAACTCCATCGCGGCGCGGTCGAGCCACTCGTCCTCCGCCGAGGGGACGCCCCGGGAGGCGATGGCCTCCGCGCCGCCCTCGGGCATCGCGCCGATCAGGCCGGTCGAGGCCGCCTGCGCGGCGCCGACCATCCGCTGCGGGGCGGTGCCGCCGACGATGCCGAGCGAGGCGTACTGCTCCAGCTTGGCCCGCGAGTCGGCGATGTCCAGGTTGCGCATGGTGAGCTGGCCGATCCGGTCCGACGGGCCGAACGCCGAGTCCTCGGTACGCTCCATCGACAGCTTGTCCGGGTGGTAGCTGAACGCCGGACCGGTGGTGTCCAGGATCGAGTAGTCCTCGCCCCGGCGCAGCCGCAACGTCACCTCGCCGGTGACCGCCGTGCCGACCCAGCGCTGCAACGACTCGCGCAGCATCAGCGCCTGCGGGTCCAGCCAGCGCCCCTCGTACATCAGCCGGCCGAGGCGGCGGCCCTCGGTGTGGTAGTTCGCCAGCGTGTCCTCGTTGTGGATGGCGTTGACCAGCCGCTCGTACGCGGCGTGCAGCAGCGCCATGCCCGGCGCCTCGTAGATGCCCCGGCTCTTCGCCTCGATGATCCGGTTCTCGATCTGGTCGGACATGCCCAGGCCGTGCCGGCCGCCGATGGCGTTGGCCTCCAGCACCAGGTCGACCGAGCTGCCGAACTCCTTGCCGTTGATGGTCACCGGGCGGCCCTGGTCGAAGCCGATCGTGACGTCCTCGGTGGGGATCTCCACCGCCGGGTCCCAGAACCGGACCCCCATGATCGGGCTGACCGTCTCGATGCCGGTGTCCAGGTGTTCGAGCGTCTTCGCCTCGTGGGTGGCGCCCCAGATGTTGGCGTCGGTGGAGTACGCCTTCTCGGTGCTGTCCCGGTAGGGCAGGCCGCGGTCGAGCAGCCACTCCGACATCTCCTTGCGCCCACCCAGTTCGGTGACGAAGTCGGTGTCCAGCCACGGCTTGTAGATGCGGAGCTGCGGGTTGGCCAGCAGGCCGTACCGGTAGAACCGCTCGATGTCGTTGCCCTTGAACGTCGAGCCGTCGCCCCAGATCTGGACGTCGTCGGCGACCATCGCCCGCACCAGCAGCGTGCCGGTGACGGCCCGGCCGAGCGGGGTGGTGTTGAAGTAGGCCCGCCCGCCCGAGCGGATGTGGAAGGCCCCGCAGGTCAGCGCCGCAAGACCCTCCTCGACCAGGGCGGCACGGCAGTCGACCAGCCGGGCGATCTCGGCGCCGTAGCTCAGCGCGCGGCCGGGCACCGAGGCGATGTCGGGCTCGTCGTACTGGCCGATGTCGGCGGTGTAGGCGCAGGGCACGGCGCCCTTGTCGCGCATCCACGCGACCGCGACGGAGGTGTCGAGGCCGCCGGAGAAGGCGATGCCGACGCGTTCGCCGGTGGGCAGGGAGGTGAGAACCTTGGACACAGGAAGATTATGCACCAAGCCGCATGGTCATGCAAGCGAGCGTTACATCGGGTCGTCGCGACCGAGTTCCCAGCAGGCCACCGCCGTGGCGGCGGCGACGTTCAGCGAATCCACCCCCCGGCGCATCGGGATCACCACGCGCACGTCGCTGGCGGCCATCGCCGCCGCCGTCAGCCCGGCACCCTCCGCGCCCAGCAGCAGCGCCGCACGGACCCGCTGGCCGTCGGTGAGCCGCTGGATCGCCACCGCGTCCGGCGCCGGGGTCAGGGCCAGCACGCTGAAACCCGCCGCCCGCACCTCGTCCAGGCCCGCCGGCCAGCGCTCCAGCTTCGCGTACGGCACCGCGAACACCTCGCCCATGCTGACCCGGACGCTGCGCCGGTAGAGCGGGTCGGCGCAGGTCGGCGACAGCAGCACGGCGTCCACCCCGAGCGCCGCCACGGCCCGGAAGATCGCGCCCAGGTTGGTGTGGTTGTTGACGTCCTCCAGCACCACCACCCGCCGGGCGGCGGCCAGCAGCACCTCGGCGGCCGACGGCAACGGCCGGCGGTGGAACGACGCGAGCACCCCCCGGTGCACGTGGAAGCCGGTGGTCCGCTGGAGCACCTCGGCGGTGGCGGCGTACACCGGGACGTCGCCGGTGTCGAGGTCGGCGAGCTGGTCCGCCCGCTTCAACTCGACCAGGTACGACCGGGCCGGGTAGCCGGCCCGCAGCGCCCGGCGCAGCACCAGCTCCCCCTCGGCGATGAACAACCCGTGCGGGGGCTCCCAGCGGGTCCGCAGCTCCACGTCGGTCAACGCGCGGTAGTCGGCGATCCGGTCGTCGTCGGGGTCGGTGATCTCGTGGACGGGCACCGCACGATTCTGCCTGGTGTCCCGGCCCGTCCCGGCGCGGGCCGGGTTTCCGCCGCCCGAGGCGGGGAACGGAGCCGGGGAAGCGGACACCGACGGAGGGACCACCACGATGGGCGCGGACCACCACGACGACGGCCGGCTGCCCCGCGGCGCCACCGTGGCCGACCAGATCGTGGCCCGGCTCGCCGAGTGGGGCGTGCACCGGTACTACGGCTATCCCGGGGACGGGATCAACGGCCTGACGTCGGCGCTGCAACGCGCCGAGGGGCGCGCGCGGTTCATCCAGGTACGCCACGAGGAGACCGCCGGCTTCGCCGCCGGCGCGCACGTCAAGTACGGCGGCGGCCCGCTCGGGTGCGTGGTGGTGACCAGCGGTCCGGGCGCGATCCACGCGCTCAACGGCCTCTACGACGCCAAGCTCGACCACCAGCCGGTGGTGGCGCTGCTCGGGCACACCGCGCTGCCCGCCGAGGGCGGCGGCTACTACCAGGAGGTGGACCTGCTCTCCCTCTACAAGGACGTGGCCGGCGGCTTCCTGGCCCAGCTCGACGACCCGTCCCAGGTCCGGCACCTGGTGGACCGGGCCTGCCGCACGGCGCTGGCCCGGCGTACCGTGACCGCCCTGGTCCTCCCCTCGGACGTGCAGGATGAGCCGGCGGTGCCGCACCCGCCGCACGCGCACGGCTACTACCACACCAGCGCGGTGCCGAGCAGCCCACCGACCGTGCCACCGGAGGCCGACGTGCGTCGCGCGGCCGAGGTGCTGCGCGGCGGCGAGCGGGTGGCGATGCTGGTCGGGCAGGGCGCCCTCGGCGCGGAGAACGAGGTACGCCGGATCGCCGACCGGCTCGGCGCCGGGGTGACCGCCGCGCTGCTCGGCTTCGCCGCCGTGGACCACCGGCAGCCCTGGGTCACCGGCGCGATCGGCCTGCTCGGCACGCGCCCGAGCTGGCAGCTCATGCAGGAGTGCGACCGGCTGCTGATCGTCGGCAGCCAGATGCCGTACTCGGAGTTCTACCCGCCGGAGGGCCAGGCCCGGGCGGTGCAGATCGACCTCGACGGCACCCGGATGGGGTTGCGCTACCCGACCGAGGTGAACCTGACCGGCGACGCCGGCCCGACGCTGCGGGCCCTCCTGGACGAGCTGGGCCCCGGCCCGGCGCCGACCGCCTGGCGGGCCACCATCGCCGACGCCACCGGCAAGTGGCGGGCGGCCCAGCGGGAGGTGGCCGCGCAGCCCGCCGACCCGGTGAACCCGCAGTCGCTGTTCGTCGCGCTCGACGACGCGTTGCCCGACGACGCCATGCTCGCCGTGGACTGCGGCACCGCCACCGCCTGGTACGCCCGGCACCTGCGGGTCCGGCCCGGGATGCTGGCCAGCCTCTCCGGCACGCTGCTGTCCATGGGCGGCGGCCTGCCGTACGCGTTGGCGGCGAAGTTCGCCCACCCGGACCGCCCGGTGATCGCGCTGCTCGGCGACGGGGCGATGCAGATGAACGGCGTCAACGAGCTGATCACGGTGGCGAGGTACTGGCGGGAGTGGGCGGACCCCCGGTTCGTGGTGCTGGTGCTCAACAACCGGGACCTGTCGTTCGTGAGCTGGGAGCAGCGCTCCGGCGAGGGCACGCCGAGGTTCCCGGACAGCCAGGACCTGCCGGACGTGGCGTACCACAGGTGGGCGGAGGTGCTGGGGCTCGGCGGCGAGCTGGTCGACGCGCCCGGGCAGGTGCCCGACCTGTGGCCGCGGGTGCTCGGCGCGGACCGGCCGGTGGTGGTCAACGCGGTGGTCGACCCGGCGGAGCTGATGCTGCCGCCGCACTTCACCGCCGAGCAGGCCCGCAAGACGGCCGCCGCGCTGCTGCGCGGCGACAGCGACCGGGCGGGCATCCTCCGGCGCGGCCTGCCCGCCACGGTGGCCACCTACCGGCCGCGCCGCCGGGGCCGCTGACCGCGCACGCCGCCGCCCGGTCGGGGTGCTCGCCGCCGGCCGGTCACGCCCGTTCGTAGCGCAGCAGCACCGACCGGCCGTCGAAGCCGCGCGTGGAGACGAGCCGCAGGTCCTGCCGGTCGAGGCCGGGCAGCAACCGCTTCCCGCCACCGAGCAGCACCGGGTGCACGATCACCTGGTACTCGTCGACCAGCCCGAGCGCGGCCAGCGCCGCCGCCGCGCCGGTGCCGCCGGTGACCAGCAGGTCACCGTCGAGCCCGGCCCGCACCCCGGCCAGCTCCGCCGCCAGGTCGCCGCCGCCGATCACCCGGGCGCCGTGGTCGGCCGCGGCGAGCGTGCGGGACACGACCACCTTCGGGGTACGCCGCCAGATCGGCGCGAACGCCAGGTCGTGCGGATGGTCGGAGATCGACTCGACCTGCGGCCAGTAGCCGGCCATCAGCTCCCACACCCGCCGTCCGTACCCGAACGCGCCGGCCCGCCCGGCCAGCTCCAGGGAGTACGCGGACAGCTCGTCCCCCATCGCCGGCCAGTCGAACTCGCCGTTCGGTCCCTCGACGAAGCCGTCGACCGACTGGTGCACCCAGTAGATGACCTTGCCCATGGTGCGCTCCTCCACGTCACGGGGACACCCAAGCCGCCCCCTCCCCATCGGGTCGGAGCCGCCCACCCGAATCCGACACCCCCGTGCGCGCTGCACACCCGTGCGCGCTGTTTCACGGAAAGCGTGGCAATCGGGGCGCGGATGACCCCGCTTTCCGTGAAACAGCGGGTGGGGGTGGGGTGGGCGTGGGGGTGGCTAGTTGCGGTTCTGGAGCCAGCGGAGGATGTCTGCGGGGAGGTCGGCCCGGGTGTCGGGGCGGGGTTGGGTGGGCTGCTGGGGCTGCGGGCGCGGCTGCGGGCGCTGCGGGTCGCCGGCCAGCTCGCGGCTCGGCGCGGTGAAGTCCCGCACCGGCTTGCCGGCGACCGCCGCCCTGATGGTCCGGGCCACCGCGTCGATGACCTTCGACTGCACGGCGGAGCCGACCAGGTCGGTCGCGTCGTCCGGGTTGGCCGCGATGCCGGCCACGGCCACCTGCGGGGTGAACCCGACGAACGTCTCGGTGGCGTTCCGCTCCGAGCTGCCCGTCTTGCCGGCCACCGGCCGCCCGACGATCCCGTCGACGCCGGTGGCGGTGCCGCCGTTGCACTGCCCGTACGCCGACTGCTGACCCACCGGGCAGCGGGCCGCGTCGGTGGCCGCCCGCGCCACGTCCGGTTCGAGCACCCGCTTGCAGTCCGGCTGCCCCACGTCGACCGTCCCGCCGTCCGGCGCGGTCACCGAGACCACCGGCAGCGGCGTGCAGTACGTGCCCTCGGCGGCCACCGTCGCGTACGCGTTGGCCAGGTCGAGCGGGGTGGTGGCGGCCACGCCGAGCGTGAACGCGCCCCAGTTGGCGGCGTCGTCGCGGGCGAACGCGGCGTCGGAGTCGGCCCGGAACGTGATGCCCAGGCGCTGCGCCATCTCCACCACCTTGTCCTCGCCGACCTGCTCGGCCAGCCAGACGAAGTACGTGTTGACGGAGCGACCGAATCCGTCCCACATCATCCGGTAGCCGTCCATCCACTCCGGGTTGGCGTTGGCCGGGCACCATTTGCCGGCGCAGTTGCCCTCGGCGTCGGAGGCGTACCGGGTGGGCAGCTTGGCCGGCGCGTCGAAGCCGGTGGCGAGCGGCTTGCCGGCCTCCAACGCGGCCAGCATGGTGAACAGCTTGAACGTCGAGCCGGCCTGGTAGCCGTCCACGCTCGCGCCGCCGGAGATCAGCGGGTTGACCGTGTTCGGGTGGTTGGCCTGCCCGCCCGGGTTGTCGGCGAGGCTGTAGTGCCGGTTGACCGCCATGGCGAGCACCCGGCCGGTGCCGGGCTCGACCGCGGCGATCGGCAACGCGCGCCTGTCGTCGTACCCGTAGACCTTGGTGGCCTGCGCCTGCGCGGTCTGCTGGATCTTCGGGTCGAGCGTGGTGACGACCCGGTAGCCGCCGCGGCGCAGCGCCTGCTCGCGCTCGTCGGCGGTGTCGCCGAACGCCGGCTGGGTGAGCCACCACTGGCGCAGGTAGTCGCAGAAGAAGCCCCAGTCGTCGTGGCCCCGCGCGGTCGCGGTGCAGCCGTTGGGCTGGGCGGTCGGACGCAGCGTGAGCCGCTCGGCCTTGGCCGTCGCCGCCTGCGCGGTGGTGATCGCGCCGGTCTCGGCCATCGAGTCGAGCACGTACGCCCGGCGGGCCAGCGCCGCGTCCTTGTCGCCGTCGATCGGGCTGTACTCGTCCGGCGACTGGACCAGGCCGGCGAGCAGCGCCGCCTCGCCGAGCGTCAGGTCGGCCGGCGCCTTGCCGAAGTAGCGCTCGCTCGCGGCGGCGACGCCGTACGCGCCGGAGCCGAAGTACGCGATGTTGAGGTAGCGGTTGAGGATCTCGTCCTTGGACAGCGACTGCTCCAGCGCGTTCGCGTACCGGATCTCCTGGAGCTTGCGCCCGACGGTCTGCTCGGTGGCGGCCTGCCGCTCCTGCGCGGTGCGGGTCGGGTCGGTCTTGAGCACGTTGCGGACGTACTGCATGGTCAGCGTGGAGCCGCCCTGCTCGGTGCCGCCGCCCTTCACGTTGGCCACCAGCGCGCGGGCGATCCCGCGCAGGTCGGCGCCGCCGTGCGAGTAGAACCGCCGGTCCTCGGCCGAGATGATCGCCTGGCGCATCACCGGCGCGATCTCGGCCAGTGGCACGTCGGTGCGGTTCACGTCGTAGAACGTGGTGATCAGCGTCTTGCCGTCGTTGGCGTAGAGGTAGGAGCGCTGCGGCTGGGCGGGGGTGCGCAGCGCGTCGGGCAGCTCCGCGTACGCCCCGAGGCTCGCCTTGGCGACGAACCCGCCGAGCAGTCCGGTCGGGAGCGCGGCGAGCGCCAGGACCAGCCCGGCGAGCAGGCCGGCGAGCAGCACGGTGAGCAGCCGCGACAGCGGCGACCGGGGAGACGGCATGGAGCCAAGGATGGCCACGAAAGCCGCCAACCGGCCACCTCGTCAGGCAACTGTCAGTTACCTCACGGCGACTTTCCAGCTTCGGCGGCGCCCGGGAACCGGTCATCCGGCGGCAAGCGGGCCGTCCGGTGACGCCGGTGGGGCGGCGACGCTGGCGGTGGCGGCGTCGCGGGCGATGGTCTCCGGCACCAGACGGCCGCTGCGGTAGCCGATACCGATGCCGGCGACCAGCACGAAGATCGCGCCGAACGTCTGCAACGAGCCGATCAGCGCGCCGCCGAGGCCGAGCAGCGGCGCGGCGATCATCAGCATGATCCCGTCGCCGTAGGAGAACATCCCGGACCGGGCCACCGACCAGCCGGTGAGGAACCAGCCCACGCTGTAGCAGGTGGCCCCGAACAGCACGATGCCGCGCGCGGTCAGGCCGAACACCGGCGTCTGCTCGGCCAGCCCGGCGAACGGGAGCATCAGCACCATGCCGCCGATGCTGGCCAACAGCCCGGCCAGCGCGACCCGGCGGCAGCGGGTGGCGGCGAGCAGCCCGGTGAGCGCGAGCAGGGCCAGCAGCCCCAGCCAGACCGACGCCACCCAGCCGACCAGGTAGAGCGGCCGGCCGTCGGCCGGGTAGGGGTCGTTGCCCACCCCGCCGTCGCTGGCCATCGCCACCACGCCGTAGAGAACCGCGTACGCCGGGAGCAGCCAGACCGCCGCGCGGGCGAACCGCCGGACGGACCAGGCCCAGCTCGCGTCCGTGGCCGGGGCCCCCGGCCCCGGTTCGGAGACGAACGGCAGGACCCCGAAACCTCCTCCGGTACGCCGGGAGCCGAGCGGTCCGCCGGGGTCGTGCGCGCCGGGGACCGGGGTACGGGAGAAGAGCCGGTTCGCCGGTTCCGTCATGCGTCACCTCGTTCGCGCCACGGGTGGCCCGGGACGCGCAACGGCGCCCCGGCCCTGGTCACCACCCGTCCTTCAGACCGATGGTGGCAGGCGCCGGGGCGCCGGATGAGCGATTCTCGGATTTGCCGGTCAGCCCCGTTCGCGCTGGTCCGCCGGGTCGTTGAGCAGGGATTCCGGGGCCACCGGCTCCGGGGCCGGCAGGCCCTTCGCCGTGGTGCCGCCGGTGGCCTGCGCCTCCGCCACGCGTACCTCGTCGTGGATCTCCCGGGCGGCGACGGCCGCGGCCTGGGCCGCCTCGGCGGCCTCCCGCTCGACCTCGCTGGCGGTCCTGGCGGCCTCCGGCGACGGCTGGTCGCCGACCATGTTCGCCAGCCCGCCCAACGCGCCGCCCATGCCCTCCAGCGCCCGGGTCAGCTCGGTCGGGACGATCCACACCTTGTTGGCCGTGCCGTTGGCGATCTGCGGCAGCGCCTGGAGGTACTGGTAGGCCAGCACCTTCTGGCTCGGGTTGGCGGTGTGGATCGCGTCGAAGACGGTGCGGATCGCCTTGGCCTGGCCCTCCGCCTGGAGGATCCGGGCCTGCCGGTCACCGTCGGCGCGCAGCACCGCGGCCTGCTTCTCACCCTCGGCGGTGAGGATCTGGGACTGCTTGTGCCCCTCGGCGTTGAGGATGGCGGCGCGGCGGTCCCGCTCGGCGCGCATCTGCTTCTCCATCGAGTCGCGGATGCTCGGCGGCGGCTCGATCGCCTTGATCTCCACCCGGGTCACCTTGATGCCCCAGCGGCCGGTGGTCTCGTCCAGCACGCCGGACAGGTGCCTGTTGATCTCCTCGCGGCTGGTGAGCGCGCGCTCCAGGTCCAGCGAGCCGATCACGTTACGCAGCGTGGTGACGGTGAGCTGCTCGATCGCCTGGAGGAAGTTGGAGATCTCGTAGGTGGCCCGGACCGAGTCGACCACCTTGAAGTAGAGCACCGTGTCGATCGAGACGACCAGGTTGTCCGAGGTGATCACCGGCTGCGGCGGGAAGCTGACCACCTGCTCGCGCATGTCGACCTTGGTGCGCACCGCGTCGACGAACGGCACCAGCAGGTTGAGGCCCGGGCTCAGGGTGCGCTTGTACCGACCGAGCCGCTCCACCACGTCCTGGCGCTGCTGCGGCACGATCCGCACCGCCTTCGCCAGGGTCACCACGACGATCACCGCCACGGCGATCAACAGGACCGCTGCAAACTCCATATCTTCACCCTCTCGCTTCGGGCAGCCCGCCCGGGGCGGAAATGTCGTCCTGCCAGACCAGGGCGGTCGCGCCCCGGACCTTTATCACCTGCACCCGCTCGCCGACGGCGTACGCCCGCGTCGCGTCGAACGAACGGGCCGTCCACAGCTCACCATCGATCTTGACCATGCCCCGGTCGGCGTCCACCGCCTCCAGGACCACCGCACTGGCCCCCTCGATGGCCTCGACGCCGAACGGTTGCTCACCGGTCTCCAGCGCCGACCGGGCGTTCCGGCGGATCACCGGCCGGGCCAGCGCCAGGGACAGCGCCGAGACCACCGCGAAGATCACCGCCTGGAGCGCCACCGGCGCGCCGAGCGCGGCGGCGCCGGCCGCGGCGAACGCCCCGACCCCGAACATGATCAGGAAGAGCGTCGTCGTGAAGATCTCGGCGACCGCCAATACCACACCCAGAACGATCCAGAACACGGCGTCCACGTGGTCAATCGTGACACGTCAAGGCACGTGTCATCGAACTGTCATGATCGCTAGGCTGGGCCGGCCGTACGGCGACGAGGAGGACGAGATGGCTCTGCTGCCCGAGACCGCACGCCAGGTGGACCTGCTGGTCGCCCGCGCCCAGGCGGACGGACGCGGGCCGTCGGTCGCCCTGGGCGTGGTCCGCGACGGCGAACTGGCACACGTGGCGGTCGCCGGCGAGCATCCCCGCCCCCACGTCGACATGCAGTACCGGATCGGCTCGATCACCAAGACCATGACCGCGGCGCTGGTGATGCAGCAGCGCGACGCCGGGCGGCTGGCCCTGGACGACCCGCTCGACGAGCACCTGCCCGGCACCCCGGTCGGCACGCTCACCGTGCGCCAGTTGCTCGGGCACGCCAGCGGGCTGCAACGGGAGCCGGACGGCGGCTGGTGGGAACGCGCCGAGGGCACCGACCTGGACACGCTGCTCGCCGGGCTGACGCCGGACAAGATCGCCTACCCGCCGCACCGGGTCTACCACTACTCCAATCTGGCGTACGGGCTGCTCGGCGGCGCGCTGGAGCGGATCACCGGCACCCCGTGGCCCGCGTTGCTGACCGAACGGCTGCTGGAGCCGCTCGGGATGCGCCGCACCACCGTGCTCCCGACCGGGCCGTACGCCCGGGGCTACGTCGTGCACCCCTGGCACCAGACGCTGCGGGAGGAGCCGCTCACCGACACCGGGGCGATGGCGCCGGCCGGGCAGCTCTGGTCGACCGTCGCGGACCTGGCCCGCTGGGCGGCGTTCCTCGCCGACCCGGACCCGGCGGTGCTCGACCCGGCGACGCTGACCGAGATGTGCGTCCCGGTGGCGATCAGCGACCTGGACTCGTGGACCGGCGGCCACGGCCTCGGCGTGGAGCTCTACCGGGTCGGCGACCGGGTGTACGTGGGCCACGGCGGCTCGATGCCCGGCTTCGTCGCCGGCCTGGTGGTGCACCGCCCCACCCGGACCGCGGTGGTGGACTTCGCCAACGCGTACGGGCTGCGCGGGCACCACGTCGTGGGGATGGCCCGCGACGTGCTGACCCGGGTGCTCGACGCCGAGCCGCCCGCGCCGGCCCCGTGGCGCCCGGCCGCTCCCCCCGCCGCCGAAGCGGCCGAGCTGACCGGCCGCTGGTGGTGGATGGGCCTGGAATACGAGTTCCGCGTCGACCCGGCCGGTGACCTGGTGGGCGGGCCGGTGGGCGGCTCGTCGCTCCGCTTCACGCCGGAGGGGCCGGACCGCTGGCGGGGCCGGTCCGGCCCGCAGGACGGCGAGATCCTCACCGTCGTCCGCGACTCCGCCGGCGGGGTGGTCGCGCTGGACATCGCCACGTTCGTCCTCACCCGCTCCCCCGACCAGACCCCCTGACTCCCGCCCTCCGACCACCGCCCCCGCGGCCTCCGGCCGCAGCCGTGTGGCGTGAGGCAAGCGCCGCCCACCTCCCCGGAGAACGACCGGGCCGCCGCATGGCCGCCGACCCACGCCTGGGGCGCCTACCAACTTGAGGGCGTGGACGACTCACCCCTGACTCGTCCACGCCCTCAAGTTCGTAGCGCCCCGGCATACCCCACCCCACCGACCGCGGGACCGAGCCGCGAACCCGGCGCACGACGGGGCCGGGGGCGACCGTGACCGGCGCAGGGATCAAGCCTGACCGCCCGGAGCCGGGCGCGGTCGCCCCCGGCCCCGGGCGCAACCACTACCCAGGCGAGGTGACGAAATCGATCAACCGCTCCATCGCGTTGATCAGCGGCGTCTCCACGTCCGCGAAACTGTCCACCCGGGACAGGATGTGCCGCCACATGTCGGCCGGCTCGGCCACGCCGAGCGCGGCGCAGACGCCCTCCTTCCAGGGCTGCCCGGGCGGCACCACCGGCCACGCCGCGATGCCCAGCGCCGCCGGTCGCACCGCCTGCCACACGTCCACGTAGGGGTGACCGGTGACCAGCACGTGGGGCGAGGTCACCCGGGCCACGATCCGGCTCTCCTTGGAGCCCGGGACGAGGTGGTCGACCAGCACACCGAGCCGCCGGCCCGGGCCGGGCGCGAACGCGCGCACCTCGTCGGCGAGCGCGTCGATGCCGTCGAGCGGCTCCACCACCACGCCCTCGATCCGCAGGTCGTCGCCCCAGATCCGCTCGACGAGCGCGGCGTCGTGCACGCCCTCCACCCAGATCCGGCTGGCCTTGGCGACCTGCGCCCGTACCCCGTCCACGGCGACCGAGCCGGAGGCGGTCCGACGCCGGGCGGCCGGGACCGGGGCGCGGGCCGGGCGGCGCAGCGTGACCGGCCGGCCGTCGAGCAGGAACGCGGCGGGCAACAGCGGGAAGTTGCGCCGCCGACCGTGCCGGTCCTCCAGCACCACGGCGCCGGAGTCGAAGCCGACCACCGCGCCGCAGAACCCGGAGTCGGCGTCCTCGACCACCAGGTCGGGCTCGGCGTCGACCTCGGGGGTCACCTTCCGCCTCCGCCAGTCGCCCGCCAGCACATCCCCGTCGTATCGCCCCGCCATGCTGATCACGCTAGCCACCGGGCCGGCGGGCCGCCCGCCGACGCGCCGGTCCGGGCACCGCCCGACGGCACGAAACGGTGCGAACGGGGTAGTTGGGGGCAGGCCACACCACCGGAGCGGCAGCCGAGACAGCGGCGGCGGCTAGCACGTACCCTTTCCGCATGTCCTCCCCCGCAACGGGCGCGGCCACGCTGGCTGCGCGCCGGTCGAGCCGGTTCGTCGCATGGGTACGCGCCTGGCGCGCCGGCCTGGTGCCGTTCGACGAGGTCGCCGACGCCATCGCCGGCGACGAGGAGCACCTCGTCGCGGACGCGCCCGGCACCTGGACCGACGTGTCCCTGCGGGAGGCGCTGCCGAGCCTGGCCAAGCACTCCCCGGACGAGATCCGCCTGGTCCTGCCCGCTCCGGGCGACCCGCGCGGGCTGCCCGGCCCCGGCGCGTTCGCCGGGGCGGCGCTGCTCGCCGGCGAGGCGGTGGTGGCCAGCGGGCTCGGGCTGGTGCCCGAGGTGCGCACGCACACCTCCGGCTCCGGGATGACCTGGGAGACGGTGCTCTGGCGGGTCCACGCGCTGCCGGCGGACGCGCCGAAGGCGTCGCTGACCGCGCCGGGCGCGGCGGAGGCCGAGGCCGAACTGGCCACCGCGCTGGCCGAGACGACCGCGGCACTGACCCGACTGGACGTCGCCCAGTGGCGGCCCGAGCTGGCCGGCGCGCTCGCGGCACTGCGCCGCCCCGACGGCACCACCGACCTGCCACCCGGCTTCGATCCGCGGTCCCGCCGCCTGTTCGCCCGCGCCGCCGTGCTGGACCGGGTGCTCGCCCTGGCCGGCGAGAGCGCCCCGGGCGGGGCGGTCAACACCTACGAGGCGCAGCAGCGGGACGCGGCGCTCCGACCGCTGACCACCGCCTGCCGGCAGGCACTGGTGGCCGCCTGCAACGCCCCGCTGCGACTCTGACGCGGCACGGGGCCCCGACTCAGACCTCGTCGATCAGGTCGGCCACCGAGTCGACGATCCGGGACGGCCGGTACGGGTACCGCTCGGCCTCGGCCCGGGTGCTGATGCCGGTGAGCACCAGGATCGTCTCCAGCCCGGCCTCCAGCCCGCACAGGATGTCGGTGTCCATCCGGTCGCCGATCATCGCGGTGGACTCCGAGTGCGCGTCGATGGTGTTCAATGCCGACCGCATCATCATCGGATTGGGCTTGCCGACGAAGTAGGGGTCCACCCCGGTCGCCTTGGAGATCATCGCGGCCACCGAGCCGGCCGCCGGCAGCGCGCCCTCGACCGACGGGCCGGTGGCGTCCGGGTTGGTGCAGATGAACCGCGCGCCGTCGTCGATCAGCCGGATCGCCTTGGTTATCGCCTCGAAGCTGTAGGTGCGGGTCTCCCCCAGCACCACGTAGTCCGGCGCGAAGTCGCTGAGCACGTACCCCACCGCGTGCAGCGCCGTGGTCAGGCCGGCCTCACCGATCACGTACGCGGTCCCGCCCGGCCGCTGGTCGGCCAGGAACTGGGCGGTCGCCAGCGCGGACGACCAGATCGCCTCCTCCGGCACGTCCAGCCCCATCCGGGCCAGCCGGGCCTGGAGATCGCGCGGGGTGTAGATGGAGTTGTTCGTCAGCACCAGGAACGGCTTGCCGGAGACGCGCAGCTTCTTGACGAACTCCGGAGCGCCGGGCACCGGCTGCCCCTCGTGCACCAGCACGCCGTCCATGTCGGTGAGCCAGCTCTGCACCGGCTTGCGGTCATGCATCGTGTCCGTCCCAGGGGGTGTCGATGGTCGGTCGGGCTCAGGGCCGGCGGGCCGCGGGCACGCAGCACAGCGCCGGGCAGGTGTCCCAGGCCGGCAACTCGCCCAGCCGGCGGCGCGACCGCTCCCCGTCCGGGGCGGTGCGCTCCAGGACCAGCTCGCGGACCATCGCCACGAACCGCGGGTCGGTGCCCGGGGTGCCGGCCCGGACGAAGTCCAGCCCGAGCTGCTTGGCCGTCTCCAGCGCCTCGGTGTCCAGGTCCCAGACCACCTCCAGGTGGTCCGAGACGAAACCGATCGGGCTCACCACCACACCTGTCACGCCCTGCTCGGCCAGGCTGGTCAGGTGGTCGTTGACGTCCGGCTCCAGCCACGGCACCTGCGGCGGGCCGGACCGGCTCTGCCAGACCAGGTCGTACGGCAGGTCGGGCGCGGCGGCGGCGTGCACCAGCCGGGCGGTCTCCTCCAACTGGGCGGTGTACCGGCCGCCGTGCGGGCCGGCGGTGGCGGCGGCCGAGGCCGGGATCGAGTGCGCGGTGAACACCAGCCGGGTGCTGTCCCGCCGGGCCGGGTCGAGCTGGGCCAGCGCGGCGCGGACCGCGTCGGCGTGCGGCTCGACGAAGCCGGGGTGGTCCCAGAACTGACGCAGCTTCTCGATCAGCGGCGCGTCCGGGCCGACCGCGGCCCGCGCGGTCGCGATGTCCTCCTGGTACTGCCGGCAGGAGGAGTAGCCGCCGTACGCGCTGGTGACGAACGCCAGCGCGCGGGTGACCCCGTCGTCGCGCATCTGCGCCACCGTGTCGGCGAGCATCGGGTCCCAGTTGCGGTTGCCCCAGTAGACCGGCAGGTCGACGCCGTTGGCGGCGAAGTCCGCCCGGATCGCCGCCAGCAGGTCCCGGCACTGCTGGTTGATCGGGGACACGCCGCCGAAGTGCAGGTAGTGCTCGGCGACCTCGGCCAGCCGCTCCGGCGGCACGCCCCGGCCCCGGGTCACGTTCTGGAGGAAGGGGAGCACGTCCTCGGGCCGCTCCGGGCCACCGAAGGAGACCAGCACCAACGCGTCGTACGCCATGGTCCTATTCTTCCCCGCCCGCCGTGACGCCCGCGCGACGCCCCCTGGTCAGCGCGGTAACGGCCGGTTGCAGTGGGCCCCGCCGGGGCCCACCGCGGCGCTCAGGCGCCGAGGGCGTGGTAGCCGCCGTCGACGTGCACGATCTCGCCGGTGGTGGCCGGGAACCAGTCGGACAGCAGCGCCAGGCAGGCCCGGGCGGCCGGCTCCTGGTCGGCGAGGTCCCAGCCCAGCGGCGCGCGCTCGGACCAGGCGTCCTCGAACTGGGTGAACCCGGGGATCGACTTGGCGGCCATGGTGCGCAGCGGGCCGGCGGCGACCAGGTTGCTGCGGATGCCCTGCTTGCCCAGGTGCAACGCCAGGTAGCGGGAGGCGGACTCCAGCCCGGCCTTGGCCACGCCCATCCAGTCGTAGACCGGCCAGGCCTTGGTGGCGTCGAAGGTGAGGCCCACCACGGCGCCGCCGGAGGACATCAGCGGCAGCGCCGCCATGGCGAGGGACTTGTAGGAGAACGTGGAAACCTGCAACGCGGTCGCCACGTCGGCCCACGGCGCGTCGAGGAACCCGCCGCCGAGGCAGCTCTGCGGCGCGAACCCGATCGAGTGCACCACCCCGTCCAGGCCGTCGACGTGCTCGCGCACCTTGTCCGCCAGCCCGGCCAGGTGCTCGTCGTTGCTGACGTCCAGCTCGATCACCGGCGCCGGCTCGGGCAGCCGCTTGGCGATCCGCTCGACCAGGGAGAGGCGGCCGTAGCCGGTGAGCACGACCTGGGCGCCGTTCTCCTGGGCGAGCTTCGCCACGGAGAACGCGATCGAGGCGTCGGTGATGACGCCGGTGACCAGCAGCCGCTTACCGGCCAGGAGTCCGGACATTGCGCAGTTCCTCCGTGCTCTCGTTAGTCAGTGACCCATGCCCAGGCCGCCGTCGACCGGGATGACGGCGCCGGAGATGTAACCGGCCGCGTCCGAGGCCAGCCAGGTGACCACCCCGGCCACCTCCTCCGGCTGGGCGAACCGGCCGGCCGGGATGGCCTTGCGGTATTCGGTGCGGCGTTCCTCGGGGAGCGCCGCGGTCATGTCGGTGTCGATGAAGCCGGGCGCCACCACGTTCGCGGTGATGTTCCGGCCGCCCAGCTCACGGGTGATCGAGCGGGCCACCCCGACCAGGCCGGCCTTGCTCGCGGCGTAGTTGACCTGGCCGGCGCCGCCGTAGAGGCCGACCACCGAGGAGATGAAGATCATCCGGCCCCACTTGGCCCGGAGCATCTTCGTCGAGGCCCGCTTGGCGACCCGGAACGAACCGCTCAGGTTGGTGTCGAGGACGCGGGTGAACTGCTCGTCGGACATCCGCATGATCAGCGTGTCGTCGGTGATGCCGGCGTTGGCGACCAGCACCTCGACCGGGCCCAGCTCGGCCTCCACCGCGGCGAACGCGGCGTCCACCGACCCGGCGTCGGTCACGTCGCACCGCACCCCGAAGAAGCCCTCGGGGGCCTCGCCGCCGCGGTGGGTCACCGCCACCCGGTCGCCCTGCTTGGCGAAGGCCTGCGCGATGGCCAGACCGATGCCGCGGTTTCCGCCGGTCACCAGCACGGTACGGGCCACGGGTCCCCCTGAAGCTCAGTCTGATCTCTCGGTCGGTGGCGAGCCTAGGGGTTACCGACAGGTAAGCGCTAACCCGCGCAGGTCACGGGCGATGCTGCCGCATCGGGGCGTCCACCGCTCGACCGAACGCGCGGTCCACGCACCCCCGGTGTACGATGATCGCTGTCTGCGGGCCGGTCTGCGCCCGCGCTCCGGGCTCCGCCGACCGCAGGAGGTGATCGCTGTGCGAGATAGCGATCCTCCCAGTCGTGGCCGGGCCCACCGTCAGCCCCGCTGAGCCACGGCTCGGTCGACGCGGCTGACCCGCTTCCCGCCCTCCGCACCGCACCCGCTCCCCGGCAACCGCCGGGGGTGGCCCTGCCGCGCGGCGGAGCACCCGGTCACGACTTCGTGTGCATCCTTCCCGGTCCCCCTCACGGCCCGCCTCACCGGGCCGAAGTCGCCACGGAGCACAACCATGAGCCGTTACGCCGCACCGCTGGGTTTCACCCTCGCCGCCGTCTGGGTGGCGGTCCTGTTCGTGCTGGCCGGCGGCGGTCACTGACCACCGCCGGCCCGGCCCGGCTCAGATCAGGCGGGACGTCCAGAGCAGACTCAGCGCCCCGGCGCAGAGCGCCAGCAGCAACGCGATCCCCGCGTACCACTGGGTGATCTCGCGCGGCTCCGTGCGGTAGCCGATCGAGCTGCCCATGTCCTGGTAGACCTGCTTCAGCTCGCTCACCGAGGCGGCCTCGTAGAAGAAGCCCTGGGTGGTCTCCGCGAGCTGGGACAGTGCGGTGCGGTCCACCGGCACCCGCTGGAGCTGACCGCCGATGTCCACCTGGCCCGAGTCGGTGCCGAACGCGATGGTGGAGACCGGCACGTTCGCCGCCTGCGCCGCGGCGGCTGCCTCCTCCACCGAGCGGCCCGACGTGCGGTAGCCGTCCGAGAGCAGCACGATCCGGGCCGGCGGGATGCCGGCGGCGCCGTCGGCCGGCACCGACCGGATCGCCTCCAGGCAGGTGAACACCGCCTCCCCGGTGGCGGTCGCCTCGGCCAGCACCAGCCCGTCGATGGCGGTGGTCACCGCACCCCGGTCCTTGGTGGGCGGCACCAGCACGTTCGCCGACTTGGCGAACGAAACCAGCCCCAGGTTGTAGCTCTCCGGCAGCTCGCCGACGAACTGCTTGGCCGCCTCCTGCGCGGCCTCCAGCCGGTTCGGCGCCACGTCGTCGGCCTGCATGGACAGCGACACGTCGATGGCGAGCATCACGGTCGCCCGTTCCAGCGGCTCCCGGGTGTCCACCGCCGGCCGGGCCAGCCCGGTGGCCAGCACCAGCAGGCAGAGCAGGAACGCGGTCGCCGCCGCGTGCCGCCGCCAGCCGAGCCCCTTGGGCGCGACGGTACGCAGCAGGTCGACGTTGGTGAAGCGCAGCGCGTACTGCCGGCGGTGCAGTTGCCGCCAGACGTACACGGCGGCGAGCGCCAGCACCGGCAGCACGGCCAGCAGCCACCACGGTTGCAGAAAACGGATCATCGGGTCGTCCCTCGGGTACGGGCGTGCCGTTGCGCGGCGACGAAACGCACCATGTCCAGCAGCCAGTCTCGGTCGGTACGCAGGCGCAGGTGGGCCGCGCCGGCGGCGCGCATCTCGGCGGCGATCGCCCCGCGCTGGGCCGCCGCCGCCTCGGCGTACCGGCGGCGCAGCCCCGGGTCGGCGGTCTGCACCTCGTGCAGCTCCCCGGTCTCCGGATCGACCACCGGCAGCACCCCCACGTCGGGCAGTTCGAGTTCCCTCGGGTCGACCACCTCGACGGCCAGCACGTCGTGGCGGACCCGCAGCTTACGCAGCGGCCGGCCCCACTGCGCCGGCGGCGAGAGGAAGTCCGAGATCACCACCGCCACGCCGCGTCGCCGGGGCGGGCGGTTGAGCGCGTCCACCAGCGCGCCGAGGTCACTGCGACCGGGCCGGATCTCGGTGCCGGCGACGGCGCGCAGCAGCCCCTGCGCCTCCTTGCGTCCGCCCCGGGCGGGCAGCCGCAGCAGCGTCCCCGGCTCACCGGTGGTCGCGCCGGTGCCGACCACCGCGCCGATCCGGTTGCCGCCGCGCACGGTCAGGTGGGCCAGCGCGGCCACCGCGGCGACCGCCACGTCCCGCTTGAGCCACCGCCCGGTGCCGAAGTCCAGGCTGGCGGACAGGTCGACCGCCAGCCAGGTTTCCAGCTCGCGGTCGGCCACCGTACGCCGCACGTGCGGCATGGTGGTGCGGGCCGTCACCGGCCAGTCCATCCGGCGCACGTCGTCGCCGGGCCGGTACTCCCGGGACTCCCCCGCCTCGCTGCCCGGGCCGGGCAGCAGGCCGGCGTAGTCGCCCTGGAGGAGCCCGTCCAGCTTGCGGGTGACCATGAGCTGGAGCCGGGCCAGCGCGGCGCCCGAGCGCTCGCCGGCGGCCGGCAGCCGGGTGGGCGGGGTCACGGGCGCTGCCCGGGCCACCCGTTGTGCGGCACGGCCGGCGGCGGTGGGGTGGCCTGCTGGCGGGGTGCGACCGCGGGCAGCGGGATGGTCGACATCACCCGGTGCACCACGTGGTCGGCGGGCACGTCGTCGGCGAGCGCGTCGTAGCTGAGCACCAGCCGGTGGCGCAGGATGTCCGGCGCGATGTCCTGCACGTCCTGCGGCAGCGCGTAGTCCCGGCCGCGCAGCAGCGCCAGCGCGCGGGTGGCCCGGACCAGGCCGAGCGAGGCGCGCGGGCTGGCGCCGTACTGGATGAGCTGGGCCACGTCGGGCATCCCGTGCTCGGCCGGGGCGCGGGTGGCGAGCACCAGCCGGACCGCGTAGTCGACGAGCGCGTTGTGCACGAAGACCTGGTCGGCCTTGCGCTGGAGCGCGATCAGGTCGGGGGTGTCGAACACCCGGGTCGGCTCGGGCGGGGCCACGCCCATCCGGTAGACGATCTCCCGCTCCTCGGCGTCGGTCGGGTAACCCACCACGATCTTCATGAGGAAGCGGTCCCGCTGCGCCTCCGGCAGCGGATAGACGCCCTCCTGCTCGATCGGGTTCTGGGTGGCCATCACCAGGAACGGGTCGGGCACCCGGTGCGACTCGCCACCGATGGAGACCTGCCGCTCGCTCATCACCTCGAGCAGCGCCGACTGCACCTTGGCCGGCGCCCGGTTGATCTCGTCGGCGAGCAGGAAGTTGACGAAGACCGGGCCCAGCTCGACGTCGAACTTCTCGCTGGACTGGCGGTAGATCCGGGTGCCCATGATGTCGGCGGGCACCAGGTCGGGGGTGAACTGGACGCGGGCGAAGGACCCGCCGACGACCCGGGCGAGCGTCTCCACGGCGAGCGTCTTGGCCACGCCGGGCACCCCCTCCAGCAGGCAGTGCCCCCGGGCCAGCAGCGCGACGAACATTCGCTCGACCATCCGGTCCTGACCGACGATCACCCGTTTGATCTCGAACAGCGCGCGTTCCAGCAGTGTGGCGTCCTGCGCCGGGGTGGTGGCCGGGGGCGGCGGGTCCGGCGGCGCCTCGGTCGGGTTCGGCACGTCGGGCGTGGTCGGCTGGGCCACCGGTCCTCCACAGCTGGGTCGTCGTCGCGGTGTGGTGCGTGTCAAGACTGTCATGCCTCGCTGAGAGCCGAAGGTGGGAGAGGCACGATTTTCGCCACGCCGTCGGGGTCCGGTGGAAAACGCTGAACACGGGTGGACAACAAGGGGTCGGGCGCGTGTACGATTCACCCCGTCGCCGGGCGGCTCCCCCCGTGGCCGCCCGGCGCTAAACTTCCCCGGCGCGCGGCCCTAGACTCCCCCCGGTGACCACTCCCCACCCTGACCAGACGCCGATCTGCTCGGCGCGGGGATGTCGCGCCCCCGCGGTGTTCCAGTTGCGCTGGCGTAATCCCCGCCTGCACGCGCCCGACCGGCGCAAGACCTGGCTGGCCTGCCCGGCGCACCGCGCGTCCCTGGGCGACTTCCTCGACGCGCGCGGCTTCCTGCGCGAGGTGGTGCCGCTGCCCGGATCGCCTACGCTCGGATCGTGAGCGAGCAGACGATCGGATTCCGCACCGCCGGCGGACGCGGCGGTTCCCCCCGGTGAGCGCGGACGGTCTCGCCGATCGGCCGGCGTCCCCACCCGGCCCGTTGGAGCCCTGGCCGGACACGGTCCGCTGGCAGCCGATCTCCCACGACCTGATCTGGGTGGAGCTGATCCGGCTCGGCATCGGCCTGGCCGTGGCGCTGGTGGTGCTGGGCACGGCCTGGGCGCTCTCCGGGCACTGGCTGCTCGGCGTCGCCGTCGGCGTGGCGCTGCTGCTGTCCGCCTGGCGGGTGGTCACCATCGTGCGCGCGGTGCGCGCCTGGGGGTACGCCGAGCGCGCCGACGACCTGCTGGTGCGCCACGGTCTGCTGGTGCGGCGGCTCTCCATCGTTCCGTATTCGCGGATGCAGTTCGTCGACGTGAGCGCCGGTCCGCTGGAGCGCGCCTTCGACCTGGCCACCGTGCAACTGCACACCGCGGCGGCGGCCAGCGACGCCCGGGTGCCCGGCCTGCGGCCGGCCGAGGCGTCGCGTCTGCGCGACCGGCTCACCGCCCTGGGCGAAGACCGCGCGGAGGGCCTGTGAGCGCGAGGAGCGAGCCGGTCCTGCGAGCCCCGCAGCCGCGAGCGAAGGACGGCACCGCGAGCGCGAGGAGCGAGCCGGTCCCGCGAGCCCCGCAGCCGCGAACGAAGGACGGCACCGCGAGCGCGAGGAGCGAGCCGGTCCCGCGAGCCCCGCAGCCGCGAACGAAGGTGGTCCCGTGACGGAGCGGGACGCCCGGCCGCCGTGGGAGGAGCGGCCGGCGGCCGGCCCGGCGCCGGTGACGAACGGGCAGCAGTGGCCGCCACCGCCGGTCCACGGCCCGCCGCCTCCCGGCGCGTGGGTGCCGGCGCCGTGGGGACCGTCGGGCGGGGCGGAGCCACGGCAGCGGCTGCACCCGTTGAGTCCCGCGCTGCACGGCGCGAAGTCGCTGGTCGTGGTGATCGCCGGGCTCTCCTGGTCGACCCTGTCCCGGGTCGGGTTCGGCTGGTTCGCCGTACTGGTCGCGGTCTTCGTCCTCGGGGCCACCGTGCTGTCCGTGGTCAGCTGGTGGAACACCGGTTACCACGTGGTCGGGCGGGAGCTGCGGGTGTACGAGGGGCTGCTGTGGCGGCGTACCCGGGCCATCCCGCTGGAGCGGTTGCAGACGGTGGAGGTGGTCCGGCCGCTGTTGGCCCAGCTCACCGGGCTGGCGGAGCTGCGGCTGGAGGTGGTCGGCGGCGGCAAGACCGAGGCGCCGCTGGCGTACCTCGGGGTGGCCGAGGCCGCCGCGCTGCGACAGCGGCTGCTCGCCGTGGCCGGCCGCGCCCCGGCGGCCACGCCGGCGACGGTGGGCGCGCCCCCCGCGCCCGCCCCGGCGGGCCGGCGGCTGCACGCCGTACGCAATCAGGATCTGCTGGTCAGCCAGTTGCTCACGCCTCAGGCGTTCCTGCTGCCGTTCGGCCTGGCGTTCGTGGTGGGGCAGTTCCTGTCCGAGGGTTCGTGGTCGTTCATCGCGGTGGCCAGCACGCTGACCGCGATGGCCGGTGTGCTGCTGCAACCGGTCCGCCGGGTGCTCGACGACTGGAGCTTCCGGCTGGACGCCGACGGCGACACGCTCCGGGTGCACAACGGGCTGCTGGAGACGCGGGTGCAGACCGTGCCGCTGCACCGGGTGCAGACCGTCGGGGTGACCTGGCCGCTGCTCTGGCGGGTCAAGGGCTGGTTGCGGCTGCGGCTGGAGGTGGCCGGCTACTCGTCCGGCGAGCCGGACGACCGGAACCGCCCGGACCGGCTGCTGCCGGTCGGCGACGCCGGCACCGGCGGGCGGGTGGTGGCGGAGGTGCTGCCCGGCGTGCGGCTGGACGCGCTGCCCGGCACGCCGCCGCCCCGCCGGGCCCGCTGGCTGCGCCCGCTGAGTCGGGCGGTGGTCGGCGCCGGCCTCGACGAGCGGGTCTTCGTGGCCCGTTCCGGGTTGCTGACGCGCTCGGTGACGCTGGTGCCGTACGCCCGGATCCAGAGCGTGCGGGTCACCCAGGGGCCGGCGCAGCGACGGCTGCGGCTGGCCACCGTGCACGCCGACACCGCCGGCGGGGCCGGCGCGGCGGCGGTCGACCGGGACCTGGCCGACGCGTGGGAGCTGGCTGCGGAGCTGACCGCGCGGGCGCGGGCCGCGCGGCGCGCGGACCGCATCCGCTGACCGGGGGCCGCCCGGCCACCGGCCGGTCAGCGGCGTTCGGCGGGCACCGCGTCCTGGTCGGCGGCGAGCGGGGTGTCCGGGCCGGCGGCCGGCGCGGTGACGCCGGTCACGGCGGCCGGTGTCCCGTCCCGGCGGGCCCGCCGGGCCCGCCACCAGCGCTCGGCCAGGCCGACCACCAGGAACGTCATCCCCACGTACGCCCAGCCGACCAGCACGTCGATCAGGTAGTGCTCGCCGCTGTACATCAGCGTGAACGTCATGGCCAGCGGGTACGCCAGCAGCAGCGGCCACCAGCGCTTGCGCACCGAGCGCAGGAAGAACAGCACCACGAACAGCGCGAACGCGGTGTGCAGCGACGGCATGGCGGCCACCGGGTTGGAGGCGATCTGCCCGGCGTTGAGCAGGTTGCCCGCGCCGTGCATGCCGATCTCCTTCCAGCCCCGGGTGGAGATCCGGGCCACCTCGGTGAGCAGCCCGTTCTGGGCCGCCCACCACGGCGGCGCGGCCGGGTAGACGAAGTAGGTGACCAGCCCGGCGGCGCACAGGTAACCCCACCGGGCCATGTACCCGATCCAGCGCTGCCGGTTGCGCATCCAGAGCACCGCGGCGGCGGCCAGCGTGGCCACGAAGTGCGAGAAGTAGATCCAGCTCACCAGCACGTCCCACCAGCGCACCTGGCTCGGGTCGTAGAGGTGCTGCTGGAGCCAGACGGTCGGCACCTCGCCGCCGGTGGCCCATCCGGTCAGGAACCGGTCGGTGACGATCAGCTCCATGGCGTGCGGGGTCGCGCCGTTGTCGGCGAACCCGCGGGACAGGTTGTACGCGGCGAGCAGCAGCACCACCGGGATCCAGTCCCGGGCGAAGCGCAGGTGGCTGCGCCACGGCCGGTTCGAGTTCCACGCGACGGTGCCGGCCCAGATCCACAGGAACGCGTACGCCGGGTCGGTCGGCAGGCCGATGGCGAGCCAGGCGGCCACGAAGGCGACGCCCCAGACGGCCATCGCGATCACGCGACGGCGCCCGCCGTCGGGGGACGCGGTCGGTCCGGCGGGGGCGGGGGGCGGGGGATCTGTCAGCACGGCCATCGCCGACAAGGTTAACGGCGGGCGACGGAGCGGCCGACGCCGACCGTCCGGGGAACGGCCCGGGCGGCCACCCGGACGCGGTACGGCCCCGACCGCGCTGCACTAGGCTCGGCCGCATGCAGGAGCAGCCGGAGTCGCCCTTCGCACCGGGCCTGACCGCACGCGTCGAGCTGACCGTGACCGACGCGGACACCGCCGAGGCGGTGGGTTCGGGGGACGTGCCGGTGCTCGGCACGCCCCGGGTGGTGGCGCTCGCCGAGGCGGCGACCGTGGCTGCCGTCGCGGCCCGGCTGCCGGCCGGGTCCACCACGGTCGGCGTCCGGGTCGAGCTGGAGCACCGGACGGCCACCCCGGTCGGGCGGACCGTGTCCGCGCACGCCGAGCTGGTGAAGGTGGACGGTCGCCGGCTGGTCTTCGAGGTGACGGTCACGGACGGGCCCGCGGTGGCCGCGCAGGGTCGGGTGGAGCGGGCGCTCGTCGACCGGCAGCGCTTCGTCGAGCGGGCCGGTCGCGCGTCATGACCGTCCGTTTCACCGAGATCGCCGCCGGCGTGCACCTGCTGCGCGAGCCGCTGCTGCGCGTCAACGTGGTGCTGGTGGTCGGCGACGGCGCGGCGCTGCTGGTGGACACGCTCTCCACCGCCGGCCAGGCGCGGGAGCTGGCGTCGGCCGCCCGGGCGGTGACGCCGCACCCGTGGACGATCGTCAACACCCATCACCACTTCGACCACTGCTTCGGCAACGCCACGCTGGCCGCCGAGCCGGGCACCGAGGTCTACGCGCACGCCCAGGCCGTGGCGGTGCTGCGTGACCAGCCCGACGAGCTGCGCCGGGCGGCGTACGAGGAGATGCGCGACGGGCAGCCGGCGCTGGCCGGGGAGCTGGCGCGCACCGGGCTGCGGGTGCCGACGCACGAGGTCCACGAGGAGACGGTGCTGGACGTCGGCGGGCGGCGGGTGGTGCTGCGCCATCCCGGGCACGGGCACACCGACGCCGACCTGGTGGTGCACGTGCCGGACGCGGACGTGCTGGTGGCGGGCGACCTGGTGGAGCAGAGCGGGCCGCCGGCGTTCGAGGAGTCGTACCCGTTGCGGTGGCCGGACGCGGTGGCGGACCTGCTGCGGCTGACCACACCGGCCACCGTGGTGGTGCCGGGCCACGGCGAGCCGGTCGACGTGGGCTTCGTGCGCGAGCAGCACGCCCAGCTCGCCCGGCAGGCGTGGCTGATCCGCGCCGGTCACACCGGCGGCGCCCCGCCGGAGCGGGTGGCGGCGGAGTCGCCGTTCGGCGCCCGGCCCGGCTTGATCGCGGCCCGGCGGGGCTACGCCGAGCTCGACGGCACGGCCTGAGCTGATCCGCCGGCCCGGGTCAGGGGCGGGCGCGCAGCGCGGTGAGCAGCGCGTCGAGGTGCGGGGCGGCGGCCAGGACGGCCGATCGGGCCGCCGGGTCCAGCTCGGCGAGCGCCGCGGTGAGCAGCGCGGCGCGGTGGACCTCGTGGTCGGCGATCCGCCGGCGGGCGGCCTCGGTGAGGCGCAGCCGGACCACCCGGCGGTCGGCGGGGTCGCGGTCGCGGACCAGCAGCCCGGCGTCGGTGAGGTCGCGGACCAGCGTGCTGACGGTGTTCGGCGCGGTGCCGAGCCGCCGGGCCACCTCCTTGCCGCTGATCCCCGGCGTGGCCCGGACCAGCAGGAGCACCTCCACCTGCGCCTCGGGCAGCGGCTCGCGGTCGACGCGGGCGACGGTCCGGCGGCGCAGCAGCCGGTGCAGCTCCCCCAGTCCCGCGCCGAGCCGCGCGATCTCCTCGTCGCTCACCACGGAGTCACCTGCTTCACATCGCAACAGTTCTGACTACAGAGATAAGGTAACCCGGACCACCGGATCCAGGGGGACCTCTCGTGCGCCAGACCGTGCGGACCGCCGCGCGCCCACCCGTCGACCGACCCGCCGGGCGGGGCGGTGGCGTGAGCCTGCTGGTGCTGCTCGGCACGCTCACCGCGATCGGCCCCCTCTCGCTGGACATGTACCTGCCGGCGTTCCCGGCGATGACCCGCGAGCTGGACGCCGACCAGGCCGGCATCCAGCTCTCGTTGACCACCTGCCTGATCGGCCTGGCGCTGGGGCAGTTGGTCACCGGCCCGCTCAGCGACCGCTGGGGGCGACGCCGGCCGGTCCTGGTCGGCGTCGTCGCGTACGCCGTGCTGGCGCTGGCCTGCGCCGCGGCGCCGAGCGCCCCGCTGCTGGCCGCCGCGCGGTTCGCCCAGGGGCTGGCCGGTGGCATGGGCATCGTGGTGGCCCGCGCGGTCGTCCGTGACCTCTACTCCGGTCGGGACGCCGCGAAATACTTCTCCCGGCTCACCCTGGTCTTCGGGGTGGCGCCGGTGGCCGCGCCGAGCGTCGGCAGCCTGGTGCTCCGGTTCGGTTCCTGGCGGGTGGTCTTCCTCACCCTGGCCGTCATCGGGGCGGTGCTCGCCGTCGCGGTCGCGCTGCGCCTGCCGGAGACGCTGCCGCCCGAGCGCCGCAGCACCGGCGGCCTCGCCGCCACCGTGCGGACCATGCGGTCGCTGGCCGCCGACCGGGTCTACCTCGGGTACGCGCTGACCCAGGGTTTCGCGTTCGCCGGCCTGTTCGCGTACATCTCCGGGTCGTCGTTCGTGTTCCAGGACGTCTTCGGTGTCTCGGCGGTCGTGTTCGGCGTGGTCTTCGGCGTCAACGCGCTCGCGCTGATGGCCACCGGTCAGGCGAACGCCCGGCTGCTCGACCGGTTCAGCCCGCGCCGGCTGCTGGTCACCACGCTCGTGGTCAGCCTGGTCGCCGCGCTCGGCGTGCTGACCGGCGCGCTCGCCGGCAGCCTCGCCGTCACCGCGGTGGCGCTGTTCGCGTTCGTCGGTTCGCTGGGCATGGTGATGCCGAACAGCACCGCGCTGGCGCTGGACGCGCACGCCCGGCACGCCGGCACCGCCGCCGCGCTGATGGGCGGCATCCAGTCGGTGGTCGGCGCGCTCGCCGCGCCCCTGGTCGGTCTCGGCGACGAGGGCAGCGCCCTCCCGATGGCCACCGTCCTGGCCGGTGCCGCCGCCCTCTCCCTGCTGGCCGTCCTGACGCTCACCCGCCCCACCACGGCGCGGTGATCAAGGAGTTCGCGTCGGTGTGGATCTCCCCGGCCGCGCGAACTCCTTGATCACGGTGGTGGGGGGTCAGGTGGGGAAGCGGGACTGGATGGCGGCGCGGGTGGGCATGGCGGTGGCGCCGCCGGGGGACTCGCAGACCAGCGCGGCGACCCGCAGGGCGAACGCGACGCGGTCCTGCCAGCCGCGCGCGTCGGCCGGCTCGCCGGCGGCGAGCAGCTCCGCCACCAGCGCGCCCATCACCGAGTCGCCGGCGCCCGTGGCGTCCACCGCGTCGACCTTCGGCGCCGGCACGCGTACCACGTCGTCGGCGGCGGCGACCAGCGCGCCGTCCGCGCCGAGCGTGACCACGACGGTGGTCGCGCCCAGTTCCCGCAGGTACGCGGCGACGCCCTCGACCGGCTCGTCCGGGTAGAGCACCCGGGCGTCCGCACCGCTCAGCTTGACCAGGTGCGCCGCCGCGGCGAACTCGGCGACCACCCCGCGCAGCCCGTCCAGCGCACCGGGCGCGGTGAGCAGGCTCGGGCGCACGTTCGGGTCGAACACGCGCAGCCCGCCGGCGATCGACCAGGCCCGGCGCGCGGCGGCCAGCACCGGCGGGTCGAGCAGCACGATCGAGCCGCAGTAGAGCACGTCCGCGCCCTCGACCAGCGCCACGTCGAGGTCGTCCGGGCCGAGCAGGGCGTACGAGCGCGGCTCGCCGTAGAAGCGGAACTCCGGCTCGGGGCCGGCGAAGGTGGCCACGGCCAGCGCGGTCGGGGCGGGCACGGTCACCGCCCCGGCCACGCCCACGCCGGCGTCGGTGAGGAAGGCACGGACCCGGCCGGCGAGCGCGTCGTCGCCCAGCGACCCGACGAACTGCACGTCCCCGCCGAGCCGGGCGATCGCCACCGAGACGTTGAGCGGCCCACCGCCGACTGCCTGCCGGTAGACGGGTTCCCCGTCGTGCTCGGCGTCGAGCAGGTCGACGAGCGCCTCGCCGAGCACCACCGCGTACCCCATCCTGGCTCCTCCCGGTTGTCCTCCCCCGATCCTGGCGCATGCCGGGACGCGGCGCGACCAAACCCCGAGGCATCGACCGGCGGCTATTGCGTGCGACGGCCGGACGTGATGGGATTGCGCTGACGGGAGGGCGCGGGGGCTGCCGCGCCGCCGGGTCGAGCCGACGCGAGGGGCATCCGCGGTCCGTGGCACGGACCGCAGGCAGTGCGCGTCCCCCGACGGCCCCGGCCGCACGCCGACCGCCGGGCGCGGGCACCGCGATCGTCGCATCCGCTCGTCGCAGCGGGGCGGACCGAAGGTGGGCCGCTCCGCGAGTCAGGAGATCCCCGTGCACCGATCCCGTACGGCCGCGCTCGTCACCGCGGCCCTCACCCTGGCCGTGGGCGCGTTCGCCCTGGCCAGCGGCCCCGACCCGGCCGCCGCGCACGGCGCGGCGATGACGCCGGGCGCCCGCACCTACCTGTGCTGGAAGGACGGCCTCACCGGCACCGGTGAGATCCGGCCGAACAACCCCGCCTGCGCGTCGGCGGTCGCCCAGAACGGGGCGAACTCGCTCTACAACTGGTTCAGCGTGCTGCGCTCCGACGCCGGCGGCCGGACCACCGGGTTCATCCCCGACGGCAAGCTGTGCAGCGGCGGCAACCCGAACTTCAGCGGCTACGACGCGGCCCGCACCGACTGGCCGGTCACGCACCTGACGGCCGGGCGGTCGATGGAGTTCCGCTACAGCAACTGGGCGCACCACCCGGGCACGTTCTACTTCTACGTCACCAAGGACAGCTGGAGCCCGACCCGGCCGCTGGCCTGGAGCGACCTGGAGGAGCAGCCGTTCCTCCAGGTGACCAACCCGCCGCAGAGCGGCGCGGTCGGCACCAACGACGGGCACTACTACTTCAACGGCACGCTGCCGAGCAACAAGAGCGGCCGGCACATCATCTACTCGCGCTGGGTGCGCTCGGACAGCCAGGAGAACTTCTTCGGCTGCTCGGACGTGACGTTCGACGGCGGCAACGGCGAGGTGACCGGCATCGGCTCGGGCGGCAACCCCACGCCGACGCCGACGCCGACGAACCCGACCCCGACCCCCACCAACCCCACGCCGACGCCCACCACCCCGACGCCGACGCCGACCGGCCCCACGCCGACGCCGACCATGCCGGCCGGGAACTGCATGGCGGTCTACAAGGTGGTCAGCGCCTGGGGCGGCGGTTTCCAGGGCGAGGTCATGATCATGAACCACAGCACCCGGACGTACAGCGGGTGGACCGCGAGCTGGACGTGGCCCAGCGGCCAGACCATCAACCAGGTGTGGAACGGCACGTTGAGCGGCAGCGGGGCGTCGGTGACGGTCACCAACGCCGCCTACAACGGCAGTGTCGCGCCGGAGGGCACCACCACGTTCGGCTTCACCGCGAACTTCTCGGGCCAGAACACCCTGCCCACGGTCACCTGCACCGGCCGGTGACACCGCACTGAGAAGGGCCCCCGGCAGCGCGCCGGGGGCCCTTCGTCACGCCCGCCTCAGCGGACCATGCTGCCGACGACCGGCTTGGTGAGCAGCGCCGACTGGTTGCGCTGGATGCCCGGGTCGAGCGTCTTCGCCACGAAGATCGCGTGCCAGATGCAGAAGATCAGCACGGTCCACACCTTGCGGGAGTGGTCGGCCTCCTCCCGCTTGTGCTCGTCGAGCAGCCGCATCGCGTACGACAGGTCGACCAGGTCGCCGGCGCCGGAGGTGGCCAGCACGTGCCGGGCCCACTCGTACATCTCGCCGCGCAGCCAGACCCGGGTCGGGGTGGGGAAGCCCAGCTTCTTGCGGTTGACGATGGCCGGCGGAACGACGCCCTGCAACGCCTGGCGCATGGCGTACTTGGTGGCCTCGGAGCGGGGCGGCAGCTTCAGGTCGACCGGGATCCCGGCGGCGACGTTGAACACCTCCCGGTCCAGGAACGGCACCCGGACCTCCAGCGAGTGCGCCATCGAGATCCGGTCCGCCTTGACCAGGATGTCGCCGCGCAGCCAGGTGTAGAGGTCGACGTACTGCATCTTGGTGACGTCGTCCAGCTCGGTGCACTCGGCGTAGATCGGCGCGGTCACGTCGGTGTAGCGCACCGAGGGGTCGTAGCGGCGCAGCAGGTGCTGCTTCTCCTCCTCGGTGAACATCCGGGCGTTGCCGTAGTAGCGCTGCTCGATCGGCGTGGTGCCGCGCTCCAGGAAGCTCTTGCCCTTGACCCCCTGCGGGATGGCCTTGGAGACGGCCCGCAGGCCCTTCTGCACGCCGTCCGGGAGACCGTTGACCGAGCTGAGCGAGAGCGGTTCCCGGTAGATCGTGTAGCCGCCGAAGAACTCGTCCGCGCCCTCACCGGAGAGCACCACCGTGACGTGCTCGGCGGCCTTCTTCGCCACGAAGTAGAGCGGCACCAGGGCCGGGTCGGCGACCGGGTCGTCCAGGTGCCAGACGATCTTCGGCAGCGCGTCGATCATGTCCTGCGGCCCGATCTTGGTCGGGATGGTGGTCACGTCGAGGTGCCGCGCCGAGTCCTGGGCCACGTCGATCTCGGAGTAACCGGGCACGTCGTACCCGACCGTGAAGGTGAGGATGTTCGGGTTGAACTCGCGGGCCAAAGCCACCACGGCGGTGGAGTCGATGCCGCTGGACAGGAACGAGCCGACCGGCACGTCCGAGCGCATGTGCATCCGGACGCTCTCCCGCAGCGTCTCCCGGATCTCGTGGTAGAGCTTCTGCTCGTCGGCGACCGGGGCCGGGCGGAACACCGGCCGGTACCAGCGGCGCACGTCGATCCGGCCGTCCGGGGTCCAGGTGAGGTACTCCCCCGAGCCGATCCGGCTGATCCCCTTGTGCAGCGTGCCCGGCTCCGGGACGTACTGGAGGGTCAGGTAGTGGCTCAGGTTCGCGGTGTCGATCCCGGCGTCGCCCTGGTAGGCGGAGTGCGCGAACGGCAGCAGCGCCTTCTTCTCCGAGGCGAGGTAGAGGCCGTCCTGGGTCTGGAGGTAGTGCAGCGGCTTGATGCCGAAGTAGTCGCGGGCGCCGAAGGCCCGCCGCTCCTGCCGGTCCCAGATCACGAACGCGAACATGCCGCGCAGCTTGGTGAGCACCCGCTCACCCCAGTAGTGGTAGCCGGCGACGATCACCTCGCCGTCGCCGTTGGTGGCGAACTGGGCGCCGTGGTCCCGGATCAGCTCGTCGCGCAGCTCGATGTAGTTGTAGATCTCGCCGTTGAAGGTGAGCAGGTACCGGCCGCCCGCGTAGGGCAGGGGCTCGTGGCTGAGCGCCACGTCGATGATCGCCAGCCGCTTGTGCGCGAACACACCGTCCGCGTACCGGCCGGAGGCGTCGCCGACCACCTCGACCCCGGTCTCGTCCGGGCCACGGTGGTGCAGGCACTCCAGTGCGCCGGCGATGTGGTCGCGGTGGGCGGCGGCGTCGCCGCGCGCGCTGAAGAAGGCCAGGAGTCCGCACATGACGGCCATCTTTCCACGCGCCGGAAGCCGCCGTCGCGGCACCGCAGGCACTCCCCGCCGACGTGTGCGCGGTACCGTCGGGACCAGCGATGGGGCTCAGGGAGGGACGGATCATGACCGAGGAGCAGACGCAACAGGGCAAGCCGGCGGACGGCACGGAGTCGCACGACCCCGACTTCCCGGAGGCCTTCCTGTCGTTCATGCGGCAGGGCTGGCGGGACACCGAGCTGCCGGTCGCGCCCCGCCCGGAGGTGCCCAACCACGCCAAACGACGGGCCGCGCTGGCCGAGGCGTTCCCGGGCGAGACGCTTGTCATCCCCACCGGCAACGAGAAGGTACGCGCCAACGACACCGACCACCGGTTCCGGCCGGGCAGCGACTTCGCGTACCTGACCGGCGACCTGGAGCCCGACAGCGTCCTCGTGCTGCGGCCGGGCGGCGAGGCCACGCTCTACATGCGGCCCCGGTCGTCCCGGGCCACCGACGAGTTCTTCCGCAGCCGCCACGGCGAGCTGTGGGTGGGCCGCCGGCCGACGCTGCGCGAGAAGTCGACCGAGCTGGGCCTGCCGACGGCCGACCTCAGCGAGCTGGACGCGGCCCTGGCCGAGCTGGCCCCCGGGCGCACCCGGGTGCTGCGCGGCTTCGACGCCCGAGTGGACGCCGCCGTGCGCCGCTACGACGGGACGCGGGCCGAGGGCCAGCCGGGCCGCGACCGGGAGCTGGCCATCGCGATCTCCGAGCTGAAGCTGGTCAAGGACGAGTGGGAGATCGCACAGCTCCAGGAGGCGTGCGACGCCACGGTGCGCGGTTTCGAGGACGTGGCCCGCGCGCTGCCGGCCGACCGGCCGATCTCCGAGCGGCTGCTGGAGGGGCTGTTCGCGCTGCGGGCCCGGCACGACGGCAACGACGTGGGCTACGGCTCGATCGTCGGGGCCGGCGAGCACGCCACGATCCTGCACTGGGTGCACAACCACGGCGCCACCCGCCCGGGTGACCTGCTGCTGATGGACATGGGCGTGGAGAACCGCAACCTCTACACCGCCGACGTCACCCGGGTGCTGCCGGTCGACGGCCGGTTCACGCCGCTGCAACGGCAGGTCTACGACGCGGTCCACGCCGCCCAGCAGGCCGGCATCGACATGTGCAAGCCGGGGGTGGGGTTCCGCGACGTCCACCTGGCGTCGATGCGGGTGCTCGCCGAGGCGCTCAAGGACCTCGGACTGCTGCCGGTGAGCGTGGACGAGGCGATGGATCCGGCCTCGACGGTCTACCGCCGCTGGACGCTGCACGGCACCAGCCACATGCTCGGCCTCGACGTGCACGACTGCGCGAACGCACGCAAGGAGACCTACCGCGACGGTCCGCTCGGCGAGGGGTACGTGCTCACCGTCGAGCCCGGCCTCTACTTCCAGCCGGAGGACGAACTGGTCCCCGAGGAGCTGCGCGGCATCGGCGTCCGGATCGAGGACGACATCCTGGTCACCGCGGACGGCCCGGTGAACCTCTCGGCCGGGCTGCCGCGTCGTTCGGACGAGGTGGAAACCTGGCTGGCCGAGCAGCGCGAGGCGGG
The DNA here is from genome assembly GCF_039566955.1 of Micromonospora sp. DSM 45708. Taxonomy (NCBI): domain Bacteria; kingdom Bacillati; phylum Actinomycetota; class Actinomycetes; order Micromonosporales; family Micromonosporaceae; genus Micromonospora; species Micromonospora schwarzwaldensis. The sequence goes on along the minus strand of NZ_CP154796.1, from coordinate 1,595,592 downwards.
TCCGCGCCTGCCCGGCTGACCCTCTTCGACCGTCCCATCGCTCATCGACCCCGTGGCGCCACCGCGTCGCGGGGTCGCTGGCGTCGGGCGGCCCGGCGCGGGGCGGCGCGGCCCGGCGCGGGGCGGCGCGGCCCGGCGCGGGGCGGCGCGGCGCGGCTCGCACGACGCGGCCCAAAAGTCCCTTCCCGGCGCGCTACGAACTTGATGGCGTGGATGAGTCGGATGAGCCCTGGGGCGCGGGCGATGCCGCCTCGGTCCTCGTCGACGGCCGCGACTCATCCGCGCCATCAAGTTCGTAGGGGGCCGATCGCCGACGGCCCGCCACCATCCGCCCGCTGCGCCCCTTACGTGGATTTTGTTCGGAAAGATCCCCTTCGCGAGAATCCTTCCCCTACGGTGTCGAACAGAAGCGGCGACCCTCTTGCGACCTTTCGTGCGGTCGGTAGCGATACGACCGGTCGAGGAGACACCGAAGGACGGAGGGCGCGCATGTCCGACGACGTAACTACACCCGATGGCGGGGCACCCCGGGTGACCCCCGCGGCGGCCAACTTCGGCCGGACGCGGCTCACCGACAGCACGGCCCGGCGCAACCACGGGCAGGGCGACGGCGGCGGCATCGCCGACGGCGGCGTCGTGGAGGTCGCCGGGGCGCGGAAGGGCAAGCACGGCGAGCGGCCCTCACTGTCGGACGACCACGCCGGCCGCAACGGCGGCGGCATCTTCAACAACAAGGCCGCCATCACCCTGACCGGACCCACGTCGCCACGAACGCCGCCACCGACGCCGCCAAGCTGCACCGCGTCAGCGGCGGCATCCTCAGCAACGAAGGGCGGGTCACGCTCGACGACGGCTCCCTCGTCAGCGACAACGACCCCACCAACTGCGCCAACACCCACGCCGCGAGCGTTTGTGGGCAGCATGGGCCCTCCCGTCCCCGCTGCGTCAGCCCGGCCTACCCGCACCCTTATGCGGGTTTTTTTCGTATCCGCCCCCGAGGCGAACAAAGCTCTCATAAGTTCGTCTTCAGCAGCTACAACCGATTTGTAGCGAAGGCCGCCTCGCCGTGGCGAAGCGACCTTGTCAGGTACAAGGAGAGGGCAGAGAGCTCCGATGTCCAACTACCTTCGCAATAACGATGACGCCACCACCCGCGAGACCATCTCCCCGCTCCGGCGCCGCCGGCTCTGGCTCGCCACCGGCGTTGTGGGCCTGACCGGAGCGGTCAGCCTCGCCGGCGTTGCCTACGCGACCACCGGGGTGACCGGTTCGCACCGGCTCGCCGACGTGAAGTGGTCGACCGCGCAGCAGCTCCGCGACGGCGACCACGGCGGCGAGGCCACCGAGGGCGAGCACGGCAAGGACAGCAAGGACGGCAAGGACAGCAAGGACAGCAAGGACGAACACGGCGAGGAGGGCCGGGACCGGGGTGAGTGGGGCCAGGACCGCGGCGAGTGGGGCGGCGAGGAAGGCCAGGACAAGGCCCGCGAGGTCCCCTGCGACGACGAGGCCCTGGTCGACGCGCTCGAACTGACCAACCGCGACCACGGCGGCACCCTCAAGCTCGCCGAGAACTGCACCTACGAGCTCGGCGTCAAGGACCGCAAGGTCGGCGGCGGCCTGCCTGAGATCACCCAGGACGTCACCATCAAGGGCAACGGCTCCACCATCAAGCGTGACGCCGAGGACACCTTCCGTATCTTCCGCGTCGCCGACGGCGGCCACCTCACCCTGAAGGACCTGACCGTCAAGGGTGGGAACGCGTCCGAGTTCAAGTACCCGGGCGGACCCACGGCGGCGAACGGCACGGCGGCTGCGCCGGCCCAGGTCGCCCCGGCGCAGCCGGCGGTCGCGGGCGCTTCGGCCGCCACCGCACCGGCGCAGGCCGCCCCGGTCGCGGCCCAGGCCGCCACCGCGGCCCAGACCGCCACCGCGGCCAAGAGCGCCACCGCACCGGCGCAGGCCGCTCCGGTCGCGGCGCAGGTCGTCGCGGCACCGGCGCAGGCCACGGCCACCGCGCCGGCACAGGTCACCACCACGGCGCAGGCCGCTACCGTGGCGGCTGGCGCGACCACGGGCTCGGGCCCGGTCGACGAGGACGAGAAGCGGGGCGAGGGTGACGGCGGCGCGCTGCTGGTCGAGCGCGGCGGCAGCGCCCACCTGTCCAACGTCAAGCTCACCGACAACAACGCCGAGCACAACGGCGGCGCGGTGGCCAACTTCGGCCGCGTGTGGCTGGAGGAGAGCAAGGTCGTCAACAACCACGCCCAGGGCGACGGCGGCGGCATCTTCAACCGCGGCATCCTCAAGGTCGAGGAGACCAAGGTCGACGACAACACCGCGGGCGGCAACGGTGGCGGTATCGCCAACGGCAACGGCCTCTCCGGCAAGCACGGCGCGGACGCGAACGAGCTGAAGGGCTACGTCCCGTCGGGCAAGCACGACGAGGCCGGCACGGTCGAGATCATCGGTTCCGACCACGGCAAGGACGGTGGCAAGGAGGGCGAGAACTCCTCGCTTTCGGACAACCACGCCGGGAAGAACGGCGGCGGCCTGTTCAGCAGCGGCGGCTTCGTCACCGTCTCGTTCACCCACATCACCGGCAACACCGCCTGCGAGAACGGCGGCGGCGTCTACGCCGAGAACACCGACCTCGACCTCGACAAGGTCGTCATCGCGAACAACCACGCCGACGGCGACGGCGGCGGCGTGGTCACCACCGGTGGCAAGCACTGGGGCTACCCCAGCACCAAGGACGAGGGCAGCGCCACGATCGCGGACAGCGTCATCGTCGACAACACCGCCAACCGCTTCGGCGGCGGCATCTACAACGGCGAGTGGCTTGTCAAGATCGAAGACGGCTTCCTCTCCCGCGACCACGACGAGGACGACAACGCCGCCCTCACCCTGCGCAACACCGTCATCAAGGGCAACACCGCCCTCAACGGCGGCGGCATCTTCAACAACAAGGCCACCATCACCCTGACCAGGACCCACGTCACCAAGAACACCGCCACCGACACCAGCAAGCTGCACCGCGTCGCCGGCGGCATCCTCAACAACGAAGGACGCGTCAAGCTCGACGACGACTCCCTCATCAGCGACAACGACCCCACCAACTGCGCCAACACCGTCAAGGACTGCTTCAACTGACCTGACGGACCCGGGGTACGGACCGGCCCCCCAGCCACTCATGGCTGGGGGGCCGGTCCGCTGGCGCGATCAGCTCTGGACGAACACCGCCACGCTGCGCGCCGGCACGGTGAACGTGCCGCCGGAGCTGTCGAACGAGGCCGTCCGCAGCGCCGGGTCGGCCGAGTTGCGCAGCACCGGGTGCAGCGCCACGTTCGCCCCGCGCAGGCCGGTCACGGTCTGCTCCGCCGTCTCCGGGGTGGTGTTGAAGACCACGGTCACCGACTTCCACGTCCCGCCCAGCCCGCGGGCGTCCAGCGTCATGGTGAGCACGCCCGGGGTCTCCGTCGCCCCGGACAGCGGGAACGCGACCCGCTTCTGCACCTGCTCGGCGCTGGGCAGCCCGAACACCGGCGAGGACCGGCGGATCCGCAGCAGCTCGGCGTACCGGGCGTCGGCCAGGTCGACCGCCGTGCAGTCCGGCACCAGCTTCCCATCGGCCAGCAAGGGCTTGGCGTACGGCCACTTGTCCTTGTTGTCCGCCTCCGGCGGCAGGCCGGCGCCGAACCCGTTGCCCTGCGCGCAGTCCCAGCGGATCTGGTTGAACCAGTCACCGGAGTTGAACGAGTTGCGGTCCAGCGACTTCGAGCGCAGCCGCTCCGAGCCGGCCGTGACGAACCCGGTGCCCTGTCCGAGCGCGGTGGTCGCCAGCGCGAGCACCTGCATCCGGGCGCGGTCCTGCGCCGAGGTGCCCTGCGGCAGCTTGTACGCCAACGCGTCGTACAGGATCTCGTTGTCGTGCGCGTCGACGTACGTGACCGCCTCGCCCGGCGCGGCGGTGTAGCCGGCCGGTGAGCCGTTGTAGTCGACCTGCGCGCCGGTGACCCGCCTGCCGGCGGAGTCGGTGAACCGGTAGTCGCGCAGGTTCCCGGTCAGCCCCACCTTGATCAGGTCGTGGGCGTGCAGCAGGCGGGCCCTCTGCTCGGCCGCCGAGCCGTTGACCTCGTCGCCGTTCGGGTCGGTGTAGAGACCGGAGGCGAAGCCCTGCACCCGCGGGTTGGCGTCGAACGGGCCGCCGCCACGCACCGCGTCGCGGAGCCGGTCGTTGAACGTGCCGATCCCGGTGCCGGCCATGTTGGCCTGGGTGGCCTGCGTGAACCGGGCGTCGTTGGCGACCTCGCCGAAGTTCCAGCCCTCGCCGTACAGCATGATCTTCTTGCCGTCCACGCCGTCGCGGGCGGGCGTGAGCTTGTCCAGCGCGGCCCGGACGGCCAGGATGTTCGCCTTCGGGTGGTGGCCCATCAGGTCGAACCGGAAACCGTCCACCTTGTACGCCTTGGCCCAGGTGACCAGCGAGTCCACCACGAGCTTGCCCATCATGGCGTGTTCCGGGGCGGTGTTGGCGCAGCAGGTCGAGTTGGCGACGCTGCCGTCGTCCAGCAGCCGGTGGTAGTAGCCGGGCACCACCTGGTCGAGCACCGACTTCGGGTCGGTCCCGGCGGCCGAGGTGTGGTTGTAGACCACGTCCATGACCACCCGCAGGCCGGCCTGGTTCACCCCGGCGACCATCTGCCGGAACTCGGTGGTGCGCTTGGCGCCGTTCGGGTCGACCGCGTAGCCGCCCTCCGGCACGGTGTAGTGCAGCGGGTCGTACCCCCAGTTGTAGCCGTCCTTGTCGGCCACCGCCGCGACGCACTTCTGCTGCTGGTCCGAGTCCGGCGGCAGCTTCGCCAGGTCGCAGGCCGGCTGGGCCTGGTCGGCCCGCTTCTCCGGAATGGTGGCGAAGTCGAACGCCGGCAGCAGGTGCAGGTAGTTGACGCCGGCGTCGCCGAGCGACCGCAGGTGCTTCATTCCGGCCGTGTCCGGGTCGGTGAACGCGAGGTAGGTGCCCCGCTTCCCGGCCGGCACGGTGCTGTCGGCGATGGAGAAGTCGCGTACCGACAGCTCGGAGATCTGCGCCTTCGACGCGGGCACGGCCGCCGGCTTGCGCAGCTTCGCCCAGCCGGCCGGCGCCAGCGCCGGGTCGGTCAGGTCGACGATCTGGCTGTGCGTGGAGTCCGGCGCGAGCGCCACCGAGTACGGGTCGGTCACCGACGCGGTGACCACCTTCTGCGCCGCCGGCTGCCACGCCTCCACCTGGTAGCGGTAGTAGCGGCCGGTCCACGCCTTGGTGCCGCGTACCGACCAGACGCCGGTGCGGTCGTTGCGGCTCATCGCCACCGTGCTCGGCTGCGCCGTCGGCGAGTCGAACAGTTGCAACGACACCGTGCGCGCGGTCGGCGCCCAGACGGCGAGCGTGGGCACCCGGCCGGCGAACGTGGGGCCGAGCTTCGCCCCGGTGGCCGCCGCGTAGACGTCGTCCAGCACCCCGGGGATCTGCACGCCGGTGGCGCTGAGCAGCGCGCCCTCGGCGTCCCGCTCGGTGACGACGAGCTGCCCGCGCAGCGCCGCCGGCACCTTGGCCAGGTCGGCGCGGTCCAGCGTGAACGCGTGATGGGCCCAGAGCTGCGGGTACGTCTGCCGTTGCGCCTCGGTCAGCCCGTTGCGCTGCGCCCGCAGCGGCAGCGTGGTGTACGTGCCGGTCAGCTCGCCGTCGGCGACGCCGATCCCGCCGGCCGGGGCGGCGACCAGCGCGTACTTCTTGCCGTCGGTCGGGCCGGTGGCCCAGGCGACGGTGGACCGGTCGATCCACTGCGCCTTCTGCTTGGTGAGGTCGACGTCCGTGGCCGTGCCGGAGCTGCTCGCCGGCAGCAGCCGGCCCTTCACGCCGGCCAGCAGCCACACCTCGTGCCCGACGCCGGTCAGGTCGAGCCGCTGGTCGTCCGGCTGATCCTTCTCGTCGCCGTTGTGGATGATGTAGCTCAGCCCGGTCGCACCGGCGGCCAGGGGCACCCGGAACACCGCGCCGTACGCGTCGATCTTCTCCGGCTTGAGCGGGGCCGCCCAGTCGGTCGGGTTGGCCGCGCCGTCCCACAGGTGCAGGCCCCAGCCGTCGTAGTTGCCGTCGGCCTTGCGCCAGTGGATGACCGCGGTGCCCTGGTCGACGGCCGGGTCCGGCTCGCCGGTGGCGGCCTGCCGGGTCGGGTAGAGCGTCGGGTCGCCCTGCTTGACCCAGACCTCGCCGGTCTGCGTCACGTCGATGGTGCGGTCGTTCGCCACGTCCTTGTTGCCGTCTTTGTCGACCACGAGGAAGCCGACGGACTTCGCGCCGGGCTTGAGCTTCACCCAGGCGAACCGGCCGTACGAGTCCTCACCGGCGAACGGCTGTCCCTTGGGCCACTCGGTGACGTACGCCGGGTCGATGTCGCCCCAGGCGTAGAGCCCCCAGTCGGCGTACCCGCCGGCCGGGCGCTGGTAGTGCACGATCGCCCAGTCCCGGGACGCGCCCTGGGCCGGGGTGCCGACCGTGCCGGTGGTGCGGGCGGTGGCGGTGCGCCCCTTGCCGTCGCGGACCACCGCCTTGTATTCGACGGTCGCGCCGCCGGGCAGGCCGGTCAGGTCGTGGTGGACCGTGTACGGCGCGCGGTTGGCGGTGCCCAGCAGCGTCCACTTGCCGCCGGGGACGCGGGCGGCGAACGTGACGGTGGCGAGCGGGTCGCCGCCGACCTGGGCGGTGACCGCGGTCCTGCCGGCGACCGGGGCGTCGCCCGGCTCGGTCAGCGTGATCGTGGGGGCCGCGCCGGCCGGCGGGATGGCCCGGTCGGCCTTGAGCACCACGGCCGACATGGCCGGGACGGTGAGGCTCAGCTTGCCGTCGGCGCCGGCCGTCGCGGTCGCGGCGTCGCCGTACACGCCGGTGAATCGGGTGCCGGCCGACCAGGTGTCCACGGTGACAGTCTGCGGGGTCGGGGCGTTGTTCACCGCCGCGACGTGTTCCACCCGCTCGGCGGGCAGCACACGGGAGAACGCGAACACGCCGGGGCCGTCGGCCGCGTACCGGGTGACCTGGACGCCGTCGCGCAGCGCCGGGTGCGCCGCCCGCAGGCTGCCCAACTCGGCGATGGTCCGGTAGAGCGGGTGGGTCTTGTCGTACTGGTCGACGGCGTGGGTGCGGGTGGTGCCGATCAGGTCGTCGTCCAGGTAGTCCGCGGTGCGCGAGGCGAACATGTCCTGGCGGGCGTCCTTGTCCCCGCCGGGGCCGGTGAAGCCCTGCTCGTCGCCGGAGTACACCACCGGCTGGCCGCGGGTGAGGAACATCAGTTGGTGGGCGAGCTGGTCGCGGCGGAGCTGGGTGGCGTCGTCACCGCCGGCCGCGGCGATGAACGAGCCGATCCGGCCCAGGTCGTGGTTGCCGAGGAAGGTGGGCAGCCGGTCGGCGTCGGTGTCGCGCGCCGCGTACAGGTCGTCCTTGGCGTAGACGTCGGCGAGCGCCTTGGCGGAGCCACCGGCGGCGGTGTAGCCGCGCGCCGCCTCCTGGAACGAGAAGTCGAGCGTGGCCGGCAGGCCGCCCCGCCGCACGTAGGTCGACTCGACCTCCTGGTCGGCGCTGTAGACCTCGCCGAACATGAAGAAGTCCTTCTTGCCGGCCTTCGCGGCGGCGGCGTCGATGCCCCTGGTGAACTGCGGCCAGAAGTCGAGGTTGCTGTGCTTGACGGTGTCCAGGCGGAAGCCGTCGACACCGGCCTTGCCGATCCACTGGCCGTAGATGTCGGTCATGCCGCGGACCACCTCGGGACGCTCGGTCCACAGGTCGTCGAGGCCGAAGAAGTCGCCGTACTCGCTGTTCTCCCCGGCGAATGTGGAGTCACCGCGGTTGTGGTACATGGTCGGGTCGTTGAGCCACGCCGGGACCTTGGCCTTCGCGTCGGCCGGGCTGGCGAACGTCGGGGTGTACGGGAACGACTTCTCGTTCACCGCGGGGAACTTCCGCGTGCCGTCGGCGTAGTTGCGGTCCTCGAAGGCCCGTCCCTGCGCGTCCCGGTAGGGCGCGGTCTTCTTGTCGACGTAGCCGTACTTGTCCTCCGCGTAGCGGATGATGTCGGCGGTGTGGTTGACGATGATGTCGAGGTAGACCTTGATCCCGCGCCGGTGCGCGAGGTCGACCAGCTTCTTCAGCTCGGCGTTGGTGCCGAAGTGCGGGTCGACCTGGGTGAAGTCGGTGATCCAGTAGCCGTGGTACCCGGCCGAGACGTCGGCCCCGGTGCCCTGCACGGGCCGGTTCTTGAAGACCGGGGCGAGCCAGATGGCGGTGGTGCCCATCCCCTGGATGTAGTCCATCCTGTCGATGACGCCCTTGAGGTCGCCGCCGTGGTAGAAGCCCTTGTCCGCCGGGTCCAGGCCGGTGGCGAGCCGGTCGCCGGTCAGGCCGCCGGTGTCGTTGCGCTTGTCGCCGTTGGCGAAGCGGTCCGGCAGCACGAAGTAGAACTGCTCCGCCTTCGCGGCGGTGGCGCCGGCCTTCAGCAGCGCCTCGGCGGAGGGTTCCCGGGTCCACTGGGGGGCGTTGCCGGCGGCCGGCACGTCGGGGGTGGCGGCGCGGGCGGCGCCGTCGGCGCCCACCTGGTGGAGGGCCACCGGCACGCCGACGAGGGTGAGTACGAGGGAGGAGACCAGGGCGAGCAACGCCTTGGGGGATATCGGCGTCGGTTTCATCGACGGCCTTTCTCTGGTCGCTGATTCGCCCGCACGCTAGCCCTTGCCGAAACATTCTGCAATAGCTTGCAAACAAAGTCGAAACACGACAGGTATCTTGCAAAACTGTCCGGACAACGTGCGGTCGTCCGGACGGTGGGGATCAGCGCCCCGCGCAGGCCACCCCGTCGACCGTGCAGCTCTGCGGGCTGGTGGTGCCGGCCCCCTCGAAGTGGAACCGCACCGGCACCGACGCGCCCGCCGCCAGGTCCACGCCGCTGCGATACGTGAAGACGCCGCCGTCGAAGCCGAACGTGCCCTGTTCGACGCCTTCCACCCAGGCGGTGACCAGCCGACCCTGCGGGAACGTCAGCCGCACCGTCCAGCCGTGCGCCGCGCCCCCGGTGTTGACCAGTCGCACCTCGCCGATGAAGCCACCGTCGAAGCTGCTCACCACCGCGTAGCGGCCGGTCACCGCGGACGGCGGCGCCGGGGGCTGCGGTGGCGGCGTCGACGGCGCCGGACGGGCGTCGGCCCGCGGGCTGCCGGTCGACACCGCCGGCGTGGGCCTGGCGGGCAGCACCGTCGACCGGGGCGACAGCCCCGGGACCACCTGTCGCCCGGCCGTGCTCGGCGGGCCTCCCGTCGCGGTCGGCGAGGTCGCCGCAGCGGTCGGCAGGCCCGGCAGCGACATCGCCGGATCGGTCGGCGACGCCGGGAACGTCCGCCGGCCCCGCACCGACCCGAGCGCCACCACCAGCAGCACCACCATCACGATCACCCCGATCGCGACGACCACCCAGGGCGACGAGGTGATCGCGGACCCGGGCGACGGGGTGGGGCGACGCGTGCGGGACATGTTCCTCCTGTGGCGGGCGGGACCGCCCCGGCTGGCCTCCCCCGTCGGCGGACTGCGCCAGCCTAGCCAGCGGGATCGGTTCGCGGCGAGTGTCCGGTCCGGGGCCTGCCGCACGACGGGGCCACCTGATACGTTGCACGCCGATCGATGACCACGATGGCTCGTACAGCGGCAGGACGGGTGGCCAGTGACAGAGTGGCAGGGCAACATCCGGCGCGCGTCCACGGAGGACGCCGCCGCCGTGACCGGGATCCTCGCCGAGGCCTTCATGCGGGACCCGGTGAGCGGTTGGATCTTCCCGGCGGACGACCACCGGGCGCGGGTGCACCCCGCCTTCTTCGGACCGTTCGTCGCGTTGGCGCTGCGCACCGGTGAGGTCCACGTGGCCGGCGACGGGCTGGGCGCCACGCTCTGGCTGCCGGTCGGCGACGACCACGGCGCCGACGAGGGCGACGAGTTCGCCGAGCTGGAGGCCACCATCGGGCCGGACGCGATGAAGCGGTTCGGCATGCTCGACGAGCAGATGACCGCCAACCACCCGGCCGAGCCGCACTGGTACCTGCCGTTCATCGCGGTGCACCCGGCGCACCACGGCAAGGGCGTGGGTGCGGCGCTGCTGCGCGACAAGCTGACCGAGTTGGACCGGGCCGGCGCCGCCGCGTACCTGGAGGCCAGTTCGCTCCGCAACGCGGCGCTCTACGAGCGGCTCGGCTTCCGACGCCGGCCGACCACGCTGGACCTGCCGGACGGGCCCAGCCTCTACCCGATGTGGCGCGAACCCGCCTGACCGGGCCCGTCCCGTCCCGGTGCACCGGGACGGGACGTCACCGGCGGACCGTCGTGGTGCTGGCGTCCAACGCACCCACCACCGCGGCGAGCAGGCCGTCGAGCTGCGCCGGCAGGAAGCGACGGCAGTCCCGCATCCGGCCGCCGACCTGCGGGTCGAAGATGTGCGCGGCGAGCCCGACCGCCTCGGCGAGGCTCGCCAGCAGCAGCGTGCCCGGGTCCAGCTCGGCCGGGGACGAGTGCATCAGCATGGCGGTCAGGCGTACCCGCGGCGAGGCCGCCTGGTTCGGGTCGGTGGCCGGCCAGCGCACCTGACGGCCGATCAGCTTGCCCTGTTCCCGACGGAGGACGCCGGCGGTGACCAGCCGCGTCCCGACCCGCTCGTTGATGTTGAGCTGGGTCCGCAGGTAGCGGATCCACAACCGGGCCGGATGAGCGCCCTCGCGGCGCAGGATCTCGGTGATCAGCAGGTCGGTCAGCGGTTCCTGCCAGAGCCGCGGGTCGACCGCGGCGATGCCGCCACCGTCGAGCGCGATCCGGCCCTCGAACATCAGCTCGGCGAGCGCGGCGCCGGCCAGCCCGCACTCCAGCCGGTCGACGGCGACATGCGGCTTACCGGTGAACTCGTCATGTCCGATGAGGAACAGCGCATCGGCTAGCCGGTACGTGGCTTGTGCCCCGGGGTAGGTCATGGTCCATCCTCGAACGGTGGCCGTGATCGTCGACACGGGACGGTACGGCATGACCACGCACAGCTCAATTCCGGTCGTAGACGCGCGTCCTAATCGATATCGAAGCGGGGTTGTGACGATCCGTGATCACCAATACCCTGCCTGAGGCTGTTCCGAAGTAGACACCTCAACCCCCTTCCCCTCCCCTGGAGAAGCCTTGTCCTCCGATCCGTTCTTCTCCGACGGTGGGCTACGCCGTGGCCGTCTCGGCACCGCCCATCTCGTCTTCTTCACCGTCGCCGCGTCGGCCCCGCTGACCGTTCTCGGCGGTGGCGTCACCACCATGTACGCGGTCAGCGGCAACATCGGCGCCGCGCTGGGCTACGTGTTGCTCGCGGCCGTGCTCGCGGTCTTCGCCACCGGCTACGCCGCGATGAGCCGGTACGTCGCCAACGCGGGCGCGTTCTACGCGTACATCGCCAACGGCCTCGGCCGGGCCGGCGGGGTGGCCGGCTCGGCGGTCGCGCTGGCCGCGTACAACGCCATCCAGATCGGCCTCTACGGGCTGTTCGGCGCGATCATGTCGGACTTCATGTCGGCCAAGGCCGGGCTGGACCTGGACTGGTGGGTCTGGGCGCTGCTGGCCTGGGTCTTCATCGGCGTGCTCGGCGTGCTGCGCATCGACCTGAACGCCAGCGTCCTCGCGGTGCTGCTCGTCCTGGAGTGCGTGGCTGTGCTGATCTTCGACCTGGTGGCGTTCGCCCACCCGGCCGGCGGCGCCGTCTCCACCGCCGGCATCGACCCCGGCCACCTGTTCGGCGCCGGGTTCGGCGCCGTGCTGGCGTTCACCATCGCCTCCTTCACCGGCTTCGAGAGCGGCGCCATCTACAGCGAGGAGGTCAAGGACCCGCGGCGCACCGTGGCCCGGGCCACCTACATCGCGGTCGCGTTCACCGGCCTGTTCTACGCCTTCTCCGCCTGGGCGCTGACCGTGCTGACCGGGCCGGAGAACGCGCCGCAGGCCAGCGCCGAGGCCGGTCCCGGCGTGATCTTCGGCGCCCTCGACCAGTACTCCGGCGCCGTGGTCGCGGACATCGCCAACGTCCTGTTCATCACCAGCGTGCTGGCCGCCCTGCTGTCGTTCCACAACGGTGTGGCCCGCTACCTGTTCGCCCTCGGCCGGGAGAACGTCCTGCCCCGCTTCCTCGGCCAGACGTCCAGCCGCAGCGGCGCCCCGGTGGCCGGTTCGGTGGTGCAGAGCATCCTGGCCGTGGTGGTCTTCGTGGGGTTCGCGATGTCCGGGCGGGACCCGGTCATCGACCTGTTCACCTGGCTGTCCGGCTCGGCCGCGGTCGGCGTCGTGCTGCTCATGACGCTCACCTCGGCCTCCGTCGTCGGCTTCTTCCGGGGCCGTGGCGGCCCCGAGTCGGCCTGGCAGCGGGCGATCGCCCCGGCGCTCGGCACCGTCCTGCTCACCGCCGTGCTGCTGGTGCTGCTGTTCAACTTCGACGCGCTGCTCGCGCCGGACACCGCCGGCTACCTCAAGTGGCTGCTGCCGGCGATCCCGGTGGTGGCCGGCGTGCTCGGCCTGATCTGGGGCGGCGTGCTGCGCACCAGTCGACCGGACACCTACCGGCGGATCGGCCAGCTCGACGAGGAGGGCCTGCACGAGCCCGGCCTGCACTCGGCTCCCGAGCCCGACCGGTGGGCCGGCAGCCGCCGCTGAGCACGTGAGGCGGGGCCCCTTCTCGACGTCTCCGGTCGAGGAGGGGCCCCGTTCGACATCCGGGCGGGCGGCTCAGGCGGTGCGGATGACGGTGCAGATGGCCGGGCCCTCGTCGGTGGCCCGCAACAGGTAGCGGTAGTGCTCGCCGGGCACCGCGCCGCCCTGGCTGTCCAGGAACTCCCACCGCACCGCGACCTCGGTGAGCAACGCCGAGACCTGCTGCACGTCTTCGATCTGCGCGTTCGCCGCGACCAGCTCCCGCTCCTGGTAGTCGGGCGCGGCGCCGACGAAGCTCAGCGCCACCGCGGCCGGCGAGGTGAACGAGAAGCTGTAGGTGTCGGCGACCACCAGCCCGGGCAGGGCGTAGCAGGCGGCGATGGCCGGCACGTCGGCGGTGGTCAGCGCCACGCCGTACCTGTCGAAGAAGTCGGAGAGCGTGTCGAGGTCGGTGGAAGCCGTCACGACGCTCTCCATTACCGGCCCGCCGGCCCGGCAAACCTGGTCAGCGCGGCGGGATGCGTACCTCGATCTCCGCGCCGAGCTGCGCGCCGCCGGTCAGGTCCAGGTCGTCGCCGCTCCAGAACCGTCCCGGGTCGTACCAGTTGGGCCGGCGGCCGGCCGGCAGCAACCCCATCGCCTCGTAGGTCACCGCCACCACCTCCGCGCAGTACGCGGTCTCCAGCGCCCGGTCACGCCCCGACGTCCCGCCGGCTCCCGGCGTGCCGGCGCCGTCCGGCCAGCCGCCGGCCTCCGGCGTCGCGGCGCCGTCCGGGGTGGACGGTCGCCGGCGCGGCAGCGGCACCCGCCCCCGGGCCCAGCGCCAGGCGAGCTGCGCGGTGGAGGGGAACGGGGTGCCGTCCAGCCGCGCCACGGTACGCAGCACCGCCTCCTCCATGGCGCCGTCGGCGGGCGGTTCGAGCTGACGCAGCCAGCCCCGCTGGCCGTACCGGTTGGCCCACACGCAGACCGCGTCGCGCAGGTCGTGCAACTGCACGCCGCGCTGGCGGGTGCCGGTCCACATGTCCGGCAGCGAACGGCCCAGCTCCGCGTGCCACATCAACGGCGGCATGTCGTCCAGCACCACCGCCATCCCGACGTGGTTGACCGGGCTGTTGGTGGTGAGCTGGATGGCGCGATCGGGCACGCTGCGCCCACGGAACACCCACAGGTCTCCGGTACGGGTCAGCTCCACGGCCTCGTCCAGGCTGATGCTCATGGAGGACTACCCTAAGCCGATGCGGCAACGGATGCGGTGGTGGAAGGTGCTCGGCCTGGCCGGCCTGGCGGGCGTCGCGGCGACCGGCGTGGTGGTGGCCCGGGCGGAACGGCAGCGCCGGGCGTACACGCCGGAGGAGATCCGGGACCGGCTGCGTGAACGGCACGCCAAGGCGTCGTCCTCCTGACCTCCGGAAAAACCGGGGCGGCGCGTGACGACGCGCTGCCCTAGCATCGCCGTCATGGGAAACAGTTTCTGGGAGACACAGTTTGTCCTCGACCCGCCGCCCGCCCCCGTCGAGCGACACGGCGAGGTCGACCTGCACCTGCCGGCCGGCGGCGGTCCCCACCCCGCGGTCGTGGTGGTGCACGGCGTTCCCGGGCCACCCGACGCGCCCGACGCGCGGGACTGGCCGCTCTACCGGGGCTACGGCGCGCTGCTCGCCGACCGGGGCGTGGTGGCCGCGCTCCCCCGGCTCTCCGTGGCCGCCCCCGACGACCTGATCACGGTCGCCGCCCGCGTTTCCGACGCGGCCGACCTGCTCCGCGCGGACCCCCGCGTCGACCCGGAGCGGTTGGCGCTCTGGTTCTTCTCCGGCGCCGGGCTGCTGCTCGGCGACTGGCTCCGCGACCCGCCCCGCTGGCTGCGCGGCCTCGCCGCGACGTACCCGCTGCTGGCCCCACTCCCCGACTGGCCCCCGGTCGACCCACGCTTCCACCCGCTCGACGCGTTGGCGACGGACGACGTCGGCCGGCCGCCGCTCGTGCTGACCCGGGTCGGCCGGGACCGGCCCGAGGTCGCGTCCACCATCGCGGCGTTCACGGCTGCCGCAACCCGGCGCGGGCTGCCGCTGCACGTGGTCGACGTGCCGGACGGGCGGCACGGGTTCGACGCCCTGGACCACACCGAGGAGTCGCGCGCCGCCGTACGCGCCGCCCGCGACGCACTGCTCGACCTGCTCACCGCCTGACCACTCACCCACCACCACCCGGCCACGCCCGGTCGGTCCGTCCGTGCCCGCCGATCATGAGGTTGGCGGCCCGTCACCCTCATGATCGGCGCGTGGTGGGCGGGTGGGGCGGACGACGCCTCGGGGTTCTCGGGTGACGGGATGCGGGTTTCGCGTGTCGGGGACGGTGGAGATCTTGGTGCGTTTCGGCCCCCGGAGGGGCCGTTCGGTACCAAGATCTCCCAGCGTTCGCCTCGGGCAGGCTCCCCCGGGGGTTGTCTGGGGTGGGTGTCGGGTTTGGGTTGGTGTGGGGTGGTCCGGGTCACCGGCTCGGGGGAATCGGGGCCGGGGGCGGGGCGTTATACCTGGCAGACCGCGTGGAGCCCGGCCCCCGGGCCGTTGGCAGCCCCGGTCGGAATACGCGGCCACCGGCCGTCGTTACATCCCCCGAGCCGCCGACCCGGCCACCCCCGTGGCCCCGGCCGCGCCGGGCCCCCGTGCAGGCCACCTGATCGGCCGCCGGGCCCACCCCTCAGACTTTCCCCCTTCCGTGGCCCCTGGCTGCGGCATCCCCCACCCCCTGGGAGGCACCATCATGGCTACCACCCTGCTGCGTAAGACTGTGCTGACCGCTGCCGGTATCGCCGCGACCGCCGGTGGGATCGCCGGCCCCGCGATCGCCGCGCACGCCGCCCCCGCCGAGAAGGCCACCGTGGTGGCCGACCGTAAGAGCGGCGAACGTGAGTTGGACGTGCGCTACGAAGCCCAGCCCAACTTCTACTACTGCGGCCCCGCCGCCGCCCGCAACGCCATCAGCGTGCTCGGCAAGAACATCGACGTGCACGCCATGGCCCGCGAGATGGGCACCACCGAGAACGGCACCAACAGCATCAACGACATCACCCCCGTCCTGAACAAGGAAACCGGCAAGACCTACCGGTCGGTCGAGATCAAGGACCCCAAGGCCGACGACACGCAGACCGACAAGCTGCGCGCCGACATCGTCCGCACCGTCGACGACGGCCGCGCCGTGGTCGCCAACATCGCCGGCACCACCACCGACACCGACGGCAGCACCCACTCCTTCGAAGGCGGCCACTACATCAGCGTCGTCGGCTACCAGAACAACGGCACCACCGTCACCATCGCCGACAGCGCCAACCCGAACACCGCCTCCTACCGCATCAGCGTCGACAACCTCGCCGACTGGATCGCCACCCGCGGCTACAGCACCAGCTGACACCAACGCGCAAGGGCCCGACCCCGACAACGGGGTCGGGCCCTTGTCAGCGCTCGGTCGCGCCGACCGGCTCGCTCCGCTCGGGCGTCTCGGCCTCGGCCAACCGCTTCCCGCGCCGGCGCAGCCACCATGTGCTGACCAGGCCGGCCAGCACGGCGAGCACCAGCCCGGCCCAGGAGATGTCCTTGAGCCAGTGCTCGGCCGCCCGGCCGACGTAGAACAGCAGGTACGTCGTGCCGAAGGCCCAGACCAGGCCGCCGGCCGCGTTCGCCACCAGGAACCGGCGGTACGGCACGTGCAGCGCGCCGGCCAGCGGGCCGGCGAGGATGCGCAGCAGCGCGACGAACCGGCCGAAGAAGACCGCCCACACACCGTGCCGGGCGAAGCTCTGCTCGGCGCGGGCCAGATGCGCCGGGCCGAGATGCTTCGGGAAACGCCGGCCCAGCCGTTCCAGCAGCGGCCGGCCGCCACGGCGGCCCACGGCGTACCCGATGGAGTCGCCGACGATCGCGCCGGTCGCCGCCGCGACGGCCACCCACTCGGGCTGGACCACCCCGGTGGCGGCGAGCAGGGCGGAGCTGACCAGCACGATCTCGCCGGGCAGCGGGACGCCCATGCTCTCGACGCCGATCACCCCGGCGACGATCAGGTAGATCACGCCGGGGGGTAACGCGGAGAGCCAGTGCTGCACGTCGACCACGCTCCGACACTACCCGGGTGGAACTCAGCCCGTGGGGGCCAGAAACTCCAGCCGGTTGCCGTGCGGGTCGTACGTGTGGAACCGCCGCATGCCGGGGATCTCGTCGTCGCCCCAGGTCAGGGCGTGGCCGGCGGCGGACAGCCGAGCGGCCAGCACGTCCAGGTCGACGCGGACCAGCGCCGGGTGGGCCTTGCGGGCGGGCACGAAATCGTCCTCCACGCCGAGGTGCAGTTCGGCGTCGTACCCGGTGAACCAGCAACCGCCGCGGGCGGCGAGGGCCGGGGGTTTGGGTTTCTCGGTGAGGCCGAGCAGACCGACGTAGAACGCGCGGGAGCGGTCCTCGGAGCCGCGTGGGCAGGCGAGCAGCACGTGGTGGATCATGGAGCCACCTCCTCGTCCCGCAGCGTGGCACGAGGTTGCGTGAATAGCAAGACGGACGTACGGTTTTGTAGAGACCGACGCAGGTAAGTGTCGCCTAAGCACGGCGGCGCCCCGGTCGGTGCGACAAACTGCTCAGGACTACTCACGGTCGCTGGTGTGAAGGAGTACGACGTGGCGAGCCTCGACACCTTCGGTGCGAAGACCCAGCTACGCGTCGGAGACGCGAGCTACGAGATTTTCAGGATCGGCAAGGTGGAGGGGCACGACCGACTGCCCTACAGCCTCAAGATCCTGCTGGAGAACCTGCTGCGGACCGAGGACGGCGCGAACATCACCGCCGACCACATCCGGCAGCTCGGCGCGTGGGACCCCACCGCCGACCCGAGCGTGGAGATCCAGTTCACCCCGGCCCGGGTGCTGATGCAGGACTTCACCGGCGTGCCCTGCGTGGTCGACCTGGCCACCATGCGCGAGGCGGTCCGCGACCTCGGCGGCGACGCCACCAAGGTCAACCCGCTGGCCCCGGCCGAGCTGGTCATCGACCACTCGGTCATCGCCGACCTGTTCGGCCGCGAGGACGCGTTCGAGCGCAACGTCGAGCTGGAGTACGAGCGCAACAAGGAGCGCTACCAGTTCCTGCGCTGGGGCCAGACCGCGTTCAACGAGTTCAAGGTCGTCCCGCCGGGCACCGGCATCGTGCACCAGGTCAACATCGAGTACCTGGCCCGCACGGTCATGGAGCGCAACGGCCAGGCGTACCCGGACACGGTGGTCGGCACCGACTCGCACACCACCATGGTCAACGGCCTGGGCGTGCTGGGCTGGGGCGTCGGCGGCATCGAGGCCGAGGCCGCGATGCTCGGCCAGCCGGTCAGCATGCTGATCCCCCGCGTCGTCGGCTTCAAGCTCTCCGGTGAGATGCCGGCCGGCACCACCGCCACCGACCTGGTGCTGACCATCACCGAGATGCTGCGCAAGCACGGCGTGGTCGGCAAGTTCGTCGAGTTCTACGGCCCGGGCGTGAGCGCCGTGCCGCTGGCCAACCGCGCCACCATCGGCAACATGTCGCCGGAGTACGGCTCCACCGTGGCGATCTTCCCGATCGACGGCGAGACCGTCCGCTACCTGGAGCTGACCGGCCGCGACCCGCAGCAGGTCGCGCTCGTCGAGGCGTACGCCAAGGAGCAGGGCCTCTGGCACGACCCGGACCACGAGCCGGCGTACTCGGAGCGTCTGGAGCTGGACCTCGGCACCATCGAGCCGTCCCTGGCCGGCCCGAAGCGCCCGCAGGACCGGGTGCCGCTGGGCAGCGCGAAGACGCTGTTCCGCGCCGCGCTGACCGACTACGTGGCGGCCGACGAGACCGGCGGCGACCCGGGCCGCAAGCCAGGCGTGCCGCAGCAGCAGAAGCCGTTCGGCACCGACGGCCCCGCCGACGAGGCCAGCGCCGAGTCCTTCCCGGCCAGCGACGCCCCGGCCAACGGCGTCAACGACCCGGCGGACGCGCCGCGTGACCTGGAGACCGCCGCCGTGGGCGCGGGCGGCCGGGCCACCAACCCGGTCCGCGTGACCGGCGCCGACGGCGTCGAGTACGAGCTGGACCACGGCGCGGTGGTGATCGCCGCGATCACGTCCTGCACCAACACCTCGAACCCGCAGGTGATGATCGGCGCCGCGCTGCTGGCCCGCAACGCGGTGGAGAAGGGCCTGGCCCGCAAGCCGTGGGTGAAGACCACCCTCGCGCCGGGCTCCAAGGTCGTGATGGACTACTACGACCGCGCCGGCCTCACGCCGTACCTGGAGAAGCTCGGCTTCAACCTGGTCGGCTACGGCTGCACCACCTGCATCGGCAACTCCGGCCCGCTGCCGGAGGAGGTCTCCGCCGCCGTCAACGAGGGCGACCTGGCCGCCGTCTCGGTGCTCTCCGGCAACCGCAACTTCGAGGGCCGGATCAACCCGGACGTCAAGATGAACTACCTGGCGTCCCCGCCGCTGGTGGTCGCGTACGCGCTCGCCGGCACCATGGACATCGACCTGGCCAACGAGCCGATCGGTTCCGACGCCCAGGGCAACCCGGTGTTCCTGCGGGAGATCTGGCCGAACACCGCCGAGATCCAGGACGTCATCGCCTCGGCGATCGGCGCCAGCGGCTTCAGCGCCGCGTACGCGGACGTGTTCGCCGGAGACGAGCGCTGGCAGTCGCTGCCGACCCCGACCGGTGACACGTTCTCCTGGGACGGCGAGTCGACCTACGTGCGCAAGCCCCCGTACTTCGAGGGCATGCAGCAGGAGCCGACCCCGGTGCGGGACATCGCCGGCGCGCGGGTGCTGGCGAAGCTGGGCGACTCGGTGACCACCGACCACATTTCCCCGGCCGGTTCGATCAAGGCGGACTCCCCCGCCGGCACGTACCTGGCCGAGCACGGCGTGGCCCGGCACGAGTTCAACTCGTACGGCTCCCGCCGGGGCAACCACGAGGTGATGATCCGGGGCACGTTCGCCAACATCCGGCTGCGCAACCAGCTCGTCCCGGGTGTCGAGGGCGGTTTCACGGTCAACCACCTGACCGGCGAGCAGTCCTCGATCTACGACGCCTCGATGGCCTACCAGGAGGCGGGCATCCCGCTGGTCATCCTGGCCGGCAAGGAGTACGGCTCGGGCTCGTCGCGCGACTGGGCGGCCAAGGGCACCATGCTGCTGGGCGTGAAGGCGGTCGTCGCCGAGTCGTACGAGCGGATCCACCGCTCGAACCTGATCGGCATGGGCGTCCTGCCGCTCCAGTTCCCGGTGGACACCACCGCGGAGTCGCTGGGCCTGACCGGCACCGAGACGTTCTCGATCAGCGGTGTCACCGCGCTCAACGACGGCGACACCCCGCGCACGGTGAAGGTCACCACCGACACCGGTGTGGAGTTCGACGCGGTGGTCCGCATCGACACCCCCGGTGAGGCGGACTACTACCGGCACGGCGGCATCCTCCAGTACGTGCTGCGCCGCATGATCGCCAGCTGACCGCCGCTCAGGGAGGGGCCCCTCTCGTCACCAGACGTCTGGTGACGAGAGGGGCCCTCTCTGCGTCCTGGCGGAGGCGCACATCGTGGTGCGAAGAAACAGCTCGCGGTTCCGATCGCCCATCCGACATGGCAATTTATCGACGCACATGACTCGTTGACTCTCCGCTACCCCGTCGATACGTTTCCGCTATCGCGATGCACCACGGGGGCGCTCCAGCTTTCGATCCGGAAATCGAACGCTGGGAAGGAACTCATGAAAACGTCGACAAGATTTCTGGCCCTACCAGCCCTGATCCTGCCGGTGATTCTCGCCGGCGTGCCGGCGCAGGCCGCCACCGGCGCCACCACGGGCACGGCCGCACCGACCGCGGTCACCTCGATCGAGCGCAAGGCGGGGTCGTCCGCGCCGGCCAGGGCCTACTGGACGGCCGAACGGATGGCCGCGGCCACGCCGGCCGACGAGGTGGAGAAGCCCGCCGGCCCGGTCACCCAGAGCCCCACCCCGGAACGGGTGCGGCGCTTCGCGGAAGCGGTGGCGCCGAAGGACGGCAGCGGCTTCGGCGTCCAACTGAACGAGTCGATCACGGTGGGGAAGATCTTCTACACCAGCTCCACCGACGGCCTGGGCCACTACTGCTCGGCGAGCGTGGTGAACAGCCCGGCACGCAACATGGTCTTCACGGCCGCGCACTGCGTGCACGACGGGCCGGGTCGGACCTGGCACACCGCGAACTGGATGTTCGTGCCGTCGTACCGCAACGGCGCACAGCCGTACGGCACCTGGGACTGGTCCACGCTCGCGGTGCCGACCGGCTGGATCAACACCCGCGAGCGGCAGTACGACGTCGCGGTCGCACTCGTCTACGGGAGCCGTTCGATCGTGGACGCGGTGGGCGCCAACGGGCTGCTCACCGGCGGCGGCCGGGAGTACCACTACGACATCTTCGGTTACCCGAGCAACAAGGACAGCGGTGAGGTGCAGTGGGTCTGCTCGGGCACGTCGCGGGACGCGGGCAGCAACCGGATCGAGATGGACTGCGGCTTCGGCGGCGGATCGAGCGGTGGTCCGTGGTACTACAGCTATGACAACACCAACAGGCGTGGTGACGTGCACGGGGTGATGAGCTACTCCAGCGGGTCGAACACGAACGGCTCGCCGTACTTCTCCGCCGCGGTGGTGGGGACGCTCTACAACACGTACGCGAACGACACCTGGTGAACGACGGGTCCGCCTGGGGCACCGACCGGCGCACCAGGCGGACCGACACGCTAACCACCCGCTTCAGGGAGGCACAATGTCACACCCCGTACTGCTCGGCGCGGCCGGCGCCGCGGCGCTGGCGGTGGCCGCGGCCATCGTCATCATCGTGACGCGTGACGCCGGGGCGGCATCCCCCGCGCCCGGCCCGGTGGTCGCGACACACAATCCGAGCCCCGGCGCCACCGATCCGTCCGCGTACTGGACGAGAGAACGCATGCGGGACGCGATCGGCGACTGATCCCCGGCCGGACCGATCGGTCACCAGGGCACCACACCGGCGTCCTCGAAGAACCCGCCGGTCGGCCCGTCGTCGGGCAGCGTCGCCAGCCTGATCCCGATCGCCGCGCCCTGCTGCGGCGTACGCACGCCGCGGAAGCCGTTCAGGTCGGTCGCGGTGAAGCCGGGGCAGCCGGCGTTGATCAGGATGTTCGTGTCGCCCAACGCGCGCGCGTACTGGATGGTCACCGCGTTGAGCATCGACTTCGACGGCGCGTAGGCCACGGACAGCGGGCCGGTCTGCTCCTCCCCGGTGGAGGCGCTCTGCCGGGCGAGCGAGCCGACGCCGCTGGACATGTTGACGATCCGGGGCGAGGCCGAGCGGCGCAGCAGCGGCAGCATCGCCTCGGTGACCCGGATGACGCCGATCACGTTGACCTCGACCGCGGCCCGCACGGTCGCGACGTCCACGCCGCCGGGCCGCTGCGGCATGCCGCCGGTGACGCCCGCGTTGTTGACCAGCACGTCGAGACCGCCGGCCTGCTCGGTCAGCAGGCGGGCGGCGGCGGTCACGCTCGCGTCGTCGGTCACGTCCAGCGGTACGCCGAACGCGTCCACGCCGTCCGCGCGCAGCTTCGCCACCGCGGCCTCCCGGCGCTGCCCGTCCCGCGCGCCGACGCCCACCCGCCAGCCGAGCGCGCCCAGGCCGGCCGCGATCTCGTACCCGATTCCCTTGTTCGCGCCGGTCACCAGCGCGATCGTGCGTTCGCTCATGCGATTGATCCTGGTCGCGCCGGCACCGGGCGACCAACACCGTCTCGGTAGCGCGCGATACCCGCCGGGTATCACCCGGAGGTACGGTGGCCGGGTGGAGACCCGGGAGTTGCGCTACTTCGTCGCGGTCGCCGAGGAGCTGCACTTCGGCCGCGCCGCGCGCCGCCTCGGCATCGCCCAACCGCCGCTGTCGCGGGCGATCGCGCAGCTCGAACGGCGGCTCGGGGCGACGCTGCTGGCTCGGGACAGCCGGGCCGTCACGCTGACCCCGGCCGGCGCGGTGCTGCTGCGCGAGGGCCGGGCCGCGCTGGACGCGGTGGCCGCCGCCGACCGCCGCACCCGCCGCGCCGCGTCCGCCGCGGACGGCGAGCCCGGCCTGGTGCTGGCCACGAAGGCCGGCGCGTCCAGCGAGCTGCTGCCGAAACTGCTCGACGCGTACGCCGCCGAACCGGACGCGGTCGCCGTGGACGTGTTGCTGTGCGGCATCGGCGAACAGGAGCGGCTGCTGCGCGACGGTCGGGCCGACGTGGCGCTGCTGCACCTGCCGTTCGACTCGACCGCCGGGCTCGACACCGAGGAACTGGTGACGGAGCAGCAGGTCGCGGTCCTGCCGGCCGCGCATCCCGCCGCCGGCGCGCGCGAGCTGCGGCTGGCCGACGTCGAGGCGCTGCCCGGCCTGCCGATGCCGCGCTGGCCCCGGTCGGACGGCACGTATCCGGACGGTCCGGGCCCGGAGGTCCGGGACCATGCCCAGCTCCTCCAACTGATCGCGCTCGGCCGGGCCGCGACGGTGCTGCCCGAGTCGTGCCGGACGCTTCTGGGTCCCGGCCTCGCCGCGGTGCCGGTGCCGGACGCGCCCGCGGTGACCACGGTGATCGCGTGGCCGCCGCACAGCCGGTCGCGGGCCCTGGCCGGCCTGGTCCGGGCCGCCACCCGCCGCTAGCGCTAGCTGTAATGCCCATGAGGGTTGTTGACGGCGTGGCGGCTTGAGACGAGGCGAGACCTCCGGCGAGGTGTGAGGTGCTGACGCCCACACCGAAACCGGAGGTCTCATGGCCCACCGTAATGCCCGGCTGACCGTTCACGGCCGGCGGCTGCTCATCATGCGTGTCGTCGACCAGGGCCGGCCGGTCGCCCACGTCGTCAAGGAACTGGGCTGCTCCCGGGCCACCGGCTACAAATGGCTGCAGCGGTGGCGGGCCGAGGGCGACGCCGGTCTGACCGACCGGTCCAGCCGGGCTCACCACCAGCCTCACAAGACGCCCGCAGAGCTGGAGGCGCGGGTCTGCCAGCTGCGCCAGGAACGCAAACTCGGCGCGCAGCGGCTCGGACCGTTGCTCGGGTTACCCGCCTCGACCGTGCACGCGATCCTGACCCGGCACGGTCTGCACCGTCTAGCCTGGCTCGATCGGCCCACCGGTCAGGTCATCCGCCGCTACGAGCGTGACCGTCCCGGTGAGCTGATCCACGTCGACGTCAAGAAACTCGGCCGGGTCCGTGACGGCGGCGGCTGGCGGATCCTGGGTCGCGACAGCCTCGAACACCGCCGAGCCCGCAACACCGCCCGCGTCGGCTTCGACTACGTGCACTGCGCCATCGACGACCACACCCGCATCGCCTACGCCGAGATCCACCCCGACGAGAAGACCCACACCTGCGCCGGCTTCCTCCGCCGCGCCGCCGAACACTTCGCCACCCACGGCATCACCCACGTCGAACGCGTCATGACCGACAACGCCCTGGCCTACCGCCGAGGCCGAGCCTGGCACCAAGCCCTGACCGACCTCGGCGCCACCGCCCGCTTCACCCGCCGCTACCGACCACAGACCAACGGCAAAGCCGAACGCTTCAACCGCACCCTGCTCGAAGAATGGGCCTACCAACAGCCCTACATCAGCAACCAACAACGCGCCGACGCCCTACCCACCTGGCTACACACCTACAACCACCACCGCAACCACACCTCACTCGGCGGCAAACCACCCATCAGCCGCGTCAACAACGCAGCTGGGCATTACAGCTAGCGCTAGCGCCACCGCGCCACGCGTGCGTTCGACGCGGTATACCGCTTAGTCATAATTGTGGGTCTTGTGACGTGTTTGTGGGTGGTTGGGCGCGTCGTTGATGGCGCACGCCGTTGTCCTGCCTAGGTTCTGGCTTGTCGAAGGTCAGAACTGAGTGGGCGGGGCAACGGCGTGCGTTCGGTAAGGGTATGGGCTCGGTTGTTCGGGGTCGAGCAGGCGGTGGTGGAGGGTGTCGAGTTCGATGCGGTCGAGCAGGTGGTGGTGGCTCGGGTGCGGGTGGCTCGGGGTGCTCGGCGGCGGTGTCCGTTTTGCCGGCGGCGGTGTCCTGGTTATGACGCGGGGGTGCGTCGGCGGTGGCGGGCGTTGGATCTGGGGGTGGTGCGGGCGGTGATCGAGGCCGATGCGCCGCGGGTGTCGTGTCGGGTGCATGGGGTGGTGGTCGCGGCGGTGCCGTGGGCCAGGCATGGGGCGGGGCATACCCGGGCGTTCGATCAGGCGGTGGCGTGGTTGGCGGTGCACGCGGCGAAGTCGGTGGTGTCGCGGTTGATGCGGATCAGTTGGCGCACGGTGGGTGCGATCATCGCGCGGGTGTGGGCTGATAGCGGCGCAGCGGTGGATCGCCTCGACGGGTTACGTCGTATCGGTATCGACGAGGTCAGCTACAAGAAAGGCCACCGGTATCTGAGCGTGGTGGTGGATCACGACACCGGCCGGCTGGTGTGGGCCGCTGCGGGCAAGAGCGCGGCTACGTTGCACGAGTTCTTCGACCTGCTCGGACCCGAGCGGGCAGCCGCGATCACCCACGTGTCGGCTGACGGCGCGGACTGGATCACCACCGTGGTGCGCCGTCGTTGCCCGAACGCGGTGCGCTGCGCCGACCCGTTCCACGTCGTGGCCTGGGCCAGCGACGCCGTGGACCGAGTCCGCCGGCAGGTATGGAACGCCGCCGCCGGTCGGGGAACAGGCCGTCGCGGTGTCGCCGTCGGCGAAGCGCGGCTGGTGAAGAACACCCGCTGGGCGTTGTGGAAGAACCCGGACAACCTCACCGGCGCACAACGGGCCACCCTCGACTGGATCGCCAAGAACCACCCCCGCCTACACCGAGCCTGGGCCCTCAAAGAAGGCCTGCGCTACGTGTTCACCCTGGCCAAAACCAGCCCCACCACAGCGGTCCAAGCCCTCGACCAATGGATCGGCTGGGCCCGCCGCAGCCGCATCGACATCTTCGTCGACCTGCAACGCCGCGTGGTCCGCCACCGCGACGCCATCATCGCCTCGCTCGAACACGGCCTGTCCAACGGCCGCATCGAATCCGTCAATGCCAAGATCCGCCTCATCACCCGGATGGCCTTCGGCTTCCACTCACCCCACGCCCTCATCGCCCTAGCCCTACTCAGCCTCGGCGGCCACCGCCCCCAACTCCCCAACCGATGACCCACACATCCAGCACAAAATCCATAATTGTGACCCAGCGGTATACCGCTCAGAGCGATCCGGTTTCCCGTCGCGGTGACGCTGGGTCACCGGACGGGTGGCGGAGTGCCGGCGGTCAGACCCGCAGATCCTCGCGCAGCTCAGTCACCGGCGGCCCGCCGACGCGCCTCACGCAGCTTCATGGCGTGCTCCAGCAGCGTGATCAGCACCTCCTTGGCCGACTCGCGCTGACGTGCGTCGCAGAGCACCACCGGCACGCCCGGATCCAGGTCGAGCGCCGCCTGCACCTCGTCGAGCCGGAACTGCCGGGCCCCCTCGAAGCAGTTCACCGCCACCACGAACGGCGTGCCGCGCCCCTCGAAGTAGTCGATCGACGGGAAGCAGTCGGCCAGCCGGCGGGTGTCGGCGAGCACCACCGCGCCGAGCGCGCCGAGCGCCAGCTCGTCCCAGACGAACCAGAACCGGTCCTGCCCGGGTGTGCCGAACAGATAGAGCACCAGATCGTCGCTGAGCGTGATCCGGCCGAAGTCCATCGCCACGGTGGTGGTCGACTTCGCCTCCACGCCGGACAGGTCGTCGATGCCGATCCCGGTCTCGGTCAGCACCTCTTCGGTACGCAGCGGCCGGGTCTCGCTGACCGCGCCGACCATGGTGGTCTTGCCCACGCCGAAACCACCGGCGATCAGGATCTTGATCGCGGTGGGCAGCGGCGCCGCTCCCGCCGGCCGCTCAGAGCGCCCGTAGTCCATTGATTACCGCCTCGAAAACATGCTCGTCGGGAAGGCCGGCGGGGGTGGCGCGCGGCTCGCGTACCTGCACCAGACTGCGGGCCGCCAGGTCTCCGAGGAGGACCCGGACGGTGCCCACCGGCAGGTCGAGATGGGCGGCGATCTCGGCCACGGAAAGGATCCGCTGACAGAGGCCGACTATCGCCACGTGCTCCGGGCCCAGCCCGGACTCCGACCCGACCTCGGTACGGGTCGCGGTCACCAGGGAGATCAGGTCGAACGTGCCGGTCACCGGGCGGGCCCGGCCACCGGTCACCGCGTACGGGCGGACCACCGGACCCGCGTGGTCGTCGACCCACTCCTGCTCGGTGGGCTCCCCCCGGCCGGTCATCGCGCCGCGTTCTCGCCGAGGGGCTGTTCCCGGGTGGGTGATGCGACGAACCGGCCGACCCGGGTGACCAGCATGGCCATCTCGTACGCGATCAGGCCGACGTCCGCGTCCTCCGAGGCCAGCACCGCCAGGCAGGCGTTGCGGCCGGCCGCGGTGACGAACAGGAAGGAGGACTGCATCTCGATGATGGTCTGCTGCACCTGACCACCGCCGAACCGCTTGCCCGCGCCCCGGGCCAGGCTCTGGATGCCCGCCGCCATCGCCGCCAGGTGCTCGCCGTCGTCCCTGCTCAATCCGCGGGACGAGGCCATCAGCAGTCCGTCGGTGGAGAGCGCCACGGCGTGTTCCGCCTGCTTGACCCGGCCGACCAGGTCATCCAGCAGCCACGCAAGATCCGCGCTCGAAGCCGTCTTCTGCGCCACTCGTCGTCCTCTTCTCCCCGGCTGGTGTGCCGTTCTCGTCCCGGATGCGTCGGCGTCGACGCCCGGTCAGGTGACCTGCTCGTTTCCGTCGGCCGGCCCGTCACCGGCCCCGTGCGCCCCGCCGAGCAGCCGCGCCGCGTCGGTGCGGCCACGTCGGGTTCCACTCTGGTAGGAGCTCATCATCCGGCGTACCTGCTCCGGTGCGCGCGCCGTGTCGTCCGCCCCGTCGTCGTCCGCCTCGGACCGCTCGTGCCGCAGCTCCGGGACGAGGCTGGCCTGGCGTACCCGGACGGGCAGCCCGACGTCGGTCCTCGGTGGCGTCGTCTCCTCGGCCACCGCCGGCGCGGCGCGGTTCTCGACCACGGCCAGCTCCGCGGTCGGCCCGGCCACCGCCGGCTGCCGTTTGCGGGTACGCGCCGGCAGCCCGGACGGCGTCAGCCGGGGCACCGGTGGTGCCGGCTCGGTGTCGGGCGTACCGGCGTCGACCGGCCCGGCCCCGACGGCGGTGCCGTCCTCGCCCGTCCGGACCGGGACCGTCTCCGGGCCGGGCCGGGCCGGGGCGTCCTGCGGCGCGACAGCCGGCGCCGGCACCGGCGCGGCGGTGCCGGCACGCGTCTCGGCGGTCCCGTCCGGCTCGCCGGCGTCCGTGCTGATCAGTTCCCGCGGGATCAGCACCACCGCGGTCGTGCCGCCGTACGCCGACTCCCGGAGCTGCACCCGCACGCCGTGCCGCTCGGTGAGCCGGCTGACCACGAACAGGCCGAGCCGGGCGGCGTCGGCGAGGTTCAGCTCGGACCGGTCCACGATGCGCGCGTTGGCGGCGGCCAGGTCGTCGCCGCTCATGCCGAGGCCCCGGTCCTCGATCTCGATCGCGAAACCGTTGGCGACCAGTTGGCCGCGCACCTCCACGGTGGTCTGCGGCGGCGAGAAGGAGAGGCCGTTCTCGATCAGCTCGGCCAGCAGGTGGATCACGTCACCGACGGCGCGGCCGGTCAGCGACACCGCGCCCAGCGACCGGACGGTCACCCGGGTGTAGTCCTCGACCTCGGCGACCGCGCCGCGCACCACGTCGACCATCGGCACGCTGCGCCGCCAGGCGCGACCCGGCGTCGACCCGGAGAGCACGATCAGGTTCTCCGCGTTACGCCGCATCCGGGTGGCCAGGTGGTCGACCCGGAACAGGTCCTCCAGCTCCTCGGCGTCGTGTTCCCGGCGTTCCATGGCGTCGAGCAGCGTGAGCTGGCGGTGCACCAGCGCCTGGGTGCGCCGGGCCAGGCTGAGGAACACGTCGCGGACGCTGCGGCGCAGCTCGGCCTGCTCGACGGCGGTGCGGACGGCGGTCTCCTGGACCAGGTTGAAGGCCTTGCCGACCTGGCCGATCTCGTCGTCGCCGAACTGCAACGGTGGCGCCTCCCGGGCGACGTCCACCTCCTCACCGTGGCCCAGCCGCTCCACCACGCTGGGCAGCCGCTCGTTGGCCAGCCGGAAGGCGGCCTCGCGCAGCCGTTCGAGCTGCCGGACCAGCGCGCGGGCCGTGGTGATCGAGACGATGACGGACGCGACGACGGCGATCAGGCCGAGACCGGCGGCGAGCACCAGCCGGACGATGACGCCGACGGCGACCGGGGTGGCCCGGGACACGATGTCCTCACCACCGGCGAGGATCACCCCGCGCAGGTCGGCCATCGCCCGGTCGGCGGCGGCCCGCCAGGCCGCGGCGGTGACCGGCGGGCGCACATCCTCGCCCTTGGCCGCGAGCACCCGGTCCTGGAGCGTCCGCAACTGCCCGAACGCCTCCCCCTCGACCATCTGCTGGTAGCGGGACCGGTCGGTCGGGGCGAGTTCCCGGGCGGTGCGGTCGGCGAGGAACCACTGGGCGCCGACCAACCGGGCGAACGCGGTCTGCTCGGCGACGGTCAGCCGGTTGGCCGAGACCGCGCCGGTGAGCAGCGCGTCCTGTTGGGACAGCAGTTCGCGGGAACGGTTCAGGTCGATCAGCGCGGCGGTGTCCCGGGCGATCTGGTCGTCGTCGAGACCGCCGAGCGCGTCGAAGACGGCGAAGATGCCGTCGACCGCCTCGTCGTACGCGGCAAGCGTCGCGGTCCGGTCGATGGTCTTGCGGCCCACCTCGTCGCGGACCTGGACGAGCTGGCCGAGCTCGGCCTTCAACTCGGCGAGCCGTTGCTCCAGCTCCTCGCTGGCCGGGACCTCGGTGCGCCAGTCCTGCACCGAGGCCCACAGCGCGGTGGCGGCGGTGTCGGTGCGTCCGCGCTGGGCCTGGAGCTCCTGCAACTGCGCGGGGTCGGACTCACCCAGGTAGCGCAGCGAGAGCCGGCGCTCGTTCTGCAACTCCAGCAGCAGCGGGTCACTCGGCTCGAAGACCCGCGCGTTGAGCGCCTGCACGCCGAGCAGGTTGAACCCGTCCCGCACGGTCACCCAGGCCGCGAACGCCCAGAGCGCGGTCAGCGACGCCAGCAGGGCGATGATCTTCGTACGGAGATTCGTACTGCGGGAACCCATCACACCGTCCTGGCCCGGTCTTCGGTCGGTCCGGAATCCGATCGACTCCGGCGCACGCTAGCAGCCGTCGTGAACTCCGTTCAAGCGATCCTGATCATGGTGGGTGCCGGACGCGCCGACGCCCAGCCGGCGCGCCCCGACGCGGCCAGCACCGCCGCGCGCACGATCCGGGTCGGCCGGTAGAGGTCCTTGTCGTGCCAGAGCGCCGGCCCGCCGTCGCATCCGTCCAGCTCGGACAGTCGGGCCCGACCCCGGGCCAGCGCCGCGGCGATCCGGGCGTCCCCGGCACGGCCGGCGCGGGCCAGGGCGAGCACCGCGTACGCGGTCTCCTCGGCGGTGCCGTCCCAGCGGCCCCAGGAACCGTCCGACCGCTGGGTGTCCAGCAGCCAGCCGACGCCCCGCTCGACGGGGGTCCGGGCCGCGCCGTCGGGCGCGTGGTCGGCCAGCGCGAGCAGCACCGCGTACGTCGCGTAGTACGCCGAGGCGTGCCAGCGGTCGTCCCACCGCCCGTCCGGTTCCTGCCGCTCGACCAGCCAGTCGGTGACCCGGCGACGGGCCGCTGTCACGCCGGGTCGGCTGGCGTGCTCGCCGAGCGCGTCGAGCACGTGCGCGTTGGTGGTCAGCGAGGCGCCGTCCTCCCCCGGCCAGGTGCAGAAGTGACGCCCGGTGTCGTACCCGGCGAGCGCGGTGACGCCGAGCGGCCGACCCAGTCGGGCCAGCACGTAGAGCACGACGGAGGTGGTGTCGGCGTCGGCCGGCAACCCGGGCGCGGTGGCCGCGCCGGACGCGCCGACGGCGGCGCTCAACTCGGACAGCACCGGCGCCGCCACGCGCACCGGGACGCCGGCCCGGAGCAGGACGGCGATCACCCAGGCCCGTTCGAAGACGGTGATCGGGCTGGCGCAGGGCACCGGCCCGGACCGGCCGACGCCGCGCAGGTAGTCCAGGGCGGGGCCGGGCTCGGGCCGGCCGAGCCAGGCGGCCGTGGCGGCCGGGGAGGCGCCCACCGACCCGCTCGCCGAGGGGCGGACACCGGCCGCCCCGGGCGCCAGTTCGCCGGTCACCTCCAGCGCGTGCGCCAGCTTCTCCGGGACCGGACGGCCGGTGGCCAGCAGTCCGCGTACCCGGGTCAGCCGGGTCGGGTCGAGACCGGCCGGCAACGGCAGGCGGGGCCGGTCCGCCCAGCCGGCCAGCCCGGGCGGCGGACCCGCCGGCCCGGCGAGACGCCGGTCCACGGCGGTCAGCAACGCCGGCACGATCAGGTCGGTGGCCGGCAGGTCGGGCGGGGTGTCCCCGGGCAGCGCGGCGGCCAGGAACGCCAGGCCGCGGTGCGCGGCGGCGGCCGGCGCCGCGGCCGGTCCGGCCCGGTGCAGTTCGGCCAGCAGCGCTTCGACGGCGCTCAGCGTCGGCACCAACGCGTAACCACCGGGGCCGCCCCAACCGCCGTCCGGGCGCTGCCGGTCGAGCAGCCAGGCCAGGCGCGCGTCGTGGCCGGGCAGCCAGGGCGCCAGCGCGGCCAGCCGGCCGGTCTCGTAGACCGACGGCGAGGTCTGCCCCGCCGGATCGTCCGCGAGCGCGTCGACAAGCTCCCGCGCGGGCCCGGTCCGGGTCGCGGGCTGGGCGGTGAGACTCACCGCACGCCCCAGAAGTCGGTGTGCCGGTAGAACCCGGTGGTGAACCCGAGCTGGCGGGACAGGAAGTCGGCCTCCCGGGGCACCTCGCCGGCCAGCTTCGCCAGCAGCACCCGGCAGTGGTCGACCTGCTCGGCGAACCGCCGCTCGACCTCCGCCGGGTCGTCCACCAGCAGCAGCGCGTTGAGGTCACCCGACTCCGCGTCCCGGCGGTGGGTGCCGAGGTCGTTGACCAGGCGCAGCGCCCGCTGCACCTCGTCGCCGACCTCGATCAGCCGGTCCAGCGCGGCGGCGTCGGCGACCGATCCGGTGTGGATCCAGTGGGCCACGTTGACCACCGTGGCGGCGAGGTTGTCCGCGTTGGCCAGGTACTCGGCGAGCGTGGGACGGCCGGTGCGCCGCCACGTCCACTCGCGGGCCATCGCGTCCAGCGTGCGTTCCATCGTGGTACGCCAGCGCCCGCGCAACGCGTGGTAGCCGGGTGCGGTGGCGACGTCGTCGCGCAGCTCGGCGAGGAACCGGCCGAGCGGGTCGGTGGTCGCCGCGCCGTCGAGCACGTCCAGGCAGGTACGGGTGATCCGGTCCACCTCGGCGCGGCTGGTCGCCCGGTGGTCGACCAGCCAGTCGACCGCGAAACCCCAGAGCACCGCGCGGTTGGTGACCGCCAGCTCGGCGGCCGTGTGCCAGGGGGCGCTGAACGCCATCGCCGAGGCGATGCTGCCGAACAGGGTGGCGTCGAACGGGTCACCGGGGAACAGGTCGGGGTGCGCGGCGGCGACCCGCCGCAGGCCGCGTTGGCCGTGCGCGACGAGCGCGCAGATCCGGCCCTGTTCCGCCGCGGCGGCGATCGGGTCCGGCGTCGGTCCGCCGGTCACGTCGGCTCCGCCCGGCCGGCCGCGAGCAGCGTCAGCTCGACCCGCTCGCGGGGTCGCAGCGCCGCCGCCAGGCGCAACCCGGGCACGTCGGTGCGGTGCAGCCGGAAGCGGTAGCGGCTGAGCATCGTGGCGAGGATGAGCTGGGCCTCCAGATAGAACAGGTACATGCCGAGACACTGGTGCGGGCCGCCGCCGAACGGGAAGTGGGCGTAGCGGTGGCGGTTGCGGACCTGCTCCGGCCGGAACCGCTCCGGGTCGAACTCGTCCGGCCGGTCCCAGAACTGCCGCATCCGCTGGGTGATCAGCGGGCTGACCGCCATGGTGGCGCCGGGCTCGATCGGCACGCCGTCGATGACGTCCTCGGCGACCGCGCGGCGCGGGATGATCCAGCCGATCGGGTAGAGCCGCAGCAGCTCGTCCAGCACCATCCGGGTGTAGGTGAGCCGGGTCAGGTGTTCCCGGCGTACCGGCCCGTCGCCGACCACGTCGTCGATCTCGGCGTAGAGCCGCTCGGCCACCTCGGGGTGCTGGTGCAGGTGCGGCCAGGCCCAGGTGAGCACGTTGATGGTGGTCTCGGTGGTGGCGGCGAACATGGCCACGGTGTCGTTGCGGACCTGCCGCTCGTCGAGCTGCCGGCCGTCGTCGGTGCGGGCCCGCCACAGCGTGGAGATGATGTCGTCGCCGGAGTCGGCGTCGTCGCGGGTCTGCCGGACGATCGGCACCAGCACGTCGTCCACCACGCGCACCGCGCGGCGGAACGCCCGGTCGCCCGGCATCGGCAGCGACAGCGGCGCGAACGGCACGACGATGCGGGGGATGACCGCGGTGGCGATGCGATCCTGGGCGTCGATCACGCGCATCGCGTCCGGCACCGAGATGCGGTCGGCGAAGAGCACCTTCATGATCGCCCGGCTGACGATGCGGGCCTGCTCGACGCCGATGTCGACCGGCCGCCCGGCGCGGTACGGCTCGTCCAGCTCGTCGACGGCGTCGGAGATGGCGTCGGCCATGCCGTCGATGAGCGCCTCCACCCGCTTGGCGGTGAACATCGGCTGCAACATCCGGCGGCTGGCCGACCAGATCTGCCCCTCGCCGAGGATGCCCTCGCCGAACAGCCGCTTGACCGGGCGCCAGAACAGTCCGTCGCCGGCCCGCTCGTAGTTGTCCGCCCGGTCGCGCAGCACGTGCTGCACGTGCCGGGGATGGGTGACCAGGTACGGGCGGAACGAGCCGAGGTTGAGCCGGACCAGGTCGCCGCCGGTGCGGTTGCCGATGTCGATCAGCGCGCGGGCCGGGTCCCGCAGGACGGCGGGCAGGATCTGCCGCAGCGGCACGGCGTGAGGCCGGCCGGTGGGCCGGGACAGGCCGGGCGAATCGACCACCTGAACGCTCCCTCGGGTAGCTGAGGGTCGTTACCCCGTCTCGACCCGTGAACGTTGCTCGCGAGCATGCCATCCTGAGCGATGAATCAAAAGGCAGCCCGGAGGATATTTCACTGAGCAACAATCTCTTTGTCGAGAATGGAGCCGGTGGGATATGCGTCACGCCGCGGATCTTCCGGTGCGGGGCGAGGGCTCCCGCTCACCGCATTCGCTAACGGCCGGCCCCCCTTTTCGACACCTGGCGCGTGGCGTGGGAACGCGGGCGCGGGCGCGTCGGCTGTGCCAAGCTTCGGGAATGGACGACAAGACCATCCTGAGCCGGATCTCCGAACTCGTCGACGAGGAGCACCGGCTGCGCGCCGGCGCGCAGCAGCACGAGGCCGGCACCGACGACGAGGCCCGTGAACGGCTCCGGCACCTGGAGGAGTCCCTGGACCAGTGCTGGGACCTGCTCCGCCGTCGCCGGGCGGCCCGGCAGGCGCACGGCGACCCGGACGCCCAGGGTGAGCGCCCGGTGCCGGAGGTCGAGCGCTACCTCCAGTGACCCGTGCTGCGGGTGGCGTCGCCGAGCCGGCGTTCCGGGCGGGACGCATCCCGCCCGGAACGCTCGCGGTTCAGCCGATCCCCGCCTCCCGCAACAGCGTCTCGGTCAGCGCCACCGGGTCGGTGTCGGCGGCGGGCAGCCCCCGGGCGGTGAACCAGGCGGCCACCACGCGCACGTCCCGGGCCAGGAACTCGGCCCCCTGCGGGTTGGCCACCACGTCCACCACCTGCGGCAGGTCGATCATGACCAGCCGACCGGCGTCGACCAGAAGGTTGTACGGCGACAGGTCGCCGTGGGCGTACCCGGCCCGCGCCAGCACCACCAGGGCGTCGACCAACTGGTCCCACAGGTCGCGCAGCGCGTCGTCGTCGGGCCGGGCCTGGGCCAGCCGGGGCGCGGCCTCGCCCGCCTCGGCGTCGCCCACGAACTCCAGCATCAACTCGGTGCCGAGCAGCTGCACCGGGTAGGGCACGGCGATCCGCCCGGAGGCGGCGCCGATCTCCCAGAGCCGGGACAGCGCGGCGAACTCGGCCGCCGCCCACTGCCCGGCGATCATCTGCCGGCCGAACGCGGTGCGCCCGGCCATCGCCCGCATCTCCCGTGACCGGCGTACCCGGCGACCCTCCAGGTAGCCGGCGTCGCGGTGGAAGAGCCGGTGCTGGGCGTCCCGGTAGCGCTTGACCGCCAGCAGGCAGCCCCGGTCGGTGTCCGGCACCGCGCGGCGGACCAGGTGGACGTCCGCCTCCTTGCCGGTCTTGAGCATTCCCAGCTCGGTGTCCCGGGCCGCCAGCTCGGTGACCAGCCAGGCCGGATGCGGCTCCGGGCCGTGGACAGCCCGGTCCCAGGAGGACCAGCGGTCCTCCGCGTCGGGCTCCGCGTCCGGGTCGGCGAGGGCCGGGGCCGGCCGGCCCCGCTTCAGGTAGTCGGGTTCGTCGTCGTCGAAGCGGCTCTTGCCGCGGCCACGGCGCGGCGGCGCCGGAAAGTCGTGATCGCGCACGGGTGGATCTGTCCTTCGGTCGAGTCTGGTGGAGGCAGGCGGAACGACCCTGCAAAGACGGCCATGACCGACCTCCCCTCCTCGACCGGGCGACCCCGGTTGCGCCCTCGCGCGGCACCCATGCTCGCGGGCCGGCCCGGGCGGGTCAACCGATTTTCCCCGCTCAGCCCGCCAGCACGGCGGCCACGGCCGGGATCAGGCCGTCCTCCACCCGGGTCGGCGCGAACCGGGGGTCCGACCAGCGGCGGCCCCGGTGCAACCAGACGCTGGGCAGGCCCACCGCGGTCGCGCCGCCGATGTCGGCCTCCGGGCTGTCCCCGATCACCCACGCGCCGCGCAGCGGCAACCGGGCCCGCTGGGCGGCGAGCGCGAAGATCCGCGGGTTGGGTTTGCTGACGCCGGCCTCCTCGGAGATCACCCAGTCGGCGACGTACCGGTCCAGGCCGGTCCTGCGGATCTTGGCGTCCTGCTGGCGCGCCGCGCCGTTCGTGACCACGACCGGCACCCAGCCGACGTCGGCGGCGATCCGCAGCGCGCAGGCCACCAGCGGGTCCAGCCGCATGTGCCCGACCACCCCGTCGTGCAGCTCCTCGACCAGGTCGATCGAGGGGATGCGCAGGTCGTAGCGGTCGCGGATGGCGTCGGCCACGTCCCAGCGGTTGGTCAACCCGTCGGCGTCGACGGAGACCAGCCAGTCGAGGTCGGTGGGCGGCGCGCCGATGCTCTCCAGGAAGCGTGCTCCCCAGGCGCGGAACGGCCCGTCGCGGTCCAGCAGGGTGTCGTCCAGAGCGAGCAGGAGCAACGGCACCCGAGCACCCTACGGGAACGATCGGAGCACCGGCAGGGCCGAGGGGCCGGTCGCGGTCAGGCGACGAGCGTCGCGCGGGCGGCCCCGGCGTCGGGCAACCGGTCGAGCAGCATGGTGTGCGCCGCGCGGGTCTCCGCCAGGACGGCCGGGTCCAGCGTCGCCACCAGCACGTCCTCCCCGGTGTCCGCGCCCCGGGCCAGCGGCCGGCCCTCCGGGTCGTAGACCGCCGCGCCGCCGTTGAAACGCCAGGGGGCCGCGCCACCGACCGCGTTGGCGAAGACCACGAACATGGTGTTGTCCAACGCGCGGGCCGCGTAGTAGAGATCCCGACGGTGCGCCGAACCGGCCAGGTAGCCGCTCGGGCAGAGGTAGCCGTGCGCGCCGTCGCCCGCCGCGGCCCGACCGTGCTCCGGGAAGCAGCCGTCGTAACAGATGCCGAGGCCGAACCGCCACTGGTCGACCACCAGCGTGGCGCCGCGCCGGCCGGCGTCGAACAGCTCGCGCTCGCCGCTCCAGAGCTGCTGCTTGTCGTACGCCGCGGTGACCGTGCCGGTCGGGTCCACCACCAGCGACGAGATGGTGCGCCGCCGGTCGGGGTGGCGGACCGCCGCGCCGATCACCACGGCGTTCCCGCCGTCCCGGGCGGCGGCGCGCAGCGGGTCCAGCCGGGCGTCGTCGACCCGCCCGTCCGGGTCGGCGGCCACGTCCGTCCCGTCCGGGTCGGCGCCCAGCGTCGGCGGGTGGTACGCGGGCAGGAACAGCTCGGGCAGCACGACGACGCGGGCCCCGGCGGCCCGGCCGACCAGGCGGGCGGCGGCGCGGGCGTTGCCGGCGACGTCGCCGGGCACCGGTTGCGCCTGCACGGCGGCGACGGTCAGCGGGGTCATCACCGGATGGTAGCCAACCCGCTCTCAAGCCGTACGTACGGTTTGCGTCGGCCCCTGCCACCTGCGACGATCGTGACGTGCCCAGAGTAAGTCAGGACCAGCTCGACGCGCGCCGGCAGGAGATCCTCGCCGCGGCGCGGGCGTGTTTCGCCCGCCACGGCTACGAGGGCGCCACCGTGCGGCGGCTGGAGGAGGCCACCGGTCTCTCCCGGGGCGCGATCTTCCACCACTTCCGGGACAAGGACTCGCTCTTCCTCGCGGTGGCCGAGGACGACGCCGCCGCCATGGTGGAGACCGTGGCCCGCAACGGCCTGGTCCAGGTGATGCGGGACCTGCTCGCCCGGGCGGTCTCCCCGGACACCACCGGCTGGCTCGGCAGCCAGCTCGAGGTCTCCCGCCGGCTGCGGACCGACCCGGCGTTCGCCAAGCGCTGGTCCGAGCGTTCGGCGGCCATCGCCGAGGCGACCCGGGAACGGCTGCTCCGCCAACGCGAGGCCGGCGTGCTCCGCGACGACGTGCCGATCGACGTGCTGGCCCAGTTCCTGGAGCTGGCCTACGACGGGCTGGTGCTGCACCTGGCGATGGGACGACCCGCCGGCGACCTGACCCGGGTGCTGGACCTGGTCGAGGAGGCCGTCCGCCGGCACTGACGTCTCGGTCCGGTAACTGGCCGCTCCGCGGAGATCGACACTGGCGTACCTGCTCCACAATGAGCCGCGACCCCCTCGCGACAGGAGCACAGCATGACCGTCCTCGCGGCCGACACCTGGGGCATCCCCGGCCCCGTCTTCCTGCGCTGGTATCTCGTCGCCGCCGTCGTCCTGGTGGTCGGCGCGGCGGTGTACCGGTTCCGCGCGCTGGCCGGCACCCCGGTTTCCGACCACGGCTCACTCGGGCCGCAGCAGGTCGCGTACCTCAACGGAGGCGACCAGCTCGCGGTCTGGGCGTCGCTCGGCGGGCTGCGCCGGGCCGGCGCGGTGGGCGTGCACCCGGACCGGCGGCTCGCCACCGGCGGGCCGCTGCCGGCCGGGCTCACCCCGCTGGACCAGGCCGTCCACCACGCCGCCGGCCAGGGCCTGCGCGCCCGGGAGCTGCCCCGCGACGAGTGGGTCCGGCGTGCCCTCGACGAGCTGCGCGACGGCCTGGTCCGCCGCGGCCTGGCCCTGGACCCGGAGCGGCGCCGCACGCTGCGACGCGGGTCCATACTGCTCGGCCTGCTGCTGGTGCTCGGCGTCGCACGGGCCTTCGTCGGGCTGACGAACGGCCGGCCCGCCGGCTTCCTGATCCTCACCCTGATCCCGCTCATCGTCGCGTTCGTGCTGCTCAACCGCGTGCCCTGGCGCACCCGGGCGGCCACCACCGCGCTGCGCGACCTGCGCCGCCGGCACACCGCGCTGCGCCCCGCCGCCGCCCCGGCGTTCGCCACCTACGGCCCGTCGGCCACGGCGATGGCGGTGGCGCTGTTCGGCACCGCCACGCTCTGGACCATGGACCCGGGCTTCGCGGAGCAGGCCGAGATCCAGCGTCAGGCGATGGGGACGGCGGGCAGCTCCGGCAGCTCGTGCGGCGGTTCCTCCTCCTCCTGCTCCGGCGGCTCGTCCTCGTGCGGCGGCGGGGGCGGCGGCTGCGGGGGTGGCGGCGGGTGCGGCGGATGAGCGGCCCGTCCGGCGTCGGCATCGGCTGGCGGCCCGAGATCGCCGGCTTCGTCGCCGCGCTGCCCGGGCTGCGCTTCGTCGAGGTGGTCGCCGAGGCGGTCGCCCCGGCCGGGCCGCTGCCCGACGGCCTGGCCGAGCTGCGCGCCCGCGACGTCACCGTCGTACCGCACGGGGTGCGGCTCTCGCTCGGCGGCGCGGAACCGGTCGACCCGGCCCGGGTGGCGCACCTGGCCGGGGTGGCCACGGCACTGGACGCGCCGCTGGTCAGCGAACACATCGCGTTCGTGCGGGCCGGTGGGCTGGAGGCCGGCCACCTGCTGCCGCTGCCCCGCAGCCGGGAGGCGGTGGCCGCGGTGGTGGCCAACGTCCGGCGCGCGCAGGCGGAGCTGCCGGTGCCGCTGGCGCTGGAGCCGATCGCCGCGCTCTTCGACTGGCCCGACGACGAGCTGGACGAGGCCGACTTCCTCACCGAGATCCTCGACGCCACCGACGCGCTGCTGCTGCTCGACGTCGCCAACGTGCACGCCAACGCACGCAACCGGGGTGGCGACCCGACCGCGCTGCTGGACCGGCTGCCGCTGGAGCGGATCGCCTACGTCCACGTGGCCGGCGGCGCCGAGGCCGGCGGTTTCTACCACGACACACACACCGATCCGGTCCCCGCCGCGGTGTTCGACCTGGTCCGGGCGCTCTGCGACCGGCGCCGGCCGCCGGCGCTGCTGCTGGAGCGCGACGGCCACTACCCGCCCGCCGCCGAGCTGCGCGGCGAGCTGGACGCGCTGGCCGCCGCAGCCGGGCTTCCGGTGGTCACGTGAGCGGCGACCTCGCGGCCCGGCAGGCCGAGCTGGTCGCGGCGCTGGTGGCCGGCGGGCCGCTGCCGCCCGGCTTCGCCCCGGCGCCGGTCGAGGCCGCCCGCCGGGCGCTGCTGCGCAAACGCGCCGGCGACGTGGCCCGGCACTGGCCGCTGCTCGCCGCCGGCCTCGGCGCCGACTGGCCGGTGGTGTTCGTCGACTGGGCGGCCGGTCGCCCCACCAACGGCTCGCTGCGCGACGGCTGGGACCTGGCCCGCGAGCTGCGCGGCCGGGGCGCGCTGCCGCCGCTGGGCGCCGACGAGCTGGCCGGCCGCGAGGCCGCCAGCCGCTACGACGGTCGCGGCACGCCCCGACGCCGCCGCCTCCCGGCGCTGGCCCGGACCGGCGGCGCCGTCGCGGTCCAGTTCGCCGGCCGCGTACGCCTGCTGCGGCCCGCCCCGCGCTGACACGTCCGGCCCGATGCGGCAGGATCGGGCCCATGGATCTCGGACTCGCCGACCGGGTGTACGTGCTGACCGGCGCCTCCGGTGGCCTCGGTCTGGCCACCGCCCGGCAGCTCGTGGCGGACGGCGCCCGCGTGGTGGTCGCCGCCCGGGCCCCGGAACGGGTCGCCGCCGCCGTCGAGGCGCTCGGCGGTCCGGCGTGGGCCATCGGGCTGACCGCCGACCTCGCCGACCCCGGCACCCCGGACCGCCTCGTGGCGGCGGCCCGCGAACACTTCGGCCGGCTCGACGGCGCACTGGTCTCGGTCGGCGGGCCGCCCCGGGGCACCGCTGCCGAGGTCACCGACGCGCAGTGGCGGGAGTCGTTCGAGACGGTCTTCCTGGGCAGCGTCCGGCTCGCGCGCACGGTGGCCGGCGCGCTCACCGACGGCGGCGCGATCGCGCTCGTGCTGTCCACCTCGGTGCGTGGGCCGCTGGCCGGGCTGGGCATCTCCAACGGGCTGCGGCCCGGCTTGGCCGGCGTGGCGAAGGACATGGCCGACGAGTACGGTCCGCGCGGCGTACGGGTGGTGAGCCTGCTGCCCGGCCGGATCATGACCGACCGCAACCGGGAGTTGCTGGCCGCCTCCGGCGACGCCGACCGGGCCCGCGCCGAGGCGGAGGCGGCGATCCCGTTGGGCCGCATCGCCGATCCCGCCGAGTTCGGCCGGGTGGCGGCGTTCCTGCTCTCCCCCGCCGCGAGCTACGTCACCGGGGTCGCCGTGCCGGTCGACGGCGGTGCGCTGCGTGGCCTGTGACGGCACGTCGATGACCTCGCGGCCCGGTAGGGCGACGCGCTCGCGACCCGAGGCGGCACGTCGATGACCTCGCGGCCCGGCGGGGCGACGCGCTCGCGACCCGGGACGGCACGTCGATGAACGACCGGCGCCGCCCCGCCGGCGGGCGGCCCGAACCCGCGACCGGTCCCGGCGCGCCCGCCCGCCGTTACCCGCGACCCAGCCGGGAGCAGCTCGCCGCGGCGGCCGACCGGCTGCTGCCCGACGTGATCGCGCCCGGCCTGGACGTGCTCTTCGTCGGCATCAACCCGGGCCTCTGGTCGGCGGCCACCGGCTGGCACTTCGCCCGCCCGGGCAACCGGTTCTGGCCGGCGCTGCACCGTGGCGGGTTCACGCCGCGCCTGTGGCACCCCAGCGAGCAGGACGACCTGCCCGCGCTGGGGCTGGGCATCACGAACATGGTGGCCCGGGCCAGCGCCCGCGCCGACGAGTTGACCGCCACGGAGCTGGTCGACGGAGCGCGCGTGCTCACCGACAAGGTGGAGCGCCACCGACCGCGCTGGGTGGCGGTGGTCGGGGTGACCGCGTACCGGATCGGTTTCGCCCGGCCGAAGGCCGGCTTCGGGCCGCAGCCGGAGCCGCTCGGGCCGGCGCGGCTCTGGGTGCTGCCCAACCCGAGCGGGCTGAACGCGCACTTCACGCCGGAGACGCTCGGCGTCGCGTTCGGTGAGCTGCGCGCGGCGGTCACCGGCGAGTAGCGTTCCCGGGCGGGCCGCCCGCCGCCCCCGTCCGCGAGGGGGTGACGCACCGCGACGCCGGGACCGCGCGTCGTAGGCGGTTCCTGCAATAATCGCGGCCATGCATGGGTTGGCCGCGTTCGGGCCGTGGGATGTCCTCGAGCGGA
This sequence comes from Micromonospora sp. DSM 45708, assembly GCF_039566955.1. Classification (NCBI taxonomy): domain Bacteria; kingdom Bacillati; phylum Actinomycetota; class Actinomycetes; order Micromonosporales; family Micromonosporaceae; genus Micromonospora; species Micromonospora schwarzwaldensis. The sequence continues at coordinate 1,553,866 of NZ_CP154796.1, read as the reverse complement.
GCATCGCCAACGGGGTCGCGCCCTTCATGTTGGGCGTGGTCACGGCGCTCGTCGGGCTGGCCTCGTTCGTGTCCGGGCGCTGGTTCCCGCGCAGGTCGGCCCGATCGCTCGACGACCTGGCCGACGACCTGGCGGCGGCGATGCGAAAGCGGAGCGGCCAGGAGATCGTCGAACGGGACCTGACGGCACCCCTGCCGATCACCTGGCACCGCGCCGCCGCGCCGATCGGCGCCCCGGCGCGAAACGCCCTGACCGGCCCGTTCGAGCCGCTTCCCGGGGCGGAGCGCGTCACCGAGCACGACCTGGCCGCGGGCACGCAGAAGGACCTCCACGCGCTCTACGCCGGCCTGCCCTCCGGCCGGCTGATCATCGCCGGCCCACCCGGCGCCGGCAAGAGCGCCGCGGCTGTCCTCCTGTTCCGGGACGCGCTGGCGGCGCGCGAGCAGGCCAGCCCGGAGCACCGGTCCCGCATGCCGGTGCCGATCATGGCCAGCCTTCGCGGCTGGGACGCGGACACCACGCCGCTCGCGACCTGGATCACCGACCAGGTCGCCGAGATTCCCGGCTTCACCGCCAAGGACGCGGCGAGGCTCGTCGCGGGCCACAAGGTCGCCGTGCTCCTCGACGGTCTGGACGAGATCGGCGAGGGCCTGCGTCCCGTCGTCCTGCGGGAGCTGAGCCGACAGGGCGACCTCCGGCTGGTGCTGCTCAGCCGGGTCGACGAGCTGACCAGCGCCGTCCGGCGGCATCCACTGGTCGGGGCGGCGGGCATCGAGCTGCGGCCCGTCGACGAGGACGTCGCGGTCGACTACCTCCTCAGCCGGCTGTCCTCACCGCCGCCACCCGCCTGGCAGAAGGTCACCGACCGGCTCCGGCAGGGGCCGGCCGGCCCGCTCACCGGCCCGCTCAAGAACCCGTTCCTGCTCACCCTGCTCCGGGACGCGTACGACCCGCTCGATCCGGTGGACGAACTCCTGGACCGTCGACGGTTCCGCAAGGCCCGGCAGGTCGAGCGTCACCTGCTCGACCGCGCGCTGGCCACGGCGTACGCCGCCGGCCCGCAGCGGCCACCGCCGCGTTACTCGCTCCGCACCGCCCGACGGACGCTCGGCTTCCTCGCCCATCACCTCGGTCGCACCGGAGACAGCGGCCTGAAGTGGTGGGACATGCCGCCGACGGGTCCTTCGCCGCCGCTCCCGGCGCTGCTGTCCGCCTTGGCGGTCTGGTACTCGACCGCGCTCCTCATCGGACTGCTTCTCGGCCTGTCGTACCAGCTCGCCGAGGGGCGGGAGATCACCAGCGGGCTGCCGGTGGCGCTGGTGATGGCTTTCATGTCCGCGTTCGCCGTGATCCGGGGGCGGGAACCGGTACGCAGGCGGGTGCCCCGACGCTGGTGGCGGACGATGTTCGTCCCGCCCCGGATGCTGGTCACCCTCCCCCTCGCATTCGGGTTGATCGTGCCGCTGAGGCTGCTCGGCTCCGCCCTTCCCGGCGTCGGCGGGTGGCTGCTCACCGGGCTGGCGGTCTGGCTCACGCTCGAACTCGGCGGGTCCCTGTTCGCCTCGGCGCAGCCCGAGGACTACGCGCTCGATCCCCGCCGGTCGTGGCGGGACGACGCGGCGGCGAGCATGATGCTGGCGGCCACCGCGGCGACGGCCGCGTTCGTCGGCGGCACCGGCTTCGGCATGCACTTCGACGTGAGCCTGCCCCGGGTGCTGGCGATCGGTGGGCTGGGGGCGCTCGCCAGCGCCGTCTGGCTCTGGTCGTTCTCCACCACCTGGCGCACGCTCTGCCGGCAGGTCGAGATGGCCGTACGCTTCCAGACCCCGCTGCGGATGCGGCGGTTCCTGGAGGACGCGCGGGAACGACAGGTCCTGCGCAGCTCGGGACCGGTCTACCAGTTCCGGCACGACCTGCTCCAGCAACACCTGGCCGACACGTGGGCCGGGGCCCCGCGGTCGGCGCCGCGCCAGCAGACCCCGTCACCCGGGCGAGGGGCGGCCGGGCGGGTGACCGGCGCCCGGGGGCGGAGCGCCTAGGGGCCCGAGCAGGCCGCTAGTTCGCGGTCGCCGGCGGCATGGCCTCCTGCGCGACGTACGTGCCCATCGGCACCGTGGTCACCACCGGCTCGGGCTGCTCCGGCTCCGCGTACGGGGCCGGCGAGTCGGTGACCGCGAACTGGGTCCGGTACAGCTCGGCGTAGAGGCCGCCGACCGCCACCAGCTCCTCGTGCCGGCCGCGCTCGACGATGCGACCCTCGTCGAGGACCAGGATCTGGTCGGCGTCGCGCACGGTGGACAGCCGGTGCGCGATGACCAGCGCGGTGCGCCCGGTCAACGCCACCGACAGCGCCCGCTGCACCGCCGCCTCGCTCTCCGAGTCGAGGTGTGCGGTGGCCTCGTCGAGGATCACGATCGACGGGGCCTTGAGCAGCAGCCGGGCGATGGCGATGCGCTGCTTCTCGCCGCCGGAGAAGCGGTAGCCCCGCTCGCCGACGGTGGTGTCGAGCCCGTCGGGCGTGGCCCGGACCAGGTCGGCGACCTGCGCGCCGGCCAGCGCCGCCCAGATCTCGTCGTCGGTGGCGTCGGGCTTGGCGTAGCGGAGGTTCTCCCGGATCGTCTCGTGGAACAGGTGCGAATCCTGGGTGACCACGCCGATCTCGTCGCGCAGCGAGGCGAGCGTCGCGTCGCGCACGTCGACGCCGCCGACCAGCACCTGGCCGTCGCTGACGTCGTAGATCCGGGAGATCAGCATGGACAGCGTCGACTTGCCGGCGCCGGACGGGCCGACCAGCGCGACCATCTGCCCCGGCTCGACGGCGAACGAGACACCCTTGAGCACCGGCTCGTTGACCGTCCGGTCCAGCGTGGCGACCTCCTCCAGCGAGGCCAGCGACACCTCGGCGGCGCTCGGGTAGCGGAAGCGGACGTCACGGAACTCGACCCGGCCGTTGCGGGGCGGGACCGGCACGGCGTCGGGCTTCTCCGCGATGGCCGGACGCAGGTCGAGCACCTCGAAGACGCGGTCGAAGGAAACCAGCGCGCTCATCACGTCGACCCGGACGTTGGACAGCGCGGTGAGCGGACCGTAGAGGCGGGTCAGCAGCAGCGCCAGCTTGACGACGGTGCCCGCGCTGACCGCACCGGTGACCGCGAGCCAGCCGCCCATGCCGTAGGTCAACGCCTGGGCCAGCGAGGCGACCAGCAGCATCGCCACGAAGAACGTGCGGGAGTACATCGCGGACTGGATGCCGATGTCGCGCACCCGCTCGGCCCGGCGGGCGAACCGGTCGGCCTCCACCTCGGGCGTGCCGAACAGCTTGACCAGCAGCGCGCCGGAGACGCCGAACCGCTCGGTCATGGTGGCGTTCATCTTGGCGTCGAGGTCGTAGGACTCACGGGTGATCTCGGCCAGCCGGCGGCCGACCCGGCGGGCCGGGATGATGAAGATCGGCAGCAGCACCAGCGCCAGCACGGTGATCTGCCAGGACAGCACCAGCATCGCCCCGGCGGTGAGCACGAGCTGGATGACGTTGCTGACCACCCCGGACAGCGTCGAGGTGAACGCGCGCTGGGCGCCGAGCACGTCGTTGTTGAGCCGGCTGACCAGCGCGCCGGTCTGGGTGCGGGTGAAGAACTGGAGCGGCATCCGCTGGACGTGGTCGTAGACCCGGGTGCGCAGGTCGAGGATGATGCCCTCGCCGATGCGGGCCGAGTACCACCGCTGGGCCAGCGAGAACAGCGCGTCGGCCACGGCCAGCACGGCGATGACCAGCGCGAGCCGGACCACGGTGCCGCGGGCGTCGGAGCCGCCGCCGGCGATCGCGTCGATGACGTCACCGGCGAGCAGCGGGGTGGCCACGCCGATCACCGCGGCGACGATCACGGTGAGCAGGAAGACGACGATGTCGCGCCGGTAGGGCTGGGCGAACGCGACGATCCGCCGGGCGGTGCCCCGCTTGAGCCGGTGGGCGGAGACCTCGTCGCGGTTGCGCAGCGACCGGAGCATGCTCCAGCCGCCCATGCCGCCGCCGGCCATGGGGTTGGACACTCGTCACCTCCGGGTCGTCGGGCAGCGTGAACCGCCGGGGTCAATTCTCCCGACGCCTGTGACAACCTCGCGAGTAACCCAGATCTTCCCGTGCGGTCCTTACCGCTATTCGCCGCGTCCGGCCAGGTCCCGGATCCGGCGGGTCTGGGCCTCCCGCTCGGCCCGCTGCTGCTCGGCGTGCGAGCGCCCGGCCGCGCCGGCGAGCAGCGCCTTGATCTCCACGACGGCGTCCCGGCTGTTGGCCAGCAGCCCGGCGGCCAGGTCGCGCACCGCGGCGTCCAGCTCGTCGTTGGGCACCACGAGCGTGGCCAGGCCGATCCGGTCCGCCTCGGCGGCGTCCATCCGGCGGCCGGTGGCACAGATCTCCAGGGCCCGGGAGTAGCCGACCAGCTCGACCAGCCGGCGCGTGCCGGCCAGGTCGGGGACCAGCCCGAGCGTCACCTCGGCCATCGAGAGCCGGGCGTCGGCGGCGAGCACGCGAAGGTCGCAGGCGAGAGCGAGCTGGAAGCCGGCACCGATCGCATGGCCCTGCACGGCGGCGATCGAGACGACGTCCGGCCGGTGCAGCCAGGTGAAGCCGCCCTGATAGGCGGCGATCCGGTCGGCGCACTCGGACTCGGAGAGCGTGGCGAGCTCGGCGAAGGAGCCCGGCCCGGAGGCACCGGCGACCGCCAGGTCCAGGCCCGCGGAGAAGGCGCGCCCCTCGCCGCGTACGACGACGACCCGGACGTCACCGGGCAGGTCCCGGGAGAAGTCGCTCATGGCGCGCCACATCGCCGGGGTCTGGGCGTTGAGCACGTCGGGCCGGCACAACGTCACCGTCGCGACCGGCCCGTCGCAGTCGAGTCGAACTCCGGTCGTCTCGGTGGTCACCGGACCACCCGGAGCGCGACGCTGATGGACGACGCTGGGGGGCGGGTCACGCCTTCTTGCGGCGCCGGGCACCGCCGCGCTGCCGCAGCTGCACCCCGGACTCGGTGAGCACCCGGTGGATGAATCCGTAGGAGCGGCCGGTCGAGGCCGCCAGCGCACGGATGCTCTCACCCCCGGTGTACCGCTTTACCAGGTCTTTGGCGAGCGTCTGACGCTCGGCCCCGACGATCCGGCGACCCTTCTCAGTGCTGGTGGCTGTGCCGGTGGCTGCCATGCTGATTCCTCACGTCCCAGACTGTGCGGTTCGGATACGGTCCCACCTATTAGACCGCCTCGGACGATCATGCGCCAGATATCAACTATTCGCCAACCGACACGCTACGCATTGTCAGCTTCCCGATAGAGTGATCCTCCCGGCCGTCCGATGCGTACGCGGTCGCGTACACCGCGCTTTCTCCCCCGCCCGATCCGCAGCGCGCCGAGCGGGCCGGGGCGCCCGGGTCCGTCGCGACCGATCCGCCCGGCGGGCCGTACCCTGCCCGGGTGACCGACCTGATCGCCGTCGCGGCCGGTGCCGCGGGAGTGTTCGCCGCCACCAACCTCGACGACATCGTGGTGCTCACCGTGCTCTTCGTGGCGTCGCGGACCGACGGCCGGCCGCGGCCCTGGCAGATCGTCGCCGGCCAGTACGCGGGCATCGGCGCGCTGGTCGCCGTCGCGGTGGTGGCCGCCGCCGGGCTGCTGGTGGTGCCCGACCCGTGGCCGGGGCTGCTCGGGCTGCTGCCGATCGCGCTCGGCGTCCGCGCGCTGCTGCACCGGGCCGAGGACGACGACCCGCCGGTGGTCGTCGGCACCCTGCTCGGCGTCGCCGGGATCACGGTGGCCAACGGCGCCGACAACATCGCGGTCTACGTGCCGGTCTTCCGCGCCCTCGACCCGCTCACCGGCCTGGTCTGGCTGCTGGTCTTCGCCGTGCTGGTCGCCGTGTGGTGCGCCGTCGCCGCCGTGCTCGGCGGCCATCCCCGGGTGGTGTCGCTGGTCGGCCGGGCCGGCCACTGGCTGGTGCCGGCGATCTTCATCGCCATCGGCGCGACAATCCTGCTCACCTCCGGCGTCCTCCCCCGGCTCGCCGACCTCCTCACCTGACCACCCCACCGACCGCCGACCACCGACCGCCCCGCCGACCGCCGACCGCCGATCTCGCAGAGGGCCGCCAACTTCATGATCGACGGCGGAAACGGTGGGTCAGGCCAGCTCGACCAGTTCCAGCAGGTCGTCGGACCAGGCGTCCTCGTCGCCGTCGGGCAGCAGGATGGCGCGGTCCGGCTTGAGCGCGGTGACCGCCCCCGGGTCGTGGGTGACCAGCACGATCGCGCCGGGGTAGCGGGCGATCGCGTCGAGCACCTGCTCCCGGCTGACCGGGTCGAGGTTGTTCGTCGGCTCGTCCAGCAGCAGCACGTTGGCCCCGGAGCAGACCAGCGTGGCCAGTGCCAGCCGGGTCTTCTCACCGCCGGAGAGCACGCCGGCCGGCTTGTCGACGTCCTCGCCGGAGAACAGGAACGCGCCGAGGATCTTGCGCAGGTCGGTGTCGGTCTGGTCGGACGCGGCGCTGCGCATGTGCTCCAGGATCGTCCGGTCCACGTCCAGCGTCTCGTGCTCCTGGGCGTAGTAGCCGAGCCGCAGGCCGTGCCCGGGGCGCACCTCGCCGGTGTCCGGCTCCAGCAGGCCGCCGAGCATCCGCAGCAGCGTGGTCTTGCCGGCGCCGTTGAGGCCGAGGATGGCCACCCGGGAGCCCCGGTCCACCGCGACGTTCACGTCGGTGAAGATCTCCAACGACCCGTACGACTTGGACAGGCCGTTGGCGGTCAGCGGCGTCTTGCCGCACGGCGCCGGGCTGGGGAAGCGCACCTTGGCCACCTTGTCGGCGACCCGGACCTCGTCCAGGCCGGAGAGCAGCCGCTCCGCGCGGCGGGCCATGTTCTGCGCGGCCACCGTCTTGGTGGCCTTGGCCCGCATCTTGTCCGCCTGCGCCATCAGCGCGCCGGCCTTCTTCTCCGCGTTGGCCCGCTCCCGGCGGCGGCGGCGCTCGTCGGTCTCCCGCGCCTCCTGGTACGCCTTCCAACCCAGGTTGTACGTGTCGACCACGGACCGGGTGGCGTCCAGGAACCAGACCTTGTTGACCACGGCCTCCAGCAGCGAGGCGTCGTGGGAGATCACGATCAGGCCGCCCTTGTGGTTGGCGAGGAAGCCGCGCAGCCAGGTGATCGAGTCCGCGTCGAGGTGGTTGGTGGGCTCGTCGAGCAGCAGGATGCCGCCGCCGTTCTCCCCGGCGTCCCGGAACAGGATCCGGGCCAGCTCGATGCGGCGGCGCTGGCCGCCGGAGAGCGTGCCGATGGTCTGCGCCAGGGCGCGGTCGGGCAGGCCGAGGTTGGCGCAGATCCGGGCCGCCTCGGCCTCGGCCGCGTAGCCGCCCAGCGAGGCGAACTGGTCCTCCAGCGCCCCGTAGCGGCGGACCAGCCGCTCGTCGTCGGCGCCCTCGGCGAGCTTGTCCTCCAGCTCCTTCATCTGCGCCATCAGCACGTCCAGGCCGCGCGCGGAGAGCACCCGGTCCCGGCCGGTGACCTCCAGGTCGCCGGTGCGCGGGTCCTGCGGCAGGTAGCCGATGGCGCTGCGCCGGTCGATCTGCCCGGCGTACGGCTGACCCTCCCCGGCGAGCACCTTCAGCGTGGTGGTCTTGCCGGCGCCGTTGCGTCCGACCAGGCCGATCCGGTCGCCCGGCTGCACCCGCAGGGTGGTGTCGGACAGCAGGATCCGGGAACCGGCGCGCAGTTCCAGGCCGGTGGCAGTGATCATTTCGGAGTACTCGCTCTCGGGTCCGGAAGGGCTGACTCAGGGCACGCGAAAGCGCCGGCGGGTCGTTTCTCCCGTCGGCGCGGGGCCGTTCAGCCTTCGCAGCGCAGCACGGCTCCAGTGTACCGGGCGCGCCGCGGCGGTCCCGTCGGATTACCGCACAAGATCATCGGGTACCCAAACCGCCGTCCGGACCCGGTCCGGTACCGCAACCACCACACACGGACACATCGGTGATCGGGGTCAACATGGAGCTGAATGAGAACGCGCGGGTCGACACCAGCCAGGTGGACGACCGGCGAGGGTCCGGCGGCGGAGGCGGGATGGGCATCCCGATCCCGGGCGGCGGCGGTCGCGGCGGGATCGTGGGCATCATCATCGCCGTGCTGGTCGCCCTGGTGGGCGGCGGCTTCGGCCTCAACGCGGCCACCAACGGCGGCGACTCGCCTCAGGGCGACAACACCTCGCTGGAGCAGAAGTGCTCGGCGGACGACGCGTTGAAACAGCTCGACTGCCGCAACGCGCTCTACGTCAACTCGATCCAGGCGTACTGGCGCACCGCCATGCCGGAGGTCTTCGGCGAGCAGTACAAGCCGTCCAAGACGGTCTTCTTCAGCCAGAACGTCAGCACCGGCTGCGGCGCGGCCGACTCCGGCGTCGGCCCGTTCTACTGCCCGGCCGACGACCTGGTCTACATCGACCTCACGTTCTACCGGCTGCTCGCCGACCAGCTCGGCGCCGAGGGCGAGTTCGCCCAGCCGTACGTGCTCGCCCACGAGTACGGCCACCACGTGCAGGACCTGCTCGGCACCGAGGCGCAGATGCGCCGCCAGCAGCAGCGCGACCCGCAGAACACCAACGCGCTCTCGGTGAAGCTCGAGCTGCAGGCCGACTGCTACGCCGGCGCCTGGGCGAAGAACGCCACCGGCACCGCCGACGAGCAGGGCCAGAAGATCTTCAAGAGCATCACCGATCAGGACATCCAGCAGGCGATCGACACCGCCGAGAAGATCGGTGACGACGCCATCCAGCAGCGCTCCGGCCGGCCGGTGAACCCGGACGAGTTCACCCACGGCAGCTCCGAGCAGCGCAAGCAGTGGTTCACCAAGGGCTTCTCCACCGGCGACCCGAAGGCCTGCGACACCTTCGGCGCCGGGCAGTAGACCGCACCGCCGTCGCCGGGCCGTCGGCCTGCCCGCTGAACGTCCAGCGGCGCAGGCCGACGGCCCGACGTCGTGAGGCCCGGCGGATCAGGCCGGCAGGATCACCTCGGCCGGGCTGGACCGCCCGACGGTGGTGCCGTCGCCCAACTGCCCCCCGCTGTTGTCACCCCAGCACCACAGGCTGCCGTCGGTACGGACGGCGCAGCTGTGGTCGGTGACGGCGAGGCCGCCCGTCCAGGTGGTGGCGGTGCCGACGCGGGTCGGCGTGGACCGGTGGGTGGTGGTGCCGTCGCCCACCTGCCCGGTCGCGTTCTTGCCCCAGCACCAGAGACTGCCGTCGGTGCGGGACGCGCACGTCGCGTCGCTGCTGGCGGCGACGCGGCTCCAGGTGGTGGCCGCGCCGACCTGGACCGGCGCGGTCTGGTAGGTGCCGCTCAGGCCCAGCTGACCGTAGCCGTTCTCCCCCCAGCACCACAGCGTGCCGGACCGGATCCCGCAGGTGTGCGCGTACCCGGCCGTGACACCGCTCCAGGTGGTGGCGGTGCCGACCTGGGCCGGCGTCGTCTGGGAGCCGAGCGTGCCGAGACCGAGCTGCCCGTCCGAACTGAGACCCCAGCACCACAGCGTGCCGTCGGTACGGACGCCGCAGGTATGCGCGAAGCCGGTCGACACGCTCGCCCAGTTGGTCGCGGTGCCGACCTGGAGCGGCGTGGTCGCGGTGTAGGGCGAGCTGCCGACGCCCAACTGCGAGGTGCGGTTGAACCCCCAGCACCAGAGCGTGCCGTCGGTGCGCACGGCGCAGGTGTGCGCCGGGCCCGCGTCGACCCGGGCCCAGGTGGTGGCGGTGCCGACCTGCACCGGAGCGCTGCGGCTCGTGGTCGTGCCGTCGCCGAGCTGGCCCCGGAAGTTCGAGCCCCAGCACCACAGTGTCCCGTCCGTCCGGACCGCACAGGTGTGTCCGGAGCCGGCGTCGACACCGGCCCAGGTGGCGGTGCCGACCCGCGCCGGGGCGCTCCGGTTCGTGGTGGTCCCGTCGCCGAGCTGGCCGCCGTAGTTGGAGCCCCAGCACCACAGCCCGCCGTCGGCGCGGATCGCGCACGTGTGCGCACCGCCCGCGGTGACACTGGTGACCGCCGGGGCGGCCAGCGCGACGCGTTCGGCGGGACCGGCGGTCGCCGCGCCCGCGGTGAGTGCGGCGGTGAGCACGACGCTTCCGGCGCACATCGCCGCCGCGGCGGCGAGGAGTCTTGTCGCGCGGCGCCACCGGGTCCGCAGCCGGCCGCCCTGATATCCGTTCATGAAATGCCTTCTCCCAACGATGTCCGTGCGTGAACGGCGGAGGCGAAGCTGCCCTGTGGGTCGCCCGGTGACCCACCACTTCGTGACACCGACTGTAAGCATCGAGTCGATTCGATGCACTAGGTGCGCGCGGGATTGACCGGCTTGATGTGATCTTTCCCGTTCAGCGGACCAGGATGTGGACCGCGCGGGCGGCGGCGACGGCCGCGACCAGGACCGCGTGCCGAGGTTCGGGCACGTCGAGGAGGCGGTCGGCGCGCAGCGCCGCGAGCGGGGCCAGCCGCCGGTCGGCCAGCACCGTGTCCACCGCGCGCCGGTCACCGCCGCAGACCAGCGCCGCGAGCGTGCCGGCGGCCGGCAACAGCAGGCGTACGGCGAGATCCGCCGCGTCACCCAGCGCCGCCTTCGCCTGGTTGTCGCGCCGCCTGGCGAACCGCTGCTGGGACCAGCCACCCGCGGCGGTGCGACCCTGCACGTACCGGGTGTCGACCTTGGAGGTCACCAACTCGGTCCCGTCGGCCACCCCGACCGCCACCGCGCCCTTGCGGGCCAGCAGCAGGCCGATCCGGCGGGGCGCGGCGGCGACACCGGCGAACGCGGTCAGCTCCGGCGTGGGACGCGCGCCGGGCGGCGTGTGCAGCTCGGCGGTGGCGCCGTCCGGGGCGGTGAGCAACAGCCCGTACCCCTGGACGGTGGTGGTGGGCGGACCGTGCCGCTCGGCGAAGCCCTCGACCCAGCGGGGGACGCGGCCGGGGTCGACCTCGACCCACCGGCCTCCCCCGGCTGCGGGTCGGCTGCTCATGCCACGACGGTACGACACGCCCGGCCCGGGCACGCCGGCCGGCGCGGTCGAACGGCGCGACGGCACGGCTCAGCGGCCCCACCGGACGGCTGGCCGGCGCGGGTCAGCCGGACCACAGGGTGGCCGCCGCCAGGCCGGCGATCAGGACGCTGGACACCACACCGGTGACCAGGCGACCACGCGGGCCGGCCAGCGCGCGACCGACCATCGACCCGCCGCCGGCCACCAGCAGTTGCCAGCTCGCCGACGCCAGGAACGCGCCGGCCACGAACAACGCGGCGGCGGTCGGGTCCGGGTCGGCGGCGTCCCGGCGGCCGAGCACCAGCGCGGCGAAGTAGAGCACCGTGGCCGGGTTCAGCAGCGTCAACCCGAGCAGCGCCGCGTACGCCCGGACCGGGGTGTGCAGGCCGCGTCCGGCCGGCGCCTCGGTGACCACCCGGGCCCGCCGGCCGGACCAGGCCCGCCACAGGCCATGGCCGGCGATGCCGAGCAGCACCAGCGCGGCCACCACCCGCAGCGGCCCGGCCACCGGGGCCAGCACCCCGGCCAGCCCGGCGCCACCCAGTGCGGCCAGCGCGGCGTAGAGCCCGTCGGCGGTGGCCACCGCGAGCGCCGCGGCAGCACCGACGCGGAAACCGGCACGGGCGCTCAGGCCGAGAATGAGGATCGCGATCGCGCCGACCGGCACGGCGACGCCGTAGCCGGCCAGCAGACCGGCGAGGAACGCCCCGGTCACGACGGCGGACGGTGACGTGGGGCGACCCGCGGCGCGGTGCGCTGTCGACGCGCGGCGGTCGCCATGCGGACAGGAACCTGCTTCGGGTACGCCTCGATCACCCGCTCATCCTCCGCCCCGCCCCGCCCTCTCCACCACCCATTTCCCCGCACCCCCAGCCGCCCGCCCCACCACCCCGCCGCCCGCCCACCACGCCCCGACCCACCCCGCCACCGACCCACCCCACCCACGACCCACCCCGCCCCACCTCGCCCACCGACCCACTCCACCCAGCGCCCGCAGATTCACGGAAAGAGGCCCTATCAGGGGCGGGAAAGGGCCTCTTTCCGTGAATCTGCGGCGCGGAGGGGGCGGGGCGGAGGGGGCGGGGCGGAGGGCGGAGGGGCACGGCGGAGCGGCACGGCGGAGCGGGCGGGGCGGAGCGGGCGGGGCGGGCGGGGCGGGCGGGGCGGAGCGGGCGGGGCGGAGCGGGCGGGGCGGAGCGGGCGGGGCGGAGCGGGCGGGGCGGAGGGGGTGGGGCGGAGGGGGTGGGGCGGAGGGGGTGGGGCGGGTGGGGTGGGTGGGGTGGGGTGGCGGACGCGGGGCGCGGCGCCCCGGGAAGGGGGCCGCGCCCTCGCATGGTGACCCGCGGAACGGGTCAGACGTTGAAGCCGAGCGAGCGGAGCTGGTCCCGCCCCTCGTCGGTGATCTTGTCGGGGCCCCACGGCGGCAGCCACACCCAGTTGATCCGGATGTCGTTCACCAGACCGCCGCCCGGGCCGGTGGTCAGCGCCTGCCGGGTCTGGTCCTCGATCACGTCGGTCAACGGGCACGCCGCCGAGGTCAGCGTCATGTCCAGCGTGGCCACGTTCTCGTCGTCCACGTGCACGCCGTACACCAGACCCAGGTCGACCACGTTGATGCCCAGCTCGGGGTCGACGACGTCCTTCATCGCCTCCTCGATGTCGCCGACGGCGGCCTTGCCGTTGGCCGGCGTCACCGGGCTGTCGGTCGCCACCGCGCCGGTCTCCGGCGTCGTGGTGGTCTCGTCCTCGCTCATGCCGCCCCCTCGTTCCGCCCGGCACCGGCCTGGGACGCCGCCGCGCTGTATTGATGATTCGCCTTCGCCTCGGGGCCCACGCCCACCCCGGCGCGTGCCGCGGCGTCCTTGAACGCCATCCACGACAGCAGCGCGCACTTCACCCGGGCCGGGTAGCGCGCCACACCCGCGAACGCCACCCCGTCGCCGAGCACGTCCTCGTCCGGCGTGACCTGGCCCCGTCCGGACATCAACTCGACGAACGCCTCGTGCACCACCGCGGCGTCGTCCGCGGCCCGGCCGCGCAGCAGCTCGTGCAGGATGCTCGCGGACGCCTGGCTGATCGAGCAGCCCATCCCGTCGTAGGAGATGTCGGTGAGCACCGCGCCGTCGGTCGCCACCCGTACGGTGATCTCGTCGCCACAGGTCGGGTTGACGTGGTGCGCCTCGCCGACGCGGGAGGCCGGGTCCGCCGCCGCCCGCAGGCCGCGGCCGTGCGGGTGCTTGTAGTGGTCCAGGATGATCTCCTGGTAGAGAGATTCGAGCTGCATCACGCGAACACCTTCCGCACCTGCTCCAGACCCGCCACCAGGGCGTCGATCTCCGCCGGGGTGGTGTAGAGGTAGAACGACGCCCGCGTCATCGCCGGCACCCCGAAGCGGGTGCAGACCGGCTTGGCGCAGTGGTGACCCACCCGCACCTGCACGCCGAGCGAGTCGAGCACCTGCCCGACGTCGTGCGGGTGCACGTCACCGAGCGCGAAGGAGATCGTCCCGCCCCGGCCGACCGGCACGGACGGGCCGAAGATCCGCAACCCGGGCACGGTCGCGAGCGCGTCCAGCGCGTACGCCGTCAGCTCCTTCTCGTGCCACTGGATCGCCCGCATGCCGACGCCGGTGAGGTAGTCCACCGCCGCGCCGAGCGCGACCGCCTCGGCGATCGGCGGCGTGCCCGCCTCGAACCGGGCCGGCGGCGCGGCGAACGTCGACCGCGCCATCGTCACCGTCTCGATCATCGAACCGCCGCCCATCACCGGGGGCATCGCGGCGAGCAGCTCGCCCCGGCCCCAGAGCACGCCGATGCCGGTCGGGCCGCACATCTTGTGGCCGGTGAAGACGATGAAATCCGCGTCCAGGTCGACCACGTCGATCGGCAGGTGCGGCACCGACTGGGAGCAGTCGAGCAGCAGCAGCGCGCCGACCTGGCGGACCCGCTCGGTGATCCGCGCGGTGGCGTTGACCGTGCCGAGGATGTTCGACACGTGCACCAGCGAGACGATCTTCGTCCGCTCGGTGACCAGGTCGTCCAGGCCCGACTCGTCCAGCCGGCCGCCGTCGGTGACCGGGAACCAGCGCAGCGTCGCGCCGGTGCGCTGGGCGAGGAGCTGCCACGGCACGATGTTCGAGTGATGCTCCATCTCGGAGATCACGATCTCGTCGCCGGGGCCGAGCCGGAACCGCTCGTCACCGTCCGCGCGCAGCGAGGCGTTCGAGAACGCGTACGCCACCAGGTTGATCGCCTCGGTGGAGTTCTTGGTGAACACCACCTCGTCCACGCTGGGCGCGTTGACGAACGCGGCGATCTTCGCCCGCGCGCCCTCGTACGCCTCGGTCGCCTCGGTGCCCAGCGTGTGCACCGAACGCGACACGTTGGCGTTGTGCCGCGCGTAGTGCTCGGCGAGCACGTCGAGCACCACGCGCGGCTTGTGCGAGGTGTTGGCGCTGTCCAGGTAGACCAGCGGGTGGCCGTTGACCTCCCGACCCAGGATCGGGAAGTCGGCCCGCACCGTCGCCACGTCGAAGCGCGGCACGTCGTCGTACTGCGGCATACCCGCCGGGATCGCGATGGAGGTCATGTCAGATCTCAGGCCCGCGCCGCGCCGGCCCCGGCGACGTACCGCTCGTAGCCCTCTTCCTCGAGCTTGTCGGCCAGCTCGCGACCGCCCTGCTCGACGATCCGCCCGGCGACGAAGACGTGCACGAAGTCCGGCTTGATGTAGCGCAGGATCCGGGTGTAGTGGGTGATCAGCAGCATCCCGGTGTCGCCGGTGTCGCGGACCCGGTTCACGCCCTCGCTGACCACGCGCAGCGCGTCGACGTCGAGGCCGGAGTCGGTCTCGTCGAGGATGGCGATCTTCGGCTTGAGCAGTTCGAGCTGCACGATCTCGTGCCGCTTCTTCTCGCCGCCGGAGAAGCCCTCGTTGACGTTGCGCTGGGCGAACGCCGGGTCCATCTGGAGCTTCTCCATGGCGCCGCGCAGCTCGCCGGCCCAGGTGCGCAGCTTCGGCGCCTCGCCGTCGATGGCGGTCTTGGCGGTACGCAGGAAGTTGGCCACCGACACGCCGGGCACCTCGACCGGGTACTGCATGGCCAGGAACAGGCCGGCGCGGGCCCGCTCGTCGACGGACATGGCGAGCACGTCCTCGCCGTCGAGCGTCACCTCACCGCCGGTGATCTCGTACTTCGGGTGGCCGGCGATCGAGTAGGCCAGCGTCGACTTGCCGGAGCCGTTCGGGCCCATGATCGCGTGCGTCTCACCGGAGCGCACGGTCAGGTCGACCCCGTGCAGGATCGGCTTGAGCTCACCCTCGGGCAGCTTGACCGACACCTTCAGGTCGCGGATCTCCAGGGTGCTCATTATCGCGTCACTCCATTGCTCGGCGTCATGCTGACGTAGATCTCGCCGTCGCGGACCTCGACGGGGTAGACGGGTACGGGTTCGGTCGCGGGCAACCCGGTGGGCTCACCGGTACGCAGGTCGAAACGGGATCCGTGCAGCCAGCATTCCAGCGTGCATCCCTCGACCTCACCCTCGGAGAGGGCGACGGCGGCGTGCGAGCACTCGTCGCGTACGGCGTAGAACCGGTCGTCCTCGCCGTGCACCACGGCCAGCGTCGTGCCGTCCACGTCGGCGCTGATCACGGTGCCCTTCGGCACGTCCTCGGTCGAACAGATCCTGATCATCAGGCGCCGGCCTTGGCGAGGCGGGCCTCGATCGCGTCACCGAGCCGCTCGCGCAGGTCCTCGACCGGGATCTTGTTGATCAGCTCGGCGAAGAAGCCCCGGACCACCAGGCGCCGCGCCTCGGACTCCGGGATGCCGCGGGCCATCAGGTAGAACAGCTGCTCGTCGTCGAACCGGCCGGTCGCGCTGGCGTGCCCGGCGCCGGTGATCTCGCCGGTCTCGATCTCCAGGTTGGGCACCGAGTCGGCCCGGGCACCGTCGCTGAGCAGCAGGTTCCGGTTGATCTCGTACGTGTCGGTGCCGGTCGCCTCGGCCCGGATCAGCACGTCGCCGACCCAGACGGTGTGCGCGTCGTCGCCCTGGAGCGCGCCCCGGTAGCCGACGTTGCTGCGGCAGTCCGGCACGGTGTGGTCGACGAGCTGCCGGTGCTCCAGGTGCTGGCCGGAGTCGGCGAAGTAGAGGCCGTACAGCTCGGCCTCGCCGCCGCGCTGGGTGTACTCCACGGTGGTGTGCTGCCGGACCAGGTCGCCGCCGAGACTCACCTGCACGTGCACGACCCGGGCGTCGCGGCCCAGCCGGACCTTCAGGTGCTGCGCCTGGACCGCGTCGTCGGCCCAGTCGGCGAGCGTGACGAGCGTCAGCTTCGCCCCGTCCGCCACCGTCACCTCGACGTTGTCGGCGAGCGTGGCGGAGCCGACGTGCTCCAGCACCACCGTCACCTCGGCGAAGCGGCCCACCTCGACGAACGTGTGCCCGAACGCGAGCGCCTCGGCGCCCTCGCCGACCACCCGCAGGCGCACCGGCGCGTCCACCACGGCGTCCCGGGCGACGGCCACCAGCAGGGCGTCCTCGGCCGCGCCGTAGGCCAGCGCGCTGACCCGGTCGAACGGCGTGAGCACGCTGCCCACCCGCGGGTCGTCGGAGCCGATCCGGTCGACGGTGACGCCCTCGGGCAGGTCGCCGTACTCGTGCCGGACCGCGCCGCGCGCCGCCCCGGAACCGTCACCCGCGAGGCCGCGGAGGCGCTTGAGCGGGGTGAAGCGCCACTCCTCCTCCAGGCCGGTCAGGGCCGGGAAGTCGGCGACGTCGTACGAGCGGAGCGCCTGCGACTTGGTCGTGGGCGGTGCGGAAGCCTCGGTAGTCATCTCTTCCTTGGTCTGTTCAGCGACGACGGTGTCAGTGGAACCGGAGACGGGCCGGGCGCGAGGCCCGGCCCGACGCGGGCGGCGTCAGCCGACCGCGCCCTCCATCTGCAGCTCGATCAGGCGGTTCAGCTCCAGCGCGTACTCCATCGGGAGCTCCTTGGCGATCGGCTCGATGAAGCCGCGCACGATCATCGCCATCGCCTCGTCCTCGCTCAGACCGCGGCTCATCAGGTAGAAGAGCTGGTCGTCGCTGATCTTGGAGACGGTCGCCTCGTGCCCCATCGACACGTCGTCCTCGCGGATGTCGACGTAGGGGTAGGTGTCGGAGCGGGAGATGGTGTCGACCAGCAGCGCGTCGCACTTGACCGTGCTGCGGCTGCTGTGCGAGCCCTCCAGCACCTGCACCAGGCCCCGGTAGGAGGTGCGACCGCCGCCCCGGGCGATCGACTTCGACACGATGGTCGAGGAGGTGTGCGGCGCGGCGTGCACCATCTTGGCGCCCGCGTCCTGGTGCTGGCCCTCGCCGGCCATGGCCACCGAGAGCACCTCGCCCTTGGCGTGCTCGCCGGTCATGTAGACCGCCGGGTACTTCATGGTGACCTTGGAGCCGATGTTGCCGTCGACCCACTCCATGGTCGCGCCCTCGTGGCAGACCGCGCGCTTGGTGACCAGGTTGTAGACGTTGTTCGACCAGTTCTGGATGGTCGTGTAACGGCACCGGGCGTTCTTCTTGACGATGATCTCCACGACCGCGCTGTGCAGCGAGTCGGAGGAGTAGAGCGGCGCGGTGCAGCCCTCGACGTAGTGCACGTACGCGCCCTCGTCGACGATGATCAGCGTCCGCTCGAACTGGCCCATGTTCTCCGTGTTGATCCGGAAGTAGGCCTGCAACGGGATCTCCACGTGCACGCCCTTCGGCACGTAGATGAACGAGCCACCGGACCAGACGGAGGTGTTCAGCGCGGCGAACTTGTTGTCGCCGACCGGGATCACCGTGCCGAAGTACTCCTTGAAGATGTCCTCGTGCTCACGCAGCGCGGTGTCGGTGTCGAGGAAGACGACGCCCTGCTCCTCGAGATCCTCACGGATCTTGTGGTAGACGACCTCGGACTCGTACTGCGCCGCGACGCCGGCGACCAGCCGCTGCTTCTCCGCCTCCGGGATGCCCAGCCGGTCGTAGGTGTTCTTGATGTCCTCCGGCAGGTCCTCCCAACTGGTGGCCTGCTTCTCGGTGGACCGGACGAAGTACTTGATGTTGTCGAAGTCGATCCCGGTGAGGTCCGCGCCCCAGGCCGGCATCGGCTTGCGGCCGAACAGCCGCAGGCCCTTGAGCCGCAGGTCGAGCATCCAGGCCGGCTCGTTCTTCTTGGCCGAGATGTCCCGCACCACCGCCTCGTTCAGACCACGCTGGGCGGCGGCCCCGGCGACGTCGGGGTCGGCCCACCCGTACTCGTAGCGACCGAGGGCGGCGAGCTGCTCCTCCTGGGTCAGGGGCTGGACGATCTGCTCGGTCATCTATCTGTCCTCACAGTGGTGACGGTGGAACCGGACTGGGCGGGAATGTGTGTGGTGCAGACGCCGTCGCCGTGCGCGATGGTGGCCAGGCGCTGCACGTGGGTGCCGACCAGGCGGGAGATCACCGCGGTCTCGGCCTCGCACAGTTGGGGGAACTCGGCGGCCACGTGCGCCACCGGGCAGTGGTGCTGGCAGAGCTGGCCGCCGGAGGCGATCGTGGACGCGTTGGCAGCGTAGCCCTCGGAGGTCAGCGCCCCGGCGAGTGCCTCGGCCCGCGCGAGCGGAGCGTCGCCGGCGTTCTCCATGGCCGACCGGCAGCGCGCCTCCAGCGCGGCGACCTGGTCGGCGGCGAACTCGGCGACCGCCTCGGCGCCGCCGGTGCGGGCGATCCAGCGCAGCGCGGCGGTGGCCATGTTGTCGTAGTGGTGGGTGCCGCAGCGCACCCGGGCCGCCTCGGTCAGCACGAAGACCTTGGCCGGCCGGCCCCGCCCCCGGCTGCCGCGCACGGTCTGCTCCCGGGCGACCACGTCCCCGTCGGCGAGCATCGCGTCGAGGTGCCGGCGGATCGCGGCCGGGCTGAGGCCGAGCGCCGAACCGAGCTGCGCGGCGGTGGTCGCGCCCCGCTCCAGCAGGAGCTGGGTGACCCGGTCCCGGGTCGGCGGGTCGGCAACGGCCGGGGCGCCGACGACCGTACCGGTCACCGACCCCTCGGACAGCGCTGCCGCGTTTTTCACAACAGCAACGTTACGTAATTCGGCCGGGGCCCGCAAACCCGGGGTCCGGTGATTCCGCCCACCGGGGTGACGGAGTCGCCCGATCGGGATCCACTACGGTGCGTAGGATTCGCTCCGTGAAGCGTTCCGTCCGGTTCCCGGTCTCCCCCACCCTGCTGCGCCGGCTCGCGTACACCTCGATCATCGCGAACGTGGCGATCGTGGTCACCGGCGGGGCGGTCCGGCTCACCGCGTCCGGCCTCGGCTGCCCCACCTGGCCCCGGTGCACCGACGAGTCCTACACCACCACGTCCGAGATGGGCGTGCACGGGGTGATCGAGTTCGGCAACCGGCTGTTGACGTTCGCGGTGGGGATCATCGCGCTCGCCGTGGTGCTGGGCGTGCTGGCCCAGCGCCCACGCCGCCGGGGGCTGCTGCCACTGGCCCTGGGCGTGCTGTTCGGCATCCCGGCCCAGGCGATCCTCGGCGGGATCACCGTGCTCACCAACCTCAACCCCTGGGTGGTCGGGCTGCACTTCCTGGCGTCGATGGTGGTGATCGCCGCCGCGTACGCGCTCTGGCGGCGCATCGGCGAGCCGGACGGGCCGGTGACGCCGACCGTGCCGGCGCCGCTGCGTACCCTCGCCCGGATCACCACCCTGGTCAGCGCGGCCGTGCTGGTGGTCGGTACCTGGGTGACCGGCAGCGGGCCGCACGCCGGCGACCAGGGCGCGGCCCGCAACGGGTTGGACCCGGCGGCGATCTCCCAGGTGCACGCGGACGGCGTCTTCCTGCTGATCGGCCTCTCGGTGGCGCTGCTGTTCGCGTTCCGGGCGGTGGGCGCGGGGCGGGCCGCGCGGGCCGCCGGGATGCTGCTCGCGGTCGAGGCGGGCCAGGGCCTGATCGGCTTCGTGCAGTACTTCACCCACCTGCCCGCGGTGCTGGTCGCCGCGCACATGCTCGGCTCCTGCCTGGTGCTGCTGGCCACGCTGGGCGTGCTCTGGGCCACCCGGGAGCGGCTCCCGGCCGCGCCGCCGGCACCGGCCGAGCCCGCCGCCGAGCCGGTGGGCGCCGCCGCCTGAGGCCGCACCGGGCGTTACCGCCCGGCGGGAGCGGGAATGCGGTCCGGACCACCACGGACCGCACGCCCGAGGGGAGCTCCCGGTGTCGCGCAAGGGCCTTGCCACGTCCACCCCGCAGCGGCTGACGCCGGTGGCCGGCGCGCCGCTGTGGTGCGATGCCCGCGAGCACGGCCTGGCCGGGGACGGGGTCACCAACGACCAGCCGGCCCTGGCCGCCCTGGTGGACCGCCTCGGCGCCGGCTACGACGCCGACGGCCGGGCCCGGGTCATCCACTGCCCGCCGGGCCTCTACTCGATCCGCGACGCCGGCACGGTCTGGCGCAGCGGGGTCTCCCTGATCGGCGCCGGCCCGGCGGCGACCCGGTTCCTGCTCAGCAACGAGGGCAACCGCGCCGACCCGGTGCCGCTCGCCTACTGGACGACCGTGCAGCACGGCGCGGACCGGGACCGGCACATCGCCGACTGCACGTTCGCCGACTTCGAGATCGACGGCTCGGGCGTGGGCCTGGCCGAGTACGACTACCTGGCCAAGGGCCTGGGCCTGCAATACGTGGTGCGGGGCGTGTTCCGCAACCTCTACATCCACCACACCGGCGCCACCGGCCTCGGCTGCGACTTCCTCCAGGACAGCCTGATCGACGGCGTGGTCGTGGTGGGCTGCGGCCGGCTGGACAACGGCCAGCAGATGGGCGGCGCCGGCATCGGGGTCGGCATCGGCGGCTGGGGCGCCGTGGAGCGCCTCACCATCGCCAACTGCACCACTGTCGGCAACGGCACCAACGGGATCTTCCTGGAACTCCAGAAGGACTACTGGCCCCCGCCGCGCGGCATCCGCATCATCGGCTGCCACAGCCAGGCCAACCGGTTCGGCATCTCGGACTGGGGCGCGGACGGGCTGATCGTCTCCGGCTGCACCATGACCAACAACCTGGAGGCCGGCTTCGACGTCTCGGCCAACGGCACCGCCGGGGTCGCCGGGCGCGGTGGGCTGCTCACCGGCAACGTGATCGACTGCAACGTCGGCGACGGCATCAGCATGGGCAACACCCCCGGCCCGTACGCGGTGCAGGGCAACCGGATCAGCAACAACGGCGGTTACGGCTACCACGAGCACGACCTCGGCCACGGTTACCGGGGCGCGGCGGCGGACGTGGTGATCGAGAACAACGACATCCGGGAGAACGCGCTGGACGGGATCCGGATCGACCGGCCGATGCTGGACGCGTTCATCGTCGGCAACCGGATCCGGGACAACGGGCAGCGGTCCGCGCCGGCCCACCGGGGCTCGGGCGACGCGGTGCGGTACGGCCCGCGCGAGGTCACCGACGCCCGCGCGGACTGGCCGCCCGGCGGGCACCGGGGGAAGGTCGTCCGGGTCGGCACCCGGGACGCGGTGGTCGCCGACAACAGCGCCGACCGGCTCTCCCTGGCCGAGGTGCGCCCGGACGGCACCACCGCCTGGAACGAGGCCACCCCGGCGCCGGGCTCCGCGTACGAGCTGCCCGACGGGCCGCCGGCCTGCGCCGGGATCACCGTCGCCGCCCCGTTCGACTCGGCCACGGTGCGCGACAACCGGATCTGGCACCGGGACGCCGACACCCAGGCGTACGGGCTGTGGATCACCGAGGCGGGTAGCTGCGTGTCGTGCGCGGTCGAGGACAACGACCTCGCCGGGTCGGTGGCCGCGCTGCGGCTGGACACCCCGCCGATCGGCGGACGCTGGGACCGCAACCACACGGACCGCGACTGACGTTCCCGCTCAGCCCGCGGCGGTGGCGCGGTCAGGGGCGGCGGCTCAGGTGGGACGTGACCGCGTCGGCGAGCCGGTCGGGAGCGCCCTCGGCGTACCCGACGAACAGGCTCGGCTCGGTCAGCTCCAACTCGACCAGCACGGGCGCGCCGTCCGGGCCGGGGATCAGGTCGACCCGGGCGTAGAGCAGCCGGTCGACGCCGCCCGGGACGGCGGCCAGCACCTGCTCCGCGACGGCCCGCTGCGCCGGTGTCGCGGTGCGGGCGTCGATGCGCTCCTCCTTGTAGAGCGCGGCCTCGCCCCGGTCCGGGCCGGTCAGCATCGGGCCCTTGCGGATCGCGTGGCTGAAGGCCAGGCCGTCGCGGCCGGCCAGGAACAGCAGCGCGGTCTCCCCGTCGGTGTCCACCGCGTCCAGGTACGGCTGGACCATGGTGACCCGCCCGGCGGCACCGAGCCGCCGCACGTGCGCCGACGCCAGCTCGCGGTGCTCCGGGTCGGCCAGGTCGTAACGGCCGGTGTCCTGACTGCCGGCGCTGACCGCCGGCTTGAGCACGAACACCCCGTCGGCGGGCGCCGGCCAGCTCTCCCCCGGCGCGATCCAGGTGGTCGGCACGGTGGGCACCCCGGCGGCGGAGAGCTCGGCCAGGTAACGCTTGTCGGTGTTCCAGACGACCACGTCGGCTGGGTTGACCAGGGCCGGGACGGTGCCCGCCCAGGTGACGAACTCGTCCCGGCGCAACGCGTAGTCCCAGGGTGAGCGGAGCAGCACCAGGTCGTACCGGGACCAGTCCACGGCCGGGTCGTCCCAGATCGCGATCTCGACGGCGACGCCGCGGGCGGCGAGCGGACCGAGCACGAGCCGGTCGTCCGGGTCGAGGTCGGGCAGGGCGGCGCAGGTGACGATAGCGACCCGGGGTTTCCCCCGGGTCGACTGGTGGTGGTCGGTCATGCGGTTATGTATGTCAACGGGCCATCGTGCGCCGGGCCATCGACCGCCAGAGGTCGTTGCTTGGACGCATCTGGTCCATCAGCTCACGCTCCCAGGCGTTCTCGACGTCGACCCCGGCCTGCGCGCACGCCTGCCGCGCGACGTCCGTGCCGTCGGCGAACTGGTCGGCCCACACCCCGTCGGAACCCACGAGGACGATGCGTGCGCCGCGCTTGCCGACGTACTCGATGACCGCCTTCGCGCCGCCGTGCCCGGCGGCGAACGACTTGATGCCCGCGACCAGGCCGTCGGGGGCCTGCTCGGCGGTCTGATCAACCGTCAGCGTCGTATCGGAACCATCTGCCATGACGCGAAGCCTAAGCAGACTTCCACCCGGATGTGCGAGAACCATGAACTGAATGTGATGCCAATTACCCGCGCGTTTAAGAAGATGCACAGGAAATTTGTCGGGATTCGCCCGCCTATTAACGGACAGAATGACCGCCGGGGATCGTCACGGTCTGTCCAGGTTGCTCCCCTCCGGGGGCACGCGGGAAGAAATTCTGATGAACCCGTCCCGCGGCGGAACACCGCAATATCGCGGACGGGCGAGCCCTGGCCCAGGGGCGGGGCCGGCTCAGATCAGCGCGTCCAGGGCGACGGCGGCGAAGAGGATCGTGAGGTACGTGGTGGACCAGTGGAACAGCCGCATCGGCTTGACCGCCTCGCCGCGCGCCGCCCGCCGGCACAGCTTGTGCGCCTCGACCACGAAGATCCCGCCGACCACCAACGCGGTCACGCCGTAGATCGGGCTCATCCCCAGCGGCCAGACCGCCAGCGACGACAGCAGCGTCAGCCAGGAGAACGCGATGATCTCCACGTTGACCCGCCGGACCGAGGCCACCACCGGCAGCATCGGGATGCCGGCCCGCGCATAGTCGTCCTTGTACTTGATGGCCAGCGCGTAGAAGTGCGGCATCTGCCAGAAGAAGACCACCGCGAACAGGCCCCAGGCGGCCGGGGACAACGAACCGGTGACCGCGGCCCAGCCGATCAGCACCGGCGCGGCCCCGCAGACGCCGCCCCAGAACGTGTTGGCGGCCGTGGTCCGCTTCAGCCACAGCGTGTAGACCAGGTCGTAGTAGGCGATCGCGGCGAGCGTCAGGCCGGCCGCCAGCCAGTTGGTCGTCGCCGCCATCAGCGCCACCGACACCACCGCCAGCACCAGCCCGAAGACCAGCGCGTTGCGCGGCGACACGGTGTGCGCCGGCAGCGGCCGGCGCTTGGTGCGCCGCATCAACTGGTCGATGTCGCGGTCGATGTAGCAGTTGAGGACGCTCGCCGCGCCGGCGGCGAGCGAGCCGCCGATCAGCACCACCGCCACCAGCCACAGCGACGGCATGCCGCCGTCCGCGAGCATCATCGCCGGCACGGTGGTGACCAGCAGCAACTCGACGATCCGCGGCTTGGTCAGCGCCACGTACGCGGCCACCACGCCGCGCACGTCCCGCCGGTCGGTCGCCGACGCCTCCGTCACCGTGCCCACCGGCGACTTCCCGGCAGGGTTGCTGACGGGGCGCTCGGTGATCATGCTCACGGATTGCCACCTTCCGGCTTCGGCAAGGGAGATCGATCGGCCCGGACCCGAGGCCGGGTCCACACACCGCCCCACACACTACGCGTCGTCGTTTTGGCTGCCCCGCAGACCCGGCAACGGTGCGGGCCGTCACACCCGGGGTTGAACGACCGGGCCGGCCGCACCCGTAGAGAAGGGCATGCCGAGATCCCCGGGCGGACGTTTAGCACCGCTCGATAGGGTCATCAGTGAGGGTTCCGCCCATCTGCCGAGGAGCACAACCATCGTGGCTGCGAAACGACCCGAGCTTCCCGCTCTCAACTGGTCCGACCTCGACCGCAGGGCCGTCGACACGGTCCGCGTGCTGGCCATGGACGCCGTGGAGAAATCCGGCAACGGCCACCCGGGCACGGCGATGAGCCTCGCCCCGGCGGCGTACCTGCTCTTCAACCGCGTCATGCGGCACAACCCGGCCGACCCAAACTGGCCCGGCCGCGACCGGTTCGTGCTGTCCGCCGGGCACTCCAGCCTGACGCTCTACATCCAGCTCTTCCTCTCCGGCTACCCGCTGGCCCTGGACGACCTCAAGGCGCTGCGCCAGTGGGGCTCGCTGACCCCGGGCCACCCGGAGCACGGGCACACCCCCGGCGTGGAGACCACCACCGGGCCGCTGGGCCAGGGGCTCGGCAACGCGGTCGGCATGGCCATGGCGGCCCGCCGCGAGCGGGGCCTGTTCGACCCGGAGCCGGACCGCGCCGACTCGCCGTTCCGGCACGACATCTGGTGCATCGCCTCCGACGGCGACATCGAGGAGGGCATCACCCACGAGGTGAGCGCGCTCGCCGGCCACCAGCAGCTCGGCAACCTCTGCGTGATCTACGACGACAACGAGATCTCGATCGAGGACGACACCCGGATCGCCAAGAGCGAGGACGTGGCGGCCCGCTACGAGGCGTACGGGTGGCACGTGCAGACCGTCGACTGGCGCACCGGCGACGCCGACCAGGGCGACTACCACGAGGACGTGGAGGCGCTCTACCAGGCGCTGCTGGCCGCCAAGGCGGAAACCGGACGGCCCTCGTTCGTCGCGCTGCGCACCATCATCGGCTGGCCCGCGCCGAACAAGCAGAACACCGGCAAGATCCACGGCTCGGCGCTCGGCGCCGACGAGGTCAAGGCCACCAAGGAGATCCTCGGCTTCGACCCGCAGCAGACGTTCCAGGTCGACGAGGAGGTGCTCAAGCACGCCCGCCAGGTGCTGGAGCGCGGCACCGAGGCACAGGCCGAGTGGGACACCCGGTTCGACGCCTGGGCGGAGGCGAACCCGGAGCGCAAGGCGCTGTGGGAGCGGATGGCGACCCGTACCCTGCCGACCGGCTGGACCGACGCGCTGCCCACCTTCCCGGCGGACGCCAAGGGCGTCGCCACCCGGGCCGCCTCCGGCAAGGTCCTGGAGGCGCTCGCCCCGGTGCTGCCGGAGCTGTGGGGCGGCTCGGCCGACCTGGCCGAGAGCAACAACACCACCATGAAGGGCGAGCCGTCGTTCGTCCCGGCCGGGCACGCCACCAAGGACTTCCCGGGCGACGAGTACGGCCGCACGCTGCACTTCGGCATCCGTGAGCACGGCATGGGCTCGATCCTCAACGGCATCGCGCTGCACGGCGGCACCCGCCCCTACGGCGGCACGTTCCTGGTGTTCAGCGACTACATGCGCCCGTCGGTGCGGCTCGCCGCGCTGATGAAGCTGCCGGTGACCTACGTCTGGACGCACGACTCGATCGGCCTCGGCGAGGACGGCCCGACCCACCAGCCGATCGAGCACCTGAGCGCGCTGCGGGCCATCCCCGGCCTGGACGTGGTCCGCCCGGCCGACGCCAACGAGACGGCGTGGGCGTGGCGGCAGGCGCTGGAGCACACCGACCGGCCGACCGCGCTGGCGCTGAGCCGGCAGGCGCTGCCCACGATCGACCGCGCCGGGTTCGGCTCCGCCGAGGGCACCGCCAAGGGCGGGTACGTGCTGGCCGAGGCGTCCAACGGCAAGCCGCAGGTGATCCTCGTCGGCACCGGCTCCGAGGTGCAGCTCTGCCTCACCGCCCGGGAGCGGCTGGAGGCCGACGGCACCCCCACCCGGGTGGTGTCCATGCCGTGCCAGGAATGGTTCTTCGCGCAGGACGAGGCGTACCGGGAGTCGGTGCTGCCGCGCGGGGTAAAGGCACGGGTGAGCGTGGAGGCGGGCATCGCGATGTCCTGGCGGGCGATCGTCGGGGACAGCGGCGAGTGCGTGAGCATCGAGCACTACGGCGCCAGCGCGCCCCACACCGTGCTCTTCGAGCAGTTCGGGTTCACCCCCGACCGGATCGTGGCCGCCGCGCACGCGGCGCTCACCCGGGTGGGCGACATCACCGGTTTCACGACCGGCAACTGAGGGGAGCGTGGACGGCATGACGGACAGGCTGAGCGAACTCCAGAACGCCGGGGTGGCGATCTGGCTCGACGATCTTTCCCGGGTACGACTGAGCTCCGGCGGGCTGGACAAGCTCCGCCGGGAGAGCCACGTGGCCGGGGTGACCACCAACCCGACGATCTTCGCCAAGGCGCTGAGCGACGCCGACGAGTACGACTGGCAGCTCCGTGACCTCGCCACCCGCGACGTGGACGTCGAGGAGGCGGTCCGCATGCTCACCACGTACGACGTGCGGTGGGCCTGCGACGTGATGCGCCCCTCGTACGACGCGAGCGCCGGGGTGGACGGCCGGGTCTCGATCGAGGTGGACCCGCGCTCGGCGCACGACGCGGACAAGACCGCGGCCGAGGCCAAGGCGCTGTGGTGGCTGGTCGACCGGCCGAACCTCTTCATCAAGATCCCGGCCACCGAGGAGGGCCTGCCGGCGATCACCAGGACGCTGGCGGAGGGGATCAGCGTGAACGTCACGCTGATCTTCGGCCTGGACCGCTACTCGGAGGTCATGGACGCGTTCCTGGCCGGCCTGGAGCAGGCGCAGGCCAACGGGCACGACCTGTCGAAGATCGGCTCGGTCGCCTCGTTCTTCGTCTCCCGGGTCGACAGCGAGGTCGACAAGCGGCTGGAGAAGATCGGCTCCGACCAGGCCAAGTCGCTGCGTGGCAAGGCCGCGGTGGCCAATGCCCGGCTGGCGTACGAGCGGTACGGCAAGGTGTTCTCCTCCGCGCGCTGGCAGAAGCTGGCCGACGCGGGCGCCCACCCGCAGCGCCCGCTGTGGGCCTCCACCTCGACGAAGAACCCGGACTACCGGGACGTCATCTACGTCGAGGAGCTGATCGCCCCCGGCACCGTCAACACCATGCCGGAGCCGGTCGTGCACGCCTACGCCGACCACGGCGAGACCCGGGCCGACACGATCACCGGAGCGTACGACGACGCGCGGCAGGTCTTCGCCGACCTGGAGTCCGTCGGCGTGGACCTGGCCGACGTGATCGCCACGCTGGAGCGGGAGGGCGTGGAGAAGTTCGAGGCGAGCTGGCTGGAGCTGCTGGAGGGCGTCAAGAAGTCCCTCGCCGAGGCGGCCAAGGGCGCCGGCAGCCCGCACCGGGCCGCGGAGGGCAACGCGCGCAACGCCCAGCAGGCCGGCGGGAACGCGTGACCGACGGCGTCCGACGCGTCCCGGGGTCCCGCCCCGGGACGCGTCCCGCCGTACCGTGGAACGGGTGAGGTGATCACGTGGACGACCTGCTCGCCGGGCCGGCGGACATCGCCGCCGGCCTGGCCGTGCACGGCGCGGACGCGGTGGACCGCGCCCCGCGCGCCGCGTTGGTCGCCCGCGACGTCCCCACCCGGCTGACCACCCGGGACCCGACCCTCTGGGGGCCCGGGGCCGAGGCGTCGGCCCGCACCCGGCTGGGCTGGCTGGACACCCACTGCCGCAGCCGGGAGCTGCTCCCCCAGCTCGCCGAGCTGACCGCCGAGCTCGGCGACCTGGACCACGTGGTGCTCGCCGGCCCCGCTGGCGTCACGCTGGCCGCCGAGGTGATCGCCGACTGCCTGGGCCGGCCGCTGACCGTGCTCGACACGGCCGATCCGGGGCCGGTCCGGGCGGCGCTGGCCGACCGGCCGGCGCGTACCGTGCTGGTGCTGGTCGGCCGGGACCTGGACCGGACCACTGACGCCCACCTGCGGGCCTTCCGGCGGTCCTGGCACGACGCCGGGCCGGAGGCGGCCCGGCACGTGGTGGTGGTCACCCCGCCCGGCTCGGCGCTGGAGGCGCTCGCCGACGAGCTGGGCGCGGTGGTGATCCCGGCCGACCCGCAGGTGGGCGGGCACTGGTCCGCGCTCACCGCGTCCGGCCTGGTCCCGGCCGCGCTCGCCGGAGCGCCGGTGACCGAGCTGCTGGACGAGGCGGCGGCGCTGGCCGGCGCGCTCGACCGGGAGCGGGACAATCCCGGTCTCGCGCTCGGCGCGGCGCTGGCCGGGGCCGCGGAGCACGGGCGGGCCACCGTCGCGCTGACGCCCGACGGCACCGGGCTCGACGGGCTGCGCCACTGGGCCGGCGCGCTGCTCGCCGCCGCGACCGGCGGGCGGTTGCTGCCGGTCCCGGTGGAGTCCCCGGACGCGCCCGGCGTGGGCGGCCCGGGCGTCCTGACGGTCGGCCTGGGCGGTGCGCTCGGCGCGGGCGTCGGGCCCGGCCCGGCCGCCGACGTGGCGGTCAACGGGCCGCTCGGCGCCCAGTTCCTCACCTGGGAGTACGCCGCCGCGACCGCCGCGGTGGCGCTGCGGGTCGACCCGTTCGCGGAGCCGGTGGGCGCCGCGGACGACGACGAGCCGGCGCCGGCGGACGGGCCACCGTCGTCGGTCGACGGCGCGATCGAGGTGTACGCCCCGGCCGGCGCCCCCACCGACCTGTCCGGCGCGCTGCGCTGGCTGACCGACGGGTTGGCCTCCGACGAGCACCTCGCGGTGACCGCCTGTCTCGACCGGCGGGTCGACGCGGCGGTGGCCGGGCTACGCCCGCTGCTGGCCCGGGTCACCGGACGGCCGGTGACCTTCGGATGGGGCCCCCGCCACCCGAACCACCCCGACGGGCGCGCCCGGCACCTCCAGATCACCGGTGCGGTCACCGATGATCTGGACGTGCCCGGTCGCCCGTACACCTTCGCGGAACTCCAGGCGGCCCAGGCCGCCGGCGACCGGCGGGCCCTGGCCGGCCGGGAGCGACCGGTGCTGCGACTGCACCTGACCGAGCGGGCGGCCGGTGTCGCCCAGCTGCTGGATACGGCCGGACGGACACGTACGTGACGATCAATGACCTGAAATCAGTGGACCGAGATGCAGGAGGAGGTGGCCCGGTGAACCCGCTGCGCGACCCCCAGGACCGGCGGCTGCCGCGGATCCCCGAGCCGTGCGCCTTGGTGATCTTCGGGGTCACCGGGGACCTGGCCCGCAAGAAGTTGTTGCCGGCGGTCTACGACCTGGCCAACCGGGGGCTGCTGCCGCCCGGCTTCGTGGTGCTGGGCTTCGCCCGACGCGACTGGGGCGACGGCGACTTCGAGTCGCTGGCCCACGAGGCGGCCAAGAAGCACGCCCGCACCCCGTGGCGCGAGGAGGTCTGGGCCCGGCTGGCCGGCAACATCAAGTTCGTCGGCGGCTCGTTCGACGACGACGCCGCGTTCGACCAGCTCGCGGCCACGCTGGACGAGCTGCGCGACACGCACGGCATCCACGGCAACGCCGCGTTCTACTTCTCCATCCCCCCGGCGGCGTTCCCGGTGGTGCTCAAGCAGCTCGCCCGCACCGGCATGGCCGACAACGAGAAGTCCGGCGGCTGGCGGCGGGTCGTGGTGGAGAAGCCGTTCGGCAACGACCTGCCCTCGGCCAAGGCGCTCAACGACCTGGTCGACGACGTCTTCACCAGCCAGGACGTCTTCCGGATCGACCACTACCTGGGCAAGGAGACGGTCCAGAACATCCTGGCGCTGCGGTTCGCCAACAACCTGTTCGAGCCGCTGTGGAACTCCAAGTACGTCGACTCGGTGCAGATCACCATGGCCGAGGACGTCGGCATCGGCACCCGGGCCGCGTTCTACGACTCGGTCGGCACCGCCCGCGACGTGCTCCAGAACCACCTGCTCCAACTGCTCGCCCTGGTCGCGATGGAGGAACCGACCAGCTTCGACGCCGACGAGATCCGGGCCGAGAAGCTGAAGGTGCTCAAGGCCATCGCCGTGCCCCGGGACGTCTCCCGGGACACCGTGCGCGGGCAGTACCTGCCCGGCTGGGTGGGCGGCGAGCGCGCCAAGGGCTACCTGGAGGAGGAGGACGTCCCGGAGAACTCCACCACCGAGACGTACGTGGCGGTGAAGCTGGCCATCCAGAACCGGCGCTGGGCCGGCGTGCCGTTCTACATCCGCGCCGGCAAGCGGCTGCCCCGGCGGGTCACCGAGGTGGCCATCATGTTCAAGAAGGCGCCGCACCTGCCGTTCAACCCGGCCGACATGGAGTCCCTCGGCGCCAACCAACTCGTCATCCGGGTGCAGCCCGACGAGGGCGTGGTGCTGAAGTTCGGCTCCAAGGTGCCGGGCACCACCATGGAGGTCCGCGACATCGCGATGGACTTCCAGTACGGCGAGGCGTTCACCGAGTCCAGCCCCGAGGCGTACGAGCGGCTGGTGCTGGACGTGCTCATCGGCGACCGGACGCTGTTCCCGGACGCCGCCGAGGTGGAGCAGAGCTGGCAGGTGGTCGACCCGCTGGAGCACGCCTGGGAGGGCACCACGCCGGAGCCGTACCGGGCCGGCGAGTGGGGCCCCCGGGCCGCCGACGAGATGCTGGCCCGCGAGGGCCGGGCGTGGCGAAGAGCGTGAGCGAGCAGAGCGAGCGAACCAGGAGGCTCCAGTGATCGGGCTGTGGGACACCACCGGCAACGAGGTGGTCAAGGCGCTGGCCGCCGAGCGGCGCAGTGCGGGCGGGGTGGCCAGCGGCATGGCGCTCACGCTGATCGTCGTGGTGGACGAGAAGCGGGTCCGGGAGGCCGAGGCGGCGGCCACCATCGCCGCCGCCGCGCACCCCTGCCGGCTGCTCGTGGTGGTCCGCTCCGACATCGAGCGGGACCGCAACCGGCTGGACGCGGAGATCGTGGTGGGCGGCCGGCTCGGCCCGTGCGAGGCGGTGGTGACCCGGATGTACGGCCGGCTCGCGCTGCACGCCGAGTCCGTGGTGATGCCGCTGCTGGTGCCGGACGTGCCGGTGGTGACCTGGTGGCACGGCGAGCCGCCGGACGAGATCGCCACCGACTTCCTCGGTGTGGTGGCCGACCGGCGGATCACCGACTCGGCGCAGGCCGCCGACCCGATCGCCGCGCTGCGGCAGCGGGCCCGCGACTACGCGCCGGGCGACACCGACCTGGCCTGGACCCGGATCACCCCGTGGCGCACGCTGGTCGCCGGCGCGTTCGACACCACCCAGGCCCGGGTCACCGAGGCGACGGTGGTGGCGCCGCGCACCGACCCGACCGCGGCGCTGATGCGCGGATGGCTGACCGCCCGGCTCGGCATCGAGCCGGCCTGGGAGCCCACCGACCAGTACCCGCGGATGCGCGAGGTGCAGCTGCGCTGCGCCAACGGCGACGAGCTGACGCTCACCCGGGACGACAGCGTGGCCCGGTTCCGGCGTACCGGGCAGGACGATCGGACGCTGCCGCTGGTCCGCCGGCCGCTCGGCGACGAGCTGGCCGAGGAGTTGCGCCGGCTCGACGCCGACCAGGTGTACGCCGAGGCGCTCGGCGCGACGGCCGGGCTGACCGGGCTGGACCAGCGGGCGACCCAACGGGTGCACGTGTGGAAGGACCCGGCGACCGCCCGGCGGGCCGAGGCCGGCGTGACCGCGCACGCGGGCGCGACCGCGAACGAGTGACCGCCCGGTCGGGCGGCCGGACGCACAGAGACACGAGGGCACGACGGATGACTGAGGCGAGTGTCGCCGTACACGCCGACCCCGACCTGCTGGCGCAGGCGGTGGCGGCCCGGCTGGTGGTGAAGCTGCTCGACGCGCAGGCCGAGCGCGGTCAGGCGTCGGTGGTGCTGACCGGCGGGCGGATCGCCGCGGCGGTGCACCGGGCGGTCGGCCAGTTGCCGGCCCGGGACGCCGTGGACTGGTCGCGGGTCGACGTCTGGTGGGGCGACGAGCGGTTCCTGCCGTCCGGCGACCCGGAACGCAACGAGACCCAGGCCCGGGCGACGCTGCTGGACGCGGTGCCGCTGGACCCGGCCCGGGTGCACCCGATGCCGGCGTCGGACGGTCCGGCCGGTGACGACCCGGAGGCCGCTGCCGCCGCGTACGCGCGTGAGCTGGCCGCCGCCGCCCGGCCGGGGCACGCCACGCTCCCCCACTTCGACGTGCTGATGCTGGGCGTCGGTGAGGACGGCCATGTGGCGTCCGTGTTCCCGGAGCACCCGGTGCACCACGACAACCGTCCGGTCAGCGCCGTGCGCGGCAGCCCGAAGCCGCCGCCGGTGCGCACCACGCTGACCCTGCCGACGATCAACACGGCCGAGGAGGTGTGGCTGGTCGCCGCCGGGGCGGACAAGGCCCGGGCGGTCGGCATGGCGTTGGCCGGGGCGGGATCGGTGCAACTGCCGGCGGCCGGCGTGCGCGGGGTCTCCCGTACCCTCTGGCTGCTGGACCGGGCCGCGGCGGCCGACGTCCCACCCCGCGCCCGCAGCCTCCGCTGACCCGTCCGTCCGCGCTGATGCACGGAAAGAGTGGCCATGGCCGACGGCATGGCCACTCTTTCCGTGAAAAAGGCCGGACCGGGGTGGGTGTCAGGCGCGGCCCCGGCGGTGGCGCAGCGCGGCCAGCGCCTCGGCGAGCAACGCCTCGCCCTCCTCCGGGGTACGCCGCTCCTGCACGTACGCCAGATGGGTCTTGTAGGGCTCGGCGCGGCTGCGGCCCGGCGGGTTGCCCGGGTCGGGGCCGGCGGGCTCGCCGCAGCGGGGGCAGTCCCACGACGCCGGGGTCTCCGCCTCGGCGGCGATCAGGAACTCGACGCGGTGCCGCTGGCGGCACCAGTAGACGACCGGCCGGCGCGGCGCCGGCGCGGCCCGCTGGTCGAAACGCTCAGGGGCGGACCCGATCCGGGTGCCGCGGATGACGTTGTTGCTGTGCACGATTGCGCGCTCCCTGTCGTCGGAGGGGACCGTCGCCGGAAGGGGTCGGCGACGGGCGACGGGCGGAGGAACAAAACTGCGCGCGGTCCGTGACGGACCGCGCGCAGATTGTACGCGTAGAGCGCTCGCTCAGGTGCCGCTGCTCATCTGGAGGCGCAGCCAGAGGCCGAGCCCGACGATGCACGCGAACCAGACGATCCCCACCAGAACGGTGTAGCGGTCGAGGTTCTTCTCGGCCACGGAGGAACCGGCCAGGCTGGAGCTGACGCCGCCGCCGAACATGCTCGACAAGCCGCCGCCCTTACCGCGGTGCAGGAGGATCAGCAGGGTGAGCAGCACGCTGGTGATGACCAGCAATGTGATCATCGTATAGGCGAACCAGATCGGCATGGCGGGGGTCAGTCCTCTCGTTGCGATCACTGCCCGGACCTGTCGGGCACTGCGGCACCGACCGGTGGACGGGCAGCGTCAAGGATAGCGAGCGATCAGCGGGCCGTGTGCTCCGGGAACCGACAGATCCGCGCGAACTCCTCCGCGTCGAGGCTGGCGCCCCCGACCAGGGCCCCGTCCACGTCCGGCTGAGCCATGATCGCGGCGACGTTCGACGCCTTGACCGACCCGCCGTACAGGATCCGGACCTGCTGGGCGGTGGGCTCGTCGTAGCTCTCCACGAGCCGCTTACGCACCTCGCCGCAGACCTCCTGCGCGTCCTCCGGCGTCGCCGTCTTGCCGGTGCCGATCGCCCAGACCGGCTCGTACGCGACGACGACCCGGGTGACCTGCTCGGCGGTGAGCCCCTTCAGCGCGCCGTCGAGCTGGTCGCAGCAGTGCGGGACCTGCCGGAGCTGCTCCCGCACCTCCAGGCCCTCGCCGATGCAGAGGATCGGCGTCAGCCCGTTCGCCAGCGCCGCCGCCACCTTCGCGTTGACCAGCGCGTCGTCCTCGCCGTGGTACTGCCGCCGCTCGGAGTGGCCGACCACCACGTAACCGCAGCCCAGCTTCGACAGCATCGGCCCGGCGATGTCGCCGGTGTACGCCCCGGACGGGAACGGCGACAGGTCCTGCGCGCCGTAACCGATCAGCAGCTTGTCGCCGTCCACCGCGGTCTGCACGGTACGCAGGTCGGTGAAGGGCGGCAGCACCACGCACTCGACGTCGGTGAGCTGCTTCTCGTTGAGGCTCGCGGCCAACTTCTGCACCAGCAGGTTCGCCTCGAGGTGGTTGAGGTTCATCTTCCAGTTGCCGGCCATCAGCGGCCGGCGGGTGGTGCTCGCCATTCAGTTCTCCAGAGCCGCGATGCCGGGGAGGGTCTTGCCCTCCAGGTATTCCAGGGAGGCGCCGCCACCGGTGGAGATGTGCCCGAACGACGACTCGTCCAGGCCCAGCGCGCGCACCGCCGCGGCGGAGTCGCCGCCACCCACCACGCTGAACGCGTCCGCCTTGGTGATCGCCTCGGCCACCCCGCGGGTGCCGTTGGCGAACGCCGCCATCTCGAACACGCCCATCGGGCCGTTCCAGAAGATCGTCTTCGCCTGGGACAGCGCGGCGGCGAAGCCGCCGACCGTCTCCGGACCGATGTCCAGCCCGAGCCGGTGACTCGGGATGCCGTCGGCGGGCACCGTGTCGTGCGCGGCGTCCGGGGCGAAGGCGTCCGCGGCCACCACGTCGACCGGGAGCATGATCTTCCCGCCGGACCGCTCCAGGAGGTTCCGGCAGGTCTCCACCATCTCCTCCTCCAGCAGCGAGGAGCCCACCTCGTGGCCCTGGGCCTTGAGGAACGTGAAGCACATCCCGCCGCCGATGAGCAGCCGGTCGACGGTGGGCAGCAGCGCCTCGATCACGGCCAGCTTGTCGGAGACCTTCGAGCCGCCCAGCACCACCACGTACGGCCGCTCGGGCTCGCCGGTCAGCTTGCTGAGCACCTCGACCTCGCGCAGCACCAGCCGGCCGGCCACGTGCGGCAGCCGGGCCGGCACGTCGTGCACGCTGGCGTGCCTGCGGTGCACCGCGCCGAACGCGTCGTCGACGTACGCGTCACCGAGCGCCGCGAGCTGGTCGGCGAACGCGCCCCGCTCGGTGTCGTCCTTGCTGGTCTCACCGGCGTTGAACCGCAGGTTCTCCAGCAGCGCGACCTGACCGTCGGCCAGCTCGGCCACGGTCGAGCGGGCCGAGTCGCCGACGGTGTCCTCGGCGAAGCGCACCGGTGCGCCGAGCAGCTCACCGAGCCGCCCGGCCACCGGGCGGAGGCTGAACTTCGGGTCCGGCGCGCCCTTCGGGCGGCCCAGGTGCGAGCAGACGACCACCTTCGCGCCGGCCTGCACCAACGCGCTCAGCGTCGGCAGCACGGCCCGGATCCGGCCGTCGTCGGTGATGTCACCGGTCTGCTTGTCGAGCGGGACGTTCAGGTCGGCGCGCACCAGCACGCGCCGACCCGACACCCCCTCGGCGAGCAGGTCGTCGAGGTTACGAATCGTCACAGCGAGGAACCCACCAGCTTGACCAGGTCGACCAGGCGGTTGGAGTAGCCCCACTCGTTGTCGTACCAGCCGACGACCTTGACCTGGTTGCCGATCACCTTGGTCAGCGGCGCGTCGAAGATGCACGACGCCGGGTCGGTGACGATGTCGGCGGAGACGATCGGGTCCTCGTTGTAGACCAGGATGCCCTTGAGCGGGCCCTCCGCGGCGGCCTTGATCGCGGCGTTGACCTCGTCCACGGTGGTCTCCCGGCCGACCTCGACGGTCAGGTCGGTGGCCGAACCGGTCGGGATCGGCACCCGCAGCGCGTAACCGTCGAGCTTGCCCTTCAGCTCCGGCAGCACCAGGCCGATGGCCTTCGCGGCGCCGGTCGAGGTCGGCACGATGTTGAGCGCGGCGGCCCGGGCCCGGCGCAGGTCCTTGTGCGGCGCGTCCTGCAGGTTCTGGTCCTGCGTGTACGCGTGGATGGTGGTCATCAGACCCTTGTTGATGCCGAACGTGTCCTGAAGGACCTTCGCCATCGGGGCGAGGCAGTTGGTGGTGCAGGAGGCGTTCGAGATGATGTTGTGCTTGGCCGGGTCGTACTGGTCCTGGTTGACGCCCATGACCACGGTGACGTCCTCGTTCTTCGCCGGCGCGGAGATGATGACCTTCTTGGCCCCGCCGTCGATGTGCGCCTTCGCCTTGGTGGCGTCGGTGAAGAACCCGGTGGACTCGATGACGACGTCGACGCCGACCTCGCTCCACGGCAGCTTGCCGGGGTCCTTCTCCTCGAACACCTTGATGGCCTTGCCGCCCACGGTGATCTCGTCGGCGCTGGCCTTCACCTCGTGCGGGAGGCGACCCAGGATGCTGTCGTACTTGACAAGGTGGGCGAGCGTC
The DNA here is from genome assembly GCF_039566955.1 of Micromonospora sp. DSM 45708. Classification (NCBI taxonomy): domain Bacteria; kingdom Bacillati; phylum Actinomycetota; class Actinomycetes; order Micromonosporales; family Micromonosporaceae; genus Micromonospora; species Micromonospora schwarzwaldensis. The sequence continues at coordinate 1,516,909 of NZ_CP154796.1, read as the reverse complement.
GCGTTGTCGGTCAGGTCGTTGACCGCGACGATTTCGATGTCGGCGCCGGACGCCAGCACTGCCCGGAAGAAGTTACGGCCGATCCGGCCGAAGCCGTTGATGCCAACCCGGATGGTCACAGGTCCCATCTCCTCGCGTTCTGGTCCGCCGGCGTCAGACCACGGCCGGCGGAAGTGTGTGCGCCGACCGTTGGAGCCGGCCGTTGACGATGTCATCTCGGCCACCCCGCCGCGGTCCGTACCAGACCTGACCGCCCGAGGCGGTGAGTACGGCGAGGAGTGCCTGTGCCGGCCCCCTTGCCGTACGCAGCGACCCTATCCGAGCGCGCGGCGGCGTGCTGCGCCGGGTGGTGATCCCGATCGCGCGACGTCGCCCCTCCGTCCCTATCAGACCACGAGCATGTCCGGCGTGACTGCCGCTTCCGTATCCGGGATGCCGAGGTCGCGGGCCCGCTTGTCGGCCAGCGCGAGCAGCCGGCGGATCCGGCCGGCGATGGCGTCCTTGGTCAGCGGCGGCTCGGCGAGCGCGCCCAGCTCCTCCAGCGAGGCCTGGCGGTGCTCCAGCCGCAGCCGGCCCGCCGAGGTCAGGTGGTTGGGGGCGTCGTCGGCGAGGATCTCCAGCGCCCGGGTCACCCGGGCGGCGGCGGCCACCGCGGCGCGCGCCGAACGGCGCAGGTTCGCGTCGTCGAAGTTGGCCAGCCGGTTGGCGGTGGCACGCACCTCCCGGCGGACCCGGCGCTCCTCCCAGGCCAGCACGCTGGAGTGCGCACCGATGCGGGTGAGCAGCGCGGCGATCGCGTCGCCGTCCTTCACCACCACCCGGTCCACGCCGCGCACCTCGCGGTTCTTGGCGGTGATGCCGAGCCGGCGGGCGGCGCCGACCAGCGCGAGCGCCGACTCCGGCCCCGGGCAGGTGATCTCCAACGCGCTGGAGCGGCCCGGCTCGGTCAGCGAGCCGTGCGCCATGAACGCGCCACGCCAGGCGGAGACCGCACAGCAGACGTTGGCGGCCACCACGTGCGGCGGCAGGCCCCGCACCGGCCGGCCCCGCACGTCCAGCAGGCCGGTCTGCCGGGCCAGCGCCTCGCCGTCCTTGACCACCCGCACGATGAAGTGGCTGCCCTTGCGCAGGCCGCCCGACGCCAGCACGTGGATCTCACTCGGGTAGCCGTAGACCTCGGCGATCTCCCGCCGCAGCCGGCGGGCCACCGCGCCGGTGTCCAGCTCCGCCTCCACCACCACGCGCCCCGACACGATGTGCAGGCCACCGGCGAAGCGCAGCAGGGCGGCCATCTCCGCCCGGCGGCAGCAGGGCTTGGGCACGTCGACCCGACTCAGCTCGTCCTTGACCGCAGCCGTCATCGCCATTTCAGCGCCCCCTCACGGACCGGTTCCGGCGTGTCGCCGGTGATTACGTACGTGTCTAACGATCGGCGCCCAGGACCGGCACCAGTGCGGCGCCCAGGGCGGCCGGATCATGACGGGGTGTGCCGTCGACGACGGCGACGGGGGCGAGGACCAGCCGGGCACCAAGCGATTCTGCCGCACGTTCGACCGCCACGGGGTCACCCACCGCCGTGGAGTCGGCGAGCACCATGTCCACCTTCAGCTCGGGCAGATAGCGCCGCAGGGTGTCCAGATGGTCGGGCAGGGAGAGCCCGGAGGTCTCCTTCTCGGCCACCAGGTTCAGCGTCACCAGCCGCCGCGCCGGGCTGGACACGATCGCGTCGGCCAGGCCGGGCACCAGCAGGTGCGGCAACACGCTGGTGTACCAGCTCCCCGGCCCGAAGATCAACCAGTCGGCTGCGCGTACCGCGGTCACCGCCTCGGCGCACGCGGCCGGCGCGGCCGGGGTGAGCCGCAGCGACTCCACCGTGCCGGAGGTGACCGCCACCTGGTGCTGGCCGCACACCGTGCGGACCTCGTCCGGGTGGTCCGGGTCGACGCCGCGGACCCGGGCCTCGATACCCACCGGCTGGCGCGACATCGGCAGCACCCGGCCCACCGCGCCGAGCATCGCCCCGGCGTGGTCCAGCGCGGCCACCGGATCGCCGAGCAGCTCGGTCAGCCCGTGCAGCAGCAGGTTGCCGACCGCGTGGCCGGCGAGCGGGTCACCCACCGCCGGGGCCGGCGCACCGAGCGCCGGCGCGGGCGCGGCGGCGGCGAAGCGGTGCTGGAACAACGCCGCGCTACGCCGGGTCGCGGGGTGGTCACCGGAGAGCGCGACGAGCGCCTGCCGCAGGTCACCCGGGGGCAGGCCGCCGCGCTCGGCGCGCAGCCGGCCGCTGGAGCCGCCGTCGTCGCCGACCGTGACCACCGCGGTGATGTCCAGGTCCAGTCCGGGTACGCAGTGCCGTAGCGCCCGCAGCGACGCGGACAACCCGTGCCCGCCGCCGAACGCGACCACCCTGGTCGGGGTCATTCCCGCCCCAGGTCCCGGTGCTGCGGGTTGGCGGCGATGCCGGACGCGCGCAGCCGCACGGCCAGCTCCTCGGCGATCGCCACGCTGCGGTGCTTGCCGCCGGTGCAGCCCACGGCCACGGTCAGGTAGCGCTTGCCCTCCCGCTCGAAGCCGGCCGTGGTGGCGTTGACCAGGTCGGCGTAACCGGCGACGAACGCGTCGGCACCCTCCTGACCCAGCACGTACGCGCTGACCGCCTCCTCCCGGCCGGTGTGCTCGCGCAGCTCCGGCACCCAGTACGGGTTGGGCAGGAACCGGGCGTCCATCACGAAGTCGGCGTCCGGCGGGAGGCCGTACTTGAAGCCGAACGACAGCACGGTGATCCGCAGCCGGCGGGCGTCCTCGCCGCCGAACAACTCCTCGACGCGGCGGCGGAGCTGGTTGACGTTCAGGTGGCTGGTGTCGATGATCACGTCGGCCTGGTCGCGGGCCTCCTCCAGCAGCGCCCGCTCCACCGCGATGCCGTCGGCCAGCCGCCCGTCGCCCTGCAACGGGTGCGACCGGCGCACGCTCTCGAACCGGCGGATCAACACCTCGTCGTCCGCGTCGACGAAGACCACCCGGGGGGAGAAGCCGCGCTCGCGCAGCTCCCGGATCGCGCCGACCAGGTCCGTGGAGAAGGCGCGCGACCGCACGTCCAGCACCATCGCCGTACGCCGGGCCGCGCCGCCGGCCTTGAACGCCAGCTCGGCCATGTCCAGCAGGAGCGCCTGGGGCAGGTTGTCGACCACGTAGTAGCCGACGTTCTCCAGCGCCCGGGCCACCGTGCTGCGCCCACCACCGGAGAGGCCGGTCACCACCACCAGGGACGTCTCCGCCTCGGTCGGCGCCGGCCGCCCCACCGCTGTCTCCGCCGTCCGCGCCTCGCTCACCCGCGTACCCCCAAGCCGTGGCGCCGCGGCCGGTCGGCCGCACATGGTCAGTCGACGACTCTAACGGCTGCGACCCCGGGCGGGATTCCACGGGGTGACCACCGGAACACCTGCTCGTCGCTTTCCCGCCCCGTCTCCCCCGTCCTCCCCCCGCCCGCTCCCCGCCCTCTCTTTCCCGCTGTTTCACGGAAACAGTGGCTGTCGCCGACGGAACAGCCACTGTTTCCGTGAAACAGGCGGGTGGGGCGGCGGTGGGGCGGGGTTCGGCGCGGCGGCGCGGGCGGCGGCGTCCGTGGCGGTGTCGGCGGGCGCTCGTAGACTGCGCGGATGGTCTCCCCCACCGAGCAACGGGTCGAGGGCGCGCTGGACGTGTTGCGCCGGGTCTTCGGCTACGACGCGTTCCGCGGTGTCCAGCAGGACATCATCGAGCACGTGGTGGCCGGCGGCGACGCGCTGGTGCTGATGCCCACCGGGGGCGGCAAGTCGCTCTGCTACCAGATCCCCGCGCTGGTCCGCGACGGCGTGGCGGTGGTCGTCTCGCCGCTGATCGCGCTCATGCAGGACCAGGTCGACGCGCTCACCGCCGTCGGCGTGCGGGCCGGGTTCCTCAACTCGACCCAGGACGCGGCACAGCGCCGCCGGGTCGAGGCGGCCTACCTCGCCGGCGAGCTGGACCTGCTCTACCTCGCCCCGGAAGGGCTGGCCGTGCGCTCCACCCTCGGCCTGCTGGAACGCGGCAAGATCGCGCTGTTCGCGATCGACGAGGCACACTGCGTCTCCCAGTGGGGGCACGACTTCCGCCCCGACTACCTCAACCTGTCGATGCTGCACGAGCGCTGGCCGCAGGTGCCGCGCATCGCGCTGACCGCCACCGCGACGCAGGCCACCCGCACCGAGATCGCCACCCGGCTCCAGCTCACCGACGCCCGGCACTTCGTGGCCAGCTTCGACCGGCCCAACATCCAGTACCGCATCGTGCCGAAGCGGGAGCCGCGCCGGCAGTTGCTGAGCCTGCTGCGCGACGAGCACCCCGGCGACGCCGGCATCGTCTACTGCCTGTCCCGCGCCTCGGTGGACAAGACCGCCGAGTTCCTGGTCGCCAACGGCATCCCGGCGCTGCCGTACCACGCCGGCCTGGACGCGGTGACCCGCGCCGGCAACCAGCAGCGCTTCCTGCGCGAGGACGGGCTGGTCATGGTGGCCACCATCGCGTTCGGCATGGGCATCGACAAGCCCGACGTACGCTTCGTCGCCCACCTCGACCTGCCCAAGTCGGTGGAGGGCTACTACCAGGAGACCGGTCGCGCCGGCCGCGACGGGCTGCCGTCCACGGCCTGGCTGGCGTACGGGCTCCAGGACGTGGTGCAGCAACGCAAGATGATCGAGACGTCGGAGGGCGACCTGGCGCACCGGCGCAACCTCGCCGCCCACCTCGACGCGATGCTGGCGCTCTGCGAGACGGTCCGCTGCCGCCGGGCCCAACTGCTCGACTACTTCGGCGAGAGCGGGACCCCGAACTGCGGCAACTGCGACACCTGCCTCGACCCGCCGGAGTCCTGGGACGGCACGGTCGCCGCGCAGAAGCTGCTCTCCACCGTCTACCGGCTCGACCGGGAGCGCAACCAGCGGTTCGGTGCCGGGCACAGCATCGACATCCTGCTCGGCAAGCACACCGACAAGATCGACCAGCACCGGCACGACGCGCTGAGCACGTTCGGCATCGGCACCGAGCTGCGCGACGCCGAGTGGCGCGGCGTGGTCCGGCAACTGCTCGCCGAGGGCCTGCTCGCGGTCGAGGGCGACTACGGCACGCTGGCGTTGACCGAGGCCAGCGCCGACGTGCTCGGCCGGCGGCGTACGGTCACCCTGCGCAAGGAGCCGGAACGGCCACTGTCCGGCCGGGCCGCGAAGCCACGAGGGGCGGCCACCGTCGTCGCCGACCTCTCCCCCGCCGCCGCGCCGGTCTTCGAGCGGCTCCGCGCGTGGCGGGCCGCCACCGCCAAGGAGCAGGGCGTCCCCGCGTACGTGATCTTCCACGACGCCACGCTGCGCCAGATCGCCGCCGAGCCGCCGAGTTCCCTGGCCGAGCTGTCCCGGTTCAACGGGGTCGGCGAGAACAAGCTCGCCAAGTACGGCGAGGCCATCCTCGCCGTACTCGCCGAGGGGTGACGAAAGGGCCGGCCCCGTTGTCGGGGCCGGCCCTTTCCGCTGGTGTCAGCTGGTGCTGTAGCCGCGGGTGGCGATCCAGTCGGCGAGGTTGTCGACGGTGATCCGGTAGGAGGCGGTGTCGGGGTTGGCGCTGTCGGCGATGGTGACGGTGGTGCCGTTGTTCTGGTAGCCGACGACGCTGATGTAGTGGCCGCCTTCGAAGGAGTGGGTGCTGCCGTCGGTGTCGGTGGTGGTGCCGGCGATGTTGGCGACCACGGCGCGGCCGTCGTCGACGGTGCGGACGATGTCGGCGCGCAGCTTGTCGGTCTGCGTGTCGTTGGCCTTGGGGTCCTTGATCTCGACCGACCGGTAGGTCTTGCCGGTTTCCTTGTTCAGGACGGGGGTGATGTCGTTGATGCTGTTGGTGCCGTTCTCGGTGGTGCCCATCTCGCGGGCCATGGCGTGCACGTCGATGTTCTTGCCGAGCACGCTGATGGCGTTGCGGGCGGCGGCGGGGCCGCAGTAGTAGAAGTTGGGCTGGGCTTCGTAGCGCACGTCCAACTCACGTTCGCCGCTCGTGCGGTCGGCGACCACGGCGGTCTTCTCGGCGGGGGCGGCGTGCGCGGCGATCGCGGGGCCGGCGATCCCACCGGCGGTCGCGGCGATACCGGCAGCGGTCAGCACAGTGGTACGCAGCAGAGTGGTAGCCATGACAGTGCCTCCCAAAGGGGGGTGGGGGATGACGCGGCCGGGGAGCCGCGCAGGGGGAAAGTCTGAAGGGGTGGGCCCGGCGGCCAAGGGGGTTGGCCTGCTCGGGGGCCCGGAGAGGGCCGGTGCGACCGGGGGCCACGCGGGGTGGCCGGGGTCGGCGGCTCAGGGGGTGTAACGACGGCCGGTGGCCGCGCATTCCGCCGACGCGGGCCGGGCCACGCGGGGTGGCCGGGGTCGGCGGCTCGGGGGGTGTAACGACGGCCGGTGGCCGGTCATTCCGACCGGGCTGCCAGCGGCCCAGGGGCCGGGCTCCACGCGGTCTGCCAGGTATAACGCCCCGCCCCCGGCCCCGATTCCCCCGAGCCGGTGACCCCGACCACCGCATAGCCGACGAAACCGGGCACCCGCCCCGGGACGCCCCGCATCACGGGAACCCGCCCTGAGACGAGCGCTGGGAGCTTCTGGTACCGGACGGCCCCTCCGGGAACCGATACGCACCAAGATCCCCACCGTTCCCGATGGGGTGAAACGCCCATCCCGTCACCCGAGAACCCCCGGGCAGGTTTCCGTATCCCGCCCGGTGCACCACGCGTCGATCATGAGGTTGGCGGGCCGACACGCCGACAGCGAAGCGGCCAGCCTCATGATCACCAGACACGGGCGGGACACCCCGGGGCGCAGGCCGGACACCCGGGCGCGGGCCGGACACCCGGGGTGCGGGGCGGACACCCGGGGTGCGGGGCGGACACCCGGGCGCGGGCGGGCCGCCCCGCCCCACTCAGGGCAATCTCCGGGCAGGAGGAGGCGGTGATCAAGGGGTTTGTGTCTCAGGGGCTCGCCGCGGTGACGTCAACTCCTTGATCAACGAGCTGTGTGGGGACGGGGGCGGTCGGGGACGGTCAGGAGGGGGTTGTGGCGGGGTCGCTGTCGAGGGCGGCGAGGATGGCCTCGGCGGTACGTCGGCCGACGCCCGGCACCTCGGTGATCTCCTCGACCGTGGCCGCGGACAGCCGCTTCAGCGAGCCGAAGTGCCGCAGCAGCGCCTTGCGACGGACCTCGCCCAGGCCGGGCACGTTGTCGAGCGCCGACTCGGTCATCCGCTTGGAGCGCCGCTGGCGGTGGAACGTGATGGCGAAGCGGTGGGCCTCGTCGCGGACCCGTTGCAGCAGGTAGAGCGCCTCCGAGGTGCGCGGCAGGATGACCGGGAACTCGTCGTCGGGCAGCCAGACCTCCTCCAGCCGCTTGGCCAGCCCGCACAGCGCCACGTCGTCGATGCCCAGCTCGGCCAGCGCCTTCGCGGCGGCGGCCACCTGTGGCGGGCCACCGTCGACCACCACCAGCTGCGGCGGGTACGCGAACCGGCGCGGCCGGCCGGTGGTCGGGTCGATGCCGGGGCGGTCGGGGTCGGCGGCCGTCTCCTCGCCCAGCTCCCCGGTTTCGGCGCGGGCGTCGAGGTAGCGGGCGAAGCGCCGGCGCAGCACCTCGGACATGGCGGACAGGTCGTCGGTGGCGCCGCGCACGATGAACCGGCGGTATTCGCTCTTGCGGGGCAGCCCGTCCTCGAAGACCACCATGCTGGCGACCACGTCGGTGCCCTGGATCTGGGAGACGTCGAAGCACTCGATGCGCAGCGGCGACGTCCGCATGTCGAGCGCGTCGGCGATCTCGTCGAGGGCCTGGCTGCGGGTGGTCAGGTCACCCGCGCGCTTGAGCTTGTGCCGGGTCAACGCGTCCTTCGCGTTGCGCTCCACGGTCTCCAGCAACGACCGTTTGTCGCCGCGCTGAGGCACCCGCAGCGAGACGTGGCTGCCCCGGCGGGTGGAGAGCCAGTCGGCGAGCGCGTCGGCGTCGCCGGGCAACTCGGGGACGAGCAGTTCCCGTGGGACGTCGGCCTCGCCCTGCTCGCCGCCGTAGACCTGGGTGCAGAAGTGGTGCACGAGGTCGCCGGTGGTCAGCTCCTCGGTCTTCTCCACCACCCAGCCGCGCTGGCCGCGCACCCGGCCGCCGCGGACGTGGAAGACCTGCACCGCGGCTTCGAGGGGGTCGTCGGCGAACGCCACCACGTCGGCGTCGGTGCCGTCGCCGAGCACCACTGTCTGCTTCTCCATGGCCCGGCGCAGCGCGGCCACGTCGTCGCGCAGCCGGGCGGCGCGCTCGAACTCCAACTGCTCGCTGGCGTCGAGCATCTCCTTTTCCAGCCGGCGCACCATGGTGTCGGTGCGGCCGGCCATGAAGTCGCAGAAGCCGGTGACGATCTCCCGGTGCCGCTCGGCGGTGACGGTGCCGACGCACGGCGCCGAGCACTTGCCGATGTAGCCCAGCAGGCAGGGCCGGCCGACCTGGCCGGCCCGCTTGAACACGCCGGAGGAGCAGGTGCGGGCCGGGAAGACGCGCAGCAGCAGGTCGAGCGTCTCGCGGATGGCCCAGGCGTGCGAGTACGGCCCGAAGTAGCGCACCCCCTTGCGCTTCGCTCCGCGCATCACCTGCAACCGCGGGTATTCCTCGTCGAGCGTGACCGCGAGGTAGGGGTAGGACTTGTCGTCGCGGTAGCGGACGTTGAACCTCGGGTCGTACTGCTTGATCCAGGTGTATTCCTGCTGGAGCGCCTCCACCTCGGTGGCGACGGTGATCCAGTCGACCGACTCGGCGGTGAAGACCATCTGCCGGGTGCGCTGGTGCAGGTTGACCGGGTCGGCGAAGTAGGAGTTGAGCCGGCTGCGCAGGTTGCGCGCCTTGCCGACGTAGATCACCCGGCCGGTGCCGTCGCGGAAACGGTAGACCCCTGGTGACTCCGGGATGGTGCCGGTCGCGGGACGGTAGGTCGAGGGGTCAGCCACGTGCCAAGCGTAGTCCGCACCCCCGACACCCCACCCCCGCCCGGCCGGGCGGGGGTGGCACGCGCGGTCAGGCCAGCGTGATCTGGTCGCCGCTGACCTTGATCTCCTTGGCCGCGAGCGGCTTCGTGGCGGGGCCCTGCTTCACCGACCCGTCGGTGATCGAGAACCGGCTGTTGTGACACGTGCAGTTGATGGTGCCGCCGTCGACGTTCGACACCGGGCAGCCCTGGTGCGTGCAGATCGGGTCGAAGCCCTTGAACTGGCCCGCCTCGGGCTGGGTGATCACCACGCCCTTGCTGGCGTACACCGTGCCGCCGCCGACCGGGATGTCGGTGGTGCGGGCCAGCGGGCCGCTGCTGTCCCGGTTGCCGCCGCCGGCGTCGCCGGTGGCGCTGGCGCCGGGCGGCCCGCCGCTGGTCGGGGCCGCCCCGGGGGTGGCGTCGCCCTCGCCGCAGCCCGCGAGCACCACGGCCGCCCCGACCGCGCCGGCGCCCGCGAGCAGGGCCCGTCGGCTCTGGGTGACCGCTCCGGTCAGCACCTGATCGTCACTCATCTCCGGCCTCTCTCTCGGCTGTCGCCACCGGTCATGATCCGTGGCCACACTGCGGTACACGCACCAGGGTGACGCACGGTTCATACCGGCGCGTCACGAAACGGGTATCCGCGCGGACGGGCCGGTGGTGCGGCCCGCCCCGCGCGGACGCGTCGGTCAGCGCGCCCCCGCCGGCACCTTGCGGGCCCGCGACTTGGTGCCGCCGTTGGCCTTGGCCGCCCGGGTGGTGGCCGCCTTGGCGCCCTTGGCCTCGCCGGCCAGCTTGAGGATCGGCCGCAGGAACTCGCCGGTGTGGCTCTCGGGCACCTCGGCGACCTCCTCCGGGGTGCCGGTGGCGAGCACCGTGCCGCCGCGGTGACCGCCCTCGGGTCCCATGTCGATGAGCCAGTCGGCCGTCTTGATCACGTCGAGGTTGTGCTCGATGGTGATCACCGTGTTGCCCTTGTCGACCAGGCCCTCCAGCACCATGAGCAGCTTGCGGATGTCCTCGAAGTGCAGGCCGGTGGTGGGCTCGTCGAGCACGTAGACCGTCCGCCCGGTGGAGCGCTTCTGGAGCTCGGAGGCGAGCTTGACGCGCTGCGCCTCGCCCCCGGAGAGCGTCGGCGCGGGCTGGCCGAGCCGCACGTAGCCCAGGCCGACGTCGACGAGCGTCTTCAGGTGCCGGTGGATGGCCGGGATGGCGGAGAAGAACTCGGCCGCCTCCTCGATCGGCATGTCCAGCACCTCGGCGACCGTCCGGCCCTTGTAGTGCACCTCGAGCGTCTCGCGGTTGTAGCGCGCGCCCTTGCACACCTCGCAGGGGACGTAGACATCCGGCAGGAAGTTCATCTCGATCTTGATGGTGCCGTCGCCGGAGCACGCCTCGCAGCGCCCGCCCTTGACGTTGAACGAGAACCGGCCCGGGCCGTACCCCCGGACCTTGGCCTCGGTGGTCTCGGCGAAGAGCTTGCGGACGTGGTCCCAGACGCCGGTGTAGGTGGCCGGGTTGGAGCGTGGGGTCCGCCCGATCGGCGACTGGTCCACGCCGACGACCTTGTCCACGTGCTCCAGGCCGGTGATCCGGGTGTGCCGGCCGGGCACCAGCCGGGCGCCGTTGATCTGGTTGGCGAGCACCGTGTAGAGGATGTCGTTGACGAGCGTCGACTTGCCCGAGCCGCTGACGCCGGTGACCGCGATGAGCTGGCCGAGCGGGAAGCTGACGGTGAGGTTGCGCAGGTTGTGCTCGCGCGCGCCGTGCACCACCAGCTCGCGTCCCGGCGTCTGCGGACGGCGGGTGGCCGGCGTCGGGATGGCCTTGCGCCCGGCCAGGTACGCGCCGGTGACCGACTCGTCGTTGTCGAGCAGCGCCGACACCGAGCCGCTGTGCACGATCTTGCCGCCGTGCTCGCCCGCGCCCGGCCCGATGTCGACGATCCAGTCGGCCACCCGGATGGTGTCCTCGTCGTGCTCGACCACGATCAGCGTGTTGCCGAGGCCGCGCAGCCGCAGCAGCGTCTCGATGAGCCGGTGGTTGTCCCGCTGGTGCAGGCCGATCGACGGCTCGTCGAGCACGTAGAGCACGCCGACCAGACCGGAGCCGATCTGGGTGGCGAGCCGGATGCGCTGCGCCTCGCCGCCGGAGAGCGTGCCGGCCGGCCGGTCCAGGGAGAGGTAGTCGAGGCCGACGTCGAGCAGGAACGTCAGCCGGGCGTTGATCTCCTTGAGCACGCGCTCGGCGATCATCTTCTGCCGGTCGGTCAGCTCGATGCCGGCGAGCAGGTCGGCCGCCTCGCCCACGGAGAGGTTGCAGACCTCGGCGATGCTCTTGCCGGCCAGCGTGACGGCGAGCACCTCCGGCTTGAGCCGGGCGCCACCGCAGGCCGCGCACGGCACGTCCCGCATGTAGCCCTCGTACTTGTCGCGGGACCAGTCGGACTCGGTGTCGGTGTGCCGGCGCTCGATCCACTGCACCACGCCCTCGAAGCCGGTGTAGTAGGAGCGCTCGCGACCGTACTTGTTGCGGTAGCGGACGTGCACCTGGTCGTCGGAGCCGTGCAGGATCGTCTTCTGCGCCCGCGACGGCAGCGCGCGCCACGGCGTGTCGACGTCGAAGTGCTGGCTCTCGCCGAGCGCCTCCAGCAGGCGCAGGAAGTATTCCAGGTTGTGCCCGGTGGACCAGGGCTGGATCGCGCCCTCGCGCAGCGTGCGCTCCGGGTCCGGGATGATCAGCTCGGGGTCGACCTCCTTCTTGGTGCCCAGGCCGGTGCACTCCGGGCAGGCGCCGTAGGGCGCGTTGAAGGAGAAGACCCGGGGTTCCAGGTCCTCGATCGCGAGGGGGTGGTCGTTCGGGCAGGCGAGGTGCTCGGAGTAGCGGCGCTCGCGGGCCGGGTCGTCCTCGGCCAGGTCGACGAAGTCGAGCAGCACCAGGCCGCCGGAGAGGCCGAGCGCGGCCTCGACCGAGTCGGTCAGCCGCTGCTTGGCGCTCGCCTTGACGCTGAGCCGGTCGATGACCACCTCGATGGTGTGCTTCTCCTGCTTCTTGAGCTTGGGCGGCTCGGTCAGCGGGTGCACCACGCCGTCGACCCGGGCCCGGGCGTAGCCCTTGGCCTGGAGCTCGGCGAAGAGGTCGACGTACTCGCCCTTGCGACCGCGCACCACCGGCGCGAGCACCATGAACCGGGTGCCCTCGGCCATCGCGAGCACCCGGTCGACGATCTGCTGCGGGCTCTGCTTGGAGATCCGCTCGCCGCAAATCGGGCAGTGCGGCTCGCCGATGCGGGCGAAGAGCAGCCGGAGGTAGTCGTAGACCTCGGTGATGGTGCCGACGGTGGAGCGCGGGTTGCGCGAGGTCGACTTCTGGTCGATGGAGACCGCCGGGCTGAGACCCTCGATGAAGTCGACGTCGGGCTTGTCCATCTGACCGAGGAACTGCCGGGCGTACGACGACAGCGACTCGACGTAGCGGCGCTGCCCCTCGGCGAAGATGGTGTCGAACGCCAGGCTCGACTTGCCCGAACCGGAGAGCCCGGTGAAGACGATCAGGGCGTCCCGGGGCAGGTCGAGACTGACGTCACGCAGGTTGTGCTCGCGCGCGCCACGGATGATCAGACGGTCGGCCACGGTGCGTGTGCTCCCGGAAGAAGAATGTGAGGCGGATCTGTCCACCAGACGCCGGGTCTGGGTGGTTTTCAGAGACTGTCGAGGCGCAGGGAAAGCGCCTCGGCAACTCTAGCCCCGAGGTGTGACAACTTCCGGCGCGCGAACATTCCCCCAGCTCAGAGTGCACCGGGGGCGGGCGGCGCCGCCGGACGCCCGGTGCGTCGCCGCCCACCGCGCCAGCCGCCCCGCCGCTCGGCGGCCAGCCGGACCGCGCGACGCCCGCTCTCGTACGCCAGCTCCCGCTGCAACCGGCGCCAGCTCTCCCAGCGGCGGGCCGGCAGCTCGCCGCTGTCCAGCGCGTCCCGCACCGCGCAGGACGGTTCGGCGTCGTGCGCGCAGTCGGCGTACCGGCAGCCGGTGGCCAGCTCGGCGATGTCGGCGAACGCCCGGTCCAGGCCGACGGCGCCGTCCAGCAGGCCGACCGCCCGTACGCCGGGGGTGTCCAGCACCGCGCCCCCACCCGGCAGCGGCACCAGCGCCCGCCAGGTGGTGGTGTGCCGGCCCTTGCCGTCGACGCGGCGGATCGCCTGGGTGGGCATCACCTCCGCGCCGGCCAACGCGTTGACCAGGCTCGACTTGCCGGCCCCGGAGGGCCCGAGCAGGCCCAGCGTGCGGCCCGGCGCGACGTGCCGGCGCAGCGGCGCCAGGCCGGTGCCGCGCTCGGCGCTGACCGGCAGCACCGGCACCCCGGGGGCCAGCTCGGCGAGCTGGCGGGCCACCGCGGCCGGGTCGGCGGCCAGGTCGGCCTTGGTGAGCACCACCAGCGGCTCCGCGCCGGAGGAGTGGACGAGGGAGAGCAGGCGCTCGATCCGGGCGGCGTCCGGCGCCGGGTGCACCGGCTCGACCACCGCGGCGGTGTCGAGGTTGGCGGCCAGCACCTGCCCGCTGGCGTCCTTGCCGGCGGTGCGGCGCACCAGCGCGGTGCGGCGCGGCAGCACCGCCTCCACGGTGACCGGCCCGTCCGGCCAGGTGGTCAGCAGCACCCAGTCGCCGGCGCAGGGCAACGTGGTCAGGTCGCGGGCCGCGGCGGCGAGCACGCCGCCGCCGAGGCTCGCCCGCACCGGCCCCTCCGGGCGCAGCACGGTGCACACGCCGCGGTCGACCCGGGCCACCCGCCCGGGTCGGTGGTCGAAGCGTCGGTCGAGGTGGGTCGCCCAGTCGGCGTCCCAGCCGAGGGCGGTCAGGTCGAGGGTCATGGCGTCCTCATCGGGGTCGTGGGGTCAGGGCGGACACACGCGCGGGGACCGGCATGCGCACCACCTCCCTCCGACTCCCGGCGTCACGGCGCGAAGCCGTCGGCCCCGACGGTAGGACGCGCGGCGACGCGCCGAAAGCGATTTCCCCGGCGGCGCGGCGCGTGCCGGGCCGCTACTGTCGAACCCGATGACGACTGATCCCCTGCTGCTGACCGGCGACCTGGCCGAGGCGAACGACCGGATGCTGCGTACCGTGACCGGCCTGGCCGCCGCGGACGTCGCGGCGCCGTCGCTGCTGCCGGGCTGGACCCGCGCGCACGTGCTCACCCACCTGGCCCGCAACGCCGACGGGTTCGTCAACCTGCTCACCGCCGCGCGCACCGGCGAGCCGATCCCGATGTACGCCTCGGTCGAGGCGCGTAACGCCGACATCGACGCGGGCGCCGGCCGTGGCCCGGCCGACCTGCTGGACGACCTGCGTCGCAGCGGCCAGCGCTTCGACGTGGCGGTGGCGGAGATGCCGCCCGGGGCGTGGGGCGCGATGGTGCAGACCCGGCGCGGCCCGTGGCCGGCCGCGCTGCTGGTCTGGGCCCGGCTGCGCGAGGTCGAGGTGCACCACGTCGACCTGGCCGCCGGCTACCGGCCGACGGACTGGCCGGAGGCGTTCGCCCAGCGGCTGCTGCACGAGGTGGCGACCGGGCTGGCCGACGATCCGGCCGCGCCGGCCATGGTGCTGCGTCCCGACGGCCCCGCACGCGAACTCACCGTGGGCGACCCCGAGGGCGCGCCCACGATCACCGGCCCCGCGCCGGAACTCGCCGCCTGGCTGACCGGCCGGGGCACGGGCGAGCTGCTCACCGTCGATCCCGACGGCCCCCTGCCGAACCCACCGGAATGGATCTGAACCCCGTCATGACCTACACCGGAGACGTCACGCCCGGCGGCCCGCCGGCCGTGCGCGAACTCGACCGGCTCACCGTGACCAAACTGTCGGTGGGCCCGATGGACAACAACGCCTACCTGTTGCGCTGCCGCGGCACCGGCGAGCAGGTGCTCATCGACGCCGCCAACGAGGCGCCCCGGCTGCTGGAGCTGGTCGGCGACGGTGGCCTGGCGACGGTGGTGACCACCCACCGGCACATGGACCACTGGGTCGCGCTGGAGGAGGTGGTCGCGAAGACCGGCGCCCGCGCGCTGGTGCACGCCGACGACGCCGAGGGCCTGCCGATCGACGCCGCGCCGCTGGGCGAGGGCGACACCGTCGCGGTCGGCGACTGCGCGCTGGAGGTGATCCACCTGCGCGGGCACACCCCGGGTTCGATCGCGCTGCTCTACCGCGACCCGGCCGGCACCCCGCATCTTTGGACCGGGGACTCACTTTTCCCCGGCGGGGTGGGCAACACCGACCAGGACCCGGAGCGGTTCGGCCAGCTCATCGACGACGTCGAGGCCAAGCTCTTCGACCGGCTGCCGGACGACACCTGGTTCTACCCGGGTCACGGCAAGGACAGCACGCTCGGCGCCGAGCGGCCGGCCGTGCCGCAGTGGCGGGCCCGCGGCTGGTGACCGCGCCGGGTCCGGCCTCCCCCGTGGCGGCCGGACCCGGCCCGGTCAGCCGGTCACCGCGCGCAGCCGGCGCCGGGTGCCGAGCAGCACCGGGCCGGCGAGCAGCAGCCCGACCGTCATGGTGAGCACCGTCGGGTCCGGCGCGCCGGGCAGCAGGGCGGTCAGCGTCCGCGCGGCCAGCCCGAGCGCCACGTAGAGGCCGGCCCACGCGGTCGCGCCGATCGCCGCGCAGGTGACGAACCGCCGGTACGGCATGCGCAGCCCGCCGGCGGCCAGCGGCAGCAACGCGTTGAACACCGGCAGGAACGGCGCCACCAGCACGATCCGGCCGCCGCCACGAAGCAGCAGCGTCTCGGCGGCGGCCCAGCGGGACTCGCCGATCCAGGCGCCCAGCCGGCCGTGCCGCAGCCGTCCGCCCCAGCGCCGCCCGGCGAGGAAACTCAACGACCAGCCGGCCAGGCAACCGGCCACCACCGCCGCGACGGTCGCCGCGCCGCCGGCCGGCCGCCCCGCGCCGACCGCCGCCAGGACCGCGGCGTCGCCGGGCACCAGCACCCCGAGCAGGGGTACGGCGTCGGCGAGCATCACCACGCCCAGCAGGCCCATCAGCAGGGTGGTGGGCAGCTGCCCGAACTGGGCGAGCAGGTCCGTCATGCCTGGCACGCTATGCCCGGCCGGGCACCCGGCGCATCGGGCGTGACCCCCAGCCGCCCCGGAGATCGTCTCCGGATGATCCCCGAGGGTCAGCGGGGGCGCAGCACCTGGACCCGGCGTACCGGGGAGTCGACCGAGGGCTCGGTGGTGGGCACCGGGTAGCTGGCCACCAGTTCCAGCTCGGCCGGCGGCAGGTGGCCCCGGTCCGGGTCGCCGACCAGCACCTCGACGCCCCGGTCCGCGCAGCGCCGCAGGTAGGGCAGCACCCGCGCGGCCAGCCCGGCGTCGTAGAGGGCGTCGCCGGCCACCAGCAGGTCGACGCCGGCCACGCCGTCGAGCAGGTCGTCGCTGTCGACGGCCACCCGGACCCGGTTCGCCCGCGCGTTGACGGTGACGGCGGCCACCGCGTACGGGTCGACGTCGTTGGCGACCACCTGGTCGGCGCCGGCGAGCGCGGCGGCGATGGCGACCAGCCCGGACCCGGCGCCCAGGTCGAGCACGCGCCGCCCGGCGGCGAGTTCGGGATGGTCGAGCAGGTGCCGGGCCAGCGCCTGCCCACCGGCCCAGACCGAGGCCCAGTACGGCGGCGGGAGCGACCGCCCGGCGGCGGCCTCCATCCGCGCCCACCACAGGATGGCGTCCTCGGCCAGGTGCAGCCGCACCTCGGGCACGAACGGCGTGGGCACCAGACGCAGGCGGTCGGGGCCCTTTCCGGGCGCCGTGATCTCCCGTTCCAGGTCGGCCAACGCCGTCGTCGTACTCATCCGGGCAAGCATGCCGTGCCCCGGGTCGGGTCGGGGAGGATTTCCGGTTCGCAGGTATTCGCGAGCCACGCCGGCACTTCCGCCAGCGGATCCGGGTTCGGGCGGTTACTGTCGAGGAGGTACAGGGGGGATCACCGACCGCGGGTCGGTGCTCACCCGCATTGAACAGGGAGAGACGCATGGCAACCGGCACGGTCAAGTGGTTCAACTCGGAAAAGGGCTTCGGCTTCATCGAGCAGGACGGCGGAGGCCCGGACGTGTTCGTCCACTACTCGGCCATCCAGAGCGGTGGCTACCGCGAGCTGAACGAGGGCCAGAAGGTCGAGTTCGAGGTGACGCAGGGCCAGAAGGGCCCGCAGGCGGACAACGTCCGTCCGATGTGACGTAGTGCCGGTGGCGGCGGTCGGGCTCCGACCGCCGCCGCAGCGCGTCGTCAGGCGGGTGCCGCCGGCAGCTCACGGTGCCGGCGTAGCGGCCCGATCAGCAGGATCACCGGGGTGAGCGCCAGCCAGGCGGTCATCAGCCGGATCCCGCCGCCCGGTCCCCAGGTGGCGCCCAGCACGCCGGCCAGCAGCGCGGCGAGCGGGATGGTGCCGTAGTTGAGCAGGTGCATGCTCACGGTGACGCGGCCGAGCAGCCGGTGCGGCGTGTACGTCTGCCGGAAGCTGCCCTTGACCACGTTGCCGATCGCGACGCCCAGGCTCACCAGCACGCCGCCGAGCACCAGCCAGGCCACCCGCGCGCCGGGGCCGGCGAGCGGGATCAGCAGCGCGGGCGGTCCGGTGAGCGCGCCGGCGAGCAGCAGTGCGCGGGCGGTGCCGAGCCGCCGGGCCAGCCGGGCGGCCAGCGCCGCGCCGACGACCCCGCCGAGGCTGGCCAGGCCGATCAGGAGGCCGACCAGGCCGGCCGGCAGGCCGGCCGAACGGACCAGGAAGACCACCAGCAGCGCCTGGTAGCCGGTGAGCCCGATGTTGCTCGCCGCGCCGAAGACGGTCAGCACCCGCAGGTACGGATCCCGGGCGACGAAGCGCAGCCCGTCGGCCACCTCCCGGCGCATGGACACCGGTCCGGCGGCCCGGCGCGGGCGGGGCTCGACCGCGCGGATGCGGTGCAGGCACAGTGCGGACGCCAGGAAGCTCACCGCGTCCAGCGCCACCGCGGTCACCGCGCCGGCGAGCTGGGCGATCAGCCCGGCCAGCCCCGGTCCGAGCAGGTAGCTCGCGGTCTGGGTGGCGTGCAGCCGGGCGTTTGCCGGCGGCACCTGCTCGGGCGGCAGCAGGGTGGGCAGGTAGACCTGGTCGGCGGTCTCGAAGAAGACCCGGGCCAGGCCGGCGCCGAGCGCCACCACCACCAGTTGCCCGACGGTGAGCAGGTCGAGCAGCGCGGCGACCGGGACGCCGGCGAACAACGCGGCGGCGACCAGGTCGGCGGCGATCATCACGGGGCGGCGGCGGACCCGGTCGACCCACGCCCCGACCGGCAGGCCGGCCAGCAGCCAGGGCAGCCAGGCCGCGGCGGTCAGCACCGCCACCTGGAACGTGCTGGCGTCGAGCACCGCCACGGCGACCAGCGGCAACGCCACGGCGGTCATGTTGCTGCCCACGGCGCTGATGGTGTGGCCGGTCCAGAGCAGCCGGAAGTCGCGGTGCCGGAACAGGCCGCCGGGCGGCGCGACCACGGGCGGCGCGGGGACGCCGGTCGGGGCGGTCACGGCCGGGCCGGGACGCCGTGGGTGAACACGAAGACCGGCTCGCGGCGCTGCCCGTCGTCGGGGACGGGACGGTCGGCCCAGCGGGTGAACAGCGCGATCACCTCGCGGCTCAGCTCGGCCAGCTCGTCCGGGGTCAGGTGCAGCCAGTGGTCGGTGCTGAACGGCGCGTCGCCCCAGGCGGCGTGCGTCTCGTCGGCGGCGGCGTGCCAGGCGCGCACCAGGGCGGTGTGCCGCTCCAGGTTGAGCGAGCCGGCCGCGTCGGCCACGACCCGGGTGGACGGGTCGTCGTCGAAGTCGGCATCGGACCACCGCACGCCTCTGCTCCGCAGCTTCCACCAGCGTTCCCGCCGGTCGCGGGCCAGCTCGGGCGCCTCGACCAGCAGGTCGGCGGCGGCCAGCACCTTCAGGTGGTGACTGACGTTCGCCGGCGCCTGGTCGGTGCGCTCGGCGAGCAGGCCCACGGTGCACGGGCCGTACACCTTGAGCACGTCCATGAGGCGGCGGCGCAGCGGATGGGCGAGTGCGGCGAGCACGCGCGAGTCGGTGACCTGGCGCACGGTGGGTTGTTCCATGCGGCCGAGTCTGACATTAGCAAGAGTTATTGCGCAACACCTGTTGTTGAATGCCCCGGCGCCGCGACGCGGCAGTCGTCGCGGCGCGGACGGGTCAGGCGGTGAGCCGCCGGGACAGCTCGTCGGCGACGTCCTTGGCGACCTGCTGCGGGATGGCCGCGGCAATCGTCTCCGCCGGCAGACCGGCGAGCACGTCGCTGACGGCCTGCGGCGTGGCGGAGCCGCCGTCGACACCCTGGGCGTTCGTCGGTGCGGCCGCCCCGTGCCAGTTCCGTGCCATGGTCAGCAGCAACTGCAGCGGCGAGTTCGCCATCGGCGGGGTGACCAGACCGGTCGTACCGACCGGCGAGATGAGCCAGTTGCGAAGGTTCTGCAGGTCGGCCAACACGTTGCCGACCGTGCGAGAGGGGGAGCCGGTGTTCTCCACGAGCCTGTCGTTCTGTTCCATGCCGTTCTCCTGATGCGGTGGAGTGATCAAGCCGATCGCGGTGAGGTAGCGGCGAAACAGGGGGGTCTGGTCCCGCTCCGCCTTGGTCGAGTCACGGAAGAAGCTGAAGTGGGTGTGTGTCAGATGGCTGATGTCGCCGGTGGTACGCCGACCCAGCCGGTCCCAACGCCTGACGGCGATGCCGTCCGGGGAATAGATGATCTCCCTGACGTCCCGGGTGTCGGGCGCGTCGGCGACGCATTGCGCCACGAACCAGGTGGAGAAGCTCCGCAGGTTGTGGGTCATGCCTCCGGAGCGGACCGAGAACAAGCCGACGTCCATCCCGGACGCATTGAGGGTGAGCCCGGAGGAGTCACGGACGGACTCCACCACCGAGTAGTCGCCGGGCACCACCCGATCGGAGCCGCAGTGATAGCCGCCGATGTGGTGCGAATCGCCGACGATGCCGACCTCGGACGGGCCGAGGCCGGTGAGGTAGGTGAGCAACAGGTCGCGGACGGCCAACAGGTTCGCGGGTGCGACCGTCATGGCCAGCCTCCTTTCCGCCAAGGGCCGACCAGGCACAGCCATCACCGACAGTGAAGGACGGCGTCCCGGAACAGCCTCGGGTCACGGCAGCAACAAGGCGCCTTCCCCGTTCAGAGATTAGCCCCCTTGAGGCAATAATCCCAGGTCAGACGCTTCATCTGAAACTATCGGTCCGTGATGGACGGTGCTGACACGAGCGGCGGCACGAGAGCCGAGGAATGCTCGGGAGCCAGCAGACCATTCGCCAGCAAGCACGGAGCGTAACAGAAGTGCCGGATGGCGGACCCGCACCGGGACCTCCCGGGTGACGGCGATCCGGCCGGCCCGGGCGGCGGGCAGCCGCAGCGCCGCCGCGGCGAGCCGGGTGACGAGCCGCACGGTCAGCGGTCGCCGGGCGGTTCGGTGGCGGCGCGGGCGGCGCGCACCTCGTCGCGGTGCGCCCGCATGCTGTGCACCATCTCGCCCATGAACCGGTGCACCACCGCCAGCTCGTCGTCGGTGAACCGGTCCATCACCTCGTCGGTGCGCCGGCCCAGCGGGCCGAAGAAGCTCTGCGCCAGCGTCGCGCCGCGATCGGCGTAGTGCAGCAGGATCTTGCGGCGGTCGGTGGTGTCCCGGTCGCGCCGGATGTGGCCCGCGCGCTCCAGGCGGTCGACCAGCGCGGTCACCGAACCGGAGGAGAGGTTGAGCACCTCGCCGAGCCGGCCGGGGGTGATCGGCTCGCCCACCAGCTCGGCCTCCATCACCGCGATCAGCGCCTGGAGATCGGTGGGGTTCAACCCGTGCAGCCCGGCGAACGCATGCCCGACGTGCTGCGCGTCCATCGAGTAACGACGCAGGTCGTTGGTGATCTCCGCGGCCATGCGTCCACGTGGGTCGTTCCGTCGCCGGTACATGCCGTGCCCCGTCACCGCTCGCCGCCATCCCCTTCGGTCCGGCTTGCAGCATAGAGCCTCGCCGGATAATCTCGCTCATCAAGATACTCGGCTGGCGAGAATCACCCAGCAGGATCATGAGGGCATCCGATGTCACTGTTCACCCGTGTCGCCCGGGGCCGGCTGGCCGCCTGGCTCACCGTGGCCGCCGCACTCGTCGTCGGCGCGGTGATCTTCGGGCTACCCCGACCGGACAACCCCGAACCGGTCTCCGCCACCGGCCTGTCCGTCGAGTGGCAGTCGACCCAGGTCGAGCGGCTCCAGGACCAGTTGCCGTCGCGGGACACCCAACCCGCGCTGGTCGTGGTCAGCCGCGCCGACCGGGCTCCGCTCAGCGCGTCCGACCGGTCCGCGCTGGACGCCGCCGCCGGCGAACTGGGCCCGCTCGCCGTCAGCGGCCGGGTCGCCCCCGCCCAGCTCTCCCCCGACGGCACCGTGGCGCTGGTCGCCGTGCCGCTGTCCACCGCTGGCGACCAGCAGGCCGTGGTCGACGAGGTGGGCAAGGTACGGGACGCCGTGGCAGACCTGCCCGACGACCTGACCGTCGAGGTCACCGGCGGCCCCGCCTTCACCGCCGACCTGAGCAAGGTCTTCCAGGGCGCCGACACCACGCTGCTGCTGGTCACCGCCGCCGTCGTGGCACTGCTGCTGCTGATCACCTACCGCAGCCCGTTCCTGTGGCTCGTGCCGCTGCTCGTGGTGGCCGCCACCGAACAGCTCACCCTGCGCACGGTCGAGACCGTCGTACCCGCGCTGGGGATCTACCTGCCCAGCGGCCAGGTCACCGGCATCGCCAGCGTGCTGGTCTTCGGCGCCGCGACCGACTACGCCCTGCTGCTCATCGCCCGCTACCGGGAGGAGCTGCGCCGCGAGGAGAACCGGTTCACCGCCATGCGGGCCGCGCTGCGCCGCACCGCCGAGCCGATCCTGGCCAGCGGCGGCACCGTCGTCCTCGGCGTGCTCACGCTGCTGCTGTCCGAGCAGGAGACCAACCGGGCGCTCGCGGTGGCGTGCGCGATCGGTGTGGTGTTCGCCATGTTCTCCGCCCTGTTCGTGCTCCCCGCCGCGCTGGTGCTGTTCGGCCGGGGCCTGTTCTGGCCGTTCGTCCCGCGCGTCGGCAGCGCCGCCCGGGAGGGCCGGCTCTGGGGCCGCCTCGGCGAGCTGGTCGTCCGCCGGCCACTGCCGGTCGCGGTGCTGGCCACCCTGCTGCTCGTCGGCCTCGCGCTCGGCGGGCTGGGCATCCGCACCGGCCTGTCCGAGACCGAGCAGTTCCGGGAGCGGCCCGAGGCGGTCGCCGGCGCGGAGACGCTCGCACGCGCCTTCCCGGCCGGCAGCACCCAGCCCGTCGCGGTGCTCACCAACCCGCAGGCGGCACCCGCGGTGCTCGCCGCCGCCGGCGCGGTCGACGGCGTGGCCTCGGCCCGGCCCGGCCTCGCCGGGGACCGGGTCGCCCAGGTCGACGTGGTGCTCACCGCCGAGCCCGGCACCGCCGACTCCGACCGGGCCGTGACGGCGCTGCGCGACGCGGTCGCCGCCGTGCCCGACTCCGCGCCACCCACCGTCGCCGGGGCGGACGCCCCCGACGGCGCGCTGGTCGGCGGCACGGTCGCCGCCACCTACGACTCCGACCAGGCCAACACGCGGGACCTGCGGCTGATCCTGCCGATCATCCTGCTGCTGGTCGGCGCCGTGCTGGTGCTGCTGCTGCGTGGCCTGCTGGCCCCGCTGCTGCTGGTGCTGACCGTGATCGCGTCGTTCTTCGCCAGCCTCGGCGCCGCCTGGCTGCTCTTCGACCACGTGCTGGGCTTCCCGGCGCTGGACAGCGGCGTGCTGCTGCTGGCGTTCGTGTTCCTGGTCGCGCTCGGCGTGGACTACAACATCTTCCTGGTCACCCGGGCCCGGGAGGACGCCCGCCGGGCCGGGACCCGCGACGGGATGCTGTCCGCGCTGCGGGTCACCGGCGGCGTCATCACCAGCGCCGGAGTGCTGCTGGCCGCGGTCTTCGCGGTGCTCGGCGTGCTCCCGCTGATCACGCTCACCCAGATCGGGATCATCGTCTGCATCGGCGTGCTGCTGGACACGCTGCTGGTCCGTACCGTGCTGGTGCCGGCGCTGGCGTTCCTGCTCGGCGACCGGTTCTGGTGGCCCGGGCGGATCACCCGCGACCCCGACGCGCCCACCGAGGCGGCCGACGCACCGGCCGAGCCGGTCACCGCGCGGGACTGACCCGTCGGCCGGGCGTCAGCGGCACGCCGACGCCCGGCCGGAGCGGGCCGGTCAGAAGCCGAGGCACTCGCAGCTGGTCATCAGCTCGCGGACGTTGTAGACGTACTGCGGGTTGGGGATCGCCAGCGGCTTCCCCTCCCGGGCCACCGCGGCGTGCCCGTAGTTGTACGCCGAGATCACGGCGTTGAGCAGGCAGGAATTCAGCTCGGTGGTGCACAGCGAGGCGTCGAGGCGGTAGTCCGACTCGAAGTACATGTCGCCGATGTACTTGGTCAGCCAGGCCAGGTAGGTGCCGCCCAGGTAGGCGTTGTCCCGGTAGTCGTCGATGTCGTACGACTGCTCGAACCGCTGGTTCATCCACTCCGCGGTGGCCGGCATGACCTGCATCAGCCCGACGCCGGTGTCACAGGCGTAGATGTTGGACTGCCAGCCGCTCTCCTGCCAGGCGGTGGCCTTCATCAGCGCCGACGGGACGCGGATGTCCGGCGCGGAGGTGGGCCAGTAGGTGCGCGCGGCGGCGTCGGCGAGCGCCTTCTTGACCTCGCTGCGGCTCGCCTGGGTGCCCCGGTAGGTCGCCTTGCAGCCGCTGGCCGGCGGCTTCGGCGGGGCCGGCGGGACCCGGGTCTCGGTCGGCGGCTTCGGCCGGGCCAGCGGCGCCGTGGACGTGCGGGTCGGCTTCGGCCGCGGCTTCACGCTCGCCTTCGCGCTGGGGCTGGGCCTGCCGCCGATCGCCTCGACCGCCGGCGGCGCCTCGCTCGGCGCGTCGGCCGGCGCCTCCGCCGGCTCCTCGGCCGGAGCCGCCGCCGTGGGCAGCTCCGCCGCCACCTCACGGACCGGGCGTTCCTCGCCGCCGCATCCGCTCACCGTGCCGGCCGCCAGCAGTGCCACCACCGCAGCCGCGGCCCACCGGCCGACTCCTCGCCGCATCGAACCTCCCCGTGGTCCCCCGTTCGGCGCACCCTAGCAGGGATCGACGGGGGTCCGGGGCCCCCGCGACGCCGGCCGGGGCGCTGGGGGCCGGGGCGGCCCCTCCCCCGGTTCCGGTCCGGGCGGGCCGCCGTCCGCCGCGCCCGGCCGGCCGGCCCCGCTCGCCGCCCGGTTCCGGGTCGACCAGGCGATCACGAAGACGGCGGTCCAGGCGGCGCCCAGCAGCACCGACGAGGCGGTGCCACTGGCCGTGCTCCACCCCAGGTAGAGCCGCGCGCCGGTGACCGCGACCACACCGGCCGAGGCGGCCGTCCAGACCGCCGCCCCGACCGGCCAGCGCGCCCCGCGCGCCAGCAGCCAGGCCAGCGTGCCGAAACTCGCCGTCACCACCGCGTTCTGGCCGGGGAACAGGTCACGGACCCGGTCCGGAACGCCCGGACCGGTCAGGTCGACCACCCCCACCAGCAACACCAGCGGAACCGCCGCACCGACCGTGCCGACCACCCCGAGCAGGTCCGCCCGCCACGGCCGGTGCCGCCGGGCCACCACCGCCGCCACCAGGGCCACCGCGGTGATCAGCACCCAGCCGCGCAGCACCGAGACGACGGCCAGCGCCGCGTCCGCCACCCCCCGGGTACGCCGGGCGGCGAACCAGTCGCCGACCAGCCCGTCGAGGACCCCGAGCCCGCTGTGCCGGACCACCGCCGTCAGCAGGGCGGCCACCGCCAGGCCGGCGGCGAACAGCAGCGCCAGCCCGAACGCCAGGTTGACCAGCAGCGCGCCGACCGGGCCCACGCGCATGCCGAGCAGGAAGAACAACACCCCGTACCGGGACCGGAGCCAGCGCAGCGGCGGCAGCGCGGCGGCGCGGGCCGCCAACGCCCGGGCCGGGTCCGGGTTACGCCCGAGCCAGCGACCGGCCAGCACCACGCCGAGCAGGCACAGCAGCAACACCAGCACCGCGCCGGTGGCGCGACCGAGCAGGTCCGACACCCGCTGGTACGACTCACCGGCCAGGTAACCGGCCAGCACCGAGGCGCCGACCCAGCTCACCACCCCGGCCAGGTTCCACGGCGCGAACCGCCGGTACGACATCCCGGCGCCGCCGGCCAGCCGGGGCGCCAGCGTGCGGGCGAACGCGACCCAGCGCGCGGCCATCATGCCGCGCCCGCCCAGCCGGTCCGACAGCTCCTCGGCGCGCCGCCACCGGTGCGGTCCGATCCGGGCACCGAGCCCGGAGGCGCGCAACCGCGGCCCGTGACGCCGGCCGGCACGGTAGGCGAGTGTGTCTCCGATCACGGCGGCGGCCGTCATCGCCGCCAGCGCGGGGGCGAGCCGTAGCGTCCCCGCGTACGCTAGGAAGCCGACCAGCAGCAGGGTCGCCTCGCCCGGCACCAGCAGCCCGAAGATCACCGCGGTCTCCCCCGCGACGATCAGCGCGGCGACCAGGTAGATGAGCAGGGGCGGCAGCCCTTGCAGCCAGTTCAGCAGATCAGGCATTCGGCACCCCGCACGGAGCCAGCATGCCAGTGGCTGGAACGGTCGGCCCAGCACTTTCGACACAGATCCGGGCCATCTCGGGGTGACCCCGAGGCGTGCCCCGGCAACCGCAGACAGGAGTATGGAGGGTATGCAGCTTCGCACCGACCTCCGCAACGTCGCCATCATCGCCCACGTCGACCACGGCAAGACGACCCTGGTCGACGCCATGTTGCGGCAGGCCGGCGCCTACGGCGCCCGCGGCGAGGACACCGAGCGGGTCATGGACTCGGGGGACCTCGAGCGGGAAAAGGGCATCACCATCCTCGCCAAGAACACCGGCGTGCGGTACCTGCCGGCGGACGGCTCCGACCCGGTGACGATCAACATCATCGACACCCCCGGCCACGCCGACTTCGGTGGTGAGGTCGAGCGCGGCCTGACCATGGTCGACGGCGTGGTGCTCCTGGTGGACGCCAGTGAGGGCCCGCTGCCGCAGACCCGGTTCGTGCTCCGCAAGGCGCTGCGTGCCCGGCTGCCGATCATCCTGGTGATCAACAAGGTGGACCGGCCGGACTCCCGGATCAAGGAGGTCGTGGACGACACCTACGAGCTCTTCCTGGATCTGGACGCCGACGAGGAGCAGATCGACTTCCCGATCGTCTACGCCTGCGCCCGCGACGGCATCGCCTCGCTGACCCAGCCGGCCGACGGCGCGATCCCGAACGACAGCACCAGCCTGGAGCCGCTGTTCCGCACCCTGCTGGACACCATCCCGCCGCCCGCGTTCGACGAGGACGCACCGCTCCAGGCGCACGTCACCAACCTCGACGCCTCGCCGTTCCTGGGCCGGCTCGCGCTGTGCCGGGTCCGCCAGGGCACGATCAGCAAGGGTCAGACCGTGGCCTGGTGCCGCACCGACGGCAGCACCCAGCGGGTCCGCATCTCCGAGCTGCTGATGACCGAGGGCCTGGAGCGCAAGCCGGCCGAGTCCGCCGGGCCCGGCGACATCATCGCGGTCGCCGGCATCCCGGAGATCATGATCGGTGAGACGCTGGCCGACGCCGAGAACCCGATTCCGCTGCCGCTGATCACGGTGGACGAGCCGGCCATCTCGATGACCATCGGCACCAACACCTCGCCGCTGGTCGGTCGGGTCAAGGGTGCCAAGGTCACCGCGCGGATGGTCAAGGACCGGCTCGACAAGGAGCTGGTCGGCAACGTGTCGCTGCGGGTGCTGCCCACCGAGCGGCCGGACGCCTGGGAGGTGCAGGGCCGTGGCGAGCTGGCCCTGGCGATCCTGGTCGAGCAGATGCGCCGCGAGTCCTACGAGCTGACCGTCGGCAAGCCGCAGGTGGTCACCAAGGAGATCGACGGCAAGACCTGCGAGCCGGTCGAGCGGCTGACCATCGACGCCCCGGAGGAGTACCTCGGCGCGATCACCCAGCTCCTCGCGACCCGCAAGGGCCGGATGGAGCAGCTGGTCAACCACGGCACCGGCTGGATCCGGATGGAGTGGCTGGTCCCGGCGCGCGGCCTGATCGGCTTCCGCACCGAGTTCCTCACCGACACCCGGGGCACCGGCATCCTGCACCACGTCTTCGAGTCGTACGAGCCGTGGTTCGGCGAGCTGCGTACCCGCAACAACGGCTCGCTGGTGGCCGACCGGGCGGGCGCGGTCACCTCGTTCGCCATGATCAACCTTCAGGAGCGGGGCCAGCTCTTCGTCGAGCCGACCACCGAGGTGTACGAGGGCATGATCGTCGGGGAGAACTCCCGCTCCGACGACATGGACGTCAACATCACCAAGGAGAAGAAGCTCACCAACATGCGGGCGTCGACCTCCGACGAGACCGAGAAGCTGATCCCGCCGCGCAAGCTGTCGCTGGAGCAGGCGCTCGAGTTCTGCCGCGAGGACGAGTGCGTCGAGGTCACCCCGACCGCGGTGCGCATCCGCAAGGTGGTGCTGGACCAGCAGCAGCGCGGCCGGGCAGCGGCCCGCCGCAAGCACGCCGGCTGACCCCCGCACATTCACGGAAAGAGTGGCCATTCCCCGGGGGATGGCCACTCTTTCCGTGAATCAGCGCGCCCGGGTGGATGGTCAGTCACGACGCGCTCCGGCTCGGACCGGTCGGCGAACGCGCCGACGAAGCACGGGTGCACGCCGACGTGCACCAGCCGGCCGCCCGGCGGCAGCACCCGGGCCGCCTCGGTGAGCGCCGCCAGCACAGGTCCAGGCACCGCCCGGGGCCCCGGCCCAGCAGCTCCGCGAGCACCGACCGGACCCGGTCCATGTACGGGCCGGAGGTGTCCCTGGCGTACTCCTCGTACCAGTCCGCGATGTCGTCGTACAGAGCGGTCGCCATCTCGGCACGTTAACGCCGTGCCGGCCGCACCGCAGCCCCGCGCGCCGGGAAGATCCGCTACGGTCGGCCCCATGATCTGGGACGAGCTCGACACGCACCTGGACCGGGTCCCCGGCACCGTCTCCGCGTACGTGGGGCGGCCTGGCGCCCGCCCCATCTGGACGCGGCGGGCCGACGCCACCCACTACGCGGCGAGCACCATGAAGGTGGCCGTGCTGGTGGCGCTGCACCGGGCCGCCGAGGCCGGCCGGCTCGACCTGGACGCGCCGGTGCCGGTGCACAACTCGTTCGACTCCGCCCACCCCGACGCGCCCCGCTTCGCCAACGCCCGCGACTACGACAACGACGAGGCGGTCTGGGACGCCGTCGGCGGCACCGCGCCGCTGCGCTGGCTCGCCGAACGCATGATCATCCGCTCCAGCAACCTGGCCACCAACCTCTGCATCGGCCAGGTCGGGCTGGCCGCCGTGGCGGAGGCGTGGGGGCTGGCCGGCGCGCGGCACAGCGTCACCGGCCGCGGCATCGAGGACTTCGCCGCCCGCGACGCCGGCATCGACAACCTGGTCACCGCCGCCGACCTGGCCGCCCTCCTCGGCGAGCTGGCGCTGGGCGCGAGCCGGCCCGGCCCGCTCGCCTCACCGGCCGGCTGCGCCGCCATGCTCGACGTGCTCGTCGCTCAGGAGCACCGCGAGGACCTGGCCGCCGGGCTGCCCGACGGCACCCGCATCGCGCACAAGAACGGCTGGGTACGCGGCGTCCGCCACGGCGCCGGGGTGGTCTTCCCGGACGACGCGCCGCCGTACGCGATCGTGGTGTGCACGACCACCGCCCTGGCCGACGGTGGCGCGGACGGCGAGCAGATCGAGGACGACGCGTGCCGGCTGATCGCGCACGTCTCCGCGCGGGTGTGGGACGCCCGGCACGAGTTGGCCGGCTGAGGCCGGCTACGCCAGCAGCCCCGCCCGCAGCTCCGCCCGGACCTCGTCGGTCACGCCCAGACCGTCGCGCAGGTACGCCTCGAACGAGCCGTGCACCCGGCGCACCTCGTCGTACGCGGCGTCCAGGTACTCCGGGCGCACCTCCAGCAGCGGCCGGGCCACCGCCGGGTCGAGTTCCGGCCGACGCCGCGTCATCGCCGACAGCAGCACCTCGCGCAGGCTCTCGGTCAACTCGTTGTGCCGCAGGTAGTCGGCCCTGATCGCCGGCTCCGGCACGCCCAGCGCGGTCAGCAGCACCACCGACAGCCAACCGGTGCGGTCCTTGCCGGCGGAGCAGTGGAACAGCAGCGGCAGGTTCGCGGCCTCCGCGGCCAGCCGCACCGCCGCGCCGAACCCCGCCCGCGCCGGTTCCCCGGTGACGAACCAGCGGTAGATCGCCGTCATCGCCCCCGGCATGCCCTCGCGGGCCAGCTCCGCGTACGCGTCCAGGTCGTGCCCCTGCAACACGGCCGAGACGTAGGTGAACACCGGGTGGGCCGCGTCGTACACCGGCAGGTGCACCATGCGGGGCGCACCCACCAGCCGGTCCGGCGGGGCGACCTCCTGCTCCTGCGCGGCGCGCAGGTCCACCACGCAGGCCACGCCGAGCTTGCCCAGCACCGGCAGGTCTTCGTCGGTCAGCCGGCCCAGCGCCGCGGTCCGGACCAACCGCCCGGCGCGGACCCGCCGCCCGTCGGTCGTCGGCAACCCACCCAGGTCACGGGCGTTCGGCGCGCCCACCAGCTCCCAGTCCCGCCCGGTCATCGGCCCTCCCCTGCTCGCCGTCAGTGCCTATAGGGTGCCCCACATGACGATCGCGGCGGTACGCACCTACCGGCTCTCGGCCCCCTTACACACCCCGTTCGTCACCGCGCTGCGCAGCACCACCACCGTGGAGACCCTGATCGTCGAGGTGATCGACAGCGACGGCCGGTCCGGGTTCGGCGAGGCCCCGCAGGTCTGGCAGGTCACCGGCGCGTCGATCGGCGGCGCCGAGGCGTGCGTCCGCGAACTGCTCGCCCCGCTGCTGACCGGACGCGACGCGGACGACCTCCAGGCCCGCTGCGGGCAGGTGCGCCGGGCCGTGGTGGGCAACGAGTCGGCGAAGGCGGCCGTCGACGTGGCGCTGCACGACCTGGCCGCGCGGCGGCTCGGCGTACCCCTGGTGCGGCTGCTCGGCGGCACCGCGCTGCGCGTCCCGACGGATGTCACGCTGGCCGCCGGCGACGCGGTCGACCTGGCCGCGGCGGCCGGCCGGCGGCGGGCCGAGGGTTTCACGGTGCTGAAGCTCAAGGTCGGCACCGACGCCCGGGGCGATCTGGACCGGGTCCGCGCGGTGCGTTCCGCCGTCGGCCCGGACGCGCGGATCCGGCTGGACGCCAACCAGGGCTGGACGCCGCGCGAGGCGGTCCGGGTGATCCGTGGCATCGAGGACGCCGGGCTCGACGTCGAGCTGGTCGAACAGCCGGTGCACCGCCGGGACCTGGACGGGCTGGCCTGGGTCAGCGACCGGGTGGCGGTGCCGATCCTCGCCGACGAGTCGGTCTTCGACGTACGCGACCTGGTCGAGGTGATCCGGCGTCGGGCGGCCGACATGGTCAACGTGAAGCTGGCCAAGTGCGGGGGCCTGCAACCGGCCCGCACGCTGCTCGACCTGGCCGCCGCGCACGGCATGGGCACGATCGTCGGCTCGATGATGGAGGGTCCGGTCGGCGTGGGCGCGGCGGCCAGCCTGGCCGCCGCCCACGGCACCACGGCCGTGTCGGATCTCGATGCCGCCTGGTGGCTCGCCTGGTCGCCGGTGACCGGCGGGCTCCGGTACGAGGGCGCGGACGTGCTGCTGCCGGACGCTCCGGGGCTCGGCATCGCCGACGTGAATGAAGCTAAGGTTCAGCGCCGCGGTTGAGTGACGGTGGATTTTTTCATAGGGTCGCCCACAGGAGCGTGGGAGGAGGGGTGCGGATGGCGCCTCAACCGGGCCACCGGGCCGTCGTACGAGTCCCGGTGGCGACCCTGTGGACAGACCCCGACGCGGTCCGTCCGACCGACGAGCCCGCCCTGCGCGACTGCCCCGACGTCGCCGCCTGGGTCGCCGGGATGGATCGCGACCAGTGGGTCGGCGACTGCGTCCTGACGCAGTTGCTGCTCGGCGAACCGGTGCTGGTCACCGGCGCCGGGCCGGACGGCTGGGTCCGGGTGGTCGCCCTCGGGCAGCCCGCCGCCAAGCTGGACCCCCGCGGCTACCCGGGCTGGATGCGGGCGGCCCACCTCGCCGCGCCCGCCGACGCCGGGCCGACCGCGCCCGCGCTGGTGGTCGACGTCCGCCGGACCACGCTGCACGAGGCCACCGGTGGGCCGCCGGCGCTCGCCGGGGTGGTCCTGGGCACCCGCCTCATCTCCGCCGGGCGGCCGACGGACGGCTGGCGGCCGGTCCGGGGGCCCGGGCGGGCCGATCCGCTCTGGGCCCCGGAGGGCGACCTGGTGCCGCTGCCCGCCGAGCGGCCCGAGGCCAAGGAGGTGCTGGCGGTTGCCGAGCGGCTGCGGGACCTGGTCTACGTCTGGGGCGGCCTGTCCACCGACGGCATCGACTGCTCCGGGCTGGTGCACCTGGCCTGGCGGCGGTACGGCGTCACGCTGCCCCGCGACGCGGACGACCAGGCCGAGGCGACCACGCCGCTGGCGCTGGACGACGAGCGCCCCGGGGACCTCTACTTCTTCGCCCGCCCCGGCCGGCGCATCCACCACGTCGGGATCGTCACGGCCGAGCCGCACGACGGCCGACGCCGGATGCTGCACGCCTGCTACCTCACCCGCCGGGTGGTCGAGGAGGAACTGCCCCCGGACCGGGTCGCCACCCTGGTCGGCGCGCACCGCGTCTGACCCGGGTGTCCGGGGCGGAGACCGCCCCGGACACCCGGTGAGGTCAGCGACGCGCCTCGGCCAGTTCGTGACGCCGGTCCCGCGACGACTTGGCCAGGCTGGCCACCGTGGCCACGGCCAGGGTGCCGAGGATGACGGTCAGCGAGAGCCAGATCGGGATGTGCGGCGCCCAACCCACGTGCTCGCCGCCGTTGATGAACGGCAGGTTGTTGTCGGCCAACGCCTCCAGGACCAGCTTCACGCCGATGAAGCCGAGCACCACGGCCAGCCCGTAGCTGAGATAGATGAGCCGGTCCAGCAGACCGCCCAGCAGGAAGTAGAGCTGCCGCAGCCCCATCAGCGCGAAGACGTTCGCGGTGAACACCAGGTACGGCTCCTGGGTGATGCCGAAGATCGCCGGGATCGAGTCGAGCGCGAAGATGAGGTCGGTGGTGCCGATCGCGATCATCACGATCAGCATCGGGGTGAACAGTCGCCGCCCGCTCTCCCGGGTGGTCATCTTCGCACCGTCGAAGTCGCGGGACAGCGGCAGCGCCTTGCGGCTCCACCGGATCAGCAGGTTCTCGCTGAACTCGTCCTCGTCCGGCTCGCCCTGCCGGGCCAGGTTCACCGCGGTGTAGATCAGGAACGCGCCGAAGATGTAGAACACCCAGGAGAACTGGGAGATCAACGCCGCGCCGGCCGCGATGAACCCACCACGCATGACCAGCGCCAGCAGGATGCCGACGAGCAGCACCTTCTGCTGGTACTGCCGGGGCACCCCGAAGCGGGCCATGATGATCACGAAGACGAAGAGGTTGTCCACCGAGAGGCTGTACTCGGTGAGCCAGCCGGTGTAGAACTGGCCGGCCACGCTCGGGCCGGCCGTCACCCAGAGCACCACGCCGAAGAGCAACGCCAGCACCACGTAGAAGCCGACCCACAGGCTGGACTCGCGGACGCTGGGCTCGTGCGGGCGGCGGCCGATGATGAACAGGTCGGCGAGCAGGACCGCGATCATCGCGGTCAGGGTTACCGCCCACACCAATGCGGACACGTTCAAATCCATCCTCCGGCAGACACGCAGCGTCGGGCACACCGTACGCCGGGTGTGGGGCCGGGGTGCGTCGACGCTGACTGTGGTGACTGTCGGAGGTCTCTTCCGCCGGGGCCCGGGTGGACTCCGACCGACGGAGCCGGGTCGAGCGACCGGGAAATGCTGGCGCTCTTCCGTGCTGACGACTCCGTCGCGGGGGAATACTCCCCTCCTCGGCCGCCATTGTTCACCATCCCGCCCCGGTAGCGCATCTCCGGGCGCCGATCTGCCGTCATCACGTGCCGCGCCTCACGCCTTCGCGCCCCGTCCTAGGAGGCTAGCCTTGCGTCTCGGTCGGCGGCGGCCGGTGCCCAGGGCTGCCTGCGGCTGCCCTTCCAAGCTGAGAGCAGAGACGACTCACCTCGTCCGATGGCCCCGGCACTCACCCCTCAGGGGGCGGCAGCACCGGGTCGGCGAACGCCCACCCGGCAGCGAGCAGATCCTCGCCGGCGGCGACCGCGGCGGCCAGCCGCTCCTCGTGCGTTCCGCGCAACTCGACCACCGGCACCCCGCTCCCGGCCAGCTCCGCACGGAACCGGCCGGTCATCCACGCCCGCAGGTGCTCCCCGTCGCGCAGGCCGTCGTCGGCGAAGGGCACCCCCTCGTGGGTGGTGAGCAGATAGAGCGCCGGCCGGCGGGCGGCGGCGCGGACCTCCGCCGACGACGACCCCAGGTAGCGCTCCTCCCAGATCGCGGTGGCCCGGGCGTCGGTGTCGCAGAACAGCAGCGGGCCGCTGACCCGCGCCGCGGCGTCCTCGGCGGCCTGCTGCTCGCGCACCACCTCGACGAAGTCGTCCCGGTCCCACGTGACGTCGAAGACGGTCGCGTCCGGCCGGGAGCGGCGCAGCGCGGCGAGTTTGCGCGCGGTCAGCTCGCGGCCGTACTCGGGCACCCAGGCGGTGCGGAAGCGCTCGGCGAGCGCCCGCGCCATGGTCGTGGTGCCGGTGGACTCCGCGCCGACCACCACCACGCGGCGGACCAGCCACGCCCGCAGCGGCGCGCTCAACCACCGCCAGTGCGCCGCCGGGTCCGCGCGCACCGCCGTGCCGGAGACCGGCACCGCCCGCCGCTGCGGATCCACGCCGACCGCGACCGCGCCGAACCGGCGGGCCAGTTCCTCGCCGTACGCCTCGGAGGAGAAGACGGCGTCCACCCGCTCGCCGCCCAGCGCGTCGGCGAACACCGCGCAGTGCAGATCCCAGACCGCCGGGTCGGCGTAGTCGACCGGGTGGTCGTCGTGGCGGCCGACGAACCGCACCCACGGGGTGCCGGCGTGGACCTCACGCAGCCAGGCCAGCCGCAGGTCCAGCGGGATCGACTCGCGCCGGGACGGCGCCACCACCACGGTCACCGCCGCGCAGCGGGCCGCGGCGGCCTCGACGAGCGCGTGGTGCCCGGCGTGCGGCGGGTAGAACTTGCCGACCACCAGGCCGTGCCGGAACCGTCGCGGGCCCGGCCCGGTCGCGCTCACGCCGCCACCAGAATTCGCGACTGCGGGGCTCGCAAACCCGACTCACTCCTCGCGCTCACGCCGCCACCAGAGTTCGCGACTGCGGGGCTCGCAAACCCGACTCACTCCTCGCGCTCACGCCGCCACCGGCGCCGGACCGGGTGGCACCGGCGTGGTCGCCGCCCGCCGGCGCAGGTCCGCCCGCCAGGCCCGCAACCCCACCACGCAGAGGGCCAGGAAGATCAGGTACAGGCCGCCGGTCAGCCACAGCCCCTTGTACGCGTAGAGCGGGATGTAGACCAGGTCGGCGGCGATCCACAGCCACCAGCTCTCCACCAGCTTGCGGGTCTGGCCGTAGGTGGCCAGCAGCGACAACGCGGTGGTGACCGCGTCGGCCAGCGGGACGGTCGAGTCGGTGGCCCGGTCCAGCAACGCCCACAGCCCGGCGGTGAGCAGCAGCCCGGCCAGGCCCAGCGCCCACCACTCCCGCCGACCGGTACGGGCCACCGTGAGCCGGCTGCGCCGGGCGCCGCCGAACAGCCAGTGCCACCAGCCGTAGACCCCGAGTGCCACGTAGACCAGTTGCAGGCCGGCGTCGGCGTACAGGCCGGCGGTCCAGAACAGCACCATCAGCAGCAGCACGTTGGCGATGCCGACGGCCCAGTTCGCGATGTGCTGGCGGGCGACCAGCCAGACGTTGACCACGCCCGTGACGAAGCCGAGCAGCTCGGCCCAGGTGGTGCCGACGCCGAACGCGGTGAACGCGGTGCCGGTGAGCCAGTCGAGCATGTGGGTGTTCCTCCCCCGCCGCCGGTGCCACGTGGAGGCCGGTGCCTCGGTGGAGAGACGTGGCCCGCCCGAGCGCCCCCGGAGCGTACCGGGGGCGCTCGGGCATGGGAGGCTTCGGGCATGGTTCTTGAGGTCGCGCTGATCGACGTGACGCCCGGACACGAGGACGACTTCGCCGCCGCCTACGCGCAGGCGCGACCGGTCCTCGCCGAGGCGCAGGGTTGCCGCTCGGTACGGATGACCCGCGGGGTGGAGTCGCCCACCCGGTTCGTGCTGCTGGTCGAGTGGGACTCGGTGGAGGCGCACGACGTGAACTTCCGGCAGACCGAGCGCTTCGGGCGGTGGCGCGGGCTGATCGGCCCGTACTTCGCCGGCCCGCCGCTGGTCGAGCACTTCGTCGACGTGCCGGCCTGAACTGTCGTACCCCACGCGTAGCCTGCGCGCGACGCGCGGTCACCGGTCCCGACGGGCAACGGGGGCGCCGGGCCCGGTGGGCGCGCGGCGCTCACCCCTGCTCGGGTGCGTGGCGCGGCCGGGGCACCGGCGCGCTGCCGAGCCGCCGGGCCAACAGCTCGGCCGTCGCGTCCTCGGGCAGCGCCGCCACGAGCAGCCGCTCGATCACCTGCTCGTACCGGGCCACATCCGCCTCGGCGACCAGGCGCAGGTCGGTGGTGAGCGTCTCCACCAGCACGGTGCGCGGGTCGTCCGGGTCGGGATAGGCGTAGTAGGAGAACGGCGCCAGCGGGTGCAGGTCGTCGCGGGACGAGGCGTCACGCGGCAGCACCCGGACGGTGACGTGCGACCGCTCGGCCAGCGTCAGCAGATGCCGCAGCTGCTCCCGCCACACCTCGGTCGGCAGGCCGCCCGGCTCGCAGGCCCGCTCGTCGATCAGCGCGGTGTAGTGCGGCGGGTCCGGCCGGGCCAGCAGCTCCTGGCGCACCGCCCGGGCGCGGACGTCGGCCTCCACGTCCACCTCGTCGGCGACCGACGCGCCGGCCGACACCCGCAGCCGGACGTACGCCGGGATCTGCAACAGGCCCGGCACGAGCGCCGACTGGTATTCCACGATGCGCTCGGCGCCGGCCTCCAACTCCGCGTACGCCCGCTGCCGCTCGCCCATCTCGCCCAGCGCCTTGGACCAGCCACGCCCGGTGGCGGCGTCGCGGGCGATGACGATCAGATCGTCGCGCTGGTGCGGCGGCACCGCGTAGACGTCGAGCAGGTCGAGCACGTCGGCCAGGTCGGGCCGGCTCTGCCCCAGCTCGATGCGGGACAGCTTCGACGTGGACGCCCAGCCGAGCCGGGCGCAGACCTGCTCGAGCGTCAGTGACTCACGGCGACGCAGCCGGCGCAGCTCGACGCCGAGCCGCACCCGCCGGACGACCGGACTTGCTGGCATCGGCATGCGCTCCTCCCAGGGTGGGAGCGTACGCATGACCATCACACACGGCAATACCTCGCTCGCGCAGAGCAACAGACGCCGGGTCGGTCAGGGACCGTACGTGCCGAACGACCAGACCATGCCGACCAGGTCACGGGCGGCGTAGTCGCGGGAGCCGTAGTCGGTGTCGAACGGCGACCGGACAATCTCCGCGCCGGCCGCGCGGGCCTGCCGGTGGTGCGCGTCCACGTCGTCGACCGCCAGGTAGACGCGGTAGTCGTCGTCGGCCGGGCGGCTCGCCGGCGCGGGCCCCGGCCCGATCATGACCAGGCCGTCGCCGTGACCGAGCTGGGCGTGGCGCACCGCGCCGTCGGGCCCGGAGTGCAGTTCGTGGACCGTGAGGCCGAACGCCGACCGGAGGAAGTCGACGGCGGCGTGGACGTCGGGGTACCGGAGAACCGGGTAGATGCTTCGCATGCCACCAGCCTGCCGCCCACCGGTCAACCCGGATAGGACGGATGTGATCCGGGTCGGGCCAGCACCGCCGGCGTGGCGCCGGCGAACGTCTGGAACTCCCGGATCAGGTGTGACTGGTCGTAGTAGCCCCAGCGGGCCGCCCGCTCCGCCCAGCCCTCCTCCGCACCGGCGGCCGGCGCGGTGAGCACCGTGCGCCCGAGACTGGCGTACGCCCGCTCGAAGCGCAGCAGCCGGGCCACGGTCCTCGGCGGCAGCCCGAACTCCCGGCGGAACCGGACCGCCAGGTGGCGACGGGACCAGCCGACCTCGTCGGCCAGCGCGGCGACGCCGACCGCTCCCCCGCTGGCGTCGAGCCGCCGCCACGCGGCCCGCAGCCGACCGTCCATCGGGTCGGTGGCCGTCAGCCGGGCGGTGAGGGCGGCGTCGAGCCGGGCGAAGCGTTCCGGCCAGCCGCCCGCGCCGGCCAGCGCGTCCCGCAGGTCGGCCAGCCAGCCGGCGACCCGGTCCACCGGGACCACCTGGTTGGCCAGCTCGCCGAGCGGCAGCCCGAGCACCCGCCGAGCCGCCGGCGCGGTCAGGATCACCTGCACGCCGACGCCCGTCCCGGCGGTGCGGGTGGCGCACCAACCGTCGAACGGGCCGGCCAGGAACGCGTTGCCGGACGTGCCACGGCCGGTAACCCGCGGATCGCGGACGTCGAGCGGGGCGCCCCAGCCCAGGATCAGCACCACGAACGCGCCGGCCACCTCGCGGCGTACCAGCGGAGCCGGCGCGTCCTCCCGGTAGCCGAGGTAGCGGTCCACCCAGGGACGCAGCCGCGCGTCGGGGCGCCCGACGACCGCCTCGGTCAGCATCCCGCCCTCCCGGCCGGCGCGCCGGTCACCGCACCCCGGCGGCGTCCATCCCGCGCAACTCCTTCTTGAGGTCGGCGACCTCGTCGCGGATCCGCGCCGCCAGCTCGAACTGGAGCTCCCGCGCGGCGGCCAGCATCTGGTCGTTGAGCTCCTGGATGAGGTTGGCCAGGTCGGCCCGGGCCATCCCCTCCCGGGACGGGGTCGCCGTGCCGCCGCGGCCACCCCGGCTGCGGGTCTCCTTGACCGGCGCCTTGCCCCGGGACAGTTGCCGGGCGGCGCCGCCGACCGTGGTGGCTTCGGTGTCCTCCGCCTCGCGGTAGATGTCGTCGAGGATGTCGTAGATCTTCTTGCGCAGCGGCTCGGGGCTGATCCCGTGGGCCTCGTTGTGCGCGATCTGCTTGGCCCGACGCCGATCCGTCTCGTCGATCGCCGCCGCCATCGACGGGGTGATCTTGTCGGCGTACATGTGGACCTGGCCGGAGACGTTCCGGGCCGCGCGGCCGATGGTCTGGATCAGCGACCGGCCGCTGCGCAGGAAGCCCTCCTTGTCGGCGTCGAGGATCGCCACCAGCGAGACCTCGGGCAGGTCGAGGCCCTCCCGGAGCAGGTTGATGCCGACCAGCACGTCGTAGTCGCCCTTGCGCAGCTCGCTCAGCAGCTCGACCCGGCGCAGCGTGTCGACCTCGGAGTGCAGGTAGCGCACCCGGATGCCGTTCTCCAGCAGGTAGTCGGAGAGGTCCTCGGCCATCTTCTTGGTCAGCGTGGTGACCAGCACCCGCTCGTCGCGCTCGGTGCGCAGCTTGATCTCGTGCATGAGGTCGTCGATCTGCCCCTTGGTCGGCTTCACCACCACCTCGGGATCGACCAGGCCGGTCGGCCGGATCACCTGCTCGACGAACTCGCCCTGGGCCTGCTCCAGCTCCCACGGGCCCGGGGTGGCGGAGAGGAAGACCATCTGCCCCACCCGCTCCAGGTACTCGTCGAAACGCAGCGGACGGTTGTCGGCGGCGCTGGGCAGCCGGAAGCCGTGGTCGATGAGCATCCGCTTGCGGGAGGCGTCGCCCTCGTACATGCCGCCGATCTGCGGGATGGTCACGTGCGACTCGTCGACCACGGTGAGGAAGTCGTCGGGGAAGTAGTCGAGCAGGCAGTGCGGCGGGCTGCCGGGCAGCCGGCCGTCCATGTGCATGGAGTAGTTCTCGATGCCGGAGCAGAAGCCGACCTGCCGCATCATCTCGATGTCGTAGGTGGTGCGCATGCGCAGCCGCTGCGCCTCCAGCAGCTTGCCCTGCCGCTCCAGCTCGGCCAGCCGCTCGGCCAGCTCGGCCTCGATGTCGCGGATCGCCCGTTCCATCCGCTCCGGGCCGGCGGCGTAGTGCGTCGCCGGGAAGATCACCAGGCTGTCCACCTCACGGACCACGTCCCCGGTCAACGGGTTGAGGTAGTAGAGCTTCTCGATCTCGTCACCGAACAGCTCGATCCGGACCGCCAACTCCTCGTAGGCCGGGATGATCTCCAGCGTGTCGCCGCGGACCCGGAACGTGCCGCGCTGGAAGGCCATGTCGTTGCGGGTGTACTGGATGTCGACCAGCCGACGCAGCAGCTGGTCGCGGTCGAGTTCCTGCCCCACCCTGGCCCGCACCGCGCGGTCGAGGTATTCCTCCGGCGTGCCCAGGCCGTAGATCGCCGACACGGTCGCCACCACGATGACGTCGCGCCGGGTGAGCAACGACATGGTCGCCGAGTGCCGCAGCCGCTCCACCTCCTCGTTGATCGAGGAGTCCTTCTCGATGTAGGTGTCGGTCTGCGGGATGTAGGCCTCGGGCTGGTAGTAGTCGTAGTAGGAGACGAAGTATTCCACCGCGTTGTGCGGCAGCAGCTCGCCGAACTCCTTGGCGAGCTGGGCGGCGAGCGTCTTGTTGGGCGCGAGCACCAGGGTGGGCCGCTGGAGCCGCTCGACCAGCCACGCCGTGGTGGCGCTCTTGCCGGTGCCGGTCGCGCCCAGCAGCACCGTGTTGCGGTCGCCGCGCCGGACCCGACGCTCAAGGTCGTCGATGGCTGCCGGCTGGTCGCCGGCCGGCTGGAAGTCACTGACGACCTGGAAGCGGCCGTCGAGCCGGGGAATGTCGAGCGCCATGCCACCAACGGTACGCCCGCGGTCCGACACTTCCCCGAGGACCAGGGCCCCGCCTGACCGGCTTCGATATTCCCATTGTGTGGCTCATCTCACCGGACTACCCTCGTACCGTAGGCCGCTCGCGGCGGCCGACCGGGCCGGTGGCCGCCCCCTCGCGGGGGCCCGGCCGCCCCCGGCGCCGAAGGCCGCAGCACCCGGGACGACCGGCGTGCGCGCCCATGGTGGTCGCGCCGAGAGGCGCTCACCGGCCGCCGCGAGCGCCCCTGCGTCGTCACCCGTGACCCGCAGCCGCGTTGTCCACTCGTGGAGCCCTCTCCCGACCGCCGGACGCGCCGAGATCGTGCGCCCGGCACCGGTGCGTCCACCCCGCCGCAGGAGGGCGCGTCCACCCCGCCGCAGGAGCCGGGCCGGCCACACTCGCCGAGGCGTCCACTCCGGGTCGCCGCGCGTGGCGACGCCGACCAGCACGTGCCGCGCGAGCCCGGCCGAGGTCATCGCCGGGCCCGCACCAGTGTCCCGGCCCGGCCCGGCGCCACGGCCGGTCGCCGCCGGCGGACCGGCCCGAAACCGGCCGTCACCGTGCGACCGGACGGCGACCCCGCGCTGGACGGGGTGGACGACCCGCCGGAACGGCCGACCCGCCGACGCGCCGCGCTGGCCGCGCTCGTGCTGGCCGCCGCCGCCTCGGCGGCCGTCCTGGTCGCCGGGCTGCCCGGCGGGTCACCGCCGTGGTCGGGGCCGGCGGAACGGCCGCTCACCGCCGCCGAGGCCGAGCGGGTGGCCGCGCTGCGGGTGACCAACGTGCGTGACCTGCGCGCCGGTGTCCGGGTCACGGCCGGAGCCGGCCGGGACCGGATCGAACTGCTCGGCTGGGTCGACTGGGCCCGGCCGCTGCTCTACGCGCACGTCGGCGGTCCCGGCGCGGGCGCCGACCGGGGGCTCGTCCAGGCCACCGCGGCGACGCTGCTGGTCCGGCCGGACCCGGTCGCGCTGCCCCCGCCCACGCGACCACCGCTGGTGCCACCGCCCGACCGGTGGCGGCTGCGCGAACCGCCGGCCGGCCGAGGGTTGGCCGCCGTCCGCGACCTGCTGCTCGGGCTGGGCTCGGACCGGCTCGACCCGATCGGGCGCGACGGCCGTTGGCTGCGCGGGGACAGCCTCGCCGGCATTGCGGTGGACGTGCTCCGGGCGCCGCTGGCCGCCCCGTCGGGCGACCGGCGGCCGACGCTCTGGCTGGATCGGGACGCCCGGCTGCACCGGCTGACCGGCCGGCTGCCCGACGGCACGCCCGTCACCGTCGACCTGGAGCGTGCCGACCGACCCGCCCCGCAGCCGGTGGACGCACTCGGCGGCCGGGCCGGGCAGCCCCGGGCGCTGACCGACGAGGAGACCGACCGGTTGGCCGGGCTGCCCGGCCGGCTGCGGCACGCCGGTGGCGCGGCGGTGACCGTGGCCGCTCCCCTCGACCCGTCCACCACGCTGCACGGTGCGGGCACGCTGAGCTGGTCGACGCCGTCGGCGTACCTCGCGGTGACCGAGGACGACACCGGCCAACGTACGCTGCGGCGTGCCGGACCGGGCGGGGTGACCCGCACGGAGGCCGCCCCGGACGGGGCCGGCGCGCTTCTGCTGCCGACGCCCGGCGGGCTGCTCACGGCCGCCGCCCGGCCGCCCGCCGACGACCTGGACCGGCTCATCGAGGCCGCGCTGCGGGCCGGCACCCGGCCACCGGACCGACCGGCGCTGCGGATCAGGGCGGACCGGGCCGCCGACCGCGCGGTGGACGTCGTCGAGGTGCCGGGCGGCCTGCGCTGGTGGCTCGACCGGGGCGGGCTGCCGCACCGCCTGGAGCTGCGCACCGGGCGGGGCGTCTGGATCCACCTCGACCTCACCCCCGCGCCGCCGAAACCCGCGGAGGCACGGAAAGTGTGGTCATCCGGCGCGGGATGAGCACACTTTCCGTGCCTCCGCGCGTCGCAGGGTGGGTCGGCGGAGCGGGCAGGCGGTCAGGGGCGCCAGCCGGTCTGCGCCGCCCATTCCTCGGCGCGCAGGGGCTCCTCGTCGAACCAGGGGTCGGTGAGCGTGCCGTGCTCCGCGCTGTCCGGCGCGGCGGCCACCAGGTCCCGCTTGACCTGGAGGTACGCGGCCCGTCGCGCCGGGTCCGCGCGGAGGTGGTCGCGCATCAGCAGCGCGTACCGCCAGCCGGCCGAGCCGGCCACCCGCAGGTGCAGCAGCACCGGGCGGCCCGGGTCCGCGCCGCCGTGCAGCCGCTTCGCCCCGTGCACCCGATCGGGGCGGCGCGGCGCGTCCCGCCACTCGCCGGGCAGCCGGGGGAAGCCCGCCTCGGCCAGCCGGTCGGCGAGCGGACCATCCGCCTCGGCCAGCGAGGAGACGGTCAGCTGGATGTCGATGACGTCCGGCGCGGTCAGCCCCGGCACCGCGGTGGAGCCGACGTGGTCGACCCGGACGTCGGCACCGGCCGCGTGGTGGATCCGCGCGGCCAGTCGGGCGTACTGCGCGGGCCAGGTCGGGTCCGGCTCGGTCAGCGTCGACGGCTCGGCCTGGACGGCGCGCCGCTCGCGGACGTTGCGCTCGTAGGGCAGCAACCGGTCCCGCCAGAGGTCGTCCACCGCGTCGTGCAGGTCGGTCAACGCGCCGTCGTTGGTGAGCAGCACGTCCGCCACCGCCGCCCGACGGGCGTCGTCGGCCTGCGCGGCGATGCGCCGCTCGGCCTCGGCCGGAGCCATGCCCCGGTCCCGGGACAACCGCGCCAGCCGGGTCGGCACCGCCGTCTGCACCACCACCACCAGGTGGTACGTGGGCGCGAGCCCGACCTCGACCAGCAGTGGCACGTCGTTGACCACCACCGCGTCGGCGGGCGCGGCGGCGACCAGCGCGGCGGCACGCGCCCGGACCCGGGGGTGGGTGATCGCCTCCAGCCGGCGGCGGGCGGTCTCGTCGCCGAAGACCAGCGCGCCCAGGGCGGCCCGGTCCAGCGCGCCGTCCGGGCCGAGGACCCGGTCGGAGAACGCGGCGACCACCTCGGCCAGCCCTTCGGTGCCCGGCGCGACCACCTCGCGGGCGAGCCGGTCCGAGTCGACGACCACCGCGCCGAGCGCGGCGAGGCGGGCCGCCACCGCGCTCTTGCCGGATCCGATCCCGCCCGTCAGCCCCACCTTCAGCATCCGGACAGTCAACCGGATCACCGGACGCATGCCAAACAGGCCGACGGTCCCGCGGCCGGCGGCGACGGCCCGGCGAGCCGACGCGCCGCCGCACGGCAGTGTCCACGACGCGGGCCCCGCCCCCGGCGCTCCGCTGGTGCGGAACGCGGGGACGGGGCCCGTCGTCAGAGGCAGCCGCTGGTGCGTCCGGGTGGACGAACCG
Source organism: Micromonospora sp. DSM 45708 (assembly GCF_039566955.1). Lineage (NCBI taxonomy): Bacteria > Bacillati > Actinomycetota > Actinomycetes > Micromonosporales > Micromonosporaceae > Micromonospora > Micromonospora schwarzwaldensis. The sequence goes on along the minus strand of NZ_CP154796.1, from coordinate 1,473,411 downwards.
GCGTCAGCGACCGGTCACTTGCCGCCGGCGAGCTTCTCCCGCAGCGCGGCGAGCGCCTCGTCGGTGGCCAGCGTGCCGGCCGGCTCCTCGGCCTGACGGCTCGGGGCCGACGAGGTCGAGGTGGTGGTGGCGCTGGCGGGCGGGGCCGGGTTGGCCGCGGCCTCGGCGTCGGCGGCGCGGGAGGTCTGCACCTGCTTGGTGTGGGCCTCCCAACGCTGACGCGCCTCGGCGTACTGGTTCTCCCAGGTCTCGCGCTGCTTGTCGTAGCCCTCGAGCCACTCGCCCGTCTCCGGGTCGAAGCCCTCCGGGTAGATGTAGTTGCCCTCGTTGTCGTACGTCGCGGCCATGCCGTAGAGGGTCGGGTCGAAGTGCTCCTCGCCCTCGACGAAGCCCTCGTTGGCCTGCTTGAGCGACAGCGAGATCCGGCGGCGCTCCAGGTCGATGTCGATGACCTTGACCATGACCTCGGAGCCGACCTGCACGACCTGCTCCGGGATCTCCACGTGGCGCTCGGCCAGCTCGGAGATGTGGACCAGGCCCTCGATGCCGTCGTCCACCCGGACGAACGCGCCGAACGGCACCAGCTTGGTGACCTTACCCGGCACGATCTGCTGGATCGCGTGGGTGCGGGCGAACTGACGCCACGGGTCCTCCTGGGTCGCCTTCAGCGACAGCGAGACCCGCTCGCGGTCCAGGTCGACGTCCAGGACCTCGACCTCGACCTCCTGGCCAACCTCGACGACCTCGGACGGGTGGTCGATGTGCTTCCAGGACAGCTCGGAGACGTGCACGAGGCCGTCCACGCCGCCCAGGTCGACGAACGCGCCGAAGTTGACGATCGAGGAGACGACGCCCTTGCGGACCTGCCCCTTCTGGAGCTTGTTGAGGAACTCGGTGCGCACCTCGGACTGCGTCTGCTCCAGCCAGGCCCGGCGGGACAGGACCACGTTGTTGCGGTTCTTGTCCAGCTCGATGATCTTGGCTTCGAGCTCGCGGCCGACGTACGGCTGGAGGTCACGCACCCGCCGCATCTCGACCAGCGACGCGGGCAGGAAGCCACGCAGGCCGATGTCGAGGATGAGACCACCCTTGACGACCTCGATGACCGAGCCGCGGACGACACCGTCCTCGTCCTTGATCTTCTCGATCGTGCCCCAGGCCCGCTCGTACTGCGCCCGCTTCTTGGAGAGGATCAGCCGACCCTCCTTGTCCTCCTTCTGGAGGACGAGGGCCTCGATGTGGTCGCCGACCGAAACAACCTCGGCCGGGTCCACGTCGTGCTTGATCGACAACTCCCGAGAGGGGATCACGCCCTCGGTCTTGTAGCCGATGTCGAGCAGGACCTCGTCCCGATCGACCTTGACGACGGTGCCTTCGACAATGTCGCCGTCGTTGAAGTACTTGATGGTCTCGTCGATAGCGGCGAGGAATGCTTCCTCAGAGCCGAGATCGTCGTGCGTGACCTTGTTGGCGCTCGAGGTGGCCTCGATGCTGCTCGTCATGTGGGCGGTTGCTCCGGTCGGATGGGTTGTCACAGCGGGCATGGGTGTCGCGGTGACTCTTCCGCGCCAACGGATCCGCCGCCGGGCACACCGAACGATCGACGCGAGAAGATCATTAGTGGCTCCGGTGACCGCACACCTGCTCCCTGCCGAGGCACACGATCCGCGAGCGCATCGTCTAGCCTACCCGCTGCATTACCACAGCGTGCAAGCCCTCCCGGGTCCGTGCGACCTCATCGGCTGCGAAAGCGGAGATTTCGCGCGGTAAGGGGCCACTCCTGTCTCGTCCGTCACACCCGCCCCACCCGCGACACACCGACCCGCCCGCGACGCGGCGCCCCGCCGGCCCTAGCGTGGACGCCGTGGACGACGACAGGGTGACCCGCCGGCGGGTCGGGGCCGCCGAGATCCGCCGCGCCAACCGCGGCTGGTGGGACACCGACGCCGACGCCTACCAGGCCGAGCACGGCAGGTTCCTCGGCGACGTCGACTTCGTCTGGTGCCCGGAGGGGCTGCGCGAGGCCGACGCGCGGCTGCTCGGCGACGTCACCGGCCGCCGGGTCCTCGAACTGGGCGCCGGCGCTGCCGCCGCCGCCCGCTGGCTCGCCGCCCAGGGCGCCCGGCCGGTCGCGCTGGACCTCTCCGCCGGCATGTTGCGGCACGCCGCCGACGCCGCCGACCGCAGCGGGGTACGCGTGCCGCTGGTCCAGGCCGACGCGCTGGCGCTGCCCTTCGGCGACGCCGCCTTCGACACGGTCTGCACCGCGTTCGGCGCGATCCCGTTCGTGGACGACTCGGCGGCGGCGATGCGCGAGGTGGCCCGGGTGCTGCGCCCCGGCGGCCGGTGGGTCTTCGCGGTCACCCACCCGATGCGCTGGATCTTCCTCGACGACCCGGGCCAGGGCGGGCTGACCGCCGTGCACTCGTACTTCGACCGGTCCCCCTACGTCGAACAGGACGCGCGCGGCGTCGCCACGTACGTGGAGCAGCACCGCACGCTCGGCGACCGCATCCGGGAACTGGTCGGCGCCGGCTTCCGCCTGCTCGACCTGGTGGAGCCGGAGTGGCCGGCGGGGCACGAGGGGATCTGGGGCCAGTGGAGCCCGCTGCGCGGCCGGCTCTTCCCCGGCACCGCCATCTTCGTCGCGGAGAAGCCGGCCCGCTGAGCGCGCCAGTACGAGCTGGTGACCGACGGCAGCGAGGTGGTCGATCTGACCGAGCCGTTCGACATCAAACTGCCGATCGCCGAGATCCGGCCCTGACCACGTCGTTACTCGGCCATGCCGGCGGGTAACCGGCCGGCATGGCCGAGAAGGAGTTCCGCGCCGGCGACCACGTCTCCTGGGCCAGCCACAGCGGCCGGGCGTACGGCGTGGTCAAGGAGAGGTTGACCGAACGCACCCACGTCCGCGGGCATCCGGTGAACGCCTCGCCGGAGCAGCCGCAGTACCGGATCACCAACGACGACTCCGGCCGGGACGTCGCCCACCGACCGGAGGTGCTGCGCGATGAGTCGCAGTGAGGACCCGCAGCAGACGTACCGGGAGTTCACCGACGCGGTGAACATGAAGCCCGCCGAGCTGAGCCGCTGGTTGGAGACCGACGAGTCCAAGCACGTCGGCTGGCACAAGCCGGGCACCCAGGGCGGCGAATCGGTCGGGCACGACTCCGGCCGCAGGATCGTGGACCTGCTGCGCCGCAAGCGCGACCAGCTCACCGCCGCCGACTACAAGCACATGCGCAAGGTGGTCGGCTACGTGCACCGGCACCTGGCACAACGCCCGTCCGGCGACGTCCGCGACACCAGGTGGCGCTGGTCGCTGATGAACTGGGGACACGACCCGCTCAAGGGCTGAGCGCCGACCGCCCGTCCCGCCGTGATCAAGGAGTTCGTGTCGCACAGCCGTCGCCCCACGACGCGAACTCCTTGATCACCGTTGCGGCGCGGGTCTGCGCGGGTGGCACGGGCCGACGGGTCGGTCAGTGGTCGGCGCTGTTCCAGTCGCGTCCCTCGCCGACCGACACCTCCAGCGGCACCGACAGCGGGTACGCCTCGCCCATCTCCTTGCGCACCAACGCCTCCAGCGCCTCCCGCTCCCCCGGGGCGACCTCGAACACCAGCTCGTCGTGCACCTGGAGCAGCATCCGGGAGCGCAGCCCGGCGTCGCGCAGCGCGCCGTCGACGTGCAGCATGGCGACCTTGATGATGTCGGCAGCCGAGCCCTGGATCGGGGCGTTGAGCGCCATCCGTTCGGCCATCTCCCGGCGCTGCCGGTTGTCGCTGACCAGGTCGGGAAGGTAGCGGCGGCGACCCAGGATGGTGGAGGTGTAGCCGTCCTGCCGGGCCCGGGCCACCACCTCGTGGAGGTAGTCGCGGACCCCGCCGAAACCGGCGAAGTAGTTCTCCATCAGCCCACGCGCCTCCTCGGCGGAGATGGTGAGCTGCTGGGAGAGGCCGAACGCGCTCAGCCCGTACGCCAGGCCGTAGTTCATTGCCTTGATCTTGCGACGCTGGTCGGCGGTGACGTCGCCGACCTCGACGGTGAAGACCGAGGAGGCGGTCGCGGCGTGGAAGTCGTGCCCGGAGTTGAACGCCTCGACAAGTGCCTCGTCGGCGGACAGATGCGCCATGATCCGCATCTCGATCTGGCTGTAGTCGGCGGTGAGCAGGCATTCGTAGCCCTCGCCGACCACGAACGCGCGCCGGATCCGCCGCCCCTCCTCGGTGCGGATGGGGATGTTCTGGAGGTTCGGCTCGGTGGACGACAGCCGCCCGGTCGCGGCCACCGTCTGGTTGAACGTGGTGTGGATCCGACCGTCGTCGGAGACGGACTTGAGCAGCCCGTCGACCGTCGACTTGAGCTTGGCGACGTCGCGGTGGCGCAGCAGGTGGTGCAGCAGCGGGTGCTCGGTCTGGGCGTAGAGCCACTGGAGGGCGTCGGCGTCGGTGGTGTAGCCGGTCTTGATCCGCTTCGTCTTGGGCAGTGCCAGCTCGGTGAAGAGGATCTCCTGCAACTGCTTCGGCGAGCCCAGGTTGAACTCCCGGCCGACCACGCCGTACGCGCTCTGCGCGGCGGCCTTCACCTCGGCGGCGAAGTGCGCCTCCAGCTCGGAGAGGTAGTCGGTGTCGGCGGCGATGCCGGTGCGTTCCATGGCGGCGAGCACCCGCATCAGCGGCAGCTCCACCTCGGCCATCAGCCGGGCGGACTGCTCACCGTCGCGGGACAGCTCGGCGTCGATCGCGTCGGCCAGGTCGAGCGTGGCCCGGGCCTGGAGCATCAGGTTCTGCTCGGCCGCGTCCTCGTCGCCGAACCCGTCCAGCGTGAGCTGGCCGGTCTCCGGCGCGTCGACGCGCAGCTCCCGGTGCAGGTAGCGCAGCGCCAGGTCGGTGAGGTCGTAGGAACGCTGGTCGGGACGGGCCAGGTAGGCGGCGATCTGGGTGTCGCGGGCGATGCCCCGCAGCTCCCAGCCGTGCGCGGCGAACGCCAGCACCGCCGGCTTGCTGTCGTGCAGCACCTTCGGCCGCCCGGCGTCGGCCAGCCAGCCGGCCAGCGCGGCCTCGTCGTCGGCGACCAGCGTGCTCGGGTCGAACCAGGCCGCCGCGCCACCGGCGGTGGCCAGCGCCATCCCCGTCACGGTCGCGGTGTGCCGGCGGTTGGGCCCGGTGTCGAGCGTGGCGGCCAGGCCGACCGGCGTGCCGGCCGGGGCGTGCGTGTCCAGCCAGCCGGCGAGCGCGCCCGGCTCGGTCAGCACCTCGCCGGCCAGCTCGAAGCCGGCCTCGGCCTCCGGCTCGACCGCTTCCAGGTACTGGTAGAGCCGGTCGCGCAGGATGCGGAACTGGAGCGTGTCGAAGACCTGGTGCACGGCCTCGCGGTCCCAGCCCTGCCAGCGGGCGTCCTCGGGACGCACCGGCAGCTCCAGGTCGGTGACCAGGCGGTTGATCTCGTAGTTGCGGATCACGTCGGCGAGCCGCTCGCGCAGGCTGTCGCCCGCCTTGCCCTTGATCTCGTCGGCGCGCGCCACCACGCCCTCGACCCCGTCGTACAGATTGATCCACTTGGCCGCGGTCTTCGGGCCGACACCCGGGACACCGGGCAGGTTGTCGCTGGTCTCGCCGACCAGCGCGGCCAGGTCGCGGTAGCGGTCGGGGGTGACGCCGTACTTCGCCTCGACCGCCGCCGGGTCCATCCGGGCCAGGTCCGAGACGCCCTTGCGCGGGTAGAGCACGGTGACCCGGTCGCCGACGAGCTGGAACGCGTCCCGGTCGCCGGTGGTGATCAACACGTCCATGCCCTGGTCGCGGGCCTGGCAGGCGAGCGTGGCGATGACGTCGTCGGCCTCGTAGCCCTCCTTCTCGACCACCGGCACCCGCAGCGCGGCGAGAACCTCCTTGACCAGGCTGACCTGCCCCTTGAAGTCGGTCGGGGTCTCGCTGCGGCCGGCCTTGTACTCCGCGTACCGGTCGGTGCGGAAGGAGCGGCGGGAGACGTCGAACGCGACCACGATGTGGGTCGGCTGCTCGTCGCGCAGCACGTTGATCAGCATCGAGGTGAAGCCGTAGACGGCGTTGGTCGGCTGCCCCGTGGTGGTGGAGAAGTTCTCCACCGGCAGGGCGAAGAACGCCCGGTAGGCCAGGGAGTGTCCGTCGACGAGGAGCAGGCGCGGCGTCGTAGCTGTCACGGCAGGGACTCTAGTCCGTGACCCCGACATCCCCGGCACCAGCGGCCCCCACGGATCGCGACCGGACCGCTACGGTATGGAGATCAGTCGATGGCATCCCAAGGAGGACCCGATGCGACGATGGAGTGTCCGAATCCTGGCACCGATGCTCGCCACGGCCGGCATGGTGGCCGCGTTCAGCGCGCCGGCTTTCGCCGTGTGGGTCAACGGTGGGGTCTACTCGACCCAGTCGAAGTGCATCTCGGTCGGGCAGTCCCGGGTCAGCAGTGGCACCTATCAGACGTACGTCTGCGAGTCGCAGAGCCCCGGCTGGCTGCTGCGGGGCTACGTGAACTGACCGGAGGGGTCCGGTGCGGCCCACGCCGCACCGGACCCGTCAGAGCACCTTCGCCAGGAACGCCTGGGTGCGCTCGTGCTTCGGCGCGGCGATCACCTCGCGCGGGTCGCCCTGCTCGACGACCACCCCGCCGTCCATGAAGACCAGGTGGTCGCCGACCTCCCGGGCGAAGCCGATCTCGTGGGTCACCACGATCATCGTCATGCCGTCGCGGGCCAGGTCCTTCATCGTGTCCAGCACCTCGCCCACCAGCTCCGGGTCGAGCGCGCTGGTCGGCTCGTCGAAGAGCATCAGCTTCGGCCGCATGGCCAGCGCCCGGGCGATCGCCACCCGCTGCTGCTGGCCGCCGGAGAGCTGACCCGGGTACGCGCCGAGCTTGTCGCCCAGCCCCACCCGCTCCAGCAACTGCGCGGCGTGTTCCCGGGCCTGCGCCCTCTTCTGCTGCCGCAGCAGCAGCGGCGCCTCGACGACGTTCTGCAACACGGTCATGTGCGGGAAGAGGTTGAACCGCTGGAACACCATGCCGATCGCCCGGCGCTGCGCGGCCACCTCCTTGTCCCGCATCTCGTGCAGCTTCCCGCCGCGCTCCCGGTAGCCGATCAGGTCGCCGTCGACCCAGATCCGGCCGGCGTCGATCTTCTCCAGGTGGTTGATGCAGCGCAGGAACGTCGACTTGCCGGAGCCGGAGGGCCCGAGCAGGCAGCACACCTCGCCGGCGCGGACCTCCAGGTCGATGCCCTTGAGCACCTCCAGCGGCCCGAACGACTTGTGCACCTGCTCGGCGCGCACCATCAGGTCGGACCCGGCCGTCGGCGCGGTGGCCTGCGTGGGCACGATCAGCTCGGTCATGGTGTCCCCGCCCCTCCGGCGCCGCCTCCACCGGTCTCCGCGGCCAGCGTGCGCAGCCGCGCCCGGGCCCGTTGCGTGGTCCCGTAGCCCTTGCCGAAGTGCCGTTCCAGGAAATACTGCCCGACCAGCAGGATGCTGGTCAGGAACAGGTACCACAGGCAGGCGGCGACGTACATCGGGAAGATCTGGAACGTCCGCTTGCCGACGGCGTCGAGCTGGAAGAACAGTTCTATGCTGACCGGCACGTAGAGCAGCAACGACGTGTCCTTGAGCATGGCGATGGTCTCGTTGCCGGTCGGCGGGATGATCACCCGCATCGCCTGCGGCAGCACCACCCGGCGCAGCAACTGGCCCCGGCTCAGGCCGAGCGCCTGGGCCGCCTCGGTCTGCCCCGGGTCCACCGACTGGATGCCGGCCCGGACGATCTCCGCCATGTACGCGGCCTCGGAGAGCGCCAACCCGAGCAGGCCGGCCATGAAGCCGGTGAGGATGTCGCGGGAGGAGAACCCGAACAACCGCAGTTGCAGGTTGTCGATGCCGAAGAGCTGGCCGAGCTGGGTGTCGAACGGGACGCCGAACTCGACCCGGCTCCACAGGATGCCGATGTTGCCGAAGACGGCCAGCAGCACCAGCCGGGGCACGGCCCGGAAGAACCAGGTGTACAGCCAGGCCACGCCGCGCAGGATCGGGTTGTCGGAGAGCCGCATCACCGCGATCACCACGCCGAGCGTGACGCCGATCAGCATCGCGCTGACCGTCATCAGCACGGTGCCGCGCAGCAGCCCCTCGATGATCGGCGGCCGGAACATCTTGTCGACCATGAAGGACCAGTTGAAGGCCTTGTTGGTCACCAGCAGGTGGACGAACATCGCGGTCAGCACGGCGAGCACCGCCACCGCGATCCAGCGTCCCGGGTGCCGCACGGGCACGGCCTTGATCGGTTCCGGCCGTGCCCGCGCGGTTGTCGCTTCCTCGGTGGTCATGTCGTCACGGGTTGATCGCGGGATCCGTGATCGCGCCGTCCCCCACCTTCCACTTGTCGAGCACCTGCTTGTACGAGCCGTCGGTGATCAGTGCCTTGGTGGCGTCGCGCACCGCCTCCGCGAACTGCGCCTGCTCCTTGGCCACCACGTAGCCGTACGGGGCCGCCTCGTACTGCTTGTCCAGCAGCTCCAGGGCGTCCTTGGACTGGGTCACCGCGTACACCCCGACCGGGTAGTCGGCGAGCATCGCGTCGTCCTTGCCGGAGACGACCGCGGCGGTGGCGGCGTCCTGACCCGGGAACTGGTCGATCGTGATGGCCGGCTTGCCGGCGTCGGTGCAGGTCTTGGACCGCTTCTGGATGTCCTCGACCTGGACCGTGTCCTTCTGCACCGCGATCTTCTTGCCGCAGGCGTTGTCCAGCGCCACCCCGGCCGGGTTGCCCTTCTTGGTCACCCACTGGGTGCCGACCTGGAAGTAGCTGACCATGTTGGCCTGGCCCTTGCGCTCGTCGTTGACGGTGAACGACGAGACGCCGACCTCGTACTTGCCCGAGTTGACGCCGTTGATGATGTCGCCGAACGGCGCCGAGACGAACTCCGCCTTCAGGCCGAGCTTGGCCGCCACGGCGGTGAACAGCTCGACGTCGAAGCCGATGACGGTCTTGCCGTCGGAGTCGAGGAACTCGGCCGGGGCGTACGTGGAGTCGGTGCCGACCACGATCTTGCCGTCGGACTTGATGGCGTCGGGCACCTTGGCGGCCAGCGAGGAATCCGCCGTGGCGGTCACGCTCGCGCCGCCACCGGGCTGCTCGGTCTGCTCCTCCTCACCGCAGGCGGCGAGGGAGAGCAGGAGGACGGCCGCGCCGGCGACGCCGAGCGCCGCCCGACGGCCGGGGCTGGGGTGGAACATGGGGTACTCCTTTTGCGAGGGGGGCGTCGGTCAGGCCACGCCGAGGTAGGCCTCTTTGACCGAGGGGTCGTGCAGCAGGTCCGCGCCGGTGCCGCTCTTGACGATCCGGCCGGTCTCCAGCACGTACGCCCGGTGCGCGCGGGCCAGGGCCTGCTGGGCGTTCTGCTCGACCAGCAGGATGGTGGTGCCCTGCTGGTTGATCTCCGTGATGATGGTGAAGATCTGCTGGATGAGCATCGGCGCGAGACCCATCGACGGCTCGTCGAGCAGCAGCAGCTTCGGCCGGCTCATCAGCGCCCGGCCGACCGCGAGCATCTGCTGCTCGCCGCCGGAGAGCGTGCCGCCGGCCTGCTTGCGCCGCTCGGCCAGCCGGGGGAACAGGTCCAGCACCCGCGCGAGGTCCTTCGCGATGCCGGCCTTGTCCCGCCGGGTGTACGCGCCCATGTCGAGGTTCTCCAGCACCGTCATGCCGGGGAAGATGCCCCGGCCCTCGGGGGCCTGGCACAGCCCGCGCCGGACCCGCAGGTCGGCCCGGAGCTTGGAGATGTCCTCACCGGCGAATCTGATGCTGCCGGTGGCGATCGGCCGGATGCCGGAGATCGCCCGCATGGTGGTGGACTTGCCGGCGCCGTTCGCGCCGATCAGCGCGACGATCTCCCCCTCGTCCACGGTCAGGCTGATGCCGTGCAGCGCCTGGATCCGCCCGTAGAGCAGGCTCACGTCCTCGATCTCAAGCAGCATCGTCCGGCACCCCCAGGTACGCCGCGATCACCTTCGGGTTGTCCCGCACCTCGGCGGGCAGTCCCTCGGCGATCTTCTTTCCGAACTCCAGCACCACGATCCGGTCGGTCACGCCCATCACCAGGCGCATGTCGTGCTCGATCAGCAGCACCGTCACGCCGGTGTCGCGGATCTGCCGGATGAGCTGGAGCAGTTCCTCCTTCTCCGCCGGGTTGAAGCCGGCGGCCGGCTCGTCCAGGCAGAGCAGCACCGGGTCGGTGGCCAGCGCCCGGGCGATCTCCAGGCGCCGCTGCTCCCCGTAGGACAGGTTGCGGGCGAACTCGTGCATCCGGGGCAGGATGCCGACGAACTCCAGCAGGCGCTCGGCCTTCTCCCGGCCCTCGCGCTCCTCCTTCCAGTGCCGCGGCAGCCGCAGCAGCGCGGAGATCACGCTGGTCTTGTGGTGCGCGTCGGCACCGACCTGGACGTTCTCCAGCGCCGTCATCTCCGGGAAGAGCCGGATGTTCTGGAACGTGCGGGCCATGCCCATCCGGGTGATCTGGTGGCGCTTCTTGCCGCTGATCTTCTCGCCCCGGAACCGGATCTGCCCCTCGGTGGGCTGGTAGATGCCGGTCATCGCGTTGAAGCAGGTGGTCTTGCCCGCGCCGTTGGGCCCGATCAGCCCGAGGATCTCGCCCTTGTAGAGGGTGAAGTCCACGTCGTTGAGGGCCACCACGCCGCCGAAGCGCAGCGTGACGTGGTCGACCTCCAGCAACGGCTCGCGCTTGTCCACCGTCTCGACGGCGGGCGCCGCCGCCTGGGCCGGAACGGCCGGGGTCTGCTCGGTGTCACTCACCGACGATCACCTCCTTGCGACGGTCCTTGAACTCCGCCGCTCGTCGCCGGTTCGGGATGAGGCCCTGCGGCCGGAAGATCATCATCACCACGAGCACCAGGCCGAAGAAGAGGAACCGGTACTCGTACAGCTCGACGCCGAACAGCTCGATGCCGCGGAACCGCTCGATCATGTACGCCACCAGGCCGCCGCCGACGATCGCGCCGACGATGTTGCCGGAGCCGCCGAAGATGACCGCGGCCAGGATGATGATCGAGTTGAGCAGCTCGAAGTTCTGCGAGTTGACGAAGTTCTGCTTGCCGGCGAACAACGCGCCGGCCAGGCCGGCGATCGCCGCGCCGGAGGCGAACGCCCACAGCTTGAACTTGAACGTCGGCACACCCATGAGCTGGGCCGCGTCCTCGTCCTCCCGGATCGAGATCCAGGCCCGGCCGACCCGGCTGTGGGTCAGGTTCCGCACCCCGATCACCACCAGGATGATCAGCGTGAGCACCAGCCAGTAGTAGGGGCGGGCGTCGAGCACACCGAAGAACGGCTTGCCGTCGGCGTACTTGCCGGGCGGGTGCGGGATCTGGTTGAAGCCGCGCTGCCCCTTGAGGAACTCGGAGCTGACCGCCGCGATCCGGATCATCTCGGCGAAGCCGAGCGTCACCAGCGCCAGGTAGTCGCCGCGCAACCGCAGCGTCGGCGTACCCAGCATGACGCCGGAGACCATGGTCAGGGCGATCGCGATCGGCACCACCAGCAGCCACGGCCACAGCGTCTTGATGTTGCTGCTCGGCGACGTCAGCACCGCGACGGTGTACGCACCGACCGCGAAGAAGCCGAAGTAGCCCAGGTCGAGCAGGCCGGCGAAGCCGACCACGATGTTCAGCCCGACCGCCAGCAACACGTAGATCGAGACGGTGAAGAGCACCTGGGTGAAGTTCGCCCCGGGCGTCGGGATCGGCCCGAGGTACTGGTAGAACTCCTTGTTCGGCAACGCGTAGAAGAACACGATGACCGCGGCCAGCAGCACCCAGCGCACCCAGCGCGGGGCGTGGTGCCAACGATCCGAGATCGCCGCCCGGCCCTGCCGCAGCTTGTCCACCGCCGTCTCCCGCCGCTCCGGCGGGTCAATGGTGGTCGTCATGCGCGTGCCCTCCCCAGTGATTCGCCCAGCAGACCGGTCGGCCGGAACATCAGCAGCACGACCAGCACCGCGAACGCGGCGAAGTCCTTCCACTGACTGCCGAACAGTCCCGAGGCGTAGTTCTCCACGACGCCCAGCAGCAGGCCGCCGATCAGCGCGCCGCGGAGGTTGCCGATGCCGCCGAGCACCGCCGCGGTGAACGCCTTGAGGCCCAGCAGGAAGCCGACGCTGTAGGTGAGCGTCTGGATCCGGACGTCGTAGAGCAGGCCCGCGACACCGGCCATGGTGCCGCCGGCGATGAAGACCATCAGGATGATCCGGTCCTTGTTGACGCCCATCAGCGCCGCCGTGTTGGCGTCCTGGGCCACCGCCCGGATACCGCGGCCGGTGCGGCTGCGGTTGATGAACTGGTCCAGCGCGAACATCATCACCAGCGCGGCGCCGATGGTGAGCAACTGGATGCTGTCGATCGGCACGCCGGCGACGTGGAACAGCGGCTTGGAGCTGACCAGCGACGGCGCGCCCTGCGGCAGGCGTCGGGTGTAGACGCCGAACGCCTCGGAGATCGCGATCGAGGCGCCGATCGCGGTGATGAGGAACGCCAGCGGCGGCGCGTTGCGCTTGCGCAGCGGCCGGTACGCCACCCGCTCGATCACCGTCGCGGTGCCGGCCGAGGCGATGGCCGCCACGATCATCGCCACCAGCAGGTAGAACAGGATCGAGCCGACGCCGCTGACCTGCGAGTCCTGGTCGAGGCCGAAGCCGTTCCAGGTCCAGATCGCGGCGAACGCGCCGGCGATGAAGACCTCGGAGTGGGCGAAGTTGATGAGCCTGAGCACGCCGTAGACCAGCGTGTAGCCGAGCGCGACCAGGGCGTAGATCGCGCCCTGCGTCAGGCCGGTCGTGGTGAGTTCCCCGAAGTTGGAGAACAGTCCGTCGAAGTTCAAGGAGGGACGCTCCGTCGCTGAAGAGAAAAAGGGGGTGCGGCCGGGAGCCAGCTCCCGGCCGCACCCGCGATTCACAACTCAATCGCCAGTCGCAGCGATCGACCGATCAGGACTTGGGGATCTCCTGGTCCGGGACGACCTTGCCGCCCTGCACCTTGAACGCCCAGACCTTGACCTGCGCCGGGTCCAGCTCGCCGCCCTCGACGAACTTGTAGCTGGCCGCCACGCCCTCGCCGCTGTAGCCCTTCACGAACTCCAGCAGGTCGGCGCGGGACGACTTGCCGGCCTTGATGCCCGCCAGCAGGATGTTCGCCGCGTCGAACGCGGTGTCGCTGTAGGTGCCCGGGTCGGCGCCGTTGAGCGCCTTGTAGTCGGCGGCGAAGGTGCCGCGCGCCTCGGTGGACGGCTGGCAGGGGCAGGTGAGGATGGTGCCCTCGGCAGCCGCCGCGCCGGCGGAGGTGATGTACGCGCCGTCGTTGACGCCGTCACCGGCGACCAGCGGGGCGGTGACGCCGGCAGCGGTGAGCTGCTTGCGGATCAGGCCGGCCTCCTGGTAGTAGCCGCCGTAGAAGACCGCCTTGACGTTCGCGGCCTTGACCTTGGTGACCACGCCGGAGAACTCGGTCTGCTTGCCCTCGCCCTGGACCTTGTCGCTGCCCACGACCGCCGGGCCGAGCACCTTCTTGACCTCGTCGGCCAGGCCCGCGCCGTACGCCGACTGGTCGTCGATGACGTAGACCCGGTCGGCCTTCATCACGTTCTTCATGTAGTTGCCGGCGGCCGGGCCCTGGCTGAAGTCGTTGCCGACCGCGCGGAAGAACGTCTTCCAGCCCTGCTCGGCGAGGCTGGGGCGGGTCGCGGAGGGGGTGATGGTGACCAGGCCGGCCTCGCTGAACAGCGGACCGGCGGCCTCCGACTCGCCCGAGTAGGCCGGACCCACCACACCGAGGATCTTGGTGTCGTCGATCGCCTTCTGGGCCAGACCGGGCGCCTGGTCCGGGCTGCCCTGCGAGTCGAGCTCGGCGAGCTCCACCTTGCAGTCGGCGTTCTCCTTGTTGTACTTGTCGACCGCCAGCTTGACGCCGTTCTTCTCGTTGATGCCCAGCGCGGCCGAGCTACCGGTCAGCGCGCCGAAGAAGGCGATCTTGCTACCGCAGGCGCTGCCCCCGGACGCCTCATCGTCGCTGCCGCTGGAACAAGCGGTACCACCGGCGACGAGCGCCAGCATGGCGACCCCGCCGATCACGCGTGCGAGCTTCTGCCTCAAGGCCCGAACCCTCCTCCGTCCATGGTCCGAACCACCCGCTGCTGATTGGCACTTGCGGGGGGCGGACGAACCAGACCGTCGTCGCCGGTCTGGGCCGGGACGTTATCCCACCGGCCAGCGGTGGCGTAAGACCCGGAAAGCGGGGTTGACCGAACCGTTACACGCCGTGGCGGATTCCCGACGCTTCCCGTAAGAACCGAAGGCGGCACAAGGCGTTCACCGAGGTTTCATCGGTAACGGGTCAACTCGTCAGCACCCGCTACTCATCGACGGCCGGCAACGCCGCCCACCAGGCACGGGAGCTTTTCCCGTCGTCGGCGACCACCAGCAAGCCGGCCTCGTCGGCGGCCACCGCCAGCGCGGCGTCACCCCGGTCCGGCACCGACGCCGGGACGATCACCGGCCGCCACGACGCGCCACCGTCACCCGAAATCCACAGCTGCCGATCCGCGCCGTCCCCGGTCACCGCGAGCAGCCGGCCGTCGACACCCACCAGGCCCGCCACCGACAGCACCCCGGGACCCGCCGCGCCGAACCCGCCCACCCGCCGCCAACCGTCCGACGACCCCGCCGGCGCGCGCCACACCGCGAAGCCGTCCCGGACCGGACCCACCACCGTCGGCGCGCCGTCGCGCGCCACCACCCGCTCCGCCGCCCCGCCGCCCGCCGACACCGGCAACGCCGACCGCCGCCACGACCGGCCGTCCACCGACGACCAGGTCAGCGGCATCAGGGCGGTGCCGCCGGCCGGCAGCAACGACCCCACCACCAGCCAGCCGGAACCCACCGCCACCGCGTCGTACGCCGTCGTCCGGCCCCGGCCGTCGCCGGCCAACTCCGGCACCCCGTCGCGCAACACGAACCCGCCGGCGTCCGGCGACGTCCACACCGCCGCCCCGTCGACGCGCGCCCCGGCGATCAACCAGCCGCCCGGCCCGGCCGCCAGCCGCGCCGCGCTCACCGCGCGCGGCCCGCCGAACAACTCGAACGCCGCCGGCACCTCCCGCACCGGCCCGCCCGGACGCCACACCCACGTGCCGGTACGCGGATTGCCGTGCACGCCGCCCGTCTTCGCGCCGAGCGCCGCCATTCCGTCGTCGCGGCAGGCCACCGCGTAGAGCACGTGCTGCCGGCCGTAGAACGTCTGCGCCCGCACCGGCAACGCCGACCAGCTCAGCCCGTCCGCGCTGGACCAGGCCGCCGGCCGGGTCTCCCCCGCGCCGTCGATGAGCCCGCCGACCGCGTACCAGCGGCTCCCGCAGTGCGCCGCATCGCGCAGCAACGGCCGACCCGCGACGCCGGCCGGCACGGGCAACTCGACCGCCCGCCAGGCCGGGCGCACCGGGGCCGGATCAGCGGGCCGCTCCGGCGTCGACCGGCAGGCGGCCAGCAGCACCGCCATGCCGGCGACCACGGCGAACACCGACCTGAGGCGCGGAGAGGACATGGATCCGATCCTATCGATCGGTCGCCTCCCCGGCCGGCCGCGAACCGTGGCGGGGGCTCAGGACGCGGGCTGCGCCACCTCACCGCCGGCGGTTTCCGCGAGGATCCGCTCGGCGACCTCCTTCATGGTCATCCGGTGGTCCATCGCGGTGCGCTGGATCCACTTGAACGCCTGCGGCTCGGTCATGCCGTACGTCGTCATCAGCGCGCCCTTGGCCCGCTCGACGGTCTTGCGGATCTCCAGCCGGTCGGTCAGGCCGGCCACCTCCGCCTCCAGGGCGGAGATCTCCGAGTACCGGGACAGCGCGATCTCCACGGCCGGCACCAGGTCGCTCTTCTGGAACGGCTTGACCAGGTACGCCATCGCGCCGGCCGCCCGGGCCCGCTCGACCAGGTCACGCTGGCTGAACGCGGTCAGGATGATCACGGGGGCGATGCGAGCGCCGGCGATCCGCTCGGCGGCGGCCAGCCCGTCCATGATCGGCATCTTGATGTCGAGGATGACCAGATCGGGCTTGAGCTCCTCGGCGAGCTTGACGGCGGTCTCCCCGTCGCCGGCCTCGCCGACCACCTCGTAGCCCTCCTCGACCAGCATCTCGGCCAGGTCCAGCCGGATCAGCGCCTCGTCCTCGGCGATCAGAACGCGCTTGCGCTCGGCATCCGTCTGCATCTCGCCCACGAGCCACTCCCACCGGTTCGAACCCGACACCCGCCGTGCCG
The DNA here is from genome assembly GCF_039566955.1 of Micromonospora sp. DSM 45708. Taxonomy (NCBI): domain Bacteria; kingdom Bacillati; phylum Actinomycetota; class Actinomycetes; order Micromonosporales; family Micromonosporaceae; genus Micromonospora; species Micromonospora schwarzwaldensis. Next base: position 1,457,062 of record NZ_CP154796.1, on the reverse strand, counting down.
GGTGTCGCCGCCCCTAGCGTAGTGGGTAGTCTGTGAAGGTCGAATGACGCAAGGCCCCCGTAGCCCAACCGGCAGCAGGCAATGCACTCAAACTGCATACAGTGTGGGTTCGAATCCCACCGGGGGCACCAAAATTGTCATACAGGTGTTCGACCATCAGGCTGTGCATCCTCCCGAAATACGCGCCAAGGCGCGGCGTCTCTACCTCAGTGGCGCGACCGTCGCCGAGGTGGCGCGGACCGTGGGGCTCGCCTACCCGACGGTCCGACACTGGTGCAAGGATCGACCGGAGCCGAAGCAGCGGGGCACTGAACTGCGATGTTTTCGCTGTCGTGACGGTGTCCGCGTTCCGACAGATCCGGCTTCCTACACCTACCTTCTCGGTCTCTACCTCGGGGACGGGCATCTCGTCACCCGGGCCCGGGTGCCGGTGCTCCGGATCTCCTGCAGCGACTGCTGGCCGGGGCTTATCGAGGCGTGTGACGACGCCATGCGAGCGGTGCTGGCCGAAAAGGTGCAGCGCGTTCAGCAACAGGGCTGTGTCAACGTGCAGAGCTACGGCAAGCACTGGCCGTGCCTCCTGCCGCAGCACGGACCCGGCAAGAAGCACGAGCGTCCGATCGTCCTGACCGACTGGCAGCGAACCATCGTCGAAGCCCACCCAGGTCACTTCTTGCGCGGCCTCTTCCACTCCGACGGCTGTCGGGTCAGCAACCGGGTGACCGTGCGCGGCAAGAAGTACGTCTACCCCCGCTACATGTTCGTCAACGAGTCCACCGACATCATGGGCCTCTGTCAGTGGGCGCTCGACCTGCTCGGCATCGCCTGGCGGATGAACCGCCGCAACTCGCTGTCCGTGGCGCGCCGGGAGGCGGTCGCCGCGCTGGACCGGCACGTCGGCCCGAAGTCCTGACCGGACGCCCGCACGGGCGCGCGAGCGGCGCGCGTCAGATTGACGCCAGCGCCCGCGCCAGATCGGCCCGCAGGTCCTCCGGGTCCTCCAGCCCGACCGAGACGCGCAGCAGCGCGCCGCCCGGCTTGGCGTCGCCCTCGACCGGCCGGTGCGTCAGCGACGCCGGGTGCTGGATGAGTGTGTCGACGCCGCCGAGCGAGACGGCGTGGGTGATCAGTTCGCAGGCGCCGGCGACCGTGGCCGCGGCGGGCGCGCCGCCGCGTACCTCGAAGGCGAGCAGGCTGCCGCCGCCGGACATCTGGCGGCCGACCAGCCCGGCCGGGTCGTGCCGGGACGGGTGGTGGACCCGCTCGACGGCGGGGTGACCGGCGAGCCAGGCGGCCAGCTTCTCGGCGCCGGCCTGCTGGGCGCGGACGCGCAGCGGGAGCGTCTGGAGACCGCGGTGCAGCAGGTACGCGCCGAGCGGGTGCAGGACGGCGCCGGTGACGGCGCGTACCTGGCGCAGCCGGGCGGCCCACTCGGGCGCGCAGGCGACGACGCCGGCGAGGACGTCGCCGTGGCCGCCGATGCTCTTGGTGGCGCTGTGCAGGACGAGCGCGGCGCCGTGCCGGGCGGGCTGCTGGAGCACCGGCGTGGCCACGGTGTTGTCGACGAGCAGCGGGACGTCGCCGGCGGCGGTGGCGAGCGCGGCGATGTCGACCAGGTCGAGCGTCGGGTTGGCCGGGGTCTCCACGACGACCAGCGCGGTGTCGGGGCGGATCGCGGCGGCGACGTCGCCCGCGCGGGCCCAGGTGACCTCGGTGCCGAGCAGGCCGCTGGCGAGGACGTGATCGGTGCCGCCGTAGAGCGGGCGGACGGCGACGACGTGGCGTTTCCCGTCGCGGGTGGCGGCGAGCAGGGTGGCGGTGAGCGCGGCCATGCCGCTGGCGAAGGCGACCGCCTCGGCGGTGCCTTCGAGTTGGGCGAGCGCGGTCTCGAAACGCGCCACGGTGGGGTTCCAGAGCCGCTGGTAGACGGCGCTGCCGCCGGCCGGCAGCGGGCCGCCGGTGGCGAGCGTCTCGTAGTCGTCGCCGCCGCCGGCTACCGAGGGCAGCGGGTTGGTGGTGGAGAGGTCGATGGGCGGGACGTGGACGCCGAGCCCGGCGAGGTCGTCACGCCCGGCGTGCACGGCTGCGGTGTCCACGGCGGTCATGCCGGGAAGCGTCGAACATGACGACGTGTCAGGGCAAGAGGAGCGAAGAAGATTCTGATGATCTCGCTTCCGTCCGGAGCTTATTCGGTGGAGGATGACGGGATGCCTCTCGCGCCGAATGATGTACGGCCCTTCTCCGCCCTCGACGACGTCGACCGCGCGATCCTCACCGAGCTGACCGCCGACGGTCGACTGCCGAACAACGCGCTCGCCGAGCGGGTGGGGGTGGCGCCGTCGACATGCCTGACGCGTACCCGGGCGCTGCGGGAGTGCGGGGCGATCCGCGGCTTCCACGCCGAGGTGGACCCGGCGGCGGTGGGCCTGCCGTTGCAGGCGTTGGTGTCGGTGCGGTTGACCGCGCACGAGCGGGCCGCGGTGGACGCGTTCCGGGCCCGGTCGGTGCGGCTGCCCGGGGTGGTGTCGGTGTTCCACGTGGCCGGCGCGGAGGACTACGTGCTGCACGTGCGGGCCGCGTCCGGGGACGCGTTGCGGGACTTCGTGCTCGATCACCTGGCCGTCGATCCGGCGGTGCAGCACACCCAGACCAGCCTGATCTTCGAGCAGGCCCGGGGCCTGGGGTGACGGCCGGCCGCCGTGGTGGGCCGGCACCGGGGCGGTCCCGCGCGGGGCGTCGGGATGTGACCTGGCCGGCGGCTGGAACAGGCGGGCGGGCACCGGCGTTGGAACTCCGTGTGATCGACGTACCGATGTCTGTCCTTGACCTTGCCCCGGTGGCCGCGACCGGCAATGCCGGTGAGGCGCTGCGGCACACCACCGAGCTGGCCCGCCGCACCGAGGAGCTGGGCTACCGCCGGTTCTGGGTGGCCGAGCACCACAACATGCCGGCGATCGCCAGTTCGGCGCCGGCGGTGCTGCTCGCGCACCTGGCCGCGAACACCAGCACGATCCGGCTGGGCTCGGGCGGGGTGATGCTGCCCAACCACGCGCCGCTGGTGGTGGCCGAGCAGTTCGGCACCCTGGAGGCGCTGCACCCGGGCCGGATCGACCTGGGCATCGGGCGGGCGCCCGGCACCGACCAGGGGACCGCGCTGGCGCTGCGCCGCACCATGGAGGGCCTGTCCGCCGAGCACTTCCCGCGCGAGCTGGCCGACCTGATGAACTACTTCAGTGGCGCCGAGCCGGGGCCGATCACCGCGACGCCGGGGCGCGGGCAGTCGCCGCAGGTGTGGCTGCTCGGGTCGAGCGGCTTCAGCGCCCAGCTCGCCGGCCTGCTCGGGTTGCCGTTCTCGTTCGCGCACCACTTCAGCGCGCAGAACACCGTCCCGGCGTTGCAGCTCTACCGGCAGCACTTCCGGCCGTCGCAGTGGCTGGACCGGCCGTACGCGATGGTGGCGGTCAACGCGGTCTGCGCGGAGACCGACGAGCGGGCGGAGTGGCTGGCCGGACCGGCCGGGCTGTCGTTTTTGAAGCTGCGGTCGGGGCGACCGGAGCCGCTGGTCACGCCGGAGGAGGCGGCGGCCTACCCGTACTCCGCGCTGGAGCGGGAGTTCGTGGCGCAGCGCCGCGACGGGCAGGCGACCGGTTCGCCGGAGACGGTGGCCCGGCAGCTCGGGACGCTGTTGGAGCGCACCGGCGCGGACGAGCTGATGCTGACCGCGATGGTCTACGACGTGGACGACCGGGTCCGCTCGTTCGAGCTGATCGCCGAGAAGGTGGCCGGTGGCCTGCGCCGGGAAGGCTGAAACACGCTCTTCATAGCCACGTCACCGCAGCGTCGCGTGGGACGCATAACTTTGTCCCCGGTGGTGGTACGGCATTCCCGGTCGGGACGGGTCGGGAATGCTGCGGTGTGGTGCACCGGGTCGCCGGCTGAGCGGATTCCGCGGCCGGCGACCCGGTGCCTGCTTCTGAGGCCTCAGCGCAGGTAGATGTTCGGCGCGGCCGGCGTGCTCATGCCGTCCCCGAGGTGGAAGCCCGGGTGCGGCGGCTGGTTGTAGGCGGTGTTCTGCCAGGCGACGGCGACCCGGTACTGCGGGTCGTGCATCAGGGTCGGCAGGCGCAGGCCGGTGGTGACCGGCGTGCTGTAGATCCGCAGCGCGGAGCTGTCGGCGGTGCGCCAGACCACCTCTTCGCGCCAGTCACCGAGGATGTCGGCGGAGAGCGCCGGGGTGGACTTGGTGCTGTTGTTCGACGCGATGTTGCTGCCGGTGAGCAGCCGCGTCTCGCCGCCGGTGCCGTACTTGTCGATCTTCGTGCCGTCGAGCAGCTCGCGGACCGGGTCGCCGTCCCACCAGATCAGGAAGTTCGCCGAGGACGGCTTACGGCCGACGTTCTGCCCGCGCGTGTTGAGCAGGCCGTCGACCGCCGAGGACCAGGACTCCGCACCCGGGCTGCCGGCCCAGATGTCGTCGGAGACGCCGCGACCGTTGTCGCCGTTCGGCGCGGTCTGCCAGAGGATCTGACCGGTACGCGCGTCGGACATCCACGAGCTGGGCTTGCTGGCGTCCTCGTCGACCTTGAAGACCTCCAGGCCGGCGCGGGACGGGTCGAGGTCGCCGACGTGCAGCGCGTCGCCGTGCCCGTTGCCGGTCGAGTAGAGCAGCCGGCCGTTGTCGTCGATGGTGGCGGCCCCGTAGACGATCTCCTGGCGGCCGTCGTTGTCCACGTCGGCGACCGAGAGCTGGTGGTTGCCCTGGCCGGCGGCGGCGCCGTTGCCGGAGGCGTTGGAGTCGAACGTCCACCGCTTGCGCAGCGTGCCGTCGCGGAAGTCCCAGGCGGCGATCACCGCCCGGGTGTAGTAACCGCGCGCCATGATCAGCGACGGGCGCTGCCCGTCCAGGTAGGCGGTGCCGGCGAGGAACCGGTCGACCCGGTTGCCGTACGAGTCGCCCCAGGACGAGACCGTGCCGCGCGGCGGGTCGTAGTCGACGGTGGACAGCGCCGCGCCGGTGCGACCGTCGAACATGGTCAGGTACTCGGGGCCGGCGAGCACGTAGCCGCTGGAGTTGCGGTGGTCGGCCGAGGAGGAGCCGATCACCTGGCCGGTGCCGGAGCGGCTGCCGTCGGCGGTCTTCATGGCCACCTCGGCGTCCCCGTCGCCGTCGTAGTCGTACACCTGGAACTGGGTGTAGTGGGCGCCGGCACGGATGTTGCGGCCCAGGTCGATCCGCCACAGCCGGGTCCCGCTGAGGGTGTAGGCGTCCACGTAGACGTTGCCGGTGTAGCCGGACTGCGAGTTGTCCTTGCTGTTCGACGGGTCCCACTTGAGCACGAACTCGTAGCGGCCGTCGCCGTCGAGGTCGCCCACGCTGGCGTCGTTGGCCGAGTAGCTGTACGCCTCGCCGCTCGGCGTGGTGCCCCCGGGCGGGGCCTGGATCGGCACGTCCAGGTAGCCGTTGGCGAACTGGAGCGCCGGGGCGGACGCCGCCTGCTCGGCGCCGTTCACCACGGCCCGCACGGTGTACGCGGACCCGGCGGCGGCGCCGGCGTCCAGGTAGGTGGTGGCGCCGGTGATCGGGCTGCCGTTGACCTTGGTGCCGCCCCGGTAGAGGTTGAACGACACGCCCGAGGTCTCGGTGCCGAGCAGCCGCCAGGAGACCAGGTTCCCGCTGCCGGAGCGGACGCTGACCAGTCCCCGGTCGAGCTTCTCCATCTGCTTGGCGCCGGCCGGCGGGGTGGTCGGCGGTGGGGTGGTCGGGGGCGGCGTGGTCGGGCCGGACGTCGTCGGCGTCGCGGTCGGGGATGCGCCGGTGCACGCGGTGCCGTTCAGGGTGAACGCGGTGGGTGCCGGGTTGGCGGCGTCGTTCCAGGAGGCGTTGAAGCCGAAGCTGGCGGTGCCACCGGTGCCGATGGCGGCGTTGTAGCCGGCGTCGCGGGCGGTGACCTGGACTCCGGACTGGCTGACCGTGGCGTTCCACGCCTGGGTGACCTGCTGACCGGCGGCGAAGCTCCAGCCGAGCGTCCAGCCGTTGACCGGGTCGCCGAGGTTGGTCACGGTGACGTCGGCGCCGAAGCCGCCGCCCCACTGGTTGGTGATCCGGTAGTCGACCCGGCAGGCGGTCGCCGCCGCCGCGGCGGTGACGGTGGTGAGTACGCCGGCCGTCAGGGTGGCGGCCGAGGCGGCGGCGAGCAGGGCGAGCCGGCGTGAGGTGGTGTGGTGCACGGGGTTGCCTTTCGCGAAGGTCGGGGCACGCGGCGACGCCGGCCTGCCCGGACCGGCGGGAGTGTGCACGTGCGCTGACGCGACGGGACGTCGACGTATCGACGTCGATGATTAGGCTCCGCGCCCCGTCAGCGTAGCCACCGCCGCAGGCCCCCACAAGCGCGCCTCCGCGCGGCGGAGCGTCGCCCGCCGCCCGGCGACTCCGCGTAACGCCCCGAGGCAGGAACTTCCGGGAAGGCGATATACCGCTGAGGCATAAATATGACGGAGAGGTATATCGCGCGCAAGCGCATCCCCTCCGGCGGGCGACACACCGGGAAAAGCCGCGCGGGCGGACGACGCCGGGCAGGCAGACGCCGGAGGCTCAGCCCTCGACGGCGGCGGCGAGCCGCCGGGACTCCCCCGACTCGGCCGACGGAGCCGGAACACCGGTCGGAACCGGAGCCTCGGCCGACTCGACCGACGGGGCAGGAGCATCTGCGGCGGCGGGCGCCGAGGCGAGCGCCGCCTCGGCCGTGGCCCGGGCCCGCCGGGCGCGACGCAGCGCTCGCACCGCCAGCACCACGGCGACCAGCCAGCCGGCGCCGAGCAGGGCGTAGACCAGGGCCGGCACCGGGCCGCCCAGCTCGCCGGCGCGCAGCAGGGTGCGGGCGTTGGTCAACACGATCACGCCGCCGATCACGGCGCCGAGCACCTGGGCGGGCACGATGCGGACCAGCCAGGCCGCGATCGGCGCGGCGATCAGGCCACCGATGAGGAGTGCGGCGACGGTGGGCAGCAGGAAGCCCTCGGAGCCGAGGCCGATCAGGAAGCCGACGCTGGCCGCGCCGGCCACCACGAACTCGGAGGTGTCCACCGAGCCGATGACCTTGCGCGGCTCCATCCGGCCGGAGACCAGCAGCGCCGGGGTGGCGACCGGACCCCAGCCGCCACCGCCGGTGGCGTCGACGAAGCCGGCGACCAGCCCGAGCGGGGCCAGGAAGCGGCTGCGCAGCCGGCCGGCGGCGCGGTTGGCGCGCAGCGGCCGGGAGAAGCGGATCAGCAGGTACGCGCCGAGGGTGAACAGGATGGCGGCCATCCACGGGGCGGCCGACTCGGTGGAGATGGAGCTCAGGAACGTGGCACCGGCGAACGCGCCGACCGCGCCGGGCAGCGCGATCCGGCCGACCACCTTCCAGTCGACGTTACCGAAGCGCCAGTGCGACAGGCCGGCGGCGAGCGTGGTGCCGATCTCGGCGAGGTGCACCGACGCGGAGGCCGCGGCCGGCGCGACGCCGGCGACGAGCAGCAGCGTCGACGACGTCAGCCCGTACGCCATGCCGAGCGCGCCGTCGACCAGTTGCGCGAGAAGCCCGACGAGGGCGAGGACCAGCAGCTTGCGCACGAGCGCCCCCTGACTTTTCGGCATCTCCTATCAACTTGGTCGACAATGCGGTACGGAGGCGCTCCGGGTCAAGTCCCCCATCCGGTTGGTGGGACACGCCGGACGGCCCCCCGGCACGCGGGACGGCCTCGGCGGTGCGCCGCGGTGGGCGAGCCGTCAGCTCCAGGCGCGCGGGTCGGCGGCCAGCTCGTTGACCCGGTCGGGCAACGCTCCGGTGGCCACGTCGGCGATCGTGACCAGCTCCAGGATCTCGCGCTCGCTGGCCCGCAGCGCGATCCACACGTCCTGCAACGCGCGGGCCGCGCCCTGGTAGCCGAGCTGCTCCGGGCGTTGGCCGCGGACGTGCGCCAGCGGCCCGTCGATCACCCGGATCACCTCGGCCAGGGAGATCTCCCCGGCCGGGCGGGCCAGCCAGTAACCTCCCTCGGGACCCCGCTGGGCGTGCACGATGCCGCCCCGGCGGAGCTGGAGCAGGATGCTCTCCAGGAACTTCGGCGGGATGTCCTGCGAGCGGGCGATCTGCTCGGCGGTCACCGGTCGGCTCCGACCGACGGTCGTGCCCTCGGCGACCGAGGCCAGCTCGGCAGCCGCACGGAGGGCATAGTCGACCCGGGCGGAGAGACGCATGCCGGCAAGGTTAGTCGCCTGTTCAGCCGCCCGGTCTCCCGACCCTCGGCCGAACGGTCACGGTCGCCGGTCAGCCACCCACCCGGCGCAGCAGCCCCTCCTGCACGGCGCTGGCGATGTGCCGGCCGTCCGTGGTGAACATCCGGCCGGTGGCCAAGCCCCGGGCACCCGACGCGGACGGGCTCCAGCAGTCGTAGAGGAACCACTCGTCGGCCCGGAACGAACGGTGGAACCAGAGCGCGTGGTCGAGGCTCGCGCCGACCACACCGCCCGGCCCCCACACCTCGCCGTGCACCGACAACACCGAGTCGAGCAGCGTCAGGTCGGAGGCGTACGTCAACGCGCAGGCGTGCAGCAGCGGATCGTCCGGCAGCTTGCCGTCGATGCGCATCCAGACCCGTTGGTGCGGCTCGGCCGGGCGGTCGCCGGGGCGTACCCAGCCGGGCTCGCCGACGTACCGGACGTCGATCGGGCGCGGGATCTGACCCCAGATGCCGAGCCGTTCCGGGTAGCGGGACAGCCGGTCGGTCATGGTGGGCACGTCGTCCGGGCCGGGCACGTCCGGCGGGAGCGGGGCGTGGTGGTCCAGCCCCTCCTCCTGCCGCTGGAACGACGCCGACATGAAGAAGATCGGCTTGTCGTGCTGGAGCGCCACCGAGCGGCGCACCGAGAAGGAGCGGCCGTCGCGGACGTTCTCCACCTGGTAGTCGATCGGCTCGGCCGGGTCGCCGGGCCGCACGAAGTAGCCGTGCAGCGAGTGCACGGCCCGCTCCGGACCGACCGTGCGGCCGGCCGCCACCAGCGCCTGACCGGCGACCTGGCCTCCGTAGACCCGCTGCGGGCCCACCTGCGGGCTCATCCCGCGGAAGGCCATCTCGCCGGTCTGCGCGAGGTCCAGCACCTCCAGGAGCTGGTCGACGGCGGCCTGCCCGGTCGCCACCGGAGCGTCACTCACTGGAGCGCCCGGGCCGCCGCGGCGTCGACGAGCGAGCCGAGCTGGTGCACGCGCAGCGTGTTGGTGGAGCCGGGGGTGCCGGGCGGACTGCCGGCCACGATCACCACGTAGTCACCCGGATTGGCCCGGTTCAGGCCGAGCAGCGCCTGGTCGACCTGGCGGAACATGTCGTCGGTGTGCTGCACGAACGGCATCAGGAACGTCTCCACGCCCCAGCAGAGCGCGAGCTGGTTGCGCACCTCCGGCACCGGCGTGAACGCCAGCAGCGGCAGGTCGCAGTGCAGCCGGCTGAGCCGCTTGACGGTGTCGCCGGTCTGCGAGAACGCCACCATCGCCTTGGCGCCGATGGCGCGGGCGATCGACGACGCGGCGACGGTGAGCGCGCCGCCGTGCGTACGCGGGTCGTGCTGGAGCCGGGGCACCGCGATCGAGCCGGCCTCGGTGGTGGTGATGATCTTCGCCATGGTGCTGACGGTGAGCACCGGGTACTTGCCGACGCTGGTCTCGCCGGAGAGCATCACCGCGTCCGCGCCGTCGAGCACCGCGTTGGCCACGTCGGAGGCCTCGGCGCGGGTCGGGCGCGAGTTCTCGATCATGGAGTCGAGCATCTGGGTGGCCACGATGACCGGCTTGGCGTTCTCCCGGCAGAGCTGCACGGCGCGCTTCTGCACCAGCGGGACCTGGTCCAGCGGCAGCTCGACGCCGAGGTCGCCGCGGGCGACCATGACGCCGTCGAAGGCGAGCACGATCGCCTCCAGGTGGTCGACCGCCTCCGGCTTCTCGACCTTGGCCAGGACCGGGCGGCGGACACCCTCCTCGTCCATGATCGAGTGGACGAGCTTGATGTCCTCCGGCGAGCGGACGAAGGAGAGCGCCACCAGGTCGACGCCGAGGCCGAGGGCGAAGCGCAGGTCCTCGGCGTCCTTGTCGGACATGGCCGGGACGCTGACCGCCACGTTCGGCAGCGAGACGCCCTTGTTGTTGGAGACCGGACCGCCCTCGGTGACCAGGCAGCGGATGTCGTTGCCGGTGACGTCGCTGACCTCGACCGCGACCCGGCCGTCGTCGATCAGCAGCCGGTCGCCCGGCTTCACCTCCTGCGGCAGCTTGCGGTAGGTGCAGGAAACCCGCTCCTTGGTGCCGACGATCTCGTCGCTGGTGATCACCACGGAGTCGCCGGTGCGCCACTCGTGCGGCCCGTCGGCGAAACGGCCGAGCCGGATCTTGGGGCCCTGGAGGTCGGCGAGCACGGCGACCGGCTGCCCGGCGGCCTCGGCCGCCTCCCGGACCAGCCGGCAGACCGCCTCGTGGTCGGCGTGAGCGCCGTGGCTGAAGTTGAGCCTCGCCACGTTCATGCCGGCCTCGACGAGCCCCCGGATGCGCTCCGGGGACGAGGTGGCGGGGCCGAGAGTGCAGACGATCTTCGCGCGGCGTGTCACGCCCATCAGGCTAGTCTCTCCTCCGGGTCGGCTCACCAGCCGACCCCTTGCGGACTTGCGGAACAGTTGTCCAACGACGCGCGAAGAAACGCGCGGGCGGGCGGTAGGCGTACCGCACCGGAACGTCGTGTGGCGGGCATCGGCGACCGCGCGGCGGAAATCGTACCGCCCGCCGTCACCGCTCGACGCGGGGTACGGGCGGGCCGGCCGGCGGCAGCGTGGGCACGGCCGAGAACAGGCCGGGCGGGTCGTACCGGCGCTCGGTCCGGCGCAGCCGGTCCCCGCTCGGGCCGTGGGCGAGCCGGACCCGGCCGGTCTCCTCCGGCGCGAGCAGGCCGGTGGCGCGCGGGACATCCGGGGCGGCGGTCATGGCGCACTCCCCGGCCGACCCCGGGCCGGCGGCGCCGGACAAGCCGGGGGCGCTGCGTGGGCCGGACCCTGGCACCGACCCGGGGCGGTCCGCCGTCGTCCGCCCGACAGCGCCTCAGCTCTCGGTCTTGACCAGCGGGAACTCCAGCGAGCCGGCCGGGCAGAGGAAGGTCAGCACCTCCACCCGGTAGAGCCCGGCCTGCACCGCCGGGTCGGCCTCCATGACGCTGCGCACGTCGTCCACCGAGCCGGTCCGGGCCAGACCGAAGCCGATCGGCGGGTCGGGTTCGCGGGCCGGGCCGTCCACCGAGCCGTCGACCAGCACGATGCCGCGCCGCTGCAACGCCTGCATGTGCCGGAGATGCTCGGACTGCAACCGCTGCACGGTCTCCTCCGGCAGCGCCCGGCCGGACGGTCCCGGGTAGAGCACGATGCACTCGTAGGTGTCCAACGCGAAGTCGAGCCGGGGCGTGGCGCCCATGCGCACCTCCTGACCGCCGTCCCACCCAGCCTCGCACGGTGCCCCCGGACCCCGGGCGGGCTCGGCGCAACTGACCGGACCGGATCGGTGATCGCCCACCCCGGCGACCCGCTGGTAGGTTTCCGGAAACAGCCGACGCCTGTGCCCGAGCGGAGGTCCCGGGTGAGCCGCACCCCGTCCGACGGCGTCCGGTGGCCGGACGTCGTCGTCGCCACCGGCGGGGAGGTGGGTGCGGCGATCACGGCGCGGGACTGGTCCGCCACCCCGCTCGGCCCGGTCGACGGCTGGCCGCAGAGCCTGCGTACCGCGCTGGCGCTCTGTCTGCACTCCCCCGCCCCGACCGTGCTGTGGTGGGGCGACCCGCCGACGCCGCTGCCCAACGACGCGTACCTGCGGTTGCTCGACCCGGAGCGGCCCGCCGAGGTGTGGCCGGGCGACCGGGACGCGCTCGGCCCGCTGCTGGCCGACGTGCGCGCCGGCCGGAGCGCCGGGCCCACCGACGTACCGGTGCGGCGCGGGCGGGACGACGCCGGCGAGGACCGCTGGTTCACCTTCACCCACCTCCCGGTGCCGGACGAGTCGGGCCGGATCGCCGGCGTGCTCACGGTCGGCGCGGAGACCACCGCCCGGGTGGTCGCCGAACGGCGCGGCGGGTCGCCGGCCGCCCGGCCGCAGCGGTCCGACCGCCGCCGGTCCACCGACCGCGGCGAACTGGACGCCGCCCGCGCCGAGCTGCGGCTGCTCCGCGCCCGGTCGGAGCAGGCGCTGCGGCGGTCGGAGGCGCTCGCCCGGCTGGCCGGGGCGCTCAGCTCGGCCCGGAGCCGGGACGCCATCGTCGAGGTGATGACCACGGTGGCCCCGGCCGTGATGGACGCCGCCGCGCTGCGGGTGGCGATCGCCCTGCCCGGCCGTACCGTGCTCGACGTGGCCGGCGCCGGCGCGTCGCCGGAGCGGCTGCCGGTCGACGCCGACGTCCCGCTGGCCCGGGCGGTACGCGACAACGCGGTGCTGCCGCTGCCCGACGACCGGGACACCGGGGTCTGCCTGCCGTTGCGCGACGGCGACGGCGGCGCGCTCGGCGCCCTGGAGGTGCGCTGGACCGGCCGGACCGACGACGAGGCGCGGGGCAGCCTGCTCGACGCGGTGACCGCGCTGTGCAGTCAGGCGCTGCAACGGGCCGAACTGACCGGGTCGGCGCAGGCGATGGCCGGGTTCGCGGCCCGGTTGAGCGTGACCCGTTCCACCGCCGAGGCGATCGAGGTGATCCTGGACGCCGCCACCACCGCGTTCGGCGCGGAGCTGCCCGGCCTGGCCATGCGGGACGAGGGCCGCCGGGTCCGGCTCTGGTACCACGACGACGTGCCGGGCACGCTGGCCGCCACGTTCCACGACCTGACCATCGACGACCCGCGTCCGATCGTGCGCGCGCTGCACCACGGGGAACGCATTCTGGTGCGCGACCGCGCCGACTTCGCCACCCGGTTCCCGGGTCTGCCCGACCCGGTCGGCCGGCACGGCATGGTGACCACCGTGGCGCTGCCGCTGTTCGGCGCCGACCGCCGCCCGATCGCCGCGCTCGGTTTCGGCTGGCGGCGCGAGCGTCCGCTGCGGGACAGCGACCTGGCGCTGCTGGACACCGTCGCCGACCTGTGCGAGCAGACGCTGGAGCGGGTCCGGTTGGCCGCCGCCGAGCACAACCTGGTGACCCGGCTGGCCGGCCGGCTGCGCAGTTCGTCGCTGATCATGCCGGAGAGCCTGGAGGTGGCCACCCGCTACCGGCCGGCGATGAGCGGCCTGCACCTGGGCGGCGACTGGTACGACCTGGTCCGGCAGGACGGCGACCGGGTGGCCGTGGTGGTCGGCGACGTGGTCGGGCACCAGGTCGAGGCCGCCGCCGACATGGCCCAGCTACGCACCGTGCTGAACACGCTGATCCGGTTGGGCGTGCCGTTGGAGGAGGTGTTCCTCCGGCTCACCGAGCTGCTCGGGGTCGGGTTCCTGGGCACCTGCCTGATCGTGGTGGTCGATCCGGCGGCCCGGGTGGCGCACGTAGCCCGGGCCGGGCACCCGCACCCGGTGGTGCTGTCGGCCGGGCAGCCGCCACGCACCGTGCAGACCGCCAACGCGATGCCGCTGGGCATGGTCGACCGGCCGATGACCGTCACCACCGTCGCGTTCCGTCCCCGGGACGTGCTGGTCGCGTACACCGACGGGCTGGTGGAGCGGCGCGGCCGGCCGTACGACGAGGGCGTCGCGGCGCTGCACCGGTCGCTGACCGCGGTGCGGGACGAGCCGGTCGAGGCGATCGCGGACGCGCTCCTGCACGACCTGGCCGGCTCCGAGGACGACCAGGCGCTGGTGGTGCTGCGCCACCTCGGCTGAGCAGGCTTCGGCCGCCCGGTTCGGGGAATGTCCTCCGGTCGGGAGCCGAACTGACGACCACGCAACCAGGAGGACCGTGATGGCCACCAGCAACCAGCCCGCCAAGGCGTCGGGCAGCTACCGGATCGGTGGCGACCTGCGGGTCGACCGCCTCGGCTACGGGGCGATGCAGCTCACCGGTCCGGGCGTCTGGGGCGACCCGAAGGACCCGGCGGAGGCGGTGCGGGTGCTGCGTCGCGCGTACGAGCTGGGGGTCACGTTCATCGACACCGCCGACTCGTACGGGCCGTTCGTGAGCGAGCTGCTGATCAAGGAGGCCCTGCACCCGTACGCCGACGACCTGGTGATCGCCACCAAGGCCGGGCTGACCCGTTCCGGCCCGGGTGACTGGCGACCGGTGGGCCGGCCGGAGTACCTGCGCCAGCAGTGCGAGCTGAGCCTGCGCCACCTGGGGCTGGAGTCGATCCCGCTCTACCAGCTGCACCGGATCGACGAGCAGGTGCCGCTCGCCGACCAGCTCGGCGAGCTGGCGCTGCTCAAGCAGGAGGGCAAGATCCGGCACATCGGGCTCTCCGAGGTGACGGTGGCGCAGATCGAGGCGGCGCGGGCGGTCACGCCGATCGTGTCCGTGCAGAACCTCTACAACCTGGCCGACCGCAGCGCCGAGGACGTGCTGACCCACTGCGAGCGCAACGACCTGGCGTTCATCCCCTGGTTCCCGATCGCCACCGGCAACCTGGCCCGGACCGGCGGGCCGCTGGACGCGATCTCGACCGGGCACGGCGCCAGCCCCGCGCAGCTCGCCCTGGCGTGGCTGTTGCGCCGGTCGCCGGTGATGCTGCCGATCCCGGGTACGTCGTCGGTGGCGCACCTGGAGGAGAACGTCGCGGCGGCCGGGGTGGAGCTGACCGACGACGAGTTCGAGGCGCTGGCGAAGGCCGCCTGAAACCCGACACTTGCCATCCGTGATCGGGAAACTACTGTCAGAAGGATTCTCGCGAGTGGGGGTCCTCAGTGGTGGAATTCGATTACGTCGTGGTCGGCGCCGGCGCGGCCGGATGCGTGCTGGCCGACCGGCTGACCGAGGACCCGGGCACCCGGGTGCTGCTGGTCGAGGCGGGCGGCTGGGACCGCAGCCCGTTCGTCCGGGTGCCGAAGGCGTTCTCCCGGCTGATGGACGACCCGCGCACCGCCTGGCACTACCCGGCGGCGACCGGAGCGGGCCGGCGGGAGACCTGGCAGCGGGGCCGGATGATCGGCGGCTCGACGTCCGTCAACGGCATGATCTGGAGCCGCGGCGCGGCCCGGGACTGGGACGCGCTGGCGCCGCTGGGGTGGGGCTGGTCGACCGTGCGGCCGGTGTTCCAGCGGCTGGAGGACCATCCGCTGGGGCCGGCGCCGCACCGGGGCGTCGGTGGGCCGGTGCGGCTCTCCGTCGCCACCGGCACCGACCCGCTCGCCGAGGAGATGGTGGCGACCGGCGTCGAGCTGGGCTGGCGCCGGGTGGACGACCTGGACGCCGACGACGACGAGCGGATCGGCTATCCGACCGCGACCATCCACGGTGGCCGTCGGGTCAGCGCCGCCGACGCGTTCCTGCACCCGGCGCGGCGCCGCCCCAACCTCACCGTCGTGGTCGACGCCGTGGTGCTGCGCGTGCTGGTCGAGGGCGGCCGGGCGGTCGGCGTACGGGTGGCGCACCGGGGTCGGGAGGTCGAGCACCGGGCGGCCGGCGCGGTGGTCCTCGCCGCGGGCGCGCTGGCCACCCCGGCGCTGTTGCAGGTCTCCGGCATCGGGCCGGCCGACACGCTGCGCGCCGCCGGCGTGCCGGTGCTGCTCGACCGGCCCCGGGTGGGCGCCGGCCTGCGGGAGCACCGGTCGATCGCGGTGCAGTACCGGCTCGCCGAGCCGGGCGGTTACAACGCCCGGCTCGCGAGCCCGCTCGGGCAGGCCGGCGCGACGCTGCGCTGGCTGTTCACCCGGGGCGGCCCGCTGGCGCTGCCGGTGCTCGACGTCGCGGCGCACGTGAAGTCCCGGCCCGATCTGGACCGCCCGGACGGCCACCTGCTGATGGCGCCGTTCTCGGCCGCCCCGGCCCGGCCCGGCCGGGCGCTGGAGCTGGAACGGGAGCCGGGCGTGATGTGCCTGGGCACGGTGACCCGACCGGACAGCGAGGGCCACCTCACCGTCACCGACGCCGACCCGCGTACCCCGCCGGCGATCGTGGCGAACTACCTGGCCACCGACCAGGACCGGCGGACGGCGGTGGACCTGTTCCGCCGGATGCGGGAGTTCTTCGCCACCGGGCCGATCGCCAAGCGGCTCCAGGCCGAGACGGTGCCCGGCCTGACGACGCGGACCGACGAGGAGATCGTCGAGGCGGCGGTGACGCACGGCTACTGCGGCTACCACGCGGTCGGCACCTGCGCCATGGGCGCGGACGACGATCACGTGGTCGACCCCGAGCTGCGGGTACGCGGCGTCGACGGGTTGCGGGTGGTGGACGCGTCGGTGCTGCCGACGATGGTGGCGGGCTGGACCAGCGCCCCGGTGACGGCGCTGGCCTGGCGGGCCGCCGACCTGATCCGGGGCGGCGCGCAGGGGTGAGCGCGGTCGGTCCGGGCCCACCCGGGGGCGGGCCCGGACGGGCTCAGACCGCGAAACAGTTGGGTCGGATCGCGACGCCGGCCAACGTCTGCCGCACCGCCGTGTAGGTGGTGCCGTCGAGCACCAGGCCGAGGTGGCCGACCACCCGCAGCGGGCACCACGCCTGCACCAGCACGTTCGTCGCGCCGTCGGCGAGCACCGCGTTGTCGACCGGGCGCACCAGCTCGTCCTGCCAGGTGCGCAGCGTGGTCCAGCGGACCGGCCCGGGGGTGTCGTCACCGGCGTTCAGGTCGGCCAGGAAGCTCGACCCGATGGTCATCTGCTGGCAGGCCACGATGCCGGCGCAACTGCCCAGGCCGACGACGGCGAGGATGTTGGCGACGTACGTGCCGTACTGCGGGCTGCCGAGGCTGACGTACTGGTCGACCGCGGCGGCGCCGCCGAGGAACTTCACGTACCAGCGGCTGACCAGCCCGCCCTCGGAGTGGGTGACGAGGTCCACCCGGCTCGCGCCGGTGGCGGCGCGGACCTGGTCCACGTGGGACGACAGTGCCCGGGCGGACTCGCGGATGTCGCCGAAGCCGAGGTTCGGCAGTTGGTAGATGGAAACCCGGTAGCCGTCGGCGCGCAGCCGGGCGGCGATCGGCTCGTACGCGATGGAGACGCCGATCAGGCCGCCGACCACGATCACCGGGTCGGCGGCTGCGGCGGCGGCCCGTTCGGCGGCGGTGACGGTGCTGGCGGGGGCGGCGGGGGCCGGGGCGGTGACCGCGCCGGGCGCGGCGGTGGGTGCGGCGGCGTGGGCGGCGGTGGCCGGGACGAGCAGCGCGGTGGCGGCGGCGGTGGCGGCCAGGATCGTTCGGAGCAGCATGGGCTGCACCTCCGATGGGAGGGGCACCCGGCGGGAACCGGGCGGGGCGGGTGGGGTCCGATCGATCGTGGGAACGATGATGCGTGTCTGATTTCACACACGTCAATGGAAAGTTACGCGTCGGTAACCAGTTGTTCCACCTGGCGCACGAACCGGCATTCGGGACGACGCCGGCGCCCCCCACCGACCGGGACCGCGGTGGCATGCTGGGCGCCGTGTCCACCCCACCCCCGCCGGAGAAGCCGCTCAAGGTGATGCCCTGGTGGTCGGCGCTGCTCGGACTCCTCCTGGCCGTGCTGCTCGGCTGGCTGGTGCTGGACTGGCTGCTCGCCGAGGCCGACCGGGCCGGCCAACCCGACACCCGGGCCACGCTGCGCGTCGACGCCATCCGTACCGGCCTCACCGTGGTCGCCGGCACCGGCGGCGGGGTGGCACTGCTGTTCGCCGCCCGTCGACAGTGGATCAGCGAACGCGGCCAGCGGCACCAGGAGGCGGTCGCCGCCCGCGACCAGACGCACCGCGACCGGGTGCAGGCGCACGCCGAGGCGGTCGCCGAGGCCGCCGCCCGGCACCAGGAGCGCCAGGCCACCGCCGCCGAGCACGACGCCGCCGAACGACGGCTCACCGAGCTGTACGTGCGGGCCATCGAGCTGATCGGCAGCGACCAGCCGGCGGTCCGCCTCGGCGGCCTGCACGCGCTGGAACGGCTCGGTCAGGACAACCCGGGACAGCGGCCGACCACCGTGGCGGTGCTCTGCGCGTACCTCCGGATGCCGGCGCCCGACGACCGGCGCGAGACCGAGGTGCGGCGTACCGCGCAGCGGATGCTCACCCGGCACCTGCGGGCGGACCAGGACGGCTGGTGGCCGGGCATCGCGCTGGACCTGACCGGCGCCCGGCTGGACAACTTCGACGCCGCCGGCTGCACGCTCGTGGACCTCGACCTCACCGGCGCGGTCTGCACCGGCACCACCAGCTTCGCCGGCGCGGTCGCCCACGGCCGGCTGCGGCTGACCGCCGAGTTCGCCGACGTCGTCCTCGACGACCTCACCGGCGACGCCGAGATCGTCCTGGACGGCGCGCGCCTCGGCGGCCGGGTGAGCTTCGACCGGGCCGACCTCGGCGGCGCGCTGTCCTGCCGGGACGCGAGCTTCGGGCCGACCTCCTTCCACGGCGCCACGCTGCGGCAGCCCAGCAGCTTCGACCGGGCCACGTTCACCGACAACGCCAGCTTCCGGGAGGCGGTGTTTTTGGGTGGACTGTCCATGGAGCACACCACGTTCGCGGCGTACGCGGGCTTCCACCGGGCGCGCTTCGCCGACCTGGCGCTGTTCCGGTGGACCGAGTTCGGCGCGGAGGCCTGGTTCGAGGGGGCCCGTTTCGAGGGCGCGGCCAACTTCGGCCGGGCCGTGTTCCACGGGCGGGCCCGCTTCGAGGGGGCGACACTGGCCCGGCGACCGCTTGTCGACCAGGCCCGCGCGTCGACGGCCGTCACCCACGCCTGGCCGCCCGACACCACTGTCACCCGCCGCGACGACGACTGGCTGCTCCTCACCGACCCGTGACGCCCGCCCGGTCGGTCAGTTGCCCAGCGCCTGGACCTTCGCGATGGTCTCCTGCACGTGCTGGCGGGCCGGCTCGCCGCCCTGCGCGGCCTGGGCGAGCGCCTGCCGGTAGGCGTCGATCACCCCGATCAGCGGCCCCGCCGTCGCGCCTTCGAGCGCGCCGGCGACAAGCGCCCGCGCCTCGGCCGCGTCCTGCGCGGCAGCGGCCGTGCGGGCCTTCGCCTCGTCCAGCTTCCGTGCCGCCGCCGCCAGCCTGGCAATGACCTCCGCCGCGCTCACGAGCCCTCCCCGGATCGCCCACCCACGCCCCGCCCACCCTACCGGCCCACCCCACCCGTCCCCGCCCCACCTTTTCGGCGATCTTGCACTTACCGCCCCGACAAAAGCCGCGCAAGCCGCGTCACGTGGGCCACAACTGCAAGATCGACGAGGGTCGGGTGGGGACGGGTCAGCGGAGGAGGCGGAAGAGGATCAGGTAGAGGCAGAACAGGGACGGGGAGACCAGGGCGCAGATCACGAAGCCCAGCGGGACGTACCGGCCGGCCGGGGTCTCGGGGTCGGGCAGCGCGGGGCGGCCCCAGCGGGCGAGCACGACCTGACCGGCCACGAACGACAGCAGCGGCACGCCGGCGCAGGACAGCGCCGCCACCAGGTCCATCCCGGAGACCGGCAGCGGTGAACCCAGCAGCGCGATCAACATGAGCACGGAACCGACAAGCGCGCACCCGGCGTACACCACGACCGCCCGGGCCGGCGCGGACCAGGCGGGCAGCAGCACCGGCCGCCGCGCCAGCGCGTCCGCCTCCTGCCCGTGCCGGTCGGCCTCGTCGGCCAGCCGCCCGGCCGTCGCCAGCTCCGCCGCCGGGTCGCCGGACGGCGCACTCCCCGGCCCGCCGGCCGGACCGGCCGGGCCGCCGCCGTCCGGCGCCGTCGCCTCCGGAACCGACCGCATCGGTACGCCGACCGCCTGCCCGAGCCGGTCCAGGCGCTCCCCCTGCGCGGCCAGCCGTCGCCCGACCTCGTCCACCCCGGACTGGAGGCCACGCCGGCGCTCCGCCTCGGCGGCGATGGCCCGCTCCCCACCCCGCTGCCGGGTGGACAGCTCCCGGATCAGGGCCGCGTAGTCGTCGAATCCACTCATGAGTCATCGCTCTCGGACGCGAACGGCACGATCAGGGCGGTCCGGTGCTCGTGCCGGTCGACGAGCAGCGCGCGGCCGTCGCGCGGATGGTAGGCGAGGTCGTGCACGCCGAGGTGCAGGCCGAGGTCGGCGGCCGGCACGTTCAACGCGACCAGCCCGGTCACGTCGTCGCGGTGCCCGCTGCCGCCGAGGTCGTCGGCGAGCCGGCGCAGCCCCCGCCACCAGCCGAGCACGTGCACGCCGCGCGCCGGGCCGTGCCGCAGCACCGCGCGCAGGTCGTCGTGCCCGGAGCGGAACGTGCCCGGGTCGGCGGCGGCCAGCGTGCCGGCGGCGGCGTCCATCCCGAACACCGTCAGGTAGGTGCGGCCCGACCCGGGGGCGTCGCCGGCCAGCTCGGCGAGGAGCGCGCGCAGCGCGTCGGCGTCCAGCCGGCGGACCGGGTGGCCGGCGGCGGCCAGCGTCATCGCCAGGTCGTCGGCGAGGTCGGTGGTGCCCGGCGCCAACGGCGCGAACAGGAACCGGGCGGAGCCCGGCGTGTGCTGCCGGGCCAGCGCCAGCACGGCCGAGCGGAGCACCTCCGCGCCGGTCGCGGCGGTGCCCACCACGGCCAGGTGCCGGCCCGGGCTCGCGTCGAGCGCGAAGCCGGCCGGGCTGCCGGCGACGTCGACCACGCGGCCGAGGAGCGCGTACGGCGGGTCGGTGCCGGGTGTCAGCGCCGCCCAGGCCGGATCGTCGGCGAGCCGGGGCGTCTCGTGGCCGCGGAACACCACCGGCGGCGCGGCGCCCTCCGGGCGGGCCGCGTGCAGCTCGTGGCGCAGCGCCGCGAGGTCGGCCGCGGCGGCGTGCGCGTCCGGGAAGTGCACCTCGGTGTCCGCACCCGGTGCGCCGGCGGCGGTGTTCACCACCGCGACGCCGACCGTGAGGCCGCGCGCCGCGTCGTTGCGCGGATCCAGCACGGCGTCCCCGCCCGGCAACGCGATGCGCAGCGGGAACTGGCCGAAGATGGCCTCGGCCCGGCCGTACAGCGCCTCGATGCCGGTGGTGCTCTGGCTGGCCAGCACCAGGTGCAGGCCGTACGAGCGGCCCTTGCGGGCCAGCTCCTCGATCAGGTCGACGGCCTGCCGGGCCAGCGCGTCGTTGCCGGCGAACAACACGTGGAACTCGTCGACGACGGTCACGATCCGGGGCGGCCGGGCGTTCGGCGGCAGGTCGGCGAGGCGGCTGACGCCGTGCCGCTTCAGCAGCTCGGCGCGCCGGGTCAGCTCGGCGCGCAGCTCCCGGAGCACGGCCACGCCGTACTCGCGGTCGGACTCGATGCCGACCGCGCTCGCGTGCGGCAGCCAGGACGGGTCGCGCGGGGTCGGCACGAACTCGGTGAAGCTGACGCCCTCCTTGAAGTCGAGCAGCATCAGCCGCAGCTCGGCCGGGGAGTAGCGGGCGGCCAGCCCGTAGAGCACGTCGAGCAGCAGCACCGTCTTGCCGGCGCCGGTGCGGCCCCCGACCAGCCAGTGCGGCGTGGCGTCGTCGAACGCGACGGCCAGCGGCTTCTTCCCGGCCCGGCCGAGCACCGTCCGCAGGCCGGCGCCGGCCGACTCGGCCCACCGCCGCGCCGGGAGCAGGTCGGCGAACGTGACGCCGGAGCTGTCGTCGGCGGCCTCGGCGAGCCGGCGGGCCAGCGCGGTCACCACGGCGTGCGACGGGTCGCCGTCGAGCACCACCGGCGCGGCCAGCCCGCTGCCGTCGACGCTGAACGGGCGACCCGGCGGGTCACCGACCAGGGTGTAGCGCTCGGTGACCCGGAGCTGGGTGGTGGCCCCCAACGGGGGCGGCCCGCCCACGCCGACCGGCGGGTGGCCGCCCGGTGGCACCGGCGCCGCGCCGAACCCGGCCGGTCGCCGCCCGGCCGACGGTGCGGACGGTCCGCCCGGGGCGTACCCGGCCGACGGCCCGCCCGGGGCGTACCCGGCCAGCAGCACGCAGACCGCCGCGGCCGGGCCGGCGTGGGTGAGCGCGGCCAGCCGGGCCAGCTCCCGGGCCGGCAGCGTCGAGGCGGTGACCACCACCAGCAGCTCCCGGTCCTCCGGGTCGGCCCGCTGGGCGGTACGCGCGTGCCGTTCCGCGGCGTCCAGCAGCGCGGCCGTCTCCGCCTCGGTGGTCGCCGCCGCGCCGAGCACCCCGGCGTCGTGCAGCGGGCGCAGCGGCAGGAACGCCGCGCCGAACGCGGCCTGGTCGATGCCGACCACCCGGACCGCGCCGGCCGGGGCGGCGGTGAGCAGCCGGACCACCACGGCACGCAGCAGCTCGCCGACGCGCGGGTCGCGGGCGTCCACGTCGACCGCCAGGTGGGCGCCGGCCCCCACCGGCACCAGCACCGGGAACACGCCGTCGACGGTGGTCGCCTCGCCGAGGCGTACCGGAACGGGGTGGGTCGCGACGCGGGCGGTGCCGGGCACCGCGGCGGCCAGCTCCCCGCCCAGGCGGGCCAGCCGGGCGACCAGCTCGGGGCTGCCGACCGGGGCCGGGCCGGCCGCGCCCAGCATCCGCCGGGCGGCCTCCCAGTGGCGCAGCGCCGCCCGGTGCCGCTCGACCGCCTGCCGGTACGCCGCCGCGAACCTGTTCACCGTCCGCCCCCCGACGCCGCCGTCTGCGATCGAGGGAACCCTAACGGACGCCCGCCACGGTGGCACGAGGCGCTCGGCACCCGGGATTCGTCCACTGTTCACCCGACGGCGGACGATCCCGCCGCCCACCGTTCCCGCGTCCCGGCTTGCCTGCCAGTGCACCCTCGAATGCACAGGAAGGCGACGACGTGACCTCCAACTCACCCCTCTCCCGGCGGTCGCTGCTGGGCGGCGCCGCCGGGGGCCTCGGCATCGTGGTGGCCGGCAACCTGGACGCCATCGCCGGTCCGGCGGCGGCCCGCGCCGCGTGCCGGCCCGCGGTCGGCTACGGCGACCTGGTGCCGGACCCGGCCGGCCTGCTGGCGCTGCCGCCCGGCTTCTCGTACACCGTCGTCGCCCAGGCGGGCGCGACCACGCTGGAATCGGGACAGCCGACCCCGAGCGACGCCGACGGCACCGGCTGCTTCCGCAGCCCGCGCGGCTCGGTGCTGGTGAACAACCACGAGATCGGCGGCAGCGAGCCCTACCCGGTGCCGGCGCTGCCGGGCCTCACCTACGACCCGGGCGCGCGCGGCGGCACCACCACCATCGAGGTGGACAAGCACGGCCGGCGGCTGCGCGAGTACGTCAGCGTGGCCGGCACGCACAACAACTGCGCCGGCGGCATCACGCCGTGGGGCACGTGGCTGACCTGCGAGGAAACCGAGCAGCGGGCCGGCGGTCAGTTCCAGAAGGACCACGGGTACGTCTTCGAGGTCGACCCGCACGACCGGTCCGCCAACACCGACCCGGTGGCGTTGACGTTCCTCGGCCGCTACTCCCACGAGGCGGTGGCGGTCGACCCGTACACCCACTCGATCTACCTGACCGAGGACGCCAGCGGCCCGAACGGGCTCTACTTCCGGTGGACGCCGCCGCCCGGCTTCCGGGCCGGCAAGGGCGCGCTGCGGGCGCTCGCCCAGCGGCCGGACGGCGCCACCGCCGGCACGCTGGAGGCGATGCGCTGCCGGCGCGGCGACGGGCACGTGGCCGACCTGTCCGAGGCCACCACGCCGGGCACCCGCTACCAGGTCGACTGGGTGGAGGTGCCGGACCGGGACGCCCGCACCGTGTCGGTACGCAAGCAGTTCACCGACGACGAGGTGACCCGCAGCCGCAAGCTGGAGGGCGCCTGGTGGGGCGACGGCGGCGCGTACTTCGTGGCCAGCTACGCCCGGCACGACGACGGCAGCGTCAACGAGCACGACGGTCAGGTCTGGTTCTACGACCCGCGCCGGCAGACCGTCACGCTGAAGACCATCTTCGGCGTGAACACCGACCCGGAGGCCGACCACGGCAACTACGACGGGCCGGACAACATCACCGTGTCCCCGTACGGCGGGGTGATCCTGGCCGAGGACGGCGAGGGCGTGTCGCACCTGGTCGGCGTCACCGAGCAGGGCAAGGCGTACGCGCTGGCCCGCAACGAGCTGAACGACAGCGAGTTCACCGGGCCGACGTTCAGCGCGGACGGGAAGATCCTGTTCGCCAACATCCAGACGCCGGGGTACGTGTTCGCGATCACCGGCCCGTGGGGCCGGCCGAGCAACGCCCACCGCTGACCCGGCTGTCGGCCGGCGGTTCCCGCACGGGGAGCCGCCGGCCGGCACGTCATGGTCAGCCCGGAAGGCGATGACGGGTAGATCTCCCCCGTCGCCGTATGCCTACCCCTCGCTGGTCAGCACGCTGGCATCATGATCGAGAACGGCCATCGCCGCCGCGATCGACCGGAGCGCGGCGGCGTCCACCACCTCCGGGTCCCCCAGCACGTTCACGGCGACTCCGGGTCCGGCGAGCCAGAACGCCTGGTCCGCACCGATCAGGCCCGGTCCGTCGGGGTGGGTGAAGTCGGCAAGCTCCCAGGTCGCGGCGTCGCGTTCCTGGTATTCGGCGAGGAACTCGCGGACCGCGTCCAGGTCGGTGAGACGCTCGCCCCGGAGCACGTGCACCCGCAGGTCGACGCGGTAGCCGTCCTCGACCTGGCGCTCCCAGACGCGGGTGGCGAAGTTGACGTCCGCCCACTCGGTGGCGAAGTCCGACACCTCCGCACCGATGCCGGCCGGTAGATGTCCGATGTGGAAGCCGTCCAGCTCCCCGCCGTCGCGTGCCGACAGGTCCCGCTCGTTCGTCATCCGCGCCTCGACCTTCCGGAAACTGATCAGCGTCATTGCCAGCACGGAGAGTACGCGCTCGCCCCACCGGACATGACCCGCGATGGATATGACCCAGCGGCATGATTATGACTGTGCGGTATGAGGCCCAGAAGCCACCTCACCACCGGAGTCGTCACGCACAGTCACCCGCCTCATGAGCCGAGCCGCCGGGGTCCGGGCCGGGCCGGACCGCCGTGGCCGGACCCGGCCGGCCCGTCACCTCGCGGTACGGCAGCCCGGGTCGGGGCCGGCGTCGGCGATGCCGCAGTGGAAGACCTCGACCGGGGCGGCCTCGACGTCGGGCACCTTCGCCACGGTGAGCAGCGCCAGCCGCTTGGCGACCGGCTCGCCGGCGTCCGGGGCGTACCGGATCAGGCCGCTGACCCCCGGATAGCCGCCGGCGGCGTTCTGTCGCAGCACCTCGGCGTGCACGCCGACCGGGTTGACCGCGCGCGGCTCCCAGCGGCGGCCGGTGTCGGCGTGCCGTAGCCGGGCGGCGAGACTCTCCAGCGCGCGCACCATCATCATGGCGGCGTCGTAGGCGAGGCTGACCCGCTCGCCGACCGCCGGGCCGGTGCCGGCGCGGCAGCGTGGCGGGTCGAGCAGGTCGTCCGCGCCGATCCAGGTGAGGAAGCTGCCCCGGGCGTCGTCCCGGGCGGCCTGCGCGGCCCGCAGCGCGGCGCAGGTGGCCAGCGACGCCTTCGACACGTACGTGACCGGCAGGTTGCCGGGCGCGCTGGCGCGCAGCCCCGGATTGGCCATGTAGCGGTTCACCGAGTCGTCGGTGACCAGGTGCCGGGGCGGGTCCGCGCCGCACTCCTTCAACGCGCGCAGGAAGCCGTCGAACTCCGACCAGCGGCCGGCGAAGAAGAGCATGCCGGAGTAGCCGCACTCCTGGGTCAGTCGTCGGCCGCTGCGCCACTCGTCGAGGCGGGTCAGGCGGGTGCCGAACCGCTCCCGCAGGCCGTCGACGAGCGTGGCGACGTAGAGGTCGTCGGTGAGCGAGCTGCCCTCGCCGGTGGTCCAGTAGACGTGCACCTCCCCGACCTTCAGCACCTGCCGGGCGTACGCCTCGACCATCCGGGCCTGCTCCCGGTTGGGCGCGGACATGGCCAGGTAGAGGCTGGAGTTCTCGTCCATCCGGTCGGCGGACAGCGTGGGCGCGAGCACCGGCAGGCCGACCCGGTTGAGTTCACGCAGCGCCGCCGCGGTGCTGGCGCGGCTGTCCACCAACCCGACCACGCCGAGCACGGTCGGGTCGTCGCGGGCCAGCCCCTCCAGCATGCGTACCGCGTCGTCGGCGTGCCGCATCTGCCGGCCGGCGTTGGCCACCACGATGTGCAGCAGCGCCGCGTCGTCGGCCGCCGCCGACTCCTTCAGCAGCGCGTACTGGGCGGTGGCCATGCCCTCCAGTTCCTCCCGCTCGGAGACGTAGGACTCCTCGTCCGCACGCGTCCGGTTGCCGGTGAGGCTGCCCAGGTAGACGAGCGTCAGGTAGGGGCGGCGGTGGTCGCTGCGCCGCCACACCTCCTCGGTGGCCCGGTTCTGCGCGAAGATGCGCCGCTGCACCGCGCGCAGCCGGTCCTGGCCGGGTTCACTGTTGAAGACCTGCCCGGCGGTGTCGCTGTAGCCGACGCACTCGCCGCCCACCAGGCGCACGCTCACCCGGTCGGTGGGCCAGGGCCGGCAGTCCGACGCCCACCGCCCGTGCGCCCAGACGCCCACGCCGGCGACCAGCACCAGGGCCACCGCCGCCGGCAGGAAGCGCCGCGCCCACCAGGGCGGGTCCGGCGCCACCAGCGCCGGCGGGGCAACCCCCGGGGGTACGCCGGCAGCGTTGCCGTCCGCCGCCAGCACCAGCAGCCAGGCGCCGGTACGCCGCAGCCGGCGACGTTCCGGCAGCGCCTCGGCCCAGTCCTCGTACGCCTCCTCGGCCTGGGCCACCGGCCGGGGCGCGGCCGGTTCCGGCGGCGGGTCGGTGGCGACGGCGACCACCAGCAGCGGGTCGTTGCGGCCGGTCTCGTTGCGGACCTCGCCGAAGATCCGGACCAGGGTGTGCCCGACGTTGTCCGGGCGGACGCCGTCGAGCAGCACCACCGGGTAGGCGGTGCGCCGCCAGTCCCCCGGTCGCCAGAACCGCCGCCGGTAGGCCAGCCGCAGGTCCTCCAGGAACGCGTGCAGCAGCAGCTTCTCCACCTGGGCGGGGTGTTCGCCGTCGCGCCAGCCGGCGGTGAGCCGCTCGGCGAAGCCGAGGAACGTCACCGACTGCCGGGGCGCGAGATACTGCTGGCGCATGAACCAGCGGTACTGCCGGCCGACCACCGGCACCCGGCCGGAGACGGCGATCCGGAACACCACGCTGGGCACCGCCCGGCGCAGCAGCCAGAGCAGCAGTTGCAGCGCGGTGCCGAGCCCCGAGTCGCCGCCCACCTGCGGGTCCTCGCCGCCGCGTCGCCCCCGCCAGTCGCGCAGCCGGCGCACCAGCGAGGCCCGGCCGCTGTCCGCGGCGTCCACGTCGACCGCGAGCGTCTGGTGCATCAGCCAGTCGGCGAGCGGATAGTGCCGGAACCGCAGCCGGGGCGCGCCGAACGCCTCCAGGGAGAGCTGCCGGTGCAACTCGCGCAGCACGGTCGCGACGTCGTCGGTGGGCGGCCGGTCGGTCAGGTCCAGGACCGCGTGCGGCACCCGGCGTCCGGCGCCCCGGCCCGCGAAGCGGCGCAGCAGGTCGGCCACCGCGCCGTCGTCGGCCGGCCGGAGCAGCCAGAGCAGCGGCAGCCGCCGGTCCCCGCGCCGCGGACGGCGCAGCAGCCGGGCCAGCAGGGTGAGCAGTTCCAGACCACCGGCCGGGAGCTGCTCGCGGGTGGGCCGGGGCCGGGTCGCCGGTTCGCGCATGGTCACCTCCGGGTGACTGCGGGTGTCGCACCATTGTCGACACCGCGCGCAAGGGCGCAAGGAGGGGCCCCTGTCAACGCCTCAGGTACAGGAGGGGGCCGCTCGACACCGCAGCTAGCGCGGCGGCGGGCGGAGGCCGTCCAGCGCGATGGCCAGCACGCGGTCACGCTGCGCCGGATCCGGGAACTGGTACGCGGCGATGCCGCTGATCAGGCGCACCACGTCGTCGAAGTCGGCGTCCGACCGGGCCGCCCCGGCGGTCTGCGCGCGGCGCAGCAACGGCTCACCGGCCGCGTAGATCTCGGTGCGGCAGCTCCGGAACACGTCGGAGTCGTGCACCAACTCCTCGGCCAGCGCCCGCTTCGCGCCGACGTACGCGACGAACCGGTGCAGCCAGCCGACCAGGGCGTCCCACGGGTCCAGGTCGGCCAGGTCGGCGGCGGAGGCGCTGAGCGCGCGCACCTCCTCCACGTAGACCGCCTCGAACAGGTCGCGCCGCTGCGGGAAGTTGCGGTAGAGCGTGCCGATGCCCACGCCGGCCCGCCGGGCGATCTGCTCCAGCGACGCGCCGGCGCCGTACTCGCCGAACACGTCGCGGGCGGCGGCGATCAGCGCGTCGTAGTTGCGCCGGGCGTCGGCCCGCTTCGGGCGGCGCGCGAAGACCTCGGTCGACTGGTCGGCGCTGGGCATGACGCCTGTCACTCCTTC
This sequence comes from Micromonospora sp. DSM 45708, assembly GCF_039566955.1. Classification (NCBI taxonomy): domain Bacteria; kingdom Bacillati; phylum Actinomycetota; class Actinomycetes; order Micromonosporales; family Micromonosporaceae; genus Micromonospora; species Micromonospora schwarzwaldensis. Next base: position 1,428,600 of record NZ_CP154796.1, on the reverse strand, counting down.
CGTCTTGCAAACGGAGGCACCCCTCCACTACGTTGGTGGAGGCACCCCTCCGGATAGCGTACTCCGGCGGGTCCCGGCCCGACGCGCCGCCACCGCCGCCCCACGCGCGAGCGGCCACCGACTCGTACCGAACGGGAGTTCTCCCACATGATCGACACCTTCCGGCGCGGCTCGCGCCGGATGACGTTCCTCGTCCTCGCGGCCGGCACCGGCTTCTTCGCGATGCTCCAGTCGCTGATCACCCCGGTGCTGCCCACCATCCAGCACGACCTGCACACGTCGCCGAACACGGTGACCTGGGTGCTGACCGCCTACCTGCTCTCCGCCTCGATCTTCACGCCGATCCTCGGCCGGGTCGGCGACATGGTCGGCAAGGAGCGGATGCTCGTCGTCTCGCTCGCCGCGCTCGCGCTGGGCTGCCTGCTGGCCGCCGTCGCGCCGAGCATCGGCGTGCTGATCGCCGCCCGGGTGGTCCAGGGCATCGGCGGCGCCGTCTTCCCGCTGTCGTTCGGCATCATCCGCGACGAGTTCCCCGCCGCCCGGGTGAGCGCGGCGGTCGCGTCGATCTCGGCGGTGGTGGCCGTCGGCGGCGGCCTGGGCGTCGTGCTCGCCGGCCCGATCGTGGCCACCCTGGGCTACCGCTGGCTGTTCTGGATCCCGCTGGTCGTGGTCGGCCTGACCGCGCTGGCCGCGCACCGGTTCGTGCCCCGCTCGCCGGTCCGCACCCCGGGCCGGATCAACTGGGCCAGCGCCGTCCTGCTCTCCGGCTGGCTGGTGGCGCTGCTGCTGCCGGTGAGCAAGGGCGCCGCCTGGGGCTGGACCTCCGGCCGGGTGACCGGGCTGCTGACCGTGGCCGCGGTGCTGCTGGCCGTCTGGCTGGCGGTCGAGGCCCGGGCCGCGAACCCGCTGATCGACCTGCGGATGATGCGGCTGCCGGCGGTCTGGACCACCAACCTGGTCGCGCTGCTCTACGGCGCCTCGATGTTCGCCGTCTACGCCTTCCTGCCGCAGTTCGCGCAGATCCCGACCAGCGCCGGCTACGGCTTCGGCGCCAGCATCACCCAGGCCGGGCTGCTCATGCTGCCCATGCTGGTCGGCATGTTCGCCGCCGGGCTGCTGGCCGGGCGGTTGGAGTCCCGGTTCAGCCCCAAGGCGCAACTGAGCACCGGCGCGGTGTTCAACGTGGCCGCCGCCGCGATGCTCACCGCCGCGCACGACACCCGCTGGCAGGTCGGCCTCGCCGGCGGCCTGGTCGGGCTCGGCATCGGGCTGGCGTTCGCCTCGATGGCCAACCTGATCGTGGGCAACGTGCCGGCCTCGCAGACCGGCGCGGCGACCGGCATGAACGCCAACATCCGTACCATCGGCGGCGCGATCGGCGCGGCGCTGGCCAGCACCGTGATCACCGCCAACCCGCAGCCGAGCGGCCTGCCCCGGGAGGCCGGTTTCACCGCCGGCTTCCTGCTGCTCACCGGCATCTCCCTCGCTGCCGCGCTGGCCGCGCTCGCCGTGCCCTCCGGGCGCCGCGCCCGGCCTCGGCGGCACACCGGGCCGACCCCGGAGGTCGCGCCGACCGCGCTGCCGCAGGTGACGCCGGGCGCTCCCGCCGCTGCGACCGCGCTGCCGGAGACGGTCGGCGGGCTGGCGCCGGTGGGCCGCTGACCCGACGGCCGGTGAGTTGTTAGGAGGGGGCCCCTGCTATGCGGAATGCGTCAACCGGGGCCCCTCCTTACCCCTCAGCCGATCGTGGCGGTGAGCGCGGCGAGGTAGCCGTAGCGGTAGCCGTCCGCGTTCGGGTGGTACGCCTCGATCACGCCACTGACGTCCCGGATCCACGGGTCGGCGGCGCACACCCCGTGCCCGGTGAAGAACGGCCGCGCGTCGACGAACGTGGCCCCGGCCGCGCCGGCCCGGCCGGCCGTGACGCCGTTGAGGACGTCCGCGGCCTGGTTGAGAATGGTGCGCTTGTAGCTGCTCATGGCCAGCAGCCCGCAGGAACCGGTCTCGAACAGCCGCGGGTAGCCGAGCACCACGAGCCGGGCGTTCGGGGCCCGCTCGCGGATCGCGGCGTAGGTGGCGTCCAGCCGGCCGGGCAGCGTGCCGGTGGCGAACGTCTTCGCCCCGGCCACCGCGCTCTCGCAGCTCGACGTGCTGCCGAAGCGGCAACTGGTCATCACGTCGGCGAAGCCGGCGTCGTTGCCGCCGATGGTGATGGTGACCAGCGTGGTGCTGGCGCTGAGCTGGCCGACCTGGTTGTTCAGCACGTCCGCGGTGACCGCGCCGCCGCAGGCCGGGAAGCGGAAGCTGGCGACCGCGTGCGCCGCGGCCCAGAGCGGGGCGTACGACTTCTGGCTGCGCAGGCAGGTGGAGAGGTCGTACGGCCCGGCGCCGACGCCGGAGGAGTAGGAGTCGCCGAGAGCGACGTAGTTTGTCGCCGGCGGCACGGGCGGCGCCGGGCAGCAGCACGGCGCCGAGGACGGCCGCCAGGACCGCGGCGAAGGCGGTACGGACGCGACGGGACATCAGGGGACCTCCACGGGACAGGGGTGGTGGAGCCCGTTGACCGCGCGCGTGGCCGAGGGGGACGGTGCTTGTTACTAGTCGGTAATGCTATCGAAACATCGACAGGAATTGAATAGCCCCGGCGACCGGCTCGGGGCCGATCCGTTTACATGCGTCGATTAGGTTGGCGGTGCGTACACCCGACGGAGGGAGTCCCACCCGTGCGACGCGCACTCACGGCGGCGATCGCCGCCCTCACCCTCACCACCGCCGGCACCACCATGACCGGCGCCCCCGGCCAGGCCGCCCCGACCGGATGGGGCCGGCCGCACGTCTCGGCGGCCACCCCCACGCCGGGCAGCCCCGGGCTGGGCGACAGCTACTTCCCCGACTACGGCAACGGCGGCTACGACGTCGGCCACTACGACATCCGGCTGCGCTACGAGCCGGCCACCGACCGGCTCAGCGGCACCACCACGATCCTGGCCACCGCCACCAAGGACCTGTCCCGGTTCAACCTCGACTTCGCGCTGGCCGTCGAGTCGGTCCGGGTCAACGGCTGGGCCGCCCGGTTCGCCCGCGCCGGCGACCACGAACTGGTCGTCACGCCGGCCCGCCCGCTGGCCAGGGGCCAACAGCTCACCGTCGTGGTGAAGTACGCCGGCGTGCCGTCGGAAACCACCGTCTACGGCTACACCGGCTGGACCCGCACCGCCGACGGCGCGCTCGCCGTGAACGAACCCGAGTCGGCCTGGTGGTGGTACCCGAGCAACGACCACCCGAAGGACAAGGCCACCTGGGACATCTCCGTCTCGGTGCCGACCGGCCTCGAAGTGGTCAGCAACGGCGTGCAGCCGCGCGAACCGCTGCCCGAGGCCGGCAACCGCACCCGGTGGAGCTGGCGCAGCGTCAAGCCCGGCGCCACCTACCAGGCGTTCCTGGCCATCGGGCAGTACGACATCGTCACCGACACCGCGCCGAACGGGCAGCCGGTGGTCAACGCGTACAGCACCACGCTGGGCGAGCGCGGGCCGGCCGCCCGGGCCAGCATCGAGCGCACCGCCGAGATCGTCGACTGGGAGAGCGGGGTGTTCGGCCCGTACCCGTTCGAGGCGCAGGGCGGCGTGGCCGGCCCGATCGACGGCCTCGGCTTCGCGCTGGAGACGCAGACCCGGCCGGTCTACGGCCCGGGCTTCTGGCGGCGCGGCGCCAACCCGTACGTGGTGGTGCACGAGAACGCCCACCAGTGGTTCGGCGACTCGGTGTCGGTGGCGGCCTGGCGCAACATCTGGCTGAACGAGGGCTTCGCCTCGTACGCCGAGTGGCTCTGGTCCGAGGAGCAGGACGAGGGCACCGCGCAGGAGCTGTTCGACTTCACCTACGACAGCTACCCGGCCGACTCTGAGTTCTGGCAGGTGCTGCCCGGTGACCCGGGCGCCGGCCGGGTCTTCGACGACGCGGTCTACGACAGGGGGGCGATGGCGCTGCACCAGATCCGGCTGGCCGTCGGCGACCCGGCGTTCTACCGGATCCTGCGCACCTGGACGGCCCAGCGGCAGTACGGCAACGGCACCATCGAGCAGTTCCAGGCGCTCGCCGAGCGGATCTCCGGCCGGGACCTGGACGCGGTGTTCACCACCTGGCTGTTCACCGCCGGCCGACCCGAGCTGGGCGCCACCGCGCGCACCTCGGCGGCCCCGGCGCAGCCGGCCTCCTGGACGAAGATCCGGTCGGCGCACGAGCTGCTCGCCCGCTGACCGGCGACGGCCGAGCGGAACACCACCACCGAGAGCGTCAACGGCGCCCTGACGCCGAAAGTGTCAAGCGGGGCCCCCGCCTGTCAAGCGGGGGCCCCGCCTTACCTCTCAGCGGGCGGCGAGCGGCTGCCGCGCCGGGTCGACCGGGGCGGGCAGCTCGCCCGCCCCGCCCAGGTACGCGTGCACGGCCGCGGCGGCGGCCCGCCCCTCGGCGATCGCCCAGACGATCAGCGAGGCGCCCCGGTGCATGTCACCGGCGACGAACACGCCGTCGGCGGCCTGCCAGTCGGGGCGGGCGTCGACCGCGCCGCGCCCGTTGCGGGCCACCCCGAACTGGGCCAGCAGCGGCTGCTCCTCGGTGCCCTCGAAGCCGATCGCGAGCAGCACCAGGTCGGCCGGGATCTCCCGCTCCGAGCCGGGCAGCGGCGTGACGACCCGCCGGCCGTCGACCTTCTCCACCGTCACCTCGGCGATCCGGACGGCCCGGACCTGCCCGGTGCCGTCGTCCACGAACTCCTGCACCGCCACCGCGAAGACCCGCTCGCCGCCCTCCTCGTGCGCCGGGTAGGAGCGCAGCACCCACGGCCAGGTCGGCCACGGGTCCCGGGCGCCGTCCCGTTCGGCCGGTGGCTGCGGGTAGAGATCGAGCTGGTGCACGCCGGCCGCGCCCTGGCGGTGCGCCACGCCGAGGCAGTCGGCGGCGGTGTCGCCACCGCCGATGATCACCACGTGCTTGCCGGCCGCGTCGATCGGCGTGCCGTCCGGCAGCGTGGCGAGCGCGGGCCGCCCGTCGCCGGCGGCGGCCACCACCCGGTTCGCGGCCACCAGGTGCGCCATCGCCTGGTGCACGCCGCGCAGCGCCCGACCCGGCGTCTGGAGGGTGTCCCGGCCCTGGAGCGCGCCGCAGGCCAGCACCACCGCGTCGTGCTCGGCGCGGAGCTGCTCGGCGGTCACGTCGACGCCGACGTCGACCCCGGTGCGGAAACGCACCCCCTCGGCGGTGAGCTGGGCGACCCGGCGGTCGACGTGCTGCTTCTCCAGCTTGAAGTCGGGGATGCCGTAGCGGAGCAGGCCGCCGACGGCGTCGTCGCGCTCGTACACGGTGACCGTGTGGCCGGCGCGGGCGAGCTGCTGCGCGGCGGCCAGGCCGGCCGGGCCGGAGCCGACCACCGCCACCGATCGGCCGGTCGACACGGACGCCGGCCGGGGGCGCAGCCCGTCCCGGGCCACCGCCGCGTCGGCGATCTCCACCTCGACCTGCTTGATGGTGACCGGCTGCTGGCCGCCCAGGCCGAGCACGCAGGCCGCCTCGCACGGCGCGGGGCAGAGCCGGCCGGTGAACTCGGGGAAGTTGTTGGTGGCGTGCAGCGACTCCACCGCGGCGTCCCAGTTGCCGGTGCGGACCAGGTCGTTCCAGTCCGGGATGCGGTTGCCCAGCGGGCAGCCGTCGTGACAGAACGGGATGCCGCAGTCCATGCACCGGGTGGCCTGCTCGCGGACCAGCGCCTCACCGGCCGGCGGGTAGACCTCCCGCCAGTCCGCGATCCGCACCGGGACCGGACGGCGGGCGGGCAGCCGCCGGTCGTAGCGCAGGAAACCGTTCGGGTCAGGCACGAGCCACCTCCTGGGCGACCACCCGCGGCGCGGGCGGCACCGGCGCGGGAGAGAGGGCGCTCATCACCGCGTCGTCGACGTCGCGGCCGGCGGCTTCGGCGGCCCGCATGATCTCCATGACCCGGCGGTAGTCCCGGGGCACCACGGCGGTGAACTCCTCCACCGCCTCCGGCCAGCGCTTGAGCAGCGCCTCGGCCACCGCCGAGTCGGTCTCGGCGAAGTGCCGCTGGACCAGCTCGTGCAACCGGTCCCGTTCCTCGTCGCGCAGCGGCGACAGGTCGACCAGCTCGGCGTTGACCCGTCGCCGGTCCAGCCGGTGCACGAACGCGGTGCCGCCGGACATGCCGGCGGCGAAGTTGCGCCCGGTCGGCCCGAGCACCACCACCGTGCCGCCGGTCATGTACTCGCAACCGTGGTCGCCGAGGCCCTCGACCACGGCCACCGCGCCGGAGTTGCGCACCGCGAACCGCTCCCCGACCCGGCCGCGCAGGAACACCTCGCCGCCGGTGGCGCCGTAGAGGATGGTGTTGCCGGCGATGATCTGGTCCTCGGCGCGGTGTCCGGGCTCGGCGTCGTCGCCGACGAACGGCGCGGCGGCGTCCGGCCGGACCACGATCCGGCCGCCGGACAGGCCCTTGCCGACGTAGTCGTTGGCGTCGCCGTGCAGGCGCAGCGTCACCCCGCGCGGCAGGAACGCGCCGAGCGACTGGCCGGCGGTGCCGCGCAGCAGGAACTCGACGGTGTCGTCGGGCAGCCCGGCGCCGCCGAACCGGCGGGTCACCTCGCCACCGAGCATCGCGCCCACACTGCGGTGCTCGTTGCGCACCTCGACCTCGACCCGGACCGGGGTGCCGTCGCGCAGCGCCGGACCGGCCAGCTCGATGAGCCGGTTGTCCAGGGCGACGTCCAGGCCGTGGTCCTGGGGCCGGACGCCGCGCCGGGCCGCGCCCTCGGGCAGCTCGGGCAGGTGCAGGACCCGCCCCAGGTCGAGGCCGTGACCCTTCCAGTGGTCGATCGCGCCGGCCACGTCGAGCAGCTCGGTGTGCCCGATCGCCTCGTCGATGCTGCGGAAGCCCAGCTCGGCCAGGTAGCCGCGGACCTCCTCGGCGAGGAAGAGGAAGAAGTTCTCCACGAACTCCGGCCGGCCGGTGAACCGCTCCCGCAGCACCGGGTTCTGGGTGGCGATGCCGACCGGGCAGGTGTCCAGGTGACAGACCCGCATCATCACGCAGCCCTCGACGATCAACGGGGCGGTGGCGAAGCCGAACTCCTCCGCGCCGAGCAGCGCCGCGACCAGCACGTCCCGCCCGGTCTTGAGCTGGCCGTCGACCTGCACGGTGACCCGGTCGCGCAGCTTGTTGAGCAGTAGCGTCTGCTGCGCCTCGGCCAGGCCCAGCTCCCACGGGGTGCCGGCGTGCTTGAGCGAGTTGAGCGGGGACGCGCCGGTGCCGCCGTCGTGCCCGGAGATCAGGATGACGTCGGCCTTGAGCTTCGCCACGCCGGCCGCCACGGTGCCCACGCCCACCTCGCTGACCAGCTTGACGTGCACCCGGGCGGCCGGGTTGACGCACTTCAGGTCGTGGACGAGCTGGGCCAGGTCCTCGATGGAGTAGATGTCGTGGTGCGGCGGCGGGGAGATCAGGCCGACGCCCGGGGTGGCGTGCCGGGTCCGGGCGATCCACGGCCAGACCTTGTTGCCGGGCAACTGCCCGCCCTCGCCGGGCTTCGCGCCCTGCGCCATCTTGATCTGAAGGTCGTCCGCGTTGACCAGGTATTCGCTCGTCACGCCGAACCGGCCGCTGGCGATCTGCTTGACCGCCGAACGACGCGCCGGGTCGTGCAGCCGCTCGACGTCCTCGCCGCCCTCGCCGGTGTTGGACTTGCCGCCGAGCCGGTTCATCGCGATGGCGAGCGTCTCGTGCGCCTCCGCCGAGATCGACCCGTACGACATGGCGCCGGTGGCGAAGCGCCTGACGATCTCGGTGGCCGGCTCGACCTCGTCCAGCGGCACCGCCGGGCGGACGCCGGTGCGCAGCGTGAACAGCCCGCGCAGCGAGCCCGCCTTCGCGGCCAGCTCGTCGACCTTGGCGGTGTACTGCCGGAACACGTCGTACTGGCGGCTGCGGGTGGCGTGCTGGAGCAGGAAGACCGTTTCCGGGTTGAACAGGTGCAGCTCGCCCTCGCGACGCCACTGGTACTCGCCGCCGACCTCCAGCCGGTCGGTGGCGGACACGCCGGGCGGCGGCCAGGCCAGCGCGTGGCGGGCGGCCACCTCGGCGTGGATCTCGGTCAGGCCGATGCCGCCGATGGTGCTCGGCGTGCCGCGGAAGTAGCGGTCGACCAGGCGGGTGTCCAGGCCGACCGCCTCGAACACCTGCGCGCCGCAGTACGACGACACGGTCGAGATGCCCATCTTGGACATGATCTTCAAAACGCCCTTGCCGAGCGCCTTGACGTAGTTGCGGACCGCCTTCACCCGGTCCACCCCGGCCAGGATGCCCGTGGAGATCATGTCCTCCACCGACTCGAAGGCGAGGTACGGGTTGACCGCCGCCGCGCCGTACCCGATCAGCACGGCCGCGTGGTGCACCTCGCGGCAGTCGCCGGACTCGACGACCAGCGCCACCTGCGTGCGGGTCTGCTCGCGCACCAGGTGCTGGTGCACCGCGGCGGTGAGCAGCAGCGACGGGATCGGGGCCAGGTCGGCGTTGGAGTCCCGGTCGGAGAGCACCAGGATGCGGACGCCGTCCTCGATCGCCTCGGAGACGTGCCGGCAGATCTCGGTCAGCCGGGCCTTGATGCCGGCGCCGCCGTCCCGGATCCGGTAGAGACCGGAGACCCGGACCGCCTTGAAGCCGGGCAGGTCGCCGTCCTCGTCGATGGAGAGGATCTTCGCCAGCTCGTCGTTGTCGATCACCGGGTAGGGCAGCACGATCTGCCGGCAGCTCGCCGGGCCCGGGTCGAGCAGGTTGCCCTCCGGCCCGATGGTGGACGCCAGGCTGGTCACCAGCTCCTCCCGGATGGCGTCCAGCGGCGGGTTGGTGACCTGGGCGAAGAGCTGGTGGAAGTAGTCGTAGAGCAGCCGCGGCCGGGTGGACAGCGGCGCGATCGGCGTGTCGGTGCCCATCGAGCCGATCGGCTCCGCACCGCTGCGGGCCATCGGGCCGAGCAGGATCTTCAGCTCCTCCTCGGTGTAGCCGAACGTCTGCTGCCGGCGGCGCACCGAGTCGTGGGTGTAGACCGTGTGCTCGCGTGCGGGCAGGTCGTCCAGCTCGATCAGGCCGGCGTGCAGCCACTCCTGGTACGGCTGCGCGGCGGCCAGCTCGGTCTTGATCTCGTCGTCGGAGACGATCCGGCCGTTGACGGTGTCGACCAGGAACATCCGGCCCGGCTGGAGCCGGCCCTTGGCCACCACGGTGGCCGGGTCGAGGTCGAGCACACCCGCCTCGCTGCCCAGCACCACCAGCCCGTCGCTGGTGTGCCACCAACGGCCCGGCCGCAGGCCGTTGCGGTCCAGCACCGCGCCGACGACCTCGCCGTCGGTGAACGCGACCGAGGCCGGGCCGTCCCACGGCTCCATCAGGCTGGCGTGGAAGCGGTAGAACGCGCGCTTGTCGGCACGCATGTCCGGGTCGTTCTCCCACGCCTCGGGGATCATCATGAGCACCGCGTGCGGCAGGCTCCGCCCGGCCAGGTGCAGCAACTCCAGGACCTCGTCGAAGTTGGCCGAGTCGGACGCCGCCGGCGTGCAGACCGGGAAGACGCGGCGGATGTTGCCGGACAGGTTGGGGCTGCGCAGCAGCGCCTCCCGGGCCTGCATCCAGTTCCGGTTGCCACGGATCGTGTTGATCTCGCCGTTGTGCGCGATGAACCGGTACGGGTGCGCCAGCGGCCAGGACGGGAACGTGTTGGTGGAGAAGCGCGAGTGCACCAGCGCGATGGCGCTGACCACCCGCTCGTCGGTCAGCTCCGGGTAGAACGCCGGGAGCTGGTCGGGGGTGAGCATCCCCTTCCACACCATCGTCCGGCCGGACAGCGACGGGAAGTAGGCGGGCACGCCCCGCTCGGCGGTCTCCCGCTCGACCTGCTTACGCAGGCAGAACGCCACCCGGTCCAGGTCGAGCCCGGTCAGCGGGGAGCCGGCCGGGCCGGCGGGCGCGTCGGTCAGCCGGTGCGCGGCGACGAAGAGCTGCCGCACCCGGGGCATCGCCGCGAGCGCGGTCTCCCCCAGACCGGACGGGTCGGTCGGCACCTCCCGCCAGCCGAGCACGTCGGCGCCCTCGACCAGCGCGTACTTGTCCACCACCCGGCGGGCGCGGGCCTCGGCGGCGTCGTCGTCGGGCAGGAAGACCAGGCCGGTCGCGTACTGGCCGGGCGGGGGCAGCGGGAAGTCGACGGTCGCGCGCAGGAACGCGTCCGGCACCTGGATCATGATGCCGGCGCCGTCACCGGTGTTGTGCTCCGCGCCCCGGGCGCCCCGGTGATCCAGCCGGCAGAGCGCCCCGAGACCGTTCGCGACGACCTGATGCGAACGCCGCCCGTACAGGTCGGCCACGAAGGCCACGCCACAGGCGTCATGCTCGTACGCGGGGTCGTACAGCCCCGTCGTCGGCGGGGCCGGCCGCGGGCTGAGAGGGTACGGAAAGGCCACCGGGCCTCCTGTCGTCACTCAGGTTGGATCATGGAGGGGACGACGTCGGCCCGCTGGGGTTTATTGAGTCTACGTTAGGGCGTGCCGCGCAAGGCCAGTTCAGATTGATCACACTTCCAGATGCTGGGACGTGTAGTCTCGCGCGGTGGATCTCGTGCGAGCTGACGTACTCGACCGGTTGGAGCGGTTCTACGACGCCGTGCCCCGCGACGCGGCCCGGACGGAGGAGTTCGACGCCCTGGTGCTGTTCGTCCGGGATGGGACCGGTTGGCCGTTCTACGCCCGGCCCCGGCCGGGCGCCACCGAGGCGGCCACGCTCGCCGAGGTGACCGCGGTGCGGCAACGGCAACGCGAGCTGGGCCTGCCGGAGGCGTTCGAGTGGGTGCACGAGCACCAGCCGGGCCTGCTGGCGGTGGCCCGCTCGGCGGGGCTGACCGTGCTGGAGGCGCCGCTCATGCTGCTGGAGGCGGAGCGGCTGCCCGACCCGGGCACGCTCAGCGACGTACCGGTGCGGGTGCTGGACCCCGGCGACCCCGGCTTCGCGGCGGACATCGCGGTGCGGCGGGCCGTCGCGGCGGTCGGGTTCGCCCACGGCGGCACCGCCCGGGGCGACGCCGGGCCGGCCGAACGGGACGCCGCGCTCGCCCGGCTGGACGTCGACGCGCTGGAGGAGGAGGCGGCCCGGGTGGCCGACGGCCGGCGCGTCTCCGTGCTCGCCGGCACCCCGTCCGACGGCGCGCTGGCCAGCGGCATGGCGATGCGGGTCGGCGACGTGGCGGAGATCGCCGGGGTGGCCACCCTGCCGTCCGCCCGACGGCGCGGGCTGGGCGCCGCGGTGACCGCCACGCTGGCCCGGGAGCTGCGCGCCGCCGGCACCGACCTGGTCTTCCTGAGCGCGGGCAGCGAGGACATCGCCCGGGTCTACCTGCGGGTCGGCTTCCGCCGGGTCGGCACCGCCTGCATCGCCGAGCCGGCCGCGGTCATCTGAGCGACCCCGCCGGCACCGGCTCGCGGGCCCGCGCCGAGCCGGTCAGGACGGTGGTTGCCAGGCGGCTGCCGCCGCGGCGGCGGTGTTGCGCAGCCGTGGACTGATCGTGCCCAGCGCGGCGTCCCGGGCGCGCAGCGCCAACCGGCCCCGGGTCTGCAACACGGCCGACATCCGGCGGGTCTGCCGGACCATGGTCGCCGCGCGGGGACGGCGCAGCCGGTCGTACGCGGTCACCGCGTCCGGCAGCCGCGACTCGCGCAGCAGCCCGGCGAGCGTGGCCGCGTCCTCGAACGCCAGGCAGGCGCCCTGCCCGAGGTGTGGCGGCATGGCGTGCGCGGCGTCGCCGAGCAGGACCACGCCGCCCGGACCGGCCGGGAAGCCGTACGACCGGGGCAACGGTCGCAGCTCCCGGATCTCCTGCTGCACCACGTCGGCCGGATCGGTGGCCTCCAGCAGCGTGGCGATCGGCGCCGGCCACCCCGCGAACCAGCGCTTGAGCAGGGCGAGCTGGATCTCCGGCGGCTCGGGCCGGGGCGCGCCGGCGGCGGTCGCCACCCAGTAGATGCCGCCCCGACGCGACGCCCCGGCGGTCCCCCGCTCACCGAGCGAGGCGGCCACGAACCGGTAGCCGGCGCCGAGCGTCTCGCCGTGCACCGGCTGGTCGTCGGGAAGCTGCGGAGCGCGGTACCAGGGGATGACCGCGCGCCAGGCGGCGCACCCGGAACTCACCACGGTGGCCTCCGGGGCGAGCTGCCGCCGGATCTCGCTGTCCGTGCCGTCGGCGGCCACCACCAGGTCGGCGGAGAACGTGTGCCGGCCGTCGTCCACCGCCGGCCGCTCGCCGGCGACCGCGCGCACGCTCCGCACGGTCGCCCCGGTCCGCAGCTCCACGCGCTCGCCCAGCCCGGCGATGAGCGCGTCGTGCAGGTCCTCCCGGTGCACCACCACCGGCATCCGCTCGGCCGGGGTGGGGCGGGGCTGCACCAGCCACTGCCCGTCCGGGCGACGGATCCCGCCGTCGGGCAGCGGCGTGGCGATCGCGTCCAGCCCGGCGCCGAGGCCGAGGGCGCGCAGCGCGCGTACCCCGTTCGGCCAGAGCACCACGGCGGTCGCCTCCGGCCGGACACGGTCGGCCCGTTCCAGCAGCGTGACCCGCCATCCGGAGCGGGCCAGCGCGCCGGCCACCGCGAGTCCGCCGAGGCCGGCGCCGACCACCACCGCGCTGCGCATGACTTCCCCCGCTCAGTTGTCCCGGTCCGCCGGGCGCCCGGCAGCGTCGTCGACGCGGTCCGGCACGGCGTGCCCGGTCCCGTCGTCGTCGTCGGGGTCGGCCACGTCGGTCGCCGTCGGCTCCGTCGGGGGTAGCGCGCCGGTCTCCCGGTACGCGCGGAACTGTTCCTCGGTCACCACCCGGTAGCCGTCGGGCGCCACCGTCGCCGCCCCGGCCTCTCCGGCGGAGAGGTCGACCTGGGACACGTCGCCGGCCGGCGTCGCCGGCGCGGCCGGCTCACCGATCGGGACGAGGTACTCCCGCGGGCCACGGACCCGGACGAAGTAGGCGAGCGCGCCGAGGAAGACCAGCGCCGCGGTCCAGACGTTGAGGCGTACGCCGAGGATGTGGTTGGCCTCGTCGGTGCGCATCAGCTCGATCCAGAACCGGCCCGCCGTGTAGCCCATCACGTAGAGCGCGAACGCCCGGCCCCGGCCCAGCCGCAGCTTGCGGTCGAGCACCAGCACCAGCGCGGCGACGCCGACGTTCCAGAGCGCCTCGTAGAGGAACGTCGGATGGTAGAGCCCGGGTTGCAGGACCGGGTTCCCGGCGTCGTCGCGGAGCGCGCGACCCGGATTGTCCGGGTCCATCACGTGCACCTCGAGGCCCCACGGCAGGGTGGTCCGCCCGCCGTAGAGCTCGTTGTTGAACCAGTTGCCCAGCCGACCCACGGCCTGCGCCAGGGGCAGCCCGGGGGCCAGCGCGTCGGCGACGACGGAGAACGGGATGCCGAGCTGGCGGGCGGCGACCCAGGCGCCGACCGCGCCGCCGGCCACCGCGCCCCAGATGCCGAGCCCGCCCTCCCAGATGGCGAACGCCTTGAGCGGCTGGCCGTCGGCGCCGAAGTACTTCTCCGGCGAGGTGATCACGTGGTAGAGCCGGGCGCCGATGATGCCCGCCGGCACCGCCCAGACGGCGATGTCGAGCACGGCGCCCGGGGCGACGCCGCGGCGGCGCAGCCGGTACTCGGTGACCACGCAGGCCACCACGATGCCGACGATGATGCAGAGCGCGTACGCCCGGATCGGAACCGGACCGAGCTGCCAGACGGCGGTGCTGGGGCTGGGCATGGCCGCCAGGGGAGTCATCGGGGCGAGGGTCACGGGTGCACACGGTACCGGTGCGGACCGTGTGCGCGGCACCCCGGTCCCAGCATCACGCCCGCCAGCGCGGCGGGATTCGACGACGAGGTCAGCGGGCCGGGTTGCGGACGCCCTCGGCGAGTTCGGCGCTGAGCTTGCGCAGCGCGGTCAGGCCGGCGGCCTGGTCCGGCGCGTCGAGCACACAGCGGACCAGCGCGCTGCCCACGATCACCGCGTCGGCGTACCCGGCGACGGTGGCGGCCTGCGCGCCGGTGCCCACGCCCAGCCCGACACCGACCGGCAGCTCGGTGACCTCACGCAGCCGGGAGACCAGGACCGGCGCCGCCTCGGAGGTCTGGGCGCGGGCGCCGGTCACCCCCATGATCGCGGTGGCGTAGACGAAACCGCGGCAGTGCTCGGCGGTCATCCGCAGGCGCGCGTCGGTGGAGGACGGCGACACCAGGAACGTCCGGTCCAGGCCGTGCGCCTCGGAGGCGGCCAGCCACTCGGCGGCCTCGTCGGGGATCAGGTCCGGCGTGATGAGTCCGGTGCCACCGGCGGCGGCCAGGTCCCGGGCGAACGCGTCGACGCCGTACTGCTCGATCGGGTTCCAGTAGGTCATGGTGACCACCGGCGCGCCGGTCGCGGCCACCGCCTCGATGACACGCAGCGCGTCGGCGGTGCGCACGCCGCCGGCCAGCGCGATGTCGCTGGCCTTCTGGATGACCGGCCCGTCCATCACCGGGTCGGAGTAGGGGATCTCCACCTCGATGACGTCGACGCCCGCCTCGACCATGGCGGTCATGGCGGCGATGCTGCCGTCGACGGTGGGGAACCCGGCCGGCATGCAGCCGACCAGCACGGCCCGCCCGTCGGCCCGGGCCTTGTCGAAGGCGACCCCGATGCGACTCACGCTCTCACTCCTTGTCGAGGATGCCGAAGTACGCGCCGGCGGTGTGCACGTCCTTGTCGCCACGGCCGGAGAGGTTGACCACGATCACCGGCTCCCGGCCCAACTCGGCGGCGAGTTCCGGGGCGATCTTGCGGGCGCCGGCCAGTGCGTGCGCGCTCTCGATCGCCGGGATCACGCCCTCGGTGCGGCAGAGCAGCTCGAACGCGGCCATCGCCTCGGCGTCGTCGACCGGCAGGTAGGTGGCCCGGCCCGTGTCGTGCAGCCAGGCGTGCTCCGGCCCGACGCCCGGGTAGTCCAGACCGGCCGAGATCGAGTGCGACTCGATGGTCTGGCCGTCGGCGTCCTGGAGGACGTACGTGCGGGTGCCGTGCAGCACGCCCGACGAGCCGCCGGTGATGCTGGCCGCGTGCCGGCCGGACGCGACGCCCTCGCCACCGGCCTCGAAGCCGTAGAGCCGCACCCCGGCGTCGGGCACGAAGGCGTGGAAGATGCCCAGCGCGTTGGAGCCGCCGCCGACGCAGGCCGCCACCGCGTCCGGCAGCGCGCCGGTCAGGTCCAGGCACTGCTGGCGGGCCTCCACGCCGATGCCGCGCACGAAGTCCCGGACCATCTCCGGGAACGGGTGCGGCCCGGCCGCGGTGCCGATCAGGTAGTGGGTGTCCTCGACGTTGGCGACCCAGTCGCGCATCGCCTCGTTCATCGCGTCCTTGAGCGTGCGCGAGCCGGCCGTCACCGGGATCACGGTGGCGCCGAGCATCCGCATCCGGGCCACGTTGAGCGCCTGCCGCTCGGTGTCCACCGCGCCCATGTAGACCACGCACTCGAGGTCGAACAGGGCGGCGGCGGTCGCGGTGGCCACGCCGTGCTGGCCGGCGCCGGTCTCCGCGATCACCCGCCGCTTGCCCATCCGCCGGGTGAGCAGCGCCTGACCGAGCACGTTGCGGACCTTGTGGGCGCCGGTGTGGTTGAGGTCCTCCCGCTTGAGCAGGACGCGCGCCCCGAGCTGGGCGGAGAGCCGCCGGGCCTCGTACAGCATCGAGGGGGTGCCGGCGTAGTCGCGCAGCAGCGCGTCGAACTCGGCGAGGAACTCCTCGTCCCCCATCGCCTTCCGGTACGCCGCGTCCAGCTCGTCGAGCGCGGCGACCAGCGCCTCGGGGACGAACCGGCCGCCGAACCGGCCGAAGTGGCCGGCGGCGTCGGGAACCTGGCCGGCAGCGGGTGCGGCGCTCATCGCGGGCGTCCTCTCGGTTCGGGTGGCCCGGCGCGGGTCAGCGCACCGGGCGGGGCGTCGCCGGGTGGTTCCCGGCGTTGACCAGCTCGGCGACCGCCTCACGGGGGCTCTTCTGGGTCACCAGGCCCTCGCCCACCAGGACGGCGTCGGCGCCGGCCGAGGCGTACCGGATCAGGTCGTGCGGACCGCGCACGCCCGACTCGGCGATCTTGACGACGCTGCTCGGCAGCCCGGGCGCGATCCGCTCGAACACCGAGCGGTCGACCTCCAGGGTACGCAGGTCGCGGGCGTTGACGCCGATCACCTGCGCGCCGGCCTCCAGGGCCCGGTCCGCCTCTTCCTCGGTGTGCACCTCGACCAGCGCGGTCATGCCCAGCGACTCGATCCGCTCCAGCAGCCCGACCAGCGCGTTCTGCTCCAACGCGGCGACGATCAGCAGCACCAGGTCGGCACCGTGCGCGCGGGCCTCGTGCACCTGGTAGCTGGAAACCACGAAGTCCTTGCGCAGCACCGGCACGTTCACCGCGGCCCGGACCGCGGCCAGGTCGTCGAGCGACCCGCCGAACCAGCGGCCCTCGGTCAGCACGCTGATCGCCCGCGCTCCGCCGGCCGCGTAGTCGCTGGCCAGGTCGGCCGGGTTCGCGATCTCGGCCAGCCGCCCCTTGGACGGCGACGAGCGCTTCACCTCGGCGATCACGGCCACGCCCGGTCGGCGCAGCGCCGCGTACGCGTCGATCGGCGGCGGTGCGGCGGCGGCCAACTCGCGGATCCGCTCCAGCGGGAGCTGCTCCTGCCGCCGGGCCACGTCCTCGCGCACGCCGGCCAGGATCTCGTCGAGCACGCCTGCGGACGGCGCCGCTCCGGCGTCGTCCCCCTCCGCGTGCGCATGCTCAGCAGTCACCAACGGACTCCCCTCTCCGGGTGTCATGGGCCGATGCTAGGTGGCGCCACCTGGCGACACGTGCCGGGGGGTATGGCGCACCTCACGAAATGGGCTGTGGCATGATGGCCGACTTCGGGTGAACGCGGTGTCACGCAGCGCCACCGCATGCATCGACCACCGCCCATGCCCTATCTCACCACGGCCGGCCCGGCCCCGCAGCCCGAGATCCGGCCCGCTGTGACCAAGGTCAAGGACTTCCGCCCCTGCCCAGGTCGCCCCGCGTGCGGGAGCGTTGACCTGCGCTTCACGGTGGCGAAACCTCAGCCCGGCAGCATCGTCGCAGGGCAGACTCGACGAGGCGGCTGCCGACCGACGCAAAACGATCTCGTGTGGGGTGAACCATGAGCGCCAACGGGCCGAACCAGAACATCGGGTTGACCACCATCTCCCGGACCGTCGCCTCACTCGCCGTCGGCGTGGTGCACACGCTCGAACGCGCCGTGGCGGGTGACGGGCGGACGCGCACCGCCCGGGGCAACGCCTGGGAGGCGGTCTGCGCCGACCGGGCCCGGGCCGCGCAACGTCGCGAACTGGAGCGGCTGGTGGCGGAGCTGGCCGCCGCCCGGGCCGCGGCCCGGGACCGCCGTGAGGCGCGCGAGGCCCAGCCGGTCAGCTGACCGTCGGGTCCTCGCCCCGGTCCAGCGCGTCCCACGCGTCCCGGGTGCCCCGCTCGACCGCCGGCCGGTCCGTGCCGGCGGTCCCGGTCGACCCCGCCCGCCGCTCGTACCGGGCGCCCATCGCCGGCCACCGCTCGCCGCGCCACGCGGTGCCCGCCCCGCCGATCGCCGACGCCAGGCCACCGGCCAGCACCAGGGCCGGCCAGAGCCGGCTCACCCCGGTCTCGCCGAGGCCGACCCCGCCGCCGACCGCGACGGCCAGCCCGACGACCGCCAGCAGCACGCCGAGCAGCCGGCGCAGCCGCCCCCGGGTGGCCAGCACCGCGCCGCCGCCGGCCAACCCGACGTAGGCCAGCGCGGACACCCACGGCAGCAGGTCCGCGCCGGTGCGGCCGGACCGCCCGGGCGCGAGGGAGGCACGGGCGGTCGGGTCGACCGACCAGCTCCGGGTCACCGCCCAGGCGGCCAGGCCCGCGCCGGCCAGGCAGAGCAGCACCGCGTACGCCAGCTCGCGCCGGCCCCGGACGGCGGGCGGGCCGGCCGCGCCGTCGGTCACGGGGTCGTCCCCGGGGAGCTGACCGGCAGGTCGGTGAAGAAGCAGGTGCGGTGACCGGTGTGGCAGGCGGCGCCGACCTGCTCCACGCTGACCAGCAGCGCGTCACCGTCGCAGTCCAGCGCGACCGAGTGGACGTACTGGTGGTGGCCGGAGGTCGCGCCCTTGACCCAGTACTCCCCCCGGCTGCGCGACCAGTAGGTGGCCCGGCCGCTGGTGAGCGTGCGGTGCAGCGCCTCGTCGTCCATCCAGGCGACCATCAGCACCTCGCCCGAGTCGTGGGCGCGGACCACGGCGGCGACCAGGCCGTCCGGGGTGCGGCGGAGCTTGGCCGCGATGGCCGGGTCGAGCCGGGACGGGCGGGCGGGGCCGGGGGCCGCGGCACGGGCGGAGGCGCCGGTCAGGGGCGGGTCAGAGGCGGGCACGGTTGACCATTCTCCCGCACGCGGCGCCGGCACCGTCGACGTGTCCCGGGTGGCGGGTGGCGCCACGTGCAGCGCCCGGCTCAGCTGACCGAGGTAGCGGTCCACCCGGCCGTCGGCGAGCGCCTCGGCCAGTTCCGCGCCGGCCACCGCGGCGACCTCCCCCGCGTACGGGCGGACCAGCGGGACGATGCCGGTGACCAGGCGGCCGGCGGCGGCCCCGACCTCGGCCGGGGCACCGGCGCGCAGCCCGAGGCAGAGCAGCATGTCGGCGCGGTAGCGGGGCGGGGCCACCGGGAGGTCCAGCGCGGCGGTCAGGGCGGCCCGCCGGGACACCACCCGGACCGACGGGTTGGCCAGCCGGAGCACCGAGGGGCAGAGCCGGGCCAGGTCGGCCGCCGCGAGCCGGAGCCCGGTGGCGTCGCCGGCCCAGTGCGCGCCGGCCACCTTGCCCAGCGTGGCGATCAGGTCCTCCAGGCGCGGCTCGTCGGCGGGCTGGCAGAGCACCGGCAGGTCGATCCGGCGACGCCACTCGGGCACCGCCCAGAGCAGCCGGGCGGGCGCGGTGACCGGCAGCCCGAACGCCCAGTCGGCGGGCTGCCCGAGCCGGTGCACCCAGGAGCGGACGTCCCGGGAGGCCACCGAGACGTGCACCAGCCGGCCGTCGAACTCGGCCAGGTAGGCGTGCCGGGTCGCGTACGGGCCGGCGGGGCGGGGCGGGGCCGCCGAGGCGGGGCGCTCCTCGTCGGTGGCGACGAGCACGTCCACGTCGACGTCGCTGTGCTCGGTGGCGGCCCGTCGTGCGTGGCTGCCGCGCAGCATGATCCCGACGACCGGTCGGTCCGCGGCCCGGCGCAGGCGGGTGGCCCAGTCGTCGAGGAATCCGGACTCGGGCAACGAAGCGGGACCCACCGCGACATGGTGCCGGAAGTCCGATCTTCGGCGCAATGACCGATGGCGGACCGCGTGTCCGCTGCGGGTGGGCTTAGCCCAGTTCCTCTTCGGCCTGCCGGTACAGGTCGATCTTGCGGTCGAGGGCCTTGAGATCCTCGGTCAGCTCGGCCATCCGGGCCAGCACCCGGGCCCGGTGCGCCTCGAACAGCGCCCGCCGCGCGCCGAGCGTACGGTCGCCCTGCCGGGCCAGCTCGGCGTAGCGGCGCATGTCGCGCACCGGCATCCCGGTCCGCCGCAGCCGCAGGAGCAGGAACAGCCAGTTGACGTCCGCCTCGGTGTAGCGCCGGCGACCGGCGGAGTCCCGCCCGACCGGCGCGACCAGCCCCTCCTGTTCGTACCAGCGCAGCGTGTAGGTGGTCAGGCCGACCCGCTGCGCCGCCTCGCCGACGCTGAGGCTCTTCTCCCGGATGCCGATGTCCACCGATCCAGGCTTCCAGTTCGAGCCCACTCGAAGTCAACAGGCATTGCCCGACCGACGGAATTCATCTACCGTTGATTTCAACGGTAGATGAATTGTCGGAGGCGGACATGGACGACGCGGTGACGGTCCGTGACCTGGTGGTCGACCGGGGCGGGCGGCGGGTGCTGCACGGCATCAGCTGTGCCGTGCCCCGCGGCACGGTCACCGGGCTGCTCGGGCCCAGCGGCAGCGGCAAGACCACACTGATGCGCGCGGTGGTCGGCGTGCAGACGGTCGACGCCGGCACGGTCGACGTGCTCGGCCGGCCCGCCGGCACGGCCGAGCTGCGCCACCGGGTGGGCTACCTGACGCAGGCGCCGAGCGTCTACGCCGACCTCACGGTCCGGGAGAACGCCCGCTACTTCGCCGTACTCCAGGGCCGGGGTCGCGCCGAGGCCGACCGCGCGGTGACCGACGTCGGTCTGGCCGCGGCGGCCGACCAGCTGGTCGGCACGCTCTCCGGCGGCCAACGCAGCCGCGCCTCGCTCGCCTGCGCCCTGGTCGGCGAACCGGAGCTGGTCGTCCTCGACGAGCCCACGGTCGGCCAGGACCCGGTGCTGCGGGCCGACCTGTGGGCCCGGTTCCACGCCATGGCCGCCGCCGGCACCACGCTGCTGGTCTCCAGCCACGTGATGGACGAGGCGGCCCGGTGCGACCGGCTGTTGCTGATCCGCGAGGGCCGGCTGGTCGCCGACGACACCCCGGCCGCGGTCCGCGCCGCCACCGGCGTGGACGACCTGGAGGAGGCGTTCCTCCGCCTGATCCGCGACGGCGAGTCGGAGGCCACCTCATGAACGGGCGCATCCTGGCCGCCACGACCGGGCGGATCCTGCGGCAGCTCCGGCACGACAGACGCACCGTCGCGCTGCTCGTCGTGGTGCCGGCGGTGCTGCTCACGCTGGTCTACTTCATGTACGTCGACCAGCCCACCCCGCCCGGCGCGCCGGGCACCTTCGACCGGGTCGCGCTGATCATGCTGGGCTTCTTCCCGTTCATCATCATGTTCCTGGTGACCAGCATCGCGATGCTCCGTGAACGCACCACCGGCACGCTGGAGCGGCTGCTCACCACGCCGCTGGGCAAACTGGACCTGCTCTTCGGCTACGGCATCGCGTTCGGGCTGGCCGGGGTGCTCCAGTCCACCGTCGCCTCGCTGGTGGCCTACCAGGTGTTCGGGCTGGACACCGCCGGCAGCCCGTGGCTGGTCGTGCTGATCGCCGGCGTGAACGCGGTGCTGGCCGTGGCGCTCGGCCTGTTCTGCTCCGCGTTCGCCCGCACCGAGTTCCAGGCGGTGCAGTTCATGCCGGTCGTGGTCGCCCCGCAACTGCTGCTCTGCGGGCTGTTCGTGCCCCGCGGCCAGATGGCCGGCTGGCTCCAGGCCGTCAGCGACGTGCTGCCGCTGTCGTACGCGGTCGAGGCGCTCCAGGAGGTCGGCGCGCACGCCGAGCCGACCGGCACCATGTGGCGCGACGTGGCGATCGTGGCCGGCGCGGCGGTGGTCGCGCTGGTGCTGGCCGCCGCGACGCTGCGCCGGCGCAGCGGATGAGCCCGCGTCGCACCGGGCGACGGCCCGGCAACCCGGACACCCGGGAGGCGATCCTCGCCGCGGCCCGGGACGCGTTCGCCGAGCGCGGCTTCGACGCCACCGGAATCCGGGCCGTCGCCGCCACCGCCGGCGTGGACCCGGCGCTGGTGCACCACTACTTCGGCACCAAGGAGGAGCTGTTCCGCGCCGCCATGGCCATCCCGGTCGACCCGGCCGAGCTGGTGCCCCGGGTGCTGGCCGGTGGCCGGGACGAGGTCGGCGAACGGCTGGTCCGCACGTTCCTCGGCGTGTGGGACTCGCCGGCGGGCGCCGCCGCGGTGGCGCTGCTCCGCTCCGCGGTGAGCAACCAGTGGACCGCCCGCCTGTTACGCGAGTTCCTCACCACGCAGGTCCTGCGCCGGGTCGTCGACCAGCTCGACCTCGACCCGGCCGAGGTGCCGCTGCGGGGCGCGCTGGTCGCCACCCAGGTCGCCGGCCTGGCCATGATGCGCTACGTGATCCGCCTGGAACCGGTCGCCTCCGCGTCCCCGGAGACGCTGGCCGCCACCATCGGCCCGACCGTGCAGCGCTACCTCACCGGCCCGCTGGCCGTGGGCACGCCGACGGACCCCCGCTAGCGGGTCTGCTCCAGCCACGAGGCGTAGAGCAGGGCGTAGACCGAGTCGGCGTCCCGGACCAGTTCCTCGTGCGAGCCGCGCTGCACGATCCGCCCCCGGTCCACCACGATCACCTCGTCCGCCGCCTGCGCGGTGGAGAGCCGGTGCGCGATGGCCAGCGTGGTGCGCCCCCGGGTCACCGCGTCCAGCGTGCGTTGCAGGCGCACCTCGGTGGCCGGGTCGACCGCGCTTGTCGCCTCGTCGAGCACCAGCAGGTCCGGGTCGGCCACGTACGCGCGGGCCAGCGCCACGAGCTGCCGCTCGCCGACGCTGAGCGCCTCGCCGCGCTCGCCCACCGGGGTGTCCAGCCCGGACGGCAGCCCGTCCAGCCAGTCGGCCAGGCCCAGCTCGGTGAAGGCGGCGGTGAGCCGTGCGTCGGACAGGTCCGGGCGGGCGAAGCGGACGTTCTCCCCGACCGTGGCGTCGAACAGGAAGCCGTCCTGCGGCACCATCACCACCCGGGCGCGCAGCGAGTCGAAGCGGACCTGACGCAGGTCGACGCCGGAGAGCAGCACCTCGCCCTCGGTCGGGTCCATCAGCCGGGTGAGCAGCTTGGCGAACGTGGTCTTGCCGCTGCCGGTCTCGCCGACCACCGCCACCCGGCTCTTCGCCGCGATGTCCAGCGTCACGTCGTGCAGCACCGGCGGCCCGCCCGGATAGGCGAACGTCACCCCGGCGAAGCGGACGTCGAGCGGACCGGCCGGCAGCTCCCGGCCCCGCTCGCCCGGGTCGGCCACGTCCGGGGCGACGTCCAGCACGTCGAGCACCCGACGCCAGCCGGCGATCGCGTTCTGCGCCTCGTTGAGCACCTCGGTGGCGATCTGCACCGGCTGGATGAAGAGCGTGACCAGGAACAGGAACGCGGTGAGCTGGCCGACCGACAGCGTCCGGTCGACGCCGAGGCTCACCCCGACCACGACCACCCCGGCCAGCGCCAGGCCGGCGGCCAGCTCACCGACCGAGCTGCCGAGGATGCTGATCCGGATCGCCCGCTGCTGGGCCACCCGCTGCCCGTCGATCGCCGTGTCCAGCCGGCGGGCGGTGCGCCCGGCGATGCCGTACGCCCGGATCACCGGCGCGCCCACCACGCTCTCGCCGATCGCGCCGAGCAGCGTGCCGGTCCGCTGCCGGACCAGCCCGTACGCACCGGCGAGCCGGCGCTGCAACAGCCGGATGATCAGCACCGCGGGCGCGAACGCGACGAGCACCACGAGCGTCAACTGCCAGGAGTACGCGAGCATCACGGCGGTGGTCACCAGAAGCTGCCCCAGGTTGACGATGAGGATCACGCCGCCCCACTGGAGGAACTGGGTGATCTGGTCGACGTCGCTGGTGACCCGGGAGACCAGCGACCCGCGCCGCTCGGACTGCTGGTGCAGCATGGACAGGTCGTGCACGTGCCGGAACGCGCGGGTACGCACGCTGGCCAACGCGGTCTCGCTGACCGTGAAAAGCCGGCGCATCATCAGGTAGCCGCAGGTGGTGGTGACCACCAGCACGCCGACGGTGATCGCCACGGTCAGCGAGATGACGTTCAGGTCGAGCCCGCCGACGATGCCGTGGTCGATACCGCGCTGCACCGCCACCGGCACGGCCACCCGGCCGACCATGTAGACCAGCGCCAACGCCAGGGTGCCGGCGAGCCCGGTCTTCAGCTCCGGGGAGAGCGCCAGCCCCCGTCGCAGCGTCCCCCAGGTCGATTCGGCCCGTTCGGCCGTGGTCGTGCTCGTCACCGGTCCACCTCCATCTCCAGGCCGGAGGGCACCGGCGTGACCTCGTCGTACGTGCGGTTCTGCTCGCGTTCCTGCTCGGCCTGCTCGTAGGCGGTGACCAGGTCGGCGTACCCGGGCACGGTGGCCAGCAGCTCGGGGTGCGTGCCACGGGCGACCACCCGGCCCTGCTCCACGTAGATAACCTCGTCGGCGAGCGCGATGGTGGCCCGCCGGTAGGCCACCACCAGGATCGACGCGGACGCCCCGCCGTCAGCCGGCGCGCGCAGGCCGGCCAGGATGGCGGACTCGACCCGCGGGTCGACGGCGCTGGTGGCGTCGTCGAGCACCAGCAGCCGGGGGCGGCCGGCGAGCGCCCGGGCCAGCGTGAGCCGCTGCCGCTGGCCGCCGGAGAGCGAGGTGCCCCGCTCACCGACCATGGTGTCCAACCCGTCGGGCAGGGCGGCGACGAAGCCGTCCGCCTCGGCCAGCCGCAACGCGGCCCACACCTCGTCGTCGCCGATGCCGGCCCGGTCGAGCGTGATGTTGGCCCGGACCGTGTCGTCGAAGACGAACGGCACCTGGGCGACCAGCGCCACCGTGGCGGCGAGCGAGGCGGCGGTCAGCTCGCGCACGTCGACGCCGTCCAGCGTGACCCGGCCGGTCCGCGGGTCGACCAGGCGCACGGCCAGCGACGCGATGGTGGACTTGCCGGCTCCGGTCGGCCCGACCAGGGCGACCGTCTTCCCGGCCGGCACCGTGAACGTCACCTCGCCGAGCACCTCCGTGCCGGGCAGGTGCGCCTCGGCCGGCTCGTACCCGAAGTGGACGTCGGAGAAGCCGAGCGTGGCCGGCTCCCGGCGGGCCGGGTCGAGCGTCACGTCGCCGTACGGCATCTCGCCGGTGGCGTCCAGGACGCGGCTGACCCGCTCCCAGCCGGCGACGCTGCGCGGCAGCTCGGCCAGCACCCAGCCGATCGCCCGCACCGGGAAGGCCAGCACGGTGAACAGGAACGCGACGCTGACCAGCTCGGTCACCGTGATCGCGCCCTGTCGGAGCCGGATCGCGCCGACCACCAGCACGGCGAGCGTGCCGAGACTGGGCAGCGTCTCCAGCATCGGGTCGAAGACGCCGCGCAGCCGGCCGACGGAGATCAACGCGTCGCGCAGGTCACCGGCGCGGGCCGCGAAGCGGGCCGTCTCCTGGGACTCCCGGCCCATGGTCTTGACCACCAACGCGCCGTCGAAGCTCTCGTGCGCGATGCCGCTGACCTCGGCGCGCAGGCGCTGGGCGCGGGCCTGGCGGGGCGCCATCCGGCGGGAGTAGACCACGTTGAGCGCGAACAGCGCGGGGAAGACGGCGAGGCCGACCAGGGCGAGCGCCCAGTCGGTGACGAACAGCGAGGCCACGGCGCCGACCAGCATCACCAGCGTGCCGACGGCGAACGGCAGCGGCGCGATCGGGTACCAGGCGGCCTCCACGTCGGAGTTGGCGTTGGACAGCAGCGTGCCGGTGGAGTTGCGGTGGTGCCAGGCCAGCGGCAGGTCCAGGTAGCGGCGGGTGACCCGGCGACGGTAGGCGGCCTGGAGCCGGTACTGCATGTAGCCGGCGCCCAGCCTCCGGCCGAAGATGCCGACCACCCGCAGCACGCTGATCCCGAACAGCGTCGACGCGGCGAGCGCGAGGGCGCCGCCGGCCACCGCGCCGCGTTCGACCGCCGGCACCACCACGTCGCCGACCACCGCGCCGATCACGTACGCGCTGGCGATGACGAGGAGACCGAAGAGCACGCTGCCGCTGACCGCCACCGCGAAGATCCGCGGTTGCTCCCGGATCGCCCGGCCGAGCACCCTGAGCCCCTTGCCGAGCACGTCCCGACTTGTCCCGCTCGCCACACTTGCCCCCGCCGTAAGCCACAGTTTTCTCCCCCATCCTTACCGCTCGTCGCCGCGTCCGCCGACCCGGCCGGCATATGTCCGCCGTCACCTTTCCCGGTCCGCGGGACCGCACGGCGGTGGCGACCGGCCGGTCCGGGGACTCCGCGCCGGTCACGGCGCGCCGATCGGGCCCGGCGGGCCTACGATCGGGCCATGCCGCGGTACGCCCGAGCGGAGCGCGAGGCGCTCGCCGACCTGATGCTGGAGCTGGGACCGGATGCGCCGACGGTCAACGAGGGGTGGACCACCCGCGACCTGGCGGCGCATCTGCTGGTGCGGGAGCGCCGGCCGGACGCGGCCGGTGGGATCCTGCTGCCGCCGTTGCGGGCGCACGGCGAGGCGGTGCGCCGTCGGGTCGCCGCCGGCCCCTACGCCGACCTGATCGCCCGGGTCCGC
Organism: Micromonospora sp. DSM 45708; assembly: GCF_039566955.1. Classification (NCBI taxonomy): domain Bacteria; kingdom Bacillati; phylum Actinomycetota; class Actinomycetes; order Micromonosporales; family Micromonosporaceae; genus Micromonospora; species Micromonospora schwarzwaldensis. Next base: position 1,402,399 of record NZ_CP154796.1, on the reverse strand, counting down.
CGGCCACCGGTGTGGAGCCCGGTGAGCAACCCGCTCACCGACGAGCTGGTCAACGGCCTGGAGTTCTTCATCCACCACGAGGACGTGCGCCGCGCCCGGCCCGGCTGGCACCCGCGCGACCTGCCGGTTGGGCAGCAGGCGGCGCTCTGGAAGCGGGTCGCCCTGCTGGCCCGGGCGGCGCTGCGGCGTTTTCCGGCCGAGGTGCTGGTGCAGGCGCCGGGGCACGGCGAGCTGCGGGCCGGTCGGGGCGGCGAGCGGCTGCGGCTGGTGGGCGCGCCGGGCGAGCTGGTGCTGTTCCTCACCGGCCGGCAGCGGGTGGCCCGGGTCCAGGTGGAGGGCCCGGCGGGGCAGGCGGACCGGTTGCGCGCCGCCGAGCTGGGGTTCTGACCGAGCGTAGGCATCCCGTGACCGACTTATGGTGAAAAATGCACATCCCAGTGATGAATGCCGATCCATTCTGCCGTACGCTCCTGCCCGCCGCCCGGCCTCTCGGGCGGCGGACAGGGGGCACGGATGCGTGGCTTCGCGCTCTCGGCGCTGCACGAGCCGCCCTTCCCGGCGCGACGGCACCCCGCCGTCGAGCGGGTCGCCGCGGAGAGCGCCGACTGGGCACGCGAACTCGGCCTGGTCCGTGACCCGGCCGCGCGGCGCCGACTGGCCGGCGCGCACGCCGCGGAGCTGGCCGGACGGGCCGGCCCGGAGGCGTCCCCGGCGGGCCTGCGCCTGCTCACCGACCTGATCAACTGGCTGTTCGTGGTGGACGACGCCTGCGACGACGACGGCCTGGGCGCGGAGCCCACCCGACTGGCCCCCACCGTGGCGGCGCTGCTGAGCGTGCTGGACCGGCACGGCGACCCGGCCGCGCCCACCCCGACCGGCGGTCCGCTCGCGGTGGCGTTGGACGACCTGTGCCGGCGGGCCCGCGACGTGCGGCGGCCCGCGCTGCTGCTGCGCCTGGTCAGCCAGTTGCGCGAGTACCTGCTGGCGCTGCTCTGGGAGGCGGCCAACCGGGAGCACCGGCGGGTCCCCGGGGTGGCCGAGTACGTGCAGATGCGCCGGCACACCGGCGGCGTACGGCCCGGCTTCACGGTGACCGACCTGACCCGCCCGGCCCGCCCCGGCCCCACCCGGCGGGCCGATCCGACGCTGGCCGCCCTGGACGCCCTCGCCACCGACCTGGTCTGCTGGTGCAACGACGTGTTCTCCTACGGCAAGGAGCGCGGCGTCGCCCCACCGGCGCACAACCTGGTCACCACCATCGCCGGCGAAACCGGACAGGACGAGGCGGCGGCGCTGCGCGCGGCGGCGGCCCGGTTCAACGCGGCGCTGGCGGCGTACGCGGAACGGGACGCGGCGCTGGCCGTCGCCGCCGACGACGGGGTACGCGCGTTCCTCGCCACCCGCCGGGACTGGATCCGGGCCACCTACGACTGGTCCCGCGCCGCCACCCGGTACACCTGAGCCCGAACCCCGGCCGATCCGCACTAGCCGATGCCCCGGTGCAGGCAATACTCTTCGGTAACCGCAGACCGGCGTGACCCCCGTCACGTCCCTCCACCCCTGAAGGCGGCTTCCACGATGGCTCTCGATGTACCGTACCGTTCCGTACCGGACATGTTCCTCAAGCGCGTGGCGGACTCCCCCGACCGGCACGCCTTCGCCCACCCCGCACCCGACGACTCGGGCCCGGTCTGGTTGACGTGGGAGCAGGTCGGGCAGCGCGCCAAGGCGATCGCGGCCGGGCTGCACGGGCTGGGTGTGGGCCTCGAGGACCCGGTGGCGATCCTGGCCAACACGCGGCTGGAGTGGGTGCTCGCCGACTTCGGCGTGATGTGCGCCGGCGGGGCCACCACCACCGTCTACCCCACCACCGAGCCCGAGGAGGCGGCGTACATTCTCGCCGACTCGGGGTCGCGGGTGCTGTTCGCGGAGAACCCGGCCCAGGCCGCGAAGGTCGCCGGCGCGGAGCTGCCGGCGCTGACCCACGTGGTGCTCCTCGACGGCGCGGCCGACCCGGCGGCCGGCGTTCCCCAGCTCACGCTCGCCGAGCTGGAGGAACGCGGCGCCGCCGCGCTGGCCGCCACGCCCGGCCTGATCGACGAGCTGGTCGCCGGCATCGGCCCGGACCACCTGGCCACCCTGATCTACACGTCGGGCACCACCGGCCGGCCCAAGGGCGTGGAGCTGCTGCACGGCGGGTGGTGCTGGGAGGGTGTCGCACAGGCCGAGCTGGGCCTGCTGCGCGTCGACGACCTGCAATATCTGTGGTTGCCGCTGTCGCACTCGTTCGGCAAGACGCTGCTCTGCGGCGCCACCCACGTCGGGCTGCCCACCTACGTCGACGGCCGGGTGGACAAGCTGGTCGACCTGCTCGGCGTGGTCCGGCCGACGCTGATGTGCGGCGCGCCCCGGGTCTTCGAGAAGGTGTACAACAAGGCGGTCACCACCGCGCAGGGCGCGGGCGGCGCGAAGGCGAAGATCTTCGGCTGGGGCGTCGCGGTCGGCAAGGAGAAGGTCGCGCTGGAGCAGGCCGGCAAGCCCGTCCCGGCCGGGCTGCGGATGAAGTACGCGCTCGCCGAGAAGCTGGTCTTCAGCAAGCTCCAGGCCCGGCTCGGCGGCCGGATGCGGGTCCTGGTCTCCGGCGCGGCGCCGCTGAGCAAGGAGATCGCCACCTTCTTCGCCGCCGCCAACCTGCCCATCTCGGAGGGGTACGGCCTCACCGAGACCAGCGCCGGCGCGTTCGTCAACCCGCCGGACGGTCTCCGGATCGGCAGCGTGGGCCGGGCCATGGGCGACCTGGAGTGCCGGATCGACACCGACGGCGAGATCCTGGTCCGGGGCCGGCCGGTGATGCGTGGCTACCACAACCTGCCCGGGGAGACCGCCGAGGCGTTCACCGACGACGGCTTCTTCCGCACCGGCGACATCGGCACGCTCGACGACGACGGCTACCTGCGCATCACCGACCGCAAGAAGGACCTGGTCAAGACGTCCGGCGGCAAGTACGTCGCGCCGTCGCACATCGAGGGCATGTTCAAGGCCATCTGCCCGTACACCTCGCAGGCGGTGGTGATCGGGCAGGCCCGCAACTACTGCACCATGCTGGTCACGCTGGACCCGGACGCGATCAAGGGCTGGGCCGCCGGCACGCCGCTGGAGGGGGGCGACTACACCACGATCGTCACCTCGCCCGAGGCGCGGACGATGGTCGAGGGGTACGTGGACGAGCTGAACGCCAAGCTCAACCGCTGGGAGACGATCAAGAAGGTGACGATCCTCCCCCGCGACCTGACCATCGCCGACGGCGAGGTCACCCCGTCGTTGAAGATCAAGCGCCGCAGCGTGGAGACCAACTTCGCCGGCGAGATCGACAAGATGTACGAGGGCACGCTCGCCGAGCTGTGACGTGCCCCCGGCGCCGCGCCGGCCGTGCCCCACCGTCCCGGGGCACGGCCCGCGCGGGACCGGCTCCGGCGGCCCGCGCCGGTCACAGGTGTTCCCGACGCCACCGGCTCTGCTCGGCCTCGGCGGCCACCTGCTCCTCCAGCGCGAGCTGACGCACCCGGCGGCGGCGGCCGTTCTCGCTGCGCGTCTCCCAGGTGACGCCGGCGCCGGTGAGCACCGCCAGCACGCCCAGCGCGGCCACCTCCGGGATCCGGAACGCGAACGGGCCGACCGCGGCCAGCGCCACCACCGTGACCAGCAGCGGACGGTGCAGCTCGCGCACCGCCAGCCACCAGCAGCCGGCGATGCTGAGCAGGTAGAGGGCCACCCCGCCGAAGAGGACGCCGCCCCAGAAGTCCCCCAACTGCCACCCCCAGGACGGGGAGGCCGGGTCGGCGACCTCGGCGAGCAGGTCCTTGAGGCCGAGCGCGTAGAGGATCGTCCCGGTGACCACCGGCAGGTGCAGGAACGTGTAGACCGAGCGGCTCAGCCGCAGCCGGGCGTCCTGGTCCCGGGCGTGGTGCAGCGCCTGCTCCAGCGCGAACGCCAGCGTGTCGAAGTACGCCCACCACAGCGCCGCCACGATCGTGATGCCGAGCAGCGCGGCCACCGCCACCGGGCCGGTCAGCGGCAGGCCGGTCTTCGGGCCGAGCCCCAGCGCGATGATCGACTCGCCGAGCGCGACGAGCACCATCAGCGCGTGCCGTTCCGCCCAGTGCCCGGCCGAGACCACGACCCACCAGTGCCAGGCCACGGTGGTGCCGACCACGTACTCGATCAGCACCGCCAGCGTCCAGAGTGCCAGTTGCAGCGCGACCGCGAACCGGCCCTCGGGCAGCCGGGCCGGGACGGTGCCGGCCACCACGAGCAGCACGGTGGCCACGACCGGCACCAGGACGCGCAGCAGGAACCGCCGGCCTCGCGCCGGATCGGCCCGGTCCACCCGGGCGAAGACGGTGAGCTGGGCCAGCCGGATGGCGGCGTAGCAGCCGGCGAAGACCAGCGGGCCGGGCAGGCCGCCCGGGCTGTCCCGGAACGCGCTGGGCGCGCTGAGCACGAGCAGGAACGTGGCGGCCACGGTCACGAAGCCGACCAGCGGCAGCATGCCCTGGTCGGCGCGGCAGGCGTTGCCCACCCGCGCGAAGCCGGTCCACGACCACCAGAGCAGCGCCAGCACCAGCAGGAAGCGGTAGAGGTTGACCGGGGTCAGCACGGTGGCGGTCAGCGTGGTGACGCTGAGGAACGCGAAGACGAAGACCAGGTCGTAGAAGAGTTCCAACCGGGTGGTGCGGGAGCCGGGCGCGGCGGCGCGTAGCGCCCACGCCCAGCGGGCGTCGCTCCGGTTCCCCACCCGGGCAGTCTGCGGGCACGCCGCCGGCCGGGGACCCGGTTCCGCCGGCAACCACCGGAACGGGAACGGTCGCTCAGGCGATGACGCTCGGTTCCCGCCACTGCGGCCGGCCGGCCCGGTCCAGGTCGTAGCGGACCGCGGCGAGCCGCCCGACCGCCTCCGCCAGCTCCGCGGCGGGCAGCGTGAACGGCAGCCGGAGGAACCGCTCCAGCGTGCCGTCCAGGCCGAACCGGGGACCGGGCGCCAGCCGTACGCCGACCTCCTCGGCCGCCCGGGACAACGCGCTGGAGACCGGGCCGTCCAGCTCGGCCCAGAGCGTGACGCCCCCGCGCGGCACCCGGAACCGCCAGTCGGGCAGCCGGTCGGCGAGCGCGGCGACCAGCGCGTCCCGCTGGCCGACGAGCTGGGCCCGGCGGGCCGCCACGATGGCCGGCGCCTGGGCCAGCAGGTGCACCGCGACGAGCTGGTCGAGAACCGGACTGGCCATGTCCACGCCGACCCGGGCCGCGGCCAGCCGCTGCACCTGCGGCGCGGAGGCGCGTACCCAGCCGATCCGCAACCCACCCCAGTAGGGCTTGCTCATCCCGCCGATGCTGATCACTCGGGAGTGCCTGTCGAAGACCGCCACCGGCGGCGGCAGCGGGGTGCCGTCCAGCGGCAGGTCGACGAAGGACTCGTCCACCACCAGGTCGGTGCCGGAGGCGTGGGCCGCGCCGACCAGCCGCTCGCGCAGGTCGGCCGCCATCAGGTGGCCGGTCGGGTTGTGGAACTCCGGAATCACGTACGCCAGCTTGGGCCGGGTCTGCCGGAGGCTGCCGAGCAGCAGGTCGGCGTCCCAGCCGTCGTCGGAGAGCCCGTGCGTGGCGATCCGGGCCCGCCGGGCGGCGAGCGCGGCGAGCGCGTTGGGGTAGGTGGGCGACTCCACCAGCACGCCGCCACCGGGTGACAGCGCCAGCCGGAGCACCAGGTCCAGCGCGTGCTGGGTGCCGCTGGTGACCATGATCTGCTCGGGGCTGGTGGGGAGACCGCGCTCGGTGTAACCGCGGGCCACCGCCTCCCGCAGCTCGATGATCCCGGTGGGGTGGTAGCCGGCGCCGCCGAGGTAGCGGGGCAGGTCCTCGGCCGCCGCGCGGGCGGCGGGGACGAGCTGCGGCGGGGCGGAGAGCGCGGCGACCCCGAGGTCGATCATGTCCCGGTCGTCGAGCGGCGTCCAGAGGCCGGTGCTGGCCACCCGGTGGGTGCCGGGCAGCATGGTCCAGCTCCCGGCCCCGCGTCGGCTCGCCAGGTGGCCGCTCTCCCGCAGTTCCCGGTACGCCGCGGTGACGGTGGTCCGGCTGATCCGCAGCGCCTCGGCCAGTTCCCGCTCGGCCGGCAGGCGTACCCCCAGGGGTAGCCGGCCGTCGGCGAGCAGGCCGCGCACGGCGGCGGCGAGCGCGACGTAGTCCGGGCTGCGCCGGCGGCCGGGCAGCGCGTGCCACTGGCCGAGCAGCCGCGCCAATTGGACACCGCGCACCTGGCTGGTCATAGCCACTCCTCCCCGATTGGCCTCTCCGGCTTCGTCAATTGGACCCTAGGGTGGCATGCATGGCACAGCTTGGCAATCTCCGGGACCGGCCGGTGCGGCGGCCCACCCAGCTCTACGCCGGCCTGGTCCTCTACGGGCTCAGCATGGCGCTGATGATCCGGTCCGGGCTCGGCCTGGACCCCTGGGACGTGTTCCACCAGGGGCTGGCCCGGCAGACCGGGCTCTCCTTCGGCACGGTCACCATCGCCGTCGGCGCCGTGGTGCTGCTGCTCTGGATCCCGCTGCGGCAGCGACCCGGGCTCGGCACGATCAGCAACGTGGTGATGATCGGGCTGGTCGTCGACGGCACCCTGACCGTGCTGCCACCGGGCGAGGGCCTGCCGGTCCGCGCCGCGCTGCTGGTGGTCGGCATCGTCGCCAACGGCGCCGCCACCGGCCTCTACCTGGGTGCCGGGCTCGGACCCGGGCCGCGCGACGGTCTGATGACCGGCTTCGTCGCCCGCCATCCGCGCCTGTCGCTCCGGCTGGTCCGGACCGTCATCGAGGTGACAGTGCTCGCCCTCGGCTGGCTGCTCGGCGGCACCGTCGGTCTCGGCACGGTGGCCTACGCGCTCGCCATCGGGCCGCTCGCCCAGCTGTTCATTCCGATCTTCGCCATCCCGGCCCGACCGGTCAGCGCCTACGCTTCGTGAGCACAGCCGGGCCGACCGCCACCGCGCGAGCCGGCCCGGACGGCGCTGAGCTGCGACGACGCGCGGCGGCAAAACCGGGTGTTTTCTCCGCCGTCGTGGACGGGCATCATTCGTGCATGGGGGACAACGGATGGCGTTGGAGCGACGCCTGGATCTTCGTGGCGTTGGTCATCGCGAGCGGTGCCGGCCGGCACCGTCGGGCCGCCGCCACACGCCGCCCCGAAGGGGTACGCCTCGCCGACGTCCTCTCCACCGCCGACCACCTCAACCAGGCCATTCCCGAGCGACACGAGGTCGAGGGGGCGGTCCGGCGGCTCGTCGGCGCCGGCCTGGTCAGCGTCTCCGACGGGTGGTTCCGGGTCACCCCGGACGGTGAACGGCTCTGGCGCACCCGACCCAGCGCCGGGCTGGGCACCACCGTCGACACCGTGCAGGGCGTGCTGACCCGCCGGCACCCGCCGGGCGAGTCCGAGTGGCAGCTCGCCGAGGACGACCACGCCGCCGCCGTCCAGGAGTACGTGGTCCGGTCCATCCCGATGCCCCGCCGGTCCCCCGAGGGGCGTTCCGGCCGGCCATGAGCGCCGTCCGGGCCGGCACACCGGGCCGCCGGCTCAGCGCACCGGGTGCCCGGCGTCGCGCAGGGCATCCTTGACCTCGCCGACGGTCAGCTCACCGAAGTGGAAGACACTGGCCGCGAGCACCGCGTCGGCGCCCGCGCCGACCGCCGGCGGGAAGTGCGCCACCGCGCCCGCGCCACCGCTGGCGATCACCGGCACCTCGACCACGTCGCGGACCGCCTGGATCAGCGGCAGGTCGAACCCGGCCTTGGTGCCGTCGGCGTCCATCGAGTTGAGCAGGATCTCGCCCGCGCCCAGCTCGGCGGCGCGTGCGGCCCACTCCACCGCGTCCAAGCCGGTGCCGCGCCGCCCGCCGTGCGTGGTGACCTCGAAGCCGCTGGGCGTCGCCCCGGCCGGGGCGCGCCGCACGTCCAGCGAGAGCACCAGCACCTGGCGGCCGAACCGGTCGGCGATCTCGGCGATCAGCTCCGGCCGGGCGATGGCCGCGGTGTTCACGCCGACCTTGTCCGCCCCGGCCCGCAGCAGCGTGTCGACGTCGGCGACCTGCCGGACGCCGCCGCCCACGGTCAGCGGGATGAAGACCGACTCGGCGGTGCGCCGGACCACGTCGAGCATCGTGCCGCGGTCGCTGGACGAGGCGGTGACGTCGAGGAACGTCAGCTCGTCCGCGCCGGCCCGGTCGTACGCCGCCGCCAGCTCCACCGGGTCGCCGGCATCGCGCAGGTCGACGAAGTTGACGCCCTTGACCACCCGTCCGGCGTCCACGTCCAGACAGGGAATGACCCGCACCGCCACCGTCATGCCGGAAAGCCTAGCCAACGCGAGAGCGGCGGCGGCCGGCCGGTGAGGCCGGTCACCGCCGCTCGTGGCGGGCGTCAGAGGCGGACGAGCATCTTGCCGAGGTTCTCGCCGCGCAGCAGGCCGAGGAACGCGTCCGGGGCCTGCTCGATGCCGTCGATCACCGTCTCGTCGTACGACAGGCGACCCTCGCGCAGCCAGCCGGCCACCTCCTGCACGAACTGCTCACGCAGGTGACCGTGGTCACCGACGAGGAAGCCGCGCAGCGTCAGCCGCTTGCCGATCACCAGCGCCAGGTTGCGCGGGGCGGCCGGCGGCTCGGCGGAGTTGTACTGGGCGATCATGCCGCAGATCGCGGCCCGGCCGTGCAGGTTCATCGCCCCGATCGCGGCCTCCAGGTGCTCCCCGCCGACGTTGTCGAAGTACACGTCGACGCCGTCCGGCGCGGCGGCCTTGAGCTGCTCGTACACCGGCCCGTCGTGGTAGTCGAAGGCGGCGTCGAAGCCGAGCGCGGCGAGCCGCTCGACCTTCGCCCGGGAGCCGGCGCTGCCGATCACCCGGCCAGCGCCGCGCAGCTTCGCGATCTGCCCGACCATCGAACCCACCGCGCCGGCCGCGCCGGAGACGAAGACGGTCTCCCCGGGCTTCATGGCGGCCACGTCGAGCAGCCCGGCGTACGCGGTCAGCCCGGTCATGCCGAGCACGCTCAGGTAGACGCTGACCGGCGCGAGGCCGGCGTCGACCTTGCGCACGGCCTTGGCGTCGACCAGCGCGTACTCGCGCCAGCCCAGGCCGTGCAGCACGACGTCGCCGGGCTTGACGCCCTCGGCCGCACCGGCCACCACCTCACCGATCGCGCCGCCGTCGAGCGGGGCGTCGAGCGCGAACGGCGGCACGTACGACTTGACGTCGTTCATCCGCCCCCGCATGTACGGGTCGACGGACATGAACTGGTTGCGCACCACGACCTGACCCGGACCCGGGGCCGGCATCTCGGTGGTGACCAGCCGGAAGTTGTCGGCGGTGGGCCAGCCCTCGGGGCGGGAGGCCAGGTGGATCTCCCGGTTCACGCTGCTCACAGGGCCTCCCGGACGGTCAGCGCGACCTCGACGTTGCCGCGGGTCGCGTTCGAGTAGGGGCAGACCTGGTGGGCCGCCTCGACCAGCTTTTCGGCGGCCGACCGCTCGACGGCGGGCAGGTCCACCACCAGTGTCACGGTCAGGCCGTAGCCGCCGCTGCCGTTCGGGCCGATGCCCACCTCGGCCTCGACGACCGAGCCGGCGACGTTCGCCTTGGCCTGCCGGGCGACGATGCGCAGCGCGGAGTGGAAGCAGGCCGCGTAGCCGGCCGCGAAGAGCTGCTCGGGGTTGGCCGCGCCGCCGGCGCCGCCCATCTCCTTCGGCACCGCGAGGTCCAGCTCGACGGTGCCGTCGGAGGTGCGGACGTGGCCGTCGCGGCCGTCGCCGGTGGCCTTGGCGGACGCGGTGTAGAGGACCTGCATGTCACTGCTCCTTCGGTCGGTGGATCGTCTCGGTGACCCGGGTGAGCGTGTCGCGGAGGTTGACCAGTTCGGCCTCCGTGAGGCCGGTGGCCACGGCCACCCGCATCGGCACGTCCGCCATCCGCTCCCGCAGGCTCCGGCCTCGCCCGGTGAGGCCCACCTCGACCCGGCGCTCATCGACCGCCGAGCGGGTACGCACCACCAGGCCGGCCGCCTCCAGCCGCTTGAGCAGCGGGGAGAGCGTGCCGGAGTCGAGCCGGAGCCGTGCGCCGAGCTCGGAGACCGTGGGGGCGTCGTCGTCGCGCTCCCAGAGCACCAGCAGCACCAGGTACTGCGGGTAGGTCAGGCCGTGCTCGTCGAGGATGGGCCGGTAGACGTCGGTCAGGGCGCGCGACGCCGCGTAGAGCGCGAAGCACACCTGCCGGCGCAGCACCAGATCATCGGTCACCCGTCGAACTGTAGCGCGCAATCAAGTTGCGCACAACTTGATTGCGCGCAGGTACGCGCACGCTCACACCGATAGCCGCGCTTTCCCGGAAAGCGGGCCTATTCCGGCCCGGATACCCACTCTTTCCGTGAAAGAGGGCGCACCGCCTCTGGGGTCAGGGGTGCGGGAGCCACGCCTCCAGCTCGACCTCGACCAGGTGCTCCGGGTCGACCAGGCCGGCCACGACCACCATGGTCGCCACCGGACGCACCGGGCCGAACACCGCGTTGTGCGCCCGGCCCACCTCGTCGACGTAGAGCCGGTCGGTGACGTACATCCGGGTCCGCACCACGTCGGCCGGCCCGGCCCCCACCTCGGCCAGCGCGTCCAGGCCGATCCGGATCGCCTGGGCGGTCTGCGCCGCCGCGTCCCCCACGTGCGCCACCCCGCCGTCGACAGTGGAGGTGCAGCCGGCGGTGATCGCCAGCGCGCCGGCCCGGACCACGCGGGAGTAGCCGTAGACCGACTCCCACGGGCCGCCCGAACCGAGCCGGGTGACCACCGTGCCGTCGCGCGGCGGCTCCCCCACACCGCCGACCGGCAGCGCGCCCGGGGCGGTGGTCACGCGCCGGACCGCAGCGTGGCGAGCGCCTCGGCGACGGTGAACGCGCCGGCGTAGAGCGCCTTGCCGGCGATCACACCCTCCACGCCGATCGGCTCCAGCGTGGCCAGCGCCCGCAGGTCCTCCAGCGTGGACACCCCGCCGGAGGCGATCACCGGCGCGTCGGTGCGGGCACACACCTCGCGCAGCAGGTCCAGGTTCGGCCCGCGCATGGTGCCGTCCTTGGTGATGTCGGTGACCACGTACCGCGCCGCGCCGGCGGCGTCCAGCCGGGCCAGCACGTCGTAGAGGTCACCACCGTCGCGGGTCCAGCCCCGCGCCGAGAGGGTACGGCCGCGCACGTCCAGCCCGATCGCCACCCGGTCCCCGAACTCGCCGCAGATCCGGTCGCACCACTCGGGATCCTCCAACGCGGCGGTGCCGATGTTGACCCGGGCCGCCCCGGTGCCCAGCGCCGCCCGCAACGACTCGTCGTCACGGATCCCGCCGGACAGCTCCACCTTGACGTCCAGTTTGCCGACCACCTCGGCGAGCAGCACGGCGTTGGAGCCCCGGCCGAACGCGGCGTCCAGGTCGACCAGGTGGATCCACTCCGCGCCGTCGGACTGCCAGGCGAGGGCCGCCTCCAGCGGGTCGCCGTACGCGGTCTCGCTGCCGGCGGCGCCCTGCACGAGCCGGACGGCCTGGCCGTCGGCGACGTCCACGGCGGGCAACAGGTCAAGGCTCAACGGTTGTCTCCTCGCATCCTCAACGACGGTCCAACGCGATCACCACGATCGCCGGCAGGACCAGCAGCAACAACACGACCAACGCCAGCCGCAGCGCGAGGTCGTCGACGAAACTCCAGATGCCGACCACCGCGACGGCGGTGAGCAGCACGACGGCCGCCCGCTCACGCCGGCTGTGCCGACGCAGCCGACCGGTGCGACCCCGCCGCAGCCGGGGCGTCAGCCGGCGTACCCGGGCCCGGCGCCGCTCCCGGCGGGCCCGGACGGCGCGCTCCCGCTCCTGCTCGGCCTCGCGGGCCGCCCGCCGGCGGGCCCGCTCCTTACTCAAGCGTGCCGAGCCAGTTGCGCAGGAGCGCCGCGCCCGTGTCGGCCGACTTCTCCGGGTGGAACTGGGCGGCCGACAGCGCGCCGCGCTCCACCGCCGCGACGAAGTCGCCGCCGTGGTGCGCGGTGGTCACGACGGCGCCGGCGGCGGCGAGCGCCGCCGGGTCGGTGACCCCGTAGGAGTGCACGAAGTAGAACCGGGCGTCGGCCGGCAGGCCGGCGAAGAGCACCGAGCCCTCCGACGCCCGCACCGTGTTCCAGCCCATGTGCGGCAGTCGCGGCGCGGGCAGCCGGGTCACGCCGCCGGGCAGCAGCCCCAGCCCCTTGGTGACCAGGCCGTGCTCCTCGCCGTGCCCGAAGAGCACCTGCATGCCGACGCAGATGCCGAGCACCGGGCGCCCGGCGGCGACCCGGTCGGCGATCACCGGACCGGCGCCCAACTCCTCGATCCCCGCCATGCACGCGGCGAACGCGCCGACCCCCGGCACCACCAGGCCGTCGGCCTCGGCGGCGGCGGTCAGGTCGTCGGTGACCGTCACGTCCGCGCCGGCCCGCTCCAACGCGCGCTCGGCCGAGCGCAGGTTGCCCGAGCCGTAGTCGAGAACCACCACCCGCCGGGCCATTAGCCCTCCCCGGGCAGCAGCCAGAGCAGCCCCGCGGCGGTGGCCAGCACGGCCAGCAGGCCGGTGACCACCACGGCGGCACGGGCCGCGCCCTGCTTGTGGAGCGACCAGGTCCCGCCGACCAGCACCCCGGCCAGGATCAGCAGCAGCGTCGGCCACACCCTCACGACAGGGCGCCCTTCGTGCTGGGCACCACGCCGGCGCTGCGCGGATCGATCGCGGTCGCTTCGCGCAGCGCCCGGGAAACCGCCTTGAACTGGGCCTCCACCACGTGGTGCGCGTCCGGGTGGCCGCCGGGGCGGGCCGCCCGCAGCACGTCCACGTGCAGCGTGACCCGGGCCGCCTGACCGAACGACTCCCAGATGTGCCGCGTCATGCTGGTCGGGTAGACCGGCCCGATGTACGGCGACAGCGCCGGCTCGTCGTGCACCACGTACGGCCGGCCGGAGAGGTCGACCGCGGCCCGGACCAGCACCTCGTCCATCGGGACGGTGGCCGAGCCGTACCGCCGGATGCCGGCCTTGTCGCCGAGCGCCCGGTTGAACGCGGCGCCCAGCGCGAGCGCGGTGTCCTCCATGGTGTGGTGCGCGTCGATCTCCAGGTCACCGACCGTGTGCACGGTCAGGTCGAAGCCGCCGTGCCGGGCGATCTGGTGCAGCATGTGGTCGTAGAAGCCGACGCCGGTGGAGATGTCGGCCTGGCCGGTGCCGTCGAGATCGATCTCGACGAGCACCTTGGTCTCGTTGGTGACCCGCTCGATCCGGGCGGTGCGGTTCATGACAACTTCTCCATCGCGGACAGAAAGGCGTCGGTCTCGGCCGGGGTCCCGGCGGTGACCCGCAGCCAGCCGGGCAGGCCGACGTCGCGGACCAGCACGCCGGCGTCGAGCAGGGTACGCCAGGCGGCACCCTGGTCGCCGCCGACGTCGAACAGTACGAAGTTGGCGTCGCTGTCGGCCACCCGGCGCCCCCGCGCCCGCAGCTCGGCGACGATCCGGTCGCGCTGCGCCATGATCGCGGAGACGGAGCCGAGCAGCGCGTCCCGGTGCGCCAGCGCCGCGCGGGCGGCGGCCTGGGTGAGCGCGGAGAGGTGGTACGGCAGCCGGACCAGCTGCACCGCGGCCACCACCGCCGGATCGGCGGCCAGGTAGCCCAACCGGCCGCCGGCGAACCCGAACGCCTTGCTCATGGTGCGGGTGACCACCAGCCGCGGGTGGCCGGGCAGCACGGCCAGCGCGCTGACCGTGCCGGGCCGGGCGAACTCCGCGTACGCCTCGTCCACCACCACCATGCCGGGCGCCTCGGCCAGCACGGCGGCGACCACCGCCGGGTCGAGCGCGGTGCCGGTCGGGTTGTTCGGCGAGCAGAGGAACACCACGTCCGGACGGTGCTCGCGCACCTGGGCGACCGCGTCGGCGGCGGTGAGCCCGAAGTCGGCGTCCCGGGTGCCGGGGAGCCACCGGGTGCCGGTGCCGAGCGCCAGCAGCGGATGCATCGAGTACGCCGGGGTGAAGCCGAGCGCGGTGCGCCCGGGACCGCCGAACGCCTGGAGCAACTGCTGCTGGATCTCGTTGGAGCCGTTCGCCGCCCACACGTGCCCGGCGGTGAGGCCGTGGCCCAGGTATGCGGCCAGATCGGCGCGGAGCGCCACCGCGTCCCGGTCCGGGTAGCGGTTCAGGTCGCGCAGTTCGGCCGCGACCGCCTTGGCGATCGCCTCGACCACCGGCTCGGGCACCGGGTAGGAGTTCTCGTTGGTGTTCAGCCGCACCGGCACGTCGAGCTGCGGCGCGCCGTACGGGGAACGGCCGCGCAGGTCGTCGCGGATCGGCAGGTCGTCGAGGGTGGTCACGAGTCGCCTCCGGGGAAGCGGACGCGGACCGCCTGGCCGTGCGCCGGAAGGTCCTCCACGCCGGACAGCGTGACCACGTGCGGGGCCACCTCGCGCAGCGCCTGCTCGGTGTATTCGACCAGGTGCACGCCGCGCAGGAAGGACTGCACGGACAGCCCGGACGAGTGCCGGGCGCAGCCACCGGTGGGCAGCACGTGGTTGGACCCGGCGCAGTAGTCGCCGAGCGACACCGGCGACCAGGCGCCCACGAAGATCGCGCCGGCGTTGCGCACCCGCAGCGCCCACTCGCGGGCGTTCTCGGTCTGGATCTCCAGGTGCTCGGCCGCGTACGCGTCGACCACCCGCAGCCCGGCCGCCAGGTCGTCGACGAGGACCACGCCGCTCTGCTCGCCGCGCAGCGCGGTGTCGATCCGCTCGGCGTGCTTGGCGGCCGGCACCTGCCGGGCCAGCTCGGCGTCGACCGCGTCGGCCAGCTCGGTCGACGGCGTGACCAGCACGCTGGCCGCCAGGGGGTCGTGCTCGGCCTGGCTGATCAGGTCGGCGGCGACGTGCGCCGGGTCGGCGGTGTGGTCGGCCAGGACGGCGATCTCGGTCGGGCCGGCCTCGGCGTCGATGCCGACCACGCCGCGCAGCAGCCGCTTCGCGGCGGTGACCCAGATGTTGCCCGGTCCGGTGATCATGTCGACCGGGTCGCAGCGCTCGTCCCCGGCCGGGTCGACAGTCGCGCCGTACGCGAGCATGGCCACCGCCTGGGCGCCGCCGACCGCGTACACCTCGTCCACGCCGAGCAGCGCGCAGGCGGCGAGGACCCGCCGGTCGGGCAGGCCGTCGTTGTCCTTCTGCGGCGGGCTCGCCACCACCAGCGAGCGCACCCCGGCCGCCTGGGCGGGAACCACGTTCATCACCACTGTCGACGGGTACATGGCCAGACCGCCGGGGACGTAGAGGCCCACCCGGTCGACCGGCACCCACCGCTCGGTCACCGTGCCGCCGGGCACCACGGTCGTGGTGTGGTCGGTCCGGCGCTGGTCGGCGTGGACCTTGCGGGCCCGGGTGATCGACTCCAGCAGCGCGGCGCGGACCTGCGGGTCCAGCTCGCCCTCGGCGGCGCGGATCACCTCGACCGGCACCCGCAGATGCTCCGGCGCGACGCCGTCGAACCGCTCGCTGGCCTCCCGGATCGCCGGGTATCCATGCTCGCGGACCGCCTCGACGAGGGGGCGGATCCGCTCGACCGCGACGGAGACGTCGAGCTGGGCACGGGGCAGCAGGCGGCGCGGGTCGGGCACCCCGCCGCGCAGGTCGATCCGATTCAGCACACCTGCGAGTCTAGGCCGCCGCCGGTCGGACCGACCGGGGCCGCCCGCACGCCGGGACGGTGAGCCGGGACACGCAGGCCGGCCGCGGGGGAGCTACGCTCGACCACGTGAGCGCACGGCTGCCGGTGTTCCCGCTCGGGACCGTCCTCTTCCCCGGGCTGGTCCTTCCGCTGCACATCTTCGAGGAGCGCTACCGGGCACTGGTGCGCCACCTGGTCGGGCTGCCCGAGGGCGCGCCGCGCGAGTTCGGCGTGGTGGCGATCCAGGCCGGCTGGGAGGTCGCGCCAGCCGGGCCGCCGGGCCGCTCCGGGCTGGCCGGTGGCGACATCACCCTGCACGAGGTGGGCTGCACGGCCGAGCTGCGGCAGGTCACCGAGCTGGCCGACGGCGGGTTCGACATCGTCACGGTGGGCCGGCGCCGGTTCCGTGTCGCCGAGATCGACGACGCCACCGAGCCGTACCTCACCGCCGAGGTCGAGTGGCTGCCCGAGCCGGCCGGCCCGGACGAGGTGGCCGACGTGCTGGCGGCCCGGGTGATCTCGGTGTTCCGGCAGTACCTCGCGCTGATCCGGCCGGAGCAGGAGGAGATCTCCGAGCAGCTCCCGGAGGACCCGACCGTGCTGTCGCACCTGGTCGCGGCCACCGCCGCGCTGACCGTCGCCGACCGGCAGCGACTGCTCGCCATCGACGACACCGCCGGCCGGCTCCGCGCCGAGCTGCGCCTGCTCAACCGCGAGTCGGCGCTGCTGCGCCAGATCCGGGCGGTGCCGGTGCCGCTCAGCGAGCTGGCGGGTCTTCCGGCGCCGAACTGACCCCCGGCGGGGCCGGCCACCCGCCGCCACCCGCGCCCGGCCGGGCCGGTCCGTCGCCGCCGGCCTCCGCCGCGGGCGGCCACACCCCGCCCGTACCCGGTAGGGCCGGTCCGTCGACGCCGGCCTCCGCCGCGGGCGGCCAAACTTCGCCCGCGCCCGGTAGGGCCGGCCACTCGCCGGGCTCCGGCTCCGGGCGCAGCGACGGCCACCGCGACCAGCCGGCCAGCAGCGTGTACGTGACGGCCGCGCCGAACGCCGCGAGCAGCAGACTGCCGTGCGGCAGGGGCAGCGGACCGAACCAGTCGACCCCGCCGGCGCGCAGGTCGGCCGGCTTGGTGAAGTCGGTGCCCGGTGGTGCGGTGTCCAGCAGCCGCTGGAAGGTGCCCAGCCCGATCCGGCGGCCCACCTGCCAGGCCACCACCGCCGCGCCGAGGCCGCCCAGCGTCGCCGCGAGCAGACCCGCCGGGCCGCGCCGGCGGCGCAGCAGCACCCACAGCGCGATGGCGGAGAGGACCCCGAAGCCGAGCGCGAGGAGGCTGAACCAGCCGTCGGCCGCGATCGGTTGCTCGGGCTGCGGGACCGCGTACACCGCGCCCTCCGGCGTCTGCCGCACCGGCGTGCCCGGCGCCGCCCACGCCCACAGCAGACCCAGCGGCACGCCGAGCGCGGTGAGCAGCGCCGTCACGCCGAGGACCGTCGCCACCGGCCGGCCGCCGTCGCGCCGGGTGTCGGACACCGCGCCGGGCATCTCCCGGACGACGTCCGGATGGCCGGCGAGCGGGTCCGCACCGGGCGCGGTGACCGGGGTGCCGGCGGGCACCGGGAGGCCACCGGGCCAGTCGGGCGGGTCCGCGACGGCCGGCGGTGGCTCCGCGCGCGTGCCGTCGGCCGGCCCGCCGGCGCCTCGGGTCGGCTCCCCGGCGGACGGGCGGTCGGCGGCGCCGGAACGGTCGGCGGTCCGCTCGGGCTCAGGGGTGTCCGGGCTCACCCGGTGATCCTCTCAGGCCCGGGCCCGGCGTGGGGCGGTGGTCGGCGCTCAGCGCGCGAACGGCTCCACCATCACCGCGGCCGCCTTGAGCCAGGCGTGGCGGGTCTCGGCCTGGAGCTGGTGGTACTCGATCGAGGAGCCGGTCTCCAGCGCCGGGTCGTAGGGCACCACGGTGACCGCCCGGGTACGGGTGGCGAAGTGCCGTTCCAGGTCGTCCTGGAGCGAGGTGCGTCCCGGCGTCGGGCAGGAGATCAGCGTGACCGCGTTGTCGGCCAGCTCGCCCATGCCCACCTCGTGCAGCAGGTCGAGCATCCAGTCCGCGCTGAAGGCGGCGTCCTCACGCGGCACGGTGGTCACCACGAGCTGGTCGGCGGCCTGCATGACGGTGCGCCAGTTCGGGCTCTCCACGTTGTTGCCGGTGTCCACGCAGACCACCTCGTGGGTGCGGCGCAGCAGCTCCAGCACCCGCTTGACGGTGAACTGGTCGAGGCGCTGGGCGAAGCGCGGGCTCTCCTCGCCGGCCAGCACGTCGTACGAGCCGTCGGCGGCGTGCCGCAGGTAGTCGTCGAGGTGCGCCAGCAGGGTGTCGCCCTCGAGGATCTCGATCTGCGCCAGGTCGTGGACCAGGTGGCGGATGGTGCGGGCGTGCCGGGCGCTGCCGGCGCGCAGGCCAAGCGTGCCCCGGAGCTCGTTGTCGTCCCAGGCGAGCACGCCGCGCCCGCGTACGCTGCCCACGGTCGCGGCAGCGAGCACGGTGGCGGTGGTCTTGTGCACCCCGCCCTTGGGGTTGGCGAACGCGAGCACCCGGGGGGTGCCCAGTTCGCGGCGGAGCACGCCGGTGGCCCGTTCCAGCTCGGCGTCCGGCGAGGGCGCGCGCCACCGCGCCGGGGCCGCCTCGATCCGGCCCGGCCGCGCCTCGACCGACCGGCGCGGGGTGGGCACCACAGGTGGTTCCGGCGCCGGTGGGAGCCCGGGCCGGTACCGGCCGCGGTCCAGCAACGCGTAGCGGGACTCCGCGGGCGGCGGTGCGGGCCGGTAGCCGCCGTCGAGCAGGGAGTATCGCGACTCTACCGGCGCCTCGGCCCGCCCGCGCGGCTCCGGCTCGGCCCGCCAGGACGCCTCGGCCGGCGGCTCCGCGGGGTAGGTCGGGTCGGCCCGCCAGGACGGCTCGCGTGGCTCGACCGGCGGCTCCGCGGCGTAGGACGGGTCGGCCCGCCAGGACGGCTCGCGCGGCTCGACCGGCGGCTCCGCGGCGTAGGACGGGTCGGCCCGCCAGGACGGCTCGCGCGGTTCCGGGGCGTAGGACGGCTCGGCCCGCCAGGACGGCTCGGCCAGCGGCTCCGGGTCGGCGCGGTACGCCGGTTCCGCCCGGTACGCCGGCTCGCCGTCGTAGCGCGGGTCGGCGCGGAAGGCCGGGTCCACCCGGAACGTGGCCTCGGCCCGGTAGCCGGGTTCGGCGCCGTACGACCCGTCGGCGGCGCGGCCGACGGGGGCGGCGCGGCCGGTCCAGCCGGTGCCCGCGCCACGGCGGGGCAGCGCTTCGGGGGGCGGCGGGACGGATTCCTCGGCGTGCCGGTCGGCGTCGGCGTGCTCCGCGCCGCGACCGCCGAGCCGGGCCCGGTCGAGCAGCGCCCGCCACCGCGGTGCCGGCTCACCCTGCCGACCCCAGCCGGTCTCGCTGCCGTCCAAGGATTCGCCCTCCCCCAGCCCATCGATCTGACGCCTGACAGGCTACGAACGAAACCCTATTCGGACCACTCCCCGCGCCGCACATCGCCCGGTGGCTCTCCTCACCGTGGCATCCGGTGGACGGGCGCGCACCCGGGCGTCTCAGGAGGTGGGAGTGGGATTGGGTGGGCCGGGGCCGGTGACCGGTGGACGGCCGGCCGGTGAAGGTCCGCTCACTGTCGGTGCGGATTCCGACGAATCGACCATTTCGCCGCCCGACGCCGGCCCGGTGTCGGCCGGTGGCCGGGCCACGTCGCGCTGCTCGGGCAGCGGCGGGGTGAACACGGTCCGGTCCAGCCGGGTCACCTCCGGCGCCGGGTCCACCACCCGTACGCCGGGGCGGTCGGCGAGCGCGCGCAGCGCGTCCGGGGCGGCCCGGACCACGGCGGCGTAGACACAGGCGCACCCGGCCCGGTAGCCGGCCGCCTCCCGGGCCGCGACCGCGGCGCCGGTGTCGTACTCCCGACGGAGCCCGGGATCGGCGGCGGCGGCCGGGGCGGCGGCGCGGGCCCGGTAGTCGGCGGCCTCCCGGTCCTTGCGCGCGGCGACCCCGGCCATCCCGCCGACCACGTCGTCGGGCAGCCGCAGCGCGGCGATCCGGACGATCTCGGTCTGCCGGCCGGGCAGCGGCACGCGCGCGATCACCGCCGAGACCGACGTCCCGGCCAGCGCGGTCGCCACCCGGGCCGGCGTCAGGTAGGCGGCGAACGTGACGAGCGCCCAGCCGTCCGGCGCGTCGAGCCGGGCCAGCTCCGCGCCGGCGGCACGCTGGTACGCCGGGACGGACCCGCCGGCGGCCACCCCGACGCGGGTCACCTCGCCGACCGTGCGGTCACCGACCGGCCGGTCCCGCCGCTGCGCGACGGCCACCACCAGCACCAGCAGCGCGCAGCCGAGCGCGAGCCAGGTGAGCGCCGCGGCACGCGAGCGACGCGGCGGCGTGGTCCCGTCGTCGTCCACGGTCAGTCGCGCAGGATCTCCAGCGCCCGGGCCAGGTCGTCCGGGTAGTCGCTGACGAACGTGACCTCGTCGCCGGTGCGCGGGTGCCGGAAACTCAACGAGCGGGCGTGCAGCCACTGCCGGGACAGCTTGAGCCGGGCCGACAGGGTCGGGTCCGCGCCGTAGGTCAGGTCGCCCACGCAGGGGTGCCGCAGGGTGGAGAAGTGCACCCGGATCTGGTGCGTACGCCCGGTCTCCAGCCGCACGTCGAGCAGGCTGGCCGAGGGGAACGCCTCCAGCGTGTCGTAGTGCGTGATGCTCGGCTTGCCACCGGAGACCACCGCCCACCGGTAGTCGTGGTGCGGGTGCCTGTCGATCGGCGCGTCGATGGTGCCGCGCAGCGGGTCCGGGTGGCCCTGCACCACGGCGTGGTAGCGCTTCTCCACCTCGCGTTCCTTGAAGGCGCGCTTCAACGCGGTGTAGGCCAGCTCGCTCTTGGCCACCGCCATGATCCCGGTGGTGCCCACGTCGAGCCGGTGCACCACGCCCTGCCGCTCGGCGGCGCCGCTGGTGGAGATGCGGTGGCCGATACCGGCCAGCCCGCCGATCACGGTCGGGCCGGTCCAGCCGGGGCTCGGGTGCGCGGCCACCCCGACCGGCTTGTCGACCACCACGATGTCGTCGTCGGCGTAGACCACTGTCAGGCCGGGCACGGCCTGCGGCACCACGGTCGGCGGGGCGGCCGGGGCGGGCAGCGTGACCTCCAGCCAGGCGCCGGCCTTCACCTTGTGCGAGTTGGCCCGGACCACGCCGTCGACGAGCGCGTCCCCGGCGTCCACCAGCGCCGCCGCGGCGGTGCGGGACAGCCCGAACAGCCGGGACACGGCCTGGTCCAGCCGCATGCCGTCGAGCCCGTCCGGGACCGGCAGGGAGCGGTGGTCGCCGCCGGTGGCGTACGCGGTGGTCACGCGCGCTCCTTCTCGTCGGCCCCGTCGGCGGGGGCGTCGGCGCCGGCCGGTTCCGCGCCGGCCCGGGAGCCGTCGCGCTGCCGGCCGGTCAGCTCCAGGAAGACAGCCAGCACCACGCCGCAGACCAGCGAGCTGTCGGCCAGGTTGAACACCGGCCAGACCTGGCCGTACGGGTCGAACAGGCTGATCATGTCGACCACGTGGCCGACGAAGTGCCCCGGCGCCCGGAAGATCCGGTCGGTGAGGTTGCCCAGCGCCCCGCCCAGCACCAGGCCCAGCGACACCGCCCACGGCAGCGAGCGCAGCCGCAACGCCATCCAGGCGATCCAGCCGATCACGCCGATCGTGATCAACGGAAAGACCCAGGTGTGGTCCGAGCCGATGCTCCAGGCGGCGCCGCTGTTGCGGGTGAGGGTGAGGTAGACGGCGCCGCCGAGCAGCGACACCGGCTCCCGTCCGGTCAGCTCGGCGAGCGCGAGCTGCTTCGTGCCCAGGTCCGCCAGGAGCGAGACCAGGGAGACGCCGAGCAGCAGGCCGACCGCCTTGCGGCGGGGCGCGCCGGCACCCGAGAAGGTGGTGCCGGACCCGGCGGGCGGTGCTGCGGTCATCTGCTCCCCATCGACGTTCGCGACGGTGGCGGTCACCGTCTGCGGTTCGGCCGCCGGGGAACGGGCGTCAGCGCCGCTCCGCCAGCTGCTTGCAGCTCACGCAGAGGGTGGCCGACGGGAACGCGGCGAGCCGCTCCACCGGGATCGGGTTGCCGCACCGCTCGCACCAGCCGTAGCCACCCTCGTCGAGACGCTCCAGTGCGCGCTCGACCTGCGTGATCCGCTCCTTGATGCTGTTGGCGAGAGAGATCTCCTGCTCACGCTCGAACGTCTTGGTGCCGGTGTCGGCCTGGTCGTCCCCGGCCGAGTCGGTCAGCCGGTCGCGTTGCAGCTCGGTGATCTCGCTCAGCGTCTGATCGTACTCGGCGTTCAGCTCGTCCCGCCGCGCCGCCAGCGCGGCCCGGATCTTCTCGGTCTCCGCCGCGCTGCGGGTGGCCTTCGCCACCGGCTTGCGACCGGCGGTCCTGGTGTCGGCTGGCTTCGCCATCGTCAGCTCCCTCAGCCGCATGGCGCGGCGGTCAGCGGTACGTGGGCAGGGGGCACCGGCGCGTCCCCCCGCGTACGGAACGGGGCACACGGCGACCCCGCCGTGCACTCCGGAGGTTGGCAAGAATACGGAACGTACAGGCGTCCGACAACGTGCCGCACCGTCGCCCCGATTTTCCGCCCCGAACTGCCAACTATCGGGGCAAAAGGAACGCTAGCAGATCAGCCGGTCCGGTCCTCGCCGTACTCCCCAAACCACCGGGCCAGGCGACCGCGGCGACTGACCGCCCGCAACCGCCGCTCCGCGGCGTCCCGCACCCCGGCGGTGGCCACGATGAGCAGGCTGTCGCCCACCTTGAGCCGGGTGTCCGGGCCGGGCACGAAACCGACCCCGTCGCGCAGCACCAGCGTGACCGCGGCGCCCACCGGCAGCCGCAGCTCGTCCACGTGCACCCCGCCCAGCCGGGAGCCCGGCGGCACCTCCACCTGGAGCAGGTCGGCCCGCATCCGCTCCAGCGGGGCGGTCTCCAGCAGGATCTCGCTCGCCTCCGCCGGCGCGGTCACGCCCAACCGGCGCGCGGCCGGCGCGAGCGTGCCGGCCTGGAGCAGCGTGAAGATCACCACCAGCACGAAGACCGCGTCGAAGAGCCGGTCCGCGCCCGGCACCCGCAGCGACAGCGGGATGGTGGCCAGCACGATCGGCACCGCGCCGCGCAGTCCGGCCCAGGAGAGGAAGAGCTGCTCACGCCGGGAGACCCGGAACGGCAGCGCGGAGACCGCCACCGACAGCGGCCGGGCGAACAGCAGCAGAGCCAGCCCGGTGATCACGGCCGGCAGCACCGCGGCGTCCAGCCGGCTCGGTGAGACCAGCAGGCCGAGCAGCACGAACAGGCCGATCTGGGCCAGCCAGGCCAACCCGTCGGCGAACCCGAGGATGGCCTGCCGGTGCGGCAGGTTCGAATTGCCGAGCAGCACCCCGGCCACGTAGACGGCGAGGAAGCCCGAGGCGTGCAGCACCGAGCCGGCCGCGTACGCCAGCACGGTGAAACCCACCACCGCGATCGGGTAGAGGCCGGCCGAGGGCAGCGCGGCACGACGCAGGACGTACCGCCCGGCCAGGCCCGCGCCCACGCCGACCGCCACGCCGACGCCCAGCTCGTACCCGAGCAGCAGCGCCTCGTACCACCAGGGGTGCGCCGCCTCCGCCCCGGCCCGGGACAGCAGCAGCACCAGCAGGACCACCGGGGCGTCGTTCATCCCGGACTCGGCCTCCAGCGTGGCCACCAACCGGGGCGGCAGGCGCAGCCGGCGCAGCGTGGCGAAGACCGCCGCGGCGTCGGTGGAGGAGAGCACCGCCCCGTAGAGCAGGGCCAGCCGCCAGTCCAGGCCGAGCAGCAGGTGCACCACCATGCCGACGACCACGATGCTGACCACGACGCCGACCGTGGAGAGCACGGCCGCCAGGCCGAGCACCGGCCGCAGCGTGCTCCACCGCGCGCTCAGGCCGCCCTCGGCGATGATCACGATGAGCGCGCAGAAGCCGAGCACCCGGGTCAGCTCGACGTCGTCGAAGTGGATGCCCAGGCCCGCCTCGCCGATGAGCACGCCGAGCGCCAGGTAGACCAGGAGGCTGGGCACGCCGAGCCGGGTGGAGAAGCGCACCGCGCCCACCGCGACCAGCAGCACGGCGGCACCCACCAGCAGCGCGAGGTTCAGCCCCGGCGTCATCGCGTACCGGCCCGCCGGATCCTCACCCGGCGCTGCCGTCGCGCAGCCGACGCAGCACCTCGGGCAGCCCCTCGGCCGGGCACTCGACCAGGAAGAGCTTGTCCCGGCTGGCCGCGCCGGAGCGCAGCGACACCACCGCCGGCCGGACGCCGAGCGCGTCGGCCAGCGCCCGCCGGGCCGCCTCGGTGGCCCGGCCGTCCACCGCCGGCGCGTGCACGGCGACGACCAGGGCCGGGCCGTACGGCCCGTCGAACCGGCCACCGACCCGGGCCCGGGCCGCGCCGGGCTTCACGCGCACCGCGACGGTGAGCGGGGTGTCCGGGGCGATCATGGTCAGCGTGGCCGGTCGTCGGTGAGCAGCGTGGTGGCGGCGGCGCAGTACGCGCACGGCGTGAAGCCCAGCCCGACCGCCTCGGCGACCGGCACCGGCTCGTCCGGCCGGCCCACCAGGTGGGGGCAGTCGGCCAGGTGGAACCGGGGGTGGCCGTCGACCACCCGGACCTCGTCGGGCAGTCGCACCAGCCGGGCGACCTCCCCCGCGGAGAGGAACTCGGCCGGCGGGTCGCCGTCGAGCGGCCCGCCCGGGCCGGGCGAGGTGGGCGCCGGCTCGGCCGCCGGCGGCGCGACCTCCGGCTCGACCGGCGGGTAGGCCGCGGACGGCGTGGCGTCCGGCCCCACCGGCGGCGAGTAGGCGCCGGCCGACGGGGCGTCCGGTTCGGCCGACGGCGGATACCCGAGGGTGCCCGGTTCGGCCGACGGCGGGTAGACCCCGGTGGACGGCTCGGCCGACGGCGGGTAGACCCCGGTGGCCGGGGCGTCCGGCGGCGAGTAGGCGCGGGCGGGTGGAACGTACGGCTCGGCCACCGGCGGCCCGGGCGGTTGCCGCCACCCGGGTCCACCGGCACCGACCGTGGACGTGTGGTGCGGGACCGGGCTCACCGGCTCGTCCGGGGACGGGCCGGTGGGTGCGGTCCGGGAACGCGGCCCGGCCTCCCGGCCCGCCGTGGCCCGGGTCGCGGCCGCCTGGCGGGCGAACACGACGAAGGCGACGGCGGACAGCAGGCTGGCCGCGATCGAGACGATCAGCAGCGGGCTGGACCCACCGGCCAACCCGACCACCAGCAGCACGACCGCGACGAGGATGAGCAGGACGCTGGCGGCTATCACGGCTCACCCCCGGCCCCGTCGTGTCGGACTGGTGCCGTCGGTGGCCGCCACGAGGACGGCCACCGACGCGAGATCAGCGGCCGGACTCCAGCGAGCCGGCGCCGCGGCCACCGCCGAAGGATCCGGCGAGGCCGGCGGTGGCGAGGCCGTTGCTGCCGCCGACGGCACGGGTGCCCTCGCGGTTCATCTCGACCTCGATGCCCTGGCCACGACCGTCGAGGTCCCGCAGCTGGCTCTCCAGGTACGCCTTGAGGCGCGTGCGGTACTCGCGCTCGAACTGCTTGAGCTCCTCGATGTGCTTCGACAGCGCGGTGCGCTTGGCGTCCAGGCCGCCCATGGCCTCCTGGTGCCGCTGGCGGGCGTCCCGCTCCAGGGCGTCGGCCTTGGCCCGCGCCTCGCGGGTGACCTCCTCGGCCTTGGACCGCGCCTCGGAGAGCAGGCTGTCGGCCTCGCGCCGGGCGTCGGAGACGTGGTCGTCGGCGGTGCGCTGGGCCATCATGAGCACCCGCAGCGCCTGCTGCTCGCCGTCCCCGGTCACGCCCACCGGGCCACCCTGGGTGCGGACCTGCTCCAGCTCGGCCTGCATCGCGCGGGCCGCCTGCTCGGCCGCCGCCTTGTCGCGCTGCACGCGGTCGAGCTGGGCCTTGACGTCGTTGAGCTCCGCCGCGAGCCGGGCGTCGCCGCCGGGGCCGGCGGGTGCGCCACCCCGACCGCCGCGCTCCACCTGGGCGCGCAGCTCGTTGTTCTCCTCGATCAGACGGGCCAGCTCACGCTCGACCTCGTCCAGGAAGGCGTCGACCTCCTCCTCGTCGTACCCCCGCTTGCCGATCGGCGGCTTTTTGAAGGCGACGTTGTGGACGTCGGCCGGGGTCAGCGGCATCGAAACTCCTCGGGTCAGTTGCGGCCGCGAAAGCGCTCTGGTCAGGCGAACGCCACGATCAGGCGCTGTAACACGAACTCCATCAGCACGAACAGGATAACCAGGAGCACAAGGGAGGCCAGGTCGATGCTCACGGTACCAATTCGCAGTGGTGGGATCACACGCCTCAACGCTCGCAGGGGCGGATCAGTGACGCTCCACACGACTTCCAGTCCCGCCGATGCCCCCCGCCCCGGTTGCCAACGGCGACCGTAGGCCAGCACGGCCCCGAGAACAAATCGAGCCAACAGGACAAGCAGGAAGAAATACAGCAGCAGGTAGAGCACCTGGAACAGGATCGACAACACGGTAGGCGACGTCCCTCGGTCGTGCGGGCTAGCTCAGGCTGAAAAAGCCGCCCTCAGCGATCTTGGCCTTGTCCTCCGCGGTGACCTGGACATTGGCCGGTGAGAGCAGGAACACCCGGTTGGTCACGCGCTCGATCGTACCGCGCAGGCCGAACGCGAGCCCGGCGGCGAAGTCGACCAGTCGGCGGGCGTCCGCCTCGTCCATCTCGGTGAGATTGATGATCACGGGAACGCCGTCCCGGAAGTGCTCGCCGATGGTCCGCGCCTCGCGGTACGTGGTCGGGTGCAGCGTGGTGATCTGGTAGCGCTGCTCGTCCTCCGGGACCACCGCCCGCTCGCGCGGCGGGGCCTGCGGCGCCAGGGCGAGGTTGTCTCGGGTGTGGTACGACAACGCGCCGGAACTCTCGCCGGTGGAGGACCGGGTGATGGACCGGACACTGGCCCGCTCGGCCCGCTCGGACCGCTCCGGGCGCTCGACCTCGGAGCGGTCGGTGTCGACCGCGCGGCCCGTGGCACGCTCGGTCAGCCGGCCCCGGTCACCGGCCCGGGTCCGGGGCGCCGGCGGCTCCTCCGACTCCTCGTCGTCCTCGTCGGCGAACTCCTCGGCGTACCGGCTCGACCGGTAGCGCGACGAGTCCCGGTAGCCACCCTTGTCGTAGCCACCGTCCTCGTACGCCCGCTCGTCGTCCTCCTCGACGAGACCGAGCCAGACCCCCGCCTTGCGCAGTGCACCCATCCCCGCGCCCTTCCGTCCGCCGTGCGGCACGCGCCCCCGTGCCGTGTCGCTTGATCACGAGTGGACGATCATGCCCACCGGACCGGACCGGCAATCCCCTGACGTGCGGTTCGCGGCCCGCCCGCCACGGCCCCCGGCTACGGGAGACGCCGTCCTGAACAACACTGATGTAATTTGCTTCCGTCCGGGCCAGGCTACCCCAGCGTGGGGCGCATTCCGAGCAACGCGCTGCCGACGCGGACATGTGTCGCGCCGTGGCGGATCGCGCTCTCCAGGTCGCCGCTCATCCCCGCCGACAGCACCGACGCGCCCGGATGGTCGGCGCGCAGCCGCGCCGCCACCTCGGCCAACCGGGCGAACGCCCGGTCCGGTTCCCAGCCGAGTGGGGCCACCGCCATCAGGCCGGCCAGCCGCAGCCCGCCGGCCCCGGCCACCGCGGCGGCCACCCGGTCGAGGCCCCGCTCCGGATCGGCCACACCCGGCAGCGCGCCACCCCGGGCCGGGTCGCCGTCCACGCTCACCTGCACCAGCACGTCCAGCGGGCGGTCCCGGGCACCGGTCGCGGCGGTGTCCAGGGCCGCCGCCAGCCGCACGCTGTCCACCGACTGGACCACGTCGGCGTACCGGACCACCGAGCGGGCCTTGTTGCGCTGCAACTGCCCGATGAAGTGCCAGCGCGGCACCGTCCCGACGCCGGCCACCGCCGCCGCCTTTCCGGCCGCCTCCTGGTCCCGGTTCTCCCCCACGTCGGTCACGCCGAGCCCGGCCAACGCGACCACGTCGGCGGCCGGGTACGTCTTGGTCACCGCGACCAGGGTGACCTCGTCGGCGGGGCGGCCGGCCGCCGCGCAGGCGTCGGCGATCCGGGCCCGGACCCGGGTCAGGCCGGCCGCGAGCTCGACGCGACGCTCGGGTCGCACCGCGATGGAGAAGTCCGTCATCGGCGCGGCTCAGGACCCGTTCTTGAGGAAGTCGGGCACGTCGACGTCGTCGAAGAGCACCCGGCGCGACGGCTGCTGCGGCGCCGGCATGGTGGCCGGCGGGTTCGTCGGCGCGTTCGGCTGGGTGGGCGGGTTCTGGTTGCTCTTACGCGGCGGGTCGACCGCCTTGTAGGCCGGGGTGCCGCCGTCGAAGCCGGCCGCGATCACCGTCACGCGCACCTCGTCGCCGAGCGCGTCGTCGATGACCGCGCCGAAGATGATGTTGGCGTCCGGGTGGGCCGCGTCGGTGACCAGCTGCGCCGCGTCGTTGATCTCGAACAGGCCGAGATCCGAGCCGCCGGCGATGGAGAGCAGCACGCCGCGCGCGCCGTCCATGCTCTGCTCCAGCAGCGGGCTGGAGATGGCCGCCTCGGCCGCCTCGACGGCGCGGTTCTCGCCCCGGGCGCTGCCGATGCCCATGAGCGCGCTGCCCGCGCCGCTCATCACGCTCTTGACGTCGGCGAAGTCCAGGTTGATCAGGCCGGGCGTGGTGATCAGGTCGGTGATGCCCTGGACACCGGAGAGGAGCACCTGGTCCGCGGTGCGGAACGCGTCCATCATGGAGATGTTGCGGTCGCCGAGCGCGAGCAGCCGGTCGTTCGGGATCACGATGAGCGTGTCGCACTGGTTGCGCAGCTCCTCGATGCCCGCCTCGGCCTGCACCTGGCGGCGCTTACCCTCGAACGAGAACGGCCGGGTGACCACGCCGATGGTGAGCGCGCCGAGCTTGCGGGCGATGTTCGCCACCACCGGCGCGCCGCCGGTGCCGGTGCCGCCGCCCTCCCCACAGGTGACGAAGACCATGTCGGCGCCCTTGAGCACCTCCTCGATCTCGTCGCGGTGGTCCTCGGCGGCGTTCTTGCCGACGTCCGGGTTCGCGCCGGCGCCCAGCCCCCGGGTCAGTTCCCGGCCGACGTCGAGCTTGACGTCGGCGTCGCTCATCAGCAGCGCCTGCGCGTCGGTGTTGATCGCGATGAACTCGACGCCCTTGAGCCCAACCTCGATCATCCGGTTGACGGCGTTCACGCCGCCGCCCCCGATGCCGACGACCTTGATGACCGCCAGGTAGTTGTGCGGAGGTGTCATCTCCGGTCCTTTCCCTTCGAGATTGGCATGGGCCGACCCCACACGGCTTGGCCGGACCAGCGGCGGAGCATCTCCGACGAACTATCCGACGAGGAGAACCCTCACCCTCTACTAGAGGCTTAGAGTTATGTCAACCACTGATCTCTTCGGGGCAACGTATGCGCCGCCGCGCCAGGAGCCAAGGACCCTTTCCGGCGTGTCGCCGACCGAGCGACCGGTCACACAGCGCCCGTTCACTGAGCGACGGGTCACTGGAAGGTGACCACGTCCGGCGCGCTGACGTCGATCCGGGCCGTCCGGCGCGGCAGCAACGCGGTCGCCACCGCGGACTTGTCCGCGCTGCGTGCGGCGTCGCCCCAGAAGATCTGCCGGTCGTCGCGCAGCAGCAACGTGATCCGGGCCAGCCCGGCCACGTCCACCGTGACCACCTGGGCGCGCAGCTTCTCCCCGAGCGCGGCGAGCACCGCCAGCCCGGCCCGGGTGCCCGGGTCGTCCGGACCGGGCCGGGCCACCCGGACCAGCGGCAACCCGTCCGGGGCCCGGTCCAGGCGTTGGAAGACCACCCCGGCGGCGTCCACGACCGCGAAGCGCCCGCCCTGCGGCACCGCGGCCACCGGCACCCGCTCCTCGACCCGGATCACCAGCGCCGCCGGCCAGTCCCGCTCCACCGTGGCCCGCGCCACCGGCGGCAGCGTGCCCACCCGACGGGCGGTCGCGGTCAGGTCCACCCGCGCCAACGGGGTGTCGTCCGGAATCGCCGCGGCGTCCCGGATCTCCACCGGCGTGACCAGCCGCGCCCCGACCACCCGCACGTCGCGGACCCCGAACAGCCCGGTGCCGAGCACCGTCCAGGCGACCAGCGCGGCCACCGCGGCCACCGCCGCCGTCACCGCCCACGGCAGCGCGGCACGCATCCGCCGCTGCCGGGCCCGCGCCATGAAGCGACGGGTGGACGGTGGCACGGCGTCCGCCCCGGCCCGGACCAGCTGCCAGCGCCGGACCGGGCTGCGCCGCCCCGCGCCGCCGTCCTGGCCGGGGGTGCGGCCCCGGGCCGGGCCGGAACTCATCCGGCGGTGGCCGCCGCGCCGTCCGGACCGACGCCGGCGCGGGGCGCCGTGGCGCCGTCGGTGCGGGCCAGCAGGGCGTCCAGCAGTTGGTCACCCATCAGCGAGATCGGCGGCGCGCCCATGGTCACCACCACGTCGCCGGTGCGGGCCCGGCGGGCCACCTCGGCCGGCACGTCGTCCCACGCCTCGACGAAGACCTTCCGGTCCGCCGGCAGCGGCACCGCCTCGATCAACGCGACCGACCCCTCACCGGGCTCGCGCGGCTCGCCGGGGCCGAAGACCTCCAGCAGCACCAGCTCGTCGGCGATGCCGAGCGCGGCGGCGATCTCCGCCTGGAGGTCACGGGTGCGGTAGAGCCGGTAGGGCTGGAAGACCACGATCAGCCGGCCGTCGCCGGCCACCTCCCGCAGCGTCTGCAACGCCAGCGTCATCGAGGTGGGGTGGTAGGCGTACTCGTCGTAGACCAGCACGCCGTCCGCCACGCCCTTGCGCTCGAACCGCCGCCGCACGCCGGGGAACGCGCCGAGCGCGGCCTCCGCCGCCGCCACCGGCAACTCCAGCAGGTACGCGGCGAGCACCGCGGCGGCGCTGTTGAGCGCCATGTGCCGGCCCGGCATGGACAGCCGGATCTCGCCCAGCGACCGGCCCTCGACCTCGGCCAGGTAGCGCACGCCCTGCGCCGAGGAGACCACGTCGCTCATCCGCAGGTCGGCGTCGGCGGACTCGCCGTACGTCCACACCCGACGGCCCTCGGCCCGGAGCGTCTCGGCCAGCCGCCGGCCACCGGCGTCGTCGGCACAGGTCACGATGAAGCCGTCCGGGTCGGTGAGCCGGGCGAACTCGGCGAACGCCGCCTCCAGGGTGGCCAGGTCGCCGTACGTGTTGAGGTGGTCCGCCTCGACGTTCGTGATGATCGACAGGTACGGGCGGTAGATGAGGAAGGAGCGGTCGCTCTCGTCCGCCTCGACCACGAAGTGCTCGCCGGTGCCGTGGTGCGCGCCGGAGCCGACCTCGGAGATCTCCCCGCCGATGACGAAGGACGGATCGACGCCGGCCTGCTGGAGCACCATGGTCACCATCGACGTGGTGGACGTCTTGCCGTGCGTGCCGGCCACCGCCACCGTGCGACGACCGGTCATCGCCGCCGCGAGCGCCTCGGAACGGTGCAGCACGCGCAGCCCGCGACGACGCGCCTCGGCCAGCTCCAGGTGGTCCTGGGGGATGGCCGAGGAGTAGACGACGGTGTCCACCCCGTCCAGGTTGGTCACCTCGTGCGTGGAGTGGATCGTCCCACCCAGCGCGCGCAGGCCGGCCAGCGACGGCCACTCCCGCAGCTCGCTGCCGGAGACCGGCAGGCCACGGGTGAGGAAGAGCCGGGCCAGCCCGGCCATCCCGACCCCGCCCACCCCGATCAGGTGGATGCGGCCCAGGTCCTCCGCGGTCATCGTGCCGGCGGGCGTGAACTGCGCGGTGTTCATGAGGGGTACCTTCCCGTCGCGGCGGCCCGCATCAGCGGGAGACCGCCTCGTAGACGAAGTTCAGCAGCGCCACGTCGCCGTCACGGCGACCGTAGCCGGCCGCGGCGTGACTCATCGCGTGGAGCCGCTGCGGGTCCCGGATCAGCGGGATCACCGTGCGCTCCACCCAGGCCGGGGTCACCTCGGCGTCGTCGACGAGCAGCCCGCCGCCGGCCTCCACCACGGGCAGCGCGTTGCGCTTCTGCTCCTGGTTGCTGTGCGGGTAGGGCACGTAGACCGTGGGCAGGCCGATCGCGGCCACCTCGGCGCAGGTCATCGCGCCGCCCCGACCCAGCATCAGGTCGGCCGCCGCGTAGCCCAGCTCCATCTCGGACAGGTAGGGCAGCGTCACGTACGGCACCGGCAGGTCGGTGGGGACGGAGACCGGCTCGTTGCGGGCACCGATCACGTGCAGCACCTGCACGCCGTGGCGGGCCAGCTCCTTCGCCGCGCCGGAGACCGCCAGGTTGATCGAGCGGGCGCCCTGCGAGCCGCCGGCCACGAAGAGCACCGGCAGGTCGGGCCGGAGCCCGAAGTGCGCGCGGGCGGCGTTTCGCAGCGCCGCCCGGTCCAGCCCGGCGATGCCGCGGCGCAGCGGCACCCCGACCACCCGCGCGTCGCGCAGCGCCTCGGACTGGGCCGGCTGGTGCGGGAAGCCCACCGCCACGTGCTTGGTGAACTTCATGCCCATCCGGTTCGCCACGCCCGGCGGCACGTTCACCTCGTGGATGACGATCGGCAGGTCGCGGCGCCACGCGGCCAGGTAGCCGGGGACCGAGACGTACCCCCCGAAGCCGACCACCGCGTCGGCCCGCACCTCGTCGATCACCTTGCCCGCCGCGCGGGCCGCCTTCCACATCCGGTCCGGGGTGCGCACCAGGCTCATGTTGACCGAGCGGGGCAGCTGGTAGGCCGGGATCTGCCGCAGGTCGTAGCCGGCCGGCGGGATCAGCTCGTTCTCCAGCCCCTTCGGGGTGCCCAGACAGGTGATCCGGACGCTCGGGTCGTGTCGGCGCAGGCAGTCGGCGAAGGCGAGCAGCGGGTAGATGTGCCCACCCGTACCCCCTCCGCAGAGCACCACCGAACGCAGCGGACCCATCAGCGTCTCCTCTCGTTCGCCGTGCCGGCGCGCGCCCGGTCGGACCGGGCGCCGCGGGTCGCGGCCTGATCGTCCTGCCGACGCTGACGGGACCGGGGCACGGGCCCTCGGTCCGCCGGGGGCGGCGCCGGCCGGCGCCGCCGGCCGGGAAGCGGCGGCAACGGGGCCCACACTAGTCGGACCCATCGGGCCGGCGGACGGGCGTTCAGGGCCCGGGCCGCGTCCGGCTCGGCGCGGGCGAAGGAGGCGAGCATGCCGATCGCGGCCAGCGTCACCACCAGCGCGCTGCCGCCGTCGGAGATGAACGGCAGCGGCACGCCGGTCAGCGGCAGCAGACCGGTGACGCCGCCGATGTTGATGACGGCCTGGCCGACCAGCCAGGCGGTCACGCCGGCCGCGGCGAGCCGGCGGAACGGGTCCTCCACCCGGCGGGCGATCCGCATGCCGGTGTACGCCAGCACGGCGAAGAGCACCAGGACCACGGTGCAGCCCACCACGCCCAGTTCCTCGGCGATGATGGCGAAGATGAAGTCGTTGTGCGCCTCGGGCAGCCAGTCCCACTTGAAGACGCTCTGGCCCAGGCCGACGCCGAACCAGCCGCCGTTGCCGATCGCGTACCGGGCCATGATGGGCTGGTAGCAGTTCTCCAGCTTCAGCTCGATGCAGGTCTGCGGATCGGGCGGGTCGAGCCACATGGTGAGCCGGCCCAGCCGGTAGTTGTCGGCGTCACGGGAACCGGAGCCGGCGCCGAGCGAGGCGGCGGCGACCAGCAGGCCGATGCCGGCCAGGCCGATCGCGGAGAGCGCGGCGAAGACCCGGGTCCGGACGCCGGCCGCCCAGAGCAGGCCGACCACGAGCGCCACCAGGCACAGCATGCTGCCCAGGTCGTTGTAGCCGACCAGCACGAAGAGCAGGCCGACCACCGGGAACAGCGGCGTGGCCAGCTCCCGCCACCAGCCCAGCGCGACCCCCTTGCGGGCCAGCACGTGCGCCGCCCACAGCACCAGCGCGAACTTGGCCACCTCCGCCGGCTGGAGCGAGATCGGGCCGAGGGAGAGCGAGAGGAGCTCGCCTTTCAACGGCCCGATGGACGCCACCCCGAACAGCGACTCCAGCGCGACCAGCAGGTTGAGCAACAGCAGCAGCGCCACCGCCACGCCGAGCGCGGGGCGGCTCACCGCCCGGAACGTCCGCGCGGGCAGCCGCTGGCAGGCCCAGAACGCGCCGACGCCGATCACCGCGAAGACGGTCTGCTTGGTCAGCGAGGCGGCGGCGTCACCGCCCTCGGCGTAGTCCCGCACGCTGGTCGCCGAGAAGACCATGGTGAGGCCGATGAGCAGCAGCAGGCCGGCGCTGGAGAGCAGCAGGTAGTAGGAGGCCAGCGGCCGGGCCAGCAGGCCGCGCAGCGCGGCCAGGCCGCCGGCCGGGTCCCAGCGCACGCCGGCCGGTGGATCGCCCGGCGGCGTGGCCGCGGGCGCGCGGCGGGTCGGCGGCTCGGTGTTGACCTGGATGTCTCGTCCCTCCCCCACCCGCTCATCATGGCGGCTCGACCCGCCCGCCCGTGGCGCAACCCCATGGTCGGCGTGTCGGATCGTAAGGAGGGGCCCCCTTTTAACAGACGTCTGTTAAAAGGGGGCCCCTCCTTACGATCTAGCTCACCGCGGCGAGGAACTCGCTGTAGAACAGGCCCAGCGCGATGGCCACGCCGATACCGGCGATGATCCAGAACCGGACCACGATGTTGACCTCGCTCCAGCCGGCCAGCTCGAAATGGTGCTGGAGCGGCGACATCCGGAACACCCGCTTGCCGGTGGTGCGGAACGAGATGATCTGGATGACCACGGACATCGTGATGATCACGAACAGGCCGCCCAGGATCGGCAGCAGCAGGATCGTCCGGGTGGACATCGCCATGCCGGCGATCAGGCCGCCCAGCCCGAGCGCGCCGGTGTCCCCCATGAAGATCCGGGCCGGCGAGGTGTTCCACCAGAGGAAGCCGACGCAGGCCCCGGCCGCCGCGCCGGCGATCAGCGCGATCTCCAGCGGGTCACGCACCGTGTAGCAGTACGCCTCGGTGTAGTTCGGGTCCGCGCACCAGTGCCGGTACTGCCAGAACGCGATCAACGCGTACGCGGCGAGCACCATCACCGAGGCGCCGGTGGCCAGACCGTCCAGGCCGTCGGTCAGGTTGACGCCGTTGGTCGCCGCCATCACCACCATGATGATGACGATCACCGCGCCGATCTTGCCGATCTCCAGCGCCGGGATGTCCCGGATGAAGCTCAGCGTGGTGCTGCCCACCGTCGCGGTGTTCGTCGCGTTGCCGCTGACGTCGGTCATGCTCGACGGGAAGTAGAGCGCCACCACGCCGAAGACCGCGCCGACCAGGATCTGCCCGGCCAGCTTGCCGCGCTTGTTGAGGCCGCCGCTGTGCCGCTTGCGGACCTTGAGGAAGTCGTCGATGAAGCCGACCGCGCCGGAGAACACCATCAGCCCCAGCAGCACCAGCGCCGTGATGGTCGGCTCGACCTGGGCGATCTGCGCGTCCGGCAGCGTGGTCAGAGCCAGGTGCCCGGCGACGTACGCGATCACCGTGGCCAGGATGAAGACCACGCCGCCCATCGTCGGCGTGCCCTTCTTACCCTCATTGCTGGCCAGCCCGAGGTTCGATCGGATCGGCTGGCCGGCCTTCAGCCGGGCGAACACCTTGATCGCGATCGGGGTGCAGAACAGCGAGATCAGGAACGCGACCCCGATGGCGACGATGACCGCCCTCATGCGGCGCCGCCCTCCGTCGCCGCCTCCCGGGCGTCCGCGCGCAGCGCGTCGGCCACGTCCCAGGTCCGGTACCGGGAGCCCTTCACCAGCACCACGTCTGACGGACGCAGCTCGCTCCGCAGCACCTCGACGGCCGCCGCCTGATCGGTGAGCAGCACCGACTCTCCTCCCCAGTTGCCTACCGCTGTCGCGCCCTCGTGGATCGGCGCCGCCGGCTCGCCCACCACGAGCAGCCGGTCGATTCCCAGCTCGGCCGCGAGCCGGCCGACCTGCTGATGTCCCTCCCGTTCGAAGTCGCCCAGCTCGGCCATGTAGCCGAGCACCGCGACCGTACGCCCCTCGCCGCGCATGCTGGCCAACGCGCGCAGCGCCACGCCGGTGGAGGCCGGGTTGGCGTTGTACGAGTCGTCGATCACGACCACGCCGTCGGGGCGTTCGAACACGTCCATCCGTCGCGTGGAGACCAGGCCCAGCTCGCCCAGCACCGCCGCCAGCTCGGTCAGCGGCAGGCCCAGCTCACGGGCGACCGCCGCGGCGGCGAGCGAGTTGGACACCTGGTGCCGGCCGGTCAGCCCGAGCCGCACCGGGGCGCTTCCCTCCGGCGTCACCAGCGTGTACGATGGCCGGCCGCGACCGTCCACCGTCACGTCCACCGCGCGCACGTCGGCTTGCGCCGACTCGCCGTACCGGACCACCCGGGCCCCGGTGCGGGCCGCCATCGCGTCGACCCGCGGGTCGTCGGCGTTCAGCACCGCCAGCCCGTCGGCGGGCAGCGCCTCGACCAGCTCCCCCTTGGCCAGCGCGATGGCCTCGACCGAGCCGAACTCGCCCAGGTGCGCCACCCCGACGTTGAGCACCACCGAGATCCGCGGCGGCACCACCTCGCACAGGTAGCGGACGTGCCCCACGCCGCGGGCGCCCTTCTCCATCACCAGGTAGCGGGTCTCCGGCCCGGCCTGCAACGC
The DNA here is from genome assembly GCF_039566955.1 of Micromonospora sp. DSM 45708. Taxonomy (NCBI): domain Bacteria; kingdom Bacillati; phylum Actinomycetota; class Actinomycetes; order Micromonosporales; family Micromonosporaceae; genus Micromonospora; species Micromonospora schwarzwaldensis. The sequence continues at coordinate 1,365,740 of NZ_CP154796.1, read as the reverse complement.
CGTGTACGGGTGCCCCAGCTCGTTGTTGAACGAGCCGGGCGGCGCCACGGTCGGGCCGAGCCGGACCACGAGCTGGGCGATCAGGTCCTTGGTGGTGGTCTTGCCGGACGAGCCGGTCAACCCGATCACGGTCAGCCCGGGCAGCCGGTCGACCACCGCGCGCGCCAGCCGGCCCATCGCGTCGAGCGCGTCGTCGACCAGCACCATCGGCACGCCCGGCAACTCGCGGGTGCCGAGCACGGCGACCGCGCCGGCGTCCACCGCGCCGGCCGCGTAGTCGTGGCCGTCCACCCGCTCGCCGGGGAACGCCACGAAGAGCCCACCGGAGGACACCTTGCGGGAGTCGAACTCCACAGTGCCGGTGACCCGGGCGTCCGGGTCGGCCCCGGCCAGCCGGCCACCGACCGCGGTGGCCACCTCGGCCAGCGTCAGCGGGATCATCGGCCACCCACCAGGTCCCCGAAGCGGGCCCGCAGCGCCGCCGCCAGCTCCACCCGGTCGTCGAACGGCAGCACCTCGCCACCGATCTCCTGGCCGCGCTCCTGCCCCTTGCCCAGCACCGCCACCACGTCACCCGGTTCGGCCACCCGGACCGCCTCCTCGATCGCCGCCCGCCGGCCGGGCACCTCGATGATGCGGGCCGGGGCAGCCGCCGCGTACGCGCCGGCCAGCACCTCGGCCCGGATGGTGGCCGGGTCCTCGGTCCGCGGGTTGTCGTCGGTCACCAGCAACACGTCGGCGCCCCGGGCGGCCACCTCGCCCATCACCGGACGCTTGCCCCGGTCCCGGTCGCCGCCGGCGCCCACCACGCACACCAGCCGGCCACCGGTCAGGTCGCGCAGCGCGGTCAGCACCGCCTCGATCGCGTTCGCCTTGTGCGCGTAGTCGACCACGCCACGCACCGGGGCGTCGCCACTGACCAGCTCCAGCCGGCCGGGCACGCCGCCGCAGGCGGCCACGCCGCCCGCCGCGGTGGCCGGGTCGACGCCGGCCGCGACCAGCGTGGCGACGGCCAGCAGCGCGTTGGCCACGTTGTGCCGGCCCGGCAGCGCCACGCCGGTGGGCAGCGCCACCGCGTCCGGGCCGTGCAGCGTGAAGCGCTGCGCGTACCCCTCGCCGGAGATCCGGTCGGCCCACCAGGTCGCGTCGCGGTCGCCGGCCGCGGAGTAGGTCACCGTGTCCGGCTTGTACAGCGGGCGCAGCGCCGGGTCGTCGTGGTTGAGCACCTCGACCCGGCAGCGCCCGTCGAAGAGCCGGGCCTTGGCCGCGAAGTAGTCCGCCTCGTCGGCGTGGAAGTCGAGGTGGTCGGAGCCGAAGTTGGTGTAGCCGCCGACGTCGAACCGCACGCCGCCGACCCGGCCCATCACGAGCGCGTGGCTGGACACCTCCATCACCACCGCGTCCACGCCGCGCTCGCGCGCCACCGCGAGCATGGCGTGCAGGTCGGTGGCCTCCGGGGTGGTCCGGACGCTGTCCACCACGAGGTCGCCGAGGCGGGTCTCCACGGTGCCGATCAGGCCGGTGACGTGCCCGGCGGCGCGCAGCCCGGACTCGATCAGGTAGCTGGTGGAGGTCTTGCCGGCGGTGCCGGTCACGCCGATCACGGTCAGCCCGGCGGTCGGGTCGCCGTAGATCGTGGCGGCGACCGTGCCGAGCACCCCGCGGGCGTCGTCGACGACCAGCACGGGCAGGCCCGCGTCGGCGGCCAGCGGCACCCCGGCCGGGTCGGTCAGCACGGCCACCGCGCCGGCCCCGGCCGCGGCGGCGGTGAACTCCGCGCCGTGCCGACGGGAGCCGGGCAGGGCGGCGTACAGGTCGCCGGGGCGGACCTCGTGGCTGGCGTGGGTGACCCCGGTGACGGCCAGCTCGGCGGCCCCCGGAGGCGGCGGCAAGGCCAGTCGGTCGGCGAGGTCGCCGAGCCGGACGGGGAGCACGGTGGCGGGACGTGGATTGCCGGGCACGGCGTCAGACCCTACCCGGTCGTCCGGTTCCGACCACACAGCCGCCCCGGTGGTTCGTCGCCACCCACCGATGATGTCGCGCCGTGCCCGCTCAGCGCGGAAAGACCTCGAACTTCGGCGACTTGTCGGTCAGCGACGGCGGCACCCGGTAGTGCCGGAGCGTGAAGCCCATCATCTCGCGGAACGCCGGCGCGGCGACCGCGCCGCCCCCGCCGCCGGGGCTCCAGACGAAGACGGCCACCACGTAACGCGGCTTCTCCGCCGGGGCCATCCCGATGAACGAGCCGACCTCGCCGGGCTGCTGCTTGCCGTTGTCGTAGCGCAGGCCGGTGCCGGTCTTGCCGGCCACCCGGTAGCCCGGCACGGCGGCGGCCAGGCCGGTGGCCCGCCCGTCCGGGCCGTCGACCGTGGTGACCGCCTCCAGCATCCGGCGCAGCGCCGCCGCGTTGGCCGGGCTGAGCACCGAGCGGGTGGCCGGGGCGGCGCCCGGCGTCCGCGTGCCGTCCGGCCCGATGGTCTCCTTGATGAGGTGCGGCTGCACGTACGTGCCGTTGTTGGCGACCGCGTTGTACGCGGCGGCCATCTGCAACGGCGTGGCGTCCACGCTGTGCCCGATCGGCACCGACCCGTACGCAGATCCGCTCCACTGGTCGGCCGGGAGGATCCGGCCGGGCGCCTCGCCGGGCAGGCCCTCACCGGTCGGCTGGCCCAGCCCGAACCGCTTCTGGTAGTCGATCAGCCGTTCCTTGCCCAGCTTGCCGGCGATCGCGATGGTGCCGATGTTGGAGGAGAACGCGAGCATCCCCGGAATGCTCATGACCCGGCCGTCCGCGTGGTGGGTGTCGGAGAACTCGACCCCGCCCAGGACCGTGGTGTTGGCCACCGGGAACGTGGTGTTCGGCGTGATGACGCCCTCCTGGAGCGCGGCGCCGTAGGTGATCGCCTTGTGGATCGAGCCCGGGTCCACCACGAAGCTGGTGGCCGCGTCGTCCCGGTCGGCGGGCGAGTTGACCTTCGTCGGGTCGGCCGCGTCGTACGTGGGCTGGCTGGCCTGGGCCAGCACCTCGCCGGTCGGGACGTCCATGATCACGGCCGCGGCGACGCTGCCCTTCACCTGGGCCACCTGCTTCGCCAGGATCCGCTGCGTCATGAACTGGAGGTCCCGGTCGACGGTGAGCTGCAACGAGCTGCCCGGCCTCGGCTGGGTGGTGCTGCTGTAGCCGCCCGGGATGGGCGCGGCCAGGTCGCCCTGGCCCACCTCGTACGTCCGCTTGCCGGCCTGGCCGCGCAGCAGGTCGTCGTACTTGGCCTCCAGGCCCTCCAGGCCGTTCATGTCCTGGCTGACGAAGCCGAGCAGGTTCGCGGCCAGGTCACCGCCGGGCACCTCGCGCCGCTCGTCGCGGTGCACGTCGATGCCGGCCAGGTCGAGTGCCATGATCTGCTTGGCCGTGCCGATCTCGACGCCCCGGGCCAGGTAGACGAACTGGAGGTCGGTGTCGGTGCCGGGCAGCTTGCTCGGCTTCATCTTGTCGGCCAGCTCGGAGGCCGGCACGCCGAGCAGCGGGGACAGCGCCCGCGCGGTGGCGAACCGGTCCTTGACCCGGGTCGGGTCGGCGAAGACGTACCGGGCCTCCACGCTGTGTGCCAGCGGCTCGCCGGTGCGGTCGAGGATGGCGCCGCGCGGGGCCGGCAGCTCGACCACGGCGAGCCGCTTGGGCAGACCGCCGTCGGCGTACGCCGGGGTGTCCACGGTCTGGAGGTAGACCAGCCGGACGCCGATGCTGGCGAACAGCGTCAGCGCCAGCACGGTGGCGAGCCGCAGCCGTCGGCGCGGGTCGCCCAGCCGGGGCGGGCGGCGCGGCTTGCGGACCGGCCGGCGGGCCGCCGGTCGACGCGGGCCGGGCCGGCGGCGCGGCGGCGCGTCCTCCTCGTCGTCGAACGGCTCCCGGACCGGGCGGGCCGAGACGGTCCGCACGACGCCGGCGCGGCCACCGGCCGCCGTCGCGCGGCGGCCGGCCCGGACGCCGTCGCCGGACGCGGCCGGGTCCCGGCGGCCGGCGCGTCCGGCCCGGCCGCCGTCGAGCACCTGCAACGCCGGCCGGAACGGATCGCCGGACCGGTTGCTGCGGGGGGTACGCCGCTGTTCCGCGCCACCCTCGCGGATGGTCCGGCCGCGCGGGGTGTACGCCCGCGCGTCGGAGATCCCGCCGACGCCCGGCTCACGCGGCTCGGCCCCACGCGACGAGCCGCGCCGGGAGCCCGTGGCGTCCCGGCGCGGTTCATCCGATCTCGGCGGCACTTTCTCAGCCTCCGTTGCCCTGCTGGCCGGCGCCGGCCGGCGCACCCTCGGCGGGGTGCGGGACACCGATCGTCCGCCCGTCCGGCAGCCGGATGTAGGCCGGGTCCGCCGACTCGACCAGGCCCAGCTTGCGGGCGTTGGCGGTGAGGTTGCCCGGCGCCTTCTGCTCGGCGATCTCCTTCTTCAGCTCCTGCTCGTCCACGTCGAGCTTGGCCTGCTGCTGCTGGAGCTTCTCCAGTCGGAAGGCGTTCTCGTTGATCTTGGTGTTGACCGCCAGGATGCCGAGCACCCCGCCGACCACGAGCACCAGGATCAGTCCGACGAAGGGCGCCCGCGGCACCCGGATCGGCGGCGGCGGGGCGACCCGCAGCCGCGGCGCCGCCGGCGCGGTGGCCCGGGCGCGCTCCGCCGGCCGCAGCGCGGCGCTGCCCTCGGTCGGGTACTCGCGCGCCCCCCGGGCGCGGGTCCCCTCCCGACGGTCGGCCGTCGCCGTCGTGTTCCGCGTGGCGCGCTGCGCCGTGGTCCGGCCCCCCGACCGCGGTGCGCGCTGCCCGACGGCCCCCCGGCCGTCGCGCTTCTCGACGTTCATGTCCCCTCCCCCTCCTCGTCCGTCCCGTTCCCCGGTTGGTGCATCGCCTTCACCCGGCGGCGGTACCGTTCGCGGTCGGTACGCCCCTGCCGGGTCGCCTCCGGATCGAGCCGTTCCGCGGCCCGCAGCCGCACCGAGGCGGCCCGCGAGTTCGCGGCCACCTCGGCCTCCCCGGGCAGCTCCGCGCCCCGGCTCAGCAGCCGGAACGTCGGACCCGACCCGGGCAGTTCGACCGGGAGGTCGACCGGGCCCTTGCTGCGGACCCGGTCGGCGAGCGCCTGCTTGGTGAGCCGGTCCTCCAGCGAGTGGTAGGACAGGACCACCAAACGGCCGCCCACGGTGAGCTTGTCCAGAGCGGCCGGCAGCGCCGTCTCCAGCGCTGCCAGTTCTCTGTTTACCTCGATCCGCAAAGCCTGAAACGTTCTCTTTGCCGGGTGTCCGCCGGTTCGCCGGGCCGGCGCGGGAATCGCGTCCCGAACCAGCTCGGCCAACCGCGCCGACGACGTGATCCGGGACCGCTCCCGCTCCCGGATGATCGCCGAGGCGACCTTCCCGGCGAACTTCTCCTCGCCGTACACCCGCAGCAGCCGGGCCAGGTCCGGGTGGGAGTAGGTGTTGACCACCTCCTCGGCGGTCACCCCCCGGGTCTGGTCCATCCGCATGTCCAGCGGCGCGTCCTGCGCGTACGCGAACCCGCGGTCGGGCGCGTCGAGTTGCAGGGACGAGACGCCGAGATCGAACAGCGCGCTGTCGACCGCCGGGTAGCCGAGCCGGTCGAGCACCTCGGGCAGCTCGTCGTAGACGGCGTGCTCCAGGTGGATCCGGTCGGCGAACCGGGCCAGGCGGACCCGTGCGTGGGCCAGCGCCTCGGTGTCCCGGTCCAGGCCGATCAGGACCGTGTCCGGGTGCGCCGTGAGCACCGCCTCGGCGTGCCCGGCCAGGCCGAGCGTGGCGTCGACGTGGACGGTCCGGCCGGGACGGCCCAGCGCGGGGGCCAGCAGCTCGAGACACCGCTCGAGCAGCACCGGCACGTGCGTGCCGCGAAGCTCCCCCATGTCGACCCCCACCACTCGAAAACCGTCCGTGTGCACGTGTCCGTCGTCGCCACGACGCCTCGCCATACCGCCAGATCCCCATCCGCTCCCGCCCGCCGGAGGCCGCAGCCTCCGTCCCGGATCGTGCGCCTGGCACCGGGGAAGGGGTGCCAGGAACTCGAAAGCGGCTGGAGATCTCGCAGTACGTCGGGCGCCGTCACGCCCTACAGACCGCCGGGCAGCACCCCCTCCTCGATGTCGGCGAAGTCGTCTTCGCTCTCCGCGAGGTAGGCCTCCCAGGCCGCCCTGTCCCAGATCTCCACCCGGGTGCTCGCCCCGATCACCACCAGCTCCCGGTCGAGGGCCGCGTACGACCGCAGGTGCCCGGGAATCGTGACCCGCCCCTGCTTGTCCGGCACCTCGTCGTGCGCGCTGGCGAAGAAGACCCGGCTGTAGGCCCGGGCCGCCTTGCTGGTCATCGGCTGCGCGCGCAACTGGTCGGCGATCCGCTGGAACTCGGGCATCGGGAAGACGTAGAGGCAGCGCTCCTGCCCTTTGGTGATCACGACACCCCCCGCCAGCTCGTCCCGGAACTTGGCCGGCAGGATCAACCGGCCTTTGTCGTCCAGGCGCGGAGTGTGGGTGCCGAGGAACATCGGCCCAACCCCCTCGCCCTGAGCGGCGTTCGCGGCGCCGCTGACCCCCCGGGCCGGTGTGGCCCTCCCGGCCTCACCATCGCGCCCCACTCTACTCCACTTCCCTCCACCTGCAACCAGAATCGCCTGGTCGGCGCGGCGTTTCCGCGCGCAAAACCGCACGTCAACGCGGGTGGGGCGGAGTGGAGGGGGTGGCCGACCCCGGCAGCGGTCCGTTACCCGACATCGACCGCCCCCCGTCCGGCCGAACGGGCTCCGGCCGTCCGCCGTGCGGTCCCCGGCCGAACGGTTCGCCGTCGGCGGCGATCTGGCGGAGAGTGTGGTCCGGTAACCTCGCTCGGGTGACGGACGCGAAGATGCCCTTGCGGGCAAAGGTGGCCAGCTCCGTGTCGCGCACCGCCGCGGCGCTGTCGCGGGCCGCGGGCCGTGGCGACGGCTCGGTGATCGGTGGCTGGATCGGCCTCAAGATCGACCCGGACCTGCTCGCCCACCTCTCGGCCGGGCGGGCCATCGCCCTGGTGTCCGGCACCAACGGCAAGACCACCACCACCCGGCTCACCACCGCCGCGGTCGGCGTACTGGGCCGGGTCGCCTCCAACGCCTTCGGCGCCAACATGCCCACCGGGCACACCTCGGCGCTGGCCAAGGCCGGCAGCACGCCGTACGCCGTGCTGGAGGTGGACGAGCACTACCTGGCCCAGGTGCTGGAGGCGACCGAGCCGCACGTGGTGGCGCTGCTCAACCTCTCCCGCGACCAGCTCGACCGCGCCAAGGAGGTCGCCATGATGGCGCAGCTCTGGCGTGCCGCCCTGGTCCGGCACCCCGACGTGCGGGTGGTCGCCAACGCCGACGACCCGATGGTGGTCTGGGCCGCCACCCCGCCCGCCGACCCGGCCCAGGGTCACGTGCCGCCGCACGTCACCTGGTTCAGCGCCGGCCAGCGCTGGCACGACGACTCGTGGGTCTGCCCCGAGTGCGGCTCCACCATCCAGCGCTCCGGCGGGCAGTGGTGGTGCACCGGCTGCCCGCTGCGCCGCCCCGAGCCGCAGTGGACGGTGGAGGACGACGGCGTGCTCGACCCCACCGGCGCCTGGCACAAGATCCAGCTCCAGCTTCCCGGCAAGGTCAACCTCGGCAACGCGGCCACCGCGCTGGCGGTCGCCGCCGAGTTCGGCGTCCGCCCGGTGGACGCGGTCTCCCGGCTCGGCTCGGTCACCTCGGTGGCCGGCCGCTACGCCCAGGTCGACCGGGACGGGCGCAACATCCGGCTGCTGCTGGCCAAGAACCCGGCGAGCTGGCTGGAGGCGTTCGACATGGCCGACGTCGCGCCGACACTGCTCTCCATCAACGCCCGCGACCCCGACGGGCTGGACACGTCGTGGCTGTTCGACGTCGACTTCTCCCCGCTGGCCGGCCGGCAGGTGCTGATCACCGGCGACCGGGCGTACGACCTGGCGGTGCGGCTCGACGTCAACGGCGTGCCGTTCCGGCACGTGCGGACGTTCGACGAGGCGGTCCGCGCGGTGCCGCCGGGCCGGCTGGAGGTCATCGCCAACTACACCGCCTTCCAGGACATCCGAGCGGAGCTGGACCGTGTCAACTGAGAGCCTGCGCATCGTCTGGGTCTATCCCGACCTGCTGTCCACCTACGGCGACCGGGGCAACGCGCTGATCCTGGCCCGCCGGGCCCAGCTGCGCGGCATGCCGGTCGAGGTGCTGGAGGTCCGCTCCGACCAGCGGCTGCCCGCCACCGCCGACATCTACCTGATCGGCGGCGGCGAGGACGGTCCGCAGGCGTTGGGCGCCCAGCGCCTGCTCGCCGACGGCGGCCTGCACCGGGCGGTGGCCCAGGGCTCGGTGGTGTTCGGCGTCTGCGCCGGCTACCAACTGCTCGGCACCTCGTTCTTTGCCAAGGGCACCCGCTGCCAGGGGCTGGAGCTGCTCGACCTCTCCTCCGACCGGGGTCCGACCCGGGCGGTCGGCGAGTTGGCCGGCGAGGTCGACCCGCGGCTGGGCATCCCGCACCTGACCGGCTTCGAGAATCACGGTGGCCGCACCCATCTCGGTCCGGGCGTGTCACCGCTGGCCCGGGTCACCACCGGGGTCGGCAACGACGGCGCCACCGAGGGCGCGTGGCGGGGCAAGCTGCTCGGCACCTATTCGCACGGCCCGGCGCTGGCCCGCAACCCCGACCTGGCCGACCTGCTGCTGCGCTGGGCGACCGGCATCCACCAGCTCCCCCCGCTCGACGACACCTGGGCCGACCGGCTCCGGTCCGAGCGCCGCGCCGCGGTGGCCGCCGCCGCCCGGGCATGACCGGGGCCGCCCGGCCGGGGCGGCGACCGGCGGCCCGCCGCCTCGTCGGGCTGCTGGGGCAGCCGTCGGCGCGCCGGTTCGGGCTGCTGCTCCTGCTGCTCGCCGGGTTCGGCGTCACGCTGCTGCTGGTGCCCCGGCCGGACGCGGCCGACCTGCCCCGGCTCGCCGACTCGCTCGGCGGGTACGCCCCGGTCGCGGCCGTGGTCGGCGGCGCGCTGCTGCTGGTCGCGCTGGTGCCCCGGACGTTCGTCACGCTGGCCTCGGGTGCGATCTTCGGGCCGGTGCAGGGCGCCGCGTACGCGCTCGGCGCGGCGCTGCTCGCGGCGGCGCTCGGCTTCGCGGTCGGCCGGCTGCTGGGCCGGGAGTTCGTCGCCGAACGCGTCCGCGGCCGGCTGGCCCGCCTCGACGGCTGGTTCGCCCGGCAGAGCGTGTTCGGGGTGATCACCGTCCGGCTGCTGCCGATCGCCGGCTTCGGGCTGGTCAGCTACGGCTACGGCACCACCGCGGCCCGGGTGCTGCCGTTCCTGGCCGGCAGCGTCATCGCCTCCGCCCCGACCGCCATCGGCTACGCCGCGATCGGCGCGGCGGTGACCAGCCCCGGTTCGATCAACTGGTACGCCGCCGCGCCGGCCAGCCTCGGCCTGATCGCCAGCGTGCTGATCATCCATCGCTGGTGGCGGGCCGAGCGGCAGCGCCGGCTCGGCCCGAGCTGACATGACCGGCACCGGGGAGACGCTGCCCGGCGGGTTCATCGCCGAGGTGGTCCGGATCGGGGACACGGTCCGCCGGACCCGGCCCGCCAACGCCGACTTCGTCGCCGCGCTGCTGGATCACCTGGCGTCGACCGCGCCCGGGATCGCGCCCGGGTACCTCGGGGTGGACGAACAGGGCCGGCAGGTGCTCTCCCACATCGACGGCGTGGTCCCGTGGCGCGACCAGGAGGAGCCGGCCTTCTTCGCCGACGCGGCGCTGACCGGGCTGGCCGGGTTGATCCGGGCGCTGCACGACGCCTGCGCCGGCACCGGGCTGGCCGGCGGCGCGGAGACGGTCTGCCACCGGGACCTGTCCCCGAAGAACACGGTGTACCGGGCCGGACCGGCCGGACCGGTGCCGGTGGCGCTGCTGGACTGGGACCTCGCCGGTCCGGGTCGGCGCATCGACGACGTGGCGTTCGCCGGCTGGCACTGGGGCGCGCTCGGCGGCGACGCCGACCCGGCCGAGCTGGGCCGACGCTGCCGGCTGCTCTGCGACGCCTACGAGGGCCCGGCCGGTGGGCTGCTCCCCCGGCCCGAGCTGGTCGGCGTCATGCTCGACCAGCTCGACGGCACCTGGCGCGGCATCGACGCCGGCGCGGACCGGGACGCGCCCGGCATGCGCCGGTTGCGCGCCGCCGGGGCGGTCGAGACGGTACGCGGCTGGCACGACTGGCTGCGCCGGCACCGCCCGACGGTCGAGGCCGCGCTGCGCGCGAGGTGACCGCCGGTCCGCCCCGATCCCGCCGTCCGCCGCACCGCCCGGGTCCCGGGTCGCCCCTGCCCCGGGCTGCCCCCGGGGTTTCCTCGCGTCGCCTGCAAACTTGATGGCGTAGGTGAGTCATCCGGCTCGGCATCCTCCGCGCCGAAAGAGCGACTCATCCACGCCATCAAGTTTGTAGGCCGCGCGGCTACCGACCCGGCCGGCCGGCTCGTCCCCGCAAGCCTGACCCGGCCTCAGGCGACGACCGAGACCATCCGGCCCTTCACCACGATCACCTTGCGCGGTTCCTTGCCGGCCAGCACACCGGCGACCGCCTCCAGCGCGACTGCGCGGACCACGTCCTCGGGCGCGTCGGCGGGCACCTCGACCCGGCCCCGGACCTTGCCGTTGACCTGCACCGGGTAGGTCACCGACTCGGCCACCAGCAGGGCCGGATCGGCCACCGGGAAGTCCGCGTACGTCAGCGAGGTGTCGTGGCCCAGCCGGCGCCACAGCTCCTCGGCGACGTGCGGCGCGAACGGGGCGACCATCAGCACCAGCGGCTCGGCCACCTCGCGCGGCGTCTCCGCCAGCCTCGTCAGGCCGTTGGTCAGCTCGATCAGCTTGGCGATCGCGGTGTTGAACCGGATCCCGTCCATGTCGGCGCGGACCCCGTCGATCACCTTGTGCAGCAGCCGCCGGGTCGCCTCGTCGGCCGGCGCGTCGGTCACCCGCGACGCGCCGGTCCGCTCGTCGACCACCGTGCGCCAGACCCGTTGCAGGAACCGGTACGAGCCGACCACCGCCCGGGTCTCCCACGGGCGGGACACCTCCAGCGGACCCATCGACATCTCGTACACCCGGAACGTGTCGGCGCCGTACGCCGCGCACATCTCGTCCGGGGTGACCACGTTCCGCAGCGACTTGCCCATCTTGCCGTACTCGCGCCGGACCTCGGTCTCGCCGTGGAACCACCGGCCGTCGACCTCGACGACCTCCTCGGCCGGCACGTACGCGCCGCGCGGGTCGGTGAACGCGTACGCCTGGATGTAGCCCTGGTTGAACAGCCGTCGGTACGGCTCGAACGACGAGACGTGCCCCAGGTCGAACAGCACCTTGTGCCAGAAGCGGGCGTACAGCAGGTGCAGCACGGCGTGCTCGGCGCCGCCGACGTACAGGTCGGTGCCGCCGCAGTCGCCGGGCCGCCGCGGGCCCATCCAGTACGCCTCGTTCTCCGGCTCGGCGAAGCGGTCGGAGGCGGTCGGGTCCACGTAGCGCAGCTCGTACCAGCAGGAGCCGGCCCACTGCGGCATCACGTTGGTCTCCCGGGTGTACCGCTTCGGCCCGTCACCCAGGTCCAGCTCGACCTCGACCCAGTCGCGCCGCCGCGACAGCGGGGTCTCCGGGTTGCTGGCGGCGTCGTCCGGGTCGAACGTCTTCGGCGAGAAGTCGTCCACCTCGGGCAGCTCGACCGGCAGCATCGACTCCGGCAGCGCGATCGGCGCCCCCGTCTCGTCGTACACGATCGGGAACGGCTCACCCCAGTAGCGCTGCCGGGAGAACAGCCAGTCCCGCAGCCGCCAGGTGGTCGCGCCGACGCCGCGCCCCTCGGCCTCCAGCCACCCGATGGCCCGGGCCTTCGCGTCGGCCAGCCCCAGGCCGTTCAGGTCCAGGCCGGCCGCGGGCGCGGCGCTGTTGATCCGCGGCCCGTCCCCGGTGTACGCCCCGCCGGCGAACCCCTCCGGCGGCTGCACGGTACGCACCACCGGCAGCTCGAAGACCTCGGCGAAGGCGTGGTCCCGCTCGTCCTCGGCGGGCACCGCCATGATCGCGCCGGTGCCGTAGCCGGCCAGCACGTAGTCGGCGATGAAGATCGGAACCGGCGCGCCGGTGACCGGGTGGCCGGCGTAGGCGCCGATGAAGACGCCGGTCTTCTCCCGGGTGTCGGCCTGCCGTTCCATGTCGGTCTTGGCCGCGGCGGCCTTGCGGTACGCCTCGACCGCCTCGCGCGGGCTCGCGTGCCCACCGGTCCAGGCGTCCCGGGTCCCCGCCGGCCAGGCGGCCGGCACCAGCACGTCGACCAGCTCGTGCTCGGGCGCCAACACCAGGTAGGTGGCACCGAAGATCGTGTCCGGCCGGGTCGTGAACACCCGCACCGCGGCGGCGTCGGTCGGGAAGTCGATGTGCGCACCGGTGGACCGGCCGATCCAGTTGCGCTGCATCAGCTTGATCGGCTCGGGCCAGTCCAGCGTGTCCAGGTCGTCCAGCAGCCGGTCGCCGTACGCGGTGATGCGCATCATCCACTGCTTCAGGTTGCGCTTGAAGACCGGGAAGTTGCCCCGCTCCGAGCGACCGTCGGCGGTGACCTCCTCGTTGGCCAGCACGGTGCCCAGCCCGGGGCACCAGTTCACCGGCGCCTCCGAGACGTACGCCAGCCGGTGGTCGTCGACGACGCGGCGGCGCTCGGCCACGGTCAGCTCGGCCCAGGGACGGCCGTCCGGGGTGGGCCGGTTCCCGCCCTCGAACTCGGCGATCAGCTCGGCCACCGGGCGGGCCCTGCGCGCGTCCGCGTCGTACCAGGAGTTGTAGACCTGCAGAAAGATCCACTGCGTCCAGCGGTAGAACTCGGTGTCGATGGTGGCGACCGAGCGCCGCTCGTCGTGGCCCAGCCCCAGCCGGCGCAGCTGCGCCTTGTACCGCTCGATGTTGGCCACCGTGGTGGTCCGCGGGTGGGTGCCGGTCTGCACCGCGTACTGCTCGGCCGGCAGGCCGAACGCGTCGAAGCCCATCGCGTGCAGCACGTTGTGGCCGGCCATCCGCTGGTAGCGGGCGTAGCAGTCGGTGCCGATGTAGCCCAGCGGGTGGCCCACGTGCAGGCCGGCGCCCGACGGGTACGGGAACATGTCCAGCACGTACAGCTTCTCGGCGCCGGCGCGGGGGTGCCCCGGGTCGGCCAGCGGGCCGGTCGGATTCGGGGCGTGGAAGGTGCCCTCCCGTTCCCAGGTGTCCTGCCAGCGCTGTTCGATCTCCTCGGCCAGGGCGGCGGTGTAGCGGAACGGGGGAATGTCGGTGGCCGGTGCGGCTGCCTCACTCATGGCGTCTCCTCGGCGCGGTCTCATCGGGTGGTGGAGGTCTGCTGCGGGCACAAAAAAGCCCCTCGCGCAGGAGGGGCGGCCGTGCTGTCGCGCGTTCAGCGCATCAGCACGGCTCGGTAAGAAGCAGGAAGACTCCGGCCATGGGTCGCAGTGTACCCCGGTCCCCCGTCCGGCGAATATTCCGGGCGTAACCGACCGACCACCTGCGGGAGTCGGCGTTCCCGGCAAACATGGTTAGCCTGAGAGGCCAGTGAGATGCGTGCGGCAGACGAGGCTCGGCGTCGCGAACCCAACGGCGGGTCCAGGTGCTCTATACAGAGCTGCCGTTCCGGCGACGAGGAGGAGGCCCGTGACACAACAGACCTGGGACGAGGTGGGCGGTCTGCTGCCGCACGACGAGTTCCGTGCCGCCAGCGAGGCCGTCGTGGCCAACATCGAGCAGGTCATCGCGGGCAAGACGGCCACCGTCCGGCTCGCCCTGGCGGTGCTGCTCGCCGAGGGCCACCTGCTCATCGAGGACGTCCCCGGCGTCGGCAAGACCAAGCTGGCCAAGGCGTTGGCCCGCTCCATCGACTGCTCGGTCCGCCGGATCCAGTTCACCCCCGACCTCCTGCCCAGCGACGTCACCGGCGTCAGCGTCTACAACCAGGAGACCCACGACTTCGAGTTCCGCCCCGGCGCGGTCTTCGCCAACCTGGTGGTCGGCGACGAGATCAACCGGGCCTCGCCGAAGACCCAGTCGGCCCTGCTCGAGTGCATGGAGGAGCGGCAGGTCACGGTCGACGGGGTGACCTACCAGCTCCAGACGCCGTTCATGGTGATCGCGACGCAGAACCCGATCGAGATGGAGGGCACCTACCCGCTGCCCGAGGCGCAGCGGGACCGGTTCACCGCCCGCATCGCGATGGGCTACCCGGACCCGAGCGCCGAGCTGGCCATGTTGGACGGACACGGCGCCACGGACCCGCTGCCGGCCCTGCGACCGGTCTCCGACGCGGCCACCGTCCGGCGGCTGATCGGCCACGTCCGCCAGGTGCACGTCGCCGACGCCGTCAAGCAGTACGCGATCGACCTGGTGACCGCCACCCGCGAGGCGCCGGACCTGCGACTCGGCGCGTCCCCGCGGGCCACGCTGCAACTGCTGCGCACCGCCCGCGCGGTGGCCGCCCTGGAGGGCCGCGACTACGTCCTCCCGGACGACCTCCAGGCCCTCGCGGTGCCGGTGCTGGCACACCGGATCATCCCGACCGCGGACGCGCAACTGGCCCGGCGCACCACCGACGCGATCGTCGCCGAGCTGGTGCACCGCCTGCCGTTGCCGCACGACCGGCAGCGCTCGCCGTACGACACCCGGCCCGGCGGTGGCACCGGCACCGGCAACGGCCGAGGGCCGTTCGAGCCGCGGAGGCCGTGACGTGCGCGACGGGCTGCGTGGGCTGACCACCCGCGGCCGTTCCTTCCTGGCGGCAGCGGTGGCCGCCGCGCTCTCCGCCGGCATCCTCGGCGAGAAGGACCTGCTCCGGGTTGCCGTCCTGCTCGCCGTCCTGCCGCTGCTCGCCGCCGCGTACGTCGGCCGCAGCCGCTACAAGCTGGCCTGCAACCGCACGCTCGAACCGCACCGGGTGCCGGTCGGGGCCAGCTCCCGGGTGGTGCTGCGGTTGCAGAACCTGTCCCGGCTGCCCACCGGCACCCTGCTGCTGGAGGACCGGCTGCCCTACGCGCTGGGCAGCCGGCCCCGGGTGGTGCTGGAACGGCTCGGCGCGCACCAGGCCAGCTCGGTGGCGTACACGGTCCGTGCCGACGTGCGGGGCCGCTACGACGTGGGCCCGCTGGTGATCCGGCTGACCGACCCGTTCGGGCTGTGCGAGTTGACCCGCTCGTTCCCCAGCACCGACCACCTCACGGTGATCCCCCAGGTCACCTCGCTGCCCGCGGTGCGGCTGCCCGGCGAGTACGCCGGCAGCGGCGACAGCCGGGCCCGCTCGGTGGCCGTGCACGGCGAGGACGACGCCGCCACCCGGGAGTACCGGATGGGCGACGACCTGCGTCGGGTGCACTGGAAGTCGACCGCGCGCACCGGCGAGCTGATGGTGCGCCGCGAGGAGCAGCCCTGGGAGAGCCGGGCGACGGTGGTGTTGGACACCCGCGCCGCCGGGCATCGCGGCGAGGGCCCGACGGCCAGCTTCGAGTGGGCCGTCTCGGCCGCCGCCAGCATCGCCGTGCACCTGCGCCAGGCCGGCTACAAGCTGCGCCTGGTCACCGGCAACGGCGCCGACGTGGGCGCCACCGAGACCGGTGGTGAGGGGTTGCTCCTCGACCACCTCGCCGAGGTGCACCTCGACCGGCGTGGCGAGATCACCGCGCTGGTGCAGCAGGTCCGGCAGCGGGCCGACGGCGGCCTGATCATCGCGCTTCTCGGCACGCTGGGCGACGCCGAGGCGGAGCTGCTGGCCGGGCTGCGTGGCAACGGCGCCACCTGCGTGGCGTTCCTGCTCGACAGCAACACCTGGCTGAACCTGGCGCCGAAGGCACGGGCCGAGGCGGAGCGGGCGCACGGCAGTGCCGCGCTCGCCCTGTTGCAAAGCGGCTGGCGGGTGATCGGGGTGGAGCACGGCAACCGGCTGCCGGCGCTGTGGCCGCAGGCCGGGCGCGGCTCCCAGGGCTTCGCCCTGCGGGCGGCGCTGGCCGAGACCGTCGCCGGAGGCATGCGATGACCGGAAGGGTGGTTCGGTGATCCCGCACCGCAACATCGGCTTCGTCGCCGCGGCGGCGACGCTGCTGGCGGCGGCTCCGCTGTCGGCGATCTTCGAACGGTGGACGTGGCTGGTCCAGGCGGCCATCGTGGTCGCCGTGGTGGCCGGCGCGGCGGCGCTGAGCCGGCTGGGGCGGGCCCCGCTCTGGGGCCAGCTGCTGGCCATGCTGGCCGGCCTGACCCTGGGCCTGACGTGGGTCTTCCCCGGCGGCACCGAGGCGTTCGCGTTCGTGCCGACCCCGGCCACGTTCGCCCACTTCGGCGAGCTGCTCCAGACGTCGTTGCAGGACATGCGCGGCTACGGCGTCAAGGTGCCCGACGTCGACTCGCTGCTCTTCCTCGCCGTGCTCGGCATCGGCGCGGTGGCCGTGGTGGTGGACGTGCTCGCGGTCGGGCTGCGCCGGCCGGCGCTGGCCGGGCTGCCGATGCTGGCCATCTACTCGGTGCCGGTCGCGGTCTACGTGGACAGCGTTCCCGCCACCCCGTTCGTGGTGGGCGCCGCCGGTTACCTGTGGCTGCTGGTCACCGACAACGTCGACCGGGTGCGCCGGTTCGGCCGCCGGTTCACCGGCGAGGGCCGCGACGTCGACGTCTGGGAGGCGTCGCCGCTGGCCGCGGCCGGCCGCCGGCTGGCCGTGGTCGGGGTGGTGGTGGCGGTGGCGCTGCCGCTGGCCGTGCCCGGGATGACAAGCGGCCTGATGAGCAACGTCGGCGCCGGCCCCGGCGACGGCAACGGGCGGCCCGGCCAGGGCGGCAGCACGGGCCGGATCGACCTGTTCGCCGCGCTCAGCGGGCAGCTCAACCAGAGCGAGCGGTTCGACCTGGTCAAGGTCACCACCGACGAGCCGAACCCGTTCTACCTGCGCCTCGGCGTGGTGGACGATCTGCGGCCGAGCGGCTTCCAGGCGCGCGTGCCCAGCGGGCAACCGGTCACCCGCGGCCTGCCCGACCCGGCCGAACGCGCGCCCCGCGGCGTCGAGCAGCAGCGCTACCGGGCCACCGTCGAGGTGACGAAGAACCTGAACATGCCACTGATGCCGGTCTACGCCGAGCCGGTCAAGACCGATGACCTGGCCGGCAACTGGCGCTACGACCCGCAGCAGCAGATCGTCTTCTCCAGTCGGGACAACGCCCGCGGCAAGCGCTACTCCTTCGACTACGTGCGGTCGACGTTCAGCCCGGCGGCGCTGCGCGCCGCGCCGTCCCTGCCGTCGGACAGCGCGGTGCTGCGCCAGCAGACCGTCACCCCGTCCGTCCCGGCCGTCGACCGGCTGGTCGAACGGCTGGTGAAGGGCCGGCAGACCGACTACGACAAGGTCCGGGCGGTCTACGACTACTTCTCGGTGGAGAACGGCTTCACCTATGCGCTCTCCACCCGCAACGGCAGCAGCGGGGACGACATCACCGACTTCCTCGCCACCAAGGTCGGCTACTGCCAGCAGTACGCGGCGGCCATGGCCTGGCTGGTGCGGGCGGCCGGCGTACCGGCCCGGGTGGCGGTGGGGTTCACCAACGGCACCAACACCGGCGACGGCTCCTACGTGCTGACCAACCAGAACCTGCACGCCTGGACCGAGGTCTACTTCGGCGGGATCGGTTGGGTGCCGTTCGACGCCACCCCGGCGGCGAGCATCCCGGGCTCGGTCCGGTCGGCCTGGGCCCCGGACACCGACGCCCCGGAGGAGATCACCCCCGCGCCGGGAAGCAGCGCCGCGCCCGACGCGACCGACCCGTCGGCCGGCCCGAACGAACCGGACCGCCTGGACAAGGACGCCGACCAGGGCCTGGCGGTCGGCGACAACGGGCCGACCCGGCAGGACCAGGTCTGGCCGTGGTGGCTGGCCGGGGTGCTCGCGCTGCTGGCGTTGCTGGCCCTGCCGGCCCTGCGCCGCTCCGCGCTGCGTCGTCGGCGGCGGGTCCGGGCGACCCTGCCGGCGGCCACCGCGATGGCCGTGCCCGGGCAGCGGGGCCGCGGCCCCGAGATGGTGGTCGGGGTGGACGCCGAGGCGGCCCGCGCCGACGCGCATGCCGCCTGGGACGAACTGCTCGACACGCTTGTCGACTTCCATGTGCCGGTGGACGGCACGGAGACGCCGCGGGCCACCGCCGAGCGGTTGAGCCGGGAGGCGCTGGTCGAGGACGCGGGCGCGGTGACCGGGGTACGGCTGCTGGGCCGGGCCGAGGAGCGGGCCCGGTACGCCCGTGACCCGCTGACCGACGCCGAGTTGCAGCCGGCGCTGCGGACGGTGCGGGGGGCGCTCGCCGCCCGGGCGAACCGGCGGACCCGGCTGCTGGCCGCGGTGCTGCCGCCGTCGGTGCTGGCGCGGTGGCAGACCGCCCTGGCCGAGCGGTCGGCCCGGCTGATCACCGTCACCGGGCAGGTACGGCAGCGGATGCTGCGCTGGAGCCCGCGTCGCCTGCTGGCCAACCGCCCCGCCCGCTGACCGCCGAGCCGAGCAGGCGTGCCACCTGCCTTCCTCCGCTGCCGCACCGAGCCAAGCAGGCGTGCCACCTGACCTCCTCCGCTGCCGCAGTTTCACGGAAAGAGTGGTCATTCGGGCTCGAATGACCACTCTTTCCGTGAAACAGGCCGCACGGGGGTGGGCGCACGCGGGTGGGCGCGCACGGGGGCGCGCGGGGTGGGGCGCTCCGTGGGGGGAGAACGTGGTCATGGGAGCGATGCAGCGGACGCGCTCGCCGGCGTGCGCCGGCAAGGCGTCCGTCGCGGCCCCGCCCGGTCAGGGGCGGGGCGTGGTCAGCGGTGGCCCTCCGGGCGCTGCCGCCAGCGGTCCTCCATCCGGTCGAGGAAGGAGCCCCGACGGCCACTGCGGCCACGGGGACGACGCCGACTCGTCGTTGTGCCGCCCACCACGTGCAGGTCGGGCGACTGGGACCGGCGGTGCGACTGCACCGCGTAGCCCAACGAGGCCAGCATGACGACGAAGCCCGCCACGGCCACCGCAGGAATCTTGATCACGGCACCGTAGATCAACAGTGCCAGACCAGCGACGACCACGCCGGCAGCGACGAGCACGCGACGCCGCGCGTGGAAACGCGGGTCGCTGGCGCGCACGGCCGAGGCGAACTTGGGATCCTCGGCAAGCGACCGCTCGATCTGCTCGAACAGCCGCTGCTCGTGCTCCGAGAGCGGCACGGCACTCCTCCCCGGTCACGTTGGTCGGCCCGGTCGGGCCGACAGACCGTGGCAGCCAACCGGCTGCTTACCCGCAAGTCTACGAGGGGGCTCGCGCGTCGGAAAGCGGGACGACCTACGGCCGGGTCGGTTTTTCGACTCGTCGTGGATCCCGCCGGCCGAGAAGACTGGCCGGACCTATGACGGACCGCCCGAATCGGGCGGCTGCCGCGTCCGCCGCCGCCTCCGCCTCCCGCCACCCCCGCTCCGGCGCACCCAGGGTGAGCTGCTGCGGCGTCTCCTCCGCCGCGGCCAACCCCTCCATCCGTACGCCGACCAGGCGGACCGCCTCGCCGGGGGCGAGAGCGACCCAGAGCGCCCAGGCGGTGTCGAACATCTCCCGTGCGGTGTCGGTCGGCACGCCGAGCGTGCGGGAGCGACTGATCGTGCGGAAATCGGCGAAACGGACCTTCAGCGACACCGTGCGGCCGACCTGACCGGCCGCCCGCAGCCGGGCGCCGGCCTTCTCGGCGAGGGCGAGCAGCGCCCGCCGGATCTCGCCCGGGTCGGTGACGTCGGTGTCGAACGTGATCTCCGCCCCGATCGACTTCTCCACCTGCTCCGGGGAGACCCCACGCGGGTCCCGCCCCCAGGACAGCTCGTGCAGGTGCCTCGCGGACGCCTCGCCCACCGCCCGACGCAGCAGACCGGTCGGCGCCTCGGCCAGGTCGCGCACGGTGCGCAGGCCGAGCCGGCGCAACGCCTCCGCCGAGCGCTCCCCCACGCCCCACAGCGCCGACACCGGCAGCGGGTGCAGGAAGTCCAGCACCCGGTCGGCGGGCACCACGAGCAGGCCGTCCGGCTTGGCGCGGGTGGAGCCCAGCTTGGCCACGAACTTGCTCGGGCCCACCCCGACCGAGCAGGTCAGCCGCTGCTCCTCGGCCACCCGACGGCGGATCAGCGCGGCGATGGCCGCCGGTCGGCCGAACAGCCGGCGGGCGCCGGCCACGTCGAGGAACGCCTCGTCCAGGGAGAGCGGCTCGACCAGCGGGGTGACGTCCCGGAAGATCTGCATGACCGCCCGGGACGCCGCCGAGTAGGCGGTGAAGTCGGGCGGCAGGTAGATCGCGTCCGGGCAGAGGGCCCGGGCCCGGGCGGTGGGCATGGCGCTGCGTACCCCGAACACGCGGGCCTCGTAGCTGGCCGAGCTGACCACGCCGCGTGGGCCGATGCCGCCCACCACCACCGGCCGGCCGCGCAGCTCGGGGCGGCGGCGCACCTCGACCGAGGCGAAGAACGCGTCCATGTCGACGTGCAGGATGGAACAGCCGGTGTCGTCGGCGTCCGGCCCGAAGCGCGGGTCACCGCCACCCCGGGGCAACGACTGGCTGCGGCCCATGCCCCGCAGGCTAGCCCGCCCGTCCGACAGGTCCGCCGGTCAGCCCCGCCCCCACCGGACCGCCGGCCGCCCCCGGCCCCACCGGACCGCCGGTCAGCCCCGGACCACCAGCAGCGGGACGGTCATCTCCGCGGCGGTGTCCGCGCCGTGGTACGCCACCAGCCGCGACGCCATCGGCGGCTCGGACCGGGTGGCGACCACCGCGTACGTGTCCCGGCACACCACCACCACGTCCCCGATCCGGGCCAGGTGTGCCTCCGGCACCGGCCCGAACCAGCCGGTGGCCACCGCCTCCGCCCGGGTCAGCACGTCGGCCGCCCCGCCCAGCACCCCGGTCCAGGCGGCCACCACGTCGGCCTCGGCACCCGGCGCGACGTGCAGGTAGCGGACCCGGGGCTCGCCGGCCACCACCCGCACCCCGGCCCGCAGCCGGGGGTCGGTGTCCAGGTCGAACCGGTGCCCGGCGGGGATGTCGAGCTGGCCGTGGTCGGCGGTGACCAGCAGCGCGGCGTCCGGCGGCAACCCGTCCACCAGGCGGGCCAGCAGCGCGTCCACCTCGGCGGCGGCCGTCCGCCAGGGCGCCGAGTCGACGCCGCTGAGGTGCCCGTGCCGGTCCAGGTCGGGGTGGTAGCCGGAGACCAGGGCGGGCCCGGCGCCGGCGGCCAGCGCGGCCAGCATCCGCGCGGCGAGCGCGTCGACCCCGGCCGCGCCCCGGTAGTCGCCGCCCCGGTTGGCGGCCAGCGTCAGGCCGCTGCCGGCGAACTCGGGGCGGCTCACCACGGTCACCGCCACGCCGGCGGCACGGGCCCGCTCGTACCAGGTGGGGACCGGTTGCCAGCGGGACGGGTCGGGGTCGCCGGCCCAGTCGACGTGGGTGAGCACCCGGTCGGTGCCGGGCACCCGGACCGTGAAGCCGAGCACGCCGTGCGCGCCGGGCGGGGTGCCGGTGCCGAGGCTGACCAGACTGGTCGGGGTGGTGGAGGGGAAACCCGCGGTGAGCGGCGTGCCGGTGGTGGCGGCCAGCCCGGCCAGCGTCGGCGCGTACCGGGCGGCGGTGGGGATCTGGTGCCAGCCGAGGCCGTCGACGAGCAGCACGGCGATCCGGCGGACCCCGGCCAGCCGGGGCGTCAGGTCGAGCAGGTCGATCGCGCCGGGCACGCCGAGCAGCGCGAGCGCGCTGGGCAGCACGTCGACCAGACTGCCGCCGCCGTAGCGGGGCGCGACCCGGTCGAGTGGGCCGGTCATGCCGGACGACGGGCGAACAGGTGCAGTTGGGCGGCCAGGTCCCGGTACGGCGACCGACCGGCCAGGGCCCGTTCCAACTCCACCAGGGCGGCCGGCTGACCGTCGGCCACGGCGGCCGGGAGCAGGTCGGCGAGCACGCGTACGCCGTGGATCTCCTCGACGACGAGCCCGGCGGCGGTGAGCAGCGCGGTCGCGCCGTCGGCGTCGTAGCGGCGGCGCAGCGTGTCCCGGCCGCCGGCGGTGCCGTGCGGGTCGGCGGCGAGCGCGGCGGCGGCGTCGAGCTGCCCGTTCATCGCCCGGCCGAGCACCGCGGCGGCCCGCGCGGCGACCAGCACGCTGGCCGCGCCGCCCGGCCGGAGCGCGGCGACCAGCGCCGCCGTCACCGGGTGCGGGTCGTCGACCACCTCCAGGACGGAGTGGCAGAGCACCAGGTCCACCGAGGCGGGTTCGACCAGCCCGGCGAGCGCGTCGGCGTCGCCCTGCGTCGCGCGTACCCGATCGGCGACCCCGGCCTCGGCGGCCCGGCGGGTCAGCGCGGCGAGCGCGTCGGGGCTGGCGTCGACCACGGTGACCCGGTGGCCGGCCTCGGCGAGCGGGACGGCGAAGCCGCCGGTCCCGCCGCCGACGTCGAGCACGGCGAGCCGTTCGTCGGCCCGCCGGCCCAGCTCGGCCCGGAGCACCGACCAGATCACGGCGGTGCGGGGGGTGAGGGTTCGGGTCTGCTCCACGAGGGGAGCCTAGCCATGGTCGTCAGCGCCGGTCATCCCCCCGGCTCGGGGTCAGGACTCGCCGCCGCCGGCCGGGTCCTCCTCGGCGCGGGAACGCTGGGCGTTGGCCACCGGGCCGTCGGTCACCTGGTGCTCGCGCGGCTCGATCTCGTGGGTGGGCGCCCACCCGGCGCCGAGCCGGGTCCGTCGGGCGTTGGCCACGCCACCGGGGTACGTGCTGTGAAAGGTCATCGGTTCATCCCCCATACCCGGGTGCGCCACTCTGCCCACCCGTGTCCGGGAGTCTCCCGTGTCCGGCCCCGGGAAACCGTAATGTGGATCACTACGGTCAACGGAAATCCCGGGACGCCGGCGTGACGGGCGGCTCGATCGAGTCCAGCCGGTCCGCGGTGAGGTTCGTGACGCCCTCGTGCCGCTGCAACCGGCCCCGCACCACCAGTGCCCCGCTGGTGCGGGCGATTCGACGGTATCTCTGCCACAGCCCCGGCGAACACGTGACGTTGAGCATGCCGGTCTCGTCCTCCAGGTTGAGGAACGTGACCCCGCCGGCGGTCGCCGGGCGCTGCCGGTGGGTGACGATCCCGCCGACCCGGATCCGCCGCCCGGGCGGCACCTGGCCGAGCCGGGCGATCGGCACCGCGCCCAGCGCGTCGAGCCGGTCCCGGAGGAAGCGGGCCGGGTGGCTCTCGGGGGACAGGCCGGTAGCCCAGACGTCGGCGACCAGCCGGTCCACCGCCGCCATGCCGGGCAGCGTGGGCGGGTCCGCGCCGGTCACCGTGCCGGGTAGCCGGTCGGGCCGGTCCTGGGCCGCCGCGCCGGCGGCCCAGAGCGCCTGCCGCCGGGTCAGCCCGAAGCAGGCGAACGCGTCCGCGGTGGCCAGCGCCTCCAGCTGCGCCGCGGTCAGACCGGTCCGCCGGGCCAGGTCCGGCATGTCCCGGTACGGCCCGTGCGCGGTCCGCTCCGTCTCGATCCGCTCGGCCGCGTCCTCGCCGAGGGTACGGACGCTGCCCAGCCCGAGCCGGACCGCCGGACCGCCCAGCCCCCAGGCGTGCGGCGGCTCCCCCGGCAGGCTCCCCCACCGGGTCTCCGGCGTCGACTCCAGCACCGCCTTGGCGCCGCTGGCGTTGATGTCCGGCCGGCGCACCTCCACCCCGTGCCGGCGGGCGTCGTCGGCGAGCGTCTGCGGCGAGTAGAAGCCCATCGGCTGGGCGTTGAGCAGCGCGGCCAGGAACGGGCCCGGGTGGTAGCGCTTGAGCCACGAGCTGGCGTAGACCAGGTAGGCGAAGCTCATCGCGTGGCTCTCCGGGAAGCCGTAGCTGGCGAACGCGGTGAGCTTGCGGTAGACGTCGTCGGCCAGCTCGCCGGTGATGCCGCGCTCGGCCATCCCGGCGTAGAGCCGGTCGGCGATCCGGGCCATCCGCTCCACCGAGCGTTTCGCGCCCATGGCCCGGCGCAACTGGTCCGCGCCGGCCGCGTCGAACCCGGCCAGGTCGATGGCGAGCTGCATGAGCTGCTCCTGGAACAGCGGCACGCCGAGCGTCTTCTCCAGCGCGTTGCGCATCAGCGGGTGCGCGTACGTCACCGGCTCCTGGCCGTTCTTGCGCCGGATGTACGGGTGCACCGAGCCGCCCTGGATCGGACCGGGCCGGATCAGCGCCACCTCCACCACCAGGTCGTAGAACTCGCGGGGCTTGAGCCGGGGCAGGGTGGCCATCTGGGCCCGGCTCTCCACCTGGAACACGCCGACCGAGTCGGCCCGGCAGAGCATGTCGTAGACCTCGGGGTCGTCCAGCGTCATCCCGCCCAGGTCCAGACTCATCCCGATCATGTCGTAGCCGTAGTGCAACGCGGACAGCATGCCGAGGCCGAGCAGGTCGAACTTGACCAGGCCGACCGCGGCGCAGTCGTCCTTGTCCCACTGGAGCACGCTGCGGCCGGGCATCCGGCCCCACTCCACCGGGCAGACCTCGATCACCGGCCGGTCGCAGATCACCATGCCGCCGGAGTGGATGCCCAGGTGCCGGGGGAACGTCTGCAACTCGTTCGCGTACGCGACCACCTGCTCGGGGATGTCCGCCACGTCGACCGCGGCGACCGAGCCCCACCTGTCGATCTGCTTGCTCCAGGCGTCCTGCTGGCCGGGCGAGAACCCGAACGCCTTGGCCACGTCCCGCACCGCCGACCGGGGCCGGTACGAGATGACGTTGGCGACCTGGGCGGTGTGCTCCCGGCCGTATCGGGCGTAGACGTGCTGGATCACCTCCTCCCGCCGGTCGGACTCGATGTCCACGTCGATGTCGGGCGGCCCGTCCCGTTCCGGGGCGAGGAAGCGCTCGAACAGCAGCCGGTGCCGGACCGCGTCCACGTTGGTGATGCGCAGCGCGTAGCAGACCGCCGAGTTGGCCGCCGAGCCCCGCCCCTGGCAGTAGATGTCCTGCTGCCGGCAGAACGTGACGATGTCGTAGACCACCAGGAAGTAGCCGGGGAAGCCCAGCTCGTCGATCATCCGCAGCTCGTGCTCGAGCTGCGCGTACGCCTCCGGGTGCGCCTCGGGCGGGCCGTAGCGCTCCCGGGCGCCGTCCATGGTCAGCCGCCGCAGCCAGCTCATCTCCGTGTGCCCGGCCGGCACCGGGTACGCCGGCAGCCGCGGCGCGACCAGGTGCAGGTCGAACGCGAGTTCCGCGCCGAACTCGGCGGCCCGGGCCACCGCACCCGGGTACGCGGCGAACCGCGCCGCCATCTCCGCGCCGCTGCGCAGGTGGGCGGTGGCCGCGGCGGGCAGCCAACCGTCGATCTCGTCGAGGCTGCGCCGGGCCCGGACCGCCGCCACGGTGGTGGCCAGCCGACGTCGGCCCGGCGTGGCGTAGTGCACGTTGTTCGTGGCGACCGTGGGCAGCCCGGCGGCGGCGGCCAGCTCGGCCAGCGCGTCGTTGCGGTCGGCGTCGACCGGGTGGCCGTGGTCGGTCAGCTCCACCGCCACCGTCTCCGCGCCGAACAGCGCGGTGAGCCGGTCCAGTTCCCGGGCTGCCGCGTCGACCCCGTCGGTGAGCAGCGCGGCCGGCACGTGCCCCTTGCGGCAGCCGGTGAGCACCAGCACGTGGTCCTTCAGCTCGGCGGCGATCTGTTCCAGCTCGCCGTAGACCGGGCGGCCCTTCTCCCCACCGCGTAGCTGGGCCCGGGAGATGGTGGCGGCGAGACGCGCGTACCCCTCGTGGCCGTGCGCGAGCACCAGCAGGTGCCGGCCGAGCGGGTCGGGTTCGCCGTTCTGCGGGCCGGGCAGCCCGAGCGAGAGTTCGGCCCCGAAGATCGTCGGCAGTCGCAGCGCGCGGGCCGCCTCGGCGAAGCGCACCACGCCGTAGAAGCCGTCGTGGTCGGTGACGGCGAGCGCGGTGAGCCCCAGCCGGGCGGCCTCCTCGGCCATCTCCTCGGGGTGGCTGGCCCCGTCGAGGAAACTGAAGTTGGAGTGCGCGTGCAGCTCGGCGTAGGGCACGGCGCCGTCCGCGCGGTCCAGCTCCGGCGGCCGGTATTCCACGCGTTTGCGGCTCCAGGCCGGGGCGTCGCCGCCGTCGGCGTCGACCGCGAGCGGGTCCACCACGTGCAGGTGCCGTTCGCCCCGGCCCCGCTCGTCGCCCCGGCCGGACAACACCTGCTCCAGCTTCGACCAGGGCATCCTCGGGTTGTGGAAGCTCATGCCGCGCTCCCCCGCCCGCCACGTTCTCCCCTGTCGGCCGGTCGAAGGGCTACCTGCGGTGGCCTGCCAACTTGATGGCACGGATGAGTCATGGCGACACCGGCAACGGCAGCGGTGGTGGTGGTGGTGGTGGCGACGGCGGCGACAGGTCGGTGGGGCGACCCGTTTACGCCATCAAGTTCGTAGCCCCCGGCGAGCGGAAGTCGGCGCGGCACGGCGGCACGCCAGCGAGCCGCGGCGAGCCGCTCAGTCATAGATCGCCTCCACCAGCCACTGCCCGCCCTCGACGGCGAGCAGCAGGGCCGTGCCGTCGACCAGGCAGACCTGGAACCGGGCCCGCCGACGCGCCTCGGCCGGCGCCCACCAGCGCTCGTCCACCGGCCACGGGCCGGCCCATCCGGAGACCTCGGCCGGCCGGCCGGCGCCCACGGTCAGCCGGGCCGGCGCCGCGCTGACCACCAGCCGGGCGCTCACCACGACCGGCTGGCCCGCCGCGTCGTGCACCTCGGCCGCCAGCGGGGTGGGCAGCACCACCGCCGGCGACGGCGGCGGGATCCGCCCCGGCCACGGCGGCTCGGGCACCGCCCTGGCCCGGCCGGTCCGGCGACCGGCCCGCACCGCCGTCCGGCCCGAATCGGCGGACCCGACCGGCACGACAGCCGACTCGGTGGCCGGCTCCGGCACGACAGCCGCCTCGGCGGACGGCTCCGGCACGGTGGGCGGGACGGGCGGTGGGCCGGGACGGGCGGGCACCCGCTCGTCCCCCCACGGAACCAGACGCACCTGGTCGGCCGGGGAGCGCCCCCCACCCAGGACGGCGGTGACCACCGCCTCGGGGCCGAGGATGCCCTGCACCCGGTGCAACGCCCGGTGCGCCCGCTCCCGCTCCTCGCCGGTCTCCCCCCACAGCCCGGGTTGCAGGCCGGCCCGGGCGAGCACCCCGTCCGGCACCAGCCGCAGCCGGATGATGCCGGCGGTCGGGCGGGTCGGGCGGGCCCCGCCCCGGCCGTTGCTGCCCGAGAGCCACCCGTCGAGCTGCCAGCGGACCCGGTCGGCGATGGCCGCGGCGGTGAGCAGGCCGTCGTGCCGCCAGACCCGGTGCAGTTCCTGGCCGTGCGCGGTGACCGCCTCGATGCCGAGCCGGGTGCAGGCCAGCCCGTACGCGGCGAGCCGCTCGTGCAGTCGCTCGGCAAGCGTCCGGGCGGCGAACGCGGCGGCGTCCACCCGGTCGATCGGCTCGTCGTGCTCGACGGTGACGGTCAGGTCGGCGGGCGGCTGCCGGACCGCGAGCGGTCGGTCGTCCCGCCCGGCGGCGAGCCGGTGCGCCAGCGCCCCGTCGAAGCCGAACCGGGCCAGCACGTCCCCGGCGGGCAGCGCGGCGAAGTCACCGAGGGTGCGGACGCCGAGGCGGCGCAGCAGGTCGGCCAGGGCGGGCCGGCCGAGCGCCTCGACCGGCCGGGCGGCCAGGAAGGCCGCGGTGCCGCCCGGGGGCACGATCCGCCCCTCGCGGGCGGCCAGGCCGGCCGCGAAGACCCCGTCGGCGATGCCGACCTGGCTCTCCACCGCGCAGCTCTGGGCCACGTGCTCGACGATCCGCTCGGCCGCCGCCTCCTCACCGCCGAGGTAGCGGCTCGGCCCCCGGGCGGCGGTCGCGCAGGCGCCGGGACGGATCACCTCGACGCCGGCGACCACCTCCTCGACGGCGGCCACCACCGGCTCGAACGCCCGCGCGTCCCGGCCGGGATCGTGGTCGACCACGGTGAGCCGTGGGCAGCGCGCCTGCGCCTCCCGCCGGCGCAGCCCGCGCCGGATCCCCTCGGCCCGGGCCCGCTCGGAACAGGCCACCACCCGGTTGGCGTGCAGCACCACGACCGGGTCGGTGGCGGGCACACCGTCGACGATCTCGGCGGCGAGGACGGGCCAGTCCGGGCACCACAGCAGCAGCGCCCGCGCCGGCTCACTCCTCGCGCTCACGGTGCACCGGCCACGGTGGTGAGCGGACGGGCGGCGGAGGTCACCACGCGCAGCCGGCGGGCCGGGGCGGCGGGGACGCCGGACCCGACCGGGCGGGGGATCACCCGGGTCAGCTCGTCGCCGGGCAGCCACACCTTGATCTCCTTGGGCCGGGCGGCGGCGCCCCGGCCGCGGGCCGAGACGGTCACCTCGCGACGGCGCAGCCGCCCGCGCCCCGGCCCGAGCCCCTGCCAGACGCCACGGACCACCTGGAGTGTCACGTCCGCACCGTCCCACCGGCCGTACGGGACCAGCACGCTGCCGCGCTGCCGGGCCCGGGCGGCCAGCCGGGCGGAGACCGAGGCGGAGACCGCGGCCGGCACGGCGGTGACCACCACGTCGACCCCGTCGATGAGCGCGGCGACGACGGTGGGCCACTCCGGCCCGGGATCGGGCACCAGGGCGAGCCGGTCCAGGGCGATCCCGGCCTCGGCCGCCGCGCCGGCCCCGAACGTGGGTACGCCGACCACGGCGCACCACGAGCCGGCCCGGGACGCCTCGGCGAGCAGCGCGAGGATCAGCGAGGTGGCACCGCTGTGCCGGGGACGGCCGACGCCGACCGCGACGGTGCTGCCGCGTCGCAGCCCACGGTTGGGCAGCAGCCCGGTCAGCTCGGCCCGGACGGGGAGCACCCGGTGGCCGCCGGCCGGGTCGGGCGCGCTCGCCGGACGCACCAGTTCGGCCAGGGCGGCGGAGCCGACCACCATGCGGCCCGCCATCGGACCAACCCCCCGTCGTGTTCTCGCCACGAGCCGGCCCGTGGTGGTGCTGTGGATCATGTGGTGCGCTGGATCAGGTGGTGCGCTGGGTCAGGTGGTGCGGCGCCCGGCCCCCCGGGTCCCGCCGATGGCGGCCGGGCGCCACGACTCAGGCGGCGGCCGACCCGGGGCGCGGCGCGGCGTCGGAGCTGCCGGGCCGTAGGGGCCGGGGCAGGCCGTCGAGCGCCGGCTGGTGCGGCCGGCCGAGTGCGGTCTCCACCACGGTCACGAACTGTTCGGCGGCACGGAGCAGGTCGTCGGCCTCACGGGCGGTGACCACCCGGGGTATGCCGGCCTCGGCGGCGGCCCGCTTGCTGGCGCCGGCGGCGAAGTAGGCGGCCCACTCGTCCAGCTCGGGGGCGACGGTGGCGAGCAGCACCCAGACGCTGGTGATCCGGTTGCGGCGGGTGGGCGCGGGCCGGGCCCGGGCGGCCAGCACGGCGGCGGCGGCGCGCAGCGCCGCGAGGTGGGCGGCGGCGTACCGGAGACCGTCGGGGCGGGTGCGGGCGGCCTCGGCCAACCCCTCACGGGCCACCGCGAGCAACTGGGCGGGGGTGCGGTGCGGCAGCACGTGCGCGGGCACCGTGGGCGCCTGGGCCGGACCGGGCATGGGTCTCTCCTCCGCGTGTGGCCGGGGCGGGCGGTCGGGCGACGGGGAACCGTCGTCCGGTCGCCCGGAGCGGTCGGTGCGGAGGAAGACGCACCTCAGGTGGCGGCCGGCCGGGTGTGAACGCTTCCCCACACCCACACCCGGCCGGCGTGCCCGGCGGGTCCGTCGCCCGCCGCCCGGGGGTCGGGGGCGGCGGGCGACGACCTGCCTGACGGGCTCGGACTCGCGACTGTCCGAAGCCCGGTGCGGCCCGCGGAGCCGCACCTTGTCCGGAAGCCGGTGCCGCGAAACACCGCTTCCGGAGCTGGGGAACGGGTGGGCGACCCGACCGCGCGGGACCGGGTCAACCGCGACCCGCGTCAACGCGATCCAATCGAACACTCGTTCTAACTACCCTGACAGTACACCTCCCCGCCGACGAAAACGCAACGTGTGACGTGCCCGGGACACGCCGGAGGGCGGCCGGAATTCCCAGCCGGCGCACAGCCGCGGCAAAGGCGGCCCGGAACTCGCCGGACCAGGGTTTACCCCGTGAACGTGAGCCGTACCGAAAAGCCCCTCCGGTGAGCACCACCGTGGCCGACCGGCGCGCGGGGCGCCGCACCCCGCCGGCCGCCCCCGACTGGTGGGCCGACGTCGCCGGCGGCCTCGCGGCGCTCAGCCTGCTGGTCGTCACCGCCCTCTGGACCGCCGACCGTGGCGTGCAGGAGCTGCTGGCCGGCGCGGCCACCGGGCTCACCTCGCTCGGCCGGCTGACCGGCCTGGTCAGCGCCGACCTGATGCTGCTCCAGGTGGTGCTGATGGCCCGGGTGCCCCTGCTGGAGCGTCGCTTCGGCCAGGACCGGATCGCCCGCTGGCACCGGCTCGCCGGCTTCACCTCGTTCCACCTGCTCCTGGCGCACGTGCTGCTGACCGTCCTCGGGTACGCCGGCACCGCCCGCCAGGGGGTGCTCGCCGAGATCCGGGACCTGGTCGTCACGTACCCGGGGATGCTGCTGGCCACCGCGGCGCTGGCGCTGCTGGCGCTGGTGGTGGTCACCTCGGTCCGCGCGGCCCGGCGGCGGCTGCGCTACGAGTCCTGGCACCTGCTGCACCTCTACGCCTACCTGGGTGTCGCGCTGGCGCTGCCGCACCAGCTCTGGACCGGTGCCGACTTCGTCGCCTCGCCGCTCGCCCGCGCCTACTGGTGGACGGTCTACCTGCTGGCGCTGGCCAGCGTGCTGATCTGGCGGCTCGGCCTGCCGGCCTGGCGCTCGCTGCGGCACCGGATCGAGGTGGCCGCGGTGGTGCCCGAGGCGCCCGGGGTCACCTCGGTCTGGCTGCGCGGGCGGGACCTGCACCGGCTGCCGGCACGGGCCGGGCAGTTCCTGCTCTGGCGGTTCCTGGACGGCCCCGGCTGGTCCCGGGCCCACCCGTACTCGCTGTCCGCGCCGCCGCACGGCGACCTGATGCGGATCACGGTCAAGGACCTGGGCGACGACAGCGCCCGGGTGGCCGCCCTGCGTCCCGGCACCCGGGTGTTGATCGAGGGACCGTACGGGCGGCTCACCGGGCAGCACTGGCGCGGCGGCGGGATCACCATGCTGGCCTGCGGCGTCGGCCTCACCCCGTTGCTGGCGTTGCTCTGGGAGCTGCCGTACGCGCCGGGGCAGGCGGTGCTCGCCTACCGCGCGCGCAGCGGGGAGGACCTGGCCTTCCGCGACGAGCTGGACCGGCTCGTCGCGGAACGCGGGCTGGTCGTGCACCACCTGGTCGGTCCCCGGGCGACGCGACCGTCCTGGCTGCCGGCGTACGCCGAGGGGCTCTCCGACGCCGAGTCGTTGCGCCGGCTCTCCCCCGGCGTGGCCGGACACGACGTCTTCCTCTGCGGGCCGGACGGCTGGGTCGACGCCGTCCGCGCCGCGGCCCGCGCCGCCGGGGTGCCTGACGCGCACGTCCATCACGAACGTTTCGCCTGGTGACAGGCGCGAAGGGAGGATCCGTGCGACGGATCACCATCTGGCTGCTGTCCACGGTGGCCGCGTTGGTGCTGCTGTTCAGCTACCGGACCAGCACCATGGGCGCCGGGGAGACCGGCGCGGTCGCGGCCGGGACCGACCCGGGTGCCGGCTCGTGGAGCGGCACGGACGGCGGCGCCACCGGGTCCGACCCGTCCACCGACACCGGCGGCGGCACCGGCACCGGCACCGGCACCGGTGGTAGCGGCACGGCCACCGGGTCGGTGGCGCAGACCCGGTGGGGGCCGGTCCAGGTGAAGATCACCGTCTCCGGCGGGAAGATCACCGACGTCACCGCCGTGCAGGTGCCCGACGGCAACCGGCGGGACCAGGAGATCAACGACTACGCGGTGCCGATCCTGCGGCAGGAGGCGCTCGCCGCCCAGAGCGCGGAGATCGACAGCGTCTCCGGAGCCACCGTCACCAGCGACGGCTACCGGGAGTCGCTCCAGTCCGCCATCGACGCCGCGCACCTGCGGTGAGCGGGCCGGACCGGCGGGCCTGGGTGGAGCAGGTGATGGGGCTGCCGGTCAGCGTGCACCTGCGCGGCCCCGGCGTGCGTACCCCGGCGGTGGAGCGGCGGGTGACGCGGGTCTTCGCCGAGCTGCGCGCGGTGGACGCGGTGTTCAGCACGTACCGGCCGGACAGCGTGCTGGGCCGCCTGCGCGGCGCGCCGCCCGGCCCGGCCGCCACCGCCGACCCGCTGGTGCGCGAGGTGGCCGGGCTCTGCGAGACGGCCCGCGCGCGGACCGGCGGCTGGTTCGACGCCCGCCGCCTGCCGCTGCCGCGGGGCGGCACCGGCTACGACCCGTCCGGCCTGGTCAAGGGCTGGGCGGTGGAACGGGCCGCCCGGCACCTGACCGACCTGGCCGACCACGACCTGTGCCTGAACGCGGGCGGGGACGTGCTGCTGCGGGCCGGACCGGGCCGGCCGGCCTGGCGGATCGGGGTCGAGGACCCCGACCGCCCGGACCGGCTGCTCGACGTGGTCGAGCGGGCCGCCGGCGCGGTCGCCACCTCCGGCACCGCGCGGCGCGGCACGCACATCACCGACCCGCGCGCCGGGCGGCCGGCCGAGGCGGTCCGATCGGTCACCGTGGTCGGCCCCGAACTGCTCTGGGCCGACGTGTACGCGACCGCCGCCGTCGCCCGCGGCCCGGACGCGCTGGACTGGCTGGCCACCCTGGACGGGTACGCGGCCCTGCTGGTGGACGCCGCCGGCCGGGTTCGGGCCACCCCCGGCTGGCCCGGCTCCCGGGCCGTATCTTCTCCGCTGACGGACGGATGCCGGGGAGGGTGAACACGTGCGCACCGGTGAGGTCGACAAGAAGCGGCTGTTCGAGTTGCTCTGGGGCACGCCCGTCGGGCCCCGGCGCGGGCCGCGTCCCACGCTCTCGCCCGCCGTCGTGGCCCGCGCCGGCATCGCCGTCGCCGACGCGGACGGGCTCGACGGGCTGACCATGCAGCGGGTCGCCGCGTCGCTGGCGGTGACCAAGATGGCGCTCTACCGCTACGTGCCGGGCCGGGCCGAGCTGATCGCCCTGATGCTGGACGCGGCGCTGGGCGAGCCGCCCCCGGCCCCGGCCGACCGTCCCGCCGACCGAGGCGTGGCTCACGTCCCGGTACCGGCCGACCGAGGCGCGGCCGACGTCCCGGCGCCGGCCGACGCGGGCTGGCGGGCGCAGCTCGACGACTGGACCCGGCGGCTGGTCGAGCGGTTCCGCCGGCATCCCTGGGCGCAGGCGGCAGCCGTCGGCGCGCGACTGCCCGGGCCGAACGAGCTGGCCTGGGTGGAACGCGTCGTCGCCGCGCTCGCCGACACCGGGCTCACCGCGTCCGAGCGGCTCGACGTGGCCACCCTGCTGGTCGGGCACGCCCGCAACCTGGCCGCCCTCCCGCCCGGGTCCGGCCGGGAGGCCGCGTTCGCCGCGCTCGTGCACGGCCGCGAGGACCGCTTCCCGGCCCTCGCCGCCGCCCTGGCCGACCCCGCCGCCCCACCCGCCCCCGACCGCACCCTCGACTTCGGACTCGCCCGCATCCTGGACGGCATCCAGGCCCTGCTCCACGCCCGCA
Organism: Micromonospora sp. DSM 45708; assembly: GCF_039566955.1. Lineage (NCBI taxonomy): Bacteria > Bacillati > Actinomycetota > Actinomycetes > Micromonosporales > Micromonosporaceae > Micromonospora > Micromonospora schwarzwaldensis. The sequence goes on along the minus strand of NZ_CP154796.1, from coordinate 1,331,936 downwards.
CCCCCACCGACCCGTCCGTCGATCATGAGGTTGACGGTCCGACACGCCGAGGGGCGACACCGCCAACCTCATGATCAACGTACCCGGGTCCGGTCGGGGACCGGGTGGGGGGAGAATGCAGGGCATGCAGTCACAGCCACATCCGAACGTGCAGGCGGTGCAGCGGGCGCTCGACGAGGCGGGGGCGCGGGACGGGTCCGGCCACGCCAGCGCCGTCCGGCTGCTGCCCGCGGCGGTGCACACCGCCGCCGCGGCGGCCTCGGCGCTCGGCGTCGACGTCGGCGCCATCGCCAACTCGCTGGTCTTCGACGCGGACGGCAGGCCGCTGCTGGTGCTCACCTCCGGCGCGCACCGGGTGGACACCGCCGGGCTGGCCGCCACGCTGGGCGTGACCCACCTGCGCCGGGCCACCCCCGACTTCGTCAAGCGGCACACCGGCCAGGTGATCGGCGGGGTCGCCCCGGTCGGCCACCCCGGGCCGCTGCGCACCCTGGTCGACACCGCCCTCGAGGGGTACCCCGAGCTGTGGGCGGCCGGCGGCGTGCCGCAGGCGGTGTTCCCCACCACGTACGCGGAACTGCTGCGGATCACCGGCGGCGACCCGGCCGGGGTGGCGTGAACCCAGCCCTGGTCACGCTGCACGTGTGGCGCGTCCCCCGGCGGGCGGTGCCCGGGGCGCTGGCCCGGATGGCCACCCACCCGACGCGGCTGCGCCGGCTGCCCGGCGTCCGCTTCGCCAAGCTGCTCGGCACCGGGACCGGCACCGGCTTCGGGCCGGGCGACGCCGACCTGACCCGGTGGGCCGCGCTGGTGGTCTGGGACTCCCCGGCCGACGCGACCCGCTTCGACGCCGCCCCGGTCGCCCGTTCCTGGGCCCGGATCGCCGACGCCGCCGTCCGGGTGGACCTGCGCCCGCTGACCAGCCGGGGCCGGTGGTCCGGGCGGGAGCCGTTCGGCACGCCGGCCGGCGGGCGGGCCACCGGGCCGGTGCTGGCGCTGACCCGGGCCCGGCTGCGGGCCCGTCGGGCGGCCACGTTCTGGCGGGCCATCCCGCCGGTCGCCGCCGAGCTGCACGCCGCACCCGGGCTGCTCGCCCGGTTCGGCGTCGGCGAGGCGCCGCTGGGCTGGCAGGGCACGGTGAGCGTGTGGCGTGACCCGGCGGACCTGGTCGCGTTCGCGTACCGTTCCCCCGAGCACCGCGCCGCGATCACCCGTACCCCCACCGAGGGCTGGTACGCGGAGGAACTGTTCGCGCGGTTCGCGGTGGGCGACGTCGTCGGCGACCGCACGGTGCTCGGCTGGGTCGCCGCCGAGGGCGGCCCCGACTCCGCGAGAGGGAACGCATGAGGCTGGTGCGGTGGACGCCGGACGACCTGGTCCGGCGGCTGGACGACGTGGTCGCCGTCTACGGCGAGGCGATGGGCTACCGCCCCGACCTGCTGGAGGCCCGGCGCGGCTACATCGCCACCCACGTCCGCCGACCCGGGTTCCGGGCCGTCGCCAGTCTCACCACCGAGGGGCACCTGGCCGGCTTCGGGTACGGCTACCTCGGGGCCACCGGCCAGTGGTGGCACGACCAGGTGCACCGGGCGTTGGACGCGGAGGCCCGGCAGCGCTGGCTGGCCCGCCCGTTCGAGGTGGTCGAGCTGCACGTCCGTCCACCCGCGCAGGGACACGGCGTGGGCGCCCGCCAGCTCCGCGCGCTGCTCACCATGGCCGAGGGCGACACCACGTTGCTCTCCACCCCGGAGGCGGACGAGCAGGCGTCGCGGGCCTGGCGGCTCTACCGCCGGTTCGGCTTCGTCGACGTGCTGCGGCACTTCCACTTCCCCGGCGACGAGCGGCCGTTCGGGGTGCTCGGCCGGGACCTGCCGCTGCCCGCCCCCGGGCCGGAGCCGGCGTGAGCCTCCGCCGGCTGCCCTGGGCGCTGCTGGCCGTGCTGGTTCTCGCCCAGATCTGCTATCCGCTCACCGGCGGCGCGACCCGGGCCGGGCTGACCGTGGCCACCGTGGTGCTCGGCTGGCTGCTCTCCGTCGGCCACGCGCTGCTCACCCGGGGCGCCCGGGCCGCGACCGCGCTGGTCGCGGTCGTCACCGGCGGCGGCTTCGCGGTCGAGGCGGTCGGCGTGGCCACCGGGTTCCCGTTCGGCAGCTACGACTACTCCGGTGAGCTGGGCCCGAAGCTGGCCGGCGTGCCGCTGATCATCCCGCTGGCCTGGACCTGGATGGCCTGGCCGGCGTGGCTCACCGCGGTCCGGCTCACCCGATCCCGCGCCGCCCGGGTCGCGCTCGCGGCGGTGGGGCTCGCCGCGTGGGACCTGTTCCTCGACCCGCAGATGGTGGCCGAGGGCTACTGGACCTGGCGGGACGCCACCCCGGCGCTGCCCGGCCTGCCCGGCATCCCGGTCAGCAACTATCTCGGCTGGCTGGGCTTCGCGGTGCTGCTGGCCGTCGCGCTGCGTCCGCTCGCCGGGCCGGCCGTCGACCGGGTGGACGGCCGGGACGCCCCGATGTTCACGCTCTACCTCTGGACGTACGCCTCCAGCGTGCTGGCGCACGCGGTCTTCCTCCGGCTGCCCGCGTCCGCGCTATGGGGCGCGGCCGGCATGGCGATGGCCGCGGTGCCGCTGGCGGTGGTGCTGTGGCGGGCCCGCCGCGACCGCGCCGCCGCCCCGGCTCCCGTGCCCCGGGTCGACGCGCCGGCATGACCGCCGCCCTCGCGCTGGTGGTGGCGGTCGCCGCGCTCACCGGGCACACGCTCGTCAACGCCGTCGCCTGGCTGCGCCGCCCGACCGGCGGCCCGGCCGAGGTGACCGGGCCGGTGGCGGTGCTGCTGCCGCTGCGCGACGAGGCCGAGCGGGTCACCCCGTGCCTGCGCGCGCTGCTCGCCCAGCGCGGCGTGCCCGGGTTGCGGATCGTGGTGCTCGACGACGGGTCCACCGACGGCACCGCCGACGTGGTCCGCGCGGTGGCCGGCGCCGACAGGCGGGTCACGCTGCTCACCGGCGTCGCGCCGCCGCCCGGCTGGCTGGGCAAGCCGCACGCCTGCTGGCAGCTCGCCACCCGCGTCGATCCGGAGCCGACAGTGCTGGCGTTCGTCGACGCCGACGTGGTGCTCACCCCGTACGCGGTCGCGGCGGCGGTGACCGAGCTGCGCGCGGCGGGCGCGACGCTGCTGTCGCCGTACCCCCGGATCGTGGTGCGGACGGCGGCCGACCGGCTGGTGCAGCCGCTGTTGCAGTGGTTGTGGCTGACGTTCCTGCCGCTGCGCGCGATGGAACGCTCGCGGCGGCCCTCGCTGGCCGCCGCGGGCGGGCAGTTCCTGGTCGTGGACCGGGCCGGCTACCTGCGGGCCGGCGGGCACGCGGCGGTGGCCGACAAGGTGCTGGAGGACATCGAGCTGGCCCGGGCGGTGAAGCGGGCCGGCGGCCGGATCGCGCTGGCCGACGGCTCCCGGCTGGCCACCTGCCGGATGTACGAGGACTGGCCGCAGCTACGCGACGGCTACACCAAGTCGCTCTGGGCCTCGTTCGGGCACCCGGCCGGCGCCGCCGCCGTGCTGGCCCTGCTGTTCCTGCTCTACACCGTGCCGCCGCTGCTGGCCGTGGCCGCGCTGGCGGCCGGCACGCCGGCGGTGGCCGGCGTGGCGTTCGGCGCCTACCTGGCCGGCGTCGCGGGACGCGTGGTCAGCGCCCGGGCCACCGGCGGTCGGGCCTGGCCCGACGCGCTGGCCCACCCCGTGTCGGTCGTGGTCCTGGGTTGGTTGACCGTCCGGTCGTACCATCTGCGGAAGCGACGCCGGCTCACCTGGCGGGGTCGCCCGGTCACCTAGGAGGGCACCCATGGCGCGCATCGTGGTCATCGGCGCCGGCGTGGGCGGGCTCGCCACCGCCGCCCGGCTCGCGGTCACCGGGCACGACGTCACCGTCCTGGAACGGGCCGGCACGGTCGGCGGCAAGCTCGGCCGCTACACGCACCACACCCCGGAGGGGACGTGGCGCTTCGACACCGGGCCGAGCCTGGTCACCCTGCCGCAGGTCTTCCACGACCTGTTCGAGGCCACCGGCGCGAAGCTCGACGAGTACCTCGACCTGGTCCCGGTGGACCCGATCGTGCGGCACGTCTTCCCCGGCGGCGGGCCGACGCTGGACTCCTGCGCCGACCCGGACGAGTTCGCCGCCCGGATCGGCGCCGTGTTCGGCGACCGGTCCGCCGCCGACTGGCGGCGGCTGTGGCGCCGCGCCGACCGGGTCTGGGCGGCCTCGCACCGGGACATCCTGCGCCGCACCGTGGACTCGCCGCGCGACCTCGCCGCGCTGGCCTGGCGGCTGGGCGACCTCGCCGCCATCGGGCCCGGCCGCACGCTGCGCGGGTTGGGCCGGAAGTACCTGTCCGACCCGCGGCTGCGGATGCTGCTGGACCGGTACGCCACCTACACCGGCGCCGACCCGCGCCGCGCGCCGGCCGCGCTGGTCGCCGTCCCCTACGCCGAGCTGACGTACGGCGGCTGGTACCTGCGCGGCGGGCTGGGCACGCTCGCCGACGCGCTGCTGTCCCGCTGCCTGGACCTGGGCGTGCGGATCCGCACCGGCGCGGCGGTCACCGGCATCGACGCCGCCGGCGGCCGGGTGCACGGGGTACGCGTCGCCGGATCGGCCGCGCCGGTCCCCGCCGACGTGGTGGTGGCCAACACCGACGCGCTCACCGTCTACCGGGACCTGCTGCCCGACCCGCGCCGGTTGGCCGCGCTCACCGACCGCAGCCTCGCCGGTTTCGTGCTGCTGCTCGGCGTGCGCGGCGACTCCGGGCTCGCCCACCACAACGTCTTCTTCCCGCGCGACTACGACGCCGAGTTCGACGCCGTCTTCGGCGACCCCGGTCGCGGCGTGCGGGCCCGCCCGACGCCCGACCCGACCGTGTTCGTCACCGCCGCCGACGATCCGGCGGTCCGCCCCGACGGCCACGAGGCCTGGTTCGTGCTGGTCAACGCGCCCCGGCACGGCACCGCCCCGGACGCGGTGGACTGGCGGCGGCCGGGGCTGGCCGAGGCGTACGCGGATCGCGTCCTCGACGTGCTCGCCGAGCGCGGCGTGGACGTGCGGGACCGGCTGGTGTTCTCAGAGATCCGCACCCCGGCCGACCTGGACGCGGCCACCGGCGCGCCGGGCGGGTCGATCTACGGCACCGCGGGCGGGCTGCTGCGCCCGGCGAACCGGGGGCCGGCGGCCGGGCTCTGGCTGGTCGGCGGCTCCACCCACCCCGGCGGCGGCCTCCCCATGGTGACGCTCTCCGCCGAGATCGTCGCCGACGCCATCGGCCCTGCGTGGTAAGGCGGGGCCCCTTCTCGCTACCTCGACAGGCGGTCAGCCGGCGTCGACGAGGGCACGGCGGACCGCGGAGAGCAACTGCCCGAGCCCGAAGCCGGCGAGCAGCACCCACACCGTGGTCGCCATGGTGACGGTGCCGGCGGTCAGGTCGGCGTCGACCAGCCCGGTGAGCCCGGCTACCAGCAGCCCGACCAGGGCCACCGAGACCCGGGTGGGCCGTTCCCCCACGGTGACCGCGCCGATCTCCCGCATCCCGGCCGAGACGGACCGGGCCCGCACGTACTCGTGCAGCCAGGACAGTCCGCCGGCCGCGGCGACCAGCGCGCCGGGCGCGCCGAGCAGCCAGAACGCGATCAGCCAGGCCACCTCGCCGAGCCGGTCGGCGACCGAGTCGTAGACGTAGCCCAGCCGGGTGGTGCGGCCGGTGGCCACCGCCACCGCGCCGTCGACGCTGTCCGCCACGGCGGCCAGCAGCACGAACAGCGCGCCCAGGAACGGCCCGTCGCCGGCCCGGCCCACCAGCAGGGGTACGCAGAAGCAGAGCAGCACCCCGAACACGGTCACCGCGGTCGGGCCGACGCGCAGCCGGCCCAGCACGAAGCCCACGTGATAGGCGAAGCGCAGCCAGGCGCGCACCACCGGCGCGGCGCTACGGGGATCGAACCCACCGTGCAGCCGCGCCCACGCGGTCGCGTACTGGTCCCAGTTCAGCTGTGTGCCCACCACGGATCAACCGTAGAAGGGTGGCCCGGGTGTCGTGTGGGCGGTGGTCACACCCGCGCGTCGGCCCGCAGCCGCTGCCACACCTCGCGGGTCGCGGTGGACCGGTTGAGCGTGATGAAGTGGATTCCCGGCACGCCCTCGTCCAGCAGCTTCCCGCACATCTCGCCGGCCTGCTCGACGCCGAGCCGGTGGACCGCCTCGGGGTCGTCGGCCACCCGCTCGAACCGCTCGGCCAGCGCCGGTGGGAACGGCGCGCCGGAGAGCTGCACCGACCGCGCGATGGTGCCGATCTGGGTCACCGGCATCACCCCGGCGAGGATCGGGGTGTCACAGCCGGTGGCGGCGACCCGGTCGCGCAGCCGCAGGTAGTCGTCGGCGTCGAAGAACATCTGGGTGATGGCGAACTCGGCGCCGGCCCGGCACTTACGGACGAAGTGCGCGGTGTCGCTGTCCACGTCCGGCGAGCGCGGGTGCTTGTACGGGAAAGCGGCCACGCCGACGCTGAAGTCACCGCTGTCGCGGACCAGGCGGACCAGGTCCTCGGCGTACCGGACGCCCTCGGGGTGCGCGATCCACTCGCCACCCGGGTCACCCGGCGGGTCGCCCCGCACGGCGAGCACGTTGCGCACACCGACCGAGGCCAGCCGGCCGATCACGTGGCGCAACTCGGCGGTGGAGTGGTTGACGGCGGTGAGGTGCGCCATCGGCAGCAGCGTGGTTTCGGTGGCGATCCGTTCGGTCACCGCGACCGTGGTGTCCCGGGTCGAGCCGCCGGCGCCGTACGTGATCGAGACGAACGAGGGGCGCAGCGGCTCCAGCTCGCGGATCGCCTGCCAGAGCAGCTTCTCCCCGGCGTCGGTCTTCGGTGGGAAGAACTCGAACGAGAAGGTCGGTTGGCCGTCACGGATCAGCTCCCCGATGGCCGGCTGGGGGTTGGGGAGGACCGAGGGTAGACCGAGCGCCACGGACCGACTGTAGCCGGACCGGACCGCCGTGCCGAGGACCTTCCCAGTCCACGAACGGGTCGGCCCCGGAACGTCGCACCCCCGGAGTAGGAACGACGGCAGCGCGGCGGGCGGCCGGTGGCCGGCCCGGGGGCCCGCGCGGGGGTCGCCCGACGGCGACGCGCCGGTGCGGCACGGCCGGGCGTCCGCGTCGCCACCGCGCCGTCGCCCCGGAGGTCCCGATGTTCCCGTCCCCGCCGTCCGGCCCCCGCCCGCTCGGGCCGCTCCTGGCCGAGCTGCGGGCCGCCCGCGGCTGGAGCCAGCAGCGGATCGCCGCCGAGCTGTGCGCCGCCGCCGGCGTGCCCACACTCACCCGGCACGAGGTGTCCCGGTGGGAGCGGCAGCGCCGGCTCCCCGGCGACTTCTGGTCCGCCTGGCTGGCGACGGTCCTCGGCGTCCCGGACGAGCTGATCGCCGAGGCCGCGGCCCTCAGCCGCCAGCTCCGCCGCGGGCCGGCCGCCCGGCCGCCCGGGCCGCCCGTCCCGCCACCCGGGCCGCCCGTCCCGCCACCCGGGCCGCCCGTCCCGCCACCCGGGCCGCCGGTCGTCCGAGCCGGGGGTCCGGCGCCGCCCGGGGTCGCACCGGTCACCCGCGCCCACCCGCCCGCGTCGGGCCGGCCCCCGCACCCGGGCGGCCCGGGGCCGACGCCGACGCGCACGCGGACCGAACCGGCGCGGACCCAAACAGCGCGGACGCGGACCGGACCCGCTGGACGCGGACCGAACCGGCGCGGACCCAAGCAGCGCGGACGCGGACCGGATCCGCTGGACGCGGACCGAACCGGCGCGGACCCAAGCAGCGCGGACGCGGGCCGGACCGCGCCGGGCGGCGTGCCGGGGCGGCGACGAGGCGTGTCCGGCGGGAACCGGCTAGCGTCGTGGCGTGACCCATGCTGCTCCCGTCTCCCCCGTCGACCGCGCCGGCCTGCGCCAGCGGATCGACAAGGCGCTCACCGAGTTCCTCGCCGGCCAGCGGGCCTGGCTGACCACTGTCGACGACGGCCTGCTGCCGGTCGCCGAGGCGATCGAGGCGTTCGTGCTGGGTGGCGGGAAGCGGCTGCGCCCGGCGTTCGGCTACTGGGGCTTCCGGGGGGCCGGCGGGGTCGACTCCGACCAGGTCGTCGCCACTCTGGCCGCGCTGGAGTTCGTCCAGGCCAGCGCGCTGATCCACGACGACCTGATGGACCGGTCGGACACCCGGCGGGGCGAGCCGGCGGTGCACCGGCGGTTCGCCGCCCGGCACCGCGCGGCCGGCTGGGGCGGCGACGCCGACTCCTTCGGTGACGCCGCCGCGATCCTGCTGGGCGACCTCTGCCTGGTCTGGTCCGACGAGCTGCTGCACTCCGCCGGCCTGCCCCCGGCGACGGTGGCGCGGGCCCGGCCGGTCTTCGACGAGATGCGCACCGAGGTGACCGTCGGGCAGTACCTGGACGTGCTGACCCAGGCCACCGGCGACACCTCGCTCGAGCGGGCCGGCAAGGTGGCCCGGTACAAGTCGGCGAAGTACACCGTCGAGCGTCCGCTGCTGCTGGGCGCGGCGCTGGCCAACGCTCCGGCCGAGGTGCACGCGGCCTACTCGGCGTACGGGCTGCCGCTGGGTGAGGCGTTCCAGCTCCGCGACGACGTGCTGGGGGTGTTCGGCGACCCGGAGCGCACCGGCAAGCCGGCCGGCGACGACCTGCGCGAGGGCAAGCGGACGTACCTGGTGGCAGCCGCGCTGGAGGCGCTCGACCCGGCCGGCCGGGAGCTGCTGCTGGGCGGGCTCGGCGAGCCGGGTCTGGACGCCGCCGGGGTGACCCGGCTCCGCGAGCTGATCACCACGAGCGGCGCGCTGGAGCGCACCGAGCGCCGGATCGCCACGCTGACCGAGGGCGCGCTGGCCGCGCTGACCGCCGTGGACCTGGACACCGAGGCCCGCCAGGCCCTTGTCGACCTGGCCATCGCCGCCACCCGCCGCACCGACTGACCCACCCGTCGCCCCATCCTCACCCCCCACCCCAAGATCCGCGCTGTTTCACGGAAAGCGTGGTCATTTCGCGCGCGATGGCCACGCTTTCCGTGAATCTGCGGTGCCGGGTGGGGGGGTGCGGGGTGGGGGGTGGGTGCGGAAGGGGGCGGGGTTAGAAGGCGACGGCCTGGGCTCGGCGTTTGACCTCGCGCGCCAGGTCGCCGGAGAGGGCGGCGGCGGGCGTGCCGGGGAGCGACGGGTCCTCCCGGTAGAGCCAGCGCAGGGCCTCTTCGTCGTCGTACCCGGCGTCGGCGAGCAGGTTGAGCACGCCGGGCAGGTGCTTGAGCACGATGTGGTTGGCCACCAGGTCGGCCGGGATCCGGCGGACGCCGTCGCGGCGCACCGCGAGCAGCTCCCGGTCCCGGATCATCTGGTGCACCTTGCTGATCGACAGGTCGAGACGCTCGGCCACGTCCGGCAGCGTCAGCCAGCCGGCCGGGTCGGTCGGTCCGGGCAGGTCGGCTCCGGTCTCGGCGGGTACGGAATCGGTCACCAGAACACCCTGCCACGTGCCCGCCGCGCCCGGCGCACGGCACCCCCGGACGGCCCGTGGAGTGTGGCGGCCCACCCTCGTCGTACCCCGGCGGTAGCATCCTGTTCAACCTTCACCCTCCCGACACATAGACTGCCTGCCGATGGACACACAGGTCGCCGACACGTTGCTGGGCTCGCTGATCGACGGGCGCTACCGCATTCGCGGTCGCGTGGCTCGTGGCGGCATGGCGACCGTGTACACCGCCACCGACGAGCGCCTGGAGCGCACCGTGGCGGTCAAGATCATTCATCCCACCCAGGCGCCCCAGGCGCGGGCCCGGATGGCCGGCTTCGTCGACCGCTTCACCGACGAGGCGAAGACCATCGCCCGGCTCACCCACCCGAACGTGGTCGCGGTCTACGACCAGGGCATCCACGCCGGCCTGCCCTACCTGGTCATGGAGTACGTCCGTGGCCGCACGCTGCGCGACGTGCTCGCCGAGCGGCGGCGGCTCCGCCCGGACGAGGCGCTCGCCATCGCCGAGCAGATGCTCGCCGCGATCGCCGCCGCCCACCGGGCCGGTCTCGTGCACCGCGACGTCAAGCCGGAGAACGTCCTGGTCGCCGAGGCACCCGCCGGCGTCGGCGGCAACCTCGTCGACAGCGTGGTCAAGGTGGCGGACTTCGGGCTGGCCCGGGCCGTCGAGGCCAGCGCCGAGGAGGAGAACGGCAACCAGCTCATGGCGACCGTGGCCTACGTGGCGCCGGAGCTGGTCACCCAGGGGCACGCGGACCCGCGCACCGACGTCTACTCGGCCGGCATCGTGCTGTTCGAGATGCTCACCGGCCGGGTGCCCTACGACGGCGACCGCCCGGTGGAGGTCGCCTGGCAGCACGTCGACCGGGACGTGCCGGCGCCGTCGACCCTGGTCCCGGCGCTGCCGCCGGTCCTCGACGCGCTTGTCGCCCGGTCCACCCGGCGGGATCCGGCCGCCCGCCCGGCCGACGCCGCCGCGCTGTTGACCGAGGTGCAGTCCGCCCGCGAGGAGCTGGGCAACCCGCACGCGCACACCGCCGTGCTGCGCCAGCTCAGCGACGACACGGCGGTGTTGAGCCAGCCGACCCAGGTGGTGGCCGCCGTCCGCCCGGCGGAGCGGCCGGCCTGGGCCCGGCTGCCGGAGGGGGGCGGCGCGCAGCAGCCGCACCGGCGTCGCGCCGACGAGCCGGCGGGGCTGGGCAAGCGGCTGGCCGCCCTGCGTACCCGGGTCATGGGCTCGCCGCGCGGTCGGCTGGCCGTCGCCGCGGCGGTCGTGGTGCTCGGCCTGGTGGCCGCGGTGGGCGGTTGGTGGTTCGGGGTGGGCCGGTACACGGTCGCGCCGCAACTGGTGAGCCTCACCAAGGCCGAGGCGGAGGCGCAGGCCCAGCGCGGCGGCTTCACGCTGCGCTACGCCGACGCCCGCTACGACGAAAAGGTGCCCAAGGACACCGTGCTCGGGCAGGCGCCGGGTTCGGCCGCCCGGATCGTCAAGGGCGGCGCCATCACGCTGACGCTGTCCCTCGGCCCGGAGCGGCTGCCGGTGCCGGACGTGGTGGGCAAGGACTTCGAACTGGCCCAGACCGAGCTGACCGACGCCAAGCTGGCGCCGGCCAAGGGCGCCTCCCGCTACGACGACGCGTTGCCGGCCGGGGTGGTGCTGGCCACCGACCCCAAGGTGGGCACCGTGGTCAAGCCCGGGTCGAAGGTGACGCTGATCCTCAGCAAGGGCCGCGCCCCGGTGACCGTGCCCAACCTGGTCGGCAAGAACGTCAACGAGGCCCGGGGCATCCTCGGAAAGCTCGGGCTGACGCCGGAGGAGAACTACAAGGACTCCGACAAGCCGAAGGACGAGATCCTCGGCCAGAGCCCGGCCGACGGCACCGGCGTGGAGAAGGGCGCGAAGGTCAAGCTGGAGATCAGCAAGGGCCCGCCCCAGGTGGCCGTGCCCCGCGTCGTCGACATGCCCTGCCAGCAGGCCAAGCAGACGCTGGAGAGCCAGGGCTTCCCGGTCAACGTCCAGCTCAACCCGAACGGCGTGGTCCGGCTCCAGAACCCGGCCGAGAACACGCCGGTGCCGCCGGGCACCACGGTCACGGTGACCTGCCTGTGAGCCCGGCGGAGGCGACCGGCGGGCGCCGGCGGGTGGGTTCGCACACCCCCACCTCCGGTGGGCTGGCGCGGGCGGCGCTGCCGTACGCCGAGGCCGCCGCGTCCGAGGTGGTGCAGGTCTACGTCTCCAACTCGCGGGGCTGGGCGCTGCCGGCGGGCGACCCGGCGCAGGACGCGCTGTTCCGCGACGGCTGCGGCGAGCGTGGCCTGCCGGTGTTCATCCACGCCTCGCTGCTGGTCAACCTCGGCTCCCCCACTCCGGCGACGGTCACCCGGTCGGCCGAGACGCTGGCCCACGCACTGCGCCGGGGCCGGGCGATCGGCGCCGAGGGCGTGGTGTTCCACGCCGGCAGTTCGGTCGACGCCGGGCACGCGGAGGCGGCGCTGCGGCAGGTCCGGGAGTCACTGCTCCCGCTGCTGGACGAGACCGCTGCCGTCGGGGGGCCGATGCTGCTGGTCGAGCCGAGCGCCGGGGGCGGCCGGTCGCTGGCCTCCCGGGTCGAGCACCTCGGTCCCTACCTGGACGCGGTCGACCGGCACCCGATGCTCGGGGTCTGCTTCGACACCTGTCACGCCTGGGCCGCCGGGCACGACCTGGCCGCCGAGGGCGGCATGACCGCCACGCTGGACACGCTGGTCGCCACCGTGGGCGCCGACCGGCTGCGGCTGGTGCACGCCAACGACTCGAAGGACCTGTGCGGCTCCACCCGGGACCGGCACGAGAACATCGGCAAGGGCAGCATCGGCGAGCCGGCGTTCGCCGAGCTGATGCGCCACCCGGCCACCGCGGGCGTGCCGGTGCTGGTGGAGACCCCCACGGAGAAGCACGTCGGCCACGCCGCCGACATCGCCACCCTCAAGCGCCTCCACCCCTGACGGCGGAGGCCACCCGCCCGCCCCGCCGCCGGAAGGTTGATCAAGGAGTTCGCGTCGCGGTCCGCGCCCGGAACCGACACGAACTCCTTGATCACGAAGTGGGGTGGGGCGGGGTGGGCGGGGGCAGGGTTAGGAGCGGAGGATGTGGGCCAGGATCTCGGCGGCGCGGTCGACCTGGGCGTCGGTGACGTCCAGGTGGGTGACCAGCCGGGCGGTACGCGGGCCGAGCACCGAGATCAACAGGCCCTCCGCCCGGGCGGCGGTCGCGAGGTCGTGCGCGTCGAGCGGGTGCTTGGTGAGGTCCAGCGGCACGATGTTGGTCCGCACCCCGGTCGCGAGCACCCCGTGCGGGGCGACCGCCTCGGCCAGCCGGGCGGCCTTGGCGTGGTCCTCGGCGAGCCGCTCGACGTGGTGCGCCAGCGCGTACCGGCCGGCGGCGGCGAGGATGCCGACCTGCCGCATGCCGCCGCCCATCCGCTTGCGCAGGAACCGGGCCCGGGCGATCTTCTCGGCGCTGCCCACCACCAGCGAGCCGACCGGCGCGCCCAGCCCCTTGGAGAGGCAGACCGAAAGCGTGTCGAACAGCGCGCCGTACTCCGCCAGCGGCACCCCGTCGGCCACGTGCGCGTGCCAGATCCGGGCGCCGTCGCAGTGCAGCGCGAGCCCGTGCTCGTCGGCGACCTCCCGCAACCGGCGCAGCGTCGACAGCGGGACCACCCCGCCGCCGCCCCGGTTGTGGGTCTGCTCGACCGCGATCGCCCGGGTCGGCACCGCGAAGTAGCCGTCCGGCCGGATCATCCCGACGACCACGTCGGGGTCCAGCTCCGCGCCCACCGCCGGCCAGGTCCGGGTGGAGATCCCGGCGTACGCGGCGGCAGCGCCGACCTCGTACGTGACGACGTGTGCGTCGGCGTCGCAGAGCAGCTCGTCACCGGGCGGCACGAGCAACTGGAGCGCGAGCTGGTTGGCCATCGAACCGCTCGGGGCGAACAGCGCCGCCTCGTGCCCGAACCGGGCCGCCACCTCGGCCTCGAGCGCGGCGACGGTCGGGTCCTCGCCGTAGACGTCGTCGCCCACCTCGGCGGTGGCCATCGCCTCCCGCATCGCCGGCGTCGGCCGGGTCACGGTGTCCGTCCGAAGATCGATCAACGGGTCAGCCACTGTCATCCCTCCGGCCGCCGACTGCGGGGCTCGCAAGCTCACTCCTCGCGTCAGCCACTGTCATCCCTCCGGCCGCCGACTGCGGGGCTCGCAAGCTCACTCCTCGCGTCAGCCACGGAGCATCTCCGCCACCAGGAAGGCCAGCTCCAGCGACTGCTGGGTGTTCAGGCGCGGGTCGCAGGCGGTCTCGTACCGGTCGGGCAGGTCGAGGTCCTCGATGCCCTGGGCGCCGCCGAGACACTCGGTGACGTCCTCACCGGTCAGCTCGACGTGCAGGCCGCCCGGGTGGGTCTCCAGCCCTCGGTGCACCTCGAAGTAGCCGAGCACCTCGTCGACGATCCGGTCGAAGTGCCGGGTCTTGTAGCCGTTCGAGGACTCGTGGGTGTTGCCGTGCATCGGGTCGCACTGCCAGACCACCTTGGCGCCGGCCGCGGTGACCTTGGCGACGATCGGCGGCAGCGCGTCCCGGACCCGGTGGTTGCCCATCCGGCTGATCAGGGTGAGCCGGCCGGGGACGTTTTCCGGGTTGAGCTTCTCGCACAGCTCGATCGCCTCGTCCGGCGTGGTGGTGGGGCCGAGCTTGACGCCGATCGGGTTGGCGATCCGGGAGATGAAGTCGATGTGCGCCCCGTCGATCTGCCGGGTCCGCTCGCCGATCCAGAGGAAGTGCCCGGACAGGCCGTACGCCCGGCGGTCGGAGATCCGGGTGAGGGCCCGGTCGTACTCCAGCGCGAGCGCCTCGTGGGAGCAGTAGAGCGTGACCGTGCGCAGGGCCTCCTCGTCGGTCATCCCGCAGGCCCGGATGAAGGCGATGGCGCGGTCGATCTCCCGGGCGATCGCCTCGTAGCGCTCGCCGGCCGGGGACTGCCTGACGAAGTCCTTGTTCCAGTCGTGCACGGCGTGCAGGTCGGCCAGTCCACCGGCCAGGTAGGCCCGCATCATGTTCATCGCGGCGGCCGAGTTCGCGTACGCCCGGATCATGCGCTGCGGGTCGGCGACCCGCGCCTCCGGCGTGGCCTCCAGCGAATTGATCATGTCACCGCGGTACGCGGGCAGGCCGCGCGCGTCGGTGGGCAGCGACCGGGGCTTGGTGTACTGCCCGGCGACTCGGGCCACCTTGACCACCGGCAGCGACGCGCCGTAGGTGAGCACGATCGCCATCTGGAGCAGCGTGCGGGCGTTGGCCAGCAGGTGACTCTCGGTGTTGTCGGCGAACGTCTCCGCGCAGTCGCCGCCCTGGAGCAGGAACGCCTTGCCCTCGCAGACCAGGGCCAGCCGCCGCCGGAGCTGGTCGACCTCGTAGGGCGCGACCACGGACGGCACCGTGTCGAGCACGGTACAGACCTCGGCGACCTGCGCGGGGTCGGTCCAGGGCGGGGTCTGCGCGCGCGGCAGCTCCCGCCAGCGGTCGAGGCCGAGGGCCACGTCCTCGGCGGAGTCGGCGGTCGGGCGGCTGGTCTGGAGACCGGGGCTGCCCACGGCGGGGTGACTCAGCTGATGCCACTCATGGCGCATGAAGGAAAGCGTACGGCGACCGCCCGGAACGCTCTACGCCGAGGGGGACGGTTCCGGTGCGTGGGAGAACCGGGCGGCCGGGTCAGGGCGTGCCGGCCGGCTGGGCGGAGTTGCCGCCCGGGGCCTCGCCGGCGATGCACCAGTCCGCGCCGGTGCGGGTGACCGTGAACAGCAGCGCGCGGGTGGCCGTCCGGGACCCGGCGGCGACCGTTACCGAGGCGCTCACCTCCTGGCCACGCGGCCCGGTGCGGACGTCGGTGATGGTGGCCTGCGGCACCGTGAAATGGTCGGCGAAGTCGCCGTTGGGGCCGGTGGCGGACGTGTCGAAGGCGGCCTGGAGCGGGGCGCAGAGCTGGCTGCGGCCGGCGGCGACGTCGCGGGCGGTCAGCGCGTCGAGGTACGCCTGCACCCGCTCCCGGCTCTTGGCGGCCGCCTCCCGCGCCGGCGCCTGCTGTGTCGCGGGAGCGGAGCCCTCGGTGGTCTCGTCGTCGCCGCAGGCGGTCAGCGCGACCGGCAGGAGCGCGAGCAGGACGGTGGCGGTCGCCATCTTCCGGTGCTGCTGACCCATCCGTCCTCCCATCGGTGCCGGGGCACCGTGACGTGCCCGACCGGCGAGTGTGTCACACCGACCCGCACGCCGGTCACCGGCCTCCCATCCTCGCCTCGATCGCCCCGTCCGGCCAGACGGCACGCCTGTGACCGGCGACCCGGCCGGACGATCACTAGTCTCGGATGGGCGCGGCGACACCCTGCCGCGCACTTCTCGGAGGTGACGAAGCATCCTCACCGTGACATCCGTCGACACCGCGTGGCTGCCCCCGGCCGAACGGTTCGACTTCTGGCAGGACCTCGTCGCGCGGCAGTCGACGACGGCCACGATCCGGAGCGCGCACGCGGACGACTTCACCGCCTCGGCTCGTGTGATCGACCTCGGCACGCTCCGCCTCGGCGTCTGGCGTTACCCGCCCCTGGAGCTCATCCGTTGCGCGCACATGATCGACAGCGGCGATCCGGAGCTGTACCACCTCGTGCTGCCGCTGTCCGGGCGCGGGGTGGTGACCCAGCAGCGTCGCGAGGCGCCGCTCGACCCGTCGGCGTTCACTCTCGTCGACACCGTCCGACCCCACGGCTCCCGGTTGCGACTCGACGGCGCGACGGCGGGGCCGGTGGAGACGCTGACCGTCCTGGTGCCGCACCGGGCGTTGCCGTTGGCGCCGCACCGGCTGGCGGAGCTGTTCGCCGCCGAGATCCCGGCCCGCACCGGGATGGGCGCGCTGCTCGCCGCGTTCCTGCGGCGGATCGTCGCGCACCCGGAGCAGTACGCGGCGGCCGACGCGGCCGACCTCGACCGGGTCGCCCTGGACCTGATCGCCGGCACCCTGGCCCGGCGGCTGGACGTCGAGCGGGACCTGCCGGTCGACACCCGGGTCACCGGGCTCCGGGTGCGGGTGACGGCGTTCGTCCGGCAGCACCTGACCGATCCGGGGCTCTCCCCGGCCGCCGTCGCGGCGGCGCACCACCTGTCGTTGCGGTCGCTGCACCGGCTCTTCGAGGGCACCGGTACGACGGTCGGCGGCATGATCCGTGCCGGCCGGCTGGAGCGGGCGGCCCGGGAGCTGGCCGACCCGGGGCTGCGGCGGTTGAGCGTCGCGCAGATCGGCGTCCGCTGCGGGTTCGCGCACCCGGCGCACTTCAGCCGCGCGTTCCGGGCCGCCTACGGGTCGTCCCCGGGCGAGCACCGGCAACGGGCCGCCCGGGGTTGACCACGCGGGCGGGGAGGGGCTGGTGCGGCCCCTCCCCGCCGGGTGGGTGGTGCGTCGGCCCTCGGCTCAGCCGAGACCGCCCTTGATGGCGCCGATCAGCTCACCGTTGCTGGTGTCTCCGGAGAGCTCCCAGAAGAACGCGCCACCGAGGCCCTGGGTGTTGGCGTAGCTCATCTTCCCGCCGA
This sequence comes from Micromonospora sp. DSM 45708, assembly GCF_039566955.1. Lineage (NCBI taxonomy): Bacteria > Bacillati > Actinomycetota > Actinomycetes > Micromonosporales > Micromonosporaceae > Micromonospora > Micromonospora schwarzwaldensis. The sequence continues at coordinate 1,314,756 of NZ_CP154796.1, read as the reverse complement.
TGGTGGCCGGGGTGTCGTAGCTCCACCAGTTGCTGCCGCACTTGGCGTACGCCGTGCCGGCGACCGTGGCCGTGGCCGGGCAGGTGTTCTTGAGGACCTTGTAGTCCTCGATGCCGGCCTCGTAGGTGCCCGGGGCCGCGCCGGTGGCGGTGCCGCCCGGAGCGGTCTGGGTCACGCCGGTCCAGCCGCGTCCGTAGAAGCCGATGCCGAGCAGCAGCTTGTTGGCCGGCACGCCCTTGGACTTGAGCTTCTGGATGGCCGCGTCGGACCAGAAGCCCTGCTGGGGGATTCCGGTGTACGAGGTGAGCGGCGAGTGCGGGGCGGTCGGCCCCTGGGCCGCCCAGGCGCCGAAGTAGTCGTACGTCATCGGCATCAGCCAGTTGAGGTTCGACGCCGCGCCGGCGTAGTCGGTCGCGTCGATCTTGCCGCCGTTGCTGCCGTCGGCGGTGATCGCCGCGGTGACCAGGAAGCTGGAGCCGAACTTGCTCCGCAGCGCCGAGATCACGTTCTTGAACGCGTTCGGGCCGCTGGTGTCGCACTGGAGGCCGCAGGCGTTCGGGTACTCCCAGTCGATGTCGATGCCGTCGAAGACGTCCGCCCAGCGCGGGTCCTTGATCAGCGAGTAGCAGGAGTCGGCGAACGCGGCCGGGTTCTGCGCGGCCTGGGTGAAGCCGGCCGACCAGGTCCAGCCGCCGAAGGACCAGAGCACCTTGAGGTTCGGGTACATCTTCTTCAGCTTGCGCAGCTGGTTGAAGCTGCCGCGCAGCGGCTGGTCCCAGGTGTCGGCGACGCCGTCGACGCTGTCCGCCGCGGTGTACGCCTTGTCGTAGTCGGCGTAGCTGTCCCCGATGCTGCACCGTCCGCCGGTGGTGTTGCCGAAGGCGTACAGGACATGGGTCAGCTTGGCGGCGGAGCCGCTGGTGTGGATGTTCTTGACGTGGTAGTTACGGCCGTAGACGCCCCATTCGGCGAAGTAGCCGACCACCTTCTTGCCGCCGGTCGGCGGCGTGGTGGTGGGCGGGGGTGTGGTCGGCGGCGCGGTGGTGGGCGGCGTCGTCGTCGGCGGGGTGGTGGTCGGCGGGGTGGTGGTGGGCGGGGCGGTGGTCGGCGGGGTGCCGCCGCCGGCGCACGAGCCGCCGTTGACGGTGCAGTTCAGCGGCCCCTGGTACGCCCCGGCGCCGTTGTAGCCCCAGTTGAAGCTGGCCCCGGGCCCGAGCGGGCCGGCCCAGCTCTTGTTGACCGCGACGTAGTGGTTGCCGCTGCGGGTCACGTCGGCGTCCCAGGAACTGCTGATCGAGGTGCCGGAGGGCAGGTCGAACTCGATGCGCCAACCGTTCACGCTGGCGCCGGTGCCGTTGGTGACGGTCACCCGAGTCTCGTGTCCGGTTCCCCAGTCCTGCACCTTGGTGAACGTGGCGGTGACGCTGCCGGCGGCCGACGCGGTGGTCATCGGCACCGCGGCGACCGCGAGCGCGACCACGGCGCCGGTGGCCCAGAGGGCCCGGCGGAGGGATCTCTTCATACGGCGTCTCCCCAAACAGTTAGGAAACTTTCCAAATGGATTGCTGAGACGCTACTCACGCCGTCATCAGTTCGTCAAGATGCAGATGCATCGATTTCACGGGTGGCGTGGGGCGAAGCGGGCGACGGGTCGTAGCCTCGTCGCATGACCGTTTTCGACGTGCAGATCGACGCCCTCACCGGCGGCCCGGCCGACCTCGACCGCTACCGCGGCCGCGCCCTGCTGGTGGTCAACGTGGCCTCCCGCTGCGGCCTCACCCCGCAGTACGCGGGCCTCCAGGCGCTCGCCGACGCGTACGCGGAGCGCGGGCTCACCGTGCTCGGGGTGCCGTGCAACCAGTTCGCCGGCCAGGAGCCGGGCAGCGCGGCGGAGATCGAGGAGTTCTGCCAGGTGAACTACGGCGTGACCTTCCCGCTCACGGAGAAGGTCGACGTCAACGGCGCGGACCGGCACCCGCTCTACGCCGAGCTGGTGTCCACGCCGGACGCCGAGGGACACACCGGCGACGTGCGCTGGAACTTCGAGAAGTTCCTGGTCGCGCCGGACGGCGTCGTGGTCGCCCGGTTCGCCCCGCAGGTCACGCCCGACGACCCCGAGCTGCGGGCGGCGATCGAGAAGGCACTGCCGGCCTGAGGGCACGACGCAGCGGCGCGCCTCCGGGCGGAGGCACGCCGCTCGCGGTGCGCGGATCAGCCGGCGGCGGACCGGAAGACCGGGTAGTAGCCGCCGGACTGCCCGGCGGCCGTCGGGTGGTACGACACGGTCAGGTTCAGCACGTTCAACGCGTGCAGCCACTTGGTGCCGTAGCTGCACAGCTGGTGGCCGACGAAGATGGACCGGACGTCGGCGAACGTGAAGCCGGCGGAGGTGGCGGCCGTCCGGGTGATGTCGTCGAGCAGGTTGATGCCCTCGTTGATCTTCGCCCGGGAGGTGGCGGTGAGCCCGACGCAGACGGTGCCGAGCTGGTAGAAGACCGGGTAGCCGACCACCACGACGCGCGCCGAGGGGGCCCGGTTCCGGATGCCGTTGTAGACGTTGGCGAGCCGGCCGGGCATCTGGGTACGGGCCACGTTCATGGCCGCGTCCACGGCCGCCACGCACTGCGACTCACCCTGGAGCACGCAGGTGCTCATGATGTTGGCGAAGCCGACGTCGTTGCCGCCGATCGTGACGCTGACCAGCGTGGTGGTCGAGGAGAGCGCGGAGAGCTGGCTGTTGATCACGTCCGCCGTGGTGGCGCCGGAACAGGCGACCGAGCGGTACGAGGCCGGCCGGATGTTGGCGTTGTAGAGCGCCGGGTAGGCGTTGGTACTGCGTAGGCAGTTGCCGCTCTCGGAGGTGTAGCTGTCCGCGCCGACGCCGGAGGCGTACGAGTCGCCGAGCGCGACGTACCGGTCGGACGGGGACGCCTGCGCGGGCGCGGCGCCCAGCGACAGCGCGACCCCGATCGAGGCGGCCATGGACAGGGCGAGGGTGGCAAGACGGGATCTCCGCACGTCGCACTCCTGGGGGTGGGAAGTGGTGGTGAGAGATTGATATCAATGAGATCACTAAACAGGGAAGATCATCGATTTGCTGTCTCTGCCCATAGCGACTTGTCGGTACAAATCAATGCCACTCCGGGCCGGCAACCTGAAGGTTTCCGCCGGGCGAACAACCTACCGCCATGGTCGGGAATGCGGCGGGGTCGGCACCGGACGTGATGACTGTGGACTGGTCGGCAGCGGCAACATCGGCGGCACGGGGGCGACACGCGATGGACGCCGGCCCCCAGGTGGCGCTCAGCAACTCACGGAGCCCACGCCCGCCGCTACGCCGACGGCTGACCTCCGGCACCCGGCGGGCCGCCGGGCCGATGCCGCGTCGGCGGGCCGCTCAGACCGGACGGCGGCCGGCGAAGCCGCACTCGACCCGGTGGTACCAGCGGACGTCGGTGTCCCCCTCCAGCCAGCACCAGAGCACCGCCCGGCCGTCCCGCTCGCCGGGGAAGTCGAGCAGCACCGGCGCGATGCCCTTGACCTCGATGCCGTGCTGGTGGAACTCGTCCACCACGGCGTGCAGCCGGGCCTCGATGGCCTTCACCTCGGCGAGCCCGCCGAGCGCGCTGGCGCCGTGGTCGGCCAGGTCGACCCGCAGCTCGGCGAGGTCGGCCCGAAGTTTGATCAGCTCGTCGACGCGGGGCCGCAGGGTGGCCACCAGGTGTCGCGCCTGGGCGAGAGTGAACACCGGGCCAGTATGCGGCACGACCGGGCACCTCCGTCCACGTGACATCCACCGTCCTCAGGAAGCCGGCCGCTCCGCGTCCTGCACGAACGTGTCCGACCGACGGGCGAGTCCGTCCAGCACGGTGGTGACCGCGTCGCCGTCGACCGGCACGCTCACGTGTAGCCGCTCCGCCAGCGGCTGTTCCTGCCAGTAGCCGCGGGGCAGCAGGCGCGCCTCCGGCGCGACCGCGATGGGCAGCCTGACGCCCCTGCTGACCCGCACCGCGGGCATCGCCACGCCGACCACCTACCAGTCGGGCACCACGGCGAAGACCGGCGAGCACGCCGTCCGCTGGCTCGTCGGCGCCGCCGACTCCGGGGCGGGCCCGGCGGGGAACGCTGCTGGGGCTGCTCGCCATCACCAGCCACAGCGCCGGGGGCGCGATCGGCACGATCGCCCAGCACCAGCCCCGGTGGCTGCCGTTCGCGGGGCTGCCGGCCCTGGCCGTGCTGGTCCTCGTCCGGCGCCGCGACGAGTGGCCGGCACCGGCCCCGCCCTCGCGCTGAGCGTCAGTCGACCTGGGCGGCGAGTTCACGGGCGCGGTCGCGGGCCGCCTCCAGCGCCGCCAGCATGGCCGCGCGTACGCCGTGGTTCTCCAGCTCCCGGATCGCGGAGATGGTGGTGCCGGCCGGCGAGGTGACCGCCTCGCGCAGCTTCACCGGGTGCTCGCCGGAGTCGCGCAGCATCACCGCCGAGCCGATCGCGGTCTGCACGATCAGCTCGTGCGCCACCTGACGCGGCAGCCCGAGCAGGATGCCGGCGTCGATCATGGCCTCGACGAGCAGGTAGAAGTAGGCGGGACCGGAGCCGGAGAGCGCGGTCACCGCGTCCTGCTGCGACTCGGGCACCCGGAGGGTGGCGCCGAGCGGGGAGAACATCTCCTCGGCCAGCGCCAGGTGCGCGGCGGTGGCGTGCGCGCCGGGCGAGATGGCGCTCATCGCCTGGTCGACCAGCGCCGGCGTGTTCGTCATCACCCGGATCACCGGGGTGCCCTCGGGCAGCCGCCGGTTGAAGAACGCGGTCGGCAGGCCGGCGCAGAGCGAGATGACCAGCTTGCCGGCGGGGACCTTCGGGCCGATCTCGTCGAGCAGCGCGGCGGCGTCCTGCGGCTTGACCGAGACGGCCAGCACCTCGGCCTCGCCCACCGCGGTGACGTTGTCCACCACGCGTACGCCGTAGCGTTCGGTCAGCTCCTGGGCGCGGGCCGGCCGGCGCGCGGTGGCGAGCAGCCGGTCCACCGGCCAGCCGGAGCGCAGCAGCCCGGAGAGCATCAGCTCGCCGATCTTGCCCGCGCCGATCACCGCGACCGTGTGCCCGCCCACCCGCGCCTCCTCGTTCGACGACTGTCAAGCGGGGCCCCCACCCACGCGCAGGGCGTCAAGCGGGGACCCCTCCTCGCACGATCAGCTACCGAAGAAGACCTCGGCCTCTTCGTAGCGCTCCAGCGGCACGGTCTTCAGCTCGCGGGTGGCCTCGGCCAGCGGGACGCGGACGATGTCCGTGCTCTGCATCGCGACCATCTTGCCCCAGTCGCCCTCGTGCACCGCGTCGATGGCCTGGAGGCCGAGCCGGGTGGCGAGCACCCGGTCGAACGCGGTCGGGGTGCCGCCGCGCTGGATGTGGCCGAGCACCACGGTGCGGGCCTCCTTGCCGGTCTTCGCCTCCAACTGCTCGGCGAGCCACTGGCCGATGCCGCCGAGGCGGACGTGGCCGAAGGAGTCGAGCTCCTGGTTGTGCAGCACCATCTGGCCGTCCAGCGGCTGGGCGCCCTCGGCGACCACGACGATCGGGGCGTACTGGTGCTGGAAGCGCTTCTCGACGTAGCCGGCGACCTGCTCGACGTCGAACTGCCGCTCCGGCAGCAGGATCACGTTGGCGCCACCGGCGAGGCCGGCGTGCAGGGCGATCCAGCCGGCGTGCCGGCCCATCACCTCGACGACGAGCGTGCGGTGGTGGCTCTCCGCGGTGGTGTGCAGCCGGTCGATCGCCTCCATGGCGATGTTGACCGCCGTGTCGAAGCCGAACGTGTAGTCGGTGGCGCCCAGGTCGTTGTCGATCGTCTTCGGCACGCCGACCACGTTGACGCCCAACTCGTGGAGCTTGGTGGCGACGCCGAGGGTGTCCTCGCCGCCGATCGCGATCAGCGCGTCCACGCCCTGCGCGGCCAGGTTCTCCTTGATCCGCTCCACACCGTTGTCAATCTTGAACGGGTTGGTGCGGGACGAGCCGAGGATGGTGCCGCCGCGCGGCAGGATGCCGCGCACCTCCGCGATGCCCAGCGGCTTGGTCAGCCCCTCGAGCGGGCCCTTCCAGCCGTCCCGGAAGCCCACGAACTCGTGACCGTAGGTGGCGACGCCCTTGCGGACCACCGCCCGAATCACCGCGTTGAGACCAGGGCAGTCGCCGCCGCCGGTGAGCACGCCGATACGCATGATCTGCTCATCCTCCTGAAGCATCAGGTCAAGCCCGGATTAAGCCCCAGGATATGTGTCGGATCAGACCATCGGCGCCATTGCCGGCCCGGGGCGGGCCGTCACTGCGCACTGTAGTCGGCGTACGCGTACGCCGGCACCGCGCCCCGGCCCGTCCCGCCCGCCGGACCGGCTACCGGTCAGTAGCCGACCTCGTGGTTCTCCCCCACCTCCGGCGGCTTCCCGGTCACCGCCGCCTTGGCGAAGCCGAGCAGGTTGACCACCGTGCTGCCGGGCGAGTCCCAGTACTCCGCCGAACCGGCGTGCACCTTGATCAGGGTGATCCCCGGGGTCTGGAGACCCTCCGGGAACCACGCCTTGAGCAGCGGGTTCCACAGCTCCTTGGCGCGGTCGGCGTCCCACTCCTCGGTGGCGGTGCCGGCCACCGACACCCAGGCGTTGTGGCGCTGATCGGAGAAACCGACGTTGACCTGCGGGTTCACCCGGATCTGCCGGATCTTGGCGGAGTCCGCGTACGCGAAGAACCACAGGTCGCCGTCGAAGTCGGCCTCCTGGAGGCCCATCGGCCGACTGACCAGCCGCCCGTCGACGGCGCTGGTGGTGAGCAGGCAGATCCGGGCGTCCCGGATCAGCTCGGTGACCTTGCGCCGGGCGTCGGCGGCGCTGCTCGGCTCGTTGCTCATGGACCCTCCTCGGATCGGCGTGATGCCGCCACCGGTGCCCAGGGCAGAACGGGTCAAACCTGCCGTGCCGACCGGGCATGCCCTCACGGCCCTCGCTGCGCTCGGTGCGTTCGCTCACGCCGTGCCGACTGGGCACGCGCTCAGCGCGTGGTCATCGCCCGCCAGCGGGCCAGGTTGTGCCGGGCGTCGACGAGCGCGTCGTGCCGGCCGGCCTCGGCCTCCGGCAGCCGCGGCCGGCCCCGGTCGTCCCAGAGTTGCCGCAGCTCCTTGGTGAACCGGGGGATCTCCCGGGGCAGCGCCGGCATGGCGCCCCAGAGCTGGGCCAGCACCACGTGGTCGTACGCGGCGTACCAGGCCCACAGCTCCAACTGCTCGCCCGGACGGTCCCGCACCGGGGCCAGCAGGAACTCGTGCAGGTCGTCCCGGATCCGCTCCCGGGAACGCCAGGCCCGGTCGGCCGGCGAGGGGAGCTTGTCCAGCACGTTGCGCCGCACCCAGGGCACCGCCCGGGAGTCGTCGAACTCGGTGGAGACCGCGTAGAACTCGCGGCCGTACTCGTCGACGACGCCGATCGACACCAGGTCGACGGTGCGGCCGTCCTCGATGAATTCGCAGTCGTAGAAGTAGCGGTAGACCATCGGTCCCATCCTCGCCCATCGGCTCCGCCGGGCCGTCGCCGGGGCGTCCGCCGAGGTCGGCACGGACCGGCCAGCCGACCGGCCATGGTCACGGAAGTGTCTCCGGGGGTGTACAGCACGCTACCGGGGCGTCATGATCTGATGTGTACCGCCGTCGGGCGCCGAACCGGTTGAACTGCCTCGTACCGGGACTGACCGCTTCACCCGGTGTGCGAGCTGGTGACTTCTGACCGGGGAGGGGTTGAGCCGTGGAGTCTCGCCTGCCGGAGCCGGGTGACGCGCTCACGGGCGTGGAGATGTTCGCCGGGCTGGAGCCGGAGGTGCGGCAGCGGGTCATCGCCGCGGCTGTGCCGCGCACTTACCGCAAGGGCCAGCTCCTCTTCGTCGAGAACGACCCGGGCGAGTCGCTGATCGTGCTGCGCCGCGGCGCGGTGGCGGTGTTCCGCACCGCGCCCACCGGCGAGCGGGCCGTGCTGTCGGTGATCCGACCCCCGGACGTGCTGGGCGAGGTCTCCCTGCTGGACGCCTCGACCCGGTCGGCGTCGGCGGAGGCGATCGAGGACTGCGCCGCGCTGGCGCTGTCCCGGCCCGCCTTCATGGAGCTGGTGCACTCCAACCCGCGCATCCTGGACGCGGTGATGCGCTCGCTCGGCCAGCTCATCCGCCGGCTCACCGAGCAGAACGCCGACCACGTCTTCCTCGACCTGCCCGGCCGGGTGGCCAAGACGCTGGTCCGGCTGGCCGGCGAGAGCCAGGCCCCGATGATCACGATCGAGCTGAACCAGAGCCAGCTCGCCGAGATGGCCGGCGGCTCGCGGCAGAGCGTCAACCAGGCCATCGGCTCGTTCGCCAGCCGCGGCTGGCTGCGCACCGAGGGGCGTCGCATCGTGGTCACCGACGTGGCCGCGCTGCGCCGCCGCGCCGGCATGAGCGACCGCTAGCCCGGCCGGGGCCGGGAGCCGGGCGACGGACGAAGCCCGCCCGACGACGGCGGGGCCCGGCGGTCACCCCGCCGGACCCCACCGGATGGCACCGTCGTGCCGCGTCAGCTGTCCTTGGTGTCCGCCGGCGGCGCGCTCGGGCCGGGCCCGATCTTCGACGGCTCGGTCTTCTTCGGCGTGGTCGTGGTGGTCGTCGTGGTCTCGGTCGATCCGGTGCCCGTGGGCTGCTCCACCATGCCTTTTTCCTCCAGTTCGGCGAGTGTGACGGCGTCCACGTCGACCGTGTCGCCCGAGGCCCACACCGTCCCCCGTGGATCGGTCCATGAGGCGGAAAGCCGGACGTGCACGGCACTCTCCCTGTCGACGGGACTTCCTGCTAGGGGAGACTAGACCCGGCCGATCAGCCGCGACGTCCCGCCGACCCGTCGGGTACCCGACTGGCCGACCACGCGGGACAATGGGGACCTCACGCGTACGGAGCCGGACATCGACCTCACCTGTGGACACTGCGCCCGGACCGCCGGGCCGGACGACCGCTTCTGCGGCGGGTGCGGCCGGCCGCTCGCGGCGGCCTGTCCGGGCTGCGGTCACGCCAACGACGTCGGCACCAACTTCTGCACGAGCTGCGGCCAGCCGCTGCGCGACCACGCGGTCGCGGTGCAGGAGGACCGCCGGCAGGTCAGCGTGCTCTTCATCGACATCGTCGATTACACCACGTACGCCGAGCAGGCCGACCCGGAACAGGCCCGCGGCCTGCAACAGGTCTACTTCGCCACGGTGCGCCGGCTGGTGCACCAGTACGGCGGCGTGGTGGAGAAGTACATCGGCGACGCGGTGATGGCGCTGTTCGGCGCGCCGGTGGCGACCGACAACGACGCGCTGCGCTGCGTACGCGCCGGTCTGGAGCTGCAACGGAGCCTGGCCCGGCAGCCGGCCGGCCCGCACCCGCCACTCGGCTTCCGGGTCGGCATCGCCACCGGCGAGGCGCTCGTCGACCTGGCTGCGGCGCGCGACGGCGGGCAGGCCTTCGTCACCGGCGACGTGGTCAACACCGCGAGCCGGTTGCAGGCGCTGGCCCCGACCGGCGGCGTGGTGGTCGACGAGAGCACCTGGTCCGCCACCCGGCGCGAGATGGAGTACGCCGACCAGCCCCCGGTGACGTTGCGCGGCCGGTCGGCGGTCAGCCGGATCTGGCTGGCGGTGCGGGCCCGGCCCCGGCGCGACGGGCAGGGCGCCGAGCTGACCCCGATGGTCGACCGGGACCACGAGCGGGGGCTGCTGGTCAGCGCGCTGCACCGCACCGTCACCGAACGCACCTCCCAACTGCTGACCGTCTTCGGCCCGGCCGGGGTGGGCAAGAGCCGGCTGCTGCGCGAGCTGGCCCGGCACGCGGCTAACCTGCCCGGCGCGCGGGTCACCTGGCTGACCGGCCAGTGCCCGCCGTTCGGCGAGAACGTCACCTACGCCGCGCTGGCCGACATCGTCCGGAGCTGGGCCGGCCTGACCGGCGCCGACGACCCGGCCGGCACCCGCGAACGCCTGCGCGAGCGGTTGGGCCGGCTCACCGACCCGCACGCGGTCCGGCTCGCCGAGGCGCTCGGCCCGCTGGTCGGCGTCCCCGGCGAACGGCTCACCTCGGCCGAGACCGAGGCGGCGTGGCGACGCTTCCTGCTCGCGCTGGCCGCGGCCGGCCCCACCGTGCTCGTCTTCGAGGACATGCACTGGGCGGACGAGGCGATGCTCTCCTTCGTCGAGCAGCTCGGCGCGGCGGCCCGCAACGTGCCGCTGCTGGTCGTCGCGACGGCCCGGCCGGAGCTGCGCGAACGGCACCCGGCCTGGACCGGGACGATCAGCGGCGCGATGTCCATCTCGGTGCCGCCGATGCACGACGGGGACATCGACACGCTCTACTCGCTGCTGCTCGGCCAGGCCACGCTGCCCAGCGAGGCCCGCGCGCCGTTGATCGAGTTCGCCGACGGCAACCCGCTCTACGCCCAGGAGTACGCCCGGATGCTGCTCGACGGCGGGCTGGTCGAGCGCTCGGCCGGCCCTGGGCGGCTCGATCCGGCCGCGGGCGCCGGGATGCCGCGTACCGTCCAGGCGGTCATCGCCAACCGGCTGGACCTGCTCGACCCGGCGGACCGCGCGGTGCTCCAGGCCGCCTCGGTGGTCGGCGTGCAGTTCTGGGCGGCGCCGGTGGCGCTGGCCCTGGGCCGGCCGGCGGAGTGGGTGGAGCGGGCGCTGCACCGCCTCCAGCGCCGCGACCTGGTCTTCGAGCTGCCGATCTCGACCATGCCCGGCCAGTCGGAGTACCGGTTCCGGCACGTGCTGGTCCGGGACGTCTGCTACCAGCGGCTGCCCCGGGCGGAGCGGGTCGTCCGGCACCAGCGCGCCGCCGACTGGCTGGAGCAGCTCGCCGACGGCCGGCAGCACGACCTGGCCGAGGTGCTGGCCAACCACCGGTGGGCGGCGCACGAGATCGCCCGGACGGTGGGGCTCGACCGGGCGCCGTACGCCGCCGCCACCCGGTCCGCGCTGCACCGGGCCGCCCGCCGGGCGTACGAGCTGCACGCGCTGGAGACCGCGGCCACGCTTGTCGGGCGCGCGCTCAACGTCGAGTGCGGGCCGGACCCGGCGCTGGAGCTGTTCCAGGCCGAGCTGGCGTTCTACACCGACCGTGACGGCTTCCTGGTGGGCGGCGGCGCGGAACTCCTCACCGGCCTGGCCGGGCGGCTGGCCGACGCCGGCGACCTGCCCGGCGCGGCGAAGGCCTGGCGGCTGCTGTCCACGGCGGCCTGGGCCCGGGCCGACCGGTCGGAGATGCGGCGCTGCCTGGACCGGGCGATCCGGCTGCACGCCGAGCTGCCGGACAGCGAGGACAAGGTCGGCGCGCTGCTGGAGCTGGCCCGCGCGCACATGCTCGACGCGGAGACGGAGCCGGCCTGCGCCGCCGCGCGCAGCGCCGCCGAGCTGGCCGAACGGCTGGAGCTGCGCGAGGCGCGGGCCAACGCCCGGATCACGCTGGCGGTCGTCCGCTACCAGGCCGGCGCCGAGGAGGCGTACGCCGAGCTGGCCGAGGTCACCGAGGAGTGCCGGGTGGAGCGGCTCACCAGCCGCCGCCGGGCGGTGCACAACCTGGCCTGGGCGTTGCAGGAGGAGGGGGACCTGGCCGGCTCGGCCCGCCTGGTCGACGAGCAGCGCTCGCTGGACCTCGCCGACGAGCACGGCCTGACGGTCAGCTTCAGCGACCAGTGGGCCCGCTCGTACTACCGGGGGGACTGGACCGCGGCGCTGCGGATGGCCGAGGGGTCCACGCGGCGGCCGACCGACGAGTGGGACCTGCACATCGTCGCGGTCTCCGGCTGGATCCGGGCGCTCGGCGACGACCCGGACGCCGGCGACACCGCTCCGGACCTGGTGGACCAGGCGCTGGTCGCGGCCCGGCGCAGCGGCTTCCACCGGGTGTTGCGGTCCACCGTGGCGCACGCCGCGCTCTGCCGCGCGGTGCAGGGCCGCCGGGACGAGGCGCTGGCGCTGCTCGCCGAGCTGGACGAGGACTGGCGACGGACCCGGGTGATCCCGTTCGCCGAGTGGGTGCCGGCGGTCGGTCACGTCGCCGGCCTGCTCGGCGGCGACGCGGCGGCACTGGTGCGCGACCTGCTGGGTCGCGCCCCGCGCGCCACCCGCTGGGCGCGCGCGGCCGGGCGGTCCGCCGACGCGGCGCTGGCCCGGTGCGACGGTGACGCCGCCCGGGCGGGCCGGCTGTTCACCAGCGCGGCGGCGGACTACGCGGGGATGACCGACGTCACCGACCAGATCATCGCCTCCGCGCTGGCGGTGGGGCCGCTGGCCGAGGCGGATCCGCCCGCCGCGGCGGCGACGCTGGCCCGGGTACGCGCGTTCGCGGACCGGCACGCCGCCACCGGCCTGCTCCGGATCGCCGGGGCCGGCTGAGCGTCAGGCGGGGACCGGCTGTCGCGGCGGGTGCTTCGCCTTCTGCGCGTACGTGTCGACGTACTCGCGGCCGGACAGCTCCATCAACTCGTACATGATCTCGTCGGTGACCGCCCGTTCGACGAACCGGTCGCCGGCCAGGCCGGCGTAGCGGGAGAAGTCCAGCGGCGGGCCGAAGCTTATCCGGACCCGACCCAGGTTGGGGATGATCTGGCCGGTCGGTTGGATGGCGTCGGAGTTGAGCATGGCCATCGGGACCACCGGGGCGCCGCTGGCCAGCGCGAGCCGGGCCACCCCGGTCTTGCCCCGGTAGAGCCGGCCGTCCGGCGACCGGGTGCCCTCCGGGTAGATGCCGGCGATGCCTCCGGCGCGCAGCACCCGGAGCTGGGTGTCGAGCGCGGCCCGGGCGGCCTGGCCGCCGGAGCGGTCGACCGGGATGGTGCCGGAGCCGACGAAGAACATCTTGGTCAGCCACCCCTTGAGGCCCTTGCCGGTGAAGTATTCCGCTTTCGCGATGAAGGTGACTTTTCGCTTGACGATCAACGGCGTGAAGATCGAGTCGGAGAAGGAGAGGTGGTTGCTGGCCAGGATCACCGGGCCGGTGGCCGGCACGTGCTCCAGCCCCTCGACCTGCGGGCGGAAGACCAGCCGCAGCAACGGGCCGAGGATGATGTACTTCAGCAGCCAGTACAGCACCGGGGTCCTTCCGGGTGGGGTGTCGACGCGCGGGATCGTCCGGGACGAGGGTACGAACCACGTACGCCGCGCCACAACGCACTCCCGGAACCGGGCCCCGACGTGTCAGGATTCAGGACACGACGTCAGGCCGTGGCGAAGGGGGTGGCCGGTGTCAGGGGGCGGGGCCCGTCGAGGGCGGCGGGACAACGGGCTCGACGCGGCCGAGTACGCGGTCGCGGGCGACGTCGATCCGCGCGTCGGTGAGCACCTGCTCGACGTGCTGGCCGCCGGCGGCATCGCCGCCTACCTCCAGCCCTCCGCCGACCTCAACCCGGTGACCCGCACCACCACGGTGCCGGCCCGCCCGGTCGACCGGCTCTACGTCGACCGGTCCCACCTCACCACCGCCCGGGACTACCTCACCCAACTCGCCGACGAGCAGGCCGAGCCGCCCCGCGCCGACGAGCCCGACATCGAGGCCGAGTGGGCCAAGATCGTGGCGGGGTTCCACACCGCGCCGGCCGCCGGCAGCCATCCCTGGCCGGCCGCCGAGGACGTCGAGGACGTCGACGACCCGGCCGCGCCGGGCGGCGCCGCCGCCGGCCGCGCCGAGGAGCCGGCCGGACCGACCGCCACGGACGTGCGCCGGCTGCCCTACGCCGCGGACCTCTCCGGCATCTCGGTGAGCCGTAACCGGCCCGACGAGCCGTCCCTGCTGGACGGGCTGGACACGTTCGGCGCCGACCTGCCGGGCGACGCGGAGGAGGAGCACTACACCCCGCCCCCGCCGCCGCCGCTGCCGCGCTTCTCGAAGTACGCGGTGCTGGGTGTGCTCTGCATCGTGCTCGGCTTCCTGTTCTTCCTCTCGCCCACCGTGATGTCGCTCGTCGACCCGTCGGTGGTGACCCTGCTCGGCTTCACCGGCATCCTGGCCGGCTTCGTGATGCTGATCTGGCGGCTGCGCCCGGGTGACCGCGACGACCACGACCCGGACGACGGCGCGGTCGTCTGAGACCACGGCGACGGCTGCCCGGATCGCGGGACGGGGCCCGCCCCGGGTCGGTCCGGTAACAGGGGTGTAACTTACGGTCAGTAGGAATACCGCTGAACGTCACATCCCGCACCGGCTGTCCGGTTTGCGATTCCCCGGTGGCCGGTACCCTGCTGAGCGGATTGCCCGAGATGCGTAAGAGCCCCCTCGTGGTGGTGGCCAACCGCCTCCCCATCGACGACAGTGTGGCGCCGGACGGCGCCTTCGAGTGGCGCCGCAGCCCCGGCGGCCTGGTGAGCGCCCTGCACCCCCTGCTCCGGCACACGCCCGCCACCTGGGTGGGCTGGGCCGGCGGCACCGGCCCGGCGCCCGACCTGCCCGACGTGGACGGCGTCCGGATGCGGACCGTCCCGCTGGACGCCGAGGACTTCCGCGACCACTACGAGGGCTTCGCCAACGCCACCCTCTGGCCGCTCTACCACGACGCGGTCGAGCAGCCGGAGTACCACCGCCGGTGGTGGGAGGCGTACCAGCGGGTCAACCAGCGGTTCGCCGAGGCCGCCGCCGAGGTGGCCGAGCCGGGCGGGCTGGTCTGGGTCCAGGACTACCACCTCCAACTGGTGCCCGGCCTGCTCCGCGCGCTCCGCCCGGACCTGCGGATCGGCTTCTTCCTGCACGTGCCGTTCCCACCGCCGGAGCTGTTCATGCAGCTCCCCCGCCGGGCCGAACTGCTGCGCGGGATGCTCGGCGCCGACCTGATCGGCTTCCAGCGGGCCCAGGCGGCGCACAACTTCGCCCAGCTCGCCGCCAAGGTGCTCGGCCTGTCCGCCAGCGACCGGCGGATCGGCGTCGACGACCGGGTGGTGCGCATCGGCGCGTTCCCGGTCGCCATCGACACCGCCGAGATGTCCGCGCTCGCCGCCCGGCCCGAGGTGGCCGAGCGGGCCCATCGGCTCCGGCAGGATCTCGGCCGGCCCGAGCAGGTGATCCTCAGCGTCGACCGGATGGACTACACCAAGGGCATCGAACAACGCCTGAAGGCGTACCGGGAGCTGCTGGCCAGCGGCGACGTCAAGGTGCGGGACACCGTGCTGGTGCAGGTGGCGGTGCCCAGCCGGGACCGGGTCGCGCAGTACCAGATCCTGCGTGACCGGGTGGAGCACCAGGTGGGGCGGATCAACGGCGAGTTCGGCCGGGTCGGCGAGCCGGCGATCCACTACCTCACCCAGCCCTTCGACCGGGCCGAGCTGGTGGCGCTCTACCGGGTCGCCGACGTGATGGCGGTGACGCCGCTGCGTGACGGGATGAACCTGGTGGCGAAGGAGTACGTGGCGGCCCGGGTCGACGGCACCGGCGCGCTGCTGCTCAGCGAGTTCGCCGGCGCGGCGGCCGAGCTGGAACAGGCGTACCTGGTCAACCCGCACGACCTGGAGGGGCTCAAGCAGGGGCTGCTCGCCGCGCTGCGGGCCGGCCCGGAGGACGTCGCGACCCGGATGCACGCGATGCGGGAACACCTGGCGCACAACGACATCCACGCCTGGGCGGCGTCCTACCTGAGCGCGTTGGAGGAGAGCGGGTCGCTGGTCGGCCGCCGGGGCACCATCCGGTGACCCGGCGCCCGGCGCTCAGCCCGGGGTGGCCGCCGGGTCCTTGTCCAGCCAGTCCAGGATCGCGTCGATCGGCTCCCGCCAGCGGGCGTCGAGCATCAGGTCGTGGCCCATGCCGGGGAAGAGCAGCGGGGCCGAGGCGTGCCGGCGGGCCGCCCGGGTGAGTGCCGCGGCCGGCAGCACCCGGTCGTCCGGGCTGCCCAGCACCAGCACCGGCGGCCGGCCCACCGCCGGCTCCGGCGCCCGGCCGGTGAGCAGCTGCCACTGCGCGCGGCGGCCGGCCCGGCCGAGCCGCGCCACGTGCCGGCGCGCGTCGGCGTCGGGCAGCTCCCGGCTGAACAGCTGCCGCCGGTTGAGTCGCAGCCCGGCGCCGAAGACCGCCGGGAGCGTGCCGGCGGGGTTGCGGCGCAGCGCCGCGCCGAACGTCGCCCAGCCACCGAGCACCGGCGCCACCAGCACCGCGGCCCGCGCCGGGTAGCGGGCCATCGCGTGCGCCACGACCCGGGCGCCGGCGCCGTGCCCCACCAGCACCGCCTGCCGCGGCAGGCTCGCCGCCACCTGCGTCACGTCATGGGTGTACGCGCGCAGCGTCGCTTCCGGCGCCGGCTCGCTGTCGCCGTGCCCGCGCAGACTCAGCGCGTACGCCGGGAAGCCGCGACCGGCGGCGTGGCCCAGCCAGTGCTCGGCGAACGCCCACGCGCCGTGGCCGAAGCCGGGCACGAACAGCAGCGGCGGTTTGGCCTCCTCCTGCTCGGGCAGCGCGGCCAGCACCTCGCGGCGCACCGGCCGCTCCGGCCGGGCCCACTCCCAGGCCCGGACCACCCGCACCCGCTCGCTGGTCACTGTGCCTGCCTTCCGCTCGCGACTGCGGGACTCCGCTGCGCTGCGTTCCTCGCGCTCACCCGTCTCCCTCCAGCTCGTGCAGGGCGCGCTGCAACGCGCGCAGGTAGTCGGCGTGCCCGACCTCGAACCAGTGCCGGGTGCTGTCCTTGACCTTCGCCGAGTACCGCTCGCCGAGGCCGGCGCGGACCCGGTCGTCGAACGCGGCGACCCGCTCCGGCCGGGTGACGCGCAGCGTGAGCAGTCGGGCGAAGAGCACGCTCTGCCAGTGCGAGATGGTGAAGATGCCGGAGTCCGGCTGCACCAGACCGACCAAGGCCAGCGTGGGATGGCCGGCGGTGAACGCGTTCAGCCAGAGCCGGGGCTTCCCGGAGCCGTCCTCGTCGCCGAGCACCCGGCCGTGCAGGAACTCGAAGCGTGGCAGGTAGCCGGTGGCGAAGACGACCAGTTCCGGGTCGATCCGCCGGCCGTCGCTCAGCTCGACGGTGCGGTCGTGGAAGCGGGCCACGTCCGGCACCGGGGTGATCTCGCCGTGCCCGACGTAGTAGACGAGCTGGCTGTTGGCGATCGGGTGCGTCTCGTACACCCGGTGGTCGGGCTTCGGCAGGCCGAACCGGGTCAGGTCACCGACGGTCAGCCGCAGCGTCCAGTGGTAGAGCCACTGGCGTACCCGCAGCGGCACCCGCAGCGCCAGCAACGTGTCGTTGACCTGGTCGGCCGGGCGGCCGAGGACGTACTTGGGGGCGTACCAGTAGCCGCGCCGGGTGGAGTGCCAGCAGTGTGACGCCTGCTGGGCCGCCTCGACCGCGATGTCGCAGCCGGTGTTGCCGGCGCCGACCACCAGCACCCGCTTGCCGCGGAGCTGGGCCGGGTCCTTGTAGGAGGAGGCGTGCATGACCTCGCCGCGGAACTCCGCCAGCCCCTCGTACCGGGGCAGCTTGGGCGACCAGTTGTGGCCGTTGGCCAGCACCACGGCGGCGTAGCGGGAGGTGCGCTCCGGGCCGTAGCCGCCGGTGCTGCGGGTGGTCACGTCCCACCGGTCCCCCTCGACCGGCTCGACCCGGACCACCTCGGTGCCGAACCAGACGTGCTGGCGCAGGTCGAAGTGGTCGGCATAGCGCTCGAAGTAGGACAGCAGCTGGCTGTGGTGCGGGTAGTCCGGCCAGTCGTCCGGCATCGGAAAGTCCGGGAACTGGGTGAACGGTCGGGACGAGATGAGGTGCGTGCTGGCGTAGACCGGGCTGCGGTCGTGCCGCCAGTTCCACGCCCCGCCGACGCCGGTCTCCCGCTCGTAGCAGTCCACGCCGAAGCCGGCCTCGCGGAGGTTTTTCACGGCGGTCAGCCCGCTGGCGCCGGCGCCGATGACGCAGACCGTGTCGCCCCGGTCGGAGACCGGACGGTCGTCCCGGCTCGGGACGGCCGTGGGGTCCGGTTCGGGGCGGCCGAGGTCGGTGGAGGAGGACACCGGGAAATCTCCTTTGTGCGGCACGCGTGCCGGGTCGGTGCGAAATCCTGCCGAGAATGCCCGCCGTTGTCCAGCCACCCCCGAGCGCCGCCGGGTGCCGGCACGGTCCGACCCCGCGACCGGCCTGACGCTCAGTCACCACGGGTGGCTCACCCAGCGTGAGGGCGAGCTCGGGGGGTGGGCGTACCCCTTCCGCGCCTTTGCTCTGCAGCCACGGGCGCAGCACGGCCGTGAGCTGGGCGAGGTCGTGCGGCCCACCGGGTCGTGGGCCGCCGCCGCCATCACAACGGGTTACTGCTGCGCAGGTGGCTGCAGAGCAAAGGCGCCGGCGGGCGACGCCTTCCGGCCGCCGCCGTGTCACGTTCCGTCGTGGCGTCCGGCACCCGCCGCGGGCGGCTCCGCGCGCCGCCGCCGGCGGGCCTCCGCGCCCGCCGCCGGCCGCCCGCCGCCGGCCGCCCGCCGGCGCGGGCCTCCGCGCGCGCCCGCCGGCGCGCGCCGTGGCCGGGGTGCGGTCAGTCCGCGGCGGGCAGCAGCAGGTCGACCAGGACCGGAAAGTGGTCGCTGGCCCGGCGGGTCCGGGGCGTGTCGACCACGTCGTAGTCGACCACGGTGATCCGCGGGTCGACGAAGAGCGCGTCGATCCGGCGGCGCGGGTCGGTGCAGGAGAACGTGTGCCGGTCCGCCCGGTCGGCGGCGACCGCGGTGTCGGTCAGCCCCTCGGCCACGGTCCGCCAGGCCGGCCCGTCCGGCCCCTCGTTCAGGTCGGCGCCGGCCACCACCGGCAGCGGGGACGCGGCCAGCTCCCGCTTGAACGCCGCCGCCTGGGCCGGCCGCTCCGCCGGGTCGGTGGACAGGTGCGAGCCGGCCAGCAGTAACTCGACGCCGCCCACCCGGCACCGCGCGTAGGCGGCCCCGCGCAGGTGCCGGCCCGGCGTGAGCGGGTAGCGCGCGCACCGGGTGTCGGTGACCCGCACCCGCAGACTGGTCAGCAGCAGGTTGCCCAGCGACGGCAGACCGCCGGCGGCGACCACCAGACCGAACGAGTCGGCCAGCGTGGCGCACTTCTGCCGCCACCGGAACCGGCGCGGCCCCTCCTGGACGATCACCACGTCCGGGGCGGCCTCGCGGACCACCTCGGCCAGCGCGGCGGTGTCGTCACGCTGGCTGTGGACGTTGTACGACAGCACCCGCAGCGGCGCACCCGGCACGTCAGACCCTCCGGGCCAGGTCGGCGGCGCCGATCACGCCGGCGGTGTTGCCCAGCTCGGCCGGGCGCACCTCGGCGACGGGCAGGCGGCTGCGCTGGGCCAGCGCGTCGGTGAACGACCGCCGGGTCGGGCCGAGCAACAGGTCGCCGGCGTCGATCACGCCGCCGCCGACCACCAGCACCTGCGGGTCCAGGATCTGCGCCATGTCCGCCAGGCTGGTGCCGAGCCAGCGCCCGACCTGGGCGAACGCCTCGGTGGAGACCGGGTCACCGCCCTTGGCCGCGGCGGTCACCATCGGGCCGGTGATCGCCTCCGCCTCGCCGTCGGCCAGCTCCAGCAACGCCCCGGCCCGGTGCGGCTCCTGCCGGGCGGCGGCGCGGGCGAAGCGGACCAGCGCGCTGCCGCTCGCGTACTGCTCGATGCAACCGAGCCGGCCGCAGCCGCACTGGTGGCCGTCCGGCACGGTGAGCATGTGCCCCAGCTCGGCGGCGATGCCGTTGGCGCCACGGACCAGCTCGCCGCCGAGCACGATGCCGCCGCCGACGCCGGTGCCGATGGTGAACATGACCATCGAGTCGTCGGCGTCCCGGGCCGCGCCGTAGCGGAACTCCGCCCAGGCGGCCACGTTCCCGTCGTTCTCCACGATCACCGGCAGCCCGGTGGCGTTGCCGACGTACTCACGCAGCGGCTCGTCCCGCCACGCCAGGTTGGGTGCGAAGAGCACGGTGGACCGGGAGGCGTCGATCCAGCCGGCCGCGCCGATGCCGACCGCCTCGACGGTCCGGCCGGCGGTCAGCTCCGTGACCACCTCGATGATGACGTCACGGGTCTTGGCCACGTCGTCGGCGGGGGTGTCCCGTCGCGTCTGCACGAGTACCGCGCCGGTGTCGTCCACGACACCGCCGGCCACCTTCGTGCCACCGACGTCGACTCCGATGGTCAGCGTCACCGCTGCCACTCCCCTCTGCTGTGCTGCCCCGGGCGTCGGCCGAACCGGCCGTGCGATCCGGGATGTCCGGTGGTCAGGCCCCGTCGCCTGGTGCGTCCGCGCCCGACTCGTCGGGCGTGCGCGAGGTGGGCACCGAGGGACGGCCGCCACGCCGCGACCCGGAGCCGTCGGAGGCACCCGGGTCGGCCGCGCCCTCCCCCCGGGTGGCGGCGGACCACACGTCCTGCTCGGGTGCCGGCTGAGAATCATGCCCGGTACGGGTCGCCTCGCGCCACACGTGGTCGCCCGACCCGGCCGGCTTGGGTCCCTCGGGGCCGGCCGGCGTCGCCGGTCCCGGCGGGTCGGCCGGCGTCGCCGGTCCGGCCGGTTCCGCCGGCGCGAACGCCCGCAGCAGGCTGGCCACACCGGCCGCCAGGTCACCGGCACCGGTGGCGAGCCGCTCGGCGAATTCCGGACTCGGGTCCCGCAACGCCGCGATCCCGCGGCAGACCGGGCAGACGCAGCATTCCGGCGAGCCGGTGGCGAAACCGGCGCCGGTGCCGGTCGGGATGTGACCGAGGACACCCGAGAGGATCCCACCGAGCGGGCTGTGGCCCCCGGCCCCGGACGAGGCGGCGGCCATCCGCGCGGTGGCCAGCAGCGTGACGACGAGGCGCTCGGCCTCTTCCCGGGCCGAACCCGGATCAGTGGTGCCCATGGTTCGGCTCCTCCAGCGTGACGACCGGGACGACGATCGGGTCAGTTGGCCGCACCGGGTGCTTCTACCCGGCGCTTGAGCTGCTTCAACGCCGTATCCATGATCATTTTCTCGGCCTTGCGGCGGAACATGCCGAGCATCGCCACGGACAGTTCCACCTCCAGCGTGTAGGTCACCGTGGTCGTCCCGTCCGGATTGCCGACGAGGTCGTACGACCCGCGTTGGGACCGCTGCATCGTCGACGGCGCGACCAGGTGCCACTCGATCCGGGAGATGTCCTCGGCGTACTCGTAGGCCAACACGTACTCGTCGGCCAGCACGCCCGCGTCCAGCGTGAACCGGACCTGACTGGCGTAGCCGTCCTCGTACTCCTCGATCACCTCGGCCCGGCGCACCGACTCGGTCCACTCCGGGTAACGGGGGAAGTCACAGATGACGGCCGCCACCTGCTCCGGTGACGCGCCGACGATGATCGACTGGGTGGAGGAGTCCGCCATGGGGGGAGGCTACCCGGCTCCCCACCCGGGCGGGCGGGTAGGTTTCGACAGAGCCGACCAGGCCGGCCCGGCGCCGGTGCGAGCACGAGGGAGTGCAGGTGCGCGAGTTCTCCGTTCCGCCGATCGTCACCGTCGGCGACGCGGCCAACCTGACCGACGCGGTCTGGGAAAACGCCGAGGTCGCCCCGGACACCGTGCAGTTCGTCCGGCCGGCCGGCGACACGGGGCCGGTCGACGTGACCTGCCGGCAGTTCCGCGACGAGGTGGTCGCGGTGGCGCGGGGCCTGATCGCGGCCGGCGTGTCCCCCGGCGACCGGGTCGGGCTGATGAGCCGCACCCGCTACGAGTGGACCCTGCTCGACTACGCGATCTGGGCGGCCGGCGCGGTCACCGTGCCGATCTACGAGACCTCCAGCGCCGAGCAGGCCGCCTGGATCCTCGGCGACTCCGGCGCGGTGGCCGTGGTGGTGGAGAGCACCGCGCACGCGACGCTCGTCGCCGGCGTCCGGGACCGGCTGCCCGACCTGCGCGAGGTCTGGCAGATCGAACTCGACGCGGTGCACGAGCTAATCACCGCCGGCGCCTCGGTGGACCCGGCCGAGGTCGAGGTGCGCCGGTCGATGCTCAAGGCCGACGACCTCGCCACGATCATCTACACCAGCGGCACCACCGGCCGGCCGAAGGGCTGCGTGCTGACCCACCGCAACATCTACGCCGACATCGCCAACGCGGTGCCGGTGCTGCCGAACCTGTTCCGCCAGGGCGCCTCCACGCTGCTCTTCCTGCCGCTGGCACACGCGTTCGCCCGGCTGATCCAGGTCGGCGTGGTGCAGGCGCGGGCCACCATGGCGCACTGCGCGGACACCAGCGACCTGGTCGGCGCGCTCCAGGAGTTCAAGCCGACGTTCGTGCTCTCCGTACCCCGGGTCTTCGAGAAGGTCTACAACGGCGCGCGGCAGAAGGCGGAGGCCGACGGCAAGGGCAAGATCTTCGACCGGGCGGAAAAGGTCGCCATCGCCTGGAGCGAGGCGCTGGAGACGCCGGGCGGGCCGGGCCTGGCGCTACGCGCCCAGCACGCGCTCTTCGACCGGCTGGTCTACGGCAAGCTGCGCGCGGCGCTGGGCGGCCGGTGCCGCGACGCGATCTCCGGCGGCGCGCCGCTCGGCGCCCGGCTCGGGCACTTCTTCCGGGGCGTCGGGGTGACCGTCTGCGAGGGGTACGGCCTCACCGAGACCTCGCCGGCCGCCGCCGCGAACCTGCCCACCGGCACCCGGATCGGCACGGTCGGCCGCCCGCTGCCCGGCGTCACCGTCCGGATCGACGACGACGGCGAGATCCTGATCTCCGGCGACATCGTCTTCCAGGGGTACTGGCACAACGAGGAGGCCACCGCCGAGGCGCTCACCACCGACGGCTGGTTCCGCACCGGTGACCTGGGCCAGCTCGACGCCGACGGCTACCTCAGCATCACCGGCCGCAAGAAGGAGATCATCGTGACCGCCGGCGGCAAGAACGTCGCCCCGGCGGTGCTGGAGGACCAGGTACGGGCGCATCCGTTGATCAGCCAGTGCGTGGTGGTCGGCGACCGGCAGCCGTTCATCGCGGCGCTGGTCACCATCGACGAGGAGGCGCTGCCGAAGTGGCTGGCCGGGCACGGGCGCCCGGAGACCACGAGCGCCGCCGAGCTGCGCGACGACGAGGCGCTGCGGGCCGAGGTGCAGGCCGCGGTCGACCAGGCCAACCAGTCCGTCTCCAAGGCCGAGGCGATCAAGGTGTTCCGGGTCCTGCCCCGGGACTTCACCGAGGCGACCGGCGAGCTGACCCCCTCGCTGAAGGTCAAGCGGCAGGTCGTCCACAAGACGTACGCCACGGAGATCGCGGAGATCTACCAGCGCTGACTACGATCCGTCAGGTGCCCGCCTCCACATCCGGACAGCCACAGACGCAGCTCCTCGCGGTCGCGGCCCGCGCGGTCCTTCTCGCGCTGGTCGCCGCCCTGACCCTGTTCGCCACCCGCGACGCCACCCAGCTCTGGTGGATCGCCCTGCTCGGCGTCGCCGGGCTGCCCGCCGTCCTGGCCCCGCAGCACCGGCTGCTCACTCCGATCAGCCGCTTCGCCGAGGTGGTGGTGCTCGGGCTGGCGGCCAGCCAGGTCGCCGCCGACACCCAGCTCACCGGCGTCACCGGCGGGCTGGGCGCGTCGGCGGTGCTGCCGTACCTGGCCGTGCCGGTCACCGTGACCGCGCTGCGCCGCCGGTTCTCCGAGGGCGCCGCGCTGCTCGCGGTCGCCGCGGCGACGCTGCTGGCCAGCGCCGCGTTCACCGAGGTCGACGGCGAGCCGCAGCTCGGCCAGGTCGGTTACCTCGCGGTCTGCGCGCAGTGGCTGATCCTGGCCGGCCTCGGCCTCTACACCGCCGGCACGCTCCAGCGGGTGATGCGGGTCCGCGGCGAGGGCAAACCCCAGCCGTACGCCGAGGCCACCCGGCTGCTGACCCAGCTCCGGACGGTCGCCCGGCAGCTCCCCGGCGCCACCCTGGACCCGGGCGGCATCTCCGAGCACCTGCTGGAGGAGCTGCGGGTGGTGGCGAAGACGGACCGTGGCGCGGTGCTCTCCGCCAGCGGTGGCGGCCGGCTGGTGGTGCTCGCCCAGATCGGCGCGGACCGGGTCGACTGGGAGACCACGCTCGACGCGGACTCGGCCATCGCCGACGCCTGGGCCAGCCAGCAGCCGACCGTCTCGGCCCGCTCGCAGGCCCGGTCCCGGCACTCCGGCGAGGTGTCCGCGCTGATCGTGCCGCTGGTTGCCGGCGTACGCACGGTCGGCCTGGTGGTGATCGAGGCGGACACCGGTGCCGCGTACCCGCCGCCCGTGGTGTCCCGGGTGACGGCGCTGACCGGCCCGGCGGCGCTGCGGCTGGAGGCGGCGCTGCTCTTCGACGAGGTGCGCTCGCTGGCCACCAACGAGGAGCGGCAGCGGCTGGCCCGGGAGATCCACGACGGGGTCGCCCAGGAGCTGGTGATGGTCGGGTACGGCATCGACAACGCGCTGGCCACCGTGCACGACGACGCCGAGGAGACCGCCGACTCGCTGCGGACGCTGCGCCAGGAGGTCACCCGGGTGATCCAGGAGCTGCGGTTGAGCCTGTTCGAGCTGCGCAGCGAGGTGGACCGGCACGGTGGCCTGGCGGCGGCGATCGCCGAGTACGCCCGCACCGTCGGCGCCTCCGGCGGGCTGCGGGTGAACCTGTCGCTGGACGAGTCCACCGCCCGGCTGCCGGCCGCCACCGAGGCCGAGTTGCTGCGCATCGCCCAGGAGGCGGTGACCAACGCGCGCAAGCACGCCGGCGCGTCGAACCTCTGGGTCACCTGTGAGGTGGATCCCCCGTACGCCCGGATCGAAGTGTCGGATGACGGTCACGGCATCGGTGACCAGCGGCCCGAGGGGCACTATGGTCTTGCGATCATGGCGGAGAGGGCGGAACGTATCCGAGGCCGGTTGGAGATCAGGCCGCGACAACCCCGCGGCACAACCGTGGCGGTGGTACTCGGCTCGTCGCCCCGGCGCGATAAGGTGCGCGGCAGCGCCGCAGCAGCAGAAGGGGAGTAACCCGAGGATGACCACTAGCCCGACACCGGCCACCCGGACCAAGGTTCTCCTTGTCGACGATCACGACCTGATCCGCAAGGGTCTGCGGCACGCCTTCGAGCGGGACCGGCAGTTCGAGGTCGTGGGTGAGGCCGCCACGGCGGCGGAGGGTGTGCGCCAGGCCGGCGCGCTCCAGCCCGACGTGGTGATCATGGACCTGCGACTTCCCGACGGCAGTGGCCTGGAGGCCACCCGCGCGCTGCGCAAGTCCAGCGCCTCGATGGGCATCGTGGTGCTGACCATGTACGCCGGCGACGACCAGCTCTTCGGCGCGCTGGAGGCGGGCGCGAGCGCGTTCGTGCCGAAGACCGCCCCGGCCGACGAGGTGGTGGCCGCCGCCCGGCACGCCGCCTCCTCCCCCAGCGCGTTCACCGCGGCCGACCTGGCCGAGGCGATGAAGCGCCGGCTGGCCCCGTCCGGCCCGCAGCTCTCCCCCCGCGAGGGGCAGGTGCTGCGGCTGCTCGCCGACGGCATGAGCGTGGCCGGCATCGCCAAGCAGCTCTTCGTCAGCGAGTCGACCGCCAAGACCCACATCTCCAAGCTCTACGAGAAGCTGGGCGCGGCCAACCGGGCCCAGGCACTGATGACGGCGCTGCGGCTGGGGCTGCTGGAGGCCCCCGACGCGCCGAAGTTCTGACGGCACCGCCGGGAGAGGCCCGTCCGCACACCGGACGCGGCCTCTCCGGCGTTCCGGGCGCGGGCTGACCGCGTACGGTGAGCGACCAGACGCGGAGCGACGGCGGTCTTTGCACCGCGACGGCGGGCGGGCAGAATACCCGGGTGATCCGCGCGGCGGTGACGCCGTGCGCCGCCGACACCCAAGGGGCAGGGACATGCAGCGGCCGGACTGGGCACCCGAGACGATCGACATCGAGCGCCCGAGCGTGGCCCGCATGTACGACTACTACCTGGGCGGCTCGCACAACTTCGCGGCCGACCGGGCCGCCGCCCGGGCGATGGTGGAGGCGGTGCCGGAGGCCCCGCTGATGGCCCAGGCCAACCGCGCCTTCCTCCGCCGGGCGGTGCACTACCTGGCCGAGACCGGGGTGCGGCAGTTCCTGGACATCGGCTCCGGCATCCCGACCGTGGGCAACGTGCACGAGATCGCCCAGCGGATCGCCCCCGAGTCCCGGGTGGTCTACGTCGACGTGGACCCGGTGGCCGTCGCGCACAGCCAGGAGATCCTGGCCGGCAACGAACGGGCCGCCGTGGTCCGGGAGGACCTGCGCGACCCGGCGGCGATCCTGAACCATCCGGACGTCAACCGGCTGCTCGACTTCACCGAGCCGGTCGCGTTGATGATCGTGGCGGTGCTGCACTTCGTCCCGGACTCCGACCGCCCGGAGGAGATCCTGCGGACGCTGCGCGCGGCGCTGGCGCCCGGCAGCCACCTGGTGCTCTCCCAGGCCAGCGACGACGGTCGGGACGGCACCGGCGAGCGGGCCGAGGCGGAACGGGTCTACCGGCGCACCGACAGCCAGCTGTTCATCCGCGGCCGGTCCGAGCTGACCGCGCTCTTCGCCGGCTTCGAGCTGGTCGACCCGGGCGTGGTGTGGGTGCCGCAGTGGCGACCGGACGCCCCCGACCAGGCGGAGGACGCCGAACGGGCGGTCTTCATGGGCGGGGTGGGGCGGCTCGGTGGCTGACGACGTGGCCACCGTCACCGCCGGCCGCTGCCGCCCCGACGTCTTCGCCCGGGCCTGGGCCAAGGCGGTCTCCGGGACCAGCTACCTGCCGATGACCCAGGCGCAGCTGGAGGAGATGCTGCAACGGCTCACCGAGCGGCTCGCGCAGGCGATGCGCGCCGACCCGTTCGACCTGCGGATCGGCCAGCAGGTGGGCGCGGAGCTGGTGCAGTCGCACATCGCCTCCGCCGAGGGGCTGGGCCGCACCGTCGAGGTGATCCAGCTCCGGCTGGCCCGCGACCTCGACCTGGACGTCGACGACGTCCAGGACCGGATGTCCCGGCTGCTCGCCACCGTCGCCACCGGGTACGCCCGGGCGCTGCGCGACCGCACGCTGGACGAGCAGGAGTCCATCCGGCGGGCCGCCATGATGGCGCGCGCCCAGGCCGAACGGGCGCTGCGGGACAGCGAGGCCCGGTTCCGGCACCAGGCCACCCACGACCCGCTGACCGACCTGCCGAACCGCACGCTGTTCACCGAGCGGCTGACCGCCGCGATCGTCGCGCCCGGTCGGGGCGCGGACCGGATCGGGGTCTGCTTCCTCGACCTGGACCGGTTCAAGGTGGTCAACGACTCCCTCGGCCACCAGGTCGGCGACTCGCTGCTGGTGGCGGTGGCGCAGCGGCTGCGCCGGACGCTCGGCGAGCACCTCGTGGCCCGCCTGGGCGGCGACGAGTTCGTGATCCTGGTGGAGCGCACCGCCGGCACCGACGACGTGGTCGAGGTCGCCGAGGCGGCCCTGGACGCGGTACGCGAGCCCGCGCTCGTCGACGGGCACGAGCTGACGGTGTCGGCCAGCATCGGCATCGTGGAACGGCCGGTGGCCGGCACCTCGCCGATGGAGCTGATGCGCGCGGCGGACAGCACGCTGCACTGGGCCAAGGCCGCCGGCGGGGCCCGCTGGTCGCTTTTCGACGCCGACCGCAACCGCCGCGAGCTGGCCCGGTACGCGCTCTCCGCGGCGATCCCGGCCGCGCTGGACCGGGGCGAGTTCTACCTCGACTACCAGCCGCTGACCTCGCTGCGCGACGGCCGGGTGCTCGGCATGGAGGCGCTGGTGCGCTGGCGCCACCCGGAGCTGGGGGTGCTCCGGCCGGACAGCTTCATCCCGCTGGCCGAGGAGACCGGCCTGATCGTCCAGCTCGGCAGCTGGGTGCTGGCCGAGGCGTGCCGCGAGGCGGGCACCTGGTCGGCGGCGGACGGCGACGCGCCGTTCGTCAGCGTCAACCTGGCCGTACGCCAGTTGCACCGGGCCGACCTGGTGCCCGAGGTGCGGGGCGTGCTCGGCCGCACCGGCCTGCCCCCGGAACGGCTGCAACTGGAGATCACCGAGAGCACCATGATGAGCACCGTTGTCGAACCGGTCCGGGCCCTGCGGGTGCTGGGCGACCTCGGCGTCCGGGTCGCCATCGACGACTTCGGCACCGGCTACTGCAACCTCGCGTACCTGCGGGACCTGCCGGTGAACGAGCTGAAGATGGCCGGCGAGTTCGTGACCGGGCTGCGCGCGCCGACCGGCGACCCGGGTGGCCGTACCGACGAGCGGATCCTCGCCTCGCTGGTCTCGCTGGCGCACGCCCTGGACCTCACGGTCACCGCCGAGGGGGTGGAGACTGCCGGCCAGGCGGACCGGCTGCGCGCCATCGGCTGCGACGCCGGGCAGGGCTGGCACTTCGGCCGCCCCGGCTCGGCGCTGCAACACCTCACCCGCGCGCCCGCGGCGTAAGGAGGGGCCCCTTCTTAACGCTTCAGGTATAGGAGGGGGCCCCGCTTAACAACGTGGCCGAGCCTTTCCCGACCCCGGAGGCACCCATGACCGGTCAGCGCGTTCTTGCCCTCGTTCTCTTCGTCGTCGCGTTCCTGGCGCTGGCAGCCTCCCGCGCCTTTCCCTTCCTGGACGACGTCCCCGCTGCGGCAAAGGTTGGCATCGCGGTGGCTGGAGCCGCCTGCCTACTGGTGGGTGTCTGGCTGTGGCAGCGAGCCAGCCCCGAATCCGAGGGCTGAGCGGACGTCTGGTTCACGTACCACACCCGGTCGCCGCACGCGGTCAGCCTGCCTGGCGGCGGGTGTCCGCCCCGTCCAGATAGGCCAGCACGGCCAGCACCCGCCGGTTGTCGTCACCGGACGGCGGCATCCGCAGCTTGCTGAAGATGCTGTTGATGTGCTTGTCGACGGCCTTCTCGGTGACGAACAGCCGGGCCGCCACCGCGGCGTTCGACCGGCCCTCGGCCATCAGGCCGAGCACCTCGCGTTCCCGCGCGGTCAGCTCGGCGAGCGGCCCGGCACCGTCGCGGCGGGCCAGCAACTGGGCCACCACCTCCGGGTCCATCACGGTGCCGCCGGCGGCGACCCGGCGCACCGCGTCGACAAACTGGTCCACGTGCGACACCCGGTCCTTGAGCAGGTAGCCGACGCCGCCGCGCCGGTCGGCGAGCAGCTCACGAGCGTAGAGCTGCTCGACGTGCTGGGACAGCACGAGCACCGGCAGCCCGGGCAGCTCGGCGCGGGCCCGCACGGCCGCCTGCAACCCCTCGTCGCTGAACGTCGGCGGCAGCCGTACGTCGATCACCGCGACGTCCGGCCGGTGCGCGGCCAGCGCGGGCAGCACTGACGGTCCGTTGTCGACGGCCGCCACCACCTGGCAGCCGAACGCCTCCAGGATCCTGGTCAGCCCGTCCCGGAGCAGGGCGAGATCCTCGGCGATGACAACGCGCACGGCAACTCCATGCTGATGACGGTGGGTCCACCGGCCGGACTGGTCACTGCCATCGTCCCATCGAACGCGGCCAGCCGGCGTCCTGTCCCGGCCAGACCGCCGCCGGCCGCCGGCGCCGCCCCGCCCCGGCCGTCGTCACCGACCACGGCGGTCAGCCGCCCGTCGGCGTGCCGCAGCTCCACCCAGGCCCGGGTCGCCCCGCTGTGCTTGCCCACGTTGGCCAGCGCCTCGGCGACCGCGAAGTAGACAGCCGACTCGACCGGGGCGGCGGCCCGGCCGGGCAGGTCGACGGTGACCTCCACCGGCAGCGGCACGGCCAGCGCCAGCGCCCGTACCGCGCCGGGCAGGCCGCGCTCGGCGAGCACCGGCGGGTGGATGCCGCGAACCAGCCCGCGCAGCTCGGCCAGGGCCTGGCCGCTGGTCTCCCGGGCCTCGGCGAGCAGCCGGCGGACCGCCTCCGGGTCGTCACGGACCAGTTGCTCGGCCAGCCCGATGCTCATGCTCAGCGCGACCAGCCGGGCCTGCGCCCCGTCGTGCAGGTCCCGTTCGATCCGGCGCAGCTCGGCGGCCTGCGCGTCCACCGCCTCGGCCCGGGTGACGGTGAGCTGACGCACCCGCAGCGCCAGCGCGGCGCCGCGGGTCGGGGTCAGGAAGAACCCGGCGAACGTCACGTGCAGCCAGACCAGCCAGCGCCCGGCGGCCACCCCGGCGGCGAGCAGCAGCGCGCCCAACGGGACGCAGAGCACCGCCTCGACGAGGTTGTCGAGCGGCCAGAACGGGCCGTAGCCGTACCAGACGCCGGCGGCACGCAGCACCAGCGGCACACCGATCAACCCCTCCAGCCCGTACAGCGGGAGGACGAACGCGGCCAGGCACACCGCGCCGGTGACCGCGCCGGGCAGCAGCCAGGCCAGATCCCGCCAGGTCGCCGGGTCGCCCACCACCCACCGGAACCGCCGCCAGGTGCCGAACTGGGCACCGGCCGGCGCGGGCAGGTAGGGCGTGGGCATCTCGACGCCGCTCCACCGGGCCAGCCGGCGGTGCAGCCCGGCGCAGATCCGGACCGCGCCGGTGACCACCGGGAAGAGAGCGAAGCCGACGCCGAACGCCGGGATCAGCAGCAGCGCGACCAGCGACAGCACGAACAGGGCCACGTGCGTGGTCAACGACAGCAGCGCGGTCAGCAGCCCCTGGGCGGCGGTCACCGCGGCGGGCCGCAGCCGGGTCCGGAGCAGTACCCGTACCGATGCGTCCACGAGTTCCATTCTCCGGTATCACCGCCGGTTCGTCGGTGGTGCTGGCACCACCGGCGGAGTCGGGGCGGCACCCCTGACCGGCGGGCCGCCGGCCCGAAGGATCGAGTCAGGGCCCGCGGTCCGCGCCGGGCGACGAGTGAGAGGAACCCTGATGTCCCCGCACCGAACGGCCCGGCTGCCCGCCGGCCGCCGCGGCAAGTACGCCGTTCTCGTCCTCTGGCTGGCGCTGCTCGCGGTCGCCGGGCCGCTCGCGTTGAAGCTGGGCGAGACGCAGGACAACTCGACGCTCGGCGCGTTGCCGCCCGGCGTCGAGAGCAGCCGCGCCGCACAGCGGGCCGAAGCCGCCTTCCCCGAGTCCCGCCGGCAGTTGGCCGTCGCCGTGTACGTCCGCGACACCGGCCTCACCGCCGCCGACCGGGCCCGGGTCGACGCCGACCGGGCGGCCTTCGCCGGGTACGCCGACGGCGGCGCGGTCTCCGCGCCGGTGCCGAGCGCGGACGGCCGGGCGCTGCTGTTCTCGCTCCCGGTCACCCTCGACGAGGAGCGACGCGCCGACACGGTGCGCGCCATGAAGGACCGGCTCGTCGACGCGGCGCCCGGCCTGCGGACCGCGCTGACCGGCGACGCGGTCGCCGAGAGCGACGTCTGGGACGCGTTCGACGGGATGGACGGCGCGTTGCTGCTGGCCACCGCCGTCACCGTCGCCCTGCTCCTGCTCGTCACCTACCGCAGTCCGGTGCTGTGGTTGGTGCCGCTGCTCGCGGTCGGCGTCGCCAACCAGCTCGCCGGCGCCACCGTCTACCTGCTGGCCCGGCACGCCGGCCTGGCGGTGGACTTCCAGAGCCAGACCATCCTCACCGTGCTGGTCTTCGGCGTCGGCGTGGACTACGCCCTGCTGCTCATCGCCCGCTACCGCGAGGAGCTGCGCCGGCACGCCGACCGGCACGCCGCGATGGCGGTGGCGCTGCGCCGGTCGTACGGCGCGGTCTGCGCCTCCGCGGCGACTGTCGCGCTCGGGCTGCTCTGCCTCGTCGCGGCGGACCTGCCCGCCACCCGCGGCCTGGGACCGGTCGGCGCGGTCGGCATCGTGGCCGCGTTGCTGGCGATGACCACGCTGCTGCCGGCGGTGCTCGTGGTGTGCGGGCGGTGGCTGTTCTGGCCGTTCGTGCCACGCCACACGCCCGGCGCGGACGAGCGCGACCTCGGCGTCGACCACGGGGTGTGGCAGCGGATCGCCGGCCTGGTCGGTCGCCGGCCGCGGCCGGTCTGGGTGGGCACCGCCGTCGCCCTGGTCGCATTGACCCTCGGGATCGGCAATCTCACCCTGGGCCTGCCCGACGACGAGTCGTTCACCACCGAGGTCGGCTCGGTCGCCGGTCAGCGGCTGGTCGCCGCCCACTACCCGGGCGGGTCGGCCGCGCCGGTCGAGGTGCTGGCCGCCGCCGGCACGGCCGACCTGGTCGCGGGCGCGGTCCGCGCGGTGCCGGGCGTCGCGGAGATGGGCGGTCCGCAACGGTCCGCCGACGGTCGTTGGGTACGCGTCACCGCGGTGCTCGCCGCCGCCCCGGACAGCGCCGCGGCCCGGGACACGGTGGGCCGGCTGCGCACCGCCGTGCACGCGGTGCCCGGGTCGCAGGCGCTCGTCGGCGGGCGCACCGCGACGCTGCTCGACGAGCGACGCACCGTGGACCGGGACAACCGGGTGGTCATCCCGCTGGTGCTCGCCGTGGTCCTGGTGATCCTGATGCTCCTGCTGCGCGCGCTCGTCGCGCCGCTGCTGCTGATGGCGAGCGTGGTGCTGTCGTACGCGGCGGCGATGGGCGCCGCCGGGCTGCTGCTCGACGCGATGGGCCACCCACGGCTGTTCGTCGGCGTGCCGTTGCAGGCGTTCCTGTTCCTGGTCGCCCTCGGCGTGGACTACACGATCTTCCTGATGACCCGGGCCCGGGAGGAGACCGCGTCGATCGGGCACCGGCCCGGGACGCTGCGGGCGCTGACTGTCACCGGCGGCGTGATCACCAGCGCCGGGGTGGTGCTGGCGGCCACCTTCGGCGCCCTGCTGGTGCTGCCGCTGGTGCCGTCGGTGCAGATGGGGGTGATCGTGGCGGTCGGGATCCTGCTCGACACGCTCCTGGTGCGCAGCCTGCTGATCCCGGCGCTGACCCTGGACCTGGGGGTGCGTGTCTGGTGGCCGGGACGGCTGTCGCGTCACACGGCCGAGCGTCAGGAGGAGGCCCCGCCCACCGCGTCGAGGAGAGAAGCGGCCCCCGCTTAACACGTCGTCGCCGACGAGCCCGCGCCGTCCGCCCGGCGTGCCACGACCTCGCCCTCGGGGCGGGACGCGGTTCGGGGGCGGGCGGGCGGCGCGCTCGACGTGTCCGGGCGGGAAGCGGCGCACGGGTGAGGCGGAGACGGGACGGCGGTGGCCGGTGAACCGCCCGGGCGCCGGTCAGCCGGCGAGCAGCGTGGCCATCCGCTCGGCCTGGGTCTCCCAGCGCCACTCCCGCTCGACCCAGGCGCGGCCGGCCGCGCCGAGCTGGCGGGCGAGGTCACGGTCGGCGAGCAGGGTGGCCACCCGGTCGGTGAGCTGGGCGGTGTCCCGCCCGCTGACCACGTACCCGGTCTCCCCCTCGCGGACCGCGTCCGGCGCGCCGCCGGAGTCGCCCGCCACGACCGGCAGCCCGGTCGCGCTCGCCTCCAGGTAGACGATGCCCAGGCCCTCCACGTCCAGGCCACGGTTGCGGGTGCGGCAGGGCATCGCGTAGACGTCGCCGGCGGCGTAGTGCGCGGGCAGTTCGGCGGCGGGCACCGAGCCGGTGAAGACCACGTCCCGCTCCACCCCGGACTGCCGGGCCAGCTTCTCCAACGTGGCCCGGTAGGGCCCGCCACCGACCACCAGCAGCGCGGCGTCCGGCACCCGGCGACGGATCCCGGGCAACGCCCGGATCAGCGCGTCCTGCCCCTTGCGCGGCACCAGCCGCGACACGCACACCACCACCGGCCGGTCGGCGAGGCCGAGCCGCGCCCGGACCCGCTCGCCGTCGACGCCGGGATGGTAGGTCTCCACGTCGACGCCGGGCGCGAGGCGGCGCAGCTCGGTCAACCCGTCCAACGCCCGGGCCAGCCGCAAGCGGGTGTACTCGCCGAGGTAGGTCGTCACGTCCACGCCCCGGCCGATGCGCCGCAGCGCCGACCGGGCGCCGGGCAACGCGGCCCAACCGACCTCGTGCCCGTGCGTCAGCGCCACCGCCCGGCGGATGCCGGCCCGGCGGCGCAGCCCCGGCGCGAGCAACCCCAACGGGGCCGCCGCGCCGAACCACACCGTGTCGCAGTCGTACGCCCGGGCCAGCCGGGCCGCCCGGCGGGCGATCAGCGGCGTGGGCAGCAGCACCTTGGTGCGTTCCCGGACCACCTCGAACGGCTGGTCGGCGTCGAACTTCTCCGCGCCCCGCCAGCTCGACGCGTAGACCACCACCGAGCCGGGCGGCTGGCGCACCGCGAGGTTGTGCACGAAGGACTGGATGCCGCCGGGGCGCGGCGGGAAGTCGTTGGTGATCAGCAACGTGCGGCTCATCGGCCGGACTCCCTGGCGTAGGCGCGGGCGGCGGCGATCCGCTCCACGGTGGAGGGGTGGGACGCCGACCAGAGGTACTCCCCGCGCGGCGGGTCGGGGTCGGCCAGGTTCACCCCGGCCAGCCGGCGCTGCATCGCCTCGAACGTCGCCGGGTCGCCGGTGAGCGCCAGCGCGTGCGCGTCGGCCCGGGCCTCCACCCGTCGGGAGACCAGCGCCTGCACCGGGGTGGCGACCAGACCGGCCACCGTGACCAGCGCGATGAGCAGCGGGAACGCCCGCGGCTGGACGATGGAGTCGACGCCGGCCAGCCGCAGCAGCGGCGTCCAGGAGCCCACCAGGTAGAGCGCCACCACCGCGGCGGCGGCACCGAGCGCGCCGATGAGCGTGCCGGTCCACACGTCGCGGTCCTTGGCGTGCCCCAGCTCGTGGGCGACCACGCTGGTCACCTCCGCCGGCTCCGCCTCCCGCAGCAGCGTGTCGTAGACCACCACCCGCCGGGTCGGCCCGAGCCCGGAGACGTAGGCGTTGACCGCCCGGGTCCGTCGGGACGCGTCGGCGACCAGCACGTCGCGGACCGGGACCCCGTCCCGGGCGGCCATGCTGGTCAGCTCCGTGCGCAGCGGACCCGGCTCCATCGGGGTGAACCGGTTGAACACCGGTTCGACGAGCACCGGCAGCACGAACGACAGGATCACCACCAAGGCGGCGGCGCCGGCCGCGCCGTACGCCCACCACCACCGGGGGGTGAGCCGGACGACCGCGTAGAAGGCGAGCAGGACGAGCGCGCCGATGACCGCGCTGACCGCGTACGACTTGAGCAGGTCGACCGTCCAGCCACGCCAGTCCTGGGTGCTCAGCCCGTAGCGGACCAGCACGGTGCGCCGCCACGCCGCGAACGGCAGGGTGAGCAGGTCGGCGAGGAACATGACGCCCAACCCGCCGAGCACGGCCTGGGCCACCCAGTGCCCGCCGAAGGGCCGGCCGGCCAGCTCGACCAGGCGCCCGCCCAGCGGGGTGAGCCCGAGCAGCAGCGCCACCACCAGCCCGACCGCGAGCGCGGACCAGCCGGCCGGCCGCAACGCGCCCTGGAACGCCCGGCCGCGGGCCACCTGCTCGACCGGGAGTGCCCGCAGCGCGGCGAGCTGGTCGGCGCGGGGCGCCGGCGGCCGGCTCCACGGCACCAGCAGCGCCACGGTGACGACCAACGCCACCGCCAGCCCGGCCAGGGTCAGCAGCGCCCAGCCGCGCGGGGTCACCGCCCCACCCCGCCGTCGCGACCCGTCCGCGTCATGCCGCTCCCCTCCCGCCGTGACCGCCCATCCTATTGCCCGGGCGCGGTGGGACGGCCCGGGTGCCCGGACGGAGTCGGGCCACCCGGCGGCGGGCGGCGCGCGGAGAACTCAGGCCACCCGGCGGCGGACGGCGCGGCGGGGTGCGGGTGCGGGTGCGGGTGCGGCCTCCGGTGGCAGCACCTCCACGTCGAAGCCGGCCCGGGCGAACACCTCGATCGCCCGGTGCTCGGCCGGACCCAGGTCGGCCGCCGGGGAGTCGGAGTCGAGCAGCGCGGTCACCAGGCACCCGGAGCAGCCGGCGCCGCGGATGCCGCAGCCGTCGCAGTCGATGAGCATGAACGCCTCCTGACGCGGTCGCCGGTGGCGGTCGGGGAAGGGACCACCACCGTCGGTCACCGGAAGGCTATGCGCCGGGTACGACAGAACCGGACAACGAGGCAGCACCCACCCCGAAAACGATCATCCAGCCACCAGTACGCCGAAGTGGCGCGAGCGGGTCAGGAGCGGGCGAGCCGGCGCAGCAGCGAGTCGGCGCCGAGCGGGTACGCGCCGTGCCGGCGTACCCCGTCGGCGACCTCGCGGTCCGACGAGACCACCACCACCGGCCGGCCGGCCGGCTCCGCGCGGACCAGCCGGCGGATCAGCTCGTCCGCGGTCTCGCCCTTGCGGGAGAAGAGCACCCGCACCCCGCGCGGCGACGGCGGCAGCCCGTGGATCCGCTCCGCGCCGTCGAAGACCACGGTGACCTCGTCCCCGGTCTGCGCCGCGATCCCGCCCAACCCGGTGATCAGCCGCTTGCGCTGCTGCTCCAGCGACATCTCACCGAAGCCGCGCTTGGTGACGTTGTAGCCGTCCACCACCAGGTGCGCCCGGGGCAGCGCGAGGAGCTGGTCGAGGCGGGCCGGGTCGTCGGTGTCGCGGGCCCGGGTCGCCACTCCGGCCGGCGCGGCGCCCGGCTGGTCGGCGAACGCGTCGGCGACGAAGTCCGCCGGCAGCGTGTCCACCGGGTCGAGCGCCAACTCCCGGCGCAGCCCGACCGCGGCCTGGCCGATCGTCTCCAGCAGCAGCCACAGCCGGGCGTCGTCGACGGAGCGGGCCTCCTTGGCGCTGGCCCGGGCCACCCCGGCGGCGGCCTCCGCCTCGGCCAGTCGGGCCCGGGCGCGGCGCAGCTCGGCGTCCGCGTCGGCCGCCGCGCGGGCCGCCCGGCCCCGTTCGGTGGCCAGCAGCTCGGCGGCCCGGCGCTCGCGGGTCTGGGTCTCCCGCAGGGTACGGGCCAACTGGCGGGCCTCCTCGCGGAGCTGGCCCAGCTCCTCCCGGACCCGGGCCAGCTCGTCGCGGAGCTTCTCGGCCTCGACCCGGGCCACCGCCCGGTCGTGCTCGGCCCGGGTGGCCCGCTGCTCGGCCTCCCGGACCAGCTCGGCCACGACCGCGCTGTCCGCCTCGGCGCGTACCGCCTCGCCGCTGGCCTCGATCAGCTCCCGCCAGCCCCGGGGCCGGGCCAGGTAGGCCAGGGCGGCCACCTCGACCGGGTCGGCGGCGGCCGGCGCGGTGCCCTCCACCACCGCCGCGCCGAGATCACCGGCGTCGGCGAGCACCCGGGCGGTGACCCGCTGCCGGAACAGCGGGTCGGCGGTGAGCTGGGCGGCGATCGCCGGAGCGCCGAGCCGGGCGCGGCGGTTGGGGGCGAACTTGGCGACCCGGCGCAACGGCACCGGCACCTCGTCGCCGGGCAGGCCGGGCAGGACCGCGGCGGTCAGCGTGACGATCCGCTGTCGGACCGGCTCGGGGAGCGTGGGCTCGGGCTCGGGCAGCGACGGGTCCTCACCGGCCTCGGGCGCGCCGACCACCGGCTCCTCCGCCGAGGAGTGGTCGTCGTGCGGCTCGGTGAGGGGCATGTGGCAAGTCTCCCACCCCGAACGGGCCCACCGCCCGGTGAGTGAGCCGATCTCTCATCGTACCCCCGTGGTAGCGGCGGGACCGGAGTGACGCGAGTGTCGGACCGTGCCGTTACCGTCCCGCTGGTGACGGGAACGGAGTACGTCCAGGAGGCGCTGGCCGGTCTGGACCGGTCGGCGGGCAGCGGCGTCGACCCCGCGCTGCCGCTCTACGCGACCACCTTCGTGGTGGTCGACCTGGAGACCACCGGCGGCGCGCCGGACGGCGGCGGGATCACCGAGATCGGCGCGGTGAAGGTCCGCGGCGGC
Organism: Micromonospora sp. DSM 45708; assembly: GCF_039566955.1. Classification (NCBI taxonomy): domain Bacteria; kingdom Bacillati; phylum Actinomycetota; class Actinomycetes; order Micromonosporales; family Micromonosporaceae; genus Micromonospora; species Micromonospora schwarzwaldensis. Next base: position 1,277,016 of record NZ_CP154796.1, on the reverse strand, counting down.
GAGGAGCTGGGCGTGCTCGCCACGCTGGTCAACCCGGGCGTGCCGATCCCGCCGTTCATCACCGTGCTGACCGGGATCACCCAGGCGATGCTGCTGCCCGCCCCGCCGATCGAGCAGGTGCTGCCGAGTTTCCTGGAGTTCCTCACCGACGCCGTGCTGGTCGCCCACAACGCCCCCTACGACGTGGGCTTCCTCAAGGCCGCCTGCGCGAAGCACGGCTACCGCTGGCCCAACCCGCGGGTGCTGGACACCGCCGCGCTGGCCCGGCGGGTGCTCACCCGCGACGAGGTGCCCAACCGCAAGCTGGGCACGCTGGCCGGCTACTTCCGCACCGCGACGCAGCCCACCCACCGGGCGCTTGACGACGCCAAGGCCACCGTCGACGTGCTGCACGGGCTGATCGGCCGGCTCGGCGGGCACCGGGTCGACACGGTCGGCGAGGCGATCGAGTTCGCCCGGGCGGTCACCCCGACCCAGCGGCGCAAGCGGCACCTGGCCGAGGGGCTGCCGAAGGTGCCCGGCGTCTACATCTTCCGGGCCGCCGACGACCGGCCGCTCTACGTCGGCACGTCCGGCGACATCGCCACCCGGGTGCGCAGCTACTTCACCGCCGGCGAGAAACGCGCCCGGATCTCCGAGATGCTGGCCGCCGCCGAGCGGGTGGAGGCGGTCGAGTGCGCCCACTCGCTGGAGGCCGAGGTGCGCGAGCTGCGGCTGATCGCCGCGCACGCCCCGCCGTACAACCGCCGGTCGAAGTATCCCGAGCGCCAGGTCTGGCTGAAGCTCACCGACGAGGCGTACCCCCGGTTGTCGGTCGTCCGCGACCTCGGCCCCACCGACACGGCCTACCTCGGCCCGTTCCGGTCCAAGCAGGCCGCGGAGCTGGCCGCCGCCGGCTTCCACGACGCGGTGCCGCTGCGCCAGTGCACCCACCGGCTCTCCCGGCGCACCACGATGCCGGCCTGCGCGCTGGCCGAGCTGGGTCGCTGCCCGGCGCCCTGCGAGCACCGGATCACCCCGGAGGAGTACGAACACGCCGCCGCCACCCCGTTCCGCACCGCCACCCGCGACGATCCCGCCGTGGTGGTCGACGCCCTGCTCGCCCGGATCGAGGTGCTCGCCGCGGCGCACCGCTACGAGGAGGCAGCCGTGGTCCGTGGTCGACTGGCCGCGGTGCTGCGGGCGGCGGTCCGGATGCAGCGCCTGGCGGCGTTGACCGGCATCGCCGAGCTGGCCGCCGCCCGGCCCGCCGCCCGGGGCGGCTGGGAGCTGGCGCTGGTCCGGCACGGGCGGCTCGCCGGGGCCGGCGTGTCGCCGCCCGGTGTCCACCCACGACCGACCATCGCGGCGATCCGGGCCACCGCCGAGACGGTGCTGCCCGGGCACGGCCCGGTGCCGGCGGCCACCGCCGAGGAGACCGAGCGGATCCTGTCCTGGTTGGAACGGCCGGAGACCCGGCTGGTCGAGGCCACCGCCGGATGGGCCTCGCCGGTGGCCGGCGCGGGGCGCTTCCGCGACCTGCTGGCGAAGGCCGAGAACGGCGGATCCCCCCAACTCTCGACCGAACGCTCATGACCAAGTGTCCGATCGGACGACGTCGGCTCCCTTAGGCTGTTGAAGAAGTGCAGCACTGCCCGATTCGCGGGCCTGCTCCCGGTCACCGGTCCCGGTGGCCGGAGGCCGGGGTGAGGAGGTGTCCCAGGTGGACGTCGACGCCGGACCCGGCGCCGCCCTGGGCGGCGCCCTTCCGACCCAGGGCGAGTTGCCGCTCACCCGCCGGCTGCGCTCGCTGCTCACCTGGCCCACCGCCGACGGCGACCCGGTCACCACGCTGGTCCGCGCCCACCGCGGCATCCACGCCAACGCCGACGCTTCGGTGCTGCGCCGGGCCTACACGATCGCGGAGAACATGCACCGCGGCCAGTTCCGCAAGAGCGGCGAGCCCTACATCACCCACCCGTTCGCGGTGGCGCAGATCTGCGCCGACCTCGGCATGGACACGACCACGCTGGTCGCGGCGTTGCTGCACGACACGGTGGAGGACACCCGCTACACGCTCCAGGCGCTCCAGGAGGACTTCGGCCGCGAGGTGGCCCACCTGGTCGACGGCGTGACCAAGTTCGACAAGGCGTTCTACGGCAAGGCCGCCGAGGCGGAGACCGTCCGCAAGATGATCGTCTCGGCCGGCAAGGACGTCCGGGTGCTGGTCATCAAGCTGGCCGACCGGCTGCACAACATGCGGACGCTCGGCGTCCGCTCCGCCGCCTCCCGGGAGCGGATCGCCCGCAAGACCCTCGAGGTGCTGGTCCCGCTCTGCGACCGGCTGGGCATCCAGACCCTCAAACGCGAGCTGGACGACGTGGTGCTGTTGCACCTGCGGCCCGAGGAGCACGCGCGGATCGCCCGGTTCGTGCACGACCGGCCCGGCTGGCACGCCTACCTGGCCGACGTGGTGGCCCGCACCCGGGCGGCACTGCGCCGCAGCCGGGTGGACGCCGACGTCTCCCCCCGCCCCCGGCACCTCTACTCGATCTGGAAGGACACCGTCGCCGGCGGCCACACCGCCCCGTACGACCTGCCCCGCATCGCCATCGTGGTGGACGGTCCGGCGACCGACTGCTACGCCGCGCTGGGCGCCGTGCACGGGCTCTGGCGGCCGGTTCCGGGCCGCTTCAAGGACTTCATCGCCTCGCCGAAGAACAACCTCTACCGGTCGTTGCACACCAGCGTCTGCGGCCCGCAGGACCGCACCGTCGAGGTGCTGATCCGCACCACCGAGATGCACCGCTCCGCGGAGTACGGCGTGGCCGCCCACTACCGCTTCCCGCGCGCCGCCGGCCGGGCCGCCGACCGGGCGGACGAGCTGGCCTGGCTGCGTCGGGTGCTCGACTGGGAGCAGGACACGGTCGACCCGACCCAGTTCATGGCGTCGCTGCGCTGTGACCTGGCCGAGGCGCAGATCCAGGTGGTCGCCGACGGCCGGCAGGTGGTGCTCCCGGCCGGGGCCACGCCGGTCGACCTGGCGTACGAGCTGGGCACCGAGCGCGGCGACCACTGCCTCGCCGCCCGGATCAACGGCCGGCTGGCCCCGCTCTCCTCCGAACTGGAGGAGGGCGACGTGGTGGAGATCTTCACGGAGAGCGACGCGGAGAGCGGCTTCGAGGTCGACGTGGCCCCGCGCGGGCCGCGCCGGGAGTGGCTGGGCTTCGTCAAGTCCCCGCACGCCCAGATGCAGATCAACAGGTGGTTCGCCGAGCACACCGAGCCGGGCATCTCGATCGCCGACAAGGTCCGGCTCGGGCGCGCCTCGATCGGCCTGGCGTTGCGCAAGCACGACCGGGGTCTGGCCAGCGACCTGCCCCTGCTGCGGCTCTCCGAGGAGTTGGGCTACCCCGACCTGGAGACGCTGCTGGTGGCGGTCTTCGACCGCTCGGTCGAGCCGGACGCGGTGGTCGAGCAGCTCATCGACCTGGTCGACCACCGGCAGTAGTGAAGGGCGTTCGCCCCCGCCGACCCACCGGCCACTAGCCTGAAGGCATGATCCCCCGCGCGCGTGCCACCGGACGGGCCTTCGGCTACCGCCTCTTCTACCGGTTGCCGGTCCCGCTGCGGCGGCGACTGGTCCGGATGGCCGTGCCGAAGTACATCGTGGGCGCGGTCACGCTGGTCCGGGACGCGGAGGCCACCGGCGCGGGGCGGATCCTGCTGCTGCGCCAGCCCCCCGGCCACAGTTGGAGCCTCCCCGCCGGCCTGCTGCAACGCGGCGAGCCCCCGGTGGTCGGCGCCGCCCGGGAGCTGCACGAGGAGTCCGGCATCCGGCTCTCCCCCGACCGGCTCCGGCCGGCGGTGCCGAACGCGGTGGTGCACGCCAAGGGCTGGGTGGACGTGGTCTTCGAGGTGACGGTGCCGGCGTCGCGCACCGCGCTGAAGGTGGACGGGGCCGAGGTGTTGGAGGCCGCCTGGCACCCGCTGGACGAGCTGCCCCGGCTCAGTCGCGCCACCGCCAACCTGCTCGCCTACTACGGCATCGGCCCGCGCGCCGGCGAGGCCCCGCCGCCCGCGCCCCCGTCCGCGTGAGCCCCGGGCCCGGCACGGAGGTCCCGCAGCCCGGCAGCGCGCCATCGGTGCACGGCCGCTCAGCGTCCGGCGGCAGCCCGGCAGCGGGCGACGGCCCGACGGCGGGGGGCGAGGTGTGCGCGGTGGTGCTGGCGGCCGGTGCGGGCACCCGGCTGCGCCCGCTCACCGAGCGGGTACCGAAGGCGCTCTGCCCGGTCGGCAACGTGCCGCTGCTCGACCGCGCCCTGGCGCGGCTGGCCGGCCTCGGCCTGACCGGCCCGGACCGGGTCGCGGTGAACGCCTGTTACCTGGGCGACCAGGTGACCGCGTGGGTCGGCGACCGGGCCCACCTCTCCGTCGAGCCGGGCGACCCGCTGGGCACCGCCGGCGGCGTCGGCCGGCTGCGGGACTGGATCGCCGGGCGGGGCGTGCTGGTCGCCAACGCCGACGCGTACCTGGCCGACCCGGCGGCCCCACCCGGCCCCGACGTGGCCGCGCTGCTCGACGGCTGGGACGGGCGGAGCGTACGCCTGCTCGGCCGGCCGGTCGACGACCCGGCCGCCCCCGGCACCTTCGCCGGCCACCGCTTCGCCGGTCTCTCACTGCTGCCCTGGCGGCTGGTCCGGGCTCTGCCGGCCACGTTCGACGAGCTGGTCCGGGCCGTGTGGCGGCCGGCGGAGGCGGCCGGCGCGCTGACCGTGATCCGCTACCGGGGGACGTTCTACGACACCGGCACGCCGGCCGACTACCTGGCCGCCAACCTGCACGCCGCCGGTCCGGCCGGGCTGGTCGACCCGTCCGCGACCGTGGACGGGCCGGTCACCCGCTCGGTGGTCGGGGCCGGCGCGCGGGTCCACGGCACGGTCGACCGGTCGGTGATCTGGCCGGGCGCGACCGTCGCCGCCGGGGAACGCCTCGACGGTGTGATCCGGGCCGGCGCCGACCTGACCGTCCCGGCCGCGCGGTGACCGCACCGCGCTCTAGCATGGGGCTCGTCGCCGACGAACGGAGAAACGTCCCGTGATCACCGCGATCGTGCTGATCGACTGCGCCACCGACTCCATCCCCGAGGTGGCCGAGAACCTGGCCAACCTGCCCGGCGTCAGCGAGGTCTACTCGGTGGCCGGGCACGTGGACCTGATCGCCATGGTCCGGGTGCGCGAGTTCGAGCAGATCGCCCAGGTCATCGCCGGCAGCATCTCCAAGGTGCCCGGCGTGCTCAACACCGAGTCGCACATCGCGTTCCGGGCCTACTCCCAGCACGACCTGGAGGAGGCGTTCGCGATCGGGCTGGCCAGCGCCGACTGAGACGCCGGTGGCCGGCCCACCCCGGTGCGGGGCGGACCGGCCACCGCCGGTCGTACGGCCGGTCAGCTCTGCGCGGGCGCCGGGGTCTCCGTGGTGCCCGGAGCGGGCTCCTCGGTCCCGGTGCCGCCAGGCGCCGGCGACTCGGTGCCGCCCGGCGCCGGCGACGTGGTGCCACCCGGGCTGGGCGTGCCGCTGGCGCTGGTCTGCGGAATCGGGACGCCCAGCGTCTGGGCCAGCGCCACCAGCGCGTCGTAGTGCGCCTGCAGGACCGGCAGCGCGTCCTGGGCGAGCTGCACCACCGACTGCTCGGAGCCCTGCGAGATCTCCGTCTGGGTGGCCTGGATGGCCTGGACGTGGCCGGCGAGCTGGGCGGTCACCCACGCCTTGTCGAACTGGGCGCCGTTGAGCCCGTTCAGCTTGTCGAGGACCTTCTGCTGGTCGGCGGTCGGGTCGGCCGGTAGCTGCACGTTGAGCTGCTGCGCGGTCGACTGCACCGTCTGGTCCAGCTGGGTGTGGTCCGTGACGAACATCTTGCCCAGGTCCTTGACCTGCTGGTTCTGGCCCTTCTGCTGGGCCAGGTTACCGGCGGTGATCTCGAACAGGTTGACCTGGTGCAGCGCCTGCAGATACTGGGTGTCCTGCGTCGACGGCTGCGCCGCGGCCTGTGCCGCGGCGGCGGGCGCCAGCCCCACGACCACCAGCGCAGCCAGCAGACCCAGGCGTTTGATTCCCCGCATGCGTTCCTCCCCCATGAGACGTCGGACCGCACGGATACCCGGCTGACCGGGGTTATTCCTGCGATTCCACCCGTCCGGGGCGCACCGGGCCGCCGATCGCGGCGGAAACGGACGTGGCGCCCGCCGGAAGGATCCGGCGGGCGCCACGGTCAGTCGTACCCGGAAGGGTCAGCGTCGGCTCTCGCCGCTGCCGATCTCCTCCCGTTCTCCTCGGGGCTCGACCGGCGGGTGACCCGGCGAGACCGGCGCCTCGGCCGGCTTCTCGATCGGGTAGAAGAAGCCCCGGATGGCGGGCCCGAGGGCACCGAGCCGGTTCATCTTCTTCGGCACCACCCAGCCGGCGTAGTCCAGCGCCGGGGCGTGGCCGTCGTGTCCGTCCGCCGACGTGAGCGGCTGGTGGACCTCGACGAACCGGCCGTCGGGCAGCCGCTTGATGATGCCGGTCTCCACGCCGTGGGCCAGCACCTCCCGGTCGTGCTGCTGGAGGCCCAGGCAGATCCGGTAGGTGACGTAGTAGGCCAGCGGCGGGATCACCAGCAGGCCGACCCGGCCGGCCCAGGTCATCGCGTTCAAACTGATGTGGAACTTGTCGGCGATGACGTCGTTGCCGCCGGAGAGCGTCAGCACGACGTAGAAGGCGACCGCCATGGCGCCCACCGCGGTCCGGGCCGGCACGTCCCGGGGCCGCTGGAGCAGGTTGTGGTGCTTGTAGTCCTTGAGGCGGCGGGCCTCCAGGAACGGGTACATCGTCGACAGGCCCACCAGGATGCCGGGGAGCACGACCGTCGGCCAGAACAGCGGCGGGATGACGTACCCGTCGCCGATCGGGATGCTGATCTCCCAACCCGGCATGAGTCGGGTCGAGCCGTCGAGGAACATGACGTACCAGTCGGGCTGGCTGGCCGCCGAGACCACCCACGCCTCGTAGGGGCCGAAGTACCAGATCGGGTTGATCTGGAAGAGGCCACCCATCAGCGCGATCACGCCGAAGACGACCATGAAGAAGCCGCCCTGCTTGAGCGCGTAGCGCGGGAACATCCGCTCGCCGACCACGTTCTCGTTGGTCCGGCCGGGGCCGGGCCACTGGGTGTGCTTCTGCTTGAAGACCAGGCCCAGGTGCACGCTGATCAGCGCCACCAGCAGGCCCGGGATGAGCAGCACGTGGGCGATGAAGAAGCGGCTGATGATGATCATGCCGGGGAACTCCCCGCCGAAGATCGACGAGCTGACCCAGGAACCGACCACCGGGATCGACAGGATGATGCCCGAGGCGATCCGCAGGCCGGTGCCGGAGAGGCCGTCGTCAGGCAGCGAGTAGCCGGTGAAACCGGCCAGGAAGCCGACCCAGAACAGCAGCGAGCCGATGATCCAGTTGGTCTCGCGCGGCTTGCGGAACGCGCCGGTGAAGAAGACCCGGAGCATGTGCACCACGATCGCGGCCATGAACAGCAGGGCCGCCCAGTGGTGCATCTGCCGCATGATCAGACCGCCCCGGACGTCGAACGAGATGTCCAGGCTGGAGGCGTACGCGGCCGACATCGGGGTGCCCCGCAACGGCGCGTAGCTGCCGTCGTAGGTCACCTCGGTCATCGCCGGCTCGTAGAAGAAGGTCAGGAACACACCGGTCAGCAGCAGCACCACGAACGAGAACAGCGCGATCTCGCCGAGCAGGAAGGACCAGTGGTCGGGGAAGACCTTGTTCAGCAGCTTGCGCAGCGGCGTGGCGACCTGGAAGCGGTCGTCCACCGCCCCGGCGGTCTTGGCCGGCAGCGCGGCCGCATCGAACTTTCGGCGCTTCATGGCCGCTCCCAGAAGTCGGGACCGATGGTCTCGGTGTAGTCGGACCTCGCCACGAAGAAGCCTTCCTCGTCCACCTCGATCGGCAGCTGCGGCAGCGGCCGGTTCGCCGGGCCGAAGATCGGCTTGGCGTTGTCGGTGATGAGGAACTGGGACTGGTGGCAGGGGCAGAGCAGCCGGTTGGTCTGCTGCTCGTAGAGGCTGGCCGGGCAACCGGCGTGCGTGCAGATCTTGGAGAACGCGACGTAGTTGCCCCACATGAAGTCGCCGCGGCCCTTGCGCTCGTTGGCGGCGCGCGACTTCTGCGCGTCGTCCTCGCGCAGGTGGATCAGCAGGGTCGGGGAGTCGGCGTGCCGGTTGCTGACGCCGCCCTCGATGCCCGGGAACACGGTGAGCTGGCCGCCGACGCTGACGTCCGCCGGGCGGATCGGCCGGCCGTCCTCGCGGATCAGCCGGATCTTCTCGCCGCCCTCGGCCGGCGCGAAGCCGGTGGTGAACATCTGGTTGTTCTTGTGCGGCTGCTCGATCAGGCCACCGATCAGTGGCGCCGCGGCGACCGCGCCGACCGGAGCCAGGCCGGCCAGCAGCGAGATGCCGAGCAGCGGACGCCGCTTCACCCCGAGCTCGTCGGCCAGGTAGAGCATGGTCTCGCCGGTGATCTTGCGATCCTCCGGGTTGCCGCCCTGGTCGTGCCGGTCCTGGATCGAGACCTCCTTGGGCAGCAGCTTCTTGCCCCAGGTCAGGATGCCGAAGCCGACGCCGAGCAGGGCGAGGCCCAGGGTCAGGCCGAGCAGCGGCGTGTAGAGCTTGTCTCCGCCCCGACCGGCCTCCCACTGCCACGGCCACCAGATGTAGATCACCAGGAAGGCGGTGGCGGCGACGCCGGTCAGCAGGAACATCAGCGCGACCGTACGGGTCAGCCGGCGCTCCGCCTTGCTGCCCGGGACGACCTGCTCCTCGTAGTGGACGATCTCGATGTCGTCCCGCCGGGCGCCCTCCTGGACGATCTCGAACCGGGAGAGCCGGGGGTCGTACACGTCGACCGGCTCCGGACCCTGCGGGGCCTGGTGCTCGGTGTGGGTGCTCATGCCGTCACCTCGCTACACGTGGCGCCGGTGGCCGGCACCAGGGCAATCCTACAGACGTTCGACCGGGTCACGACTTGCCCGCAATCCACAGGCTCGCGAAGACCAGCGCGACGATGCCGACCAGGAAGATCGCCAGCCCCTCGGTCGACGGGCCGTACCGGCCCAGGTTGAAACCGCCCTGGTCCTGGTCGCTCTTCAGGGTCTCCTGGATGTAGGCGATGATGTCCGCCTTCTCCTGGGGAGTGATCTGGTTGTCGCCGAACACCGGCATGTTCTGCGGGCCGCTCAGCATGGCGGCGTAGATCTGCCGGTCGCTGGCCGGCTTGAGGCTCGGCGCGTACTTGCCGGAGGAGAGCGCCCCACCGCCGCCACCGAACGCGTGGCACTGCGAGCAGTTGATCCGGAACAGCTCGCCACCGGTGGACATGTTGGCGCCGTCGCGCAGGTTGCCCGACGGCACCTGCGGGCCGCCGCCGAGCTCCTGGATGTACTGCCCGAGCTGGCGCACCTGCTCGTCGGTGAACTGCGGAGGCTTGCGCATGGCCTGCGCCTCCTGCCGGGCCATCGGCATGCGACCGCTGCCGACCTGGAACTCGACCGACGCCGACCCGACGCCGATCAGGCTCGGGCCCCGACCCTCGACGCCCTGGGCGTTGCGACCGTGACAGGTCACGCAGCTCACGTCGAACAGCGCCTTGCCCTCGTTGCCGGCGGCGGTCAGCGGCGGGTTGTCCTGCGCCTGCACGCCCGGGGCGAAGACGGTGTAGGCGCCGCCGGCCAGCATCAGCGCGGCGGCCAGCCGGACCGCGGCACCCAGCCGGCGGCGGCCCCTGCTGCGCGCCACGGGCCGCCCGCGCAACCGCGCGAGCAGACCGCGTCGGCGGTCGTTGTCAGAAGTCATGACCTGTGTCCTTAACCGGTTGGACCTTGTCTCAGGGGACGGAGCAGCGGCGCGGTTCGTGACGCGCCAAGATCACTGAAGCCAGTAGATCATGGCGTACAGCCCGATCCACACGACGTCGACGAAGTGCCAGTAGTAGGACACGACGATCGCCGAGGTCGCCTGCGCCGGGGTGAACCGGCCCATGGTGGTGCGGACCATGAAGATGATGAAGGCGATCAGCCCGCCGGTCACGTGCAGACCGTGGAAGCCGGTGGTCAGGTAGAACATCGACCCGTAACCGTCTTCGTTGATCTTGACGCCCTCGTGCACCAGGGTCCGGTACTCGTTCGCCTGGCCGAGCACGAAGATCAGACCCATCACGAAGGTGATCGTGAACCACCGACGCAGGGCGTGGACGTCGCCCTTCTCGGCCGCGAAGACACCGAGCTGGCAGGTCACCGAGGAGAGCACGAGGATCACCGTGAAGGTGGTCGCGTACGGGATGTTGAGAACCTCGGTGTGCTTCTCCCACTGCTCCGGCGCCGCCGCGCGGATCGAGAAGTACATCGCGAACAGCGCCGCGAAGAACATGAGTTCGCTGGAGAGCCAGACGATCGTCCCGACGCTGACCATGTTGGGACGCGTCAGGGAGTGGATCCGGCTCTTGTCAATGGCTGGGGCCGCAGTCACGCGGTCATTATTGCCCTTGACCGGGACCGACGATCAGCGGGGTGGCAAACCCGGGCCCGTAGTGGCCCGATCGTGGCCGTCCGCTTCGCCTGACCTACCCTGAAAAGCGTGCTGCACGTCGATCAGATCCTCGCCGTCACCTCGGTCGCCACCCCGGCGACCCTGGCGGCGGGGGGCGAGGCCGCCCCACCGCCGTTCACCGTGGCCCGGGTGCTCACCGAGACCCGGCTGGAGAGCTGGCTCACGCTGGGCCTGGTGCTCGCCGCCGGGCTCTACCTCTACGGGGTGCACCGGTTGCGGCTGCGCGGCGACCGGTGGCCGGTGCTGCGCACCGTCGCGTTCCTCGGCCCCGGCCTCGGCGGCATCGCCGCGGTCACGGTCAGCGGGCTCGGCGCGTACGACACCGCGCTGCTCTCGGTGCACATGGTGCAGCACATGGTGCTGTCGATGATCGCGCCGATCTTCCTGGCGCTGGGCGCCCCGGTGACGCTGGCGCTGCGCACGCTGCCGGTGCGGCCCCGCAAGCGGCTGCTCGCGATCGTGCACAGCCGGGTCGCCCGGATCTACAGCTTCCCGCTGGTGGCGTTCGCCATCTTCGTGGCGAACCCGTTCGTGCTCTACTTCACCAACCTCTACGAGTTCACCCTGCGCCACGAGTGGGCGCACGAGCTGGTGCACGCGCACTTCATCATGACCGGCTGCGTCTTCTTCTGGCCGCTGCTCGGCCTGGACCCGCTGCCCGGACGCTGGCCGTACCCGGCCCGCGCGCTGCTCATGCTGCTCTCGGTGCCGTTCCACACCGTGCTCGGGCTCACCATCATGCAGAGCACCACGCTGCTCGGCGGCGACTGGTACCCGTCGCTGAACCTGGCCTGGTCCGACCCGCGCAACGACCAGGTGGTCGCCGGCGGCATCCTCTGGGCCGGCGGCGAGTTCGTCAGCATCACCATGCTGGCCGTGCTGGTGGTGCAGTGGATCAAACAGTCCGAGCGCGAGGCCCGCCGGCTGGACCGCGAGCTGGACCGCCAGGAGGCCCGCGAGCGCGCCGCCGAGGCGAGCGCCGGGGCCGGGACCGGGCCCACCGACGGAATGTGACGCCCGCTACGATCAGCGGGCAGCTACGAGGTGGGAGCCACGTCACGATGAGCGATCGTCTTTGCACCGTCCTGCTCTACAGCGACGACCCGAAGGTCCGGGACCGGATGCGGCTCGCCGTCGGCACCCGGCCGGCGCCCGGCATCGAGATCGAGTTCGTCGAGGCGTCCGACTACGCCGGCTGCGTCCGGCTGGTCGACGACTACGAGATCGACCTGCTGGTGCTCGACGGCGAGGCGAGCCCGGGCGGCGGCATCGGCATCGCCCGGCAGATCAAGGACGACCGGGACGACGCGCCGCCGACCTGCGTGGTGCTGGCCCGCGCCGCGGACCGCTGGCTCGCCGCGTACGCCGAGGTCGACGCCACGCTGACCCACCCGCTGGACCCGGTGATCGCCGGCAGCACGGTGGCCGAGCTGCTGCGCCGCACCCACGCCGCGGCCTGATCCACCCTGCGGCGCCACGGCGACGCGGCCGTGGCGCGCCCCCAACCGCTTTCCTCACGCCGCTCGGGAGGCCCGCCATGGGCGAACGGACCTGGCCGCTTCTGCTCAACGCGCTGCTGCGCGGCGAGGAGCTCTCCGCCGCCGACACCGCCTGGGCGATGGGCGAGATCATGGCCGGCTCGGCCACCCCGGCGCAGATCGCCGGCTTCGCCGTGGCGCTGCGCACCAAGGGTGAGACCCCGGCCGAGCTGGGCGGCCTGGTCGAGACGATGCTGACCCGGGCCGTGCCGGTGCACCTGCCCGAGGAGATCCGCGCCACCGCGCTCGACGTGGTGGGCACCGGCGGCGACCTCGCCCACACGGTCAACATCTCCACCATGGCGGCGCTGGTGGTCGCCGGCGCGGGCGTCCGGGTGGTGAAGCACGGCAACCGGGCCGCTTCCTCCTCCTGCGGCACCGCCGACGTGCTGGAGCAGCTCGGCGTGCCGCTCGACCTGGCTCCGGAGCAGGTGGCCCGCTGCGTCACCGAGGCCGGCATCGGCTTCTGCTTCGCCGCCCGCTTCCACCCCGGCATGCGGCACACCGGCCCGGTCCGGCGCGAGATCGGCGTACCCACGGCGTTCAACTTCCTCGGCCCGCTGACCAACCCGGCGCGACCCCGGGCGGGTGCGGTCGGCTGCTTCGACAGGCGGATGGCGCCGGTGATGGCCGCCGTCTTCGCGGCGCGCGGCGACTCGGCGATCGTGCTGCGCGGCGAGGACGGGCTGGACGAGTTCAGCACCGGCGCGCCGACCCGGGTCTGGGTGGCGCAACAGGGCACCGTCAGGGAGTCGCTGCTGGACGCGGCGGAACTCGGGGTGCCCCGGGCCACCCTCGCCGACCTGCGCGGCGGAGACGCCGTCTACAACGCCGACGTGGTCCGGCGGCTGCTGGCCGGGGAGACCGGTCCGGTGCGCGACAGCGTGCTGGTGAACGCCGCGGTCGCGCTGGCCACCCAGGGCCCGCTCGACGGCGACCTGCACGAGGCGCTGCGCGCCAACCTGGACCGGGCCGCCGAGTCGGTCGACTCGGGCGCCGCCGCGACCGTGCTGGAGCGCTGGCTGGAGGTCGCGCGCACCGCCTGAACGGTGGGTGTCGGACCCCCGTGCCAAACTACAGGGGAGTAATTTTCCGTTTTCGGTCGATAGCTCTGTCGGTCCACGGCGCCCCGCCACGGCCGGCACCGGAGCGAAAGGAGACGCCCGTGTCGGACCGCGAGCTCTACTGCGACACCTGTGAGGGCGTCGTGCTGTTCGAGGCGCCGCTCTGCGGCGACGGGCACGGCGCCGACTGCCCGGAGCTGGCCTGCACCGGCTGCGGCGCGGCCGTGCTGATCGCCTCGTTCGCGTCGCCCGCCCCGCGTCGCGCCCGCGGGCGTGCCCCCCGCCCCGCCCACCGCCACGCCGCCTGACCCCATCCCGCACCGGTCCGGACGACCGCCGGGCGCCCCAGGCCCGCCCGGCACCCCAGGCGAGGCGACCCCGGCCCCCACTCCGTGACCAAGGAGTTCGCGTCGGAGCAGGGAACCGCGCGGACGCAAACCCCTTGATCAGGCGATTGGGGGCCGGGAAAAGCCGCAGGCCCGCGGCCCCGGAGGGGGCGCGGGCCTGCGGCGGAGACGGTGCGGGTCAGTGTTCGGCGGTGCGGCGGGTGCCGGAGTAGTACTCGAAGAGCAGCCCGCAGGCGGCGAAGACCACCGCCACCAGGCCCAGGCCCAGCAGCCAGAACTGCCAGAACACGAGCCCCAGGCCGGCGAGCGCGGCGGCCAGGGCCAGGCCGAACGGCCAGTAGCTGCCCGGGCTGAAGAAGCCGATCTCGCCGGCGCCGTCGGCGATCTCGCCGTCCGCCCGGTCCTCCGGGCGCAGGTCGATCCGCCGGGAGACGAACCAGAAGAAGCCGCCGCACATCGTGCACAGCAGGAAGGAGAGCAGCAGCGCCACGGTGCCGACCCACTCGACCCGGCCGCCGCTGTCGCCGTACGTCCAGGCGGCGTAGAGCACGGTCGCGCCGAGGAGGAACGCGGCGATGGTCAGGAAGATCTTCCACTCGGTCTTCATGCCGAACCTCTCAGCTTCCCGCGCCGGCCGACGCGTCGGACGGGTTGAAGTTGGCGGTGTTGCGCCGCGTGTCGAACGGCTTGGTCTCGGTGGCGTACTCGGGCTCACCGATCGCCTTGAGCGCGTCCTGGGTCGAGTTGCCGGCCTTCTTGGCGGCCAGGAACTGGTCGAACTTCGCCGGCGAGACGACCCGCAGCTCGAAGTTCATGAACGCGTGGTAGCTGCCGCACAGCTCGGCGCAGCGGCCGACGAACGCGCCCTCCTGGTCGATGCTGGAGACCTCGAACGTGTTGCGGACGTTGCCCGGCATGACGTCGCGCTTGAACAGCAGCTCCGGCACCCAGAACGAGTGGATGACGTCGCGGCTCTGCTCCTCGAACCGGATCGACCGGCCGCTCGGCAGCACCAGCACCGGGATGACCTCGCTGGTGCCCAGCGTCGAGGCGACCGTGTTGGCCTCCCGGCCCTGACCGTCACGGTAGTTGAACTGCCAGTTCCACTTGAACGCGACGACCTCGACGGTGACGTCGGGGTTCTTCGTCTCCTTGTTCACGTCGGTCTGCACGACCGCCGTGTAGTAGAAGAGCACGGAGACCACGAGGATCGGCGCGATGGTGTAAAGGAACTCCATCGGCAGGTTGTAGCGGGTCTGCACCGGCAGCTCGTTGCCGCGCTTGCGGTAACGGACCACGCACCAGAAGATCAGGCCCCAGACGAACACGCCGACCGCCAGCGCCGCGATGCAGGACGCGATCCACAGGTCGTACATCCGGTGCGACTCGGGCGTGATGCCACCCTGGGGCCAGCCGAAGCCGCCGAACGTCTTGCCGACGTCACAGCCGGTGAGCGCAACCAGCAGCGCCGCTCCGCCGAGACCGAGCCCGGCGAGTCGACCAGCACCACGCCGCCGACGCCCACCGGCCCCCGGGGAAGCGCTGTGCCGTACGGCCGACGGCCGTACCTCCGAACTCCTTGCGACCACCTGGTCCTGCCTCCCTAGCGCGCCGCGGCGGTTGTTCTCCTGACACCGACGGCAAAGGCGTCACCGACGGTCGCAGATTACTCGACCATGGCGGGCCAGGCGGTCTTGGGGTCACTGTCCGCCCCCTTCGGGGAGATCGTGGGCGGACCCGGGCGATAGCGTGGAGGACCATGAGCGCCTCCCCGGTCTACCTGGACGCCGCCTCCGCCGTCCCGCTCCATCCGGTCGCGCGGCAGGCGCTGCTGGCCGCCCTGGACGACGGCTGGGCCGACCCGGCCCGGCTCTACGCGCCGGCCCGCCGGGCCCGCCAACTCCTCGACGCCGCCCGGGAGGCCGCCGCGCAGACGCTCGGCGTCCGCGCCGACGAACTCTCCTTCACCCCCAGCGGTACGGCCGCCGCGCACGCCGCCGTGCTGGGCGGACTGGCCGGGCGGCGGCGGGCCGGCACGACGCTGGCGCACTCGGCGATCGAACACTCGGCGGTGCTGCACGCGGCGCAACGGCACACCGCCGGTGGGGGCGACGCGGTCTCCGTACCCGTGGACCGGCTCGGCCGGCTCGACCTGGACGCCTGGGCGGCGGCGGTGACCGCCCCCGGTGTGGCGCTGGCCGCGCTGATCGGGGCCAGCCACGAGGTGGGCACCGTGCAGCCGGTGCCGGCGGCGGCCGAGGTGTGCGCCGAGGCGGGCGTCCCGCTGTACGTGGACGCGGCCCAACTGGTCGGCCGGGCGCCGCTGCCGGCGGGTTGGTCGGTGCTGACCGCCAGCGCGCACAAGTGGGGCGGGCCGCCCGGCGTCGGCCTGCTGGTGGTGCGCAAGGGCACCCGGTGGGAGTCGCCGTACCCGGCCGACGAACGGGAGTCGGGGCGTACCCCGGGGGTGGTGAACCTGCCGGCGGTGGTGGCCGCGGCGGCGAGCCTGCGCGCGGCGGTGGCCGACGCGGCGGCCGAGGCGGCCCGGCTGGCGCCGCTGGTGGACCGGATCCGGGCCCGGGTGGCGGCGGAGGTGCCGGACGTGGAGGTGGTCGGCGACCCGGTGGACCGGCTCCCCCACCTGGTGACGTTCTCCTGCCTGTACGTGGACGGCGAGGCGCTGCTGCACGCGCTGGACCGGCGCGGCTTCGCGGTCTCCTCCGGTTCGTCCTGCACCGCGTCGACGCTGCGCCCGTCGCACGTGCTGGAGGCGATGGGGGTGCTGTCGCACGGCAACGTGCGGGTGTCGCTGCACCGGGAGACCACCGAGGCGGACGTGGAGCGGTTCCTCACCGAACTGCCCGGCATCGTCGCCGACCTGCGCGCCGAGGCGGGGGTGACCGGCCTGTGAGCGGGGAGCGAACCGGTCCGGCGAGCCCCGCAGCCGGGAACGACGGCGACCCGGTGGGCGCGGGGAGCGAGCCGGTCGAGGTGCTCGACTGCCGGGGCCAGCGCTGCCCGCTCCCGGTGATCAACCTGGCCCGCCGGCTGCCCGACCTGCCGACCGGGGCCGTGGTCCGGGTGCTGGCCGACGACCCGGCCGCGGCCGTGGACATCCCGGCCTTCTGCCGGATGCGCGGCCACGAGTTCCTCGCCGCCCACCCGGACCGGGGCCCCGCCTACGACATCCGCCGCGCCCCCTGACCGCACCCACCGCACCCACCGCACGCGGCGGGCCCGGCGGGCCCGGCGCAGATTCACGGAAAGAGTGGCTTCCAGGCCGGAATTGGCCACGCTTTCCGTGAATCTGCGCGGGCGGATTGGGGGGGTGGGGGGTCAGGTCAGGTAGGCGAGGATGCCGGGGAGGGGGTCGGTCGCCACGGCGGTGTCGACCACCAGGCGGGGGCCGATCAGCGGCTCGTACCCGGCGCGGCGTAGCAGCGTCTGCTCCCAGGTCACGGTCGCCTGCTCGCCGGGCGGCCGGGTCTCGACCCGACGCCGGTGCTCCGCCTCGTCACCGCAGTGCACCTCGATCACCCGCAGCGGCACGCCGGCCCGTTCGGCCAGGTCGTGCCAGAGACCGCGGGCGGAAGCGACCGGGTTCACCGCGTCGACCACCACGCTCAACCCGAGGCCGAGCTGCACCTCGGCGAGCCCGGCGACCGCGCCGTACGCGGCCATCCCGGGCACGTCGCCGACCAGTCCGTAGCGGCCCAGGGCCCGTTCGACCGGGTCGACCGGGAGGACCGGGGCGCGCAGCGCGGCGCCGACCCGGACGGCGAGCGTGCTCTTGCCCACGCCGGGCAGCCCGGCGAAGGCGACCAGCACCGGCCCGCCCGAGCCGGGGCGGACCGCCTCCGGGCCCACCCCGCCGGCCGGGCCGGTCGCCCCGCTCACAGCAGGTGCGGCCGGACGTCCTCGGCGGCCGAGTCCCCGTACGACTCGGCGAGCCGCTTCACGAACAGGTCCCGCCGGACCTCGTACTCCTGGCCGCCGAAGTTCTCCAGCACCAGGGTGGCCAGCAGGCAGCCGACCTGGGCGGCGCGCTCCAGCCCGACGCCCCAGTCGAGCGCGGCGAAGAAACCGGCCCGGAAGCCGTCGCCGACGCCGGTCGGGTCGACCGCCTGGATCTCCCGCGCGACCGGCACCCGGACGGTGCCGACCTCCCGGCCGGCGATCTCCACCCCGTGCTTGCCCAGCGTGGTGACCCGCACCTTCACCCGGTCCAGCAACTGCTCGTCGGTCAGGCCGGCCTTGCTCAGCAGCAGCGACTTCTCGTACTCGTTGGTCATCAGGTACTCCGCGCCGTCGACCAGGCCGAGCACGTCCGCGCCGTCCATGCGGGCGAGCTGCTGGGACGGGTCGGCGACGAAGGCGTAGCCGCGCTCGCGGCACTCGGCGGAGTGCCGGATCATCGCGGCCGGGTCGTTGGCGCTGACCAGAACCAGGTCGAGGCCGCCGAGACGCTGCGCCACCGGGGCCAGCTCGATGTTGCGGGCCTCGCTCATCGCCCCGGCGTAGAAGGACGCGATCTGGCACATGTCGGTGTCGGTGGTGCAGACGAAGCGGGCCGTGTGTGCCACGTCGCTGACGTGCACCGAGTCGCAGTCGACACCGTGCCGCTCCAGCCAGGAGCGGTAGTCGGCGAAGTCCGCCCCGACCGCGCCGAGCAGCACCGGCCGCAGCCCGAGCTGGGCCATGCCGAACGCGATGTTGGCCGCGGTGCCGCCGCGCCGGAGCACCAGCTCGTCGACGAGGAAGGAGAGCGAGACCTTGTCGAGCTGGTCCGCGATGAGCTGGTCGGCGAAGCGACCGGGAAAGCTCATCAGGTGGTCGGTCGCGATCGAGCCGGTCACGGCGATCTTCATGTCAACCCTCGTGGTCGGGAGCACGGCGCGGTCAGCCTACCGGGCGTTTCGGCGCTCCGGTCGATGTCGGTCGTGAACCGGTTGTTCTCCGCACATTCGCGTATCAACGAAAACGGCGGAACCATCCCGGAAGGGATGGTTCCGCCGTTCGGCGGGGCGTCTCGGCCCGTCGACTCAGCTGAACGAGTCGCCGCAGGCGCAGGAGCTGCCGGCGTTCGGGTTGTCGATGGTGAAGCCCTGGGCGTCGATCCGGTCGGCGAAGTCGATCGTGGCGCCGGTCAGGTAGGGGGCGCTCATCCGGTCGACGACGACCTCGACACCACCGAAGTCGGTGACGACGTCACCGTCGAGCGACCGCTCGTCGAAGAAGAGCTGGTACCGCAGGCCGGAGCAGCCGCCCGGCTGCACGGCGACCCGGAGCCGCAGGTCGTCGCGGCCCTCCTGCTCGATCAGGGCCTTGACCTTCTGCGCCGCGACGTCGGTGAGGACGACGCTGCTGGGGGCCTCCTTGGCCTCGGTCGACTCGGTCTGCGCTGGCGTGGTCACGTGGAAGTCTCCCTGCGCGGTATGAGGTCCGGACGTACTGGCCAACGCCGCACGTCCGCCAGTATTCCCGGTGGTCCGTCTCCGATCGTACGCCGCTGTCGGCTCGATCACCCGGCGGCGTGACCAGCGGAACGCCTCAGCGGCTCCACTGGCCGGCCAGCCGGGCGCCGAGCGCGCGCAGCCCCTCGGCCGGCCGCTCCATCGCCGCCGCCACTCCCCCGCGCTGCTCGCCGCCGAAGTGCTCGACCAGGCTGTGCGCCTCGGTGACGCCGGCCGCGGCGGCCTCCCGCCGCCCGGTGCTCACCCGTCCGGCCAGCACCACGCACGGCACCCCGCGGTCGCGGGCCGCCCCGGCCACGCCGGCGACCACCTTGCCGCGCAGCGACTGGTGGTCGAACGAGCCCTCGCCGGTGATCACCAGGTCGGCGGCGTCCAGGGCGGCGTCCAGGCCGACCGCGCGGGTGACCAGGCCGATGCCCGACTCGCGCCGGCCGCCGAGGGCCAGCACCGCCGCGCCGAGGCCACCGGCCGCGCCGCCGCCGGGCAGCGCGCCGAGGTCGGGCGGGCACCCGGGCAGCGCCTCGACCAGCACGGTCGCCCAGCGCTCCAGCGCGGCGTCCAGCAGCAGCACGTCCGCCCGGTCGGCGCCCTTCTGCGGCCCGAAGACGCTGCTCGCGCCGTGCAGCCCGAGCAGCGGGTTGTCCACGTCGGTGGCGGCGACCAGCGCCGCGCCCCGCAACCGGGGTACGCCGTCGAGCGCGGCCACCCCGGCCAGCGCCGCCCCGCCGTACGGCAGCGCCCGGCCGGCGGAGTCGAGCGGGGTGACGCCGAGCGGCACGAGCATCCCGGCGCCGCCGTCGTTGGTGGCGGAACCGCCCAGCCCGAGCACCACGGTCCGCGCGCCCGCCTCGACCGCGGCGGCGACCAGCAGACCCAGGCCGTACGAGGTGGTGGCCTTCGGGTCACGTTCGGCGGCGGACAGCAGGTGCAGGCCGCACGCCTGCGCGCTCTCCAGGTACGCCACGCCGTCGTCGGTGAGCAGGATCTCACCGGCGGCGGGCCGGCCGAGCGGGTCGACAGTGTGCACCGGCAGCCGCCGCCCGCGCAGCGCCCCGGCGAGCACCGCGACGAACCCGGGCCCCCCGTCGGCGAGCGGTCGGAGCAGCAGGTCGTCGTCGGGGGCGACGGTCCGCCAGCCCTCGGCCACCGCGGCGGCCACCTCCGGGGCCGGCAGGGTTCCGGCGAACTTGTCCGGACAGAGCAGCACGCGCATGCGCAGCAGTGTGGCAGGCCACATCCGTGGCGGCTGCGCGGCGGCCGGGCTGTGGGACCATGGGGGCGTGACTTCGACCTGGGTTGAGCCCTCCAACACGGCCACTGCGCTGCTGCTCCTCGGCCGCGGCAGCGATCCCGCCACCGAGCGTGGCGTGGAGTGTCCGGGTGACCTCCCCGCGCCGAGCGATCCCGACCTGGTGGCCCGCGCGACCGCCGCGAAGGCCGCGCTCGGCACCAAGGTCTTCGTGCTGGGCC
This sequence comes from Micromonospora sp. DSM 45708, assembly GCF_039566955.1. NCBI lineage: Bacteria > Bacillati > Actinomycetota > Actinomycetes > Micromonosporales > Micromonosporaceae > Micromonospora > Micromonospora schwarzwaldensis. Next base: position 1,256,483 of record NZ_CP154796.1, on the reverse strand, counting down.
ACCACTACCAGCGCGACGAGGTGATCCAGTTCGCCGACGTGACCGGCGACTCGTTCAAGCTGGCCCGGGAGGCGGCGGCCCGCCCGGACGCGGAGTACATCGTCTTCTGCGGCGTGCACTTCATGGCCGAGAGCGCGGACATCCTGACCTCGGACGCGCAGAAGGTGATCCTGCCCGACCTCGCCGCCGGTTGCTCGATGGCCGACATGGCCGTGTTGTCGCAGGTCGAGGCCGCCTGGGACACGCTGACCGACCTGGGCGTGGCGGCGGACACCGTCCCGGTCACGTACATGAACTCGTCGGCCGACATCAAGGGCTTCGTCGGCCGGCACGGCGGCGTGGTCTGCACCTCGTCGAACGCCAAGCGGGCGCTGGACTGGGCGTTCGAGCAGGGCCGCAAGGTGCTGTTCCTGCCCGACCAGCACCTGGGCCGCAACACGGCGGTGCTGGAGATGGGCTTCTCGCTCGACGACTGCGTGCTCTACGACCCGCACAAGCCGGGCGGCGGGCTCACCGCGGAGCAGCTACGCGACGCGAAGATGATCCTGTGGCGCGGGCACTGCTCGGTGCACGGCCGGTTCACGCTGGAGAGCGTGAACGACGTGCGGGCGCGGGTGCCCGGCGTCAACGTCCTGGTGCACCCGGAGTGCCGCCACGAGGTGGTCATCGCCGCCGACCTGGTGGGCTCCACCGAGTTCATCATCAAGGCCGTCGAGGCGGCCCCGGCCGGCTCGGCGTGGGCGGTGGGCACCGAGCTGAACCTGGTACGCCGGCTCGCGCTGGCCCACCCGGACAAGCAGATCATGTTCCTCGACCGGGCGGTCTGCTACTGCTCGACGATGAACCGGATCGACCTGCCGCATCTGGTGTGGGCGTTGGAGGAGTTGGTCGCCGGCCGCGTGGTCAACCAGATCACGGTGGATCCGGAGACCGCCGGTCATGCCCGCGCGGCGCTGGACCAGATGCTGGCGCTGCCGGGCGCCTGATCACCCTCGGTGAGTTCGCTGGCACGGAAACGCACCGGAGGCCCCGGTTCGTGCCCCCGCTGGCGATGTGACCGATTCCATTCTCGTCACGGAGGGCTATGCTGCCGGGGCGACGACATACGCGTGCCTGTTTTCCCATGGCCGCGATCCGGGTAGCGATGACAATCGTGAGCCCCTCACCTACACGGCAACACCCAACGCGCTGGAGGTTGCGTTGACCGACGACGTCCTGGTCGTACACGGAGGCACTCCGCTCGAAGGGCGGATCCGCGTGCGCGGCGCGAAGAACCTCGTGTCCAAGGCGATGGTGGCCGCTCTGCTCGGCGACACACCCAGCCGGCTGTTCGACGTGCCCCGGATCCGTGACGTCGAGGTGGTCCGCGGGCTGCTCGGCCTGCACGGGGTGAAGGTGACCGACGGCACCGAGGACGGCGAGCTGGTCTTCGACCCGTCCAACGTCGAGAGCGCCAGCACCGACCAGATCAACGTGCACGCCGGGTCCAGCCGGATCCCGATCCTGTTCTGCGGACCGCTGCTGCACCGGCTCGGCCACGCGTTCATCCCCGACCTGGGCGGCTGCCACATCGGTCCGCGCCCGATCGACTTCCACCTCCAGGCGCTGCGCGAGTTCGGCGCGACGGTCGACAAGACCCCCGAGGGCCTGCACCTGTCGGCGCCCAACGGGCTGCATGGCACCAAGTTCGCGCTGCCGTACCCGAGCGTCGGCGCCACCGAGCAGGTGCTGCTGACCGCGGTGATGGCCGAGGGCGTCACCGAGCTGCGCAACGCCGCCGTCGAGCCCGAGATCATCGACCTGATCTGCATCCTCCAGAAGATGGGCGCGATCATCAAGGTCCACACCGACCGGGTGATCGAGATCCAGGGCGTCAAGAAGCTGCACGGCTACACCCACCGGCCGATCCCCGACCGCATCGAGGCCGCGAGCTGGGCGGCGGCGGCGCTGGCCACCCGCGGTCACGTCGAGGTGCTCGGCGCGCAGCAGGCCGACATGATGACGTTCCTGAACATCTTCCGCTCCGTCGGCGGCGAGTACGAGGTCACCGACACCCGGCCGCCGAAGCTCGGCGACCCGGGCCAGGAGGGCGGCATCCGGTTCTGGCACCCGGGCGGCGAGCTGAACGCGGTGGCGCTGGAGACCGACGTGCACCCCGGCTTCATGACCGACTGGCAGCAGCCGCTGGTGGTCGCGCTCACCCAGGCCCGGGGCCTGTCGATCGTCCACGAGACGGTCTACGAGCAGCGGCTCGGCTACACCGAGGCGCTGAACACGATGGGCGCCAACATCCAGGTCTACCGGGACTGCCTCGGCGGCACGCCGTGCCGCTTCGGCCGGCGCAACTTCAAGCACTCGGCGGTGATCGCCGGCCCGAGCAAGCTGCACGCGGCCGACCTGGTCATCCCGGACCTGCGGGCCGGGTTCAGCCACCTCATCGCGGCGCTGGCCGCCGAGGGCACCTCCCGGGTCTACGGCGTCGACCTGATCAACCGGGGCTACGAGGACTTCGAGGCCAAGCTGGCTGATCTGGGCGCGCACGTCGAGCGTCCCTGATCCACCCCGTCGTCGGGCCCGGCGCACCGCGATGTGCGGCGGGCCCGACGAGTTGGCTACCCTTGCCGGCGTGCCGTCGCTGTTTCGCCGCAAGTCCGCCGACCTCGTCGAGGAGTCCGTCACCACGGTGACGACCGACGAGGAGTCCGCCGCCGCCCGCCCCCGGGGCTACACGCCCAGCAAGAAGGAGCTCGGGCGGACCACTCCGAAGCGCCCGGCCGCCGGTCGCCGGACCGCCGCGCCGGCCCGCCCGCTGACCAAGGAGGAGGCCCGGGAGCAGCGCCGCGTGGCGCGCGCCGAGGCCAGCGCCGAGTTCCGTCGCGAGGGCGGTCCGCGGGACCGGGGGCCGGAACGGCTGCTGGCCCGCAACGTGGTCGACTCCCGGCGTACGGTCGGCACCTGGTTCTTCGGCGGCGCGCTGATCGTGCTGGTCGGTTCCAACCAGGCCATGCCGCCGATCGTGCGGCTGGTGTCCAACCTGCTCTGGGGCGCGTTGGCCCTGGGCGTGCTGATCGACTCGGTGCTGATCTCCCGGAAGATCAGGAAGCTGGTCCGCGCGCGCTTCCCGAAGAGCACCGAGAAGCTCGGTTCGCTCTACTTCTACGCGATCATGCGGTCGATCACGTTCCGCAAGATGCGCGCGCCCGCCCCCCGGGTCAACATCGGCGACAAGGTCTGAACGGTCGTCAGTCGATCTCGGCCGGGGTGCGGTAGAGGCGGGTGACGACCTCCTCGATGTCCGGCTCCACGATCGAGATGTCCCGCAACGTGGCCAGGCCGGCCAGCCCCGCCACCACCTCGGCGACGCTCGCCCGTTCCAGCGCGAAGACCAGCCGCCGCCCGTCCGCCTCCACGCGCTGCACCGGCGCGCCCGGCAGCACCGGCGTCTCGGGCAGCGCGGTGTCCAGCTCGGCGACCACCATCCGGCGTGAGCCGTACCGGTGGTGCAGCTCCGCGATCGAGCCGTCGTGCACCACCCGGCCGTGGTCGATGACCACGAGCCGCCGGCAGAGCCGTTCGATGTCGGCCAGGTCGTGCGTGGTGAGCACCAGCGTGGTGTCGCCGGCCCGGCCCAGCTCGGCCAGGAAGCCCCGGACCGCCTGTTTGCTGACCACGTCCAGCCCGATGGTCGGCTCGTCCAGGAAGAGCACCTCCGGGCCGTGCAGCAGCGCCGCGGTCAGCTCGCCGCGCATCCGCTGCCCCAGGGAGAGCTGCCGGACCGGGGTGTCCAGGAACGCGTCCAGGTCGAGCAGGTCGCGGCACCGGGTCAGCCGCGCGGCGTGCGCGCCGGCCGGCACCCGGTAGATGTGCCGCAGCAGGTCGAACGAGTCCCGCAGCGGCAGGTCCCACCAGAGCTGGGAGCGCTGCCCGAACACCACCCCGATGCGCAGCGCCAGCCGGGTCCGGTCGGCCACCGGCCGCAGCCCGCAGACCCGCGCGTGGCCCGCCGACGGCATGAGCACACCGGTGAGCATCTTCAGCGTGGTCGACTTCCCGGCGCCGTTCGGGCCGATGTAGCCGAGCATCTCGCCGCGCTCCACCCGCAGGTCGACGCCGTCGACCGCGGTCACCGTCCGTTTCTCGCGGCGCAGCGTCCCGGTCCGGACCCGGACCGTGAACTCCTTGCGCAGCCCGTCCATCTCGATGACGTTCATGACCCCGTACTCCGGTAGTGACGGATACCGACGCGCCAGGCCAGGGCCGCGACCGCTGCCGCGACCAGCGCGACGCCCGGCGCGGCCCAGCCCACCCAGGCCGGCAGGCCCAGCGGGTCGGCGCGGCCGAGCAGCGCCAGCGCCGGGTGGTAACTGACGAACGCGAACCCCATCCCGTACGCGAACAGCGCGCGGAACCACCCGCCGTAGACGGTGACCGGGTACGAGGTGAAGTCGCGTCCGCCGTAGGTGACCGAGTTGGCCAGCTCGCCGGAGTCGACCCAGTAGAACGACACCGTGGCGGTGGTGACGAAGACCGAGGCGAAGAAGACCACCGCGGCCGGCGGGGCGACCACGGCCAGCGCGATCCGGCCCGGCGTCCAGTCGATCCCGGCCGAGGCGAGCGCGAACCCGAGCACGGCCAGGCCGAACACCGCGCGGGACACCTTGCGCAGCGGCAGGTCCATCAGCAGCAGTTGGGGCAACGCGGCGAGCGGGCGGACCAGCACGGCGTCGAACAGGCCGGTGCGCACGTACCGGGGCAGCCGTTCGACGTTGCCGACCAGCAGGTCGGCGGCGGCGAACCCGCACGACGAGAGCCCGACCACGACCAGCGTCTCGCGCAGCGTGAAGCCGCCCAGCTCACGCGTCACCCCGAAGATCACCAGGACGGTGACCACGTCGAACACGGTCGCGCCCAGGTTGCCGACCAGGTCGACCACGAACGACGTGCGGTAGGCCGCCTGTGCACGCGCCTGCGCGCCGAGCAGCGCCCGGTACGCCCGCAGCGCCCCGCCGACGACCTCGACCTCCGCCGCCCGGGGCGCACCGGCGTGCTCAGCCACCCTGCACCACCAGGCGGCGCTCGGCCCGGCGCTGCACCAGCCGGCAGAGCGCCAGCAGCAGCACCGCCCAGCCGAGTTGGAGCCCGACGAGGCCGAGACCTGTCGACATCGGTTCCCGCTCGACCAGCACGTCCAGCGGGACCTGGAGGAGGCTCGGGAACGGGGTGGCGTAGCGCAGGATCGCCTCCAGCCAGCCGGGGAGGAAACCGAGCGGGAAGTAGAGCCCGGCCAGCACGCCCGAGCACAGCGTCCACAGGATCATCGGACCGCGGACGTCCTGCAACCAGTACGCGGTGGCGTTGACCAGGTAGCGGGCACCGAAGCAGACGACCACCGCGAGCACGGTGGAGAGCAGGAACAGCGGCACGGTGGCCCAGTGCCGGGGCAGGTACACCGCGAAGAAGAACGGGCCGACCACCAGCGGGGGCAGCAGCCGGGCGAGCGCGGCGAACCCGGCCCGGCCCAGGTCGACGGCGAGATAGTTGGTCACCGGGTGCACCGGCCGCAGCAGGTCGGCGGCCACCTCGCCGGAGCGGATCCGGTCGGCCAGGTCGGTCCAACCCCAGATCGCGATGACCGCCAGCAGCCCCTGCCCGGCCCAGACGAACGTGGCGAGCTGCGCCCGGTCGTAGCCGGCGACGGTGCCGGCCGCGTCGGTGGCGGCGAGGAAGATGTAGCAGCGCAGGAAGCCGAACACGGTGTTGGTCACCACTCCGGCCACGGCCGCCTGGCGGTAGGTGGCGTGCCGCCGGAACCCGGCCGCCACTATCGCGCCGAATGTCCGAAACCATGGGGTAACGTGTCCGTCGGTGGGTGACGCCACAGTGGCGGTGACCGAGCCCACGCCGTTACCCTCCTTCCGCAGCCAAGACGTGCTGGCCGGGCGACTCTACCGGCACGTCCGACGCCCCAGCGCGACAATTTCCAACGAGGTGACACCGCCGTGAGCGAGCGACGCGAGCCGGTTCCGGGGCCGCGCCGCGCGAGCCGCGGAAGAGACTGCCGATGAGTGGCTGGGGCAGCTGGCGCGAGCCGGCCGAACCGGCCTGGGCGCTCGAGCCCACCCACGAGTGGCAGCCGCAGTTCCCCGGGCAGCGCTACCCGGGTGACATCGGCCTCGAACACCTGACGCCCCCGCCGCGTCGACGGGCCGTGGTGGGACGCGCCGAGGTACGCCCGGTCAGCCCCGCCCCCGAGGACGCGCATCCGATCAGCCCGGCACCGACCGACGCGTACCCGGTGAGCCCGGCGGGCTCGCGCGGGACGTACCCGGTCAGCCCGGCCGCCCCGCGCGGAACGTACCCGGTCAGCCCGGCCGCCCCGCGCGGGACGTACCCGGTCAGCCCGGCCGCGCCGGACGAGGTGCGCGGGCCGCGGCCGGTCGGCGCGTCGGGCGAGTGGCGCGACTCTCCGGACCGGTCCGGCCCGGACGGTCGACCCCCGCGTCCGGCGGACCGGACCCCGCCCGGCCCGCCTCCGTCGCCCGAACGCTTCGACCAGCGCTGGACCCGCCCCGGGGCGCCGTCGCACCGGTCGACCCCGCCGGCACCGGGCTGGATGCCGGAGCCGAGCGAGATCCCGCAACCCGCGGCGGGCTGGTCCGAGCGCCGCCGGCCGGCGGCCGACGCGGGGCGGGATGCCGTACCCGGCCGGCCGACGGAACGCCACGGTCAGGCCGGCCCCGCGCGCGAGCGCGGCACGGCGGCACACGGCGAGCCGGCCCGTGACGGTTGGCGCGAGCCGGGACCGCGTCCCCCGACGGACCGGCGCGAGCCGGTCGACGGACGGTGGGTGGACGGCACGCCGCGCCGGGACGCCGCCGTCCCCACCGGGACCGACCGGTACGGCGCCCCGCGCCCCGCGGTCGACCAGCGGTGGGACGGTCAGCACCCGCCACCCGACCGGATCCACGCCCCACAGGGCGAGTGGCCGGTGATCGAGCGGCGACCGCGTACCGAGCCGGCCGCGTACCGGCCCGACGAGCGGTCCCGCCCGCCCGCGGACCGGCCCGTCCCGGACGGGTACCCGGTCCGTCCGACCGACGACCCGCGCCGCGACGGCCGCCGTCCGGAGCAGGACGGCCCGGCCCGCCCCGAGTCCCGGGACGCCCGACCGCCCGCCGCGCACCCGGACCACCGGCCTCGGCCGGCCCAGTGGCCGGTACGCCCCGACGAGCACGCGCCGGCCCGGGCCGGTGACGTCCCGGCACGGCCGGTACCGCCGACCCGACCGGACGAGCCGCGGCGGTCCGCTCCCCCGGCGCCCGGTCGCCACGACGAGATCCGTCGGCCGGCTGCCGAGGAGGGCCGGCGGGTGTCCACCGGGCCCGCCGTCGCTCCGGTCTCCGGCGTTCCCGTCCGGGACGTGCCCGGACCCGGCAGGCCCGGTTCGCGGGCGTCCGCGCCCGGGGTGTCGGCCGACGCACCGGCCCCGACCACTCCGACTCGCCCGACCGCTCCCGCTCGCCCGGCCACTCCCACTCGTCCGGCCCCGCCCGCCTACCCCGGCCCCGCGTCCAGCCGGACGCCCGACGGCGGCGGACCGACCCGGCCCGGCCATTCCGGTCCGCCGGAGGTTCGGACGCCCCACGCCGGACCGGCCACGCCGGCCGGAGGTGAGCGCCCGACAGCCGGCCCGACCGTCGGTGGCACGGCTGCCGGCCAGGGCCGGGACCGGCCGGAGCATGCCGGGTACCGCCCGCCGGTAGACGAGGCGGGCCCGACGCCGCAGACGAGTGGCTCCGGCGCGGAGACATGGTTCCGGCCGAACAACCCGGCGACGGCCGGCGGGCGTGACGGTCAACCGGGCGGCACGGCCCCTTCCGCGGAGCCGGCTGCGCCGTCCGTTTCCAGCGGGCCGAGCGTGCCGGCAGAACCCGTTCCCGCCGCCACGCCGGCCGGCCACGTCCCGGCTGCCGCGCCGACGGACGAGGTCGCGACTGCCACGCCGGCCGGGCCGGAACGCCAGGTCGGTCCGATCGCGCCCGCCGAAGCGACGGGTCCGGCCGGCGACCGCTACGGACCTGAGAGCGTGAACGAGTCGGCGGTCGCATCCGTGCACCAGGCGGTCCGCCCGGATCCGACCGACCCCGCCGGCCCAGCCGGTCCCGCCGGGCGTTCCGACGGCGGAGCGGCCGGCACCGGCCCGGACGGACGGGACGGTACCGGGCTCGGCACCACGCCCCGGGCCACCGAACGAGCCGGGCACACCCGGTTCACGTCCACGTCCGTCGACGATGCCGAGCACGTCGACCAGGACGGACACCGCGCGGCCGACCCGCCGGCCGGCCCGCTCGCCGCAACGGCGACCGGGGTCGCGCACCCCGGCGCGCGCCCGCCGGAGTCCCAGGCGTCGGCGCCCGCCGACTCCCCGACGCCGCTCACGGCGCCCGCCGGCTCCCGAACCCCCACGTCGACCGTCCCGACCACCGACTCCGCGCCATCCGCCGGTCACGACGGGCCGGCAACGACCGGAGACCCGGCCGGGCACCACAGCACGTTCACCGACGACCGGGCGGTCCACACGGCCGCCCCTGACGCGACGGCCCTCACCGGGGTCGACGCCGCGCCGGTCCCGGTGACCGACGACGCGCCGCACACCGGCACCGACGTCACGTCACAGCCGTACACCGACGAGCCGCCGCGCACGGGCACCGACGAGCCGTCGCGCACGGGCACCGACGTCACGTCACAGCCGTACACCGACGAGCCGTCGCGCACCGAGTCCGGCGCCACGGCTGACGCGGTCGTCCACGTCCAGCCCGGCCCGGGGACCGACGCCGTGGCGAGCACGGATGCCGTGCCGCAGGCCACGGCGGTCGAGGATACGACCGTCCCCTCGGGAGCAGCAGGGGTCTCGACCGCGCCGGCCCCGGGGACCGGGGGCACCGCTCCGAACACCGACGGCCGGGAGCAGGTGGTGGCGGGCGACGTGCGCGCTGACGCCGCCGCACCCGGCCCCGCACCGGTCGTGGACGGCCCGACCGGTGACGAGCCGACCGGTGACGGCCCGACCGACGCCAACGCGACCGACCAGGGCCCGAGCGGCAGTGGGCCGAGAGACGTCCTCCGACCGGCGTCCGGTGTCGCGGTGGCGGACGAGGAGCAGTCCGCCGGCGCGGTCTTCACTGAGGACGAGCCGCGTCGCGTGGCCCTGGCCGAAGAAGATTCGCCCAGCACCCCACCGGCCGCTGCGGATTCCGCCAGCACCACCCTGGCCGAAGGAGGTCCGGTCGATCCCACCCCGACTCCGGCCGGCCACGTCCGGAGCGCCGCGGCGACCGACACGGATCCCGCCGGCCCGACCCGGGCGGAGGCCACTTCCACCGACTCGCGTGCCCCCGGCACGACCCCCACCGACAGCACGAACCCGGCCGTCACGAACCCCGCCGCCACCGACGCGCCCCGCACCCACGCCACGCCCACCGACACCGACGCCCCCACCACGGCCCGGACCGACGCGGCGACCACCGAGGCCCCCGCCACGCCCGCCGGCATCCCCACCCCCCGCACCACTCGGGCCGACGCCACGACCGGTACGACCGTCGGAGAGCGGGACGCACCCGAGCCGGTCGGCGCGTCGGCGGCACGAGCCGACGCCGGACCGGTACGGACGGACCCGGCCGGCCGGTCGGCTGACCCGCGTACCCCCGGATCGGGGCCGGCGGGCGACGTCCGGGCGGACCTGCCGGGCGACGAGCCGGCGCCGCCGCGTCCGGTGGACCCGGAGCGGGCCCTGGCCGCCGTCCACTGGCGGCTGCACCCGGAGACGCTGCGCGAGGAGACGCCCGATCCGGCGGAGCTGCGGCGGATCCGGGACGGTCTCACCGGCAAGCTCGACACCGCGCTGGACAACCGCAGCCGGGCGCGGCTGCTCAGCCTGCGTGCGGTGGCGTCCCGGGTCCTCGGTGACGCCGACGACGCGGTCGCCGACGCGCGGCTGGCCCTCACGTACGCGGAGGCCACCGGCGAGTTGCGGCGGACCGCGCTGGCCCGCGCCCGGCTGGCCGAGGTGCTGCGTTGGCGGGGCGAGTACGCGGAGGCCGACCGGCTCTTCGCCGAGGCGAACTCGACGGAACTGCCGGACCGGTTGCGCGCGCTGCTGCACGAGCACGCCGGTCGCTGCTGCTACGACCAGGGCCGACTGACCGAGGCGTGCCTGCACTTCGAGCGGGCGCTGGACCTGCGCCGGGGCGAGGACGCGGCGCTGAACGCACGGACCCTGGTCGCGCTGGACGCGGTCGCGGCGCGGGCGGCGAGCGACGGGTTCGGGCCGGCGCCGCGCGGGCGGGCGGAGGTGCTCGGCACGCCGCGGTACCCGGTGGCGACGTTCGACGAGGAGCAGGAGCTCTGGGGGTACGCGGACGCCGACGGTGAGCTGGTGATCGGGCACCGGTACGCCGAGGCGCAGCCGTTCCACGAGGGTTTGGCCTGGGTCCGCCGGCCGGAGGCGTCCCGCTGGGCGTTGATCGACACGTCAGGGGCGGCGCTGATCGAGGCGAACAACGGCTACCGCTCGGTGGGCGCGTTCGCCGAGGGCCTGTCGTGGGTGAGCATGGACGGCAAGGGCCGGTGGATGGCCGTCGACCGGATGAACATCGTGCAGATCCCGCCCGGTTACGAGGAGGTCCGACCGTTCCGCAACGGCCTGGCCGCGGTGCGGCAGAACGGCGGCTGGGGGGCGGTGGACCACGCCGGTGAGGTGGTGGTGCCGACCCGCTACCACGGGCTCGGCACGCCGCTGGCCGACGGCCGGCACCTGGACGGCTTCACCGAGGAGGGGCTGGCGGTGGTCGAGCTGGCCGGCCGGCGGGGGGTGGTGGACCGCAACGGCCGGGTACGGGTGGCGCCCGCGTACCCGACGCTGGTGATCCACCCGGTGGCGTTCCTGGTCACCACCGAGACGGGTCGCTGGGGCGCGCTGGACCGGCACGGTGAGCCGCTGATCGACCCGGTGCACCCGGGCCGGGCCGCGGTGGCCGCCGAGATCGACCGGCTGCTCGCCGACGCGAACCCGGTGCTCTGACCCGGGGAGCCACGACGGGTGCCCGCCGTCGGGCGGGGCTAGGGTCGAGGCATGGAATTCCGACACCTGGGCCGCTCCGGCCTGATGGTCAGCGAGATCTCGTACGGCAACTGGATCACCCACGGCTCGCAGGTCGAGGAGGACGCGGCGGTCGCCTGTGTGCGGGCCGCCCTCGACAGCGGCATCACCACGTTCGACACCGCCGACGTCTACGCCGGCACCCGCGCCGAGTCGGTGCTCGGCCGCGCGCTGGCCGGCGAGCGCCGCGAGGGGCTGGAGATCTTCACCAAGGTGTACTGGCCGACCGGGCCGGGCCGCAACGACCGTGGCCTGTCCCGCAAGCACATCATGGAGTCGATCGACGGCTCGCTGCGCCGCCTCCAGACCGACCACGTCGACCTGTACCAGGCACACCGCTACGACGTCAGCACGCCGCTGGAGGAGACGATGGAGGCGTTCGCCGACGTCGTGCACGCCGGCAAGGCGCACTACATCGGCGTCTCCGAGTGGACGGCGGCGCAGCTTCGCGAGGCGCACGCGCTCGCCCGTGAGCTGCGCATCCCGCTGGTCTCCAGCCAGCCGCAGTATTCGATGCTGTGGCGGGTCATCGAGGCCGAGGTGATCCCGGCCAGCGAGGAGCTGGGCATCGGCCAGATCGTCTGGTCGCCGATGGCGCAGGGCGTGCTCTCCGGCAAGTACCTGCCCGGCCAGCCGCCGCCGGCCGGTTCCCGCGCCACCGACGAGAAGTCCGGCGCGAACTTCATCGCCCGGTGGATGTCCGACGAGGTGCTCACCCGGGTGCAGCAGCTCAAGCCGCTCGCCGAGCAGGCCGGGCTGACCATGCCGCAGCTCGCGGTCGCCTGGGTGCTCCAGAACCCGAACGTGTCCTCCGCGATCATCGGCGCGTCCCGGCCCGAGCAGGTGCACGACAACGTGAAGGCGGCGGGCGTGAAGCTCGACGCCGGCCTGCTCAAGGCGATCGACGACATCGTCGAGCCGGTCACCGAGCGGAACCCGGCGAAGACGGACAGCCCGGCGCGGCGTCCGTGACGCCCGCCGTCCCCGGGCCGGCGTCGCCGTCGGCCCGGGGACGGCCGGGTCAGCCCTGCCAGAACCGGATCAGGTAGAGCCCCAGCCGGTAGAGGTCCGGCGGGAGGCCGAGCGCGTCGCCGACCGCGAAGACCCCGCCGAAGAACGCGCCGCCGATCTGCGGGCTCCACAGCAACGCGAAGAGCAGGATGAATCCGTACGGGGCGAACAGGTCGTACATCCGCCGGTAGGCGGGGCTGAGCCAGGGCTGGATCATGTTGCCGCCGTCCAGGCCCGGCACCGGCAGCAGGTTGAGCACGCTGGCCATGAGCTGGAGGAACGCGAGCAGCGCGACGCCGGACCAGAACTCCAGCGGCCCGCCCAGCGCCGGCCCCCACGTCACGGCCGCCACCAGCACCAGCGTGAACACCACGTTGGTGGCCGGCCCGGCGAGACTGACCAGGGTGTGCCGCAGCCGCCCGGGAATGGCGTGCCGGTCCACCCAGACCGCGCCGCCGGGCAGGCCGATGCCGCCGAGCAGCAGCACGACCACCGGCAACACGATCGACAGCAGCGGGCTGGTGTATTTCAGCGGGTTGAGCGTCAGGTAACCGCGATGGGCGATGTCCCGGTCGCCGGCCCGGTACGCGACCACGGCGTGCGCGTACTCGTGCAGGCAGAGCGAGACCAGCCAGCCGGCGACCACGAAGAGGAACACGTCGAACCGGACGTTGCCGTACCGGTTCCAGGTCATCACCCCGCCGGCAGCGAAGAGCGCGACCAGGCCCAGGAAGATGGGGCTGGGCCGGAACGCCGCCCGGGGCACGCCGAGGATCAGCGGGTCGCCCGGGCGGTCGTAGCCCGTCATTCGGCCGGGGGTTGCAGGCTCATCCGGTAGTCCACCCGGTCGTCCTCGACCAGCACGACTGAGGTGACGCCGGATGTCGCGAGCTCCCGCCAGGCCTGGCCGATCCAGGACTCGGCGTCCGCCTGGCTCGGGAACGACTCGCCCGGCCCGTCGACCGGGTCGCCGTCCGCGCCCTCGTACCGCCAGCTCCACGCCATGCCGCGTCTCCCCTCGCCGCCCGTCGCCCCGCAGGACCGGAAACCCCCGCAAGCCTAGTCGGCCCGTCGCGCCACAGCCCCCACCGCTCCCGCGATCTTGCGCTTGTCGCCCCCGCAGAACGGGGCATTTGCCGCGCTCCGCGGGCAGCAACCGCAAGATCGGCACTGGGAGGGGGTGGGGCGGACCGGCAGCCGGAGAACTAAGGTACGGACATGTCCGTTGACGGGTGGCACACCCTCCTGGTGCTCGGCGGTATCCGCTCCGGCAAGTCCGAGTTCGCCGAGTCCCTGGTCGCCGACGCGCCCACGGTCCGCTACGTGGCCACCGCCCCGACCGGGGATCCGGATGACACCGAGTGGGCGACCCGCCTCGCGGCGCACCGCGCCCGGCGGCCGGGAAGCTGGACCACCGAGGAGACCGCGACGGATCCGGGCCGGCTGGCCGAGGTGATCGCCGCCGCCGGCCCGAACGACACGCTGCTCGTGGACGACCTGGGCGGCTGGGTCACCGTGCTGCTCGACCCGGCCCACCAGCCGGCCGACGACACCGCCACCGTCGCCGAGCTGGCCGCCGCGGTGCGGGCGAGCGAGGCCCGGCTGGTGCTGGTCAGCCCCGAGGTGGGCCTGTCCCTGGTGCCCACCACCCCGCTGGGCCGGGCGTTCACCGACGCGTTGGGCGCCACCAACCGGGCGGTGGCCGACGCCTGCGACGCGGTCGCGCTCGTGGTGGCCGGGCAGACCGCCTGGCTCAAGCCGCCCGCCACGTCGCACCAGCCGGCCACCCACGCCCCGGCCGGCATCCCCGCCCCCGCCGCCCCCGCCGACCCGGCCACCGCCGCCGGCGCCCACCCGACCCCGGCCGGCGTCCACACCGCCGGCACGGGCGCCCACCCGGCCACCGTCCCCGCCCCGTCCCCGCCCCGGCACGCGGCCGGCGGCCGGGGCGTCGACGACGTGGCGCTGCCCGAGGTGCTCACCCCGGCCGCGACGCCGCCACCGGCCGGCGCGCCGGCCGGCACGACCGGCGCGGGCGACTGGGCGGCACCCACCATGGCGCTGCCGATGATCGCCACCGGCCTGGTCATCCAGCCGGGCATGGATCTGCCGATGCCGGACGACTACACCGGCCCGCAGGCGGTCGACCGGCTCGCCACGCTGGACGTCCCCGGCGCCGGTCTCGGCGTGCTGGAACAGGTGGTCGGCTTCGCCGCCGCCACCCAGGGCACCTCGACCCCGCGCCCCTGGGACACCGTCCGGGTGCTGCTGCTGCACGGCGACCACGAAGGCGGCGCGTCGGCCGGCGCGGTGGCCGGCGAGTCGGCCCGCCGGGCCCGACAGGCCCGCGCCGGCCGGGGCGCGCTGGCCCGGCTGGCCGCCGAGAACCGCGCCAGCCTCCAGGTCGTCGAGACGCCCGCCTCGGCGCCGTTCGAGGACGGCCCGGCGCTCACCGGCGAGCAGGTCGAGGCGGCGCTGCGCTACGGGTGGCGGTTGGCCGAGCAGGCCGCCGACGCGGGCGTGCAACTGCTGGTGCTGGCGGCCTGCGGGGCCGGCGCCGAGGCAGCCGCCGCGGCGGTGCTGGCGGCCACCGCCGGCGCGGAGCCGCCGGCGGTGCTCGGTCGGGTGGTGAACGACCGGGGCGAGATCGACGACAACGCCTGGATGGTCCGCTGCGCGGCGGTCCGGGACGCGCTGCACCGCACCCGGCGCTCCCCCCGCGAGGCCCACGACATCCTGGCGGAGCTGGGCGGCGGCGACATCGCGACGGCCACCGGCGTGCTGCTCGGGGCCACCGCCCGGCGGGTCCCGGTGCTGCTCGACGGGCCGGTCGGCACCGCCGCCGGCATGGTCAGCCGCGACCTGGCCGGGCAGGCCCGGCACTGGTGCCTGCTGCCCGACCACGGCGGCCGGCCCGGGGTGCGGCTCGCCGCCGACGTGCTCGGCCTGACACCGCTGCTGGACCTGCGCCTCGACCTGGGCGAGGGGGCGACCGCGTTGGCCGCGCTGCCGCTGCTGCGCTCGGCGCTGTCGCTCGCCGCCACGCTGCCGGCGCACCCGTCGCTGGGCGGCGTCGACGAGGACGCGCCCGCCCACGAGCCGGACTTCGCCGAGCCGGTGCCGGCCGGACCGGGTCCGACCACGATCGGGTCCGACGAGCCGGTCTCGCCCGGCCGACGTGCCGACTGAGCGCCGGCTCGCCGACGGCGTCCGGCTGGCGCTGACCACGTTCACCACCGCGCCGGTACGCGCCGGCCGGGTCGACCGGGCCACCGCCGGCACCGCGATGGCGCTGGCCCCGGCGGTCGGCGCGCTGCTCGGCGCGGTGCTCGGCGGAGCGCTGCTGCTGGCCGCGGCGCTCGCCCCGCCGCTGGTCGCCGCCGGGGTGACGGTCGGGTTGGGCGCGCTGCTCACCCGGGGCCTGCACCTGGACGGGCTGGCCGACACCGTGGACGCGCTCGGCTCGTACCGGCGCGGACCGGCCGCGCTGGCGATCATGAAGCAGCCGGACGTCGGCCCGTTCGGGGTGGTCGCGCTGGTGCTCGTCCTCCTGCTCCAGACCGCGGTGCTGGCGGAGCTGGCCGGGCGGGACGCCCCGGCGACGCTCGCGTCGGTGGTCGCGGCCACCGCGACCGGGCGGCTGGCGGTGGGCGTGGCCTGCCGGCGCGGCGTGCCGGCGGCCCGGCCGGACGGGCTGGGCGCGCTGGTCGCCGGCACGGTGGGGTGGGGCGTCCTGACGCTCGGCGCGCTCGCCGTCGCGCTGCTGGCCGCGCCCGCGGTGCCGGGCCGCCCGTGGCAGGGTCCGCTCGCCGTGCTCGGCGCGCTCGCCGTCGCGGCCGGGCTGCTCCGGCACCTGGTACGCCGCTTCGGCGGCATCACCGGCGACGTCCTCGGAGCCCTGGTGGAGGTCGTCACCACGCTGTCCTACCTGGGACTGGTGCTGACCGGCTGATCGCCACCCGCTCGGCCGGGTAGCGTTCGGGTGAGTGCACCGGCGTGGTCGAGGGAGACGGCATGCTCATCACGGACGACTTCCTGCCCGTACCGGTGCCGGAGTCGCTCGACGCGACCTACCTGGTGCCGATCGACGGGCTGCCCCGGGTGAGCCCGAAGACCGCGGTGGAGGGGCTGACCGGCCGGCTGGCCGGGCCGGTGCACGGGCTGGCCAAGCAGATGCTCGACAGCCCGCTGATGAGCGTGGACACGCGTTCGATCAGCGAGTTCCCCGAGCTTCCGCCGGACCTGCTGGCCGCGTTCGGCGCCACCGACGAGCAACTCGCCCGGCTGGCCGCCGCCACCCACCTGGTGGTGGTGCAGGCGGAGTACCGCCCCGGCTGGCCGCCGGCGCACGAGTGGGCGGCCCGGGCGGTGGCCGCGGCCATCGCCGAGACGGTCGGCGGGGACGTGGTCGACGTGTTCGGGCTCCAGTTCCTCGACCCGGCGACGGCGCTGCGCTCACTCCCGGACGAGCACGGCCGGGTCCGGCTGGTCGACTGGGTGCTGGTGCCCTACTCGTCGGACGCCGACGGGCTCTGGTTCACCACCAAGGGGCTGCGCCGGTTCGGGTTGCTGGAGTTGCAGGCCCAGGGCGTGCCGGACCATCTCACCCGGGCCTGGGGCGCGGT
Source organism: Micromonospora sp. DSM 45708 (assembly GCF_039566955.1). Lineage (NCBI taxonomy): Bacteria > Bacillati > Actinomycetota > Actinomycetes > Micromonosporales > Micromonosporaceae > Micromonospora > Micromonospora schwarzwaldensis. The sequence continues at coordinate 1,239,689 of NZ_CP154796.1, read as the reverse complement.
GATGACCGGTGCGGCCCGGCGACTGCTGCGGGACTGGACGGACGGGCTGGCCGGCGAGGAGGTGCCGGCGTTCGTGCAGCTCCCGGTGCTGGCCACGGTGACCGGGCACGACATCGCGGTCGCGTACGGCAATCCGGAGCAGCACGGCGCGACCGCGCCGGTGCTGCTGCGGCTGGAGCTGGACCCGGCCACCGACCCGGACGCCGACTCGTTCCTCAGCCTGAACCCGCCGCCGGGGCACCCCGGGCCGCCGGGCCGCTACTTCGCCGCCGCCTGCGCGACGCTGTTCAACGGCATCCAGCCCGACGTCCGCTACACCCGCACGGACGACGCGATGAGCCGGGCCGTGGCGACCGCCCGGGCGGCGCTCGGCGACATCCGGGCCCGGTTCCTGGCCGGCGGGCTGCCGGCGGAGAGCCAGCTCGTGGTCAAGTACGGCCTGCCCGGCGACGACGGCCCGGAGTACGTCTGGGCCGGGGTGACCTCGTGGGACGCCCCGGAACGGATCGTCGGCGCGAGCGCCACCGACGCCACCACCGACCCGGGCGTGCGGATCGGCTCGCCGGTCGTGGTCGAGGCGTCGGACGTGGTGGACTGGGCCGTGCTCGACGGCACCGGTGTGCTGGAGGGCGGCTGGACCCAGGCCGTCCTCGACGCCGGCGAGCGCGGCGAGGGCTGACCCGGGTCGGTCAGCGCACCGAGGGCTGGACGAACGGCGGCCTGGTCAGGCGCATCCGGGCCCGCCGGCCACGGATGTCCACCGTCAGCTCCTCGCCGTCGGGCAGCTTCGGGTCGGTGTCGACGAGCGCGAGCGCGACGCCGTGCTTGAGCGTCGGGCTGAACGTGCCGCTGGTGACGGTGCCGACCTGGCGGTCCCCGGCGAAGACGGCCATGCCGGGGCGCGGGATGGCCCGGTCGACGGCGGTGAGCCCGCGCAGCGTACGGGCCGCTCCGGCGGCCTTCTCGGCGCGCAGCACGTCCCGGCCCCAGAAGGCCGGCTTGTCCCAGCCCACCGCCCAACCGGAGCGGCCCTGCACCGGGGTGATCTCCGGGGACAGGTCCTGCCCGTGCAGCGGGTACCCCATCTCGGTGCGCAGCGTGTCCCGGGCGGCCAGCCCGCACGCCCGCACGTCGTCACGCGCGGCGAACAGCGCGTCCCAGACGGCGACCGCGTGCTCGGCGGGCACCACCAGCTCGTAGCCCAGCTCGCCGGTGTAGCCGGTGCGGCAGACGGTCAGCTCGACGCCGGCCAGGGTGGCGGTGGAGAAGCTCATGTAGTCGTGGGCGGTGGGCAGCCCGAGGGCGTCGAGCAGCGCCGCCGAGCCCGGCCCCTGGACCGCGAGCACCGCGTACGCCTCGTGCTCGTCGGTGACGCTCACGCCGGCCGGCGCGGCGGCGCGCAGCCGGCGGGCCACCTCGGCGGTGTTCGCCGCGTTGGGCACCAGGAAGACGTGGTCGTCGGCGTGCAGGTAGGCGATGATGTCGTCCACCACGCCGCCGGTGGCGTCGTCGCAGCAGAGCGTGTACTGCGCCTGGCCGGGCGCGATCCGGCCGAGGTCGTTGCTGAGGCAGGCGTTGACGAAGTCGGCCGCGCCGGGCCCGGCGACCCGGACCTTGCCCAGGTGCGAGACGTCGAAGACGCCCACTCCGGTCCGCACGGCGGTGTGCTCCTTGAGCACGCCGCCGCCGGCGTACTCGAGCGGCATCTGCCAGCCGCCGAAGGGAGCGAACTTCGCGCCGAGCGCGGTGTGTCGCTCGTGCAGCGGGGAACGGCGCAGCCGGGTCTCGGCGGCGTCGGAGGTCACCTCGGTCATGGGTGGCAACTTACCGGCCGGGACGACGCTGGTTAGCATCGGCGGGATCCCGTCGGTGCGCATCGGCGGGACAGCCACGGTTCCGGCGGGTAGGTTGCCGCCGGAGAGACCTTCATCGCCGGCACGCGACGACGCGGCCGGCCCGGCCCGCCCGGAGTAGCTTTCGTGACATCGCCCCGCACCACCCTCAGCCTGGTCGACACCGACCCCGCCGAACTTCCCGTCGACGCGATCGTGATCGGCGTGCACAGCCAGACCACCGAACCGGGCGACGGCGCACCCGCCGGCGCCCTGCTGCTGGCCAGCGGCGCGGAGAGCATCGCCGCCGCGTTCGACGGAAAGCTGACCGAGACGCTGGCTCTGCTCGGCGCGACCGGTGGCCCCGGCGAGGTGATCAAGCTGGCCACGCTCGGCACGGTGACCGCCCCGGTGGTCGCCGCCGTCGGGCTGGGCCCGGAGCCCGCCGGCGCCGCTCCCGCCCCCGAGTCCCTGCGCCGGGCCGCCGGCGCGGCGGTCCGGGCACTGGCCGGCGCTCCCCGCGTCGCCCTCGCCCTGCCGCTGCCGGACGACGCCGACGCGCCGGCCGCGTTGCGCGCGGTCGCCGAGGGCGCGCTGCTCGGCGGCTACCGGTTCGCCGGCTACAAGACGAAGCCGCAGCCGGCCCGGCGCGAGCCGGTGGCCGAGCTGCTGATCGCGGTGCCGGACGCGGCCGACGCGACCGCCCGCGCCGAGGTCGAGCGCGCGCAGGCCGTGGCCGGCGCGGTGCGCACCAGCCGGGACTGGGTCAACACCGCCCCGAACGAGCTGCGTCCGCCGGCGTTCGCCGACGCCGTGGCCACCGCCGCCCGGGAGGCCGGGCTGGAGGTCGAGGTGCTCGACGAGGCGGCGCTGGCGGCCGGCGGCTACGGCGGCATCATCGCCGTCGGCCAGGGCTCCGAGGCGCCGCCGCGGCTGGTGAAGCTCACCTGGACGCCGGCCGGTGGCGGCAACGGCAAGCGGGTCGCGTTGGTCGGCAAGGGCATCACGTTCGACACCGGCGGCATCTCGATCAAGCCGGCGCAGGGCATGTGGGAGATGAAGTCGGACATGGCCGGCGCGGCGGCGGTCGGCGCGGCCATGCTGGCGGTGGCGGCGCTCAAGCCGGACGTGACGGTCACCGGCTACCTGCCGATGGCGGAGAACATGCCGTCGGGCACCAGCTACCGGCCGGGCGACGTGATCAGCATGTTCAACGGCAAGAAGGTGGAGGTGCTCAACACCGACGCCGAGGGCCGGATGATCCTGGCCGACGCGATGGCCCGGGCCTGCTCCGACGGTGCCGACTACCTGTTCGAGACCTCGACGCTGACCGGCGGTCAGGTGATCGCGCTGGGCAAGCGGATCGCCGGCGTGATGGGCAGCCCGGAGCTGTGCGAGCGGGTCCGGGTGGCCGGCGACGCGACCGGCGAGCCGGCCTGGCCGATGCCGCTGCCGGACGACGTGCGCAAGGGCATGGAGTCCGACGTCGCGGACATCTCCCAGGTGAACGCCGGCATGGACCGGGCCGGTCACATGCTCCAGGGCGGGGTCTTCCTGCGTGAGTTCGTCACCGACGACGTGGCGTGGGCGCACATCGACATCGCCGGCCCCGGCTACCACTCGGGCGAGGCCACCGGCTACTGGACCAAGGGCGGCACCGGCGTACCGGTCCGCACCCTGCTCCACCTGATCGACGACGTGGCCGCCAACGGCTGACCCACCCCCACCCACCCCACCCGGGTTCGAGGGCGCAGATTCACGGAAAGAGTGGCCGTCGCACGTGCGACGGCCACTCTTTCCGTGAAAGCGGCCCCTGGTTTCCGGGAGGGGGAGGGGTCAGAACAGCTCGGGGCGGCGTTTGCGGCGCTCGTTGTAGTCGCGCATCCGCTGGGGGTAGCCCATCAGGCGGACGTCGTAGATCGGGATGGCGGTCCGGTGCGCCCAGCGCCGGGCGTCCTCCGGGCTGCCGACCCGCCGCCGGGTCCACTCGCCGTCGTCGGCGATCAGCATGACGGTGGTCTCGGTGACCGTCGTCCGCGGTTCCAGGAACGCCTCGACGCCCCGCCGGGTGCGGACGAAGTTCTCGAGATGGTCCAGATCGGCGCGATCGGCGGCGCGGTCACGGCTCACCGCGGCCACCCGCTTGCGTCGTCGGAACAGCGCCACCGGACCCACTCCTCCCCCGGACGTCATCGAAGACGATGCCAAGGGTACGTGTCGCCGACGTGTCGTTGGGCACCTCGGTACGCGCCCGGCCGCCGGTGGTGACAAGATGACCGAGGTGGGGTGTGCCTGTTACTCCGCCGTAACCCCCGATGCAGTGACGCGACCTGGGAGTTGGATGTGAGCGAGCCGAACGACACGACCTTCGACATCGTCATCCTCGGAGGTGGTAGCGGCGGCTACGCGGCGGCGCTGCGTGCCGCCCAGCTGGATCTCTCCGTCGCGCTCATCGAGAAGGGCAAGCTCGGCGGCACCTGCCTGCACAACGGGTGCATCCCCACCAAGGCGCTGCTGCACGCCGCCGAGATCGCCGACCAGACCCGCGAGTCGGAGCAGTTCGGCGTGAAGGCCGAGCTGGTCGGCATCGACATGGCGGGGGTCAACTCGTACAAGGACGGCGTGGTCTCCCGCCTCTACAAGGGCCTCCAGGGCCTGGTGGGCAGCGCCAAGAAGATCACCTTCGTGGCCGGCGCCGGCAAGCTGGTCGGCAAGAACGTGGTCGAGGTGGACGGCAAGCGCTACACCGGCCGCAACGTGATCCTGGCCTCCGGCTCGTACGCGAAGAGCCTGCCCGGCCTGGAGGTCGACGGCGAGCGGATCATCACCAGCGACCACGCGCTCACCCTGGACCGCGTCCCGTCGTCGGCGATCGTGCTCGGCGGCGGCGTGATCGGCGTCGAGTTCGCCAGCGTGTGGAAGTCCTTCGGGGTGGACGTGACCATCGTCGAGGCGCTGCCCCGCCTGGTCGCGGCCGAGGACGAGGAGTCGTCGAAGGCGCTGGAGCGCGCGTTCCGCAAGCGGAAGATCAACTTCAAGGTCGGCAAGCCGTTCGAGAAGGTCGAGAAGACCGACAACGGCGTCAAGCTGACCATCCAGGGCGGCGACACCGTCGAGGCCGAGCTGCTGCTGGTCGCCGTCGGTCGCGGCCCGACCACCGCCGGCCTCGGCTACGAGGAGCAGGGCGTCAAGATGGACCGCGGCTACGTGCTGACCGACGAGCGGCTGCGCACCAGCGTGCCGAACGTCTACGCGGTCGGCGACATCGTGCCCGGCCTCCAGCTCGCGCACCGCGGTTTCCAGCAGGGCATCTTCGTCGCCGAGGAGATTGCCGGGAAGACCCCCGCCGTGATCGACGAGGCCGGCATCCCGCGCGTCACCTACTGCGACCCGGAGCTGGCCTCGGTCGGCCTGACCGAGGCGAAGGCCAAGGAGCAGTACGGCGCCGACAAGGTCAAGACCTACAACTACAACCTGGGCGGCAACGGCAAGAGCCAGATCCTCAAGACCGCCGGCCACGTGAAGCTGGTCCGGGTGGACGACGGCCCGGTGGTCGGCGTGCACATGGTCGGCGCCCGGGTCGGTGAGCTGATCGGCGAGGCGCAGCTCATCTACAACTGGGAGGCCTACCCGGCCGAGGTGGCGCAGCTGGTGCACGCCCACCCGACCCAGAACGAGGCCCTGGGCGAGGCGCACCTGGCCCTGGCCGGCAAGCCGCTGCACGCGCACGCCTGACACGACAACCGCGGCGTCCGGCGACGGGCGATGATCCCACCAGGGGAATGAAGGAGTCTGGAGAACATGCCGGTATCGGTCACCATGCCCCGGCTCGGCGAGAGCGTCACCGAGGGCACCGTCACGCGCTGGCTCAAGCAGGAGGGTGACACCGTCGAGGTCGACGAGCCCCTGCTCGAGGTGTCGACCGACAAGGTCGACACCGAGATCCCGTCCCCCGCGGCGGGCGTGCTGAGCCGGATCGTCGTCGGCGAGGACGAGACCGCCGAGGTCGGCAGCGAGCTGGCGGTCATCGCCGGCGAGGGCGAGGACACCGGCAGCGCCCCGAAGGAGGAGGTCGAGCCGGCCACCGAGCCGACCGCCGCCGCCGAGGGCGCCGGCCCCGAGCCGGAGCAGGCCGCGCAGGCCGCCGCGGAGCCCGGGGCCGAGGCCGAGCAGCCGGCCGTCGAGGAGCCGGCCCAGCCCGCCGCGTCGTCGGGCGAGGGCACCCCGGTGACCATGCCGGCCCTGGGCGAGAGCGTCACCGAGGGTACGGTGACGCGCTGGCTCAAGCAGGTCGGCGAGACCGTCGAGGTGGACGAGCCGCTGCTGGAGGTCTCCACCGACAAGGTGGACACCGAGATCCCGTCGCCGGTCGCCGGCACCGTGCTGGAGATCAAGGTCGCCGAGGACGAGACCGCCGAGGTCGGTGGCGTGCTCGCGATCGTCGGAGCGGCCGGTGCCGCGCCGGCCGAGCCGAAGCCGGAGCCGAAGGCCGAGCCCAAGGCGGAGGCGAAGCCCGAGCCGAAGCCGGAGCCCAAGGTCGAGGCGAAGCCGGAGCCCAAGGTCGAGGAGCCCACCCCGGGCATGTCCTACAACGAGCCGTCCGCCGAGGCGGAGCAGGCCGCCGAGCCGGCCAAGGCGGAGCAGGCCGCGCAGCCGGCCGCGCCGACCGCCACGCCGCAGCGCCCGACCGCCCCGGCCCAGGGTGGCGGTGAGGAGGCCGCCGGCTACGTGACGCCGCTGGTCCGCAAGCTCGCCGCCGAGCACGGCGTCGACCTGGGCTCGGTCAACGGCACCGGCGTGGGTGGCCGGATCCGCAAGCAGGACGTGCTGGAGGCGGCCGAGAAGGCGAAGGCCGCCAAGGCTCAGCCGGCCGCCGCCGAGCAGCAGCCGGCCGCGAAGGCCCCGGCCCAGCCGGCCGCCAAGCCGCAGCCGAGCGCCAAGCGGGGCACCACGGAGAAGCTGCCGCGGATCCGGGCCACCATCGCCAAGCGGATGCAGCAGTCGCTGCACGAGACGGCGCAGCTGACCACCGTCGTCGAGGTCGACGTCACCAAGGTCGCCAAGCTGCGGGCCCGGGCCAAGGAGTCGTTCCAGGCGCGGCACGGCGTGAAGCTGTCCTTCCTGCCGTTCTTCGCGCTCGCCGCCATCGAGGCGCTCCAGACCTACCCGATCATCCAGGCCAGCATGGACCTGGACGGCGGCACCATCACCTACCCGGCCGCCGAGCACCTCGGCATCGCCGTGGACACCGAGCGCGGGCTGCTCGTGCCGGTCATCCACAACGCCGGCGACCTCAACATGGGCGGCATCGCGAAGCGGATCGCCGACCTGGCCGAGCGCACCCGGGCCAACAAGATCACCCCGGACGAGATGGCCGGGGCGACCTTCACGCTGACCAACACCGGCAGCCGGGGCGCGCTCTTCGACACCCCGATCGTGCCGTCGCCGCAGTCGGCGATGCTCGGCACGGGCGCCGTGGTGAAGCGTCCGGTCGTGGTCAACGACCCGGAGCTGGGCGAGGTCATCGCGGTCCGGTCGATGGTCTACCTGGCCATGTCGTACGACCACCGGCTGATCGACGGCGCCGACGCCGCCCGCTTCCTGACCGCGGTCAAGGAGCGGCTGGAGAGCGGCAACTTCGAGGCCGAACTGGGCCTCTGACGCCTCAGGCACACAGGGGGTACGCGGCTGGAGCCGCGTACCCCCTTCGTCGTTTCCGCCCCGGCGCGGACCGCACGCTGACACACTCGGCCGGTGGGCGGGTACGGATGGCGGGGGCGCCTCGGGCCGGCGGTGCCGGTCACCCCCGGGGCCCGGGTGGACCGGTTCGAGATCTTCTTCGACCTGGTCTTCGTCTTCTCGTTCTTCATCATCACCCGGGCCACCGCGCTCCAGGTGACCGGCGGCGCGCTGCTGCACGCGCTGCTGGTGCTCGCCGTGCTGTGGTGGTCGTGGGTGGTGCACAGCGTGGTCGCCACCCGGGTCCGGCTCGGCGAGGGCTTCGTCCCGGTGCTCATGACCGTCGGCATGGCGGCGCTGTTCACGTTCGCGCTGTCGCTGCCGAACGCGTTCCGCGAGCCACGCGGCAACGCGGCCGGGCCGATCGTCGCCGCGATCAGCTACACCGTGCTGCGCATGGTGCACATGCTGCTCTACCTGCACGTGGTACGGGACAGCCCGAACGAGCGCCGGCAGTTGATCCGGTTCGCCCCGGAGTTGGTCGGCAGCACCGCGCTGCTGCTGGTCGCCGCGCTGGTGCCGCCGAGGGTCGACAACCTCGTCTCGGCGTCGGTGGTCCGCGACGGGCTGTGGGTCACTGTCGTCCTGCTCCAGTACGGCACCGGCATGCTGGCCGGCACCTGGGGCTGGGGCGTCGCCTCGGCCGAACACTGGACCGAGCGGTACGACCTCATCCTGATCATCGCGCTGGGCGAGTCGGTCATCTCGGTCGGCGTGGGCAGCAACCTGCTCGGGCAGCCACCGACCTGGCCGGCCGTGGCGGCGGCGGTGCTCGGCATCTTCTTCACCGCGGCGCTCTGGTGGGCGCACTACGACATGGTCGGGCCGGCCGCCCGGATCGCCCTGCACGCCGCCCGGGACGGGCCCCGGGTGGCGATGGCCCGGGACGCGTACGCGTACCTGTTCCTGCCGATGATCGCGGGCATCATCCTGTTCGCGCTCGGCGCCGAGATGATCGTGCACGACATCGCCAACCCGGACGTCGCCCCGTCCGAGTCGGCGCACTGGCCGGCCGTGCCGCTGCTCTTCGGCGGGGTGGCCTGCTACCTCTGCGGCAACATGCTGTTCCAGGCGCGGACGCTGCGCACGGTGAGCTGGACCCGGGTCGCGGCGGTGCTGCTGCTCGGCGCCACGGTCCCGGTCGCGGAGCGGGTGCCGGGCCTGATCGCGATGGCGCTGTTGACAGTCATCACGGTGGGCATGGTGACGGCCGAGGTGATCGTCTTCGACGAGGGCCGGCGGGCGCTGCGGAAGCTCGTCTTCGAGGAGCGGACCAGCCACGAGGCGCACGAGGCGGCCTGGCGGGCCCGATGGCACGAGCAGCCCGACGACCGCGACGAGGGCGAGTAGTGCCGGATTGAACCGGCCGGCGGTCGGCTCCGTGGAACCGCTCGGCCCACAATGGGCCTCCGAGAGGAACGGGGACCACATGACCATCGACACCGTCCACGCCGACGCGGCCGGCACCTGGCAGCTCGGCGACCTGACCGTCAACCGGATCGGCCTCGGCGCGATGCGGCTGACCGCGAACGCCGACGGCGGCCCCAGCGACCGGGACCGGGCCGTCGCCGTGCTGCGCCGCGCGGTCGAGCTGGGCGTCAACCACATCGACACGGCCGCGTTCTACTTCTCGCCGTTGCGCTCGGCCAACGAGCTGATCAACCGGGCGCTGTCGCCGTACCCGGAGGATCTGGTCATCGTGACCAAGGTGGGGCCGGGCAAGGACCCGTCCGGCGAGTGGCTGCCGGCGGCCCGGCCGGAGCAGTTGCGCGGGCAGGTCGAGGAGAACCTGCGCCAGCTCGGCCGGGACCACCTGGACGTGGTGAATCTGCGGGTGCACGGGCCGGAGCCGCTGGCCGAGCACTTCGGCGCGCTCACCGAGCTGGTCGACGCCGGGCTGATCCGGCACCTCGGCGTCTCGGCGGTACGCCCGCACCAGGTCGCCGAGGCGCGGACGATCGCCCCGGTGGTCTGCGTGCAGAACTCGTACGGCGTCGGCTACCGCCGCGGCAACGACGAGCTGATCCGGGACTGCGCCGCGTACGGCACGGCGTTCGTGCCGTTCTTCTCGCTCGTCACCAGCGGGCGGGAGGCCGGGGCGACCGGCGAGGAGCACCCGGAGGTGCTCGCGGTGGCGCGCGAGCACGGCGTCACCGCCGCCCAGGTCCGGCTGGCCTGGACGCTGGCCCGGGGCCCGAATGTGCTCGCCATCCCCGGCACCGGCGATCCGGCGCACCTGGCGCAGAACGTCGCGGCCGGCGCGCTCCGCCTCTCCCCCGCCGCCCTGGCGCGCCTCGACGCCGTCTGACGGGGGTGAGGCGGGCACCCACCCCTTCGGCCCTCGGCAGAAGGGGTGGGTGGGGATCGGGGTGGGGACGGAGACTGTGCCGATGGCGACGTTCTCCGTACAGGCCCGGCCCACCGACGCGGCGAGCTGGGGCGAGCTGGCCCGCACCGTCGAGGCCGCCGGCTTCGACGCGCTGCTGGCCGCCGACCATCCGGGTTTCGGCCCGTCCCCGTTCGTGGCGCTGGCCGCCGCCGCGGCGGTGACCGGCACCCTGGGCCTCGGCTCGTACGTGTCGAACGCCGGCGTCCGGGAGCCGATGCTGCTCGCCACCGACGTGGCCACCCTGGACGTGGTCTCCGGCGGCCGGGCGCGGCTCGGCCTGGGCGCCGGGCACACGCCGGGTGAGTGGCGGGCGGTCGGGCGCGAGCGCCCCGACGTCGCCGGGCGGGTCCGCCGCTGCGTGGCGGTGGCCGAGGCGGTCCGGGCGCTGCTGGCCGGCGACGAGGTCACCGTGGACACGCCGGAACTGGCCGCGCACGCCGCCCGCCTCGACGATCCGCGGCCGGTCCAGGACCGGATTCCGCTCGTCCTGGGCACGGCCAACTCCACGCTGCTGCGGTGGGCCGGCGCGCACGCCGACGTGGTCGGCCTGACCGGTTTCGGGCGCACCCTGCCGGACGGCCACCAGCACGAGGTGCGGTGGCGGGCCGACCAGCTCGAAACCCAACTCGCCCAGGTGGCGGCCGGCGCGGCCGGTCGGGGCACGCCGCCGGCCCTGGAGGCGCTGGTGCAGCGCGTCGCGGTCACCGACGACGCCGAGGCGGTCGCCGCCCAGACGGCCGCCGAGACCGGCCTCACCCCGGCGGAGGTGCTGGCCACACCGTTCGTGCTGATCGGGACCGCCGACGAGATCGTCGCGGCGGTGGCGGGGCACCGGCGCCGCTGGGGCGTCACCCGCTTCGTGGTACGCGCCGACGCCGTCGACGCGCTCGCGCCGCTCCTGCCCCGGCTGGCCGGAAACGGGTCGACTTCGAGCGCACTCGAGATAGGACACTGATTCCATGACGACGACACGACGGTTGGGCCGCAGCGGCATCGAGGTGAGCGCGATCGGCATGGGCTGCTGGGCGATCGGCGGCCCGCTCTGGGCCGGCACCCAGCCGCTCGGCTGGGGCGAGGTGGACGACGACGAGTCGATCCGGACGATCCACCGGGCGCTGGAGCTGGGCGCGACCCTCTTCGACACCTCCAGCAACTACGGCGCCGGGCACAGCGAGCGGGTGCTGGGCCGCGCGCTCGCCGGCCGCCGGGACCAGGCGGTGATCGCCACCAAGTTCGGCTACCCCACGGACGAGGCGACCCGACAGGCCACCGGCGAGGACGGCAGCCCCGGGTACGCGCGGCGCAGCCTGGAGGGCTCGCTGCGCCGGCTCGGCACCGACCACGTGGACCTCTACCAACTGCACCTGGGCGGCCTGCCGGTGCCGCAGGCGCTGGAGCTGGTCGAGACGCTGGAGGAGCTGGTCGGCGAGGGAAAGATCCGGGCGTACGGCTGGAGCACCGACGACCCCGCCTCGGCGCGGGTGTTCGCCGAGGCCGGCGCGCACTGCGCGGCGATCCAGCACGACCAGTCGGTGCTGCGGGACAACGCCGCGATGCTCGCGGTCTGCGAGGAGTTCGACCTGGCCAGCCTGAACCGGGGCCCGCTGGCGATGGGCCTGCTCACCGCCAAGTACCAGGACACGCCGGCCGCCCGCGGCGGTGACGACGTGCGCGGGGTGGCGCCCGAGTGGCTGGACTGGTTCAGCGACGGCGTGCCGCGTGCCGAGTGGGCCGACCGGGTGGCCCGGGTCCGGGAGACGCTGACCGCCGACGGTCGCACGCTCGCCCAGGGCGCGCTGGGCTGGCTGCTCGCCCGCAGCCCGCGGACGCTGCCCATTCCCGGCTGCCGGACCGTCGAGCAGGCCGGGGAGAACCTCGGCGCGCTGGCGTACGGGCCGCTGCCGGCGGCGGCGTTCGCCGAGGTGGAGCACCTCCTCGCCGACCTGCGCACCACCCCGGCGACCGCGTGAGCGTCATCCTGCCCGGCGTGTCCACGACCGACCGGCGCTTCGCGCTGCCACCGACGGCGGACGAACGGACGCTGCTCGACACGTTCCTGGAATTCCAGCGGGACGCGCTGGTCCGCAAGTGCGAGGGCCTGTCCGACGAGCAGCTACGGTCGCGGCCGGTGCCGTCCTCCCGGCTGTCGCTGCTCGGTCTGGTCCGGCACCTGGCGACGGTCGAACGCTGGTATTTCCAGGGCGTGGTGGCGGGCGCGTTCCCCGGTGACCTGTTCGACCTGAGCGACGACCCGGACGCGCCGTTCCACGACGTCGCCGACGCCACCGGCCCGGGCACCTTCGCGCTCTGGCGGGAGGAGGTGGCCGCATCCCGCCGGATCGCCGCCGCGCGTTCCCTCGACACGGTCGGGCGCACCCCCGGCTCCGGCGCCGAGCGGTCGCTGCGGTGGGTGCTGACCCATCTGGTCGACGAGTACGCCCGCCACCTGGGCCAGGCCGACATCCTGCGCGAGGCCCTCGACGGTCGCACCGGGGAGTGAGCGGGCGGTCCGGGCCTTCCGGGTCACCTTCGGGGACAGGCGTGACGAGTGAGTGATTTCGCTCCACGCATCCGGATCGCGTCGCGTACCCGAAGATGTGAGCATGCGGATCCTCATGGCCGGCGTGTCCGGCTTCCTCGGCACCCGACTTGTCGACCGGCTCGGCGCGGACGGGCATCAGGTCATCCGCCTGGTCCGCCGCCCGCCGCGCGGCTCCGACGAGCGGCAGTGGAATCCGTCCGCCGCGCAGCTCGACCCGCAGGTGGTCGCGGACGCCGACGCGGTGGTGAACCTGGCCGGCGCGGGGGTGGGCGACAAGCGCTGGAACGACGACTACAAGAAGCTGATCCGGACCAGCCGGGTGGACAGCACCACCACGCTCGCCATCACGATCGCCGGCCTGCCCGCCGCGGACCGGCCGGCGGCGTTGCTGAACTCCTCCGCGGTCGGCTGGTACGGCAACACCGGGGACCGCACGGTGGAGGAGGACGCGCCGGCCGGCGAGGGGTTCCTCGCCGACGTCTGCCGGGTGTGGGAGGCGGCGACCCGGCCGGCCGAGGACGCCGGCGTACGGGTGGTGCGGCTGCGGACCGGGCTGCCGCTGCACCGCGACGGCGGCCTGCTCAAGCCGCAGCTCCTGCCGTTCCGGCTGGGTGTCGGCGGCAAGCTGGGCAACGGCCGTCAGTGGCTGCCGTGGATCTCGATGCCGGACTGGCTGGACGCGAGCGCGTTCCTGCTGGCCCGCGACGACGTGGCCGGCCCGGTGAACGTGGTCGGGCCGGCGCCGGTCACCAACGCCGAGTTCACCCGGGAGTTGGCCCGCCAACTGCACCGGCCGGCGATCATGCCGATCCCGGCGCTGGCGTTGCAGGTCGTGCTCGGCGGGTTCGCGCACGAGGCGCTCACCAGCGCCCGGGTGCTGCCGGGCGTGCTGGGCAAGGCGGGCTTCACCTGGACCCACCCGGACCTGCCGGGCGCGCTGCGCGCCGCCCTCGCCGGGTGAGCCGGCCAGGGCGGCGCGGGCGGGTCAGCAGCCGATGACCCAGTAGCCGGGCCCGGTCTGCTTCAACGAGGTGGTGTAGAACGTGTTGTAGAGGCCCATCCGCTGGCCGCTGCCCAGCGCGTAGGCGTACCCGCCGGACTGGTAGGCCCGGCCGGCGGTGACGTGCGCGTAGTTGCTGGCGGTGACGCAGACCGGCGCGGTGGTCGGCGTCGGCGAGGGCGATCCGGTCGGGGTGGGCGAGGCGGTCGCGGTCGCCGTCGGGGTGGGGCTCGGCGGGACGCCGCCGCCGAGGCCGAAGAAGAGCGCGTCGCGGTACGTCGAGCAGATGGTGTCCAGGAAGTACGCCCCGGCGGTGCCGCACTGGTCCGCCGCCGAGCCCGGGTCGACCGGGGTGCCGTGGCCCATGCCGGAGACGCGGTAGACGCGTACCTGGTCGCTTCCGTAGACCTCCAGGCTGGTGCCGCCCGGCAGGGACGAGGTGCTGCTCGGGGTCGCCGACACGCCGAGCACGTTGGTCCACTGGTCGCGTGACTCGGCCGCGTTCGCCACGTTGACCGTGTAGTCGCTGGTGCCGTGCCAGACGGCCACCCGGGGACGCTTGCCGGAGTAGCCCGGGTACGCGTTGCGGACCAGGTCGCCCCACTGCGCCGGGGTCTTGTCCACGCCCGGGTTCATGCAGCTGAACGCGCTTGTGGTGCTGGTGGCGCAGCGGTACGGGATGCCGGCGATGATCGAGCCGGCGGCGAACACGTCGGGGTAGGTGGCCAGCATGACGGCGCTCATCGCCGCGCCGGCGGAGAGGCCGCTGACGTAGACGCGGCCGGCGTCGGTGCCGTAGTTGGTCTTCGCGTAGTCGACCATCTGCTTGACCGACAACGCCTCGCCCTGGCCCCGGGCGGTGTCGCCGGTCTCGAACCAGTTGAAGCAGGAGTTGGCGTTGTTGCCGGACGGCTGCTGCGGCACGATCAGCGCGAACTTCCACTGGTCGGCGTACTTCTGCCAGCCGGAGTTCGTGAAGTAGGTCGAGGCGTTCTGGGTGCAGCCGTGCAGCAGCACCACGGCCGGCGCGTTGCCGGGCAGGCCGTCCGGCCGGTAGGCGTACATGGCCAGGTTGCCGGGGTTGGAGCCGAAGCCGGTGACCTGGGTCAGCGTGGCGGCCTGCGCGGGCAGCGCGGCGGTCAGGACGCCGGCCGCGGCCAGCACGACCCCGGCCGCCGCCCCGGCGAGACGGGTGATGAGGGATGAGGAGCGGGACACGGGACCTCCCGATCATGGAATGTGAACTGGGTCACTCTCCGAGTTGCCGGAACGTTACGTCCGTGTTTCATCGACGGGAATGGCTGTCGGTCACACATTCACCGTCCGGGCGGTGTGCCCGGGTCCGGTTGGTAACGTCCGCTGCGTGCCGTCCTCCCCGGTCGCCGACCCGCCGCCCGCCACCGCCGCCCGCGCACGGCGCGCCGACCTGCTGGTGATACTCGCCGCGGTCGCGCTGGCGCTCTGGGTCACCAGCGGGATGTGGCGGGACCCGAACACCCGGACGATCACCGTCAACTCCAGCGACCAGGCGCTCTTCGAATGGCTGCTGGCCTTCGGCGGGCACGCGCTCACCCACGGCGAGAACCCGCTCTTCACCCACCTGATCAACGTCCCCGACGGGGTGAACCTCGCGGTCAACACCTCGATCACCGTGTACGCGGCGGTCTTCGCGCCGCTGACGTACCTGGTCGGGCCGCCCGCGACGTTCCTGGTGATCCTCACGCTCAACCTGGCCGCCACGGCGGTGGCCTGGTACTGGCTGCTCAGCCGGCACCTGGTCGGCAGCCGGCTGGCCGCCGCGGTGGGCGCGTTGTTCGTCGCCTACTGCCCGGCGATGGTGTCGCACGCCAACTCGCACCTGAACTGGACCGCCGGCTGGTTGGTGCCGCTGCTGATCTGGGGCGTGTTCCGGCTGCGCCGGCCCGGCCGCGCGGTGACCGGCGGGATCGTGCTCGGCCTGCTGGTGGCCGTCGCGTTCTCGATCGCGGCCGAGGGGTTGTTCTTCACCGCGCTGGCGCTCGCCACGTTCCTGCTGGTCTGGGCGCTGCACCCGGCCCGGCGCGCGGAGGCGCGGGCCGCGCTGCCCCGGATGGCGGCCGGGCTCGGGGTGACCGCCCTGGTGGCCGGCGTGCTGCTGGCGTACCCGCTCTGGCTGCACTTCGCCGGGCCGCAACGGTTCCACGGCACCGGCTTCGACCCGCTGATCCACTCCGAGGACATCGCCGCGT
Source organism: Micromonospora sp. DSM 45708 (assembly GCF_039566955.1). NCBI lineage: Bacteria > Bacillati > Actinomycetota > Actinomycetes > Micromonosporales > Micromonosporaceae > Micromonospora > Micromonospora schwarzwaldensis. Next base: position 1,223,959 of record NZ_CP154796.1, on the reverse strand, counting down.
ACCTGTCGTACCCGCGCCGGTCGCTCGCCGGTTGGGCCGGGTTCGGCACGTCGCTGGCGCCCAACCCGACCGAGGAGAACTCGTTCTTCGGCGTGCCGCTGCTGCTGCTCGCGGTCGCCTGCTTCGCGTTGCTGTGGCGGCGCGCCGACCGCGCGTTCCGGGCCACGCTGCTCGCGCTCGGCGTGACCGCGGTGATCTTCGCGGTGCTCTCCTGGGGGCCGACGGCCAAGTGGAACGGCCGGCGCACCGACCAGCTCCTGCCGTTCGGGGTGCTGGACAACCTGCCGGTGATCAACGCGGCGCTGCCGTCCCGGCTGGCGCTCGTCGTCGCGCCGGTGATCGGGCTGCTGCTGGCGTACGCGATCGACGCGTTGCGCGCCCGGCCGCCCCGGCGGCGGGTGACCGGCGCGGCCTGGCTGGTCGGGTTCGTCGCCGCGCTGCTGCCGCTGCTGCCCACCCCGCTGCTCACCAGCGTCCGCGAGCCGATCCCGGCGTTCATCACCGGCGGGGCGTGGCAGCGCTACGTCCCGCCCGACGGGGTGCTCACGCCGCTGCCGTTGACCGTCGACGTCTACCCGGACGGGCAGCGCTGGCAGGCGTACGCGCTGGCCCACCGCCAGGGTGAGTTCCGCATCCCGGCCGGCTTCTTCCTCGGCCCGGGCGGCCCGGACGGCCGGGGCCGGATCGGCCCGGTGCCGCGCACCTTCGACACGCTGATGGATCAGGCCGGGCGGACCGGGCTGGTGCCGATCATCACCGAGGGCAGCATCGAGGAGTCCCGGGCCGACCTGCGCCACTGGGGCGTGCGGGCGGTGGTGCTGGCCGACCGGGTGCACGGCGCCAAGTACGACGTCGACGAGGAGGCGTTGCGCCGCACCGCCACCGCGCTGCTCGGCCCGCCGGAGCGGGTCGAGGACGTCTGGGTGTGGCGGGTGCCCGACGCGTGACGCGACGAGCGTCACGGGTGGGCGGCCGGGCCGGCGGGACTAGGCTGGACGGGTGAGCGTGACGACTTCAGGACCGACCACCGTCCGCGCCGGCCGGCTCGACTACCGGGCCGCCTGGGACGAGCAGCGCCGGCTGCACGAGGCCGTGGTGGCCGGCGAGCGGGGCGACACGGTGCTGCTGCTGGAGCACCCGAGCGTCTACACCGCCGGCAAGCGCACCGAGCCCTGGGACCGGCCGATGGACGGCACGCCGGTGGTGGACGTGGACCGCGGCGGCAAGATCACCTGGCACGGTCCGGGGCAGCTCGTCGGCTACCCGATCGTCCGCCTGCCCGACCCGGTCGACGTGGTGGCGTACGTCCGGCGCACCGAGCAGCTCCTGATCGACGTCTGCGCCGAGTTCGGGCTGGCCGCCGGTCGGGTGGAGGGGCGCAGCGGCGTGTGGGTGCCGGCGGACGACCGGGGCCCGGCCCGCAAGGTCGCCGCCATCGGCATCCGGGTGGCCCGTGGCGTCACGCTGCACGGCTTTTCGATCAACTGCGACTGCGACCTGGGCTTCTTCGACCGGATCGTGCCCTGCGGCATCCGCGACGCCGGGGTCACCTCGCTCACCGCCGAGCTGGGCCGACCGGTCACGGTGGCCGACGTGCTGCCGGTGGTGGAACGGCACCTGCCCACGCTGACCCGGGTCTGACCGGGTGCGGCTCGACCTGGTCACGCTGGTCGTCGCCGAGTACGACCCGGCGATCGCGTTCTTCACCGAGGTACTCGGTTTCGAGTTGGCCGAGGACTCACCGTCGCTGACGAACGACGGCCGGCCCAAGCGCTGGGTGGTGGTCCGCCCACCGGGCGGCGGCACCGGGCTGCTGCTGGCCCGCGCGGACGGCGAGCACCAGGCCGGGGCCGTCGGCGACCAGACGCACGGCCGGGTCGGCTTCTTCCTCCAGGTCGACGACTTCGACGCCACGCACCGCCGGATGGTCGCCGCCGGCGTCGAGTTCGTCCGCCCGCCCCGCACCGAACCGTACGGCCGGGTCGCGGTGTTCCGCGACCTCGCCGGCAATCGCTGGGACCTGCTCGGCCCGGCCTGATCCGGACGGATCAATAGACAAGCATTGATATCTACGGTTGTAAATGCGACGCTGGGTATGGAAGCGCTCCCACTCCTATCCTATGCGCCGAAGGAGGACGTAACCGTGCGTTCCCACCACCGATCCGGCCGACCGCGATCAGCCGTCCGCCACCCCGTCCGCGCACTCGTCATGGCGCTCGCCCTGCTGGCCGGCATCCTGGCCGTGCCCGGCGCCGCCCAGGCCCACGGCACGATCGTCAACCCGGCCACCCGCGCCTACAAGTGCTGGCAGACCTGGGGCAGCCACCACACGGACCCGGCCATGCAGCAGCAGGACCCCATGTGCTGGCAGGCATTCCAGGCCAACGCCGACACCATGTGGAACTGGATGAGCGCGCTGCGCGACGGCCTCGGCGGCCAGTTCCAGGCCCGCACGCCCGACGGGCAGCTCTGCAGCAACGCGCTGTCCCGCAACGACAGCCTGAACCGGCCCGGGGCGTGGAAGACCACCAACATCAGCCGCAACTTCACCGTGCAGCTCTACGACCAGGCCAGCCACGGCGCTGACTACTTCAAGGTCTACGTCAGCAAGCAGGGGTTCAACCCGACCACCCAGACGCTCGGTTGGGGCAACCTCGACTACATCACGCAGACCGGCCGGTACGCGCCGTCGCAGAACATCAGCTTCAACGTCTCCACCTCCGGATACACCGGACACCACATCCTGTTCGTCATCTGGCAGGCGTCCCACCTCGACCAGGCGTACATGTGGTGCAGTGACGTCAACTTCACCTGATCGCCGTACCGCACCGCGCCGGCCCGGGACGCACCCGTCCCGGGCCGGTTCGCGCCACCGGTCAGGGCGTGAGGCGGTGCAGGTCGCGCGGGAAGGCGGTCACCTCCCGGACGTTCGCCGCGCCGGTCAGCCGCGCCACGAACCGCTCCAGCCCGATCGCGAACCCGCCGTGCGGCGGCATGCCGTGCCGGAACGCGTCCAGATAACCGGCGTACGGCTCGACCGGCTCGCCGCGCGCCGCCAGCGCGGCCAGGTAGTCGGCGTGTCGGTGCAGCCGCTGCCCGCCGGTGACCAGCTCCACCCCCCGGAACAGCAGGTCGAATCCGTTCGAGTACGCCGGGCGGGCCGGGTCCGGGTGGGTGTAGAAGGGGCGCTTCGCCATCGGATAGCCGGTGACGAACAGGAAGTCGCTGCCGTGCTCGGCCCGCGCCCACTCCCCCAGCGCCCGCTCGTGCGCGGGGGCCAGGTCGGGCTCGTCGGCCGGCGCGCCGGCGATCTCCAGCGCGTCGGTGAAGTGCACCGCCGGGATCTCGGCGGGCACCCGCGGCACCGTCACGCCGAGCGTGTCCAGCGCGCCGGCGGCCCGGTCCACGACGCCCGCCACCATCCCGGCGAGGGTGTCCCGCAGCACGGCCATCACGTCCCGGTGGTCGGCCACGAAGCCCAGCTCGACGTCGAGCGAGGTGTACTGGGCCAGGTGGCGCACCGTGTCGTGCGGCTCGGCGCGGAACACCGGCCCCACCTCGTACACCCGCTCGAAGACGCCGACCATGAGCTGTTTGTAGAACTGCGGCGACTGGGCCAGGTAGGCGGGCCGGCCGAACCAGTCCAGCGCGAAGACGTTCGCGCCGCTCTCGGTGGCCGAGCCGACCACCTTGGGCGTGTGCACCTCGACGAAACGCCGCCGGTCGAGCGTGGCCCGGAAGCCGGCCACCGCCGCCGCCGAGATCCGCAGCGCGGCGGACCGGGTCGGATGGCGCAGCGCGGTCGGCGCGTGGTCGAGCTGGGTGGGCAGGCTCGCGGTGAGCACCGGCCGGTACAGGTCGAACGGGGGCGGCACGGCGGGCGGGCCGAGCGGACGTACCGTCGGCTCGACGACCTCGACCCCGGCGGGCGCGGCGGGGTTCGCGACCACCGTGCCGACCACCTCGACGACGGTCTCCTCGCCGAGCGCCTCGACCTGCGCGCGCACCTCGGGCGCGGCGACCACCACCTGGGCGAGCCCGGTGGCGTCGCGGACGATCAGGAAGGCCACCGACTTGAGCAGCCGGCGGCGGTGGACCCAGCCGGCGAGCCGGACGGTCGCGCCGACCTGGGCGGGGAGTTCAGTGGACAGGATGCGTTGCACGGTGGGCTGCTCCTCGATCGATCGCAACGCCTTCGCCGCCCTGGGGTGGCGAAGCATCGCCTCAGCCCCGGGAGGTGCGGGCGAGCGGGTCCTCGCGGTGCCACCACACCTTCGCCCCCGCCGGAGCGGGGGCCTCGTTCGTCGCCTTTTCACCGGGGCCGGCCGGGCGGGGTCTACTGGGCGCGCGCCGTTCTTCCCGCAGCTCGGGAGGGTCTTCGCGGGCCGGCGCCAGACCGCCTCGCAGCAACCGGCGGCTCTCTGGCTGGCGGGTCGGTCCGCTACTCGGCTCCGTCGCAGCTCTGCCGGGACGCTAGCACCGCGACCGCCCGCTGTGACGTGGATTTTCCCGGCGCTCGTGTCCGGCGTCACAACGTTTCCGGCGTGACGGCCGTCGCCCGATCTTCATCGACCGTCGCCGACCGGCGTAGGCTCGGTTTTGTGACGATCGAGCATTCTGCGCCGACGACTCAGCAGCCAGCGCCCACCGCGACAATCGCGCCGGAGGGGCGCCGCATGCTGCGGATCGAGGCGCGCAACGCCGAGACGCCGATCGAGCGCAAACCGCCGTGGATCAAGGTCAAGGCCAAGATGGGCCCGGAGTACACCGAGCTGCGCGGGCTCGTCTCCCGCGAGGGTCTGCACACCGTGTGCCAGGAGGCCGGCTGCCCCAACATCTACGAGTGCTGGGAGGACCGGGAGGCCACCTTCCTCATCGGTGGCGACCAGTGCACCCGGCGCTGCGACTTCTGCCAGATCGACACCGGCAAGCCGGCCGAGTTCGACGCCGACGAGCCGCGCCGGGTCGCCGAGTCGGTCGCCGCGATGGGTCTGCGCTACGCGACCATCACCGGCGTGGCCCGCGACGACCTGCCCGACGGCGGCGCCTGGCTCTACGCCGAGACGGTCCGGCAGATCCACGCCCTCCGCTCCGGCTGCGGCGTCGAGCTGCTCATCCCCGACTTCAACGCGGTGCCCGAGCAGCTCGCCGAGGTCTTCGGCGCGCGCCCGGAGGTGCTCGCGCACAACGTGGAGACCGTGCCGCGCATCTTCAAGCGGATCCGCCCGGCGTTCCGCTACGAGCGCTCGCTCGACGTGATCCGTCAGGCGCGGGCCGCCGGCCTGGTCACCAAGAGCAACCTCATCCTCGGCATGGGCGAGGAGCGCGCCGAGGTCTCCCAGGCGCTGCGCGACCTGCACGAGGCCGGCTGCGAGCTGATCACGATCACGCAGTACCTGCGCCCCACCCCCCGGCACCACCCGGTCACCCGCTGGGTCAAGCCGGAGGAGTTCGTCGAGCTGCGCGAGGAGGCCGAGGAGATCGGCTTCGCCGGCGTGATGAGCGGCCCGCTGGTCCGCTCGTCGTACCGGGCCGGCCGCCTCTACCAGCAGGCGCTCGCCGCCCGCGAGGGGATCGCCGTCGCCGGCTGAGGCCGGCCGTCGACCGCGTCACCCACCGCCGGCCACCCGCCGGATGCCATGATCAAAGGCATGACCGCCGGGGTACGCCAGGAGCCACGCGAGGCCGACCGCCCGCGTACGCCCCGGCGACCCCGGCTGCCGACGCTGCTCGCCCTGCTGGTCGGGTGCGCCGGCATCGGTTACCGGCTGGCGCTGCTGCTCGCCGACGCGCCGCCCACCAACAGCGACGAGGCGACCATGGGGCTGGCCGCCCTGCACATCGCGCGCGGCGACGCGTTCCCGGTCTGGTTCTACGGCCAGGCGTACATGGGCACGCTGGAGGCGTACCTGGCCGCTCCGCTGGTCGCGGTCGCCGGGCCGTCCGTGCTGGTGCTGCGGATGCCCACGCTGGTGCTGTACGCGCTGTTCCTGCTGTTGTCCTGGCGGCTGACCCGCCGGCTCGGCGGCGACCGCTGGTACGCCCTGCTGGTCGTCGCCGTGCTCGCGCTCGGCGCGGACCGGGTGGTGAAGAACCAGCTCATCGCCGGTGGCGGCTATCCCGAGCTGAATCCGGCCGGGACGGCGCTGGCGCTGCTCACGGTCGGGCTGTGCGCCGGCGGGCCGGGCGCGCGGCTGCCCCGCTGGGCGGCCTGGGGGCTGGTCGCCGGCGTGCTGCTCTGGGTCGACCCGCTGATCCTGCCGTACGTGGCGGCGCTCGGCGCGCTGCTGCTGGCGTGGCGACGGCGGGAGCTGGCCGGCCGCGCCGGGGCGGTGCTCGCCGGCGCGCTGCTGCTGGGCGCCGCGCCGATGGTGCTGGACAGCCTGCGCCACGGCCGCAACCCGCTCACCGCCGTGGTGCGGGCCAGCGGCTCGGACGTGGCGGCGGGCTGGGCCGAGCGGCTGCACGGCGGGCTGGTCCTCGGCCCGCCGCTGGCCATGGGCTTCTGCTCCCCCGGCCACTGCGCCGGGTGGCAGCTCTGGTGGGCGCCGGTCTTCCCGGTCCTGCTGCTGCTCGCCGCGTACACCGCCTGGCGCACGCTCCGCCACGTGCCCGCCGTCCCGGATCACGGGCACTCCGCCCGTCCCCGCCCCGGCGACCCGCCGGCCCGCCGGGTGTCGGCCGGGGTGCGGCTGGCGCTGCTGGGCGGCGCGGCGGCGGTGCTGGCGGCGTACGCGGCGAGCGACGCGGCCGGGCGGACGCCGATCGAGAGCAGCCGCTACCTGTCCTGCCTGGCGGTGGCCGTCCCCGCCCTGCTCTGGCCACTGTGGCGGGCCGCCCGCCCGCTCGCCGGGCCCCGCCACCGCGCCGGAGCGGCGGCGGTCGGAGCGGCGGCGGTCGCGGTGCTGGCGGGGGTCCTCGGGACCGGCGTGGCCAGCACCGTGGACACCGTCCGGGCGGCGCCCGCCGTGCACGCCGAGGCCGACCGGCACCGGGCGCTCGTCGACATGCTCGGCGCGCTCGGCGTCCGGCACGTGCGGGGCGGCTACTGGACCTGCAACCGCCTCACGTTCGCCACCGGCGAGGACGTGCTCTGCGCCGTGGTCGACGACCGGCTGCGTCCCGGCTTCGACCGGCTGCCGGCGTACCGGCGGGCCGTCGACGCGGACCCGGGCGCGGGCTGGGTGGCCCCGGACGGCTCGCCGCTGGCCGCGCGGCTCGATCGGCTGCTCGGCCCCGAACCGGACGCGCTCGACGTGGTGATCGTCGACGGGTGGCGGATCTACCTGCCCCGTCGCTGAGCGGGCCGGGTGACCGGACGGACACGGTCGCGGCTACCGGTCACGCGCCGGCCTACCGGGGCCGGCGCCGGGCCGGGGCGGACGGCGACGGCAGGTCCAGCAGGCCGAGGCGGTGGGCCAGCGCGGCGGCCTCCACCCGGTTGGTCACGTCCAGCTTGGCGATGATCCGGGAGACGTGCACGCTGGCCGTCTTCGGGGAGATGAAGAGCCGTTCGGCGATCCGGCTGTTGCTGTGCCCCTCCGCGACCAGCCGCAGCACCTCCCGCTCCCGGCTGGTCAGCAGGTCCGGCCCGGGTCGCCCGGTGCCGCGCAGCCCGACCCGGCGGGCCAGCGTCGCGGCCTGCTCGCCCAGCGGGGTGGCACCCAGGCGGGCGGCCAGCTCGACCGTCTCCCGGACGGCGGCGGCCACCTCGTCCCGCTCGCCGGCCGCGGCGGCCACCTCGGCCAGCCCGAGCAACGCCCGACCCAGCGGGTACGGCTGCCCGGCCGTCCGCCACGCCGCCACCGCGGCCCGCCACGCGTCAAGCGCCTCGCCGGGTTCCGCACCGGTCCGACCGGCACCGCCCGACGCCGATTCATCCGTCCGACCGCCGCCGCCCGACGCCGTCCCGCCCGGCGTGGTCGGGTCGGCGTCCGCCTCGGCGGGACGGAGGCCGGTCAGGAGCGCGGTGACCTGGGCGGCGTGCGCCCGTTCCGCCGGATGAGGGGTCGGCAGCACGGCTGCCACGGTGGCCACCTCGGCGGCCACCCCCCGGTCGCCGGCCAGCACGGCCGCCCGGGCCGCCGCGCTGAGCACCGGCCAGCCCTCGCGGGGCAGGTCGACCAGATGCGTGTCGGCCAGGGCGGCGCGGGCCGCGCGTACCGCCTCCAGCTTGTCGTCGGCCGTCAGGGCCGCCTCGACGCGCAGCTCGTGCAGCGGCAGCCGGTGGTTCGGCCAGAGGTAGGGCCGGCCCAGGAACGCCAGCGCCCGCCCGACGAGTTCGTCCGCGGCGGGACGGGCCCGGGCCAGCCGGAGCCCGGCGCGCAGTTGGAGCCAGTGCAGCCCGGAGACGCCCGGCGGGTCGATCCGGGCCGCCTCGGCGCAGGTCGCGTCCGCCTCGTCCCACCGGCCCAGCGCGATCAGCGCCTCCGCGCGGTTGGACAACAGGTAGGCGCCGATCGAGCGGCTGATCCCGACCCGGCGGGCCTCGGTGACCCCGGCCGCGGCGGCCTGCTCGGACTCGGCGTACCGGCCCAGCTCGAAGAGCACGTCGGAGAGGAAGACCAGCGCGCTGACCAGCGCCCACGAGTCGCCGACGGCGCGGGCCCGCGCCTCGACCCGGCGCAGCTCGGCCAGGGCGCGCTCCGGGGTGCCGTCGAGGCGGTGCCGCACCACGATCCGGGTGGGCAGGAGCACCAGGTCGGTGCCGGCCTCGGACGCGCCCGTCATCGCCTCGGCGGCGACCGCCGCGGCCTCCCGGGGGTCGACCTTCATCAGGTGCGCCGCGATGTCGGCCAGCACGCCGAACCGGGCCGGGCCGCCGGGCGCGCCGACCGCCAGCCGGTACGCCTCGCGCAGCTCCGCCGCCCCGTCGCTCTTGCCGAGCAGCGCGAGCAGCCGGCCCCGGTGATCGAGCAGGCCGGCGGCGCGCAGCGGCTCGGCGGCGGAGTCGACCTCGGCCAGCGCGGCCCGGGTGAGCGTGAGCGCCCGGCCCAGGTCACCGGCGGTGACCGCCGCGGTGAGCGTCTCCTCCAGCACCCGCAGGTGGTCCATGCCGAGGCGGTCGGCGGCGTCGGGCACCTGCTCCCACAGTTCGAGGACGCGTTCCAGCAGCCGGCTCTGCTCGGCGTACGCGTACCGGTCGGCCGCCGCGGCGGCGGCGACCCGGGCGGCGGTGAGGGCACGCGGGTGGTCGTGCGCCGCGTACCAGTGGTGGGCGATCTCGGCCGGGGCGCGACCGGCGGCCACCAGGTGCGGCTGCGCCTCGATCGCCGCGGCGTAGCGGGCGTGCAGCCGGGCATGCTCGCCGGGGAGCAGGTCGTCGTGCACCGCCTCGCGGACCAGCGCGTGCCGGAACTCGTAGTCGCCCTCCGGGTCGGCGACCACGAGCTGCCCGGCGACGGCGGCGCGCAGCGCGTCCTCCAGCTCGGCCTCGGGCAGCCCGGCCACCTCGGCGAGCAGCCGGTGGGCGAAGCGGGTGCCGCCGGCGGCGGCGATCCGCAGCACCCGCTGGGCCGGCTCGGGCAGCCGGTCCACCCGGGCCAGCAGCAGGTCGCGCAACGTCTCGGGGAGCACGGCGCAGCCGACCGGGCTGCCGGCCGCGGCCAGCTCCTCGATGAAGAACGGGTTGCCCTGGGTGCGTTCGTGCACGTCGTCGACGACGCGGGCGGTCGGCTCGGCGCCGAGCAGGTCGGCGAGCACGGCGGCGGTGCCGTCGCGGTCGAGCCGGCCCAGCTCGACGCGGTCGACGCCACGGACCCGGTCCAGCTCGGCGAGGAAGGGCCGCAGCGGGTGGCCGCGGTGCAGCTCGTCGGTGCGGTAGGTGCAGACGACGAGCAGGCGGGTGGCCCGGGCGGCCCGCACCAGGAAGCCGATCAGGTCCCGGGTGGACCGGTCGGCCCAGTGCAGGTCCTCGATCACCAGCACCAGCGGGCGTTCCTCGGCGAGCCGCCGGAACAGGTCGGCGACCAGGTCGAACAGGTAGCCGCGGGGGGTGTCGGCGAGCGCCGGCCCGGCGGGCACGGCGGCACCGGCCGGCATCCGGGCCAGCTCGGGCAGCAGCCGGGCGAACTCCGCCTCGTAGCCGGCGAACGCGGCCGGGCCGTCGTTGCGCAGCACGTCGCGCAGCGTGGCCGCGAACGGGGCGAACGGCAGGCCGGCCTCGCCCAGCTCCAGGCACTGGCCGACCAGCAGCCGCGCCCCGGCCGCCGTGACGTGGCCGCCGAACTCCTCCAGCAGTCGGGTCTTGCCGACGCCGGCCTCGCCGCCGACCAGGACCGTGGTCGGGTCGCCGCCCCCGGCCCGGGCCAGCGCCTCGCGCAGCACGGCCAGCTCGGGCTGCCGGCCGACGAGCACGGTGCTGGCGGCGCGTACGGTCACGCCGTCGAGCATGCCACGGCGGCCTGACGCCCCGGCCGGCCCGACCGGGCCGTCGGGAGCCGCCGGTCCGGCCGCCCCCGTGACGGCCGGACCGGCGACTGCCGGCCCCGGGAACCCGGCGACGTCCGGCCGGGTGACCGGCCGGGCGGTCACCGGCGGGCGTCGGTGGTGCGGGCGGTGTGCTGGCGGCGGCCGAGCCAGCCGTGCGGATGCCGGCGGGGCAGCGACCGGGCGATCCGGTCGTTGGCCGCGTCGGCCTGTAGCTCGGAGGCGTGGCTGCGGTGGATGCTGAGCAGGAACTCTGCGTCGTTGCCGAACATCTCGGTGCTCCCCTGTCGTGCGGTGGTCGTGCTCCGTCGAGGTCGACTGTCCGCGCGAAGGTGCCCCCGGCGCATGGGTACGCCGCCCGATCTTCGCCCCGTTCCGCCTCCTTACCCGCCGCCGGCCCGGCCCGGCGCGGTCGTAAGGTACTCAGCCCTGCGCGGAACGGGTGGCCACGGATCAACCGGCCGAGCGCCGACCACTAGACTCGGTGGCATGGCAAAGCCCCAGGAGAAGGTCTCGTTCGGCCAGCGGCTGAAGCAGATCGGGATGGTGTTCAAGTTCACCGCCAAGCAGGACAAGTGGTTCGCGCCGCTGACCGCTGCGGCGGTGCTGATCCCGCTCGCGCTCACCGTGGTCGCGGTGCTCGCCTGGGGCTGGCTCTTCCTGCCGATCGGCATCCTGCTCACCCTGCTCGCCGTGCTGATCGTGCTCAACCTGCGCTCCAACAAGGCGATGATGAACGCCGCCGAGGGGCAGCCCGGTGCGGCGGCGCAGATCATGGAGAGCATGCGCGGTGACTGGCGGGTCACCCCGGCGGTCAGCTCCACGACGCAGATGGACATGGTTCACCTGGTGGTGGGTCGTGCCGGCGTGATCCTGCTGGCCGAGGGGAACGCGCAGCGCGTCCGGGGCCTGCTCGGCCAGGAGAAGCGCCGGCTGGCCAAGGTGATCGGCTCGGCCCCGCTGCACGACTACGTGATCGGTCAGGGCGAGGGCGAGCTGCCGGTCCGCAAGCTGCGGATGACGCTGATGCGGCTGCCCCGGTCCCTCTCGCCGAAGGACGTCAACGCGCTCGACAAGCGGCTCAAGGCGCTGACCGCCCGGCCGCAGATGCCCAAGGGCGCGGTCCCGAAGAACATGCGACCGGCGCGCGGCGCGTTTCGGCAGACCCGGGGTCGCTGAGTCCCGGCGTACGCGTCGAGGAGCCGGCCCCGCGCGGGGCCGGCTCCTTTCCGTTACGGGTCAGCGGCGTGGCGCGTCGGTGACGACCGCGCCGGTGAGCCGGTCGTGCAGGCCACGCCGGTGCTGATCCATGATCAGGGCCGGCACGACGAGGGACAGCAGGAGGCCGCGCAGCAGCGCGCGGACCAGCCCGATCCGGCCGCCGTCGGCCCAGGCGACGCAGCGCAGCCGGGTCAGGTACATGCCGGGGGTCTGGGCGAAGAGGCCGAGGAAGAAGCCGTACTCCAGGATCAGCACCAGGACCGGCGGCCACCCGTCGCGGACCGGGTCGGCGAAGGACCGGGCGACCAGCAGGCAGAGCACCCAGTCGATGATCAGCGCGCCGAACCGGCGGCCGAGGCTGGGTGGCGTGAAGGCGGGATCGGTGGCGGGTGGCACCGGTGCGGCGGCGGTATCGGTCACGCGGCCAGGGTAGCGCCGTCTCGACGCCCACCGAAAAATCCGACAAGGCCGCCAAAGTCGGGCAGAACGCGCGGGCGATGACGCTCCGCTAGCGACGTAACACGGCGGAAACAGAGGAGACACGGCCGGGCAACCCCCCGGCCATAGCGTCGCCAAGAGTCAGCCACCGGAGTGGACCTGCCAGGAGGACGTGTGTTCGCCAATTCCGAGGAACTCCTGCGATACCTCAGCAACGAGGACGTGAAGTTCGTCGACGTACGTTTCTGTGACCTGCCCGGCGTGATGCAGCACTTCAACCTGCCGGTCGAGTCCTTCGACGACAGCGTCTTCACCGACGGCCTCGCGTTCGACGGCTCGTCGATCCGCGGCTTCCAGTCGATCCACGAGTCGGACATGCTCCTGCTCCCCGACGTCGCCACCGCGTTCATCGACCCGTTCCGCGCCCAGAAGACCCTCGCGCTGAACTTCTTCGTCCACGACCCGTTCACCCGCGAGGCCTACTCCCGCGACCCCCGCAACGTCGCCAAGAAGGCCGAGGCCTACCTCGCCGCCAGCGGCATCGCCGACACCGCCTACTTCGGCGCCGAAGCCGAGTTCTACATCTTCGACTCCATCCGCCACGAAACCTCCGCCCACCAGTCGTTCTACTACATCGACTCGATCGAGGGCGCCTGGAACACCGGCCGCGTCGAAGACGGCGGCAACCGCGGCTACAAGACCGCCTACAAGGGCGGCTACTTCCCCGTCCCCCCGGTCGACCACTACGCCGACCTGCGCGACTCGATCGTGCGTCGGCTCGTGGACAGCGGCTTCACCGTGGAGCGCTCGCACCACGAGGTCGGCACCGCCGGTCAGTCCGAGATCAACTACCGGTTCTCGACGCTGCTGCACGCCGCCGACCAGCTCCAGCTCTTCAAGTACATCGTGAAGAACGAGGCGTGGGCCAACGGCAAGACCGCCACGTTCATGCCCAAGCCGCTGTTCGGTGACAACGGTTCCGGCATGCACACCCACCAGAGCCTCTGGCGGGGCGGCGAGCCGCTGTTCTACGACGAGACCGGCTACGCCGGCCTGTCCGACACCGCCCGCTGGTACATCGGCGGCCTGCTGCACCACGCCCCGTCGCTGCTGGCCTTCACCAACCCGACGGTCAACTCGTACCGGCGCCTGGTGCCCGGGTTCGAGGCGCCGGTCAACCTGGTCTACTCCCAGCGCAACCGCTCCGCCTGCACCCGCATCCCGGTCACCGGCAGCAACCCCAAGGCCAAGCGCGTCGAGTTCCGCGTCCCCGACCCCTCGGCCAACGTCTACCTCGCCTTCTCCGCGATGATGATGGCCGGCCTCGACGGCATCAAGAGCAAGATCGAACCCCCGGCCCCCATCGACAAGGACCTCTACGACCTCCCCCCGGAGGAGTGGGGCGACGTCAAGCAGGTCCCCGGCTCGCTGCCGGCCGTGCTCGACTCGCTCGAGGCCGACCACGACTACCTGCTCGACGGCGGCGTCTTCACGCCGGACCTGATCTCCACCTGGATCGACTGGAAGCGGGCCAACGAGGTCGACCCGGTGCGCCTGCGCCCGACCCCGCACGAGTTCGCGATGTACTTCGACTGCTGAGCACGCTCGTCAGCACCGGCCGGGCCGGCTCCGCCTTCGCGGGGCCGGCCCGGCCGTTCCATTCCGGCCCGGTCAGCGCGGCGCGTGCCGGTGGCGCAGCCCGGCCCGGACGCCGGCCGCCACAACGACCACCACCAGCGCCGTCATCAGCACCGCGCCGGGCGCCTTGGTGAACCGGGCCAGGTTCGTGCCGTCAGGCAGCGCGAGCACCGACGCCGCCGCGCAGGGCGCCACGAACCAGACGGTCCGGGCCGGCGACACCACCGCCACCGCGAGCAGGGCCAGCGGCCAGGTCGCGTACCAGGGGTGGAAGACCGGGGCGAGCGCCACGGTGGCGGCCAGCGCCAGCCCGGCGCCGAACAGCACCACCCGGGCCACCCGCTGCCGGTCGTCGCCGCGCCGACGCGACGCCGTCCACGCCCGCCACCAGAGCGCCATCAGCAGCCCGACCAGCAGCACCAGCCCGACCACCCGGGTCACCGGCACGGCGTGCGGGTCCCGCCCGACCAGCTCGCCGGCGTAGTCGATCACGAAACCGACAGCGGTCGGCGGCGAGGTCCACTGCTGCGAGTCGCCGCTGCGGCCGAGCCCGTCCACCCAGCCCAACCCGAGGCCGGTGGCGAGCGAGAGGACCAGCAGCGTGCCGAGCACCGCCGCGGCCAGCCGGCCACCGTCACGCAGCAGCGCCCGCCACGTGTGCCGGCCGGACACCGCGGCGAGCGCCGCGAACGGCAGCACCACCACGGCGACCGCCTTCACCGCGACCGCCAGGCCCAGCAGCACCCCGGCCACCACCAGCCCGCGCGGCGTGCCCGGCCGGCGGACGAGCACCAGCAGCCCGAGCAGGACCAGCCCGAGCGCGAGCGCGTCGTTGTGCGCGCCCGCCACCAGGTGCACCCCGACCAGCGGGCAGGCCAGCACCAGCCAGGCCGCGCGGCGGGCCGGCACCCCGGCGGCCCGGGCCAGGCCGGGCAGGGCGGCGGCGACCAGCAGCACCCCGGCCACCGCGACCAGCCGCAGCAGCACGATCGTCCCGACCAGACCACCGCCGGCGAGCACCGCCAGCCCGGCCAGCAGCACGAAGAACGGCCCGTACGGCGCCGGGGTGTCCCGCCAGATCGGCGACACCGAATCGGTCCACGGGCAGCCGGCCGCCGCCACCCCCACCCGGTACGGGCTGACCCCCTGCGTCCAGGTCCAGCCCTGGCAGGCGTACGAGTAGACGTCGCGGCTGCCCAGCGGCGGCGCGGCCAGCAGCGGCAGCGCCCAGAGCCCGGCCGTCAGGTACGCCCACCGGCCCGACGGGGCGCCCCAGCGCAGCGACCACCAGGCGCCGACCAGCAGCACGGTCCCCACCAGCCAGCAGCCGAGCGTCACCGGCCCGTGCGGGGCCTGCCAGAGACCGGCGAGCGTGGTACGCGGTGGCGCGGCCGGCAGCGCCCCGCCCAGCCAGCCGGCGGCGGTGAGCAGCACCACGCCGACGAGACCGGCGTACCGGGCGAGCGCGGCGGCGACCGGCCGGACCGGCGCGTCGGGCTCGCTCACCGGCACACTCCTCACTCCACGGGAACCGGCTGCCGCCCCTTCCGAGCCGACCGTACCAACCGAACCGCCACCACGATCACCAACAGCGTCATCAACGGCGCCCCGGGCATCTTGGTGTAGCGCGGCAGGCCTGTGCCGTCGGGCAGGATGAGGAACGACGCCACCAGCGCGACCACGAGATACCACTTCTGCCGCCCCGGAGCGGTCGCCGCGAGCACGGCCAGCGGCCAGGTCCAGTACCAGGGGTGGACCACCGGCGAGAGAGCCACCGTCAGGGCCAGCGCCAGGCCTGCGTGGTACAGCGGGTCACGGGTGCGGGCCCGCCACCAGAGCCAGACCAGCAGCACGGCCAGGAGCACCACGGCGATCCCCCGGGTCACCGGGAGCGCGTCGACGTGGACACCAAACGGTGCCATGACGTACCCGACGGTCTGTCCCACCGCAGTCGGCGGTGAGGTCCAGGCGACCGCGACGCCGCCCTGCGACAGTCCGCCGACCCAGCCGAAGTCCAGGCCACCGGCGACCGTCACGCCGACGACAGTGGCCACCGCGCCGCCGACCACCCACCCGCCGTCGCGCAGCAGCGTCCGGATCCGGTACGGCCCGGCCATCGCCACCAGCGCGGCGAACGGCACGACGACCAGCGCGGTCACCTTGATGGCCACGGCGATGCCCAGCAGTACCCCGCCGGCGAGCAACGGGCCGGGACGACCCGGCCGGGACGCCACCACCGCCAGACCGGCGACCAGCGTGCCGACCATCAGCGCGTCGTTGTGCGGACCGCCGATCAGGTGCACGGCAACCAACGGGCAGGCCAGCACCAGCCACACCGCCCGCTCGGCCGGTACGCCGCAGCGGCGGGCCAGCACCGGCACCGCGTACGCCGTCAGCGCCACCCCGACCAGTGCGAGCAGCCGGAACAACACGATGCTGGCGGTCAGCGAGCCGGTGGCCCCCACCACCGCACCCGCGATGACGACGAAGAGCGGACCGTAGGGGGCCGGGCTGTCCCGCCAGATGTAGGAGACGGTGTCCAACCACGGGCACGGCAGGGCCGAGACACCCTGCTCGTACGGGCTGATCCCGGCCGCGAAACTGGCTCCCTGGCACGCGTACGCGTAGACGTCCCGGCTACCGAAGGGGGGCGCGAGCAACAGAGGCGTCAGCCACAGCGCGGCGGTGACCAGAGCCCACCGCACGGACGGCACCCGGTCGCGTAGCGACCACCAGGCCCAGGCCAGCAGCGCGGTGCCCACCAGCCAGGCCAGGACGACCAACGGGCCGTGCGGTCCCTGCCATATCTTCACCGGGTTCGTCCGCAACGAAGAATCGGTCCGGGCGCCCCCGAGCAGGGCGGCCAGCGCGAGCAGGAGAGCGCCGGCCAGGCCGGTCCAGCGTGACAGATGGTGAGACACGCCCGCCATGCTGCCAGCCCCGCCGGGCCCGGCCGCCGCCAGGATCGACCACGGCGACCGCACCGGACGCGGGGGCGTCGCCGAGGCCCCGTGCTCGCGCCGTCAGCAGTGGTTCCTCGCCGGGACACCGCTGAAGACCGAAAAGTCACCGGGGACGCGTACCTGGACGGCTGTCCACCCGTCCGGCCCCGGCCGCAGGCAACCGCCGGGCCCGGCAAGGGAAAGCCAGCGCGACCATCGGATGCGGACCGGAACGTCGCCGACGCGGTCCGCGGAGAACCGCACCCGGGCCTGGTCGGCGGCCACCAACGCGCCCGGAGCACCCACCAACGGGGTCGGGTCGGACACCGCGTACAGCCGCCAGTTCGCGTCACGCCAGACCTCGCGCAGGTAGGGCTGACCGGCGAGCACCAGTTCGGCCTCGTCCCGCCCCCACCGGTCCGGCGGCGCGTCGGGCGCGACCGCGACGTACTGGACCGCGTTGCGCCGCAGCCACTCCGCGTACGAGTTCGAGGTCAGGCCGGCGGAGTAGAAGAGGGCGTTGCGGTCGGTGTCGACCTGCCGTTCCCACCCACGCGCCAGCGGTACGGTCGCCGGCAGATACGCCGACTCCCAGTGGTCACGCAGCGGCACCACCTCGACCCGGCCCACCGGCTGCCGCCTGTTCAACTCCTCGCTGAGCGGGCGGTGGAACGCGGCGGCGCTCTCCGGCGAGCCGGCGCGGGTCACGTCGCTGACCATGACCGGGTTCTGCCACCAGACCGTGGCGGCGAGCAGGCCGGCCAGCCACCGGCCGGGCAGGGGGGCGTACCCGGCCAGTAGCGGCAGCGTGAACAGCATCGGCAGTCGCAGCGCGTTGGAGCCGACCGGGCTGGGCAGGTAGTAGGCGCCGACCAGCAGCAGCACGGCAAGCACTGCGCCGATCCGCACCGCGCGGCGTCTCCCCGGCACCACGGCGAACACCAGCACCGCCAGCGCCACGTTGACCCGCATCGACTCGGCCGAATAGGGCTGGGTCCCGCCGTTGCCGAACAGCACCGCCATCGGCGCGAGCGCGAGCGCCGGCGCGAGGCAGAGCACCAGGCTCTCGGCCAGCGGGCGGTCGGCCCGCCAGCCGCCGACCAGCGGCCGGCCCGGCCCCTCACCCCGGCGTAGCGCGGCCAGCAGCAGCGCCGCGCCGGCCAGTCCGGTGAAGAGCCCGGCGACCGGGCTGGCCCAGGTGGCGGCGGCGGCGAGCAGAGCGGCCAGGACCAGGCGGGCCCACCGGGTGGGCCGCTCGGCACCGACCGCGCAGAGCGCGAGCAGCCCGAACGTGAGGCCGACGGCGAAGGTGATCCGGCCGCTGGCCAGGTTGCCGACCAGCACCACCGCGCCGAGCACCCCGGCCAGCACCGGCCGGCGTGCCCGGTGCCGGACGAACAGCCAGCCCAGGGCCGCCGCGCCGAACACGGCTGCCGACGCGCCCAGGGGCCGCACCCCGAGCCACGCACCCAGCCGGGCGGTGAACAGGCTGTAGCCGTACTGGTTCACCCCGCCGTACCAACCGAGGTCGACAGGCGTGCCGCCGTGCCGGGCGACGAAGTCGGCGCGGGCGACCTGCGCGGCCAGGTCGGTGCCCATGGGCGGGGCGAGCAGGAACGCCACCGACAGCAGCAGCGCCGTCGCGACGGCCGGCAACCAGCCGGGCACCGGGAGGCGGCCGGCCCGCCGGGCGGTCCCGGCCCGCGTCGGCCGGTCCAGCGTGTCAGGCATCAAGGACCCGCTCCATCGCGGACCGGGCGTGCCGGGCGGTGCGCAGGTAGCCGTCGAGGAATTCGCCCGGGTCCTCGTGGCCGAGCAGGCGCACCACGCCGGCCAACTCCACCCCGTGCCGGGGCAGTTGGTCACCGGACCGGCCGCGCACCAGCATCAGCGCGTCGCGGACCTGGGCGGCGAGCGTCCAGCCGGCGGCCAGCTCGGCCGCGTCCTCGCCGTCGAGCACACCGGCGTCGCGGGCGGCGGCCAGGACGTCGAGGGTACGGGTGCCGCGCAGCGCGGGCAGCCGGCCGGCGTACCGGAGCTGGAGCAGTTGCACGGCCCACTCGACGTCGGCGAGCCCGCCCCGGCCCAGCTTGGTGTGGGTGGCCGGGTCGGCGCCGCGGGGCAGCCGCTCGGTCTCCACCCGCGCCTTGATCCGGCGGATCTCCACCACCTGCTCGCGGCTCAGCCCGTCGGCCGGGTAGCGCACCGGCTCGATCATCGCCTCGAACTCGGCGCCCAGGTCGGCGTCGCCGCAGACGAACCGGGCCCGCAGCAGCGCCTGCGCCTCCCACACCTTCGACCAGCGCGCGTAGTACTGGGCGTACGCGGCCAGGCTGCGGACCAGCGGGCCCTGCCGGCCCTCGGGGCGCAGGTCGGCGTCGACGCCGAGCGGCGGGTCGGGCGCCGGCGCGGAGAGCAGCCGACGCAGCTCCTCGGCGACGGCGTGCGCGGCGGCGCTGGCCGCGCCGGCCGCGCTCTCGTCCGCCCCGGCTGGCGGGTCGTAGACGAACAGCACGTCGGCGTCGGACAGATAGTTGGACTCGTACCCGCCGAGCCGGCCCATGCCGATCACGGCGAAACGCAGGCCCGGCGGCCCGGGTTGGGCGACCCGGGCGGCGCGCAGTGCGGCGGCCAGCGTCGCGTCGGTGACGTGGGAGAGCGCGGTGCCGACCGCGCTGACGTCCACCACCGTGGGCCGGCGTTCCCCGCCGCCCGCCGGGCGTGGGGTGAGCGGGGCGAGCGACCCGGCCCGGCTGAGCACGTCGGCGGCGGCGATCCGGACCAGCTCTCGGCGGCGTAGCGCGCGGACCGCGCGGGTGGCCTCGACCGGGTCGTCGTGCCGGGCCGCCGCGGCCACGAAGCCCTCGACAAGCGTCTCCCGGGGTCGCGGGGTCAGTTCGCTGTCCTCGGCCAGCAGCCGCAGCGCCTCCGGCTCGCGGGCCAGCAGATCGGCGGCGTACCGGGAGGAGGAGAGCACCCGGGCCAGCCGGCGCGCCACCGGGCCGGAGTCGCGCAGCAGGCGGAGGTACCACGGGGTGCTGCCGAGCTTGTCGGAGACCTGCCGGTAGTTGAGCAGGCCGCGGTCCGGCTCCGGGGCGTCGGCGAACTCGTCGAGCAGCACCGGCAGCAGCGTGCGCTGGATGGCGGCGGTGCGGCTGACGCCGCCGGTGAGCGCCTGGAGGTGCCGCAGCGCACCGGCCGGGTCGGCGAAGCCGAGCACCTCCAACCGGTGCCGGGCCGCCTGCGGGGTGAGCCGCAGCCCTTCGGCCGGTACCCGGGCCACCGACTCCAGCAGCGGCCGGTAGAGCAGTTTGGCGTGCAGCCGGCGTACCTCGGTGGCGTGGGTGATCCACTCGGCGCGGAACTCCTCGACGGCGCTGCGGCCCGGGGTGGCCGCGTAGCCGAGCGCGGCGGCGAGCCAGCGCAGCGCCGCCGGCTCGGTCGGCACGGTGTGCGTGCGGCGCAGCCCCTGGAGCTGGAGCCGGTGCTCGACGGCGCGCAGGAAGCGGTAACCGCGCAGCAGTGCCTCGCCGTCGGCGCGGCCGACGTAGCCGCCGGCGACCAGGGCACGCAGCGCCGGCACGGTGCCCGGCACGCGCAGCGACTCGTCGCCGCGACCGTGCACGAGTTGGAGCAGTTGGACGGCGAACTCGATGTCGCGCAGCCCGCCCGGACCGCGCTTGATCTCGCGTTCCAGCTCCTTCGGCGGCACGTTATCGAGGATCTTGCGGCGCATGGACCGGACGTCCTCGACCGCCTCCGGCCGCTCCGCCGCGGTCCAGACCAACGGGGCGAGCGCCGCGACCCACTCCCGGGCCAGCGCCAGGTCACCGGCCGCCGGGCGGGCCTTGAGCAGCGCCTGGAACTCCCAGGTGCGGGCCCAGCGCTTGTAGTAGGCCAGGTGACTGGCGAGCGTGCGGACCAGCGGACCCCGGTTGCCCTCCGGGCGCAGCGCTGCGTCGACCGGCCACGCGACCAGCCCGCAGATGCCGATCAGCCGGGTGGCGACCTGGGTGGCGGCGGTCAGGTCGTCGTCACCGGCGGCGACGAAGATGACGTCGACGTCGGAGACGTAGTTCAGCTCGTCGCCCCCGCACTTGCCCATCGCGACCACCGCGAGCCGGGGCGGGGCCGTGCCCTCGGGCAGCTCGTCGACAGCGATGTCGTAGGCGGCGGCCAGCGTGGCGTCGGCCAGGCCGGACAGCGCGGCCATGGTCTGCTCCAGGCCGCGCCCGCCGGTCAGGTCGGCCGCCGCGATCCGCAGCAACGCCAACCGGTACGCCTGCCGCAGCAGCGGGACCCCGCCGGTGAGCGTGGTCAGCTTGGCGGCGACGGTCAGGTCGAGCCGGCCGTCGGCGGTCGGGGCGAGCCCGTCCGGCTCGGTGGCCAGCACCGCCCACTGCCCGGGGTTGGCGACCAGGTGGTCGCCGAGCGCCGAGGAGGCGCCGAGCACCGCGACCAGCCGGCGGCGCAGGCCGGGGTCGGCGGCGAGCGCGTCGCGTACGGCGGTCTCGTCGCCGTGCTGCCGTTCCGCCTCGACGAGCCGGTGGAGCTGGCGCAGCGCCAGGTCCGGGTCGGCGGCCCGGGAGAGCGCGGTGAGCAGCTCGGCGGCCTGGTCGTCGGCCGGTTCCTGGGTGTCCGGCCGCCACAGGCCGAGCCCGTCCGGGCCGAGCAGGTCGGCGGCGCGTGGACCGGTGTCGCCCTCGGCGAAGCCGTAGCGGGCCAGGCGCCCGCGGGCCGGCCGGGTCACCTCACGCCCCGAGCAGCGGCAGGCTGCGGCGTGGGGTGTCGTCGCCCAGCTCGCCGAGCGCGAGCGCGGCGAACCGGATCGCGAACGGCTGCCAGGCGTCCTCGACGTCGGCCATCGCCCGGTCGCACGCGGCCACCACCAGCTCCGGGTCGTAGCCCAGCTCGGCGAGCGTGGCCGAGTCGCGCGACCACTCGGCGATCATCGCGGTGTCGCACTCGATGTGGAACTGCAACCCCCAGGCCCGATCGCCGAGGCGGAACGCCTGGTGCGGGTAGCGGGTGGACGCGGCGAGCAGCGTCGCGCCGTGCGGCAGCTCGGTGATCTCGTCGGCGTGCCACTGGAGCACGTCGGGCATCAGCGGCACGAAGCGGAACAGCGGGTCGGTCTCGGCGGCGTCGCGCCGGCCGACCACGGTCGGGCCGACCTCCGGCCCGGACGGGCTGCGCTCGACCCGACCGGCGTGCGCGGTGGCGAGCAGTTGCGCGCCCAGGCAGATCGCCAGCGTGGGCAGCCGGTGGCGGACCGCCTTGCGCAGCAGCCCCTCCAACGCCGGGAACCAGGACGCGCCCGGGCTGCCGTCGGCCAGCGGATAGGCCTGCTGGTCGCCGCCGAGCACCACCAGGGCGGCGAACCCCGTCAGGTCGGCGGGGAGCGCGTCGCCCGCGTGCGGGCGCAGGACGTGCAGCTCCAGACCCCCCTCGGTGAGCCACTCCCCCAGTCGGCGGAGGTCGTCGGTCGGGTCGTTCTCGATCACCAGCGCGGTCGCCACGACGTCGAGGCTAGCCGGTAGGCCCGACACCGGACGGTCCGGCTCGGCCGCACTAGGCTCGCGATCGTGCCCACCGACGACTGCCTGCGCCCACCGGTCCTGCGTCCCGGCGACGCGGTGATGCTGGTGTCGCCGTCCGGCCCGACCCGGCCCGAGCGGGTGGCCCGCGGCATCGAGCTGCTCACCGGCTGGGGGCTGCGGCCGGTGCCGGCGCCGAACGCGTACGCCCGGCGGGGTTACCTGGCCGGCGACGACGCGCTGCGGGCCGCGGACCTGAACACCGCGTTCGCCGACCCGGAGATCCGCGGCGTGCTCTGCACCCGGGGCGGGTACGGCGCGCAGCGGGTGGTGGACCTGATCGACATGGCGGCGGTACGCCGCGACCCGAAGGTGGTGGCCGGCTTCTCCGACATCACCGCGTTGCAGTTCGCGCTCTGGCGGGGCGCCCGGCTGGCCGGGGTGCACGGTCCCGGCGCCGCCTGGCGGGACGAGCGCACCCCGATCCGCTCGGCGGAGTCGCTGCACGCCGCGCTGATGACCACCGAACCGGTGACCGTCGCGGCGGTCGGGACGGAGGAGACGTACCCGGTGCGGGTGCCCGGCCGGGCCGGTGGCCGGCTGCTCGGCGGCAACCTGTGCCTGCTCACCGCGTCGATCGGCACGCCGGACATGCCGGACCTGACCGGTGCGATCCTGCTGGTCGAGGAGGTGCAGGAGCCGCCGTACAAGATCGACCGGATGTTGACCCACCTGCGCCGCTGCGGTGCCCTGGCCGGGCTCGCCGGTGTGGCGGTGGGCCAGTTCACCGAGTGCGCCGACGGCTGGGACACGACTGTGGTCGACGTGCTCTCCGACCGGCTGGGTGACCTGGGCGTCCCGGTCCTCGGCGGCCTCCCGGTCGGCCACGGCCCCGGCCAGCTCACCGTCCCGGTCGGCGTCCCGGCGGTCCTGGACGCCACCGCCGGCACCCTCACGGTCACCCCCGCCGTCCGCTGACCCCCTTCACCCCGTCCCGGGCACCGGGCCCGGGCGGGGGCGGGGTGAGGTGGGCGACCGCGCCGGTTTCCAGGGCGGCCCAGACCGCTCCGTCGGGGGTGAGCGTGAGGCCGTGCGGTTCGGAGGACGGGGTGGGCAGGTCGTGGTGGGTGAACCGGCCGTCGGGGGCGACGTGGCCGATGCGGTTCGCGGCCCACTCGGTGAACCAGCAGCCGCCGGCCGGGTCGGCGACGATCGCGTGCGGGCGGGCCGCGCGGTCCGGCAGCGGGAACTCGTCGATCCGCCCGTCCGGGGTGATCCGGCCGAGCTGACCGGCGAGGATCTCGACGAACCAGAGCGCCCCGTCGCCGCCGCGGGTGATGCCGACCGGCCCGGCGTCCCCGGTGGGCAGCGCGTGCAGCGTCACCGAACCGTTCCGGGCCACCCGGGCGATCGCGTTCGCCCGGTTGAGCGTGAGCCAGAGCGCGTCGTCGGGCCCGACCGCCAGCATCGACGGGAGCGCCCCGGCCACCGGTAGCGGGAACGACGTGACCTCGCCGTCGACGGTGACCCGACCGACCGTGTCGTCGCCCATGCCGGCGTACCAGAGCGCGCCGTCCGGGCCGCTCACCAGGCCGCACGGGGCGCAGCCGGGCGGCAACGCCACCGAACCGACCTGGCCGTCGACGGTGATCCGGCCGAGCCGGTGGTCGCCGGAGCGGGTGTACCAGAGCGCGCCGTCCGGGCCGGTGGTGATGATCAGCGGCCGGCTCTCCGGCGGGTCGGTGCGGTAGGTCCGCACCTCGCCGTCCGGACCGAGCCGGGCGACGCCGCCGGAGCCGGCAAGCGTCAGCCAGAGCGCGCCGTCCGGCCCGACCGTGATCGCGTACGGGCCGGTGCCCGGCCCGGTGAGCGCGACCTCGCGAATGACGGGCTGTGTCATGAGGGATGCCCTTTCGTCGGGATCTTCGCCAAGCGTCGCGCCCGCGTCGGCGAGACTGCAACCGCATTTGTCCGCATCCGTCCCCTGGATTCCCAGCTCGCTGACAGGTTCGCCATGGGTTGTCCCCAGCTCCGGCAGTCACTGTCGGTGACGTCATCGCATCACCACCGAACAGGAGACCCGCATGATCCGCATGACGAGGAAGCGCCTGCTGGTCGGCCTCGCCGCCGCCGGTGTGCTCAGCGTCGGGATCGCCGCCCCGACGGTGGCGCTCGCCGACGACAAGGGCCCGAGCGCCAGCGCGAGCACCGACCAGAACAGCGATCGCCAGCAGCGGCACGCCGACCGGCAGGCCGAGTTCGCCGAGTCGCTCGCCAAGGAGCTGGGCGTCCCGGCCGACAAGGTCACCGCGGCGCTGGAGAAGCTGCGCGAGCAGCGGCAGGCCGACCGGCCGGAGCGGCCGACGCCGCCGTCGGCGCAGGACCGCCAGGCCGCCCTGAAGGAGCGGCTGGACCAGGCCGTCAAGGACGGCAAGCTGACCCAGGAGCAGGCCGACGCGGTGCTCAAGGCCGCCGAGGCGGGCGTGTTCCCCGGTCCGGGCGGCCCCGGCATGGGCCACCGCGGCTGGCACGGCCAGGGCAAGTGACCCGGTGGCCCCGCCACCCCTCGCCGGCCGCACCTCCCTCCCGGCCGGCCCCGGCGGGGCCACCCAGGCAGTAGGGGCGGGGCCCCGCTCAACGCATGTCGCGTCGGCGGGGCCCCGCCCGACACCTCCCGGTCAGCGCAGGTACGGCCCGTCCGCGCCGACCTTTCCCGGCGCAGGAAGCACTCAGCCTGCGGCGGGTGGGGTGAAGACGCCGAGCAGGTTGCCGGACGGGTCGCGCAGCCGCGCGTGCACCAGGCCGCTCGGCGCGGTCACCGGCTGCGCCAGCGCCGTGCCGCCGGCCGCCTCCGCCCGTCGACAGGTCTCCGCCACGTCCGTCACCTGGGCGTAGAAGATCGCGTAGTTGTCGGCGGCGGCGTCGGTGCCCCGGATCGCGCCGCCGATCCCCCGCTCGCCGCCAGCCGCCGTCTGCCGGTAGGAGTTACCCGGGCCGCCCTGCTCCTCGAAGCTCCAGCCGAACAGGTCGGCGTAGAACCGCTGCGCCTCGTCGGGACAGTCGGAGCCGATCTCGAACCAGGTCACCGGCGTGCTGGACATGCTGCCTCCTCACCGCGCCGGCCGCTCGGCCGACGTCGTCAGGAACCAGCGTCGGTGGTCTCCCCGACAACGTGCTGTCGGAGTTTCGGCGTCAGATTCGGCGGATCCTCCACCAGCGGAACCAGGCGGCGCACCAGGTCGGGCCGCCGCTCGCCGTATCGCCGGTCGACGTCGTTGAGCAGCGCCGCCCCGATCGGAATGGTTTCCACGCCGGCCTCGTGCAGCCGAACGGCTATCTCCGCGGCCACCTCATCCAGCGGGGACTCGTGCGGTGGCAGGGGAATCCTCGCTGCCGCCTCGACGACCGCGGCGAGCCGCCGGTCGACCCGCCGGTCCACGCCGAGCACCCGGTGCACGCAGGACATCAGCACGGCCGAGATGTCGGCGAAAGGCAGGAGGTCCAGCCGGCAGACGGCCTCCAACACGTCGGCCACCACCTCGGCGGACGCTTCGCGGTCTCCGGCCACCCGGTCGAGCAGCAGGCGGAGGAAGGCGCCGCGGTCCCAGTCGGGGACCAGGTCCGCGCCGCGCTCAGCCATGAACACACACCGCAGGTACACCCGCCGCCGCTCCTGCTGTGACGCCGCGCGCAACGGCAGCAGCCACGCCTCCAGCAACGCGTGGGCGGCGGACGCGGAGCCGCCCGAGTCCGGCCCCGCCACCAGGGCCAGCGCCGTGGCGAGCTTGTCGAACATCGGCTCCAACGCGCCGATCAGCACCGCGCCGTCGACGTCACAGGCGAGGTGGGCGGCACGACGGACCCGGGTCAGCAGCTCGGCCGGCAGGCCGGCGTCGAATCCCTGAGGCGCGCCAAGCACCCACAGCGGGTCGGCGTCCGGTGGCACTGCGAGCCCGGTGCCCAGCCGTACCCGGACGTCCCGGTCCGGCCCCGCGCCGAGCCGATCCAGGGCCAGCAGGTCGCCGAGGTCCTGCCACTCCTCCGGCGAGAGCTGGGAGCGCCACAACCCCACCTGGGCCCGCCACTCGGCCACCGGCGTCGACGCCTCCGGGAACAACGTCCTGCCGACCGTTTCCCGCTCCGCCACCAGGATCAGCAACAACAGGTTGGCGGTGTAGGTGGCACATCGAGTGGGCGTCCGCAGGCGCCGGGGCCGGTAGCCGTCGAAGCGGCGACCACCGGTCGCGAACGGCGCGGCCCGGAACAGCCGCACCAGCAGGTCGGCCCACGCGGCGCGAGCGGGATCGTCCCGCCCGGACAGCCTCTCCTGAAGGAAGGCGAGCACGGTGGCCCGGCTGCTGAGCACCGCGTACGAGAGCAGGGCGTGCAGCAGGTCGTCCTCGACCGGGTCGCCGGTCAGCGTGAGGCTGGCCGCCCGATGACGGGCGAGCAGGTCGTCGACCACCTGCGCGGTGAGCCGGGCCACCAGGTACTCGCCGAACGTGGCGTGCAGGAACTCGTACGTCTCGCGGCGCCGCTCCTCGTCACCGACCCGGGCCCGGTGAATGAAGAAGAACCGGCCCAACACCACCTCGGCCGCTGCCAGCGGGGCGCGCAGCCCGTCCCGCCGACCCGCCGCCGACCCGCCGAAGGGCAACGCGGCCAGGTCGGCGTCCAGCTCGGCGGAGCTCACCCACTGCACGCCCCGGTTGAACATCGCGAAGGCGACCACGGCCAGCCGGCACAACTCCTCCTCGACCGCCCGGTCCAGCTCCGGCTCGGGCAGGCCGACGCGCTGCTTGACCACCTCCCGCCGGGCGAAGCGGCGCAGCAGCCGCTCGTACAGCTCGCCGCGGCGCAACTCGCCGACCTGGCGCAGGTCGTGTCCCTCGGCGTCGTAGAGGGCCAGCATCAGCAACAACAGCGGCTGCCCGGCCAGCTCCCGGTGCGACAGCACGGTCGTCGGGTCGAGCGGGCGGGCACCGGGTGCCCGGAACGCCCTGGCGTTGACCCGGTTCCAGGTCCGCACCCAGGCGTCGACGCGGTCCTCGTCGAACGGCTCCAGCCGCACCGCCACCGTGCCGGGCGGCGTCTGGGCGCGGTCGGCCACGCTGGTCCGGCTGGTCACCACGACCACCACCGGCCGCCCCTGGTCGGCCTCCCGCCGTTGGAAGGCGGCCACCCGCCGCAGGTAGTCGGTCTGGCTGACGCCGGTGGCCTGCAACAGCTCGTCGAAGCCGTCGAGCAGCACCACCGGCAGCGCGTCGCCGGCCGAGCAGGACAGCGCCGGCCACTCGACGCGTTCGCCGGTGTCCTGCCGTACCGCCCGTTCGATTTGCTCCTGGATGTCGCCGGCCGCGTGCACGTCACGGAGCGCCACCCGAACCACCAGGAAGTCGGCGGCGGGCAGGCGGGCGGCGATGATCCGGGTGAGCACCGACTTGCCCGAGCCGGGTTGCCCGAGCACCAGCAACGGGGCCCGGACGGACCCGGGCGAGGTGAAGTGGACGACAAGCGCCTGCCAGAGGTCGTCGCGGTCCGGCCGGTCGGCCCACCAGCTCTCGTCGCTGGGCCGCGCGGCCC
The DNA here is from genome assembly GCF_039566955.1 of Micromonospora sp. DSM 45708. Taxonomy (NCBI): domain Bacteria; kingdom Bacillati; phylum Actinomycetota; class Actinomycetes; order Micromonosporales; family Micromonosporaceae; genus Micromonospora; species Micromonospora schwarzwaldensis. The sequence continues at coordinate 1,196,172 of NZ_CP154796.1, read as the reverse complement.
GGTCCAGGTCGGCGATCCGGCACAGCGGCGGTACGTACGCCTCGCCCAGCGTCGGCACGGTCAGCCCGGCCGGCACGTCGCCGGAGGTGATGATCGGTCGGGCCAGTTCGGCGGCGTACGCGGCAGCGAGGCCGGCCCGTCGCCTGTCCGGGGCCGACCCGGTGGACAGCTCGGACAGCGCCAGGTGCAGGTCGGCCAGGCCCACCGTCAGCCGGCGGACCTCGGCCCGGGTGGCCTCGTGCTCGTGCAGACCGATCCAGAAGGACACCTCGGGAAAGTCCACGGCGAGCCGGTGCAGGAGGGCGGCGTACCGGTCGACGGCGACGGCGGGCAGACCGGCGAGGGCCCGCTCGGTGGCTCGCCAGCTCGCATCCGAGAGCGCGTCACCGGCCGCCAGTCCGCCGAGGAAGCTGACGAACCCGTCAGCCTGTTGCGCATACCAGGCGACGAGCGCCGCCCGCAGCGCTGGCTGGGGCAGGTGCGGGCCGGGCACCGGCGCGGCGGTTTCGAACAATGCGGCGGTGAGGTCGTCCGCGGCGTGTGCGGCGCCGGCCAAGAGTAGTTGCTCGGACCGGTCGATCGTCAGATCCCCGGGGCCGAACGGCAGGTCCAGGCCGTCGAGCGCCTCGAAGAACGCGGTCACCGCGATCACCGCGTGTGCCGCCTCCAACCGCTGCGTCCGCCCGTACCGGGACAGCCCGGAGCGCTTCTCGGACACCGTGCGCACCAGCTCGTGGCCGAGCCGGACGAACTCGGCCTTGGCGTCGAAGATGCCCAGCAGCGCCGGCACCGGCACCGACGCGGCCAGCAGCGCACCCCCGGTCAGCTTGTCGAACCAGTCGACGGCCTTGCTCTTCTCCCCGCCGAGCAGGCGTACGGCGTCGGCGTAGCTGAGCGTGTCGGGCACCGGCGTTCCTCCCCAGGGGACGGCAGACCCGCCAGCGTCCCCCATCCGAACCGGAGACGCTGTCGGATTTCAGACCAGGGTCAGCGGGCGCAGCCGGTGCTGCGGGATGTCGATGTCCTCGGCGCGCAGCTCCCGGGTCACCGGCTCGGCCAGCGGGTGCACCGAGCGGATCCGGTCGGTGCGGAAGCAGCGCACCCCGTCCCGCAGCCGGCACCAGGCGATCAGGTACCAGTACGTCGAGTTGCCCAGGTAGGCCAGCGGCTCCACGTCGCGCGCCGAATCCGTGCCGCCACGGTCGGCGTACCGCAGGCGCAGCACCCGCCCGGCGGCGACCGCGTCGGCGACGGCGGCCGGGACGGGACCGGCCGGCCCGCGGTCGATCAGGTGCACCCGGCCGGCGAGCCGGTGCGCCTCGGCCACCGCGGCCGGCGGCATCACCGCGACCAGCTTGCGCAGCGCGGCGCCGGCCGCCGGGGCGAACGGGGAGCCGCCCAACCGGTGCAGCGCCACGGCCATCGCCACCGCCTCGGCCGGGGTCAGGTTCACCGGCGGCAGCGTGCGGGCGCGGTCGACCACGTAGCCGCCGGTGCGGCCCGGCTCGGCCCAGATCGGCACCCCGGCGCCCTGGAGCGCGGTGATGTCGCGCTCGACGGTGCGGGTGCTGACCTCGAACCGGTGGGCCAGCCAGCGCGCGCTGCGCGGGCGCGGCGACACCGCGCGCAGCTCCTCGACGAGGGCGTAGAGACGGTCGGTGCGGTTCACGTCCCGGACGCTATGCCCCGGGTCCGACAACCGGTCAGGCGATGCAGGCGCAGACGATCAGCGCGGCGCCGAAGTGGGTGGCGGCGCTGACCCGGGCCGCCGGGTGCGGCTCGTCGGCGGCGATGACGTCGCCGAGGCGGCCCGGCGTGAGCAGGTCCAGCACCAGGAAGGCCAGCGCCATCACCAGCAGGCCGACCAGCCCGAAGATGACCGTGGAGGCCAACCCCTTGGCGAACGAGCTGTAGCTGGTCAGCACCGCGGTGAAGACGATGCCGGCGATGCCGAGCTGGTTGGCGGCGAGCAGCAGCGCGGCGTTGCCGTTGCGGCGCGTCCAGATCAGCTCGCGCAGCTTGCCCGGGGTGAGCAGGTCGACCAGCAGGAACCCGGCGGCCATCAACGCCACCCCCACCACCCCGAACACGATGCTCTGCCACGCCCCGTTGAGCAGGTCTTCCAGCACCGAACGCCCTCCCCGGCTCCGCCCGCCGGGCGCGGGTGCGCAGGCGGTGCCGCAGACGATAGCGGCACCGCGCAAACACGATCTAGAGGGAGAGGTAGCGCTGCCGCTCGTAGGGGGTGACCTCGCGGCGGTACTGCTCCCACTCGGCCCGCTTGTTGCGCAGGAAGAAGTCGAAGACGTGCTCGCCGAGCACCTCGGCGACCAGCTCGGAGCCGGCCATCACGTCGATCGCCTCGGACAGGTTCTCCGGCAGCGCCTCGTAGCCCATGGCGCGGCGTTCGGCGCTGCTCAGCGACCAGACGTCGTCCTCGGCGCCCGGGGGCAGCTCGTAGCCCTCCTCGATGCCCTTCAAACCGGCGCCGAGCATGACCGCGAAGGCCAGGTAGGGGTTGGTCGCGGAATCCAGCGAGCGGACCTCGACCCGGGCCGAGTTCGGCTTGCCGTACGCCGGCACGCGGACCAGCGCGGACCGGTTCAGGTGACCCCAGCAGACGTACGCCGGGCTCTCGGTGATCCGGTCCGGCAGCGCCTGCGGGAACAGCCGCTTGTACGAGTTGACCCACTGGTTGGTGACCGCGGTGTACTCCCGGGCGTGGGTGAGCAGCCCGGCGATGAACGACTTGGCGACCTTGGACAGCTTCATCGGGTCACCGGCGTCGTGGAACGCGTTGCGCTCCCCCTCGAACAGCGACAGGTGGGTGTGCATGCCGTTGCCCGGCTGGTCGGTGAACGGCTTCGGCATGAAGCTGGCCTGCACGCCGGTGGAGAGCGCCACCTCCTTCACCACGTGCCGGAACGTCATGATGTTGTCGGCGGTGGTGAGCGCGTCGGCGTACCGCAGGTCGATCTCCTGCTGGCCGGGGGCGACCTCGTGGTGGCTGAACTCCACCGAGATGCCGATCCGCTCCAGCGCCAGCACCGCCTGACGGCGGAAGTCGCGCGCCACCGCGTGCGTGGTGTGCTCGAAGTAGCCGCCGGTGTCCACCGGGATCGGCACCGAGCCGTCCTGCGGACCGTTCTCCAGCAGGAAGAACTCGATCTCGGGGTGGGTGTAGAAGGTGAAGCCCTTGTCCGCCGCGCGGGAGAGCATCCGGCGCAGCACGTGCCGCGGGTCGGCCCAGGAGGGGCTGCCGTCGGGCAGCAGGATGTCGCAGAACATCCGGGCGCTCTCGCCGCTGACGCCGCCCTCGAACGGGAACACCTGGAACGTGGTCGGGTCGGGCATGGCGACCATGTCCGACTCGAAGACCCGGGCGAAGCCCTCGATGGCGGAGCCGTCGAAGCCGATGCCCTCCTCGAAGGCCGCCTCCAGCTCCGCCGGGGCCACCGAGACGCTCTTCAGCGTGCCGAGCACGTCGGTGAACCACAGCCGGACGAAACGGATGTCCCGCTCCTCCAGCGTACGGAGGACGAACTCCTGCTGACGGTCCACATCCACCCCTCGTGACACGTACGTTCTCCACCGGTCGGGTCGGCCGGCTGACCGCTCAGTCTCCACCGACCCCGTTACGCCGACGTTACGCCCTTCCCCGGCGTGCCGCCCTACCGTGTCCCGGCCCGGGAGACGGTTGCCGGGCTCCGGAGCATCCGGCCGGATTCGGGCCGGACGACTGGGGCAAGATGGGGAACATGCCCACCTTGCGTCTCGCCCTGTGCCAGGTCAACCCGACGGTCGGCGACCTCACCGGCAACGCCGACCGGGTCCGCGCGTGGACCCGCAAGGCCGCCGACTCCGGCGCCCAGCTCGCGCTCTTCCCCGAGCTGATGCTGACCGGCTACCCGGTCGAGGACCTGGTCTTCCGCCGGTCCTTCGTCGCCGCGTCCCGGGCCGCGCTGCACCGGCTCGCCGCCGACCTGGCCGACGACGGCCTCGGCGACCTGCCGGTGCTGGTCGGCTACCTGGACGCGGACGGGCCGCCGCAGGTCAGCGCCGACGCCGAGCCGGGCCGGGGGGCGCGCAACGCGGCGGCGCTGCTGCACCGCGGCGAGGTGGTGGCCACCTACTTCAAGCACCACCTGCCCAACTACGGGGTGTTCGACGAGGACCGCTACTTCGTGCCCGGCGACACGCTGACCGTGGTACGGGTCGGCGGCGTCGACGTGGCGCTGACCATCTGCGAGGACCTGTGGCAGGCCGGTGGGCCGTTCGCGGTGGCCCGGCAGGCCGGCGTCGGGCTGGTGCTCAGCATCAACGGCTCGCCGTACGAGCTGAACAAGGACGACGTGCGGCTGCCGCTGGTGCGCCGGCGCGCCGCCGAGGCGGGTGCCGCCATCGCGTACGTGAACATGGTCGGCGGCCAGGACGAGCTGGTCTACGACGGCGACTCGCTGATCGTGGACGCCGCCGGCACGCTGCTCGCCCGGGCGCCGCAGTTCGTCGAGCACCTGCTGGTGCACGACGTGGCGCTGCCGGCGGCGCCGGAGGCGACCGGAGGCGCCACCGACCTGGCCGACGGGATGCGGCTGGTCCGCCACGAGGTGCCGGCGGTCCCGGCCGCGCCGACCGGGCCGGCGGCGACCGGCGGGATCATCGAGCCGGTCGCCGACGAGGCCGAGGTGTGGCAGGCGCTGGTGCTGGGCCTGCGCGACTACGCCGACAAGAACCGGTTCCCCTCGGTGGTGCTCGGGCTCTCCGGCGGCATCGACTCGGCGGTGGCGGCGGCGCTCGCGGTGGACGCGCTCGGCCCGCGGCGGGTGGTCGGCGTCTCGATGCCCAGCCAGCACTCCTCCGAGCACTCCCGCGCCGACGCCGAGGAGCTGGCCAAGCGCACCGGCCTGGACTACCGGGTCGAGCCGATCCAGCCGATGGTCGACACGTTCCTGGCCAACATGTCGCTGTCCGGCGTGGCGGTGGAGAACCTCCAGGCCCGGGTCCGCGGCGTGATCCTGATGGCGCTGTCGAACCAGGAGGGCCACCTGGTGCTGACCACCGGCAACAAGAGCGAGCTGGCGGTGGGCTACTCGACGCTCTACGGCGACTCGGTGGGCGGCTACAACCCGATCAAGGACGTGTGGAAGACGCTGGTCTGGCGGCTGGCGAAGTGGCGCAACGCGGACGCGGAGCGGCGCGGCGAGACGCCGCCGATCCCGGAGAACTCGATCGGCAAGCCGCCGTCGGCCGAGTTGAGCCCCGGCCAGCTCGACAGCGACACGCTGCCCGACTACGACGTGCTCGACCCGATCCTGATCGGGTACGTCGACGGCGACCTGGGCCGGGACGGTCTGGTCGAGTCCGGCCACGATCCGGCGGTGGTGGACAAGGTGCTGCGGATGGTGGATACCGCCGAGTACAAGCGGCGGCAGTCCGCGCCCGGCACCAAGATCTCCATGAAGGCGTTCGGTCGGGACCGGCGGCTGCCGATCACCAACCGCTGGCGCGAGGACGGCTGAACGGCCTCCGGCCGGGAGTGAATTCCTCCACTCCGACCTGCCCGTGGCCGGCCGTCCGGTGCGACGATCGCGGGGAACCCGGGGACCGCGTGCGCGGCCTCGAGGAAGGAGATTGTCATGGTGGAGTCCACCCCGACCGAGGTGACCGCCCTCTACGGCGGGCCGGCCACCCGGCGGATCCGCACCCGCGACCTGATCGCCGCCAAGGAGCGCGGCGAGCGGTGGGCCATGCTCACCTCGTACGACCAGTACACCGCCTCGATCTTCGACCGGGCGGGCATCCCGGTGCTGCTGGTCGGCGACTCGGCCGCGAACAACGTGTTCGGCTACGAGACCACGCTTCCGGTGACCGCCGAGGAGCTGCTGCCGCTGGTCCGCGCCGTGGTACGCGCCACGACGCACTCGCTGGTCGTCGGCGACCTGCCGTTCGGCTCGTACGAGGAGGGGCCGGCGCAGGCGCTGCGTACCGCGGTGCGGTTCATGAAGGAGGGCGGCTGCCACGCGGTCAAGCTGGAGGGCGGCCGGCGCTGCGCGACGCAGATCGAGGCGATCGTCGGCGCCGGCATCCCGGTGATGGCGCACATCGGTTTCACCCCGCAGAGCGAGCACACGCTCGGCGGGTACCGGGTGCAGGGCCGGGGCGACACGGCCGAGGAGGTGCTCGCGGACGCGCGGGCGGTGGCCGAGGCGGGCGCGTTCGCGGTGGTGCTGGAGATGGTGCCCGGCGAGGTGGCCAAGCGGGTCACCGGTGAGCTGTCCATCCCCACGGTCGGCATCGGGGCCGGCCCGGACACCGACGGTCAGGTGCTGGTCTGGCAGGACATGGCCGGGTTGCGCACCGGCCGCGCGCCGCGCTTCGTCAAGCGCTACGCCGACCTGGCCGGCGCGTTGACCGACGCGACCCGCCGGTTCGCCGACGAGGTACGCGGTGGCGAGTTCCCCGCCGCCGAGCACACCTTCTGAGAGGTGAGGAGGGCCCCTTCCTGACGCCTGGCGCAGCGGAGGGGCCCCCTGTCAACAGGCAGGCTCAGAGGTCGGTGACCCGGATGCCGGCGTGCGCCTTGTAACGCTTGTTGATCGCGATCAGGTTCGCGGTGAACGCCTCGATCTGGTGGGCGTTGCGCAGCCGACCGGCGTAGATGCCGCGCATGCCGGGGATCCGGGCGGCCAGCGCGGCGACCACGCCGACCAGGTCCCGGTCCTCGGTGCAGATCAGCACGTCGAGGTCGATCCGGTCGACCTCCGGGTCGGCCAGCAACGGCGCGCTGACGTGGTTGAACGCGGCGCAGACCCGGGAGTCGGGCAGCAGCGCGGCGGCCTGCTGCACGGCGCTGCCCTCGGCCACGGTCAGCGCGTACGGGCCCTGCTTGTCGAAGCCGAGCGGGTTGACGCAGTCCACCACGATCTTGCCGGCCAGCGGTTCGGCGAGCGCGGCGACGGTGGCGGCGTGCCCGTCCCACGGCACCGCGACGATCACCACGTCGCTGCGCCGGGCGACCTCGTCGTTGCCGGCGCCGGTGACCGTGGCGTCGGCCGGCACGCCGGCCATCGCGGCGATCTCGGCCGCGGCCTCGACGGCCCGGTCGGCCGCGCGGGAACCGATCAGCACGGTCTGCCCGGCCCGGGCGAACCGGTAGGCCAGCCCTCGCCCCTGGTCACCGGTGCCCCCGATGATGCCGACGGTGAGCCCGGAGATGTCGGGCAGCGTGGTCGCGTCGTAAGCCATGCGGTCATCCTCGCAAAGGGCAGCGCCGCGCCGCGCGTCGAGGCGCTGTGACAATGTCCGCGCGCGGGCGGCAAACGGTCGGGCGGGCGTTCGACGAGCCCGGTCAGGCGCGTTCGAAGGCGACCTTGCGTTCGGCCGGGTCGGCGACGGTCAGCCGGACCCGGACGCGCTCGCCGAGCGGCAGCTCACCGGTGCAGCGGGCCCGCACCGGCGGTTCGTCCAGCGCGACGGTGCCGCCGGGCGGGCGGCCGGGCCGGCCGTTGCCCGCCGGGCGTGGCTCGTCGACGTCCAGCACCGCCGCCTCGAACGTCTCCCCCACCCGATGCGCCAGCAGCACCGCCTCGGCCAGTTCGATCGCGCCGCGGGTGGCCGCGCCGGCGGTCCGGTCGGTCGCCGCCATCACCTCCGGCAGCTTCGGCAGCGCGGCGCGGACGTGCGCGGGCACCTCGCGGCCGTCGTGCAGGGCCAGGCAGACCTCGGTGGCGTACCGGTCGGCGAGCCGGCGCAGCGGCGCCGTGACATGCGCGTACGCGGCGGCCACCCCGCCGTGCTCCGACTGCTCGGGCACCGCGCCGTCGAAGGCGGTGTACGCGGCCCCGCGCATCAGCTCGGCGGCCTGGTCGACGAACGCGGCGGCGCGGGGCTGCGACGCGTCCAGCCCGGCGAGCACCCGACCGACCGACGTGTCGTCCGGCCAGGGCACGCCGAGCGGGCCGGCGGCCAGCCGCAGCCGGTCGACCGCCTCCGGCCGGGGGCGGGGCATGGTCCGCAGCAGCCCGATCCGGCCGGTGAGCATGATGTCGGCGGCGGCCATGCCGGTCAGCAGCGAGATCTGGGCGTTGTGCTCCTCCATCGGGCCGGGGCCGCGCAGCACCAGCCGCCAGCCGTCGCCGTCGGGCTCGACGTCCTGCTCGGGCAGCGGCAGATTGATCGCGCCGCGGCGCAGCCCGCGCTCGGTGAGCAGCGCGCCGATCTCGGGCAGCAGCGCGACCGGCTCGGGCAGCCGGCCGGCGTCGGCGTCGCGCTGCACGCCGCCGTAGTCGAGTTTGGCGCGGCTGCGGACCCGGGCCCGTTCGAGCGTGACCGCGACGGTGCCGCCGTCGGTGTCGAGGTCGATGGTCCAGAGCACGGCGGCCCGGTCGACGTCGGGCAGCAGGCTGGCCGCGCCCTCGCTGAGCGTGTGCGGGTGCAACGGCACGTTGCCGTCCGGCAGGTAGACCGTCTGGCCCCGACGCCAGGTCTCCGCCTCCAGTTCACCGCCGGGACGGACGTGGGTGAGGACGTCCGCGATCGCGTACCGGACGCGGTAGCCGCCACCGGGGCGGCGGGCGAGGTGCATGGCCTGGTCGAGGTCGCGCGAGGTCGCCGGGTCGACGGTGACGAACGGGACGTCGGTCCGGTCGGCGACGGCCGGCAGCGGCGCCGCGGCAGCGGTGTCGGCCTCCCGCTGCGCCGCGGCCGGGAAGCTCTCGGGCAGTCCCAGCTCGCGGCGCAGCGCGCCGAAGTCGATGCGGGGCGCCAGTACGCGTCGGATCACCACGCGGTCAATCCTGACAGCGCCCCGCTCGTTCCGCTCACCGACGCGGCGGGTCGGGGAGGCGGCCCTCCCCCGCCGACGTCAGCGGCAGCCGTCAGGCGGACGCCCGGCGGGCCGGCGCCTTCCGGGCCGTGGTCTTGCGCGCGGTGGTGGTCTTGCGGGCCGGTGCCTTCTTGGCCGCCGTGGTCTTCTTCGCGGCGGTGGTGGTCTTGCGCGCCGTGGTGGTCTTGCGCGCGGGCGCCTTCTTCGCCGCCGCCTTACCGGCCGTCGGCCGGGTGGAGGCGGTGGTCTTCTTCGCCGGCGCCTTCTTCGCGGCCGTGGTCTTCTTCGCGGTGGTGGTCTTCTTGGCGGCGGTGGTCTTCTTCGCCGGCGCCTTCTTCGCGGCGGTGGCCCGCTTCGCGGCGGTGGTCTTCTTCGCCGCCGCCGTCGTGGTCCGCGCCGCCGTGGTCCGCGCCGCCGTGGTCCGCGCCGTCGTGGTCCGCGCCGCCGTCGTCGTCCGCTTCGCGGGAGCCTTCTTCGCCGCCGTCTTCTTCGCGGTGGTCTTCTTCGCGGTGGTCTTCGTGGCGGGCGCGCTCTTGGCGGTGGTCCTGGAGGCGGGCGCCTTGCGCGCCGCCGACACCACCTTCTTGGCCGCCGCCTTCTTCGCGACCGCCTTCCTGGCCGGCGTCCGTCCGGCGCCGGCGCCCGAGGCGTTCGGCGACGCCTTGGTGACCGTCGTCGTCCTACCCGCGGTGGTTCTCTTCGCGGTCGTCCGTTTCGCGGCCGGGCGGGTGGCCTGCTGTGCTACGGCCATCTCGGTTCCCTTTCCTGGGGACGTGCTCTCGCCCTCGCGGAGCACGGATCACCTCGACGCGGTCCGTCCCGCGCCGTCTATCGGCCCTCCCCGGCCCAACGGGCGTCCTCGGCGTCCCACGCGTCGTTCCGCTCCCGCACCTGTTGCAGGGCGTTCTCCGCGTCGGCTGCTGAGGCGTACGGTCCGAGAACGTGCTTCGCGGGGCACACGTCGGCATCGGTCTCGACCCGGTGGTGTCGCGTGCACCAGTAATAGTGCCCACCACTTCCGTCGTCGCTCATGCGATCACTGTGCACCGGGAACCGCCCGGCCGCCACCGGAACGCCACAAATAGTCATCGCCTTCTCCACATTAGACCAGGTCGGGGCCGTTTCGGCGGGGAACGGCGGAAGACCTCCGCCGGGTCCCGTGGGGCGTCAGACGGGTGCCGCGACGGGCCCCCGGCCAGCCGACGCCGCCCTCGTGCGGACGCTGACCGGGTGCCGGCGCGCAACTCGGCCAGGGCGAGCCGGGCCGCGCCGATCCCCTCGCCGCTGCGGCGGTGGTAGCGGCGGGCGGGTCGCCCGGCCGCGGCCGGATCGACGTCCTCCCCGTCGGCGTCGAGCCAGCCGGCCGCCCGGAGGCGGTGCCCTCACTACCTAGCCCACCGTCCGCGCCGGATTAGCCTCACCGGCATGGCCCCGTACCGGCTCGACCGCGTCACCGCCCGCCGCGTGGCCGTACGCGCGCAGTTGCTCGACGCGCACCGCCCGGCCGACCTGCGGACGGCGGTGGACCGGCTGACCTTCCTCCAGATCGACCCCACCGCGGCGGTCGCGCCCAACGCGGACCTGGTCGCCTGGACCCGACTCGGCGCCGGCTACCGGCCGAGCGACCTGGTCCGGGCGCTGGAGCGGGAACGCAGCCTGTTCGAGCACCGCGCCATGATCCGGCCCATGACGGACCTCGCGCTGCACCGCCCGGAGATGGCCGCCTGGCCGGCCGCCAACGACAGCTTCCGCCGCTACGTGCTGGACGTGCTGCGCGACGCCGGACCCCGACTCAGCCGCGACATCGAGGACCGCAGCGCGGTGCCCTGGCCGTCGACCGGCTGGACGAACAACCGCAACGTCACCCAGATGCTGGAGTTCCTCGCCGCGCGCGGCGAGATCGCGGTCGCCGGCCGGGTCGGACGCCAGCGCAGCTGGGACCTCGCCGAGCGGATCTACCCGGCCACCCCGGCGGTCCCGGCGGACGAGGCACGCCGGCTGCGGGCCGAACGCCTGCTGCGGTCGCTCGGCGTGGCCCGGCCCGCCGTGGTCGGCGCGGCCGGCGAGCCGGCGGAGATCGAGGGTACGTCCGGCGCGTGGCGCGTCGACCCGGCCGCGCTCGACGACCGGCCGTTCGCCGGCCGCACCGTCCTGCTCTCCCCGTTCGATCGCCTGGTCCACGACCGCGTCCGGGCCCGGGAGCTGTTCGACTTCGACTACCGGCTGGAGATGTACGTGCCGGCGCCCCGGCGACGATGGGGCTACTTCGCGCTGCCCGTGCTGCATCACGACCGCCTGGTGGGCAAGGTGGACGCGACGGTCGACCGTAAGGCGTCGGTGCTGCGGGTCGACGCCATCCATCCGGACGTGCCGTTCACCCCGGAGCTGACCGCCGCCGTCCGGGGGGAACTCGCCGCGCTCGCGTCCTGGGCGGGCGTGCGCGACCTCCGCCTGCCGGCCGGTTGAGCCCTCCCCCGACCCGCTTTAGCAGGTGGGTCCACGATCGACCATCGGCCGGCGAGTCCCACTTGCGGGGCCAGCGGCCGGCCGAGGCGGACCACACAGGTGGATCACCCGCCGCCCCGGTGCAGGCCGGACCGCCCTGTGCAAGCCTTCGACGAAGCATATTCACGGGAGGCGCCGGCTGTCAGCCCGCACGACACCCCGAGCGGAGACCGGCCCACCCGGCCAACACCCTGGGGAGAACACCGTGAGCAACCTCGACGTCGCGTTGAAGAACGCGATGAGCATCGACGGCGCGATCGGAGCCGCGCTCGTCGACTACACAAGCGGCATGACACTCGGCGTGGCCGGAGGCACCGGTGAGATCGACCTGACGGTCGCCGCCGCCGGCAACACCGACGTGGTCCGCGCCAAGCTGCGCACCATCGAGATGTTGAAGCTCGACGACGAGATCGAGGACATCCTCATCACGCTCGGCACCCAGTACCATCTGATCCGGCCGCTGAGCAACCGCACCGGCAAGGGCCTGTTCCTCTACCTCATGGTGAGCAAGAGCCGGGCCAACCTGGCGATGGCCCGGCACCAGCTGCGCACGATCGAGGAGAGCCTGGAACTGTGAGCCGGGTGGAAGATCTCCCCCGCCGTACGCCGGCCGCGGCCGGCACGCCGCCACCGGCGCGGAGGTTGCCGCCGTCGCTGGCCGGCAACCCGGCGCTGCCGTACCCGGCCATCGGCCAGGTGTTGTCCGCGCTGCGGCTCCAGATTCCCGGCGTGCACGGCTGCGTCCTCGGCGGCGTCGACGGCCTGCTCATCACGCACAACCTGCAGAACGACGCCAGCCCGGACGACCTGGCGGCGCTCGCCGCGACCATGTTCGGGCTGGGCCGGCAGGTCGGGCTCCGGCTGGGCCAGGGCGACTTCCAGCAGTCCACGGTGCGCAACGAGCACGGCTACCTCAGCGTGTACGCGGTCAGCCCGCAGGCGCTGCTCGCCGTGGTCGGCACGGACAGCATCAACGTGGCACGGCTGCACCTGCACGCCCCGACCACCGCGTCCCGGCTCGCCGACCTGCTCGACGGCGTCACCCCGACCACGCACTGACCCGGGCCGGTCGCGGCGGTCCGCAGGGGGCCGCCGCGACCGGTTCGCGGACGTGGCCGCGGTTTCCCGGATTCAGGAGCCGACCTGGCTCAGGGGGCCGGCCAGACTCGGGAAGTTGCGGGTGCTCATGGCCTGCGCACCCGCGGTGTGGTCACCGTTGAACGGGGTGGTCGCGCCCGGGCATCCGGCCGCCACCGCCTCCTGCGGCGAGTTGAACCAGAGGCCCAGGTGGTAGGTGTGGATCGGGCCGAAGGCCGGGTTGACCGTCGCGTCGCGACCGGGATGGGTGTTCGGCGCGGGCCCGGTGCCGGGCGCGAGCGCGAACGTCTCGACGTTGAACCGTCCGATCACCGTCACCCGGGCGACGCCGTACTGGTTGGTCCGCATGTCGCTCTGGTACCACGACACCCCGAACGGCGCGTCGGGCAGTTGCAGGACGAACAGGTCGAAGTTGGTTCGTGGTGGCAGGCCGGCGGCCCGGATGGTCAGGATCTCGTTGAGCCCTTGCGGATGGACCCGCACCTCGGCACGGGCGTTCGGAAGGCAGCCGGCGGTCTCGGCACCCTGCGAACGGACCATGGTGAACGCGAGGCCGCGCCAGTCCGCGCTGGCGGGATTACGCACGACGCCCGAAGCGACGAGCGTGCTGACGGCGGCCACGGCGAGAAACGCCCCGACGGTCCTGATACGGAACCTCATGATGTCCTCCATTCGCCGGGTCGATCACCCCCGACCGCCAGCGTTCGCCGGCTCGGGCCGGTGTGGCGGACGGATGCCCCGGCTATGGAGACGTTATGACCGTCGATTACCATCAGTGCCACAAAGACCGAGATCTGTCAATATGAGCGATTTTCGGTGAGCGTCGCGGTCCACGCCACCACGTCGGCGACGGTGGTGTTGCCGCCGCAGAGCACCAGACCCAGCCGGGCGTCCGCACCCACCCGGTCGCGTACCCGGCGGGCGGCCGGCAGCAGGCATCCGGCCGCCGGCTCGGCCCAGACCTTCGCGTGCTCGGCCAACTCCACGGTGCCCCGCACCGCCTCCGCGTCGGAGACCACGAGCACCTCGCTGACCAGCGCCGTCACGTGGTCGTAGGTGAGCTGCGAGACGGTCGGCGCGCTGAGCGTCGTGACGATCGAGGACAGCGGCACCTCGACCGGCCCGCCCTTGGCGAGGGCCTGCGACATCGCCTGCGCGCCCTCGGTCTCCACGCCCCAGACCCGGACCCCCGGCCGGCGGGCCCGCAGCGCCGCGGCCACCCCGGAGACGAGCGCCCCGCCACCGATGCTGACCAGCACGTCGGTCAGCTCACCGGCGTCGTCGGCGAACTCCAGCCCGACGGTGCCCTGCCCGGCGAGCACCACCGGGTCGTCGAACGGGTGCAGCAGCGTGAGACCGTCCTCCCGCAACCGCGACATGAGCGCGAACGCGGCGGCCATGCCGTCGGTCAGGCGGACGTCGGCACCGGCCGCGCGGGCCACCTCGACGGCCCGCGCCGGCGCCGTCCGGGGCATCACCACGGTCGCCGCCACGCCCAGCGTTCCGGCCATCACCGCCACCGCGATGCCGTGGTTGCCGCCGCTGACCGCCACCACGCCGGCCGCCCGCTCGGCGTCGTCGAGCGCGAGCAGCTTCGCCGCCGCGCCCCGGGCCTTGAACGATCCGGTACGTTGCAGCAGCTCCAGCTTGGCGGTGACCGGCACGCCGAGCAGCTCGGACAGGCCGGGGCTGGGCACGGTGGGCGTGTGTAGCACGTGGCCGGCGATCCGGTCGGCGGCCGACTCGATGTCCGCAAGCGCGATCATCACCGCAGCGTGCCACAACCCCTCGATCCAGGCACCGACCTGTTCGACCGTACCGGCAGCGGGGTGCAGGTCACCGCCGCCGGTCGGACGCTGGCCGAGGCGGCTCGACGCATGGCGGGCCCGCTGCGGGCCGCCACCGCACCCCCGGTCGCCGGCCCGCCGGAGTGCGCCTTCGCCACCTACGTGACCTCGCTCGGCGAGCTGGTGCGGTGGTTCTCGCAGCGCTGGCCGACGAGTCGATGGCACGGCGCCGAACTCCGGCCGGAGCTCGCGACGGCCGACCTGTCGCGGGGTGCCCTCGACGGAGCTCCGCCACCCGCTCGGGGCGGTCGGGCTGGGCGGCAGGGCCAGGAGCAGGCCGGAGGGCTGTCAGTCGTCGAACTCGAACCCGCTCGCCTCGGCGTCCGTCACCAGTCGACGCATGCGTTCACCGTCGGACACGACCAGGTTCATCAGAGCTTCCAGCTCGTGCAGCGCGGCTCGATCAGCGCCGTGAGCGCAGAACATGCCGCCCTCCGGATCGTAGGCGAACCGGCCGTGGAGCGTCGGCGCCTCGGTGCGGACGAGAACCTCCGCGACCCCTTTCCAGAAGTACCCGTTGGGCTCGTGACCGAGTTCCTCGACAAGGGCGTCAACCGGCGTGGTTCCCGCATCCAGCAGCAGTGAATACCGTCCTGGAGTCGTCTCGATCAGCCTGAGCAAGGTCATCTTCGAAGCCTGGCATCGGGCGGTGATCGGCGCAAGATCCGGAAGAGACAGCCGCCGGGACACCGCCCCACGTCGGAGCAGGGTCAGTCGGGATCGAACAGCGTCCGCTCGGGACGGTTCGGCACCTGCACGTCGAGACTGGGTGCCGCAGCGACCGCAGCGCGGAAGGCGGTCGACCGTTCGTTGATCAGCACCCGGCTTTCTACCACTGGGCACGCGACGCCCCCAGCAGACGACCTGACCACGGCAGTCGAAGCGCTCACTAGACCGGGACGAAGGTGGCGGCTAACACCCGCCAGTTGCCGTCCTCACGCACCCACAGCCGGGTGTAGCGCAACCGCGCGGACACAACGGCACCGCCCTGAACGGCATCCACCGCAGCGACCATCCGGGTCACGCCCGTCTCGCCGTCTTCCTGGACATCGAGCGACTCCTCCACCAGGTTGGTGATGCGCAGGGCCCCCGAGCGGTAGCTCTCCAGGTCATCTTCCTTCGTGAAGACCGTGCCATCCGGTCCAGCGCCCACGACCCGGGGGTGCAGAAGGCCGTCGAGGGACTCGACATCGCCGGCGCGCTGCGCGGCTTGGAGCTGCCGTTCCGCAGTATGGAGATCCATCCAGCGATCCTCTACAGCGCCCCGCATCAAGACAAGCGGATTCGCTCGCGGCAGAATGCCAGCCCAGCCCAGCACGGCGGTAGCGGCACAACCGAACTTCGGCATGATCCGGTCGGCGACCTGAGGGGGTCCTAATCACGGCTCTGAGCTGGTGGGCGACGGACGAGTCGACCTGTACGCCGGATTGTGAAGGGTGCACGCACTCTGAGCAGGCGTTTTACCCTCCTAATGCCCTCCCAGGGCGTCGCCAGGGCGTCTGGCGAAATTTCGGAAGCCTCGACGACCGCACTTCCGCCGGGTCACAAGCCGACCGGATCGCGCCGGCAACTATCTGGATGCCACCGGGCCTAGAAGGTCCACGGAGACGAGGAAAACGGCCGTTCCATCCTCGGTCGCCACGCCGTCAGGCTCGGTCGAGACCAGGACCAGCGACGCCGACGAGGCGTCAGGCATGTCGCGGAACTCCTTGACGACGCACCGCACCGCAGCCGGCGTCGGCAACGCGGACGCGGGATCAAGGTCGGTACCGAAGATGGGCGCCTTGTCGACGAGCGACCATGCGCGGCCCTGCGCATCGGTGAACACGACCCGCACCACGGCCGGGAAGGAGACCCGATCCAGCCACTCGACCGCTTCGCAGGCAAGTTCGACGTGATCACCGGGTCGGAGAGGGCGTGGGTCCATCTGTTCGAAATCCTGCCTGTTGAAGCATCTCGGTTGACTGCGCGTCGATCTGGGTTCTCCACCCTCGCGACGCTGCGGTGAGTCTGCAAGGGCCCGTGATCAACCGCCGCATTCGTTCGCCGTTGGTCGCGACTACGTTCATCAGAGCTCCTTAGCTGTCGCCCTCAGCGACTCCGCCGCGTAGGCCCCACTCATCAAGCCCGGAGTAGATCCGTGCGGTGCGACCCGCAGGGAAGGAAAGGCACTCTGCCTCCCCTGTGTAGATCGCCACCAGCGAGTCAGTGCCCCGCCACCAGGTGTCCGCCAGCCCCATGACCTCTCGCACCGGCTCGTAGTCGCCTAACGCGATGTCATCCAGCTCATCGCCGGTGACCTTCGTGATCTGCTTCGCCCACATGGCTGCGTGGTCAGCCAACGCAAGAGACTCCACCCAACCCTCGATGGAGGCATGTAGAGGAACCCAATCCCCTGCGTGAATCCCGAACTCGCCGGCAGGTCCGATCATGAAGGCATACGGAACCGCTGTCCGCTGTGTGCCAGCTTCGAACCACCATCCCTCAGTGATCGACCCTTCCGGTGTATCGACGCCGAGGTACCTGGGGCCGCCGTCGTACTGCGGGGCTGGAGGCAAGACCAGACCGCCCCAGCGCTCCTGATAGACCGCCACCCGGTCGATCTCTGTCGAAGGAATCCCTAGCGCAACCCATCGCTCCCGGTACTGCTCGACTTGCAGGCAGTCGACCTTGACGCCGTGCGCGCGGATGAAGGACCGGGCCCGTAGCGTGAGGCCCTTGGGCACATCGTGGAAAAGGTTCAGATTCACCGGGCCGACCCTACTCAGCGTGTCTGGTCAAGAGGATCAACGGACGACAGCAACGGCGCTGGACGGACCGACGCGGTGGCGGACGAGTAGACGCTGAGACGAGTAGTTGCCGTCATGAGAAACAAGGTCATCGGGGGAGCCTGGCAGCCGTCGGCAAGATCCTGGCGGTCGATCTCACGATGGCGATCCCGCATCTCCGGACCCAGGCTCGAACAGGCGGTCGATGGCCTGCCGGGTGCGTTCCTCGCTGGCCGGCATCAGGTGCGTGTAGACCCGGAGCGTGAAGCCGGGGTCGGCGTGGCCGAGGTACGACGCCAGGGCCTTGATGCTCTCCCCTGCGTCGAGCAGCGACGAAGCGTAGAAGTGGCGCAGCGCGTGCATCCCGGTGGCCCGGGTCGGCGTGATGCCGGCCGCGCGTACGGCGGGACGCCAGCTCTTGTCGTCGAAGGTGTGGCGGTTGATCGCACCCCGCCGGGTGGTGGTGAACAGCAGCGGCACCGTCACCCGCTCCTCGTCGGCCGGGTTCTCCCACGGCAGGGTGAGCGACACAGGCAGGAAGTCGTCGATGTGCTGGCGCAGCACCAGGGCGACGGAGTCGGGCAGCGGTATCCGGCGGTCCCGGTCGTTCTTGGGCAGGCCGAAGACGAGCCGGGAGCGGACGAGCTTGACTTGCCGGACGATGTGCACCCATCCGGCGTCGAGGTCGATGTCGTCGACGCCGAGCCCGAGGATTTCGCCCTGCCGCAGACCGCAGCCGGCGCCCAGGTCGACCATCGCCCGGTACCGCTGGGCGAGGCCACCGCGGATTGCCGAAACCTGGTCGTAGCGCAGCGGCACCACCCGACGCTGCACCGGGCGCGGCGCGGTGACCGACTTTGCCGAACACGGGTTCTTCGCGATGCGTTGGTCGTCGACGGCCGCGCCGAGGATGGTCCGCAGGTGCGCGAAGATCACGGCCCGGGTCGCCGGGGCCAGCTTGCCGACCAACGCGGCGTCCCACTCCCGGATGTTGCCCGGCTTGATCGCCGCCAGTTGCCGAGAGCCGAAGAACGGCAGCAGGTGCTTGCGTACCCGATGCTCGGTGACCTCCCGCGTCGACTCGTCGAAGGACCGGGTACGCAGCCAGGTCTCGGCGTACTCGGCGAACGTCATCCGGCCGGCCAGCGGATCGACGTAGGAGCCCCGGAGCTTGTCCGTCTCGGTTGAGACCATGAACGCCTCAGCCTCGCGCTTGGCCCGGTCCGGGAAGGACTTCTTACGCTCCTTGCCGTCCGGCCCGATGTACCGCACCCGGTAGCGCAGCCCTTTGCCGAACAGTTGCGTCTTGACCCGCTCCTTCCGCCCGCCCGGGTGATGCAGCGTCTTGTACCAGCGATCCTCGACGTGCCCCATCAGGCCGCCGCCTGCTCACGTACCCACGCCCGGACCGCTTCGGACTCGTAGCGCAGGTGTCGGCCGACCCGGGCCGCCGGCGGACCGTACTTGACCTTGCGCCAGCGGTACAGCGTCTCCTGCGGCACCCGCAGATACGCCGACACGTCCCGAACCGTCCACAGCTCGTCCTTGGCCATCACAGCCCCTCCCCCGTCTTGTCGTCCGCGTCCGTCATCGAGGCGTCTGCGGGGAGCTGGGCCGCGCGGTCCTTGGCGGCGAGCAGTTCGGAGCGCCAGCGGGCGCGTTCGTTGATCGACCGCAGCAGCCGGTGAGCCATCGCCGGCACGTCCGGGTCATCGGGGCGGGCCAGTTCCCAGGCGTGGCGGACCGGTTCGACGGCGGCGCCCTGGTCGTCGACGCCATCCAGGCCGACAGTCACGCCGAGCAGTGCCCGCACCCAGGCCCGTACATCGTGCTTGTGGTCGGAGAGCGTCTTGCCGGACCAGTCGCGGGAGATGAGGATGCGCCGGCCGCCGATGCCGAGGGTGTCGCGCTGGTGGACCTTTCCCTTGCAGCGGCCGGGCTTGAGCTTCGCGTGTGCCTTCTTCGGCTGGACCCCGTAGAGCAGCCAGTTGGCGCAGCGGTCGGTGCACGGGGTCACGCGCAGTTCCCGCCACAGCCGGTCCAGGTGCGCCCGCTGCCGGTCGGTGGTCGCCTTGTGGCAGTCGCCGGTGTGCTTGGTGATGTACTTCGTGACGTACCGGATGGTCCGCTCCGCGTCGGCGGTGCCGGGCATGACGCCGCGCGCGTCGACCTGGGCGCCGAAGCGGACCACGTGCACCGGTTCCGCGTCCGGATCGGCGTCGATGCCGTCGAGGGCTTCCGTCCAGGTGGTCAGCGGCTGGCGGGTGTCTGGGTCGACCCACGCCGAGGCGTCCTCGTCCCACACCGGAGGCCGCTCGACGGTGTATCGCTGGACGTCGACCGCCGGCCAACCACACCTGGTGATAGGTCGCCGCCGCGACGGTGCGCAGTATGTCCCGGGGAATCGTGCCCCGGATGGCGAAGTGCGCGTGTGGGGCGAGGCGGCGTTGCGGCTCGACGCAGCCGGCGTACTGGACGTTCCAGCCCTCACAGCGGCGCAGGTTCTGCCAGAACCGGTCGAGCAGACGCGGGAGGTGCACGGCGTCCCACGCGGCGCGGCGGTAGTCGTACCGGTCGGGGTTGAGCGGGGTGCCGTCGGGGCGGACCGGGCCGTAGGAGTCGAGGGTGAGCGTCGGCCACATCGACGGCCGGTAGGTGGCCCCGTCCGGGGCGGTGTACGTCCTGCCGACCGTGCGCGGCTCGACCTTGCGGCGAGGCAGTTCCGGGGCGTCCTGACGCCGCCGGGTGGAGCGCTTGCGGCGCGGGCCGGTGTCGTCGTCGCCCTGGTCCTCATCGCCGGTGGCGTGCGGAGGGGCGACCCGTCCCCGGAGCCCTTCGGCCGCGATGGCCTCTTCCACTTCGCGGATCGCCTCGTCGAGGTCGTCGACCTGGTCCCACTGGCACGCCCGGGATGCCTCGTCGCGGGAGAACTCCAGGTGTGCCCGGAACAGGATCAGGGACGACTGTTCGTCGGTCGCCGGCTCCGGGGGCGGTAGCGGCTCGTCGTCGCGGTGCCAGCCCTCCCGGATCTGGGCCTGCCGCAGCCGGCGGTTCTTCTTCGCGCATGGCGCGCACTTGTCCTCCCGCGTCGCGCCGCAGGGTAGGTCGATGACCTCGGTCCGGCCGGTGTCGAGATCCGTGCGGCGCATCGCAAGGGGACGCACGCACACGCCGTACTCGGCGGCGATCTCCTTGAGCACGTCCACCGAACGAGGCAGCGCCATGCGAGCCGCCCGCGACCCCGGCCGAGGAGCAGCAGCCGGGGTCGGGTCGGCCGGCGCGAGGCCGGGCAGAGTCGGCGCCGTCATCGGTCCACCCCCGCGAGCCGAATGCGGTGGTCCCGGAGAACGGTGCGCCGGTACTGTCCGGGCTCACCATCAACCCACACGGCGAGGTCGACATGAACAGCGATGACGGTACGACGGTGCTGTGGCGCCCGACCGGGCCGACAGAGCTGGCTCTCGTCCGCGAGTCCGGATGGCGGGCGTGGCCGCCACGTCTGCCCGATCAGCCGATCTTCTACCCGGTCCTGAACGAGGACTACGCAATCAAGATCGCCAGGGACTGGAACGTACCGGCCTCCGGCGTCGGCTACGTGACCCGCTTCCACGTGGAGTCGGAGTTCCTGAGTCGCTACCCGGTGCGCCAGGCCGGCGGGCAAACCATCCTGGAGCTGTGGGTGCCCGCCGAAGAACTGGACGACTTCAACGCCCACATCGTCGGTCTGATCGAGGTCGTGCACGAGTTCCGGTAGCCGCCAGCCGGCGGCGTGGGTGGCCCTCATCGGATGATCCCGACGACGTGCGGCCGGTTGGACTGGACAGCGCGCGGAGGCAGTGCCGCCGGGACGACGGGCGACGCTGGCACGGTCGGGCGGACCGGTTCGGCCTCGGTGGCTTCCGCCGGCTCGTCGTACCGGTACGCGTCGGGCTGGTTCGGCTCGACAGCCGGCGGCGTGATCGGGGCGTTGGACAGGACGACCTTGACCAGGGCGAGGAAGGCCAGCGACGGCACCGCCGCCACGACCCAGCCCCACACCGATGGATGGGCTTCGGCGACCTGGGCGGCGAGGGACAGCAGCGCGAACGCCACCAGCAGCGAGCCGACCAGGCCGACGGGTCGACCGGTGCGACGGCGGGCGCGTAGTTCCAGGCCGAGGTAGATCGTCATCAGCTCGACCGCTACGGCGTTGGCCCAGCCGATCCAGTTGGGTTGGCCGTGGGCGACGGAGAGGTCGTGGACGTGGGTGAAGGCGGCGGCGCCGGCCATGGTGGCGATGGCGAGCAGGATCACCAGGCGTACGGCGGTTTCGGTGCGCTCGGTCATCGCCACTCCTCCAGTGGCTTGTCGCGGATGGTCAGGTCGATGCGGATGCGCCGGTCGGCCATGTCGGGGCGGCGGTTGACCATGTGCGCCAGGCCGTGCAGGGCGGCGGCGGTCTGGTCGGCCGGGCCCACCAGGCGGATGCGCAGCGGGCGACGGAGCCGGTTGACGATGCGGGTGAGGGTGGTCATCGCGGTTACCTCCTGGCCGGTCGGATGTCGGTGCGGATGTAGTCGGGAGGGGCGCCGAGCGTGGCGACGGCTTCGGAGAGGCAGCGCCACAGCGCCCACGCCTCGTCGGGGGTCAGGGACATCCGTCGCCGGCCGGCACCGACCGCGAGATACACCGGGTACGGGTCGGGTCGTTGCGGGTCGATGCGGACGGACACGGCGGTGACGGGTTCGGGGGTACGCGTGCTGATCTCTGATATGACCGCTCCGATGGCGATCCCCTGCCGCGCCGAGGACCAAGCCGACGACCCCGGCATCCGTGCCCGAGCCCGCCGGATCACCGACCGGTCCATCCACGCCGTCACCGACGCCGTCCAGGAGCTTGCCGACCTCGGGTTGGTCAAGACCGCCACCACCGAGGTACGCGTCCACAACGCCGCGCCCCTGTTCAAGCTGTTCATCATCAACGAGCAGGAAGCCTTCTTCGGTTTCTATCCCGTCGTCGAGCACACCGTCTCCGTGGACGGCAAGCCGATGGCGATCTACGACGCGATGGGCAAGGACGCGATCCTCTTCCCGTTCACGCCCAGCGACGAGGACACCAGCAATGACGCCCTCTACGTCGAGCAGGCCCGCGCCTGGTTCGACAGCCTCTGGGGCACCATCGCCCGCGAGTACGCCTCGTGACCGCCACCGACCTGGCCAAGGTGATCGACCGTGCCCGAGTGATCCTGCTCGACTTCGACGGCCCCGTGTGCAGCATCTTCGCCCAGCGTCCCGCGCCGACCGTCGCCCACGAACTTCGCCGGCTGCTCGTCGACCAGGGCGTGACCCTGCCGCCCGAGATCCTGGCCGAGCGCGACCCGCTCGCCGTGCTCCGCTTCACCGGAACGCTTGGGCGCCCGGCCGTCGTCCGCCTGATCGACCAGGCGATGACCCGCGAGGAGGTCACCGCGGCCCGCACCGCCACGCCCACGCCGTACGGCCGAGAGGTCATCGTCGCCGCCCAGCAGACCGGCCGTCGGGTCGCCGTCGTCTCGAACAACTCAGCCGGGTCCGTCCACGCCTACCTGAGCGCCCGCCGGCTGAGCGGCTACGTACACCCGGTCATCGGCCGACCGGAGGCGGCACCGGAGCGGATGAAGCCGGACCCGTTCCCGGTGCGGGAAGCCGTCCGCGAGTTGGGCGCCAGTCCGGCAGAATGCGTCCTCGTCGGTGACTCGGAGACCGACATCGAGGCCGCCCACGCTGCCGGGGTGGCCGCCATCGGGTACGCCAACAAGCCCGGCAAGCGCGAGCGGTTCGCCGCCGCAGAGGCCGTCATCGACAGCATGGCCGAGCTGGTGTCGGCGTTCGCCGTCGACGAGCTGTAGCACCCCTCCGCACACGAGCGCCCCGGGGATCATCACCGGGGCGTTTCTCGTTGTCTCGGTTCGGAGCTGGCACCCTCCGCGAGGGACGACTACGAGCTAGTCCAGGTCCCCGCGCCTGGCAGCGATCCACGCCTCGACGTCCTCGGCAAGCCAGACGTTGCCCATCTGAAGCGTGGCCACAGGTTCAGGGAAGTCGCGCCGATTGGTGATCTGGTAGACGCGCTGCCGGGAGACGCCGCCGAGCATGGTTCGGATCTCGCCCGAACCCACCAGACGCAGCTTCTTGCCCATGACACTGACGCTAGGCATCCGTCGACTAGGCACGTATCAACTTGATGGACACCTAGTTACCGGACGCTCTAGTCGTCTACCCTTTACGCATGACTAGGCTCAAGTGGTTCCAGCGCCCTGATCATCCGGTCGACTACGTAGTCGGCGAGCCGGGCTCATCCACGCACACCCCGCAGGCTCAGAAGTGGGTCGGCCGAGCCGCCGTTTCCGCTCCCGAAAAGCCGTCGATGACCAGAGCCGGCGCTCTGCGTTCGTCGGCCGCCCTCAAACGCCTCAACCAGAGGTGAGCCGTGCTGGTCCCCGAGCAACAGCCAGGACCCCCCTTCCCCGTCCTGATGGCCGGCTATGTCATCGACTTCCACCACCGATCCGTCTGCTCGAAGTGCTCCGACACCGGGTGTCCACGCCTCACAGCAGCAGCTGCGACCCTGCGCGAATGGCGAGACCGAAAGAGTCAGCGTGAAGGTCGGTGATCTTCTGCACCTGACCCGAGCCGCGAGCCCTCAATTCACACGACCAATCTTCTTCCGCCTCATCAAGATCCGTGCCGAGTTGCACACGTACGACGGTTGGGTATGGCTTGAGGGGTACCAACTCGACGCCAAAGGTGAGGCAATCGCCCGTAGAGAGTTGTTCGTTCTCCAGTCAGGGGTGAGACGGCTCACCCCCAAGCGCAGCTAGAAACTGATCGATGCCAGCATCAACCTTGACTAGCTAGGACTAACTGAAAGGCGCCGGAACAACCGCAACGTAGGACGACCTCGCCGACGTGGATCGACGCAACCGAACTAGGCGTCCCGCTCCGAGCCGGAGGTCGTCGACAAGCGGGCAGTAGCGTCCGTCCGCCCGTTCAACGAGTAGAAGACGACCAAGAGCTACCGCATAGCCGAATACCGACATCTTAGCCGCTGTCGAGTATCAGACAGTTTCAGTCCGTTCAGTTCCGTGATGTACCAAGTTGTTCTGTCTCATGCAAGGAACCCCGATCTGAGCCTTCCTGGCTCACCCTCGCTGATCTAGTCTCGGTTGCATGCCTGAGCCGAAGACCGTGGATGAGTTAGTGGATCTTTACGGCAGCGACGAGTATCGAGCGACACTTCGAAGCTTGTTGGATTTACGTGAACTGCTGTCCGAGTGCATCATCCGGCGAAGCTACAGAGTTTCAAGGGAGATGTACGAGACGGTCAAACTGTCGGCATTGGGCGAGCGCGTTACGGACAACTTCGTAAAGAAGAACATTAAATATCCCGAGGCGCGATTCATTTGCTATCTACACATGTTCCACTCCGATCTGCTGATCGATGCCATAGGATCAGACGTGCCCGCGCTCGTTGAAATCGTCAGTCGGCAAATTAGAGAGCGCGAGCTGCTTTTTCCCTACGTATACGGGCGCACACTTTACGACAAAATTAATTCAATGCCATTTGGCGCGAACCGAACAGTACTGACGGCCGAGGAAAGTCTAGAGGTGTTGGAAGGTACACCGCAGGGCGTATTTCAGATGGGCCGTTTCATTACAGGACCCTTTGGGTTGATTGAGACCTCCCATCGGCGCGTGCTCCCGCCTGATCGGTCCATTCCTTTCCATTGCTCAGACGCTCGATGCACAAGCACTCACTACAGATCCCTCGTCTCGGATCAGGCTGCCCAAATTAACGAAAGCCGCTCCATCGCTGAGAAAATTTTCGACAAAGAGACCAAGAACCGCTGCGACTGGAAAGAATTTTTTAATAGAATCGATCTAACTCCCCAAAACGTCTACGACGACCTTTCGGGAGACTGCGTCGCCTATCTAATTGGCGATTCGCTCACAATCGAAGAGATGCGCCGTCTGCTGGAATGGCTGCTCGACAACACGAAGAATTCGGTTCGACAAGCTGCCTCCGCAGTAGGCATCAAGGGCGGACCTGCGGCGCGCATGGTCGCAGACTTAAACGTAGCCGAGTTGCTTCAGTTGACGCTAACGGCATCGAACCAGGCAATCTTCGCTGCTCTCGATAGTCTTGTCATGGATGGCACCATCCCCGTACCGCTCGGCGAAGTTCGCCGTCCTGTCGTTAATGAGGACGAGGAGATGGGTGCGTACGATTTGCAGCCCGAGCTGGGGAGGTTCGGGGTTAGGATTCGATCCAGTTCCTTGCCCTTAGCCCTTATGCGCTTGCGGCGCCTGGTCGGGCAGATGTACCGAATGGATGACGAAGGCGACCGGACCGATCTCGAGTGGCAGCTTCGAAGCGAGGAGGGGCCAAGCCTTGAAGCTAAAATCGAACACTATTTGCAGCGAGGAGAGCCGCGCGAGGTGGTCTCATCACTGCTGCTTGCGCGCAGGAGCAATTTCATAGTCGCTGCGTCCAAACTAAGCCTGGCAGAAGAGATTTTGTCGACTGACGAAGAGCGCGTAAACGCCGTAATGTGGAAACTGGGATTCTCTGTTGAAGACCTCCTAGATCCGCATAAAGAATTCTGGCTGCTGCACGAAAGGCTTACTCAGGCGGTTAGACAGGCACCGCCAACGATGACTTCTCGCGACATAGATCGCATCCGCGGAAATACCGGTTCCTATTTCCCTCAACTTGAGTCGGTACTCCGAGAGTCTCTTTACTACACGACGTGGGCACTGACGACAGATCACTCTTCCAGCCCCCGACCTTTCATATATCGGCCGCACGTAGATGAGGAAGGGGCAAGGCTTAAGCTGGACGACCTGGGTAAGGGCAACCGACAGGATGGCGACTATGCCGTTCGTTTCAACGAAAAGCCAGACCTGTACGCTCTAACACGCGGTTTCCAGATCCTCGGCGATTGGCTCGCAGAGCAAGAGGGATCAGCTAGCGATTTCGAGCGGCCCGACACAGGAATCCCCAAGTGGGTACTTAAGCAGGAACTTCAGGCTTTCGCCTTTAGGTCAACGTTGCCTTTCCTGAACCTCCTACCTGATAGCAGGTCGTTTGTCGTTCGACAGCTAAAGGAAATTAGCCAGCGCTTAGTAAGCGCCGAGGCACACGAGGCCCGGAACGAATGGGCCCACGGGAGATCGAGCACTCCTGATGTCGAAATGCTGAAGCGTGCTGTTGATGCAATCCGTGACGCCGTTACCTGGATAGAAGACGCGGGATTCTGTCGCCACGTATTTCGGCGGGTCAAGGCAACCGTAGATGACGCAAGCCGTCAGGAAATCTTGTTTGTGGACGGGAGGGGCAGGGAGTTTGCTTTCCACCGCCCGTCACGCTTCAGCTGGCTGGACCTGCCTTCCCTTACTTATTCGCAGCACATTATGCCAGCCGCACGTTTTGCGGAACCGAATGAGGTGCTGCGGTTTATCTCGGAGAGCGATTCGCCATTCTCTCGTTTATGGCGAGACTACCCGGTTCGATCGGCGGACCCTGCAAATTCGACTAGCATCCAGCACGTTCACGCATCCAAAGCTGGCAAGAGTGACTCCATTACCTGACACCGCCAGCAGGCTCGGCAATGGGGTGGAGACGATCCTCAGACACCGGGTAGTTGGTGATCGTGCGGGCCACTTCGCTTGACGATAGCCACGTGGCAGACGGTAGTGAGCCGCCACACCGTATCCAACAGGACCACTGGCGCACTTCACCTGGCGAATCCGTGAGCACATCACCCGACGGAGGGCACAAAGCGCGAAGCGCCACTGCCGAAACACTCTCATTATGATCAAGGCACCGCGCTGCGCGCGGTGCGGGGGCGGCAAGCCCGGCCGGCGGCAAGCCGCCCCGGCCGCCTACGGCGCCGGGGCGGTGAGCCACCGACAGCCGCCGGGACACCGCCCGCACGCAAGATGACGGCAGAGTCCTACGGTCACAGCATGGACGACCCGATCGAGCTGCGCCTCGACCTCGCCACCGCCGAGTACCTTCGCATCGCGCTGTACGACCTGGGCGAGCATCAGGCCGCAGGCAGGCCGATTCCCCACATGGACGCCGAGGCCAGCAGACGGCTCGGTGCCCTTCTGCGAAACCTGGATATCCGGTTGGGCGGCACCGTAAGATTCGCATAGCCAGCTTGCCAGCGAGCGGGACGGAAGCCGACACCTCGACCGCCATCGGGGTCGGGGCTTCCGCCTGCCGCGCCAGTCCAACCCCAGGACTGGCTTGCCACCGGATCACCGGCTCACCGATCGCGCTCCGCAGCCGTACCCTCGTGGTCGTCGAGGAGGTTGCCGGGTGACCATTTCGTGGAGCGCCACGTCTCCAACGTCAGGGAAGTTCGCCCCGGTGGAGCGGTCAGACTTCGCCGGCCTCATCGAGCGGTTCGACGAACTGCGTGCCCAGGGGCGCGGCTACCTCGAAGTACGGGGCGATGCTGAGTTCCCTGTGCTGACGCTCGGGTTCGCGGGTTCTGCGGCGGTCGTCCATCTGATAACGGACGAGGACGCCGTGTCCCTCCTGGCCGCCGGTAAGCCTGCGGAAGCAGATGCGGAAGTGGTGGTGCTGGACGACCTGGTCGACTTCACCGCGGACTTCGTTCTCGACCTCGAACGCGCCTGGCAAGTTGTCGAAGAGTTCGTCCGCACGGGTGATCCTCGTCGGGCAGGAGAGTGGCACGAGTTGTAGTGATGGCGATGGCGGGTTGCTCCCGCGCGTGCCGCAGCGGTCAAGCGGGCACGAGGCTTGCTGAGCCAGCACTCAGGCCGTCTCCAGGCCGTCTCAGGCCGTGGCCAGGCCGTCAAACGCCACCCAACGATGACCAAGGTCAACCAACAGCACCAGACAAACACCCAGCTCAGAGCCTTGATCACGGCTCTGAGCTGGTGGGCGACGGACGAGTCGACCTGTACGCCGGATTTTGTGCCCGGCACGCCCGTAGGCGCGCCGGCGGCGGCCATCCATCTCGGCCTGCCGTCGCCGGCAGGCTCCAGCGGCCTACCCGCAGACATCGGGCGGGCAGCCCTCAAGCGTCTGCGCGGGTCGTCATCTTGCGGTGACGGCCCTTTCTTGGCCTTGCTCCGGGTGGGGTTTACCGAGCCACCCCGGTCACCCGGGGTGCTGGTGGGCTCTTACCCCACCGTTTCACCCTTACCGTCCCGTGACGGGCCGGCGGTCTGTTTTCTGTGGCACTGTCCCGCGGGTCGCCCCGGGTTGCCGTTAGCAACCACCCTGCCCTGTGGAGTCCGGACGTTCCTCGGCGGCGGGCTGTAACCCGCCGACGCGACCGCCCGGTCGACTCGTCCGTCGCGCCCTCATCCTAACGACGCGACCGCCGCGCCCATTTCCGCCCCGACGCCTTGCGGCGCGTCACCCGGCCTCGGCGAGGATGACCTGCTCCAGCAGCGCGAGCGGGGTCCGCCACTGGTCGGGGTCGTCGTAGTTGCCGGCGGTGACGGCCACGGTGAGGTCCAGGTCGGGCAGGACGTAGAGGCGCTGGCCGCCGTTGCCCATCGCCGCCGCCAGCTCGTGGCCCGCGACGGAGTCGAGGTACCAGTGGTAGCCGTACCGCGCGCCCCATTCGGTCTGGAGGCGCGGCTGGAGCATCGTGCGGAGCCAGTCGGCCGGGACGAGCCGGCGGCCCTGCCACACGCCGTCGCGCAGCACCAGCTCGCCCAGGCGGGCCAGGTCGCGGGGCGCGAGTCGCAGCCCGGACGCGGCGGAGGCCACCCCGTCCGGGCCGGCCGTCCACTCGTGGCGGCTGATGCCCAGCGGGCCGAACAGCGTCGCCTGCGCGTACTCCGGCAGCGACTGCCCGGTGCCGTCGGCAATCAGCCGGCCGAGCAGGGCGGTGGCGCCGCCGCAGTAGGCCCATCGGGTGCCGGGCGGCTCGACGACAGGTCGTTCCAGGATGTACCGGTACCGGTCCGGTGCCAGCTCCATCGCGATCTCGGCGTTGGCCGGGCTGTCGTACGGAAGGTCCTCGCGCCATTCCAGCCCGAGTGACATGGTCAGCGCGTGCGCGACGGTGAGCCGGGCACGCGCGGGATCGGCCGCCAGGTCGGGATAGTGGGGAAACTTCGGCAGCAGCGGCTCCTCCGGCGCCGGGACCAGCCCGTCGCCCAGCGCGATGCCGTACAGCAGCGCGGTCACGCTCTTGGTGACCGAGCGGATGTCGTGCAGCGTCCCGGGCCCGAACTCCACGACGCCCAGTGACCGTTCCCAGGTGAAGTCCTCGCCGACGCCGTAGTGTTCCAACACGATCTCGTCGCCGCGAACCGCCACGACGGCGTGCAGGCCGTCGAGTTGGCCGGCACGCAGCGCGTGGTCCAGTCTGTCCCGCATCGATGCCTCCCCCGTGCCCCCGTCACGCCTGGTTATACCGGAATCCGGGGCGCACAGTGGTCCCCCCGACTCGTACCAGGACAGCCGGACCCGGGCGTACTAGCCTCGGGGATCATGGACTTCTCCGACGTCGCGCTGCTGCTGGTCGCCGGGCTGGCCGCGGGCACGGTGAACGCGGTCGCCGGTGGCGGTTCCCTGATCACCTTCCCGGCGCTGATCGCGACCGGCCTGCCGCCGGTGGCCGCAAACGTGTCGAACTCGGTGGCGGTCTTCCCGGGATACGCGGCGAGCGTGGCGGGCAGTCGGGCGGATCTGCCGCGCGGTCGGGCGTTGTGGTCGCTGCTGCCCACCGCGGCGGTCGGCACGGTGTTGGGCTGCGTGCTGTTGCTGGCCACGCCGGCGCGCGCGTTCGAGGTGGTGGTGCCGTTCCTGGTGCTCGGCGCGACCGCGATCCTCGCGTTCCAGGATCCGCTGCGCCGGCTGGTGGGCCATCCGTCGCGGTTGAGCCCGCGCCGCCGTACCGTCACCGTGCAGACCATGGTTCTGGTCGGCACGGTGTACGGCGGCTATTTCGGCGCGGCGCTCGGGGTGATGCTGGTGGCCGGGCTGGCGCTGGTGCTGGATGCCACGCTGGCCCGGGTGACGGCGGTGAAGAACCTGCTCTCGGCCGTGGTGGGGCTGACCACGCTGGTGGTCTTCGCGTTGTTCGGTCCGGTGCAGTGGGTGGCCGTCGCGGTGGTCGCGCCGGCCACCGTCGTCGGGGGGTACGTGGGCGCCCGGCTGGCCCGCCGGCTCCCGGCGGTGGTGTTGAAGACGGTCATCGTGGTGTTCGGCACGACGATCGGCCTCTACCTGCTGTGGCGGGCGCTGACCTGACGGTCGGTCAGTACGCCTCCCCGACCGGTTCCTCCGGGGCGTGCTCGGCGGCGCGGGCGGCCCGGTTCCACACCATCCGCTCGCCGTAGCCGGCGGCCATCAGGTGACCGAACGCGAGGTAGACCAGCACGCCGACGGCGAGCACCCCGAAGCCGACCCAGAACGGCAGCGCCAGGCCGTGTTCGGCGAGCTTGCCGGAGATGATCGGGGCGGGCGCGGCGGCGCCCCAGCGGACCAGGTTGAACGCGCCGGTGGCGATGCGCCGGTCGGCGGAGCCGAGCCCGAGCGCCAGGTCGGTCAGGTTGGCGTTGGCCAGGCCCATGAACAGGCCGGCGACGACCAGCACGACGAGCGACATGGCGGTGCCGGTGGAGGTGGCGAACAGGACCATGCAGACCAGCAGGCCGAGGAGTGCCACGCCGACGGTCTGCACCGCGCCGATGCGGTGGGCGAGCCGGTGCCCGAGCAGCAGGATGCCGGCGGCCAGGCCGAGGCCCCAGCCGGTGAACGCCAGGCCGAGCGGGATGACGTCGAGGCGCAGGAACAGCGGCGTGTAGCCGAGCACCACGAAGAACACGAAGTTGTACGCGGCGGTGACCACGCAGAGCGTGATGAACGCCGGTTTGCGGTAGGTGGCGAAGATCTGGCCGACGCGTACCGGTGATTGCCTGGTGGTGGGTTCGCGGAGCTTGCGGGCGGCGACGCCGAGCGCGAGCACCATGAAGATGCCGCAGACGAAGAACGGCAGCCGCCAGCTCACCTCGCCGAGCAGGCCGCCGATCAGCGGGCCGACGGCGAAGCCGAGGCCGAGCGCGGTCTCGAAGAGGCCGACCACCCATTCCCGGTCGTTGGCGAGGTTGACCAGCACCACCATGGCGGTGGCGAAGAACATCGCGTTGCCCAGCCCCCAGACGCCGCGCAGCACGGAGAGCTGGACGATGTCGTTGCTGAACGAGGCTCCGATGGCGGCCAGGCCGACCACCGAGACGCCGGTGATCAGCACCGGTTTGAAGCCGAACCGTCCGCTGGCCAGCGTCGCCGGGATCATGCCGACGGCCATCACCGCGATGTACGCGGTGAAGAGCAGTTCGACCTGCCAGGCGGTGACGCCGATGGCCTCGCCGATGGCGGGCAGGATGGGGTCCACCACCGCGATGCCGGCGATGGCGAGGAACGCCACGAGCGTGGTGGCGTAGATGGCACTGCGGTGGGGTTCGGATCGCCGATCCACTCCGCAACCTCCCAGATAGCTGTATCGTACAGGTAATTTCCTTGTATCATACAGCTATGAGCGACGACGCCCACGCGAAGGAAGTCACACTCGGCCGCATCGAAACCGAGGTCGCGTTGCTGATGCGGCTGGGCGAGGCCACCCGGCGCGGCACCGGCACCATGGAACACCGGCTGCTCGACCGGGCCGCGTACGTGATCCTGCGGCACCTCGACGCGGCCGGCCCGCAGAACGTCTCGGCGCTCGCCGCCCGGCTGAACCTGGACGGCTCCACGGTCACCCGGCAGGTCTCCGCGCTCCAGCGCGACGGCCTGATCGCGCGTACCCCCGACCCGGCCGACGGGCGCGGCACGGTGATCTCCGCGACGCCGGCCGGGCTCCAGCGGATGGCGGCCGTGCGGGCCGCCCGCACCCGGCTCTACGGCGAGATGCTGGCCGCCTGGTCCGCCGACGACCGGGACACCCTCGCGGAGCTGCTGCACCGCCTCAACGAGGCGCTCGACGCCCGCAACCGTCGCCGCTGAGGCGGTGTGAGGAGGGGCCCCCTGTTATGCAGAATGCGTTAACAGGGGACCCCATCCTTTCACGCGACCGGCTCGGGCGCGGGGTCGGCGCGGTCGGCGGAGGCGCGGGGCGTGCCCTCGTCGGCGAAGTAGTCGTCCGGGGTGGTGCCGTCCGGGCCGTCGGCCACCTTCGCGGCCCGCAGCACCAGCGTGCCCAGCGCGGCCACCACCAGGTTCACCAGCACCGCCACGATTCCCACGTAGATCGTCTTCTTGGTGTCGAAGCCGAACTCGGAGAGCGGGAACGCCGAGCCGGCGAAGTGCTTCTTCCCGGTCGCCGGGTTGCCGATCTGGTAGAGCATCCACATGCCCAGGCCCATGCCGGCCACCCAGCCGGCGATCAGCGCGCCCCGGTGGAACCAGCGGGTGTAGAGGCCCAGCGCCACCGCCGGCAGCGTCTGGAGGATGATCACGCCGCCGATGAGCTGGAGGTCGATGGAGAACTGCGGGTCGAGGAAGACGATGCAGGCCACCGCGCCGACCTTCACCACCAGCGAGGTGATCTTCGAGACGTTCGCCTCCTGCGCCGGCGTCGCGTCCCGCTTCAGGTACTCCTTGTAGATGTTGCGGGTGAACAGGTTCGCCGCCGCGATCGACATGATCGCCGCCGGCACCAGCGCGCCGATGCCGATGGCCGCGTACGCGACGCCGGCGAACCAGTCCGGGAACTGCTGGTCGAACAGCAGCGGCACCACCGTGTTGCCGTCGACGCTGCCCTCCTTCGCGCCGGGCAGCGGCTTCACGTTCGCCGCGATGGCCATGTAACCGAGCAGCGCGATCAACCCGAGCAGCAGGCTGTACGCCGGCAGCGCGGACATGTTCCGCTTGATCACGTCCCGGTTCCGGCTGGCCAGCACGCCGGTGATGCTGTGCGGGTAGAGGAACAGCGCCAGCGCCGAGCCGAACGCCAGCGTCACGTACTGGAGCTGGTTGTTGGCGTTGAGCAGGATGCCGTCGTTCGGGTTGTTGGCCGTCGCCTGGAACTTCGCGTCGGCGGCGTCGAAGATGCTGCCCCAGCCGCCCAGCTTGTACGGCAGGTAGACCACCGCCACCAGGATCACGACGTAGATCAGCGAGTCCTTGACGAACGCGATCAGCGCTGGCGCGCGCAGCCCGGACTGGTAGGTGTAGGCGGCCAGGATCGCGAACGCGATGATGATCGGCAGGTGCCGGGCCACCGCGCTGTCCCCGGTGACGCCCATGGTCTTGAGCACCGCCTCGATGCCCACGAGCTGCAACGCGATGTACGGCATGGTGGCGACGATGCCGGTGATGGCGACCAGCAACGCCAGGATCGGCGAACCGAACCGGTTGCGGACGAAGTCGGCCGGGGTGACGAAGCCGTGCCGGTGCGAGACCGACCAGAGCCGGCACAGCACCAGGAACACCATCGGGTAGATGACGATCGTGTACGGCACGGCGAAGAAGCCGGCCGCGCCGGCCCCGAAGATCAGCGCCGGCACCGCCACGAACGTGTACGCGGTGTAGAGGTCACCGCCGACCAGGAACCAGGTGATCCAGCCGCCGAAGCTGCGCCCGCCCAGCCCCCACTCGTCGAGGTGGGCCATGTCCTGCGGCCGGCGCCACCGGGCGGCCACGAAACCCATGGCGCTGACCAGCAGGAACAGCACGGAGAAGACGATGATCTCGGTGAGGTGGTCGCGCCACATCAGCGGTCACCCCGCTTCTTCTTCGTCATCTGGTAGACCAGCGTGGTGGTGCCGACGCCCAGCAGGATCCAGGCCAGTTGCAGCCAGTAGAAGCGCGGGAACCCGAACAGCCGGGGCGAGTCGGCGTTGAAGAAGGCCGGGATCAGCGGCACCACGATCGGGATGAAGAGCAGCCAGTTCCAGGGGCTCTTGTCCTTCGCCCGGGAACGCGCCGTGTCCAGCGCCTCCGGTTCCGGTGTGGCCATTGACAACCTCCGGGAAGTCGTAGCGGGCCAGGTGACGGCCGGAGGCTACGACCCCGTGAGCGCGGTCACATTCGACAGGCGGATGTCGATGCGCCGAACGGCCGCCCGGCTGCGCCGAACGGCCGACTCCCGGTCAGAGGTCGGTCAGGTGGGCGGTGTCGTTGACCGAGCGGACCGCGACGCCGCCGTCCGGGTACAGGTCGAGCACCGAGACGCCCGCGGTGTCCAGGTAGAGCCGGTGCAGGAACGCGTCGCCGGCGGCGAGCGCGTCGCGCAGCACCAGCTTGATCGGCGAGACGTGCGAGACCACCACCACGGTCTCCCCCGGGTACGCCGACCGCAGCCGGTCCACCGCCCGACCGGTGCGTTCCGCGACCGCGGCGAACGACTCCCCCTCCGGCGGCGCGACCCGGGTGGAGGCGAGCCAGGCGTCCAACTCGCCCGCCCAGCCGTCCCGCACCTCGGCGAACGTGCGCCCCTCCCAGACCCCGAAGTCGCACTCGACCAGGTCGTCGTCGGTGCGTACCGGCGGGTTGCCGACCAGCGCGGCGACCGCCCTGGCGGTGGCCGTACACCGGGACAGCGGTGAGCTGACCACGGCCGCGACGGACGGCGCCAGCGCGGCCACCCGGGCGGCGGTGGCCCGGGCCTGGGCCCGGCCCCGCGCGGTCAGCGGCACGTCGCCCCGGCCGGAGTACTGCTTCTGCACGGTGCGGTCGGTCTCCCCGTGCCGCACCAGGATCAACCGGGTGCCCTCCTCGGTCGGGCGCGGTTCCCAGGAGGCCGGCGTGGTGGCCGGGTCGGTGCCGGTGGCCTTCGCGGTGGCGGCGCGGGCGGCCACCTCGCGGGCGGCGGCCCGGGCCGCCGAGTCGGGCCCGGCGACCTCGCGCGGCGGCTGCGCGGCGCGCGGCGACGCCACCGTCGGGGCGCGGCCGGCGGCGGCGTCCATGGCGGCGTTGGCCAGCGCGTCGGCGTGCTTGTTGCGCTCCCGGGGGATCCAGGTGAACCGGACGGCGGTGAACCGGCCGACCAGCCCGGCGGCCTGGGCGGCGAGCGGACGCAGCCCGGGGTGCTTGATCTGCCAGCGACCGCACATCTGCTCGACCACCAGCTTGGAGTCCATCCGCGCCTCGACCTCGGCCGCGCCCAGCTCGGCGGCGGCCTCCAGCCCGGCGATCAGGCCCCGGTACTCCGCCACGTTGTTCGTCGCCGTGCCGATCCCCGCCGAACGCTCGGCCAGCACCTCACCGGTCTCCGGGTCCCGGACCACCGCGCCGTAGCCGGCCGGGCCCGGGTTGCCCCGGGAACCGCCGTCGGCCTCGATCACGACCGCGCGCACCGCCACGGTGGCTACAGCCCCGACTCGTTGGTCCGGACCATGATCCGGCGGCACTCCTCGCACCGGACCACGTCGTCCGGGTCGGCCTTGCGGATGCGGGCCAGGTCGGCGCCGGAGAGCTCCAACCGGCAGCCCCCGCAGCGACCGCCGGTGAGCAGCGCGGCGCCCATGCCGGTGTCCTCGCGGATCTTGTCGTAGAGCGTGACCAGGTCCGCCGGCAGGTCACCGGCGAGCGGCTGGCGGGAGGTGCGCTTGAACTCCTCCTCCTTGGCGATCTCGGCGAGCGTGTCGTCACGGCGCTGCTCGGTCGCGGCCCGGCGCTCCCGCGCCTCGGCGATCCGCCGCTCGACGCCGTCCAGCACGCCCTGCGCGGTCTCCCGCTGCTCCATCACCTCCAGCTCGGCGTCCTCCAGGTCGCTCTGCCGGCGGTTCAGCGAGACCAGCTCGTGCTGGAGCGCCTCCAGCTCCCGGGCCGGGCCGTTGCCCGAGGCCAGCCGGGCCTCGTCCTTGCTCTTACGCGCCCGCACCTGGTCGACGTCCTTCTCCAGCCGGGCGATGTCCCGGTCCAGGTCGTCGACGGCCACCTGGGCGCGGACCCGCTCGTCCTCCAGCGCCGACAGCTCGCGGGCGAGCGCCTCCAGCTCGGCCCGTTCCGGCAGGCTGCGGCGGCGGTGCGCCAACTGGGCGAGCGTGGTGTCGATCGCCTGGAGGTCGAGCAGGCGACGCTGCACCTTCGGGTCAGCCTTCACGGTCGGGGCTCCTTGTCGTCCGGTCGGGGCGCGGCGGCGTGCACGGTCCAGGGGTCGGTGTCCAGGTCGGACACCACGGTCTCGACGCCCAGGTCGTCGGCCAGGTGGGCGGCCAGGTCGTCCAGCCAGGGCCGTTCGGTCGCCCAGTGGGCGGCGTCCAGCAGGGCCGGGCCGCCGGCGGCGAGGTGCTCGCCGGCCGGATGGTGGCGCAGGTCCGCGGTGAGGAACGCGTCCACCCCGGCCGCCGTCGCCTCGGCCAGGAAGCCGTCCCCCGAGCCGCCGCTGACGGCGAGGGTACGAACCATACGCCCGGGATCCCCGGCGGCGCGAACGCCCCAGGTGGTGACCGGGAGCACGTCGGCGGCCAACCGGGCCAGCCCGGCCAGGGTGATCGGCGTGGGCAGTTCGCCGACCCGACCGATGCCCCGGCCCGGCCCGTCGGCCGGTGAGCCGGGGCGGGGCCGGTGCAGCGGACGCAGCCCGGTCAGCCCGAACCGGGCGGCGAGCGCGTCGGACACGCCGGGGTCGGCCACGTCGGCGTTGGTGTGCGCCACGTACAGGGCGACGTCGGCCTTGATCAGCCGGTGCACGATCCGGCCCTTGAACGTGGTGGCGGCCACCGAGGAGACGCCGCGCAGCAGCAGCGGATGGTGCGCGACGATCATGTCGGCGCCGGCGGCGAGCGCCTCGTCGACCGTCTCCGGGACCACGTCCACCACGCAGGCGACCCGGCGGACCGGGTGGTCGGGGTCGCCCAGCACCAGGCCGACCCGGTCCCACTCCTCCGCCCAGGCGGGCGGGTAGCGGCGGTCCAGGGCGGCCACCACGTCGGCGACC
This sequence comes from Micromonospora sp. DSM 45708, assembly GCF_039566955.1. Lineage (NCBI taxonomy): Bacteria > Bacillati > Actinomycetota > Actinomycetes > Micromonosporales > Micromonosporaceae > Micromonospora > Micromonospora schwarzwaldensis. Next base: position 1,159,230 of record NZ_CP154796.1, on the reverse strand, counting down.
GTGGGCGGCGATCCGGTTGTGCTCACGGCCGGCCAGCTTACCGGCGTCCGGCGCCTTCCACGGTCACGGCGGCCCAGCGGGGCCCTCGAATGCGTCACCGGAGGCCCGCCGACAGCTCAGGCGACCGGCGCCACCGGCCGGCCCGCGCCACGCAGGGCGGCCAGGCCCGCCTCCCAGGGGAAGGCGTCCAGGTGCTGCTCGCCGGTCCCGGGCGGGTGCAGGCGTACGACGTGGTCGCCGAAGACCACCCGGACGCCCCACTCGGCGAGCCGGGCCAGGCTGGCCCGGAACGCCGGGTGCCCGGCCATCGCCGCGTTGGTGAACGGAACCGCCGCGATCGGCACGCCGAGCCCCTGCGCCTCGATCAGCAGGCCGAGCGCGAGCGTGTCGGTGATGCCCACCGCCCACTTGTTGACCGTGTTGACCGTCGCCGGGCAGACCAGCATGGCGTCCGCCGGGGGCAGCACGTCCCGGTCACCCGGGTTCTTGTAGTGCGTACGGACCGGGTGGCCGGTCTGCCGGGCCAACGCCGCCCGGTCGACGAACTTCGCGCCGTCCGGTGTGGTGACCACGCAGACCGTCCAGCCGTCGGCTCGGGCGAGGTCGACCAGCCGGCCGACGTGACGGGCCAGCGGCGAACCGCAGGCGATGACGTAGAGCACCCCGCGGTGCCCGTCGCTGGTGTGCGGACCGCTCATCCGGCCCGGCCCGCGCTCATACTCCGACTCCCATGTGCTCAGCCAACTCCGCAATCGGCGGCGGCGGCGCACCACGTGTGCGACGGAGCACGTCCGACATCAGCTCGTGGGCGATGGGCCGGCACCGGATCTCGGAGGGCGCGAGCCGGTCGCCCTGCAACAGCATGTCGCCGGCGTTGGCGACGTCGCCGATCTGGGCGTACCCGCGGGCCAGGTCGAGCAGGTGGTGCGCGCGCCGCTCGGGCAGCAGCGCGTTGAACGCCGGGGTGGGCAGCCGTTTGTGGGTCTCCACCGCCCGGCCGCCGTCACCCAGCTCGACCGCCGCGGCGGCGCGGTGCAGCTCCAGGTTGGTCGGGCCGAACGACGTCCAGTAGTGGTTGTGGTCGCCGCCGAGCAGGACGGCCGCCTCGGCGGCGCCGCTGATCAGGTCGTCCACGGTCGCCGAGTCGCCGATCCGGGCGGCGGCCATGGCGCCCTGGAGCAGCAGCGAGCCGTAGACCGAGAGACGCTCGGGCCGGGCGTCGTTGTCGCTGCCGGGGGCGAGCCGGTCGGCGATCCGCACGTTGAGTTCGAGCGCGGGGCGGGGACGGCCCATCGCGACGAGCGCGTTGCAGACCCGGGTGGTGGCGATGCCGGCGAGCAGCGGGTCGTCGGCCCGCTGGGCCACCGCCATCGACCGGTCGGCGGCCAGCCAGGCCAGGTTGCACTCGCCCAGCTTGCGCAGCACCGAGGAGGCGATCTGGTAGACCTGCCCGAGCAGGTGGGCGGCCTCCCGACCCTGGTCGTCGCCGCCGTAGACGGCGTCCGCCGCCTGGGCGTCGCGCAGCAGCTTGGGCAGCGCCCGGGTGAGCATGCCGTAGCGGCCGTACTGGTAGGTGAGCCAGGCGTGGTTGACCGCCTTGCGCATGTCGGCCAGCGGCGGAGGGTACGGCGCCGCGTCGAAGTAGGCGCTCATCGAGTCGTAGCGCTCCAGGGCGCTGCGGATCTCCTCCACCTCGACCTGGTCGATGCAGTTGAGCGCGTCGCTGCGCCGCTCCGGGTCCTTGCCGTGCAGCAGTTGCACGTCGATCTGGAGGATGTCGGCGATCTCGTAGAGCACGGAGAACTTGTCCAACCGGCGGACGCCGCGCTCCACCTTGTCCACCCAGCTCTTCGACTTGCCGAGCCGGTCGGCGAAGACCTGCTGGGACATCTTGCGACGGCTCCGCCAGTACGCCACCCGCCGGCCTATGGGTAGTTCGTCCATCCCACTCCCTCCCCCTGTCGGCGCCGGCCGGTCCCCGCATGTCCACCAGGTTTTCCCTGGTCGCACAGGTTGTACGTCAGCCGTCCAGCCAGTTCTCGTAGTTTTCGTGCAAGTTGCACCGGCCGTTCGTCAGGTCAACGATCCCGGGTTACGGCAGTGACGGTTCTCGACGTGTGGCGGTGGACGATTCGGTGGGGCGAGAGGGGATGGCACACATGTGGGGGAACGTCCGACCGCGCGTCGCTCACCTGTCGCCGCTGGAACGGGTGCGGCTGCGACGGGTCGCGATCCGGTACGCGCTGCACGGCTGGCCGGTCACGCCCGGCGCCTGCCTGGCCAACAGCCGCTTCGTCTGCGGTCGGGCCGGCTGCCCCACGGTGGGCTGCCACCCGGCGCTGGAGGAGTGGGAACACGCGGCCAGCGCCGACCCGGCCCGGGTGGCCACCTGGTGGCGCAGCCGCCCGCACGGGGTGCTGCTGCCCACCGGGCGCGCGTTCGACGTGCTGGAGGTCGCCGCCCACCTGGGCCGGCAGGTGCTGGAGACGGTCGCCGCCCACCCGGCCGGCTTCGGCGTACGCGGGCCGGTGCTGGTCACCCCGACCGGCCGCTGGATGTTCCTGGTCCGGCCCGGCGACCCGCTTCGGCCGGAGCTGGAGCACTGCTTCCACGTGGTGCGGCACGGCCCCGGCTCGTGGATCCCGGCCCCGCCGACCCGGCTGCCCGAGGGCGCCGTGCGCTGGGCGGTCGCCCCGGAACAGGCCCGATGGCAGTTGCCCGACTCCTACCTGGTGCAGAACGCGCTGATCGCGGCGTTGCGGGCGGCCGGCGTCACGCTCACCCCGGAGCTGTTCCCCGGCCACCTCCCGCTGCCCCGGCGGGGTCGCTGACCCGACAGCGACCTCCCCGGCACCGGGCTCGTTGTGCCTGCCGAGGGCGCGTGCGCGCCAGAGCGGGGGTTTGACGATGTCCAGGGACGACGCGGCCCGCCACACCGGCGGCACGGAACCACCACGGCACCGCCGACGCCCGTACCCGTGGGCGTTCACCCGCCCCCGGGGCGCCCGCCCCGGCCGTCCCCGCCCTCCGGGTTCCCGCCCCGCCATCCTCCACCGCCCTCTCCGCTGACCCCGGCCCCCCACGCTGCCCCCTCCCCCCACCCCGGCGTTGAGCAAGGAGTTCGCGTCGGTTCGGCGGCCCGAGCACGACGCCAACTCCTTGCTCACCCCGGTGACGGCCGGGCGCGGGCCGGGTCGAGGGTCGCAGGAAGGGTGCGGGAGTGCAGGAGACGGGCGTCGTCCGTCACCACGGCGTGCTGCCAGGGGGCGGGGAGGCGGTCCAGCCAGGCGATGCCGGGCCCGCCCATGGCCACCGCCGCCGTCGCGTACGCGTCCGCCACGCCCAGGTCCGGGCCGACCACGGTGACCGAGCGCAGGCCGGCCGCCGGCGCCCCCCGGCGCGGGTCGACGACGTGGTGGCCGCGCTCGTACACCCCGCTGGTGGCGACCGCCAGGTCGGTGCCGGTCAGCACCAGGCAGGTGGCCGCCGGGTCCCAGGGATGCCGCACCCCGATCCGCCACGGCTCCCCGGTGGCGGTCCGGCCACGGACCCGGACGTCGCCGCCGGCGTTCACGCAGTGGTTCGGGGCGCCGGCCGCCACCAGCCGGTCCGAGGCGACCTGCGCCGCCCAGCCCTTCACGTAGCCGGACGGGTCCAGCCGGCCGGTGGCGTACGCGTCGAAGAAGCCGTCCGTGGACGACCACAGGTCGGCGCACCGCTCCAGCACCGCCCGCAGGTCGCCGGAGGCGTCGGCCGCCCGCAACTCCCCCCGGTCCAGCCGGCACACCTCGCTGTCGTCCCGGTACGTGCTGAACCGGGCATCCACCTCGCGCAGCCAGTCGAACGTGCGCTCGGCCAGCTCGTGCAACGTGGCGGCGGGCAGGTCGTCGGCCAGGTCGAGGCTGATCGCCGTACCCATGATCTGCTCGACCCGACGCAGGCCGGGCCGGCCGGCGGCGGCCAACCGCGTCACGCCTTGTCGAGGGCGGACTGCAACGACTGCTTGTACGCGGTGCTGGTGTACGTGGCCCCGGAGACGGTGTTCAGGTTGGCGCTCTGCTTCGCCACCACCTCGCCGGAGCTGCCGCTGTAGCGGGCCTGCACATCGTCGGCGCGCTGCCCCTCCTGCCCGCCGACCGGCATGTCCAGCCCGGTGGCGTCGACGATGCGGCTGCCGCTCAACGTGATCTGCACCCGCAGCGACCCGTACCGGTAGGTGACGGTCGGCCCGGTGACCGTGCGCGTGGTGGGCTTCGGCGCCTTCGTGGTGGTCTTCGGCGCGGCCGGGGTGGTCCGGGCCCGGGTGCTGGTCCGGGTGGCCGGCGTCCGGTCGGCGGAGGGCTTCGCACCCGGCTTCGCCGAGGTGCTCGGCGCGGCCGAGGGCGTGCCGCCGCCGGACGCGGTGGGCGTCGGCCCGCCGGGCGCGGGCGAGCCGCCCGGCGCGACCGGGGCCAGCGCGACCGGCAGGTCACCGGCGGTGGCCTGGCCGGCGCCGGGACCGCCCTTGAGGACCACCAGCGCGGTGGTGCCGGCGGCCAGTCCGGTGATCGCGATCAGCGTGCGACGCATGGTGGGTGCCTTCCTACAACTCGAACGCGGTGAGGTGGATCTGGCGGCGGGGCACGCCGGCCGCGCGCAGCGCCTTCACGGTCTCGTCGACCATGCCGCCGGGCCCGCACAGGTAGACGTCGCGGCGGGTCAGGTCGGGCACCAGCCGGCGCAGCCCCTCCGGGTTCATCACCTGGCGCGGGCCGGGGTCGTCGCGCCGGCCGATGACGTACCAGACCGACGTCTGCCGGGCCTGCGCGAGCCAGTCCAGCTCCCGGTGCAGCAGCACGTCGGCCGGGGTACGCGCGCGGTAGATCAGCGCCGCGCCGGGCGGCAACTCCTCCAGCATCGCCCGCAGCGGCGCGATGCCGCTGCCGCCGGCGATGAGCAGCGCCCGCTCCCGGGTGCGGTGCGCGGCGGTGAACGTACCGGACGGCCCCTCGGCCCACACCCGGGTGCCGGGCGTGAGGTCCCGCAGGTCGGCGGTGTGCCCGCCGACCACCTTCACGGTGAGCCGCAGCCAGCGGCCGTTGCCCGCCGCCGAGACGGAGAACGGGTGCGACTGCCACCAGCCGCCGGGGTTCAGGAAGCGCCAGCGGAAGTACTGGCCGCCGAGCATGTCGATCTGGTTGAGCCGCTGCCCGGTCAGGTAGACCGAGACGGTGTCCGGGCTCTCCGCCACCACGTCGGCCACCCGCAGCTTGTGCCGCAGGTTGAACACCAGCGGCGCGATGATCCGGCCCCACAGCAGCGCGGCCACCACCAGCAGGTACGCGACGATCCAGCCGGTGCGCACCGGCCCCGGCTCGTGGAGCTGGGCGCCGTTGCTGAACTGGTGCGCGTAGCCGAGCAGCAGCGTGAGATAGCTGGTCAGGTGCAGCGCGTACCAGAGTTCGTAGGGCAGCCGGCGGCGGATGCCGCGGACCGCCGTGAACCCGACCACCACCATGACGCCGGCGGCCAGGAACGCGGAAAGCATGTCCTCGTAGTCGGTGAGCAGCGCGCCGACCTCGCCGAACACGGAGTTGCGCTCCTGCCGGGCGTAGCCGACCACCAGCAGCGCCATGTGGGTGAGCACCGCCACCAGCAGCGTCGCGCCGAGGTCCCGGTGCAGGCGGGAGATCCGCTCGCCGCCCAACGCGCGTTCCAGCACGCCGAGCCGGCTCATCGCCAGCACCTGCACCAGCAGCAGGTAGCCGGCGATCAGGCCGGTGATCCGACCGCCGGCGGTGAGCAGGTCGGCGGTGTCCGCCAGCGAGCCGGCCGGGGTGCCCAGCCACCACGGCAGGACCGCGACGACCAGGCCGAGCCAGAAGGCCGCCGCGAGCGCACGCCGGCCGCCGGGCCCGCGGCGCGGCCGGCCCGGTGGTACGGGAGCAGCCGGACGGCCGCCGTACGGGGCGGAGTGCCCGGTACGACGGCCGGCGGCGTGGGTGTCCTGATACGTCACGCGTACATCTTGATCGGGGTGAACTTCTGTCGGGGGAAGACCTTGTCCACCTGGGCGGCGGTGAGGCCGAAGCGGCCCTGCGCCACCGACCCGTACACGTTGAACATGTTGTTGTACTCCGGCACGTCGCCGCTGTCCAACGTGTCCAGGCCGTTCCAGGTGCCGAGCAGCGAGCCGGCGAGCTTGCGCCCGGACAGCACGGTGACCACACCGCCGTGCCCGTGGTCGGTGCCGCCGCTGTTCGAGGCGACCCGCCGGCCGAACTCGCTGGACACCATGACCGTCACGTCCGAGGCCTTGTCGCCCAGGTCGGTGAAGAACGCCGCCATGGCGTTGGCCAGCTCGTTGAGCCGCCGCCAGAGCTGGCCGCCCTCGCTGGTGCCCTGGTTCTCGTGGGTGTCGTAGCCGCCCATGCCGACGGTCGCCACCCGCACGTTCGCCCCGCCCTTGATGAGCTGGGCGAGCTGCTGGAACGCGTTGCCGACGCCCTCGTACTTGACGCCGGCCGCCGCCGCGTACGGCTTGGCGGCGAGCTTCTGGGCGGTGGACAGCGCGCCCATGCCCTCGATGACCGCCTCCTCGACCGGGTGGTTGATGCCGGTGAACAGGCCGCGGATCGCCTTCTCGGTGGCCGCGCGGTACTTGTCGTCGCCGTTGAGCCGCAGCTCGCCGACGTTGTTCAGGGAGATCGCGCCGTTCACGCCGACCAGCGAGCGGGGCAGCGTGCTGCCGATGCCGACGCTGCGGAACGCGGTGCCCTTGCCGAGCGTGTCGACCAGGCTGTCCAGCCAGCCCCGGCCGCCGGTCTCACCGGGCAGGCCGCCCAGGTTGCAGGCGTCGGCGGCCTGGAAGTGGCTGCGGGACAGCCGCGGGTCGGACACCGCCGGCACGAAGCCGAGCTGGCCGGCCTTGAGCCACTTCTCCAGCGGCGCGAACGCGCTGGTCAGCTTGAAGCCGCGGCCCAGGGCCAGCGAGTCGTTGCCGAGCAGCAGGTCGGGGCGGGCCTTGCTGAGCACCGGGTCGCTCGCCGGCGCGACCAGGCTCAGCCCGTCCAGCCCGCCGTAGAGGAAGACGTGGATCAGGGTGCCGGTCTTGGTCGCCGCGAACGACGCCGAGGTGGTGACGAACTGCGCGGTCGCCAGCGCGGTCGCGGTGGCCGCCGCGCCGGCCACGAAGGTACGCCGGGTGACGCCCCGGCCGTCCTGCTGGGCCTCCTCGACCTCCTCCAGCCGGCGGTACCGGTCGGCCTCGACCGCGTTCTCGGCCGCGACGATGTCCGCCTCCGCGCGCAGCAGCGCCTCGGTCGGGTTGTCGGCCAGCCGCCGCACGTCGGGGCATTCGGGGTGCAGGGGGTACGGGTTCACGGTCATCTCCATCGAATGCCTCACCGGAGGTGGTGCTGGGGGGACGCGAGGATCGTCCGCGCGACCGCGGCGATGGCCCCGTTGAAGGTGGCGTCGACCTTGGCGCCCTCGGACACCCCGGCCACGGCGAGCACGAGCTTCTTCTCCTTGGCGCTCAGCTTCTGGTGCACGAGCTTCTGCGCCAGCGCGTCCACGTACGCCCCGGCGGTCGTCGGCGGCTTGGCCACCAGCTTCTCCGGCTTGACGTAGGTGAACTGCTTGCGCCAGCCGCCGAGCAGGTCACCGGCCTCGTTCCAGCCGTCGACCATGGTGCCGGCCGAGGTCCAGGCGAGGTAGACGTCGGCGTAGCCGTCCGGGGTGGGCTTGCCCATCGGGTACTGGCCCAGCTCGCGCATCTTGTCCTGGATCTGCCGCAGCCCCTGGGCGAACGGGGTGCGCCGCTGGTCGCCCTCGAACCCGGCGGTCGCGTCCGGGCCCACGCCCAGCGACCGGTACGTGGCGACCAGGTACTCCATCGGGCGGCGGACCTTCTGGCCGACCGCGGCCCAGAACTCCGAGGAGCTGAACAGCGTCGCCAGCACCGGCCGGATCTGGCCCTTGTTGGTGGTGTACGCCTTCGCCAGCCGGTCCACGATCGACTTCGGCGGCGTGTCGGAGACGAACCGGGTGGCCAGGTTCTGGGCCACGTACTTCGCGGTCGACGGGTGCAGCGCGATGTACCGGATGTACGAGTCGATCACCTTGTCGGCGACCTTCGGGTCGTTCGAGTTGTTGGCGTGACTGAACCCGAGGATCTTCACCTTGCCGACGTAGTGCCGGTCGCCGAAGAACATGTACTTGCCGTCGGCGACGCCCCGCCCGGTCTGGAGCATGGCGGCCTGCCGCACGTCCTTCTCGGTGTAGCCGCCGTCGACGCCGACCGAGTACAGCTCCAGGTTCTCCCGGGCCAGGTTCTCGTTGATCGCGTCCTTGCGCGAGTCGACCTGGTTCAGGTAGAGCAGCAGCGCCGGGTGCTTGTTCGCGGCGACCAGCATCTCCGGGTAGCTGCCCAGCGCGTGCTTGCGGATGACGTCCTTGTCGAACGAGTTGCGGTACGTCTCGCCGCCGTCGAAGTCGGCCGCCACGTGCAGGAAGTCGTTCCAGAAGTCGACCATCACCTCGAAGAGCTGGCGGTCGGACCAGATCTGCCGGGCGATGGTGGCGTCCACCGTCTCCCGGGCCGGGTCGACGCCGCGCTCGTTGAGCTGCTCGCGCTGGTCGCGGAGCTGGGTCGGGCTGAGCTTCAGCGAGGGCAGCTCGGCCAGCTTCAGCTCGGCCTTGGTCGGGGCGATCTTCTCCGGCTCCAACTGCTGGCGCAGCCAGTTGTCGATGCCGAGCTTCTTGATGTCGGCGATCACCCTCGGCGTCGGGCCGAACGTGGTCCGGCTGGCCAGGTGGCGGATCGGGTCCTTGGCGAGCACCGTCTTCACGGTCACCTCGGTCGCCGCGGCGGCAGCCGCCGGGCTGCCGAAGATCCGGCCGCCGGTCGGGGTGTTGCGCTTGAGCGCCGCGCCCGCCCGGGAACCCATGTAGCTCTCGTTCTGCTCGGTGTAGGTACGCACCGTGCTGGGCTGCTGGCCGCTGGGCCGGGCCTGGGTGCCGTCGGTGGTCACCGTGCCGGTGGCGTCACCGGACTCCACACCGTCCGAGAACAGGCCGCGAAGCTGCGGGGAGAGCGCGAACGCCGCGCCGCCGGCGACCACCGCCGCGCCACCGAGCGTGGCGAGGGCGCGACGCCGGCCACGCCGGGGGGCGTCGTCGGAGTCGTCGTCCAGGTTGGGCAGTCCCGGGCCGGCCGGCGGCGGGTACCCGCCGACGGGCTGGGCGTAGCCGGGGTGGGGCTGGGGGTGACCCGCGCCGGGCGCGTGGCCGGCCGGGGCGAAGCCGTTCGGTCCGACCCACTGCGGGCCCGGGGCGGGCTGCGGCGCCGGGGCGGGGTGACCGCCGGCGTACGGGGCGGCGGAGCCCATTTCGCGGTACCCGTCCGGATGGGGGTGCTGGTATCCGTCCCAGCCGCGGTCGTCCCGAGGTCGACGCGGTGGCACGTTCAGGTCGGCCATGTAGCTATCCCGTTTTCTTCGAGCGCCGGCACGCCTGCCACCCGGGGGTTGGGTGGGAGGGGCGGCGACGGTTGCCGGAGAGTTGCTACGGGAAAGTAGCCAGGCCGGACCGGCTGCTCAAGGCGGCCCGAACCGGCTCCCGGGCGCACTTAAGACGGTGCTCAGGCCCGGCGTGGGACACCCGACGCGGACCCCCCATCCCGGCACCCCCGGGAGCAGGGCCGACTCGCCCACCAACCGCCCCGACGCGAGGTTTCGCCCGGCAACGGGCCGTCGACGCCCGTTCACCCCCACAGGAAAACTTAAGGCACCGCTAAGCCTCCCCTACCTCACCCCACCCACCCCGCCCCCGCCCCCACCCCCGCCGCCGCGCAGATTCACGGAAAGAGGGGCCATCCGAGCCGCAATGGCCACTCTTTCCGTGAAACAGGGCGCTCGTCGTCGGAGGTGGAGGGAAACGAGCAGCGGCCGGGGGCGTGACGGGCGGGGAAATCGGGTAAGCCGCCGAACCGCTGAAGCCGTGAGGGGAAGGCATCGCCATGCTCAGCCAAGAGGATCAGCGCAGGTTCGAACAGATCACCCGTCAACTGCGGGAGAGCGATCCGCGGTTCTTCGCCCGCTTGGACAACCGGCTCAGGGGTCGCCGGGGCCGGTACCTGATGCTGTTGACGATCACGCTGTGGGCCTCGCTGCCGGCGATGACCGTGCTGGCCGGACGGTTGGCCGGGGCGATCTGCGCCACGGTGCTGGTCGCCAACGCCGCCCTGATGTGGCGCTTCCGCCACCGCCTGCGGTGAGCGCGCGGAAGGGCCTCCGCCCGACGCGTCCGGCAGCGGCGGCGTCCCCGCCTAACCGGTCGGTCCGTGGAACGCCCGGTACGCCCGCCGCAGCCGCTCGACCAGGCCCGGCCCGCCGATCTCGGCGCCGGGTGGGCCGAGCTGCCGCAGCAGCAGCTCCGGGCCGGTGTCCAGGGTGGGCGGACGGTCCGGCAGCGTCACCGGCGAGAGCCAGAACCGGTCCAGCTCCGCCGCCGGCTCGATCGGCGACAACCCGGCCAGCACCCGCCCGGCGCCGGTCACCGACGACGCCGGCGTCCCGACCGGCACGTCCACCGGCCCGGCCGACGCAGCCGTGGCATCTGCTCGCACAGTCCCGGCCGACGCAGCCGTGGCATCTGCTCGCACAGTCCCGGCCGACGCAGCCGTGGCATCCGCTCGCCCAGTCCCGGCCGCCGGGGCTGGACGCGTCGCGACGCCGCTCGGACCGGTCGCGTCCACCCGACCCGCGCGGACGGCGGCGCCGCTCGGCGCGGCCACGCCGCCGGGCCGGGCACCGCGTAGCGTCCGCAGCCGGTCCAGCAGCTCGGCCCGGGACCGGCCGCGCCAGTGCAGCAGCCGGAACGGGTCCGCGTCGAACGCCTCGGCGAGCAGGTAGAACGTGGCCGCCAGATGCTTGCACGGCACCGCGAAGTCGGGGCAACCACAGCGCTGCGCCAGCTCGCCCACCTCGGCCGGGAACAGCGGCGCGCCCGCCGCGGCGAACAGCTCCTCCAGCTCCGCCGGCAGGTCACCGGCGAGCAGCCGGGCGCTGAAGAACGCCTGCCCGGCCAGCTCCGCCTCGATCCGACGCCAGACCTCCTCCGGGTACGCGGACAGCCCGATCCGCACCGGGTACGGACGCGGCCGGGACCCCTGGACCTCGGCGGTGACGAGTCCGGGTGCGACATCCAGCCGGAGCACCTGCCCCCGGCGCGCGTACGCCCGGCCCCGGGTGAGCCGGGAACCGAGCGCGAACGACTCCAGCACCTCCAGGAACCGTCGGGACCACCAGGAACGCCCGATCGCGCCCCGGACGCTGCGCGCCCGCAGCCCACCCTCGACCCGCAGCGGCGGCCCGAACTCCTCGAAGCGGGGACCCGTGGTCACTCGACCACCGCCCCGGCCTCCAGCGTGAACAGTTCGCGCAGCGTCTCGGTGGACAGCTCGGTCACCCACTGCTCGCCGCTGCCCACCACCGACCGGGCCAGGTTCCGCTTGTCCGCGATCATCGCGGCCACCTTCTCCTCCACCGTGCCGGCGCAGACGAACTTGCGCACCTGCACGCGGCGACGCTGGCCGATGCGGAACGCCCGGTCGGTGGCCTGGTCCTCGACCGCCGGGTTCCACCAGCGGTCCACGTGCACCACGTGGTTGGCGGCGGTGAGCGTGAGCCCGGTGCCGCCGGCCTTGAGTGAGAGCACGAACAGCGGCGGGCCGTCCGGCGACTGGAACCGCGTCACCATGGCATCCCGCTCGGCCTTGCCGACACCGCCGTGCAGGAACAGCACCTCCCGGCCGGTACGCGCCGACAGGTGCCCGCGCAGCATCCCGCCGAACTCGGCGTACTGGGTGAACAGCAGCGCCTTCTCGTTCGCCGCGAGCACCTCGTCGACGATCTCGTCGAGCCGTTCCAGCTTGCCGGAACGGCCGGTCAGCGCGGAGCCGTCGTGCAGCAACTGGGCGGGATGGTTGCAGACCTGCTTGAGCCGGGTCATGGTGGCCAGCACCAGTCCCCGGCGCTCGATCCCGTCACTGGACTCGATCTTCGCCATCATGTCGTCGACCACGGCCCGGTAGAGCGCGGCCTGCTCGGCGGTGAGGTTGCAGAGCACCTCCATCTCCAGCTTCTCCGGCAGGTCGGTGATGATCGACGGGTCGGTCTTGAGCCGCCGCAGCACGAACGGGCCGGTGATCCGGCGCAGCCGCTCGGCCACCTCCGCGTCGGCGTGCCGCTCGATCGGTTCGGCGAACCGCTTGCGGAACGTCGCGGCCGGACCGAGCAGCCCCGGATTGGCGAACTGCATGATCGACCAGAGGTCGGCGAGCCGGTTCTCCACCGGCGTACCGGTGACCGCGACCCGGTGCCGCGCGGGCAGCGACCGGACCGCCTCGGCCTGCCGGGTCGCGGCGTTCTTGATCGCCTGCGCCTCGTCCACCACCACCCGGTGCCAGTCGACGGCGGCCAGGTCGAACGCGTCCCGGGCGGCCACCGAGTAGGTGGTGAGCACCAGGTCCGCCTCCTGCACGGCGGTGGTGAACGCCTCGCCCCGGGCCCGCTCCGCGCCGTGGTGCACGTGCACCCGCAGGCCGGGCGCGAACGTCGCGGCCTCCCGCTGCCAGTTGCCGACCAGCGACATCGGGCAGACCAGCAGCGTCGGGCCGGCCTCCGGCGGGTCGCCGGCGAGCAGCGCGAGCAGTTGCACGGTCTTGCCCAGCCCCATGTCGTCGGCGAGGATACCGCCCAGCCCCAGCGACTGAAGGAAGGCCAGCCAGGCCAGCCCGCGCCGCTGGTAGGGCCGCAGCGTCCCGACGAAGCCCGGCGGCGGGTCGGCCGGGGTGAGCCGCCGTTCCGCCTCGCCGGCCAGCAGCTCGCCGAGCGCCCCGTCGGCGACCACGTCCAGCACCGGCAGCTCGCCGCCGCCCTCCTCGCCGGAGAGCCCCATCCGCAGCAGGTCGGCCACGGTCAGCTCGCCGGAGGACCGGAGCAGCCGCAGCCCGGCCTCCAGCCGCTGCGGGTCCAGCTCGACCCAGCGACCGCGCAACCGGACCAGCGGCGACTTCAGGTCGGCCAGCGAGGCCAGCTCCTCGGCGGTCAGCGGCTGGTCGCCGAGCGCCACCTCCCAGCGGTAGTCGACGAGCGCGTCCAACCCCAGCGTGCCGGCGGTGGTGGCGACCGCGCCCGGGGCGGTACGGCTGCGCGCCCGCAGCCGGGCGCCGAGGCGGGACGAGGAGCGCCGCCACCAGGACGGCAGCAGCACCCCGAAGCCGGCCGCGTGCAGCACCGGTGCGCCCTCGCGCAGGAACCGGTGCGCGCCCTCGGCGTCCAGCTCCATCCCCTCCGGCGCGGCGGTACGCAGTGCCGCGTCCACCTCCGGCCAGAGCCGGCTGGCCCGGCCCAGCTCCGCCAGCAGCGTCTCCTGCGGGTCGATCCCGCGGGCGGCGAGCGCGGGCGCGGGCCGCTGCCAGATGTGCCCGGCGTCGACCACCAGCCCCGGCTCGTCGGCCGGGTGCAGGCCGAACTCCACCCGCCACGCGCCGCCCTCGACCAGCTCGGCGACCGGATCGGCGGCCGGCTCGACCAGGCGGAACGTGGCCCGTACCGCGCCGCCGGCGGCGTCGCGCTGCCAGGCGTCCAGCTCGCGCCGCAGCGTCGCCAACGCGGCCGGCTCGGTGGTGAAGGCGCGCTCCGGGCCGGTGAGCGCGGCCAGCCAGCGCGGCACCGGACCACCGGGGCGCATCCCCCGGTGCAGGCGGGTGTCGGCCAGGGCCGCGCGGGCGGCGGCGTCGACCAGCGCATCCAGCGCGTCCGCCACCAGCTCGCCCGGCCCCACGCCGTCGGCCCGGCCGGTCGCCGCGGGCGGGTGCGCGGCGGCGTTCGGCGGTGTGGGTGCACCTGTGGTCGCCGGGGCGACGACAGACGCATCCGACGGTGCGGGCTGCCACTCGCGGGCGGCGCGGGCCGCCGGGGGCAGGGCCAGCGCCAGGCCGCGCGCCCAGGCCGCGTCGGTGCCGGTGAGCAACGGTCGCCAGAGCGCCAGCGCGGTCGCCACGTCGGACTCACCCACCGGGCGTAGTCGCCGCCCGGCCCGGGGCGGGTGATGAGAGGAGGCCCTGCCTCTACCGGAGGCGTTGAGCGGGGGCCCCGCCTTACCGGCGTCGAGCACGCCGGGCAGCAGCCGGCCACGCGCGACCAGGTCCGCGGCGAAGTCGGCCAGCTCGGCCAGGTGTCGCACGCTGGCCCCGACCGGGTCCGGCCGGGGCGCGCGCAGCAGCGCGTACGCGTCGTCGGGGGCGTACGCCAGGGCGGGGACCCGCCAACCGGCGCGGGTGACCGGGCCGCGGACCGGGTCCCCGACGGCGGCCCGGACCAGCTCCGGCGAGTCCACCGGCGACCCGGCGCGGGTGGGCAGGCCGAGCAGCACGGAGATCGGCTCACCCGGGAACCCGTCGAGCGCGGCGGCCAGCGTGGCGTGGTCGGCGGCGAACGGGTGCGGCCGTTCCCGGGGCGCGCGGCCGGGCCGACGTCGCGCGACGGTCGGCAGCGTGCCGTCCTCGGCCCACAGGGCGAGCCCCGCGCCGGGCAGCCACAGCCCGTGGATGACCAGCACGCGCTCTCCCCCTCGACGACGCCCGGGGCCAGGATAGGCGGCGCCGAGCGGATATCGTCGGCGCCATGGTCGACCTCCTCGTTATCGGCGGGCTGGGCGTGGACGTACGCGCCCAGGTGCCCGCGCTGCCACTGCCCGCCGCCGACTCACTGACCGTGCCCCCGGTCGAGCTGCGGATCGGCAACACCGGGGCCGGGGTGGCGCTGGCCGCGCACGCGCTCGGCCTGCGGGTGACGCTTGTCGACGTGCTGGGCACCGACCCGGCCGGCGACCTGGTACGGGCCGCGCTGGCGCGCACCTCGGTGCGGACCGTGCTGGTGGACGCGCCCGCCGGCACCCGCCGGTCGGTGAACCTGGTCGACCCGGACGGCCGGCGGATGTCGCTCTACGACCCGCGGTCCTGGTCCGGGCCGACGCCGTTCCCCGACGCGGAGCTGGCCGCGTTGGTCGCCGAGGCGGCCCACACCCACGTGTCGATCATGGACTGGGCGCGGGACGCGCTGCCGGCGCTGCGGGGCGCCGCGTCGCTCTCCACCGACCTGCACGACTGGGACGGCGAGAACGACTACCACCGGCCGTTCGCCGAGGCCGCCGACCTGGTGTTCGTCAGCGACGTGAAGCTGGGTGAGCGGGCCGGCAAGGCGGCGGCCGGGCTGTCGCCGCGCACGGTGCTGGTCACCGGCGGGGCGGCCGGCGCGACGCTCCACGCCCCGGACCTGCCGCCGGCGCACGTGCCCGCCGCCACCCCACCGGCGCCGGTGGTGGACACCAACGGCGCCGGGGACGCCTTCGCCGCCGGCCTGATCGCGGCCCGGCTGCGCGGCGCCGACCTGCTCGACGCGGCCCGCTACGCCGCCCGGGTGGCCGCCGCCGCCTGCACCCACGACGGGATGGAGTATCCGGACGGGCTGCTGCCCCGCGAGTGACGCTCAGATCGCGCCGGTCTCGCCGTCGGTCAGCTCACGCAGGATGTCGGCGTGCCCGGCGTGCCGGGCGGTCTCCTCGATCAGGTGCACCAGCACCCAGCGCAGCGACACCTCGCCGAGCTGGGGATGCGGCACCACGTGATCGAGGTCGAACCGGGCGGCGACGGCACGGGACCGGGCGCAGGCCGCCTCGTAGGCCGCGGCGAGCGCCTCGACCGTGTCGTCGGGGGCGAGCGTGAAGCTGGCGTCGGCGTCGACCTGGGAGGTGAGGTGGACGTCGCCCGGCTCCGGCGCGAACAGCCGGGCGAACCAGTTTTCCTCGACCAGGGCGAGGTGCTTGAGCAGCCCGGCCAGCGTGGTCAGCGAGGGCACCAGCCGTCGGCCGGCGTCGGCGTCGGCGAGGCCGCGCGCCTTGCGCAGCACGGTGGCGCGGTGGAAGTCGAGGAACGCGTCGAGGATCGCCCGTTCGTCGCCCGTGCGGGCGAGGACCGGACCGAGTGTCGGGTCGATCGTCGGGGTCGCCATTCTCGGACCCTAGTCGCCGGACCGGCTGGCCCGCTGCCCCGCTATCCGCTGCGCGTGCGCTGCGGCCGGGGCAGGATGGGCGCATGGCTTCCACGGTGCACATTCCGCTGGTCGGCGGCCCGGCCGACGGCGAGACCGTCACGGTCGAGCTGGACAGCAACGGCCGCCCGCCGCTGACCCACCACCACCTCGGGGCGGGCGGGCTGGCGGAGGCGCAGATCTACGAGCTGGAGTCGGGCGACCGGCCGGACCACGAATGGATCTACACCTGGCGCGGCCCGGCGGTCTGACCGCGCCGGCTCAGGCCACCGGGGTCAGCGCGCGGGCCCGGATGGTGTCCAGCACGCTGCGGATCACCTGCGAGGTGCCGCGCGCCTGGTCGCAGACCTCGGCGACCCGGCGGGCGGTCTCGTCGGCGCGGGCCGCCCGCTCGTCCCACAACCGGTCCACCTCGGCCAGCAGCGGGCCCTCCACCTCCCGTTCCATGCCGCGCAGCGCCGGCACGCCGAGCCGCTGGGCCAGGTCGAAGACCTTGCCGGCGTACGGCAGCGGCAGGAACGGCGTGTTCATCATGGCCGCGAAGATCAGGAAGTGCAGCCGCATGCCGACCGCCAGGTCGAGGTGGCGCATCAGGCCGAGAACCTGCGCCGGGCGGTAGTCGCCGTGCAGGATCCGGCCCCGGTCCGCGGCGATCATGTGTGACAGCACGCCGTGCGAGTGCCGGATGTCGTCGCGTTCCATCGGCACGAAGAGCACGTGCGCGTCGATCCGGTGCACCAGGAAGTCGCCGATCTGGGCGAGCAGTCGGTGGTAGCCGTCCACGTCGAGGCGTTCCGCGGCCCGGCCGGGCTCGCGCACGCTCAGCCCGACCAGTCGCGAACCGGCCGGCACGCCCTCCTCGCGCAGCCACTGCGCGGGGAACTCCTCGGGCGTGAGCAGGAACGCCGGGTCGCCGGTGACGGTGATCGGGTTGACCAGGCCGGCCTCCTCCAGCACCATCCGCGACTCCTGGTCGCGGACGGTCACCTCGACGGCCTGCGCCAGCGTCTCGCGGACCATGGTGGTGTCCACCCCGTCGGTGAGCGGGCCGACGCCGACCGCGTACGTGAGCAGCGGCAGGCCCCGCTCCTGGGCGACCCGGACCACCCGCAGGTAGCGCCGGGCCTCCTTGTCGTAGAGGATGCCGCCGCCGCCAAGGACGAGCAGGTCGAGCTGGGTGAGCACCTGGGACGAGTCGGCCCGGCTGACGCCCTCCCACGGCACCGCCTCGACGTCGGGGTGGGCCAGCGCGGTGTGCGCCGGGTTGCGGGAGAACACGATGATCCGGGCGTTCGGCTCGTGCTGGCGCAGGTCGGCCAGGAGACCCGTGAGGATCGCCTCGTCGCCGAGGTTACGTCCGCCGTACGAACCGAGCACGCCGATGGTCAGTCCGGCGCCTTCCCTCATCCGATGCTCCTTCCCCGGGGCGTCCGGGCCCGCGTTCCCGCTGTGCACGCTGGGGTAACCCGGTCGGGTGCCGGCCTCAGGGGGCGAGCTGCGCGGCACCGACCAGACGGGAGACCAGGGTGGAGACCACCTGGTCGGGGTCGAACCCGGCGTCGATCGAGGTGGTGAGTAGGTCGAGCAGGAGCCCGTCGACCGCGTAGTGCAGCAGCGCGATCTCGTACGCCCCGCCGGGCAGGCCGGCGGCGACGTGGAAGGCGACGTCGTCGGCGTACCCCCGGCGGAGCACGTCGCCGAGCGCGGCCCGCAGCTCGGGCCGGCGGCCGGCCTCCAGCCGCAGTTCCCACAGCGCCCGGGTGAGGTCGGGCTCGCGGGTGGTGCGGGCGACGATGTCGCGCAGGTAGTCGGTGACGAGCGCGAGCGACGGCTCCCGACGGCCCAGGTCGGCCACCACCGCCGGGTCGGGCGCCATCCGGTCGAAGATCCGTTCGGCCAGGCCGGCGAGCAGCGCCGACCGGG
This sequence comes from Micromonospora sp. DSM 45708, assembly GCF_039566955.1. NCBI lineage: Bacteria > Bacillati > Actinomycetota > Actinomycetes > Micromonosporales > Micromonosporaceae > Micromonospora > Micromonospora schwarzwaldensis. The sequence continues at coordinate 1,141,210 of NZ_CP154796.1, read as the reverse complement.
ACGGGAAGTAGTTGGAGGTCGTGCCGGTGGGCACGCCCGCCTCGGCGTCGACCGCCCGGTGGGTCAGCCCCCGCGCGCCGGCGGCGGCGAGGATCCGCAGGCCGGCGTCGGCGAGCAGGGTACGGCGTTCCGGGTTCCTGGCCACGACGCACACCCTAGCAACAACCACGACAGGTGTTGTACATTCGTGGCCGAACCACGACAGTCGTTGTGGTTTCCTCAAACCTCGGAGCCGATTTGCGCACGCTCGTCTATTTCGTCGCCAGCACGCTCGACGGCTTCATCGCCGCCCCCGACGGGTCGTTCGACTTCTTCCCGCTGGAGCCGGACGTCGCCCCCTACCTGGTGTCCGACTGGCCGCAGACGCTGCCCACGTTCGCCCACGCCCCGCTCGGCGTCCCGTCGCCACCCACCGGCCGCTTCGACACCGTGCTGATGGGCCGCGCCAGCTACGAGCCCGGCCTGAAGATCGGCGTCACCAGCCCCTACGCCCACCTGACGCAGTACGTCTTCAGCCGCTCCCTGACCCCGGCCGACCATCCGGACGTGCAGGTCGTCACCGGCGACCCGGCGGCGTTCGTCCGCGAGCTGAGAACGCGCCCCGGCGGCGACATCTGGCTCTGCGGCGGCGGCAACCTCGCCGGCCAACTCCTCGACGAGATCGACGAACTGGTGCTCAAGCTCAACCCGGTGGTGGCCGGCAGCGGCATCCCGCTGGTCGAGCGTGGCTTCGATCCGAGGCGGTTCACGCTCTCCGCCACGCGCCCGTTCGACAGCGGCGTCGTGGTGCTGCGCTACGCCCGGTGAAGGAGGGGCCCCCGCTTGACGCGTCCGGCCCAGGCGGGGGCCCCGCCTAACTCGGTTGCCCCGGCGGGAGGCGGCGCGCACGGTGGAACACGTGAGCAGCCCGACGAAGACCCGCCTCCACTGGCACGACCTGCCGGCCCACGTGCGCGCCGCGGTCGAGGCCGTCCTCGGCGACCGGGTGGTGACGGCCGAGTCCCAGCCGGGCGGCTTCTCCCCCGGCACCGCCGACCGGGTCCGCACCGCACGCGGCGGGCGGGCCTTCGTCAAGGCGGTCAGCCCCGCGCAGAACGACCGCAGCCCCGCCATGCACCGCGCCGAGGCCCGGATCGCCGCCGCCCTGCCCGCGACCGCGCCGACGCCCCGGCTGCTCGGCAGCCACGACGACGGCGACTGGATCGCGCTGGTCTACGCCGACGTCGAGGGCCGGCACCCGGTCACCCCGTGGGACTTCGGCGAGCTGGCCGCCGTGCTGTCCACGCTGGAGACGATGGCCGCGACGCTCACCCCGGCCCCCACGGTCGCGACCAGCACCGCGGCGGAGTCGCTCACGCCCGACTTCGCCGGCTGGCGACGCATCGCCGACGATCCGCCCGCCGACCTCGACCCGTGGGCCCGCGCCCACCTGTCCGAGTTGCGCGCCGCCGCCGACCACGGCCTCGCCGCGCTGGCCGGCGACACGCTCTGCCACCTCGACGTCCGCGCCGACAACCTGCTGCTCGGCCCGGACGGCACGGTCACCGTGGTCGACTGGCCCTGGGCCTGCCGTGGGCCGGCCTGGCTGGACACGCTGCTGACCGTCGTCAACGTGCAGGTGTACGGCGGGATCGACCCGGACGCGCTGCTGGCCACCCGGCCACTCACCGCGCACGTCGACCCGGCCGACCTGACCGGGGTGCTGGCCGGCTTCACCGGCTTCTTCCTCGACGCCGCCCGTCAGCCACCGCCGCCCGGCATCCCCACCGTGCGGGCGTTCCAGCGGCTCCAGGCCGACGCGCTGCTGCCCTGGCTGGCCCGCCGGCTGGGCGGGTGAGTCGGACCCTCCGGGCCCGTACCGCCGGAGGTCGGTCGAACGGCCGGCGGCGACGGCTCGGCTCGGCCACTGTGACCGGTGAGCTGACGATCCGTCCGGCGACGCCCGACGACGACGTCGACCAGGTCTTCGACCTGCTGCGGCAGTTGGCCCCCGATGACGGGCGTCCCCCTCCGGAGGCGCTCGTCGGGGCGTGGCGGGCTCTGCACGCCCAACCGGGTCGGGCCCTCTCGTCGATCGTGGAGTTGCCGCCCCGCGACAGCCCGAGATGACCCTTCGGGCCGGGCCCACCTGGCGCTAGTGGGCCGGGTGGGGGGTCAGGGGGTTGGTCAGCAGGGGGGTGAAGGCCAGTTCGGCGGCGCCGATCAGGGTGGCGTCGTAGCCCAGCGCGGAGACGCGCAGGTGGGCCTTGTCCCGCGAGACGGGGAGCACGTTGGCGGCCATCCGGCTGCGGACCTGGGGAGCGGCGCCCGGAAACACCTCGCGGAGCGTCCCGCCGAAGATCACCACGCCGGGATTGAACAGGTTGATCAGGTTCGCCACTCCGATGCCCAGCCAGTCACCGATGCGCCGCAGGGCCTCGCGCGCGGCGGCATCCCCCTGCTCGGCGGCGGCGACCACGGCGCGCACCGCCTCGCGCCCCTGGTGGTCGGCCGGGCGGCCGGCCTCGTCGAGCAGCGCCCGCTCACCGACCTCGGCCTCCAGGCAACCGCGCGAGCCGCAGCCGCAGGGCCGCCCCTGGTACGGGTTGACCAGCATGTGCCCGACCTCGGAACCGTACCCGCCGTCGCCGCCGAGCAGGTCCCCGCCGACGATGATCCCGCCGCCCACGCCGACGTCACCGTGCAGGTAGATGAGGTTCTGCACGCCGACGCCGGCACCGCGTTGGTGCTCGGCCATCGCGCCCAGGTGGGCCTCGTTGCCGACCAGCACCGGCAGGCCGAGATCCAACCGGCGGGCCAGTTCGGCGCCGAACGCCTGGTCCACCCAACCCATGTCCGGCCCGAACCGCACCATCCCGTCCTCGGGCCGGATCATCCCGCAGTAGGACGCGCCGATGCCCACGCAGACCGACGTGGGCGACGCGTCGTGGTGCAGCGCCCGCCCGAAGTCGGCGAGCACCGACACCACCGCGTCGAGGTCGGCCCCGGCCCGGGGCCGGGTCGCCTCGAGCCGGGCCGAGACCGTCCCGCCCAGGTCGACGCGGGCGGCCACGAGCCGGTCCACCGCGATGTCGAAGGCGAGGACGTGAACGGCCGCCGACTCCGGTCGGACCACGAAGGACGGACGACCCGCCCGCCCGCTCGTCGGGGCGGGCACCTCCCGGACCAGGCCGGCCGCCACGAGTTCCGCCGTGAGCGCCATGACCGTGCTGCGGTTGACGCCCAGCCAGTCGGCCAGCTCGACGCGGGAGACCGCGCCGTCCAGGTGGACGCGGCGGAGCAGCGCGCCGAGGTTACGCCGACGGGTGTCCCCCTGCGCATGCCGATCCGCAGCCAGATCCTTCAGCATCGACCACCCCGTCAGCTGACACACGGCCTGTCCTCCGAGGATAGACCGCGCCGTCAGTCGGCCGGACGGCGTCGTGGTGCGGGTCCACGACGCCGGCGACGCGGCTCGCTCAGCCGGGGGCACGTGCGGGGTGGGTGAGGAACGGCAGCACCGCCGCCGGCAGCGCGGGCGACGCCACCACCTCGTCGTGGGTCAGGCCGGGCAGCACGGCCAGCCGGGACGCGGGGCGGTCCGATCCGTCGTCGCCCGCGTCCCGGTGGCCGCCGCCGAGCAGGCCGAAGAACTCGGCCACGTGACCCATCGGGATCGCGTCGGCGTCCGCGAAGACCAGCAGCACCGGCATCGGCAGCGCGGCCACCTCGGCCGACCAGTCGTAGTCGCGGCGCAGCAGGTCACCGCTGCGGGCCCAGAGCGCCGGCCAGTCCTGCGGCCGGGGCGCGAGCCGCGCGTACCGCTCGTACGGCGGGGTGCCGCGCATCCGCTCGGCGGCGCGCTCGTCGTGCGTGGACATCGCGGCCAGCACCCGCGGGTACCAGCCCCGCCGCCGGAACGGCGTGGAGACCAGGACCAGGCGGCGGACCAGCGCGGGGTGCTGGATCGCGGTACGCAGGGCCACGCCGCCGCCGAGCGAGTAGCCGAGCAGGTCGACCTCGGGCAGGTCGAGGTGACGCAGCAGCGCGGCCACGTCGTCGGCCATCGACTCGTACCGCAGCGGTCGGTCCGCGCCGGCGGTGCGACCGTGGCCGCGCAGGTCGACCGCGATCAGTCGCCGTCGCGCCGCCAGCGCGGAGCGGACCGGGGCGAACGTCTCGGCCGACCCGTATCCGCCGTGCAGCAGGACCAGCGGCTTGCCGGCGCCGTGCACCTCGTACCAGATCCGCAGCCCTCGCACGTCCGCATAGCTCACCCGCTGATCATCGCGGGCTCAGCTGACGCCGGTGACGGCCTTGACCAGGTTGATGCCGAAGTAGACCACGAAGGCCACCGCGACCGCCCAGAGCAGGGGGTGGATCTGCCGGGCCCGGCCCTGTGCCACCCGGATCGCCACCCAGCTCACGAAGCCGGCGCCGATGCCGTTGGTGATCGAGTAGGTGAACGGCATCAGCGTCATGGTCAGGAACGCCGGCACGGCGACCCCGAGGTCGGTGAAGTCGATGTCCTTGACCTGACGGATCATCAGCGCGCCGACCACCACCAGCGCCGGGCCGGCGGCCTCGCTGGGCACCAGTGACACCAGCGGGGTGAGCAGCAGCGCGCCGAGGAAGAGCACGCCGGTGACCACGCTGGTCAGGCCGGTCCGCCCGCCGTCCGCGATGCCCGCGGAGGACTCTACGTACGTGGTGGCGGACGACGCGCTGCCCGCGCCGCCGGCGACCGCGGCGACGCCGTCGACGAAGAGCACCTTGCCGAGACGGGGCATGTCGGTGCCGTCGGAGGTGGCCAGGTCCGCCTGCCTGGCCAGCCCGACCGTGGTGCCCATGACGTCGAAGAAGTCGGCCAGCACCAGCGTGAACACCAGCAGCAGCGCGGTCATCACGCCCACGTGGGCGAACGCGCCGAACGACACGTTGCCGACCAGGTGCAGGTCGGGCTTCTGGATCAGCGGGTCCGGCAGCGTGGGCACGTTGAGCCGCCACCCCTGCGGGTTCGGCTTGCCGTCGACGAACGCCGGCCCCGGCTTGGCGAGCGCGTTCACGACGACCGCGACCACCGTGGTGACCACGATGCCGATCAGCACGCCGGCCTTGACCTTGCGGGCCACCAGGACGCCGGTGACCAGCAGGCCGATCACGAACACCACGGTGGTCCAGCCGCGCAGTGTGCCGTCGCCGCCGAGCTGCACCGGGACCGTGGTGCCGGCCGCGTCCGGCACCCGCCGGACCAGTCCGCCGTCGACGAATCCGATCATGGCGATGAACAGGCCGATGCCGGCGGCGATGGCGGCCTTCAGCTCGGCCGGGATGGCCCGGAAGACGGCCCTGCGGAACCCGGTCAGCACCAGCACGGTGATGATCAGCCCCTCGACGACCACCAGGCCCATGGCCTCGGCCCAGGTCATCTGCGAGGCCACCGCGTACGCGACGAACGCGTTCAGCCCGAGGCCGGTGGCGACCGCGAACGGCACCCGGCCGACGACGCCCATCATGATCGTCATGACGGCGGCGACCAGCGCGGTCACGCCGGCGACCGGCGCGATGCCGAGCAGGTTGCCGTCGGCGTCCGGGGCGGTGCCGATGATCAGCGGGTTCAGCACCACGATGTACGCCATCGTGGCGAACGTGGCGAGCCCGGCGAGCACCTCGCGGCGCACCGTCGAGCCGCGACGGGTGATCTCGAAGTACCGGTCGAGGCGGCCGGGTGGGGTGGGTTCCGCCGGCTCCACCGGGGCAGCGGGATCCTGCGTGGTCACGCTCATGGCGTGGCGTACTCCGTTCCGGGTTGGCCCGCCGGTCGCGCCGGACGGGCGTGGGTGCGACCGTCCCGGTGCGGTTGGCCCGGAGAACGTCGGGACGGCGGAGCCACCCTAACCGGCGGGTAACCCCTGGTGAGCCGGCGCGGAGCGGGGCGCGTGGGCGGGATCACTCCCCGCTGCGGGGGCGGGCGCGCAGGTGGGCCCGCTCGCCCTGGCTGCCGAAGAGACTGAGGAACTCCACGCCCCCGGCGTCGGCTCGCCCGAACCAGTGCGGCACCCGGGTGTCGAACTCGGCCGCCTCGCCGGGTTCGAGCACCAGGTCGTGCTCGCCGAGCACCAGGCGCAGCCGCCCGTTGAGCACGTAGACCCACTCGTACCCCTCGTGGGTCTTCGGTTCGGGCTCGGACCGGCCGCCGGCCGGGATGACGAGCTTGTACGCCTGGATGCCGCCGGGCCGCCGGGTGAGCGGCAGCATGGTCATCCCGTGCGCGGACACCGGCCGCAGGTGCACGCGGGGGTCGCCGGTGGGCGGCGCGCCGACCAGCTCGTCCAGGGCGACGCCGTGCGCCCGGGCCAGCGGGAGCAGCAGCTCCAGCGTGGGCCGCCGGCCGCCGGACTCCAGCCGGGACAGCGTGCTCACCGAGATGCCGGTGGCGGCGGAGAGGTCGGCGAGCGTGGTCTCCCGCTCGCGGCGCAACGCGCGCAGGCGGGGGCCGACCGCGTCGAGGGCGCGGCCCAGGTCGTCGTCCATCCCGCCAGCTTGCCACGGTGGCAACCTCGCTTGCAGATGACGAATCCCACCTAACCCGACAATTCTTCCCCTAGGTTGGATGCGCAGGAGGCAGTCGACACCGGGGGGCGACGTGGAGAGCTATCCGGCGATCGAGGATCACGGGCTCATCGGCGACCTGCAGACCGCCGCGCTGGTGACCTGCGACGGGACGATCGACTGGTTCTGCGCGCCGCGCTTCGACTCGCCGAGCATCTTCGCCGCGCTGCTGGACCGGCAGAAGGGCGGCTACTTCCAGATCGCCCCGCACGACGTCCGGTACGTCACCAAGCAGCTCTACCTGCCCGGCACCCCGATCCTGATCACGCGGTTCATCAGTGCGGACGGCGTCGCCGAGGTGATGGACTTCATGCCGGTCACCGGCGAACGGGCCACCGACTCGCACCGCCTGGTCCGCATGGTCAACATGGTCCGGGGCAGCATGCGTTTCCGGGTGGAGTGCCGCCCCCGGTTCGACTACGCGCGCGAGCGGCACGAACTCGAACGGCACCAGAACGGGTACGTCTTCCGCAGCCGGTCGGCGACGCTCACCTTCAACCCGGTCGACCCGGTGCGGCAGCTCCTCGCCCAGAGCGGCGACGTCCGGCTGGAGGACGGCGACCTGATCGCCCACGGCACGCTGCACGAGGGCGACACCGGCGGGGTGGTCCTGGAGACGGAGGGAACCGAGCCCCGGATCATCCCGCCGGAAGAGGTCCAGGGCATGTTCGAGTGGACCCGCGACTACTGGCGGCGCTGGGTCGAGCGGTCCCGCTACACCGGCCGCTGGCGCGAGATGGTCGAACGCTCCGCCATCACGCTGAAGCTGATGACGTACGCGCCGACCGGCGCGATGATCGCCGCGCCCACCGCCGCGCTGCCCGAGCTGGTCGGCGGCACCCGCAACTGGGACTACCGCTACACCTGGGTACGCGACACGTCGTTCTCCGTGCACGCGCTGCTCGGCCTCGGGTTCACCGAGGAGGTCAGCCGCTACATGGACTGGCTGGACGAGCGGATCCGCGAGGCCGGCGACCACCAGGACCCACTGAAGATCATGTACCGGGTGGACGGCTCCTCCGACCTGCACGAGGAGATCCTCGACCACCTGGAGGGCTACCGCGGTTCCTCCCCGGTGCGGATCGGCAACGGCGCCGCGGACCAACTCCAGCTCGACATCCACGGCGAGGCGCTCTACGCCATGCACCTCGCCGACGAGCAGGGCATCCGGGTCTCGCACCAGGTGTGGAAGAGCACCGTCCGGCTCGTCGACTGGCTCTGCCACAACTGGGACCAGCGCGACGCCGGCATCTGGGAGAGCCGCCACCACCCCCGCAACTACACGTTCGGGCGGGTGATGTCGTGGGTGGCGCTGGACCGGGCCATCCGGCTGGCCACCCGCACCGGCCGCCCCGGGGACATGTCCTGCTGGACGGAGCAGCGCAACCGGATCTACAACCAGGTCATGGCCCGCGGGTACCACCGGGAACGCGGCAGCTTCGTGCAGGCGTACGACGAGAACGTGCTGGACGCCGCGCTGCTGGCCATGCCGGCGGTCGGCTTCATCACGGCGAGCGACCCGCTGTGGAGGTCCACCCTGGCGTCGATCGAGCGGGACCTGGTCTCCGACAGCCTGGTCCACCGGTACGACCCGGTGCACTCCCCCGACGGCCTCCCCGGCCACGAGGGCACGTTCAACATGTGCACGTTCTGGTACGTCGAGGCGCTGGCCCGCACCGGCCGGCTGGACGACGCCCGGCTCACGTTCGAGAAGATGTTCACGTTCAGCAACCACCTCGGCCTCTACGCCGAGGAGATCGCCGCGACCGGTGAGCAGATCGGCAACTACCCGCAGGCGTTCAGCCACCTCTCCCTGATCAACTCGGCGCTGGCGCTGAACGACCTGCTCGACGCCGAGGCCGACGCCCGCCGCCGCCGGTAGGAGGCTCACGCCCTGACGAGGATGGCATGCGGTTACTCCGCGTCATGTCCGGCAAGGAGCATCTGCCTGTCGGTCTCATACCTGTGAGTCATAAATATGACGAGGAGTCATATCGTGCTCAGGTAATGCTTTCCCCGCTCCCGCGCGCCAACGTCGGTCGAGCCCGACGTGGGCACCACGTTGTCCCACCCCCGTGTTCCAATCCCGGTCATGCATGTCGTCGTCATCGGGGCGCTCGTGGAGAACGGCGCGGTCCTGCTGGTGCACCGCAGTCCGACCCGCCGGGCCTACCCGGATCTCTGGGATCTCCCCGGCGGGCATGTCGAGGCGGGTGAGTCGGAGCGACAGGCGCTCGCGCGGGAGCTGCACGAGGAGATCGGTGTCCACATCGTGGCGGAGTCCTCGTCACGCCTGGGCGACCTGCACCTCGGCAGCGGCGAGGACGCCGTTCACGTGGCCGTCTGGCACGTCGGAGCCTGGGTCGGCGCGCCGACCAACCGTGCGCCCGACGAGCATGACGACATCGCCTGGGTTGCGGTAGGCGAACTGGGCGGCCTTCCCCTGGTGCACGGCGGCGTGGTGGGGCTGGTCCGGAAGGTGGTGGGCGCGGCAGGTTTCGAACCTGCGACCCCCCGCTTGTAAGGCGGGTGCTCTCCCACTGAGCTACGCGCCCGGAACGCCCGTACGGCGGGCCGGAGCGGCAAGCTTACCTGCCGCCTCCGGCCCGGTCGAACGACGTGCTCGGGGGTGGATCAGGCGGCGACGGCCTCGGCCAGCGCCTTGCGCCAACCCTGCTGGTCGCGCGCCTCGCCGGGCATGTTCATCTCGGCGAAGCGGACCACGCCGGCCTTGTCGATGACGAACGTGCCCCGGTTGGCGATGCCGGCGACGTCGTTGAAGACGCCGTACGCCTGGGCCACCGCGCCGTGCGGCCAGAAGTCGGCCAGCAGCGGGAACTGGTAGCCCTCCCGGTCGGCCCAGATCTTGTGGGCGTAGACCGAGTCGACGCTGACGGTCAGCACCTGGACGTCGTCGTTCACGTACTCGTTGAGGTTGTCCCTGACCTCGCACAGCTCACCCTGGCAGATGCCGGTGAAGGCGAGCGGGTAGAAGACCAGCAGCACGGTCTTGCGACCGCGGAGGTCGGAGAGTCGGACCTCCTGGTTGTTCTGGTCCTTGAGCAGGAAGTCCGGCGCCTCGGCGCCAACCTTGACGGGCATGTTTGCTCCTACTTCTTGCTCTTGGACCCGCGCCGCAGCACGAGGCGTGCGCCGCTCCAGTCGCGGCCCGCGTTGATGGTGGAGGTCTGCTGGAGGCCGGCGGTCTGGGCGCTCTCCGCGACCTCGCTCGGCTCGACGTGGCCGTCCCGGCCGGCCTTGGGCGTCAGGAGCCACACCACGCCGTTGTCCGCCAGCGGACCGAGGGCGTCGACGAGGAGCTCGAAGAGGTCACCGTCACCGTCCCGGTGCCAGACCAGAACCACGTCGACCACCTCGTCGGTGTCCTCGTCGACCAGTTCTCCACAGCGGTCGGTCAGGGCGTCCCGGAGATCGGAGTCGACGTCGTCGTCGTAGCCCATCTCCATGACGACCATGCCCGGTTCGATCCCGAACCGGTCCGCCAGGCTGCGTACCCCGTCGGCGGCCTGACCAGCGGTCGCGCTCACTGTCGCGTGCCTCCTCGTCTCATCCTGCCGGCGGCGTCGTGCGACACCACCGGGCCCAGTCCACACAGTTGCGGCTCGCTGCGCAAGTGGCGCACCGGGTGGAACGGAATTTACCGTGCCAGCAGCGTACGGGCACCCTGGGTAATGGCTTCCTCGGACACCAGAACCTGACGAGCAGCCGGACCTAATGGTACAAACGAGTCAAGCGCGGCCACCCGACGCGCCGCGCCGACGTAACCGGTGTCGACAAGCGCGGCCACCACCCCCTCGCCCACCCCGCCGGAGCGCCGCGTCTCGTCCACCACCAGCACCCGGCCGGTCGCCGACGCCTCCCGGATGATGTCGGCCACCGGCAGCGGGGCGAGCCAGCGCAGGTCCACCACGCGGCTGCCGACACCCTCGTCGGCCAGCGTGGCCGCGGCCCGCAGCGACATCCGCACCCCGTTACCGAAGGTGATGATGGTGAGGTCGTCGGCAGAGCCGACCCCGTACACGCGGGCGCGGCCGACCGGCACGTGCCGGTCCACCCAGGCGCCCGGCTCGGCGTACTCGGCCAGCCACCCGCCGTCGCCCTCGGTGTGGAGGTCACGGGCGTGGTAGAGCGCGATCGGCTCCAGGAAGACGCAGACGGCGCCGTCCACCCGGGCCGCCGCCAGGCAGGTACGCAGCATCGCGGCGGCGTCGTCCGGCCGGGACGGCACGGCGATCACCAGCCCCGGCACGTCCCGCAGCACCGCCACCGAGTTGTCGTTGTGGAAGTGCCCGCCGAAGCCCTCCTGGTACGCCAGGCCGGCCACCCGCACCACCATCGGGTTACGGAACGCACCCCGGGAGAAGAACCGCATGGTGGCGGCCTCGCCGCGGAGCTGGTCCTCGGCGTTGTGCAGGTACGCCAGGTACTGGATCTCCGGCACCGGCAGCATGCCGGCCAGGCCGGCGCCGAGCCCGAGCCCGAGGATCGAGGTCTCGTCGAGCAGCGTGTCGAACACCCGGGCCACGCCGAACCGGTCCCGCAGCCCCTTCGTCACCCCGTACACCCCGCCCTTGGCGGCCACGTCCTCACCAAAGACGGCCATCTGCGGGTGGTCGAGCATGCCGTCGGCCAGCGCCGCGTTGATGCTCTGCGCCAGCGTCAGCGGCCCGGTCAGCTCCGGCGGCTTCCCGCCGAACGCCTCCGCCCGGGCCCCGGCGCCCGGACCGGCCGCGTGTGCCGCCGCCTCGGCGACCGCCCGGGACACCCGCACCGGCCGGCGCGGGGCCAGCTCCGCCACCACCTCGACCGGGGTGGCCAGCTTCGGCTCGTCCAGCACCTCCTCGGCGATCCGCCGCAACTGCCAGCCCCGCTCGTCGTACCGGGCGAGCAGCTCCTCGCCGCTCGCGTAGCCGCCCGCCACCAGCCGCCGCGCGGTGAGCAGCAGCGGATCCCGCGCCACGTCCGCGGCGATCTCCGCCGGGCTCCGGTACGCGGTCTCCGCGTCCGCGCCGGCGTGCCCCATCAGCCGGACCGTGCGCAGGTGCAGCACGGCGGGCCGGCGGTGCCGGCGTACCCAGGCGGTCGCCTCGGCCGCCACCCGGTAGCTCTCCACCGCGTCCGTGCCGTCGGCGGCGAAGTAGCGGATGCCGGGTCGGGACCTGAGCGTGGCGGCCACCCACCCCTCGGGCGAGCGCACGCTGATGCCGAGCCCGTTGTCCTCGCAGACGAACAGCACCGGGATCCGCAGGCCGGTGTGGTCGTACCAGCCGGCGGTGTTGAACGCGGCGGTGGCCGTGGCGTGGTTGACCGAGGCGTCGCCGAAGGAGCAGACCACCACCGCGTCCGGCGGCCAGGACGCCACCTCCGGGTCGCCGTCGACGCGCCGTCCGCCCCGACGCAGCCGCTCCAGGGCCAACGCCAGGCCGACCGCCCGGGGCAGGTGCGAGGCGATCGTCGAGGTGGTCGGCACGACCGCCAGGTCGGCCCGGCCGAAGACCTTGTGCCGGCCACCGGCGATCGGCTCCTCGGCGGAGGCGACCATGCCGCGCAGCACGTCACGCGCCGCGCCCGCGAACGCGTCGTCGAACGACGGCGACGGCAGACCGGGTACGCCGACCGTCGCGTCGCCGTCCGCGTCCACCGTCACCCCGGCTCCGTCCGGCAGCAGCGCCGCGTCGGCGTCACCGGCGTCCGCCGGCCCGACCGGTCCGTCCCCACCGCTCCCGGGGTCCCCGGCAGCGGAGTCCTGGCCGGAACCGACCCCGGTGGGGGCACCGTCGTACCAGGATCCCTCCGTGTCCGGCGTATCGGCACACTGCTCTCCGCTGGCGACAGCGGGTGGTGCGTCGGGTGGGAACTCGCCGGCCGCCTGGGCGGCGCGCAGGCAGTAGAACGCGCCGGACCGGTAGTGCAGCAGCGCCGGGTCGGTCGGCCGCAACGCGGCGGCCACCGCGGCGTTGCCCTCGTGGCCGGCCGAGCCGATCGTGTAGTACCCCTCACCGAAGCCGCGCAGCCAGCGCCCGGCCAGATCGGCCAGCCGGCTGGTGAGCTGTGCGTCGAACAGGGCCAGCGCCTGCGCCCCGGTGAGCGGCCCGCCGTCGGGCAGCGGTTCACGCAGGTCGCGCCGCTGGTCCGGCGCGCCGAGCGCGGCCAGGTCGGCTCGGAGCCGGTCGTCGAGATCGTGCGGGGAGGTCACGTCGGACAGCATTACCGACTCATGCCCACCTCGCCCAGTCGGACACGTTCCTACCCGGCGTTGCTCAGACCTCGCCGCACTCCTGTGGGCAGCCGCCGTCGGAGACCTTCCAGACCAGGTCACGCAGCGCGGCCAGCTCCGCCGTGCTCAACCCGTCGAGCAGTCGTGAGTCCGACATCACCTGCCGGACCCGCTCCCGGACCTGCCGGCCCCGCGCGGTGACGACGAGCGCCTTCTGCCGCCGGTCGGTCGGGTCGGTCCGGCGCTCGACCAGCCCGGCCTGCTCCAGCCTGTCGGCCAGGCCGGTCACGTTGGAGCGGTCACACCCGAGTTGCGCGGCCAGGTGACGGGCCGGCGACGGGTGGTCCGGGTCCAGCTCGTGCAGCGCCCGGGCCGCGGCCGGGGTCAGGCCCAGCGCGGCGATCTCCTCGTCCTGGTGGTGCCGCAGCGCGGCGGCGACGTGCTGGATGCGGCGCACGGTGTCGCCGGCCAGGCCGAGCCGGTCGTCGGCCTCGGACGGCGTGCGGGGCACCGGACGATCCGCCATGCCACCAATCATACGTGACGGATCAACAATTGACGTCCTCCACTACCCACGCCCCCGCCCCCTCCTCCTCCCCTCCTCCCCCTCCTCCCTTCCCGCGCGCCTGATTCACGGAAAGCGTGGCCATCCGGCCTCGGATAGCCACGCTTTCCGTGAATCAGGGCCCGTCTGACGGGGGTGGGCAGGGGAGGTCAGGCGGGGAGGAAGGAGAAGCGGACCTGGCGGTCCGGGTTGTCGCCGTTCGGGTCGACGAGGCAGATCGACTGCCAGGTGCCGAGCTGGAGCCGCCCGTCGAGCACCGGCAGTGTCGCGTACGGCGGCACGAACGCCGGGAGCACATGGTCGCGGCCGTGCCCGGGCGAGCCGTGCCGGTGCCGCCACCGGTCGTCGGTGGGCAGCAGGTCGTCGAGCGCCCGGAGCAGGTCGTCGTCCGACCCGGCGCCGGTCTCGACGACCGCCAGCCCGGCGGTGGCGTGCGGGACGAAGACGTGCAGCAGCCCGTCGCCGGCCCCGGCGACGAACCGCTCGGCCTCGGCCGTGATGTCCCGGACGGCGGGCCGGGAACCGGTCCGGACGCTGATCACCTCACTGCGCATACGGCGCATTCTGCCGCAGCCGCTCGGTTCCCGCCGCCGCCACCGCAGTCTGCGCCGCCACCGCCGCCGTCCCCCGGGGCGTAGTCGGGCATCTCGCCGCCGCCGGTTTCCGGGCCGGGCGCGTGCGGGAAGGCACCGACCCCGGCGGACGGCGGAGCCGTTGATCGCGCAAAGTTACCGGTGGGTACCTGTGTTCAGCGTCGCGTCTGGGGGAGCCAGACGTGACGACGAGCGCCACGAGGGGGCAGGATGGCGCTAGAGACCTATCCCACACAGAACCGAGGGAACGCCTGTGGCTACGGAACGCAAGCGCCCGGTGATCACCGCTGGTCTGCCGAGCCAGCTTCCGGACATCGACCCTGAAGAGACCAGCGAATGGGTCGAGTCACTCGACGGTGTCATCGACGAGCGCGGAACCAAGCGCGCCCGGTACGTCATGCTGCGCCTGCTGGAGCGGGCCCGCGAGCGCCAGGTCGGGGTGCCGTCGCTGACCACCACCGACTACATCAACACCATTCCGCCGGAGCGGGAACCGTGGTTCCCCGGCGACGAGCACATCGAGCGGCGGCTGCGGGCGTACATCCGGTGGAACGCCGCCATGCTGGTGCACCGGGCGCAGCGCCCGGAGATCGGCGTGGGCGGCCACATCTCCACGTTCGCCAGCTCGGCGTCGCTCTACGAGGTGGGCTTCAACCACTTCTTCCGCGGCAAGGAGCACCCGGGCGGCGGCGACCAGATCTACTACCAGGGTCACGCCTCCCCCGGCATGTACGCGCGGGCCTTCCTGGAGGGCCGGCTCAGCGCCGACCAGCTCGACGGCTTCCGGCAGGAGCTGTCGCACCGCGCCGGCTCACTGCCCTCGTACCCGCACCCGCGGCTGATGCCGGACTTCTGGGAGTTCCCCACCGTCTCCATGGGCCTCGGCCCGCTGAACGCCATCTACCAGGCGCGGTTCAACCGCTACCTCCAGCACCGTGGCATCAAGGACACCTCCCAGCAGCACGTCTGGGCGTTCCTCGGCGACGGTGAGATGGACGAGGTCGAGTCGCTCGGCGCGATCGGCGTGGCCGCGCGCGAGGAGCTGGACAACCTCACCTTCGTGATCAACTGCAACCTCCAGCGGCTGGACGGGCCGGTCCGCGGCAACGGCAAGGTCATGCAGGAGCTGGAGGCGTTCTTCCGCGGCGCCGGCTGGAACGTCATCAAGGTGGTCTGGGGCCGCGAGTGGGACCCGCTGCTCGCCGCGGACACCGACGGCGCGCTCGTCAACCTGATGAACACCACGCCCGACGGTGACTACCAGACCTACAAGGCGGAGTCCGGGGCGTACGTCCGGGAGCACTTCTTCGGCCGCGACCCGCGGACCCGCAAGATGGTCGAGCACCTCTCCGACGACGAGATCTGGAACCTCAAGCGGGGTGGTCACGACTACCGCAAGCTCTACGCGGCCTACAAGGCGGCGATGGAGCACACCGGCCAGCCGACCGTCATCCTCGCCAAGACCATCAAGGGCTGGACGCTGGGCTCGCACTTCGAGGGCCGCAACGCCACGCACCAGATGAAGAAGCTGACGCTCGACGACCTGAAGCTGTTCCGCGACCGGCTCTACCTCGACATCCCGGACAAGCAGCTGGAGGAGAACCCCTACCTCCCGCCGTACTACACGCCGGACGAGAAGTCGGACGAGATGGAATACCTGCGGGAGCGGCGTCGCCAGCTCGGCGGCTTCCTCCCGTCGCGCACCACCGCGCCCAAGACGCTGGCCATCCCGGGCAGCGAGCGGTTCGCCGACGTCAAGCGCGGGTCGGGCAAGCAGAAGGTGGCCACCACGATGGCCTTCGTCCGCCTGCTCAAGGACGTCATGAAGGACAAGGAGTTCGGCAAGCGCTGGGTGCCGATCATCCCGGACGAGGCCCGCACCTTCGGCATGGACTCGCTCTTCCCGACCCAGAAGATCTACTCGCCGCACGGCCAGCGCTACACCTCGGTCGACCGGGAGCTGTTCCTGTCGTACAAGGAGTCGACGACCGGGCAGATCCTGCACGAGGGGATCAACGAGGCCGGCTCGGTCGCCTCGTTTACCGCCGCCGGCTCGTCGTACGCCACGCACGGCGAGCCGATGATCCCGATGTACATCTTCTACTCGATGTTCGGCTTCCAGCGCACCGGCGACGGGTTCTGGGCGGCGGCCGACCAGATGGCCCGGGGCTTCGTGCTCGGCGCGACCGCCGGCCGGACCACGCTCAACGGCGAGGGCCTCCAGCACGAGGACGGCCATTCGCTGCTGCTCGCCGCCACCAACCCGGCGGTGGTCGCGTACGACGCGGCGTTCGCCTTCGAGCTGGCGCACATCCTGGAGAACGGCCTGCACCGGATGTACGGCGAGGCGCAGGAGAACGTCTTCTACTACCTCACCGTCTACAACGAGCCGATCTTCCAGCCGGCCGAGCCGGAGGGCGTGGACGCCGAGGGCATCCTCAAGGGCATCTACCGCTACTCCCCGGCGCCGCAGGTCGACGGCGACGCGCCGAAGGCGAACGTCCTCGCCTCCGGCACCGGCATGCAGTGGGCGCTCAAGGCGCAGCAGTTGCTCGCCGAGGACTGGGGCGTGGCCGCCGACGTGTGGTCGGTGACGTCCTGGACCGAGCTGCGCCGCGACGCGGTGGAGTGCGAGGAGCACAACCTGCTCAACCCGGGTGAGGAGCAGCGGGTGCCGTACATCCAGCGGAAGCTGGCCGACGCGGACGGCCCGAAGGTCGCGGTCAGCGACTGGATGCGCGCGGTACCGGACCTGATCGCGCGCTGGGTACCGGGCGACTACACCTCGCTCGGCACCGACGGCTTCGGCATGTCGGACACCCGGCACGCGCTGCGCCGCCACTTCCACGTGGACGCCGAGTCGATCGCGGTCGCCACGCTGCGGCAGCTCGCGCTGCGGGGCGCGGTCCCGGCCCACGTGCCGGCCGACGCCGCCCGCAAGTACGCGCTGGACGACGTCACCGCCGCCCCGGTCGGCGAGACCGGCGGCGACAGCTAGGTGTGAAAGGAGGGGCCCCTTCTCAACGCCTCCGGTAGAGAAGGGGCCCCTTCTCACCGCCGACGGCGGTGCGAGACGTCGGGCGGTACCGCGACGCGGGCACCGCACAGCGGTCGGACACGACGATGGTCCGGCGTCCCTGGCCGGGATGCCGGACCATCACCGTTGCGGGCGACGCCGGGACTGCGATCCGGTCAGCCGACGGCGGCCAGGTCGGTCAGCCGGGCCAGCGAGTCCTCCAGGTCGGCGCCCACCCGACGCAGGCCGAGCCGCAGCAGTGCGGCCTTGACCGGCCCGGCGGGCCACCGCACGACGATCAGCCGGACCACGGTGCCGCCGGCCTCGTCGTCCTCGGTGAGCTGGACGTAGATCTCGGTACGCGCCTCGGCCCGGGCGCCGGCGCCCTTGGCCCGTTCGCGCCAGCCGATCAGCGTCGGCTCCTGATAGGCGATCACTTCGGCCTCGTGCGCGGCACCGCGTCCGGCCTGGACGAGCTGCCGCCGGCCGAACCCCTCCCCGGAGAGGACCTCGGCCGCACGGACCCCCGCCAGCCAGGCCGGCAGCTGCTCGGCGCGCTGCACGACGTCCCAGACCACTTCCACCGGCGCCGCCACGTGTGCGCTGCGTTCCACGAGGATCATGAGCGTCTTTCCCCCACCTAAAACTACATCCGCGATATTCGGCACTCTATGTGTAAATCGGACTTAAGCGGACGGGATCGGCTAAGACACGCCGAACCGCCCTTGTGTCGCCCGCCGTCCCGGCCTATGGCGCGGCGTTCTCCCGAGCCCTAGAGTCGCGAACAAGCTTCACGTCTCGGGAGGGTGAATTGACGACCGTGCCGATGCCCGACTTCCCCGCCGGCTTCCGCTGGGGGGTGTCCACCTCCGCGTACCAGATCGAGGGCGCGACCACGGTCGACGGCCGGGGACCCTCCATCTGGGACACGTTCGCCCACGACCCGGGCCGGATCGTCGACGGCAGCACCGGCGACGAGGCGTGCGACCACTACCACCGGCACGCCGAGGACACCGCGCTGCTGGCCGGGCTGGGCGTGTCCGCGTACCGGTTCTCGATCGCCTGGCCCCGCGTCCAGCCCACCGGCGCCGGCCCGGCCCACGCGGCCGGGCTGGACTTCTACGACCGGCTGGTGGACGGCCTGCTCGCCGCCGGCGTCGACCCGGTCGCCACGCTCTTCCACTGGGACCTGCCGCAGGCGCTGGAGGACGCCGGCGGCTGGCTGAACCGGGACACCGCCGCCCGCTTCGCCGAGTACGCCGACCTGACCGCGGCCCGCCTCGGCGACCGGGTGAAGCTGTGGATCACGCTCAACGAACCGTTCATCCACATGAGCCTCGGGCACGGCATCGGCACGCACGCGCCCGGCCGGATGCTGCTCTTCGACGTCTTCCCGGTGGCCCACCACCAGCTCCTCGGGCACGGCCTCGCGGTCGCCGCGTTGCGCGCCCGCACCGCGAGCCCGGTGGCGATCGCCAACAACTACTCACCGGTGCGGCAGGTCGGGGACACCGACGCCGACCGGGCCGCCGCGCAGGCGTACGACGCGCTGCACAACCGGCTCTTCACCGACCCGCTGCTCGGCCGCGGCTACCCCGACGCGCCCGGCCTCGACCCGGCCGTGGTCCACGACGGCGACCTGGACGTGCTGGCCGCCCCGATCGACGTGCTCGGCGTGAACTACTACAACCCGACCGGCATCCGGGCCCCCGAGGAGGGCTCGCCGCTGCCGTTCGAGATGGTGCCGCTGGACGGCTACCCGCGCACCGCGTTCGACTGGCCGGTGGCCCCGGACGGGCTGCGCGAGCTGCTGCTCCAGCTCCACGACCGGTACGGCGACGCGCTGCCGCCGGTCCAGGTCACCGAGAGCGGCTGCGCGTACGACGACGCGCCGGACGCGCAGGGCCGGGTGCACGACCCGGAGCGGATCGCGTACCTGGACGGACACGTGCGCGCGGTGCACGAGGCGATCGCCGCGGGCGTGCCGGTGACCGGGTACTTCGTCTGGTCGCTGCTGGACAACTGGGAGTGGGCCGAGGGGTTCACCAAGCGGTTCGGCCTGGTGCACGTCGACTACCCGACGCAGCGGCGTACCCCGAAGTCGTCGTACGCCTGGTTCCGGGACCTGGCCCGGCGATGACCACGGTGAACCCGACGCCGGCCTCGCTGCCGGCGGCGCTCGCCGAACCGACCGTGCCGGTCCGGCGGAGCTGGATCGCGCTGATCTTCGCCGCCAACCTGGGCGTCTGGATGGCGTTCTTCACGCCGATCCAGGTGCTGCTGCCGCAGCAGGTGGAACGCATCGCGCCGGGTGACAAGGAGGCCATGCTGGCGGTCGTCACCGGCATCGGCGCGCTCGCCGCGGTGCTCGCCAACCCGCTCGCCGGGGCGCTGTCGGACCGCACCTCGCTGCGGCTGGCGAACCGGCACTTCGGCCGCCGGCACGTCTGGACCGCGACCGGCGCGGTGGTCGGCGCGCTCGCGCTGGTGCTGCTGGCCCGGCAGGACAGCATCGCCGGGGTGGCGGTGGCCTGGGTGGCCGCGCAGGTCTGTTTCAACGCCATGCTGGCCAGCCTCACCGCCGCGATCCCGGACCGGGTGCCGGTGGCGCAGCGCGGCGGCGTCTCCGGCTGGGTGGGCATCCCGCAGGCGCTGGGCCTGGTGCTCGGCGCGGTGCTGGTCACCGCCGTGGTGACCGGCAACGCCGCCGGGTACGCCGCGATCGCGCTCGCCGTGCTGCTGCTGTCGCTGCCGTTCGCGCTGCTCACCCAGGACGACCCGCTGCCCCGGGAGCACCGGCCGCCGCTGCGGGCGCGCGCCCTGCTCGCCTCGATGTGGATCAGCCCGCGTCGCCATCCCGACTTCGCCTGGGCCTGGTTCACCCGGTTCCTGGTGCAGTTGGGCAACGCGCTCGGCACGCTCTACCTGCTGTACTTCCTCACCGACGGGGTGCGGGTGGCCGACCCCGAGGGCTCGCTGCTGGTGCTGATCCTGCTCTACACCGTGGGCATGATGCTCACCGCCGTGGTGGCCGGGCGGCTCTCCGACCGCTCGGGGCGACGCAAGGTCTTCGTGATCGTGTCCGGGCTGATCATGGCGGTGGCGGCGACGTTGCTGGCGGTGGCGCCGGTCTGGTCGATGGCGATCGTCGCCGCGCTGCTGCTCGGCGCCGGTTACGGCGTCTACCTGGCGGTGGACGCCGCGTTGATCACCCAGGTGCTGCCGGCCGCCACCGACCGGGCCAAGGACCTCGGCGTGATCAACATCGCCAACTCCGCGCCGCAGGTGCTGGGGCCGGCGCTCTCCGCCCCGATCGTGGTCCATCTGGGCGGCTACCCGGCGCTCTATGCGGTCACCGCGGCCGTCACGCTGCTCGGCAGCGCGCTGGTCGTGAAGATCAGGGCGGTGCCCTGACCGGGCCCCCTGCCGGAAAGCGGTCGCGGCCCGCCGTAGGCTGGGGGACGTGACGGTACGTGTACGCTTCGCCCCCTCCCCGACCGGAATGTTCCACGTCGGCGGCGCCCGCTCGGCGTTGCAGAACTGGATCTTCGCCAAGCAGCAGGGCGGGGTGTTCGTGCTCCGCGTCGAGGACACCGACGCGGCCCGCAACCGGCCCGAGTGGACCGAGGGCATCCTCTCCGCGCTCGACTGGATCGGCATCACCCGCGGCAGCTACGAGGGCCCCTACTTCCAGTCCTCGTACGCGGGTGAGCACCGCGCCGCCGCGCAGCGGCTGCACGAGGGGGGCCGGGCGTACTACTGCGACTGCACCCGCGAGGACGTGCAGGCGCGTACCGGCCCGCAGCACCGCGGCTACGACGGCTTCTGCCGGGATCGCGGCCTGTCCGCGGGAGAGGGCCGGGCGCTGCGCTTCCGCACCCCGGACGAGGGCGAGACCGTGGTGGTCGACCTGATCCGCGGCGAGCCGACGTTCGAGAACAAGCTGATCGAGGACTTCGTCATCGCCCGCGGCGACGGCTCACCGGTCTTCCTGCTGGCCAACGTGGTCGACGACATGACCATGGGGATCACCCACGTGATCCGGGCCGAGGAGCACCTGCCGAACACCCCGAAGCAGCAGCTGCTGTGGGACGCGCTCGGGGTCAAGCCGCCGGTCTGGGCGCACGTGCCCGTGGTGGTCAACGAGAAGCGGCAGAAGCTGTCCAAGCGGCGGGACAAGGTCGCCCTGGAGGCGTACCGGGACGAGGGCTACCTCGCCGACGCGATGCGCAACTACCTGATGCTGCTCGGCTGGGCGCCGTCGGGTGACCGGGAGATCGTGCCCTGGTCGGTGATCGAGGACGAGTTCCGGCTCGACGAGGTCAACCCCTCCCCGGCCTTCTTCGACGAGAAGAAGCTGCGTGCCTTCAACGGGGAGTACATCCGGGCCCTGCCGGTCGAGGAGTTCGTCGCCGCGTGCCAGCCGTGGCTCACCGGCACCGACACGATCGCCCCGCCGCCGTGGCAGCCGGCCGAGTTCGACCCGGCCGCGTTCGCCGCGGTGGCCCCGCTGGCACAGACCCGCATCGCGGTGCTCAGCGAGATCGTGCCGAACGTCGACTTCCTCTTCCTCGCCGACCCGCTGATCGACGAGGCGGCCTGGGCGAAGGCGATGAAGGAGGGCGCCGCCGAGCTGCTGGACGCCGCGATCGCCGCGTTCGACACGCTGGAAACCTGGGACGCCGAGGCGCTGAAGGCCACGCTGGAGGCGGTCGGCGCGGAGCGCGGGCTGAAGCTGGGCAAGGCGCAGGCGCCGGTCCGGGTGGCGGTCACCGGCCGCACCGTCGGGCTGCCGCTGTTCGAGTCCCTGGAGGTGCTCGGTCGCGACCGGACGCTGACCCGGCTACGCGCCGCCCGGGTACGCCTGGTCTGAGCCACGGTGCCGCCGCGGAGGTGCGGGTGACGCCTCGGCGTATCGCGCGCCGGAAACGGATGCCCTTTCGCGCGTTATGCCTCCTGGTCATATTTATGACCAGGAGGCATAACGAGATGCGGTAGAGGTCTGTCCCGCCGCGTCACGCACCGTGACCGGCGAGCAGACGCCTCCGGGTGGACCGGCATGCCGCCGAGTGCCCGGCCGACCAGCGTGCCGGCCGATCAGTGTGCCCGGCCGATCAGCGTTCCCGGCCGATCAGCGTGCCCGGCCCGGTCAGCCGCGGGCGGCGCGGCGACGCAGCAGCAGGCCGCCGCCCAACGCGGCCAGCACCACGACCGCGCCGGCCGCCCACAGCCAACCCGTACCCCCGTCGTCGTCCGCGGCGGCGGCTGCGGGGGTCGGGCTCGCCGGCGACGGCGCGGCGCTGGTGGGCGGCGTCGCGGTGGTCGGTGCGGTGCTGGTGGGCGTCGACGGTGTCTCCGCCGGGGTGCCGGTGGTCAGCGTGAACCGGATCTCCCCCTTGATCGGATGCCCGTCGTCGGACGCGAGCTGATAGGCCACGATGTAGAGCCCGGCCGCGGCGGGCTCGAACGGCACGCTCACCCGCTTGCCGGAGAACGTCGGCGGTCCGCCCGCGGCGGCCACGTTGTCCGGCCCGGTGACGGTGACCTTCGTGGTGGCCTCCTTCGGCGTGGCCAGGAAGCGCAGCTCGATCCGCTTCGGGGCGGTGGCCACCCGGGCCCCGTTGGCCGGGTCGCTGCCGGTCAACGAGTTGTGCGCGGCGGCCGGCGCTGCCGGCAGCAGCAGCGACACCCCCGCCGCCAGCCCGAGCACCGCCAGCCAGGTACGTGTCGTACGGGCAGTCCTGCCCCCCATGAGCCCCTCCGTCCGGGTAAGATCCGGCCGCTGATCTTCGACCGCTCATTGGTCGGTCTCAGCTCGCAGATAGTTCCAAATACTCTTCCATCTACTGCAACCACGCGACGTTCTGCGGAGTCTTTGTGGTGGGCGGGTCCAGTGTGACCGGTAGCGGAAGCCAGCCATCGAACGGGGCGAGGAGGCGGCGATGGTCCGGAAGGTGAGGCGGCTGCTGGCCGTCGTGGCCGGGGCGGCGGTGCTGGCCTGCGCGCTGGCCCTCACCGGCACGACGGTGGCCCAGGCCGCGCCGAAGCCGAAACTCGCCCCGGCCGGGGTGGACATCACCGGCGACCAGCTCGACCAGCCGTTGCAGTTGCGGGCCGACACCCGCCCGGCCGAGGTCACCATGATCGTCGACCAGGTCGAGTGGCTGGGGACGACCGGTCAGCTGCGCGGCCCGGCGGCCAAGGACCTCGGTCCGAAGTACACGGTGGTGGTGCTCGCCGCCGGCAGCCCGAAGAACACCTACGACCTCTTCCCGTTGGCCAAGGGCGGTCCCCGGGTCTACCGGCCGGCCAAGCAGCCCGACCTGAGCCACCCCCGGGCCGGCTGGTTCTTCGGGCGCCTCAACATGTCCGAGACGCTGCGCGCTGTCGGCGTGCCGCTGGCACCCCGGTTCGACACGCTCTCCGGCGGCATCGGCGGCGGCGAGCGGGTCCTGCCGGAGGACGCGCTAGACCCGGCGGAGGGCCTCGACACCGCGCTCGGCGAGTTGCAGCGGCTGCTGCTGCTCAACATCGGCGTGGTGCTGGTCATCACCGTCGGACTGGCCGGCATCGCGCTTTTGGTGCGCCGCCGCACCCGCTGAGCCCCGGCTGTGTCGGCTGGGCATGCGCTCCGGCCCTCGCTTGGCTCGGTGCGGTCACCCATGCTCAGAGCGTCAACACCACCTTGCCCCGGACGTGCCCCGCCTCCACCAGCCGCTGCGCCTCGGCGGCGTCGGTGAGCGGGAACGTCCGGGCCACGTGCACGGTGAGCCGGCCGGCGTCGACCAGCCCGGCGAGCACGCCCAGGTCGACCGTCGACGGCTTGACGAAGACGTACGCGCCGCCGAGGCGGGTCACGTGCTCGGGGTCGGCGGTGGAGACCAGCCGTCCCGGCCGGCCGATCAGCTCGGCGGAGGCGTCGAGCGCGTCGCCCCCGAACAGGTCCAGCACCACGTCGACGCCGTCCGGCGCGACCGCGCGGACCCGGTCCGGCAGGCCGTCGCCGTAGCTCACCGGCTCCGCGCCCAGCGACCGGACGAAGTCGTGGTTCGCCTCGCTCGCCGTGCCGACCACCCGGTCGGCGCCGAGCGCGCGCGCCACCTGCACCGCGAGGTGTCCCACCCCGCCGGCCGCGCCGTGCACCAGCACGGTGTCACCGGCGCCGGTGCGGGCCAGTTGCAGTGCCTGGTAGGCGGTGAGCCCGGCCAGCGGCAGCCCGGCCGCCTCCGGCCAGGACGCCCGCACCGGCTTGTCGGCCAGGCACCGCTCCGGCGCCGGGACCAGCTCCGCGTACGTGCCGTGCTGCACGTCGTCACGACGGACGTAGCCGATCACCTCGTCGCCGACGCCGAAACCGGACACCGCCGGACCGACCGCCTCCACCACCCCGGCGGCGTCCCACCCCGGCACCAGCGGAAAGTGGGTCGGGAACGCGCCGGCCAGGTGCCCCGCCCGGATTTTCCCGTCGACCGGGTTGACCCCCGCGGCCCGCACCCGCACCAGGACCGTGTCCGGCCCGACCGGCGGTGTGGGCAGCTCACGTGCGGTGAGCCGGTCGGCCGGGCCGTACTCGTCGATCGCCATCGCCCTCACCCACCCACGCTAACCGCCGGACGGGCCCCGCGTGGTCAGCACCAGCGGCGCGGCGGCCGTTCCCGGCGGCTCGTGCGGTTGCCCGGACGCACCGCGCCGTGCCGGTGGCCGCCCGCCCAGCCGGCCTGGTCGCTGCGGCAGCCCTGGGCCGGCGCCGGCTCGGCCGCGGGATAGGCCGGCTCGACGACCCGCTGACGCGGCGCCGCCGGCTCGTCGTCGGCGCGCTCCGGCGACCACCCGGCGGCCGGCTCGCCCGAGTGGGCCACACCCGAGCGGCGCGGCTGGTCGTGGCCCGGCCGGCAGTGCTCGTGCTGAGCGCAGCCGTGCTCGGCCTCCCCGTGCGCCATCCCGGTCCCCCTCACCCTTCGCCCTCGCCCGTCGGACGGAACGCCCCGACGCGCCCTGACACCGTACTGGCCCGGCCCGACGAGATCGTCAGCGCGTACCGGTGGAGATCGCCCGTCGACGGCGCCGTCGCCAACTCGAAGTGGATCCGCTGGTCAGGCCATGTCAGGCTGGTGCGGTGAGCGAACCGGGCGGTACCGAGACGTCGGCCACGCTGCGCCGCATCGAGCGGGCCGCGGGCAGCCTGGCCACCGCCAGCGTGGCCCGGATGGACGAGAGCCTGCTGTGGTTCCGGGAGCTGCCGGCCGACCAGCGTTCCTGGGTGATGCTGGTGGCCCAGGCCGGCGTGCGGTCGCTGGTGCAGTGGCTGCGCCAGGGTGGCGGCGCGACCGACCGCACCCAGGAGGTGTCGGACGAGGTCTTCGCCGCCGCGCCGCAGGCGCTCGCCCGCTCGATCAGCCTCCAGCAGACCGTGGCGCTGATCAAGGTGACCATCGAGGTCGTCGAGGAGCAGGTGTCCGACCTGGCGGTGCCGGGCGAGGAGCAGTCGCTGCGGGAGGCGGTGCTGCGCTTCTCCCGGGAGATCGCGTTCGCCGCCGCCCGGGTGTACGCCCGGGCCGCCGAGACCCGTGGCTCCTGGGACGCCCGGTTGCAGGCGTTGCTGGTGGACGCGCTGCTGCGCGGCGACTCGCCGGACGTGCTGGCCAGCCGGGCCGCGGCGCTGGGCTGGTCGGACGCGCCGCCGGTGGCGGTGGCGGTGGGCCGTTCCCCCGGCGGTGAGGTGTCGGCCGTCCTGCACACCGTCTACCGGCAGGCCCGACGCATCGGCGTCGAGGTGATCGGCGGCGTGCACGGCGACCGCTTGGTGATCGTGCTGGGCGGGGCGGCCGACCCGCTGGCGGCCACCGGGCAGCTGCGTACCGCGTTCGGCGACGGGCCGGTGGTGGTCGGCCCGGCGGTGCCCAGCCTCGACGAGGCGACCGAGTCCGCGCGGGCCGCGCTCGCCGGTTTCCGGGCGGCGCCGGCCTGGCCGACCGCGCCGTGCCCGGTCGCCGCCGGGGAGCTGCTGCCGGAGCGGGCGCTGGCCGGCGACGCCGAGGCCCGCCGCCGGCTGCGCCACGACGTGTACGCGGCGCTGGCCCGCGCCGGCGGCGGCGAGCTGCTGGAGACGCTTGACGCGTTCTTCGCCGCCGGCGGCACGCTGGAGAGCGCGGCCCGGGCCCTGTTCGTGCACCCGAACACCGTGCGTTACCGGCTGAAGCGGATCGCCGAGGTGACCGGCTTCTCCCCGCTCGCCCCGCGGGACGCCTTCGCGCTCCAGGTCGCGGTGACCGTCGGCCGGCTCGACCCGGTGGTACCGGCCGTCGCACCGGTCCCGAACCAGACAGCGAGCCCAGGGGGTCGGAAAGCCACCCAGAGCGGCGACGACCGACGCCGATCTTTGTAGGTTTCCTCTAAAGCTTCTAGTGCGGTTTGGTGCCGTGCGTTACAGCGCGACCCGCGAGTATCCGTCAGAGTCGTACACGTGCTCGCCGTACTCTCCCCCGGACAGGGTTCACAGAAGCCCGGTTTCCTGAACCCCTGGCTCGACCTCGCCGGTGCCGAGGCGCGCCTGCGCTGGTGGTCGGCGCTGGCCGGGGTCGACCTGATCCACCTCGGCACCGAGGCGGACGCGGACGAGATCAAGGACACCGCCCGCACCCAGCCGTTGCTGGTCGCCGCCGCGCTGCTCGCGGCCGAGCACCTGCCGATGCACGACGTCCGGCTGGTCGCCGGCCACAGCGTCGGCGAGCTGGGCGCCGCCGCCCTGGCCGGGGTGCTGCCCGCCGAGGCGGCCGTGACGCTCGCCGGCGTACGCGGGCGGGAGATGGCCGCCGCCTGCGCGCTGGAGCCGACCGGGATGGCCGCCGTGCTCGGCGGTGACCCGGACGAGGTGCTCGCCGCGCTGGAGACGCACGGGCTGCACCCCGCCAACCGCAACGGCGCCGGCCAGATCGTCGCCGCCGGTGCGATCGCCGGGCTGGAGAAGCTCGCCGTCGAGCCGCCGACCCGGGCGCGGGTCATCCGGCTCAAGGTGGCCGGCGCGTTCCACACCCCCTACATGATCCCGGCCGAGATCGCGCTGGCCGGCGTGGCCGCCGGCGTCACCGTGGCCGACCCGGCCCGCATCCTGCTGTCCAACCTCGACGGCGCGCCGGTCGGGTACGGCCGGGAGGCGGTGCAGCGGCTGGTCCGGCAGGTGACCGCCCCGGTCCGCTGGGACCTGTGCATGCGCACCCTGGCCGACCTCGGCGTCACCGGCGTGGTCGAGCTGCCGCCGGCCGGCACCCTGGCCGGTCTGGTCAAGCGGGAACTCAAGGGTGACCGGGCGCCGGAGATCGTCACGCTGAACACGCCCGACGACCTGCCCGCCGCGCGGAGCCTGATCGCCCGGCACGGCGGCGCCGCCGCCCGCCCGCCGGCGGCCGGCTTCCGGGTGGTGGTCTCCCCCGCCGCCGGCGTCTTCACGCCGGTGGCTGAGCTGACCGAGGGCACCGGCGTGCGCGCCGGCCAGGTCGTCGGCCACGTCGCCGCCCGGCAGGGGCAGGTCGAGGTGACCGCGCACGACAGCGGGCTGCTCACCGAGTGGCTCGCGCACCACGACGACCCGGTCGCCCCGGGCCAGCCCCTCGTCCGCATCGGAGGATCGCACTAAATGGCCGGCAGCCGGATCGCCGCGATGGGGCACTACCAGCCCTCCCGCGTGGTCACCAACGACGAACTCGCCCAGTTCGTCGACACCAACGACGAGTGGATCCGGGACCGGGTCGGCATCGCCACCCGGCGGATCGCCGGCGAGGAGACCGTGGCCGACATGGCCACCGCCGCCGCCGGCAAGGCGCTGGCCAACTCCGGCCTCACCGCCGCCGACATCGACCTCGTCGTGGTGGCGACCTGCACGTCGGTGGACCGCAGCCCGAACGTGGCCTGTCGGGTCGCGGCCAAGCTGGGCATCAACGCGCCGGCGGCGTACGACCTCAACACCGCCTGCTCCGGCTTCGCGTACGCGCTGGGCACGGTGGACCACGCCGTCCGGGCCGGCGCGGCGCGCAACGCGATCGTCATCGGCGCGGAGAAGCTCTCCGACTTCACCGACTGGACCGACCGGTCGACCTGCATCATCTTCGGCGACGGCGCCGGCGCGGCGGTGGTCACCGCGACCGCGGACGACGAGCCGGTCGGGATCGGGCCGGTGGTGTGGGGCTCCGCGCCGGAGAAGAGCGACGCGGTCCGGATCGAGGGCTGGCGTCCGTACATCGCCCAGGAGGGGCAGTCGGTGTTCCGCTGGGCCACCACCGCGCTGGCCCCGCTGGCGCTCCAGGCCTGCGAGCGCGCCGGGGTGGACCCGTCGGAACTGGCCGCGTTCGTGCCGCACCAGGCCAACGGCCGGATCATCGACGGCATCGCCAAGCGGCTGAACATCCCGGACGCGATCATCGCCAAGGACATCGTCGAGTCCGGCAACACCTCGGCGGCGAGCATCCCGCTGGCCCTGTCGAAGCTGGTCGAGCGGCGCGAGGTGCCCGCGGGCGCCCCGGTGCTGCTGTTCGGCTTCGGCGGCGGCCTGACCTACGCCGGTCAGGTCGTGCGCTGCCCCTGATGACCCCCTCGGGCGCGAACGCGCTCCAGGTGCGGTGGCCGGCGTCGCCGGCCGCCGAGAAACCCCGATGAGAGGAACCAACCGCAATGACCCGTGACGAGATCACCGCCGGCCTCGCCGAGATCCTCGAAGAGGTTGCCGGGGTGAGCCCGGACGACGTGGCCGAGGGGAAGTCCTTCACCGACGACCTCGACGTCGACTCGCTCTCCATGGTGGAGGTCGTGGTGGCGGCCGAGGAGAAGTTCGGCGTCAAGATCCCGGACAACGAGGTGCAGAACCTGAAGACCGTCGGGGACGCCGTCAGCTACATCGCGGCGCAGTCCTGATCATGAGTCGTCCAGACGTCGTCGTCACCGGGCTCGGCGCGACGACCCCGCTCGGCGGGGACGTCGCGTCGACCTGGGACGCCATGCTCGCCGGCCGCTCCGGGGTGAGTGCGCTCACCCAGGAGTGGGCCGGGCAACTGCCCGTCCGGATCGCCGCCCAACTGGCGGTGGACCCGGCCGAGGTGCTGGACCGGGTGAAGCTGCGCCGGCTGGACCGCTCACAGGCGATCGCCCTCATCGCCGCGCGGGAGGCCTGGGCGGACGCCGGGCTGGCCGACGCCGGGGCGGACCCGGAACGGTTGGCGGTCAGCGTCGGCTCGGGCATCGGCGGCGCCACCACCCTGCTCGCCCAGGACGACATCCTGGAGGCGTCGGGCCCGCGTCGGGTCTCCCCGCACACGGTGCCGATGCTGATGCCGAACGGTCCGGCCGCCTGGGTCGGGCTGGAGTTGGGCGCCAAGGCCGGGGTGCACTCGGTGGCCAGCGCCTGCGCGACCGGCGCGGAGGCGATCTCGCTGGGGCTGGACATCATCCGCGCCGGCCGGGCCGACGTGGTGGTGGTCGGCGGCACCGAGGCGGTCATCCACCCGCTGCCGATCGCCGGCTTCGCCTCGATGCGGGCCATGTCGACCCGCAACGACGAGCCGGACAAGGCCTCCCGGCCGTGGGACAAGGCCCGGGACGGCTTCGTGCTCGGCGAGGGCGCGGGCGTGCTGGTGCTGGAGCGCGCCGACCACGCCGCCGCCCGCGGCGCCCGGGTCTACGCGCGCCTGGCCGGCGCCGGGGTCACCTCCGACGCGTACGACATGGTGCAGCCGCACCCGGAGGGCGAGGGCGCGATCCGGGCCATCACCCGGGCGCTCGCCGACGCGGACGTGGCCGGACGGGACATCGTGCACGTCAACGCGCACGCCACCTCCACCCCGGTCGGCGACATGCTGGAGATCGGCGCGCTGCGCGAGGCGATCGGCGACCACCCGCTGCTCACCGCCACCAAGTCGATGACCGGGCACCTGCTCGGCGCGGCCGGCGCGCTGGAGTCGATCGCCACCATCCTGGCCATCCGGGACGGGGTCGTGCCGCCCACGGTCAACCTGGACGACCCGGACGACGGCCTCAGCCTGGACGTGGCCGCGCACAAGGCACGGCACCTGGAGATCCCGGCCGCGCTGAACAACGCGTTCGGCTTCGGCGGGCACAACGTGGCGCTGGTCTTCACCCGCCCCTGAACCGCCCCGAAGCAAGGAAGGGCCCCTTCTTAACACGTGAGTGTGAGAGGGGGCCCCTTCTCTGCCTGAGGCGTTAACAGGGGCCCGTCCTTACGTGCGGCAGGTGGTGGCGGGCAGGCCGGAGACCGGCACCGGGGAGCGGCCGGTCGGGCGGGCCTTGCCGGCGAGCACCGCGGCCAACGCGGTCATCGACGCCCCGGTGGATGAGTAGGTCGCCAGCACCGTCGGCGACTTCGCCCCGGCCAGCACGTACGGCGTGTCCATCGCCACCGTCACCGCCGCGTCGGCGTTCAGGTCCTTCGTGCCGTCGCCGTACCCGACGAGGTGCACGACGGTGCCGCCGGAGGACACCACCTTGACACCGGCGGCGGTGAGCGCCTCGGTCAGCAGGGCCCGGGTGCGGTCCCGGCCGCCGGAGGAGGTGACCCGGACCGGTCCGGCCACCGCACCACCGCACGTGCCGCGCAGCACGGTCACCGCGGCGGCGGCCAGGTCGGCAGCGGCCTTGCGGTGCTCGGGGCCGTCCAGCGTCGACAGCGCCGGCTGCGGGTGCCCGGCCAGCCGGAACTTCATGGTGAGCACCCGGGTGACCGCCTCGACCAGGCGGGTGCGGGGCAGCGAGCCGTCCGTCAGCGCGGCGCGCAGCCCGTCGTACGCCTGGCCCACGTTCGGCGTCATCAGGATGAGGTCGTTGCCGGCGTTGAGCGCGCGGACCGCCGCCTCGCCGGGCGACCACTTCTTCGCCGGCGCCATGTTCATCCCGTCGGTGATCACCACCCCCTGGAAGCCGAGCTGACCGCGGAGCACGTCGGTGAGCAGCTTGCGGGAGAACGTGGCCGGGGTGCCCGGGTCGACCGCCGTGACGTCCAGGTGGGCGGACATCACCGCCATGGCGCCGGCGTCGATCCCGGCGCGGAACGGCGGGAACGCGGTGCGCTCCAGCACGGCCCGGGACTGCCCGACCACCGGAAGTTCGGTGTGTGAGTCGGCGGCGCTCAGGCCGTGCCCGGGGAAGTGCTTGACCGCGGCGCCGACGCCCTCGGCCTGGAGGCCGCGGACCGCGCCGGCCACCTGGGGCGACGCGGTGGCCGGGGTGGCGCCGAAGGACCGGGAGCCGATCACCGTGCTGCGGGTGGCCAGCACGTCGGCGACCGGCGCGAAGTCCAGGTTGATCCCCATCGCGGCCAGTTCGGCGCCGGCGGCCCGCCAGGCGGCCTCGGTCAGCGCCGGGTTGCCGGCCGCGCCGGCGGCGAGCGGGCTGGGCAGTTGGGTCACCCCGTCGGTGATCCGGGTGACCACGCCGTACTCCTGGTCGGTGCCGACCAGGAACGGCGCGGCGCCGGCGGGCAGCTTGCCGGCGGCGGCGCGCAGCCCGTCGGTCAGCGCGCGGACCTGCTTCGGGTTGTCGACGTTCGTGGTCTCCTGGTTGCCCGAGGTCGGGTCGTCGGCGCTGAAACCGACCAGGATCACGCCGCCGAGGCGGTACTTCGCCACCATCTCGGCGGGCGTGTCGACGCCGGCCAGCGCCCGGTTGCCGGCGGCCGAGCCGGCGGAGACCTCGGTGGCCGAGCTGCCGTACGCGTACGGCATCAGCACCTGGCCGACCAGGTCCTCGTCGGAGAGCGTGGCGACCAGCGCGGCGGCCCGGGCGGCGGGATCGGCGGCGGTCGGGTCGGTGGACCCCGACGCGCTCACGCCCGCCGACGGCGTCGCTGTCGACGGCGTCGGCCGGGGCCGGTCCGGCCCGTCCGAGCAGCCGGTGAGGACCAACGCGGTCAGTGCGGCGAGCGCGACGGCGGAGCGTCGCGAAGGAATCGACACGGGCCCCACCGTATCGGGGCAACTCGCCCGGCGTCACCCCACCCGGGTGAGCAGCGTCACCGGCGCGCCGTCGCCGGCGTACCGGTAGGGCTCCAGCTCGGCGTCCCAGGCGGTGCCGAGCGCCTTGTCGAGGGCGTGCGCGAGCGCCTCCGGCGCGCGGGCGGCGGCCATCAGGCTGCGGAGCCGGTCCTCGCCGAGCTGGATGTCGCCGGCCGCGCCGACGGTGGCCCGGAACAGGCCCCGGCCGGGGACGTACATGAAGCGCTCGCCGTCGGTGCCCGGACTGGGCTCCTCGGTCACCTCGAAACGGATCATGGGCCACTGCCGGAGGGCAGCGGCCAGCTCGGCGCCCGTCCCCGGGCTGCCGGTCCAGCCGCACTCGGCGCGCCGCGCGCCGGGGTCGACGGGCTGCGCCGTCCAGTGCAGGTTGACCGGCGCGGCGAGGACGCGCGCGATCGCCCACTCGACGTGCGAGCACACGGCGAGCGGGGTCGAGTGGACGTATACGACGCCACGCGTTGGCACGGTGACCTCCCGGTGAGCCGAGGTGCGTCTTCCCCTACGACCTCGTCACCCGAGTGGCCTCTGGCACACATGATGACCGCTGTGACAGGTGGTGCGCCAGCGAATCGGAAAATTCGCCGCGGTCGGTCGGCCGGAAATACCCGGGTGGGCGACCCGGTTGTGTCCCGGTGACGGCGCGACCACCAGCCAGGCGTCGCGTTCGTGTACAGTTCTCTGGGCGGTTCTGTGCCGCCGCACGTCTTCGCGGGCCGGCGCTCACCCCGGGCGTCACTCGCACAGCCCCCGGACGGTTTCCGTCCCCACCGTACGTCTGCAAGGAGTACCTCCGTGGCGAGCAACACCTCTAAGACCGCGCGCGCGTCAGTCCGGGCCGGCCAGGCTGGCCAGGGTGGCGCCCTCAGCGTGCTGGGCGAGTTCAAGTACCTGATCCCGCTCAACGGCGGCAAGCACGCCTACGTGCGCAACCTGACCAACGGCAAGACCGCGCACCTGCGCACCGACTCCGACGCCTTCGTCGAGGAGATCCGGACGCTGGCCGCCGCCGGCCACGCCGCCAAGATCCGCGCCGAGATCAACGGCCTGGCCGCGTCCTACCCGAACCACGGCTGGGACGCGACCGAGAAGCGTCTCGTCGAGGCCGGTGTCTTCGAGGGCTGAGCCGCCCTCACCCGCACCACCGCGACCGCCCGTCGGGGATCACCCCGGCGGGCGGTCGCGTGTCTCCTCCGCCGGCAGCAGCGTGACCTCACCGGTGGCCAGGTCGTAGAGCGCGCCCACCACGGCCAGCTCCCCGGTGCCGACCCGGCCGGCGAGCAGGTCGTCGGCGCGCAGCGCGGCCACCGTGCGCCGCACGTGCCGGCGGATCGCCAGCGGGTGGACGGCCGGGTCCGCCACGCCGACCTCCCGCACCGCCGGGGTGATCCGGTCCACCACGTACCCCAGTGCGCCGCCGGGCCGCCGCCCGGTGCGCACCGCGTCGACGGTCGAGCCCACCGCGCCGCAGCGCTCATGGCCGAGCACCATCACCAGGCGTACGCCGAGCTGGCCCACCACGTACTCGATCGAGCCGCAGACCGCGCGGTCGAGCACGTGCGCCCCGGTGCGGATCACGCAGATCGAGCCGAACGTCTGGTCGAAGATCGCTTCCAGCGGCACCCGGGAGTCGATGCAGCCCAGCACCACCGCGTAGGGCTGCTGGTCGCCGGAGGCCACCGCCGCGGCGGCGGTCACGTCGTGCCCGTGCAGCGGCTGACCGCTGACGAAGCGGCGGTTGCCGGTGAGCAGCTCGGCCAGGGCGGCGCGGGGGGTCCGGGCGGCGGGCGGGGACGGCATGCCACCAGCCTGGTCACCGAACCGACGCCACGGGGGTTGGACGGCGAATCTTCTCACCATCCCGGTTGCCGTGGTGTCATGACGGGTAACGCCGGTGTCACCACCGGGTAACACCCGGTGGCTGGACACCGGCCGGCCCGGGAGGTGGACGATGCCGGAGCACCTGGAACTGCGGCTTGCCGACGACGTACGCCTGCACGTCACGGTGACGGGGCCGGCCGACGCCGAGGTCACCGTGATCATGCTGCACGGCTGGACGCTGGACGGGCGGAGCTGGCACCGGCAGCTCACCGACCTGCGGGACCGCTTCGGCGACCGGGTCCGGGTGGTCGCCTACGACGCGCGCGGTCACGGCCGGTCGAGCTGCCTGACGTTGCGCGACGCGACGCTGGCCCAGCTCGGGGACGACCTGGCCGCGGTGGTCGACGAGTACGCCGCGTCCGGCCCGGTGGTGCTGGTCGGGCACTCGATGGGCGGGATGACGGTGATGGAGTACGCGCACCGCCACCCCGACCGGTTCGCCGCCCGCACGGCCGGCCTGGTCTTCGTCTCGACCACCGCCGAGGGGCACACGCACACCGTCTACGGGCTCTCGCCCCGGATCGCCCGGCTGATCCGCCTCGCCGAGACCACCGGCGCCGGGGTGCTGGCCCGCTGCGGCGGCTGGCGTCCGCCGTACGCGTTGCTGCGCGCGCTGCGGCCGAGCATCCGCTGGATGCTCTTCGGCGACCGCTGCGACCCGGCGGACATCCGGCTGGTCACCTCGGCGGTGGCGCACGCCACGCTGCGTTCGATAGGTGGGTTCCGCGCCTCGATCGGCGCCCAGCATCGGCTGGAGACGTTGGCCGCGCTGGGCGGGTTGCCGGCCGCCGCGCTGGTCGGCGACCGGGACCGGCTCACCCCGCCGCCGTGCGCCGAGTCGATCGCGGCGGCGCTGCCCACCGCGGAGCTGACCGTCTGCCCCGGCGCCGGGCACATGCTGATGATGGAACGGCCCGACGTGGTGAACGCCGCCGTGGCCGGGGTGCTGCGTCGGGTGCTGGCCGGCATCGCGGTCCCGGGCCCGGCCGCGGCCTGACGGACGGTCCCGGCACCGGTCCGGGCCGGCGCGGAGGCAGGCCCCGACGTGCGGCTTGCCGGCGGCCCGTACCCTCATTCAGCCCGTCGTGCCGTCCGACCACAGGAGCACCGCGTTGACCGACCAGACCACGCTGGACCGGGAGATCGCCGCCGAGCAGCGGCATCTCGACCGGGTGTACGCCCGGCTGGCCGAACTGCGCCGGTCCGCGGCCGACGCCGAGCGGGAGGGGTACCGGCTGGCGCGCGTCGGCACGTTCGGCGCGCTGGTCGAGCGGGACGCGATGGTCTTCCACGCCGCGCAGCGCCGGCACGTGCTGGACGCCGAGCACGAGGGGCTGGTCTTCGGGCGGCTGGACCTGCGTACCGGGCAGGTGCTGCACGTGGGCCGGCTCGGGGTGCGCGCCGACGACGCGGAGACGCTGGTGGTGGACTGGCGGGCCCCCGCCGCCGCCGCGTTCTACCAGGCCACGCCCGCCGACCCGCGCGGTGTGGTGCGCCGGCGCACGATCCAGTCCGCCGCCGAGAGGGTCACCCGGATCGAGGACGACCTGCTGGACCCGGAGGCCGCTCCGGCGGACATGGCGGTGGTCGGCGACGGCGCGCTGCTGGCCACGTTGTCCCGGGCCACCGGTCGCGGGATGCGGGACATCGTCGCCACCATCCAGCGGGAGCAGGACGAGGCGATCCGCTCCCCGGGCAGCGGCGTGACGATCGTCTCCGGCGGCCCGGGCACCGGCAAGACGGCGGTGGCGCTGCACCGGGCCGCGTACCTGCTCTATTCCGACCGGGCCCGGTACGCCGGCGGCGGCATCCTGGTGGTCGGCCCGTCCGGCGTGTTCGTCGAGTACATCGCGTCGGTGCTGCCCTCGCTCGGTGAGGAGACCGCCACGCTGCACTCGCTCGGCTCGCTGTTCCCGGGCCTGTCGGCGACCCGGACCGACCCGCCGCAGGTGGCGGCCGTGAAGGGTTCGCTGCGGATGCGCCGGGTGCTGGAGCGCGCGGCCCGGGACGCGGTGCCGGACTCCCCGGCCGAGCTGCGCCTGCTCTACCGCGGCGAACTGCTGCGGCTGGACCGGCCGGCGCTGGACGCGGTGCGGGACCGCACGTTGACCCGGGGCGCGCGCCGCAACGAGGTGCGCCGGGCCGCGTTCGACGCCGTGCTCGCCGCGCTCTACGGGCAGGCTAGGACGCTGCGGGTGGGTCGGCTGCCGGAGCAGCCCGCGTTCGAGGACGAGATCATCGAGCGACCGGAGTTCCGCGAGTTCCTCAAGGCCTGGTGGCCCCGGCTGCACCCGCGTCACGTGCTGGGTTGGCTGGCCCGGCCCGAGCGGCTGCGCCGGTACGCCGGCGGGGTCCTCTCCGCGACCGAGATCCGGCTGCTCACCGACGCGTACCGGACGCTGGACACCGACGGGTTGACCGTCGCCGACATCGCGCTGCTGGACGAGCTGGACGCGCTGCTCGGCAAGCCGGTGCGGCGGGCCCGACCGAAGCGGGACCCGTACCAGTTGGCCGGCGGCGTGCGCGAGCTGAGCACGTACGCCGATCGGCAGCGCGCGGCCCGGGCCGCCGCCCGGGAGCGCCCGGTGGACTACCGCGACTTCGCCCACGTGGTGGTGGACGAGTCGCAGGACGTCTCGCCGATGCAGTGGCGGATGGTCGGGCGGCGCGGCCGGCTGGCGTCCTGGACGGTGGTCGGCGATCCGGCGCAGACCGCCTGGACCGGCGATCCGCAGGAGTTGGACCGGGCCCGTGACCAGGCGCTGGGGCGGCGGCCCCGGCGTCGCTTCGAGCTGACCACCAACTACCGCAACTCGGCGGAGATCTTCGCGGTGGCGGCGGCGGAGATCCGTCGGCGGTATCCGCATCTGGCGCTGCCGCAGGCGGTGCGCTCCACCGGTGTGCCGCCGGTGGAGCGCACCGTGGCCGCGGCCGAGCTGCCGGCGGCCACGGTCGAGGCGGCCCGGGTGCTGCTGGCCGAGGTCGAGGGCACGGTCGGCGTGATCACGCCGGTGCCGCGCCGGGACGAGGTGGCCGGTTGGCTGGGCGGGCTCGGCGACGGCCGGCTCCAGGTGGTCACCAGCCTCCAGGCCAAGGGCATGGAGTACGACGGCGTGGTGCTGGTCGCCCCGAGCGAGATCCGGGCCGACCCCGGTTCCGGGGTCCGCACGCTCTACGTCGCGCTGTCCCGGGCCACCCAGCGCCTGACCACGCTCGATCCGGTGGCGTGACGTCCCAGTCACTTGCACACATAGCGATGTGAGCATAGATTGGGCCCGTCCGGGGAACGGGACGGGAGGGTGGGTGCGTGGGCGCAGGTCATGACCACAGCGCTGCGGTGGCCAACGCGGCGCACCGGCACTCCGGTCGGCTCTGGGCGGCGTTCGCGCTGCTCGCCGTGCTGATGGTGGTCGAGGCGGTGGCCGCTGTCACGACCGGCTCGCTCGCGCTGCTCTCCGACGCCGGCCACATGTTCACCGACGTGCTCGGCATCGGCATGGCGCTCGCGGCGATCACCGCCACCCGACGCGCCCGGACCGACCCGCAACGCACGTTCGGGCTCTACCGGCTGGAGGTGCTCGCCGCACTGGCCAACGCGGTGCTGCTCGGCGCCGTCGCGGTCTACGTCCTGATCGAGGCGGTACGCCGGTTCGGTGAGCCGCCGGAGGTGCTCGCCGGACCGATGCTGGTGGTGGCCGTGCTCGGCCTGCTCGCCAACATCGCCGCGTTCGCGCTGCTGCGCTCCGGCGCCCAGGAGAGCATCAACCTGCGCGGCGCGTACCTGGAGGTGCTCGGCGACCTGCTCGGCTCGCTCGGGGTGATCGGCGCCGCGCTGGTCATCGCGGTCACCGACTGGTGGTGGGCCGACCCGCTGGTCGCGGTGGCGATCGGCCTGTTCATCCTGCCGCGCACCTGGCGGCTCGGCCGGGCCGCGGTGCGCATCCTGGTGCAGGCCGCGCCGGAACACCTTCAGGTGACCGCCGTGCACGACCGGCTGACCGCCGTGCCCGGCGTGGCGGAGGTGCACGACCTGCACGTCTGGACGCTCACCTCCGGGATGGACGTGGCCTCGGCGCACCTGACCACCGATCCGGGCGCGGAGGTCGCCACCGTGCTGGCCGCCGCCCGGGCCGCGCTGCACGAGGACTTCTCGATCGATCACGCCACGTTGCAGATCGAACCCGGAGCGTCCGCCGGTGCCTGTGGCCCAACCGGCTGGTAGTTAGGACAGACTTAAATTCGAGTGGCTATTGTTGACTTATGCCGGTTTTGCCCGGTATTCGGTTCCGGGTGGCGGAGCCGGCTCCGGGCAACGCCGGTAGGCTCGGTCGCGGCCGACCCGCAGGCGTCATCCGGCGCCGACGGAGCGGCCGTCGCCTAATCGCCCGCGGGGCGAGCCGGGGAACCACGTACGTGGGGTGCATCCGCGTCAGCGGTAGGGATCTTCCGTCCCGAACCCGTCAGCTAACCCGGTCGGCGGTTGACGGAAGGACACGTGAATGCCCCCAGTGGCACCTGAACGACGAACGGCCGCCCGGATGGCGGCCCTGCTCGTCGCGATGCTGAGCCTCGGCCTCGCGACGGTGCCGGTCTCCCCCGCCTCGGCGGCGCCCCCGACCAGCCCGCTCGCCGCCGCGCCCGGCGACGACGACGAGGGCGGCACGCCGGCGCTGCGCGCCAAACTCGACGCCGCCAGCAAGGGCTGGCTGGAGGCCAAGGCCGCACTGAGCCGGTCGGTGACCCGGCAGAAGCAGCTCAACGAACGACTCGTGACGATCGACGCGGAGCTGACCGAACGCGACGCCAAGGTCGGTGAGATCGCCGAGGTGGCGTACCGCACCGGCCGGATGGGCACCGCCGCGGCGCTGCTCGGCAGCACCAGCCCGGAAGGCTTCATGGACCGGGCCGCCGCCCTGGAGACGGTCGCCGCGCACGAGGACCGGACGCTGCGCGAGCTGATCGCCACTCGCGACGAGGCGATCCGCACCCGTACCGCGCTCGACGGCGAGGTCCGCGAGCAGCGCAAACAGGTCGCGGTGATGGCCAAGCGCAAGGAGCAGGCCGAGCAGGCGCTGGAGGAGGCCAACAACCGGCCGTCCGCCAGCAGCGGCGGCGGCAGCAGCGGCAGCGGCATCCGGGGCACCTCCACGGCGAACGCGAAGCCGGCCAAGCGCAACTCCGACGGCTCCTGGCCGGCGGAGTCGTGCAGCGTCGACGACCCGACGCCGGCCAGCGGCTGCATCACCCCGCGTACGCTGCACGCGCTGCAACAGGCCAAGGCCGCCGGTTTCACCCGGTACGTCTCCTGCCACCGGCCCAGCGGCTCCGGCGAGCACCCGAAGGGCCGGGCCTGCGACTTCGCGGCCCAGAAGAGCGGCTTCGGCGGCGTGGCCAGCGGCGGCGACCGGACGTACGGCAACAACCTGGCCGCGTACTTCGTGCGCAACGCCGACCCGCTCGCCGTGCTCTACGTGATCTGGTTCAAGCAGATCTGGCTGCCCAGCAGCGGTTGGAAGTCGTACAGCGGGGGCAACGGCGACCCGTCCAGCGACCACACCAACCACGTGCACCTGTCGGTGTACTGACGGCACGGCGGCACCCGGCCCACGCCGGGTGCCGCCACGCCACGCGAGCCGGAGGGGACACCGCCCGGTCAGGCCGGCCGAGCCTCCAGGGTCGCGCCGAGGCGCGCGGCGAGGCCCAGGTGGGCGGCCCGTGCCTGGCGGAACGCGTAACCGAACAGCGGCGCCGGCGCGGTGAGGGTGATCTCCACGTCGATCCGCACCACGCCGTCGGGCTCGTCACGCAGCCGGGTGTGGTTGCGGACCGTGGTCGCCGGCTGCTGCCGGGCGACGGTGACCACCTCGTCCTCGGTGGCGATCAACACGTCCGCCTGGTAGGTGACCGGGAAGTGCAGCGGACCGAGCTCCAGACGGTCGGTGATCGCGAAGCTGGCCAGCGCGCCCGACCGGGGCGGCAACTGCCGGACCCGCACGATCAACGGATGCAGCTCGCCCTGCCGGCTCAGGTCGCCGAGCAGGGCCACCGCGTCCGCCCGGCTGCACCGGGCCTGCACGGTGTAGCTGAAGCTGTCGCTGCTCTGCAACCCGTCCCCCTCGCCGTCGTGGGTCCGGACGATCGTCCCGTACCGGGGCCGACCTGGCAACGGGTCGAAGGTCCCCGGTCGGCGGTGGCCGGGAGCAGGGTTCGGTGACGCCGGGTGACGCTCAGGCGCCGGGGAGCACCTCGGGCGCGTCGTCGGCGAACCAGGGCTCCGGCGCGCCGAAGAGACCGAGCAGGCCGGTCACCCAGAGCTGCCGGTGCACGAACCGGCTCGGCTCGGTGACCACGAGCTTGACGCCGCTGACCTCGCAGGTCTGGAAGCCGGCGACCATGGCGCTGATGCCGACCGAGTCGATGAACGTGACGAGCCGCATGTTGAGCTCGATGCGGGCGGGACGGGCCTTCGCGAGCACCTCGGCGATCGCTTCCCGCACCTCGTACGCGGTGTCGACGTCGATCTCCCCACGGGGCGCGATCTGGACGACACCACCCGGACGCACCGACTTCACGATCGACAGGCTCACGCGAGCACCTCCACTCGCCCCAACGGGCGCCTCATCAGTACGCGGGCCGCGACCGAGAGTATTCCTCCAACGGCCCCGGTCGCCACCCCCCGGGATGAGCAATTCGCGGACTGGGCACACCTGGGCGAGCCCAATCCGAACCTCCGGGTTCCGATTTCCCCTCGACGCGGACCAGCGACCGGCCGAACGACCGGACCGGGTCGGCCGATCCGCCGACCCAGGGTAGCGGGCCCGCGCACCCCGCAGGGGCACCCGGCCCCCGGCGCGTACAGGTGATTCGGCCCACCCCGTCCCTTTCCCCGCGCCCGCCGCACCGACGGCGCCCGTCGTCATTCGCGCGGCGGGCGGAGCGGGAGGGGGTTTGGCGCGGGAGCGGGCCGGGCACTGCCCACGGGGAGTGAACCGTGACGCGCCGGATGACCACCGGAGTCCGACCTGGCCGCCGGGCTTCGGCACCCGAGGAGGTAGAACGATGTTCGGATCCAGTCTGTTGGACCGCCGCAGCAAGCCCGAGCGGGTCGCGGACCAGGCGTGGCAGCACCTGCTCTCCGCGGTCGGATCCGCCGGTGACAGCGTGCGGGACGCCACCCGCGTCGCCCGCCGCAACTCCTCCGGCCTGGCCGACGACGCCACCGACCTGGTCGGCTCCGCCGCCGACGAGGCACGCCGCCGGGCCGGCCTCGCCTTCGACGCGCTCGCCGGCCGGCGGCCCGCGCTGCCGTGGACGCTGCTGATCGCG
The DNA here is from genome assembly GCF_039566955.1 of Micromonospora sp. DSM 45708. Taxonomy (NCBI): domain Bacteria; kingdom Bacillati; phylum Actinomycetota; class Actinomycetes; order Micromonosporales; family Micromonosporaceae; genus Micromonospora; species Micromonospora schwarzwaldensis. Next base: position 1,099,989 of record NZ_CP154796.1, on the reverse strand, counting down.
GCGGCCCTGGCGGGCGCGGCCATCGGTTGGGCCGCCGGCACCGCCGCCCGCGCCGCCGGCAGCCGGGAGCGCGGCGGCGACGAGATCGAATTCGTCGACGTCGACCGGCCGAACTCCCCCGCCGGCCTGGACGGCTGACCGCACCCCCGCACACGACGAACGGTGGCCGCCCCGACGAGGGGACGGCCACCGTTGCGTCAGCGGGCTTCGGTGCTCATGAGGTTGACGGGCGAAAGAGCGCTTTCCAGTCCGGTCAACCTCATGGTCGTCTGGTAGTGCCGCCCGCGGAACCGGTCAGCGCGCGGTGCAGGCGACGGTCGGGGTGCGGTTGCCGCCGGTGGCGGTACCGGTGAAGCCGACAGTGGTCGACGCGCCGACGCCGAGGTTGCCGTTCCAGCCGGCGTCGGTGACCGTGACGGCCGAGCCGGTCTGGGTGTACGTCCCGCTCCAGAGCTGGGCGATCCGCTGCCCGTCGGGGAAGGTCCAGGTCAGCGTCCAGCCGGCGATCGGCGTGGTGCCGGAGTTGCGGACCGTCACCTCGCCCTGGAAGCCGCCCGGCCAGGAGTTCGTCACCGCGTACGTGGCGGCGCAGCCGCGTCCGGTCGGCGTCGGAGACGGAGAGGTCGGCGTCGGGCTGGGCGACGTCGGCGTCGGCGAAGGGCTCGTCGGGGTCGGCGTCGGGCTGGTCGGGGTCGGGCTCGCCGACGTCGGCGTGGGCGTGGGCGTGCCGCCGAGGCGGTCCGCGACCAGGATGCCCCGGCCGTTGGTGCCCAGGTAGACCCGGCCGTAGACGCGCGGGTCGCCGGTGAGCGCCTCGCCCGCGTTGCCGTACTGGTGCTGGTCGTCGTTGATCCGCACCCAGGTGGCGCCCGCGTCGTCGGAGCGGTACACCCCGTGCGTGCCGTCCACCGTGCCGACGGTGAACAACGCCGGGTACGTCTTCCCGGGCGCCGCCTTGCCGAAGCCGACGTTCACCGCCGTGGACACGCCGGTGACCTTCGTGAAACTCGCGCCGGAGTTGGTGGAGTGCCAGAGGCCACCCTCGCCGGCCAGCCAGACGTCGCCCTCGACGCCGGGCAGCGCCTTGAACTTGACGCCGGTGGTGGGCAGGCCGGTCGCCGCGGTGGCGGTGAACGCCGCCCCGCCGTTGGTGCTGACGTAGAACTTCCCGGCGCTGACGCCGTAGAACTTGTTCGGGTTGACCCGGTCGGACTCGACGGTGGCGTTGGCCGGGATGCCGGTGGCGGCGGTCCACGAGTTGCCGAAGCCGACCGAGCGGACCACCTGCTGGCCGGCGTCGCCGGGCGACCAGACGAACTGGCTGCCGTCGGCGGACGCGGCCACCGTGCCGCCGTTGTTGATCCCGCCGGGCTCGGTGCCCTGGAACCAGTTCGCGCCGCCGTCGGTGGAGAACGCCACGTGGCTGTCGTTGGGGCGGTCCGCGTCGGTGAAGTTACCGGCCCGGACCATGATCGCCGGCTTGGTCTCCGCGTAGTCGAGGCTGGTGGTGCTGGTGAAGCCCGGCTGGGTGAACATCATCGGCGGCACCGCCGCGAGGTCGGTGTGACGGAAACCGCCGATGTCGCCGAGGGCGCTGACCAGCGGCGCGCCCGACGGCGGGCTGACCAGGTCGAGCACGGCGGTCTCCTCCAGCCCCTTCACCATCGGCGTGATGGTGAACGTGCCGCCGGTGTCCCACTTCGTCAGGCCGGTGGTGCCGTAGATCGTCGCGCCGGTGCCGTACATCATCCGGTCACTGTCGAACGGGTCGATCTCCAGCGACTCGTTCATCCAGCCCAGCTTCGGGGACTCCTCCGGCGGCGCCGGGTTGGTGCCGAACGTCAGCCACGGCACCGAACTGACGTCCATCGTGTACTTCTTGCTCCGGTTCGGATAGCTGGTGAACTCCCAGATCCGGGTCCAGGTCGCGCCGCCGTCGGTGCTGCGCCAGAAGATCGCGTCCGGCCACCAGGAGACCTGGGTGGCGACCATGAGCGTGTTCGGGTGCTGGCGGTCGATGGTCAGCCCGGAGTAGCCGAAGTACGCGTCGCCGCTCGACGACGGCACCGGGCTGATCTGCGTCCACGCGCCGGTGGCCCGGTTGAACTTCCACACGTCGCCCTTGCCGCCGTCGTACGGGCCGCCGGTGTCGCTGGTGGCGAGGTAGAGGAAGCCGCCGACCGGGTCCACCACGCCCTTGTGCGCGAGGTAGCCGGTGGGCTGGCCGGGAATCCGCTCCCAGGTCGCGCCGGCGTCGGTGCTGCGGTAGACCGGGTTCTGCTTGTCCGCCACGCCGACGTAGATCGTCTTCGTGGCGGCGCCGGCCGTGCCGGTGCTCTTGTCGAAGCTGACCCAGGTCAGGCCCTGGTTCTGGCTCTGGTAGCCGCTGCTGTCGTTCGGGTCGGCCCGGTAGTTGCCCACGTTCGGGAAGTTGGCGACCTTGGCCCAGGTCGCCCCGTAGTCGGTGCTGCGCCACAGCCCGTTGCCGCCCTCGGCGCCGTAGTAGAGCACGCTGTTGCGGTTCGGGTCGACCGCCAGCCGCTCCCCCATGCCCCGGCCGGGCATGTTGCCGCCGTTCTTGAACGGCAGCTCGGTGGCCTGCCAGGTCGCGCCCTTGTCGGTCGAGCGCAGGATCGCCCCGTGGTTCGGGTCCCAGTCGTTGGTGTACATGCCGACCGCCGCGTACACCCGGTTGGTCTGCACCGGGTCGGTGGCGAGGCTGACCACCCCGTTCCAGCCCCACCGGTCCGCGCCGACCCAGTCCAGCAGCGGCGTCCACGACCGGGTCGCCTGCTCCCAGCGGTACGCCCCGCCGATGTCGGTCCGCGCGTAGATCAGGTTCTTCTCGGTCGGGTTGAAGACGATGCCGGGGACGAAGCCGCCCCCGTCGATCCGGACGTTCTTCCAGGTGTACGGCTCGACGGCCGCGGCGGCGGCCGGGGGTACGCCGGTGGCGACGAGCGGCACGACGACGGTCGCCACGGTGGCGGCCAGTGCGACGGCGGCCAGGCCGGCGAGACTTCTGCGCATGGGGCGGTCCTCTCGGTTGCCCTGAGACGGGGGAACGGGAGCAGGGGGTGGCGCTTCGTGAGGGGAGCTGCCCGGGCTCCCCGTCGGCGTGCTGGCTCCCGCAGCCGAGGGAGCCTCAGCGTACGCCGCCGGACCGCGTCATGGAAGCGCTCCCATGTCACCCGTTGCGGGTGGCGGCGGATCACCCGGTCACGCGCAGGATCGCAGGGTGCGGGACCGCACCGACCACCGACCGGAGGGAGAGCCGGATGACCACCGGGACGATGACGCGAACCGACCGGGAGATCCGGTCCGCCGTACACGCCGAGCTGACCCGGGCGGGCCTCGACGGCATCGACGTGACCGTGACCGGCGGCGTGGTGACGCTGACCGGCCCGGTGGACGGCCCCGCCGCGAGGTGGGCCGCCGAGCGGGCCACCCAGCGGGTCACCCGGGTCCGCGCGGTCGCCGACGACCTCGCCGCCCCGGACGTCCCCGCCACCGGCCGCGACGACCCGGCGCTCGCCCTCGCGGCCGTCCGGGCGTTGGAGTGGGACGCGTTCCTGCCGGTCGGGGCGCTGCGGGTGACCGTCGCCGACGGCTGGGTCACACTGCACGGCGAAGTCGGGTGGGAGTACCAGCGGCGGGCCGCCGAGCGGTCGGTCGCCCGGCTCACCGGCGTACGCGGACTGAGCAACGGGATCACCGTGCGCGCGTGAACCGAACCACCCGGCCCGGGTGAGCCCGGCTCACCCCGACGCGGGGCAGGGTGGGAGACATGAGTGATCCGAACGGGCTGATCACGCCCGGGCAGGCCGCGCCCGATTTCACGCTGCCCGCGTCGCCCGACGCGCGGGAGGTGGGCCCCGGGCAGTTCCGTGGCCGGCCGGTCGTGCTGGCCTTCTACCCGGCCGACTGGACGCCGGTGTGCGGCGACCAGATGGCGCTCTACCAGGCCGCCCTGCCCGAGCTGGAACGGTACGGCGCGGTGCTGCTGGGCATCTCGGTGGACAGCGTCGACTCGCACCGGGCGTTCGCGCAGAGCCGGGGCATCCGGTTCCCGCTGCTGGCCGACTTCGAGCCCAAGGGCGAGGTGTCCCGCCGCTACGGCGCGTACGCCCCGCGCGGGCAGTCGGACCGGGCGCTCGTGGTGATCGACACCGACGGCCGGGTGGCCTGGAGCCACCTCTCCCCGCCCGAGGTGAACCCGGGCGTGGACGGCATCCTCGACGCCCTGGAACAACTCGGCACCGATCGGCGGGTGAGCGCGCGATGACCACCCCGTTGCAGGTCACCACCGCCCGGCTGCGGGTCCCGGTCACCGACCGGGACCACGTCCGCGGCCCGGCCGACGCCCCGGTCACCGTCGTCGAGTACGGCGACTTCCAGTGCCGGTTCTGCGGCGCCGCGTACCCGAACCTGGCCGAGGTGCTGCGCCAGCGGACCGACGTGGTGCGGTTGGCGTACCGCCACTTCCCCATCACCAACGTCCACCCGTACGCGGAACACGCGGCGGAGACCGCCGAGGCGGCCGGCGCGCGGGGCCGGTTCTGGGAGATGCACGACTGGCTCTACGAGCACCAGGACCAGCTCGACCCGGTGCACCTGTCGCTCGGTGTCGAGCAGATCGGGCTGCCGCCCGACGAACTCGGCGCGGAGGTGGGGCGGCAGGTCCACGCCGACCGGGTCCGGCGGGACTTCGTCGGCGGCATCCGCAGCGGCGTCAACGGCACGCCCACGCTCTTCGTCAACGACATCCGCCACGACGGCGGCTACGACCTGGCCGAGCTGCTGGCCGTGGTGGACGCCGCCGCCGACACCTGACCGCGCCCGGTCAGATCAACCGCAGCTCGCGCGCCCGCCGTACCGCCTCCCGGCGGCGGGTCGCGTCGAGCTTGCGGTAGACGTTGCGCACGTGCGTCTTCACCGTGTTGACCGAGAGCGACAGCTCGGCGGCGATCTCCACGTTGGTCAGGATGCTCTGGAGATACCGCAGGATGGTCAGCTCCCGCTCGGTGAGCGGCTCGTCCAGCGCCCGCGCCGGCCCGGCCGGCACGCCGTCCACCCCCGACGCGTCGACGCCACGGGCCAGGTCGCTGACCGTCGCCCAGTACGCCGTGCCGGAGTCCAGGTGGCTGGCCAGCAGGTCGCGTACCCCCGGCTCGGCCCGGGTGAACACGCGCCGGCAGCCGTCCGGCTCGGCCAACGCCAGCGCCTCCTCCAGCAGCCGCCCGGCCCGCCGACCGTCGCCGGCCGCCCCGGCCAGCGCCGCGTCGAGCAGCCCCGCACCCAGCCGTACCGGCAGCGGCCAGCCCTCCGCGCCGGGCCCGGTCCAGTCCGGCAGCGCCCGCTCGGCCGCGCGGGCGTCACCGGCCCGCAGCCACAGTCGGGCGGAGACCAACGCCAGCGCCGGGTCGGGCGGGTCGTCGCCGGCCGCGTCCACCAGCGCGCGGGCCCCGCCCGGATCGCCGACCGCGGCCCGGAGCTGGGCCTCGCCGGCGGTGAGCCACGCGCCCAGCTCGGGCCCGGGCGCGGTCGCCCGGGCCGCGGCGAGCGTGCGCAGCGCGGCGGCCGGCTCCCCGCCGTCGGCCAGCAGCCCGGCCCGGCAGAGCGCCGCCAGCGTCGCCCCGCCCGGCTCCGCGCCGGCCGCACCGGCGAGCGCCAGGTGGGCCGCGGCCTCCGCCGGCCGGTCCCGGTGCCAGGCCACCAGCGCCAACGCCAGGTTCGCGTAGCCGCAGTCCAGCCGCGACGACCAGCCCTGGCAGGGCGGCATCGACAGGGCCTCCCGGGCGCGCTCCTCGGCGGTACGCAGCGCGCCCCGGGCCGCCTCCAGCAGCGCCGACCGGCTGGCGCAGAGCAGCTCGGTGCGCGGCCGACCGGCCCGACGCGCCGCGACCAGCGCCGCCCCGAACCGCCCACCCGCCTCCCGCAGGTCACCCTCGGCGAGCGCGACCAGCCCCCGCGCGGCCCCGGCGACCGCCCGCACGTCGTCCACGTCGACGCCCCCGGCCCGGGGATCGGCCCCCGAAACGCCGACCGGCGACCGCATGTCGGCCCCGGCCACGTCGGGCCCGGTGTCCGCACCGGCGGTGTCGTCCTGCGGTGCGGGGGCGGTCGCGAGCAGGCGGGCGGCGGCCCGGCGTACCTCGGCGTGGTCCCCGCCGAGCCGGGCCAGGCTCAGCTCGACCGCGGTGGCCAGCCGGCGGAACCGGTCGCGGCGCGGTGCCGGCAGGTCCGCCGCGTGCGCCACCGCGCGCCGCAGCAACGCGTCGGCGGCGGCCGGGTCCCCGGCGTACGCCCGCTCGGCCGACGCGGCCAGCGCCAGCTCCGGGTCCCGGCGTACCGCCTCGGCGGGAGGCTCGGGCGGGGCGGGCGGGCCGGGCCGGGCCGGCTCGTCCGGAGCCAGTTCCGGCCAGCGGGCGACCAGCAACCCGGTGGCGTCGGCCCACTCGCCGGCCGCCAGTGCGTGCCGCAGCGCCTCGGCCGGCCGGCCGTGCGCGGCGAACCAGCCGGCCGCCCGCCGGTGCAGCTCGACCAGCTCGCCGGCGGGCAGCCGGGCCAGCTCGTCGCGGAGCAGGTCGGCCAGCAGCGGGTGCGGCCGGTACCAGGGCGGGCTGCCCCCGTCCTGCTGGACGAAGCCGCCCACCCGGGCCGCCTCGGCCAGCAGGCGCCCGGCGTCGGCCCGCCCGGTCACCGCGGCGGCCAGGTCGGCGCAGACCGCGACCGCCACCGCGCCCCGGCGCAGGACGTCACGCGCCTCCGGGTTCAGCGGCGCGAGCACCTCGTCACGCAGGTACGCGGCGACGTCGGGCTGGTCGCCGGCGACGCGCTCCACGGCCCGCGCCGGGTCGGCGCCCAGCGCCAGCGTGGCCAGGCGCAGCCCGGCCGGCCAGCCGGCGGTCCGCTCGGCGAGCCGGGGCACCGCCTCGGCCGGGACCGGCACGCCGTACGCGACCAGCAGGTCGGCCACCTCGTCGGCGGTGAACGCCAGCTCGTCCGCGCCGAGCACGGTCAGCTCGCCGGCCAACCGCCACCGGTGCAGGGCCAGCGGTGGTTCCCGCCGCGCGCCGGCCACCAGCCGTAGCCGCCCGTCGGCGTGGCGGAGCAGGAACTCCAGCCCGGCCAGCGCCCGCGGATCGGTCACCCGGTGCAGGTCGTCCAGGACCAGCAGCACCGGGCGCTCGCGGGCGGCGAGCGCGGCGGCGAGCGCCTCGAGCTGCTCCGGCCGGGGCGGGTCGCCCGGCACCGGCGGCCCGGCCCCCGGGTCACCGGCGACAGCGGCGCGCAGCGCCGCGGCCAGGTACGCCCAGAGCCGATCCGTGCTGTCGCCCTCCGCCACGGTCACCCAGACCGGCGCCGGACCCGCCCGCTGCACCTGTGCCCAGTCGGACAGCACCGTCGTCTTGCCCCAGCCGGCCGGCGCGAGGAGCAGCGTGACCGGTCCCGCCGCACCCCGCTCCAGCCGGTCCACCAGCCGGGGACGCCGCAGCAGTGGCTCGGGCGGCGCGGGCGGCGCCAACCGGGACGCCAGCAACGGCGGGCCGTCGGCCATGGTTGGTGGCCCGGCGGCGAACCGGACCCGGTCGGCCTCCTCCGGCATGCGTCCCTCCCCCGTCGGTGCGGGGGGCGGTTACCCGGACCGCGGCGGTTCACCCCTTCCGGGCGAACCCGCGTCACCCCGGTCGCCGCCACGCTGGGGACACGCGGGCGGCCGGCCGCGCACCGCCGGCCGCCCGGTGACCCGCGACCTCGGGGAGGGCAGGTGACCCGGACCGGACGGCTGGCCGACGGCGTACGCGCCCTGACGGCCGGCGCACGGGCGCTCGTACGCCGACGGCGACCACGGACCGCGACCGATCCCCGGCCCGCGCGCTGGCAGGTGGTGACCGTGACCGGGCGGCCCGAGCAGGTGCTCCCGGACGGGCGGTGGCCCGAGCCGCTGCGCCGGCTCGACGGCGCGGTGGAGGTCTGGGCCCGCCCGGCGCCCGGCGGGCGCGGCACCGAGCTGGCGGTACGCCCGCTGGGCGGGACACCGGCGCTGGCCGGGTTCGCCGCGCACCTGGTCGGCGACGACCCGGGCCGGTACCTGCGGCAGGTGCTCCGACAGACCCGGCAGCTCCTGGAGACCGGGGAGGTGCTGCGGGCGGACCGTTCGCCGTTGGACCGTCCGGCAGCCCGCCGGCCCCGGCGACGCGGATCGGCGGCGGCCGGGTGAGGGCCCTGTGCTGGGAGGGCGCCGACGCGCTCGCGGTGCGCCAGGTCCCCGACCCGGAGCTGCGCAACGCCCACGACATGATCGTCCGGGTGCGGCGCAGCGCCACCTGCGGCGGCGACCTGCCGCTGCTGGCCGGGCGGGTGCCCGAGGCGGCCACCGGTGAGGTGCTCGGCCAGGAGTTCGTCGGCGAGGTGGTCGAGGTCGGTCCGGAGGTACGCCGGCACCGGGTCGCGGACCGGGTGGTGGTCGGCGCGGCGATCGCCTGCGGGGCCTGCTGGTTCTGCCGGCAGGGGCTGCTGGCCTGCTGCGACAACGGGACCAGCGACGTGGCCGCGGAGCCGGGGTGGGGACCACCGGCCGCCGGGTGCTACGGCCGGCCGGCCCGCCTCGGTGGCTTCGCCGGCGGCCACGCCGAGTTCGTCCGGGTGCCGTACGCCGACGTGGGCGCGTTCGCCGTGCCGGACGGGGTCGACGACGACCGGGCGGTCTTCGCCGCGGACGCCGCGCCGGCCGGCTGGCACGGGGTCGAGCTGGGCGGTGTCGCCCCGGGTGACGTGGTGGCGATCTGGGGCGCGGGCGCGGTGGGACAGCTCACCGCGGCGGCGGCCGTGGCCCGCGGCGCGGCCCGGGTGCTCGTGGTCGACGAGCACGACGACCGGCTGCGGATGGCCGCCCGGCACACCGGTGCCGAGCCGCTCGACCACCGGTCCGTCGACGTCCTCGCCGAGCTGCGGGAACGCAGCGGCGGCCGGGGGCCGGACGTGTGCGTGGACGCGGCCGGTACGCCGGCCGGTCCGGCGCGGTGGCCGGCCGCCGAACCGGACGCCGGGGTGGCGCTGCGCGAGGCGGTGCACGCCTGCCGCAAGGGCGGCACGGTGGTGGTGCTCACCGGCGGGACGACGTTCGTGGACCGGTTCCCGCTCGGCGCGGTGACCGAGAAGGGGCTGGCCGTGCGCGGCGGCGCCCGGGCCGGCTCGGCCGCCATCCCGGCACTGCTGGACCGGATGGCGCGGGACGAGCTGGTGACCGAGCACCTCGCCACCCACCGGCTGCCGCTGGACCGGGCCGCCGAGGGGTACGCCCTGTTCCGGGACCGGGCGGACGGCTGCGTCCGGGCGGTCTTCACGCCGTGAGTCCGGCCGCCGGGTGGCACACTCGGCGGATGCCCGCAGACCGCGCGTACGACCTCGTCCTGTTCGGCGCCACCGGCTTCACCGGCGGCCTCACCGCCGAGTACCTGGCCCGGCACGCGCCGGACCGGCTGCGCTGGGCACTCGCCGGCCGCAACCCGGCCAAGCTGGCCGCCGTCCGCGACCGGCTGGCCGCCATCGACAGCGGCCTGGCCGAGCTGCCCCTGCTCACCGCCGACGTCACCGATGCGGCGTCGGTGCGCGCGGTGGCGGACAGCGCCCGGGTGGTGGCCTCCACCGTCGGCCCGTACGTGCACCACGGCGAGCCGCTGGTGGCCGCGTGCGCCGCCGCCGGCACCGACTACCTGGACATCACCGGGGAGCCGGAGTTCGTCGACCTGATGTACGTGCGGCACCACGCCGAGGCGGTGCGCACCGGGGCGCGTCTGGTGCACGCGTGCGGCTTCGACTCGATCCCGCACGACCTCGGCGTCTGGTACACCGTCAAGCAGCTCCCCACGGACGGGCCGGTCACGGTGGACGGCTACGTGCGGGCCGGCGGGCGGTTCTCCGCCGGGACGTACCACTCGGCGCTGACCGCGTTCTCCCGCACCGGCGAGACGAGCCGGGCGGCGAAGGCCCGGCGGGCGGTCGAGCCGCGGCCGGAGGGGCGGCGGGTGCGGGCGGTGCCCGGCCGGGTCGGGCGGGTCCGCGAGTTCGGCCAGTGGGCGGTGCCGCTGCCCACCATCGACCCGCAGATCGTCCGCCGGTCGGCGGCGGCCCGCCCCGAGTACGGCCCGGACTTCCGGTACCGGCACTTCGCCGCGCTGAAGCGGCTGCCCACCGTGCTGGTCGCCGGCGTGGGCCTGGCCGGTGTGGTCGGGCTGGTGAAGCTGCCGCCGACCCGGCGCTGGCTGCTCGGCCGGCTCGCCTCCGGTCAGGGGCCGAGCGCCGCGCAGCGGGCGAGGTCCTGGTTCCGGGTGCGGTTCGTGGGCACCGGCGACGGCCGGCGGGTGGTGACCGAGGTGGCCGGCGGCGACCCCGGCTACGACGAGACCGCCAAGATGCTCGCCGAGTCGGCGCTCTGTCTGGCCTTCGACGAGCTGCCGGAGACCGCCGGACAGCTAACCCCGGTGGCCGCGATGGGCGACGCGCTGCTGGACCGCCTGGTGCGCGCCGGCATCACGTTCCGCACGCTGTCGGCGGGACGTTGACCCTCCACCTGGTGCAGGGCACAGGATGACCGGCGTGGAGAGCGAGCTTCGCAGCATCGGTGAGCTGGCCCGGGCCAGTGGGTTGTCGGTCAGCGCGCTGCGGTTCTACGACCGCTCCGGCGTGCTGGCGCCGGCCCGGGTGGACCCGGTGACCGGCTACCGCTGGTACGCCGACGACCAGGTGGGCCCGGCCCGCCTGGTGGCCGGTCTGCGCCGGGTGGGTATGCCGCTGGCCGGCATCGCCGAGGCGCTGAGGCACCGGCGTCACCCGGCCGAGGTGCACCGCCTGCTGGACGCGCACCTGCGTCGGCTGGAGGACGGCCTGGCCGACGCGCGTCGCGAACTCTCCCGGATCCGTAGCCTGATCGACCCGGAGGAGACCATCGTGACCACCCGACTCGTGCTGTCCCGCACCGACCTCGCCGCCGCCGTGGACGCCGTACGGTTCGCCGTCGGCGCCGACCCGGAGCTGCCGGTCCTGTCCGGCGTGCTGCTGGACGTCGAGGCGGCTGGCGTACACCTGGTCGCCACCGACCGGCACCGGCTGGCGGTGGCCCGGGTCGGCGCCACCGTCGACGGCCCGCCGGTACGCGCGCTGGTGCCGGTGGCGGCGGCCGACGAGCTGCGGGCGCTGCTCGACCACGACGGGGCGACCGCGGAGGTGGTCGTCACCGCGGACCAGGTCACGTTCTCGGTCGCCGGGCGCACGCTGGCCACCGCCGGGCTGCCGTACGACTTCCCGGACCACCGCCGGCTGCTGGGCGCGCAGCTCGGTGCCGCGCCCGCGTACCGGATCCCGGTGGACGGCGCGGCGCTGCGCGCGGCGCTCACCGCCGACGACGTGCGGGTGTGCCACCGGACGCACGGCGGCGTCGCGCATCCGGTGGTCGCGCTCGGCCTGGACCGCGACGGCGAGCTGCGGCTGGTCGATCCGGCTGCCGTCGGGGACGGCGGGCTGCGGGTCGGGTTGAACCGGGAGTACCTGCTCGACGCGCTGGACGCCGGTGGCAGCCAGCTCGTGCTGGAGCTGGACGGCCCGATCACCCCGCTGGCGGTGCGCCGGGCCGACGACGCCGACGTGTTCTCCATCCTCATGCCGGTCCGCCTCTGACCCCGGCGGTGCGCGCGGTCCACGGCCGGACACATTTCGATCACGTTCCGTCACATTGGGGCGGGGCCGCTGGTGGCCCGCAGCCGCCTTTGCTCTGCAGCCGTCCGCGCAGCACGCGACGGAGTGTCACCGCTGCGTCGGTGGCTGCAGAGCAAAGGCGCGACCGGGGCATGCCCGCCGGATCACCCGCTGATGCGATTGACCAGCTCAGCGCGATCCCACGAGGCAGCGGCGCGAAAGGGACCACCAGCAACCGTCACTCAGCGCAACAAACAGCGCCCCAGCGTCCCAACCACGTTGCGTCACGCCGGACAAGCCGACCGGGTCCGGGCCGGAGAGCCCGGCCCGGGCCGGCGGGGCCGCGACGGTAGCATCGGTGCGTCCCACCTGACGGCCTGGACGGAGGCGTACGAGCAGCATGCTCGACATGGAGTTGATCCGGAAGGATCGCGAGGCGGTGGCGACCGCGCTGGCGAAGCGTCTGGATCCCGCCGAGGTCACCCGGGCGCTTGACGACATCCAGCGGCTCGACCAGGAGCGGCGCGCCCTGATCACGGAGATCGACGCCGAGCGGCAGCGCCGCAAGGCCGAGGCGCGCGCGTACGCGGAGGCGAAGCGCTCCGGCGCCACGCCGCAGCCGGCCGCGCCGGAGGCCGAGCGCAAGCAGCTCGCGGAGCTGGAGTCCCAGCTCGACGACGTGCAGTCCCGACTGCGCTCGGCGATGAGCGAGCTGCCCAACCTGCCCGCCGACGACGTGGTCGCCGGTGGCAAGGAGGCCAACCGGGTGGTGCGGACGTTCGGCGAGGCGCCGGCCATCGAGCAGGTGCGCGACCACGTGGAGCTGAGCCGCGCGCTGGGTCTGGTCGACCACGAGCGGGGCGTGAAGCTGGGCGGCTCCGGCTTCTGGATGTACACCGGCCTGGGTGCCCGGCTGGAGTGGGCGCTTCTCAACTGGCTGGTCGAGCGCAACATCGAGGCCGGCTACGAGTTCCTGCTGCCGCCGCACCTGCTGCTGGACACCGCCGGCTTCGCCGCCGGGCAGTTCCCCAAGTTCTACGACGACGTCTACCACCTGGACCGGCAGTCCGCCCCGCGCGGCCAGTTCCTGCTGCCCACCTCGGAGACGGCGATCCTCGGCGCCTACCAGGACGAGATCCTGGAGACGGGCAGGCTGCCGCTGAAGGCGTTCGCCTACACGCCGTGCTACCGGCGCGAGGCGGCCGGCTCGCACTCCGACGAGCGCGGCACGGTGCGCGGCCACCAGTTCAACAAGGTGGAGATCTTCCAGTTCACGCTGCCGGAGCAGGCCGACGCCGCGCTCCAGGCGATGGTGGGTCACGTCGAGGGGCTGGTCGAGCAGCTCGGCCTACACTTCCAGACCAGCCTGCTCGCCGCCGGCGACGCCAGCGCCTCGATGAAGAAGACGCTCGACATCGAGGTGTGGATGCCGAGCACCGGCAAGTACAAGGAGGTGTCGTCGGTCTCCTGGGCCGGCGACTACCAGGCCCGCCGCGCGGCCATCCGCTACCGGGAGCCGGGCGGCAAGCAGACCCGCTTCGTGCACACGCTCAACGGGTCGGCGCTGGCCACCAGCCGGCTGTTCCCGGCCATCCTGGAGCAGTGCCAGCAGCCCGACGGCTCGGTCGTGGTCCCCGAGGTGCTGCGCGACAAGCTCGGCACCGACCGCCTCACCCCGACTCGCTGACCGCCTTCCGCGCTGCGGCGTCGCTGCTCGCGGGGGCCGCGCTGTCAAGCGGGGCCCCCGCCTCTACCGGAGGCGTTAACAGGGGGCCCCGCCTTACCAGCAACCCTGCGGCGAGCAGGGTGAGGGAGAGGGCGGCGAGCAGGGCGGGGCCGGCGGTGTCGAGGGTGCGGACCAGGGTCTGCTGCACGCGGGCGGCGGCTGTCACCACCGGGTCGCCGAACGCGTCGTGGCGGCCCCGGGCCAGCCGCACCTCGTACCAGCCGTACCAGGCGACGTAGCCGCCGGCGACCAGCAGCACCAGGCCGCTCGACCGGGACACCCACGCGCCCGCGCCGCGCAGCCCGGCCACCACCCGCCCGCGCAGCAGCGCCACGGCGAGCGCGGCCACGCCGACCACCAGCGCCATCCCGAGCGCGTACGCGCCGAACAGCGCCAGCCCGCGCAGCGGCGAGCCGGCCCGCAGGCTGGTCACCACGATCGCCAGGAACGGCGCGATCGCGCAGGTCAGCGACGTGAGCGCGTACGCGGCGCCGAACAGCGCCATGGACGGCCAGGTGCGGGTGAGCCGGGGCGCGGTGCGCAGCGGGCGGGGCGTGGGCAACCGCCGGCCGGCGAGCAGCCACAGGCCGGCCAGGGCCAGCAGCACGCCGAGCGTCACGGTCAGCCAGGGCAGCCGGGGGCGCAGCCAGTCCGCCGCCGGCGCGACGGCCAGCCCGAACGCGCCGAAGACCAGCACGTACCCGAGCGTCAGCCCGGCCGTCGCGGTGAGCGCGCGGCCGACCGCGCCGCGCCCGTCGCCGGGGCCGGCCACCAGCAACGACAGGTACGCGGGCAGCATCGCGAAGCCGCACGGGTTCACCGCGCCGAGCATGCCGGCGGTCACCGCGAGCAGCAGCGCGCCGGTCATCCCCGGGCCAGCGTCTCGACCTGCCGGGTCAGTGCCTCACCGTCGAGGAAGCCCTGGTGGACCACCCTGCCGTCCCGGTCGACGATGACGAACGTGCTCTGCTCGGCCACCTTGAACCGGCGCCACAGCGTGCCGGCGCGGTCGTCGAGCTGCGGCGTGCCGGCCAGGTCGAACTCGGTGACGAAGTCCTTCATGGCCTGCTGCTGGCCGAGGCCGGCGACGCCGACGATGGGCACGGTGTCCCGGTAGGTCGGGGCGATCTCGGCGACGGTCCACGCCTGGCTGGCGCAGGTGGCGCACCAGGGCGCCCAGAACCAGAGCACGACCGGCCGCCCGGCGAGGGCGGCGGCGGAGAACGCCGTACCGTCGAGTGTCCTCGCGGTGAACGCCAGCGTCGTCGGCACCCGGGCCGGCGACGCGGACGGCGCACCGGCGGACGCGGTCGGGGCGGCGGTGGACACGGCGGGCGCCGCGCCGGCCGGCGTGGCCCGTTCGGGGCCGACCGCGCAGGCCGCCGTGCCGACGAGCGTGGCGGCCAGCACGGCGGCGGCGCCGAGACGGTGGACGGTACGGGGTGGCATCGGCGCCTCCTGGGCGGGACGGCTACTCGGCCTTGACCAGCCGGAGCGCGAGTTCGGGGCAGACCTTGACCGCCTTGAGCGCGCCCTCGCGCAGCCAGGTCGGCACCGGGGTGGGCGGGAAGGCCGGGTACCCGTTGCCGTCGAGCCGGATGAAGTCCGGCACCACGTGCGCGCAGAGCCCGTGCCCGTCGCAGCGGGACCAGTCCAGGGTGAGTTTCTGCGGGTTGCCGTCGGGCGCGCCGGGCAGGCCCATGGTGCCCTTGACCCGTTTGCCGCAGCCCTCCCCGGTGGCGTGCAGCCGCAGGTCGTCGGCGAACACCTCCATGGCGGACAACGCGAACCGGGCGGTGCCGTCCGGGTGGCTGCACGCGCCACGTCCCTTCACGTCGCCGGCCGCCGCCCGGACCAGCTCGATCGGCGCGCTGCCGGAGACCGCGAGGTCGACGGAGCGGGCCAGGTCGGGCAGGCCCATCTTGCACGGGCCGCACTGTCCGGCGGACTCGCCGGCCAGGTAGCGGACCACCTGGGCGGCCTCGCCGAGCGGACAGGTGTCGGTGCCGAGCGGCACGACGATGCCGGCGCCGAGCGTGCCGCCGACCGCGGCGAGCCCCTTGCGGGAGACCTCGGCCCGCTCCGCCGCCTCGGCGGTGATCCAT
The DNA here is from genome assembly GCF_039566955.1 of Micromonospora sp. DSM 45708. Lineage (NCBI taxonomy): Bacteria > Bacillati > Actinomycetota > Actinomycetes > Micromonosporales > Micromonosporaceae > Micromonospora > Micromonospora schwarzwaldensis. The sequence goes on along the minus strand of NZ_CP154796.1, from coordinate 1,084,461 downwards.
TTGCCGTGGTAGCCGCCCATCAGGATGCCCGGCCCGGGGGGCACCTCGCACAGGTCGAGGATCTCGCGCAGCGGGGTGCCGGCGGCGCACTCGACCACGGCCGGCCGCTTCGCCGACCCGGTGACGGTGAGCAGCACGGTGCCCGGCTCGTCGTCGGTGCCGAGCGCCGCGTACTCGTACGGGCCGATCCGGGCGGCGACGGCGAGCTGGGCGTACGTCTCGGCGTTGGAGAGCAGGGTGGGCAGCCCGTTGACGCCGGAGTCGCTGGACCGCTTCTTGGTGCCGGGCGGGATGTGCGGCAGCCCGTTGATGCCGTTGACCAGCGCGCCGCCCTCACCGGAGATGAACCGGTGCGGCACGGTCACGATGGTGGTCGGCACCGGCATCCGCCGTTCCTGCAACGCCTCGGTCAGCGAGGGGCGGCCCACGTCGTCGTCGGCCACCCCGATCACGATCTCCTCGGCGTCGAGCGCGAACGCGGCGAGCGCGGCGCCGTCCAGGACGAGGTGCGGGGCCCGGGTGAGCAGCACCTTGTCCTTCCAGCTCGCCGGTTCGCCCTCGGTGGCGTTGACCACCACCACGGCGGCGAGGTCCTGCCGTTCGGCGGACTCCAGCACCGCGCGCAGCTTGCGGGCGAACGGGAAGCCGGCCCCGCCCTTGCCCTTGAGGTCGATCGCCTCGGCGAGCCGGAGCAGCGCGGCCGGCTCCATCGGGCCGATCGGGCCGTGCACCTCCTCGTGGGCGAGCAGGTCGAGCCGGCCGAACTCGGCGAACCCGGCGGTGAGGCGGGGCTCCCCGACGCAGGCGACCGGGGGGACGGCCGTCCGCTTCACCGGGCCTCACCCCGCAGCCCGGCCCAGTACGCCCCGTCGACCGCGTCCACGTCGGCCTTGCGGCGGCGGCTGGAGCGGCTGTCCCTGGTGGCCCGCAGCGCCCGGCGGGAGGCGAGGTCGACGAGCGTGGGCGTGTCGTCGACGAACGCGTCGTCGGCGGTGTAGCGGGCCGGCGGGCGCCAGTAGTCCGGCTCCTCCGGCACGTCCTCCTCGTCCCGGTGGCGCCGACCGGTTCCGCTGCGCGGCTCCGCCGAGATCGGGGTGCCGGAGATCGGGCCGGCCGAGATCGGCTCGGCCGCCCAGCGGCGGGGGCTGTCCCACGGCTCCTCGGCCTCGTCGGCCGGGCGCGGCGGGGCCGAGTAGCGGGCCACTTCGGCGGGGCTGGCGTACCGGCCGCTGTCCGGCGGGGCGGAGTGCCGGCCACCGGTGTCCGGCGGGGCGGAGTGCCGACCGCCGCTGTCCGGCGGCGCGGAGTACTGCGCGGCGACCTCCTCGTCGATCCGGGACCGGCGGCTGACCCGCTCCTCGGCGTCCCGGCGACGTCGGCGGGACCGTTCCCCGTCGCGCCGGCCGGCGACCGGCTCCAGTTCCTCGTCGCGGCTGCGGCGCAGCGGCTCGCGCTCGTCGTCGCGGGCCCGGCTGGTCACCCGCTCCGGGTCCCGGCGTCGGGCGGACCGCCGCTCGGCCGGGACCTCCTGCGTGCGGGCGCGCCGCGCCGGCTCGGCCGGCTCCTCGACGCGCCGTCGGGCGGCGGCGGCGCGGACCGGCTCCCGCAGCGATCCGGGCTCCGGCACCACCGGTACGGCGAACCGCTCGGGGTCCCGCTGCCGGGCGGTGCCGGCGGGCGCGGTCCAGGTGGCGGTGGTCTCGGCCCAGCGACCGCCCCGGCCCCGGCCGGCGGCGTTCTCCTCCTTGGCCGTGGTCTTCTTGCGGGCCAGCGCCGCGAACACGCCGGTACGCTCCTCGCCCTTGCCGGCCATCGCCTTGTTCAGCGCGGCGGCCTGGTGCTGCTCGCGGCTGCGCTTGCCGAGGTGGACGGAGAGGCGCACCAGCAGCGCCATCACCACGAGCAGCACGCAGGCGAGGTAGCTGAACACCACCCAACTCTTCGCGGTCCGGCCGGCGTTGAGGCCGTGGAACAGCGCGAACGGCCAGGAGACGTACGCCATCGAGTGCAGCGCGCGCCAGAACCACTTGGGACCGACGCCGGCGAACCGGACCCGGATCAGCCCGGTCCAGAGCACGCCCACCATGAGCAGCGCGGCGACGGTGCCCAGCCCGACGTAGAGGCCGCTGCCGCCGATGAACGGCACCACCGCGTCGGTCGGCCCGGCCCGGCCGATCGCGATCTTGGTGATCACGTGGAAGACCAGCCCGGCCACGCCGAGCACGCCGGTGGCGCGGTGCGCGGACTGGAGCAGCACCCGGTGCCGGATGAGCAGCACCAGCCGGTCGGTGGCGAGCAGCCCCAGCATCACGGTGAGGCTGAGCGAGACCAGGGCGACCACCCCGGCGAAGAACTCGGTGAAGAAGAATCCGTACGAGTACATGACGCCGCCGGCGCCGGCGAGTTCCACACCCGCCCAGGCGAGGCCGAGCGCGGAGGCGGTGAGTGCCACCATCGCGGACTTCGACATGGTCCGGACACCACGGCTGGTGGTGGTGGTCCGGACGGTCGTCGCCTTTTCGTTCTGCTGTGCCCGGCCCATCTGCTCCTCGATCGTCTCGCGGCGGCGCCCCACCGGCCGACCCTGCTCCCACCTCAGGTACGGAGCGACAGCCCGGACGGATCACCTCCGGTGGCGAATTTCTCGACCGGTTCCTCGAACCGTCCCGGTCGGACGCGCGTGTAGCGCTGCACGCAACGACAGATGCCCATGCGTTGACATCTCTTGCAACAGGCTCGTAACCTTGCGGAAAATTTCAGCACCGACTGCAAGAAGTCGGCACTGGAGCCCTCCCAGACTCCCCTCCCCCACATCCCCCGTCCCGTAGGAGTCCCGATGCATCGACGTCGACGCCGCGCCGCGGCGCTCGTCCTCGGCCTCGCCGCGAGCCTGCTCGTTCCGACCACCGTGGCGGCACCCCCGGCCGCCGCCGCCACGCCCGGCGGCAAGAAGGTCATCGTCCAGCTCTTCGAGTGGAACTGGACCTCGGTGGCGAGCGAGTGCACCAGCACGCTCGGCCCGAAGGGCTACGGCTACGTCCAGGTGTCCCCGCCGCAGGAGCACGTCAACAGCAGCCCGTGGTGGGTGTCCTACCAGCCGGTCAGCTACCGGATCGAGTCCCGCAAGGGCACCCGCGCCCAGTTCCAGTCCATGGTGAACACCTGCCACAACGCCGGCGTCAAGGTGATCGTCGACGCCGTGGTCAACCACATGTCCGGCCAGGAGAACGGCGGGACCGGCTGGGCCGGCACCTCCTACGGGCACTACGACTACCCGGGCACCTACTCCTCGCAGGACTTCCACTACTGCGGTCGCAACGGCAACAACGACATCGCCAACTACAACGACCGGTACGAGGTGCAGAACTGCGAGCTGGTCAACCTCGCCGACCTGAAGACCGAGTCGGACTACGTGCGCACTTGGCTCGCCACGTACCTCAACGACCTGCTCTCGCTCGGCGTGGACGGGTTCCGGCTGGACGGCAGCAAGCACATGCCGGCCGCCGACATCGCGGCGGTCAAGGCGAAGCTGTCCCGCTCGGCGTACCTGGTGCAGGAGGTCATCTACGGCGCGGGTGAGCCGATCCAGCCGACCGAGTACACCGGCAACGGCGACGTGCACGAGTTCCGGTACGGCAAGGACCTGGCCCGGATGTTCAACAACGAGCGGCTGGCGTACCTGAAGAACTTCGGCGAGTCCTGGGGCTACCTGCCGGGCGGCTCGGCGGTGGTCTTCACCGACAACCACGACACCCAGCGCGACGGCGGCGTGCTCACCTACCGCGACCGCGGCGAGTACGCCCTGGCCAACGCGTTCATGCTGGCCTGGCCGTACGGCACCCCGGCGGTGATGTCGAGCTTCACGTTCAGCGGCAAGGACCAGGGCCCGCCCTCGGACGGCAGCAACCGGATCACGAACACCACCTGCTACTCCGGCTGGGAGTGCGAGCACCGCTGGCCGGTCATCGCCAACATGGTCGGCTTCCGCAACGCCACCGAGGGCGCCGCGGTCGCCAACTGGTACGACAACGGCTACCAGCACATCGCGTTCAGCCGGGCCGGCAAGGGCTACCTGACGATCAACGACGAGGACTCCGCGGTGAGCGGGCGGTCCTACTACACCGGGCTGCCGGCCGGTCGCTACTGCGACGTCATCCACGGCACGTTCAGCAACGGGTCGTGCAGCGGTCCGGTGATCACCGTGGACTCGTCGGGCTGGTTCGCCGCGACCGTCAACGCGCACGACGCCATCGCCATCCACATCGGAGCAAAGGTGAGCTGACCTCGCCCGCACCCCTGCGTGCAGCCCCCGTGCCGGCAGTTTCCGGCGCGGGGGCTTCGGCTCGGTTAAAGTCAGTTTCGTGCCCTTTGACCACATTACCGGGCGGCGGATCCCCGGCTGGCTGTTCGCCGCGCTCGGCGTACCGCTGCTGTTGGCCACCGCGCTGCTGGTCGGTCACGCGCTCACCGGCACGCCGGCGTCCACGCCGGTCGGCGCCGGACCCGCCACCACCGGGCCGGCGTCACCGCGACCGTCGCCGGTGGAGTCCGTGCCGCCCGCCGCGCCCGCGCCCGCCGACCTGCCGGTGGTCACCTACGACCCGGCACCCCGCGGCTTCCCCGCCGACCCGACGCCGGCCGACACCCGGCAGCTCCGCGAGGGGGCGCGGCCGGACCGGAACATCCCCGCGTACGACGCGCCCGGCGGCCGTCCCCGGGCCTTCCTCGCGCCGACGGTCAACGACGTCCCACTGACCGTGCCGATCGTCGAGCGCCGCACCGGGTGGACCGCGGTGCTGCTCCCCTCCGCGAACCGCACCATCGCCTGGCTGCCGGACGGCGGCTGGACCACTGTCGCGCTGCGCGACCAGCTCGTGGTGGAACGCCGCACGCACCGGCTCACCTGGCTGCGGGACGGGCACGCGGTCCACACCTGGCCGGTCAGCCTCGGCATGTCCGGACAGCTCACCCCGCTCGGGCGCACGTTCATCCTGGGCCGCACCCCGCCGCCGCAGGACGTCTACGGCGGCGTCGACATCTTCGCGCTCGGCGCGGTCCCCGACGACCCGGACGCGGTGCCCACCGGCCTGCGCGGCGCCCACATCGGGCTGCACACCTGGTACAACGACGACACGCTCGGCGAGAACGTCACCAACGGCTGCATCCGGCTGACCCGCGCCGCCCAACGCCAACTCCTCGCCGAGCTGGCCCCCGGCACCGGCCTGGTGGTCGTCGACCGCCTCCCCTAGCCAGCCGGGCTAGCCGAGGAGCCAGCCGTTGGCTTCGGCCAGGCGCACCGCGTCGGCGCGGTTGCGGGCGCCGGTCTTGCCGATGGCCGACGAGAGATGGTTGCGGACGGTGCCCTCGGACAGGTGCAGCATCGCCGCCAACTCGGCCACCGTGCCGCCGCCCCGGGCCGTCCGCAGCACCTCGGTCTCCCGCCCGGTGAGCGGGCTCGCGCCGGTGGCCAGCGTCTCGGCGGCCAGCGTCGGGTCGACCACCCGCAGGCCGGCGTGCACCCGGCGGACCGCGTCGGCGAGCTGGCGGGCCGGGGTGTCCTTGACCACGAAGCCGTTCGCGCCCGCCTCCATCGCCCGCCGCAGGTAGCCGGGCCGGCCGAACGTGGTCACCACCAGCACCCGGCAGCCGGGCAGCGCCGCCCGCAGCGCCGCCGCGGCGGCCACCCCGTCCAGGCCGGGCATCTCCACGTCGAGCAGCGCCACGTCCGGGTGGGTACGCAGCGCCTCCGGCACCACCTCGTCACCGCGGCTCACCTCCGCCACCACGGTCAGGTCCGGCTCCAGCGACAGCAGCGCGGCCAGCGCGCCCCGGACCAGCGCCTGGTCGTCGGCGAGCAGCAGCCTGATCGGCGCGGTCATCCACGTGTCCTTCCGTCGGGGTCCGGCACCGTGACCCGGAGCAGGAACCCGCGCCCGCCGGGCGGCCGGGCCACCGTCACGGTGGCGTCCAACCGGGCCGCCCGCTCCCGCAGCCCGACCAGCCCGTGCCCGGTGCCCGCCGACTCGCCGGCCGGTCCCCGGCCGTCGTCGCGGACCTCCACCCCCGCCGGGTCCACCCGGATCACGCAGCGTCGCGCGCCGCTGTGTCGCACCACGTTCGTCACCCCTTCCCGGACCGCCCAGCCGAACAGCTCGTCCCGGTCCGCCGGCAGCTCCGGCACCGACTCCGGCAGCTCCGCGACGATGCCCGCGGCGGCCAGCGCGGAACGGGCACCGGCCACCTCGGACGCCAGATCCACCCCGCGGTACGCCCCGACGGTGCCCCGCACGTCGGCCAGCGCCTCCCGGGCCAGCCGCTCCACGTCGGCGATCTCGACGGCCGCCCGCGCCGGGTCCAGCTCCAACAGCCGGCCGGCCAACTCGGCCTTCACCGCCACCACGGTCAGCGAGTGCCCGAGGATGTCGTGCAGGTCCCGGGCGGTGCGGGCGCGTTCCTCGGCCACCGCGAGCCGGCGAATCTCCTGCTGCGCGGCCTGGAGTTCGCCGTTGCGCTGGGCCAGCCGGCTCACCCCGAACATGGCGAACGAGGCCAGCACGACGGCGAAGACGACAGTGCTCTCCGCCTCCCAACCGGGCACCAGGTGCGACGTCACCGGCGGGGTCACCGCCGCCAGCACCACCACGACCAGCGCCTCCACCGACGGCAACAGGAACACCGCGGCGGCGGCCACGAAGACCAGCGTGGTCAGCCAGTCGCCGCCGGTGCCCGGGATGCCGGCCAGGCCGAGCGCGAGCAGCACCGCGATCAGCAGCCGGGCCCGGCCGACCGGGATCGGGCGGTGCCGCTGCCGGCGGGCCCGACCCCACTCGAAGACCAGCACGTACGCCACGGCGAACGCGATCACCGAGGCGATTCCGAGCAGCCGCCGCCACAGCTCCGGCTGGTGCAGGGCGGTGACGAACGGGATGTTGAGGAAGAACAGCCAGACCGCCGCCAGCAGCCAGCCGGTGAACCGCCAGTGGGGGCGGTGCACCGGCCGGGCCGGGACGGTCGGCGACGTCACGCCCACCACGCTAGTGCTCGCCGCCCCGGTCAGACCCGGGTGGTGTCGCGGCGGAACAGGCGGGCCGCGCCGAGACCGAAGAAGGCGGTCCAGGCGGCCACGTTGGCGACCGCCGCCCAGTCCACCCCGGTGCCGGTCAGCGGCGCGCGAGCGAGCTGACCGACCCCGTACACCGGGGTGAACGTGGCGATCTGCCGCATCACGTCGGGCAGCAGATCGAGCGGAACGAACAGGCCGCCCAGCATGGCCAGGATGGCCAGTGCCGGGCCCATGAACTGCATGACGTTCTCGGCCGGGGCGAGGTAGCCGACGAACAGGCCGAGCGCGGCGAAGACCAGCGAGCCGAGCCACGCGGTCAGGCCGGACTCCAGCCACACGTGGGCCGGCAGCCGCACCCCGGAGGCGGCGCCGACGGCGAACTCGACGAGCACGCCGAGCAGGCCGAGCACCATCGCGGTGGCCACCTTCGTCGCCACGTACGCGGCCGGACGCAGCGGGGTCAGCCGCAACTGCCGGCTCCAGCCCAACGCGCGTTCGGTGGCGACGGCGGCGCCGGCGCTGGTGGTGGCCACCATGGCCGCGTACACGGCCAGGCTGATCATGATCCAGCCGGTGACCGGCAGGCCGTTGTCGAGCTTCTCCCCGCGCGAGGGCAACCCGAACAGCAGGAAGAACACCGCCGGCATGACCAGGATGAACATCAGCGTGCGGCGGTTGCGCAGCACCCGGCGGATCTCGATGGCGAGCACGGCGGCGGAGAAGCCACCGAGGGCGGGCGGCCGGCGGTCGGCCCGGCGCGTGTCGGTGGTGGTGTCGGGTGAGGTCGTGGCGGTCATGGCGAGGGCTCCCGGCAGGTCGGTCAGGCGGCGGCGGTCAGGGCGAGGAACGCGTCCTCGAGGTTGCGCGAGGTGATCTCCAGGTCCCGGGCCTCGGTCCGGGTCAGCAGGTGCCGGGCGACGACGTCGGAGTCCTCGCTGTGCACGAGGATCGCGTCGCCGCGTACCTCGACGGAGCGGACGCCGGGCAGCGCGGCGAGCGCGGCCTGGTCGGCGTCGGGCAGGGTGGCCCGCACCACCCGGCCGGCGGCCAGGTTCTTGATCTCGGCGGTGGTGCCGTCGGCGACCACCCGGCCGGCCCGGACCAGCACGATCCGGTCCGCGTACGCGTCGGCCTCGTCCAGGTAGTGGGTGGCGAACAGGACGGTCCGGCCGGAGCGGGCGTCGGCCCGGATCGCCTGCCAGAAGTCGCGCCGGCCCTCGACGTCCATGCCGGTGGTCGGCTCGTCCAGCACCATCAGGTCCGGGTCGGGCAGCAACGCCAGGGCGAACCGCAGCCGCTGCTGCTGGCCGCCGGAGCACCTGCCCACCGCCCGGTCGGCGATCCCGGCGATGCCGGCGCGCTCCAGCACCTCGGCCACCGGCCGGGTGTGACCGTAGAAGTGCGCGGTCATCCGTACCGTCTCGGCGACGGTGAGGTCCTTGAGCAGGCCGCCGGTCTGCATCACGGCGGCGACCCGGCCGTGCCGGACGGCGTCGGTCGGGCTGCCGCCGAAGAGCCGGACCGTGCCGGCGTCCGGTCGGGCCAGCCCGAGCAGCATGTCCACCGTGGTGGTCTTGCCGGCGCCGTTGGGGCCGAGGAAGGCCACCACCTCACCGGGGGTGATCCGCAGGCTGAGCCCGTCGACGGCGGTCACCGGGCCGAAGGTCTTGGTGAGTCCGGCCAGTTCCACGGCCGGTGCGGTGTCGGTCATGCCCATGATGCTCCGGCGCCCGGCCCCCGGGTCCCGGGAGCGGCCGTCACCTTCCGGTCATGACATTTGTCAGGGTGCCACGTCGTGCCGGTGGGCCGGCGGCGAAGGAACCGGTGGGGAGTGAGGGCCGCCGGGCCGGGTAATCCGCGGTATGGGCGTACCGACCGGACGCGTCGACACGATCGTGCTCATCCACGGCCTCTGGATGACGTCGCGGAGCTGGGAGCGCTGGGCGGACCGCTACGCGGCGCGCGGTTTCCGGGTGCTCGCCCCGGCCTGGCCCGGCATGGACCGGGAGGTGGAGGCGCTGCGGGTCGATCCCACGCCGATCGCCGGCCAGCGGATCGCCACCATCGTCGACCACTACGCGGCGATCATCCGGGAGCTGCCCCGGCCGCCGATCATCATGGGGCACTCGTTCGGCGGCCTGATCGCCCAACTGCTGCTGGACCGCCGGCTCGGCGCCGCCGTCGTCGGCGTGCACCCCGCGCCGGTCAAGGGCGTGCTCAAGCTGCCGCTGAGCACGCTGCGCTCCGGGTTCTCCATCCTGCACAACCCGGCCAACCGGCACCGCGCGGTGCCGTTCACCGCCGAGGACTTCCGGTACGCCTTCGGCAACACGCTCACCCGGGCGGACTCCGACGCCGCCTGGCAGCGGTACGCCGTACCCGGCGCCGGGCAGGTGCTGTTCGAGGGTTCGTTCGCCAACCTGGACCCGGACTCCGCCACCGAGATCGACAAGAAGCGCAGCGACCGGGCGCCGCTGCTGATCACCGCCGGTGGCGAGGACCACGTGATCCCGCCGTCGCTGGCCAGCAGTCTCGCCAACCTCTACCGCGGCTCCACCGCGATCACCGGCTACCGGGAGTTCCCCGGCCGGTCGCATTTCGTCGGTGGCGAGCCGGGCTGGGAGGAGGAGGCCGACTTCGCGCTGGAGTGGGCGGTCGAGGCGGCCAACGAGTTCTCCCCCACCGTGGTCAGCGAAGCGCCCCGACGTAACCGGGCCGGGTAGTGTGGGGGTGGATGAGGTGGGTATGACGGAGCGATGAGGGCGAGTTTCCGGCTCGGCCGGGTCGCGGGCGTACCCGTCGGCGTCAACTGGAGTGTCCTGGTCATCTTCGTGCTGATCGCCTGGACGCTGTCGGCCAGCCTGTTCCCGCGTTCGTACCCCGGTCATTCCACGATTGCCTACGTCGCGGCCGGCCTGGCCGCCGCGGTGGTCTTCTTCCTCGGCCTGCTCGCCCACGAGGTGTCGCACGCGGTGGTGGCCAAGCGCAACGGCATCGAGGTCGACGGCATCACGCTCTGGCTCTTCGGCGGCGTCGCCGAGCTGAAGGGCGAGGCGAAGGACCCCGGCGCCGAGCTGCGGATCGCCGGCGTGGGTCCGCTGGTCAGCCTGATCATCGGCGTGGTGTTCGGCGCGATCGCGGTGGCCGTCGCGGTGGCCGGCGGGCACGGGCTGCTGCTCGGCGCGCTGTCCTGGCTGGCCGGCATCAACGTGCTGCTGGCGCTCTTCAACGTGCTGCCGGCCGCGCCGCTCGACGGTGGCCGGTTGCTGCGGGCGGCGGTGTGGAAGGCCACCGGCGACCGGACCCGGGCCTCGGTGGTGGCCGCCGGCGCCGGCCGGGTGCTGGGCATCGTGCTGATCGGCCTCGGGCTGTGGCGATTCCTCAGCGGCGCCGGGTTCGGTGGGCTCTGGCTGGCACTGATCGGCTGGTTCCTGATCGGCGCGGCCGGGCAGGAGGAGCGGCAGGCCCGCCTCGGCGACGCGCTGCGCGGCGTCCGGGTCGGCGACGTCATGACGCCGCAGCCGCAGACCGCGTCCGGCGACCTGACCGTGGCCGACTTCGTCGACCACTACCTGTTCGCGTACCGGCACTCGGCGTTGCCGCTGACCGCCGACGGGCGGCCGGTCGGCCTGGTCACGCTCGATCGGGTACGCGGCATCACGCCGGACCGCCGCCCGTCCACCACGTTGGCCGAGGTGTCCTGCCGGGCCGACGAGCTGGTGCTCGCCCGCCCGGAGGAACAGCTCACCGAGCTGCTGCCCCGGCTCAACGAGTGCACCGACGGCCGGGCGCTGGTGGTGGTCGACGACCAGTTGGTAGGGATCGTCTCGCCCAGCGACATCAGCCGCGCGGTGCAACGCGGCAGCCTGCGCCCGCCGACGCCCGCCGGGCGCTGAGGGCGTCAGTCGCGGGGGAAGTAGCGGTCCAGCTCCGCGGTGCGGAACTTCCCGCCCGGGTCGAACTCGCGCAGCAGGGCGGCGAAGTCGGCGTGCCGGGGGTACGCGGCGGCCGGGTCCCGGTCGAAGAGCTTGCCCCAGTGCGGGCGCGGCGCGAACGGGGCGAGCCGCTGCTCCACCTCGGCCAGCACCGGCGCCACCGCCACCGGGTCGCCGATCCAGGTGAAGTGCAGCGCCAGCGTGTCGCGCCGGTGGTTCGGGCTGAGCCACAGCTCGTCGGCGGCCACCGTACGCAGCTCGCAGACCTGGAGCACGGCGGCGATCCGCTCGGCGACCGGTTCGAGCGCGGCGAGCGCCGCCGCCGCGTCGGCGCGGGCCACGTGCCACTCGGACTGCAATTCGTCGCCGCTGCTCGGGGTGAAGCCGAGCCGGAAGTGCGGCAGCCGTTCGTGCCACGGGCCGGGCTCGCCGAACTGGGCGGTGCAGTGCTCGGGTGACATGCCGGGCACCGGGTGCTGCGGTGTCTCGGCCGCCACGGTGTCCAGCCAGTCGGCCGGCGGCGGCGCCTGGTCGGCGTACTGCTTGATCCACACCTGGTCGAAGCGCGCCGACCGCCAGCCGGTGAACACGCTGACGCTGTACGCGGCGTCGAGCGCCTCGTCGAGCGCGGCGCGGGGCAGGCCGAGCCGGACGTACTGCCGGACCGTGAACGTGGGGACCACGTCGAGCGTGAGCCGGGTGACCACGCCCAGCGCGCCGAGGTTGACCACCAGCCCGGCGAACCGGCTGTCGGTCCGGTCGACGGTGAGCAGGTCACCGTCGGCGGTGACGAGTTCCAGCGCGGCGACGGCGGCGGCCAGGTTGCGGTTGGCGACGCCGGAGCCGTGGGTGGCGGTGGCGACCGAGCCGGCCACCGAGATGTGCGGCAGCGAGGCGAGGTTGGCCAGCGCGTACCCCTGGGCGTGCAGCGCGGTGGCCAGGTCGCCGTAGCGCAGGCCGGCGGCGACCGTGACGGTGCCGCGGTCGGGGTCGAGCGCGACGGTGGGCGGCATGCCGCCGAGCGCGAGCCGGGTGCCGGTGGTGTCGCCGAGCCGGTTGAACGAGTGGCCGGTGCCGACCGCCCGGATCCGGTCCGCCCCGGCGACCAGCCGGCGCAGCTCGTCCAGGGAGGTCGGCCGCTGCCGGGCCCGGGCCGACCAGCGGACGTTGCCGGCCCAGTTGGTGTCGGTCATGCGCTGCATCATCCGCCATCCGGCGCGGGCAGGGTTGCTCCGGGGTCGCAGCGGGAATCCTGGGCGGATGAGCAGCTACCGCGACCCGAGTCTCCGCGGCGACGTGTATCCGTCGGAGGAGGAGATCGACCCGACCGGCGTCGGCCCCGACCTGACCGGGGCCGGCCCCGACCTGACCGGGCCGGTGCCGACGCCGGAACCCGAGCCGGACCCGGTGCCCCGGCCGGGGCCGCCGCCACGCGAGGGCCGGTCGATCGTGACCCGGCACCTGGACGGCTCCGTCGAGGTGGTCACCGACCTGGACGGCGACGGCGTGGCCGACATGGTGCAGGTCGACCTGGACGGCGACGGCGTCCCGGACCTGACGTACCTGGACAGCGACCGCGACGGCCGGCTCGACACGGTACGGCGCGCGACGGCGGGCTGACCTCCGCCACGCTCCACCGTCACTGTCCGTAGTAGCCGTCGGTGACAGTCTCGCTGAGACCGTTATGCCTCCTGGTCATAATTATGACCAGGAGGCATAACGCGTTCGACAGCTACCTTCTTCGTCGGCGGCCGACGACCGGGAGCACGGCTCGACCCCGCCGAGCACCGGCGGACCGGCGGGGCGGCGGGGCGGCGGGTGGGTGCGTGCTCAGAGCTGCGGCATCACCTCGGCGGCGACCAGTTCCAGGTGGTCCAGGTCGGCCAGGTCGAGCACCTGGAGGTAGATCCGGGTGCTGCCCGCCTCGGCGTACCGGCCGAGCGTGTCGACCACCTCGGCGGGCGTGCCCGCGGCGCCGTTCGCGCGCAGCTCGGCGGGCTCCCGGCCGATCGCCCCGGCACGCCGGGCCACCTCGGCGTCGTCCCGGCCGCAGCAGAGCACCAGCGCGTTGGACCAGGTCATCGTGGCCGGGTCCCGGTCGATCTCGGCGCAGGCGTCCCGCACCCGCCGGAACTGGTCCGTCGTGTCGTCGACCGAGGCGAACGGCATGTTGAACTCGTCGGCGTACCGGGCGGCCAGGCCGGGCGTGCGCTTCGGGCCCCGCCCGCCGAGCAGGACCGGCGGCCGGGGCCGCTGCACCGGCTTGGGCAGCGCCGGCGAGTCGGTGACCGGGTAGTACGTGCCGGGGAAGTCGAACGTGGCACCGGCCGGGGTGGACCAGAGTCCGGTGATGACGGCGAGCTGTTCCTCCAGCCGGTCGAACCGCTCGCCCAGCGGCGGGAACGGGATGCCGTACGCGGCGTGCTCCTCGGCGTACCAGCCGGCGCCGATGCCCAGCTCGACCCGGCCGCCGCTCATCTGGTCGACCTGCGCCACGGTGATGGCGAGCGGGCCGGGCAGCCGGAACGTGGCGGCGCTCATCAGCGTGCCGAGCCGGATCCGGGTGGTGTCCCGGGCCAGGCCGGCGAGCGTGGTCCAGGCGTCGGTCGGACCGGGATCGCCGCTCACCGAGCCCATCTTCAGGTAGTGGTCGGAGCGGAAGAACGCGGCGAAGCCGGTCTCCTCCGCGCGGCGCGCCACGGCGAGCAACTGGTCGTAGCTGGCCCCCTGCTGGGGTTCGGTGAAGATCCGCAGTTCCATGCCCCGAGCATAGGGACAGCCTCTATGCCTTCAGCGACATATAACCCTCGACCGGCTGCGCCGGGCGGAGAGCAGCGTCGGCGACCTGGTGGACGCGCTGGGCATGAGCCAGCCGACCGTCTCCAAGCACCTCCGGGTGCTCCGCGAGGCCAGCCTGGTCACCTGCTGCGCTGGGAGCTGACCCCGACCACCGCCGGCACCACGCTCACGTTGCGGCACCAGATCGACCGGCCCGATCCGCGGCGCGGAGGCGAAGGACTTCGGTTGGGCGGCGCTGCGCGACGCGTACGCCGAACGCCTGGACCGCCCCTGAGACTCAGGCCCCGGACGGCCGGACCGCCGCGGCCCCGCCGACGAAGTCGAACGTCGACCGTGCGGCCCCGGCGGCGTCGTGCCGCTCCGCGACCGACCACTCCCGCCCGGCCAGCGCGCGGCGGAAGTCCCGCCAGTCGCGCCCCGGCGCGCCCCCGCTGCGGCGGAAGAACCGGGTCGCCTCCCCCTCGCGCAGGCCCAGCCGGCGCTCCACCTCCGGCGCGATGACCCGGCCACCCAGCGCGCTGCCCAGCAGGACGTACCGGCCGCCGACGGCCCGGGCGGTGGTGCCGAAGTCCAGACCCGACCCGGCGGCCGGCCGGTCCACGGCGACGCCGAGGGCGGCCAGGTCGGCCCGGAGCAACGCGGCGGCCTCGCCCAGCCGGCGATCGAGCGGCAGCCCGGACCAGTCCGCGGCGGCGAGGTCCCGCTCCAGCGGTGACCAGGCGGCGAGCAGCGCGGCCAGCGCGACGGCGAGATCACCTCGGGCGCGGATCCGGTCGGGCAGGCCCAGCCGGCGTTCCACGGCGGCGTGGTGGTCACGGGTGCCGTCGCGCAGCGCGGCCAGCATCGGCGACGCCGCCGCCGGACGCGAGGGCTGATCGGACATCCGGCGAGTATGCCCACTCGGGCCGGGCGGCGCACCTGTCCACCGGCCATCCGGTCGGCCGGTCACCGGTCCAGGTGCTCGGCGGCGTCGAGCGTCACGACGGCGGGCGGTGTGCGTACCCGTGTCAGCGTCGTGTGCGCGCGCTGCCAGCGGCACCGGCCATGGTCGGTGCCATGAGCTACGCATTCGAGGCGGAGGGCCTGGTCAAGCGGTTCGGTTCGACGACCGCGCTGGCCGGGATCGACCTCGCCGCACGACGGGGGACCGTGCTGGGGGTGCTGGGGCCGAACGGCGCCGGCAAGACCACGGCGGTACGCATCCTCGCCACGCTGCTGCGCCCCGACGAGGGACGGGCCACCGTCGGCGGTCACGACGTGGTCGCCGACGCCGCCCGGGTACGCCGGCTGATCGGCCTGACCGGGCAGTACGCGTCGGTCGACGAGGACCTGACCGGTACGCAGAACCTGGTGCTGATCGGCCGCCTGCTCGACCTGAGCCGGCGCGACGCCCGGGCGCGGGCGGCCGAACTGCTCGCCTGGTTCGACCTGACCGCCGCGGCCGGACGGCCGGCCAAGACGTACTCCGGTGGCATGCGCCGCCGGCTGGATCTGGCCGCGAGTCTGGTCGGCCGGCCGGAGGTGATCTACCTGGACGAGCCGACGACCGGCCTGGACCCGGCCAAACGCGAGGAGATGTGGGGGGTGGTCCGCTCGCTCGTCGACGACGGCTCGACGGTGCTGCTCACCACGCAGTACCTGGACGAGGCGGACGCGCTGGCCGACGAGATCTCGGTGATCGACCACGGCCGGGTGATCGCCCACGGCACGCCGGGTGAGCTGAAGCGCATCGCCGGCAGCCAGACCATCGTGGTCCGGCCGACCGACCCGGCGCGGATCGGCGAAGTCGCCGACATCCTGCGCGCCGGCACCGGCGCCGAACCCGAGTTGCCCCGGCCCGGCCTGCTCACCGTGCCGGTGGAGGGTGACGCGGCGTTCACCGCGGTCGTACGCCGGCTCGACGACGCCGGCATCGGGGTGGTCGAGCTGGCGCTGCGGCTGCCCAGCCTCGACGAGGTGTTCTTCACGTTGACCGGCCACGGCGCCGAACAGCCCACGGAGGTGGCGGCATGACCACGACCACGCACCCGGCGGCGACGCCGCCCCGGACCCGCGCGCCCCGGCCCGGCGCCCGCCCGTTCGGGCTGGTCCGGCACAGCCTCGCGCTCGCCGGCCGCAGCCTGATCAAGACGCTCCGCACGCCGGAGCAGCTCCTCGACGTGACGCTCCAACCGATCGTCTTCGTGCTGATCTTCGTCTACCTGCTGGGCGGCGCGATCTCCGGCTCGCAGCACGAGTACCTGGAGTTCCTGCTCCCGGCGATCATGGTGCAGACCGTGCTGTTCGCGTCCGTCGCGACCGGCGTCAGCCTCAACACCGACATCGAGAAGGGCGTCTTCGACAGGTTCCGCAGCCTGCCGATCGCCCGGTCCGCGCCGCTTGTCGGCTCCGTGGTCGGCGACCTGGTGCGGTTCGTGGTCTCGATCGTGGTGCTGTTCACGTTCGGCTACGCCATCGGCTTCCGGATCGGCACCGATCCGCTGTCCACGCTGGCGGCGTGCCTGCTGACCATCGCGTTCGCGTTCGCGGTGAGCTGGGTCGGGGTGCTGCTCGGCGTGCTGATGCGCAGCCCGAGCGCGGTGCAGGGGACCGCGTTCCTGGTGATGTTCCCGCTGACGTTCGGCACCAACATGATGGCGCCGACCGACACGATGCCCGGCTGGTTGCAGTGGTGGGTCGGCGTGAACCCGGTGGCCGACGTGATGACCGCGGCGCGGGGCCTGATCCTCGGCGGTCCGGTCGCCGGACCGGTGACCCGGTCACTGATCTGGACCGTGGCGATCATCGCGGTCTGCGCGCCGCTGGCCGTCCGGGCCTACCGGCGCCGCGCCTGACCGGCCGCACCCGGCCGGGTCGCCGCCCCGCGAACGCCCGAGCGTCGGCC
The DNA here is from genome assembly GCF_039566955.1 of Micromonospora sp. DSM 45708. Lineage (NCBI taxonomy): Bacteria > Bacillati > Actinomycetota > Actinomycetes > Micromonosporales > Micromonosporaceae > Micromonospora > Micromonospora schwarzwaldensis. The sequence continues at coordinate 1,067,780 of NZ_CP154796.1, read as the reverse complement.
GTCTCCCGGGTCGCCGCCCACGAACGCCAGGGCGTCGGCCCGGCTCAGGGCGTGCCCCCGGGTGTACGCGGCGGCGTACCCGTCGTCGCCCAACTCGACGCGCAGCCGCTCGGCGAGCCGCTGCGCGTCCGGGTTGGACCGGTCCGGCCTGCCGCGCAGCGAGTCGGAGGTGCCGAGCAGCTCGGCGGCCCGCTCGTACCGGCCCTCCGCCGCGGCGACCGCCACCCAGCCGACCGCGATGATCGCCAGCACCGGCATGTCCCGGGCGGCGAGCCCCCGTGCGGTGGCCTCGGCCAGGCAGCCGCGCGCGCCCGGCACGTCATCCCGGGCGAGCGCGAGGTTCGCCATCGCGGCCAGCAGCAGCCCGCGGAACTGCGGCGCGACCAGCGGCGCCTCGTCCTGGCGGCGCATCGCCTCCGCGAAACACTCCGCCGCCTCGTCGAGCGAACCCTCGATCCGGGCGATGTCGCCGAGCATCATCAGCCCGAACGCGGCGTCCCGGCCCTCCCGGTCGGCCGCCCGCTCAGCGACGAACCGGCGCAGTTCCGCCTTGGCGCCGGCCACGTCCCCGGACCGGGCCCGGATGGCCGCCAGCCAGATCAACTGGAAGCCCGGCTCGGCGCCCGGGTTCAGTTCGCGGACCAGCCGCGCCGACTCCTCCAGCGCGGCCGTGGCCGCCGGGAAGTCGCCGCGTTTGGTCAGCGCGTCGGCGTACTGGCTCAGCACCATCGACAGGCTCCACCGCTCGCCGACCACGCGCAGCTCCGCGACCGCTCCGGTCAGGTCGCGCAGCATGCCCTCGGCGTCGCCGTCGTTCTCCCGGATCTGGCCGCGCATGGTGAGCAACGTGCCGTCGGTCCACGGGTCGGGGTGCCCGCGCGCCCGGTCGACCGCCGCGATCCCGGCGGCGGTGTCGTCGGTGAACATCGACAGGGCCGGTTCGAGCAGCGCCACCAGCGGATGCCCGGTCCCCTGCGCCGCGCGGACCGCGTCGGTCAGCTCCGCGACCCGCTCCGGCGTGGGCTCGCGGGCGCTGTGGAACATCTCGGTGATCGTGCGGATGGCGAGCACCACGGCCCGCTCGGCCGCCGGCGTCGGGCCGGGCAGCGCGAGCGCGCGGGCCAGCACGTCACCGCCGATGCCGCCGTCGTCGCCCCAGATGATCAGCGGCAGCGCCAGCCCCGCGCCGATCCGCAGCGCGGTGTCGGCGTCGCCGGCGTCGCACGCGTAGTGCAGCGCGCCGACGATGTTCTCCCGCTCCGCCGCCAGCAGCCGCAGCCAGGGGAGCTGGCCGGCGGTGCGCAGGTGCGGCTCCGCGGCCACCACCAGGTCCCGGAAGTACGTGGCGTGCGCGGTCCGCGCGCCGGCGCCCGCCCCGGTGGCGGCGAGCCGCTCCAGCCCGTACTCCCGGATGGTCTCCAGCATCCGGAACCGCCCGTCGTCGACCACCTGGAGCAGCGACTTGTCGACGAGCGCGTCGAGCAGCGCGGCGGCGGCCGGGCCGGCGACGCCGGCCGCCGACTCGGCGGTGACCGAGGCCGGGAACACGGCGAGCCGTTCGGCGAGCCGGCGCTCGTCGTCGGTGAGCAGACCCCAGCTCCAGTCCACCACCGCCCGCAGCGTCCGGTGCCGGGGCAGCGCGGTGCGGCTGCCGCCGGTCAGCAGCCGGAACCGGTCGTCCAGGCCGGCCGCGACCTGCCGCGGCGACAGCGTCCGCAGCCGCGCCGCGGCCAGTTCGATGGCGAGCGGCAGGCCGTCCAGGCGGCGGCAGATCTCCACCACGTCGGCGACGTTGTCGTCGGTCACCGCGAACCCGGCCCGCACGGCCCCGGCCCGGTCGCGCAGCAACTGCACCGACGGGTACGCGGCGGCGTCGGCCGGCGACACGTCCGCCGGCGGCAGCCGCAGCGGCGGTACGGGCTCCAGCGTCTCACCGACGATGCCGAGCGGCTCGCGGGACGTGGCGAGCACGCGCAGCCCCGGGCAGCGGCCGAGCAGTTCCTCGGCGAGCCGGGCGGCGGCCTCGACGACGTGCTCGCAGTTGTCCAGCACGATCAGCGTCTCGTCGGCGGCGAGCGCGTCGACCAGCCGGCCGAGCGTGTCGCGGAACGTGGGCCGGGCCGGTTCCAGCGTCCGCTCCCGGCGACCGAGCGTGTCGAGCACGGCGCGTGACACGTCCGCCGGGTCGGTGATCGGGGCCAGCTCGACCAGCCAGGCCCCGCCCGGTACGGCGTCCGCCAGCCGGCCGGCCGCGACGCTCGCCAGCCGGGTCTTGCCGGCACCGCCCGGCCCGAGCAGCGTGACCAGCCGGTTGCCGGCGAGCAGCGCGGTGAGCCGACGCAGGTCGTCATCCCGCCCGACGAACGTGGTGAGCGCGGCGCGCAGGTTCCCCCGCCGCGCGGCGGGCGCCGGTGGCGGGGCCGCCTCGCCCCGCAGCAACGCCAGGTGCGCGGCCCGCAGCTCGGGCGAGGGGTCCACGCCCAGCTCCTCGGCGAGCCGTTCCCGGATCCGCTCGTACGCGCCGAGCGCCTCGGCGGGCCGACCGGCGGCGGCCAACGCCCGCAGGCGCAGTACGGCCAGCCGCTCCCGCAGCGGATGCGCGGCGGTCAGCTCGTCCAGCTCGGCCACCAGCAGCTCCGGCCGGCCGGTCCGCAGCTCCGCCTCGATCCGGTCCTCCTGGGCGGTGAGCCGCAGCTCCGTCAGGCGCGCCACGGCGGCGCTCGCGTACGGCGCGTCGGCGACCTCGGCCAGCGCCGGGCCGCGCCACAACGCCAGCGCGTCCCGCAGTGGCCCGAGCGCCCGCTGCGGGTCGCCGTCGCGCAGCGCCTCCCGCCCCTGGCGGGCCAGCCGCGCGAACCGCTCCGCGTCCACGTCGTCCGGGGCCAGGTCGAGCCGGTAGCCGGCCGGGCCGCTGCGTACCCCGAGCCCGGGCACCGCGCGACGCAGCCGGGACACCAGCGTCTGCACGGCGTTCGCGGTGTCGGCGGGCGGCGCGTCCGCCCAGAGCGCCTCGGCCAGCGCCGGCACGCTCACCGGACGGCCCGGGTCCAGGGCGAGACGGATCAGCAGCGCCCGCAGCCGGGCACCGGCGACGGCGACGGCCTGTTCGCCGTCGCGGACCTCCAGCGGCCCGAGGATCCCCACCCGCACGTCGTCACTCTCTCATTCGCGGCCACCGAGTCCCGCGCCTATGGAAGGCCAGTCACAGAGGTCAGTCCGCCGTGCCCGGCCAGACCGTCACCCGGATCTTCCAGCCGGCCTCGATCGGAGCGACGAACTCGACGAACGCGACGTGGGCGTCCTCCCGCGTGTGCACGCAGTACCGGCTGCCCTTGCGGTAGGTGGAGTCGATCGTCGCAAAGCCGTTGAGCAGGGAGACGCAGTCCTCTCGGGTCGGTGAGCCTGCGCGACTCCACCTGGCCAGGCCTGCCCAGATGGGAAAGCTCTGGATCGAGCCACCCCCGTCGTAAATGTCGATCTCGGGGTCCGACCGGGTGGCCACTCTGGGCGGGTCGGCGTCGAGATCGACGCCGTTGTTGTTGAAGAGCAGTTCGAAGGGGCCGGCCCCGGCACTCTCCGGGGTGGCGGCCTGCGGTGGGGACGTCTCCGCGCCTGCCGCCCGGGGCGAAGCCGACGGGGTGGGCGACCGCGTCGCCGGAGCGGCGGTGGAGCCGCCACCGGTGACCTGGTAGACGAATGCCGCAACGCCGACGAGCGCGGTGATCAGGCCGGCGACGGCGGTGAGCATCCCTGCCATCGACTGCCAGAACGACGTCCGTGGCGCGGTGCCGCGCTGTGACTCGGTCATCCGTCCTCCCACCGACGCCCCAGGTCGATCATCACATATGGCCGCTCTTACGGACTGCCCGCGCTGCCTCCGGACAGACGGCACGGCGGGACCATCCGAGGGACCGACTACGGCCCGCAAGGCGCGGCCGGCGCATGGACCCACCGCCTTCAACCCGGGCGGCGCTCGTGTGGAACGGAAACCAGAACCCGTGTAGTGACCGCGTTCGGACCACGGGGCGCACCACACCCGTATTCCTCCAGGAACTCGGCCACCAGACGCCACCGCAGGCTGTCGGCCCCCCGGCGAGCAGAGCAGCACCCGGTCAGTCGTCGCCGCGGACGCGGGCGTGCAGGTGCATGTCGTGCCGTCCGTCCGGGTGCACGGCGGCGTTGCGCCTAGTGCCCTCGGCCCGGAAGCCGGCCTTGACGGCGACCCGGCAGGACGCCTGGTTGCGGGTCGAGTGGTCGAGTTCGAGACGGTGGAAGCCGGCGCCGAGCGCCCAGTCACTCACCGCCCGCAACGACCGGGACGCCACGCCCGCGCCGCGAGCGGCCGGCACCACCCAGTACGCGCACACCGCCACCCCGTCGCCGAGGTCCATGGCGCCCAGCACCATGCGCCCGAGCGGCTCACCGCCGCCGTACGTCATCGCCCAGCTCGCCGCCGTCTCCTGGCGCCACGCCTGGCGGTAGTACGCGAACCACTCGCGGACCTGGTCCTCGGAGTCGGGTGGGCGGGTGTGCCAGCGGCGGATCTCGGGATCCTGGTAGGCGGCGAGGAACGCCGACGCGTCGGACGCCTGCCACGGCCGCAGGACGAGGTCGTCGCCGACGGCGAGCGTCGGCTGCGGACCGGGCGCGAGGGTGCCGGCGGGAATGGCGGGCGGCGTCGAGAGGGGAAATCTCACCCGACCATCCTCCACTCGACCGGCTCCTAGAATCGAGTGGTGAGCAGGATCGATCGGGCGCGCAGGACGATCGCCGCGGCGCCGGCGACGGTCTACGACGCGCTTCTGCGCCGGGACGCGCTGGAGGCGTGGTTGCCGCCGGACGGCATGCGCGGGCGGATCGAACGGTGGGATCCCCGCCCCGGTGGCGGCTTCCGGATGGCGCTCACCTACCTCGACCCCACCGGCAGCCCGGGCAAGACGTCGGACGCGACGGACGTCGTCGACGTCGGGTTCGCCGACCTGGTCCGGCCGGAGCGGGTGGTGCAGACCGCGGTGTTCGAGGCCGACGACCCGGCGTACGCCGGGATCATGACCCTGACCTGGCATCTCGCCGCGGTCGGCGACGCGACCGAGGTGACCGTCACCGCGACCGGCGTGCCACCCGGCATCGACCAGGCGGTGCACGAGGAGGGCATCGCGTCCTCGCTGGCCAACCTGGCCGCGTATGTCGAGTCGGCGCGCTGACGACGTGGACGCCGTCTCAGGCCGGCGGGGTGAACACCACGGTGAAGATGGCGACCAGCGACGCCGCCGACATGACCATCGCCCCGAGTGCCGGATCGACCGCGAGCGCCAGCACGACGCCGCAGACCACCAGGCCCAGCGCGACCCCGACCACGCGACGCTGCCGCGCGGACATCCGGGACCATGCCGTCGACTGTCGAGCCACCCCGTCAGCGTCCCACACGGGCGGGCGCCGCGCCGCCCACCTCGGTTACCGTTCGGGGGTGGCAGCCGTGGCGGCCGGAGTCTTCCGGCGGACCGCCCTCGAGCGGTCGGACCAGCGCATCGCTTGGCAGCGCACGGACCAGGCGTTCTTCGCGGCCGGCGCGTGTCACATCCTGGCCTGGGTGTGCCGCGACGCCCACCCGGACCGGTTGATCCGGCTGGCCGGGTTGCGTTTCGTCGGCGACCGGCAGGTCTGCCATGTGTACGCGACGTGGGCGGGCTGGGCGTTCGACCACTCGGGCTGGAACCCGGAGCCGGACCTGCTCGCGGCCAATCGTGACGTCGAGAACCGGCCGCTGGAAAGCATCGCGCTCACCGACGACCTGGCCGACTTCTGCGCGGCACACCGGCACCGGATGCCGTCCGAGTACTGGCGGGACCCGATCCCCCGCGCCCTCGACTACGTGCACCGGCACCCGCCGCCCCGAGGTGCCTGACGTGCCGGCCGGACACCGGTTTCGGCGCCCGGCCGGCACATCGACCCGAACTACAGGTACGGGCGGGTGATCAGCTCGATGGCGTGGCCCCCGGGGTCCTTGAAGTAGACGCCCCGGCCGCCATGCTCGTTGTTGATCTCACCGGGTCGACGCATCTGCGGATCGGCCCAGTGCTCGACGCCCTGGTCGCACAGCCGCCGGTACGCCCGATCGAACAGGTCGTCGTCGATCAGGAACGCGTAGTGCTGCATCTGGATCTCCACCGGCGGCTCGGCGAACTGGAGCAGCACGCCGTCGGAAAGCTGCACGTTGGTGAACGGACCCCAGGACGGCGCCTCCGGCAGCTCCAGCAGCTCCCGGAAGAACCGGGCCGACGCGTGGCGGTCCCGGGCGGCGACGATGGTGTGGTTGAACGAAACGGTCATGCGGTTGACCTCACGGTGCTCGACACGAATGGGAACCATCGGTGCGCGAGCGGCGGGGAGGTCCGCGGGCCCGACCTGGCGGGTGCCCGTGGCGCACCCGTGGCGCGGTCAGACCTCCACCGGATCACCAATCCGTGCATGGCCTCGGGCCGGTCCGGTGTTCACGAACGCTGACGCTAGTCGGCCCGGTCGACAGTCGCAATCGTCACGCCGACCGGGCCCGCCGGTCGGGAGGCGCCGCGGCGTCGTACGACTCGCGGGCGTCGAGCAGCTCGTCCCAGTGCCGCTCGGTCCAGGCGCACGCCACCGCGATCGGTTCGAGCATGCTGCGGCCCACCGGCGTCAGCTCGTACTCGACGGCGCGTCCGGGGTGGACGGTGCGCGTCACCAGACCGTCCCGTTCCAGGGCGCGCAGCGAGCCGGTGAGCACCTTCGGGGTGACGCGGCGCAGCGGCACCCGCAGCTCGGAGAAGCGCCGAGGGCCGCCTTCGAGGCAGCGGATGATGAGCGCCGCCCACTTGTCGCCGAACCGGATCGGGTTGAGCGAGGACGGGCACAGCTCGTCGAACATGTCGGCGGGCAACGGTTGCCTCATGCGGCTCACGATAGCCGGTATCCCCGAGGTAACCAGGCCCGTCGATACCGTCTGCGCACCGGCCGGGCACAGGGCTCCGGCCCTGGTGAGAGGTGTTTCCGCATGGACATCGTGGTCTTCGGCGCCGGCGGTCGCGCCGGGCGGCGGGCCGTGGCCGAGGCGCGGCGGCGCGGCCACCAGGTGACGGCCGTGGTACGCGACCCCGCCCGCCACGACCCGGTCGACGCGCGGGTGGTGGCCGGCGACGTCACCGACCCGGACAGCGTGGCGCGGGCCGCCGCCGGGCAGGACGCGGCGATCAGCGCGGCGGCGGACCTGACCGTGCCACCGCAGGACTTCTTCCCCGCGTCGTCCCGCGCGCTGGCCGCCGGGCTGACCGAGGCCGGCGTACGCCGCCTGGTGGTGGTCGGTCTCGCGCCGGTCCTGCCCGGGCCGTCCGGCGCTGCCCTGATGGACGAGCCCGGCTACCCGAACGAGTACCGCCCGTTCTTCCTCGGCCACGCGGCGGGCCTCGCCGAGCTGCGACACGGCGACCTCGACTGGTCGTACGTGGCACCCGCCGGCGACTTCGACCACGAGGGCACCCGCACCGGCCGCTACGAGTTCGCCGAGCACGGCGACCCGGCCAGCCGGATCAGCTACCAGGACTTCGCGATCGCGCTGCTCGACGAGATCGAGGCACCCCGCCACCCTCGGGGCACCGCGAGCGTCCGGGAGGCGTGACGCCGGCCGTCACGCTCAACTGAAGTGCCGACGGCCGGCCAGCACGGCGTCCAACCATCGCTCGTACCAGGAGAGGAAAGGCCCACGCCCGTTGCCCGGCACGATTCCGGTCAGCGGTCGCGCCCGGGCGGTCAGGGCACCACCCGGGTGGCCGGGCTGTCTCCCGGCAGACCCGACATGTTCGTCTCGACCGGCGGCACCGGGGTGGTTCCGAGGAGCCTTCCGTCCTCGGCGTACGCGGTGAGGGTGGCGGCCCGGTCCGGCGGCACCCGGGTGGTGCCGGCGCCGGATGCGTCGAGGGCGACGGTGGCCGTCGGCGAGCCGTCGACCGTGACGGTGACGCGCGCCGCGTCGGGTGGGGCGATCACCCGCGCCTGGCCCGTCGGTGTGCGGGTGCCGGTGTCGGCCCGGATCCGCCAGCCGATCGGTCGTTGTTCCGCGCCCTCGGCCGGCAGCAGCAGCCGCAGGTCGGTCCACCAGCCGGTCCGGTCGTCGCCGTGCACGGCGTACGCGATGACTCCCCCGCCGGCCGGTTGCACGGTGAGCAGCGCGACGGCCTGGCCGCCCTCGCGGCCTGACCACCGCACCCGGACCGTCGTCCCGGCCGCCGGGAGACGGCTGTCGAGAAGTGCCGACGCGACGACGGTACGCAGGGCGGCGTCATCCAACGGCCTGCCCCGCGCGTTCCGTCCGGCGGCGGTGAGCAGCGGACCCAGCTCCGGTCCGGTCGGGTCGGGCGCGGCGTACGGGCCGCCGCCCAGGCCGCCCTGGTAGAGCAGGGCAGCGCCACGACTGACCCGGACGACGGGTTCGCTCCGAAGCGGCGCGGACGGCAGCACGGCGACTCCGACCCCGCCGCCGTCCGGCCGGGCCAGGTTCTCGTACTCCAGGACTCCCCTCGCGGTGTACCGGAGATCGCCACTGATCATCACGGTCGTGTCCGCCGGTCCGACGACCACCGCGAACCCGCCCCGGTCGGGTTCGGTCCGCATCAGGGCCATCACCGGGCTGTCGGCGCCCTCACTGCTGCCGGCCCAACGCATCTGCCGGGCGTCGGCCCCGGTCGGCCCCACCAACCAGACGAGCGTCTCCTTGGTCAGCAGGCCGAACCGTAGCGGCACCGCGACCAGCGCGACCCGGTGGCCCGGCTGGTCACTGCCGTAGAGCAGCCGCATCCGGTCGGGATCGCCGACTTTCCACACACCCTCCGGGCTCCCGCCGGTGCTCGTCGACGGATCGGCGCTGATCCGCCGCCGCAGCGAGTCCCACCAGGCCCGGTCGCCGGCCAACGCGCCCCGGGGCGGCGCGTCGAGCAGCGCCGCCGGGGCGGCGGCCACCGCGACGCGGGGCGCCCATCCGGGCAGCGGCACCACGTTGGCCTGAACCCCGACGAGCGTCGCCCCGGCCACGACGGCCACCGCCGCCCGGACCAGCCGCGCCTGCCGGTGCCGTCGCGCACGGCGCGCGAACCCCGGCCACGGATCCTCGGGTACGACGACAGCGCGCGCGGCCTGCGACAGCGCCGGACTCAGCGTCGAATTCGCGAAGCTCTCGGTCATGCCGGTTCCTCCTCGAGCCGTACCGTGGACTGGGAGACGGATGGGGCGAACTCCACCCGCAGCCGGGCCAACCCGCGCGACGCCTGGCTCTTCACCGAGCCGACGGAGCAGCCGAGCACCCGGGCGGTGTCCGCCTCGCTGAGGTCTTCGAAGTAGCGCAGCACCAGCACCGCCTGGGTCCTGGGCGGCAGCCGTCGCAGCGCGGTGAGGAGCAGTTGCCGCTCCTCCACCCGTGCGTACGCGTCCGGCGTCGGCGCGCCGTCGGACGTCAGCAGCGGCACCTCCAGCGGACGCCGTCGGCGCCGCCAGGAGATCGCCGTGTTGACCATCACCCGGCGTACGTAGACCTCGGGCGCGTCCCTGCGGAGGATGCGTTCCCAACGTCGGTGGGTCTTCTCCAACGCCGACTGCGTCAGGTCCTCGGCGGTTCCCCGATCGCCGGTCAGCAGGTAGGCCGTCCGGAGCAACGGTCCCCACTGTCTCTGCACGAACAGCCGGAACTGTTCGTCGTCCTCGTGCCGACTCACGCCACCTCCAGGCCGCGTCCGCCTCGCGTGCGCGGGCGGATGCAGGGTGAGACGCGATCGCCTCCGTCCATGGTTGAGTGGAAGGACTTCCGGCGCCAGTTCCTCAACGCAGACGGAAGCGGGCGGCGAGGTCGCGCACGTCACGCGAGCCGTCGACGGTCACCACCGGCAGACCCGACGCGACGGCCTGGCGGCGGATCTCGGCGTCCCACAGCTCGTCGCGCGCCAGCCGCAGGGTGAGCGCCTCGTCGTGGTCGCTGGCTCCCCAGCCGGCGCGGGTCCGGACCGGGCCGGCGAAAGCGGTGCACCGGCCGACGTAGCCGCGTTCCGCGCGGTCACCGTCGTAGATCAGCACGTCGTAGCGGTCGGCCAGGCCCCGCGCCAGGGTGCTCTTGCCGGCGCCGGTGCCGCCCGCGAGCCACCGCAGGTGCGCGAGACGATGAGCGAGGTCGACGGGAGGCGTCATCGGCCGGCGGCCTCCCGCGCGTTCCGCTCCACCATGTCCCGATGGGCCGCCAGACTCACGGCGTCCGACGTCGGCGTGTTCGTCGCGGTGGGAAGAAGACCGACCGCGCCGTCGATCAACTCGCGGACGATGTCGGCGTGACCGGCATGGCGCTGCGTCTCGGCGGTCATGTGCACCAGGACGTGATGCAACGTCACCTCGCCGCCGTCGCCCCACCACGGCACCCGACCGACCGCGTCCAGCGGCAACGCCTCGATCGTCGCGTCCGCGTGTGCCCAGGACCGCCGGTACAGCTCGACGATCGATTCCCGCGACTCGCTCGGCAGGGCCCACGCCTCCCACGTCGCCTCGCCCGCCGGCCACTGCGGCACGGCGTCAGCCGGCCGACCGAAGGTTTCGCCGAAGTAGCCGAACTCGCCTCGGGCCAGGTGCTTGACCAGGCCCAGCAGGTTCGTGCCGGTGGGCGTCAGCGGGCGGCGGACGTCGTACTCGCCCAGCCCGTCGAGCTTCCACACCATCACGCTGCGCGCCCCGCGCAGGTAGTCGAGCAGGTCCGCCTTCGGGTCGAAGATCGCCATGGCGGACAGCATGCGGCATCCACCCTGGCTGCACATTCCCGGCCCCGACACGAGCGCGCGGGCCGCCCGTCACCGACGAACATCGATCCCACCGGGCAGTGCGGTCCGCCCGCTGTCGGTAGCATCTCCGTGTTTTTGCCTGCAACGGGGAGGACCATCCACATGCGAATGAAGTTGTCGGCCGGTGTCGTGATAGCGCTGACCTTTCTGATTCCGGCGGCGCCGGCCGCGGCTCAGGCTCAGGCGCCCGGGCTCGACCCGGCCTGCCAGACGGTCGAGCGCAAGGTCTACCAGGACATCCGCGAGCTCATCACCATCGACCTGGACACCGCCACCAACGCCGAGTTGCGGTTGCTGGCCTACCGGCTCCTGGCCGAGGCGAAAGCCGAATCGTTGCCCGTTCTGCCCAAGGCCATCGAGGACCGGCTGAACGGCACCGCAGACGATCTGCGCGCGTTCCTCAAGTCGAGCGTGCAGACCGCCTGGCAGACGGCCCTGCGGGTCAAGACGGTCCAGACCTTGACCGGCGCCGGCCCCAACGTGCGGGCCGCGACGCAGAAGGCCCTCGACGACGGGTCCATCGACGTCCTCCTGGCCTACCTGAACACCGGCCTGTACGACGCCCGTGCGCTGGACTGCGCGGCGCAGCCGACGCCCACGGTGACGGCGACGGTTCGGCCCACGCCGACGGCGAGCGCCACGCCCAGCGCCTCGGCGACGGTCGTGCCGACCGCTGCCCCCTCCGTCAGCCCGGGCGCTCCCGGTGGCGAGGGCGGCGAGGGCGGCGGGCTGCCGGTGACCGGTTCCGACACCGCGACCGTGGCCGGCATCGGCGGCGCGCTGCTGCTCCTCGGTGGCGTGGGCTACGTGATCGGGCGCCGGCGCCGCGCCCGCTTCGTGGCGTAGCTCGCGCGACGGAGTGACGCCCCGGCAGTCAGGCCAGAGGGGCGGGGGCGCGGGTTCATGGGCGGTCTCCGCCTGACAGGAAGCGGCCCCGGCGAGTGCCGGGGCCGCTGATGGTCGGGTGGTGGCCGCGGGACCACCTCCGATGAGGTTCTGTAGTTTGCCTCAATAGGCCCATAGCAGACGCTGCTGCGGCTTCCGTCCGCCCCGACGTGCCACAATCCCCACCGCCGCCAACCCTAACCGCGGCACACAGCAGAATCGGCAGCGCGACCAGCACCGCACCCGTCACGACCAGGCCGAGCACTCCGGCGGTGATCCAGGCGGAGGTGCGAGCGTTGTCGCCCAGCAGTAGCCGGCGGGCTGCGGATGGCCGCTAGCTTGGCTGCCACCGATACTCGCCATACGGCATGGCCAGGTCAGCGATGCGCTTGCGAGGCGCCGGCAACGGCATGTATCCGTCCACGATGACCTCCTGAATCAGGCAACCGCCTCGACCGTGAAGGGCGGCTGCGTGAAGCCCGCCCAACTGGTGGACGGGGTCCGGTTACAGGACCTTGATGGAGTCGACGCGCAGCAGCGGAACCGTCGTCTCCCCGCCGATCTGGGTGTCGTACGAGAACGACCCGAGCACGGTCACCTTCGCCTGAAACTCGTCGTCCTGCACCAGGTCGGAGAGCCGGCCGGCGTCGCCCTGCAACAGGGTGTTCGTGTCGTACTCGAACTCGTAGGTGAGGTTCCGGCCGCCGACGTTGGCGCGGAACGCGTCGGTGCCCGTCGCGGCGTCGAACTGGGTGACCTGCCCGTACACGACGTACGTGCGGCCGGTGTAGCTGTCCGGGTTTTTGGCGATGAGTTTCCACTGCCGCTCGGTGAGCTTCCCGTACACAACCGGCTTCGGCTTGGCCGGCGGGGTGGTCCTCGTCGGGGCGGGTTTGCTGCTCGCCGCCGCGGCGGGAGTGGCCGGGGCAACGGTTGGGGGTACCGCGGTGGTGGGTGCCGCCGTTGCTGTGGCCGTGGGTGTGCTCACGCTCGGGCTGGTCTGAGCGGCGGGCTTGCTGTCGTCGAGGGCGGCACCGATCGCGCCCGCACCGCAGCAAAGGAGGACGAGCACCCCCAGACCGCCAGCTATCCACACCAGCGGGTTCCGCCGCTTGCCGCCGGGGGCGGGCGGGGAGGCGAAGGTGAGAGGCTGCGTTGGCGGTTGGGCGGGCGGCGGCGTGTACGGGTCGGTCAAGGTTTCTCCCCGGCTGGTGTGTGAGTTGTCGATGCTGCCCTGGCGGGTTGGTTCGAGGCTCAGGTACGTCGCGGAGGCGACAACGGGTGTGCCCGGATGGTGGCGGCTCTGAGCTGACCGTCAGCAGCACCAATCCGGGTATCGCCGATGTGGGACCGTCAGTACACCTCGCACCGGAGCCGGAAGTTCGGGTTGCCGTAGGCGTCGACTTGCCACGGTTTCGCGTTTCCTTGTCGATGCGCTCGTAGTCGCGGCGGTTCGTCCACCCGGTTTCCCCCCGGTCGTCGACCGCCTGCCCGCAGCACGGGTCCTCCACACGGAGCAGTCGGTTTCCCGGGCGGTCCCCCATGCCGAGGTCGTAGATCCCGGCACGCAGCGCAGGCATCGGACGGGGAACATCATGGCGACGGTTGCCACCTCGGCCGGGCCGTTGGGGACCGGAGTTCAGGCGCGTGGGCGTGGTGTCGACTGTGCCGGTAGGCACCTTCGGCGCGGGCGTCGCGGGCCCGCACCGCGAGCGGGTAGTTGGGTGCTTGTCTGACACGTGCTTCGACAGCCAAGAGGCCCCGGACCTGCGAGAGGTCCGGGGCGTGCGGTGAAGATCAGGCGGCGACTTCGTGGTCCGGTTTGACGCCAGGCTTCTCGCCCTTGTTGCTCTTACCTGCGCGGCCGGTTACCACCTTGCGGCTTGCCACCTTGGCTGGTGCCTTTTTCGGCGCCAGCTGCGACACCCGCTGAGCGGAGATGCCGAGCAGGGCACCCGCGTCGCGGACTGTGTAACCCTTGTCGAGCAGCGTTCGGGCAGCAGCGACGGTGGCCTTGTCGGCAGACTGTTCGGCCTCGCGCAGCGCGATACGCGCCTTGCGCGCTCTGGTGACTTCCCTCGGGACTTCGGGCTGCACCTCCACGTCAAAACTGTCGGGCTTGACGTCGAGCATGAGCGCGATCGCTTCCCGTGCCATCTTTTCGACCTGGTCCAGGCGGCGGGCCTGAGAGAAGACGCCCGTGATCTCCGGGACGGTGATGGCCCACCAGCCGCCGGAGCGGACACACGTTGCGGTGTACTTCATCGGCGGTAGTCCCTTCTACCTCAAGCCGAGAGAGCGCAGGATGCCCCGCGCGGTGAGTTCGTTGATCTCCTTGTGTCGGGGTATGACGACGTTCTGCGAGCCGTACCGGTAGATGGTGTGGCTGCCTCCTTCGCGAAGCTTCTCGAAGGTGATGCCCGCGTCGGCGGCGGCCTTGCCGATCCGGTTGATCAGGTCGGTTCGCTTCACGTGGCAAGTCTAGTGTAATAGACAATGACAGTAAAGCAGGCTTGACTTGATAACATGGGAGCGCCCGCCTGAACGAGGACTTCCAGCCGACGCCGAAAGTTCACTGCGAATCGAATGCTGCTACCGCGCCGGCGACACGTCACGCGACGAGCGCACCGCCTGGCTACTCGGGCGAGGCGGGCAATCGCGATGCTGCACGGCGAAGGCCTGGTTGCAACCCGCCAAGGGCTCACTTCACGAGTGCGATCGGTGGTCGACACGCAACCGTCGGAGCCGGCGCCTGCCGTGCACCGAGAGCTCCTTTTAGATGATCTTTAGGCGGACTTTTGCGCTGGTGGGGCGGGCGGGGTTCGAACCCGCGACCGAGGGATTATGAGTCCCCTGCTCTAACCGGCTGAGCTACCGCCCCGTCACCGCGCGTCGGATCGTAACCCGCCGATCGATCACCGGCCACCACCGCTCCGGCGCCGTGAGCCGCCGTGACGCCACGATGGGCAACGCGAGGATAACAGCGAGCAGCGGAGCGCCGAATCAACCCCGCAACTCGTCGAGCACCGCGCCGGCGGTCCGCCAGCCACTGGCCAACGCGCCCTGGATGGACGGGCTGTCCCGGTGGTCGCCGGCCACGAACAGGCCGTCGCCGAGCGCCACCGGCTTGCGCAGCCGGCCCTGCGGCGGTGGGGCGGCCGGCAGCGCGTCCGGCACCGAGACGGTGGTGAGGTGGGTCCAGTCGGCGGTGGAGCGGCCGTAGAGGCGGTCCAGTTCGCGGCGGATCACCGGTTCGGGCGGGGCCTGCGGGCCGACCACGGACGTGGCCACCAGGTGCTGGCCGTCCGGCGCGTACGTGGGCGCGGCGTTGCTGACCACCACCGTGTTGACGACCAGTTCCCGCCGGTCGCCGTCGAGCAGCAAAATCGGCTCGTCCAGCGGCGGCGTGTCGGTGCGGTGGTAGTAGGTGGTGTACGCGTGCATGCGTACCCGGTCGACGGCCGGCAGCAGCGTGGCCGCCGCCGGCGGGTCGGCGGCGACCACGACGGCGCGGCAGGTGATCTCGCCGGCCTCGGTGCGGACCCGGCCGGGCGCGACAGCGGTGACCGGCGTCCGCAGCGTGATCTGCTCGGCGGGCAGCGGCGCGGCGACGGCCCGGGGCAGCGCGCCCATGCCCTGCGCGGGCAGCCCGATCCGACCCCGGGCGAACGAGCGCAGGATGACCGCGAACACGTGGCTGGAGGTGGCCAGCTCGCGGTCGAGCAGCACACCGGCCAGGAACGGCCGGATCAGCTCCTCGATGATCGCGTCGGAGAGCCCGGCCCGGCGTAGCGCCGTCTCGGTGCTGGTCTCGGTGGCGGTGAGCAGCCGTGCGACGGGCAGGGTGGCGCAGCCGGTGGCGAGCGCGGCCAGGCGCAGCCGGTCGCGCAGCGACCCGACGTCGGCGGTCAGCGCGGCGGGCCCGCCGGTGGGCTCGCGCAGCGGGTTGACCAGCCGGGCCAGCCGGTCGCCGCGGCGGACCAGCACGCCGGAGGTGAACCAGCCCAGGTCGAGTGCGTCGAGGTCGAGCAGCGTGCCGAGTCGGGGGTATGCGGTGTTGAGCACCTGGAAGCCGCGGTCCAGCCGGAACCCGTCGACCTCGTCGGTGGCGACCCGGCCGCCGAGCCGGTCGCCGGCCTCCAGCAGCCGCCACGACACGCCGGCGCGGTGCAACCGGCGGGCGGCGGCGAGGCCGGCCAGGCCGCCGCCGACGACGACCACGTCGGTGTCAGGCACGGTCCACCCCCGCTCCGGCCCGGTCGCCGTCGCGGTGCGACCGGGACAAGCGGCTGGGCCACCACACCTTCGGCCCGATGTCGTACGCGAGCGCGGGCACCAGCAGCGAGCGGACCACGATGGTGTCGAGCAGCACCCCGACGGCGACCGCCACGCCCAGCTCCACCAGCACGACGAGCGGCAGCACGGCGAGCGCGGAGAACGTGGCGGCGAGCACGATGCCGGCGGAGGTGATGACGCCACCGGTGACCGCCAGGCCGGCCAGCACCCCGGCGCGGGTGCCGCGCCGCACCGACTCCTCGCGGACGCGGCTCATCAGGAAGATGTTGTAGTCGATGCCGAGTGCGACCAGGAACACGAAGGCGAACAGCGGGAAGGACTGGTCGACGCCGGGGAAGTCGAAGACGTATTTGAACAGCAACGCGCAGAGGCCGAGCGTGGCCAGGAACGACAGCACCACGGTGGCGATCAGCAGCAGCGGGGCGACCAGGGCGCGCAGCAGCAGCGCCAGGATGATCGCGATGACCAGCAGCACCACCGGGATGATCACGTTGCGGTCCCGGACGGACGCGTCGGCGGTGTCCACGTTGATGGCGGTGAAGCCGCCGACCACGGCGTTCGCCCCGGGCACCGCGTGCACCGCCTCGCGCAGGTCCCGGATGGTCCGTTCGGCGCCGTTGCTGTCGGGCGGGTCGGCGAGCGTGACGTTGAGCTGCACCCGGCCGTCGACGACCTTGGGCGGGGCGTTCGGGTCGGGTGGCGCGTTCTGACCCTGCTGGCCGAGCGGCGCCACCGAGGCGACACCCTTGACGCCCTGGGCCACCTGGGCGACCCGCTGCGCGGCGGCCTGTTCGGTGAAGATGGTGGCCGGGCTGCCGGTGCCGGCCGGGAAGTGCCGGTCGATGACCTCCTGGCCGGCAACCGAGTCGGTGCGCTGGGTGAAGAGCTGGGACTGGCCGAGGGTGGTGGCGCCGAGCTGGGTCACCCCGATCGCGAGGGCCGCCAGCACCACGGCGGTGACGATCCAGACGGTACGCGCGCGGCGCGCCACGAAGCCGGCGATCCGCCCCCAGAGGCCGTGCTCGGTACGCGGGTCGGCGTCGTCGTGCCGGGGTCGCCGGGGCCAGAACGCCCACCGGCCGCCGAGCACCAGCAGGGCGGGCAGGAACGTCAGCATCACCAGCAGCGTGGCGGCGATGCCGACGGCGCTGACCGGGCCGAGCGCCCGGTTGGAGTTGAGGCTGGACAGCAGCAGGCAGAGCAGGCTGACGATGACGGTGGCGCCGGAGGCGATGATGGCCGGGGCGGCGCCCTTCCAGGCGGCCTTCATCGCGTCCCAGGGGCGTTCGTGCCGGTGCAGTTCCTCCCGGTAGCGGGCGATGAGCAGCAGCGCGTAGTCGGTGCCGGCGCCGAAGACGAGCACGGTGAGGATGCCCTGCGCCTGCCCGTTGAGCTTGACCACGTCGTGCTTGGCGAGCTGGTAGACGACGACGGCGGCCAGCGAGTACGACATCCCGGCGGCCAGCAGCGGAAAGATCCAGAGCACCGGGCTGCGGTAGACGATCAGCAGGATGATCAGCACCACGACCAGGGTGACCAGCAGCAGGGGCCCGTCGATGGCGGAGAACACCTCGATCAGGTCGCCGAGCAGGCCGGCCGGGCCGGCCACGTCGACGGTGAGCCCGTCCCGGTCCGGGCCGGTGATGGCGCGCAGCTCGTCGACCACGCTGCGGATCTGTTCGCCCTCGGCGCTGTCGATCGGGACGATCACCTGGGCGGCCTGCTTGTCCTGGCTGACGATCGACGGCGGCAGCGGGCCGACCACGCCGGGCACCTGGGCGAATCGGGCCGCGTCGGCCTGGATCCGCTGCTGGTCGGCGGCGGTGATGCCGCCGGCGCGCTCGTAGACCACCAGGGCCGGCGTGGTCTCCCGGTCGACGAAGCCGGCGGCGAGGTCCTGGGCGCGGGTGGCTTCGGCGTCGGTGGGGAGGAAGGAGGCGTTGTCGTTGGTGGCGACGTCGCCGAGTTTGCCGGCGTACGGGCCGGCGACCCCGCCGACGATCAGCCAGCCGAGCACCACCGCCACCGCGATCAGCGTCGCCGTCCAGCGGCTGCGTCCTGCGGCCATCTCCACCACCCTCGGATCGACGCAAAAATCGACGCAGCGGGAGTCTAAGTCGACCCCGACCATCCTGCCGTCCGAAGCGGCGTTCGCGGGCGGAAACCGGACGGCCGTGACGGACCCGGCAACGAGAAACGCCCGTCGGCGTGGCCGACGGGCGTGAGGTGGAGCAAAGCTCCCCCGATTGGACTCGAACCAATAACCTGCCGGTTAACAGCCGGCTGCTCTGCCAATTGAGCTACAGGGGACCGTGCACCGCCCGGTGCGGATCTCCCCGCGCCGTGCGACGGGAAAAGAATACAGGACATCGGGGGGTGGCGCGCCAGGGGGTTTGCCGGCGGCGCAGAATCGGGATAAATCGTCATCTCGGCACACGGAGGCATGAGCGGCGAGCAGGATGGGTAGTTAGCCACCAACAGAGTTCAGGGACGGAAGGAGCCGCCATGCGCGGAAAGATCATGTTTCTTGGCGGGCTGGCAGCGGGGTTCGTCCTGGGCGCCCGTGCCGGCCGGGAGAAGTACGAGGAGCTGGTGGTCCGTGGGCGCAAGGTGCTCGACCACCCGACCGTCCAGGAGGCGGCGGGCGTCGCGCAGGCTCAGGCGACCCGGCTCTACTCCGAGGGCAAGGACAAGCTCGGCCAGACCAAGATCGGCGAGAAGATCTCGACCGGCAACGGCAGCAAGCCGGGGCTGACCGACGCCGACAAGCCGTTCGCCGGCACGCCAGCCGCGGTGGGCAGCAAGGCCGGCACCAGCGGTACGGGGTCGACCGGCGTGACCGGTTCGACCACGACCGGCACGAGCAGCAAGCCCAACGGCACGAGCAGCAACCTCTGACACACACGGACAGCGGGCCGGCTCACCCTCGGGTGACCGGCCCGCTCCCGTGTGTCCTCCCCGCACGTCACACCGCCGTGACGCCGGTGTGGCACATTCTCCGCAAGGGGAGGTGGACGATCACATGACGATGGTCGGACCGGAGAACGCGGATCAGGCGCGGCTGCTGCGACTGCTGCGCGACGACGGCCCCCGGTCCCGGGTCGAGCTGGTCGACGTCCTCGGGCTGCCCCGGGCGCGGTTCGCCGCCGAGGCGGACCGGCTGGTCGCGCAGGGCCTGGTGGAGGTCGCGGGGCCGGCCGCGTCGCGGGGTGGTCGCCGCTCGTCGCTGCTGCGGATCGGCGCGCAGGTGCGTTTCGGCGCGGTGCTCGTCGGCGACGGCCGGCTGCGGGTCGCACTCACCGACGGTGAGCTGAACCCGCTCACCCGGCTCGACGAGCCCGTCGACGTGCGGCTCGGCCCCGAGGCGGTGGTCGGCCGGACGGTGGAGCTGCTCGGCAAGCTGCGGGCCGAGGCGGGGCTGGCCCGGCTGACCGGCGTCGGGGTGGCGCTGCCCGCGCCGGTGGCGGTCCGCGACGGCACGCCCGTCTCCCCGCCCGCGCTGCCCGGGTGGCACCGGTTTCCGGTACGCGACACGCTCGCCGCCGAGCTGGGCTGCCCGGTGCACGTCGACAACGACGCGAACGCGATGGCGCTCGGCGAGTCGCACGCCGGCACCGGCCGCCCGTTCGACGACTTCCTCTACGTCAAGCTCGGCGACGCGGTCGGCTGCGGGCTGGTGCTCGGCGGCTCGCTCTACCGGGGCGCGACCAGCGGCGCCGGCGACATCGGGCACCTCCAACTGGCCGAGGACGGGCCGCTCTGCGGCTGCGGCAACACCGGCTGCGTCGAGGCGTACTGCGGGGATGCCGCCCTGGTCCGGGAGGCGGTGACGGTCGCGCGGGCCGGGCGCTCGACGGTGCTGGCGGAGCGGCTCGCGGCGGCCGGCGTGCTGACGGTGGCTGACGTGGCCGCGGCGGCGACCGAGGGCGATCCGGCGGCGCAGACGCTGGTCCGGGACGCCGCCCGCCGGCTCGGGCAGGTGCTGGTCGGGCTGGTCAGCTTCGTCAACCCGGCCATCGTGATCATCGGCGGCGCGGCGCCCGGCATCGGGCCGGTCCTGCTCGCCGAGATCCGGGGCGTGGTCTACCGGCGGTCCACGCCGCTGGCCACCGGCACCATGCCGATCGTCCTGTCCGACCTCGACGACCGCGCCGCCCTGATCGGCGCGGCCCGCCTGACCAGCGAGCAGCTCTTCACCACCCGCTGACCCCGGGCGCCGCCGCGTCGGCGGCCCGCCCGCGCCGATCACCGGTGGTGACCGTCGGCAACCCGGTCGACAGTCCGCGCCACAGTCCTACCTGGTGGCCCGTTGCGGCGGCCTGCCGCGGATCGGCGCTGGCCCGAACCGCGGCGTGGCCCGGCCTCGTCTGCCGCTCGCGGCCCTACACACTTGATGGCGCAGGTGGGTCACCGGCGGCGCGTCCGACCGGCCGCCGCACCGGGGCGGTTGATGACCCACCCACGCCATCAAGTTCGTAGGGCGCGTGACGACTGCGTCGGCTGCGGCTGGTCGCCGCGGCCGGGTCAGTCGCGGGTGCTGCTGAAGGCGGCGTCGAACGCCGCAGCAGGGGCGTCGAACGCGAGGCGGCGGACGAACTGGAGCGCCTCCGGCGCACCGACCAGGCGGTCCATGCCGGCGTCCTCCCACTCGACCGAGATCGGGCCGTCGTAGCCGATCGCGTTCAACGCCCGGAAGCAGTCCTCCCACGGCACGTCACCGTGGCCGGTGGAGACGAAGTCCCAGCCGCGCCGCAGGTCGGCCCAGGGCAGGTGGGAGGCGAGCCGGCCCCGCCGGCCGTCCCCGGTGCGGACCTTCGCGTCCTTGCAGTCCACGTGGTAGATCCGGTCGGCGAAGTCGAAGATGAAGTTGACCGGGTCCAGCTCCTGCCAGACGAAGTGCGACGGGTCCCAGTTGAGCCCGAACGCGGGCCGGTGGCCGATCGCCTCCAGCGTCCGCTTCGTGGTCCAGTAGTCGTACGCGATCTCGCTGGGGTGCACCTCGTGCGCGAAGCGCACGCCCACCTCGTCGAAGACGTCCAGGATCGGGTTCCACCGGTCGGCGAAGTCCTGGTAACCGCGCTCGATCATGGCGGGCGGCACCGGCGGGAACATCGCCAGCGTGTGCCAGATGGACGAGCCGGTGAAGCCGACCACGGTCCGTACGCCGAGCTTCGCCGCCGCCCGCGCGGTGTCCTTCATCTCCTCGGCGGCGCGGCGGCGCACCCCTTCCGGCTCGCCGTCGCCCCAGATCCGGCCCGGCAGGATGTCCTGGTGCCGCTCGTCGATCGGGTGGTCGCAGACCGCCTGCCCGACCAGGTGGTTGGAGATGGTGAACACCTCGAGGTTGTGCTTGGCGAGCGTGTCCCGCTTCCGCTCGACGTACGAGTCGTCGGCGAGCGCCTTGTCGACCTCGAAGTGGTCACCCCAGCAGGCGATCTCCAGGCCGTCGTAGCCCCACTCGGCGGCGAGCCGGCAGACCTCGTCGAACGGAAGGTCGGCCCACTGGCCGGTGAAGAGCGTGATGGGTCGCGCCATTGTCGTTCTCCCCTGTCGTGATGGGGGATTCCGTTGCGGACCGGGGCGAGGTGACCGGGGACGGCGACGGCCCGGCACCGGTGGACGCGTGAGCGTCTGCGCCCGACGGGTTGCGCCTCCCGACGGGTCACCGGCCACCTCGCGGTCGCCGTCCCCACTCTATGGCCTACCTCACGGCAGGGTCCAGCGCTGGTTGGTGGCCCCGGTGCAGGTCCACAGGTGCACCGGCGTGCCGTCGGCCGAGTTGTTGCCGGACACGTCCAGGCACTTGCCCGACTGTGGGTTGCGGACCGTGCCGTCGGCCTGCGCCGACCAGTTCTGCGCGCCGCTGCCGTTGCACGTGTAGAGCTGGATCTTCGTACCGTCAGCGCTGGCACCGCCGGAGACGTCCAGGCACTTGCCCAACGCCTTCACCGGCCCGTTCGGGGTCACCGTCCAGGACTGCGCCGTGGACCCGTTGCAGGTGTAGATCTGGATCTGGGTGCCGTCGGCGGTGGCCCCGTTGCGCACGTCCAGACACTTGCCGGCCAGGCCCTTCACCGGGCCGGTCCCACCGGTGCCGCCGCCCCGCACCAGCGTGAAGTCGTCGACGTCGAACAGCCCGGAACCGCTGCCGGTGAACGTCAGGTACACCGTCTGCGTCCCCGACGGCACCCCGCTCAGCGCGGCGGAGACGTCGGCGAAGGTGGTCCAGCCACCGGTGTTCGGCACCGCCACCTGGCCGAGCAGCGGGCCGGTCGGCGAGCCGGTGCGCACCTGAATGGCGCCGCCCGCTCCGCCGGAGACCACCCGGGCGCGCAGCGACGTCACGCCGGTCAGGTCCAGGTTCTGGTACGCGGCCCAGTCGCCCGGGTCGACGTACCCGAGGGTCTGCCCGCCGTTGGCGCCGGCCTTGGCGAACGCGCTGACGCCGCTGGCCGAGCTGAACGCCTCGGCCTGCACGGTGGTGGTGCCGCCCGGCGGCGGGGTGCCGCCCAGCTCCTTGATCCGGATGTTGCGGAACGACGCGTCGTCGCCGGTGCCGTGGTTCTGGATGCCGACGTGCCCGGCGAGCGACCGGACCGGGTCGGTGTTGGTGAAGTCGTTGACGCGTACGCCGTTGAGGAAGACCTGCAACCGCTCGCCCTCGACCAGGATCTCGTAGGTGTTCCACTCCCCCGCCGGGTTCAGCGCCGCGTCCCGGGCGGCCAGGTCGGCGGACTTGAAGCCGTAGATCGCGCCGGTGGTCTTGTCCGCCGAGTCGCTGGGGTCGATCTGCACCTCGTAGCCGTTGTTCACGGCCGAGTTCGGGTCGCTCGACGGTGGGAAGCCGACGAACACCCCGGAGTTGTCGTCGCCGGCCAGCCGCCAGTCCAGCTTGAGCGAGTAGTTGGTGAACTGCTTCGCGCTGTACCAGTAGAGGCCCATGCCGCCGACCGAGGTGAGCGTGGCGTCGCTGTTGGTGAAGCTGCCCGGCCCGGCCTGCGACCAGCCGGTGGTGCCGCCGTCGTAGAGCGCGGTGTAGCCGGTCTCCGGCCGGCAGTCGGCCTTGGTGCGGCCGGCGGCGTAGCGGATGCCGCCGAGCAGGTGGGCGCGGAACGCGGGCTCGGCGTACGAGGCCTGGGTGTGCCCGCCGCCGGTGTAGAACGACCGGCCGCCGCTGTACGTCTTGCACCAGGCGTGCGGGTGGTCGCCGCCCATCGCGCCCCCGGAGTACGTGGACTCGTCGAGGCTGGCCAGCACGTGCGCGGTGGAGCGCGCGTTGGTGCGGTAGTCGTACCACTCGTCGGTGCGGTTCCACCGCTGCGGCAGGTGCGCGGTGGCGGCGTGCGCCCGGTCCTCCACCTTGACGGTGGCCGGCTGGATCGCCGGGTGGGACGCGAACCAGGCGCCGACCAGGTTGCCGTAGAACGGCCAGTCGTACTCGGTGTCGGCGGCGGAGTGCACGCCGACGTACCCGCCGCCACCGCCGATGTACGACTCGAACGCGGCCTGCTGGGTCGCGTTCAGCACGTCGCCGGTGGTGTTGAGGAAGATCACCGCCTCGAAGCGGGCCAGGTTGGCGGTGGTGAACTGGGCGGCGTCCTCGGTGGCGGTGACGGTGAAGTTGTTCGCCGCCCCCAGGTCCCGGACGGCCTGCGTGCCGACCGCGATGGAGTCGTGCCGGAAGCCGGCCGTCTTGGAGAAGACCAGCACGTCGTAGGGGGCGTCGGCGGCGCTCGCCGGGGTTCCGGCGACGGTGGCGGCGACGGCGGTCACCGCCACCAGCGCGGTACGGAGGAGTCTCATCGGTGTTCTCCTTGCCATCCTCACGGCAGCGTCCACTTCTGGTTGGCGGCTCCGGTGCAGGTCCACAGGTGCACCGGCGTGCTGTCGGCCGAGTTGTTGCCGGACACGTCCAGGCACTTGCCCGACTGCGGGTTGCGGACCGTGCCGTCGGCCTGCGCCGACCAGTTCTGCGCGCCGCTGCCGTTGCACGTGTAGAGCTGGATCTTCGTACCGTCCGCGCTGGCGCCGCCGGAGATGTCCAGGCACTTGCCCAACGCCTTGACGGTCGAGTTCGGCGTGACGGTCCAGGACTGCGCCGTGGTGCCGTTGCAGGTGTAGATCTGGATCTGGGTGCCGTCGGCGGTGGCCGCGTTGCGCACATCCAGGCACTTGCCGGCCAGGCCCTTGACCGGGCCGGTGCGCACGCTCGACGTGGTGAACGTGAACGCGTCCAGGTCGTAGAGCGCCCCGGTGCCGCCGGCGAACGTGAGGTAGAGCGTGGTGGTGCCGGCCGGCGGGTTGGTGATCGTGCCGGTGACCGTGGTGAACGAGTCCCAGGCGCCGGTGACCGGGACGGTGGCCGAGCCGAGCACGGTGCCGGTGGCGGAGCCGGCCCGGATCTGGAGCGTGCCGCCCGCACCGGCCGAGGAGACCCGGGCGCTGAACCCGGTGGCGTCGGCGAGCAGGTACGGCTGGAACGCGATCCAGTCGCCGTTGTTGATGTCGCCGACGGTCTTGCCGCCCTCGGCGGTGCCCTTGTCGAACGTGTTGATCCCGGACGAGGTCTTGAAGTGCTCGGCCTGCCGGTGCCGGGGCTGGAGCGTGTGCTGGGTGTGCGTGGTGAGGCCGCCGGCGTCGGTGTACTCGGCGTCGAAGATGGCGAAGATGTTCGCCGCGTCGTCGTGTTCGCCGTCGACCGGGATGGCGATGGTGCCGGTGCAGCCGGTCGCCGAGGTGATCTGGTGGCCGTGCTGGTCGTGGCCGAGCACGTAGGTCATCTTGACCTTCGTGCAGTCGATCGTGCCGTCCTCCGGGTCGGTGACGGTGATCCGGAACGGCACGGTGTCGCCGAAGGAGAACAGTTTGCCGTTGCCGGGCGTATCGATGACCACTGTCGGCGCGGTGTTGCCCACGGTGATCGTCACGCCGGCGGTGCCGGTGGCGCCCTGCGGGTCACGGACGGTCAGCGTGGCGGTGTAGCGGCCGTTGGCGGTGTAGGTGTGCGACGGATTGGCCGCGGTGGAGGTGCCGCCGTCACCGAACGTCCAGGCGTACGTCAGCGCGCCGCCCTCCGGGTCGGACGAGCCGGCCGAGGAGAACGCCACGGTCAACGGCGCGGCGCCGGAGGTCTTGTCGGCGGCGGCGCGGGCCACCGGGGCGCGGTTGCCGCCGCCCAGGTAGTCGAAGCGGTAGAGCGCCGAGTTGGCGTCCCCGTTGAAGTAGCCGGTGCCGTAGTCGAGCACGTAGTAGGCGCCGTCCGGGCCGAACGCGGAGTCCATCACCTGCTTTCCGGTCCACGGGAACGCGTCGATGGTGCCGGGTGAGCCGTCCGCGTTGACGTGGATCGGCTTGATCCAGCCGCGGCCGAACTCGGTGGCGAAGAACTGCCCGTCGAAGGACTGCGGGAACTTGGTGGTGGACGGGTTCGCCGCGTCGTACCGGTAGAGCGGGCCGCCCATCGGCGACTCGGAGCCGCCGCCGAACTCGCTCGGGGTGCCGGCGTCGCCGCCGTAGCGGATCCAGGCCGGCTTGGCGGCCGGCAACGTGGTCAGGCCGGTGTTGCGGAACGAGTTGTTGGTCGGTCCGCCGGTACAGTTGAACTTCGCGCCGGCGGTGCCGGTGGCGAAGTCCCACTCGGCGTACGTCTCGGTGGCGGTGTTGGTGCCGGTGCAGTACGGCCAGCCGTAGTTGCCCGGCCCGGTGACCCGGTTGAACTCGACCTGCCCGGACGGGCCGCGCGCCGAGGTGGTGCCGGCGTCCGGCCCGTAGTCGCCGACGTAGACGATGCCGGTGGCCTTGTCGACGCTGATCCGGAACGGGTTGCGGAAGCCCATGGCGTAGATCTCCGGGCGGGTCTTCGCGGTGCCGGGCGCGAAGAGGTTGCCGCTCGGGATCGAGTACGTGCCGTTGGCGTTGACCTTGATGCGGAGGATCTTGCCGCGTAGGTCGTTGGTGTTGCCGGCGCTGCGCTGCGCGTCGTAGCCGGGGTTGCGGTTGGTCCGCTCGTCGATCGGGGCGTAGCCGGCGGAGTCGAACGGGTTGGTGTCGTCGCCGGTGGACAGGTAGAGGTTGCCGGCCGCGTCGAAGTCGATGTCGCCGCCGACGTGGCAGCACAGCCCGCGGTCGGCCGGCACGTCGAGCACGTCGACCTTGCTGGCCTGGTTGAGCGTGAAGTCGGCGTTCAGCGTGAACCGGGAGAGCCGGTTGACGCCCTGCCAGGCGGAGAAGTCGGTGCCGGTGGCCGGCGCGTCCCCGGCCGGGGTGGACAGCGGCGGCGCGTAGTAGAGGAAGATCTGCCGGTTGGTGGTGAAGCCGGGGTCGACGCCGACGCCCTGCAACCCCTCCTCGTCGTGGTTGTAGACCGGCAGCGTGCCGATGACGGTGGTGACGCCGGCCGCGTCGGTGCGGCGCAGCGTGCCGTTGCGGGCGGTGTGCAGGACCGACCGGTCGGGCAGCACCGCGAGGGACATCGGTTCGCCGGTCTCGGCGACGCCGCGGGCGAGTTCGACCTGCTGGAAGTCGCTCGCCGGGATGGGGTGGGCGGACGCCGGGACGGGCGTCGTGGCCAGGGTGACCGTGCCGGCGGTGACTGCGAGCAGCAGCGCCGCGCCGGCGGCGAGTCGTCGCCGGGCCGGGGGGTGGTGATGGGGGTGGCTGGACATGCCGTGCTGTCCTTCCTGACGCGCGCAGCCAGGACCGGGCGCGCGTCGCGCCGGATGCCGAAAGGGGGGAGCGTTGTGCTGGCCACGACATTAAGACCTTTCGATCAGCCTGTCCATAGCTTCTGATCGATGAGCTTTGACTTTTGACGCGTTGCGACAAAAGTCAGGTCAGGCGCGGCGGTCGACGGCGTGTTCCGCGAGCGTGGCCAGCGCCCGCCGCGCCGGTGCCGCCAGCGGCAGCCCGTCCAGCGCGACCAGCGCGGCCTCCGCCCGCGAGCGGATCATCCGCTCCACCGTGTCGCGGGCACCGGACGCCTCGATGAGCGCACGGACCTCGGCGGCCCCCGCCTCGTCCAGCGCCGGATCGCCGACCAGCGCCCGCAGCCGGGCCGCGCCGGCCGGACCGGTCGCCGCCCGGGCCAGCGCCAGCAGCACCGTCGGCTTGCCCTCCCGCAGGTCGTCCATGGTGGACTTGCCGGTCACCGCCGGGTCCCCGAACACGCCGAGCAGGTCGTCGCGGAGCTGGAACGCGTCCCCCAGCGGATCACCGAAGCCGGCCAGCGCGGCCACCTCCTCCGGCGCCGCCCCGGCCAACGCGGCGCCCACCTGCACCGGCCGGGTCACCGTGTAGCGGGCCGTCTTCAGCCGCACCACCGTGAGCGCGCTCGCCACCGACCCGTCGCCGGCCGCCGCCACCACGTCCAGGTACTCCCCCGCGATCACCTCGGCCCGCATCCGGGCCAGCAGCGGGTGCCCCCGGCGCAGCCGCGCGGCCGGCAACCCGCAGCCGTGGAACATCTGAGCCGACCAGGTGGCGCAGAGGTCGCCGCAGAGCAGCGCCGCCGCGCGGCCGTACGCCGCCGGGTCGCCCGGCCAGCCGGCGTCGGCGTGCAGCCCGGCGAAGTGCCGGTGCAGCGTCGGCTGGCCGCGCCGCCGGTCGCTGCGGTCCAGGATGTCGTCGTGGATCAGCGCGAACGCGTGGAACAGCTCCAGCGCCGACGCGGCGACCACGATCGGCTGACCGTCCGGGCCGCCGAAGCCCCGCCAGCCCCAGTAGCAGAACAGTGGGCGCAGCCGCTTGCCGCCGGCCAGGACGAACCGGCGCAACGCGGTGTGGACGGCCCCCGTACCGTCGTCCGGCCGACCCGGCCCCCGCGCGTCCAGGAACGCGGCGAGCGCGGCGTCGAAGCGGCCCCGCAGCAGGGCCGGGTCGGTCCGGTCGACGGTGACGGTCACGGGGCCTCCCGGGCCAGTCCGGCGAGCTGGAGCAGCAACGCCTTGACGTCGGTCGCCGCGACCCGGGAGCGGGCCGCGGCCGGATCGGAGCAGAGCAGCACCGGCCCGTCCGCCGGGTCGGCGGGCAGCCGGCCGTGCGAGCCACGCACGGCCCGCGCCCCGGCGTCCAGCCCGACCACGCTCATCAGGTACCGCATCCCGAGCTTCTTGCGGGCCAACGCCACCGCCGCCCGGCGTTTCGCGGCCCCCGGCGCGGCCGGGTCGAAGAACAGCTCCGCCGGGTCGTAACCCGGCTTGCGGTGGATCTCCACCAGTCGGGCGAAGTCGGGCGCCCGCGCGTCGTCCAGCCAGTAGTAGTAGGTGAACCAGGCGTCCGGCTCGGCCACCAGCACCAGCTCACCGGCGCGGGGATGGTCCAGGCCGTACCCGGCCTGCCCGGCCGCGTCCAGCACCTCGGCGACGCCGGGCAGCGCGGCACAGCGCTTCGCCACCGCCGGCACGTCCGCCGGGTCCCGCACGTAGACGTGCGCCACCTGGTGGTCGGCCACCGCGAAGGCCCGCGACGTCCACGGGTCCAGGTACTCCATCCCGGCCTGGGTGTAGACGCGCAGCAGGCCCTCGGCGCGCAGCATCCGGTTGACGTCCACCGGGCGGGAGACGTCGGTGATGCCGTACTCGGAGAGCGCCACCACCGTGGCGTCGTGCTCCCGCGCCGCGTCCAGCAGCGGCCCGAGCACCGCGTCCAGCTCCGCCGCCGCGGCGGCGGCCTGCGGCGCGGACGGCCCGAAGCGTTGCAGGTCGTAGTCGAGGTGCGGCAGGTAGACAAGCGTCAGGTCGGGGGCGTGGTCGGCCAGGATCCGCTGCGCGGCCCGGCTGATCCACGCCGACGACGGCAGTCCCGCCCCCGGCCCCCAGTAGGTGAACAGCGGGAACGTGCCGAGCGCGTCGGTGAGCGTGTCGTGCAGCTCCGGCGGGTCGGTCCAGCAGTCCGGCTCCTTGCGCCCGTCGGCGTGGTAGACCGGGCGTGGCGTGACCGTCCAGTCGACGTCCGCGCCCATGGCGTACCACCAGCAGACGTTGGCGACCCGGTAGCCCGGCTCGACCCGGCGTGCCGCCTGCCACACCTTCTCGCCGCCGACAAGCGCGTGGTGCTGCCGCCAGAGCAGCACCTCGCCGAGGTCCCGGAAGTACCAGCCGTTGCCCACCACGCCGTGCCCGGCGGGCGGCTCACCGGTCAGGAACGTGGCCTGCGCCGAACAGGTCACCGCCGGCAGCACGGTGCCCAGCTCGGCCGCGAAGCCGGCCTCGGCCACCGCGCGCAGCCGGGGCATGTGCGCCAGCAGCCGCGGCGTCAACCCGACCACGTCGAGCACCACCAGTCGCCGGCTCATGAGGGCACCCCCGCCACCGTGGCCAGGCCGAGGCCGGTCAGCTCGTCGCGGGCGAAGGCCAGTTCGGCGGCGATGCCGGCGGCCAGCTCCGCGTCGCCGGTCGGCCGCCGCGCCGCCGGCAGCACCCCCCAGGTGTACGTCTCGACGTCGAGGTGGTCGCAGCCGGCGGCCGGGCCGGCGAACAGCGCGGCGAGCGCGGCCCGCAGCACCGGCACCGTGGAACGCAGCGGCGGCTCGGGTGGGGCGTGCAGCGGCACGTGGTAGTGCACCCGCCACGCCCCGGGCAGCCGCGCGTCCAGCGCCGCGTCCAGGTCGTCGGCGGCGTACGCCGGGTCGGCCGGGTCGGCGGCGCCGGCGCAGCCGGCCGCACGGGTCTGGTGCAGGAACCGTGGCTCGACGAAACGGCGCAGCGCGGCGGTCGCGCCGGCCGGGTCGGGAGCCTCGACGGCGGCGGAGACCTGCACCTTGACCACCGGCAGCCCGGCGTCGCTCAGCCGGGCCAGCGCGTCGGCCGGGGTCTCCCAGGCGCACGCCAGGTGCGCCAGGTCCAGGCAGATCCCGAGCCGCTCGGTATCCATGGCTGACAATACCGCGCGGGCCTGTCCCGTGGACTCCACCAGACAGCCCGGCTCCGGCTCGAAGCCGACCCGGACCACCCGGCCGGTGTCCCGCTGCACGTCCGCCAGCCCGGCGGCGAGCGCGTCGAGCATCCGTCGCGCCGACTCGGCCCGCCCGGCGTCCCACGGCGTACGCCAGGCCAGCGGCAGCGTGGAGACCGAACCCCGGGCCGCGTCGTCGGGCAGCAGGTCGGCCAGCACCCGGGCCAGGTCCAGCGTGTACGCCAGCCGCGCCGGCGTGGTCCAGTCCGGGTGGTACACCGCGCCCTTGACCACCGGGGCCTGGAACGCCGCGTACGGGAAGCCGTTGAGCGTGACCACCTCCAGCCCGCGTACCGTCAGCTCGTGACGCAGCCGGCGGCGGGCCGCCGGGTCGGCGGCGAGCGCGGCGGCTGCCGGCGCGGCCAGCCACATTCCCAGCCCGAGCAGGTCGGCGTCGAGCGTCCGGCGCACCGCGACCGCGTACGTGTCGAGCTGGGCGAGGATGCCCGGCAGGTCCTCGGCGGGGTGGACGTTGGTGCAGTAACCGAGATGGACGGTGGTGCCGTCGGTGTGGCGCAGCCGCATCACTCGCCCCCGCGCAGGATCGAGTTGCCGGCGAACGTGGGCGCCGGGGCGTCCAGGTCGGTCAGGTCGAGCCGGCCGGACTGGCCGTAGAACTCGACCGGGTTGCGCCACAGCACCCGGTCCACGTCGTCGGCGTCGAACCCGGCGGCCAGCATCGCCTCCCCGGTGGCGCGGGTGAGCAGCGGGTCGGAGCGCCCCCAGTCGGCGGCGGAGTTGACCAGCATCCGCTCGGTCCCGTACGTCTTCAGCAGCTCGACCATCCGCGGCGGCGACATCTTCGTCTCCGGGTAGATCGAGAAGCCCAGCCAGCAGCCGGTGTCCCGGACCAGTTTCACGGTCACCTCGTTGAGGTGGTCGACAAGCACCCGTCCCGGGGCGATGCCCGACTCGGCGACCACGGCGAGGGTGCGTGCGACACCGCGCGCCTTGTCCCGGTGCGGGGTGTGCACCAGCGCGGGCAGGTCGTGCGCGACGGCCAGCGCGAGCTGACCGGCGAACGCGGCGTCCTCGGCCGGCGTCATCGCGTCGTAGCCGATCTCGCCGACCGCCACCACGCCGTCCTTGTCCAGGTAGCGCGGCAGCACGTCGAGCACCGGCCGGCAGCGCGGGTCGTTGGCCTCCTTCGGGTTCAGTGCCACGGTGGCGTGGTGCCGGACGCCGAACTGCCCGGCCCGGAACGGCTCCCAGCCGACGAGCGAGTCGAAGTAGTCGACGAAGCTGTCCACGCTGGTGCGCGGCTGCCCCAGCCAGAACGCCGGCTCGACCACCGCGCGCACCCCGGCGGCGGCCATCCGCTCGTAGTCGTCGGTGGTTCGGGATGTCATGTGGATGTGCGGGTCGAAGATGCGCATGTCACGCCTCCGTGGTGGTGATGGTGAGCCGGTCCAGCAGGTCGGTGGCGTCGGCGGGCATGGTGCGGCCGGCGGCGTGCCGCTCGGCGGCGAACGCGGCCAGCATCTGCGCCAGCTCGCCGTCGGCCCGGTCGGTCAGACCGTCGACCACGGCCAGCGGCACACCGGTGAACACGCACTTGAGCACCGCCTGCCGCCAGGCCGGCTGTTCCAGGTGCCGGGCGTAGGGGCCGAGCGCGGCGGCGACCAGCCGGGTGTCGTTGGTGCGGACCGCGTCGTGCAGCAGCGGCACGCACTCCGCCCCGATCGGCAGCAGCGGCAGCGCCCGCAGCACGGCCCGCTTCTCGGCCGCGTCGCCCTCCCGGTAGAGCGTCTCGGCCGCGGCGGCGTGCCCGGTGGGCAGCGCGGTGAGCAGCAACGCCCGGGCTGCCTCGTCGACCGTCCAGCCGGGCGGGTCGGGCACCGGCCCGCGCCCGCACCGCCGGGCGGCGGCGGCGAAGTAGCGCGGGATCGCCGCGGGTTCGGTCGCGACGCGGCGCCGCGCCGCGTCCAGCCACTGCGGATCGGGTACGCCCCGCAGCGCGGCGTGCAGTCGGTCGGGTGTCATGCCGTCTCCCCTCTGCCGGGTGGTGGATGGTGGTCGCCTCACCGTCCCTCGCCGCGCCGGGCGGCGGCGCGCAGGAAGTCGAGCGAGCGGGCGGCGACGGTCGGGGCGGCGTGCGAGTGCCGGGGCAGTTCCACCGCGACCAGCCCGCGGTAGCCGGCGTCGGCCAGCGCGGCCAGCACCGGCGGGAAGTCGATCTCCCCGGTGCCGAACTCCAGGTGCTCGTGCACGCCCCGGCGCATGTCGTCGATCTGCACGTTGACCAGGTGGTCGGCGACCGCCGCCACGCAGTCGGCCACCGGCAGCGGCTCCAGGCAGCGGCAGTGTCCGATGTCGAGCGTGATGCCGAAGCCGGGTGGCGCGTCGAGCGCGTCGCGCAGCCGCCGCCAGCCGGCGATGTCCTCGACCAGCATGCCCGGTTCGGGTTCGAAGCCGAGCGGCACGCCGGCTGCCGCCGCCTCGGCGCAGACCGTGGCACAGCCGGCGACCAGGCGCTCCCACGCGACCGGTGGCGGCACGTCCGGCGGGCGTACGCCGGCCCAGCAGGAGACCGCCTCCGCGCCCAGGTCCGCGCCGATCCGGACCGCCCGGCGGAGGAAGTCGACCCGGCGGGAGCTGTCGTCGTGCAGCAGCGTCGGGGCGTGCTTGTGCCACGGGTCGAGCAGGTAGCGGGCACCGGTCTCGACCACCACGGCCAGCCCGAGCGCGTCCAGCCGGCGGCGTACGGCGGCGACCCGGCCGGCCAGCCCGGGGGCGTACGGGTCCAGGTGGTCGTGGTCCAGGGTGAGCGCCACCCCCTCGTACCCGAGGTCGGCGAGGACCGCGAGCGCGTCGTCGAGGCGGTGGTTGGCGAAGCCGTTGGTGCCGTACCCGAGGCGCAGCCGGCCCGGCGCGGACGGCGGGTGCACGGCGGTCATGTCGGTGAGATCAGTCGGGCCAGCCGGCGGCCGAGCGGGGCGGCGCCGGCCACGGCGAGGCCGAGCAGCCGCGCGCCGGCGCGGGCGGTCAGTGCGCCCTGCAACGCGGGCAGCCCGGTGATGCCGGCGCCGACGGCGGCGCGGACCCGGGCCGGCGACGGGTCGGCGAGCACCCGGGCCTGTGCCCGGCCGTACCGGGCCGCGTAGCCGGCGGCGAGCACCGCCGGCACCAGGTCACCGAACCGGGCGACGCGCTCGGCACCGGGTAGGCGGGCGGTTCGGGAGGCGGGGTCGGAGACGGCGGCGCGGCCGGTGACGGGCGGTGCCGGCCGGCCCGGGGCGGTGGCCGCGATCACCGCGGTGCCGGCGAGCGTGAGGCCGGGCAGTCGCCGGTCCGCCACGCCGGTCACCTCGCGGCGGGACAGCGCGGTGACGGTCCAGGTGTGCGCCGCGACGGTCAGCGCGGCCGGCAACGCCCGGCCCACCCGGCCGGCGCTCGCGCCGAGCAGCACGTCCAGCCCCCGGCAGGCGGCCATCACGGCGGGACCGGCGGCGGTGTCCTTGGCGCGCAGGTCGTACCCCCAGATGGTGGCCGCCAGCGGGAGCGCGACGGCCGCCGCGCGCCGACCCCCGGCGGCGGTGGCGACGGCGAGGCCGGCCGCGGTCAGGCCGCCGGCCAGGCCGAGCGCGACGCCCGGCCGCACCCGGCCGGACGGGATCGGCCGCTCCGGGCGCTCCACCGCGTCGAGCCGCCGGTCCGCCCAGTCGTTGGCGGCCATCCCGGCCCAGTAGAGCAGCACCGACGCGCCGGCCAACGCGGGCGTACGCCGGCCGAGCGTCCCGGCCGCCGCCGCGCCGGCCAGCACGTCCCCGGGCACGGAGAGCGCGGCGGGCGCGCGGACCAGCTCGGCCAGGTCGGCGAGCCGGGTCACCGGGTCACCCCCGCGTGCAGGCCGGCCACGAAGTCGCACAGCACCGCCCACTGCTCGCCGAGCGCGTGGCCGGTGTCGCCGAGCGGGTCCTTGAAGAAGAACGCCAGCTCGGCCAGCGGGCCCCGGCGGCCGGCGGCGTGCGCGGCGGCGGTCAGCCGGGCCAGGTCGAGCACCAGCGGGGCGGCCAGCGCGGAGTCGCAGCCGTGCCAGGTGAACTCCATCCGCATGCCGGTGCCCAGGAAGCCGGCGAACGTGACCAGGTCCCAGGCGGTCTTGAAGTCGCCCAGCTCCTCGACGTAGTCGATCCGGGTGCTGCCCTGCGGCAGGTAGCCGAGCGTCTCCGCGAGCACCCGCTGCTTGCTGCCCACCTTGGCGGCGTTGGCGGCCGGCTCGGCGAGCGTGGCGCCGTCGCCACCGCCGAGCAGGTTCGTCCCGGACCAGGAGCGCACCGCCAGGTGCCGCATCGCGAACATCGGCGCGAGCACCGACTTGAGCAGCGTCTCGCCGGTCTTGCCGTCGTGCCCGGCGTACGGCAGGCCGCGCTCGTCGGCCAGCGCGGCCAGCGCCGGCAGCCGGGCGCCGGTGGACGGGGTGAAGTCGACGTACGGGCAGCCGGCGGTGAACGCCGCGTACGCGTACCGGGAGCTGGCCGGCAGCACGTCGAGCGCGGCGCGCAGCGCGGTCAGGTCGTGGTGGGCCGGGTGCGGCTCGGGTGCCGGCTCGGTGGCGGCCACGTTGACCACCACCACCCGGTCCAGGTCGTACCGGCGACGGAAGTCGGTCAGGTCGTCGACCACGGCGGCGATCCGGGTCGCCGGGTCGCCCTCGGTCGGCGCGGGTCGCAGCGCCGCCTCGACGTCGGCCAGCTCCGGCGCGACGGCGTCGGCCAGCCGGCCGGGCAGCACACCGGCGGCGGCGAGCGCCTCGGCGCGTTTGGTCAGCGGGGTGGCGACCACGTCGTGGCCGCCGAAGACGAGATCGGCGAGGCCCGGCAGCGCGGGACCACGCAGGTCGGGCAGTTCGGTGACACAGCCGGTCGGTGCGGCGAGCCCGGCCCGCAGGGCGAGCGCCCCGACCACGCTGGTGGTCGCGACCGAACCACGTGCTCCCACCAGCCAGACACCCGTTCGCATCGCGTTACCTCCCCAGGTCGTTGCCGGTCCACCGGTGCGGCCGGGGAATCCCGGTCCGGCCGCACCGGAGGGCCGTGCTGGTCGTGCCCGCCGGAGGTTCCGACGGCACGCTCCCCGACGCCGGCCTCGTTCCCGCCGCGGGGCGCAACCGCGGTGGGCCCTCGCCGGCCGGCGCCGGAAGGGTGTCGGCGGCGCTCGCGCGCCGCGCGGGGGTGTTAGGCGGGGCCCCCTTCTCTACCGGAGGCGTTGAGCGGGGCCCCGTCCTTCACCTCGACCCAGGCGGCGGCTTCGGCCGAACGCTCGACCGCGTCCAGCACGAGCTGCACCTGCAACGCGTCGGCGAACGACGGCGTCGGGTCGGCGCCGGTGGCGACCGCCTCGACGAAGTCGCGCATCTGGTGCGTGAAGGAGTGCTCGTAGCCGATGATGTGGCCGGGCGGCCACCACGCGTCCAGGTACGGGTGCTCCGGCTCGGTCACCAGGATCCGGCTGAAGCCCTGCTCGGCGGTGGGCCGGGTGGCATCCAGGAACTCCAGTTCGTTGAGGCGTTCCAGGTCGAACACGACGCTGCCGCGCGAGCCGTTGATCTCGACCCGCAGCGCGTTCTTGCGGCCGGTGGCGAACCGGGTGGCCTCGTACGTGGCGAGCGCGCCGCCGTCCAGCCGGGCCACGAAGACCGCCGCGTCGTCCACGGTGACCGCGCCGGTGCCCCGGCCGTTGCCGTCGGCCTGCGCGGCCAGGCCGCTCGACCCGGCCGGCAACGGCCGCTGCTTGACGAACGTCTCGGTGAGCGCGCTGACCCCGGTGACGAGCTGCCCGGTGACGTACTGGGTCAGGTCGATGATGTGCGCGCCGATGTCGCCCAGCGCGCCGGAGCCCGCTCGGTCCTTCTGCAACCGCCACACCAGCGGGAACTGCGGGTCGACGATCCAGTCCTGGAGGTAGACCGCCCGGACGTGCCGGATCTCGCCGAGCCGCCCGTCGGCGACGAGCTGCCGCATCAGGGCGACCGCGGGCACCCGCCGGTAGTTGAAGCCGCACATCGCGCGTACCCCGGACGCCCGGGCCCGGGCCGCCGCGGCGGTCATCTCCCGGGCCTCGGCGACGGTGTTGGCCAGCGGCTTCTCGCACAGCACGTGCTTGCCCGCGGCCAACGCGGCGAGGGCGATCTCGCGGTGGCTGTCCCCTGGTGTGCAGATGTCCACCACGTCGATCTCGTCGGACTCGACGAGTCGCCGCCAGTCGGTGGTGTACCCGTCCCAGCCGAGCCGGTCGGCGGCCTCGGCCACCTTCGGTTCGTCCCGGCCGCAGACGAGCGCCATCCGCACCCGCGCCGGCAGGTCGAACACGCGGTTCACGGTGCGCCACGCCTGCGAGTGCGCGGCGCCCATGAACGCGTAGCCGACCATGCCGACCCGCAGGATGCTGTCGTGACTGGACAAGCTGGGTCTCCCCCCGTGTTGTGTCAGAATCCGAGCTTCAGGTAGGCGCCCGAGTTCTCCTTGGTGATCGTCTCGGAGGAGAGCACGATCTCCTTCGGTACCTGGAGTTCCACCAGGTCGGACATGCCCTTGCCCTGGCCGATCAGCCGGGCCAGGGAGATGGCCGAGGAGGCCATCGACGGGCTGTAGGTGACGGTGGCCTTCAGCACCGTGTTGTCGGCGGCGATGTCCTCCATGGCCTTCTTCGAGCCGGCGCCGCCGACCATGAAGAACTCCTTGCGGTTGGCCTGGGTGACCGCGGCCAGCACGCCGATGCCCTGGTCGTCGTCGTGGTTCCAGACCGCGTCGATCTTCGGCAGCGCCTGGAACAGCCCGGTGGCGGCCTGCTGGCCGGAGTCCACGGTGAACTCGGCCGGCCGGCGGTTGGCCACCTTCAGCCCGTACGAGGCGAGCGTGTCGGCGAAGCCCTTGGACCGTTCCTGGGTCAGCTCCAGCGACTCGATGCCGGGGATCTCGCCGATCACCGGGTTGCTGACGCCCTTCGCCTTGAGCTGCTCGGCGATGTAGGTGGCGGCGGCCACCCCCATGCCGTAGTTGTCGCCCTTGATCTGGAGCCGGTAGGCCTTGGGGTCGGGGAACGCCCGGTCCAGGTTGACCACCGGGATGCCGGCCTTCATCGCCTCCAGGCCGAAGGCGTTCAGCTCCTTGCCGTCGTGCGGCAGCAGCACGATGACGTCCGGCTTCTGCGAGATCAGCGTGGACAGCGCCGCCCGCTGGGCCGCCGCGTCCGCGCCGGCCTCCACCGACTTCAGCTCCACGTCGGAGTACGCCCCGGCCTGCGCCTTGGCGTTGTTGGTGATGGCGGCGATCCAGCCGTGGTCGGCGGCCGGGGCGGAGAAGCCGATGGTCACCTTCTTGCCCGGCTCGGCGGCGCCGCCGGTCGCGGCGGCCTTGGTCTGCGCCTCGGTCGGGGACTGCTCGTTGCTCGTGCAGCCGGCGAGCAGCACCCCGGCGGAGACTGCGGCCCCGCCGAAGAGCAACCGGCGGCGTGACAGGTCACTTGTCATGACGACCTCCTGATGAGGTGGTGGGGGTGATTTCGGGTGCGGTGGGCCGGGCCGCCGTCTTCTCGACGGCGGCCCGGTGGTGCGGTGGGTCAGGTGGTGGTGGCCCGGTTGCGGGCGAGGAACTGGGTCAGGCTGCGGAACTGCACCTGCTGGACCAGGACGGCGGCGACGATGATGCCGCCCTTGACCATGTTCTGGGCCTCGGCGGAGAGGTTGTTGATGGCGAACAGGTTGGTGATCGTGGAGAAGATGATCACCCCGAGCAGGGAGCCGATGATGGTGCCCCGCCCGCCGCTGAGCAGCGTGCCGCCGATGATCGCGGCGGCGATCGCGTCCAGCTCGTAGAGGTTGGCCATGGCCGCCTGGGCGGAGGTGGCCTGCGCGGTCAGCATCACCGCGGCGATGCCGCAGCAGAGGCCGGAGAGCGCGTAGAGCAGCACGGTGTGCCGGCGTACGTTGATGCCGGCGAGCCGGGCCGCCTCCGGGTTGCCGCCGACCGCCACCGTACGACGGCCGAACGTGGTCCGGTTGAGCAGCACCCACCCGGCCGCCACCACCGCGATCAGGATGTAGACCAGCAGCGGGATGCCGAGCACCTTCGTGGTGGCGATGCCGTTGATGAACGAGCTGGTGGAAACCTGGGTCTGCTTGTCGGAGATCTCCGCCGCCAGCCCCCGGGCGGCCACCAGCATGGCCAGCGTGGCGATGAACGGCACCAGCCGCCCGTACGAGACGAGCAGACCGTTGACCACGCCGACGGCCAGCCCGACGGTGAGCGCGCTGAAGATCATGCCGCCGGCGCCGTAGCTCTGGGTGGCGACAGTGGTGCACCAGACGCCGGCCAGCGCCACGATCGCGCCGACCGACAGGTCGATGCCGCCCCCGATGATCACGAAGGTCATGCCGACGGTGACCACGCCGACCACCGAGGCGAGCTTGAGGATGGTGAGCGTGTTGCCCCACACCCAGTTCGGGTCGCCGTAGAGGTCGGGGCGGGTCAGGATGCCGATGACCACCAGCACCACCAGCGTGGCCAGCAGGCCGAGGTTGCGTTTCACGCCCTCCCCGCCGTCGCCGCGCCACCAGGACAGCCGGGCCGGCGCGTCGACCTTGGCGGTCTCCGCCCGGTCCACCGGCGGTGACTGCGCGGGGAGCGTGGTGTGGGTATCGCTCATGCCGGTGCGCCTTCCATGAGGGACCCCGCCATCACGAGGTCGAGCACGGTGTTCTCGTCGAGTTCGCCGGCCGGGGCCTCCCGGACCACCCGGCCCTCCCGCATGACCAGCACCCGGTCGGCCAGGCCCAGCACCTCGGGCACCTCGCTGGAGACCAGCAGCACCCCGACGCCCCGGGCGGCCAGGTCCCGGATCACCTGGTACAGCTCGGCGCGGGCGCCCACGTCCACGCCCCGGGTCGGCTCGTCGAGCAGCAGCAGCCGGGTGTCGCCGAGCAACCAGCGGCCGACCACCACCTTCTGCTGGTTGCCGCCGGAGAGTGTGCGCACCGGCCGGCGTACGTCCGCCGGGCGCAGCTCCAGCGCGGCGGCGATCCGGTCCGCCTCGGCCCGTTCCCGACCGGCGTCGGTGAAGCCCAGGCGGGCGTACCGGCCGAACGTGGCGAGCGTGATGTTGCGGTAGATCGGTTCGCCGAGCAGCAAAGCCTGACTCTTGCGCTCCTCGGGCGCCATGCCCATGCCGGCCCGGACCGCCGCGCCCACGCTGCCGGGACGCAGCGTCCGGCCGGCCAGCCGGACCGTCCCGGCCTGCGCCCGGCGGGCCCCGAAGATGGTCTCCAGCAGCTCCGACCGGCCGGAGCCGACCAGCCCGGCGATCCCGACGATCTCCCCGGCCCGCACGCCGAGCGAGACGTCGGCGAACTCGCCGTGCCGGGTCAGCCCGTCCACCCGGAGCAGCTCCGCGCCGGTGCCGTCGTCGGCCGGGCGCTGCGGAAAGACGTACTCGATGGTCCGCCCGGTCATCCGGGCGACCAGGTCGCGGGTCGGGGTGTCACGCGCCGGCAGGCTCGCCGCCGTGGTCCGGCCGTCCTTGAGTACGGTGACCCGGTCGCCGATCTCGCGGATCTCCTCCATCCGGTGCGAGATGTAGATGACCGCGATGCCCTGCGCGGTGAGTTCCCGGATGATCCGGAACAGGTTGCCCACCTCGTCGTGGGCCAGCACCGCGCTCGGCTCGTCCATGATGATCAGTCGGGCCTCGTGGGACAGCGCCCGGGCCATGCTGACGATCTGCTTGCCGGCCGCCGGCAGGTGCCGGACCAGCCGGCCGGGCGGGATCTCCGCGTGACCCAGCCGGGCCAGGATCTGCCGGGTACGCCGGGCCATGTGCCCGCGCCGGACGAAGCCGAGCCGGCGCGGCTCGTGGCCGAGGAACGCGTTCTCCGCCACCGACAGGTCGTCGACCAGGTCGAGTTCCTGGTAGATGGTGGCGATGCCGGCGCGCATGGCGGCCTGCGGGTTGGCGAACGCGGCCGGCTCGCCGCGCCACACCACCTCGCCGGAATCCGGCCGGTGCACGCCGGCGAGCACCTTGATCAGGGTGGACTTGCCGGCGCCGTTTTGCCCCAGCAGGCAGTGCACCTCGCCGGCCCGCACCTCCAACTGCACGCCGTCCAGCGCGCGTACGCCGGGGAACGTCTTCACCACGTCGGTGAGACGCAGCACCACCTCGCCCGCGACGGCGTCGGCGGGCGCCTCGACCAGCGGTTCCTTCCCGGTCATCTCCACCTCCTTCATGCGGGACCGACTTGGCATGCCCTCACGGCCCTCGCTCCGCTCGGTGCGTTCGCTCATGCGGGGCCGGCCGGGCATGCCCTCACGGCCCTCGCTCCGCTCGGTGCGTTCGCTCATGCGGCTTCCCCGAACGCGACGTCGCTGGCGAGCACGGCCGCGCCGGCGACGCCGGCGCGTGGGCCCAGCTCGGAGAGGACGACCGGCAGGTTGCCGGTGGCCAGCGGCAGCGAGCGGCGGTAGACCACGCTGCGGATCTCGGCGAGCAGGATGTGGCCGAGCTGGGCGAGCCCGCCACCGATCACGATCATCGACGGGTTGGTGAAGCTGACCAGCCCGGCCAGCACGCTGCCGACCCGCCGGCCGCCGTCGCGGATGAGCTGGATGCAGGTGACGTCGCCCTCGATCGCGCCCTGCGCCACGTCGAGCGCGGTCACCGCGCCCCGGGCGGCGAGCCGCTCGACCAGGGCCGGTGACACCTCGGCGCGGGCCGCGGCGGTCGCCTCCCGGGCCAGCGCCGCGCCGCTGAACACCGCCTCCAGGCAGCCGAGGTTGCCGCAGGAGCACATCGGGCCGTTCGGGTCGACCTGGATGTGGCCGATGTCGCCGGCGCAGCCGTCGGTGCCCCGGTAGACCTCGCCGTGCAGGTAGATGCCGCAGCCGATGCCCGTGCCGATCTTGATGAAGAGGAAGTCGTCGACCGAGTGGGCGACGCCGCCGTGCCGCTCGCCGATCGCCATGATGTTGACGTCGTTGTCGACCACGGCCGGGCAGCCGTGCTCGCGGGTCAGCAGCTCGCGGACCGGGAAGCGGTCCCAGCCCGGCATGATCGGCGGGGAGACGGGCACCCCGTCGCGGAAGCTCACCGGGCCGGGGACGCCGATGCCGATCGCGTCGAGCCGCTCGTACGCGCCGTCCACCTTGGCCTTGTGCAGCAGGTCGTTGACCCGTTGCAGGGTCACCTTGGGGCCGGAGCGGATGTCGGCCGGCTCGGTGTACGCGGTGACCGGCTCCAGCCGGCCGTTGACCACCTCGACGTCGATCGAGCTGGCGCCCAGGTCGACCGAGGCGAAGCGCAGGCGCGGGCTCAGCTCGACCAGGGTGGAGCGGCGCCCGCCCCGGGAGGCGGCCAACCCGGCCTCGGCCACGTAGCCGAGGGAGACCAGTCGTTCCAGCTCGGCGAGCAGCCGGGGGCGGGGCATCTGGAGGCGGTCACCGAGCTCGGCGCGGGAGATCGCGCCCTGGTCCCGGAGCAACCGCAGGAGCCGGACGTGCAGGGGATCGACCGTCCGCACCGGCAGTCACCTCCGCATCGGAGTCGTTCACATCGACGCAACGCCGAGGTGTTGTGTCCGACACAGTAGGAGCCTTCCGGGCCGCGTGTCCATAGCTTCAGCGTATTTGGCGAAAACTTCTGTCCGAATGAACAAAAGCGTGTTCCGGATCATGAAAACGCGCCGCCCCGCCCGGTTCTCCGGGCGGGGCGGCGCGTGCGAGGTCAGCGCGGTGTGGGCGCGTTGCGCTTCTTCCGCAGCTTGCGGTCGTCGCGCAGCTCGACGTAGGGCTCCTCGTCGGCCGGGTGCCCGGCGGCGATGGCACGACTGCGCTCCAACTCGGCGTCGAACTCCGCGCCGAGCAGGATGGCCACGTTGCTCAGCCAAAGCCAGACCAGGAAGATGATCACACCGGCCACCGCGCCGTACGTCTTGTTGTACGAGCCGAAGTTGCTCACGTAGAGCGCGAACAGGCCGGACACCACCAGCCAGAGCACCACGGCGAGCACCCCGCCGGGGCTGACCCAGCGGAAGCCGCCGTGCTTGGCGTTCGGCGACGCCCAGTAGAGGATCGCGAACATCAGGCTGACCAGCAGCAACAGCACCGGCCACTTGGCGATGTTCCACACCGTGACCGCCGTCGAGCCGAGCCCGATCGCGTTGCCGGCCTGCTCCGCCAGCCCACCGGTGAACACCACGATCACGGCGCTGACCAGCAGCATCACGCCGATCACCGCGGTCACCCCGAGCCGGATCGGCAGCGTCTTCCAGATCGGCCGGCCCTCGGGCACGTCGTAGATGCTGTTCGAGGCGCGCATGAAGGCGGCGACGTAGCCGGACGCCGACCAGAACGCGGTGACCAGACCGATCACCGCCGCCACGCTGGCCAGCCCGCCGGACTGGCCGGCCTGGTCGATCGCGCTCTCGATGATCTTCCGGATGTTCTCCTCCGGCACCGCCTGGCCGACCGTGTCCCGGACTCCGTTGGTGGCCCGCTCGCCGAGCAGACCGAGCACGGAGATGAGCACCAGCATGCCGGGAAAGATCGAGAGCACGCCGTAGTAGGTGAGCGCGGCGGCCCAGTCGGTCAGGCTGTCGTCCTGGAACTCCCGGACGGTCCGCTTGAGCGTCGCCACCCAGCCCGGACCCGGCAGCTCGGTCGGGCTGTCCGGACCGTCGTCCGGCCCCACCGGCCCGGTGCGCTCGCGCCCCTCGCGGGCAGGAGACTCGTCGCTGGCCATCGCACCTCCCTCGTCGTCGTGTCGTCACTGCACGACTTGCCCCGAGGTCGGGTCGGATAACCAGCCGAACTTCCAGACGCCATGCCGGTCCAGCGGGGCGGCAGGGCCGGGTCACCCCCGTCACACCGCCCCGGTGTGGGTCAGCGGGCGGCGAGCCGGTCGACGAACGCGCGCCAGGCGTCGGGCGCGAAGGCCAGCACCGGGCCGGCCGGGTCCTTGGAGTCACGCACCGCGACCCCGCCGGGCCGGGCGTCCGCCACCTCCACGCAGGCTCCGCCTGCGGCGTTGCTGCGGCTGCTCTTGCGCCACCGGGCGTTGCTCAGGTCCATGTCTCCGCCACCTCCGTCAGGAATTCGAGGGACTGCTGGTGCGACAGTGCCTCACCGCGGACCGACTCCCACACCTCGACCATCTGCCGCACGTGGTCGACGCGGTCGATCACCTGCGCGTGGAGCTGCCCCTCCTGGTAGACCACGTCCTCGCCGTGCGGCGGGGTGGCGATCACGAACGGGCCACTGACGCCAGCGTAGGCACCGACAGTGAGCGGCACAACGTGGATCCGTACCCGGGGCAGCCCCGTGCCGACCTTCACCAGGTGGCGCACCTGCTCGCGCATCACCTCCGGCCCGCCGACGCTCCGGCGCAGCACGTGCTCGTCGACGACGAAGGTGAGCAGCGGCGGCCGTTCCCGGGTCAGCAGCGCCTGGCGGTCCAGCCGCGTCGTCACCTGCTGCTCCACCTCGTCCGGCGCGAACAGCCGGCCGCCGGAGAGCAGCGCGCG
Organism: Micromonospora sp. DSM 45708; assembly: GCF_039566955.1. Lineage (NCBI taxonomy): Bacteria > Bacillati > Actinomycetota > Actinomycetes > Micromonosporales > Micromonosporaceae > Micromonospora > Micromonospora schwarzwaldensis. Next base: position 1,024,298 of record NZ_CP154796.1, on the reverse strand, counting down.
GGCGTAGCCCTCGGTCTGGAGCAGGCCCGGCACGCAGATCGGCTCGAACCAGCGCAGCGCGCTCGCCTCCGCCTCGATGCCGGGCCAGTCGCGGAACCACGGCACCACGGCCTCCCGGCCGATCCGCCGCTGGATGCGCTCGAAGCGCCCGTCGACGCCGAACACCGCGTCGCAGCGGCGGGCGAAGTCCAGGCTCGGGCGGCGCTCACAGGTCTCCACCTTGGCCACCAGCGCGCCGGAATAGGTCAGCGCCTCGGCCAACGCCGCCTGGGACATGCCGTTGGCCGCGCGGGCGAGCCGTAGTTCCTCGGCGAAGTGCTCCAGCATGGACGACAGTTCCACGGACAGCCTCCGTACATCCTCGACACACCCGGGAGCCGGCCGCCGGACGCGCTTGTCGTCGCCGTGCCGGACGCCCCACCGTAGTCGCTCCGTCACCAGACTGTCACGCAGCGGGACCGCTCACGGGATCGGACGGCGGGCGGAACCAGGCCGGGGCGTCGGCGCACGACGAGGTCCGTCGACGCCCCCTCCCACTGCGACGGAGGTACGCCCATGCCCCGGTACCGTCCGCACGTCGCGGCACGCCCGTCCTGGCGCTGCCGGATCTGCGGCGCGGCGTGGCCGTGCTCCCCCGCCCGGCTGGCGCTGCTCGGTGAGTACCGCGAGGACCGGATCGCGCTGCTGGTCCATCTCGGCACGCTGCTGTGCGAGGCCACCGCCGACCTGACCGTCGACCGGGACGGCACCACCGCTCAGGGCCTGTGGCAGCGCTTCGTCGGCTGGGCGCGGGCCCGCTGAACGGGCACACTCTTCGATATGCTGGGCGTCAGCAGCCGCCGAGATTGTCGCGGGGGATGATGGGACGCCAATTCTCGTCGTATGGTCGCGGGCCGCAGGGCCACCGCCTGGTGCTGACGCTCGGGTTGGCGAGCGCCGTCCTGCTCATCCTCGTCGGGGTCTCCACCAACCTGGTGAGCGAATACATCGCCGAGCTGGGTCTGCCCAGACCGTTGGTGATCGGCGTCTTCCTCGGCTGCGCCGCGCTGGCGCTCCTGTTCACCGCCCTGCAACTGCGGCAGCAGACGGCGCAGGCCAGACGGTCCCCCGAACGGCGCGCGAAGGAACGCCGGCAGGCGCTCGCCCGGGTGACGGCCGCCATGCGGTCCGCCCTGGACCGGGCGTTGGGCGCGGTCCCCCAACTGCCCCTCGTCACCGAGTCTCGACCCGACCTGGTCCGGCACCCCGACGCGCTGCCGGACGCGGCGATCGGCGAGGCGGGCCGGCCGAAGGTCCACGAGGAGCCCCTCGCGACGATCTTCGACGAAACCGGCCAGGCGCTGCTCCTGCTCGGCCCGGGCGGCAGCGGCAAGAGCACCCTGCTCGCCCGGCTCTGCCTCGACCTGTGCGAACGGGTGGCCCCGGACGATGCCACCCCGTGCGTTCCCGTGCTGGTGAACCTGACCTCCTGGGCCGACGAGCGGCGGTCGTTCGAGCAGTGGCTGGCCGACGCGATCGTCGACACCTATCCCGGCATCGGCCCGGACCTGGCACGGGAGCTGATCGAGGATCGCGCGCTGGCCGTGCTCCTGGACGGCCTCGACGAAATCCCGACCGTGCGCCATCGCAGGCGGGCGCTGCGTGAGATCGACGCGTTCCTGGCCGCCGGCTCCTGCCCACTGGCCGCCGCCTGCCGCACCGAGGACTTCGACGGGCTCACCACGCCGACCGGCATCACCTACGCCGTCGAGGTCCTTCGCCCCACCCGGGAGCGGGTCCAGGAGTTCCTGACCGGGCTGGGCACGCCCGCGGCCCTCTCGGTGCGGGACGTGCCGGCCACCGACCGGAAGTGGTGGTCGATGATGCGGTCGGTGATCATGTTGGGGATCGTGGCCCGGGTCTCCTCAGTCGACGCGCACGCCGACCTGGTCAGCGAGGGGACGCCGAGTGAACGCCGCAGGCACCTCATGGCGGTCTACGTGGCCACCCTCCTGCGTCGGCGCGGGGGCCGCCGGGGCGGCTTCGCCCACGACGACGCACACCGCTGGCTGGCCTGGCTGGCGACGTGGATGACGCGCCACGGTCAGACGGAGTTCTACGTGGACCGCCTGCCGGTCGACTGGATCCGGGACGTCAGCGAAATGGAGAAGATCAAGCCACCGGCGCGGGATCCGGTGCTCCTCGTGTTCTACATGGTGGCCGCGTACCTGTTGGTGGTCGAGGGTGGGACCATCGAGATCGCCGCGCCGACGCTCACCTTCATGACGTCGAGCATGGCCGCAGTGACGAACGCGCACATCCACCACTCGTCGACGACCGAGCCGATCCGGTTGGTATGGCGGCTCCGCTGGTCCTGGGCCTTCCCGGCGCTGGTCGTGGTGCCGTTCGTCACGCTGGGCGCGTGGGCCGCGGTCAACGCGGCCGACAACGGGGTGCTCCGCGTCGTGGCCTACATGCTGCTCAGCACGCCGGTGGCGATGTTCGCCTACGCCATCACCCCGACCAGCGCGCCGGACCAGGCCGGCCTGCCACCCGGCATGCGGCTGCGCGGGTCACGGCGCCGGGCCCGCCGGGGCGCGCTGCTGGTCGGCCTGCCGCTCGCGCTCGTGCTGGGCGTCCCGGTGGTGCTCGGCGCGCGGAGCATGACGTTCGGCCTGTTCGCCGTAGCCATGATGGCGAGTTGCCTCATGTTCGCGTGCTCGGACATCTGCGGCGGCGTCCCCGCCCGGCAGTACGCCAATCTCTTCCGGGCGCTCCGTCGCACCGGTCGGGGCCCGAAGGACTATCTCGGTTTCCTCGACTGGGCGCGGGAGCGTCTCCTCCTGGAGGCCAACGGCAGCGCGCTGCGCTTCCCGCACCGGGAGATCCAACGCCACCTGGCCGAGACCTGGGACGAGGGAGCGGCGCGGGTCGCGTGACCCGCACCTCTACCGGGATGAGGCTGCCCGTCAGCGCCGCCTTCACGAAGCTGAACACGGCGGATACCGGAGCGGGCCACCACCGAGTGCTAGCATTGCTCTCATCAGCTAGGGCCGGAGGAAGCTCGATGGCATCCCTCAGCATCAGAGATCTCGATGACGCGGTGCGGGAGAAGTTGCGCATCCGCGCCGCGCGACACGGCAGATCCATGGAATCCGAGATCCGGGACATCCTCACCGCGGCCGTCGCCGAGGATGAACCGGGGACCGATCTGTTCAGCGCACTCGCCGACCGATTCACCAGGCTCGGCGGAGTCGACCTGGACCTGCCGGCTCGTTCCACGTCACCCCGCCCGGCGAGCCTGCCCGAGTGATGATCGTTCTCGACACCAACGTCGTCTCCGAGCTGATGCGGGCCGAGCCCGCGCCAGCGGTCCTCACGTGGCTCCGCCGCAGCTCCAGCACCGGCCTTTACACCACTGCCGTCACCGTCGCCGAGATCCGCTTCGGCATCGCCCGGTTGCCGCAGGGCCAGCGCCGGGAATCGCTGCACCAGTCCGCCAACGAGATCTTCGCCGCCTTCCCCCGCCAGGTGCTGCCCTTCGACCTCGCGGCGGCCGGCGCCTACGCCGACGTGGTGGCCGGTCGGGAAATGCTCGGCCGCCCGATAGACGGGTTCGACGCCCAGATCGCCGCCATCTGCCGCACCCAGGCCGCCACACTTGCCACCCGGAACACCAAGGACTTCGCTGATACCGGCATCGAGGTCACCGATCCCTGGCAGGAAAGCGTCGCCGAGAAGCCCTGAGCCGCAGACACGCACGAATGTCAGGGCGTCCACTCGCTCCGGAGCAGGCCGTAGAACACCAGGTCCGAGAAGCCGTCGCCGTCGTACGCGCGCTCCCGCTGGGTGCCCTCGTGGACGAAGCCGCACGCCTCGGCGGTGCGCCGCATGGCGGTGTTGCCGGCCAGCGTCTCCAGCTCCAGCCGGCGGAGGTTGCGGCTGCGGAAGCCGTACCGGCAGAGCAGCCGGATGACCTCGGTCCCGTAGCCCTGCCCACGCGCCTCGGGGACCAGCGAGATGCCGAGGTGGGCGAACCGCTCGAACGCGCTGATCCCCCACAGCGCGCAGCCGCCGAGATACGTGCCGTCGGCGACCGTCTCGGCCAGCAGCGACACCGAGGTGTGACCCTCGGGCGGATCGGTGACCTGCTTCTCCAGCCGGGCCCGGACCTGGCCGACGTGGCGCGGCAGGAACGGCCCGTCGTCCGTGAGCAGGTGCAGCTCGGGGTCGGCGTCGAGCCGGAAGATGTTCGGCGCGTCGTCGGGCGTGGGCGGGCGCAACCGGACCCGGTCGGTGGCGAACATCCCGCGACGCTAACAGCCAGTTTCGAACCCCACGACCGGATTACCGGTGACCCGCTCCCGCTACGAATGCGGCGCTCATGCGGCTGAGCAGGCTAAACTAGCCCCTTAGCTTAGCCAGGAGGTTTGCGCCCGGTCGGCTCTCTCGCCGGCCAACTGGACCTCTCCGGTGACTGGGATTCGCCGCAGACGAACGCCGAGATCGCCGACGACTTCGGCATCGGCGCATGAACCTGCTGCTGGACACTCACGTCGCGCTCTGGGCCATCACCGGCGACCCGACCCTCGCCTCCCGCGACGCGTCGATGTACGACGTGGACGTCCTCAAGGTGTGATCGGACGCTTCGGTCCACACGTGATGCCCGAAAGAGGCTCAGGCCCATCCACGCGAACCCGCGGCGGTCGCGGTCAGACGTCGGCGGGCGTGGCGGCGGCCCGGGCCTCGGCCACCAGGCGGCCGGTCTCGGCGACCACCGCCTCGTCGTCGGCCGGCGTGCCCGGGTCGTAGCGGACCGTCCAGGTCAGACCGTCCACGCCGGGCACCCGCCGGGCCGCGATCCGCCCGGCGCCGCCGGGCACCGGGTGGTGCGCGGTGTACGCCACCGAGCCGGTCACCCGCGTCCGGACCTGGTGCGGCAGCTCCCCCGGATCGAGCAGCAGGTGGGTCTCGGCCGGGGCGTCGGCGACCACCAGGTAGCCGTCCCGCTCGGTGACCGGCTCGGCCGGCGTGACGGTGAGTTCACGGCCCGACCAGACCGCTTTGAGGACGTCGTGCCACCCGAGGCGCTCGGCGCGGCCGGGCAGCCAGAGCCCACGGTTGCTGGCGACCAGCACGCCGTCGCCCTCGCCGTTGCCGGCAGCGGCCCAGGCGAGCACCCGCTCGTCGGCGGCGAGCGGCGGGCGGCCGGCCGGCGGCAGCTTCGAGCGGCGGCGGAAGAGTCCCATCACAGTCCTCCGGCGGCCTGCTCGCGCAGGGCCCGCGCGTGTTGTTCGAGCGAGAGCAGCTCCCCGAACAGGGCGAAGTATTCGTCCTTGTTGCTCACCGGGTTGACCCGCTGGATCTTCGACTTGAGGTCGCGGATCCGGCCGGTGACCGAACTCCACTGCAAATGGGCCATGGTGACCGAGACGTACCTCGGGTCGGGCTCGCCGTCGATGCGCAACGGCTCCACCGCCAACTCCCCCACCAGGGCCTGGGCGGCCAGGTCGGCGCAGGCGTCGCGGACCCGCTCGATCCAGACCGCACCGCTGGTGGCGCCGGCCGCCCCGCCGGCCTCGGCGACGGCGACGCGCACCGCGGCGTGCACCGGATGCTGGTAGTCGGTGGCCTCGACCGCGTCGAACATCGGGCCGGCCAGCACCGGCTCCTGCAACGCCAGCTTCAGCGCCTCCCGCTCCACCATGGAGCGGGGACTGTCCACGGCGGGCGTGGCGGGGCCGGGGCGCGTCGGCGCGGGCCGACCGTTGGCCGGCTGCCCGTTGGCGGCGGCCAGCACGGCGCGCTGCACCGGCTCGATCTCCATGCCGAGGTCGCCGGCGAGCTTGCGGACGTACTCCGGGCGTTTCTCCCGGTCCTTGATCTTCGCGACCAGCGGCGCGGCGCGGCGCATCGCCTCGACCCGGCCGTCGACGGTGTCGAGGTCGAACCGGTTGATGACGTGCCGCAGCGCGAAGTCGACGAGCGGCTCGCGGCGGGCCACCAGGTCGCGGACGGCCAGGTCGCCCTTGGCCAGCCGCAGGTCGCACGGGTCCATGTTGTCCGGGCTGACCGCGATGAACGTGCGCCCGACGAAGCGTTGGTCGTCCTCGAACGCGCGCAGCGCGGCCTTCTGGCCGGCGGCGTCGCCGTCGAACGTGAAGATGATCTCCCCGGCCCGCTCGTCGCTGTCGAAGAGCACCCGGCGCAGCACCGAGATGTGGTCGCCGCCGAACGCGGTGCCGCAGGTCGCCACCGCGGTCGGGACGTCGGCGAGGTGGCAGGCCATCACGTCGGTGTAGCCCTCGACCACCACCACCTTGCCCTGCTTGGCGATCTCCCGCTTGGCCTGGTCGATGCCGTAGAGGACGTGCGACTTCTTGTAGATCGGCGTCTCGGGGGTGTTGAGGTATTTCGGGCCGTCGTCGTCGTCGAACAGCTTGCGGGCGCCGAAACCGATCACGTCGCCGGTGATGTCCCGGATCGGCCACATCAGGCGGCGGCGGAACCGGTCGATCAGCGAGCCCGACCGGGCCGGGCGGGACAGGCCGCCGGTGACCAACTCGTCGTGGCTGAAGCCCTGCTGGCGCAGGTGCTTGGTGAGCAGGTCCCACCCGTCGGGGGCGAAGCCGCAGCCGTAGCGCTCGGCGGCGGCCCGGTCGAAGCCCCGCCGGGCCAGGAACTCCCGGGCCGGGCGGGCGCCGGCGGTGGTGAGCTGGGCCCGGTAGAACTCGACGGCGGCGGCGTGCGCGGCCACCAGGCGCTGCCGCTGCCCCTGCTGCGGCCGGGCACGCGGGGTCGACCGGTCGTCCTCGACGTAGCGAAGCTGGATGCCGGCGCGGGCGGCGAGGCTCTCGACCGACTCGATGAAGCCGAGATGCTCGGCGTCCATCAGGAACTTGATCGCGTCACCGCCGACGCCGCAGCCGAAGCAGTAGAACACGTTGCGGGCGGGCGACACGTTGAACGAAGGGCTCTTCTCGTCGTGGAACGGGCAGAGCCCCTTGAGGTTGCCACCCCCGGCCGACTTGAGCGTCACCACCTCGGAGATGACGTCCGCGATGGCGGTGCGCTCGCGGACCAACGCGATGTCCTCGTCCCGGATCCGCCCCGCCATGACCGCCACCTCCTCGGCGTACATCCTGCCCTGCCGGACCGACGATCCGGCGGCCGGGGGGACGGACGTGTGGCGGACGCCGCCCGTCCCGCCGGCTCACGCCGGGCGGCCGACCCGGGCCGCGGCGTCGCCGATCCGGGGGAACGGTTCGATGGAGAAGACCACCTCGACCGGCACCTCGAAGTACGCGGCGATGCGCAGCGCCAGGTGCAGGCTGGGCCGGAACTCACCGCGTTCCAGGTAGCCGACGGTCTGGTAGTGCACCCCGAGCGCGTCGGCGAGCTGCCGGCGGGAGACGCCCCGTTCGGCGCGCAGCACCGCGATCCGGTTGTGCACGGTCTCGCTCATCGACGCCCTCTCATCCGACCCGCTGCATGGCCCGCTCCCGGCGGGCCGCGACCCGCGAGCCGGACTCCCGGCGGGCCATCCGGCGCAGCACCACCGGGGCCAGCACCAGCCCGAGCACCGCCCAGGCGCCGAGCGCACCCAGCGTCTCCAGGTGTCGCCAGGAGCCGCCCAGCTCGACCGCCGCCAGGTCGGCCGGGAGCAGCGCCGAGCGCATGCCCAAGCCTAGCCAGTAGAGCGGGAAGATCTGGGCGACGCCTTGCAGCCAGCCGGGCAGGCCGTTGATCGGGTAGAAGATGCCGGACAGCGCGATGAGGCCGAAGATGGGCAGCACCACCAGGCCCATGTTGCGCGGATTCTCGATCACGGAGCCGATCACCGCGCCCAGCGGCAGCGTCGCCACCAGCCCGAGCGGCACCACCCAGGCCAGGGTGAGCCAGGCGGCGGGGTCACCGAGCCGCAGCCCGTCCAGGAAGAACAGGCCGGGCACGAGCTGGATGACCACGCCGATCAGCGAGATCGCCGAGATCAGCACCAGCTTGCCGACCAGGTAGCCGAGCATCCCGTTCGGGATCGCCTTGGCCCGCAGCAGCGTGCCGTCCTCCCGGTCGACGATGAGCTGCTGGGCCAGCCCGAGCAGGCCGCCGAAGAGCAGGCCCATGCCGAGCGCGCTGGGCAGCGTCCGGGCACCCAGCGAGAAGTCGGTGCCGGGCACGGTCGAGCCGCGCATGAAGAACATGGCGACCAGCAGCACCGCCGTGGGGAAGAAGTAGTTCCACAGGTCCTGGCCGTTGGTGAACGTCGCGCGCAGCTCGATCAGGCCGCGCCGCAGCCCGGCCCGGAGCGCGGTGGTGGTCGGGTTCATCGCGTCGCCTCCTGCTGCCACACCCGCTCGGCCCGGCCGGTGCGGATGCCGGTCTCCTCCTCGTGCACCAGCGCCAGGTACGCGTCCTCCAGGCTGGCCCGGCGCACCTCCAACTCCCGGACCCGGTCGCCGTGCTCGCGGAGCAGGTCACGCAGGAACGCGGTGGCGTCGGCGGTGGCGTGCACGTAGCGCTCGCCGTCGCGGGTCCAGCGGACCTCGGCGTCCCCGGCGACGCGCCGGGCGAGCTGGTCCGGCGAGCCCTCGGCGATGATCCGGCCGCCGGCCAGGATCAGGATGCGGTCGGCCAGCTTCTCCGCCTCGGCCAGGTCGTGCGTGGTCAGCACGATGGTGGTCTCGTCGAGGTCCGCGAGGCGGTGCACCAGCTCGTGGAACTCGCGCCGGGCGGCCGGGTCGAACCCGACCGTCGGCTCGTCCAGGAAGAGCAGCTCCGGCCGCCCCACGATGCCGACCGCCACGTCGAGCCGGCGGCGCTGCCCACCGGAGAGCCGGGCCACCCGGGCGCCGGCGTGCGCGGCCAGCCCCACGGTGGCCAGCAGGTCGTCGACCGGCCAGGGACGCGGCGTCCGGGCGGTCGCGTACGGCGCGTAGAAGTCGCCGAGGTGGGTGAGCAGCTCCCGGACCCGCCACTTGCCGTGGTCGCGCCAGGACTGGAGCACGACGCCGAGCCGGGCACGCCAGCGCTCGTCGCCACGGGCCGGGTCGACGCCGAGCACCCGTACGGTGCCGGCGGAGGGCAGCCGGAAGCCCTCCAGGATCTCGATGGTGGTGGTCTTGCCGGCGCCGTTGGGCCCGAGCAGCGCGACCACCTCGCCGCGCCGGGCGGTGAGGTCGACGCCGTGCAGCACGTCGACGGTGCCGTAGCGCATGCGCAGGTCGCGGACGTCGAGGACGAGATCCTCGTCGGGAGGCCGGGGGGCCGCGACCGCCCCCGAAAGTTCGACCGCAGTCATGCCTCGGAATGTAGCACTTCTACTACATATCGAGGTAGACGCACTCACTCGCGCGGACGGTGGAGCCACCGGGTCACCGGCGGCGGATCCTCCTCCTCGTACGAACGGGCCGCGCGCACCGCGGCGGCCAGGCCGGACCGGCGCGGGCGGGCCCCGGCCCGCAGCACCGGATCGGCGGCCATCTCCCGGACCAGGGCCACCGCCAGGCCCAGCATCACCACCACGAACGGCAACGCCACCAGGATGGTGGCCTGCTGCAACGCGTCCAGGCCGCCGACCAGCAGCAACGCCGCCACCGCGAGCACCAGGAACGCGTCGGCGGCGACCACGAAGAACCAGCCGAACGTGTCGATCGTCCAGTTCAGCCCCGCCGCGCCGAACGACGCCAGCGACCCGCGGGCGAACACGCCCCACGCCACCACGGCCAGCACGCCGGCCACGCCCAGCCCGAGCACCACCAGGTCGGCCGGCTGCGTCGCGGGCCGCTCGCCCACCTGTTCCGCCATGCCCCCATCCTGGGCGGCCCGGTCGCCACGGCGGGGCGGAACGCCTCAGGAGCCGGGTCAGGCCGGGACGGCGGCCTCCTCGGCCTCGACCTCGGCGTTCCAGGCCGGCTTCGTGGAGCGCCAGCCCTCGTCGTCCAGGCCGCGCCGCCAGTAACCGGAGATGGACAGGTCCGCCCGGGGCACGCCGCGCTCGACCCGCAGCAGCCGGCGCAGCTCCTTGACCGCGCCGGCCTCGCCGTGCACGAACGCGTGCACCCGGCCGGGCGGGAACTCCAACGCCCGGACCGCCTCGACCAACGCCTCCCCGGCCGGTCGGCCGGCCCGGTGCAGCCAGCGCAGCTCGACCGCGCCGGCGCTGGCCAGCGGCAGCTCGTCGGCCGGCCCCTCGACCTCGACGAAGACCCGGGCCGGCGCGCCGGCCGGCAGCCGTTCCAGCGCGGCGGCGATCGCCGGCAGCGCGCTCTCGTCGCCGGCCAGCAGGTGCCAGTCGGCGGTCGGGTCCGGCGCGTACGCGCCGCCGGGCCGGGTGAACAGCACCCGGTCGCCGGGGCGCAGGCCGGCCGCCCACGGGCCGGCCAGCCCCTCCTCGCCGTGGTGGACCACGTCCACGGTCAGCTCGCCGGCCACCGGGTCGAACGCCCGCACCGTGTACGCGCGCAGCCGCGGCCACTGCGACGCCGGGAACTCGCGCTTGATGGCGGCCAGGTCGGTGGGGTACGGGTAGGTCACCCCGGCCGGCGGGAAGACGAACTTCACGTAGTGGTCGGTGTACGCGCCCACCGGCAGGCTGGTCAGCCCGTCGCCGCCCAGCACGAGCCGGATCAGGTGCGGGGTGGGCCGCGTGGTCCGGACGACCGTGGCGGCGGTGAGCGTCTTCGGGCGATCCGTCATACGCTTAGGCTACCCTCACTTTCCGGCCGGGCCGGTCGGGCGGTCAGCTCGACGACACCAGCCGGGCGTGCCAGGCCAGCGCGGCCGGGTCGGTGAGCGAGGCGACCTGGTCGATCACCACGCGCAGTCGCGCGGCGTCGTCCGGGGCGTCCCGCCAGAGCGGGGCGAAGACCTCGTCGAGCGCGTCCGGTGCCCGGTCGAGCAACGCGGCGACCAGCTCGGTGAGGAGTTCCCGCTGCCGGTCATAGCGGCCACTGGCACCCGGCCGCCGCATCACGTACCGCAACGCGATGCCCTTGAGCAACGCGCACTGCGCCCGGATCCGGCGCGGCACCACCAGGTCGGCGGCATAGCGGCGGTGCGGGCCGGGACCGTGACGCGCCTCGGTGGCGGCCACCACGCTCGACACGAACCGGCCGGTGAGCACGCTGGTGGTGGCCTTCAACGCGGCGAGCGCCCGGTGGCTGCCGTCGTACGCGGCGAGCGGGGCGAGCACCGGATCGGCGAGCAGCTCGGCCAGCACCCCGCCCAGGTCCTCCGGCGCCTCGCCGGAGTAGGTGGCGGCCACGTCGGCGCAGAGCGCGCGCCGCTCGTCCTCCTCGGCCAGCAGCGGGCGCAGGTCGACGTAGCCGCCGTGGATGCCGTCCTCGACGTCGTGCACCGAGTACGCCACGTCGTCGGCCCAGTCCATCACCTGGGCCTCCAGGCAGCGCCGGTCGCCGGGCGGGGCACCCGCGCGCAGCCAGTCGAAGACCGGCCGATCGTCGGCGTACACGCCGAACTTGCGCTCGCCGGGGCGGCGCGGCCACGGGTACTTGCTCACCGCGTCGAGCGCGGCCCGGGTCAGGTTGAGGCCGGCGGACCGCCCGTCCGGGGCGATCACCTTGGCCTCCAGCCGGCTGAGCACCCGCAGCGTCTGGGCGTTGCCCTCGAACCCGCCGGCCGCGGCGGCCAGCTCGTCCAGCGCGTACTCGCCGTTGTGCCCGAACGGCGGGTGACCCAGGTCGTGGGCCAGCCCGGCGGTGTCCACCACGTCGGGGTCGCAGCCGAGCCGGGCGCCCATCTCGCGGGCGATCTGCGCCACCTCCAGCGAGTGGGTCAGCCGGGTACGCAGGAAGTCGTCGGTGCCGGCGGCGTGCACCTGGGTCTTCGCGGCCAGCCGGCGGAACGCCGCGCAGTGCAGCACCCGGGCCCGGTCCCGCTCGAACGGCGACCGCCCGTACCCGGTGTCCTTCGGCGCCTCGGCGACCAGCCGCGCCGCGTCGTCGGTCAACGCGGTGGCAGGACGCAGAACTCGTTGCCCTCCGGATCGGCCAGCACCGTCCACCCCGCCTCTCCCTGCCCGACGTCGACGTGCCGCGCGCCCATGTCGACGAGCCGTTCCACCTCGGCCTCCAGGTCGGCCGGGCGCAGATCGACGTGCAGCCGGTTCTTTCCCTGCTTCGGCCCGGAGACCGGGACGAAGACCAGGCCGGGGAGCGTGTCCGGCGTGCGGCGGATCTCCACCTCGTCCGGCTTGTCGGTGATCACCTGGTAGCCGAGCGCCTCGGCCCACCAGCGGGCGAGCCGGGACGGGTCCCGGGCGTCGACGGTCAGGTTCTCCCAGACGGCGGTCATGCGGCCACCCCTCCTGATCGACACGTGGCGGAAGCTCAGGTTACGCCCGGGTGGCCGGAAAGGCGCGCCGGGCGGGGCCTCCGGTATCGACCGTCGGCCCCGCCCGGCCGCGCTCAGCGCGAGTCGGACCCGGTGGTGCTGATGGCCGCGCGGCCGGCCTCCAGCCGGGCCACCGGCACCCGGAACGGCGAGCAGGAGACGTAGTCCAGGCCCACCTCGTGGAAGAAGTGCACCGAGTCCGGGTCGCCACCGTGCTCGCCGCAGACGCTCAGCTTCAACCCGGGGCGGGCCGCCCGGCCCTCCTCGGCGGCGATCCGGACCAGCCGACCCACGCCGTCGGCGTCGATCGACTCGAACGGCGAGATGCCGAAGATGCCCAGCTCCAGGTAGCGCCAGAAGAACGCGCCCTCCACGTCGTCGCGGGAGAAGCCCCAGGCCATCTGCGTCAGGTCGTTGGTGCCGAAGGAGAAGAACTCGGCCGCCTCGGCGATCTGCCCGGCGGTCAGCGCCGCCCGGGGCACCTCGATCATGGTGCCGATCAGCACCTCGACGCCGCTGTCGCCGACCACCTCGGCGATGATCTTCTCGGCCTCCGCGCGTACCGTCTCCAGCTCCTGCACGGCGCCGACCAGCGGCACCATGATCTCCGGACAGGCCGTCCCGCCGTCCCGGGCGACCGCGACGGCGGCCTCGGCGATCGCGCGGACCTGCATGGCGAACAGGCCGGGGATGACCAGGCCGAGCCGGACCCCGCGCAGGCCCAGCATCGGGTTCTCCTCGTGCATCCGCCGGACGGCGGAGAGCAGCGCCTCCTCCTTGGCCACGTCCTCGCCGCGCTCCTGGGCGACCGCGACGTTGACCGCGAGCTGCTCCAGCGGGGGCAGGAACTCGTGCAGCGGCGGGTCGATCAGCCGCACCGTGACCGGCAGGCCGTCCATCTCCCGGAAGATCTCCACGAAGTCGGCCCGCTGGAGCGGCAGCAGCGCGGCGAGCGCGTCCTCCCGCTCCCGCCCACCTTCGGCGAGGATGAGCCGCTCGACCAGCTCCCGGCGGTCGCCGAGGAACATGTGTTCGGTGCGGCACAGGCCGATGCCCTCGGCGCCGAAGCGCCGGGCCCGCGCGGCGTCCGCGCCGGTGTCGGCGTTCGTCCGCACGCGCAGCCGCCGCGCCGCGTCGGCGTGCGTCATGATCCGGTGTACGGCGCGGACCAGCGGGTTGTCGATGTGCTCCGGGTCGAGGCTGCCCTCGAAGTACTGCACCACCTCGGACGGCACGACCGGCACCTCGCCCAGGTAGACCTTGCCGGTGGTGCCGTCGATCGAGACCACGTCGCCCTCGCCGACGGTGTGCCCGCCGACGGTGAACTTCTTCGCCGGGACGTTCACCTCCAGCTCGTCGGCGCCGGAGACGCAGGTCTTGCCCATGCCCCGGGCCACCACGGCGGCGTGGCTGGTCTTGCCGCCGCGCGAGGTGAGGATGCCCTTGGCGGCGATCATGCCGGTGAGGTCGTCCGGGTTGGTTTCCCGGCGGACCAGGATCACCGACTCCCCCTCGGCGGCCAGCTCGACCGCGCGGGCCGAGGTGAAGACCACCTTGCCGGACGCGGCGCCCGGCGACGCGCCGATGCCCCGGGCCACCGGCGGGACGTCGTGGTCGAGTTGGAAGCGCGGGAACATCAGTTGGGCGAGCTGCGCGCCGTTGACCCGGTGCAGCGCCTCGTCCAGGTCGATCAGGCCCTCGTCGACGAGCTGGCCGGCGATGACGAACGCGGCGGCGGCGGTGCGCTTGCCGACCCGGGTCTGGAGCATCCAGAGCTTGCCGCGCTCGATGGTGAACTCGATGTCGCAGAGGTCCTTGTAGTGCTCCTCCAACCGGGCCATGATCCCGAGCAGCTCGTCGTAGGAGGTCTTGTCGAGCTGCTCCAACTCCTGCAACGGCACGGTGTTGCGGATGCCCGCCACCACGTCCTCGCCCTGGGCGTTGGCCAGGTAGTCGCCGTAGATGCCCTGCGCGCCGCTGCCCGGGTCGCGGGTGAACGCGACGCCGGTGCCGGAGTCCGGCCCGAGGTTGCCGAACACCATGCTCACCACGTTGACCGCGGTGCCCAGGTCGGCCGGGATGCGCTCCTGCCGGCGGTAGAGCATCGCCCGCTCCGCGTTCCACGACTCGAAGACCGCGCGGATGGCCAGGTCGAGCTGCTCGCGCGGCTCCTGCGGGAACTCCCGCCCGGTGTGCTTGGCGAAGATCTTCTTGTACGCGTCGACCAGCCCGCGCAGGTCGTCGGCGTCCAGGTCGAGGTCGTCGCGGGTGCCCTTGGCGTGCTTGGCCTCGTCCAGCGCGTGCTCGAACTCCTCGCCCGGCACCTCGCAGACGGTCTTGCCGAACATCTGGATCAGCCGGCGGTAGGAGTCCCAGGCGAACCGGTCTGCGCCGCCGGAGGCGGCCTGGTCGGCACCGCGGCCGGCCTGTCGTGCGAGTCCTTCGACGCTGCGGTCGTTGAGGCCGACGTTGAGGACGGTCTCCATCATGCCGGGCATGGAGAACTTGGCGCCGGAGCGGACCGAGACCAGCAGCGGGTCGTCCGGGTCGCCGAGCCGGCGGCCCATCTCGCGTTCCAGGGACTCCAGGTGCGCCTCGATCTGCCCGGCCAGCCCGTCCGGCTCGCGCCCGGTCGTCAGGTACGCCTGGCAGGCCTCGGTGGTGATGGTGAAGCCGGGTGGGACGGGCAGGCCGAGGTTGGTCATCTCGGCCAGGTTGGCGCCCTTGCCGCCCAGCAGGTCCTTGAGGTCCCTGTTGCCTTCGGCGAAGTCGTAGACGTACTTGTGCTCGACCGTTTCCTGCGTTGCCACCAGAGCCTCCCACGCGCGCCATTGACACTTAACGAAGGTTCAGTTCGGACATACCCCGGGAGCGACCACCGGTAATCCCGGCTCGTCAGCGATCGGTGGGCGAAGGTTAAGCGAATTTCGCGGGACCTGGGACCGTTCGGTGACGATCGGCACAACAGTCACCACTGCCCACGTCCGTACCGGTTTTTGGGAACGCTTCCACGCGCAGGATCACGCAATTCCAAATCCCCTCGTACCCTTGACGGCACTGGATTTCGCCGAACCTGACCTTTGCCATATCCCGCACGAATACACCCCTCGGAGCCGTCGCCGTGTCGACCCACCCCGTAGCCCCCGAGACCGGCCCCCTGCCCGGCGTGTCGCCGGCAACCGCCGAGCTGGCCCGCGTCGCCGCCCAGCGGGCCGCCGAGCGGCTCGCCCCGCCCGCGCCGGTCCGCCTCGCCGACGTCGTGCCGGCCCCCGAACGGGCGCACCCCGACCCGGCGGGCGACTACACCCTGCCGCCGGACGCGGCAGTGCGGGTCAGCGCCGCCGGCCGGGACGTGGCCGAACAGCTCGCCGGCTGGCTGCGCCCGCCCACCGGCTTCCCCCTCCCGGTGACCGACCAGGCCGATCCCGGGCCGGACGCCCCGCTGACGCTCACCGTCTCGGCGGCCACCGCGCCCGCGGGCTCACCGGCCCCGGCCCCGCCGGCCGACGGCCCGGCCGGCGACGGCCCGGCCGGCGACGGCCCGGCCGGCGACGGCCCGGCCGGCGACGGCCCGGCCGGCGACGCGGCGCTCGGGGACGAGGGCTACCGCCTCGACGTCACCGCCGCCGGCGTCCGGATCACGGCCGACACGCCGGCCGGGCTGTTCCACGGGGCGCAGACGCTGCGGCAGCTCCTGCCCGCGGCGGTCGAGAGCGCCACCCCGGTCGCCGAACGTTGGACGGTGCCCGGCGGCACGATCGTCGACCGGCCGCGCTTCCCCTACCGGGGCGCCATGCTCGACGTCGCCCGGCACTTCTTCGGCGTCCCGGACGTGCTGCGGGTGGTCGACCACCTGGCCCGGTACAAGCTCAACCACCTGCACCTGCACCTCACCGACGACCAGGGGTGGCGGATCGCCGTCGACTCCTGGCCCCGACTCGCCGAGGTCGGCGGCGCCACCGAGGTCGGCGGCGGCCCCGGCGGCTGGTACACCCGGGACGACTACCGGCGCATCGTCGCGTACGCCGCCCGCCGGCACGTGACGGTGGTGCCCGAGATCGACCTGCCGGGGCACACCAACGCGGCGCTGGTCGCGTACCCCGAGCTGGCGCCGGGCAGGATCGCGCCACCGCCGTACACCGGCACCGACGTCGGGTTCAGCTACGTCGACCCCGCCGACGAGCGGACGTACGCCTTCGTCGCCGACGTGTTCGGCGAGGTGGCCGCGCTGACCCCCGGCCCGTGGCTGCACCTCGGCGGCGACGAGGCGTTCAAGGTGCCGGCGGAGCACTACCGCGCCTTCGTCGAGCGGGCCCAGGCCCTGGTCGCCGCCACCGGGAAGACGGTCGTCGGCTGGCACCAGCTCGCCCCGGCCGGACACGTCGAGGGGCGCGTCCTCCAGTGGTGGGGCACCAACGGCGACGACCCCGAGACGGCCGACGCGGTACGCCGTGGCGCCCGGCTGATCCTCTCCCCCGGCAACCACGCCTACCTGGACATGAAGTACGCCCCGGACACCCCCATCGGCCACGACTGGGCGGGCCTGGTCGACGTGCGGCGCGCGTACGACTGGGACCCGGCCAGCCACCTCCACGGCGTACCGGCCGAGGCGGTGCTGGGCGTGGAGGCGCCGCTGTGGACCGAGTCGGTCACCACCCGCGCCGAGGTCGAGTTCATGCTCTTCCCCCGGCTGCCCGCCGTCGCCGAGCTGGGCTGGTCCCCCCGCTCGACGCACGACTGGGCCGGGTTCCGGGCCCGGCTCGCCGGCCACGGGCCGCGCTGGGCCACCGCCGGCATCACCTTCCACCCCTCCCCGGAGATCCCCTGGCCGCACTCCGCGACCACCGGAATCCCCCGCCAGCCCGCCCCCGACCCAACCGACGCCGTGGCCTGATCCGCCCGAAACCCGACATCCCCGCCGAGTTCGGTCCACCGGGCGGTCGGCGACCCGGGCCCGAGGGGCTCGGGCGGGCCACGGGTGGCTCGTCGACGGCCTACGAACCTGATGGCGTAAACGACTCACCCCGGGTCTGATCCATCCACGCCATCAAGTTCGTAGGCACGTGTCCGCGTACCCGGGCCGGACGCCGTCACGTTCCGGCGTCCGAGCGTGACATGTCGGGTTCCGGATGGTGGTCGGCGCCACCGCCACGGCGGAATCGACACCGGGGCGGGGGCGTTGTACCTGGCTGACCGCGCCGCATCCGCCCGCCGACCCCGCCGCGAACGGCGGGGAATGACCTCGGGCCGCCGGTCGTTACATCCCCGAGCCGCCGGAGCAGGCCCCTGGCCGCCCGTCGCTGGCTACCACACTTCCGCGGCATCCCCCGATCGCCGCGCACCCCCGACAGAGAGGCAACTGATCATGGCTACCACTCTGCTGCGCAAGACCGTGCTGACCGCTGCCGGCATCGTCGCCACCGCCGGTGGCATCGCCGGCCCCGCCATCGCCGCCCAGGCCGCCCCCGCCGAGCGCGCCGCCCAGGTCACGACCGACCGTCGGGGCCACGGCGAGCGGGAGCTGGACGTGCGCTACGAGGCCCAGCCCAACTTCTACTTCTGCGGCCCGGCCGCGGCCCGCAACGCGCTCAGCGTGCAGGGCAAGAACATCGACGTGGACGCCATGGCCAAGGAGATGGGCACCACCGAGGCCGGCACCAACAGCATCAACGACATCACCCCGATCCTGAACAAGGAGACCGGCAAGGACGTCTACAAGTCCACCGAGATCCCGGTCGACAAGGCCGGTGACAAGGTCGACAAGCTGCGCGGCGACATCGTGCGCGCGGTGGACGACGGCCGGGCCGTGGTGGCCAACATCGCCGGCACCGCGACCGACACCGACGGCAACGTCCACTCCTTCGAGGGTGGCCACTACATCAGCGTGGTGGGCTACCGCGACGGCGGGAAGGTCGTGACGATCGCCGACTCGGCGAACCCGGACCAGGCCTCCTACCGGATGGACGTGGACGCCCTGGCGCACTGGATCGCCAGCCGCGGCTACAGCTCCTGACCAAGTGACGAAGGGCCCGACCCCACCGGGGTCGGGCCCTTCGGCGTACCGGGATCAGCCGCCGGAGTCGTCCAGCTCGGCGCCGTCCGGCGGGGTGTCGTCGTCACGGCTGGCCAGCCAGCCGTCAGGCAGGAAGACCTTGCCCGGGGAGTTGGTCCGGCCGCGCGGCTGGCCGAGCGTCTCGACCGGGAAGGGCAGCTCCGGGTCGAGCTTGCCGAGCAGGTCGTCGAGCTGGGCCAGGCTCTCGATCATGGCGAGCGAGCGGCGCAGCTCCCCGCCGATCGGAAAGCCCTTCAGATACCAGGCCACGTGCTTGCGGAAGTCGGTGCAGCCGTCCCGCTCACCCCGGGCCGGGTTGCGGGCCCCGGCGACGAACTGCTCCACCAGCAGCTCGGCGTGCCGCCGCATGGTCACCGCCACCTCGCCCAGCGTGGGCAACCGCCGGTCGGTACGGCCGTCGAACGCGGCCTCCAGGTCGGCGAAGAGCCACGGCCGGCCCAGGCAACCGCGCCCCACCACCACGCCGTCCACGCCGGTGTGGGCGACCATCCGCAGCGCGTCCTCGCCCTCCCAGATGTCGCCGTTGCCGAGCACCGGCACGTCCAGCGCCGCCTTGAGCGTGGCGATCGCGTCCCAGTCGGCGGTGCCCGAGTAGCGCTGCGCCGCCGTACGCCCGTGCAGGGCGACCGCTGCCACGCCGGCGTCCTGGGCGGCCAGCCCGGCCTCGACGTACGTCAGGTGGTCGTCGTCGATGCCCTTGCGCATCTTGACCGTGACCGGCACCCCGGCGGGTGACGCGGCGTCCACCGCGGCCCGGACCAGCCGGGCGAAGAGCCGGCGTCGCCACGGCAGGGCCGAGCCGCCGCCCCGGCGGGTGACCTTCGGGACCGGGCAGCCGAAGTTCAGGTCGATGTGGTCGGCGAGGTCCCGCTCAACCACGATCCGCACGGCGGCGGCGGTGATCTCCGGGTCGGTGCCGTAGAGCTGGAGGCTGCGGGGGTGCTCGTCGGCGCCGAACGCGATCATGCGCAGCGTCTTCGGGTTCCGCTCGACCAGCGCCCGGGTGGTGATCATCTCGCAGACGTAGATGCCGCCGCCCTGCTCGCGGCAGAGCCACCGGAAGCCGACGTTGGTGATCCCGGCCATCGGCGCGAGCACCACCGGCGGCCACACCTCATGCGGCCCAAGGGTCAGCGGGCGCAGCGCGGGCAGGGTCGGGGCGGTCACCGGACAAGTGTACGGGGCCCCGACCGATCGGTCGGGGCCCCGCCTTACCTCCTCAGCAGCCGGGGAGGCGCTCGATCAGGTAGCGCTCCACCTGGTCCAGCGCGACGCGCTCCTGGGCCATGGTGTCCCGGTTCCGGACGGTCACCGCGTTGTCGTCGAGCGTGTCGAAGTCGACGGTGACGCAGAACGGCGTGCCGATCTCGTCCTGACGGCGGTAGCGGCGGCCGATCGCCTGCGAGTCGTCGAACTCGACCACCCAGCGCTTACGCAGGTCGGCGGCGAGCTGCTTGGCCTTCGGTGAGAGCGCCTCGTTGCGGGACAGCGGCAGCACCGCCACCTTGACCGGGGCCAGCCGCGGGTCGAAACGCATCACGGTGCGCTTGTCCACGCCGCCCTTGGTGTTCGGGGCCTCGTCCTCGTCGTACGCCTCGAGCAGGAACGCCAGCACCGCGCGGGTGAGGCCGGCGGCCGGCTCGATCACGTACGGCATCCAGCGTTCCTGCTTCGTCTGGTCGAAGTACGACAGGTCGACGCCGGAGTGCTTGCTGTGCGTGGAGAGGTCGAAGTCGGTGCGGTTGGCGATGCCCTCCAGCTCGGCGAACTCGGTGCCGCCGAACCGGAACTTGTACTCGATGTCGACGGTGCGCTTCGAGTAGTGGGAGAGCTTGTCCTTGGGGTGCTCGTAGAAGCGCAGGTTCTCCTCGGACAGGCCGAGGTCGAGGTACCAGTTCCAGCGCTCGGAGAGCCAGTATTCGTGCCACTGCTCGTCGGTGCCCGGCTCGACGAAGAACTCCATCTCCATCTGCTCGAACTCACGGGTCCGGAAGATGAAGTTGCCCGGGGTGATCTCGTTGCGGAACGACTTGCCGGTCTGCGCGATGCCGAACGGCGGCTTCTTGCGGGCGACCGTCTCGACGTTCTTGTAGTTGACGAAGATGCCCTGGGCGGTCTCCGGGCGCAGGTAGTGCAGGCCCTCGTCGCTCTCCACCGGGCCCAGGTAGGTCTTCATCAGGCCGTTGAACATCTTCGGCTCGGTGAAGGTGCCCTTGTTGCCGCAGTTGGGGCAGTTCAGCTCCGTCAGCGAGGTCAGCGGCTTGCCGTGCTTGGCCTCGTACGCCTCTTCCAGGTGGTCGGCGCGGAACCGCTTGTGGCAGGACTGGCACTCGGTCAGCGGGTCGACGAACTCGGCGATGTGGCCGCTGGCCTCCCAGACCTTGCGGGCCAGGATGACCGCCGAGTCGAGGCCGACCACGTCGTCGCGCTGCTGGACCATGCTCCGCCACCACTGCCGGCGGACGTTCTCCTTCAGCTCGACGCCGAGCGGACCGTAGTCCCACGCCGACCGGGTGCCCCCGTAGATCTCACTGGAGGGGAAGACGAAGCCCCGGCGCTTGGCGAGGCTGACGACGGCGTCGATACGGTCGGCTGGCATGTTTCCTCCTACGCCGGCTGGCGGTCGGCGCGGTCTAGATGGATGGAACCGGGCTGTTCGGGACCACGGTACGACCGCCTCGGCCCCGAGCCCAGCAGAATACCGGGGGCCGGTCAGCTCACCCCGCAGACCTCCATGCCGCCGGTCTGCCGGTCGGGCGCCAGCGTGACGGTCTGCGCCTCCCGCCGCCCACCGGCCAGCGTGACGTCCACCGGCACGGTCAGCGTGGTGGTGTCGACCTTGCCCACCCGGTAGCCGGAGATCTGCGGCTCGGTGGCGGCCCGCCGCTCGAACTCCGGCCGGGACTCGCGTCGCCGGGCGTCGTCGCAGAGCCTGTCGTACGCCTTGGACCACTCGCGGGCGACCAGCGCCTGGTAGTAGTCGTCGGTGACCGCCCGGCCCTGCTCCCCGACCGCCTGCACGTTGCTCACCGCCAGCCCGACCACGGCCGCGCCGCCCCCGCCGCAGCAGAGCACCACGGCCAGCGCGCCGACGCCGAGGCCGAGCCAGAGCCGGGCCCGTCCGCCCTCGGTGGGCGGGGCGGCGAACGGCGGCGCGACGCCGGGACCGGAGGGCGGCGCGGGTACGCCGGGGTCCGCCGGGACGGCCGGCGGCGTGCCGGGCGGCACGGGTGGCGGGGGTGGCGCGGCCGGTCCGGGAGCGGTCATACGCGCCAGGGTAGTGCCCCGGGACTCAGCGGTACGGGCCTGCGGCACGATCGCTGGCGACGACGACGATCTCGCCCTGCGGGGCGGCGTTGGCGAGCGTCTCGTACGCCGACGGCTCGTCCACCGACCGGGCGAGCAGCGGCACGGCGGTGACCTTGACGTCGAACCCGCCCAGCGCCCGCCGGTACGCCCCGACCGACTCCCATTCGGTGAGCAGGCACCAGTGGGCCGGGTCGTCGAGCGCCCGGAGCAGCTCGCCGCGCAGGTAGCCGGGGCGGGCGGCGAGCGCGGCCAGCGCGGCGTGCGCCTCCCGGGTGAACTCGTCAGCCGTTTCGGCGTCCACCACGAACCGGTTGGTGACCAGCACGGCGTTCCTCCTCGTAGAGTTTGTGGCATGCAGCGTACGCAGAGTCCCGTGCTGTCCCGGTTGGCCCGGCTCAACCCGACGACGGTGTTCCTCGCCGCGCTGGTGCTGGTGCTGGTCGGCCTGTTCGCGCCCGGCCCGGCCGGCGGCGTCCTGCTGTTGGTGCTGGCGGCCGGGCTGGTCGGGTTGATGACGGTCACCTGGCCGGTGCAGGCACCGGCGACCCGGGTGCTGCGGCTGCTGATGCTCACCCTGCTGATCGCGGTGGCGCTGGCCAAGCTGACGGTCGGTTGAGCCGGCGCCGGGCCGGGCCGACCCACGCTGACATGCAAGCATGCGTTTTTGACAATAGTTTTCGTTATCGCGGACAGTTGCTCCCATGACCGTTCGTGCCACCCCCCGCGCCCTGGCCGCCGCCACCGCCGCCCTGCTCGCCGTGGGCGGGCTCAGCGCCTGCTCGGACAGCGACGGCGGTGGCAAGGACCCCGATCGGGTCGACGTGGTGGCCGCGTTCTACCCGCTCCAGTTCCTGGCCGAACGGATCGGCGGCGACCGGGTGGCGGTCGGCAACCTGACCAAGCCCGGCGCGGAGCCGCACGACCTGGAGCTGAACCCCCGCCAGGTCGGCCAGGTGGTCGACGCCGAGCTGATCGTCTACCTGACCGGTTTCCAGCCGGCCGTGGACGAGGCGGTCGAGCAGAACGGCGGGGACCGCGCGTTCGACGTGGCCGGCGTCACCCCGCTGCTCGACGCCGCCGCCGGCGGCCACGACCACGAGGGCGAGGCCGGCCACGAGGAGAAGGACAGCGGCAAGGACCCGCACCTCTGGCTCGACCCGACCCGGCTGGCCACCGTCGGCGACAAGCTCGCCGAGCGCCTCGGCACGGTCGACCCGGACCACGCCGCCGACTACACCGCCCGGGCCGGCGCGCTGCGCGCCGAGCTTGCCACGCTCGACACCGAGTACGCCGAGGGCCTGCGCACCTGCCAGCGCCGGGAGATCGTGACCAGCCACACCGCCTTCGGCTACCTGGCCGAGCACTACCGGCTGGAGCAGATCGGGCTCACCGGCCTCACCCCGGAGTCCGAGCCCTCCCCGCAGCGGCTCGCCGAGGTCACGAACGAGGCCCGCGAGCACCGGGCCACCACGATCTTCTTCGAGACGCTGGTCAGCCCGAAGGTCGCCGAGACGATCGCCCGGACGGTCGGGGCACGGACCGCGGTCCTGGACCCGATCGAGGGCCCACCGGCCGAGGGCGACTACCTCTCCGCGATGCGTACCAACCTCCAGACCCTGCGAACCGCCCTGGACTGCTCATGACCCCACCCGTGATCGACATCGTGCACGCGACCGTCGGCTACGACGGCCGGCCGGTGCTGCGCGACGTCTCGCTGACGCTGACCGCCGGTGAGGTGGTCGCCGTGCTCGGCGCCAACGGCTCCGGCAAGTCGACGCTGGTCCGCGCCGCGCTCGGCCTGGTGCCGCTCGGCGCCGGATCGGTCACCCTGTTCGGCACGCCGCAGCGCCGCTTCCGGCAGTGGCACCGCATCGGGTACGTCCCGCAGCGGCTCGGCGCCGGCGGCGGGGTGCCCGCCACGGTGGCCGAGGTGGTGGCGTCCGGGCGGCTGGCCCGCCGGGGCGTGCTCCGCCCGGCGGGGCGGGCGGACCGGGAGGCGGTGGCGGAGGCGCTGCGCGCGGTCGGGCTCGCCGACCGGGCCGGCGACCCGGTGGCCACGCTCTCCGGCGGCCAGCAGCAACGCGTCCTGATCGCCCGCGCGCTCGCCGGTGGCCCGGAGCTGCTGGTGCTCGACGAGCCGACCGCCGGGGTGGACGCAGCCAGCCAGGAGGCGTTCGCCGGGGCGCTGCACGCGTTCCGCGACGGCGGCGGCACGGTGCTGCTGGTCGCCCACGAGCTGGGGCCGCTGCGCCCGCTGATCAGCCGGGCCGTGGTGGTGCACCAGGGCGGGATCGCCCACGACGGCGCGGTGCCCGAGCCGGCCGGCCACCACGCCGACCCGGACCACGAGCACGTGCACCCGCACTGCGACGAGGAGCCCGCCGGGCTCTGGACAGGCATCTGAGATGGATCTCTTCCAGTACGACTTCATGCTCCGCGCCCTGGTCGGCGCGCTGGTCATCGGCTTGGCCGCGCCGGCGCTCGGCATCTACCTGGTGCAGCGCCGGCTGGCGCTGATCGGCGACGGCATCGGGCACGTGGCGCTCACCGGCGTCGGCGCCGGGCTGCTGCTCAACCGCTCCCCGGTGCTGGTGGCGGTGCTCGCCGCCACGCTCGGCGCGGTCGTCATCGAGCTGGTCCGCGCGTACGGGCGCACCTCCGGCGACCTCGCGCTGGCGCTGCTGTTCTACGGCGGCATCGCCGGCGGCGTGATGCTGGTCGGGCTCTCCGACGCGAGCAGCGGGTCGCTCAACGCGTACCTGTTCGGGTCCCTGACCACCACGTCGCCGGCGGACGTGGTCACCATCGGCGTGCTCGGCGCGGTGCTGCTGGTGACCATGCTGCTGCTGCGCCCGGCGCTGTTCGCGGTCTGCCACGACGAGGAGTACGCACGCGTCTCCGGCCTGCCGGTGCGGGCGCTGAACCTGCTCATCGCGGTGGGCACCGCGGTGACCGTGACCATCGCCATGCGGGCGGTCGGGGTGCTGCTGATCAGCGCGTTGATGGTGGTGCCGGTGGCCACCGCCCAGCAGGTGACCCGCGGTTTCCGGTCCACCATGACGGCGGCCATGGCGTTGGGCCTGTTCGCCGCCGGGACCGGGGTGTGGGTGGCCGCCACCGCCGACACCGCGCCCGGCGCCTCGGTGGTGCTGGTGGCGATCGGCTCGTTCCTGGTGGTGGCGCTGCTGGCGGCCGGCGTGCGGAAGCTGCGCCGCGGCCGGCCGGCGTCGGCCACGTCCGCGGTCGAGCCGGCCGAGCACGAGGTGCTGCTCGGATGAGAGCGCCCCAACCGGCAGTGGTTATCGTTACGGGGTGACGAGCACCAACGGGTACGACGCCTTCGAGGGCGCGGGCGAGCTGCTGCGCGCCCTCTCGGCCCCGATCCGGCTCGCCATCGTCAGCGAGCTGGCCGAGGGTGAGCGCTGCGTGCACGAGCTGGTCGAGACGCTCGGCGCCCCGCAGCCGCTGGTCTCCCAGCACCTGCGGGTGCTGCGCGGCGCCGGGGTGGTGCGCGGCTCGCGACGCGGCCGGGAGATCGCGTACGCGCTTGTCGACGAGCACGTCGCGCACATCGTGGCGGACGCGGTCAGCCACGCCGGGGAGGGACCGGCATGACCACCGGCACCCCGCGTACCACCCGGCAACGCAGCGCGGTGAGCGCGCTGCTGGACGAGGTCGAGGGCTTCCACAGCGCCCAGGACCTGCACGCCATGCTGCGCCGACGGGGCGACCGGATCGGGCTGACCACTGTCTACCGGACGTTGCAGGTGCTCGCCGACGCCGGCGAGATCGACGTGATGCGCCCGCCCGGCGGCGAGCACCTCTACCGACGGTGCAGCGACGACGGGCATCACCACCACCTGGTCTGCCGGGGCTGCGGTCGTACCGTCGAGGTGGCCGGGCCGGCGGTGGAGAAGTGGGCGGACCGCATCTCCGCCGAGCACGGCTTCACCGAGGTCAGCCACACCCTGGAGATCTTCGGCACCTGCCCGGCCTGCGCCGGCCGGTAAATCCGACCGGTGCCGCCGGGGCCGCGCCGTGGCAGGCTGTCCGGCGTGAAGATCTACGCCGACCGTTTTCCGACCGCCCTCCGTCAGCTCCTGACCGACCTGCTCGTGGTCGTCTGGGTGTACGCGGCGATCCGCTTCGCGCTCTGGCTGCACGACCTGGTCGAGAAGCTCGCCGTACCCGGGCAGAAGCTGGAGGGCGCCGGCGGCGGCCTCGCCGACAACCTGGCCGACGCCGGCGGCAAGGTGGGCCGCGTGCCGCTGGTCGGCGACGAGTTGACCGCCCCCTTCACCCGGGCCGCCGATGCCGCGCGCGCGATGGCCGAGGCCGGCCGGGACCAGCAGGAGCTGGTCGGTCAGTTGGCGCTCGCGTTGACCGTCGCGGTGCTGGTGTTCCCGCTCGGCCTGGTGCTCTTCGGTTGGCTGCCGCTGCGGGTGCGCTGGATGCGCCGGGCCGGCGCGGCGAAGGCGATGGCCACCGCGCCGGCCGG
Organism: Micromonospora sp. DSM 45708; assembly: GCF_039566955.1. NCBI lineage: Bacteria > Bacillati > Actinomycetota > Actinomycetes > Micromonosporales > Micromonosporaceae > Micromonospora > Micromonospora schwarzwaldensis. The sequence continues at coordinate 998,088 of NZ_CP154796.1, read as the reverse complement.
CCGGGACCTGCTGGCGTTGCGCGCGCTCGCCGGTCAGCCGCTGTCGAAGCTCCAGCGGATCGCACCGGACGTGGCCGAGGCCTGGCGGCGCGGCGACGACGCCACCGTCGACGCGCTCGCCGCGCTGGAGCTGCGCGGACTGGGGTTGCGCACCGGCCGGTAGGGTGTTCCGGTGCTGTACTTCCTGATCGTCGTGGCCGTGCTGCTGCTGGCCTACGCGGGCGTGCTGGTGAGTTTCGTCCGCAAGGGCCGCAAGATTCCGCCCGCGGCCTACCTGGTGCTGGCCGCCCTCAACGGCCTGATCCTCGCCGCGGTGATCGCCTGGGCCATCGCCCGCTGACGTCTTGCCCCCTCCCGCAGCCGCGGCTCCGGGCTCCGGGCTCCGGGCTCCGGGCTCCGGGCTCCGGGCTCCGGGCTCCGGGCTCCGGGCTCCGGGCTCCGGGCTCCGGGCTCCGGGCTCCGGGCTCCGGGCTCCGGGCTCCGGGCTCCGGGCTCCGGGCTCCGGGCTCCGGGCTCCGGGCTCCGGGCTCCGGGAAGAGTTAATCCCTTTCCCCGGTATACCTGTGAGTCATATTTATGACTCACAGGTATACCGCGTCAATGTGATGCCTTCTCCTACGGCCACCCGGCCGCCTACGGCCACCCGGCGGGAACGACGGATGCCGGGCCCGGCCAGGGACGACCGGCCGTAGGCATCAGCCGGCAACCGGACCGCCGCCGCCGCCGACAAGCTCGAACGGGCACCAGGCAAAGCCCGAGATGCTCCGCCGGCCCGACCCGGCACGGGCCGAACCAAATACGGGACAGGCACGGCCCGCCCGAGCCGGGCACGAGCCGGGCACGAGCCGGGCACGAGCCGGGCACGAGCCGGGCACGAGCCGGGCACGAGCCCGGGAACGGCGGCTCAGCCGGCCGGCGGGATGCGGCGGCGGACGTCCTCGGCGGTGGACGGGCCGGGCTCCCACCGGGCCACCCACGGCAGGTCGGCCGGTGGGGTGACCACGCCGGCCTCCACGGAGGCGTACCGGCCGGCGACGATCCGCTTCGCGGCGGCCACGTCGACCGAGTCGGTGTTCGACCAGAGGCCGGTGAACAGCTCGTCGACGCGCAGCCGCGCCTGGCGGCAGAACAGGTCGGCCAGCTCGACGTTCTCCGGGTGTTCGAGCCGCTCGGCGTAGGCCCGGACGCAGACCGCGGACATCGCGAACAGCTCCGCGCCGATGTCCACCACCCGGCCGAGGAACGCCTGCTTGCGCTCCATCCGGCCCTGCCACCGTGACATCGCGTAGAACGTCGACCGGGCCAGCTTGCGGGAGGCCCGCTCGACGTGTCGCAGGTGCCCGGCCAGCGGCCCGAACTCCTGGTACGCCCCGGGTGCCTGCCCCTTGCCGACGGCCAGCGTGGGCAGCCACTTCGCGTAGAAGGCACCGGCCCGCGCGCCGGCGGCGGCCTTGCGGCCCAGCCCGGCGTCCGGGTCGATGATGTCGCCGGCCACCGAGAGGTGCGCGTCGACCGCCTCGCGGGCGATCAGCAGGTGCATGATCTCGGTGGACCCCTCGAAGATCCGGTTGATCCGCAGATCCCGCAGGAGTTGCTCGACCGCGGCCGGCCGTTCGCCCCGGGCACCGAGCGAATCGGCGGTCTCGTAGCCGCGCCCGCCCCGGATCTGGATCAGCTCGTCGGCGATCCGCCAGGCCATCTCGCTGGCGTACAGCTTGACCAACGCCGCCTCGATCCGGATGTCGTTGCGGTCGTCGTCGGCGAGCAGGCAGGACAGGTCCAGCATGGACTCCATGCCGTACGTGGTGGCGGCGATGAACGACAGCTTCTTCGCCACCGCCTCGTGCTCGCCGACCGGCCGGCCCCACTGGACCCGGTCGGCGGCCCATTCCCGGGCCACGTTCAACGCCCACTTGCCAGCGCCCACGCACATCGCCGGCAGTGAGAGGCGGCCGGTGTTCAGCGTGGTCAGCGCGATCTTCAGGCCCTTGCCCTCGCCACCGATCACGTTCTCCTTCGGCACCACCACGTCGTGGAACCGGGTGAGGCTGTTCTCCAGGCCGCGCAGCCCGACGAAGGAGTTGCGGCGCTCCACCGTGATGCCCTCGCTGTCGCCCTCCACCACGAAGGCGGTGATCCCGCCACGCCGTCCCTCGGTGGCCGGCACCCGGGCCATCACCACCAGCAGGGTGGCGACCGTGCCGTTGGTGGCCCAGAGCTTCACCCCGTTGAGCCGGTAGCCGGTGCCGTCTTCGGTCGGCTCGGCGGTGGTGGCCAGCCGGGCCGGGTCGGAGCCGACGTCCGGCTCGGTGAGCAGGAACGCGGAGACCTCACCGGCGGCCAGCCGGGGCAGGAATCGGTCCTTCTGCTCGGGCGTGCCGAACATCTTCAGCGGCTGCGGCACGCCGATCGACTGGTGCGCGGAGAGCAACGCGCCGATCGCCGGGCTCACCGAGCCGGCGAGCATCAACGCGCGGCAGTAGTGCAGGTTGCTGAGCCCGAGCCCGCCGTACCTCCGGTCGATCTTCATGCCGAACGCGCCGAGCCGGGCCAACCCGTGGAACACGTCGTCGGGGATCCGCGCGTCGCGCTCGATCGCCGCACCGTCCACCTCGGCGCCCAGGTACGCCCCGAACTCGCCGAGGAACTCCTCCGCGCGGGCCACGTCGGCCGGGTCGGACCGGGGCCACGGGTCGATCAGGTCGAGCCGGAACCGGCCGAGGAAGAGTTCCTTGCCGAAACTGGGCCGGTCCCAGGCCGCCTCGCGGGCCGCCTCGGCGACCTGGCGGGCCTCCTTCTCGGAGACCTGGCCCGCCTCCTTCGGCAACGGCCCCACGCCGTCGGCGGACTCGGGCCGGTTGTTCTGTGTCGTGGTCACGGCTGCCTCCTGGATGGTCGGTCCGGCTGCGGTCGACGCGCTCGACGAAAACGACGCTACCCCCGGTTGTTACCCAGGGGTAGCGTCGCGTGCACGCCCGATTTGGCGAACCGTCAGTCGCCGGTCAGCGCCTGTGGATCGTCGTCATCGTCGTCGATGTCGTCCTCACCCCAGTTGCGCCGCACGAACGGCAGCGCTGCCCAGAACGTCAGGAACCAGATGCCGGTGAGCGCGCTGAGCAGGAACGCGATCGGCCGGTCCAGCACGAAGTCGCTGACCAGCAGGACCGAGCTGACCATCGCGATCAGCATGAAGAACAGGCCGCCGGTGGCCATTCGGTGGGCGAAGCGGACCAGCTCCGGCTTGCGGCCCTGGCGGAACAGCGCCCGGTGGAACGCGACCGGCGAGATGATCATCGCAGCGGACGCGGCGGCGGTCAGCAGCGCCAGGATGTAGACGTCACGCTGGAACTCGGTGGTCCGGGTGAACCCGTTGCTGAACGGCAGCGTCAGCAAGAACGCGAAGAGGATCTGCACGCCGGTCTGCGCGACGCGTAGCTCCTGCAACAGATCGGCGAAGTTGCGTTGCCAACGCTGCTTCTCGGATTCCTTGGACACTCGTGAACCTCCGGTGAAGACGGCACGGCCGGCGGGTGAACACCCACCGGCAGCAGCGCCTGTGCCCGATTCGGATGATCACGAAACCGGTTCACGAGCCGCGGCGGATCCGCCCTGCGTACCGTGCTTCCAGCTCGGCGTTGTGCTCGTCGCCGCCGGTGATGTTGGCCGACAGGTAGACCGGCGGACGCTCCCCCGCGGCCACCAGCCGCGCCACCACCTCGATGGTGATCTGCTGGGCCAGCAGCGCGGCGGTGATCGAGGAGACCGCGCCGACCGCGCCTCCGCCGGGCAGCGGCAGCGTGGCGTCGCCGTACGGGGCGCCGTTGTCCAACACCACGTCGGCGAAATCGGCCAGCTTGCGGCCGGACGGGTGCCGCGAGGTCATCCGCGCCGAGTGCTGCGCCGAGGTGATCGCCACCAGGCCGTGACCGCGCTGCTTCACGATCGACGCGAACTCGACCATCGCCCCGTTCACGCCCGAGTTGGAGGCGAGCACGAACACGTCCGGCGGCCGGATCGGGGCCAGCTCGTAGAGCCGGTGCGCCACCGCCGGCTCGCGTTCCAGCTTCGGGCCGAGCACGGCGGCCGGCTCGCCACCGATCAGGACCAGGTCGCGCAGCGCGATCCGGTTGGTGGGCACCAGCCCGCCGGCGCGGCCGGCGATCTCCATGGCGAGCGCCTCGGAGTGCCCGGTGCCGAACGCGTGCACCACCCCGTCGGCACGCAGCGCCGCCGCGATCAGGTCGGCCGCCTCGGCCACGTTTTCCCGCTGCGCGGCGGCCACCCGCTGCATCGTCGACGTCACCGTCGCCAGGAACGCCTCGGCGCTCACCGTCATGCTTCCTCCATTCCTCGGACCCGGGCCAGGACGGCCTCGGCCAGCGGGCCCGGCGCCTCGTCGGGGATCCAGTGGCTGACGCCGGACAGGGTCACGAACCGGTAGTCGCCGGTGACGTGCCCCGCGCAGGCCTCGGCGGCGGTCCGGCCGATCGCGACGTCCCGGTCGCTCCAGACGTACGTGGTCGGCACCGCCACCGGGCCGACCGCCTTCATGTCCGACCCGCTCATCGCGCGGTACCAGTTGAGCGCCGCGGTGAGCGCCCCCGGCTCCCGCATCGGCCCGGCGTAGCGGGCGACCGTGTCCGCGTCCCCGACGCCGCGCAGCAGCCGGCGCAGCGCGGCGCCGTGCAGCGCCAGCAGGACCTTCTCCGCCTTGCCCGGCATCCGGAACAGCGCCATATAGGCGGACTTGGCCTTCTGCCGGGGGTCGGTGGCGAGCGCGTGGCCCATCGCGGCCGGGTGCGGCACCGACACCGCGGTCAGCGTCCGCACCCGCTCCGGGTGCGCCGCGGCCAGGCCCCAGGCCACGATCGCGCCCCAGTCGTGGCCGACCAGGTGCGCGCCGGTCACCCCGAGCGCGTCGAGCACGCCGGCCGCGTCGGCCACCAGCTCCGGGATGCGGTACGCCTCGACCGCCGCCGGCCGCGCGCCGGGCGAGTAGCCGCGCTGGTCGAGCGCGTACGTGCGCAGCCCGGCGGCGTGCAGCGCGGGCGTCACCGCGTCCCACTCGCCGGCGTGCTGCGGGAAACCGTGCAGCAGCAGGACGGGATCGCCGTCCCCGGGGCCGCCGGTGCGTACCTCGAACGTCAGACCTCGCGCCTCGACCTGCATGATCGCCAGCCTACCGACAGTCGCCCTGCTGGGCCCGGGACCGGCGGCGGTGCTAGCGTCTGCGACGAGACAACTTCACATCCGACAGGGGAGCGCACAGCGCTGAGAGTGCGGGCCGGTGCCCGCAGACCCTCGAACCTGATCTGGGTAATGCCAGCGCAGGGAGTTCGGTCGACCTCCAGCCGCGTCGACGTCCGGGCACACCGGGCGCGGCGTGCGTCTTCTCCTGGTTCGCCTCGAGCAACTGGGAGCAACCGTGAACCACACCGACAGCAACCGCTGGCGTACCGTCGACATCGTCGTCGCCTCGGTCATCGCCGTCGCCTTCGGCGTCGTCTTCTGGGCCTGGGGCCTGCTCTGGAGCGCCACCGACGCGGCGTTCGCGTTCTTCCCGCCGGCCCAGGCGGTGCTCTACGGCGTGTGGCTGATCCCGGCGGTGCTCGCCGGCCTGATCATCCGCAAGCCGGGCGCCGCGCTCTACTGCGAGACGGTCGCCGCGATCGTCTCCGCGCTGCTGGGCAGCCAGTGGGCGGGCATCGTGATCCTTCAGGGCCTGATGCAGGGCGTCGGCGCGGAGTTGGCGTTCGCCGCGTTCCGCTACCGCTCGTTCAAGCTGCCGGTGGCGGTGCTGGCCGGTGCGCTCACCGGCCTGGGCGCGGCGATCTTCGACTTCGTCTACTGGAACAAGGCGTACGAGCTGACCTCCTACCGCATCCCGTACGCGCTGATCACCATCGTCAGCGCCACCGTCGTCGCCGGCGTCGGCGCTCACCTGCTGACCCGCGCGCTGGCCAACACCGGCGTCCTGGACCGCTTCCCCGCCGGCCGGAACCGCGCCCTGGTCTGACCGCCCGCCCACCCCGTTGATCAAGGAGTTTGCGTCAGCCGGGTGCGGTTTCCCTGACGCGAACTCCTTGGTCAACGAGGCTGGGCCGGAACGGGAGGGGTGGCGCGGTGAGCGGGGTGGTGCTTCGGGGGTTCGGGTGGCGGCACGGGGGGCGCCGGGCCTGGGCGGTGCGCGAGGTGGACCTGCGCGTCGAGAGCGGGGAGCGGGTGCTGCTGCTCGGCGCGTCGGGGGCCGGGAAGAGCACGCTGCTGGCGGCGCTGGCCGGGCTGCTGCCGGAGGACTCCGGCGAGCAGGAGGGCACCGTCGAGATCGACGGGCTGGACCCGCGCAAGGCCCGCGAGCGCGTCGGCGCGGTGTTCCAGGACCCGGAGACCCAGCTCGTGATGGCCCGCTCCGGTGACGACGTCGCGTTCGGGCTGGAGAACCGCGGCCTGCCGGCCGAGGAGATCTGGCCCCGGGTGGACGAGGCGCTGCGCCGGGTCGGCTTCCCCTACCACCGGGACCGCCCGACCGCCGCGCTCAGTGGCGGCGAGCAGCAACGGCTGGCCCTGGCCGGGGCGCTCGCGCTGCGGCCGGGACTGCTGCTGCTCGACGAGCCGACCGCCAACCTCGACCCGGCCGGAGCCGCGCTGATCCGCCGGGCGGTCACGGAGGCGGTCGACGCGGACACCACGCTGATCCTGGTGGAGCACCGGGTCGCCGAGGCGCTGCCGCTCGTCGACCGCGTGGTGGTGCTGGAACCGGGAGGCGGCGTACGCGCCGACGGGCCGCCCGGCGCGGTCTTCGCCGCGCACGGCGAGGCGCTGGCCGCCGCCGGGGTCTGGGTGCCCGGGCACACCGCACCGCCGCGCCCCGCCACCGCGCCGGCCGGAGACGTGCTGCTCACCGCCGACCGGCTCGGCCTACCGCCCCGGCTGGCCCCCACCGACCTCCGGGTACGCGCCGGCGAGGCGCTCGCCGTCCTCGGCCCGAACGGCGCCGGCAAGTCCACGCTGGCGCTGCTCCTCGGCGGCCTGCTGCGCCCCGGCACCGGCACGGTCACCGCGACCCCGGAACTGGCCGGCCGGGACGCGCGTACTCCCCCGTACCGCTGGCGGGCACCGGCGCTGGCCCGCCGGATCGGTTCGGTCTTCCAGGACCCGGAGCACCAGTTCGTCACCGGCACGGTCCGTGACGAACTGGCGCTCGGCCCGCGCCGGACCGGACAGTCCGAGGCGGCGGCGACCGCCACCGTGGACGCGCTGCTGCACCGGCTGCGGCTGGACCGGCTCGCCGGCGCCAACCCGTACACCCTCTCCGGTGGGGAGGCGCGGCGGCTGAGCGTGGCGACCGCCCTGGCCACCGCGCCCCGCCTGCTGATCTGCGACGAGCCCACGTTCGGGCAGGACCGGCGCACCTGGCTGGAGCTGGTCGACCTGCTCGCCGAGCTGCGCGACGCCGGCCACGGCGTGGTCGCGGTGACCCACGACGCGGACTTCGTCGCCGCACTGGCCGATCGGACGCTCACCCTGGACCGCCCGACCGCCGACCCGGACGGGGTGGACCCGTGATCGGCCTGGAACCGGTGGCGACGCCCGGCGCCCCGCTGGCCCGGCGCAACCCGGTGGCGAAGCTGGCCGCCGCGATGGTGTTCACCATCGTGCTGGTGGCGACGCTGGACCCGGTCGCGCCGGCCATCGCCATCGCGGTCGAGCTGGCCGTGCTGCCGCTGTTCGGGGTCCGCTACCGGGTGCTGGCCCGCCGGGCGTGGCCGCTGCTGGCCGCCGCCGTCGGCATCCTGGTCACGCTGGTGCTCTTCGCCGCCGACCGGTCCGGCCCGGTGCTGGTCGAGGCCGGGCCGGTGCTGGTCACCCAGGGCGTCCTGGTCACCGCGCTCGGGCTGGTGCTGCGCATGCTCGCGGTGGCGCTGCCCGGCATCATCGTGTTCGCCACCACGGACCCGACCGATCTGGCCGACGCGCTGATCCAGAACGCGAAGGCGCCGGCCCGGTTCGCCATCGGCGCGCTGGCCGCGTTCCGGCTGGTGCCGCTCCTCGAACAGGAGTGGCGGATGATCAGCATGGCCCGGCGGGCCCGGGGCGTGGACGCCGGCCGCAACCCGGTGGCCAAGCTGCGGCTCTTCGCGTCCACCGCGTTCACGCTGCTGGTCGGCGCGATCCGGCGCGGCACCCGACTGGCGGTGGCGATGGATGCCCGGGGCTTCGACGCGGGCACCCCGCGTACGGTCGCCCGGCAGCAGCGCTTCACCCGCGCGGACGCCCTGCTCGTGCTCGCCGCCGCCGCACTGGCCGCCGCCGCGCTCACCACGAGCATCGCCCTGGGCACCTTCCGCCCCCTGATCGGCTGACCCCGCGCCCCGCGCCCCGCGCCGTGATCATGAAGTTGGCGGCGGCTGTTGTCCGTTCTGCCGCCGCCAACTTCATGATCAACGCCGTCGGAGGGAGATCTTGGAAGGAACGTGCCCTGGAGGGCCTGGAGCTTCCGAGATCTGTGGCGGTCAGCTCCGCCGGAAGGCGTAGAACCGGTTCTGGCCGGCGCGCTGGCTGCGCCCGGTCAGTCGGGCGTCTCGGCCGCCGGGCGGGCCCGCCTTCGGTGGTACCGGGCGAGCCGGCGCCGAACTGGCCGACGCCGCAGCGGGTGACGCCGCAGCGGGCGGAGGGGAACCGGGCAGGGTCGACGGCGTCGACGGGGACACGGTGGGCGAGTCGAGATCCGCCGGCGTCAACCCCAGCGGGGACGGCGACGACGTGCGGGACTTCTTCGGGCTGCGCTTCGCGGGCATCCGCGGGCCTCCTGTCTGTCGGACGCGCCGGTCAGGGACGCGCCGGGCGGCGCCCCGGTGCGATCCGACCACGACGGACACCGCGGACAACGGCGGCGGGAAGCGGATGCGGACGCCCGGAGCAGGACGGGTCCACGGCATCTGCGGCGGTGGACCGGGCTCGGAGGTGGGGCGTCAGTTACGCATACCGGAACGCTAACCCGACGCCCGCACGTTCCGCACCCGAATTACTGGCACCATCGTCGGCATGCTGATCGCATTCTCGATCACCCCGCTCGGCGTGGGTGAGTCAGTGGGCGACCCGGTCGCCGACGCCGTCCGGGTGGTCCGCGAGTCCGGCCTGCCGAACCGGACCGACGCCATGTTCACCACCGTCGAGGGTGAGTGGGACGAGGTGATGGCGGTGGTGAAGCGGGCCGTCGACACCGTCGCGGCACAGGCGCCCCGGGTCAGCCTGGTGCTCAAGGCCGACCTGCGTCCCGGCGTGACCGACGCGTTGACCGCGAAGGTGGCGCACGTCGAGGCGCGTCTCGCCGAGGGCTGAGACGCACGGCCACCGGTTCCTCACCCGCCGTGCATCTCCGGTCCGCTACCCCCGGCGATCGCGATACGGTCGCAGCACGACAGCGAGGACGGTCGCCGGACGAGCGAGGACGAGAGGTGGCGGTACGCATGGCAGAGCAGGCGACGGCGCAGATCGGGGTCACCGGTCTGGCGGTGATGGGTCGTAACCTGGCCCGGAACCTGGCCCGCAACGGCTTCGCCGTGGCGGTGCACAACCGGTCGCCGGAGCGCACCCGCAGCCTGGTCGCCGAGCACGGCGACGAGGGCACGTTCGTGCCGTCCGAGTCGCTCGCCGACTTCGTCGCCTCGCTGGAGCGGCCACGCGCGGTGATCGTGATGGTGAAGGCCGGCGCGCCGACCGACGCCGTGATCGACGAGCTGATCCCGCTGCTGGAGGAGGGGGACATCGTCGTCGACTGCGGCAACGCGCACTTCGCCGACACCCGCCGCCGGGAGGAGGCGCTGCGCGGGCACGGGCTGCACTTCGTCGGCACCGGCGTCTCCGGTGGCGAGGAGGGCGCGTTGCGCGGCCCGAGCATCATGCCGGGCGGCTCGGCGGAGTCCTACCGCAAGCTCGGGCCGATCTTCGAGAAGATCGCCGCACAGGTCGAGGGCGAGCCCTGCTGCCGGCACATCGGGCCGGACGGCGCCGGCCACTTCGTCAAGATGGTGCACAACGGCATCGAGTACGCCGACATGCAGCTCATCGCCGAGGCGTACGACCTGTTGCGGGCCGGCCTGTCGGCGAGCCCGGCGGAGATCGCGGAGATCTTCCGGGAGTGGAACAGCGGCGAGTTGGAGTCGTTCCTGATCGAGATCACCGCGGACGTGCTCGGGCACACCGACGCGGCGACCGGCCGTGCGTTCGTGGACGTGGTGCTCGACCAGGCCGAGCAGAAGGGCACCGGTCGCTGGACCGTGCAGAGCGCGCTGGACCTGGGCATCCCGATCACCGGCATCGCCGAGGCCACGTTCGCGCGGTCGCTGTCCGGCCACGCGGACCAGCGCGAGGCCGCCCGCCGGGTGTTCGCCGACGCCGGTGAGAAGTGGCAGGTGGAGGACCGGGACACGTTCGTCGAGGACGTGCGCCGCGCGCTGCTGGCCAGCAAGATCGTCGCGTACGCGCAGGGGTTCGACCACATCCGCGCCGGCAGCCGGGAGTACGACTGGAACATCGACCTGGGTGGCACGGCCACCATCTGGCGGGGCGGCTGCATCATCCGGGCCCGCTTCCTGGACCGCATCCGGGAGGCGTACGACGGCGAGCCGGAACTGGCGACGCTGCTGGTCGCGCCCTGGTTCGCCGACCGGGTCAGCGCCGGCGTCCCGGCCTGGCGGCGGGTGGTGGCCGACGCGGCCCGGGCGGGCGTGCCGACCCCGGCCTTCGGGTCGTCGCTGGCCTACTTCGACGCGTTGCGGGCGCAGCGGTTGCCGGCCGCGCTGATCCAGGGTCTGCGGGACAACTTCGGCGCGCACACCTACCACCGGGTGGACCGGGACGGCGCGTTCCACACCCGCTGGGCCGGCGACCGCTCCGAAGTGGAGGGCTGAGCCGCACCCCGCTCACGGACGGGAAACAGAACGCCCCGCGTCACACGCGGGGCGTTCTGTTCATCGCTGAACAGGTCAGAAGAACCGACGCCGCTTGGCCTTCTGCGGCCGGAGCAGGTCCGCGCCCTTGGTCAGCAGGCGGCTCACCCCGGTCGGCCCGCGACGGGCCTCCAGCGTGTGGCTGAGCCGGCGGGCGCCGGCCGCCGCCAGCGGCACGGCGACCGCCATGACCGCCCACTGCCCGATCCGCTTCTGAATCATGTGGTTCACCTCCGCGTTTGCTGTTGTCCCTACCGGTACCCAGCGCGTCGCGTCGGTAAGCGTGAACTCAGACTCCCGGGGCCACCGGGTTGGGCAGGGCGCCGCCGAAGCGGCGGTCCCGCTGGGCGTACAGCTCGCAGGCGTACCAGAGGTGCCGGCGGTCGAAGTCGGGCCAGAGCGTGTCCAGGTAGACCAGCTCCGCGTACGCGGTCTGCCAGAGCAGGAAGTTGGAGATGCGCTGCTCGCCGGAGGGACGCAGGAACATGTCCACCTCGGGCACCTCGGGGTGGTAGAGGTAACGGGCCACCGTCTTCTCGGTGACCTTGTCCGGATGCAGCTTGCCGGCGGCGACGTCCCGGGCGATCGCGGCGGCGGCGTCGGCGATCTCCGCCTGGCCGCCGTAGTTGACGCAGAACTGGAGCGTCAGCGTCGAGTTGTCCCGCGACATCTCCTCGGCGGTCTGCAACTCGGAGATCACGCTCTTCCAGAGCCGCCCGGCCCGACCCGACCACACCACCCGGACGCCCAGGTCGACGAGCTGGTCCCGGCGGCGGCGGATGACGTCGCGGTTGAAGCCCATCAGGAAGCGGACCTCGTCCGGCGAGCGACGCCAGTTCTCGGTGGAGAACGCGTACGCCGACAGGTAGGGAATGCCCATCTCGATCGCGCCCTCGACGGTGTCGAACAGGCTGTGCTCGCCCTGCTCGTGCCCCTTGGTGCGGGGCAGCCCCCGCTCCTTGGCCCAGCGGCCGTTGCCGTCCATCACGATGGCGACGTGCCGGGGCACCGCGGCGGGCGGCAACGCCGGCGGCCGGGCACCGGACGGGTGCGGGGTCGGCGGCACCGGCTCGCGGCGGTGCGCCCTCGTCGATCGGATCACTCGGTCATCTCCCTGTCCACACCAGCGACGGCGGGCCCGGCGCCGGTGCGCGGCGGGACCACACCCGGCCCCGCGCCGCCGGGCGGCGGGACCGCGCCGGGCGCCGGGGCACCCCGGTCGACCAGCGGCAGCGAGCGTAGCGCGCGCTCCAGATGCCACTGGAGGTGCGCCGCGACCAGCCCGCTGCACTCCCGGCGTACGCCGGTCCCGGCGGCGTCGGCGTACGCCCAGTCGCCGGTGGTCAGCGCGGACATCAGCACGAACGTGGCCGGCGCGGGATGGGCGGCGCCGGGCGGCCGGCAGTCCGGGCAGACGGCGCCGCCGGCCGGCACCGAGAACGCGCGGTGCGGGCCCGGCTCGCCGCAGACCGCGCAAGCGGCCAGCGCCGGCGCCCAGCCGGCGAACGCCATGCCGCGCAGCAGGTACGCGTCGAGCACCAGCGTGGTGGCGTGATCGCCGCGGGCCAGGGACTTCATCGCGCCGAGGGTGAGCTGGAACAGCCGCAGCGACGGCTCCCGCTCGACCGGGGTCAGCCGTTCGGCGGTCTCGGCGATCGCGCTGGCCGCCGTGTAGCGGGGATAGTCGCCGAGGAACCGCTTGCCGTACAGCTCGATCGCCTCGACCTGGCTCACGGTGTGCAGCGAGCTGCCCTGGTTGCCCTTGGGGTCCCCGGCGAGCTGGAGGTCGACGTGGCCGAACGGCTCCAGCCGGGCGCCGAACCTGCTGGTGGTGCGCCGGACGCCCCGGGCCACCGCGCGCAGCCGGCCGTGCCGGCGGGTGAACAGCGTGATGATCCGGTCGGACTCGCCCAGCTTCTGCACGCGCAGCACCACCGCGTCGTCGCGGTAGAGCTGTCGGCGGTACCCGGCCATCGGGCCATTCTCCCTCGGGGTGCGATCTCAGGGTCGGCTCGGGGTGGACCGGCGGGCGATCCCGGATGTGGCGGTCGCCCGGCCGACCCTAGTGTGCTGGCCATGGCTTCGCTCCGAACGGCGCTCCGGCCGCGCGCCACCGCTTCCCGGCCGCACGGCACCTCTTCCCGCCCGCGCACGGTGGTGGCCGCGACCGCGACGGCCGCGCTCATCGTGCTCGCCGGGTGTGACACCCTCTCGTTCCGCCGGCTCGACTACGACCAGACCGAGCGCGCGAAGGTCACCCGGATCACCGTGGACGGCAGCAACGGCGCCGGGGACGTGGTGGTGCGGGCCACCGGCCCGGCGGACCAGGTGCGGATCAAGCGCGTGGTCCGTTACCAGGGCGGCGAGCCGAACAGCCGGTACGAGATCAGGGGCGACGAGCTGGTGCTGCCCACCGACTGCGGGCACCGGTGCAGCATCTCCTGGGAGGTGACCGCGCCGTCCGGCGTGGCGGTCCGGGGCGGCACCGGGGCGGGCAACGTCGACCTCAGCGACGTCGGGGCGGTCGAGTTCACGCTCAGCTCCGGTGACCTGACCGTCAACGGGGCGAGCGGCGAGGTCCGCGCCACCACCACGGCGGGCAACATCCGGCTGGCCGAGGCCGCCGGTCCGGTCCGGCTGCGGGCCAGCTCCGGTGACATCGAGGCCCGCCGGCTCGCCTCCGCGGTCGACGCGGAGGCCACCTCGGGCAACCTGACCGTCGAGCTGGATCAGCCGGCCCCGGTCCGGCTGCACGCCACCAGCGGGGACGTCGACCTCGCCGTACCGGCCGGCCGGTACCGGGTGCGGGCGGACGCGAAGTCCGGCGACACCGACGTGCAGGTGTCGAACGACCCGGGCGCGTCCCTGCTGCTCGACGTGACCGCCACCAGCGGCAACGTCACCGTCAGCAACCGCTGAGCCGGCCGCCGCTCAGTCGGCGGCGCGGTGACCGGCCGCCCCGGCGGCGCGGCTCCGGGGTGGCCCGCCGTCCGCGTCCGCCGGCGGTCCCTGGGCTCGGTCGCCGGGCCGGGGGCGGGGTGCCGGCACCCGGGCCCCGGCGCCGACCAGCCGGCTCGCCGCGCCGGCCGGGGCCGGGCTGGCCGGCGCGTCCGCCGCCCGCTCCGTCACGGTCCGCCGGGGCTTGCCGGGCACCAGTTCCGGGGTACGCCGGGCGGCCACGTCCTCGACCCAGCCGACCAGCAACGTCACCACGCCGACGAGCACGAAGACCAGCCCCACCCGCAGCCACAGGCCGACCGGGTCCCGCGGCGACCAGCCGACCAGGCCGACCAGCGGGGTGAGCGCCACCACGAACGGCATGTGCCAGAGATAGACGGTGAGCGCCCGCCGGTTCACCACGGTCACCGCCCGGCCGAGCGCCGGGACCCGGTCGATCCATGCCGCGCCCGTGGGGGCCCGGCCGATCGCCACCAGGATGAACGCGGTCGCCCAGAGCGCGTTGCCCAGCGGAATGTCGTTGATGTCGTAGCCGCGCGGCCCGGGATGGGTGACGATCCAGCTCAGACCGGCCACGGCCAGCCCGCCGGCGACCGGCAGCAGCACCCGGTTGCGCATCCGCCGCAGCAGGCCGTCGTGGTGGGCGAAGCCGAGCAGCCACGCGCCGAAGTAGAGGCCGAACTCGCGCAGCACCGTCGGCGGGTTCAGCAGGATGCCGAACTCGATGGCGGCGAGCAACGCGTACGGGGCGGCCAGCGTGGGCAGCGGCGCGCGGCGGAACAGCCAGAGCACCGGCGGTGAGACGAGCACGAACCAGAGGTAGTCCCGCAGGTACCAGATCGGGCTGAGCGCCAGCCCACCCCAGTAGTTGGCCGGCGGGTCACCGATCGGGAAGAGCCAGAGCAGCACCCTGGGGCCGAACGTCAACCCGGTGAACAGCATCGCCGGCACGAAGACCGCGGCGAGCACCCAGAGCGAGGGCAGCAGCCGACGCAGCCGGCGCGCCACCGCGGCCACCCCGCTGCGGTCCAGCGACGCAGCCATCAGCGACCCGGCCAGCGCGAACATCACCGCCATCGCCGGAAACACCAGCGTGAGCGTGGCGTAGCCGGTGACGTGGTAGGTGACGACGCGCAGGATGGCCAGGAAGCGGAGCAGGTCGAGGTAGCGGTTTCGCATCAGCTCGCAGCGGGGTCCGGGGGCAGGGACACTGGTCCCTACCCTGCTCCGCCATGCTGTGAAACGCGTAAAGACGCCCATGGAACGTGAGATGCCCCATAGGTCTGGCTGATCCGGCCCTCAGAAGCCGAGCTTGCGCAACTGCTTCGGGTCGCGCTGCCAGTCCTTCGCCACCCGCACGTGCAGATCCAGGTAGACCCGGGTGCCCAGCAGCTCCTCGATCTGCCGGCGGGCGGTGGTGCCGACGTGCTTGAGCCGGCTGCCCCGGTGACCGATGACGATCGCCTTCTGGCTGGACCGCTCCACGTAGAGATCCGCGTAGATCTTCGTGAGGTTGCCCTCCGGGATCATCTCCTCCACCACCACGGCGATGGAGTGCGGCAGCTCGTCCCGGACCCCCTCCAGCGCCGCCTCCCGGACCAGCTCGGCGACGAGCACCTGCTCCGGGTCCTCGGTGAGCATGTCGTCCGGGTAGAGCTGGGGCGACTCCGGCAGATAGCCGGTCATCACGTCCACGAGCGTGTCGACCTGGTGACCGGAGACCGCGCTCACCGGCACCACGGCCGCGAACTCGCCCAGCTCACTCACCGCGAGCAGTTGTTCGGCCAGGCGCTTCTTGTCCACCAGGTCGGTCTTGGTGACCACGGCCAGCACGGTGGCCTTGAGGCTGGCCAGTTCGCCGGTGATGAACCGGTCGCCCCGGCCCACCGGCTCGTTCGCCGGGACGCAGAGCCCGATCACGTCGACCTCGCTCCAGGTCTCCCGGACCAGGTCGTTGAGGCGCTCGCCGAGCAGCGTGCGGGGACGGTGCAGGCCGGGCGTGTCGACCAGCACGAGCTGCGACTCCGGCCGGTGCAGCACCGCCCGGATGACGTGCCGCGTGGTCTGCGGCTTGCTCGACGTGATCGCGATCTTGGTGCCGACGATCGTGTTGGTCAGCGTCGACTTGCCGGCGTTCGGCCGACCGACGAAACAGGCGAAACCGGCCCGGTAGGGGCGGTCCCCGGACGCGGTCACTCGACCACCGTGCCGAGCACCGTGCCGTCCGGCGCGGCCACGTGGATCGGCGCGTCGGCGGAGAGGTCACGGACCGCGGCGTGCCCGGCGCCGTCGAGCGTCGACGCCTCGGTCACCACCACCGCGGCCTCCAGCCGGCTCGCGCCCGCGGCCACCGCCGAGGCGACCGCCAACTGGAGCGCGGTCAGGGTCAGCGACGGCAGCGCCACGCTGGCCGCCGCGTACGTCCGGCCGTCCTGGTCGCGGACCGCCGCGCCCTCCACGGCCCCCACCCGGCCCCGTGCGCCCCGGGCCAGCACGACCAGCTTGCCGTCCTCGGCGCTCAGCTCGGCCGGGTCGGCGGGGGTGGGCCGGGCAGCCGGCACGGCGGGTGACTCAGGCATCGGCGGGTTGCCTCTCCTCGGAACGGTTGTGGTTGCCACGGGACTCGGTCGGATCGGGCCGCCCCGCGCCGTCGGACGCGGAACCCGGCTCGGAGCGGCTCACCAGCACGGTGTCGATCCGGTTACGTCGGCCGGTGGTGCCCTCGGCGATCAGCCGCAGACCGGCCACCTCGGCCTCGGCGCCCGGGATGGGCACCCGGCCGAGCGCCTGGGCGAGCAGGCCGCCGACCGTCTCCACCTCGTCGGTGGGCAGCTCGGTGTCGAACAGCTCGCCCAGATTCTCCACCGGCAGCCGGGCGGTCACCCGCACGGCCCCGTCCGGCAGATGTTCCACCGGTGGGCGTTCGACATCGTACTCGTCGGTGATCTCGCCGACGATCTCCTCCAGGATGTCCTCGATGGTGACCAGCCCGCCGGTGCCGCCGTACTCGTCGACCACGATGACCAGGTGGTTCCGGGCCGCCTGCATCTCGGAGAGCAGGTCGTCCACCGGCTTGGACTCCGGCACGAACGTCGCCGGGCGCATCAGCTCGGCCACCGGCATCTGCCGCGCCCCCCGGTCGCCCTGGGTACGCCGGATCAGGTCCTTGAGGTAGAGCACGCCGAGCACGTCGTCGACGTTCTCGCCGATCACCGGGATGCGGGAGAACCCGGACCGCAGGAAGAGCGCCAACGCCTGCGCGAGCGTCTTGCGTTCCTCTATCCACACCATCTCGGTGCGCGGCACCATCACCTCGCGGGCGATCGTGTCCCCGAGCGCGAAGACCGAGTGGATCATCTGACGCTCGCCGTGCTCCACCACACCGCGCTGCTCGGCCAGGTCGACCAGCTCACGCAGCTCCACCTGGGTGGCGAACGGACCCTCGCGGAAACCCTTGCCCGGGGTGACCGCGTTGCCGATCAGGATCAGCAGCGACGCCAGCGGGTTGAGCGCGCGACCCAGCCAGCGCACCAGCGGCGCGACCGCCCGACCGACCGCGTAGGCGTGCTGCCGGCCCAGCGTGCGCGGCGCGACACCGACCACCACGAAGCTGACCACCGTCATCGCCCCGGCGGTGACCAGGGCCGCCCGCCAACCGGCGCCGAACGTGTCCACCGCCACCAGCGCGACGAGCGTGGTGGCGGTCAGCTCGGCCAGCAGGCGGAGCAGGAGCAGCAGGTTGAGGTGGCGGACCACGTCGCCGGCGACCGCCTGGAGGGCCCGCGCGCCGCGCGCGCCGTCGCGGGTCAGCTCGGCCGCACGCGCCGGGGAGACCGCGGCCAGCGCCGCCTCGGTCATCGCGATCAGGCCGGCGAGCACCACCAGCCCGGCCCCGAAGAACAGGAGCTGGAGATCGGGCAGGCCGGCCGGGGCCGCCGCCGCGAAAGTGACCATCACCGGGACCGGGTCGACCGCCAGCTGGCCAGCAGCCGGGCCTGGAGACCGAACATCTCCCGCTCCTCCTCGGGCTCGGCATGGTCGTAGCCGAGCAGGTGCAGCACGCCGTGCACGGTGAGCAGGTGCAGCTCGTCGGCGGCGGAGTGCCCGGCGGTGGCCGCCTGCTTGGCGGCCACCTCCGGGCAGAGCACGATGTCGCCGAGCAGGGCCGGCTCGCCGCCGGCCGGGCTGCTCTCACCCGGACCGTGGTCGACGCTGCCCTCGTCCATCGGGAACGCGAGCACGTCGGTCGGGCCGTCACCACCCATCCAGCGGTGGTTCAGCTCCGACATGTATTCGATGTCGACCAGCAGCACGGACAGCTCGGCGAGCGGGTTGACCCCCATCTCGTCGAGGGCGTGCCGGGCGACGGCGAGCACGGCGTCGGTGTCGACGTCGACACCGGACTCGTTGGCGATCTCGATGGACAACTGTCTTCCTCTGGTGGTTAGCGGCGCCGGCCGGCCCGGCCGCCCTGGGCGGTCCGCCCCGGCACGGCGTGCACGCTCTGCGCCTGCTGGTTCTCCCGCTCGGCGTCCCAGCGGGCGTACGCGTCGACGATCTCACCGACCAGCTTGTGGCGGACCACGTCGGAGCTGGAGAGCTGGGCGAAGTGCACGTCCTCGACGTTGTTCAGGATCTCCCGGACCACCCGCAGGCCGCTGCTCGTCCCGCCGGGAAGGTCCACCTGGGTGATGTCGCCGGTGACCACGATCTTGGAGTTGAAGCCGAGTCGGGTGAGGAACATCTTCATCTGCTCGGGCGTGGTGTTCTGCGCCTCGTCGAGAATGATGAACGCGTCATTAAGGGTCCGTCCGCGCATGTATGCCAGCGGCGCGACCTCGATCGTGCCGGCCGCCATCAGCTTCGGGATGGACTCCGGGTCGAGCATGTCGTGCAGCGCGTCGTAGAGCGGGCGCAGGTAGGGGTCGATCTTCTCGTTGAGCGTGCCGGGCAGGAAGCCCAGCCGCTCGCCCGCCTCGACCGCCGGCCGGGTCAGGATGATCCGGTTGACCGCCTTGGCCTGGAGCGCCTGGACCGCCTTCGCCATGGCCAGGTAGGTCTTGCCGGTGCCGGCCGGGCCGATGCCGAAGACGATGGTGTGCGCGTCGATCGCGTCGACGTAGCGCTTCTGCCCGAGCGTCTTGGGACGGATGGTGCGACCGCGCCGGGAGAGGATGTTGAGCGTCAGGACCTCGGCGGGCCGCTCGGCGCCGCCCTGCTCGAGCATGCCGACGGTACGCCGGACGGCGTCAGTGGTCAGGGTCTCGCCTTTCTCGATCAGTTCGAGGAGCTCACTGAAGAGACGCTCGGCGAGGGCGTTGTCGGCGGGCGCACCGGTGATGGTGATCTCGTTGCCACGCACGTGGACGTCGCTGCTGACCGAGCGTTCGACGAGACGCAGGATCTCGTCGCCCGCGCCGAGCAGGTTCACCATGATCTTCTGGTCGGGGACCGTGATCCTGGTCTGCACCCGGGGCGGGCCGGGAGGTGGGGTGCCGGTCATAGGTCGGGCCGTCGGGCCCTGCGCCACCTGCTCTCCGATCTCGGCGCCGGGCCCTGCCGGCGCGGCGTACGTTGCTCCCATCGTATCGGGTCGGCACCGTGCCCACCGCGCCCATTTCCGGTGCCCGGCCGGTCAGCCGCCGGTCCGGAAGTCGTACCCGTCGAACGCCTCCTGCCGCCGGGTGAAGCGGTAGGTCGCCCAGTGCATCCGGACCACCACGCCCCGCTCGTCCCGGGTGAGCCGGAGCAACTCGCCCGCCTCCCGACCGGAGACCGTGCGGAACACGTCCGGCCGGTCCGGCAGCGGCGCGAACACCGACGGCGGTCGGCCGGCCGGGTCGTCCGCGCCCCGGGCCCGCAGCGCCCCGTCGTGCCAGGAGAAGACGGACTCGAACCCCTCGCCCCACCAGCGGCCCAGCATGCCGCGCAGGTGCTCCGGCGCGGGCGGGCCGGGACGCCACGGCTCGATCTCCGCCGGGTCGTGCTCGGCCGCGGCGTCGAGCAACTCGTGCGCCAGGCCGAGCACCTCGACGCCGGTGCCGGACGAGCCGAGCACCGCGCATCCCATCGCGCCGGCGGTGCCCTCCCCGCCACGGCGGCCGTAGACGGCGGCCAGGAAGCCGGGCATCGCGCCGTCGTGCCCGACGTGCGTCACCCGAGCCGGTCGGGGCACCAGGATCAGCCCGAGGCCGAAGCCGGCCGCCCAGAGCGACTCGTCGGTGGTGGTCAGCGGCCAGCGCATCTCCTCGACGGTGGCCGGGGTGAGCACCACGCCGGCCGGGTCGAGCGCGGCCGGGTCGGCCAGGAAGGCCGCCCAGCGGGCCATGTCCGGCGCGGTGCTCCAGAGCTGGGCGGCCGGCGCCACCGCGCCGAAGTCGGCGGGCGGCTCCGGGTGCGCCTCGTCGGAGTACGCGTCCACCAGGAAACCGGTGACGGCCCGCTCCCCCGGCGTGACGCCGGTGGCGGTCAGCCCCAGCGGGGCGAGCACCCGCTCGGCGAGCACCTCGGCCCAGGTGCCGCCGCGCCGCCGGGCGACCAGCTCGCCGAGCAGCGCCGGGCCGAGGTTGGAGTAGTGGAAGCGCCGGCCGGTGGGCAGCACCCGCTCCACCCGGGCCAGGTCGGCGAGCAACTCGTCGACGGCCGGGGCGCGCAGCGTGTCCCACACGTCGCCGTACGGCTCGCGTTGCAGGCCGGCGGTGTGCGACAGCAGCCGGCGGACGGTCAGCTCGCCGTGCGCGGGCAGGTCGAGGTGCCGTCCGACCGGATCGTCCAGGTCCAGCAGGCCGTCGTCCCGACACTGCATGACCAGCACCGCGGTGAACGTCTTGGTGACCGAGCCGATCCGGAAGACGCTCTCCGGACCGAGCGGGGTGTCGTTGCCGGTACCGCCCACCGCGCAGGCCCAGAGCGGCCGGTCGGCGCGGTGCAGCGCCGCCGACAGCGCCGGGACCCGCCCCTTCGCCTGGGCCTGCCGGGCCATCCGGTCGAGCCGGTCGGAGATCGAGGTCACCGGTCAGCGGCAGAGCATGGGGCCCAGCGGCGCGCCGCCGAGCAGATGGGCGTGCACGTGGAAGACCTCCTGGCCGCCGTACGGGCCGGTGTTGAACATGAGACGGAACCCGTCCACGGTCAGGCCCTCCTCCTCGGCCACCAGCGCGGCGGTGTGCAGCACCTCGCCGGCCAGCGTCGGGTCACCCTGGGCCAGGGTGGCCACGTCCGCGTAGTGCTCCTTCGGGATCACCAGCACGTGGGTGGGGGCCTTCGGGTCGATGTCCCGGAAGGCGAGGGTGGTGGCGGTCTCGCGGACGATGGTGGCCGGGATCTCCCCGGCGACGATCCGGCAGAACAGGCAGTCCATCGCAGCAGTGTAGGGAACGTACGGCAGGATGGCCGACATGGCGGGACGGGCGGTGCTGGTGACGGGGGCCTCGCGGGGCATCGGACGCGCGGTGGCGCGCGCGTTCGCCGCCGACGGCGACCGGGTGGCGGTCCACCACCGGGACTCGGCCGGGCTGGCCGAGGCGTTGCGCGCCGAGCTGCCCGGTGCCGGACACGTGGTGGTCCGCGCCGACCTGGCGGACCCGGACGCGGTACGGACCATGGTGGACTCCGCGGCCCGGCTGCTCGGCGGCCTCGACGTGCTGGTCAACAACGCCGGCGTGTTCGGGCCGGCCGATCCGCCGCACCCGGTCTTCGGCAGCAGCTACGAGCAGTGGCGGGCGCGTTGGCGCGAGGTGCTGGACACCAACCTGGTCGGCGCCGCCAACGCCGCCTGGTGCGCCGCCCAGCACATGCGGGAGCGGGGCGGCCGGATCGTGAACGTCTCCTCCCGGGGCGCGTTTCGGGGCGAGCCGGCCAATCCGGCGTACGGGGCCAGCAAGGCGGGGATGAACGCGATGGCGCAGTCGCTCGCGGTGGCGCTGGCGCCGTACGGCATCGGGGTGGCCTGCGTGGCGCCCGGCTTCGTCGAGACCGACATGACGAACGAGCACCTCAAGAGCGAGCGCGGCGAGGCGGTGCGGGCGCAGTCGCCGTTCCACCGGGTGGCCCGCCCCGAGGAGATCGCCGCCGCCGTCCACTGGCTGGCCAGCCCGGAGGCGGAATGGGCCGCCGGCACCATCGTCGACCTGAACGGCGCCTCCTACCTCCGCACCTGACCCACCCCTCACCCTCCCCCTACCGCGCGCTGATTCACGGAAAGAGTGCCTGTCCGGCCGCGAATAGCCACTCTTTCCGTGAAACTGCGCGGCCAGGGTGGGTGGGGTGGGGGTGAGAGGACGCGTGGGGTTACCAGCGGGGGAGGCGGGTGAAGAGGACGCTGAGGGCGGCCACGCCGGCGGTGGAGGTGCGCAGGACCGAGGGGCCCAGGCGGACCGGGCGGGCGCCGGCCTCGCGGAAACTGGCCAGCTCGGCGTCGGCGATGCCGCCCTCGGGACCCACCACCAGGACGATCTCGCCGGTCGACGGCAGCTCGACGGTGGTCAGCCGCTCCTCGGCCTCCTCGTGCAGCACGAACGCGGCACCGGCGCCGGCGATCCGGCGGGCCACCCTGGCGGTGGACTCGTCCGGGGCGCCGGCCACCACCGGCAGCCACGGGCGACGGGCCTGCTTGGCGGCCTCCCGGGCGGTGGCCACCCACTTCTCCCGGGCCCGTACGCCCCGGTCGCCGCGCCACTGGGCGACCGAGCGGGACGCCGCCCAGGGCACGATCTCGTCCACCCCGACCTCGGTCATCGCCTGCACGGCCAGCTCACCCCGCTCGCCCTTGGCGATCCCCTGCACCACCACCAGCCGCGGGACGCACGCGTCGGCGTACCCCCGGGCGGTGACGCGCGCGTCGAGCGTGCCCCGGCCGACGGCGGTGACCACCGCGGCGGCGGTGCCGCCCCGGCCGTCGGCGAGCAGCAGTTCCTCGCCGACGCGCAGCCGCTGCACGGTGGCCGCGTGGTGGCCCTCCGGGCCGTCCAGCGTCACCGTGTCGCCGGTGGGCAGCGCCTCGACCAGGAACAGCGGCGCCGACACCTCAGGCGTGCCCGTTGAAGGCGTCGCGCATCCGGGAGAAGAAGCCACCCTGCTTGGTCAGCTCGGCGACCTCCTCGCCACGGGTCTTGGCGAAGTCGCGCAGCATCCGCTCCTGGTCGGCGTCGAGCTTGGTCGGGGTGCGCACGTCCAGGTGGACGTAGAGATCACCCCGGCCGGTGCCCCGCAGGTGCGGCACGCCGCGGGCGCGCAGCCGCAGCGTGCTGCCCGGCTGGGTGCCGGCCTTGACGTCGACGATCTCCTCGCTGTCCAGCGTCTTGATGGTCAGCCGGGTGCCGAGCGCGGCGGCGGTCATCGGCACGGTCACCCGGCAGTGCAGGTCGTCGCCCTTGCGGGAGTAGACGTCGTGGGTCCGCTCGTGGATCTCGACGTAGAGGTCGCCGGCGGTGCCGCCGCCCGGGCCGACCTCACCCTGCTGGGCCAGCCGGATCCGCATGCCGTCCTCGACGCCGGCCGGGATCTTGACGGTCAGTGAGCGGCGGGTCCGCACCCGCCCGTCACCGGCGCAGGTCGGGCAGGGGTGCGGGATCGTGGTGCCGTAGCCCTGGCAGACGGTGCACGGCCGGGCGGAGACCACCTGGCCGAGGAACGTCCGCTGCACCGACTGCACCTCGCCGCGACCGCCGCACGCCTCGCAGGTGGCCAGGTGGGTGCCGGCGGCGGTGCCGGCGCCGGAGCAGGTGGTGCAGAGCACCGCGGTGTCGACCGTGATCGGCGCCTCGACGCCGAACGCGGTCTCGTTGAGGTCCAGTTCCAGCCGCAGGATCGCGTCGGCGCCCGGCCGGGTACGCGGCCGGGGACCCCGGCTGCCGCCCGCCGCGCCGCCGAAGAACGCGTCCATGATGTCCTGGAAGCCGACGAACGGGCCGGCGCCGCCGGGGCCACCCGCGCCCGCGCCGCCGCCACCCGGGGCGAGCGGGTCGCCGCCCAGGTCGACGATCTGCCGTTTCCGGTCGTCCGAGAGGACCTCGTACGCGGCGTTGATGTCCTTGAACTTCTCCTGTGCCTCCGGGTCCGGATTGACGTCCGGGTGGTACTGCCGCGCCAACTTCCGGTAGGCACGCTTGATGTCGTCGTCGGAGGCGTCCCGGCTCACGCCGAGAATGCCGTAGTAGTCCCTGGCCACTGCGTTCGGTGTCCTCATGTTCGTCTCGCGTCGCCGGTCGCCGGCCGTTCCCGGCCGTCGGCCCTGACTGGTCAGTTCTGGGCCAGCAGTTCGCCCACGTAGCGTGCCACGGCCCTCACCATGGCGATATTGCCGGGGTAGTCCATCCGGGTCGGCCCGAGCACGCCGAGCCCACCGACGATCGTGGCACCCGGGCCGTAACCGGTGCTGACCACCGAGGCGGCCCGCAGATTGTCGATCTCGTTCTCGTCGCCGATGAGCACCCGGGTGGTGTTGCTCGGCTCGGTCTCGCCGATCAGCTTGAGCAGCACGACCTCCTCTTCGAGCGCCTCCAGGATGGGGCGCAGCGAGCCCTGGAAGTCGAGCAGGCCACCCCGGGTCAGGTTGGCGGTGCCGGCCAACGCGATCCGCTCCTCGTGCCGCTCGACGAGCGTCTCCAGCAGCACGGTGGAGAGCGTGGTCATGGCCGGGCGCAGGTGCGGCGCGGACTCCTCGACCAGCGCCTGCACCAGCGGGGGCGTCTCGGCGAGCTGACTGCCGACCAGCTTCTCGTTGACCAGCCGGCGCAGGTCGGTCACGTGCTCGGCGGGGACCGGGGCGGGCAGCTCGACCAGCCGCTGCTCGACCCGCCCGGTGTCGGCGATCATGACGACCATCAGCCGGGTGGTGGAGATCGGCACCAGTTCCAGGTGGCGCACCTTGGACCGGGCCAGGCTCGGGTACTGCACCACGGCCACCTGCCGGGTGAGCTGGGCCAGCAGCCGGACCGTGCGGTGCACCACGTCGTCGAGGTCGACGGCGCCGACCAGGAAGCGCTCGATCGCCCGGCGCTCGGCCGGGCTGAGCGGCTTGACCCGGGAGAGCCGGTCGACGAAGAGGCGGTAGCCACGGTCGGTGGGCACCCGGCCGGCGCTGGTGTGCGGCTGCCGGATGTAGCCCTCCTCCTCCAGCACCGCCATGTCGTTGCGCACGGTCGCCGGTGAGACGCCGAGCTGGTGCCGCTCGACCAGGGCCTTGCTGCCCACCGGCTCCTGCGTGGCGACGTAGTCCTCCACGATGGCGCGCAGCACGGCGAGCTTGCGGTCGTCGAGACCCATCTCCCCACCTCCTGACGCACCTCGGCCGGGCGACGCGCGGCATCCGCCGGGCGACTGGCACTCGACTGTAGCGAGTGCCAGTCTACGTCGGCACCCCCACCGGCGCGATGATCAGCGACGGACCCCGGGTGCGGCCGTCGCGTTCCGGCGGCGCGTCGGGACCGAACAGCCCTGGTGCCGCTTGCCCCCGGGACCTACCGTGACGTCCATGACTGAACCTCCTCGCCCTCCCGGAGCGGGGGACCCCGGCCCCCAGCCCGACCCGTTCCCGCCGTCGGCGCCGTACGGCTCCTCGCCGGCCGACGAGCCCCCCACCGCACCACTGTCCGGGGCTCCGGGCGGGGGCGGCTATCCCCCGCCCGGCGGTTATCCGCCCCCGGGCGGCCAGCCTCCGGCGGGTGGCTACCCCCCGCCGGGTGGTTATCCCCCGCCCGGTGGTGGCGCCCCGGGCTACGGCGCGCCCGGCGGCGGCTACCCCGGTGGCGGCTCCTACGGCCCGCCGGCCGGTTACGCCAACAACGACGACAAGACGTGGGCCCTGGTCGCGCACTTCGGCGGCGCGGCCGGGATGCTGATCGGCGGCGGCGTGCTGGGCTGGATCGCGCCGCTGGTGGCGCTGCTGGCCCGGGGCAACCAGTCCCCGACCGTGCGGGCGCACGCGGTCGCCGCGCTGAACTTCCAGCTCATCTGGTCGGTCATCGCGCTGGTCGGCTGGATCCTCACCTGCATCCTGATCGGCCTGGTGGTCGGCTTCGGCGCCATGATCGTCGGGATCATCTTCGGCATCCTGGCCGGGGTGAAGGCCAACGAGGGGCAGCTCTACCGCTACCCGATGTCGGCCAGCCTGATCAAGTGACCCCGCACCGGCCGGTCCCGCGCGGCGGGGCCGGCCGGACCGGTCAGGGCAGCAGGTCGCGGACCACGCCGTCGGCCAGCAGCCGGCCGCGCAGCGTGAGCACGGCACGACCGTCCGCGTACGCGGCGTCGTCGAGCAGACCACCGGCACGGGCCCGCTCGGCGCCCGCCCGCCCGGCGGTGTCCAACACGTCCAGCGGCAGCCCGGAGTCGAGTCGCAGCCGCAGCATCACGTCCTCCATGTGCTGTTCGTCACCGGTGAGCCGTTCCCGGGCCAGCGCCGGCGAGGCGCCGTCGGCCAGCCGCTGCGCGTACGCGGCCGGGTGCTTGACGTTCCACCAGCGCACGCCGCCGACGTGGCTGTGCGCCCCCGGGCCCAGGCCCCACCAGTCCGCGCCGGTCCAGTAGAGCAGGTTGTGCCGGCACCGGGCCGCCTCGGAGCGGGCCCAGTTGGACACCTCGTACCAGGAGAAACCGGCCGCGTGCAGCGCCGCCTCCGCGGCGAGGTAGCGGTCCGCCGCCACGTCGTCGGAGGGGTACGGCAGCTCGCCCCGGCGCATCCGCGCGGCCAGCCGGGTGCCGTCCTCCACGATCAGGGCGTACGCGCTGACGTGGTCCACGCCCGCGTCGACCACCTGGGCCAGCGAGGCGGCGAAGTCGTCGGCCGTCTCCCCCGGCGTGCCGTAGATCAGGTCCAGGTTGACGTGGTCGAACCCGGCGTCGCGCGCCTCGGCGGCGGCGGCGGTGGCCCGGCCCGCGCTGTGCCGCCGGTCGAGCACGGCGAGCACGCCCGGCGCGGCGGACTGCATGCCCAGCGAGATCCGGGTGTAACCGGCGGCCCGCAGCGTCCTGAGCGACTCCGGGGTGACCGACTCGGGGTTGGCCTCGGTGGTCACCTCGGCGTCGGCGGCCAGGCCCCAGGTGCGGTCGATGCCGTCGAGGATCCGGGCCAGGTCGTCGGCGGGCAGCAGGGTGGGTGTGCCGCCGCCGACGAAGACGGTGTCCACCCGGGGCGGCGGGGAGTCGCCGAGCACGCGGCCGGCGAGCGCCAGCTCGGCCAGCACGCTGTCGGCGTACGTCTCCCGGCTCGCCCCGCCACCCAGCTCCGAGGCGGTGTACGTGTTGAAGTCGCAGTAACCGCACCGGCTGGCGCAGAACGGGACGTGCACGTACACGCCGAAGCCGCGGGCGCCGACGGCGCGGCGGGCGGTGGCGGGCAGCGACCCGTCGCGCGGGACGGGTTCGCCTTCTGGAAGGACGCCGGGCATGGCCACTAGTGTGCCCGGCATGACCTCTCCGGACGCTCTCGTGCGGGTCGCCACGGCCCGTGGGGTGACCACCCTCACCCTGGACAGCCCGCACAACCGCAACGCGCTCTCCACGCCGCTGATGACCGAGCTGCTCGCCGGGCTGGCCGCGGCGGTCGCCGACGACGCGGTCCGGGCGATCGTGCTGGACCACACCGGCCCGGTCTTCTGCTCCGGCGCCGACCTGAAGGAGACCGCCGCCGCGTACGCCAGCGGGACCGTGCCGGCCGGCATGCTCGGCGACGTGCTGGTCGCCGTCCGGGAGTGCCCGAAGCCGGTGCTGGCGAAGGTGGCCGGGCCGGCCCGGGCCGGCGGGCTGGGCCTGATCGCCGCCGCCGACCTGGCGGTCTGTGCCGAGGAGGCGACGTTCGCGTTCACCGAGGTGCGGATCGGCGTGATCCCGGCGGTGATCTCGGCGACCGTGCTGCCCCGGCTGAGCCCGCGGGCCGCCGCCGAGCTGTACCTGACCGGGGAGACGTTCGACGGCCGGCGGGCCGCCGAGGTCGGCCTGGTCACCGCCGCGGTGCCGGCGGACGGGCTGGACGCCGCCGTCGAGCGCTACCGCGCCGCGCTGGTCAAGGGCGCGCCGGCGGCGCTGGCCGGGGCGAAGGAGCTGCTGCGCCGGCCGGCCGCCACCGATCTGCGGGCGGAGATCGGTGCGTTGGCGGCGCTCTCCACGGGGTACTTCCTCTCCGACGAGGGGCGGGAGGGGGTGCTCGCGTTCCGTGAGAAGCGCCCGGCGGCGTGGGTGCCCGCCGAAGGATAGAAGGCGGGGCCCCCGGTCGACGCGTCCGGCACAGGCGGGACCCCTTCTCGACAGCGACCGGTCACGGGCCGGTGACGCGGCGGTGAGAAGGCCGGTCGGCCGAGTCGGGGAGTCGCGTCGGCGACGTACGCTGGTCGGACTGTCAGGACAGGGGGTGCGGGTGCGGACGCGACCGGCGATCGTGGCATCTGGTGTGGTGGTGTGCGTGCTGGCCCTGCTCGCGATCTGGTTCGTGACCAAGCAGTTCGGTCACCACCTGCGGCTGCCGCTGGCCAGCCGGACCTGCACCGTGCAG
The DNA here is from genome assembly GCF_039566955.1 of Micromonospora sp. DSM 45708. Taxonomy (NCBI): domain Bacteria; kingdom Bacillati; phylum Actinomycetota; class Actinomycetes; order Micromonosporales; family Micromonosporaceae; genus Micromonospora; species Micromonospora schwarzwaldensis. The sequence continues at coordinate 969,690 of NZ_CP154796.1, read as the reverse complement.
GCCGACGGCGAGGTGGTGCTGGGCGCCGACCAGATGGCCAACGCGGCCACCATCGCCGCCATCGGGGCGCAGCGCCGGATGCCCGAGCGCGCGGTGGTGGTGGCGCTGGCGACCGCCTACCAGGAGTCGCACCTGCGCAACATCGCGCACGGCGACCGGGACTCGCTCGGCCTGTTCCAGCAGCGCCCGAGCCAGGGCTGGGGCACGCCGGAGGAGATCCAGGACCCGCGCTACGCGACCCGGAAGTTCTACGCCGCGCTGAAGAAGGTCAAGGGCTGGGAGCGGATGCGGGTCACCGAGGCCGCCCAGCGGGTGCAGCGGTCGGCCTACCCCGAGGCGTACCAGAAGTGGGCGGACGAGTCGGAGGTCCTCACCCGCGCGCTGCTCGGCCAGGCGACCGGCGCGGTGGCCTGCACTGTCGGTTCGACACCGACCATGCGCGGCCCGGCCGCCGCCAGCGCGGTGCTGGAGGGCCTGACGCTGGACTGGGGCCTGCCCCGGCTGACCGGGGCGACGAACCTGACCGGGTTGACGGTGCCGGCCAGCGACGACCGCAACGGCTGGCGCTACGCGCACTGGCTGGTCTCGCACGCCGACGACAACGGCGTGAAGCGGGTCCGCTTCGGCAGCCTGGAGTGGACCGCCGAGCAGGGCACCTGGGCCCGGGTGAAGGGTGATCCGGCGACGCAGGTGCTGGCCGAGGTCTTCGCCGACACCTGAGCCGGCGCCGGGCCGCCGACGGCCCGCCGACGGCCCGTCATCGAGGTCGACCGGGCTCAGCCCTTCACCGCGCCGGCGACCAGCCCGGAGACCATCCGGCGCTGCACCAGCAGGAAGAAGACGATCACCGGCAGCGTGAACAGCGTCGACGCGGCCATCACCGACCCCCAGGCGGTGTCGTCCCGCCCGAAGAAGAACGTCATCGCCACCGGCAGCGTGTACCGCTGCTGGTCGTTGATGAACGTCAACGCGAAGATCAGCTCGTTCCAGGCGGTGATGAAGGAGAAGATGCTGGTCGCCACCAGGCCGGGCGCGACCAGCGGGAACAACACCTTGCGGAACGTCTGCGCCCGGCTCGCCCCGTCGATCGCGGCGGCCTCCTCCAGCTCCTTCGGCACCGCCGCGACGAAGCCGCGCAGCATCCACACCGCGAACGGCAGCGAGAAGCCGAGGTAGGTGAGGATCAGGCTGGGCAACGTGTTGTAGAGGCCGAGCCGCTGGATCATCAGGAACAGCGGGATGACGAGCGCCTCCAGCGGGATCATCTGCACCACCAGGAGCAGGATCAGGAAGCTGGTGCGCAGCTTGAACCGGAACCGGGCCACCGCGGTCGCGGCGAGCAGCGCGACCAGGCCGCTCAGCAGCACGGTGGCCACCGCGACCAGCACGCTGTTGAGGAAGAAGTCGAGGAACGTCACGCCGGGGATCAGGTTGCCGGTGAGAATCTCCCGGTAGTGCTCCAGGGTGGGCTCCGCCGGCACCGGGCGCGGCGTGGCCGAGAAGATCTCCCGGTTGGGCTTCAGCGAGGTCGCGATCATCCAGTAGACGGGGAACGCGGCGAAGAGCGCGACCAGCACGCCGGCCCCGTTGAGCGCGATCTTCTTCACGACTCGTCCTCCTGCTTGAGCACCATGCGGACGTACAGGGCGGTCACCGCGAGCAGGATCACGGTGAGGATGACGGCGATCGCGGAGCCGAGTCCGTACTTCGGCGGCGGTGAGAACGCCTCCGCGTACGAGTAGATCGACAGCATGAACGTCGACCGGTCCTGGGTGCCGCCGGCCAGTACGAACTGCTGGGTGAAGACCTTGAAGTCCCAGATCGTGGAGAGCACCACGAGGATGCCGAAGACCGGCCGCAGCATCGGGAACGTGACCGACCAGAAGACGCGCCACGGCCCGGCGCCGTCGACGCGGGCCGCCTCCTGCAACTCGGTGGGCACGCTCTTGAGCCCGGCCAGCACGCTCACCGCGATGAACGGGAACGAGTGCCAGACCACCACCAGCGTCAGGATGCCGAAGAAGAGCAGCGGGTCGTTGAACCAGCCGTAGCCGGTCCAGTCGCTACGCCCGAACAGGGTCGTGGAGAGGCCGTCCGGCAGTTTGTTGAACAGCCAGGTGACCAGGCCGCTCGTGTCGTCGAAGATCCACTTCCAGACGATGGTGCCGGTCAGCGCCGGGGTGGCCCAGGCGAGCATCACGCAGCTCGCCACGAACGTGGCCATCCGCTTGCCGAGCCGGTTGAGCAGCAGCCCCACCAGCGTGCCGAGCACCATGGTGAGCGCCACGTTGGCGAACGCGAAGAGCACGGTGTTGCGCAGCACCGTACGGAAGAACGGGTCGCCGAGGATCTGCGTGTAGTTGGCCAGGCCGACCCACGGCCACTCGCGGTCCCCGCGGAGCTGGCGGACGCTGTCCAGCTTGTAGAAGGACATCATCACGACCTGGCCGAGCGGCCAGAGCAGCAGCACGGCGATGATCGCCAGACAGGGCAGGAGCAGCAGGTACGGGAGGCGGTCCACCCGGGGGCGGCGCCGCCGCGCGGGGGTCTCCCGCGCGGCGGCCTCGCCGGTGGCCTTGGTCAGCGTTGTCACTTGGCGTTGAGAATGCTTTCCATCTCGGTGGCCGCGTCGGCGGTTGCCTTCTCGACCGTCTTCTGGCCCTTGATGACCGAGCTGTTCATCGCCTGGGTCACCGTCTTGGTGCGGCTGACCTCGACCCACTTCGGGGTCAGCGGGGTCAGCTTGGTGTTCTGGATGGCGGTGGCGAACGCGGCCATCACCTTGTCGTTGGCGTAGTTCCCGCCGCTGACCAGGTCCTGGTAGACCGGGAAGAAGCCGAGGCTGCTGGCGAACTCCTGGTCCTTCTGCTTGCTCAGCAGCACGGTCATGTAGTCCCAGGCCAGCGCCTGGCGCTCGCTGTCCTTCCAGACCGCGATGTCGGAACCGCCGGCGAACGCCGGGGCGGCCTTGCCGTCCGGGCCGGGGATCGGGAACGTGCCCCAGACCTTCTCGATGTCGGGGTTGTCCTTCTTCATCGCGCCGCCCTGCCAGCTACCGGCGAACGCCATGGCGGCCTTGCCGGTGGCGAACTGGGTCCGGGCGTCGACCTCGTTCCAGCCGGCGGCGGCCGGCGGGGCGACCTTGTGCACGGTCACCAGGTCGGTCCAGAACTTGACCGCCTTCTGCGCCTCGGGGGTGTTGTAGCCGGACTTCCAGGTGTCGCCGTCCTTGGTGGCGATCTCCCCGCCGGCACCCCAGAGGAAGGAGTAGAACGGCAGCTCGGAGTTGCCGGGCAGGGCGATGCCGTAGGTGCCGGGCTTCTTGGCCTGGACGGCCTTCGCGGCGGCGACCATCTCGTCCCAGTTCGTCGGCGGCTTCACGCCGGCCTCGGCGAACCAGTCGGTGCGGTAGTAGACGGCGCGCACGCCGGCGTACCACGGCACCCCGTACTGCTTGCCGTCGAGCTGGGCGTTCTTGACCAGGTCGGGCAGGATGTCCTTGCCCTCGGTCCAGCCGTTGAACTTGTCCGTGACGTCGGCCAGGGCCTCCTGCGCGGCCCAGCCCTGGGTCTCGGTGTTGCCCAGCTCGGTGACGTCCGGGCCCTCGCCGCCGGCGAGCGCCGCCTGGAACTTCTTCGGCGCCTCGAGCCAGGGAATGTACTGCACCACGACGTCGGTCTCGGGGTGCTTCTTCTTGAACTCCGCCTCGACCGTGTCGAGGAACTTCGTCTGGGCGTCGCCGCCCTCACCCATCATCCAGACCGTCAGCTTGCTGTTGTCGGCGGCCTTGTCGTCGTCGCCGGAGCCACCGCAGCCGGTCAGCACCAGCGCGGCCGACGCCACGATGGCGGTGACCGGAGCCAGCCGCTTCCACCTGTTCACGCCATATCTCCCTCAGGGCCGTTTGGCACTAACCTTCTCCGCCGCACCTTAGTAGGAAAATTTCCTTTACAACAGGGGGTGGGTGCGGCGGGCGGCCGAGGCGACGGTATCGCAGCCGGACGCCCGGCCGGCAGGGGTGCCGTCCGGGCAGGTCAGAGCGGGAGTACGCGAACGGGCGCCCGGCCGGTGGCCGGGCGCCCGTCGAGCGTTGTGGGGCGGGGTCAGTAGCGCGAGACGCTCCGCCGGCGGCCGACGCCGGCCACCAGGGCCACGGCGATGGCGGCGAAGAGCACCTGCAACATCAGCTCACGCCAGTCGATGCCGGCGGTGTCGGCGAAGCCGGAGGCCCGGGCGACGATCGTGCCCAGCAGTGCGGCACCGACGCCGATCAGCATGTGCAGCCACATCGGCATGTTCTGCCGGCCCGGCACGACCAGCCGGCCCAGCGCGCCGACGATCAGACCAACGACCAGCGCCGTGATGATGCCCCAAACGGTGAGCTCCATGGTCGCCCTCCTCCTTCAGATCGTGTCACACGATGTCGTGTGGTTTCTGTCGTGACTGCTAGGTTCCCGACCGCCGAAAAATCCAAACCGACTCCGGTGACGAATTGTTCGGTGCCGCTCTGAGCTGGGGATTCTCGTCCGAATGCGGGCAGCTACCGCCATCACCCACACCATTGGTCAACCCACCGACTTCAATGCGAAACGGCGACGGGCGCCCGGCCGGAAGGCCGGGCGCCCGTCGAGGCGCCTCAATGACGCGGTCAGTGGTGGGTGACGCCCCGCCGGCGACCGACCCCGGCCACCAGGGCCACGGCGATGGCGGCGAAGAGCACCTGCAGCAGCAGCTCACGCCAGTCGATGCCGGCGGTGTCGGCGAAGCCGGACGCCCGGGCGACGATCGTGCCCAGCAGCGCGGCGCCCACACCGATCAGCATGTGCAGCCACATCGGCATGTTCTGCCGGCCCGGCACGACCAGCCGGCCCAGCGCGCCGACGATCAGGCCGACGATCAGCGCGGTGATGATGCCCCAGACGGTGAACTCCACGGTCGGTCCTCCTATAAGCGGTTTCGCACGTTCTGTGCGGTTGCTGTCGTGACCGGTAAGTTCCCGACCGGCCGAAAACCGAAACCGGCCGAATCACCGTCCGGCCGGCCACGGACCGACCCGACGGCACGAAAGCCCAGGTGGGAGCGTTTCCGGGGAGCTGAAAATTTCCTGAGTACGCGAACCGGCCGACACCCTCGCGGAGGGTGCCGGCCGGTTCGTGGGCGTCGAGGGCTACTTCTTGCCGGCGGGCTTGCCGTCGCCGGAGTCGGACGAGAGCGCCGCGATGAAGGCCTCCTGGGGAACCTCCACCCGACCCACCATCTTCATCCGCTTCTTGCCCTCCTTCTGCTTCTCCAGCAGCTTGCGCTTCCGGCTGATGTCACCGCCGTAGCACTTGGCGAGCACGTCCTTGCGGATCGCGCGGATCGTCTCCCGGGCGATCACCCGACTGCCGATGGCCGCCTGGATCGGCACCTCGAACTGCTGGCGGGGGATCAGCGAACGCAGCTTCGCCGCGATCGTCGTGCCGTAGTTGTAGGCCTTGTCCTTGTGCACGATGGCGCTGAACGCGTCCACCGGCTCACCGTGCAGCAGGATGTCCACCTTCACCAGGTCGGACGCCTGCTCGCCGGACGTCTCGTAGTCCAGCGAGGCGTACCCCTTGGTGCGGCTCTTGAGCTGGTCGAAGAAGTCGTAGATGATCTCGGCCAGCGGCAGCGTGTAGCGCAGCTCCACCCGGTCGGCGGAGAGATAGTCCATGCCGAGCAGGTTGCCCCGGCGGCCCTGACACAGCTCCATCACCGCGCCGACGTAGTCGTTGGGCGTCAGCACGGTGGCCCGCACGGTCGGCTCGTACACCTCGGCGATCTTGCCGGTGGGGTACTCGCTCGGGTTGGTCACCACGATCTCCTGATCGTCCTCCGTGATGGCCCGGTAGACCACGTTCGGCGCGGTGGAGATCAGGTCGAGGTTGAACTCCCGCTCCAGCCGCTCCCGGATGATCTCCAGGTGCAGCAGGCCGAGGAAGCCGCAGCGGAAGCCGAAGCCCAGCGCGCCGGACGTCTCCGGCTCGTAGACCAGCGCCGCGTCGTTGAGCTTGAGCTTGTCCAGCGCCTCGCGCAGGTTCGGGTAGTCCGAGCCGTCGATCGGATAGAGGCCCGAGTAGACCATCGGCTTCGGGTCCTTGTAGCCGCCGAGCGCCTCCCTGGCCGGGTTGCCGTTGATGGTGACCGTGTCACCGACCCGCGACTGGCGGACGTCCTTCACGCCGGTGATCAGGTAGCCCACCTCGCCGACGCCGAGCGCGTCGGCCTTCACCATCTCCGGCGAGATGACGCCGATCTCCAGCAGCTCGTGCACCGCGCCGGTGGACATCATCTTGATCCGGTCCCGGGCCGAGATCCGGCCGTCGATCACCCGGACGTACGTGACCACGCCCCGGTAGACGTCGTACACCGAGTCGAAGATCATCGCGCGGGCCGGCTCGTCGGCCTCCCCGACCGGCGGCACGAACTGCCGGACGATCTCGTCGAGCAGGTACGGCACACCCTCGCCGGTCTTGCCGGAGACCCGGATGCAGTCCGCCGGGTCACCGCCGATCAGGTGCGCCAGCTCCTCGGCGTACTTGTCCGGCTGGGCCGCCGGCAGGTCGATCTTGTTGAGCACCGGGATGATGCGCAGGTCGTTCTCGAGCGCCAGGTAGAGGTTCGCGAGAGTCTGCGCCTCGATGCCCTGCGCGGCGTCGACGAGCAGGACCGCGCCCTCGCAGGCGGCCAGCGAACGGGACACCTCGTAGGTGAAGTCGACGTGGCCGGGAGTGTCGATCATGTTGAGCACGGCAGTCTCGCCGACCCGGTCACCCTCCCGGATCGTCCACGGCATCCGGACGGCCTGGCTCTTGATGGTGATGCCGCGCTCGCGCTCGATGTCCATCCGGTCCAGGTACTGCGCGCGCATCTGCCGGGGGTCGACCACGCCGGTGAGCTGCAACATCCGGTCGGCCAGGGTCGACTTCCCGTGGTCGATGTGGGCGATGATGCAGAAGTTCCGGATGCGCGCCGGGTCGGTGGCACCAGGAGCGTTCGCGCCGGGATCGAGCTTCGGTGGCACAGCGGTCCGTTCTGGTCGGCTGACGTGAGCGGGCCGGCGCGCCGCCGGCCCCCTCTATGCTCCCACGTCGTCCGGCGCGCGCCCGGGCTCCCCCGGCACTGCCCGGCCGTCCGCCGCCGCGCGGGGCCTCACTCCGCCGGCGGCTCGACGAAGAGCGCGGCCAGCCCGGGCAGCCGGCGGCGGGCCTCCTCCTCGTCGTCGAAGTCCCAGAAGTCGTTCAGGTCCGGCACCTTCACCGGATCACGATCGGCCGGCAACTCGGACGCGGTGGCCTGCCGGTACGCCTCCCAGGGCACCGACAGCATCCGCTCGCACTCGAACTCCTCGCCGCTGAGCGCGGCGGCCCGGACCCGGGGCAACGCGGCCAGCGAATCCGGCTCGGTCACCGCCCGGGCGAAGACGTCCCGACCCTGCGTCATGAGCCAGCCCCGGAAATATTCGAAGCCGTCGTCCGAGGCGCCGCCGTTGATCAGGTACGCCGCGCCCCACAGGTCGACCCGGTAGGAGGCGGCGAGCACCCGCCGCTGGTGGTGGGCGTACCCGACGATCTCCTCCGGATCGCGCTCGGCGAGCAGCGCGACCGCCCGCACCGCGACCGCGTCGGCCTCTCCCCCGGCACCGGCCCGGGCCTGGTCGATCAACTGCCAGAAGTCCTCGGTCCTCATGGTCGGCAGTCTGGCAGACCCCACCGACGCGCCGTCCACACCCGGAGGTGGTGGCGGTGCGGCAGCATGATGCGGTGCGTGCGATCTCGCTACCGCCCGTCCCGTACGGGGAGACAGCCGAACGACCCGGCTGGGCCGACCTGCCGGACGGGCTGCGCGACGCGCTGGCGGCCCGGCTCGGCGGCCCACCGGCCGCGGTCCGGGTGGCCGGCGGCGGCTTCACGCGCGGCTTCGCCGCCGTGCTGACCGGCCCGACCGGCGACCGGGTGTTCGTCAAGGCGGCGGCGCTGACCGGGCAGCGGCACCTGGTCGACTGGTACGCCCGCGAGGCCGCGATCCTGGCCCGGCTCCCCGCCGGTTTGCCGGTGCCCCGGCCACGCTGGGCGTTGACCGCGGCCGGCTGGTACGCGCTCGCGCTCGACGCGATCGACGGGCGCACCCCCCGGCTGCCCTGGGACCCGGCCGAGCTGGCGGCGGCCCTCGCCGCGTACGCCCGGGTGGCCGCCGCGCTCGCCGACCCGCCCGCGCCGCTCGTCGCGCTCGGACTGCCGCGCCTGGCCGACCTGGCCCGCGACGACATCCTGTGGTGGGGCGAGGTGGCCGCCGGCCGCGAACCGCTGCCCGAGCCGGCGGCGGGTGCCCCGCTGGCGGAACTGGTCGCGCTGGAGTCCCGCCTGCCCGGGTACGCCGACGCCGCCCCCGGGCTGGCCCACGGCGACCTGCGGGTGGACAACCTCCTGATCGACGCCGACGGTCGCGCCTGGCTCTGCGACTGGCCCTGGCTCTGCCACGGGCCCGCCTGGTTCGACCTGGCCGGCCTGCTGCTCACCGGGTACGCCAGCGGCCTCGACGCGGACACCGCCTTCGCCGGTCACCCGGTGACCGCCGGGGCGCCCCCGGACGCGCTGGACGTGAGCCTCGCCGCACTCGCCGGCTACTTCCTCACCGGCGCCGCCGCCGGACCGTCGACCGCCTCCCCGCACCTGCGGTCCCACCAGCGGTGGAGCGGCACACAGGCACTCGCCTGGCTGACCGCCCGTCGAGGCTGGGCCTGACCGGGCAAGGAGGGGCCCCGCTTGACGTCCCCGGTAGCGAAGGGGCCCCCTCTCAGCCCTGCTGACCGGCGCGTTCGGGAGGCGTTTTGGCTCGTCCCGGGCGACCTGGTAGCCTGACCATTCGCGCGGCGATGACGCATGCTCGTCGCGTACGCAAGCTGACCAACCCGAGCTATCAAGACGAGGCTGTCGCGTGGCGAACATCAAGTCCCAGATCAAGCGCAACCGGCAGAACGAGAAGCGCCGGCTGCGTAACAAGTCGGTCAAGTCGTCGCTGAAGACCGCCATCCGAAAGTTCCACGAGGCTGCCGAGGCGGGCGACGCCGAGAAGGCCACTGTGCTCATGCAGGAGGCCACCCGGAAGCTGGACAAGGCCGCCAGCAAGGGTGTCATCCACGCCAACCAGGCGGCGAACCGGAAGTCGGCGATCGCCAAGCGCGTCGCCTCGTTCTCGGCCTGACGAGACCGTAGACCCGACCGGAAGCCCCGGGGCCACCGCCCCGGGGCTTCCGGCTGTCCGCGTTCTCCGTCCAGGGCAGTGAGCCAACGCGGCTCCCGACAGCTCCGCTCCGCGCCCGAACGGTCGAGATCCGGCAAGATTCTGCCCTTTGGGGCTCGTTCGCCTCCGAGATCTCGCGATGGCTGGAGCAGGCGCGTCGCCACGCGGTCCGGCGCTCCGGGCCGTCCTCGTCGGCGTCGACCTCGGGGAGCACGCGAGCCGGCGCAGCCCGGCGGAGCCGCACGGGAGTGGCGGGGCGGCACTACCGGCGGTCAGCGGAAGGAATCGGGCCAGGTGATCTCGGAAGTGGCCCGCCGGCCCCGCTCGTCGGGCCGGTCGAGCGGCAACGCCGCGCGCCCCGCCCGGTGGTACGGAACCGCCGAACGGGTCGCACCCCGGTCGTCGCCGGGCAGGCTCAGGCCACCGGGCACCGCCCGGACCGTGGCCGGCACCCGCGCCCGCCCGACGACCGGCTCCATCTGCCGGCGGAAGCGGTCCCGCTCCTGGTCGGGCACCTGGGCCGCGGTACGGATCACGATCTCGGCCACCACGTCGTTGAGTTTGACCATGGCCGCCACGGCCGTCGGCAGCACCAGCACCGCCCACCAGCTCACCAACTCGGCGAGCGAGAGCAGCACGGCCAACGCCACCGCGCCCTCGAAGAAGACGAAGCAGAGCACCCCACCCGGGTTGACGAAGCGCAGGCCGAGCGCCCGGGCGTAGAGGGGCCGGAAACGGTCCTCGTCCGTCGGCAGGGTCGACCACGCCCGGGTCACCGGACGCCGCCCTGCCGGGCCGCGGCCACCGAGAAGACGGCCCGCTCCAACGCGTACGCCCGGTCGTCGGCGCCGCCCTTGACGGCCGCGTTGCACTCGGCGGCGGCCCGCATCGCCTCGACCAGGCCCTCCGGCGTCCAGCCCCGACTCTGGCGTTGGGCCCGCTCGATCTTCCACGCCGGCATGCCCAGGCTGCTGGCGAGCTGGTAGGCGCTGCCCCGCCCGGCCGAGGCGACCCGGGCCACGGTCCGCACGCCGTCGGCGAGCGCGTCGGCGATGGGCACCGGATCGACCCCGACGTGCAGCGCCCAGCGCAGCGCCTCCAGGGCACCGGGAACGTCGCCGACCATCGTCGCGTCGGCCACGGTGAAGCCGGTCACCTCGACCCGGCCCCGGTAGTAGCGGGCGACCGTCTCGGCGTCGATCCGCCCGTCGGTGTCGGCGACGAGCTGCGAGCAGGCGGCGGCCAGCTCACGCAGGTCGTTGCCGACCGCGGCGATCAGCGCCTCGGCCGCGTCCTCGGCGCACTTCCCGCCATGGCGGCGGATCTCGTCCCGGACGAAGGCGACCCGCTCGCGGTGCCCCTTGAGCTTGCCCGCCGGCACCACCGTGGCGCCCGCCGACCGCAGACCGTCGGCGAACGCCTTGCCCTTGGCGCCGCCCAGGTGCAGCACCACGAGCTGCACGTCCGGGTCGGGATTCTTCGCGTACGCCAGCAGCGCGGCGGACAGATCCTTGCGGGTGTCCTGGCCGGAGCGGAGCACCAGCACCCGGCGACCGCCGAACAGCGACGGGCTCAGCATCTCGTCGATCTCGCCGACCGCCACCGAGCCGGCCTGGTACTCCCGCACGTCCACGTCGGGGTCCACCGCGCGGGCCCGGGCGACCGCTTCGGAGACCGCTCGCGTGGCGAGCAGCTCCTCGTCGCCGAGGACGAGCAGAATGGGAGGCAGGCTGGCGGGGGTCACGTCGCACATACTCGCACGCCCTGCGGGCGGATCGTGCCTGCTCATCGGGGACTGTGACCGCGCAGCCCGCACTCAGCGCAAATCCAGACATTTGACTTGATCCTCCATCTATAGCGACAGAACCACAGCGCGTTCACCGTGACCGCCCCGGTTCGATGCCGCGCGCCACCACCGCCAGGCCGGCCCCGACCCGGACGACGGCCACGTCCCCGTCGGTGTCGGTACGCATCACCCGCGCGCCGCCCCTGCTCAACCGACCCAGCAGGCCGGCATTGGGGTGCCCGTAGTCGTTGTCGACACCGACGCAGACCAGCGCGACCGCCGGGCGGACCGCGGCGAGGAAGTCCGGGTCCTGGTACGCCGACCCGTGGTGCGCCACCTTCAGCACGTCCGCCCGGAACGCGCCGGCCGGCCCCGTCTCCAGCAACGCCCGCTGCTCCTCGGTCTCGGCGTCCCCGGCCAGCAGGACCCGCACGCCGGCCACCGTGGCGGTCAGCACCAGGGAATTGTTGTTCGGGTCGGAGCGGCTGCCGCGCAGCGGGTAGGGCGGCCCCGCCGCGACCAGCTCCACCGCACCGGCCCGCCAACGCCAGCCCGCCGGCACCGGGGCGAGCGACGCGTCGCCCCGGCGGGCCGCCTCACGCACCTGGGCCACCCCGTAGGGCGGCTCGGACCAGGACGGGCCCACCACCGCGCCCACCCGCCGACCCCGGAACACCCCGGCGACCCCACCCACGTGGTCGGCGTGAAAGTGGCTGACCACCAGCAACGACACCTCGCGTACGCGGAGGCGGCGCAGGCAGGCGTCCACGCCGGACGGCTCCGGGCCGGCGTCGACCACCACGACCCGGCCGGCGGCGACCGGCAGCACCACCGCGTCACCCTGGCCCACCGCGCACGCCACCACCACCCAGTCGCGCGGCGGCCACCCGGAGGCGAGCAGCCGGATCGGCAGCGCGCCCAGCACCACGGCGACCACGACGACCGCGACCAGCCGTCGGACCCGACGCCGCCGGGCGGCGAGCAGCAGCGCCACGCTCACGGCGGCCAGCAGCAGACCGCCGGCCACCCCGCCCGGCCAGGGCAGGTTCCCGGCCGGCAGCCCGGCCCCGTGGGTCGCCACCGCCACCAGCCAACGCGCCGGCCAGCTCGCCAGCCAGGCGAGGAACTCCGCGCCGGTCGGCCACACCGGCGACAGCACCGCGGCGAGCACACCCAGCACCGTGGCCGGCGCGACGGCGGGCACGACCAGCAGGTTCGCCGGCACCGCCACGAGGCTGACGGTCGCCGACAGAGCGGCGATCACCGGGCCGCAGGCGAGCTGCGCGGCGGCCGGCACCGCCAGCGCCTCCGCCAGTCCCGGCGGTACGCCCCGGCGGCGCAACGCGTCCCGCCAGCCCGGCGCGAGCAGCAGCAGCCCGCCGGTGGCACAGACCGACAACGCGAAGCCCGGGTCACCGGCGAGGTCCGGGTCCAGCAGCACCAGCCCGGCGACGGTCGCGGCCAGGGCGGGCAGCGCGGCCCGGGACCGCCCGGCGGCGAGCGCGGCGAGCCCGATCGCACCCATCGCCGCGGCACGCACCACGCTCGGGGAGGGACGCACCAGGATGACGAAGCCGACAAGCGCCAGACCGCAGAGCGCCACGGCGGTACGCGGACCGGCGCGCGACCAGCGGGCCAGCAGCAGCACCGCCCCCACGACGATGGCCACGTTGGACCCGGACACCGCGTTGAGATGCGTCATCCCGGTGGCCCGGAAGTCCTCCTCCACCTCGGGCGGCAGCCGGCTGGTGTCCCCCACCACCAGGCCGGGCAGCAGCCCGCCCGGAGCGTCCGGCAACGGTTCGCAGGCCCGCTGCAACCCGGACCGCAACACGCCGGCCGCCCGCTGCGGCCACGACGCGTCGCCGTGCCGGGTGGGCGGCCCGGTGGCCGAGAGCACCGCCGCGGTCAGGTCCCCGCCACGCGGCGCGGCCAGCCGCCCACCGGCGGTGACCCGCTGGCCCGGCAGCAGCCCCCGCCAACCGGGGTCGGTGGCGAGCACCAGACCCCGCACCGGGCCGGTGACCTGACCGCCGTCGGCGCCGGTGAGGCGTACCAGGTCGACCCGGACCAGCAGCGTGGCCGGGCGGCCGGGCACGCCGCGCACCGGGCGGGGGTCGTCCCGGACCACCAGCTCGGCGGTGACCAGGGCCCGCTCGCTGACCAACGCGCGCACCGCGTCGGCGTCGCGGACCGCGACCCGCGCGCCGGTGGCCGCCGCCCCGCAGAGCGTGCCGAGCAGGACGGCGACGGCGATCCAGCCGTACCGGCGGGCCGGACCGGCGGGACGCCCCAGCACGCCACCGAGGTGCAGGCCCACCACCAGCGCGAGCACGGCGGCGACGGCGGCCAGCCCGGTGGTCGACCGGACGGGAAGATGCAGCCCGGCGAGCGCGGCGAGCCAGGCCGCCACCGCGAACCCGGCCAGCCGCAGGTCCGGCCCGGCCTCCGCACCGTCGACGCTCACACCGTCACCAGTTCCTTGAGCTGCTCGTAGCGGGCGTCCCCGATGCCGTCGACCTGACGCAGGTCGGCCACGGACCGGAACCCGCCGTGCTGGTCCCGGTGGTCGAGGATCCGCTGGGCGAGCACCGGGCCGACGCCGGGCAGCGCGTCGAGCTGGGCCAGCGTGGCGGTGTTCAGGTTGACCGGCCCGGCCGCCGGACCACCGGGCGCACCGCCGCCGGCCGCCGGACCGGGGGCTGGCTGTCCGGGTGGGGCGGTGACGCCGACCAGGATCAGCTCACCGTCGGTGACCTTCCGGGCGGGGTTGAGCAACGCGACGTCGATCCCGGGCAGTGCTCCCCCGGCCGCCGTCAGGGCGTCGGCCAGCCGGGCGCCGGCCGGGAGCCGGACCAGCCCGGGGCGGCGGACCTTGCCGGCCACCGTGACGACCACCTGGCCGGACGAACCGGGCGGCGACGCCTCCGTCACCGCGCCGGCCGGCGCCCGCGTCGTCACCCCGGCCGGCATCTCGCCGACCGGCGCGACCGGCCGGACGGGTTCGGCGCTCGGCCGGGATCGCCACGCCCAGACGGCGGCCACCAGGACGACGAGCGCGGCCACGGCGGCGAGGGCGCGGACGCCACGCCGGCCCGGGTCGAACGCGCCCGGCCCGGGCAGCCGGGCAGTCGAGCCGCGCGCGGGCGCCCGGAACTCCTCGGGTGGATTCTCGTCGGGCCCGTCGTCGTCCACCATGGATGCCGTGCCCGGCTCGGCCAGATGGTCCAGCCCGGTGCCGGGCTCCGGGTGGCCGCGTCGCGGCCCGGAACGGGCCGCCTCGCCCAGCCGAGGCCCGGGGTCCGGCAAACCCCACGGCTCGGCAAGGGGGTGCGTGGGTGACGGCTCGGGCGTCGCCGCTCCGACCGGATCCCGCACGCTGCCGGCGGAAGCCACCGCGCCGGCAGCCGTCCGACCGACCGGCGTGAACAGCCGGGCGAGTCGCCGCCGTACCGTCGCTTCGTCGTCGTCTGGCACGGCTCAGGACGCTACGACGCCAGCGAGCCGTTGACCGGTCCGCGACTGCTCACCTGTGGACAGTGGTGCCCTTGTGGACAACCACCCGATCATGCCGCCGATGTGCTATCGATGCCCTCGCCGCGGTTCCGTACCGACCGCTGACCGCGGGCTTCCCCGGGCGGTGGCGGCTGGCCGGCCTGTTCGGGCGTGGTGCCTCGCGCAGGGCTACGGACGGGATGCGGAGAACGGTTCAGGGGGCGACCCACCTACGCCATCAAGTTTGCAGGCGCACCGTCTCGGCATCGGCTCGCAGGATCGCCCGCGCTAGCGCCGGTCAGCGTGCCTCGGGGTCCAGCCCGAGCACGGCCCGGCCCCCGTCGACCGGCAGCGTCACGCCGTTGACGAACGAAGCCGACGCCGACAGCAGGAACGCGACCGGCGGCCAGCCGCTCGATGACGGCCCGCCCGACCCCGCGCCCGCCGCCGGTGACGACGTACGACCGCGCGCTCACCCGCGGCGGTGGACGACCACGCAGGCCAGTCCGGGGCCGGCGTGCGCGGCGACCACCGCGCCGGCCTCGGTGACGTACGTGTCGTGCAGCCGGTCGCCCAGCCGCTCGGTCAGCGCCGCCAGCAACGCCTCGGCGCGCTGCGGGGCGGCGAGGTGGTGCACCGCGAGGTCGACGTCGGCGTCACCTGCCGTCTCGACGGCCAGGTCGACCAGGCGCGCCACGCCCCGGCTCGCGGTGCGGACCTTGTCCCGTACCACGATCGCGCCGTCCGGCATGTGCATGATCGGCTTGACCGACAGGGCGGTGCCGAGCAGTGCCTCGGCCGCGTTGATCCGGCCGCCCCGACGCAGGAACTCCAGCGTGTCGACGTAGAAGAAGATGGTGGTGCGGTCGGTCGCGTCCCGGGCCGCCGCGCGTACCCCGGTCGGGTCGGCGCCCCCGGCGGCGGCCGAGGCGGCGGCGAGCGCCGGGAAGCCGAGGCCCATGCCGGTGGATCGGCTGTCCACCACCGCGACACGGTCGGCGCCGACCTCGGTGGCGGCCAGCCGGGCCGCGTCGACGGTGCCGGACAGCTCGGCGGAGAGGTGCACCGAGACCACGCCCTCCGCGCCGTCGGCGAGCAACGCGCGGTAGACCTGCGCGAACTGTGCCGGCGCGGGCCGGGACGTGCTCACCGAGACGCGCCGGGCACCCAGCGCGCGGGTGGCGTCCGCCGGGAAGGTCTCGATGCCCTCCAGCCCTTCGGCGCCGTTGAGCACGACGGTCAGCGGGACGACGGTGAGCCGGTGCGCGCGGACCAGCTCGGGGGGTAGGTAGGCGGTGGAGTCGGTGACGACCGCTACGGGCATGACCGGCACGCTAGCCGATGTCGCGGTGCCGCGCCGGGGCCGACCGGCTCAGGCCGCGTCGGTGAGCGCCGGCTGGGTGATCAGCCCGACATTGTGCGCGCGCAGGTGCCAGCCGCGGACGTCGTCGTGGCGCAGCTCGGTCCAGTGGCAGTTGGCCAGCGAGCCGACGCTGCGCAGCACCGCATGGTCCCAGCCGAGCAGGTGGCCGACGCCCTGCCGGGCCCCGCCGCCGTGGGTGGCGACCACCACGGTTCCGCCGGCGGCCAGGTCGGCCGCGTTCTGGAACGCGGCGCCGAGCCGCCTGCCCAGATCGTGCAGGCTCTCGATACCGGCGCCGGGGTCGGGGTCGCCGGCCCGCCAGCGGGCGTACTCGTCGGGGAACCGCTCGGCGGCCTCGGTCAGGGCCAGGCCCTGCCACTTGCCGAAGTGCCGCTCCCGCAGCCGCGGGTCGGAACGGACCGGCAGCCCGGTCAGCGCGGCCAGCGCGGCGGCGGTGTCGGCGGCGCGGCGCAGGTCGCTGGCGACGATGGCGTCCGGGCGCAGCGCGGCCAGCACCGGCGCGGCGGCGCGGGCCTGCTCCCGGCCGAGGTCGTTGAGCGGCACGTCGGTCTGGCCCTGGACCCGGCTCTGCGCGTTCCAGTCGGTGTTGCCGTGCCGCCAGATGATCAGGCGGGTCATTCGGCGGTGGCGGTGCCGGCGGCCGAGTCGGCCAGGTCGCGGTCCACGAACGGGATCTGCGGGCAGTCCTTCCAGAGCCGGTCGAGCGCGTAGAACTCGCGCTCCTCGGTGTGCTGGACGTGCACCACGATGTCGACGTAGTCGAGCAGCACCCAGCGACCGCCCCGCTCACCCTCGCGGCGGACCGGCTTGGCCTTCTCCGGCAGCTCCAGCAGGCGCTCCTCGATGGCGTCGACGATGGCGAGGACCTGACGCTCGTTCGGAGCGGAGGCCACCAGGAACGCGTCGGTGATCGCGAGCTGGTCGCCCACGTCGATGATGACGATGTCCTGTGCCTTCTTGTCGGCCGCGGCCTGGGCAGCGGCCATCGCCAGCTCGTAGGCGCGTTCCGGAATGGTGGTCACCGTTCTCCTTCGATCAACCGTGCGACCCTCCAAGCCTCTCACACCGGCCGGCGCGACGACCTGTCAGTTCTTGCCGGTTATCGGCATGAAAGGGGATGTAACGGGCGAGATCACCGCTGGTAGAGGCGCCGTTTGGCGATGTACTGCACCACACCGTCCGGTACCAGGTACCACACCGGCTCGCCCCGACCGACCCGGGCGCGGCAGTCGGTCGAGGAGATGGCCATGGCGGGCACCTGCACCAGGCTGACCGAGTCGGCCGGAAGGTGCTTGTCGGTCAGCTCGAAACCGGGACGGGTCACCCCGATGAAGTGGGCCAGCTCCAGGACGTCATCCAGGTCCTTCCAGGAGAGGATGCGCTCCAGCGCGTCCGCGCCGGTGATGAAGAAGAGCTGCGCCTTCGGCCCGTACTCGGCGTGCAGGTCGCGCAGCGTGTCGACGGTGTAGGTGGGGCCACCGCGGTCGATGTCGACGCGGCTCACCTGGAAGCGGGGGTTGGAGGCGGTCGCGATCACGGTCATCAGGTAGCGGTCCTCGGCCGGACTGACCGGTTCGTCCGCCTTCTGCCACGGTTGCCCGGTCGGCACGAAGACCACCTCGTCCAGGCCGAACCGGTCGGCCACCTCGCTCGCCGCCACCAGGTGACCGTGGTGGATCGGGTCGAACGTGCCGCCCATGATGCCGATCCGCCGGATGTCTTCCTCCACCCCGCGATCCTAGGCCGCGCCCCGGCGCCGGTCGGCCGGGGTCGCCGGCTCGCGCCGGGCGGGCGGACGGCCGCCCGGCGCGATGCGTCGGTCAGGCGCCCGCGGCGGCCACCGCCGTCCGGGCCACCAACGCGCGGCGCAGGTCGTCGTCCAGGTCGACGACCCGCCGGCGCAGCCCCGGCGTCAGGTCGTCGCGGGCCAGCAGCGCCGCGGCCAGCTCCCGGGTGGGCTGCGACACGGCGTAGCGCGGGAACGCCAGCGCGGCCACCCGGTCCGCCAGCCAGGCGGTACGTCTCCGCGCGGCCGTCGGCATGTCGGCGAAGAACCGCTCGACGTACGCGGCGGTCAGCTCCGCCTGCTCCGGCTGCCAGAACCCCTCGGCGGTGGCCTCCACCAACCGGTTCGACAACTCGGTGTTGTGGATGACGATCTCCCAGGCCGCCCGCTTGGCGTCGGCGTCCGGCAGCGCCGCCCGGCAATCGGCCGCCCGCTCGGCACCGGTGGCGCTGCGGTCGGCAGCCGCCTCGGCGGCGATCTCCGCCGCACCGGCGCCGCCCAGCACCACCAGCCGGTGCAGCAACGCCCAGCGCAGGTCGGCGTCGACCGCCAGCCCTTCCGGCACGCCCGAGCCGGCCAGCCAACCGGTGAGCAGATCGACGTCCGTGGTGGCGCCGATCAGGCCCCGGGCGGCGGCGAGCTGGAGCGAACCGCCGGCGGGGGCACCCGCCAGCAACGCCCGGCACGCCTCGGCGATCCGCAGCAGCGCCGCGTCCCGGGCCAGCGGCTCCAGATAGCGGTCGACGAGGTTCCGGCTGAGCGTGAGCACGTCCTCGGCGATGATCACCTCGGTCTCGGTCGGCAGCGCGGCGGCGATCAGGGTGACCAGGGCGGCGACCGGCCGCTCGCCGTCGGTGGCGGCGTCCAGCGCCTCGCCCCAGAGCAGCGCCCGGGCCAGCGGGTCGTCGAGCCCGGGGAGCAGCATCGGCACCGCGTCGGCGGAGGCCGGGTCGAGCCGGATCTTGGCGAACGTGAGGTCGCCGTCGTTGGGTAGCAGCAGGCCGGTGGCGGGCTGACCGACCAGCTCGGGCAGCGGCGTCCGGCCGCCGTCCGCGTCCGGGTCGAGGTCGACCACGAACCGGCGCGCCGGACCCTCGGCGGTGTAGTGGGCCACGCCGATGCGGTGCGGTCGCAGCACCGGATGGGTCGCCGGCGCGGTCTGCGCCACGGCCACCCCGGTCCACCGGCCGTCGGCGTCCACCGCGGTTTCCATCCGCAGCGTGTTGACCTGCGCGCGGCGCAGCCACCGCTCGGCCCAGCCGCCGAGGTCCCGGCCGGCGGCCGAGGCGAGACTGTCGAGCAGGTCGGCGAGGGTGGCGTTGCCGAACCGGTGCGCGGCGAAGTGCGCGTTCAGGCCGGCGAGGAACACGTCGTCGCCGAGCCCGGCGACGAGCTGGCGCAACACCCCGGCGCCCTTGGCGTACGAGATGCCGTCGAAGTTGAGCAGGCCCGCCGCGGCGTCGGCGACCTCCTCGGGCGCCACCGGGTGGGTGGAGGGGCGCTGGTCGGCGGCGTACCCCCACGCCTTGCGGCGCAGCGCGAAGGTGGTCCAGGCCTGGTCGAAGCGGGTGGCCTCGGCGGTGACGCGGGTGCCGAGGTACTCCGCGAACGACTCGTTCAGCCACAGGTCGTCCCACCAGCGCATGGTGACCAGGTCGCCGAACCACATGTGCGCCATCTCGTGGGCGATCACGGTGGCCCGGTACTCGCGCTGGCTGTCGGTGACCGCGGATCGGAAGACGTAGTCGTCGCGCAGCGTCACCAGGCCCGGGTTCTCCATCGCGCCGGCGTTGAACTCGGGCACGAACGCCTGGTCGTACTTGCCGAACGGGTAGCGCTCGGCGAAGAGCTGGTGGAAGCGGTCGAGGCACTGCCGGGTGACGGTGAAGATCTCGTCCGCGTCGGCGTCGAGGTGCGCGGCGAGCGAACGCCGGCAGTAGAGGCCGAGCGGGATGCCGTCGTGCTCGGCGTGCCGCACGTGCCAGGGCCCGGCGACCAGCGAGACGAAGTAGGTGGCCAGCGGCGCGGTCGGGGCGAACTCCCACCGCCCCGGCGCCGGCCGGGCGGCGAGCTGCCCGTTGGCGGCCACCGTCCACTCCGGCGGCGCGGTGACCGCCAGCGTCACCGGGGCCTTCAGGTCGGGCTGGTCGAACGCGGCGAAGATGCGCGGCCCGTCGTCCAGGAAGGACATCGCGTAGAGGTACGTCTCGCCGTCGGCCGGGTCGACGAAGCGGTGCAGCCCCTCGCCGGTGTTGGAGTAGGCCATCTCGGCCTCGACGGTGAGCGTGTTGGTCCCGGCCAGCCCGGTGAGCGGCAGCCGTTCGTCGACCAGCAGGGCCGGATCGAGGTCGCGGTCGTTGAGGCGGGCCCGCCGGAGTCGGCGGGGTTTGACGTCGACGAACGTCTCGGCGCCGGGGGTGGCCCGGAACCGGATGGTGGTGGTGGAGCGGAACCGCTCGGCGCCGCCGGTCACGTCGAGGTCCACCTGGTAGGACTCGACGGTGATCGACGCGCCACGCGCGGTCGCCTCTGCACGGGTCAGGCTTGGCATCCGCTTATCCTGCCCGATGAGGTCCGCACGGGCCTTCCTGTGACGCGTGGCGATGGAGGCACAACGATGGGTCAGCACCCCAAGGGCGATTTCGACCTTTCTCGGGCGGTCTGGCAGCGAGCGGAGGGCGACACGTCCGAGGGCGCGGTCGAGGTGGCCTTCGTCGACGACCTGATCGGAATGCGCAACTCGGCCGAGCCGGACGGCCCGGTCCTGGTCTTCACCCAGGCCGAGTGGGACGCGTTCGTGGCGGGCGCCCAGGACGGCGAGTTCGACCTGGACTGAGCCGGGCGGGTCAGTCACCGTCGCCCCAGCCGAGCCCGCCCGGCCCGGGCGCGTGGTGGAAGCCGGGATGGCCGGCCACGTCGGCACAGAGCTCGCCGTCGGGGCCGGCCGCCCCGCAGAACAGCCGCTCCGCCCGGTGCCAGGCGTCGGCCGGGGACAGGGCCGCCGCGCCGAGCGCCAGCTCCGGGCGGAGCAGGCCGAGCGCTTCCGCGTACGCGACGGCCAGCTCCCGCGCGACGGCGGGATCGGTGGCGACGAAGCCGAGGTGCACGGTGAAGAACCGTGGCGGGCGGGCCCCGGCCCGCCGGGGCCCGCCGATCAGTGGCTCCGCCCGGCCGCTGCCCCGCAGCCCGGCCACCGCGTCGCGGTGCCGCCGCCGTGCCGCCCGGTCGTCGCGCATCCGTGCCCTCCCCCGTCGCCGGTGACCGCCCACCGGACGCCGTGCCGGCGGGGGCCGGACCGGTCGCCGCCGGTCCGGGTACGAGCCAACCAGCTTTCCCGCGCCCGGGGAGGGGCCAGCGCCCGCGGGGTGGCCGGCCCCTCCCCCGAGCGGGCGGATCTGCGAAAACGGAGGATTCGGCCGACCCGGCCCGGGTAGGCAGCGCAGATCGCGCAGGGGTCGCCGAGCCGGGTCAGGAGCAACCGAGATGAGCACCATGCCGAGCGACCGGAGCCCGGACAGCACGCTGGCCTACCTCCGCGAGGGCTATCGCTTCGTCGGGACCCGCTGCGACCGGCTGGGCTCCGACGTCGTGCAGACCCGGCTGCTGCTCGAGCCGACCATCTGCCTGCGCGGCCGGGAGGCCGCCGAGCTGTTCTACGACGACGAGCGGTTCGTCCGGCGCGGCGCCACGCCGACACGCGGCCAGCGCACGCTGACCGGGGTGGGTGGCGTCCAGGGCCTCGACGGGGCGGCGCACCGCGCCCGCAAGGCGATGTTCATGTCGATGATGACGCCGGCCGCGGTCCGGCGGCTCGGGCAGCTCTTCGATGACGAGTGGCGGGCCCGGATCCCGGTCTGGGCGGGACACGGGCCGGTGGTGCTCTACCACGAGGTGGGCCGGCTGCTGACCCGCGCGGTCTGGGCCTGGGCCGGGGTGCCGCTGGCCGAGTCCGACGTGCGCCGCCGGACCGCCGAGATGCACGCCATGATCGAGGGCCCGGCGGAGCTGGGCCTGAAGCACTGGCGCGGGCTGTTCGGCCGCCGCCGGGCCGAACGTTGGGCCGGCGCGCTGGTCGAGCGGGTCCGCGCGGGCGCGCTGCCGGCGCCCGAGGGCAGCGCGCTGCGGGTCGTCGCCGAGCACCGGGACGAGCGCGGCCAGCCGCTGCCCCGCCGGATCGCCGCGGTGGAGCTGCTCAACGTGCTCCGCCCGACGGTCGCGGTGGACCGGTACGTGGTCTTCGCCGCGCTGGCGCTGCACGACCACCCGCACTGGCGCGACCGGGTGCGCGGCGACGACGACGCGACCGAGCAGTTCGTGCAGGAGGTACGCCGGTACTACCCGTTCTTCCCGCTCGCCGCCGCCCGGGTGCGCCGCTCGTTCGAGTGGCGGGGGTACGCGTTCCCGCAGGGCCGCCGGGTGCTGCTCGACCTGTACGGCACCAACCACCACCCGGCGCTGTGGCCGGAGCCGGAGCGGTTCCGCCCGGAGCGCTTCGCCGGTTGGCGGGACGACCCGTTCGGCCTGGTCCCGCAGGGCGGTGGCGACCACGACACGGGTCACCGCTGCGCCGGCGAGTGGATCACGATCGAGTTGATGAAGCGGGCGGTGGCCAACCTGACCGGCGCGATGAGCTACCGCGTCCCGCCGCAGGATTTGGCGCTCGACCTCGGCACGATGCCGGCGCTGCCGCCCAGCGGGCTGGTCGTCGACGGGGTGCGGCGCGCGGCCTGAGAGCCGGGTCGATCTCGCCGGCCGCGGCACGGTCCAGCCGGACGAGTCGGACCGCCCGTATCCGGTGACGCCACCCGACCCACGGCGGTCGAAACGGTTTCAGGGGCCGCATTCCGGGCAAGTCGCGGGACCCGAGCCGACCGGAGGGCGACGTGACCCGAACGACCGTTCCACCGCTGCCGCACCCCGGCCGGACCGCCGCGGCGTCCGCGCCGGACCGGCTTCCGATGGCGTACGTCCTGCCGCTGCGCGCCGCCGACGACCGCGGCCTCGACGAGCTGACCGGCTACCTGCGCGAGCTACGCCGGCGGGTGGACGTGGTGGTGGTCGACGGCTCGCCGCCGGAGCTGTTCGCCCGGCACGCGGACGCCTGGCGCGGGCTGGTCCGGCACGTCCCGCCGGATCCGGCGCTGCACGGGCGCAACGGCAAGGTGCTCGGGGTGCTCACCGGCGTCGCGCTGGCCCGGCACGAGCACGTGGTGATCGCCGACGACGACGTCCGGTACGACCTGCCGGCGCTGCGCGCGGTGCACGACCTGCTCGACCGGGTGGACCTGGTCCGGCCGCAGAACCACTTCGCCCCGCTGACCTGGCACGCCTGGTGGGACACCGGTCGGACGCTGCTCGCCCGGGTGTTCGGCGGGGACTGGCCGGGCACGCTGGCGCTCCGCCGGAGCACCTTCCTGGCGATGGGCGGCTACGACCCGGACGTGCTCTTCGAGAACCTGGAGCTGGTGCGGACCGTCCGCGCGTACGGCGGCAGCACCGCCACCCCGGCCTGGCTGTACGTGCGGCGGCTCCCGCCCACCGCCGCGCACTTCCTCGGGCAGCGGGTCCGCCAGGCGTACGACGAGACGGCCCGGCCGGCGTGGCTGCTGGCGGCGCTGGCGGTGCTGCCGGCCACGGCGGTCGCGCTCGTCGCCCGCCGCCCGGGGCTGCTGCTGCGGGCCGGGCTGGTCACGGTCGCGGTGGCGGAGCTGGGCCGACGGCGGGCCGGCGGGGCCCGGGTCTTCCCGGCGCACACCACGCTCGCGGCACCCGCCTGGGTGCTGGAGCGCGGCGTGTGCGCCTGGCTGGCGGTGGGCCGGCGGCTGCGCGGCGGGGTGCCGTACGCGGGCAGCCGACTGCGGACGGCGGCCCACAGCACCCGGGCGTTGCGGCGTCGGTTGGCCCGTCGCCACCACCCCGACGAGCTGGCCCGCTGGGTGGAGACGTGCGAAGGCGGGGGCCCCTGCTGACGCGCCTGGGCGACAGCAGGGCCCCCGCCTGACACGCGGCGGTCAGGAGCGCGCCTGGTGGGCGCTCTCCCGTACGTCCCGCGCGGCGCTGCGGCCGTCGTCCTTGACCGCGTGCACGGCGTCCTGCGCGGTGGAGCGCACCGACTCGGCGGCGTGCTGGGCCGGCTCGCGCAGCTCGTCCCTCAGCTCGTTGGCGACCTCACCCAGCTTCTCCTTGACGACGCCGCTGTGCTCGGTCGCCTTCTCCTTGACCTGCGCGGCGAGCTCCTGCTCGCGGCGGGTGGCCGGGATCAGCGAGGAGACCAGCATGCCGACGCCGAAGGCGATCACGCCGGCGGCGATCGGGTTGCCCTGGGACTTCTGCCGCACGACCTGCGGCGCCCGGTGCGCGGCGTCACCCACCGTGGAGGCGGCGGAGTGTGCCTTGTCGCCCACGGTGGAGGCGACCGAGGAGGCGTGGTCGCCCACCGAGTGGGCGGCGTGGCCGGTGCTGTGGCCGAGGTCGGAAGCGGTTCCCATCACCTTGTCCTTCACGTTCGTCAGCGCGCTGCGGACGCGCTGCTTGCGGTCGTCGACGATGCGGCTCGGGCTGACCTTGTACGCCAGGGCGTCCACGTCCGAGCTGAGGTTGTTGCGGGTGGCTTCGATCTCCCGGCGGATCTGGTCGGGGTCGGTGCTCATCGGGTGACTCCCTCCGGGTGCGGCTTGAGTGCGTCCGGGATGCGCTGGACGCTGTCGTTGGTCTGCTTCAGGCCACGGATCTGCTCGGCGTTCTTCTTCGCCTTCGAGTAGAGGACCGCGGCGATCGCGGCCCACACGACGGCCACGATGAGCGCGGCCAGTCCGGAGTCCATGACGTTGTCGAGGAACTGCCACACCGCGACGGAGACGAAGAGCGCCACCATGTAGCCGCCGAAGCCGGCGCCGCCGTAGAGGCCGGCGGCCTTGCCCGCCTTCTTGCCCTCCTGGCGGATCTCGGCCTTGGCCAGCTCGACCTCCTGCCGCATCAGCGTGGAGAGGTCGCCGGTGACCTGGCTCATCAGCTGCCCGATCGAGCTGCCCCGCACCTCGTCGGCGTGGTGGGGCGCGCCCGCCGCCTGGTAGCCGGGGTCCTGCGTCGGCACGGTCATGCCGTGGTCTCCCTTCTGCCGGTCCGGCCGCTCACGGGCGGGAGGCGCCGGTCGACGGCACGCCCGGCAGCGGATCGGTCCGGCTGGGCGGCGGCAACGGCTGGCCGGTGCCGCCGGCCGGGTCGTCCCAGGTGTTCGGGGCGCCGCCGCCCGGGTAGGTCGCGCCCGGTGCGGAGTAGCCCGGGTCCGGCTCGGCGTAGGTGCCCGGCGTCGGGTCGAGGTAGCCACCGGCCGGCGCCTGGGTGGGCACGGTCGGCGTGGTCGGGATGACCGCGGTCTGGTCCGGGTCGTAGGCCGGCCGGACGCCGCCGTCGTCGTTGCCCACGGCGGCGATGTTCCGGGTGAGCCGCCCGGCGACCACGCCCAGCAGGGCGGCGCCGACCAGGAACGTGCCCGGGTTACGGCGGGCGTAGCCCTTCACCTCGTTGAGCAGGTCGCCCGGCTCACGCTGCTCCAGCCAGCCGGCCACGCCGTGCACCCGCTCGGCTGCCTGGTGGGCCAGCTCGGTGACCGGCCCGGAGCCGCCGCCCTGCTGCGCCATCGACCGCATCTCGTCGGCCAGTGACCGCAGGCCGCTGGCGGCCCGCTGCTGCTGCTGGCTGGCCTGCGTGGTGACCTGGTTGCGGGTCTCGCCGTAGAGGTCGCGGGCCTGCCGCTTGGCCTCGCCCACCACCTCCCGGCCCTGCTCCTTGGCGGTCTGGGCGACCGCGCCGCCCGCGCTCGCGGCGTCGGAGCCGACCTGGCGGGCCTGATCGCGTACGCCGCCGCCGTTCGTCGACTCGTACGTGGCGGACGTGGAGGAAAAGTCCTGAGTCATGGTGTCCCTTCCGCTCGTGCGTTCCCAGCGGTTGTGTTCGGGGGGTCACGCGAATGCTTTCCGCGTGACAACTGCCCTACCCCAGGTCGTCGGGTCCATGCCTGATTCGTCATTTCTCTGCGGAAGCGACCCGTCCCGATCACAGAATGGGGAGGCCGGCCCGCCCGGGTGGGCTCCACGGGGGTGACAGCGATGGCACGTGAGGTGCGCGGACGCCCGTCGGTCCGACCGACGGTGCAGAAGGTCGCGCTCGCGGTGGCGGCCGTCTTCGTGCTGATCGGCGTGCTGGGCTTCGTCCCCGGCGTGACCGCCCACTACGGCGAGATGGCGTTCGCCGGGCACCACTCGGGAGCGAAACTGCTCGGCGTGTTCCAGGTGTCGGTGCTGCACAACCTGGTGCACCTGGTCTTCGGGCTGGTCGGGCTGCTGGCCGCGCGGCGGCTGGCCGGCGCGCGGGTGTTCCTGGCCGGCGGTGGTGCGCTCTACCTGGTCCTCTGGCTGTACGGCTTCGCCATCGACCGGGAGAGCACGGCGAACTTCGTGCCGATCAACGACGCCGACAACTGGCTGCACCTGTTCCTCGGCTTCGGCATGCTCGCCGCGGGCCTGCTGCTGAACAACGAGGTGGGCACCGGCGGCCGGCCGGACACCCCCATCGACCGGCCCTGACCAGCCACGACACGCCGGGCCGGCGTTTGCCCGGGCGCAGGCGGGGGCAGGAGGGCCGGCACGGACGGTGCACGGGGCGGGACGAGGAGGTCCGGCTATGTCACGGTGGTGGCGCGACCACGCGCTCTCGGTCGCCATGCTCGGCGCGTTCCTGGTCTTCCTGGCGTTGCAGAGCGTGTTCGGCTGGCAGGTGCACAACGAGGAGCTGAGCCAGTACGGCGCCGCGCCGCTGAGCTGGTGGGCCTACCTGGGGACCGGGCACTTCGCCGAGGCGGTGTTCGAGAACTGGGAGTCGGAGTTCCTCCAGATGGGCGGCTACGTGCTGCTCACCGCGTACCTGGTGCAGAAGGGCTCGGCCGAGTCGAAGCCGGTGGGGCAGACGGACCGCCCCGACGACAACCGCGACCACGCCGGCCCGGACGCGCCGTGGCCGGTGCGGGCCGGCGGGCTGCCGCTGGTGGTCTACCGGAACAGCCTCTCCATCGCGCTGCTGATGATCTTCGCCGGCTCGTTCCTGGGGCACCTCTTCGGCGGCGTCGCCGCCTACAACCAGGAGCAGGCGCTGGAGAGCGGCGCCGCCCCGATCAGCGCCTGGCAGTTCCTCGGCACCAGCGACTTCTGGTTCCAGTCCATGCAGAACTGGCAGAGCGAGTTCCTGGCGGTGGGGGTGCTGATCCTGCTCAGCATCGTGCTGCGTCAGCACGCCAGCCCCGAGTCCAAGCCGGTGACCGCCCCGCACGCGCAGACCAGCGCCTGAGCGGTCAGGCCGCCACCGGGAGCTGTTTGGCGAAGCAGACGCTGTACGGGTTGTCGACGTACTCGCCGTAGACCGGGATCGGCTGGTAACCGCTGGACCGGTAGAGCCCGATGGCGGCCGGCAGGTAGGTGCCGGTCTCCAGGCACACCGTCCGGTGCCCCTGCCGGAAGGCCAGTTCCTCCAACGCGAGCAGCAACTGCCGGGCGATGCCGCGCCCCCGGTACGCCGGCCGGACGTACATCCGCTTCAGCTCGCCGGTGTCGGCGTCGAGCGTCTGGAGACCGCCGCAGCCGACCGCCCGGCCGCCGACCACGGCCGCCACATAGCGGATGTCGGCGTGCGCGACGGTGGCCTGCCCGTCCAGCCCGCCATCGGCGTCCCGCAGCTCACGCTGCTGGGCCACGACGAGCGCGGCGACCTCCGGATCGGTGGCGGGACGGCATTCGATCAGCATTCCGTCACGGTAGGTCGGCCGGATTTCGCGGGGGTTTCCGGCCGACGTCCCCGACACGGACGCGACCGAACTAATCGTCGTCCGGTTCCACCGCCGGGCCCGCCTCGACCTCGTCCTCCGGGCGCTGCCGGCGGGCCTTGCGGGCCTCCAGCCGGTCCGCGGCCGAGGGACGCGTCGACTTGTCCTCCAAGCGCACGTCGGTGCCCCGGTTGCCGGGCACGAAGTCGACGCCGGCGTAGAGCGTGGGCTGCCAGTCGAACTCGCGGTCGCCGATCCGCACCAGATCGCCGGCCCGCGCGCCGGCCTTGGCCAGCTTCTCCTCGACGCCCAGCCGGGCCAGCCGGTCGGCCAGGAAGCCCACCGCCTCGTCGTTGTCGAAGTTCGTCTGCTTCACCCAGCGTTCCGGCCGGCTGCCCCGGACGGTGTAGGAGCCGTCCGGCTCGGCCTCGATGGTGAAACCGGCGTCGTCGACCGCCTTCGGGCGGAGCACGATCCGGGTCGGCTCCGCCTCCGGAACGGCACGGCGGCCCTCGTCGACCACCTGGGCCATCGCGTACGTCAGCTCGCGCAGGCCCTCGCGGGTGGCGCTGGAGACGTCGAAGACGCGGAAGCCACGGGCCTCCAGATCGGGCCGGACGATGTCGGCCAGGTCCTTCCCGTCCGGCACGTCGACCTTGTTCAACGCGACCAGCCGGGGCCGGTCGGCCAGCCCGCCGTACTGGGCCAGCTCCGACTCGATGGCGTCGATGTCGGCGAGCGGGTCACGGCCCGGCTCCAGCGTCGCGGTGTCGACCACGTGCACCAGCACGGCGCACCGCTCGACGTGGCGGAGGAACTCCAGGCCCAGCCCCTTGCCGGTGGCGGCGCCCGGAATCAGGCCGGGCACGTCGGCGACGGTGAAGGTGTGGTTGTCCACCCGGACCACGCCCAGGTTCGGCACCAGCGTGGTGAACGGGTAGTCGGCGATCTTCGGCTTCGCGGCCGAGATCACCGAGATCAGCGAGGACTTGCCGGCGGACGGGAACCCGACCAGGCCGACGTCGGCGACGCTCTTCAGCTCCAGCACCACGTCGAGCTTGTCGCCGGGCTCACCCAGCTCGGCGAAGCCCGGCGCCTTGCGGCGGGCGTTGGCCAGCGAGGCGTTGCCCCGGCCGCCCCGGCCGCCGCGGGCCGCCTCGAAGGTGGTGCCCACGCCGACCAGGTCGGCCAGCACCTCGCCGTCCAGGGTCTGCACCACGGTGCCGTTCGGCACCTTGATCACCAGGTCGTGGCCGTTGGCGCCGTCCCGGTTCGAGCCGGCCCCGCCCTTGCCGTTCTCGGCCTTCAGGTGCGGCCGGAAGTGGAAGTCGAGCAGCGTGGTGACCTGCGGGTCGACCACCAGCGACACGCTGCCGCCATGGCCGCCGTTGCCGCCGTCCGGGCCGCCGAAGGGTTTGAACTTCTCCCGGTGGATCGAGACACAGCCGTGCCCGCCGTCGCCGGCCTGCATGTGCAGGACGACCCGGTCAACGAACGTCGTCACGACGCCAATCCTTCCAGCGGGGTCCGCCCCGCACGTGGAAAGGCGAAGCGGGCCGGGACCCGAGGTCCGCGGCCCGCTTCGCCTTCGAACTACTGCTGCGGCACGATGCTGACGGTCTTGCGACCGCGCTTGGTGCCGAACTGCACCGAACCGGCGGACAGCGCGAACAGCGTGTCGTCGCCGCCACGGCCGACCAGGTCACCGGGGTGGAACTTGGTGCCACGCTGACGGATGAGGATCTCACCCGCGCTGACGACCTGACCACCGAAGCGCTTCACGCCGAGCCGCTGGGCCGCGGAGTCGCGACCGTTACGCGAGCTGGACGCACCCTTTTTGTGAGCCATTTCCGACGACCTACTTCCCGCTGTTGGAGATGCCGGTCACCTTGACCTGGGTCAACGGCTGGCGGTGACCCTGGCGCTTGTGGTAGCCGGTCTTGTTCTTGAACTTGTGGATCCGGATCTTCGGGCCCTTGGTGTGCGCGGCGATCTCGCCGGACACCGCGACCTTGGCGAGCTTCGCCGCGTCGGTCACCAGGTCGTCACCGTCGACGAGGAGCACCGCGGTGAGCTTCACCGCGTCACCGGGGGCACCGGTGAGCTTCTCGACCTCGATCACGTCGCCCTCGGCGACCTTGTACTGCTTGCCGCCGGTCTTGACGATCGCGTACATCGGAGGCGCACTCCCTGTCGTTGAGGCTGCTGGCGTCATTGCCCCACCGTTGCCGGCGGGTCGTTCCCACGGCGTCTCGCCGGGAGCCGTGACACCGGCGGCGCGGGCGCGCGGGAACTAGGCACACCAAAGTGCGCCGCAGGCAAGGGTACGCCATACCCGGTCCGCCACCCAAACCGGGCTGCCGGTCACGCCGGGCAGAGCTGGTCGAGACGCTGCTGGAGCCGGTCGAACTCCGTCTCGTCGATCGCCCGCACGTCGGTGCCGAGCCCGCCCACCTCGGTGGCCAGGTCCGCCAGCAGCGTACGCAGCCGCGGGTCGGCGGCCCGCCCCGACTGCTCCCGCAGCACGTCCCGCCAGCCCGCCAGCGCGGTCTCCGCGGCCCGCTGGGCGGCCTTCTCCGCGCTCCGGTCCCCGGTGCCGCCCGCCCGCAGCATCTCCGCCAGCTTCCGCACGTACGTCTGCACGGCCACGGACCCGGCCTGCTTCGCACGCGCGCAGACGCCCGCGTCGCCGGTGGCGGTCGGGGCCGGAGTGGGCGACGTGGCGGCCGGGGCCGGTGAGGCGAAGCCCACCGAGAACGGGTCGGCGTTCCGCTCGGCGCAGCCCGCCCCGGCCAGCACCAGTCCGGTCAGCGCGGTGACCGCGAACACCCGGCGCATGTCTCCTCCCTCCGGGGCGCGACCGGCCCGACCGGGGGTCGACGGGGAAACGGCAGGGCCCCTGCTCCGGCACTCTGTTGCCGGACCAGGGGCCCTGTCAAACGCCACGCAGGTCAGCGCCTCACGGCCGGGTACGCCGCCGGGCGCCGCCACGCCGGGACCGCCGCCGCGACGGGCCACCGTCGGCGCCCTCGTCGTCGGTCTCGCCGTCACCGATCGCGTCCGGGTCGTCGGCCGCGGCGAGCCGGGCCGAGTCGCCCTCCTGGCTGTCCGCGACCGCCGGGGCGGCCGGCGTCTCGGTCTCGAACCGGGACAGGTCGTAGCCCTGGGTGTCGTAGTAGTCGTCGGCGGACTCGGCCACCTCGACGACCGCCCGCTCCGGCTCGGCGGCGGCCCGCGGCTCCGGCGCGGCCTCCACGGCGGGCTTCTCCGCCGCGGCCTTGCGACCCCGGCGGCGGCCCTTCTCCTCGACCGGCGCGACCGCCGAGGCGACCGCCTTGACCTTCTCCCCCGCGCCGGCGGCACGCGGCTTCTCCGCCACCGGCTCGGTGTGGATGACCACCCCCCGGCCCTTGCAGCACTCGCAGGTCTCGCTGAACGCCTCCAGCAGGCCCGCGCCGATCCGCTTGCGGGTCATCTGCACCAGGCCCAGCGAGGTGATCTCGGTCACCTGGTGCTTGGTGCGGTCCCGGCCCAGGCACTCGGTGAGCCGGCGCAGCACCAGCTCCCGGTTCGACTCCAGCACCATGTCGATGAAGTCGATCACCACGATGCCGCCGAGGTCGCGCAGCCGCAACTGGCGCACGATCTCCTCGGCCGCCTCCAGGTTGTTGCGGGTGACCGTCTCCTCCAGGTTGCCGCCGGAGCCGGTGTACTTGCCGGTGTTGACGTCGACGACGGTCATCGCCTCGGTCCGGTCGATCACCAGCGACCCGCCGGAGGGCAGGAAGACCTTCCGGTCCAGCCCCTTGAGGATCTGCTCGTCGATCCGGTACTCGGCGAACACGTCGGTGACGCCGGCGTGCCGGCGCAGCCGCGCCACCAGGTCCGGTGAGACGTGCGACAGGTACGACTCGACCACGTCGTACGCCGACTCGCCCTCGATGACCAGCTCGCGGAAGTCCTCGTTGAAGAGGTCCCGGACCACCCGGATGACCAGGTCCGGCTCCTCGTAGAGCAGCACCGGGGCACCGCCGGAGGCGGCCTTGGCCTGGATGTCGTCCCACTGCGCCTGGAGCCGCTTGACGTCCCGGGCCAACTCGTCCTCGCTGGCGCCCTCGGCCGCGGTCCGGACGATCACCCCGGCGCCGTCCGGCACCAGCTTCTTGAGGATGTCCCGCAGCCGCTTGCGCTCGGTGTCCGGCAGCTTGCGGCTGATCCCGGAGGCGTTGCCGTTGGGCACGTAGACCAGGTGCCGGCCGGAGAGCGCGACGTGGCTGGTGAGCCGCGCGCCCTTGTGCCCGATCGGGTCCTTGGTGACCTGCACCAGCACCGGGTCACCGGAGCGCAGCGCCTGCTCGATCGACCGCGCCCGGCCCTCCAGGCCGGTGGTGTCCCAGTTGACCTCGCCGGCGTACAGCACGGCGTTGCGCCCGCGCCCGATGTCGACGAAGGCCGCCTCCATGCTCGGCAGGACGTTCTGCACCTTGCCCAGGTAGACGTTGCCGGCCATGGTGCCGGACGAGTTGCGGGTCACGTAGTGCTCGACCAGCACGCCGTCCTCGAGCACCGCGATCTGGGTGCGGTCGCCGCGCTGGCGCACCACCATCGTCCGGTCGACCGCCTCACGGCGGGCCAGGAACTCCGACTCGCTCAGGATCGGCGGCCGGGTACGCCGCTGCTCACGGCCGTCCCGGCGGCGCTGCCGCTTGGCCTCCAGCCGGGTCGACCCGGAGACGCCCTGCACCTCGTCGACCGCCTTGCGCGGCTCACGGATCTTGACGACGGTGGGCACACCGTCCTCGGCGGCGGTCTCCGCCTCACCCGCGCCCCGGCGACGACGCCGACGGCGGCGACGGGTCATCCCCTCGCCCTCGGCGTCCTCGTCGCCCTCCTCCGCCCCGGCCTCGGCCTCGGCGTCCTCCGCCGTACCGGTCTCGTCGTCCTCGGCCTCGTCGGCGCCGCCCTTGCCCCGGCCACGGCCCCGGCGACCACGACGGCGGCGGCGACGACCCTCGGCGGTGTCGTCGTCGTCCTCGGCGTCGATGGACTCGTCCGCCTCGACGGACGGCTCCTCGTCCTCGGCGACCTCGGGCTCGACCTCGGCCGCCACCGGCTCGGCCTCCCGACGGCCGCGACGGCGACGGCGGCCGGTCTCGACCGGCTCCTCCACCGCCTCCTCGACGACCGGGTAGGTGACCCGGACAGCCGGGGCCTCCTCGGGCTGCGGGGGCATGAACAGGACGGTGGGCGCGGAGAGCGCGGCGCGACGCCGGCGGCCGGTGGCCGGCCGCTCCTCGGCCGCCGGCTCGTCCGCCACGCCCGGCACCGCGGCGCCGGTCGACACCACGCCGGTGGCGTCCGCCGGGCCACCGGCCCGGGCCAGGTCGACGTCGTCGGTACGCCGCGGCGCGACGCCCTCGGCTGCGGCCTCGCCGGCACGGGGGCGCGCGACGCCCTCGCCCTGGGTGGGCTCGTCCTCGTCGACCGCGTCCTCGTCGGTGTCGAGCGGAGCCCGACCCTCGGCGATCTCGTCCGCGCCGCCCGGGACCGAGACCGGGCCGTCGACCACGGCGCCACCCGACGGCCCGGCGGCCTCGGCGGGGGCCTCGGTCGGCGACTCGGCCGGCACGGCCGACTGTCCGGCGGCCTCGGCGGGCGCCTCGGTCGGCGACTCGGCGGCCGGCATCGGCTCGGCGGCGGGCGGGGTGGCCTTGCGGCGACGGGTCCGGGTGACCTTGACCGGCGGCACCACCTCGTCCGAGGTGGCCTGCACCTCGGCGGCGGCCACCGGCTCCTCGGCCGCCTTCGCCGGGGTCGCCTTGCGGCGCCGGCGGGTGGTCTTCGGCGCGGCCTCCAACTCACCGGCCACCGGCGCGAACACCTCGGCCTGCGGCGACTCGTCGCTGCCGGTGGCCGCGGCGGACGCCTCGACCGGCGCGTCGGTCTGCTCCGGCTGGTTGAGCGGGGGCGCCTTGCGTCGGCTGGCCCGCTTACGGGCCGGCGGCTTCGCCTCGGCGACGCTGTCGGTGCTGGTGGCGGTCGGATCGGCCGGCTCGGCGCCGGTCCGTTCGCCGCCCTCGGGCTCGTTCTCGAGCATGGACGTTCTCCAGTTCTGGCTGCCCCGGGCGCGGGTGAGCGCTGCCACGCAGGGTTGCCGCAAAGGTGTTTCCGCCGGGCGCGCAGGTGCGCGACCGCCGAAGTCTGCCTGCCAGAGCGCTGACCGTCGGTCAGTGCCCTCCGATGGCTGCCCCGTCGCGATCCGCGTCCAAC
Source organism: Micromonospora sp. DSM 45708 (assembly GCF_039566955.1). Lineage (NCBI taxonomy): Bacteria > Bacillati > Actinomycetota > Actinomycetes > Micromonosporales > Micromonosporaceae > Micromonospora > Micromonospora schwarzwaldensis. The sequence continues at coordinate 935,891 of NZ_CP154796.1, read as the reverse complement.
GGATCGACGATCTCGCCCTGCGCGGTCAGCGTGCCCTGCGCCAGCCGGATCACCTTCGGGGTGACCGGCGGCTCCAGGTCGGCCACCACGCGGAGGCCGGAAAGGACGTCATCGGGTCGCACGGACGGGGTGACCTGCCGCACGACCAGTTCGAGTATCGCACACGGTACGGTCGCCGCTCCGGAAGGCGTCGCAGCCGGTGCCAGCGCATCGATGGCGATCACGGCAGCACGGGCGTCGAACGTACGCCGGCCCTGCTTGGTCATCCGCTCGACCTGGATCTCCCCGGCGGCGGTGAAGGCCGCCACGGCGGCCCGGAGCACGTCCGGATCGACCTCGGGCAACTCGATGCGCCAGTGCGACGCCTCGATCCGATCGGCCAGGCTGCCAGCAGTGGCCTGGACCGCGTCGAGCACGTCGAGCCCGGGCGAGAGCGCGGCGTCCAGCGCGACGCGGAGGCGCTCCGGGTCGACCGGCTCGCGCAGGCCGATCTCCAGGTACTCGGCCTCGCTGGCCACGCCGGTCGGCGCCGCGGAGGCGTACGAGATCTTGGGGTGCGGTGTGAAGCCCTGGGAGAACGCGATCGGTACGCCGGCCCGGCGCAACGCGCGCTCGAAGGCCCGGGCGAAGTCCCGGTGCGAGGTGAACCGCAGCGGTCCACGCTTGGCGTACCGGATGCGGACCCGCTGGACGACGGGCGCCTGGCCGCCCTCGGGTTGAGGCTTTCTGGCGATCGTGAACTCCTCGGCTGTGCCTGCGTGTCCGTCCCATCCTGGCGCAGGCCCCACCACCTCCCACACCCGCCCCCACCCACCCTCACCCCACGTCCACCTCGTCGATCATGAGGTTGGCGGCGAGTTCGATCTCCGAAGGTGCCGCCAACCTCAGGAGTAACCGAGGCCCGCGGGGTCCGGGGGTCCGGTGGGGGGTGGGGGGTGGGGTGGGCGCGTCAGGGGCGGTTGTCGCCGGGCGGGGCGTAGGGGCTCCCGGTGGGTGGGGCCGGGGGGCCCTGGGCCGGGGGGCGGTAGGCGTCCGGGGCGGGCTGGGCATAGGCACCGGCGGCCTGCCTCGGGTGGACGTCGGGGCCGGCCGGGCCGGGGCCGGCCATCCGGTCGAGCACGTCGTCCGGGATCTGCGCCGCCCGGGCCAGCTCACGGCGGTGCCGGCGCCGGTTACCGATCAGGAACACCACCAGCGCCAGCAGCACCACCAGCGCCACCGCGACGCCGATGCCCACCACCATCACCTGCTGGTCGGTGGGGCCGCCACGGTCGCCGTACCTCGTCACGTCGAAGTCGTCGTCCTCGGCCGCCTGCGGCGGGGCCGCCGCACTCGCCGGGGCCGGGCCGAGCAGCGGGTTCGCCGAGACCGACGGCACGTCCGCGGTGAGCGCCGCCACCGGGTCGATCCGGCCGAAGCCGAACTGCGGGTCACGGCCCGACGGGCCGGCGTCCCGGGCGGTGCGGATGATCCGGTTGATCACCTCGGGCGCGGAGAGCGCCGGGTACCTCGAACGGATCAACGCCGCCACGCCGGAGACGATGGCGCTGGAGTCGGAGGTGCCGTCACCCCAGCCGTAGCCGTGGTCGCGGCCGGCGTTGTAGATCCCGTCCGCCGGCGCGGCGACCACCGCCTCCGGCCCCTGGGCGGAACCGGACCAGAAGCCGCCGCCACGGGTGGTGCCGGTCACCGCGATCACGCCGGGGATCCGGGCCGGCGAGGCGATGTCCACGTCGCCCGCCTTGAGGTTGCCGGCGGCGGCGACCACGACCACGTCGCGCTCCAGCGCGTACCGGATCGCCTCCTCGTCGGCCGGGTCGGGTGCGCCGGCCTGACCGAAGGAGAGGTTGAGCACCGTCGCGCCACCGTCGACCGCCATCCGGATGCCCAGGGCGGACGCGCCGTCGGGGACGGTTCCGGGGCCGGGCTCCTGCTTGATGGGCAGGATCCGGGCGTCCGGCGCGATGCCGTCCACGCCGTCGCCGACGTTGACCGCCGCGATGATGCCGGCCATGTGCGTGCCGTGGCCCTGCGGGTCCTCCCGGCCGTCGCCCCGGGCGCCGTAGCTGCGGTCGCCGGGCAGCACCCGGCCGCGCAACGCCGGATGGGTGGCGTCGACGCCGGTGTCCACCACGCCGACCACCACCCCGCGCCCGGTGGAGATCCGATGTGCCCGGTCGATGCCCAACTCGTCCAGGTACCACTGCTCGGACCGGCGGGGCGCGGCGACCACCGGTTGGGCCGCCCCCAACACCATCAGCCCGGCCAGCAGGCTGGCCGCCACCGGCCGGAGCGCGCCGACGTACACCCTCATCCGTCCGTCCTCAACGCAGGATGCCCGGGGACACACCGTCACCGGCGCCCCACGGATCGTCGTCCTCAGTCAACCACGACGAGTGCTCGCCACCGCCACCGTGCCCGGCGCCGCCGTGCCCGCCCATCATCCCGCCGCCCATCATGCCCCCGCCGGCCATGCCGCCGCGCGGCCCGCCGGCACCCGCGCCGGTCGCGTTGCGCAGCGCGCTGGCGGCGCTGGTCAGCGGCGGGACCTTGCCGTTGCCGCCACCGACCATGCCGGGCAGCGCACCCACGCCCATCCCGCCGGCCGCGCCGAGACCACCGCCGCCGAGACCACCGGCGGAGCCCAGCCCGGCGCCACCGCCGCCGAACCCGCCACCACCGCCACCGACCGTGCTCAATCCGCCGCCGCCGAACGTGCCGCCCGGACCGCCGGCCGTGATCGTGCCCGGCCCGCCCGCGCCGGCCAGGCCGGTGCCGTAGTCGTGGTCACCCGAGCCCGGGTAGCCGCCGCCGGTGACCGGCGGCACGTGCGACCCGGGGCCGCCGGTGTGGCCGCCACCGAGGTCGACGCCACCCGTGGTGGGCGGCGGCGTGAACGAGCCGCCACCGTACGAGCCACCACCGCCACCACCGATGCCGGTGCTGCCCAGCGAGGGCATCTTGCCGGCCCCGCCGCCACCGCCACCACCACCGGGCAACCCGGTGTCGGGTACGCCGGACGGCGGGACGCGGTTGTCGGGCGTGTAGCCGTCGCGCTCGTTGGTGCCCTGGGGTTGGGGCACGACCAGCTTCGGGCGTTCGGTCTCCACCGCGGCGGGCAGCGGCGACATCGCCCGGTTGGCCGCCTCCTGGTTGTCCCGGTACCAGTTGTCCAGGTGCGACTTGGTGTCCCACCAGCCGCCGCGCTTCTGGTCGTCGGCGTTGCCGTCGACCTTCATGGTCGCCTCGAGGTCGTCGGCCTTGTCGCGGAACGCGCCGTCGGCGTAGAGCGACTGGTTCTGCTGGTAGTCGCTGCGCAGCGAGGCGAGGAAACCGGACTGGCTCTCGCCGTCGCGGGCGTCGTCGAGCTCGGTGCCGCCGGGCAGGCTCCACTCGTTCCAGCCGAAGTCGTCCATCAGCGGGATCGGGATGCTGGCCACCGCCTTGCGGATGTCGCCCTCGATCCGCGACAGCGCGCCGCTGACGTCGCTGGCGTGGGTGATCAGCTCCTCGATGTCCTTGCCGATGCCACCCAGGTGCTCGCGGTACGCGTCCCCGCCGCTGCCCGTCCAGCCGGCCAGCAGCCCGGGGAGGCCGCCGCTGTGCGGACGCTCCTGGCCGGACGCGATCGGGCCGACGAACGAGCGCCCGACCAGCGCGTCGCGCAGGTAGCCGAGCCCGGCGGAGAGGTTGTTCCAGCCGACGCCGACCGACCCGACGGTCTCCGGGTCCGCGGCGAGCGTCACCTCTCGGACGCAACGCTCCCAGGTGCCTCCAGCCATGATCGCCTCTCCCTCAGGCCGGGTACGGATAGGTGGGCTGCTGTCCGGCCTCCGGCGGTGGCGCCGCGGACTCCAGCAGCCGCTCGATCTGCTTGCCGTTGGCGGCGTTGCGGGCCTCGGCGTCGCGGAACGCCTTCGCGATGTCCTCGGTGCCCTTCTTCAGCCCGGCCAGCTTGCTGGAGATGGCCTTGAGATGGGCCTCCATGTTGGCCGTGGACCGGGTCAGCGCCGCCCACTGCATCCGCGCGTCCTCGTACGCGCCGAACGGCGTGCCGTTGGGCACCGCCTGGGCGTTGTTGCTGTCGCCCTTCATCCGCTCCTTGATGCGCTCCATCTCGTAGCCGATGGTGTCGTCGACGTACTGCTTGAGGCGCTCGACGTAGTCGGCGGCGGCGTCCAGGTCCTCGACGCTGACGTGCAGGTCGCCGGTGTCCGGCGGCGTGATGCCCATGCTGCTGTCCTCCCCGCTACCGGCCCCGGCCGGTCCAATACGGACGCAGCGTATCGAGGAAGCACCAGTCGGGGCAGCCCCGCCCCGGGTGCCCGGCGGTCGCACCACGCGACGGAGCGCGGGCACCCCGAGGGGTACCCGCGCTCCGGTACGCGTCGGCGGGCCTCAGCCCTGGGCCGCGGCGGGCAGCCGCATCCCGCCGACCGGCGTCAGCGGCAGCAGCTTGCGGCCGGTCGGGCCGATCTGGATCTCGGTGTCCATGGACGGGCAGACGCCGCAGTCGAAGCAGGGCGTCCAGCGGCAGTCGTCCTGCTCGTACTCGGAGAGCGAGTCCTGCCAGTCCTGCCAGAGCCAGTCCTTGTCCAGGCCGGAGTCGAGGTGGTCCCAGGGCAGGACCTCCAACTCCTCGCGCTCCCGGGTGGTGTACCAGTCGAGGTCCACCCCGAACGCCGGCAGCGTCTCGGCCGCCGCGTCCACCCAGCGCTGGTACGAGAAGTGCTCGCTCCAGCCGTCAAACCGGCCGCCGTTCTCCCAGACCCTGCGGATCACCGCACCGACCCGGCGGTCGCCCCGGGACAGCAGGCCCTCGATCAGCGACGGCTCGCCGTCGTGGTAGCGGAAGCCGATCGCCCGGCCCAGCGAACGGTCACTGTTGATCGCCTGCTTGAGCAGCTTGAGCCGGCCGTCGATGACCTCGGGCGTGGACATCGAGGCCCACTGGAACGGGGTGTGCGGCTTCGGCACGAAACCGCCGATGGAGACCGTGCAGCGGATGTCCTTGGACCCGGTGGCCGCACGGCCGGCCCGGATCACCTCGTGCGCCATGTCGGCGATCTCCAGGACGTCCTCGTCGGTCTCGGTGGGCAGGCCGCACATGAAGTAGAGCTTCACCTGCCGCCAGCCGTTGGAGTACGCGGTGACCACGGTGCGGATGAGGTCTTCCTTCGACACCATCTTGTTGATCACCTTGCGGATCCGCTCCGACCCGCCCTCCGGGGCGAAGGTCAGGCCGGTCCGCCGCCCGTTGCGGGACAGCTCCTGGGCGAGGTCGATGTTGAACGCGTCCACCCGGGTCGAGGGCAGCGACAGCGAGACGTTCGTGCCCGCGTACTGCTCGGCCAGGCCGGAGCACATGTCGCCGATCTCGGAGTGGTCGGCGGACGACAGCGACAGCAGGCCCACCTCGTGGAAGCCGGAGAACTCCAGCCCCTGCTGCACCATCTGACCGACAGTGGTGATCGAGCGCTCCCGCACCGGGCGGGTGATCATGCCGGCCTGGCAGAACCGGCAGCCCCGGGTGCAGCCCCGGAAGATCTCCACCGCGTACCGCTCGTGGACCGTCTCGGCGAGCGGCACCAGCGGCTTCTTCGGGTACGGCCACGCGTCCAGATCCATGGTGGTGCGCTTGTGCACCCGGAACGGCACGTCCGGCCGGTTCGGCACGACCCGCTGGATGCGGCCGTCGGGCAGGTAGTCGACGTCGTAGAAGCGCGGCACGTAGACGCTCTCGGTGCGGGCCAGCCGCAGCAGCAGCTCGTCCCGGCCGCCCGGCGCGCCCTCGGCCTTCCACTCCCGGACGATGCCGGTGATCTCCAGCACCGCCTCCTCGCCGTCGCCCAGCACCGCGGCGTCGACGAAGTCGGCGATCGGCTCCGGGTTGAACGCGGCGTGCCCGCCGGCCACGATCACCGGGTCGGCGTCGGTGCGGTCGGCGGCGAGCATCGGGATGCCGGCCAGGTCGATCGCGGTGAGCAGGTTGGTGTAGCCCAGCTCGGTGGAGAACGAGACGCCGAACACGTCGAAGTCGCGCACCGGGCGGTGGGCGTCGACGGTGAACTGCGGGACGCCGTGGGCGCGCATCAGCGCCTCCAGGTCCGGCCAGACCGCGTACGTGCGCTCGGCGAGCACGTCGGGCAGCTCGTTGAGCACCTCGTAGAGGATCTGCACGCCCTGGTTGGGCAGGCCCACCTCGTAGGCGTCCGGGTACATCAGCGCCCACCGGACGGTCGCCGCGTGCCAGTCCTTGACCACCGCGCCCAGCTCGCCCCCGACGTACTGGATGGGCTTGGTCACCTGGGGCAGCAACGGCTCCAGCCGGGGCCAGACCGACGGCTCCGGGCTGTCGGCGGCGGGACGCGGGGTCGTGGACGGGACACTCATGATGCCCAAGCGTACGCGGTCCCCCACCCCGTCCTCCCCCACCGGCACCCTTCCCCCCGGCCACTCCCCCGTAATCAAGGACTTGGCGCGCGGATCGGCGCTCCGACCGACGTGAACTCCTTGATCATCGGGGCGGGAGCGGGAGGCGGGGATTCGTCGGGGTGGCGGGGCGGTACTAACCTCGCAACGGGCGCGAGAGGAGATTGCCGCGATGTCGCAGCCGCAGCCGGGGGCGGGCCGGCCGGCCGACGGGGCCGATGGGCCGGCCGTCACCGAGCCGCCGACCGCCGTACCGACGCCGGCCGACGCCGAGGGCGCCACCCCGCCGTCCCCACGTACCGCGTCGGAAACGGGAGTCCCGCAGGTGGAGCCGCCGGTCGGGACCGCCACCGTCGGCGCCGGGGAGCCGGGCGCCGCCGGGGCCACCTCGGAGGGCCCCGACGCCCCCGATCCCTCGGACGCCCCGGCGACCTCGGACGCCCCGGCGACCTCGGACGCCCCGACCGAGAAGGCCACCGCCGAGAACGCCACCGTCGGAGCGGACACGGCCGAGGACGCCACCGTCGGAGCCGACACGGCCGGGAACGCCACCGTCGGGGCCGGCCCGGACCGGGACGCGCCACCGACCCCCGACATCCGTACCGAATCCGGCACCGACGCCACCCCGGCCGTGCCGGCCGGCCGCGCCCGCGGCTCCGCCACCGTGCCCGGCCGCGCCACCCCACCGCCACCGCCACCGGCACCGGCACCGGACCCCACCAAGGTCGAGGCCGGGCCGAACGCCACCCGCATCGACAGCGGGCCGAACGCCACCCGGGTCGAGAACGCGCCACCGCCGACCCGCGTCGAGCCGCCCGCGCCGCGGTGGAGCGGCTCCGCCGCGGTTCCGCCCCCACCGCCGCGCCGGCGCGGCTGGGGCGAGTCGGCCGAGCCCACCCCCGTGCCGCCGGTCGACTCCCCCGAGCACGCCACCCCGGTCGATCCGTGGGCGGGCGTGGACACCACCGGCTGGGACGTCCACTCGGTCGATCTGCCGGCGCTGCCGGCGACCATGCCGTACACCGCGCCCTGGCCGGCGCACCCGGCGCCGCACCCGGCCCCGCCGCCGGCCGCGCGGCCGGTGTCACCGCCGGCGCCCGCCCTGCCGTACCCGGGGCCGCCGCCGGCCCGGCCGGTCTCGCCGCCCGCGCACACGCCGCCGTACCCGTCGTCACCCGCCGCCCGCCCGGTGTCACCGCCGGTGCACACCCCGCCGCCGGCACCGGTCGTCGTCCCCCGGCCGCCGAAGCAGACCCGGCCGCCGAAGCAACGTCGGGGTGGCACCCCGCCGCCGGTCGCGCCACCGCCCGGGTGGCAGGCCCCCCAGGGGTACGCGCCGCGACGCCGGCGACGCCGCTGGCCCTGGGTGCTGCTGCTCTCCGTGGCGTGCTGCTGCGGCGTCCCGCTCTGGTGGCTCCAGCCGTTGTCCAGCCAGTATCCGGCCAGCGCCAGCCTCCCGGACCAGCTTGACTCGATGCAGCTGCGTCAGGACGACCGCAGCCAGGCCGCCGCCGAGGAGTTGAAGAGTCAGGTACGCCAGGCGGACCTGCTCGCCGAGGACACGTTCGCCGGCATCTACGCCACTGACGACGGCAAGCGGGTGACCCTTTTCGGCAGCACCGGTTTCCGGTTGACCCCGGAGTCCGACGCCGAGGCCGAGCTGAAGCGCCTGGCCGGCGACTACGCCCTGCAGTCCTCGGTGAGCGTGGACACCGGCGTACGGGGCCGGTACGAGCGCTGCGCGGTCGGCCGGTCGGACGGCGACGCGGTGGTGGTGTGCACGTCGGTCGACCACGGCAGCCTGACCACTGGGGTGTTCACCCGGCTGTCGGTGGACGACAGCGGCCAGCTGCTGAACGAGCTGCGCCAGCGGGTCGTGGTGCCCAAGCAGTCCTGAGCGGACGCGTCAGTCGCGCGACTCACCCGGTGTCGGCTCGCTGCGCTTCGGCGCGTAGCGCGGGACGTACTCCTGGCCGGTGAGCTGCTGGATCTCGGCCATCAGCTCGTCGGTCATGGCCCGCAGCGACGTCCGGTCGTCGGGCCGGCCGGTGAAGTCCAGCGGCTTGCCGAACTTGATGGTGATCTTGGCGCGGCCGGGGCGGGGCACCCGCGTCCCGATCGGCTGGGCCTTGTCGGTGCCGGTCACGCCGACCGGGATGATCGGCACGCCGGCGGCCACCGCCAGCCGGGCCGCGCCGGTGCGCCCGCGGTAGAGGCGCCCGTCCGGTGAGCGGGTGCCCTCCGGATACACCGCGACCAGGTCACCGGCCTTGAGCACCGGGATGGCCGCGTCGAACGCGGACAGCGCCGCCCGACCGCCGGCCCGCTCGACCGGGATCGCACCCAACCCGGTGAGCACGAACTTGGAGAAGCCGCCCTTCACCCCGGTGCCGTTGAAGTACTCCGACTTGGCCCAGAACGCCAGGTGGCGGGGCACCACGGTGCCGAGCAGCAGCTCGTCGGCGACGGAGAGGTGGTTGCCCGCGAAGATCGCGCCGCCGGTCGCCGGGATGTGCTCCAACCCCTCCACGTGCGGACGGAAGGCCAACCGGAGCGTGGGCGCCACGGTGAGCTTGCCGATGGTGTAGAGCAGGGGCACGGGTCCTCCGGCGGTCGTACGCGGAACAGGCGCTGTCACGGTAGCCGACGCCGCCACCCCCGGCCGAGCGGGTGGCCCGCAGTCCACCCGCTCGGTGCGTCGGGTGAGACGGGGCCCCTTCTCTACCGAAGGCGTCAACAAGGGGCCCCGCCTTACACCTCACACGCGGCGGACGCTGACCACCACGCGCTCGCCGTCGCCGACCTCGCCGGCGAAGCCGTCCAGGCCCTCGGCGAAGTCGACCGTCGCGGCCAGCACCTCCCGCGCCACGAAGTCCGTGAACGCGGCGACCGCCGCGCGCACCTCCTCGGAGGCCGACACCGCCACCGTGATCCGGTCCGAGATGTCCAGGTCGGCGTCCCGACGGGCCTGCTGCACCACCCGGACCACGTCCCGGGCCAGCCCCTCGGCGGCCAGTTCCGGCGTGACCTCGGTGTCCAGCACCACCACGCCCTCACCACCGGGCAGCGGCGCGGAGTGCTCCGCGTCGGCGGCGACCAGGCGCAGCTCGTACTCGCCCTCGGCCAGGGTGACCCCGGCGGCGACCGGGGCGCCGTCGACGAGTTCCCACTCCCCCGACTTGACCGCCTTGATCACCTGCTGGACCGCCTTGCCGACGCGCGGGCCGAGCGCCCGCGGCACCACGGTCAGCACCTGCTGGCAGTAGGCCGCCACCTCACCGGTGAGCACGACCTCCTTCACGTTGACCTCGTCGGCGACCAGGTCGGCGAACGGCCGGAGCTGGTCGGCGACCGGCGAGGCCACGGTCAGCTTCGCCAGCGGCAGCCGGACCCGCAGGCCCTTCGCCTTGCGCAGCGACAGCGCCGCCGAGGCGACCGCCCGGACGTTGTCCATCGCGGAGACCAGCTCGTGGTCGGCCGGGAACTCGTCCGCCGACGGCCAGTCGGTCAGGTGCACCGACCGCTCGCCGGTCAGCCCGCGCCAGATCTCCTCGGCGGTCAGCGGCGCCAGCGGCGCCACCACCCGGCAGAGCGTCTCCAGCACGGTCGAGAGCGTGTCGAACGCGTCCGCGTCGCCGGCCCAGAACCGGTCCCGCGAGCGGCGCACGTACCAGTTGGTCAGCGCGTCCAGGTAGGACCGCACCGTCGCGCAGGCGCCGGAGATGTCGTACGCGTCCATCTGCGCGCCGACGGTCGCCACCAGCTCGTTCGTCTTCGCCAGCACGTACCGGTCGAGCACGTTCGTCGAGTCGGTGCGCCGACGCGCCTGGTAGCCGTCCGCGTTGGCGTAGAGCGTGAAGAAATACCACACGTTCCACAGCGGCAGCAGCACCTGACGCACCGCGTCCCGGATGCCCGACTCGGTGACCGCCATGTCCCCGCCGCGCAGCACCGGCGAGGACATCAGCATCCACCGCATCGCGTCCGAGCCGTAGGAGTCGAACACGTGGTAGACGTCCGGGTAGTTGCGCAGGCTCTTGGACATCTTGCGCCCGTCGGAGCCGAGCAGGATGCCGTGGCTGAGGCAGTTGCGGAACGCCGGCCGGTCGAACAGCGCGGTGGCCAGCACGTGCATGGTGTAGAACCAGCCGCGGGTCTGCCCGATGTACTCGACGATGAAGTCGCCCGGGTAGTGGTGCTCGAACCAGTCGCGGTTCTCGAACGGGTAGTGCACCTGGGCGAACGGCATCGAGCCGGACTCGAACCAGCAGTCCAGCACCTCCGGCACCCGGCGCATCATCGACCTGCCGGTCGGGTCGTCCGGGTTGGGGCGGACCAGGTCGTCCACCGCCGGCCGGTGCAGGTCGGTCAGGCGTACGCCGAAGTCACGCTCGATGTCGGCCAGCGACCCGTACACGTCGACGCGCGGGTAGGTCGGGTCGTCGGAGCGCCACACCGGGATCGGCGAGCCCCAGAACCGGTTCCGGCTGATCGACCAGTCCCGGGCGTTGGCCAGCCACTTGCCGAACGAGCCGTCCTTGATGTGCCCCGGCGTCCAGTTGATCTGCTGGTTCAACTCGACCATCCGGTCCCGGAACTGCGTCACCGCGACGAACCACGACGACACCGCCTTGTAGACCAGCGGCGTGTCGCAGCGCCAGCAGTGCGGGTACGAGTGGGTGTAGACGTCCTGCCGCAGCACCACCCCCCGCTCCTTCAGCTCCCGGATCACCGGCTTGTTCACGTCGAAGACCTGCTCGCCCTGGTACGGCGGGACCAGCGCGGTGAACCGGGTGTGGTCGTCCACGGTGACCACGGTCGGGATGCCGGCCGCGTTGCAGGTGTTCTGGTCGTCCTCGCCGAACGCGGGGGCGAGGTGGACGATCCCGGTGCCGTCCTCGGTGGTCACGAACTCCGCGCCGAGCACCTGGTAGGCGTTCGGCCCGGCCGGCTCGACCAGGAAGTCGTAGAGCGGCGTGTACCGGCGGCCGACCAGGTCGCGGCCGTGCACGGTGCCGACCTGCTGGTACCCCTCCAGCTCCTTGGCGTACGCGCCGAGCCGCGCCGCGCCGACCACGTAGCGTTCGCCGTCGCGGTCCAGCACCGCGTACTCGATGTCCGGGCCGACGGCGAGCGCCAGGTTCGACGGCAGCGTCCACGGCGTGGTCGTCCAGACGCCCAGCTTGACCGGCCCGCGCAGCGGCTCCGGCGCGTTCTCGTCGGCGGTCAGCTCGAACCACACGGTCAGCGTCGGGTCGTGCCGGTCCCGGTAGACGTCGTCCATCCGGGTCTCGGTGTTCGACAGCGGGGTCTCGCACCGCCAGCAGTACGCCAGCACCCGGAAGCCCTCGTAGACCAGGCCCTTGTCGTGCAGCGTCTTGAAGGCCCACATGACGCTTTCCATGTAGTCCAGGTCGAGCGTCTTGTAGTCGTTGGCGAAGTCGACCCAGCGGGCCTGCCGGGTGACGTAGCGCTCCCAGTCCTGGGTGAACTCCAGCACGCTGGCGCGGCAGGCGTCGTTGAACCGGGCCACGCCGAGGTCGAGGATCTCCGCCTTGCTGGTGATGCCGAGCTGCTTCTCGGCCACCACCTCGGCCGGCAGCCCGTGACAGTCCCAGCCGAACCGGCGCTCGACGTGCCGCCCGCGCATGGTCTGGTAGCGCGGCACCACGTCCTTGACGTAGCCGGTGAAGAGGTGGCCGTAGTGCGGCAGGCCGTTGGCGAACGGCGGGCCGTCGTAGAAGACGTACTCGTTCTTGCCGTCGGTGCCGGCCGGGCGGGCCTCGACGCTCGCCTCGAAGGTCTTGTCGGCGGTCCAGTGCTCCAGCACCCGGCGCTCGACCGCGGGCAGGTCCGGGCTCGCCGGGACGCCGGCGCCGGTCGGGTCGTGCAACGGATAGGCCATCGGGGGTCGCTCTCCTCGCGCAGCTCACTCGTCGGTGGGTCTGCGAGGACGAACCGTCCGGGTACGCCTGGAACGACGCCCCCGGGTGGTCCGCGGTACCACCCCGCTTGGCGGTCGAGGTGCGACCGCCCGCTCGTTGGCCGGCTGTGACGGGCCGTCCCGTCCGGTTCTACTGAGCCGGTCACCCGGCCGTTCTTCCGGAGGCTCACCGGTGATGGCCGGGTCGTAGCCTGTGCGCCCCAGCGTACTCGACCCGCCCACCCCGCCGCCTCCGAGTAAGGCGGGGCCCCCGGTTAACGCATACGGATTGGCGGGGGCCCCTCCTGACGAGCCCGCATGACCGGCGTCACACCGCCGGGGCGTCACGCCGCGCGGGTCCGGATCCGTCGTGTGGGCGTACGGACGACACGAGGGAGGCGGCGATGAGCCGGATCAACCTGGCGACGGTGGCGCCGGAGGCGTACGCGGCGGTACGCGGGCTGGAGACCTACATCCGGGGCAACCTGGACCACACCGTGCTGGAGCTGGTGAAGGTGCGGGCGTCGATGCTCAACGGCTGCGCGTTCTGCGTGGACATGCACACCCGGGAGGCGCTGGGCGCCGGGGAGGACAGCCGGCGGCTGTTCGCGGTGGCGGCCTGGCGGGAGGCCCCGTTCTTCGACGAGCGGGAACGCACCGCGCTGGCCCTGACCGACGCGGTCACCCGGCTCGGCGAGCACGGCGTGCCGGACGAGGTGTGGGACGCCGCCGCGAAGGTCTGGTCGGAGAAGGAGCTGGCGGACCTGGTCGTCGCGATCGCCACAATCAACGTGTGGAACCGGATCGCGATCAGCAGTCGGACCCAGCCACCGATCGAGGGGTGACCACCACCGGGGCGGCGGAGTCGGCCGGTGCGCTCACCGCGCACCGGCCGATGCTGCTCGGGCTGGCGTACCGGCTGCTGGGCAGCCTGCACGACGCCGAGGACGTGCTCCAGGAGGCGTACCTGCGGTGGCTCGGCGTGGACCGGGACGCGGTCGACGAACCGCGCCGCTACCTGTCCCGGGTGGTGACCCGGCTGGCGCTGGACCGGCTGCGCGCCCGCCAGGCCGCCCGGGAGACGTACGTCGGCCCGTGGCTGCCCGAGCCGGTGCCCACCGACCCGTCGCCGTTCGGGCCGCTGGAGACCGTCGAGCTGCGGGAGACGGTCTCCACCGCCCTGCTGCACCTGCTGGAACGGCTCACCCCGCCGGAGCGGGCGGTCTACGTGCTGCACACCGCGTTCGCGCTGCCGTACGCGGAGATCGGCGACATCCTGGACCGGTCGGCGGCGGACTGCCGCCAGCTGCACCACCGCGCGGCGGCCCGGCTGGCCGAGCAGCGGCGGCGCTTCACCGCCGGCCCGGCCGAGCAGCGGCGGCTGCTCGACGCGTTCCTCGCCGCGGCGCGCGACGGTGACCTGGCCCGGCTGACCGATCTGGTCGCGGCCGACGCCATCGCCTGGTCGGACGGCGGCGGGCGGATCCGCGCGGCCCGCAACCCGGTGTACGGCGCGGACCGGATCGCCCGCTTCTTCGCCGGGGTGTACGGCCGCCGGCGGCCCGGGATGCGGGCCACTCCCGTCGAGCTCAACGGCGCGCCGGCCCTGCTGCTGGGCTGGCCGACCGGCGCCCGCTACACGCTCGGGGTCACCGCGGCCGACGGCCGGATCACCGGCTTCTACCTGGTCGGCAACCCCGACAAGCTGACCCGGGTCGGCGGCTGAGCGGACGCCGTCCCGGCCGGCGGAACGTCAGCCCAGCTCGGGGAACCAGAGCGCGATCTCGCGCTTGGCGCTGTCCGTCGAGTCGGAGGCGTGCACGAGGTTCTCCCGGTTCGACAGCGACAGGTCGCCACGGATGGTGCCGGCGGCGGCCTTGCGGCCGTCGGTGCTGCCGATCATCCCGCGGACCACCTCGATCACCTGGTCGCCGGAGAGCACCAGCGCCACCAGCGGGCCGCCGGTCATGAACTCCTTCAGCGGCGGGTAGAACGGCTTGTCGACGTGCTCGGCGTAGTGCTGGTCGGCGAAGTCGCCGTCCATGGTCCGGGTCACCAGCGCGTCGATCCGCAGGCCTTTGCGCTCGAAACGGGACAGGATCTCGCCCACCAGACCACGGCGCACCGCGTCGGGCTTGATCAGTACGAGCGTCCGCTCTTGCGGGCTGCTGCTTGACACGCTGGTTTCCTCCTGTGCACGAACCGGGGCCGGGCTGGGTACGGTCAGCGTAGCGACCCGGTCCGGGCGCCGGCGCGGCGGCTGCGTCTTCCCTGGCCCGCCGCGGCGGCCTAGCCTGGCCTTGGAACCCCTGGGAGGTCCACTGTGGCGAATGGCGGGAACCGCACCATCGCGCCGGTACGCAAACTGATCGGCGCGGTGCTGGGCACCGTGGCCACCTTCGTGACCCTGTTCGGGCTCGGCATGACCAGTTGGGCGATCGTGGCGCTCGGCGTCGCGCTGCTGGTACTCGCGATCGCCCTGGCCATGGTGCGCGGCGGCGGGCGCGCCTGGGTGGTCGGCCTGGGGCACGTGCACAGCGCCTCCGAACCACCCACGCAGTACGCGTTCGGCCGCTGCGAGCTGCAACTGGTGATCGACGCCCCGGGGCTGCCACCCCGCTCCAAGAAGATCATCGAGCCGCGGGTGCCGGTGGCCAAGTGGCCGTCGCTCGGCCAGGCGCTGCCGGTCCGGGTGGCCCTGGACGACCAGCGCCACGTCCGGGTGCTCTGGGACGAGGTGCCCACCCACGCCGAGAGCGCCGCCACGGTCGCCGACCTGCCGCCCGAGTACGCCGGGTCGGAACAGCCGCTCGACGAGCCGCTCTTCGGCCAGGAGGCGCCGCCGTGGGCCGAACGCGCCCCGGAGGACGACTTCCGCGACGACTACCCGCCCGCCCCGGACCCGCTGCTGGACGACGTCACGCTGCGCGGCGAGGAGCGCGAGCCGGTGGTGGTGCACCAGCGGCCCGGCGGCCCGGTCGTGCTGGAGGGGCAACTGGTCGAGCCGACCAGCCTCGGCCCGCTCCCGCGCCGCGCGCCGGCGCCCCGCCCGGCGGCCGAGGAGCAGGCCCCCGACACGGTGCCGGTGGAGTCGATCGACGTCCCGCTGGACGCCCCCGGGTCCGCCACGACGCCCACCCCGCAGGAACTGGACGAGGCCATCTTCGGTCCGGCCGGCGACGCCGAGCCGGACGAGCTGGCCAGCCCGATCAGCGGGGTCGGCATCACGCTGCTCGTCACCGACCTGGACCGGTCGCTCGACTTCTACCGCGAGCTGGGCTTCGACGAGATGGACCGGGGCGAGGGCAACGCCGTGCTCTCCTCCGGGTCGACCCGGCTGGTGCTGCGCCGGGTGACCGGGGCCGCCCCGATCAGCCGCCGGCTGGTGCACGTCAACCTGGAGGTCGACGACATCCAGGCGGCGTACGAGCGGCTGCGCGAGTCCGGCGTGCGGTTCACGTACGCCCCGCGCGTGGTCAACCGGGGCACCAAGCTGGAGGTCTGGGCCGCCGCCTTCCGCGACCCCGACGGGCACGGCGTGGCGCTCACCCAGTGGCGCACGCTCGCCGACGCCTGAGCGACACCCGGCGGGCCGGCCTCAGCCGAGGATGACCCGCCGGACGTGCCACGCGTACGCCCACACCAGCGCGAAGATCACGCCGAGCCCGAACAGCGACCAGTGCAGCAGCCCGGAGAGCAGCAGCAGACCCTGGAGCACGGTGCCGGCGTGCCACGCCCAGGCGCGGCGCATCATGCCGGCCAGCACCACGCAGGCCACCGCCAGCGCGACGATCACGCCGATCGCGGCGCCGCCCAGGTCACCGCCGACCAGCCGGATCGGCTGGATGGCCAGCAGCAGCACCAGCGCCTCCAACGCGAGCGTGCCGGCGCCCAGCCCGCGTACCGCCCGGTCCGGGTTGCGCAACCCGGACCGGCGCACGCCGGCCGGGGCCTCCCCGCCGGTCCGCGCCGCCTCCGGGCGCGGCTCCGCCTCCGGGCCCTGCGCCGCCTCCGGGCCGGGCTGCGGCTCCGGGCCGGGCTGCGGCTCCGGGCCGGGCTGCGGCTCCGGGCCGGGTCGCGGGCCGGTCATCGCTTGAGCAGCCGACGCGCGTCGGCCACGGTCACCACCGAACCGGTGATCAGCACGCCCACCCCGGCCAACTCGCCCGGCACGTCGGACTCGGCCTCGGCCACCGCCGCCTCGATGGCATCCGGCATCTCCGGGGCCACCTGCACCCGGTCCGACCCGAAGACCTCCCGGGCCAGCTCGGCCAGCGCGTCGACCGGCATCGCCCGGGGCGAGCTGTTCTCCGTCACCACGATCGTGTCGAGCACCGGTTCGAGCAGTTCGAGCAGGCCGGCCGCGTCCTTGTCGCCGAGCACGGCCAGCACGCCGACGAGTTTGCTGAACGCGAACTCCTCCTGGAGCGCGGTCACCGTGGCGGCCATCCCGTGCGGGTTGTGCGCGCCGTCGAGCAGCACCGTCGGGGCGGTACGCACCCGCTCCAGCCGGCCCGGGGAGCTGGTCGCGGCGAAGCCCTCGCGGACCGCCTCGATGTCGAGCTGCCGCCGCGCGCCGGCGCCCAGGAACGCCTCCACCGCGGCCAGCGCCACGGCTGCGTTCTGCGCCTGGTGCGCACCGTGCAACGGGATGAAGATCTCCTCGTACACCCCGCCCAGGCCCTGGATGGTGAGCACCTGGCCGCCGACGGCGACCGCCCGGCGCATCACCCCGAACTCGGCGCCCTCACGGGCGACCGTGGCGTTGACCTCGGCGCAGCGTTCCAGGATCGGCCGGGCCGCCTCCTCCTCCTGCGCCGCCGCGATCACGGTGGCGCCGGGGTGGATGATGCCCGCCTTGTGCAGCGCGATGTCCTCGATCGTGTCGCCGAGCCACTCGGTGTGATCCAGCCCGATCGGCGTGATCACCGCGACGCCGGCCTGGATCACGTTGGTCGCGTCCTCCGCGCCGCCGAGCCCGACCTCCACCACCGCGACGTCGACCGGGGCGTCGGCGAACGTGGCGAACGCCAGCGCCGTGGTCAGGTCGAAGTACGTCAGCGGCTCGGCGGAGCGCTGGTCGACCAGTTCGGCCAGCGGGGCGATCTCCCGGTACGCGGACACGAACCGTTCCTCGCTCACCGGCTCGCCGTCCAGGCTGATCCGTTCCCGGACGGTCTCCAGGTGCGGGCTGGTGTAGCGCCCGGTGTGCAGCCCGAACGCCCGCAGCAGCGAGTCGATCATCCGGGCCGTCGAGGTCTTGCCGTTGGTGCCGGTCAGGTGGATCGACGGGTACGCCCGCTGCGGGCTGCCGAGCAGGTCCAGCAGGCTCTCGATCTTCTCCAGCTCGAACCGCATCCGGGTGAAGCCGCGCCCGTTCAGCGCGGCCTCCACCTCGACGAACGCGGCGTGGTCGGTACGGTCACTCATGCGGAGCCACCTTCCGTTCGCGACTGCGGGGCCCGCAACACCGGCTCACTCCTCGCGCTCACGATGTCAGCGCCTCCAGGGCGGCGTCGATCCGGGCCAGGTCCGTCTCGGCCACCGCCAGCCGCTCCCGGATCTTTGCGACCACCGGCTCGGGCGCCTTGCCGACGAACGCCGGATTGTCCAGCTTCGCCCGCGCCTGGGTGGCCTCCTTCTCGGCCGCCGCCCGGTCCTTAATGAGCCGCGCCCGCTCGGCGGCCACGTCGATCGCGCCGCGGGTGTCGAGCGCGACGCTCACCTCGCCGGGCATGGCCAGCGTGGCGGCGGACTGGAAGTCGTCGCCGGGCGCGTCGAGCCGGGCCAGCGACCGGATCAACGGCTCGTGCGCCGCGATGCCCGCACCGGCCAGGCCGTCGAGCCGGGCGGCGACCCGCTGGGTCGGCCGCAGCCCCTGGTCCGAGCGGAACCGGCGGACCTCGGTCACCACCCGCTGCAACGTGGCGACCTCCGCCTCCGCGGCGTCGTCGATCCCGGTACGGTCGACCGCCGGCCACTGGGCCCCCAGCAGCGTCTCCGCGCCGGTCAGCGCGGTCCACAGCTCGTCGGTGACGAACGGGATCACCGGGTGCAGCAGCCGCAGCAGCTCATCGAGCACGTGGCCCAGCACCCGGCGGGTGGCGTCCGCCGCCGGCCCGCCCTCGGCGAGCACCGGCTTGCTCAGCTCCACGTACCAGTCGCAGACGTCGTCCCAGGCGAAGTGGTACAGCAGGTCGCAGACCTTGGCGAACTCGTACCCCTCGAACTGCTCGTCCACCTCGGCGGTGACGTGCGCCAACCGGGACAGGACCCACCGGTCGACGGTCGACAGGTCGCCGGCCGCCGGCAGCGGGCCGCCGGTGTGCGCGCCGTTGAGCAGCGCGAACCGGGTGGCGTTCCACAGCTTGTTGCAGAAGTTGCGGGAGCCCTGGCACCACTCCTCGCTGACCGGCACGTCCTGGCCGGGGTTGGCGCCGCGGGCCAGCGTGAACCGGGTGGCGTCGGCGCCGAACCGGTCGATCCAGTCCAGCGGGTCGACCACGTTGCCGAACGACTTCGACATCTTCTTGCCGTGCTCGTCACGCACCATGCCGTGCAGCGCCACCACGTCGAACGGCTGCACGCCGTCCATCGCGTACAGGCCGAACATCATCATCCGGGCGACCCAGAAGAACAGGATGTCGTAGCCGGTGACCAGCACGCTGGTCGGGTAGAACTTGGCCAGGTCCGGCGTCTGCTCCGGCCAACCGAGCGTCGAGAACGGCCAGAGGCCGCTGGAGAACCAGGTGTCCAGCACGTCCTCGTCCTGGTGCCAGCCCTCGCCGGTGGGCGGGGCCTCGTCCGGGCCGACGCAGACGATCTCACCCGCCGGGCCGTACCAGACCGGGATGCGGTGGCCCCACCAGAGCTGGCGGGAGATGCACCAGTCGTGCATGTTGTCCACCCAGGCGAAGTAGCGCTTGGCCAGCTCGGCCGGCTCGATCTTCACCCGGCCGTCCCGGACCGCGTCGCCGGCCGCCTTCGCCAGCGGCCCGGTGTTGACGAACCACTGCAACGACAGGCGCGGCTCGACCGTCGTCTTGCACCGGGAGCAGTGCCCCACCGCGTGCAGGTACGGCCGCTTCTCGGCCACGATCCGGCCCTGCTCCCGCAGCGCTGCCACGATCGCCGGGCGGGCCTCGTACCGGTCCAGGCCCTGGAACGGCCCCGGCGCGGTGATCACCCCACGCTCGTCCATGATCGTCAGCGAGGGCAGGTCGTGCCGCTGCCCGATCTCGAAGTCGTTCGGGTCGTGCGCCGGGGTCACCTTGACCATGCCGGTGCCGAAGGTCGGGTCGACGTGCTCGTCCGCGACGATCGGGATCCGCCGGTCGGTGAGCGGGAGCGCCACCTCGGTGCCGATGAGGTGCTGGTACCGCTCGTCGTCCGGGTGCACCGCGACCGCGGTGTCGCCGAGCATCGTCTCGGCCCGGGTGGTGGCCACCACGACCTCGTCGCCGTAGCGGATCGAGACCAGCTCGCCCTCGTCGTCGGTGTGCTCGACCTCGATGTCGGAGAGCGCGGTGAGGCAGCGCGGGCACCAGTTGATGATCCGGTTGGCCCGGTAGATCAGGCCGTCGTCGAAGAGCTTCTTGAACATGGTCTGCACGGCCCGGGAGAGGCCCTCGTCCATGGTGAAGCGCTCACGGTCCCAGTCGACCGCGTCGCCGAGCCGGCGCATCTGGCCCAGGATCGCGCCGCCGGACTCTGCCTTCCACTGCCAGACCCGCTCGACGAACTTCTCCCGCCCGAGATCGTGCCGGGACAGCCCCTCGCCGGCGAGCTGCCGCTCGACCAGGTTCTGGGTGGCGATGCCCGCGTGATCCATGCCGGGCAGCCAGAGCGCCTCGAAACCCTGCATCCGCTTGCGCCGGGTGAGCGCGTCCATCAGCGTGTGCTCGAACGCGTGGCCCATGTGCAGCGAACCGGTGACGTTCGGCGGCGGGATGACGATGGCGAACGGCGGCTTGTCGCTCTGCGCCGACGCCCGGAAGTGCCCGCCGGCTACCCACTGCTCGTACCGTCGCTGCTCTACCTCGCCGGGCTGGTACTGGCCGGCAAGCGTCGGGGCGTCGGGGCGTCGGGCATCCAGTCTCTCGGTCACCCTCAAAGTCTACGGAGCGCTTCCGGAGACCTGACGTGCGCCACCGGTGATTCGCGTACGGTGGCGGACATGTCCGACGCGCATCTCACCGAGCGTCAGGTCGACGGGGGTCACGGTCCGGTCGAGCTGACCGACGAACCGATCCGACTGAGCCGCCGCGACCCCGCGCTGGAACCCGAACGACGGCCCGTGTCGCGGCGCCGGAAGGTCGTGCTGGCCGCCGTGCTGGCGGCCGGCCTCGCCGGCGCCGGCGCGCTCGGCCTGGGCGGCTGGCGGGTGTTCCAGCAGAAGGACACCGAGCTGACCCCGCCGGCCGGAGTGGCCGGACTCACCCGGGACGACAGCGAACGGGCCCGTAGCACCGCCGAGTACCTGCGCGACGGATTCGCCGCCGACATCGAGCTGGACCGCAGCTTCGGCACTGTCTACACGGACCCGGCGGACGCGAAGCGGTCGGTGCTGCTGTTCGGCGGCACCACGCTGCTCTGGCAGCCCGAACGGGACCTGGACACGCTATTCGACCTGATGGCCGACGAGACGGGCAGGGTCGCCGCGGTACGCGAGGTCGACGCCGGCCGCCTGGGTGGCGTGATGAAGTGCGGCACCACGAGCGGCGACGGCGGCGACTTCGCGGTGTGCGGCTGGGCCGATCACGGCAGCGTGGCGATGGGGATGTTCCCGGGCCGTGCGGTCGACGACGCCGCGACGTTGTTCCGGAAGATCCGCGAGGGCGTGCAGCGCCGGTGAAACGCAGTCAGGGCCACCCCGATGGGTGACCCTGACTGAAAGATTGTCCGGCGGTGTCCTACTCTCCCACACCCTCCCGAGTGCAGTACCATCGGCGCTGGAGGGCTTAGCTTCCGGGTTCGGAATGTAACCGGGCGTTTCCCCTCCGCCATGACCGCCGTAACTCTATGAACATATCAACCAACAACCCACACACAAGGGGTCTGGTGTTTGTTCAGAGTTGCACAGTGGACGCGTAGCAGCTTAGTAGTCAAGTCCTCGGCCTATTAGTACCGGTCAACTGAACCCGTTACCGGGCTTACATTTCCGGCCTATCAACCCAGTCGTCTAGCTGGGGGCCTTACCCACTCAAAGAGTGGTGGGATACCTCATCTTGAAGCGAGCTTCCCGCTTAGATGCTTTCAGCGGTTATCCCTTCCGAACGTAGCTAACCAGCCGTGCCCCTGGCGGGACAACTGGCACACCAGAGGTTCGTCCGTCCCGGTCCTCTCGTACTAGGGACAGCCCTTCTCAAGTATCCTACGCGCACGGCGGATAGGGACCGAACTGTCTCACGACGTTCTAAACCCAGCTCGCGTACCGCTTTAATGGGCGAACAGCCCAACCCTTGGGACCTGCTACAGCCCCAGGATGCGACGAGCCGACATCGAGGTGCCAAACCATCCCGTCGATATGGACTCTTGGGGAAGATCAGCCTGTTATCCCCGGGGTACCTTTTATCCGTTGAGCGACACCGCTTCCACATGCCAGTGCCGGATCACTAGTCCCGACTTTCGTCCCTGCTCGACCTGTCAGTCTCACAGTCAAGCTCCCTTGTGCACTTGCACTCAACACCTGATTGCCAACCAGGCTGAGGGAACCTTTGGGCGCCTCCGTTACCCTTTAGGAGGCAACCGCCCCAGTTAAACTACCCACCAGACACTGTCCCTGAACCGGATAACGGTCCGAAGTTAGATACCCAAATCAACCAGAGTGGTATTTCAAGATTGCCTCCACCCATACTGGCGTATGGACTTCACCGGCTCCCACCTATCCTACACAAGCTAATTCAAATACCAATGTCAAGCTATAGTAAAGGTCCCGGGGTCTTTCCGTCCTGCCGCGCGTAACGAGCATCTTTACTCGTAATGCAATTTCGCCGGGCCTGTGGTTGAGACAGTGGGGAAGTCGTTACGCCATTCGTGCAGGTCGGAACTTACCCGACAAGGAATTTCGCTACCTTAGGATGGTTATAGTTACCACCGCCGTTTACTGGCGCTTAAGTTCTCCGCTTCGCCCCGAAGAGCTAACAGGTCCCCTTAACGTTCCAGCACCGGGCAGGCGTCAGTCCATATACATCGAATTACTTCTTCGCATGGACCTGTGTTTTTAGTAAACAGTCGCTTCCCCCTGCTCTCTGCGGCCATACAACGCTCCACCCGCGCGGGGCTTCACGTCTCCGGCCCCCCTTCTCCCTAAGTTACGGGGGCAATTTGCCGAGTTCCTTAACCACAGTTCGCCCGATCGCCTCGGTATTCTCTACCTGACCACCTGTGTCGGTTTGGGGTACGGGCCGCTAAGAACTCGCTAGAGGCTTTTCTCGGCAGCATAGGATCACTGACTTCACCTGAATCGGCTCGGCATCACGTCTCAGCCTACATGCGCCACGGATTTGCCTATGGCACGGCCTACACGCTTACCCCGGCACAACCACCGGCCGGGCTCAGCTACCTTCCTGCGTCACCCCATCGCTTGACTACTACCCGCCAGGTTCCCACGCTCACCACCATCAGTCCGAAGACCTCCAGCAGCTCGGATGGTTAGCACAACGAGGTTCGTCAGGGTCGCTCTTTCGCGGGTACGGGAATATCAACCCGTTGTCCATCGACTACGCCTCTCGGCCTCGCCTTAGGTCCCGACTCACCCAGGGCGGATTAGCCTGGCCCTGGAACCCTTGGTCATCCGGCGGAAGGGTTTCTCACCCTTCTTTCGCTACTCATGCCTGCATTCTCACTCGTGCCGCGTCCACGACTGGGTCACCCCGTCGCTTCACCCCCGGCACGACGCTCCCCTACCCATCCACACACCTGCACCCGATATCAAGACCGGGCGAAGTAAAAATGTGAATGCCACAGCTTCGGCGGTGTGCTTGAGCCCCGCTACATTGTCGGCGCGGAACCACTTGACCAGTGAGCTATTACGCACTCTTTAAAGGGTGGCTGCTTCTAAGCCAACCTCCTGGTTGTCTATGCGACCCCACATCCTTTTCCACTTAGCACACGCTTAGGGGCCTTAGCTGGTGATCTGGGCTGTTTCCCTCTCGACTACGAAGCTTATCCCCCGCAGTCTCACTGCCGCGCTCTCACTTACCGGCATTCGGAGTTTGGCTGATTTCGGTAAGCTTGTGGGCCCCCTAGACCATCCAGTGCTCTACCTCCGGCAAGAAACACGCGACGCTGCACCTAAATGCATTTCGGGGAGAACCAGCTATCACGGAGTTTGATTGGCCTTTCACCCCTAACCACAGGTCATCCCCCAACTTTTCAACGTTGGTGGGTTCGGCCCTCCACGCGGTCTTACCCGCGCTTCAGCCTGCCCATGGCTAGATCACTCCGCTTCGGGTCTAGAGCATGCGACTGAATACGCCCTATTCAGACTCGCTTTCGCTACGGCTCCCCCACACGGGTTAACCTCGCCACATGCCACTAACTCGCAGGCTCATTCTTCAAAAGGCACGCCGTCACCCCGTAAGGCTCCGACGGATTGTAGGCGAACGGTTTCAGGTACTATTTCACTCCCCTCCCGGGGTACTTTTCACCATTCCCTCACGGTACTTGTCCGCTATCGGTCACCAGGAAGTATTTAGGCTTACCAGGTGGTCCTGGCAGATTCACGGCAGATTTCAGGAGTCCGCCGCTACTCGGGAACACCCACAGAAGACCAGCAGCTTTCACCTACCGGACTATCACCGTCTACGGTCAGCCATTCCAGACTGTTCGACTAACCACTGGCTTTGTAACTTCTCCAACAGATGTCAGTCTGTTGAGCAGGGTCCCACAACCCCGACCACGCAACCCCTGACAGGTATCACACGCAACCGGTTTAGCCTCAATCCGCTTTCGCTCGCCACTACTCACGGAATCACTATTTGTTTTCTCTTCCTGCGGGTACTGAGATGTTTCACTTCCCCGCGTTCCCCCCACACACCCTATGTGTTCAGGTGCGGGTGACATCACATGACTGATGCCGGGTTTCCCCATTCGGACACCCTGGGATCACAGCTTGGTTGACAGCTCCCCCAGGCCTATCGCGGCCTCCCACGTCCTTCATCGGCTCCTGGTGCCAAGGCATCCACCGTTCGCCCTTGACAACTTGACCACAAAGATGCTCGCGTCCACTGTGCAATTCTCAACAAACAACCAACCCACAACCCTCAAGCCCCACACCAAACCCGACAACCGCCGGCGGTATGCGAGACCAGGCCATGCCTGGCAACCTTCACGGACTCCCGCCCGCACAAGGCTCCGAAAAAACAACCCACAGGTTGTTCCTTCAGGACCCAACAGGGTGCTCTACGCCATCCCCCAGCCGCACCAGGGACTCCGTTCCCACCACTCCCGAAGAAGCAGCTGTACTAGAAGAACCCCGGCCGTTGCCGAAGAAAAACTCACCAGTGTCTCCGCCATCTGAGCACCCCGACCCGACATTCGCGGGCCGCGGGCTCCATACCAGCTTTCGCCGGATGGTGCTCCTTAGAAAGGAGGTGATCCAGCCGCACCTTCCGGTACGGCTACCTTGTTACGACTTCGTCCCAATCGCCAGCCCCACCTTCGACGGCTCCCTCCACAAGGGTTGGGCCACCGGCTTCGGGTGTTGCCGACTTTCGTGACGTGACGGGCGGTGTGTACAAGGCCCGGGAACGTATTCACCGCAGCGTTGCTGATCTGCGATTACTAGCGACTCCGACTTCACGGGGTCGAGTTGCAGACCCCGATCCGAACTGAGACCGGCTTTTTGGGATTCGCTCCACCTCACGGTATCGCAGCCCATTGTACCGGCCATTGTAGCATGCGTGAAGCCCTGGACATAAGGGGCATGATGACTTGACGTCATCCCCACCTTCCTCCGAGTTGACCCCGGCAGTCTTCGATGAGTCCCCGCCATAACGCGCTGGCAACATCGAACGAGGGTTGCGCTCGTTGCGGGACTTAACCCAACATCTCACGACACGAGCTGACGACAGCCATGCACCACCTGTGACCGCCCCCGAAGGACCCCCCATCTCTGGAGGTTTTGCGGCCATGTCAAACCCAGGTAAGGTTCTTCGCGTTGCATCGAATTAATCCGCATGCTCCGCCGCTTGTGCGGGCCCCCGTCAATTCCTTTGAGTTTTAGCCTTGCGGCCGTACTCCCCAGGCGGGGCGCTTAATGCGTTAGCTGCGGCACAGGGAACCGGAGAGGCCCCCCACACCTAGCGCCCAACGTTTACAGCGTGGACTACCAGGGTATCTAATCCTGTTCGCTCCCCACGCTTTCGCTCCTCAGCGTCAGTATCGGCCCAGAGACCCGCCTTCGCCACCGGTGTTCCTCCTGATATCTGCGCATTTCACCGCTACACCAGGAATTCCAGTCTCCCCTACCGAACTCTAGCCTGCCCGTATCGACCGCAGGCCTGGGGTTGAGCCCCAGGTTTTCACGGTCGACGCGACAAGCCGCCTACGAGCTCTTTACGCCCAATAAATCCGGACAACGCTCGCGCCCTACGTCTTACCGCGGCTGCTGGCACGTAGTTGGCCGGCGCTTCTTCTGCAGGTACCGTCACTTACGCTTCGTCCCTGCTGAAAGAGGTTTACAACCCGAAGGCCGTCATCCCTCACGCGGCGTCGCTGCATCAGGCTTTCGCCCATTGTGCAATATTCCCCACTGCTGCCTCCCGTAGGAGTCTGGGCCGTGTCTCAGTCCCAGTGTGGCCGGTCGCCCTCTCAGGCCGGCTACCCGTCGTCGCCTTGGTAGGCCATCACCCCACCAACAAGCTGATAGGCCGCGAGCCCATCCCAGGCCGAAAAACTTTCCACCACACACCATGCGATGCGAGGTCATATTCGGTATTAGCCCCCGTTTCCGAGGGTTATCCCAAAGCCTAGGGCAGGTTGCTCACGTGTTACTCACCCGTTCGCCGCTCGAGTACCCCGAAGGGCCTTTCCGCTCGACTTGCATGTGTTAAGCACGCCGCCAGCGTTCGTCCTGAGCCAGGATCAAACTCTCCAACAAAAACTTTGTCGGACACAATGTCCTGGCAACAAAAGTGTTGCCAAAGGAATCCCGACCAAATCAGACCAAAGCCTGACCAGTCCGGGGTATAAAACAATTGGCACTGGCTTATCAAGCACCCTGTTGAGTTCTCAAAGAACAACCACACACCAACCCGAAGCCCTGCATCGCAGGACCCCCGCTTGGGGCAACCTCTCTAACTTACCCGGCTCGACTTTCGTTGTCAACCTCATGTTTCGAGGTGGTCAACTTGGTGCGAACCGACCCACGCTGACGCTCGCCGTTTCCGGCGGTCGTTGCTGTCGTGGTTTCCGGCGGACCGGCCGGCGCCGCTCTCGCAGCCACCCGCCCGGCTCCCTGCCGGCTTCCGAACTCTACCCGGCCGGCTTCGCGTTTGCAACCCCGTGTTCCCGGAGTCTTTCCGCACCGCCCGAATCCTCAGTCTGGCTCGGCGTCACCGCCACCATCCTGGTGCCCGCTCTCGGCCGGTTTGCCCCGGCTTCCCGCGTGCAGAGAGAAAGTTACGCGGAGCCGTCCAGGAAGGCAAATCAATGATCGTCACTATCTACGACCGATCGGGTTCCGGGGACTCCGCCCGTGGAGAGGGTCCCAATCGGAACCCGCCGTGCCAGAGTGGTCCGCATGGCTGACCCGTCCCGGCTCCCGCCCCTCGCCGAGGAGGCTCTGCTCGGTCTCCTGCTGCCGTTCTGGCAGCTGGTCATCGGCGCGTTCGTGCTCGCCGTGCTGGTGTTGTCGGTGGGACGGCTGGTCCGGCGTGGCCCGTCCCGGATGACCACCGCCCTGCTGGTCACCGCGGCGGCCATCGCCTGCTTCGCGGTGCTGGGCGTACTCCTCGAGACCTGAGCCGGTCAGAGCCGGCGGTTGGCGAGACTGGGCAGCTCGGCCCGGATGGTCCGTAGCCGGTCCAGGTCGATCTCGGCGACCGTCAGGCCCGGGCCGTCCGGAACCTGGCTCACCACCGTCCCCCACGGGTCCACCACCATGCTCCGCCCGAAACAGGTCCGGCCCGGGTCGTGGTCGCCGGTCTGACCGGCCGCCGCCACGAAGCACTGGTTCTCGATCGCCCGGGCCCGGAGCAGCACCTCCCAGTGGTCCCGCCCGGTGTGCATCATGAACGCGGCCGGCACGACCAGGAGTTCCGCGCCGCCGTCGACGGCGAGCTGCCGGTAGAGCTCGGGAAAGCGCAGGTCGTAACAGATCGACAGGCCGACCCGGAGACCTTCGACGTCGACCACCACGGGCTTCTCCCCCGGAGCCACGGTGGCCGACTCCTGATAGGAGACGCGGCCGGGGATCTCCACGTCGTACAGGTGGATCTTCCGATACGCGGCGGCGAGCGCGCCCTCGCGGTCGAAGACCAGCGAGGTGTTCCAGGTATGTGCCGGGTCCGGGCCGGCCTCGTGGAACGAGCCCGCGATCACCCAGAGGCCGAGCCGGCGGGCGGTCGCGGCGAAGAACCGCCCCACCTCGCCGTCGACCGGTTCGGCCGGCGGCATCCGGTCGGCGGGGCCGAGATAGTCGACGTACTCCGGCAGGAGCGCCAGGTCGGCGCCGGCCTCGGCGGCACCGACCAGCAGGGCCTCGGCGGCGGCGAGGTTCGCCGCCCGGTCGTCGCGGGCGTTGAGCTGGCAGACGGCGACGCGCATGAGGAAAGGGTACGGGCTACCGGCCGCCGGGCGACAGGTCTCAGACGCTGGCCAGTACGAGCGCGGCGGCGGCGAACCCGAGCCCGGCCAGTTGCACCGGCCGCAGCCGTTCCCGGTCCACGGCGAGCGCGAGCAGGACCGTGCTCGCCGGGTAGAGCGAGGCGATGGCCGCCACCACGCTGAGATGGCCCCGCCCGGCGGCGGCGAGGAAGAGCGCGTTCGCCGCGGAGTCGAGCAGTCCGGCGGCGGCGGCCCAACCGAGCACCCGCGGGCCCAGGCGCAGCCGGGCGCCGGTGCGGGCGGCGAGCGCCAGCCCGAACGCGACGGAGCTGACGCGCACCGCCAGGACCGGCCACATGCCGGCGCGCTCGTCGGCCTGGCCGAGCAGCGCGAAGAAGATGCCGAAGAGCAGGCCGGCGGCGAGCGCGGTGCCGATGATCCGCCCCGACAGGCGGCCGGCGCCGCCGCGCTGCCCGAGGCTCACCAGGGCGATCGCCACCACGGCGAGCCCGGCTCCGCTCAGCGCGACGGCGCCCGGAGAGTCGGCGACGAGCAGACCGGCGACGATCGGCACGATCGCGGCGGTGATCGCGGTGACCGGTGCCACGACCGCCATCGCGCCGGTGGCGAGCGCGCGGTAGAGCAGCACCACGCCGGCGAAGCCGGCCACCCCGGCGAGCAGGCCCCATGTCACGTCGGCGCGACTCGGTGCACCGGGGACGACGAACACGAGCGCGACCAGCAGCGGCAGGCTGAGGCACTGGGAGACCACGGTCACCGCGATCGGGTCGGCGTGCCGGGAGGCCTTGCCACCGGAGAAGTCGGCCGTGCCGAATGCGATCGCGGACACCGCGGCGAGCACAATGGGAAGCATCCGGCAGTCGTACCACAATAGTGACCGTGAAGGATAGTATTATGACCGACGGCGGTGGACGGGTGGGCGCGGTGACCGCTGCGGTCGCCCGACAGGTACGCGAGCTGCGGGCCGCGCGGGGCTGGTCGTTCGAGGAACTGGCCGGCCGGTCCGGGGTCAGCAAGGGGATGCTGGTGCAGATCGAGGGCGCCCGCACCAACCCGAGCATCGGCACGCTCTGCCGGGTCGCCGACGCGTTCGGGGTCAGCATGGCCCGGCTGCTGGAGCCCGTCGAGGAGAGCAGCGTACGGATCACCCCGGCCGACCGGGCGCCGGTGCTGTGGCGCGGGGCGCACGGCGGCGCCGCCCGACTGCTCAGCGGTCTGGGCGAGCCCGACCTGGTGGAGCTGTGGGACTGGCGGATGCGGCCCGGCGAGGCGTTGCACTCCCCCGACCACGCCCACGGCACCCGGGAGATCCTGCACGTGCTCGACGGCGCCGTCACGCTCACCGTCGACGGGGTCGACCATCAGGTCGACGCCGGCGAGACGGTGGAGTTCCACGCCGACCGGGAGCACGGCTACCGCACGGCCGGCGACGAGCCGGTGCGCCTGATGATGGTGGTGGTCACCCCGTCGGGCGAGTGGGACCGCCGGACCCGCTCACGCGGACCGCGCCCGAGCTGACCCGGGCGCGGTCGCGACGGGCGGTCAGGCCGACTTCTCCTCGCGGTCCCGGCGACGCCGGCCGGTGAACTCGCGGGGCACGATCGTCGGGTTGACGTTCTCCAGGACGGCCTCGCGGGTGATCAGCACCCGGGCGGCGTCGGGGTTGCTCGGCACCTCGTACATCACGGAGAGGAGCACCTCCTCCATGATCGCCCGCAGGCCACGGGCGCCGGTGCCGCGGAGCATGGCCTGGTCGGCGATGGCCTCCAGCGCCGGCGGCTCGAACTCCAGCTCGACGCCGTCCAGCTCGAACAGGCGCTGGTACTGCCGGACGAGCGCGTTGCGCGGCTCGGTGAGGATCCGGACCAGCGCGCTGCGGTCGAGGCTGCGCACGTTGGTGATCACCGGGAGCCGGCCGATGAATTCCGGGATCAGCCCGAACTTCAACATGTCTTCCGGCATGACCTGGCTGAAGATGTCGTCGGTCGACCGCTCCGAGACCGACCGGAGCCGGGCGCCGAAGCCGGTGCCGCCGGAGCCGGTGCGGGACTCGATGATCTGGTCGAGGCCGGCGAACGCGCCACCACAGATGAACAGCACGTTCGTGGTGTCGATCTGGATGAACTCCTGGTGCGGGTGCTTCCGACCGCCCTGCGGCGGCACGTTGGCCACCGTGCCCTCCAGCATCTTCAGCAGCGCCTGCTGGACGCCCTCGCCGGAGACGTCGCGCGTGATCGACGGATTCTCCGACTTGCGGGCGATCTTGTCGACCTCGTCGATGTAGATGATGCCGGTCTCGGCGCGCTTGATGTCGTAGTCGGCGGCCTGGATCAGCTTGAGGAGGATGTTCTCCACGTCCTCGCCGACGTAGCCCGCCTCGGTGAGCGCCGTGGCGTCCGCGATCGCGAACGGGACGTTCAGCATCCGGGCCAGCGTCTGCGCCAGGTGGGTCTTGCCGCAGCCGGTCGGGCCGAGCAGCAGGATGTTGGACTTGGCCAGCTCGACGCCGTCACTGCCGGCGCCCGGAGCGCCGGCGGCCTCGGCCTGGATCCGCTTGTAGTGGTTGTAGACCGCGACGGCGAGCGCCTTCTTGGCCTGCTCCTGACCGACGACGTAGTTGTCGAGGAACTGGCAGATCTCCATCGGCTTGGGAAGCTCTTCCCACTTCACCTCGCCGGACTCGGCCAGCTCCTCCTCGATGATCTCGTTGCAGAGATCGATGCACTCGTCGCAGATGTAGACCCCGGGGCCCGCGATGAGCTTCTTGACCTGCTTCTGTGACTTGCCACAGAAGGAGCACTTCAGTAGGTCGCCGCCGTCACCGATCCGTGCCACCTACGTTCTCCCTGCACTCATCGGCCGGAGCGCCGGCCCTGACCTGCGGACGCCACCGCGCCCGTCCGTCCTGTCGTCCTGCTGTGCTGTCGGATCCAGCCGATCCGACCCCGGAGCGGTACAGACCCGACGTTACCCGGTGGCCGGGTTTTCTCCGACCCCCAAAACGGGTGTGTCAGAGGTCGGTCGGGAACCGCCCCCGGCCGACCTCCGACCCCGTTCGTGCTCAGCCCGCGGCGTGAGTCGCCAGCAGACCCTTCTTGCGGCTGGTCAGGATGGTGTCGACCAGACCGTAGTCCTTGGACTCCTCGGCCGTCATGATCTTGTCACGGTCGATGTCCTTACGGACCTGCTCGATCGGCCGGTTGCAGTGGCGGGACAGCATGTCCTCCAACTGCGTCCGCATCCGCAGGATCTCCCGCGCCTGGATCTCGATGTCCGAGCCCTGGCCGTAGCCGCCCTCGGTGGCCGGCTGGTGGATGATGATCCGCGAGTTCGGCAGCGCCATCCGCTTGCCCGGCGTGCCCGCCGCGAGCAGCACCGCCGCCGCGCTGGCCGCCTGCCCGAGGCAGACGGTCTGGATGTCCGGCCGGACGTACTGCATGGTGTCGTAGATCGCCGTCATGGCGGTGAAGGAGCCACCGGGCGAGTTGATGTACATGATGATGTCGCGGTCCGGGTCGGTGCCCTCAAGCGTCAGCAACTGGGCCATCACGTCGTTGGCCGACGCGTCGTCGACCTGGACCCCGAGGAAGATGATCCGGTCCTCGAAGAGCTTGTTGTACGGGTTGGACTCCTTCATCCCGTACGACGTGCGCTCGACGAACGACGGCAGGACGTAGCGGTTGTGCACGGCCGCGAACTGGGGCGGCAGGCTCAGGTCGGTCATCGTCAGCTCCTCGGTCAGCTCAGGGTCCCGGCGCCATCCGGAACCTGCGCGGCCCCGATGATCACCTTGTCGATGAAGCCGTAGTCCATGGCCTCCTGGGCGGTGAACCAGCGGTCACGGTCCGAGTCCGCCTCGATCTGGGCCTGGGACTGGCCGGTGTGGTGCGCGACCCGCTCCTGGAACATCCGCTTGGTGTAGAGCATCTGCTCGGCCTGGATCGCGATGTCCGACGCGGTGCCGCCGAGGCCACCCGAGGGCTGGTGCATCATGATCCGCGCGTGCGGCAGGGCGTAGCGCTTGCCCTTGGTGCCGGCGCAGAGCAGCAGCTGACCCATCGAGGCGGCCATGCCCATGGCCACGGTCGACACGTCGTTGTCGATGTACTGCATGGTGTCGTAGATCGCCATGCCGGAGTAGACCGAGCCACCCGGCGAGTTGATCCAGAGGAAGATGTCGCGGTCCGGGTCCTCCGCGGCGAGCAGCAGCAGCTGCGCGCAGATGCGGTTGGCCACCTGGTCGTTCACCTCGCTGCCCAGGAAGATGATGCGTTCCTTGAGCAACCGGTTGTAGACCGAGTCGTCGAGGTTGCCAATGGAGTCGCCACCGCGGGCCTCGATCGCCCGGAGCGACTTCTTGGGGATGTGCATGTCGGTCATGGCAGCCCTTCGCTCTCCGTACCGTCCTGTCCGACACTAACCGCTCGCCCTACGGGCGTACTCCCGGTCGGGGCACTGTTCGCTCTCAGCGCAGTCACCCGCTCGGCGTACCCCGGAAAGGGTTTCGGCCGCCGCCCGGCGCGCAGCGCGGGACGGCGGCCGTCACCGGAACGGTCAGTGCTGGTGGTCGTGCTCGGCCTCGTTCTGGGCCCGCAGCGCGTCGAGGGAGACCTCGTTGCCCGCCGCGTCCTTGATCTTGATCTTCTCCATCACCGCGGCCAGCGCCTTGCCCCGGCGGACGTCGCCGAAGACGGCCGCGGCGGCGCCGGAGCGGGCGAGCTGGTCGTAGTACTGCTGCGGGGCCATGCCGGCGCGCTGCGCCCGGTGCACGATCTCGTGGCCGAACTCGTCGTCGGAGACCTGCACGTCCTCGGCGTCGGCGAGCGTGTCCAGCAGCAGCTGGATCTTGACACCGTCGGTCGCCGCCTCGGTCAGCTCGGCGTCGATCTGCTCCTCGGTCTTCTCCTCCGCGGCGAGGTACTCCTCCAGGGAGGCGCCGATGCGCTCGAGCTGGTCGACCATCGCGGCCTTGCGGCTCTCGACCTCCTCCTTGACGACGCCCTCCGGCGCCGGCACCTCGGCGGCGGCCACCATCTGCTCCAGGGCCTTGTCGCGGGCGGCGTAGATCTGCTCGACCTGCTTGCCGCGGGTGACCCGCTCGCGCAGGTCGCCGCGCAGCTCCTCGATGGTGTCGAACTCGCTGGCCATCTGCGCGAAGTCGTCGTCGAGCTCGGGGAGCTCCTTCTCCTTCACCGTGCGGACGGTCACCGCCACCTCGGCGTCCCGGCCGGCGAAGTCGCCGCCGACGAGCTGGGTGGTGAAGGTGGTGCTGTCGCCGGCGGCCAGGCCGACCAGCGCCTCGTCCAGCCCCGGCAGGAGCTGCTTGCTGCCGACCTCGTGCGAGATGTTGCTCGCCGAACCGCCGGGGACGTCCTCGCCGTCGACGGTCGCGTTCAGGTCGATCTGGACGAAGTCGCCGTCCTGGGCGGCGCGCTCCACCGTCTTCAGCGTGGCGAACCGCTCGCGCAGGCTGCTGACCTGCTCGTCGATCTCGCTGTCGGCGATCTCGATCTCGTCGACGGTCACCTCGATGGTGGCCGGGTCCGGCAGGGTGATCTCCGGACGGACGTCGACCTCGGCGGTGAAGTTGAGCGAGTCACCGTCGTTGAACTCGGTGATGTCGACCTCCGGACGGCCGAGCGTCTTGAGGTCGTGCTCCCGGACCGCGGCGAGGATGTTCTGCGGGATGGCCTCCTGGATCGCCTCGTTGAGGACGGTCCCCCGGCCCACCCGCTGGTCGATCACGGCGCTGGGAACCTTGCCCCGGCGGAAGCCGGGAACCTGGACCTGCTGCCCGATCTCCCGGTACGCCTTCTTGAGGCTCGGCTCGAGCTCGACGAACGGCACCTCGATGGCGAGCCGCACGCGCGTCGGGCTCAGAGTCTCGACGGTGCTCTTCACAGGCGTACTCCTTGACGGATCTGGGTGTCGATTCTGGGGCGTGATTGCGCGCATCGAGTGTAGGCGAGTCGGCCTGCGGCATCGGCAGGGCCCGGGTACCGCGCGGAGAAACCGGCGGTTCCCGGGACGATCCGGTCGCGAACGACAGTCGGGGTGGCGGGATTTGAACCCACGGCCCCTCGCTCCCAAAGCGAGTGCGCTACCAAGCTGCGCCACACCCCGTGGCGACAAAGAGTGTATGCCGTCCGGGCCCTCCCACGGGTGACCGGGGCACACATGCCGGCCTTGCGTGGATCTTGCGGCCCGCTGGCGCCGGCCGGGTGGGATGCGCGTGCGGTGCGGGGATTCGGTACGCTGTCGCATGCGCCCCGCCGACGCGGGACGCTCGCGGGCGTAGCTCAATGGTAGAGCTTCAGTCTTCCAAACTGACTACGCGGGTTCGATTCCCGTCGCCCGCTCCACCGCTCCACCGCCCGACCGGCGCTCAGCCGCCGAGTCGTCTCCGGATCTGTTCCGCGTCCGCCGCCG
This sequence comes from Micromonospora sp. DSM 45708, assembly GCF_039566955.1. Lineage (NCBI taxonomy): Bacteria > Bacillati > Actinomycetota > Actinomycetes > Micromonosporales > Micromonosporaceae > Micromonospora > Micromonospora schwarzwaldensis. The sequence continues at coordinate 901,315 of NZ_CP154796.1, read as the reverse complement.
GCAGCGCGTCGGCCACCAACACCCGGGGCAACAGGTCCGGCTCCGTCGTCACGGCGCGGAACAGGAACGCCACCGTCACCTCGTGGTCGGGCCGGTGCACGACCTCCACCGGGTCGCCGGCCCGGACCGCGCCCGGCTCGACCACCCGCAGGTACGCGCCCGGCACCGCGGCCCGGGTGAACCGCTTGATCCAGCCCTGCTCACCCAGCCAGCCCTGGAACGTGCCGCACGGGATGCGCGCGCAGGAGACCTCCAGGAGGAGGCCCGACCCGATCCGCCACCGCTCACCGACCAGCGCGCCGGTCACGTCCACGCCGGTGGTGGTCAGGTTCTCGCCGAAGCTGCCGTTGCCCAGCGGCCGGCCCAGCTCGGCCTGCCAGCGGTCCAGATCCTCCCGGGCGTACGCGTAGACCGCCTGGTCGGTGCCGCCGTGGTGGGCCACGTCGTAGACCCGGTCGCCGGCCAGGCCGACCTCCCCGGCGCCCTTGGGGCCGGGCGCGCTGACCGCGACCGGGCCGTCGACGGGGCGCTTGTCGATGCCGGTCGCCCCGAGCCCCTTCCAGGGGTTGGGTCGGGGCCGGCCCACGTTCACGGAGAGCACCTTCATGGCGGCGACGGTAGGCGCTGACCGTCCGTCCGGGCCACCCCATTCCCCGTACCGGGCGAGGGTCGGGGCGGCGCGGGCTGCGTACGATGCGGGGCCGGACGTGCCCCTCGTCGGGTGGAGGTAGTGACGGATGTCAGGCCAGCAGGACGGTTTCGCCCTCGGCGTGGACCTCGGCACGTCGAACACCGTGGCGGTGCTGCGCCGGCCGGACGGGACCACCCGGCCGCTGCTGGTGGACGGCCAGCCGATCCTGCCGTCCGGCGTGTACGCCGACACCGCCGGCCACCTGCACGTCGGGCGGGACGCCCAGCGCCTGGCCCAGGCCGACCCGGCCGGCTACGAGCCGAACCCGAAGCGTCGGGTCGACGAGGAGATTGTCGAGCTGGGCGGGCGGGCGTACCGGCCGGCGGAGCTGCTGGCCACGGCGCTGCGGGCGGTCGCGGACGCCGCGGTGGCCGCGGTCGGCCTGCTGCCCCCGGCGGTGGTGACGCACCCGGCGGCCTGGACGGCGCCCCGGCGGCAGGTGCTGCACGACGCGCTGGAACTGGCCGGCTGGCCGGCCGCGGCCGAGCACACGCTCGCCGGACCGATCGCGCCCGGCACCCGCCTGCTGCGCGAGCCGGTGGCCGCGGCCCGCTACCACACCCAGGTGCTGCGCCGGCCGGTGCCGGTGGGCGGCGCGGTCGCGGTGTTCGACTTCGGCGGCGGCACGCTCGACGTGGCGGTGCTGCGCAACGAGGGCGCCGACCCGTGGGGCGACTCGGGCTTCCAGCTGATCGCCACCGGCGGGATCGCCGACCTGGGCGGTCTCGACCTCGACGCGGCCCTGCTCGGACGGCTCGGCGAGCTGGTGCGCCCGGCCCACCCCGGGCGGTGGGCCCGGCTGACCGACCCGACGACCACCGCCGACCGGCGGGACCGGCAGCAGCTCTGGGACAACGTGCGCGGGGCCAAGGAGATGCTCTCCCGGGTCATGGTCGCGCCGGTGGCCGTGCCGGGGGTGGAGGCGGCCGTGCCGCTGACCCGGGAGGACTTCGAGCGGCTCGCCGCGCCGCTGCTCGCCCGCGCGGTCGCCGAGACCCGGCAGGTGACCGCCGCCGCCGGGTTGCGGCCCGAACAGCTGTCCGGCCTGTTCCTGGTCGGCGGGTCCACCCGGATTCCGCTGGTGGCCCGGCTGCTCCACGCCGAGCTGGGCATCGCGCCGACCGTGCTGGAGCAGCCGGAACTCCCGGTGGCCGAGGGAGCGCTGACCGATCTGCCGCTGCCCCGCCGGGCCGGTCGGCCCGGCGCCCGGCCGGCACCCGGGAGCCCCGCCGCCCCGCCGGTGGGGGCGGAGGCGCCGGGCGCGACCGTGGCGCCCGCGACGCCCGGCCCGACCAGGGAGGACCGGGCCGCGACCGTCGGCGCGGCGACCACCGTCGCCGGCCCGCCCGCCGACGCGGCGACCACCGCGCCCGGCGGTCCGCACGGCACGCTGGTCGCCGACGTGGCCGGCCCCACCCTCCCGGGGTACGCCCCGACCGCGACGCCTCCCGGTCGGCACGCGCCGGCGTACGCCGGGAGCGGCGTACCCCCCGCGCCGCCGCCCGGACACCCGGCGTCGACGTACGCCGCTCCCGGCGTACCCCCGGGTTGGGCGCCCCCGACGGGTGGTCCGCCGATCCCCGCCCCGGCGGACGGCGCGTCGCCCGGCGGCGGCCGGCGGGGCCGGTGGCTCGCGCTGGGCGCCGCGGTCGCGGTGGTCGGCGTGGCGGCGGCGACGCTGCTCTGGGTGTTCCGGGACCGGCACCCGGCGCTCGACTTCCACCCGCCGGTGCTGGTCGAGGCCGTGGCGGTGGGCGACGACCGGCCGGGCGAGATGTTCACCGCGACGCTTGCCGACCGCGCCTACCTGGCCTGGTCGCGACCCGACGACCGGCTGAACGTGGTCGCGGTGGACGCCGCCACCGGCCGGCGGATCTGGGAGAAGCAGACCCGGGTGAGCGCGGACCGGTGGGCGGGGATCCGGGCGCTGCCGGACGGGGTGGCGGTGGTGGCCGACGGGTCCGGCACCAGCACCCCCCGACCGTTCGCGGTGCTCGACGACGACTCGGGCGACCAGCGGTGGGAGGTGAGCATCCAGGGCGACGACCAGATCTTCCTCGGCGTCGACACGGTGGTCCGGCTGGACCGTGCCGGCAACCGCCTGGTCGGGTTGCGGCTCGACAACGGCCGGCAGCGGTGGGCGCGGGACAACCCGCGCACCGAGTACGGCGACGCCCGGACCGTGGTGCTGCCGGTCGCCACCGGGGAGGCGCTCGACGGCGCGGCGTACCCGGACGGCTCGCCCCGCGCACCGTGGTCGGGCGGGGCCGACCGGTTGGTCCAGGTGGGCGCGGACCGGTCGGTGCGGGTGGTGGCCATGGGCGACGGGAAGATCCTGCGCAGCCGGGGCAACGTGGCCGACCTGGACGACCCGGTGGCCGCCCGGGACGACCGGCTGTACGTGGCGGAGAGCGACCGGGGGCTGCGGCTGGTCTCCTACGACCTCGGCACTCTCGGCACGCCGGACGTGCGGTACGAGGCGACGGAGCAGGACAGCCGGGCGCGGGCGCTGGTCACCTGCGGTGAGCATCGCGCCTGCCTGCTGGAGGTGCCGAGCGCGGGCGCCGACGGCACCCGGGTGGTGACCGTGGCCGACGGCGAGGACAGCCGGCGCTGGCCGGCCCCCCGGGCGCAGCGGCTGGTCCCGCTCGGCGACCACCTGCTGGCCGCGTGGGACACGCCTCGGGACGCGGTGACGGTGTTCGCCCCGGACGGCAAGCCGGTGCTGCGCGACCGGGACGGGGTGGCGGTCCGGCTGGACGCCGGCAACCTGCTGCTCTTCGGCAAGGCGCCGAGCGGCTACGAGGACGACCGGGTGCTCGCCGGGCTGGCGGTGGACGGAAAGCCGGTCGAGATGGGCGACGTGAAGCAGATCCGCAGCGAGTCGTGCTCCTGGAACACCGAGGTGCTGGTGTGCGGCGCGGAGAAGGAGTTCCGGCTGTACCGGTTCGCCGGCTGACCGAAACGACCCGCGCGACCGGCGCGACCGGCGCGACCGAAAGTGAGCTTGACAGCCGTCGATGCCTCGACTGGTCTGGACGTCAGTGAGATCGACGTCCGTCAGGAGGCACCTTGTTCGTCCGACGACGGTGGACCGCACTCGCCACCACCAGCATCCTGATCACCGCCGCCCTGTCCCACCCCGGTCCCGGCGTGGCCGCGCCGGCCGCACCCGCGATCACCCTCGCCTCCACCGAGACCGCTCTGGTCCGGGTGCGGCTGGCCGACGAGGCGCAGCTCGCCCGCCTGGTCGCCGGCGGCGCCGACCTGGCCAACCGACCCCGCTCCCGCGACGGCCACCCGGTCGCCGACCTCGTTCTCACCGGTCGGCAGCTCGCCGACCTCACCCGGCAGGGGGCGGACGCGCTCCAGGTGGTGCAACGCGCCGACGACGGCGCCCGGCGGCTCGCCGAGAGCACCCGCGCCGCGCAGGCCCGTACCCGCGCCGGGCTGCGTGCCGCCGACGGGACCGACACGCTCCAGTTCCTCCAGGCGTACTGGTGGACCACCGGCGGGAAGACGTTCCTCCAGGCCCAGGTGGCCACCACCGCCACCGACGACCCGGACGTGGAGATCACGGTGAGCTGGCGGACGGCGGACGGGGCCACCGGCTCCTTCCCGCTGTACCGGTTCGAGGACTCGGGTGAGTACCAGTACCACTACGCGCTGCCGCAGCCGGTGCCCGGCCGGCCGGTGCAGCTCACCGCCACCTCCAGCCTGGGCGGGACGAGTCGGCCGGTCACCCCCGCGCTCTGGCTGGACGCCGCCCCGCCGCCGCAGCCGGCCGGCTACCAGAAGGACTTCATCGACGCCTACCTGACGCCTGTCGACATCAAGGCGCGGATCGCCCGGCTCGGCCGCCAGTACCGCGACCTGGTCGACGTCATCGACCTGCCGAACCGCACCCAGGGCTACCGCCGCACCGCCGCCGGGTACCTCGGCGACCCGGCCGCCGCCGCGGTGGTCGTCGAGTCGGTCCGCTTCGGCGACCAGGGCATGAACGGGGTGCAGGCGCGCACCGTCGACCCGGGCCGGGCCGGCCGGCCGCTGACCGTCCGGTACCGGGACCGGGTGCTCACGGTCTCGCTGGCCACCGACGCCGCCGGCAAGGTCACCAGCAGCACCGACGACGTCGCCGCCGCGATCAACGCGCGGCAGGGCAGCCGCTTCCGGGCCACCGTGGAGGACGGCTCGGCCGGGCTGCCGATGCCGGTGGCCGGCCCGGTACGCCTCGACGACGGACTCCAGGGCACCGAGGTGCCGGCCCACCCGTGGACCGTGCAGGCGCTGCGGATCGGCAAGCACCGGGACGGCTCCCGCGTCGGGGTGCTCGCGTACTCGCAGGAACACGCCCGGGAGTGGGCGACGCCACTGGTCACGCTGGAGTTCGCGGAGCGGCTGCTGGCCAACGCCCGCACCGACGCGGCGACCCGGCAACTGCTGGAGCAGGTGGACGTGTTCGTGATCCCGACCGTGAACCCGGACGGCGCGAACTACTCGTTCCACGACTACAACCTCCAGCGCAAGAACCTGGTCAACCACTGCACCGGCGCCGCCCGCGACCCCGGGTACCGCACCAGTTGGGGGGTGGACGTCAACCGCAACTACACGGTCGGGTCGCTGTTCGACGGGTACGTGGGCGCCAGCGCCAACTGCCTGTCCGGCAACTACGCGGGCACCGCCGAGCTGTCCGAGGCGGAGAGCCGCAACGTGATCGACCTGGCCCGGGCGCACCCGAACATCAGGTTCGCGATGAACGTGCACTCCTACGGCGGCTACTTCATGTGGCCGCCCGGCGCGTACCGGGCGGACGGCCGGGTGACGCTGCCGCGCCCGTCGATCGACGAGTCGACGCTGTTCCTGGCCAGCGCGCGCCGCATCGTCGGGGCCATCGCCACCGAGCGCGGCACGGTCACCTGGCCGTCACAGACCGGCCCGGTCGCGGACGTGCTCTACTCGGCGGCCGGCAACTCGGCCGACCAGCTCTACTACGAGCTGGGCATCTTCGCCTGGGACTTCGAGGTCGGCAACGACAGGTGGAACGAGGCCACCGGGCAGTGGGAGGGCGTCGGCTTCCAGCCACCCTTCGACGAGGCGCACGGCGAGTCCCAGGAGTACGCCGGCGGCCTGGTGGAACTGGTCCGGGTGGCCCGCGACTACGCGGCCGGCGCACGGTGACCCGGGCGGTCCCCGGCCGGCACGTCGGCCGGGGACCGCGGTTTCCGGCCCCCCGGGCGCGGGTAGGGCGGCCACATGGAGACGAACACGAAGGCGTACCTGGTGGGCGGGCCCAAGGACGGCAGCAGCCAGGACGCGGTTGACCAGGCCCTGGTGGAGATCGAGATCGACGGCATGATCCACCGCTACATCCGGACCACGCAGCAGCACGGCGACGACGGGGTGGTCTACAACTACGACGGCATGGTGGCGCCCGGTGGGGGCGAGCCGGGTGTCGAGGACCCCGCCGCGCGGGTCGCCTCGCCGAAGGCCGACGCCGGGGAGTGAGCCTCAGCCCAACGGGCGACGGATGAACCGGACCGGGCGGGGTAATGCGAGCGCCGTCCTGGTGGAGTGACGGCCGGCGTCGCGGCGTACCGCGACCGGGGCCCGGGCGGGCGGCGGCTTCCGACGCCGACCCGCCCGCGCGTCCCGGACGTCAGTTGCCGGTGACCCAGTTCCAGGCCGAGACCACCCACTCGGTCTGCTGGAGGTAGGCCACCCCGACGCCGGCCAGGAACAACGCCGTGATCATGTGCGCGCCCCGCGCGCTGCGGCGCACCCGACCGAGCTGCCGCTCCAGGATCAGCCGGCCGAGCAGCCGGGCCAGCGCGAACAGGCCGACCGCGGTGAGCAGGCTGAGCACGAACGTGAGCAGCGGGGCGACCAGGTTGCCCCGGCCGGAGATCGCCCAGATGCCCCAGCAGACGAACGTGAACAGGGCGCCGGCCGCGCTCCACTCCCCGCCCCGGCGGGCCTGCGCGAGGTGCCAGCTCATCGACCGGCGCGGCGCCGGCGCGTCGGCCCAGTCGCCGGACACCCCCTGCTCGACGGTGGGGAACTGCTCGGTCCGGGGCGTACGCGGCCGGCCGACCGCCGCCACCCCGCGCTGGAACGCGTCCCGCTGGGAGGGCACCACCCCCGGTCGGGGCGGCACCTCCACGGTGCGCTCCGCCCACGGCTGTGTCTGGTCCGCCATGCCTCGTCCTCCCCCTCGACCGACGTCCGCCTCGTAGTCGAGGGTAGCCACCCGGCAAATAGGGTGCCGACCCCGAGGGCGATGGGGTACACACGTGCGATGAGCGACGCGGTGGTGCCCCGGGCCGACGACTTCGACGAGATCGCCGCCTTCCTGGCGTTCGCCTTCCACGGCGACCTCGACCCCGAGGTGCAGGAGGTCGAGCGCCCGATCTTCGAGCCGGAACGGTCCCTGCTGGTCCGCGACGGTCAGACGGTGGTCGCGCACGCCGCCGCGTTCAGCCGCGAGCTGGCCGTGCCGGGCGGGAGCGTGCCGGCCGCGCACGTGAGCATGGTGGCGGTCGCCCCGACGCACCGCCGTCGCGGCCTGCTCACCGGGCTGATGCGCCGGCAGTTGCGCGAGGTCCGCGACGCCGGCCGGGAGCCGGTCGCGGTGCTCTGGGCCAGCGAGGGCCGCATCTATCCCCGCTTCGGCTACGGCTCGGCGGCGCAGCGGCTGATGCTGACCGCGGACACCACCGGGCTGCGGCTGCCCGCCCCGACGCCCGCCGAGGGCACGCTGCGCCTGGACCGGCCGGCCCCGCACGCCGCCGAGTTGGCCCGGCTGTACGAGCGGGCGCGCGCCGACCGGCCCGGCTGGTCCCGGCGGGACGAGCGCTGGTGGGCGTACGTGCTGGCGGACGCGAAGGGGCGACGGGGCGGCGCCACCGAACGGCGGGTGCTGCTGCACGACGGCCCGGACGGGCTCGACGGGTACGCGCTCTACCGGACGAAGGAAGCCTGGATCGGCGACGTCCCCCGGGGCGAGGTGCAGGTCGGCGAGGTGGTGGCCGTCACGCCGGAGGCGTCCCTGGCGCTGTGGCGGCTGCTGCTCTCCGTCGACCTGACCCGGCGGCTGTCGTTCCCCGTCGCCGCCGTGGACGAGCCGCTGCTGCGCCTGGTGGACGAGCCCCGCCAGCTCGCCCCGCAGCTCGCCGACGCGCTCTGGGTGCGGGTGGTGGACGTGCCGGCCGCGCTCGCCGCCCGCCGGTACGCCACCGACGTGGACGTGGTGATCGAGGTCACCGACGAGCTGCTGCCGGAGAACACCGGCCGGTGGCGGCTGGTCGGCGGGCCGGCGGGCGCGGAGTGCACGGCCACCACCGCGCCGGCCGGGCTGGCCTGCGACGTCCGCGCGCTCGGCGAGCTCCATCTGGGCGGCACCACGCCGGCCGCGCTGGCCGCCGCCGGCCGCGTCCGCGAACTGCTCCCGAACACGCTGACCGCCACCGCCCCCGCGTTCACCTGGCACCGCGCCCCGTCCCCCATGGAGACCTTCTGACCCACCCGGCCCCGGCCCGCGTCGGTGATCATGAGGTTGGCGGTGCGGTGTGTCCGGATCGTCCCCGCCGACTTCATGATCGTCCGACGGTGGCCCCGAGGAACCCGGGGTGGTGGACGGGGGGTGGGCGGTGGGGCGGGGCGGTACGGTCGGGGGGTGGGTGAGGCGGAGCGGCGGCGGCGGAGACTGCGGCATCACGGCGAGGCGACCGAGCCGCCGTCGGCCGGGGAGACGAACGCGACCACGGCCGCGGTCGACGACGACGTCATCCCCCGACCGCCCCGCGTCGCCCGACGCGCCGAGCCGGAATCGTCGGAGGACGGCCGCCGGGCGCCGCGCGGCGCCCGACGCGCCGAGCTGGAGCCTTCGGAGCCGCGGGGACGACGCGGCGCCCCGTCCGCCGATGAGGGCGAACGGGGGCTACGCGGTCTCGTCGGTTCGGGGTCGTCGCAGGTGAGCGTCACCGCCGCGCTGCGGGCCCGGGACGCCGCCCGCCCCGGCGAGGACGACCTCGCCGAGGCCGAGGCGCGGGTGGTGCTGGTGCGCCGCAACTGGGTGCCCCGCGAGGACCTGCCGCGCGGCGGACGCTGACCACCGCGTCGGCCGGACCGGCCCGGCCGCACACGTCAGGCCGGCAGCTCCGGCAGCCGGCGGCTCTGCTCGTAGTCGGCCACCTGGGCGATGCGCCGGCTGTGCCGGGGGTTGCCGGAGAACGCCGTGGTCAGGAACGCCTCGACCAGGGCGGTGGCCTCGTCCAGCGTGTGCTGTCGCGCGCCGATCGCGATGACGTTGGCGTCGTTGTGCTCCCGGGACAGCTGGGCGGTGTCGATGTTCCAGGCGAGCGCCGCCCGGACGCCGGCCACCTTGTTCGCGGCGATCTGCTCGCCGTTGCCGGAGCCGCCGATCACCACGCCGAGGCTGCCCGGGTCGCCGACCACCCGGTCGCCGGTGTGCAGGCAGAACGCCGGGTAGTCGTCGTCCGGGTCGAAGGCGTGCGGACCCACGTCCACCACCTCGTAGCCCTGCTTGGCCAGATGGTTGGCCAGGTGCACCTTCAGCTCGAAACCGGCGTGGTCGGATCCCAGATAGACGCGCATACCGCGCAGTCTGACAGGCCCGCCCCCGGGCCGACGCGCGGGCGGCGACCCGGAGGCGGATTCGTCACACGGACGGTCAGCGGGGCAACTCGGCGACCACCAGGCCGGCCCGCGCCTTCGGGGTGAACCAGGTGCTCTTGCGCGGCATCTTCTCCCGGGCCAGGTTGACCGCGACGAAGTCGTCCACGGTCACCGGCGCCACCAGCACGGCCAGCTCGGCCCGGCCGGCGTCGACCTCACCGGTCAGCCAGCTCGCCGGGTAGTCGCCGCCCACGTACGTGATCCGCTTGTCGCCCGGGTCGAGGCCCAGCGCGTCACGCAGCAGCAGCCGCTCGACCAGCGCGTGGTCGAGGTTCTCCAGCCGGCCGGCGCCGACGTGCGGCAGCGTCACCGCGTACCCCCGGCCGGCGAGGTGCAGGTGCACGGCGCCGCCGGTCGCCGGGACGCCGACCGGGCCGTCGGTCGGGGTGACCTCGGCGCCGGCGGCGCGGAGCCGGTCGAGCAGCTCGTCCGGGGTGGTGGTCAGCTCGCTGACCAGCCGGTTGTAGGGCTGGATGGCGACCGACGCGGGCGTGGTGATCACGGAGAGGAAGCGCGGGAAGCCGCCGGTCTGCGCGGCCAGGCTGCGGTGGTTGCCGTCCGCGACCACCAGCTCGCCGCCACCGGCCAGCGCGGTCAGCTCGTCCTGGGCGGGGCCGGGGCCGACCAGCCAGATCGCGTGCGTCCGGCCGGACTGGTCGACGTCGGTCGCGGCGGGCGCGCCGGCCGTCTCGGTCGCCGCCGCGAGCGCCGCGTGCAGCTCGTCGCCGCGCCCGGTCTGGAGCAGGAGTACGGGGGAGAGCAGGTGGCCGACGGCCTCGGCCAACGCGACGCGCTCCCGCACCTTGGCGATGAACACGTCCTCGTTGCGGATCACCAGGCCCGGCTCGTCGGCGCGGGTGGAGATCTGGTCGGTGTCGACCATGGCCCACAGCCCGTACGCGTTCTCCTCCCCCGGCGCGCTGATCCGGTAGAGCACCACCACCTGCTCGGCCGGGGTGTAGCTGCCGTCCGCCTTGGCCTCGGCGAGGCGGGACACCGCGTCGGGGAGCGCGTCGAGAAAGGACTTCCCCAGGCTGCCCGGCGCCCGGTGGGGCATTTCGATGCCCAGGGCACTGTGCGGATTCGCCTCGACGATGGCGGTGATCTCCGCGTCGTCGGCGAACTCGTCGTAGTTCTGCGCGCCGGTGCCGCCAGTGGTGATCCAGGCCCGGGCGATCGGATGCACGACCGTCATGCCCGCTGACGCTACCCGCGCCCCCGTCGCCCCCGCCGCCGGACTCGCCCCCTTCCACCTGGTGAAAGGAGGGGCCCCCGGTTAACGCCTCAGGTAGCGGCGGGGCCCCCTCTCAACAGCGGCGCTCAGGCCACGGGGTCGCGGTGACGGCCCGGACCGGCCGGGCGTCGGGCCGGCGCGGTCGGGCGGGAGCCGGCGTTGAGGCGTACCGTCGTCGCCCCCGCCGCGGCCGGGTGGGCGGCGGCGCCGGACCGGGTCGGAACGCGGGCGGGGCGGCCCGCCTCGGGCGGAGTCATCCTCGAGGTGGCCACCACCCGGGCCACACCGACCACGATGGGCGGAGCAAGCAGGTCGGCCAGCCCGGCGGGCCAGTCACCATCGGCCACCGACCAGTACGTCGCACCGGAATCCTCGGTCGCCGGCTGCGGCGCGTCGTCGGACAGGCGGCGGTGCTTACCCATGCGGAACGCCTCCAGGAGCTGCCGGGGTGCGGCGGCGATCGGGCCGCCGGCTGGGACACCCGGTGAAACGAGCCCCGCACCGACCCGGTGACGGGCGGCGCGGGTTGTTGAGCGGGGCCCCCTCCTCTGCGGGAGGCGTTAACCGGGGGCCCCTCCTTACACCTCAGTCGAAGATGGGGGCCTGGGTGCGGGTGCGCTTGAGTTCGTAGAAGCCGGGCGTCGCGGAGACCAGCAGCACGCCGTCCCAGAGCCGGCCGGCCGCCTCGCCCTTCGGCGCCGGAGTGATCACCGGGCCGAAGAACGCGACCTGGCCGCCGTCCGGGCCGGGCGCGTGGATGACGGGGGTGCCGACCTCGGTGCCGACCGGGCGCATGCCGGCCTCGTGGCTGGCCCGCAGCGCGGCGTCGTACTGCGTCGACTCGGCGGCGTCGGCGAGTCCCGGGTCCAGCCCGACGTCGGTGAGCGCGCCCGCCAGCATGTCCCGGCCCACCTCCTCCTTGCCGAGGTGGATCCGGGTGCCCATGGCGGTGTAGAGCCTCGCCAGCGTCTCGGCGCCGTGCGCCTGCTCGACGGCGATGCACACCCGGACCGGGCCCCAGCCCTTGCGCATCGCGTCCTGGTATTCCTCGGGCAGGTCCCGGCCCTCGTTGAGCACGGACAGGCTCATCACGTGGAACCGGATGTCCACGTCCCGAATCTGCTGGACCTCCAGCAGCCATCGGGAGGTGATCCACGCCCACGGGCAGATCGGGTCGAACCACATGTCCGCGGTGATACGTTCGGTCACGGTGCCGTCCCTTCGGTCTTCCCCGCGCCGGGGTCCCGGCGCCTTTACCTTCGATCCTCCCCCCGCGCCACATCGACATGCACCCGAATGAGAGCCTGACCTCGGCCGCCGAATGCGGCGTCTGCATGGAAGACTCGGTTTCGGACCGCCCGTCACGAGCGGACGGGGAGGCCGGTGCCGAGGGGCGCGGCGAGACGACTGGGATGGAGACGAACAGTGCCGGGAGTGCGCAACCTGACCCAGGTCGAGGCGATCGAGCGGGCCCGCCTGCTCGAGGTGACCGGGTACGACATCAACCTCGACCTGTCGACCGCCGTGCAGCCCACCGGCCGCACGTTCCGCTCGGTGACCGAGGTCCGGTTCCGCTGCGCCGAGCCGGGGGCGACCACGTTCATCGAGGTGGCCGCCGACGCGGTGCGGTCGGCCACGCTGAACGGTGAGCCGGTCGACCTGTCCGGCTGGTCCGCCGAGCAGGGCCTCACGCTGACCGGGCTGGCCGCCGAGAACGTCCTCGTGGTCGACGCCGACTTCGGCTACTCGAACAGCGGCCAGGGCCTGCACCGCACCGTCGACCCGGTCGACGGCGAGACCTATCTCTACAGCCAGTTCGAGACCGCCGACGCGCAGCGGGTCTTCGCCTGTTTCGACCAGCCCGACCTGAAGAGCGTCTACACCTGGCACGCCACCGTCCCGGACCACTGGAAGGTCGTGTCGAACATGCCGGTGGCCGGGGAGGAGGCCGCCGACGAGGGCATGAAGACGCTGCACTTCGCCCGGTCCGAGCGGATGAGCACCTACATCACCGCGCTGTGCGCCGGGCCGTACCACGAGGTGCGTCACACCCACGACGGCATCGACATGGGCTACTTCTGCCGGGCCAGCATGGCGCCCCACCTCGACGCGGACGACCTGCACCTGATCACCACGCAGGGCTTCGACTTCTTCCAGGAGAAGTTCGGCGTGCGCTACCCGCTGCCCAAGTACGACCAGCTCTGGGTGCCGGACTTCAACGCCGGCGCGATGGAGAACTTCGGCTGCGTCACGCACGCCGAGTCGCACTACATCTTCCGCTCGCAGGTCACCGACTTCGAGTACGAGCAGCGCGCCAACACGATCCTGCACGAGCTGGCGCACATGTGGTTCGGTGACCTGGTCACCATGCGCTGGTGGAACGACCTGTGGCTGAACGAGTCGTTCGCCGAGTGGGCCAGCCACTGGTGCAACACCCACGCCACCCGCTTCACCGACGCCTGGACGACGTTCCTGTCCATCCGCAAGAACTGGGGCTACCGGCAGGACCAGCTCTCCTCCACCCACCCGGTCTACTGCGAGATGCCGGACCTGGAGGCGGTCGAGGTCAACTTCGACGGCATCACGTACGCCAAGGGCGCCAGCGTGCTCAAGCAGCTCGTCGCGTACGTGGGCGAGGAGCCGTTCCTGGCCGGCCTGCGGGCCTACTTCGGCAAGCACGCCTGGGGCAACGCCACCTTCGACGACCTGCTCTCCGAACTGGAGGCGGCCTCCGGCCGGGAGCTGCGCAAGTTCGCCGCCCAGTGGCTGGAGACCGCGCAGGTCAACACGCTGCGTCCGGAGTTGACCATCGGCGCCGACGGCGCGTACGAGCGGGTGGTGGTGCGGCAGGAGGCGCCGACCGGGCACCCGACGCTGCGGACCCACCGGATCGGGGTGGGCCTCTACGACCTGACCGACGGCCGGCTGGTCCGGCGCGAGCTGGTCGAGGTGGACGTGACCGGCGAGCTGACCGAGCTGACCGCGCTGCACGGCCGGCCCGCCGCCGACGTGCTGCTGCTCAACGACGAGGACCTCACCTACACCAAGCTGCGGCTGGACGAGCGGTCCATGTCGACGGTGGTGCAGCACATCGCCGGCTTCGACTCGTCGCTGGCCCGCGCGCTGTGCTGGACGGCCGCCTGGGACATGACCCGCGACGCCGAGCTGTCCGCCCGGGACTACGTGGCGCTGGTGCTGGCCGGGCTGACCGCCGAGACCGACATCAACCTGGTCACCGCCACGCTGCGGCAGGCGACCACCGCGCTCACCTTCTACGCCGACCCGGCGTGGGCGCCGACGGGCTGGGCCGACCTGGCCCGTACCGCGCGGACCGCGCTCGCCGCGGCGGAACCGGGCAGCGGTTTCCAGCTCGCCTGGGCCCGGGCGTACGCCTCGTCGGCCCGCTCCGGCGAGGACCTGGCGACGCTGCGCGGCTGGTTGGCCGGCAGCGGGGTGCCGGCCGGCCTGACCGTCGACACCGAGCTGCGGTGGAGCGTGTTGCAGTCGCTTGTCGCCAACGGCGCGGCCGGAACCGCCGAGGTGGACGCCGAGCTGGCGGGCGACCGCACCGCCAGCGGCGAGCGGGAGGCCGCGTACGCGCACGCGCTGGTGCCGACCGAGGCGAACAAGGCCGCGGTGTGGGCGCAGCTCACCGGCCCGGACGCGCTGCCCAACTGGCGCAACCGCGCGCTGTTGCAGGGTTTCACCCACCCGGCGCAGGTGGAGCTGACCGCGCCCTACCGGGAGCGCTACTTCGCCGCCGTCGACCAGGTGTGGGCGCAGCGGGACAGCGAGCCGGCGCAGGAGTTCGTGCAGCTCGCCTACCCGGCGTACCTGGTCGAGGAGGACACCGTCGCGGCCACCGACGCGTGGCTGGCCCGCGACGGTCAGCCGGCGTCGCTGCGTCGCCTGGTGGCCGAGGGGCGCGACGGCGTGGTCCGCGCGTTGAAGGCCCGCGAGCGGGACGCCCGCAGCGCCTGATCAGCGGTACGACGGCCGGGGCCGGCGCGGGTGGAAGCCCGCGCCGGCCCCGGCCCTTTATCGTGTACGGAGGAGGTGGACGTGATGGCACAGCCGATCTACGAATGGCGGCCGCCCGAGCGCGACTGGCGGGAACAGGATCTGTTCAGCCTGCCCGAGGACGGGAACCGCTACGAGATCATCGACGGGAGCCTCCACGTGGCTCCACCTCCGGGGTTCGCCCACCAGGAGCTGGCTGACGATCTGCGCATGGCGCTACGTCTCACTGCGCCTGAAGGATGGCGGGTCATCCGGGAAGCCGGTCTCCGCGCGCCTGGCAGCAATCTCATTCCCGACATCAGCGTGGTCAAGCCGAATGCCCCGCGCGACGGCCTGTGGCTGCACGCGGCCGACGTGGCGCTGGTGGTGGAGGTGGAGTCGCCGAGCAGTCGGCGGCACGACCGCTTCACCAAGCCATCCGTCTACGCCGAGGCCGGCATCCCGCACTACTGGCGGGTGGAGCGGGGTGAGTTCGGGCCGGTCATCCATCGCTACCAACTGACCAAGGGCGTGCACTACGACCTGGTCGGGACGCTCGGCCCCGACGATCCGGCGCAGATCGACGAGCCGTGGCCGATGCGGCTGGACCCCTCCGCCTGGCCCCGCTGAGCCCACGAGAAAGCCCGGTCCACGCGTTACGCGGGCCGGGCTTCGTCGTGTGTGCGGGGCGGCGCTCAGCCCTTGCCGGCGTGGCTGGCGAGCTGGTCGAGGCCCTGGATGACGCCCCCCGCGAGGTCGCCGCCGCCGAAGGACGCCACCATGGAGAGCGCGGCCAGCTTCGCGTACGTGTCCGGGATGCGCTTGCGGGCGTACTTGCCGGTGACGATCTCCAGTTGCCGCTGGTTGGGCGACACCGCGATCAGCACCGACCGGTCCGGCTCGGCGAGCTGCCGGTGCAGCCGCTCGGCGTGCTCGCGGATCGGCTCGTCGAGGCCGCCCACGTAGACCGAGAAGACCAGGCCGGTGCCCTGGTCGGCCAGGCGGAGCGCCTCGTCGATGCGGAGCAGCTGCCGGGTCGAGAACGGCCCGTCCAGCACGTCGGGCGGGGTGCCCGTCCCGGTCGTGGGCCGCGCTTCACCAACGGTCACTTGCGCCTCCGGTTCCACCGGCCGGCGCCTCCCGGCCGGCCTGCTCCTGCTTGTGGCTGGTCAGCGCCGGCGCCTGCGCGCCGGCGGTCAGCGCGGTGCCGGCCGAGTCGGCCAGCTGCTCCGGACGGCCCAGGAACCAGACCGGAGTGAAGTCGAAGGGCCGGCCCGGCCGGTAGCGCTTGGCGACGCCACCGTGGCCACGGCTGCCGGCAGCCGCCAGACCGGCGATCACCAGCACCGCGGCGACCGGGATGCCGACGAAGACCACCAACGTCTCGGTAACAGACAATCCCAACGCCCCCAGGCGGAAGAGAGACCAGGAATGTTCCGGGTCGGACGGACGGTCACGACGGGCCGCGCCCGACCTCGCTTGTGATGTTCACGTTAGCGGAGTCGACGGCCCGCCAGATTGCGGGGTGCTGATCCCATCCGCCACAGCAGTGCTCCAGTTGCGCGGCAGTGGCGATCAGCGTGGCGTCGTCGCCGTAGCGGCCGGTGAGCAGCACCCCGACCGGCAGGCCCTCGGCGGTCCGGCCGACCGGCAGCGAAACGGACGGGTCGCCGGTGACGTTGAAGACCGCGCAGTACGGCGAGAAGCGCCGCTGCCGGTCGAAATCCTCCGCCGGGTCGAGCGCGGCGAACGCGCCGACCGGTGCCTGCGGGGCCGCCAGGGTGGGGCAGAGCAGCAGGTCACAGCCGGCGGTCCGGCGTGCGCCGCGGCGGACCTGGGCCTGGAGTTCGCCGAGCGCGGCCATCAGTCGGGCCGCGCCGACCGCCTCGCCGCGCTCGCGCAGGAACCGGGTCAACGGCAGCAGCTCGCCCTCCCGCCCGGCCGGAACGGGGGCGAGCGCCAGCGCGTACCAGACGGTTTCGAACATCGGCCACACCTCCGGGCCGAGCGGCGCGGGGACCTCGACCACGTCGTGGCCGGCGTCGGCGAGCAGCGCGGCGGCCCGGTCGACAGCGGTCACGCAGTCGGGGTGGACCGGCTCGTCGGCGAGCATCCCGGTGGTGAAGCGGCCGATCCGCAGCCGGCCGGGCCGGGCGGCGCGGGCGACGCCGAGGTAGCCGCCGGCGGGCGCGGCCGGCGGCAGGTAGGGCTCGCCGGGCGCCGGTTGCGCCAGCACGTCGAGCAGCGCCGCCACGTCGGCGACGGTGCGGCCGAGCGGACCGTTGGTGGGCAGCCCGAACGCGCCGAAGCCGAGCGGGCCGCCGGAGACCAGACCCCGGCTCGGCTTGTGGCCGACCAGACCGCAGAGCGCGGCCGGGATGCGCAGCGAGCCACCGCCGTCGGAGCCCTGCGCGACCGGCACCAGGCCGGCGGCGACCGCCGCCGCCGCGCCGCCGCTGGACCCGCCCGCGGTGTACGCCAGGTCCCACGGGTTGCGGGCCGGCGGCGCGACCCGCCCCTCGGAGTAGAGCGAGCAGCCCAGCTCGGAGGTGGTGGTCTTGCCGAGGCTGACCAGCCCGGCGCCGGCCAGGAAGCGGACCACGTCGGCGTCGACCGGCGGGACGAAGTCGGCGAACGCGGCCGAGCCGAACGTGGTCCGGACGCCGGCGGTCAGCGTCAGGTCCTTGATCGCGGTCGGCACGCCGTGCAGCGGGCCGTGCTCGCCCACCGCCACGGCGTCGGCGGCCCGCGCGGCGGCTCGGGCGCGCTCGGCGGTAACCGTGACGAACGCGCCGACGGTGTCGCCGAGCGCGTCGACCCGGCGCAGGTGGTGCTCGACCAGCTCCAGGCTGGACAGTTCGCCCCGGCGGATCGCGGCGGCCTGCTCCAGCGCGGTCAGGTCGTGCGGCTCGGCCATGGCCACCATCCTGCCCGCTCGGTGGCCGGACCGCCGGGCGACACGTCCGGCCGGGCCGCGGCCCGGCCCATACCCGGCTGGCATGACCGGATCGGGATTGTCGCCCGGTGGACCCGGCACGGACCATCAACTCATCGGTCATCTTCGATCGATTTCCGCCCCGACCACCGCCAGGAGCATGCCGTGCAGCCCATCACCGCCCCGCACGACCGCCCGCCCCGGGGCCGGCCGGCCCGCCGCCGCCTGCCGCGTACCCTCCGCCCGTTGCTCGCCCTCGCCCTGACCGCCGCCGGTCTCGCCACGCTGCCCGCGACGCCGGCCGGGGCCCGCGACGGCGCCCCGGTCGCCCCGCTGGCCGCGAACCCCTACGAGCGGGGTCCCGCGCCCACGGTGGCCAGCATCGAGGCCGCCCAGGGTCCGTTCGCCACCGCCCAGACCACGGTGCCCGCGTCCAGCGTGAGCGGATTCCGGGGCGGCACGATCTACTACCCGACCAGCACCGCCGAGGGCACGTTCGGCGCGGTGGCCATCTCCCCCGGGTTCACCGCCAGCCAGTCCTCGGTCGCCTGGCTCGGACCGCGCCTGGCGTCCCAGGGCTTCGTGGTCATCACCATCGACACGCTCTCCGTCTACGACCAGCCGGCCAGCCGGGGCACCCAGCTCCTGGCCGCCCTGGACTACCTGGCCGGCACCAGCGCGGTGCGGACCCGGATCGACCGCAACCGGCTGGCCGTGATGGGGCACTCGATGGGCGGTGGCGGCAGCCTGTCGGCGGCCAACGCCCGGCCCGCCCTTCAGGCGGCGATCCCGCTGACCGGCTGGCACACCGTGAAGAACTGGTCGTCGGTCCGCGTGCCGACGCTTGTCGTCGGCGCCGAGAACGACACGGTGGCACCGGTGTCGTCGCACTCGGAGCCGTTCTACACCAGCCTGCCGGCGACCCTGGACAAGGCGTACCTGGAGTTGAACGCGGCGACCCACTCGGCGCCGACCTCGCCGAACGTGACCGTCGCGAAGTACAGCATCTCCTGGCTCAAGCGGTTCGTCGACGACGACACCCGCTACGAGCAGTTCCTCTGCCCGGCGCCCCAAGGCAGCGCCATCGAGGAGTACCGCGACACCTGCCCGCACTCCTGAGCGGCGCCGGGCGCGTCCGTCGTCTCCAGGGCGACGGACGCGCCCGCCCGCGCAGCCGTCAGCGGCCGAGGAAGCGCAGCGCGTTGCCGCCGAGCAGCGCGGCCCGCTGCGCGTCGGTGAGGAAGTCGGAGCGGTGCACCACCTGCCCGACCGGCCGCTCCCCCAGCGGGTACGGGTAGTCGCTGCCGAGCAGCACCCGGTCGGCGCCCATGGTGTCCACCAGCAGGCGCAGCGCGGCCGGCTCGAAGACCACCGAGTCGACGCTGAACCGGTCGACGTACGAGCTGGGCGGCGCGGTGGACGCGCCGCGTACCAGGTCGCCGCGGCGGTGCCAGGCGTTGTCGGCGCGGCCCAGCCAGAACGGGAAGCTGCCGCCGCCGTGCGCGAAACAGATCCGCAGCGTCTCCGGCACCCGGTCGAACACGCCGCCGAGGATCAGCGCCAGCACCGACAGGTGCGTCTCCGCCGGCATGCCGGTCAACCAGCGGGCCATCCACCGGTTCAGGCGGGGCCCGCCGGGCATGTCCCACGGGTGCACGAAGACCGGCGCGCCGACCTCGGCGCAGTGGGTCAGGAACGCCACGATGCCGGCGTCGTCGAGGTCCCGGTCGCCGACATGGTTGCCGATCTCCACACCGGCGTGCCCGGCCGCGAGGCAGCGGTCCAGCTCGGCGCAGGCGGCGTCCGGGTCCTGCAACGGCACCTGGCAGAACGGCACCAGCCGGTCGCCACCGGCGGCGGTGACCTCCAGCGTGAGGTCGTTGAAGATCCGGGCCACCTTGACCGCCTGGTCGGCCGGACGGTCGTAGCCGAAGAAGACCGGGGTCGGCGAGACGACCTGGACGTCGACGCCGTCGGTGGTCATGTCGGCGAGCCGGGTGGGCGCGTCCCAGCACGCCGCGCCGACCGGACGGAACTCCGTCTCCCCCACCATGATCATCGCGGCACGCTCGGAGTCCACCCGCAACCAGGGCCAACCGGACCCGCCGCAGGCCACCGCGAGGTCCGGCCATCCCTTCGGTACGACGTGCGTGTGCACATCGACCACCGGCACCGGCATCAGCCCTTGCCCGGGTGCAGCGCGCCGCAGTTGTCGCAGGTGCGGGCCTTCTCGTCGGCGTAGAACGCGGCGAAGACCGGGGGCAGGTCGGCGGCGATGTCGCGCACCTGCAACTCCACCTCGTGCACCTTGTTGCTGCACTCGGCGCAGTACCACTGGAACTTCTCCAGCGTGCCCTCCTCGCGGACCCGCTCGATCACCATGCCGATCGAGCCGGCCTCCGGACGCTGCGGCGAGTGCGGGGTGTTGCGCGGCAGCATCCACATCTGCCCCTCACGCACGTGCACCGTACGCGGCCCCTCGGGCGTCATCAGGTTGACGTGCATGTTGCCCTTGACCTGGTAGAAGAACTCCTCGTACGGGTCGACGTGGAAGTCGGTGCGCTGGTTCGGCCCGCCCACCACCATGACGATGAAGTCGTCGCTGCCGGGCAGCATCTCCTTGTTGCCCACCGGCGGCTTGAGCAGGTGCTGGTTCTCCCCGATCCAGCCGGAGAAGCTGAACGGCTCGGCGATCTCACTCATGACGGACCTCCCGACGACAGTAGGGCGACGGCCTGCATCTCGATCAGCAGGTGCGGGTGCGGAAGCTGGTGCACGGCCACCGTGGTCCGGGTCGGCCCGGTGGCGTCGAAGAACTCCGCCCACACCTCGTTGTAGCCGCCGAAGTCGTTCATGTTGACCAGGTAGCTGGTGACCTGCACCAGGTCGGTCAGCTCCGCGCCCACCGACCGGAGCAGGTCCCGGATGTTCTCGACCACGGCCCGGGTCTGCGCCCGGATGTCCAGGTCGGTGGTGCCGAACTCGTCCACCGACACACCGGCGAACGTGTTGTCCGGCCGGCGCGACGACGTACCGGAGACGAAGACGAACCCGCCCGCCACCTTGACGTGCGGGAACGCGCCGCGCGGCACGGCCTTCCCGGCGACGACCCGGGCGGTCATGGGCGGGCCCTCAGCGTGGCGGACCCGAGCTTCTCCACCACGGCGCGCACGTGCGCGCCGGGTCGCAGCGGCACCGCGGCGGTGGCCGCGCCGGCCAGGAACACCCAGCCCTTGCGCAGCCGGACACCGTGCCGGCCGGCCAGCCGCAGGCCCTCGTCGAGCGCGCGACGCGGGTCACCGAGGATGGCCGCGGTGGAGCCGACCTGCGCCACCCGCCCGTCGACCTCCAGCAGCACACCGAGATTGTCCAGCCCGTCCGGCACCGGTGACCAGGGCCCGATCGCGAACGCGGCGGCCGAGGTGTTGTCCGCGACCACGTCCGGCAGCGAGAACGTGAAGTTCGCGTACCGGGAGTCGATCAGCTCGATCGCCGGGGCGACCGCGCGGACGGCCCGGGTGAACGAGCCGACCGGCTCGCCGGGCTCGGGCAGCCGGTCCAGCAGGAACGCCACCTCCGGCTCGACCCGCGGGTGGATGAAGTCGCCGGTGTCGACCGTGCCGCCGTCGGGCACCCGCATCACGTCGGTGAGCCGGCCCCAGATCACCTCGTCCACGCCGACCTGGGCCATCTTGGCCTTGCTGGTCAGCCCCATCTTCAGGCCGACCAGCCGCTCGCCGCGGTCGAGGCGGCGCTGCACCAGCGCGGCCTGCACCGCGTACGCGGCGTCCACGTCGAGGCCGGCCTCGGCGGCGAGCTGTCCGATCGCGGTGGCGGAGTCGGCCGCCGCGCCCAGCTTCTCCGCGATCCCCGCGACGTCCGGCCCGATCATGAGTTCTCCTTACCGGCCAGGTCCAGTGCCACGTCCACGATCATGTCCTCCTGGCCGCCGACCATCCGGCGGCGGCCCAGCTCGACCAGGATCGAGCGCACGTCCACGCCGTACTTCGCCGAGGCCCGCTCGGCGTGCCGCAGGAAGCTGGAGTAGACGCCCGCGTACCCGAGGGAGAGCGTCTCCCGGTCCACCTGCACCGGCCGGTCCTGCAACGGGCGGACCAGGTCGTCGGCGGCGTCCATCAGCGCGAACACGTCGCAGCCGTGCTTCCAGCCGTGCAGCTCGGCCACCGCCACGAACACCTCCAGCGGCGCGTTGCCGGCGCCCGCGCCCATGCCGGCCAGCGACGCGTCCACCCGGACGGTCCGCCCGGACGGCGACCCGAGCGGGCCGTCGCCGAGGATCCGGCCGTGCTCGACGGCCAGCACGCTGTTGGCCACGCCGAGCGACAGGTTGTGGTGCGCGTGGATGCCGATCTGCGTCTCCGGGGCCAGCACCTGCCGGTACGCGTCGACGCGTTGCGCCACGTCGGACATCAGCAGCCGGCCCCCGGAGTCGGTGACGTAGACGCAGTGCGCGCCGTACGACTCCATCAGCCTGGCCTGCGCGGCCAGCCCGGCCGGGTCGTTCAGGTGCGACATCATCAGGAACCCGGCGACGTCCATGCCGTTCTCCCGGGCCCAGGCGATGTGCTGGGCGGAGATGTCCGCCTCGGTGCAGTGGGTGGCGATCCGCACACTCGTCACGCCGAGCGCCTTCGCCGCCTTCAGGTCGGCGATGGTGCCGATGCCGGGCAGCAGCAGCGTGGTGAGCCGGGCGTTCGTCAGCACCTCGGCGGCGGCCGAGATCCACTCCGCGTCGGAGGCCGCGCCGTGGCCGTAGTTGACGCTGGAGCCGGCCAGCCCGTCGCCGTGCGCCACCTCGATGGCGGCCACCCCGGCGGCGTCGAGCGCGGCGGCGATGGTGCGCACCTGGTCGACCGTGTAGCGGTGGGCGATGGCGTGCATGCCGTCGCGCAGCGTCACGTCCTGGATGTAGAGGTCGGTCATCGCGCGGCCACCTCCGAGGAGCGCAGGGCCACCAGTCGCTCGGCGGTGCGCAGCGCGGCCGACGTCATGATGTCCAGGTTCCCGGCGTACGCGGGCAGGTAGTGCCCGGCACCGGAGACCTCCAGGAACACCGACACCTGAAGCCCGGTGACGTGCCGGCCGAGCACCGGCGCGTACGTGTCCACCGGGTCGAACTGCACCTCCTGCTTGAGCCGGTAGCCGGGCACGTACTCCTGCACCGTGGCCACCATGTCGGCCACCGAGGCGGCGATCGCGGCGCGGTCGGCGTCGGCGTCCGGGCAGAGGCAGTAGACGGTGTCCCGCATCAGCAGCGGCGGGTCGGCCGGGTTCAGCACGATGATCGCCTTGCCGCGTTCGGCGCCGCCGACCACCTCGATGGCCCGGGCGGTGGTCTCGGTGAACTCGTCGATGTTGGCGCGGGTGCCCGGCCCGGCCGACTTCGACGCGATCGAGGCGACGATCTCCCCGTACGCGACCGGGGTGACCCGGCCGACCGCGTGCACGATCGGCACGGTGGCCTGCCCGCCGCAGGTGACCATGTTGACGTTCGGCTCGGCCAGGTGCTCGTCCAGGTTGACCGGCGGCACCACGTACGGGCCGATCGCGGCCGGGGTCAGGTCGACAACGGTCCGGCCGTGCGCGCGCAGCACCTCGGCGTGGCGGCGGTGCGCGCCGGCCGAGGTGGCGTCGAAGACCAGCTCGACGTCGGCGAACTCGGGCAACGCGACCAGCCCGTCGACGCCCTCGGCGGTGGTGGTCACGCCGAGCCGGCGGGCCCGGGCCAGACCGTCCGAGGCCGGGTCGATGCCGGCCATCGCGACCATCCGCAGTCCGGTGCCGAGCCGCAGCACCTTGATCATCAGGTCGGTGCCGATGTTGCCCGAGCCCAGCACCGCCACACCCGTCGTGCTCATGAACCCTCCCGGGAGAAACAGGTACGCACCGAGCCGAGCCCGGAGATCCTCGCCTCGTACGCGGCGCCGGGCGTGACCGGCACCATCGGGCCGAGCGCGCCGGAGAGCACCACGTCACCGGCCTTCAGCGGGTCACCGGCACGGGCCAGCGTGGCGGCCAGCCACTCCAGCGCGTGCAACGGGTTGCCGAGGCAGGCCGCGCCCGCGCCGACCGAGACCGGCTCGCCCGCGTGCTCCAGCACCATGCCGCACAGCCGCAGGTCCACGTCGGCCAGCCGGCGCGGCGCGGTGCCGAGCACGAACAGCCCACTGGAGGCGTTGTCCGCGATCGTGTCCACGATGGAGATGTCCCAGCCGGCGATCCGCGAGTCGACGATCTCGATGGCCGGCAGCACGTGGTCCACGGCCCGGATCAGGTCGACGGTGGTGACCCGCTCGTCCGGCAGGTCGACGCCGAGCACGAACGCGATCTCCGCCTCCACCCGGGGCTGGAGCAGCCGGTCGATCGGCACCTCCACGCCGTCACCGACGGCCATGTCGTCGAAGAGCATCCCGAAGTCGGGCTGGAAGACGCCGAAGCTCTCCTGCACCGCCCGTGAGGTCAGGCCGATCTTCGCGCCGACCCGGCGGCGCCCCTTGCCGAGGCGCTGCCGGGTGTAGACCTGCTGCGCCTGGTACGCGGCCTCGACGTCGCCCTCCGGCAGCAGCCGGCCGCGCAGCGGCGGGCAGGGCTTCCCCTCCTGCCGGGCCACGGCGAGTTCCCGGTTGGCGGCCTCGATGTCCACGGTCATGCCGGCTCCTCGCTCGTTCACGTCAGGTCCACGCAGACGTTCGTCAGTTCCGAGTAGAAGGCGAGCGAGTGCACGCCGCCCTCCCGGCCGACCCCGGACGCCTTCACCCCGCCGAACGGGGTGCGCAGGTCGCGCAGGAACCAGGTGTTGACCCAGACGATGCCGGCGTCCAGCCGCGCCCCGGCCCGGTGCGCCCGGCCCACGTCCCGGGTCCAGACGGTCGCCGCCAGGCCGTAGTCGGTGCCGTTGGCCAGCGCGTACGCCTCCTCCTCGTCGTCGAACGGCGCGACGTGCACCACCGGCCCGAAGATCTCCTCGCGGTTGGTCCGGGCGTCCGGCCCGAGGCCGGTGAGCACGGTCGGCCGCACGTACGCGCCGCCGTCGCGGGCGTCGCCGAAGCGGGGCGTCCCGCCGCCGGCGCGCACCTCGGCGCCCTCGGTGCGGGCCAGCGCGTAGTGGCCGAGCACCTTGTCCCGGTGGGCGTGCGAGATCAGCGGCATGTTCACCGTCGCCTCGTCCGCCGGCCAGCCGTACGCCAGCTCGTCGGCGCGCTTCGCCAGCCGCGCGGTGAACTCCTCGAAGACCGGCCGCTGCACGTAGATCCGCTCGGTGCAGAGGCACACCTGGCCGCCGTTGGTGAAGCTGGACCGGACCGAGCCGGCGACCGCGGCGTCCAGGTCGGCGTCGGCGAAGACCAGGCCGGCGTTCTTGCCGCCCAGCTCGAAGCTCACCGCCTTCACCCCGTCGGCGGCGGCGCGCATGATGGCGCTGCCGGTGGCCGACTCGCCGGTGAACGTGATCGCGTCGACGCCCGGGTGCCGGGTCAGGTGCTCGCCGGCCGAGCCGGGCCCGAAGCCGTGCACCAGGTTGAACACGCCGTCCGGCACGCCGGCCGCGGCCATCACCTCGGCCAGCAGCGTGGCCGAGGCCGGCGTCTCCTCGCTGGGCTTGACCACCACCGCGTTGCCGCAGGCCAGCGCCGGGGCGACCTTCCAGGTGAGCAGCAGCAGCGGCAGGTTCCACGGCACGATGACGGCGACCACGCCGACCGGCTTGCGGACCGCGTAGTTGAGCGCCCGGCCGCCGGTCGGGGTGACCGTGGTGAACGACTCGGTCGGCGCGGTCGCCACGATCTCGGCGAACGCCCGGAAGTTGGCCGCGCCGCGCGGGATGTCCAGCGTGCGGGCCTGCGAGATGGCCTTGCCGGTGTCCGCCACCTCGGCCGCGACCAGGTCGTCGAAGCGGCGCTCCAACTCGTCGGCGACCCGGCGCAGCACCTCGGCGCGTTCCCGCTCGCCCATCCGGCCCCACGGGCCGCGCAGCGCCGCCCGGCCGGCGGCGACCGCGTCGTCGACCACCGACGAGGAGGCCTCCACCACCTCGAAGACCGGCTCGCCGGTCACCGGGCTGCGCTTGGTGAACCGGGAACCGGCGTCGACGAACGCGCCGCCGACGAAGTTGCGCAGCAGGCCGGGGCCGTCCGGCGCGTGGCCGGTCATCAGCCGGGGGTCCCAGAGCGTCACCGCCGCCTCCCCAGCGCCACGCCGACACCGGCGGCCAGCAGCGCCGCCGCACCGGCCGCGACCGCGCCGACGGCGGCGTACTGCCGGCGGACCCGGCGGCGCACCTGCGCGTACGGGGTGGTGGAGAACGAGACCAGCTCGTACTGGGAGACGTAGCGGCCGGGCAGCGCCCGTTCCAGCGCGTGCTCGACCGTCTTGCGGGCCCGGAACACCGGCGAGGCGACCTTGTCCCGCATCTCCACGAAGTTGGCCAGCGCCATCCGGGCGATCGCCTCCGCGTCGTCGCGGCGGCGGTGCTGGAACAGCGGCAGCGCGGCGGCCCACTCGTCGTCGCACTCGTCGAGGCAGCGGTCCAGCTCGACCACGTCCTCGAACGCGCAGTTCGCGCCCTGGCCGTAGAACGGCACGATGGCGTGCGCGGCGTCGCCGAGCAGGCCGACCCGGCCGGCCACCTGCCACGGCGTGCAGCGCACCGTGCCCAGCACCCCGACCGGGTTGTGCTGGTAGTCGTCGACCAGGTTCGGCGCGAGCGGGACCAGGTCCGGGTAGTGGTCGGCGAAGAACCGCTCGATCGCGGCCGGGCTGCTCAGCGACGCGAAGCTGCTCCTGCCGTGGGTGGGCCAGAACAGCGTGCAGGTGAACGAGCGGTCCGGGTTCGGCAGCGCGATCATCATCGAGGTGCCGCGCGGCCAGATGTGCAGCGCGCCCGGGTCCAGGGCGAACTCCCCGCCGATCGGCGGGATGGTCAGCTCCTTGTAGCCGTAGTCGAGGAAGTCCAGGCTCTCGGTCAGGCCCCCGTACGCCAGCAGTTGCCCGCGCACCGCGGAGCCGGCGCCGTCCGCGCCGAGGACGACCGACGCGGTGGCGGTGACCTTGCCCCGCGGGGTCTCGAACGTCATCTCGCCGCCGACCGGGTCGAGGCCGACCAGCCGGTGGTCGAACGCGATCCGCACGCCCGGCAGCGCGGCGGCGGCGTCGAGCAGCGCGTTGTTCAGCGCGCCCCGGCTGATCGAGTTGATCGCCCGGTCCCCGGAGACGCTGTAGGACTGGAACTGCGGCTCGCCCCCGACCGGGTGGATCATCCGGCCGCGCATCGGCAGCGCGTCCGCCATCACCTGTTCGTCCAGGCCGATCCGGCGCAGCGCGTCCAGGCCACGCTCGGAGAGCGCCAGGTTGATCGAGCGGCCCCGCTCGACGGTGCCGGTGCGCGGGTCCCCCCGCCGCTCGTAGAGCGCGACCGGGTAGCCCCGCCGGGCCAGGAAGCAGGCCAGTAGGCAGCCGGCCAGCCCCGCCCCGACCACGGCGACCTCGTCGCGTTCCGTCATGACCCCTCCTTGCCGACCACGGCGGCCAGCGCGTCGGCGACCCGCCAGCAGTCGTGGTACGTCGAGTAGAGCGGCACCGGCGCGAACCGGACCACGTCCGGCTCCCGGGCGTCGGCGATCACCCCGTGCTCGTGCCGCAGCCGCTTGGTCACCTCGTTCGCACCACCCGACCCGATCCGGACGGAGAGCTGGCAACCACGGCGGGCCGGGTCGCGCGGCGTGACCACGGTCAGCGGCCGACCGGGCGTCACCTCGTCGAGCAGCCGCTCCAGCCAGCCGGTGAGCCGCAGGCTGCGCTCGCGCAGCGCCGGCATGCCGACGGCGTCGAACAGCGCCAGCGAGGTGCGCACCGGACCCATCGCGAAGATCGGCGGGTTGGAGATCTGCCACGCCTCCACGGTGGCCGGCGGGCGGGACACCGGCGTCATCTCGAACCGGGTGGCCGCCTCGGTGCTCCACCAGCCCTCGAAGCGGGGCAGCGAGGGGTCGCCGAGGTGCCGCTCGTGGACGAAGACGCCGGCCAGCGCGCCCGGCCCGGAGTTCAGGTACTTGTAGGAGCACCAGGCGGCGAAGTCGACGTCCCAGTCGTGCAGCGCCAGCGGCACGTTGCCGGCGGCGTGCGCCAGGTCCCAGCCGACCACCGCGCCGGCCGCCCGCCCGGCGGCGGTGATCGCCGGGATGTCCATCAGCTCGCCGGTCAGGTAGTTGACGCCGCCGAGCAGCAGCAGCGCCACCGTGTGCCCCTCGGCCGCCAGGAAGTCGGTGACGTCGGACGTGCGCAGGGTGTCCTCACCCGGGCGGGGCTTGAGCCGTACCACCGTGGCGTCCGGGTCCAGGCCGTGGAACCGGGCCTGGCTGCGCACCGCGTAGCTGTCCGAGGGGAACGCGCTGTCCTCGATGACGATCCGGGTGCGCCCGCCCGCCGGGCGGTAGAAGCTCACCATCAGCAGGTGCAGGTTGACCGTCAGCGAGTTCATCACCACGGTCTCGGTGGGCAGCGCGCCGACCAGGCGCGCGGCCGGCGCGGTCAACAGCTCGTGGTACGGCAGCCAGGGCCGCTCCGCCTCCAGGTGCCCCTCGACGCCCAGCCGACGCCAGGCGTCCAGGTCGGCGACGAGTTCGTCCCGGGTGGCCCGGGGTTGCAGGCCCAGCGAGTTGCCGGCCAGGTACGCCACGTCGGGGTGCCGCCCGCCCTCGGCCGGCGGCACGTGGAACAGGTGCCGGTGGCCGGGGTCGGCGGCGTCGAGCCGGTGGGCTTCGCTCTCGGGGGTGATCATGGTTGTTCTCCGGTCACATCGCGGTACGGGCCGACCACAGCTCCGGGAAGACCACCCGGGCCATGCTGCGCTGCAACCATGCCAGCCCGGCCGAGCCGCCGCTGCCGACCTTCGCGCCCATGGTGCGCTGCACCGCCTTGACGTGGTTCCACCGCCAGTCGCCGAACTGCTCGGCCACCTCGGTGAGCGCGTCGCCGAGCAGGCGCAGGTGGTTGTCCGGCCCGCTGTCGCCGTAGACGCGCACCCAGGCCGCCTCGACGGCCGGGTGCGACTCGTGCTCGACCGCGACGTCCCGCTCCAGCAGCTCGGCCGGCAGCGGGAAGCCGCGGCGGGCGAGCAGCGCCACCACGTCGTCCCAGAGGCTCGGCGTGGCCAGCGCGGCGGTCAGCTCGGCGTGCACGTCGGTCTGCCGGCGGAACGGGCGGATCAGCGCCGGGTCCCGCAGGCCGAGCAGGAACTCCAGTTGCCGGTACATCGCCGACTGGAAGCCGGAGCCCTCGCCGAGCCGGTCCCGGAACCGGTTGAAGTCGGCCGGCGTCATCCACCGCAGTCCCTGCCAGGCGGCGTTGAGCCCCTCCAGGTGCAGCGCGGCGCGGCGCAGCGGCGGCAGCGCCTCCCAGATCCGGTTGGCCCGCAGCTCGCGCTGGGCGTGCCGCAGCTCGTGGCAGGTCAGCTTGAAGTACAGCTCCATGATCTGGCTGACCATCAGGAAGGACATCTCGCCCGGGTCGTCGCTGAGCGGCTGCTGGAGCCGGTGCAGCGTGCTGGCGTGCACGTACGCGTCGTACGGCACGCGCTCGGCGAACTCCAGCGTCGGCTCGCCTCCGTTGCGCGCCGCTCGGGCCGCCCGCTGCTGCGAGGTGGCCGGGCGCACCGCCGTCGTCTGTTCCACCGTCATCTCCGTCCGTGCGCGGGGGTAACCGCCATGATCTCGCCGGTGCACGCACCGAGGGAATGCCGGTTCAACGGCGGTATGGTGGTCTGACCTCACGAGCCGAAAGCATCTCGGCTCTACGACTTCACGGAAGAAAGGCCGCCGCGTGGACGACATGGACTGGGCGCTGCTCCGGGAACTCCAGGCCGACGCCCGGCTCTCGTTCAGCGAGCTGTCCCGCCGGGTGCACCTGTCCCCGCCGGCCGTCGCCGAGCGGGTCCGGCGGCTGGAGGAGTCCGGGGTGATCACCGGCTACCACGCCCACGTGGACCTGACCCGGGCCGGGCGGACCGTGCTGGCGCTGATCCGGATGTCCTGTTACGGCTCGCGGTGCATCCTCAACGACCCGCGGGTGGCCCAGTGGGCGGAGATCATGGAGATCCACCGGATCACCGGCGACGCGTGCAGCATGCTCAAGGTCGCCGCCGCCTCGATGGGTGAGTTCGAGGCCGTCATCGACCGCCTGGCCCCCTACGGCCAACCCTCCAGCACCATGGTCCTGTCCACGCCACTGGCCTGGCATCCGGTGGTCAAGGCGATGCCGGGTTAGCCCCTGACCCTGCCGGGAAGGCAGCCCCCGCTGCCCGTCAGCAGGATTCCGGTGCGCCGTCGCACCGGGAGGGGGGAATCATGCCAGGGCTCCTGTCACATCGCGCGCTGTCGTCCGTACTGGGCCTGCTGGGCCTGGTCGCGGCGTTCGTCCTGACCACCGCCGCACCGGCCCGGGCCGGGGAGAGCGTCTTCATCGAGGTGACGCCGAACAGCGTCCAGGCGGGCTCCCGGGTGAACCTCCGGGCCGGCTGCGACGCGAACAACAGCCGCCAGGCCCAGGTCACCTCGGACGCGTTCGGCCGGGTGACGCTGCGGTCGAACAACGGCTTCCTCACCGGCTCGGTCACCGTGCCCGGCAACAAGGCGCCCGGCGACTACCCGGTGAACCTGGACTGCGCCAACGGCAACACCGCCTCGACCATGCTCACCGTGCTGAACATGTCGCAGCCGAGCAAGGGGCCGGCGACCGGCGGCGGGGGCACCGCCGGCGGTCGGGGCACCGGCTCGCTGCTCCTGGTCGGCGGTCTGGCGGCGGTCGCCGTGGTGGCCGGCGTGAGCGCCCGCCGCAAGCCCGGTGGCCGCGTCTGACGCCGGCGCCTCGATGGGCCGCCCAGGGCGCCGCACCGGCACGGGTCGCGGCGGCCGGCACCGCCCGGGCGACGCGCCACGGGACCGCGCGGCACGGAGCCGGACCGCACAGGACCGGACCGCGCGGGGCCGGACCGCGCGGGGCCGGACGGCGCGGCTGCGGGCCGCGCTCCGCCTGACGTCCCGGGCCGCGCGTCGGTTCGCCCACGCCGCCGGGCACGCGTTCTCGGCCAGCGTCGCCACCGCCGACCCGCACGCCCGCCCGGTCGCGGCCCGCGCCACCACGCCCACCACCCGCCGGTACGCCCCGCGCCCCGGCCCCGGCGTCCCGGTGCTGGTGGTGGCCGGCCTGATGGCGCTGATCGTGGCCATGCTCGGGGTGGAGCGGGTGACCGGCGTGAGCGTGCTGCCGGACCGGATCGTCGCGGGCCTGCGCCCGCCGCCGAAGAAGTTCCCGGTGCTGCCGGCCAGCCCGCCGACCGACCTGACCATCGGCAAGCTGGACCTGCGCGCCCCGGTGCACCGGGTCGGCATCGCGCCGGACGGCAGCATCGCGGTGCCGGACGTCAGCCGGGCCGGCGAGGTCGGCTGGTACGACCGGGGCCCCACCCCCGGCCAGTACGGCCCGGCGGTGCTGGTCGGTCACGTCGACACCACCACCGGTCCGGCGGTCTTCCACGGGCTGCGGGAACTCGACGACGGCGACCGGATCGAGGTGACCCGGCAGGACCGGTCGGTGGCGGTCTTCGAGGTGACCTCGATCGAGCGGTACGGCAAGGAGAAACTGCCGGTGCAGGAGGTCTACGGCGACTTCAGCCGCCCCAACCTGCGGTTGATCACCTGCGGCGGGCGCTGGGTGGGCGGCGAGACCGGGTACGCCGACAACCTGGTCGTCTACGCGTCGCTGGTGCAGGCCCGCTGAGTGCCGGCCGGTCAGGCCGCTTCGGGCTCGGGCTCGCGCAGGTCGAGCCAGTCCGCCCAGCGCGGGTCGGGAGCGCGGTGACCCAGCACCCGCCAGGCGTTGCCCTTCGGCGCCACCGGCAGGTGGTGCAGCCGCCAACCCAGCTCGGCCGGCGTCTTGTCGCCCTTGGTGTGGTTGCAGCGCGCGCAGGCCGCCACCACGTTCTCCCAGGCGTGCCGGCCGCCCCGGCTGCGCGGGAAGACGTGGTCGATGGTCTCCGCCGGCCCGCGACAGTAGGCGCACCGCCACCCGTCCCGGGCGAAGATCCCCCGGCGGGAGAGCCCGACCTGGGTGCGGTAGGGCACCCGGACGTAGCGGGTCAGCCGCACCACGGAGGGCACCGGGAGCGCGTTGCGCGCGCTGTGCAGGATGCCCTCGCCGTCGGCCACGCAGACCGCCTTGGCGGAGAGGACGAGGATGGCGGCACGACGCACCGACACGACGCACAGGGGCTCGTAGGTGGCGTTGAGAACGAGTGCACCGGAGCCCGCCGTGGGTCGTATGTCAGGCATCGCGCTCACCCTCCCGGTCCAGCCCTCCCGCCACCACCACGCCGAGACCGCCCCGCACACTGCGCGGAACGGCCCCGACGCCGGCCGGATCACCGACGTCCGTTGGGCCAATAGTCCCTGATCGCGCCCCGGATTGCACGCACTAATCCCGGAAGTGGTTTATTGATCATCTCGAATCGGACAGGACCGGCGGCGCGGCAGCGGGGTGACCATCGACAGTCGTCGACGCGCGACCCCACCTCCCCGCCCTGGCGCACCGGACCCGGGGCCGCGGGCCGCGCCACGCCGACGGCTCGACCGAGCGGCAGCCGCCGCCGTCCGGCCCAGTCCCGCCACGGTGCGCCGGCCCGCGAGGCCCGTCCCACCGGATTCCCCGCACCGGTGCCACTTTCTCGCCGGGTCCACCCGGTCCGAAAAAGCCCACCGGCACGGCTGTGGGACACATTCCGCTCAATAATCGACCACTCCGCCGGAGGCGGTTGTCAGCATCGCTTCAGCGAGCTGATCCTGTTCTCGGTATTCGTGCTCATCACATCAATCTTCTGACCCGCCGGCATGAGCGCGACCAACCCCCCTTGATAGTCCGTCCCATCCCAGACGCACCACGTGTCGGAGGTGCAATTCCACATGCTCTCGGTGTTGTTGTTCATGCCCTGCGGTCCGACACCGTCGCCGAGGTTCGCGTCTCCGTTGCTGTACGAGGCGAGCACCCCCGCCCCGCGAGGTGCGGAGAACAGACAGAACCTCCCCGACGGGCAATCGCTGAACGCCGCCTGGGCCGGAGTGGCGACAGCAAGGGGCGTCAGGAGTACAGGAACTGCCGCCCAACCGAATACGATTCGCTTCATCCTGTTCATGGCGTGAGACTAGGTCTTTCCATCTCAGGCGTCAAACATTCACCTCCATCACGCTCATGTTCGGTGTGGCGAGTGCCGTCCCCGCTTCCGTAAGCGCGCTTTCCCTGCCGGGCAAAGACCCTATCTGATGGTAAATGCGGGTAAGGGAAGGTCGATACCGGCCAATCAGGATCGCCGCACCAATCGTCGGCGCGCTTCCGGGCACCGACACCGGGCGTGCCAGGATGGCCGGTTCGCCCGGGCGGACCGGCGCCGGCGGCCCGCCACCTCCGGGGGCGGGTCCGTGCGGCCCCCGCCCCGCCGGTGCGGTACGAATTTCCCGTGAACGTCTCCGACCTGATCACGGCCGTGCTGTCCGCCGTCTCCGACCGACGCCCGGACTGCCAGGGCAGCAGCTCCTGCGAGTGGGTGTACCGGCTCACCAACTCCGCCTGGTTCGCCGAGAGCAGCTACTGGATCCTGCTGAAGCCGCTGCGGGTGGCGCTGATCCTGCTGCTGGCCGTCGCCGCCCGCTGGGCGTTGCACCGGACCATCAACCGGCTGGTGCGCACCACCACGCAGGGCGCGGTGCCGACCATGCTCCGCCCGCTACGGGAGCGGATCCCCAGCGCCACGCTCGACCCGGAGCAGTTCGTGCCGGAGCGCCGGCGGCAGCGCGCCGAGGCGATCGGGTCGGTGCTGCGCAGCATGGTCACCGCGTTCGTCTTCGGCATCGCGCTGCTGATGGTGCTCAAGGAGTTCAGCTTCGACCTGGCCCCGCTGCTGGCCAGCGCCGGCATCGCCGGTGTGGCGCTCGGTTTCGGCGCGCAGAGCCTGGTCAAGGACCTGATCGCCGGCCTGTTCATGCTGATCGAGGACCAGTACGGCGTGGGCGACACGGTCGACCTCGGCGAGGCGACAGGCGTGGTGGAGGCGGTGGGCCTGCGGGTCACCACGGTGCGCGACGGCCGTGGCGTGCTCTGGTACATCCGCAACGGGGAGATCATCCGGGTCGGCAACAAGAGCCAGGGCTGGGCGCTGGTCGTGGTGGACCTGCCGATCGGCTTCGCCGGCACCGAGGAGGCCACCGCGGTGCTGCGGACCGCGGCGGCGTCGGTGGCGCTGGACCCGGAGCTGGCCCCGGAGGTCGTGGAGCAGCCGGAGGTGCTCGGCGTGGAGCAGATGACCGTCGACGGCGCGGTGATCCGTACCGTGGTCAAGACCACCGCCGACGGACAGTTCGCGGTCGGCCGCGAACTGCGCCGCCGGCTCGCCGAGGCGCTGGAGAACTCGGGGATCACCGCCCAGATCGCCGCCGCCCGGCTCTATCCCGGGCTGCCGCCGCAGCCGCCGTCGCCGCTGCGGCCGGAGGGAAAGGGCCCCGGCGGAGCCGCCTGAGGGCCGGGACGGGCGGACGATTTCCGGGGGTCGCGCGTCGCGCGGCCCCTCGGGTATCGTCCGTTCGTTCAGTCGGAGATGCGACGATCAATCCGTTCGCCCTAGTCAGTTGTCAGACGATCGGGCAGAATCCGGTGAACACGCTCCTTCGGGGAGTGTGTCGTGTCCTCGCCGATCGGTTGATCTGACGACGGTTCCCGGTCGGGCCACCACAAGTGGCCGGCTCGGAACGATGGAGGCGACGGTGTCCGACCAGCGACCCGCCCAGGAGAGCCCGGCCACCTTCCGTGACGTGTTCGGCCAGTCGGAGTTCCGCGCGCTGTTCGCCGCCAACGTCCTGTCCTGGGTCGGCGACTACCTCGCCAAGGCCGCGGTCACCGTGCTCGTGCTGCGCGAGACCCAGTCGGTCGCGCTCTCCGCCGCCGCCTTCGCGGCCAGCTACCTGCCCTGGCTGGTCGGCGGCCCGCTGCTCTCGGCGCTCGCCGAACGGCACCGCTACCGCCGGGTCATGGTGCTCTGCGACCTGATCCGGATGGCGTTGATGGTGCTGGTCGCCATGCCGTTCATGCCGGCCTGGTCGATCCTCGGTCTGATCTTCCTGGCGACGCTGGCCAACCCGCCGAGCCAGGCGGCGCGCTCGGCGCTGCTGCCGCACATCCTCGCCGGCGACCGGCTGGTGGTGGGCCTCGCCGCCTCGACCAGCGCGGCGCAGGGCGCCCAGGTGATCGGCTACCTCGCCGGCGCGACCATCGCGGTGCTGAACCCGAGCACCGCCCTGCTGCTCAACGCGGGCACGTTCGCGCTGTCGGCCGCGCTGGTCCGGTTCGGCCTGCGCGACCGTGCCCCGTCGATGACCGAGGCGCACCGCAGTCACCTGCTGCGGGAGACCGCGCAGGGCTTCCGGATCGTCTTCGAGCGGCCGGTGCTGCGCGCCATCGCGGTGCTGGTGTTCAGCGCCATGCTCTTCTCGATCGTGCCCGAGGGGCTGGCCGCCGGCTGGGCCGCCGACCGCACCGGCGGCGGCATGGACGCCGGCACCGCCCAGGCGGTGATCATGGCCGCCAACCCGGTGGGCTACGTCCTCGGCGGGCTGCTGATCGGCCGGCTCGCCGCCCCGGCCCTCCGGCTGGCCCTGATGCCGCCGCTGGCGGTCCTCGCGCCGGCGGTGCTCGTGCCCGCGCTGCTCGACCCGCCGCCGGCCGTGGTGGCCCTGCTGGCCGCCGCGTGCGGCTTCGCGGTCGGGGGCATCGTCCCGGTCGCCAACGGCCTCTTCGTGCAGGCGCTGCCGGACGGCTACCGGGCGCGGGCGTTCGGCGTGATGGCCAGCGGCACGCAGATCATCCAGGGCGCGTCGGTGCTGGCCACCGGCGCGCTGGCCGAGCGGTTCACCATTCCGACGGTGGTCGGGCTGTGGAGCGCGGCCGGGGTGCTGCTCATGCTCGTCGCGGCGGTCACCTGGCCCCGGCGGGCGACGATCGAGGCGGCCGTCGAGACCGCCCGCGCCGAGTCGGTCGCCGGGAGCGCGCACCCGGCGGCCCGGGAGCCGGCCGGGGGCGACCGGGGGCGGGAGCACGCGCGGCACCGGCACGCGGTGACGTGACCTCCGCCGCCCGGCGGCCGGGCGCGGGTGCCGGGTCACGCCTGGCAGGATGGAGGCGTGACTTCCCCAGGCGAGTCGATGACGCTGTTCGAGGCGATCGGCGGTGAGCCCGCCTTCCGCAAGCTGGTGGACGAGTTCTACGCCGGCGTCGCCGACGACCCGCTGCTGCGGCCGATGTACCCGGAGGAGGACCTGGGCCCGGCGGCGGACCGGCTGACCCTGTTCCTGATCCAGTACTGGGGCGGCCCGCGCACCTACTCGGACCAGCGCGGGCACCCACGGTTGCGGATGCGGCACGCCCCGTTCCGGATCGGCGCCGCCGAACGCGACGCCTGGCTGCGCCACATGCGGCGGGCCGTGGACACGCTGGACCTGCCGCCGCAGCTCGCCGTCGCGCTCTGGGACTACCTGGAACGGGCCGCGTACTTCATGGTGAACGTGGCGGACGACCCGGCCGCGGGCTGACCGGCGCCCGCCGGCGCGGGCTCAGAGCAGGGCGCCCTCGTCGTGCAGCCAGTCGACGAACGTGGTGGCCACCGCCGCACCGCAGTCGAGCATCTCGACCAGCAGCGCGTCGTGGGTGCCGGCGCCGAGCGGCACCTGCAACTCCGCGTAGATCGGGAGCTGGCCACGCTCGGTCGGGTCGCCGATGTAGGCCTTGCAGAACCGTCGGGTGTGGTTCCACTCGTTCACCACCCGGTAGGCCCGGTCCGCCCAGTCCGGCGGCACGGTCGCGTGTGGACGGGCCCGCATCACGAGGATCTCGTCCTCCGGCCCCTCCAGCGCGACCAGCACGGCGTGCCGCTCCCACATGGCCAGCAGGTTGCCGTCACCGTCGGCCAGGTAACGCACGTCGAGCAGGTCGAGCGCGTCACAGACCCGGCTCAGCGTGACCGGGGCGACCGTGGCGGGCATGGCGGGCATGTCCGCGATGCCCGGCCGCTCGGGCGCCGCCGCCGCGTCGTCGTCCGGTCGGCGTGGGGTCGGTGGCCCGACCCGGACGCTGTCGTCCACTGTGGTCCCGCTTCGAGTTTCCGGATCGCCGCCACCGGCGGGACCGGGGCGCCATGACCACCACGGCATCGCTCGCGCACCTCACTCCCCAGCGGATCCAGCCGCCTACGGTGCGTTGGATCCGAGGATGGACGGTACCCGGACAGCCGGCAGGAGGCATCCCCCCACCGACCGCCCCAGCCCGGAAGAACGATGCCGGGTCATCCGTTCGGATGAGTCGGGGTAGGCGTGAGTGCAAGGTCCGCGACGGTCCGCGACCACACCGCCCCGTACGGCCCGACCAGTCCGACCCAGTGGCCGGCCACCCGCACCTGAACGTCCCCGGCGTCGGCGCCGAGGAAGCCGAGCCGCACCACGCCCTGCACCAGCCGCTGCGACACCTCCACCGGCGCGCCCGGCTCCCCGTCCGGGGTCACCACCACCGCCACGTGGTCCAGCAGCGCGTCCCGCAGCACCCGCTGGCCGACCGCCCGGCCCGCCACCCCGTGGGTGGCCGCCTCGCGCAGCGTCCCGGCCGCCGCGTCCGCGATCCGGCGCAGCTCGGCGCCGGGGAGCATCTCGACCGGCCGGCTGACCGGCGGCGGCAGCGGCCAGCGCCAGCCGTCGTCGCGTCGCCGCGGCAGCGCCGCGCCCCCGGCGGAGAGTTCGGCCAGCAGCTCCGCCGCGGCCACCGTGACGTCGCCGGGCGCGGCCCCGGGCACGGTGCGCACCACCAGCACCCCCCAGGGCAGGCGGGCCCAGAGGGCGGTACGGCCGGCGCCGGGCACCGGACGGAGCCGGACCAGGACGGCCGGGTCGAGCCGGACCAGCCGGGCCAGGAAGGCGCCGGCGTCGGCCACCCCGGTCAACCCGTGCCCGCCCGCCGGCCCGGTCATCCGGCCAGCCCGGGGGCGTAGCGGAGCAGGAACGCCCGTTCGTCGGCCGAGATCCGGCGCGGGCGCTGCGTGGACAGGTCGAACGGGACCAGCACCGACCGGGCGGTGCCGGCCAGCGCCTCGCCGTCGTACAGCTCGTACGCGACCGAGAAGGACGCGGCCCGGATCTCGTCGACCCAGAGCTCGATCCGCACGCTCGGCGCCGCCTCCGCGCTGGCCCGGCCGAGCGCGTAGTCGACCGGGCGCAGGTAGTCGACCTCGTGCCGGCGGATGACCACGCCGTCGACGAACGAGCCCACCCCCCACGCCCGGCCGCCGGCGAACATCATCGCCACCCGGGCCTCCTCGTAGAGCGTGAGGAAGCGGGCGTTGTTGACGTGGCCGTACGCGTCCAGGTCGGACCAGCGCAGCGCGCAGTGGTAGACGAACCGGTCAGTCACGGGTGAGCTTGCGGTAGGTCACCCGGTGCGGACGGGCCGCGTCGGCGCCGAGCCGTTCGATCTTGTTCTTCTCGTACGCCTCGAAGTTGCCCTCGAACCAGAACCACTTGGCCGGGTTCGTGTCGTCGCCCTCCCAGGCCAGGATGTGCGTGGCGACCCGGTCCAGGAACATCCGGTCGTGGGAGATGACCACGGCGCAGCCGGGGAACTCCAGCAGCGCGTTCTCCAGGCTGGAGAGCGTCTCCACGTCCAGGTCGTTGGTCGGCTCGTCGAGCAGGATGACGTTGCCGCCGATCTTCAGCGTCAGCGCCAGGTTGAGCCGGTTGCGCTCGCCGCCGGAGAGCACCTTGGTCGGCTTCTGCTGGTCCGGTCCCTTGAAGCCGAACGCGGCGATGTACGCCCGGGACGGCATCTCGACCTTGCCCACCATGAGGTGGTCCAGCCCGTCGGAGACGACCTCCCAGACGGTCTTGTCGCCGTCGAGGCCCTGCCGGTTCTGGTCGACGTACGACAGCTGCACGGTGGGGCCGACCTTGACGTCGCCGCTGGTCGGCTGCTCCAGCCCGACGATGGTCTTGAACAGCGTGGTCTTGCCGACGCCGTTCGGGCCGATGATGCCGACGATGCCGTTGCGCGGCAGCGAGAACGACAGGTTGTCGATCAGCACCCGGTCGCCGAAGCCCTTGGTCAGGCTGTGCGCCTCGATCACGGTGCTGCCCAGGCGCGGGCCCGGCGGGATCTGGATCTCCTCGAAGTCCAGCTTCCGGGTCTTCTCCGCCTCGGCGGCCATCTCGTCGTAGCGGTCGAGGCGGGCCTTGGACTTGGTCTGCCGCGCCTTGGCGTTCGACCGGACCCACTCCAGCTCGTCGGAGAGGCGCTTGCGCATCTTGGCGTCGCGGCGTCCCTCGACGGAGAGCCGGGCGGCCTTCTTCTCCAGGTAGGTGGAGTAGTTGCCCTCGTAGGGGTAGGCCCGGCCGCGGTCCAGCTCCAGGATCCAGTTGGCCACGTTGTCCAGGAAGTACCGGTCGTGGGTGATGGCCAGGACGGTGCCGGCGTACTTGGCCAGGTGCTGCTCCAGCCACTGCACGCTCTCCGCGTCCAGGTGGTTGGTGGGCTCGTCGAGCAACAGCAGGTCGGGCGCCTCCAGCAGCAGCTTGCACAGCGCCACCCGGCGGCGCTCACCACCGGAGAGCTGGGTCACGTCGGCGTCCGGCGGCGGGCAGCGCAGCGCGTCCATGGCCAGTTCGAGCTTGGAGTCGATGTCCCAGGCGTCGGCGGCGTCCAGCTCCTCCTGGAGCTTGCCCATCTCCTCCATCAGCTCGTCGGAGTAGTCCGTCGCCATCTGCTCGGCGATCTTGTTGAACCGCTCCAGCTTGGCCTTGGTCTCGGCGACCGCCTCCTCGACGTTGCCCAGGACGGTCTTGGCCTCGTTCAGCGGCGGCTCCTGCGCCAGCATGCCGACGGAGTAGCCGGGCATGAGCCGGGCCTCGCCGTTGCTCGGCCGGTCGAGCCCTGCCATGATCTTGAGGAGGCTGGACTTACCGGCGCCGTTCGGGCCGACCACACCGATCTTGACACCCGGCAGGAAGTTCAGCGTCACGTTGTCCAGCACGACCTTGTCGCCGTGCGCCTTGCGTGCCTTCTCCAGGACGTAGATGAACTGAGCCACGGTGCGGGCTACCTCCGTCGGTTGCGATCGCGGGCTTGCGGGGTGCGGGGCGCGGGGCGCGGGCTTCGACTCCGCCCGCCGCCGCCGGCCGGGAGCCGGCCGTGCGCACACCGCCGTCAATCCTGACAGGTACGGGCGGCCACGCCCACATCACCCCACCCCAGCACCGGTACGGCGTGCGCGTCGTCACCATTCGGCACGTCTGAGCCGCCGCTGTCGACAAGATCACGAGCAGGGTTCGGCGGTTCCGGGGGCGGGTAGTGGACTCCGGCACGGGGGATCAGACGCCGCAGCTACGCTCAGTACGCTCATCGCGGTGGACCCGTCAGTATCCGGAGGTGGCCGATCGTGACCGTCCGTAGCTCCTTTGTCGTAGTGGCCAACCGACTGCCGGTCGACGAGGTGAGCACACCCGAGGGACGGCAGTGGCGACGCAGCCCCGGCGGCCTGGTGACCGCGCTGCACCCGGTGCTCGCCGAGCACCAGGGCACCTGGGTCGGGTGGGCCGGCGGCACCGGTGCCGCGCCCGAGCCGTTCGACCTGGAGGGGATCCGGCTGCACCCGGTGCCGCTGAGCGCCGAGGAGCTGGAGCGCTACTACGAGGGGCAGTCCAACGCGACGATCTGGCCGCTCTACCACGACGCCGTCGAGACGCCCGCCTACAAGCGGCGCTGGCGCGAGGCGTACCGGTTGGTGAACGCCCGGTTCGCGGAGGCCGCGGCGGACGTGGCGGCCGAGGGCGCCACGGTCTGGGTCCAGGACTACCAGCTCCAGCTCGTTCCGGCGATGCTGCGCGAGCTGCGCCCCGACCTGAAGATCGGGTTCTTCCTGCACATCCCCTTCCCGCCGATCGAGCTGTTCATGCAGATGCCGTTCCGCGCCGAGATCCTGCGCGGCCTGCTCGGCGCCGACCTGGTCGGTTTCCAGCAGCGGCTGGCGGCGCAGAACTTCGTCCGGCTGGCCCGGCACCTGCTCGGTCTGCGCTACGAGGGGCAGATGATCCAGGTCGACGGCCGGCAGGTGAAGGCTGGCGCGTTCCCCATCTCGATCGAGACCCGGGAGATGGAACGGCTGGCCGAGGACCCGACGATCCAGGCCCGGGCGAAGCAGATCCGCGAGGAGCTGGGCAACCCCAAGACGATCATCCTGGGCGTCGACCGGCTCGACTACACCAAGGGCATCGAGCTTCGGCTCAAGGCCTTCCGGGAACTCCTTGCTGACGGAAAGTTGACAGTTCCGGACGCGGTTATGGTGCAGGTCGCCACGCCCAGCCGCGAGCGCGTGGAGCACTACCAGGCACTTCGGGTGAAGGTGGAACGCGAGGTTGGCCGGATCAATGGTGAATTCGGCCGGGTCGGCGTGCCGGCGGTGCATTATCTGCATCAGTCGTACAGTCGCTCCGAGTTGGCGGCGATGTACGTGGCCGCCGACGTGATGATGGTGACCCCGCTGCGAGACGGAATGAATCTGGTGGCCAAGGAGTACGTCGCATCGCGCGCCGACCAGGGCGGCGCGCTCGTGCTCAGTGAGTTCGCCGGCGCCGCCACCGAGCTGCGCCAGGCGTTCCTGTGTAATCCGCACGACCCGGACGCGGTGAAGGACGCGTTGCTCCGGGCCGTGCACGTCGAAAAACCCGAAGCCCGCCGCCGGATGCGCGTCATGCAGCGCCATCTGCGCAGCCACGATGTCGGCCACTGGGCCAAGTCGTTCCTCAGCGAGCTCGGTGTCCCCGATACGGAGGCTGCGTGACCCCGCCCGCTGCCGCCACCTCCTCCGGTGGCGTGCTCGACCCGGAACTGCGTGCCGCGATCGGCCGCATCGCCCGGACTCCCCAACTCCTGATCGCCTGCGACTACGACGGCACACTGGCGCCGATCGTCGAGGACCCGACAAAGGCCGTGCCGCTGCCCGAATCGGTGGCCGCGATCCGCGCCCTGGCCTCGCTGCCGCAGACCAGCGTCGCGGTGGTCTCCGGCCGCGCGCTACGCGACCTGGCCACGCTCTCCCGGCTGCCGAGCGAGGTGCATCTGGTCGGCAGCCACGGCTCGGAGTTCGACATCGGCTTCGTCGAACGGCTCAGCCCGGAGCTGATCGCGGTCCGGCACCGGCTCCGCGAGGCGCTGCGGGAGATCGCCGCCGCGCATCCCGGGGTCCGGCTGGAGCGCAAGCCGGCCAGCGTGGCCGTGCACACCCGCGGGGTGGACCCGCAGGTCGCCGCCGCCGCCGTGGACGCGGTCCGCAGCGGTCCCGCCACCTGGGACGGCGTCACCGTCACCCAGGGCAAGGAGGTCATCGAGCTGTCGGTGGTGGCCACCCACAAGGGCACCGCTGTCGACCAGCTCCGGACCCAGCTCGCTGCCGGCGCGGTGCTCTTCATCGGTGACGACGTCACCGACGAGAACGCGTTCGGCAACCTGCACGGGCCGGACGTCGGCATCAAGATCGGCCCCGGCGACACCCAGGCCGACTACCGGGTGGCCGAGCCGATCGAGGCGGCCCGCGCGCTCGGCCTGCTGCTGGAGACCCGGCGGCACTGGCTCTTCGGCGAGCGGGCGGTGCCGATCGAGCGGCACTCGATGCTCGCCAACGGGCGCACGGTCGCGCTTGTCACACCGGAAGCCAAGATCACCTGGCTGTGCCACCCGAAGCCGGACTCGGCGGCGATCTTCGCCGACCTGGTCGGCGGCAGCCCGGCCGGGCACTTCACCATCGGCCCGGAGCGCGGTGGCATCCCGCTGGGCCAGCGCTACCGCAGCAACACCATGACGGTGGAGACCCGCTGGTCCGGCCTGACGGTCACCGACTGGCTGGACCTGCCCGCCCGGGAGACCACGCCGGACGACCCGACCGTGGTCAGCGGCGACTCGACCCTGGTCCGGGTGCTCAGCGGCACCGGGCGGGCCCGCGTCGAGTTCGCGCCGCGCCCGGAGTTCGGGCAGGTCGCGGTGCAGCTCCAGCCGCTCGACGACGGGCTGCTGGTGCTCGGCTCCAACGAGCCGGTCGCGCTGCACTCCCCCGGCGTCGAGTGGGAGGTCACCAACGACGCCGGGTACGAGACCGCGAAGGCGGTGGTGGACCTGTCCGCCGCCGGCGGGCAGGTGGTGCTGGAGCTGCGCTTCGGCACGCAGAGCCTGGAGCCGCACCGGGTGCCGGTGCACGAGCGGCAGGCCGCCGCCGAGCAGCCCTGGAAGGACTGGGTGGCCTCGCTGCGGCTGCCCACCACCGCCCGGGACCTGGTCGCCCGCAGCGCGCTGACCCTGCGGGGGCTCACCCACGAGCCGACCGGTTCGATCCTCGCCGCGGCGACCACCTCGCTCCCCGAGGAGCTGGGCGGCGTCCGGAACTGGGACTACCGCTACTGCTGGCTGCGGGACGCGGCGATGACCGCGCGGTCGCTGGTCGACCTCGGCTCCACCGAGGAGGCCGAGGGGCTGCTGCGCTGGATCGACGGCGTGGTGGAGCGCACCGGCGGGCATCCGGAGCGGCTGCACCCGCTCTACACCGTCGACGGGTACGAACTGGGCGCCGAGGCGGTCATCGACACGCTGCCCGGCTACGCCGGCTCCCGGCCGGTCCGGGTCGGCAACCTGGCCAACCACCAGCTCCAGCTCGACGTCTTCGGCCCGGTGGCGGACCTGATCGCCGCGGTGGCCGACGCCCGGGGCTCGGTCCGCGACGACGAGTGGCGGGTGCTGGAGAACATGGTCGAGGCGGTACGCCGCCGCTGGCACGAACCCGACCACGGCATCTGGGAGGCCCGCCTCCCACCCCGGCACCACGTGTTCTCCAAGGTCATGCTCTGGATGACGGTCGACCGGGCGCTGCACGTGGTG
This sequence comes from Micromonospora sp. DSM 45708, assembly GCF_039566955.1. NCBI lineage: Bacteria > Bacillati > Actinomycetota > Actinomycetes > Micromonosporales > Micromonosporaceae > Micromonospora > Micromonospora schwarzwaldensis. Next base: position 857,755 of record NZ_CP154796.1, on the reverse strand, counting down.
CGCCAGCACGGCGGCGAGGACCGGCCGGAGTGGGTCGACCTGCGCGACCGGATCGGGGCCAACGTGCTGGAGCACGGCTGGCACCCGGAGGCCGAGGCGTACAGCGTCGCGTACGGGCACGACGAGATGGACGCCTCGTCGCTCTGGATCGGCCTGTCCGGGCTGCTCCCCGGCGACGACCCGCGCTTCCTCTCCACCGTGCTCAAGATCGAGGCGGACCTGCGCAGCGGCCCGGTGGTCTACCGCTACCACTGGGACGACGGCCTGCCCGGCCGGGAGGGCGGCTTCCACATCTGCACGGCGTGGCTGATCGAGGCGTACCTGCGCACTGGCCGCCGCACCGACGCCGAGGAGCTGTTCACCCAGATGGTCGACACGGCCGGCCCCACCGGCCTGCTCCCCGAGCAGTACGACCCGCTCGCCGAGCGGGGCCTGGGCAACCACCCCCAGGCCTACAGCCACCTCGGCCTGATCCGCTGCGCCCTGCTCCTGGACAACATGCTCAAGCAGTAACCCGAACCACACGACGCGGCCCGGGACCCACGGTCCCGGGCCGCACCCGTCCCCCGCCCCACCCCACCGCGTTGATCTTGCACTTACCGCCCCGACAAAGTGGGTGGAACCCGGCAACTCCCGGGCACCAAGTGCAAGATCGACGTCAGGGGGCGGGCGGGAAGGGCGGGGCGGGCGGGGCGGTCAGGGCGTCCACGACGTCGCCGACGACCACGATGGCGGGTGGGCGGAGCGCGGCGGCGGTGACGTCGGCGGCCACCGTGCCGAGCGTCGAGCGGAGGGTGCGCTGGGTCGCGGTGGTGCCCTCCTGGATCACCGCGGCCGGAGTGGTCGGCGGCCTGCCGTGGGCGATCAGCGTCGCCGCGATCGCGGCCAGGTTCTTCAGGCCCATCAGGATCACCAGCGTGCCGCGCAGGCCGGCCAGCGACTCCCAGCTCACCAGCGAGGCCGGTGAGTCCGGCGCGACGTGCCCGGAGACCACCGTGAACTCGTGCGCCACCGCCCGGTGGGTCACCGGCACCCCGGCCACCCCCGGCACCGCGATCGCGCTGGTCACCCCCGGCACCACGGTCACCGGCACCCCGGCCTCGGCGCAGGCCAGCAACTCCTCGCCGCCCCGCCCGAAGACGTACGGGTCGCCGCCCTTGAGCCGGACCACGACCTTGCCGGCGAGGGCCCGGTCCACCAGGATCCGGTTGATCTCCTCCTGGGCGCGCGACGGCCCGTACGGGATCTTCGACGCGTCGACCAATTCGACGTCCGGCCGCAGCTCGTCCAGGAGCAGCCCGGGGACGAGCCGGTCGGCGACCACCACCTCGGCCTCGGTGAGCAGCCGCCAGCCCTTCACGGTGATCAGCTCCGGGTCACCGGGCCCGGCCCCCACCAGCGCCACCCGCCCGCCGGACGGCTCAAGCGGGGCCCCCTCCGCTACCGGATGCGTCAACACGGGGGCCCTCCTTGCGCTCAGGAGGGTGCGGACGGCGTCGCGTACGGCCATCGCACGGTGCGGGTCGCCACCGCCGAGGACCGCCACCGTCACCGGGCCGTGACGGGTCACCGCGGGCGTCCACGCGCTGGCCGCGGCCCGGTCGTCGGCCCGGACGCAGAAGACCCGCCGCTCGGCCGCGGCGGCGCTCACCGCCGCCGCGGCGGCCCGGTCGTCCACCGCCACCTGCACCAGCCACGCGCCGTCCAGGTCGCCGACGGCGAACCGGCGCGGCTCCCAGTGCAGCCGCCCGGCGTCGGCGTGCGCGCGCAGCGCCGGCGTCAGCTCCGGCGCCACCAGCAGGACGTCCGCGCCGGCGTCGAGCAGCGCGGGCACCCGCCGGGTGGCCACCGCTCCCCCGCCCACCACGACCACGCGCCGACCGGCCAGCCGCAACCCCAGCGGGTACGGGCTGGGCGACCCCTCCCGGGCCGGCCCGCTCACTTCTCGGCCACCCCGGCCGCGTCGAACGTGGCCACCTCGTGCAGCACCCGGACCGCGCCGGTGACGACCGGCAACGCGAGCAGGGCACCGGTGCCCTCGCCGAGCCGCAGCCCCAGGTCGATCAGCGGGTCGAGCCCGAGGTGCCGCAACGCCGCCGTGGCGCCCGGCTCGGCGCTGCGGTGCCCGGCGACCATGGCGCCCACCGCGTCCGGCGCGAACGCGGCGGCGGCCAGCGCGGCGCTGACCGCGATCACACCGTCGAGCAGCACCGGCACCCGACGCGCGGCAGCGCCGAGGATCAGCCCGGCCAGCGCGGCGTGCTCCAACCCGCCGACCGCCGCGAGGACGCCCAGCGGGTCGGCCGGGTCGGGGGTGTGCCGCTCCAGCGCGGCCCGCACCACGCCGACCTTGCGGGCGTACGTCTCGTCGTCCACGCCGGTGCCCCGGCCGGTCGCCGCCGCCGCGTCCACCCCGGTGAACACGGCGACCAGCGCGGCGGCCGGAGTGGTGTTGCCGATGCCCATGTCGCCGGTGAGCAGGACGGCGGCGCCGGCGTCGGTCAACTCGGCGGCGACCCGGATGCCGGTCTCCACCGCCGCCCGGGCCTCGTCCCGGGTGAGCGCCGCGGTGACCGTCATGTCCCGGGTGCCGGCGCGCACGTTCGCCGCCACCAGGCGCGGCCCGGCCGGGTCGGCGGGCGTCGCGACGAGGCCGGCGGAGAGCACCGCCGGGGTGGTGGGCGGGCCGTCCGGGTCGGCGGAGAGCGCGGCCGGGTCGGCGGGCGGGCCGATCGGGAGCGGGGTGGCCACGCCGACGTCGACCACGGTGACCGAGGCGCCGGCCTGCCGGGCGAACACGTTGACCACCGCGCCGCCGGCCAGGAAGTTGCCGATCATCTGGGCGGTGACCTCCTGCGGCCACGGGGTCACGCCCTGGGCGTGCACGCCGTGGTCGCCCGCGAAGATCGCCACCGCGGCCGGGTCGGGCAGCGGCGGCGGGCAGGTCCCGGCCAGCCCGGCGAGGCGTACGGAGAGCGGCTCCAGGGCGCCGAGCGAGCCGGCGGGCTTGGTCAGCCGGCCCTGGAGCTCGCGCGCCGCCGCCATGGCCGACTCGTCGAGCGGGCGGATCGCCGCGACGGTGGACTCCAGCATCATGCCTCCAGGATCCGTGCCAGCGTGTCGATGAACGCGTCGGTGGTGGCCCGGTCGCGCACCGCGATCCGGAGCCAGTCCGGGCCGAGCCCGGGGAACGTGTCGCCCCGGCGTACCGCCCAGCCGTGCTCGCGCAGCCGCTCCCGCAGCGCGGCGGCGCCGGGCCGGTGGATCAGGACGAAGGCGCTGGCCGGGCGCCCCGCCACGCGTACGCCGGGCAGGGTGGCCAGGCGGGCCACCAGGTGCTCGCGGTCGGCGGCGAGGTCGGCGGCGATCGCGCGTTCGGCCGCGACGGCGACCGGCGTGGCGCAGGCGGTGGCGGCGGCGAGCGCCGGGGTGGAGACCGCCCAGAGCGGCTGGACGGCGGCGAACCGGGCCAGCAGGCCGGCGTCGCCGAGCAGGTAGCCGATCCGCAGCCCGGCCAGCCCCCAGGTCTTGGTGAGGCTGCGGACCACCACCAGGCCGGGCAGGTCGCGGCGGGCGGCGAGGGATTGCGGCTCGCCCTCGACGCCGGGCGCGACGGTGGTGTCGGCGAACGCCTCGTCGACCACCAGCACCCGGCCGGGGCGCGCCAGCGCGGCGAGCGTCTCCGCCGGGTGCAGCACCGAGGTCGGGTTGGTGGGGTTGCCGACCATGACGAGGTCGGCGTCGGCCGGCACCCGGGCCGGGTCGAGCCGGAAGCCGTCGGCCGGGTCGAGCAGCACCCGGTCCACCCGGTGACCGGCGGCCCGCAGGGCGGCCTCCGGCTCGGTGAACTGCGGGTGCACCACCACCGGGTGGCGGGCGTCGCGCAGCGCGTGGGCGATCAGCACGAAACCCTCGGCCGCGCCGGCGGTGAGGAGTACCTCGTCCGGGGGTCGCCCGTGTCGGTGACCGACGGCGGCGCGGGCGGGCGCCGGGTCCGGGTACGCGGCCAGCTCACCCAGCGCGGCGGTGATCGGGTCGGCCAGCCAGTCGGGCATCGGGGCGTGGCGCACGTTGACCGCCAGGTCCCTCAGTCCGGGCGTGGCTTCGGCGTCACCGTGGTGTCCCAGGTCGGGTTCGGCGGGCGCGGCGGCGGTCGGCGGTACGGGCATGACCGCGATCCTGCCGGGAAGCCGGGTCCCGGGACAGCGCATCCCGGCGTGGGTCGCGTCACGGCCCGCCCGTTTATGAATTCTTCTCATTTCCGAATCGGAAATGTCATAGCTTGACCCCGTGAGCAATCGACCCCTTGCGTCCGCCGGTCGTGCCGTGCCCCTTCTCCGTGCCGGGCTGATCGCCGGCATCGTCGTCGCCGCCGCGTTGTACCCGATGGCCGCCGTCACCGGCATCGGCGCGAAGGCCACCGCGCACGCCGTGGAGCAGAAGACGGACATCCTCAAGACCGCGCTGCCGGCCGAGACGTCGTACCTGTACGCGCCCGACGGCCGGACCGTGCTGACCATGTTCTACGAGGAGTACCGGCAGTACACCAAGATCGAGAACATGTCGCCGAACATCCAGCAGGCGATCGTCGCCGCCGAGGACAACCGGTTCTACCAGCACCACGGCGTCGACCCGAAGGGCGTGGCCCGCGCCTTCGTCTCCAACGCCCGCTCCGGCGGCGTCTCCCAGGGCGCCTCGACGCTCACCATGCAGTACGTCCGGATGGCGCTGCGGGACAGCGCGAGCACGCCGAAGGAGGTCCAGGAGGCCACCCAGCAGACCAGCCTGCGCAAGGTCAAGGAGATGCGCATGGCGCTCGACATCGAGAAGCACCTGAGCAAGGAGCAGATCCTCGAGCGCTACCTCAACTCGGCCTACTTCGGCCACCGGGCGTACGGCATCTACGCCGCCTCGCAGATCTTCTTCTCCAAGACGCCGGCCACGCTCACCCCGGTCGAGGCGGCCACACTGGCCGGGCTGGTGAAGTCCCCCTCCGAGTACGACCCGATCACCTCCGACCAGAAGGACGCCACCGGCCGACGCAACTACGTGCTGGACAACATGGCCCGCCTCGGCTACCTGTCGCCGGACGCCGCCGCGGCGGCCAAGGGCCAGCCGATCAAGCTGAAGCTGACCGACCCGCCGAACGACTGCGCCGCGATCGACGACGCGCACCGGAGCTGGGGCTTCTACTGCGACTACCTGAAGAACTGGTGGAGCGCGCAGCCCGCGTTCGGCGAGAACCGCCTGGAACGGATGGACAAGCTGCGCCGTGGCGGCTACCGGATCGTGCTCGCGCTCGACCCGAAGACGCAGGCGGCGGCCGAGAAGAACGTGGGCGCCAAGGAGAACACCGGCAGCCCGTTCGCCAACGGCATCGTGGTCGCCGAGCCCGGCACCGGGCGGATCAAGGCGATGGCGGTGAACCGGAACTACTCGCTCGACCTGGCCGAGAACCCGAACAGCTCCAACCCGGAGGCCGGCCCGAAGGTCAAGGCGAACTACCCGAACACGGTGGCGCCCCTGCTCGGCGGTGGGACGCTCCCCGGCTACCAGGCCGGCTCGACGTTCAAGATGTTCCCGATGCTCGCCGCGCTCAACGCCGGGATGCCGCTGTCCACCGCGTACGACTCGCCGTACAAGTACCAGTCGGCGATCTACAACGGCTGGGCGCCGTCCAACGCCAGCGCCGCGATGACCGGCCGACAGACCATGTGGTCCGGCTTCGGCAAGTCGGTGAACACCTACTTCGTCCAGTTGGAGGAGAAGGTCGGCGCGGACGCCGGGGTGCGCCTGGCCGAGCAGCTCGGGCTGCGCTGGCGCACCGACGTGGACAAGAACCAGGCGTCGCCGGCCAACGCGAGGAAGTGGGGCGCGTTCACGCTGGGGGTCTCCGACGCCACCCCGCTGGAGATGGCGAACGCGTACGCGGCCGTCGCCGCCGACGGGCGCTACTGCGAGGCGATCCCGGTCAACGCGATCATGAACCGGGACGGCACGCCGGCCACCTGGTCCACCCCCGGCGGGGTGCAGCGCGAGGTGGCCAAGCCCCGGTGCCGTCAGGTGGTCAACGCGGACGCGGCCCGCGCCGCCACCGACGCGGCCCGCTGCCCGACCGGCGACACCCCGGCCAAGGGGAGCTGCGGCGGCTGGTCGACGGCGGACAGCGTACGAGGGACGGTCGGCCGGCCGGTCGCCGGCAAGACGGGCACCACGGACAGCACCCGGTCGGCGTGGTTCGTCGGCTTCACGCCGGAGCTGGCCGCGGCGAGCTTCATCGCCGATCCGGACAACCCGTTCAACGCGGTGGGTGACGGGCAGTCCCAGATCCCGGTGAACGCCGTCGCCGAGACGCTGCGCGACGCGCTGAAGGGCCAACCGACGCGCCAGTTCACCCCGCCGTCCGACCAGATCGTCGGCTGACCGCACGCCGACCACCCGACCGCCCGGGGGTGCGCCCGGGTTAGTTGATCAAGGAGTTTGCGCCTGGGATCGCCTGATCCCCGACGCGAACTCCTTGATCGACGTCGGGGTGGACAGCGGCGGGCAGGGCGGCGGCCACCAGCCGCTCGGCGATCCCGGGAAGCGCGGCCCAGTGCGGCACGAGCTGCGAGGCGTGCACGCCGTGGCGGACGAAGCCCTCGGGCGTGCCCCCGCCCCACTGCCAGGCCGGCCGGTCACCGGCCCGCGGCGTGAGCACCGCCGCGTGCTGCTTGTGCCCGGTCACCGTGACCCCGGCCGACGCCACCACGCTTCCGGTGACCGCGGTCGCCTCCCGGTAGCCGACCACCAGGCCGTCCCGGACCGTGCCGACCGCGTCGAGCACCCCGCACATGGGCATGCCGTCCAGCTCGCGGGCCAGCCAGAGCAGGCCGGCCCCCTCGGCGACCACCGGACGGCCGGCGCGGGCCAGCTCCGCCACCGCGATGCAGAGCCGGCGGTTGGTGGAGAGCTGCTCCGCGTACGCCTCCGGGAGCCCGCCGCCGACGACCAGGGCGCGGGCACCGGCGGGCAGCGCCTCGTCGCGCAGCGGGTCGAACGTGACCACCTCGGCGCCGGCGGCCCGCAGCAGCTCGGCGGTCTCCGGATGGCTGTAGCTGCCGGCCGGGCCACCGGCCAGCGCGACCACCGGGCGTTCCGCCGACGCGGGCGGGCCGTCCGCCGGGCCGGGCGACCAGGGCTCGACGGTGAGTGCGGGGGCGGAGCGGGCCAGTGTCAGCAGCCGGTCGAGGTCGACGGTGGCGGCCACCGCCTCACCGAGCCGGCGCACCCCGCGCTCGGCCTCGGCGTCGCCGCGCACCACCGGCGCGGCGCCGTGCCGGCGGGCGGGCAGCACCGGGGGCAGCTCGTGCCGGCGCAGCGCGCCGTAGACCGGCACCCCGACGTCGTCAAGCGCCTCCCGCAGCAGCGTCTCGTGCCGGGGCGAGGCCACCCGGTTGAGGATCACGCCGCCCAACCAGAGCTGCTCGTCGTAGGCCCGGAAGCCGTGCACCAGCGCGGCCACCGACTGGCCCATCGCGGCCACGTCCACCACCAGCACCACCGGACTGCGCAGCGCCGTGGCGACGGCGGCGGTGGACTCGCTCTCCGGCCGGCCGGCGACCGAGTCGTAGAGCCCCATGGTGCCCTGCACCAGCGCGAACCCGGCCCCAGCCGCACCGTGCGCGAAGAGCGGGCCGATCCGCTCCGGGCCGACCAGCCGCGGGTCCAGCGAGCGCCCCGGCCGGCCGGCGGCCAGCCCGAGGTACGCCGCGTCCACCTGGTCCGGGCCGACCTTGAACCCGGCCACCGGGAGCCCCCGGTCGGCGAGCGCCGCGAGCAGGCCGAGGGAGAGGGCACCGGTGCCGTGCCCCGAGGAAGGCGCGCTCAGCACGACGCGCGGCACGTCGGTCATCATCGACTCCTGGATCCTCCGGGGTGATTTCCGCCCGCGTGACCATACCCGTCCGGTCCGGTCCGCGACGGCCGCCCGGCGCCCCGATCACCACCGGCAACCGCGAGTGGCCCCGCTCATACGGGTAGCCTTGACCACCGTGTACCGGTTCCTGCTGACCCCGCGCTGGCTCGGCTACCTGGCGCTGACCCTGGTGGCCGCCGCGGTGATGGTGTTCCTGGGCAACTGGCAGCTGGACCGCTACCACGGGCGGACCGCGGTCAACGAGCGGATCGACGCCGGCGCCACCATGACACCCGCGCCGCTGCGTGACGCGCTGCCCGCGCCGACCGGCGGCCCGGGCAGCGCGGGTCCGGCCCCGGCGGAGCGCCTCACCTGGAGCCGGGTCACCGCCACCGGCCGCTACGACAGCGCCAACATCGTCCTGATCCGCGGCCGGACCCTCGACAACACGGTCGGCTTCGAGGTGCTCACGCCGCTGGTGCTCGCCGACGGCACCGCGGTGCTCGTCGACCGCGGCTGGATCCCGCCCGTCCCGGGCGCCGGCGCGACCGTCCAGCCCCGGGTGCCGGTGGCGCCGGCCGGCGAGGTGACCGTCACCGGCCGGGTGGTCGGCAGCGAGAGCGGCGGCGGCGCGGTGGCCCGGCGCGACGGCAAGCTGGAGGCGCGCCGCATCGACATCGCCCGCCTGGCGAAGCAACTGCCCTACCCGGTGACCGGCGGTTACGTGCTGCTGGACGGCCAGACGCCGGCCGCCGACCCGGTGTTCCAGGCGGTGCCGATCGGGCACACCAACAACTGGCAGAACTTCGGCTACGTGTGGCAGTGGTGGATCTTCGCGGTGATGAGCCTGGTCGGCTACGGCTGGGTGGCGCGCCGGGAGGCCCGCCGGCGGGCCGGCCTGGACGGCCCGCGCGTGCCGGTGGACCGGGCCGCCGAACCGGCTGCCGCCGAACCCGCCGCCCCCTGAGCCCGGGTCAGCCCGGCCCGCCGGGTCAGCCGGTGACCCGGCCGGCGTGGATCGCCCGGACCGCGTCGATCGTGTCCGCCTCGGCGGCGGTCTTGTCGTCCCGGTAGCGCAGCACCCGGGCGAAGCGCAACGCCATCCCGCCCGGGTAGCGGCTGCTGGTCTGCACCCCGTCGAAGGCGATCTCGACGACCTGCTCCGGCCGCACCCGGACCACCCAGTCGCCCTTCTCCACGGCCAGCGCCAGGAAACGCTCGGTCTGCCAGCGCAGCAGCTCGTCGGTGAGCCCCTTGAACGTCTTGCCGAGCATGACGAACTCGCCGGTGCCCGGGTCACGGGCGCCGAGGTGCAGGTTGGACAGCCAACCCTGACGCCGGCCGCTGCCCCACTCGACCGCCAGCACCACCAGGTCGAGTGTGTGCCGGGGCTTGACCTTGACCCAGGCCGCGCCGCGCCGCCCGGCGTCGTAGGGCGCGGCCGGGTCCTTGACCACCACACCTTCCTGGCCGGCGTCGACCGCCGCGGCGAACACCGCCGCGGCCTGCGCCGCGTCGTCCACCTCCACGCGGCCGACCAGCAGCGCCGGGTCGACCGCACGGGCCAGCGTCGCCCACCGCTCCCGCCCGGGCAGGTCGATCAGGTCGGCGCCGTCGAGGTGCAGCAGGTCGAAGAAGTACGGCGTGAGCACCGGCTCGCCGGCGCGCTCGGCGGCGGCCAGCACGGCCGGCGCGACCGGGCTGCGGCCGGTGGTGCTGGGCGTGGTGCGCCGGGCCGCGTGGCTCGACGTCTGCTGGAACGGCAGCGGCCGGCCGGCGGCGTCCAGCCCGATCGCCTCGCCGTCGAGCACCAGCTCGCGGGCGGGCAGCGCGCGGACGGCGGCCACCACCTCGGGCAGCCGGCCGGTGATCTCGTCGAGGCTGCGGGTGAACACCGCGATGTCCTGGCCGGAGCGGTGCACCTGGATGCGGATGCCGTCGAGCTTGACGTCGACCACCGCCGGGGTGCCGGTGGCGGTGAGCGCCTCGTCGACCGAGGGCGCGCTCTGGGCCAGCATCGGCGCGAGCGGGCGGCCCACCTGGAGCCCGAACCCGGCCAGCGCGGTGGCGCCGCCGGTGAGCGCCGCGACCGCCACCGCCCGCAGGTCACCGGCGAGCAGCAGGGCCCGCCGGACGACAGTGACCGGCACCTCGGCGGCCCGGGCCACCGCCTCGGCGAGCAGGCCGGCCTGGGCGCCCTGGCGCAGCTCCCCCCGGAACAGCCCGACCAGGAGGCGTTGCTCGTCGGCGGTCGCGGCGGCGAAGAGCCGGCCGACCAGCTCCCGCCGCCGGGCCTGCGAGCCGGTGCCGCCGACCCGGGAGATCTCCTCGATCGCCGCGTCGACCCCGGCCACGGTCAGCATCGGCGCGTCGGCCGGTGGCGGCAGGTCACGCAGACCCGCCCAACCGACGCCGGTCTGCCGCTGGCGCAGCTCACCGGCGAGATAGCCGGCGCCGGCCGCGATCTCGGCCGGGTCGAGCCCGCGCAGCGCGGCGGCCAGCAGCTCCACCTTGGCCCGCCGGCCGCCGGTGGCGCCCACCGCGGCCGAGGTGGCCGCCAGCTCCGCGAAACGCACGCCCCACATCCTGCCAGTCACCTGCGACAGCGGGGCGCTTCCGGCGGCCCGGCACACCGCATCGGGTGCGCCGGACCGACCGGATCGCGCGGATCGCGGGACGCGCGGATCGCGCGGCGCGCGGATCGCGGGACGCGCGGATCGCGCGGCGCGCGGCCGAGCGCGCCGCCGAGCCGAGCGCCGCGGCCCGGCCCTTCGACGGTCAGGCCGAGACCGGCTCCTCGACGCGCAGGCCGCGCCCGCGCACGCCGTCGGCGACCCGGGTCAGCAGCGCGTCGAGGGTGACCAGCGTGGCGGAGAGCTCACCGAGCTGTTCCTTGAGCGTGGCCTCGGGCCACGCGGAGACGTCGACGTCCCCCAGAGCACGGACGGCGGCCTGGAGCCGCGCCATCTCGTCGTTCGTACGCATGTTCGAGAGGCTATAACACCCGGCCGACCGACACACCGCAAACTCCGACATCCATCCCGAAGTTACGGTTCCGACACCGGGCGCACCGCGACGGGGCAATGAGGCGGTCGGAAAGCGATATACCGCAGCGGCATAATTATGGGTCTTGTGACGTGTTTGTGGGTGGTTGGGCGCGTCGTTGATGGCGCACGCCGTTGTCCTGCCTAGGTTCTGGCTTGTCGAAGGTCAGAACTGAGTGGGCGGGGCAACGGCGTGCGTTCGGTAAGGGTATGGGCTCGGTTGTTCGGGGTCGAGCAGGCGGTGGTGGAGGGTGTCGAGTTCGATGCGGTCGAGCAGGTGGTGGTGGCTCGGGTGCGGGTGGCTCGGGGTGCTCGGCGGCGGTGTCCGTTTTGCCGGCGGCGGTGTCCTGGTTATGACGCGGGGGTGCGTCGGCGGTGGCGGGCGTTGGATCTGGGGGTGGTGCGGGCGGTGATCGAGGCCGATGCGCCGCGGGTGTCGTGTCGGGTGCATGGGGTGGTGGTCGCGGCGGTGCCGTGGGCCAGGCATGGGGCGGGGCATACCCGGGCGTTCGATCAGGCGGTGGCGTGGTTGGCGGTGCACGCGGCGAAGTCGGTGGTGTCGCGGTTGATGCGGATCAGTTGGCGCACGGTGGGTGCGATCATCGCGCGGGTGTGGGCTGATAGCGGCGCAGCGGTGGATCGCCTCGACGGGTTACGTCGTATCGGTATCGACGAGGTCAGCTACAAGAAAGGCCACCGGTATCTGAGCGTGGTGGTGGATCACGACACCGGCCGGCTGGTGTGGGCCGCTGCGGGCAAGAGCGCGGCTACGTTGCACGAGTTCTTCGACCTGCTCGGACCCGAGCGGGCAGCCGCGATCACCCACGTGTCGGCTGACGGCGCGGACTGGATCACCACCGTGGTGCGCCGTCGTTGCCCGAACGCGGTGCGCTGCGCCGACCCGTTCCACGTCGTGGCCTGGGCCAGCGACGCCGTGGACCGAGTCCGCCGGCAGGTATGGAACGCCGCCGCCGGTCGGGGAACAGGCCGTCGCGGTGTCGCCGTCGGCGAAGCGCGGCTGGTGAAGAACACCCGCTGGGCGTTGTGGAAGAACCCGGACAACCTCACCGGCGCACAACGGGCCACCCTCGACTGGATCGCCAAGAACCACCCCCGCCTACACCGAGCCTGGGCCCTCAAAGAAGGCCTGCGCTACGTGTTCACCCTGGCCAAAACCAGCCCCACCACAGCGGTCCAAGCCCTCGACCAATGGATCGGCTGGGCCCGCCGCAGCCGCATCGACATCTTCGTCGACCTGCAACGCCGCGTGGTCCGCCACCGCGACGCCATCATCGCCTCGCTCGAACACGGCCTGTCCAACGGCCGCATCGAATCCGTCAATGCCAAGATCCGCCTCATCACCCGGATGGCCTTCGGCTTCCACTCACCCCACGCCCTCATCGCCCTAGCCCTACTCAGCCTCGGCGGCCACCGCCCCCAACTCCCCAACCGATGACCCACACATCCAGCACAAAATCCATAATTATGACTGCCAGGCATATCGCTTCCGACCGCATCGTCCCGCCCTGCCGTCACCCACCGTCACGGAAGCCGGCGACGACACCCGCCGTGCCGACGTCCACCGGGCGGCCCGCCGGTCAGGCGCGGCCCGCCTCGGCCACCTTGGCCAGCAACAACGCCTCGGCCAGGCAGACCCGGGCGAACTCGCCCAGGTGCAGGCTCTCGTTCGGCCCGTGCGCCCGGGCGTGCGGGTCCTCCACGCCGGTCACCAGGATCGCCGCCCGCGGGAACATCTCTTGGAACGTGGCGATGAACGGAATCGAGCCACCCACCCCGATGTCGACCGGGTCGGTGCCGTCCCAGGCGCCCCGGAACGCGGCGCGCGCCGCGTCGAACATCGGCCCGCTGGCGTCGATCACGCACGGTGCGCCGTCGTGCTCGAACGTCACCGTCACCTGCGCGCCCCACGGCGCGTTCCGCTCCAGGTGCGCGGTCAGCGCGGCGTACGCCTTCTTCGGGTCGTCGCCCGGCGCCAGCCGTACGCTCAGCTTCGCCTTCGCGGCCGGGACCAGCGCGTTCGGCGCCTCACCGGTGGCCGGCGCGTCGATGCCGAGGATCGCCAGCGCCGGCTTCGTCCAGAGCCGGTCGGTGATCCGGCCGGTACCGAACAACCGCGCGCCGTCGACCAGGCCGGCCTCCGCGCGGAACCGGTCCTCCGGGTAGTCGACGACCGCGCCCTCGCGGCCGGCCAGGCCGTCCACCGCGACGTCACCGGCGTCGTCGTGCAGCGTGCCGAGCAGCTTCACCAGCGCGGTCAGCGCGTCCGGCACGGCCCCGCCGAACATGCCGCTGTGCACCGCGTGGTCGAGCGTGCGCACCTCCACGAAGCAGTTGACGATGCCGCGCAGCGAGGTGGTCAGCGCCGGCACACCGACGTCCCAGTTGGTGGAGTCGGCGATCACGATGACGTCCGAGGCCAGGTCGTCACGGTGCTCGGCGAGCAGCCGCTCCAGCGAGTCCGAGCCGTACTCCTCCTCGCCCTCGATGAACAGCACCACGCCGACCGGGAGCCGGTCGCCGAACGCGCGCAGCGCGGCGACGTGCGCCATGATTCCGGCCTTGTCGTCGGCGGCGCCCCGGCCGTAGAGGCGGCCGTCGCGCTCCACCGGCTCGAACGGGTCGGACTCCCACAACGACAGGTCACCGACCGGCTGCACGTCGTGGTGGGCGTAGAGCAGCACGGTGGGCGCGCCGGGCGGGGCCGCCTTCGTCCCGATCACCGCCGGCTGGCCGCCGGAGCGGACGATCCGGGTGTCGAGGCCGCAGCCGCGCAGCAGCTCCGCCACCGCCTCGGCGGAGCGCTCCACGTGCGAGTGGTCGAAGCCCTCGAAGGCGATGCCCGGGATGCGGACGAGTCGTTCGAGGTCGGCACGGACACCGGGCAGTTCCCGCTCGACGGCGGCCCGCACGTCGGACTCGGAGATGATCGGAGTGGTCATGACCGGAATCGTATGCCGGCCTTACCCGACCACGCCCTCCCAGCCCGGTCGCCGGCCGAACCGCACGTAGTAGCGGTCCGCGTCGTGCGGCAGGTCGGGCGCGCCGTCGACCACCAGGTCCACCGCCGCCGCGGTGCCGTCGGCGGTGAAGTGCGCCCGCTCCCCGGCGTGCCAGCGACGCAACTCCGGCAACACCTGGGCGCCGTCGCGGGCCAGCGCCCGGGCCAGCCGCAGCTCGGCCGGCGCGGTCACCAGCACCGACAGCGTCAGCTCGGGGCGCACCGCGGCGCGCGCCGCGCTCACCCCCTCGACGATCAGCACCGGCCCGGCCGGCACCGGCACCACCCGGTCCAGGAAGCGACGGCGGACCCAGCTGTACCGGCGGTGGCCGCCCGCCCGCCCGGCGCGCACCGGGCCGAGCACCCACTCCTCCAGGCGGGTCCAGAACGTGAGCTGGTCGTCCCAGCCGTCGAGCAGGTCGTCGGTGCGGACCAGCGGTGGCCGGACGCCGCCCGCAGCCGCCGCGAACGCGTCCGCGAGGCGCGTCGCGAACACGCTCTTGCCCGCGCCGCTCGGCCCGTCCACCGCCACCAGCCGGGTACGCCCCAACCGCGCCGGCCCGGCCAGCACCCGGCGGGCCAACCCGGCGTACGCCTCGACCACCTCGACGTTCACCCGACCGACGCTAACGTTCCCCCGTCCGCTGGATCCTGCGACCCGGCGGGCCGTTTCACCGGGCGGCGCGGCGACGTGATGGGCATGATCTGGGGGTGCTCCATGACGTGATGTGTCCGGGCGTCGACGCCCTCCTGGAACAGGCCCGCGCCGGCCTCCGCCGGCTCACCCCGCACGAGACCGTCGAGGCGGTCCGCAACGGGGCACTGCTGATCGACACCCGCACCGAGACGCAACGCCGCGAGGAGGGCGAACTGCCCGGCGCGATCGTCATCGACCGCACGGTGCTGGAATGGCGGCTCGACCCGGCCAGCGCGTGGCGCATCCCGGAGGCCACCGGGTACGACCGCGAGATCGTGGTCGTGTGCCGCCAGGGCTACAGCTCCAGCCTGGCCGCCGCCAGCCTCCAGACGCTCGGGCTGCGTCAGGCGACCGACATGATCGGTGGCGTGCAGGGCTGGCGGGAGGCCGGGCTGCCGATGTCCGACCGTCCGGCCGACGTACGCGTCTGAGCCACCCGCCGCCCGGTCGCGGCGGCCGACTGCCGTCGCGGTCGCCCGTTCGCGGCGGCCGGTGCCGGCGGCCCGACACGGCGGTTCAGTCGGGTGCGCCGGGTGGCACGAACGGCAGGTCCGGCGACGGACCGGCCTCGATCAGTCGCCACAGCGCCCCGGTGTCGAGATGCTCCTCCACCAGGTCGCCGAGCAGGTCCAGGGTCCGTTCCCGGGCCGCCGCGAACGACGTGTCCGGCGCGACCTTGAAGCCGGTCCGACCGGCCGCGCCGGCGACCTCGGTGAGGAACCGGCGGCGGAACGCGTCGGATTCGAAGGCGCCGTGCCAGTGCGTGCCGTACACCGCGCCGAGCCGGGCGCCCTCGCCGCTGCCGTCGGCGTACCGCAGCAGCGGCGGCAGGCCCGGGTCGGCGGCGGAGACCCGACCGTGGTGGATCTCGTACCCGTCCACCGGCACGTCCGTGTCGCCGGCCGCCGTGCCCTCGGCCCGGCGGACCGTCTTGCGCGGGTCGAACGTGACCTCGACCGGCAGCAGGCCGAGGCCGGGGACGCTGCCCCGACGGCTCTCCACCGGGTCGTGGATCGCCCGGCCGAGCATCTGGAACCCGCCGCAGATGCCGAGCAGCGGACGGCCGGCGGCGGCGTGCCCGAGGACCGCGTCGGCCAGCCCGGTCTCCCGCAGCCAGGCCAGGTCGGCGACGGTCGACTTCGAGCCGGGCAGCACCACCAGGTCGGCGGCGGCCAGCTCGGCCGGTTCGACGGTCAGCCGCACCCGGACCCCGGGCTCGGTGGCGAGCGCCTCCACGTCGGTGGCGTTGCTGACCCGGGGCAGTCGGACCACTGCCACGTCGAGCCACTCGGTGCCGCGCGGCGCCGTCGGCCGCCCGAGCACCCGCCCGTACGCGAGCGAGTCCTCCGCGTCCAGCCACAGGTCCAGCGCCCAGGGCAGCACCCCGTACGTGGGCCGGCCGGTGACCCGGTGCAGCATGTCCAGCCCGGGGCGGAGCAGCCCGAGATCGCCCCGGAACTTGTTGATCACGAAGCCGGCGACCAGCGCCTGGTCGGCGGCGTCGAGCAGCGCCACGGTGCCGAACATCGAGGCGAACACGCCACCCCGGTCGATGTCGCCGACCACGATCGCCGGCAGCGCGGCCTGCCGGGCCAGCCCCATGTTGACGTAGTCACCGGCTCGCAGGTTGATCTCCGCCGGGCTGCCCGCGCCCTCGCAGATCACCACGTCGTACTCGGCGCGCAGCTCGGCCAGCGCCGCGTACGCGGTGGCGGCGAGCCCGGGACGCAACGCGTGGAAGTTTCCGGCGGTCACCGTGTCGACCGCCTCGCCGAGCAGCACCACCTGGCTGGCGAGATCGCTGCCCGGCTTGAGCAGCACCGGATTGAAGCGCAGGTCGGGGGCGAGCCCGGCGGCGGCGGCCTGCATCGCCTGGGCCCGGCCCAGTTCGCCGCCCCGACCGTCCGGGCCGACCACGACCGCGGAGTTGTTGGACATGTTCTGCGCCTTGAACGGGGCGACCCGGACGCCCCGGCGGCGCAGCCAGCGGCAGATGCCGGCGGTGAGCACGCTCTTGCCGGCGTCGGAGGTGGTGCCGGCGACCAGCAGCCCGCCGCTCACCGCCCCCTCCCCCGGTTGGCGAACGATCCCGCCGGCGAAGCCCCGGCCACCGCCCGGCAGCCGGCCGCCGTGCGCAGCGCGGCCCGGCCAGCGGCGCCGGCCAACCGGCCCACCGTCACCGGGTAGAGCGCGGCCAGCCCGAGCGCGGCCAGCCCCACCGCGCCGGAGACCCGGGCGGCCCGCTTCAGGTGCCGCGCCTCCGGCCGGGGCCCGTCACCGAGGAACGGCCGCGTCTCCGAGCGACCGAAGTACACGTTGCGCCCGCCCAGCCGGACACCGAGCGCGCCGGCCATCGCCGCCTCGCACTGCCCGGCGTTCGGGCTCGGATGGTCGGCCCGGTCCCGCCGCCACACGTGCCACGCGGCGGCGCGGTTCCCGTGCGCCACCGGCGCGACGGCCACGGTGAGCAGCCCGGTCAGCCGGGACGGCACCAGGTTGAGCAGGTCGTCCAGCCGGGCGGCCGGGGTGCCGAAGCGGGCGTACCGGGGCGAGCGGTGGCCGACCATGGCGTCGAGCGTGTTCGCCGCCCGGTAGCCGAGCAGGCCGGGGAGCCCCGCGACCGCGCCCCAGACCAGCGGCGCGACCACCGCGTCGGAGGTGTTCTCGGCGACGGACTCGACGGTGGCCCGGGCCAACTCCGGTTCGTCGAGCGTCGACGGGTCCCGCCCGCAGAGGTGACCGAGGCGGGCCCGCGCGGCGGGCAGGTCGGCCCGGCGCAGCGCCCGCGCCATCACCCGGGACTCGTGCCGCAGCGTACGCCCGCCGAGCACCGTCCAGGTGCCGGCGGCCACCAGCGCGGCCCGCGCCGCCGGATGCCGTCGGGTGGCGCGCCCGGCGACGGCCCCGAGCAGCACCGGCGCACCGACCGCGAGCGCGGTGAACACGACGCCGGCCGCGCGGTCCGGGCGGTAGACCCGCCGCTCCAGCGCACCGGCGGCGCGGCCGAAGCCGGCCACCGGATGCCACCGGCGCGGGTCGCCGAGCAGCGCGTCGAGCGCGTAGCCCGCCACCAGCCCGGTCGCGTTCGCCATGGCGGTCGCCTGCCGCACCCGTCACCACCTCCGGCCGGCCAGCCTAGCCGCATCCGGTGGCGCGGGCGGACCGTGCCGCGGGGTGGCGACGCCGCCACCACCCCGCGTCCCCGTTGCACGGCCGGAGGCTCAGGCGGGCACCGGCGTACGCCGCCGGCCGCGACGGCCCGAGGCAGCCGCGCCACCCGACCGCGCAGCGCCCGACCCCGCGCCGGCCGTCCCGTCGTCGACCGGCAGCTCGACCTCGGCCAACTCGTCGTCCTCAGCCGGGGCCGGCTCGTCCCCCTCCTCGGCGGCCAACTCGTCCTCCTCCCCCGCCTCCGGTCCACCGGGCCGGACGTCCCCACCACCGGTCGGGCCGCCCGGCCGCGTGCCGTCGCCGGTCCCCGGGTCGGCGGGCCGGTCGTCGAACGGGTCGAGTTCGACCACCCGGTCCAGCGAGCCGGCGAGGCCGACCCGCGCCGTCGCGAACTCCGGCGGCGGGAAGTCGTCGTCGAACCGCCGGTCGTCGAACCGGGTCGGTGCCTGCGCGTCGGGCACCGGCTCGGTCGCCTCGCCGTGCACCCGCTGCTCCGCATCGGCGTCCTCGACCGAGCTGGTGGCCGCACGCGGCTGGTTGCGCAGGAAACGCGACCGTCCCCGGGACAGGTCGTGCCCGACCGCGACCGCCTCCAGCTCGTAGAGCGTGCGGTGGGTGCCGGCCTCGTCGACCCAGTCCCTGGTGTAGAGGCGGCCGGCGACGATCACCGGATCGCCCACCGCCACCGAGGCGGCCACCCCCTCGGCCAGGCGTCGCCAGCAGTTGACGCGGACCCGCAGGCTGTTGCCGTCGACCCAACGGCCGCTGTCCCGGTCGAGCCGGCGCGCGGTCGAGGCGACCTTGAAGTTGGCCACCAGCGTGCCGCTCTGCGTGGTCCGCCGCCACTCCGGCGCGGTCAGCACGTTGCCGACGATCGTGACGTAGGTATCGAACATCGCCCCTCCCAGGGATCGGCTTGTCCGGGAGAGCGTGGGCCGGGCCGGGCCGCCCGGACCACCCGCCGGCCCACGCCTGTGGATGACGGACCGCCTTGTGGACAACCGCCTGATCAAGGTCCCGGTCTGCTAGGCCGATGGCCCCTACGGCGTCGACCTGCGGCGGCACATGATCGGAAAGTGACCGGCGCGGGGCGTTCCGGAAGCACGCCGGTTGGGTAAGTACTTGATCAACCGAGAGAAAGGGAGCGCCGATGCTTCTCCGAGACGTCCGCGAGGCAGCGCGATGAGCGCCGTGGCGAACCCCGCGACCGTGGCCGAGTGCCTGCGCGTCGGCGCCGGGTTCTCCCAGGGCGACCGCAACTGGATCGCCGAGCAGTTCGGGACGCTGGACGCCCGGCTCGCCAGCTTCCACGCCGATGCCACCGAGCTGGAGGTGTCGGTCAAGGACCGCGAGGCCCGGGGCCAGAAGGTGACCCTGGAGTGCTGGGTCGCCGGCCGGCAGAAGATCGTGACCACCTCGACCGAGGAGGACCTGCACGCCGCGCTCAACGACGTCCGGGACGACCTGCGCCGCAAGCTCAACGACGCGAAGACCCGGCAGGAGCCGCGCAGCAACAAGCACCTGCGCCCGACGGAGCAGCCCGCGGCCGTCCCGCTCCAGGTCGGCGAGCACGAGGACGCCGAGCGCGAGGACGCCGAGACCGCCTGAGTTCCGCTGTGCCGCCCGCACCCCGCCGCCGCGCGCGCCCTGGTGCAAGGAAGGGCCCCCGCTTAACAGAGCTGTTAAGCGGGGGCCCTTCCTCTACCGAATGCGTCAAGAAGGGGCCCGCCTCGCACCCCTACCGCCGGGTAGCTCGGCGGCGTACCGTCGCGGTCGTGGAACCGGACGTGCTGGGAGCACCCTACGAGCGGCGCACCATCGAGTTGGGCACCGACGACGAGGGACCGGTGGTCGCGACCCTGGTCCGCCGGCGGGCCGACCGCCCGACCGGCCGCGCCGTGCTCTACGTGCACGGCTTCGTCGACTACTTCTTCCAGACCCACGTGGCCGACTTCTTCGCCGAGCGCGGCTGGGACTTCTACGCCCTCGACCTGCGAAAATACGGCCGCAGCCTGCTGCCGCACCAGACGCCGAACTTCTGCCGCGACCTGAGCGACTACTTCCCCGAGCTGGACGCCGCCGCGGAGATCATCCGCGCCGAGGAGGGGCACGAGACGCTCCTCGCCATGGGCCACTCGACCGGCGGCCTGATCATCTCGCTCTGGGCGGACGCCCGCCGCGACGCCGGCCTAGTCGACGGCATCGTGCTGAACAGTCCCTTCTTCGACATCAACGCCCCCTGGCTGGTCCGTCGACCCCTCGCCGCCGCCGTCTCCCGCCTGGGCCGTCGGGCGCCGCAGCGCATCCTGCCGTTCGGGCTCGGCACCGTGTACGGCGAGAGCCTGCACGCCGACCACCGCGGCGAGTGGCGCTACGACCTGGAGTGGAAGCCGCTCGCCGGGTTCCCGGTCCGGGCCGGCTGGCTCAACGCGATCCGCACCGGCCAGCGCCGGCTCCGGGCCGGGCTGGGCATCCCGGTGCCGGTGCTGCTGGCCTGCTCCACCCGCACCTTCCGGGGCACCAAGTGGCACGACAGCGCCACCGGTGCCGACGCGGTGCTCGACGTGGAGCACATGGTGCGGTGGGCGCCCCGGCTCGGCCGGCACGTCACCCTGGCCCGCTTCGACGGCGGGCTGCACGACCTCACGCTCTCCAGTCCCGCCGTACGCGAAAAGGTCTTCGCGGAGGTCGGGCGGTGGGCAGAGGGCTTCCTCCGGGTGGGCCCGACCGAGCCGGAGGCCGCGCCGCCGGCCCCGCGCCGGCCGGCCGACGAGCCGGCCGACGCCACCGCCGAGGGCTGAACCGGCGACCGACCCGACCCTCCCGTCGCCGGCTCGGCGCGGCCCCGCCGAACCGGTCAGCCGTCGACGACCTCGACGAGCGCGGACCGGATCCGGTCGAACGTGGCGACCGGATGCCCGCCGTCGTGGGCCGGCAGCAGCACACCCAGGCAGCGCGGCACCGGCCCGCCGTCCGGCCCGGCCTCGACCGCGAAGACGGGCGCGCCCACGTACCCGGCGGGCAGTTCGCTGGTCACCCGCACCGCGTCGCCGTGCCGGGCGACCCGCTCGGCCACCGCCTCCAACGGGCGTGACCCGTCGTCGGCGACGCCCAGGGCCAGCACGAACGCCGACCCGGGCGTCGCGCCGATCCGGGCCACCGCGTCGGCCGGCGCGGCGACCGCCTCGGTCACCTGCTGGGTACGCCAGCGCCAGCCCCGGTCGTCGGCGTAGCCGTGCAGCCCACCGGTGGGCATCGCGGCCAACCCCAGCTCCGGCAGGTGCAGCCAGTGGTCGGCGAAGCCGGTCAGCTCGATCGGCTCGTCCGCGCCCTCGGCCGGATCGGTGACGCTGGGCCGCAGCCCGATCTCCCCGTACGCCCGGTCGGTGAGCGCGTCGGCGGTGAGCAGCCACTCGTGCGCGATCTCCCCGTCGGCGGTGGCGCCGACCAGCTCGCTGTAGAAGAACGCGGTACCGACCGTGCCGGCCGGAGCCCCGGGTCCTGTCGCCCCGGAGACGGGCAGGATGGCCCGTCCGAGGTGCTGGCACAGCGCGAAGATGATCTCGTTTTCGGTGTCCTGGTCGAGCAGCATCCGCCGAGGGTACGGATCGAGGTGCGGTCGCCGGGCCGGGACCCGCCGGAACGGGGATGCCGGGCTGGGCACCGGCATGGCACGCTGGGCGGCGACGTGGACGCGCAGACCCGTACCCCCGGCCGGGCCAGGGCCGGCGGTACCCTCTTGGCGCGACGATCGTCGACGCGCGCCCGTAGCTCAGCGGATAGAGCAGGGGACTTCTAATCCCAAGGCCGCAGGTTCGAATCCTGCCGGGCGCACCGCTCCTTCTCGCTCCGATCGAGCCGCGTGGAGCTGTCCGTGGTGCGAGTCCCGCAGCCCGGCTGCCGCCCCCGCCCGATGTGGCCCACCTTGCCAGCAGCTCCGCCGGCGGCGGCGATCAGCAGGTTCGCCACACGCGTTCCGTGCAGCCACTCGTCCCGCAATGGTGAGGTGGCTCCGGCATTTGATCCACAGGTATCCATATATGTGTTCAGTCGCCTAGCGAAGGAGCACGACAGTGCACAGACGAACGCTCTTGGCCGCGGCCGTTGCCGCGCCCGTCGGGGTCGCCATCGGCGCGGCTCCGGCATCAGCCCACCCCGGGAACGGCCGATATCCCTCGGTGATCAACCTGCCGAACGGGTTCTGCCCGGAGGGCATCGCCCGCGGCACCGGCACGAAGATCTACGTCAGCTCCATGGCCGACGGTTGTATCTGGTGCGCCGATCTGCGCACCGGTCACGGGATGCTGCTCGTGCCGCCGGTGGCCGGCACCCAGGCGACGGGGCTGGCCGTCGAACGGGGCCGGATCTGGGCGGCCTGCGGCAAGATGGGCGGCGCGGCCGTCTACCGTGAGTCGACAGGCGAATGCCTGGCGACGTACGACTTCGGCGGTGGGTTCATCGACGGCGTTGCCGCCACGGACAAGGCCGTGTTCTTCACCGACTCGGAGAAAGCCAAGGTCTACTGCGTCGAGTTCGGCCGCCACGGGTCGCTGCCCGGACAGTCGGGCGTACGCGCGCTGCCGTTGCCGGCCGGGCTCGGTGACCCCGACGCCTGCAACACCGGCATCGTCGCCGCCTCGGCGGGCAAGCTCATCGTGGTGCAGGCCAGGACCGGCCGGCTCTACTGCTTCGACCCCCGCGCGGGCATGGCCGCCCGGATCAGCACGGGCGGCGTGTCGGTCGCCAACGGCGACGGCCTCCTGCTCCGGGGGCGCACGCTGTACGTGGTGCGCAACCGGAACAACGTGATCGCCAAGTTCCGTCTCAACGAGCAGCTCACCCGGGCCACGCCGGTCGACGTGATCCGTGACTGCGACCTCGACGAGCCGTCGGCTGTGGTTTCCTTCGGCTCAAGCCTGTACGCGGTCAACGCGCGGTTGTCCGTACCGGCGACTCCCGACACCACGTACTGCGTCGTACGGGTGCGCGACTAATCATTCCTTTGGACATCCGGCCGGGTTATCCCCGGCCGGATTAAAGGTGCGCATCCAGCCGGGCCTCAAGCCACCCTGCATCACGAAGATCGACCGCCGGGCGACGGCGTCGCCTCGCTCGTCGAGCTGGTAGCCGTCCAGCCAGATCCAGCCGTCGAAGGTCGTCCAGTCCAGGGCACGGATGAGGCGGAAGTCGAACGGCCGCACGAACTGAGGGCCTGCCGCTCGCGTGACGTGCAGCAGGTCGCCTGCCTTGAAGCCGCTCACGCCCTCTTGGCCTTCCGCCACGCGCGGATGCGGGCGACAGCCACCACGACGACCGGGCACCACCCTTCGCGACACCTGCCACACCTGCCCCGCGCACGATGGTGATCGAGCGTGTACCAGGCGATCTGGATGTCGAAGGGTGGCTCATCGTCTTCCTTGACGTACCGCCCCACGGCTACCTCCGGAGGTTTGGACTCCCACCCCGAAGGTAGACCTGTACGTCCTGTACGTCCATAGACGTAGCGGGAGCAAGTCGTCTAGAGACGTACAGGGAAGGTGACGTCATGAGCGTCGATCCGTTCTCCCCCACGCCGCTGTACGTCCAGGTGGCGGATTTGATCGCGAAGCAGATCGAAGCGGGGAAGCTGGAACCTCGGAAGCCGATCCCGAGCGAGTCTCAGATCCAGCAGACGTACGGCATCGCCCGGGGAACAGCTCGGCAAGCGGTGGCACTACTACGCGAGCGTGGCCTGGTCGTCACCGTTCCGCATCGAGGCACCTACGTCGCCTGGGAGTCGTGATCCCGAGAGTGCGACCGCTACTCCCGCAGGTAGCCGGTGACCGGGTCGATGTCCCGGAGGAAGGCGCGGATGGCCGCCTCCATCTCCGCCCGGGTCATCGCCGGTCCGGAGCTGGTGAAGCCGTAGTCGTGCGGCCCACTCAACCAGTCGAAGTCGTAGGCGGCGGGCCGCCCGACCCGCCTTCTGACCCGAAACTCCTGCCCGTCGACCGTCATCATGATCGGCTCGTCCAAGGTATGACGGGGTCCCACGTGCTCGGGCGCCAGGCCCGGCTCCGGTTCGGTCGACATACAGGATCCTCGGGGTCCGCGGGCGCGATCGTCTCGACCTATCATCGCCGCATGCGGAGCCGCACACGCAGGCACCTGCGTACGGTGCTGGGACTCGCGGTGGCCGGCGTGCTCGCCGTACCGCTCACCGTCCTCGGCGTCCATGTCACCCATCCTCGGGACGAGGACGGTTACCTGGCCCGCCTCCGGCAGTACGGCGACCGGCAGAGCGACGAGCCGCTTCGAACGCTGCCGCCGACCGCGGATCTGATCGCCGAGGGCGATGCGGCCTGCGGGTGGCTGCGCGAGCAGCCGTACGCGCTCTGGCGGCACGACCGACGGTACCGCGAGATGGTGGTCTACCAGCGCTATCTCGACCAGGTCGGCGACCGCGTGCCGAGGTGGGGCAGCGCGCTGCCGGATCTGGCCTCGGTGGCGGGCGCCGCCTGGAGCCACCTCTGCGCGGCGGACCGTGAGCTGCGGCAACCCCGCCGCAATCCCTTCGCCCCCAGGCCGGACTGACCGACGGCCGGCCCCGTTTCAGGACGGGTCAGGCACCCTTCGCCGGCACGCCGGCCTCCAGTTGACCGATCACCGGGCCGAGCAGTTCGTTGAGTTCCCGCGTCAGCACGACGACCGCCCGCCGGGCCGCGGACGCCACGGAATCCTCCGGGCCGTCGGGAGCGGGCGGCAGGTCCCCGAGCGGGATCGGCGCATCCACCTGCACCATGGCGCGCAGGTGCGGGCTGCGCGTCAGGTCCTGGTCGGTCGGCGTCGTGTACTGGCCGAACACCTGCGGCCAGTCCCGCCATCCCCGGTCGCGTTGCCACTGCCGGGTCCAGGTGAGTTCGGCCGGCCACCGGGAGACCACCGACACGGCACCGATCAGGCTGCCGTCCCACGGGCTCGGCGCGCAGGTCGCCGACACGATCCGCCGGTGCCAGCGGACGTAGCCGGGTGTCAGCCCGGTGGCGAGCCGCCAGGCCGTCGCGGCGAAGGCGACCGGCGCGATGTCACCCCACGTGGCGGCGAATTCATCGCTACGCCGGAGCACCTCGTTCTCGAAGCGACCGCGCCCGTCGGCACCGCGCTCCCGATCGAAGTTCTCGTCGAGCCAGAAGGCACGCTGTTCCACGGTCGTCCTCCCCGTCCGGACTCTCGTACCGGTCTACCACGACCGGCGCGCACATGAGATGCCCGCAGGTCCGAGGCGCTAGCGTGCGGTGCCGGCGAGCAGCCACCGCCGGACCGGGATCTCCAGCAGGACCCGTGCCCCGTCCGGCGTGACCGGTTTCCGGATGTCCCAGCCCGCGTACTTGTCGGCGAACGCTCGGACGACGGCGGGTGGGAAGACGCCGTGGTGCGACCGGGCGTCGCCCTCCGCGACGACCGGGGCGTCGCCGTTCTCCAGGGCCAGGGAGACGCGTGGGTCCGCCGCCACGTTGCGGGCCTTGACGCTGCCGGCCTCGCAACCGACCCACCAGACGCCGTCGGCGTGGACGAACCAGACCGGCGTCACGTGCGGGGAGCCGTCCGGACGCAGCGTGCACAGCCAGACGTTCCGCTCGCGGGCGAGTCGCGCCTCGACGTCGGACGGAAGAGATGCCGGCGGTGGGGCCATCCGGGAAGTTCACCACATCCGCATCCGCGCGGGTGGGAGTGTCGGCGGTCGACGCTAGGGTCCGCCCATGGTGACCGAGACGGATCTCCGCCTGCCCGACGGCCGCGCCCTGCACGTCTACGACACCGGCGGGGCGGGCCGCCTGCCCGTGTTCTGGCACCACGGCACGCCGAACGTCGGCACCCCGCCGGCCCCGCTGTTCGCCGCCGCCGACCGCCTCGGTCTGCGTTGGGTGTCGCACGACCGTCCCGGTTACGGCGGCTCCACGCCGCTGCCGGATCGCGACGTCGCGTCGGCGGCGGCCGACGTGACCGTGGTGGCCGACGCGTTGGGCCTGGACCGGTTCGCGGTGATGGGTCACTCCGGTGGCGGCCCGCACGCCCTGGCCTGCGCCGCGCTGCTGCCGGAGCGGGTGGTCGCGGTGGTGGTCGGCGCCGGGCTGGCGCCGTACGGCGCGGCCGGGCTGGACTGGTTCGCCGGCATGGCGCCGTCCGGGGCGGCGTCGCTGCGTGCCGCCGCCGCGGGACGGGCCGCCAAGGAGGCGCACGAGGCCGCCGACGAGTCGTACGATTTCGGGTTCACCGACACCGACCTGGCCGCGCTGCGCGCCGAGTGGTCCTGGTTCGACAGCGTGGTCGGCCCGGCGGTCGCGTCCGGCCCGGGCGGGCTGATCGACGACGATCTGGCGTACGTGCGGCCGTGGGGCTTCGATCCGGCCGACGTCGCGCCGCCGGTGCTGCTGCTGCACGGCGACCGCGACGGCATCGCGCCGGTGGCGCACGCCGAGTGGCTGGCCGGCCGCTGCCCGTCGGCCGAGCTGCGCCGTTTCCGCGAGGACGGGCACATCTCCGTGCTCCGGCACGCCGGGTCGGCCCTGGAGTGGCTGCGCCGGCACGACTGACCCGAAAACCGGACGGTTCAGCTCCGCTTTGCCGTTCACCGGCGACGCGCCGCACACCGAGGGTGACCGGTTCCGACAAAGCGTGTTATTCTCCGGCGTCAATCTATCCCGCGCGGACCCGGTCGGGTCGCTGCCGGAAGGACACCTCTCCGATGCCGGTGGCTGCCGCCACGACCCTCCCACGGTCCCCATTGGACTGTCCGGCCGGCGGCGCGTTCACGCTCATCTTCACCACGCTGCCGGCGCTGCTCCGGCTCACCTGCGGCCTGGTCGGCGCGGCGGTCGCCCTGTCGGTGCGGACGCCACCGGTGCGGGTGGCACTGCTGGTCCCGGCCGTCGTCGCGCTCACCGCGTGGTCCGGCTGGTACGCGGTCCGCGCGTTCCGGCACGGCGTCGGTGGCGCGTTGGCCGCCGGCGACGTGGCGCTGACCACCGCCACCGCGCTGGCCGTGCCGTGGCTGGTCGCACCGGAGGTGCTGCCCGGCGAGGCGAGCTGGGTCGCGGTGCTGGCCAGCACCACCGTGATCAACGCGCAGGCCACCGCGCCGGCCCGCTGGTCGGTGCCGGCCGGCCTGCTGGTCACCGCCGCCTACGCGACCGGCGCCACGCTGGCCGGGAACCCGGTCGAGGCACGCGCGCACACCGGCACGCTGCTGGTGCAGACCGGCTGCGCGGCGGTGATGACGGCGGTGATGCGCGGCTGGCTCGGCCGGGCCGACGTCGCGTTCGCCGGCTACCAGCGGCTGTCCCGCGAGGCGGTGGTGGCGCGCGCCGCCCGCGAGGCGGAGCGGCGGCACAACCGGGACCTGCACGACACCGTCCTCGGCACGCTGACCATGGTCGGGTTGGGCGCGGTCGGAGGCAGTTCCGTGGCGCTGCGCGAGCGGTGCGCGGCGGACCTGCGTACCCTCAGCGCCCTGGCCGGGGCGCGGACCGCGACGGCGGCCGGCGAGGCGGACCTCGACGAGCGGCTGCGCACGGTGCTGGCCGGGCTGCCGGAGCTGGCGGTGACCGCGACGCTGCCGCCGTGCCGGGTGCCGGCGGAGGTCGCCGCGGCGCTCGCCGACAGCGCCGCCGCCGCGCTGGCCAACGTGGCCCGGCACGCGCCGGGCGCGGCCACCACGCTGCGCCTGGCCCACCCGGGCGGCGCCGTGGTGGTCGAGGTGGTCGACGACGGTCCCGGCTTCGACCCGGCCACGGTCCCCGCCCACCGGTACGGGCTGCGCGAGTCGATCCACGGGCGGATGGCCACCGTGGACGGCCGGGCGGTGGTGACTACCGCCCCTGGCGCCGGCACCCGGGTGCGGCTGGAGTGGTCCGATGGCGACTGATTCGGGTACGGCGCTGACGAGCGTGCCGTCGGTGCACACCGGCCCGGCGGCGCTCACCGGTCCGACCACGGGAACCGGCCCGGCACCCCGGCCCTGGCACGTGGCACGCGGCGGGACGGCCGGGGCGCCGCCCCATGCGCACGCCGTGGCGGACGCGTCGGACCGGGGCGCCCGGCTCGTGGCGGTCGGCATCGCGTTTGCCTGGCACCTGGCGATCGGCCTGCCGGCGGTGCTGGAGGCGGGGTCCGGCATGGCCGCCCCGGCGGTGGTGGCGGCCGGCTGGCTGGTGACCGCGCTGGTCGGCGTCGCCACCGGCGTAAGCCTGCTCGGTGGCGGACTGCCCCCGGCCCGGCGGCTGACCGCGGTGCTGCTGGTGGTCGACGCGGCGGTCTTCGCGGCAGTCGGCGAGCGGTTCCTGTTCACCACCGCCAACTGGGTGTGGGGCGGGCTGGCCTGGTTCCTCCTGCTGGTGCTCTGGCAGCGGCCGGTGCGCTGGCTGCTGGCGCTGCTCGCCGCGCACGCGACGATCGCGCTGGTGGCGGTGGCGCTGCACGACGCGACCACGCCGGCCGACCTGAGCCGCTACGCGATGTACGTCTACGGCACCTCCACACTTCCGGTGGCGGTCTTCGCCGGCGCGGCGGCGCTCACCGCGCTGGCCCGGGACCGGGCCGGCACCGCCGCGGCGGCGTCGGCGGTGGCCGCCGAGCGGGAGGCGGCCGAACGGGCTCGGGGCGAGCGGCAGGCCCGGCTCGCCCTGGTCAGCGGCACCGCCGAGGAGGTGCTCGCGGCGCTGGCGACCGGCGACGCCGACCCGGCCGACCCGGCGGTACGCCGCCGCGCGGCGCTGGCCGCGGCCCGGCTGCGCCGGCTGATCGCCGAGTCCGACGACGTGCCCGACCCGCTGCTGCACGAGTTGCGGGCCGCCGCCGACCTGGCCGAGCGGAACGGTCTGCCGATCGAGCTGGTGGCGGTCGGCGCGCCGCCGGAACTGCCGGTCGACGTGCGTCGGGCCCTGGCCGACCCGCTCACGGCGGCGTTGACCGGTGCCCGTGGCTGGGCGCGGCTGACGGTGGTCGCCGGCCCGGACGAGGTGGTGGTCAGCCTGGTGACACCGGACCACGACGGTCCGGACGACCCGGTGCCGACCCCCGACGGGGACCGGTCGGTGGAGCACCTGCACGAACGGGACGGGGAGATCAGATGGACGCAGACCCGCTGGCGGCAGGCGTGAACGCCGGGCAGCCGGTCGGGGTGGCGATCGTCGACGACCATCCCGTGGTGATCGACGGCGTACGCGCCTGGCTGTCCACCGAGCCACGGCTGCGGGTGCTGGCGACCGGTGACGACCCCGACACGGTGCTACGGGCCGCGCCGCAGGCCGAGGTGGTGCTGCTCGACCTGCGGCTGCACGGGCGGATGGTGCTCGACAAGCTGGCCGAGCTGAGCGCCGCCGGGCGACGCGTGGTGGTCTACTCGGAGCACACCGACCCGCAGACCATGCTGGCCGCGCTGGACGCGGGCGCGGTCGCGTTCCTGGCCAAGCACGAGGGGCGGGAACACTGCGTGGCCACCGTGCTGGCGGCGGCGAGCGACCGCCCGTACGTGCCGCCGGCGCTGGCCGGCGCGATGGTCGCCGATGCCCGCCCGGACCGGCCGTCGCTCTCCGACAAGGAACGTGAGGCACTGCTGCTGTGGTTCCAGTCGATGTCGAAGGCGTCGGTGGCCCGCCGGATGCAGATCAGCGAGCACACCGTGAAGCAGTACGTGGACCGGGCCCGGATCAAGTACACCCGGGCCGGGCGTCCGGCGGCCACCAAGGCGGCCCTGCTCGCCCGCGCGATCGAGGACGGCCTCGTCCGACCGGAAGAGATCGGCATCTACCGGTCGCAGGCGTCGGCCGACCGGCCGACCCCCTAACGGGCGTCATGACAGCCGGCCCCGGAATCGGTCAGGCTCACCGGTACCGCCAACCGTCACCGGGAGGTCGTACCGTGCCGGAGGACGCCACACCCTTCTTCATCGGGCCACACCGGTTCGACACCGACGACGACCCGACCCGCCCCCTGCTCGACCGGCGCTACGCGCTGGTGCTCGATCCCGGTGAGCGGCTGCTCGCCCAGCACCGGCTGCCGGTCACCGGTCACCTGCTCGGCCCCACCGAGGACGTCCGCTGCTGGGCGCTGCCCGACGAGGCGTCGGTCACCGTGACCGACCGGCGGCTGGTGTACCTCTGCACCGGCTCCGAGCTGTCCCTGGTCCCCGGGCGGGACAGCCCGACCGGCGCCCGGCACCGGCGCCCGGTCCGGCTGTCCCGCCTGGTCAGCGGTCAGATCCGCTGGCAGTGGCCGTCCCGGCTGGAGCTGGTCGAAACCAACGGCGACACGGCGGAGCTGCGGGTGGTCTGCGACGCGCTGCGCACCATCCGGCAGCCGGCGCTGGCGCTCACCGGCCCGGTCCCCCTGGTCACCGCGCTGGCCCGGCAGGTACGCCGCGCGGTGGCCGGGTTCCGGCTGGCCCACCCCGATCTGGTTGACCTGTCCCCGCGGGAGCGGGACGCGCTCGCCACCCGGGTCGCCGCCTCCCCCGGCCCGACGCCGGGCGTGGTGACGCTGCCCGGCTCGCTGCCGGTGGAGTTCCTGTCCCGCGACGACTACTACCGTCAGCCGGCGGCCGAGGCGCTGGGGCCCCGGTTCGACTTCCTGGCCCGCGACCGACCCGGCTCCGCCTGCTGACGCCTCGCCGGTCGTCATGCCCGGACCCCGCGCGACGCCGCGCGGGGCCGCCTGGCGGACCGGCGGACCGGCGGACCGGCGGACCGGCGGACCGGCGGACCGGCGGACCGGCGGACCGGCGGGCTGCCCGCCCGATCCTTCGGTCGCCCCAATCGCCCGCCTGATCGCCCGATCGCCCAACCTGATCGCCCGATCGCCCGCCCGGCCGGCCGATCGGCCACTCGGTAGGCCCGACGCGGGCGCGGCTCATGTGTTCGGGGCGCCTACGAACTTGATGGCATGAATGACTCACCACGGGGAGCTCGTGCGTGAGGCCCGGAAGGCGAGCGACGCACGAAGCGGGGCCGGGAAGTCGAGCTGGGCCCGGCGTGCGGGCTCGTCCGCTCCGGCTCGCCCTGCGTCCGCCCTTACCGACCTCCGCGTGCCGTGACCCATTCACGCCATCAAGTTCGTAGGCGGCCGGGACTGCTCTCCCCCACCCGCACGGCAAGGCGTGACCCGGCCCTGCGCCGCACGGCAAGGCCTGGCCCGGCCCTGCACCGCACGGCAAGGCCTGGCCCGGCCCGCACGGCAAGGCGTGACCCGGCCCTGCACCGCACGGCAAGGCGCGACCCGGCCCGCCGGAGGCGGGGTCGGTCAGGAGGTGCTGCGGGAGCGGCGGTCCGAGCGGTCCAGCTCGACGGCCTGCTCCGGGGTGGGCGCGCCGCCGCCCAGGTGAGCCGGCTGCCACCAGGCGTCGTCCGGGCCGGCCGGCTGGTCCGGGTAGTCCCGCTGGGCCCGGTCGACAAGCGCCGACAGCCGGATGCGCAGGTCGGCGGTGAGGGCGGTGGCGTCCGGGTAGGCGGACGGGTCCATCGGCTCGCCGATCATGATGGTGATCGGGGTGTGCCGGCGGGTCAGGGTGCGCGGGCGACCCTTGGTCCAGAGCCGCTGGGTGCCCCAGAGCGCCACCGGCAGCAGCGGCACGCCGGCCTCCTGCGCCATCCGGGCCGCGCCGTTCTTGAGGTCCTTGACGGTGAAGGACCGGCTGATCGTCGCCTCCGGGAAGACGCCGACCACCTCGCCCCGGCGCAGCGCGCCGACCGCGGTGGCGTACGACCCGGCGCCGGCGGCGCGGTTGACCGGGATGTGCTTCATGCCGCGCATGAGCGGGCCGGAGACGCGGTGCCGGAAGACGCTCTCCTTGGCCATGAACCGGACCAGCCGGCGGGACCCGTGCGCGCCGTAGCCGCAGAAGATGAAGTCGAGGTAGCTCACGTGGTTGGACGCGAGCACCGCCCCGCCGGTACGCGGCACGTGCTGGCTGCCCGTCACGTCCAGGCGCAGGTCGAGAGCGCGGAACATCGTCTTGGCGGCGGTGATCACGGGCGGGTACACGAGTTCCGGCATCCGGTGACTTTACCCTGCGTAGGTTACCGGACCGTAGTGCCGCTCTGCCCTCGGCAGAGCCGGGTCGCGGAGCGCTCCGGCCGCGACCACGATGGTGGGATGACCGAACGCGGCGTACTGCTCTGGATCCACGGCGGCGGCTGGCGGGCCCGTTCCTCGGGGGACGGCGTGGCGCTGGCACCGCTCGGCCTGCGGGTGGTCGCCGCCGGCTACCGGTTCTCCCACGAGGCCCGCTGGCCGGCCCAGCTCGACGACGTACGCGCCGCCGCGCGGGCCGCCCGGGCCACCGCGGGCGGCCTGCCGCTGCTGGTCGGCGGCGACTCGGCCGGCGGGATGCTCGCCCTGCACCTGGCCCTGCGCGGGGTGGACCAGCCCGGTGACGTGACGGCCGCGCTGGCGTACTGGGCGCCCGTCGATCCGCTCGACGACGAGCAGCGGCGCCGCCGGCCCCCGGGTGACGACCCGTGGGCCGACCTGCTCGGGCACCCGCCGGCCGCCGGCGATCCGGCCACCGCCGACGCCACCGTCGCCAGTCACCTCGGCGCCGGCGTGCCGGTACTGCTGGTGCAGGGCCGCGACGACGTGCCGGTGCCGGCCGCGCAGGCGGTCGAGCTGGCCGGTCGGCTGCTCGCCGCCGGCCACCCGACGCACCTCTGGCTCACCCACGGTGGTCACGCGCTCGACCTGGCCCGCCCCGACCTGCGCGCGGTCACCGCCGCGTTCCTGGACAACGTCCTGCCGGCGGCCCGCGCCGACTAGGTTCGAGGCATGCCCGATCTCGCCGCGATCGTCATCCACTGCCGCGATCCGTACCTGCTCGCCCCGTTCTGGAGCGCGGTCAGCGGGCTGCCCGTGGTGGAGGCGGACCGGACGAAGCTCGCCGACCGCACGCTCGGGCCGGCCGAGGCGGTGCTGCTGCGCGACCCGCACGGGCGGCGGCCGGACCTGTGGATCAGCCCCGCCGGCGACCTGCCCACGCCCGGCCGGATCCACCTCGACCTGGTCGGCGACGCCGAGGAACGCGCCGCCGTGCTGGAGGCCGGCGCGACGGTGGTCCGCGAGCTGCCCCGGTGGACGGTGCTGGCCGATCCGGAGGGCAACGAGTTCTGCCTGCTGCCGCCGAACGAGGCGCACGCCGACGCACCGCCGGCCGGCCACTGAGCCGGGGTCAACCCGCCAGCTTGTCCAGGTCCAGCCGGCCGCGCGCGAACGCGTCCACCCGCCCCCAGCGGCCCGGGATGTCCAGCACCTCGATCCGCCCCATGCCCACCGGCAGCCGCGGGTCCACCGACAGGTGCCCCTCGTGCGGCTCCAGCCCCAGCATGGTCCGGATCAGCAGCAGCGGCGCGCCGGTCGACCACGCCTGCGGGCTGCACGCGGTCGGGTACTCCACCGGGAACTTCGTCAGCTCCCGCTGGTAGCCGCCGAACGCCTCCGGCAGCCGGCCGTCGAAATAGGTGGCCGCGTCCAGGATGCCGTTGGCCACCGTGGCCGCCTCGTCGGCGAAGCCGTACCGGCGCAGACCCCAGGCGACGAACGAGTTGTCGAACGGCCAGATCGTGCCGTTGTGGTAGCCGATCGGGTTGTAGCGGATCTCGCCCTCGGCCAGCGTCCGCACCCCCCAACCGGACCAGAGCCGCGGCCCGACCAGGTGCTCGGCGATCTGCGACGCCCGGTCGTCGTCGACGATGCCGCTCCACAGCAGATGACCGATGTTGGAGCTGAGCACGTCGCACTGCCGCCCCTCCGGGTCCAGGGCAAGCGCGTAGAAACCGCCGTCGGCGACCCACCAGTCGCGGTTGAACCGCGCCTTCAACTCCGCCGCCTCGCGTTCCAACTGATCGGCGTACGCGGGGTCGCCCCAGAACTCCCGGGCCAGGCGGGCGGCGCGCATCTTCGCGTCGTACGCGTACCCCTGCACCTCGCAGGTCGCCCGCGGGAACGGCGGCAACGTGCCGTCGGCGTACGAGATGGAGTCCCAGGAGTCCTTCCAGCACTGGTTCTCCAGGCCGGTGTCGGTGTTGCGCCGCTCGTACCAGACGTAGCCGTTGCCGGCCAGGTCGGCGTAGTCGTCGATCCACTTCAGCGCGGCGCGGCACTCCCGTTCCAGCTCCTTGACCAGCGCGACGTCCCCGCTCCACCGCTCGTACTCGTCGAGCAGCACCACGAACAGCGGGGTCGCGTCCACCGAGCCGTAGTAGGGCGAGTGCGGCTGCTCCTCGAACGCGGCGGTCTCGCCGTACCGCATCTCGTGCAGGATGCGGCCCGGGTCCTCGTCCCGGAAGTCGTCGAACCGCGTGCCCTGGAGCGCGCCGAGGATGCGCAGCGTGGTCTTGGACATCCCGGGCGCGAACGGCAGCACCTGGAGGCAGGTGAGGATGCTGTCCCGGCCGAACATGGTCATGAACCAGGGCAGGCCGGCGGCGGGCAGCGTCTGCCCACCGAGCGACAGCGGGGAGAAGCGCAGCGCGGCGAGGTCGACCAGGCTCCGCCGGTAGGTCGCGGCGACCCGGTCGTGCTCGCTGTTGACCTTGGGGGCCCGGTCGATCCACTCCTCCAGGTCGTGCTGGAGCGCGAGCCGCTCGTTGCCGTGCGCCCGCAGCCCGAGCCGCAGGTCCCGACCACCCGGGCCGATGGCGAACGTCTGCACGTCGATGAGGACGTCCCACTGCTCGTTGGGCTCCAGGTGGATGCTCCAGGAGACGCCCCGGTTGTCGTAGCGGGCCGGCTGGTTCGCGGAGATGACCGTCTCCCGCTTGAAGTTCCCCCGCCGGTAGCCCAGCCGCAGCCGGTCCGACTCCGCCTCGGCGTACAGTTCGCCCTTCTTGTTGAGGATCTCGTCCTTGACCTGGAAGAGGTCGGCGAAGTCGGCGCCGGCGTCCATCCGGATCTCCAGGTCGACCGCGTTCTCGTCGTGGTTGAGCACGCTCACCGTCTCCCGGAAGCTGCCGCCGACCACCCGCTCCCGGATGACCGACAGCTTCGCGTCGACGTAGTGCGTGGCCATCCCGGGCACCAGGAAGAAACGCGCCTCGTAGTACTGGAGGTCGTCGTAGGAGAGCGCGTTGAGCCGTTCGCCGTCGACCGTGAGCACCCATTTCGACAGGTAACGCGTGTCGAGGGAGAACAGGCCGGTCGGTTCCGTCGGCGTGGCCTCGATGTCACCGCTGTCCTCGGAGACCACGAACGTGTTGCCGTCCAGGATCCGGACGGTGCTGTTCCCGGCCATCAGGCGGCCCTCCTGAAGAATGCGTGGCGCGGCCCGCGGGAGTCCGGCGGGCCGGGGAAGACGCGCTCGACCTGCAACACGAGCCGCAGGTCGCCGACGACTGTCATGTCGCCGCGCAGCAGCGCCGCGATGGCGTTCTCCTCGCCGTCGACGAGCGCCCCGAAGAGCCGGGGCTCGGTGCCGACCACGGTGTCCGCCTCACCGTCCTCCTGCCGGACCCGCAGGTCGCCCCGGTCGATCTCCAGCAGCCAGTGCGTGGTCTGAGCGCCCTCGTGCAGGTCGAACCGGAGCGTGCCGGACGTCTTGACCAGCAGGGGCTCGAACCCCCGCCGGTCCAGGGCCTCGAAGAATCTCGTGGTCGTGTCCACCATCGAAGGTGACTCCTCCCGCGGTCAGCGGCCTCCTCGTCGACCGGACGGGTCCCCGCCGGAGCCCCGGGTCAACCTCGCCCGATTCGGGTGAGACGACCGCACCGGGGTACGCGGGAACGCCGGCCCCCGAACCGGGGGCCGGCGTTCACCGTGTCGGACAGGTCAGTTGTTGGCGTCGTCGGCGCTGATGTCCGCGAGCACCGACTGGGGTTCCCGCTCGACCGCCAGGTCACCCATCGACACCAGGCCGACCAGCTTCCCGTCCTCGATGACCGGGAGCCGGCGGACGGCGTACGTGCGCATCAGGTCGGCGGCGGCCACCGCGTCGTCGTACTGGCTCACCGTCACCACGTCCTTGCTGGTGATCTCGTTGAGCCGGGTGGTGGCGGGGTTCCGGTCCTCGGCCACGCCCCGGACCGTGATGTCCCGGTCCGTGACGATGCCGACCACGTTGTCGCCGTCGGTCACCACCACGTCGCCGATGGCGCTGTCGCGCATCTCCTGCGCCGCGGCGGTGAGCGTGTCGTTGCCGTCCATCGTCACCAACCGGGTCGTCATGAACTCTCCGACCGTTGTCATGGTGCTCCCCTCTCGGTGTCGGCACCGCGGTCTACCCGCCGCCGCAGGTGGGGTAACGCGGGCCGGACGGCCCCGAGCGGGGTCAGCGCTCGGCGGCGACCAGCTCGGCGAGCTGCACGGCGTTGAGCGCCGCGCCCTTGCGCAGGTTGTCGTTGGCGCAGAACAGCGCCAGCCCGTGCTCGACGGTCTCGTCGGCCCGGATCCGCCCGACGAACGTCGGGTCCTGGCCGGCCGCCTCCAGCGGGGTGGGCACGTCGCGCAGCGCCACCCCGGGTGCGCCGTCGAGCAGCTCGCGGGCCCGGGCCGGGTCGATCGGCCGGGCGAACCGGGCGTTGATCTGCAACGAGTGACCGGTGAACACGGGCACCCGTACGCAGGTGCCGGAGACCTTCAGCCCGGGGATCTCCAGGATCTTGCGGCTCTCGTTGCGCAGCTTCTGCTCCTCGTCGGTCTCGAACGAGCCGTCGTCGACGATCGAACCGGCGAGCGGGAGCACGTTGAAGGCGATCGGGCCGGCGAACGAGCGCGGTGCCGGAAACTCGACGGCCGCGCCGTCGAAGGCGAGCGCGCTCGCGCCCTCGGCCACCTTGCGGACCTGGTCGTCCAGCTCGGCCACACCGGCCAGGCCGGCGCCGGAAACCGCCTGGTAGGTGGCGACGACCAGGCTGACCAGCCCGGCCTCGGCGTGCAGCGGGCGCAGCACCGGCATGGCGGCCATCGTGGTGCAGTTCGGGTTGGCCACGATGCCCTTGGGCCGGTCGGCGAGGGCGTGCGGGTTGACCTCGGCGACCACCAGCGGCACCGCCGGGTCCATCCGGTACGCCGACGAGTTGTCGATCACCACGGCGCCGGCCTCGGCGACCCGGGGCGCCAGCTCCTTCGCGGTGGCCTTGCCGGCCGAGAAGAGCACGATGTCCAGGCCGCGGTAGTCCGCGGTGGCCGCGTCCTCGACAGTGACCTCGCCGTCACGCCACGGCAGGGCTCGCCCGGCCGACCGCGCCGAGGCGAACAACCGCACCTGCTCCGCCGGGAACTCGCGTTCCGCCAGCACCTGCCGCATCACGCCACCGACCTGGCCGGTGGCACCCACAATGCCGATCCTCATGACCGCGAGGCTACCCAGCCGGGCCGGCCGGACGGGAAGCGTTTCCCAGCGCGCGGGCCGGGGCGACGGGAATCACACCCGTTCCCGCCGCCCCACCGGTCACGCGTGGTCGACGACCTCCCCCAGGCCGGCGGCCACCAGCTCGTCCCGGATCACCGCCGCGTCCCCCTCGACGACAAGCGTCAACGCCTCCGGGTGCAGGTGCGTCGCGGCGGCTGCGGAGACCTCCTCGACGGTCGCCGCGAGCAGCGCCTCGCGCAGCGTGGCGTGGTAGTCGTCCGGCAGGTCGTGCACCACCAGCGTGGTCAGCGCCGACGCGATCGCCCGCGGGCTCTGCAACTCGACCGAGAGCTGCCCGGCCCGCCAGGAACGGGCCACCTCCAGCTCCTCCTCGGTCACCCCGGTCTCCCGGGTACGCGAGACCTCCCCCACGGACTCGACGAGCGCCGGCGCGGTCACCGCGGTCTGCACGCCGGAACTGACCGCGAACCGGCCGAACCGCCGCGACGAGGCGAAGTCGCCCCGGATGCCGTACGTGTAGCCGCGCACCTCGCGGATCAGGTGGTTGAGGCGGGAGGTGAACGCGCCGCCGAGCACGGTGCCGGCGAGCGTCATCGGCACGTGGTCGGGGTGGCCGCGGTGCGGGGACGGGTGGCCGAGCCGCAGCGTGGACTGCACCGAGCCGGGCCGGTCGACCAGGATGATCCGCCGCCGGTCGGCCGGCGGCACGTCGATCGGGCCGCCCCGGTCGACCGGGCCGCCGCCGGTGCCGACGAACGCCGCCGCGCCGAGCGCGTCCAGGTCGATCCGCTCCAGGTCCCCGGCGACGATCAGCGTGCCGGGGCGGATGAACCACTCGGAGTGGAAGACCGTGACGTCGTCCGACTCCAGCGCGGCCACGCTGTCCGGGTCGCCGTAGAGCGGGCGGCCCCACCGGTGCTCGGCGCCGAACAGGTCGGCGCGCAGCACGGCGTCGGCGCGCGGGCCCGGGTTGGCCCAGTCCATCCGCAGCGCGGTCGCCTCGTCGTCGCGGACCCGCAGCACGTCGGCCGGGTCGAGCCGCGGCGTGCGGACCGCCTCGGCCATCAGCTCCACCGCGGCGCGCAGCCGGTCCACCGGCACCTGCACGCTGACCTGGAAGGAGTCCCAGTCGAGCCCGGTGACCAGCTCGGTGCCGAGCGCCTCGATGGCCAGCGCGTACGCGGTGGCGTCCCGGTGCGCGGTGCCCTCCTCCAGCGCCTTGGCCAGCACCGCGCCGAGGCCCTCCTTGCCGACCGGTTCCCGGCCGGCGCCGCCGTCGAGCAGCAGCAACGCGACGGCGAGGTTCTGCCCGGGCAGGTGCGCGGCGACCACCTGACCGCCGGCCACCGTCCGCCGGACCACCTGGGGGAACCGGTAGGCGCGGGCGGCGCCCGGGCCGGGACGGGTGGCGATCAGCGTCATGAGGTCTCCTCGGGCAGGTAGGTCAGGATCACCCGGTCGGCGGCGCCGAGCAGCTCGGCGGCCTGCTCGGCGATCTGCTCGGCGGTGACGGCGAGCCAGCCGGGCAGCCGGTCCGCGGCCCGGGCCGGATCACCGAACTGGGTGGCGTAGCGGCCGAGCGTGTCGGCGCGGCCGTCCACGGTGGACATCTGCCGCCACCACGAGGTGCTCAGCAACGCCTTGGCCCGGTCCAGCTCGGCGGCGGTCACCGGCACGGTGGCCAGTTCGTCGACCACCTCGGCCAGCCCGTCGCGCAGCCGCTCGGCGGTCACCCCGGGACGCGCGGTGGCGGTGGCGATCAGCGGGGCCGGCGCGTGCGCCAGGTCGACCCCGTACGCCCCGACCAGGTCCGGCTGGGCGAGCCGCTCACCGTCGGCGAGCCGCTGGTAGAGCCGGCTGCCCCGGCCGCTGCCCAGCACGGTGGCGAGGACCGTGGTCACGTCGTACCCGGGGGCGCCGAACGGGTGGGTGCGGTGCGCGAGGTAGACGCGGGGGGCGGGCACGTCGGCGGTGACCGTCTCCACCGCCGGCCGGCCGGCGGTCGGCACCGTGCGGCCGTCCGGGGCGGCCGGGATGTCCGGGCGTGGCGTCAGGGCGCCGAAGTACTTGTCGGCCAGCGCGAACACCTCCGCGGCGGTGGTGTCGCCGACCACGGTGAGCACCGCGTTGTTCGGCGCGTAGTAGGTGGTGTGGAACGCCTGGAAGGTGGCCAGGTCGGCGGCGTTCAGGTCGGCCATCGACCCGATCGTGGCGTGGTGGTAGGGGTGGCCGGGCGGATAGAGCAGCGGCAGCAGCCGCAGCCAGGCGTCGCCGTAGGGGACGTTCTCGTAGCGCTGCCGCCGTTCGTTCTTGACCACGTCGCGCTGGTTGTCGAGCGTCTCCTGGGTCAGCGCCGGCACCAGGCCGCCCATCCGGTCGGCCTCCAGCCAGAGCGCCAGCTCCAGGTGCTCGGCCGGGACGGTCTCGAAGTAGTTGGTCCGGTCCGGGTTGGTGGTCGCGTTGAGCGAGCCGCCCGCGCCCTGGATCAGCTTCATGTGCTCGGTCTTCGCCACGTTCACCGAGCCCTCGAACATCAGGTGCTCGAAGAGGTGGGCGAAGCCGGTCTGGCCCGCCGGTTCGTGGCGGGACCCCACGTCGTACCAGAGGTTGACCGCCACGGCCGGGGCGGTGCGGTCCTCGCTCACCACCACACGCAGGCCGTTGTCCAGTCGGGTCGTCTCGATCGGCCAGGGGAAACCGCTGTCGGGCATGGCACGACGCTATCCGATCCGGTGGACGGAAAGGGGACTCGCGACCCGCGTCGTCGCCGCGCGGCGGGGTACCCAGGTCGGCATGACCTCCGCACCGTCCGCCGTCGAGCGGGTCGCCGCCGCGCTGGCCCGGCTCCGGCACGCCCGGTTGCTGCATCCCGCCGGCCGCGCGTTCGCCGCCGAGGTGATGATCTGGGGCACGTCCGGACCACCGACCGGGGTGCCGTTGCTGGACCTGCCCGGCCGGTGGCCGGCCACGGTCCGGCTCTCCAAGGGGACACCGACGCCGCCCGGCTGGCCGGACGTGCTGGGCGTGGCGGTCCGGCTGCACCGGGACCCGGAACCGCCCGTCGATCTGCTGGTCAGCTCCAGCGGCGCCGCGCCGGTGCTGCGGAACCTGCCGCTGCCCCGGCGGCGCTTCACCGGGACGTACACCTCGATCATGTCGTTCCGGGCCGGGGACCGGCGGCTGTTCCTGGCCGTGCTGGCCGACCCGGACTCACCCGACCTGGGTCGCACGCTGGCCGAGGCCGGCGCGGCGGTGGCCGGCGACGAGCCCCGGCTGGTGCTCGCGGTGGCCTCGGCGGTGGGTCCGTGGCGGCCGTTCGGCGAGGTGCGCCTGGGTGGCCGGCACGGCGACCCGGAGGACGCCGTGCCGGCCTTCGACCCGATCGGCAACGTGCCGGCGGGGCTGCGGCTGGCCGGCCCGCTGGCCCGGCTGCGGGACGCCAGTTACCGGGGGTCCCGCCGCGGCCGGGGCGCGGCGCTCAGTCGGGAGGCTCGACGGGGGTGACGGTCTCGGCGGAGGTGCGGTGTTCCAGCACCGTGTCCGGGGCGGCGTTCTGGTCCTCCTCCCGGAGATCCGATTCGGCGAGGATCGCGTCGGCCTGGGCCTGCGCGTCGTCGCTGCCCGCCGCCGCCTCCTCGGGCAGCAGGTGCGCGCGGGATTCGATCCGGTCCTGGTCGCTCTGATGGTGGCTCATGGCCTCTCCCATACCCCGCGTCCCGCTTGGCGGAACGGCGCGGGCATTCCCGGGCGCGTCGGGTAGGCTGGCCGACGTGACGCGGTCGTATCGATGGTTTAGGCAGCCGGCTGGAGGAGCCGGTGACTCGACCGTGAGCTGACGTCACTTCCTCTTCGAGCCGGCCGGGCAGGGATGATTCCCTGCCCTTTCGCATGCGAGCAGCCGGCTCGACACCCTGGGCGCCGGCCCCGGGGCGCGGTCGGCGGAAGGATTCCCACCGTGACCACGTCCCCGGACGCCCGCCGGGTCATCGACCAGCGGATCGACCGCGTCGTGCCGTTGACCACCCCGGCCCTGCTCCACCATCACCTGCCGCTCGACGCGCCCCTCGCCGAGGCCGTCATCGCCGGCCGACGCGCGGTCGCCCGGGTGCTGGACCGCGCCGACGACCGACTGCTGGTGGTGGTCGGCCCGTGCTCGGTGCACGACCCGGCCGCCGCGCTGGAGTACGCGGGACGGCTGCGTGAGGCGGCCGACCGGGTCGCCGACGACCTGCTCGTGGTGATGCGGGTCTACTTCGAGAAGCCGCGCTCGACCGTGGGCTGGAAGGGTCTGATCAACGACCCGGCGCTGGACGGTTCGGGCGACGTGAACACCGGTCTGCGGACCGCGCGGGCGCTCCTGCTCGACGTGCTGCGGCTGGGCCTGCCGGTGGGCTGCGAGTTCCTCGACCCGATCACCCCGCAGTACATCGCCGACACGGTGGCCTGGGGCGCGATCGGCGCCCGGACCGTGGAGAGCCAGGTGCACCGGCAGCTCGCCTCCGGCCTGTCCATGCCGATCGGCATGAAGAACCGTCCCGACGGCAGCATCGGCACGGCGGTCGACGCGATCCGGGCGGCCGGCGTACCGCACGTCTTCCCCGGCATCGACGTCTCCGGCATCCCGGCGATCATGCACACCCGGGGCAACGCGGACGGGCACCTGGTGCTGCGCGGCGGGGGCGGCCGGCCCAACTACGACGCGGAGTCGGTGGCCGGGGCGCTGGACCTGCTGCGCGCCGCCGGCCTGCCCGAACGCGTGGTGATCGACGCCAGCCACGCGAACAGCGGCAAGGACCACCGCAACCAGCCGCTGGTCGCCGCGGACGTGGCCGGGCAGCTCGCCGCCGGGCAGCGCGGCATCGTGGGGATCATGTTGGAGAGCTTCCTGCGCGCCGGCCGGCAGGACCTGGACCCGACGCGGGAGCTGGAGTACGGCCGATCGATCACCGACGCCTGCATCGGCTGGGACACCACCGACGAGGTGCTCGACCACCTGGCCCAGGCGGTCCGCGCCCGTCGCGCCGCGCTGCCCACCCCCGCCTGAGCTCCGTTGGGCGGCGTTTGACCGGTTCGGGGCCGGGTAGGTGGTCGGCGTGACCGATGACGCGCCCGTGACCGAGCAGCCGGACACCAGGCCGCTCGACGACCTGCTCGACGACCTCTACCACGGCCAGGAGCGGATCAGTCAGACCGACATCTACCGCCGCGCGGTGACCGCCGAGCTTCCGGCGGAGCTGCTCACCCGGATCGCCGCGCTCCCGCAGGGCGAGTACGCGGTGGACGAGGTGGCGGACCTGCTGGGCGGCACGGTCGCCTGAGCCCCCGCCGACGAGAGGACCCGACATGACCGACCGCGAACCCGAGCACGAGCACCAGGCGGCGCTCGGCCAGCCCCCGGAGGGCGTGGACACGCTGCCGGAGCCGGACTTCGCCAACGAGCACGACCGCACCGCGGTGGATCGGGACATCGTCACCGGGGAGGACGAGCGGGAGCGGGAGCCGGAGACGTCGCGCGGCTGGGCCGGCGAGGACCACGGCACCACCCCCACCTGATCTCGGGGCACCACGACGACGGGGCCGGCGCGCACGCGCCGGCCCCGTCGCTGTCGTGCTCAGTCCCGGTGGTGTCCGCCCTCGGCGGCCCGCTGGGCGACCGCGTACCCCATCTGGAGGAAGTCGGAGGCGGCGACCGCGGTCAGCGCGGTGGCCACCAGCCGGGTCAGCCGGGGGGCCAGCACCAGGCCGCCGGTGAGGCCGGTGGCCACCCACACCGCCAGGCAGAACGGGCAGCTCACCAGTTCGCCGAGCGCGTGCCGGGTGGGACTGCCCTCGTCCCGGACGTGCTCCATCACCTCGCCGCTGCCGATCGGGTGGTCGTAGCGGGTGAACGGCGCCCGCAGCGGACTGGTGATGGCGTCCTTGGACAGCAGCCGGCTCAGCTTGTGCGTGGCGATCGAGAGCAGCACCACGTCGCCGGGCGTGGGCCGCTCCGGCACCGGCCGGCCGGTGGCCCGGACCAGCCCGACCAGCACCCCGGTCACGCCGGCGTAGGTGCCCATCGCCTTCAGGTAGCCCTCCAGCGGTCGGTGCTCGTGCGGCGCGTACGCCTGGCGCAGGCGTGCCACCTTCTGCTTCAGGCCACTCCCGGTCAACCCGGCCTCCCTCGTCGTCATGGCGGCCGGGCTCAACCGGCGGTCAGGTTCTCGGCCACCTCGCGGTCGAGGTTGGCCAGGATCTCGTCGGCCAGGCCGTGGTCCGGGCCGGCCAGGTCCAGCCGGACGCGGGCGCCGCCGGCATCGGCCGGTTCCACGTCGATCTCCGCGGACCAGTCGGCGCTGCTCCACCGCGCCCGCATGTCGTCGGCGTCGAGCACCTCCACCCGGCAGGCGCCGGAGCCGCGCAGCTCGTCGGGGAGCCAGGCGGCGGACCGGTCCGGGTCGGTGGCGGTGTTGAACACCACCTCGGGCGGTGCGGACATGCCGCGCTCGGCGTGGCTGGCCATCAGGCGTCCCGCAGCCGGTGCGGGTCGATCTCCCGGCCCGGGTGCCGGGCCAGGTACTCGGTCTCCAGCTCGGCGGTGCGGCGCAGGTGGTTGGCGAGCGCGGAGTCGGTGGCGTGCCGCAGCGTGTCCAGCCGGGTCCGGTGCAGGCTGCGCACCTCCCGGATCAGGTCCTCGTCGCTCAGCTCGGCGGGATCCACCCCGGGCACGTCGTCGTCGTTGGCTGTGGTCCGGGGGTGGTCACCGTCCCACTCGGTGACGCGCTGTTCCGGGCTGGCGTCCCGGCGTACCGATTCGGTCATCGTCGCCCCCTCGTCTCGTTCGGGCTGGCGACTAGACGGATGCCCAACCGCTGTGTCACCAAACCCACGCCACCTACGACGCCGCGTCGGAGACGGCCACCGGCCCCGGTACCCTCGACGACATGCAGCGGCTCCGGACACCGGCGTGGATCGCCCGCCACGTGGCCATGGTCGTGCTGGTGGTGGGGTTCCTCGGGCTGGGCTGGTGGCAGGTCACCCGCGCCGCCGGGGGCAACGCGTTGAGCTTCGGTTACGCGATCGAG
This sequence comes from Micromonospora sp. DSM 45708, assembly GCF_039566955.1. Taxonomy (NCBI): domain Bacteria; kingdom Bacillati; phylum Actinomycetota; class Actinomycetes; order Micromonosporales; family Micromonosporaceae; genus Micromonospora; species Micromonospora schwarzwaldensis. The sequence goes on along the minus strand of NZ_CP154796.1, from coordinate 813,530 downwards.
TGGCCGGTCTTCGCCGGCTTCGTGGTCTTCGTCTGGTGGCGCGAGGTGCGGCAGGCGCTGCGGGCCGCGCCCGGTGCGCCGGCGGAGGACGCGCCGTCGGCGACCGCCGGCGACGAGCCGGTCGCGGCGACCCCGGCGGTACGCCGGCCGGTGCGCGTCGCCCGGGTGCCGTCGACCCCGACCGAGGGGGCGGACGACGGCGAGCTGGCCGCGTACAACCGCTACCTTTCCTGGTTGAACGCCAATCCGGGCGCCCGGCCCGGCGACTATCCCGGTTGAGGCCGGTACGGAAGGACGGACGACGGTGGGCGGAGCCCTTACCCGGTACCGCGTGATCGCCTGGATCGTGGGCGTGGCGCTGGTGGTGCTGGTCCTGATCGGCATGCCGCTGAAGTACGGCTTCGACAACCCGAGCGTGGTGGCCGTGGTCGGGGTCGCGCACGGCTGGCTCTACATGCTCTACCTGGCGCTGACGTTCGACCTGTCCCGCCGGGCCGACTGGCCGCTGAAGCGGATGCTGCTGGTGATGCTGGCCGGCACCGTGCCGTTCGTCTCGTTCTACGCGGAGCGGCGGGTGAGTCACTGGGTGGCCGCCGAGCGCCGGGCGCGCACCCCGGAGCCGGTCGCCGGCTGATCGGGGCTCAGCGCGCCGGCCGCCACGGGCCGGTGCCCGGCGGGTCGGTCCGGTTCCGCTCCCGGGCCTGGCGCAGCGCGTCGGCGACCTGCTCGAACTGCCGTTCGTCGTCGCTGCTGAACAGCAGTTCCTCGGTGCCCCGGAGGCGGCCCCACAGCTCGTACGCCGGGGGCCGCCAGCGGTCGCCGACGAGCACGAGCAGCAGCGGCAGCAGCCCCACCGCGCCGAGCGTGAGGTACGCCCCGGCGGTGAGCCGTTGCAGGCCGCCGGTGAAGCCGAGCAGCAGTCCGGCCGACGCGATGAGCGCGGCGGTGACGGCGACCGCCCGGAGGGCGAGCCGGTCGTGCGGTCCGCGGGCGGTCCGGAGCTGGGTGATCTCGGCGACCGGCCAGCTGGTGCGGCCGACGGTGAAGCGCTCGGCGGTGACGACGATGCCGGGCCGGGCGTACAGCAGGCCGGGTGCGGTCGCGCGGGGTGGTGGGGTGGCGGAGCGGTCGGTCTGCACGGTGGCCTCCCGGGGCAGGGATCCCGCGATGGGATTCCCGGATCCGCGTCCCATTGTGTGACGCATTAGCCATGCCGGAAACGGTCACCGATCGTGAACGTCATCATTGTCACTTTCCGACACTTTGCCAACTTTCGCCCCTGCTTGAACTCCCGTTCACTCCAATCACGGGTTAGGTTGTCCAGGTCGGTCCGGTCGACCGCCATCCGCCCGGATGGCGCCGGTCCGGCGTCGACGGGTCGTCCAGACGCGGCCCGCCGACCGTGGAGAGGAGCTTTCCGCTCTTGTCGTCCTTACGGATGCTGCTCCGCTCGCTGGCGGTGGCCGGCCTGTCGGCCGCGCTGCTCGCCCCGGCGTCGGTGGCTCGGGCCGAGCCCACCCCCGCCGAGCTGACGAAGCAGATCGAGAAGTCCTCGACTGAGCTGGAGCGAATCGTCGAGTCCTACAACAAGCTCAACGAAGACATCAAGGCCAACAAGGCCGTGGCCGCCACGTTGGAGGCCAGGATCGGCCCGTTGCAGGAACAGGCCGAGCGGAGTCGCGCCGACGTGGGCGTGCTGGCCGCCACGGCGTACAAGACCGGTGGCATGCGCACCGCGGCGGCGCTGCTGGAGCCGGGCGGCACCGCCGCGCTGCCGGAACGGCTGGGCACGCTCGACCAGCTCACCCGCCAGCGGCAGCGCACCATCACCGGCTTCACCGCCGACCAGCGCCGGCTGATCGACCAGAAGACCAAGCTGGACGTCACGCTGGCCCGGGAGGCGGCGCAGGCCAAGCAGCTCGCCGCCGGCAAGAAGCGGATCGAGGCGGACCTGTCCCGCCTCTACGAGATGCGCCGCCAGGCATACGGACGGGCCACCGAGGCGCCGGCCAGGGCGAGTTCGGCGGGTACGCCGCCGGCCGTCTCCGGCAAGGCCGGAGTGGCGGTGCGGTACGCCTACGGCGCGGTCGGCAAGCCGTACGGGTGGGGCGCCGAAGGCCCCGGCAGCTACGACTGCTCGGGCCTGACGCTGGCCGCCTGGCGGGCCGCCGGGAAGTCGCTGCCGCACAACGCGGCGGCCCAGTGGAGCGCCACGACCCGGATCAGCCGCAGCGCGCTGCAACCGGGTGACCTGGTGTTCTACTCCGGGCTCGGGCACGTCGCGCTCTATGTCGGCGGGGGCCAGATCATCGACGCGCCCAGCGCAGGCCGCAACGTCAGCAAGCGCGGCATGAACATCATGTCGATCGCCGGCTACGGCCGGGTCTGATCGTCGACAGCGAAACGGCCGGCGTCCCCCTGTCGGACGCCGGCCGTTTCGTCGTTTCCATTACTACCAGGTCAGGCCGCCTGCAACCCCTCGGCGCGGGCCAGCTCGCGGAGCCGGCCGAGGGCCTGGATCTCGAGCTGGCGGATCCGCTCGCGGGAGAGCGAGAACCGGGAGGCGACCTCGGTCAGCGAGTGCTCCCGCCCGTCCTCCAGGCCGTAGCGGGCCCGCATGATGCCGGCCGACCGGTCGTCGAGGTGGTTGAGCAGCCCCTCGATCCGCTGCCGCTCCAGGCCGGTGAGCACGATCTCCTCCGGCGACGGGGCGTCGCTGTCGGCGACCAGGTCACCGAGGTTGGTGTCACCGTCGTCGCCCACCGGGGTGTCCAGCGAGACGGTGTCCTGCGACCAGCGGACCAGCTCGTTGACCCGCTCGACGGTGACGCCGAGCGAGGCCGCGATCTGCTCGGGCTCCGGGTCGCTGCCCAGCTCGCGGGTGAGCTGCCGGGCCACGTTGCGCATCCGGTTGACGTCCTCCACCAGGTGCACGGGCAGCCGTACGGTCCGCTCCTGCTGGGCGATCGCCCGGCTGATGGCCTGCCGGATCCACCAGGTCGCGTAGGTGGAGAACTTGAAGCCCCGCTCGTAGTCGAACTTCTCGACCGCCCGGACCAGGCCGGTGTTGCCCTCCTGGATCAGGTCCAGCATGGGCATGCCGGAGCGCACGTAGCGTCGGGCGATGGAGACGACCAGCCGCAGGTTCGCGCGGATGAACAGGTCCTTCGCCCGCTCGCCGTCGGCGACCACGCGCTCCAGCTCCTCCCGGGTGGCCCCGTCGGGGATCCGGTCGGAGTCGAGCAGGTGCTCGGCGTAGAGGCCGGCCTCGATCGACTTGGAGAGGTCCACCTCCCGGGCGGCGTCCAGCAGCGGCGTCCGGGAGATCTCGTGCAGGTAGACGCCGACCAGGTCCCGCTCCTCGGCGACCTCGTCGGTACGCATGCCGATGTTCTTGTCCACGATTGCCACGGTCCCCTCGCTCGCGCCGGTTGCCCGGTTCCTTGCCATCCCCACGTTCATCAGCCCTCCCCGTAACCTCCGCTGTGCCCGTAGGTGCTGACACCTACACAACAGATGAGACGTGTCGGGGATTCCATGTCGTGAGTCGAAACTGTCACGAATGCCTGAGTGCTACCTGAGAGCCCGGTCCATGTTTCCTGTCAGGACCCCTGCCCGGGCGGGCCGCGGACCCCCTGGTGAGCGGGGTCCGGAGCAGCGGAATCACCGTCCGCCCATGGAATGGCACCATTGCCTGTTCCATGAACACAGCGAGCCGCGTCACCGCCGCATTGGGATCCTGGTCACTGCGTGATACGCGCCCGTGGACCGGTCGGTTCAGCCACGGGAAGGATTACCCTCCGCCTCGTTGAACAATCCGTAGCGGGAGAGCCGTCCCCTCCCGCCCCGTGATACGCGTCGCACCCGCCGGGCGGATGCGCCCGGCGGGTGGGAATCGGGTGGGTTCAGGAGGCGAGCAGGGCCAGGGCGCCGCGGACCTGGTCGGCGGCGCGGGCCAGGGCGGCCCGGGCGGCCGGCACCTCGGCGCCGGAGACCAGCGAGACGAGGGCGGTCTTGAGGTCGCCGTCGGCCTCCCGCAGCGCGACGGCGCAGACCTCCTCGGCGCAGCCGGTGGCCTCCATCAGGATCGAGATCATCCGGCCGCGCAGCTTGGCGTTGGTGGCCACCATGTCGATCATCAGGTTCGAGTAGACCCGGCCGAGACGCACCATCACGGCCGTGGAGAACGTGTTGAGCACCAGCTTCTGCGCGGTGCCGGCCTTCATCCGGGTCGACCCGGTGACCACCTCGGGTCCGGTGTCCACCCCGATGAACACGTCCACCGACGTGGCGGCCTCGGCCTCCGGATTCGCGCAGAGCAGCACCGTCCCGGCGCCGGAGGACCGGGACGCGGCGAGCGCACCGAGGACGTACGGGGTGCGCCCGCTGGCCGCCAGACCGACCACCAGGTCCCCGGCGCGCACACACTCGGCGGCCTCGGCGGCGCCGCCGCGCTCGTCGTCCTCGGCGTCCTCGACGGCCCGCCACATGGCCTCCGGACCGCCCGCCAGGTGGGCGCAGAACCAGTGCCGCGGCGAGTTGAACGTGGGGGCCAGTTCGGCCGCGTCCAGCACGCCCAGGCGGCCGGAGGTGCCGGCGCCGAAGTAGTGCACCCGGCGTCCGCCGCGCAGCGCGGCCACGGCCAGGTCGACGGTCTCGGCGATCTCGTCCAGGACGGCGGCCACCGCGGCCGGGACCCGACGGTCCGCCTCGTTGATCACGGTGAGCACGTCCCGGGTCGACATCAGGTCGAGGTCGACGCTCTGCGGGTTACGCCGTTCGGTCGGCGCGCCGACCCGCACCACCGGACGCGCCGCGGTCACCTCGTCCCGCTCCACCCGGCCCGCCGTCATGCCCGCCTCCGCCCGGGACCCACCCGACGCGACTGGACCGCCTCGGCGGTGGCCTCGAGGGCCTTCTTGGTGCGGGCCCGGCTCCGGGCGGCCACCCCGACGAAGAGGCAGTCGACCACGGTGAGCTGGGCCAGCCGGCTGGCCGTCGCGCCGGACCGGTAGGTCGTCTCCCGGGCGGCGGTGGTGAGCACGTGGTCGGCGACCTCGGTGATCGGTGAGCGGGGGAAGTTGGTGAGCGCCACGGTGGTGGCGCCGCGCGCCCGGGCCTGCTCCAGGACCTCGATCACGTCGGACGTGGTGCCGGTGTGGGAGATGCCGACCGCGACGTCGCCGCGGCTCAGCAGCGCGGCGGAGGTGAGCGCGGTGTGCACGTCCGGGAAGTAGAACGCGATGCGGCCGATGCGGTGCAGCTTCTGCTGGAAGTCGGAGGCGACGAAGCCGCTGGCGCCCGCGCCGTAGACGTCGATCCGGCCGGCCGCGCCGATCGCCTCGACCACCCGCTCGCAGACCGCCGGGTCGAGCTGCTCGGCGGTTTCCTCGACGGCCCGTGCGTCGTTGAACGCGATGGTGGCGATGATCTGGGCCAGGTCGGCGCCGGGCGGGATGTCGCCGCCGACCACCCGGGCGTCCGGCGGCTCGACCCGGCGGGCGGCCTCGGCGGCGAGCCGGATCCGCAGCTGGGGGTAGCCGTCCATGCCGACCGAGCGGCAGAACCGGATCACGGTCGCCTCGGATGTCTCGGCGCCGGTGGCGAGGTCGGTGATGGTGCGCCGGGCCGCGTCCGCCGGATCGGCGACGACCAGCCGGGCCACCCGCTGCTCGGCCGGGGACAGCGACGGCAGGAGGCCGCTGATGTGGACGATCAGTCCACCGGGCTCGTGACTCGCAGAAATCTTCGGACTCTTCGCCACGGATGAAACTTACTTTCAGAGGGCGTGAGCGTCAACCATGACGCCGCGTATCGGGAAATTTACTGCCATCCGCGGCCGATCCCCGCGTCCAGGGTCCCATCACCGCAGCCCGGCCGCCTCCACGGTCCGGCCGGGTCGCGTCGCCGGCCGGCCGGATGTGCTGTCGGATATCGGCGGGTCCGCCGTCCGGCGTGCCACGGACCCCCGCCGGCCGTCGGCGACGCCTCCGGGCGCTGCGGTTAGCGTGTCCGCATGACGGATCGCACGGTGCTGGTGACCGGCGGCACGGGTGGGCTCGGCGGCGCGGTCACCGCCGCCTTCCTCCGGGCCGGCTGGCGGGTGGTCGTACCCGAACGGGAGGGCGGGGAGACGGCGCCGGAGCCGTCCGGCCCGGTCCGGGTGGTGGCGGACCTGCTCACCCCCGAGGGAGCGACGCGGGCGGTGACGGTGGCCACCGCCGAGGCCGCGGCGCCGCTGCGCGCCGTGGTCAACCTCGTCGGCGGGTACGCCAGCGGCGGGCTGGTGCACGAGACCCCGGTCGAGGAGTTCGAGCGGATGCTGCGGATCAACCTGCGCCCCACCTACCTGGTCACCCAGGCGGCGCTGCCGCACCTGGTCGCGGCCGGCGGCGGCGCGGTGGTCTGCGTGTCGGCACGGGCGGCGGTGGCGCCGTTCCCCGGCGCGGCCGGCTACGCCACCGCCAAGGCCGCGGTGCAGGCGTTCGCCAACGCGGTCGCGGTGGAGTACCGGACACGCGGCGTGCGCTGCAACACGGTGCTGCCCAGCGTCATCGACACGCCGGCCAACCGGGCCGCCCAGCCGGAGGCCGACCACCGGCGGTGGGTGCCGCCGGCCGAGATCGCCTCCGTGATCCACTTCCTGGCCGGCGAGGAGTCCGCACCGACGAGCGGCGCGAGCGTCCCGGTCTACGGGCGGGCCTGAGCCGGCACCGGACCGTCCCGTCCCGCGCCGCCGGACGGCCCGGCGTCACCGTCCCGCCGGGCGTCGTCGCCGGGCGGGGTGCCGCCGCCGGGGCGCGGGGTGCCGTCCGAGGGTGGGCCGGCCACCGCCGGCGGATCGTCCGGCAGCCACTCGCTCAGGTGCGCCCGGATCCGGCGGGACACCTCCTCCGGCGAGCCGCTGCCGTCCACCACCACGAAGCCGGCGTACTCCGGCAGCGCCCGGTAGGCCGCGTCGGCGGCGACGAGCCACCGCATGCTCTCGTGGTCGGTGCCGCGCCGCTCGATCCGCCGGTACGCCTCGGCCGGGTCCACGGTCAGCAGGATGGTGACCCGGGGCGGCGGGAAGAGCCGGTAGCCGGCCCGGGCCAGCCGTTCCCAGCGCTGCCCACCGTGCGCCCGGATGCTGGCGTACTGGCAGGCGGACCAGCGGTCCATCACCGCCATCCGGCCGGTCACCAGGCAGCTCAGCAGCGCGAGCGCGATGGCCAGCCACCGCAGGACGGACTCGACCGCGAGCAGGCCGTCGCGCCCGACGAGGCGTTGCGCGTCCGGCCGGCCGATCCGCTGGGCGAGCCGGCCGAGCCAGCGTCGACCGCCGGCGTTGCGGTGGTAGGTGGCCCGGTGGCCGGCGGCGGTCAGCGCCTCGGCGAGCCGGTGGGCCTGGGTGGTCTTGCCGGAACCGTCGATACCGATCAGGGCGACGGCGCGCAGGCGGGCCCCGCCGCGCCGCGTCCGCAGTGAGCTGGCCACCTCCCCGAGGTTATCCGACAGGTGCTCGCCACCGACATTTTGTCGCATTCCTCCCCAGGTGGATGCGGAAGGTGTGACCGGAGCGTCCGCCGGGTACGCCACTCAATCTCACCGCCCACGACGACGACGGGAGATCCAGATGGCCGAGCGCGGGGACGAGACCCTGGTGCACACGCTCAAGAAGGTCGCCGCCGTGCTCAAGCAGTCCGAGATCCCGTTCGCGCTGGGCGGCAGCTTCGCGGTGTACGCCCACGGCGGCCACTCCAGCGACCACGACGTCGACTTCCTGATCCGTGGGGCGGACGTCGACCGGGCGCTGGAGGCGCTGGTCGAGGCCGGCTTCACCGCCGAGCGCCCGCCGGAGGACTGGCTGGTCAAGGTCTACGACGAGGACCGGATGGTGGACCTGATCCACCGGCCGATCGAGACCCCGGTGACCGAGGAGACGTTCGCCGACACCATCGTGCGGCCGGTCGACGCGATCCACATGCCGGTGCTCTCGGCCAGTCAGCTCATGGTGCACAAGCTGCTGAGCTTCTCCCAGCACTACTGCGACTTCGCCCGCGCCCTGCCGCTCGCCCGCTCGCTGCGGGAACAGATCGACTGGGACCGGGTACGCAAGGAAACGCAGCACTCGCCGTACGCGGAGGCGTTCCTGGTGCTGCTCGACCGGCTGGACGTGCTGCCCGGCGGCGTGCCCGGCGGAAGGGAGACCCCGTGACCGGACAGCCCGGTGACGTGCCGCCCGACGAATACGTCGAGGCCGAGATCCAGAACATGCTGGCGGAGGACCCGTCCGTGGCCGAGCAGGGCATCACGGTGCTGCGCCGCGAGCGCGGGCTGGTGCTCACCGGCGAGGTGGAGAGCCCGCACCGGCGCGAGGAGATCCTGCGGCGGGTGGCCGAGCGCTTCCCGGACACGCCGGTGACCAGCGACATCGGTGTGATCCGTACGCAGGCGCCCACCCAGGTGGAGGAGCTGCCGTGAGGGAGGTTCGATCGTGATCCGGATCGCCGCCGTCGGCGACGTGCACGTGGACGAGGACGTGGTGGGCCGGTTCCGTCCGGCGCTGGAGGAGTTGCCGGACTGCGCCGACGTGCTGCTGCTCGCCGGCGACCTGACCCGGCACGGCACCGAGGCCGAGGCGCGCTGCGTGGCGCGGGAGTTCGGCGATCTCGGCGTGCCGGTGATCACCGTGCTCGGCAACCACGACCACCAGTGCGACCAGGTGCCGCAGGTGGTCAAGGTGCTGGAGGACGCCGGGATCACCGTGCTGGAGGGCACCGGCACGGTGCTGGAGTGCGCCGGTGGGCGGCTCGGCGTGGCCGGCGTGAAGGGCTTCGGCGGCGGATTCGCCGGGCGGTGCGCCAGCGACTTCGGCGAGCCGGAGATGAAGTCGTTCGTGCGCACCACCCGGGAGAGCGCCGACGCGCTGGCGTCCGCGCTGCTCGCCCTGGACTGCGACGCGCTGGTCGCGCTCACCCACTACTCCCCCGTGCCGGACACGCTCGCCGGCGAGCCGCTGGAGATCTACCCGTTCCTCGGCTGCTACCAGCTCGGGCAGGCGATCGACTCGGCGCCCACCGCGTTGGCGTTGCACGGGCACGCCCACCACGGCACCGAGCGCGGCACGACGCCGGGCGGCGTGCGTGTCCGCAACGTCGCGCACCCCGTGATCAAGCAGGCCTACAGCGTCTTCCACCTCGGGGATCAGGCCGACTGAGAGGGAGGTTTCCGGGATCGGGCACCCGGGTATCCAGCCGCCATGGAGCTGATTCTCTGGATTCTCGCAGTCGTACTCGTGGTCGCCGGAATTCTCGCCCTCTTCCGTCGGCAGATCCTCTGGGGCATCGTCCTCATCGTCGTGGGCCTGCTGGTCGGCCCGGGTGGCGTCAGCATCTTCAACACGTAACCGCTCGTCCGCACCACCCGAGACCCGCCGGGGTCGTCGGGCCCGGCGCTCTGTCCTCCCAGACCGGAGCGCCCGGACCCGACGATCCCGGCGTTTTTCCGTCCGGCGGGTTTGCCTCCTGAGGCGAGCGGCAACATCTCGACCATGGAGATGTCGCAGCGCGCCGGCCGGCGTACCGCCGGGGCCCGGAGGTGGTGGGCACTGCTCGGTTTCGGCGCCGCCACGTTCGTCGCCGCCGCCGTCGGCGGGCTGGGCGTCCGGGGCACCTCCGCCGAGTACCAGAGCCTGGAACAGCCGGCCTGGGCACCGCCGTCGTGGCTGTTCGGCCCGGTCTGGACGGTGCTCTACGCGCTCATCGCGATCGCCGGCTGGTTGGTCTGGCGCCGGGTCGGGTTCGGTCCCGCGCTCTGGGCCTGGTGCGTCCAACTGGTGCTCAACGCGATCTGGACGCCGCTCTTCTTCGGCGCCGGCCGCTACGGGTTGGCGTTCGCCGAGATCGTGCTGATGTGGCTGGCGATCGGCGTGACCGTGGCGCTGTTCCGGCGGGTGTCCCGGCCGGCGACGCTGCTGATGCTGCCGTACTGGGCGTGGGTCACGTTCGCCGCCGCCCTCAACCTCGCCATCTGGCGGCTGAACTCCTGACCGGGTGGGCGCGGGAGCTCGACGCCCCCGCGCCCGCCGGGATCAGCAGCGGGGCACGCCGGGGATGTATCCGTCGTAGCCGGTGTAGACGTACGCGTCGGAGATGAACCGGCCGGAGCCGATCCGGTCCCAGATCGAGCTGGTGCCGTACGTGCCGGTGACGCTGGTGCCGCTGGTCTGGCAGTAGATCGTCACCTTGGCCCCGTCGGCCACCGTGCCGACCGCGCTGTAGCCGGTGCCCGGACCGGAGCGGACCGTCAGGGCGGTGCCGGCGGTGTTCACCGTGCCGGCGCCGGTGTCCGCGCCGGCGCAGCCGTTGTCGCTGGTGTAGGTCTTCGTGCCCCAGTAGAGGGCCTGCGCGCCGTTGAAATTGATCTTCACGGCGCTGCCGTTCGAGCGCTGCTCGTAGTGCAGGTGCGGGCCGGTGGAGCCGCCGGTGGTGCCGACGTAGCCGATCACCCGGCCGTAGCCCACGGTCTGCCCGACCGAGACGTTGAACGCGTTGAGGTGCGCGTAGTAGGTCGTCCAGCCGCCGCCGTGGTTGATCCGGACGTACTTGCCGTAGCTCGTGTCGCCGAGGTTCGTCACCACGTCGACGGTGCCGGGCGCGCTGGCCACGACCGGGTCGCCGAGGTCGTCGGTGCGGTTGAAGTCGATCGCGTTGGCCGGGCTGTGGTTGGTGCGTGTCTGGCCGGACCAGGACTGGTTGCACGGGAACGGGACCTTGAACGTCGGCGCGGCCATCGCCGGCGCCGCCGGGATCAGGGTCGCGGCCAGGACCGCCGCGCCCGCCGCCAGACTGAGCCACCGCTTTCGCATCCACTGCCTCCTATGTTGAAAGTCTTCAATCTGATGCGGACAGCGTGGCAGAAAGTTCCGCTCGACGGAAGATATGTGGGAGCGCGCCCAGGTGGGTTGTCCGAATTTCGGGATTGTTACCGGGCCGTGTCCGGCCGGGGGTGGACCGGAACGGGATGCAAGCGCTTACATGTGTGCACGACCATCGGACCGGCGCGCTTTCGACTTCCCCCGCGCGCCGGCAAGGAAGGAGATCGGCATGGCGTTTGCCAGATCGCGCCAGGCTCTCGCGGTCACCGGCGTGCTGGGGCTGGCGCTCGGCGTCGCCGCCTGCGGGACCGGCAACGACAAGAAGAGCGACAAGGCGGGCTCGGCCGAGTGCGCCGCATACGAGAAGTACCAGGGCAACGACGGCAAGAAGGTCTCGATCTACTCCTCGATCCGGGACATCGAGGCGGACCGCCTCGACCAGTCCTGGAAGGAGTTCGAGGACTGCACCGGCATCGACATCGACCACGAGGGCTCCGGCGAGTTCGAGGCCCAGCTCCCCGTCCGGGTGGACGGCGGCAACGCCCCCGACATCGCCTTCATCCCGCAGCCGGGCCTGCTCAAGCGGTTCGTCGACTCGGGCAAGCTGAAGCCGGCCGGCGGCGACACCAAGGCCATGGCCGAGCAGAACTACTCCCCCGACTGGCTGAAGTACAGCACCGTCAACGGCCAGTTCTACGGCGCCCCGCTGGGCTCCAACGTGAAGTCCTTCGTGTGGTACTCGCCGAAGACCTTCAAGGAGAAGGGCTGGTCGGTCCCGACCACCTGGCAGGAGCTGATCGACCTCAGCGACAAGATCGCGGCGAGCGGCACCAAGCCGTGGTGCGCCGGCATCGAGTCCGGTGACGCCACCGGCTGGCCGGCCACCGACTGGATCGAGGACGTCCTGCTCCGCACCGGCGGCCCGGAGGTCTACGACAAGTGGACCACCCACGGCATCCCGTTCAACGACCCGCAGGTCGCCACCGCCGTCAACCAGGCGGGCACCATCCTGAAGAACGAGAAGTACGTCAACGGCGGCTTCGGCGGCGTGAAGAGCATCGCCACCACCTCCTTCCAGGAGGCCGGCACGCCGATCACCACCGGCAAGTGCGCGCTGCACCGCCAGGCGTCCTTCTACGCCAACCAGTGGCCGAAGGGCACCAAGGTGGCCGAGGACGGCGACGTCTTCGCGTTCTACTTCCCGGCCATCGACCCGGCCAAGGGCAAGCCGGTGCTGGGCGGCGGCGAGTTCGTCGCGGCCTTCGCCGACCGGCCCGAGGTCCAGGCGGTGCAGACCTACCTGGCCTCCGGCGAGTACGCCAACAGCCGCGCCAAGATCGGTGACTGGGTGTCCGCGAACAAGAAGCTGGACATCAACAACGTCCCGAACCCGGTGGACAAGCTCTCCGTGGGCATCCTCCAGGACCCCAAGACCGTCTTCCGTTTCGACGGCTCGGACCTGATGCCGGCCGCGGTCGGCGCCGGCACGTTCTGGAAGGGCATGGTGGCCTGGATCAACGGCAAGGACACCACCACCGTCCTGAACGACATCGAGGGCAGCTGGAAGTGATCCGCGTGGGTGGCCCGGTCCGTGTCCCGGGCCGGGCCGCCCGCGGCGCATCCGAACCCTTGAGGGAGGGTTGATGGAGTTCGACTTCGCGGCGGAACAGCCGAAGTTCCTCATGCTGATGTACGGGCTGATCGCTTTCGTCGCGGTGGTGGGCGGGCTGCTCCTGCTCCTCGACGTGGTGCCGACCTGGTTCGCCCGGCGTCGGGAGGCGCACCTGGTCGCGGCCACGGCGGGCGGGGCCCCGCTGCCCCGCCGGCACAAGCCGCGCGAAGGCGTCTTCGCGTTCTTCTTCCTGCTGCCGACGCTGCTGCTGCTGACCATCGGGCTGGTGGTCCCGGCCATCCGCACCACGCTGCTCTCGTTCATGGACTCGGGCAGCACCGACTGGGTGGGGCTGGACAACTACGCCTGGATGTTCGCCGAGGACTCGATCGTCCGGGTCCTGCTCAACACCCTGATCTGGGTGCTCCTGGTGCCGCTGGTCGCCAGCGGGTTCGGCCTGATCTACGCGGTCCTGGTGGACAAGGCCCGGTTCGAGTCGGCGGCCAAGTCGCTGATCTTCCTGCCGATGGCGATCTCGTTCGTGGGCGCCACCATCATCTGGAAGTTCATCTACGCCTACCGGGGCGACGACCAGGAGCAGATCGGGCTGCTCAACCAGATCGTGGTCAGCCTGGGCGGCGAGCCGAGGCAGTGGCTGCTGGACTCGCCGCTGAACACGTTCCTGCTCATCGTGATCATGATCTGGATCCAGGCCGGCTTCGCCATGGTGGTGCTCTCCGCGGCCATCAAGGCCATCCCGGCGGACATCATCGAGGCGGCCCGGCTGGACGGCACCAGCCCGTGGCAGATGTTCTGGCAGATCACCATGCCGAGCATCCGGCCGGCGCTGATCGTGGTGGTGGTGACGCTCTCCATCGCCACGCTCAAGGTCTTCGACATCGTCCGGACCGCGACCAACGGCAACTACGACACCAGCGTGATCGCGAACGAGATGTACAACCAGGCGTTCCGGTACGGCGAGAACGGGCAGGGCTCGGCGCTCGCGGTCTTCCTGTTCATCCTGGTCCTGCCGCTCGTGATCTACCAGATCCGCAACCTGCGTAAGCAGCGGGAGGGCTGAGATGACCACCGCCACGCCCACCGTCGGAGCCGGCGTCCAGGCCGCCGAGCCGACCACCCGGGTCGCCCGGGTCCGTAAGCGGCTGAACAGCCGCACCGCCACGCTGGTCTCGATCGTGCTCGCGCTGCTCTGGACGGTCCCGACCTTCGGCCTGTTCGTCTCCTCGTTCCGGCCCGAGAACCAGATCAAGACCACCGGCTGGTGGACGTTCTTCCGCGACCCCCAGTTCACCCTGCAGAACTACCAGGACGTGCTGTTCAGCACCGGATCGTCCGGGCAGCTCGCCAGCTACTTCATCAACTCGCTGGCGATCACCATCCCGTCGGTGCTGTTCCCGATCGCGTTCGCGTCACTGGCCGCGTACGCGCTGGCCTGGATCAACTTCAGGGGCCGGGACTGGCTCTACATCGGGATCTTCGCGTTGCAGATCGTGCCGCTCCAGATGGCCCTGGTGCCGCTGCTGCGGTTCTTCTCCACCGGCGTCACCGTCGCCGGCGTGCAGATCCTCCCCGCGTGGGACCTGGTCGACGAGCAGAAGTTCGCCCAGGTGTGGTTCGCGCACACCTGCTTCGCGCTCCCGTTCGCCGTCTACCTGCTGCACAACTTCATCTCGCAGCTCCCCGGCGACCTGATGGAGGCCGCCCGGGTCGACGGCGCCACCCACCCGAAGATCTTCCGCACCATCGTGCTGCCGCTGATCACCCCGGCGCTGGCGGCGATCGGCATCTTCCAGTTCCTCTGGGTCTGGAACGACCTGCTGGTCGCGCTGATCTTCGCCGGTGGCGGCGACGAGACCGCCCCGCTCACCGTCCGGCTCGCCGAACTGGCCGGCACCAAGGGCAACGAGTGGCAGCGGCTCACGGCCGGCGCGTTCGTGTCGATCGTGGTGCCGCTGATCGTGTTCCTGTCCCTCCAGCGCTACTTCGTGCGGGGCCTGCTCGCCGGCAGCGTCAAAGGTTGATCCACCGTCCCGCCGCCGCCGGCACGACCGACGGCGGCGGGACACCGGGTCGCAGCGGGGAGCCACGATGACCAAGATTGACGACGTCGCCCGCCTGGCCGGGGTCTCCACGGCCACCGTGTCCCGCGCGCTGCGCGGCCTGCCGACGGTGTCCGCCGCCACCCGCCGCCGGGTGCTCGCCGCCGCCGAGCAGCTCCAGTACGCGGTCTCGCCCAGCGCCTCCCGGCTGGCCGGCGGCCGGACCGGCACCGTCGCCGTGGTGGTCCCGCGGATCACCAGATGGTTCTTCGGCACCGTGGTCGAGGCGGTCGAGGACTACCTCCAGCAGAACGGCTACGACCTGCTGCTCTACAACCTGGGCGGCCGGGAGCAGACCCGCCAGCGGGTGCTGCGCACGGCCAGCCTGCACAAGCGGGTGGACGCCATCATCCTGGTCGCCACCCCGCTGCGCGCGGCCGACGTGCACGCGCTGACCAAACTCGACCTGCCCGGCGTGACGATCAGCTCCGGCAGCGGCGTACCCGGCTGGCCCTGCGTCCGGATCGACGACCTGGCCGCCGCGCGGACCGCCACCCGGCACCTGCTCGGCCTCGGGCACACCCGGATCGCGCACATCACCGGCGACCCGGACGACGAGCTGGCCTTCACCACCCACCTGGACCGGCGGCGCGGCTACCAGGAGGCGCTGCGCGCGGCCGGCCTCCGGCCCGACCCGAGCCTCGACGTCGAGTCCCGGTTCACCATCGACGGCGGCACCCGCGCCACCGCCGAACTGCTGGCCCGCGGCGAGCCGCCGACCGCCATCTTCGCCGCCTGCGACGAGATGGCGATGGGCGCGGTCACCGCGCTGCGCGACGCCGGGCTGCGGGTGCCGCAGGACGTGAGCGTGATCGGCATCGACGACCACGACCTGGCCGGCGTGCTCGGGCTGAGCACCATCGCCCAACCCGCCGCCGACCAGGGACGCCTCGCCGCCCGCATCCTGCTCGACCCGCTCGGTGCGGGCGTCACCGACCCGTACCCCGGCCTGGTGCCGGTGCCGCGCGGGGCCGCCGCCGACGGGCGGACACCGGCCTCGGTGATCCTCCCCACTCGGCTGGTCGTGCGGGACTCGACCGCGCCGCCCCGGGCACACTGAACGGACCCGTTCGTCCCGCATACACGACAGGGAGAAGGCGCTGAACACCGACGCGACGCAGCAGGCCCCGGCCACCGGCTGGTGGACCGAGGCGGTCATCTACCAGGTCTACCCGCGCTCGTTCGCCGACTCCGACGGTGACGGCGTCGGCGACCTCCCGGGCATCACCGCCCGCCTCGACCACCTCACCGAGCTGGGGGTCGACGCGGTCTGGTTGTCCCCGTTCTATCCGTCCCCGCAGGCCGACGCCGGCTACGACGTCGCCGACTACCGGGACGTCGACCCGCTCTTCGGCACACTCGCCGACGCCGACAAGCTGATCGCCGAGGCCCGGGCGCGCGGCCTGCGGGTGATCGTGGACCTGGTGCCCAACCACACGTCGTCCGCGCACCGCTGGTTCGCCGCCGCGGTGGCCGCCGCGCCGGGCAGCCCGGAACGGCAGCGTTACGTCATCCGCGACGGCAAGGGCCCGGACGGCGCCGAGCCGCCGAACGACTGGGAGAGCGTGTTCGGCGGCCCGGCCTGGACCCGGCTGCCGGACGGGCAGTGGTACCTGCACCTGTTCGACCCCGGCCAGCCGGACCTCAACTGGGACAACCCGGAGGTCCGCACGGAGTTCCTCGACGTGCTGCGCTTCTGGCTGGACCGCGGCGTCGACGGGTTCCGGGTGGACGTGGCGCACGGCCTGATCAAGCAGGCCGACCTGGCCGACTGGCAGGAGCCGCAGGAGATCCTCTCCGGCACCGAGGCGGACAAGCCCCGGCCGCCGATGTGGGACCAGGACGGCGTGCACGAGGTCTACCGGGAGTGGCGGCGGCTGCTCGACTCGTACGCCGGGGAGCGGGTCCTGGTCGCCGAGGCGTGGGTGGAGCCGGCCGAGCGGCTGGCCCGCTACGTCCGGCCGGACGAGATGCACCAGGCGTTCAACTTCGAGTACCTGGTGGCCGCCTGGACCGCTCCCGCCCAGTACGCGGTGATCACCCGCTCGTTGGAGGCCACCGACGCGGTCGGCGCGCCCACCACCTGGGTGCTGTCCAACCACGACGTGGTCCGGCACGCCTCCCGGCTCGGGCTGACCACCGGCGGCGGGCGGATGAACGGCGTCGGCGTCGACGACCCGCAGCCGGACGTGGCGCTGGGCCTGCGCCGGGCCCGCGCGGCCAGCCTGCTGATGCTGGCGCTGCCCGGCTCGGCCTACCTCTACCAGGGTGAGGAGCTGGGGCTGCCGGAGCACACCACGCTGCCCGACGAGGCCCGGCAGGACCCGACCTGGGCCCGCAGCGGGCACACCCAGCGCGGCCGGGACGGCTGCCGGGTGCCGATCCCGTGGGAGGCCGACGCCCCGTCGTACGGCTTCGGTCCGACCGACGCGAGCTGGCTGCCCCAGCCGCCGGTCTGGGCCGAGTACGCGCTGGACCGCCAGCGCGGGGTGTCCGGCTCGACGTACGAGCTGTACCGCGCCGCGCTGCGGCTGCGCCGGGAGCACGGGCTGGCCCGGGGCCCGATGCGGTTCCTCTCCTCCGGCGACGAGGTGCTCACGTTCACCAACGGCGACCTCACCGTGCTGACCAACTTCGGCACCGCGCCGGCGCCGCTGCCGGACGGGGCTTCGGTGCTCGTCTCCAGCGCCCCGCTCGACGGCTCCACGGTGCCCACCGACGTCACGGTGTGGTTCCGGGGGTAAGGAGGGGCCCCGCTTGACGCCTCCCGCATGGGCGGGGCCCCGCTTGACACTCACTGTCAGGAGGGGGCCCCGCCTTCGAGGCGGTCGGCGCGGGCGTGCAGCAGCGTGCGCACCTGCGCGATGTCGCGGGGGGACGTGCGGGCCGCCAGCCAGTACATGATCCCGGTCGGCACGAAGAAGAGCTGGAACGCGGCCAGCCCGACCGCGTAGTTCAGCGGCGGCGGGAACGCCACCCGCAGCGCGGCGAACGCCACCCCGACCAGCCCGTTGCCGGCCGCCCGCCCGACGCCGTTGACCAGGTTGCCGAGGCTGTAGACAGTGCCCCGGTGCTCGGGCGGGTTGACGTCGGCGATCAGCGCGAACCAGTTGGGCGAGTTGGCCGAGGTGAGCGCCAGCGCGACCACGGCGGTGAGCAGGCTCAGCCCGATCGTCGGTTCGGTCAGCACGCTGGACAGCACCGCCGCCACCACCGCGCCGGAACTGCCGCCGTCGGGCACGTCGATGCGCAACGGCACGAAGAACAGGACCAGGTAGAACGGCACGGCCGCGAGGACGCCCACGGCCGCGACCCGGGCCCGGCCGCTCGGCGTACGCCGTTGCAGCGCGTCGCCGACCAGCCCACCCACGATGGACAGCACGCCGCCGAGCTGGAACAGGGTGGCGAAGACGCTGCCCACCACCACGGCGGTGGCCGCCGAGTAGCCCTGCGCCTCGGCCCGCTGGCTGAACAGCACCGGCAGCCAGACCAGCGAGCCGAACGCGGCCTGCGCGGTGAGCCCCTGGAGGATCAGCCAGCGGTTGGTCCGCCGGGCCAGGATCCGGGGCAGGTCGGCGCGGCTGATCCGGTAGTCGTACTCGCCACCGGCGTCCAACGCCCCGGCCAGCTCCGGCTCGCTCTGCCCGCGCCGGATGTCGTAGGTGAACAGGTACGCCATGGTGGCGGCCAGGCCGACGCCGGTCAGCAGCAGGAACGGTCGCCGCCAGTCGGTCGCGCCGAGCAGCCCGCCGACCAGCGTGCCGGCCAGCGTGCCGACGCCCTGGGACAGGCCCCAGAAGCTCATCACCAGGCCGCGGCGGCGCGGCGAGATCAGGTCGGTGACCACGGAGAAGCCCACCGAGCCGACCGCGCCCAGCCCGACCGCGGCGACGAGCTGGGCGGCCAGGAACGTCGGGTAGTGCCCGGCCAGCGCGCTGCCGCCGGTGCCGGCCGCCCAGATCAGCGTGCCGACCATGAGCAGCGGCTTGCGGTTGGTGCGGTCGCCGACGTACGCCCAGCCCACCGCCGCCACCGCGCTGACCAGGAAGCTGACGGCGGTGACCAGGCCGAGCAGTCGCTGCGGCACGCCGAGCGCGCCGGAGATCGGCCCGTAGAGCGGGGGTACCAGGCCGATCGCCACGTTGTCCAGCGAGGCGAGCACGACGAAGACCACGACGCTGTAGAACCGGTGTGCCGCGTTCCCGCGCCGGGAGACCCTCGTGCCGCTCATGCCGGCAGCCAACCAGGCTTACGTCTCCCGCGCAGCACGACCCCCCGACGCGTCCGGTGTCAGGCGGGGCCCCCTGTTATGCGCGAGGCGTCAACAGGGGCCCTTCCTTACCCCCGGGCGTGGGCGTAGCGCTCGCGGATGGCGGGGACCGGCTCGGCGGTGTGCTCCTCGGTGTCGCCGACGGACCAGGCCGGCGGGGTGTCGCCGCCCAGCGCCACCCAGGCGGCCTGCCGGGCCGCGCCGTCCGCGACGTACTCGCCGGGCGGCGGGACCACCACCGGGCGACCGAAGACCTGCGGCGCGATCCGCCGGACCGCGGCGGATCGGGCGCCGCCGCCGACCAGGATGATCCGATCCGCGCGGGCGCCCTGCGCGAGCAGCGCGTCGAGGCCGTCGGCCAGCCCGCAGAGCAGCCCCTCGACGGCGGCCCGGGCCAGGTGCGCCGGGGTCGACGTGCCGAGCGTGAGGCCGTGCAGGCTGCCGGTGGCGTGCGGCCGGTCCGGGGTCCGCTCCCCCTCCAGGTACGGCACCAGCACCAGCCCGTCCGCGCCGGGTGGGGCGGACAGCGCCAGCTCGCCGAGCGTGTCCAGGTCGACGCCGAGCAGGGTCGCGGTGGCGTCCAGCACCCGGGCCGCGTTCAGCGTGCAGACCAGCGGCAGGAACCGGCCGGTGGCGTCCGCGAAGCCGGCGACCGCGCCGGTCGCGTCGGCGGCGGGCGTGTCGGCGACCGCGAAGACGGTGCCGGAGGTGCCGATCGACACCACCACGTCGCCGGCCCCGGCCCCGACGCCGAGCGCGGCGGCGGCGTTGTCGCCGGTGCCCGGCCCGAGCAGGACCCGACCGGCGGCACCGGACCCCGCGCCGCCGAGCGCCGCCGGGTCGAGCTGCCCGGCCGCCTCGGCCGGGCCGAGCACGACCGGCACCCGCGGTCGCCGCCCGAAGGCACGCTCCAGCAGGTCGAGCCGGTACTCGCCGGTACGCGGTGACCAGTAGCCGGTGCCGCTGGCATCGCCCCGGTCGGTGCGCAGCGCGTCCAGGCCGGGGGCCCCGGCCAGTTTCCAGGTCAGCCAGTCGTGGGGCAGGCAGACCGCGGCCACCCGGTCGGCGTTCGCCGGCTCGTGCCGGGCCAGCCAGCGCAGCTTGGTGGCGGTGAAGCTGGCCACCGGCACCGCGCCGGTCGCGTCGGCCCAGAACCGGCGACCGGTCTCCCCGTCGCCGGCCTCCTCGACCAGTTCCCGGGCGGCGTCGGCGGAGCGGGTGTCGTTCCACAGCAGCGCCGGCCGGACCACCTCGCCCGACTCGTCCAGGCAGACCATGCCGTGCTGCTGGCCGCCGACCGAGACGGCGGCCACGTCGGCCAGCCCGCCGGCCTCGGCGACGGCCGCCCGCAGCGCGTCCCACCAGGCGTACGGGTCGACCTCGGTACCGTCCGGGTGCGGCGCGCGGCCCTGCCGGACCAGCGCGCCGGTCTCCGCGTCCCGGACCACCACCTTGCAGGACTGGGTCGACGAGTCGACCCCGGCGACGAGCGGCATGGCGGCCCGCCTCAGCGCGCGCCGAGCAGGTGCTCGACGGCGAGCTGGTTGAGCCGGACGAAGCCGAAGCCCTTCGCCCCGGCGGCCTCCGGGTCGAACTCCTCGAACGCGGTCCGGTCGGCGAGCAGCTCGGCGTGGCCCTCGCCGGGGTTCAGCGTCGGCGTGGACAGCTCGGCCACCCGGCTGGCGGCGAGCGCCTCGGCCACCTCGGGGTCGGCGCGGAACGCCTTGGCCCGCTCCTTGAGCAGCAGGTAGGTGCTCATGTTCGCGGCGGCCGACGCCCACACCCCGTCGATGTCCTCGGTCCGGGAGGGCTTGTAGTCGAAGTGGCGCGGGCCGTCGTACGCCGGGCCGCCGTCCGGGCCGCCGTGCTCCAGCAGGTCGACCAGGGCGAACGCGTTGAGCAGGTCACCGTGGCCGAAGACCAGGTCCTGGTCGTACTTGATGCCGCGCTGGCCGTTGAGGTCGATGTGGAACAGCTTGCCCTGCCAGAGCGCCTGGGCGATGCCGTGGGCGAAGTTGAGCCCGGCCATCTGCTCGTGGCCGACCTCCGGGTTGAGCCCGACCATCTCCGGGCGGGCCAGGGTGGAGATGAACGCGATCGCGTGGCCGACGGTGGGCAGCAGGATGTCGCCGCGCGGCTCGTTCGGCTTCGGCTCGATGGCGAAGCGCAGGTCGTAACCGGAGTCGACGACGTACTGGCAGAGCAGGTCGACGGCCTCGCGGTAGCGGTCCAGCGCGGCGCCCACGTTCTTGGCCAGGTCGTACTCGGCGCCTTCCCGGCCGCCCCACATGACGAACGTCTTCGCGCCCAGCTCGGCGGCGAGGTCGACGTTGCGCAGCACCTTGCGCAGCGCGTACCGGCGCACGTCGCGGTCGTTGCTGGTGAAGCCGCCGTCCTTGAACACCGGGTGGGTGAAGAGGTTGGTGGTGACCATCGGCACGACCAGGCCGGTCTCGTCGAGGGCCTTGCGGAACCGGCTCAGCCGGGCGTCGCGGGTGGCCGCGTCCGCGCCGAACGGGACCAGGTCGTCGTCGTGGAACGTGATCCCGTACGCGCCCAGCTCGGCGAGTCGGTGCACCGCCTCGACGGCGTCGAGCTCGGGCCGGGTAGCCTCGCCGAACGGATCGCGGGCCGTCCAGCCCACGGTCCAGAGACCGAAGGAGAACTTGTCCGCGGGGGTGGGACGGGGTGCCATGGGGACCTCCGGATGGTGGTGTCGTCCGCGATTTGTTCAGCGGTTGAATTAAATGGCGGGGATGTGGCAGTGTCAAGTGGTGACCACCGCCAGCACCGCCGGAGCGGTCCGGCAGGGCAGCCTGCGCGAGTTGAACCTCGCGGTCGTGCTCGGGCGGATCGCCGCCGCCGACCGGCCGCCGTCGAGGGCCGGGCTCGCCGCCGGGACCGGGTTGACCCGGGCCACCGTCTCCGCCGTCGTCGACGACCTGATCGCCGGGCGACTGGTCGCCGAGGCGGAGCCGGCCCCGCGTACCGGGGCGGGACGGCCGGCGCGCGGCCTGGTGCTCGCCGCCGACGGCCCGGCCGGGCTGGGCCTGGAGGTGAACGTCGACTACCTGGCGGCCTGCGTCGTCGACCTGACCGGCACGGTCCGGCACCACCTGGTCCGCCGGGCCGACCTGCGTCCGGTCTCCCCCGCCGACGCGCTCGCCCGGCTCACCGCGCTGGCCACCGAGGCGCGCGCCGCCGCCGTACGCGACGGGTTGACGCTGGCCGGCGCGACGCTTGCCGTGCCCGGCCTGGTGGGCGACGGCGGCCTGGTCCGGCTGGCCCCGAACCTCGGCTGGCGGGACGTGGACGTGCCGGCGCTGCTCGCCGGGCGTCCGCTCGTCGAGCCGGTCGACGGCGTCCCGCCGCTGGTGGTGGAGAACGAGGCCAACCTGGCGGCGCTCGGCGAGCTGTACGCGGGACCGGCCGGCCCGCGCAGCTTCCTGCACATCACCGGCGAGATCGGCATCGGCGCCGGGATCGTGCTGGACGGCGCGCTCTACCGGGGCGCACGCGGCTGGAGCGGAGAGATCGGCCACTTCCCGGTCCAGCCGCAGGGGCGGCCCTGCCGGTGCGGGGGCCGGGGCTGCCTGGAGCGGTACGCCGGCCAGGAGGCCATCCTCGCCGCCGCCGGGCTGCCCGGCGCGGAGCTGCCCGCCGACACCGCCGCCACCCGGCTCGCCGACCTGGCCGGGGCCGGCGACCCGGCCACGCTGGCCGCGCTCGCCGACGCCGGCGTCGCTCTCGGTGTGGCGGTGGCGGGCGTGGTGAACCTGCTGGACCTGGACACCGTGGTGCTCGGCGGCGGTTACGCCCCGCTCGCGCCGTGGCTGTGCCCACCGGTGGTGGCGGAGGTCTCCCAGCGGGTGCTCACCGCCGCCTGGTCGCCGGTCACGGTGCGGCCCGCCGCGCTCGGCGCCCAGTCGGCCGCGGTGGGCGGCGCCACCTCGGTGGTACGCCGGATCGTCGACCGCCCGGTCGGTTGGCTCGCCCGCGGCGCCACCGGTTAGCCGGCCGTCCTCGACGGGCATCCGTCGCCCCCGCTCGGTACACTTGCCGCGAGGCAACCGGTTCTCGGACGAGGAGCGCACCGACAGCATGCACACCGGTCGACCGACCGAAGCGCCCGGCCAGCGGCGGTGACCGCCGCGCCCCGGGGCGGTGTCGCCGAGCCGGTCAGCGGCGGTGGACACGGCTGGAGGAAACGACCCCGGCGGGTGGCCGGGGTCGGGCTGCCCGCCGACGACCGGCTCGCCCGCGAGCTGCTGGACGGGCTGGCCGAGGCCGTCGTGACGGTCGACCCGACCGGCGGGGTGACCCTGGTGAACGCCATGGCGGCGGAGCTTCTCCCCGAGCTGACGCCCGGCGTCGGCCTGGCCGGCTGCCGGGTGCCGGCGCTGGCCGAGGCGGCCCGCGACGGCGCCGACACGTTCGAGACCGAGCACCACGGCCGGCGGCTGCGCGGCCTGCGGCGTGGGCTGGCCGGGGAACGCGGCGCCTGGTACGTGCGCGACGTCACCGAGGAGCACGCGCGCACCGACGCGCTGCTCGCCGAGCGGTCCCGGACCGCGTTCCTGGCCCAGGCCGGCAGCCGGCTCGGGCTCTCCCTGCACCGCGACCAGACGCTGCGCGCCGCCGTCGCCCTGCCGGTGCCCTACCTGGCCGACGTCGCCGTGGTGGTGCACCGACCGCCGCCACCGGCCGAGGACGAGCCGCAGTGGGTCCGGTACGCGACCGGCGACTCCGGGCCGACCGCCGGCGTGGCCGGCTGGCGGACCGTGGAGTCCGTCCCCGGCCTGGTCGAGGCGCTCGACGGCGATCTCACCGCGCCCAGCCCCTGGCTCGACGCCGAGCTGGCCGACCTGGCCGAGGTGCTCCCCGCCGACTTCGGCCGGCCGGGCACCGTGCTGATCAGCCCGATGTCCAGCGCCGGCGGGCCGGCCGGGGCGCTGATCCTGGCCCGCCGTCCCGACCGGGCCGGCTTCGACCAACGGGAGATCGCGCTGGCCCGAGAGTTCGCCGGCCGGGCCGGTGCCGCGCTGGCCGCCGCCGAGCTGTACGGCGAGCAGAGCCACCTGGCCCGGGTGCTCCAGAACAGCCTGCTCCCGCCGGAGCTGCCCCGCCTGCCCGGGATGACGCTGGCCGGCGGATACCGCGCCGCCGGGGACAGCCTGCGCATCGGCGGCGACTTCTACGACCTGTTCCCCACCGGCGACGGCGGCCTGTTCGCGCTCGGCGACGTCTGCGGCAAGGGCGTCGGCGCGGCCGTGCTGACCGGGCGGGTACGCCAGTCGTTGCAGACCCTGCGCCTGGTCGAGCAGCGCCCCCGGGAGTTGATGGAGCTGCTCAACCGCGCGCTGCTGGACGCTCCGGGCGCGGCCTCGCGGGCCCAGTTCACCACGCTCCTGCTGGGCATGCTGAGCCGGCAACCCGACGGCGGGCTGCTGGTCCGGGTGGCCGGTGGCGGGCATCCCGCGCCGCTGGTGATCCGCGCCGGCGGTGGGATCGACGCGGTCCGGGTGGGCGGCATGCCGGTGGGCGCGCTGCCCACGGCCCGGTTCGTCCAGGTCGAGGTGCGGTTGGCTCCCGGTGACCTGCTGCTGGCGTACACCGACGGGGTGACCGAGGCCCGGGGCGGCCCCACCGAGCCGGCCATGTTCGGTGACGACCGGCTGCGGCAGGCGCTCGCCTCCGGGGCCGGGCTGCCACCGGCCGCGCTCGTCGACCGGGTGCTCCAACTCGTGGACGAGTGGCTCGGCGGGCAGCCGCACGACGACATCGCCATGCTGGCCGTGGCCGCCGGGTGAGCCCGTCCTGCCGGATCGGGCCGGAGACGCTCGTCGCGTCCCCCCGACCACCCGGACCGGGCCGACCGGGTCCACGGCCGGCGGACGGCGGCGCCGGCGCGATGTCAGGCGGTGCGCACCACCGGGGGTTCGTCGGGCGGGACCGGCTCGGCCGGCGGTCGGGGCGCGACCGGCCGACCGGGCCGGGAGGTCGCGCCCAGACCGGCCAGCGGGTCGCTGATCCGCTCGCCGGAGGGACGCAGCACCGGCCAGTCCTCGGCCACGGTCGCCTCGTCGCGGCGGCCGACCTCGTCGAACTCCCGCATGCCGCGCAGCAGCGCCACCCGTCCCTCGGCGCTCATGCCGGCCAGGATCAGAGCCAGCCGGCGCCGCCGGTCGGCGCGCAGCTCGGCCAGGAGCCGGTTGGCCGCGGGGGTGAGGTGCAGCGAGATCTCCCGGCGGTCGTGGCGGCCCGGCTCCCGCTCCAGCATCCCGGCCGCCACCAGCCGGTCGCAGAGCCGGCTGGCGGAGGAGAGCAGCATGTCGGTCAGCGAGGCGAGCCGGCGGAGGTTGATCCCGTCGTACTGCTCGACGACCATCACCGCGCGCAACTGGGCGCTGGAGAGGCGGCTCGTGGTCCGCTCCCGGGCCGCCTCCCAGACGGAGAGCAGGGTGCCCGCCGCCTCGTCCAGTGCGGCGGACATACTCGCTTCGGGTCCCACGGGACCGGGCTCCTCGGTCATGGTGGGCCCGAGACTACCCCCCGGACCAGCCCGGCGACCTGTGCAAAGGAGCAAACATGAGCGAAGCGGAGGCGCGCGCTCGCCGAAACGTGACGGACGCGCCGACAGATCTCATCCTGGCACGCCTCGCCGTCGAGCTGCGGCGGACGTACGGGATCACCCGGACCGAGCTGTACCAGGTCGACTACCGGCTCGCCGAGCTGCTGCCGCTGGGCGGCGGCGAGGCGCTGACCGGCCCCGGCCACCCGGCCTGGTACGCGTTCGACCACCAGGAGCCGGTGTTCGCGGACGGGACCGGCTGGTTCCCGGTGGGGATGCGGGGCGAACGACGCGGCGTGCTCCGGGTCTCGCCGGTGCCCGCCGACCCGGCCGCCCGCCGCGAGCTGGACACCGTCGCCACCGTGCTCGGGCACGAGGTGGCCGCCGTCACGTCGACCACCGACGTCTACCTGACCGCCCGGCGCAGCCGGCGGCTCACGCTGGCCGCCGAGATGCAGTGGGAGCTGCTGCCCGGCCGCAGCCGCATCCGCCCGTCGTTCAGCCTGGCCGGCCAGTTGGAGCCGGCGTACGCGGTGCGCGGCGACAGCTTCGACTGGTCCGACGACGGCCACCGGCTCTGGCTGGCGGTGCTCAACGGCTTCGGGGAGGGGGTGGCCGCGGCGCTGCTCACCTCGCTGGCCACCTACGCGCTGCGCAACGCGCGCCGCGCCGGGCTGGCCCTGGCCGACCAGGCCGCGCTGGCCGACCAGGCGATCTACGCGCAGCACCGGGGCGAGCAGCATCTCTCCGTGCTCCTGATGGAGCTGGACCTGGCCACCGGGGAACTGGTCGCGGTGGACGCCGGTTCCCCGCACCTGATCCGGCTACGCGCCGGCGAGGTGACCTCCCAGGCGTTGGACAAGCAGTTCCCGCTCGGCATGTTCGACGGCACCGACTACCGCGAGCAGCGGTTCCACCTGGAGCGCGGGGACCGGCTCTTCGTGGTGAGCGACGGCGTGATCGATGCCACCACGGGCCAGGTCCGCTACGGCGAGTCGGCCCTGGACCGGTTCCTGCGCCGCACCGGCCCGATGGAACCGCTGGACGCGGTCCGGTCGCTCATCGGCGACCTGCGCGCCTTCGTGGCCGGTGACCTGGTGGACGACGCGGTGGTCGTCTGCCTGGACTGGCTGGGCCCGCAGGATCAGTAGGCGCCCCGGCTGCCCAGCACCGCGCCGAACGTCTTCCAGAGGATGGTCAGGTCGGCCGCGAGCGACCAGTTCTCCACGTAGTAGAGGTCGAGCCGGATGCCGTCCTCCCAGCTCAGGTCGGACCGGCCGCTGACCTGCCAGAGGCCGGTCATGCCGGGCTTGACCAGCAGCCGGCGTGCCACGTCGCCGTCGTAGCGGGCCACCTCGGAGGGCAGCGGCGGGCGCGGGCCGACCAGGCTCATGTGGCCGAGCAGCACGTTGGCGAGCTGGGGCAGCTCGTCCAGCGACCACCTGCGCAGCAGCCGGCCCGTCCGGGTCACCCGGGGGTCGTCGCGCATCTTGAACATCAGGCCGTCGGTCTCGTTGCGCGCGGCCAGCTCGGCGAGCAGGGCGTCCGCGTTGACCACCATGGTGCGGAACTTGAAGACGCCGAACTCCTCGCCGCCCTGCCCGACCCGGGTCTGCCGGAACAGCACCGGGCCACGGCTGTCCAGCTTGATGGCGAGCGCGAGCGCCGCCAGCAGCGGCGACAGCAGGAGCAGGGCGATCAGCGAGAGCGACCGGTCGACGAATCCCTTGACCAGCTTGCGGGCGCCACGGAACTCGGGCGCCTCGACGTGGATCAGCGGCAGGCCGGCCACCGGGCGGGTGTGGATGCGCGGGCCGGCCACGTCGGTCAGCGCCGGGGCCACCACCAGGTCGACGCCGGTGCCCTCCAGCTGCCAGCCCAGGCGGCGCAACCGGGTCGCGGTCAGCTCACCGGAGGCGGTGACCGCCACCGTGTCCGCGCCGATCGCGGTGGCCGCCTCCGGGATGCCCCGGAACGACCCGACCACCGGCACGTCGCCCAGCCGCTGCGGAACCGGGGCGAGCAGCGCGTCCGGAATGCAGGCGCCGACCACCTGGTAGCCGGCGTACGGTTCGCGGCGCAGCGTGTGCACCAGCTCCAGCACGTGCGCGGTGTCGCCGACCACCAGCACCTTGCGGGACCAGCCGGCGCCCCGGTCGCGGGCGCGGTGCAGTCGCTTGCGGGCCGCGAACCGGGCCACCTCCAGGCCGAGCGTGCCGACCGCGAAGGAGATGGCCAGGAAACCCCGGGAGACCCCGACGTCGGCGATGTAGCCGGCGATGGCGATGCCACCGGCCAGCCGCAGGCTCGCGGAGCTGACCCGGCGGTACTCGTCCGCGCCGTAGCCGAGGACCTGGTCGTCGTAGCAGCGCATGGCCTTCAGCGACACCAGCCAGACCACCAGGAGCACCGGGGCGACCACCACGTAGGGGATCTCGGACCCGGTGGGCTGCTCGTCGCCGAACCGGGCCAGGTAGCCGGCCAGGATGGCCACGGCCAGCACGGCGGTGTCGAGCACCACCAGGACCCGGATGTAGGCCCGCTCCGCGGCTCGTGTCGTCGCGCCGGGTCGATCGCCCCCGGGTCGCGACGTCCTGGCAGGGGTCAACAGCGTCGCCGAGGTCACCGGCCCTCCCACTCCACTCAGGCCCGCCCCGTCCCCGCCCGGTCCCCGGTGGGGGACCCGCGGTCGAGGCACCCGGACATCATGCCAGGACAATTATGGTTACCGATTGATTCGGACACATTACCGTCAGTTCACCCCCCGGGCCTTGACCCGGGAAGCCTTCCGCCGTACCGGATCGCCGGTACGGCGGAAGGTTATCGCTGACCCGCCGGTCAGCGCGGCGCGGGCGGGCGCAACGCGATCGCCTGGAGGAAGATTTCACCGATCTTGCTCGGGTCGGTGGTCACGAACGCACCGCCGCCGGTGACGTCCGTGATGGACTTCAGCTCGGCCCGGTTCACCTCGGTACCGATGCCGATGATGATCACCTGGACCGGCTGCTCGTCGTCCCGGAGCTTCTTGAGCTGATCCAGCAGCGCCTTCTGCGAGATGCCGTTGTCGTCCTCGTTCTTGCCGTCGGTGAAGAGCACGATCGAGTTGACCTTGCCGGGCTCCCAGTCCTGCTGGACCTTCTTGTAGGCCGCGAGCATGGTGTCGTACAGGCCGGTGTCGCCGCTGGAGGGCCGGATGGAGGCCAGCCCACGCTGCAACTCGCCCCGGTTGCCCGACAGCGGCCGGATGCCCACCAGCTCGTTCCAGTCCTGGGAACCCTTCAGGTTGGTGGAGAAGGTCCACAGGCCGATCGACCAGGAGTCGTCGAAGAGCCCCAGGCCCTGGCCGGCAGCCGCGACCGTGACCTGCTCCCGGCTGGCGCCGTTGGCGGTGGCCACCGGCTTCTTCATCGAACCGGAGACGTCGACGACGCAGAGCATCCGACCGGACTGGGTGGCCACCGACCAGGTGGTGGTGGCCGTCGAGATGGCGACCGGGTCCAGGTCGGCCGCGCCGCCCTGGCCGGAGGGCGGGACCTGCTTCTCCCCACCGTTGGACGGGCTCGGCGCACCCGTCGGCGCCTGGAAGCCACGACCCCAGTTGCCGTCCGGCGCGCGCAGCGACTGCGCGGCGAGCCGGTCCTTGAAGTCGGCGGAACGCAGCGCCTCGAAGAGCACCCGCGCGGCCGACGCCTTGCTCGGCTCGATGCCGGGAAGCACCGCGAACGGGAAGTCCAGTGGGATCGGCGGCGGGTCGAGGTAGAGCGCGGCGAGCTTGATCGGCGGCTTCGTGTTGTTGTAGGCGATCACGTCCTCCTCGGACAGCGCCGCCGCGCCCAACCCGTTGGCGATGGCCGTCGGGTCGGACGAACGCGGGAACCGCGCGAGCAGGTCCTGCCGCAGTGAGGAGCGGTTGGTGGCCAGCGCGCGCAGCGCCCCGACCATCGCCTCCTGCGCCTTCGGGGAGCCGGCGTCACCGGTGGAGCTGGCCGCCGCGGTCAGCGAGAGCAGGCCGGACAGACCAGCCGCGTCCTGGGTCGGCTCGACGATCCCGGCCCGCAGCGGCTTGCTGGAGGTCACCTGCTGGAGCAGCTCCGACCAGCGGAACTCCTTGTCCGGCCAGCCGATCCGGGTGGCCACCGGCTCGGGCAGCGCGACCACCACCGGGCTACGCGCGATCGAGGCGCCGTTGGCCGGGGCGAAGGCGCTCGCGCCGCCCGCCTTGAGCCGGACCAGCCAGGTCGAGGAGTCGGGCACCCAGACGTCCGGGGTGACCGCGGTGCCGCTGGCCTGCCCCACGCCGGCCAGCGTGGCGCCGTGCTTGCCCGCCACGGCGGCGGCCACGTCGACCGACTCGGCCGAGGAGACGTTCACCGCGATGCAGGTGCCGCCGACCGCCGCGCCGTTGGCCACCCACTCGTCGGCGGCGCCCTGCACCGCCGGAGCGATCTCCGGAGCGGCCGACACCGACAGCTCGATGCGGCCCGAGCAGTTCGGGCCGGCCAACTGCTGGTAACCGAACCAGGAACCGGCTACGACGGCGACAAGCGCGGTCGCCGCTGCGGCGGCGCCTGCTCCTCGGAGGTTGTGACGCATACGATGGCGGCCAGACACGGTGACCATCTTGCGTATCTCGTGGGGTTACTGCCACAACCGTTCGGACGAAAGTTACGCAGGAGAAACAGTTGATCACTTAATCGGTACGCTGAGTTACGAATCAGTGACCGAGGTGATCGTCATCCACTCCGGACCGCGCGTACGGTCACCGCCCCGTCACACCAGCACGCAGGTCGGACTCGCCATCGGCACCGGCTCCCCCACCGGCTCCGGCACCCCGCTGCCCGGGTCCACCCGGAAGACACGCACCAGGTCGGCCCGCTCGTCGGCGACGTACAGGTGCGCCCCGGCCAGCGCGAAGTGCCGGGGCCAGCCACCACCGGCGTCCACCTCGGCCACCAGCTCCGGCGCCGTACCGTCCAGCGCGAAGACGGCCACCGTGCCCACGCCACGGTTGCTGACGTAGAGGAAGCGCCCGTCCGGCCCGACCGCCACCCCGGCGGGCTGCACGTGCCCGGTCCGGCCGCTGGCCTCGACCCGGACTCGCTGGTGCAGCCCGTCCGGCGTGAGGTCGTACCCGGTGACAGTGGCGTCCAGCTCACCGACCAGCCAGCAGCGCCGCCCGTCCGGGTGCCGGGCCAGATGCCGGGGCCCGGTGCCGGCCGGCGTCCGCAGCCGGGGCCCCCGGGGCACCAGCCGCCCCGAGGCGGCGTCGAGGTCGTACCGATAGACGGAGTCGGTGCCCAGGTCGACGGCGAGCAGCGGGCCACCGGCCGGGTCGGGCGAGACCATGTGGCAGTGCGCCGCCTCCTGCCGCTCCGGATCGGCGCCGTGCCCCTCGTGCCGCACCAGGTCGGTGCGCTCCCCCGGCACGCCGTCGGCGTCCAACGGGAACACCGCCAGGCTGCCGCCGCCGTAGTTCGCCACGAACACGTGCCGCCCGTCCGGCGCGACCGCCAGGTGGCACGGCTCGGCGCCACCGGTCGGGCGTACGCCCAGCGGGGTGAGAGCGCCGTCCGGCGCCACCCGGAAGGCGCTCAGCCCGCCCTCGGGAAGCTCGTTGACGGCGTACAGCACCGGCCGGCCCGGGTGCCGGGCCAGGAACGACGGCGACGGGGTGACCGCCACGGTGCCGAGCGGGGTCAGCGCCCCGGTCACCGGGTCACGCCGGGCCGCGACGATCCCCTCGGCCCGGCCGTCCGACTCCGCCGTGTAGCCCCCGATGTGGACGACCTCGTGCTGCCCCGCCACCGCTTCCCACCTTCCGTCAGGTCCTGCTGCGATCAAACCAGGCTTCCCGGGCGGTCGCCCGGTCAGTCGTCGAACGCCGACGTGACCGGCGGGCGGATCAGCCCACCGGGACCGGTTCGCCGCGTTGCCGGGCCACGTGCTCGACCAACGTGATCAGCACCAGCTTGCCGGACTGCCGGTCCCGGGCGTCGCAGAGCACCAGCGGGACCTCCGGGTCGAGGTCCAGCGCGTCGCGGACCGCCTCCAGGCCGAACCGCCGGGAACCCTCGAAGCAGTTCACCCCCACCACGAACGGAATGCCCCGCTGCTCGAAGTAGTCGATCGAGGGGAAGCAGTCGGCCAGCCGGCGGGTGTCGGCCAGCACCACCGCGCCCAGCGCGCCGAACGCCAACTCGTCCCAGAGGAACCAGAAACGGTCCTGGCCCGGGGTGCCGAACAGATAGACCTGGAGGTCGTCGTTGATGGTGATCCGGCCGAAGTCCATCGCCACCGTGGTGGTCGACTTCTGCTCCACCCCGGAGACGTCGTCGGTGCCCAGGCCGGCCCCGGTCAGCACCTCCTCGGTCTGCAACGGGCGGACCTCGCTCAACGCGCTGACCAGCGTCGTCTTGCCGGCGCCGAAGCCACCCGCGATGAGGATCTTCAGGGCCAGCGGCACCCGCGACGCCGGCTCCGGGTCAAAGCGCACGGAGTCCACTGACCACCGCCTTGAGGATGTTGTCGTCGGGCAGGTACGCGGTGGCCGGTGGCCGGTGCACCGCGACGAACCCATGGGCGAGAAGGTCGCCGAGCAGGACCCGGACCACGCCGACGGCGAGGTCCAGGTCGGCGGCGAGGTCGGCCACGGCCTTCGGCCGCCGGGCCAGCTCGACCAGGCGGCGGTGCTCCGGCTGGAGACCGGGTACGCCGGCCGGCTCGGCCGCGGACGTGGTCAGCACGAACGCCAGCAGGTCGAAGCCGTCGACCGGCGGGCGCACCCGGCCGCCGGTGAGCGTGTACGGGCGGACCACGGGACCAGCCTCGGCGTCCAGCCACTCGTGCTGCGGGCCGGGCCACTCAGCTCGCATCGGTCCGCTCCCCCGGGACCCGGGCCGGCGCGGCCAGGTTCTCCCCGACGCGGATCACCAGCATCGCCATCTCGTACGCCACCAGGCCGATGTCGGCGTCCGCGTCGCTGGCCACGGCCAGGCAGGCGCCCTGCCCGGCGGCCGTGACGAACAGGTACGCCGACTCCATCTCCACCACCGTCTGCCGGACCGCGCCGCCGCCCAGGTGCCGGGTGGCCCCCTTGGCCAGACCGGAGAAGCCGGAGGCCAGCGCGCAGAGGTGTTCCGCGTCGGTGCGGTCCTGGTCGGTGGAGGCGCCGAGCAGGAGCCCGTCCGCCGAGAGCACCACCGCCCGGCTGGCCGCCGGCACCCGCTCCACCAGGTCGTCGAGCAGCCAGTCGAGATCGGCGTTCTGCCGCGTCGTGTGCACCACTAGGCGTCCCTCTCAGTCGCGGTTCGTTGGTCCGACGCCGGCGGG
This sequence comes from Micromonospora sp. DSM 45708, assembly GCF_039566955.1. NCBI lineage: Bacteria > Bacillati > Actinomycetota > Actinomycetes > Micromonosporales > Micromonosporaceae > Micromonospora > Micromonospora schwarzwaldensis. The sequence goes on along the minus strand of NZ_CP154796.1, from coordinate 780,770 downwards.
GAGGGCTCCGGGGTCGGTTCCGGCGCGGTGGCCGGCGTACCGGTGTCCGCCGGCACGTCGGTGGGCGGGTCGGGAACGGCGCCCCGGATCCGCGCGACCGCCGGGTTGCCGGCGGCGCGCGTGCCGTCCCGGCGTCCGCGCGCGGTGCCGGCCTGCAACGCGGACATCGCGCGGCGGGCCTCCTCCGGCGGGCGGCTGGCCGGGGTGTCGGTGACCACCGCCCGGGGGCGGGCCGGGCCGCGCCGGCGCACCCGACGGGGCAGGCCGTCGCCGTCGGCGGGCGGCTCCACGGTCGAGGCCCGGGCGGCCGGCAGCGGGATCACGGTCGACTCGGGGCGCTCGCGGCCCGGTCGGGTCGGCCGCCCGCGGGGCACCGTGGTCAGCCGGCTCACCTTCGCCATCCGCCGCCGCTCCGGGCCGGCGGCGGCGTCCGGGCCGACCGGGGGCTCGTCGGTGATCAGGTCCAACGGGACGAAGACCGCCGCGGTCGTCCCGGCCGGACGGGCCCGCCGGAGTTCCACGCGTACGCCGTGCCGCACGGCCAACCGGGCCACCACGAACAGGCCCAGCCGGGCGCTGTCGGCCGGGTCGAACTCGGGCGGGGCGGCCAGCTTGCGGTTGGCCGCCGCCAGGGCCGGCGGCGACATGCCGAGCCCCCGGTCGGTGATCTCGATGGTGTAGCCGCCCGGCACGCTCCGGCCGGTGACGTCCACCCGGGTGCCCGGCGGGGAGAACGCGGTCGCGTTCTCGATCAGCTCGGCGAGCAGGTGGATCACGTCGCCGACGGCCCGGCCGAGCACCCCGGCCGACTGCACCTCGCCCACGTCGACCCGGTCGTACGCCTCGACCTCGGAGATCGCCCCGCGCATCACGTCCACCGCGGCGACCGGCCGGCGCCAACCCCGGCCGGGCGCGGCCCCGGCCAGGATGACCAGGTCCTCGGCGTGCCGGCGGAGCCGGGTGGCGAGGTGGTCGACCTGGAACAGCCCGGCCAGCTCGTCCGGGTCCTCGGTGCGCCGTTCCAGGCGGTCCAGCAGCGCCAACTGCCGGTGGACCAGGCCCTGGCTGCGTCGGGCGAGGTTGAGGATGACCTCGTTGAAGCCGCGGCGGAGGGTGACCTCGTCGACCGCGGCCCGCACCGCGGTCCGGCGTACCTCGTTGAAGGCGTGCGCCACCTGGCCGATCTCGTCCCCGCCGTGGTCCAGCTCCGGGGCCTCGCGGTCGACGTCGACCTCCTCGCCCCGGCGCAGCCGGGCGACCACGTCGGGCAGCCGCTGCTCGGCCACCTCGGTCGCGGCGGTGCGTACGCCGGTCAGCCGGTGCGCCAGCGACCGGCCGACCCGCAGCGCCACCAGCAGGCAGACCACGATGGCGACCAGGCCGAGCACGCCGGCGGCGGCGAGCTGGAGCAGGATGCGCACCGCCATCGGCACCGAACGTTCGGCGAGGCTGTCCGCCCCGCGCAGCTCGAAGTCCCGCAGGCTCTGCCAGACCTCCGCGTGGCCGGCCTCCCAGGCCCGGACGTCGAAGCCGGCGGGCAGGTCGTCGGCGCGGATCAGCGCGTCCTGGAGCGCGCGCAGCCGGAGGAACGCGGCGCCCTCGGTGAGTCGCTGGTAGCCGGCCCGCTCGTCGGGCGGCAGGTCGGCGACCGCGTTCTCGGCCAGGAAACGCTGGTTCTCCACGGTGCGCACCAGTTGCTCGTGCTCGCCGTCGGCGTACCGGCCGGCGGTGACGGCGCCGGCCAGCAGCGCGTCGGCCTGACCGAGCAGCTCCCGGGAGCGGCCCAGCGCGGTGAGCGCGGACGCCTCCCGGTTGAGCCGCACGTCGGGCAGCGTCGCCATGGCGGAGAACGCCTGGAACGCCGAGCCGATCATCCCGCTGTAGAGACCGACCGCGCCGGCCCGGTCGACCTTCCGGTCGTCGATGAAGACCCGCCCCGCGGGGAGCGCCTCCAGCGCCGAGCCCAGTTGGTCGAGGCGCGCGTCGAGCTGGTCGTCGGCCGCGTCGCGCAACTTCCCGCCGTCGATCCGGCGACGCAGCTCGGCGACGGCCCGGTCGGTGCGGTCGCGTTGCGCGGCCAGCTCCGGCAGGACGCCGTCGCCGGCGAGCTGGACCACCGAGAGCCGCCGTTCCCGCTGCAACTCGGCCACCACGTTCTCGCCCGGCCGGCCGAGGTCGTACAGGAGGGTGCGGGCGGCGAGCAGGTCGAGCGCGGGCCCGAAGGTGAGTGTGGTGGCGAAGATCCACAGTGCCAGGAGCCCGGTCACCGGGCCGATGACCAGCGCGGTCAGCTTGGCGCGGATCGGCCAGTCGCGGGTGTTCAATCAGACCTCGCCCGGGAAGGTTCGCTGGGTGGCGCCGGCAGCGGCCGTCGGGTCGACGGTCGCGACGCCGGGACCCGGCCCGGACGCCTTGGGCAGGATACGTAATCCCCGACGGATGCACTACCGGCCGTCTCGCCGCTCACTACGGTCCGAGATGGTCTTGGCGGGCACCGTCGGACCCCCGCCGCATCGTCGGACCGGCGCCTCCGGCGCGGGCCGGTGTCGCGTACCCGGACGGAAAGTGCCCCGGAACGGGATTGGCGATCACCCGGAGGAGGGAATACCAGCTGGCGAAGGAGGAGCCATGTCGTCCACGCAGGTAGTCGTCATAGTCATCGTCGTCGCCGTGGTCGCCGCGCTTGTCGCGTTCGCCGTGGTCGCGAACCGCCGGCGGGCGCTGCGGCAGCGCTTCGGCCCGGAGTACGACCGGGTCGTCGCCGAGCAGGACAGCCGCGGCGCCGCCGAGCGCGAGCTGCGGGAGCGCGAGCGTCGGCACGCCGAGCTGGAGCTGACCCCGCTCAGCCCGGAGTCCCGGGCCCGCTACGCCGCCGCCTGGGAGGAGATCCAGGTGCGTTTCGTGGACTCGCCGGCCGAAACCGTCGGTGACGCCGACGAGCTGGTCAGTCACCTGATCGCGGAGCGCGGATACCCCACCGGGGACTTTTCCGACCAGATCGCCCATCTCTCCGTCGAGCACGCCCGCACGCTCACCCACTACCGCGACGCCCACGAGATCCGGCAGCGCAACGAACGCGGTGAGGCCGGCACCGAGGACCTCCGCCAGGCGCTGGTGCACTACCGGGCCCTCTTCGCCGACCTGCTCGGCGCGGACCCGGTCGGCCAGCGGTCGCCGGAGCAGCGCCACCCCGACCCCGACCCCGAGCACGACGCCACGAGCCGCTGAGGAGCCGCCGCCATGCGCCACGAAGAGCAGCAGGTCACGCCGGACCACCCGGAAACCGTACGATCCGCGCCGGTGCCGGTCCCGCCGCCGGACGACCGCGCCGACGTCGACCGGTCGGGGGCCGACCGCGCCGGCCGGGCCGAGGTGCCCGAGGACGCGCTGGACGACCGGGGCACGTTCGACGACCCGGCCGTGGACGACGGGCCGGACGCGCGGCCCGACGACACCCGGGCGTACGACGCCGGTGAGCTGCGCGACGCGGCCGACCGGTCGGACGACACCGACGGGACGCGCGACGGCGAGCGGCCCGCCTTCCACGAGCCGGCGCCGCTGCCCACGGCGTTCGGAGCGGCCACGGTGGGCGACGCGGTGGCCGCCTCGGCGCTGGCCGGCGGTCGTCCGGAGGACGAGCGGGACGCGCGTCGCGAGGACACCGCCGTGCCGGGCGACGGCGCGCCGGGTCGCACCGACCCGCTGGACGACGAGCGGGCCGACCCGACCGCCGGGGACCGGCTGCACGACCGGGACCGCTGGGCGGCCGAGCACGCCGACGCGGACCGGGACGACGACACGGTGACCGCCGACGACGCGGACCGGCACGACGCGCCGGTCACCGACCGGGACCGGGACGACGCGGTGGCCGCCGGTGCGGTCGGCTACGGCAGCGCCGAGCCGGGTCTGGTCGACCCGGACGCCGTGCCGGTTGCCGCGGGCGCCGACGGCGGTGGGTCCGGCCGGCACCACGACACCGTCGACCCGGGCACCGCCACCGCGGCGGCGGGTACGGCGACCGGCGGCGCGACGATGGGCGGCGGCGCGGCGGGCGCGACCGTGACCGGCGGCGAGGTGGGCGCGGTGGCAGCCAGCGACGCGGCGGGCGTGACGCCGACCGGCGACGCGGCGGACGCGGCGGTGGCCGGGGCGGGCCGCGCCACGTCCGGCGCCGTGCCGGCCGACGCGGCGACGCTGTTCGCCCCGGAGGCGGCGCAGGGCTTCCGGGACCGCTGGCGCGACGTCCAGCTCCGCTTCGTGGACGACCCGAAGGCCGCGGTCGGCGAGGCGGAGTCGCTCGTCGAGGAGGCGATCGAGGCGCTGTCCACGGCACTGCGGGAGCAGCGCACCCGACTCGGCGCCTGGCAGGAGTCCGGCTCGTCCGACACCGAGCAGCTCCGGGTGGCCGTGCGCGGCTACCGCGACTTCCTGGACCGCGTACTGGGCCGCTGACGCCCCTCACCTGCGACGGAGCCCCGGCCGGTCACCCGGCCGGGGCTCCTGCGCGCGCGGGGGATCGAACAGTAGGCATGAAACTTCGCGATCGGGGTACCTGCCGGCCCAGCACGCACCCACACGAGGGGAGCAACAGGCATGGGCAGCGGCCTACGGTTGAACATGAACGCCCTGGACTACCTGATCCTGGCGCTCTACTTCGTCACGGTGCTGGGGGTCGGCTTCGCCGCCCGTCGCGCCATCAAGACCAGCGTCGACTTCTTCCTCTCCGGGCGGTCGTTGCCCGCCTGGGTCACCGGCCTGGCGTTCGTCTCGGCGAACCTGGGCGCGCTGGAGATCATCGGCATGGCGGCCAACGGCGCCCAGTACGGCATCATGACGGTGCACTACTACTGGATCGGCGCCGTGCCGGCGATGGTCTTCCTCGGCATCGTGATGATGCCGTTCTACTACGGCTCGAAGGTCCGCAGCGTGCCGGAGTATTTGCGGCTGCGCTTCAACCGGCCCACCCACCTGCTCAACGCGATCAGCTTCGCGGTCGCCCAGGTGCTGATCGCCGGCGTCAACCTCTACGCGCTCGCGCTGATCATGCAGGCGCTGCTGGGCTGGCCGCTCTGGGTCGCGATCGTGATCGGCGCGGTGATCGTGCTGGCGTACATCACCGTCGGCGGGCTCTCCGGCGCGATCTACAACGAGGTGCTCCAGTTCTTCGTGATCATCGCCGGCCTGGTGCCGATCACCGTGATCGGCCTGGTCAAGGTCGGCGGCGTGAGCGGCCTGATGGACGCGGTACGGGAGTCCAAGCTCGGCGAGGCAGGTCTGCACGCCTGGCAGGGCACCGGCAGCACCGACAACCCGCTCGGCGCACACTGGCTGGGCATCGTCTTCGGCCTCGGTTTCGTGCTCTCCTTCGGCTACTGGACCACCAACTTCGCCGAGGTGCAGCGCGCCCTGTCGGCGCGGAACATGAGCGCCGCCCGGCGTACCCCGATCATCGGGGCGTACCCGAAGCTGCTCATCCCGCTGGTCACCGTGATCCCCGGCCTGATCGCCCTGATCACGGTCAAGGGGCTGGGCGCCGACCAGGGCGACCTGGTCTACAACAACGCCATCCCGCTGCTCATGCGCGACCTGCTCCCCAACGGTGTGCTCGGCATCGCGGTCACCGGCCTGGTGGCGTCGTTCATGGCCGGCATGGCGGCCAACGTCAGCGGTTTCAACACCGTCTTCACGTACGACATCTGGCAGGCGTACTTCCGGCGGGACCGCCCGGACGAGTACTACGTGAAGGTGGGCCGGATCGCCACCGTGATCGCGGTGGTGGTGGGCATCGGGACGGCGTTCATCGCGGCCGGCTTCAGCAACATCATGAACTACATCCAGGCGCTGTTCTCGGTCTTCAACGCGCCGCTGTTCGGCACGTTCATCATCGGCATGTTCTGGCGGCGGATGAGCGCGCTGGCCGGCTTCTGGTCCCTGCTGTCCGGCACCGTGGTGGCGATCGCCACCTACCTGCTCTACAAGACCGGTGTGATCAGCTTCAACTCGGACCTGGAGGAGAGCTTCTGGGGCGCGGGCCTGGCCTTCGTCACCGTCGCCGTGGTCGCCGCGATCATCACGCCGCTGACCCGACCGAAGACCGACGACGAGCTGACCGGCCTGGTGTACGGGCTCAGCGACACCACGCTCGCCGACGACTCGCTGGCCGGCGACGCGGCCTGGTACCGCTCCCCGGTGCTGCTCGGCGTCGTCGCCGTGGTGCTCGCCGCCCTCTTCTACATCCCGGTCTTCTGAGGAAGGGACCCACGTCATGGCAGACAACGCGGACCGTTACTCCGACGGCGAGGCCCACGACCCGCTGGTCGACGAGACCGAGGACGCGCGGGAGGAGCGCTCCGCCGCGGCCCGGCTCTTCGACATCCGCCGGGTCATCGGTGGGCTGTTCGTCGCGTACGGGCTGATCGTCGGGCTGATGGGGCTCTTCGACTCGTCGGCCGAGATCGACAAGGCACAGGGCCTTCGGATCAACCTGTGGGCCGGCGCGGTGATGCTGGTCTTCGGGCTGCTCATGCTGCTCTGGCAGCGGCTGCGCCCGACCGAGGCCCCCGCGGCGCACTCCGACGACTCCTGAGCCGCGCCGGATCCCCGCCCGGCCCGCCGGCATGCCCGGCGTCGCACCGGGTACGCCGGGCACGGATGGGGACAGGAGGCAGCAGCATGACCGATCGTGACCCCGGTGGCGAGCGACCGTTGGAGGAGACCCCCGAGGTGGCCGCCGCGGTGGACGACGAGAGCACGGTGCCGCGGCTGCGCAGCGGCGGCACCGACCCGGACAACCCCACGTTCGCCGAGCCCGACGGCGCGGTGGCCGACACCGGCTCACCGGACATCCTCGGTGACCCGTACGCGGCCGGGACCGGCGCGACCGGCACCGGCACCGGCGCGGGCGGGGACAACATCCGTACCGGCGCCGAGCAGCCGTGGGAGCCGGAGGACCTGGTCCGGGCGCGCGGCCAGGACATGACCCCGGAAAACGTCGAGCGGGCCCGCCGTGACCTGGCCGAGCTGGGCCGGGCGGCGATCGAGAAGACGGTGCCCTGACCCGGGAACGGCCGGGGGCCCCTGGTCGACGTGGGCGTCGACCAGGGGCCCGGGGAAACCCGCGCGGCGGTGCCTCACTCCCGCCGCGGCGGGTGGTCCGGCCGCGGGGCTCTACAGCGCCGGGTAGGCGTTCTGCATGAGCTGCGCGAACTGGGCCGCGAACCAGGCGCCGGAGATCGGCGCGTCCGGCAGGGCACCGGACATGCTGTTGCCGTTGCGGGCGTTGCCGGTGTACGTCGGGTCGCACATCCGGTCGAAGCCCTTGCCCTCGTTGTTCGGGATCTCCTTGCTGGAGCCGTCCGACTCACCCGGGGGCTTCACCCAGACGTAGGCGTCGATGCCCGGCTCCGGGTTGGCCTTCGGCCGCTCGCCGAGGCCCGCACCGGCCTGGTTGCACCAGTTGCCGGCGTGGATGCGGCGGTCGACCCGACCACCGTTGACGTAGGCGTCGACGCTGGTCAGCGGGCCAGGACCGGTCGGCCGAGCCGAGCCGCCCCAACCGTTGCGGGAGGTGTCGATCAGCATGCCGATGTTGCTGTCGAAGCCGATCGAGACCAGCTTCTGCCGGAACGCCTGGGCGAACGAGAGCTCGTCGACGTAGAAGTTCCAGTCGATCCACTTGGCCTGCCGCACGGTCTGGCCGTTCACCGAGTCGGTGATCTTGATGTACGGCTCCTTGAGCGCGGAGTAGTTCGCCGTGTTGACGATGAACCCCTGCACGTTCTTCACGGTGCTGCCGGACGCCACCGCGGCGGCCTTGAGCTGGTCGGCGGTCGGGCCGAAGTTGCTGTCCCAGCCGATCCAGCCGTGGTGCGCGGCGTCGATGTAGTTGTAGACGTTGCCGATCGCACCGAGCTTCGCCAGCGCGTAGCCGACGCCGTTGACGTAGGCGCCGTTGGCCTTGACCGTGTCGCACATCGCGGTGCCGCCCGGCTGGCCCGAGGTGTTGGTCACCAGGTTGGGCAGCGAGTCGATCTCGATGATGTTGACGATGCGCAGGTTCTTGTACTTCGCGTCGGCCTGGATCGCGGCGATCGGGTCGATGTACTCGGTCTTGTAGCGGGGCAGGTCGTCCGGACCCAGCTCACCGTTCGACGCGAGCGCGGCGCAGTCCCGGCCGGGCAGGTTGTAGATGACGAACTGGATGTAGCCGGCGCCCTGGGCGAGCGCGGCGTCCAGGTGCTGACGGACCCCCATCGCGCCGTTGGAGCTGCTGTCCGGCGTGCCGTTGATGGCGGCGATCCGGTCGATCCAGACCGCGGTCGGGTTGTTCGACACCCGGTTGCCACCGGCCACCGACTCGGCCTTGGCCTTCCACTCCGGGTTCACGTACCCCTTGACCCCGGCGTACGGGTTGTCCACCTTCTGCCCCGGCGGGGTGGTGGTGGGCGGCGTGGTGGTGGGGGGCGTGCTCGTCGGCGGCGTGCTCGTCGGCGGCGTGCTGGTGGGGGGCGTGCTGGTGGGCGGCGTGCCGCCGTTGCAGACCGTGCCGTTGAGCGTGAACTGCGTCGGCTTCGGGTTGCTGCCGCTCCAGGCGCCGTTGAACCCGAGGCTGGTGCTGGCGCCGGTGCCCAGCGAACCGTTGTAGGACTCGTTCTGGGCGGTGACGTTCTGGCCGCTCTGGGTCCACTTCGCCGACCAGCCCTGCTGTACGCGCTGGCTGCTGTTCGGGAACGTGAAACCGAGGGTCCACGAACTGACCGGGTCACCGAGGTTCTTGATGACCACGTTCGCGGTGAAGCCACCGGCCCAGTCGTTGGTGGTGTAGTCCACGCTGCACTGCGTCGCGGCCTGCGCCGCGGTGACCGGAAGGGTCACCAGCCCGCCGGCCACGAGGACGCCGGCGCCGGTGAGCGCGAGCGTCCGGCTCCGGCCGGACAGCCTTCTCCACAGATTCATACCACTGATCTCCTTGGGCGAGACCGGATCCGCGAACGGCCCGGCGGAATGGCGGCGGTGGTCGCCCTGCGGGAACGACCGTGCGCGCCACGGGTTACTTCGGGGACGCCCGACCCGGACGGGCGTGAGGGTGGTGGTGGTGCCGACCGGTCCGCAGGACCGGCCGAAGGAGCCGGACGTCGTCCGGTGAGACCGGTTGCCCTCGACGTCTGAGCTCGCGGTGTGGCTCCCCGAACCGCGTGCAGCGATTCTTGCATGGGAGCGCTTCCATGGCAATGGCTCGATACGCCGGCCTCGACCCTACCCCTCACCCCCCGCCCCCCACCCCGCTCACCAATCCCCACCACCACCCCACCCCGTCGATCATGAGGTTGGCAGAAGGTGGCAGCGCTCCCCCGCCCGCCAACTCCATGATCACCGAGAACGGCCGGGTGGGGACCCAGTCCCATGGTCGTCGTCCGATGATCAAGGGGTTGGGGTGGGAGTCGATCTCCGGCGCAGACGCCAACTCCTTGATCACCCGGCGCGGGAGCCCCGGGGGTGGGAGGAGGTCGGGCGGGGGGCGGGGGGTGGGGGGTGGGAGGGGCGGGGCATCGGGCGGGGGGCGCAGATGTCGCAGAGGGTGCGGGGGCGGGCGGGGATGCGCTAATGCCGCATCATCGGCAAACTCCTAAAAACGAATCTTTCCCTGAATAAGACGCGAAAAGGTCTAACGTCGGCTGTAGCTCGACTGACGTCGGGCTCAGGACGAACAGGGATGGAGTGACGCTGGTATGGCTGACAAGATGCTCGGGAAGATCGTCGCGGGTGCCGCTCTCGGCGGTGCGGGCCTTCTCGTGTTCACCCCGGGAATGGCCTACGCAGGCGGGCACGACGACGAGGGCAAGGTGATCGCCAAGCCGCACGTGGTCAAGGCCGGCGACAGGGTGGAACTGCTGGAGATCTGCTCGGAGCCCCAGGAGCACGCCTACGTCTGGTCGAAGGTGACCGGCAAGGTCGACCTCCACCCGGCCCGTGACGGGGAGCACGGCGACTGGGCCGACCAGGGCGGCGACTGGGCCGACCGGGGCGGCGACTGGGCCGGGGACGCGGACCAGGGCCCGGACGGCAAGGACGGGCACGGGGAAGACCACGGCAAGGCCCCGGAGGGCAAGGACGAGCAGGGCAAGGGGCCTGAGAACAAGGGCCCCGAGGGCAAGGGTCCCGAAGGCAAGGGTCCCGAAGGCAAGGGTCCCGAAGGCAAGGGCCCCGAAGGCAAGGGCCCCGAAGGCAAGGGTCCCGAAGGCAAGGGCCCCGAAGGCAAGGACGAGAAGGGCCAGGACGGGCACGGTCCCGGCGAGGCGGGGATGCCGGAGCCGCCGGCCGACGCGCCGAAGCCGGGCGGTGCGGGTGCCGGCATGGCCGCCGACGCCGGGGATGCGGGGCCGCAGGGCCACGAGGAGTACGGCCAGGACGCCGAGCCGGGCTGGGCGGCCACCGACTGGACCCAGGACGAGCACGGCAAGGACGGCAAGGACGGACACGGCAAGGACGGCAAGGACGAGCACGGCGCCCCGCCGGAGGCCAACAAGGACGAACACGGCAAGGACGCCAAGGACGAATACGGCAAGGACGCCAAAGACGAATACGGCAAGGACGGCAAGGACGAGCACGGCAAGGACGCCAAGGACGAATACGGCAAGGACGGCAAGGACGAGCACGGCAAGGACGCCAAAGACGAATACGGCAAGGACGGCAAGGACGAGCACGGCAAGGACGCCAAAGACGAGCACGGCAAGGACGCCAAAGACGAGCACCACGGCGACTGGCAGGAGGACTGGCAGGACGACGAGGGCTACGGCCGGGGCGGGGACGAGGCCGGCTGGGAGCACGGGAAGGACTTCGTCTACTACGGCGAGGCCCGCGTCTCCGAGGACGTCCACCCCGGCCGGTACGAGCTGAACGGCTCCTGCGGCGAGGGCGAGCTGGTGGTCCTGCCGCGGGGCGGGGTCGACGGCGGTGACGGCGGCATGGCCACCACCGGCCTGGACCGTAATCTCGCCACCGGAGGTGCCGGCATGATCGGCGCCGCCGCGCTCGGCGGGCTGGTGCTGCTGCGTCGGCGGCGGGCCGGTGGCCTGGTCTGACCGGACGACGACCCGGGCCGGCGGCCGTCACGGGAAACCGTGGCGCGCCGCCGGCGCGGCCGTCGTCGTCCTCCTCGCCATGGTGGGCTCGGGCCTGATCGGCGCGTCCGTCCGCACCGTCCCGCCACCCACCCCGCCGCAGCCGATCGCGCAGGCCGGACCGGCCGGCACGACTGATGCCGCCGACCCGGCGGCCGGACCGGACGCGGACGTCGAGGCCGCCACGCCGTGGGACGACGTCGACTCCGCGCCGCCCGGCACCGCCCCGACCGGCCCGCCGGGAACCATGCCGGCAGCGCCACCCGGGGGCACGCCGGCGGCACCGAGCGGGGGCGCGCCGTCCGGAGCCGCGTCGGCGACACCGCCCGGTTCCCGCCCGGGAGCCGCTCCGGGCGTACCGTCCGGGACCGTGCCGGGCGTACCGTCCGGGACCGTGCCGGGCGTACCGTCCGGGACCGTGCCCGGCGTACCGTCCGGGACCGTGCCGGCGGCGCCCGGAGCCGCGCCGACCGGGCCCACGGGTGCCCCGGCCGCGCTGCCCCGCTCGGCGCCCACCACCATCGTGATTCCCCGGATCGGGGTCCGTGCCGAGGTCATGACGCTCGGCACCAACCCGGACGGCACGGTCGAGGTGCCCCCGCTGGACCAGGCGATGAAGGCGGGTTGGTACTCCCCCGGCGCCAGCCCCGGCGAGGCCGGCAACGCCGTGGTCGTCGGGCACGTCGACTCCGCCAAGCTCGGCCCGGCGGTCTTCTTCAACCTGGGCGCGCTGGTGCCGGGCGACACCATCGCCGTGTCCCGGCAGGACGGCTCGACCGTCACGTTCACCGTGGAGGAGGTCCGCTCGTACCCGAAGACCGCCTTCCCGGCGGAACAGGTCTACGGGCCGTCCGCCGTGCCGGGTCTGCGCGTGGTCACCTGCGGCGGGGTGTTCGACCGGACCGCCGGCAGCTACCTGAACAACATCGTGGTCTACGCGCGGATGATCCGCTGACCCACCTCATGCACGGAAAGAGTGCCCATCCGAGGCGCGATGGGCACTCTTTCCGTGAATCAGCCAGATGGCAGGGGCAGAGGCAGGTGGAGCGTCAGGCCGCCGACGACGTCCGGACCAGGGTACGGATCTGGCGCAGCAGGACCGACAGCGCGGACAGGTCGGCGCGGGACTCGTCGAACTCCCCCATCGCCCGGTGCGCCCGGTGGATCGAGGTCGCGTTCGCCTGCTCCCACTCCTGCACCCGCTCCACCGGCGGCTGGCTGTCCGAGGTGGAGCTGAGCACCTCCGCGGTGAGCGCGGCCAGCGCGGCGTACAGGTCGTAGCGCAGCGCCATCCGGGCCAGCGTCTGCCAGCGGTCCTCCCGCGGCAGCAGGGAGATCTTCGACAGCAGCGCGTCGACCCGGAACCGGTCGGAGAGCACGAAGTAGACCGAGGCCACCTCGCTCACCTCCCGCCCGGTCGTCTTCGCCGTCTCGACGATGTCGAGCAGGCCGAAGCTGTACATCAGGCGGGTCGCCTGGATGGCCAGCTCACGCGGCAGCCCCTTGCCGACGAGCGCCTCGATGTGCGCCGCGATCGCCTCCCGCTCGGTGCCCCAGAACAGGTGTTCCAGGTCCGGCATCAGGCGGGCCACGCCGTCCCGCAGCCGGGCGATCTCCGCCGGCACGTCGATCGGCGAGCGCCGGTTGGTGACCAGCCACCGCACCGCGCGGTCGAGCAGCCGTCGGGTGTCCAGGTAGACGGCGGTCTGCAACTCGGGCGAGACCTTGTTGTCCAGCGCCTCCACCGCGTTCCACAGGTCGCCCAGCTCGAACACCTCACGGACCACCACGTACGCCCGCAGCACGTCCGCCGCCGAGGCGGCCGTCTCCTCGACCACCCGGAACACGAACGAGATGCCGCCCCGATTGATCGCCTCGTTGACCAGCACCGTGGTGACGATGTCCCGACGCAGCCGGTGCCGGCCCATCCGGTCGGCGAAGCGCTGCCGCAGCGGGGTCGGGAAGTAGTTGACCAGGACGTCGGTCGTCCACTCCTCGTCCGCCAGGCCCTCGCTGACGATCTCCCGCTCGAGCACGATCTTCACGTACGCGAGCAGCACCGCGAACTCCGGCGGGGTCAGCCCGGTCTCGACGCGGACCGCCAGCTCCTCGTCCGACGGCAGCGCCTCCAGTGCCCGGTCCAGCGCGCCGGACCGCTCCAGCTCGCTGATCATCCGACGGTGCACCGGGAGCAGCGAGGCGGCCTGGGCCTGGGCGTTGTTCAGCGCCCGCGCCTGGTCGTAGTTGTCCCGCAGCACCAGCTCGGCGACCTCGTCGGTCATCTGGGCCAGCAGCTCGTCGCGCTCCGGCCGGTCCAGCTCCCCGTCGGCGACCGCGGTGTTCAGCAGGATCTTGATGTTCACCTCGTGGTCGGAGCAGTCCACCCCGGCCGCGTTGTCGATGAAGTCGGTGTAGATCCGGCCGCCGCCGGCGGCGTACTCGATCCGGCCCTGCTGGGTGAAGCCCAGGTTGCCGCCCTCGCCGACCACCCGGCAGCGCAGGCTCTTGCCGTCCACCCGGATGGCGTCGTTGGACTTGTCCCCGACCTCGGCGTTGGTCTGCGTCGACGCCTTCACGTAGGTGCCGATGCCGCCGTTCCAGAACAGGTCCACCGGCGCGGTGACGATCGCCTTCATCAGCTCCTGCGGGCTGAGCTGCGTGACGTCGTCGTCGAGGCCGAGCACCGCCCGGACCTGCGGCGTGATCGGCACCGACTTCGCGGTACGCGGGAAGATGCCGCCGCCTTCCGAGATCAGCTCCGGGTCGTAGTCCTCCCAGGACGACCGGGGCAGGTCGAACAGCCGCTTGCGCTCGGCGAACGAGGTGGCCGCGTCCGGGTCCGGGTCCAGGAAGATGTGCCGGTGGTCGAACGCGGCCAACAGCCGGATGTGCTCGGAGAGCAGCATCCCGTTGCCGAACACGTCGCCGGACATGTCGCCGACGCCGACCACGGTGAAGTCCTGGGTCTGGGTGTCGTGCCCCAGCTCCCGGAAGTGCCGCTTCACCGACTCCCAGGCGCCCCGGGCGGTGATGCCCATCTTCTTGTGGTCGTAGCCGGCCGAGCCGCCGGAGGCGAACGCGTCGCCCAACCAGAAGTGGTGCGCGGTGGAGATCTCGTTGGCGATGTCGGAGAACGTCGCGGTGCCCTTGTCCGCCGCGACCACCAGGTACGGGTCGTCGGCGTCGTGCCGGACCACGTCCTCGGGCGGCACGATCTCGCCGCTGACGATGTTGTCCGTGACGTCGAGCAACGCGGAGATGAACTCCTTGTAGCAGACCACCGCCTCGTCCCGGTCGCCCGGCTTCTGCTTGAGCACGAAGCCGCCCTTGGCACCGACCGGCACGATCACCGCGTTCTTCACCATCTGCGCCTTGACCAGGCCCAGCACCTCGGTGCGGAAGTCCTCACGCCGGTCCGACCAGCGCAGGCCGCCCCGGGCCACCGGCCCGAACCGCAGGTGCACGCCCTCGAACCGGGGCGAGTAGACGAAGATCTCGAACTTCGGCCGCGGCGCCGGCAGGTCCGGGATGGCCTGCGGGTCCAGCTTGAACGCCACGTACGGCTTGGGCCGCCCACCCACCGGCTTCTGGTAGAAGCTGGTCCGCAGCGTGGCCTGGATCAACGTCAGGTAGGCGCGCAGGATGCGGTCCTGGTCGAGGCTGGACACCTCGTCGAGCGCCTCGCCGATCGCGTCGACCAGTTCGGCGCTGCGCTGCCGCCGCTCGTCCATGGTGATCCCGCCGGGCGCGAACCGGATCTCGAAGAGCTGCACCAGCAGCCCGGCGATGCTCGGGTACGCGATGAACGTCTGCTCCATGTACTCCTGGGAGAACACGGTGCCGGCCTGCCGCAGGTACTTCGCGTACGCGCGCAGCACCACCACCTGCCGCCAGGTGAGCCCGGTGCGCAGCACCAGCTCGTTGAAGCCGTCCACCTCGGCCTCGCCCCGCCAGGCGGCGGCGAACGCGTTCTCCACGTGCGGGCGCACCTCGGACAGGTCCTGGTGCCGTTCCGGCAGCTCCAGACCGAAGTCGTAGAGCCAGATCCGGCCGTCGACGCGCTCCACCTCGTACGGGTGCTCGTCGACCACCTTCACGCCGAGCGAGTGCAGCACCGGCAGCACGGCGGAGAGCATCATCGGCTCGCCGTACCGGTAGACCTTGAACCGCACGTCCAGGGACTCGTCGCCGTCGGCGGCCCGGCCCGAGTAGGCCCGCGGCGCCACCTGCTTGCGGAACAGGTGCATCTCGAGCTGGCCGGACTCCTCCAGCAGCTCCAGCTTGGCGAGGTCCTTCATCGCCTCGTACGGCGTGTGCCCGTCCTTGTAGCCCTCCGGGAACGCGTCGGCGTAGCGGCTGAACAGGTGCTTGGCCTGCTCGTCGCCGAGCTTGCGCTCCAGCACCAGCCGGTAGTCGTCGTCCCAGAGCCGGGTGGCGTCGGCCAGCTCCTCGGCGAGCAGGTCGGCGTCGATCTCGCCGGGCGGGTTGTTCGGGTCGGTGCGCACGATGAAGTGCACCCGGGCCAGCATCGACTCGGTGACCCTCGTGGTGTAGTCGACGCCGACGCCGTTCAGCTCGCGCAGCAGGATGTCCTGCATGCGCAGCCGGTTCTGCGTGGTGAACCGGTCCCGGGGCAGGTAGATCAGGCAGGAGATGAACCGCCCGTACGCGTCCCGGCGCAGGAAGACCCGGAGCTGCCGGCGGCCGGCCATCCGCAGCACGCCGATCACCGCGTGGTAGAGGTCGTCGGTCTTGATCTGGAACAGCTCGTCGCGCGGGTAGGTCTCCAGGATCTGGAGCAGGTCCTTGCCGGAGTGGCTGCGCAGGCTCAGGCCGGAGCGGTCCAGCACCTCGGCGACCTTGCGGCGGACCACCGGCAGTTCCTGCACGCTGGTCCGGTACGCGGCGGTGGAGAACAGGCCCAGGAAGCGTCGCTCCCCGACCACCTCCCCGGCGTCGTTGAAGATCTTGAAGCCGATGTAGTCGAGGTAGGCCGAGCGGTGCACGGTGGCCCGGGAGTTGGCCTTGGTGATGATGAGCAGGCGCTTCTCCAGCACCCGCTCGTACGCCTCCGGGGTCATCGAGTTCAGCGCCCGGGCCTCCGGCGAGTCGGACCGCAGGATGCCCAGCCCGGTGCCGAGCACCGCCTCCAGGGCCTGCCCGCCGTCCGCGCCGTCCGCGTCGACCAGGCGGTACTCCCGGTAGCCGAGGAACGTGAAGTGGTCGTGCGCGAGCCAGCGCAGCAACTCCACCGAGTCCGTGATGTCCTTTTCCGGCACCGGCGGGCGGTTGTCCGACGTGCGCGCGGCGGCCAACTCGTCGGCGAGCGCCATCGCCCGCTGCCGCATCTTGGGCCAGTCCTCGACGGCCTCCCGCACGTCGGTGAGCACGCGTTGCAGCTCGCGGCGCACCGCCTCCCGCTCGGCCGGGTCGCGGACCGGGTCGATCTCGATCCGCATCCAGCTCTCGACCAGGTCACCGGCGATCGCGTCGTCCGGCTCCACGTCCGCGGAGACCTCGGTGAGCCGGCCCAGCGGCTCCCGCCGGACCACTACCAACGGGTGCACCAGCAGGTGCACGTCGAGGTGGCGGGAGTTCAGCAGCGCGGTGACCGAGTCGACCAGGAACGGCATGTCGTCGGTGACGATCTCGACGACGGTGTGGTGCTGCTCGGCGTCCGGTTCGTGGATGCGCAGCTTCAGCTCGCCGGGCACCCGCTGCTGGGCCAGGTCCCGGTGGGCCCGGGCCGCCTCCAGCATCTCCTCGGCGGTGAAGCCGATCAGCTCCTCGTCCGGCGCGAACCGCCAGAAGCGGTCCACCAGCGTGGCCGCGTCGTGGTCGTCGCCGGCCAGCGCGACCGCCTGGGCGACCAGCCGCTCCGCGTTGGGCACCGGTTCGTCCAGCTCGGCGTCCTCCACGTCGTCGGCCAGGGCCTGCGCGGGCAGCCCCAGGTCGTAGAGGGTGTCGATGCTGGAACCGGTCAGGCCGGTCACTCCTGTGTCGAGACGGCCGAAACCGTCCCCGTCGGTCGCCGAATCGAAGCTGTCATCGTCCCGGCTGGTGTCAGCCTGGAGATCGGGTCCCGGTTTGATCGCCGGACGCCGGTCCATCGGTGCCACTCCCCTCGACCCACCGCGTTGTGGGTCACTCTGCCGCCCAGCCTAGGCCCTGCCGTTGTGCACCTCGGTCGGCGGACCACTGGCCGGACGTCCGGATCGGGACTGTGCCCTTTCACCTGTTGCGGGTCCGTGGTCGGCCGGTCGCGGATTACCCGGCTGGCGATGTTCATCACACTGCCACATGCCACTTCTGAACCCGCCGCAGGCGGTGGCGGGGCGGTGGGGAGCCGCGTGGCGTACTAGCGTGCAGGTCAGTTTCGCACCGGAGGGACCGCTTCATGCCCCTGTCGTACCCCGCCCGCCCCCGTCGCCAATCCCGCCGCCGGCCGATCGCGGCGCTGGTCGCCGCCCTGCTGGCCGCCGGCGCGGTGACCGGGTGCTCCGGCGAGGACGGGCCGGCCGGCACCGTCGACGCCTTCCTGAGCGGCTGGCGCTCGGGCGACCTGCAACCGGTCGGCTTCATCGCGCCGACCGGCGCGCGGGTGCCGGCGGGCGAGGTGACCAAGCAGTTGAAGGCGCTCTCCGGCGAGCTGGCCGCCACGCCGCCGACGCTGGAGCGCACCGGCGAGATCACGACCGCCGGCGACATCGCCACCGCCCGGGTCCGGCTGACCTGGGCGCTGCCGGGCGGCGTCCGCTGGGCCTACGAGAACCCGGTGCGCCTCAAGGGCGACGGCGACCAGTGGCAGGTGATCTGGGAGCCGGCGGTGGTGCACGAGAAGCTGACCGAGGGTGACCACCTCGCGTTGCGCCGGGAGCCGGCGGAGCGGGCCGCGGTGCTGGACGCCGCCGGCAAGCCGATCGTGGCGCCCCGTCCGGTGGTCCGGGTGCAGGTCACGCCCGGCGAGGTGAAGGACGTGCCCGGCCTGGTGCGTCGGCTCGACGCCGCGTTCAAGGCGGTCCGACCCGCGCTCAGCCCGCCGGTCGACCTCAGCGACCTGCCCGAGCGGCTCAAGCAGGCCGACCGGGACGCACTGGTCGAGGTGGTGACGCTGCGCGACGAGGCGTACCGGCAGATCAAGCCCCGCATCTACGACCTGCCCGGCACCCGGTTCCCCACCGATCAGCTCATGCTGGCCCCGACCCGGGAGTTCGCCCGGGCGCTGCTCGGCTCCGTCGACCAGGCCCAGGCCGACGACCTCCAGGCCCACCCCGACCGGTACGCCCGCGGCGACCTGGTCGGCCACGGCGGCCTCCAGGGCCGCTACGACGAGCGGCTGCGGGGCGTGCCCGGCGTCACCGTGATCACCGAGCGGCCCGCCGCGGAGGGCGCCACCGAGCCCACCGGCACCGAGGTGTTCCGCAGCGACCCGAAGCCCGGCCAGCCGGTGCGGACCACGCTGGACGTGGCCACCCAGAACGCCGCCGACGCCGCGCTGCGGGGCCAGCCCCGCCGCTCCGCGCTGGTCGCGGTGCGGATCAGCGACGGCGCGGTGCTGGCCACCGCGAACGGCCCCGGCGCGGCCGGCGAGAACCTCGCGTTCACCGCCCAGGTGCCGCCCGGCTCCACGTTCAAGATGGTCAGCGCGCTCGGCCTGCTCGACCGCGGCGCGGTGACCCCGCAGACCACGGTGGCCTGTCCGAAGACGGCCGAGGTCGACGGGCGCGTCTTCAAGAACTCGGACAATTTCGAGCTGGGCGCGGTGCCGTTCGCCACCGACTTCGCGAAGTCCTGCAACACCGCCTTCACCGCGCTGGCCCCGCAGCTCGGCCCGGACGGGCTCGCCCAGGCCGGCCGCACGCTCGGGCTGGAGGCCGGCTGGGATCTGGGCGCGGACGTGTTCACCGGCAAGGTCTCCGCGAACGGGGGGCCCACCGAGCAGGCCGCCGCCGCGATCGGCCAGGGCACCACGGTGGTCAGCCCGTTGGCGATGGCCGGCGCCACCGCGGCCGTGGCGCGGGGCCGCTTCGAGCAGCCCAAGCTGCTGCTCGATCCGGCGCCGGGCAAGCCCGCCCCGGCCGGGCCGGCGCTCAAGCCGGAGTCCGTGGCGGCGTTGAAGACGCTGATGCGCGGCGTGGTCACCGCCGGCACCGCCACCGCGTTGGCCAAGGTGCCCGGCGAGCCGGTGCACGGCAAGACCGGCACCGCGGAGTACGACAACAGCCCGGCGCACACCCACGCCTGGTTCGTGGGCTGGCAGGGCGACGTGGCCTTCGCGGTCTTCGTCGAGCAGGGCGGCTCCAGCACGGCCAGCGCGGTGCCGATCGCCGAGCGGTTCCTGCGCGGCCTGGCCCGCTGAGCGGGTCCGTACGGTCCGGGGCGGAGCCGACCGGTGTCGCTCAGGCGGGTTCCCCGGTGGCCGGTGGCGCCTCCCCGAGCGGTCCGCCGTCCATCTCGGGCACCGCGACGCGGCGGAGCGACCCGGGGCCGACGGCCGGCCCGGCGTCCTTCTCGCCCGGCTCCGGCAGCCACGCCGCCGTGTCGTCGTCGCCGTCCCTGACCGCCGGCGGGCCGATCGGGTCCGTCGCGACGGCGGGTACCGGCACCCTCGTCGCCGGGCGCTGCACCCGGCCGTTGCCCGGCCGGGGTGTCGGGCCGGCCGGCAGCAGCCGGGGTGGCACCGCGTCCGGGGCGACGACCGGGGCGAGCCCGGCCACCACCGTGTTCACGATCTCCGCCGCGTACGCCCCGTCCGGGTCGTAGTCGGGGTCGAAGACGGTCAGCTCCACGCCGAGGCAGTGCGGCGTGTCCACCAGCCCGCCGAGCAGGATCTCCAGTTCGGCGAAAGCGATGCCGCCCGGATCGGGCGCGTCGACGGCGGGCATCACGGCCGGGTCGAGCACGTCCACGTCGATGTGCACCCAGTAGCCGGCGCAGTCGACGAGCTGTTCGTGCGCCCACTGGGCGGTGCGGGCCGCGCCCTCGGCGCGCAGCGCCGGCACCGGCCGGGTGGTGATGCCGGCGGCCTGGAGGTCGAGACGGTACTCGTCCTGCGCGCGGATGCCGAGCACCACCACGTCGATGTCCCGGAAGTAGGGGCGCCGCCCCTCGATGGCGGCCAGGTCGGGCTGCCCCCGCCCGGTGACCAGGGCCAGGTCCTCCCCCGCCGCCGCCCCGACGTAGGACGCGTTGCCGGGGTGCCGGAAGTCGGAGTGGCCGTCCACGAAGACCAGCCCGATCCGCCCGCCGACCGCCTCGCCGAGCCGGTGCATGGCCAGCGCCGAGCCGAGCAGCACCGAGCAGTCCCCGCCGAGCACCAGCGGGAACTCGCCCCGGTCGATGATCGCGCCGATCCGGTCGGCGAGCGCCACCGAGTAGGCCGAGATCTCCGGCGCGTGGCAGACGCCGTCGCCGGGCCGCCAGTCGCCCGGGTCGTAGCGGGGTGCGGTGAGGCAGCCGGCGTCGCGGGCCCGCAGCCGGGCGAGCAGCCCGTGGTCGCGCAGCGCGCCGGGCGCCTTGCCGCAGCCGGGGACGGAGCTGGCCGTGGGCGGGCGCAGTCCGAGGTTTGTCGGCGCGTCGAGGACGGCGATCCGGCGCATCATGAGCTCCCGTCCTCGATGGTCGGGCGGGCCGGCGGCGCGCCGGCCCGCGCGGGCGTACGACGAATTCAGAACAAGGCGCTGGCCAGGGCGCGTCGGGCGGAGGCCACGGCGGGGTCGTCCGGGCCGGCGATGGTGAACAGGCCGATCAGGTGCTGGCGGACCCGGTCCCGCTCCTCGCCGGCGGTCCGCCGGACCAGGCCGACCAGTCGCTGGTAGGCCTGGTCGGCCAGGCCGCTGAGCACCTCGATGTCGGCGGCCAGCAGTTGGGCGTCGACGTCGTCGGGGGCCGCCGCGGCGGCGTCGAGCGCCCCCTGCGGGTCCGCGCCGGCCACCCGGCGGGCCAGCCCGACCTGCGCCAGGCCCGCCTCCGCCGCGGCGTCCGTCGGGGACTCGGCCAGGATCTTCCGGTACGCCGCCTCGGCGGCGTCGAGGTCGCCGCTCATCAACGCGTCGTCGGCGGCGTCGAGCCGCGGGTCCTCCGGCTCGGCCACCGTGACGCCGGCGGCCTGGAGCACGGCCTGGAGCCACTTGCGCAACTCCGACTCGGGCAGCACACCCGGGAAGGCGTCGACCGGCCGGCCGCCGACGATGGCGTACGTGGTGGGCAGCGCCTGGAGTTGGAACATCTGCGCGAGCCGTGGCTGCTGCTGCACGTCGACCCGGGCCAGGAGCCAGGCGCCGGCGCTCTCGGCGGCCAGCCGCTCCAGCACCGGGGCGAACTGGTCGCTCTCCGGGTAGCCGGCGGCGCCGAAGAAGACCACGACCGGTGTGGAGAGCGAGCGTTCGAGCACCTCGGACTGGATGTTCGCCTCGGTCACGTCGATCACGGCGGCCGAGCCGGCGGGGCCGCCCGGCAGCCCGGCGGGCGGGCCGCCCTGGGACGGTGTGGCGGGAGAGGTGTCGGCCGGTGCGGGGGTGCGCAGCGCGCTGAGGTCGACCGCGCCGCGGGTGAAGATCGACGAGGTGATCCGTGGGTCGCTCATGGTTGTCTAGTCTCGCACGTGTCGCTCGGAACTCGGCTCACCCGCAACGGCGACGTTGCGACTCTCACCCCTGCTCAGAGTGCGCAAGAAGGGCCTTCCTGACAGACGCCGCGTCAGGAAGGCCCTCCTGGCGCCTAGAAGCGGGCGGGCTCGCGGTAGACGCCCCACTCGCCGCGCAGCGCGTCGCAGATCTCGCCCAGGGTGGCCTCGGCGCGGACCGCGTCCAGCATCGCCGGGATCATGTTCTCGCCGGTCCGGCTGACCTCCACCATCCGGCGTACGGCGGCGGTGACCGCGGCGTCGTCACGGGCCGACTTGCGCTCGGCCAGCACCCGGCGCTGCTCCAGCTCCACCTCGTGCGAGATGCGCAGGATCTCCAGTTCCTTGGCGACCGTGCCGGTGTGGCAGTTGACGCCGACGATCTTCTTCTCGCCCTTCTCCAGCGCCTGCTGGTAGACGAACGCCGACTCGGCGATGTGGCCGGTGAACCAGCCGTCCTCGATGCCGCGCAGGATGCCCGAGGTCATCGGGCCGATCTGGTGCGGGCCGTCGCCGCCGAGCTGCCGGATGCGGGCGAAGATCTCCTCCGCCTCGGCCTCGATCCGGTCGGTGAGCGCCTCGACGTACCAGGCGCCGCCGAGCGGGTCGGCCACGTTCGTCACGCCGGTCTCCTCCATCAGCACCTGCTGCGTGCGCAGGGCGATCTCGGCCGACTCGTCGGTGGGCAGCGCGAGCGTCTCGTCCAGCGCGTTGGTGTGCAGCGAGTTGGTGCCGCCGAGCACCGCCGCCAGCGCTTCCACCGCGGTGCGTACCACGTTGTTGACCGGCTGCTGGGCGGTCAGCGACACCCCGGCGGTCTGCGTGTGGAACCGCAGCCACTGCGCCTTCTCGCTGGTCGCGCCGTAGACGTCGCGCAGCCAGCGGGCCCAGATCCGGCGGGCGGCGCGGAACTTGGCGATCTCCTCGAAGAAGTCCAGGTGGGAGTCGAAGAAGAAGCTCAACCCGGGGGCGAACACGTTGACGTCCAGCCCGCGCGACAGGCCCAGCTCGACGTAGCCGAACCCGTCGGCAAGCGTGTACGCCAGCTCCTGCGCGGCGGTCGAGCCGGCCTCGCGGATGTGGTAGCCGGAGACCGAGAGCGGCTTGTAGCGCGGGATCTCCGCCGCGCAGTACTCCATCAGGTCGCCGATCAGGCGCAGGTGCGGCTCGGGGTCGAAGAGCCACTCCTTCTGCGCGATGTACTCCTTGAAGATGTCCGTCTGGAGCGTGCCGTCCAGCGTGGACAGGTCGGCGCCCTGGCGCTCGGCGGCGACCAGGTACATGCAGAACACCGGCACGGCCGGCCCGGAGATGGTCATCGAGGTGGTGACGCCGGCCAGGTCGATGCCGTCGAAGAGCACCTCCATGTCGGCCGCCGAGTCGATCGCGACGCCGCAGTGGCCGACCTCGCCGAGCGACTGCGGGTCGTCCGAGTCGCGGCCCATCAGCGTCGGCATGTCGAACGCGACGGAGAGCCCGCCGCCGCCCGCGCCGAGGATCATCTTGTAGCGCTCGTTGGTCTGCCGGGCGTTGCCGAAGCCGGCGAACTGCCGGATGGTCCAGGCCCGTCCGCGGTAGCCGGTCGGGTGCAACCCCCGGGTGTACGGGAACTCGCCCGGCCAGCCGATCCGGTCGAAGCCCGGGTAGGCGGTCCCCTCCGGCGGGCCGTACACCGGGTCGACCGGCAGGCCGGAGAGCGTGGTGAAGTCCGCGTCGCGCTTGCGGGCGGCGTCGTAGCGGGCCTGCCAGCGGGCCCGGCCGGCGGCGATCTCGTCAGCGTCCATGCGCGGAGCTCCTCCTCGGGTCCTCGTCAAGAAGACCGAGTGTAGAACGAATGCCTGAACGATCGCTAAGGACGTGCGTACCGGCCGGTAACCCGGGAGCAGGGTCCGTCGTGGTCGGCGCGGAGCAGACAGCGCCGGCCGCCGACCATCCGCAGGTCGCAGAAGACCCGATGGCGTACGCCCTGCTCGTCCTCGGCCGACACGGTGCTCTCGCCGGGATCGGCCGAGGTGAGCACGCCCGACCAGCGGGCGACCACCCGCGCCAGGCGCACCGCGCCGGCCAGGTCACCGGCCACCACGGGCTGGATCGCATCCACGAAGGCACAAGGCTTAGGGCACGGCTGTCGATCCGCGCTCGCACACGCCGGTCTATGTGCAGCTCGCCGACCTGATCCGCGAGCAGATCGAGACAGGCGCACTCCCGGCCGGAGCAAACGTCGGCAGCGAGACGCGGCTGAGCCAGGAGCATCGGATCGGTCGCGATGCCGTCCGCATGGCGATCTCGCTACTGCGACCGGAAGGTCTGGTCACCACCAGCAGACCGTTCGGCACCCGGGTGCGGGAAGCGCCTCGGCGACGGCAGGTCGAACTCGGTCCGGGCAGTTCGGTCGTCGCCCGGATGCCGACCGGCAACGAGCGCCGGACGTTGCAGCTCGACGAGGGCGTACCGGTGCTGGAGGTCCACGGCCCGACGGGCGGCGTGGAGCTGCTGCCCGGCGACGAGGTCGAGCTGGTCCGCCCGCCGGACGCCTGACTCGACCCGGCAGGCCCCGCGCCGGCCCGAGTCGTTACTGCCCTCGGTCGCCAAAGGCACCCGGGAGCGACCCGCGCTCATACCGGTGAGAGATCTTGGTACGAAACGGCCCCTCCAGGGGCGCTCCCGTACCAGGATTCACGCCGAGGCGCGTCCTGCGCCGCCTCGGCCAGCCCCGGGTCCAGCGGCGAGGCGGGACCGCCTGGGCCAGCTCCGGGTCCAGCCGCGAGGCGGGGCCGCCTCGGCCAGCTCCGGGTCCAGCCGCGAGGTGGGGCCGCCGGTCGGCGGGCGCATGTGGGCGAGCCGGCCGGCCCCGACGCCAGTTCGCCGACGTGGCGGCTTCCGACGACGGACCGCTCTGCGTTCCGCCGAAGTGGCGGTGTCCCCGCCCGCGCGAGACCACCACGTCGGCGTACCGGTGTTGATCATCGCTGGGCCCGGCCGGGCGATCCATTCTTGCCATCAAGTTGGTAGGCGACGCGAACCCACTCACCGGCCCGAGCTCGCCCGGCGCGCGGAATCAGCCGAGGGGCGCGCCCGGGTCCCCGATCGCCACGTCGTCCACCCGGATGTTGATCTCGTCGACGCGCAGCCCGTACGCCTCGACCGCCGACGTGACCGCGGCCCGCACGCCGTCGGTGACCTGGGGCACCGGGTGGCCGCCGTCGATCACGATGACCAGGTTCACCACGGCCGCGCCGTCGGTGACGTGGGCCGAGCAACCGCGCCGGGCGTCGCCGACCTGGTCCAGCCCGACCCGGTCCAGCACGGCGTTGAAGAACCGGGCCACGTCGCCGCCCAGCTCGGCCACGCCGGGCACCGACTTCGCGGCGGCCACCGCGATCTTCTCCACCACCTCGTCGGAGACGTGCGTCGTCCCGCCCGCCGTCGCCGCCGGCGTGATCGACAGCTCCTGCGTAGCCTCGTGCTCCACGCTCTCCCCCACCCTCGCTCCAACCGACCCCGGGAGCGTACAAGCCACGCCGCCCCGGCCGCGCCCCCGCCCGACACCACCGTCGATCATGGACCTTGGGCCCGACGAATGCCCCTTGTGGAGGGGAAGGGTCAGGAGGCGAGCTGGGTCAGGAGGTCTTCGGCGGCGGCGTACGGGTCGAGGGCGCCCTCGGCCACCTTCGCGGCCAGCGCCGGGAGCTGCGTACCGTCGCGCAGGGAACCGATCCGGGCGCGGAGCGCGCCGAGCGCGATCGCCTCGATCTCGGCGGCGGCCCGCGTCTCCCGGCGGCGGCGCAGCTCGTCGTGGCGCTCCAGCCAGTCGCGGTGCTTGTCGATCGCGGCGGCGATGTCGTCGATGCCCTCCGCACGGGCCGCGATCGCGCGGACCACCTGCGGACGCCACTCCCCCGGCCCGCGCTCGCCGAGCGCGATCATGCCCTGGATGTCGCGGACCGTGGCGTCGGCGCCGTCCCGGTCGGCCTTGTTCACCACGAACACGTCGGCGATCTCCAGGATGCCGGCCTTCACCGCCTGGATCGCGTCGCCCATGCCCGGGGCGAGCAGCACCAGCGTGGTGTCGGCCAGCGAGGCCACCTCCACCTCGGCCTGCCCCACCCCGACGGTCTCGACCAGCACCACGTCGCAGCCGGCGCCCTCCAGCACGCGCACCGCCTGAGGCGTCGCCGCGGAGAGCCCACCGAGGTGGCCCCGGCTGGACATCGAGCGGATGTAGACGCCGGGGTCGGTGGCGTGGTCCTGCATCCGGACCCGGTCGCCGAGGATCGCCCCGCCGGTGAACGGGCTGGACGGGTCGATGGCCAGCACCCCGACCCGGTGGCCGCGCGCCCGCAGCGCGCGCACCAGCTCGTTCGTGGTGGTCGACTTGCCCACACCCGGTGAGCCGGTCAGGCCGACCACCTGGGCGTGCCCGGCGTACGGCGCGAGGGCAGCCGCGACCTGCGGCAGCGCCTCGTCGCCGGACTCGACCAGGGTGATCAGCCGGGCGACCGCGCGGGGATCGCCCGCGCGGGCCCGCTCGACCAGCAGGGGTACGTCGCGGCTGCGGCGCACCGGACCGGTGGCCGGGATGGTCACGTCACTCACGCGTGGGACTCGCCGCCCGTCGGCACGTGGATGATCAGCGCGTCGCCCTGGCCGCCGCCGCCGCAGAGCGCCGCCGCGCCGGTGCCGCCACCGCGCCGCTTCAGCTCCAGCGCCAGCGTGAGCACCAGCCGGGCGCCGGACATGCCGATCGGGTGACCCAGCGCGATCGCGCCGCCGTTGACGTTGACCTTGTCCGCGCTGATCCCTAGATCGCGGGTGGACTGGATGCCGACCGCGGCGAACGCCTCGTTGATCTCGATGAGGTCGAGGTCGTCGAGGCTCAGGCCGCCCTTGCGCAGCGCGTGGTTGATGGCGTTGGACGGCTGCGAGTGCAGCGAGTTGTCCGGCCCGGCCACGTTGCCGTGCGCGCCGATCTCGGCCAGCCAGGTGAGCCCCAGCTCGGTGGCCTTGGCCTTGCTCATCACGACCACCGCGGCGGCGCCGTCGGAGATCGGCGAGGAGCTGCCGGCGGTGATCGTGCCGTCCTTGGCGAAGGCGGGACGCAGCCGACCCAGCGACTCGGCGGTGGTGTCCGGCCGGATGCCCTCGTCCTCGCTGACCACCAGCGGGTCGCCCTTGCGCTGCGGAATGATCACCGGGGTGATCTCCTCGGCGAAGTGACCGTTCTTCTGGGCGGCGGCGGCGCGCTGGTGGCTGGCTGCGGCGAAGGCGTCCTGCTCCGCACGGCTGATGCCGTGCCGCGCGCCGTGCCGCTCGGTGGACTCACCCATCGAGCAGCAGTCCCAGGCGTCGGTGAGGCCGTCGAGCGCCATGTGGTCCTTGACCGTCACGTCGCCGTACTTGTAGCCGGCGCGCTGCCCGAGCAGCAGGTGCGGGGCGTTGGTCATCGACTCCATGCCGCCGGCCACCACGACGTCGAACTCGCCGGCCCGGATGAGCTGGTCGGCGAGCGCGATGGCGTCCAGCCCGGAGAGGCAGACCTTGTTGATGGTCAGCGCCGGGGTGGACATCGGGATGCCGGCCTCGACGGCCGCCTGCCGCGCCGGGATCTGGCCGGCGCCGGCCTGGAGCACCTGCCCCATGATCACGTATTGCACCTGGTCGGGGGCCACGCCGGCGCGCTCCAGCGCGGCCTTGATCGCGATGCCACCGAGTCTGGTCGCGGGGAGGTCCTTGAGGTTGCCCAGCAGGCGCCCCATCGGGGTCCGCGCGCCGCTGACGATCACCGAAGCCATGCCTGCCTCCGAGGGGTGCCGACCTGTACGCCTTAACGATTGTTCGGTCAGACTAGCGCCATGGCTGAGAACTCCTCCGTCGAGCCCGCTGCCGAGTTTGTCACAGACATCGGTCTGCGCCGCATCGACCATGTCGGGATCGCCGTGGCGGACCTGGACGCCGCGATCGACTTTTACCAGCGCACCTTCGGCATGCGCTGCGTGCACACCGAGACGAACGACGAGCAGGGCGTACGCGAGGCGATGCTGGCGGTCGGACCGGACAGCTCCGGGGGCATGGTGCAGCTACTCGCCCCGCTGTCGCCGGACACCACCATCGGCAAGTTCCTGGACAAGCGCGGGCCGGGCATCCAGCAGGTCGCGTACACGGTGGCGGACATCGACGTGGCCTGCGCGGCGCTGCGCGAGCGCGGCGTCCGGCTGCTGTACGAGGCGCCCCGGCGCGGGACGTCGGACTCCCGGGTGAACTTCGTGCACCCGAAGGACGCCGGCGGCGTGCTGATCGAGCTGGTCCAGCCCGCCTGAGAGGCAAGGAGGGGCCCCTTGCTGACAGACGTCTGTCAGCAAGGGGCCCTTCCTAACAGGTGAGAAGACGCGCGGCCATGCGCGGTTGCGCGTTCCCACGGACATCTCCACGCATCGGTCGATGCAGTTTTTCACACAGCCCTTCCGACCCTAGCTACCGTTCAGTAACGTCCCGGCCCACAGGAACGCGACCGGTGCCGGATGTGTCGATTGCCGACATGGCGGTCCCGTCGCACCGGCGCCGACGATGGCAGCACCCCTGCCCCGGTGCGGGTGCTGACGAACGGGAGGTCACCGTGCAGGACATCCTAGAAGCGATCATGGCGACGGAGGGCTCGGCGCGGCCGGAACGGGAACTCGCCGGCCTCGCCGGCCTGCCGGTGCCGGAGAGCTACCGGGGCGTGGTGGTCCGGGCCGAGGACACCCGGATGTTCGAGGGCATGGCCACCCGGGACAAGGACCCGCGCAAGGCGCTGCACGTCCAGGAGGTGCCCACCCCCGAGCTGGGGCCGGGCGAGGCGCTGGTCGCGGTGATGGCCAGCGCGATCAACTACAACACGGTGTGGACCAGCATCTTCGAGCCGCTCCCCACGTTCAAGTTCCTCCAGCGCTACGGCCGGATCTCCGAGCTGACCCGCCGCCACGACCTGCCGTACCACGTGGTCGGCTCGGACGCGGCCGGCGTGGTGCTGCGGACCGGCCCCGGCGTGACCCGGTGGAAGACCGGCGACGAGGTGGTCGCGCACTGCCTGTCGGTCGAGCTGGAGGACGCCGCCGGCCACGACGACACCATGCTCGACCCGCAGCAGCGGATCTGGGGGTTCGAGACCAACTTCGGCGGCCTGGCCGAGCTGTGCGTGGTCAAGGCCAACCAGCTCATGCCGAAGCCGCGCCACCTGAGCTGGGAGGAGGCGGCCAGCCCCGGGCTGGTCAACTCCACCGCCTACCGGCAGCTCGTCTCGCACCACGGCGCGAACATGAAGCAGGGCGACGTGGTGCTGATCTGGGGCGCCTCCGGCGGCCTGGGCGGCTACGCGACCCAGATGGCGCTGGGCGGCGGCGCCATCCCGGTCTGCGTGGTGTCCTCGCCGGAGAAGGCCGAGCTGTGCCGGCGGATGGGCGCCGAGCTGGTCATCGACCGCACCGCCGAGGGCTTCCGGTTCTGGTCCGACGAGCACACGCAGGACCAGGACGAGTGGCGTCGCTTCGGCGAGCGGATCCGCGAGCTGACCGGCGGCGAGGACCCGGACATCGTCTTCGAGCACCCGGGCCGGGAGACGTTCGGCGCCAGCGTCTACGTCGCCAAGAAGGGCGGCACGATCGTCACCTGCGCCTCCACCAGCGGTTTCCTCCACCAGTACGACAACCGTTACCTGTGGATGCACCTCAAGCGCATCGTCGGCAGCCACTTCGCCAACTACCACGAGGCGTGGCAGGCCAACCGGCTGGTCGCGCTCGGCAAGGTGCATCCCACGGTGTCGAAGACGTACCCGCTGGAGCAGACCGGCCAGGCCGCGTACGAGGTGCACCGCAACGCGCACCAGGGCAAGGTGGGCGTGCGGTGCCTGGCGCCCACCGACGGGCTCGGCGTCCGGGACACCGAGCTGCGCTCCCGGCACGAAAGCGCGATCAACCGGTTCCGCGGGCACTGACCGTACGGTGACGCCGGATTGCCTTTCCGGCGGACCGGGACGCCATTCGACTGTCGCCGAGACAGTCGTGAAGACAGTCGTGAACACAAAGGGTCGCGGGCACCTGTCCGCGACCCTTTCCCGCCACCGTCCCGCGCCGCCGCCCGGCCCGGGACCTGCCAAGATCGCCGATTGGTCCGGTCCCGCCGCCGGCAGAAGTTGACCATGTAAAGAGGACGCGAAAGCTGCCGACCACTCTTGCGAACCACCCTGGGGCGTCTGCGAGTATGTCCCAATGCCCCAGCAGCAGTCCTCCCCTCTTGCGTTCTTCGATAACGCGAACTCACAGCCCGATTTCACTGTTGGCCTGCGCGGATACAACACCAACCAGGTCGACGACTTCATCGGCCGGCTGAGCGCCGCACTGAGCCAGTCCGAGCAGGCCCGCGCCGAGGCCGAGCAGCGGATGAACGACGCCCAGCGCCGGCTCCGGCAGGCCGAGCAGCGCCAGGGCGCGCTCGAGCAGAAGCTCACCGAGACCAACAAGCAGCTCGAGGAGAACAGCCGGCCGACCCTCTCCGGCCTGGGCACCCGCGTCGAGCAGATCCTGCGGCTGGCCGAGGAGCAGGCCAACGACCACCGCAACGAGGCCAAGCGCGAGTCGGAGGGCATCCTCTCCGCCGCCCGCCTGGAGGCGCGCGAGATCACCGACAAGGCACGCGCCGAGGCGGCCGCCATGAAGGCCACCGCCGAGCGGGAGGCGGGCACCGTCCGCACCGCCGCCGAGCGGGAGGCCGCCGAGGTCCGCGTGCAGGCCCGCCGGGAGGCGGACACGCTGCGCGCCGACGCCGACCGGGAGACCAAGCAGCTGCGTACGGTCACCGCACACGAGGTGGCCGAGCTGAAGTCGACGGTGGAGCGGGAGGTCGCCACGCTGCGCGCCACCGCCGAGCGGGAGATCACCCAGCAGCGGGCCAAGGCCGCCCGGGAGGCCGAGGAGAAGCGGGCCGAGGCGACCAAGCTGCTCACCGACGCGCGCGACAAGCGCGACAAGGATCTCCAGGCCCTGGAGCTTCAGCTCGCCGAGCGGCGCGAGAAGTCCGAGCGCGAGGAGTCGGCGCGGCACGCCGCCCAGGTCACGCAGACCCAGAAGATGGTCAACGAGGCCGAGCAGCGGGCCCGGGCCGCCCAGGAGCGGGCCAAGGAAATCGAGCAGCGGGCCGAGGCGCGCCGGGTCGAGTCCGAGCGCACCGCCAACGACACGGTCGACAAGGCCAAGGCGCTGGCCGACAAGACGCTGAGCGAGGCACGGGCCGAGGCGCAGCGGGTGCTCAGCGAGGCCCGCACCGAGGCCGAGCTGACCACGCAGGCGGCCCGCCGCGAGGTCGAGGACCTGACCCGCCAGAAGGACGCGGTCACCTCGCAGCTCGGGCAGATGCTCTCCGGCCTGGCCGGCATCGTGCCGGGCGTGCCGTCGGGCGGCAACAAGACGGCCGAGGCGCCGAAGTCCGACACCTCCGGGCAGAAGATCACGGCCGAGTCGGCCGGCTGAGCCACCACCCGCTGACGGGGCATGAGCCACGGCGCGGGGTGACACCGGGTAACCGGTGCCGCCCCGCGCCGTCATGCTTTCCCGGCCCGTTTCGCCACGAGGGTGAAGTAGGTCCCAGAAGGGGCGTCCGTATCGCCCCCGCAGAGGCGGATGCGTGTGAGGATGGGGGCATGTCGCACGGCGAGGAACTGTTCGCGCTCGGCGGGGACGTGACCACGGAGCCCAGCTTCGAGTCCGCGCTGCGGGGATACGAGAAACGACAGGTCGACCGCTACGTCGCCCGCGCGGAACACGAGATCGCGGCGCTGACCACCGAGCGGGAACAGGCGTACACCCAGATCCACAAGCTCGCGGGTCAGGTCGAGGTGCTCCAGCGCGACCTCGCCCAGGTGCGCAAGCAGATCGGTGTGGTGGACCGCGCGTCGTTCCGGCACCTCGGTCCCCGGGTCGAGCAGATCCTCACCATGGCCGAGGAGCAGGCCGACGACATCCTCGCCGCCGCCAACGAGGAGATCGAGGCCCGCCGGGCCGCCGCCGAGCACATCGTCGAGGAGGCCCGGGAGCAGGCCGCGCAGGCGCTCAAGGACTTCGAGATCGCGCTCGCCGCCCGTCGGGCCGAGGAGGAGCGGCACACCGCCACCCGCAAGGCCGAGGCGGAGGCCACGCTGAAGGCCGCCAGGGACGAGTCCGCCAAGCTGCGCACGGCCGCCAAGGACGAGGCCGAGAAGCTGCGTCGGAGCGCCCAGGACGCGCTGGCCAAGGCGCAGCAGGAGGCCACCCAGCTACGGGACACCGCCAAGGAGATCCATTCCCGGGCCCAGCAGGAGGCGGCCCGGCTGCGCGAGGCGGCCAAGGAGGTGCTGGCCAAGGCGCAGCAGGAGGCCAACCAGCTCCGCGAGGCGGCCAAGGAGGTGCACGCCAAGGGCCAGCAGGAGGCCAAGCGGCTCACCGACGCCGCCGCCGAGGCGGGCCGGGCCACCCACGCCAAGGCGCTGGCCGAGGCCAAGAAGATCGTCGACGACGCGGAGGAGGCCGCGAAGGCCACCCGCGGCCGGGCCCGCACCGAGGCCACCCGGCTCACCACCGAGGCCGCCGAGGCCGGCAAGCGCAACCGCGCCGAGGTCGAGGCGTACGTGCAGCGGATGCGCACCGAGACCGAGGCGTACGTGCAGCAGTCCCGCGCGCAGACCCAGCAGGAGCTGGGCGCCTGGCGGGCCGGGGTGGAGAAGGAGGTCGCCGGGCAGCGGGAGAAGGCGGAGAAGGAGCTGGCCCAGCGCCGCGCCGCCGCCGAGCAGGAGTTCGCCAGGCGTCGCGACGAACTCGACAAGCAGCACACCAGCCGGCACGAGGAGCTGGAGCAGGCGTACGCCACCCGGCGCGACGAGATCGAGCGCAACGCCACGAGCATCCGGCAGGCCGCCGAGGAAGACGCGCTCACCATGCGTCAGCAGGCTGAGCTGGAGGCCGCCGAGCTGCTGCGCCGGGCCGAGGCGGACGCCACCGAGCAGCGCCGCCGGGCCGACGAGCACGTGGCGGCCTCGCGTCGCCAGTTCGAGGAGTACGCGGCCACCACCCAGCAGCACCTGGCCACCACCCAGCAGCACCTCGCCGCCACCCAGCAGGAGGTGGCCGCCGGCCGGCAGCAGCTCGCCCACGTGATGCTGGAGATCGCCACGGCGCAGCAGGAGCTGGCCGACCTGCGTACCGAGACGTGGAAGTCCCGGCAGGAGTCCGACGACCTCCAGCGCCGGCTCACGGAGCAGCGTCGGGACGCCGACTCGGCCGGCATCTCGGCCACCCCGGTCGACCCGGCGGAGCTGGCCACCGCCGCTACCGGCGAGGCCGGCCGCCCGACCGGCAGCGGCACGCGGGCAGGCAGCGGTGCGCCCGCCGACCGCCCGACCGTCACCGGTGCGCAGGCCGACCGCCCGACCGGCGACGGCACGCCGGCCGGCGACGGCACGGCGGCCGGCAGCGGCACGGCGGTGACGACGAAGAGCAGCGCGGCGGCGACCAACGGCGCCGAATCGGAGAACGGCGGGAAGCCGGCCGAGGGCGGGAAGGCGAAGCCGGTCGCCGAGCCGGTGACCACCATGGACTCCGCGACCGGAGCGGGCGTCGACGGGGAGCCCACCGTGGCCGCCGTGCCGGGTGAGGGCGGCCGGAGCGCCACCCCGACGAAGATCACCAGCACCGGGGAGAACGGCAAGCGCCCGACCAAGCCCACCACCGACGAGCGCAGCGCCAAGCCCAGCGCAGTCACCGTCGACAAGGACTGACCCCGCCCCTCCCCGCCCCTCCCCGCCCCCCTCACCTCCCCACACCCTCCCTACGGAGTGATCAAGGAGTTCACGTCACAGTCGATCTCCGCGATGACACAAACTCCTTGGTCACCTAGCCCAACCCCGGGGGAGGGCCGGCCTGGGTGTCGCTTTCCGCGCAGGCAACTTTGGGATCAACTGGGCGGGGGTGAAGGGCGGAGGGATGGTCGGTGGGGGCGGCGGCCACTACCCTGCGGGGCAGAGGGCTGCGGCCTCGGCGACACGCGGGCCGCTGACAAGCGCTCCGACGAGCCGGTCGGGGCAACGGGGAGTTGGGAGGCGCGGTGTCACAGGAGGAATCCGCCGCCCCGGAGAACGATCCGTTCGAGGCGCTGCGCAAGGAGCCGGGGTCGGAGCCGACCGACGCGGACCACGCGCCGACCCCGCCGAACGAGGCCGCCGCGAAGGACACCCCTCCCGCCCGACGTCGCGCCCGCGCCGGACTCGGGCCGGTGACCCCGACCGGAAGCGCAGGCGCCGACGCCACCGCGATCGAGCCCGGCGAGTTCGAGCCGTCGGGGCGGTTCGGCGTGCCCGGGCGACCGCTGCGGCGCAACAGCTTCCTGGTCGGCTTCACCGGCGCGCTCGGCGTGCTGCTGGCGTACGCGGTCTTCCTGGGCGTGCGGAACGCGGCCGGCATCCTGGTGCTGGTGGTGATCGCGCTCTTCCTGGCCGTCGGCCTGCACCCGGCGGTGGTCCGGCTACGCCGCTGGGGTCTGCCGCACGGGCTGGCCGTGGCGGTGGTGACGTTGACCGTGGTCCTGCTGATCGTCGGCGGGCTGCTGGCGCTGGTGCCGCCCGTGGTGACCCAGTCCGGGCAGTTCGTCCAGCAGTTGCCCGGCTACGTCGAGGAGCTGCGCCGCAACCCCACGGTCAACGACCTGGTGGTCCGGTACGACGTGATGGAACGGGTCCGGTCGGCGGCGGACGCCGGCACGATCGGCCGGGCGCTCGGCGGCGTGCTCGGCGGGGCGCAACTGATCTTCGGAACGATCTTCCGCGTGCTGACCGTGCTGGTGCTGACCATCTACTTCCTGGCCTATTTCGACCGGCTGCGCGACCTCGGGTACGCGTTGGTGCCGCGCTCCCGCCGGGAGCGGGTCCGGCTGATCGGCGACGAGATCCTGACCCGGGTCGGCGCGTACATGGTCGGCGCGCTGGCCATCGCGGTGCTGGCCGGGGTGAGCACGTTCGTGTTCGCGCTGGTGGTCGACCTGCCGTACCCGTTCGCGCTGGCCGTGGTGGTGGCGGTGACCGACCTGATCCCGCAGATCGGGGCGACGCTCGGCGCGGTGGTGGTGACCCTGGTCGGTCTCGCCACCGACCTGCCGGTGGGCATCGCCTGCCTGGTGTTCTTCCTGGTCTACCAGCAGGTGGAGAACTACCTGCTCTACCCCAAGATCATGCGGCGGGCGGTGTCGGTCAACGAGGTGGCCGCGCTGCTCGCGGCGCTGCTCGGGGTGTCGCTGCTGGGCGTGGTGGGCGCGCTGATCGCGATCCCCACGGTGGCCGCGTTGCAGCTGATCCTGCGCGAGGTGGTGCTGCCCCGGCAGGACGCCCGCTGAGACCTATTCGGCGCGCCGCTGAGCCGGGCCGGGGACCGGGGTGTCGGCGAACGCGGCCACCGTGCGGTCCGCGTACGCGCTGACGTCGCCGGTCTCCATCGGGCCGTCCCAGGTGG
Organism: Micromonospora sp. DSM 45708; assembly: GCF_039566955.1. Lineage (NCBI taxonomy): Bacteria > Bacillati > Actinomycetota > Actinomycetes > Micromonosporales > Micromonosporaceae > Micromonospora > Micromonospora schwarzwaldensis. Next base: position 745,524 of record NZ_CP154796.1, on the reverse strand, counting down.
TCGGCAGCGGCACCGGCACGTCGGGGGCGACCCGCCGGACGATCTCGTCGAGCGCCTTCTCCGCGTCGCCGACCCAGAGGTGCTTGGCGCCGTCCACACCGACCACCTCGGCCTGCGGCACGGCGGCGAACCGCTGCCGGGCCTCCTCCGGGCGCAGGTAGTCGTCGAACTCCGGCACCAGCGCGGTCAGCGGACGGCCCGACCCGGCCCAGACCGCGAGATCCTCCGGGGCGGAGAAGCGCAGCGGCGGGGAGAGCAGGATCGCGCCGACCACCGCCGGGTCGCAGCCGTACTTCAGCGCCAGGTCGGTGCCGAACGACCAGCCGACCAGCCAGATGTTCGGCAGCTCGTGGAACTCGGCGTACTCGATCGCGGCGGCCACGTCGAACCGCTCGCCGACGGCGTTGTCGAACGCTCCCTCGCTGGTGCCGCGGACGCTGGTGGTGCCCCGGGTGTTGAACCGGAGCACGGCCAGGTCGGCCAGCGCGGGCAACCGCCAGGCGGCCTTGCGGAGCACGTGACTGTCCATCATCCCACCGTGGGTGGGCAGCGGGTGCAGGCACACCAGCGTGCCGACCGGCTCGCGGTCCACCGGCCGGGCCAGCTCGCCGACCAGCGTCAGCCCGTCGGCGGTGTGCAGCTCGATGTCCTCCCGGCGACCGGGCAGGATCGACGACGCGCGAATCGGAGTGCTCACCATGCCAGTGTCCCGCGCCGCCGGCCCCGCCGCCCGCCGGGGCGGCAACCGGGTGATCCAGATCGCTCAGCCGTGCCGGGGGGCGCCCCGGCCGCGCTGGAGGTTGGGGCCGCGCCGGTCCCGGGCCCGCCAGCAGCCGCTGTGCCAGTGCCGACGGTCGGTCAGGTCACCCCGGTCGTCGGCCGGCCAGGCCACCAGGTGCGCCACGCCCGGGCGGATCTCCTGGTCGCACCCGGGACACCGGTACGTCTTGGCGGACGCGCCGCCGCTGATCCCGCGCACCTGCCAGTCGCCGTCGCGCCACTGCTGCACGGTCGGCACGCCGTGCCGGGCTCGTTCGGCGTCCAGGCCGGGACCTTCTTCCCGGCGGGGCCGATTGCGACGGGGGCTCACGGTCACCAAGCGTACGGCCCGCCACCTGGCGCGACCCGCTCGGGCGTGCGCGCTCCGGCGAGCCGCGACGCCGCCATCCGTCGCTCTGCGTCACGGCGCTCCGGCGAGGTGAACCGGAGAGCGATATACCGCCCGGTCATAATTATGACGAGGCGGTATATCGCTCATCGCCTGATGTCCGCCCCCGGAGCCGACAATTCTCGGCCAGACGCGCACGCGGGCCGTCGACAGGCTCAGCGGTTGGTGTGGTCGCGGAAGCCCCGGCCGCTCTTGCGGCCCAGGTAGCCGGCGGTGACCAGGTGCTCCAGCAGCGGCGCCGGCGCGAAGCCGGGCTCGCGCAGCTCCAGGTACAGCTCCCGCTGGATGGCCAGCGAGACGTCCAGGCCGACCACGTCGAGCAGCTCGAACGGGCCCATCGGGTAGCCGCAGCCGAGCTTCATCGCGTGGTCGATGTCGTCGGCGGTGGAGTAGCTGGCCTCCAGCATCTTCACCGCGTCGTTCAGGTACGGGAAGAGCAGCGCGTTGACGATGAAGCCGGACCGGTCACCGCAGACCACGCCGGTCTTGCCGAGCGCGGCGCAGACCGCGCGGGCGGTGGCCGACGTCTCGGCGGAGGTGCGGATGGTCCGCACGATCTCCACCAGCGGCATGATCGGCGCCGGGTTGAAGAAGTGCAGGCCGATCACGTCGGCCGGGCGCTGGGTGGCCATCGCGACGTCGATCACCGGCAGCGACGAGGTGGTGGTGGCGAGCACCACGCCCGGCTTGCAGATCTCGTCCAGGCTGGCGAAGAGCGCCTTCTTGACGCTCAGCTCCTCGACCACGGCCTCGACCACCAGGTCGACGTCGGCGAGGTGCTCCAGCGTGGCGGACCAGGTGACCCGGCCCAGCGCGGCGTCCCGGTCGGCCTCGGCGAGCTTGCCCCGGACCACGCCCTTGTTGAGCGAGGTCTTGACCGCCTCGCAGACCTTGGCGGACTTCTCCGCGCCCCGGGTCACCGAGATGACCTCGTAGCCGGCCTTGGCGAAGACCTCGATGATGCCGGTGGCCATGGTCCCGGAGCCGACGATGCCGACCTTCGCGATGGCACGGGCGCCGTCGGCGAGCGCGGCCTCCGCGCTCACCGGCGTGTGCTCGTCGGGTACGACCTTCGGCGAGCCCGGCCGCTCGTAGGTGTAGAAGCCGCGGCCGGACTTCCGGCCGAGCAGCCCGGCGGTGACCATCTGCTTGAGCAGCGGGGCCGGGGCGTGCCGGCGGTCCCGGCCGCCGCGCCGGTACATCGTGTCGAGGATCTCGTACGCGGTGTCCAGGCCGATCAGGTCCATCAGCGCCAGCGGGCCCATCGGCAGGCCGCAGCCGAGCTTCATGGCGGCGTCGATGTCCTCACGGGTGGCGTAGCGCGCCTCGAACATGCCGACCGCGTGGTTCAGGTAGCCGAACAGCAGCGCGTTCGCGATGAAGCCGGCCCGGTCGCTGATCGTCACGTCGACCTTGCCGAGCCGGGCGCAGAGCGCCTCCACGTCGGCCACCACCTCGGCGGAGGTGACCACCGTGCGGACCACCTCGACCAGCTTCATCACCGGGGCCGGGTTGAAGAAGTGGATGCCGATGACCTGGTTCGGCCGGGTGGTGGCGACCGAGATCTCGGTGACGCTCAGCGACGAGGTGTTGGTGGCCAGGATGGCGTCGGGCTTGCAGACCCGGTCCAGCTCGGCGAAGATCCGCTGCTTGAGGTCCAGGTGCTCGGGCACCGCCTCGATCACCAGGTCCACGTCGTGCAGCGCGTCCAGCCCGACCCGGAAGTCCACCCGCGCCAGCAGCGCGTCCCGGTCGGCCTCGGCGAGCTTGCCCTTGGCCACCGCACGGTCGGTGGAGCCGGTGAGCGTGACCCGGCCGCGTTCCAGCGCGGCGTCGGAGATCTCGACCGCGGTCACGTCGACGCCGTTGCGGGCGAACACCTCGACGATGCCGGCACCCATGGTGCCCAGACCCACCACGCCCACCCGGGTGAACTCGCGCGCCACGACCGGCCTCCCTCGGTTGCCTCCGCCGTTGCCGACATGAACGGCCGCTAAGGTTATGCGCCGGAGTCTGCCACGTGACGCTGCGTTGTCGAGACGCGGTGGGATATTTCACGCACCGCGCCTCACGCGGGCGCGGGCACCCCGGCGAGCGCCAGCAGTTCGGCGACGAACTCGGCCGGCCGTTCCAGGTGCGGGCTGTGCCCGCAGCCGGGCAGCGCCACCTCCCGGTAGGTCCCGCCGGCCGCCGCGTACCGGTCCAGCACCGCGCGGGTCTGGCCGACCATCGGCTGCGGCGGGCACCGCTCGGCGCCGGGCCAGCCGGGCACGATCCCGAGCTGACCGAGGTACGCCAGGTCGAACAGCGAGGTGTCCGAGACGATCACGTCGGCGTCGCCGCGTACCCAGGTCACCGGCGGCTTGACCGGCGCGGCGACCAGCTCGTCGGCGAGCCGGAAGTGGTCCGGGGCCAGCGTGTTGAGCACGCCGCGCCGCCCGGCGGCGGTCCCCGGCCAGTGGTCCGAGGCGACCGCGGTGCCCGGGTAGTTGTCGTCCCCGGTGGCGGTGGTCAGCATGCTCTCCAGCAGCAGGTCCTCGTGGTCGCCGAGCGACGCCGGGTCGGCCACGTACGCGGCGCGCAGCACGTTGCGCGGGCTGGTCGGGCCGTCGGCGCCCCGGTCACCGGCGGCGAGCCGGGCCACGAAGTCCGGGTTCGCGCCGCCCGCGCCGGTGCCGGCGAAGTCGGGCGTGGTGGGGGCGCCGTCGAGGTCCCGGGTGCCACCGAAGCCGTACGGGGACACCGGCGCCGCCAGCAGCAGCCCGGCCACCCGTTCCGGCCGGTCGACCAGCAGCCGCATCGCCACGCCGCCGCCGAGCGAGTGCCCGACGACCACCGGCCGGGCGCCGGCGGCGAACAGCCCGGGGGCGTCGAGCAGGGCGGCCACGTCGTCGGCGAAGTCACCGACGCCGCGGGTGGCGTCGACCGGGGCGGTGTCGGTCTCGCCGTAGCCGCGCAGGTCGGGGGCGACCACCCGGAGCGTCTCCGGCAGTCTCGGCAGCAGTGGCTCCCAGAACGCCGACGACGAGACGTTGCCGTGCACGAGCAGCACCGGCACGCCGTCCGGTGGCCCGGCCACCCGGACCGCCTGGGTGATGCCGTTGGCCTGGACCGTGTGCCGCGCGCTCCGCATCAGCGCATGCTGGCACACCACCCATCCCGAATCCATGTGCCCGCCCCACACACCGCCCCGCCCGCGCGCCCTGTTTCACGGAAAGTGCGGCTGTCCGGGCCGCGACAGCCGCACTTTCCGTGAACTCGCGCCCAGGGTGAACGCGCACGGGGTGCGGACGGTCAGCGGGCGTCGGCGGGCTGCGCCTCGCGCGACTCGATCGGCTGCCGGGGCGCCGGGACCGGCAGCGGCAGCGTGGGCCGCTGGTCGCGGCGGGGCGCGCCGAAGGTCATCCCGACCGGGTCGGTCCGGGCCACGCCGGGGTCGTAGAGACGCAGGTCGGTGCGGCCGAGCCGGACCACGTCCCCGTCGGAGATCGGCACGCTGCCGGTGATCCGGGTGTCGTTGAGCCAGGTGCCGTTGGTCGAGCCGAGGTCGGTGAGCACCACTCCCCCGGGGGTGGCCTGGACGCTGGCGTGCCGGCGGCTCAGGTGCGGATCGGGGAGCACGACGTCGGCGGTCGGCGCGCGGCCGATCACCTGCACGCCCCGGCCGATCCGAAAACTGAGCCCCCGCATCGCCCCGCCCGACACCGTCAGCAACGGCATCAACTCCGGATGTTCCTCCATGGACAGTCGACCTCCACCCCACATCGCCCCGCGGCGTCAGCCTGCCATCTCACCGTAGTGGCTCCCACCACCGCGCGGTCACCACCGCGACCCCGGCCGGTCATCTCCCGTTCGCCGTTCGGGTGGCCGCACCGGGCGCATTCGGTCATGACGTCCGTCGATGTGACGGGCATCGGTCCGGGCAGCGTAGGGGCCATCCGTCACCTACCCATGAGTAATATTCGGGTCTAGACTGCGGCCATGACCGCAGTGCATGTCCCCGGAATCCCGCTCATCGAGGCCGGTCGACTGGTGTCGACCAGCCCGGCGACCGGCGCGGAGGCCGGGCGGCTCCCGGTGGCGACCGAGGCGGACGTGCGCGCCGCCGTCGACCGGGCCCGCGCCGCCGCCGACTGGTGGGCCGGGCTCGGCTTCACCGGCCGGCGCGACCGGCTCCAGCGGTGGCGCGGCGTGCTCGCCCGGCGCATCGAGGAGCTGGCCGACCTGATGCACACCGAGGGCGGCAAGCCCGTCGCCGACGCCGTGGTGGAGATCCTCACCGCGCTGGAGCACGTCGACTGGGCGGCCCGCAACGCACGGCGCGTGCTCGGGCCCCGCCGGGTCCGCTCCCGGCTGATCCTGGCCGAGTTCACCGGTCACCTGGAATACCAGCCGTACGGCGTGGTCGGCGTGATCGGTCCGTGGAACTACCCGGTCTTCACCCCGATCGGCTCCACCGCGTACGCGTTGGCCGCCGGCAACGCGGTGGTGTTCAAGCCGAGCGAGTACACCCCGGCGGTGGGCCAGTGGCTGGTCGACCGGTTCGCCGAGGTGGTGCCCGAGCAGCCGGTGTTCCAGGCGGTGCACGGGCTCGGTGACGTCGGCGCGGCGCTGTGCCGCTCCGGGGTGGCGAAGGTGGCCTTCACCGGCTCCACCGCCACCGCGAAGAAGGTCATGGCGGCCTGCGCCGAGACGCTCACCCCGGTGCTGCTGGAGGCCGGCGGCAAGGACGCCATGATCGTCGACTCGGACGCCGACCTGGACGCCGCCGCCGAGGCGGCCGTGTGGGGCGGGCTGACCAACGCCGGCCAGACGTGCATCGGCATCGAGCGGGTCTACGCGGTCGACCAGGTCTTCGACGCGTTCGTCGACAAGGTGGTGGCGAAGGCGGGCCGGCTGACCGTCGGCGTCGACGGCGCCGACCTCGGCCCGATCACCATGCCGGCCCAGATCGACGTGATCCGGCGGCACATCGACGACGCGGTCGCCCGGGGCGGGCGGGCGGTGCTCGGCGGTCCGGAGGCGGTCCGGCCGCCGTACGTGCACCCGACCGTGCTGGTCGACGTGCCGGAGGACTCCGCCGCGGTCCGCGAGGAGACGTTCGGCCCGACGCTGACCGTCAACCGGGTCCGCGACGTCGACGAGGCCGTCGAGCGCGCCAACGCGTTGCCGTACGGGCTCGGGGGTTCGGTCTTCGGCCGGGCGCGGGCGGTGGCCGTGGCGCGGCGGCTGCGCTCCGGGATGGCCTCGGTCAACTCGGCGCTGACCTTCGCCGGCATGTCGACGCTGCCGTTCGGCGGCACCGGCGAGTCCGGTTTCGGCCGGATCCACGGCGAGGACGGCCTGCGCGAGTTCGGCCGCCCCAAGGCGGTCACCCGCCGCCGGGCCCGCTCGCTGCTGCCGGCCATGACGTTCGAGCGCACCCCGGCGGACGTCGCCCGCCTGGTCAAGGTCGCCAAGCTGATGTACGGCCGGGGCCGCTGAGGCGCCGGTCGGCTCAGAAGAGCGTCAGCTCGTCGCGCTCGACGCCGCGCAGCCTGTCGTAGTCGACCACGACGCAGCGGATGCCGCGGTCGGTGGCGAGCACCCGGGCCTGTGGCTTGATCTCCTGCGCGGCGAACACGCCGGTGACCGGCGCGAGCAGCGGGTCGCGGTTCATCAGCTCCAGGTAGCGGGTGAGCTGCTCCACCCCGTCGATCTCGCCGCGCCGCTTCACCTCGACCGCGACCGCGCCGGCGTTGGCGTCCCGGCAGAGCAGGTCGACCGGGCCGATCGCGGTCATGTACTCCCGCCGGACCAGCGTGAAGCCCTCGCCGAGCGTGCCCGGGTTGGCGGCGAGCAGCTCCTGGAGGTGCGCCTCCACGCCGTCCTTGCGCAGCCCGGGGTCGATGCCCAGCTCGTACGAGGTGTCCTGGAAGATCTCCTCCAGTGTGATGCGCAGCTCCTCGCCGGCCTTGTTGACCACCCGCCAGACGCCGGGCGCCTCCTCCAGCCGGCACGGCGGGCTCATCCAGTTCAACGGCTTGTAGGCCCGGTCGTCCGCGTGGATCGACACCGAGCCGTCCGCCTTGACCATGAGCAGCCGGGTGGCCGGCGGCAGGTGCGCCGAGAGCCGTCCGACATAGTCCACTGAGCACTTCGCAATGACCAACCGCACCCGACGAGGGTAGCCGAGCCCCCGGTCGGCTCCGACGAGCGCCACTGGCGCACCGGTGCCATATTGAGATTGTGCTCGAAGTCCTCACCGGTTCCGGTCTGGCCGCCTCGGCGGGCCTGAACGCCTACATCCCGCTGATGCTGATGGGCCTGCTGGCCCGCTACACCGACCTGATCGAGCTGCCGAGCGGCTGGCAGTGGCTCGGCAACGGCTGGGTGCTGCTGATCCTCGCCGTCCTGCTGGCGGTGGAGATGGTGGCCGACAAGGTGCCGGTGGTCGACCACGTCAACGACATGGTGCAGACGGTGGTCCGGCCGACCGCCGGTGGTCTGGCGTTCGGCGCCGGGTCCGGGTCGGAGACGGTCACGGTCAGCGACCCGGACACGTTCTTCTCCACCCACCAGTGGGTGCCGGTGGTGGTCGGCGTGTTCATCGCGCTCGGCGTGCACCTGCTCAAGGCCGCCGCCCGGCCGGTCGTCAACGCCACCACTGCCGGCTTCGGCGCACCGGTGGCCAGCACCGCCGAGGACGCGACGAGCGTGCTCATGTCGGTGGTGGCGATCCTGCTGCCGGTGCTGGTGCTGGTGTTCGCGGTCGGCCTGGTCGCCTTCGCGGTCTGGCTGGTACGCCGCCGCCGGGGCCGCCGACGGGAACGCGCGGCGGCTCGGGCCGCCGGCTTCCGCGTCTGACCGCGCCGTGGCTCAGCGGCTGCGGTAGGTCATGCAGTCGGCCAGGTCGTTGTCCGGTCCGACGGTGATGGCGGGGGCGCGGCACTCCAGGTCGGAGTTGTGCTGGCAGTCGGCGCGTGAGCAGGCGCCGACCTGCGCGGTGAGCTGCTCGATGCCGCCGCGCACCGGCATGTCCACGTAGGTGTGGCAGTGTGCGTGGTCGCTGCTGCCGATCGTGATGGCGAACGCGTGGCAGTCGTTCGTGTGGTTGTAGGCGCAGGACCGGACGGCGCACTCCTGGACCCGGGGCATCTCCATCGACGCGGTCATCTTTCCGCCCTTCCGTGGGTGTCTTGCCCCACTTTAGGGCTTTACCCCTACGCCGGGTGGGATTCCCCGCCTTGCACGCTCTCCCGGATGACGGTGACCAGTTCGTCGATGATGCCGGTGAGCGCGAAGTCCTTCGGCGTGAACACCCGGGCCACGCCGGCGGCCCGCAGCGCCTCGGCGTCGGCGGGCGGGATGATGCCGCCCACCACCACCGGCAGGTCGCCCCGGCCGGCCGCGCGCAGCCCGTCCAGCACCGCCGGCACGGCGGCCAGGTGCGAGCCGGAGAGCACGGAGAGCCCGACCAGGTCGACGTCCTCCTCCACCGCGGCGGCCACGATCTGCCCGGCGGTCAACCGGATGCCCTGGTAGACCACCTCGAAGCCGGCGTCGCGGGCGCGTACCGCGATCTGCTCGGCGCCGTTGGAGTGCCCGTCCAGCCCCGGCTTGCCGACCAGCAGCCGCAGCCGGCCGGTGCCCAGCTCGCGCGCGGTCGCGGCGACCCGTTCCCGGACCGCCGCGAGGTTCGCGTCGCCGCCCGCGCCGGCCGCGCCGGCCAGCCCGGTCGGCGCCCGGTACTCGCCGAACACCTGGCGCAGCGCCCCGGCCCACTCCCCCGTGGTCACCCCGGCGGCCACGCAGGCCAGCGTCGCCGGCATCAGGTTCGCGGTGTTCGCGGCGTCCGCGCGCAGGCGCGCCAGCGCGGCGTCGACGGCCGCCGCGTCCCGGCCGGCCCGCCATTCGCGTACGCCGGCCGTGGCAGCCGCCTCGACCGCCGGGTCCACCTGCTCGATCGCCTCGGCGCCGGCCGCGGTCAGCGGGGACGGCTCGGTCTCGGTGAAGCGGTTGACACCGATCACCACGTCGGTGCCGGCCTCCATCCGCCGACGCCGGTCGGCCAGCGAGGCGACAAGCGCGCTCTTGAGGTAGCCGGACTCCACGGCGGTCACCACGCCACCCATCTCCAGCACCTTCTCCAGCTCGACCCGGGCCCCGGTGACGATGTCGTCGACGAGCGCGGTCATCACGTGCGAGCCCTCGAACAGGTCGGGGTATTCGAGCAGGTCCGACTCGTACGCCAGCACCTGCTGCATGCGCAGCGACCACTGCTGGTCCCACGGGCGGGGCAGGCCGAGCGCCTCGTTCCAGGCGGGGAGCTGCACGGCGCGGGCCCGGGCGTCCCGGGACAGCGTGACGCCGAGCATCTCCAGCACGATGCGTTGGATGTTGTTCTCCGGCTGCGCCTCGGTCAGGCCCAGCGAGTTGACCTGCACGCCGTAGCGGAAACGGCGCTGCTTCGCCTCGGTCACGCCGTAGCGGTCGCGGGTGATCTCGTCCCAGAGCGCGCCGAACGCGCGCATCTTGGCGATCTCCTCGACGAAGCGCACCCCGGCGTTGACGAAGAAGGAGATCCGCTGCACCACGTCGCCCATCCGCCCGGCCGGCACCTGGCCGGAGTCGCGCACGGTGTCCAGCACGGCGACCGCGGTGGCGAGCGCGAAGCCGACCTCCTGCACCGGCGTCGCGCCGGCCTCCTGGAGGTGGTACGAGCAGATGTTGACCGGGTTCCACCGCGGCATCTCCCGCAGCGTCCAGGCGATGACGTCGGCGGTCAGCCGCAGCGAGGCGGCCGGCGGGAAGATGTACGTCCCCCGGGACAGGTACTCCTTGATGATGTCGTTCTGCGTGGTGCCGGCGCAGCGGCGCAGCTCGGCACCCTGTTCGACGGCGGCCGTGCCGTAGAGCGCGAGCATCCACATCGCCGGCGCGTTGATGGTCATCGAGGTGTTCATCTCGGCCAGCGGGATGCCCTCGACCAGCGCGCGCATGTCGCCGAGGTGCGCCACCGGCACGCCGACCCGGCCCACCTCGCCGGCGGCCAGCTCGTGGTCGGGGTCGTAGCCGGTCTGGGTGGGCAGGTCGAACGCGACCGACAACCCGGTCTGCCCCTTCGCCAGGTTGCGGCGGTAGAGGGCGTTGGAGGCCGCGGCGGAGGAGTGCCCGGCGTACGTGCGCATCACCCACGGGCGGTCCCGCTCCGGCAGGCGTCCCGACATCGCGTCGTCCATGGCCGGAGTTTAAGTTACCGTTCAGTAAAAGAGGCTGTGCAAAACCACACAGTTGGATGTCCGCGGCGGTGGGCCGGCCGGGCCCTCGGGTGTGGCCGGCCCACCGGTCGGGTCATTCGCTGCGGGCGGTCTGCGGGCCGGTGACGCGTTCCAGCAGTGGCAGCGTGGCGGCGATGACGGCCAGGCAGCCGAGCAGCCCGACGGCCACCACGGCGGCGAACCCGAGCCCGGGCAGGCGCAGGTCGTAGTGCATCTGCGCGCGTAGGAACAGGTGCGCGGCGATCAGGCCCATGCCGACCGCGACCGCGGCGACGGTCAGCATCGGCACCACGCTCTCCAGCGCCACCACCCGGCGCAGCAGCCGCACCGGCGCGCCGCTGAGCCGCAGCAGGCTGAACGGCCGCTTCCGCTCGCTGAGGCCGGCCGCCACACCGACCGCCAGGCTGCATCCGGCGAGCACGAGGCCGGCCACCACGACCACGTCGGCCAACCGCTGCCAGCCCCGCATCGTGTTGGCGAAGTCGGACTCGAAGTCACCGGGCACGTTCGGGGCCACCCTGAAGGCGGGGATCGCGCGTTCGATGACCGTCCGGGCCCGCTCGACCGCGATCGGGCCGTCCGCGTCGACCGCCACGGAGTCCGCCGGCAGCCCGGGGAGGGCGGCCGGGTCGACAGTGGACGCCGGCCAGATCCGGTCCGCCGAGGCGGACGCCCGCCAGGGGATCAGGCCCGATGCCACCTCGGCGACGGTCACCCCGTCGGCGCACCGCCCGTAGGCGGGTGGGATGTCCGTGCAGGCGATGACGCCGGACTCGTGGCCGAGGGCGCGCACCGGGTTCTGCCGAACGACCACCGGGTCGCGCACGCCGGGGACCGCGGCCAGTTCGTTCAGCAGCATGGCGGGCACCGTTGCGTCGTCCCCCGGATAGAAGGAGAGCCGACCGGCCTCCAGCGAACCGCGAGGGGCCGGGCCGCGCTCGGCCGCGATCGTCCCCATCACGCCGACCGCGACGGTCGTGACGAAGAGCGCGAGCATCACGCCGCTGACCGCCCGGAAGCCGGCGGCGGGGTTGTCCGCGAGCCGGCGGGCGGCGATCAGCGCCGCCGGTCGGCTGGCCCGGGCCGCCATCGCCCGCGCCCCCACCATGGTCAACCAGGGGCCACCGGCGATCAGCCCGATCATGATCAGGAGCAGCGCGGGCAGGAAGAGCGCGGTCTGGCCGTCCGCGGTGCCGGGCCGGTAGAGCAACGCGAGGCCCAGCCCGGCGAGCCCGAGCACGAGCGGGAGCAGCCGGTACGCCCGCGGCGGCCGGGGCGTCACCCGCCGGGTCACGCCGAGCGGGGAGATCCGCACCCGGCGCAGGGCGACCCGGGCCGCGACCGCCGCGCCCGCCGGCACCCCGAGCGCCACCAGCAGGACGTCCGGCACGCCGAGGGCGAGGTCGTCGGGGAAGTACGGCATGCCGGTGAACGGGATCCCGGCGAGCTGCGGGCGGAACGCGAGGAACAGCACGAAGCCGACCGCGGCGCCGACGGCCGCGGCGAGCGTGGCTTCCACGGCCGCGACCACCGAGATCTGTCGTGGGGTGGCCCCGACCAGGCGCATCGCCGCGAAGCGTTGCTCCCGGCGGGCGGCGCCGAGCCGGGTCGCGGTGCCGATGAAGATGAGCACGGGGAAGAGCAGCCCGCCCGCCACCACGCCGAGGATGAGGTCGATCGCGGTCTCCGGCAGCGGCGCCTCGTTGCCGTCCAGCCGGGTGACCTCCCGGACCCCGGCCAACGCGCCCACCTGGTCCGGGGTGCCGCCGACGAGGACGAGCAGGGCGTCCGGCGAGGTGAGCGCCGCCGGACCGACGACGCCGAGGTCACGGCCCGGGTAGCGGTCGGCGAGCTGGTCGGCCGGGGTGGTGGCCAGCAGCTTCCGCAACGCCGGGGAGGCGTACCACTCGCCGGGGCCGGGGACGCGCGGCACACCCACCGGAGTGGGCGAGGTCGGTCCGGTGGCGGCGACGTCGACGCGGAGGATCTGCGTGCCGTGGAAGTAGTCGTACCGGGTGGACCAGAGCAGCGGATCGGCGGCGCCCCCCGCCGTCTCCTGCGGGTACATCGAGGCGTAGCGGGTGAGCTGGGCGTTGGTGGCGTGCACGCCGGCCACGGTGGTGAGCAGCAGCCCGGTGCCGATCGCGACGGCGGCGGCGACGATCACCAACCGGACGAGCGCCTCCCGACCGCCCGCGACGGCGAGGCGGAGCGCGAGGGAGATCACGAGCCGACCCCTGCCGGGGCGTTGATCCGCCCGTCCCGCACCACGACCTCGCGGTCGGCGTACGCGGCGACGCGCGGCTCGTGGGTGACCAGGACGACAGTGGTGCCCTGCTCCCGCGCGGTGTCGACAAGCAGGGCCATCACCTCCTCGCCGGTGAGCGAGTCGAGCGCGCCGGTGGGCTCGTCGGCGAAGAGCACCTGGGGGCGGGCGACCAGGCCCCGGGCCAGCGCGACCCGCTGCGCCTGCCCGCCGGACAGCTCCCCGGAGCGCCGGTGCTCCAGGCCGGCCAGCCCGAGCCGCTCGAACCAGTCGCGCGCGGCCCGCAGCGCCGGCGCGCGGCGCACCCCGCCGAGCAGCAGCGGCAACGCGACGTTCTCCGCGGCGGTGAGTTCGGGGACGAGCTGACCGAACTGGAAGACGAACCCGAAGCGGTCCCGGCGCAGCGCGCTGCGCTCCGCCTCGCCGAGCGTGTCGATCCGGTTGCCGTCGAAGCGGACCTCGCCGGAGTCGGGCGGCAGGATGCCGGCCAGGCAGTGCAGCAGCGTCGACTTGCCGGAGCCGCTGGGTCCCATCACGGCGACGACCTCACCGGCGTCGACGGCGAGGCTCGCGCCACGCAGCGCGGGGGTCTCGCCGAACGAGAGCGTGACGTCCCGGGCCTCGATCGTCACGGTCACCGCCGCACCGTCTTCCGCAGCGCGTCCAGCCGCGCGCCGGTCATCTCGATCCATCGCAGGTCGGCCTCCAGGTGGTAGAGGCCGTGGTCGGCGAGCATCACGTCGACCAGCCCGCCGCTGCGCTTGACCTCGGTCAGCTCACGCATCCGGTGCAGGTGGGCGGCGCGCTGGGCGTCCAGGTACGCCTCGGCCGGACGGTCCAGCATCAGCGCCAGCACCACCTTGGCGAACAGCACGGTCTGGAGGTGCGGTTCCGGTTCCACCGGCTCGGTCAGCCAGTGCTCCACCTCGGTGGCGCCCCGGTCGGTGATGACGTAGCGCTTGCGGTCCGGCCCGGCACCGGGGGCGACGTCGCTGACCACCACCTTGCCGTCCCGGGCCAGCCGGCTCAGCGTCGAGTAGACCTGCCCGTACGGCAGCGGTTTGCCGCGCCCGAAGAAGGTGTCGTAGTCGCGTTTCAGGTCGTAGCCGTGGCTCGGCTCGCGTTCCAGCAGGCCGAGCAGGGTCAGGGGAACGGTCATGCGGTGAGACTACACCGGGTGTATACCCCGCGTATATAGCTAACCCCGGCACCGGGGCCGGCGCCGCAGGACGCACACTTGAGTCATGGACCAGCAGCTCGCGATCTCCGTACGGGGACTGCGCAAGACGTACGGCGACAACGTCGCGGTGGCCGGGGTTGACCTGGACGTCCACCGGGGCGAGGTGTTCGCCCTGCTCGGCCCGAACGGCGCGGGCAAGACCACCACCGTCGAGATCCTGGAGGGCTACCGGCACCGCGACGCCGGCGAGGTGCGGGTGCTCGGCACCGACCCGGCCCACGCCGACGCCGGCTGGCGGTCCCGGGTCGGCATCGTGCTCCAGGGCACCGGCGAGTTCGACGAGCTGACCGTCGGCGAGGTGGTCCGGCACTTCTCCGCCTTCTACCCGGACGCCGACGACCCGGCCAAGGTGGTCGAGCGCGTCGGGCTGGGCGCCAAGGCGAAGGCACGCACGCACACGCTCTCCGGCGGCCAGAAACGCCGCCTCGACGTGGCGCTGGGCATCATCGGCCGCCCCGAGCTGCTCTTCCTCGACGAGCCGACCACCGGCTTCGACCCGGAGGCCCGACGCGAGTTCTGGGAGCTGATCCGGGACCTGGCCGCCGCCGGCACCACCATCGTGCTCACCACCCACTACCTGGACGAGGCCGAGGCACTCGCCGACCGGGTCGGAGTGATCGCGGCCGGTCGGGTGGTGGAGGTCGCGCCGCCGAACCGGCTGGGCGACCGGCAGGAGGCGCTGGCGACCGTCTCCTGGCGTAACCCGGACGGGACGCCCGGGTCGGCGCAGACCGCGACGCCGACGGCGCTGGTGGCGGAGCTGGCCGCGCGCTTCGGCAACGAGGTGCCCGGCCTGACCGTGACCCGGCCGACCCTGGAAGACGTCTACCTGCGGATGATCGGACACTGATGACCACCACGACGAAGCCGGCGGCCCCGGTCGCCGCCGCACCGGCCCGGCGGACCGGCGCGGGCGCGCTGGCGCTGCGCCAGGGCCGGCTGGAGATCACCCAGTTCCTGCGCAGCCGGGAGTCCGTCGTGTTCACGATGGGCTTCCCGATCATCATGATCCTGATCTTCGCGGCGATCTTCAGCGACGAGATCGCCCCGGGCGTCAGCTACACCCAGTACTTCATCACCGGCATGATCGCGACCGGCCTGATGACGGTGAGCTTCCAGAACCTCGGCATCTGGATCCCGATCGAGCGGGACCGGGGCGTGCTCAAGCGTTACCGGGGCACGCCGATGCCGAAGTGGGTCTGGTTCGCCGGCAAGGTGATCATGGTGGTGGTCATCGGCATCGCCGAGACCGCGCTGCTGCTCGCCGTCTCGGTGGCGCTGTTCGACCTGGACCTGCCGCAGACCGCCGCCAAGTGGCTCACGTTCGGCTGGGTCGCCGTCCTCGGCGTCACCGCCTGCACGCTCTGCGGCATCGCCATCTCGTCGCTGGCCCGCACCGCCCGCAGCGGCTCCGCCGTGGTCACCCCGGTCGCGCTGGTGCTCCAGTTCATCTCCGGCGTGTTCTTCGTCTTCACCAGCCTGCCCACCTGGATGCAGCAGGTCGCCGCGATCTTCCCGCTGAAGTGGATGTGCCAGGGGCTGCGCTCGGTCTTCCTGCCGGACAGCTTCGGCGGCCAGGAGCCGGGCGGCTCGTTCGAGCTGGGCAAGGTGGCGCTGGTGCTCGGCCTGTGGTGCGTGATCGGCCTGGTGCTCTGCCTGACCACGTTCCGCTGGACCACCCGCCGCGACGGCTGAGGTGTAAGGAGGGGCCCCTCCTCACACCCGGGGGTGGCACACTCGCCGGCATGGCACGCACGTTGAGCCGGCGGACCCTGCTGACCGCCGGTGCCGGGATCGCCGGCGCCGGCCTGGTCGGCGGCCTGGCCGCCCGGCAACTGTCCGGACCCCGGCCCGGGTCGGGGCCCGCCCTGCCGGACGCGCCGGCCGGCGACGAGCGGCTGATCCGCATCGCCTCCGCCGCGCGAGGCCGGGAGGTGGACTTCTGGACCGCCGTGCCGGACGGCTACGGCGACGGCCGCGGCCTGCCCGTCTGCCTGGTCCTGCACGGTGCCTCGGCCACCCCGCGCGACTTCGGCCGGTTCGGGCTGGCCCGCTTCCTCACCGACGCGGTACGCCGTGGCGCCCCGCCGTTCGCGCTCGCCGGGGCCGCCGGTGGTCGGCTCTCCTGGCGCCCGTCGGGCGACGACGACCCGCAGCGGATGGTGCGCGAGGAACTGCCCACCTGGTGCGCCCGGCGCGGCTTCGACAGCAGCAGGCTGGCCGTCTGGGGCTGGTCGATGGGGGGCTTCGGGGCGCTGCTGCTCGCCGAGACGTACCCGGACTGGCTGCGGATGGTCGCGGCCTTCTCACCGGCGGTCGGTCGTGGCGACGCGGTCTTCACCGGCGTGGACAAGCTGCGCGGCACGCCGGTCGGGCTCTGGTGCGGCCGGCAGGACAACTTCCTCTCCGACGTCCGCGCGCTGGCCCGGATGCTGCCCGAACGCCCGGTGCGGGCGGCCTGGGCCGACGGGCGGCACAACTTCGGCTACTGGGGCACCGTCATCCCGGACGCGTTCGCGCTGCTCGGCGCCGCGCTCACCCCGCCCCGGACGTGACCCGCCCCGGCCGGTGACGGCCGGGGCGGGCCGCTCGCGATCAGTACGGGTAGAAGCCCTGGCCGCTCTTGCGGCCCAGGTCACCGGCGGTGGCCATGCGCTGGAGCAGCTCCGGCGGGAAGAACTTCTCGTCGGCCGTGTCGGTGTAGATGTTGCGGGTGGCGTTGAGCAACACGTCCACGCCGGTCAGGTCGACCGTGGCCAGCGGACCCATGGCGTGCCCGAAGCCCAGCTTGCAGGCGGTGTCCAGGTCCTCGGCGGAGATCACGCCGGACTCCACCAGCTTGACCGCCTCCATCGCCAGCGCGCAGATCAGCCGGGTGGTGACGAAACCGGCGATGTCCCGGTTGACCACCACGACGGTCTTGCCGATCTCCTCGGCGAACGACCGGGCGGTGTCCATGGTCGCGTCGCTGGTCTTGTAGCCCCGGACCAGTTCGCAGAGCTTCATCATCGGCACCGGCGAGAAGAAGTGGGTGCCGACCACCGACTCCGGGCGCTCGGTGGCGGTGGCGATCTGGGTGACCGGGATGGCCGAGGTGTTGGTGGCCAGCACCGCGTCCGCCTTGCAGATCTTGTCCAGCGCGCGGAACACCTCGTGCTTGATCTCGATCTTCTCGAAGACCGCCTCGACCACGATGTCCGCGTCGGCCGCCGCCTCCAGCTCGGTGGTCGGGGTGATCCGGCCCAGCGTGGCCTCGACGTCGGACGCCTCGATCTTCCCCTTCTCGGCGAACTTCGCCAGCGACTTCCGGATGCCGTCGACGCCCCGCCTGGTGGCCGCGTCGTCGACGTCGCGCAGCGTCACCTGCCAGCCCGCCTGCGCCGCCACCTGGGCGATGCCCGAGCCCATCAGCCCGGCACCGACGACCGCGAGTCGACCCGCCATCTGCTTCTCCCTCGCCCGTGTTCTCGTCTGTCCCGGAGAACACTACTTAACGAGGGATAAGGATCGTCAGATGGCCAGGTCCGGTTCCTCCGGCGTGGTGCCCCGCTCCACCTCGACGCCGAGCGCCCGCAGGTCCGCCACGAAGTCCGGGTAGCCCCGGTCGACGTGGTGCACGTGCGAGACCTCGGTGAGTCCGTCCGCGCAGAGCCCGGCGATGATCAGGCCGGCACCGGCCCGGATGTCGGTGGCCCGGACCGGGGCGCCGGAGAGCCGCTCCCGTCCGCAGACCAGCGCGTGGTGGCCGTCGGTCCGGATCTCCGCGCCGAGCCGCATCATCTCGTTGGCGAACATGAACCGGCCGTCGAAGATGTTCTCCGTGATCAGGGAGCCGCCCCTGCTCACCGCGGCCAGCCCGATCGCCATCGGCAGCAGGTCGGTGGCGAAACCCGGATAGGGCAGCGTGACCACGTCCACCGCCGCCGGCCGGTCGTCCATCCGTACCCGGAAGGCGTCGCCGCGGGTCTCCACCAGGCCGCCGGCCGAGACCAGCTTGTCCAGCGCGACCTCCAGGTAGGCCGGGTCGAGGCCGGTCACGGTGACGTCGCCCCGGGTCATCGCGGCGGCGAACGCCCAGGTGCCGGCCACGATCCGGTCCCCCACCGTGGCGTGCCGCACCGGGCGCAGGTCGGGCACGCCGACGATCTGCACCGTCGAGGAGCCGGCGCCGGAGATCCGGGCACCCATCCGGTCGAGCATGGTGCAGATGTCGACGATCTCCGGCTCCCGGGCCGCGTTGTCGATCGTCGTGGTGCCCCGGGCCAGCACCGCCGCCATCACCAGGTTCTCGGTGGCGCCCACGCTCGGGAAGTCCAGCACGATGTCCGCGCCGTGCAGCCCGTCCGGCGCCTCGGCGATGACGAAGCCGTGCTCGCCGGAGATCTCCGCGCCCATCCGGGCCAGCCCGGCGATGTGCATGTCCAGCCCGCGTGAGCCGATCGCGTCGCCGCCGGGGTGCGCCACCCGCACGTGCCCGCGCCGGGCCAGCAGCGGGCCGAGCACACAGATCGACGCGCGCAGCCGGCGGACCAGGTCGTAGTCGGCCTCCGCGCCCGGCCGCTCCGGCACGTCGATGACGACCGAGCGGGACCGCTCCCGGCCGCCGCCGGCGACCATCGGGTCGACCGGGTCGTCGGGGCCGAAGCGTACGCCGCAGCCGAGCCGGCGCAGCACCTCGCCCATGATCGCGATGTCGGTGATCCGGGGCACGTTGGTGATCACGCTGCGGCCGGGCGCGAGCAGCGCGGCGGCCATCAACTTCAACGCGGAGTTCTTCGCGCCCACCACGTGCACGGTGCCGGCCAGCCGGGCGTCCCCGCGTACCCGGATGACGTCGACGTCGCTGACCGCCGGGTCGCCGGCGTCACCCGGCCCCACCGTGGTCGGCCGGTCCGGCCGCACCGGGATGGTCAGGTCCGGTATCCGTAGGCTGTGCGTCATGGCCGTCCACCTCACGCGCATCTACACCAAGGCCGGCGACGCCGGCATGACCAGGCTGAGCAACAACGAGCAGGTGCCGAAGACCGATCCGCGGATCGCCGCGTACGCGGACGTCGACGAGTGCAACGCCTCGATCGGCGTCGCGCTCGCCCTCGGGCAGCTCCCGGACGAGCTGCGGGGGGTGCTGGAGTCCGTGCAGAACGACATGTTCGACGTCGGCGCGGACCTGGCGACGCCGGTCGAGCCGGATCCGGAGTACCCGCCGCTGCGGGTCACCGAGGAGTACGTCGAACGCCTCGAGGGCTGGTGCGACGAGTTCAACGCGCGCCTGGGCAAGCTCGACTCCTTCATCCTCCCCGGCGGCACCGCGGGCGCGGCGCTGCTGCACGTGGCACGGACGACCGCCCGGCGCGCCGAGCGTGCGGCATGGGCGTTGGTCGCGCACGACCCCGATCGGACCAGTCCTCTCCCGGCAAAGTATCTCAACCGGCTCTCCGATCTCCTCTTTATCCTGTCAAGAACGGCCAATCCGGGCGGCGACGTGCTATGGGTGCCGGGCGGGAAGCGCTGACCGTCGGCGGGCCGCACCACCCGAAGGGCTGCATACCCGACCTGGCGGCAGCCAGTCGTACCCGGGGCTGACCGGGTTCCGGCGGAGCTGCCGCCCGGTCAGCAGCGGTCGACCGCGCCCCGCCGGACGGGCGCGGTCCGACCCTCCCCCGGGCGGCGGGAACCCGGCCGGCGACGGGTGCCGCCCGCCCGCACGGGCACCGGCCCGGAGCAGGCGCGGCGCGGTGCGCGCCGTCGGCGTACCCGCAGGCGGCGGAACGCCACCGCGAGCGCGACCGCCACCGCCACCGCGACCCCGGCGGCGGCCGGGAGGCCGGCCGGCAGACCGCCGGCCGCCCAGCCCACCAGCACCGTGCCGGGCACCCAGACGACGACCGCCAGGCCGTCGAAGACCACGAACCGGCGGTACGGCAGTCCGGCCGCCCCGGCCACCCGGGGCACCAGCGTGCGGACGAACGCGGTCCAGCGCCCCAGCAGCACCGCGGTCCCGCCCCGGGCGGCGACCAGTTCCTCGGCCCGCCGCCAGCGGTGTTCCCCCACCCACCGGCCGACCGGTCCACGGCGCAGGCGAGGGCCGAGCAGCCGCCCCTCCAGATAACCGAGCTGGTCCCCGACGAACGCGGCGGTGGTGGTCACCGCCAGCGCGACTCCCAGGTCGACGCGCCCGGCACGGGCCAGCAGCCCGACCGTCAGCATGGTGGTCGCGGCCGGCAGCACCAGCCCGACCAGCAGCCCCACCTCGCCGGCGAGCACCGCCGCCGCGACCAGCAGCAGGAGGCCCGGCGGCAGGGTGTCGAGCCGGTCCACCAGGGAATCCAGGAAGGTCATGCCTACCAGCGTCGCCCCGGCGCCGGCCGGCGACGTCCTGCCCACGGCCGGGGCGGGTCCTCCGGGTGGCCGGTCGTGGCCCTAGGGTCCCCCCGGATCCGGCCTCGGGTTGAACCCGTCGTCGACCAGACCGAGCCGGTGGGCCACCACCGCGGCCTGCACCCGGTTCCGCAGCTCCAACTTCTCCATCGCGGCCGAGACGTGCGTCTTCACGGTGGTCACGCCGAGGTGCAGCCGGGCCGCGATCTCCGCGTTCGACAGCCCCGCCCCGACCAGCGCCAGCACCTCCCGCTCCCGGGGGCTGAGCAGGCCGAGCCCCGCGGCGGCCGGATCGGGGGTGCGGTCGCGGTCGTGCGCGGCGAGCGCGCGGCGCAGCACCCGGGCCAGCACCGGCGGGGCGAGCAGCGGCTCACCCAGGGCGGCCCGCCGGACCGCGTCGACCAACTCCTCGGGGGCGCCGTCCTTCACCAGGTAGCCCTGCGCGCCCGCGCCGAGCGCACCGTAGACGTTCGCGTCGTCCGCGAACGTGGTCAACACCAGCACCCGGGCCGCCGGCTGCTGCCGCAGGATCCGCCGGGTCGCCTCGATGCCGTCCAGCCGGGGCATCCGCAGATCCATCAGGATCACGTCCGGCCGCAGCCGCTCGGCGAGCCGGACCGCCTCGTGGCCGTCGCCGGCCTCGCCCACCACCTCGAAGCCCCCGGCCGTCCGCAGCACCAGGCCCACCCCGGCCCGGACCAGCGTCTGGTCGTCGACCACCAACACTCTGATCATTCGTTCTCCCTGATCGGCAGCCGCGCCCGGACCCGCCAGCCGCCGCCGTCGGTGTGTCCCGCGACGAGCGTCCCACCGAGCAGACCGACCCGCTCCCGCATCCCGCGCAGGCCGTGCCCGGAGGCCGGTAGCCGGGGACCCGGGCGCGCCGGACCGCTGTCCAGCACCTCGATCAGGAGCGCGCCGTCGACCACCTGGACGTCGACCGAGACGATCGCGCCCGGTCCGGCGTGCTTCAGGCTGTTGGTCAGCGCCTCCTGCACCACCCGGGCCGCGGTCGTGCCCCCCACCAGCGGCATGTGCAGCACCTCCGGCATCCGTACCTGCACCGCCAGGCCGGCCTCCCGCACCCGCCGGGCCGCATCCCGGATCACCTGGGCCGGATCGACCTGCGACTCGGCCGGCGCGACCGCGTCCGGGTCGCGGAGCACCCCCAGCAGCTCCCGCAGCTCGTCCAGCACCCGGCCGGCGGTGTCCCGCAGCTCACCGAGCGCCAGCACCGCCTCGTCGGGGCGGCCGGTGTGCTGCACCGCGTACCGGGCAGCGCCGGCCCGCAGCGCGATCGCCGCGACGTGGTGGGCGACGATGTCGTGCAGATCCCGGGCGATGGCGGTCCGCTCGGTCAGCCGGACCATCCGCGCCTCCGTCGCCCGCCGCTCCTCCGCCTCCCGGGCCCGCTCCTCGGCCGCTCTCGCCGCCTGGCGCACCCCGCTCAGGTAGCGGCCGAAGGCCACCGGCGCGGCGGCGATCCCGGCCACCATCACCAGCCGGAGCACCCCGAGGCCGCCACGGAGCAGCTCCGTGTTGCCCGGGTCGATCACGTTGACCAGCGTCACCGTCAGAAAGAGCACGTACGCGGCGGCTGTGCCCGGCCAGTCCGACCGGTACGCCACGTAGCCCAGCGCGACCGCGGCGGCGATCTGGGCGGTGTCCGCGCCGGTCACCCCCACCGCGTCGGCGGCGAGCATCAACGCCGACGTGGCGAGCAGCACCGGCCACGGCCAGCGGCGAACTCCGACGAGGGCCACGCCGGCGAGCACCGCGAAGACAGCCGCCCACGCCTCGTGCGGGATGCCGGGGATAGCGGTCCAGCTACTGATCAGTCCCAGGACGGCCGTGCCGAGCCCGAGCAGCAGCTCGGGCCACCAGGTCCACCGCCCGCCCCTCACCCGGCCACCATACGGAGCCGGCGCGGCGGGTCGGCCCTTCCTTCGGCCGGCGCCCCTCCTCCTACTGGCCGGTGTACCGGCCCGCCGCACGAGACCCGGCCGGTGTCAGGACGCCTAGCGTCGGTCGGCGTGATCAGCGACGCCCCCACCTTCCTCGGCCAGTTCGCCCGGCACCCGTTCGCCACCGGCGCGGTGTTGCCGAGCGGGTCGGTCCTCGCCCGGGACATCACCGCCGCCGTGCCCCGCAGCGGGCACCCGCTGGTGGTGGAACTCGGCCCCGGCACCGGCGCCTTCACCCGGGCGATCCAGCAGCGGCTGGCCGGACGCGGCCAGCACCTGGCGGTCGAACTCAACCCGAGCTTCGCCGCCGCGCTGGCACGTCGCCACTCCGCCGTCGAGGTGGTACGCGCCGACGCCGCGAGCCTCGACCGGGTGTTGACCGACCGGCACCTCCCCGCCGCCGACGTGGTGGTGAGCGGGCTGCCCTGGGCGGCCTTCGGCGCCGGGCGGCAACTGGCCGTCCTCGACGCGGTGCGGGGGGCGCTACGGCCGGGCGGCGTGTTCACCACGTTCGCGTACCGGCACGCGCTCGCGACCCGGTCCGCCCGCCGCTTCCGGCAACTGCTGACCGGGGCGTTCGAGGAGGTGACGATCGGGCGGACGGTCTGGGCGAACCTGCCGCCGGCCCTGGTCTACCACTGTCGTCGACCGGTGAGCCGCTGAAGGCCGGCACCCGTTACCGGGTGCCGGCCTTCATGCCGTCTTAGCTGTTCCAGTGCTTGGCGACCAGGTCGGTGGCCTGCTTCTCCCACTGCGCGTACGCATCCGGGTAGGCCGACACCTGCACGGTCTGGGCGGCCTCGGTCAGCGGCATGTCCTGCCAACCGTCGACCTGCTTCAGGCCCTTCAGGAACGCAAGCGTCGAGTACTCGGGATCGGTGATCTGCTCGGGCGTACCCCAACCACTGGACGGACGCTGCTGGAACAGCCCCAGCGAGTCGTGGTCGTTACGGTCGCCGAGATGGCCCAGGTTCTCCAACTTCGACTCCTGCAAGCTCGTCGCGATCGAGATGACCGCCGCCCGCTCCGGCAACCCGGCCTTCTTCGTCGCCGCGATGATCGCCTTCACGTTGGCGGTCTGCTCGTCGTCCAGACCGATCGTCGACTGCTCACCCTGCACCGCGGCAACCGCGACCGGCTTACCAGCCGTGGCGGCGTGGGCGGTGTCGGCGTGCGCGGCGATCGGACCGGCGAACACACCACCGGTAAACGCCAGACCAGCAATACCCAGAACGCTCTTACGCAGAATCGTGTTCACGAGGAGGCTCCATTCGGGGGTCGACACACCCGCACCGGGGGGCACGGGTGGGCGAGCACCGTCAGGCACTCAAGAAAGTTCTCGGGGGATCCGGCTGCTCACGGGGCAGGGCCTCTACGCGGCGCCGGAAGACTGTCCAACGACCGGGGGCCCACCATCATTCCCGGCGGGGGGTCGGCGGGTGCGCGGGGGCGCTCGCCTTCCTCGGCCGTGCACCGGGATACAACGCCGCGACCCCCCGACCCATTCCACCGCCAGGGTGCCACCCACCACCCCGAAACCGGACACCCCACCCACCCGGCACACCCGGTGCGACACCACCCGGCGTTCCACCCACCGGTCCGGGCCACGCTTCGGTGGAACGTCACCGGTGTCTCCGGAGGTCCGGACACCCGTGACGTCCCACCCCAGCTCGCGGACCACCGGGCCTGCCGCCTCCGCGCGTGACGCCCTCGACACCGCGCAGTGCGGGGCCCACGGACGGCGGGAGGTCAGGCGGCGGGCCAGTCCTGGGAGGCCAGACGCGGCGAGACCGCCCCCGGAGGGGCGGCCTCGAGCCAGGAGAGGAAGCCGGTCACCGTGGATCGCGCCATGGCGATCTCGACCGGAGCGTGATGACTGGTACAGCGCAGGATCACCCAGTCGGCCGGCATGGAGAAGCGCTCCTGCCCCTCGGGCAGCCGACGCCGCTCCACCGCCAGATCCTTGCGGGAGAGCACCCGCTTCGGGCGGAGCGCAAAGCTGAACATGCGGTACCAGCGGAGTTGATCGCCGGCGAAGCGACCGAAGCCCGGTGACCAACCACGGCCGTCGAGCATCGTGGTGACCCGGACGCTCAGCCGGATGATGCCCCCGCTACGGGTGAACAGGGCCCGCCGGATGAAGAGGATCAGAAGCGCGACGACGACGACCGCGACGCCGATTCCGATCCCTTCCACGATCTCCATCGGCGGGTCGGCTCAGCGGGCCGGGGTAGCCGGGGTGGCGCTCTCGGCGAGGACGGTCACGCCCTCACCGGTCACCGACAGGAAGCCGCCGGCGACGTCGTACGCGACCTGCTGGCCGCCGGCCTGCTTGATGCGTACCTGGCTGGGCTCCGCGAGCTGGCCGAGCAGCGGCGCGTGCCCCGGCAGCACACCGAGCTCACCCTCGGTCGTCCGGGCGACGACCATCTCGGCCTCACCGGTCCAGACCTTCTCCTCGACGGCTACGAGCTCGACGTGAAGCTGCTTTGCCACGCTGTCTCCTTGCTGCGGCGGGGGGTTGCCGAAAGTCTAGTCGCGCCCCCGAGCGCCACCCAACGCGGGTGGTGAGAGCCGGACCACGACGCCCCGCACCCGCTCAGGCTACTGGGTTTTCTGCTTGAAGTCGGGGTGCTCCAGCAGGAACGCGTCCAACTGCTCGGCACGCAGGGCCGCGAAGAAGTCGTCGGCCGGGGCGAGGAGCTGTTCGCCCCGGTAGGCGCTGCCGCTCCCGATCGGCCCACCGGGCAGCTTGATCGTTTCGATGGCGTCGGGGCGGATGTCCTTGAGGGCGAGCCCGAAGTCGACGACGCTGTTGCCCCGGCCGTTGAAGACCAGCGACTGCCCGGCCGCCCGCAGCACCCGGTCCAGCTTGACCGGGTTGGCCACCACGTCGGCACTGAACGCCTGGCTCACCATCGCCTTGACGAACTGCTGCTGGTGTCGCTGCCGGCCGTAGTCCGCGTCCGGCACGCCGTTCTTCGGGTAGCGCTGCCGGACGTAGTCCAGCGCCTGCCAGCCCTTGAGGTGGGCGTCGCCCTTCTCGTACCGGGCCTGCGGGCCGAGGTAGCCGCCGCCGCCGGGCCTGAGCTGCCGCGGCGAGCCGTCCGGCTGGAGGTGCTCGGACTTCACGTCCCGCTCGATGTACATGTCGACGCCGCCCATGGCGTCCACGATCTTCTTGAACCCGCTGAAGTTGATGATCGCGCCGGCGTCGAAGCGCTTGATGCCGGTGACGCCCTGAACGGTCTTGGCGAGCAGTTCGAAGCCCTGCGCGGCGCTCGGATTCTCCCCCGGCACGTTGCTGCCGTGCGACATGGCGGCGTTGATCCGGTCGGTGCCGCCGGCGTAGTCGGCCTTCGGGAAGGCCGGGATGTCCACCCGCAGGTCGCGCGGGAGCGAGAAGAGATAGCCCCGGTCCATGCCGGCCGGCACGTGCAGGATCATGATCGAGTCGGACAGCGGGCGGGCCGTCGAGGTGCGGGGGTCGATGCCGACCAGCAGGATGTTGAGCGGACCCTTGATGTCGCTCTTCTTCTCCGTGGCGCCGGCGGCCTGGTCGCCGAAGAGGTCGCCCTTGCCGACCGCGCCCTCGTAGCGCGCCACCAGCGTGTGGTAGCCCACCAGCACCGAGCCGCTGAGCACCATCATGACGATGCCGAGGATGGTGCTGACGCGGGCCCACCGCGGCACGCCACGCCACATGGACCGCTTGCCCCGGTCCGTGCCGCCCTTACCCACGAGCATCTCCTATCGTCGCGCCCACGAAGAGGAGACGGGCGCAGGGGTCCGTTTCGTTGCAGAGATCAACGACGGTGACGCGAATTCGTGTCACGAACGGTACCGCGCGCTTCGGCGGACCGCTTGCCGGCGAACCGGGCGTCTGGTACGGGACCGGCACCGAACAGGCGAAGGCCGCCCCGACGAGATGTCGGGACGGCCCTCGTGGTGTGAGCGGGCTCTCAGCCCTCCTCACCCATCAGCTCCTCGGCCTTGGCCTTGAGGTCCTCCAGGCCGCCGCACATGAAGAACGCCTGCTCCGGGAAGTGGTCGAACTCCCCCTCGCTGATCCGGCGGAAGGCGTCGATGGTCTCCGCGATCGGCACCGTGGAGCCCGGCACGCCGGTGAACTGCTCGGCGGCGTAGGTGTTCTGCGAGAGGAACCGCTCGATCCGGCGGGCGCGGCCGACGGTGAGCTTGTCCTCCTCGGAGAGCTCCTCGATGCCCAGGATGGCGATGATGTCCTGCAGGTCCTTGTAGCGCTGCAGGATTCGCTTCACCTCGGTGGCGACGGCGAAGTGCTCCTCGCCGACGAACTCCGGGGCGAGGATCCGGGACGAGGACGCCAGCGGGTCCACGGCCGGGTAGATGCCCTTGTCGGAGATCGACCGCTCCAGGTTGGTGGTCGCGTCGAGGTGGGCGAACGTGGTGGCCGGCGCCGGGTCGGTGTAGTCGTCGGCGGGCACGTAGATCGCCTGCATCGAGGTGATGGCCTGACCCCGGACGGAGGTGATCCGCTCCTGGAGCTCGCCCATCTCGTCGGCCAGGGTCGGCTGGTAACCCACGGCGCTCGGCATACGGCCGAGCAGCGTGGAGACCTCGGAACCGGCCTGGGTGAAGCGGAAGATGTTGTCGATGAAGAGCAGCACCTCCTGCTTCTTCACGTCGCGGAAGTACTCCGCCATGGTGAGCGCGGAGAGCGCGACCCGCAGCCGGGTGCCCGGCGGCTCGTCCATCTGGCCGTAGACCAGCGCGGTCTTGTCGATGACGCCGGACTCGGTCATCTCGGCGATGAGGTCGTTGCCCTCGCGGGTGCGCTCACCCACGCCGGCGAAGACCGAGGTACCACCGAAGTTCCGGGCCACCCGGGTGATCATCTCCTGGATGAGCACCGTCTTGCCCACGCCGGCGCCGCCGAACAGGCCGATCTTGCCGCCCTTGACGTACGGGGCGAGCAGGTCGATGACCTTGATGCCGGTCTCCAGCATCTCGGTCTTCGGCTCCAGGTCCGCGAAGGCCGGGGCCTTGCGGTGGATGCCCCAGTGGTCGTCGGCCTGGATGGTCTCGCCCTCGGTGAGGTTGAGGCACTCGCCGATCGCGTTGAACACGTGGCCCTTGACCGCGTCGCCCACCGGCACGCTGATCGGCGCGCCGCTGTCCCGGACGTCGGCGCCCCGGACCAGGCCGTCGGTCGGCTGCATGGAGATGGCGCGGATCAGGTTGTCACCCAGGTGCTGGGCGACCTCCAGGGTCAGCGTCTTCTCACCACCGGAGAGCGTCACGTCGACGTGCAGGGCGTTGAACAGACCCGGCATGGCGTCGCGCGGGAACTCGGCGTCGACGACCGGGCCGATGACCCGGACCACGCGACCCGTGGCCGTCTTGGTCTCCACTGCGGATACAGTCATCACACTTCACTTCCCGACGCGGCCAGCGCGTTCGCGCCGCCGACGATCTCACTGATCTCCTGGGTGATCCCGGCCTGACGGGCCGAGTTCATCTCACGCGTGTACTTCTCGATCATGTCTTCGGCGTTGTCGGTGGCGCTCTTCATCGCCCGCCGACGGGCGGCCGACTCGCTCGCCGCCGACTCCAGCAACGCCGCGTAGATCCGCGTGTTGATGTACTTCGGCAGCAGCGCGTCGAGCAGCGACTCCGGCTCCGGCTCGAACTCGTACGCCGGAAGCAGGCCCTCGGACCGCGGCCGGTCCTCGACCTGCATCGGGCCGACGATCCGGGTCACCGGGTTCTGCGTCATCAGGGACTTGAACTCGGTGTAGACGATGTGCAGCTCGTCCACGCCGAGGATCCCGTCCGCCCCGGCGTGGCCGTCCGCGTCGTCCGCGCCGGCGGTGAACGCCTTGATCAGCGTGTCACCGACCTCGCGGGCGTCGTCGAACGACGGCTGCTCGGAGAAGCCCGTCCAACTGCCGGCGATCTCCCGGTTGCGGAACCGGTAGAACGCCACGCCCTTACGGCCGATGACGTAGAGCACCGGCTCCTTGCCGTCGGCGCGCAGCCGGGCGATCAGCGACTCGGCGGTCCGGATCGCGTTCGAGCTGTACCCGCCGGCCAGACCCCGGTCGGCGGTGACCAGCAGGACGCCCGCCCGCCGCACCCGCTCACGCGGGGTGAGCAGCGGGTGGTCGATCCGCGCGTTGGAGGCCAGCGCCGTCAGCACGCCGGTGATCGCCTCGGCGTACGGCAGCGAGGCCGCCACCTTGGCCTGGGCCTTGGCGATGCGGCTCGTCGCGACGAGCTCCATCGCCTTGGTGATCTTCTTCATCCCCTTGGCGGAACGGATCCGCTGTCGGAGAACGCGTACCTGGGCGGCCATCGGATCAGCTCTCGGCGGGGCGGTCGGTGGTGCCGTCGCGGAAGCGGGTCACCGTCTCGCGGGTCTGCTCGCCCTCCAGCGGCTCGGCCGGGGCCTCGTTGACGCGGACCTCGTCCTCCTTGCCGAGGAAGACCTGCTTGAACTCGGTGATGGCCGAGTCCAGCGAGGCGATGATGTCGTCGCCCCACTTGTTGTCCGCGATCGAGGCCAGCACACCCTCGTGCTTGTGCCGGAGGTACTGGAGGAACTCCGACTCGAAGCGGCGGACCTCGCCGACCGGGACGTCGTCCAGCTTGCCCTCGGTGCCGGCCCAGACGGAGACGACCTGCTCGTTGACCGGGTACGGCGAGTAGTTCGGCTGCTTGAGCAGCTCGACCAGGCGGGAACCACGGGCGAGCTGGTTCTGCGAGGCGCGGTCCAGGTCGGAGGCGAAGGCGGCGAACGCCTCCAGCTCACGGAACTGGGCCAGGTTGAGCCGCAGCGAGCCGGCGACCTTCTTCATCGGCTTCACCTGCGCGGCGCCGCCGACCCGGGAGACCGAGGTGCCGACGTTGATGGCCGGCCGGACGCCCTGGTTGAACAGGTCGGTCTCGAGGAAGATCTGCCCGTCGGTGATCGAGATGACGTTGGTCGGGATGAACGCCGAGATGTCGTTCGCCTTGGTCTCGATGATCGGCAGGCCGGTCATCGAGCCGCCACCCAGCTCGTCGGAGAGCTTCGCGCAGCGCTCCAGCAGGCGGGAGTGCAGGTAGAAGACGTCACCCGGGTACGCCTCACGGCCCGGCGGGCGGCGCAGCAGCAGCGACACGGCCCGGTACGCCTCGGCCTGCTTGCTCAGGTCGTCGAAGACGATCAGGACGTGCTTGCCGCCGTACATCCAGTGCTGCCCGATGGACGAGCCGGTGTAGGGCGCGAGGTACTTGAAGCCGGCCGGGTCGGAGGCCGGGGAGGCGACGATGGTGGTGTACTCCATCGCGCCCGCGTCCTCCAGCGTCCCCTTGATGGAGGCGATGGTGGAGGCCTTCTGGCCGATCGCGACGTAGATGCAGCGGACCTGCTTCGTCGGGTCGCCGGAGCGCCAGTTGTCCCGCTGGTTCAGGATCGCGTCCAGCGCGACGGTGGTCTTGCCGGTCTTCCGGTCACCGATGATCAGCTGACGCTGGCCACGGCCGACCGGGGTCATCGCGTCGATGGCCTTGATGCCGGTCTGCAGCGGCTCGAAGACGGACTGGCGGGCCATCACGTTCGGGGCCTGGAGCTCCAGCTCGCGGAAGCCCTCGTTGGCGATGTCGCCGATGCCGTCGATCGGGTCGCCGAGCGCGTTGACCACGCGGCCGAGGAACGCGTCGCCGACCGGAACGGAGAGCACCCGGCCGGTGCGCTTGACGCGCTGACCCTCTTCGATCCCGCCGAAGTCGCCGAGGACGACGACACCGATCTCGCGCACGTCGAGGTTCAGCGCCACGCCGAGCGTGCCGTCCTCGAACTCCAGGAGCTCGTTGGTCATGGTCGAGGGCAGACCCTCGACGTGGGCGATGCCGTCGCCGGCGTCGGCGACGGTGCCGACCTCCTCACGGGAGACGTCGGCCGTGTAGGAGGAGACGTAGCGCTCCAGGGCGCCGCGGATCTCCTCCGTCGAGATGGTCAGCTCGGCCATCCTCTGCTTCCTTAAAGTTCAGGGGCCCGGGATACCAGGTACCGACCGGTCCGATGGCGTCGAATCAGGGCTGCTAAGACGCGGTTCAGCGCTTCGCGAGCGCGTTGCGGGTCTCGTTGAGGCGGCGGAGGACGGTGCCGTCGTACAGGTCGGAGCCGACCCGTACGCGCACCCCGCCGAGCACGTCGGGGTCGACCGTCTGCTTGACGGACACCTCCCGACCGTACATGCCGGTGAGGCGGGCACCGAGGCGTCGCTCCTCCTCCTCGGTCAGCGGGGCCGCCACGGTCACGTACGCGACCTGTCGGTCCCGCCGGTCCGCGGCCAGCTCGACCAGCCGGGTGAGCGCCCCGGCGAAGGAGCGTCCCCCGAAGCCCGCGAGCGCGACCTCGACGAGGCGGACGGTGACCGGCCGGGCCTTGCCGTCGAGCAGTTGGCCGGCGAGGCCGGACCGCCGCTCGGCCGGGGCCATCGGGTCGGAGAGCGCGTTGGACAGCTCGGCGGAGCCGGAGACGACCTGCCCGAAGCGGAACAGCTCGTCCTCGACCTCGCCCAGCTCGCCGGCGGAGTCGGCGCTCGCCAGGAGCGCCTCCACGCCGAGCCGCTCGACGCCGTCGAGCAGTTCCGAGGGCGCCGACCAGCGGCCGGCGACCATCGCGGCGAGCAGGTCGAGCGCGTCCGCGCCGACCTTGCCGCTCAGGATCCCGGTGAGCAGCGCGCCGCGGTCCGCACCCGAGCGGGCCGGGTCGGAGAGCGCCCGGCGCAACCGCGGCTCGCGCCGCAGCAGGTCGGCGACGGAGAGGACGTCGTCGGCGGTGGAGGCCACCGCCGACGGCTCCGCGCCGCGGACGTACGCGTCGAGGCGCTCGACCCCGGCGGCGTACGACTCCCGGCTGGCGGCCTGCATCAGCGGGCCCCCGTGCTCTCGAGACCGTTCAGGAACCGGTCGACGGTGCCCTTGCGGCGCGCCTCGTCGGCCAGCGACTCACCGACGATCTTGCTGGCCAGGTCCACCGCGATGGTGCCCATCTCGGTGCGCAGCTCGCGCACGATGGTGGCCCGCTCGGCCTGGAGCTGCTCCTTGCCGGCGGCGATGACCCGGTCGGACTCCTCGCGCGCCTTGGCGAGGATGTCCTGGCGGATGCCCTCGGCGTCGGCCCGGGCGTCGTCCCGGATCCGGGCGGCGTCGGTGCGTGCCTCGGCGAGCTGGGCACGGTACTGCTCGAGCAGCTGGTTTGCCTCGGCCTGCGCGGCCTCGGCACGCTTGATGCCACCCTCGATCGCGTCGACCCGGGCCTGGAACGTCTGCTCCATGCGCGGGAAGACGAACTTCATCAGCACGAAGCAGAGGACACCGAAGGCGACCAGCCCGACCACGATCTCCTGCCAGACAGGGATGATCGGGTTGTGGGTCGTCTCACCACCCTCAGCGGCGAGGAAGAACATGGGAAGACCTCCCGGTCAGAGGGGCTGGATCAGGAGTTGCCGCCGGCCCAGATGAAGCCGAAGGCGATGCCCAGCAGCGCCAGGGCCTCGATGACGGCGAAGCCGATCCAGACGTACGGAAGGGTCATCCGGGACGACTCCGGCTGACGGGCCGTCGACTGGATGTAGGCCGAGAAGACCAGGCCAACGCCGATGCCCGGGCCGATGGCCGCGAGACCGTAGCCGATGGCGGCGGTGCTGCCCTCTACCGCGGCGTAGATGTCCATTGGTTGGTTCCTCCTGGGTATCACGCGTGACTCTCACGCGGGACGACAACGGTTGGTGCGAAAGATCGGATCAGTGCTCGTCGGCGAGCGCGCCCTGCACGTAGCTGGCGGTCAGCACCGTGAAGACGTACGCCTGCAGACAGATCACCAGGAACTCGAGGAAGGTCAGCGCGATCGTCATCACCCACGACAGCACCGACACGGGCGCCAGCCAGACGTTGGCGCTGATCATGGCGAACCCGCCGAGCGTGAAGACCAGCAGGAGCATGTGGCCGGCGAACATGTTCGCGAAGAGACGGACGGCCAGCGAGAACGGCCGGACCAGGAAGGTCGAGAAGAACTCGATCGGAATCAGCAACGGCAGGATGTACCAGGGCGCCGGCGGGATCAGAGAGTTCTTGAAGTACTTCACGAAGCCGTGGTGCCGGATGCCGACGAAGTTGAACATCAGGTAGCTGATCACGGCGAGGAAAGCCGGGAACGCGATGTGCGAGTTCGGCGAGATCTGGAAGAACGGCACGATCGCGAAGAAGTTCGTCAGCAGGATGAAGCAGAAGAGCGTGGTGAAGTACGGAGCGAACCGCACCCCCGCGTGCCCGATCATGTCCACCGCGATGTTGTTGCGCACGAAGCCGTAGATCGACTCGGCGAACCACTGCTTCTTGGTGGGGACGAGCTGCGGCTTCCGGTAGCTGACCAGGAAGAAAATGATCAAGATGCCGACGGCGACCCACACCATCGCCGTGATCTTGGTGAACCAGTACGAGTTCTCCGCACCCCAGGGCAGGATG
This sequence comes from Micromonospora sp. DSM 45708, assembly GCF_039566955.1. NCBI lineage: Bacteria > Bacillati > Actinomycetota > Actinomycetes > Micromonosporales > Micromonosporaceae > Micromonospora > Micromonospora schwarzwaldensis. Next base: position 712,751 of record NZ_CP154796.1, on the reverse strand, counting down.
CTGGGCAGGTAGAAGTCCCCCACCTTCGGCGGGAATTCCGCCTGGCCCTGAGCCAGGACGTTCGCCTGTCCGAACACCGCGTCCCTTCCTAAGTAGGCGTGCCCAGCCGGCGGACGACCAGGATGATGCCCCCGGCCATGCCGAGCACGACCCCGATGCCGGTGGCGACGCCGCCGGTATCGAGCCAACGGTCGACCAGCCAGCCGACGAAACCCCAGACGAGCATGCCCCCGATGAGGTATGAGAGCGCGGTCCAACCCTGACCGGCACCGGACGGAACGTCGCCCGAGCCGCCAGCGTTGGGGGGTTTCTGGTCACCGGCCATGACGGGGCGAACGATATCAGCAAGGCAGAAGAGGTTGTGCCTCACCCCCCGCACAACCTGGTTGTGTGGGACACGGGCGGGCGAAGTCGTCTGGAGGCACGGTACTCCTCCCCCGCCACTGAGAGAATGACCGATCGCCGACACTCCGGCGCGTCGTCCGCAGGATGGGACGCGTCAGCGCGCGACCCGTCGCGCGTGGACGGTGGCCAGCCACCAGATGTGCACGCCGGTCCAGACCACCACGCCCGCCGCGACACCCACGCAGAACGGGATCAGCCCTGGCCAGCCGGTCGAGGCGACCAACGCCATCACGCCGCCGAGCGCGGTCATCTTGGCCACGTAGAGGCCCAGCCCGAACGGCAGCACGAGCTGCGGGTCGCGGGCGTCGGCCCACGCCAGCACCACGGTGGTGAGCGTGTAGCTGACCGCCGTGACGGCCACCCCGGCCGCCGCGCCGAACGCGCCGTCCGCGCCGCGCCACACCCCGCCGGCCACCGCCGCCACCGCGGCCAGCACCGCCACCGCGGCCAGCAGCACGGGCAGGTGGCGCAGTCGCCACCCGCGGTCCGCGACCGCCTCCGCCGCGCCCATGCCCGGCTCAGCCACGGGGGTACGCCGGGAACACCGTGATCATCTGCCGCTCCCTCGCGTTCTCCACAGCGAAGGAGTCTACGGAGCCGCACACTGGAGCCCGTGAGATGCCTCGTCACCGGTGCCACCGGCTACATCGGCGGGCGCCTCGCGCCCCGGCTCCTGACCGAGGGACACACCGTGCGCTGCCTGGCCCGCAAGGCCGGGCGGCTGCGGGACGTGCCCTGGGCCGCCGAGGCGGAGATCGTCGAGGGCGACCTGCGCCGCCCGGAGACCCTGCCGGCCGCGTTCGAGGGGGTGGAGGTCGCGTACTACCTGGTCCACTCGCTCGGTCAACGCGGCTTCGAGGCGGCCGACCGGGAGGCGGCGACGAACTTCGCCGAGGCGGCGCGCGCCGCGGGCGTACGCCGGATCGTCTACCTCGGGGGGCCGGAGCCGGCGGAACGGGACGGCCTGCCCTCGGCGCACCTGCGCTCCCGGGCGGAGGTGGCCCGGATCCTGCTCGACAGCGGCGTGCCGACCGCGGTGCTGCGGGCCGCGGTGATCATCGGGTCCGGCTCGGCCTCGTTCGAGATGCTGCGCTACCTGACCGAGCGGCTGCCGGCGATGGTGACCCCGCGCTGGGTGCGCAACCGGATCCAGCCGATCGCGGTCCGGGACGTGCTGCGCTACCTGGCCGGCTGCGCCCACCTGCCGCCCGAGGTGAACCGCGGCTTCGACATCGCCGGCCCGGACGTGCTGACGTTCACGCAGATGATGCAGCGCTACGCCCGGGTGGCCGAGCTGCGGCCCCGGCTCATCCTGCCGGTGCGCCCGCTCACCCCGGGGCTCTCCTCGCACTGGGTCGGCCTGATCACCCCGGTGCCGAACGCGATCGCCCGCCCGCTGGTGGAGAGCCTGATCCACGAGGCGGTGGCGCACGAGCACGACATCGCCCGGTACGTGCCCGACCCGCCCGACGGGCTGACCGGCTTCGACCAGGCGGTCGGCCTGGCGCTGGCCAAGGTGCGCGACGCGGCGGTGGAGACGCGCTGGTCGACCGCGAGCGGGCCGGACGCGCCGGCCGAGCCGCTGCCGTCGGACCCGGACTGGTCCGGTGGCACCGCCTACACCGACCTGCGGGAGCAGGCGGTGAGCGCGCCGCCGGCGGCACTGTGGCGGGTCATCGAGGGCGTCGGCGGCGAGCACGGCTGGTACTCGTTCCCACTGGCCTGGTCCGTGCGCGGCTGGCTGGACCGGCTGGTCGGCGGCGTGGGGCTGCGCCGGGGCCGGCGCGACCCGCACCGGCTCCAGGTCGGCGAGGCGCTGGACTTCTGGCGGGTGGAGGAGATCGTCCCGGGTGAGCTGCTGCGGCTGCGCGCCGAGATGCGGCTGCCCGGCCGGGCCTGGCTGGAAATGCGCGCCGAGCCGGCCGAGGCCGGCCACAGCCGTTACGTGCAGCGCGCCGTCTTCCTCCCGCACGGCCTGCCCGGCCACCTCTACTGGGCCTCGGTCGCCCCGTTCCACGCCGTCGTCTTCGGCGGCATGGCCCGCAACATCGCCCGCAACGCCGAACACCCCACCCCCTAACCCACCCCCACTCCCCCTCGCCCGCCCACTCCCCTCGCCCGCCACCCCCACGCGGCCTCTTTCCCGGAAAGAGTGCCTATTCCTGGCCGCTTGGCCACTCTTTCCGGGAAACAGCGCCCGACGGGGAGGGGGGCGGGGGGTGAGGGGCGGGGTGGGTCAGTTGCCGGTGCGGGGGCTGGTGTGGTGGAAGGCGACCGCCTCGCCCGGGGGAACGAAGTCGCGGACCGGCTGGTCGCGCAGTGCCCAGGCGAGGATGCGGCCCACGGCGGCGATCTGCCGCTTCTGCACGCCGCCGCCGACCGCGTCGCGCGGGTCGTCCGGGTTCGCGGCGATGGTGGCCACCGCGAGCTGCGGGGTGAACGCGACAACGGTCTCCGTGGCGTTCCGCTCCGAGCTGCCGGTCTTGCCGGCCAGCGGGCGGCGCAGGCCCGGGGCCAGTTCCTCGGCCGTGCCGCCGGCGCACCTGCGGTACATCGACTGGTCGCCCACCGGGCAGCGGCTGGCGTCGGCCGCCGCGCGGGCCACCTCGGTGTCCAGCACCTGCCGGCAGTCGGCGTCGCCGGCGGCAACCCGGCGGCCGGTCGCGTCCGTGATGGAGGTGACCGGGGTGGGCCGGCACCAGGTCCCCTCGGCGGCGACCGTGGCGTACGCGTTGGCCAGGTCGAGCGGCGTGGTGGCGGAGACGCCCAGCGTGAACGGGCCCCAGCTCGCCGCCCCGTCGCGGGCCAGCTTGGCGTCCTGGGGCGCACGGAACACGATGCCCAGCCGTTCGGCCATCTCGACCACCCGGTCCGCGCCGACCCGCTCGGTCAGCCAGGCGAAGTAGGTGTTCACCGAGCGGCCGAACGCGTCCCACATGTCGCGGTCGCCGTCCATCCAGTAGGTGTTGGCGTTCGCCGGGCACCACCGGCCGCCGCAACTGGCCGGGCCGCCGGTGATCGGGTACTTCGTGACGTACACCGGGGGGGCGTCGAACTCGGTGTCCAGCGGCAGTCCGGCCTCCAGCGCGGCCAGCAGCGCGAACAACTTGAACGTGGAGCCGGCCTGGTAGCCGGTGATGCTGCCGCCCCCGGCCACGAGCTGGTTGACCGTGTTCGGGTAGTTCTGCTGCCCGGCCGGGTTGTCGCCCACGCCGTAGCCGCGGTTGACCGCCATGGCCAGCACCCGCCCGGTGCCGGGCTGCACCACCGCGGTCGGCGCGGCCCGCGCGATCGTCTCCGGGTAGATCGTCCGCACCTGCTCGCTCGCCTTGGCCTGCACGTCCGGGTCGAGCGAGGAGACGATCGACCACCCGCCACGGCGCAGCGTGCGCTGCCGTTCGTCAACGGTCTTGCCGAACGCCGGCTGGGCGTTCCACCACTGGGTGAACCAGTCGCAGAAGAAGCCCCAGTCGTTGTGGCCGGCCGGCACCGCCGCGCAGTCGTTCGGGGTGGTGCTGGGCTTGAGGTCCAGCTCGGTGCCCTTGGCCGCGGTCGCCTCCGCCGCGTTCACCCGGCCGGTCTCCACCATCCGGTCCAGCACGTACGCCCGGCGGTCCAGCGCCGCCCCGGCGTCGCCGTTGATCGGGTCGTCGTGGTCCGGCGCCCGCACCAGGCCGGCGAGCAGCGCGGCCTGGTCCAGGGTGAGCCGGTCCGGCGTGGTGGAGAAGTAGCGCTTGCTGGCGGCGGCGATGCCGTACGCGCCGGCGCCGAAGTACGCGATGTTCAGGTAGCGCCCGAGGATCTCGTCCTTGCCGACCTGGCGTTCCAGCGTCAGCGCGTACCGCATCTCGCGGATCTTGCGGCCGGCGGTGATCTCGGTGGCCGCGGTCCGCTGCGCCTCGGTCAGCCGGGGGTCACCGGCCAGCGCGTTGCGCACGTACTGCATGGTCAGCGTGGAGGCGCCCTGCCGGGTGCCCTCCTTGCGGTTGGCCGTCAACGCCCGCAGCACGCCCCGTACGTCGACGCCGTGGTGCTCGTAGAAGCGCACGTCCTCGGCGGCCACGATGGCGTCGCGCATCACCGGCGCCACCTCGCCGACCGGCACGTCCACCCGGTCCTCGACGTAGAACGAGGTGATCAGCGTACGGCCGTCGTTGGCGTACAGGTTGGCGCGTTGCGCCGGCTGCGGCGCCCGGAGCGCCTCCGGCAGCTCGGTGTACGGCATCAGGTTCTTCACGCCCAGCCCGAAGACCAGCGCGGCCGGCAGCGCGGCGGCGGCCAGGGCCAGGCCGGCGAGCACGCCGGCGAGCAGAACGGTGAACAGCTTGTCGAGATGGGCGCGGTTCATCAGCTCTCCCCGCAGGAGCCGGCCGTACGGACCCGTCAAGAATGACCGGATTCGCCGTTTTGGCCGGGCACCTTCGCTGAAATGCGCAGGAAGTTCGCGAGAAAGGATGAACCTCAGGGCAGCAACGCGGCGGCCAGCGGCTGGACCGTCTCCTCGATCTCGTCGGCCACCCGGCTGAAGCACTGGTCGCCCCGACCCCACGGGTCGTCCAGGTCGTCGGTGGGCAACGCGGAGTCGCCCCGGCGGGCCGCGTCGACCGCCGCCACCAACGCGACCCCGCGGGTGTGCACCGCCTCCGGCGTCCGCTCGGCGGGCGGCAGCGCGGACCGGTCCAGCGCGCCCAGCAGCCGGCCGAACTCGCCCAGCACGAACGTGCGCCCGGCGGCGTCCGGCCGCAGCGCCACCACGTACTCCTGCTGGTCGGCGGTGGCGGTGAGCACCAGGTCGGCGGCGTCGATCAGATCCGAGCGCAACCGCCGCGCGGCGAACCCGGCCACGTCACCGCCGCGCGCGGTCACCTGCCGCGCGGCCGGCGGGTTCATCTCCTCACCGGCGTGCCAGCCGCCGGTGCCGGCGCTGTGGCTGTGCACCAGCGCGTCCGAGCCGGTCGGGTCGACGTCGAGCCGGGCCAGCCGCTCCCGCACGGCGAGCAGCAGCAGCCGCTCGGCCATCGGCGACCGGCAGATGTTGCCCATGCAGACGTGCAGGACGGTGAAGGGCGGCACTCAGACCCCCCGGTCGTCGAGAATGTCCGGCGCCACCTCGCGCAGCTTCGCCAACGACACCGCGCCCTGGCGCAGCACCCGCGGCACCTCGCCGGTCAGGTCGACGATGGTGCTCGGCACCGGGTCCACCGCCGGCCCGGCCTCCAGGTAGGCCCGGACGCCGTAGCCGAGCTGGTCGCGGGCCTCCTCGGCGGTGAGCGCGGCGGGCTGGCCGATCTTGTTGGCCGAGGCCACCGCCATCGGCCCGGTCTCCCGCAGCACCTCGAGCGCCACCGGGTGCAGCGGCATCCGCACCGCCACCGTGCCGCTGGTGTCGCCGAGATCCCAGGCCAGGCTCGGCGAGTGCTCCACCACGATCGTCAGCGCGCCCGGCCAGAACGCCTCGACCAGGTCCCGGGCCGCCTGGGGCAGCGAGAAGACCAGGCCGTCGAGCGTGTGCCGGGAACCGATCAGCACCGGCGGCGCCTGCCGGGCGCCGCCCTTGGTGTCCGCCAGGGCCTTCACCGCGTACGGCGTGAACGCGTCCGCCCCGATGCCGTAGACCGTGTCGGTCGGCAGGACGACGAGTTCCCCGTTCTTGACCGCCTCGATGGCAGCGGCGATGCCGCGGTCCCGGTCGGCGGGCGACCGACAGTCGTAGAGCATCACGAGGAGTCAGTCTGCCACGCCGCGCCGGGGTCGGCGTGTCGGCCGTCCGCCGACCGGGACGCGGTCGCCCACCGGGGCCGCCCGGCCAGGTCCCGGTGCTCCGCCACGCGCTCGTACCGGCCGTCGGCGGCGAGCAGGGCCGGCACCGCCGTGGCGTGCGTGTCGTCGTGCTCGACGCCGATCACCCCGCCCGGGCGCAGCAGCGTCGCGGCGCGGGCCACCACCGGCCGGATCACGTCCAGCCCGTCCGCGCCGCCGAACACCGCCTCGTCCGGGTCGTGGCCGGCCACCTCCGGCGGCACCGTCACCGCGCGCGGCACGTACGGCGGGTTGCAGAGCAGCACGTCGACGCGGCCGGCCAGCGCCGCCAGCAGCTCCGGGTCGGTGACGTCGGCGGCCACCACCTCGACCGGCCGGTCGCCGGCGGCGGCCCGGGCGGCGGCGTTGCGGCGCAGCCAGGCCAGCGCGGCCGGCGCGCGTTCCACCGCCAGCACCCGGGCCGACGGGACCTCCTGGGCGACCGCGAGCGCGATCGCGCCGGAGCCGCTGCACAGGTCGACCACGAGCGGCGCGGCGAGCCGCCGGGCCGCGTCGACGCCCCAGCCGGCCAGCAGTTCGGTCTCCGGCCGGGGCACGAACACGCCCGGCCCGACGGCCAGTTCCAGGTGCCGGAAGCCGGCCGCGCCGGTGAGGTGCTGCAACGGCTCCCGGGCCATCCGCCGGTCGAGCAGGGCGGCGAGGCGGTCGCGCTGGGCCGGGGTGAAGCCGTCGGCCAGCGCCAGCCGCCCGCGCGGCACCCCCAGCACGTACGCGGCCAACTGCTCGGCCTCCGCCCGGGGCGCCTCGACGCCGGCGGCGGCCAGCGCGCGGGCCGTCCGGACGATCACCGGCGAGACGCGCTCGCGTTCTGTCCCTTCGGACGGGTGTTGTGGGAGTGTGCTCACGCAATAATCATGAAGCGTCGCGGGTCGCCACACGAGCGGGTGCGTCCGGGCGCACACGGCAGGGAGGTCGCGAGTGGGCTGGCTCGACCAGGTCGAGGACCAGGTTGACGCCCTCCGACGTGCCCGTGCGTTGCAGGAGGCGAGCCGTTCCGCCGAGGCGTGCGTGCTGCTCGAGCGCGTGATCCGCACCACCGACGACCAGTACGCCCGCGCCGACGCGCTGGTGCAGCGCCTGTCCGCGCTGATCAATCTCGGTCGGACCGCCGAGTTCACCCGCGCCGTCGAGGACGCCTCCGCCGCCGTACGGGACCTGGCCGAGCCCTACCTGCACGGGCACCTCAACGCGCTCGCCGCGCTCGCCGCCCACCACCAGGGCGCGCTCGACCGGTGCGTGATGCACCTGGTCCGGGCCGCCCGCGCGCTCGGCGCCGACGACACACCGGACCGGGACACCGCCTGGGGCTGGCACGACCTGGCGATGGCGTACTCGTACCTCAGCTTCCACGGCCACGCGCTCGGCGCGATCGAACGCGCGCGCGAGGTCGGACTGAGCGCGGGCATCCCGGAGGAGACGTTCGCCGCGCCGGGGATCCGGCTGCGCAACGCGGTGGCCCTGGACCACAACGGCGACAGCGACGGCTGCCTGCGGGTGCTGCGCGACGTGGCCGGCGACCTGGCCCGGTTCCTGCGCGGCGGGCGGGCCGGCAATCTGCGGCCCAGCAGCCTCGCCGCCTACGGGTACGCCGCCGCCCGCCGGGCCGCGCTCGGCGACCGGGTGGAGTCCGCCGGGGACGCCGACCCGACCCGCCTGCTCGGCCACGGCGGGGACAGCGCCCGCGCCCGCGACCTGCGCCAGCTCGGCCAGGTCTGCCTGGCGGTCGCCGCCGGCCGGCCGATCGAGGCGGTCACCCGGCTGGACGCGATCCGGGTCTCCGACGAGACGCTCGGCGCGGCCGAGCCGCCCCGGCTGCGCAGCATCGCGCTGGCCCGGGCCGGCGACCACGCCGGGGCGCACCGCGCGGACCGGCACGCGTTCCGGCTGGCCGCCCGGCGCAGCGACCGCCTGCGGGACGTCTACATCGACGGCATCGCGGCCCGGATCGACCACGAGGAGATGCGCCGGGAGGCCGCCCGGTACGAGGGCGAGGCGCTCACCGACCCGCTCACCGGCCTGCCCAACCGGCGCCGGCTGGAGCGCTACCTCGGCGCGGTGGTGTCCCGGGGCGAGCGGGTGGTGATCGGCGTCTGCGACCTCGACGGGTTCAAGGCGGTCAACACCCGGCACGGGCACCACTCCGGTGACCTGGTGCTGCAACGGGTGGCCGGCGTGATCAACCGGGTGATGCGGCGGGGCGACTTCGTGGCCCGCTACGGCGGCGACGAGTTCGTCGTGGTGCTCCCGGACACCGGCATGCCGGAGGCGGTCGAGGTGGCCCGGCGGATCGAGGCGGCCGTGCGCACCGAGGACTGGGACACCCTCGTCCCGGGCACCCCGGTCGGGGTGACCATCGGGTTCGCGGAGGTCGACGGCAGCACCACGATCAGCGTCCGGGAGGCGCTCGGCGCCGCGTTCGAGCTGGCCGACCGGGAGATGCTGCGCGCCAAGGACCGCCTCCGCGCGAGCTGAGGGCGCGAGGCGGGGCGCCCGTCGACGCACCGGCGGTCAGCGGCGGGACAGCTCGGTCTCGCCGGCCAGCCGGGCCGCGCGATCCGCCTCGGTCAGCGCGTCGAGCACCCCGTCCAGCTCGCCGGCCAGCGCCAGGTCGAGGTTGTACGCGGTGTAGCCGATCCGGTGGTCGGTGATCCGGTTCTGCGGGAAGTTGTAGGTGCGGATCCGCTCCGACCGGTCCACGGTGCGGACCTGCGCCTTGCGGGCGTCCGAGGCCGCGGCGTCGGCCTGCTCCTGGGCCGCGGCGAGCAGCCGGGCGCGCAGGATCCGCATCGCCTGCTCGCGGTTCTGGAGCTGCGACTTCTCGTTCTGGCAGGACACCACGATGCCGGTCGGCACGTGGGTGATCCGGACCGCCGAGTCGGTGGTGTTGACCGACTGGCCACCGGGCCCGGACGAGCGGAACACGTCGATCCGCAGCTCGTTCGGGTCGATGGTGACGTCCACGTCCTCCGCCTCGGGCAGCACCAGCACGCCGGCCGCGCTGGTGTGGATCCGGCCCTGCGACTCGGTCACCGGGACGCGCTGCACCCGGTGCACGCCGCCCTCCCACTTGAGACGGGACCAGACGCCGTTGCCACCCTCCGGCACGCCCTTGGTCTTGATCGCCAGCGAGACGTCCTTCACGCCGCCGAGGTCGGAGTCCTGGGCGTCGATCACCTCGGTGGTCCAGCCCCGGCGCTCGGCGTAGCGGGTGTACATCCGCAGCAGGTCGCCGGCGAACAACGCCGACTCCTCACCGCCCTCGCCGGCCTTGATCTCGACGATCACGTCCTTGGCGTCGTGCGGGTCACGCGGGATGAGCAGCTCGGCGAGCCGTTCCTCAAGCGCCGGCAGGCTGGCCGCGATGGTGTCCGCCTCGGCGGCGAACGCCGGGTCCTCGGCGGCCAGCTCGCGTGCGGCGACCAGGTCGGCACGGGCCTGCTCCAGCTCGCCGGCCGCCTTGTGCAGCGGCACCAGCTCGGCGTACCGCCGGCCGACCCGCCGGGCGGTGCCCTGATCGGCGTGGATGGCCGGGTCGGCCAGCCGCTTCTCCAGCTCGGCGTACTCGTCGAGGAGGGCGGCCAGGCGCTCACTGCTCATGCTGCGGATGCTCCTTCGGACGACACGACGACACCGGCGGAAAACGGACGAACGCCCGTGCCCGGCACGGAGCCGGACACGGGCGTCGTCGACGGAGCTACTTGGCCTTCTTGGCCTGGACCTTGGCGTACTTCTGCTGGAACTTCGCGACCCGACCGGCGGTGTCCAGCACGCGCTGCTTACCGGTGTAGAACGGGTGGCAGGCGCTGCAGGTCTCGACGCTGATGGCGCCGCCCTTGGCGGTGCTGCGGGTCGTGAACGTGTTGCCGCAGGAGCAGCGGACCTCGGTGGTCGTGTACTCCGGGTGGATGTTGGGCTTCATGTCGCCTCGGTCCTTTCGTGGGTGGTCGCCGGGTCGCCGTCGGTGTGCCCCGTCGTGGTGACGGGCTCGGGCGTGAACCGGAACCGGTGGCCGATTGACCAGTGTGCCATGGGCGTCGGCCGGCCGGCACAGCAGGTCCGGCAGCCGTAACGCCCGGCCACCTCCCCGCATTCCCACCCGCCGCCCCACCACTCCCCACCCCGCCGCCCGACCCCGTCGATCATGAAGTCGACCGGGGTGTCGGTCCGTTTTGTCGCCGCCAACTTCATGATCGGCGAGACGAAGACCCGGGGGTCCGGCGGGGGCTCCTCCCCCAGGTCGAGGAGCCCCCGCCGGGACCTACGCGGCGGGGCGCGCCTGCGCCGCCGCGGTGGTGGCCACCGTCGCCTCGGCGCGTACGCCGTTGACGGTGACCGTGAGCAGGATCCGTGCGCCGGGACGCAACGCGGTGAGCTGCCCGGTCGACGGGTCGAACCGGGCCACGTGCCACGGGCGTACCCCGGCCGCGTTGCCGACGTGCAGATTGGGCGAGCCGGCCCAGTCGGCGCTCACCGGCGGCCCCACCGGCACCTGCCGACCGCCGGGCTGGGTGAGCGTGGCCGACACCGCCACCGGGGCGCCGAGGCGTACCTGGGCCGGCGCGTCCAGCGCGAGCCGGTCCACGTGGGCGTGCGTCTCCGCGGCCACCCACTCCGGCCCCTCCGCGAGCGGGTCGCGGCGGGCCCGCTCCGCCTCCCGCGCGGTGACCGGGTCCACCCCGAACTCGGTCCAGCCGGTGAAGCCGCCGAGCCCGGCCGGGGTGGACGGGTCCTTGCCCGCGTTCCCGTTGATCACGTACGGAACGCCGTCCACCCGGTCGGCGTGGAACGTGCCGACGTGACCGTTCACCATCAGCGCGCCCTTGCCGGTGCGGTGCTGGAAGTCGGCCAGCCACTGCTCGACCAGGGCCGCCTCCTTCCGGTCGCCGAGCTGGCTGGCCTTGGCCGGGCCGGGATCACGCGGCGGGTGGTGGAACAGCACCGCGACCGAGCCGACGGCGCGGTCCGCCGCCGCCTCGTCAAGCGTCCGGCGCAGCAGCTCCACCTGGTCGAAGCCGCCGCCGCGCAGCGAGCCGCTGGCCGTGCTCAACGTGAGGAACCGGGTGCCCCGGTGGTCGAAGACGCGGGAGGTGTCCCCGAACACGCTCCGGAAGTTGTCGATCGGGGCGCCCATGATCTCGTGGTTGCCCGGCACGTAGTGGTAGGGCACCTCGCCACCCAGCTCCTCGTCCAGGATCCGCTTGGCCAGCGCGAAGTCGGCCGGGTACGCGGTGTCCACGAAGTCGCCGTCGATGATCAGGAAGTCCGGTCGGGCGGCGCGGACCTCGCGCAGCGTACGGCGGGCCTGGGCGACCAGCTCGCTGTCCGGGTCGGCGGCGACGAACTGGGCGTCGGAGAGCACCGCGAAGCGCCAGGGCGCGCCGTCCACGGTGCCGTCGCGCAGCACCACCCGGTCGGTGCGGTTCGGCTCCGGCGGGGCCTGCACGTCCGGCGGCACACGGGCGACCAGGTCGTCGATCACCACCTCGCTGCGGTACTGCTTCGCCGGATCGGTCTCGGCCACGTAGAACCGGCGCACCCGCACCGGGTACTGCACGCCCGGCGGCACCGCGAACTCGACGTACTTCCAGCCGGTCCAGTCGAGGTACGGGCCGCGCAGCACGAACTGGGTGTCCTGCGCGTCGTGCAGGTGCAGGCTCGGCCACTCGCCGGTGCCGTTCGCCCTGATCCACATGCCGAACGCCTGCGGCTGACCCGGCACGTCGATCCAGGCCGGCGGGTCGGCGTACGCGGCGCGGGTGCCGGTGGACCTGTCGAACTCGTACGACATCCGCAGGCCGGTGCCGGTGTGCCCGTCGGCCGGGGCGACCGCGCCGGCGGCCCGGGCCTGGCTGAACGTCCAGGAGGCGGCGTCGTCGAAGCCGGCCACCGGCACGTCGGTCAGCCCCACCGTCACCGGCAGCACCGTGCTGTGCCCACCGACGCGGGCGGTGACCAGCGCCGATCCGGACCCGCCGAGCGCCGTCACGGACAGGTTGCCGTCGGCGGTGGGGGTGACGGAGAGCAGGTCGCGGTCGTACTCCAGCCGCAGGTCGGCCGGCTCGATCGGCGCGGTGTTGCCCTCGGCGTCGTAGCCGACCACGCCGAACAGGCCGGTGTCGCCCGCCCGGTCGAGGCCGACCCGGTCGACGGTGCCGTCGACGCGCGCCAGCGGGCCGAGCACGGTCAGGTCGAGCGTGCCCCGGGCCCGCCCACGCGCGGCGGTGACGGTGCTCCGGCCGGGGCTGCCGGCCCGGAACACCCCGTCGTCGTCGACCCGGCCGTGGGTGGCGTGCCAGCGCGGCGCGCCGGCCGCCGGCCCGTACGTCTCGTCATAACCGGCGGCGGTGAGCCGGCGGGTGAGGCCGGGGAAGACACGGTCCGGCCGTCCACCCCGCACCGGGGCGACGCCGGGCGCGGCGGTCGGGTCGCTGGCGGTCTCCAGCCAGTACCCGGTGAGCCGGCCGCTGCCCTTCGGCGCGTAGACGGCCAGCCCGTTCGGCACCGGCCGCTCGCTGCCGTCGGAGGGGCTGTTCTCCACCTGGACCGCCGCCGCGCCGGGCTCCCGGGCCAGCAGCGTGGAGGAGCCGCCGCCGTCGAGGTTGAGCGCGTTCGCGGCGCCCAGCTCGACCATCATCCGGCCCATCTCGGTCTGGGTGACGCCACGGCTGTCCACCTGCCGGCCGTCCACCGTCAGCATGATCATCCGGCGTCCGTCGGCGGAGAACCCGACCGACGTACGCGGGGCCAGCGACTGGTCGGCGATGGTCTGCACCACGCCGTCCCGGACCAGCACGTTGCCGCCGCCCACCGCGGCGCGCAGGTCGCCGCCGTCGGAGGCGCGCGGACGCCAGGACAGGTCCACCGGGTCGCCGGGACGCAGCGCGGCGAGCGCGTCCGCCCCGGCCTCCCGGCCCAGCAGCACCGTGCTGCCGGCCGGGATCGGCCCCTCCCCCGCCGTGGTGGCGACCGCGGCCACCCGCCCGCCGGTCACCGTCACCTCGACCACCCGCGCCGCGCCGTCGACCGCGCGCTGCCGGGGGTACGCGCCCCAGAGCGGCGTGAACACGCCCACGCCGTCGCGCTGCACCATGTTGTTGAACTGGGTCAGCGGCACCGGCCCGCCGGGCAGTGCGGCGGTGCCCTCGAAGCCGACCTCGACCACCCGGCCGATGCCGCCAGCGCCGATCCCGACCGCGTTGGGGTGCCCGGCCACCGGTGACTGCACCAGCTCGCCGGAGCGGATGCCGACGCCCTGGGCGGCGCCGGAGTTGTTGATGTCGAAGAAGTCGCCGTTGACGGCCGCCACGGCGCGGGACCGGTCCACCGCCGCCCGCAGCGGTTCGTCCCGGGTGACCGCGCCGGAGTTGACGTAGTCCACGGTCAACCCGCCGGACAGGTCGGCGGTGAGCGCGTCGGCCCGTAGCCAGCCGGCGGCGTCGTACCGGTCGAAGGAGGTCAGGTCGAGACCGGGCGCGACCGGCCGGGTGGTCTTCGCGGTTTCCAGGCCGCCGGCGGGTTCCACCCCGGCCAGCGTGACCGCCGACTCGGGCCGGGAGGAGGCCGCCGGCGCGTCCTCGGCCGGCGTGGCCGTGGGGGTGACCGTGGTCGACGGCGTGGCCGCCACGGCCGGCGGCGTCGGCGCGGTGAGGGTGAGCAACGGCGTCAGCAGCAGGACGCCCGCGGAACGGATGGATCGACTGCGCAATCGCATGGACGACAGTCAACCCGACTGTGAATAGAAGTTTCAATACCCAGCGGCTGAACCGTAGAAAAACTTCAGCAAGCCGGGGTGCCGGTCACGCGAACGAGGGGCACGGCCGGTGGCCGTGCCCCTCGTCGTCGGTCCGTCAGGTCACTCGCCCGGAGTGGACTTCGCGATCTGCATCAGGAACTCGATGTTGGTGCGGGACTGCTTGAGCCGGTCCAGCAGCAGGTCCAGCGCGGCCTGCGAGTCCAGCGAGTGCAGCACCTTGCGGAGCTTGTGGATGATCGCCAACTCCTCCGGCGCGAGCAGGACCTCCTCCTTACGCGTGCCGGTGGGGTTGATGTCGATCGCCGGGAAGACGCGCTTGTCGGCGATCTTCCGGTCCAGCTTCAGCTCGGCGTTGCCGGTGCCCTTGAACTCCTCGAAGATGACCGTGTCCGCCATGGACCCGGTCTCCACCAGCGCCGTGGCGATGATGGTCAGCGAGCCGCCGTTCTCGATGTTGCGGGCCGCGCCGAGGAAGCGCTTCGGCGGGTAGAGCGCGGTGGAGTCGATACCACCCGACATGATCCGGCCGCTGGCCGGCGCCGCCAGGTTGTACGACCGACCGAGCCGGGTCACCGAGTCGAGCAGCACGACCACGTCGTGCCCCAGCTCCACCAGGCGCTTCGCCCGCTCGATCGCCAGCTCGGCCACCGTGGTGTGGTCCTGCGGCGGACGGTCGAACGTGGCCGCGATGACCTCGCCCTTGATCGACCGCTGCATGTCGGTGACCTCTTCGGGTCGCTCGTCCACCAGCACCACCATCAGGTGGCACTCCGGGTTGTTGCGGGTGATCGCGTTCGCGATCGCCTGCAACACCATGGTCTTGCCCGCCTTGGGCGGCGACTGGATGAGCGCACGCTGACCCTTGCCGATCGGCATGACCAGGTCGATGACCCGGGTGGTCAGGATGTGCGGCTCGGTCTCCAGCCGCAGCCGCTCCTGCGGGTAGAGCGGGGTGAGCTTGTAGAACTCCGGCCGGCGCTTCGCCTCGTCCGGCTCCATCCCGTTGATGGTGTCCAGCCGGACCAGCGGGTTGTACTTGTCGCGCCGCTGCTCGCCGTCCCGGGCCGCCCGCACCGCGCCGGTGATGGCGTCACCGCGGCGCAGGCCGTACTTCTTGATCTGGGACATCGAGACGTACACGTCGTTCGGGCCGGCCAGGTAGCCGGTGGTCCGGACGAAGGCGTAGTTGTCGAGCACGTCGATGATGCCGGCCACCGGGACGAGCACGTCGTCCTCGCCGACCTGCGGCTCGCGGGCGGTGGCACCGCCGTCGCCGTTCTCGCCCCGCTCGCCGCGGCCACGCCGACGGTCCCGGAACCGGCTGCGCCGGCCCCGCCGGCCGCCGTTCTCGTCGTCGTCGTCGTTGTCCCGGCTGTCCCGGTTGTCCCGCTCGGCACGCTGACCCCGGTCGTTCCGGTCACCCCGGTCGTTGCGGTCGGCGCGATCGTTGCGGTCGCTCCGGTCGCTCCGGTCGTTACGCTCGGCGCGCTCGCCCCGGTCGTTGCGGTCGCTCCGCTCGGCACGCTCGTTGCGGTCGCCCCGCTCGGCACGCTCGCCCCGCTCGGCACGCTCGCCCCGGTCGTTACGCTCGGCACGGTCGCCCCGGTCGGCACGGTCGTTACGGTCGCCCCGCTCGGCACGGTCGTTACGGTCGCCCCGCTCGGCACGCTCGCCCCGCTCGGTACGGCCCCGGCCCTCGGCACGCTCGTCGCGCTCGGCACCGCGCTCGGCCCGCTCGCCGGTCTCGGCGGGCGCCTGCTCGGCGGGCGCCTCGGCCGGACGCGCCTCGACCGGGCGTGCCTCGGCCTGACGTGCCTCCGTGGTCGCGCTCGCGGCCCGGGTGCGGCGGCCACGGGTACGGCCCTCGGTCGCCTCGGCGGCCGGCGCCTGCTCGGCGGGACGACGCCCGCCCTCGGCCCGCTCCTCACGGACCTCGGCGTGCACCTCCTCGCGGGCGGGAGCCGCCGCGGCCGCGACCTCGGCCCGCGGTCGAGGGGTTCCGGCGGCGGCGCCGCCCTGCCGCTCGGTGATCGCACTGATCAGCTCGCCCTTGCGCATGCGAGCCGTACCAGAGATGCCGAGCGACGCGGCCAGGCTCTGGAGCTCCGGCAGCAGCATCGCCGACAGGCCGGTACCGCTGCGCCGACGGCGTGTGGGGGCCGCGGTGGTGGCATCGCCAGCGACGTTGGAAACATCCGACGTCACGTCGGTGGTGTCGCTCAATGGATTCCTTCCCTCGATAGGCCGGGGCTGCCCGGAGTCGTGGAACCAGGTGGCCGGGCGGCCTCGGTGCACCCGCCTCGCATGGACGCGTCGCGGGAGTCTGTAACACAGCAGCAGGGCGGTCTCCCGACTCACCAACCTCGGTGAGCAGGTCTCGCCGTCTGCGGCGACCTGTGGAAACTGCGGTGCGGCGTAGGCCTTGGGCAGGGGTGACGGGCTGACCGCCGAGAGCTTCGGGGGTGCGCCGAACCGCAGGAAGATCGCATGCTTCGCGGCTGTGCTCGGTCTAGAGGGTAATCAACTCTTCCGACCTGCGGCAACAGGGTCCCGCTCGGCGTGTCAAAGTCTACCCCGGAAAACCCGGGCTCCGCTGACATCTGTCGGCAACTCCCACCGGCGCCATTCTGTTCCCACCTCGAAGCCCACCGGCACGTCGGAGAGCGCCAGCACGGTCGGGCCGGCCCCACTGATCACGGCGGCCACACCCGCCTCACGCAGCGCGGCGACCAGCCGGGCGCTGGCCGGCATCCCCGGGGCGCGCTGCTCCTGGTGGAGGCGGTCGACGGTGGCCGGCAGCAGCAGCGCCGGGTCGACGGTCAGCGCGTGCACCAGCAGCGCAGCCCGGCCCGCGTTGGCCGCGGCGTCGGCGTGCGGCACGGTGGCCGGCAGGGCGGCCCGGGCCGCCGCGGTCAGGCCCCGCTCGGCAGGCACGAAGACGGTGGGCCGGACCGCGGTCGCCACCGGCAGCGAGACCGCCCGGGCGCCGGACGGCTCCGTCCAGGCGATCGTGAAGCCGCCGAGCAGGCACGGCGCCACGTTGTCCGGATGCCCCTCAAGCTCCGCCGCCAGGCGCAGCGCGGCATCGTCGTCCAGCCGCTGCCCGCCGTCGACCACCAGCGCGCGGGCCGCCAGCACCCCGGCCACGATGGCCGCCGAGGACGAACCCAGACCGCGGGCCTGCGGGATCCGGTTGACGCACTCCAACGCCAGGCCGGCGGGCTGCGCGCCCAACACGTCGAACGCGGCCCGCATGGCGGTCACCACCAGGTGCCGGTCGTCCGCCGGCAGCTCACCGGCGCCCTCGCCGGTGACCCCCACCCGGACGCCGCCGCCGGTCACCTCGGCCGTCACGTCGTCGTGCCGGCCGAGAGCCAGCCCGAGCGCGTCGAAACCGGGGCCGAGGTTGGCGCTGGTCGCGGGCACCCGGACCCGGACCGGACCGGAGGCGAAAGTCGTCGGCACCGGCTCATGCTAGGGCCTGACCCCGACACCGCGCCGCACCGCCCGCAGCGTGGGACCGCCGGCCCGGCCGCTCGTCCGCCGCGCCCGACCCCGGTCAGCCGGCCGGCGGCTGCGCCGCGTCGGTGAGCGAGAGACGCCGGGTGGCGAACCGCCAGCCGATCGCGTAGACCACGGTGACCAGGCCGCAGCCGGCCAGCACGGTGCGCTCGTCCACCCGGTCCACCACCAACGCCACCACCAGTTGGCTGATCGCGATGGCCAGCGTGGCGAGCATCATGTCGGTGGCGAAGACCCGGCCGCGCAGCCGGTCCGGCACCTCGCCCTGGAGCGCGTAGTTGGACAGCACCCAGTTGCTGCCGCCCCCGAGGTGGGCCAGGAAGACCAGCACCAGCACCAACGGGAACCAGGACACCACCGAGGCCCCCAGGTAGGCCAGGCCGTACGTCGACATGGACAGCGCCAGGCCGGTGAGCAGCCAGGCCCGGTTGCTGAGCACCCGGCGCATCAGGATCGGGCCGACCAGCGCGCCGGCGCCCCGGGCGGCGAACAGCAGCCCGGCGCCGACCGCGCCGACCCCGTACACGCCGGCCAGCAGCGGGAAGACGGTCAGCACGCCGTTGCCCAGGCCGACCGCCGACTTCACCGTCACCAGCGCGAGCACCCGTGGCCGACGGGCGATGTAGCCGAGCGCCTCGCGGATCGCCGCCGAGGGGCGCGGCACACCCGCCGCCGGGTCCCGGGGCGCCTGGAGGGGCCGCCGGATCAGCGCGGCCAGCGCCGCCGCCCCGGCCAGGCCCGCCGCGGCCACCCAGAAGCAGGCGTACGGGCCGGCCGCGGCGCTCAGGATGCCGCCGAGCGAGGCGCCGACCACCGCCATGGTGCCCCAGGCCGAGCCGGCGACCGCGTTGGCCGCCGCCAGGTCCACCGGATCGACCACGTTGGGCAGCGCGGCCTGGGCGGCCGGCGAGTAGAACGCCTTCGCCACGGCCACGGTCGCGATCGCCAGCAGCGCCAGCCAGGCGGTCCCGGCGCCACGGACACCGAGCAGCAGCAGGACGCCGGCGAGCGCCGCCACGTTGGCCGCCATCATGACCTTGCGGCGGTCGAACCGGTCGGCGACGGTGCCGGCGTACGGGAGCAGCAGGGCGGTGGTGCCGGTGTCCACGGCCAGCACCAGCGCGCCCCAGATCCCGCTGCCGGTCAGCTCCGGCAGCAGCACCAGCAGCGGCACCATGACGAACCAGTCGGCGCCGAACACCACCAGCTCGGCGAGGAACAGGTTGCGGAAGTCGCGGTTGCGGACGAGGACCGAGAGGGTGGGTGACACGCCGGCACCCTATCGGGCGGCTCCCGGGCCGGCAGCGCGACGCAGCAGGTCGGAGACGGTGACGAACGCGTAGCCCCGGGCCCGCAGCCCGGCGATCATGTCGGGCAGGCCGCGGAGCGCGACCATCCGCCGCTCGTCACCGACGTCGTGGCCGAGCAGGATGGTGCCGGGCCGCACGTCGGCCACGATGCGCCGGGCGTGCCCGGCCGGGTCGTGCGGGAACTCGCTCTCGACCATCTGGAGTGTCCAGAGCACCAGCCGGTAGTCCAGTTGGGCCGCCGCGTACAGCACCGCGCCGCCCAGGTGCCCCCAGGGCGGGCGGAGCAGCCGGGGCGCCGTGCCGGTGGCCGCGGTGATCGCGTCGTGGCTGCGGCGCAGGTCGTCGTGGACCGTCGCGGCGTCCATCCGGGCCAGGTCGTGGTGCGCCCAACTGTGGTTGCCCACCTCGTGGTCGCCCATCCGGCCGCGCACCAGCGCGGCGTGCCGGCGGGCCCGCTCACCGACCAGGAAGAACGTGGCCGGCACCCGGTGCTCGGCCAGCGTGTCCAGCACCATCGGCGTCCACTGTGGCCGGGGGCCGTCGTCGAACGTCAGCGCCACCAGCGGCTCGCCGGTGCGGGCCCCCCAGACCACCTGCACGCCGCCCCCGCCGACGTCCTGGTGACGGTTGCCGAGGGTCGCGCTGGCCGGGCCGCCGGCCAGCGGCAGCCGGCGATCGGCCACCCACGTGCTCTCCAGCGTCGCGGCCGAACCCAGCGCGGCACCGCCGAGCAGCAGCGCCGACCGGCGCAGCAGCGTACGCCGACCCCACCGGCCCACGCCGTCCGCCATCGCGCCCCCGCACCCAAAGTAGGCACCAGCTAACCGAGCGTACCGCTCGGGGGTGCCCCACCGGGGGGAGGTGTGAGGCGGGGGCCCCGCCCGCGCAGCAAGCGTCGCGCGGGGCCCCGCCTTTCACTCGGCCGGGGGAAGGGGGGAACGGCGGCTCTTCGGCAGGCGGAGCACCTCGAACTGGTCCGTACCGTCGACCAGCGCGCCGGACGGGCGGGCCGGCGGCTCGACCGGGCCGTCCCCGCCCCCCACGGTCACCGGCGCCGGGACCTCGGCCGGCTCGACCGGGCCGAGCGGGCCGGCCGGCTCCGGCGTGCCCCGGCGGCGGTCCCGGACGGAGCCCTTGGTGCGCTCGACCATGGTGTAGAGCGTCGGCACCAGGACCAGCGTCAACAACGTCGAGCTGAGCAGGCCGCCGATCACCACGACCGCCAGCGGCCTGGAGATGAAGCCGCCCTCGCCGGTCAGCCCGAACGCCATCGGCAGCAGCGCGAACACGGTGGCCACCGCGGTCATCAGAATCGGTCGCAGCCGGCGCCGGCCGCCCTCGACCACCGCCTCGGTGACGCCCATGCCCTGCGCCCGGTACTGGTTGATCAGGTCGAGCAGCACGATCGCGTTGGTCACCACGATGCCGACCAGCATGAGCACGCCGATCAGCGCCGGCACGCCCAGCGGCGTCCCGGTCGCCAGCAGCAACGCGATCGCCCCGGTGGCCGCGAACGGCACCGAGATCAGCAGGATCAGCGCCTGGGTCAGGCTGCGGAACGTGGCCACCATGATCAGGAAGACGATCGCGATGGCGGCCAGCACGGCCAGGCCGAGGTCCGCGAACGCGTCCGCCTGGTCGGCACTCACCCCGCCGATGACGTACGTGGCGCCCGGCACGTCCAGCGCGTCCAGCTTCTTCTGGAGCTCCTGCGTCGTCGCGCCCAGGTTCGAGCCGGTGGCCGTGCCGGTCACCGAGACGCTGCGCTCGCCGTCGATCCGGGTCACCTGCTGCGGCCCGTCGACCTGGTTGACGTCGGCGATCGCATCCAACGTCACCGGGCCCACCCGCAGCGCCCGCAGCTCCGCCACGCTCAGCGGCGGCTTCGCCCCGGTGCTCAGCACCACGTCCTGCGCCGTGCCGTCCAGCGTGACCTGGCCCAGCGGCGCCCCCCGGTACGTCTGCGCGACGAGCTGCCCCACGGCCGCCTCGGTGAGACCCGCGCGGGCCGCGGCCACCCGGTCCACGGTCACCTCGACCCGCGGCACCCGGGTGGCCAGGCCGGTGGTGACGTCCTCGACGCCGGAGGTGCCGGCCATCGCGGCCCGGACCTCCTCCGCCGCCCGGGTCAGCGTCTCCTGGTCGGCGGCCTGCACCACCACCTCGACCTGGTTGGCGGAGGCGTCCTGCCCGCCGCCGAAGGTCAGCTCGCCGACCTCCGGGCCGAGCGCGTCGAACTCCTTGCGCAGCGCCTGCCGTACGGTCGCCGCGTCGGTGTCGTCGGAGAGCGCCAGCGACCAGGAGGCGCTGTCGCTGCCGCCGCCCCCGGCGAACGGGTTGTCCCCGCCGCCGGCGCTGACCTGGTAGGTCTCCACCCCCGGCGTCCGCTTCAGCACCTCCTCGATCCGGGCCGCGGCCCGGTCGGTGCCGGTGAGTCCGGTGCCGGCCGGCATCTCCTGGCGGATGGCCAGGGTGTCCTGGCCGGAGTCGTCCAGGAAGTTCGTCTCCAGCTTCTGGGCCAGGCCGAACGTGCCCAGCAGCACCAGCAGGCCGAGCGCCACGGTGGCCCACCGGCTCTTCCGGGAGCGGGTGGCGAAGCCGATCACCGGCAGGTACGCCCGCTGGAGCGGACTGCGCAGCTCCTTCTCCTCGGCGGCCCGGCGGGCGGCCTCGTCGTCCACGCCGGCGCGCGGCCGGAGGAACCAGTAGGCCAGCACCGGGATCACGGTCAACGACACCAGCAGCGAGGCGAGCAGCGCCACCGTCACGGTGATCGCGAACGGCGCGAAGAGCTGCCCGACGAAGCCGCCGACCAGGGCGATCGGCGCGAAGACGGCGACCGTGGTCAGCGTGGAGGCGGTCACCGCGCCGGCCACCTCGCGGACCGCGGCCAGGATCGCGTCGCGCTTCTCCTCGCCGTACTCCAGGTGCCGTTTGATGTTCTCCAGCACCACGATGGAGTCGTCCACCACGCGGCCGACCGCGATGGTCAACGCGCCCAGCGTGAGCAGGTTCAGCGAGTAGTCGCCGGCCCAGAGCACGATCAGCGCGACCAGCACCGACAGCGGGATGGAGACCGCGGTGACCACGGTGGAGCGCACCGAGAGCAGGAACACCAGGATCACCACCACGGCCATGAGCAGGCCGAGCAGGCCCTCGGTGGTGAGGCTCTCGATGGACCGCTCGACGAACGGGGCCTGGTCGAAGACCACCGTCAGCTCCGCCCCGGAGGCGGCCTTCAGGTCATCCAGCCGGTCGCGGATGTCGTGCGAGATGCCGACCGCGTTGCCGTCCGGGCTGGCGGTCACCGCGATGCCGAGACTCGGCTTGCCGTTGGTGCGGGTGAACGACGTCGCCGGGGCGAGCTGCTGCTCCACCCGGGCCACGTCGCCGAGGCGGACCGGCGCGGCCGGCGCGGTGGTGAGCACGATGCCGCGCAGGTCGTCCACGGTGCGGATCGGCGTGCCGACCTGCACCGGCAGCGACCGGTCGCCGTCGGCCAGCGCGCCGGCCGGCACCGCCACCCCGTTGGTCTTCAGCGCCGTCGCGATGGCGGTCGGGGCGACCCGGGCGGCGGCCAGCTTCGCCGGGTCGGGCGTGATCGTCACCACCTGGTCGCGGGCTCCGGTGACGTCCACCGAGCGGACCCCGTCCAGCCCCTCCAGCTCCGGCACCACTGTGGCGCGCAGCTTCTCGGCCAGCGCCCGCTCGTCGCCGTCGCCGGTCGCGGCGACCACCACCGCGGGCAGGTCGTCCGTGCTGCCGGCGATCACCTGCGGGTCGACGCCCTCCGGGAGCTGGGCCCGGTTGATCGCGGTCTCCATCTTGTTGACCACGTCGTCCAGGTCGGTGCCGAACGCGTACTGCACCTGGACGGTGGCCGCGCCCTCGCGGGAGGTGGAGGTGACCTTCTCCAGCCCCGGGATGCCCTGGAGGCTGTTCTCGATCGGCTCGGCGACCTGGGACTCGACGATCTCGGGGGCGGCGCCGGGGTACGGCGCCACGATGAACGCCGCGGGGAATTCCAGCGAGGGCAGCAGCTGCTGCTTCAGCGACGGCACGGCGAACGCGCCGAACGCGGTGGTCACCAACGCGATCAGGGCGATCAGGCCCCGGTTGGCAAGACTGAATCTGGCGAGCAACGACATGGGCGTTGGCCACTCCTGAAGAGGGGTCTGCGGGGTGCCCTGAGTCTGCCGCACCCGATCCCGCTCCCCGCCCGCGGGGCGGGTCGTTCAGGCCAGGTCGAGCGAGCGGGCGGCGGCGAGGGCGTCGTTGGCGATGGTCACCGGCGCCGGGGCCGTCGAGATGGCCCACTCCGGGTCCTTCAGGCCGTGGCCGGTGACCGTGCACACCACCCGCGACCCGGCCGGCACCCGGCCGGCGGCGGCCTGCTGGAGCAGGCCGGCCACGCTGGCCGCGCTGCCCAGCTCGACGAAGACGCCCACCTCGCGGGCCAGCAGCCGGTACGCGGAGAGGATCTCCCGGTCGGTCACCGAGGAGATCAGCCCACCGGAGGCGTCCCGCGCGTCGACCGCCTTCGTCCAGCTCGCCGGGTTGCCGATCCGGATGGCGGTGGCGATGGTCGACGGCTCGGGCACCATCCGGCCGGTGACGATCGGGGCCGCGCCGGCCGCCTGGAAGCCGAACATCCGGGGGGCCCGGGTGGCGTTGCCGTCGCGCAGGTCCTCGGAGTAGCCCATCCAGTAGGCGGTGATGTTGCCGGCGTTGCCGACCGGCAGGCAGTGGATGTCGGGCGCGTCGCCGAGCGCCTCGACGATCTCGAAGGCGGCCGTCTTCTGGCCGTGCAGCCGGTACACGTTCACGGAGTTGACGAGCGCGACCGGGTAGTCCTGGGCGAGCTTGCCGGCCAACGCCAGGCAGTCGTCGAAGTTGCCCTGCACCTGGAGCAGCTTCGCGCCGTGCACCAGCGCCTGGGCCAGCTTGCCCAGCGCGATCTTGCCCTGCGGCACCAGCACCGCACAGGTGATCCCGGCGCGGGCCGCGTACGCGGCGGCCGACGCGCTGGTGTTGCCGGTGGAGGCGCAGATGATCGCCTTGTCACCGCCCTCGACCGCCTTGGAGACGGCGAGCGTCATGCCCCGGTCCTTGAACGAGCCGGTCGGGTTCGCGCCCTCGACCTTGAGCCACACGTCCGCGCCGACCCGGCCGGAGAGCACCGGCGCCGGCAGCAACGGCGTGTTCCCCTCGTGCAGCGTGACGACCGGAGTGGCGTCGGTGATCGGCAGCCGGTCCCGGTACGCCTCGATCAGCCCTCGCCACATGTCGCGCTCCTCGCCTCTCCCGCCCCGGTCAGGGGCCCGTCTCAAGCGTGGACCAGCCTGCCCGACCGGTCACCGGCACACTCCGACCTAACCATCAGGCGGGACGCCGGGGCTACGCGCCGCCCTCGACCCGCAGCACGCTGGTGACCGACCGCACGGTGTCCAGCCCGCGCAGCTCGCGCACGGTGGTCGCGAGCGCGGCGTCCGGTGCGACGTGGGTGACGATGACCAGCTCGGCGTCGCCGCCGGCGGGACCCTGCCGGACGGTGGCGATGGAGACCTCGTGCCGGGCGAACACCCCGGCCACCGACGCCAGCACACCCGGCCGGTCGGCCACGTCGAGGCTGATGTGGTAGCGGGTCAGCGCCTCCCCCATCGGCCGCACCGGCAGGTCCGCGTACGCCGACTCGCTGGCCGCGCGCACCCCGGCGAGGCGGTTGCGGGCCACCGCCACCACGTCGCCGAGGACCGCGCTGGCGGTGGGCGCCCCGCCCGCGCCCCGGCCGTAGAACATGAGCTGACCGGCGGCGTCCGCCTCGACGAAGACCGCGTTGAACGCGTCGCCGACGCCGGCGAGCGGATGGGTCAGCGGGATCATCGCCGGGTGCACCCGCACGTTCACCGTCTCGCGGCCGGTGGCGTCCGCGCCCCGGGCCGCGATGCAGAGCAGCTTGATCGTGCAGCCCATGGCCTTGGCGCTGGCCACGTCCGCGGCGGTCACCTCGGTGATGCCCTCGCGGTGCACGTCGGCGGCGGTGATCCGGGTGTGGAACGCCAGCGAGGCGAGGATGGCGGCCTTGGCGGCGGCGTCGAAGCCCTCCACGTCGGCCGTCGGGTCGGCCTCCGCGTATCCCAGCTCGGTGGCCTCCTCCAGCGCCTCGGCGAAGCCGGCGCCGGTGGCGTCCATGGCGGAGAGGATGAAGTTGGTGGTGCCGTTCACGATGCCGGTGACCCGGGTGATCCGGTCGCCGTGCAGCGACTCGCGCAGCGGGCGCAGCAGCGGGATGGCCCCGGCGACGCTGGCCTCGTAGTAGAGGTCCGCGCCGCCCTCGGCCGCCGCGTCGTGCAGCGTGGCGCCGTCCTCGGCGAGCAACGCCTTGTTGGCGGTGACCACGCTCTTGCCGGCGCGCAGCGCCTCGACCAGCCAGCCGCGGGCCGGCTCGATGCCGCCGACGACCTCGATCACCACGTCCACGTCGTCGCGCTTGATCAGCCCGAGCGGGTCGGTGGTGAACAACGCCGGGTCGACCGGCAGGTCGCCGCGGTCGCGGCCCAGCCGGCGTACGGCGATGCCGGCGATCTCCAGCGGGGCGCCGATCCGGGCGGCGAGGTCGGTCGACTGCTCGTGCAGCAGGCGTACCACGTCGCTGCCGACCGTGCCGCAGCCGAGCAACGCCAAGCGAACCGGTGAGGTCATCCCACATCCAATGCGAGCAGGTCGTCTTCGGTCTCCCGCCGAACGATCACCCGGGCGTGACCGTCACGCACGGCGACGACCGGGGGCCTCGGCACATGGTTGTAGTTGCTGGCCATGCTCCGGCAGTAGGCCCCCGTGCCGGGCACCGCGACAAGATCTCCGGGCTGCACGTCGGCGGGCAGGAATTCATCCTTCACCACGATGTCCCCGGACTCACAGTGCTTTCCCACCACGCGGGCGAGCATCGGCACCGTGGAAGACGCGCGGTTCGCCAGGGTCGCCGAGTACGACGCGTCGTAGAGCGCGGTGCGGATGTTGTCGCTCATCCCCCCGTCCACGCTGACGTACGTCCGCAGGCCGTCCACGTCCTTCACCGTGCCCACCTCGTAGAGCGTGAACACGGCCGGGCCGACGATGGCGCGGCCCGGCTCGACCGAGAGGTGCGGCACGGCCAGGTTCTCCGCCGCGCACTCACCGTCGACGATTTTGCGGAGCCGCTTGGCCAGCTCGTGCGGGGACGCCGGGTCGTCCTGCGTGGTGTACGCGATGCCGAAGCCGCCGCCCAGGTCCAGCTCGGGCAGCTCCACGCCGCGGGCGTCGCGGATCTGCGCCTGGAGGGCGAGCACCCGGCGGGCGGAGACCTCGAAGCCGCTGGCGTCGAAGATCTGCGAGCCGATGTGCGAGTGCAGCCCGCGCAGCTCCAGCACGTCCTCGTCGAGGATCCGGAACGCGGCCGTCACGGCGGCGCCGCCGGCCAGGGAGAAGCCGAACTTCTGGTCCTCGTGCGCGGTGGCGATGAACTCGTGGGTGTGCGCCTCCACGCCGACGGTGACCCGCAGCAGCACCCGGGGGCGGACCCCGCGCTCGCGGGCCAGCGCGGTGAGCCGGTCGATCTCGGTGAACGAGTCGACGATGATCCGGCCCACGCCGGCGTCCACCGCCCGGGTCAGCTCGGCCACCGACTTGTTGTTGCCGTGGAAGCCGATCCGGTCCGGCGGCATCCCGGCCGAGAGCGCGGTGGCCAGCTCACCACCGGTGCAGACGTCGAGGAACAGGCCCTCCTCGGCGATCATCCGAACCACCGCGCGGCAGAGGAACGCCTTGCCGGCGTAGTAGACGTCCGCGTCTGGAAAGGCGGCCCGGAACTCGCGGCAGCGCCCCCGCAGGTCATCCTCGTCCAGCACGTACGCCGCGGTGCCGAACTCGGCGGCCAGGTCGCGGACGTCCAGACCGGCGACGGTCAGCGCGCCGGCCGGGCCGCGCGCCACGTGGCGGGGCCAGAGCTGCGGCACCAGGGCGTTGACGTCGACCGGGGGACGCAGCCAGGCGGGCCCCCGGTTGCCGATGTCGCCGTGCAGGGCGCCGGCCTCATGCGCGCGCACGACTACATCCGCTCCGGCGCCGAGACGCCGAGCAGTCGCAGGCCGTTGGCGATGACCACCCGGGTGGCGTCGTTGAGCCAGAGCCGGGCCCGGTGGGTGTCGGTGATCTCCTCGTCACCCTGCGGCGCGATCCGGCAGTTGTCGTAGAACCGGTGGTACGCCTGCGCGACGCTCTCCTCCAGGTAGCGGGCGATCCGGTGCGGCTCGCGCAGCTCGGCGGCGGTGGCCACCACGGCGGGGAACTCGGCGAGCGCCTTGAGCAGCTCGTTCTCCTTCTCGTGGCCGAGCAGCTCGGGGCGGAACGCGGAAGCGTCGCCCCGGGTCAGCCCGATCTCGGCGGCGTTGCGGGCCACCCCGGCCGTGCGGGCGGCCACGTACTGGACGTAGTAGACCGGGTTGTCGTTCTTGGCCCGGGTCCACAGCTCCACGTCGATGTCGATCGGTGAGTCGGCCGAGTAGCGGGCCAGCGCGTACCGGGAGGCGTCCACGCCGATCGCGTCGACCAGGTCCTCCAGGGTGACCACGGTGCCGGCCCGCTTGCTCATCCGCACCGGGGCGCCGTCGCGGACCAGGTTGACGAGCTGGCCGATGAGGATCTCCAGGTTGCGCGCCGGGTCGTCGCCGAAGCAGGCGGCCATCGCCTTCATCCGGCCGATATAGCCGTGGTGGTCGGCGCCCAGCATGATCACGACCCGCTCGAAGCCGCGCTCCCGCTTGTCGAGGTAGTAGGCGCAGTCGGCGGCGAAGTAGGTCCACTCGCCGTTGGACTTGCGCAGCACCCGGTCCTTGTCGTCGCCGAAGTCGGTGGTGCGCAGCCAGGTCGCGCCCTCGGACTCGAAGACGTGCCCCTGCTCCCGCAGCCGGGTCAGCGCCGCCTCCAGCTCGCCCCGGTCGTGCAGGTCCTTCTCGTTGAAGTAGGTGTCGAACTCCACCCCGAAGTCGTGCAGCGAGGACTTGATCTCGGCGAACATGAGCTGGACGCCCTCGACCCGGAACACCTCCTGGGCGGCGTCGTCGGCCAGGTCCAACACGTCGGGCCGGATCTTGATCACCTCGGCGGCGATCTCCGCGATGTAGGCCCCGCCGTAGCCGTCCTCCGGCGCCGGCTCGCCCTTGGCGGCGGCCAGCAGCGACCGGGCGAACCGGTCGATCTGCGAGCCGGCGTCGTTGAAGTAGTACTCCGTGCCCACGTCGGCGCCGGTGGCGCGCAGCAGGCGGCTGAGCGCGTCGCCGACGGCCGCCCAGCGGACCCCGCCGATGTGCACCGGGCCGGTCGGGTTCGCCGAGACGAACTCCAGGTTGATCCGCTGCCCGGCCAGGGTGTCGCTGCGCCCGTACGCCGGGCCGGCCTCGACGATGACCTTGGCGAGCTGGCCGGCGGCGGCGGCGTCGAGCCGGATGTTCAGGAAGCCGGGACCGGCGATCTCCACCGACTTGACCCCCGGCGCGTTGCCGAGCTGCTCGGCCAGCGCGGCGGCCAGCTCCCGCGGCGGTACGCCGACCTTCTTGCTGAGCTGCAACGCCAGCGTCGAGGCGTAGTCACCGTGATCGGGGTTACGGGGTCGCTCGACGGTGGTCTGCGCGGGGAGCGCGGCAGGGTCCAGGCCCCGCTCGTCGAAGACGGCGTGGGCTGCGGCGAGGACGACCTCGGCGAGTTCTGCGGGAGTCACCGAACCATGTTATCGGGGGTAGACTCGGGCACCGCGGCGGCGACCCAGCATGTGAACGGCCCCGCGCTCCCCTGACCGACCGACCTGACGAGGCACGATGAGCATCAGCACCCCGGGCGGCCCGGAACGCCGTCCCACCGTGGTCAGCACCGGCAAGAAGCCGGCCGCCGGCCGGCCCGCGGCTGCCGAGAAGCCCGCCGCCAAGGCCGGCGCGACCAAGCCCGGCGGCGGCAAGGGCCCGCGGGCGGGCGCCGGGGGCAAGGGCCGCAAGCCGGTGACCCCGGTGAAGGTCAGCCAGGGTCGCTCGTGGGGCCCGATCGCCCTGTTCGTCGCGGTCGGCGTGCTGGCCGTCGGCATCATCGCCGCCGGCGCCATCGCGGTCTACCAGGGCTCCCAGCCCTGGCAGAAGCGGGCCGACGCGATCAACGGCGTGGTCGACTTCCGCAAGAAGGACAAGAACCTGGTCAAGGGCGGAAACCACCAGCCCGGCACGATCAAGTACGACGTCTCCCCGCCGGTCGCCGGCCCGCACAACCAGGCGTGGCAGAACTGCATGGGTGACGTCTACGACGCCCCGATCGCCAACGAGCACGCGGTGCACAGCCTGGAGCACGGCACGGTCTGGATCACCTACCGCCCCGACCTGCCGGCCGACCAGGTGGAGAAGCTCAAGAGCAAGGTGCAGGGCCAGGAGAAGCTGATGCTCAGCCCGTTCGAGGGGCTGGACAAGCCGATCTCGCTCCAGGCCTGGGGCTTCCAGCTCAAGGTCGACAACGCCGACGACGGCCGGATCGACGAGTTCATCAAGACGCTGCGGGTGAACGCCTCGATCGAGGGCCCGAACGCGCTCTGCGACCAGGGCGTGACCGCCACCGGCACCACCCCGCGGGACAACCTCCAGCAGAACATGCCCGAGCAGCCCACCCAGTGAGGACGCCGCGATGACCGCTCCGGTGACCACCGACACCGAGCTGGACGAGGCCCCGGCCGACGCGTCCGGCCGGCCGGCGGCGCGCCGCTACGGCCTGCTGGCCGTGGCCGCCGCCGTCGTGGTCGGGCTGCTCCTCGGGTACGCCGGCGGCCTGCTCACCCCGACGCTGACCCGCCCGGGCGAGAGCTCGGCCGAGGCCGGGTTCGCGCGGGACATGACCACCCACCACAACCAGGCGGTGGCCATGGGCCTGCTGGCGTTCCGCCAGGGGCAGGACGCGGAGGTCCGCCAGGTCGGTGTGGACATCGCCACCGGGCAGCAGGGCGAGATCGGCACCATGCAGACGTGGCTGCGCTCCTGGAAGCTGGACCCGACCGGCGACCAGGCCCCGATGGCGTGGATGCCGGACGGCGCCGGGCTGGTCCGCAACGGTCTGATGCCGGGCATGGCCACCCCCGAGGAGATGGCGAAGCTGCGGGCCGCGAGCGGTCGCGAGTTCGACGTGATGTTCCTGAACATGATGATCAAGCACCACATCGGCGGGGTCCACATGATCGACGGCATCCTCGCCGAGGGTCACGACGACGACGTGCTGGCGGTCGCCCAGGTCATGAAGAACACGCAGCAGAACGACCTGGCCAACCTGACCGCGGCGCTCAAGCGCCTGGGCGGCACGCCCTGACGGTCCCGTCCTCCGCTCACCGGAGCCCGCGTCGCGCTCGCGACGCGGGCTCCGACATGTCCGGGCCCAGCAACTTTGCCCGTTATGCCGGTTCATAGACTTTTTCTACCCACATATCGTGACCAGTTGTGATTCGGGGTCGTTGCGCAGGACGTGGGGGTTGCACTCAGAGACGCAGGGCGGTCGGTGACCAGCTGGTGCCGACGCCACACCATCGGCGGTGACGGAGCGGTGGCAGCCGTCCGTCGCGGACTGCGGCAGGGCGAGCCGGGAACGCTCAGTCGCGAACAGGAACTCGAACTGATCGACGTGCTGCGGGGCGTCCACCCGGACGAGTTCGGCCTCGACGAGGAGCTGTGGACGCGGCAGAGCCTGACCGCGCTCATCGAGCGCCGGTTCGCGCTGGCCATGGACGCCGGCATCGTCGGGGCGTACCTCCGGGCCTGGGGGCTGGGCCCACGCGAGCCGCGCGAGCGGGCCTGCGGGCTCTGCGTCGGCGCGGTCGAGCGATGGGTACGCAGCGAGTACCCGGCGATCACCCGGGCCGCCCAGGAACACGCCGCGGAGATCTACTGGCTCGGCCGGGTCCGGCTGCGCGGCACCATGCCCGCCGCCGACGTGGTCTCGGCGGTCTCCTCCCGGGGGCGGGTGCGGTTCATGGTCACCACCCCGTCGGTGGACCCGCCGCTGCCCCGGGACTTCGTCCTGCGGCTCAGCGGCGCCGAGGAACGCACCGTGCACCTGATCGTGGACGGGTCCTGGCCGCGCAGCGAGTGGCCCCGGCGGCTGCCCCGCCGCATCGCGCTGCACCCGCTGCCGAGCTGCGGTCGCACCGTCGCCGCCGCCTGACCGGCGAAGATCGACTCGCGGGCGATACCGATTCGGTGATCCGGGAAGGGGTTTGCTACTCTTCTCGGGTCGCTGAGCCCCCGTAGCTCAGGGGATAGAGCACCGCCCTCCGGAGGCGGGGGCGCAGGTTCGAATCCTGCCGGGGGCACCAGACATTCTCAAAGCCCGGGCCGCCGCGCCCGGGCTTTCGCGTTGCCGGCCTCCCGGTCAGCCGGCCTCCCGGCGGGCCCGGGCACGCCGCTTGCCCTCGTGCATCGCCTGGACCCGGGCCACCGGGATGGTCCGCCCCTCGGCGACCAGCTCCGCCGGCAGCGACTGCGGCGCGGGCAACGCCTCGACCCACGGGTCACGGTCGCCGAGCAGCGCCGGCACGGTCCGCACGGTGAAGTCGGCGGGCGTCGCCGACTCCAGGTCGGCCCAGCCGATCGGGTACGACACCGGCGTGCCGGGCCGGATCCGCGGGCTGTACGCGGCCACCACCGTCGCCCCGTACGCGCGGGTGGAGTCCACGAAGACCCGGCCCCCGCGGTCGGCCAGGATGAACGCGGTGGTGGCCAGCGCCGGGTCGAGCCGTTCGGTGCGGGCCGCGAGCGCCCGGGTCGCGGCGGCGGCCTCCTCGGCCGTGATCTCCGGCGTCACCGGCACGATCACGTGCAGGCCCTTCGCGCCGCTGGTCTTGACCGCACCGGCCAGCCCGGCGTCGGTGAGCGCCTGCCGCACCAGCAGCGCGACGCGCACCGCCGCGCCGAACGTCTCCCCCTCCGGCGGGTCCAGGTCGAGCACCAGGTGGGTGGGGTGCTCGGGCGCCCCGGCGTGGGCCAGCGTGGGGTGGTACTCCACCGCCCGCTGGTTGGCGAACCAGAGCAGCGTCCGGCGGTCGTCGCAGAGCGCGTACGAGATGCGCCGGTGCGACGCCTCCGCCCAGACCTCGGTGCGGCGCACCCACTCCGGCGTGTACTTCGGCAGGTTCTTCTGCATGAACGGCTCCTGGCCGGGCCGGACCCGCAGCACCGACAGCGGCCGGTCGCGCAGTTCCGGCAGGATCCGCCCGTGCAGCGCGTCCAGGTAGTCGACCAGGTCGCGCTTGGTCGCGCCGGCGGAGTCGAACAGCGGCTGGTCGAGGTTGGTCAGCGAGATCCCGTCCCGGGTCTCGTCAGCGGCGCCCATCCGACCACCTTCCCGGCCCGGGCGCGCCTCGGCAACCCCGACACGGCGGCCAACTCCCCGCGCCCGGCGCGGGATGGCCCGGCGTGGACCGGCGGCGGAGTTCCCCGGCCCGCCACACCGGGCGACCGATCAGCCGCCGGGGCGGCGCACCGACCGGCCGGTCCACCAGTGGTTCCTACAAACTTGATGGCGTGAACGGGTCACGGCTATCCGGCGGACCTCGTCCGAGACGGACGCGGACGCAACGCCCGGGAACAGGACCCGGACACGCACGGGTACGGCCGGCGGCGCGGGTACGGCCGACACGGCACAGGCACGGCCGACACGGCACAGGCACGGCCGACACGGCACAGGCACGGCCGACACGGCACAGGCACGGCCGACACGGCACAGGCACGGCCGACACGGCACAGGCACGGCCGACACGGCACGGGCACGGCCCGGCCGTCGGCCGGCTTCGCCCAGCCCCGACCCATCCATGCCATCAAGTTCGTAGGCAGGAATGCCACAGGTCCTCCTCCGCCTCGACACGTGACAGCCGCAGGCACCCGGCCGCCCGGCGTCACCCATGGCGCATGATGTTTGCCGAGGCCACCATCCGGCCGAGCGGAGGAGGCGCGGTGGGTTTCCAGGACAACCGGTGCGCGCCCGGCCCGGCCGACCCGACCCGGGGCGAGACGCAGGCGTCCGCCTGCACGGTGCGGGAGGCGCTGGACCGGGTCGGCGGCAAGTGGAGCATCGGCATCCTGATCGCCGCCTCGCCCGGCCCGATCCGCTTCACCGAGCTGGAACGGCGGGTGGAGGGCATCAGTCGACGGATGCTCACGCTGACGCTGCGCAACCTGGAGCGCGACGGGCTGCTGGTCCGGCACGTGCATCCGACGGTGCCGCCGAAGGTGGAGTACACCGCCACCCCGATGGCCCGGGAGCTGTACGAGTCGCTGGTCACGCTCACGCGCTGGGCCGAGCGGCACCGCGAGTCGATAAGCGCGGCGCGGGCCGCGTACGACCGGGAGCACCCTGTGGCGAAGCCCACGCGATCCGTCTGACCGATCGGTCAGGTGCTGACCGATCGGTCAGGCATGCTGGAGAGCATGGCACGTGCTACCCCGGCCACCCACGACGAGCTGCTCACCGCCGCGGCCCGTCGGTTCGCCGTCACCGGTTACAAGGGCACCTCACTACAGGACATCGCCCGCGAGGTGGGCTGCTCCAAGGCCACCGTGCTCTACCACTTCGCCAGCAAGGACGCCCTGCTCTGCGAGCTGATGGCCCCGGCCATCGCGATGCTGGAGGCGCTCGACGCCCGGCTCGCCGACCTGACCGGCGCGCCGGCGCAGCAGGCCGCCGCCGAGGGCTTCGTCGACCTGGCGGTCCGCTTCCGCCGGGAGATCGCGCTGCTCCGGGGTGAATTCCCGGATCTGCTCCAGCAGCCGGCGTTCGCGCACATCCAGCAGATCTCCGAACGGCTGATCGCCGCGTTCGCCGGCTTCTCCGACCGGCCGGTGGCCCGCGTCGCCGCGCTGGTCGTGCTGGCCGGCATCGCCGAGACCTGCGGCGAGTTCCTGGACATCCCCGACGAGGAGCTGCGACCCGCGCTGCTCGCCGTGGCACACCGCGCGCTCGAACCCACCACCTGATCCCACCAGTTCGCACCCGAGGACGAAGGAAGGTCCATGGCGACCCTGCTGTACCGGCTCGGCCGGGCATCCCTGCGCCGACGGCGACTCGTCGCCGTCGTCTGGCTCGTCGTACTCGTCGGCCTCGGCCTGGCCGCGGCCACGCTGAGGGGCCCGACGGCGAGCAACTTCACCATGCCCGGCACCGAGTCGCAGAAGGCGATCGACCTGCTCGCCGACCGGTTCCCGGCGGCCAGTGGCGCCACCGGCACCATCGCCGTCAAGGCGCCGCAGGACGGCGCGCTCACGTCGCCGGCCGGCCAGGCGGTGGTCAAGCAGGTCACCCAGGAGGCGGCCACGCTGCCCGGCGTCGTCGGCGCGATCGACCCCTACCAGGCGCAGGCGCTCACGCCGGACGGCCGGTACGCGCTGATCCAGGTGCAGTTCGCCGGCCGCGCGGACGACGTCACCACCGAGCAGCGCGACGCGTACGAGAAGGTCGGCCAGCAGGCCGAGGCGCAGGGCTGGCAGATCGCGCCCGGCGGCGAGGTGCTCAACGGCGAGCCGGAGGTCGGCTCGACCGAGGCGCTCGGCGTGCTGGTCGCGGCGATCGTCCTGGTCATCACGTTCGGCTCGCTGGTGGCGGCCGGGATGACCATGCTGAACGCGCTGATCGGTGTCGGCGTCGGCATGGCCGGCCTGTTCGCGCTCAGCGGCGCGGTCGAGCTGACCAGCACCGCACCGATCCTGGCGCTGATGCTCGGCCTGGCGGTCGGCATCGACTACTCGCTGTTCATCACCTCCCGGCACCGGCAGAACCTGCTCGACGGGCTCTCCCCCGAGGAGGCGGTCGGTCGCGCGGTCGGCACCGCCGGCTCCGCCGTGGTCTTCGCCGGCGCGACAGTGGTGGTGGCCCTGGCCGGCCTGGCCGTGGTGGGCATTCCGTTCCTCACCGTGATGGGTCTGGCCGCCGCCGGCACCGTCACCGTGGCCGTGCTGGTGGCGATCACGTTGGCCCCGGCGCTGCTCGGCTTCGCCGGCCGTAAGGTGCTGCCGCGCAAGCTCCGCAACCGCGAGGCGGTCGCGGACCCGGGCACCGGCTCGGAGGACCGCTCCGGCTTCGGGTTCCGCTGGGCGCACTGGGTGACCCGATTCCGCATCCCGGTGATCCTGGTCGGCCTGCTCGGCCTCGGCCTGCTGGCGATCCCGTCGCAGGACATGCGCCTGGCGCTCCCGGACGCCTCCACCGCCGCCGAGGGCACCCCGGCGCGGGTCAGCAACGACCTGATCCGGGAGGGCTTCGGCCCCGGCTTCACCGGCCGGCTGGCGGTCGTGGTCACCGCCGACTCGCCGCAGGCCACCCAGGCCGCCGTGCCGCAGGTCGCCGCGCTGATCCAGAAGACCGACGGCGTGCTGGCGGTGGCCCCGCCGCAGCTCGACCCGTCCGGCCGCACCGCGCTGCTCGGCGTGATCCCGAAGACCGGGCCGACCGACGAGAAGACCGAGGAGCTGGTGCACGACATCCGCCGGCAGGTCGGCGGCATCGGCAACGCGGAGGTGCTGCTCACCGGCGTCACCGCGATCGGCATCGACGTGTCGGAGAAGCTCTCCGACGCGCTCCCGGTCTACCTGCTGCTGGTGGTGGGACTCTCGGTCCTGCTGCTGATGCTGGTGTTCCGGTCGATCCTGGTGCCGGTGAAGGCGGCGCTCGGGTTCCTGCTCACCGTGGCGGCCACGTTCGGCATCACGGTCGCGGTGTTCCAGCAGGGCCACCTGGCCGGACTGCTCGGCGTCGACACGCCGGCGCCGCTGGTCAGCTTCCTGCCGATCCTGCTGATCGGCATCCTGTTCGGCCTGGCCATGGACTACGAGGTCTTCCTGGTCTCCCGGATGCGCGAGGACTTCGTGCACGGGGACACCGCCCGCCAGGCCACCATCAACGGCATGGGGCACGGCGCCCGGGTGGTCACCGCCGCGGCGCTCATCATGATGTCGGTGTTCGGCGGCTTCGTCTTCCTCGACGACCCGATCATCAAGTCGATGGGCTTCGCGCTCGCGATCGGCGTCGCCATCGACGCGTTCGTGGTCCGGATGACCATCGTGCCGGCGGTGATGTCGCTGCTGAACAACGCCGCCTGGTGGCTGCCGCGCTGGCTGAACAGGATCCTGCCCAACGTGGACGTCGAAGGCGAGGGCCTGCGCGCCCACCTGGCCAAGAAGGAGCCCGCCGAGGTGTGAGCCGTCCGGGTGGGGCCCCGCGGGGCCCCACCCGTCACACCCCGGCCGGGTACGTCTCCATCTCGCCCGGCGTCATCAGCGCCGGCAGCGGGTGCAGCGCGGTCGTCTCGTCGCACCAGACGAACGCGTCGTACCGCTCGCCCAGCCGGGTCGACACGTAGTTGCCCCACGACTCGAAGCTCGGGTCGTACACCACGCCGATGGCCCGGTGGTCCGCCTCCCCGGTGACCCAGCCCGGCTCGTCCGGGCCGCCGAACACCAGCACCGCCCGGTCCGGCATCAACTCGTGCAACAGGTGCTCCACCGACCCCTTCCGGGCCGGCGGCACCACCATCGTCTCCGCCGGGGAACCCCAGCGCGGGGCGGCGACCACGGTGCCCCGGTAACTACCGAGCCCGATCAACGCCACCGCGTCCCGGCCGTGCCGTTCCCGACCGAGCTGACCGATGTTGACCATGCCGTCGGCCGCCATCTCGGTGGCCCGCGCGTCGCCGACGTGCGTGTTGTGCGCCCACACGACGCCGCGCGCGTCCGGCCCGTAGCGGTCGAGCAGCCGGTCCAGCGTGTCGGCCATGTGGACGTCGCGGACGTTCCACGACTCCGGGCCGCCGCCCACCATGGCCCGGTAGTACCGTTCCGCGCCGGCCACCACCTCCGCGTTCTGCCACGCCGAGAAGCGGTCCGGGCCGTCCGCGGCGGCCTGTTCCCGGGTACGCGCCAACAGCCGGACCACCTCCTCCTCGCACCGGGCGGAGACGAACCGGCTGGCCATGCCGTACTCCTCGACCTTTTTGCCGTACGGCTCGAAGCAGCGGTACGCCTCCTGGGCCGCCTCCAGCGACGCCGGGTCCTCCTCGCCCAGGTAGTCGAAGATGGCCTGCATCGACTCCCAGAGCGAGTAGACGTCGAGGCCGTGGAAGCCCGCCCGCTCCCCCTCCGGCCGCTCCAGGTTCCAGGCGCGCAGCCACCGGCAGAACCGGGCCACCTCCGCGTTGGCCCACATCCAGGTGGGCCAGCGTTCGAACCGCTCCAACGCGACCATCGGATCGGCCAGCCCGCCCGGTGCGCCCACCACCGAGCGGTGCACCCGGTCGCAGTCCGGCCAGTCCCCCTCCACCGCGACGAAGTCGAACCCCTGCTCGGCGATGAGCCGCCGGGTCAACTGCTCGCGCAGGCGGTAGTAGTCGTAGCTGCCGTGCGTCGCCTCGCCGATCATCACGATGCGGGCGTCGCGGACGCGCTCCAGCAGCGGGTCGAAGTCGCTCGGCGCACCGAGCCGCTGAACCAGCATGTACGCGGCTACCCGGGCCCCGCCGGGGCAAACCGCCGCCGGGACGGGCATGCCGTCCCGCCCAGCGGGTAGCCGCGCGACATGACCGTGAGCGGCGCGCAGTTGCAGGAGTTCGTCTCCGGGCTCGACTACCCGGTCTCCCGGGAGGACCTGGTCCGCTGGGGCCAGGAGAACGGTGCCAGCACCGAGACGCTCCAGATGCTCCGCACGTTGCCGGCCGAGGAGTTCGACACCCCGGGCGAGCTGGGCGAGGCGCTGGCCCTGTTCACCGGTTAGAAGCGCCCGTCATCGCACCGTGAGGGTGATGGTGTGGTGGCCGGTGGCGCCGTCGGGGAACGGGGTGCGGCGTTGCTCGGGCTGCACCGCGCCGGTGCCGTCGGTGGCGCGTACCCGCAGGCTGTGCGGGCCGGTCGGGGCGGACCAGGCGTACCGCCACTGGACCCAGGTGTCGGTGGAGGCGGTGGGCAGCAGCTCGGCCGCCCGCCACGGGCCACCGTCCACCGACACCTCCACCGCCGAGATGCCCCGGTGCTGCGCCCAGGCCACCCCGGCCACGGTGACCGGTCCGGCCGGGATCCGGGCGAACGGCGCGGGCCGGTCGATGCGGGACGCGGTCCGCACCGGTGCCCGCCGCGCCCAGCCCCGCCGCACCCAGTACGCGTCGAAGGCCTCGAACGTGGTCACCTCCAGGTCGGTGACCCACTTGCACGCTCCCGCGTACCCGAACAGGCCGGGGGTGAGCATCCGGACCGGGAAGCCGTGCGCGAACGGCAGCGGCGCCCCGTTCATGCCGAGCGCGAGCATGGCGTCCCGCCCGTCGAGGAGCGTCTCGATCGGCGTACCGATGGTCATCCCCTCGTCGGAGCGGGCGACGAGCTGGTCGGCGCCGGACCGGATGCCCGCCGCGCGCAGCAACGGGGCGAGCGGCGCGCCGAGCCACCGGGCGGTCCCCACGTACGGGCCGCCGACCTCGTTGGACACACAGCTCAGCGTGATGTCCCGCTCGATCAGCCCGCGATCGAGCAGCTCGGCGAAGCTCACCTCGACCGGCCGCGCCACCAGGCCGTGCAGCCGCAGCCGCCAGGCGTCCACGTCGATCCGGGGCACGGTGAGCGCGGTGTCCACCCGGTAGAAGTCCTCGGTCGGGGTGCGGAAGCCGGGTGCCACGCCGGCGGGCAGCGGCCGGGCCGGCGAGGCCGGCGCGGGCAGCCGGACGGCTTCCCGGGACCGGGCCGCGTCGGCCACGTTCCGCCGGCGTAGCACGGCCGCGCCGGCCCCGGCGAACACGGTGCCGGCGGCGACGAGCGTCGCGTTCCGTACCACCGCCCGCCGCGTCGGCCGGTCCGCCCCGGGCCGGCTCGAACCGGCCGTACCCGAACCGGCCACACCGTCGCCGGTCGCGCCGGAGCCGGTGCCGGGCACCGCCGGACCCACCGGCTCGGGGCCGGCGGCGGGCAGGGGCGGCCGGCGCGGCAGGCCGGGCAGGGGCAGCAGTCGCAGCAGTACGGCGGCCACCACGGCACCGGCCAGGGACGGCAGCGCGTCGGCCGGGCGGGCGTCGGGGCGGGTCAGCGCGGCGGCGACGCCGGCCACCCCGAGCACCGCCGGTCCGAGCAGGCCCAGCGCCGGACGGCGTCGCGCGGCGACCCCGGTCAGCGCCGCGAGCAGCGCCAGCGCCAGCGTGATGCCGGCCAGCAGCAGCGGCTTGTCGTACGTGCCGAACGTGCGCACCGCCCATTCCTTGACCGGGGTCGGCGCGCCGTCCACCACGGCGCTACCGACCGCGACCAGCGGTGCCGCCTGCGGGCGGACGCCGGTGGCGAGCAGCTCCGCGACCGCCACCCCGGCGGCCGCCGCGAGCAGGCCCGTTCCGGCAGCCGCCAGGGTACGGCGGATCATCGGTTCCTCCCCTCGCCGGTCGTTGCCGCGTCAGGACTTCGGCATCAGGACCGAGTCGACGATGTAGACGGTGGCGTTGGCGGTCTGCACGTTGCCGCAGACCACCATGGAGTTGCCGTTCACGGTGAACTCGGTGCCGCTGCCGGCGACCGTCACCTCGCCGCCCTGGAGCGTCTTGT
This sequence comes from Micromonospora sp. DSM 45708, assembly GCF_039566955.1. NCBI lineage: Bacteria > Bacillati > Actinomycetota > Actinomycetes > Micromonosporales > Micromonosporaceae > Micromonospora > Micromonospora schwarzwaldensis. The sequence goes on along the minus strand of NZ_CP154796.1, from coordinate 673,332 downwards.
GCGCGCCGGCGAGCTGGTCCGGGCCGAGCCGCCCCTCCACCACGTGGTAGGTCAGCACGCCGGTCAGCATCTTCTTGTCGGCGAGCACCTTGTCCAGGTCGGCCTTGGGCAGCTTGCCGAACGCGTCGTTGGTGGGCGCGAAGACGGTCAGCCCCTGGGCGCTGTTCAGCGAGTCGACCAGGCCGGCCTGCTTGACGGCGGTGACCAGCGTGCTCAGCAGCGGGTTGCCGGACGCGGCGGTGGCCACCGGCACCTGCGCCATGGCGGCGAAGCTGCCGGGGTTCGACGCGTCGGTCGGCACCGCGGCGCAGCCGCTGCCGAACTGGCCGTCGGCCATCGCGGGGGCGCTGCTGGCCGGCGCGGAACTCATCGGGGCGCTGGCGGCCGGTGCGGCGGCGCCGCTGTCGTCGCCGTCCCCGCCGCAGGCGGCGAGCCCGAGGCTGAGCGTGGCGGCGAGAGCGACGGCGGTGAGCTTCATGGGGCGCATCGGAGAAATCCCTTCAAGTGGTGAACTGTCGGTCTGGAAGGGATTCGGCGCTCACCGCCGTCCGGATGGGTCGGTCCGCGAAAAAGAATCAGGTGAGCGCGACCGCCACCAACGGCGTCATGGTCGGGTGCGCCGACCCGCCCGCCGGTTCCTCGGTCACGCCGAACAGGCCCTTACCACGGACACCCGAGAGCAGCGTCGAACCGCCACCCCGACCGGCCGGCAGCACGCCGGCCGAGGTGGCCGTGGTGCCCTCGATCAGCCAGAGCTGGTAGGCCCGCCCCGGCGCGGGCGCGGTCAGCCCGTCCAGCACGGCCACCCCCTCGTCCCGGCTCGCCGACGCCACCACCGTGACCCGGCCGCCGGCCGGCGCGGCGACGGTGCGGACCACCGCGTCCGGGGCGGCCAGCACGGCCCGGATCCGGCCCGCCTCGTCCCGGGCCACGCCGGCCTCGGTACGCGCGTCGCGTACCCGCTGCTCCTGGGTCGTCCAGGCGACCGCGCCCGCGCCGCCGGCCAGCAGCACGGCGGCGGCGGCGACCGCCAGCCGACGCCGCCAGGCCCCGGCCGGGTCCGGACCGGCACGGCCCACCGGACCGGTCCGCTCCTGCGGGGTACGCCGGATCTCCGCCAGCACCTCCGCGCGCAGCCCCGGCGGCGGTACGGACCAGACCGGGTCGGCCAGCCGGGCGACCGCCTCGCGCAGCTCGGCCAGTTCCAGCGCACAGCTCTCGCAGCCGTCCAGGTGCCGGGCGAACGCGGCCTGCTCGACGTCGTCCACCGCGTCGAGCACGTACGCCCCGGCGAGCGCGTGGATGTCGGTCATCGGCTCAGCTCCACTCCCAGACAGTCGCGGAGACGGATCAGCCCGTCCCGCATGCGGGTCTTGACGGTGGGCAGCGCGGCGCCCAGCAGGCCGGCCACCTCGCGGTAGCTGTGCCCGCCGTAGTAGGCCAACGTGATCGCCTCGCGCTGCACCTCGGTGAGCACGTCCAGGCAGTGCCGCACCTGCTGCCGTTCCAGCCGGGCCGCCGCCTCCTCGGCCACCTCGTCGTACGGCGTCTCGGCGGACCCGGCGGCGACGCGGCGGGTGCGCTCGGCGCCGGCCTGCTCCGACCGCACCCGGTCCACGGCGCGACGGTGGGCGATGGTGAAGACCCAGGCGGTGGCCGAGCCCTTGGCGGGGTCGAAGCGGGCGGCGGTGCGCCACACCTCGACCAGCACCTCCTGGGCGACCTCCTCGGCCTGGGCCGGGTCACGCAGCACCCGCCGGGCCAGCCCGTAGACGCGGGGCGACACGATGCCGTAGAGCCGTTCGAACGCCGCCTCGTCGCCGCGCGCCACGGCGCGCAGCAGACCGTCGGTCTCCGCCCGTTGGTCCGGGGCGGCCGGGGGCACGGCGTGCAGCCTCGACCGCCCCGGCACGTCACCGGCGCTGTCGCCCTGGGTCATCCGGTCCCGCCTTCCGTCCGCTCCGTCTGCCAGCACGGTAGGCATTCGGAGCGGGCGGCGGCCCGGATGGCCGCGACTTCCCGGCCCGTCCCGGGTCGGGCGGCTGCGGTTTTCCGGACCGCCCGGGGTCGGTGGCGTGCAGCAGCCGGAACAGCACCAGCCACTGCTCGGGCCAGACCAGCCCGACCGGGGTGTCCGGCGCGATCCGGGCGGCCCGCAGCGCGCCGTCGACCCGGCGGCCCGGGTGGGCGGTGCGCAGCGAGGCCGCGAGCGAACCGCCGACACCGCCGAAGCCCAGCTCCACCATTCTCCGGTACGCGGGCAGCGCGGTCGACGCCAGCAGCGGCGCGGTCCGGCGCTCCAGTCGCAGGATGCCGCCGTCCACGGCGGGCACCGGGCGGAACGCGCCCCGGGGCACCCGGCCAGCCAGCCGCCAGTGGTGTTCCGGCCAGGTGAGCACCGTGAGCCGGCTCCACCGGCCGTGGTCGCCGGTGCGCTTGCGCGCGTAGTCGAGCTGGGTGAGCAGCGTGGCCGCGCGCAGTCCGGGCGCGGCGAGGCACCACCGGACCACGGCCGCGGTCAGCGACCAGGGAATGTTGCCGGCCACCGAGAACGGTCCACCGGGCGGGGGCGCGGCCAGGAAGTCGGCCGCCCGGACCTCGACCTGCGGCAGCGGCGCGCAGGTCGCGGTCAGCTCCGGCAACACGGCCGGGTCCACCTCGTACGCGATCAGCCGCCCGCACCGCGCGGCGAGCGGGCGGGTGAGCTGCCCGCGTCCGGCGCCCACCTCCAGCAGCAGGTCGTCCGGGCCGGGGCGGGCCGCCCGGACCATCCGTGCGACGGCGGCCGGGTCGGCGAGGAAGTTCTGGGACAGTACGCGACGGGACCGGTCGCGTGCGGTGGTGCGGAGTCGGCGGGGCGCCACGGGTTCGTCCTGTCTGTCGCCGGACGGCGACGGATACGGACCGCTGCGCAGGGGTGCCACGCCGGGGTGGCGTGGAGCGGGCGGTCCGAGTGGATCGGGACTCGGACGACCCTGGAAGGTGGTCGGGACGCGGCCGGACCGGACCCCGCGCCAGCTCGGCGAGGTGGCGGGGTCCGTGGAAGCCGGAAGCCACCGCGACGAGGCGGCGGGACCGGCGGGGCGGCTGAGCGTGCGGCGCTCAGCGGCCGGTGGTCAGGTCAGGCGCGGTGGGCGTCCCGGCCGGCCAGGGCCGGGCGCCGGTTCCGCGGGCGGGCGACCAGGAGGAGCCCGGACGCGGCCGGCGCGACGGCCACGTCGATCAGGGCATGCGTGAACATGCCGGCCAGGGTAGCGACGCGCCGGTCGCGCCCGCGACGGATTTCTACAGGTCGACCGTGCGCCCCTGCGTCCGGGCCGTCTCGGCGGCGTCGAGCACCGCCACCACGTCCCGGCCGAACCGCACGTCGCAGCGGTGGTCGCGGGTGCCGGCGTCGACCTCCGCCAGCAACTGGTCGAGCGCGGCGCCGAACGCCTGGAGCGCGCTGCCGTCACCGGGCGGGACGCTCTCGGTGCCGTTCTCGCCGAAGAGGACGACATCCCGGGTGACCGCCCCGGCCGGCGCGTCGAGGGTGAGGGAGAGCGTGCTCGTCGCACCGCCGTCGTGGGTGAGCAGCAGGTGCACCAGGCCGCTCGGCCCGTCCATCGCGGCGACCCGGGTGACCCGGCCGAGCACCGGCAGGATCAGCGACAGCGCGTGCGGGCCGATGTCCCACAGCGCGCCCCGGTCGCGCCGCCACCGCGAGTCGCCGTACGGGTTCCCGGGCTGGTAGATCGAGGCGAACATGGTGCCCCGGGCGTGCTGCCAGCCGCCGGCCGCCGCGGCCGAGGCGAGGACGCCGGTGACGTTGGGGTGGAAACGCTGGGTGAAGAACACCACCGAGGCCACCCCGGACGCCTCGGCGGCGGCGACCACCCGGTCGGCGTCGGCGAGGCTCAGCGCCAACGGCTTGTCCAGCAGCAGGTGCCGCCCGGCGGTGGCGGCCCGGACCGCGATGTCGGCCTGCACGTCGGGCGGGAGCGCCACGGCGACCGCGTCGACGGTGTCGAGCAGCGCGTCGACGTCGGTGAAGGCCGGCACGCCGTGCCGGGTGGCCAGTGCCTCCGCCTTCTCCGGGTTCCGTCCCCACACGCCGGCCAGTCGGGCCCGTGGGTGGGCGTCGATGGCGGCGGCGTGCGTCTCCGCCGCCCAGTGACCGGTGCCGAACAACCCGAACCGCACCCCGACCCCCTGCCGTCGTCGTGGGCCACCGGCGTACGCCGGGACCGTGATCCACGTTAGTCGTCCGGCCCGGCCGGCGTGCCCCGACCCGCGCGCGGAGCCGCTACTACAGCGCTTAGTAGGCTGGTCCGGTGAACGACACTGCGTCGATGACCAGCGCGGCGGCGGCCGGCTCGCCGGTGGACGGGCTCCTCCCCACGATCGCGATCGTGCTGTCGCTGGCGGTCGCGGTCTGGGCCCTGGTGGCCGCCGTGCGCCAGCAGCCGCCGGACCGGATCCAGTTCGCCGGCCTGGCCGTGGTGGAGGTGGCGCTGCTGGCGCTGACCGTGGTGGCGCTCGTCGCACTGGGCGGTGGGGACCGGCCGGGCGAGCCGGGGGCGTTCTTCGGCTACCTGGTGACGCTGGTCTGCCTGCCGCCGCTGGCCTGGGTGCTGGCCCGGATGGAGCCGACCCGCTGGGGTTCGGCGATCGTCTGCGCGATCTGCCTGGTCACGCCCGTCGTGGTGGTGCGGTTGCAGCAGACCTGGGAGGTCGTCGGTGGTTGAGACGCGGGCACCCGAACGGGCCACCAACCGCGGGCCGGGGCGGTTGCTGATCGCGGTCTACATCCTCTTCGCCATCGCCGCGACGTCGCGGGCCGGGCTCCAGATCGCCACGAAGTTCGGCGAGGCGCCGGTGGCGTACCTGCTCTCCGCGCTGGCCGCGCTGATCTACATCGTGGCGGCGGTCGGGCTGGCCCGGGCCGGGCACGCCGGCCGCCGGGTCGCGCTGGCCTGCTGCTCGGTGGAGCTGGTCGGGGTGCTCGCGGTGGGCGTGCTGAGCATCGCCGACCCGGAGCTGTTCCCGGACGAGACGGTCTGGTCCGACTTCGGCAGCGGCTACGGCTACATCCCCCTGGTGCTGCCCGCGCTCGGCCTGCTCTGGCTCTGGCGCACCCGCCGCAACCCCTGACCTCCCCTCCCCTTCCTCCCTCCCCCGCCCTGGGCGCGCTTTCTGGGAAAGAGGGGCCGTGGAGCGCGGAATGGCCACGCTTTCTGGGAAAGCGTGGCCATCCGGTCGTGGGACGGGGGTCAGTCCTTCGGGCCGCCGGCGACGTAGATGACCTGGCCGGAGACGAAGGACGCGCCCTCGCTCGCCAGGAACGAGATGGTGTGCGCGACGTCCTCCGGGTGGCCGGTGCGGCGTACCGGGATCTCGGCGGCGGCGTGCTCCTGGAGCGCGGCGAAGTCGACCTTCATCCGGGCCGCGGTGGCCGCGGTCATGTCGGTGACGATGAAGCCCGGCGCGACCGCGTTGACGGTCACCCCGAACGGGCCCAGCTCGATGGCGAGCGTCTTGGTGAAGCCCTGCATGCCGGCCTTGGCGGCGGCGTAGTTCGCCTGGCCCCGGTTGCCCAGCGCGGAGGTGCTGGACAGGTTGACGATCCGACCCCACTTCCGCTCGACCATGTGCTTCTGGGCGGCCTGGCTGAACAGGAACGCGCCGCGCAGGTGCACGCCCAGGACGGTGTCCCAGTCGGCGTCGGTCATCTTGAACAGCAGGTTGTCGCGGAGCACACCGGCGTTGTTGACCAGCACGGTCGGCGCGCCCAGCTCGGCGGCGACCCGCTCGACGGCGGCCTCCACCTGGGCCCGGTCGGCCACGTCGGCGCCGACGCCGAGCGCCCGGCCGCCGGCGGCGACGATGGCGTCCACTGTCTCGCCGGTGGTGGACTCGTCGATGTCGACCACGGCGACGGCCATCCCGTCGGCCGCCAGCCGGCGGGCGGTGGCCGCGCCGATGCCGCGCGCGGCTCCGGTCACGATGGCGACGCGGGGCTCCTCCGACATGATTACCTCCCGGTAACTTGGGCTCGATCGGAGGAGCCTAACCCGCCGTCACGTCCGTCTACAGCGCCCCACCCCGGCAGAGCCGGATCCAGCGGTAGCCGTGACCGTTCAGCTTCAGCCGGTCGAGCTTGCCCGCCTCGTCGTAGTTGCGGTCGCTCAGCACGTCGATCGGCAGGTCCGCCTCCGGCGCCAGCGTGCTCAGGTCGACCTCCACGTCCTCGGTGCCGAGGTTGTGCAGGAAGACCATGGTCCCGGTCGGCCCGTCGGCGCGGTGCGCGAGCACCCCGGCCGGCATCGGCACGTCGATGTGGGTGGTGCTGCCGGAGCCGACCTCCGGGGCCTCCCGCAGCGTCCGGATCATCCGCTCGAACCAGCCGAGCAGCGAGCGCGGGTCCTTGCGCTGGGCGGTGACGTTGACCTGCTGGTAGCCGTACTCACCCTTGTCGATCACCGGGCGGACCAGCTTCTCCGGCTCGGCGGTGGAGAAGCCGGCGTTCTCCTTGAAGGACCACTGCATCGGGGTACGGATCGCGTCGCGCCCCTTCAACGTCAGGTCCTCCCCCATGCCGATCTCCTCGCCGTAGCGCAGCACCGGCGTGCCGCGCAGCGAGAACTGGAGCGCGTACGCCAGCTCGATGTGCCGGCGGTCGTTGCCGAGCATCGGCGCGAGCCGGCGGCGGATGCCCCGGCCGTAGAGCTGCATGTTCTCGTCCGGGCCGAACTTTGCCAACACGTCGTTGCGCTGGTCCGCGGTGAGCCGGGACAGGTCGATCTCGTCGTGGTTGCGCAGGAACGTCGCCCACTGCCCGCCGGTCGGCAGCTTCGGGGTGTCGCGCAACGCGTCGATGATCGCCTCCGGGTCCTCCCGGGCGAACGCGAGCATCAGGCGGCCGTTCATCATGAAGTCGAAGAGCATGTGGATCCGGTTGCCCGAGCCGCTGCCGTCGCCGAAGTAGACAGGCAACTCGTCCGGCTCGACGTTCGCCTCGGCCAACAGCACCGCGTCACCGCGTCGCCACTGCACGTGCTGGCGCAGGTCGGTGAGGTAGTCGAAGTCCTTCGCCGCGTTCGGGTTGCCCGGCTCGGTCTTCTCGATGATGAACGGCACGGCGTCCATCCGGAACCCGGAGACGCCGAGCTGGAGCCAGAACGAGGTGATCTTCTTGATCTCGGCGCGGACCTTCGGGTTCTCGATGTTCAGATCCGGCTGGAACTTGTAGAACCGGTGGTAGAACCACGCCTTGGCGGTCCGGTCGTAGGTCCAGGTCTCGTGCTGCTCGCCCGGGAACACCATGCCCTGGTGCCGGTCGTCCGGCTCGTGGTCGGCCCAGACGTACCAGTCGCGGTACGGCGAGTCGGGCGAGGACCGGGCGGACTGGAACCACGGGTGCTGGTCCGAGGTGTGGTTGACCACCAGGTCGATGATCACCCGGATGCCCCGGTTCTGCGCCTGGTGCAGCAGTTCGGCGAAGTCGCCGAGCGTCCCGAGTCGCGGGTCGACGTTGTAGAAGTCGGTCGCGTCGTACCCGTCGTCCTTGTTGGGCGAGGGGTGGATCGGGTTGAGCCAGAGGCAGGTCACCCCCAGCCGGGCCAGGTAGTCCAGGCGACCGATCAGCCCCTGGAAGTCACCCACCCCGTCGCCGTCGGAGTCCGCGTACGTGTCGACGTCGAGGCAGTAGACGACCGCCTCCTGATACCACCTGTCACCCATGCGGGCTCTACTTCTCCGAACGCGCGATCCGGCAAACCCGGTACGGTGCCGGCATGAGCGAGGACGCATCCGGCACCGACTGGTCCGGCGGGACGTGGCTCAACCCGCCCGAGCGGGCCGAGGTGGTCGACGGCGACCTGCTGGTCGAGCCGCGCGGCGGCAGTGACTTCTGGCGGCGCACCAGCTACGGCTTCGTGCACGACGACGGTTCGGCGCTGCTCGCGCCGTTCGCCGTGGGCACCGCCGTGGAGGTGTCGTTCCGGCTCGACTACGCCGCGCAGTTCGACCAGGCCGGCGTGCTGGTGCGGGTGGACGAGCGACGGTGGACCAAGGCCGGGGTCGAGGTGAGCGACGGCGCGCCGCAGGTCGGCGCCGTGGTGACCGACGAGTTCTCCGACTGGTCGGTGGCCCCGGTGCCGGAGTGGTCGGGGCGGGACGTGACGGTCCGGGTGAGCCGGGCCGGCGACGCGTTGACGGTCCGGGCCCGCGCCGACGGCGAGCCGTGGCGACTGGTGCGGGTCGCCCCGCTCGACCCGGCGGCGTCGGCGACGGCCGGGCCGTACTGCTGCTCGCCCAGCCACGGCGGCCTGCTGGTCCGCTTCACCGGCTGGCGGCGGGGGCCGGCGGACGAGGCGCTGCACCCGGAGGGTTAGCCCGGTCACCGACGGGTGTGAGCCAGGCTCGCACGGGTACTACCCCCGGATCTCCGGCACCCGTGTGGAAGGACCGCCATGGCCCTGGCCCAGAACGTCGATCCGAACCAGTTCACCGGGCTGACCGGGTGGGTGGCGAGTGTGATCGACGCGTGGGGCGCGGTCGGCGTGGCGCTGCTGGTGGCGCTGGAGAGCATCATCCCGCCGATCCCGAGCGAGATCGTGCTGGCGATGGCCGGTTACCTGTCCGCCGAGGGCCGCTTCAACGTGGTGGTGATCGTGCTGGCCGCGACCGCCGGCTCGCTGCTCGGCGCGCTGGTGCTCTACTGGCTCGGCGCGGCGCTCGGCGAGGACCGCCTCAAGCGGTGGCTGGACCACGTCCCGCTGGTCGACCTGGAGGACCTGGAGAAGGCGGACCGCTGGTTCGAGCGGCACGGCCGCTGGGCGGTGCTGATCGGCCGGGTGGTGCCGGTGGTCCGCAGCCTGGTGTCGATCCCGGCCGGCGCGAACCGCATGCCGCTGGGCGAGTTCGTCCTGCTCACCACGCTGGGCAGCGGGGTGTGGAACACGCTGATCGTCGGCGCCGGCTTCCTGCTCGGGTCGCGCTGGGAGGACGTCGACCGCTACAGCCAGTGGTTCAACTACGCGATCTTCGCGGTCTTCGGCGTGATGATCGTGAGCTGGGCGGTGAAGAAGGTACGCCGGCGACGCGCCCGGCAGTCGGTGACCGCCGGGCGCTGAACCGCGACGACTCAGCGGCGGAACGTGAACCAGTTGACGTTGACGTACTCCGACGGCTGGCCGCTGCTGAACGTGAGGTAGACGGTGTGCCGGCCGGTCACCGCGCCCACGTTGCCGGGCACCGAGGTCCAGGTCTGCCAGCCGCCGGTGTTGCCGACCGCGAAGCTGCCGAGCGGCGGCGCGGTCGGGCTGTCCACCCGCACCTCCACCAGGCCGCTCACCCCGGCCGCCGCGCCGGACGCGACCCGGGCCACGAAGTCCCGTGGCGGCGTGGAGCCGAAGTCGACGTTGTCGTAGCGGGCCCAGTCGCCGTTGGCCAGCCAGCCGATGTCCTGCCCGCCCTCGGCGCACGTCTCCACCTGCACGCCGTTCTGCGCGTTGAACGACTCGGCCTGGATGGTCGCGTACGCGTCCCGCACGCCACCCGGCGGCGGTGTGGTCGGCGTCGGCGACGGGTTTCCGCCGCCGCCCCGTGAGTAGACCGCCACGTAGTCGACGAGCATCGGCCGGCCGGACACGGTCGACGCGGTCGGCGTGGCGGAGCCGGCGACGCCGTTCGGGAAGCCGCCGCCCATCGCCACGTTGAGCAGCAGGAAGTAGCCGGCGTGACTGGTCATCTGCGTCCAGTACGGCTCACCGACCTGGGTCTGGGTGACGGTGTGGAACTGCTGGCCGTCGACGTACCAGCGCAGTTGCTGGGGGCTCACCGAGGTGTCCCACTCGAACCGGTAGGTGTGGAACGCCGACTGGCAGGTGCTGCCCGGGCAGGCGCGGGACGCGCCCCGGCCGTTGAACTCGTCGCACGGGCCGCCCGGCGCGACACCGCAGTGCAGCACGCCCCAGACCGAGTTGATCCCGTTGACGTTCTCCATTACGTCGAACTCGCCGATGCCCGGCCAGTTCTGGTAGTTGCCCCGGTAGGGCGAGCCGAGCGCCCAGAACGCCGGCCAGTAGCCGGCTGCCGCCGCGCCGGTGACGTTGGGCATCTGGATGCGGCCCTCGATCGCGAGCACGCCGCCGCTCGGCGGCTTGAAGTTGCTGCGTACCGTCTCGATGCGCGCCGACGTCCAGCGGCCGGCGCTGTCCTTCAGCGGTGTGATGCGCAGGTTGCCGGCGCCGTCCTGGGACAGGTTGGCGGTGCTGGAGGTGTAGCTCTGGATCTCACCGGTGCCCCAGTTGGCCGGACCGCCCGGGTAGCTGGTGCCGGTGTCGACGATCCAGTTGGCCGACGAGGGCAGCGTGCCGGCCGCGCCGGCGAAGTCGTCGCTCCACACCAGACTCCATCCGGAGGGTGGTGCCGGCACGGCTGCCTGGGCGGTCATCTGGACGCCGGCGAGCGCGGTGGTGGCGGCGAGCACGGTCACGGCCAGGGCGAGCCGGCGACGGGACCGGGGCACGGTGGTGGGGGCGGCCGGGGCCGCCGGGATCGGGTTCATCGGGGTGCCTCTCTGCGGGGACGGGGCGGAGAGCGCTCTCTGACAGCGATTTGTACGCGCCCGCCCCCGCATTTGTCAACAATCTTCAATGAATGCCGGTGGCGGCGGCGGTCAGGAGGACTCGCGGACCAGGGGGAAGGGCAGCGTCTCCCGGATCGAACGGCCGGTCAGCAGCATCACCAGGCGGTCCACGCCGAGCCCCAGCCCGCCGGTCGGCGGCATCGCGTATTCGAGGGCGGTGAGGAAGTCCTCGTCCAACTCCATCGCCTCCGGGTCACCGCCGGCCGCCTGCAACGACTGCGCGGTGAGCCGCCGCCGCTGCTCGGTCGGATCGACCAGCTCGGAGTACGCCGTGCCCAGCTCCATCCCGTACGCCACCAGGTCCCAGCGCTCGGCCAACCGGGGGTCGCGCCGGTGCTGGCGGGTCAACGGTGACACCTCGGTCGGGAAGTCCAGATAGAACGTCGGCGCCCCGGTACGCGCCTCGACCAGCCGCTCGTACAGCTCCAGCAGCACCGCGCCGGCCGACCAGCGCGGGTCGTACGGCACCCCGGCGGCGTCCGCGAGCTTGCGCAGCACGGCCAGCTCGGTGTCGGCGGTGACCTCCTCGCCCAACGCGTCCGAGACGGCCTCGTGCACCGTCCGCGCCGGCCACGCCCCGCCCAGGTCGACCAGCTCGCCGCCGGGTCGACGGGCCACCGGCGCACCGTGCACGGCGGTGGCCGCCGCCACGATCAGCTCCCGGGCCAGCTCCCGCATGTCCTGGTAGTCGGCGTACGCCTGGTACGCCTCCAGCACGGTGAACTCCGGGTTGTGGGTGGCGTCCACGCCCTCGTTGCGGAACGCCCGGCCCAGCTCGTAGACCCGCTCGATCCCGCCCACGGCGAGCCGCTTCAGGTACAGCTCCGGCGCGATCCGCAGACTCAACCGCAGGTCGTACGCGTTGATGTGGGTGACGAACGGGCGGGCGTTGGCGCCGCCGTGCACCCGTTGCAGGATCGGCGTCTCCACCTCCAGGAAGTCACGCCCGGCCAGCCCGGCGCGCAGGCTGTGCAGCGTCGCGCCGCGGGCCCGCAGCAGCTCCCGGGCCGCCGGGTCCAGCGCCAGGTCCAGGTAGCGCTGCCGGACCCGCGCCTCCGGATCGGCCAGCCCGTGGTGCTTGTCCGGCAGCGGGCGCAGGCACTTGGCGGTCAGCTCCCAGCCGGTCACCCGCACCGACACCTCGCCGCGCCGGGTCGCGTACACCTCGCCGGTGACGCCGACGTGGTCGCCGATGTCGACGGTCGACCGCCACCGGTCCAGGTCGTGCTCCACCATCAACTGAAGGTCGCCGCTGCCGTCGCGGACGGTGGCGAACAGGACCCGCCCGTGGTCGCGGACCAGCAGCACCCGGCCGGCCACCGCCACCGTCTCGCCGGCGCCGGTGTCCGGGGCCAGCCCGGCGTGCCGTGCCCGCACCGCCGCGCAGCTCGCCGTGCGCGGATAGCCCACCGGGTACGGGTCGACGCCGGCGGCCCGCAGCCGGTCGAGCTTCGCCAGGCGTACCCGGATCTGCTCCGGGCGGCGCGCGGCGGGCGGCTCCGGCGGGACGGCCCGGACCGCCGCGGCGGCCGGCGGCACGTAGTCGATCCCGCCGCCGGCCGGCGGCACCCCGTGCAGCGGTGTGGGCCGCCCGCCGGGCAGGGCCAGGAAGCCCTCCGCGGCGACCGCCGCGAGGCCGACCCGGGCCAGCTCCCGGCGCTCGGCGAAGCAGAGGTAGCGCGGCACCCAGTGCGGCTGGTATTTCGCGTTGGAGAGGTAGAGCGACTCGAGCTGCCACCAGCGGGAGAAGAAGAGCAGCGTGTGCCGCCAGGCCCGGATGATCGGGCCGGCGCCGATCCGCGCGCCCTGCTCGAACACGGACCGGAACGCGGCGAAGTTGAGCGACACGCGGTCGACGCCGAGCCGCGGGCCGGCGGCCAGCAGCGCGGTCACCATGAACTCGGTGACGCCGTTCTCGGCGGCCCGGTCCCGGCGCATCAGGTCCAGCGACACCCCGTGCGTGCCCCACGGGCTGAACGAGAGCAGCCCGCGCACCCGACCCGTGCCGTCGCGCGCCTCGACCAGCACACAGTCGCCGTCGGCCGGGTCACCGAGCCGGCCCAACGCCATCGAGAAGCCGCGCTCGTGCCCGGTGTCCCGCCACGCGGTGGCCAGCCCGGCCAGCTCGGCCAGCTCCTCCGGCGGGATCTCGGCGTGCCGGCGGACCCGGGCGGTGTAGCCGGCCCGCTCGACCCGGTGCACCGCCTGCCGGACCGGGCGCATGTCCCGGCCGTCCAGGTCGAACTCCCGGGTGTGCAGGATGGCCTCGTCGCCGAGCTGGAGCACCTTCAGGCCGTGCCGGCGGTACGCCCGCGCGCCGGTTTCGCTGGCGCCGAGCACCGCCGGCGTCCAGGCGTACGCCCGGGCCTGGTCCAGCCACGCCTCGATGGCCGGCCCCCACGCCTCCGGGTCGCCGACCGGGTCGCCGCTGGCCAGGCTGACGCCGTTGACGACCCGGTAGGTGAGCGCGGCCTTGCCGCTGGCCGAGAAGACGGCCGCCTTGTCCCGCCGGGTGGCGAAGTAGCCGAGCGAGTCCCGCTCGCCGTGCCGGGCGAGCAGCTCCCGGATCCGCTCCTCCTCGCCGGCGTGCAGCACCGCGTTGGCCCGTTGCGAGCGGACCAGCGTGAACAGCGCGGCCAGGAACGCCGTCGCGCCGAACGCGCCGAGCAGCAGGTTGACCCAGCCGGGCGCCTGCCCCCGCCGGGTCACGTCCAGCGTGATCGCCCCGCCGAAGACCTTCTCCACCGCGTAGCCCAGCCGGTCGGACCAGGTGTGCAGGCTGCCCGGCTCGACCAGGAGCAGCAGGTAGCCCAGGGGAACGAAGACGGCGGCCAGGCCGGCGAAGACGCCCAGGGCACGCCAGGTGCTGCCGGGCCGGACCCGGGCGTAGAACTCCCGCCGGGCGGCGACCAGCAGCGCCACCGCGGCGGCGGCGAACGCGATGCCGACCCAGACGCCGATCGTCTCCAACGTGCCGAAGAGCCGCTGGCCGGCGGCGTGGTTCAGCTCGTTGGCGCCCACCATCAGCAACAGCCCACCGGCTGTCAGGCCGACCACCAGCGTGAGACTGAAGTAGACCAGCAGCACCCACCAGGCCAGCCGCTTGCGCCGCCGGGCCGCGGCGGCCAGGACGCCGAGGAAGACCGCGTACGCGAGGTTCGCCGGCGCGGGCACCAGCAGCGCGTCGACCGCGGTGCGGACCGGTTGGACGTCGGCGGCCACCGCGCTGCTCAGCGCCGCCAGCGCGCACACCGCCGCGATCACCGCGAGCAGGATCGCGAAGCCGCGCGGGACCTGGGCGCGAACGCCGGTCACCGTCCGCGACGTGCCGTTCGGAGTCACCGCGACCTCCTCCGGCCCGGCGACCGCCCGCCGGGCCGGCTCATCGTAGTCCCGAGTTCCGTCGCCCGACGGCCCTCCGTGGCCCCGCGGCGCGCGACCGACCGGGTGAATCGGGCCGACACGCCGTCCGGCGCGTTTTCGGGCCTCGACACGGTGGGTAACAGACCGTCGACCACGCGGCACGGTGCCGTGACCGGTCCGGAGGAGACGGTGGTGACCATGGGCGGCTCAGTGGCGGAGCAGGAACGGAACGCCGCCGCGGGCGGGACGGACCTGCTGACGGTCGGCGTGGAGGAGGAGTTCCTGCTCGCCGACCCGCACACCGGGACCGCCGTGCCCGCCGTCGACCTGGTGATGGAGCAGGTGCCGGCCGAGCTGCGCGGCCAGGTGGAACGCGAGTTCCAGACCAGCCAGATCGAGATCGGCAGCCCGCCGGGGCTGGAGCTGTCCTCGATCCGGCACTCGCTGGGGATGCTCCGCGCCGAGCTTGCCGACGCGGCCGAGCGGGCCGGCGTACGCCTGCTGGCGATCGGCACCGGGCCGGTCGACGGGCCGGTCCCGGCGGTGGTGGACAAGCCCCGCTTCGACCGGATGATCGAACGGTTCCGGCTGCTGGTGCCCGGCCCCGGCAACAACGGCATGCACGTGCACGTCGGCGTGCCGGACCCGGACACCGGCGTGCAGGTGCTCAACCACGTCCGGCCCTGGCTGCCGATCCTCCAGGCGGTCACCACCAACTCCCCGTTCTCCCGGGGCGAGGACACCGGCTACGCGAGCTGGCGCTCGATCGAGTGGGAACGCTGGCCGTCGGTGGCGCCCACGCCCTGGCTGGAGTCGCACGAGCACTACCAGCGGCTGATCCGGCAGCTCATCGCCAGCGGCGTGATGCTCGACGAGGGAATGCTCTACTGGTACGCCCGGCTCTCCGCCAAGTACCCGACCGTGGAGATCAGGATCGGCGACGTCTGCCCGTCCGTGGACGACGCGGTGCTGGTGGCCGCGCTGGTCCGGGGCCTGGTCGCGACCGCGCTGACCGACATCGCGGCCGGCCGACGGGCCGTCAACACCGACCACCACCTGCTGGTCGCCGCGCACTGGCGGGCCGCCCACGACGGGCTGGAGGGCCAGGGCGTCGACCTGAGCGACGGCGAGCTGCGCCCGGCCTGGGAGCTGCTGGAGCGACTCGTCGACCGGCTCCGCCCGGAGCTGGACCGGCACGGCGACCTCGACCAGGTGACCGAGCTGCTGGACGGGCTGCGCCGGCACGGCAGCGGCGCGGCACGGCAGCGGGCGGTGTTCGCGCGCACCGGCGAGCTGGTCGACGTGGTCGCGGACGTGGCCCGGCAGACCCGTGGTTGAGCTGCCCCGCGGCCCGGTCGGGGCATGACAGGATGAGCGGCGTGGCGGAGCGGATGATCGTCGTCGGCGGGGACGCCGCCGGCATGTCGGCGGCCTCCCAGGCGCGGCGCCGCCGCGACCGGGCGGACCTGGAGATCGTCGCGTTCGAGCGGGGCCACTTCACGTCCTACTCGGCCTGCGGCATCCCGTACTGGGTCAGCGGCCTGGTGCCGGAGCGCGACCAGCTCGTCGCCCGCACCCCGGCCGCGTTCCGCGACGAGTTCGACATCGACGTCCGGACCCGGCACGAGGTCACCGCCATCGACCTGGACAGCCGCGAGGTGGTCGCCCGGGACCTCGACGGCGGCGGCGAGGTCCGCGCCGGCTTCGACACCCTGGTGTACGCCACCGGCGCCACCCCGGTGCAGCCGGAGTGGGCCCGCGACGAGGTGGCCGGCGTGTTCGGCGTGCAGACGCTCGACGACGGCGCCGCGCTGCTCGACTGGCTCGAACGCGAGCCCCGGCCACGACACGCGGTGGTGGTCGGCGGCGGCTACGTCGGCGTCGAGATGGCCGAGGCGCTGGTGCAGCGCGGGCTCTCGGTCCAGTTGGTCGAGCAGGCCGCGCAGCCGATGGCCACCGTGGACCCGGACATGGGCGAGCTGGTCGCCGAGGCGATGCGCCGGGTCGGCATCGGCATCCGCGCCGGGCTGACCGTCACCGGCCTTGAGGAACGGGACGGCCGGATCGTCGCGGTGGTCACCGACGAGGGGCCCGTCCCGGCCGACGTCGTGGTGCTGGGGCTCGGCGTACGCCCCAACACCCGGCTCGCCGAGGCCGCCGGCCTGCCGCTCGGGCCGTCCGGCGCGATCCGGGTGGACCGCCGCATGCGGGTGCCCGACGTCCCGGGCGTCTGGGCGGCCGGCGACTGCGTGGAAACCCTGCACCGGGTCAGCGGCATGCCGGTGCACATTCCGCTCGGCACGCACGCCAACAAGCAGGGCCGGGTCGCCGGGATCAACATCGGCGGCGGGTACGCCACGTTCCCCGGCGTGATCGGCACCGCCGTCACCAAGGTCTGCGAGCTGGAGGTCGGGCGCACCGGGCTGCGCGAGCGGGACGCCACCGAGTCCGGGTTCGAGTTCGTCACGGTGACGGCCGAGTCGACGAACCGGGCCGGCTACTACCCGGGCGCGCAGAAGATGACCGTGAAGCTGATCGCCGAGCGGCCCAGCGGGCGGCTGCTCGGAGCGCAGATCGTCGGCTGGTCCGAGGCGGCCAAACGGATCGACGCGCTGGCCGTGGCGCTGTGGAACGGCATGACGGTGGACGAGATGACCGCGCTCGACCTGGGCTACGCGCCGCCGTACGCCCCGGTGTGGGATCCGGTGCTGATCGCCGCCCGGAAGGCCGTCGACGCGCTCGCCGCGAAGTAAGGAAGGGCCCCCTCTTTACGCCTTCCGCACAGGAGGGCGCCCCGCTTGGCATCCGCGTCCCTGTCGGGGGGTGGGATTACCTTGTGCGCGTTGCTGGTTCGGCGCTTTCCTTGGAGGACCCCTTGTCGCAGGAGACGACTTACCTCGAACTGTCCGAAGTGGATGGTGCGGCTCACAAGTTCTACGAGGTGGTGGTCGACGACACCGTGCTGACGGTCCGCTACGGGCGGATCGGGGACCAGGGGCAGGTGAAGACCAGTGCCTTTCCGGACAACACCCGGGCCCGGGCCGCCGCGGCGAAGAAGATCGGCGAGAAGATCCGCAAGGGCTACGCTCCGGCGGTGCCCGGCCTGCGCCAGAAGCGGCAGGTCTCCCGCCGGCAGATCGTCAGCACCCGCTCCACCGCCCGCACCGCCCCGGTCCTGTGGCGGTACGCCTCGGGAGCGCCCGCGTTCGGCATCTTCGTCGACGGGCGGCACTGCATGGTCGGCAACGAGCACGGCGTGATCACCACGCTGGACCACGACGCCCGGATGGTGAACCAGGTCCGGCTCCCCGAGGGCGTGAAGTGCATCGTCGCCGACGACGCCTGGGTCTACGCCGGCTGCGACGACGGCAACGTCTACGACCTCTCCGGCAAGGTGCCCCGGGCGGCGTACGCGATCGCGCCGGAGATCGACATCTACTGGCTGGACATCCACGACGGCGTCCTCGGCGTCTCCGACCACGAGGGCGGCGTCGCCGCGTTCGACCACGAGGACG
This sequence comes from Micromonospora sp. DSM 45708, assembly GCF_039566955.1. Classification (NCBI taxonomy): domain Bacteria; kingdom Bacillati; phylum Actinomycetota; class Actinomycetes; order Micromonosporales; family Micromonosporaceae; genus Micromonospora; species Micromonospora schwarzwaldensis. The sequence continues at coordinate 655,821 of NZ_CP154796.1, read as the reverse complement.
AGTTCCTCTGGCGCCGGGCCGGGCGCGGCCGGTCCGCCTGGATGGTGCGCTGCGACGCCGACGCGCTCTACCACGGTCACTCGCAGGGGGTCACCGGCTACGACTGGCGCACCGGGCGGGAGCTGTGGCACACCCCTACCGGGGCGGTGCTCTTCGGCTGGCAGGAGCGCGACGCGGTATTCGCCGGCACCGGCACCCGGGAGGTGGTGCGACTGCGCAAGGACGGCCGGGCCGAGCGGACGTACCGCTGTGACGCCGCGGTCTTCTCGTGCGCCACCGCCGAGGACGGCCGGTACGTCTTCGCCGGGGACAGCGCCTCCTCGGTCTACTGCTTCGACGAGGCCGGCAACCGGCTGTGGAAGCTCGGCACCGGCTGCGGCTCGGCCTACTCCATGCAGTACCACGACCAGCGGCTCTACGTGGTGACCACCAGCGGCTACCTGGCCTGCATCGACGCCGGCGAGGCGGCGATCCGGGCGGCCGAGGCGGGCGACGTGCCCGAGGTGGTGGACGTCAAGGCACCGGCCCGGCTGCCCGAGCCGGCCGCCTGGGCCACGGTCGAGGTGACCACCGACAGCCGGGACGGCGTGCTGGTGCAGTGCGTCGAGCACGGCGGCCGGCTGCGCGTCCACGTCCTCTCCGACGGCTACCAGCGGGACTGGTCGGTCCAGTTCCCCAAGGGCATCCGGGAGCCCGGCGCCCGCTACCTGGTCAGCGAGATCCGCGAGTCCGGCCGGGGTGGCTTCTACCGGGCGTACGGCGACATCCGGCGGCTGCGGTGACCGCAGCCCGCGGCCCGACGGGCCGGGGTCGGGCGGCCCCGGTCACCGCGCTCGGCCAGGATGGCCGGATGCGGTGGGAGATCCCGGAAGGATTGCGGTGGACCGAGCGGACGCCGCTCGGCCGGGCGTGGCTGGCGGAGCTGCCGGACCGGTTGGCGGCGTGCGTGGCGCGGTGGGAGCTGACCGCCGTCGGGCCGCCGTTCGACTACGCGTACGCCTCGCTGGCCGTGCCGGCCGAGCTGCCGGACGGCACGCGGGCGGTGCTGAAACTCCAGTACCCGGACGACGACAGCGTCCACGAGGCCACCGCGCTGGCGCACTGGGCCGGCCGGGGCGCGATCCGGCTGCTCGCCCACGACGCCGACCGTCGCGCGCTGCTGGTCGAGCGCTGCGATCCGGGCGTACCGCTGCACACGCTGGCGGCCGACGCCGCGCTCGACGCCGCGGTCGGCCTGCTGCCCCGGCTCGCGGTGCCGGCCGGCCCGCCGTTCACGCCGCTCGCCGAGGAGGCGACCGGCTGGGCCGAGCGGATGCCGGCCAACTGGCGGCGGACCAACCGGCCGTACGAGCGACGGCTGCTCGACGCCGCCCTCGGCCTGCTCGCCGAGCTGGCTCCGGACCAGGGCGAACAGGTGCTTGTCAACCAGGATCTGCACGCCGGCAACGTGCTGGCGGCCGGCCGCGAGCCGTGGCTGGCCATCGACCCGAAGCCGCTTGTCGGCGAGCGGGAGTTCGCGGTCGTGCCACTGGTCCGGGGTGCCGAGCTGGGCCACTCCCCGGCGGCGGTGCGGCACCGGCTCGACCGGCTCACCGGCGAGCTGGGCCTGGACCGGGCCCGGGTCCGCGGCTGGGCGATCGGGCAGACGCTGGCCTGGAGCATCGACGGCGACCAGGTCTTCCCCGGCAACGTCGAGACGGCCCGCTGGCTGCTCGACGAGTGCTGACCGGCCGGCGACCGAGCCGACCGGGGCCGCGCGGCGCGCTCAGCCGGCCTGACAGGTGGGGCACCAGTAGAGGTTGCGGCCGGCCAGCGTGCCCCGGCTCACCGCGGTGCCGCAGACGTGGCAGGGCGCACCCGGGCGGCGGTAGACGTACACCTCGCCGCCGTGCCGGTCGACCCGCGGCGCCCGGCCGGTGGCCTCCGGCAGGTGCACGTCGCGCACGGTGTCGATCCGGCCGCGCCCGACCGCGCGGGTCATCAGCGTCACCAGGTCCGCCCAGAGTTCCGCCCAGCCGGCCGGCGTCAGCTCCCGTCCGGGCAGCAGCGGCGGCAGCCCGGCGCGGAACAGCGCCTCGGTCACGAAGATCAGCCCGGTGCCGGCCACCACGGACTGGTCCAGCAGCAGCGCGGCGAGCGGGGTGGGGCTGCGCCGGATCCGCGCGTACGCCCGGTCCGGGTCGGCGTCGGCGCGCAGCGGGTCCGGGCCGAGCCGGCCGCGCAACGCCGCCACCTCGGGCGGGGTGAGCAGCTCGCAGGCGGCGGGGCCGCGCAGCTCCAACCAGTTGCGGTCGCTGTGCAGGCGCAGCCGGAGCTGGCCGACCGGGGCCGGCGGCTCCCCCGGCCCGTCGGCGACCCGGCCGTACAGCCCGAGGTGCACGTGCAGCGTCAGCTCGCCGGCGTAGTGGTGCAGCAGGTGCTTGCCGTACGCCTCGGTGCCGTCCAGGACGGTGCCGGTGAGCCGGGCCGCGCCCTCGGCGAAGCGCCCCTGCGGGCTGTCGGCGTGCACCTTGTCGCCGGCGAACAGCTCGGCGTGGCGCGCGGCGAGGCGGTGGATGGAGTGTCCCTCTGGCACAGGTGCCAAGCGTAGTCAGCGGTTCTCACCCCTGCCGGCTGACCGCCGCCAGGTCGAGCAGGTGGGCCAGGCGGTACCGCAGCACCCGCGCCTGCCCGGTCGACAGCACCACGGCGGAGGCCGCGCCGCTCAGGCTCACCATCGTCCGGGCGGCGGGATGCAGTGCCCGCACCAGCCCGACCTCGACGGACGACTCCGAGCGGTTGGTGTCCAGCCGGCGGGCACGGGAACAGTGTCGGCCGCGGAGCCGGCAGCGGTCCCGGTCGCACCAACGTGGGTGGGCCAGGTCGTCCGGGGCGGCGAGGTTACCGGTCGGATAGACGAACACGTGCCCGCAGGGCCGCGACACCCCCGGCCCCAGACCGATCGGGTACGCGTCCAGCCCGGCCCGGCCCAGCGCGCCAAGCGCGTGTGGGGTGTGCGCCGCACAGGTGTACGCGCAGGCGTCCAGGGAGTCCGTCGTGTACAGCTCGATCCGCAGCGTCGCCGGTTCTCCGCACTCGGGCAGGGTGGGTAGGTTGCTCACGGACGCCTCCTCGTGGGTGGCTGAGGTCGCCTGACTCGACGCCAAACTACCAGTCTTCATTTGGCCTTATCAAGTAGGTCTTCTTGTTGATGGTTGGCCAATGACGATTGCGAAATTCACGCGACATTTGGCCGATGAGATCATCTGTGGCATGGCCAACCGACTGGCGGATGCGGTGCGCGCGTTTCACATGGCGCAGGCGACCGCCGCTGCCTCCGCCCAGCGCGCGGCGGAGGATCGGGAGAAGGTCACCGAGGCACGCGACCAGCTCGCCACCGCCATCGTGGAGGCGTCCCGGGGCGGCATGCGCCAGGTCGACATCGTGCGGGTCACCGGTTACACGCGTGAGCGCGTACGCCAGATTCTGCGCTCCCACGGCATCGCGCCCGACTAGTCCGCGTCGCCCGCCAGCAGGGTGACCACCGCACGGGACGTCATTGAATCGACGTTTGTCGAATGACAGACTGGCTGGAGTTCGCGCTCGGGAGCCGGGGCGAGCCGCTCGATCCAGCAGGAGAGTGACGCGCGGGGTGGTGCGCCACCCGGCGCCGGGCAGTCCTCTCCGGCAGTCCGCCGTGCCGCCGTTGCGCCACCGGGGCGGTTGAACGCCACCACCGCCGATCGCGCCGCGGGGCCCGCAGCTCAGCTCAGGAGCGCAGATGATTCGTACCCTCGGCGCGGCTCTGGCCGCCGCCCTCACCCTGACCGGCCTGGCCGCCTCGACCGGCGCCGCCCGGTCGCCCGCCACCGTCCTGACGACACCCGCGCCCACTCCGACGCTGGTGTGCCCGCCGGCGCTACCGGTCAGCGGCCAGGTGACCGGCACCACCGCCACCAGCCTCACCGTCAGCTACTCGATGCTGCTCAGCCCGCCCTGCGGCTACGACCCGCCGATGGTCGTCAGCCTCTTCACCAGCCGCGAGGACGCCACCGGGTGGCGCAATCCGGTGGCCGAGGCCGTTACCGGGCCGGAGCGGTACGGGACGGTTACCGTCGGCGGGCTGACCCCGGACACCGACTACTGGTTCCGGTTCGGCGACACCCACGGCACGCGCGATCCGTACCTCATCGGTGGACCGGCGCGGACGCTGCCGATGTCGACGTGCACCGCGACGGTCACCATCGACAGCCGGTGGTACGGCGGCTTCATCGCCACGGTCACCGTGCGCAACACCGGGGCCGAGTCCACCCACGGCTGGGTCGTCTCGTGGCGGTGGACCGGTGACGAGCGCATCGAGTCGATCTGGGGCGGGGTGGCGGAGCGCGCCGGCGAGAACGTCGCGGTCCGCAACGCCTCCTGGAACGGGACGCTGGCACCGGGCGGCTCGACCACGTTCGGCGTGTTGGTGGCCGCCAGTAGCGCGTCCGCCGGCATCTCGCCGGTCTGCGGGCGGTGACCGGCATGCGGTCGACGGATCGGGCGGTCCCCCACGGAGGAAACGACCGGATGAGCCGGGGCGGACGACTCGGGGCGGCCCTCGCGGCGCTCACCGTGGCCGTCGCGGCGGTGCTGGTCGGGCCGGCCACGGGCGCGCTGGCGGCGCCGGTCACCGTCACCAACGGCACGCAGTTCACCGACACGAGCGGCGCCGTGGTGCACGCCCACGGCGGCGGCGTCCTCAAGGTCGACAACTACTACTACTGGTTCGGCGAGAACCGCAACCCGGACAACACGTTCCGGGCGGTTTCCGTCTACCGCTCCACGGACCTGCGCACCTGGGAGTTCCGCAACAACGTGCTCACCCCGTCGTCGGCCACCGAGCTGCGGGGCGCCAACATCGAACGGCCGAAGGTCATCTACAACGCGGGCACCGGCCGGTTCGTGATGTGGATGCACAAGGAGAACGGGTCCGACTACAACGAGGCGCGGGCCGCGGTCGCGTCGTCGACGACGGTGGACGGCGCGTACACGTACCACGGCAGCTTCCGGCCGCTCGGGCAGCACATGTCCCGGGACATCACGCTCTACAACGACAACGGCACCGCGTACATGATCTCGGCGGCCGACGACAACTACGACCTGAACATCTACCGGCTCACGTCGGACTATCTCAACGTCGCCGGCCTGGTCGGCAACTTCTGGGACGGCGCGCACCGCGAGGCACCCGCGATGTTCAAACGGGGCAGCACGTACTTCCTGCTGACCTCCGGCGCGACGGGCTGGAGTCCGAACCAGGCCCGGTACGCGACCGCGCCGAGCATCTCGGGCCCGTGGACCGGCTGGACCGACGTGGGCAACGGCACCACGTTCAACTCGCAGCCCGCCTTCGTGCTGCCGATCCAGGGCACCGCCGCCACCAGCTACCTCTACCTGGGTGACCGGTGGGCCGGGGCGTGGGGCGGGCCGGTCAACGACTCGCAGTACGTGTGGCTGCCGATCTCGTTCCCGACCAGCACCAGCATGAGCCTGACCTGGTACCCGTCCGTCACCATCGACACGGCCGCGGGGACGGTCACCGGCGACGCGCCCGTCTCCTACCGGGTCACCGCCCGACACAGCGGTCGGGTGCTGGACGTGATCGGCAACTCCACGGCGAACAACGCCGAGGTCAAGCAGTGGACGTGGAACGGCGGCGGGAACCAGCGGTGGGAGTTCCAGGACGCCGGCGGCGGCTGGTTCCGTCTCGTGAACGCCAACAGCGGCAAGTGTCTCGACGTCGCCGACGCGTCCACCGCCGACGGCGCGAACATCATCCAGTACACCTGCGGCGGGGGCACCAACCAGCAGTGGCAGTGGGCCGCGGTGGGCAGCTACTTCCAGCTCCGCGCCCGGCACAGCGGCAAGTGCCTGGACGTGGTCGACGCCGCCACCGGCGACGGTGCGGACGTCCAGCAGTACACCTGCGGCGGTGGCACCAACCAGCAGTGGTCACGCACCCAGTCGTGACGCCGCCCGCCTGACGGCGTCGGGCCGTCCCCGCCGACCCGACGCCGGCCGGGCCGGCCCGGTGCCGTCACCGGGTGTCGATTTCCGCACGCCTGGGTACCTCCTCACTGTCATGCGCGGCCTCCGCGCCTGTATCAGGAGGTACCAACGTGAACATCCTGTCCCGCCGGAACTCTCCGGCGCGTAGTACCGATGTGAACGGCGACGGTGTGGTGGACGCCCGCGACGAGACCCCGGTCGCGGACGGAACGGCCGGTCGGCCGGTGGTGACCGACCGCGACGCGGCACGGACCACGTACCGCAGCGACGCGACCGCCACCGAGGCGGAGCGGGCCGCCGACCCCGAGCGGACCGCCGAGACCGGGCCGGTCACCGACGCCGCGCGCGTCGAGACCGTGCCGCGTACCGGCGAGGCGGAGCGGCGGGCGGCACAGCGGGCCGCCTCGGCACGGGCGGCGACCAGCCGGCCGTTGGGCCGGCCGACGCGGCCCGTCGACCCGGAACCCACCCAGGAACACACCGTCGACCTGAACGGGGACGGCCGACCGGACCGCGCCGTCGACCTGAACGGGGACGGCCGACCGGACCGCGCCGTCGACCTGGACCGGGACGGCCGACCGGACCGCGCCGTCGACCTGGACGGCGACGGCCGACCCGACCGGGAACTCGCCCCGGAGCTGACGAAGAAGCCGCGGGCCAGCCTGCTCGCCACGCTCGGCCTGATCGTGTCCGTGGTCGGCGCGGTCTTCGTGCTCTCCGGCACGCTGGCCGGCTACGGCATCGGGCTCGGCGCGGTCGGCGCGGTGCTGGCGGTGCTGGGTCTGATCGCCACCCGACGCCGGCACGTGGCCGGGAAGACCGACGCGCTGATCGGCATCCTGGTCGGCCTGGCCGCCGTGGTGCTCGGCATCGTGGCGATGACCGGCCAGTTCGACTGGCCGACCACCGACGGCGAGTGGGTGGGCCGGTTCCGCGAGTGGCTTGATTCACAGTTTGTCGATCGGTTCTGAGGGCACTTCTCCGATCGCCGGCAGCGACCGGCAGCCCGATACAGCTCCGGTGGTTCACCGGGCAGTTCCGGTGGTTCACCGGCCGGGTAACACCTCTTTCGGGGGCGGCGATCTCGCCGCCCCCGAAGTGTTTCCCGCCCCGGCCGACTCGCCACCCGGGCGGCCGTGCACGAACAGCGCACGCCCGAGAAGCGGTGGTGCGGGAGCCGAACGGACCCGGAGCGCGTAGACGCAACGATCGGCCGGCCTGGAGCCGGTAGACGCAACGATCCGCTGCTCCACGCAAGTTCTCACGGTGGATGTCGTCGTGTCGGGGCGCATACGGTTGAGCCACGGCGCCAGCCCGTGGGCCGACCGTGGCCGGGCGCGTCCGACCCTGGGAGCACCACATGACGATGGACGCCACCCGCCAGCGCTTCCTGATGTGCCGGCCGACGTACTTCGCCGTCGACTACGCGATCAACCCGTGGATGGACCCCACCGCCCCGGTCGACGCCGACCTGGCGATCCGGCAGTGGGAGCAGCTCCACCAGACGTACCTCGACCTGGGCCACGAGGTGGAGCTGATCGACCCGGTCGCCGGCCTGCCGGACATGGTGTTCGCGGCCAACGGCGGCACGGTGATCGACGACAGGGCCATGGCGGTGCAGTTCCGTGACCCGCAGCGCGCCGACGAGGCGCCCGCGTACCGCGCCTGGTTCGAGGCCGCCGGCTTCGAGATGTACGACCCGAAGCACGTCAACGAGGGCGAGGGCGACGTCCTGCTGGTCGGCGACCACCTGCTCGCCGGCACCGGGTTCCGCACCGCGCACGCCTCGCACGCGCAGCTCCAGGAGGTCTTCGGCTACCCGGTGGTCACCATGCAGCTCGTGGACGCCCGCTTCTACCACCTGGACACCGCGCTGACCGTGCTCGACGAGCGGACCGTGGCGTACCTGCCGGAGGCGTTCTCGCCGGGCAGCCGGGCGGTGCTGCGCCGGCTCTTCCCGGACGCGATCCACGCGACCATGGCCGACGCCGAGGTGCTGGGCCTGAACGCGGTGAGTGACGGCCGGCACGTGGTGCTGCCGGCGCAGGCCGTCGACCTGGCCGCGAAGCTGCGCGACCGGGGTTACGAAACCATCGGGATCGACCTGTCCGAGCTGCGCAAGGCCGGCGGCGGACCGAAGTGCTGCACGTTGCGACTCCGTCAGGGAAAGGCAATCAAGTGATCATCGACGACATGCTGCGGACGCCCTCCGCGGTCCGGGACGCGGAGCGCCACACGGCGCACAACTACCACCCGCTGCCCGTGGTGATCTCGTCGGCCGAGGGCGCCTGGCTGACCGACGTGGACGGCCGCCGCTACCTGGACTGCCTGGCCGGCTACTCGGCGCTGAACTTCGGCCACCGGCACCCGAAGCTGATCGAGGCGGCGCACGCCCAGCTCGACCGGCTCACGCTGACCAGCCGCGCGTTCATCCACGACCAGTTCGCCGACTTCTGCCGGGAACTCGCCGCGCTCTGCGGCAAGGAACTGGTGCTGCCGATGAACACCGGCGCCGAGGCGGTGGAGACCGGCATCAAGGTCGCCCGCAAGTGGGGCTACCAGGTCAAGGGCGTCGCGCCGGGCCAGGCCAACATCGTGGTGGCGGAGGGGAACTTCCACGGCCGCACCACCACCATCGTCAGCTTCTCCACCGACTCCGACGCTCGGGCCGACTTCGGGCCGTACACGCCGGGCTTCACGGTGGTCCCCTACGGCGACCTGGCCGCGCTGACCGAGGCGATCGACGAGAACACGGTGGCCGTGCTGCTGGAGCCGATCCAGGGCGAGCAGGGCGTCGTGGTGCCGCCGGAGGGCTACCTACCCGGCGTGCGCGAGGTCTGCACCGAGCGCAACGTGCTGTTCATCGCCGACGAGATCCAGTCCGGTCTGGGGCGCACCGGCGCGACGTTCGCCTGCGACCTGGAGGGCGTCGTCCCGGACATGTACCTGCTCGGCAAGGCGCTGGGCGGCGGCATCGTGCCGGTGTCGGCGGTGGCCGCGAACGCCGACGTGCTGGGGGTGCTCCAGCCGGGCCAGCACGGCTCGACGTTCGGCGGCAACCCGCTGGCCTGCGCGGTCGCCACCGAGGTGGTCCGGCTGCTCGCCACCGGCGAGTTCCAGCGCCGTTCGGCCGAGCTGGGCGAACGGCTGAAGGCCGGCCTGGAGGCGCTGCTCGGCAAGGGTCTCGTCGCCGTCCGGGTGCGCGGCCTCTGGGCCGGCGTCGACATCGACCCGGCGCTGATGAGCGGCCGGCAGGCGTGCGAGCGGCTGATGGAGCGCGGGGTGCTGGCCAAGGACACCCACGGCTCGACCATCCGGCTCGCCCCGCCGCTGGTGATCACCGCCGACGAGATCGACCACGCGGTGGCGCAGCTCGCCGCCGTGCTGGCCGGCTGACGCCGTACGCGGAAAAGGGCGCCGGGACCACGACGGTCCCGGTGCCCTTCGCGCCCGTCGGTCAGGGGCGCGGCAGCCGCATCGCCATGGTCGGCGCCTCGGCCATCACCGAGTTCGGGGTGTAGGTGGCGTCGCTGGTCGTCTCGGCGGCCCGCCCGATCTGCACGCCCGGGTAGAGCTCGATCAGGTCGCCCTCGCCCAGCGCGCGGGACTGCTGCGGCGGCAGCGGGATCCGCTCCGTCTCGACCATCGACCCGCCGGGCCGGATGCCGGAGCCGTTGGTGCTGGTGTCGGTGACCACCACCTCGCCGCCGCGCCCCAGGTCGAAACGGACGTGGCTGCGGCTGATCCAGCGGCGGGCCTCGTCGTTGAGCCACTGGCCGAGCGTCACGCCGCCGGGGCCGTCCGGGGCCCGCCCGACCGCCACCGGCTCGGTCTCGGTGAGCACGAACCGCTTCCGCACCAGCCCGCCGATCCGCACCGCCAGCACCTCGCTGCGGGGGCGCTGCCCGGCGTCGGAGAGGCGGCTGCCGTGCCGGGGGCAGGTCGGCACGCCGGTGCGCAGCGTGGGCGGGGGCTGCTCGGACGGGGTCCGGTCGATCGCGGCCAGGTCGGCGAAGGCGCCGCCGCCCCCGCCGCCGCCGAACAGCGCGCAGCCCGGCTCGGGGCAGCGCCACTGCCGGGAGAGCAGCTTGACGCCGGCCGGTGAGCGGGTGCCGGTGACCGGGTCCTGGCCGCCGCCGACGTGCGCGATGAAGACCGGCCCGCCGGCGCCGGGCACCGGCGCGAGCACCCGGCCGGCCTGGCCGACCCAGGGGTACCGACCGACGAGCCCGTCGAGCCGGGCCCGGGTGAGCACCGGCAGGCCGAGCAGGTCGGCCACCTCCAGCATCCGGTCGCCGGGCTGGTCGAGCACCTCCACCAGGCCGTCGTCGGCCCAGCGGCGGACCACCATCCGCTCGTTGGAGGTCAGGTCGGCGTCGGACAGCAGCGCCCGGTGCACGATCGCGTAGACCTGGACGCTGTCCTCGCCGATCTGCCGGGACAACGCGTCGATCACCATCCCGAGCCGCAGCAGACTGGCCGGTCGGCCGCCGTCCAGGTTCTGCCAGCGGATCACCTCGGCCAGGTCGACCACGGCCCGCGCCAGCGACGGGTCGGTGCAGACCCGCCCCTCGATGGCGTCCAGCACCTTGCTGATCTCGAATCTCATGCCGCGCTCCGCACCATGTCGTCGCTTGACCCGGTCGCGGCCGGTCGCCCGCCGCGCCGCGCGTCACCCCGGTGACGCCCCCGTCCCACCACTGCGACGACCCTACCGGCCGCGTCCGACGACGGCCTTCCGGCGCACGCCGGAAGCGGCGCACGCCACCGGCGGGCGGTGGCCTCTGGGGGGCGCGTCGCCGGCCGCCCCGGGCGGGGACCCCCCTCGACGCCCCCGCCCGGCCCGCCCGGCTCAGCCCGCGCGCAGCGGTCGCCCCACGTCGTGCAGGTGCGCCAACCCCTGCCGGTACGACTCGACCAGCCCGGTCTCCGCGTACGGGATGCCCTGCTCGGCGCAGTAGGCCCGGACCAGCGGTCGGGCCCGGCGCAGGTTGGCGCGCGGCAGGTTCGGGAACAGGTGGTGCTCGATCTGGTGGTTGAGACCGCCCAGCGCCAGGTCGACGAGCCGGCCGCCGCGCACGTTGCGGGCGGTGAGCACCTGCTTGCGCAGGTAGTCGAGGTCGTCGTCGGCGGTGGGCATCGGCATGCCCTTGTGGTTCGGGGCGAACGCGCACCCCATGTAGAGGCCCCAGAGTCCCTGGTGCACGGCGGCGAAGAGCAGCGCCTTACCCGGTGACATCACCGCGAGCAGCAGGCCGACGTAACCGGCGGTGTGCGCCGCGAGCAGCGTCGCCTCCACCGCCCGGTGCCGCACCGGGACGCGCCACCGGCCGTCCGGCTGCCGGTCGGCCAGCGCCCGGATGCTCGCCACGTGCAGCGCCAGCCCCTCCAGCAGCAGCAGCGGGAAGAACAGCCACGCCTGGTGACGGGCCAGCCACCGGCCCAGGCCCCGGGTCGCCATCGCCTGCTCGTACGTCCAGACCAACGCGCCCGCGCCGACGTCCGGGTCCTCGTCGGCGTGGTTCGGGTTGGCGTGGTGCCGGTTGTGCTTGTCCACCCACCAGCCGTAGCTGAGCCCCACGGCGAGGTTGCCGGCGACCAGACCGGCAACCTCGCTGGGCCCGCGCCGGCGGAACATCTGCCGGTGCCCGGCGTCGTGCCCGAGGAACGCCACCTGGGTGGTGGCCACCGCCATGCCGGCCGCCAGCGGCAGTTGCCACCAGGAGTCGCCGACGGTCGCCACCAGCACCCAGCCGGCCAGGAACACGCCCAGGGTGAGCGCGATGCGGACCGCGTACCGGCCCGGCCGCCGGTCGAACAGCCCGGCCTCGGCGACCCGGCGGGACAGGCGTGCGTAGTCGCTGCCCCGCCTGCCCTCCGGTGCCGCCACCGTCGAAGTCGTCATGCGCGCTCCCCCCGCTTGCCGTGGGCCACGGCCAACCGTGACCCTCGGTCACCATCCTGCCGAAATTCGTGGCCCTGGGTAATCCCGCCATCCCCCGAACCACCGGTAGGGTTGCCCCCACCCCTGGCCGGCGGACGACTTGTCGCTCAGGTCAGGCGGGTCACGGCGGCGCGGAGGCGGGTCAGGTCGCGGCGGCGCCGCTCGTACGTGGCGGCCAGGCCGATCAGCGCCAGGCCCCCCAGCGCGAGGAAGATCCAGCGGGGCAGCAGATCCCAGCTCCGGGCCAGCTCGTGCAGCGCCAGCGGCACCAACGTGGCCGCGCCCAGCAGGACCGGCGCCTGCCAGCGCCGGGCCGCGCCGCCGAGCACGGCGCCGAGCGCCACCACGCCCAGCGCCAGCCGGCGCAGCGGCTGCGGGTCCGCTGCGACCAGCACCGAAACCAGGCTGGGCAGCAGCGCCGCGCCGAGCCCCGGGCCGAGCGCCAGCCAGCTCGTCAGCCCGGGTCGGCGCCGCAGCGCGAGCAGGCCCGCGCCGAGGGCGAGCACCGCCGCCGGCACCGTGTACGCCTCCAGCACCGCCACCCCGCCGGCCGCCAGCAGCAGCCAACCACCGAGCAGTTCGCTGCCGCCCGCGACCGCCGCGAGACCGGTGCGCCGGGCCGGCGTCTCACCCCGGCGCAGCACCCGGACCGCCACGACCACGCCCCACAGCACGCAGACCGCCGCCGCGTGGCGCAACGCGCCAGCGGTGAGCAGCAGCGCGAGCAGCGCCACCGCCTGCGCCGCCCCCTCCAGCGCCGCCCCCGCCCGCCGGAGGGTGGTCCGCAGGGCCGGGGCCGCGTGCAGCGTCACCGCCGCGACGGCCAGCACCGTGAACCCGGCGGTACGCAGCGGCAGCCCGCCGGCCAGCGGCGCGGTGACCGCGAAGCCGGTGGCCGCGGCCACCGCGCCCAGCCAACCGGCGGACCGGACCACGCCCGGCCGCCCGGCCACGCCCGCCACGACCCCGGCCACCACCAGCGCCCCCAGCCCGACCAGCGTCCCCGCCCGGGTGGCGACCAGGCCGCCGAAGCCGAACCCACCGAGCACCGCCCCCAGCAGCACCAGCACCGCCGGCCACCCGCCCACGTCCGACGCCGGTCGGGCACCCGCCGGGCCGGCCGTCGACGCCGGACGCGCACCCGCCGCGGCGACGCCGCTTGCACCCGCCGCCGACATCGGAGCGTCGCCCACCGGGGCGGCCAGGCCCCGGCCCGCCGTGGCGGCGGTCAGCAGCGCGGCGAGCCCGATGCCGAACGCCACCGCCGGCACCACCGGCCAGGGCGCGCCGGCCGCCGCGAGCAGCACCGGCAGGGCCACCGCGCCGAACGGCAGCGCCGCCAGCACGCGCCGGCCGACCGGCGTCCCGATCCGGGCGTACGCCGCCGCGGCGGCACCCAGGAGCAGCAGCGTCAGCCCGGCCCGGGCCGCCTGCGCCGGGGCCACCGTGCCGGCGGGCACCCCGGACCAGGGCCGGACCGGCAGGTCCCCCAGCACCGCCAGCGCGCCCGGCGCGGCGGCCAGCAGGGCCAGCCCGGCCAGCGCCGCGCCGACCGCCCGCAGGGCGTACGCCGGCCGGGTCCCACCGCCGCCGGCCAGCGCCAGCAGCACTCCCGCCGCGGCGTAGAGCGCCACCGGTTCCCGGCCCGGCACGACCAGCGGCCCGAGGCCGACCACGGCGAGCGCCACCGCGAGCCCCGTCGAGGCGTACCCGGTCAGGTCGGGCCACCGACGGCGGACCGTGAGGACGGCGACCACCGGCACCACGACGGCGGCCGTCCCGCCCCGCACCTGCCACCAGGTCGGCGCGCCCAGGCCGAGCAGCGCGACGGCCACCGCCGCCGGTACGGCGAGCAGCGCCACGGCCAGCGCCAGCCCGGCGACGACCGGCTGGGTGCCCGCGCCGCGCCGGCCGAGCGCGGCCACCGTCACGCCGAGCACGGCCGTCACCGCGAGCACCGCGACGGCGCCGGCCGGTGCGGCGCAGCCGACCAGCAGCGCGTGCCCGGCCAGCACCGCGCCGGTCGACGCGGCGACCGGGACGACGACCCGGCCCCGGCGCGGCCGGACCACGGCGCCCAGCAGCAGCGCGGCGGCCACCGCGAGGTCGGCGACCAGCACCGCCGGCCACGGCGTGCCGGCCACGGCCGGCGCGGCGAGGACGGCCAGCCCGGCGGCCACCACCCCGACCACCGGCCGGGCGGCCCGGGGCGTCAGCAGCGCCACCGCGCCGGCGACGAGCAGCAGCGCGGGCGGTAGCTGCCAACCCCAGGACGGCACGGACCCGCCCGGCCCGGCCCGGAACGCGGCGACCGCGGTCGCCGCGGCGACCACGCCGGTCAGCACGACGGTGACCTGCCCCAGCCCGGCGGCCACCGCGAGCGCACCGACCCGTGGCCCGGTCCGCAGCCGCGCCGGCAGCGCCCGGACCGCACCGGCCAGCACCGCCACCGCGAGCCCGGCCGCGAGCAGCAGCAGCCCGGGACGCTCGGCGGCGACCGGGCGCACCAGCGCGGCGGCGAGCACCGGCACCAGCAGCCCGGCGGTCACCGCGCGCCACACCCGGCCGCCGGCCGCGCCCGCGCCCACGACCGAGGCGAGCGCCACCGCCAGCAGCGGACCGCCGGCCAGCAGCGGGGTACCGGCCGCGCGACCGACCGCCAGCGGCACCAGCGCGCAGCCGGCGGCCAGGGTCAGCGCCACGCCGTGCCCGAGCAGGCCGAGCACCTGCCCGGCCCGGACCGCGCCGCCGGCCAGCACCGGGCCGGCCGCGGTCCGGCGTCGCAGGGCGACCACCACCGCCAGGTCACCGAGCGCCAACACGGTCAGGGCCAGCGCCCACCCGGCCGCCGCCGGCCGGGCCGCCGCCACCGCCAGCGGCAGCACCGGCTGGGCCGCCAGCCACGCCGCGAACCAGGGGGCGGTCAGGCGGCTGAGTCGCCCGTAGCCGGCCGCCACGGCGGCGCTCACGGCCGCGACCAGCGCGGCGTACCGGCTGCCCGGCCAGCCGGCGACCCCGAACAGGTCCACCGACCAGGCGGCGTACCCGTCCAGAAGCACCAGCAGCAGCCCCACCGCGGCGATCGTCTCGGCGGTGCCGCGCAGCCCGCGCGCCCGGGCCAGCAGCGGCGCGGCGAGCGCCAGCACGGTGACGGCGAGCAGGATCAGCGCCCGGCCGGCCACCCCGAACGCGGCCCAGGCGACCGCGGTGAAGACGATCGCGGCGGTGCCGAGCAGCAGTCCACCGAGCACGAAGAGCAGGCCCTGCACGGCCCGGCCGGACGTCTCCGCCCCGCCGGCGCGGACCGGCGCGGCCACGGGCGGCGCCGGCCGCACCGGCTGCGGCGGCACCGCGGCGACGGCCGGGCGCGGCGCGGGGATCTCCAGACGGATCCGGGCCGCCAGCGCCGCCCGTCGCTGCCGGACCGTGGACAGCCGGCCGGCCAGCTCCTGGTACGCGAGCCGGGCGGCGTCCACCCGCGGGGTCAGCGCGGCGATCTCCCGGTCCAACCGGACCACCTCGGCGGCGGGCGGGTAGGGCGGGCGACCGCAGGCGCGGCAGCCGGCGACGAGGTCGGCCGGTGCGCCGCACCCGGGGCAGGGGTAGCCGGTGTTCTCCACCCGGCCAGCCTCGCCGGTGGCGGGGCGGGCGGACAGAGTAGGGGTACCTAGGGACGGGTGTGTTCGTGTACCCAGGCGGTGTAGTCGGGGTTGCCGCTGTCCTCCCGGGCGACCAGGATCTCCGGCACCTCGTACGGGTGGCTGGCCCGGATCTGGTCGACAAGCGCGTCCACCCGGTCCGGCGTGGTCTTGAAACGCACCGACCACTCGGCGGTGGTCTGGATCGCCGACTGCCACCAGTAGGTGCTGTCCACCGGGCCGCCGACCTGGGCACAGGCCGCCAGGCGGCCGGCGACAGCCGCAGCCGCCAACACGTCCGCCACCCGGCGGGCGTCCACCACCGTCGTCACCACGCAGATCTGATCCACCAGCGCACCCTACGCGGCGTCCGGGCCGCGCCGCCGCAACCGGGCGCGAAAGCCGCTCAGGCGTCGGCCGCGCCGTCCCGGTTGGCGGCGATCCACCTGTCGATCCGGGCCCACCAGTCGAATAGCCAGTCGATGCGCTCCTGCTCGCCGGCGGGGATCTCCGCCGGCGGCACGGACCAGAACCGCATCACGATCCGCTTGTCCATCGGCAGCTCACGCCACACGTCCGCGACCGTGAGCAGTTGGTCCAGGCCGGTGTGCGCCACGAAGACCACCCCGGCGTCCGGCGCGGCGTCCAACGCGGCCAGCAGCCCACCGGGCTGCGGGGCGAGCACGTGCTGCATCCGCTCGGCCCGCATCGCCATCCGCTCCAGCCCGAGCGACCGCAGCCGGGCGATCGCCCGCAGCCGCCGCGACGGGGTGAAGTTGCCGCCCTCGGGGAAGATCACGAAGGCGTCGTCGTCGTCGAGGCCGGTCGCCAGGTGGCTGATCTGCCGCACCGCCGACTCCCGACCGTCCGCGCCGGGCGCGATGAACCGGTTGGGCAGCCGGTTGAGCAGCACGTCGATCGCCGGGTCCCACTGGAGGCTCTCCTTGAGCACGATGCGGGGCTCCCGGTGGAACCAGTTCACCAACGCGTGGATCAGGATGAACGAGTCACCCGGCCCGGCGTGCCGGCAGAGCACCAGCTCGGGGCGGCCGGGCAGCGCGGTGTCCGGGTCGGTGCCGACCACGTCGATGCTCAGTCGCAGCGTCCACCGGGCCTGCCAGAACAACACCCGCAGGAAGCGGCCGGCGACCACGTAGTGGGCCCGCTGGAACGAAGGCGACCGCTTGTACCGGCCGAACCCGGAGGCCAGCCAGAGCACGAAGAGCGTCAGCAGCGCGGCGGCGTCCCAGACCAGGTAGACGGTGCCGATCCAGAGCAGCCGCAGCGGGCGCAGCCGCCCCGGCACCAGCGGCGACGCGGCCAGCGCGAGCAGCGCCCAGCCCGGCAGCGTGGTGACCACGGCGACGGCGAGCAGCACGACGCCGGGCGCGAGCAGCAGCCGGCGCAGCCAGCGGGGTGGCAGCGGCATCAACGCTCCAGCGCGGTGTCCAGGTAGCGGCGGGAGGCGGTGTACGCCCGGCTGATCCGCCGCCCCACGGCCGCCATGTCCCGGTACGCCCACGGGCTGTCGTCGCGTGGCTCCAGCCCACCGGTCGGCAGCACGTGCACCTCGACGCCGTCGGGCAACGCCGCCATCTCCCGGGCGAACCGGTGCCGGCGGGCCACCTCGAACGCGACCTGGGCGACCTCCCACGGCCGACGCGGCGGGCTCAGCTCGCGCTCGATCCGGCCCACCTGGAGCACGAAGATCTGCGTCGCGCCGGCCGCCACCGCCTCCCCGACCGGGATCGAGTTGACCACCCCGCCGTCGATGTAGTGCTGGCCGGCGATCTGGGCGGGTGGCAGCAGCCCGGGCACCGAGGCGGACGCGAGCACCGCCGGCACCACCGGCCCGTCGGAGAACCAGTACTCGGCGGCGCGCTCGATGTTCGCCGCGCAGCACCGGAACGGCACGGCCAGGTCGGCGAACGTGGTCGACTCGCCCAGTTCGCTCTCCAGCAGGCGGCGCAGCGGGCGGGGCGAGTGCAGGTGGGTCCGCGCGGCGAAGCGACGTAGCTGCCGGGCGACCGAGTCGCCGTACACCTCGCTCGCCTCCGGGGAGGCCCAGAGCCGGACCAGCCGGTCGGTGACCGCCTCGGTCGGGTCGGCGGCGACCAGGGCGCCGTTGACCGCGCCGATCGAGGTGCCGAGCACCAGGTCGGGCCGGATGCGGGCGCGGAACAGGGCGCGCAGCATGCCGACCTCGACCGCCCCCAGCACTCCCCCGCCGCCGAGCACGAACGCCACCGGACCGCCTGCCATGCCGTTCATCCTGGCACGTGGCGCGCGGTCCGGCCCGTCGTGCCGGCGGGGGCGCCCGGCCGCGCACGGTGCGCCACGGTCGACGCGCGGATCGTGACGGGGTTCCGGACGCCCGTTGACAGGCCGGACACATTCCCGCAACCTGGTAGCGCTCCCGAGCCCAGGCAGGTGCGAGGTGAAGGCGACACTCCAGGCCGGCCGTCTGCTGGCCCGGCGGTACCGGCTCATCGACCGGATCGGTGCCGGCGGCATGTCGGTGATCTGGCGGGCCCGCGACGAGGTGCTGGACCGGGTGGTGGCGGTGAAGGTGCTCGCCCCCTCGCTCGCCGCCGACGCCCGGTTCCGCGACATGGTGCGTGAGGAGGCGCGCTCAGCCGCCCAGCTCGACCATCCGCACGTCACCGCCGTGCACGACTACGGCGAGACGGTGGCACCGGACGGCTCGATCACCTCGTTCGTGGTGATGGAGCTGCTCAGCGGCGAGGAGCTCGAGCACCGGCTGACCGAGGGGCCGCTGCCCTGGCCGGCGGCGGTGGAGACGGGCGCGCAGGTGGCCGAGGCGCTGGCCGCGGCGCACCGGCTCGGCATCGTGCACCGGGACGTCACACCGGCCAACGTGATGATGACCGGCATCGGGGCGAAGGTGCTCGACTTCGGCATCGCCACCCGCGTCGGGGCACCGGACGAGGACGAGGACGGCGGCACGTTCGGCACGCCGGCGTACGTGGCGCCGGAGCGGCTGGACGGGGCGCCGGCCCAGCCGGCCACCGACGTCTACTCGCTGGGCGTGCTGCTCTTCGAGACGCTGACCGGCCAGCCGCCGTACCCGGCGGACACCTGGGAGCAGCTCAGCGCCGCGCTGGCGGAGAACGCGCCACCCACGCTCGACGGCGTACCCGGCCTGCCCCGGCCGGTCGCGGACATCTGCCTGCGCTGCCTGGCCCGGGACCCGCGGGACCGACCCACCGCGCACCGGGTGGCGGCCGTGCTCCGCGACCAGTTGCTCCCCGCCGATCCGCAGGCCGCCACCATGCTGGCGCCGACCGTGACGCTGCCCGCACTGACCCGCGCGGCGGCCCCGCCGACCCAGCCGGTCCCGGTCCCGTCGCCTCCGGCGGCCCCACCCGGTCCGGCGGCCCCACCCGGTCCGGCGGCCCCCGGTCCGGCGGGCGCACCGGCGCCGGCCGGCGGGGCGGGGCGGCGACGGGTCCTCGCGCTGGCGGGCGCCGGGGTGGTGCTGGTGGCCGCCGCCGCGTTGCTGGTACCGGCGCTGACCCCGGACCGGCCGGTCGAGCCCCGGGTGCTGCCGACCGCCGGGCCGGTGGAGGCACCCACCGGCGCGTCGCCCGGTGACGAGGAGCCGGCCACCACGCCGCCGCCCGAGCCGACACGTGGGCCGGCCACCACCGTCCCGGCCGCGCCGACCGACGAGCCGGCCGACGCGGCCGAACGGGTGGACGGGCTGATCGAGGCCGGGCTGACCGACGGTCAGATCCGCAGCGACGTCGGCGTGGACCTGCGCAACCTGCTGCGCAACGCGGTGGCCGCCAGCAACGGGGAGGCGGTGACCGCCGCGGTGGCACGACTCCGCGGCAAGATCGCCGAACGCCGGCGCGAGGGCAGCATCAGCCCCGGGTACGCGCGGCAGCTCGACGCCGCGGCGGCGGCGCTGGTGGTCGGACGCACCTGACCGGTCAACCGGCGACGAGCCGCGCGACCGCCCGGGGGCCGTCCGCCGTCGCCTGCCCGGCCAGGAAGCTCCGGTACACCGCCTCGTAGCCGGCGGCCATCCGCTCCACCGAGAAGCTCTCGGCGACGTGCGCGACGCAGTCGGCCGGGTCCAGGTCGGCCGCCGCGCGCAGCGCCGCCGGCAACTCCTCGGCGCGGTCGCAGACCAGCCCGGTGATCCCGGGACGGACCAGCTCCGGCACCGCGCCCCGGCGCAACGCCACCACCGGCGTACCGGTCGCCATGGCCTCCACCATCACCATGCCGAACGGCTCCGCCCACTGGATCGGCATGACGAGGCAGCGCGCGTCGAGCAGCAGCCGCAGCACCGCGTCCCGGTCCGCGTTCACCACCAGCGTGACGTCCTCGCCCAGCAACGGCTCCACCACCTGTTCCAGATAGCGGCGCTCGGTCGGCTCGTTGCACTTGCCGGCCAGGGTGAGCGGCAGCCCGGCCACCCGGCAGGCGCGGATCGCCACGTCGGGGCCCTTGTCCGGGCTGAACCGGGCGAGCCAGAGCACCGGACCGGCCCCCGGTGCGTGCTTGTGCGGGAAGTCCCGCAGCGGCATCGCGTTGTGCACCGTGCCGACCCACGGCAGGGCCGGGTTCGCCCGGCGCTGGGCGTGCGAGATCGCGATCAGGCCGACCCCCCGGTCGGTGTTGCTGAGCACGGTGCCGTACTCGCCGACCGGGTTGCCGTGCACGGTCGCCACGGTGGGCACCCGGCGGCGGCCGGCCACCATCGGGCCGATGGTGCTGTGGTCGTGCACCAGGTCGAAGTCGGCCGGGTCGACCAGGTGGTCGACGTGCGCCAGGTGGGCCAGCTCGGGCAGCGACTCGCCCAGCCGGTCGTACTGCAACTCGGGACAGGTGGAGACGAACTCGGCGGCGGTGCCGTGCTCGGTGCCGGCGCCGAACAACGTCACCGCGTGCCCGCGGTCGATCAGCGCGTCGACCAGCCCGGCCACCAGCGTCTCCAACCCGCCGTAGCCGGGTGGCGGCACCGACAGCCACGGCGGGACCACCATCGCGATCCGGAGCGGCCCCGCCCGGTCAGACAGCGGCTGGTTGACGGCCACGAGTCCCTCCCCGCTGGTCCCCGGCGTACCCGATCTGCGGCGGGTTCCCGACGCGGCACGCGGTAAACGGCGTCCGCGCCGGCCTCACCCGGACCGGGTGGGACGCGAAGAGGGGCGGTGGGCGACGAAGCCAACCCCCTTGGCTCCGTCGCCCACCGCCCCGGGAGGGAGGTAGGTCTCGAGGACTATGACGTCTCGGCGAGCGTCACGGTTGCCGTCTCGTCGGATCCGTTTCGCTTGTACTGGAGTTCGACCCGGTCGCCGACCTTGCCGGCCTGCACGGCGCCGACCAGGTCGTTGGAATCGTTGATCACCTTGTCGCCGAACTTGGTGATCACGTCGCCCCGCTGGATGCCGGCCTTCTCGGCGGCGCTGCCCGGGGTGACCGCGGCGACCATCGCGCCGCCGTCCTCCGCGGCGTTCACGCTGACCCCGAGCGACGGGTGGCTGATCTTCTCGCCGCGCTGGAGCTTCTCGGCCACGTCCTTGGCCTTGTTGCTCGGGATGGCGAAGCCGACGCCGATGTTGCCGTTGCTGCCCTGCCCGGCGGTGGCGATCGCGGTGTTGATGCCGATCACCTCGCCCCGGGTGTTGACCAGCGCGCCGCCGGAGTTGCCCGGGTTGATCGGGGCGTCGGTCTGCAACAGGCCGGAGATCGAGCTGGCGCCCTGCTGCGGGTTCTGCTGCTGGCCGCCCTCACCGGCGGAGATGGTGCGGTCGCGGGCGCTGAGGATGCCGGCGGTCACCGAGCCCTGGAGGCCGAGCGGGCTGCCCAGCGCGAGCACCTGGTCACCGACCTGCATGCCGTCGCTGTCGCCGAACTTCGCCGCCTTCAGGTCGCTCACGCCGCTGGCCTTGACCACCGCGAGGTCGGTCTTCGGATCCGTGCCGACGATCTTCGCCGAGGCGTTCTTGCCGTCGGCGAAGACCACCTTCACCGTGTCGCCGCTGGCGGAGGCGACCACGTGGTTGTTGGTCAGCACGAACCCGTCGGCGCTGAGGATCACCCCGGAGCCCTCACCGCTGTCCGTCATGATCGTGACGATGCTGTCCTGCACGGCAGCCGCGATCTTGGGCAGGTCGGCGCTGTTGATCACCGGCGCGGCCGTGTAGGTGCGGGTGACGCCACCGCCGTCGTCGAGCGCGAGGGCCAGCGCGCCACCCGCCACGCCCGAACCGAGCATCAGGGCCAGCGCCAACGCGCCCGCGCCGACGAACTTGCCGGCCCGGCTGGGCCGTGCCGGCTGCGGCTGGCCCCACGGCGGGACCGGCTGCCCGGCCTGGTGCGGCTGGTGCGGGGGGTACGGCTGCGCCTGGTACGTCGGGACGGGCCCGCCGGCGGGCGAGGACGACGGGTAGCCGGAGCCGCCCTGCTGCGCCCACCCGCTCTGCTGCGGCGAGCCGTACCAGTTCTGCGGCTGCCCCGACGCCGGGTACGGCGGCGCGGAGGGCTGGGCGTACGGGCTGCCGGACGACTGGGCGTACCCGCCACCCGGCCCGGCCGGCGCGTACGGGCTGGCCGGCGCGTCGGACGACGGCGCGTACGGGCTGCCCGGCGCGTCCGACGACGGCGCGTACGGGCTGGCCGGCGCGTCCGACGACGGCGCGTACGGGTTGGTCGGCGCGTCGGCGTGGGCGGTGGTTCCGGCGGCCGGGGAGTCGGCCGGAACCGACGCGACGGCCGGGGTGGAGTCCGATGTCCCGCTCTCGACGCGGGGCAGCTCGGCGGTGTGGTGCGACGGCTGGGCGTCGGCAGGTGCCGGCGACCGCTGCGGCTCGGTCTCGTGGTCGGTCATGACTACAGCTTTCCCCGTGCCACTGTCACCAGCCTGGAATCCGCCTGAATGTTTTCTGTAAGTCACTCGCCCGACTCCGGCGTCTCGGGCAGCAGCGGCAGTTTCACCCGGAACGTGGCCCCGCCTCCGGGCGTGTCGACCGCCTCGACGGTGCCGTGGTGCGCCGCCACCAACGCGGCGACGATGGCCAGGCCGAGGCCGGTGCTGGTGGGCCCGGCGGCCCGCCGGGTCCGGGCCGCGTCCACCCGGTAGAACCGCTCGAAGACCCGCTCGGCCTGCTCCGGGGTCAGGCCGGGGCCGGTGTCCGCCACCTCCACCACGGCGACGTTCCCCGGCTCGGCCCGCAGCCGCAGCGTCACCGCGGCGTCCGTCGGGGTGTGGGTGAGCGCGTTGGTCATCAGGTTGCCGATCACCTGCCGCAGCCGGGCGTCGTCACCGAGCACCACCAGCGGGCCCGCGCCCGGTTCCAGTTCCAGCTCGATCCGCCGCTCCGGGTCGACCACCCGGGCCGCCTCCACCGCGTCCGAGGCCAGCACCGGCAGCTCCACCGGGGCCAACGCGATCGGCCGTTCCCGGTCCATCCGCGCCAGCAGCAGCAGGTCCTCGACCAGCAGGCCCATCCGGGACGCCTCGTCCTCGATGCGGCGCAGCAGGTCGGCGGTCTGCTCCGGGGCCCGCGCCGCGCCCTGCCGGTACAGCTCGGCGAAGCCCCGGATGGTGGTCAGCGGCGTCCGCAGCTCGTGCGACGCGTCCGCGATGAACTGCCGCATCCGTTCCTCGGACCGGCGGGCGCGCGCCTCGGACGCCTGTGCCAGGGCCGCGGCGTCCCGGGCGCCCGCCTCGGCGCTGCGCGCCGCCGCCTCGGAGGCGGCCCGCGCGGTGAACGCGGCCTCGATCTGCGCCAGCATCGTGTTCAACGCCCGGGAGAGCCGACCCAGCTCGGAGGTGGGGCAGGCCCGCCCCTCCTCCGGGTCGGGCACCCGCCGGGTCAGGTCGCCGCCGGCGATGGCCCCCGCGGTCCGCTCGATCTCCACGAGCGGCTTGAGACTGGTACGCACGATGCCCGCGCCCACCGACGCCAGGATGATCAGCACCGCGCCGCCCACCAGCAGGTCTATCCAGAGCAACTGCCGCACGGAGAGGTCGACGTCGTCGAGGTTCTGCCCGATCGCCCGGTACGAGTCGTCGCTGTCCTGCCGGATCATGATCCGCCAGCGGACCTGCTTGTCCGCGCCGTCGGCGGTGAACGCCTTCCCGTTGGCGTGCTCCTCGTACCAGGCCTGCTGTTTGATGCCGGCCGGCAGGTCCTGCTCGCTCAGTGCCCGGTCCCGGGCGAACGCCACCCGCTGGTAGGTGCTGTTCCACTGCGCCACCATGTAGTCGGTGGGCAGGGTGCTGAGGTTCTCCTGGCTGACTGTCACACCACGGTCGAGCTGGTCGTCCAACTCGCCGTCGATCCGGCCCACCAGGTAGTTGTGCAGGAAGTACGCGGTGGAGACGCTGATCACCAGCAGCGCGCCGGCCACCAGCGCGAGGACCGCGGTGACCAGCTTGAGCCGGAGCGGGATCCCGCGCAGCCAGCCCTTCGCGTCGTGGACGGCGTTCACGCCGCCGGCTTGCGCAGCACGTAGCCGACCCCACGCAGCGTGTGGATCAGCCGGGGCTGGGTGTTGTCGACCTTGCGGCGCAGGTAGGAGATGTACGACTCGACGATGTTGTCGTCACCGCGGAAGTCGTAGTTCCACACGTGGTCGAGGATCTGCGCCTTGCTGAGCACCCGGTTGGCGTTGAGCATCAGGTAGCGCAGCAGCTTGAACTCGGTCGGCGAGAGCTGCACCCGCTGGCCGGCCCGGTGCACCTCGTGGGTCTCCTCGTCCAGCTCAAGGTCCGCGAACGTGAGGCGGGACGGCGCGTGCTCGCCGGTCGCGGTGCGGCGCAGCACGGCCCGGATCCGGGCGGTCAGCTCCTCCAGGCTGAACGGCTTCGTGACGTAGTCGTCGCCGCCCAGCGTCAGCCCGCGGATCTTGTCGTCGGTGGCGTCCCGCGCGGTCAGGAACACCACCGGGGTACGGGTACCGCCCTCGCGGAGCATCCGGATGACCTCGAAGCCGTCGAGGTCGGGCAGCATCACGTCGAGCACGACCAGATCGGGCCGGTGGTCCTTGGCGGCGTGCAGCGCCGCGCTGCCGCTGGTCGCGGTCGCGACGTCGAAGCCCGCGAAGCGCAGGCTCGCGGAGAGCAGTTCGAGGATGTTGGGATCGTCCTCGACGACGAGCAGTCGAGCCTCGGTCTGGGTAGCCGCCATGGCCCCATCATCCGTGCTCCGGCTGCGGTCGCGCTGGGTGGTGGCTGGAAACAACCTGTGAGCTCAGCGGAGCAGTCGACGCAGCCCGTCGAGCGCGCCGTCGAGCAGCCGGATCGCGGTCCGGAGCTGGTTGTCGCTGAGCCGCCCGGCCCGGACCAGCGCGCCGACCTCGACGGTGAACGCGGCCAGCCGCTTGTCGAACTCGACGAGCAGTGGCGCCTCCGCCGGTCGGGCCGCACCGTCGTGGTCGCCGGGCCGGGTGGCCGGTGGCGGCGTCCAGCGGCCCTGCCGGGTCTGCCGGGCCACCTCGCGCAGCTCCCGCTTCAGGTCGCGCACCGAGCCGCGTACCTCGGTGCGGATCTCACCGGCCAGCGCGGAGAGGTCCTCCACGGAGGCGCTGATGTCGGCCTCCAGCGTAGCCAGCTCGTCGGCGCGCTGTCGCAGCTCGGCGCGGCCCGCCTCGGTGATCTCGTAGACCTTGCGACCGCCCACCGCGGTGTGCGTGACCAGCTCCTCCACCTCCAGCCGTTGCAGGCGGGGGTAGATGGTGCCGGCGCTGGGCGCGTACAGGCCGAGGAAGCGCTCCTCCAGCAGGCGGATCAGCTCGTAGCCGTGCTTCGGCCCGTCGTCGAGGAGTTTGAGCAGGTAGAGCCGGAGCCGCCCGTGGCTGAACACGGCGGTCACGGCAGGTCCTCCACGTCGTCGGCGTCCGCGACCGGGCGGGCCAGCAGCGCGATGCTGCCGGACGTCGCGGACGCCCAGAGCTTACCCGCGCCCCCGCCCAGCACCCCGTGGCTGTCCTTGACCGCGCCGAAGCCGTGCTGGCCGCCGCAGATCTGCGGGAAGCCGCTGGTGATCCGGCCGGAGGTGGTGTGCAGGTGCACGCTGAGGTCGCTGTCCTCGCGGACCCGGACGGTGATGCTGCCGGAGATGGCGCTGAGCCGGATCTCGCTGCCCCGCGGGTTGTCCAGGTCGCACGTGATCGAGCCGGAGACGGCGTGGGCCCGCACCCGCTCGGGCGCGCTGTCGGCCAGGATCAGCTCCCCGGAGACCGTCTCCAGGTCGAGGTCACCGCCGATGCCGAGCGCCTCCACCGGACCGGAGACGACCTTGGCCCTGGTGCGACCGCGCAGCCCCATCAGGGTGACCTGGCCGGAGGTGACGTCGACCCGGGTGTCGCGGCGCAGCCCGGAGGCGACCAGCGCGCCGTCGACCAGGTGCAGGTCGGCCAGCGCCTGGGCCGGCACGGCGACCGAGACCTCGGCGCGGAACCGGCGGCGGAGCTGGCCGAGCCACCAGAGCACGCCCGGCCAGCGGGGGGTCCGCTCGTGCCGGACGGTCAGCCGGCCCTCGTGCAGCTCGACGACGACCGGCCGGCGGCTGATCCGGGTGACGTCGACCCGGGCCGGGCCGTCGGCGCCGACCACGTTGAGCCGGCCGCTGACCAGCCGCACGTCCAGCCGGGTGACCGGCTCGTCGAGCGTGATCCGTCGCGGGCTGTCGACCGTCCACCTGGCCATGACGCGCTCCCCTCGGTCGGCGTGCCACCCGGCACGCCGCGCTTGGAGAGAACCATAACGCGATACATCGCGACTCAACAAGACTGTGTCGCGTCCCCGACCCAGCCCTCATCCGCCGGTCGGTGCGGGAGGTTCAGGCCGCCAGATCGACCAAGGACGGGACCGGGGACACCAACGGGACCGGGAAGCGTCGGGGCGGGGCCGGGTGGATCGCGGCCTCGGCGGCGCGGGCCAGCAGCCGCCGGTCCGCGCCGTCGGCCGGGTGCAGCGCGGCGGCCACGGTCACGGTCACGGTGAGGTCGCGGGCGGCCAGCACCCGGCGCAGCGACGCCCAGAGCGTCTCCTCGCCGAGGAACGCGGGCAGCGTGCTCGCGTCACCGGCGTGCCGGTAGCCGATGCCCAGCGGCACCACCGGCGCGCCGGCGACCACCGCGGCCTCGAACATCGCCGGGCGGAAGCCGTGCGTGGGGCGGCAGCCGGACGGCGCGCCGCACCACGTCGTGCCCTCCGGGAACACGGTGACCGGATGCCCGGCGCGCAGCGCGTCGGCCACCCGGGCGACGGTGGTCGGCAACGCGCGTGGCCGGGACCGGTCCACGAAGACGGTGCCGGCCGCCGCGGCGAGCACGCCCACCACCGGCCAGCTCCGGACCTCCCGCTTGGCCAGCATCCGGGCCGGCGACACCGCGAACACCGCGAGGATGTCCAGCCAGGAGACGTGGTTGGCGACCAGCAGCGCGCGGCGGCGCGGCGGCCGGCCCCGGACCACCAGGCGTACGCCGAGGACGCGCAGCGTCGCGCGGGCCCAGGCGCGCAACGCGGCCCGCCGGTCGGCCGCCGGCAGCAGCGGCAGCAACGCGGCGAGGGCGGCGCCGGTCAGCAGCATGCCCAGTACGCCGAGCAGCCGGCCGACCCGGCGCAGCGCGCAGACGTCCGGGACGGTGGCGTGGGGCAGGCACCGCGGCCCGCAGCCGGAGGCGGGCCGCCACAGGCCCTCGCCCCGGGGAGGTGTCACGATCCCACCTCGCCGAGGAAGTGCCGCAGGTGACGCGGGTTCATCCGGTCCAGCGAGAACAGCACGTAGAAGTCGGCGCAGCCGAAGTCCGGGTCGTACGCCGGCTCGCCGCCGACCCAGGCGCCGAGCCGCAGGTAGCCGCGGAGCAGCGGCGGGACCAGCGCACGGCGCTCGGCCGGGGTGAGCACCCCCGGCGTGGGCACGGCGGGCGCCTCGGCGAACCAGGGCCGGCGCGGGGTCACCCGCAGCGGCGGCGGGGCGAGGTGCCGGTCGGTGACCTGCGCCCACACCTCGGCGGCGGCGGTCCCGCCGTCGGCGACCGGCACCGAGGCGCAGCCGCCGAGCCAGCGGGAGCCGCGCAGGTGCAGGTAGCGGCAGATACCGGCCCACATCAGGTTGATCACGGCGCCGGTGCGGTGGTCCGGGTGCACGCAGGAGCGGCCCGCCTCGACCAGGTCGTCGCGCAGCGGGGCCAGCGGGGTCAGGTCGAACTCGCCGTCGGCGTACCGGCGGTCGGTGCGGCCGGGTGGCAGCAGGCGGTAGGTGCCGACCACCTCGCCGGTGTCCTCGCGCAGGACCACCAGGTGGTCGCAGTGGGCGTCGAACTCGTCGGTGTCGAGCCCGGCCGCGCCCGGTGGCAGGGTGGCGCCGAGTTCGCCGGCGAACACCTCGTGGCGCAGGCGTTGCGCGGCGGCGACCAGGATCGGGTCGTCGGCGATCAGCAGGGTGTAACCGCTGGTCGTGATGGGTGCGCCAGCGGCGTGCAGAACGGCCATGGGTCCTGTGTAAGGGGCTCGGGTTGCCGGGTCCGGGGGGAGGGATGTCGATCCGGTGAACGCCGGTCGGCGGCGGCGTGCGGACCCGGGCCGGCGGGTGTGCGAGGCTGCCGGGCGACCGCCGGCGACGACGCCGGCGGACCATCATCCGGAGGTGCACGTGCTGGTCGAGGCCCGTTTCCACGGACCGGACGGTTCCGGCAACGGCGGCTGGAGCGCCGGGATCTTCGCCGCGCTGATCGACGACCGGGGACCGGTGGAGGTCACGTTGCGCCGGCCGCCGCCGCTGGACACGCCGCTGACCGCCGCCGACGGCGCAATCCGCGACCCGGCGGGCCGGCTGGTCGCCGAGGTACGCCGGGTCGGGCCGGTGGACGCGGTGGTGCCGCCGGTGGACCGGGCGACGGCCGAGGCCGCCGCGCGGGCGTACCCCGGTCTGGTGGACCACCCGTTCCCCGGCTGTTTCGTGTGCGGCCCGGACCACCCGGACGGCCTGCGGATCTTTCCCGGCCGGCTGCCGGACGGGCGGACCGCCGCGCCGTTCCGCGCGCCGGCCGACGTGGTGCCCGCGACGGTCTGGGCGGCGCTGGACTGCCCGGGCGGCTGGGCGGTGCTCTCCGCCGGCCGCCCGTACGTGCTGGGTCGGATCGCCGCGCAGATCACGGCGCTGCCCCGGCCGGGCGACGGGTGCGTGGTGACCGGTCTCGCGGTCGGCGTCGAGGGGCGGAAGGCCGAGGTGCACACCAGCCTGTACGGTCCGGACGGCGCGCTGCTCGGCCGGGCGCGCGCCACCTGGGTCGCGCTCCCGGCCGGCTGATCTCCTCCTTGAGGAGGACGGCGCGTACACATCCCGCCTGATTGACCCCGTTGCGCCGGGTTGGAAGGCTGAGCGGGGCGCCCCCGCAACGGCGTCCCACCGGCGTGCGTCCAGCGCGCCGGGGCAGGAGAGGAGAATGATGTCCGACGGGCAGCCACGCCCCAGTGCCGGGACCGGCCAGATCATCGTGTCCGGCCTGACCAAGCAATACAAGAACGTTCGCGCGGTCGACAACCTGTCGTTCACGGTCGAGCCGGGCCGGGTCACCGGCTTCCTCGGCCCGAACGGCGCCGGTAAGACGACCACGCTGCGCATGTTGCTCAACCTGGTCACGCCGACCGCCGGCACGGCCACCATCGGCGGCCACCGGTACGCCGACCTGACCGACCCGCTGCGTACGGTCGGCGCGGTGCTGGAGGCGTCCAGCGCGCACAAGGGCCGCACCGGGATCAACCACCTGCGGGTGATCTGCGCGGCGGCCGGTCTGCCGAAGTCGCGGGCGGACGAGGCGTTGGCGCTGGTCGGGCTCTCCCCGGCGGCGAAGCGCAAGTTCAAGGGCTACTCGCTGGGCATGAAGCAGCGGCTCGGGATCGCCGCCGCGATGCTCGGCAACCCGCAGGTGCTGATCCTGGACGAGCCGGCCAACGGCCTGGACCCGGAGGGCATCCGCTGGATGCGCGGCTTCCTCAAGGGCCTGGCCGCCGAGGGCCGGACGGTGCTGGTCTCCAGCCACCTGCTCTCCGAGATGCAGCTCCTCGCCGACGACGTGGTGATCATCGCGGCCGGCAAGCTGGTCCGGCAGGGCCCGGTCGAGCAGGTGATGGGCTCGATGACGCACGGCGCCCGGATCCGGGTGCGCACCCCGCAGGCGGACGAGCTGGCCGCGGCGCTGCGCGAGCAGTCCGCCACGGTCGAGGCCGACCCGAACGGCGCGCTGCTGGTCAGCGGCGTGGACGCGCCTACCGTGGGGCGGATCGCGCTGGCCGCGAAGGTGGAGCTGCACGAGCTGACCACCGAACGTCCCGACCTCGAAGGGGTCTTCCTGGAGCTGACGGCCGGAAAGGCGGAGATCCGATGACGCTGGTCCGATCCGAGTTGCTCAAGATCCGTACCACCAACACCTGGTGGGTCTTCGGGCTGATCAGCGTGCCGCTGTGGGCACTGGCGCTGGGCTTCAACTGGTTGCAGACCGATGCCCTGACCAGCGGCAACGTGGGTGACGTGCCAGCCGACCAGGCCGACCAGATCCAGGCGGTCTCCAGCGCCGACAGCATCGCCGCCAACCTCTACACCAACGGCCAGTTCTTCGGACTGCTCATCGTGATGCTGCTCGGCATCGTGGTGGTGACCAGCGAGTTCTTCCACCAGACGGTGACCACCACGTTCCTCACCGCGCCGCACCGCACGGCGGTGATGCTGGCCAAGCTGGTCGCGGCCGGCGTGCTGGCGCTGCTGTTCTGGGTCGGCACCACGGTGCTCAACCTGATCTTCGCGCCGCTGATCCTGAACGCGGTGGACGTCGGCTCGCAGCTCGGCAGCGGGGCGGTCTGGCGCGCGGTCGCGCTCAACGGGCTCGCCTACCTGCTCTGGTCCGTGCTCGGCGTCGGCCTCGGCGTGCTGATCCGCAGCCAGATCGGCGCGACGGTGACCGGCATCCTGCTCTACCTGGGCGGCACCATCGGCGCGGCCATCGCCATCGGCCTGCTGGCGTCGCGCTTCGGCGACTGGATCAACGAGCTCCAGTTGCTGGTGCCGTCGCTGGCCTCCGGCCTGATGGTGAGCGGGGCCGAGATCCCCGGCAACCCGCCACGCTGGGCGGGCGCGGCGGTGCTGATCGGGTACGCGGTGGTGACCGGCGTGATCGGCGTGCTGACCATCCGGCGGCGCGACATCTCCTGAGCCGTCGTTCCGCCTCGGCCCCGGCCGGTGACCCGTGTCACCGGCCGGGGCCGTCGCCGTCTAGCAGGAGTCGACCGGACACGCAGCGTTTGCCGAACTTCTGGCATCTTCTGTGAAACGGGCCACCAGCCGGAGGCGAGAATGCCGGTGGCAATCGCACGGCGTAGCCTGGGATCCGTCCCCTGTGCGCCGGAGTGCCGGGCACGGGGCCCCACCGCGTGACATTCACAACCGCGTGAAAGAGGCGATTAGCGGCCGTGTCGACCCAGCAGACATCGCAGGAGAACCCACTGGCGGGTTTCGGCCCGAACGAGTGGATCGTCGAGGAGATGTACCAGCGCTACCTCGCCGACCCGTCGAGCGTCGACTCGGCCTGGCACGACTTCTTCGCCGACTACCGGCCGGCGCCGGGCGCGGCGACCCCGCGCCCGGACGGCCAGGCCAAGCCCGCGGCCAAGCCGGCCGCCCGGCCGGAGCCCGCCGAGCAGCAGGAGGCCGTCGCCACGGTCACCGAGCAGCCGGCCCCCGCCAAGGCCGAGCCCGCGCCGGCGAAGCCCGCCGCCAAGCCGGCGGCGAAGACGCCCGAGCCGGCCCCGGCGAAGAAGGCCGCCCCGGCGAAGCCGGCCGCCGCCAAGGCGCCGGCCGCGAGCGCCGCCGGCACCACCCCGCTGCGGGGCGTCGCCGCCAAGATCGTCCAGAACATGGAGGCGTCGCTCGCCGTCCCGACCGCCACCAGCGTGCGCGCGGTCCCGGCGAAGCTGCTGGTCGACAACCGCATCGTGATCAACAACCACCTGGCCCGCGGTCGCGGCGGCAAGGTCAGCTTCACCCACCTGATCGGGTACGCGATGGTCCGGGCGCTGATCGAGCACCCGGAGATGAACAACTCCTTCGTCGAGGTCGACGGCAAGCCGGCGATGCTCCGGCCGGAGCACGTCAACCTGGGCATCGCCATCGACCTGGCCAAGCCGGACGGCTCCCGCAACCTGGTCGTGCCGTCCATCAAGGCCTGCGAGCAGATGGACTTCCGGCAGTTCTGGCAGGCGTACGAGGACGTGGTCCGGCGCGCCCGCCGCAACGAGCTGACCATGGAGGACTACTCCGGCACCACCATCTCGCTGACCAACCCGGGCGGCATCGGCACGGTGCACTCGATCCCACGCCTGATGCCGGGGCAGAGCGCCATCATCGGCGTCGGCGCGATGGAGTACCCGGCTCCCTACCAGGGCATGAGCGAGGCCACCCTGGCGGAGAACGCGGTCAGCAAGGTCATCACGCTGACCAGCACGTACGACCACCGGATCATCCAGGGCGCGCAGTCCGGCGAGTTCCTGAAGGTGATGCACGAGCTGCTGCTCGGCGAGCACGGCTTCTACGACGAGATCTTCACCTCGCTGCGCATCCCGTACGAGCCGGTGCGCTGGATGCGCGACGTGGCCGTCGACAGCGAAGGCCAGATCAACAAGACCGCGCGGGTGCACGAGCTGATCCACGCGTACCGGGTGCGCGGTCACCTGATGGCCGACACCGACCCGCTCGAGTTCGAGATCCGCAAGCACCCCGACCTGGACGTGCTCCAGCACGGGCTCACGCTGTGGGACCTGGACCGGGTCTTCCCGGTCAACGGCTTCGCCGGCAAGCAGCGGATGAAGCTGCGCTCGATCCTCGGCGTGCTGCGGGACTCCTACTGCCGCCGGGTCGGCATCGAGTACATGCACATCCAGGACCCGGAGGAGCGGCGCTGGATCCAGGAGCGGGTCGAGCGCAAGTACGAGAAGCCCAGCTCCGACGAGCAGAAGCACGTGCTCAACCGGCTCAACGCGGCCGAGGCGTTCGAGACGTTCCTCCAGACGAAGTACGTCGGCCAGAAGCGCTTCTCGCTGGAGGGCGGCGAGTCGCTGATCCCGCTGCTCGGCGAGGTGCTGGAGTCCTCCGCCGAGGCCGGGCTGGACGAGGTCGTCATCGGCATGGCCCACCGTGGCCGGCTCAACGTGCTGGCCAACATCGTCGGCAAGCCGTACGAGAAGATCTTCTCCGAGTTCGAGGGGCACCTCGACCCGCGGTCCACGCAGGGCTCCGGCGACGTGAAGTACCACCTCGGTCAGAACGGCAAGTTCACCACGCCGGACGGCGACCACGCGGTCAAGGTGTCGGTGGTGGCGAACCCGTCGCACCTGGAGGCCGTCGACCCGGTGCTGGAGGGCATCGTCCGGGCCAAGCAGGACCGGATCGACCTCAAGCTGGAGGGCTACACCGTGCTGCCGCTGGCGGTGCACGGTGACGCCGCCTTCGCCGGCCAGGGCGTGGTCGCCGAGACGCTCAACCTGTCCCAGCTGCGCGGCTACCGCACCGGCGGCACCGTGCACGTGGTGGTCAACAACCAGGTCGGCTTCACCACCGCCCCGGAGTACAGCCGGTCCAGCCTCTACAGCACCGACGTGGCCCGGATGATCCAGGCGCCGATCTTCCACGTCAACGGCGACGACCCCGAGGCCGTGGTCCGGGTCGCCCGGCTGGCCTTCGAGTACCGGCAGGCGTTCAACAAGGACGTCGTGATCGACCTGGTCTGCTACCGCCGGCGCGGGCACAACGAGGGCGACGACCCGTCGATGTCCAACCCGCAGATGTACAAGATCATTGACTCGAAGCGGTCGGTCCGGAAGCTCTACACCGAGGAGCTGATCGGGCGCGGCGACATCACCGTGGAGGACGCCGAGGAGCTGCTGCGCGACTACCAGGCGCAGCTCGAACGCGTCTTCAAGGCCACCCGGGACGCGGCCACCACGCCGCGGCAGCTCGGCCGCCCGAAGCGGGAGGAGGAGCCGGAGCCGCAGGTCGACACCGCTACCGACGCCTCCGTGGTGAAGGCGATCGGCGAGGCGCACGTCAACCTGCCGGAGGGCTTCACCCCGCACAAGCGCATCCAGCAGCTGCTGGAGCGGCGCCGGAAGATGTCCGTCGAGGGCAACATCGACTGGGGCTTCGGCGAGATCATCGCGTTCGGCGCGCTGCTGCACGACGGCGTCACGGTCCGGCTCGCCGGGCAGGACTCGCGTCGCGGCACGTTCGTCCAGCGGCACGCCTCGGTGGTCGACGCCCGCACCGGCGACGACTACCTGCCGCTGAAGACGTTCACCGCCGACGGCGAGCGGTCCCGCTTCTTCGTGCACGACTCGCTGCTCTCCGAGTACGCCGCCATGGGCTTCGAGTACGGCTACTCGGTGGAGAACATCGACGCGCTGGTGGCCTGGGAGGCCCAGTTCGGTGACTTCGTCAACGGCGCCCAGTCGGTGATCGACGAGTTCATCTCCTCCGGCGAGGTGAAGTGGGGCCAGCGTTCCGCCATCACCCTGCTGCTGCCGCACGGCCACGAGGGCCAGGGGCCGGACCACACCTCCGGCCGCCCGGAGCGCTTCCTCCAGCTCTGCGCCGAGGACAACATGCGGGTGGCCATCCCGACCACCCCGGCGAACTACTTCCACCTGCTGCGTCGCCAGGCCCTGTCGCCCAAGCGCAAGCCGCTCGTGGTGTTCACGCCGAAGTCGCTGCTGCGGCACAAGCTCTGCGTGTCGCCGGTGGAGGACTTCACCACCGGCACCTTCTCCCCCGTGCTGGCCGACACCGCCGCCCCGGCGCCGGAGCAGGTCAAGCGCGTGCTGCTCTGCTCGGGCAAGGTCTACTACGACCTGTTCCAGGCCCGGCAGGAGCGCGGCGTCACCGACACCGTGATCCTCCGGATGGAGCAGCTCTACCCGCTGCCGGTCGACGAGGTCCGGGCCGCGCTGGCGCAGTACCCGAACGCCGAGGACTTCGCCTGGGTCCAGGAGGAGCCGGCCAACCAGGGCGCCTGGTCGTTCGTGGCGCTCAACCTGCTGGAGCACCTGCCCGAGGTCCGGCTGCGCCGCATCTCCCGGCCGTCCGCCGCCGCCCCGGCGGTCGGCTCGGCGAAGATGCACGAGGTCGAGCAGAACGCGCTGATCGAGGCGGCCCTGCCCCGCCCGTGACACCCACCGCAAGCGGCCCGTCCCTCCACCGGGGCGGGCCGCTGCCGTACGACGAGAGGACGACCGTGTACTTCACCGACCGTGGCATCGAGGAGCTGGTCGAGCGCCGGGGCGACGAGCAGGTCAGCCTGGAGTGGCTGGGCGAGCGACTGCGCGACTTCGTCGACCTGAACCCGGAGTTCGAGACGCCGATCGAGCGGTTCGCCACCTGGCTGGCCCGCCTGGACGACGAGGACGATGAGTGACCGTTCGCGTTTGACTAGTTCCGCTGCGTGACGTCCACTGTTGAGGTATGGAACCTGGGAGCCGCAAGCCACCGCAGGACGCGGTGACCGTACGCCACCTGCGCCTCGGCATCGGATCGGTCGGTCTCGCGCTGCCGGTCGTGCTGGTGGTCGGTCACGTCGTCGCCACCCGACGCCTCACCCTGCTCGACTCGCTCAGCGGGTACTACCACTCCGAGATGCGGGACGTCTTCGTCGGCGCGATGTGCGCCGTCGGCGTCTTCCTGATCAGCTACCGCTACCGCCGGCCGGAGGACGTGCTGGGCACGTGCGCCGGCGTGCTGGCGATCGTGGTGGCGCTGTTCCCCACCACCACGGGCGCGCCGGCCGCCTCGGTCGACGGGGTCGACCGGACGGCCGGTCTGGTGCACCAGGTCGCCGCCGCCGGGCTCTTCGCCCTGCTCGCGGTCTTCTGCCTGGTGCTCTTCGTCCGCCCGGACCGGGCCGGGGTGCCGCCCCGGCGCGCGGCGCAGGTCTTCTACCGGGCCTGCGGCGGGCTCATCCTGCTCGCCGTCGCGCTCGCGCTGGCCAGCACGCAGCTCCCGGCCGACGTCCGGCACACGCTCAAGCCGGTGCTGTGGTGCGAGACGCTCGCCGTGTTCGCCTTCGGCGCGGCCTGGGTGGCGAAGAGCGACGCGCTCCTGCGCGCCGCCGAACCACCCCCCGTCCTCGACCCCACTCCCCACTCCCCCACCCCCGCATAACCCCCACCCCCACACACCCCGGGGGGGTGGGGTGGGGGCGGGGACAAGGACCCGGGCGGGGGGATGGGCGATCTTGTAGCGTGAGGTCGTGGCGCGCAGCGTGTACCTGACCGGCGTGGGGTCCGGCGGAGGGAAGTCGACGGTGGCGCTCGGCCTGGCCGAGCTGCTGTCCCGGCAGGTCGAGCGGATCGGCGCGTTCCGGCCGCTGGTCGCCGGCGGTGACACCCCGGACCCGATCCTGGCCCTGCTCACCGAGCGCTACCGGGTGGAACTGCCGGTCGACGAGCTGCACGGCGCCACCTACGCCGAGGCCACCGCGCTGGTCACGAACGGCCGGCGGGAGGAGCTGATCTCGGCGATCGTGAACCGCTACCGGGAGGTGGAGCGGCGCTGCCCCGCGGTCGTGGTGGTCGGCAGCGACTTCGCCGACGGAGACGGCGCCGGCCCCCGCGAGCTGGCCTTCAACGCCCGCCTGGCGATCGAGTTCGGCAGCGTCGTGGTGCCCGTGGTGGACGGGTTCGACCAGCCGCCCGAGGCCATTGCGGCGGCGATGCGCGGCGCGTACCACGATCTGGCCGACCTCGGCGCGACAGTGGTGGCGGTGGTCGCCAACCGGGTGCCCGGCCCGATGACGCTGCCCGAGCTGCCGGTCCCCGCGTACGCGATCCCGGAGGTGCCGACCGTGTCGGCGCCGACGGTGGCCGAGGTGGCGACCGCGCTCGACGCCACCCGGCTCGCCGGCGACCGGGCCGCGCTGGACCGCGACGTGCTCGACTACGTGGTCGGCGCGGCGCACGTGCCGACGCTGCTGGACCACCTCACCGACGGCGCGCTGGTGATCACCCCCGGTGACCGGGCCGACCTGCTGGTCGCCGCCGGCGCCGCGCACGTGGCCGGGCAGGTGTCGCTGGCCGGGCTGGTGCTCACGCTCGGCGAGCAGCCCGACCCGCGCGCCATGCGGCTGGTCGAGCGGATGAACACCGGGCTGGCGGTGCTCTCGGTGACCAGCGACAGCTACGACACGGTCGAGGCGTCCAGCCGGATCGAGGGCCGCCCCAGCACCGCCAACCCGCGCAAGGTCGAGGCGGCCCTGGGCGCGTTCGAGCGCTGCGTGGACACCGACGACCTGGCCGCCCGGCTCCGGGTCACCCGCTCCGCGCGGGTCACCCCGCTGATGTTCGAGAACGACCTGATCGACCGGGCGCGGGCGCGACGCCGCCGGCTGGTGCTGCCCGAGGGCGCCGAGGAGCGCATCCTGCGGGCGGCGGAGGTGCTGCTGCGCCGCGGCGTCGCCGAGCTGACGCTGCTCGGCCGGCCGGACGAGATCGCCCGGCGGACCCGCGAGCTGGGCGTCGACGTCGGCGACGCGCAGCTCGTCGACCCGGCGACCAGCGAGTGGCGCGACGAGTTCGCCACCGCGTACGCGAAGCTGCGCGCCCACCGGGGCATGACGCCGGAGCTGGCGTACGACATCGTGGCGCAGCCCAACTACTTCGGCACCATGATGGTGGAGGCCGGCCGCGCCGACGGCATGGTTTCCGGCGCCACCCATACCACGGCCGCCACCATCCGGCCGGCCTTCGAGATCATCC
Source organism: Micromonospora sp. DSM 45708 (assembly GCF_039566955.1). Classification (NCBI taxonomy): domain Bacteria; kingdom Bacillati; phylum Actinomycetota; class Actinomycetes; order Micromonosporales; family Micromonosporaceae; genus Micromonospora; species Micromonospora schwarzwaldensis. The sequence continues at coordinate 618,431 of NZ_CP154796.1, read as the reverse complement.
GGACCGTGCCCGGCGTCTCGGTCGCGTCAAGCGTCTTCTTCATGCTGCTCGCCGACCGGGTGCTGGTCTACGGCGACTGCGCGGTCAACCCCGACCCGGACGCCGCCCAGCTCGCCGACATCGCCATCTCCTCGGCCGACACCGCGGCCCGGTTCGGCATCGAGCCGCGGGTGGCGATGCTGTCGTACTCCACCGGCAGCTCCGGCGCCGGCGCGGACGTGGAGAAGGTCGCGGCGGCCACGAAGCTGGTCCGGGAACGGCGGCCGGACCTGCTGGTCGAGGGTCCGATCCAGTACGACGCGGCGATCGACCCGCAGGTGGCCGCCACCAAACTGCCGGACAGCCCGGTGGCGGGTCGGGCCACCGTGTTCATCTTCCCGGACCTGAACACCGGCAACAACACGTACAAGGCGGTGCAGCGCTCGGCCGGCGCGGTGGCGGTCGGCCCGGTCATGCAGGGCCTGCGCCGGCCGGTAAACGACCTGTCCCGGGGCGCGACCGTGCCGGACATCGTCAACACGGTGGCGATCACCGCCATCCAGGCCGCCACGGAGGCGTCGGAATGAGCCGCATCCTGGTCCTCAACAGCGGATCCTCGTCGGTCAAGTACCGGCTGTACGACGGCGACGACGTGCGCGACAGGGGCACCGTGGAGCGGGTCGGCGAGCCGGGCGGCGGGCCGGCCGACCACGAGAGCGCGGTCCGGGAGATCATCGAGCGGCTCGACCTCGACGGGCTGGCCGGCGTCGGGCACCGGGTGGTGCACGGCGGACGGCGGTTCAGCGCCCCGGTGCTGATCGACGACGCGGTCGTCGCCGGGATCGAGGACCTCGTCCCGCTGGCCCCGCTGCACAACCCGGCCAACCTGGCCGGCATCCGGGTGGCCCGGGAGGCGCTGCCGGACACCCCGCAGGTGGCCGTCTTCGACACCGCCTTCCACCACACGCTGCCCGAGGCCGCCGCCACGTACGCGATCGACCGGGCGACCGCCGAGCGGTACGACATACGCCGCTACGGTTTTCACGGCACCTCGCACGCGTACGTGTCGCGGCGGACCGCCGAACTGCTCGACCGGCCGTACGCCGAGCTGAACACCATCACGCTGCACCTGGGCAACGGGGCGAGCGCCTGCGCGGTGCGGGGTGGTCGGAGCGTGGCCACCTCGATGGGCATGTCCCCGCTGGAGGGCCTGGTGATGGGCACCCGCAGCGGCGACCTCGACCCGACCGTCATCTTCCACCTGCGCCGCGAGGCGGGGATGGGCGTGGACGAGATCGACGACCTGCTCAACCACCGCAGCGGCCTGCTCGGGCTGACCGGTGTCAACGACATGCGGGAGGTGCTGGCCCGCCGCGACGCCGGCGACCCGGCGGCGACGCTGGCGTTCGACGTCTACTGCCGGCGGATCACCGGCTACGTGGGCGCGTACTACGCGCTGCTCGGGCGTGTCGACGCGATCGCGTTCACCGCCGGGGTCGGTGAGCGCGCCGCCGGAGTGCGGGCCGCGTCGCTGGCCGGCCTGGACCGGCTCGGCATCGCCGTCGACCCGGCCCGCAACGACGACGCCGGTGATCGGCTGATCTCGCCGGCCGGCGCCGAGGTCGCGGTGCTCGTGGTCGGCACCGACGAGGAGCGGGAGATCGCCCGGGAGACCCGCGAGGTGCTCGCCGCCTGACCGCTATCGACGCCACCTCGGGGAGAGGGGGCGTTGACCCGGCGCGTCCGACGCCGCCACGACGTGCCGGCGGCGGAGCGCTCGCCGGCCGTGGACCGGGGTCAGCCCAGGGCGACCCAGGCGACCAGGGCGACGACCACCACGGCGGCGACGGCGAGGCCGGCGATCAACGGCAACCGGGACGGCGCGGGCGCCGCCACGGCCGGCTCGGGCGTGTCCACGAAGGCGCGGAACTGCGCGGTGTTGCCGCTGGGGTCGGTGTAGTTCTCAGCCATGCGGGTGACCCTAGCGAAGCCCACCGCCCACCAGTGTCCCGCCGGGCCGGAGCCGGCGGGCACGGGCGGCCGGGTCGGGCAAACCCCGGCCGGGTGGTGGAGGCGTGGCCCGGCCGGGTGGTGGAGGCGTGGCCCGGCCGGGTGGTGGAGGCGTGGCCCGGCCGGGTGGCGGGGGCAGCCGCCCGGACGGCGGGCGCGGTCGGCCCGCTCGGCTGCCTACCGTGCAGGCATGACGGGGCGGCGGCTGGTGGCCGTGTTGACGACGGCGCTGCTGGCCGGCTGCGGGTCGGCCGTCGCCACCACCGGCCCGGTCCCGGCCGGCGTCCGGACCGCCCCGGAGCGCCCGTACGCGGTGGGGATGCGGCAGTTCACCGTCGACCCGGACGGCCCCCGTCCCCTGCCGGTCACCGTCTGGTACCCGGTGGACCCGTCCGCCTTCCCCGGCCCGGTCACCGCCCTCCCCGCCACGCCGCGCCCCGCCGGCACCCCGGGACCGCGCTCCCCCGGACCGCGCTTCCCCGACCCCTCCGGACGGGATCGGGCGGCCGTCCCACCGAGCCCCGGCACGGCGGCCGGGCCGATCGTCCGGGCGCGGGCGCCGGTGGCCGCCGGGCGGTTCCCGGTGGTCGTCTTCAGCCACGGCCTGCGCAGCCTGCCCGCGCTGCACGCGCAGCTCACCACCCGCTGGGCCGCCGCCGGTTTCGTGGTGGCGGCGCCCACCTACCCCCGGACCAACCTGCGCGCCCGCGCCTTCACCCGCGACGACGTCCGCAACCAGCCGGCCGACGCCCGGCGACTGGTCGGTCACCTGGTCCGCCTGGGCGCCCGCCCCGGTGACCCGCTCGGCGCGCACCTGGCCGTGGACCGGTTCGCCGCCGCCGGGCACTCGGCCGGTGGTCACACCACGCTCGGCATGTTCGTCTCCGGGCGACCGTCCCCGCTGCGGGCCGGGATCGTGATCGCCGGTGGCCGGCCGGTCGCCGGTCGCGCGCGACCGGCGGTGCCGATGCTGTTCGTGCACGGCGCCGCCGACCGGATCGTGCCGGAGTCGGTCGGCCGGGCCGCGTACGCCCGCTGCCTCGGGCCGGCCGCCTTCCTCAGCCTGCCCGGTCAGGGCCACGGCGAGTACCTGAACCCGGGCCGCCCCGGCTTCACCGAGGTGCTCGCGACCACCACGGACTTCCTTCGCTGGACGCTCTACGCCGACCGGGCCGCCCTGCGTCGCCTCCCCGCCGACGCCACCACCCCCGGCGTCACCACCCTCACCACCCGCGCCCTCCCCACCTGACCGCCCCTGTCTCGATGATCAAGGAGTTCGGGTCACCCGGGCTGACCACCGCCGACGCCAACTCCTTGATCACCGGGTGTCGGCGCCCGGGAGAGCGGGCGGGGTGGGCAGGGTAGGTTCGGGCAGGTGGACGGGCTGACGGAGCGGCAACTGGGTGCGATCCGCGAGGTGGTTGAACTGGCCGACGCGGACGACATCGAGGTGTGGCTGCGCGGCGGCTGGGCGATGGACTTCCACCTCGGCGCCGTGAGCCGGCCGCACGTCGACGTCGACTGGTACTGCTGGCGGCGCGACGCCGAGCGGCTGGCTGTCCGGCTCGGTGGGCAGGGCTGGCGACCCGATCCTCGGATGCCGACCGCGCAGCAGCTCGACCTGCTCCGGGGCGATGTCGAGTTGAGCTTCGCCTACCTGGAGCGGGACGACGCGGGCCGGGTGGTGGTCGGCGCCGGGCCCTGGGCCGGCACGCCCCTGCCGGCGGGGATGCTCGACGCGCCGGCCGGCCGGATCGGGTCGCGCACCGCACCGGTGATCAGTGTCACCGCGCAGATCGAGTTCAAGGAGATGTTCCCGGTCTGGATGCCGGCACGGCCCCGTCGTGCGAAGGACGCCGCCGACCTGGCCCGCCTCCGGGCATCGGTCGGCGGCCCTCCGGCGGGCTGACCCGGCCACCGCCCGCCACTCGCCGCCCGCCCCAGGTGTTGAGCGGGGACCCCTCCCTACCCGCCCGGTGGCCCGCTGACCCGAGGCACAATCGAGGTCATGCGCCCTCGTCCCGTCGCCCTGGCCACCGCCGCCGCCCTGCTCGGCGCCGGTCTGGCCGGCTGCTCGGAGCCGACCGCCCCGGCCGGGCGGCCCGCCCCCGACATCTCCCCGAAGAGCGCCACCCCGACCCCCCGGGTGCCCGCCGGCAAGGCGCCCGCGAAGAGCTTCGCGGTCGGCGTACGCCAACTGAAGCTGAACCGCGACGGCGACCGGCCGTTGCCGGTGTCGCTCTGGTACCCGGCGGCGGGTCCGGCCGGCGGAGCGGCGGAGCGGTCCGTCCCGGCGGCGGCCGGCCGGTTCCCGGTGGTGGTGTTCAGTCACGGGCTGGGTGCCCGGCCGGAGGACTACCAGGTGTTGCTGACGCGCTGGGCGGCGGCCGGGTTCGTGGTGGCCGCGCCGCGCTTCCCGCACACCTCCCGGGGGGCCGACGGCAACCCGCTCGACGTGCTCAACCAGCCGGCCGACGTGTCGTACGTGCTGAGCCGCATGCTCGCGCTCGACGGTACGGCGGGCGATCCGCTGCGGGGCCGGCTGGACCCGGACCGGGTGGCCGCGACCGGGCACAGCGCCGGCGGGGTGACCACCATCGGGCTGTTCACCACCGGCCGGGACGAGCGGCTGGACGCGGGCATCGTCTTCGCCGGCACGGCGCTCGGGGTGGGCACCGGGTTCGCCGGCGCCGCCGCACCGCAGCTGTTCGTGCACGGTGAGGCGGACGAGGTGGTGTCGTACGCGGCGGGCCGGGCCGTCTTCGACGCGGTGCCGTGGCCCAAGGCCATGCTCAGCCTGCCGAAGGGCGACCACGGCCGGGCGCTGCTCGGCGACGGGAAGGCGCTGCGGGTGGTCGCCGACACCACCGTCGAGTTCCTGCGCTGGACCCTCTACGGCGACCCGGCCGCGAAGGAGCGCCTTCCCGCCGACGCCGCCCGGGGTGGCGTGGCCACCCTGGACGACCGGCTGTAGCGCGACGCCCCGCTCAGGCGGTGTGGTCGACGACCACCTTGCCGAAGACCTCGCCGGAGTGCAGCCGGGCGAACGCGTCGGAGATGTCGCTGAACGGCACCACCCGGTCCACCACCGGCCGGACCCCGTGCTCGGCGCAGAACGCGAGCAGCTCGGTCAGCTCGTCCGGGGTGCCCATGGACGTGCCGAGGATCTCCAACTGCATGGCGAAGACCCGGCGCAGGTTGACCTTGGGCTCGTGCCCGGCGGTCGCGCCGGAGACCACGATCCGGGCCATCGGCGCGGCCGACTTCAGCGAGTGGTCGAACGTGGCCGCGCCGACCGTCTCGACCACCACGTCGACCCGCTCCGGCAGGCGCGCGCCGGGCTCCAGCGCGGTGGCGCCCAGCTCGGTGATCCGCTCCCGCTTGGCGGCGTCGCGGCTGGTCGCGTACACCCGCTTGCCGAGCGCGACGCCGAGCGCGACCGCCGCGGTGGCCACGCCGCCGCCGGCGCCCTGGACCAGCACCGACTCGCCGTCGGCGACCCGGCCCTTGGTGGTGAGCATCCGCCACGCGGTGAGCCAGGCCGTGGGCAGGCACGCCGCGTCGGTGGCCGACAGGCCGTCGGGCAGCGGCAGCAGGTTCATCCGGGGTACGGCGACCAGCTCGGCGAACGTGCCCGGGAAGTGCTCGGAGAGGATGGAGACGCCACGCGGGTCGCCCGGGGTGGGCACCACCGGGTAGATGACCACCTCGTTGCCGTCCGGGTCGGTGCCGACCGCGTCGCAGCCGAGGATCATCGGGAGCTGGTCGGCGGTCAGGCCCACGCCACGCAGCGACCAGAGGTCGTGGTGGTTGAGCGAGCTGGCCCGCACGCGCACGGTGACCCAGTCGTCCTGCGGGTGGACCGGCTCGGGACGGTCGCCGACGGCGAGCGCGGCGAGCGGTTTGTCGGCGTCGAAGGCCGAGGCATAGGCAGCACGCATGATCGGCACGGTAACAAGCTGAGCGGGCGTTAAGAAGGGGCCCTTCCTATGCGGAAGGGGCCCCTCCTTGCACCTCAGCGGCGGGCGACCCCGTCGCGGCGGGCGGCTTCGGCGACCGCCTCGGCCACCGCCGGGGCGACCCGCGGGTCCAGCGGGGACGGCACGATCGCGTCCGCGGTCAGCGATCCGGCCACCACGCCCGCGATGGCGTCGGCGGCGGCCACCTTCATCGCGTCGGTGACGCGGGTGGCCCCGGCGTCCAGCGCGCCCCGGAACACGCCCGGGAAGGCGAGCACGTTGTTGATCTGGTTGGGATAGTCGCTGCGGCCGGTGGCGACCACCGCGACGTGCCGGGCGGCCACCTCAGGGTGCACCTCCGGGGTGGGGTTGGCCAGCGCGAAGACGATGCCGCCGGGGGCCATGCCGGCCACCGCCGCCTCCGGGATCTGACCGCCGGAGACACCGACCAGCACGTCCGCGCCCCGCAGCGCCTCGGTGACGTCGCCGTGGCGGCCCTCGGCGTTGGTCAGCTCGGCCAGTTCGGCCTTGGTGCCGGTCAGCTCGCGGTGCCGGCCGATGATGCCGCGCGAGTCGCAGACCACCACCCGGGCCGGGTCGACGCCGCCGGCGATCAGCATCTTCGTGACCGCCACGCCGGCCGCGCCGGCGCCGCTGACCGTCACCCGCAGGTCACCGAGCTTGCGGTTGAGCAGCGTCGCCGCGTTGCGCAGCGCGGCCAGCACCACGATCGCGGTGCCGTGCTGGTCGTCGTGGAAGACCGGGATGTCGAGCGCCTCGTCCAGCCGGCGCTCCACCTCGAAGCAGCGCGGCGCGCTGATGTCCTCCAGGTTGATGCCGCCGAACGAGGGCGCGATCGCCCGGACCGCCGCGACGATCTCGTCCACGTCCTGGGTGTCCAGGCAGACCGGGACCGCGTCCACGCCGCCGAACTGCTTGAACAGCACCGCCTTGCCCTCCATCACGGGCAGCGCGGCGCGCGGGCCGATGTTGCCCAGACCGAGCACGGCGGAGCCGTCGGTGACCACGGCGACGGTGTGCGACACCCAGGTGTAGGTGTCGGCGAGGTCGGGGTCGGCGGCGATCGCCTCGCAGACCCGGGCGACCCCCGGGGTGTACGCCAGGGAGAGGTCCTCCCGGCTGGTCAGCGGCACGGTGGAGGCGACGGCCATCTTGCCGCCGAGGTGGAGCCGGAAGACGGGATCAGCGGGGTCCGGGGTGGACGCAGACATGGTGACTCCAGGATCTGTCGAGCAGACGGACCGGCCGGCGCGGTCAGCGGTGGTCAGCGACCGGCGGGGCGGCGGTGCGGGGGTCACCCGGGCACTTTCCGAGCATAGTCACGCACCGGCTACCAGGATGTGAGCGGGGTCATATTCATGGCTACCCCTGCCGGCCCCTGATCCATCCCGGACGCGGCCACCATCGCGCCACCACCCGGCCCCGGACGTCGGCCACCCCGTAGGCCCGGGAGTCGTCGGTGACCAGGTCGTTGTCGCCGCGCAGCCACCAGCCGCCGTCGCGCGGCTCGACCGCGCGCTTCACCACCAGCAGGTCCGGGCGGCTGCGGAAGACCGCAACCACCACGTCGCCGGCGCGGACCGGTCGTCCACCGGTGCGGACCAGCACCGCGTCGCCGTGGCGCAGCGTCGGGGACATGGACGGGCCGGTGATCAGCACGGGCATCACGGGGTTTCACCTCCCGCCCGCCGGAAAGCATCTCCAGGAGTAATGTCGTCTTGGATCATCGCAAACATCCCATGGAGGACCCTGATGCGCCTTCCTCGCATCCTCACGCCCCGGGTGACCGCCAGCGCCCACTGTGACCTGCCCTGCGGCGTCTACGACCCGGCCCAGGCCCGGATCGAGGCCGAATCGGTCAAAATGATCTGCGAGAAGTACCAGGCGAACACCGACCCGGAGTTCCGCACCCGCGCCATCCTGATCAAGGAGCAGCGGGCCGACCTGGTCAAGCACCACCTGTGGGTGCTCTGGACCGACTACTTCAAGCCTGCGCACTTCGAGAAGTACCCGCATCTGCACCAGCTCTTCAACGAGGCCACCAAGCTGGCCGGTGCGGCCGGCGCCAAGGGCGGCACCGACCCGGCCAAGGCCGACGAGCTGCTCTCGAAGATCGACGAGATCTCCAAGATCTTCTGGGAGACCAAGCAGGCGTGACCTCGCCTGTCGCCGCACCGACGATCCGGCCGGTACGTCCCGAGGACGTACCGGCCGTCGTCGCCATGGTGCACGAGCTCGCCGAGTACGAGCGCGCCCCGGAGCAGTGCCACCTCACCACCGGACAGCTCCACGCGGCGCTCTTCCCGGGCGCTCCGGGTGGCGGCGCGGCCCCGGACCCGCCGGGCGGGCGCACGCCGGCGCTGTTCGGGCACGTCGCGGTGGACGCGGCGGACCAGCCGGTGGGCTTCGCGCTCTGGTTCCTCAACTTCTCCACCTGGGCCGGCGTGCACGGCATCTACCTGGAGGACCTCTACGTCCGCCCGGACGCCCGGGGCACCGGCGCCGGCCGGCGACTGCTGGCCACGCTGGCCGCGATCTGTGTGGAGCGCGGCTACCAACGGCTCGACTGGTGGATGCTCCACTGGAATCCGGCGGCCCGGTTCTACGCCGCGATCGGGGCCACCCCGATGGACGAGTGGACGCCGTACCGGCTGGCCGGGGCCGCGTTGCGCGATCTCGCCGCGCAGGTGACGCCCGCGCCCACGCGCCCGGCCGCCTGACCGGGTAGAGTCCCGCACCGGGGGGATGAGGCGTGACTCAACTGACCGGGCAGCCGACGACGGACGACGACGTCGTGCACCTCACCGTGCCCGCCGACGGTGGTTACCTCGGCGTGCTCCGCACCGCCACGGCCGGCCTCGCGGCCCGGCTCCAGTTCGCCCTCGACGAGATCGAGGACCTGCGCATCGCGGTCGACGAGGCGTGCGCCATGCTGCTCGCGATCGCCACCCGCGACGCCGAGCTGGAGTGCCGCTTCGCGGTCACCGAGGACGCGCTCACCGTCGAGGTGACCGTGCCGACCGTGCGGGGCGCCACGCTGCCGTCCGAGTCGTCCTTCGCGTGGAAGGTGCTCACGGCGCTGACCACCGGGGCCGGCGCCAAGGCGGTCGACGGTCGCGCCACCATCTCGCTGCTGACCCGCCGCGCCGGCGGCTACTGAGCGCCCGCGCCCGGCCGGCCCCGGCGGCTACGGACCGAAGCCGAGCGCCCGGTTGGTGGGACCGCTCACCAGCAGCGCGACCGTGCCGATCCCGAGCGCCATCAGCGGCAGTCCGAGCCAGCCCAGGCCGCCGGAGATCATGTACCACCCGATCGGCAGCAGCATGAGCTGGAGCACGATGGCCGGCGCGCGGGCGCCGGACCGGCGCCGGGACAGCGCGCCGCCGAGCGCCCAGAGCACGACGGCCCCGGCCACCGCGAACGCGGTGATCAGCAGCGCGGAGGTGAGGTCGGTGGTGCGGGCGGTGAGGTCGGACCAGATCAGCCACACCGCGACCAGCCCGAGCGCCACCGCCTCGGCGCGCAGCAGGAGCACCGCCGCGCGGAGCGGGCCGGGGGCCGGGTCCGAGTCGATCGTCACGGCCGCCACGATACCGGTGGGTAGGCGCGGTAATGTGCCGCCCATGCGGGCCGTCCTGGTGGTCAATCCGAAGGCCACCACCACGAGTGAGCGCAGCCGGGACGTGCTGGTCCGGGCGCTGCGCAGTGAAGTCGACCTGTCGGTGCGCTACACCCGCCGGCGGGGCCACGCCATGGATCTGGCCCGGGAGGCCGCCCAGGAGGGCGTCGACCTGGTGGTCACGCTCGGCGGCGACGGCACCGTCAACGAGGTGGTCAACGGGTTGATGGCGGCGGAGCCGCCGACGTTCCGCACCGGGCCGACCTCGGCCGAGCGGCTGCCGGCGCTGGCCACCGTGCCGGGTGGTTCGACGAACGTCTTCGCCCGCGCGCTCGGGCTGCCGCGGGAGTGGCCGGACGGCACCAGCATGATCCTGGAGGGGTTGCGCCTGGGCCGGTCCCGCACGATCGGGCTGGGCCGGGCGGACGACCGCTACTTCACGTTCTGCGCGGGCTTCGGGCTGGACGCGGCCGTCATCCGCCGGGTGGAGCAGGCCCGCAAACGGGGCCGGGTGTCCACCCCGGCGCTCTACTTCCGGTCCACCGCGAGCCAGTACTTCGTCGGCTCGGACCGCCGCCACCCGTCGATCACGCTGGAGCGGCCGGGTGAGGCGCCGGCGACGGAACTGTCCACGGCCATCATCCAGAACACCGCGCCGTGGACCTATCTCGGCGACCGCGAGATCAACCCGAACCCGGAGGCGTCGTTCGACCTCGGGCTGGACGTGCTCGCCCTGCGACAGCTCAAGGTGGCCAGCACGGCACGGACAGTGACGCAATTCTTCTCCCGGCAGCCCGATCCGCATGGCAAGCAGGTGCTGCGACTGCATGACCTGTCGGAGTTCACGCTGCTCACGGCGCGTCCGTTGCCGTTCCAGTTGGACGGGGACTACCTCGGCGAGCGGGAAAAAGTCAGATTCACCTCCGTACCCGCCGCACTGAGAGTAATCTGCTAGGCCTCGGGTATCCCCGTCGGTTGACGCGGACTCCACCGCACCGGGTGAGGGCCGCCACGCCGAGGGAAGGATGCCGGAAATGTCAGCAACGTCACGCAGACCGTACTATATTGATCCTCGACTGTGGCACGCCGGGTAACGAGAGCCCTCGCAAACCGGGACAAACGGGTGGTGAGGCCGCTCACTGTTCGGAGTTTTTCCGAGCGTCACCCTTGACATCGCTGTAGTTCGTGAAAGTATTCACAAGCGAACTCGTGTTACCGGGACATTGCCTGGATATGCTCGTCAGGTTGAGCTGTTCCAGCAGGTCCCGGGGCCCGCAGCCTGCTCACGCAGCGCCGAATTGACGGATGCTGACCGTCACCGATCGGCAATGCGGATGCATATAGGAATAGCAACGAAACGTTATCTGGCCATCCACTAAGAATGAGGAGTGTTGCCGCCATGGACTGGCGCCACGATTCGGTCTGCCGCGACGAGGACCCGGAGCTGTTCTTCCCGATCGGGACGTCCGGCCCGGCTCTCCTGCAGGTGGAGCAGGCCAAGGCCGTCTGCCGGCGCTGCCCCGTGACCGACCAGTGCCTGCAGTGGGCGCTGGAGTCCGGTCAGGACGCCGGCGTCTGGGGCGGGATGAGCGAGGAGGAGCGCCGCGCGGTCAAGCGCCGCGGCGGTCTCCGGGTGCTGCGCGCTCACTCCGCCTGACCCACACACACGCCGCACGCCCCGGCCGGGATCCCGGCCGGGGCGTTCTGCTGTCCGGGGCCGTCAGCCCGCCGACTCCACCCGCCGCCGCACCAGCGCGGCGAGTTCCGGAAGGTCGGTGAGCGGGTCGGCGACCGCCACCGCGCCGGCCGAGCGGGCCGCCGCGCGTACCCCGTCGTGGAACCGGCCCGGTGCCAGGAAGTAGGCGGCCACCGCGACCCGGCGGGCGCCCGCCGCACGTAACCGCCGCACCGCGCCCCCCACCTCCGGCGGCGCCGCCGACGCGTACGAAACCCGACAGGGCACACCCAGCCCGGTGCCGAGCGCCGCGGCCACCCGGCCCACCGAGGCCCGCGCGGCGGCATCCCGGGTGCCGGCCGCGGCCAGCACCACCGCGTCCGCGTCCGCCCCGGCGGCCTCGCCCAGCCGACGCCGCAGGCCGGCCAGCAGCCCGCCGTCGACCACGCCGCCGGTCGGCCCCAGCACCTCGGTCACCCGCACGTCGAGGCCCGCGCCGGCCGCCGCGACCGCCGCCGGGATGTCCACCTTCCGGTGGTACGCGGCGGTCAGCAGCACCGGCACCAGCACCACCCGGGAGTGCCCGGCGGCGGCCAGGTTCCGCAGCACGTCGGCCGGCCCGGGATCGGTGTGGTCGAGCCAGGCCGGCAGCACCGGCCGGCCGGGCCAGCCGGCCCCCACCGCCCGGGCCAGTGCCCGCGTCGCCTCGGCCGCGCGCGGGTCACGGCTGCCGTGCGCCACCAGCACCACCGGCGACGCGTCGGTCAGGTGTGCAGGCCGCACTCGGTCTTCTCGAACATCGCCCAACGCCCGGCGCGCGGGTCCTCCCCCGCCTTGATGCGGCGGGTGCACGGCCAGCAGCCGATCGAGCCGTAGCCCTTGGCGAACAGCTCGTTGACCGGGATGTCGTGGCGGGCCACGTACGCGTCCACCTCGCGCTGCGTCCAGGCCGCGATCGGGTTCACCTTGACCTTGCCGCGACGCGGGTCGAAACCCACCACCGGCGTGTTCGCCCGGGTCGGCGACTCGTCCCGGCGCAGCCCGGCGGCCCAGGCGTCGTACCCGGCCAGCGCCCGCTCCAACGGCTCCACCTTGCGCAACTGGCAGCAGTCGTCCGGGGACCTGTTGAACAGGCGGGGCCCGTACTGGCCGTCCTGCTGGCCGACCGTCATCCGGGGCCGGATCGAGCGGACCCGCACCGGCATCCGCCGGGCCACCTCGTCGCGCACCCGGAGCGTCTCCGGGAAGTGCAGCCCGGTGTCCAGGAACACCACGTCGACGCCGGGCGCGACCCGGGAGACGAGGTGCGCCAACACGCCGTCGGCCATCGAGCTGGTCACGCAGAACCGCTCGCCGAACGTCTGCACCGCCCAACGGGCGATCTCCAGCGCGGGCGCGTCCGCCAGTTCCCGCCCCGCCTCCTCGGCCAGCGCGCGCAGCTCCGCCGGGTCGCGCCGGGCCGGGTCGGCCGGGCCGGCAGCGCCGACCAGGCCCAGGCCCGCGGCGGAGACCAGGCCGCTCACCGGGCCACCGCCCGGCCCAGCAGCCCGGTGAACTTCACCGAGAAGACCCGCGCGCAGGCGTGGCACTCCCAGGCGCCGTGCCCGGCCTCGTGCGGTCGCAGGTCCTCCTCCCCGCAGTACGGGCAGTAGAGAGGCGCAGATCGAGCGTCACTCACCGAAGCTCCTCCTCGTCGACTCTGATGACCCAGTTGGCGAAGCTCTCGCCGTCGGTCCGGCCGGCCAGGTAGCGGCGGGCCAGCCGTTCCACGTACTCCGGAAGCTCGTCGGCGGTGGTCTTCAGGCCGCGCAGCTTGCGGCCGAAGCCGGCGGTCTGCCCCGCGGCCATGCCCAGGCCGCCGCCGAGGTGCACCTGGAAGCCCTCGACCTGCCGGCCGTCCGGGCCGACCACGAGCTGGCCCTTGAGCCCGATGTCCGCGACCTGGGTGCGGGCGCAGGCGTTCGGGCAGCCGTTCAGGTGGATGGAGATGTCCGCGTCGAAGTCGCGCAGCCGCTCCTCCAACCGGGCCACCAGCTCCTCACCGCGCCGCTTCGTCTCCACGATGGCCAACTTGCAGAACTCGATGCCGGTGCAGGCCATGGTGCCGCGCCGCCAGGCCGACGGCCGGGCCTCCAGACCGATCCCGCGCAGCGCCGTCACCAGCTCCTCGGTCCGCTCCGGCGCGACGTCCAGCACCAGCAGCTTCTGGTACGGCGTGAGCCGCACCCGGTCGCTGCCGTGCGCCTCGACCACGTCGGCCAGCTCGGCGAGCTGGGTCCCGGAGACCCGGCCCACCACGGGGGCCGCGCCGACGTAGTTCGCGCCGTCGCGCTGCGGGTGCACGCCGATGTGGTCGACCGGCTTCGCCGGCAGCTCCGCGGCCGGCCCGTCGAGCAGCGCCCGGCCCAGATACTCCTTCTCCAGCACCTCGCGGAAGTGCGCCACGCCCCAGTCCGCGACCAGGAACTTCAACCGGGCGCGGTTGCGCAGCCGGCGGTAGCCGTAGTCGCGGAAGATGCCGACCACACCGGCCCACACGTCCGGCACCTCGTGCAGCGGCACCCAGACGCCGAGCCGCTTGGCCAGCATCGGGTTGGTGGAGAGCCCACCGCCCACCCAGACGTCGAAGCCGGGCCCGTGCTCCGGGTGCTCGACCCCGAGGAACGCGATGTCGTTCGCCTCGTACGGGGTGTCGACCAGCCAGGAGATCGACGTCTTGAACTTGCGGGGCAGGTTGGAGAACTGCTTGTCCCCGACGTACCGGCGGACGATCTCGTCGATGGCCGGGGTCGGGTCGAGCACCTCGTCCCGGGCCACGCCGGCGACCGGGCTGCCGAGCACGATCCGGGGGCAGTCGCCGCACGCCTCGGTGGTCTGGAGGCCGACCGCCTCCAACCGGCGCCAGATCTCCGGCATGTCCTCGACCCGGATCCAGTGGTACTGGATGTTCTGCCGGTCGGTGATGTCGGCGGTGTCCCGGGCGAACTCGCGGGAGATCTCCGCGACCACCCGGAGCTGGGCCAGGCTGAGCTGGCCGCCGTCCACCCGCACCCGGAGCATGAAGAACTCGTCCTCCAGCTCGTGCGGCTCCAGCACCGCGGTGCGCCCGCCGTCGATGCCGGCCTTGCGCTGCGTGTAGAGCCCCCACCAGCGGAACCGGCCACGCAGGTCCTGCGGGTCGATCGAGGCGAAGCCCCGGTGGGCGTAGATGTTCTCGATCCGGTCCCGGACGTTGAGCGGGTCGTCGTCCTTCTTGATCCGCTCGTTGGGGTTGAGCGGCTCACGGTGCCCGAGCGCCCACTGGCCCTCGCCGCGCGGCCGGCGGGGCGCCCGGGCGACGGGAGCCGAATCGTCCGAGCGGGTCGGGGTGCTGCTGACCGCCATCGCGGCGTCCTCCGTTTGTCTGCTGCGGTGCCTGGAGCGCGGACGCGGCGGCCGGCCCTGGGGAGGGCCGTGGACGGCGGTGTCGCTGACGGCCGGCGCGGAGCGCCCGAGACAGATGGGTCGGGCGTCGTCAGTGGGCCGGACAGATCGCGCTGCGCACGCGGCCGTAATCAACGTGGCGACGGGCCACGAAGCGGCGGACGACAGCGCTGGTCATGTGCCTCATGCTGCCACACCGCCGGACCACCGGGCTACCGGCCGACCCGGTGATCCCACATCACGGGCGTCCCATCTCAATCGACACCCGTCCACCCCTCACCCCTCGTGACCAGCATCACTCCCTCACCCACCGAATCGCCCCGCACCACCCCCAGCCCGTTGATCATGAAGTGGACGGCGACAAAAGGGACGGCGGACGCGGTCAACCTCATGATCGCCCGTTGGGCGTCGCCGTCGGGTGGACCGGTGGGGGTGGAATCGGTGGTGCGGGCCGGCGGGAGCGGGCCGGCGTGTGACGCTGCGGGGTGTGAGCGCGTCCGCCGAGCCTGCGCCGTCCCGAGCCCGCCCCGGTTGGCCGGCGTGGGCGGTCCCCGGGCTGCTCACGCTGGCGATCACGCTCGTCGGGCTCGGGCACGCGCAGCTCTGGCGGGACGAGCTGGCCACCTGGAGCGCCGCCACCCGACCGCTGCCGGACCTGGTCCGGCTGACCCGCACCATCGACGCCGCCACCGGGCCGTACTACCTGCTCACGCACGGGTGGACCACGCTGGTCGGCACCTCCCCCACGGCGCTGCGGCTGCCCTCCGCACTCGCCATGGCGGGCGCCGCCGCGCTGACCGCCCGGCTCGGCGCGCGCCTCGCCGGTGACCGGGCCGGGCTGCTGGCCGGGCTGTTGTTCGCCGTGCTGCCGGCCACCTCGCGCTACGGCCAGGAGGCCCGCCCGTACGCGCTCGCCACGCTGCTCGCCATGCTCGCCACGCTGCTGCTGGTCGACGCGTTGCGTCGGCCGTCCCGGCGGCGCTGGGCCGGGTACGCGGTCGCCGTCGCCGCACTCGGCCTGCTCCACCTGATCGCGCTCACCCTGCTCGCCGCGCATGCCGTGGCGGTGCTGCTGACCGCCGCCCGCGGCCCGACCGCCGCCGGCCTCGGCCCGGCCGACCAGCCCCGACCCGACGTCCCCGACGCAAATTCACCCGGCGAGCCCGGCGTGGAACCGAGGCACGTGGCCGGCGAGGCCCGGGAGGCACCGGCGCGAGGCCGGCGAGTGTTCGTCCGGTGGCTGCTGGCGCTGGTCCCGGCCGTCGCGCTCGTCGCGCCGCTGGCGCTGGTGGCCCTGGGTCAGCGCGGCCGGCAGCTCGACTGGGTGGACCCGGCCCGCCTGCCGGATCTGGCGTCACTGCCCGGTGGGCTGGCGCAGAGCGGCGTGGTGGGCGGGTTCCTGCTGGGGCTCGCCGCGCTCGGGGCGGTCCGGCTCGGTCGGCGGGCGCTGCTGCCCGGGGCCGCCGTGCTGCTGCCGGTGCTGCTGCTCTTCGTCGCCGGCACGGTGGTGCCGCTCTGGGTGACCCGCTACCTGCTCTTCGTCGTGCCGTTCGCCTGCCTGCTGGCCGGGGCCGCGCTGGCCGCGGCGACGCCGGCCGGCACCCGACCGGCGTTGGCGGGACCACCCGAACCGGAGCCGCCCGGAACGGCACCGCCCGGAGCGAGGCCGGGCGGAACGGGGCTCGTGCCGGCGCTCGCCGTGGTGGCCCTGGTCGGGCTGCTCGGGCTGCCCGACCAGGCGGCGCTGCGCCGTACCCACGAGTGGCCCCGCAGCGCCCCGGTCGACTACGCGGGCGCGGCCGGGATCGTCGCCGCCGGTGAGCGGCCGGGCGACGCGATCGTCTACTCCCCCCGGGACGGCTGGCTCTTCCCGGATCTGGGCCTGGCGTACCACCTGGGGTCGGGGCTGCCGCGCGACGTGCTGGTGGTCCGCGACCAGCGGGCGGAGGCGAGCCTCTGGGCCACCGAGTGCGGCGACCCGGCGCGGTGCCTGGCCGGCGTGGACCGGGTCTGGCTGGTGGTCGCCGGCCGCCGGGCGGACCCGCTGGCGGCGGTGCCCGGCGCGAAGGGCGAGGCGTTGCGGGACCGCTTCACGGTCCGTCAGGTCTGGCCCCGTCCGGGGCTCACGGTGGCGCTGCTCGCCCGGTGAGGCGGTCGCGCGGGCATCAGGGCGGCCCGGCCCGGCCGGTGAGGCGGTCGGTGGTGCCGCGGGCCAGCGGGACGACGAGCACCGCCTCGGTGCCGCCGGCGGTGCCGTTGCGCAGCTCGATGGTGCCGCGCAGCTCGCCGGTGACGAGCGCCCGGACGATCTGGAGCCCCAGGTTGCCGCCGCGCTCGGCGTCGAACTGGGCGGGCAGGCCGCGACCGTTGTCGACGACCGAGACGTGCAGTTGCTTGCGGTGCCGGTGCACCGAGACCACCACCTCGGGCCGGGTCGCGTCCGCCGGGGCGGGGGCGGCGTCCTCGTCGGCCGGCGGGAAGCCGTGTTCCACGGCGTTGAGCAGCAACTCGTTGAGCACCATCACCAGCGACGTGGCGATCTCGGCGGGCAGTACGCCGAAGCTGCCCTTGCGACGCATGCCGACGGTCACCTCGGTCGCGGCCACCTCGGTCGCGGCGCTGGCCACCCGGTCCACGATGCCGTCGAACTCCACCGCCTCGTCGCTGGACATGGAGAGCGTCTCGTGCACCAGCGCGATCGAGGCGACCCGGCGTACCGACTCCTCCAGCGCGACACGGGCCTCCGGCATGGACACCCGGCGGGCCTGGAGCCGCAGCAACGCGGCGACGGTCTGGAGGTTGTTCTTCACCCGGTGGTGGATCTCCCGGATGGTGGCGTCCTTGGTGATCAGGGCGCGGTCGCGGCGGCGTACCTCGGTGATGTCGCGGACCAGCACCAGCGCGCCGATCGGCACACCGGCGGGCATCAGCGGCAGCGCCCGGGTGAGCATGGTGGCGCCCCGGGCGTCGATCTCGCGGCGGGGCGGGGCCTCGCCGCGCAGCGCGGCGAGCACCGCGTTGCCGGCGTCGGTGCCTTCGAGCGGGTCGCCGGCGAGCCGGCGGTGCAGCTTGGCCAGGTCCTCCCCGACCAGGTGGGACGCGAAGCCGAGCCGGCGGTACGCGGACTGCGCGTTCGGGCTGGCGTAGGTGACCTTGCCGTTGGCGTCGAGCCGCACCAGCCCGTCCCCGACCCGGGGTGCCGAGGTGGTCTCGCCCGGGTGCCGGGGCGGCGGGAACGTGCCGTCGGCGATCATCTGGGCCAGGTCGTCGGCGGTGGTCAGGTAGTTGAGCTCGAGCTGGCTCGGGGTACGCGCGGTGGAGAGGTTGGTGTCCCGGCCGACCACGGCGATCACCTCGCCGCCCTCCCCGTCGCCGGTGCGCAGCCGCACCGGGATGGCCTCGTGCCGGGCCGGCACGTCGCCGTACCAGACCGGGTCGCCCTCCCGCCAGATCCGGCCCTGCCGGTGGGCCACCTCCAGGTGCGCCACCTCGGGCCCGCCGACGATGCGGCCGACCTGGTCGTCGAGGTAGGCGGTCGGGGCGGTGGTCGGGCGGACCTGGGCCACGCAGAGGAAGGTCCCGTCGCCGTCCACCGGCACCCAGAGCAGCAGGTCGGCGAAGGAGAGGTCGGACAGCAACTGCCAGTCGCCGGCGATCCGGTGCAGGTGGTCGATGTCGGCCGGCCGGAGCGTGGTGTGCTCCTCGGCGAGCTCACGGAGGGTGGACACGCCCCACAGCGTGCCACGCCCGGCTCACATCGTGGTCGTGACCTTCTTCAACCCGCGCGGCGCGTCCGGGTCCTGGCCGCGGGTCAGCGCCAGCGCCAGCGCGAGCCGTTGCAGCGGCAGGATGTCGAGCAGCGGCGCGTACCGCTCGTCGACCTCCGGCACCGCCATCCGGGTCTCCCCGACGTCGGCGGAGCCGACCACCACCACGTCAGCCCGGCGTTCGCCGAGCCGGGGCAGCACCTCCCGCATCGACGTGCCACCGGGGCCGGAGCCGACCACGGCGAGCACCGGCACGTCCGGGTCGGTCATGGCGAGCGGGCCATGCAGCAGGTCCGCGCCGGAGAAGGCGAGCGCCGGCAGGTACGACGTCTCCATCAGTTTGAGCGCCGCCTCCCGGGCGGTCGGGTACGCGTAGCCCCGGCCGGTGGTGACGAGCTGGGCGGCGAACCGGTAGCGCGGGGCGAGCCGGGCCGGGGTGTCGTCGGCGAGTGTGCGCGCGGCCAGCTCGGGCAGGCGGGCCAGCGCGGCCCGCTCGTCGGCGGGCAGCACGCCGTCGCCGGCGCGTACGCCCTCGATGAGCATGAGCAGCGCGAGCAGCTCGGCGGTGTAGGTCTTGGTGGCGGCGACCGCCCGCTCGTGGCCGGCGGCCACGTCCACGCTCAGCTCGGCGGTCTCCACCAGCGGTGAGTCGGGGTTGTTGGTGACGGCCAAGGTGAGCGCGCCGGAGGCCCGGGCCACCCGGAGCACCTCGGCGAGGTCGGGCGAGCCGCCGCTCTGGCTGACGCCGACGACGAGCGCGTCGGAGAGGTCGGGGCGGGCGCCGAAGACGGTGACCGCGCTGGGCGAGGCGAGCCCGGCGGGCAGCCCGAGGCGGATCTCGGTGAGGTACGCCGCGTAGAGCGCCGCGTGGTCGGAGGTGCCCCGGGCGGTGAAGACCACGTGCCGGGGTCGCCGCTGCGCGACGGCCGCCGCGACCCGGGCGATGGCCCCCGCGTGCTCGGCGGTGAGCAGACGCTCGTAGCCGGCCGGCTGCTCGTCGATGTCGGCGGCCATGCCGGCCCCTGGACGTGTCACCCAGCACCCCCTTCTGCGCGATTGCCGCGCGTTCGATGCTCAGTCTTGCACGTTTGCGACACGAGCAGCAACGCAACGAGCAGTAGTGCGCAGTGGATCACCACTCGTCGGCAAGATCCCCTAGGCTTGCCCGGCTGACCGACCGACCCCGCCGGCGAGAGGACGACGTGCCCGAGGACGACGCCGCGCTCTCCGCGGAGGAGGAGCTCGCGCTGGCCCGGCTGGCGCTGGGCGAGGGCGACCTCCGGCACGCCGCCGACCACGTGGCCGCCGCGCTGGTGCGCGCCCCGACGCTGCCCGAGGCGCACGAGACGCTCGCCCGGCTGGCCGCGGCCAGCGGCGGTGACCTGGATCTCTTCCCGCTCGGCCAGCACGCCTTCGTCGGCGCCGTGGTGGCCCGGGCGCACCTACTCGCCGCCGCCGGCCGCCCCGCCGAGGGGCTCGACCTGCTGGCCGCCGCCACCGGCTACGCGCCCGGCGCGCCGTGGGCCGCCGTGCCCTGGGTGACCGCCGCCGAGCTGCCGGAACGGCTCGACCCCGAACGTACGGCCCGGATCCTCATGCAGGTCTGCGCCGCCGCGCCCGACCCGGTCCCGCGCCGGCTGCGCGAGCCGCTCCAGCCGTACCTCACGCTGGCCCGCAACGCGATCACCGTGCATCCGGACCACCCGCTGCTGCTGGGCGCGGCGTCCGCGCTGGCCCGGCGGCTCGGCGAGGTCGCCCTCGCGGTCACCTGGGCCACCCGGGGGGTACGCGCGAAGCCCACCAAGCTCGGCGAGGTGTGGCTCGGGTACGCGTACCGCAGCGCCGGCCGGACCGCCGACGGGCTGGCCGCGCTGGAACGTGCGGTCGCACTCGACCCGGACGACCTGGCCGTCTACGCCGACATCGCCGGCACGCTTGCCGACCACGGCCGGCTCGACGCGGCGTTGGGCTGGGTCGACCGGGCGCTGGCCAAGGATCCGACGTTCGACTGCGCCGTGCACACCGCGTACCGGCTGCGCTTCCTGCGCGACGGGAACGTGGATCACCTGGTGGCGCTCGCCGACTTCGTCCGCGACCACCCGGACGACTCGCACGAGCACGGTGATCTCGCCGAGTGCTGCCGCGGGCGTCCCTGGCTCGGTCAGGTGACCCCGGCCACCGCCGACCGACCGCCGCCGGACGACGACGCCACGCGCCCGTCGGCCGACGCGGTGCTGCGGCTCCAGCAGGTGGCGCACCCGGCGTGGCCGCATCCCCCGGCCGCGTACGACGCCGCGGTCGGGCTGGCCACGCTGGACCTGGCCGACCTGCTCGGCCTGCTGGCGTACCCGCCGGACGCGCCGCCGACCGCGCTGGGCCGGGTGCTCGGCGGCCAGGACCCGGCGCTCTGGGCCCGGTGTGCGCAGGTCTGGG
Organism: Micromonospora sp. DSM 45708; assembly: GCF_039566955.1. Lineage (NCBI taxonomy): Bacteria > Bacillati > Actinomycetota > Actinomycetes > Micromonosporales > Micromonosporaceae > Micromonospora > Micromonospora schwarzwaldensis. The sequence continues at coordinate 597,545 of NZ_CP154796.1, read as the reverse complement.
CCTGTCTCGGCCTGCTGCACCACCGCACCGACGAGCCGTGGGCGGAGTCGACCCGCCGCCGGGTGCTGCGGGACCTGGTCGCAGGCGAGCCGGGCCCGGTCGCCGAGGCGGCGCTGTTCGCCCTGATCACCGCCGCCTGGGTGGACCCCGCGGTACGCGCCGACGTGGCCGCGCTGGTGACCGGGCGGCTCGCCGGGGTGGCGACGGGTCGCGTCCGCCGCACCCCGGCGGCGGTGTCCCTGGCCCATCTGGCGCGGGCCACCCCGGCCCTCGACGCGCTCACCCGCGCGACGGCCGACGCGCTGGTCGCCGCCGCCGACGCCGGTCCGCTGCGTCGTCTCTGGCGACGCCTCACCGGCCTGTTACACCGCGGGCGGCGTTAGGAGGGGCCCCGGCACATCGCCAGGCGTTAACCGGGGCCCCCTCCTTACACCGGGGCCTTGCCGAGCGCGATCTCGGCCTCGTCCTCCGGCGTGGCGCCGGCCGGCGGGGCGTCGTTCGTCGCGCGCAGCGGCACCTCCTTGATGAACCAGGCGAGCACCGGCACCGCCACGGTGATGAAGACGGCCCAGAGGAACACGTGCGAGATGGCGTCGGAGAGCGCGCCGAGCACCACCTCCCGGGCCGGGCCGGTGAGCTTCCTGAGCGCCTCCAGGTTCATCGCGCCGCCCTCGCCGCCGCCGTTTCCGGCGAACGCCGGGCCGGCGGCCGAGTCGGCGAGCCGGTTGGCGAAGACGGCACCGAAGAGCGAGACACCGAACGAGCCGCCGATGGACCGGAAGAACGTGGCCGCGCCGCTCGCCGCGCCCAGGTCCTTCTGCTCGACGCTGTTCTGGGCGATCAGCATCGACGTCTGCATCAGGAAGCCCATGCCGACGCCGAGCACGACCATGTAGAGCGAGGACTGGGCCTTGCTGGTGTCGAGGTCGAGCAGGCTGAGCAGGCCCATGCCGGTGGCCATCACCACGCCGCCGACGATCGGGAAGGCGCGGTAGCGACCGGTCTTCGTGATCGTGCGGCCGACCACCAGCGAGACCACCAGCATGCCGAACATCAGCGGGAGCAGCAGCAGGCCGCTGTTGGTGGCCGTGGCGCCCTGCACGGTCTGCTGGTAGAGCGGCAGGAAGTTCATCGCGCCGAACATGGCGAAGCCGAGCAGGAAGCCGATCACCGAGATGAGCGCGAAGTTGCGGTTGGCGAACAGGTTGAGCGGCAGGATCGGCTCGGGCACGCGCCGTTCCACGACCGCGAACACGGCCAGGGCGAGGGCCGCCAGCACGGCCAGGCCGAGGATCTGCGGCGAGGCCCAGGCGTACTCGTTGCCGCCCCACGTGGTGACCAGCACGATCGCGGTGATGCCGACGGAGAGCAGCGCCGCGCCCAGCCAGTCGATCTTGTGTTCGGTGCGGTACTTCGGCAGGTGCATGGTGGTCGCGAGCAGCAGCAGCGCCACGCCGCCCAGCGGCAGGTTGACGTAGAACGCCCAGCGCCAGGAGAGGTGGTCGGTGATGAAGCCGCCGACCAGCGGGCCGGCCACCATGGCGATGGCCATGATGCCGGCGATCATGCCCTGGTAGCGGCCCCGCTCGCGCGGCGGGACCAGGTCGCCGATGATCGCCATCACGCCGACCATCAGACCGCCGGCGCCGAGGCCCTGGACCGCCCGGAACGCGATCAGCTCGATCATGCCCTGGTCGGTGCCGCCGAAGACGCCGGAGCCGGACATGCCGCAGAGCGCGGAGCCGATCAGGAAGACGACCACCGCGGTGAGGAAGACCGCCTTGCGGCCGTAGAGGTCACCGAGCTTGCCCCAGATCGGGGTGGAGACGGTGGTGCCCAGCACGTACGCCGTGACCACCCAGGTGAAGTGGTCGGCGCCGCCGAACTCGAACACGATGCGTGGCAGCGCGGTGCTGACGATCATGTTGTCGAGCATCGCGAGCATCATCGCGATCATCAGGCCGAACAGGACGACGCGGACGTTGGGTCTCGCAATGCCCGGGGCTGGTTGACTCATCGGTAGGCTCCCCCGCAGATCGGTGATCGACTTACTTGCCGCCCGGCTAGTGAACTTACTAGCCGCACGGTAAGCTGGCTACGGACGAACGTCAAGCGGATTGGAAGGTGTCGGTCGGGTGAGCGAGAGCACAGGCGGCACGCGGCAACGGATCCAGGCCGTCGCGCTGGAGCTCTTCACCGAGCAGGGCTACGAGAAGACCTCGCTGCGGGAGATCGCCGAGCGACTCAACGTGACCAAGGCCGCGCTCTACTACCACTTCAAGAGCAAGGACGAGATCGTCACCAGCTTCGTCGACGACCGGCTGCGCCGGATGGACGAGCTGATCGCCTGGGCCGCGGAACAGCCCGCCACGCTGGCGACCCGACGCGCGCTCATCGCCCAGTACGCCGACGCCATGTTCGCCGGCGAGCTGCCGAAGGTGATGCGGTTCTTCGAACAGAACCAGACCGTGCTCAAGAGCCTCGCCGCCGGTCAGCAGATGCGTGACCGGATGATGCGGCTGGCCGGCGAGCTGAGCCGCGGCGACGACTCGCCGGCCGCCCAGCTACGCGCCGCGCTCACCCTGTTCGCGGTGCACAGCAGCTGGTTCGCGGTGCGCACCCCGGGCGTCACCGACGAGGAACGCAAGAAGATCGCCCTTGAGGTGGCCGACGAGCTGCTCGCGAAGATCGGCGACGAGGGCTGACCCTCCGCCCGGCGATCAGGGCGTCAGGGAGGGCGCGGCGGTCAGCACGCGCCGCAGGCCGAGCAGCTCGACCCCGGGCAGCGGGGCCCAGTCCTTCTCCGGCGCCCGGACGAACCCGAACCGGTCGTAGAGGCGTCGCGCGCTCGCCGCCATACCGGCGCGTACGCAGATCACCACCGCCGAACAGCCCAGCTCGGCGGCGCGCGCCACACACGCCTCGACCAGCGCCACGCCGGCGCCCCGGCCCTGCGCGGCCGGGTCCACCGCGAGCATCCGGAACTCCGCCTCACCGGGACCGGCGAGTTCGGCGTACGGGGTGCCCGACAGCACGAACGTCACCGCGCCGAGCACCGTGCCGGTGCCCCCGTCCACGACCACCAGCACCTCACCGGTCGCCGCCCGGCCGGCCACGTCGGCGAGCACCGGCGCGTACCCGGTCTCGCCCTTGAGCTGGCCGTCCGCCTCGTACGCGGCCACCGTCAGGCGGGCCACCGCCGGGAAGTCCGCCGGCTCGGCACGGCGGACGAGCAGGCCGGTCAACCGATCACCGCGATCAGGTCGCCGTCCTGCACCACGTCGCCCTCGTTGACCGCCAGCTGCTGCACCACGCCGTCGGACTCGGCGACCACCGGGATCTCCATCTTCATCGACTCCAGGATCACCAGCGTGTCGCCCTCGGACACGGTGTCCCCGGCCGACGCGACGACCTTCCAGACGTTCGCCACCATCTCGGCGCGGATCTCCTCGGCCATCTCCCGGCCCTCCCTCTTCCGACAGTCCTGCGGACGGTCATCCAATCATGACGCCGGTCACGTCGAATCTCTGACCACCGGTGCTCGGACGCGCCCCACCGCGCCCCGGGCGCGGTCGACGGCACTAGCATCGTCCGGGTCGGCACCCGGGGCGACCCGGGGACCGTACGCGACCTCCGCCGCGCTCGCCCGCGGCCGGACCGTGACCAGTACTAGGAGGCAGAGCATGGCGAAGAAGGCCCGGAAGAAGAAGGCCCGGAAGAAGAGCGGCGCGAACCACGGCAAGCGTCCCAACTCCTGATCACCGATCAGCGCAGGGCCGGGAAACCGGCCTGAGCCGGCCCGTGGGCCGGACACACCGGTGGCCCGGGTCCGTGCGGACCCGGGCCACCGGCGTGTGGTCTGTCGTGCTCGTCAGTCGGTCAGCTCGCGGGACTCGGTGGTCTCGAAGACCACCAGCTCGGTCAGCCGCAGCCGCAGCCGCTCGCGCAGCTTCTCCGGCGCGGCCTCGTTGCCGCAGCAGCGGGCGACCAACGCCTTGACCTCCTGCTCGATGCCGTACTCGCGCAGGCACGGGCCGCACTCCTCGAGGTGGTGCCGGATCAGCGTCCGGCGCTCCTCGGCGCACTCCAGGTCGAGGTAGAGGTAGACCTCGGCGAGCACCTCGTGGCAGTCCGTCTCGTGCGGTTGTCCACAGCTCACGGTCACACCTCCCGGCTGGCGGCGGCGGTCGAACCCTTCGACGGCGCGGCGCTGAATCCGCGCTCCGCCGCGTATCGCTCGAGCAGCTTCCGCAGGTTGCGGCGGCCACGGTGCAGGCGGGACATCACGGTGCCGATCGGCGTGCCCATGATGTCGGCGACCTCCTTGTAGGAGAAGCCCTCGACGTCGGTCAGGTAGACCGCGAGGCGGAACTCCTCCGGCAACTGCTGGAGGGCCTCCTTGACATCGCTGTCCGGCAGCCGGTCGAGCGCCTCGGTCTCGGCCGAGCGCAGACCGCTGGACGTGTGCGACTCCGCCTCGGCGAGCTGCCAGTCGGTGATCTCGTCGGTCGGCGCCTGCACGGGCTGCCGCTGCCGCTTCCGGTAGGAGTTGATGTAGGTGTTGGTCAGGATCCGGTACAACCAGGCCTTCAGGTTCGTGCCCTGCTCGAACTGGTGGAAGGCGGCGTACGCCTTCAGGTACGTCTCCTGGACCAGATCCTCGGCGTCCGCCGGGTTGCGGGTCATCCGCAGCCCGGCAGCGTAGAGCTGATCGACGAAGGGCATCGCGTCCCGCTCGAAGCGGGCCCTCCGCTCGTCCGTCTTCTCCGTGGTCAACCGCACATCCCCTCGCGTCGGATGCTTTCCCGCCGAGGATACGCGTACCCGCCTGCCGGCAGATTCACTTCCCGAGTGTGTGCCGGTGCTCACGGCCGACACCGACGCGGGCCACTCCGGCGCGTCGAGCAGCCGTCTGAGCTGCCGTTCGTCCCGTTCGTCCCGCTCCCGGCTCCGTGTCTGGATCGGCACCGGTCACCCCCCTCACGCTGGCCGTGTCTTCCAAAGGGCTCAACGCGACCCACCGCCCCCGACATTCCGCCGCCCTCCCGGCACCACCCCGACCGCTGCGATGATCATGAAATTGACCGCGCGATTCGTCCGTTGCGCACCCGCCAACTTCATGATCGACGGAGCCGGGCCGGTGGCCGGGCGGGGTGGGGTTCGCCGTTCCTGGTCCCAGCCTCGGCCGCGACCGATGGCTGGGACCAGGAAGGGCCTGGGAGGTGGCCCCGGGGCCGCCCGAGCCGGGCGGCCGGCGCCATCCGGTGCAACGACCGCCACCGGGGACGGTCACGCGCCCGCGACCGGCTCAGGACAGCCAACCCCGCGCGGTGAGCCAGCCCCGGACCACGGCAGCCGTGCCGGTCGGGTCGATCCGCAGGTCGTGCCGCTCCCCCGGCCGGACCACCACCTCGATCCCGGGCCCGGGACCGGGTACGCCGAACGGATCCCGGTCGCCGTTGACCACCAGCGTCGGCAGGCCCGTGCCCAGCTCGGCGGCCCGCGAACGGTCCGGCCGGCCGGGCGGGTGCAACGGGAACGCCAACGCCACCACGCCCACCGCCCCGACGGCGCGGGCGGTCCGGCAGGCCACCCGGGCACCGCTGGAGCGACCGCCCACCGCCCAGCGGCCGGCCTCCGGCAGCCGCCGGCGCAGTGCGGTCAGCACCGCGGTCCAGGCCTCGTCGAGGTGCCCGGCCGGCGCGGGCGCGCGTCGGCCGGCGACCCGGTACGGCTGGGTGACCAGGACCACGCCCGCTCCGGCGGCGCGGACCGCGTCGCGGACCGCCACGAGATCGGGCGCGTCGACGTCGCCGCCCGCGCCGTGACCCAGCACCAGCACGGTGCCGCCGGCCGTGACCGGCGGGTCGAGGCGGATCCGGGCCGGGCCCCGTGGTGTGTCGATCTCGTCGTCGTGCCGCACCGGCCCATTCTGCGCACGCCGGCCCACCCGGCGAAGGCTGGGCGGGTGAACGCCGACGGCATGTCGCCGCCCGGATGCGCGCTCGCCTCCGGCGTCCCCACCTCCGGGCCCGGCAACGGCGGTGCCCGCGGCGCGGGGGAAACCGGGCCGCGGACGGCGGCCGGGATCAGCTCAACGGCACCAGCGTCAGCAGGCGGTCCCGGACCGGCGGGCCGGGTTCGTCGACCGCGTCCGGATCCGGCTGCACCTCGCTGCGCCAGGCGACCAGCATGGCCCGTCGCTCACGCGGCGTGGTGGCGCCCCAGACACCGTGGCAGTCACCCACCTCCAACGCCCAGGCCAGGCAGGAACCCTGGACGTCACAGGTGCGGCAGAGCGCCACCGCCGCGTCGGCCGGCTCGTTGGGCGCCGGAAAGAACGTCTCCGGATCGACGCTCTGGCAGGTGCCCCTGGTGCGCCACGCCTCGTCCTGTCGTCGTTCGCGCAAGGCCCGCAGCAGTCGCGGATCACGCCGCGCGGCGGCCACCTCGTGCGGGCGGGGCATGCGTGCCCGTGTCAATACACCCACCTCCCCCGTGGGACCGGCGAAGACCCTCTGAAGATCGATGAATGTCATTCGCCCCGTGCGAACGGACACCCATCACCGGCGCTGTGTTCTATCGCATTCGCGCACACGGGGACAAGAGTCTTCAGTAAACATGACTAAACGGCCGGGCGACGTTTCAGGCGCAACCCCGGCAAATCAGCACTCGACAATGTGCTGAGCGTGATCAGAACAGCCCCGGTTCGGAGCCCGCCTCCGCGCCCTCCGGAGCGACCCGGACGATCAGCTCGGGACCGTCGTTGCGGACGTCGCCGACCGCCGGGGAGACCGGACGGATCTCCAACCCGGCGAGTTGCCCGGCGTCGGGCGGGACGAGCAACGCGGCGGGCTCGTCGGTCGGGCCGAGCCAGGCCGCCCAACGCTCCGGGGGCAGCAGCAGCGGCATCCGGTCGTGCACCTCGGCCAGCTCGCCGAGCGCCGCGGTGGTCAGCACGCTGAACGTGAGCCGGGCCGACCCGGCCGACTCCCAGACCGACCAGATGCCCGCGAAGGCCAGCACCGAGCCGTCCCGCGGGGTCATGAAGTAGGGCTGCCGGCGGCCGTCGGGACGGCGGACCCACTCGTACCATCCGTCGGCCGGCACCAGGCAGCGGCGGCGGGCGAACGACGGGGCGTACGCCCGGCTGGTGGCGACCGTCTCGGCCCGCGCGTTGATCATGCGGGCGGCGCCGGACGCGCTGCGGGACCAGGGTGGGAGCAGCCCCCACCGGCCCAGCGAGAGCAGCCGGTGCCCCTCCGGCGCGAGCCGGACCAACGGCGCCGGATCGGTCGGGGCGACGTTGAAGTCGGGCCCGACCTCGCCGGTCGAGTCGACGGACTCGAACAACGCGCTCAGGTCGCCCGCGTTCCGGGTCGTCGCGTACCTCCCGCACATGGCGCCCACGCTAGCCCCACCCGCCCGTTCCGGCTGTCCCGCCCAACGGGAGCGGGCCCGCGGGCCGGTCCCACCGGACCGTCGGCTTGGCAGAATGTGGGCGTGGGGAATCTGACCGCTACGCGTCCGCCGCAGCCGTGGACCGCGCCGACCGCGGGCGACCCGGTCGCCGCGACGCTGCGCCTGCCCGGCTCCAAGTCGATGACCGCCCGGGCGCTGGTGCTCGCGGCGCTGGCCAGCGGGCCGTCGACGCTCGACCGGCCGCTGCGCGCCCGGGACACCGAGCTGATGGCCGGCGGCCTGCGCGAGCTGGGGGCCCACATGTCGGTCTCCGACGACGACCGCTGGCTGGTCCGGCCGCATCCACCGGTCGGTCCGGCGCACGTCGACGTCGGCCTGGCCGGCACCGTGATGCGCTTCCTGCCCCCGGTGGCCGGGCTGGCCGCCGGACGGGTCACGTTCGACGGCGACCCGCACGCCCGCACCCGCCCGCTCGGGCCGCTGATCGGCGCGTTGCGCGCCCTCGGCGTCCGCGTCGACACCCCGCCGACCGGCAGCCTGCCGCTGGTCGTCCTGGGCACCGGCCGGGTGACCGGTGGCGAGGTGGTCATCGACGCCTCCGCGTCCAGTCAACTCGTCTCCGGGCTGCTGCTGGCCGCGCCCCGCTTCGACCGGGGCGTGGTGGTCCGGCACGAGGGCCCGCCGGTGCCGTCCGCGCCGCACGTGCGGATGACCGTGCAGATGCTGCGCGCCGCCGGGGCCGCCGTGGACGACACCACCCCCGACGTCTGGGTGGTCGAGCCCGGCCCGCTCACCGGGCGCGGCTGGGAGATCGAACCGGACCTCTCCGGCGCCGCGCCGTTCTTCGCCGCCGCGCTGGTCACCGGCGGCCAGGTCACCCTCCAGGGCTGGCCGCGCAGCAGCCTCCAGCCGGTCGAGCGGCTGCGCGCGCTGCTGCACCGGATGGGCGCCGAGGTGACGCTGGGCACCGACGGGCTGACCGTGCGGGGCACCGGCGCGGTGCGCGGGCTGGACGCCGACCTCTCCGACGTCGGCGAGCTGACCCCGGTGCTGACCGCGCTCGCCCTGCTGGCCGACGGCCCGTCCCGGCTGACCGGGATCAGTCACATCCGGGGCCACGAGACCGACCGGGTCACCGCGCTGGCGACGGAGTTCACCGCGCTCGGCGCCGACATCACCGAGACCCGCGACGGCCTGGAGATCCGGCCCCGCCCGCTGCGCGGCGGGACCTTCCGGACGTACGCCGACCACCGGATGGCGCACGCCGCGGCGGTGGCCGGGCTGGCCGTCCCCGGCATCGAGGTCGACGACGTGACATGCACCTCGAAGACCATGCCGGAGTTCCCGGCACTATGGTCGGGGATGGTGACCGGCAAGAACTGACAGTGGGGGGACGCCCTGGCGACCAGGCGGCGGGAGTACGACGAGGACGACGTCCGGGTGCGCCCCGGCCGGTCGTCACGGCCGCGCACCCGCACCCGGCCCCGGCACGCCGACGCGGTCGACGGGTTCGTGATCGCTGTCGACCGGGGGCGCTACACCTGCGTCCGGCCGGACGCCGGCCCGGACGATCCGGTCGTCACCGCCATGCGCGCCCGCGAGCTGGGCCGCAAGTCGGTGGTGGTGGGCGACCGGGTGTGGCTGGTCGGTGACGTCTCCGGCGCGCCCGGCGCGCTGGCCCGCATCGTGCGCATCGCCGAGCGCACGTCGGTGCTGCGGCGTACCGCCGACGACGACGAGACCACCGCCGAGGGGCGGCTGGAGCGGGTGGTGGTGGCGAACGCCGACCAGTTGGTGATCGTCAGCGCGCTGGCCGACCCGCCGCCACGCACCGGGTTCATCGACCGCTGCCTGGTCGCCGCGTACGACGCCGGCATCGAGCCGTTGCTCTGCCTCACCAAGGCCGACCTGGCCGGCCCGGAGGCGGTGGTCGGCTACTACACCGAGCTGGAGCTGCCGTACGTGCTGATCCGCCCGGGCTCCGACCTGGCCGACCTGCGCGCGCTGCTCGCCGGCCGGGTCTCGGTGCTGGTGGGGCACTCCGGGGTGGGCAAGTCGACGCTTGTCAACCGCCTCGTCCCGGAGGCGGAACGGGCGGTCGGCACGGTCAGCGCGATCGGCCGGGGCCGGCACACCTCGACCAGCGCGGTGGCGCTGCGCCTGCCCCCGGGCCCCGACACCGGCCCGGGCTGGATCGTCGACACCCCCGGCGTACGCAGCTTCGGGTTGGCGCACGTGTCCGCGGAGAGCCTGCTGCACGGCTTCCCCGACCTGGTCGAGGCGACCGTCGACTGCCCGGCGAACTGCGCGCACGGCGCCGACGAGGCGGACTGCGCGCTGGACGCCTGGGTGGCCGCCGGGAAGGCGGACCCGCGCCGGCTCGCCTCGTACCGGCGGCTGCTGGCCTCGCGCAACGGCGAGGGCGACGCGCGGGAGCCCGAGCGCAACCCGGGCGATCCGCTCGCCGGGTCCTGACCGGCGGGCCGACGGCCACCCGCCGGCACCGGCCGGGCACGCCGCACTACCGTGTCGACCATGACCGGGTACGCCGACGACCTCACCCTCGCCCACCTGCTCGCGGACGCCGCGGACGCCGTCTCCTCGGCCCGGTTCCGCGCGCTCGACCTGCGGGTGGAGTCGAAGCCGGACCTGACCCCGGTCTCCGACGCGGACACCGCCGTGGAGCGGGAGATCCGGGCCCTGCTGGCCGCCCACCGACCCGCCGACGGCCTGCTCGGCGAGGAGTACGGCGAGCAGCCCGCCGCCGGCCCGGACGGGCGGCGCTGGGTGGTCGACCCGATCGACGGGACGAAGAACTTCGTCCGGGGCGTACCGGTCTGGGCCACGCTGATCGCGCTGCTGGAGCACGACCGGCCGGTGCTCGGCCTGGTCTCCGCGCCGGCGCTGGGCCGACGCTGGTGGGGCGCGCTCGGCGCCGGCGCGTTCGCCGGTCCCGGCCCGGCGGAGGCCACGCCGATCCGGGTCTCCGGCGTCACGGCGCTGGCCGACGCGAGCGTCTGCTACTCGTCGCTGACCGGTTGGGAACAGGCCGGCCGGCTGGACGCGATGCTGCAACTCATGCGGGACACCTGGCGCAGCCGGGCGTACGGCGACTTCTACGGCTACATGCTGTTGGCCGAGGGTGCACTGGACGTGATGGTGGAACCGGAGCTGTCGCTGTGGGACGTCGCCGCGCTGGTGCCGATCGTCACCGAGGCCGGCGGCCGGTTCACCGACCTGGCCGGGCGTCCCGCGCCGGCCGGCGTCGACTCGGCCGACATCAGCGCCGTGGCCAGCAACGGCCCGCTGCACGACGACATCCTGGGCCGGCTCGGCCGGCCGACCGAGCGCTGACCGGGCCCGAGCCTCTATCCTCGCCAGGTGGTGTCCTCCGGCTGGTGCTTCCTCGCGGCGATGATCGTCGCGTACGGCTTCGCCAACCTCCTCCAGTCGGTGGCCGCCGCGCGGACCACCGTGCACCACACGTTCGACCCGGGGCTGCTGCTGCGGCTGGCCGGCCACCGGACGTACCTGATCGGGTTGACCTGCCAGATCGTCGGTTTCGTGCTGGCCTTCCTGGCCCGCCGGGACCTGCCGCTGTTCCTGGTCCAGGCCAGCGTGGCGGCCGGGCTGGGGGTGACCGCGGTGCTCGGCGTGCTGGTGCTCAAGTGGCGGCTGCCGGCCGCCGAGGTCGGGCTGCTGGTGCTGCTGTTCGGCGGGATCACCGCGCTGGTGCTGTCGGCCGAGCCGGCCCCGTCCCGGCAGCTCGGCACCGCCGGGCTGGTCGGCCTGGTGGCGGCGCTCGGCGCGATCGCCGCGTCCGGCTTCTTCGCCGCCCGGCTGCACGGCGCGCCCGGGTCGGTGGTGCTCGGTTCACTGGCCGGGATGGCGTTCTCCGCCGCCGCGGTGGCGGCCCGCCCGCTGGCCTCCGCCGAGTCGACCGAGGCGTTCGTCCGGGACCCGCTGCTCTACCTGCTGATCGCGCACTCGCTGGTCGGCCAACTCCTGCTGGGCCTGGCCATGCAGCGCGGCTCGACCACCGCGGCGGTGGCCGCGATGGACGCGGCCGGCGCGGTGCCCGCGGCGATCATCGGGGTGCTGCTGCTCGGCGACAAGATCTGGCCCGGCCGGGAGTGGCTGGCCGGGTTGGGCTTCCTGGTCACGCTGGCCGCCGTGGTCGGCCTGACCCGGTACGCCCAACCGCAGCACCACCACCCGGCCGTCCGCGACCGGGGGCCGGCGATGATCGGCGTCGGGGTGGTGCCGGCTCAGGCCGCCTCGACCGGCCCGCGTCCGGCGACCACCTCGACCGGCGGCGTCGGCTCCACCGGGGTGGCCGGCCGGCGACGCCCGATCACCCGTTCGTAGAGCCGCTCCAGCGCCGCGGCCGTCCGCTCCCAGGTGTAGCTGCACCGCACCCGGTCCACCGCGGCGTGGCCGTACGCGAACCGCCCGGCGTTGTCGGTGAGCACCCGGCGCAGGGTGACCCCGAGCGTGCGGACGTCGCCCGGCGGCACCAGCTTGCCGGTCACCTCGTCGACCACCGCGTCGGCGATGCCGCCCATGGCGTAGCCGACCACCGGCACGCCGCAGGCCATCGCCTCCAGCGACACCCGCCCGGCGGACGAGTAGTGCGGCGTGCAGGCCACCACGTCCGCGGAGCGGTACCAGGTGGCCATCTGGTCGTGCGGGACGGCGCCGACCAGGTGGATCCGCTCCGCCACCCCGGCCCGCTCGGCCAGTTGGCGCAGCCGGCGCGCCTCCGCGTGCCCGGCCAGCCGTTCGGCCGGCGGCCCACCGGCGATCACCAGCTCCGCGTCGCCGACCAGCCGCATCGCCCGGATCAGGTCGTCCTGGCCGTGGCCGGGGGTGAGCCCGCCGACGGAGAGGATCCGTGACCGCTGGTCGCGGGGCGCGGCCTCACCGTCCGGGTGGAACTGACCGGTGTCCACCCCGGTCGGCACCATCGCCACCGAGGTGCGTTGCAGGCCCATCCGGGTCAGCTCGTCGACCTCGTCGTTGCACTGGGCGACCGCCACGTCCACGGCCCGGGTCAGCGCCCGTTCCAGCGGGATGCGCTGGCCCGGCCCGGCGTAGCCCCGGCCGAGGTGGCGGAGCTGCTCGACGCCGAGCGAGTGGAAGGTCTGCACGACCGGGATGTCGGTAGCGCGGACCGCGTGGGCGGCGGCCAGGCCACCCACCCAGTAGTGCCCGTGCACCACCTCGGGCGTCCAGTCGCCGGCCCACTCGCCGGCCAGCCAGCGGCCGAACTCGGCCACGTACGGCACCAGGTCGCCGGTGGGCAGCGGCGCGGGCGGGCCGACCGGAACACGTTCCAGGCGGTAGCCGTCCAGCTCGGCCAGGGCCGGTTGGGTGGCGGCGTCGCGGCGTTCGTACACGCGGACCTCGTGGCCTCGGGCGGCGAGCTCAGCCGCCACGCGCGCAATGTGCTCCTGAGTCCCGACGGTGGGACCGTCGGTGGACGAGCCGGCGTGCGCACAGACAAGGCCGACGCGCATGGTGCACCTCCATGCGTTCTAGCTGGCGGGTTCTCCCGATCAGAGCGTCCCATTAACCCGGGGTCGGTGCCCGCAAACCTGGCAGATCGGTACGGCGGCGCGGCGTCGCACGGACGGGACACCGGTTCCGACCGAACCCGATCAGCGCGTCGCGAATCGGCATGACCGGCCGGTGCCGGGGTACCGCTCGGGAATGCCGCTCACCCGCAGTCTCGCCGACGCCACCGTCGTCATCACCGGCGCCTCCAGCGGGATCGGCGCGGCCACCGCCTACGCGCTCGCCGCCCGGGGCACGACCGTGGTGCTGGCCGCCCGTTCCGAGGACGCGTTGCGGCGCGTCGCCGCGCACTGCCGGGAGCTGGGCGGGCGGGCGCTCCCGGTACCCACCGACGTGACGGACGCGGACGCGGTGCAACGGCTGGCCGCGCGCGCGGTCGCCGAGTTCGGCCGGATCGACGCCTGGATCAACAACGCGGCCGTCGGCACGGTGGGGCTGTTCGACGAGATCCCGGTGGCCGAGTTCCGCCGGGTGGTCGACGTGAACCTGCTCGGCACCGTGCACGGGACGCGCGCCGCGCTGCCCCACCTGGCCGCGGCCGGCGGCGGGGTGCTGGTCAACAACGCGTCCGTGCTGGCCGAGGTGGCCATGCCGTACCAGTCCGCGTACAACGCCACCAAGCACGCCATCCGGGGACTGACCGACACGGTGCGGCAGGAGCTGCGGGTGACCGGGCGCGGGCAGGTCTCGCTCTGCACGGTGCTGCCGGCCACCGTCGACACGCCGTTCTTCCGGCACGCGGCCAACCACACCGGGCGGGAGCTGACGCCGCCACCTCCGGTCTACCCGCCGGAGCTGGTGGCCGAGACCATGGTCCGGCTGCTGCGACGGCCACGACGCGAGGCGTACGCGGGCGGCGCGGCGCGGTTGGTGGGACTCCAGTGGCGGCTCGCCCCGGCGTTGGCCGAGCGGGCGCTCGGCTGGTACACCGCGCGCACCCAGTTCGGCCCCGGCGGACGCCGGGACGCCGACGGCAACGTCTTCACGCCGGACGCGACGGGGACCCGGACCGACGGCTGGTCCGGCCGGCGCGGCCAGTTGCTGCGGCTGACGGCCGCCTTCGGGCTGGCCGCCGCCGGCACCGCGGTCGGCACCGTCGCGGCGATCAGCCGACGATCCCGGACGGAACGATCATGAGTCCCGTCGACCGGACCGATGCGCGTACGGCGACCGGCGTGCACAATGGGACGATCATGCCGACGGACGCGCGTTGCCTGGTGGAGCCCGACGAGTCCTCCGCGACGGTCAGGCTGACCGGCGTGCTCGACCGGGCCGGCGCCGGGGCCGTGCGTGACGCGCTGCTCGCCCGGTGCTGGCAGCGGCCGGGCCCGGTGCGCGTCGACCTGTCCCGGGTGCGCATGCCCGACCCGGGGGTCCGCGACATGCTCGACGAGGTCCGCGCCGAGGTCGCCGACTGGCCCGCCGCGGAGCTGCTGCTCGATCCGGCCGGGCCGCCCAGTCCCGGGCCGCCCGAGCTGCTCGAAGCCGATCTGCCCCCGGTGGCGGAGTCCGCCCGCCGGGCCCGGTCGCTGGTCACCGACGGGTGTCTCGGGTGGGGCCTGCCGGAGCTGGTGGAGCCCGCCTGCATTGCGGTCACCGAGATGGTCAACAACGTGGTCGCGCACGCCGCGACGCCGATGACGCTCCGGCTGGCGGCGCGCGGCAGCGCGTTGCACGTGGCGGTCCGCGACCACGCCGCCGGGCGTCCCGCGTTCGCCGGTTCGGCCCCGGTCGACGCCGTCGGCGGTCGGGGGCTGCTGCTCATCGACACGGTGGCCCGCCGCTGGGGCAGCACCGCGTTGCCCGACGGCAAGGTGGTGTGGTGCGTGCTGTACGCCGAGGACGAGGCCGCCTTCCGCAACTGAGGTGCGGTTTCGCCCTGTTGGTCCCGATCCACCCCGCCGGTTGCGGTTAGTGCGGTGAGCGCAGTGGGTAGTTCCCCCTCATGCGCGACGACGAGTACCCCACCCCCGTTTCCGACCCCGAGGCGGAGGGCCTGCCCGACACCGCCGACGACGACTCGACCGCGAACGACGACGTGCTGACCGGGCGCGAGGCGGACGGCCCGGAGCCGGCCCAGATCCCCGGCGACCGCACGCCGGTCGCCGCGGACCGGTTCGGCACCACGGCCGAGGAACAGCTCGACGGCGAGTCGCTCGACTACAAGCTCGACCGCGAGCGGTACGAGCGTCCCGCCGACGACCCGCTGGCCGGCCCGGTCGACCCGGCCATCGCCGCCGAGGCGGACAGCGAGGAGGCCGCCGCGCAGGCCCAGCTCGACGCGGACGTGATCGATCCGGGCCCGGTCTCCGACCCGCACTCCCCCGTCTCGATCTACGACCACGGCCAGCTCGGCACCGTCGCCGACCACGAGGTGGGGCGGCTGGTCGAGCCGGACGAGGGCGCGCACACCGACCAGGAGACCGACAACGTCGCCTACGACGCCGGCGCGGCCGGTGGCGGGGCGTCCGCGGAGGAGCTGGCGGTGCACGAGACGCAGCCGCCGCCGGCGCACTGAGTCACTCGTCCAGGCCCCGTTCGATGGCGTACCGGGTCAGCTCGACCCGGTTGTGCAGCTGGAGCTTGCCGAGCGTGTTCTGCACATGGTTCTGCACGGTCCGGTGGGACAGCCGGAGCCGCTCGGCGATCTGCTTGTAGGACAGCCCCTTGGCCACCAGCCGCAGCACCTCGGTCTCCCGATCGGTGAGCCGGGGCGCGTCGTCGTGCGGGGCCGGCGGCGCGGCGGCCAGCCGGCGGTACTCGCCCAGCACCAGCCCGGCCAGGCCCGGCGTGAACACCGGCTCGCCGGCCGCGGTGCGGCGCACCGCGTCGAGGAACTCGGCCGGGGCGGCGGACTTGATCAGGTAGCCGGTCGCGCCGGCCTTGACCGCGTCCAGCACGCTCTGCGGCTCGCCGCTGGCCGACAGCATGAGCACCCGCACCTCGGGCAGCGCGGCGCGCAGCCCCCGGACCACCTCCACGCCGGAGACGTCCGGCAGTTGCAGGTCGAGCACGACCAGGTCGGGACGGGCCGCCGCGGCCACCCGGACCGCCTGCCGTCCCTCGCCGCTGGTCGCCACCACGTCCAGGCCGGCCTCGGTGAGGTCGCGGGCCACCCCTTCCCGCCACATCGGATGGTCGTCCACCACCATCACCCGGATGCTCATCGACGGCTCCTCGGCACGGTCAGCTCGATCTCGGTGCCGGCGCCCGGGGCGGAGGCGATCCGCACCTCGCCGCCCAGGTCCGCCACCCGGCCCCGGATGGACTGGGCCACCCCGAGCCGGCCCTGCGCGGCGGCCTCCGCCAGCCGCCCCTCCGGGATCCCCGGCCCCTCGTCGCGTACCGAGACGGTCACCGTCTCCTCCTCGTCCTCGATCAGCACCCAGGCCCGCCCGCCGGCGTGCCGCGTCACGTTGTCCAGCGCCGCGCCGACGGCCGCGGCCAGTTCCCCTGCGGCCTGGGCCGGCAGCGGCACCGGCGTGGCCGGCGCGGCCACCTGGACCTCGGTCGAGGCGTAGCGGTCGAGCAGGTCACGCAGGTCGCGGTCGGCCCCGGCCTGCTCCGGCACGGCGCCCGTGCGACCGATCAGCGCCCGCAGCGCGGCCTCCTGCTCGCCGGCCAGCCGGGCCAGCTCGGCCGCCTCGCCGTCCAGGTCGGCGCCGCGCCGCCGCACCAGCGCCAGCACCTGGAGCACCGAGTCGTGGATGTCGCGGGCCAGCCGTTCCCGCTCGCGGGTGGCCGCCTCCAGCTCCACCGCCCGCTGCAACCGGGCCTCCGCCTGGACCGCCAGCCGGGCCACGTGCCCGACCACCACACCGGCCAGCAGCAGGAGGATCGCCCCGGTGAACGCGGACGGGTTGATCGGGTCCCGGGTCGCGAGGTCCGCGCCGCCGAGCACCAGCGCGGCCACCGTGCCCCGCCGCCGGCCGCCGGAGACCGCCCAGGCCAGCACCGGCCCGGCCAGCCAGGCGGAGGTCAGGACCGGCACGCCGGCGGCGAGCGCCGGCCGGCCGACCACCCACGGCGTGGCCAGGATGATCCCCAGCACCACGCCCAGGTCGGCCAGGAGCAGCGGCCAGCGCCGCCCGGCCGGCCGCCGGTAGCCGGCCGCGGTCACGCCGCTCCAGGCCAGCATGCCCAGCAGGACGCCGCCGGCGGCCACCGGGTGCGCGTACTGGCTGCCGTCGCGCAGCACGAGCACCCCGACGTAGGCCAGCGAGGCGAACCGGAACACCGCGATGGACCGCCAGAACGGGCCGACCAGGCCGGGGGACGACGGCATGGGCGTCACCCTGCCACAGTCGGTCACGCGGGGACCGGCCGGTGCGGGTCAAGAAACCCTGACGTACGGTGGAAAAGCCGCGAAAGTCGTCGAGGAGCATCGCCGGGACGGGGTCATGACAAACGCAGAACTCCCCGCACCGCGTACGGTTGTGCCCATCGAACCTTCCCTTCTGATCGCCGAGGCCTTCGATCAGGCACAGGTGACCGAGCTGCGGCACTCGGTCGCCTCCTGCGCGCACGCCGCCGGGCTCGCCGGCCAGCGGCTCGACGACTTCGTGCTGGCGGTCAACGAGCTGATCACCAACGCGGTCCGGCACGGCGGCGGGCGGGGCCGGCTGCGGCTGTGGCGTCGCGACGGCGAACTGGTCTGCGAGGTCGCCGACCACGGGCACGGGATCAGCGAACGGCGGCTGCACGACCGCGACCGGCCGGCCCCGGAGACCGCCGGCGGCTGGGGCCTCTGGCTGGCCCGGGAGCTCAGCGACACCATGGAGGTCGAGACCGGCGACGCCGGCACGGTCGTCCGGATCACCGCCGCGTTGACCACCCGACAGCCCGCCGCCCGCCCCCTGGACGGCTGACCCGACGCCCGACCTCGCGGGCCCGCCGCAGCGGCGGTGGACGGCCGTCGGGCCACGGCGGGCTCAGCCGAAGAGCGCGCTCACCGACTCGCCGTTGTGGATCCGCCGCATCGCCTCGGCCAGCGCCGGCGCCACCGAGAGCACCTCCAGCTTCGGCACCCGCTTCTCGGCCGGGATCGGCACCGTGTTCGTGCAGACGATCTCCAGCACGCCGTCCTGCGCGCTGAGCCGCTCCAGCGCGCCGCTGGAGAAGAGCCCGTGCGTACAGGCCAGGCGGATCGAGCGGACCTGCCGCTCGCGCAGGTGCGAGATCAACTCGATCACGGTGCTGCCCTTGGCGATCTCGTCGTCCAGCACGATCACGTCCCGGTCCGCCACGTCCCCGATGATGGTGCTGATCTGCACCCGGTCGTCGCTGAACCGCTGCTTCGCGCCGGCCGCCACCGGGGTGCCGAGCATCCGGGCGAACGCCGCCGCCTCCTTGGCGTTGCCCAGGTCCGGCGAGACCACCACCGCGTTGCCCAGGTCGTACCCGCGGAAGTGGGCGGCGAGCTCGCGCAGCGCGTGCAGGTGGTCCACCGGGACGCTGAAGAAGCCGTGCACCTGCGGCGAGTGCAGCGTCATGGCCAGCACCCGGTGCGCGCCGGCCGAGGTGAGCAGGTCGGCGACGAGCCGCCCGCCGATGGAGATGCGGGGCGCGTCCTTCTTGTCCGACCGGGCGTACGCGTAGTGCGGCAGCACCACGGTGATCCGGCCGGCCGACGCGCCCCGGGCCGCGTCGATCATGAGCAGCAGCTCGACCAGGTGCTCCTGCACCGGCGGCACCAGCGGCTGGATGAGGAAGACGTCCCGCTCCCGGCAGTTCGCCTGCAACTGCACCTCGAGGCAGTCGTTGGCGAACCGGGACACCCGTACCGGGTGCAGCGGAACGGCGAGGTGGGCGCAGATCTCGGCGGCGAGGTCCGGGTGGGCGGTCCCGCTGAACACGGCAATGTCACGCACGTCTGCTGATCGTACGGGTCGACCGGAGGCAGACGGTGGACGCTCCCGGCGGGTACGGTGCCTGCGTGACCGGAGAGTTCGTCGCCGCCATCGACCAGGGCACCACCTCCTCGCGGTGCATCGTCTTCGACGCCGACGGCGAGATCGTCGCCGCGGCCCAGCGCGAACACCGGCAGATCTTCCCCAGGCCGGGCTGGGTCGAACACGACGCGGAGGAGATCTGGACGAACGTCGAGCACGTCGTCCGGGAGGCGCTGGCGGGCGCCGACCTCGGGCCCGAGCACCTGGCCGCGGTGGGCATCACCAACCAGCGGGAGACCACGGTCGTCTGGGACCGGGCCACCGGCCGGCCGGTGGCCAACGCGATCGTCTGGCAGGACACCCGCACCGGCCCGCTGCTGCGCGAGCTGGCCGAGGCGTACGACGAGGAGCGACTGCGCGCCCGCACCGGGCTGACGCCGGCCACCTACTTCGCCGGGCCGAAGCTGCGGTGGCTGCTCGACCACGTCGACGGGCTGCGCGAGCGCGCCGAACGCGGCGAGGTGCTGTTCGGCACCATGGACAGCTGGCTGATCTGGAAGCTGACCGGACGGCACGTCACCGACGTGACGAACGCCAGCCGCACGCTGCTGATGGACCTGGAAACGCTCGACTGGGCCCCGGAGCTGCTCGACGCGCTCCGCGTCCCGGCCGCGATGCTGCCCGAGATCCGCTGCTCGGCCGAGGTCTACGGCACCGCCGAGGGCGTGCTCGCCGGGGTGCCGGTGGCCAGCGCGCTCGGCGACCAGCAGGCCGCGTTGTTCGGGCAGACCTGCTTCCGCCCCGGCGAGGCCAAGTGCACCTACGGCACCGGCAGCTTCCTGCTGCTCAACACCGGTGCCAGCCCGGTGCCGTCGCGGCACGGCCTGCTCACCACCGTGGCCTACCAGATCGAGGGCCAGCCGGCCGCGTACGCGCTGGAGGGTGCCATCGCGGTCACCGGCTCGCTGGTGCAGTGGCTGCGCGACAACCTCGGCCTGATCTCCACCGCGTCCGAGGTCGAGGAGCTGGCCCGCACCGTCGACGACAACGGCGGCTGCTACGTGGTGCCGGCCTTCTCCGGCCTGTTCGCGCCGCACTGGCGCAGCGACGCGCGGGGCGTGATCGCGGGCCTGACCGGCTACATCACCAAGGGTCACCTGGCCCGGGCGGTGCTGGAGGCGTCCGCCTTCCAGACCCGCGAGGTGGTGGACGCCATGAACGCCGACTCCGACGTGGCGCTGCGCCGGCTGCGGGTGGACGGCGGGATGACCGGCAACGAGCTGCTGATGCAGTTCCTCGCCGACGTCCTCGACCTGCCGGTGGTCCGCTCCCGGATCACCGAGACCACCTGCCTCGGCGCCGCGTACGCGGCCGGCCTGGCCGTCGGCTTCTGGCCCGATCTGGCCACGCTGCGGGACAAGTGGCGCTCCGACGCCCAGTGGGAACCCGCCATGGACCCGACCCACCGCCACCACGAGCTTCACCAGTGGCACAAGGCCGTCCAACGCACCCTGAACTGGGAAAACTAACCCCCCACCCCACCCCGGCGATCTTGCACTTTCTGCCCCGACATCACGGGCGTTCCGGGCGCGTCCGCGGCCGAAAGTGCAAGATCGCGGACGACGGCGGTGTCAGGCCGGGGTGAGGAGGCAGAACTCGTTGCCCTCGGGGTCGGTCAGGACCATCCAACGGATGTCGGCTCGGCCGAGGTCGACGCGGGTCGCGCCGAGCGTCTCCAGGCGGGCCGCCTCGGCCGCCAGGTCGTCGCCCGGGTAGGGGCGGACGTCGAGGTGCACCCGGTTCCACAC
Organism: Micromonospora sp. DSM 45708; assembly: GCF_039566955.1. NCBI lineage: Bacteria > Bacillati > Actinomycetota > Actinomycetes > Micromonosporales > Micromonosporaceae > Micromonospora > Micromonospora schwarzwaldensis. The sequence goes on along the minus strand of NZ_CP154796.1, from coordinate 576,847 downwards.
CGTCTTCGGGTCGGGGTTGCGGACGAACTCCAGGTAGGGGCCGACGCCTGCGGTCGAACGCAGCGAGGCGTGCTGGTCGGTCACCTCGTGCACGGTCCAGTCCGTCGCCTCGCCCCAGAAGCGGGCCATCCCCCGCGGATCGGCGCAGTCGACCACCACCGCCGCGATCGGCCCGGTGTCCCGGTAGACCGGCCGCGGTTCCAGCACGCAGAACTCGTTGCCGTCCGGATCGGCCAGCACCGTCCACGGCACGTCACCCTGGCCGATGTCGGCGGGCGTCGCGCCCAGCTCCGTCAGGCGCGCGACCAGTTCCGCCTGCTGCTCCGCTGACGTGCTGGCCAGGTCGACGTGCACCCGGTTCTTACCGACCTTGGGTTCCGCGGAACGGACGAGGTCGATGCAGACGGCGACCGGGTCGGGATAGACGAAGCCCTCGGGTTCGAGGTTGGTCACGCCCGGTTCCTCGCTGTCGATCCCCCAGCCGAGCGTCTTCGCCCAGAAGCCGCCCAGCGCGGCGTCGTCCCGGGCCTTCATGTTGATCTGCACGAGCCTCGTCGACATGCCGACGAGACTAGACCGCCCGCACCGCCGGCGGTCAGTCCCAGCGGTTGCCGGTCAGCTTCTCGTACGCCTCGACGTAACGGGCGCGGGTCGCCTCGACCACGTCGGCCGGCACCTCCGGCGCCGGCGGGCGCTTGTCCCAGCCGCTCTCGACGGCCCAGTCCCGCACGTACTGCTTGTCGAAGGAGAACTGGGCCCGACCCGGCTGGTAGGACTCGGCCGGCCAGAACCGGGACGAGTCGGAGGTGAGCAGCTCGTCGCCGAGGACCAGCGTGCCGTCCGGCGTCCAGCCCAGCTCCAGCTTCGTGTCGGCGATCAGGATGCCCCGGTCGGCGGCGATCTCCGCACCACGCCGGTAGACGTCGATGGTGATCTCCCGCAGCCGCTGCGCGGTCTCCGGCCCCACCTTGTCGACCACCTGGTCGTAGGTGATCGGCTCGTCGTGCTCACCCTTGGGCGCCTTGGTCGACGGCGTGAAGATCGGCTCGGGCAGGATCGACGCCTCCACCAGACCCCGGGGCAGCGGCACGCCGGAGACCGCGCCGGTGCGCTCGTACTCGGCGAGGCCGCCGCCGGTCAGGTAGCCCCGGGCCACGCACTCGACCGGCACCATCTCCAGCCGCCGGCACCGGATCGCCCGGCCGGCGACCTCCGCCGGCACGTCGGTGGCGGAGAGGACATGGTTCGGCACCAGGTCCGACAGCTGCTCGAACCACCACAGCGAGAGCGCGGTGAGCAGGCGGCCCTTGTCCGGGATCGGGGTCGGCAGCACCACGTCGTAGATGGAGACGCGGTCGGAGGCGACCAGGATCAGGTCCGCGCCGTCGGCGTAGACGTCCCGGACCTTGCCCGAGTGCAGAAGTTCCACGGCGGTAAGTACACCATGGGCGGGGCACGTCGACCGGCGCGCCCACCGGCCGTCCCGCCCGCCGTTGACACCCCCGGCCGGGGCCGATGGAATGATCCGTCCACCCACCCTCGGAGAGACCGTGCGCGCTCAGTGGTCCGTCCCCCGTCCCGGCCTCGACCGGCGGCGGTTCCTCGGCGCGCTCACCGGCCTGCCGCTGCTCGCCGGCGGGCTGGCCGGCTGCGGCCCGGAGGAGGAGGCGGCTGCCGTCGACGAACCGGTCGAGCTGTCGGTGTTCTGGTGGGGCGGCAACCGCCGGGCCCAGGCCACCGAGCAGGCGCTCCGCCTCTACACCCAGCAGAGTCCCCGGGTCAGCTTCCGGATCACCTGGCAGGGGCTGAACGGCTACTACGACCGGCTCGCCACCCAGGCCACCGGCGGCAACGTGCCCGACCTGTTCCAGATCGACGACACGCTGCTCACCGAGTACGACCGCCGCGACATCCTGCTCGACCTCACCCGCCACATCACCGACGAGCGGCTCGACCTGCGCGGCCTGCCGGAGCAGTTGGCCCGCTACGCCCGGGTGGACGAGCGCACCGTGGCGGTGCCCGCCGCGCAGACCAACGCGGCGCTGGTCTTCAACCGGGACCTGCTGCGCCGGCTGGACCAGCCCGAGCCGCGCACCGGCATGTCCTGGAAGGAGTACGCCCGCTGGGCCGCCCGCGTCACCCGGGCCTCCGGCAACCGGGTGGCCGGCACCATGGATCCCTCCGGCGACTACCGGGCGCTCTGGCTCTGGCTGCGCGGGCAGGGCAGCGAGCTGTACCAGGGCCGGCAGCTCGGCTTCAGCTCGGCCGAACTGCTCGACTGGTTCGAGTTCTGGGAGGTCGCCCGCTTCGACCGGGCCACCCCGAGCGCCGCCCTGGTGGAACAGGCGGACAGCGGCGAGCTGTCCCGTCAGCTCGTGGTCACCGGGCACGCCGCGGCGTCCTTCGCCTGGTCGCACCAGTTGCCGGAGCTGCAACGCCTGACCGGGGACGAGCTGGGCGCGGTCGCCTTCCCCGGCACCCCGGCCGCGCAGTGGCCCCGCGCGTCGATGTACTGGGCCGGCTTCCGCGGGACCCGCCACCCGGGCGTGGTGGTGGACGTGCTCAACTTCCTGACCACGAACGTGGCGGCCGGCCGGATCCTCGGCTTCGAACGCGGCCTGAACCCCAGCACGCAGGTCCGCACGTACGTCGCCGCCGGCGTCACCGACCGGACCGAGAAGCGGGTGGCCGCCCTGGGCGTCGAGTTGGACGGGCTGGCCGGCCCCGCGCCCGCGCCGCCGCCGAAGGGACACGCCGCGGTGCGGACCCTGCTCATCGACGCGGCGGAGAGCATCCGGGGCAAGCGGGCCGGCGCCCGCAGCGCGACGTCGCGGTTCATGGCCCGGGCGAACGCCGCCCTCGCCGGCTGACGGCTGCGGGCCCCCGCTCGACGCACGCGGCGCGGTCGGGGGCCCGTCGGCACCGACACGTCAGCGCGGCGGGCGGTTCCGCCGGTTCCGCATCAACATCAGCACCAGCAGCACGATCCCGCCGACCACCACCAGGCAGCAGAGCAGGCCGAGGATGCCGAAGCCGCCGCCCCGGGAACGCCGTCGCGCGGCCTCCACCACGACCTCACCGGTCCCGGTCGACGCCCAGGCCGCAACCGGTACGAAGACCGAGAGCACGACCGTACCGATGACCGCGCTCAGGCGGCCCCACCATCTGTTCCATCCAGCCATACCCCCCATCCTCGCCGAGGCGCGCAACCGGGGCACGCCGGACGGGACGGAAAGATCCGGATACGACGAAAGGCCCCGGAGTTTTCTCCGGGGCCTTTCGCGATCACGTAGCGGGGACAGGATTTGAACCTGCGACCTCTGGGTTATGAGCCCAGCGAGCTACCGAGCTGCTCCACCCCGCGTCGGTATGTGTACAGCCTATCGCATCCGGATCGCGGAGATCAGCCGGGTCCCCGATTCCGCCGGACCGGCCCGCGCCGGCACGCCGGACCGACGGCGGACCCGACATCGCCACAGGGAAACGGCGAAGGGCCCCGGAGCGAACTCCGGGGCCCTTCGTCACGAGTAGCGGGGACAGGATTTGAACCTGCGACCTCTGGGTTATGAGCCCAGCGAGCTACCGAGCTGCTCCACCCCGCGTCGGCTCGTTAACCCTAGCGCACCGGCCCGACGAGGTGCAAAACGGGTGCCGGACACGACCCGAGCCCGTGGCCGGCGACCGCTGGGGCCACCGGACCACGGGCTCGTGGTGGTCGTCGCCCGACGTCAGCCGTTCGGTGACGACGAGGGCGAGGCCGAAGCCGGCGCCGACGGCGAGGCGCTGCCCGAGGGTGCCGGGGTGCCGGACCCCCTCGCCGCCGCCTGAGCCTGCTGGAACGCGGTCATCGCCTCGTCCAGCGCCTTCAGCGCCCGCCCGTACCGCTCGAAGTCACCGGACGTCTGCGCGGCCTTGACCTCGGCGATGGCGCTCTGCACCTTGCCGGCCGCGTCGGCCAGCTCGCCGGTGAGCGGCGGCGGGGTGTTGTTGCCGCCGGTCGGCGGTGGGGTGTTGCCGTCCTCGCTCGGCGGCGGGGTGCCGGACCCGGCCCGCTTGCCCTGCTCGACCAACTGTTTGATGCCGTCGCCCAGGTTGTTGGCGAGCACCACGTACGAGCCGCCGTCACCGTACGAGAGCAGCACCTTCTGCAACAGCGGGTACGCGTCCTGGCTGCTGCTCTTCACGTAGACCGGCTCGACGTAGAGCATCCCGTCGGCGAACGGCAGCGACAGCAGGTTGCCGTACTGCACCTGGGCCTGGTTGGAGGAGAGCAGGTTGAGCTGCTGCCGGATGTCGCCGTTGTTGGTCATCTGTTGGTGGACCTGGGTGGGCCCGGAGATCCGGGTCTGGTCCGGCAGCTCCAGCACCTCCAGGCGCGGCTTCCCGTCCACGTACGAGCCGGAGACCAGCGCGGCGAGGTTCTGCCGCCCGTTCGGGGTGACCGCGGAGGTGAGCTGGAAGCGTGGCCCGTCCTGCCCCGGGAACTGGGTGAACAGATAGTAGGGCGGCTGCTTCTGCCCGCTGTCCGGCGCGTCCGGCACGTTCGGCACCTGCCAGAAGTCCTGGCCGGAGTAGAAGTCCCCGGGGTCGGTGACGTGGAACTTGGTGAGCAGGTTGCGCTGCACCTTGAACAGGTCGGCCGGGTAGCGGAAGTGCTCGGCCAGCTCCGGCGGGATGTCGCCCTTGGGCAGCACGACGTCGCCGCCGAACGCCTTGTTCCACGCCTTCAGCACCGGGTCGGTGTCGTCGTACGAGTAGAGCTTGACCGTGCCGTCGTACGCGTCGACCGTCGCCTTCACCGAGTTGCGGATGTAGTTGACGTTCTCCCGGGCGAGCTGGAACGTGCCCCGACCGGTCAGCTCGTCGGCGGTCTCCGACTGGAGGTTGACCCGCTCGGCGTACGGGTAGGTCGCCGCCGTGGTGTAGCCGTCGATGATCCACAGCACGCGGCCGTTCACCACGGCCGGGTACGGGTCGCCGTCGAGGGTGAGGAACGGCGCGACCTTCTCCACCCGGTCGCGCGGGTTGCGCACGTAGAGCAGCTTCGAGTTCTCGTTGACCGCCTCGGAGAGCAGGAAGTTGGACTCCTGCTCCTTGATCGCGTAGAGCAGCCGCCGGGGGAACGAGCCGATCTTGACGCCGCCCTCGCCGGTGTAGGTGTAGTACTGCTCGCCGCCGGTCTGGGTGGGCCGGTCGAACTCGACGTTGCGGTCGCCGTTCTGCCCGACGATCGCGTAGTCGTCGGGCTCCATCCGCTCGCCGTAGTAGATCCGCGGCTGCTGGGCCGGGATCTCCTCGGTCGGCGAGGAACACGCCTCCTGCGCCTTCTCGCCGAGGAAGCCGGAGACGAAGTACGGCTGCCCGCCGCAGACCACCTGGTTCGCCGGCGCGGCCACCAGGCCGTACCCGTGGGTGTAGACGGTGTGCCGGTTGATCCAGTTGCTCTGCTGGTCGGTCAGCTCACCGTAGTTGATCTCCCGGACGCCGACCACGTAGTCGGAGGTCTTGTCCTTGACCGCGTACCTGTCGATGTCCAGCTTCGAGCCGAAGTCGTAGAAGCCACGCACCTGCTGGAGCTGCGTGTAGGTCTCGGAGACGAGCTGCGGGTCGAGCAACCGGATGTTCGACACCACCGACGTGTCGGTGGACAGGCTGGCGGGTGGCACGAGATTGCTGGCCGCGTACGGTGTGGTCTTCGTGCCGTCGAGGCTGAACGCGGACCGGGTCGCCTTGATGCTGCGTTCGATGTACCGCGCCTCCTTGTCCCGGGCGCTCGGCTTCACCTCGAACGTCTGCACGGCCCACGGGTAGATGCCGCCGATCGCCACCGCGGAGACGCCCAGCAGGGCCAGCGAGATGCCGGGCCAGACCAGGTTCCGCATCACCGCGTTGGAGAACACGATGATCGCCACGGCCACCAGTACGGAGATCCAGGCGAGGATCTCTTTCGCCGGCAGCAGCGCGTTCACGTCGGCGTAGCCGGCGCCGTAGAGCTTCGCGCCCTCGTTGTACTCCAGCAGCATGGCGCGCCGGTCCAGCACGTAGGCGACGGCCTTGAGCAGGACGAAGACGGCGACCAGCGTGCTCAGGTGGGCGCGGGCGGAGTTGGTCATCCGGTCACCGACGCCCTGGAGGCGCACCCCGCCGAAGACGTAGTGCACGGCCAGCGCGCCGAGCAGGGCAAGCACCACCGCGGTAAAGCCGACGCCGAGCGCGTAGCGCCAGAACGGGAGCTGGAAGACGTAGAAGCCGACGTCGATGCCGAACTCCGGGTCCTTGACGCCGAAGTCGCCGCCGTTGCGGAACAGCAGCCACTGGGCCCACCGGGTCTGCGCGGAGAGCCCGGCGAAGAGCCCGACGACGGCGGAGGCCAGCGCGATCCAGGTGCCGAGCCGGGGGCTCAGCAGCATACGGTAGCGCTCCAACGTGGCCTGCTCGGCCGAGTGCGGACGCATCCGGGGCCGCAACCGGTACGCCAGCCACAGGTTGCCGGCGATGATCAGCGCCATCCCCACGCCGACCACCAGGAACAACAGCAGCCGGGTGGCGAGCACACCGGTGAAGACCTGGGTGTACCGGACCTCGTCGAACCACAGCCAGTCGGTCCAGGCGTTGACCCCCCACCCGAGCAGGGTGAACAACACGAACACCCCGACCAGGACCCCGATGGTGACGCGTCCGCGTCGGCTCATCCTCGGCAGGGGACTGCTACGCATGACCACTATTGGCTCCGCACGTTTGATGTGATCGGCTCCGACCAGGCACCCAAGAGTACGGGGTGTTCCTGAACACGTCGGGTCAAGGTCACGTCACGATCGCCCGGCGGAAGGTGACCGGTCCTGCTCAGCAGCGGGTCGGCTGCCCTCCGGCACGGAGCGTCTCCAGCGCCTTGAGCGCGTCGGAAAGCGTCGCCACCCGGAGCAACGGCAGATCCGGTTGCGGGTTACGGACCGCCTCGGCGCAGTTGTCCGCCGGCACCAGGAAGACCTTCGCGCCGGCGTCCTTGGCGCCGACCAACTTCTGCGCGATGCCGCCGATCGGGCCGACCCGGCCCTCGTCGTCGATGGTCCCGGTGCCGGCGACGATCTTCCCGCCGGTCAGGTCGGCCGGCTCCAGCTTGTCGATGATGCCCAGCGTGAACATCAGGCCGGCGCTCGGCCCGCCGATGTCCCCGAGGTCGATCTTCAGGGTGAACGGGTGCGGCTGCTGCTGGTCGATCTCGACCCCGATGCGCGGCCGGCCGTCCTGCTCCCGGCTGGTGACCGTCGCGGTGCCCGGGGTGCCGCCCCGGGTGTAGCCGATCCGCAGCGCGGTGCCGGCCGGCTTGGCCCGGATCAGCTCGGTGAGCTTGGCCGCGCTGGTCACCGGCGCCCCGTCGACCGAGGTGAGCACGTCGTCCGCGCGGAGCACGTCCACCGACGGCCCGCCCGGCGTGACGGTCTTGACCAGCACCTTGATCGGGTAGCCCAGCTCGCGCAGGGCCGCCGTCTCGGCGCTGGTCTGCGAGTTCTGGAAGTCCTCCGCGTTGCGCTTCTCGACCTCTTCCTGCGACTCCCCCGGCGGATAGACCAGCTCCCGGGGCACCACCGCCTCGTCCGAGGAGAACCAGCCGGCCAGCGCCGACCGCAGCCGGACCGTGGGCTGCACGCCGACCGTGGTGAGCCGGAGCTGCCCGGCCGAGGTGGACGTCGCGCGGCCGGAAACCTGGATGATCTCCTTGCCGTTCTCACTGCCGAGCGTGTTGACGGTCGGGCCGGGGCCGAGCACCACGTACGGCAGGGGCACGCTCAGCACGCCGACGCTGAGCAGGGCGGTGAGCAGGGCACCGAGCAGGACGGTCACGCCGCGACGTCTCATGCGCCAGAGCGTACCGATCCGTCCCCCGCCGTCCGGCGCGGTGACCGGCGGACTTCGCCCTCAGCGCAACGCCGACGGGCCCGACCTGCGGCGGGGCCCGCGTACCGTAGACGTCGTGCCTGATATTCCGTTCGGCTTCGCGCTCCCGGGTGGGCAACCACCAGACCCCAACGATCCCGCGCAGATGCAGCAGTTCATGTCGCAGTTGCAGCACCTGCTGTCCGCGCCGGGCAGCGGGCCGGTCAACTGGGACCTCGCCCGGCAGGTGGCCGCGAGCCAGCTCGCCGCCGCCGGCGACCCGGCGGTCTCGCCGTTCGAACGCAACGCGGTGGAGGACGCGCTCCGGATCGCCGACCTCTGGCTGGAACCGGCGACCTCGTGGCCCTCCGGCATCCGCTCGTCGGTCGCCTGGAACCGCAACGAGTGGATCTTCAAGACCCTCGACGTGTGGCGCAAGCTCTGCGACCCGGTGGCCAGCCGGATGGTCGGCGCGATGGGCGACCTGGTGCCGCCGGAGGCCCGCGCCCAGCTCGGCCCGATGCAGTCGATGGTCGCCACGCTGGGCGGAGCGCTCTTCGGCGGCCAGCTCGGCCAGGCACTCGGCTCACTCGCCGCCGAGGTGCTCTCCGCCGGCGACATCGGCCTGCCGCTGGGCCCCGCCGGCACCGCCGCGCTCATTCCCGCCAACATCAAGGCGTACGGCGAGGGCCTGGAGCTGCCGGAGGACGAGGTACGCCTCTACGTGGCCCTGCGCGAGGCCGCCCACCAGCGCCTCTTCCAGCACGTGCCGTGGTTGCGCGGGCACGTGCTGACGGCGGTGGAGAACTACGCCGCCGGCATCCGGGTCAACCGGGAGGCGATCGAGGAGGCGATGGGCCGGGTCGACCCGACCGACCCGGAGTCGATGCAGGCGATCGCCCTGGAAGGCATCTTCACCCCCGAGGACACCCCGGCCCAGAAGGCCTCCCTGGCCCGGCTGGAGACCGTCCTCGCGCTGGTCGAGGGCTGGGTGTGCCACGTGGTGGACAGCGCGGCCGGCGACCGCCTGCCCAACGTCGTACGCCTCGGCGAGGCGTTCCGCCGCCGCCGGGCCGCCGGTGGCCCGGCCGAGCAGACGTTCGCCGCCCTGGTCGGCCTGGAACTGCGACCGCGCCGGCTGCGCGAGGCGACCGTGCTCTGGGCGGCGCTGACCGAGCAGCGCGGCATCGCCGGCCGGGACGCGATCTGGGGTCACCCCGACCTGCTGCCCTCGGACGACGACTTCGCGGCCCCGGAGGCGTTCGCGGCGAGCGGCAGCGACCTGGACGATGAGCTGGCCAGCTTCGACTTCTCCGCGCCGGGTGCGCCGGAGGAGCCGGCCCCGGGCGAGGACGACGGCAAGGCCTAGACGCCGCACGTCGGTCGGGGCCCGCACGGACGTCCGTGCGGGCCCCGCCGCATCCCGCAGGCCACCGCACTGTCCCCCACCCGGGCGGCGCGGCGCGGGGCGAGCGGCACGGCGCGGCGCGGGCAGGCGGCGCGGCGCGGGCAGGCGGCGCGGCGCGGGCAGGCGGCGCGGCGCGGGCAGGCGGCGCGGCGCGGGCAGGCGGCGCGGCGCGGGCAGGCGGCTGACCGGGGCGCGGCAGGAGCGAACGGCCCTGCGTGTGGGCGGCCGGCGCGTTGCCGTTGACGACCTCGGTTGCGTCGTTCCAATGCGTTTCGGGCACGGTTCATCCCGGCAGCAGGGGTCATGCCTCGGCGCCTACGAACTTGATGGCGTCGATGACTCACCGCCGTATCCGGTCGACGACTCACCGCCGCAGCCTTCAGAAGCCGCTATCGACCCGCGAACCGGCAGAGCCGCGACCCGTCCACGCCATCAAGTTGGTAGGCGCGGACGAGGCGTTCCTCCGCCGCTCGGCGGCCGGCGCGCGAACGACGCACACAGCACCGCCCCCGGCATGCGAATCAAGTCCGGCCCGACAAGCGAACCGAGGGGGACCGGCCCCGGCACAGTCCCCGACCGCCGGCGGCACGCCGGGTCGGGCCGCGTCGGGCCGCCGGCGGCACGCCGGGTCGGGCCGCGCCCCGTGCCGGCACGGGCCGGCACGGGGGAGGCGAACCGAGGGCGGCACGGTGAAGGGAACCGAGGCCGGCACGGTGAAGGAAACCCAAGGCCGGCACGCGGGAAGCGGAGCGCGAAACCGGCGCGGGAAGCGGAGCGCGAAACCGGCGCGGGAAGCGGAGCGCGAAACCGGCACGGCGGGCACCCGTGAGGCAGCCCGGCGGCACCGGTGAGGCAGCCCGGCGGCGCGCCGCCCGGGTGGGGAGGACCAGCGCCGCGGCGGACGGTCAGCCCGGGTGGCCGGAGAGCAGCGCCCGCGTCGCATCCCAGCCCTCGAACGCCGGGTCGAGGGCGCCGAGGTCGGCCGGACCGCGCAAGCGACGCCACCCGGCGGTCACCGCCACGTCGCCGGGCCGGGGTGCCGCGGCCCGCACCTCACCCGGCACCGCCGTGTCGAGATCCAGCACCGGCAACCACTCCGGTACGGGCAGACGCGCGGCCACCCCGAGCAGGCCCGGCCCGTTCCCCTCCGCCGGGGCGACTGCCACCGGCCGGCTGGACAGCGGCCGGAGCAGCTTGCCGAGGGTGAGTCCGGGCACGTCGGGCGCGTCGGCGGCGACCACCGCCGCCTGGTCGTAGCCGGTGAGCGTCGCGAAGACCGCGTTCGGCGTGGGTTGGGGCACCTCGTGCACGGCGGTGCCGGGCCAGACCACCGCGTCGGCCAGCCAGCGGTCCGCCGGGGTGACCGCCACGGCGGTCTCCACCTCGTTCAGCGTGGCCAGCAGGTCCACCACGTCCTCGGCGAGGGCGGTCCGCCACCGCGCCGGCTCGACCCCCGGCGGCGACCAGGTCACCGGGCCGAGCAACGCCACCACCACACGTCGCACCATCCGCCGACCCTAACCCCGCCCCGAGCGCCCCGCCCGCGCCCCACCCGCCCCCGCTGCGTGCAGAACAGGCGCGAGCCGTGGGGGTGGGGTCAGGGGAGGCCGGCGGTGGCGGCCACGCCCTCCAGGTAGCCGCGGGCCCGCTCCGACCTCGGGTAGCGGGCGACCAGGGCCCAGAACCGGGCGTTGTGGCTGGGCACGATGAGGTGCGTCAGCTCGTGGAGCAGGACGTAGTCGATCACCCAGTCGGGCATGTCCTGGATCCGGTGGGAGATCCGGATGGTGCGGTCGGCCGGGGTGCAGGAGCCCCAGCGGCCGTTCTGGTTGGTCACCCAGCGGACGCTCGCCGGCTCGGCTGCCGACCGGTGTTCGGACAGGTAGAGGCCGATCAGGCGGGTGGCCCGGGCGAGCAGCTCGGCGTCCGAGCGGGCGAACCGGCCCTCCCGGGCGGCCAGCCGGGCCAGCATCCGGTCGACCCATTCGCTCTCCTCGGCCCGGGAGAACTGGTCGGGGATGAGCACGACGACGCGCTCCCCGTCCCGGTACGCGGACACCGTGCGTCGCCGGCGCTGGCTGCGCCGCACCTCGACGACGGGCTTCCGCGTCCCGGCCATTACCGGGCCGCGCAGCCTCGGTTGACTGTCACGAGGGAAAGGTAATGCGTACTGACCAGGGCTCCGCAAGAGTAAACAAGACGACACGCGCCCGGAAAGTGACGGTTGGTAGTCAGGAGTCCTGAAAAAATTCTTTGCGGCGGTAGGTGACCATCGCCCGCCGGCCGCCCCTCACGTTAGGTGATCTACGACGGGCCGGTGCCGGCGGGACCCCGCGAAGGGGATCTGAGCGCATTTACCCGGCGTGTCCTACCGAAACTCACTTATCCGACGTTACTCGGCGTGCACACTCTCGTCGTCGACTTGCTCACAGAGTCGGCGTACAGCTGACATGGAACCGCCCAGACCTGGGTAGGGTCCGCCAACCAGTGGTCAGGAGACTGATCGCGGAGAACCCCCCGGCGCCGGTGCCACGCGTGGCCCGTCGCAGGGATAACCCGCCGGGCACCTCCGGCGGACGAGACGAGGAGGCTACCGTGGCCGACCAGGCCCAGACCTACAACGGTTACTGCGTCAAGTGCAAGGAGAAGCGGGACTTCGAGGGGCGCGTGGAGGTCTCGAAGACCGGCATGAACATGGCCAAGGGCAAGTGCCCGGTGTGCGGCACAACAGTGAACCGCATCCTGGGCAAGGCCAAGGTCTGACCCGTCCGGGTCGCGCGGGGAGGGGTGGCTTCGGCCGCTCCTCCCCCGTCGCGTATCCGACATGATTACCGGCCGGTTGTGGAAAACCGGCGATTTCCTGTGGACAGCGCTGGCTGTGGCACACCGAGCCTGTGGACAACGAGCCACCGAGCGCACAGACACGGTCACCATTCGTGGCGTGACGCATCCGACTCCGCTTCCCCGCCCGACGCTGCTGCCCGGCCTGACCAGGCTGTGGCGCGACCGGCGCACGCTCCAGCTCGGCGTGGAGCCCGGCCCGGCGGTGCTGGTCGAGGTGGCCACCCCGGGCACCACCCAACTGCTCGACCTGCTCGACGGCACCCGCAGCGAACGCGCCGTCCTGGCCGCGGCCACCGCCGCCCGGGTGCCACCGGGCGAGGCGCGCGCCCTGCTCGACGCGCTCCGGGCCGCCGGTCTGGTCGTACCCGCGCAGACGCTGCTCCCCCGCGACCTCACCGGGCCGGTCCGGGCCCGGTTGACCGCGGAGGCGGACGCCCTGGCCCTGGCCGTGCCCGACCTGCCCGGCACGCCGGCCCGGCTGCTGCGCCGCCGCCGGGCCGCCCGGGTGCTGGTGACCGGCGCGGGCCGGCTCGGCGCCGCGGTCGCCGTCGCGCTGGCCCAGGCCGGGGTGGGGCACGTCGTACCCGATCTGTCCGGCCCGGTCCACGCCGGCGACCTGGTCGGGACCGGCCTGCCCGGCACGGAGCTGGGTCGGCCGCTGGCCCCGGCGGTGTGCGCGGCGCTGGTCCGCTGCGCGCCGGGCACCGCCACCGGGCCGCTGCGGTCGGGTCGACCCGACCTGGTAGTGCAGCTCGGCGTGGGCCGGCCGGCCGAGGCGCTCGCCATCGGGTACGCCCGCCGACGGCAGCCCCACCTCCTGCTCGACCTGCGCGGCGGCGTACCCGTGGTCGGGCCGCTGGTCCGCCCGCCTGCCGGCCCCTGCCTGCGCTGCCTCGACCTGCACCGCGCCGACCGCGACCCGGACTGGCCGGCGCTCGCCGCCCAGCTCGCGACCGACCGCGGCGAGCCGGCCTGCGCGGCCACCACCCGGCTCGCCGCGACGGCGTTCGCGGCGGCCGAGGCGCTGGCCCAGCTCGACGGCGGCACACCGGAGACGCTCGGCGCGGCGGTGGAGGTGCGGGGCGCGGGTCGCCTCCGGCACCGCAGGTGGCCCCCGCACCCCGCCTGCGGCTGCTGCGGGCGTCGCCCGATCCGGTCGGCCCCACCCGCTCCCGGCCGCACGGCAGCAGCGAGCCCCTCGCGTCGGTAACAATGGCCGGGTGACCGACATCCCGCGCCGCGCCGTGTCCCGCACCGCCAAACTCGCCGCCCTGCCGCTCGGATTCGCCGGTCGAACCGTCCTCGGGATGGGCAAGCGGGTGACCGGTCTCGCGTCCGAGGTCATCTCCGCCGAGATCCAGCAGCGCACCGCCGAGCAGTTGTTCAGCGTCCTCGGGCAGCTCAAGGGCGGTGCGATGAAGTTCGGCCAGGCCCTGTCGGTCTTCGAGGCGGCGCTGCCCGAGGAGGTCGCCGCGCCCTACCGGCAGGCGCTCACCAAGCTTCAGGAGGCCGCCCCGCCGCTGCCCGTGGCGACCGTGCACAAGGTGCTGGCCGAGCAGCTCGGGCCGGACTGGCGGGACCGGTTCGTCTCCTTCGACGACACCCCGGCCGCCGCGGCCAGCATCGGCCAGGTGCACCGGGCGGTCTGGCGTGACCCGGGGTACGGACCCCACGGCGGCCCGCACCACCGGGACGTGGCCGTGAAGATCCAGTATCCGGGCGCCGGTGACGCCCTGCTCGCCGATCTCAAGCAGCTCTCCCGGCTGGGCGGCATGTTCCGGGCCATCCAGCCGGGCCTGGACGTCAAGCCGCTCCTGGCCGAGCTGCGCGAGCGGATCACCGAGGAGCTGGACTACGAGCTGGAGGCCGAGTCGCAGCGGGCGTTCTCCGCCGCGTACGCGAACGACCCGGACATCTTCATCCCGGAGGTGCTCGACGCCGCGCCCCGGGTGCTGATCACGGAGTGGGTGGAGGGCATCCCACTGTCCACGATCATCCGGGAGGGCACCGAGGAGCAGCGGAACGAGGCCGGACGGCTGATGGCCGAGCTGCACCTGTCCGCGCCGGAGCGGGCCGGGCTGCTGCACGCCGACCCGCACCCGGGCAACTTCCGGCTGCTGCCGGACGGCCGGCTCGGTGTGATCGACTTCGGCGCGGTGGCCCGGATGCCGGAGGGCACGCCCGAGCCGATCGGCCGGATCGCCGCGCTGGCGCTGCGCGGGGACGCCGACGGGGTGGTGGAGGGGCTGCGCGACGAGGGCTTCGTCAGCCGGACCGAGCCGATCGACGCCCAGGGGGTGCTCGACTTCCTCCGCCCGATGCTGGAGCCGATCGCCGCCGACGAGTTCCGCTTCACCCGGGCCTGGCTGCGGGCCGAGGCGGGCCGGCTGGCCAGCCCCCGCTCCCCCGCGTACCAGCTCAGCCGGCAGCTCAACCTGCCGCCGTCGTACCTGATGATCCACCGGGTGACGTTGGGGTCGATCGGGGTGCTCTGCCAGTTGGAGGCGAAGGCGCCCTACCGGGCCATCCTGGAACGCTGGCTGCCCGGCTTCGCGCCGGTGGCCTGACGACGCGCGTACGCCGAAGGGGCGGTGACCATCGGGGTCACCGCCCCTTCCTCAGGGTGTCGATCTAGAGAACGCCCAGGTCGCGTGCCGACTGGCTGCGACTCCGCATGGCGACGGTACGGGCGGAAAGGGTTGCCTCAGTGCTCGTGGTGGTGCGACCGGCCTGAGGCCGGCGCATTCGAGCCCTCGACAGCGCTTCGTGGAGTAGTTGCATCTCGGTTCCGTTCGGCAGGTGCAGCATCGGTTTTTCTCTCTCGTTCGGCCGGTGGAGGGACACCGGCGTCGGTCGGCTTCGGAACGTAGGTGTGTCAGGCTGCCAGCCGGACGGCGCTACGCGACTCGGACAGCCCGCTGGCCGCCAGTCGCGCCTCCGCCTCGACCCGGAGCTGGGCGTCACGGGCGAGGTCCTCCTTGCGCGGACGGCCACGGGGCCGCTTGCGCGGGACGACCGCGCCACGCTCGAAGATCTCGCCGCCCCAGACGCCCCAGGGCTCGGCCCGCTCCACCGCCCCGGCCAGGCACTCGACGCGCAGCGGGCAGTCCCCGCAGAGCGACTTGGCCAGCTCGAGCTCGGCGGGCGAGTCGGAGAACCACAGGTCGGGGTCGAACTTCCGGCAGGGCAGGTTCGCCTCCACCTCGACGCTCACGTCGAGTGGGGCCAACGCCAGACTCATCCTCCGGTCACCTCTCTCTCACTTCGATCTCGTGGATCGCATTCGGTACTTCGGCAGGGCAAAAAACTGAGGCCGCGGATCCCGGTAGCGGGTTCCGCGGCCTCGAGGTGAGCCGGTGTCTGATGGATCAGACCGGTCTACCTCGAGGTGGAACGCCGCGGACGTCGGTGCGCTTCTTGCCGCCATCGACGCCCATGCCCGTGAAGCCACTGGTCCCCTCGACTCCGTGCAGCGGTGCGACGGTCAGGTTCAGCTCGGCCTGAACCTGGGCCTGGTGCACCTGCGGAGCCGACGGTCGAGCGGCGAGGGCCACCCGGACAGCCGACAGCGGAGCGCAGGCAGCTGGCATCGCCGCCGGACGCTCGTTGAGGTAAATCGCCATTGGTGCCACCTCCCTGACTTTCCTCGTGCCGACCATGGACTCATCCCCCGTGAGCAGCCAGAACGGCGCCGCTCGCGTGGTGTGTCCTGAGGCTATTCCTCGCCCTCGGGGGAGGGCAAACGATTTACGGACTGATTTCGAAAGTTTTCTGCGGGCAGAACGTCGTCCACCGTGGCGCCGGCCACCAGGGCCAGCACCGGGTCGCCGTACAGGCCCACCTTCCGGGGCCCGATCCCGGCGATCGCGACCAGTTCCTCGGTGCGCCCCGGCTTCCGCTCCGCCAGCGCGGTGAGCGTGGCGTCGGTGAAGACCACGTAGGCCGGCACCCGCTGCACGCCGGCCACCCGCTGCCGCCAGTCGCGCAGCCGCTCGTACAGCTCCTCGTCCAGGTCCGACGGGCAGGTGGGGCAGCGGCCCAGCTTCCGGTCCGCGCCGGCGAGCAGCGTGGCGCCGCAGATCCGGCAGGAGACCACCTGCGGTCGCCGCCGCTCGGCCCGCCGGACCGGGCTGCCGCCGGCGGCCCGCTCACCGCCGCCCGAGCGGTCGAGCTGCGGCAGGAAGCGGGACGGCCGCCGGGCCCGGCCGCCGGGCGAACGCGCCACCGCGTACGACAGCCAGAGCCACTCCCGCGCCCGGGTGATCCCCACGTAGAGCAGCCGCCGCTCCTCCTCGACCTGCTCGGGCGTCTTCGCGTACGTGGTGGGCAGCGTGCCCTCGGCCAGCCCGACCAGGAACACCGCGTCCCACTCCAGGCCCTTCGCCGAGTGCAGCGAGGCCAGCGTCACGCCCTCCACGGTCGGCACGTGCTGCTGGGCGGCCCGCCGGGCCAGCTCCTCGGTGAAGCCGGTCAGCGTCACCGGCCGCTCGACCGCGGCGGCCTCCCCGATCGGCTCGATCTCGGGGGTGGCCGCGTACTCCTCGGCGAGCTGCACCAGCGCGGCGAGGGCCTCCCAGCGCTCACGCGCGGCACCGCCGGCCGGTGGCGCGCCGGGTGCCCAGCCGACCGCGGTGAGCGCCTCCACCACGGCGGCCGGCAGCGGCGTCTCCCCGGGGACGGACCGGGTGGCGGCGCGCAGCGCGATCATCGCCTGGCGCACCTCGGGCCGCTCGAAGAACCGCTCCGCGCCCTGGAGCACGTACGGCACCGCGGCCTCGGAGAGCGCCTTCTCGTACGCCTCGGACTGCGCGTTGGCGCGGAACAGCACCGCGATCTCCCGCGCCGGGGTGCCGCCGGCCACCAGCGCCCGGCAGCGGGCCGCGACGGCGGTGGCCTCGGCCGGCTCGTCGGTGAAGATCCGCAGCTCCGGCTCGGGGCCGGGCCGGCGCTGGCCGTGCAGCTCCAGCCGCAGCCGCGCCTCGGCACCCCGGGCCTGCGAGATCACCGCGTTGGCCAGGCCGACCACCTGCGGGGTGGAGCGGTAGTCCCGGACCAGCCGCACCACCGTCGCGCCACGGTGGTGACGCGGGAAGTCGACCAGGTACGACGAGGTCGCGCCCGTGAACGAGTAGATGGTCTGGCTGGCGTCGCCGACCACGGTGAGGTCGTCGCGCCCGCCGAGCCAGACGTCCAGCAGCCGCTGCTGGAGCGGGTTGACGTCCTGGTACTCGTCGACCACGAAGTGCCGGTACTGGCTGCGCACCTGCTCGGCCACGTCCGGGTGCTCCTCGATCCCCCAGACCGCGGCGCGCAGCATGTCCTCGAAGTCGATCACTCCGTTGCCGCGCTTGAGCCGCTCGTACGCGACGAACACCTCGGCCACCCGCGCCGGCTCGTACGGTGTCTCGCGCCGCGCCTTGGCCGCGGCGACCACGTACTCGTCCGGCTCGACCAGGGAGGACTTGGCCCACTCGATCTCGGCGGCGAGGTCGCGCGCGGCGGCCCGGTCGGTGCGCAGGCCCACCTTGGCGGCGGCCAGCGTGACCACTCGCACCTTGCTGTCCAGCAGCTCCGGCATGGCCCGCCCCGCCAGCAGCCGGGGGGCGAAGTAGCGGACCTGGCGCAGCGCCGCCGCGTGGAACGTCCGCGCCTGCACCCCGCCCACCCCGATCACGCCGAGCCGGCTTCGCATCTCGGCCGCGGCGCGGGCGGTGAACGTGACCGCCAGCACGTGCCGGGCGGAGATGTCGCCGCTCAGCGCCCGGTAGGCGATCCGCGAGGTCACCGCCCGGGTCTTGCCGGTGCCGGCGCCGGCCAGGATGCAGACCGGGCCGGCCGGGGCGGTCACCGCCGACCGTTGCTCCGGATCCAGCCCGGCCAGCACCCGTTCCGCCGCTGAGTGAACCCCCACGACAGGGAATCATCCCAGCCCCGTCCGACGTTGCAGCGGTTAGCCTGGCCTGATCGGACCGGGCGCGAGCCACCCTTGGGAGGACCAACCATGTTGACGATGTATTCCACCCCGTGGTGCGGCTACTGCCACCGGCTGAAGTCGCAGCTCGACCGGGAGGGCATCGCGTACGAGGTGGTCGACATCGAGCAGGACCCCGCGGCGGCGGAGTTCGTGATGGGCGTCAACGGCGGCAACCAGACCGTGCCGACGCTGCGCTTCGTCGACGGCAGCGCCCTGACCAACCCCTCGATCAACCAGGTCAAGCAGCACCTCGCCGCCCTGCCCGGCTGACCTGCCCGCGCACGCCCGAGCGGCCGGACCCGGCATCCGGGTCCGGCCGCTCGTCGCCGTTCAGGGCGTCCGACGCCGACGGCTGGCGGCGAGCAGCTCGTCGTCGAGCGGCCGGCGGGGCACCGGGACGCGGGCCGGGCCGGCCGCCCCCGGCGGGGTGAGGCGGCGTCCCCGCCAGAGGTAGAGGCCGCCGCCCGTGGTGATGGTCCCGACCAGCACGAACAGCAGCCGGTAGTCGAAGACGCCGACGAGCAGCGCGCCGGTGCCGATGGACACCGCCTGCGGCCCGCTGACCAGCGCCTTGGACGCGGCGGTGACCCGGCCCAGCAGCCCCGGCGGCGTCCGTCGCTGGACCAGCGTGTGCAGCCCCACCATGGTCAGCGGCAGCGAGACGCCGGCCAGCAGCAGCGCCACCACCCCGAGCCAGAGCCGGGGGTACGCCAGCGCCAGCGCGGCCGGGCCGAAGAACGTCACGCCGGCGGCCAGGGCGCCCAGCTCACCGAGCCGGCGGACCACGGCGGCGGAGAGCAGCCCGCCGACCAGGCCGCCCACCCCCTGCACCATGACCAGCACGCCGACGAACGCGGCGTCGCGACGCAGGCCCAGGTCGACGTACGCGAAGATCAGCGACTCGGTGAAGCCCATCACCAGCGAGGCCGCGCCGTAGCCGACCAGGGCCCGGCGCAGCGCCGCCTCCCGGGCCAGGTGACGCAGCCCGGCGCCCAGCCCGGCCGGCCAGCGGCTGCCGGACCGGGTCGGCGTGCTCTCGTCCGCCCGGAGCAGCCCGACCATGGCGGCGGCGACCAGGAAGCCGACCATGGCCAGGAGCACCAGCAGCCAGCCACCGACGGCGGCGTAGACGCCGGCCCCGGCGAGCGGCCCGACCAGCCGCAGTCCCTGGCGGACGGTCTGGAGGGCCCCGTTCGCGTCGGCCAGCAGGTCGGCCGGCACGAGGTGCCGGATCAGCCCGTTGAGTACGGCGCTCAGTGTGATCGAGGAGAGGCCGTAGAGCGCCGCGACCAGGTAGATCACCCACACGTCCCCTCGGTCGCGGACGGTGAGCAGCGGGCCGAGGAGCACGGCGGCGAGCAGGTTGGCGGCGATGAAGAAGGGCCGGCGGCGGTAGCGGTCGACCACCCAGCCCACCAGCGGGGCGAGCGCCATCGGCGCGATCACGGCGAAGATGGTGGCTCCGGCCATGCTGTCCGAGCCGGTCAGGTCCTTCACCCAGACGGCGAGCGCGAGCAGCAGGATCGACTCCGCCGCCATGCTCGCCACCATCGCGGCGAAGAGCAGGCGGAAGTCGGGGCGGCGCAGGACGGTGCGCATCGGTTTCCCTCCGGCGGGTGCGCCCGTGGGCGCGTCGGGGGCGGGCGCCGACGAAGGCGCTCTCCACAGTCCTCTTTTTGTCTCTCGTGACACGCCCTCGCCGGACCTGCCGACACCGGTCGCGCCGTCCATACTGACCGTGGGGGGCGAATTCCATACAGTTACCGTCGCGTCCTGCGACGGTCGACGGAAAAGAGGACGCCGTGCCTCCTGCCGTACCAGGCCCGTTTCTGCGCCGTCGTCGCCTCGGCATCGAGCTGCGCCGGCTCCGCGAACAGGCCGGTCTCACCGGTGACCAGGTTATCGAGGGGATCGGCTGGGCCTCCGCTTCCAAACTGTCCCGCCTGGAGAACGGCCGCAGCCGACCCGACCCGGAGGACGTGGCCGCCCTGCTCACGCTCTACGGGGTCACCGGCGGGCTGCGTGCGGAGCTGGCCGGGATCGCCCACGAGGCCGGCGACATGCGCGGCTGGCTGCGCACCTTCCCGGTGATGACCCAGCAGCAGCGCGCCTTCGCCGAGCTGGAGGCGGGCTGCGCGGAGATCTCCGAGTACAACCCGGTGCTGGTGCCGGGGCTGTTGCAGACCCCCGGCTACGCCCGGCACCGGATCCTGTCCGCGGCCCGGGTGGCCGAGGAGGCCGGCGACCCGGAGTCGGAGGACCCGGAGACCGAGGTGGGCGCCCGGCAGGCCCGCCAGTCGCTGCTGACCCACGTGCCCCGTTACACCGCCGTGCTGGAGGAGGCCGCGCTGGACCGGCGCGCCGGCCCGCCGGACGTGCTGCGGGACCAGCTCGTCCACCTGTGCGAGCTGGCCGACATGCCGAACGTGGAGCTGCGCCTGCTGCTCCGGGACACCCGGGTCGGCGACTGGTACGTCCCGCCCACCGCGTTCTCGCTCTACCGGTTCGCCGACCCGCTCGATCCGGAGACGCTGGCCATCGAAAGTGGGTTCACCGACGTCATGTCGACCGAGGCGAACACCCTAAATCGCTATAAAGTGGTGTTCGAGTGGCTGTGCAGGTCGGCACTCTCCGCATCGGACACCCGCTCCTGGCTGACCGAGGCGACCGGACGGCCGACCGGCACGGCAGTCGAGTCCACCGCGGCGTACGGGCCGGCAACGGCGCCGACCCAGCGCCGCCGTGACTCGGGGCGCCTCACGTCGGAACGGTGATCCCCGCTCCGGCGCGGCGTCGCTCGTCCCCATCGGAGCACCTCACCAGGAGCAGGACACCATGAACGAGATCCGCACCAGCACGACCTCCCTCGCCGGCGCCGCCTGGCGCAAGAGCACCCGCAGCCAGACCTCGAACTGCGTGGAGGTCGCGCCGCTCGGCACCGGGCCGGCGACCATGGCGTTGCGGGACAGCAAGGACCCGAGCGGGCCGGTGCTGCTGTTCAACCGGGCCGGCTGGCTCGGCTTCATCGCCGGCGCGAAGAACGGCCAGTTCGACCTGAACTGATCCGGCGAACGCCAGAGGGCCGTCGGCATCACGCCGGCGGCCCCTCGCGTCTCCATTCCGGACAACCGTCCTGACCTGGCATCCTCCGAACGGTTGAGCGGCCTCGTTTCACTTGCTGGGACGACCTGCGGGCGTACGATGTCGCTGGAGTGACGTGGAAGTTCCACCGCGTATCCGTCCACTTCCGGGGGACACCATGCGGTTCCTGATCGTCCGCACCGAGATCCGCAGCGCCGCCGACGCCGACATCGCCGCCGCCTGGGCCGGCGGGGGCCGCCTGCGGGACGAGACCCGTGCGCCGGAGCCACGCCGTCAGGTCGTGCACGCCGAGAACCGGGATGCCGCACTCCTGCTCGCCCGCGCCCTGTCCGCCGTCGGGGCGGTCCGCGCCGGCCGGCACCGGGTCAAGGTGCTGCCCATCAAGGAGCCCGTCCCCGGCCGCCCGTACCGGTGGGACGGCGGATGACCGACCGCTGACGTCCGTCGTGGCCGGACCGGCTCCCCCGCCGTGCTCCACGCCTCACCCGGCCACGACGGCCCGTGTTCCCGGCCCGGGACCGCCGCGGCAACGACGGTCCGGGCCGGGACCGCGTAAGGGAGGGGCCCCCGCTCAACGCCTACGGCCTGGGCGGGGCCCCTTCTCAACGCACCGGCGCGCTTCGGCGGCTCGCCGCAGCGGGGACAGCGGCCCGGCCGCCCCGGTCAGCAGTGGCCGTCGAGCCAGCGGTGCACCAGGAACAGCGCGATCGACGACGGCGGCGGCAGCAGCAGGTGGTCCCCGCCGTCCGCCCGGACCGGTTCGCCGGCCAGCGCGGCGCCGATCTCCCGGCGGCTGAACCACCGCGCGTGCGCGATCTCGGTCGGGTCGACCCGGATCGGCTCGTCGGCGTCGGCCCGGGCCAGAAAGCCGAGCATCAGCGAGCCGGGGAACGGCCAGGCCTGGCTGGACACGTACGCGATCTCCTCGACCGCGACGCCGACCTCCTCGCGGACCTCACGCAGCACGGCCGCCTCGGCCGACTCGCCGGGCTCGACGTAACCGGCCAGGCAGGAGTAGCGACGCCGGCCCGGGGTGCCCGGCCAGGCGGCGTTGTTGCCCAGCAGACAGCGGCCCTCCGGGCCGTCCACCCCGTCGTGCACCAGCACGATCATGGCCGGGTCGGTACGCGGCCAGGTCCGGTGGCCACCCGGGTCTACCCGGGACCAGCCGGCCTCGTCGACCTGCGTCGGCTGCCCGGTGGACGCCGAGTAGCCGTGCCGGAGATGCCAGTTGAGCAGCGCCAACGCGGTGGTGAACAGGCCCGCGTCCCGGTCGGTCATCAGGTGGCCGACCTCACGCAGGTGCGCCCGGCGGGTGCCGGGCAGCGTGGGCAGCGGGCTGTCCACCGCGAACACCGGCACCCCGTCCGGCTCCACGCCGAGGAACATCGGCACCGAGCGCGGCACCTCGGGCAGCTCACCGGCGCCGACCAGGACCAGCTCCGGCGGGGCCGTCTCGCCCCGGACCAGGGCGCGACCCTCGTCGGTCGAGTCCAGCACCAGCACCCGGGCCTGCTCCCACGCCTCGGCCAGCCAGGCCGGGTCGGTACGCCGGTGCGCGGCCCGGTCCACCGTGGACCGGGCCAGCGGCGGCGCCGGCTCGCCGCTCACGTGGATGCACCCTCCGTACGCACGGGGACGAGCGCGGCGAGCGAGTCGGCCACCCGGGCCGCGTCGCCGAGCACCACGGTGACCGCCTTCGCCGGGGCGAGGTACCGGGCCGCCACCTCGGCGACGTCGTCCACGGTCGCCGCGGCCAGCCGGGCGGCGTGCTCGGCGAGGAAGTCCAGCCGCAGCCCGTTGCCGGCGTACGCGCTGGTCAGTGACGCGAGACCGGCCTGGGTGGACATGCCGAGCTGGAGCGTGCCGAGCGCGTACTGGCGGGCCTGCTCCAGCTCGTCCGGCTTCGGCGGCACGGTGGCCAGCCGGCCCAGCTCGTAGCTGGTCTCCAGCAGCGCGGGCGCGGTCACCTCGGTGGCCACCTCGGCGCCGGCGACGAGCACCGACCCGGCCACCGAGTGCTCGACCACCGAGTGCGGCCCGTACGTGTAGCCCTTGTCCTCCCGGATGTTCTCCACCCAGCGGGACGAGAAGTAGCCGCCGAAGAGCAGGTTGGCGAGCTGCAACGCGGCGTGGTCGGGGTGGGTGCGGGGCACCGCCGGCAGCGCGAGGCGCAGCGAGGACTGCACCGAGCCGGGCCGGTCGACGAGCAGCAGCGGGCCGGGCTCCAGCGGCGGCGCGGGCGGCAGCTCGGCGACGTGGCCGTCGCCCCGCCAGCCGGCGAGCGCCGCCTCGGCCGCGTCCAGCGCCCGCGTCGGCTGCACGTCGCCGACCAGCACCAGCACCGCCCCGGCCGGGTGCACCCGCTCGGCGTGCAGCCGGCGCAGCGCGGCCGGGCGGACCGCCCGGACCTGGTCGGGCTCGGGCGTCTGCGTCGCGTACGGGTGGCGGCCGTAGACGCGCGTGAGCAGCGCGGTCCGGGCCAGGTGGGACGGCTGGCTCTGGGCGACCTGGATCCGGTCGACGAGGCGGTCCCGCTCGGTGGCCACCCAGTCGCCCGGGTAGCTGGCGCCGGTGAGCACCTCGACGAGCAACTCCAGCATCCGGTCCAGCCCGGTCACCAGGCCGGCGCCGGAGAGCATCAGCCGGTCCGGGTCGACGCCGGCGGAGAGCCCGCCGCCGACCTTCTGGAGTTCGGCGGCGATCTCGGTGGCGCTGTGCGCCTCGGTGCCGGCCAGCACGGTCTGCGCCAGCATCGCGCCACGGGCCAGGTGGGCCCGCCCGAACGGCATCCAGAGCCGCAGCTCGACCAGGGGTACGGCGGGCCGGCGTACCGCGATCACGGTGAGGCCGTTGCCGAGCGTGCGCTCCGCCTGCTTCGGCACGGTGAGCCGCCGGTTCGGGCCGAGCGCCGGCAGCGGACGGACGGTGGTGGTGGTCATCTGGCACCTCCGGCGACGACCTCGACGGATGCGCGGCGCTCGGGCCGCAGCGTGGCGGCGGCGGCGCGGACCTGCTCCTCGGTGACCGCGCCGACCAGTCGGGGCAGTTCGTTGAGCAGCCCCGGTTCGCCGCGTTGCTGCTCCAGCACGGCCATCCGCAGCGCGCGGCCGAGCACCGCGTCGGTGTCGCGCAGCAGGTGGGTGGCCATCCGGGCCTGGGTACGCGCCAGTTCCCCGTCGGTCAGCCCGTCGGTGGCCAGCCGGTCCAGCTCCTCGTCGATCGTGCGCAGCACCTTGTCCACGTCGCCGCCGGGCGGCAGGTGTGCCTGGAGCAGCAGCGCGGTGGGGTCGCGCACGTCGAACGGGTCCCCCATGAAGCTGAGGTAGCCGCCCAGGCCGGTGACCGTGCGGTCGCGCTGCACCAGTCGCTCGACCAGCCGGGACGCGTCGCCGTCGGTGAGCACCTCGGCGAGCACCACGAAGGGGAGGTAGCCGGCGAAGTCGGTGACCGGGTCGGGCACCCGCCAGGCGCTCGCCACCGCCGGCAGCGGGGCCAGCGCGTCGGTGTACGTGCTGCGCCGCTCGGTGGTCAGGTCGGGCTCGGCGAAGTCGGGCCGCTCCGGGGCGGGGCGGGCCGGCACGTCGCCGAAGTGCCGTTCGATCAGCGCGGTCGCCTCGGCCACGTCGATGTCGCCGCTGACCGCCAGCACCGCGTTGCCGCTGGCGTAGTAGTGCCGGAAGAAGTCGGCGGCGTCGGCCACCGTCGCGGACTCCAGGTCGTCGAAGGAGCCGTAGCCGTCGTGCGCGTTCGGGAACGTGTCGAACATCACCGGCGGCAGCGTCAGCCAGGGGAACCCGCCGTACGGCCGGTTGAGCACGTTGACCCGGATCTCCTCCTTGACCACGTCGACCTGGTTGCGCAGGTTCTCCTCGGTGAGCCGGGGGCCGCGCATCCGGTCGGCCTCCAGGAAGAGCGCCCGTTCCAGCGCGTTGCTCGGCAGCGTCTCGAAGTAGTCGGTGTAGTCGAAGTGGGTGGAGCCGTTGAACGTGCCGCCGGCGCCCTGCACGTGCCGGAAGTGCGCGAGTTTCTCCAGGTTCTCCGAGCCTTGGAACATGAGGTGCTCGAAGAGGTGGGCGAAGCCGGTGCGCCCCTGCGGCTCGGAGCGGATGCCGACGTCGTAGACCACCGCCACCCCGATCACCGGGGCGCTGCGGTCCGGGGTGAGCACCACCCGCAGGCCGTTGTCGAGGGCGAACCGCTCGACCGGGTACTTCGTCGCTGGGATCTTCGCTCTCCTGGTCGGCACGAGATCGACACTAGCGCCTCCGTACCGGCCACACCGGCGGTGTGCCGTGGCCGAACGGTGGACAGATGCGGGACGGGTCTTGACGCCGCCCGGCACCCTGCCCCACTCTTCCTACCAACTAAATAGGAATACTGCGGATTGGACTTTCGATGAGACGGCTCCCCCTGCGCCGCCTGGTCACGCTGGCCACCCTGGCCGCGGTCGGCGCGGCCACACTCGGCACCACCGCCGCCTGCGGCGGCGACAGCGACGCCGCCGGCGACTCCGGCCCGGTGACGCTGCGCCTGGGCTACTTCCCCAACCTCACCCACGCGCCGGCCGTGGTGGGCGTGGAGAAGGGGATCTTCAAGGAGAAGCTCGGCGGCGACGTGACGCTGGAGACGAAGACCTTCAACGCCGGCCCGGCGGCCATCGAGGCGGTCTTCTCCGGCGCGCTGGACGCCACGTACATCGGTCCGAACCCGACCGTGAACGCCTTCTCCAAGTCGAAGGGCGAGGCGGTCCGGGTGGTCTCCGGCGCCGCGTCCGGCGGCGTCGCGCTGGTGGTCAAGCCCGGCATCACCTCGGTGGAGCAGCTCCGCGGCAAGAAGATCGCCACGCCGCAGCTCGGCAACACCCAGGACGTCGCGCTGCGCTACTGGCTCAAGGAGAAGGGCCTGGCGACCACCAAGGAGGGCGGCGGCGACGTCAAGGTCGTCCCGCAGGAGAACGCACAGACCGTCGAGACCTTCGGCAGCGGTGCCATCGACGGCGCCTGGGTGCCGGAGCCGTTCGTCTCCCGCCTGGTCAACGCCGGCGGCAAGGTGCTCGTCGACGAGCGCGACCTCTGGCCGGACAAGAAGTTCGTCATCACGAACCTGCTGGTCAGCACCAAGTTCCTCAAGGCGCACCCGGACGTGGTGAAGAAGCTGGTCGAGGGCCAGGTCGCGGCGAACGAGTTCGTCAACACCAAGCCGGACGAGGCGCAGCAGGCCGTCTCCGAGCACATCGGCAAGATCACCGGCAAGCCGCTGGACATCAAGCTGATCAAGCAGGCCTGGCCGACGCTGGAGTTCACCAACGACCCGATCGCGGCCTCGCTGAAGGCCGGCCTGGACCACGCCGTCGCGGTCGGGCTGACCCAGCCGGTCGACCTGAACGGCCTCTACGACCTGAAGTACCTCAACGAGGTGCTGAAGGCCGAGGGCAAGCCCGAGGTCACCCAGCCGTGACGTCGACCACGACGACCCCGCGCAGCGCGACCGGCTCGGTCGCGCTGCGCGGCGTGACCAAGGTGTACGGCCAGGGCGAGCAGGCCGTCCTGGCGCTGGACGGGGTGTCGCTCGACGTCGCGCCGGGCGAGTTCGTCTGCCTGGTCGGCGCGTCCGGCTGCGGCAAGAGCACGCTGCTGAACCTCGTCGCCGGCCTGGACCGGGTCAGCGGCGGCGCGATCGAGCTGGGCGAGGGCGTCAACCCGGGCCTGATGTTCCAGGAGCCGGCGCTGTTCCCGTGGTCGACCGTCGAGGGCAACGTCGAGGTGCCGCTGAAGCTGCGCGGGCTCCCCCGCGACCAGCGCCGGGCCCGGGTGGCCGAGCTGCTGCGTACGGTCCACCTGTCCGACTTCGGCCGCAAGCGCCCGCACCAGCTCTCCGGCGGCATGCGGCAGCGGGTCGCGTTGGCCCGCACGCTCGCGCTGGACACCCCGGTGCTGCTGATGGACGAGCCGTTCGGCGCGCTCGACGCGATGACGCGGGACATCCTGCACGACGAGCTGGAGCGCATCTGGGCCGAGCGCAAGCTCACCGTCCTGTTCGTCACGCACAACGTTCGCGAGGCGGCCCGGCTCGCCGACCGGATCGTGCTGCTCTCCAGCCGGCCCGGCCGGATCATCTATTCCACCCGGGTCGACGTGCCACGACCCCGACGGATCGACTCGCCGGAGGTCTCGGCCATCGCCGCCGAGGTCACCGACCGGCTGCGCAAGGAGGTGGGCCGGCATGGCCAGTGACACCCTCGCCGCGTCGGCGCGTACCGACGCGGAGATCTCCGGCCTCGACGCGCTGGAGATCGCCGGCCGGGAGAAGGGCCCGTCCCGGCTGCGCCGGCTCTGGTCCGCCACCTGGCCAAAGTTCGCCGCGCTCGCGATGGCGATCGCCCTCTGGCAGGCGGTGGTCTGGAGCGGGTGGAAGGAGCCCTGGGCGCTGCCCGGTCCGGCGGTGGTCTTCGGCGACCTCGGCCACTACCTGGTCAGCTCCGCACTCTGGGAGGGTCTGGCCACCACCGCCCGGCGGGCGGCGGTCGGGTTCTCCGCCGCGGTCGCGGTGGGCCTGCTGCTGGGCCTGGGCGTGGCCCGGGTCAAGGTGCTCCGGGCCGCGCTCGGCTCGATGATCACCGCGTTGCAGACCATGCCGTCGATCGCCTGGTTCCCGCTGGCCATCCTGCTGTTCCAGCTCAGCGAGCAGGCCATCTTCTTCGTGGTGGTGCTCGGTGCCGCGCCGTCGGTCGCCAACGGCGTCATCCACGGCGTGGACTACGTGCCGCCGCTGCTGGTCCGCGCCGGCCGCAACCTCGGTGCCCGCGGGCTCAACCTCTACCGGTACGTGATCGCACCGGCCGCGCTGCCCGCCATCGTGGCCGGGCTCAAGCAGGGCTGGGCGTTCGCCTGGCGCAGCCTGATGGCCGGTGAGCTGCTGGTGGTCATCGCCACCCGCACCTCGATCGGCGCGCAGCTCACCTACGCCCGCGAACTGAGCGAGGCGCCCCGGCTGATGGCCATCATGATCGTGATCCTGGTGGTCGGCCTACTGGTGGACACCGCGTTCGGCGCGGCCGACAAGGCGATCCGCCGCCGCTGGGGCGTGCTGGACCAGGCCGGCAACTGACACCGTGTACATCTCCGCGCGCGCCGACTACGCACTCCGGGCCATGCTCGCCGTCGCCGACGCCGGATCCACCGGCGACGGGGACCCCGGCGGCGAGCTGGTCAAGGCCGCGAGCCTGGCCGAGCGCCAGGACATTCCGCTCAGCTTCCTTCAGGGGATCCTGCTCGACCTGCGGCGGGCCGGGTTGCTGCACAGCCACCGCGGCACCGAGGGCGGGTACGCGCTGACCCGGCCTCCGGGCGAGATCAGCGTCGGTGACGTGCTGCGCGCGGTCGGCGGCGCGCTCACCAGCGTCCGGGGCATGCCGGCGGACCGGGCCGGCTACCACGGGGTGGCCACCGGGCTGCGGGACGTCTGGCTGGCGGTGGACGGCGCGATCGCGCTGGTGGTGGATCGCACCACGCTGGCGGACCTGCTGGCGGACCGCGCCCCGGCCCCCTGAACCGGGCGGGCCCTGAACCGGGCGGGCCCTGCACCGGGCCGGCCCGGAGGCCGGGCGGGGCCCGGTGCCGGGGCCCCGCCCGGCTGCTCGCGCCCCGCCCGGACAGGGCTTCAACCCGGTGAGGTCGGCTCGCCGGAAAGGCATCGCTCGGAAGCGATATGACCGTGGGGCATATTTATACCGCTGAGGTATATCCGTCGTCACCGAACACCCGTCCGCCGACGTCACTCCGCGTGACGACCTCAGCCGGGATTGAAGGTGCGGGCCGCGCCCCGATCCGGCGGGCCGCCCGCGGCCGGGTGCCAGGGGCCGAACGCGGCCACCACGGCGAGCGCCAGACCGGCACCCGCCACCGCGAGCACCAGCAGCACCTCCCGGGTCCCGCCCCCCGAACCGGCGTCACCCGCCATGGTCGCCCCTCCCGCATCCGGCCGGTCCCCCCGACCGACTCACGGAACCCAGCATCGTCGCCCCGACGACAGCGGACAGTCGGCCACCCGACTGAACATTCGCTGATCCCCGACTCAGCGAGGAGCCACGAAGCAGCCGGTCAGCGACCCCAGGACGGCCGACCAGCGGGACGGCCGGTCAGCGGCGGCGCGGGCGGCGGCGGGGCCGCGTCCCCGGGGCGGGGTGCGCGGCGACCGGCGGCGGGACGGCGATGGTCACCGGCGTGCCGGAGGGCTCCCGCGCCCCGGTCAGCCGGCCCAGCTCCGCGTCGCCGGCGCGGACCCGGGTGGTCTGCGGGTTGATCCCGGCGGTGCTCATCAGCCGGGCTACGTCCCGGCGCTGCTCCGGCAGGACCAGCGTGACCACGGTGCCGGACTCCCCGGCCCGGGCGGTCCGGCCACCCCGGTGCAGGTAGTCCTTCGCCTCGGTGGGCGGATCGGCGTTGACCACCAGATCCAGCCCGTCGACGTGGATGCCGCGCGCCGCCACGTCGGTGGCCACCAGCGCGGTGACCTGGCCGGTGCGGAACTGCTCCAGGATCCGGGTGCGCTGCGGCTGCGACTTGCCGCCGTGCAGCGCCGCGGCGCGTACGCCCTTGGCGAGCAGTTGGCGGGCCACCCGGTCGGCGCGGTGCTTGGTGGCGATGAAGACGATGGTGCGGCCCTCCCGCGCGGCGATGTGGGCCAGCGCGGCCGGCTTGTCCTCCGGCTCCAGGTGCAACACGTGGTGCGTCATCGCGGTGACCGTGGCGGTGCCCGGGTCCACCGAGTGCGTGACCGGGTTCGCGAGGAAGCGGCGGACCAGCCGGTCCACGCCGCGGTCCAGGGTGGCCGAGAAGAGCATCCGCTGACCGCCCGGGGCGACCTGCTCCAGCAGCTTCGTCACCTGCGGCAGGAAGCCCATGTCGGCCATCTGGTCCGCCTCGTCGAGCACGGTGATCTCGACCTGGTCCAGTCGGGCGGACCCGCGGTCGATCAGGTCGTGCAGCCGGCCCGGCGTGGCCACCAGCACCTCGGCCCCGGCCCGCAGCGCGTCCGCCTGGCGGGTGAGGGAGAGCCCACCGACCACGGTGGCGCAGCGCAGCCCGAGCGCGCCGGCGTACGGGGTGAGCGCGGCGGTCACCTGCGCGGCCAGTTCCCGGGTGGGCACCAGCACCAGCGCGAGCGGGCGGCCGGGACGCGCCCGGCGGCCGGCCGTACGGTGCAGCAGCGGCAGCCCGAACGCGAGCGTCTTGCCGGAGCCGGTCCGCCCGCGGCCGAGCACGTCCCGGCCGGCCAGCGAGTCGGGCAGGGTCGCCGACTGGATCGGGAACGGCGCGTTGATGCCCTGCGCGGCCAGCTCGGCGACGAGCGCCGGCGCCAGGCCGGTGGCGGCGAAGGTGGGCAGGGTCGTGGTCATACGGAAAGCCTTCCTCGAGGCGGCACGTGTCGAGGAAGGGCGCCGGACGACGGCGCGTCACCGGCATGGCCGGTGATCACAAGCACGAACCGAAAGGGACGGGCCGGCCCGCCTCGGCGCGCCAGCTCCCCGGTACGGGAGGGCGGCGCGGCGGGCCGGCCCGTGCACCACGCCCGGCGGGGCGCGGTGGTGGTGCCGGTTGATCCGAAGATCAGAGCGGGCGGATGTTCTCCGCCTGCGGGCCCTTCTGGCCCTGGGTCACCTCGAACTCGACCCGCTGGTTCTCGTCCAGGCTCCGGTAGCCGGAGGTCTGGATCGCCGAGAAGTGGGCGAAGACGTCGGCGCCGCCGTCGTCCGGGGTGATGAAGCCGAAGCCCTTGTCAGCGTTGAACCACTTGACGGTGCCAATTGCCATGTGTTTCGTCTCCTTGACGGAACGGTCGGCCCGCACGTGTTGCGGGCCGGAGAGGAGCCCACCACGCATGGGCTGCGTGGCGTGCCTGTCGCTGCTGGTCGCCCCGCCCGGAGAACTCCGGACACAACAAAGAGCGCCTGGGGCCACAATCCGCCAGGCGCACACAGAGTCTCTGGAAACCAAAACTGCAACGAGAGCAACGTACCACGGATCTCGCCCGGTGGGGAGATCACGTCGAAATTTCCGGCACGGCGGCCACCAACGCGGTCAGCCCCTCGACGTCGAGCAGGTCGGCCGGGCGGACGGTCACCGCGTCCCGCACGTAGTGGAACGCCGCGCCGACCCGTTCCACCGGCACGCCGGCCAACTCGGCCCAGGCCAGCCGGTAGACCGCAAGCTGCACCGCCGCCGCCTCGGCCTCCGGGCCGGTGGGCTGGCGGCCGGTCTTCCAGTCGACCACGTCGTAACGCCCGCCGGGGCGGGCGAACACGGCGTCCATCCGGCCCCGGATCACCACCCCGGCGATCACTGTGACGAACGGCACCTCCACCTCCACCGGCACCCGGTCGGCCCACTCGCTGGCCAGGAACCGCTCCTGCAACTCGGCCAGCGCCCCGTCCGGGGCGGCGCCGTCGTCGGCGGCACCTGGCAACTCGTCGACGTCCAACAGCCGGTCCGCGCCGAAGCGCTGCTCCAGCCAGGCGTGGAAGGCGGTGCCCCGCCGCGCGTACGGGCTGGGAGCGCTCGGCATCGGGCGGCGCAGCGTCCGGGCCAGCGACTCCGGGTCCCGGCGCAACGCCACGAGCTGGGTCACCGAGAGCTGGCCGGGCAGCTCGACCTCGACCGCCTCGGCCCGGCGGGCCAGCTCCACCTGCTCGGCGAGGAGCAGGTCGGCCTCCCGCCGCCAGCGCTCCACCTCCGCGTCGGCGTCGTCCGGCGGGGTCGTGACCGACCCGACGGTGGCCAGCAGCGCGGCCTCGCGGCGGGCCGCGTCCGGGTCGGCCAGGTGGCGGCGGACCAGCGCCGCCGCCTCGGTCAGCGCCGGCCGACGCCCGCCCAGCGGGTCGGCCGGCCACTCCGCCCGCGGCACCGTCTCGGTGGTCGGGTTCACCGCGTCCCCGGCCGGCTCCGGCGCCCAGGCGTCGACCACGTGCCCGTCCGTCCCGGCCAGGCCGACGTCGTACACCTCGCGCAGGAACACCGACGGGCCGCGGAACCGCTTCGTCCCCTCCCCCCACCAGTAGCCGGAGCAGAGCAGCAACCGGCGGGGCCGGGTCACCGCCACGTACGCCAGCCGGCGCTCCTCCCGCTCGTCGTGCGCCCGCCAGGCGTCGGTGAACTCGGCCAGCGCACGGGCCACGCCGCGCTGGTCCGCCGCCTCCGGCAGGGCCAGCTCGGGCAGCCCGTCCGCGTCGCCGCGCAGCGGGAACGGCAGCACGCCGAGCCCGCCGAGCCAGTGGTCGGAGTTGCGGACCGGCCCCGGCCAGACGCCCCGGGTCAGCCCGGCCACCGCCACCACGTCCCACTCCAGGCCCTTCGCGGCGTGCGCGGTGAGCACCTGCACGGCGCCGGCCACCACCTCGACCTCGCCCGGGGCCAGCCCGCGCTCCTCGTCCTCGGCGGCGGCCAGGTAGGCCAGGAAACCGGCCAGCGTGGCGCCGGGCGTCTCGCCGCTGAACCGCGCCGCGACGTCGCCGAGCGCGTCCAGGTGGGCACGGGCCAGCCCGGCGTCGCCGGCACCGTCCCGGCCGGCCCGGACCGCCACCTCGACGTCCAGCCCGATGGTCCGTTCGATGTCCGCGATCAGCTCCGGCAGGGACTGGTCCAGCCGGTACCGGAGCAGCGCCAGCTCCATCCCGTACGACCGCAGCCGCGCGAACCCCTCCGCCGAGTACGCCTGCGCCGGCCCGAGGTCGGCCAGCGCCTCCACCAGCGTCGCCTCGTCCAGCACGTCCACGGTGATCTCCGGCCCGTCGTCGCCGGTCAGCTCGCGGCGGCTGCGGGCGATGGCCCGGGCGCGACGGTGCAGGGCGACCAGGTCGCGCGGACCGATCCGCCAGCGCGCGCCGGTGAGCAGCCGCAGCAGCGCCGCCCCGTCGGTCGGATCGGCCAGCACCCGCAGCGTGCAGACCACGTCCCGGACCTCCGGGGTGTCCAGCAGGCCGCCGAGCCCGACCACGTCGACCGGCAGTCCCCTGCCCCGCAGTGCCGCCTCGAGCGCCGGGATCTGGCTGCGCAGCCGCACCAGCACCGCCGTGGTCGGGCGACGGTCCGCCGGTATGTGCTCGGGCAGCGCGCCCGGCATCCCGGCCGCGCCCCGCCACGCCGCCAGCACGCTGTCCGCGATCCAGTCGGCCTCGTCGGCGTACGTCGGGAGCAGCGCGCAGTGCACCGTGCCGGCGGCCTGACCGCCCGGCGTACGGTGCGGGATCGGATCGCGGACGCTGAGCGCGGCGTGCAGCTCGGGCACCCGGGCGCCGGCCGCCCGCAGCGGCACCGAGAGCGCGTTCGCGACGCCGAGGATCTCCGGCCGGTTACGCCAGCTCGTGGTGAGGCCGAGCACGTCGGCGGGGGTGCCGTCGGCGCGGGCGAACTCACCGGGGAAGCGGTCCAGCGTGCCGGCGCTCGCCCCCCGCCAGCCGTAGATCGACTGGCAGGGGTCGCCGACCGCGGTGACCGGGTGGCCGCCGCCGAACAGCGCGTTGAGCAGCACCACCTGCGCGTGGCTGGTGTCCTGGTACTCGTCGAGCAGCACCACCCGGAACCGGTCCCGCTCGATCACGCCGACGCCCGGGTGGTCCCGGGCCACCCGCGCCGCGCGGGCGAGCTGGTCGGCGAAGTCCATCGCCTCGAAGTCGTCCTTGCGCCGCGCGTACGCCCGGACCAACGGCAGCAGCTTCAGCCGGGTCCGCTGGAGCTGGAGCGCCTTGCGCACGTCGGCGTAGACCCGGCCGGGGCGGGACTGCACCTCGGCGAAGAAGCGGCCGGTCCAGCCGGCCAGCTCGTCCGGGTCGACCAGGTGCTCGTCCAGCTCGCCGGCGAGCGCGAGCACCGCGTCGGTGATGGTGGACGGCATCCGGTCCACCTCGGACATGTCACCGTCGTAGTTGCGCACCAGCAGGTCGACGAGCTGCCAGCGGGACGCCTCGGTGAGCAGCCGGGTGGTCGGCTCGTACCCGGCCCGCAGCCCGTGCTCGGTGACGATCCGCCCGGCGTACGAGTGGTACGTGGAGACGGTCGGCTCGCCCGCCAACGGGTCCTCGCGCGGGTCCCCCCGGGGGCGGCCCAACCGGCGCACGAGCTGGTCGAGGCGGGTCCGCACCCGATGCGCCAGCTCGCCGGCGGCCTTGCGGGTGAAGGTGAGCCCGAGGATGTGCTCGGGGCGCACGTACGCGTTGGCGACCAGCCAGACCACCCGCGCGGCCATCGTCTCGGTCTTGCCCGAGCCGGCGCCGGCGACCACCAGCAGCGGCTCCACCGGCGCCGCGATGATCGCGGCCTGTTCCCGGGTGGGCGCCGGCAGCCGGAGCAGCCGGGCCAGCTCGACGGGGGTGTAACGGGGCCCCGCGTCGGCGGCCCGGGGCGCGGGCGGCGGCGTACCGGTGGCGTCGAACAGCGCCGGCTGGCTCGTCATGTCTGCTCCGGGGGCGGCTCGACCACCTGGCGGCCCTGGCCGGAGACCGGGCAACTGGTGCGTACCGGGCAGACCCGGCACTTCGAGTTGGCCACGGCGGCGAACGTGGCGGCGGCCATCGTGTCGGCGGTCCGGCGGACCAGCGCGGTGGCCCAGCCGGCCTCCGGGCCCTCCCCGGCCGCGGCCTGGGCCTGCTCCTTGGCGTCCCGGGCGCCGGTGCCGAGCTGCACCAGCGCGGCCCCGCCGGACTCCGCGCCGAACTCCGCGAACCCACCCGCCTCCACGGCCGCCTGGTACGCCCCGAGCTGCGGGTGCTCGGCGACCTCCCGCTCGGTGACCGCGGTGGACTTGCCGGTCTTCAGGTCGATCACCACGAGCCGGCCCTCGGCGTCGACCTCCAGCCGGTCGACGCGGCCGGTCAGCTCGATCGGCCGGGCCGGATCGTCGAGGCGGACCGCGAACTCGTGTTCGATGGCGAGCAGCCGGCGCGGGTTGCCGGCCAGCCAGCGCAGCAGCTTGTCGACCATCGCCTCGGCGCGCTGCCGCTCCGGGCCGACCATCCAGCGGGCGGCCAGCTCGATCGCGTCGAACCGGGCGGCCACGTACTCCAGCAGCGCCTCGCGGTCGACGCTCGCGTCCTCGGCCAGCATCGCGGCGGCGTGCACCAGGTTGCCGACGCCCTGCGCGGCACTGGCCGGCCCGCTGCCGCCGTGCCGTTCCAGCAGCCAGCGCAGGCTGCACCGCAGCGCGCTCTCCATCGCCGAGGGGGTGACCCGCACCGGCTCGCCGTCGTCGACAAGCGGCCGGTCGTCGGAGAGACCGCGCAGCCCCCACCAGTCGTCCGGGTGCGCGCCGGGCACCCCGGCGGCGGCCAGCCGGGCCAGCTCGCCCGCCGCCGCGTGCCGCCGGCTCACCGGCGCCGCCGGGTCGGTGATCGCGGTACGCAGCTCCGCCACCAACGCGGACAGGGTGAGCCCGCGCGGCGGCAGCGTCACCGGGAGCGCGCCGGACGGCGCGTCCTGCGGGTGGTCGTCGCCGTGCGGCACCGGCCCGTCCGGCGGACCTGCCGTGCCGGCCGTCGTCCGGCTCCGGCCGCGCTCCCCCGGACCGGCGCCGCCCCCGTCGGGCCCGCCACCGGTCCGGCCCTTGCCGTCCGGTCCGTCGCCGTGCGGGCCGTCGCCGTGCGGGCCGTCGCCGTGCGGGCCGTTCGGGGCGGTGCCGCCGGCGCCGGTGGCGGGCGGTTCGCCGGCGGCCAGCTCGTGCAGGAAGCGGCTGGGCTGCTCCTCGTGGTTGTCGCCGCCGACCGCCGCGGAGGCGACCGCGGTGACCAGCAGCCGACGCCGGGCCCGGCTGACCGCGACGTGGAACAGTCGCCGCTCCTCGTCCAGCAACGCGGACGTCTGACCGACCAGGCTGGCCCGCAGGCCCGCCCCGTCGGCCCGGCCGGCGAGCACGTCGACCAGCCGCTCGGAGCCGAGCAGGCTGCCGCGCAGCCGCAGGTCGGGCCAGACGCCTTCCTGGACCCCGACGACGGCGACGAGATCCCACTCCAGGCCCTTGGCGGCGTGCGCGGTGAGCAGGCGGACCGCCTCGCCCCGGTCGGCGGCGGCGGCGAGCGTGTCCGCCGGCAGCTCCTGCCCGAGCACGTGGTCGAGGAAGACCTCGGTGCGCGCCCCCGGCAGCCGGTCGGTGAACCGGGCCGCGGCGTCGAAGAGCACCAGGACGGCGTCCAGGTCGCGGTCGGCGGCCTCGGCACGCCAGCGCCGGGCGGTCTCGTGCTCGCCGGTGGCCTCCCGCCCCCGGGTGACCGCCCCGGCCCAGCGCTCGGCCAGCCCGCTCTCCCGCCACACCGCCCAGAGCACGTCCTCGGCGGTGGCGCCGGGGGTGGCGGCGGCCTCCCGGGCGGTCGTCAGCAGGTGCGCCACGGCCTGCGCGGGCGCCGCCCAACGCCGCTCGACGGTGGTCAGCTCGGCCGGGTCGCGTAGCGCCTCCACCAGCAGCTCACCGGAGGGGCGGCGGTCGCCGCCGGCCAGCGCGAGCGCCCGCAGCCCCTGACGCAGCCGCCGCTCGGCCAGCGGGTCGGCACCGCCCAGCGGCGAGTGCAGCAGCGCCACCGCCGCCTCCTCGTCCAGCCGGTCGGGTTCGAGCGCGCAGCGGAGCAGGAGCAGCAGCGGGGCCACCGCCGGCTGGAGGTGCAGCGGCAGGTCCTCGCCGTGCACGACGGTGGGCACCCCGGCGGTGTGCAGCGCGCGCCGCAGCGACGGGAGCTGCCGACCGGTGGACCGGACCAGCACCGCCATCCGGGACCAGGGCACGCCGTCGAGCAGGTGCGCCTCGCGCAGCGCGTGGGCCAGCCAGGCGGACTCGCTGGTCGCCGAGCGGAACGTGCGCACCTCGACCGCCCCGGCCGGCGCGTCCGGGAGCGCCCGCAGCCGCCGGTGCGCCGCCGGGCCGCGCAGCCGCCGGGCCAGCCGGGCGGTCGCCGCCAGCAGCTCCGGCCCGGCCCGGTAGGACGTGGTCAGCGTGACCTGGGCGGCTGGCGCGCCGGACGCGGTCCGGAACCGGTGGCCGAACGTGGCGACCACGGCCGGATCGGCGCCGCGGAAACCGTACGTGGAGGAGTCCGGGTCGGCGAAGGCGACCAGGGAGCCGCCGTCGCCGGCCACCACGGCGAGCAGGTCGACCTGGGCCGGGTCGGTGTCGGCCAGCTCGTCGACGTAGACGTGGGCCAGGCGGCGGCGTTCGGCGGCGAGCAGCCCGGGATCGTCGAGCAGCATCCCGGTGGCGGCCCGCACCAGCTCCGCCGGGTCGTACGCGACCGACCCCCGGTTGCTCACGTCGCGCAACGCGAGGACGGCGACGTACTCCCGGAGGAAACGGGCGGCGGCCGGCCAGTCGGCGCGGCCCAGCTTCTCGCCCAGTCGGGCCAGCTCGACCGGGCCGACGCCCCGCTCGGCGGCCCGCATCAGCAGGTCGCGGAGCTGCTGGGCGAACGCCCGGGTACGCAACGCGGGGCGCATGTCCTCCGGCCAGCCGACCGGGTCCTCCGCCGGCTCCTCGCCCACCACGTCGAGCAGCTCCCGGATGATCAGATCCTGCTCCGGGCCGGTGAGCAGCCGGGGCGAAGGCTCACCGCGTTCGGCTGCGGCGCGGCGGAGCAGCCCGAACGCGTACGCGGGGAACGTGCGGACCAGCGGCTCACGCACCACCCGGCGGCCGTCGCCGGCGATCCGCGCCTCGATGCGCCGCCGCAGCTCGGTGGCGCCGCGCCGGCTGAACGTGAGCACCAGCACGCGCTCCGGGTCGACGCCTTCGGCGACCCGGGCGGCGACCGCCTCGACCAGCGTGGCGGTCTTCCCGGTGCCGGGGCCGCCGACGACCAGCATCGGCCCGTCGGTGTGCGCGACCACCTCGGCCTGCACCGGGTCGGCCCGACGCCGCCCGTCCGCGGCGGTCCCGGAGTCGAGCCGCGCGGGCCCGACACCAGCCGGAGGACGGGTGGACTCCGCCGACGCCGGGCGGGCGTCGTCCGGAGAGGACGCGGCGGCGGCCGGTGGGTGCGCGGCATCGCCCGTCGACCCCCCGGATCGCGGCTCCGACACGGCCGGCCCGTCGGACCGGCCCACCCCCTGCCCCGCCCCGGCGTCGTGGGTGACCCCCGCCCCCATGTCGCCGGGCCGGCGCACCAACCGGTACGCCTGCATCACGGACATCCCACCACGCCGGTACGACACCCGGAAACCGACGCCGCCCCACGCGCCACAGCTCACCCGGGCACCGGGCACCGCGGCCAGACGTCACACAGCGTTCCACCCGTCCGGCCTGCGCGCGGTGAGTGGAACGCTATGGCGGTCCAACGGGGGCGGGCGCGGGCGGTCAGGTGAGGCGGGCGTCGATGAGGTCGAGGGCGGCGGGCACGCTGTCGGCGACCATCAGCAGGTCGAGGCCGGCCGGCTTGAGGAAGTGCCGTTCGGCCAGCGTGCCGAGCCAGTCGAGCAGCGGCCGGTAGAACCCGTCCGCGTCGACGAGCACCATCGGCTTGGCGTGCAGGGCGAGCGTGGCGGTGGTCCAGACCTCGAACAGCTCGTCGAGCGTGCCCAGCCCGCCGGGCAGCGTGACGAAGGCGTCCGACCGGTCGACCATCAGCGTCTTGCGGCTGGCCATCCCGTCGGTGACCAGCAGCTCGTCGGCGGCCAGGTCGGCGACCTCCAGGTCGACGAGCGACTGGGGGATGACGCCGAGCGTGCGACCGCCGGCCGCCCGCGCGCCGTCCGCCACCGCGCCCATCATCCCGACGCAACCGCCGCCGCTGACCAGCGTGTGCCCGCGCCGGGCCAGCTCCGCGCCGGTCTCGGTGGCCAGCGCGAGCCAGCGGGCGTCGAGGGTACGTGAGGACGCGCAGAACACGCAGACGTCGGCCATGTCAGCGCGACCCGGCCGGGCCCTCGGGTGCGGCCTCGGCGGCGGCGTGCTGGTCGGCGGCCACCCGGGCGACCGCCTCCTCGCGTACCGCCTCCTGCTCGGCGGAGAGCACCGCCTCGGCCTCCACGATGTGCCGGACCGCCTCGTTGACGTCGTCGGTGACACGGATCAGGTCGAGGTCGCTCGGCCCGATCTTGCCGTCGGCCGCCATGGTGGCGCGCATCCAGTCGAGCAGGCCGCCCCAGTAGTCGGCGCCCATCAGCACGACCGGGAACCGGGTCACCTTGCCGGTCTGCACCAGGGTGAGCGCCTCGAACAGCTCGTCCATGGTGCCGAAGCCGCCGGGCAGCACCACGAACGCCTGCGCGTACTTGACGAACATGGTCTTGCGGGCGAAGAAGTAGCGGAAGTCGATGGCCAGGTCGACCCAGTCGTTGAGGCCCTGCTCGAACGGCAGCTCGATGCCGAGCCCGACGGAGAGACCACCCGCCTCGCCGGCACCCCGGTTGGCGGCCTCCATCACGCCCGGCCCACCGCCGGTGATCACCGCGTAGCCGGCCCGGGCCAGGGCGCCGCCCAGCTCCTCGGCCAGCCGGCACTCCGGGCTGTCCGGCTTGCTGCGGGCCGATCCGAAGACACTGACGGCGGGCGGCAGGTCGGCGAGCGTGTCGAACCCCTCGACGAACTCGGACAGGATCCGCAGCGCCCGCCAGGCGTCCTTGGTCTTCCAGTCGCCGCGGCCCCGGGAGTCGAGCAGCCGCTGGTCCGCGGTGCTGTTCGGGATCGCCCGGTTGCGCAGCGTGACCGCTCCGCGGTGCCGCTCGACCCGCGGCCCCTGCTCAGTCGGCCTCCCGGTGCTCTCGCTCATGGGGCCACCGTAGTGGAGCGGCGGCGACGGGGCGCGGAGGCCGGCGAGCCGGAGAAAATCTTTGCGATCAAGGCAACTAATTCGCTCGCCCGTACGTCTTACTATTCACATACCCGGTATGCCCGGGGGACGCGCCTTCGGGGGAGGAGCCAGCGTTTGATCAGCAACAGCGAGATGATCCGGATCCGCCGGCAGATGCAGCGGCGGATCCACGACGTGGTGGCCGAGCGTCGCCGCGCCCGGATGATGGAGGCCCACCACTCCGAGCCGGCCGGTGACACCGACGAGGCGGACGCGCCGCTGACCGCGCGCGCCTGACGGTCCGCAGGCCCGCGACGCCGGGCGCGGGCCTGCGGATCGTCGGTACGTCAGGCCGCCAGCCAGCGGTGCAGGGTGGCCGCGCCGTCCCGGATCTTGGTCAGCTCGACGTGCTCGTCCTTGTGGTGCGCCAGGTTGGGGTCACCGGGGCCGAAGTTGAGCGCCGGGATGCCCATGGCCGCGAACCGGGCCACGTCGGTCCAGCCCAGCTTGCCGATCGGCGCGGCGCCGACCGCGGCCAGGAACTCCTGCGCCGCCGCGTTGTCCAGCCCGGGGGCCGCACCGGCCGCCGCGTCGGTGACCGTCAGGTCGAAGCCGGCGAAGACCTCGCGCAGGTGGGCCTCGGCCTCCGCCGGGTTCCGGTCCGGGGCGTACCGGTAGTTGATCTCGATCTCGCAGCGGTCCGGGATGACGTTGCCGGCCACCCCGCCGTGGATCCCGGTGGCGTTGAGCCCCTCGCGGTAGTCGCAGCCCTCGATGGTCACCCGACGCGCCTCGTACGCGCCCAGCCGGCGCAGCACCTCACCGGCGCCGTGGATGGCGTTCACCCCGTGCCAGGACCGGGCGGCGTGGGCGCGCTCGCCGTGCGTGGTGACGGTGGCCCGCATCGTGCCCTGGCAGCCCGCCTCGACGATGCCGTACGTGGGCTCCAGCAGCACCGCGAAGTCGGCCGTCAGCCACTCGGGGTGGCTCTGCGCCACGAGCGTGAGGCCGTTGTAGCGGGACTCGATCTCCTCGGCCTCGTAGAAGAAGTACGTGACGTCGTAGCGCGGGTCGGGCAGCGTCACGGCCAGGTGCAGCGCGAAGGCCACCCCGGACTTCATGTCGGAGGTGCCGCAGCCGTACATCAGGTCGCCGCGCATGGTCGACGGGAAGTTGCCGTTGAGCGGCACGGTGTCCAGGTGGCCGGCGAGCACCACCCGCTGCGGGCGGCCCAGGTCGGTGCGGGCCATCAGCGTGTTCGAGTGCCGGTAGGTGCTCAGGTGGGGTACGCCACGCAGCACCTCCTCGACGCAGTCGGTGATCGCCTTCTCGTTGAGGGAGACCGACTCGATGTCGACCAGGGCACGGGTCAGCGCCACCGGATCGGCCAGGACCTCGGGGGTCAACGGGTTCTGCATGTCTCGCACGGTACCGTCATCCCCGGTGGGTGCGAGGAACACGTTCCGCGCCCGCGGCCGCGAGCAGCGGCGGACGCCGCCGCCGGAGCAGAAGGGTGACACCGTGACGTCCGCACCATCCGCCTGGGGCATCGGCCTGGCCACCGTCACCGCCGACGACCAGGTGCTGGACACCTGGTACCCGACCGGCAAGCTGGGCCTCGGCGAGCTGCCGCTGGTGCCCGGGGAGGACCAGGCCGACGTGCTCGACCTGCCACCGGGCGCGATCGGCGAGCGGGCGCTGCCCGGCCTGCGTACCGTCGAGGTGACCACGGTGATCGGTTCGCTGGACGACC
This sequence comes from Micromonospora sp. DSM 45708, assembly GCF_039566955.1. NCBI lineage: Bacteria > Bacillati > Actinomycetota > Actinomycetes > Micromonosporales > Micromonosporaceae > Micromonospora > Micromonospora schwarzwaldensis. The sequence continues at coordinate 535,131 of NZ_CP154796.1, read as the reverse complement.
CGATCAAGGACGCTGCCGACGCGTACCTCCGCCTGCACCTGCTCTCCCACCGCCTGGTGCGGCCGAACGAGCTGAACCTCGACGGCATCTTCGGCAAGCTGGCCAACGTGGCCTGGACCTCGGCCGGGCCGTGCCCGCCGGAGCGGGTCGACGAGCTGCGGGTGATCGAGCGGGCCGCCGGCCGCCACCTGGCCGTCTTCGGGGTGGACAAGTTCCCCCGGATGACCGACTACGTGGTGCCGGCCGGGGTGCGGATCGCCGACGCGGACCGGGTCCGGCTCGGCGCGCACCTGGCCGCCGGCACCACGGTCATGCACGAGGGCTTCGTCAACTTCAACGCCGGCACGCTGGGCACCTCGATGGTCGAGGGGCGGATCGTGCAGGGCGTGGTGGTCGGTGACGGCTCCGACATCGGCGGCGGCGCCTCGATCATGGGCACGCTGTCCGGCGGCGGCAAGGACCGGGTCCGGATCGGCGAGCGCAGTCTGGTCGGCGCGAACGCGGGCGTCGGCATCTCGCTCGGCGACGACTGCGTGGTCGAGGCGGGCTGCTACCTCACCGCGGCCTCGAAGATCACCCTGCCGGACGGCCGGGTGGTCAAGGCCCGCGAGCTGTCCGGCGTGGACGGGCTGCTGTTCTGGCGCAACTCGGTGACCGGCGCGCTGGAGGCGAGGCCGCGGACCGGCCGGGGCATCGAGCTGAACGCCGCCCTGCACGCCAACAACTAGACGGTCCCCGTCCGGGTCCGCGGCGCGACGCCACGGACCCGGACGGCCGGGCTCACCGCAGGCGGTACGCCTGGATGATCCGCTGGGTGACGGTGTTGCCGGCGTCGTCACGGGCCGAGGCCCGCAGCGACACGTAGCCGGGGCCGGCCGGGTGCACGACGGTGGCCGTCCAGCCGGTGCCCTGCTTCTTCAGCGGCGCCTTGCGCCACGTCTTCCCGCCGTCGTAGGACACGTCGACGGTGAGCGCCGCGACCGTGCCGGCCGGCGCGCCGGGCTGGCGCTGGACCGCCACCGGGACCGCGAACGTGCGACCGGCGGGTGCGGTGCCGTCCACCGTGAGCGGCGGGGTGAACCGGACCGCCATCGCCGGCAGCCGGGCCGGCGTCTCGCCCGGCACCCGCTTCGAGCGGAACGTCCAGCTCGCCGAGACCTCGGTGCTGAGGTCGGTGAAGGAACGCTTCGCGACGGTCTCCAGCCGGTAGTTCGCGAGGCCCGGGGGCAGTTCCTCGAACACGCCGTAGCCGGGTGCGGCGACCTCGCCGACCAGCTTGCCGTTGCGGTAGAGCGCGGTGCGCTCGGTGTCGTTGAGCGAACCGCCCAGGTGCCCGGCCGCGTCGCTGTGCATCGGCAGGGAGACCACCATGGTGTCACCGGTTCGGGTGATGCCCTGCTCGGGCCAGCGCGGCTGCGGGAAGGACGGCCCGTACGGTGCGGCGTTCCAGTTCTCGGCGTAGCTGTGGCCGGCCCGGTAGCGGGTCGGTCCGGACTCCAGCACCGCCTGCGTGTTCAGCCAGCCCTCCTCGTCCCGCTTGCCGAGGTCCAGCTCGAAGTTCCAGCGCGTACGGCTGGTGCTGAGGTGCTCGATCCGCTTCCCGGGCGTCGGGACCGGCAGGATGATCGCCGAGCCGCCCGTGTTGTAGTCGAGCTCCGGGTAGACGATCCACTCGCTCTCCAGCCCCGCGTAGCCGTTCGCGAAGCGGCTGGTGACGTGCGCCAGGTCGGCCGGCTGGTAGTGCCGGACGAATCCGGTCGGGAACCGGCCGGGGAACACGTCGCTCAGCCCGTAGAAGTAGGGGCTGCGCTCCGGGGCGGTCGGTTCGGCCCACTGGCTGGCCAGCGAGCCGACGAAGACCTTGTCCGAGACGGTGCGACCGAGCTGGGCCGAGTACAGGCCGTCGAAGGTGCCCGTCCACAGCCCGAAGCTGGCGTAGTAGTCGCCGAAGTTCCAGGCGGCGGTGAAGTCGATCAGCAGCGGGGCCGCGCCGCGCTGCGGCACGGTGGTGCGGACCGGCTTCGCCCGTCGGGCGTCCAGGGTGAGCCGCTGGTTCCCGGTCACCACCAGTTCCGGCTGGGTCAGCATGGAGATCTCCGACCAGCCCTCGTCGCCGTCCACGAAGAGCAGGCTCTGCACGCCGTACCGGCCCTTGGGCACCCGGATCGTGGCCTCGCCGTCGGCGTCGACCACGTCCCGGGTCGCGCCGTCGTCGAGCCCGATCAGCGTGGTGTAGAAGTCACCGGTGAGCGCGCCGGCCCGGTTCCGGTGGGTGACGGTCAGGTCGTAGCTCTCCACCTCCCGGTTGACCGCCAGCGGGGTGACCGCGACGGTGTCGCCGGACCGGGCGGTCAGCCGGCCGGTCCAGTACCCGTCGGCACCGCCGAGCCGGGTGTCCACCACGACGGTGACCTGGCCGGTGCCGCCGGCCGGGACGGTGAGCCGGGAGGCGCTGAGGGTGAGCATGCCGGCCGGCGCGGACTGCCCGTCCGGGCCGGTGAACCCGGCGTTCAGCTCCAGCGTGAGCGGGGCCGTGCCGCCGTTGCGGTAGGTGACGGTCCGGCTGATCGGCTTGTCGTCGGCGTGCGGCCAGACCGCGACGCCGAACGAGAGCGAGGACGGTTCGCTGGTCACCTGCTCGGTGATCGCGTGGGCCACGTCGACCCGACCGGCGCCCTGCTGGAACGCGGTCTGGTCGGGGTGCGGCCGGGCCGAGGCCATCAGCGTGGCCTTGTAGCGGCCGGCGTTCCAGCCCGGGTGCTGCTGGGCGATCAGCGCCACCGCGCCGGCCACGTGCGGGGTCGCCATCGAGGTGCCGGAGAGGGAGACGTACCGGTCGCCCACCGGGTCGCCGATCTGGCCGTTGGCGGCGCGGGCGGCCACGATCTCCACACCCGGCGCGGTGATGTCCGGCTTGATCGCCCCGTCGCCGGCCCGCGGACCGCGGCTGGAGAAGTCGGCCAGGTCGTCGTTGCGGTCGACGGCGCCGACCGACAGCGCGGCGTCGGCGGTGGACGGTGAGCCGACCGAACCGTCGGCGCCGTCGTTGCCGGCGGCGACCACGAAGAGCGAGCCGGTCTGCGCGGTCAGCGTCTCGACCGCCTGCTCCAGCGGGTCGATCTCCGGCGTGTCGAAGCCACCCAGACTCATGTTGATCACGGTGGCGTGCTGCTCGGCCGCGGCCCACTGCATGCCGGCCAGGATCGCCGACTCGGTGCAGCCGTACGTCTCGCAGACCTTTCCGGACAGCAGCGTGGCGTCCGGGGCGACGCCCCGGTACTTCCCGCCGGAGGCGGCTCCGCTGCCCGCGATGATCGAGGCGACGTGGGTGCCGTGCCCGACGAGGTCGTCCGGGTCCGTCTCCTCGCTGAAGTTGCGCGACTCGGCGACCTTGCCGGCCAGGTCCGGGTGGGTGAGGTCGACGCCGGTGTCGAGCACCGCGACCTTCACGCCCTTGCCGGTGTATCCGGCGGCCCAGGCGGCCGGCGCGCCGATCTGCGGCACGCTGTGGTCCAACGTCAGCCGCCGCCGCCCGTCCAGCCAGATCCGGTCGACACCCCCCGCCGCGTCGAGCCGGGCACCGGAGCGGTCCGCGGCGACCGCCCGCCAGAGCGGGCCGGCGTCGGCCTTGGTCGCGGTGAGCGCCGCGCCGCCGATCGCCGGCAGGTCGCGGGTCACCCGGGTGCCGGCGAGCGGGGCCGCGGCCCGCCGGGCCACCCCCGGCCGGTACGACACCAGCAGCGGCACGGTGTCCCGGTGCGCGTCGTCGTAGCCGGCCGCGATCAGGCCGGTGACGTCGAACAGTCGCCGGTCGAGCCGGCCGGAACGGATCAGCGCCAGCGCGTCCTGGGGGATCACGCTGAGGCCGTCGTGCTCACGGCGGACCAGGAACTGGAAACCGGCGCGGCCGGCGCCGGGGCGGACCGCGGCACGATTGCCGGCGGCGACGGTGACCTGGTCACCGGTGATCAGGGTGACGGTGGCCGGCCGGGTCGACGACCCGGTCGGGGCGGGCTTGGCGGTCGGGGCCGCCGACGTGGCGGCGTGCGCGGGCACGGGTAGGCCGAGTGCCAGGCCCAGGGTGAGGCCGAGCGCGGCCAGCTTCCTGCGGTTCCGGGGCAACCTTTCCTCCTCGGTGAGGCGTCTCATCGACAGAAGGCACATCGATGCGGACCATCAGAATTGCATACCGGGTATGCAACCGGAAGTCAGCTATCCGACCGAACCGGTTCCCGTCGAGCGGCCGGACCGTGGATGATCCACCAATGAGCGCCATGAAGGACCGGATGCTGGCCGGCGAGCCGTACCTCGCCGACGACCCCGCGATCGTCGCCGACCTGGAGCGCGCCGCCCGGCTGACCGAACGCTTCAACCGCAGCGCGGCCGGCGACCCGCAGGGCCGCCTCGCCGCCCTGCGCGAACTGCTCGGCACGCTCGGCGAGGACGCCTGGATCCGGCCACCGTTCCACTGTGACTACGGCTCCCAGACCCACCTCGGGCCACGCAGCTTCGTCAACTTCAACGCGGTCTTCCTCGACGTCGCCCGGATCACCATCGGCGCCGACGTCCAGATCGGACCGAACGTGCAGCTCCTCACCGCCACGCACCCGGTGGAGCCGGAGGCCCGCCGGGCCAAGTGGGAGGCGGCGAAGCCGATCACCATCGGCGACAACGTCTGGCTCGGCGGTGGCGTGATCGTGCTCGCCGGCGTGACCGTCGGCGACAACACGGTGGTCGGCGCCGGCGCGGTGGTGACCCGCGACCTGCCGGCGAACGTGGTGGCGGTGGGTAACCCGGCCCGGCCGATCAGGACCCTTACCTGACGCCTGAGCTGCCAAAACAACTCTCCGGGGGGATGCGGATTCCGGATTCAGCGCGCACTCTGGGTAGTGAGATGCTCACTCTGGGGAGGCCCCGATGGAGCGCGTGCTGGAACTACGGGTGCACGGGGTGTCGAACACCCCGCCGGATCAGCTGCTGGGCCTCCCCGGACCGGGTGGTGACGGCCCCCAGCCGGAGCTGGTCGCCGGCGGACAGGTGACCGGTTTCTACCGTTCGTCCCGGGCAATGCGGGACGAACCGATCAGCGTCGAGGCGTACAGTTGGGGGAAGCTGACCTCCGGCGCGCGGACCCGGCGGGACATCGAACGCGCGCTCTGGACGCTGCTGCTGCCCTTCGCGCTGGCGAACGTCGCGCTGCACGCCCGGGCCGGCATCCCGGCGGACCCGGACCGGGAACGCTGGGCCAGCCGCTCCGGCATCACCGCCTGGCTCATCCGGCTGTTCTGCCTCAGCCTGACCTGCACCCTGGTCATCGCCGTGACCGGGATCGGCGTCGACCTCATCGGCTGGCAGTGCGTGGGACGGGAGTGCCTGGGCCAGCTCCCCGGCCCGTGGGAGTTCCTCGGCAACGCCTGGTGGCGCCGGGACACCCGGGCGCTGGCCCTCGGGCTGCTGCTGCCGCTGCTCGTGCTGGCCGCGATCGGGCTGGTCGCCTGGCGCACCTACCAGTACGAGGCGGAGATGCCGGCCGAACCCCGCTCCCGCCCGGACGGGAGCGGGCCGGCCGAACCGCCGGAACCGTTGGAGAACCCGTTGCAGGACCCGACGTTCTGGAACGGTGAGGGGCAACTGCGCCGCGCCGCGGTGCTGCACCTGTGCGCCGGGGCGGTGACCGCCGCCGCCGTGCCGGTCACCGCGGTGCTGCTGATGGACCCGCCGCGCGGACTGCGGGCCGTGGTCGCCTGGCCGACCGTCGCGCTGTTCGTCGCCGTGGTGACGATCGCCGTGGTCGCGGTCGGCCGCCCCTGGCTGACCCGCCGCCAGGGCGCCACCCCGCTGGGCCGGTGGAGCATCGCGGTGGCGGTGCTCACCGCGCTCGGACTGGTCGGCACGTTCGTCCTCCTGCTGCTCCCGGACGGGCCGGCCGGCCGGCCACTGGCGACGTACCGGCCACCGGTCGGCTGCCCGGCGGTCCCGGACCTCGCCGGCTGCCGCGCCGCCCGCCCGCTCCCCGGCTACGAGACCGCGCTCGCCTGGCTCGTCACCTACCAGGTGCTGCTGCTGGTGGCCATCGGCGCGGCGAACCGCTCCGGGCGGCGGGCACTGGCCGGGCCGGGCGTCGCCGCCGTGCTGCTGCCGCTCGGGGTGGCCTGGATCGAACGCGGCCTGCCCGGCCTGCCGGCCGCACCGGCCGGGCTGCACACCTGGATGCTCGTCGGCCCGGCCATCGCGCTCGCCATCGCCGGGCTGCTCATGCCGCGCCTCCGGCCCGCCGTGCCGACCCAGCCGCTCGGCGCGTACACCGGCCTCGCCTGGTACGGCTGCGCGCCGGCGGTCATCGCGGGTTTCGGCTGGATAATGGCGGTCGCGTACTGCGCCGGGCTGCTCTACTGGGTCAGCGAACGGCTCGACGGGCCGGTCGACTCCGCCGACCGGGGGCGCGTGGTGCCGCCGCTCGCCGTCTTCTGGGCCGGGCTGGCCTGCGTGATCGGGCTGCTCATCCTGCTCGGGCTGCTGTTGCGCGCCGGGTACCTGCTGCAACGGCTGCGCCGCGCCGAGTACGCCCGGCTGACCTCCGCCGACGGCCTCTCCCCGCACGACCTGCGCCGCTGCCGCGACGTCAGCACCTACCGGGCGCTGCACCGCCTGGTGGGCGAGCACGCGGTCCGGCTGATCGGCTGGTTCGCCGCCGGGGCCGCGCTCCTGATCATCCTGTGCTGCACCGCCGCGCTCTCCGGCCACCGGCCCGGCCCGCTCTCCCCGGCCGGCTGGCAGACCGCGATCCACTGGACCGCCGAGCTCGGCGACGCCGTGCTCGGCTGGCTGCCGGTGGTGACGAGCGCGCTCGGGCTGATGGTCTACCGCACCGACTCCGTCCGCCGCTCGGTCGGCGTGATCTGGGACGTGTGCACGTTCTGGCCACGGGCCGCACACCCGCTCGCCCCGCCCAGCTACGCCGAGCGCGCCGTACCGGAACTCCAGACCCGGGTCGCCGGGCTGCTGGCGCTGCCGCCCCACCACCCGGACCGGATGGACGGCGTGATCCTCTCCGGGCACAGCCAGGGCACCGTCATCTGCGCCGCGGTGCTGCTGCACCTGCCCCGTCGGTGGCGGCAGCGGACCTGGTTCTTCTCCTACGGCTGCCAGCTCACCCGGCTCTACGGCCGGATCTTCCCGTCCTACTTCGGGCCGGAGCGGCTGCGCACGCTGGCCCGGGCGGTCACCTGGCCCGGCGGCCACGTCGCCTGGACGAACTTCTGGCGGGACACCGACCCGCTCGGCTGGCAGGTCAGCGCCGGGCAGCGGGACGTGTCGGTGGCCGACCCGGAGGCGCTGCACCCGACCGGCGGCGAGGTGGCCGACCCGCCGATCCGCAGCCACAGCGGCTACCCGGAGGCGGTGGAGTTCATCCGTGAACGGGCCGTGGTGGCCCGCCTGCTGCGCCGGAGCGTGCCGTCACCGCGGCCCGGCGTCGGCTGACCGGGACCCGCCGACGGCACCCGACCGGCGGAACCGCGCCGGGGCCGGGCCGTCACGCCGACGGCGGCTCGGCCAGCCGGACCACCAGGTCGGCGTGCCCGGCCGTGCCGGCGACCAGCCGGGCGTTCTCCTCGTCGCTGCCGAGCGCCCAGGCGCGGGCCTGCTCCGCGGACTTCCCGTACGCCTGGTGCCGGACGGTGAGGCGGCGCAGCCGCAGCTCCGCGTCCAGGTCGAGGAACCATGCCTGGTGCAGCAGGGAGCGCACCTCCTCCCACGGGTCGTCCCGCAGCAGCAGGTAGTTGCCCTCGGTGACCACCAGCCGCACCTCGGGCGGCACCTCGATCGCCCCGGCGACCGGCTCCTCCAGGTCGCGGCGGAACTCCGGTGCCCACACCGAGGTCGGCTCCAGCCGCCGCAACCGGCGCAGCGTGGCGACGAAGCCGTTGACGTCGAACGTGTCCGGCGCGCCCTTGCGCGCCGCCCGGCCCAACCGGGTCAACGCCGACCCGGCCAGGTGGAAGCCGTCCATCGGCACCAGCCGGGCGGCCGGGCCCACCTCGGCGACGATGCGCTCCGCCAGCGTGGACTTGCCCACGCCGGGCGCGCCGGCGATGCCGAGCAGCTGCCGCGGGCCGTCCCCGGCGAGCGCCCGCGCCCGGGCGACCAGCTCGGCCAACGGGAGCACCTGTGCCGGCGGCATCAGCCGAGCACCGGCTCGCTGATGGTGAACCGCGCCTCGACCGCCGCGTGCACCGGCTGCGGGGCCGGATCCAGCTCCAGCTCCGGCACGGACTCACCGGACCGGGCGTACGCCGCCTTGGCCAGCATCGGCGGGGCCGCGGTCAGGCCGGTGTCGGCCAGCTCCCGCAACGCGGTGACCCGGGCGCCGAGCGCCTCGGCGTACTCCCGCGCCCGGGCCAGCGCGTCCGCGATCGCGGCGTGCCGCACCTCCCGGTACGCCGGGCTGTCCGGCCGCAGCGACCACACCGGACCGGCCACCTCGACCTGCTCGTGGTCGGCCAGGCGCAGCATCAGCTCGCCGAGCGCGCTGAAGTCGGTGACGGTGACCGTGGTGCTCACGCTGCCCTGGTAGGCCACCACCCGGTCGCCCGAGCGCCTGGTCACCGGCCAGACGTTGACCTGACCGGTCTCCCGCCGCGCCACGGTCGGCCCGGCCGCGTCGAGCAGCGCCCGCACCGCGGCGGCCCGCTCGGCCAGCCGGGTCAGCGTGGTCTCCCGGTCGCGGTCGCGTACCGCCGCCGTCACCGTGAACCGGGCCAGCTCGGGAGCGACCTCCCGGTACGCCTCGCCGCGTACCGCCACGACCGGTGCGTCCGCCATGCCGCTCAGCCTAACGGCGGGGTGGCCGGCAGGTGCGCGGTGTACGCGACCGCGCCGGCCGTGACCCGGCACCCGGTCAGGTGACCGCCCGCCGCGCCCAGCTCCCGCAGGTAGGCCAGCTCGCCGGCGTGGTCCGCGTCGGCCGGGAACTCCCGGCGGTGCGTGCCGAACTCCCGGCCGCGCAGCGCGGCGCGCGCCGCCCGCCCCTCGGCCAGCCGGCCGGCCAGCGCCTCGGCGTCCCCGGCCCGCAGCGCGGCGGTCAGCTCGGTCAGGACGTCACCGACGCCGGCCAGCTCGGCGAGCACCCGGTCCCGGTTGCCGAGCAGCATGTTCGCGGTCCGCTCGGGCGGCCCCCCGGCGACCCGGGTGCCGTCGGAGAAACTGCCGGCGGCCAGCGCCAGCACCGCGTCCCGCAGCGCCGAGCGTTGCACCGTGCCGGCCAGCGCGCCGGCGAGCACGTGCGGCACGTGCGACGCGAGCGCGGCGGCGGCGTCGTGCTCCGGCGCGGACATCGGCACCACCCGGGCGTGGAAGACGTCGACGAGCAGCGCGGCCAGCCGCCGGAAGGCGGTCAGCCCGGTGGGCCCCGGGCAGAGCACCCAGGCCGCGCCGTCGAGCAGGTCCGGGCCGGCCGCGCCGAGCCCGGCCCGGTCCGCGCCGGCCATCGGGTGACCCGGCACGAACCGGTGCCCGAGACCCTGCGCGGTCGCGGCGGTGGCCACCTCCGCCTTGACGCTGCCCACGTCCGTGAGCACACACCCGTCGTCGGTGGCGGCGGCCACCCGGGCCAGCGTGGTGGGCAGCGTGGGCAGCGGGCCGCAGACGAACACCACGTCCCGGCCGGCCACCGCCTCCTCGACGGTCCCGGCGACCGCGACGCCGCGCTCGGATAGCTGCGCCCGGACGGCCGGATCGGGGTCCCAGCCGGCGACGCCGAGCCCGGCGTCGCGGATCCGGAGCAGGATCGAGCCGCCGATCAGCCCGGTGCCGACCACCGCCGCGCGTGCCAGCCCGCCGGCCTCGCCCACCATCGGTCCACCTCGGGTCCGCGTCGTCGGCGGAGCCGGGGCGGCCCCGCGGGAAGTCCCGCCGAGGATATCGCCCGGCACGCCGCCGGGGGCCACGGTGTCGGGTGGGTCCCGGAAGCGTCCGGCGGTCAGGAGTGGGCGAGCCGGCCGGCCACCGCGTCGACGTGCGCGTCGGACTCGGTCAGCGCCACCCGGACGTGCCGGGCGCCGGCCGGGCCGTAGAAGACGCCGGCGGCCACCAGGATGCCCCGCCGGGCCAGCCAGTCGACCGTGTCCCAGCAGTCCTCGCCGCGGGTCAGCCAGAGGTAGAGCCCGGCCTCGGAGTGCTCGACCGTGAAGCCGGCGCCGGTGAACGCGGCCCGCAGCTTCTCCCGCCGCGCCCGGTAGCGTTCCCGCTGGGCGTCGGCGTGCGCCTGGTCGCCGAGCGCGGCCACCATGGCGGCCTGCACCGGCGCCGGGACGATCATCCCGGCGTGCTTACGGATCTTGAGCAGCTCGGCCACCAGCGCCGGGTCACCGGCCACGAAGCCGGCCCGGTAGCCGGCCAGGTTCGAACGCTTGGAGAGCGAGTGCACCGCCAGCACACCCGCGTAGTCCCCGCCACACACCTGCGGGGACAGCACCGAGACGGGTTCGGCGTCCCAGCCCAACGGCAGGTAGCACTCGTCGCTGGCGACCACCGCACCGCGCTCCCGGGCCCACTCGACCACCTTGCGCAGGTGGGCGGCGGGCAGCACCCGCCCGGTCGGGTTGCCCGGCGAGTTGACCCAGACCAGGCGGACCCGCGGGTCCGGGCCGAGCGCGGTCAACGAGTCGCTGCGCACCGTCGTGGCACCCGCCAGCCGGGCCCCGTCCTCGTACGTCGGGTACGCCACCGGCGGCACCACGACCACGTCACCCGGGCCGAGCCCGAGCAGCGTGGGCAGCCAGGCCACCAGCTCCTTGGAGCCGATGGTCGGCAGCACGCCCAGCCCGTCGACGCCCGCGCCGCAGGCCCGGGCCACCCAGGCCGCGATCGCCTCCCGCAGGGCGGGCGTGCCCGCGGTCAGCGGGTAGCCCGGCGCGTCCGACGCGTCGGCCAGCGCCTGCCGGATCAGCGGTGGCACCGGGTCGACAGGCGTACCCATGGAGAGGTTGATGAGACCCTCCGGATGCGCCGCGGCCGTGACGGCCGCGGCGTCCAGCGTGTCCCAGGTGAACTCGGGCAGCCGTGCCGAAACCGGCGCGGGCCGGCTCAGTGGCCCTCGCCGCGCGGCGGCTGCGCGGCGACGAAGGTGGCGTCCTTCTCCACCTTGCCGATCTTGGAGGCGCCCCCGGGCGAGCCCAGGTCCTCGAAGAACTCGTAGTTCGCGCCGGTGTAGTCCTTCCACTGCTCCGGCACGTCGTCCTCGTAGAAGATCGCTTCCACCGGGCAGACCGGCTCGCAGGCCCCACAGTCGACGCACTCGTCGGGGTGGATGTAGAGCATCCGATTGCCCTCGTAGATGCAGTCGACCGGGCACTCCTCGATGCATGCCTTGTCGAGCACATCCACGCACGGCTCGGCGATGATGTAGGTCACCGGTCTTCTCCTCCGCAAGACTCGTCGCGATCATCCGCAACGGTAAGAGCCTAGTATCTCGCCGGGGAGGAGGTCGATCGTGCTCCGACAGCAGGATGTGGGACACCGGATCGTGGTCCGCCGGATCGTGGAAATTCGCGAGGGCCGGCCGCTGTTCTCCGACGCGCTCGGCGAGCTGGTCGAGCTGACTGAGACGCACATTACGCTGGTCACCGCCCATGGCCCGCTGCGCGTGCCGGTCGACGAGGTGCACCGGGCGAAGCGGGTGCCACCGGCCCGCCGGCCCACCGCCGCCGCCGTGGTCGAACTGGAAAGCGCAAGCGATGAGGCGTGGCCGGCCCCGGTGAGCGGCCGGCTCGGCGACTGGCGGCTGCGTTCCGCGGCCGGTTGGACCGGCCGGGCGAACAGCGCGCTGCCGATCGGCGACCCCGACCGGCCGCTGCCGGCGGCGCTGGACGCGGTGCAGCGCTGGTACGCCGACCTCGGCCAGCCGGCCCTGGTGAACACGCCGCTGCCGCTGGCCGCCCCGGTCGGCGCGGAGCTCGACGCGCGCGGCTGGACGGCCCGCCCACCGGTGCTGGTCCAGACCGTGCCGCTCACCACCCTGACCGCCCCGCCGCCCGTGTCGACGGACGGGACCGCGCCGGACCGGACCGCCCCGGCACCCGCCGCCGGACCGCCGCCGGTGGCGCTGGCCACCGCGCCCACCGACGACTGGCTGGCGATCGCCGCCGACCGCAAGGGCGGGCTCCCGGAGGCCGCACGGCACGTGCTCACCGCCGTGGACCGGGTCCGCTTCGCCGAGCTACGGGTCGACGGCCGGCTGCTCGCGGTGGGGCGCGGCACCGTCACCGGCGGGGGTCGGTGGTTCGGCGTGAGCCTGCTCGAAGTGCTGCCGGAGGCCCGCCGGCGCGGGTACGCCGAAGCGGTCGTCCGCGCGCTCGCCCGCTGGGCCGCGACCGAGGGGGCCACCCGGGCGTTCCTCCAGGTCGAGCAGCACAACGTGGGCGCGGTGGCGCTCTACCGCCGGCTCGGCTTCACCACCCACCACACCTACCTGACCCGGGTGGCGCCCTGACGTCAGCGGCGGACGATCCGGCGGGGCCGGGACGCCTTCAGCTCGGCGTACCGCTTGAGCTGGCGGGAGCGGAAGTCACGGCCCAACGCGGTGAGCGTCAGGTAGCCGACCAGCACCCCGGCCGCGGTGGCCGCGAGGTAGAGCCAGATCTGGGCGAAGAAGAGGCCGGCGCCCCCGCCGAACGGGTTCTCGCCGACCAGCAGCGGGCCGACGAACACGGTCAGCGCCAGCGCCGCCACCACCGCGACGGCCAGGTCACCGGCCCAGTGCCCGACCGGCCGGGCGGCGCCCCAGCGGAACGACGCGCCGGCCAGGATCAGGCCGATCGCCAGGAACATCACCAGCGAGACCCGGGCGGCGGCGGTGTCGTCGTCCGGGAAGGCGAACCTGATGACCAGCCGGGCCACCACGTTGACCGCGAACAACGCGGCCGTCAGCACCCCGACCGCACGCCACCGCTGACCCATCGCACGCCTCCCGCACGTACCGCCCGCCCCGGCGGCGAGCCTCTGGCAGGAATGTCTACCACCGCCGCCTGTGCGGCGTCAGCATCTCAGCGGTCAACCGGCGGCGTCACCACGTGCCGGAAGCCGAGCACCGCGAAGGTGACCGCGCCGGAGACGATCAACGCCAGGCCGAGCACGTTGTCGCCGGCGAGCGCCAGATCGCCCTCGGTGGTCCGGAACCCGCCCACGACGATCACCAGGAACCACGGCAGCGCGGCCAGCGCCACTGCCCACCGGCTGCCCGTCGCCAGGTGCGCGAACCAGCCCAGCAGCACCGTCGACGCCGCCACCGCGGCGATCCCGGCGACCGCCAGACCGATGCCGACGAGCGCCTGGGCGGCCCCGGACCGGCCCTGCACCACCGCCCAGGCCCAGGTGGCGAAGATCAGATCGAGCAGCGCGAACAGCGCGCCGGCCCAGACCGACACCACGCCGCCGGCCACCCGCAGTACGCGGTCCAGCGCCCGCTGGGCCGCGCTGGGCGGTGCGGGCGGCTGCTGCTCCGGAAGGACCGACACGGCTACGGCGGGCGACGTCACCGGAGACCGGCCGCGACCGGGGAACGGTCCGACCCGTCCAGGGCCAACCCGGCGAAGAGGTCGTCCTCCCAGCCGTACGGGCCGCCGCCCGGCCCTCTCTCGCCGACCGCGAGCGTGAAGTACTCCACCCCCATGAACTCGGCGCCGAAGTTGCCGGCGATCGCGTAGAGCCACGAGTCGGCCGGGATCTGCGTGGCGTGGGCGCGCATCGCCGCCTCCTTGGCGGCGTGCTGCTCGGTGGCGTCGACCCGCGCCGCGATCTGCGCGTCCGGCGTGCCGAACGGCAGCTCGTCGGCGTCGGAGATGCCGGCGAAGGGGTTGTCCGACGACTCGGTGAACGCCTCCAGGCCGGCGTCCAGCACGCTGCGCGGCATCGCCGTCCAGTAGACCTTCGCCGGGGCGGCCCCCTCGGCCGCGGCCAACTCCACCGCCCGCATCGTCACCCGGTGCGCCTGGATGTGGTCGGGATGGCCGTAGAAGCCGTTCGGGTCGTACGTGACCACGACCTGGGGGCGGACGTCGCGGATCACCTCCAGCAGGTGCCCGGCGGCGGCGTCCAGGTCGGCCCCCCAGAACGCCCGGGGGTGCTCGTTGGTGGCCATCCCCATCATCCCGGAGTCGCGGTAGCGGCCCGCGCCGCCGAGGAACCGGTGGTCGGTGACGCCGAGCGCGGCACAGGCCGCGGCCAGCTCCGCGATGCGGTAGCCGCCGAGCTGGTCGGCCTCGGCCGCGGCGAGCCCGGCCAGCGCCGGCACGTGGATCTCGCCCTCCTCGCCCAACGTGCAGGTCACCAGCGTGACGTGGGCGCCGGCGGCGGCGTAGTGCGCCATCGTCGCGCCGGTGCCGATCGACTCGTCGTCGGGATGCGCGTGGACCAGCAACAGGCGTCGGTCGGGCAGCGTCGTCACGCCCGTCACTCTAACCGGCGGTCCTGCCCGTCCGGCGGTGATGCGTCCGCCCAGGTCGGCCACATCACGCCCGGTGCCCGCCTACGATCTGCAGGCGTGGACTTTCCCGAGCTGGCCGCCCGTACCCGTCGGTTCAGCCTGGGGGCGCCGCGCGCCGTGACCGTCGCCGGTGACGGCTCCCGGGTGCTCTTCCTGCGTTCCGCCGGCCCGGAGGACCCGGCCGACGCGCTCTGGCTGCTCGACGTCGACACCGGCGAGGAACGCCTGGTCGCCGACCCGGCGGTGCTGCTCGGCTCGGACGCGGAGCCGGCCCGTCCGGCGCCCGGCGAGCGGGCGCTGCGCGAGCGGCTGCGGCTCAGCTCCGGCGGCATCGGCGGCTACGCGCTGGACGCCCCCGGCCGGGTGGCCGCGTTCGCGCTGGCCGGGCGGCTGTTCCGGGCCGACCTCCGGCACGGCGACGTGGTCGAGGTGGCCACCGTCGGGCCGGTGATCGACCCGCGTCCGGACCCGACCGGCGAGCGGCTGGCCTACGTCACCGACGCCGCCGAAGGCGTCCGCCGGGGCCAGCTCCG
The DNA here is from genome assembly GCF_039566955.1 of Micromonospora sp. DSM 45708. Taxonomy (NCBI): domain Bacteria; kingdom Bacillati; phylum Actinomycetota; class Actinomycetes; order Micromonosporales; family Micromonosporaceae; genus Micromonospora; species Micromonospora schwarzwaldensis. Next base: position 520,116 of record NZ_CP154796.1, on the reverse strand, counting down.
GGTGGTCGAGCCGGACGGTACGGACAACCTGCTCGCCGGCGAGGACAGCGGCGTGACCTGGGGGCTGGCCGAGCACATCGCGGCCGAGGAGTTCCACCGGTACCGGGGCTACTGGTGGGCCCCGGACGGGCGCGCGGTGCTGGCCGCCCGGGTCGACGAGTCCCGCCTGCCACGCTGGTACCTGCACGACCCGGCCGAGCCGGCGACGCCGCCGACGTCCCTGGCGTACCCGGTGGCGGGTGGCCCGAACGCGGAGGTCAGCCTGCACCTGCTCGACCTCGACGGTGGCTGGGTCGACGTGCACTGGGACCGGGAGACCTACCCCTACCTCAGCTCGGTGGAGTGGGCGGACGGCGGGCCGCTGATCACGGTGCTGCGCCGCTCCCAGCAGCACGGCCTGGTGCTTGCGGTCGACCCGCGTACCGGGGAGACGCAGGTGCACGCCGAGCTGGCCGACCCGCGCTGGGTGGAACCGATTCCCGGCACCCCGGCGCACCTGCCCGACGGCCGGGTGCTGGTCGGCGGCGAGCTGGCCCACGACGGGTACGACGCCCGCTGCCTGTTCGCCGACGGCACGCTGCTCACCCCGCCCTCGCTGTACGTGCGGCGGGTCGTCGGGCGGCTGCCGGCCGGCCCCGACACGGCCGCCGACCTGCTGGTCGAGGCGAGCGAGGGCGAACCGAGCCAGCGCCACCTCTACCGGGTGCGGACCACCATCGGCGGTGGGATGGACGCCCGCCGGATGGGCAGCGACCCGGGCTGGCACACCGCCGCCATCGGCGGGTCCACGCTGGCGGTGGGTGTCGCCTCGCTGGAGTACGCGGGGGTCCGCTGGCGGGTGTGGCACGGCGACCGTGAGGTGGGCGAGCTGCGCTCGCTGGCCGCCACCTGCCCGTACGCGCCGCGCCCGACGCTGGTGCGGGTGACCGACCGGCGGCTGCCCAGCGCGGTGCTCTACCCGGCCGAGCACGTCAAGGGCACCCGACTGCCGGTGCTGGTGGACGTCTACGGCGGCCCGGGCCACCAGGAGGTGATCGCGGCGCGCAGCGCCTGGCTGGAGCGGCAGTGGTGGGCCGAGCAGGGCTTCGCGGTGGTGACCGTGGACAACCGGGGCACGCCCGGCATCGCGCCCTCGTTCGAGAAGGCGATCCACCGCCGGGTGGCGGACGTGATCCTGACCGACCAGGTGGACGCGCTGACCGCGCTCGCCGGGAAGCACCCCGACCTGGACCTGGACCGGGTGGCGGTGCGCGGCTGGTCGTTCGGCGGTTGGCTCGCCGGCCTGGCGGTGCTGCGCCACCCGGAGCTGTTCAAGTGCGCGATCGTGGGCGCGCCGGTCACCGACTGGGCGCTGTACGACACCGCGTACAGCGAGCGCTACCTGGGCCTGCCGGAGGACGGCATGGACATCTACGCGCATCACTCGCTGGTGGAGCTGGCCGCCGAACCGCTCGGCGCCCCGGCCGACGCCCGACCCATGCTGCTGGTGCACGGCCTGGTCGACGACAACGTGCTGGCGGCGCACACGCTGCGGCTCTCCGCCGCGCTGCTGGCCACCGGCCGGCCGCACGCGGTGCTGCCGCTCACCGGCGCGAGTCACCTGGCGGCGGGCGGCGTCGCCGAGCGCCTGCTCCGCCTGGAGCTGGACTTCCTCCGCCGCTACTTGATGTAAGGACGGGCCCCCTGTCTACGCCTCGGGTAGAGAAGGGGCCCCCTCTCACACGCAGGTGTCGAGAGGGGGCCCCTCCTTACCGGAGGGCCGGCGGGCTACTGCTTGACGTACGCGTTGACGAAGTTCGGGTAGCCGAAGACGGAGGAGATGAAGACGCCGCCGGCCTTGGAGCCGTGCACGTTGTACGCCACGTCGACGTAGAGCGGCACCACCGGCGCGAACTCCTTCATGATCCGCTCGTCGAGCTTGCCCCACTCCGGGCCCTGCTCGCCCGGGGGCATGGCCAGGATCCGGTCCATCTCGGCGTTGATCGCGTCGTCGTTGAAGTACGACGAGTTGCTGTTGCCCTCGGCCTTGATGGTGCGCCCGTCGTAGAGGACCGGCAGGATCGACGCGCCGCTGGGCCAGTCCGCGGCCCAGTTGCCGATGTAGAGGTCCCAGGGGTTGTTCTTCTTCTTGACCTCGTCCAGCTTCGCGTCGTCCGGGATGTTCCGGACGGTGATCTTGAAGCCGGCGCGCTCCAGGTTGCCCTTGAGCTGGATCGCCTGCTGCTGCTCGTTGGTGTTGTCCGCGACGCCGAGGACCAACTCGGGCGTCTGGCCGCCGAGCAGCTCCTTCGCCTTCTCCATGTTGCCGTTGGCACCCGCCGGGTACGCGTCGTACGCCTTGTAGCCGATGGTCGACGGCGGCATCAGGGTGGTGATCGGCTGGGCGACGGTCTGGCCGCCGAGCGCCTTGACCAGGCCCTCCCGGTCGATCGCGTAGTTGAGCGCCTGGCGGATCTTCAGGTCCTTGACCCGCTGGGTGTTGATCACGAGCTGGTTGGCGCTCGGGGTCGGCGACAGCAGGGTGCGGGACTTCAGCGCCGGGTCACCGGCCACCTTCGCGACCAGCGAGAACGGCACCGAGTTGAAGGCCAGCGCGCTCTGGTCGGCGCCGTTGTCGGCGATCACCCGGTTGTTGGCGGCGTCCGCGGTCGGGCCGAAGGTCCAGACGAACTGGTCCGGGTACTGGTGCCGCACCGGGTCGGTCTTCGCGTCCCAGTTCGGGTTGCGGTCCAGCGTGAGCTGCACGCCGACCTGGTTCTTGGCGACCTTGTAGGGGCCGGACGAGAACGGCTTCTGGTCCAGGTTGACGCCGGTGTCCTTCTCCGGCTTCAGCGGCGCGGTGGTGGGCAGCGAGACCGCGAACGGCAGGTCGCAGCGGGGCTTGGCGAACTCGAAGCGCAGCGTCTTGTCGTCCGGCGTGGTCAGGCCCGGCGGCAGCGACGTCTTGTTCTTCTTGAAGTCCCACTTGGTGTCGAACTGCGGGGTGTCGGCCAGCCACTCCTGGAGGTAGGTCGGGCCGCCGGTGAGGTCCGGGTCGAAGGACCGGGCGATGCCGTACGCGATCTCCTTGGCGGTGATCGGGCTGCCGTCCTCGAACTTCACCCCGTCCTTGATGGTGAATTCCCAGACCTTGCAGTCGTTGTTGACGTTCTTGCCCGGGGTCTCGGCCAGGTCGCCGACCAGCACCAGGCCGCCCTTGCCGTCGTCCTTCCAGGTGGTCAGGTAGCGGGCGAAGAGCGGGTTGGTCATCAGGCCGGCGAACGAGTACGTCCGCTGCGGGTCCAGGTGGGAGATGGGGGTCTCCCGGATGATGGTGAAGGTGCCACCCTTGGTCGCGCCGTCCACCTCCGCCGCCGGCCCCTGGGAGTCCTTGGGGTCGGTCGCGATGACGCCGGTCTGCTGCCGGTTGCCGTCCACCTTGGTGCCCTCGCCGGTGTTCTCCGAGCAGGCGCCCAGTCCCACCACCAGTGCGATGGCGCCGCCGACGGCGACCGCTGCGCGTGGTCGTCGCATCTTCTACCTCCAGGAAATAGTTTCGATGGGTTTCGTCAGCCCCGGGCGCTCAGCCGAGCCGCACCCGGGGATCGATCACCGCGTAGAGCAGGTCCACCACCACGTTGGCCAGCACCACGAAGACCGCCGCGATCAGCACGGTCGCCATGATGGTCGGCAGGTCACCGGCGCGGACCGCGTCCACCGCCGTCCGGCCCATCCCGTTGAGCCCGAACGTCGTCTCGGTGATCACGGTGCCGCCCAGCGCGCCGCCGACGTCCAGGCCGGCGATGGTCACCACCGGCGTGATCGCGGCGCGTAGCGCGTGCCGCCCGTAGACCGTCCGTTTGGCCAGGCCCTTGGCCCGGGCCGTGCGGACGAAGTCCTCGGACAGCGTCTCCAGCATCTGTGCCCGGGACAGCCGGGCGTAGATGGCGGAGAAGAGGAAGGCCAGCGCCACCCAGGCCAGCACCAACCCACTGCTCCACTTCAGCGGATCGTCGAACAACGAGGTGTAGCTCGGCACCGGCAGCAGCCGCAGGTTGTAGACGAACACGATGAGCAGCACCGCGCCGACGAAGTAGAGCTGCAACGAGGCGCCGGTCAGCGAGAAGCCGATCGCCGCCCGGTCCAGCCAGCTACCCCGGCGCAGCGCCGAGAGCATGCCCAGGCCGACGCCGAGCAGCAGCCACAGGATCGCCGCCGGGATGACGATGCTCAGCGTCACCGGAAGGACCCGGGCGATGGTGTCCGAGACCGCCTCGTTGGAGACGTACGACCAGCCGAGGCAGGGCGCGTCGCACCGGCCACCCTGGGCGCTGCCCAGGTCCCGCCCGGTGACGATGCCCTTCATGTAGCCGGCGTACTGGCTGATCAACGGGTCGCGCAGGCCCAACTCCTGGCGGACCCGCTCCAGCCGCTCCGGGTTGCAGTTCTTCGGGCACATGCCGGTGACCGGGTCACGTGGCAGGGCGAAGAACATCAGGAAGCTGAGCACGCTGACCGCGAAGAGCGTGAGCGCGGCCGAGAACAGCCGGCGGATGAGGAAACGCGTCATGGGTCGGCCTCCTACCGGGACGACTTCGGGTCGAGCGCGTCGCGCAGCGCGTCGCCGAAGAGGTTGAAGGCGAACACGAGCGCGAAGATCGTGATGCCGGGGAAGAAGACGTATGCCGGGTCGGTCTGGAGGTAGTCGAGGCTGCGGTAGATCATCCGCCCGAAGCTCGGCGTCTCGTCCGTCAGCCCGACGCCGATGAACGACAGCGCCGCCTCGCTGGTGATGTACTGCGGGACCGCCAGCGAGAAGGCGACCAGGATCGGCGCCCAGACGTTCGGCAGCAACTGGCGGAACAGCATGTGCCCCAGCCCGGCGCCGCTGGCGCGCGCCGCCTCCACGAACTCACGCTCGCGCAGTGCGATGATCTGGCCCCGGACCAGCCGGGCCGTGCTGGTCCAGCCGAACAACGCGAAGATCGCGATGAGCACCCCGATCTGGAAGTACGCCGGCACGGCCTCCCGCTGGCCGTAGAAGCGCAACGCGACGGTCGGCATCAACGCCAGCGCGATGATCAGGAACGGCATGGCCAGCGTCAGGTCCGTGATCCAGTTGATCACCGTGTCCAGCCAGCCACCGAGGTAACCGGCGAGCGTGCCCAACATGACACCGATGACGGCGGTCAGCACGGCGGCGACGAACGCGATGAACAACGACGTCCGCAGCCCGTGCACCATCCGGATGAAGATGTCCCGACCCAGGCCGGGCTCCAGCCCGAACCAGTGCTCGCCGGTGACCCCGCCGGCGTAGCCCAGCGGCATGCCGTAGCCGTCGAGCCGGCTCTGGAACTGCTCTTTCGGGCCCACGCCGTACAGCGCCTCGATCAGTGGCACGGCCAGCGCGACCAGCACGAAGAAGACGAGCAGACCGCCGCTGAGCAGGGCGGTCCGGTCGCGGCGCAGCCGCGCCAGGGCCAACTGGCCCGGCGAGCGGCCGACGAACTCCTCGTCCCGCCGCGCACCGCCGTCGGCGGGCGTCTCGATCTCGGCGAGGGCCACGCCCTCGACCGGGGACAGACTCATTCCGTCACCTCCTGCGCGTCTGCGGCGTCGGCGACGCCGACCGCCACCGGACCCGCCTCCGGGTAGTGGCAGGCGGTGAGTTGGGTGCCGCCGTCGCGGGTGGTCAGTGCGGGTTGCTCGGTGGCGCAGCGGTCGGTGGCTTTCCAGCAGCGGGTGCGGAAGCGGCAGCCCGAGGGTGGGTCGAGGGGGGTGGGGACGTCGCCGGTGAGGCGGATGCGGCCGGCGGGGCCGAGGGTGGTGACGTCGGGGATGGCGGAGAGCAGCGCCCGGGTGTAGGGGTGCTGCGGCCGGGTGTAGATGGCGTCCCGGTCACCGATCTCGACGATGGTGCCGAGGTACATGACGGCGACGCGGTGGGAGAAGTGACGGATCACCGCCAGGTCGTGGGCGATGAACACGAACGCCAGGTCCAGGTCGCGTTGCAGGCCGCGCAGCAGGTTGATGACCTGTGCCTGGATGGAGACGTCGAGGGCGGAGACGGGTTCGTCGGCGACGATCAGTTTCGGTTTGAGCGCCAGGGCACGGGCGATGCCGACGCGTTGGCGTTGGCCGCCGGAGAACTCGTGCGGGTAGCGGTTGTAGTGCTCGGGGTTCAGTCCGACCAGCTCCAGCAACTCCTGCACGCGTTTCTTCACGCCGCCGGGTGGGGTGATCCCGTTGACCTGCAACGGCATCGCCACGATCCGCCCGACGGTGTGCCGGGGGTTCAACGACGCGTACGGGTCCTGGAAGATGATCTGGAGGTCCTGCCGCAGGCCGCGCAGGTCACGGCGGCCGGCGTGGGTGATGTCCCGACCGGCGAACGTGATCGACCCGGCGGTGGGCTCCAGCAGCCGCACCAGCATCCGCCCGGTCGTGGTCTTCCCACACCCCGACTCCCCGACCAGGCCGAGCGTCTCCCCCGCACGCACGTCGAAGTCCAACCCGTCGACCGCCCGCACCACCGCCTTCCCCCGCAGCCCCTGCCGTACCGGGAAGTGCTTGCTCAACCCGCGCACCCGAAGCAACGGCTCGGTCTCGACACTCATCGGGCCACCCCCACCTGCGCGACGTCCTGCTGGTAGATGCGGGTCCGCTCGTCGGCCGGCAGGTGGCAGGCCACCCGATGCCCCGCCTGACCGGCGTCACGCAACTCGGGCACCTCCGCGCGGGACCGGTCGTCGGCGTAGCGGCAGCGCGGATGAAACGCGCACCCCGACGGAAGATGGATCAGGCTCGGCGGGTTACCCGGGATCGGCACCAGGTCCGCGTCCGCGTCACCGCGCAACGACGGCACACTCGACAACAGACCCCACGTGTACGGATGCTGCGGCGACCGCAACACCCGCGCCACACCACCCTGCTCGACCGCCCGCCCCCCATACATGACGAGAACGTCATCAGCCACCTGCGACACCACACCCAGATCGTGGGTGATCAACACGATCGCCGACCGGAACTCCTCCTGAAGATCCGCCAACAGATCCAGGATCTGCGCCTGCACCGTCACGTCCAACGCCGTCGTCGGCTCGTCGGCGATCAGCAGATCCGGATCGTTGACCAACGCCATCGCGATCATCGCCCGCTGCCGCATCCCACCGGAAAACTCGTGCGGGTACTGCTCGAACCGCCGACCCGGCTGCGGAATCCCCACCCGACCCAACATGTCCACCGCCCGCGCCCGCGCCTCCCGACGGCCGGCCCCCGGATGATGCACCCGATACGCCTCCGCGATCTGCCTACCGATCGTGAAGTAGGGATGCAACGCCGACAACGGATCCTGAAAGATCATCGCCATGTCCCGGCCCCGCAGCCGCCGCACCTGCTCCTCCGCAAGGCCGACAAGCTGACGCCCACCCACCCAGATCTCCCCCGAGATGGTGGCCCGCCGCGCATCGTGCAGCCCCAGGACCGCCAACGACGTGACGCTCTTACCCGAACCGGACTCCCCCACGATCCCCAACGTCCGACCCCGCTCAACGGCGAACGACACCCCATCCACGGCCCTGACCACACCGTCCTCGGTGTCGAACCGCACCCGCAGGTCCCTGACCTGGAGATAGGGCGCTTCGCCGGAGCGCTGTTCCGGCACCTCGGGGCGGTCCGGCTTCCCGGACGGCACCGTTTCCGACCTGCCCATGACCGCCTCCCCCTCGATGGTGAAGAGAACCTACAGGAAACCTCTGGAGGCGAAAATAAGCTACATCGAGCGGTCTGTCAGCGGCCAGAGCGTAACGACTGGGTTTCCGACCTGAACAGCCCTCACCTGGGACATTCACCGACGCGACTGGGCGTCATCGTGCCGGATACCCATTCCCGACCTGGTCGTCACCGAGCCGATCGACTCCGACGAACCGATGATCGAGGCGCGGGACGTGCGGCTCGTGTGCGAGGTCATCTGACCGGGCAACGCGGCGACCGACAAGGTGCTCAAGATGCACTACTACGCCGCTGCCGACATCGAGTGGTACCTGCTGGTCGGGCAGGAGAGCGGCACGCTGCACCTCTACCGGCGGCAGGGGCGGCACCACCGGGAGGTGTCCGTGACCAGGCCCCGGGAACTCCTGGCGTTGACCGAGCCCGTCCGGGCGACGATCCGGCCGGAGGATCTCGTCCCCTGACGGATGTCGGTGCGCTCGCCTAGGGTCGGGCGCATGGGATTCGATGCGGCGACCGCCGCCGTGCAGGCCGCCCTCGACGCGGGAGCCCGCTACGCGGACGCCCGGGTGATGCACCGCCGCTACGAGTCGATGTCGGCGCGCAACGGCGACATCGAGGAGCTGGCCCAGCACGAGAGCATCGGCCTGGGGGTGCGCGCGCTGGTCGGCTCCGGCTGGGGCTTCCACGCCGTACCCGAGTTGTCCGACGCCGCGGCCCGCGACGCCGGCCGGCGCGCCGCGGCGATCGCCGCCGCGAGCGCGCGGGTCCCCGGCCCACCGATCGACCTGGTGCCGGTCGGGGCGGCGGTGGCGAGCTGGGCCTCGGAGTGCGCGGTCGACCCGCTCGGGGTGCCGCTGTCGGACAAGGGCGACCTGCTGGTCGGCGCCACCGCGACGATGCGGGAGCACGGCGCCGACCTGGCCGAGGGGCTCTACCAGGTCTGGGACACCACGAAGTGGTTCGTCTCCAGCGAGGGCCACCGGATCGACCAGCACATCCGGGAGTGCGGCGGCGGCATCTCCGCCACCTCGATCGGTGACGGCGAGACGCAGCGACGGTCCTACCCGAGCTACCGCGGGCAGTACGGCACCACCGGCTGGGAGCTGGTCACCGCGCTCGACCTGGCCGCGCACGCCGCCCGGATCGCCGAGGAGTCCCGCGAGCTGCTCAGCGCGCCGGAGTGCCCGGCCGGCGAGACCGACCTGATCCTCGGCGGCGAGCAGCTCGCGTTGCAGATCCACGAGTCGGTCGGGCACGCGATCGAGCTGGACCGCATCCTCGGCTGGGAGGCGGCGTTCGCCGGCACGTCCTGGCTCGACCTGACCCGCCTCGGCTCGCTGCGCTACGGCTCCGAGCTGATGAACGTGACCATCGACCCGACCATCCCGGGCGCGCTGGGCAGCTTCGGCTTCGACGACGAGGGCTCACCGGCGGTCCGGCGGGACGCGGTCCGCGAGGGGCGGTGGGTCGGGGTGCTCGCCGGCCGGGACTCGGCCGCCGTCGCCGGCCTGGACTACGGCGGCAGCGTACGCGCCGACGGCTGGGCCCGGCTGCCGATGGTGCGGATGACGAACGTGGGCCTGGAACCGGGCCCGCACACACTCGACGAGATCATCGCGGCCACCGACGACGGGGTGCTGATGGACGTCAACCGCTCCTGGTCGATCGACGACAAGCGGCTCAACTTCCAGTTCGGCTGCGAGGTCGGCTGGGAGGTGCGCAACGGCCGACGGGGGCGGATGCTGCGCAACCCCACCTACACCGGCATCGGGCCGGTCTTCTGGCGTTCGATGGACATGCTCTCCTCCGAGACCGTCGCGTGGGGCACACCCAACTGCGGCAAGGGGCAGCCGGGCCAGGTCGGGCACACCGGCCATCCGGCCGCACCGGCCCGGTTCCGCGGCGTCCGGGTGGGGGTGCGGGCATGAGCGACGAGCGGGACCTCGCGGCCCGGGTGGTGGAGTTGGTCCGGCGCGCGGCCGGGCCGGGCGCCGAGGCCGAGGTGCTGGTGACCCGGTCCGATCTGGCGCTGACCCGGTTCGCCAACTCGTTCATCCACCAGAACGTGGCCGAGACGGGCACCGCGGTGCGGCTGCGGCTGCACGTCGACGGCCGGACCGCCGCGGGCGGCGGCAACCGGGTCGACGCCGACGGGCTGGCCGCGCTGGTCGACCGCACCCGGGCGGCGGCCCGGCTCGCCCCGCCCGACCCGGCCTGGCCGGGCCTCACCGCGCCGACGCCGGTGCCGGCCGGTCCGGCCGTCGACGAGGCCACCGCGTTCGCGTCGCCCGACGAGCGGGCCGCCCGGGTCCGCGCGTTCGTGGACGCGGTCGAGGGGTTGGAGGCGGCCGGCTACTGCCGCACGGCGTACCGGTCCGGCGCGTTCGCCAACTCGGCCGGGCACTCGGTGGTGGGCCGGGCCGCCGAGGCGGCGCTGGACGGCATCGCCCGTGCCGGCGGCGCGGACGGGGTGGCCCGCCACTGCGCGGACCGCCTGGCCGACCTGGACGGCGCCGCGCTCGGCGCCCGCGCCGCGGCCAAGGCGCGGGCCGCGGCCGACCCGGTGGAGCTGCCGCCGGGGCACTACGAGGTGGTGCTCGAACCGGCCGCCGTGGCCGACCTGCTCCAGAACCTCGCCTGGTTCGGCTTCAACGGCAAGCGGCACGCCGAACGCCAGTCCTTCGCCGAGCCGGGCGCGGCCCAGTTCGACCCGGCGGTGACGCTTGTCGACGATCCGCTGCACGCCTCGACGCTGCCGTTCGACCTGGAGGGCACGCCCCGGCGGGCGCTCACTCTGGTGCGGGCCGGCACCACCGGGGCGGTGGCGCACGACCGGCGCAGCGGCGCCGCGGCGGGCACCGGGTCCACCGGGCACGGCATGGCCGGCGGGTCGACGTTCGGCCCGATCCCCAGCAACATCCGCCTGCTGCCGGCGGGCGCCGACCCGGGCGCGACCGTCGACGGTCCGGCCGGGACGGTGGGCGCGGGGGTGACCGGGGCGGTGGGCGACCCGGACACGGCGGTCCTGGTGGCCGGCGTGCGACGCGGGCTGCTGGTCAGCGACTTCTGGTACACGCGGGTGCTGGACCCGAAGCAACTGGTCGTCACCGGCCTGACGCGTAACGGCGTCTGGCTCGTCGAGGACGGCGTACCGGTGCGGGCGGTGCGCGACTTCCGGTTCACCGAGTCCTACCCGCGTGCGTTGGGGCCGGGCCGGGTGCTCGGCCTGGGCCGGCGGCCGGACCGGCAGCCGGACCGGTCCGACGGCTCCTGGTGGGAGGCGCCGGCGGCACGGCTGTCCTCGTGGAACTTCACCGGCGGGGCGTCCGGCTGACCGGTCGGCCCACGCCGGTGACCGGTGGGCGCGCCGCTCGCCACGCCACGCATATTGATCATGACTCGGGTCTTTCCAACCAGCGGGACACACGGGACACTGCGTTGCGCGGCCGGGCCGTGAAGATCGGCGTAACGTGTGTCACTTAGCCGCGCCGGTTCACCGGCGTGGTCTCACGCGTGCGCAGGACGTGACAGTGACGTCAGGGAGATGACTCGAATGACATCAACGGCGACGAGGCCGCGGGGAGCGCGGGCACGAGCCGCCATCGCGGCGAAGACGTTGCGGACCGACCGCTGGTGGCTCGCCCCACTGATCACCGTGGTCGGGCTCAGTGCCTGGGTCATCTACGCGACCGTCCGGGTCTTCATGCACAAGTGGTACTGGGTGGACCAATACCACTACCTGACCCCGTTCTACTCCCCCTGCGTGACCGAGCGGTGCGTCGAGGGCTCCTCGCACTTCGGCAGCTTCCTGCCCGGCTGGTGGATCATCCCGGACGCGGCGCTGACCCTGCCGTTCCTGCTGCTGTTCCGGCTCACCTGCTACTACTACCGCAAGGCGTACTACCGGTCGTTCTGGCTGTCGCCGCCGGCCTGCGCCGTGCCGGACGGGCACCAGACGTACAGCGGGGAGACGCGGTTCCCGCTGCTCGGGCAAAACCTGCACCGCTACTTCTTCTACGCCGCCGCGATCATCTCGCTGATCAACACCTGGGACGCCGTCCTCGCCTTCCACTCCCCCGAGGGCTTCGGCTTCGGCCTGGGCAACGTCGTCCTGCTGGTCAACGTGGTGATGCTCTGGGCGTACACGATCTCCTGCCACTCCTGCCGGCACATCATCGGCGGCCGGCTCAAGCACTTCTCCAAGCATCCGGTGCGCTACAAGGCGTGGACCGGAGTGTCCTGGCTGAACGTCCGGCACATGCAGCTCGCCTGGATCACGCTGGGCACCCTGGCGTTCACCGACTTCTACGTGATGGCGATCGCCGCCGGCTGGTTCAACGACCTGCGGTTCATCAACTGAGGGCCCCTGACATGACTGAAACGCGAATCGAACGACACCACTACGACGTCGTCGTGATCGGGGCCGGCGGCGCCGGCCTGCGCGCGGCGATCGAGGCCCGGCTGGCCGGCAAGAAGACCGCGATCATCTCGAAGTCGCTGTTCGGCAAGGCGCACACGGTGATGGCCGAGGGCGGCGCCGCGGCGGCCATGGGCAACGTGAACTCGCGGGACAACTGGCAGGTGCACTTCCGGGACACCATGCGCGGCGGCAAGTTCCTCAACAACTTCCGGATGGCCGAGCTGCACGCCAAGGAGTCACCGCAGCGGATCTGGGAGCTGGAGACGTACGGTGCGCTCTTCGACCGCACCAAGGACGGCAAGATCTCGCAGCGCAACTTCGGCGGCCACGAGTACCCGCGCCTGGCGCACGTCGGCGACCGGACCGGCCTGGAGCTGATCCGCACGCTCCAGCAGAAGATCGTCTCCCTCCAGCAGGAGGACAAGCGCGAGCTCGGCAGCTACGACGCGCGGATCCGGGTGTTCTCCGAGACCACGATCACGGAGCTGCTGCTGGACGGCGACCGGGTGGCCGGGGCGTTCGGCTACTACCGGGAGTCCGGCGAGTTCATCCTCTTCGAGGCGCCGGCCGTGGTGCTGGCCACCGGCGGCGTCGGCCGGTCCTACAAGGTCACCTCGAACTCCTGGGAGTACACCGGGGACGGCCACGCGCTGGCGCTGCGCGCCGGGGCCACGCTGATCAACATGGAGTTCCTCCAGTTCCACCCGACCGGCATGGTCTGGCCGCCCTCGGTGAAGGGCATCCTGGTCACCGAGTCGGTGCGCGGCGACGGCGGCGTGCTGAAGAACTCCGACGGCAAGCGGTTCATGTTCGACTACGTCCCGGACGTGTTCCGCAAGCAGTACGCGGACAACGAGGCCGAGGCGGACCGCTGGTACACCGACCCGGACAACAACCGGCGTCCGCCGGAGCTGCTGCCCCGCGACGAGGTCGCCCGCGCGATCAACAGCGAGGTCAAGGCCGGTCGGGGTACGCCGGCCGGCGGCGTCTACCTGGACATCGCCTCCCGCCGGTCGGCGGAGGAGATCCGTCGCCGACTGCCGTCGATGTACCACCAGTTCAAGGAACTGGCCGACGTCGACATCACGAAGGAGCCGATGGAGGTCGGTCCGACCTGCCACTACGTGATGGGTGGCGTGGAGGTGGACCCGGATTCCGGCGCGGCGGCCGGCACGGTGCGTGGGCTCTTCGCCGCCGGTGAGGTCTCCGGCGGCATGCACGGCTCCAACCGGCTCGGCGGCAACTCCCTGTCCGACCTGCTGGTCTTCGGCAAGCGGGCGGGCGGGCACGCCGCGACGTACGCCGACCAGCTCACCGCCCGCCCGGCGGTGTCGGTGGCGGCGGTGGAGGCCGCGGTGGAGACGGCGCTGGCGCCGTTGCAGCGCGACACCGGGGAGAGCCCCTACCAGCTCCAGCAGGACCTCCAGGTGGTGATGGGCGACCTGGTCGGCATCATCCGGCGCGAGGGCGAACTGGCCGACGCGCTCGGTCGGCTGGCCGAGCTGCGGGAGCGGGTGGCGAAGGTGAGCGCGGTCGGCGGCCGGCGCTACAACCCGGGCTGGCATCTGGCGCTCGACCTGCGCAACATGCTGGTGGTCTCGGAGTGCACCGCGAAGGCGGCGCTGGAGCGGCAGGAGTCGCGCGGCGGGCACACCCGGGAGGACTACCCGGCGATGGACCCGAAGTGGCGGCGGGTCAACCTGGTCTGCTCGCTCGACGGCGACGCGGTCCGGCTGACCCACAAGCCGCTGCCGAGGATGCGGCCGGAGCTGATCGGGCTGTTCGACCGGGCCGAGCTGTCGAAATATCTCACCGACGAGGAGCTCGCCGAGTTCGACGCCCGCACCGAGGAGGAGCGCTGATGGGAAGCAAGCGACAGTTCCGCATCTGGCGGGGTGACGAGACCGGCGGCGACCTCCAGGACTACGCGGTCGAGGTGAACGAGGGCGAGGTCGTCCTCGACGTCATCCACCGGCTCCAGGCCACCGAGGCGCCGGATCTGGCGTGCCGGTGGAACTGCAAGGCCGGCAAGTGCGGCTCCTGCTCGATGGAGATCAACGGCAAGCCGCGGCTGGGCTGCATGACGCGGATGTCGACGTTCGAGGAGGCGGAGACCGTCACGGTCACGCCGCTGCGGACCTTCCCGGTGATCCGGGACCTGGTCACCGACGTCTCCTTCAACTACGAGAAGGCCCGGGAAACCCCGGCGTTCGCGCCGCCGGCCGACGTGGCACCCGGCGACTACCGGATGCAGCAGGTCGACGTCGAGCGCTCGCAGGAGTTCCGCAAGTGCATCGAGTGCTTCCTGTGCCAGAACGTCTGCCACGTGATCCGCGACCACGACGAGAACAAGCCGGCGTTCTCCGGTCCCCGGTTCTTCATCCGGGCCTCCGAGCTGGACATGCACCCGCTCGACACGCGTACCGACCGCAAGGAGTACGCGCAGTCCGAGATGGGGCTCGGTTTCTGCAACATCACGAAGTGCTGCACCGAGGTCTGCCCCGAGCACATCAAGATCACCGACAACGGGATCATCCCCATGAAGGAACGGGTCGTGGACCGCAGGTACGATCCCCTTGTGTGGCTCGGTAACAAGATCTTCCGGAGGGGTCAGGTGCCTCAGACCAGCGCGACCAGCGGGCATTCCAGCGGTGCGGTGACCACCGGCGCGGCCCACCCCGGGGTGCACTCGCACGCCGGCGGCTCGCACGACAGCGGCGCCGAGCGCCAGGCCCAGCAGGGCGTCAACTGGCAGCGTGAGGTGCCGCACCCGACGGCCCCGGCGGTCGACGCCAACGGCAAGCTGCCGCTGACCGAGCTGACCTTCGACCGGGCCGCCGCGCCGTCGCCGTTCGGTGACGACGTGGAGTTCCCGCTGCCGCCGGAGCACCTCAACTTCGCCCACCCGCAGCAGGACGAGCCGAAGCACTGACCAGCGGCGCGACGATGACGGGGGCCAGCGGCACACGCCGCCGGCCCCCGTCCCGTTTCCGACCGGCTGTCCGGTTCGGCGGGCGGGCGCGGCGCGGTTCCGAACACGGTGGGCCCATCGCGCGTGATCCCGAACGCGGCGGGCGCGCGCGGCGCGGCGCGGAAGCCGACGGGCGCGGCTCAGAAGCCGGCGAGCAGCGGACGCAGCGCGGGCACGATCGGCACGTCGGCCGGCAGCCACTCGACGGTGTCCAGCTCGGCCGCGGAGAGCCAGCGCAGCTCGGCGTGCTCCAGCGCGCTCGGCTGGTCGCCGTGGAGCAGGCGGGCCGCGTAGACCCGCAGGACGGAGCGACCGTGCGCCATCCGGACGTCCCGCCCGACCCGTGCGCCGACCTCGACCCGGACGCCCAGCTCCTCGGCGCACTCCCGGGCCAGCGCGTCGGGTTCGGTCTCCCCCGGCTCGACCTTGCCGCCGGGGAACTCCCACCGCCCCGCCACCTCGGGCGGCGCGGCGCGCTCGCAGGCCAGGACCCGGCCGGCCACGATGATGGCCGCTCCGACGACCACCCTCGGCTCACGCCGGTCGGCCTGCCCGTTTCCGCTAAACCGTTCGGTCCGCACGGGCCACCAGCGTGCCAGATCAATCGGCGGTTTGGGTAGCTGAGTCGGCCATCAGGCCAGCAGAAGACGGAAGTGTGGGCGTGGACACACCATCTGCGCAACGACAGACTAGAGGGCGTCGACTGGGACACGGGATGGCGACGATTTGGCCACAAGCCGGCAACGACGCCTGGGAGGTGCGGTGATGCGCGTGCTCTTCAGCAGCCGGGCGAAGCACGACTACCTCAGCGACGCGCTCGCCCTGCTGTCCGGGTGGACGCGCGAGGGCGAGCAGCTCAGCCGCATGCTCACCCTGGACGACACCCAACACGCCGCGCTCACCGAGCGGGTGGCGGTGGTCGCCGACGCGCTCCGGCTGCGCCCCGAGATCAGTCGCCAGGCCGGGCGGACCCGGATCAGGCTGGGGCACGACGACGGCGAGCCGCTCACCGAGGGTGAGGTGCTGCTCGCGGCGCGCATCGAGGACGCGGTCCGGGCGGTCACCGCGCCCTGAGCGCTGGCGCGCCTGCCCTACCGTCGAAGGCATGTCTGGCCCGACGTACGACCGCAAGGAACAGTTCCAGCAGATCCAGAGCGGCCTGCTGCCCGGTGAGCAGATCATCGCCGTCTACGACGCGATCGGCACCGGCACCGGCTTCATCGGCCTGACCGACCGGCGGGTGATCGTCCAGGACCGCTCGTTCGTCGGCAAGCGGTACGCCATCACGAGCATCCCGTACTCGAAGATCACCAGCGTGAGCGTGGTGAGCAACAAGTCCTGGGGCGGCTCGTTCTTCTCCACCGGGGCGATCGCCGTGCACGTCGGCACGCACACCTACGAGGTGGAGTTCCGGGGCGCGGAGAAGAGCCACCACGTGCACAACGTCATCCTGCACCACATCTCCTGAGCGGCCTGGCACAATCGCCGCCATGCGGGGGCTGACGGCGCGCTGGCGCACCTGGCGCGACGGGCACCGGCGGGCCGTACGCCTGCTCCGTCGACTCATCCTGGTCGGCGCCGCCGGCGCGGTGCTGCTGGCCGTGGTGACCGCGGCCAGCGTGGCCTGGGTCCGTGGCGACGCCGACGGGCACGTGTTCACCGCCGCCGACGTGCCGGACGCGCCGGTGGCCCTGGTGCTCGGCGCCAAGGTGGAGCCCGACGGCGCGCCCTCGCCGTTCCTGGCCGCCCGGCTGGAGATCGCCCGGCAGTTGTTCGCGGCCGGCAAGGTCAAGGTGGTCCTGGTCTCCGGCGACCACATGAACTGGGACTACGACGAGCCGGACGCGATGCGGCGCTGGCTGGTCGACCGGGGCGTGCCGGCGGAGAAGGTGGTGCTCGACCACGCCGGCTTCGACACCTACGACTCGTGCGCCCGGGCCCGGCGGATCTTCGGCGTGCGGCGGGCCACAGTGGTCACCCAGGCGTTCCACCTGCCCCGCGCGGTGGCGCTCTGCCGGCACCTCGGTGTGGCGGCCAACGGCGTGGGCGACGACACCGCCCGCCGGTACGCCCAGCAGTGGCGGATCAGCAGCGCCCGGGAGTACGGCGCCAGCGTGAAGGCCGCGGTGGACGTGCTCTCCGGCCGGGACCCGGTGCACCTCGGCCGCCGGGAGACCGGAGTGGACGACGCCCTGCGGGCGGGCTGACCGCCGGTAATCCGGTTGTGGTGCCGGGACCGCGACTGGTCTGCTGGCGCAATGTCCGTCTTCGATGATCCCGGCCACTTCGGACGGCTCTGGGCCGCCACCTACGACGGCCCCGGCAACCCCGATCCCCTCCCGGCCGTCGACTTCCTCACCCCGCTCGCCGAGGGCGGCCCAGTGCTCGAGCTGGCCGTCGGCACCGGCCGGGTGGCCCTGCCGCTGGCGGCGCGCGGCCTCGCCGTGGAGGGCGTCGAGGCGTCCCCGGAGATGGTCGCGCAGCTACGCGCCAAGCCGGGCGGCGAGCACATGCCGGTCACCATCGGCGACATGGCGGACGTCCCGGTGTCCGGGCCGTACCGTCTGGTGTTCCTGGTCTTCAACACGCTGTTCAACCTGGTCGACGCGGAGCGCCAGGCGGCGTGCTTCCGCAACGTCGCGCGGGTGCTGGCCCCCGGCGGGGCCTTCGTCATCGAGACGTTCGTGCCCGACCGGGCCGACTTCGACCGCGACGAGCAGGTCCAGGTCCGGGAGGTGACCGAGGACTCGGCCACCATCCGGATGCACCAGTACGACCGGGCGGCGCAGACGTTCGTGCGGCAGACCATCACGTTCGACGCCGAGGGCGTGCACCTGAGGCCGTTCGCCATGCGCTACGCCTGGCCGGAGCAGATCGACGAGATGGCGGAGCGGGCCGGGCTCCACCTCGCCGAGCGGTACGCCGACTGGGACCGCACGCCGTTCGACGCGGACAGCCGTACGCACATCTCCGTCTACCGGCTCGGGTAGCGGACGCGCCGAGGCCGGGACGCTGGTCCCGGTCCTCGGCCGGCCCGGTTAGGCTGACCGGCCGGGAGGGCCGATGACCGTCACCGTTACCGCGATGGACGACGCGCACGCCGATGCCGTCCTGCAGATCTACCGCCTCGGCATCGCCGAGGGCCACGCCACGTTCGAGACCGAGCCGCCCGGCTGGCCCCGGTTCACCGCCGGCCGGTTGCCCGACCACCGGTGGGTGGCGCTCGACGCGGGCGGACGGCTGCTCGGCTGGGTGGCCTGCTCGGCGGTCTCCGACCGCTGCGTCTACGCCGGCGTGGTCGAGCACTCCGTCTACGTGCACCCCGACGCGCGGGGGCGTGGCGTCGGCCGGCTGCTGCTGGACGCGCTGATCGACTCCACCGAGGCCGCCGGCGTCTGGACCATCCAGTCCGGCGTGTTCCCGGAGAACACCGCCAGCCTGGCGCTGCACGCGGCCCGCGGGTTCCGGGTGGTCGGCACCCGGGAGCGGATCGGCCGTCACCACGGCGTCTGGCGGGACGTCACGCTCATCGAACGCCGCAGCCCCCGGATCCGCTGACGCGGACCGGGGGCCGAGCGCCGGGAAGCTACCGGGACTCGCGGTTGAACAGCCGTCTCGACCAGAGGTACCCACCCAGCGCGATGGCGGCGCACCAGCCGAGCGCGACCCAGCCGTCGTTCCCGATCGGCGTGCCCATCAGCAGGCCGCGCAGGCTCTCGATGATCGGGGTGAACGGCTGGTACTCGGCGAACCAGCGCAGCCCGGCCGGCATCGAGTCGGTGGGCACGAAACCGCTGCCGAGGAACGGCAGCAGGATCAGCGGCATCGGCAGGTTGCTCGCGGTCTCCACGCTCTCGCTGACCTGACCGAGCGCGACGGCCAGCCAGACCAGCGCGAACGTCACCGCCGCGAGCAGGCCGACCGCGCCCAGCCAGCCGGCCGGCCCGGCGGTGGGGCGGAAGCCGACCAGCAGCGCCACGCCGATCACCACGGCCAGGCTGACCGCCGCCTGGATCATGCTGCCGAGGACGTGGCCGGTCAGCACGGAGACGCGGGCGATGTGCATGGTGCGGAACCGGGCGATGATGCCCTCGGTCATGTCCATCGCGATCGAGATGGCGGTCCCCTGGACCGTGGCCGCCACCGTCATCAGGATGATCGCCGGCGCCACGTAGTTGGCGTACGCGGCCCGCGCGCCGCCGCCGGACGTCGACCCGACTATCCCGGCGCCCAGCGTGCCGCCGAGCACGTAGACGAAGAGCAGCAGGAAGACCACGGGCATCCCGACGAGCATCACGGTCATCGACGGGTAGCGCAGCATGCGCCGGAGGTTGCGGCGCAGCATCGTCACCGAGTCGCGCAGCGGGTGGAACCTGAGATCGGCGTGGGTGGAGACGCTCATCGCGTGCTCACCTTCCCGTCGGTGGGCTGGTCGGTGCGGGTGTCGGTGGGCCTGCCGGCCAGGATGTCGGTGGGCCTGCCGGTGAGGGCGAGGAAGACGTCGTCGAGGTCGGGGGTGTGCACGGACAACTCGTCGACCTCGACGCCACCGTCGTCGAGCCGGCCGATCAGCGCCCGCAGCGAACGCAGACTGCCGTCGCCGGGCACCCGCAGGGTGAGCGTGTCGTCGCGCGTGGCCCGGTCGAGCACGCGTACCGCCGCGTCGAGGCCCGCCGGTTCGGCGAACCGCAGCCGGACGTGTCCGCCCGGAATGCGGCGCTTCAGCTCCTCGGCGGTCCCCTCGGCGACCACCCGACCGTGGTCGAGCACCGCGATCCGGTCGGCCAGCTCGTCCGCCTCCGCCAGGTACTGCGTGGTCAGGAAGATGGTCACGCCGCCGGCCACCAGCTCGCGCACGATCTGCCACATGTCCCGGCGGCTGCGCGGGTCCAGCCCGGTGGTCGGCTCGTCCAGGAAGATCACGCGGGGATCGCCGACCAGCGTCATCGCCAGGTCGAGTCGCCGCAGCATGCCCCCCGAGTAGGTCGACGCCGGCTTGCCGGCCGCCCCGGTCAGGTCGAACCGTTCGAGCAGCCGGACGGCCCGCCGCCGGCCCTCGTCGCGGGAGAGATGGTGCAGGTCCGCCATCAGCCGCAGGTTCTCCGCGCCGGTGAGCAGCCTGTCCACCGCGGAGAACTGACCGGTGACGCCGATCGCGGCGCGTACCGCGTCCGGCTCGCGGGCCAGGTCGTGCCCGGCGACCCGGACCTCACCGCCGTCGGCGGCGAGCAGCGTGGACAGGATCCGCACCATCGTGGTCTTCCCGGCACCGTTCGCGCCGAGCAGCGAGAAGACCGTGCCTTCGGGTACGCGCAGGTCGACGCCGTCGAGCACGACGTGGTCGCCGAACGACTTCCGCAGCCCGGTCACGGCGATCTGATACGTGGTCATGGTGCCCTCCGTCAGGACCGGTGGATGGTGATGTCGCCGTAAGAGGTCCGGCCGCGTACCTCGACGGTCTCCTCGGTGCCGCCGGGCCGCCCGGTGCTCTCCAGGTGGTTGTGCACCTGACCGAAGCTGGTGTCGACCTCCAGCCACGCGGCGGTGCCCGCCGCGACGCCGATGTCCAGGTCGCCCATGGCGGTGCCGAGCACCACCGAGCCGCGCGCCACCTCGGCGACCCGGATGCCGCCGTTGGAGGTCTTCGCGTCGACGCCGGCGCGGGCGCGGGCCACCTCGATGGCACCGTTGGCATTACGCACCCGCACGTCACCGGTGGCCGCGTCGATCGTGGTGTCGCCGTTGGAGTTCTTCACCGCCACGGCGCCCTCGACGTCGCCGACCCGCACCGTGCCGGAGCCGGTGGAGATGTCCGCGTCGCCGGTGACGCCGTCGACGGTGACGTGGCCGACGCCGGTGTGCAGGCGCAGCGGGCCGGTCCGCTCCAGCCGGACGTTGCCGGTGGTCTTCACCCGGGCCTCGCCGAGCCGTCCGGTGGCGTGCACGTCGCCCAGCAGCAGGTGCGCGGAGAGCCGGGAGTCGCTCGGCAACTCGATGGAGACGTCCACCGACCTGCTCTTCTTCGAGAAGTCGAAGGCACGCCGCGGGCCGGTCACGTGGAGCGTGCCGTTGGTGAACTCGACGCGTACCTGTGCGGCGGCCTGGACGTCGGACTCGTCGGTGCCGTCGCTCGGGCGGACCTCGACCACGGTGTCGGCGCGGTCGCTGGCGGCGATCCGCACGGCGGCGACGCCGAGTTCCATCGTGACGGAGATCGATTCGGGTGTGTCGAAAACAGGCATGGTTGTCCCCACATCCTGGGTCGGTGAGTCGTCCCCGCAGGTCAGGGGGACGTGAGAGGAAAAGCTCTGTGGAGCGGTGCGGTCAGTGCACCCAGCCGGTGAAGCGCTGCGAGGACCGCTTCCCGCTGGCGCGCGGCTCGGGACGCGGCTCCCGGTCGCCCCTGGGCAGGCCGGCGGCGGCGGCCCGGACCAGCCAGGCGTTGACCGAACGCCCCTCGGCGGCAGCGGCCTCCTCGACCGCGGTCTTGAGCTGCTCCGGCATGCGTACGTTGATCCGGGCGACCGGGCCGTCCTCGCTGATCGGCAGGTCGTTGTCCGGTGCCGTGCCCTGGTCGGAGGCCACCGGTTGCGGCTCGGCCGGCGGCGGGGTCACCACGAAGTTCGGGTCGCGCCCGCGCAGGCGCAGCTCCACCGAGCCGGGGGCGAGTTCCCGGGTGATCTCGTCGGCGGCGGCCGACAGCGCGTCCAGCAGCGTCATCCGGATCGCCGACTCCAGCGGCCCGGTCAGGCGCTCGACCAGCGCACGCGACTCCTCACCACCGGCTTCGGCGAGCGTGGCGAACTCCCGCCCGAGGTTGCTCACATACGAGGTCAAGTCCATGGCATTACTATGGCACATCAGTGGCACCGTGACAAGCTTCAGTGATGCCACTATGGCACGCGCCCTGAGTTGATTCCTGCATCAACCCTGCTCAAGAGCCATCCTTAACTTGGCATCACCATGACGCCACGCCACCTCATCTGCCGTCGCCAGCACCCGAGGCGTGCTCTTGATCTCTCGCAGAGCACCGCCGACAGGGTTGCTCGAAGAACGCGCCGACCGTGTGAGCGCGCAGGTCGGCCCGTCACCGAGTGCTACCGTGAGGCCCATGACTGCGGTGCCCGAGTGGATGCGGCCACCTCGCCCCGAAGGCTGGTATTCCGAGGACCTGGACAAGCTCGCCGAAGCGCCGCGTCACACCGAACTCATCGATGGAGCACTCGTCTTCATGATGTCCCCTCAGCGGGTCTGGCACGCCCGGATGGTCACCGCACTGGTGATCACCCTGACCGAGCAGGCTCCGGCAGGCGTCGAGGTCGATCGGGAAATCACGATTCGACTCGACCGATGGAACCGCCCCGAGCCCGATCTTCTTGCCACAACGGCGCCCTACGACCCGTCCCGCACCTTCTACACACCCGAAGAGACGCTGCTGGTGGTCGAGGTGGTCTCGCCCGAGTCGGCGCACCGGGACCGCAACGTCAAGCTACGCAAGTACGCGGAAGCGGGGATCGCGAACTACTGGCGCATCGAGGACGAGGACGGCTCCCCAGTGGTCTACACGTACGAGATCGACGGCCCCACCCGGTCGTACGCGCCGACCGGAATCCATCGGCGTGAGCTGCGCACCTCGTTGCCGTTCCCGATCAAGATCGACCTGACCGGGTTGGTGCCCGGCCGCAAGAGCTGACCCGATCCCTGCCAGGTGGTTTCACTTCGCCCCCTCAGCTTGGCGTTGAGGCCGGGCCAAGGTGTCCGCGAGATAGGCGTTGCGGCGGGCGATGAGGCGTCGCAGGTACGGCCGCAGGATCAAGCGGGCCACCAGGCGACCGAGGGGGCCCATCGGAGCCGCGAAGTCGATGACGTCGCGCATGACGGTCGCCGCGCGGTCGGCCGGGTTCCGGGTGAACGTGTGCTCGTGGTGCCATCGGTGGAACGGGCCGCTGATCTGCTCGTCCGTGAAGCCGTGCGGTCGTCGATAGTGGGTGATCCGGACGGCCATCCGCCACGGCAGGCCAAAGTGCCGCGCTTCCCACGTCACGGTGTCGCCGGCCGCCAACCGGCCGGTCGTCACGCCGGCGACCGCCCGTTCGGCGCTGTTCCCCATGGACTCGGTGTGCGTGTCAACGTCGAGGCAGGCGTCGAAGACGGCTTCCGGCGCTGCCCGAACGTCAGTGGTCAGCTCGATGCGCGGCACACCGCCAACGGTAGGCCCCGCGTCTTGGACGCATCGACAGGGTGTTGCTTCTCGCCCCGCCGCACGGTCAGACGTCGAAGCGGAACACGTAATGTTGGAAGATCACTTCGTCTCGCCGGAGCAGCAGGAACAGCCGGGTTCGCACGCGCAGGTGTCGGCGCTGTCACGCTGACCGGCAGGTGGAGCCGAGCCGTTGACCGGCATCGCACAGCAGGCGTCCCCGCGCCATGCCGCTCGCCCCTCCTTGATCGCCACCACGGCGATGACGAGCGCGGCGAGCGGATCGGCCCAGGACCAGCCGAAGAGGCTGTTGAGGCCCAGGCCGACGAGCAGCACGGCGGACAGGTAGGTGCAGAGCAGGGTCTGCTTGGAGTCGGCCACCGCTGACCGGGAGCCCAACTCGCGCCCGGTCCGCCGCTGCGCGGAGGACAGCACCGGCATGATCAGCAGTGACAGGGCGGCCAGGACCAGGCCGACGGTGGAGTGTTCGGCCTCTCCGCCGCCGGCCAGCGCTCGCACCGACTCCACGGTCACGTACGCGGCCAGCGCGAAGAACGACACCGCGATGATCCGCAGTGCGGCCTTCTCCCGCGCCTCGGGGTCACGGCCGGCGAACTGCCACGCCACCGCCGCCGCCGAGGAAACCTCGATCACCGAATCCAGACCGAAGCCGATGAGGGCGGTGGAGGAGGCCGCCGCACCGGCCGTGATCGCCACCACCGCCTCGATCACGTTGTAGGTGATCGTCGCCGCCACCAGGAACCGCACCCGTCGGGCAAGCGCAGCACGACGCGCGGCGCCGCTACCGGACCGGACCTGTAGCAGAGGGGCGGACATCAGCAGCAGCCCTTCTCGTCGGCGTCCGCGCATATGGTCGGGTCGACCGTCAGCACCAGATTCAGCAGGTCACCGAGGGCATGCGCCAGCCGCGCGTCGGTCAGCTCGTAGCGGGTCCGCCGCCCCTCGGGCACCGCCACGACCAGACCACAGCCGCGCAGGCAGGCAAGGTGGTTGGACAGGTTCTGGCGAGTCGTCCCGAGCAGGTCGGCCAGTTCCGCCGGATAGCCCGGAGCGTCCCGCAGCGCCAGGAGCAGCCGCGCTCGGATGGGATCGGACAACGCATGGCCGAACCGGGCCAGCACATGCCCGTGAGTCAGGATCTCCACCCCACGACAGTACAGCGATCGCTGAATTCAGCGCCAGCCGTACTGGCCCGGCCATTCCGGCGGGCTGGGGTCGGACGCTGAAGCGGATCTCAGACCGGCTCGCACGTGCTGCCACCAACCCACCAAGGACCACGTCACCCGCCGCACCGCAGACTGCTCACGTACTCCGCATGGCCAACATCGGTCTCGACACCACTAGCCAGATCGGGCACGCTGCACCGGTGGCCATCGACACCACCGGCACATTCTGGCGCGGCGACGACTTCACCGACCTCGCCGGCTACCTCCGCGAGTACCAGCCCGGCGGCTACCCGGTGACTCCGGTCAAGGAGATGATCTGCCAACGGTGCGGCGGCAAGACCTTCGCGGTCCTCGCCGACGACGAGAACGGGTGTGCACAAACACGGTGCCTGAGCTGCGGCGACCACGCCTTGATCGCGGACAGTGCCGACTACTGGCAAGACGCCGACCCTGAGGAGTGCGCCTGCCCGTGCGGCGGTGAAGCCTTCCAGGTCGCCGTCGGGTTCGCCCTGCGCGCCGATGGTGAAGTCCGGTGGGTCAGCGTCGGACTCCGCTGCACCCAGGATGGCACCCTTGGCGTCTACACCGACTGGAAGATCGACTACTCCCCGACCGGCCACCTGCTGATCGGCGCGGCATGACTCGCGCGGCAACAGGGCAATTCGCGCCCCGAGCACAGGCTCGCCCTGCGGGAACACCGGAACAGGCCAGAGTCAGACGTTGAAGCGGAACTCCACCGGTTGACGTAACCGTGCAACACTAACCGGCATGACTGCAACGTACGCCGCTCTCTACCTCCGCCAGTCCCGCGACTTCACCGGGGAGGGCCTGGCGATCGAACGCCAGGAGGGAGAGGCACAGGGCCTCATCGAGCGGCGCGCCTGGACCGTCCGCGAGGTGTTGCGCGACAACGACGTGAGCGCCGCCGGGAAGAAAAAGCGGCCCGGTTTCGAGCGCTTGCTGGAGCTGATCGAGCGCCGGGAGATCAGCGTGGTGGTCGCCTGGGACCTGACCCGGCTCACCCGCAACGCCCGGGACACGCTCCGGCTCCTGGAGGCCGGGGAGGCCGCCGGGATCACGCTCGCCCTGGTACGCGGTTCTGACATTGACCTATCAACTCCGGCGGGCCGCCTCACGGCCTCGGTGCTCGCGGCCGTCGCCCGACACGAGATCGAGCAGAAGGCCGACCGCCAGCGGGCCGCCGCCGCCCAGCGCGCGGACCAGGGACGGCCGCCGCTGGGCGTACGGCTGACCGGCTACACGGTGGCCGGGGAGGTCATCGAGGCCGAGGCCGCCACCGTGCGGACGCTGTTCTCCCGGTTCGCGGCCGGGGACAGCCTGAAGGGCCTCGCGGCGTGGCTCACTGAGACCGGCGTACCGACCCGGCACGGCGGCCGGTGGATTGCTTCCACGGTCCAGGGCATCCTCCGCAACCCCCGCTATGCCGGGCGTGCGGTCTACCAGGGGCAGACCACGGGGAAGCCCGGGGCCTGGCCCGCGCTGGTAGAGCCCGAGGTGTTCGATCAGGTGGCCGCCCGGCTGGCCGACCCCCGGCGCGTCACCAACCGGATGGGCACCGACCGGAAGCACCTGGGGGCGGGCCTGTTCCGGTGCGCTGTGTGTGACCGGCCGTGCTCCTCCTTCTCCGGCCACCGGTACCGGTGCCCCGACGCGCACGTGATGCGCTCGCGCCCCCAGGTGGACGAGTTCGTCATCACGTTGGTCCGGGCGCGCCTGGCCCGCCCCGACCTGGGCGACATCCTCCCCCAGGTGGACAACGAGGAGGTGGCCCGGCTGAACGCCGAGATCGGCCGCCTGGAGGGTCGCGTCCGGCGCATCGAGGAGGACTACGACGCCGAGCTGATCGACGGCCGCCGGTACAAGGTGGCGACCGAGAAGGCGTCCGCCGAACTGGCCGCCGCCAGGGCGGCCCGAGCCCGGCTCACCGCTCCAGGAGCGGCCTCGGGGGTGCTGGCCGCTGATGACCCGGTGGCCGCGTTCGATGCCGCGCCGCTGATGATCCGGCGGGCCGTGATCGAGGCGCTGTGCGTGGTCCGCCTGGCCTCGGCTCCTCGGGGCAGGAAGACGTTCGACCCGTGGACGCTAGGCGCGTCCCGCTGGACCGATGACCCGATGACCTGGGCCGAGCACTGGGAGGCCGAGGGTCTGGCCGCTTGACACTCCACAGTCATGCCGGTTGCTCGGAATCCCTTGTGTCGCAGGCGTACGCCACACTTCACAGTCATGAAGACGCCAGAGATTCTGTCCGTGATCGCCATCGTGATGAGCAGCATCACGCTCACCTGGCAGATCATCTCCTGGCGACGGACCGGCGCGGTGGTGAAGGTGACCGCCAAGCTGGGTTTCGTCCCGGGACTCGATGGCAACTTCGTGGTGATCGAGGCCAGCAACTCGGGCCGTACGGCGGTCACGGTGACGGGCTACGGCTTGAAGTGCCCGGACGGCGGCAACTTGATCCAGTTCGACCGGGTGCCGCTGTCCGCTGAGATCCCCCACCGGCTGGAGCCCGGAGCCGAGGCGTCATGGTTGATGCCGATCGAGAACGTCCAGGCGGTGTGTGCGGAGCGGGGCGTCCGGTATCAGGACGTGGTCGCCTGGGTAAGGCTCGGTAGCGGTGGGACCGTCATGGCGAGGAAGCGCGGGGTGGGCCTGAAGTAGGCCGCCCGTCTGACGATCAGGTGCCCGGAATCCGTTGTGGCGTAAGGACTTTGCCGTCATGACTGGTGACGCCGGGCACTCGGCTTGAACTTCCCAGGCGTTCGGGTAGGTACCTATGGTTAAGGCACCTACGGGGTTGCTCGCCCAGAGTGCCAACCCGTAGAGGGAGTGCCCCGCAAGGGGCCAAGGCGCGCACCGCGCCCCACGGTAGACGTTGAGCAAGGCAACACAGAGCTGTCAGGTCGGTTGGGACTCCGCCGGTAGCTCCTCGAATCGAGGAGCTTTCCGTGACGCACAAGTGCCCCACCATCACCGGGTCCAACGAGGACCCCGAGTTCCGGCGCAAGCGCGCCAAGCTCGCCAGCGAGGCCGCCCAGTCCGTGGACCGCTACGTTCGCGCGCTGGTGAAGCGCGCCCCCCAGCTCACCGAGAACCACCGCTCCCAGCTCCGCGCGCTCCTCGCCTCCACGGACGGGGGCAAGTGATCATGCCGGAGAAGACGAACGGCTCCCCCTCGCCCAAGGGGAAGCCGTCCCAGAAGAACAACAAGACCACTGTGAAGTCTACCCGCTCGTTCGATCCGAGCCGCTGTGACGAGGGCTGCGGCGCGTGCTGGATCACGTTCGCCGGGGATCGTCGGTGGTGCGAGGCCGAGGCCACCAACGTGGCGCGCCGGGACCTGGCCGAGGCGCTGGCCGGGGGTGGCGACCGTGGCTGAGCTGACCCCGGACCACCGCGAGTTCCTGGCCGCCCAGGCCGTGAACCTGGACCTGGCCGAGACGCTGGGCGTCCGGTCCCTCCTGAGCCGCGAGGACACGGCCGACCTGGGCGGGGTGTGGGAGAACTGGGCCAACTTCCCCGCGATCCTGTTCCCCTGGACCAGCCCGGACGGCCGGGTGGAGTACCAGGTCCGCCCGGACCACCCGACCGAGGACGGCCGGGGCCGCCCGAGGAAGTACGTGTTCCGGCGGGGGATGGAGCCGGTTCTCTGGGCGCTCCGCCCGATCACCGGGACCACCGAGCGGGTCCTGATCGTGGAGGGCACCAAGCAAGCGCTGGCCGCCGCCACGTACGCGCCGGAGACCGTCGCGGTGTACGGCATCGCGGGGTGCCGGATGTGGCAGAAGGAGGGCCGCCCGATCCCCGACCTCGGGGTGGTGGACGGCTACCGCGTGGTGGTCTGCCTGGACTCTGACTCGGCCACCAACCTGGACGTGTACCGTGCCGGGGCCGAGCTGGCCGAGGCCCTGGAACAGGAGGGCGCGACCTCGGTCCTGTTCACCCGGATCAAGGGCGGGGAGAAGGACGGTCTGGATGACGTGCTGGCCGCCCGCGAGGAGCACCGGCGGGCCGCCTGGCTCGCGCGGGCCATCGACTCCGCCAAGGTGAACCCGGCCGACAAGCGGCCCAAGGCCAAGGCCACCCCGAGCGGCGCTGGTGACGCGCGGGACGAGATGCTTCCCTCCCCGGCCGAGCCGCTGGCCGTGGCGCGCGTGATCGAGCCGGAGCTGATGGTGGGCTCCACGCTCACGATCCGGAACTGGCGCGGTGGCTGGTGGGAGTGGCGTACCGCGCACTGGTCCGAGATCGAGGAGCTGGCGTTCTCCAAGCGGCTGTACGAGCGGACCGAGCACGCCCGGTACGAGCACCACACGGAGAAGAGCGTCCAGGTCAAGCCCTGGGCACCGACCCGGACCAAGGTCGCGTTCCTGGCGGACGCGCTGGCCGCCATCACGCACCTGGACCAGGCGACCCACGTCCCGGCCTGGCTGTCCGGCGACCGCCCCGAGGGGACCATCGTGGCCTGCCAGAACGGGCTCTTGCGGCTGGAGGGCCGGGAGCTGATGGCGCACGATCCGGGGTACTTCAACCTGGTCTCGGTGCCGTTCGACTACGACCCGGCCGCCCCCGAGCCCATCGAGTGGTGGCGCTTCCTGGAGGTGCTGTGGCCGGACGGCGGGGAGGGCCAGGTGGACGCCCTCCAGGAGTGGTTCGGCTACGTGATCTCCGGTCGGACCGACTTCCAGAAGATGTTCGCCATCATCGGCCCGCCGCGCTCGGGTAAGGGCACCATCGCCACGGTGCTGACCTCGCTCATCGGCGCGATGAACACCGCCGGGCCGACGCTGGCCGGGCTGGCGACCAACTTCGGGCTTCAGCCGGTGCTCGGGAAGTCCCTGGCCCTGATCTCGGATGCCCGGATCGGGCGTCAGACCGACGTGTCCGTGGTGGTCGAACGCCTGTTGACCATCTCGGGGGAGGACATCATCCAGGTGGACCGCAAGAACCGGGACGCCTGGGTGGGCCGCATCCCGGCCCGGGTGATGCTGATGTCCAACGAGCTCCCCCGGTTCAGCGACGATTCCGGCACCATCGCTACCCGCTGGGTGGTCGTGGAGACCGTCCAGAGCTTCCTCGGCCGTGAGGACCGCACGCTCAAGCCCCGGCTCCTCCAGGAGCTCCCGGGCATCCTCAACTGGGCGTTGACGGGGCTCGACCGGCTCCTGTGCCGGGGGTACTTCCAGGACACGGCCGTGGGCAACGAGGCCGTGGACATCATGCGCGAGGGCGCGAGCCCGTACGCGGCGTTCAAGGCCGAGGCGCTGGAGGAAGGCCAGGGGTACGAGGTGGCTCTGGACGATCTGTGGTCGGCCTGGGGCTTCTGGTGCAAGGAGAACGGACGGGACCACCCGGGCACCAAGCCTCGGTTGGCCCGCGACATCAAGACCGTGGCCCCCGGGGTCCGCACCGTTCAGCCCCGGCGGCCGGACGGCTCCCGGTACCGGGCGCTCCAGGGGATCAGGCTCCGCGACGGGTACGCGGGCCTGGGCCTGGACTGTGGCACGGGTAGCCGTGCCGCTGGCACGGGTAGGGGCGGCCCTGGCACGGGTAGTGGCACGGGTAACCAGGGGACGAAAGCCCAGGTCAGCGGCTTTGGCACGGGTAGGCACGGGCAGAATCACAACTCTCGCGTAAGTGAGAGCACCGGTTCTGATACGGCCGTCCCTCCCCGTACTGCACATGTTCTGAGTACGGACCGAAATGCTGTTCTACCCGTGCCAGCCCGTGCCAAGGCTCCGGAAACCGCCTCTGACCTGGGCAAACGCTCTGGCACGGGTAACGGGCCTGCCCGTGCCACTACCCGTGCCACGCCGCTTCGGTCGGCCGGGTGCTCGGACTCGATCTGTGGTTGCGGCTCTTGCCGCTGGGACTCGGCCTCTGGCCGGTACCTCCCCGCCGCTTGACCCCTCCCCCGGCCGGACCCTCGCCGGTCCGGCCGGGGCCATCCCAGCACCGAGGAGCCCCGCTCGTGAACCCGTTGTACCGCCCCGATCTGGCCCGCCTCCTGGCCCTGGTGACCGCGTTCGCCATCGCCTTGATGACCGTCCGCCCCTGATCCCCCGAGACCCCAGCCCCGGGCCGTTTACTGGTGACGGTCCGGGGCTGGCCACCGCCCGGTCGTTGCTGGGACCACACTGGACCGGATCAGCCGCATGGAGGAGAACGAGATGCAACCTGCTGTCAGCTTCGGGGCCTGGCTGGCCCTCCAGACCGACCGTCGTGATCCCGTGGGAGACCTGGCCCGGGACTTCCTCGGTGACGACGGATGCGGCCGGTGCTCGGACATCACCGAGGAGGCCCCGTTCATGGGAGTCGAGGACGTGGCCGCGACCCTGACCGAGCACCGAGCCGCCCAGCCCGCGTTCGACGCCTTCAACATGGCGTGCGCCGAGTGGACCGGTCGCTGACCTGACCCGCCCCAACAGCCCCGGTCGTCCGCCCCGGACAGCCGGGGCTGATTGCTGTCCGGCCCTGCCCCGGAGCCCCCGCCGAGATGTCCCCTCGATCCGCGAGATGCCCTCTGGCCGTGATCCCTTGGAAGGGACAACCTTGATCACGGGGCCGCCGCGCCCCGGCGCACCTGGCGTCTGATTCGTCCGGCCAGGGCTGCCCGATCGAGAGGCCCGCTCCACCCGTCCCCCGGTCGCTGATTCGTCCAGGACCGCTCCGCCCGCCAATCCCTATCCGCCCAGTAGGAAAACACCAAAAGGATTCTTATGGTGCATCCACAATTCACCGCAACGAGGACAAAGACATGGCCCTGATCCCCGGCCTGACCGTCGCCCCGCCCGAGCCCGGCCTACGCCGGTACGGCCTGTTCAACGCCGCTTCCGGCCCGCTGGACCTCCCCGCCCCGCACGGTGAGGGAGGCGGCATCCGGTACACCCCTGTCACGTGCGGCGCGGCGTACGCCTACGGCGTCAACTGCTACGGGGGCGAGGTGGACGCCCCCGAGAAGCCGCTGGACGGCGGCAACCCCGAGGTGGCAACCGGCGTGTTCCTCACGCTCGCCACCCTGGAATGCACCCAGGTCGGTTACACCGAGGCCGAGCTACGCGCCACGCTCCTTCGTCGCTTGGAGGCCAGCGAACAGCCCACCGTGGAGCGCGCCCTCTGGTCCGGCCTGGACTTCGAGGGGAACGCCCTGGACATCCTCTCCCTGGACACCGAGGCCGAGCCGGTTCCGGGCGGGTACGACCCGGACCTGATCACGGACGTGGTGGGCGCGCTAGAGCGCTACGCCTACACCGAACAGGGCTACGGCTACGGGGCCACGATCCACGCCCCCATCGAGGCCGCCGCGTTCGCTGCCGAGGCCGGGCTGATCCTCCAGGACGGCCCGCGCAAGGTCACCCCGCTGGGCTCCGTCTGGGCGTTCGGCGCGTACCCGCTGGGCGAGGTCATCGTGACCGGCCAGGTGACCCTCTGGCGCGCCCAGGAGGCCCAGGTCCACACCGCGTTCGACCGTGAGACGAACCTCCGTCTGATGGTCGCTGAGCGGGCCTGGGCGGCATCGTTCGATTGCCTCGCGGGCCGGGTCACCTTCGCCCCGCTGGGTTCCTGATGAGCAGCCAGGGCCGCCGCCAGAACCCGCCGCCGGTGAAGTGCGAGGCCAAGTCCAAGCGCACCGGGAAGACGTGCCAGCGGTGGGCCGTCCCTGGCCGCCTCCATTGCCCGAACCACGGCGCGTACGCCGGTCCCGCCGGACGGGCCGTTGCCGAGGAGCGCGCCGGAGCCGTGATCACGCTGGCCGAGATGATGGCGAACAGTCCGCGCCGCCCGATCTGGGAGGTGATCCTGGACGCCATCGACACGGTGGACGTGCTCGCCGCGAACGCCAAGGCCGAGGTGGCCGCCGGTCGGATCACCAAGCCCGAGGACATCGAGCGCGTGGCCGCCCTGGGCCGGGCGGCCCACGCGATGGGTGCCAGCGCAGTGGCGACCAAGGCCCTGGACATGGCGAACCAGGCCGCCGATCGCTGGGGCGATGTCGTGGCGGACCGCCTGATCGTGCTCGTGTCGGACTGGCTCGGCCTTCCCGTTGCCGGGCACGCGGTCACGGCCGCCATCACGGCCACGCTGCGCTTCAACCCGAGTGATCCGAGCCCGATCCCCCGGCCGGACGGCCCACCGCTCCTGGCGCTCGTGAGCCAGGCCCAGGCCGCCGCGCTCGCGCCCCGGCTCGGCCTGTCCGCCGGGGACCTGGCCGCCTGGTTCTCCCGGGTGGTGGACGCGGTGGCGGATGGCCGCCCGGTGCCCGATCTGCCAGGCGCTCCGATCGCCGCGCTCCCGGCCGCTCCCACCCCGGAGCCTCCCAGCCATGACAGCAAGGTGGCCGGCTCAGGTGACGAGGAGGCGGAACCCCAGGCCAGCGATTCCGCTCCGCCGGTGGCCGCTCAGACCGTGCTCGCCGCGCTGGCCGAGGCCGCCCGCTCCTTGACACTTCACGGTCAAGCCCAGGCCCCGGCCGAGGAGCCCGAGATCGTGGATGCCGAGCTGGTGGACGAGCCGGAGCCCGAGCACCAGCCGTCCCGGATCTTCGATGAGGGGCGCCGGATCTACGTCCGGAACCCCAAGTACGTACGGCGCGCCAGCGGCTCCAGCGGCGTGACCACCCTCGGCTATCGCGGGGGCGAACCCACCATGCCGACCAGCCGCCTGAGCTACTGAAGGAACCCGCCATGACCACCCGCCCGAACCAGCTCCAGGCCGCGATCAGCGGCGCGCTCGATGCCGCGCTGTCCCGGCGCTCCCAGCCTGCCGAGGCCCAGCGCTACCCGAGGGCCTGGGCCAAGTACGTCAACGAGATCTGTCCGCGCCTCGGCCTGGCCCCGAGTGCGGATCGCTTCCGGCTGGCTGTCGCTCGCCACGAACTCGGCCGCTCCCTGGCCGCCAGCGCCCAGGGGCTCGCGCTCGCCCGGCGCGAGCACAGCGCCGCGCTCCTGGCCGCCCTGGACCGGCGCACCGAGGCCGCCCTGGAGCGCAAGCGGCGGCTGGTCCCGCAAGGCCCGATCCGGCTGCTCTGACCGTGACCGAGTTCGTGGGCTACGAGGCCGCCGCCGATTACCTGGGCATCGGCCGGGACGCCCTCCGCAAATCGGCACGGCTGGGCACCGGCCCCGCGCCCGAGCTGGATCGGGTGCTGGTGGACGAGGCGTTCCAGGTGGTGTTCACCAAGGACGAGCTGGACCGCTGGCTGGACGACAACCCCAAGATCAAGCACCGACTGACCACGGAGGACCGGGACATGTTCGCTCGCAAGACCAAGACCCCTAGGCCCGCCCAGGCCAAGACTCCCGACCCCCGCGCCGCGCTGGTCCACGCGCTGGCAGATGCCGGGGAGGTCATCGCGTCGGCGTGCGGCACGTGCGGGGCCACGGTCGCCAAGGACGACCCCGAGGCCGAGCAGACCTACCGCCAGGTGGGCACGTGGCCCTACTCCCGCCAGGTGCGCTCCTGGCGCTTCCACCGGGTGTGCTCCCTGTCCACCGGCGGTGCCGAGCTCCTGGCGCTGGCGCTGGACCCCGACGCACGCCCGGTCCGGGTCACCCGGGCTCACTACGACGTGTCCCAGCAGATCGGCGCGCCGCTGGCGTACCGGGAGCTGGAGAAAGCCTCGTCCACCGACGCGGGCCGGGGCCGCTCCCCGTTCCAGCACATCCCCCGTGCGGAGCTGGCCGAGCTCCGCGCCGCCGTGGAAGAGCGCCACCGGGAGCTGACCGTCCCGGTCCCCCACTCCTCCGGCTGGCCGTGCGCCGGGTGCGGCCGGTCTCACGAGCTGGCGGACGCCTGGGGCACCTACCAGGGCCGCCCGGTGTGCGCCGGGTGCTCCCAGCTCATCCAGCGCGCCAAGATCCCGGGTAACCGGCGGGTGGAGGAGTACGCCCTGGAGGCGGCCCGGGACCTGATCCCCGCGCGCCGCCAGGTGAACCCGTTCCCGCTGGCCCGCGAGATGGCCTCGTACCGGCCGCTCGGTCCCGAGGAGCGGCGCGAGCCCTGGGCGTACGTGACCGACCTCCCCGAGGTCCCGCTGACCACGGAGGAGCGGCTGGCCGCTCGCCTGGCCGAGCTGGAGAAGCTGGCGGGGGTGGCGGCATGAGCACGGCCGCGTTCATCCCGGACGGCATCCAGCAAGACATCAGCCGGACGCCGCGCCAGATGCCGCCCCAGGTCGATGGGGAGCACCTGTTCACGATCGAGCAGCACTCCAGGGTCACCAACCTGAACCCGGAGGACGGCACGTTCCTCCTGGACGCGGAGAACCTGATCGCCGTCATCGGCCCCCAGTGCTACTGGTGCCTTGCCACCACTGACGACGGGTCACCCTGTCCGGGACTTCCCGGCTGAAACACCCTCTGTCCACCTCCCCCATGACCGGGGGACATTGGATTTAGCCGGGCGAGCGCCCCCAGCGCGACGACCCCGGCACCTCGCGCAGACGCGAGGCACGCACGGCGGCCGGGCACCTCGCCCGGTCCGCCGCTGGCCTAACGCCAGCATCCCGGCTCGGCGGTATGGGAGAGCCCGCCCGGGTGCGGAACACGACTCCAGCCAAGGAGCGGTTCCGTGTCGGATGTCGGCTCTGCCCGCGTAGAGGTCACCGGCGACGTTCGCAACTTCGCGCGCCAGACCGAGCGCGACCTGGACCGCGCCCTGAGCCGGATCAAGACCCCGACCGTCGACATCAAGGCGGATGTGGACGTGGACCGGGAACGCCTCGGCTCCTCGTTCGCCGGAGCGGGGACCGAGGCCGCCCAGGCGATGACCGAGAGCATCGGGAAGGGCCTGGGCGGGCTCTCCTCCGCGCTGGGGAGCAACCCGTACGTGGCCGCCGCCGGTGCCGCCATCGCGGCCACCATCGCGGCCGTGGCCGCCCCCGCGATCGGCGCGCTCCTGTCCGGCGCGCTCATCGGTGGCGCTGGTCTCGGCGTGATCGGGCTCGGGGCGTGGTTGCTCCGGGAGGAGCCCGCTCTCAAGGCCGCCGCCAGCTCGTTGACCGGCACCCTGAAGTCGACCTTCACCGACGCGGCCAAGCCGATGCTCGGCCCCCTGGTGGAGGCGCTGGGCAGGTTCGAGGAGCTGGTGAAGCGGATCAGCCCCCAGGTTTCCGCGATGTTCAAGGGGCTGGCGGACTCGGGCGCGATCCAGGCGCTGGCCGAGGGGCTGGCCGGGCTGGTGGAGAACGCCCTCCCCGGGTTCCAGGAGCTGATCACGGCGGCCGGGCCGTTCCTGAAGGAGATGGCCGCCGCGCTGCCGATCCTCGGGACCGGGCTGTCCGTGTTCTTCTCCGCCATCGCGGACGGGGGGCCGGGGGCGGCCCTGTTCTTCAAGGACTTCCTGACCTTCATCAGCGCCATGATCGCGGGCCTGGGCGTGATGCTGGGCTGGCTAAGCTCGGTCTACCCGACCGTGCGTCAGTTCTTCATCGACGCGGCGGCCTGGATTCAGGGCGCGATCGGGTGGCTGGCCCAGTTCGGCGCGTCGGTGGGGGCGGCCCTCGCTCCCCTGGTCCCGATCTTCACCGGCGTGTGGCAGACCATCAGCGCGGTGGTCAGCACCGCGTGGAAGCTGATCGTGAACGCGGTGACCACCGCCATCAACGTGGTGAAGGGCGTCATCGCCGCTGTCTCGGCCGCCATCCGGGGCGACTGGCAAGGGACCTGGAACGGGATCAAGTCGGTGGTCTCGGCCGTGCTGAACGGCATCCGGACGGCGGTCTCCACCACCCTGAACGGCATCAAGGGCGTGATCTCCGGCGCGCTGAGCACCATCCGGGCCGCCTGGACGGCTGGGTGGAACGCGATGGTGTCGGTGGTCACCGGTGCGGCGTCCCGGGTGCGCTCGGCCGTCACCGGCCTACGGCAAACCGTCATCGGCGCGTTCGCCGCCGCCGGTAGCTGGCTGGCCGATGCGGGCCGCCGGATCATCGACGGTCTGATCTCCGGCATCCGGTCCGGGTTCGATCGGGTGCGCTCCACCCTGAGCTCCCTCACCTCGATGTTGCCCGACTGGAAGGGTCCGGCGGAGGTGGACGACAAGATCCTGTACGACGCGGGCCAGCGGGTGATGAAGGGCTTCCGGCTCGGCATCGAGGACCAGCGGCGCTCGATCCAGGACACGCTCCGGGGCCTGACCGGGGACCTCCCCTCCTGGACGGCCGGACGGCCGCGCGGTGGGGATGGGGCCAGCGCGGGCGGGTCGTTCAGCATCGGGGAGCTTCACGTCCACGTCTCGGGCGCGACCGGGCGCGAGGCCGGGGAGGAAGCGGCCGAGGCGGTCCTGGAGCGGCTGGGCGCTGCCACGCTCGCCCGGTGACGCGGGGACCGGGTCTTGCGGCTCCGGGGCCGGGCTTGACAGTTAAGCGTCAGGATTCCCGGGTGCCCTCGGGCTCCACACCGTTGGCCCGCAAGATCCGCCGGACCTGTTCGCGGCCGTAGCCGCTGACCCGGGCGATCTCCCCCACCCGCTGGCCGTCCCGGTACGCCGTGACGATCGCGGCGGCCAGACGCTCACGCACCCTCGGCACATCGGCACGGGCTGAGGCGACTTCCGCGAGGCCATCCTGTACCCGCTGGAGCGCGGCCCGGTACGCATCTGCCGCTGCCTCAAGGTCGCCCGCCACGTGGCCACTCTGGCACGCGCACCGCCTCCCACCTGCTGGCATATCGAGGTGGCCGCCTTGATGGTTCCCAGGTGGCCACCTGTGGCTTACGGTGGTGGAAACCTTGCAGTCGGCCCCCGGCTCGCGTGGTAGCGCTCACCGGGGGCCTTGATCGGACACGGGAGGTCCGACCGTGAACAGTTTCCCCGACCCAGCTCCCCCGGACGAACCCACACCCGCCCGCCTGATGGCGCTCTACCCGCCCGGCAAGAGCCCGGTCATCGACCGGGCGGAGAACGCGCTCCGGGCGTTCGAGGCCACCGACCGGCCCAGCGCCGAACGTCTGCTGTCCCAGTGGCACCACAGCCCCGAGTTGTCCCGCCGGGAGCGGGCGGCCGTGCTGGCCCGGTTCGACCCCACCAGTTCGAGCGGGAGGGGGTGGACGTGATCCAGCTACCGGCGGTGCGCGTGGTCGTCACCGACGCTCCCCCGGGGCGGCCGGTCATCGCGTGGCTGGACACCGGGAGCGGCCCCGGGCTGGAGTTGGTGGTCCCACCGGAGCAACGCTGGCGGATCACGCGGCGGGGTGACGATGACGTGCTGTTGCTCATGCCGAAGCCGGAGGACGTGGAGGCGTTGCGCATCTTCTCGAACGCTCATCAGCTCTGGAACGCCTACGACCCCGAGGAGCAAGACCCCCTCTGACCGCCGGGGGCTGACCCGAACAGCTCCCGGCACGCGGAACCCCCGGCGACACGCCGGGGGTTCCGTGGTGCACGTGGGCTCTGTCGAGCCCTGGTGAGCGTCTGCCACTGTGGGGCAGTGCGGAATGTCCTCATCGGCGGCCTGATCACCTTGATCGGGACCATCCTCGTCCAGATCCTGATCATCCCCTCTGTTCAGCGCCGTACCCGCAAGCGGGAACGGTGGGAGCGGGACATCACCGAACTCCAGAATCTGATGGAGGCTGATTTCCCGAAGCATTTCCGCACCCTACGACGGGCCATCGTGCCGTTTTTGGCGTTTCATGCGTTTCCGCAGGGTCACCGCGCTGAAGCACTGGAACAGTTGGCCTACAAGACCGCCGTCGCTGACGCGGTAGCGGCACACGACGAACTGCGCGACACCGCTATGAGGGCGCTGTGGCTCGCCCGCCGTGCCGCCGTTTACAAACCCGGTCATAACCCCTATTGGTCTCGACTGCTCACCGATATCGCGAAGCTGAGCGTCAGCGTGGGCGCTTTGGAGCCAGGGAAGTTCACCGAGAACGCGGACACTGCCGCGACAGAGTTCGAGCACCTGCTGGACGAGGCGCACAGGGAACAGGGCCTGATCTACGGCACCCTCGCGTATGCGGCGGACCCCCTGGAGCCACCCAGGACGCGCCCTCTGGTGAGACAGCGCCGCTGGCTCAACGAGCACCGGCGTCGGATCGCGGGGCGACTGAGCCGCCGGAAGTTGGTCCCGCCTGACCAGCCGAGCAATGGGTGACGACGTCCGGCTGACGCTGCCTGCAACGAACGCGATCAGCGGGGGAGCGCGCGTCGCGCTGCTCTACGACGTCGGATCTGCCACCATCTGATCGGTTGGGGATCTTCGATGGTGATCCACAACAGGGGCAACGCGGCGTTCCGGATGTCGATCGTCGCTCGGCGGAGACGGCCCAGGTACTTGAGCGACTCCTCCACAGCGCCGAAATCCGATTTGCGCTTCTTGTCAGTCACAGGACCCATCATCTGATCCGACACGTTGAGCCACAGATCGTGGAAGACGTGCACGGCCTGTTGGAGGTGCGAGTCACCGACGAGTCCGAGGAGGTGCTTCAGCTCTTTGGTCACCGAGTACCGGAGTTCACCGGCTCGCTTGGTCATCTCGCTGTTGCTCAGCTCGATCATGTCCTGATCGGTGGCCTTCCACATCACCACGATGACGATGTCCATGTGGGAAGCCCACTCATCGGCGTTGATCAGAAACTCAACGATGTGGGTGCGCAGCTCTGCGCGGCGCTTGTCGGCGCGCTCCATAGCCGCCGTCCGGCGTTGATGCTGCTGTGTTAGCGCCACGCCACCGAGCGAACCGACCAGAGCGCCAACCGCCGTGATGATCTGCGGAACGTAGTCAGCCACGAGGTCGCCTCTGAAGCCGCTCAGCCCTTGCTCTTAGACGTTAGTCCGCTACGGAACTCGACCACATCGCCGTCCTGCATGACGTACTCCTTGCCCTCGATCCGGACCTTGCCGGCGGCCTTCGCCGCCGCCATCGATCCGGCCGCGACCAGGTCGGCGTAGGAGACCACCTCGGCCTTGATGAAGCCGCGCTGGAAATCGCTGTGGATCACCCCGGCGGCCTCCGGCGCGGTCGCCCCGATCGGGACGGTCCAGGCCCGCGCCTCCTTGGGGCCGGCCGTGAGGTACGTCTGGAGCCCCAGCGTCCGGAAGCCCACCCGGACCAACTGGTCCAGACCCGGCTCGGACTGCCCGATCGACTCCAGCAGCTCGCGGGCCTCGTCCTCGGGCAGGTCCACCAGCTCGGACTCGATCTTGGCGTCCATGAAGACCGCCTCGGCGGGCGCGACCAGGGCGCGCAGCTCGTCGAGGAACGCCGCGTTGCCCAGCTCGGCCTCGTCGACGTTGAAGACGTAGATGAACGGCTTGGTGGTGAGCAGGTGCAGCTCGCGCAGGTGCTCCAGCTCGACCTTCGCGGCGGCGGCGCCCGCGTACAGCGTGGTGCCGTTGTCGAGCACCTCGACGGCCTTCTTCGCGGCCTCGACGGCGGCGGCCCGGTCCTTGCGGAGCTTGGCCTCCTTCTCCAGCCGCGGCAGCGCCTTCTCCAGCGTCTGGATGTCGGCCAGGATCAGCTCGGTGTTGATCGTCTCGATGTCGTCGGCGGGCGAGACCTTGCCGTCGACGTGCACCACGTTCGGGTCGGAGAACGCGCGCACCACCTGGCAGATCGCCGAGGCGTCACGGATGTTGGCCAGGAACGCGTTGCCCCGGCCCTGCCCCTTCGACGCGCCCCGGACCAGGCCGGCGATGTCGACGAACGAGACCGGCGCGGGCAGCACCTTCTGCGAGGAGAAGATCTCGGCCAGCTTGCCCAGGCGCTCGTCGGGGAGCCCGACCACGCCGACGTTCGGCTCGATGGTGGCGAACGGATAGTTCGCGGCGAGCACGTCGTTCTTGGTCAGCGCGTTGAACAGGGTGCTCTTGCCCACGTTGGGCAGGCCGACGATGCCGATGGTGAGACTCACGACGAGCCAGCTTACGCGGTCTACCTGCCGTCCGGCCGGGCGGGCAGCAGCCGGGGCTCGATCCGGGTCTCCCGCACGGTGCCGTCGTCGGCGCGCACCAGCTCGTACGCGGCCACGTCGGGCCGGTCGGCCACCGCCTCGACCAGCCGGGTCCCCCGGTAGATCAGCCCGACGCCGTCGTCGGTGCAGTGGCTGGTCGGCAGCGTGCCGTCGGCGACCAGCCGGTGCATCAGCGGCCGGCGCTGCTCCTCGCTGTCGTAGTGCACGCCGTTGCCGTACGGGAGCCAGCCCAGCCCGTCGGTGAACGGGCGCAGCTCCGGGCCGTAGCTGTCGGTGGCGCCGCCGAGGTGCCAGCAGATCGAGCCGGCGGAGACGCCGCCGAGCACCACGCCGGCCTGCCAGCACTCGTGCAGGATCTCCGGCAGGCCGTGCACCCGCCACACCGCGCAGAGGTTGGCCACGCTGCCGCCGCCGACCCAGATGATGTCCTGGGCGAGCAGGTGGGCGCGGATGTCGTCGACGTTGGGCATCGGGTAGAGCGCCAGGTGGGACGCGCGGAACCGGGTGCCGGCGAACGCGCCGTAGAACACGGTGAGGCCGGTCGGCTGGTCGCCGACGGCCTGGCCGAGATAGCAGACCCGGGGCGCGTCACCGGCGTCCGCCAGCTCGGCCATGAGGTCGAAGAGCTGGCTGGGCCGGGCGTCCCAGGGGCCGCGCCGCCGGCTGAGGTATCCCATGCTGGTGGCGACGATGGTCGGTTCGGTGGCGGGCATGCGGGTCCTTCCGGCGGGCGACGGTGGAGATCATTGTGCCCCCGTCCGACGCTTCGGCCCCGGCCGGTGGCCGACCCGTTCAGCCGGCCCGCAGCCGGCGCCAGGCGTCCGGCCGGGCGTCGGCGGCCACGCCCTCGGGCAACGCGCCGGGCGGCAGCTCCGTCGCGGCGGCGAGCGGCAGGGTGAACCGGTGGCCGGCGGCGGGGCCGGCCGCGTGCGAGCGGTCGAGCAGCCAGCGCACCTCGTCGGCGGTCCAGCCGAGGCCGGGCCGGGCGGCGATCGCCCGGACCAGGCGCAGGCCGACCCGGGTGTCGTCGTCGTAGAAGCGCATGCACCAGTGGTGCGCCCACATGCCGAGCGCGCGCAGGCCGGCCGCGTCGAGCGAGTCGACCAGCCGGCCGCAGGCGGTCTCGGCGAAGGGCCGTTCCGGGTCGTCGTCGCGATCCCGCTCGATCGCGCCGTAGGCCGCCGGCGCCACCGCCCGCATCCGGTCGTAGAAGCCCTGCACCACCGCGGTGTCGAGTGGTGCTCGCCCCCGCCCGGCCACGCTCGCCATGCCCCGCACCCTTTTCTTGAGTTGGTGGCGGGACGGTACCGACCACTTACGACACTTTCCCCGCCCCGCCAGCAAGATCCACACCACGTCGCCGAAGTGGCGGTATCCGAGGGCCGGGGACACCGCCACTTCGCCGAGCTGGCGCGACTGCCGCACGTCAGGTCCGAATCCCGCCAGCCGAGCGGCCGGTCCGGGAGGCAGGATCGGGGCATGGAGCTGGACTTCGAGCGGTGCTACCGGGCCGTCGACAGCCGCGACCCGCGGTTCGACGGCTGGTTCTACACCGGCGTCACCTCGACCGGGATCTACTGCCGGCCGTCCTGTCCGGCGATGACGCCGAAGCGGCAGAATGTCCGGTTCTTCCCGTCCGCCGCCGCCGCGCAGGGCGCCGGGCTGCGGGCCTGCCGCCGGTGCCGGCCCGACGCCGCGCCCGGCTCCCCGCAGTGGGACGTCCGGGCCGATCTGGTCGGCCGCGCGATGCGGCTGATCGCCGACGGCGTGGTCGACCGGGACGGCGTCCCCGGGCTGGCCACCCGGCTGGGCTACACCGAGCGGCA
Source organism: Micromonospora sp. DSM 45708 (assembly GCF_039566955.1). NCBI lineage: Bacteria > Bacillati > Actinomycetota > Actinomycetes > Micromonosporales > Micromonosporaceae > Micromonospora > Micromonospora schwarzwaldensis. The sequence goes on along the minus strand of NZ_CP154796.1, from coordinate 477,873 downwards.
CCTGCACCGCATGCTCCAGGCCGAGCTGGGCGCCGGCCCGCTGGCGCTGGCCCGGGCGCAGCGCGCGCAGACCGCCCGGATCCTGGTCGAGACCACCGGGCTGGGCCTGGCCGAGGTGGCCTTCGCCGCCGGGTTCGGCAGCGTGCGGCAGTTCAACGACACCGTCCGCGAGGTGTTCGGCGTCACCCCGTCCGAGCTGCGGGGCGGCCGGAGCAGTGGGCCGACGGCCGGCGGGGCGGGCACCATCACGCTGCGACTGGCCTACCGGCCGCCGCTGCACGCGGACGCGTTGCTGGACTTCCTCGCCCTGCGCGCTCTGCCCGGCATCGAGGAGGTCCGCGACCGGACGTACCATCGCGGGCTGCGCCTGCCGCACGGCCCCGGCACGGCGGCGCTGACCCCGGCCGGCGGGCACGTGGCCGCCACGCTGCGGCTGGCCGACATGCGCGACGTGGCACCCGCGGTGGCCCGCTGCCGTCGTCTGCTCGACCTCGACGCGGACCCGGTCGCGGTGGACGCCGTCCTCGCCGACGACCCGGCGCTGGCCCCGGCGGTCGCCGCGGAGCCCGGCGTCCGGCTCCCGCACGCGGTGGACGGCTTCGAGACGGCGGTCCGCGCCGTCACCACCCAGCAGGTCTCGCTCCGCTCGGCCCGGACCACACTCACCCACCTGATCACCGCCGCCCGGTCCGGCGACGACGGGGCCGGCGACGGGCCACCGGGTGGCCTGCGGGCATTTCCGAGCGCGGCGGAGGTGCTCGCCGCACCGGATGCGGCGTTCCGGATGCCCGGGGCCCGGCGGGAGACGATCCGGGCGTTGGCCCGCGCCGTCGTCGACGGGGAGCTGGACCTGGAAGCGGGCGGCGACCGGGAGGAGGCCGGCCGGCAGTTGGTCGCGCTACCCGGCGTCGGGCCGTGGACCGCCGGTTACCTGGCCATGCGCGCGCTCGGCGACCCCGATGTCGTCCTCGCCACCGACCTGGGCGTCCGTCGCGGCGCAGCCGCGCTCGGCCTGCCCGACGACCCGAAGACCCTGCACGCGTACGCGGACCGCTGGCGCCCCTGGCGGTCGTACGCGACGATCCGACTCTGGAGAGCAGCATGAGCACTGTGGACAGCACCGTCATCGACACTCCCGCCGGGCCGCTGAGCGTGCTCGCCGGTCCCGGCGGGGCGGTGCGTGCGGCCGGCTTCACCGCCGACCCGGCGGCCCTGATGCCGTTGACGCACCCGAGCCTGCGCGGCGACCTGCGGGAGCGGGCCGACCTCGGGCCGGTGACCGCGGCCGTCCGGGCCTACCTCGACGGCGACCTGACCGCGATCGACGCGGTCGAGGTGGAGCAGCACACCGACGGCGTGTTCCTGGCACACGCCTGGCGGGTGCTGCGCGACGTGAAGCCGGGTGATCCGGTGACCTACACCGGGTTCGCCGCGCTGGCCGGCCGGCCGGCCGCGGTCCGCGCCGCCGCGGCGGCCTGCGCCCGCAACGCCGCCGCGCTCTTCGTGCCCTGCCACCGGGTGTTGCGCACCGACGGCGCGCTCGGTGGCTACCGCTGGGGGCTGGACGTGAAGAAGTGGCTTCTCGGGCATGAGGGACGGGTGACGGCTAGCTGACCCCGCACCGGCGCACCCGGCCGCTACCGTCGGTTGGTGCCCGCGCCCAGCGACGGCAATCCCGCGGCGCGTACCGACGCCCGGTCCCAGCCGCTGCACAATCTCTGGCGGCTGCGGTCCTACCTGCGCCCGTACGCGACGGAGTTCGCCTGGCTGCTGGTCGCCGCGCTGGCCGCGACCGCGGCGAGCCTGGCCGTCCCACTCGTGGTGCAGCGGGTGGTGGACGGGCCGGTGGCCCGGCACGACGGGGCCGGGCTGCTCCGGCTCGGCGCGCTCGCGCTGCTGCTCGGGCTCGCCGAAGCGGTGCTGATCTTCATCCGGCGGTGGACCCAGTCGTCCTCCTCGGTGGGCATGGAGGCGGCCATCCGGGCCGACATCTACGCGCACCTGCAACGGCTCCCGGCCGGCTTCCACGACCGCTGGCAGTCCGGCCAACTGCTCTCCCGGATCACCAGCGACCTCTCGGTGATCCGCCGGTTCCTCTCCTTCGGCCTGCTCTTCCTGGTGCTCAACCTGGTCACCTACGCCGCCGTGGTGGTGCTGCTGATCCGGCTGCACCCCTGGCTGGGTCTGCTGGTCGCGGCCAGCGCCGTGCCGCTGTTCCTGATCAGCCGCCGGTTCGCCCGGCACTACCACGCGGCCTCCCGCCGCATGCAGGACCAGCAGGGCGACGTGGCCACGCTGGTCGAGGAGACCGCGCAGGGGCTCCGCACCATGCGGGCGTACGGGCGCGGCCCGGAGCTGGCCGCCCGGTTCGCCGCCGGCACCCGCCGGCTGCACGACACCGGGATCGGCAAGGCCCGCCTGCTGGCCCGCACCTCCGCGCTGTTCGACCTGGTGCCCAACCTGACGCTCGGCGCGGTCCTGGTGGCCGGCGCCGCCGCCGTGGCCGGGGGTGCGCTCACCATCGGGCAACTGGTCGCGTTCGTCAGCCTCCAGCTCATGCTGATCTGGCCGGTGCAGTCACTCGGCTGGATCATCGCGAACGGGCAGGAGGCCGCCACCGCCGCCGACCGGATCCAGGAGGTGCTCGACACGCCGCCGACCATCGTGGACGCCCCGCACGCCCGGTCGCTGGGCCGGGGCGAGATCCACGGCCGGCTCCGCTTCGAGCGGGTGAGCTTCCGCTACCCCGGGGCGACCGCCCCGGTGCTGCACGAACTGGACCTGACCGTCGAGCCGGGCGAGACGCTCGCCCTGGTCGGCGCCACCGGGTGCGGCAAGAGCACGTTGCTCTCGCTGGTCCCCCGGTTGCACGAGGTGACCGACGGCCGGATCACCCTCGACGGGCACGACGTGCGGGACCTGCGACTCGGCTCGCTGCGCCGGCTGGTCGGGGTGGCCTTCGAGGAGCCGACGCTGTTCTCCATGTCGGTGCGGGAGAACCTCACCCTGGGCCGGCCCGAGGCCGGCGAGGAGGAGCTCCGGGCCGCGCTGTCGCTGGCGCAGGCGGAGTTCGCGTACGAGCTGCCGTGGGGGTTGACCACCCGGATCGGTGAGCAGGGGCTGTCGCTCTCCGGCGGGCAGCGGCAGCGGCTGGCGCTGGCCCGGGCGGTGCTCGGCCGGCCCGCCCTGCTGGTCCTCGACGACCCGCTCTCCGCGCTGGACGTGCACACCGAGGCGCTGGTCGAGGCCGCGCTGCGCCGGGTGCTGCGGGACACCACGGCGCTGCTGGTGGTGCACCGGCCCTCGACCGTGGCGCTGGCCGACCGGGTGGCGCTGCTGGAGGCCGGCCGGGTGGTGGCCGTCGGCACCCACTCCGAGATGCTGGCCGGGGTGCCGGCGTACCGGGCGGTGCTCTCCGCCGCGCCGGAACCCCGGCCGGGCGGCGTCGGCCTGGTGCGTTCGTGACCGGGCCGGACGCCGACCTGTCCCGGTGGCGGGGCCGGTCCACCGACCCGGACGCCGACCGCAGCCGCGCCGAGGGTCCGTCACCGGCGGCGACGGCCCGGCTCCGCGCCCGCAGCCGGCTCCTGCTGCGGCAACTGCTCCGCCCGCACCGGGCGCCGCTCGGGCTGGCCGTGTCGCTGCTGCTGGCCCAGAACGCGGCGGCGATGACCGGCCCGTACCTGGTCATGCTCGGTATCGACCGGGGCATCGGGCCGCTGCGGGCCGGTGACGCCGGCCCGCTGGTCGCGGTCGCCGCCGCGTTCGTCGTGGCGACCGCCGTCGAGTACGCGGCCCGGCGCGCGTTCCTCGCCCTCGCCGCCCGGATCGGTCAGGCCGTCCTGCTCGACCTCCGCCACCGGGTGTACGGGCACTTCCTCCGCCTCGACGTCGGCTTCCACGAGCGCTACACGTCCGGCCGGATGGTGTCCCGGCTGACCAGCGACCTGGAATCGATCGGCGAGCTGGTCGACGGCGGGATCGACCGGCTGGTCATGGCCGTGCTGTCGGTGCTGTCGGTGGCGGGCATCCTGCTCTGGCTGGACCTGCCGCTGGCCGGGGTCACGCTGTTCGCGTTCCCGTTCCTGTTCGGGCTGTCCCGCTGGTTCGCCCGGGCCTCCGCCGGGGCGTACCGGCGCACCCGGGAAGCGGTGGCGCTGGTCATCGTGCACTTCGTCGAGTCGCTGCGCGGCATCCGGGCCGTGCAGGCGTTCCGCCGCGAGCCCCGCAACCAGCGCATCTTCGCCGCGGTCAACGACGACTACCGGCGGGCCAGCCTGCGCGCGTTCCGGCTGATCGCGATCTACTCGCCGGGCATCCGGCTGATCGGCAACCTGACCGCCGCCACGGTGCTCGCGTACGGCGGCTGGCGGGTGCTCGGCGGCGACACCGAGGTCGGGGTGCTCGCCGCGTTCCTGCTCTACCTGCGGCGGTTCTTCGAGCCGATGGAGGAGCTGAGCCAGTTCTACAACTCGCTCCAGTCGGCGACCGCCGCGTTGGAGAAGCTGGCCGGGGTGCTGGACGAGCGCCCGGCGGTGGCCGAGCCGGCGCGGCCGGTGCCGCTGCCCGCCGGGCCGCCGCGCGGCGCCGTGCTCTTCCGCTCGGTCTCCTTCGGCTACCGGCCGGCGACGCCGATCCTGTCCGGTCTGGAGTTGGCCGTCCCGGCCGGGCAGACCGTGGCGTTGATCGGGCCGACCGGTGCCGGGAAGTCCACGGTGGCGAAGCTGCTGGCCCGCTTCCACGACCCGGACGCCGGCTCGGTCCACCTGGACGGGGTGGACCTGCGTGACCTGGCCGACGCCGAGCTGCGCCGGGCGGTGGTGCTGGTCACCCAGGAGACCCACCTGTTCAGCGGTTCCGTCGCGGAGAACATCAGGTTCGGCCGCCCGGACGCCGACGACGCCGACGTGGTGGCCGCCGCCCGGGCCATCGGCGCGCACGGGTTCATCGCCGCGCTGCCCGACGGGTACGCCACCGACGTGCACCGGCGCGGCGGCCGGCTCTCCGCCGGGCAGCGGCAACTGGTCGCGTTCGCCCGCGCGTTCCTGGCCGACCCCCGGGTGCTGATCCTCGACGAGGCCACCTCGTCGCTGGACGTGCCGACCGAGCGGCTGGTGCAGCGCGCGTTGCGCAGCGTGCTGCGCGACCGCACCGCGCTGGTGATCGCCCACCGGCTCTCCACCGTGGAGATCGCCGACCGGGTGCTGGTGCTCGACGCCGGCGGCATCGTCGAGGACGGCCCCCCGGCCGAGCTGGCCGTCGCCGGTGGCCGTTACGCCGCCCTGCACCGCCAGTGGCGCGACTCGCTGATCTAGCCACGGTGCCGGGAAAGGCGTGGAGCGTGCCGTCGGGGGTGCCTACCATCGGCGGATGAGTGACACGACGAGGACGGGGCGTGCCGGGGTCCCCGAGCGGCCGAGCCTGGACGGGCTCGAGGAGACCTGGGCCGACCGCTGGCAGTCCGACGGCACGTACGCGTTCGACCGCGCGAAGGAGCGCGCGGACGTGTACTCCATCGACACCCCGCCGCCGACCGTGTCGGGCGAGCTGCACATGGGGCACGTCTTCTCGTACACGCACACCGACGTCGTGGCCCGGTTCCATCGGATGCGCGGTCGGGCCGTGTTCTACCCGATGGGCTGGGACGACAACGGGCTGCCCACCGAGCGCCGGGTGCAGAACGTCTACGGCGTGCGCCCCGACCCGACGCTGCCGTACGACAGGGACTGGCGACCGCCGGCCACGCCGGTGAGCGCTGACGCCCGGAAGAACCCGACGGCGATCTCCCGACGCAACTTCATCGAGTTGTGCGAGACGCTGACCGTGACGGACGAGCAGGCGTTCGAGGCGCTGTGGCGGCGGCTCGGCCTGTCCGTGGACTGGTCGTTGACGTACACCACGATCGGGACGGCGGCCCGGGCGGCCAGCCAGCGGGCGTTCCTGCGCAACCTGGCCCGCGGTGAGGCGTACCAGGCCGAGGCGCCGACGCTCTGGGACGTCGGATTCGGCACCGCGGTGGCGCAGGCGGAGCTGGAGGACCGGGTCCGGCCCGGCGCGTACCACCGGCTGCGGTTCGCCGGGCCGGACGGGCGCGAGGTGCTGATCGACACCACCCGCCCGGAGCTGCTGCCGGGCTGCGTGGCGCTGGTCTGCCACCCCGACGACGAGCGGTACGCCGACCTGGTGGACACGGCTGTGCGTACCCCCGTCTTCGGGGTGGAGGTGCCGGTGCGCGCGCACGCGCTGGCGGACCCGGCCAAGGGCACCGGCATCGCGATGGTCTGCACGTTCGGTGACCTGACGGACGTGACCTGGTGGCGGGACCTGCGGTTGGACACCCGGGTGGTGATCGGCCGGGACGGTCGGCTGCTGCCGGAGCCGCCGGCGGACGTGCCGGCGGGGCCCTACGCGGCGCTGGCCGGGCAGAGCGTCAACGGCGCGCGGCGCACGGTGGTGGAGCTGCTGGCCGACGCCGGCGACCTGGTCGGCGAGCCGCGCCCGATCACCCACCCGGTGAAGTTCTACGAGCGCGGCGATCGGCCGTTGGAGATCGTCTCGACCCGGCAGTGGTACCTGCGCAACGGCGGCCGGGACGCCGGCCTGCGCGACGAGCTGCTGGCCCGGGGGCGTGAGCTGCGCTGGGTGCCGGAGCACATGCGGCACCGCTACGAGCACTGGGTGGGCGGCCTCACCGGTGACTGGCTGGTCAGCCGGCAGCGGTTCTTCGGCGTGCCGGTGCCGGTGTGGTACCGGCTCGACGACGCTGGCGAGCCGGACTGGACCCACCCTCTCACACCGGACGAGGCGGCGTTGCCGATCGATCCGACCAGCGAGCCGCCGCCCGGTTTCGCCGAGTCGCAGCGCGGTCGGCCCGGTGGCTTCACCGGTGATCCGGACGTGCTGGACACCTGGGCCACCTCGTCGCTGACCCCGCAGCTCGTCGGCGGGTGGGAGACCGACCCGGACCTGTTCGGCCGGGTCTTCCCGATGGATCTGCGCCCGCAGGGGCACGACATCATCCGCACCTGGCTGTTCGCCACCGTGGCCCGCTCGCACCTGGAACACGGCGTGCTGCCCTGGCGGACGACGGTGCTCTCCGGCTGGATCCTCGACCCGGACCGGAAGAAGATGTCCAAGTCCAAGGGGAACGTGGTCACGCCGATGGGGCTGCTCGCCGAGCACGGCTCCGACGCGGTCCGCTACTGGGCCGCCAACGGCAAGCCGGGCATGGACCTCGCCTTCGACCCGGCCCAGGTCAAGGTGGGCCGCCGGCTGGCCACCAAGCTGCTCAACGCGTCCCGCTTCGCGCTCGGGCTGGGCGCCGCCGACGCGCTGCGGGCCCCGGCGACGGCACCGTTGGACACCGCGATGCTCGCCGAGCTGTCCGGCGTGGTCGGGGTGGCGACGTCGGCCCTCGACGGGTACGACCACACCGCCGCCCTGATGGCCGCCGAGGCGTTCTTCTGGCGGTTCTGCGACGACTACATCGAGCTGGTGAAGCAACGCGCCTACGGCGACGGGCCGGCGGCCGACTCGGCCCGGGCGGCGCTTGCCACCGCGCTGTCGGTGCAGTTGCGACTCTTCGCGCCGGTGCTGCCGTTCGTCACCGAGGAGGTCTGGTCCTGGTGGCGGTACGGCTCGGTGCACCGCGCGACGTGGCCGACCACGTACGAGGTGGACCGCGCGCTGGCCGCGCCCGGCGACCCGGAGCTGCTGCGGCTGGCCGCCGACGCGCTGGGGCAGGTCCGCCGGGCCAAGTCGGAGCGGAAACTGTCGATGAAGGCGGACGTGCCGCTGGCCGAGGCGCTCGGGCCGGCGGCCCTGCTCGACCAGCTCAGCACCGTCGCCGACGACGTGCGCGCGGCGGGACGGATCGCCAAGCTCGACCTGCTGCCCGACCGCACCCCCGAGCTGGTCATCGCCTGCGCGTTCTGACGCCGGCGGGCGCCCCGCCCGATCGACTGACGTCGAGCGGGGCGCCGCGCCGGGTCAGCTCGTTTCGCCGGCGACGCTGAACGAGCGGAGCCGGTCGACCGCCAGCACGGTGAAGCCGACCGTCACCAGGGCGGTCAGCACGACCGCCACCGGCACCGAGACGGTGGTGCCGAGCAGCGCGGTCGGCGCGATCCGGTCGGCCAGCGCGATCACCCACTGCTGGATCGAGAGCACCTTGGTGCCGTCGACGAACCGGCCGAGCAGCCCCTCCCAGATCAGCACGTAGACCAGGCCGAGCAGCACCGGTCGCCGACTCACCAGGCTGAGCGCCAGGAACAGCGCCGAGTAGGCCAACGCGCCCGCCACCGACGCGACGACCAGGGCCAGGCCGAGGCGTACCGAGTCGGCCAGCACGCCGGCGACGTAGAGCGGGACGGCGACCGTGACCGCGCTGACGCCGGCCGCCACCGCGAGCTTCGGCAGCACGATCTGCCAGCGGGGCAGCGGCTTGGTGAGGATGTGCACCACCGTGCCGTCGTCGATCTCGGCGCCGAGCACGCCGGTGCCGACGATCAGCGCGACCACCGGCAGCACCACGGCCAGGCCGAGGCCGACCAGCACCGGAGGCCCCCACTGGCCCGGGTCCACGCCGAGCGCCCGGCAGAGCACCGCCAGGCCGATCAGGACCAGCGGCAACGGCAGCAGCATGAGGAACCGGCTCCGGCCGAACAGGCCGCGGGCGGTGATCCAGGTAACTGTCGACATCAGGCCTCCACCAGATACGAGAAGACGCTCTCCAGCGACTCGTCCTCCGGCAGGAGCTGCCGGACCCGGATGCCGTGGCGGAGGGCGATGCGGGGCAGCGCCCGGGTGAACGCGCCGTAGTCGCCGGCCTTGACGGTGAGGCCGGTGCGGCCCAGCTCGACGCCGGAGACCGAGGACTCGGCGATCAGCGCCACCGCCAGCGCCCGGTCGTCGGTGGAGCGCACCGCGAAGACGTGCGGCCGGTTGGTCATCAACCGGCGGATGGTGCGGTAGTCGCCGGAGGCGGCCAGCCGGCCGGCCACCATCACCTGGACCGTGCCGGAGACCTGCTCGACCTCCTCCAGGATGTGCGAGCTGAACAGGATGGTCCGGCCGGCGTCGCCGAGCCGGTGCAGCAGCGCCATCATGTGCAGCCGCTGTCGCGGGTCCATCCCGTTGAACGGCTCGTCGAGCAGCAGCACCTGCGGGTCGTGCACCAGCGCGGCGGCCACCCGGGTGCGCTGCCGCATGCCCTTGGAGTAGGTGCCGATCTTCCGGCTCTGCGCGCTCTCCAACTCGACCAGCTCGATCGCCCGCCGGGCCGCCGCCTCCGGTTCGGGCAGCCGGTGCAGCTTCGCGCTGGCCAGCACGAACTCGTACGCGCTGAGGAACGTGTGCACCGCCTCCCGCTCGCTGACCAGGCCGAGCCGCCGGTAGACGCCCGGGTTGCGCCAGGTCGGCTCCCCGTCCAGCGTCACCGCGCCCCGGGACGGGGCGAGGAAGCCGGCCATCATGTGCAGCAGCGTGGTCTTCCCGGCGCCGTTCGGGCCGAGCAGGCCGGTCACCCCCGGGCCGAGCCGCATGGTGACGTCGTTGACCGCCACCACGTTGCCGTACCAGCGGGAGACGCCGGCCAGGTCGAGGGTGCTGGTCGTGGCGGCGGGCACGCCGGCCGCCGGGTGCGTGTGCAGCGCCGTCATCGGGCGGCCACCTTCCGGTATCGCAGGAGCAGCAGGCTGACGCAGGCGGCGACCAGCAGCACCGCGACGACCGCGTAGACCGGCCCGAAGTCGCCGATCGGCATGCCGCCGCGTCCCTGGGTCAGCCGGTCGCCCAGCGCCCAGTTGCCCACGCCGCCGACGAGCGTCGACGGGGAGGCGAGGAAGGCCAACTGGTTGACCGTCGGGGAGGGCATGATGGACAGCACGCCGACCACCGGCGCGGTCATCAGGAAGACCGCCACGATGCCGCCGGCGGCGAACGCGCGCTTGCCGGTGAGCGAGGCGACCAGCAGGCCGATGGAGGCGAACACCACCGCCCACAGCCCGGCGTAGAGCAGGCCGGGCAGCAGGTCGAGCAGCTCGTCCCACACCCCGCGCATGCCCCGCGAGGTGGTGAACGCGGCGCCGAGGAACATCACCAGTTGCGGGCCGCCGAGCAGCAGCCAGAGCGCGGTACCCAGGGACAGCAGCTTGGCCAGCGCGTAGTCGCCGCGCGGCAGCGGCCGGGAGAAGTAGAGCGGGAGCACGCCGCTGCGCAGGTCGCGGGAGACCAGCTCGGGCGCGGCCACCGCGACGAAGAAGATGACCAGCCAGCTCATCGCGTCGGCGAACTGGGCGTACGTCATCACCACCTCGCCGATCTGGCTGCGTACCGCGGTCAGCCCGGCGGCCACCACGGTGACCACGGCGACCACCAGCCACGGGAAGATCTTCGCCTTGGCGCTGCGGCCCAACCCGAAGACGGTACGCAGACCGTGGCCGTAGAGCGCGCCGAAGACGTGCCGGCGGCCCAGCCGTGGGCCGGTGTAGCGCTGGTATCCGATGTCGTGGATGACGCCGGTCGCGTCAGACATGGCTGGGCTCCCTCGGGGCGAAGAGCTCGGCCACCCGGTGCCGCCGCTGGTCCAGCCGGTGCAGCGGCAGGTCCAGCTCGGCGACCGCGCCGAGGATCAGGTCGTAGGTGTGGTCGTCGGCGAGCGGGACGAGCAGCAGCCGCCCGTCCCGGGTCACCGGCAGGTCGAGCGCGGCGAGCCGGGCGGCCAACTCCTCCGTGCCCTCGCTCACCTCGACGGCGAGCACGTCGGTGGCGGTGGTCATGGCGGCGACCCGGTCGGCGCGCAGCAGCCGGCCGCCGTCGATGGCGACCAGCGTGTCGCAGATCCGCTCCACCTCGCCGAGCAGGTGGGAGCAGACCACCACCGAGATGCCGAACTCGGTGCCGATCCGGTGGATGAGCGCCAGCATGGCGTCCCGGCCGGCCGGGTCGAGGCCGTTGGTGGGCTCGTCGAGCAGCAGCAGGTCGGGGTCGTGCACCAGGGCCTGGGCGAGCTTGACCCGCTGCTTCATGCCGGTGGAGTAGCCGCCGACGGCCCGGTGCCGCTCCTCGTGCAGGCCGACGTGGCGCAGCGCCTCGGAGGCGCGTTCCCGGGCGACCGTGCGCGGCAGCCCGCTCATCCGGCCCAGGTGGGTGACCAGCTCGGCGGCGGAGAGGTCCGGCGGGAGGGCGTCGTGCTCGGGCATGTAACCGACCCGGGCGCGGACCTGCGCCGGATCGGTGGTGGGGTCGAGGCCGAGCACCTGCACCCGGCCGCTGGTCGGCGGGAGCAGACCCAGCAGGATCTTGATCAGGGTGGACTTGCCGGCGCCGTTGGCGCCGACCAGCCCGATGATCCCCGGCTCGACCGACACGGTGAGGTCGGCCAACGCGGTGACCCGGCCTCCGTACGTCTTGGTCAGCGACTCGGTCGCGAGCAGTGTCACGCTGCCAGCCTAGGAAGCGCGGGCCCGCCTTTGCACCGGGAAACGCTCGGGGTTGTCCCTGATTCGGCCCGGACACCGCCGGTAAGGCTTCCGTAAGCGGCCGGACCGGTGACCGTCGTGCCCGGCCCCGGGAGACTCGACACATGCCGATGCGTCTGCTGCGTGCCCCGCTGACCTGGGTCGTCGTCGCCGTCCTCGTGGTCGGGGCGGCGACCGCGCTGTACTGGTTCCAGCCCTGGAAGCTGGTCACCGACACGGAGGTGCACGAGGAACTGGTGGCGGTGCCGTCCACGGCGCCCTCCGCGACGCCGTCCACGGGGTCGGCCGCGCCGCCGCGCCCGGCCACGCCGTCGCCGACGCCCGCGGGGCCGGTGCTGCTCGGCGGCGGCGAGTTCGTCAGCCACGAGCACGACACCCGGGGCGCCGCCCGGATCGTCCGCACCGTCGACGGGCGGCACCGGCTGGAACTGGTCGGGCTGGACACCTCGAACGGTCCGGATCTTCAGGTCTGGCTGACCGACCAGCCGGTTCGGACCGGGCCGTCCGGGTGGCGTGTCTTCGACGACGGCCGGCACGTGGCGCTCGGTCCGCTCAAGGGAAACCGGGGCGACCAGGCGTACGAGATCCCCGCCGGAACCGATCTGACCGGGCTGACCAGCGTCTCCATCTGGTGCGAGCGGTTCGCCGTCTCGTTCGGCGCGGCGGCGCTGACCACCGCCGGCTGAACCCGCCCGGCGACACCCGGCCGACCTCCGGGTGGCCGGGAGGTGGAGTGGCGCTCTCGACCGATCGCCGGTGGGCTGCGAAACTGTGTGCCGGCCGGCGAGTTGGGGGTTCGATGAGCAACGGGTGGATCCTGCCCGAGGATGTGCTGCGGGATGCGCCGTCGTACGCGCCAAGACCCGCTGAGCTGGCCGATCTCGAGTTGTTGCTGACCGGGGCGTACGCGCCGCTGAGCGGTTTCATGACCCGGGCGGACCTGGCCTCGCTGGGCCGGCGGGGCCGGCTCGCCGACGGCACGTCGTGGCCGGTGCCGGTGACGCTCCAGGTGCCGGCGGCGCTCGCCGACGGGCTGGAGCTGGCCGACCCGGCGCGTCGGGCGCTGGTGCTCACCGACGGCGAGGGCGCCCCGGTGGCGGCCATGGACGTGGTCGACGTCTGGCCGGCCCGCGAGGGCACGGTCGGCGTGGGCGGCGCGGTACGCCGGCTCGGTGACGGCGGCCACGGTCCGTTCCAGCGGTTGCGACGCGGCCCGGACGAGGTGCGCGGGCTGCTGCCGCCGGGCCGGGTGCTCGGCGTCTTCGCCGACCGTGCGTTGCACCGCCCGCAGTTGGCCCAGATCGCGCACGCGGCCCGGACGCTCGGCGCGCACCTGCTGGTGCTGATCCCGGTGGGCGAGGAGTCCAGCGGTGGCCTGCCGGCCGAGGCGCTGGTGCGCAGCGTGTTCGCGGCCCGCGACCGGATGCCGCCGGCGACGCTGGTGGCGGTGCCGCTGGCGCGGCGCAGCGACGAGATCAGCGACGCGTTGCTGCGGGCGCGGGTCGCCGCCGCGTACGGCGTGACCCATCTGCTCTCCACCGAGGGCATGCTCTCCGGCGCCGGCCTGCGGGTGCTGGTGCCGCGCGAGCTGGCGTACGACAACCGGGACGGGCAGTGGCGCTGGCGGGAGGACATCCCGCCGCGCAACCGCCGGCTGGCGCTCAGCCAGGACGAGATCGACGACCTGCTGGACCGGGGCTTCCCGCTGCCCGAGTGGCACACCCCGCCCGCGGTGGCGCGGGAGCTGACCCGGGCCCGTCCGCCCCGGCGGCACCGCGGTCTGGTGATCTTCCTGACCGGTCTCTCCGGCTCGGGCAAGTCGACGATCGCCCGGAGTCTCGCCGACGTGCTGCGGGAGCAGGGCGACCGGACCATCACGCTGCTCGACGGCGACGTGGTGCGGCGGGAGCTCTCGGCCGGGCTGGGCTTCAGCAAGGCCGACCGCGACCTGAACGTGCGCCGGATCGGCTGGGTGGCCGCCGAGATCGCCCGGCACCGGGGGGTCGGCATCTGCTGCCCGATCGCGCCGTACGCGGCGGCCCGGGCGACCGCCCGGGAGATGGCGCAGGCGGCCGGCGCGGGCTTCCTGCTGGTGCACGTGGCGACCCCGCTGGCGGTCTGCGAGCAGCGCGACCGCAAGGGCCTCTACGCCCGGGCCCGGGCCGGCCTGCTCACCGGCATGACCGGCATCGACGACCCGTACGAGGAGCCCACCGACGCCGACCTGGTGGTGGACACCTCGGACCTGACCGTCGAGGAGGCGGTCCAGCGGGTGATGGAGCATCTCACCGAAACCGGCTGGGTGGAGCCCCGCCTCCAGCCGGCCTGACCGGCAGGGATTCGTCGACCGCCGCCGACCCGTCCCGGGGCGGCGGCGGTGTCGCGTCCGCCCACGTCGACCGGTAGTGTTCGTCTTTGTTGGAACACGTTCGACCGCGTTCGCGGTGGGACAAGGGTCGGGAGGTGACCGGCGATGCTCGCGCGACAGCGGCAGACCGCCATCCTGGAGCGGGTCCGTGCCGCCGGCGGGGTCCGGGTCACCGAGCTGGCCGCCGAGTTCGGGGTGTCGGACATGACCATCCGGCGGGACCTGGAGACGCTGCACGACCAGGGCCTGCTCGCCAAGGTGCACGGCGGGGCGACGCTGGCCGGCCCCGGCTCGACCGACGAGCCCGGCTTCCGGGCCAAGTCGGTCCGCCAGGCCGCGGAGAAGGCCGCCATCGCCGACCACGCGGCGCGGCTGGTCCGCCCCGGCGCCGCGATCGCGCTCTCCGCCGGCACCACCACCGCCGCGCTGGCCCGCCGGCTGGTGGACGTGCCCGGCCTGACGGTGGTCACGAACTCGCTGCCGGTGGCCGAGATCCTGCACATCGGCGGCCGGCCGGACCAGACCGTGGTGCTCACCGGCGGGGTCCGCACCCCGTCGGACGCGTTGGTCGGCCCGCTGGCCGTGGCCGCGATCGCCACGCTCCACCTGGACCTGCTCTTCCTCGGCGTGCACGGGATCAGCGAGCGGGCCGGGTTCACCACGCCCAACCTGATGGAGGCGGACACGAACCGCGCGCTGGTGCTGGCCGCCGACGGGCTGGTGGTGCTCGCGGACCACACCAAGTGGGGCACGGTCGGCATCTCGTCGATCGTCGGCCTGGACGCGGCGGACGTGCTGGTCACCGACGACCGGTTGGCACCCGACGCGCGACGGGTACTCGAGGACCGGGTGGGTGAGCTGGTGGCCGCGCCCGCGACGGAGGGAGCGGAGTGAAGCGTACGCAGATCGAGCTGGCCGACGGCCGTGAGCTGATCTACTTCGACGAGCGGGACGACGCGGTGCGGGACCAACCGGACCGGCGGGACCTGCCCCCGCCGCCGCCCGCCTCACAACTGCGGTACGACCCGCTGACCGACGAGTGGGTGGCGGTGGCGGTGCACCGGCAGACCCGCACGTTCCTGCCCCCGGCCGACCAGTGCCCGCTGTGCCCGTCGCGCGGCGACCGGCACAGCGAGATCCCGGCGCCGGACTACGACGTGGTGGTCTTCGAGAACCGCTTCCCGTCGCTGAGCCAGCGGGTCGCCGAGGAGCCGGCCGAGATCACGCCGTTCACCCCGGTCCGCCCGGGGCTCGGCCGGTGCGAGGTGGTCTGTTTCACCGACGACCACAACGCCTCGTTCGCCCGCCTCTCCCCCGGTCGGGTGCGGACCGTGCTGGACGCGCTCGCCGACCGCACCACCGCGCTGAGCGCGCTGCCCGGCGTGGAGCAGGTCTTCCCGTTCGAGAACCGGGGCGTGGAGATCGGGGTGACGCTGCACCACCCGCACGGGCAGATCTACGCGTACCCGTTCGTCACGCCGCGGACCCGGAGCCTGCTGGCCGCCGCCCGGCGGCACGCGGAGCGCACCGGCGGCAACCTCTACGCCGACGTGCTGGCCGCCGAACGGGCCGCCGGCGACCGGGTGGTGACGAGCAACGAGCACTGGACCGCGTACGTGCCGGCGGCGGCCCGTTGGCCGTTCGAGGTGCACGTGGCCCCGCACCGGCCGGTGCCGGACATCCCGGCGCTCGACGACGCCGAACGGGACGCCTTCGGTCCGCTCTACCTGGACCTGCTGCGCCGCTTCGACGGGCTGTTCGACATGCCGATGCCGTACATCGCGGCGTGGCACCAGGCGCCGGTGCACGTCGACCGGGAGCTGGGCCACCTGCACCTCCAGCTCTTCACCGTCCGCCGGGCGAAGGACAAGCTGAAGTACCTCGCCGGTTCGGAGTCCGGCATGGGCGTGTTCATCAACGACATCGCCCCCGAGCGGGCCGCCGAACTCCTGCGCGCCGAGTGAAAGGCGGGGCCCTTCTCGACGCCTCCGGTAGAGGTCGGCGCCCCGGTCGGCACCCCTCCGGGCGCCCGCGCCCCGGAACAGGGCGCGGGGGCCCGGTGACCGGGCCCCCGCTGGGAAGGGACGGGTGGACGGGACTGGCATCGCGTCCACCCGGTGCAACGAGTCCGGCCGGTCCGGGTGACGCCCCCACCGCGTGCGTACCGCACGGCAACGACGACGCACGGACACGACACCGCACGGCAACGACGCACGGACACGACGGAGCCCGCCGGTACGCGCCGGCGGGCTCCGTCGTGATCGGCGAGGAGGCTCAGGCCGCGAGCTTGCGGGCCAGGTTCTCGTCGAGCGCGTTCATGAACTCGTCGGTGGTCAGCCACGGGGCGTCCCGCGAGATGAGCAGCGCGAGGTCCTTGGTCATCTGGCCGCCCTCGACGGTCTCCACGATGACCTGCTCCAGCGTGTTGGCGAACTCGGTGACCGCCGGGGTGCCGTCCAGCTTGCCCCGGTGGGCCAGGCCCCGGGTCCAGGCGTAGATCGAGGCGATCGGGTTGGTCGAGGTCTTCTCGCCCTTCTGGTACTGCCGGTAGTGCCGGGTGACCGTGCCGTGGGCGGCCTCGGCCTCGACGGTGCGGCCGTCCGGGGAGAGCAGCACCGAGGTCATCAGGCCGAGCGAGCCGAAGCCCTGCGCCACGGTGTCGGACTGCACGTCACCGTCGTAGTTCTTGCAGGCCCAGACGTACCCGCCCTCCCACTTGAGCGCGGCGGCGACCATGTCGTCGATCAGCCGGTGCTCGTAGGTCAGGCCGGCGGCGTCGAACTCGGCCTTGAACTCGGCCTCGAACACCTCGGCGAAGATGTCCTTGAACCGGCCGTCGTACGCCTTGAGGATGGTGTTCTTGGTCGACATGTAGACCGGGTAGTTGCGGTCCAGGCCGTACCGGAACGAGGCACGGGCGAAGTCCCGGATCGACTCGTCGAAGTTGTACATGCCCATGGCGATGCCGCCGCCGGGGAAGTTGGCGACCTCCATCTCCATCGGCGCGCCGCCGTCGGCCGGGGCGTACGTGATGGTGACCTTGCCGGGGCCGGGGACGACGAAGTCGGTGGCCTTGTACTGGTCGCCGTGCGCGTGCCGGCCGATGATGATCGGCTTGGTCCAGCCCGGGACGAGCCGCGGCACGTTCGACATGATGATCGGCTCGCGGAAGACCACGCCGCCGAGGATGTTGCGGATGGTGCCGTTCGGCGACCGCCACATCTTCTTCAGGCCGAACTCCTCCACCCGGGCCTCGTCCGGGGTGATGGTGGCGCACTTGACGCCGACGCCGTGCTCCTTGATGGCGTTGGCGGCGTCGACGGTGACCTGGTCGTCGGTCTCGTCGCGGTACTGGATCGACAGGTCGTAGTAGTGCAGGTCGACATCGAGGTACGGCAGGATCAGCTGCTCCCGGATCTGCTTCCAGATGATCCGGGTCATCTCGTCGCCGTCGATCTCCACGACCGGGTTGTTTACCTTGATCTTCGCCATCGGCCGGCGCTCCTCTCGGGGGACACGTGCTCAAGCAGTACGAGCGTACTGGAAACCGTCGGAGGTGACCCAGCCGGCCTCGCGGTGACATCCTTCCCGCATGCCGCTGACGCACACGCTCGGGTCCATCACGATCACCTCGCTGCTCGACGGAGGGGGCCCCTTCTTCATGCCGCGCGAGGAGGCGTTCCCCGACGCCACCGAAGCGAACTGGCGCGAGGCGGACCGGCGGGACCCGGACGCGATCGGGCCGGACGGCGGCTGGTGGCTGCCGTTCCGCGCGTTCGCGCTGCGTACCGGTGACGGGCCGGTCACCCTGGTCGACGCCGGCATCGGCCCGGCGGACGCGCCGGCCGCGAGCTGGGCGCCGGTGCCCGGCCGGCTGCCGGCCGAGCTGGCCGCCGCCGGCATCGACCCGGCGGACGTCCGCACGGTCGTCCTCACCCACCTGCACAGCGACCACGTGGGTTGGGCCGGGCCGCTGTTCCCGAACGCGGACCACCTGGTGCAGCGCGCCGAGCTGGACGCGCTGGAGCTGTTCCACCCGCAACTGCCGGCCCGGCTGCTCGGGCCGTTGCGCGCCGACGGCCGGCTGCGGGTGCTCGACGGCGACACCGACCTGACCCCCGGCGTACGCGTGCTGAGCACGCCCGGCCACACCCCCGGGCACCAGTCCGTGCTGGTGGAGTCCGGCGACGACCGCCTCCTGGTCACCGGCGACCTGCTGGTGCACACGATCCAGTTGGTCGACCCGGCACTCTTCTACGTTCACGAGGAGGACCGGGCCGGGGCCGGCCGAACCCGCGAGCGCGTCCTGTCGTCCCTCTCCCCGCTCCTCCTGGCCACCCCCCACCTGGGCTCCCCCTTCACCCCCCACCCCTGACCCCACCCACCACCCCACCGCCCGCAGATTCACGGAAAGAGTGGCTCTCCCGGGGAGAATGGCCACTCTTTCCGTGAATCTGCGCGCGTGGGGTGGTGGGTGGGTGGTGGGACGCGCGGGGGCGGCCGGCGGAACGCCGGCCGCCCTCGCGCGGGTGGTGCTCAGGTCACAGGGAGGAGATGTCGCTCTGCTTGGCGCGGACGGCCTCGGCGGCCTCCTTCAGGGCGGCCAGCTCGTCGGCGTCCAGCTCGGTCTCGACGACCCGTTTCACGCCCTCCGCGCCGATCTCGGCCTCGACGCCCAGGTAGACGCCGGAGATGCCGTACTCACCGTCGACCCAGGCGCAGACCGGCATGACGTCGCCGGAGTCCTCGGCCACGGCCTTGGCCATCCGGGCCGCGGCGGCGGACGGCGCGTAGTACGCGGAGCCGGTCTTGAGCAGCGCGACCACCTCGGCGCCGCCGTTGCGGGTCTTGACGACCAGCTCCTCGATCTGCTCGGCCGGCATGACGTCGCGCAGCGGCCTGCCGTTCACGGTGCTCTTCGACGGCACCGGGACCATGGTGTCGCCGTGCGAGCCGAGCGTCAGCGTCCGGACCGACTTCACCGGTACGCTCAGCGCCTCGGCGACGAAGTTGGTGAACCGCGCGGTGTCGAGCATGCCGGCCTGGCCGAGCACCCGGTTCTTGGGGAACTGCGTGGCGATCTGGGCCAACGCGGTCATCTCGTCGAGCGGGTTCGACACCACGATGACGACGGCGTTCGGGGCGTACTTGGCGACGTTCTCCGCGACCTGACGGACGATCTTGGCGTTCGTCTCCAGCAGGTCCATCCGGCTCATGCCCGGCTTGCGCGGCAGGCCGGCCGTGATGACGACGACGTCCGAGCCCTCGATGGCCTCGTAGCCCTCGCCGTTCGGGCCGGTGGTGACGCCGACGACGGTGGTTTCGAAGCCCTCGACCGCCCGCGACTGGTTGAGGTCGAGAGCGAGGCCCGCCGGCTTGCCCTCCACGATGTCGGTGATCACGACGGTCTCGAAGATGTCGTACTCGGCCAGGCGCTGTGCGGTGGTGGAGCCGTAGAAGCCGGCCCCGACGACAGTGACCTTCTTACCCATGGTCGTCCCACTCCCTGATACCAGTCGGTTTTCCGGACCGTATCAGCCATCCTGGCACCGATCGGGCGAGGGGCGGACGGTTATGACCTGTCTGGGTGGTCAGCCGTCCCGCTCGGCGCGTTCGACCACGTTGGTGAGCAGCATGGCCCGGGTCATCGGGCCGACCCCGCCAGGCATCGGCACCATCTTGCCGGCCACCTCGGCCACCTCGGGGTCGATGTCGCCGGTGTAGCGCCCCTTGCCGTCGTCGCCGATCACCCGGGTGATGCCGACGTCCACCACTGTCGCGCCGGCGGTGATCATGTCGGCGGTGAGCAGCCCCGGCACGCCGGCGGCGACGATGACGATGTCGGCGGCACGGGTGTGCCCGGCGAGGTCCAGGGTGCCGGTGTGGCAGAGCGTGACGGTGGCGTTCTCGCTGCGCCGGGTGAGCAGCAGGCCGAGCGGGCGGCCGACCGTGTTGCCGCGACCGACCACGGCGACGTTCGCGCCGCGCAGCGGCACGTCGTGCCGGCGCAGCAGCTCGACGATGCCGCGCGGGGTGCAGGGCAGCGGGGCGTCGTAGCCGAGCACGAGCCGGCCCAGGTTGACCGGGTGCAGGCCGTCGGCGTCCTTGTCCGGGTCGATCGACTCCAGCGCCCGCTGGGTGTCCAGGTGGGCGGGGAGCGGGAGCTGGACGATGTAGCCGTGGCAGGCCGGGTCCGCGTTCAGCTCGGCCAGCGCCGCGTCGAGCTGCTCCTGGGTGGCGTCGGCGGGCAGCGTGACGCGCAGTGAGGCGATGCCGACCTCGGCGCAGTCGCGGTGCTTGCCGTTGACGTACGCCTGGGAGCCGGGGTCCTCCCCGACCAGGACCGTGCCGAGCCCGGGGGTGATGCCGCGCTCCGCCAGCGCCTTCACCCGCGCTCGCAGCTCGTCCTTGATCTCCGCCGCGGTGGCCTTGCCGTCCAGGATCGTCGCCGTCACGCCGTGATCGTCTCACGTTCCCCGCCGAGCCGGACGACGACGGCCGGTGATCACGCTCCGCAACGTGGTTTCCATCACTGAGAGTGATCAGCCGTTGCGCCAAACGGGACGTGTCGACACGTTCTGTTACCAGCTCGCAACGCATCCGTTGTCGATCCGCCGCAGCGCGACCTACCGTTACGGCTCGTTGCGCAGCGTCACCCAGCGTCGGGCCGACCGCGCAGCGTGAGGAGATGAGGAGACTCCATGCGTGTTCGTAGGCTCGCGGCCTGGGCCGCTCTGCCGCTCGCGGTGACCCTGGGCCTGACGGCCTGCGGCTCCGGCGGCGGAGGCGGCGGCGCAAGCGACCCCGACGCGGCCGTGCGGATCGAGATCGCCGAGCCGCAGCACCTGGTGCCGACCAACACCAACGAGACGAGTGGCTCGCAGGTGCTGTCGGCACTGTTCAGCCCGCTCGTCGACTACGACGAGGCGAACAAGCCGCACGAGGTGGCGGCCGAGTCGGTGACGTCGTCGGACAACAAGGTCTGGACGATCAAGCTGAAGCCCGGCTTCACGTTCCACAACGGCGAGAAGGTCACCGCCGACAACTACCTCGACGCCTGGAACTACGGCGCGTACGCCCCGAACGGCCAGAACTCCAGCTACTTCTTCGAGAAGATCGCCGGCTACGAGGACCTCCAGGGCGAGAAGCCGAAGGCGGAGACGCTCAACGGCCTGAAGAAGGTCGACGACCTGACGTTCACCGTGACGCTCACCGAGCCGTACGTGGACTTCCGGACGATGCTCGGCTACACCGCGTTCTACCCGCTGCCCAAGGCGGCCTTCTCCGCGCCGGGCGTGCTGGCCGAGGGGTACGAGCAGGCGCCGATCGGCCAGGGCCCGTTCAGGATGAAGGGCAGCTGGCAGCACGACGCCAAGGTCGAGGTGGAGAAGTACGACGCGTTCCCGGGCCAGCAGCCCAAGGTCGGCGGCGTCGAGTTCCGGATCTACCAGCAGCCGACCGCCGCGTACGCGGACGTGCTGGCGGACAACCTCGACGTGATCAAGACGATCCCGACCGAGAACCTGTCGACCGCCGCCACCGACCTCGGCGACCGGTTCCAGCAGAGCCCGGCGTCGTCGCTCCAGGTGCTGGCGTTCCCGACGTTCCAGAAGGAGTACAGCAAGCCCGAGGTGCGCAAGGCCATCTCGATGGCGATCGACCGGGACGAGATCACCAAGTCGATCTTCAAGGACTCGCAGCAGCCGGCCCGCTCGTTCGTCTCGCCGGTGGTCGCGGGCTACCGGGAGAACACCATCGGCGCCGCCGGCGCGTTCGACCCGGTCAAGGCCAAGGCGATGTACGAGGCCGCGGGCGGCCCGAAGAAGATCGAGCTGTCCTACAACGGCGACGGCGGCCACAAGGACTGGATCGACGCCACCTGCAACCAGCTCAAGGCCAACCTGGGCGTGGAGTGCGTGGGCACCGCCGAGCCGAAGTTCGCCGACCTGCTGACCAAGCTCAAGCAGAAGCAGTCGGTGGGCCTGTTCCGGATGGGCTGGGTGATGGACTACCCGTCCATGGAGAACTACCTGGGCCCGCTGTACAGCACCAATGGCTCGTCGAACTACTACGGCTACTCCAACCCGGAGTTCGACAAGCTGCTCGCCGAGGGCGCCCGCGCGGCGTCCGCGGACGAGGCGGTCAAGAAGTACCAGGCGGCGGAGGACCTGCTCGCGGAGGACCTGCCGGTGATCCCGCTGCGGTACGGGCAGAACAACTTCGGCCACTCGACCAAGGTCAAGAACGTCCACGTGGACCTCTTCGACCGGGTGGATCTGCTGAAGATCGAACGCGCCTGACCCACCCCCGGCCAGGGCCGGGCCACCCCCACCGGGTGGCCCGGCCCTGGCATTGGCACGCTTTTGAACCGCTTTCGGCAGACTTGCCAGCATGCTCCGGTTCATCCTGCGGCGACTGCTCCAGATGGTCCTCGCGTTCTTCGGGACCACGCTGATCGTCTACGCGTTGATGTTCGCCGGGCAGGGCGACCCGATCCAGGCGCTCGCCGGGGAACGACCGGTCACCGCCGCCCAGCGCGCCTACCTGACCGAGAAGTACCACCTGGACGCGACAGGGGTCGGCGGCTTCTTCTACCGCTACGCCAACTACCTGGGCGGCCTGCTCCGCGGTGACCTCGGCCAGTCGCTCACCGGCCGGCAGATCGGCGACATCCTCGCCGCCGCCTGGCCGGTCACCGTGAAACTCGCGCTGATCGCGATGGCCGTGACCATCCTCGTCGGCGTCACCGCCGGAGTGATCGCCGGGATCCGGCGGGCCGGCGTCTTCGACCACGCCACGCTCGTGCTCACGCTGCTGGTGCTCGGCATCCCCACCATCGTGCTGGCCCCGCTGGCACAGTACTTCCTCGGCGTACGCTGGCCGATCTTCCCGCCCACCGCCGGCGCCCAGCCCTCCTTCTGGGCGCTGCTGCTGCCCGGCATCGTGCTCGGCTCACTCTCGCTGGCCACCGCGCTGCGGCTGACCCGCACGTCGGTGTCGGAGAACCTCCGCGCCGACTACGTGCGCACCGCCCGGTCGAAGGGCCTGGTACGCCGCCGGATCGTCGGCGTGCACGTGCTGCGCAACTCGCTCATCCCGGTGGTCACGTTCCTCGGCGTCGAGCTGGGCAACCTGATGAGCGGCGCGATCATCACCGAAGGCGTGTTCAACATCCCCGGCGTCGGCTTCAACCTGTTCCGCGGCATCCGCACCGAGGACGGCCCGCTGGTGGTGGGCATCGTCAGCGTGCTCGTCGTGGTCTACCTGCTGTCCAACCTGGTGGTGGACGTGCTCTACGCCGTACTCGACCCGAGGATCAGATATGAGTGACTTCGAGACGGTGGCGGCGACGGAGGACCAGTCGGCGCGGCGCGGCGTCTCCGGCGAGCCCGGCACCCCGGACCGGGCCGGCCGGCCCGGCAGATCCCGCAGCCTGGCCGGCGACGCCTGGCGGGACCTGCGCCGCAACCCGATCTTCTGGCTCAGCCTGCTGCTGGTCGTGCTGGTCGCCGCGATGGCCGTCGCCCCCGGCCTGTTCACCGCCAACGACCCGCGCGACTGCGTGCTCTCCCGGCAGCACGCCGGACCGTCCGGCGGGGCCATCTTCGGGTACGACTTCCAGGGCTGCGACACGTTCGCCCGAGCGGTCTACGGCGCACGGGCCTCACTGCTGGTCGGCGCGTTCTCGGCGTTGATCACCGGGGTGATCGCGCTGGTCGTCGGCATGCTCGCCGGCTTCTTCGGCGGTTGGGTCGACGCGGTGCTCTCCCGGGTGATCGACATCGTGCTCGGCATCCCGCTGCTGCTGGCCGCGATCGTGCTGCTCAAGCGCGTGAGCACCAGCGGCGAGACGGTACGCCTGCTCGCCGTCATCCTGGTGCTGGCGCTGCTCGGCTGGACCACGGCGGCCCGCGTGGTGCGCTCCTCGGTGATCACCGCCCGCGAGCAGGACTACGTGGCCGCGGCCCGGATGCTGGGCGCCGGCGACGGCCGGATCATGTGGCGGCACATCCTGCCGAACGCGCTCGCGCCGGCCATCGTGGTGCTCACCATCGCGCTCGGGTCGTTCATCGCGGCCGAGGCGACGCTGAGTTTCCTCGGCATCGGGCTGAAGGCGCCGACCATCTCCTGGGGCATCGACATCGACGCCGGCCGGGTGCACATGCGCGAGTCGGCCACGCCGCTGATCGTGCCGTCGGTCTTCCTCGCGCTGACCGTGCTCGCGTTCATCATGCTCGGCGACGCGGTCCGCGACGCCTTCGACCCGAAGTTGCGGTGAGTTCTCATGACCGAGTCCGCGGTCCGGCCCACGCCGGCCTCCCCCACCCCGCCCGGCGGGCACCTGCTGGAGGTACGGGACCTGCACGTCGAGTTCCGCACCCGGGAGGGCGTGGCCCGGGTGATCAACGGGGTGACGTACCACCTGGACGCCGGCGAGACGCTTGCCGTGCTCGGCGAGTCGGGCTCCGGCAAGTCGGTCACCGCCCAGGCGATCATGGGCATCCTGGACACCCCGCCCGCGTACGTGCGCGCCGGCCAGATCCGCTACCAGGGGCGGGACCTGCTCACCCGGTCGGAGGAGGAGCGCCGCCAGGTCCGGGGCACGGAGATCGCGATGATCTTCCAGGACGCGCTGTCGGCGCTGAACCCGGTCTTCCCGGTCGGCTGGCAGATCGGCGAGTCGCTACGGCAGCGGGCCGGACTGTCCCGCGCCGACGCCCGCCGACGCACGGTCGAGCTGATGGACCTGGTCCGGATCCCGGCCGCCGCGAAGCGCCTCGGCGACTACCCGCACCAGTTCTCCGGCGGAATGCGCCAACGCGTCATGATCGCCATGGCACTGGCGCTGGACCCGAAGGTGCTGATCGCCGACGAGCCCACCACCGCGCTCGACGTCACCGTGCAGGCGCAGATCATGGACCTCCTGGCCGACCTGCGCCGGGACCTCGGCATGGCGCTCATCCTGATCACCCACGACCTCGGCGTGGTCGCCGGCGTGGCGGACCGGATCGCGGTCATGTACGCCGGCCGGATCATCGAGCACGCCGACGTGCGTTCGCTGTACCGGGCGCCGGCCCACCCGTACACCAAGGGGTTGCTGGAGTCGATCCCCCGGCTCGACGTGCGCGGCCAGGCGCTGTCCACGATCCCGGGGCTGCCGCCGAACCTGATGCGGATCCCGCCCGGCTGCCCGTTTCACCCCCGCTGTCCGTACGCGCAGCAGGTCTGCGTGGACGAGGTGCCGCACGACCTGGTCCTCGGCGACGGCCGGACCAGCGCGTGCCACTTCGCGCAGGAGGTCCACGATGACCGCGCCCGCTAGCCCGGCCAAGGTCCGCGGCGAGACCATCCTCGCCGTCGACGAGCTGGTCAAACACTTCCCGATCACCCAGGGCGTCCTGTTCAAGCGGCAGATCGGCGCGGTACGCGCGGTCGACGGGGTCAGCTTCGCGCTGCGCCGCGGCGAGACGCTCGGCGTGGTCGGCGAGTCCGGCTGCGGCAAGTCCACGCTGGCCCGGCTGCTCATGCGGCTGGAGACGCCGACCTCCGGCCGGGCCACGCTGGAGGGGAGGGACCTGTTCCAGGCGTCCGGCGGGGAGCTGCGCCGGCTGCGGCGGAACATGCAGATGGTGATGCAGGATCCGTACACCTCGCTCAACCCGCGGATGACGGTCGGCGACATCGTCGGCGAGCCGTTCGCGATCCACCCGGACGCCGCCCCGAAGGGCAGCCGGCGGCAGCGGGTGCAGGAGCTGCTGGACGTGGTCGGGCTCAACCCCGAGCACGTGAACCGCTACCCGCACCAGTTCTCCGGCGGCCAGCGGCAGCGCATCGGCATCGCCCGCGCGCTCGCGCTGCGTCCGGAGATCATCGTCTGCGACGAGCCGGTGTCGGCCCTGGACGTCTCCATCCAGGCCCAGGTGATCAACCTGTTGGCGCAGCTCCAGGACGAGTTCGGGCTGTCGTACATCTTCATCGCGCACGACCTGTCCGTGGTCCGGCACATCTGCGACCGGGTGGCGGTGATGTACCTGGGCCGGATCGTGGAGATCGGCACCGAGGAGCAGATCTACCAGCGCGCCACCCACCCGTACACCCAGGCGCTGCTCTCGGCGGTGCCGGTGCCCGACCCGGAGGCCCGCGACCGCCGGACCATCATCCGGCTCAGCGGCGACGTGCCCAGCCCGGCCGACCCGCCGTCGGGCTGCCGGTTCCGCACCCGGTGCTGGAAGGCAGAGGAGGTCTGCGCCGTCCAGGACCCGCAGACCGTGCCCCGCGCCGCGGATCCGCACCCCAGCGCCTGCCACTTCGCCGAGGTGCGCACGGATGTCTGAGGCCCCGCCCCCGGAGGAAGGGGGGCGGGGCCTCAGTGGGACGCGAACGGGGGCGTGAGGTGCGCCCCCGTGGGCGACGGCAGCGCACGGTGGAACCGCCGGGTCGACGCGGCAGGCTCCGGCGCGGCAGGCTCCGGCGCGACTCAGGCGGTGGGCGGCGCCCGCGCCGCCAGCGCGCCACGCGGCGGCAGCGGCCGGGTCGGTGACCGGTGCGCCGGCGCGAGCCGCGCCGACACGACCGGGCCGGCGACGCTCGGCGGCGCGGCCGGGAGCGGCTCGTCCGGCCCGTCGCCGTAGGCGAGGCCGCCGCGCCGGTCACCCCACCACCCGCCGGACAGCTCCGCGCACCGCCGTTGCGGGTACGCGCCGAGCGACGCGACCGGCCCGGCCCGGCACCCCGAGGCGGGTACGACGGCAGCCGGCCCGACGGCGTTCCCGCCGACGACGGACGGGTCGAGGGTGGGCGTGCCGACGACGGAGAGGCCGACCGCGGCCGGGCCGAGGGTGGGCTCGCCGACTGTGGACGGGCCGACTGCGGGCAGGGCGGCGGCGGGCGGGCCGGCGGCGGAGCCGAGCGCGGCCAGGACGAACGCCAGCGTGACGACGACGGCGGTCAACCGGTCGCGCACGCGCATGGCACACCTGCCGGGGCTCACGGACAGTGGAGACGGTCGATCGATCGTCGCCGGCACACGCTAGCAACCGCCCGCGGGGCCGGCAACGACGCGCGGCGGCGGGCTACCCGGTCCGGCGCGTTTCGCCCCCAGCCCCCGGCGTGTCGGGGCAGGGGCACCAATGGTGTCGGAAGCGGTATACCTCAGAGTCATAAATATGCCTCTGAGGTATACCGCGCAGATCTGATTGTCCCTCCGCCGCGGCTACGCACGGTAATCGGCGGCGAGGTGCAACCCGTGCGGATCAGACCTAGTGGAAGAAGTGGCGGGTGCCGGTGAGGTACATCGTCACGCCGGCCGCCTTGCAGGCCGCGATGGTCTCCTCGTCGCGGATCGAGCCCCCGGGCTGCACGATCGCCCGGATGCCGGCGTCGATGAGGATCTGCGGCCCGTCGGCGAACGGGAAGAACGCGTCCGAGGCGCAGACCGAGCCGCGGGCCCGCTCGTCGCCGGCCCGGCTGACCGCCAGCCGCGCCGAGTCGACGCGGTTGACCTGGCCCATCCCGACGCCGACGGTGGCGCCGTCGCGGGCCAGCAGGATGGCGTTGCTCTTCACCGCGCGTACCGCCCGCCAGGCGAACGCGAGATCGCGCAGCGTCTCGGCGTCGGCCGGGTCGCCGGTGGCCAGCGTCCAGCCGGACGGGTCGTCGCCGGGCGCGTCGACCGCGTCCCGCATCTGCACCAGCACGCCGCCGCTGACCTGCCGCCACTCCGCCGGCCGGCTGGCGAACGCGGGCGCCCGCAGCAGCCGGATGTTCTTCTTGGCCCGCAGCAGCTCCAGCGCGCCCTCGTCGAAGCCGGGCGCCACCAGCACCTCGGTGAAGATCTCCGCGACCTGCCCGGCCAACTCCACACTCACCGGCCGGTTGACCGCGATCACGCCGCCGAACGCGGAGACCGGGTCACAGGCGTGCGCCTTGCGGTGCGCCTCGGCCACGTCCGCGCCGACCGCGATGCCGCACGGATTGGCGTGCTTGATGATCGCCACCGCCGGCTGGTCCGCGAAGTCGTGCGCGGCACGCCAGGCGGCGTCCGCGTCGACGTAGTTGTTGTAGGACATCTCCTTGCCGTGCAGCTGCTCGGCCTGGGCCAGGCCGGCCGGCGCGCCGGGATCGGTGTAGAGCGCCGCCGCCTGGTGCGGGTTCTCGCCATAGCGGAGCACGGCCTGGCGACGCAGCGCCAGCCCGGCGAACTCCGGCCAGCCGTCCTCGGCCGGGGCCACCGTACTCGCGAACCAGTCGGCCACCGCCACGTCGTAGTCGGCGATGTCGGCGAACGCCCGGGCCGCCAGCGCGCGACGCCGGGCCAGCGTGAACCCGCCGTCAGCGAGCGCGGCCACCACCGCCGGGTACGCGGCCGGGTCGGTCACCACCGCCACCGAGGCGTGGTTCTTCGCGGCGGCCCGGACCATCGCCGGACCGCCGATGTCGATCTGCTCGACGCACTCGTCGGCGTCGGCGCCGGAGGCGACAGTGGCCTGGAACGGGTAGAGGTTGGAGACCAACAGGTCGATCCCGGCGATGCCGTGCTCGTCGAGCTGGGTGGCGTGCGAGTCCTTGCGCAGGTCGGCGAGGAGGCCGCCATGGACCTTCGGGTGCAGCGTCTTCACCCGGCCGTCGAGGATCTCCGGAAAGCCGGTGACCTGCTCGACCGGGGTCACCGGCACCCCGGCACCGGAGATCGTCGACGCGGTGCTGCCGGTCGACACGATCTCCACGCCGGCCTCGTGCAGGGCGCGGGCCAGCTCGACCAGGCCGGTCTTGTCGTAGACGCTGACCAACGCACGCCGGATCGGACGGCGGCCTTCCTCGACGGTGCTCACGGAACGGTGACCTTTCTGCCGGTGATCGTCCAACCTTCACGGACCAGGCGGCCGACCTGCTCGACGAGCTGGCGCCGCTCGGCGGACTTGATGCGCTCGGTGAGCGTCTCCTCGTCGTCGTCGTCGAGCACCGGTACGGCGACCTGGGCGACGATCGGGCCGGTGTCCATCCCGGCGTCGACGAAGAACAGCGTGGCCCCGGTGACCTTCACGCCGTACGCCAGCGCGTCGCGGGGGCCGTGGATGCCGGGGAACGCCGGCAACAACGTGTTGTGCGTGTTCAGGTAGCGGTCACCGAACGCGGTGAGGAACTCCGGGCCGACCAACTTGAGGAACCCGGCGCTGATCACCAGGTCGGGCCGGTGCTCGGCGACCCGGGCCGTGAGCGCCTTGTCCCAGTCGGCCCGGGTGGGGTGGTCCTTGACCCGCTCGACGAAGGACGGCACGCCGGCCGCGGCGGCCCGGTCCAGGCCGGCGATCCCGTCCCGGTCAGCGCCCACGGCCACCACCCGGGCTCCGTAGCCGGGGTCGGTGGCGGCGTCCAGCAGCGCCTGGAGGTTGCTGCCGGAGCCGGAGACGAGGACGACGAGGCGGGCGACGGACGCGGGCTCGGTCACGCGGCCACCCTATCGGGCAGGCCGGGCGGTCCGGCTGTCGGGCGGCGGCTTGTCGGATGATCTCCCCGGTGGTGGGGTCGCGGTACGCTGCCGGTCGCCCGGTGTCCGGCGTACGCCCGACCCGCACCCCCGAACGAGAAACCGGCACGCGCCGTGCCGCCGGCCCGAGGAGCCACCCCATGCAGCCTGGATACCCCCAGCAGCAGCCGTCGCAGATCGACAACAACATGACGATGTCCATCGTCGCGATCTTTCTGTTCTGGCCGCTCGCGATCCCGGCGATCATCAACGCTTCCAAGGTCAACCCGCTGATCCAGCAGGGCGACTACGCCGGCGCGCAGGCCGCCGCCGCCGAGTCCAGGAAGTGGTCGAAGTGGGCCCTGATCGTGGGCCTGGTCTGGATCGGCATCATTGTGGTGTGTTGCCTGTTCGGTGGCCTGGCGGGTCTCGTCGGCGGCAGCACCGGCACGAACTGACCGACAGCCCACAACTGAGGAGTTTCCCGACATGCAGCCCGGACACCCCGGACAGGACCCGTACGGCCAGCAGCCGAACCAGGACCCGACCGCCCAGCCGCACGACCCGTACGCCCCGCCGCCGCAGGCCCCGCAGTACGGACAGCAGCCGCAGTACGGACAGCAGCCGCAGTACGGACAGCAGCCGGACTATGGGCAGCAGCCGCAGTACGGGCAGCAGCCGGACTACGGACAGCCGACCTCGGGCCAGCCCTACGGACAGCCCACCTCCGGCCAGCCCTACGGCCAGCCCACCTCGGGTCAGCCCTACGGCCAGGACCCGTACGCGCAGCAGCCGTACGGCGCCGCGCCGCAGTACCCGGCCGCCGGCTACCCGGCCGGCCCCGGCCAGGGCCGGAACAACACCATGGGCCTGATCGGCATGATCGTCGGCATCGCCTCGATCGTGCTCGGCCTCTGCTGCCCGCTGCTGGGCGTCCCCGCCGGCATCGCCGGCGTGGTGCTCGGCGTGCTGGGCCAGAAGAAGGTCCAGGCGGGCGAGGCCAGCAACCCGGGCCAGGCCAAGGCCGCCCTGATCTGCGGTGGCGTCGGTGTGGTCATCGGCATCATCAGCGCCATCGCCGGTGCCGCGATCAACATGAACAACTTCGGTTCCTGACCGACTCCGACGAGGGGCGTCCGGCGGTTGCCGGGCGCCCCTCGCGCGTCCCCACCCGGGTGGGTGCCACGGTGCGGCTCGGGAGGTCAGCGTGCGGTGGGGGCGGCTCGGGGGGTGGGCGGGGCCGACCGGGGAGAGGGCGGAGCGGACCGGATGGTCAGGGTGCGGGTGGCGGCGGCGCCGAGCACCGCGCCCACGGCGATCACCAGCGTGGCCACGGCGGCCACCGGCCAGGGCGCCGGGCCGATCTCGGCCAACCGGCCACCGCCGAGCGAACCGCCCGAGGCCGCCGCGACCAGGCCCAGCAACACCCCGGCGACCGGCCCGGCGAGCACGGCCGGGACCAGCAGCGCGGGCCACCCGACCTCGACCCGGTCCTCGGCCGCCGCACGCAGCAGTCGCCGGGCCAACAGCCAGCCGGCCGCCATCGCGACCAGCACCGGCACCGCGAGCAGCCCGGCCCCCAGCCCGTCGACCGGGCCCCGCGGCAGGCCGGCCAGCAACGGCACGGCCGGCAGCGCGCCGACCGACACCTCGCTGGTGCGGACCGCGGTGTCCGTGCCGACGGCGAACCCGGGACCGAGCAGGTAGCTTGCCGACCAGGCGGTGGCGTTCGGCGCGTACGCGAGGCTGACCAGCGTGATGCCCGCCTGACCGGCCACCCCGGTCCGGTACGCCCCGATCATGTCGGCCGCGTCGCCACCGCCGGTGGCCACCGCCAGCCCGGCCGCGCCGGCACTCGCGCCGAGCAGCAGCAGCACCGCGACCAGCCCGGCGCGCAACCCCTCCCGCACCGGCCGCGGGCAGCGCGTCGCCAGCAGCGCCCAGACGCCGGTGGTGCGCAGCGCGCCGACCAGGGCGGCCGGGGCGGCGAACGCGGCGAACGTGAGCGCCGCGGTGACCGGGGACACCCGCAGCCCGCCCGCACCGACCGCGAGCGCGGCGACGGCGCCGAGCAGCGCGTACCCGATGGCGACCGCGACCGCGACGGCGAGCGCCTGCCGGGGCGAGCCGGCGCCGCGAGCGCCCACGGCCCGGCTGACGTGCACGCCGGCGCGGGTGAGCCGCCAGACGACGAGCGCGCTCAGCGCGAGCGGCGCCAGGCCGAGCGGCCCGGCGGCGGTCTGCAACGGCACCCCGTGCCCGAGCAGCCAGCCGGCCAGGCCGGCGCGCAGCGCGCCGCCGAACGACCCGGCGTCCTCGGTGAGCTGGGCGAGGCCGAGCACGACGACGACCGGCAGCAGGGACGTCGACGCGGCCCAGAGCGCGGCCACCCCGGCGGCCACCGGCAGCGGGGCCCGGCTGCGCGACGACTCACCCGGCCGGGGCGCGGGCACGCGCGTAGCGGGGCGGGCACGACCGCGCGGCCGGGCGCCGGTGGTGGGGCCGGCGGCCGGGCGCGGCTGGTCAGGGGTGACACGTGACATCGCGTCTACTCTGGCACGCCACGCCGAGGACGGCAGTCCGATACCGGGCCGGGACCGGGGCGAGTTCGCCGAACCCCCGGATCAGCGGCGGTGATCCGGTCTAGCCTCGGCTTCAGACGCGACCGTTCCCGTCGCGGCACCGACCGCTCGGAGGAATCCGTGAACGCTCCGTATCCGCCGCCCCCGCCGCCACCGGCTGCCGGTCGGGACCGGAGCACGCTCTGGGGCGTCCTCGGCATCGTGTTCGGCCTGTTCTGCTGCGGCATCCTGGGCATCGTCTTCGGCTGGTTGTCGATCCGGGACGCCCGGCGCCACGGCAGATCGCCACTGCTCGGCTGGCTGGCCATCGCGTTCGGTGTGGTCAACATCGTGGCCAGCGCCATCGTGCGGGCCCGGGGCAGCTACTACTACCCGTACTGGTACCGCTGAGCGTGAGGGGGCCGACCGGACCCGGTCGACCCCCTCGGCACGTCAGGTGACCGCTCAGCGGCCGGACATGAGCTCCCGCATCAGCTCGGCGGTCTCGGTCGGGGTCTTGCCGACCTTGACGCCGACCGCCTCCAGCGCCGACTTCTTGGCGTCGGCGGTGCCGGCCGAGCCGGAGATGATCGCGCCGGCGTGACCCATGGTCTTGCCGGGCGGTGCGGTGAAGCCGGCGATGTAGCCGACCACCGGCTTGGTGACGTTGGCCTTGATGAACTCGGCCGCCCGCTCCTCGGCGTCACCGCCGATCTCACCGATCATGACGATCGCGTCGGTCTCCGGGTCCGCCTCGAAGGCGGCCAGCGCGTCGATGTGGGTGGTCCCGATGATCGGGTCACCGCCGATGCCGACGCAGGTGGAGAAGCCGATGTCACGCAGCTCGTACATCATCTGGTAGGTCAGCGTGCCGCTCTTGCTGACCAGGCCGATCCGGCCGGTGCCGGTGATGTCGGCCGGGATGATGCCGGCGTTGGACGCGCCCGGCGAGGCGATGCCGGGGCAGTTCGGGCCGATGATCCGGGTCCGCTCGCCCTTGGCCACGTTGTACGCCCAGAACGCGGCGGTGTCGTGCACCGGCACGCCCTCGGTGATCACCACGGCCAGGTCGATGCCGGCGTCGATCGCCTCGACCACCGCGGCCTTGGTGAACTGCGGCGGCACGAAGATGACCGTGACGTCGGCCCCGGTGGACTTCATCGCGTCCGCGACGGAGGCGAAGACGGGCAGCTCGGTGCCGTCGAAGTCGACGGTGGTGCCGGCCTTGCGCGGGTTCACGCCGCCGACCACGGTGGTGCCGGCGGCAAGCATCCGCCGGGTGTGCTTGGAACCCTCGGAACCGGTCATGCCCTGCACGATGACCTTGGAGTCCTTGGTCAGCCAGATAGCCATTGTCAGACCCCCGCAGCTGCCAGCTCGGCGGCCCGCTCGGCCGCGCCGTCCATGGTGTCGACCCGCTGGATGAGCGGGTTCGCCGCGCCGTCGAGGATGGCCCGGCCCTCCTCGGCGTTGTTGCCGTCGAGGCGGACCACGAGCGGCTTGGTGGCCTTCTCGCCGCGCTGCTCCAGCAGCGCCAGCGCCTGCACGATGCCGTTGGCGACCGCGTCGCAGGCGGTGATGCCGCCGAAGACGTTGACGAAGACGCTCTTCACCGACGGGTCGGAGAGGACGATCTCCAGGCCGTTCGCCATCACCTCGGCGCTCGCGCCGCCGCCGATGTCGAGGAAGTTGGCCGGCTTGACGCCGCCGTGCCGCTCACCGGCGTACGCGACCACGTCGAGCGTGGACATGACCAGGCCCGCGCCGTTGCCGATGATGCCGACCTCGCCGTCGAGCTTGACGTAGTTGAGGTCCTTGGACTTGGCGGCCTGCTCCAGCGGGTCCACCGACGCCTGGTCGACCAGGGCCTCGTGGTCCGGGTGCCGGAACCCGGCGTTCTCGTCCAGGGTGACCTTGGCGTCCAGGAGCAGCAGCTTGCCGTCCTTCGTGGTGGCCAGCGGGTTCACCTCGACCAGGGTGGCGTCCTCGGCGACGAACGCCTGCCACAGCCCGACCGCGACGTCGACGATCTGGTCGGCGACCTCGGCCGGGAAGCCGGCCGCGGTGACGATCTCACGCGCCTTGGCCTCGTCCACGCCGGTGTTCGCGTCGATCGGCGCCTTGACGACCTTCTCGGGGGTCTCGGCGGCGACCGCCTCGATGTCCATGCCGCCGGCGACGCTGGCGATGCAGAGGAAGGTGCGGTTCGCCCGGTCGAGCAGGTACGAGAAGTAGTACTCCTCGGCCACGTCCGCGGTCACCGTGATCATGACCTTGTGGACCGTGTGACCCTTGATGTCCATGCCGAGGATGTCGGTGGCCCGGGCCACCGTCTCCTCCGCGCCCTCGGCCAGCTTCACGCCGCCGGCCTTGCCGCGGCCACCGACCTTCACCTGTGCCTTGACGACCACCCGGCCGCCGAGGCGTTCGGCGATCGCGCGGGCCTCCTCCGGGGTAGTGGCGACGCCGCCGGCGAGCACGGGCAAGCCGTGCCGCTCGAACAGGTCCCGCCCCTGGTACTCGTACAGGTCCACGATTGCGCGTCCCGTCCCGTCTCCGCGGCGCGCCGTCGCGCCGCCACCAGCGTTGGAAAATCAGTTTGACGCCTGTCATCAGAACAGACAGGCCATTTGCCGCAGCCTAACGAGATGGGAACCGGCGGCAACCGAGCGGGTGCGGGGTGTGCGGTAATGCACAACCGTCGTCGCGGGAGCGCACAACGGGAGACGCGGCGTCAGCCGTCCGAGGGAGGGGATGTCCGCGCCGGGGCGTAACCCCCGGTCAGGGGCGTCGTTGAGTCTGATGTCGGAGCGCTGGTCAAAGCGCGATGACGGGAGCGGCCGATGCCCTGTCGGTCGAGGGGTGGCGGCGGGGCATCGTGCATAGAGGGGCCGGGCGTGTGAGGGGTGCGTCCGGCCCCTCCCCCTGCCCGGAATCAGCCGACCGGCTGGGCCACGTTCTCCCGTACCCAGTCGACGATCGATCCGGTGGTGGCGCCCGGGGTGAAGATCTTCGCGACGCCGAGCCGCTCCAGCTCCGGGATGTCGGCCTCCGGGATGATGCCGCCGCCGAAGACCACGATGTCGGCCGCCTCGCGTTCGGTGAGCAGCTCGACGACCCGCTTGAACAGCGTCATGTGCGCGCCGGAGAGCACCGAGAGCCCGACCGCGTCCGCGTCCTCCTGGATCGCCGTCTCGACGATCTGCTCGGGGGTCTGGTGCAGGCCGGTGTAGATGACCTCCATGCCGGCGTCGCGCAGCGCACGGGCGACGACCTTCGCGCCGCGGTCGTGGCCGTCCAGGCCGGGCTTCGCGACGACGACCCGAATCCGAGAGCTCATCTGCGCACACCTTTCACCGGCACCGGCACTGCTGACCTGAACGAACGGTAACCCGGGCGGACCGGGGTCGGGAACCCGGGCTGCGCCATACCGCCCGGCCGGGCCCATCGGAAGCCGGACACCTCCGCCGAATGGTCACGGTCCGCGACG
Source organism: Micromonospora sp. DSM 45708 (assembly GCF_039566955.1). NCBI lineage: Bacteria > Bacillati > Actinomycetota > Actinomycetes > Micromonosporales > Micromonosporaceae > Micromonospora > Micromonospora schwarzwaldensis. The sequence continues at coordinate 442,508 of NZ_CP154796.1, read as the reverse complement.
AAAGGCCAGTCGACGGGCCAGCCGACCGGTGACACGAGATATCACAAGCCAGGATAGAAATGTACATAACGAAACGCCGGTTCGGCGCTTCGGCTTGTGACAGGAGTGGCTGTTGGCTAACGTGTCCACGGTTGTCATCAAGTCCACGGACGGGTGACGACGCGGCACCGGAGGTTCGGTCGAGCTTCACCGAACGGTCCGAGGTCGCATCGGATCCCCGACAACGGAGGGTGTGCGTGCGCCAGCGCCTGTCGTCTGAGCCCGATCGATATCGCGGTCGCCGCCGCGTACCCACCCCCCCGCGGAGCCGCTACGCGGCGGTCGTCACGACCGCCTTCGTCGGTGCCGGCATCGTCGCCCTCGGCGCGAACGCCCTCCCCGACGCCAAGAGCGTCAGCCCGTCCGTCCTCGACGAGCTCCGGCAGGCCTCGATCGCCAGCCAGGACGCCGCGGCCCGGGCCGACACCGCCGACCGCGCCACCCGGGACGACCGGTCCGGTGGCGACGCCGCCGCCACCGAGCAGGACCCCTGGCTCCTCCCCCTGCACGGCTACGACTTCAAGTCGCCCTACGGCATGCGCTGGGGCAAGCTGCACACCGGCATCGACCTGGTCGCGCCGGAGGGCACGCCCTACAAGGCGGTCCACGCCGGCACCGTCACCAAGGCCGGCTGGTTCGGCGGCTACGGCTACGCCGTGATCGTCCGGCACGCCGACGGCAGCGAGGCCATCTACGGCCACTCCTCCGCGGTCACCGTCAAGGAGGGCCAGGAGGTCAAGGCCGGCGACCAGCTCGGTCTGGTCGGCAACACCGGCCACTCCTACGGCTCGCACCTGCACCTCGAGGTCCATGTCAACGGCGAGCCTCGGGACCCGGTGACGTTCCTCCAGGAGCGCGGAGTGGACATCAAGCTCGAAACCGAGGCACTCTACGGCGACGTAGCCGCTTCCTGACACTCCGTACCGCCCGACAACCGCCCGGATCCTGCGATCCGGGCGGTTTCGCGTGCACGGATGTCAGCCCCGTCACACCGCACGATGTGAGCGGCGCCACACCACCTGATGATCGACGCTTGTCGGGAACCGCCCAGCCGGCACGATCGGGGACACGATCCCGCGGCGCACCCCGCCGGGCCGCGAACCCGCCACCGGCGCGCTCGGAGCACGACACCAGTATTTCCAGGTCCACGTGCCCCTCAACTGGTGAAGGTTCCCGTGCAGCACAGCAGTCCCACCCCGAACGGCACCACCCCGGACCGCGCCCCCGCCCGGCACCGGCGCACCGGCCGGCGGACCACGTACCTGATCACCGGCGCGCTGGCCCTGCTCGGTCTCGGCCTCGGCGGCGTCGTGGTCGCCACCGACGACAGCCCGGCGCCCGCCCCGGCCGCGGTCGACTTCGACGCGCGGGCCCGCGCCGAGGCCGCCGCCCGCGCCGACCGGTCGGCGCGCGAGTCGGTCAGCCCGGTCACCCCGTCCGCGACGCCGGCCAGCCCGTCCCCCAGCCCGAGCGCGACCACCCCGAAGCCGAAGAAGACCGTGCCGCCCAAGCCGACGCCGACGCCGACGAAGAAAAAGGCCGCGCCGAAGCCGAGCTGGGTCATCCCGATGAAGGGCGCCGACATCACCTCCTGCTTCGGGCAGCGGTGGGGCACGCTGCACGCCGGCATCGACTTCGCCATGCCCGCCGGCACCCCGATCCGCGCCGCCGCGTCCGGCACCGTCGTCAAGGCCGGCGACGTGGGCGACGGATACGGCACCTCCGTCTTCGTCGACCACCACAACGGCTACCTGACCCACTACGCCCACCAGAGCCGGCTGCTCGTCGACGTCGGCGACAAGGTCAAGGCCGGTCAGATCATCGGCTACGAGGGCGCCACCGGTGACGCCACCGGCCCGCACCTGCACTTCGAGGTGCACCAGGGAGCCATGTGGAACCAGATCGACCCGGCGCCGTTCCTGCGCGCCCGCGGCATCGACGTGGCCTGCTGAGGGCCACGGCACGGGAAAGGGGCCCGGCCCGGCACGACCGCCGACCCGGGCCCCTCCTCGACGCTCAGAGCTTGTCGATCGGCGCGTGCCGCAGCACCAGCCACATGGTCTGGTCACCGAAGTTGATCTGGGCCCGGGCACCCGGCCCGGCGCCCTCCACCGCCAGCACCCGACCCAGGCCGTAACGCTGGTGGTTGACCCGGTCGCCCACCGAGACCTTGGGGGCCTGCTTCAGGTCGCTCGCGGTGGCCAGCCGGCTGGCGTCCACGCCGAGACGCTTGGCGAGCTGGGTGGCCTTGGGCGTGCCGCCGGTGAAGCCGCCCCGGCCGCCCGACAACCGGTCCGCACGGCCGCCGACGCCACCGCCGCCGCCACCCCACGACGTGTACGACCCCTCGGTGCGCTCCCACCGCACCAGCTCCGGCGGCAGCTCCTCCAGGAACCGGGACGGCGGGTTGTAGGCCGGTGCGCCCCAGGCCGACCGGGTGACCGCCCGGGACAGGTAGAGGCGCTGCCGGGCCCGGGTGATGCCCACGTACGCCAGCCGGCGCTCCTCCTCCAGCTCGCGGGAGTCGCCGAGCGAGCGCAGGTGCGGGAAGACGCCGTCCTCCAGGCCGGTCAGGAACACCACCGGGAACTCCAGCCCCTTGGCGGTGTGCAGCGTCATGAGCGTGACCACCCCCTGATGGTCGGGGTCGTCGGACGGGATCTGGTCGGCGTCGGCGACCAGCGCGACCTGCTCCAGGAAGCCGGCCAGCGTGGCCCGCTCGTCGTCGGCGCCCAGCGACTCGATCCGCTCGGTGTACTCCCGGGCGACGCTCACCAGCTCCTGGAGGTTGTCCACCCGGCCGGCGTCCTGCGGGTCGAGGCTCTCCTCCAGCTCGGCCAGGTAGCCCGAGCGGGTCAGCAGCGCCTCCAGCACCTCCTCCGGGGTGCCGGTGGCGGCCAGCTCACGGGCCGAGTCGAGCAACGCGACGAACTCGGCGATGCCGTTGGCCGCCCGGGTGGAGATGCCCGGCGCGTCCTTCGCCCGGCGCAGCGCGGCGCCGAAGGAGATGCGGTCCCGCGCGGCCAGTGCCTCGACGCACGCCTCGGCCCGCTCGCCGATGCCCCGCCGGGGGGTGTTGAGGATCCGGCGCAGGCTGACGGTGTCGTCGTCGTTGACCACGGCCCGCAGGTAGGCCAGCGCGTCGCGGACCTCCTTGCGCTCGTAGAAGCGCACCCCGCCGACCACCTTGTAGGGCAGGCCGACGCGGATGAACACCTCCTCGAACACCCGGGACATGGCGTTGGTGCGGTAGAAGACGGCCACGTCGCCCGGCCGGGTGTCGCCGGCGTCGACGAGCCGGTCGATCTCCCGGGCCACCCAGTCCGCCTCGGCGTGCTCGGTGTCGGCCACGTAGCCGACGATCTGCTCACCGGCGCCGGCGTCGCTCCACAGCCGCTTGGGCTTGCGTGAGGTGTTCCGGTCGATGACCGCGTTGGCCGCGTTGAGGATGGTCTGGGTCGAGCGGTAGTTCTGCTCCAGCAGGATGGTGCGGGCGTCGGTGAAGTCCCGCTCGAACTCCAGGATGTTGCGGATGGTCGCGCCCCGGAACGCGTAGATCGACTGGTCGGCGTCGCCGACCACGCACAGCTCGGCCGGCGGGACGCCCTCGGTGCCGGAGACCAGCTCCTTGATCAGGACGTACTGGGCGTGGTTGGTGTCCTGGTACTCGTCGACCAGCACGTGCCGGAACCGGCGCCGGTAGCTCTCCGCCACGTGCGGGTGCGACTGGAGCAGGTGCACCGTGGTCATGATCAGGTCGTCGAAGTCCAGCGCGTGGGCCTCGCGCAGCCGTCGCTGGTAGAGCGCGTACGCCTCGGCCAGCGCCCGCTCGTTGGGCCCCTTGGCCCGGCCGGCGAACTCCTCCGGGTCGACCAGCTCGTTCTTCAGGTTGGACACCTGGGCCGCCAGCCCCCGCGCCGGATAGCGCTTCGGGTCCAGGTCCAGCTCGCGGGTCACCAGTTGCATCAGGCGCCGGGAGTCGTCGGCGTCGTAGATCGAGAACGACGACTTCAGGCCGGCGTGCTCGTGCTCGGCCCGCAGGATGCGGACACAGGCCGAGTGGAACGTCGACACCCACATCATCCGGGCGCGCGGGCCGACCAGCGCGGTCACCCGTTCCTTCATCTCGCCGGCGGCCTTGTTGGTGAACGTGATCGCGATGATCTCGCCGGGGTGCACGTCCCGGGCGGCGAGCAGGTAGGCGATCCGGTTGGTCAGCACGCGTGTCTTGCCCGAGCCGGCGCCGGCCACGATCAACAAGGGGGAGCCGGCGTGGGTCACCGCGTCCCGCTGCGGGCCGTTCAGGCCGTCGAGAAGGGCCTGCGGATCCGACCGGGCGGCCCCGGAACGGCGCGGCGGGGTCGGCCGGGACTCCGGCGCGGGCGGGGACGCGGGAATGTCGAAGAGAGGATGCATCGCAGCCCGAGTCTATGCCGTCGGCCGGACACTTCCCCGCCCGCGCGCCCGGGTGCGCGGGCGGCGTCACGTCCCACCTGTTGGCCGGTTTCCTTGCGCGTCCGCCCCGGCGGTCGGCATACTCGACGACGTGTTCGATCAGCGCTTCTTTTACTACGGCACCGGGAGTCCGGCAGCCGTGGGTCGCGCCTGATCGAATCAGACCTACGAAAAGCCCCGGGCTCCCGAGCCCGGGGCTTTTCCGTCCCGGGATCCGGGTACCGGGACCGAGCCCCGAGAGGGACGACGATGATGACTGACGTGGTGGAGTCCAGCGGCGGCCCGGCGCGGCACGACCGGAAGCCCGGCGGTGACCCGACCGGCGCCGCGGCGGCCCGGACCGGCACCGACGACTCGGCGGCGGCCGAGCGGATCGGTGAGATCCGGCACCGGATCGACGAGATCGACCGCATGCTCGTCGCGCTCTGGCAGGAACGGGCCGCGCTCTCCCAGGAGGTCGGCGTGACCCGGCTGGCCGCCGGGGGGACCCGGCTGGTGCTCTCCCGCGAGCGGGAGATCCTGGAGCGGTTCCGCGCGGAACTCGGCGCCGACGGCACGCAGCTCGCGCTGCTGCTGCTGCGCGCCGGCCGCGGCCCGCTGTGACGCGCCCCGCCCGGCAGACGACGAACCGCCTGCCGGCGTCGGGCTGACGTCGGCAGGCGGTCCGGTCTGGCTCAGGCCACCTCGTGGGTGACGACGATCTCCCGCTTCTCGGCGAAGTGGCAGGCGCTCGGGTGGTCCGAGCCCGGCCGGATCTCCAGCAGCGGCACCTCCTGGGCGCAGACGTCCTGCGCCTTCCAGCACCGGGTGCGGAACCGGCAGCCCGAGGGCGGGCTGACCGGCGAGGGGACGTCACCCTGGAGCCGGATGATCGCCTTGCTCTCCCGCACGGTCGGGTCCGGCACCGGCACCGCCGACAGCAGCGCCTGGGTGTACGGGTGGGTCGGCCGCTCGTAGATCTCGTCCTCGGTGCCGATCTCCACCATCTTGCCCAGGTACATCACGGCGACCCGGTCCGACAGGTGGCGCACGACCGACAGGTCGTGGGCGATGAAGACGTACGACAGCCCGAACTCGGCCTGGAGCTTCTCCAGCAGGTTCATGACCTGGGCCTGGATGGACACGTCCAGCGCCGACACCGGCTCGTCGCAGACGATCACCTCGGGCCGCAGCGCCAGCGCCCGGGCGATGCCGATGCGCTGCCGCTGACCGCCGGAGAACTGGTGCGGGTACCGGTTGATGTGCTCCGGGTTGAGGCCGACCAGGTCGAGCAGCTCCTTGACCTTGCCGCGCCGGCTGCCGCGCGGAGCCACCTCGGGGTGGATCTCGAACGGCTCGCCGATCAGGTCACCCACCGTCATCCGGGGGTTCAGCGAGGTGTACGGGTCCTGCATCACCAGCTGGATCTGCCGGCGCAGCCGCCGCAGCGCGCCACCGGAGAGCTTGGAGATGTCCTGGCCCTTGTAGAGCACCTGGCCGGCGGTCGGCTTCTCCAGGTTCATCAGCACCCGGGCGAGCGTCGACTTGCCGCAGCCGGACTCGCCGACCACGCCGAGCGTCTCGCCGGCCTTGAGTTCGAAGGAGACGCCGTCGACCGCCTTGACGTGACCGATGGTCTTCTTGAACACCACACCCCGGGTCACGGGGTAGTGCTTGACCAGGTCACGAACCTCGATGATGTTCTCAGTCACGGTTCACGAGCTCCTCGGCGAAGTGGCAGGCGCTGGCCCGGCCGTGGCCCAGTTGCAGCAGCGGCGGGACCTTCTCCCGGCACACCGGCTGCGCCATCGGGCAGCGCGGGTTGAAGGCGCAGCCCGGCGGGATGTTCATCAGGTTCGGCGGGAGCCCCTTGATGGTCCGGAGCTCCTGCCCCTTCTCGTCCATCCGCGGGATCGAGTTGAGCAGGCCGAGCGTGTACGGGTGGGCCGGCTTGCGGTACAGGTCGTAGACGTCCGCTTCCTCGACGATCCGGCCGGCGTACATGACCGCGATCCGGTCCGCGACGTCGGCGACCACGCCGAGGTCGTGGGTGATCAGGATCATGCCCATCTGCCGTTCCCGCTGGAGTTCGCTGAGCAGGTCCATGATCTGGGCCTGCACGGTCACGTCCAGCGCGGTGGTCGGCTCGTCGGCGATCAGCACCTCCGGGTCCAGGGCCAGCGACATCGCGATCATGGCGCGCTGCCGCATGCCGCCGGAGAACTGGTGCGGGTAGTTGCTGAACCGACCCTTGGCGTTGGGGATCTTCACCTGGTCGAGCATCTCGATCGCGCGCTTCTTGGCTTCCGCGCGGCCGAGGCCGCGCCGGATGCGGAACTGCTCGGCGATCTGGAAGCCGACGGTGAAAACCGGGTTGAGGGCCGAGAGCGAGTCCTGGAAGATCATGGCGATGCCCTCGCCACGGATCCGCCGCCGCTGCTCGGCGGACATCGTGAGCATGTCCTTGCCGTGGAAGCGGACCTGGCCGCCGGTGACGAACCCGGGCGGGGTGTCCAGGATGCCCATGACGGTCTGCGCGGTGACGCTCTTGCCGGAGCCGGACTCGCCGAGCACGGCGAGGGTCTCCCCCGCGTCGACGTGGTACGTCACTCCGTTGATGACCTTGGCGACGCCGTCCCGGGTGCGGAACTCGACCCGCAGGTCGTCGACCTCGAGCAGGCGGCCCGAGGGGCGGCCGGATCCGTCGGCGCCGGCCGCGGACTGCTCGGACACGAGAATGTCGGACAACTCAGTTCCCCTATCGGAGCTTCGGGTCGAGGGCCTCGCGGACCGCCTCGCCGAGCATCACGAAGCTCAGCACGGCGGTGACGAGGAACGCGGAGGGGAAGAACAGCAGGAACGGCGAGACCCGGATGTAGTTCTGCGCCTCGCTGATCATGATGCCCCAGGAGACCACCGGGCTCTTCAGGCCGATGCCCAGGAAGGAGAGCGTGGCCTCCGCGCCGATGAACGAGCCCACCATGATCGTGCCGTAGACCAGCAGCGGCGCCAGGCAGTTGGGCAGCAGGTGCTTGAGGATGATCCGGCCGGTGCCGGCGCCCAGCGCACGGGCCGCGACGATGTAGTCGGCCTCCTTGGTGGCGAGCACCGAGGAGCGCATCAGCCGCATCACCACCGGCCAGCTCAGCACGCTCAGGGACAGGATGACCAGCCCCATGATCGTCCACTCGCCGTTGTCGGTGCCGGACCCGTTGAACGTGGTCAGGATGACGATCGCGCCGAGCACGAACGGCAGGCCGAAGAAGATGTCCGCGATCCGGGACAGCAGCGCGTCCACCCAGCCGCCGCGGTAGCCGGCGATGATGCCCATCGCGCCACCGAACAGCAGGGTGAGGATGGTGGAGACCAGGGCCACCACGATCGACGCACGGGCGCCGTAGATGACCCGGGAGTAGACGTCGCGGCCCTGCACGTCGTAGCCGAACCAGGCGGAGGACGACGGCTCGACCCGGCTGCGCTCCAGCGCGCCGTTGACCGCGTCACCGGACGTGAACAGCGACGGGAACGCGGCCATCACGATGAAGAGCATGATGAACGCGGCGGAGATCCAGAACAGCGGCTTGCGACGCAGGTCGAGCCAGGCGTCGCCGAGCAGGCCACGCGGCTTCTGCTGCTTGGCGCTCTCCGGCAGGCCGGCGTTGGTGGGCGCGCCGGACCCGGCCTCGGTGGGCATGGTCGCGGGCGGCGTCGACACGATCGACGCGGAACTCGGGTCACTCATGCCCGCACCTCGCTGCGCTCGGCGCGGGCCTGGTTGCCCGCGCAGACTGCTGGGACGATTCGTTCGCTGCGGCGGTCACTCATAGCGGATCCTCGGGTCGAGGGCGGCGTAGAGCAGGTCCACCAGCAGGTTCATCACGAGGTAGACGACCACCAGCACCACCACGATGCCGACAACGGTAGCGCTCTCCTTCGTCACGATGGAGCGCAGCACCTGCCGGCCGATGCCGTTGATGCCGAAGATGCCCTCGGTGACGATCGCGCCACCCATCAGCGCGCCGAGGTCGGTGCCGAGCAGCGTGACCACCGGGATGAGCGAGTTGCGGAGCAGGTGCACGCCGACCACCCGGCGCATCGGGAGGCCCTTGGCGATCGCGGTACGGACGTAGTCGGCACGCCGGTTCTCGGCGATGCTCGTGCGCGCCACCCGGGCGATGTACGCCATCGAGGCGCTGCCGAGCACGAAACCGGGCACGATCAGCTCGCTGAACCGCATCTCGTTGGAGACGGTCGGGTTGATGATGCCCCACTTGACGCCGAGCACCCACTGCAACACGAAACCGACGACGAAGACCGGCAGGGCGATCAGGAACAGGGTGGAGACCAGGACCAGGTTGTCCAGGAAGCCGTTGCGTCGCAGACCGGTCAGGATGCCCGCGCCGAGACCGATCACGGCCTCGATGGCGAGAGCGACCACCGCCAGCTTCAGGGTGTTCGGGTACGACGTGGCGATGATGTCGCTGATCTCGCGACCGCCGAACGTGATACCGAAGTCACCCTGGAACAGGTTCTTCATGTAGCTGGCGTACTGCACCCAGATCGAGTCGTCGAGATGATACTTCTCGGTCATCATGGCCCGGTAGTTCGGCGGGCAACCGCGGTCACCGCACTTGCCGGCGAAGGGGTCACCGGGCACCGACCAGACGAGCCAGTAGATCAGGAACGTCGTGCCGATGAACACCGGTACGAGTTGCAGCAGCCGTCTCAAGAGATAACGGCCCATGGGGTGGTCCTCCAGACAGGGAGCGCCGGGCACCCGACGCGGTGACGACAACGTGCGAGGGGTTTGTTGTACACCCCCTCGCGGAACGGCCCCGGGCCGGGCTCACCGGTAGGCGAGCCCGACCCGGGGTCAGACCGTTCGGATCAGAGTTCGACCGAGGTGATGTCGAGCTCGCCGACGTTGGTCAGCTCCAGCTTCTTGATCTTCTCCGAGTGGCCGGACTGCTCGCCGCTGAAGTAGATCGGGATCGTCGGGACGTCCTGGTCGATCAGCTTGACGGCCTCGGCGAACTTCTTGTGGGCCTCCTCGATGCTGGGGGCCGCGGAGGCCTCCTTGGCGAGGGCGTCCACCTGCGGGTTGCTGTACTTGCCGTCGTTCGAGGAACCGCCGGTCACGTAGAGCGGGTTGATCCAGTTCTCGACGTCCGGGTAGTCCTGCTGCCAGCCGGCGCGGTACATGCCGGTCATCTTGTAGTTGTTGATGTTGGCACGGAAGACCGCGAAGGTCGGCACGCCGACGGCGACCGCGTCGATGCCCAGGTTGGTCTTGATCTGCTGGGCGACGGCCTCCATCCACTCCTTGTGGCTGGCGTCCGCGTTGTAGGACAGGGTCAGCTTGCCCTGGAAGCCACCGGCCTCCTGGAGGAGCTGCTTGGCCTGCGCCACGTCGAACTTGCAGGCGGTGCAGTTGCCCGGCTCGGCGCCCGGGGTCAGCGGGTTGGCCCAGCTGTCGGCCGGCTTGCGGTTACCGAAGAAGATCTTGTCGGTGACGGCCTGCCGGTCGATGGACAGCGAGATCGCCTTGCGCAGCTTCGGGTTGGTGAAGCGCTTGTCGTAGATCGGGAAGGCGATGATGCCGGTCGACGGGACCGTCGTCTGGATCGCGCGCTCGCCCAGGTCGGTCTTCCACTTGTCACCGGCCAGCGACGAGACCGGAACCTGCTGCTGGAAGTCCAGGTTGTTGGCGAGCAGGTCGTTGTAGGCCGCCGTGTCGTCCTGGTAGATCTTGACGGTGACGTCCTTGATCTTCATCTTGTCGCGCAGGCTGTAGTCGTCGAAGCGGGTCAGCTTGATCTCGACATCGTCCTGCCAGGAGACGAGCTTGACCGGGCCGTTACCGATCGGCTTCTTGCCGAACTCCGCCGGGGTGGTGGCGAAGAACGCGTCCGGCAGCGGCATGAAGGCGCTGTAGCCGAGCTTGGTCGGGAACACGGCGGTCGGCGCGGCGAGCGTGACCTCGAAGTTCCAGTCGTCGACGACCTTGAGGCCGGACATCTCCTTGAGCTTCGGCTCCGGGGCCTTCTTCGGGCCGTCCGGGCCGTCCGGGTCCTCGGTGTAGACGTCGCCGAAGCCCTGGATGTCGGAGAAGAAGGAGGCGTTCTGCGCGCCGTTCGGGCCGTAGGCCGCCCAGTTCCAGGCCTTGACGAAGCTCTCGGCCTTGACCGTGGTGCCGTCGTGGAACTTGGTGTTCTGCTTGATCTTGATCTTGAAGACCTTCGAGTCGCTCGTGTCGATCGACTCGGCAAGCAGGTTCTGCGGCGCCCCACCGTTGTTGGGGTACTCGACCAGGCCGCTCCAGACCCAGTCGATGATCTTGCCGCCACCGGTCTCGGTGGTGTTCGAGGGAACCAGCGGGTTCTCCGGCTGGGTGCCGTCGATGACGATGGCGCCGTCCTTGCTCGCGCCGGCGTCGCCACCGTCGTTGTTCCCGCTGGAGCAGCCGGACGCGACGAGCGCGAATGCCGCGCCCACCGCGAGCGCGCCGCTCGCCCGCTTCGAGACTCTCATTGCGAGGGGCCTCCTCTTTCTAACCTGGTTCCGTCGTGGGTTTCACGCACGTGTGGGGGGTGACACCGCCGACGACCCGAACCACAGGCCGCCGGTTTACCGCAGAGGAAATCGGGACACCCCTGGGGTACCGATCCGCCGGGCGCCACACCCTTCGACGAGGACATCACGCAGGATCGACACCACGGGGCGACGCGGTTGCGGCGTTCCGTGGTCGGCGGGCCCGACGAGATGCCTCACACCGGGGGGTGAGGTGCTGCCACTGTGACACCCACCGGCCCTTTCCGTGAAGGTGCCGTTATCAAGCCGTTAGTTGCCCGCCACGTTGCCGATACTTGAGAAAAGATCACAAACGGCGCGGATCGCAGGGCTCCGAACAGGCAAGACGTGTCCACACCGATCCAGACCACCCCATGCGTCCGGTGCCGTGAGCGCGCCGCGCCCCCCGGTGGGACCTCCGGACGAGCGCCGGGTACGCGCAGTTTTTACCCGTACGGCTGAGGTCGTCGTCGACTGTGCGGGCACCCCCGCCGACCGGGTGGACGAGGGCGCCGGCGGTCAGACCAGCCGGCGGTCGGCGGCCCAGCGGGACAGCTCGTACCGGTTCGACATCTGGAGCTTGCGCAACACGTTGGAGACGTGCGTCTCCACCGTCTTGATGGAGATGAACAGCTCCTTGGCGATCTCCTTGTACGCGTACCCCCGGGCGAGCAGCCGCAGCACCTCGCGCTCCCGGTTGGTGAGCTGATCCAGCTCGGGGTCGGCGACCGGCGCGTCCGGCCGGGACGCGAACGCGTCCAGCACGAACCCGGCCAGCCGCGGGCTGAACACCGCGTCCCCGTCGGCCACCCGGCGGATCGCGTCGGTCAGCTCCTCCGGCGAGATGGTCTTCGTCACGTACCCCCGGGCACCCGCCCGGATCAGCCCGATCACGTCCTCGGCCGCGTCGGACACGCTCAACGCCAGGAACTTCACCTGCGGGTGGGTACGCCGCATCGCCTCCAGCACGGCGCGGCCACCGCCGTCCGGCATGTGCACGTCCAGCAGCACCACGTCCGGCTGGGTGGCCGCGATCCGGGCCACCGCCTCCGCCACCGAACTGGCCTCGCCCACGACCTCGACCCGGGTGCCCAGCTCGGCACGGACGCCGGCCCGGAACATGGCATGGTCGTCGACGAGGAACACCCGCAGCGGCCCTCGCGGCGCCGCGCCCTCGACCGGTTCCTGCTCCGACATGGTCACCTGTCCCTTTCCGCCGTGGAGCCGGAACCGGAGCCGGAGCCGCTGATCGGCAGGATCAGCCGGACCTCCGTGCCCTCTCCCGGCTCGGACCGGATCTCCGCCCGGCCGCCGTGCCGCTTCATCCGTCCGATGATCGAGCCCCGGACGCCGTGCCGGTGATTCTCCACCGTATCCGGGTCGAAGCCCTTGCCCCGGTCCCGCACGAACGCGCTCACCTGCTCCGGCTCCACCTCGGCGTAGAGCGAGACGGTCTGCACCCCGGCGTGCCGGGCCGCGTTGACCAGCGCCTCCCGGGTGGCCGCGACCAGCGCGCCGACCCGCTCGTCGGTCTCCCGGTCGCCGACCACCACCGCCTCGACCGTGATGGCGAACGTGTCCTCCACCTCGGCGGCGGCCTGCTCCAGCGCCGCCGCGAAACGCTCGGTCGGCGACGCGGCCGGTTTGTAGAGCCAGTTGCGCAGCGAGCGCTCCTGGCCCCGGGCCAGCCGCTGCACGGTCTTGACGTCGCTGGCGTTGCGCTGGATCAGAGCGAGCGTGTGCAGCACCTGGTCGTGCACCATGGCGGCCAGCTCGGCGCGCTCCTGCTCGCGGATGCGCCCCTCCCGCTCCGACCGGAGCTGGGTCCAGGTGCGCCACAGCACGGGGCCGGTCACCACGCCCACGCCGGCCAGCCCGACCAGCGCGAAGATGACGCCGTTGAGCACCGCGTCGAAGTTCTGCGCCGGCGAGTAGACCGCGGCCACGCCGATGATGCCGACCGCGACGAGCACGCCACCGCCGATGAAGCGGAGCACGAACGCCCGCCGGTCGCTCTCCTCCACCACCGCGCCCAGCCAGGGCACCGCCGAGTCGCCCCACTGCCGGCGGCGCTCCGGCCCGGACTGGTGCCAGATGACACCGGCGCCGACCGCGATGATCGCCACCAGCCAGCCGGCGGTGCCGGCCGCCCCGACCGAGTCGAACGCGACCACCTGGAGCAGCAGCACGCCCAGCCCGATCACCACGAACGGCAGCAACTGGGCGAGGTCGCGGCGCGGCGGCGCGGCGGTGTCGCCGGGCCGGGGCGGGACCACCGCCCAGAAGGCGGCGTAGAGCAGCAGCCCGAGCCCGCTCAGCCCGAGCAGCACCATGAACGCCACCCGGACCCGGAGCACCGGGATGCCCAGGTGCTCGGCGATGCCGGCGGCCACCCCGGCGGCCAACCGGTGCTCGGTGGCCCGGTAGAGGCGCGGGGGGTGCGGCGTGACGGTGCTGCTGATCGGAGGCTCCCGGGTCGGTGCGGAGGTGCCGGCGGCGGCCGGCGTCCCGATCGTCACACGACGGGAACGCCCCGGACCACGGGGACGCCCCGGACATTCACCGCCGGAGGATCTCAGGGTGGGGTCAGGGTCGGTTCCTGAGGCCGTCCGGGCGGCCGGGGCAGCACTATCGGAGGCATGACCGAGGACGCTGCCCGTCCGCCCCGCCCCTGGGCGGCAGCACAGGACGACCCACCGCCGCCCCCGCCGGGGACGGCCCCCACCGACGACGACGCGACCCCGCCGCCCGGCGGCGGCGCGCCGTTCGCCGAGCCACCCCCCGGCGGGTACGCCCCGCCGCCCGGCGCCGCCGGCTTCACCACCCGGTACGGGCTGGTCCGCCCCCGGGAGGGCCGCTACCTGGCCGGGGTGTGTGCCGCGATCGGCCGGGCCACGAACACCGACCCGGTGCTGTGGCGCGTCCTGCTGGCCGTGCTCGGCTTCTTCGGCGGCATCGGCATCCTGGTCTACGTCGCCGCGTGGCTGATCATCCCCGGGGAGGGCGACACCGCCTCCCCCGTGGAGTCGATGCTCGGCCGGGGCCGCTCCAGCATGTCCCCGGTCACCGTCATCGTGCTCGGCATCGTGGTCGCGGTCGGCTTCGCGTACGTCGTCACCGACGGCTTCCGGGCCATCCTGCTCGGCGCGGTGATCCTGATCGGTGGCGCGCTGATGCTCAACCGGGACCAGCGCGGGCCCGCGTCCCGGGCCGGCACGTACCCCGGTCCGGTGCCGCCGACGGCCGGGCCGTTCCCCGCGCCACCGACCGCGGCCTGGGCCGGCCCGCCCGCCGGAGCCGGACCGGCGCGGCCCGCGTCGCCGTGGCCCGGCGGACCCGCCGGGTACGCGCCGCCGACCGGGGCCGGCGCCTCGTCCCGACCCGACGAACCGGTCGGGGTCCCGTCACCGGGATGGCCCGCCGCCGCGCCCGTCTCCGGCTACCCGCCCGCACCGCCCACCGGCACCGGGCCGGCCCGTTCGCCCGCGCCGGCCGGCCACACCGAGCCCGGCTACCCGCCCGCACCGGCCGGGACCGGCTACCCGGCCACGCCGCTGCCCGCCCCGGGTTGGCCCGCCGCGGCCGGCACCCGCCCGGTCCGGCCCGAGCCGGTGACCGCCGCGATGCCCGCGGTGACCTCGCCGGCCGGCGACACCGGCACCGGGCCGACCTTCGGCGCGGCCCCGGCCTGGCCCACCGCGCCGACCACCGGCGCGCCACTCGGCGAACCGGCCGCCGTGCCCCCGCCCGCCCCGATGGGCGCGCCGCTGCCGCCGGGCGGCTACCGACCGCCGTTCGCCCCGCACGGCCCGTACGCCGGGTCGCCCCCCGCGCCGGTGCCGGTCCCGCCGCCCCGGCCGCCGAAGCGGCCCAGGGAACGCTCCCCGCTCGGTGCCATCACGTTCTCGCTGATCTTCCTGGCGCTGGGCCTGGTGGCGATGCTCGACCTGCTCGACGTGTTCCCGGTCGGCGCGGCCGGCTACTTCGCCGCGGCACTGGCCACCATCGGCCTCGGACTGCTCGTGGGCACCTGGTTCGGCCGGGCCCGCTGGCTGATCGCTCTCGGTCTGGTGACGGCGGCGGCGCTCGGCGTCGCGACCGTCGCCGAGTCCTACGACCGGGTACGCGGCATCGACGGCAACGTCACCTGGGCGCCGACCGACCGCCGCGACCTGGCCGACCGGTACGAGAACAACCTCGGCGACGCGGTGCTCGACCTGCGGGCGATCGACTTCGACGCGCAGGACATCCAGGTGACCGTCGACGTGAACCTCGGCAACGCGACGGTGGTCGTACCGCCGGACGTCGACGTGACCACGGTGGCCGATGTGAACGCCGGTGACGCCTCCGTCTTCGGCCGGCACACCGGCGGGCTCAGCGGTCGCCGCTGGGAGAGCACCGACGCCGGCGCGGACGGCCCCGGCGGGGGCAAGCTGCGCCTCTACGTCCACGTGAACGCCGGCAATCTGGAGGTGACCCGGTGAAGGCCCACCGTACGGACATCGTGTCGTTCGCGTTCGGACTCGTCTTTCTCGGGCTCGCCCTCTGGTGGCTGCTGGCCCGGATCCTCGGGCTGGACGTGCCGCCGGTGGGCTGGTTCCTGGCCGGCGGGCTGGTCGTGATCGGGTTGCTCGGCCTGGTCGGCGCGCTGCGCTCGGTCCGCGGCCCGGACCAGCCGGCGTCGCCGGACCAGCCCGACCAGCCCGACCAGCCGGGCGGGGCGGACGCGACAGTGGCCGCGCCGTACCGCGACGGCACGCCGGCCGGCGACGCCGCGACCCCGGACGGGGTGGACGAGTGGCCCACCGGCGCGGTGACCGACGTGCCGGCGTCGGCCCGCGAGGACCGGTCCGGGCCGGACACCCGCGAGCTGCCCGCGGTCGACCCGGGGACCGTCGCGCCACCGGCCGGGCGGCGTACCCCCGGGGAGCCACCGGCCTGACCGCGCCGGTGCGGCGGCCCGTTCGCGCGGCCTATGCTGGGTCGAGGGAGATCTCGCCTCCGCCGTCCGGTCCGGGCCGCCCCCGACCACGCCCGGCGCTCCCCGTTCCGCCCCGGCCGGCCGGTCGCGTCGCCGTAGCGGTCCCCGTCCGTCTCTACCGCGTCAGGAGCTCGTCCGACATGACCCAGTCCCCCGCCGTGCGCGTCACCGGTCCGTCCGGTGCGGTCCGCATCGGCGAGCGCGCCGCCCGTACGCTCGTCAGCGAGTTCGCCCGGCGCAACGACCCGAAGACCGGCCTGCTGGTCGGCGCGACCCCGGAGTCCGCGGTGCTGGCCGCGGCGATCGAGGCGCTGCTCCCGGGCGACCGGCTGGTCGTGGCGCCGGCGGAGGGCGCCGCGGCGGCGGCGCTTCGCGAGCACGTGACGGCCCAGAGCCACTGGGTCGCCGAGCGGGTACGCGTGGTCGACACGCTCGCCGAGGCGGACGCCGCGGCGGCGGTGATCGTCGCCGAGCCGTTCACCGGCACCGCCGAGGAGGCCCGTGCCGCGGTGGACGGCCTGTCCAAGTACCTGGCCGACGGCGCGGTGCTCAGCGTCGCCGCGCCGCTGTTCCGCACCGAGGGCGCCGGCCCCGAGCTGGACCGGCAGGGTGTGCTGCACGGCGTCCGCACCGACGTGGTGCTGCGCAACTCCCCGCCGGTCCGCGTGCACCACCTGCGCTTCACCCCGGCGCCGGCCGCGCTGGCGGCCTCGCTGTCGCCGGCGTACCGGCCGTCGAGCGTGCCGGTGACCCGGCAGATGCACATCGACTCCAACGGGGTGGCCGCCGCCGGCATCACGCTCGGCCTGGCCGCCCTGACCCGGGCCGCCCGGCCGAAGTCCAAGCTCTGGCTGGTGCCGGCGCTGGCCGCGGCCCCGGTGGCCGCGTTCTTCCGGGACCCGCAGCGGGACGTCCCGGAGGACCCGTCGGCCGTGGTCGCGTCCGCGGACGGCCGGGTCCTGTCCGTGCAGCGGCTCACCGACGAGCGTTTCGGCGACGGCGAGTGGCTGCGGGTCGCGGTCTTCCTGTCGGTGCTGGACGTGCACGTCAACCGTGCTCCGGTGGCCGGCAAGGTGGTCGACTACTTCGTCGCCGACGGTGGTTTCGTCAACGCGATGAAGCCGGACGCCGAGCACAACGTGGCGGCGTACACGGTGCTGGACACCGACCACGGCACGGTGGTCGTGGCCCAGCGCACCGGCCTGATCGCGCGCCGCATCGTGCAGCGGGCGCCGGTCGGCTCGCTGCTGGCGAGGGGCGAGCGCTTCGGCCTGATCCGGTTCGGCTCGCGTACCGACATCTACCTGCCGGTCGACGCCGCGGACCCGCTGGTCGGCCCCGGCGACAAGGTGATCGGCGGGTCGACGGTCATCGCCCGCTGGCGCTGACCCGCCGGAGGGTATGCAAAAGGGGCGCCGCTCTCGCGAGCGGCGCCCCTTTTCGTCGTTACGTGACGCGCCTCAGGCGGCGCGGCGCTGGTGCAGCCAGAGCAGCGGGCCGCTGGCCAGGTAGCCCACCACCACGAGGGCGAACGTGAGCCGGATGTCGACGAGCGCGCCGACCACCGGGGCCACCCAGAGCCACGGCGGCAGCTTCACCAGCCGGGCGAGCTTGGCGTAAGGGAAGCTGGACACCATCGCGAAGGCGAGCAGCGCCACGCCGGCGACCATGACCAGGCCGGGGACCGGCACGCCGATCGCCACGGTCAGGGCGAGCACCATCGCCGCCATGGTGGTCGGCACGCCGCAGAAGAACCGGCCGTCCTTCGGCGAGACGTTGAACCGGGCGAGCCGGATGGCCGCGCATGCCGCGACCAGGGCACAGGCGACCGCGGCGGCGGCCGGCGGCACCGAGCCGGCCAGCGAGGCGTAGACCACCACCGGCGCGGCGAGGCCGAACGAGCACATGTCGGCCAGCGAGTCCATCTGCGCGCCGAACGGGCTGGCCACACCGAGCTTGCGGGCCAGGGCGCCGTCGAGGCCGTCGAACGCGACGCACGCGATCAGGCAGACCGCGGCGATCCGCACCTCACCCTGCATGGCCAGGAAGATGGCCAGCATGCCGAGCATGAGGCTGCTCAGGGTGCACGCGTTGACGAGCGCGAACTTGGCCCGCCGGGCGGCGGTGCGCTCTCCCGGCAGCAGCGGGATCGACATCGCGGGGGACTCGTCGACCGGCGCGCTCATCGGGAGCGCCGGGCTGATCGGGCGTACCGCTTCGACGTCGGCGTCGAACCGGCCGTAGCGGAGGCGCTGGCGGTCGGCGTAGCGGCGGTCGGGGGTGACCAGGTCGGTCCCGGGGCCGGTCAGGCCGTCCCGGCGGCCCACCCGGACGAGCAGCACCTGGCGGGCGAACGTGCTGCTGCGGCGCAACCGGCCCGCCCAGCGACGCCCTGCGGGGCGCGGACTGTCAGTCGTACGACGCCGGCGCCATGGGGCTCTCGGCACGTTTCCTCCATCACCGGATCGGCTGGCCGCCCACGTCGGGACGGGTGTCCGGCTGTCTCGTGCCGGACCTTTCGGGCCCGGCAGCCCATTTGCGGAGTACACCATTGCACAGGGGACGGGGGCTTGGCGATAGCTGCCGGCAGTACTTATATCTGCCTCAACCGCACGAACCGCTCAGTTATTCCCATCTCGGGCCGCAACGCCCTTTTCTCTCCGTCATCCCACCTCCTGACTGTACCGGAGGTGGCCCAGGGCGGCTCGGTGAGCGGTTCAGCTCACCCGTCGCCCGGTGGCCCGGACCGCCACCTCGGTCATCGACAGACCGGCCACCTGCGGTCGGGTGAACCAGGCGGCCCGGGCGGTCGATCCGCCGGCCAGTTCGGTCACCACCGCCTCGGTCGGCGCGTCCACCCGGACCCGGTAGATCACCCGGATGCCGTGCCAGTCCAGCGGGCGGCCCTCCGGACCGAGCGCGGCGGGCGTGTGCAGGTTGTCCACCGCCAGCAGCTCGACCACCCGGCCCAGTTGACCGGCCTCCTCGACCAGCTCGCGGAGCAGCCCGGCGGCCGGCTGCTCGCCGTGGTCGGTGCCGCCGCCGGGCAGGTGCCACCTGCCGGCGCCCGGATAGCCGGGGGCGATCATGGTGAGCAGCACCCGGTCGTCCGGGTCGGTGACCAGCCCGTACGCGGCGAAACGCTGCCTGCGGTCGGTGGCCGGCGCGGCCGGCGGCACCCGGGGCAGGTCGGCCGGCAGCGGCGACACGGGCAGGCCGAGCAGTTCGGCGGTGAACGGCATCAGCAGCCGGTCCGTGGCCTCGTCCGGGGTGAACCAGCCCAGCTCGTCGCTGCCGCCGGCCGGCTCGGGCCGCGACCGTCCGCCCCGGCCCTCGACCTCGAACACCAGCCGGTCGGTGTGCACCGCCACCGCGTCGGCGCGGAAGACGGCCACGTCGGCGACCGCGGCGCGGACCGCGCCGACCGCCACGGTCAGCCCGGTCTCCGCGGCGAACCCGCGCACCACGGCGTCGGCCGGGTGCTCGGCGTGCTCGACCGCACCGCCGGGCAACTGCCACACCTCCGGGTACGGGCCCCCGGCCGCCCCCCGCGCCAGCAGCACCCGCCCCGCCCCGTCCCGAAGAACCCCGTACGCCCCCACCCGCCGCCACCGCTCCACCCGCACCCCTCCCCGGCCCATTCCCGCGTCGATCATGAGGTTAGCGGTCCCGGGACGGACATTTCGTCCCGCCAACCTCATGATCACCGACGCGGGGGGTCAGAGAAGGTGGGCGGCCTGGACGGCTTCGGCCGTCACCTCGGTGAGGCGGTCGGTGGGGAGGGCGCCGAGTTCCTCGCGCCGGAACCAGCGGGCCTCGCACGTGGAGCCGCCGACGTCCGCCACGGTGGGCGGGGCGGGCTGGTCCACGACCACCCGGTAGAAGGCGCGGACGCCGTGCCAGTCGATCGGGTAGCCCTCCGGGCCGAGCGAGGCGGCGTCCCGGTGGCTGGCCACCCCGAGCAGCTCGACCAGGCGGCCGGTCTGCCCGGTCTCCTCGACCAGCTCCCGGATCAGCGCGGCGGCGGGCTGTTCGCCGTAGTCGGTGCCGCCGCCGGGCAGGTGCCAGCAGCCGGCGCCCGGGTAGCCGTCGGAGACGCGGGTCAGCAGCACCCGCTCCTCCGGGTCGGTCACCACCGCGTACGCGGCGAAGCGCTGCGCGCGGTGCAGCCCGTCCGGGCCGGGGACGGCGTAGAACGAGGGGAACTCGGGGACCTCCTCCGGCACCACGTCGTGGGAGGAGGTGGGCAGCCCGAGGGCACGCGCGGTGAACGACCGCAGCGGCAGCCCGCGGGCCTCGTCGAGGCTGAACCAGCGGGCCAGGTCGGTGGGGCGGTCGACCCGTTCGGTGAGCGTCCCGCCCCGCACCGACACGGTGTAGAGCAGGCGGTCGGTGTGGATCGTGATGTGCCGCTCGGGCAGCGCCCGCATGTCGGCCAGCACGTCCTGGAGGCCGGCGACGGCGACGGAGAGCCCGGTCTCGGCCGCGGTCTCCCGGACGACTGTGTGTTTGGGGTCCTCACCGTGGTCGACCGCCCCTCCGGGGAGCGACCAGGTGCCGGGGGTGCCGGAGCGCTCCGATGCGCGGACCAGCAACACTCGGCCGTTCGAATCAGCACAAACTGCGTATGCCGCGATCCTGCGCAGCGGCTCCAGCGAGGTGGTCACGGAAGCAAATTCTCCCCGGCTGCCGTTACCTCCATCGAAAAGAGTCAGATTCCTGACTCTTGGCTGGCACCTCAGGGACGGGTCAGGGTAAGTGTCCGGGCGGTCACCGAGGTCGATCGTCGAACCGCGCGGGACCGTGGACACATGACCTCCACGAACCCCTTCCAGACCCCGTACAAGCAGCTCCGCCGGCCGGTGAGCGACCGCATGATCGCCGGCGTGGCCAGTGGCCTCGGACGCTACTTCGCCATCGACCCCACCCTGGTCCGGGTGGCCTTCGCGGTCACCACCGTGCTCACCGGCGGGCTGGCCGCGCTCGCGTACCCGGTGATGTGGTTCCTGATGCCCGAGGAGCCGGCCGGCGCGCCCGCCTGGCCGCACCCGCCGGGCACCGCGCCGGGCTGGCCGCCGGTCCCACCGGCCGGGCCGGGGCCGCAGGCCGGGCCGCCGCCCGCCGCCTGACCCGGCGTCACTCCCACTCGATGGTGCCCGGCGGCTTGCTGGTCACGTCCAGCACCACGCGGTTGACCTCGGCGACCTCGTTGGTGATCCGGGTGGAGATCCGGGCCACCACCTCGTAGGGCAGGCGGGACCAGTCGGCGGTCATCGCGTCCTCGCTGGAGACCGGGCGCAGCACCACCGGATGCCCGTAGGTGCGCCCGTCGCCCTGCACGCCGACGCTGCGGACGTCGGCCAGCAGCACCACCGGGAACTGCCAGACTCCCCGGTCCAGGCCGGCGGCGGTCAGCTCCTGCCGGGCGATCAGGTCGGCCTTGCGGAGCACGGCGAGACGCTCCTCGTCGACCGCGCCGATGATCCGGATGGCCAGGCCCGGGCCGGGGAACGGGTGCCGCCAGACCATCGCCTCGGGCAGCCCCAGCTCCAGGCCGATCGTGCGGACCTCGTCCTTGAACAGCGTGCGCAGCGGCTCGACCAGGGAGAACTTCAGGTCCTCGGGCAGGCCGCCGACGTTGTGGTGACTCTTGATGTTGGCGGTGCCGGTGCCGCCGCCGGACTCCACCACGTCCGGATAGAGCGTGCCCTGCACCAGGAACTCGACGTCGCCGTGCGCGGCGATCTCCCGGGCGGCGGCCTCGAAGACCCGGATGAACTCCCGACCGATGATCTTGCGCTTCTGCTCCGGATCGGTCACCCCGGCGAGCGCGCCGAGGAACCGCTCGCGCGCGTCGACCACCTTGAGCCGGATGCCGGTCGCCGCCACGTAGTCCTTCTCCACCTGCTCGGCCTCACCGGCCCGCAGCAGCCCGTGGTCGACGAAGACGCAGGTGAGCTGGTCCCCCACGGCCCGGTGCACCAGCGCCGCCGCGACCGCCGAGTCGACCCCGCCGGAGAGCCCGCAGATGACCTCCTTGTCGCCGACCTGCTCACGGATCCGGGCGACCTGCTCGTCGATGATGTTCTCCGGCGTCCAGGTCGGGGCCACGCCGGCGATGTCGTACAGGAAACGGGTCAGCATCTCCTGCCCGTGCGCGGTGTGCCCCACCTCGGGGTGGAACTGCACGCCCGCCCGCCGGCCGGCCAGATCCTCGAACGCGGCGACCGGCGCGCCCGCCGACTCGGCGGTGACCGTGAAGCCGGCCGGCGCCTCGGTCACGCAGTCACCGTGACTCATCCAGACCGGCAGGTCCGCCGGCAGGTCACGCAGCAGCACGCCGGGCTCGGTCAGGCGCGGACGCAGCGGGGTGCCGCCGTACTCGCGGTTGCCGGTGCGCGACACCGTGCCGCCGAGCGCCTGGGCCATCGCCTGGAAGCCGTAGCAGATGCCGAAGACCGGCACGTCGGTGTCGAACATCCCGGCGTCGATCTGCGGGGCGCCCGGGGCGTAGACGCTGGACGGACCACCGGAGAGGATGATCGCGGCCGGATCCTTCGCCAGCATCTCGGACACCGGCATGGAATGCGGGACGATCTCCGAGTAGACCCTCGCCTCCCGGACGCGGCGCGCGATGAGCTGGGCGTACTGGGCTCCGAAGTCCACCACGAGGACGGGGCGAGGCGTGCTCATGTGCGCAAAGCCTACCGACAGTCACCGGCGCGGCGGACGCGCCCCGGCGGCGCGTCGCTCGCCGGGTGTCAAGAAGGGGCCCCGCCTCTACCGGAGGCGTTGACAGGGCCCCTCCTTTCACCTGAGCGCGGCGGGAGCGTGCGGGGGGACGGCCGGGTTGCGCGGCGGGACCGGGGCCAGCCGGGTGTACGCCGAACCCGGCGCCGGCCGCGGGTCCGCGTCGCCCTTGTTCGGCCAGAACGACATGGCCCGCTCCGCCTGCGCGGTGATCGTCAGCGACGGGTTGACGCCCAGGTTGGCCGAGACCGCCGCGCCGTCCACCACGTGCAGCCCCGGATGGCCGTACACCCGGTGCCAGGGGTCGACGACGCCGTCGGCCGGGGTGGCGCCGATCACCGCGCCGCCGAGGATGTGCGCGGTCATCGGGATGTTGAACGGCTCGGTCACCGCGCCGCCCGGCGTGCCGTCGATCTCCTCGGCGAGCAGCCGGACCGCCTCGTTGCCGGCCGGGATCCAGGTCGGGTTGGCCGCGCCGTGACCCGGCCCGCTGACCAGCCGGCGACCCCGCCAGCGGGTGGTCAGCGAGTTGTCGACCGACTGCATGACCAGCGCGATCACGGTGCGTTCGGACCAGCCGCGGACGGAGAGCATCCGGGCGGCCAGCCCCGGCTGCCGGACGATGCTGCCCAGCCACCGCCGGACCCGGTGCGGCCCGCCGTCGACGAGCAACGACTGGAGCAGGCCCATCGCGTTGGAGCCCTTGCCGTAGCGGACCGGCTCGATGTGCGTCTGCGGATCGGGGTGGAACGAACTGGTGATCGCCACCCCCGCGGAGAAGTCCAGGCCACGCCGCCGGGCCGCGCCGGAGCCCACCGAGGCGCCGAGGATGGCCTCCGAGTTGGTCCGGGTCAGCTCGCCCAGCCGGGGCGAGAGCGCCGGCAGCGCGCCGGTCGCCTTCATCTCGTGCAGCAGCCGCTGGGTGCCGAGCGCGCCGGCGGCGAAGACCACCTGGTCGGCGTGGATCACCGCGCGGCGCTTGCGCAGCCAGGCCCCGGTGCGCGCGGTGTGCACCGCGTAGCCGCCGGCCGGGTCGGGGCGCACCGCGGTCACCGTGGTCAACGGATGGACCTGCACGCCGAGCCGCTCGGCTAGCCAGAGGTAGTTCTTGACCAACGTGTTCTTGGCGCCGTGCCGGCAGCCGGTCATGCACGACCCGCAGTGGCTGCACCCGGTGCGCTCCGGCCCCACCCCACCGAAGTACGGGTCGGGCACCCGCTGGCCCGGCCGACCGATGTGCACGCCGACCGGCGTCGGGTGGAACGTGTGCGCCACCCCCATCCGCTCGGCCACCGCCCGCATGGCCCGGTCCGCGCCGGTGTCGACCGGGTACGTGGTGACGCCGAGCATCCGCTTCGCCTGGTCGTAGTGGCGGGCCAGCTCGTCGCGCCAGTCGGTGATGTCCCGCCACTGCGGGTCGGCGTAGAACGCGTCAAGCGGCTCGTAGAGCGTGTTCGCGTAGACCAGTGAGCCGCCGCCCACCCCGGCGCCGGAGAGCACCAGCACGCCGCCGCCGGCCTTCCGGTCGGCGGAGCGGAGCAACGTGATCCGTTGCAGGCCGAAGCAGCCGAGTCGCGGCGCCCACAGGAACCGCCGGGCCTGCCAGGAGGTACGCGGGAACTCCTCGTCGGCGAAGCGACGGCCGGCCTCCAGGACACCCACCGAGTAGCCCTTCTCGGCCAGCCGGAGCGCGGTGACGCTGCCGCCGAAGCCCGAACCGATGACGACCACGTCGTAGCGCATGAACGCATCATTACCGACGGGTAGCTATGGCGCCAGCACGCGTTTTTCGCAGATCATGCAGAGCGCTCGACCGCCGGTGCAACCTCTGGTACCCCCGGACGCGTCGAATCCGACGGGGAGAGGAAACAGCCGTGACGAGACGACGCCTGCTGGGCCTGGCCGCCCTGGTGGCGGCACTGCTGGTCGCCGGTGGGGCGGTGGTGGCCACCCGACTGACCGGGCACCACACGCCGACCCCCGCCGCCGCGCCGACCACCTCGCCACCCGGCTCACCCACGCCCGCGCCGACCACCGCCAGCCCGACCCCGCCGCCCGGCGCCGACCTGACCGGCCCGCTCAACCTGATGCTCGTCGGCGTGGACACCCGGGTCAGCATCCCCGGCTGGGAGCCGCACGCCGACGCCGTGCTGCTGCTGCACGTGCCCGCCGGGCTGGACCGGGCCTACCTGTTCTCGCTCCCCCGCGACCTGGTGGTCGACATCCCCGCCTACCCGAAGGCCCGCTACCCGGGCGGGCGGACCAAACTCACCCACGCGATGAGCTACGGCAGCCGCGTCCCCGGCGACAAGGCCCACCCGAGCACCGCCCAGGGCTACGAACTGCTGCGCGCCACGGTCGCCCGCTACACCGGGCTGCGCGTCGACGCCGGCGCGGTGATCACCTTCGGCGGCTTCGACAAGCTGGTGGACACGCTCGGCGGCGTCGACCTCTACGTCGACCAGAAGGTCGCCTCCCGGCACCGCCGCCCGGACGGGACGATGCGACCGCTCGGCGGCGGCGGGTACACCGGACCGCAGATGATCTACCAGAAGGGCGACCGGCACCTGGTCGGCTGGCAGGCGCTCGACTACGCCCGGCAGCGCTACACCGCCGGCGGCGACTACACCCGGCAGCGGCACCAGCAGCAACTCGTCCGCGCGCTCGCCCGCAAACTCCTCGACCAGGGCACGGCCCGCGACCCGCAGCGGGTCGAGCAGGTCGTCGCCGCGCTCGGCAAAACCCTGGTGTACGTCGGCGGCGGCCGGAAGCTGGTCGACTTCGCGTACGCCCTGGGCGGGATGCCGGCGGACCGGATCACGCTGGTCGGGCTCCCCGGCACCGGGGTGGGCAGCGGGGGCGCGTACCGCGGCGAACAGCTCCAGCCGCTGGGCCGCGACTTCCTCACCGCGCTGCGCGGCGGCCGGGCCGACGCCTTCCTGTCCGCGCACCCGTCGCTGCGGGTCAGGACCTGAGGTGGCTCACCGGGCCTTCGGCATGGCCGGACGCTCGGTGCCGAACAGCCACGCGTCGAAGACCTTGTCGAGCTGCCGGCCGGCCACCCGCTCCGCCAGCGCCACGAAGTCCGCGGTGGTGGCGTTGCCGTTCTTCCGATCGGCCGCCCACGTCCGCAGGATGGTGAAGAACGCGGTGTCGCCCACCGCGGTCCGCAGGGCGTGCACGGTCATCGCACCGCGGTCGTAGACCGAGCTGCCGAACAGGTTCTCCACGCCCGGCTTGCCCGGCGGCGTCCGCCACACCAGGGCGGAGGCGCCCGCGTACTTCTGCTCGAACGTGCGCTGCACGGTCGAGGACCCGCTGTGCTCGGCCCAGAGCCACTCCGCGTACGTGGCCAGTCCCTCGTTGAGCCAGATGTCCTGCCAGCGCTGGACGGAGACGCTGTCGCCGTACCACTGGTGGGCCAGCTCGTGCGCCACCACGTCGGTGTTGTCGCCCTGCCGGAAGAACCCGGCCGAGTAGACCGGCCGACTCTGCGTCTCCAGCGCGTACCGGATCCGGGAGTCGGAGACCACCACACCCCCGTACGCGTCGAACGGGTACGGGCCGAACAGGCTCTCCAGGTAGTCGGCGACCTCGACGGTGCGGGCGATCGAACGGTCCGGCGCACCCTCGGGCAGTTGCGTGGTGACCGCGCTGAAGACCGGCCGGCCCTTGTGCTCGGCGGTGGTGACCCGGAACTTCCCGATCGCCACGGTGGTCAGGTAACTGGCCATCGGCGAGGTCTCCGACCAGCGCCACGTGGTCCAGTCGCCGGCCGTCGACCTACCCTTCGGCACGCCGTTGCCGACCGCCGTCAGCCCCTTCGGCACGGTGATCTCGACCTCGTAGGTGGCCTTGTCCGACGGGTGGTCGTTGACCGGGAACCAGGTGCTCGCCGACTCCGGCTGGCCGAGCGCGATCGCCCCGTCGTCGGTGTGCAGCCAGCCGCCCTCGCCGAGCGCCTCGGTGCGCAGCGCCGTCGGCTTGCCGTCGTACCGGATCTCGGTGACGAAGCCGTTGCCGGCGGTGAGCCCGGTGGCCGGCGTGACGACCAGCTCGTCGTCGGTGCGGGCGTGCCGGGCGGCGGCGCCGTCCACGGTGACCGACCGGACGGTCAGCCCGGCCAGGTCCAGGTTGAACGCGGACAGGTCGGCGGTCGCGGTGGCGCGCACCGTGGTGGTGCCGGTGAGCTTGTCGGTGTCCGGGTCGTAGCGCACCTTGATCGTGTAGTTCGCGACGTCGTAGCCGCCGTTGCCGTAGCTCGGGAAGTAGGGGTCGCCGGCGCCGGCCGCGCCCGGCGCGAAGCTCCGGGCGGCCGTGGGACCGGGTGCGGTCGTCGCGGCGCCCCGGTCCGGTTCGGCCGGTCCGCAGCCGGCCAGCAGCAGCGTCCCGCAGGCAAGCAGCCCGAGCCGTCGTCGTCCGCCGCGCCGCGCCATCGTTCCGATCCCTTCCGGGCCCCCGTCCGGCGGCCCCGCCCGCGGGCCGCTTCGCCCGCGGCAGCCTACCCAGCACCGGTCACACGCCGGTCACGCGCCGCCGCCCCGCCTCACCGGGGGAGCCTAGACGCGCGGCGGCGCGGGCGAGGCCGGAACCCGCACCCGCGCCGCCGTGCGATGCCCGCTCAGCGGTCCAGGACCAGGCCGACCTTCTGGAACTCCTTGAGGTCGCGGTAGCCGCACTTCGCCATCGCCCGGCGCAGGCCGCCGAAGAGGTTGAGCTGGCCGTCCGGCTCGTCGGCCGGACCGAACAGCAGCCGCTCCATCGAGCCGATCGGCTCACCGGCCACCTCGAACGCGCCCCGGGGCAGCGACGGGTGGCTGGCCGCGGAGTGCCACCAGGCGCCGCCGGCCGGGGCCTCCTCGCAGAGCGAGAGCGGCTCGCCGAGCATCACGGCGTCCGCGCCGCAGCCGAGCGCCTTGGCGATGTCGCCGGAGGTCTGCATGTCGCCGTCGGCGATCAGGTGCACGTACCGGCCACCGGTCTCGTCCAGGTAGTCACGGCGGGCCGCGGCGGCGTCCGCGATCGCGGTGGCCATCGGCACCCGGATGCCGAGCACCGACTCGGTGGTCGACCAGTCGTCGCCGCCGATGCCCACGATCACGCCGGCCGCGCCGGTGCGCATCAGGTGCAGCGCGGTCTTGTAGTCGGTGCAGCCACCGACGATGACCGGCAGGTCGAGGTCGGCGATGAACTCCTTGAGGTTCAGCGGCTCGTCGGTGGTGGAGACGTGCTCGGCGGATACCAGCGTGCCCTGGATGACCAGGATGTCCACGCCGGCGTCCAGGATCACCGGGGCCAGCGCCAGGGTGTGCTGCGGCGAGACCCGGACGGCCACCGTGCCGCCGCCGGCCCGCAGCTCGCGGACCCGCTCGGCGATCAGGTCGGGGCGGATCGGCTCGGCGTAGACCTCCTGGAGCCGCTTGGTGGCCCGGGCGTCCTCGCCGAGGCCGGCCAGCTCCTCCAGGATCTTGGCCGGGTTCTCGTAGCGGGTCCAGAGGCCCTCGACGTTGAGCACACCGAGGCCGCCCAGCTCGCCGAGGCGCACCGCGGAGGCCGGGCTCATGGTCGCGTCCGAGGGGTGCGCGACGCAGGGGATGCCGAACTGGTAGGCGTCGAGCTGCCACGCGGTGGAGACGTCGTCGACGTCCCGGGTGCGGCGGCTCGGCACGATGGCGATGTCGTCCAGGTGGTAACCGCGCTGCGCGGTCTTGCCCAGCCCGATCTCGACCACGTCACGCATGGGGACTCCAGGTGTGTTCGGGGGTGGAGGGAGAGGTCAGCGGGAGTGGTAGTTGGGCGCCTCGACGGTCATCTGGATGTCGTGCGGGTGGCTCTCCTTCAGCCCCGCCGCGGTGATCCGGATGAGCTGGCCACGTCGGTGCAGCTCCGGGATGCTCTCGGCACCCACGTAACCCATGGCGGCGCGCAGGCCGCCGATGAGCTGGTGGGCGACCTGGGCGAGCGGCCCCCGGTAGGGCACCTGGCCCTCGACACCCTCCGGGACGAGCTTGTCCTCGGCCATCACGTCCTGCTGGAAGTAGCGGTCCTTGGAGTACGACTTGCCCTGACCGCGCGACTGCATCGCGCCGAGCGAGCCCATCCCCCGGTACGCCTTGTACTGCTTGCCGTTGATGAAGATCAGCTCACCGGGGCTCTCCTCGCAGCCGGCCAGCAGGCTGCCGAGCATCACCGTGTCCGCGCCGGCCACCAGCGCCTTGGCGATGTCGCCCGAGTACTGGATGCCGCCGTCGCCGATCACCGGCACGCCGGCCGGGCGGGCGGCCCGGGCCGCCTCCATGATCGCGGTGACCTGCGGCACGCCCACCCCGGCCACGATCCGGGTGGTGCAGATGGCGCCCGGCCCGACGCCCACCTTGACGCCGTCGGCGCCGGCTTCGACGAGCGCCTTCGCGCCCGCGTACGTGGCGATGTTGCCGCCCACGATGTCGATGGTCACGTCCCGCTTGAGCCGGGCGACCATCTCCAGCACGGCCCGCTGGTGACCGTGCGCGGTGTCCACGATGACCACGTCGACGCCGGCGTCGACGAGCGCGCGGGCCCGCTTGTAGCCGTCCTCGCCCACGCCGACCGCGGCGGCGACCCGGAGCCGGCCCGCCTCGTCCTTGGTGGCGTTCGGGTACTGCTCGCTCTTGGTGAAGTCCTTGACCGTGATCAGGCCGCGCAGCGCGCCGGACCCGTCCACGATCGGCAGCTTCTCCACCTTGTGGCGGCGCAGCAGGTCGAGCGCGTCGTCCTTGCTCACGCCGACCGGCGCGGTGATCAGCGGGGTGCGGGTCATGATGTCGCGGACCGGCGTGGCCGGGTCGGAGACGAAGCGCATGTCGCGGTTGGTCACGATGCCGACCAGTTGGCCCTGCCCGTCGACCACCGGGACGCCGGAGATGCGGTAACGGCCGCAGAGCGCGTCGACGTCGCGGAGCGTGTCGTCCGGGCTGGCGGTCACCGGGTTGGTGATCATGCCGGATTCGGAGCGCTTGACCAGGTCGACCTGGAGCGCCTGGTCCTCGACGGAGAGGTTGCGGTGCAGCACGCCGATGCCGCCCTGGCGGGCCATGGCGATCGCCATCCGGCCCTCGGTGACGGTGTCCATCGCGCTGGAGAGCAGCGGCACGGTCAGCTCGATGTTGCGGGTGAGCCGGGTCCGGGTGTTCACCCGGCTGGGCACCACGTCCGACTCGCCGGGCTGGAGGAGCACGTCGTCGAAGGTCAGCCCGAGCGGCACCACCCGGGCGGAACCGGCCGGCAGCTCGGGCAGATGGCCGCCCAGCTCGCCGCCGTCGGGGCCGGCCGGGTTCTCGGTGCTGGGCGAATTCTCCACGATTGCTCCCCTGAGCTGGTCGAACGGGCTGCAGCGAGGCGGTGCGCGCGGACACCGGCGCGCACCGGTGTGACGGCGCGTCGCCTCATCGTACCCACTGGCCCGGTCCGCCCCGGGCAGCGGCGGGCCCGGCGTAGGCCGGGCCACAGCGGGGCAGGGGGCGGGCTTTCCGGCGGCGCGGGGTCTACGGTGAGGGGGTGCACGACGAGCCCATCGACCCGTTCAACGGCGACCCGGCCGATCCGGCTGCCGGCCTGCACGATTCCGGCGACGAGGACACGCTCGACCCGCTGACCGAGGTCGAGCGTCAGGACGTGCTGGAGGATCTCGCCGATCTGGAGATCTACCAGGCCCTGCTCCAGCCGATCGGGGTGCGTGGCCTGGTGATCGAGTGCGAGGACTGCCGCGAGCCGCACTACTTCGACTGGGA
This sequence comes from Micromonospora sp. DSM 45708, assembly GCF_039566955.1. Classification (NCBI taxonomy): domain Bacteria; kingdom Bacillati; phylum Actinomycetota; class Actinomycetes; order Micromonosporales; family Micromonosporaceae; genus Micromonospora; species Micromonospora schwarzwaldensis. Next base: position 411,965 of record NZ_CP154796.1, on the reverse strand, counting down.
CCTGCTCCGGGGCAACCTGCGCCACCTGCTGAACTCGGGGCGTCCCCGGGTGCACGAGCCGGCCTACGACCCCGATCCCGACCACTACGTGAGCTGGGACTACGCCCGGGGCTACGCGGACGGCGTGCACGACACGCTCACCGAGGGCACGGACGACGCCGCGTCGGAGTGAGCCGGCCGGGCTCAGGCGACCAGGCCGGCCCGGAAACCGGCGGCCACCGCGTGCGCGCGGTCGCGCGCGCCGAGCTTGCGGAACAGCCGCCGGGCGTGCGTCTTGACGGTGTCCTCGGAGACGAACAGCTCCCGCCCGATCTCCGCGTTGCTCTTGCCCTCCGCCATGCCGAGCAGCACCTGAAGCTCACGCTCGGTGAGCCCGATCGCGCTGCGCGGCGTCCGCGCCGGGCGCTGGCCGGCGCCCGGCTGGGGCGCCTCCGCCCCCTCCGCCGCCGGGTCGTTGGCGTCCTCGCCGCGCTGCACCGGCACCACCGTGGGCAGGCCCGCGGGATCCGTCGCCGTCGCCGGCCAGCCCGGCCCGCCCGGGGTACGCCCCGGCGTCGCCGCCCGGGTCGGCCCGCCGACCGCCGCCGCGTCCCGGGCGGTGTCGGCCACCCGGTGCCGGTTGGCCCGCCCCGGGGCGGAGAGCAGCAGCAACGCCTTCGCCACCGCGCTGGTCAGGTCGTGGTCGGCATTCTGGATCAGGCCCCGCGCCCCGGCGCTGATGGTGGCCGCCGCCGACTCCGACTCCTCGGCGCCGAGCAGCAGCACCGCGGCCTGGGGGGCGCGGGCGAGCACCCGCCGCACGAAGCCGGCACTGTCCGGCCGGGTCAGGGCGGTGTCGGCCAGGACGACGTCGACCGGGCGCTCGGCGAGCCGCAACATCACCTCGGGATCGGAGACGGCCGTCCGGACGGCGCCGGACAGCCCGAGCCGCGCTGCCGCGGAGGTCAGATGCTGGGCTGCCAGTGGTGTCCGAACGCAGATTAGAACGCTACGCACTGTGGTCTCCTCTCCGACTCAGAGCAGACCACGTGCGGGTCGGGTCGGGAGGGGGTTCCGAGCAATCATCCGAACTTTTCCGACAGATGGGGCATATGCCACCCAGTGTCCGAGGTTTTCGATCACAGATGTGTGAGCCGGGGACGGCTCGGGTACCGAGTGGTCCAACCGGAACCGGCATCCCGCGCGGACCGCCGCCCGGTAGCTGGCCACGAACATTCTCCGCGGTGCCGCGCGGGAGGAGGGGTGCTGATGTCGAACGTACGTAGGCTGCCTGGACCCATCGTCGACCTCTGGGACTGGCAGCGGCTCGGCGCGTGCCGGGGCCGCGACAGCGCCCAGTTCTTCCACCCGGACGGCGAGCGCGGCTCGTCCCGGCTGCGCCGCGAGTCCGGCGCGAAGTCCGTCTGCCGGGCCTGCCCGGTGCGCGCCGAGTGCGCCGCGCACGCCCTCGCCGTCCGCGAGCCGTACGGCGTCTGGGGCGGCTTCAGCGAGTCCGAGCGGCTGCGTCTGCTCGCCCTCGGCTGGGAGGACGCGGCCGACCGCCGGCAGGCCCGGGTCGACGTCGCCCGCCTGGAGGCCCGCCTCGGCCGACCGCACAAGACCGCCGTCCCGGACCAGCGCAAGGTCGCCTGACCTCGCTCGCACTTCGCGCCGCCGCGCCCCTCCCCGGGGCGCGGCGGCGTTTCGTCGTCCGACCCTTCCGGTGATCATGAGGTTGGCGGGGCGAATCGTCCGTCCCGAGGCAGCCAACCTCATGATCGACGGAGGCGGGCCGGGCGACGGAGCCCGGGTCAGGCGACGGTCACCGGGACGGTGTGCCACCCGGTCGCGCCGTCCGGGGCGACCGGGCTGCGCTGCTCGGGCTGCGTCTCACCGGCCGCGTCGGTGGCGCGCACCTGGAGGGTGTGCTCGCCGGGGGTGGCGTCCCAGCGCCAGGACCACTGGACCCAGGTGTCCGACGACACGGCCGGGGCCAGCGTCGCCTCCCGCCAGGGGCCGTCGTCGACACGTACCTCGACGCGGCGGACGCCACGGTGCTGCGCCCACGCCACCCCGGCGACCGTCACCGGGCCGGCGGCCGGGCGGCTGCGGGCACGGGGCGTGTCGATCCGCGACTGCGTCTTGACCGGGCCCTGGGCGGACCAGCCGCGCGGCACCCAGTACGCGTCGAAGTCGGCGAAGCTGGTCAGCTCCAGCTCGGTCAGCCACTTGCACGCCGAGACGTACCCGTAGAGGCCGGGCACCACCATCCGGACCGGGAAGCCGTGCGCGACCGGCAGCGGCTCGCCGTTCATCCCGACCGCGAGCAGGGCGTCCCGCCCGTCGCGCAACACCGATGTGGGGGTGCCGCAGGTCCAGCCGTCGACCGCGCGCCCGACCACCTGGTCCGCGCCCTCCTCCGGGTCCGCCTCGTCCAGCAGTTCCTTGAGCGGCACACCGAGCCAGCGGGCGTTGCCGATCAGATCGCCGCCCACCTCGTTGGAGACGCAGGCCAGCGTCACGTAGCGCTCGACCATCGGCCGGGCGAGCAGGTCGTCGAAGCTCAGTTCGATCGGGTTACGGACCCGGCCGTGGATGCGCAGCTTCCAGGTGACCGGGTCCACCTGCGGCACCACCAGCGCGGTGTCGATCCGGTAGAACTCCCGGTTCGGCGTGACGTAGGGGGCGAGCCGGGGCAGGGACAGGTCCGCGCCGGCCGGCACCGGCGGGGCGGGCGCGGCCGGCGCGGGCAGCGTCACCGCCTGCCGGGCCGCCGAGACGCCCCGCCGCCCGGCGAGCCAGTGCCCACCGAGCCCGGCCACCGCCGCGCCGCCGGTCAGCAGGCCGACGCCGCGCAGGAACCGGCGCCGCGACTCCTGGTCCCCGCCGTCCAGGGGCTCCCAGTCGCCCGACGCCCTCTCCTCGCGGGCGAGCGCGGCGACTGCCGGGGGCGGCGTGGGACCGGGCCGGGACGCCGTCGCGCCGTCCGGGGACGTCGTGGGGACCGCCGGGTCGCGGTCCGCGCGCAGCGGGCCGGCGACGAACGCCCAGAGCGTCAGCCCGCCCAGGCCCGCGCCGACGAGTGAGGGCAGCGCGTCGAACGCGTCCGCGCCGGCCCGGGTCAGCGCGGCGGCGACACCGAGCACGGCGAACGCGGCGATGCCGGCCAGGCCGAACACCAGCCGCCGGGCCGCCGCCAGGCCGAGCAGCGCCGCGAAGCCCACCAGCAGCAGCGCCGTCCCGACCAGCAGGGCGATCTTGTCGTACCTGCCGAAGACGTCGATGGCGAACTGCTTGAGCGGCTCGGGCACCAGGTCGACCACGAGGCCGCCGACGGCGATCAGCGGGGCGGACCGGGGACCGGTCAGGACGGCCACCGGCTCGGCGACGCCGAGCGCCACCACGGCGGCGACGACACCGGCCAGCGCCGCGTGGCGGCGGGAGATCGTGCTCACGCGACCCAGTCTGGTCGACCGGTCGGGCCGGCCGCCAATCTCGTCAGAGTTCCGTAAGCGGATACGGGTCGGGGCACCCCGCCGGCTCGGCGGTGTGCCCCGACGTCGGGCCGTACTCCTCGGGTCAGAAGCCCGGGCCGTGCTGGTGGCCGTGGCCGTGCGAGTGGCCGTGCCCACCGGCCGCGGCCGGCTCCGACTCGGCCGGCTTCTCCACGATCAGGCTCTCGGTGGTGAGCAGCAGGCCGGCGATCGACGCGGCGTTGGAGACCGCGTTGCGGGTCACCTTCACCGGGTCGAGGATGCCGGCCTTGGCCAGGTCGACGTACTCGCCGGTGGCCGCGTCGAGGCCGGTGCCCCACTCCTGGCCGACGACCTTCTGCACCACCACGTAGCCGTCGTGGCCGGCGTTCTGGGCGATCCAGCGCAGCGGCTCGACCAGCGCCTTACGCACGATCGAGACGCCGACCTTCTCCTCGCCGGTGAAGCCCAGGTCGTCGTCGAGCACCGGCAGGATCTGGGCCAGCGCGGCGCCGCCGCCCGGGACCGTACCCTCCTCGACCGCGGCCTTGGTCGCGGCGATGGCGTCCTCGATGCGGTGCTTGCGCTCCTTCATCTCGACCTCGGTGGCCGCGCCGACCTTGATCACCGCGATGCCGCCGGAGAGCTTCGCCAGCCGCTCGGCCAGCTTCTCCCGGTCCCACTCGGAGTCCGAGGCCTCGATCTCCTTGCGGATCTGGGCGACCCGGTCGGCGACCTCGGCGGACTGGCCGCCGCCGTCGACGACAGTGGTGTTCTCCTTGTCGACCACGACGCGACGGGCGGTGCCGAGCACCTCCAGGCCGACCTGGTCGAGCTTGTAGCCCAGCTCCGGGGCGACCAGCTCGGCGCCGGTCAGGATCGCCATGTCCTGGAGCATCGCCTTGCGGCGGTCGCCGAAGCCGGGGGCCTTCACCGCGCAGACCTTGACGGTCTTGCGGATGGCGTTGACCACCAGCGTGGACAGGGCCTGGCCCTCGACGTCCTCGGCGATGATGAGCAGCGGCTTGTTGTTCTGGAGGACCTTCTCCAGCAGCGGCAGCAGCTCCTCGATCGCCGAGATCTTCTGCGTGGTGATCAGGATGTACGGGTCCTCCAGGACCGACTCCTGCCCCTCCACGTCGGTGACGAAGTTCGGCGAGATGAAGCCCTTGTCGAACTGGAGACCCTCGGTCACCTCCAGCTCGGTGGTGAGCGCGGAGCCCTCCTCGACGGTGATCACACCGTCGCGGCCGACCCGCTCCATCGCCTCGGCGATCAGCTCGCCGATCGTGGCGTCCTGCGCGGAGATGGTCGCGACGTGCGCGATCGACTCCTTGCTGGCGACCTCGACGGCCTTGCCGAGCAGCGCCTCGGAGACCTTGGCGGCTGCCGCGTCGATGCCCCGCTTCAGGCCGGTCGGGTTGGTGCCGGCGGCCACGTTGCGCAGGCCCTCACGGACCATGGCCTGCGCCAGCACGGTGGCGGTGGTGGTCCCGTCGCCGGCGACGTCGTTGGTCTTGGTCGCCACCTCCTTGACCAACTGCGCGCCGAGGTTCTCGTACGGGTTGGTGAGCTCGATCTCCTTGGCGATGGTCACGCCGTCGTTGGTGATCGTGGGCACACCGAACTTCTTGTCCAGGACGACGTTGCGCCCGCGGGGGCCGAGCGTGACCTTGACCGTGTCCGCGAGGGCGTTGACACCGTGCTCGAGCAGGTGCCGGGCGTCATCCGAGAAGCTCAGGATCTTTGCCATCGGTATCCCTTCGAAGCGACGTTGCCCCGGCCCGGCGAGCCGGACCGGGGCAACGACACTGATCGGTTGCTTACTTCTCGATGACCGCGAGGACGTCGCGGGCGGAGAGCACCAGGTACTCCTCGCCGGCGTACTTGACCTCGGTGCCGCCGTACTTCGAGTAGAGGACGGTGTCGCCGACCTTCACGTCGACCGGCACGCGGTTGCCCTTGTCGTCGATCCGGCCCGGGCCGACAGCGAGGACGGTGCCCTCCTGCGGCTTCTCCTTGGCGGTGTCGGGGATCACGATGCCCGAGGCGGTGGTGGTCTCGGCCTCGTTCGCCTGCACCACGATGCGGTCCTCGAGCGGCTTGATCGCAACCTTGGTCGCGGTAGTCACGGGCATACCCTCCTGGGGTACTTGGTGTCGTTGCCGGTCGGCACGCCGACCAGCGTCAATCTGCCACATGCCACCGGGCGGGGCCGTCGTCGCGGGTGCCGGTCCGCCTGGCGTTCAACGCTCGGGCACGGGGCCCGGGCGTTGGCACCCTCAGGGTGAGAGTGCTAATCGCAGGTTATTCCTCGGCTAGCACTCCGTCAAGGAGAGTGCCAGCGCGTCGCCCGTCGTGTCGCCCCCGGGAGCCGGCCGGGAGAATGGGCGGGTGGATCTCGACCAGCTCACCGCGCTGCGTACCCCCGAGGGGTCGACCGCGCTCGCCTCGGCGGAGCGGGTGGCCGGCGGCGACCCGCTGGCGGCAGCCGCCGCGCTGCGCTCGGCCGGAATCCCGGGCGGGCTCGCGGCGGCGGCGCTGACCCAGGCGGAGCTGCGTCGCCGGGCGGTCGGCAAGTTCGGCGCGGCGGCGGCCCGGATGTTCCTCACCCGACCCGGGCTGGAGCAGGCCACCCGCCGGGTGGTCGCCGACCGGCGGGCCGCGCGGCTGCGCGCGGCGGGCGTGACCACCCTGGCCGACCTCGGGTGCGGGCTGGGCGCCGACGCGCTCGCCGCGGCCCGCGCCGGCATCCGGGTGTACGCGGTGGAGGCCGACCCGCTGACCGCGGCGATGGCCACCGCGAACGCCGAGGCCGCCGGGCTGGCCGAGCTGGTCACTGTCGAGTGCGGCGACGCCACCGCGTTCGACGTGTCCCGGGTCGACGGGGCGTTCTGCGACCCGGCCCGGCGGCGGGCCGGCACCGGGCGGCGCATCTTCGACCCGAACGCCTACTCGCCGCCGTGGGACTTCGTTACCGCGCTCGCCGAGCGGGTGCCGCGCACCGTGGTCAAGGTGGCGCCCGGCCTGGACCACGCGCTGATCCCGGCCGGCGCCGAGGCGGAGTGGGTGAGCGTCGACGGCGACCTGGTGGAGGCCGCCCTCTGGTGCGGCCCGCTGGCCGGCGTCCCCCGCCGCGCCACCCTCCTGCGGAGCAAGGAAGGGCCCCCGGTTGACGCCTCCGGTAGAGACGGGTCCCCTTCTCACCACCTCACCGGCAGCGGCGCGGACGAGGCGCAGGTGGGCCCGCTCCGGCGGTTCCTGTACGACCCGGACCCGGCGGTGGTGCGCGCGCACCTGGTCGCCGAGCTGGCCGCCGACCTCGACGCGACGCTCGCCGACCCGTCGATCGCCTACCTGTACGCGGACGCGGCGCGGCCCACGCCGTTCGCCCGCTGCCTGGAGATCACCGACGTGCTGCCGTTCTCGCTGAAGCGGCTGCGCGCGCTGCTGCGGGAGCGCCGGGTCGGCCGGGTGGAGATCCTCAAGCGGGGTTCGGCGCTGGAGCCGGAGAAGCTGCGCCGCGACCTGCGCCTGTCCGGCGACACGGCGGCCAGCCTGGTGCTGACCCGGGTGGCCGGCGCGCCCACGGTGCTGATCTGCCGTCCGGTTCCGGCCACCGGCTGATCGGACTCCGCCGGCTCGGGTCGCCGGGCGGCGGCGGCCGGGTTAGCTTGACCGTCATGGCGGGACAGGGCACTCCGGCGACCGCGCTGCTGACCAGGCGGAAGATCGCGTACCGCACCCACCGGTACGACGTCCCGCCGGACGCGCCGAACTACGGCGCGCTGGTCGCCGACGCGCTCGGGGTGCCACCGGCGCAGGTGTTCAAGTCGCTCGTCACCGACGTCGACGGCGTGCTGACCGTGGCGGTGGTGCCGGTGACCGGGGAGCTGGACCTGAAGGCGCTGGCCGGGGCGGTCGGCGGCAAGCGGGCCGCGCTGGCCGACCGGGCGGTGGCCGAGCGGGCGACCGGATACGTGCGGGGCGGGATCAGCCCGCTGGGGCAGCGCCGGGCGCTGCCGACAGTGGTCGACGTGTCCGCGCTGGCGCACCCGACGGTGTACGTCTCGGCCGGCCGTCGCGGCCTCCAGGTGCAGCTCGCGCCGGCCGATCTGGTGGCGCTGACCGGGGCCGTGACCGCCCCGATCGCCGCCCGCTGATCCGGACGTCTGGGAGCGTTTCCGCAGCCGGTGTCGCTCAGGTGACAACCGCGTTGCTGAATTGTTACCGCCGCCAACAAACTTCTGACCTCGGCACTCTTGCGGAGCGCGGGAAGCGGGGAATACGTTGCCGGACACAACAAAACATCGAACGCAACTCCCCCCACCCCCCGAAAGGACCCGTGCACATGCGCAAGGGCTTCCTCACCTTCGCGGCCGTCGGTCTCCTCGCGACCGGCAGCATGGCTGCCTGTGGTGACAACGGCAATTCTTCCGACCAGGCCGGCGGTTCGAACGACAAGAAGCCGAAGATCGGCGTGATCCTGCCGGACAGCAAGTCCTCCGCCCGCTGGGAGGGCGCGGACCGCAAGTTCCTCAAGGCGGCGTTCGACGCGGCCGGCGTCGAGTCCGACATCCAGAACGCGCAGAACGACAAGACCGCGTTCCAGACCATCGCCGACCAGATGATCACCAACGGCGTCAACGTGCTGATGATCGTCAACCTGGACTCCGGCACCGGCAAGGCCGTGCTCGACAAGGCCAAGTCGCAGGGCGTCGCCACCATCGACTACGACCGGCTGACCCTGGGCGGCTCCGCCCAGTACTACGTCAGCTTCGACAACGAGGCCGTCGGCAAGCTCCAGGGCGAGGGCCTGAGCAAGTGCCTGACCGACAAGGGCGCCAAGAACCCGTCGATCGCGTACCTCAACGGCTCGCCGACCGACAACAACGCCACCCTGTTCAAGAACGGGTACGACTCGGTGCTCAAGCCGAAGTTCGACTCGAAGGAATACACCAAGGTCGCCGACGACCCGGTGCCGGCGTGGGACAACGCGCAGGCCGCGACCATCTTCGAGCAGCAGCTGACCAAGGCCGGCGGCAAGATCGACGGCGTGCTCGCCGCCAACGACGGCCTCGGCAACGCGGCCATCTCGGTGCTGAAGAAGAACAAGCTCAACGGCAAGGTCCCGGTGACCGGTCAGGACGCCACCAAGGAGGGCCTGCAGAACATCCTCGCCGGTGACCAGTGCATGACCGTCTACAAGGCGGTCAAGAAGGAGGCGGACGCCGCCTCCGAGCTGGCCATCGCGCTCGCCAAGGGCGAGAAGAAGGACACCGGCCAGACCGTCAAGGACCCGGAGGGCAACCGGGACGTGCCGGCCGTGCTGCTGGAGCCGAAGGCCATCTACAAGGACAACGTCAAGGACGTCGTCGCCGACGGCTACGTCACCAAGGAAGAGCTCTGCACCGGTGCGTTCGCCAAGCTCTGCACCGACGCCGGCGTGAGCTGACCCCACCCGCCTCAGGCGGCGCCGCCCGGCACGGGACCACCCCGTGCCGGGCGGCGCCCACGCCGGACGGGATCCGAGACCTCCCTCCGCCCAAAGGAGACCCCCGTGTCCGCAACCCCCCTGCTGGAGCTACGCGGGATCGACAAGAGCTTCGGTCCCGTCCAGGTGCTCCGTGACGTCGCCTTCGCCGCGCACCCCGGCGAGGTGACCGCGCTGGTCGGCGACAACGGCGCCGGCAAGTCGACCCTGGTCAAGTGCATCAGCGGCATCTACCCCACCGAGGCCGGCGAGTTCCTCTACGACGGCAAGCCGGTGAGCATCAACAGCCCCCGGGACGCCGCCGCGCTCGGGATCGAGGTCGTCTACCAGGACCTGGCGCTCTGCGACAACCTCGACATCGTGCAGAACATGTTCCTCGGCCGGGAGAAGCGCAGCGGCATCGTGCTCGACGAGCCGACCATGGAGCAGATGGCCGCCGAGACGCTGGCCGGCCTCAGCGTGCGCACCGTCAAGTCGCTGCGCCAGCACGTCTCCAGCCTCTCCGGCGGCCAGCGGCAGACCGTGGCCATCGCCAAGGCGGTGCTCTGGAACAGCCGGCTGGTCATCCTGGACGAGCCCACCGCCGCGCTCGGCGTCGCGCAGACCGCTCAGGTGCTGGAGCTGGTCCGCCGGCTGGCCGACAAGGGCCTGGCCGTGGTGCTCATCTCGCACAACATGAACGACGTCTTCGCCGTCTCCGACCGGATCGCCGCGCTCTACCTCGGTCAGATGGTCGCCCAGGTGAAGACCACCGACATCACCCACTCGCAGGTGGTCGAGCTGATCACCGCCGGTCGCTCCGGCGACCTCGGCCTCGCCGGCGAGCCGGGCAGCCACGGTACCGGCGCCGCGCCCGCCGACATCACCCCAGGAGCCGTCCGATGACCGCCACCGCCGTGAAGAAGGAAGGCCCGGCCAGCGTCATCCCGACGCCGACCATGGGCAGCCACGTGAACAACTACTGGCGCCGGGTACGCGGCGGCGACATCGGCGCGCTGCCCGCCGTGATCATGTTGCTCGTACTGGCCGTGGGCTTCTCGATCGCCCGCCCCTCGTTCTTCACCGCCGGTAACCTGGCGAACCTGTTCACCCAGGGCGCGGCGGTCACGCTGATCGCGATGGGCCTGGTCTTCGTCCTGCTGCTCGGCGAGATCGACCTCTCCGCCGGTTTCGCCAGCGGCGTCTGCGCCGCGATCCTGGCCAACACCGCCACCGTGGTCGGCTACCCCTGGTACGTCGCGGTGCTCGCCGCCGTCGTCACCGGCGTGGTCATCGGCATCGTGCTCGGCCTGCTGGTCGCGAAGGTCGGCATCCCGTCCTTCGTGGTGACGCTCGCCGGCTTCCTGGCCTTCCAGGGCGTCGTGCTGACGCTGATGGACGAGGGCGCGAACATCGCGGTCCGCGACGACGTGCTGGTCGCGATCGCGAACCGCAACCTCTCCCCCGCGCTGGGCTGGGCGCTTGCCGCGGCGGCCGTCGCCGGGTACGCGGCCGTGCAGTTGCTGCGGCACCGCAACCGGTCCGCCCGCGGCCTGCTCACCGACCCGATCGCGGTGGTGGCCGCGCGGATCGGCGGCCTCGCCGTGATCCTCGGCGTCGCGGTCTACGTGCTGAACCTGGAGCGCAGCCGCAACGTGCTGGTCAGCTCGCTCAAGGGCGTGCCGATCGTGGTGCCGATCATCGCGCTGCTGCTGATCGTCTGGACGTTCGTGCTCCAGCGCACCAGCTACGGCCGGCACATCTACGCGGTCGGCGGCAACGCCGAGGCCGCCCGCCGGGCCGGCATCAACGTGGACAGGATCCGCGTCTCGGTCTTCGTCATCTGCTCCGGGATGGCCGCGATCGGCGGCATCGTGGCCGCCAGCCGGGCCAACTCGGTCGACCCCAACACCGGTGGCAGTAACGTGCTGCTCTACGCCGTCGGCGCGGCGGTGATCGGCGGCACCAGCCTCTTCGGCGGCAAGGGCCGCGTCCTCGACGCCGTGCTCGGTGGCGCGGTGATCGCGGTGATCGACAACGGCATGGGACTGATGGGATACAGCTCCGGCGTCAAGTACGTGGTCACCGGCGTGGTGCTGCTCGCCGCCGCGACCATCGACGCGCTGTCCAGGCGGCGGGCCGCCGCCACCGGCACGCGCTGACCCCGGGGGGTACGGACACACCATGGCAGTGGCAATGCGCGCGGGTCCCAGCCAGGACGAGATCCGACGGCAGAACCTGGGCGCATTGCTCCGCTACGTGCACGTGCACGGCGCCACCACCCGCGCGGAGCTGACCACCGCGCTCGGGCTCAACCGCAGCACCATCGGCGCGCTGACCGCCGACCTGGCCGGCGCCGGTCTGGTCAGCGAGGGGACGCCGAAGGAGACCGGCCGGGCCGGACGACCGTCACTCGTCGTCCGGCCCGAGTCGGGACGGGTCTACGCGTACGCGTACAGCGTCGAGGTGGACCGGCTGCGGGCCGCGCGGGTCGGGCTCGGCGGTGAGGTGCTCGACCGCCGGGAACTGGACCGGCCGCGCAACCTCGTCGCCGGCGAGGCCGCCCCGCTGCTGGCCGGCGCCGTCAAGGAGATGCACCAGGCGGTACCGGCCGGCTCGTTCTGCGTCGGCGCCGGAGTGGCGGTCTGCGGCATGGTGCGCCGCGACGACGGGCTGGTGCGGCTCAGCCCCACCACCGGCTGGGTCGACGAGCCGATCGGCGCGGCGCTCGCCGCCGAGCTGGGCATCGACGTCCCCATCACGGTGGGCAACGTGGCCGACGTGGCCGCGTTCGCCGAACACGCCCGCGGCGCGGCCACCGGCTGCGACAACGTCATCTACCTGTACGGCGACGTCGGCGTGGGCGCCGGCATCATCGCCGGCGGCCGGCGGCTGACCGGACACGGCGGCTACGGCGGCGAGGTCGGCCACATGGTGGTGGTCCGCGACGGGGCGCGCTGCGACTGCGGCCGGCACGGCTGCTGGGAGACCGAGATCGGCGAGCACGGGCTGCTGCGGGCCGCCGGCCGGGCCGAGGCGCGCGGCCGGGACGCGCTGCTGAGCGTCTTCGACGCGGCCGACCGCGGGGACGCCCGCGCGCAGAGCGCGGTACGGCAGGCCGGCGACTGGCTCGGCTTCGGCGTGGCCAACCTGGTCAACATCTTCAACCCGGAGATGGTCATCTTCGGGGGCACCATGCGTGACCTCTACCTGGCCGCCGCCGCCCAGGTGCGCAGCCGGCTCAACCGCAACGGGCTGCCCGCCTGCCTGGAGCACGTGCGGCTGCGGACCCCGGAACTCGGCGGCGACGCGGCGCTGATCGGCGCCGCCGAGCTGGCCTTCGAACGCCTCCTGGCCGACCCGCTGAACTGATCGGCCCGGTGATCCGTACCAACGTGCGGGCGGGTGGCCGGTGGGCGCGCGGCCGTCCCGCGACCCCGCGTACCGGTCCGGACCGAGGAGGCACCGCAACCATGGCATCGCTGGAATCCGCACGTCGCCGACTGGCGCACCGGGTGACCCTGCTGCTCGTCGCGATCGGCGCGGGGATCGGCGTTCTTCCCGGCGCGGCGCAGGCCGCACCCAATCCCGGGGTGCAGATGAACGCCGCGGACATGACGCTGCTCAACGGCGTACGACTGGCCGGGCTGTGGGAGATGCCGGCCGGCACGATGGCCGCCGAGAAGGGCCAGTCCCCCCGGGTACGGGAGGTCGGCGCGGAGATCGCCCGCCAGCACGGTGTCCTGGACCAACTGGTGGTCGAGGCGGCGAACAAGCTGGGGGCGGTGCTGCCGACGGACCCGACGACCCAGCAGAAGGGCTGGCTGACCGAGATGCAGAACGCCAGCGGCGCGCAGTTCGACCAGATCTTCGTCACCCGGCTCCGGGTCGCCCACGGCAACATCTTCCCGGTGATCGGGGCGGTGCGGGCGAGCACCAAGGACCCGGTCGTGCGCAAGCTCGCCGAGGACGCCAACAAGTTCGTCAACGACCACATGACCATGTTGGAGAGCACCGGACTGGTCCGCTGGCAGCAGTTGCCGCCGCCCGCGCTGCCGGCCGCGCAGAGCGACTCGCTGGTCGCCGCCGCCCAGGCCAACGCGTCCAGCGGCGGCGGGCTCCAGGTGGGCACCGGGATCGTGTGGGCGGTCTTCCTGCTCGCGCTGGGCACCGGCGGGTACACCACCTGGCGGCTGATGCGCCGCGCCTGACGGGCGTCAAGCGGGCCCCTTCCTATACGCCAGGCGTTAGGAAGGGGCCCGTCCTTTCACCTCAGCCGTGCCAGGAGCGCCAGAGCGCGGCGTACGAGCCGCCGGCGGCGACCAGCTCGTCGTGCGACCCCAGCTCGGTGATCCGACCGTCGGACACCACCGCCACCCGGTCCGCGTCGTGCGCGGAGAACAGCCGGTGCGCGATGGCGATCACGGTCCGCCCGTGCAGCACCGCGGCCAGCGACCGCTCCAGCGCCCGGGCGGCCCGGGGGTCGATCAGCGAGGTGGCCTCGTCCAGCACCAGCGTGTGCGGGTCGGCGAGCACCAGCCGGGCCAGCGCGAGCTGCTGCGACTGCGCCGGGGTGAGCGGATGCCCGCCGGCCCCGACGGTCGTCTCCAGGCCCTCCGGCAGCGCCTCCGCCCAGTCCAGCGCGTCGACCGCGGCCAGCGCGGCGCGCACCGCCGCCCGGTCGGCGGCCGGCCGGACCATCGCCACGTTGTCGGCGAGCGTGCCGATGAACACGTGGTGCTCCTGGCTGACCAGCGCGACGTGGGTACGCAGCTCGTCCAGGGGCAGCTCGGCGAGGGGTCGACCGTCGACGGTCACCGCACCGGCGGACGGCGTGTGCACACCGGCCAGCAGCCGGCCCAGGGTGGACTTGCCCGCCCCGGACGGGCCCACCATCGCCAGCCGTTCCCCGGGCCGGGGCACCAACGTCACGCCGTGCAACACGTCGTGGCCGGCGCGGTACGCGTACCGGACGTCGTGCGCGGCGAGCCGGCTGTCGGTGGTCGGCCGGCGCGGCGCGGCGGGCGCCGGGGGCCGCTCGTCCGGCGCGCTGGCCACGCCGAGCAGCCGGGCCAGCGAGGCGCCACCCACCTGGAACTCGTCCAGCCAGCCGAGCAGCCGCTCGATCGGGTCGGTGAGCTGCTGGGCGTAGAGCGTGGCGGCGGTGACCTGGCCCAGGGTGGCCCAGCCCTTCAGGTGGAACCAACCGCCGATCAGCAACGTGGCCACCATCGGCACCAGGTAGCCGAACTCGGCCACCGGCCAGAACACGGTCCGCAGGTACAGCGTGTAGCGCTCGGCCGCGTACGAGCGACGGATGTCGGCGTCGCCACGGGCCCGGCGGCGGGCCGCCTGACGCAGCGCCTCGGTGGTCCGCGCCCCCTCGACCGTCTCGCTGATCCCGTCGGTGATGTCCGAGTAGGCGGCGTTCTCCCGCAGGTAGCCGGCCGGCGCGCGGCGCAGGTACCACCGGGTGCCGGCCCAGATCACCGGCACCGCGAGCAGGCTGGGCAGCGCCAGCAGCGGCCCGGTCAGCACCAGCGCGCCGAGGATCAGCAGCACGGTGACGGCCGCGATCAACGTCTCCGGCCCGGCGAAACGGACCGTCCTCGACAGCGCGGACACGTCCCGGGTGGTGCGGGTGAGCAGATCACCGGTGCCGGCCCGCTCCACGGTGGACAGCGGCAGCGCCAGCACCCGGTCGACGAACTCCTCACGCAGCTCGGCGAGGACCCGCTCACCGAGCCGGGCCGAGGCCAGGTGCGCGAAACGGACCAGCACCGCCTGCGCCACCACGAACGCGGCGATGGCCGCCACCACCCGGTCCACGGTGGTGGCCGCCACGCCTTGCGAGATCCCCTCGACCAGGTCGCCGAGCAGGCGCGGGGTGACCAGCCCGGCCGCCGCGGCGAGCGCGTGCAGGCCGAGCGCGGCGGTCAGGCCACGCGGGTGCCGGCGGACCAGCTCCCGCACGTACCGGCGGACCCGCGCGGCGTCGGCGACGGGCAGCGCGTTGCTCATCGGTCCTCCTCCCGGCTCACCGTGGCCGCGTACCGGGGCTCGGCCGCGAGCAGTTCCTCGTGCCGCCCCTCGGCGACGACCTTGCCGTCCTCCACGAAGACCACGTGCGCGGCGCGCCCGAGCACCAGCGGGCTGGTGGTGCAGACCAGCGTGGTGCGGCCGGACCGGGCCGCGGCCAGCCGGTCGGCGACGCGCGCCTCGGTGTGCGCGTCCACCGCGCTGGTGGGCTCGACCAGGATCAGCGTCTCCGGGTCGGCGACCAGCGCGCGGGCCAGCCGCAGGCGCTGCCGCTGCCCGCCGGAGAACTCCCGGCCCCGCTCGGCGACCGGGCCGTCCAGGCCGCCGGGCAGCGCCTCGACGATGTCCGTCGCGCTGGCCGCGGCCAACGCCGCCTCGACCGCGGCGCGGTCCGCCCGGTCGTGCGGGTCCAGCTCCGTGCGGAGCACGCCGCTGAACAGCTGCGCGTCGTTGTCGGCCACCAGGATCCGCTCCCGCACCGTCGCCAGCGCCACGTCCCGCAGCGGTACGCCGTGCAGCGTCACGTCCCCGTCGGCGTACCGGCCGAGGCGGTCGGCGATCTCGGCCGCGTCCTGCGGTTCGGTGGCGGCCAGCGCGGTGAGCCGGCCCGGCCGCAGCACCAGCCCGGAGCGCGCGTCCACCAGCTCCCCCGGCCCGGTCGGCACCGGCACCGGGCGGGCCGGGTCGGTGAACTCCGGCGCGAGCCGCAGCAGCCGGACCACCCGGCGGGCCGCGACGTGCCCCCGGGTCAGCTTGTCGGCCGCCTCGGTGAGGTTGCGCAGCGGGCTGACCAGGAACGCGGTGTAGCCGTAGAAGGACACCAGCTCGCCGGCGCTGATCTCGCCGCGCAGTGCGAACCGGGCGCCGAGCCACGTCACCAGCACCACGAACACGCCGGGCAGCAGGATCTGGGCGGCCTGGAGCAGTGACTCCACCCGGGCCACCCGCAGCCCGTCGGCGCGCAGCGCCTGCGACCGTTCCCGGTAGCGGGCGGCCAGCACCGGCTCCCCGCCCACCCCACGCAGCACCCGCAGGCCGGAGACGATGTCCGCGGCGCGCGCGGTGAGCCGGCCGGTCGACTCCCGGTACGCCGCCTGCTGCCGGTGCAGCGGCCGGATCAGCAGCGCGACCAGCGCCATCAGCAGCGGCACCCCGAGCACCACCACCAGCCCGAGCGGCAGTGACGCGGTGAGCAGGATGGTGGCGACGGTGACGATGCCGACCACCGCCCCGGCACCCCGGGCGGTGATGTCGACCGCGCTGCCGATGTGCTCGATGTCGGAGGTGCCGATGCTCACCACCTCGCCGGCGGCGACCCGGCGCGGCAGCGCGGCGCCGAGCCGGTTGGTGGCGTCCACGGTGACCTGCACGGTGCGGTACGCGGCACCGAGCCAGTTGTGCACCGCGCAGCGGTGCCGCAGGATGCCGGCGCCGGCCTGCACCAGGCCCAGCCCGAGCAGGGCCAGGCTCCAGCGCACCAACGCGTCCGGGTCGCGCTGGGCGAGCCCGGCCTCCACGGCCCGGCCGATCGCGGCCGGCACCAGCGCCTGGGCCAGCATCCAGGTCACGCCGAGCGTGAGGCCGCCGCCGAAGTACACGGGATGTCGCCCGGCGAGCCACACCAGGTAACGGGTGGCGGACCGCGCGTCGGGGGTGCCGGGATCGCCGGCCGGTGAGAAGCGCATGACCCACCGACGCTAGGTGCCGGGACGGGCCGCACGCCAATCATTTCCGGCTGGTCGCGGCCTAGCGGTCGACCTCGGTGAAGTCCCAGCTGTGCGGCGGGCGGGCGACCAGGCGCACGGGCGGCTCGGGCAGCTCCCGCGGGTTGCTGCGCCACTTCGAGATGACCACGAGCCGGTGGTCGGTGGAGGAGAACACCTCGCTGCCGACGTGCATCGGGTCGTGCTCGAACTCGGGCAGCGCGGTGTCGCACACCCAGGTGATCAGGTCGGCGAAGCCGTACGGCTCGGCCTTCGCCTCCCACATCCGGACGATCATGTCGGTCTCCTCCCCGGTCAGACGCTGACCACGGTCAGCGGCATGGCCGAGTCGGCCGGCAGGTCCAGCCGGCTCGGAGCGACGCCCGCGGCGACCAGGTGCGAGCCGAGCGCCGCCACCATCGCGCCGTTGTCCGTGCAGAGCTTCGGCCGGGGCGTACGCACCCGGACGCCGTGCTTCGCGGCCCGCTGCTCGGCCATCGCCCGCAGCCGGGAGTTGGCCGCCACCCCGCCGCCGATCACCAGCGTGTCGATCCCGCTGCTGCGGCAGGCGTCCAGCGCCTTGCCGACCAGCACGTCACAGACCGCCTCCTGGAAGGACGCCGCCACGTCGGCCACCGGCACCGGCTCGCCGGCCCGCTGCCGTGCCTCCACCCAGCGGGCCACCGCCGTCTTCAGGCCGGAGAAGGAGAAGTCGAACCGGTGCCCGGCCAGGTCCTTGGCGGCGGTCAGCCCACGCGGGAAGACGATCGACGCCGGGTCGCCGGCCCGCGCCTCGCGGTCGATGTACGGGCCACCGGGGAACGGCAGCCCGAGCAGCCGGGCCACCTTGTCGAACGCCTCCCCGGCCGCGTCGTCGATGGTGGCGCCGAGCGGCACCACGCCCCGGGCCAGGTCGTCGACGCGCAGCAGCGAGGAGTGCCCGCCGGAGACCAGCAACGCGATCGCCGGCTCGGGCAGCGGGCCGTGCTCCAGCGTGTCCACGGCCACGTGCGCGGCGAGGTGGTTCACGCCGTACACCGGCTTCTCCGCGGCCACCGCGTACCCCTTGGCGGCGGCGACGCCGACGAGCAGCGCGCCGGCCAGCCCCGGCCCGGAGGTGACCGCGATGGCGTCGATGTCGGCGATGGTGACGCCGGCTTCCCTCAGCGCCCGGTCCATGGTGGGCACGATGGCCTCCAGGTGGGCCCGGCTGGCCACCTCGGGCACCACGCCGCCGAAGCGGGCGTGCTCCTCGACGCTGGAGGCCAGCGCGTCGGCGAGCAGCGTGTGCCCGCGCACGATGCCCACGCCGGTCTCGTCGCAGGAGGTCTCGATGCCGAGCACCAGGGGTTCGTCAGCCATCCGCGTCAGTCCTCGGTGCGCTGCATGACCAGCGCGTCGGTGTTGCTCGGTTGGTAGTAGCCGCGCCGCACGCCGATCGGCTCGAAGCCGTACGTCGCGTAGAGCCGCTGCGCCGGGGCGTTGTCGGCGGCGACCTCCAGCAGCGTGCTGCGCACGCCGCGCCGGGCCCCCTCGGCGAGCAGCGCCTCCAGCAGCAGCCGGCCGACGCCCCGGCGTTGGGCGTCCCGGCGGACCGCGATGTTCTGCACCCACGCCTCGTCGGGCGGGGCCACGGCCAACCCGGCGTAGCCGGTCACCGTACCGTCGTCGTCGGTGGCGACCAGGTAGAAGTGCCCGTTGGCGAGTTCGTTCCAGAACATGCCCGGGGACCACTGCTCGGCACCGAACAGGTCCGCCTCGATGGGCAGCACCTCGTCGACGTGCCACCAGCGGAACCGGCCGAGCCTCATCGCAGGACCGGCTTGTGGCCGGTGGCCGCCACCGCGTCCGGGCGGCGCAGGTAGAGCGGGGTGAGCGCCTCACCCGGGGCGCCCGCGCGGATCCGCTCGGCGGCGAGACGGGCCAGCGCCAGCGGGTCCGGGTAGCGCGGCTCGGCCCGCACCGGCAGGCCGAGCACGTCCGCGTACCGCTGCGCGCCGTCGCCGACCGCGACGGTGACCGCCAGGTCCCGCGCCCGCCCGGCGACGACCACCGGGGCGGCCACGTCCGGGCCGGCGACGCGCCGCCCGGCGCCGTCGTAGACGGCCCAGTAGACCTCCCGCCGCCGCGCGTCGGTCGCCGCCAGCACCAGCTCCCCGGCGGCCGGCTCACTCGCGCCGGTCGGGTGGCCGAGGCCGTCGAGCGAGCAGACGCCGTACGTGGGGACGCCGAGCACCTGACCCATGGTGGCGGCGGTGACCAGCCCCACCCGCAGCCCGGTGAACGGGCCGGGGCCGAGCCCGGCGACGATCCCGGCCAGGTCGGCCGGGCGCGCGCCCACGTCGGCGAGCACCGCGTCGACCTGCGGCGCGAGCAGCTCGCCGTGGGCCCGGGCGTCGACCGTGCACCGGGACGCGCGCAGCACGACGCCGTCCGCCGAGACCTCGGCCAGCGCCGCGGTCACCGCAGGCGTCGAGGAGTCCACCAGGAGTACGAGCACGGTAAGCCAGCCTAGCCGTCCCCCGACCTGGCCCTCCCACCCCATGCCGTCACGGAGGGTAGCGCCCGGAGGGAACACCTACGGTGAAGCGGTATACCTCAGAGTCATAAATATGGATTTTGTGCTGGATGTGTGGGTCATCGGTTGGGGAGTTGGGGGCGGTGGCCGCCGAGGCTGAGTAGGGCTAGGGCGATGAGGGCGTGGGGTGAGTGGAAGCCGAAGGCCATCCGGGTGATGAGGCGGATCTTGGCATTGACGGATTCGATGCGGCCGTTGGACAGGCCGTGTTCGAGCGAGGCGATGATGGCGTCGCGGTGGCGGACCACGCGGCGTTGCAGGTCGACGAAGATGTCGATGCGGCTGCGGCGGGCCCAGCCGATCCATTGGTCGAGGGCTTGGACCGCTGTGGTGGGGCTGGTTTTGGCCAGGGTGAACACGTAGCGCAGGCCTTCTTTGAGGGCCCAGGCTCGGTGTAGGCGGGGGTGGTTCTTGGCGATCCAGTCGAGGGTGGCCCGTTGTGCGCCGGTGAGGTTGTCCGGGTTCTTCCACAACGCCCAGCGGGTGTTCTTCACCAGCCGCGCTTCGCCGACGGCGACACCGCGACGGCCTGTTCCCCGACCGGCGGCGGCGTTCCATACCTGCCGGCGGACTCGGTCCACGGCGTCGCTGGCCCAGGCCACGACGTGGAACGGGTCGGCGCAGCGCACCGCGTTCGGGCAACGACGGCGCACCACGGTGGTGATCCAGTCCGCGCCGTCAGCCGACACGTGGGTGATCGCGGCTGCCCGCTCGGGTCCGAGCAGGTCGAAGAACTCGTGCAACGTAGCCGCGCTCTTGCCCGCAGCGGCCCACACCAGCCGGCCGGTGTCGTGATCCACCACCACGCTCAGATACCGGTGGCCTTTCTTGTAGCTGACCTCGTCGATACCGATACGACGTAACCCGTCGAGGCGATCCACCGCTGCGCCGCTATCAGCCCACACCCGCGCGATGATCGCACCCACCGTGCGCCAACTGATCCGCATCAACCGCGACACCACCGACTTCGCCGCGTGCACCGCCAACCACGCCACCGCCTGATCGAACGCCCGGGTATGCCCCGCCCCATGCCTGGCCCACGGCACCGCCGCGACCACCACCCCATGCACCCGACACGACACCCGCGGCGCATCGGCCTCGATCACCGCCCGCACCACCCCCAGATCCAACGCCCGCCACCGCCGACGCACCCCCGCGTCATAACCAGGACACCGCCGCCGGCAAAACGGACACCGCCGCCGAGCACCCCGAGCCACCCGCACCCGAGCCACCACCACCTGCTCGACCGCATCGAACTCGACACCCTCCACCACCGCCTGCTCGACCCCGAACAACCGAGCCCATACCCTTACCGAACGCACGCCGTTGCCCCGCCCACTCAGTTCTGACCTTCGACAAGCCAGAACCTAGGCAGGACAACGGCGTGCGCCATCAACGACGCGCCCAACCACCCACAAACACGTCACAAGACCCATAAATATGACCCAGCGGTATATCGCTCGACGGTGACATGCCACCCTGCCGGGATGACGGAGAGTCGCCTGGCCCACCAGCTCGCCCGCACGCTGCGGCACGAACGGGACCGGACCGGGCTCACCCAGCAGGCCCTGGCCACCCGCGCCGGGCTGAGCCAGGCCGCCATCGCCCGGATCGAACGCGGTGACCGGCTGCCCAGCCTGACCACCGTGGAGCGTCTCCTCGCCGCGCTCGGACGGCAGCTACACATCGAGGCGGAGCCGCTCGACAGCCACCTGGACGCGGCGCTCGACGAGCTGGCCGGCACCGATCCGGTCGCGCGGCTCGAGCGCCTCGGGCTGGACCGCCTGGTCGACGCGCTCGGTGACCTGCCCTACGTGCTGGCCGGCAGCACGGCGGCGATGTTGCAGGGCGTGCCGATACCGGTGGAGGCGGTCGAGATCGCCGTGCGGTGGCGGGACGCTCCCTCGTTTACCGCGTTCCTGGAGCGGGCGCTCGCGCAGCGGTGGAACGCCCGCTGGGAGGAGTGGGGCGGAGTGCGCCACGAGCCCGAGGAGCCGGGCGAGCACCGCTGGCGGACCCGCCACGGCGAGCTGCGGGCCCGGATGGTCGAGGAGCTGCCCCAGCCGATCGAGGTGCGGCTGGGCGGGCGCACCTACCCGGTCGAGCCGCTGGTCCAGGTGGAGGTGGCCGACCGACGCGCGGCCGAGCTGCTGCGCCGGCACCGGCAACGCCTCGCGGCCGGCGCCGGCGACCAGCCCGACGGGTCAGCCGGCTGAGCGTTCCCAGTCGACGGTGGGCAGGCCGGCGTCGGCCAGCGCCTTGTTGGCCGCGCTGAACGGGCGGCTGCCCAGGAAGCCGCGCGGGTTCATCGGGCTCGGGTGCCCGGCCTCCAGCACCACGTGCCGCGGATTCGTGACAAGCGCCGCCTTCTTGCGCGCGTAGCCGCCCCACAGCAGGAAGACCACCCGCTGGTCGAGCGCGTCGAGCGCCCGGATGGTGGCGTCGGTGAACTCCTCCCAGCCCCGGTTGGCGTGCGAGCCGGGGGTGGCCTGGCGGACCGTGAGCACCGAGTTGAGCAGCAGCACGCCCTGGGCGGCCCAGCCGTCGAGGTTGCCGCTGCGCGGCTTCGGCACGCCCAGGTCCTCGCCCAGCTCCTTGAAGACGTTGCGCAGCGACGGCGGGACCGCCACACCCTCGCGCACGCTGAAGCTCAACCCGTGCGCCTGCCCCGCCTTGTGGTAGGGGTCCTGCCCGAGAATGAGCACCCGGGTCTCCGCCGGCCCGCACAGCCGGTAGGCGGAGAACAGGTCCGCCAGCGGGGGGAAGACCGTGGCTGTCGCGTACTCCCGGGCGACGAAGTCGGCCAACGCCGCGGTGCGGGCCGGATCGAGGTGCGGGGTGAGGGCCTCCCGCCACGGCTCGGGCAGGAGCGCCAACAGGTCGAGGGCGGGAACGTCGTCGGGCATCGGCAACCTTTCGCAGTCGTCCCCGGGACTCTAGGCAGCGGGTACGACAGCGCTCAGTCGAGGGTCGCCAGCCGGGCCGCCCAGTCGCCGCCCACCGGCTCCAGCGTGACCACCCGCGTGTCGTCGTCCCGCCGGTCGATGCGGACCCGCAGGTGCGCGTCGACCAACTGCTCGACCATCCCCTCGCCCCACTCCACCACGGTCACCGCCTCGTCCACCGAGGCGTCCAGGTCGAGGTCGTCGATCTCGGCACGCGGATCGGCGGACTCCCCCAACCGGTACGCGTCGGCGTGCACCAGCGTCACCCGGCCGCCGCGCGCCGGGTCCGGCCGGTGCACCCGGGCGATGACGAAGGTGGGCGACGTGATGTCGCCGCGCACCCCGAGGCCGGCGCCGACGCCCTGGGTCAGCGCGGTCTTGCCGGCCCCCAGCGGACCGCTGAGCAGCAGCAGGTCACCGGCGCGCAGCACGCCGGCCAGCCGCCGCCCGAACCCGTGGGTGTCCTCGACGGTCCGCAGCTCCACCACCACGGTCACCCGGTCACCGACTCCAGGAACCGCTGCACCGCCGCGTTGACCTCGTCGGCGTGCTCCAGCATCACCACGTGCCCGCTGTCGTGGATCTTCACGAACTCGGCGTCCGGCAGTCGCCGGATGATCTCCTCCGAGTGCGTCACCGGCGTGATCATGTCCTTGTCCCCCACGATCACCAGCACCGGCGTGCCGGCCAGCGCGGCCAGCGCCGGGAACCGCGAGTGCGTGGCCAGCGTCCGCAGGTAGCGGGTGACCGTGTCGGCCGAGGTGCGCGAGTTCATCGTCTCCACGTACGACACCAGGGCCG
Source organism: Micromonospora sp. DSM 45708 (assembly GCF_039566955.1). NCBI lineage: Bacteria > Bacillati > Actinomycetota > Actinomycetes > Micromonosporales > Micromonosporaceae > Micromonospora > Micromonospora schwarzwaldensis. The sequence goes on along the minus strand of NZ_CP154796.1, from coordinate 388,974 downwards.
GGCTGGGCTTCGAGGTGCCGAAGCCGTACTTACGGGTGAGCAGCCAGGCCACGTTCGACGTCGACTTGCGCGCCTTGTCGATCACCGTGCCGCCGTACCGGGTGGCGTTGCTCATCATGTAGAGCACCGGCGCGCCGACCCGGCCGAGCAACGCGGGCGCCACCAGCTTCGTCTCGGCCGCCAGGCCGCCGGAGGTGGCCATCAGCACGGTGCCGACCACCCGGTCGCCGAACAGCTCCGGGTACAGCTCGGCCAGCGCCATGATCGTCATGCCGCCCATCGAGTGCCCGATCAGCACCAGCGGCCCCTCCGGGACCACCTCGTCGAGCACCCGGCGCAGCGTGCGGCCCAGCGCGGTCAGGTCGTACTCGCCGGTCTCCAGCCGCCCGGACCGGCCGTGCCCGGGCTGGTCGTACGCCACCACCCGGTAGTCGCCCCGCTCGGCGAGCAGCTTGCGCTGGAAGTGGAACGTCCCCATGTCCAGGCAGAAGCCGTGCACCAGCACCACGGTCGGGTGCCCGGCGACCGGACGGGTCGGCTCGACCACCTCCACGTGGATGTCGGTGCCGTCCGGCATCTCCAACCGGTACGCCTCGTCGTAGCGCTGCCGGCCGAAGACCTCGTGGGCGTACCGGTCGGCGGGATCGTTCTTGAGCCGGCGGACCAGCACCCGTTCGCTGACCACGCCTGCCGCGAGCCCGGCGGCGGCCACCCCGACGGCGGCGCCGACCAGCCCGGCGACCTTGCCCGCGGCACCTCGCGGACGCGGCACCCTGGGACTCACGGCTTCTCACCGTCGTAGACGCGGGGCACCCGCACGCCGCCGAACCGGGTGACGATCTCGTAGTTGATCGTGCCGACCGCCTCGGCCCAGTCGTCGGCGGTGGGCTCGCCGGCCGCGCCGCTGCCGAACAACGTCGCCACGTCGCCGGCAGCCACCTCGTCGTCACCGCAGTCGACCACGAACTGGTCCATGCACACCCGCCCGGAGATGGTCCGCCGCTCGCCGCCGAGCAGCACCGGACCGGTGTTCGAGGCGTGCCGGGGCACCCCGTCGGCGTAGCCGAGCGGCACCACGGCCAGGTTGCTCTCCCGCTCGGTGAGGTAGGTGTGGCCGTAGGAGACGCCGGTGCCGGCCGGCACCCGCTTGGTCAACATCACCCGGGCCCGGGCGGTCATCGCCGGGCGCAGGCCGAACCGCTCGCCCGCGATCGGCGACAGGCCGTAGACGGCGATGCCGGGACGGACCAGGTCGAAGTGGGTGTCCGGCCGGGTCAGCGTGGCCGCCGAGTTGGCCAGGTGCCGGTAACGGGGCCGCAGGCCGGCCCGCGCCACCATCTCCAGCCCCTCGCGGAAGACGGCGAGCTGGCGGTCCGTGGTGGGGTGGCCGGGCGAGTCCGCGTACACGAAGTGGCTCCACACGCCGACCACCTCGACCAGGCCGTCGGCCTGGGCCTTCGCGGCGGCCTCCAGCAACGCCGGCCAGTCGGCGACGGTGGCCCCGCCCCGGGACAGCCCGGTGTCGATCTTGAGGTGCAGCCGGGCCGGGCGGTCCGCCCGCCGGCTCGCCTCGATCATCTCGTCGAGCTGGCTCAGGCTGGCGCAGCCGAGGTCGACGCCGACCGTGATCCCGTCGTGCAGCGGCAGGCCCGGATCGAGCAGCCAGGCCAGCACCGGCGCGGTGATCCCCTCCTGGCGCAACCGGAGCGCCTCGTCCAGGGTGCAGACGCCGAGCTGGTCCGCCCCGGCGTCGAGCGCCGCGCGGGCCGCCGGCACCATGCCGTGCCCGTACCCGTCGGCCTTGACCACCGCCATCAGCTCGGCGCTGGTGCCGGCCTTGAGCCGGGCCACGTTCTCCCGGATCGCGTCGAGATCGACACGCACCTCCGACTGCCACATGCCCCCAGCCTACTTCCGCCGGTGATCATCCTGGCCGGGAGCCGCGCGGCCGGCGCCGCCGCCCGACCACGGTCGGCACCCGGCTCAGCCCAGGCGGGCGAGCACCGGGCGCAGCGCGGCGGCCACGTCGGGCGCGGTCACCGGGCCGCCACGCGCCGCCTCCCGGCCGGCCAGCCCGTGCAGGTACGCCGCGGCGGCAGCCGCGCGCTCGGGGGGCAGGCCCGCCGCGAGCAGCGAGCCGAGCATCCCGGCCAGCACGTCGCCGGTGCCGCCGGTGGCCAGCGCCGGGGTGCCGGTCGGGTTGACGTAGGCCCGGCCGTCGGGCGTCCCGACGATCGTCCGGTCGCCCTTGAGCAGCACCACCGCGTTCATCCAGGCGGCCAGCCGCAGCGCCGCGGCGACCCGGTCCTCACCGGGCATCTCGCCACAGAGCCGGGCGTACTCCCGGTCGTGCGGGGTCACCACGATCGGGGCGTCCCGCCCGCGCAGCCGATCGGCGAGCTTGCCGTCGACCAGCAGCGTCAGCGCGTCGGCGTCCAGCACCACCGGCACCGGCGCGGCCAGCACCGCGCGCAGCTCGGCCGCCGACTCGTCGCCGGTGCCGAGCCCGGAGCCGCAGACCCAGGCCTGCACCCGGCCGGCGTCGGCGACCCGGTCGGTGGCGATCACGGACGGGTGCTGGCGCACCACCTCGGCCCGGGCCCCGCCGGCGTAGCGGACCAGGCCGGTGGGACCGGCCAGCGCACCGCCCACCGACAGCACCGCCGCGCCCGGGTAGGTCGCGGAACCGGTCGCCACCCCGACCACACCCCGGGAGTACTTCTCCGACGCGGCGCCCAGCACCGGCCACCAGCCGGCCACGTCGGACCACTCGGTCACCCGCAGCGCCGGGGAGCCGCGCAGCCACGGGGTGAGCCCGATGTCGACCAGGTCGATCTGCCCGGCCAGCGTGGCGGCCGGGCCGACCACCAGGGCCGGCTTGAGCGCGCCGAACGCCACTGTCACGTCGGCGCGGACCGCGCGGGGCCGGCCGGCGTCGGTCAGCGGGACGTGGCCGGTGTCCACCGCGACGCCGCTCGGCACGTCCACCGCGACCACGGTGGCCCGCGTGCCGTCCCGGCCCCGGCGCTCGGTCAGGCTCGCGGCGAGCTGGTCGGCGGTCTCCCGCAGCCCACCGGCGCCGCCGATGCCCACGATGCCGTCGAGCACCAGGTCGACCCCGGCAGGCGGCCGGTCGACCACCCGCCCGCCGGCGGCGCGCAACGCGGCCAGGCCGGCGGCGTGTGCGCGCTCCGGGGTGAGGAGCAGGGCGGCGACCGCCGCGCCCCGGCGGGACAGGCTCGCCCCCGCGAAGAGCGCGTCGCCGCCGTTGTCTCCGGAACCGACCAGCAGCAGCACCCGGGCGCCGTAGACCCCGCCCCGGTCCGCCAGCAGCAGCGCGCAACGGCGGGCCAGCCCCGCCGCCGCCCGTTGCATCAGCGCACCGGGCGGGAGGGTCGCCATCAGCCCCGCCTCCGCCGCGCGGACGTCCGCGACCCGCCACACCGGTCTCATGCCGGCCCGCCCCGTTCGTTCCCGTCGGCTGCGATCACGGACCTCACCCTACCGGCGGCGCGGGGGCCGGGCGGGGCGCCGGGACGGCCCTGTGGACAACCGGGGACGTTGTCCACAGGGTCGGCGCGGACGGTTCCCGCCCGCCTAGCGTCCCCGCTGTCCGGGTCCGGCCGATGGGGTCGGCGGGGTGGGGAGGTCGTCGTGGTCGAGGAGCCGTTCACCGTCGATCCGGAGCTGCTGCGCGCGGTGGCCCGGGAGCTGACCGACGACGCCCACCGGCTGGCCCACGGGCCGGGCGGGGCGCCGGGGCCGGTGGCGCCACCGCCGGACGGGTGGCGGGCCGACACCGCGCTGGACGAGCTGGACGCCGCGCTGCGCCGCTGGTCCGGCGCGCTCGCGGCCCGGGTGGCCGCCACCGCCGAGGCGCTGCGCGGCGGCGCGGACGGCTACGAGGCGGTGGACGACCGGGCCGCCCGCCGCCTCGCGGTGCGCAACGCCGGCGTCCCCGCCCGCCCAGGTCCGGCGGGCGCCGCTCCGGGCGGCGCCCGGTGAGCGGCGGCGAGACGCGTCGCCGCCCGCGCCCGGCAGGTGCCGCCCGGGGCCCGGGGCCGGCGGGCCCCCGCCCGCGCCCGGCGGCTCCCGCCCGGGACTCGGGCCCGGTGGGCTACGCGCAGCTCTGGCGCGCCGATCCGGGCGCCTGGCTCGCTGCCGGGGCGGCCTGGCGCGGGCTCGCCGACCCGGTGCGCCACCGGGCCGCCGGGCTGGCCGCCCGGGCCGGCGCGCTCCGGCCCGGCTGGTCCGGCGCGGCCTCGACCGCCGCGCAACGGCGCATCGGTGAGCTGCGCACCGCGCTGACCGACGTGCTGCCCGTGCTGGTCGAGGTCGACCAGGCGCTCGCCGAGTTCGCCACCCGGGTGGGCGCGGCAAAGGCCCGACTCGACTCGGCGGTGGCCCGCGCCGAGACCGGCGGCCTGCGGGTGGACCGCTCCGGCGCGGTCCGGCCGGACCCCACCCGGCCCGCCATCCGGACCGGCCCCGCCGTGGTGCTGGCGCAGGCCGGGATCCGGGACGCGCTCGCGCTGGCCGGCGCGGCGGACCGGGAGGCGGCCGGCCGGCTGGCGGAGGTCACCACCGCGGCGGTCACCGGCTGGGTCAGCGTTCCGCCCGCCTGGCGGCCGGGGCCCGGTGCCGGCCCGGCCGAGGTGAGCCGCTGGTGGGCCGGTCTGAGCCCGGCCGAGCGGCGGTGGCTGGTCCGGCACGAGCCGGGCCGGGTCGGCCACCTCGACGGCGTGCCGGCGACCGCCCGCGACCAGGCCAACCGGCTGCTCATCGCCGACCGGCGGGAGGAGTTGCTGGCGCGTCGCCTGGCGCTGCGGCGACCGCTGCCGGCCGGCCCGCTGGAGGTGGCCCGCCGGGCCCGGCTGGCCGGGGTGGAGGCGGCGTTGCGCGGCCTGGACGGGCTGGCCGGGCGGCTGGCCGCGCCGGGGGCGCCGCGGGCGTACCTGCTGGGGCTCGACCCCGCCGGGGACGGTCGGGCGGTGGTGTCGCTCGGCAACCCGGACCGGGCCGGCGCGGTGCTGACCTACGTCCCCGGGATGACCGCCGACCTGGCGGACGCGCCGGCCGAGTTGGGTCGGGCCGCCCGGGTGCTGGAACGGTGCGCGGCGATCGGGCCGGGCGAGGAGGCGGCGGCGGTCCTCTGGCTGGACTACGACGCGCCGGACTTTCTCCCCGAGGCGTCCGGCACCCGGCCGGCGGAGGCCGCCGGCCCGGCGCTGCACCGGTTCCAGGAGGGGCTGCGGGCCACCCACGACGGACCGCCGGCCCGGCAGACCGTGCTCGGGCACAGCTACGGCTCGCTGGTCGTCGGCACCGCCGCCCGCGACCACGGGCTGGGCGCCGACGCGCTGGTCTTCGTCGGCTCACCCGGCGTCGGCGTCGACCACGCAGCCGAGCTGCGGATGCCGGCCGGCCAGGTCTGGGCGTCGACCGCGCCCGACGACGTGATCCGGCTGGCCCACCCGCCGGACGAGTTGGCCCGCCGTGCCGTGCTGGCCGGTACGCCGCTCGGCCCGGTGCTGGCCGCGCACGACCGGCACGCCGAGCGGCTCTGGTTCGGCGCCGATCCGAGCGCGCCAGGCTTCGGCGGCCGGCGTTTCCCGAGTGCGCGGCACGGCCACACCGGCTACTGGGACCCCGACAATCCGGCCCTGGACGGGATGGCCCGGATCGTGCTGGGCCGGTGAGCGGACGCCGTGGCGCGGGCCGCCCGGTCGGAGCGGCCGACAGGCGGGCGGCGGGCGGAGCGGGGTTCCGGGCGGAAGACGCCACGGCCCCTCCGGTGTGGGCGGAGGGGCCGTGGCGGAGGCGGGGTCGGCTACTCGACCGTGACCGACTTGGCCAGGTTCCGCGGCTGGTCGACGTCGTGCCCACGGGCAGCGGCGATCTCCGCGGCGAGCACCTGGAGCGGCACGGTGGTCACCAGCGGCGCCAGCAGCGTCGGCGTACGCGGCACGTAGATCAGGTGGTCGGCGTACCGGACCACCGCCTGGTCGCCCTCCTCCGCGATCACGATGGTGCGGGCGCCCCGGGCACGCACCTCCTGGATGTTGGAGACGACCTTGTCGTGCAGCATCCCCCGGCCGATCGGCGACGGCACGATGCAGATCACCGGCGTCCCCTTGTCGATGAGCGCGATCGGGCCGTGCTTCAGCTCACCGGCGGCGAAGCCCTCGGCGTGCATGTACGCCAACTCCTTGAGCTTCAGCGCGCCCTCCAGCGCCACCGGGTAACCCACGTGCCGGCCGATGAACAGCACGGTCGGCTCGGACTTCAACTCACGGGCCAGCTCGCGCACCGGCTCGATCCGGTCGAGCAGCTCACGCAGCTTGCCCGGCATCTCCTGGAGCTGGGCCACCACCGCGCCCACCTCGTCGGCGAACTTGATGCCCCGCACCTGTGCCAGGTGCAGGCCGATCAGATAGCAGGCCACGACCTGGGTGAGGAACGCCTTGGTGGAGGCGACAGCGATCTCCGGGCCGCCGTGGGTGTAGAGCACCGCGTCGGACTCGCGCGGGATGGTCGAGCCGTTGGTGTTGCAGATGGCCAGCACCCGGGCCTTCTGCTCCTTGGCGTGGCGCAGCGCCATCAGCGTGTCCATGGTCTCGCCGGACTGCGAGATCACCACGATCAGCGTGGACCGGTCCAGCACCGGGTCGCGGTAGCGGAACTCGCTGGCCAGCTCCACCTCGCAGGGGATCCGGGTCCAGTGTTCGATGGCGTACTTGGCGACCAGACCGGCGTGGTACGCGGTGCCGCAGGCGACGATGAAGATCTTGTCGACGTCGCGCAGGTCCTGCTCGCTGAGGCGGACCTCGTCGAGCGCGATCTCGCCGCTCTCGGTGAGGCGGCCGAGCAGCGTGTCGGCGATGGCCTGCGGCTGCTCCTCGATCTCCTTGAGCATGAACCAGTCGTAGCCACCCTTTTCGGCGGCCGACGAGTCCCAGTCGATGTGGAAGTCCTTGCCGGCCGCGGGCTGGCCGGCGAAGTCGGTGATCTCGATGCTCTCCGGTGTGATCAGGACGATCTGGTCCTGCCCCAGCTCGACCGCGTCCCGGGTGTGCTCGATGAACGCGGCCACGTCGCTGGCCAGGTAGTTCTCGCCGGCACCGCGACCGACCACCAGTGGCGAGTTGCGCCGGGCGCCGACCACCGCGCCGGGGATGGCGGCATCCACGGCGAGCAGCGTGAACGCGCCTTCGAGGCGCTCGCAGACCACCCGCATGGCGGAGGCGAGCAACTGCGGGGTGTCAGTCTCACCGGCCGAGCGGAGGTCGGCCAGCGCGCGGGCGATCAGGTGCGCCGCGCACTCGGTGTCGGTGTCGCTCGCGAACTCGACGCCCTCGTCCTCCAGCTCGGCGCGCAGCTTCGCGAAGTTCTCGATGATGCCGTTGTGGATCACCGCGACCCGTCCGTCCGGGGAGACGTGCGGGTGCGCGTTGCGGTCGGTCGGCCCGCCGTGCGTGGCCCACCGGGTGTGGCCGATGCCGGTGGTGCCGTCGCCGATGCCGATCGGGCTGGCGGCGCAGTCCTCGGGGTTGTCGGCGGCCCGCTCGGAGAGCACCTTCTCGAGGTTGGCCAGCTTGCCGGCCTTCTTCTCGGTCAGCAGCTCGTCGTCGCAGACGACGGCGACGCCGGCCGAGTCGTAGCCGCGGTATTCCAGTCGCCGCAGTCCGTCGAGCACGATGCCGAGCGCCGGGCGCGCACCGGCGTAACCCACGATTCCACACATGGTCCGCAGCCTAGCCGAGTTTCGCTCATTGCGCGTGCGCGGAAGGCGGCTCAACGATCACCGAACATGAGCGAACCGGTCAGCGGAGCCCGTCAACCGGACAAAGCACCCGCACCTTCACCGCCAGCCTGTCTGCTTCGCCGGGCGGGTCCGAGAATCTTGGAAGAATCACGCCCCGCCAGGACCGTTCCGTACCAAGATCCGGCTCGACCGTTGGTCGGCGGGGCCGTGTGGATGGCGGTCGCGCCCTACATTGAGGGGCCCGGGCGGCAGCCCCGGTCCACCCCCACCGCGGTCGTCCGCGCCGTACCCCTGTGAGCTGAGCCGATGTCCGAGACGCCCGCCACCCCCGAGCCGGCTTCCGGCCCGAGTGACCCGACCGCGCCGCCGGCCGCCGGGGAGCATGGCTCCTGGACGCCACCGGACCCGCTCGCCGCTCCGCAGCCCTGGACCCCACCCTCGCCGTGGTCGCCGCTGGCGTGGGAGCCGAGCCCCTGGGCGTCGCCCGACCCGCCGGCCGCCCCCGCACCGTTGCACCCGGGCAGCCCGCACGGGTCACCGCCCGACGGCCCGGCCGCCACACCGTCCGGCGGCCCGGGCGGACCGAACCACCCGGGCGGGCCGAACGATCCGAGCAACCCGAACGGTCCAAACCACCCGCACGGTCCGAAGCACCCAGGTCACCCGGACCACCCGAACCACCCGGGGGCGTCCGGCCAGCCGCCGACCGCGTACCCGCCGGGGCCCTACCCGCCGGCCGCCCACCCGCCCGGGTCGTACCCGCCGGCCGCCTACCCGCCGGCCGCGTACCCGCCCGGGCCCTACCCGCCGCCGTACGCGTATCCCGGTGGGGCGCCGCGCCGGTCGAACGCCGGCTGGGCGATCGGGCTGGTGATCACCCTGGTCGTCGCGCTGGTGCTGGCCGTCTGCGGCTGCGTCGGCCTGGGCGCGCTCGGCGGTCTCACCGACCGGAGGAGCGGCTCCGGCGAGCCCTACGAGCGGCCGTTCATCGACGGGCCGGCGGAGCCCGACGGGTTCGCCGACGAGCCGACCCCGGCACCGGACGTCCCGGTCACCACGCCCTCCGGCGGGCCCGGCCGGTTCACCGTCGTCTACGAGGTGACCGGGACCGGCCGGATCCCCGTGCAGTTCTACGACGCGGACGCCACCTTCCACCAGATCGACGTCAAGGCGCCCTGGCGGCTGCGGTTCACCGCGAACGATCGCCAGCGGGTGCAGGTCATCGTCGCCAACTCGACCAGCGTCGGTGAGGTGAGCTGCCGGATCACCATCGACGGCACTGTCGTTTCGCGAAGATCAGGGGAGTGGGGGGTGGCCTGCTTCGGGTGGTGAGGGTCCGGCGGCGGGCCGTAGGCTGGCGCCGTGACGACGACCGATCCGCTGGTGGCCCGGATGCGGCCGTTCGGCACCACCATCTTCGCCGAGATGTCGGCGCTGGCCGTGCGCACCGGCGCGGTCAACCTGGGGCAGGGCTTCCCCGACACGGACGGCCCACCGGAGATGCTCGCCGCCGCCGCGGAGGCGCTGCGTACCGGTCACAACCAGTATCCGCCCGGGCCGGGTGTCCCCGCGTTGCGCGCGGCCGTCGCGGCCCACCAGCGCCGGTTCTGGAACCTGGAGTACGACCCGGACGGCGAGGTCGTGGTGACGGCCGGCGCGACCGAGGCGATCGCGGCGAGCATCCTCGCGCTCTGCGAGGCGGGTGACGAGGTGGTCTGCTTCGAGCCGTACTACGACTCGTACGCCGCCTCGATCGCGCTGGCCGGCGCGGTCCGCCGCCCGGTGACGCTGCGCCCGGACGCCGACGGCCGGTACGCCTTCGACCCGGCCGAGTTGCGCGCGGCGTTCGGGCCGCGGACCCGGCTGGTGCTGCTGAACTCCCCGCACAACCCGACCGGGAAGGTCTTCACCGCCGACGAGCTGGCCCTGGTCGCCGAGCTGTGCCGGGAGCACGGCACGTACGCGGTCACCGACGAGGTCTACGAGCATCTGGTCTTCACCGACGCCGCCACGGCGCACGTGCCGCTGGCCACGCTGCCCGGCATGCGGGAGCGGACGCTGCGGGTCTCCTCGGCCGGCAAGACGTTCTCCTGCACCGGCTGGAAGGTCGGCTGGGTGAGCGGCCCGGCGGCCCTGGTCGCGGCCGTGCTGCGGGTGAAGCAGTTCCTCACGTTCGTCAACGCGGGCCCGTTGCAGCCGGCGGTGGCGGTGGCGCTCGGCCTGCCGGACGCGTACTTCACCGGGTTCCGGGACGACCTGCAACGCCGTCGGGACCAACTGGTCGCCGGGCTGGCCGACGCGGGGTTCGGTGTGCTCGCGCCCGAGGGGACGTACTTCGTCACCGCCGACGTCACCCCGCTCGGCGGCCGGGACGGGGTGGAGTTCTGCCGGGCCCTGCCGGAGCGGTGCGGCGTGGTGGCGGTGCCGACCCAGGTCTTCTACGACGACACGGCGGCGGGGCGCCGGCTGGTCCGGTTCGCGTTCTGCAAGCGGCCGGAGGTGCTCGCCGAGGCGGTGACCCGGCTGCGTCGGCTCCGGGAGCACGGATGAGCGACGGGTACGCCGAACGGCTGCGCCGGCTCGCCGCCCAGCGTGGCTGCGACACCATGCTCTCCGGCGTACGCCCGGAGTCGGTGCGGGAGCAGGTGGCCGCGCTCGCCGCGCTGGCCGGCGACGACCTGCCCGACTTCTACGGCGAGGGCGGCCCGGTCGCGGAGTTGGAGCGGCGGGTCGCGGGGCTGCTCGACGCGGAGGCGGTCGCCTTCTTCCCCACCGGCACGATGGCCCAGCAGGTCGTCATGCGGCACGGCGCGGAGCTGACCGGCCGGTCCGGGGTCGGCCTGCACCCGCTCAGCCATCCGCTGCTGCATGAGCGCGACGCGTACGCGCTGCTCGCCGGCGTGCGGGCGGTGCGCACGACGACCGCGCCGCGCAATCCCACGGCCGAGGAGGTGGCGGCGCTCGACGAGCCGATCGGCACGCTCTTCCTGGAGTTGCCGCTGCGCGACGCCGGGTTCGTGCTGCCGACCTGGGACGAGTTGGTCGCGGTCGTGGCGGCGGCCCGGGAGCGGGGCGCGCGGGTGCACGTCGACGGCGCCCGCCTCTGGGAGTCGACAGTCCATCTGGGCCACTCGGCGGCCGAGATCGCGGCGCTGGCCGACAGCACGTACGTCTCGTTCTACAAGTCGCTCGGCGGCCACTCCGGGGCGGCGCTGGCCGGCGACGCGGAGCTGGTCCGGTACGCCCGCGCCTGGCGGCACCGGTACGGCGGCACGCTGTTCCAGCAGTGGCCGGCGGCGCTCGCCGCGCTCGCCGGGCTGGCGCGGGAGCTGCCCCGGCTGGCCGGGTACGTGGGGCACGCGAAGGTGGTGGCGGAGGCGCTGGCCGCGCTGCCGGGCGCCCGGGTGCATCCGGCGCCGCCGCACACCCACCAGTTCCGGTTCTGGCTGCCGTATCCGGCGGAGGCGCTGGACGCGGCCAATCTGGCGCTCGCCGAACAGGAGCGGGCGTGGTTCGTCGGCGGCTGGCGGGACAGCGAGGTGCCGGGGCTGGCGCTGGCCGAGGTGACGGTCGCCGGGCCGGCGCTGGAGCTGGACGCCGACGGCGTACGCGATCTGGCCGCCCGTTTCCTGCGCCGCCTGCCCAGCTCCTGACCGCGCCGGCGGCCCGCACCTGGGCGCGGCGGCCCACCCGGCGGCGGCTCAGCCGGCGGCCCGCACCGGGCCGTCGTCCTCGGTGGAGCCGCCGGCTGAGCCGGCAGTCGAGGACCCGCCGGCCCCGGCGGACGCGGCCTGGGCGGCGAGGCCGGCGAGCGTGGCGCCGCCGTCGGCGAGCAGCGCCGCCTCGGCGTCGTCGACGAAGGCGAGGTCCGCCTCGACGTGCCGGCCGGCGGCCGAGAGCAGCAGCCGGACCACCGGGTCGTCGGCCTGCCGGCGCAGTCCGTCGAGGTTGCGCAGCTCCCGCATGAGGTGGCCGCGCTGGTTGGCCAGCACGGTACGGACGGTGGTGGCCCGGCCGGACCGGGCGGCGGCGGTCACCTTGAGGAAGAAGTCGTCCCGGAAGCCGCCGCTGCGCGGGCTGGGCGCGGTCAGCCAGCGGTCGAGTTCGGTGCGGCCGTCGGTGGTGATCTCGTAGACCACCCGGTCGGGCCTGACCGGTTGCGGCTGCCGCTCGGCTACCACCAGGCCGTCCCGGGAGAGCCGGTCGAGGATCTGGTAGATGTGCCCGATGTTGAGCGGGCCCCACTGCGGCCCGACCGCCGCCTCGAACGCGCCCTTCAGCTCGTAGCCGTAGCTGGGGCCGCGGGCGAGCAGGGCCAGGACCGCGTGCTGGATAGCCACCGTCTTCTCCGATCCGGTTCCGGACAGGCACCCGGGTGGGGCCTTGCATTGTCACAATGTATCGCGCAGAGTGTGCTCAGCACACGGGGAGGCGCGATGGTCGGGTTCATTCTGGGTCAACTCCGCGGCCGGGCCGGCCGCTCGATGGCGCTGCTGGTCGGCGTGCTGGTGGCCACCACCGGCTTCGTGGTCCTCACCGGTGCCACCACCACCTCCCGGCTCGCCGTCACCGGCACTGTGGAACGGAACACCCGGGCCGCCTACGACATCCTGGTCCGGCCGAAGGGGACGCGCACCCCGTTGGAGGCGGAGCGCGGCCTGGTCCGGCCCAACTACCTCTCCGGCAGCTACGGCGGCATCACCACCACACAGTACGACCGGATCAGGGCCGTCGAGGGAGTGGACGTCGCCGCGCCGATCGCCATGCTCGGCTACTCCACCACGTCGATCGAGATGCCGCTCGACGTCACCTCGGCCGTCGACCCCGCCCTGGACCGCCAGCTCATCCGCATCGACCGCGAGTTCCTCGCCGAGCGCGGCCTGAGCCACGCGCCGGCCCAGCCCACCTACGTGTACGTCACCACGCACCCGCTGGTCTATCCGGTCATCGGCGACGAGTACTACCCGGACGCGGTGCGCTACACCGACGGACGGACGTACGACACCAACGACTGCGGGCTGCTGCCCCGGGAGGTGCTGCCGGGCGGGCGCACCGCGCCGATCTGCGACCTGCGCGTCGAGCAGTCGAACGGGTTGCAGGACGCCAGCGAGCGACAACTGTGGCGGGTGGAGACGTTCCGGATGCTGCCCGGTGGTCGCTTCGAGCGCCCGGCGAACGAGGGCGTCACCAACCTCGACGCCCCCGCCGTCGGGGCCGCCCGCCTGACCGTCACGGTGCGCCTGACCGTGCCGTTCCTGCTCGCCGCCGTCGACCCCGGCCCGGAGCAGGAACTGGTGGGCCTCGACGACGCGGTGGTCACCGGCCGGCGGCTCACCGCCTCCGACACCACCGTGGTGACCCGGGGGGGCGGTCTGTCCAGCCGGACCCTACCGGTGCTCGCCACCAGCCGCCCGTTCCTCGACGGCGCGATCCGGGCCACCTACACCCGCACGCCGCTGGACCGCACCATCGCCGGCGTGCCGCCCCGGGAACTGGCCGAACGGCTGCGCGGCGAGCCGGCCACCCCGGCCGGCGGCACGCAACGGGACGCGCTGGGCGCGTACCGGGCCCAACTCGCCGGAGGGCTCGGCCCCCGCACGTGCTGCCAAGGACAGTTGCAGATCGTCGTGCAGCCGGGACCGGCCGGCTACGACCGGTTGCCCGACGGCACCCTGCGGGTCCACCCGGCGCCCACGGACCCCGGCGTGTACGGCGACTCGCAGGACCTGGTGACCCTGCCCCGACCGTGGCTCAGCGAGGACACCGGATACCGGCCGCTGACCCAGTTGCGGCTGGGCCGTGGCGACCGGGACGCCCGGCAGTGGCAGGCCGTCGGGCTCTTCGACCCGGAGAAGCTGACCGGCTTCAGCGACCTGGGCAAGGTGCCGCTGGAGACGTACGAGCCGCCGCGCGCCGACGGGGCCGACGACCGCAGCCGGGCGGCGCTGGGCGGGCGGCCCCTGGAGCCGAGCGGCAACCCGGCCGGCTATCTGTCCGCGCCGCCGCTGCTGCTCACCAGCCTGTCCAGCGTGCCCGGGCTGCTCTCGGCCGGCAGCAGCCCGCAACGCACCGCGCCGATCAGCGCGATCCGGATCCGGGTGGCCGACGTGGACGGCTGGAGCGAACGGTCCGCCGAGCGGGTCCGGCTGACCGCCGAACGCATCGCCACCACCACCGGCCTCGACGTGGACATCACGCTCGGCTCCTCCCCCGCCCCGCAGACCGTCGAGCTGCCGGCCGGCGCGTTCGGCCGCCCCGACCTGCGGCTGACCGAGAACTGGTCGGCCCTCGGCGTCGCCTCGGTCATCACCCGCGCGGTCGACCGGAAGAGCGCCGTGCTGTTCGCGCTGGTGCTGGTGGTCTGCGCGCTCTTCCTCGGCAACGCGGTCACCGCCGCCGTCCGGGACCGCCGGTCCGAGCTCGCGGTCCTGGCCTGCCTCGGCTGGCCGGCCCGCCGCATCGGCGCGCTCGTGCTCGGCGAGGTCGCCACGCTCGGTCTGGTCGCCGGGCTGCTCGCGGTCGGCCTGGCCGTCCCGCTGGGCCGCGCCCTCGACATCGGCGTCGACTGGCGGCGGGCGCTGCTCGCCGTACCGGTGGCCCTGCTGCTGGCGCTGGTCGCGGGCCTGGCGCCGGCGCTGCGGGCCGCGCGCGCCCACCCGGCCGCCGCGCTGCGCCCGCCGGTGGCCGGCGCGCTGCGGGCCCGCCGGTCCCGGACCATCGCCGGGATGGCCCTGGTCAACCTGGCCCGCGTCCCCGGGCGCACCTTGCTCGGCGCCGCCGCGCTCGCCATCGGCGTGGCCGCGCTCACCCTGGTCGGCGCCGTCGGCTACGCGTTCCGCGGCGCGGTCGTCGGCAGCCTGCTCGGCGACACCGTGTCGTTGAGCGTGCGCGGCGCGGACACCCTCGCCGCGGTGGCCACCGTGCTGCTCGGGGCCGCCGCCGTCGCCGACGTGCTCTACCTGGACGTCCGGGACCGCGCCACCGAGTTGGCCACGCTGCGGGCCACCGGCTGGACCGACGGCGCGCTGGCCCGCCTGATCGGCTACCAGGCGCTGTTCCTCGGTGGGCTGGGCGCGCTCACCGGTGCCGGGCTCGGCCTCGGCGGCGCGGCCTGGCTGGTCGGCGAGGTGCCCGCCGCCCTGGTGACCGTCGCTGTCCTGGTCGCCCTGGCCGGGGTGCTGCTCACCTGCCTCGCGGCGCTCGTCCCGGCCGGACTGCTGCGCCGCCTGCCCACCGCGCGTCTACTGGCCGAGGAGTGACAATGGAACCGACCACCGGAAGCACCGTGCGCGCGGAGGGGCTGGTCCGCGCGTTCGGCGCCGGCACCGAGCGGCTCACCGCCGTCGACGACGTCTCCCTGGAGGTCGCGGGCGGCTCGGTGGTGGCGTTGACCGGGCCGAGCGGCTCCGGCAAGTCCACGCTGCTGCACCTGATCGGCGCGATCGAGCGGGCCGACCGGGGCCGCCTGACCGTGGACGACGTCGAGGTCACCGCGTTGCGCCGGGCCGTGCTGGCCCACTACCGACAGCGGGTCGGCTTCGTCTTCCAGCGCTACCACCTGCTGCCGGCGCTGACCGTGCTGGACAACGTGATCGCCCCGGTGCTGCCGCGCCGGGCGGGCCGCGCCGACCATCCGGCCCGGGCCCGGGAGCTGCTGGCGGCCGTCGGGCTGGCCGGGCGGGAGCGGGCGCTGCCGGCCCAGCTCTCCGGCGGTCAGCAGCAGCGGGTCGCCATCGCCCGGGCACTGATGGGCCGGCCCCGGCTGCTGCTGGCCGACGAGCCCACCGGCAACCTGGACTCCACCACCGGCGCGCAGATCCTCGACCTGCTGCTCGACCTGCGGGAACGGCACGGCATGACGATCCTGTTGGCCACGCACGAGCGGGCCGTCGCCGCCCGGTGCGACCGGCTGATCCGGCTCGGCGACGGCCGGATCGTCGAGGACGTCGACCTCACCGACGGCGAGGACCCGGCCGACACGTTCGACCGGGCCACCCGATTGCGGCTCTGACCGGCCGCCGGCCCGGTCAGGCGACCGGGCTGGCGGTGCGGACCTGCTCGGCGATGCGCTCGGCGACCTCACGCGCGGTGCCCTCGGTGGCCGCCTCGACCATCACCCGCACCAGCGGCTCGGTGCCGGACGGGCGCAGCAGCACCCGGCCGGTCTCGCCCAGCTCGGCCTCGGCCCGCTCGACCTCGGCGCGGACGGCCGGCGCGGCGGCGCCGACGGTCCGGTCGCCGACCGGCACGTTGATCAGCACCTGGGGCAGTTTGGTGACCACGGCGGCCAGCTCGGCCAGCGAGCTGCCGGTGGCGGCCATCCGGGCCATCAGGTGCAGACCGGTGAGCACGCCGTCGCCGGTGGTGGCGAACGCGGGCAGCACGATGTGGCCGCTCTGCTCGCCACCCAGCGCCAGGCCGGACGCGCGCAGCTCCTCCAGCACGTACCGGTCACCGACCTTGGTCTCGACCAGCCGGATGTCGTGCGCGGACATGGCCAGCCGCAGGCCGAGGTTGCTCATCACGGTGGCGACCAGCGTGTCCTGGGTCAGCTCGCCGGCGTCCCGCATGGCCAGCGCGAGGATCGCCATGACCTGGTCGCCGTCGACCTCCACGCCGTCGGCGCTGACCGCGACGCACCGGTCGGCGTCGCCGTCGTGGGCGAGGCCGAGGTGCGCGCCGTGTTCGACCACCGCGGCGCGCAGCGCGTCGAGGTGGTTGGAGCCGCACCCGTCGTTGATGTTGAGGCCGTCCGGCTCGGCGTGGATGGCGATCACCTCGGCGCCGGCCTCCCGGTACGCCACCGGGGCCACGTCGGCCGCCGCGCCGTTGGCGCAGTCCACCACGACCTTGATCCCGTCCAGCCGGTGCGGCACGGTGCCGACCAGGTGCTGGACGTAGTGGTCGGCGCCGTCGAGCAGGTCGTTCACCCGGCCGACACCGGCGCCGACCGGCCGGTCCCAGGCGGTGGTGGCGTTCGCCTCGACGGCCGCCTCGATCCGCATCTCGAGCTCGTCGGGCAGTTTGTGCCCACCGGCGGCGAAGAGCTTGATGCCGTTGTCCGGCATCGGGTTGTGCGAGGCGGAGAGCATCACGCCCAGATCGGCCTTGATCTCGGCGGTGAGGAACGCCACCGCCGGGGTGGGCAGCACACCCACCCGCACCACGTTGGCGCCGGCGCTGGTCAGGCCGGCGACCACCGCCGCCTCCAGCATCTCGCCGCTGGCCCGGGTGTCCCGGCCCACCACCGCGAGCGGCGGATGACTCCGGTCGGTCTCGGCCAGTGTGTGGGCCGCGGCCACCGCGACCGCGAGCGCCAACTCCGGGGTGAGATCCGCGTTCGCCCGCCCGCGTACGCCGTCCGTGCCGAACAACCGGCCCATACCCGCCAACCTCCGTGGAACTGCCGTTGAGGAGAGAAACGCGAAACGGCCGGGCCGCCCCCGCAGAAGGGAGGCGGACCCGGCCGTCCGTCAGAAGTACAAGACGCTGTGTGTGATCAGCGCTTCGAGTACTGGGGAGCCTTACGGGCCTTCTTGAGGCCGTACTTCTTGCTCTCCTTGACCCGGGCGTCACGGGTCAGGAAGCCGGCCTTCTTCAGGGCCGGGCGGTCGTCGGGCTCGCTGACGATCAGCGCCCGGGCGATGGCGAGCCGCAGCGCGCCGGCCTGGCCGGTGGTGCCGCCGCCCCGCAGGTTGGCGATCACGTCGAACGCCTCGGGCTTCTCGGCGGTGACCAGCGGGTCCTTGATGAGCTGCTGGTGCACCTTGCTCGGGAAGTAGGCCTCGAGGTCACGGCCGTTGCAGGTGATCTTGCCGCTGCCCGGGATGATCCGGACCCGGACGATGGCTTCCTTGCGACGGCCCACGGTCTGGATCGGGCGGTCACCGCGGGGCGCGCGCGCGACGGGCGCCGGCGCCTCGGTGGCCTCGGGGGCGACCTCGGTCTCGGTGATGTCGGTCATGCTGCTTCCTTCGCCCGCGCTCACTGCGCGATCTGCTTGATCTCGAACGGGGCCGGCTGCTGCGCGGCGTGCGGGTGCTCGGCACCGGCGTAGACCTTCAGCTTCTTGAGAATCTGTCGGCCCAGCTTGTTGTGCGGGAGCATGCCCTTCACGGCCAGCTCGATGGCCCGCTCGGGCCGCTTGGTGAGCAGCTCGTCGTAGCCGACCCGCTTCAGACCACCCGGGTAACCGGAGTGGCGGTAAGCGACCTTGGTCTGGCGCTTGTTGCCGGTCAGCGCGACCTTGCCCGCGTTCACGATGACGACGAAGTCGCCCGTGTCGACGTGCGGCGCGAAAGTCGGCTTGTGCTTGCCACGCAGCAGCGTGGCGGCGTGGGTCGCCAGGCGGCCCAGCACGACATCAGAGGCGTCGATGACGTGCCACTGACGCTCGATCTCACCCGGCTTCGGGCTGTACGTACGCACAGGTCTACCTTGTCTCGTCGTCGGTCTGGGGTCGCGCGCCGAGGTAACCGGGGCTTCCCAGTCGAACCAGCGCGCACGAACGACCAAGCGTACCTGATGCGGCACGCCTAAGAATGTCGTACAACAGCAGGCAACGATACCCGGCCGCCCGGCGGCAGGTCAAAACGGGGTCGCCCCGCGCCCGACCTGCGCCTTCGCATGGCGCCTGTCACACGCCGACCAGCGTACGCGCCCCCGGTCGCAGGTACACCGCCCAGGTCACCAGGAAGCACATCGCGTACCAGCCGACGAAGGCCAGATAGGCGGCGTCGGCGGTGCCGGAGGTCAGGAACGACTGCCGGAACGCCACGTTCACCAGCACCCCGCCGGACGCGCCGACCGCCCCGACGATGCCGATCAGCGCGCCGGACAGGCGTCGGGCCCGGCGCTGCGCCGCCTCCCGGTCCCCGGTCAGCTCGGCCTCGGCGGCGGCCCGGGCCCGGAAGATCGCCGGGATCATCTTGTAGGTCGAGCCGTTGCCGATCCCGGAGAAGACGAAGAGCGCCAGGAACCCGGCCAGGTAGAGCGGGAAGGACCGGTCCCGGGCGGCGTACAGCACCAGCACGGCGCCACCGGCCATCGCGACGAAGTTCCAGAACGTGACGCGCG
Source organism: Micromonospora sp. DSM 45708 (assembly GCF_039566955.1). Taxonomy (NCBI): domain Bacteria; kingdom Bacillati; phylum Actinomycetota; class Actinomycetes; order Micromonosporales; family Micromonosporaceae; genus Micromonospora; species Micromonospora schwarzwaldensis. The sequence continues at coordinate 370,133 of NZ_CP154796.1, read as the reverse complement.
CCCCACCGAGCCGGTCGGCGAGCTGGCCGCCGACCGGCCGGACCAGCGAGCCGACCAGCGGCCCGAGGAAGGTCAGCCAGGCGGCGTCGACCGGGGTCGGGAACCGGTCGTGGAACTGGAGCTGGAGCACCTGACCGAAGGCGAAGCCGAAGCCGATGAACGAGCCGAACGTGCCGACGTAGAGCAGCGACATCACCCAGGTGTGCGGGTCGCGGGCCGCCGCGCGCAACGCGCCCGGCTCGTTGCGCGCCCCCGGGACGTTGTCCAGCCCGCGCGCCGCGACCAGCGCGGCGAGCACGATCAACGGCAGGTAGACGGCCGGCACGAGCCAGGGGTACGCAGCCCCCGCGGTGGCCAGCACCGCCAGCCCGACGAGCTGCACCGCCGGTACGCCGAGGTTGCCGCCGCCGGCGTTGAGCCCCAGCGCCCGGCCCTTCAGACGCTCCGGGAAGAACAGGTTGATGTTCGCCATGGACGATGCGAAGTTGCCGCCGCCCACGCCGGACAGGCAGGCCAGCACCATCAGCGTGGCGTACGACACGCCGGGCCGGATCAGCACCGCCATCGGCACCGCCGGCACCAGCAGCAGCAACACGCTGACGATGGTCCAGTTCCGTCCGCCGAACCGGGCCACCGCCAGCGTGTACGGCAGCCGCAGCACCGCGCCCAACGCGGCCGGTACGGCGGTGAGCAGGAACTTCCCGGCCGGGTCGATGCCGTACCCGGGGCCGAGGAAGAGCACGGTCACCGACCAGAGGCTCCACACCGAGAAACCGACGTGCTCGGCGAAGATCGACACCCACAGGTTGCGCCGGGCGGTGCGGGCGCCGCCCGCGGCCCAGAACGCCGGGTCCTCCGGGCGCCATTCGGTGATCCGCCCCGGGCGGCCGGTGGTGGCCGGCGCCGGGGGCGCGGTCGGGGTCGGGGCTGAAGCGAGCGTGCTCACGGCGACTCCTCCTCGTCGGTGACGAGGGGGACGCTAGGAACGGGTGGTTTCCCCCGGGTGCCCCGCGCGCGTCGGTCCGGAAACGGAGACCGCACGTCCGCCGGACGGCGACGGTGAGACCGTCACAGCTCCTGGAGGATGCGCAGCGCCCGGGCGACCCGCTGCATGGTTTCGGTGTCCGCCACGTCCACGCACTCGGTGAACCACTTCTTCATCGGCGAGGAGAGCCGGTCGGGCATCACCACGAAGCCGCCCATCCGCACCGCGAGCGGCGAGTCGCGCAGCAGCGACTCCTCGACCACCTCGGCCACGATCACGATCGGCACGTCGGTGGAGTTGTAGACGTCGGAGCTGACGACCAGGCCGTACCGTTCCCGGGCGCCGGAGATGCGCCAGATCTCTCCCCTACGCAGCACGCGGACGCCCGCCGCCGAACATGGCGTCGTCGACCATCGCGGCCTCCTGGGCGTCGGCCAGGGCGGCGGATTCCAGGTCCAGGCCGGCCCGGGCGACCGCGGCGGCGTGCGCGGTGAAGACCTCGCGCAGCGCCTTCTCCCGGGCGGCCTGGTCCATCCAGGCGGAGAGGGAGAGCCCTTCCCGCTTGGCGAACCGGCGCGCCTCCTCGATCGTCTCGTCGGAGAACGACAGTGTCACCTTGGCGGTCATGCCAGGCAGCCTACCCAGCGGTATGACCGCCAGTCATCCCCGCTCGCGCGGATCAGAAATTTCGACACGTCAAGTGCGTGACGGCCGCCGGATGATGTGCACTTCTCCGCGATATACCTCAGGGTCATAAATATGGGTCTTGTGACGTGTTTGTGGGTGGTTGGGCGCGTCGTTGATGGCGCACGCCGTTGTCCTGCCTAGGTTCTGGCTTGTCGAAGGTCAGAACTGAGTGGGCGGGGCAACGGCGTGCGTTCGGTAAGGGTATGGGCTCGGTTGTTCGGGGTCGAGCAGGCGGTGGTGGAGGGTGTCGAGTTCGATGCGGTCGAGCAGGTGGTGGTGGCTCGGGTGCGGGTGGCTCGGGGTGCTCGGCGGCGGTGTCCGTTTTGCCGGCGGCGGTGTCCTGGTTATGACGCGGGGGTGCGTCGGCGGTGGCGGGCGTTGGATCTGGGGGTGGTGCGGGCGGTGATCGAGGCCGATGCGCCGCGGGTGTCGTGTCGGGTGCATGGGGTGGTGGTCGCGGCGGTGCCGTGGGCCAGGCATGGGGCGGGGCATACCCGGGCGTTCGATCAGGCGGTGGCGTGGTTGGCGGTGCACGCGGCGAAGTCGGTGGTGTCGCGGTTGATGCGGATCAGTTGGCGCACGGTGGGTGCGATCATCGCGCGGGTGTGGGCTGATAGCGGCGCAGCGGTGGATCGCCTCGACGGGTTACGTCGTATCGGTATCGACGAGGTCAGCTACAAGAAAGGCCACCGGTATCTGAGCGTGGTGGTGGATCACGACACCGGCCGGCTGGTGTGGGCCGCTGCGGGCAAGAGCGCGGCTACGTTGCACGAGTTCTTCGACCTGCTCGGACCCGAGCGGGCAGCCGCGATCACCCACGTGTCGGCTGACGGCGCGGACTGGATCACCACCGTGGTGCGCCGTCGTTGCCCGAACGCGGTGCGCTGCGCCGACCCGTTCCACGTCGTGGCCTGGGCCAGCGACGCCGTGGACCGAGTCCGCCGGCAGGTATGGAACGCCGCCGCCGGTCGGGGAACAGGCCGTCGCGGTGTCGCCGTCGGCGAAGCGCGGCTGGTGAAGAACACCCGCTGGGCGTTGTGGAAGAACCCGGACAACCTCACCGGCGCACAACGGGCCACCCTCGACTGGATCGCCAAGAACCACCCCCGCCTACACCGAGCCTGGGCCCTCAAAGAAGGCCTGCGCTACGTGTTCACCCTGGCCAAAACCAGCCCCACCACAGCGGTCCAAGCCCTCGACCAATGGATCGGCTGGGCCCGCCGCAGCCGCATCGACATCTTCGTCGACCTGCAACGCCGCGTGGTCCGCCACCGCGACGCCATCATCGCCTCGCTCGAACACGGCCTGTCCAACGGCCGCATCGAATCCGTCAATGCCAAGATCCGCCTCATCACCCGGATGGCCTTCGGCTTCCACTCACCCCACGCCCTCATCGCCCTAGCCCTACTCAGCCTCGGCGGCCACCGCCCCCAACTCCCCAACCGATGACCCACACATCCAGCACAAAATCCATAAATATGACTCTGAGGTATATCGCTCTTAGGGCTACTTCTTCTCTTGCGCGACACGCCCGAGTACGCCGTAACGCGGGAGCACCCAGGTTCGCCCGGTCACTCGAAGCCGGGGCGGCGGCCGCCGAAGACGGCGAAGCGCCACTCCTTGAAGAAGCAGTCCACGTCCGTCAGACCGGCCTCGCCGAGCCAGCGACACTGGTCGGCCACGGTGGCCGGCCGGTCGTGCCGCATCCGTTCGCGGGCCCCGGCGACCTCCTCGGCGTCGGAGCCCAACTCGGTGATCCGCGCCGTCCACACCTCGTCGTAGCGCCGGTCCAGCGCCGTGGTGGGGCCGGCCACCTGCTCGGCGTTGACGAACACGCCGCCGGGCACGAGCGCGTCCGCCGCCCGGCGGTAGAGCGACCGCTTGCCGTCGTCGTCGAGGTGGTGGATGGCCAGCGCGGAGACCACCGCGTCGTAGCGGCCGGCGGGCAGCGGGTCGGCCAGGTCGGCGTGGACCGTGCGGTGCGGCACCCCGCGGGCGGCCAGGTGACCGGTGGCGACCGCGAGCATGGCGGGTGCGCCGTCCACAAGCGTCAGCCGGACGCCGGGGACCGCTGCGGACAGCAGCAGGGAGAGCAGGCCGGTGCCCGCGCCCAGGTCCAGCACCTCGGGGGTACGCCCGGCGGCCAGCGCGGCCCGCAGCGGCGGCGCGGCCACCTCGATCGCCGTGCCGTAGAACGCGTCGAAGCAGGGCACCAGCCGGCGTCGGGCCTGGTCGTAGCGGCCGGCCACGGCGTCGAAAGCATCCGTCACGCTCACATCAGTCTCCCATTCTGTGGGATTATTTTCTCACATTCTAGACCAGTCGATCCGTTCCGTCAGCCCTGTGCGGTGTGAGGCGCTCTTGACAGGACCGAAACAGAAGGGACCCGGGCCGGAAACCGCCCGGCGGCACGCTTTTCCGACATGACAGACGGTGCACGCGTGGCGACGCGATCGGGGGTGCGCCCCCGGGAGACGGCCACGCACTGCCCGTACTGCGCGTTGCAGTGCGGCATGGCGCTGCGCGGCGACGGCGACGGCGTCGAGGTCGCCGCGCGGGACTTCCCCACCAACCGGGGCGGGCTGTGCCAGAAGGGCTGGACCGCCGCCGAACTGCTCGACCACCCGGAGCGGCTCACCACGCCGCTGCTGCGCGACCGGCCCGGCGGGGAGCTGCGCCCGGCGAGCTGGGACGAGGCGCTCGACCGGGTCGCCGCCGGCCTGCACACGGTGCGCGAACGGCACGGGCGGGACGCGGTGGCGGTCTTCGGCGGCGGCGGGCTGACCAACGAGAAGGCGTACGCGCTGGGCCGGTTCGCCCGGGTGACGCTGCGCACCCGGCACATCGACTACAACGGACGCTGGTGCATGTCGTCGGCCGCCGCGGCCGGCAACCGCGCCTTCGGCGTCGACCGGGGCCTGCCGTTCCCGCTCGCCGACCTCGGCCGGGCGGACACGCTGCTGCTGGTGGGCGCGAACCCGGCCGAGACCATGCCGCCGCTGATGCGGCACGTCGCCGACCAGCGGGAGCGCGGCGGCCGGCTGATCGTGATCGACCCCCGGGCCACCGCCACCGCCCGCCAGGCCGACCTGCACCTGCAACCGCTGCCCGGCACCGACCTGGCGGTGGCGAACGCGCTGCTGCACATCGCGCTCACCGAGGGCTTCGTCGACCGGGCGTACGTCGCGGCGCGTACCACCGGGTTCGACGAGGTCCGGCGCACCGTCGCCGGCTGCTGGCCGGCGGAGGTGGAACGCCTCTCCGGGGTGCCGGTGGCCGACCTGGAGGCCGCCGCCCGCGCGCTGGCCGGCGCGGACCGCGCGATCATCCTCACCGCCCGGGGCGCCGAGCAGCACGCCAAGGGCGTCGACACCGTCACCGCCTTCATCAACCTGGCGCTCGCGCTCGGCCTGCCCGGCCGCCCCGGCTCCGGCTACGGCTGCCTGACCGGGCAGGGCAACGGGCAGGGCGGACGGGAGCACGGGCAGAAGGCCGACCAGCTCCCCGGCTACCGGCGGATCGACGACCCGGCGGCCCGGGAGCACGTGGCCGGCGTGTGGGGCGTCGACCCGGCGACGCTGCCCGGCCCGGGGGTGCCCGCCTATCAACTGCTCGACTCGCTCGGCACCCCGTCCGGGCCGAGGGCGCTGCTGGTGTTCGGTTCCAACCCGGTCGTCTCCGCGCCGCGCGCGGCCCGGATCGAGTCCCGGCTGCGCGACCTGGACCTGCTCGTGGTCGCCGACTTCCTCCGCTCGGAGACGGCCGAGCTGGCCGACGTGGTGCTGCCGGTGACCCAGTGGGCCGAGGAGGACGGCACGATGACCAACCTGGAGGGTCGGGTGCTGCGCCGCCGCGCGTTCCGCGCGCCACCCGCCGGCGTCCGGACCGACCTGGAGATCCTCGCCGCGCTGGCCGCCCGCCTGACCGACGACGCACCGCTGCCGACCGACCCGCGGACGGTGTTCGAGGAGCTGCGCCGCGCCTCGGCGGGCGGCCCCGCCGACTACGCCGGGATCACCTGGGACCGGATCGACGCCGACGGCGGCGTGTTCTGGCCCTGCCCGGACGTCGACGGACCGGACCGGCCCCGCCTCTTCGCCGACCGGTTCCCCACCCCGGACGGCCGGGCCCGGTTCCACCCGGTGACCCACCGCCCGGCCGCCGAGCCGGTCTGCGCCGAGTACCCGCTGCACTTCACCACCGGCCGGGTGCTGGCGCAGTACCAGTCCGGCACGCAGACCCGACGGGTCGCCGCGCTGCGCCGGGCCGCACCGGGCGGCTTCGTCGAGCTGCACCCCGACCTGGCCGCCCGGCTCGGCGTGACCGACGGGACGCCGGTGCGGGTGGTCTCCCGCCGGGGCGAGCTGCGCGCGCCGGCCCGGCTCAGCCCGGCGATCCGGCCGGACACCGTCTTCGCCCCGTTCCACTGGCCCGGCGCCGCCCGGGCCAACTCGGTCACCAACGACGCGCTCGACCCGGTCTCCGGGATGCCCGAGTTCAAGATCTGCGCGGTCCGGGTGGAGCGGGCATGACCGCGCGCATCGTCGTCGTCGGGTACGGCATGGCCGGGGCCCGGCTCGCCGCCGAGCTGCACGCCCGGGGCGGTGACCGGCGGATCACCGTGCTCGGGGCGGAACCGCACCGGGCGTACAACCGGATCATGCTCTCCACGCTGCTCGCCGGAAAGATCGGCGAGCCGGACGTGGAGCTGGTCGAGGCGATCGGTCCACGGGTGGACGTGCGCACCGGCACGTCGGTCTCCACCGTCGACCGGGCGGCCCGGGAGGTCCGCACCGCCGACGGCGGCCGGTACGGCTACGACCACCTGGTGCTCGCCACCGGCAGCCGGGCCGTGGTGCCGCCGCTGCCGGGGCTCGACCCGCTGCCCGACCGGGTGGTCCCGTTCCGCACGCTGGCCGACTGCCGGCGCATCCTCGCCGTGGCCCGGGACGCCCGTCGCGCCCTGGTGCTCGGCGGAGGGCTGCTCGGGCTGGAGGCGGCCCGGGGCCTCGCCGCCCGGGGCCTCGACGTGACGGTGGTCCACCCGAACGGGCACCTGATGGAACGGCAGCTCGACCCGGCCGCCGGCGCGGTCCTCGCGGGCACGCTGACCGGGTTGGGCGTCCGGGCCCGGCTCGGCGTGCCGGCGACCCGGGTGACCGCCGACGCCGACGGCGTCCGGCTCCACCTGGGCGACGGCGAGCCGCTCGCGGCCGACCTGCTGGTGCTCTGCTGCGGCGTACGCCCCGACACCGCGCTGGCCCGGGCTGCCGGGCTCGCCGTCGACCGGGGCGTGGTGGTGGACGACCGGATGCGGACCAGCGACCCGCGCATCTCGGCGGTGGGCGACTGCGCCCAGCACGACGGGACGCTGACCGGGCTGGTGGCGCCGGCCTGGACGCAGGCGCGGGTGGTGGCCGGCGTGCTGACCGGGGAGGACGAGGCGGCCCGCTACCGCCCCCGACCGACGGTGACCCGGTTGAAGGCGGCCGGGATCGACCTGGCCGCGATGGGCGACATGGCCGACCCGCCGGCCGGGAACGGCGCAGCGGCCGGCGACGGCTCGGGGCCGACCGGCGACGGTCCGGTGGAGGAGCTGACGTTCGCCGACCCGGCCCGGGGCACCTACGCCCGGCTGCGGATCCGCGACGAGAAGCTGACCGGCGCGATCCTGCTCGGCGACAACCCGGCGGTCGGCACCGTGGTGCAGCTCTTCGACCGGGGTGCGCCGGTGCCGGCGGACCGGCGTGCGCTGCTGCTCGGCCGCGCGGTCGGCGCACCGGCCGAGCCGGCCGCGTCCCCGGCGCTGATGCCGGACGCGGCCACCGTGTGCCGGTGCAACGACGTGACCAAGGGCGCGCTGGTGGCGTGCTGGCGGGGCGGCGCCCGGAGCGTCGCGGCCCTGTCCGGGGCGACGAGGGCCGCCACCGGCTGCGGCGGCTGCCGGGACGCGGTGGCCGGCATCGCCGCCTGGCTCGCCGAGGTGGACCCGCCCACGACCGACGAGGCACGCGAGACGGATGCGGATCGGGAGGCGGTGGAGGTGTCATGAGTGAGCGGACCAGCAGGCTGGTGGTCGTCGGCAACGGCATGGTCGGGCAACGCTTCGTGGAGGCGCTGCGCGCCCGCGACCGGGACGGGCGGTGGCGGGTCACCGTGCTCGCCGAGGAGCGGCGTCCGGCGTACGACCGGGTACGGCTCTCGGCCGTCTTCGACGGCGTCGACGCGGACGAGTTGAGCCTGCACACCCCGGACGACGGTGTGGAGCTGCGGCTGGGCGAGCCGGCGACCGGCGTCGACCGGGCGCGGCGGGTGGTGACCACGGCGACCGGCGAGCACCCGTACGACGCGTTGGTGCTGGCCACCGGCTCATACGCGTTCGTCCCGCCGGTCGACGGCACGGACCTGCCCGGCGTCTTCGTCTACCGGACACTCGACGACCTGACCGCGATCCGGGCGCACGCCCGGGGGCGGCGGACCGGCGCGGTGATCGGCGGCGGCCTGCTCGGCCTGGAGGCGGCCAACGCGCTGCGCCTGCTCGGGCTCGCCACCAGCGTGGTCGAGTTCGCGCCCCGGCTGATGCCGGTGCAGGTGGACGACGCCGGTGGGGCGATGCTCCGCCGCTACGTGGAGGAGCTGGGCGTCACCCCGTACCTCGGGGTGGCCACCACGGCGCTGCGCCCCGGACCGGACGGCACGGTGACCGCGCTGGACCTCGCGGACGGCCGCTCCGTCGACGCGGAGCTGGTCGTGGTCGCGGCCGGGATCCGGCCCCGGGACGAGTTGGCCCGCTCCGCCGGGCTGCCGCTGGGCCCGCGCGGCGGGGTGCTGGTGGACGCGGTCTGCCGGACCGCCGACGAGCGGATCTGGGCGGTCGGCGAGTGCGCGGCGGTGGAGGGCGTCTGCCACGGCCTGGTCGCGCCCGGGTACGCGACCGCCGAGGTGGTCGCCGACCGGCTGCTCGGCGGCGCGGCCACGTTCCCCGGCGCGGACACCGCGACCAAGCTCAAGCTGCTCGGCGTGGACGTGGCCTCGTTCGGCGACGCGCACGGCGTCACCGCCGGCTGCCTCGACGTGACGTACACCGACCCGGCCACCCGGTCGTACGCGAAGCTGGTCCTCTCCGACGACGCGCGGACGCTGCTCGGCGGCGTGCTGGTGGGTGACGCGAGCGCCTACCCGACGTTGCGGGCGAGCGTCGGCGGGCCGCTGCCCGGTCCCCCGCTGGCGCTACTGGCCCCGGCCGGCGGCCCGGGGGCCGGGGCGGGCGCGCTGCCGGCCGCCGCGCAGGTCTGCTCCTGCAACGCGGTGACCCGGGCCGACCTGGACGCGGCGATCGCCGGCGGGGCGACCGACGTGCCGGCGTTGAAGGCGTGCACCCGGGCCGGCACGAGCTGCGGTTCCTGTGTGCCGATGCTGAAGCAGCTGCTGGACGCCGCCGGGGTGCGGCAGTCCACCGCGCTCTGCGAGCACTTCGACCTGAGCCGGCAGGAGTTGTTCGACCTGATCCGGGTCCGGGGCATCGGCACGTTCTCCCGGCTGGTCGCCGAGCACGGGCGCGGGCGCGGCTGCGACATCTGCAAGCCGGTGGTGGCCTCGATCCTCGCCTCGCTCGGCACCGGCCACGTGCTCGACGGCGAGGCGGCGTCGCTCCAGGACACCAACGACCACTTCCTGGCCAACCTGCAACGCGACGGCAGCTACTCGGTGGTGCCCCGGATACCCGGCGGGGAGATCACCCCGGAGAAGCTGATCGCGATCGGCGAGGTGGCCCGGGACTTCCACCTCTACACCAAGATCACCGGCGGGCAGCGGATCGACCTGTTCGGCGCGCGGGTCGACCAGCTCCCGCAGATCTGGCGCCGACTGGTCGACGCCGGCTTCGAGTCCGGGCACGCGTACGGCAAGGCGCTGCGCACGGTGAAGTCCTGCGTCGGGGACACCTGGTGCCGGTACGGCGTGCAGGACTCGGTGGGGCTGGCGATCGCGTTGGAGCTGCGCTACCGGGGCCTGCGCGCGCCGCACAAGCTGAAGTCGGCGGTCTCCGGCTGCGCCCGGGAGTGCGCCGAGGCGCGCGGCAAGGACTTCGGCGTCATCGCCACCGAGACCGGCTGGAACCTGTACGTCGGCGGCAACGGCGGTTTCCGGCCCCGGCACGCCGACCTGTTCGCCACCGACCTGAGCACCGACGAGCTGGTCACCCTCATCGACCGGTTCCTCATGTACTACGTGCGCACCGCGGACCGGTTGCAGCGTACGGCTGCCTGGATCGAGGCCATGGACGGTGGCCTCGACCACCTCCGGTCGGTGCTGGTGGACGACACGCTGGGGCTCTGCGCCGACCTCGACGCGGCGATGGCCCGGCACGTCGACGGATACTCCGACGAGTGGCGGGACGTGCTGGAGGACCCGGAACGGCTGCGCCGCTTCACCTCGTTCGTCAACGCGCCGGACGTGCCGGACCCGTCCATCACCTTCGCGGTGGAGCGGGGCCAGCCGGTGCCGGCGCGCGGCACGCCACCGGGCGCGGAACGCCGGCGGCAGCCCGTCGTGCTGGGCCTGCCGGAGGTCCGGCGATGAGCCCGACCGCGACGCTGCGCTGGACGCCGGTGTGCCCGCTGGACCGGCTCGACCTCGACCGTGGCGTGGCGGCGCTCGTGGACGGGGTGCAGGTCGCGCTCTTGCGCACCGCCGGCGGGCTGTTCGCGGTGGACAACCTGGACCCGGTGGGCGGCGCGTACGTGATGTCGCGGGGCCTGGTGGGCAGCCGGGGCGGGGTGCCGACGCTCGCCTCCCCCCTGCACAAGCAGGTGTACGACCTCACCACCGGGCACTGCCTGGACCTTCCCGGGGTGACGCTGCGGCGGCACCGGGTGCGTTGCCGGGACGGCCTGGTCGAGGTGCGGCTGCGGCAGGAGGAGTGAATGCGGGACGAACTGGCGGGCTTCACCATCGGGGTCACCGCGGACCGGCGGCGCGACGAGCTGGCCGCGTTGTTCCAGCGGCGCGGCGCCCGGGTGGTGCTCGCCCCGGCGCTGCGGATCGTGCCGCTGGCCGACGACACCGACCTGCGCGAGGCGACCCGGGCCTGCCTGGCACACCCGCCGGACGTGCTGATGGCCAACACCGGCATCGGGATGCGGGGCTGGCTGGAGGCGGCCGAGGGCTGGGGGCTGGCCGAACCGCTGCGGAACACGCTCGCCCGCGCGTACGTGGTGTCACGCGGGCCGAAGGCGACCGGGGCGATCCGCGCGGCCGGGCTGCGTGAGCACTGGTCCCCCGCCTCGGAGAGCTGCGACGAGGTGGTCGAGCACCTGGTCCGGCGCGGCGTGGCCGGCCAGGTGGTGGCGCTGCAACTGCACGGCGACCGGCAGCCGGAGTGCACCGAGGCGCTGGTCGCGGCCGGGGCCACGGTGATCGAGGTGCCGGTCTACCGCTGGGCGCCACCGGCCGACCCGGCGCCGCTGCACCGGCTCATCGACCTGGTCGCCGGGCGACTGGTCGACGCGGTCACGTTCACCTCCGCCCCGGCGGCGGAGGCGCTGCTGCGGGCCGCCGGGGACCGGACCGAGACGGTGCTGGCGGCGTTGCGCGGCGACGTGCTGGCCGGGTGCGTGGGCACGGTCACCGCCGAGCCGCTGGTGCGGCGCGGGGTGCCGGTGAGCGCGCCGAGCCGGGCCCGGCTCGGCGCGCTGGTCCGGACGATCGTCGAGGAGCTGCCCCGCCGCACGGTCTCGGTGAAGGCGGCGGGGCACGTGCTCACGTTGCGCGGTCACGCCGCGGTGGTGGACGGGGAGCTGCGCCAGTTGGCGCCGGCCCCGATGGCCGTGCTGCGGGCGCTGGCGGCGTCGCCCGGGAAGGTGCTCTCCCGCACCGCGCTGCTGCGGACGCTGCCCCGGGGCGCGGACGAACACGCCGTCGAGATGGCGGTGGCCCGGCTCCGGGTGGGACTGCGGGCGCCCCGCGTGGTGCAGACCGTGGTGAAGCGCGGCTACCGCCTCCGGGTGGACTGAGCCGGCTCAGCTCCGGCGGGCGTTCCGGTCCCCGCCCGTGCCGCCTGGTACGGGTACGTGGTGGTCGGATCTGCGCAGCTCGGGGGCGGGACGACAGGTGATCGAGGCGCCGCCCGTCCAGGACGGGCACCGCCGCGAACAAGGACAGATCCGGTTCACCCCACCGAGGCCGGGTAGCCGTGCTCGGCCTGGAGCCGGAGCATGGCGTGCTCGACCACGGTCACCAGCACCTGCTTGACCGAGTCCCGCCGCCGCGCGTCGCACATCACCAGCGGCACGTCCGGCGAGATGGCCAACGCCTCCCGGATCTCCTCCAGCTCGTAGTGCGGCGCGTCGTCGAACCGGTTCAGCGCCACCACGTACGGCAGCTTGCGGTTCTCGAAGTAGTCGAGCGGCGCGAACGCGTCGGTGATCCGGCGCGTGTCCACCAGCACCGCCGCGCCCACCGCGCCCCGGATGATCTCGTCCCACATGAACCAGAAGCGGGTCTGGCCCGGCGTGCCGAAGAGGTAGAGGATCAGGTCCTCGGCCATGGTGATCCGGCCGAAGTCCATGGCGACCGTGGTGGTCTCCTTGCCCGGCACCTTCGACGGATCGTCGATGCCCACCCCGGCCGCGGTCATCAACGCCTCGGTGGTCAGCGGCTGGATCTCGGAGATCGCCCCGACCAGGGTGGTCTTGCCCACCCCGAAGCCACCCGCGATCACGATCTTCGCGGAGATGATCTCCCGGCCGCGGCTCGCCCCGTCGGGGTCATAGTTCGCGAAGTCCACTTAGCACCCTTCCAAGCAGGTTCATCCGCGCCGCGAAGCCCGTCGCGGGAGCGGCACTGTGTAGCGTCAGCAGGCCCTCGGCCACCATGTCGGCGACCAGCACCCGGGTGACGCCCAGCGGCATCCGGGTGTAAGCGGCGATTTCCGCCAGCGACTGCGCCCGGCCTTCACAGACCGAGGAGATGCGGTATTTGTCGTGCCCGGCGAACCGCGCCTCGGCGGACTGGGTGGCCGTGCTCGACAGCACCGCCTCGAGCGCGATGTTCTGCAACGGCTCGGTGCGGCCGCGGGTGACCGCGTACGGTCGCACCAACGCGCCACGCGGATCACGTCGCGGTTCCATCTCGCGATCACCTCCCCTCGTACGGAGCCGGAGCGGCTCCGGCTCACCAGGTCAACGGAGCGTCAGGAGCGGACGGCGTCCCGCGGCAGCGGCACCAGCGCCTGACCGACCCGCTCCACCAACAGCGCCATCTCGTAGCCGACCTGCCCGACGTCGCAACTGCGCGCCGCGAGCACGGCCATCGACGAACCGTCGCTGATGGACATCAGGAACAGGTAGCCGCTGTCCATCTCGATCACGGTCTGCAACACCCCGCCGGCGCTGAACATCCGCGCCGCGCCCTCGGTGAGGCTGACCACGCCGGAGGTGATCGCGGCGAGCTGGTCGGCCCGGTCCTGCGGCAGGTCCCGGGAGGAGGCGAGCAGCAACCCGTCCGCGGACACCGCCACCACGTGGGCGATACCCGCCACGCTGTCGGCGAAGTTGGTGAGCAACCAACCCATGTCCTGCATGGCCGCCGGCCTGTTCATCGGTTCGTCTCCTTGTTCGAGGTGCTGTTCAGGTCGGTGCCGGCCGTACGGCCCCGCTGGACGCCACGGTGGTAGGCGGAGAGCAGACCCCGTACCTCGTCCGGCGTGCGTCGGCTGCGGTCCCGGCCGCTCTTCGGTTCGATCCCGCCCGGCACGAGCTGCGCCTGCGGCACCCGCTTGGGCAGGCCGGACCGGGTCGTCCCGCCGGTGGTGGGCTCCGCGGCCTGGCTGGCCCGGGTCCATCCGTCGTCGGCTGCCGTCCGCCACGCCTCCGGGTCGACCGGCGGGGCCGGCGCGGGTTCCGGCACGGGCGCGGGCACGGGCGGTGGCGCCGCCGCGGCGGGCGGTGTGGACGGGGCCGCCGGCGGGCTGTACGCGGGCGGTGTGGCCAGCCCCGCCGCCTGGGCACCGGGGGTACGGGTGGGCAGCGGCGGCCGTGCCGACGCGGCGGGCTGCGCGGGGGCGGGCTGCGTCGCAGCGGGTGGCGGCTCGTCGAACCGGGGTCGGGTGAAGATGGTGGTCTCGTCCTCTCCGTGCGAGCGGAACCAGACCGCCTCCATCTCCCGGAATATCGGCGCCTCGGCCGGCCGGTCCGGTCGGGCCACCACCGGCGCGGCCGGGGTGGTCTCCACCGCCGGCGCGGCGGCGAGCGGCTGGTAGGCCGGCGGCGCGGGAGTGGTCGTCGTCGCCGTCTCGCCACTCGGCGTCCGCTTGGGCAGCGGATCGAGAGCCGGGTACGCGACCGTCGGGCCCCCCGCCGACCAGCCCGTCTCCTGGTTCGGCGCGGCGGCGGCCGGGACGGCGGCGGGCACCGGGGGCAGCGCGCTGGACATGCCGCCGAACTGCACGGCCGGAGCGGTGTCCCGCGCCTCGGCGGGCGCCTGCCACCGCGCGGGCGGCGGGGTCACCGTGCTGCGCCACTGGTCGGCCAGGGTGGCGGTGCCGCCCCGCCCGGCACCGGCCAGCGCGTCGGCGGCACCGACCTGGCTCAGCGGCGACTGCTCGACCGCCAGCGGCTGGCGCGGCCGGGTCAGCGGGGCCTGGCCCCGGTTGGCCGGCAGCACCACCGTCGAGTTCGGCAGCGTGACCTGGGCGACCGTGCCGCCCTCGACGTTGCGGCGCAGCTCGACCCGGATCCCGTGGCGGGAGGCGAGCCGGCTGACCACGGCCAGACCCATCAGCCGGAACGCGGCCACGTCGACGGTCGGCGGCGCGGCCAGCCGTCGGTTGAGCGAGTCGAGCTGGTCGTCGGTGAGGCCGAGGCCCCGGTCCTCCACCTGGATCAGCACGTAGTCACGGATCCGCCGGCCGTCGGCCACCACCACCGTGTTCGGCGGCGAGAACCGGGTGGCGTTGTCGAGCAGTTCCGCGACCAGGCGGACCACGTCGTTGACGGCGTGCGCGGCCACCGAGATGTCGATGTCGACGGTGCCGAACTCGATCCGGTTGTAGAGCTCCACCTCGGACTGGGCGGCGCGCAGCACGTCGACCACGAGCGCGTCGTCGCGGCGCGGCACGGCCGAGTCGGCGCCGGCCAGGACCAGCAGGTTCTCGTCGTTGCGGCGCATCCGGGTGGCCAGGTGGTCCAGCTCGAAGAGCTGGGCGAGCCGCTTCGGGTCCTCCTCACCGCGCTCGATCGCGTCCAGCTCGCCGATCATCCGGTCGACCAGGCTCTGCGAGCGGCGGGCCAGGTTGAGGAACATCGCCGAGACGCTGGTCCGCAGCGCGGCCTGCTCGGCCGCCACCCGGACCGCCTCCCGGTGGACCACGTTGAAGGCCACCGCCACCTGGCCGATCTCGTCGCGGTTGGTCAGCTTGATCGGGTCCCGCACCTGCTGGACGATCTCGTCCACGCCACCGTCACCGATGGCGTTGACGTTCTGCAGCCGGCTCACCGCGTCCGGCAGGTCGTGGTTGGCCACCGAGAGCGCGCCCTCACGCAGCCGGCGCAGCGAGTCGTTGAGCGAACGGGCCAGCACCACGGCGAGCGTCACGGCGACGGCCAGCGTCAGCAGCACGAGCAGGCTCTCCACGAACGCCTGCCGGATCACGTCCGTGCGGACCGCGTCGGCGTCGGCGAGCAGGTCGTCGAGGAGCTGGATCTCCGCCCACCGCATCAGGTCGTCGACCGCGCCGATGGCGGCGGACGCCTCGTCGCGGGTGACCAGCGCGGGCTTGCCGACGGACCGGGACAGGTCGGCCGCGACCCGGTCGGCGAGCTGGACGGCGTCACCGGATACGGTGCGGTCCACCAGGCCCCGCTGCTCCGGGGCGGCGGCCCGGGAGAACGAGAGCAGGGCCTCCTGCTGGCCGGTCAGCGTGGCCACGAAGGAGGAGAACTGCTCCTCGTCGATCCGGTTGCCGACCGCGAGGGCGGTGAACACGACCGCCTGCTCCTCCGCCACCTCGGCCTTGGCGTGGGCGAACGCGGCCACCGCGCGGCGGGCGTCGGCGAGGCTCTCCGCGCCGGGCTGCTGGGCCAGCGTGTCGCCGTACGCGACGAGGTCGTCGAGGACGATGCCGTAGCGCAGGCTCGCCTCGGCCACCGGCATCTGGAGGCGGTCGAGCACCTCCTGGCGGGTGCCGTTGAGCGTCTCCAGGTGGTCGTCGATCACCTTCAGCCGGTCCCGGACCGCGGCCGGCACGTCGCCGAGTGTGCCGCGCTCCTCCCGGTAGGCCGCGATGCGCTCGTCGGTGCGTCGGACCCGCAGGTTGTAGTCGTCCGGCTTCTGGTTCGTGTCGGCCAGGAAGGCGGCTGCCGCCATCCGCTCCTTGTGCAGGTCCTGGGTGAGCGCGGAGACGTCGACCGAGACCGCGGTCAGCGCCCGGACCTGGTCCGCGTCGTACGCGCCCTGGCCCACCGAGATGAGTCGGATAGTTGCCAGTGCGATGACAGCCGCCACCGGGACGACCAGGATGAGGGCGAGTTTGGAGCGGATCCGCGCGTCACGCAGCCGAGGCAGACGCCGTCGCCGATTCCGCTGTTCGGCGCTGGGGCTCCCGGGCAGGGTCGTAGGTCCGGTGCTCACGACATCGCCTCCGTCGTTTCTTCCACGCGTGACCCGCTGACCCGTGCCTGGTGCAGCGGCCAGCGCCACGCGCGGCACGGCCGAGATTTCATCAGACGAGATCCTTTTTGGGAAGCCGCGGTGAGGCAGGAAACGGTCGGTGTCGACTCAACCCGTGATCCGGTCACCTAATACCTTCTTTTCTCCAACCCCCTGAACAGGGGATGTCACTCCAGAGTGGCCAAGCGCATCTGCGCAGTAATTGTCAGTTAACGTTTCGTGTCCCCAACATGTGGGATGCCCGTCCCGAAACGGCATCCGGCATCCCCGCTTGACCACAGGGCCCGGCATTGGCAAGGTTTTGCAAGCTTCGCGCACACCGTACGGCACACCAATCCCGTTCCTCCACTGAGGACGGACAAGCGGCGGTGATCGGGCGCCGGCCCGCGCCGCACCCTGGAGGACTGAGTTGAGCCCCATCCGCTCCGCGAGCACCGCGATGCTCGCATCGGCCGTGCTGGCCACCACGCTCACCGGCTGCGGGATCGGCGGGGAACCGCAGGACACCAGCCCCATCGTGATCGCCGCCGACCTCGAACTCTCCGGCGCTTCCGCGCCGATCGGCAAGGTGTACCAACGGGCGCTGGAACTGAAGGTCGACCAGATGAACGCCTCCGGCGTGCTGGGTGGCCGGCAGATCAAGCTACGAGTCAAGGACAACCGCTCCGACGCGGCCGAATCCTTGCGGAACATCAATGATTTCAGCGGCGACGCAGAGGTGAGCGCCGTCATCATGGGCGGTTGCAACGAATGCGCCGTCGGCGCGGCGCGCACGATCAGCGACAAGCGCATTCCGACCATCGCGCTCGCTTCCGCCGGCGCGGTCACCGAGCCGGTGGACCAGCGCCGCTACGTCTTCAAGCTCGCCCCGAACGCCGCCGACAGCGCGGCTGCGCTCACCACCGAGCTGACCCGCCGCCAGATCCGCAAGGTCGCGGTGCTGCACAGCGCCGACGGGTACGGCCAGGAAGGGCTCGCGGCGCTGCGCCGCGAGTTCGGCAAGACGTCGGTGAAGTTGGTCGCCGCCGAGGCGGTGCGGATCACCGACACCGAGGTGAGCGGGCAGATCGACGACCTGGTCGACAAGAAGCCGCAGGCCCTGATCCTCTGGACGCCTCCGGAGCAGGCGACGCTGGCCGCCACCACGGCCCGGCAGCGCAACTACCGCGGCGCGCTCTTCTTCGACGCCTCGGCCGCCGGCGAACTGTTCCTCGGCCCCTCGGCCCGCTCCACCGAGCTGGCCACGCTGATCTTCACGCAGACGATGGTGATCGACGACGTCATCGCCACCACCCCGGCCAAGGCCGCCCGGCGGCAGTGGTTCCAGGACTACACCGCCCGGTTCGGCGGCTACAACGGCTTCTCCTCGTTCGCCGCCGACGCGGTCCAGCTCATCGCGGACGCCGAGCAGCGCTCCGGCGGCGAGCGGGGGAAGGTGGACCGGGACGCGCTGCGCGACGTGCTGGAGACCTCGCAGCTCGACGGCCTCTCCGGCCCGATCCGGATGACGCCGGACAACCACTCCGGGCTGATGCCGCAGGCGTTGACGACGCTGGTGGCGCGTGGGGGTCGGTGGCGGTTGGCCGGCTAGAGGTCACCGTGGTGGGTGTGGCCCCACCGCAACCGGCTCCGGGCGGTCAGGCTTGATCCCTGCGCCGGTTGCGGTGGGGCCACCCGGTCAGCGGGCGGAGGTGGTGGCGCGCACCCACGGCAGGGCGAACCGCTCGATCGCGCTCAGGGCCGCGTAGAGCACGATGCTCATCAGCGCGACCAGCATGATGGCCGCCCACGCGGTCGCCGTGTCGCCCACGCCGTTGTACTGGAGGATCTGGTAGCCCAGGCCGGGCCGGTCCGAGTAGAACTCCCCGATCACGGCGCCGATCGCGGCCAGCGGCATGGCCACCTTGAGGCCGACGAAGATCTGCGGCAGCGCGGCCGGCAGGCGCACCTTGCGGAACGCCTGCCACCAGGAGGCGTTGAGCGACCGGCCCAGCTCCGCCAGGTCGGCCGGGGTGGTGGTCAGCCCGGTGGCGGTGGAGAGCACGATCGGGAAGAAGCAGAGCAGGAACACCATGGTCAGGATGGGCTTCTGGCCGAATCCCACGGCCACCACGAGCAGCGGGCCGAAGGC
Organism: Micromonospora sp. DSM 45708; assembly: GCF_039566955.1. NCBI lineage: Bacteria > Bacillati > Actinomycetota > Actinomycetes > Micromonosporales > Micromonosporaceae > Micromonospora > Micromonospora schwarzwaldensis. Next base: position 351,663 of record NZ_CP154796.1, on the reverse strand, counting down.
GATCTTCGGGACCGCGTTCACCGCCACCAGCAGCGGCGCGAACATCCGCTCCACCCGGCGGGACGCGGCCAGCGCCATCCCGATCAGCACGCCGACGACCGACGAGAGCAGGAAGCCCGAGAGCGTCATCCAGGTGGTGATCCCCAGCGCGGGCAGCAGCACGTCGGTGGTGGCGACGAGCGAGCGGGCCACCGCCTGCGGCGGCGGCAGCGCGACCGGGTGCACCAGGTGCAGCACCGACGTGACCAGCCACCAGGCGGCCACCGCGATGACCAGCCCGAGCAGCGGCAGGCCGACCGCCGCCGGGGGTACGCCCCGACCGCGCCGGGCGCGCGCCGCCGGGGCCGGCTCCGCCGGCGCCCCCGGCCGGGCCTCGGTCAACTGCGTCAACGTGTCCTCCTTCTCCGGCCGGTCGGCACGACCGGCACGCGAAGGGGGTGCGCCCACCGGGTGTCCCGGCGGGTCGCACCCCCGTGGTCCCGAGCCGACCGGTCAGGCCTTCGGCGCGAGGTCGAAGTCGATGACCTGGTCGGGAGTGAGGTTCTGCTTCAGCGCGCCCGCGCCCTGGAGCAGCGCGATGCTCTTGGCCACCCGGCCGCTGTCCAGCGTGCCGATCGCGGTGCCGGAGTTGCTGGACCGGACGTACGCGGCCATCAGCCGAAGCTCGGCGGCGGACGCGGCCGGAACGGCGGCCGGCACGTTCTTCTTCAGGATCTCGCCCGCCTCGTCCGGGTGCTCCAGCGCGTACTCCAGGCCCTTGAGCAGCGCGGCGGTGAACTTCTTCACCATCTCCGGCTTCTCCTTGGCGATCTTGGAGGAGGTGATCAGCGCGTTGCCGTAGAGGTCCTGCATCACGTTGCTGTACGGCAGCACGACCGGCTTCTTCTTGGTCACCACCTCGACGGTGGGCTGACCGACGACGAACTGGCCGATGCCGTCCACCGAGCCGGAGCCCAGCATGCCGATCAGGCCCTGCGCCTCACCGTTGACCCAGGTCACCTTGCTGTTGTCGATGCCGGCCAGCCGGGCGTACGTGGGGAAGAGGTTGCGCACGACGGAGGTCGGGGTGTCGGCGAGCTTCTTGCCCTCCAGGTCCTTCGGCGTGGCGATGTTCTTGCCCTCGACCGTGACGATGGCGGCCATGGTGCGCTGCTGGATCGCGGCCACCGCGACGAAGTCCTTGGCCTGGCCGTTGCCGAGCTGGAGGATGCCGCCGGTCAGGTCGATCGGGCCGAAGTCGGCCTGGCCGCCGGTGATTGTCTGGATGACGGAACCGGTGCCCTGGCCGGGCTTGATGTCGACGTCGAAGCCGGCCTCCTTGAAGAAGCCCTTGTCCTTCGCCACCCAGGCGTAGGAGTCACGGCCGAAGTTGCCGAACGAGGTGAGGTAGGTCACCTTCTCCAGCGCCGCGCCGTTGCCGCCGCCGCCCTCGGACTTGTCCGAGTCGCTGCTGCAACCGCCGACGAGGGCGAGTGCGGTCGCCAGCGCCGCCGCGGCGACCGTACGGGTCAACCTTCTCATCAGTGCACCATGTCCTTTCCGACCAGGGCTTCATCGCCGGTCGGGTCGTGGGTCCGACGGGGTCGGCAGGGGGGTCGGCCGACCGGACCGTCGCGAGGGGACTCTTCGCGCGCAACAGCGTACGAGAAGCCAGATGACGCGCAGCAACCGTCCGGGTTGCGGAACGGAAACGAACGTGCATAAGGGGGGTGGCGCAGCGTCCACCCCCGACGGAGGCCGGGGATGAGCCCCGCTACGCTAGCCGGATTCGCATTCGGACGACGCGGGAAGGGAGCCGGCGGGAGATGATCCGACTGTCCGGGGTGTCCCGCACCTTCGACGGCCGCTCGGGGCGGGTGGAGGCGCTGCGCGGCATCGACCTCGACGTCGCCGAGGGTGAGTTCGTCGCCGTCCTCGGTCGTTCCGGCTGCGGGAAGTCCACCCTGCTGCGCATGGTCGCCGGTCTGCTGCCGGCGACCGCCGGCGAGATCACCGTGGCCGGCACCCCGATCACGAAGCCCCGCCAGGACGTCGCCATGCTGTTCCAGCGGCCGGCGCTGCTGCCCTGGCGCACGGTGCTCGACAACGTGCTGCTCCCGGTGGAGATCTTCGGCTGGAGCCGGGCGAAGCACCGCGACCGGGCCCGGGCGCTGCTGGAGATGGCCGGGCTGGGCGGCTTCGAGAAGCGCCTCCCGCACGAGCTGTCCGGCGGCATGCAGCAGCGGGTCTCGCTCTGCCGGTCGCTGATCGGCTCGCCCCGCGTGATGCTGATGGACGAGCCGTTCTCCGCGCTCGACGCGCTCACCCGGGAGGAACTCTCCGGCGAGCTGCAACGGGTGCACATGGACACGAAGGCGACCATCGTCTTCGTCACCCACTCGATCGACGAGGCGGTGCTGCTGGCCGACCGGGTGGTCGTGCTCAGCCCGCGACCCGGCCGGATCCGCGAGGTGGTCGAGGTGGCCGTGCCCCGGCCCCGCACCCTGGGCCGGCACGCGCACCTGGCCGACGTCGCCCGGATCAGCGCCGAGCTGCACGAACTGCTGATGGAGCGGGACGCCCCCGGCGTACCCGCGTCGGCCGGCCCGGCGGGACCGCCGGCCGCACCAGCCGGGACACCGCCGCGGGCCGCGGCGACGGGAGGACGGTGAGCATGCGGGTCTCGGTCTTCACCGAACCCCACCGCGGCGCGGACTACGACGACCAGCTCCGGTTCGCCCGGCTGGTCGAGGACGCCGGCTTCGAGGGCTTCTTCCGCGCCGACCACTACCGGTCGATGGGGGACGAGCCGGCGCTGCCCGGCCCCACCGACGCCTGGCTGACGCTCGCCGCGCTCGCCCGGGAGACGTCCCGCATCCGGCTCGGCACGCTTGTCACCTCGGCCACCTTCCGGCTCCCCGGGCCGCTGGCCGTGATGGTCGCCCAGGTCGACCGGATGAGCGGCGGCCGGGTCGAGCTGGGCATCGGCGCCGGCTGGTTCGAGCGGGAACACACCGCTTACGGCATCCCGTTCCCGCCGGTCAACGAGCGGTTCGACAGGCTGGCCGAGCAGTTGGAGATCGTCACCGGGCTGTGGCGCACCCCGTCCGACGAGACGTACAGCTTCACCGGTGAGCACTACCGGCTGGTCGACGCGCCCGCACTGCCCAAGCCGGTGCAGCAGCCCGGCCCGCCGGTGATCGTCGGCGGCAAGGGCCCCAAGCGCACCCCCGAGCTGGCCGCCCGGTACGCCGACGAGTTCAACATGCCGTTCAAGAACGTCGCCGAGACGGCCGCCGCCTACGAGCGGGTCCGCGAGGCGTGCGACCGCACCGGGCGCGACGCGTCCGGGCGCGCGCCGCTGACGCTCTCCGCCGGCATCGTGGTGGCGATCGGGCGCACCGACGCCGAGGCGCAGCGACGGGCCGCGCCGCTGCACGTCGCCAGCGCGCTCCCGCCGGAGGACCCGGTGGTCGGCTCCCCCGCCCAGCTCGTCGACCGGCTCGGCGAGTTCGCCGCGGTCGGGACCACCCGGGTGCACCTGCGGCTGATCGACTTCGACGACCTCGACCACGTGGAGCTGATCGCCGCCGAGGTGCTCCCCCAACTGGACGGACCACGATGACCCACCCGCACGCCGACCTCGAACTCGGCCCGGTGGGCCAGGAGATCGTCTACGAGAACGACCGGGTCCGCGTCTGGCACATCCGGCTGGAGCCGGGCGAGCGTCAGCCGCTGCACCGCCACGACCATCCGTACCTGGTGGTGGCGATCCAGGGTGCGAAGAACGTGGTGCAGACGATCGACGGCACCACCATCGACGCCGACGAGCCCACCGGCGGGGTGGTCTACCGCGACCCGGGGGCGGTGCACATGCTGACCAACGTCGGCGACACCACCTACCTCGCCCGGCTGGTCGAACTGAAGTAGCCACGCCGACGGCGGGTTCGCCGCGCCGCGCGGTGGCAAGGTGGCGAACCACCCCACCGGGCCGTAACGTGCCCGACATGGCCTTTCGGACGTGGGGCAGGCTGCTGCTCACGGCGCTCGGGGTGAGTGTGCTGGCCGCTGCCGGCCAGCTCGGCGTCGCGTACGGCTTCGGAGTCGTCCGCCTCGACGACGCGTTCGTCGACGCCTCGGTCAACCGGTGGCCCGCCCAGCTCGTCTGGGTCGCCTGGTTCGCCGCGGTCGCCACCGTCGCCGGAGCCGTGCTCACCGAGCGCCTCGCCCGCCGGGACGACCTCCCCGGTGGCACCACCGAGCTGCTCTCGATCGCCGGCGTCAGCGCGCTCGGCGCGATCGTGGTCGCCCCGCTCTGCATGCAACCGGCCCGCGCCGCCGAGCTGGGCGGCTCCGTCGACCCGGCCTGGGCGGCCGGCATCTGTGCCGTCCTCGGCGCGGTGGTGGGCGCGGGCGCGGCGATCGCCGTGCTGCTCAAGCCGCCGTTCGGCTGGGGCGTCGCGATCACCACCGGAATCGTCTGGCTGCTGGCCCTGCTCTCCGTCGCACCCACGATCGTCGCCAACCGGTCGCTGGCCACCGTACGCCTCGGTGTCCTCGAACCGTCCTGGCTGGGCGCCCCGGCGGCGCAACGCCTGGCCATGCTGCTGCTACCCACGCTGGCCCTGCTCGCGGGCGGCGCGATCGGTGTGCTGGCCCGCCGGGCCGGGCATCCGCCACTGGTCGGCGGCGCGGCCGGCGCGGCCGGGCCGGTGCTGGTGGCGTTCGCCTACCTGACCGCCGGTCCGGGCACGGCGGCCGACCGCTACCAGCTCGCGCCCTACTACGGCGCGCTGATCGCGGTCGCGGCCGGGGCGCTCGGCGCGACCGCCACCTCGATGCTGCCCCGAGCGGGCACCGGCGACGCCCTCGACCCGACCGACATCCTCGCGCCGCTGCCGGCCACCGCGCCCGCTCCGACGACGCCGGCCGCCACCGCGCCGGTGCCGACCACGGCCGGCGCGCCGGCCCCCGCGCACTGGGACTGGCCGGAGACCGGCGGGTCCGTCACGCCGTCGTCGGCACCCCGGCACGCCGGGTCGGCGTCGCCCGCCGACGACGAGCGACAGGCCCGGTCGGTCGCGCCGGCCGTCGCCCGGCACGACGAGGATCCGACCCGCACGTCCCCGCTGCCCGGCCTGCTGCCGCCGGTCCGGCGCACCTCGGCCATCGACGTCCTCGCCGCCGGCCGCCCCGAGCCGCAGCCGTCGACCCGGCCGGCTCCGGCCGACCCCGACACGCCCGGGACGGGGACCTCCGGGCCGGGCACCGACGGGCCGGCAGCCAGCGGTTCGGGGGCCAGCGGGACCACTGTCGGCGGGGCGGGGACCGGCCCGCTCGGGACGGGGGCCGACACCGCCCGTCCGGGGGCCGGCGCTTCCCGGGCGGCCGGCGGCCACGAGCCGGCGGATCGCGCTCCCGAGCCGGTTCCCGCACCGCCGGCGGCCGGCACCGATCCGGCGGCCGGCTCACCGGCGGTCGCGATCACCCCGAAGGCCACGACCAAGGCACGCCCGAAGGCCACGGTCACGGCCCCCGGGGAGCCCACCATCCCGGCCGGCGCGGAGCCGACGGCCGACGCCACCGTCGAGCCGACGGAGGCCGCCCCGCGCGCCACCCGGGCCCGCCGGAGCCGCGCCGCCGCCCGGCCCACGCCGCTCACGGACGATGCGACCGGTGATCCGGCCGAGGCCCCCCGGACCGGTCGCGCGGGCCGCGCCCGTCCGGCGCGCTCCACCGGCGAGGACGCCCGCCCGACCGCCGCCACGCCGCCCGCCGCCACGCCGGTCACGCCGGTCACGCCGGAAGGTAGTCCCGAGGCCACCGACACCGCCGGTGTCACCCGGGCCGCCGACGCGGTGCGGGCCACCCGGCCCGCCGGCCCGGCCGGAGCCGCCGACGCGGCCACCACCGCAGCCGGGTCCACCGGCCCGGTCCCGGGTGGCACCGACGTGCCGCGAACCGGGGAGTCGACGGACGCGCCGGAACCGGCCCGGAGGCCACGCAGCTTCTTCTTCGACCCCGAGCCGGCCGATCGGCCCGTGACCGCGTCACCCCGGCCACGGTTCCCGATCTTCGAGGACGCGACCGAACGAGCCGGGGACGTGCGCCCGGCCTGGCCGATCACGCCGGCCACCGGTCGGCCGGCCCGGCCACCCGCCGCCACCACGCCGGCCACCGGCCGGGACGGCGACGACGCGGCCACCCGGCCCGGGTCGACGCCCCGTCCCCACCATCAGGGCCTGCCCGAGCCGGGTCGGAGCACCGGGTGGGACGCGCTCGCCACCAACGCCCGGCCGGCCGGGCCGACCGCTCCGGAGGGCGCCGCACCGGCTCCGGCCGGTGGCGCGAAGACGGGCGCGACCGTCCCGGAGCAGGCCGGCCCCGGCTCGGAGAACGTCGACCGGGAGGCGTCCCGGGGGCGGCACGCCGGGACGGACGACGCCGAGACGGCCGGCGGCAAGCCGAAGGGCCGCCGCGGGCTGTTCCGACGCAACCGGGCCAAGGGCGACCCGGAGCCGGTCGACGAGACCGCCGAGCCGGGCGCCACGACCGACGACGAGTACGTCGACTGGGTCGCCGGTCTCGCCTCGGACGACAACGCCGACGACGCCCGCTCCCTGCGTACCGGCCGGCACCACCGCGACTGAGCCGACCCGGGGCCGGACCGCGCCCGGCCCCGGTCACGCTCAGGCCAGCGGCAGATAGACCCGCGAGCCGGCGGCGACGAACTCGTCGGACTTGCCGCGCATGCCCCGCGCCGCGTAGTCCTTCAGCTCCTGGGTGATCTTCATGGAGCAGAACTTCGGCCCGCACATCGAGCAGAAGTGCGCGGTCTTGGCCGGCTCGGCCGGCAGCGTCGCGTCGTGGTACGCGCGGGCCGTCTCCGGGTCGAGCGCCAGGTTGAACTGGTCCTCCCAGCGGAACTCGAACCGGGCCCGGGAGAGCGCGTCGTCCCACGCCTGCGCGCCGGCGTGCCCCTTGGCCAGGTCGGCCGCGTGCGCCGCGATCTTGTACGCGATCACGCCCGCCTTCACGTCGTCCCGGTCCGGCAGCCCGAGGTGCTCCTTCGGCGTGACGTAACAGAGCATCGCGGTGCCGAACATGCCGATCATGGCGGCGCCGATCGCGGACGTGATGTGGTCGTACGCGGGCGCGATGTCGGTGGTCAGCGGGCCCAACGTGTAGAACGGCGCCTCGTGGCACCACTCCTGCTGGAGGTCCACGTTCTCCTTGATCTTGTGCATCGGCACGTGCCCGGGGCCTTCGATCATCACCTGCACGTCGTACTCCCAGGCGATCCTCGTCAGCTCGCCGAGCGTGCGCAGCTCGGCGAACTGCGCCTCGTCGTTGGCGTCCGCGATGGAGCCGGGGCGCAGCCCGTCGCCGAGCGAGAACGTCACGTCGTACTTCGCGAGCAGCGCGCACAGCTCCCGGAAGTTGGTGTAGAGGAAGTTCTCCTCGTGGTGCGCCAGGCACCAGGCGGCCATGATCGAGCCGCCCCGGGAGACGATGCCGGTGACCCGGTCCACGGCCAGCGGCACGTACGGCAGCAGCACCCCGGCATGCACCGTCATGTAGTCGACGCCCTGCTCGGCCTGCTCGACCACGGTCTCCCGGAACACCTCCCAGCTCAGCTTCACCGGGTCCCCGCCGACCTTTTCCAGCGCCTGGTAGATCGGCACGGTCCCGATCGGCACCGGCGCGTTGCGCACGATCGCCTCACGGGTCTCGTGGATCCGCCTGCCGGTGGACAGGTCCATCACGGTGTCCGCGCCCCACCGGGTGGCCCAGGTCAGCTTCTCCACCTCCTCGGCCACCGACGACGTCACCGCCGAGGTGCCGATGTTGGCGTTCACCTTCACCAGGAACGCCCTACCGATGATCGCCGGCTCGCACTCGGGGTGGTTGACGTTGAGCGGCAGCACGGCCCGGCCGGCGGCGATCTCGTCTCGGACGAACTCCGGCGTCACCCCCTCCCGGATCGCCACGAACTCCATCTCCGGCGTGACGGTCCCGGCCCGGGCGTACGCGAGCTGGGTCGGACGGGTCCCCGCCAGCGGGCTGCCGGCGCCCCGTACCGGCGCGACGTCGCCCCGTTCCGCGATCCACGGCCCGCGCAGCGCGGGCAGCCCCACCTCCGGGTCCGACCCCGGCCCCGAGGTGTCGTAGAGCCGCACCGGCGGGTTGTCCCCGGTCAGCGTCACCTCGGCGAACGGCACCCGGACGTCCGGCCGCGACCCTTCCACGTACACCTTGCGACGTGCCTGCATGACAGCCTCCCTGTCGCTCAAGCGGACCATCCGAAGTGGTCCAGCGGGCCGCGTCCCGCGCCCAGCTCCCAGCTACGCGCGCCGGTCAGCGCGCGGGTCACGTACTCCTTGGCGGCGGTCACCGCGACCGGCACCGCGTCACCGGCCGCCAGCCGGACCGCGACGGCGGCGGCGAACGAACAGCCGGTGCCGTGGTGGTGCCGGGTGTCCACCCGGGGCGCGCGCAGCAGTCGGATGGTGCCGCCGCCGGCCAGCACGTCCACCGACTCGCCGGCCGCGTCGACGTCGCCGCCGGTCACCACCACGAACGCCGGCCCGCGCGCGGCAAGCGCCTCGGCCGCGGCGACCATCTCCTCGACCGTGCCGACCGGGCGTCCGGTGAGGGCCGCGGCCTCCGCGCAGTTCGGCGTCGCCACCTCGGCGTACGGCAGCAGCCGCTCGACCGCCTCCGCCACGCCGAGCCGGTGCCCGCTGGTGGCCACCAGCACCGGGTCGACGACGAGCCGGGGCAGCCGGCCGTCCCGGGCCGCCCCGGCCACCACCTCGGCGACCGCCGGCGTGCCGAGCATGCCGGTCTTCACGGCCCGGACGTCGAAGTCGCCGAGCACACTGTCGAGTTGGTCGCGGACGGTCTGCGGGGGCAGCGGCAGCACCGCGTCCACGCCGCGCGTGTTCTGCGCGGTGACGGCCGTGAGCACGCTCGTGCCGTACGCGCCGAGCGCGGCGAACGTCTTCAGGTCTGCCTGGATGCCGGCGCCGCCACCGGAGTCGGAACCGGCGATGGTGAGGACTACCTGCGGCGTCACTGCGTTCCTTCTCTGGTTGCGGTGGGGGCCGCCTCCTCGAAGGCGCTGCCCAGCGTGGCGGCGGTCGCCGCCGGGTCGGGTGCGCGCATGAGCGCGCCGAGCACGGCGACGCCGACCGCGCCCGCGTCGACGCACGCGCTCACGTGGTCCGGGGTCTCGATGCCGCCGAGCGCGAGCACCGGCACCGGGCTGGCCGCGACCAGCTCGCGCAGCCCTTCCGGGCCCAGGGGCGGCCCGTAGCCGGGTTTGGAGCGGGTGGGGAGAACCGGGGACAGCGTCGCGTAGTCCTCGGTGGTCAGTCGCGCCAGCTCGGCGGCGTCGTGGCAGGAACGGCCGACCAGCCCGAGGCGCGGCGGCGGGTACGGGCCGGCGGCCGGCAGGTGCACCGCGTCGCCGTCGAGCGGGTCCGGGCCGGCCACGATCAGCGTGCCGCCCACCCCGGCGAGGATCGCACGCAGCTCGACGGCGAGCGCGAGGCGCTCGGCGCGGGGCAGGTCCTTCTCCCGCAGCACCACCCACCGCACTCCCCCACCCAGCGCGCCCGCCACCACGTCGACGAGCGGCTCCCGCGCGACGCGCCGATCGGTCAGCAGCACCACACCGGCCGGACAGTCGCGGATGCTGGTACGCGTCCGCCCGCCGGGAACGGTGGCACGCGCGCCGGTCACAGGTCGGGCCGACCGTCGTCGGGAGTGGACGCAAGCGCGTGGGAGCGGCGGGGGATGCGGCCGGCGTGCCGGGCCAGGTGGCCGGCCTCGACCGCGTGGCGCATGGCGGTGGCCATGGCCACCGGGTCGGCGGCACGGGTGACGGCGCTGGCCAGCAGCACCGCGTCGCAGCCCAGCTCCATGGCGAGCGCGGCGTCCGAGGCGGTGCCGATGCCCGCGTCGAGGATGACCGGCACGTCGACGGCCTGCCGGATCAGCCGGATGTGGTGCGGGTTGCCGATGCCCAGGCCGGAGCCGATCGGCGAGCCGGCCGGCATGACCGCGGCGCAGCCGACGTCGGCCAGCCGCCGGGCCAGCACCGGATCGTCCGACGTGTACGGCAGCACGGTGAACCCGTCGGCGACCAGCTCCTCGGCGGCACGCAGCAGCTCCACCCCGTCGGGCAGCAGCGTGCGCTCGTCGCCGATCACCTCCAGCTTCACCCAGTCGGTGTCGAACGCCTCCCGGGCCAGGTACGCCGTCTTCACCGCCTCCACGGCGGTCCGGCAGCCGGCCGTGTTCGGCAGCAGCCGTACGCCGCACCGCTCCAGCAGGTCGAGCAGGCCGCCCGGACCGCCCGGCGTGGTGTCGACCCGGCGCAGCGCCACCGTCACCAGTTCGGTGCCGGACGCGCGGACCGCCGCCTCCAGCACGTCCAGGCCGGCCGCGCCGCCGGTGCCGAGCACCAGCCGGGAGCCGAACGGCACGCCGCCGATCTCCAGGGACATCCCGGTCACCCGCCCTGCGCGGCGCTGAGCACCTCGACGCGGTCGCCGTCGCGCAGCACGCTCGCCGGCCAACCGCCGCGCGGCACCACCTCGCCGTTGACCGCGACCGCGAGGCCGCGCTGCTGCCCGGTGACCGTGCGGACCACCTCGGCGAGCGTGACGCCGTCGGGCAGCGTCCGTCCCGTGCCGTTGACGATCAGTTCCACCGGGGCTCCTTCCCGAACCGTGCCGGGGTGAAGGGGGCGAGCGCCGGGTCCGGCTCGCCGCTGACGATCAGTTGGGTGACCAGGTCGGCGGTGACCGGGGTGAGCACGATGCCGTGCCGGTGGTGCCCGGTGGCGGCGAGCACGCCGGGCCGGCCGGGCAGCGCCCCGATCACCGGCGCGTTGTCCGGCGTGCCCGGACGCAGCCCGGCGACGGCCTCCACCAGCGCGTACTCGGTCAGCTCGGGAACCAGCTCGACGGCGGCGCGGAGCAGCCGCAGCACGCCACCGGCGGTCACCTCGACGTCCGCGCGTTCCTCGACTGTCGCGCCGACCACCACCTCGCCGCTGGCCCGGGGCACCAGGTAGACCGGCTCGCCGTCGGCGTACCCCCGGATCACGTGCCGGAAGCCCGGCGGGCCGCCGGCGGGCGCGCGGAGCCGCAGCACCTGGCCCTTGACCGGCCGGACCGGCAGCCCGGTCAGCGCCGCCGCGCCGCAGCCGGCCGCGACCACGGTGACCCGCGCGTCCACCTCGGACAGCGCGCCGACCCGCGTCGGCCGGAACGTCACGCCGGCCCGCTCCGCCGCGACCCGCAGCGCGGCGACCAGGCGACGCGGGTCGACCTGGTGGTCGCCGGGTGCGACCGCGCCGCCGCGCACCCGGGTGGCCAGCGCCGGCTCGCGGTCGCGCAGCGCCGACGGGCGCAGCGGCGTGATCGGCAACCCCAACCCCTGCTGGTACGACCACAGCCGCCCCGCCTCGGCCAGGTCGTCGGCGGTGAGCCCGACCACCAGCGTGCCCTCGGTGCGGTGGCCCAGGTCGACGCCGCTCGCCTCGGCCAGCTCGGCGGCGAACCCGGGCCACCGGGCCGCGGACTCGACCAGCAGCCCGGTCAGTTCCCGCTCACCGAAGTACGCCTCGGCGACCGGGGAGAGCATCCCGGCGGCCACCCGCGACGCGCCCGACCCGGGCCGGTCGTCGTACACCACCACCCGCAGCCCGCGCTGCGCGCACCGCCACGCGATCGCCAGCCCCACCGGCCCCGCCCCCACCACCCCCACCTCGGTAAGGACGGGCCCCCTGTCAACGCCTCCGGCAGAGAAGGGGGACCCGCTCAACACGTCAGCGCCCCGAGCAGCCCGGCGGTGGCGCGCGCGGGGTCGGCTGCCCCGCTGAGCGCCCCGACCACCGCCACCCCGTACGCCCCGGCGGCCCGCAGCGCCGGCACCGACGCGGCGGTCACGCCACCGATGGCGATCACCGGAACGGTCACCGCGCCGGCGACCGCGCGTACCCCGTCCGGGCCGATCGGCGCGGGCAGGCCCGGCTTCGTGGTGGTGGCGTGGCAGGGGCCCACGCCCAGGTAGCTCGCTCCGGCGGCGACCGCCGCCCGGGCCGTCTCCGGCGCCCGGGCGGTCGCGCCGAGCACGGCGTCGACGCCGAGCACCCGGCGGGCGGCGGTCACCGGCAGGTCGTCCGCGCCGACGTGGCCACCGGCCGCGCCCACCGCGAGCGCCACGTGCAACCGGTCGTTGACCAGGCAGCGCGCGCCGTACGGGCGGCACGCCTCGACCACCCGGCGGGCCAGCTCGTACGCCTCCCGGTCGGTGGCGTCGTCCGCCACCCGCACCTGTACGACGAGTTCTGCGCGGGCCACCGGCAGGGCGGCACGCAGCACGCCGAGCGGATCCCGCCCCGGTCGGGTGTCGGTGATGAGATGCAGTCGTCCGAGGGACGGCACGGCAACGCTCCTCCCTGCGCCGGCATTACCCGGATCAGGTTCGACGGTCGGGGGCTGTCAGCCCCCCTCTCAGCCCGGTCCACACCGGGCTCCCGTGGGTCACTTGCGGCCTACCGTACGACGCCTCCCCGGCCGGACGGAAGACCGGATGACGTTTTTCCCAGGATCGCGCCACCTGGCGGAGCGGGACGGCGGGTGAGCGTACGGTCACGACACGCTGCCGGGATGCCGCCCCACGCCCGCGTTCCGCGTGACCTGTCCGCGAGGCCGTTCCGAGCCGGCCGAGCGAGCGCCGAGGGCCTTCTCACCCGGCCGATGCGGCGCGGCCCGACGTGGGTCCGCCTGCTGCCCGACGTGTACGCGCACCGCGACGCGTACCGCGCCGACGACCACCGGATGTGGTGTGACGCGGTCGCGTTGCGCCTACCGCCGGGTGCCATGGGTGGGTGGGGACGGTCAGAGGAGGGCGTCGAGGGCGTCCAGGTCCTCGTCGGAGGGCTGCCAGGTGCCCGCGTCGGCGTTGGCGCGTACCTGGTCGGGGGTGGTCGCGCCGGCGATCACCGAGGTCACCGCCGGCCGGGCGGCCAACCCGCCGATGGCCACCTGGAGCATGCTGATGCCGCGCTCGGCCGCGTACGCCTCGATCGCCTCGATGGTGTCCCAGCGCGCCGCGGCCAGCCGCTCGGCGTACCGGCCGCCGCCGGCCAGCCGGCTGCCCGCCGGGGGTGCCTCGCCGCGCTTGTACTTGCCGGTGAGCAGCCCGTTGGCCAGCGGGAAGAACGGCAGCATGCCGAGGCCGAACCGCTCGCAGGCCGGGATCACCTCGTCCTCCACGCCCCGCTCCAGCAGCGAGTAGTGGTTCTGCGCGGAGATGAACCGGGTACGCCCCTGCGACGAGGCGGTCCAGTCGGCGTCGGCGATCTGCCAGCCGGCGAAGTTGGAGTTGCCGAGGTAGCGCACCTTGCCGGCGGTCACCAGGTCGTCCAGCGCGGCGAGCGTCTCGTCGATCGGCGTGCCCGGGTCGGGCTCGTGCATCTGGTAGAGGTCGATGTGGTCGGTGCCGAGCCGGCGCAGCGACGCCTCGACCGCGCGGGCGATGTAGCGACGTGCGCCCCGGGCGCCGTGGTCCGGCCCGTTCGCGCCGTGCATGTCCATGCCGAACTTGGTGGCGACCACCACGTCGTCCCGGCGCCCCTTGAGCGCCTGACCGAGCAGCTCCTCGGAGCCGCCCTGCGGTTCGCCGTAGATGTCGGCGGTGTCGAAGAAGTTGATCCCGGCGTCGAGCGCGGCGTCGACCACCGCCCGGGTGCCGTCGCTGTCGAGTTTGCGGCCGAAGTTGTTGCAGCCGATGCCGACCACGGACACCACGAGTCCGGAGTCGCCCAGCCGACGGTAGGTCATCTCACTCACGAGATCCACCCTATGCCGCCCGCCGCGCACCCACCCGGCCACCGCCGGCGCATGCCACCGCTGAGGTGACTCATCCGCGCCATCACGTTTGCAGCGGCCCGCCGGACCCGCCGACGGCCGCGAGCCCACCGACCGCAAGCCCGCCGCCTGGCCGAGCCGGACCGGGCCGCGCCGGCCCGTCAGCCGAGCACGTCGCGGGCCAGCGCCCGGGCCGCGTCGACCGTCGCCGCCAGTTCCCCGGGGGTACGCCCCACGGCGCCGAGCAGCCCGTGCGCGCGGGCGGCGAAGTCCGGTGGGGCGCCCGGCAGCCGCCCGGCCGAGGCGAGCATGCCCTTCTCGTTGACCAGCCATCGCCCGGCCCGGCCGTGCAGCGCCTGCGCCAGCACCCCGATCACCCGGAACAGGCACCCGGCCACGTACCCGGCGTCACCACCGGCCGCGCCCTTGGCCGCGCCGTCGAGCAGCAGCCCGGTCTCCCAGCCGCCGGCCACCAGTGCCGCGCCGAGCGCGGGCGGGTAGTGGACGGTTTCGGCCCGCAGCGCGGTCAGCTCGCCGGTCGGGTCGCCCAGCACCCGGCCGAGCGCGACCTCCCCGGCGTACGCGTGCGAGTAGAACCCGAGCGGGTGCCCGGCCTGCGCCTGCACCGTGTAGCGGCCGGCGCGGCAGTCCGCCCAGACCCGGTGCACGCGGCCCAGGTCCCGGTAGATCCAGTCCACCGCCACCCCGCCGACGCGCAGCCAGCCGCCGCCGTCGACCCACGGGCCCCAGCCGCCGGGTGCGGTGAGGTCCACCGGGCCGTCGGCGACCGAGCCGGCCACCGCGCGCAGCCCGGCCACGTCCGGCGTACCCCGGTAGTAGAGGCCGACGTCCCAGTCGGAGTCGGGCCGGTGCTCGCCGCGGGCCCGGCTGCCGCCGAGCGCCACCGCGACCACCCCGTCGACCGCGCAGAGCCGGTCGACGAGCTCCTGGTCGATCATCCGACGTCCCAGACCGGCTCCGGCGTCTCCACCACGTCCCCGTCGCCCCGGAACAGCACGAACCGGTCGAAGGTCCGGGTGAACCACCTGTCGTGCGTCACCGCGACCACCGTGCCGTCGAACGCGGTCAGACCGGCCTCCAGCGCCTCGGCGGAGGCCAGGTCGAGGTTGTCGGTCGGCTCGTCGAGCAGCAGCAGCGTGGCCCCGGACAGCTCCAGCAGCAGCACCAGGAAGCGGGCCTGCTGGCCGCCGGAGAGCGTGCCGAAGCGCTGGTCGCCCTGGGCGGCCAGCTCGTAGCGGGACAGCGCCGCCATGGCCGCGTGCCGGTCCATGCCGGCCCGGTGCTCGTCGCCCCGCCACAGCACCTCGACCAGCGTCTTCGCCATCAGTTCCGGCCGGTCGTGGGTCTGCGAGAAGTGCCCCGGCCGGACCCGGGCGCCGAGCCGCACCACGCCGCCGTGCGCGACCGGTGCGAGCGCGGCGGCGCCGTCGACAGGCGTGTTGCCCGGTTCCGGGTCGGTGCCGCCGCGGGCCAGCAAACGCAGGAAGTGCGACTTGCCGGTCCCGTTCGCGCCGAGCACCGCGACCCGGTCGCCGTACCAGAGTTCCAGGTCGAACGGGTAGGTCAGGCCGTCCAGCTCCAACTGCTCGGCGATCACCGCGCGCTTGCCGGTCCGCCCGCCGGTCAGCCGCATCCGGATGTCCTGGTCCTTCGGGGGTACGGGCGGCGGCCCGGCCTCCTCGAACTTGCGCAGCCGGGTCTGCGCGGCCTGGTAGCGGGAGGCCAACCCGTCGTTGTACGCGGCCTTCTGCTTGTACATCAGCATCAGCTCGCGCAGCTTCTGGTGTTCCTCGTCCCAGCGCCGGCGCAGTTCGTCGAGGCGGGCGTGCCGGGCCACCCGCGCGTCGTGCCAGCTCGCGAAGCCGCCCGGGTGCACCCAGGCGCTGCCGCCCTCCACGGCGACCACCCGGTCGGCGGTCTGCGCCAGCAGCTCCCGGTCGTGCGAGACGTAGAGCACCGACTTGCCGGACTCCCGCAGCCGCGCCTCCAGCCACCGCTTGCCGGGCACGTCGAGGAAGTTGTCCGGCTCGTCGAGCAGCAGCACCTCGTCCGGGCCGCGCAGCAGCAGCTCCAGCGCGAAGCGTTTCTGCTGGCCGCCGGAGAGCGTCCGGACCGGCCGGTCCCGGGCGGTGTCCCAGGGCAGGTCCAGCACGATGGTGGTGACGGTGTCGAAGAGCACCTCGGCGTCGTACCCGCCGGCTTCGCCCCAGGCGGCCAGCGCGTCGGCGTACGCGAGCTGGGCCTTGCCGGCGGCGGAGCTGAACTTGCCGCGGACCTCGGCCGCCCGCATGGCCGCCTCGGTCTCGACCAGCCGGCGGCCGGCGTCGCGCAGCGCCGGCGGAGCGAGTGACAGGGCCAGGTCGGCGAGCGTCGAGTCGTCACCGATCATGCCGATGAACTGCCGCATCACGCCCAGCCCGCCGGCACGGGCGATCGCGCCGGTGGGCACCGGCAGGTCACCGGCGACCATGCGGAGCAGCGTCGTCTTGCCGGCGCCGTTGGGCCCGACGAGGGCCACCTTGGCGCCCTCACCGACCCGGAACGACACCTCCCGGAACAGTTCCCGCCCGTCCGGGAGGATGTGCCCGGCCCCTGCCACGTCCACGTATCCCACGCGGGCATCCTGCCCGAGGCGGGGGCCCGGCCGACACCGGATTACCGGGTGACGCGGAGCACCCGGAAGCCCTTCTGGCTGGCGTGCCGCTGCACCTGCCACCCCTGCTCGACCAGCCACCGGTGCAGCGAGTCGCCGCCGAGGTGCCGGGCGACGACCAGCCACGCCACGCCGTCCGCGGTGAGCCGGGGCAGCCAGCGCAACAGCAGGCCGTGCAGTTCCGCCTTGCCGATGTGGATCGGCGGGTTCGACCAGATCTGTGCGAACGTGACGTCCGGCGGCAGCTCGTCCGGGGCGACGGCGTGGACCCGGTCGGCCGCGCCGACGCGGGCGGCGTTGGCGGTGGTGAGCGCGCGGGCCCGTTCGTTGACGTCCACGGCCCAGACCGGGGCGGTCGGCGCGACCGTGGCCAGGACGCAGGTGATCGGTCCGAACCCGCAGCCGATGTCGAGCATCGGGCCGGTGGCGTCGGCGGCCGGCAGGTCGGCCTTGCGCAGCAGCACGGCGGTGCCCGGGTCGAGCCGGTCGGCGGAGAAGACCCCGCCGGCCGAGGTGAGCGTGTAGTCGCGCCCGGCGACGGAGAACTCGACCTCGCGCGGGCGGGCCGGGGTCGTGGGCTCAGCGGTGAAGTAGTGGTCGCCGGTCACGCGGGCATTCTCGCACCGGCCGGCAGCGGGTCGGGCGAGGGTACGGCGGGCAGGACGCGACGCCACCCCGTCAGACTTTCCCGATATTCCCCCCGAAAGGGATAATCGGCCCTACTCTATCCCACATGGTGTACCGGTACGAGTCCGATGAGGACGCCTTCCTCGAATATCCGGAGCGCGGGCCGGCCCCGGTCGGGCCCGTGGCCGCGACGCCGCCACCGGCGGGCCCGTCGCCCTCCCGCTTCCCCACGCCGTCACTGCCGCCGGCCCGGGCCACCCGCCCGGCCCTCGAGGACGCCCGGGCGCCCGCCCCCGCACCACCCGCACCGGTGCCCGCGCCGCCCCGGGAGCCCACCCCGGTGCCCCAGCCCGCGCCACCGGCGCCGCAGCCGCAGCCGGTGCCGGCCGCGACGGCACGCCCGACCGTGCCGGTCCCGGCCAGCCCGGCGTTCCGCACCACCGACCTGCCCGACCGGTCGCGGAACCGGCGGGCCGGCCGCCGCGGCGGCGGCCGGGTCTGGCAGGCGCTGATCGGCGGCGCCGCCGTGCTGCTCCTGCTCTCCCTCACCGGCCTGGCCGTGGCGGCGCTGCTCGACGAGCGGGCCGACACGCCGCCGACGAGCGCGCAGACCCCACCGGCGACGGTGCCGGAGTCGGGCCCGCCGAGCCGGTCCGACCTGGACTCCCGGGACACCGACCAGGCGACGCTCACCGCGAAGGAGCTGTTCCCGGGCAAGCAACTGGTGGTCACCGACGGCAGACCGGCCTACCGGGTGCTCAAGACGCAGGCCAGCGCCGACTGCGCGGTCGCGGCCACCGGCGAGATCGCCGACCTGCTGGTCCGGCTCGGGTGCAACCAGGTCGTCCGGGGCACGCTCCGCTCCCCCGACGGCGACCACCTGCTCACCGCCGGTCTGTTCAACCTGACCGACCTGGCCAGCGCCCAGCGGGTACGGGATCGGATCCGGCCACTGCTGGACGACCGCCAGGGACGGTTCCGGGGCCTGTCGGCGGGTGAGGGCACCGAGGCGGTGGAGAAGGCCGCCGCCCGGGTCGGTTGGCAGGTACGCGGCCACTACCTGGCCTTCTGCGTGGTCACCCGCGCGGACGGGGAACGGATCCCGACCGACGACGCGGGCGCCCGCGAGATCATGTACGACCTGATCGAGCTGCACCTGAACCGGACCGTGCTGGACCACCGGGCCGCCGGCGGCACGGCCGGCCAGCCCACCGGCGGTCCGTCCGAGGACAGCACCGGCCAACACGGCACCGACGACTGAACCGGCGCTCCCAGGCCCGTCCTCCGCGACCCGACGGGCTCAGCCCTCGGCGACCGGGACCCGCAGCCGGCGGGTGAGGTCGGCGCGGCGGGCGTACCCCGCCGGGTCGGCCGGGTAGCCGACCTCGACCAGGGCGAGGCCGTGCGCGGGCGCCACGGTGACCTCGCTGGACCGTTCCCGGCGGGTCAGCAGGCCGGCCGGCCACTGGACCGGCCGCCGGCCGTCCCCGGCGACGAGCATGGCGCCGACCAGGCTGCGCACCATGTTCTGGCAGAACGCGTCGGCCTGCACGGTGGCGACCAGGATGGCGTCCGGGTCACGCCGCCAGTCCAGCCGGGTCACCTCGCGCAGCGTGGTGGCGTTCTCCTTGCGCCGGCAGTACGCGGCGAAGTCGTGCTCGCCCACCAGGCCGGTCGCGGCGGCGTTGAGCGCCGCCAGGTCGAGCGGCTTCGGCCAGGCCAGCGTGTCGCGCCGGCGCAGCGGCTCGGCGCCCCACGGGGCGTCGGTGACCCGGTACTCGTAGCGCCGGAACGTGGCCGAGAACCGGGCGTCGAAGTCGGCCGGCACCTCGGTCATCGCGCGTACCCGGGCGTCCGGCGGGAGCAGTCGGGCCAGCCGGCGCAGCAGCCGCCCCTCGTGCGCGCGCCACACCTCGGTCGGCAGGTCCAGGTGGCAGACCTGCCCGGTGGCGTGCACCCCGGCGTCGGTCCGCCCGGCCACGGTCAGGCCGGTGACCGTGCCCGCGCCGAGCACCAGGTCCAGCGTCTCCATGAGCACTCCGGCGACCGTACGCCGGGTGGGCTGGGGGGCCCATCCGGAGAAGTCGGTGCCGTCGTACGAGACGTCCAGCCGCAGCCGGGTCCGCTCGTCCACCTCGTACCTCCCGTTGACGGCGACGGGCCCGGCACCCCCGTGGGGATGCCGGGCCCGTCGATGCTGCCGGCGATCAGGCCTTGTTGTTCTCGGCGGCCTCGTCGCTGTCCTCGCGGGCGGCGGCGGTGTCACCGGAGGCGGAGACCGGAGCCTCGGCGTCCTGGTCACCGGCGCTGGCCTTGGGGGCCTCCTCGGCCGGGGCCAGGGCCTCGACCTTGTCCTGCTGGGCGGCCTTGCGGGCGGCGGTCTTCTTGTTCGCCTTCGGCTCGGCGACCGCAAGCTCCTCGACCAGCTCGATGATCGCCATCGGAGCGGCGTCGCCCTTGCGCGGACCGGTCTTCACGATCCGGGTGTAGCCACCGTTGCGGTTGGCGTACCGGGGCGCGATCTGGTCGAACAGGGAGTAGACCACGTCCTTGTCCTTGACGACGCCCAGCACCCGGCGGCGCGAGGCGAGGTCGCCGCGCTTGGCCTTGGTGATGAGCTGCTCGGCCAGCGGACGGAGCCGCCGGGCCTTCGTCTCGGTGGTCTGGATCTTGCCGTGCTGGAACAGCGCGGTGGCCAGGTTGGCCAGCATCAGCCGCTCGTGCGCGGGGCTGCCGCCGAGGCGGGGGCCCTTGGTGGGCGTGGGCATGCTTGGTGCTCCTCAGGTATGGCGGCAGCGCGGACTAGAGCTGCTCGGTCTCGCGGTAGTCGTCGGTGTCGTAGTCGGCCTCGCCGAAGGCGTCCACGACGTGCGCCGGGTCGAAGTTCGGAGCCGAGTCCTTCAGCCCCAGGCCCATCCCGGCGAGCTTCATCTTGACCTCGTCGATCGACTTCTGACCGAAGTTGCGGATGTCGAGGAGGTCGGCCTCGGTACGCCCGATCAGCTCACCAACGGAGTTGATGCCCTCGCGCTTGAGGCAGTTGTAGGAGCGGACGGTCAGGTCCAGCTCCTCGATCGGCAGAGCCAGGTCCGCCGCCAGCTGGGCGTCCTGCGGAGACGGCCCGATGTCGATGCCCTCGGCGGTCTCGTCCAGCTCGCGGGCGAGCCCGAACAGCTCCACCAGCGTCGAACCAGCCGAGGCCAGCGCGGTACGCGGGCCCATCGACGGCTTGCTCTCGACGTCGATGATCAGCCGGTCGAAGTCGGTCCGCTGCTCGACCCGGGTCGCCTCGACGCGGTAGGTCACCTTGAGCACCGGCGAGTAGATCGAGTCGACCGGGATCCGGCCGATCTCGGCGCCCGCCTGCTTGTTCTGCGCGGCGGTGACGTAGCCCCGGCCCCGCTCGACGGTCAGCTCCATGTCGAGCCGGCCCTTGCCGTTGAGGGTGGCGAGCTTCAGGTCCGGGTTGTGCACGGAGACACCGGCCGGGGGCTGGATGTCACCGGCGGTCACGTCGCCCGGGCCCTGCTTGCGCAGGTACATGCTGACCGGCTCGTCGTGCTCGGAGCTGACGCACAGCTCCTTGATGTTCATGACGAGCTCGACCACGTCCTCCTTGACACCGGGGATCGTGGTGAACTCGTGCAGCACGCCGTCGATCTTGATCGAGGTGACCGCCGCGCCCGGGATGGACGACAGCAGCGTGCGCCGGAGCGAGTTGCCGAGCGTGTAGCCGAAGCCGGGCTCCAGCGGCTCGATGGTGAACTTGGACCGGGTCTCGTTGATCGACTCTTCGGAGAGAGACGGTCGCTGGCTGATGAGCATCTTTTCTCTTCTCTTCCGGGGCGCCCGCTATTTGACGCCCACCACACAACTGTTCCGGTGGCCCGCCCCGCAGGACGGGCCACCGCAACGAGCCCTTACTTGGAGTAGAGCTCGACGATCAGCTGCTCCTGGACCTGGGTGTCGATCACCTGACGGGCCGGGAGCGAGTGCACGAGGACCTTCATCTGGCTGGGGATGGCCTCGAGCCACGCCGGAACGGTCTTGGAGCCGGCCTCGGCCTGCGCGACGATGAACGGGGTGAGCTCCTTGCTCTTGCCCCGGACCTCGATGATGTCGTGCTCCTTGACGCGGTACGACGGGATGTCGACCTTCTTGCCGTTCACCGTGAAGTGACCGTGCTTGACCAGCTGACGGGCCATGTCCCGGGACTTGGCGTAGCCGGCCCGGTAGACCACGTTGTCCAGCCGCGACTCGAGGATCTGGAGCAGAACCTCACCGGTCTTGGCCTTCTTGCCCACGGCCTCTTCGTAGTAGCCGCGGAACTGCTTCTCCAGCACGCCGTAGACACGACGGGCCTTCTGCTTCTCACGGAGCTGGAGCAGGTACTCCGTCTCCTTCGTGCGGCCGCGGCCGTGCTGCCCGGGCGGGAACGGCCGGGACTCGAACGGGCACTTCGGACCATCGCACTTGCTGCCCTTGAGGAACAGCTTCATCTTCTCCCGCCGGCAACGGCGGCAGTCAGCACCGGTGTAACGAGCCATCTCTCTCTAACCTCTCAGACCCGGCGACGCTTCGGCGGACGGCACCCGTTGTGCGGCTGCGGCGTGACGTCGGAAATCTGCCCGACCTCGAGACCGGCGGCCTGCAGCGAACGGATGGCGGTCTCCCGGCCGGAGCCGGGGCCCTTGACGAACACGTCGACCTTGCGCATGCCGTGCTCCATGGCCCGACGCGCGGCGGCCTCGGCGGCCAGCTGCGCGGCGAACGGGGTCGACTTGCGGGAGCCCTTGAAGCCCACCTGGCCGGAGGAGGCCCAGGAGATGACCGCACCGGTCGGGTCCGTGATGGACACGATGGTGTTGTTGAAGGTGCTCTTGATGTGCGCCTGCCCGTGGGCGACGTTCTTGCGTTCCTTGCGCCGGACCTTCTTGACGGCGGCTCCGGCACGAGCCTTCGGTGGCATAAGTCTGTGCGCTCCTAGTTACTTCTTGCCGGGCTTCTTCTTGCCGGCCACGGTCCGCTTCGGGCCCTTCCGGGTCCGCGCGTTGGTCTTGGTGCGCTGACCGCGCACGGGCAGACCGCGACGGTGCCGGATGCCGGCGTAACAGCCGATCTCGACCTTGCGGCGGATGTCAGCGGCGACCTCGCGGCGCAGGTCGCCTTCAACCTTGTAGTTGCCCTCGATGTGGTTCCGGAGCTCGACGAGCTCCTCGTCCGTGAGGTCCCGAACGCGCTTGTCCGGCGAGATGCCGGTCGCGGCGAGCGTCTCCAGGGCGCGGGTACGGCCGACCCCGAAGATGTAGGTGAGCGCGATCTCCATCCGCTTCTCGCGGGGGAGATCCACGCCGACTAGACGTGCCATGTGCGGGCGTACTCCTCATGTTTTGTGGCGGAGGTGTGGACCCGTCCCACCCCGCTGCCCGAGCGGGCCCCGGCCTCCGACCGGGGGTCAACCACGAGGGGTACGCGTGAGGCGCACCGTCCGCGGCTGGGACGAGCTGGTGACGTGTGGGGCGTCAGCCCTGGCGCTGCTTGTGACGCGGGTCGCTACAGATGACCATGACCCGGCCGTGCCGACGGATCACCCGGCACTTGTTGCAGATCCTCTTGACGCTCGGCTTGACCTTCACGGTTGCCTTACTTCCCATCTGGCCCGGAACGCGACGGATCGCGACCCGGACGTCGAAGACGGATACGGGGACTTCCCGGCCGTCGTCAGGCTTACTTGTAGCGGTAGACGATGCGCCCGCGGGTCAGGTCGTACGGCGAGAGTTCGACGACGACCCGGTCCTCCGGCAGGATGCGGATGTAGTGCTGCCGCATCTTGCCGCTGATGTGAGCCAGCACCTTGTGGCCGTTCGCGAGCTCCACCCGGAACATGGCGTTCGGCAGGGGCTCGATGACCCGACCCTCGATCTCGATGGCTCCGTCTTTTTTCGGCATGTACTCCGCTGTCCTGACGTCGGTTGCTCCGGACGGCCCACAACGTCTTACACGGGTGAACTGACCAAGATCAGTAAACCCGCGCCAGCCGCGGCTCCGACTCCCACCGAAGCGCAGGGTGGGCATGGCGGAGTGGACGCTGTGCGCCGATCTGAAAGTGTACGCCCGCCTGCACGCCGTCGCCAAACCGGCCGGCCGTCAGATCCCTCGAACGGCGGATTTCCGGCCCCGCTGTGACCAGCCACACAGCGGTGGGAGGGTGAGGCGGCCAGCGGACCGGCAACTCCGGGGCGATATGCCTACGAGTCATATTTATGACCAGGAGGTATATCGCCGAAAAGTAGATGCCTCAATCGGCGGCGCGGTCCGCGCACGCCGCAGGCGCGGGCACGGCACGGACCCAGACACGGCACGGGCATGGCGTGGGCATGACGTGGGCGGGCGGGTCAGCGGGCCGGGGAGTTCGCCGGCTGGCGGGAGGTGACCAGCTCGCCGAGGCGGGCCCGGCCGCCGTCGGAGGCGGTGAGCACCCACACCCCGTCCGCCAGCAGCGCCATCGAGTGCTCCACGTGCACCGCCATCGAGCGGTCCCGCGTCACCACGGTCCAGCCGTCGGCCAACTCGACGGTACGCGGGGAGCCCGCCGTGATCATCGGCTCGATGGCGAGCGCCAGGCCGGGCACCAGCCGCGGCCCCTTGCCGGGGCGACCGTGGTTGAGCACGTGCGGGTCCTGGTGCATCTCCGTGCCGATGCCGTGGCCGCCGTAGCCGTCGACGATGCCGTACCGGCCGCCCTTGCGGACCGCGGTCTCCACCGCGTGCGAGATGTCGGTCAGCCGGCCCTTGCCGGAGGCCGCGCCCCGGGCCGCGGCGGCGATCCCGGCCCACATGGCGTCCTCGGCGACCTCGGCCATCCGCAGCAGGGCCGGATCGACCTCCCCCACGGCCACCGTGATGGCCGCGTCGCCGTGCCAGCCGTCGAGCACCGCCCCGCAGTCGATGGAGATCAGGTCGCCCTCGCGGAGCACCTGCTCCGGCGACGGGATGGCGTGCACCACCTGCTCGTTGACCGAGGAGCAGATCGACGCCGGGAAGCCGTGGTAACCCTTGAACGACGGGACCGCGCCGGCCTCCCGGATGGTCGCCTCGGCGATCGCGTCGAGATCGGCGGTGGACACACCGGGCGCGACCGCCTCCCGCATCCGGGCCAGGGCGCGGGCGACCACCAGACCGGCGGCCCGCATCAGCTCGATCTGCTCGGGGGTCTTCAGCTGGATGTCCAGCTGGGGACGGCGCATGACGGCGTCACCTTTCGTTACACCGAACAGCGGGGCACGTCGCGCGTACCCCGCTGTTCGTCATCTATCCGCCGGGCGGCGGTGGGAGGTCAGCCGCCGTACGACCGCAGCGCGTCGATGGCGCGGACGGTGACGTCCTCCACCGGCCCGGTCGCGTCGATGCCCACCAGCTTGCCCTGGGCGCCGTAGTAGTCGACGAGCGGCGCGGTCTTCTCGGAGTATTCCCGGAGCCGGGCGGCGATGGTCTCCGGCTTGTCGTCGTCGCGCTGGAACAGCTCCGCGCCGCAGCGGTCGCAGATGCCGTCCCGGGTGGTCGCGTCGAACTCGACGTGCCAGATCTTGCCGCAGCCCCGGCAGGTGCGCCGGCCGGAGAGCCGCCGGATCACCTCGTCGTCGTCGACGACCAGCTCCAACACCAGGTCCAGCATCGTGCCCAGGTCGGCGAGGAGCTTGTCCAGCTCGGCGGCCTGCGGCGTGGTACGCGGGAAGCCGTCGAGCAGGAAGCCCTCGCCGGCGTCCGGCTCGGCGAGCCGGTCCCGGACCATGTTGATGGTGACGTCGTCCGGGACCAGCTTGCCGGCGTCCATGTACCGCTTCGCCTCGACGCCCAGCGGCGTGCCCTGGGTGACGTTGGCCCGGAAGATGTCACCGGTCGAGATCTTCGGCACCGAGAGGTGCGCGGCGATGAACTCCGCCTGTGTGCCCTTGCCCGCGCCCGGCGGGCCAACCAGAACGAGTCGCATCTACCGCAGGAACCCTTCGTAGTTCCGCTGCATGAGTTGGCTCTCGATCTGCTTCACGGTCTCCAGACCGACGCCGACCATGATGAGCACAGCGGTGCCGCCGAACGGGAAGTTCTGGAACTGCTGGTTGTCCAGCCAGATGAAGAAGAAGTTCGGCAGGATCGCGACGATGCCGAGGTAGAGCGCGCCCGGCAGGGTGATCCGGCTGAGGATGAAGTCGAGGTACTCGGCGGTCGGCTTGCCGGGGCGGATGCCCGGCACGAAGCCGCCGTACTTCTTCATGTTGTCCGCGACCTCGGTCGGGTTGAACGTGATCGACACGTAGAAGTACGTGAAGAAGATGATCAGCAGGAAGTAGATCGCGATGTGCTCCGGCGCGCTCGCCTTCACGATGTGGTTCTGGATCCAGGCCTGGACCTTGCCCGGGTCGTTCTGGTCGAAGAACTGGAGCGCGAGCGTCGGCAGGTAGAGCAGCGACGAGGCGAAGATGACCGGGATGACGCCGGCCTGGTTCACCTTGAGCGGGATGTAGGTGGAGGTGCCGCCGTACATCCGCCGGCCGATCATGCGCTTCGCGTACTGCACCGGGATGCGGCGCTGCGCCTGCTCGATGAACGTGACCGCGGTGATGACCAGCAGCACCAGGGCGATGACGAGGAGGAACATCCCCCAGCCCTTGGTGGTCTTGATCTTCCAGCCCTCGCTGGGGAGCCGGGCCGCGATCGAGGTGAAGATCAGCACCGACATGCCGTTGCCGACGCCCCGGTCGGTGATCAGCTCGCCGAGCCACATCACCACGCCGGTGCCGGCGGTCATCGTCATCACCAGGACGGTGAGCGTCAGCCAGTCCGGGATGCCGGTGCCCTTGGGCACGATCGGGAACTGGTCGCACTGGTTGTTGAACAGCTGCCCGGAGCGGGCCAGCGCCACGAACGCCGAGGACTGGAGGATGCCCAGGCCCAGCGTCAGGTAGCGGGTGTACTGGGTGATCTTCGCCTGACCGGCCTGGCCCTCCTTGCGGAGCTGCTCCAGGCGCGGGATCACCACCGTCAGCAGCTGCAGGATGATCGACGCGGTGATGTAGGGCATGATGCCCAGCGCGAAGACCGAGAGCTGGAGCAGCGCGCCGCCGGAGAAGAGATCCAGCAGGTTGAGCACACCCGTGCTGCCCTGGATGGTGTCGAGGCACTTCTGCACGTTGCCGTACGAGACGCCCGGGCTGGGCAGCGTGGCGCCCAACCGGTAGACCGCGATGATGCCTACTGTGAACAGCAGCTTCTTGCGCAGGTCAGGCGTACGGAACGCACTGAGAAAGGCGGACAGCAACTTCTTCCTCCTGCGCGACGCGGGCCGCCGGTGACGATCCTGGCGGGGCGGGGTGGGTGCCGGGCGGAGTGCCCGGTATCCATGGCTGGCAACGGACTCTAACAGCCCGATCCCGGTCCGGGCAGATGTGCCCGGCTACATAAAACGAATCCGATGTTACCCGGCGCACACGCGACCGGTAGACCATGACGCCCGCCCAGTCGCGAACAACTGAGCGGGCGCCACGAAACTGCCTTACAGCTCGGTGACCGAGCCGCCGGCCGCGGTGATCTTCTCCTTGGCCGACGCGCTGAACGCGTGCGCCGACACCTGGAGGGACACGCCGCCGAGGTCGCCGGTGCCGAGCACCTTGACCGGGTGGCCCTTGCGGACCGCGCCGGCCTCGACCAGCTCGACCGGGCCGACCTGGCCGCCGTTCGGGAAGAGCTCCGCGAGCCGGTCCAGGTTGACCACCTGGAACACGACCTTGAACTTGTTCTTGAAGCCCTTCATCTTCGGCAGGCGCATGTGGATCGGCATCTGCCCACCCTCGAACGCCGCCGAGATGTTCTTGCGGGCCTTCGAGCCCTTGGTACCGCGTCCGGCGGTCTTGCCCTTCGAGCCCTCACCGCGACCCACACGGGTCTTGTCGGTCTTGGCCCCCGGAGCGGGACGCAGGTGGTGCACCTTGATCGTCATTACTCGACCTCCTCGACCTTCACGAGGTGGTTGACCGTGAAGATCATGCCGCGGATCTCCGGCCGGTCCTCCTTGACCACCACGTCGTTGATCCGCTTGAGACCGAGCGAACGCAGCGAGTCACGCTGGTTCTGCTTGGTCCCGATCTCGGACCGGACCTGGGTGACCTTCAGACGTGCCATCAGGACGCCACCCCCGCACGCGACGCCAGCATGGCGGCCGGCGCGACGTCCTCCACCGGCAGGCCACGACGCGCCGCGACCTGCTCGGGGGACTCGAGCCCCTTCAGGGCCGCCACGGTGGCGTGCACGATGTTGATCGGGTTGGACGATCCGAGGCTCTTGGAGAGCACGTCGTGGATGCCCGCGCACTCCAGCACGGCACGCACCGGGCCACCGGCGATGACACCCGTACCGGCGGAGGCCGGCTTGAGCAGCACCACACCGGCGGCGTCCTCGCCCGTGACCGGGTGCGGGATCGACTGACCGATCCGCGGCACCTTGAAGAAGTGCTTCTTGGCCTCCTCGACGCCCTTGGCGATCGCCGCGGGCACCTCCTTGGCCTTTCCGTAGCCCACGCCGACGGTGCCGTCGCCGTCGCCCACGATCACCAGGGCGGTGAAGCTGAAGCGACGACCACCCTTCACGACCTTGGCGACGCGGTTGATCGCGACGACCCGCTCGAGGTGCGGGGTCTTCTCGACGGGCGCGTTTCCGCGACCGCCCTCACGGCGGTTGTCGCGGCGACCACCCTCGTTGCCACCGGACCCGCCGCCACGGCGCTGTTGACCTGGCATCAGCAGCCTTCCTTATCTCTCGTGACGGGGTTTCTAGAACTCGAGCCCGGCTTCGCGGGCGGCCTTGGCAAGCGCGGCGACCCGCCCCGCGTACCGGTTGCCACCGCGGTCGAAGACGACCTTCGAGACGCCGGCGGCCTTGGCCCGCTCGGCGAGCAGCGCGCCGACCTTGCCGGCCAGGGCGCTCTTGTCGCCCTCGGTGCCGCGCAGCGAGGCGTCCATGGTCGAGGCCGACGCCAGGGTGTGACCCTTGGTGTCGTCGACGACCTGGGCGATGATGTGCCGCAGGGAACGGGTGACGACGAGGCGGGGACGCTCGGCGGTGCCGTTGACGTTCTTGCGAACCCGGAAGTGCCGACGCGCACGCCCGACGGCACGCTTGGCGGCAACGCCGCGGCGGCGCTTGAGCAGCGTGGCGCTCACTTCTTACCTGCCTTTCCAGCCTTACGGCGGATGACCTCGCCCTGGTACTTCACGCCCTTGCCCTTGTAGGGCTCCGGCGGGCGGATCTTCCGGATGTTGGCGGCGACCTCGCCGACCTGCTGCTTGTCGATGCCGGCCACGTGGAACAGCGTCGGCCGCTCGACCGTGAAGGTGATGCCGTCCGGCGCCTGCACCACGACCGGGTGCGAGAACCCGAGCGCGAACTCCAGGTCCTTGCCCTTGGCGGTGACGCGGTAACCGGTGCCGGCGATCTCCAGGCTCTTGCGGTAGCCCTCGGTCACCCCGACGATCATGTTGGCCACCAGCGTACGGCTCAGGCCGTGCAGCTCCTTGGCCTTGCGCTCGTCGTTGGGCCGGTTGACGTGCAGCTCGCCGTTCTCGCTGCGCTCCGCCGTGATCGGCTCGGCCAGCACGTGGCTCAGCTCGCCCTTGGGGCCCTTGACCTTGACGGTCTGGCCGTCGATCGTGATGTCGACGCCGGATGGCACCGGGATCGACTTACGTCCAATACGCGACATTTCTACCTGTCTCCCGTTACCAGACGAAGGCGAGGACTTCCCCGCCAACGCTCCGCTTGCGGGCCTGCCGGTCGGTGAGCAGCCCCTGGGACGTCGAAATGATCGCCACACCCAGCCCGCCGAGCACCCGCGGGAGCCCGTCCGACTTGGCGTACACCCGGAGACCGGGCTTGGACACGCGCTTGATGCCGGCCAGGCTCCGCTCGCGGTTCTGGCCGTACTTCAGCTCGACGACCAGTCGCTTGCCGACGGCACCCTCCTCGGGGTCGTCGACCGACCAGGTGGCGATGTAACCCTCGGACTTGAGGATCTCGGCGATGTTCGCCTTGATCTTCGAGTAGGGCATCGTCACCCGGTCGTGGTACGCCTGGTTGGCGTTACGCAGACGCGTGAGCATGTCTGCGATCGGGTCGGTCATCGTCATGAAAACTCGTCAACCTTTCTCGCCGGGGTTCCCCGGGCCAGGCCCGGGGCCTACGGCGAAGAGACAGTTCAGCTGACGCGCCGGAGCGCGCCGGGCTATTACCAGGAAGCCTTGGACACGCCGGGCAGCTCACCGCGGTGGGCCATCTCCCGGATGCACACCCGGCAGAGACCGAACTTGCGGTAGACCGCCTTCGGACGCCCGCACCGCTGGCAGCGGGTGTACGCGCGAACCGAGAACTTCGGCTTCGCGGCCGCCTTGAGGATCAGCGCCTTCTTGGCCATCTCAGTTCTCCTTGAACGGGAAGCCCAGGAGCTTGAGCAGCGCCCGGCCCTCGTCGTCGGTCGTGGCGGTCGTGACCACCGTGATGTCCATGCCCCGCTGGCGATCGATCTTGTCCTGGTCGATCTCGTGGAACACCGACTGCTCGGTCAGACCGAACGTGTAGTTGCCGTGCCCGTCGAGCTTGCGCCCGTCCAGACCGCGGAAGTCACGGATACGCGGCAGCGCGATGGAGAGCAGCCGGTCCAGGAACTCCCACATCCGGTCGCCCCGGAGGGTGACCTTCGCGCCGATCGGCATGCCCTCGCGGAGCTTGAACTGCGCGATGGACTTGGTGGCCCGCCGGACGAGCGGCTTCTGACCGGTGATGGTGGCCAGGTCGCGGACGGCGCCGTCGATCAGCTTGGCGTCGCGAGCGGCCTCGCCGACACCCATGTTGACGACGATCTTGACCATCCGCGGCACCTGCATCGGGTTGCCGTAGCTGTACTGCTTCTGCAGCTCGGCCACGATCTCGTTGCGGTACCGCTCCTTGAGGCGCGGCAGGGTCTTGGTTTCGGTAGCCGTGGTCATCACAGGTCCTTACCGGTGCTACGCGCGATGCGGACCTTCTGGCCGTTGTCGTCGATGCGGTAGCCGACGCGGGTCGGCTTGCCGTCGGAGTCCACGACCATCACGTTCGAGACGTGGATCGGGGCTTCCTGGGTGACGATGCCGCCGGTCTTGGCGCCACGCTGGGTGGTGCTGATGCGGGTGTGCTTCTTGACCCGGTTCACGCCCTCGACCAGGACCTTGTCCTGCCGCGGGTAGGCCGCGATGACCTTGCCCTTGGCACCCTTGTCCTTGCCGGCGATGACGACGACCGTGTCGCCCTTCTTGACCTTCACGGTCACAACACCTCCGGCGCGAGAGAGATGATCTTCATGAACCGCTTGTCCCGCAGCTCGCGGCCCACCGGGCCGAAGATGCGGGTACCGCGCGGGTCCCCACCGTCCTTGATGATGACGGCGGCGTTCTCGTCGAAGCGGATGTACGACCCGTCCGGCCGCCGCCTCTCCTTGGCGGTCCGAACGACGACAGCCTTGACGACGTCGCCCTTCTTCACACCGGCACCGGGGATCGCGTCCTTGACGGTGGCCACGATGACGTCGCCGATGCTCGCGTAGCGCCGACCGGAGCCACCGAGAACCCGGATGCACAGGATCTCCCGGGCACCCGTGTTGTCGGCGACGCGCAGTCGCGACTCCTGCTGAATCACGTCTATCTCCTATGTCTGCCGGTTCTCCGGCCGCCGGGGGCGGCCGGAGCCTGGCGGAACCTGCGCCCGACCGATCCCGGCCGAGCTCGAGCCTTCGCTACTTGGCCTTCTCGAGGATCTCCACGAGCCGCCACCGCTTGGTGGCGGAGAGCGGCCGGGTCTCCATGATCAGGACCCGGTCGCCGGTGCCGGCCGAGTTCTGCTCGTCGTGCACCTTCAGCTTGCGGGTACGACGCATGATCTTGCCGTACAGCGCGTGCTTGACCCGGTCCTCGACCTCGACCACGACGGTCTTGTCCATCTTGTCGCTGACCACGAGGCCCTCGCGCACCTTACGGCGGGACCGCGCGGCGGCGGTGGTGGTCGTGTTCTCACTCATGATGCAGTCACCTCAGTCGGCGCGGTCGAGAGACCCAGCTCACGCTCACGCATGATCGTGTAGATCCGGGCGATCTCCCGACGGATGACCTGCAGCCGCCGGTTGTTGTCCAGCTGCCCGGTCGCGCCCTGCACGCGGAGGTTGAACAGCTCCGCCTTCGCCTCGCGCAGCTTCGTGACCAGCTCCTCGTCGGAGTGCTCACGCAGCTCGGAGGCCTTGACGCCCGCTGCCATCAGGATTCACCCACTTCGCGCGTAACAATGCGGCACTTCATCGGGAGCTTGTGGATCGCGCGACGCATCGCCTCTCGCGCGATCTGCTCGTTGGGGAAGGACATCTCGAAGAGGACCCGCCCCGGCTTGACGTTGGCGACCCACCACTCGGGCGAACCCTTACCGGAACCCATCCGGGTCTCGGCCGGCTTCTTGGTGAGAGCCTGGTCCGGGAAGATCGTGATCCAGACCTTGCCACCACGCTTGATGTGGCGGGTCATCGCGATACGTGCCGACTCGATCTGACGGTTGGTCACGTACGCCGGCTCAAGAGCCTGGATCCCGAACTCGCCGAACACCACCCGGTTACCACCCTTGGACGCGCCACTGCGGTCCGGGTGGTGCGGCTTGCGGAAGCCCTTCGGGGGCTTGCGCGGCATCAGCATCTGTCAGCCCTCCTGCTGCGTTTCTGCCGGCTGGGTCGCGACCGCGGCCACGGCTCCGGCGTCGACCGGCTCACCGGCCGGCGTCTCCGCCTGCTGCGCGATGGTGGTCGCGGCAGCCCGGCCGGCCTCGGTGCCACCGGCGGTCGTACCCGACGAGCCCGACCGGCCACGACGCGGCCGGTCCGGCCGGTCGCCGCGGTCGCGGCGCGGGCCGCGCGACGGGGCGGCCTCGGCCGGGGCCTCGCGGCCCGGCACGGCGTCACCCTTGTAGATCCAGACCTTCACGCCGACCCGGCCGAAGGTGGTACGGGCCTCGAAGAAGCCGTACTCGATGTTGGCCCGCAGCGTGTGCAGCGGGACGCGACCCTCGCGGTAGAACTCGGTCCGGCTCATCTCGGCGCCGCCGAGACGGCCCGAGACCTGGACCCGGATGCCCTTGCAGGCCGGGTTCTTCATCGCGGACTGCATCGCCTTGCGCATGGCCCGACGGAAGCTGACCCGGCTGGACAGCTGCTCGGCGACGCCCTGGGCGACCAGCTGCGCGTCCGACTCGGGGTTCTTCACCTCGATGATGTTCAGCTGGACCTGCTTGCCGGTGAGCTTCTCCAGCTCGCCGCGGATCCGGTCGGCCTCCGCACCCTTACGGCCGATGACGATGCCCGGCCGGGCGGTGTGGATGTCGACGCGGACCCGGTCGCGGGTGCGCTCGATGTCGACCTTGGAGATGCCGGCACGCTCGAGGCCCTTGGACATCATCCGGCGGATCTTGACGTCCTCGCCGATGTAGTCCTTGTAGAGCTTGTCCGCGAACCAGCGGGACTTCCAGTCGGTCGAGATGCCGAGCCGGAACCCAGTGGGGTGAACCTTCTGACCCATTACTCGGCACCCTCCGTCGTGCTCTGCGCCTGCGCCGGCTCGGCCTGCTTGGCCGGAGCGGCCTTCTTGGCCGACTTCTTCGGCGCGGCCGGCGCCACGGCCTCGACCGCCACCGTGATGTGGCAGGTCCGCTTGCGGATCCGGTACGCCCGGCCCTGCGCCCGCGGCCGGAACCGCTTCATCGTCGGGCCCTCGTCGACGAACGCCTCGCTGACGAGCAGCGCGTCGGGGTCCAGCCGCTCGTTGTTCTCCGCGTTGGCGATCGCGCTCGCGAGCACCTTGTACACCTGCTCGCTCGCAGCCTGCGGCGCGAACTGCAGCACCGTGAGCGCCTCCTTCGCGGGCAGGCCGCGGACGAGGTTGACCACCCGGCGCGCCTTCATCGGCGAGATGCGCACGTGCCGCGCAACCGCCCGCGCGCCCGGAAGCACCGGAGCGTCGCCCATTCCTGGCATCGCTGTAACCCCTTGTTCCTCTATCCGTATGCCCGCGGCGTCAGCGCCGGCGGCTCTTCCGGTCGTCCTTCTCGTGACCCTTGAACGTGCGGGTCAGCGCGAACTCGCCGAGCTTGTGCCCGACCATGGCCTCGGTCACGAAGACCGGGACGTGCTTGCGTCCGTCGTGCACGGCGATCGTGTGTCCCAGCATCTCCGGGATGATCGTCGAGCGCCGCGACCAGGTCTTGATCACGTTCTTCGAGCCCTTGTCGTTCTGCGTCTCCACCTTCTTGAGCAGGTGGTCGTCGACGAACGGGCCCTTCTTCAGGCTGCGAGGCATGTCTTATCTCCCTCAGCCGCGCTTACGCGTGGCGTAGCGGCGGCGGACGATCAGCCGGTCGCTCGGCTGGCCCTTACGACGGGTGCGGCCCTCGGGCTTACCCTGCGGGTTGACCGGGTGGCGACCACCGGAGGTCTTACCCTCACCACCACCGTGCGGGTGGTCGACCGGGTTCATGGCGACACCACGGACGGTCGGGCGCTTGCCCTTCCACCGCATGCGGCCGGCCTTGCCCCAGTTGATGTTCGACTGGTCGGCGTTGCCGATCTCGCCGACGCTGGCGCGGCAGCGCACGTCGACCCGCCGGATCTCACCGGACGGCATACGCAGGGTCGCGTACGCGCCCTCGCGGCCGAGGAGCTGGATGCCGACGCCGGCCGAGCGGGCCAGCTTGGCGCCGCCGCCCGGACGCAGCTCCACGTTGTGGATGGTGGTACCGACCGGGATGTTGCGCAGCGGCAGGTTGTTGCCCGGCTTGATGTCGGCGCCCGGACCGGACTCGACGCGGTCGCCCTGCTTCAGGTCCTTCGGCGCGAGGATGTAGCGCTTCTCGCCGTCGGCGTAGTGCAGCAGCGCGATGCGCGCGGTGCGGTTCGGGTCGTACTCGATGTGGGCGACCTTCGCCGGCACGCCGTCCTTGTCGACCCGCTTGAAGTCGATCAGACGGTACTGGCGCTTGTGACCGCCACCGTGGTGCCGCGTGGTGATCCGGCCGTGGGCGTTACGCCCGCCCTTCTTCGGCAGCGGAGCCAGCAGCGACTTCTCCGGCGTGGACCGGGTGATCTCGGCGAAGTCGGCGACGCTGGAACCTCGCCGGCCCGGCGTCGTCGGCTTGTACTTACGGATAGCCATTGTCTACACCCCTCAGCTGACCGGGCCGCCGAAGGCCTCGATACGGTCACCGTCAGCCAGCTTCACCATCGCGCGCTTGGTGTCCTTGCGCTTGCCGAACCCGGTACGGGTCCGCTTGCGCTTGCCCTCGCGGTTGAGCGTGTTGACCGTCAGGACGCGGACGTTGAAGATCTGCTGGATAGCGATCTTGATCTCGGTCTTGTTCGCGTCCGGGTGCACCAGGAAGGTGTACCAGTTCCGGTTCAGCTCGCTGTAGCTCTTCTCCGAGACGACCGGCGCGACGATGACGTCACGCGGATCGGCGATCGTGCTCACTTGCCATCCTCCTCGGTGGTCTCGGCGGGCACACCCAGGAACTCGTCCAGGGCCTCCTTGGTGAAGACCACGTCGTCGGCCACCAACACGTCGTACGTGTTGAGCTGGCCGGCCTCGATCAGGTGCACCAGGCTGTCCCGCGTGTTACGCAGGTTCCGCAGCGACACCCAGTTCAGCTCGTCGGTGCTGCTCAGCACGACCAGCACCCGCCGGGCGGAGGTCAGCTTCGTCAGCGTGGCCAGGGCGGCCTTGGTCGACGGCTTCTCGCCCGAGACGAACGCCTCGACGACGTGCACCTGGCCGGCGCGGGCCCGGTCGGAGAGGGCGCCACGCAGGGCGGCGGCCTTCATCTTCTTCGGGGTGCGCTGGCTGTAGTCGCGCGGCGTCGGGCCGTGGACCACGCCACCGCCGGCGAACTGCGGCGCGCGGGTCGAGCCCTGACGGGCCCGACCGGTGCCCTTCTGCTTGTACGGCTTCCGGCCACCGCCGGAGACCTCGCCGCGGGTCTTGGTCTTGTGCGTGCCCTGCCGGGCCGCCGCGAGCTGAGCCACCACGACCTGGTGCATCAGCGCGACGTTGGCCTGGACGTCGAAGATGTCGGCCGGCAGCTCGACGGAGCCGCTCTTGCCGCCTTCGACGTTGAGGACGTCAACGGTGGTCACTTGGCCACACCGCCCTTCTTCACCTTCGCCTTGGCCGCGGTGCGGACCAGGACGAGCGCGCCCTTCGGGCCCGGGATGGCGCCACGGACGAGCAGGAGGTTGTTCTCGGTGTCGACCGCCTGGACGGTCAGGTTCTGGACGGTGTAGCGCACGCCACCCATCCGGCCCGCCATCCGGGTGCCCTTGAAGACGCGACCCGGGGTGGCGCAGGCGCCGATCGAGCCGGGCGAGCGGTGCTTGCGCTCGACACCGTGGCTGGCGCGCAGACCGTGGAAGCCGTGCCGCTTCATCGGGCCGGCGTAGCCCTTGCCCTTGGTCTTGCCGGTCACGTCGATCACGGCGCCGACCGGGAACTCGCCGACCGTGACCTCCTGGCCCGGCGCGTAGTCCGCGGCGTCGGCGGTGCGCAGCTCGACGATGTGCCGGCGCGGCGCGACGTCCGCCTTGGCGTAGTGCCCGGCGACCGGCTTCTTGACCTTGCGCGGGTCGATGGCCCCGTAGGCGAGCTGAACGGCGGAGTAGCCGTCCTTGTCGGCGCTACGAACCTGGCTCACGACGCACGGGCCGGCCTCGACCACGGTCACGGGGACGACCTTGTTGTTGTCCCAGACCTGGGTCATGCCGAGCTTGGCGCCCAGGATCCCCTTGACTTGCCTGTCCATTTGATCGATCCCTACAGCTTGATCTCGATGTCGACGCCAGCCGGCAGGTCGAGGCGCATGAGCGAGTCGACCGTCTTCGGGGTCGGGTCGATGATGTCGATCAGACGCTTGTGCGTGCGCATCTCGAAGTGCTCGCGCGAGTCCTTGTACTTGTGCGGCGAGCGGATGACGCAGAAACGGTTGATCTCCGTGGGCAGCGGCACCGGGCCAGCGACCTGCGCCCCGGTACGCGTCACCGTCTCGACGATCTTCCGAGCCGAGGAGTCGACGACCTCGTGGTCATAGGCCTTGAGCCGGATGCGGATCTTCTGTCCCGCCATGGTGGCTTCTGTTCCTTCTCTCGATGCCGCTGTGTTGCGGGCACCTGTACCGGCTGGTACAGGCCCACTTCCGCCGACCCCCGCGGTCGGGCGTGTCGCGCCCGTGGACCAGGCTCCGCCCCGAGGCTCCGGAGCGATTCTCTGACCGCGCGGTGGGTCATGGCGCCGATCGCGATAACCGCGACCTGGACGCCGCGCGAGGGTGGTTGACCGCCGATGGCGATCAACCACCCCACGCGAAACGATCTGACTCCCGGAGGTCCAGCCTCAACCGGACGCAGGTGACCGACCGTCGTTACGCAACCTGACTAGTATGCCGCACGACCGGCGGCGACGCTAATCGGGGTTACCCAGCTCACTTAACGATCTTGGTGACGCGACCCGCGCCAACCGTACGACCGCCCTCGCGGATCGCGAACTTGAGGTTGTCCTCCATCGCGATGGGCTGGATGAGCTTCACGGACATCGTGGTGTTGTCGCCCGGCATGACCATCTCGGTGCCCTCGGGCAGCGTGACGACGCCGGTGACGTCCGTGGTGCGGAAGTAGAACTGCGGGCGGTAGTTCTGGAAGAACGGGGTGTGCCGGCCACCCTCCTCCTTGGAGAGGATGTAGACCGTCGCCTCGAACTCCGTGTGCGGGGTGTTGCTGCCCGGCTTGATGACCACCATGCCGCGCTCGACGTCCTCGCGCTTGGTGCCACGCAGCAGCAGACCGACGTTCTCGCCTGCGCGGGCGTCGTCCAGGGTCTTCCGGAACATCTCGATCGCGGTGACCTTGGTCTTGAAGCCCTTCTCGCGGATGCCGACGACCTCGACGTCCTCGTTCGGGAGCAGCACGCCACGCTCGACACGACCGGTGACGACGGTGCCACGACCGGTGATCGTGAACACGTCCTCGACGGGCATGAGGAACGGCTTCTCGGTCTCGCGCTCCGGCTGCGGGATCGCGGTGTCGACCGCGCTCATCAGCTCGAGCAGCTTCTCGGTCCAGACCGGGTCGCCCTCGAGCGCCTTCAGCGCGGAGACCTGGACGACCGGCAGGTCGTCACCCGGGTACTCCTGCGCCGACAGCAGCTCGCGGACCTCGAGCTCGACGAGCTCCAGGAGCTCCTCGTCGTCGACCATGTCGCTCTTGTTGAGCGCCACGACGATGTACGGCACGCCGACCTGACGGGCCAGCAGCACGTGCTCGCGGGTCTGCGGCATCGGGCCGTCGGTCGCCGCCACCACCAGGATCGCGCCGTCCATCTGCGCGGCACCGGTGATCATGTTCTTGATGTAGTCGGCGTGACCGGGGCAGTCGACGTGCGCGTAGTGACGCGCCTCGGTCTGGTACTCGACGTGCGCGATCGAGATCGTGATGCCGCGGGCCTTCTCCTCCGGCGCCTTGTCGATCTCGTCGAACGGCGTGTACGGGTTCAGGTCCGGGTACTGGTCGTGCAGGACCTTCGTGATGGCCGCCGTCAGCGTCGTCTTACCGTGGTCGATGTGACCAATGGTGCCGATGTTGACGTGCGGCTTAGTCCGCTCGAACTTCGCCTTCGCCACTGGTGTCCTCCTGGTGGACTTTCTTGGTTCGTTCGCCCCGGTGCGCCGGTCGGCGCGTAGGACTCTGTCGACAGCCTTTCCGGCCTGACGGCCGGATAGCCTTTGTGGGTTCTGCGGCGATGAAGCCTACAGGCCCGGATTCACACAACCCGACCGAGGTGGCCGCGGGCGGGAGATCCCTCCCGCGACCGGCCCCGGATCACCGGGTCAGCGCAGGGTGAGCCTCACTCACCCGTCGCCTTGGCGATGATCTCCTTCGCCACGCTCTGCGGCACTTCGGCGTAGGAGTCGAACTGCATGCTGTAGCTAGCCCGGCCCTGGGTCTTCGACCGCAGGTCGCCGACGTAGCCGAACATCTCCGACAACGGCACCAGAGCCCGGACGACGCGAGCGCCGCTGCGCTCCTCCATCGCCTGGATGATGCCCCGCCGGGAGTTGAGGTCGCCGATGACGTCACCCATGTTCTCCTCCGGAGTGGTGACTTCAACGGCCATCATCGGCTCGAGCAGTGCGGGGTCGGCCTTGCGGGCCGCCTCCTTCATCACCATCGAACCGGCGATCTTGAACGCCATCTCGGACGAGTCGACCTCGTGGTACTGGCCGTCCAGCAGCGTCAGCTTGAGACCCACCAGCGGGAAGCCGGCGAGAATGCCGTACTGCATGGCGTCCTGGGCGCCGGCGTCCACCGACGGGATGAACTCCCGCGGGATGCGGCCACCGGTGACGGCGTTCGCGAACTCGTAGGTCGGCGAGTCGTTGCCCAGGGGCAGCGGCTCGAGGCTCACGATCACGCGGGCGTACTGGCCGGAACCACCGGTCTGCTTCTTGTGGGTGTACTCGACCTTGTCCACCTTGCGGCGGATGGTCTCGCGGTACGCCACCTGCGGCTTGCCGATGTTCGCCTCGACGTTGAACTCGCGGCGCATCCGGTCGACCAGGATGTCCAGGTGCAGCTCGCCCATGCCGGAGATGACCGTCTGACCGGTCTGGTCGTCCAGCTTGACGCGGAAGGTCGGGTCCTCCTCGGCCAGCCGCTGGATGGCGGTGCTGAGCTTCTCCTGGTCGGCCTTGGTCTTCGGCTCGATGGCCACCTCGATGACCGGCTCCGGGAACGTCATCGACTCGAGGATGACCGGGTTCGCCGGGTCGCACAGGGTGTCACCGGTGGTGGTCTGCTTCAGACCCTGGACCGCGATGATGTCGCCGGCCTTGGCGGAGCCGCGCTCCTCACGCTTGTTCGCGTGCATCTGGTAGATCTTGCCGATGCGCTCCTTGCGGTCCTTGGTGGAGTTGACCACCTGGGACCCGGACTCGACCACGCCGGAGTAGACCCGGACGTAGGTGAGCTTACCGAGGTGCTTGTCGGTCTGGATCTTGAACGCCAGGCCGGAGAACGGCTCGGAGGGGGACGGCTTCCGCAGCATCGGCGTCTCGCCGTCGGTGGCCGTACCCTCGATCGCCGGGACGTCCAGCGGCGACGGCAGGAAGTCGATGACGGCGTCGAGCATGGGCTGGACGCCCTTGTTCTTGAACGCCGAACCGCAGAGCACCGGGTTGGCCTTGCCGGCGATGGTGGACCGGCGGATGGCGGCCTTGATCTCCTCGGCGGAGATCTCCTCGCCCTCCAGGTACTTCTCCATCACCGAGTCGTCGACGTCGGCGAGGGTCTCCATCAGCTTCTCGCGCCACTCGGCCGCGGAGTCGGCCAGCTCGGCCGGGATCTCCTCGATCGCGTAGTCCTCACCCTTCTGGGTCTCCCCGCGCCAGGTGAGGGCGCGCATGCCGATCAGGTCGACGACGCCGATGTGGTCGCCCTCGAGGCCGATCGGGATCTGGAGCACCAGCGGGGTGGCGTTGAGCCGGTCGATCATCATCTGCACGCAGCGGAAGAAGTCGGCGCCGGTCCGGTCGAGCTTGTTGACGAAGCACATGCGGGGGACGTTGTACTTGTCCGCCTGCCGCCAGACGTTCTCCGTCTGCGGCTCCACACCGGCCACGCCGTCGTACACCGCGACCGCACCGTCCAGAACACGCAGCGACCGCTCCACCTCGACCGTGAAGTCGACGTGGCCGGGCGTGTCGATGATCTGGATCGTGTGGCCCTTCCACTCGCACTTCGTGGCGGCGGAAGTGATGGTGATACCGCGCTCCTGCTCCTGCTCCATCCAGTCCATGACGGCGGCGCCCTCGTGGACCTCGCCGATCTTGTACGTGATGCCGGTGTAGAACAGGATTCGCTCGGTGGTAGTGGTCTTACCGGCATCGATGTGCGCCATGATGCCGATATTGCGTACGTTGGCGAGCGCGTCTGCGGCGGCCACTTCAATCCCTACTTATCGTCGTCTCGACACAACTGGTGGCGGTTCCGGCGCCTGGTGGGCGCCGGAACCTCAGGTGTTACCAGCGGTAGTGCGCGAAGGCCTTGTTGGACTCCGCCATCTTGTGCGTGTCCTCACGCCGCTTGACGGCGGCGCCGAGGCCGTTGCTCGCGTCCAGCAGCTCGTTCATCAGCCGCTCGATCATGGTCTTCTCGCGCCGGGCCCGGGAGTAGGTCACCAGCCAGCGCAGACCCAGCGTGGTCGCGCGGGCCGGCCGCACCTCGACCGGAACCTGGTAGGTGGCGCCACCGACACGACGGCTGCGCACCTCGAGGGTCGGCTTCACGTTGTCCATCGCACGCTTGAGCGTGACGACGGGGTCGGTGCCGGACTTCTCGCGGCAGCCCTCCAGGGCGGCGTACACGATGCGCTCGGCGAGCTGACGCTTGCCGCGCAGCAGGATCTTGTTCACCAGCTGGGTGACCAGGGGCGAGTTGTACACCGGGTCAGCGACCAGCGGCTTCCGCGGAGCGGGTCCCTTACGCGGCATGTCAGCTCTTCTCCTTCTTCGCGCCGTAGC
Organism: Micromonospora sp. DSM 45708; assembly: GCF_039566955.1. Lineage (NCBI taxonomy): Bacteria > Bacillati > Actinomycetota > Actinomycetes > Micromonosporales > Micromonosporaceae > Micromonospora > Micromonospora schwarzwaldensis. The sequence goes on along the minus strand of NZ_CP154796.1, from coordinate 310,830 downwards.
GGCTGCGAGCCTGCTTGCGGTTGCGGACACCCTGGGTGTCCAGCGAGCCGCGAACGATCTTGTACCGCACGCCGGGGAGGTCCTTCACACGGCCGCCACGCACGAGCACGATCGAGTGCTCCTGGAGGTTGTGGCCGACGCCCGGGATGTAGGCGGTCACCTCGATCTGGCTGCTGAGCTTGACACGAGCGACCTTGCGCAGCGCCGAGTTCGGCTTCTTCGGGGTGGTGGTGTACACGCGGGTGCACACACCGCGCCGCTGGGGAGAACCCTTGAGCGCAGGGGTCTTGGTCTTGGTCGTCTTGGCCTGTCGGCCCTTTCGGACCAGCTGCTGAATGGTGGGCACCGGGTTTCTCCGCTCCCTTCGGCCGCTGCGAGGCGACCGCGCCGTCTGCTCTAGCCGGCCTGATGGACGGCTCTCCTACATTCCAGCCGGGGCCACCTGACGCGACCCCAGCACCCGCGGTCGGGCGTGTCGCCCGAGTCACGGTTCCGGTGTCGGCCGCTGACGCGTCGTACCGGATTTTGGTCTTGGTGGTGCGACCACACGATCACCGACTGAGCGGCTCCAGCGCACGCACGCATTGCCCGGGCGAGCCCGGGCGCAAGGGGAAAGAGTACCTACCACAGCCGCGCCGGTCAAAACGGATCGACTCGGGAGGACTGCGCCGCAGCCCCACCGGTCGGCTTCCGGGTCACCGGTACGCCCCCGACAGGCACCTACGGTCACAAGTGTACCGGCTCGTCCGGCGTACGGCCCGGCGGCCCCGACACCGGATGAGCGCCCGAGACCCGGACATCCTCGCCTCAACCGGTCAGCGACCGGCCAGCCGTCACGTGATCTGCACCACCAGGGCGATCCCGAGCCCGAGCACGCTCAACAGGAGCCCCACCGCGCCACAGCTCAGCCCCGCCACGGCCAGGCCGCCACCGGTGAACCGGACCGCCGGCGGCGGCGCCGGCCGCCGGATCTGCCGACGGGCGAGCAGCCAGGCCACTATCGCCCCGACCCCGGCCAACGCGCCGAGCACCGTGAAGGCGCCCGCCGCCCACGCGCCGCCGTAGTCCGGGCCGGCGATGCCGAAGCAGAGGACCAGCAGCGACACCAGGATCGAGGCGACGCCGGTGACCAGCGAGCCGATCGCCAGCCCGGAGGTGACCGGCGGCACGTCCAGGTGCACCACCCCGAACGGGGTGCCCGGCACCGCGTCGACCCGCTTCGGCGGCCGGGGCGCCTCGCGCGGGGGCGGCGGGAGCGCCGGTGCCCCCCACCCGCCGCCGTGGCCGGGCCCGTTCCCCGGGTACGCGCCCGGAGCGCCGTACCCGTGCTGCCCCGACCGGTACGCCGGACCGTGCCCGAACGGTCCGGGATGCGCCGACCCCGGCCCGGGCTGCCCCGCATGGTGGGGCGGCGCGGACGCCGGGCCGTGCCCGCCCGACGGATACGGTCCCGCCGGCGGCCAGGGACCGGGCGGCGCGGAGTGCGGCGCGGCCGGGTGCGGTGGCGCGGCCGGGGCCGGGGCCGACGGCGGGGTGGAGTGCGGCGGAAGGTGGGACGGCGCGGCCCACGGACTGACCGGGTCGGGGCCCGGCGACGCGGCGGCGTCCGGCGCGGGACCGGGGCGGATCGGGTCGCCTCCCGGCGCGGCCGGTTCCGTCACGGGGTCCTCCTGTCACCTGGCTCACCCGCCACGCGGCGGACACCGGCCAGGCTACCGCCGCGGGTCACGAGCGGGTGGGCGGGCGCGGGCCGCTCCCCCGCCGGGTCAGTCGAAGTTCGGGGCGAAGTCGTGCCCGAACGAGGTGTCGGCGTGCCGGACCACCCCGATCACCACCGCGGCCACCACCACCACGGCGGTCAGCACCAGGCCGATCCGGGCCAGCCGCTCACCGCGCCGCAGCCAGTCGGCGCCGGTCAGGTAACCCCCCGACGCGTACGCCTCCCGGCGGGCCTGCCGGGCCAGGGTGAGCGCGATGGTCGACGGCACCACCCCGCCGACGAAGAAGCCGGTCAGCGCGCCGATCAGCCCGAGAGCGAAGACGGCGCGGGCCTTCGTGGAGCGGACCGGCTCCGGGTCGTGCGGGTGGCGGTACGCCTGCGGCGCGAGGGGCACCTGCGCGGGCACGGTCGTCATGCCCTCCATCATGCCTCCGGGGACGCCGCGACCGGGACCGGTCGGCCCCCGGACGCGACGACGGCCCCCGGCGGGGTACGCCGGGGGCCGTCGTCGTGCGTGCGATTAGCGGTACGACCCGAAGTCGAAGTCGTCCAGCGGCACCGCCTGGCCGCTGGCCGGCCCGAAGCCGTAGTCGGTCTCCGGGTAGCCGGTCATCGAGTAGACCTTGGCCTTCGCCTCCTCGGTCGGCTCGACCCGGACGTTGCGGTACTTGCTGATGCCGGTACCGGCCGGGATGAGCTTACCGATGATCACGTTCTCCTTGAGGCCGATCAGCGAGTCGCTGCGGGCGTGGATCGCCGCGTCCGTCAGCACCCGGGTGGTCTCCTGGAAGGAGGCCGCCGACAGCCAGGAATCCGTGGCCAGCGAGGCCTTGGTGATACCCATCAGCACCGGACGACCGGCGGCGGGCTCGCCACCCTCGCCGACGAGCCGGCGGTTCTCCGACTCGAACAGCGCCCGGTCGACCAGCACGCCCGGCAGGAACTCGGTCGAGCCGGAGTCGATGACCGTCACCCGCTTGAGCATCTGGCGGATGATGATCTCGATGTGCTTGTCGTGGATGAGCACACCCTGCGAGCGGTAGACCTCCTGGACCTCCTGGGTCAGGTGGACCTGGACCGCGCGCGGGCCGAGGATGCGCAGCAGCTCGTGCGGGTCGATGGTGCCCTCGGTGAGCTTCTCGCCGACCTCGACGTGGTCGCCGTCGTGCGCCCGGAGCCGGACCCGCTTCGAGATCTTGTCGTAGACGATCTCGTCGCTGCCGTCGTCCGGGATGACCACGATCTTGCGGGACCGCTCGCCGTCCTCGATCCGGATGCGGCCCGGGGTGTCGGCGATGGGCGCCTTGCCCTTCGGCACCCGGGCCTCGAAGATCTCCTGGACACGGGGCAGACCCTGGGTGATGTCCTCACCCGCGACACCACCGGTGTGGAAGGTACGCATCGTCAGCTGCGTACCCGGCTCACCGATCGACTGGGCGGCGATGATGCCGACCGCCTCGCCGACGTCCACGGTCTTGCCGGTCGGCAGCGAGCGGCCGTAGCACGCACCGCAGACGCCCAGCTTCGACTCGCAGGTGAGCACGCTGCGCACCCGCACCGTCTCCACCCCGGCGGCGACGATCGCGTCGACGCCGATGGAGTTGATGTCCTGGCCGCGGTGGGCCACCACGGTGCCGTCCGGCCCCTTGATGTCGTCGGCCAGCGTCCGGGCGTGCACGCTGGTCTCGGCGTGCTCGTGCACGACCAGCTTGCCGTCGGCCCGCTCGCCGATCTGCATCGGGATGGCCCGGTCGGTGCCGCAGTCCTCCTCGCGGATGATGACGTCCTGCGAGACGTCCACCAGACGCCGGGTCAGGTAACCCGAGTCGGCGGTACGCAGGGCGGTGTCCGCGAGGCCCTTACGGGCACCGTGCGTGGAGATGAAGTACTCCAGCACGGACAGACCCTCCCGGTACGAGGCCTTGATCGGCCGCGGGATGATCTCACCCTTGGGGTTGGCCACCAGACCACGGATCGCCGCGATCTGCCGGAGCTGGAGCAGGTTACCGCGGGCACCCGAGTTGATCATCTTCCACAGCGGGTTCTCCTGCGGCAGCGCGGTGTCCATCTCCTTGGCGACCTCGTTGGTCGCCTTGGTCCAGATCTCGATCAGCTCGCCGCGGCGCTCCTCGGCGGTCATCAGACCACGCTGGTACTGCTTGTCGATCCGGTCGGCTTCCTTCTCGTACCGCTCCAGGATCTCCCGCTTGCGCGGCGGAGCGATGACGTCCTCCATGCCGATGGTGACGCCGGACCAGGTGGCCCAGTGGAAACCGGCCTCCTTGAGCCCGTCCAGGGTGGCCGCCAGGGCCACCTTCGGGAAGCGCTCGGCGAGGTCGTTGACGATCGCGGAGAGCTGGCCCTTGCGGATCTCGTAGTTCACGAAGCGGTAGCCCGGGGGCAGCGTCTCGTTGAACAGGACCCGGCCCAGCGTGGTCTCCACCGTCACCGGCTGACCCTCGACCCAGCCCTCGGGCGCGGTCCACGGCTCGGCGCCGGCGCCGTTGTCGACCCCGACCACGTCGTGCAGCCGGATCTTGACCGGGGTCTGCAGGTGCAGCTCGCCGTTGTCGTACGCCATCCGCGCCTCGGCGTCCGAGCTGAACGCCCGGCCCTCGCCCGTGCCACCCGGAGTGAGGTGGGTGAGGTGGTAGAGGCCGATCACCATGTCCTGGGTGGGCATGGTGACGGGCTTGCCGTCGGCCGGCTTGAGGATGTTGTTCGACGACAGCATCAGGATCCGCGCCTCGGCCTGGGCCTCGGCGGACAGCGGCACGTGGACCGCCATCTGGTCACCGTCGAAGTCGGCGTTGAACGCGGTGCAGACCAGCGGGTGGATCTGGATGGCCTTGCCCTCGACCAGCTGCGGCTCGAAGGCCTGGATGCCCAGGCGGTGCAGGGTCGGTGCGCGGTTCAGCAGCACCGGGTGCTCGCCGATGACCTCTTCCAGCACGTCCCACACGACCGGCCGCTGCCGCTCGACCATCCGCTTGGCGGACTTGATGTTCTGCGCGTGGTTGAGGTCGACCAGCCGCTTCATCACGAACGGCTTGAACAGCTCCAGCGCCATCTGCTTGGGCAGGCCGCACTGGTGCAGCTTGAGCTTCGGGCCGACCACGATGACCGAACGGCCGGAGTAGTCGACGCGCTTGCCCAGCAGGTTCTGGCGGAACCGGCCCTGCTTGCCCTTGAGCATGTCGGAGAGCGACTTCAGCGGCCGGTTACCCGGGCCGGTCACCGGACGACCACGACGGCCGTTGTCGAACAGCGCGTCGACGGCCTCCTGGAGCATCCGCTTCTCGTTGTTGACGATGATCTCGGGCGCGCCGAGGTCGATCAGTCGCTTGAGGCGGTTGTTCCGGTTGATCACCCGGCGGTAGAGGTCGTTCAGGTCGGAGGTCGCGAAGCGGCCACCGTCGAGCTGCACCATCGGGCGCAGGTCCGGCGGGATGACCGGGACGCAGTCCAGCACCATGCCCAGCGGGGAGTTGCGGGTGTTCTGGAACGCCGCGACGACCTTCAGCCGCTTGAGCGCCCGGATCTTCCGCTGGCCCTTGCCGGAGCGGATCGTCTCGCGGAGGTTCTCGGCCTCGGCGGTGAGGTCCATGTTCTGGACCAGCGCCTTGATGGCCTCGGCGCCCATGCTGCCGGTGAAGTACTCACCGAAGCGGTCGCGCAGCTCGCGGTAGAGCAGCTCGTCGGTGACGAGCTGCTTCGGCTCCAGCTTGCGGAAGGTGTCGAGGACCTCGTCGAGGCGGTCGATCTCGCGCTGGGCCCGGTCGCGGATCTGGCGCATCTCGCGCTCTCCGCCCTCCTTGACCTTGCGCCGGACGTCCGCCTTCGCGCCCTCGGCCTCCAGCTCGGCCAGGTCGGCCTCCAGCTTGGCGGCCCGCTTCTCGATCTCCGAGTCGCGGCTGTTCTCCGACTGCCGCTTCTCGGCCAGGATCTCGTTCTCGATGGTCGAGAGGTCACGGTGACGCGACTCGGCGTCCACGCTCGTCACGACGTACGAGGCGAAGTAGATGATCTTTTCGAGGTCCTTCGGGGCGAGGTCCAGCAGGTAGCCCAGCCGGCTCGGCACGCCCTTGAAGTACCAGATGTGGGTCACCGGAGCGGCCAGCTCGATGTGACCCATCCGCTCCCGGCGAACCTTGGAGCGGGTCACCTCGACGCCGCAGCGCTCACAGATGATGCCCTTGAAGCGGACCCGCTTGTACTTACCGCAGTAGCACTCCCAGTCCCGCTGCGGACCGAAGATCTTCTCGCAGAAGAGCCCGTCCTTCTCCGGCTTGAGGGTGCGGTAGTTGATGGTCTCGGGCTTCTTGACCTCGCCGTGGGACCACTGACGGATGTCGTCGGCGGTGGCGAGACCAATGCGCAGCTCGTCGAAGAAGTTGACGTCGAGCACTGTGTCCCCTATGTCGTCGTCTGTACTGCTAGCTAACGGGCGGGATCGGGGGCCGGCGAGCCGGCCCCCGAATCACGCCTCAGACCTCTTCGACCGAGCTCGGCTCGCGCCGGGACAGGTCGATGCCCAGCTCCTCCGCGGCCCGGAACACCTCGTCGTCGGTCTCGCGCATCTCCAGGGCCACACCGTCGCTGGACAGCACCTCGACGTTGAGGCACAGCGACTGCAGCTCCTTGAGCAGCACCTTGAACGACTCCGGGATGCCCGGCTCGGGGATGTTCTCGCCCTTGACGATCGCCTCGTAGACCTTGACCCGGCCGAGGACGTCGTCGGACTTGATGGTCAGCAGCTCCTGCAGGGCGTAGGCAGCGCCGTACGCCTGCATGGCCCAGCACTCCATCTCACCGAAACGCTGGCCACCGAACTGCGCCTTACCACCCAGCGGCTGCTGCGTGATCATCGAGTACGGGCCGGTCGACCGGGCGTGGATCTTGTCGTCGACCAGGTGGTTGAGCTTCAGGATGTAGACGTAGCCGACCGCGATCGGGTCGGGCAACGGCTCGCCGGAACGACCGTCGAACAGGTGCGCCTTGCCGGTGCGCCCGATCATCTGGTTGCCGTCCCGGTTGGGCAGGGTCGACGCCAGCAGGCCGGAGATCTCCTCCTCGCGGGCACCGTCGAAGACCGGGGTGGCCACGTTGGTGTCCGGCTCGGACTCGTGCGCGTTGATCGACTTGAGCTGGCGCTTCCACTCCTCGTCGTCGCCCTCCACACTCCAGCCGGTCTTGGCCACCCACCCGAGGTGGGTTTCCAGAACCTGGCCGATGTTCATCCGGGAGGGCACACCGAGCGGGTTCAGCACGATGTCGACCGGGGTGCCGTCCTCCAGGAACGGCATGTCCTCGACCGGCAGGATCTTGGAGATGACGCCCTTGTTGCCGTGGCGGCCCGCGAGCTTGTCACCGTCCTGGATCTTGCGCTTCTGGGCCACGTAGACCCGGACCAGCTCGTTCACGCCCGGGGGCAGCTCGTCGCCGTCCTCGCGGGAGAAGGTACGCACGCCGATGACCGTGCCGGTCTCGCCGTGCGGCACCTTCAGCGAGGTGTCCCGGACCTCACGCGCCTTCTCCCCGAAGATCGCGCGGAGCAGCCGCTCCTCCGGGGTCAGCTCGGTCTCGCCCTTCGGCGTGACCTTGCCGACCAGGATGTCGCCGGGGACGACCTCGGCGCCGATCCGGATGATGCCGCGCTCGTCGAGGTCGGCGAGCATCTCCTCGCTGACGTTCGGGATGTCGCGGGTGATCTCCTCCGGGCCGAGCTTGGTGTCCCGGGCGTCGACCTCGTGCTCCTCGATGTGGATCGAGGTGAGGACGTCCTGCTGCACGAGGCGCTGCGACAGGATGATCGCGTCCTCGTAGTTGTGGCCCTCCCAGCACATGAACGCCACGAGCAGGTTGCGCCCGAGCGCCATCTCGCCCTCGTCGGTGCACGGACCGTCGGCGATGACCTGGCCGGCCTCGACGCGGTCGCCCTCGAAGACGACCGGCTTCTGGTTGACGCAGGAGCCGGCGTTGGAGCGGCGGAACTTGTGCAGCAGGTACGTCCGGCGGTGGCCGTCGTCCTGGTGGACGGTGATGTAGTCCGCGCACAGGTCCTCGACCACACCGCCGACCTCGGCGACGACCACGTCGCCGGCGTCCACGGCCGCGCGGTACTCCATGCCGGTGCCGACCAGCGGGGCCTCGGCCTTGACCAGCGGCACCGCCTGACGCTGCATGTTCGCGCCCATGAGCGCGCGGTTGGCGTCGTCGTGCTCCAGGAACGGGATCATCGCGGTGGCGACCGAGGTCATCTGCCGCGGCGAGACGTCCATGTAGTCGACGGCGCTGGGGACCACGTCCTCGGTCTCGCCACCCTTACGGCGGCACAGCACCCGGTCCTCGGCGAACGTGCCGTCCGCCCGCAGCGGGGCGTTGGCCTGCGCCTTGACGAACCGGTCCTCCTCGTCCGCGGTCAGGTAGTCGATCTGGTCGGTGACCCGACCGTCGATGACCTTCCGGTACGGCGTCTCGATGAAGCCGAACGGGTTGACCCGGGCGAACGTGGACAGCGCGCCGATCAGGCCGATGTTCGGGCCTTCCGGCGTCTCGATCGGGCACATCCGGCCGTAGTGGGACGGGTGCACGTCCCGGACCTCGAAGCCGGCCCGCTCACGGGACAGACCACCCGGGCCGAGCGCGCTCAGCCGGCGCCGGTGGGTCAGACCCGCCAGCGGGTTGGTCTGGTCCATGAACTGGGACAGCTGCGACGTGCCGAAGAACTCCTTGATCGCCGCCACCACCGGGCGGATGTTGATCAGGGTCTGCGGCGTGATCGCCTCGACGTCCTGGGTGGTCATCCGCTCGCGGACGACCCGCTCCATCCGGGAGAGACCCACCCGGACCTGGTTCTGGATCAGCTCGCCCACGGTACGCAGGCGACGGTTGCCGAAGTGGTCGATGTCGTCGGCCTCGTAGCCGTCCTCACCGGCGTGCAGCCGGCAGAGGTACTCCACGGTGGCGACGATGTCGTCCTCGGTCAGCGTGCCGGTGTTCATCGGCACGTCGACTTCGAGCTTCTTGTTGAACTTGTAGCGCCCGACCTTGGCGACGTCGTACCGCTTCGGGTTGAAGAAGAGGTTGTCGAGCAGGGTCTGGGCGTTCTCACGGGTCGGCGGCTCGCCAGGGCGGAGCTTCCGGTAGATGTCGAGCAGCGCCTCGTCCTGGCCGGCGATGTGGTCCTTCTCGAGCGTGGTCATCATGAGCTCGGACCAGCCGAACTTCTCGCGGATGCGCTCCGCGGACCACCCGATGGCCTTGAGCAGGACGGTGACGGCCTGCCGACGCTTGCGGTCGATGCGTACGCCGACCGTGTCGCGCTTGTCGATGTCGAACTCCAGCCAGGCACCCCGGCTCGGGATGACCTTGACGCTGGAGAGGTCGCGGTCGGAGGTCTTGTCCGGCTGCTTGTCGAAGTAGACGCCCGGCGAGCGGACGAGCTGGCTGACCACGACGCGCTCGGTGCCGTTGATGATGAAGGTGCCCTTCGGCGTCATCATCGGGAAGTCACCCATGAACACCGTCTGGCTCTTGATCTCGCCGGTGGTGTTGTTGGTGAACTCCGCGGTCACGAACAGTGGCGCGCAGTAGGTCAGGTCCTTCTCCTTGCACTCCTCGATCGAGGCCTTGACCTCGTCGAAGCGCGGAGCGGAGAAGGAGAGCGACATGGTGCCGGAGAAGTCCTCAATGGGACTGATCTCGTCGAGGATCTCCGCGAGACCCGAGCGTGCGTGCGGGTCGTCCGCCGACCGGCCCTGCCAAGCCTCGTTGCCGACGAGCCAGTCGAAGGACTCGTTCTGAATGGCGAGGAGGTTGGGGACCTCGAGGTGTTCGGTGATCCGGCCGAATGAAACTCGGCGGGGTGCGAAAGCGCTCGACGTACGACTGGTCTTCGCAGGGCGGGAAGCTGCCAAGATGCGTCCTTCCGAGGACCGGTGCTGCAGAACGGCTGGTACGCGTGCACTCCAATGACCCCACCAGAAATATCCGCAATCGGACATTTCCGAGCAGGGGTCAAGTCGGAAGGCAGCGCAAACTAGCAGTGTAGCCGAGAGGCTAACCGCTGTCCAGCCCACCCCGCAGGTCGTCGCGGAACAAGCCCTGGGACCCCGGAAAAACCGGGTTCACCGGGCCGCTCGGAACGCGACGCTCCTGCCGGTCCGCTCGGGAGCCGCGGCGGTGGTGCTGCCGTTGGCCTTACCCGAGTGGCGGCCGTTGCAAGCGCGGAAGGTCTTGCTGATGCCAGCGTGCCTGCCGGCAGGTGCCGCGTCAAGGGCCGGTTACCGCTCAGAGTGTCTTTCCCACCGACGGGCTACCGGCTCCGCCCTGCTGAAAGGCCGGTACGAGGAACCTGTACGCCCTGCTCACGGCGCTTCCAGCGGGTGACACCACGACAGCGGGCGGTGACCCGGTTTCCCGGATCACCGCCCGCTGCGACACGGTGTGCCCCGGCTCACGTGAGCCGGACGCGCGTCAGGTCAGCACAAGGTCACTTGAGGGTGACCTTGGCGCCCTCACCCTCGAGCTTGGCCTTGGCCTTCTCGGCGGTCTCCTTGTTGGCCTTCTCCAGGACGGCCTTCGGAGCGGCCTCGACCAGGTCCTTGGCCTCCTTGAGGCCCAGGCCGGTCAGCTCACGCACGACCTTGATGACCTGGATCTTCTTGCCACCGTCGGCGTCGAGGATGACGTCGAACTCGTCCTTCTCCTCCTCGGCCGGGGCGGCGGCAGCGCCACCGGCACCGCCGGCCGCGGCAACCGCGACCGGAGCGGCGGCGGTGACCTCGAAGGTCTCCTCGAACTGCTTCACGAACTCGGAGAGCTCGATCAGCGTCATCTCCTTGAACGCGTCGAGCAGCTCGTCGGTGCTGAGCTTCGCCATGTCTGGCGTCCTTTCTGCAAGTGGAAACTAAGAATGTGGTGCGCCGTGCGGCCTCAGGCCGCCTCGGCGCCCTCCTGCTCGCGCTTCTTGTCCGCCAGGGCGGCCGCCGCGCGGGCGGCCTTGGAGAGCGGAGCCTGGAACAGGGCCGCGGCCTTGCTCAGGTTGCCCTTCATGGCGCCGGCCAGCTTGGCCAGCAGCACCTCACGGGACTCCAGGTCGGCGAGCTTCGTGACCTCGGCCGCGGAAATGGCCCTGCCCTCGAAGACACCGCCCTTGATGACGAGCTTCGGGTTGGCCTTCGCGAAGTCGCGAAGCCCCTTCGCCGCCTCGACGACGTCGCCCGAAACGAAAGTCAGCGCGGTAGGACCGGTGAACAGCTCGTCGAGGCCGGAGATGCCCGCATCGGACGCGGCACGCTTGGCCAGCGTGTTCTTCGCGACCGTGTAGCTGGTCTCCTTGCCGAGCGTGCGCCGCAGCTGGGTGAGCTGCGAGACCGTGAGCCCGCGGTACTCGGTGAGCACGGTGGCTCCCGAGGTGCGGAAGCTCTCGGTCAGCTCGGCGACGGCCGTGGCCTTGTCGGCCCGGATCGGCTTGTCCGCCATGTCCCTCCTCTCTCGTTACTCGGAGCTGGCACGCCGGCGATCGGGATCGCGACGGCGGCGGAGGCACCACGACAACGAAAAAGCCCCGGCGCGGGGCGCACGGGGCGAGGGCCGGGATCATGGAGCACAGTCGGCGGACCGTGCCTGACACACCGAGTTTCGCTTGCCGCCCTGCGCGGGTCGCCCGTCGTCGCGGGACCTTCGACCGTGCCGGGGCACGGTGACCAGCGGTCTTTGGGTGGAACTACCGCTTCAGGTTACGCGACGTGCGTCGGAGCGCCAAATCGCCGCCGGGTGGGCCCGGTCACCCCGCCGGTCAGGCCCGGGTGCGCCGCCCCCAGGCGTAGCCGGCCAGCGCCACCGCCACCCACAGCGCCGCCCAGCCGGTGAGCAGCAGCCCGGTGCCGGGCGAGATCGGCGCGCTGACCGCCCGCGCGGTCGCCATCACCGGTGGGACCAGCCACGGCACCACCGAGTCGGACAACCCGCACACCACCACCCCGACCACGCCGACCGCCAGCACGGCCACCCCGTAACCGGCGGTGCGGGTGATCGCCCGGCTGGCCAGCGCGCCGATGGCCACCGCCGCCGGCAGCGCGAGCAGGTGCGCCCAGATGCCGAGCGCCACCCCGACGAGAGCCGGCCGACCCGCCGGCCCGCCCACCGGCGACACCGCGCCCAGCGGCCACGGCATCGCCAGCGCGACCACCACCACGGCGAGCCCGGCCACGAGCGCCGCGAGCAGGCCCGCCGCCCGTTCCCGGGCCGGCCCGACCACCACCCGGGCCAACCGGCGCTGCACGTCGGGCTCGACGTTCAGCAGGATCTTGGTCTGCCAGGCCAGCACCGGGAAGATCACCACCGCGGAGACGCCGTAGACCTCCGCCGGTCGGGCCCCGCCACCGCCGCCGTAGAGGATGCCCAGGACGAGCAGGCCGGCGAGCACCGGCGCGAGCGCCCGTCCGGTACGCACGAAGCCGGCCAGCCGCAGCCGGACCAGGGCGATCACCGGGTCACCTCCGACGTCCCCGCACCGGCGGCGCGCTCGATGCCTGGCAGGTCGGGTCCCGGCGACCCGGCGACAGCCTCGACCACCGACGGGCCGGGGCCGGCGCGGTCCGGTGCCGACGAGCCGGCGACGACCTCGACGCCCGACGGGCCGGGGCCGGCATGGTCCGGTGCCGACGAGCCGGCGACGACCTCGACGCCCGACGGGCCGGGCAGAGCCGGTGCCGGTGACTCGGCGGTGGGCGGGACGGCAGGTTCGCGTACCCGAAGGATCTGGTGGCCGTCGGCGCGCAGGCGGGCGACGGCGGCGGCAAGCCCCGCGGCCGGCACCGCCAGCTCGACCACCGCGACGGCCGAGCCCCCGGGCGACGCCGCCTCGGTCAGCGTGCCCTCGGTGACCGACCACCGCCGGGCGCCGGGCAGCCGGACCGTCTCGCCCCGGTGGTCGCTGACCAGCACCGCGCCGCCGCCGGCCAGCACCTCGCCGATCATCTCGGGGACCAGCTCGCGGGCCGCCGCGTCGAGGCCCTCCCAGGGCTCGTCGAGCACCAGCAGGCCGGGCGGGCGCAGCAGCGCCTGCGCCAGGCCGACCTTCTGCGCGGTGCCCTTGGAGAGCTGCGGCAGGCGCACGTCGGAGAAGCGGGTCAGGCCCAGCCGCTCCACCCAGTGCCGCACCGCCCGGTCGGCGGCGGCACCGGGCAGGCCGGCGACGCGGCCCATGGCGGCCAGATAATCCCCGACGGTGAACGGCTGGTCGGCGGGGAAGCGCTCCGGCACCCAGCCGACGGTCGCCGGCCGGTCGACCACCCGGCCTCGGCTCGGCCGCAGCACCCCGGCGGCGAGCTGGAGCAGCGTGGACTTGCCGGCGCCGTTGCGGCCGAGCACGACCGCGACCTCGCCCGGACCGATTGTCGCGTCGACCTGTCGCAGCACCCACGGGCCGTGCCGGTGGTAGCGGAGCCAGACGCCGTCGAGCCGCATGCGCCGAGCCTGCCACAACGGACAGACGGACGGGGCCCCGCCACCTGGTGGTGGCGGGGCCCCGTCGGGAAGAACGTGCTCAGCCCTCGGCCGAGCCCTCCTGCAGGTTCTTGACCACCTTCGGGTCGACCGGGACACCCGGGCCCATGGTGGTGGCCAGCGTGACCTTCTTGAGGTACGTGCCCTTGGCCGCGGACGGCTTGGCGCGGAGCACCTCGTCCAGCACCGCGGCGTAGTTGTCGATCAGCTGGCTCTCCGAGAAGGAGGCCTTGCCGATGATCAGGTGCAGGTTGGAGTGCTTGTCCACCCGGAAGGTGATCTTGCCGCCCTTGATGTCCGCGACGGCCTTGGTGACGTCCATGGTCACGGTGCCGGTCTTCGGGTTCGGCATCAGACCGCGCGGGCCCAGGATCCGCGCGATCCGGCCGATCTTGGCCATCTGGTCCGGCGTGGCGATCGCCGCGTCGAAGTCCAGCCAACCACCCTGGATGCGGGCGACCAGCTCGTCGGTGCCCACCTCGTCCGCACCCGCGGCGGCGGCCTCCTCGGCCTTCGCGCCGGCGGCGAAGACGATCACGCGGGCGGTCTTACCGGTGCCGTGCGGCAGGTTGACCGTGCCGCGGACCATCTGGTCCGCCTTGCGGGGGTCGACGCCGAGGCGCATCGCGACCTCGACCGTGGCGTCGAACTTGACGTTGGTGTTCTCCTTGGCCAGCTTGACGGCCTCGGCGGGGGCGTAGAGCTTCGACCGGTCGATGACCTCGGCGGCCTTGCGGTAGCTCTTGCTGCGCTGCATTTCTGGTGACTCCTGTGGTCTCTGGCGGGCGCGCGGGACTCGCGGCCCTCCCACGAACGGATCGGGTGGAGCGGGGTGCGACGAGATCAGTCGGCGACGGTCAGGCCCATCGACCGGGCGGTGCCGGCGATGATCTTCTCGGCCTGCTCGATGTCGTTGGCGTTGAGGTCCGCCATCTTCTTCTCCGCGATCTCGCGCAGCTGGGCGCGGGTCACCGAGCCGACCTTCTCCTTGTGCGGGACGCCCGAGCCCTTCTGCACGCCGGCGGCCTTGATCAGCAGCCGGGCGGCGGGCGGGGTCTTCAGCACGAAGGTGAAGGTGCGGTCCTCGTAGACGCTGATCTCGGCGGGGACGACGTCGCCACGCTGGGACTCGGTCTGCGCGTTGTAGGACTTGCAGAACTCCATGATGTTCACGCCGTGCTGGCCGAGCGCGGGGCCGACCGGCGGCGCCGGGGTGGCCTGGCCCGCCGGCAGCTGAAGCGTGAACGTCTTGACGAGCTTCTTCTTCGGAGGCATGTCTCTTCCTGGGGCTTGAAACTGGGATTCTCCGCCGCCCGCGGGCGCGCACGGTCAGCGCGGTGCGGACGGCCGACGTTCAAGGGTAGCGCAAACCTCTACCGGGTTTTCCGCCGAGGTCGGCGGGCCGGTGGAACGGCGCACCGGCGGCCGGCCCGGAAAGGCCGACCGCCGGTGCGGACGTCCGTCAGATCTTGGCGACCTGGTTGAAGTTCAGCTCGACCGGGGTCTCCCGACCGAAGATCGACACCAGCACCTTGAGCTTCTGCTGGTCGGCGTTGATCTCGCTGATCGTCGCCGGCAGCGACGCGAACGCGCCGTCGGTGACGGTGACCGAGTCGCCGACCTCGAAGTCGAGGACCTTGATCTCGGGCTTGGCCTTCTTCTGCTCGGTCTCGACCGCCGGGGCGAGCCACTTGAGCACCTCGTCGAGGCTCAGCGGCGCCGGCCGGTCGGCCCGGTCGGTGGCCCCGACGAAGCCGGTGACCCCCGGGGTGTTCCGGACGCAGGAGTAGGACTCGGCGGTCAGCTCCATCCGGACCAGGATGTAGCCCGGGAAGACCTTCGCCTGGACCTGCGACCGCTTGCCGTTCTTGACCTCGACCTCTTCCCGGGTCGGCACCTCGACCTGGTAGATGTAGTCCTCCATGTCGAGGGACGTGATCCGGGTCTCGAGGTTGGTCTTGACCTTGTTCTCGTAGCCGGCGTACGAGTGCACCACGTACCAGTCGCCGGGCGCGTAGCGCAGCTTCTGGCGCAGCTCGGCGACCGGGTCGAAGTCTTCCTCCGGCGCCGGCTCGGTGGTCGGGAACTCCGGCTCGCTGGCGGCCTCGACCGACTCGTTGTTGGCCGCCGTCGCCACCGCGGACTGCTCGTCCGGGGTCTCGGCGGTCTCGTCGTACTCAGGCACGCTTGCTCACTTCCGTCAGTATTACCGTGCGCAGGTCAGCTGGGGTTGCCGAAGACCCACAGCACCGCCTTGGCGAAGCCGTAGTCCAGGCCGGCCACGATCGCCAGCATCACCGCCACGAAGGTGACCACCACGGCCGTGTAGGTCAACAGCTCCTTGCGGGTCGGCCAGATGACCTTACGCAGTTCGGCCACGACCTCGCGGAAGAACCGCGCGATGCGGGCGAACAGCCCGATCCGCTCGGTGTCCTTGCGGGTCTTCCGGCCCTCGGCGGGCTCGGCGTGGGCCCGCTTGCGGGTCGCGGTGCCGCCCCGGGAGACCGGCTCGTCCGCGTCGGCGGCGTCGTCGGCCACGTCGTCGTCGGCTACGCCGTCGACGGTCGCGTCGTCGTTCAGACGCTCGTCGCCGTCGTCCTCGCCGCGCCGCTTCTTCTCGGCCACTTCGCCCTCCGTGCGGGTATGGGGTCGCACGCCGGGCGGCGTGCGCGGCGTGTTGGTCACGCCGGCCGGACCAACCGTCCCGCGACGGGCCGCGGCCGGCGGACCGGACGGGAGGGCCCCGAACGCCTCGGAACCACCCCACCGGTGCCACCACCACGGGCCGGACGCCGCCAACGAGGCGGCGCGACCCACGGGAACGGTCAGGCCTGAGGCGCAGGGGTGACAGGACTTGAACCTGCAGCCTGCGGTTTTGGAGACCGCTGCTCTGCCAATTGAGCTACACCCCTGTGCGGCAACTCACCTCCACCCGGACACGTTGTGCCGAGCGGGGGTCACTTGCCCCACGGCGGACCAGTGTACGGGTAGTCGTGCGACTTTCCCAACCGGTCCACCCCCAGCGCGTCGGACCGGTTCTCAGCCCGTCGTCCGGATCAGTGCCCGGGCCTGCGACAGCACCTTCTCGCCCCGACAGGTGGCGGTGATGTCGAGCCTGGTCAGGCCCGCCTCGGTGACCTCCTTGACCACGGCGGCGACCTCGATCTCGGTGCCCTCGTCGGTGTCCGGCACGACCACCGGCCGGGTGAAGCGGACGCCGAAGTCGACCACCGCGTCCGGCGCGCCGGCCCAGCCGGCGACCGCGCGACCGACCAGGGCCATGGTGAACATGCCGTGGGCGATGACCCCGGGCAGACCCACGCCGGTGGCGGTCCGGTCGCTCCAGTGGATCGGGTTGAAGTCCCCCGAGGCGCCGGCGTAGCGGACCAGGTCCGCCCGGGTCACCCGGAACGTCTGGACGGGCAGTTCCATGCTCACGCCTCCCCGCGTACGACGATCTTGGACCAGACCGCGACCACCGGCTCACCGGCCACGGTGCTCACGTCCGTGCGGGTGGTCAGGAAACCGTGCCCGCCCCGGTTGGTCACGTCCTCGATGACGCTGACGCAGACCAGCTCGTCGCCGGCCGCCACCGGCCGGGTGTACGCGAAGCGCTGGTCGCCGTGGACCACCCGGCTGTAGTCGACGCCCAACGCCGGGTCATCGACGATCTGTTGGTTGGCCGCCATAGTGATGATCACCGGGAAGGTCGGCGGCGCGACCACGTCGGGGTGGCCGAGCGCCCGGGCCGCCTCCGGGTCGTGGTGCGCCGGGTCGGTCGCGCCGACGGCGGTGGCGAACTCGCGGATCTTTTCTCGGCCCACCAGGTAGGGGGCGGTCGGCGGATAGGTCCGGCCGACGAAGGACGCGTCCAGGGACATGCCGCGAACCTACACGGAAACACGAACGCCGATCCGCGCGGTCGGGCGGCCTGCTCAGGCCGTCGACCCGTGCGGATCGGCGTACGGGATGCTGCTGCGGGGCCGGCGGTGCCGGCCCGGCGTCAGCGGGTCTCGCGGTGGACGGTGTGCTTGCCGTCCCGGGGGCAGAACTTCTTCAGCTCGATGCGGTCCGGGTCGTTACGGCGGTTCTTGCGCGTGATGTAGTTGCGCTCCTTGCACTCCACACACGCCAAAGTGATCTTCGGCCGGACATCGGTCGCCTTCGCCACGGCGGAGTGCCTTCCTCGCTCACGGATATCAACTACAGCGTGTCAGCCTACGCACTGACCACGCGGACATGCAAAGTGGGCGCCCTGTGGCGCCCATCCCACCGACCACCGGGCTGACCCGGAGGACGAGAGTAGCGGTGGCCGGACTTGAACCGGCGACACAGCGATTATGAGCCGCTTGCTCTACCATCTGAGCTACACCGCCGTGGCGGGTCCAGCCGGACCCTTTTGAGCCCCCTTACGGAATCGAACCGTAGACCTTCTCCTTACCATGGAGACGCTCTGCCGACTGAGCTAAGGGGGCCTGCTCGATCACCCTTCGGGTGTCGCGCAGAGGAAACAGTACACGACCGCGTCGCGGAGGTGAAATCGGATCCCCCCGACAGGTGCCACGCCTGCTCAGGGCACCACACGCAGGCGCGGCAGCTCCCCCGCGACGACCGTCTCGGGGTCGACCTGGGCGCCGAACCACGCCTCCAGGCGCTCGTACGGCAGCGGCCGGCTGAACAGGAAGCCCTGGCCGATCTCGCAGCCGATGTCCTGGAGCAGCTCCAGCGTCAGCTCGCTCTCCACCCCCTCGGCCACCACGGTCAGGCCGAACTGCTGGGAGAGCGTCACCACCGCGTTGACGATGGCCAGGTCACCCGGATCGGTCGCCATGCCCTGCACGAACGACCGGTCCACCTTCACCTCGTGCACCGGCAGCCGGCGCAGTTGGGCCAGCGACGAGTTGCCGGTGCCGAAGTCGTCCACCGAGAGCCGGACCCCGAGGTCGCGCAGGCAGCGCAGGATCGGCACGGGCCGCTCGGTGCCGTCCAGCACGCCCGCCTCGGTGATCTCCAACGTGAGCCGCTGCGGCGGTACGCCGTACTCCGTCAGCAGTTCCCGCACCAGCCCCGGGAAGTGTGGGTCGTTCACCGTCCGGGCGGCCAGGTTGACCGAGACGCAGAGCGGCTGCTCGCCGTGACTCCAGTCGCGGCTGCGCCGCAGGCTCTCCCGCAGCACGAACTCGGTGAGCCGGCCGAGCTGGCCGGTGTGCTCGGCCACCGCCACGAAGTCGTCCGGCGAGACGGTGCCGTGCGCCGGGTGCTCCCAGCGCGCCAGGCACTCCACGCCCACCAGGCGGCGGTCCCGCAGCGTGACCTTGGGCTGGAAGTAGACCTCCAGTTCGCCGTCCGCCAACGCCCGCTTCAGGTCGCCGGCGAGACCGAGTCGGCGCAGCGACCGCGACTCCAGCGCCGGGCTGTAGAGCTGCACGCTGCCCGGGACCGACTTCGCCGCGTTGGCCGCCAGGTCGACGCGCTGGAGCAGCGCCACCGCGTCCCCACCGTGGTCGGGGTGGACGGCAACGCCGACGGCGGTGTCCACGTCCAGGGTGAGCGCGTCGAAGACCATCTCGTCCCGGATCTGCTCCCGGAGCTGGGTCGCCAACTCCAGCGCGGCGTCGACGCCCTCCAGCCGGAGCGTCACCAGGAACTCGTCCCCGCCGGCGCGACCCACGAGCGCCGAGGAGGGCGCGCAGGCCCGCAGCCGCTCGGCCACCTCGACCAGCACCTTGTCGCCGGCCGCGTGGCCCAACGACTCGTTGACCTGGCGCAGCCGGTCGACGTCGAAGAGCAGCAGCGCCACCACCTCGCCGGGGGCACGGATCTTGACCGCCTCCCCCACCGCCGCGATGAGTCGCCGCCGGTTCGGCAGCCGGGTCAGCGTGTCGTGCTCGGCGTCGTGCCGCAGCCGGTCCACCAGGCGGGAGTTCTCCAGCGCGACCGCGGCGTGCGCGGCGACGGTTTCCAACAGCGGCACGTCGGTGCGGCTGAACGAGTTGCTGGCACCGAGCCGGTTGGCCACCTCCAGCGTGCCGACGACCGCCTGCCCGGAGCGCAGCGGCACCACGATGACGTCCTTGACCCGCTGCTCGGTGAGCGCGGTCCGCAGTTTGCCGTCGGCGCCGGCGCCGCGGGTCAGCACCAGCGTCTGCCCCTCGCGGCGGACCTGCTCGCGCAGGGCGGCGGGCGTGGGCGCCACGTCCAGCAGCCCCGGGTCGGCGATCCGGGAGGTCAGCAGCACCTCCGGGTGCCGGCGCTGGGCCGGCAGCCAGAGCGTCGCGTACTCCGCCTGGAGCATCGCCCGGACGCGGCCCAGCAGGGCGTCGGCGAGCGTGCCGTCCTGGCCGCTGCCGCTGACGGCGCGGCTCAACTCGTACATGTCGGAGAGCGTGCGGTGCTGCCGGAAGAACTGCGCGTACGCGCGGTAGATCAGTGTCAGCGCGGTGATCAGCGCGGACAGCAGGACCAGCGACCACCAGTTGGAGGTGATCAGGATCAGGACGATCAGACCGGCGACGATCTGGATACCGGCGGAGAGCAGCGCGGAGGGCGCCCTGCGGAACGCGTCGCGGCCGGTCTGCCAGCCCTGGAGCAGCGTGTAGACGCCGGCCACCGACGTGATGCTGACCAGGTTGACCATGATGGCGGCGGTGAACAACGTCAGCCAGGTGCGCGGGCCCACGCCCTCGACCGGGGGCAGCACCTGCAACACCAGCACGGCGAGCGAGGAGCCGGCCGCCGCGCGGGCGACGTTGAACCAGAACTTCGCCGCACCCATCCGGTGCCACAGATGGGTGAGGATCGCGGCCCCGGTATAGATCGCGACCACCGTCAGCGGACGCGTCAGATAGAACGCGAGCACCAACGGGATCTCGGTGATCGTCACACCGAGCGACTGTCGTCGTACGGTGAAGTTGAGCACCGGGAGCCCGGCGGCGACCATGGCCACCAGCAGCACCGCCGCCAGCGGCCAGCCGCCGAACGGATGGTCACTGAGCAGACCGGTCACCGTCGCACAGACGACGGCGAAAAGGACGAGTGGCCCGGTGATCAGCCAAGCGTGATCATTGGACCGCGAGCCCTTGACGGGCTGTGCGGACATGCCGCCCCTTCCGTCGATCGACTTTCGCCTGGCTCGGAGGGGACGGTGAACGTCAGCGAGTCGCAGGCATGTTCCAGATGACGTCCGCGGTCTGCATGTCGCCGAGCTCCGGCCCTGCGCCGACCAGGACGCCACTCATGACGGCGGCAAAAACCAGCATTGAGCCAAGCAGCCGGCCCAGTCTTCGACCAGACATGTTCGCTCTCCTGTCGGGGATGGGACACCGGGGATGGTGGAGGTTCCACGATCGTGCCACAGGGCCCGCACGCAGGAAAGCCGTGGGAACAGGCCCGATCCGACCGTCGAAAAGGTTTCGCCGATCGGCCCGGTGCCAGAGGGACGCGTAGCCAGATCAGCGGGCTCACGGGCCCCGCGGCCGTCCGTCCATTGCGTATTCCGACCTTCAACGCGAACTGATCTAGGCGGCCCCGAAAGCGATCGGGCCGCTGCGCCCGGCCGTGCTCCCCATCCCGTGGCTCGGACGACCCTGGGCATAGACCACCATACCTATAACTCGCCCGAGCACCAGAGGGCGATACGGGTCAATCGCTGGTGAATCACCGACACATCCCCTCACCTGCCGGTTGCGCCTCAGTCGTCCGGCGGCATCGGCCACACGTCCCGGGCGTCGTTGAACGCGGGCCCCGGCGGCGGCTCGACCGTGAGCGCCCGCAGTTGGCCCGGCAACGCCCGAAGCCGGGCCGGCAGCGCCGCCACGCCGCGTCGCGTCGACCGCCACAGCCACCGCGCGAGGCAGACGACGGCGACGACCGCGGCGAGGGCCAGCACGTGGATCAGCACCCAGCCGAGCAGGCCGACATAGAGCATGACCGCACGGTACGACCTTTTTCTTGTACGCGGCGCGGCGGCGCTCAGACCAGGCGTTGGATGCGGACCGTCGGGCGCTCGTTCCGCAGGTGGCCCTGCTTGTGCTGGCGCACCTGCTCGTTCCAGACCTCCTGGTCGTAGTCCGGGTCCGGCGGGATCCACCGGTGGGAGCCGTCGCTGTAGTGGAACTTCTCGTCGCCGGTCCGAAGGATGCTCACCGCGCCCAACCCAGGAACCGGCGGCGCAGACGATCGGCGGGCACGTCGACCAACTGGGCCGCCGGCGTGCGGCGAGTGGTCATCGCGGCTCCTCCCGACCCGGCCCGTGGGTGTGGTCGACCGGATGAGGTGGCGGCCCCGGACGTGATGCCCTGACCTCGGCGAGCATCCGCTCCCGGTGCGCGGCGACAGGAGCCTCATCGAGGTTCATCCGGGAGCGGGTGTCCCGCCAACTACGCACCATCAGTCCGTCCCTGTCCTGTCCATTGCCGCGCCGAGCGGGGAGAGGGGCGGCTGGCCGGCACCCGCGCTCTATTGCTCCGGCGCCCGCCGTCCGGAGCCGGCCTCATCCCCAGCATTCGTTGTGAAGAAGCGGAGCCTGCGCTCAAGCCGCACCGCTTGACGAAGATCGACCGACGCGCCACGGCGTCGCCCTGCTCGTCGAGCTGGTAGCCGTCCAGCCACGTCCAGCCGTCGTAGGTGCTCCAGTCGAGGACGCGGATCAGCCGGAAGTGGAACGGCCTCGCGAACTGCACGCCGGCCGCCCTGCCGACGAGGAGCAGCACGCCGGGCTTCAGCTCCGTCACTGCCCACAGGCCTTGCGCCAGGCGCGGATGCGGGCGCGGGCGACGACCACCCGGGGACACCATCCGTACGGCCGGCAACGCGGGCAGGTGTACGCCACGTGGTAGTCGATGACGGCCCAGGACACCGCCACGATGAGGGGCGTGTCCGGTCTCCGCTCCGGCCTCACGGCTCGTCACCGTGACGACGCTTCCCGCCATCTTCTGTTCGCGCCTGAGCGGCCCGGGTCGCTGGAGAGCGGACCAACGGCAGGACGTTGGCGCCGTCGTTCCGTTTCCCGGTTTCGCCAGGACGCTCGTTGTTGGTCGGCCGCTGCACCAGATCGACCGGCTCGTTGCTGCGTTGGAACCACTTCCAGCGGGGCATCGCGCACCTCCGGCGAATCGTCAACCGACCCCTTCGGCTGCCAACGTGGCGTAGTGGCACCGTCACTGCAACATCTCATCGCGGGTTTCAGACATCGAGATTGACGTCGTGCCATCCGGGCGGGCAGGGTGGCTGAAGTGAGACACACAGGCGGTTGAGGTGAGATTGGGGATCAGATGGCCGAGACGGGATCTTCCGTCCCGCGTCGGCAACTCGGCCGGCTGCTGCGGCAGGCGCGCGAGGAAGCCGGCATCAACCTGGAAGCCGCCGCGAAGACGCTGGAGTGGTCACGGGCGAAGATGTACCGGCTGGAGGCCGGCCACACCTCGCTCCGCACCCACGACGTGAACCTCATGTGCCAGCTCTACGGCACCTCGACCGACCTGACCGAAGTCCTCGTCTCACTCGCCCGGGAAAGCAAGAGCCGGGGCTGGTGGCACGCCTACGGCGATGCGATCCCCGCCTGGTTCGAGCTTTACGTCGGGCTGGAGGCTGCCGCCTGCCACATCCGGCAGTACGAGCCGAATCTGATCCCGGGACTCCTTCAGACACCCGAATACATGTCGGTGGTCTTCGAGACCAAGCCGGGCCGCACAACGCAGGAGGTGGCCCAGAAGGTCGCCCTCCGGATGGAGCGGCAAAAGCTTCTCGCCCGGCGGAGTCCGGCAGCACCTCTCTTCGAAACGATCGTCGACGAGGCTGTCCTGCATCGGCCGATCGGTGACGTGGAAGCGTGGCGGGCGCAGTTGGCCTACCTGGTCAACGCGGCCCAGGCAACGAACATCAGGGTCCGCGTGCTGCCGAGGGACATCGGCCCACACCGAGCATCCGTCGCTGGCAACTTCGTGCTGCTCGACTTTCCCGCGAAGGGCACCCGGCCTGCCGAGCCGACCACGGTCTACAGCGAGTCGATGACCGGCAGCATCTACCTCGATCGGAGGAGTGAGGTGGAGACTTACTCGTCGGCTTGGGAGACTCTTTGGAGCCTTGCCCTGGACGAACGCGCCTCCGAAGATCTGGTGGGCGCCGTGATCAAGGAGACCTACGATGACTGAGCTGACCACGATCCACTGGCGCAAGAGCAGCTACAGCGGCAACGAGGGCAACTGTGTCGAGGTTGCCGACAATCTTCCGGGCGTCGTGGGCGTACGGGACAGCAAGGACGTCGCCGGTCCGTCGCTGACGTTCAACTCGGCCCAGTGGGCTTCCTTTGTCGAGTTCGTCAGGGACGGATCCCGCAACTGAGCTTCGGATCCCACAACGGGCCGCCCTTGGAGCGTGTTCGACAGTGCCCGCCTACGCGTCCGGGCAGTCGTAGATGCCCTCGGATACTGGTTGCCAGGCGCCGTGGTCCTCGCGCGCGCTCAACCGGTCCGCCTCACGGGCGGCTCGCACCAGTTGATCGGTGGTGCGGGGGACGGCGGCCAAGAACACCGCGCCGACGTGGTGACAGAACATCGGACCGTATTCGAGGGGTTGCAGCGGCTCGCCCGCCAGGGTGGCCAGGTCCTCCGTGCTCCAGCCCAGCGGACCGGCCACGGCTTGCAGTTGGGAGAGCCGGTGCCATGCCCCGCCCAGCATGCCTCTGAGGGTGCTGATCGACAGACCGACGAACGGGAACTCCCGCACCCCAAAGCCTCGGTTACGCATAAGACCGTGTAGGACGGCCGGGAACGGGCCCGGGTCGGCCGGATCGCGAGCCGGCCGAGGCTCAGGCGCCGCGCCTTCATCCGGCATGGCGAGCAGGAACTCGCGCAGCGCCGCCAACTGAGGGTGGTTGCAGTAGGTCACGCGGTAGGCGAACGCCCGCATGACGGTCTTATCGCGGTCGGGCGGCAGCAGGTCCCCCGGTACCGGGTGGCCCGCGACTACGAGGACGTCAGCCACGGGTAGGTCGAGTTCGACGGCGATCGCCTCCAGCCGTGGAGTGTCGCAGTCCCGGCCGTTGTCCAGCAGATCACGCAGAGCCTCGGTCCGCGTCATGTCGATCACCGTATGGCACCGCGAGGTTGTCGAGGGTCCAGGCGTGCTGACGGCGAGGACGTTGCCACTGAGTTGCGACATCATCCGAGCGCATCGCCGATCTTGTCGTTCATGGTGTCGTCTCCGCCGTCGATCCAGTTGGCGTAGACGCGGCGCAGCGGCGACGCTGTGGCCTAGGCGTCGGGCAACCTCGGTCGGCGGGACACCGGCATTCAACCAGAGCCGAGCCTCGTCGTCGCTGGCGCCGATACGGCCGGCAGGGGCAGGCTCTGCGGCGTGGAGCACCCGCCCGATCTTGATACCCGCATCTCGGCTGCTGTTGCCCGTCTCCAAGCGGGGGACGCTCCGGGCCAGGCCTTCGGCCGCCTCGCCACGACTGGAGGCGATCTGCGCCTGACGGCGATAGCGGTCTGCGTGGCTGGCGGCACCAGCGTCAGTGAGGCCGATCAGCGCTTGTTGGAGTACCTCGGGTTGTTCGACGAGGTGCCTCCCGACGAGGAAGGTGTCATCGGGGAGGTGCTGGAGAGCGCGGGGTACTTCGACCATCAGATCAAGCTGGATGAGGCCAGCACCGAAATCGCGAAGACACTTCGTGAAGCGCTGAAGGCGGCCGGACCGATCCCCAGCGGCTGGGCTCTCACCTTCCATCGGTCGATGACCACGGGGAAGATGCTCCAAGCCTTCCTCTCGGCGGAAGCCCTGTGGTGCAGGCGGACGCCAGCAAACGCGCAGGTCTTCTGGACTCACATGGCAGACGCTGCTCGCCTCCTGGGCGACAGCGCAGAGCCCGGATTCACCGAGGCCGCCCGGCGTTGTCGTGGCCGGTTGCACGACTGAGATCATTCGTGCGCGTCGCCGATCTTGTCGTTCATGGTGTCGCCTCCCCCGATGATGCAGTTGGCGTGGACCCGGAGCAGGACGGCGATGCCGTGGCCGAGCCACCAACCACAACGTTCGCAGCCCGAGAAGAGCCCTCAGTCGGCAAGATCGACCTGCCCACCATCTGCCCACAACCAGTCGTAGACGGCTGGACCCAGCCGGACTCCCCCCAGACAGACGACAACGGCCCCCGATCAGCATTCCTGCTGTTCAGGGGCCATTGGTGCACCTGGTGGCGGGTAGAGGATTCGAACCTCTGAAGCTTTCGCGACGGATTTACAGTCCGCTCCCATTGGCCGCTCGGGCAACCCGCCAGGGCACCCACCGCGTCGTGACGCGGCAGCGGAAGCAAGGATAGCGGTTGTCCCGGCCCCCTGCGCAACGGGGTACCGTCAGGGGGTCCCACGCTGGTCAGTGCGGGACGGATCAGGACACACCGCCGGACAGCAGGAGCATGATCATGGCAGCGAGCCCGTCGTTCGACATCGTGAGCAAGGTTGACCGCCAGGAGGTCGACAACGCCCTCCGCCAGGCGGAGAAGGAGCTCGCGACGCGGTTCGACTTCCGCGGGACCGGGGCCGAGATCTCCTGGTCGGGCGAGGAGGCGATCAGCCTTCAGGCGGAGACCGAGGAGCGGGTGCGCGCCGCGCTGGACGTCTTCAAGGAGAAGCTGGTCAAGCGGAACATCTCGATGAAGTCGCTGGACGCCGGCGACCCGCGCGCCTCGGGCAAGATCTTCAAGATCGACGCCAAGGTGATCCAGGGCATCGACACCGACAAGGCCAAGGCGATCAGCAAGAAGATCCGCGACGAGGGTCCGAAGGGCGTGCAGGCGCAGATCCAGGGTGACCAGCTCCGCGTCACCGGCAAGAAGAAGGACGACCTTCAGGCCGTCATCTCGCTGCTCAAGGGCGAGGACTTCGGGGTGGCGCTCCAGTTCACCAACTACCGCTAGGGGAGCCGGCGTCAGTCGTCGCCGACGTGCTCGGCCAGGATCGCCAGGAGGCGGTTCAGCTCCCGGTGGTCCCGTTCGCCGAGCCGCCGCCGGGTGGAGTCGTCGAGCGCGTCGACCAACCCGGCCGCCTCCCGCAGCAGCGCCGCTCCGGTGTCGGTCACCTGGATCGGCGCGGCTCGGCCCCGACCACGGCCGGCGGTCCGCTCGACCAACCCTCGGGCCTCCATCTGGTCCAGCAGTGGGCCCATGCTCTGCGGGGTGGTCAGCACGGCCCGCGCGAGGTCTGCGGAGGTCACGCCGGGCGATTCGGTGAGGACCGCCAGCACGCTGAACTGGCGGGGTGAGAGCCCGGTCGGGGCGAGCGCCGAGGCGAAGCGGCGTTCCAGCCGGCCGGCCAACCGGACCAGGCGGTATTCCAGGAACTCGTCGGGCAGTCCCCCGGGTGCGCGGCTCGTCACGGCTCCACCGTACCGAGCGCGGCTGACGTGGCAGCGAGAATCAGTTGCCTGATACCTTGGTATCAGGCAACTGATTCTTGGGAGGTTCCATGTCCACGATCACCCCTGACGCGACCGGGGTCGCGCTGCTCCGGTCCACCCGGGCACTCACCCTGGCGGCGGCGCTCTGCCTCGCCGTGCAGCTCTTCGGCAATCTCTACGAGGAACTGGTCAGCAACGTCGCCGTCCTCGCCCGACCACAGCCCGGCGAGGCGGTGGGTGCCCTCGACGCCGGCAGCCCGATGTACTACTACCTGCCCTGGGCGCCGCTCGGGGTGGTCCTCGTCGCGGTGCTCGCGCACCGGCTCGCCACCCGTGGCGCACCCGACTGGGTGGTCCGCCGGCTGCGCCTCGCCCTGGCCACGCTGGGCGTCGCGGTGGCGGCGAAGGCGGTGCTGATCTCGTCGGTGAACCCGCGCTTCCGCGACCCGGCCGAGGACGCCGCGACGCTGCGGGAGCTGGCGACGCTCTGGGCCGGCATCAACGGGCTGGCGATCGTCGCGGTGGCCGTCGCGTTGACCCTGCTGCTGTCCTGGCGCGCACGGGTCGCCGACCACGGCCCGGTCGCCGCGACCGGGTCGGTCCCCCGCGTCGCGGTCGGCTGACCACGGGACCGGAAGGCTTCCCCTGTACCAGCCCGTCGTCGTACGGGACGACCGGCCTGGCGCCCCACCTCGCGGCAGCCGGCAGGAATGTTGAGGCGAGACAGCGACATACTGCCGCGACCTTCGCCCGCCGCGCCGCTACGCTGCCGGCATGTGCCGGTACGCCCAGACCTTCTACCGGGTCCACTACGTGTGCGTGCCGTGCCGTCGCAGCCACAAGTACGCCTGGGACGACGCCACCCACCGCTGCACGTCGTGCCGGCGGCCCATGGTGTTGGCCGGGCACGACTTCGCGGCGCCCCGCCGCCGGAACGACTCCGGCTGGGCGGCGGTCGCGGCGGTGCTCGGGGCGGGCCTGCGGTACGAGGGGTTCGAGGTGTGCGGCTGCGGGCGGGAGCCGAAGTTCCGGCCCCGCACGAGTGCCCAGGTGCGGGCGCGGCGGCGGGTCGGCCACCGGCTCGGGGTGTCGGAGGCCGCCGCCCTGGCCGCCCGTGACCCGTACGACGCCAGTTCTTCTGCCCTGAGGCAACTTCGTTGAGGTGAGGGCCCACCGTGCGGTCGGGTGGGAGGCATGCCACTCCTCCCCTACCGCCCGGTCCTCGCCCAACCCGTGCTGCGCCGGCTACTCCCCGGGCTGGCGGTCTCCGCGCTCGGTGACGGGCTGGCCCTGGTCGCGGTGACGTGGCTGGCGCTGGAACTCGCGCCGGCCGGTCAACGCGGCACCTGGACGGCGTTCGCGGTGGCCGCGTACACGTTGCCGGGCGCGGCCGGCGCGGTGCTGTTGGGGCGCGTGCTGGGCGGGCGGAGCGGGGCGCAGCTCGCCGGCTGGGACGCGACGCTGCGGGCGCTGGCGTTGGGGGCGATCCCGGTCGCGCACGTCGCCGGGATGCTGGACGTCGGACTGTACGTGGCGCTGCTCGCCGCCTCCTCGCTGCTGCACCCGTGGGGGTCGGCCGGCCGGTTCACGCTGGTGGCCGAGCTGTTGCCGCAGCGGCAGCACCTGGCCGGCAACGCGCTGCTCGGGCTGTTCGGGCAGGCGGCCACCGTCGTCGGGCCGCCGCTGGCCGGGCTGCTCATCGCCGGGATGGGTGCGGTGTGGGTGATCGCGATCGACGCGGCCAGTTTCGCGGTGCTGGCGGTCAGCTACCGGCTCGTGGTCCCGGCCGTACGCCGTCGCGCGGGTCGGGCGGCGGGCACCGGCCCGTCGCGTACCTCCGGTTTCCGGGTCATCGGCCGGGACCGGTCGCTGCTCGGCCTGCTGGCGTTGAGCTGCGGGTTCTTCTTCCTGTTCGGGCCGTTCTACGTGGCGATGCCGGTGCACGTGACCGAGGACCTGCACGCGTCCGCCGCGACGCTGGGCGGCTACTACACCGCGTTCGGCGTCGGGTCGCTGCTCGGCGGCCTGCTCACCGGTCACCTGCGGGACCGGCCGCTGCGGCCCACGCTGCTCGGCATCGTGGCGGCGTTCGGGGCCGCGCTGCTGCCGCTGGGCCTGGGCGCGCCGGTCGCGGTGTCGCTGCCCGCGTTCGCGGTGGCCGGCCTGGTCTGGGCGCCCTACCTGCCGACCGCGACGGCGTTGTTCCAGCGGCGGGCCGGCGCGGCGGAACTGCCCCGGGTGCTGGCCGCCAACGGCGCGGTGACGGTGCTGGCGGTGCCGCTGGGCACGATGCTGGGCGGCCCGTTGACGGCCGCGCTGGGCGCGCGGCCCACGCTGCTGGTGTGCGCGGTCGCGACCGTCGCGCTGGGCCTGCTGGCGGCCGGGTCGGGCACGCTACGCCGACCGGGTGGCGGTCGCCGGGCGGGCTCAGGCGGCGAGCGACTGCTCGGCGCGGACCGCGGACGCCTCGGCGCGGGCGATCGGGCCGGTGGGCAGCGCGGCGACCACGGCCCCGACGGCGACGGCCGCGCCGGCGAAGAGGAACGCCCACGGCACACCGCCGGCGTGGTCGACGATCAGGCCGGCGACCGCGCCGCCGGCGGCGCTCGCCGCGACCGACATGGTGACCACCCAGGTGTACGCCTCGTTGAGCATGCCGGCCGGGGCGATGCGCCCGACGAGCGTGTTCTCCAGCGTGAGCGCGGGGGCGATGGCGGCGCCGCCGAGCACCAGCGCGACGCCGAGCGCGGCCGGGCCGGGCATCACCGCGAAGACGGCGAAGCTGGCCGCCACCGCGCCGAGCAGCCAGGCGAACTGGCGGGTCATGTTGGCGGCCGGCTTGCGTACGCCGAAGGTGAAGCCACCGGCGGCGCTGCCGATGCCCCAGACGGCGAGCAGCACGCCGGCCAGGCTCTCCGGGTCGGCGGTGCCGCTGTTGCCGGCGAAGGCCGGGACGATCACGCCGGAGGCGCCGAACGCGATGCCGAGGCTGGCCACGCAGAGCAGCAGCGCGGGGAAGCCGCCGACCCGCAGCGGGCCGAGCCCTCGGGCGTGGTGTTCGCGCGGGTGCGGGCGCCAGCCGCGCATCACCCGGCCGAGCGCGACCGATCCGGTGCCGACCAGGGTGACGACGGCGGCGCCGAGCAGGGCGGTGGACGCGTCGGCGAACAGCACGAAGCCGGCCACCAGCAGCGGGCCGAGCACGAAGACGACCTCGAACAGGGAGGTCTCGGCCGCGAGCGCGGTGTTGCGCAGGTGCCCGCGCCCGCTGGCCGGCGTGGTCAGGTCGTTCCAGGCGCCCCTGATGGCAGCGGTCAGCGGCGGGTACGTGCCACCGGCGACGCCCGCCGCGAGGTAGATCAGGGCGAGGTTGCCGGCGTCGGAGCGGCTGGCGCCGAGCAGCCCGAGCAGTGCCAGCGGGTGGGCCAGCGCGGTGGCCAGCAGCACGGGGGTGGGGCCGACCCGGTCGGCGATGCGGCCGGCGATCGGGCTGAGCGCGGCGCCGGAGAGCGCGTAGATGCCGCCCGCGACGGCGGCGAGCGAGTAGCGGCCGGTGACCTGCTCGACCACCAGCAGCAGCGCCAGCGGGGTCATGCCGATCCCGAGCCGGCCGATGATGCCGAGGATCAACAGCATCGGCGCGCCGGGAATCCGCCAGACACCGAGGTACTGGCGCAGCGCGGCCACCGTCGACCTCCAGGATGTAATGAGTCAGAAGCCCTTCGACCCTAACGCCGACCTGGGGTGGGGGGAACGGTCGGCTGTCTCACAGTGGCCCGGCCCACCCGGGTCGCGCCAGCGATTTCCGGCATTCCGTCCCGCGCGGCCACCCGACGTCGGAGAGTCGGGGACGGGGACCGGGGTCGAGGAGGAGCGCGGTGAGCCACCCGAGGGGCAGGTTGCTCGGGCTCGTCGCGCTCGCGGCGGCCGTCCCGGTGGTGCAGAACGTGCTGTTCCTGACGTTGGACTTCCGCAGCGCGGAGGGCCTCTCACCGCAGGGCTCGGCCGTCTGGCCGTACGACTCGTACAACGACATGCGGTGGCTGCTGGTCTACCACGACTCCTGGCAGGAGTACGCGCTCGGGCTGCTGGTCGCCATCGGGCTGCGGGGGCTGCTCTGCGCGGGCCTGGTGAGCCTCGCCTGGCCGGTCGAGGCGCCCCGGCCGGACCGCCGGCGCATCCTGCTGCGCAACCTGGGGACCGCGGCGTTGACCGCGGTGGTCGTCACCCCGTTCGCCGCGCTCGCCGTCGCCGCCGGCGTGGTGTCGCTCTCCTGGTTCGTGTTCGCCGCGGTGGGGCCGATGCTGCTGCTCGCGCCGTTCCTGCAACGGGCGGCGGTCAACTACCACGGGTGGCGCGGCCTGCCGTCGGCGGCACTGGTCGGCTGGTCGCTGCTCGACTTCGCGTTGATCACCGTCGCCGGTGCGGTCGTCTGGCGGGTGCCCGGCTGGTGGACGCTGCTGGTGGCGGCGCTCGCCGGGGCCGCCAACGGGCTGCTGTGGAACCGGTCGGTACGCGCGGCGGTGCTGCCGACCCGGGTCCACTGGCCCCGCGTCCCGGTGGTCCCGATCGTGGTCGTGCTCGCGCTGGCCATCCCGCTGGCGGCCCAGGTGGTGACGTCGCGTCCGGCAGACCAGGTGAAGACGTTCCGGCCTTCGCTGCTCGACCGGCCGCTGCCCGCCTCGGTCCGGTACGCGGTGATCGTGCTCGGCACGCACGACTCGCGGTACGACGGGCGGTCCGCCGTCGACCCGGCGGCGGAGACGTTCTCCTACGCCGGCCAGGACGCCGCCGGCCGGCCGCTGCCGTACGGCCCGCTGGACACGCACCGCTCACTGGAGTCGAGCGCGGCCCTGCTCGCCCGGCAGGTGGACGCGTTGCACGCCCGCACCGGCCGGCCGGTGGCCCTGCTCGGCGAGAGCGAAGGCGCGATGGTGGGCCGGACCTACCTGCGCGACCACCCGGGGTCGCCGGTCAAGGCGCTGCTGATGTTCAGCCCGCTGGTCCGCGCCGCCCGCACCTACTATCCGCCGGAGGACGCGGCGGCGGGCTGGGGCATCGCCCCCGGCTGGCAGTTGCGCGGGGTCTTCGCGCTGGTGGCCCGCGTCAGCGGGGGTCGGGACAGCCCGGACGAGCCGTTCATCCGCTCGCTGCTGGCGAACGCCCCGTTCTACCGGTTCCAGACCATGTGCCCGGTCCCCGGCGTACGGATGATCGCCTTCCTGCCCACGGTCAGCGCGACGGAACTCCCGCCCGGTCCGTTCACCCAGATCCCGGTCTACGAGGTGCCCGCCCTGCACGGCGGGCTGCTGGGCCGGCCGGACATCACCGACCGGGCGATCGACTTCCTGGAAGGCAGGGACGTCCAGTCGCAGCGGTCCGAGTACCCCACCCTGCAACTGCTCGGCGCGGCCTGGCAGGCCCCGGCGCTGGCGGCCACCATCAACCCGGTCTGGCGGGGCCAGGTGGCGCCGGGACCGCCGTTCTCCCAGGCACGGTTCTGCGGGTAGCGGAGCTGACGCCGGCGTCGCGACGCAGGTCGGGGCCACCGTCACGATCAGGGGCTGCCGTACCGATCGGTACGGGGTAGGTTCCTCATCGAATTGAGTCCATGCCAACGGCGGCAGGGTCGGCCGCCGGCGTCTACGGAGGTCGGATGAGCGGCACGGCGGGCGCGCCGTCGCGGGTCGAGACAGCGGACCCGTCAGCCCGATGACCGACCCCGCGACGCCCGGCTACCGGGCGCTCTTCCGGCACCCGGTGGCGTCCCGGCTGCTGGTCGCCCGGGGCATCTCCGAGCTGGGTGACTTCGTCGGGCTCGCCGCGCTGCTGCTGCTCGCCTACGACCAGACCGACTCGGTGCTCGGGCCGGCCGCCGTCTACGCCGCCCGGACGCTGCCCGCGCTGCTGGTCGCGACCGTGTTCAGCGGCTGGCTGGACGTGCCGGCCCGACGCACCATGCTGGTCGGGCTGTCGCTGGCCGGCGCGGCGCTCATCGCCGTACCGGTGGTGGTGCCCGAGCCGCTGCCGGCGATCGTGGCCGCCGGGCTGCTCGGCGCGGTCCGGGCCGGCTATTCGAGCGTGCACGTGGCGGTCACCGCCGAGGCGGTGGCGGTGCCGCTGCGGTTGCCGCTGTTCGGGCTCTCGGCGTTCGCCAACCAGAGCGGCCAGGTCGTCGGCCTGCTCGCCGGCGCGAGCATGACGGTGGCGCTCGGTCCCCGCACGGCCCTGGTGATCGACCTGGTGTCGTTCCTGCTCGCCGCCGTGGTCCTCGCCGGCCTGCCGGTGAGCCGGCAGGAGAGCCGGGGTCCCCGCCCGCCCGCCACCGCCGGCCTGCGGATCATCGCCGGTCATCCGGTCCTGCGCGGGGTGGCCCTGCTCACCGTGACCACCGCGCTGTCCGGGGCGCTGCCGGAGACGCTCGCCCCGGACCTGGCCGGTGGGGCCTGGCGGCCGGCGCTGCTGGCCGCCTCGTCGTTCGGTGGGGCCGTGTTCGTGCTGGTGGTCGGGCGTCGTCGCTGGCTGGCCCGGGTCGCCGGTCAGGTCATGGCCGCCCGTGCGCTCGGCCTGGCGTTCCTGCTGGCCAGCCTGCTGGTGGCGGTCGGCGCCCCGATCTGGGCCGTGGCCGTGGCGAACGCGCTGATCGGCGCCGGTGGCGGCTGGCTGATCGGCGCGCAGGCGACGTTCGCGCGGTTGGCGCCCCGCGAGCGGATGGGGCAGGTGGAGGCGACCATGGTGGCCGGCAACATCATGCTCTCCGGTGTCGGGATCTTCCTGCTCGGTGGCGCCGCCGCGCTGTTCGGTCCGGCCGCGGCCTACCTGGCGGCGGGGCTGATGCTGCTCGTCGTGGTGCTGCTCACCCGGGTGGACCGGCTGCCCGAGCCGGCCTGAGGACACGCCTCCGCCCGCGTCCGGGCCGGACGCGGGCGGAGCATGGACGGGTCAGCGCTGGAACTGCACCGGCCCGGAGTTGCGGGCCATCTGCTCCAGCCGCGCCACCCGCTGCTCCATCGGCGGGTGGGTGGCGAACATCGCGGCGATGCCGCCGCCCCGCTTGAACGGGTTGTCGATCATCAGGTGCGCGGTGCTGGTGAGCTGGCCCTGCGGCGCGAGCGGGCGGGCCTGCGTACCCATGTGGATCTTCTTCAGCGCGCTGGCCAGGGCCAGCGGGTCGCGGCTCAGCTCCGCGCCGGACTGGTCGGCCTGGTACTCCCGGCTGCGGCTGATCGCCAACTGGATCACGGTGGCCGCGATCGGGCCGAGGATCAGGGTGAGCAGCAGCACCGCCGGGTTCGGGCCGTCCTCGTCGTCCGAGGAGCCCAACGGGATGAACCAGGCGATGTTCGCCAGCATGGTGATGATGCCGGCCAGACCGGCCGCCACGCTGGAGATCAGGATGTCCCGGTTGTAGACGTGGGACAGCTCGTGCCCGATCACGCCCCGCAGCTCCCGGTAATCCAGGACCTCCACGATGCCCTGCGTGACGCAGACTGCCGCGTGCTCCGGGTTACGCCCGGTGGCGAACGCGTTCGGCTGCGACGTCGGGCTCACGTACAGCCGGGGCATCGGCTTGCCGGCCTGCGTGGACAGCTCCCGCACCATGCGGTAGAGCTCGGGGAACTGGGCCTCGCTGACCGGTTGCGCCTTCATCGAGCGAAGGGCGAGCTTGTCGGAGTAGAAATAGGTCACGCCGTTCATCACCAACGAGACGAGCACGGCGATGACGAGACCGCCGCTACCGCCGAACCAGTAGCCGACCGCGAGGATCAGCGAGGTCAACAGGCCGAGCAGCGCTGCGGTCTTGAGACGGTTGTGATGCACGATCGCTCCTTCGGTGCCGCGGGCCCACACGGGAACCCGCTGACCGGTCCAACACACCGGTACCCGTCAACCATCCGGCTCATGGCTGAAAGTTGACTGGGGATTCCTGTGCGCCCGCTGAACCGACCGCCCAGCCGGGCAGGAACCGGTCAGCGCGCCGCCACGTCCAGCACGAGCTGCGGTGCGACCCCGATCACCACGGCCGCCACGGTGGCCACCCCGAGCGCGATCGCCACCGCGCGGGCCGGCCGGGTCGCGGCGACGCCACCGGGCACCGCGTAGAGCGACGCCGCCACCCGCAGGTAGTAGGCCAGGCCCAGCACCGCGTTCAAGGCCACCACCAGGGCCAGCCAACCCGCGTGCCCGGCCAGCAGCGACCGCACCACCGTCACCTTCGCGAACAGCCCGGCCAGCCCCGGCGGCAGCCCGGCCAGCCCGATCAGCGCCAGCGCGAACGCGCCGCCCACCCACGGGTGCCGGCGGGCCGCGCCGCGCAGGTCGGCGAGCGTGCCGCCGTCGCCGTCCGCCGGCCGCAACGCCACCACCGCGGCGAACGCGGCCAACTCCAGCAGCACGAAGAACACGGCGTACGCGACCGCTGCCGCGTACGCCCCGGCGCGGGCGTCGGCGGTGCGCCCCGCCGCCAGCGCCAACGCGCCCAACGGGGCCAGGATGTAACCCGCCTGGGCCACCGACGACCAGGCCAACAACCGCACGGTGCGCCGCTGCCGCAGCGCCACCAGGTTGCCCACGGTCATCGTTAGCACCGCGAGCAGCGCCAACACCGGACCGGTCACACCGGCCGGCAGCGCCCGCTGCACCACCGCCAGCAACGCCACCACACCGCCCAGCTTCGAGGCGGTCGACAGGTACGCGGCCACCGGCAGCGGTGCCCCGTCGTAGGTGGCCGGCGCCCAGGCGTGGAACGGCACGGCGGCGACCTTGAACGCCAGCCCGGCCACCACCAGCGCCACCGCGACCGTGGTCAGCGGCAGCTCCCGCAGGTCGTCCCGGGCCGCCAGGGTGGCACCGAGCCGGTCCAGGTGCAGGCTGCCGGTGACCGCGTAGAGCAACGCCGCGCCGAGCAGCGTCACCGTGGTCGCGACCACGCTGACCACGAAGAACGTCACCGCCGCCTCGGCCCCGGCCAGGCTGGCCCGACGCAGCCCGACCAGCACGTACAGCGGCAGCGTCAACGTCTCCAACGCCACCAGCAGCGTGATCAGGTCGCCGGCCGCGCCGAGCACCACACCGCCGGTCATCGCGCAGGCGAGCAGGAAGCAGTATTCGCCGGCCGGCGTGCGCCCGGCGCGCAGCAGCGGACCGGAAATCGCCAGCACGCCGACCGTGAGCAGCGCGATCACCACCGCCACCAGCGCGGCCCGGCCGTTCCACACCCAGGAACAGTCCGCGTCGACGCAGAACGTGCGCCGGGTGCCAGCCGCGCCCACCACCGCCGCACCGGCCGCCGTGCCGGCCGCGCCGAGCGCCGCCACCGCCACGGTCACCGCCCGGCGGGCCACCAGCAGGTCCACCAGGAGCACCAGGATCGCGGTGCCGGCGGCCAGGTAGCCCGGCAGCAACGCCACGTTGTCGACGCTCTGCACCAGACTCATGGCACGACCCCCAGCAGCGCCTCCACCGGGCCGGAAGCGTAGGACAGGACCAGCGCCGGGGCCAGGCCGACCGCCAGCGCCAGCAGCACCAGCGGCGCCCACGCGGTCAACTCCGCCCCGGCCACCCCCGGCCCGAGCGGCGCCACCGCCGGAGAGGGCCGGCCGTGGGTGACCCGGCGCAGCAACCGCAACAGGTACGCGGCGGTCAGCGCGCCGCCCAACGCGGCCAGCACCGCCAGCGTCAGCCACAGCGGGCCGCCCCGCCGCACGGCCGCCACCACCGCGAACGCCTCACCCCAGAAGCCGGCCAGGCCGGGCAGCCCCAGCGAGGCCACCGCCGCGAAGCCCAGCAGCCCGGCCAACCGGGGCGCGGTCTCCCGCAGCCCGGACAGCTCGGTCAACGAACCGGTGTGCGTCCGGTCCTTGACGGCCCCGGCCAGGAAGAACAGCAGGCCGGTGATCACCCCGTGGGCGATGTTGCCGATCAGCGCCGCCTGGAGCCCGGTGGCGGTGAGCGTGGCCACCCCCAACAGCACGAAACCCATGTGCCCCACGCTCGAATACGCGATCAGCCGCTTCAGCTCGTCCTGCGCCAGGCAGACCAGGCCACCGATCAGGATCGCCGCGACGGCGAGCACGCCGAGCACCGGCGACGCCCAGCGGGCCCCCTCCGGAGCCACCCCCACTGCCACCCGGATCAGCCCGTACGTGCCCATCTTCAGCAGCACCCCGGCCAGGATCACGCTGCCCACGGTCGGCGCCTGGGTGTGCGCGGCGGGCAGCCACGAATGCAGCGGCCAGAGCGGGCTCTTCACCGCGAACGCCAACGCCAGCAACGTGAACGCGGCCAACTGGGTGCCCCGGGACAGGCCCGCGCCGCCGGTCAACGCCACCAGGTCGGCGGTGCCCGCGGCGGCCACCACCACGTAGACGCCGACCAGCAGCAACACCGAACCGAACAGCGTGTAGAGCGCGAACTTGCGGGCCGCCCGCCGCCGGTCGTCGCCGCCCCAGCCGGCGATGATCGCGTACATCGGCAGCAGGACGACCTCGAAGAAGAGGAAGAACAGCACCAGGTCCAGCGCCAGGAACGTGCCGAGGATGCCCACCTCGACCACCAGCAGCAACGCCACCAACGCCCGCCCGCTGCCGCCGCCGGCCGGCACCCGCCACAGCGTGTACCCGCAACACAGCAGCGTGAGCAGCGCGGTCAACACCACCAGCGGCCAGGAGATGCCGTCCACGCCCAGATGGAAGCGCAGGTCGAGGCCCGGCACCCAGGGCACGTCGAGCCGGTGCCACGGCTGCACCGCCGGGCGCGGGCCGTACCCGAACCAGCCGTGTTCGCCGCCGACCAGCGGCAGCGTGGCCAGCAGCGTCAGCGCGGCGGCGACGGTGCCGACCAGCCGGCCGGTCCGGTCACCCGGCACGGCGGCGGTCGCCACCGCGCCCAGCGCCGGGACCGCGACCACGGCCACCAGCAGGACCTGCCCGAACGTCATGAGGTGGCTCCGATCAGGACGACCGCCAGGCCGATCAGCAACGCGCCGGCCAGCACCCCGGCCGCCGCGCGGGGCAGCGCCGCCCGGTGCAGCGCGGCCAGCCCGCCGCCCAGCTCCACCGCCGCCCGGCCGGTGCCCTCGACCAGGCCGTCCACGCCCACCTCGTCGCCGGCCCGCACGGCCCGCGCCAGCGCGCCGGTCGGGCGTACGACCAGGGCATCCTGGACGTCGTCGAGCCGGAACGCCCGGACGAACACCGGCCGCAGCGGACCCAGGAAGCGGGCCGGGTCGGCGGCCGGGTCCCGTCGCCAGCCGGCCCAGGCCACGCCCGCACCGGCCAGCAGCAGCAGGAACGGCAGGATCAGGTTCGGCGCCAGGTGCACCAGCTCGACCGCCTCGCCGGAGGCGTCACCCGGCACCCGCAGGCGGTCGGCGAACCAGGGCGCGAACGCGGCCAGCCCGAGCAGCGCGGCCGGCACCGCCAGCAGCAGCACCGGCCAACGCAGCGACGCCGGCGGGTCGTGCGGCCGGAGCAGCGGCGTACGGGTCACGCCGAAGAACACGCGCAACAGCAGGCGGGTCGCGTACCAGGCGGTGACCGCCACCCCCAGCAGCCCGGCCAGCCAGACCAGCCAGCCCACCCAGGGCGCGGTCGGGCCGGCGTCGTCCAACGCGGCGGCCTCGGCGGCGGCGAGTACACCGTCCTTGCTCCAGAAACCGGACAGCGGCGGCACCCCGGCCAGCGCGCCGAGCCCCACCACCATGCACCAGAACGTCACCGGCATGCCGGCGCGCAGGCCGCCCATCCGGGACATCAGCGTGGTGCCCACCGCGTGGATCACCGCACCGGCGGCGAGGAACAGCAGCGCCTTGAACGCGGCGTGGGTGAGCAGGTGGAACAGCGCGGCGGCCGGCGCGCCGACCGCCAGCGCGCCGGTCATGTAACCGATCTGGGACACCGTCGACCAGGCCAGCACCCGCTTGAGGTCGTCCTGCGCGGTGGCCGCGAACGCGCCGAGCAGCATCGTGACCGCCGCCATCACGCCCAGCACGGCGAGCGCGGCCGGCGCCTGCGCGAACAGCGGAAACAGCCGGGCCACCGCGTACACCCCGGCGGCCACCATGGTCGCGGCGTGGATCAGCGCGGACACCGGCGTCGGGCCGGCCATCGCGTCCGGCAGCCAGGTGTGCAGCGGGAACTGGGCGCTCTTGCCGGCCACCCCGGCCAGCAGCAGCAGACAGGCCGCGGTCAACGTGCCGGTGCCGTAGTCGTGCGCCAACACGTCGGCGATCCGGAAACTGCCCGCGCCCACGCCGAGCAGCGCGATGCCGAGCAGGAAGCCCACGTCACCCACGCGGGTGACCAGGAACGCCTTCACCGCCGCGCCGGGCGCCTCCGGCAGCCGCCGGTCGTGGGCGATGAGCAGGTACGAGCAG
Organism: Micromonospora sp. DSM 45708; assembly: GCF_039566955.1. Lineage (NCBI taxonomy): Bacteria > Bacillati > Actinomycetota > Actinomycetes > Micromonosporales > Micromonosporaceae > Micromonospora > Micromonospora schwarzwaldensis. The sequence goes on along the minus strand of NZ_CP154796.1, from coordinate 271,828 downwards.
ATGCCCATCACCTCCCAGCCGACCAGCAGCATGATCAGGTCACCGGACACCACCACGGTCAGCATGGCGGCGGTGAAGAGGCTGAGCTGCGCCGCGTACGGCGGATAGCGGTGGTCGACGTCCACGTCGTCGTGCGGGCCGCGCCGCAGGTAACCGGTCGAGTAGACCTGCACGGCCAACGCGACCACGGCGACCGCGGTGGCGACCAGCACGGCCACCCCGTCCAGCCGCAGGCCCAGCGTGACCCGCAGCCCGCCCACCTCGACCCAGGTGGTGGCCGCCTCCACCGGCCCGTCCACCCGCACCAGCAGCGCCAGCGCCGCCAGCACCGCCACCGCCGCGCCGGCCACGCCCAGCCCGACCGCCAGCCGCCGGGCCGGCGCCTCCCGGTGGTCGCGCGGGGCGGGCGGCAGCAGCAGCCCGAGCAGGCCGGCGACCAGCGGCGCGGCCGGCAGCACCGCCGCGAGCCAGAGCGTCATGGGGCCACCTCGTCCGGTACGGCGGTCGGACGCTCGGTGAGCGGGACGTCGTCGACCGTGACGCTGGCCCGCAGCCGGTAGAGCTGGAGCACGATGGCCAGCCCGACGCCGATCTCGGCGGCGGCCAGCACGATCACGAACAGCGCGAACACCTGCCCGGAGTGCGGCAGCGCGGCCCGGACCGTGGTGTCCGCGGTGACCAGGACCAGGTTGACCGCGTTGAGCATCAACTCCACCGCCATCAGCACCAGCACCGCGTTGCGGCGCCGCAGCACGCCGTAGACGCCGAGGCCGAACAGCAGCGCGGCGGTGACGTACGGGATGACCGGCCTCACCGGCGCCCGCCCTCATCGGCGGCTGCGGCGGCCGGTTCGAGACCGGCAACCGGGCCGGGTCCGCCCGCCGGACCGCTGCCCGCGGTCGGGCCGGCGGCGTCGACGGGTGGGGTCCGGCGGCCGATGTCCGGGCGGGAAAGCACGATCGCGCCGACCAGCGCGGCCAGCAGCAGCACCGAGAGCACCTCGAACGGCAGCACCCAGGAGCGGAACACCTGCTCGCCGAGGCGCTCGGCGGTCCCCGCGGCCGGCAGCTCCACCCGCGACCAACGGAACGCGTCGACAAGCAGCACGGCCAGGCCGAGGCCGCTGCCGGCACCGACCAGCGCGGCCGGCCAGCCCGGCCGGTCCAGGTCGTCCGAGGGGCCGATCGGGGCCCGGGTCAGCATCACCGCGAACAGCAGCAGCACCACCACCGCGCCCACGTAGATCAACACCTGCACCCAGGCCACCAGCTCGGCGGTGAGCACCAGGTAGTCACCGGCCAGCGCGCCCAGGCACACCACCAACCACAACCCGGCCCGGACCAGATGGCGGGTGCCCACCACCAGCGCGCCCGCGCCCACCGCCACCGCGCCGAGCGCGAGCAGCAGCACGTCCGCACCGGTCATGAGGCCGCGCCTCCGTCCGGCTCGGCGGCGTCGGGGCGTACCCGGGTCGGAGCCGGCCGGGCGGCGGGCGCGGCGGCCTTGCGAGCGGCGGTGGTCTCCTCCTTCGAGGGGTCACCGAGCGGGTCGTGGGCCGGCGGCGGCGGTACGGTGCCCATCCACTCGCCCAGGTGGTCCTTGTCGTGCAGCAGATCCTTGATGTCGTACTCGGCGTACTCGAACTCGGGCGACCAGTAGAGCGCGTCGAACGGGCAGACCTCGATGCAGATGCCGCAGTACATGCAGAGCGAGAAGTCGATGTCGAACTTGTCGAGCACGTTGCGCTGGCGGGGGCGGGCGGCGCCGGGCACCGCCACCTCCTCCTTGTGCGAGTCGATGTAGATGCACCAGTCCGGGCACTCCCGGGCGCAGAGCATGCAGACCGTGCAGTTCTCCTCCAGCAACGCGATCACGCCACGGGAGCGGGGCGGCAGCTCGGGTGCGACGTCCGGGTACTGCTGGGTGGTCGACCGGCGGGTCATCGTCTTCAACGTGACCGCCAGGCCCTTCACCAGCCCGCCGCCGGGCACCCCACCGTGCTCGCTCATGCCGCCCATCCTGCCCTGTGCCCCCGGCGCGCGCGACCACCACCCGACTCTTGGCGGAGCTATCGTGAGCGCGGGGAGAACGACACACCGGGAAGGGCTCACCGATGACCGCCGCGCTGGAGAGCGACCACCCGCAGGAGCGCGAGTGGACGACCGACGATCTGGACGCGCTGCCGGAGGACGGTCGCCGCCGGGAACTGCTCGATGGAGTGCTGCTCATGTCCCCCTCCCCCACCCGGATGCACCAGAGCATCGCTGCCCTGCTCATGGTGGCTCTCGACGAGGACTGCCCCGACGGGTACGACGTGACCCAGGCGGTCGGCGTGCGGATCAACCGCACCCGCTACTTCATCCCGGACGTGCTGGTCACCACCGCGGCAGCCGCCGCCCGCGAGCCGGCCCGGTACGAGCCGCACGAGGCGGTGCTCACCGTGGAGATCGTCTCGCCCAGCACGCGGTCCATTGACCGGGTGCTCAAGCCGGCGCTCTACGCGCAGGCCGGCATCCCGTTCTACTGGCGGATCGAGATCGAGGACGAGGGCCTCGTCGTCCACACCTACAAGATCGATCCGGTGCACGAGGTCTACACGGAAACCGGTCGGTGGACCAAGTTCGTCGACACCGGCGAGCCGTTCCCGGTGAACCTGCCGATCAGCCGGATCACGCCCCGCCGGGTGTGAGCGGCGGCAACATCTCCACACCGAGCTGCTGGAGCACCTGGAACAGCTCGTTGACGCTCCACACGTCCACGATCCGCCCGGCGTCGTCGAAGCGCAGGAACGACGCCCCGGAGTAGCTGACCACCCGCCCGGTCGGCGGCACCGGGCCGAACTGCCCGGCCTGGGTGCCGGCCGCCCGCCAGTGCACGGCGACCCGCCCGTCGCCGGCCACCAGCTCGACGATCTTGTAGCGCAGGTCCGGGAAGGACGCCCGCCGGTCCCGGTGCCCGGCCAGCACCGCCTCCGGCCCGGCGCCGCCCAGCCCGGGGCACTCCGGGGCCACCAGCTCGTACGCGCTCTCCTCGTGGCCGGCGTTCCACACGTCGGCGATGAAACGTCGGGCCGCCGCCTCCAGATCGGTCACGGCCGGCAGCCTATGCCGGGTCGGCGGCACCCGCCCCGCCGGGACGGACCGGCGCGACGGTCTCCGCCGCCCGAACGGTCATGGCGGCCGTCTCCGCCGCTCGAACTGCCGGGACCGGTCCGAGCGACCATGATGGGAAGCGACGACAACCTGGGAGGTGGGCATGGGCGGCAGCGACGACGAGGTCCTCGACCGGACCGGCGGCAAGTACGTGGAACCGGGCGGCGAGTTCACCCGCGACCAGCGGTACATCGCCACTCGGATCACCGCCGACGGGCGGGACGGCTGGCCGGTGGAGCCGGGCCGCTACCGGCTGGCGGTCAGCCGGGCCTGCCCGTGGGCGAACCGGCTGATCATCGTGCGCCGGCTGCTCGGGCTGGAGGACGCCATCTCGCAGGCCGTGGCCGGCCCCACGCACGACAAGCGGAGCTGGACGTTCGACCTCGACCCCGGCGGCAAGGACCCGGTGCTCGGCATCGAGCGGCTCGCCGACGCCTACTTCGCCCGCTTCCCCGGCTACGAGCGGGGCATCACCGTGCCGGCGCTGGTCGACGTGCCCACCGGCCAGGTGGTGACCAACGACTACGCGCAGATGAGCCTGGACCTGTCCACCGAGTGGACCGCGTACCACCGGCCGGGCGCGCCCGAGCTGTACCCGGAGCCGCTGCGCGCCGAGATCGACGAGGTCAACAAGGTCGTCTTCGCCGACGTCAACAACGGTGTCTACCGGTGCGGCTTCGCCGGCAGCCAGGAGGCGTACGACAAGGCGTACCACCGGCTCTTCGACCGGCTCGACTGGCTGAGCGAGCGGCTGACCGGTCAGCGTTACCTGGTCGGCGACACGATCACCGAGGCGGACGTGCGGCTGTTCACCACGCTGGTCCGCTTCGACCCGGTCTACCACGGACACTTCAAGTGCAACCGGCAGAAGCTGAGCGAGATGCCGGTGCTCTGGGCGTACGCCCGGGACCTGTTCCAGACCCCCGGCTTCGGGGACACGATCGACTTCGACCACATCAAGCGGCATTACTACGAGGTCCACCGGGACATCAACCCGACCGGCATCGTGCCGCTCGGCCCCGACCTGTCGAACTGGCTGACCCCCCACAACCGCGAGGAGTTGGGCGGCCACCCCTTCGGCGACGGCACCCCACCCCCGCCTCCGCCCCCCGCCGAGCGCGTGGACCCCGCCCACACCCCCTTGCACTAACCCACCTCGCCCCACCCGCGCCCCGCCCCACCCGCGCCCGCCCCGTCCCGTCCGCGCCGCGCCCCGCGCCCCGCGCCCCGCGCCCCGCGCCCCGCGCCCCGCGCCCCGCGCCCCGCGATCTTGCACTTTCACGGAAAGAGTGGCTATTCGGGCCCAGATAGCCACTCTTTCCGTGAAAGTGTGCGGCGGCCTGCACGGCGGGCGCGGACCCGGGCGAACGGCGCGGCGGGGGCACGGGCGATGGTGCGGGGCGCACGGCGCGGCGCGGCGCGGGGCGCACGGCACGGGGCGCGGGGCGCGCGGCGCGGCACGGGGCGCGGGGCGCGGCACGGGGCGCGGGGCGCGCGGCGCGGCACGGGGCGCGGGGCGCGGAGGAGGTGTCGGGCGGGGTTAGAGGGCCAGGCGGACGGCGACGGTGAGGACGAGCTGGGCCAGCGCCAGGGGGACCAGGACCAGCCAGCAGAGGCGTTGGAGCTGGTCCTCGCGGAGCCGGGGGTAGCTCACCCGGAGCCAGATGATCACGAATGCCACGGCGAACACCTTGAGCAGCGTCCACAGCCAGCCGAGCTGCGCGTCGGCGAACGGGCCCTGCCAGCCGCCGAGGAAGAGCACCGTGGTCAGCGCCGCGATCACCACGATGCCGACGTACTCGGCGAGCAGGAAGAACGCGAACCGCAGGCCGGTGTACTCGGTCATGTAGCCGAAGACCAGCTCGGAGTCGGCCACCGGCATGTCGAAGGGTGGGCGGCGGATCTCGGCCAGCCCGGCCACGAAGAAGATCACCATGGCTGGCGCCTGCCAGAGTAGCCACCACGGCCGCCAAGCCTCGACGATGCCGCTCAGGCTCAGCGTGCCGGCCGCCATCGCCACCGAGGCGGCGGCCAACACCAGCGGCAGCTCGTAGCCGAGCAACTGGGCCGCGCCGCGCAGCCCGCCGAGCAGGCTGTACTTGTTGGCCGACGCCCAGGCCGACATGAGCACCGCCAGCACTCCGATGCCCACCACGGCGAGCACGAAGAACAGGCCGATGTCCAGCGGCTGGGCGACCAGGCCCGCGGGGCCGAGCGGGATGACCAGCAGCACCAGCAGGTACGGCACCAGCGCCACCGCCGGCGCCAGCCGGAACACCGGCCGGTCCGCCTCGCGCGGGGTGACGTCCTCCTTCTGCACGAACTTGATGCCGTCCGCGACGAGCTGCGCCCAGCCGTGGAAGCCGCCCGCGTACATCGGGCCGAGCCGGCCCTGCATGTGCGCCATCACCTTGTGCTCGGCCTGGCCGACGATCAGCGGCAGGGTGAGGAACGCGACCAGCACGCCGGCCACCCGCAGGACCAGCTCCAACCAGTCCGGCATCAGTCCTCCCCCGCTTCGACGCCGGAGCCCGCGTCGGGCCGGGCCGGGCCGGCGGGCCGGTCGTCCGCCGGTTCCTGCCGTGCGGGGCCGGTCGGTCGCTCCCCCGGCAGCGGGCGCCCGAGCGGGCCGGGTTCCGCCAGCGGCGGGGCGGGTTCCCGCCGGGCCGGGCCGGTCGGCCGGGACGTGCCCGGGACCGGACGAGCCTCGGGGCCCGGCCGCGTCCCACGCCCAGCAGAGGCCGGAGGCGCGAAGCGCTCACCGGAGATCGGAGGTGCAGGGCGCCCGCCGGACTCCGGGCGCTCGCCCGCCTCCGGACGCGGCGGACGCTCACCGGAGGTCGAAGGTGCAGGGCGCCCGCCGGACTCCGGGCGCTCGCCCGCCTCCGGACGCGGCGGACGCTCACCGGAGGCCGGAGGTGCAGGGCGTTCACCGGATGCGGGGCGCGCCGGACGCTCGCCCGGGGCCGGGCGTGCGGGGCGCTCGCGGGCCGGGCGCGCCGGCGTACCCCCGCGTGGGCCCTCGCCGACGCCGGCCGCGCCGGCCGGGGTGGGCGTCGTCCCCCACTCCCCCGGCGCTGGCACGCCCGGCGGCCGGACCGGCCGGCGACCGCCGCCCGCCTCCGACTCGCCCGGCTCCTTCGCGCCCGGCCATGGCTTCGCGACGCGGGAGGCCAGCACGAACTCCTTGCGCAGCGGGTGACCCTCGAACTCCGGCGGCAGCAGCAGCGGTCGCAGCTCGCCGTGCCCGGCGAAGTCGATGCCGAACATCTCGTGGGTCTCCCGCTCGTGCCAGGCCGCGCCGGGGAAGACGTCGACCACCGAGGCCACGACCGGTGTGTCCCGGGGGACCCGGGTGCGCAGCAGCAGGCCGTGCCGGTGCCGCACCGACCAGAGGTGCGCCACCACGTCGAAGCCGTCGGCCAGCTCGTCCACCGCCGACAGCCAGTCGAGGAAGTCGCAGCCCAGCTCGGCGTCGTCGCGCGCCGCGCGCACCGCGTCCGCCCAGCTCGCCGGCGGTACGTCGACGGTGGCGCGGGCGTACCCCTGACCGCCGGAGACCGACGCGGCGGCCTCGACGGGCGCGAGCAACGCGACCACGCGGCGGCCGACCTCTTCCGGAGTCATGCGCTGATCCTATGGCCGTCAGCTCCCGGCCGGGTCGGGCCGTCCGGGCCCGGTTCGTCGCTTTGCCGGGCGGACGGGCGGCCGGCGGGGAAAGATGAGGCTCGTGCGCGCTGTGACTGTGACCCCGGGTGTCCCGGACTCGCTGCGGCTCACCGAGGACTGGCCCGAGCCGGCGCCCGAGGACGGCGCGATCCTGGTCGAGGCGCTGGCGGTGGGCGTCTGCGGCACCGACCACGAGATCATCGCCGGGGAGTACGGCGAGGCGCCGCCGGGTCAGGAGCGCCTGGTGCTCGGGCACGAGTCGCTGGGCCGGGTGCTGGAGGACCCGACCGGCACGTTGCACCCCGGCGACCTGGTGGCCGGGGTGGTCCGCCGCCCCGACCCGGTGCCCTGCGCGAACTGCGCGGTCGACGAGTGGGACATGTGCCGCAACGGGCGGTACACCGAGCACGGCATCAAGGCGTTGCCCGGCTTCGCCCGGGACCGCTGGCGGCTGCCGCCCAAGTTCGCCGTCGGCCTGGACCCGGCGCTGGCGTCGGTGGGCATGCTGCTGGAGCCGACCAGCGTGGTGGCGAAGGCGTGGGACCACATCGAGCGGATCGGCCGCCGGGCCGAGTGGAAGCCGAAGACCGCGCTGATCACCGGTGCCGGGCCGATCGGTCTGCTGGCCGCGTTGCTGGCCAGCCAGCGTGAGCTGTCCGTGCACGTGCTGGACCGCAACACCACCGGCCCGAAACCGGACCTGGTCCGCGCGCTCGGCGCGACCTACCACACGTCGACGGTGGCCGAGCTGGACCTCGCACCGGACGTGGTGGTCGAGTGCACCGGCGCGCCACCGGTGGTGCTGGACGCGATGTGCAAGGCCGCGCCGAACGGCATCGTGTGCCTGACCGGCGTGTCCAGCGGCGGCCGGACCATCGACTTCGACGCCGGCGCGCTCAACCGGGAGCTGGTGCTGGAGAACAACGTGGTGTTCGGCTCGGTCAACGCCGGCCGCCGGCACTGGGAGCTGGCCGCCGAGGCGCTCGCCCGCGCCGACCTGTCGTGGCTGACCTCGCTTGTCACCCGCCGGGTGCCGGTCTCCGCGTACCGGGAGGCGTACGCGTCGACCGGCGACGACATCAAGGTGGTGCTGGACTTCGCGCAGTGAACCGGCGCCGGCTCAGATGCCGGGCAGCTGGCCGTTGCGGAACAGGTCCACGAAGAGCTGGTGGTCCTCGCGGGCCCGGATGCCGTACCGGTGCGCGAAGTCGACCAGGTAGCCGGTGAAGCCGTCGGCGTCGGCGTCCACGGCCGCGACGACGGACTCCTCGGTGGAGTAGTCGACCAGGTCGTGGCTGGACTCGTCGTCGGCCACCGAGTGCATGCGGGCCACCGCCCGACCCAGGTCGGTGAGCACCCCGGCCAGGTCCTCGGGCTCGTTCACGTCGGCCCAGTCGAGGTCCGCCGCGTACGGGGAGACCTCGGCGACGAGCTGACCGACGCCGTCCAGCTCGGTGAAGCCCAGCCACGGGTCGGCGTGCGCCTGCAACGCCCGCTGCGACTCGGCGGTGCGGTGCCCCTGGTGCCGGAAGTACGACCGGACCTGCTCGTCGTCGATGTGCCGCGCCACGGCCGGCACCTGGGCCTGCTTCATGTAGATGACGACGTCGTTCTCCAGCGCCTCGGTGTGCCCCTCCAGCAGGAGGTTGTACGACGGCAGCCCGGCCGAGCCGATGCCGACGCCCTTGCGCAGCACCACGTCCTTGATGGTGGCCGCCACCGGTCGCAGCCGGGCGCTCGACTCCGGCAGCGTGTCCAGGTAGCCGCCGAACGCGGCGCAGACCCGCTCCCGGGTCTCGGCGTCGATCTCGTACACGCCATCGCCCAGCGAGAAGCGGCGCTCGTAGTTGTCGACGGTGGTCTGCGCGGCGAGCAGGTCCACCCGGGTGCTCAGCCGGGCCTGCTGGAGCACCCGGCGCAGCACGCCGTCGGCGTTCTCCAGCGTGATCGAGCCGATCGCGTCGTCCCCACCGGCGGCGATCGCCCGCAGCTCGGCCAGGTACGACCGGGCGAAGCCGGTCACCAGGTCACCGATCACCCGGTCGGAGAGCGCCTTGGCGTAGCCGAGCAGGGCCACACTGGCGGCGAACCGCTTCAGGTCCCAGGTGAACGGCCCGACGTACGCCTCGTCGAAGTCGTTGACGTTGAACACGAGCCGGCCGGAGGCGTTCATGTAGGTGCCGAAGTTCTCGGCGTGCAGGTCGCCGTGGATCCACACCCGGCTGGTCCGGTCGTCGAGGAACCGGTCGCTGGCGAAGTCGCCGCGCTGGTCGGCGTAGAACAGCGACGCGCTGCCGCGGTAGAACGCGAACGGCGAGGCGGCCATCTTGCGGAACTTCCGGCGGAACGCCGCCGGGTCGATCGCCATGGACGCGCCGAACTCCTCGGTCAGCACGTCGACGATGTAGGCGGAACGCTTCTCCGCGGAGTCGGTCATGGTCCGCAGGCTAGCCCCGCCGCGCCACCGGGGCGGCTCAGCCGGCCGGGGGACGCACCGGGGGCGCGGTCAGCGCCTCGACCGGGCGTGGGACCACGTCCGCCGGGGAGGCGAGCCGGTCCGGGCGGGGCACGCCGCCGACGCCGGACTGCTCGGCGGCGATCTTCTCCTGGAGGCGGAGGATGCCGTGCAGCAGCGCCTCGGGGCGGGGCGGGCAGCCGGGCACGTAGACGTCGACCGGGATGAGCTGGTCGACGCCCTTGGTCACCGAGTAGGAGTCCCAGTACGGGCCGCCACAGTTGGAGCAGGCGCCGAACGAGATCACGTACTTCGGCTCGGGCATCTGGTCGTAGAGCCGCTTGACCGCCGGGGCCATCTTGTCGGTGACCGTGCCGCTGACCACCATCAGGTCGGCCTGTCGGGGGCCGTGCGCGAACGGGATCACGCCGAGCCGCATGAAGTCGTGCCGGCCCATGCTGGTCGCGATGAACTCGATGGCGCAGCAGGCCAGGCCGAAGTTGAAGACCCAGAGCGAGTAGCGGCGGCCCCAGTTCAGCACGAACCGGATCGGCTCGCCGAGCACGGCCGGTAGCTGCACCTGACTCCTCCTCCACGGTCCCCGAACCGACAGTCAACCACAGCATCCGGGGCCCGGGCCCGCCACCGGCCACCGCCGCTGTCCCCGACCGGACAGTCGGCCTCCTGCCGGTACGGCAACCCCCGCAACCCGTGCCGGCGTCCGGACGTGTGACCGGTGTGACCGCGCCGGCGGCATGCTCACGGGGAGGACCGGATGACAGTGACGAGGGAGCCGCGGGTCGACGACCCGCCACCCGAGGCGACAGCGACGCGCCCGGACGAGCGTGCGTCCGTCGACTTCGACGGCCTCTACCATGCGCACTTCCGGTCGCTGACCGTCCAGCTCGCCGCCTACTGCGGTGACCTGACCCAGGCGCAGGACCTGGTGCAGGAGGCGTTCTGCCGGGCGTTCGCGCGCTGGCCCCGGGTGTCCCGCTACGACGACCCGCTGGCCTGGATCCGCCGGGTGGCCTGGAATCTGGCCACCAGCCGCTGGCGGCGGGTACGCACGGCCCAGGCGTGGCTGCACCGGCAACGTGAGGAGCACGTGCCGGGGCCGGGACCGGACCGGGTCGCGTTGACCGCCGCGCTGGCCCGGTTGCCGGCCAACCAGCGCCGCGCCGTGGTGCTGCACTACCTGGCCGATCTGGGCGTCGCGCAGATCGCCGCGCAGGAAGGCGTGCCGGAGGGCACCGTCAAGTCCTGGCTGTACCGGGGGCGGGCCGCGCTGGCCGCCCAGCTCTCTTCCCCGAACGAGGTGAACCACCATGACTGAGCCCGAGGACGTGCTGGTGAGCGGTGAGTTCGCCGCGTTTCGAGCGGCGTACGTGCCGGTGGTCCACCCGGCCGGGACGGACGCGGTCCGGCGGACCGTCCGCCGGCGCCGTCGGCGGACCGCGGTGGTGACCGCCGCGGCGGTGGTGCTCGCCGTGGCGGTCCCGGTGGGTGCCAGCGCAGCCCTGCACCGGCGGCCGGACCCACCTCCGGTGCCGGCCCAGACCGTCACCCCGAGCCCTTCCGTGACGGCGTCGCCACCCCCGCCGCCGACGACGCCGGTGCCGAGCACCGCCAGCCCGAGCCGGGCCGCACCGGACGGACGGATCAGCCGGTCCCAACTGCTGGCTGCCCGGGTCGACCTGCCGGCCTGGACACCCGACCCGGACTGCACGGCGGGTCCGACCCGGATCGCCGCCAGCTACCGCAAGGAGGGCGACGTGCTGCTGGAGGAGCTCGTCCACGGCGACGTGGACGGCGACGGCACGGTGGAGACGGTCGCCCTGCTCCGCTGCCAGATCTTCCAGCACGGCCCGTCCCAGGTGGTGGCGCTCGACCGGGACGCCGACGGCCGGATCGTCGTCCTCGGCCAGGTCGCCCGGTCCGCGAGGACGGCTCCCGAGTGGCTGCTCGACGCACAGGTCACCGACCGCGGCACGGTCCGGGTGGAGATGGCGGACATCGCGCCCGGCGGCGGCTGGTCGCTGGACTGGTCGCAGCGGCAGTGGCGCGGCTACCGGTGGACCGGGAAACGTTTCGACCAGGTGGACGGGCCCACCTCGTTCGGCCCGAACCCGCACCTGGCCGACCTGACGGTTTCCGCCGGGAACGTGACGTGGAGCGCGCCCGACGCGGACGGCGCACGTACCGGAACGATCGCGGTCACGGTGCGGAACCTCAGCGCGGTCCCGGCCGACCTGGTCGAACTGCACCTGCGGATGCAGGTGGGCACCGTCGCGGACGGCACGGAGTGGTCGGCCTGTCGGGACGGGGCGCCGCCGACCGGGCCGATCATCTGCCGCTTCGGTCCGCTCGGCCCCGGCGCGGAACGGACCTTCCGGTTCGGCCTGCGCAACACGAACAGCGCCAGCGGCACCGGCATCGCCGAGGTGACGCCGGTCCGCAGCGACGCCGACCCGCTGATGGACCCGAACCACGAGAACAACGAGGACCGCTACACGTACCGCTGACCCGCTGTCGGATTCCTCGCAGAAAAAGATCGCAACCGGATCGACGTCCGTCGCGTGCTACCGGTGACGCCGCGCGGACCAGCCGCGCGGTGACGGGGACCTTGGGAGGACCTTCCAGATGAGGACACGTACCGGAGGCCGGCTCGCCGGCGTCCTGCTCGGCTCGGCCGCCGCGCTGCTGGCGCTCACCGCTCCGGCCGCCGCCGCGCCCACCGCCGACCCGGCCGCCGACATCTCGGTGGGTCGGCTGGTGCTGGAACCGGGCGCGCGCGGCTACCACGGCAGCCTGCCGGTCACGGTGACCAACAACGGCCCGGTCGCCACCTACTTCAGCATCTTCCTGGTGGAGCCGGTCGCCGGCTCGTTCCGCGGCCTGAGCCCCGAGGAGGCGTGCGGCTTCGGGGCGTTGCAGGACAACCGGCGGACCGCCACCTGCGGCGTGCCCGGCGGCGACATCGAGCCGGGCGAGAGCCGGCAGTTCGCCATCAGGTTCGAGGTGCTCACGCCGCCCCGGGACGTCGCGATGATCGCGAAGGGCGGCAAGGTCTCGGTGAACGTCGGCGACGGCCGGGACGAGGTCGCCGACCGGGCCAGCTACGCGGCGCGGTTCCGCTCCACCACGGGGTCGCTGCGCAACCCGGTGCCCTACGTGCAGGACACCCAGGCCCGCGCCTCGATCACCACGGCCGGGGCCGCCACGCTGACCCGCCAGGAGGACGGCAGCTACCTGGGCCGCCTGCCGGTGACGGTCGGTTGGGCCGGTGACGCCGCGCACGACCTGCTGTGGGCCGAGGCGGTCGGGCTGCCGGCCGGCGTGCGGATCTGGGGCACCGACCCGCAGGACATGCCGAGCTTCTTCACCAGCTTCACCGTGCCGGGCGAGCGGCTCATGGCCGGCGAGCAGCGCAGCTTCGACGTGCTGCTCTACGCCGAGCCGGGAACCGCGCCCGGTGACCTCGGCACCGCCACGTTCCAGCTCGGCACCCAGTGGGACGCCATCACGGTGCCCGACGCCAACCCGGCGGACAACACCGCCTCGTTCACCGTGACGGTGGCCGACGCGGGCTGACGCCCCCTCGCCCGGCCGGCGCCCACGCGCCGGCCGGGCTGCTCCGGCGGCCGGCCGGGCTCACCAGGCCGGGCGCTGGAGCAGCCCGACGAACTCCGCCAGCAGCCGCTCCCGTACCGCCGCCGGGGCGGCGTCGAGCAGCGTGTTGACCACCGCCATCCGGTCCGGGACCCCGGTGCCACCGCCCAGGCCGAGCCCTTCGGCCAGCCCGGCCACCAGCTCCGGGGTGAGCGCCTCCGGGGCCAGGCCGGCGGCCAGCGTCAGCAGCTCCGGCGGCAGCACGACCGGGCCGGCGGCCCGCGCCGCGGCGACCGCGTCGGCCAGCGCCGGGGAGAACTCGGCCACCCGGGGCGCCACCGCGGCGGTCACCGTCAGGTGCACACTCGCCGGCAGGTCGGCGTACCGAAGTTGGGGCTGGGTGTGCCAGCCGCGCGCGGTCAGCTCGTCGACCAGCACGAACAGGTCCAACGTCGGGTCGTCGGCGGCGAAGCAGACCACTGTGGATTCCGGCTCGGCCATCAGCCGCAGCCCGTCGGTCGCCCGCACCGCGTCGGCCAGCCCGGCGACCGCGTCGCGGGTGGACGCGGCCAGCCGCAGGTAGCCGTCCTCGCCGAGGTGCCGCAACGTGGCGTAGGCGGCGGCGATCGGGCCGCCGGACCGGGTGGAGGCGATCACCGGGTTGACCATCGTGTAGCCCGGCCAGTCCGCGTACGCGAAGAACTGCGGGGCGCGCAGCGCCGGATCGCGGTGCAGCAGCACCGACACGCCCTTCGGCGCGTACGCGTACTTGTGCAGGTCGACCGAGATCGAGGTGACGCCGGGCACGGCGAAGTCGAACGGCGGCACCGACGCGCCGAGCCGGCGCAGCCAGGGCAGCGCCCAGCCGCCGAAGCAGGCGTCCACGTGGCAGCGCACCCCGGCCCGGGCCGCCACCTCGGCGATCCCGGCCACCGGGTCGACCACGCCGTGCGCGTACGACGGGGCGGACGCGACCACCAGCACGGTCTCCGGCCGGATCGCGGCGGCCACGTCGGCCACCGCCGGGCGCAGCGTCACCGGGTCGACCGGCACCGTGTCCAGCGCCACCCGCAGGTAGTGGGCCGCCTTGGCGAACGCGGCGTGCGCGCTGGCCGGCACCACGATCCGGGGTGCGGTCAGCTCGGGGTGGGCGTCCCGGGCGGCCTTGACCGCGAGCAGCAGCGACTCGGTGCCGCCGCCGGTGACGCTGCCCACCACGTCCGGCGCGGCGGTGCCGGGGCCACCGCCGAGCAGCCGGGCGGCGGCGCCGACGAGCGCGTTCTCCATCGCCAGCAGCGACGGGAAGGCGGTCGGGTCGAGGCCGTTGACGTGCGCGCTCGCCGCGTACGCGGCCTGGGCCAGCTCGTCGAGCCCGGCCACGCCGGGGTCGTAGACGTAGGCGAACAGCCGGCCGCCGTGCGTCGGACGGTCGGCCGCCCGCAACGCGCGGATCTCGTCGAGCACCCGCGCCGCCGGCACCCCCTGCGCGGGCAGCGCGCCCGTCCCCGCCGTGTCGCTCATCAAATGTTCCTCTCGTGACGGTCCGCGCCGACCGGCGGACGGGTGCGGTGCCTCACGCCCGAGCCACCGGCGCGGTAGCGGTGCCGCCGGACCCGGACCCGGTGCCGTCGGATGCGCCGGACCCGGACGCGCTGCCGTCGGACGCGTCGGCGCCGGACGCGGTGGTCAGGTCGGCCGGGGTCAGCGTGTAGCCGCGCAGCAGCGCGACCGGGGCGGCCACCAGCAGGGCGGGCAGCACGGTGAAGCCGAGCAGCACCCCGAGGCGGGCGGAGTCCGGCTGGGCGGCGGCGGCGCCGGTCGACGAGGAGACGTAGCCGGAGAGCTGGAGCACCAGGCCGTAGATGCCGGGCCCGAGCGCCAGGCCGAACGTCTCGCCGGCGGTCCACAGGCCGGTGAACACGCCGGCCTGCCGACGGCCGGTGCGCGCGGTGTCGTACGCGATGCAGTCCGGCAGCATGGCCAGCGCGAAGACCTGCTGGCCGGCGTAGCCGACGCCGATCAGCGCGACCACCGCGTACACCCCGGCGGCCGGCAGCGCGGGCGCGGCGACCAGGGCCAGCGCGCCGGCCGCGAAGAGCAGCGACGCGGCGACCAGCGAGGTGCGCTTGCCGAGCCGGTCGCCGGCCCGGCGCCAGAGCGGCATGACCAGCAGCGCGGGCGCGACGAAGCAGGCGAAGAGCAGGGTGGGCCCGCTGTCCGGCGCGCGCAGCACCTGGTCGGCGAAGTACTTCACGCCGGCCAGCACGGTGGCCACCCCGGCGGACTGGAGCACGAAGCAGACCAGCAGCACCCGGAACGGCCGGTTGCGGCCGGCGACCGCGAGTTGGGCGCGCAGGCTCGGCTCGCTCTCCCCGACCGTCCCGGCCGGCGCGGACCGGGTGCCGAGGAACGCGCCGACCGCGCCCACCACGATCAGCGCGGCGACGAACAGGCCCATCCAGCGGTGGCCGGGCACGCCGTCGCCGCCGGCGGCCACCACCGCCGGGGCCACCGCGCCGGAGACCAGGATGGCCAGCGCCAGCACCGCGATCCGCCAGGTCATCAGCCGGGTACGCTCCGCCGGGTCGGCGGTCAACTCGGCCGGCATGGCCACGTAGGGCACCTGGAAGAACGCGAAGGCGGTCGCGGTGGCCAGGAACGCCAACGCCACGTACCCGGCGGCGGCCGGACCACGCCCGAACGGCGCGGCGAAGATCGCGGCGAACAGCACCGCCAGCGCCAGCCCGCCGCCGAGCAGGTAGGGCCGGCGGGCGCCCCAGCGCGAACGGGTCCGGTCCGAGACGCGCCCGGCGACCGGGTTGACCAGCACGTCCCACGCCTTCGGCAGCAGCACCAGCAGCGCGGCGAGCCCGGCCGCGACGCCCAGCGTGTCGGTCAGGTAGGGCAGCAGGAGCAGCCCGGGCACGGTCCCGAACGCGCCGGTGACCAGCGAGCCCGACGCGTACCCGAGGTGCACCCGGCGGGGCAGGCCCGAAGCTGTCATGGAGCCGAATGCTACTCACGTTATGGTCGCGGTCACATCCCCTGCTCCGGCGACCACGCGGCCGACGCCAGGTCCACCCGGTCGCCGCGCAGCGGGCAACCCTCGGCGCGCAGCCGGGCCCGCGCCTCAAGCTCGTGCCCCGGCGGCAGCCGGCCGGCCGCGTTCACCACCCGGTGCCACGGCACCCCGCCCCCGTGCCGGGCCATGATCGAGCCGACCAGCCGCGCCGACGCCCGGCCCGACCGCTCGGCCAGCGCGTCGGCCACCGCCCCGTACGACATCACCCGCCCGGGCGGGATCCGCTCGACCAGCGTCAGCACCGCCTCGACGTACTCGTCAGGTGTCACGAGCTGCCACGATATGGGAACGCGCCACGATCGGGCGGGCCGCGACCCGCAGAATGGTCGGGTGCGTGAAGCAGTCACCTCGGCCCGCCGGATCGTCGTCAAGATCGGATCGTCCTCGCTGACCACCGCGACGGGCGGCCTGGACGACGCCCGGGTCGACGCGCTCGTCGACACGCTCGGCGCGCTGATCACCGCCGGACGCGAGGTGGTGCTGGTCTCCTCCGGCGCGATCGCCGCCGGCCTCGCCCCGCTGCGGCTGCCCCGCCGCCCGCGCGACCTGGCCACCCAGCAGGCCGCCGCCAGCGTCGGCCAGGGCCTGCTCATCGGCCGCTACGCGACCGCGTTCGCCCGGCACGGGCGCACCGTCGGGCAGGTGCTGCTCACCGTCGACGACGTGACCCGGCGGGCGCACTACCGCAACGCCTACCGCACGCTGCGCAAGCTGCTCGACCTGCGGGCCGTGCCGATCGTCAACGAGAACGACACGGTGGCCACCGACGAGATCCGGTTCGGCGACAACGACCGGCTCGCCGCGCTCGTCGCCGCGCTCGTCGACGCCGACCTGCTGGTGCTGCTCTCCGACGTGGACGCGCTCTGGACCGGCGACCCGGCCCGGCCGGGCAGCACCCGGGTCACCGAGGTGCACGGCGAGGGCGACCTGACCGGCGTCGACGTCGGCGGGGCCGGCCGGGCCGGGGTGGGCACCGGCGGCATGGTCACCAAGGTCGAGGCGGCGCGCATCGCCACCGGCTTCGGCATCCCGGTGGTGCTCACCGCCGCGCCGCTGGCCGGCCCGGCGCTGGCCGGCGAGCCGGTCGGCACGCTCTTCCACGCGAGCAGCCGACGCCCGGCCGCCCGACTCTTCTGGCTGGCGCACGCCACCGCGCCGCGCGGCCGGCTGCACCTCGACCCGGGCGCGGTGCAGGCCGTGGTGGGCCGGCGCAAGTCGCTGCTGCCGGCCGGCATCACCGCGGTCGACGGCGCGTTCACCGCCGGGGACCCGGTGGACCTGGTCGACACCGCCGGCGCGCCGGTGGCCCGTGGCCTGGTGAACTACGACGCGGTGGAGCTGCCCGGCCTGCTCGGCCGTTCCACCTCGGAACTCGCCGCGGCGCTCGGCCCGGCCTACGAACGTGAGGTCGTCCACCGCGACGACCTCGTTTTGTTGTAAGCAGGGGCCCCCTGTTAACGCATTCTGCGTAACAGGGCCCCTCCTGACGCCACTGCGAAGGAGAGCGCACCATGAGCGTCGTCGAGCAGGCCCGGCGGGCCCGGGACGCGGCGGAGGCCCTGGCGGCGGCCACCCGTACGGTCAAGGACGCCGCGCTGCACGCGATGGCCGACGCGCTGGTGGCGCGTACCCCGGAGATCCTGGCGGCGAACGCGACGGACCTGGCGGCCGGGCGTGACGCCGGGCTGAGCGCGGCCGTGCTGGACCGGCTCGCGCTCGACGAGGGCCGGGTGGCCGCCATCGCCGACGCGTTGCGCGAGATGGCCGCGCTGCCCGACCCGGTCGGCGAGGTGGTCCGCGGCGCGACGCTGCCGAACGGGCTGGAGCTGCGCCAGGTCCGGGTGCCGTTCGGGGTGGTCGGCATCGTCTACGAGGGCCGGCCCAACGTGACAGTCGACGCGGCCGGCATCTGCCTGAAGTCCGGCAACGCGGCGCTGCTGCGCGGCTCGTCCTCGGCGGCGCACTCCAACGCCGCCCTGGTCGCGGTGCTCCGCGACGCGGTCGTCGGGGCCGGCCTGCCGGCCGACGCGGTGCAACTGCTCGACGCCAGCACGCGCGACTCGGTCAAGGAGCTGATGCGCGCCCGGGGCCTGGTCGACGTGCTGATCCCGCGCGGCGGCGCGTCGCTGATCCGCGCCGTGGTCGAGGAGTCGACCGTGCCGGTGATCGAGACCGGCGTGGGCAACTGCCACGTCTACGTGGACGCCGCCGCCGACCTCGACAAGGCGGTGGCGATCACGCTGAACGCCAAGACGCAGCGGCTGTCGACCTGCAACACCGCCGAGTCGCTGCTGGTCCACCGGGCCGTCGCGGACGCGTTCCTGCCGGTGGTGCTGGCCGCGTTCGCCGAGGCCGGGGTGACCGTGCACGGCAGCCCGGAGGTGGCCGCCCACTCCGGCGCGGTGGTGCCGGCCACCGAGGAGGACTTCGCCACCGAATACCTGTCCGCCGACATCTCGGTCGCCGTGGTCGACTCGCTCGACGCGGCGGTCGCGCACATCCGGCGGTACGGCACCGGCCACACCGAGGCGATCGTCACCGACTCGCAGCGGGCGGCGCGGGAGTTCGTGGCCCGGGTGGACGCCGCCGCCGTGATGGTGAACGCGTCGACCCGGTTCACCGACGGCGGCGAGTTCGGGTTCGGCGCCGAGATCGGCATCTCCACCCAGAAGCTGCATGCCCGCGGCCCGATGGGCCTGCCGGAGCTGACCAGCACGAAGTACGTGGTCACCGGCGACGGTCACCTGCGCTGAGCCACGCCCGGCCCCGGCCCGCCCACCGGAGAAGGGCCCGCGGAGGGCCCCGGACCTCCACGGCTCCGGGAGTCGGCTACGCCACCCGGAGCGGATTCGGGGCCGGCAGCACGGTCGGGGCCGGCGGCGGGGACAGGGCCGGCAGCACGGTCGGGGCCGGGGCCGGGGATGGGGCCGGCAGCACGGTCGGGGCCGGGGACGGCAGCAGGGTCGGGGCCGGCGGCGGGGACGCGTCGGGGACGCGAGGCGCGGGCAGGGCCGGCGGGGCCGACGGCAGCTCGGGCCCGCCCGAGGGCGGCGTCGGCGCGGGGCGGCGGGACGGCGGGGCGGGCAGCACGGAGGCGCGCGGCACCACGAACGGGGCCCCGGACGCCGGGGCCTCCGGCTCGGTCGGACGGCAGGCCCGGATCGCACGCAGCGTGGTGTGCACGTCGAACTGGCGGCCGTCGTCGCTGTCCCAACCGCCGTCGCTGCGTTGCGTCTCGGCCAGCCGACGCCGCGCCGAGACCAGCAGCCACTGCTCCTCGCCCACCTCCACCCGGCGCAGCGTGGCGGCGAGCCATGCCACGTCCGCCGGGGACATCTCCGGGATGCGGTCGGCGAGCACCGCCTGGATCCGGGCCGACTCGTGGTACATCCGCTGGCGGTGCAGCACCGCCGCGGCGAGCCACCCGGCGGGCAGGAACGACGGCCAGGTCCCGTCCGACGCGAGTTGCGCGGCGAGCGTGTGGGCCGCCGCCTGCACCACCCCGGCGTACGCCCCGCCGACGCGGTGGTCGAGCGGGCCGGCGGCACGGGCGTCCAGCCCGGCCACGGTGAGCCAGAACCCGGCGCCGGCGGTCAGGTAGAACCGCGCCTCGGGGTCGCCGGGGGTGGCCCACTCCGGCGCGAACCCGGCCAGCGACAGGTGCTCGTCCCAGCCGCCGTCGGCGAGCTGGCCGGCGGCCAGCCAGTCCAGCGCGTGCCGGGCGGCGGGGCGGCCCAGCGCGCCGAGATCGTCCAGCTCGGCCAGGCGGAAGCAGGTCGCGTCGACGGAGGCGACGTCGCCGTCGAGCACGGCGGGCCAGCCGCCGCCCGGGACCTGACCGGACTCCGCCGCGTCCAGCACCTGCGGCGGCACCGGCGCGCCGGAGCGCAGCCGGGACAGGCGGGCGCGGTCCACCGCGTCCCCGTGTGCCACGACGAACCCGATCGCCGCTTCCAGATCGACCACGGTCGTGACGCTACCTGCGCGGACGCGGTTACGCCTCGGTAGCTCGGCCAGAAACGGGGAGACGCCGAGGGCCCTCCCGGCGCACCGGAAGGGCCCTCACGACATCGACGTCAGTACGCGGGCAGCGACGGGTCGACCTGCTTGATCCAGGAGAGCACGCCACCCTGCACGTGAACGGAGTCCTTGAACCCGGCCGCCTTGAGCGCGGCCAGCGCCTCGGCCGAACGGACGCCGGACTTGCAGTGCAGCACGATCTGCCGGTCCTGCGGGAACTTCGCCAGCGCCTCGCCGGAGAGGATCTCCCCCTTGGGGATCAGCGTCGCGCCGGGGATGCGGACGATCTCGTACTCGGCGGGCTCACGCACGTCGACCAGGAAGATGTCCTTGCCGGCGTCCTGCCACTCCTTCAGCTCCCGCGCGGTGATGGTGGAGTCGACCACCGCCTCCTGCGCCTCCTCGGAGACCGCGCCGCAGAAGTCCTCGTAGTCCTCCAGCAGGTCGGTGACCGTGGGGTTCTCGCCGCAGAGCGCGCAGTTCGGGTCCTTGCGCACCTTGATCTTGCGGTAGCTCATCTCCAGGGCGTCGTAGACCATCAGCCGGCCGACCAGCGGCTCGCCGATGCCGGCGAGCAGCTTGATCGCCTCGTTGACCTGGATCGACCCGATGGAGGCGCAGAGCACGCCGAGCACGCCGCCCTCGGCGCAGGAGGGGACCATGCCGGGCGGCGGGGGCTCCGGGTAGAGGCAGCGGTAGCACGGGCCGTGCTCGGCCCAGAACACCGACGCCTGGCCGTCGAACCGGTAGATCGAACCCCAGACGTACGGCTTGCCGAGCAGCACGGCCGCGTCGTTGACCATGTAGCGGGTGGCGAAGTTGTCGGTGCCGTCGACGATCAGGTCGTACCGGGAGAAGATGTCCCGGACGTTCTCCCGGTCCAGCGCGGTGTCGTGGATCTCCACGTTCACCAGCGGGTTGATCTCGCGGATCGAGGCGGCGGCGGACTCAGCCTTGGACCGGCCGATGTCGGAGACGCCGTGGATGATCTGGCGCTGGAGGTTCGACTCGTCGACGGTGTCGAAGTCGATGATGCCGAGCGTGCCGACACCGGCGGCGGCGAGGTACATCAGGGCCGGCGAGCCGAGGCCGCCGGCGCCCACGCAGAGCACCCGGGCGTTCTTCAGCCGCTTCTGCCCCTCGACCCCGACGTCCGGGATGATCAGGTGGCGCGAGTAGCGGCGGATCTCGTCAACGGTCAGCTCGGCGGCGGGCTCGACGAGCGGGGGCAACGACACGGTGGACTCCCCGGGATCGGCGGTGGGACCGCGCCATTGTCGCTCGCCGTGGTGGGGAACGGCCATGACGAGGGACACCCGGCCCGAACTGCGGGACCGGGAATAACCTCAGACGCCGTCGGTCCGTTCGCCGGAGTATCGCGCCCCGTCGACGTACGGCCACGCGTTCGGCACGCAGCCGTCCAGCCCGTACGTCTGCTGCTGCATCACCGGGGCCGGGGCGCCGGGGTGCGGGCACGCCTCGTGCAGCTCGCCGAACTCGTGCCCGACCTCGTGGTTGACCACGTACGTCCGGTAGACGTCGAGCGGGGCGCCGTAGTCGGGCACCGCGGTCATCCAGCGCGCCAAATTGAGCACGACCCGGCCGGGCAGGCGGCACGACGTGTACCGCTCGGTGCGCAGGCCACCCTCGGCGCACATCCGTTCCGAGGTGGCCGGCGTGGCCAGGTAGACGGTGAAGTCGGCGGCAGCCGCCTCGGGGACCCGCTGCACCCGCAGCTCCCCGGAGGCGATCCAGCTACGCGGGTCGCCGAGCACCGCGTCCACGGTCGCGGCGAACGCGTCGGCGTCCTGCCCGGTGCCGTGCTCGACCTCGATCCGGTAGCGGCGCAGCGGGCCGGCGTGGCCGCGTACCGGTGATCGTCCGGCGGCCACCGCGAACGTGCCGGGGCCGGCGGTGGGGTAGCCGGTCGGCGACGCGGCGGTGTCGGTGTCGGCGTCCGGCATCAGCGTCGGCTCGGCGGCGAGCGGGACCCGCGTGGCGCGCGGCGGCTCGCTCAGCCGGGTGATGCCCACCGCGCCGCCGACGGCCGCGAGCAGCATCGCCAGCAGCAGCACCGCGCGCCGGCGACGGCGGCGCATCCGGCGCAGCCCGGGGCGTTCGGGTGGGGACGACGTCATGACGTCAGCCTGCCACGCAATTCGGGCATTTAGCTGCTTTTACGGCTCAAGTCGCGAAGATTGCTCGCAACCAGGTCACCGCGCCGGCCCGGTGTACCGCTTCCCGCCCAGGTACGGCCACGGGTTCGGCCGGCAGCCGTCGAGGAACAGCGTCTGCTGCTGCATCACCGGCGCGGCCCGCCCGACGCCCGGACACGCCTCGTGGTGGTGCCCGAGCTGGTGCCCCACCTCATGGTTGACCACGTACAGCCGGTACGTGTCCAGCGGCATCCCGGCGGCCACCAGGTGCGGCGCCGACCTCCGCCACCGGTCCAGGTTGATCACGACCTTGCCCGGCACCCGGCAGGACGTGTACGGCACCCCGCCCTTGCGGATGTCGATCCCACCCGCCCCGCACAACCGGCCGGCGGTGTCCCGGGTCGCCAGATAGATCGTGAAGTCGTACCGGCTGCCCGGCGCGACCCGCTGCAACCGCAGCCGGCCGCTGTCCACCCAGCTCCCCGGCCCGGCCAGCGCCCGCTGCACCGCGTCCCCGAACGCCCGGACGTCCTCGCCGGCGCCCCGCTCCACCGCCACCCGGAAACGGCGCAGCTCACCGGCCCGGCCGAGCACGCCGCCGGCCCGCTCGTCGTACCCGAAACCGCCCGCACCCCGCACGGGCACCGGGCCGGGCAGACTCAGCACCGGCGCCGGCGGGCGGGGCGGCGCGGGCGGCGACGGCGAGACGCTCGGCGCCGGCTCCGGCGGCCGGGCCGCGAACCCGTCGGTGACCACCTCCCGCGCCCCGGCCGGCGGCAGTCGCAGCGCCACGCCGACGCCGACCCCGGCGGTGGCGAGGAACGCGCAGACCACCACGGCGGAGCGCCAACGGCGGGCAGCGGACAGGGACCGCGGGAGACGCGGACGGCGGGAGCGGGGCATCCCGCTCAGCCTGCCATGTCGCGGACGCCGCCGCTCTCCCCCGTTCCGGTGACCAGGGCCGTGGCCTGCGGTTCCCGGCCCTCCGGCCCCGGCGTGGCGACCTCCGCCGACCCGTCCGGGGCCCCGTCGGCGAGCAGCGCCAGCACCGCCCGCGCCACCGTCCGGGGCACCTCCAACTGGGCCACGTGCCCGACACCGTCCAGCATCAGCAGCCGGCTGTCCGGGATCACGCGGGCGGCCTGCGGGGCGACCCGCACGTCGACCAGGCGGTCCTGCCGCCCACCCACCACCAGCGTGGGTGCCCGCACCGCCGCAGCCTGCCGCCAGAGCGCGCCCTCCCCCGGCAGGTACGACCGCAGGAAGCTGCCGACCAGGCCCCGGAACGTCCGGACGTAGGCGGCGGCGTAGTGCGCCGCCTCGTACCGGATCCGGATCTCCTCGATCGCCTCCTGCCGGCGCTGCTCGCTGATCCGGGTCAGGTCCGCCACGCACGACTCCATCACCTGCTGCGCCATCGCCTCCGGGGCGAGCTGGGCCAGCCGCCAGGCGGCCAGCCGCTCGCCCCGGGGGATCACCAGCACCGGCAGCATCCGCCCCTGCAACGAACGCCGGAAGTCCAGAAACGGCAGGGCCGGCGAGATCAGCGTGAGCGTGCGGACCAGGTCCGGGCGCAACGCCGCCACCCGGACCGCGACCGCGCCGCCGAGCGAGTTGCCGAACAGGTGCACCGGCCCCCGGTCGCTGTGCTCGATCCAGCGGACCACCCGCTCCGCGAACGCCGGGATCGTGTAACGCCGGCCGGGCTCGCTGCGCCCGAAGCCGGGCAGGTCGATCGCCTGACCGTCGAGCCGGGGCGCCAACAGGCCGGCCAGGTCCGTCCAGTTCTGCGCGGAGCCCCCGAGCCCGTGCACGTAAAGCGCCGGCTCGGCGTCGGGCCCGGTGGCCGGCGTGTCCCGGACGTGCACGAGCGTGCCGTCGAGACGCACGTGCCGGCCCGGCCAGGGCGGCGGGAGACGATGCGCGGGAAGAAGATGCTCGGGCCCGAGTACGGCACGCTTCATGACGTCCAGTCTTCCCCGCGCCGGCCCCGCCCGCACAGCCGCCTAGGCGAGCAGCGCCTCCAGACGCCGGTTCACCGCGGCCAGGGTGGCGCGGACCACAGCCTGCCGCTGATCGCCCGCGACCAGGGCGGAACCGGCCAACTGCTCCACCCACCCGTCACAGACCAGCAGCACCACCACGGTCGCCACCTCGCAGTTGCCGAACGGCACCACGGCGGCGTGCTCGACGAAGCACCGGCCCCGCTCACCCGCCGGCTGGGCCGGACCGAGCAGCTCGTCCACCGCGGCAGCCGCGGCCACCGCGCAGAGCCGGAGCACGTACCCGTCGACGGCCGGCCCGGTCGCGTGCCCCTCGGCCGTCCGGTCCCCGGCGAGCAGGCGGACCTCCGTGGTGGCGTCCAGCCCCAACGTGCTCACCAGGACGTGGTCGATCACCACCCGGGGCCCGGGCACGCCGCCCGGATCCAGCGGTCGCGACGGCGCGGTCTCCGTCGTGGTCATCTGCCCACCGGAGTACGAGGTGCCGAGCGTGACCGGACTGCCGGTGGAGATGCCGGTGGGCGCGGCGGCCAGCGACGTCTCGTCCACCGTGGCCCGGCCCCGGTGGGTGGCCTGCCGGCGTCGGCGCGGCGGCTCGTCGGCGTCCTCCCCCGGCGCGTCGACCGGCCGGCCGGCACGCGGCTCCACCCCGCCGAAGCGGCTCTCACCGGAGCGGTTCTCGGCGGGCCGGTTCGACGCCGGCCGCGCCACGCCGCCCCGCGTCGGCGCGTCCGCCTCGGCGGGACCGGACGGGGTCCCGCCCCGCGCCAAAGCGCCCGGCTCGTCGTCGGCGCGCGGCGTGCCGGGTCGGGGCTCGGCCGGCGGGGCCTCGGTGAGGCGGTCGGCCCGGCCCGACAGTGCCTCCACCGGACGGTCCCGGCCGGCCGGGGCCTCGGCGATGCGGTCGGCGCGCGTGGCGGCGGACCGGCGGCGGATCGGCGGCGGCGGTACGGCCGGCGCGCCGGGCAGGTTCTGCGGGGCGGCGGCCAGCCCCATCCGCTCCTGGAGCAGGCGGGCCACCAGCCGGCTCACCTCGGCCGGATCCGCGCCGTCGGCCAGGTCCAGCCGGAGGCTGTGCGCGCCGGCCGGGGTGCGGCGGAGCGCGGCGTCCCGGACGCCGGCCACCTCACGCACGGCGTCCAGGATCGCGTTGACGTCGAAGCCCTCCGGTCGCTCGCGTAACGGCGCCGGTTCGTCGTCCCGACGCAGGTGGGTGGCGATGCGGGCGCTCGTCGGGTGGGGCGCGGGAGACGGGTCGAAACGCGCCGGCCCGCCCGACACGGGGACGGCGGAGACCGGCGGAACGCCGGCCGGCTCGCCGGGCGACGACTCCGGTGCGTGGTACGCGTCGGCGGGCTCACCGACGGCCCGGGACGCCGGCACCGGGGCGTACGCCGCCGGCGGTGGACCGGCCGGCGCCTCGCGCTCACGGGGGACCGGCGGCGCGCCGGCCGGCTCGGGACGCGCGCCGAACGGGGTCACCGGCACCGGCGGACCGGCCCAGGAGGGCCGCTCGGCGGGCGGCCCGTGACCCGAGCGGGGCTCGGCGTCCTCGCGGGGGAGCCGGAACGGCCGGGTCGCCTCGGGACGCGGCAGCTCGTGGGCGGCCACCGGCTCCGGCCGCACCGCCTCGTACGGCCGGACCGGCTCGGGCCGGGGCTCGTAGGCGGTGGCCGGATCGACACGGGCCGGCTGGTAGCCGGTGGGCGGATCGACGCGGGCCGGCTCGTACGGTCGCATCGGTTCGGGCGCCCACTCGGACGCGCGGTCCTCGCGGGCGGCGCGACGGCCGGTCGGCTCGTCGTCCCCGGCCCGCCGCTCGGCCGGCGCGTCGTCGCGGGCCGACCGGCGGCCGGTCGGCTCGTCGGTGCGGGCCCACGGCGGGGCCCAGCCGTCGCCCCAACTCGGGCGGTTCCAGGACGGCCCGGGCCACTCCGGCTCACCCGCCGGCCCCGCGCCCGGGTCGTTCGGCGCGGCGGCGTGGGGATCGACGGCGGCCCGCTGCCCCTCGGCGGGGTGGGCGTCGCCCGGGTGGTGCTCCGCAGCCGGCGGCTCGACCCTCCCGGGAGCCGTCACCGGCGGCTCGGCCGGGCCGCGGTCGGGCCAGCCCCGGTGCAGCGCCGGGGCCGGGTCGACGGTCGGGGCGTGGAAGCCCTGCGGCACCTCGAAGCCGGAGGCGGCGGCGCCGACCGGCGGCACCTGGAGCGCCGGGGGCGCGGAGGCAGGACCGCTCTCCGCCCAGCGGGGCGCCCGCCCGGCGGACGTGTCGTCCGAGGCGTGCCGGGAGTTGGCGGGGTCGGCCGGGCCGGGATGCTGCTCGATCGCGGGCGCGGGGCGTGGGGCGGGCACGGCCAGCCGGTCGCCGTCCGTCTCCCGGGGCGGCTCGCCCACGGGCGGGGCACTCACCGGTGCCTGGCGGGTCACGGGTGACTCCTCCCCGGCGTGGTGCACGCCGTTGACGTGGCGGCCGTTGACGCGCGCCGGCGACCCCTCGGCCGGGTGACCGGGCAGCGGGGCCGGCAGGTCGCCGTGCCGGGGCGAGGACGCGGCCCAGCCGCCGCCGAGGTCGCCGTAGGGCCAGCCACCGGGCGCCGGGGCGCCGCGGGACCAGCCGTCCGCCGGGGGCGCCCATCCGCCGCCGGTGCGGGCCGGGTCGTCGTGCTGGCCCGTCCCGTCGCCGTGCTCTCCCGGGGTGGCGGCTCCGGGTTGCCCTGTTTCACTCACCGCGCGCTCCTTGGTCGCCCCCGCTGAGGCTACCGTGTGGTGACAGTGGCGATAAGTTACAGCGGCGGGCCAATTCCGCGACGGGTTCACGAACCCGGACCGGTTCGGGCGATACGTGCCGGCTCGACGCAGATACTCGGAGGTTCCCATGACCGCAGTGGGGAACGGTGCACACACGGCCGGCCGGCCCACCCGCCTGCCCCGCTCGGCGCGCCGCAAGCAGTTGCTCGCCGCTGCCCAGGAGGTGTTCGTCGCGCACGGCTACCACGCCGCCGCGATGGACGACATCGCCGAGCGGGCCGGCGTCTCCAAGCCCGTTCTCTACCAGCACTTCCCCGGAAAGATGGAGCTCTACCTGGCGCTGCTGGACACGCACTGCGACGCCATCGTGGCGAAGGTGCACGACGCCATGCGCGGCACCAACGACAACAAGGAGCGGGTCGGCGCCGCGGTGCGGGCCTACTTCGACTTCGTCGACCACGAGAGCGAGGCGTTCCGGCTGGTCTTCGAATCCGACCTGCGCAACGACCCGGCCGTGCGGCAGCGGGTGGAGCGGGTCGAGCAGGGCTGCATCGCGGCGATCACCGACACCATCATCTCGGACACCGGGGTGAGCCGGGCGCACGCCGAGCTGCTCGCGTCCGGTCTGGTCGGCGCCGCGGAGACCGCCGCGCAGTTCTGGCTGGCGGGCGGCCGGCAGGTGGCCAAGCCGGAGGCGGAAGCGCTGGTCGCGGCGCTGTCCTGGCGGGGCATCGCCAGCTTCCCGCTGCAAGGTGAGTCAGCCTGACCATCGCGCCGCCCGATCGGATAGCCTTCCCACGGCGGCTCTTTCGCCCCAGTCAGAGGAGGCACAGTGGAGGTCAAGATCGGCGTGCAGTACGCGCCGCGGGAGCTGGTCCTGGAGAGCGCGCAGTCGCCGGCCGAGATCGAGCAGATCGTGACCGACGCCTTCGCCGGGAGCGAGGGCACGCTCTCCCTGACCGACGAGAAGGGCCGACGGGTCATCGTGCCGGTCGGCAAGGTCGCCTACGTCGAGATCGCGGAGGCCTCGCCCCGCGCGGTCGGGTTCACCGTCCGCTGATCCGCGTCGCACCGGTCGCCGTGGCGGGGAGACCCGCCGCGGCGGCTCAGTTGTTCAGCCCGACCGCCGACATCCGCGCGGTGTGCGCCTCGGTCAGCCGGCCCAGCAACGCCGGCACGTCGTCACCGGCCCTTCCGATCAGCGTGGCGAGCGCGCCCCGGTCGGCGGCGGCGACGCGTCCGGCCTGCGAGAGCGCCTCGCCGAGCAGCCGTCGCGCCCACATCGAGAGCCGTCCGGCCGCCCTCGGGTCCGCCTCGATCGCGGCCCGGATCTCGGTGGCGGCGAACTCGGCGTACCGGGAGTCGTGCAGGACGTCGAGCAGCAGCGCCCGGTCCGGTCCGGCCAGGCCGCCGGCGATCCCGCGCAGGAAGTCGTCGGTGACCGCGTCGCCCACGTACGCCTTGGTCACCGCCTCCGCCCAGTCCCGCGGCTCGGTCGAGTCGTGGTACGCCCGCAGCGCCTCGACGTAGGGGGCCATCGCCTCCTCGGGGGCCACGCCCAGCGCGGCGAGGCGGTCGGTGAGCCACCGGTAGTGCGCGATCTCGGCCGCGGCCATCTCGCTGAGTGCGGCCCGGCGTCGCAGGTCGGGGGCGAGCCGGGCGTCGGCGGCCAGCCGGTCGAAGGCGAGCAGTTCGCCGTACGCGACGAGCCCGAACAGGTCGGCGGCGGCGGGATCGGGGGCGGACACGAGCGCAGGCTACCGCCCACGTGCTGTGATGCAGGTCACATGCGGTGCCCCCGGATGGCCGACCGGCACCTGGAATCGGGACGGCCCGGAGGCCGTTCAGGTAGAGTGAGGCAGTTGCCGTGGGCACCGACCTGGTCAGCATCGCTGATCAGCACCGGTCCCCGGCGCGCGTGCGGCCCGGTCCGGCTCGGCGAAACCGCCGCCGACCGCGTGGCCCGCGCCAAACCGTTCGCGCCCTGAGGACATGAGGGGCGCACCACGAGAGGGCACCCCTACATCCACATGAGTGAGCAGAGCATCGGCCAGCCACTGGCCCCCACCGCTCCGGTTCCCCCGGAGGCACCCACATTCGCCGCGCTCGGCGCCCGTCAGGAGACCGTCGAGGCGCTCGCCGCCGCGGGCATCACCCGCGCCTTCGCCATCCAGGAGTACGCGCTGCCGATCGGCCTGCGCGGCGTCGACCTGATCGGGCAGGCCCCGACCGGCACCGGCAAGACGCTCGGCTTCGGCATCCCGCTGCTCGAGCGGGTCTTCGCCCCGTCCGAGGGCAGCGACGGCGTACCCCAGGCACTTGTCGTCGTCCCCACCCGCGAGCTGGGCATCCAGGTCGCCAAGGACCTCGACGCCGCCGGCCGCACCCGGGGCGTCCGGGTGCTGCCGATCTACGGCGGCGTGGCGTACGAGCCGCAGATCGAGGCGCTGCGCAAGGGCGTCGAGATCCTGGTCGGCACGCCCGGCCGTCTGCTCGACCTCCAGAAGCAGAAGCACCTGCGGCTCGACCGGGTCCGCGCGCTCGTCCTCGACGAGGCCGACCGGATGCTCGACCTGGGCTTCCTGGACGACGTCGAAAAGATCCTGGCGATGCTGCCGGAGGACCGGCAGACCATGCTGTTCTCGGCCACCATGCCGGACCCGATCGTGGCGCTGTCCCGGCGGTTCCTCCGCCGGCCGGTGACCATCCACGCCGGGCACACCGCCGAGACCGGCCCGTCGCCGCAGACCCAGCAGCTCGCCTACCGCACCCACTCGATGAACAAGGTCGAGATCGTGGCGCGGATCCTCCAGGCCGAGGGTCGCGGGCTCACGATGATCTTCTGCCGCACCAAGCGGGCCGCCGACCGGGTCGCCGAGGATCTCGACTTCCGCGGCTTCGCCGTGGCGGCCGTGCACGGCGACCTGGGCCAGGGCGCCCGGGAGCGGGCGCTGCGGGCGTTCCGCGCCGGCAAGATCGACACGCTCGTCGCCACCGACGTGGCGGCCCGGGGCATCGACGTCACCGGCGTCACCCACGTGATCAACTACGACTGCCCCGAGGACCAGGACACCTACACCCACCGGATCGGCCGCACCGGCCGGGCCGGGGCGACAGGTGTCGCGGTGACGTTCGTCGACTGGGACGACATGCCCCGCTGGCGCATCATCGACAAGACGCTCGGGCTGGACATGCCGGAGCCCCCGGAGACGTACCACACGTCCCCGCACCTCTACACCGACCTGGACATCTCCCGGGACGTCAGCGACACCCTGCCGACCGCCGCGCGCACCCGCGCCGGGCTGTCCGCCGAGGTCGAGGAGGACCTGGGCGGCGGCCGGTCACGGCGGGACAGCCGGCGCGGCGACAGCCACGGACGCGGCGGGGACCGCCGGCGCGGGCGTGGCGGCGAGACCGGCGGCGCACCCGCCGAGAGCGGAGCGACAGCGGTCGCGACGGACGAGGGCACCCGTACCCCGCGCCGGCGGCGTCGCCGCCGGGCCGGTGAGACGGTGGTCGGCGAGCAGTCGACCGGAACGGTCACCGCCGAGGGCGCGACGGAGCAGCCCACCGCCGCCACCGCCACCGCCGACGGTGAGACCGCGACCAAGCCGCGCCGTCGTCGGCGTCGCCGCGGCGGAGGTGGCACCGGCACGACCGCCGAAGCCACCGCCACCACCACCGACTGACCAGCACACACACGACGGCCCCCGGGACCCACTCCGGGGGCCGCTCCCTGTCCCCACCCCACCCGGCACTCCCCTCGTCGATCATGAGGCTGGCGTCCGTCCGCCCGGCGTGCGCGCCGCCAACCTCATGATCGACGGGCGAGAGCCGGCGGGTGAGGGGGACGGGAGGCAGCAGGGGACGGAAGGAGCAGGGATGCCGGAGGCGTTGGACGCGGCGCTGCGGGAAGTGCGGGCGCTGCTGCTCGACCCCGGGCTGACCCGGGCGGTGGCCGCGGGGCGGCAGCGAGGTCGACGACCCTCGGTGGTCCGCGCGGAACTGCGCCCCGTCACACTGAAAGCCGGTGCCCGGTTGCAGATCGCCACCTCCGACGGCGCCCGGCCGCACACCCGTAACGTCACCCCCGGCACGGCGGAGGCCGACACGGCCGTCGACGAGCTGCTCGCCGAGCCGTTCGGCAACTGGCACGTCGAGACCACCGACGCCACGCTCCAGCTCCGGGTGACCAAGTCCGGTGA
This sequence comes from Micromonospora sp. DSM 45708, assembly GCF_039566955.1. NCBI lineage: Bacteria > Bacillati > Actinomycetota > Actinomycetes > Micromonosporales > Micromonosporaceae > Micromonospora > Micromonospora schwarzwaldensis. The sequence continues at coordinate 240,729 of NZ_CP154796.1, read as the reverse complement.
GGCGCAGGTGCACCGCGCCGCGGCCAGCCGCCCGGCCGTCGAGCCCGGCGGGCACGACCGGGCCAAGGACTGGCTGCTCGACCCGGGCGACCCGCTGTTCGCCGCGATCGGTGGCTCGGCGGCCAAACGCCGCCAGGTCGACGCGTTCCTCCGCGCGCTGGCCGCCACCCTGCCGGACGACCTCACCGGCCCGCTGCGCGTGGTGGACCTGGGCTGCGGAAACGCCTACCTGACCTTCGCCGCCCACCGTTACCTGACCCGGCGCGGCCTGGACGTGACGCTGGTCGGCGTCGACGTCCGGGAGGACCAGCGCCGCCGCAACACGGAGCTGGCCGAACGGCTGGGCTGGGCCGATCGGGTGAGCTTCATCGCCGGCACCATCGCGCAGGCGCCTGTCGAACCGGCTCCCGACCTGGTGCTGGCGCTGCACGCCTGCGACACGGCGACCGACGAGGCGTTGGCCCGGGCGGTGCGCTGGGAGGCCCGCTGGGTGCTCGCCGCCCCGTGCTGCCACCACGACCTGGCCGCCCAACTCCGGGCCCGCCCCGAGCCGGACGGACTGCTCACCCGCCAGGGCATCCTGCGCGAACGCTTCGCCGACGTGCTCACCGACGCGCTGCGGGCCGGGCTGCTCCGGCTGCACGGCTACCGCGCCGAGGTGGTGGAGTTCGTCGACTCGCAGCACACCCCACGAAACCTGCTCATCCGGGCACGACGGACGGCCGGCACGCCGACCGACGACCAGCGGGCCGAATACCGCGAGCTGGTGGACCGCTGGGGCGTCACGCCCCGGCTGGAGACACTGCTCGCCTAGCGACGCCGCTCGCCGCGGTTCCGGTCGCTGCGGTCCAGCGCCGACACCCGCTCGCCGGGGCCGCGGTTGGTGGCCCGATCGCCGTCCGGCGACATGGTCGGGAACGGCACCACCTTCGCCGCATGGTCGGAATTGCCGGCGGCGGCGAACGCGTTCCAGGAGATGTCGACGAGCAGCCGCTTCAGCTCGGCGTGCCGGGCGGCGGCGTTGCGCTGGAGCGCCATCCGCGCGCCCAGCACCACGCCGGCCAGCGTGGTGCAGATCGCGCCGGTCGCGGCGATCAGGTGCACGCCCTCCGCCGGGTCGCCCTGCACGGCCAGCACCAGCAGCCAGACCCAGAAACCCAGCGCGAACACGCCGGCCTTGACCACGAAGAAGAGGCTCACCGCGCCAGGACGGTGTGGAACGGGTCGGTCCGGCTCGGCCATGCTGCTCCTCTGAAGTCGCTGCCGGGGAGGTTCATCCAGCTTAGTTGACTGTTCACAACTGTTCACGCTCCGAAGGGTCCCGCCCACGGGACCTTCGGACCGGTCGGTCAGTTACTTCTTCACCCGGGCGTACTAGGCTCGGGGCGCAGAGCCGGGCGCGCCGGCGGAAGGGGACAGCCGAGGAGGGATGGGCTCCGCAGAGATTTCGCCGCAGATGGCCTTCGCACGCTTCGTGCGACGGGCGATCGACGACGCGCGTGAGGAACGCGGCTGGACGGTGACCGACCTCGCCACCCACACCGGCGTCGGCCGCTCCACCGTGTTCCGCTGGCTGGCCGGCGACTGGCAGGACTATCCCGAGCTGGCCAAGGTGCGCGGCTTCTGCGCCGCCCTCGACCTGCCGGTGGCCGCCGCGTTCCGGGCCCTGGGCCTGCCCGACGCCGGGGCGGTGCCCCGCCGACGCGCCGCCGAGGACGGTCCGGTCGAGGCCGACGTGCGGGTGATCCTGGAACGGCTGGCCGACCCGAACGTCCCCGCCGAGGAGAAGCACCACATCCGCGACCTGCTGCGCTACCTGGCCCGCCGCCCGGTCCGCCGGGCCGGCTGATCAGGCGACGGTCAGCGTGAACTCGGCGGTCCGCACCACGCCGCCGACCTGGAAGTCCAGGAACATGCGGTAGCGACCCGGCCCCGGGGCGGTCAACCAGAACGTCACCGCGTCGCCGTCCCGCACCGGCTCCGGGTGCACGTGCAGGTAGCCGAGGTCACCCTCGCGCAGCGCCACCAGATGCCCGAACGCGCCCAGGTACGGCTCCAGCGGAGCGGCCGTGCCACCGGCGCCGGTGACCCGGAACCGCAGCGGCACCGACCGTCCCACGTCCGGCACGCCGGTGTACGCGACGGTGAACCCGTCGACAGCGGTCGACGTGACCGGGGCGGGCAGTGGCCGGGGCCGGTAGGCGCCCGGCACGTCCAGGTCGGCGCCGAGCACGGCGGCGACCTGCCGGCCGTCGTCGGCCACGGCGGTGAAGTCCGCGTACATCCGCCAGGCCCCCGGCTCGGAGGGCGTCAACGGCACCGACCAGGTGCCGTCGGCGGCCATCGTCGGGTGCAGGTGCCGGTAGCCGGTGAGATCGCGGCGTACCACGATCACGTGCATCGGCTTGTCGTGCACGACGGCGAACCGGGTCACCGCCCGACGCTTGTCGTCGCGGACCTGGAACCGCAGCTCACCGGCGCGACCGGCGGTGAGCGGCCCGGTCGACGGAACGAGCGTGTAGCCGGCCGAGCTGATCGACAGGCCGGTCGCGCCGTCGCCACCGCCCTGGGTGACCGTGGCCCCGTCGTGCGAGTGCGCGCCCGTGCCGGGCGCGTGGGAGTGGTCGCCGCCGGCCGGGACCGTGCCGGTCGGAGCCGCGGCGCCGCCCGGGTTCGCCGGCGGGTTCAGCCGGCCGAGCCCGAAACCGAGCAGTACGGCGAGCACCAGGCCGCCCACCACCAGGGCGAGCCGCACGGTCTCCCGGTCCACCACCGCCGGACCCGCCGCCGCGCCCGCACCACCGGAGCCCGGCCCCAATCCGTCGGAACCCGGCGCGGGACCGTCGGAACCCGGCGCGGGGCCGACGGAACCCGGCGCGGGGCCGGCGACGTCGGGCGCGCGGCCGGCGAGGGACGGCGACTCAGGCAACGCCGCCGGCCAACTCGTAACCCGCCTCGTCGACGGCGGCGCGGACGGACTCCACCGGCAGCGGGGCCGCGCTGGTGACCGTGGCCGTGCCTCCGGCCAGGTCGATCCGGACCTCCTCGACGCCCGGCAGCGCGGACAGCTCCCCGGTCACCGCCCGGACGCAGTGTTCGCAGGTCATCCCGGTCACGGTGTACGTCTGGACGACGGGTCGCTGCTCGGTCATGGCCCCACGGTACCGCCGGCCGAGGGGCCCACCGACGACGGCCGCGCGAACGGTGGCCCGGCTCGCACCGGCCGGCCCGCTTTACGCCGCGGTCCTCGCGCAGCGGCGGAGGTGCTAAGCGGGGCCCCCGCCTATGCAGGATGCGTGAAGAAGGGGCCCCGCCTTACCCGTCAGCCGGCAAGCGCGAGCGTCAGGGGCAGCACGTCCGGCGCGCCGGCACGCCGCAGCAGGCGCGCCACCATGCCCATCGTCCAACCCGAGTCGACCAGGTCGTCGACGAGCAGCACCGGCCCGTCCAGCGTGGTCAGCGCGTCGGCCAGCTCGTCCGGCAGGTGGAACGCGTCGTGCAGCGCGCGTACCCGCTGGGCGCTGTTGCCACGCGGCCCGCCTGCGCCGGCCGGACCGGTCGGGACGACCACGCCGAGCAACGGCAGCCGGCCGACCTCGGCGATCCGCTCGGCCAGCGAGCCGACCAGCAACGGGCGGGTCCGGGAACCGACCGCGACCACGCCGGCCGGGCGGCGGGGCCACGGGTCGTCGCCGTGCGCCCACGCCTTCAGCACCTCGACCACGGCCGCCGCCACGTCGTCGGACACCGGGCCGTCCGGCGCGTCCGGGCCGACCAGGCCCCGCAACCGCCCGCCCCACCCGAGGTCCGACAGGCGGCCCACGGCCCGCCCGGGCAGCGCCTGCTCCGCCGGGGGGATGCGGCCCTTCAGGGGTACGCCGACCACGTCCAACCCGGTCGGCCAGAGCTTCTTCGGCGCGATCTGGACGCCGGGACGGCCGAGGAAGGTCTGCGCGGCGGTGAGCGCCTCCGGTGAGACGTCGGCCTCGAACAGCGGGCCGGCGCAGTTGTCGCACCGGCCGCAGTCCGCCGCCCCGGTGTCGTCGAGCCCTTCGCGCAGGAAGCGCATCCGGCACCCGGTGGTGGCCGCGTACTCCCGCATGGCCCGCTGCTCGGCGGTGCGCGCGTCGGCGACGCGCCGCAACCGGGCCTCGTCGTAGGTCCAGGGCTCGCCGGTGGCGAGCCAGCCGCCGCGCACCCGGCGGACCGCGCCGTCCACGTCGAGCACCTTGAGCATCAGCTCCAGCCGGGCCCGGCGCAGGTCGACCACCGGCTCCAGCGCCTGCGTGGAGATCGGCCGGTCGGTGTCCAGCGCGGCGAGCACGGCACGGACCTGCTCCTCCGGCGGGAAGGCGAGCGAGGCGAAGTAGCGCCAGATGGCCGCGTCCTCGACGCCCGGCAGCAGCAGCACCTCGGCCTGCTCGACGGCGCGGCCGGCGCGGCCGACCTGCTGGTAGTAGGCGATCGGCGACGGCGGCGCGCCGAGGTGCACCACGAAGCCGAGGTCGGGCTTGTCGAAGCCCATGCCGAGCGCGCTGGTGGCGACCAGCGCCTTGATCTTGTTGTCGAGCAGGTCCTGCTCGGCGGCGCGGCGGTCCGCGTCCTCGGCCTGCCCGGTGTAGGACGCCACCGACCAGCCCCGGCCGCGGAGGAAGTCGGCCGTCTCGGTGGCCGCGGCCACGGTGAGCGTGTAGACGATCCCGGAGCCGGGCAGCCGGTCCAGGTGGTCGGCCAGCCAGGCCAGGCGGTGGGCCGGGCTCGGCAGGTCGAGTACGCCGAGGCGCAGCGACTCCCGGTCCAGCGTGCCGCGCAGCACCAGCGCGTCGCCCAACTGCTCCGCCACGTCGCGGGTGACCCGCGCGTTGGCGGTGGCCGTGGTGGCGAGCACCGGCGTGCGCTCGGGCAGGTTGGCCAGGAACGTGCGCAGCCGGCGGTAGTCGGGGCGGAAGTCGTGCCCCCAGTCGGAGACGCAGTGCGCCTCGTCCACCACCAGCAGCCCGGTGGTGGCGGCCAGCTTCGGCAGCACGCCGTCCCGGAAGTCCGGGTTGTTGAGGCGTTCCGGGCTGATCAGCAGCACGTCGACCGCCCCGGCGTGGATCTCGGCGGTGATCTCGTCCCACTCGTCCAGGTTGGCCGAGTTGATGGTGCGGGCCCGGATGCCGGCGCGGGCGGCGGAGTCGACCTGGTTGCGCATCAGGGCCAGCAGCGGCGACACGATCACCGTCGGCCCGTGCTCGCCGCCGGACCGCAGCAGCGCGGTGGCCACGAAGTAGACGGCCGACTTGCCCCAGCCGGTGCGCTGGACGCAGAGCACCCGCCGCCGGTCGACCACCAGCGCCTCGATGGCCCGCCACTGGTCCTCGCGCAGCCGGGCGTGGTCACCCGCCAGCCGCCGCAGCACCGCCTCGGCGCGGTCCCGGACGGCGTTCCGATCCTGGCTCATCCGGCATTTCTACCAGGGGGAGCCGACGACGCCGGCGGGCCGGTCAGCGGCTCGGGCGGCAGGAAGAGCAGCAGGTCGCGCAGCGGTTCGGTGGCCGACGACGGCAGGTGGCACCGGCCGGCCAGTTCCTCCAACGATCCGTACGGGCCGCGCAGCCAGCGGTCCACCGCGATCTGGCGGCACTGCTCGGCCGTCAGCCGGGGCAGCGTCGCGAGCACCGGCTCGGGTACGGCGTTGACGTCGACCAGACCACCGTCGTCGTAGCCGCGGAGCAGGTCCGGGCGGCCGATGCGCAGTTCCGTCCGGGCGGCCGGATAGTGGTGCAGCAGGTAGCGGGCCTGTTCCCGACGCAGGCGGCGCTGCTCGTCGCTGCGTTGCCGGCCGGTCCAGAACAGCGCGCCGAGGGCCGCCCAGAGCGCCGGGTTGAGCAGCAGCACGTGCCCGGCGCCGAGCAACCAACAGATGCCCATCGCCCCGATCAGATACAACGCCTCCGCATCCGTCACCTCCTCGTTCTCCGGCATGTTGAGCGCGACGACGACCAGGACGAAGATGAGCAGGAAGTAGCCGACGCCGGCCAGGGCCAGCCGCCAGCTCCGTCGCCACAGCGCATACCCGAGGACCACGGCCCAGGTGAGCGACCCGAACGAGAGCAGCACGGTGGCCGTAGCGAAGACGGTCGCGGTGACCTGGACCCACGTCGGCGAGCGGCGCGGCGTGGCCTCCGGCGGCGGGTTGAGGGCGAGCAGCAGCGCGTGCGGGAGCGGGGCCGGTCCGGCCCATCCGGCCCAGCCGGGCGGGGGCGGCGTCGGCGTCGGGGGCGGGACGGTCGGGGGCGGGACGGTCGGGGGCGGGACGGTCGGGGGCGGAACGTGCGCGGGCACGGGTGCGGCCGACACCGGCGGCACGGGCTCGGACGGCGGCGACACGGGTCCGGGCCACGCCGACACGGGCGACGGCACGTCCGCGACGGGCGGCAGCAACGCCGGATCCGAGCGGAGGATCCGCCGGTGCAGGTCCTGGAGCGACCCGCCGGGCTCGATCCCGTAGTCCTCGCGGAGCAGGTCGGCGAAGTCCCGGTAGGCGGCGAGCGCCTCGGCCTGCCGACCACTGCGGTACAGCGCCAGCATGAGCTGGAGCCGCAGCCGCTCCCGGACCGGGAACTCGGCGACCAGCTCGACCAGCCGGCCCACCGCCTCGCCGTGCCGGCCCGCGGCCAGCTCCAGGTCGGTACGCGTCTCCAGCGCGACGGCCCGCAACTCGACCAGCCGGTGCCGGGCGGCGTCGAACCAGAGGCCGGTGAACCCGGTGAACGGTTCGCCCTGCCACAGCTCCAGCGCGGCGTCCAGCTCGGCCAGCGCCTCCGCCGTGAGCCCGGCCGCCTGCGCCTGCCGGGCGCGCTGGACGCCCCGCTCGAAGCGCGCCGCGTCCACGCTCTCCGGCGGGACCCGCAGCACGTACCCGGCGTCGGTGAGCGTGAGCACCCGGGCCGGCGTACGCGGCGACCGGTCGGGCTCCAGCATCCGGCGCAGACCGGCCACGTGCTTCTGCACCACGTTGGGGCCGTTCACCGGCGCTTCCTCGGGCCACACCGCCTCGACGATCTGCCCGGTGGGGACCGGGCGGCCGGCGGCGAGCAGCAGCACGGCCAGCACGGCGCGCTGTTTGGCGGGGCCCAGATCGAGCGGACGGTCGGCGTACCAGGCCCGCTGTGGACCGAGGAGCTCGAAGCGCAGCACCTCTGACATGCGAGTTTCCGCCCCCGTACGTCCCAGCCGTCGCCCGCCGTGGCCGACGGCAGTCGGACGGCAGCACAACGGCAGTGGGGCGACGGTGGCGGCCTGCGATGCTTCGCCGGCAACAGCCACCTGGGAAAGTGAGTCGAACAAGATGACGCAGCGAAACGGCACCGCCGCAACCGTCCGGCGGATCGTGCTCCGCGCGACCGCCGTGCTGGCCACCACCGCGCTGGCCGCCGGGTGCGGTGTCGGGGACGCCTCCGAGGGCGCCGGTCCCGCGCCGGCCCCGTCGGCCGACCCGAAGGCCGCTCTGCTGGCCGCCGTGCCGACCGAACAGGACCCGGCTTTCCGGTTCTCCGCGCAGGACGGCACCGACCGGTGGATCGGCGTGGTGGATCCGGCCGCCAAGGGCATCGACCTCGGCATGAAGCAGCAGAACGACGACCCGAAGTTCACCATGGACATGACGTTCCGGCTCATCGACGAGAACCTGTGGATGCGGGTGAAGTTGACAGGCATTCCCGGGCTGCACGACATGCTCAAGTTGCCCAAGACCTGGATGACGGTGGACCGCGCGCGCCTGGCGGACGCGTCGAGCGTCCCGGTCTTCCAGGGCGCCGACCCGGGCAACACCGCGGCGATCATCCGGACCGCGGAGACGGTCGAGGACAGGGGCGACGGCACGTACACCGGACTGGCCGACCTGGCCGACAACGACGACGTGAAGAGCACGTTCGACGGTGTCGACCTGGCGGCGTTGGACGCGGCGGGGAAGAAGGTGCCGTTCACCGCCGTGGTCGGCGCGGACGGCAACCTGACCTCGCTGACCCTGGACGTGCCGGCGGCCGGCAAGCACAAGGCGATGAAGCTTGTCACGAAGTACTACGACTACGGCAAGGCGCCGAGGGTCGCCCCGCCCGCGGGCGCGAAGGCGGCGCCGTCCTCGGCGTACGAGATGCTCAACGGCTGACCCGCGACCAGCGCGACGGGCGGCGGCCACACGGGGGGCCGCCGCCCGTCGCGGCGCTCAGCGGCGCGGGCGCAGCGCGGTCCCGAGGGGGGCCAGTCGGGTGCGCAGGCTGGCCAGGCCGCCGGGGAAGAAGTACACCGCCAGGATGAACACGGTGCCCAGGACGAACAGCGGTTGGCTGAGCGGGTGACTGAGGAACGCGGGCAGGCTGTTCACCGCGTCGCTGCTGCCGAACGCGGTGAGCCGGTGGTCGAGGTACATGTAGAGGATGCCGCCCAGCACCGGCCCCCAGCGGGTGCCGGGGCCGCCGAGCACCACCATGACCAGCAGCGACAGCGTCAGCTCGGACGACGTGATGTGCGGGCTGGCACCGCCCACGATCAGCACGTAGACCACCCCGCCGGCGCTGGCCAGGCCACCGGCCAGGGTGAACGCGACAAGCTTGAACCGGTACGGGTCGAGCCCGAGCACCCCGATCCGCCGCTCGTCGTCGCGCAGCCCGGCCAGCACCCGCCCGGTCGGCGAGCCGCTGACCCGGTGCACCACCAGCACCACCAGCGCCAGGTACGCCAGCGCCAGCCAGTAGAGGTTGACCGTGTTGGTGACGCCGACGAGCGCCGACGGCAGCCCTGACACGTCCAGCGGCAGCCCCTCCTCGCCGCCGGTCAGCCCACCGAAGTCGCGGGCCACCAGGATCGCCCCGACCTGCGCGAAGGCCAGCGTCACCATGGCGAACGCGATGCCCACGGTGCGCAGCGCCACCGCGCCGAGCAGCGCGGCCAGCGTGGTGCCGCCGGCCACGGTGAGCACGGCGGCCTGCCACAGCGGCAGCCCGGCCTTGGTGACCAGCACGTCGGTGCCGTAGACGCCGGCGGCGAAGTAGAGCGCGTGCCCGAACGAGAGCATGCCGGTGCGCCCGAACAGCAGGTCGTAGCCGGCCGCGAGCCCGCCGAAGACCAGGCAGATGGCGAGCAGTTGCAGCGTGCCCGGCGAGTTCAGCGGCCCCTCGAAGATGCCGGGCAGGTTGAGCGTCGAGTAGGGCAGGACCGCGGCCACCACCAGCGCGACCAGCGGCAGGTACGGGCGCAGCCCGTGCCAGCGGCGGCGGCCGGGGGTCAGCTCGTCGGGCACCGTGGCCGGCGGCGCGGGCACCTCGGCACTCTTGACCTCGGTCATGCGTGAGCCACCTTTCCGGCCAGGCCCTGCGGACGCAGCAGCAGCACCACCGCGAGCAGGCCCACGACGCACAGGTCGCCCAGCCCGGACGTGCCGTAGTAGTTGACGAACTGTTGCAGCAGCCCCACCGCGACCGCCGCGTACGCGGACCCGACCACCGAGCCCATCCCGCCGATCACCACCACGATGAACGCGAAGATCAGCAGCGAGCCGCCCTGGCCGGGTGAGACGGTGCCGAAGTAGACGCCACCGAGCGCACCGGCCAGCGCGGCGGCGGCCCCGCCGATCGCGAAGACCAGCGTGAACGCCTTGCGCACGTCGATGCCGAGCGCGGTGACCATCTCCCGGTTCTCCACGCCGGCCCGGATGATCAGGCCGTAGCGGGTCCAGCGCAGGAACGCCAGCAGCGCGCCGAGCACCAGCACGGCGGCGACGATCAGCAGCAGCCCGGCGTTCGGCACCTGCGCGCCGAGCACCGAAGTCACGTTCCGGCTCCAGTCGGGGCGCGGGAACGTGCGCGGGTCCGCGCCCCAGGTGGCCTGGAGCAGCGCCACCCCGGCCAGCGACAGGCCGACGGTGACCAGCACCTGTTCGATGGTGCGGGAGTAGAGCGGCCGGATCAGCACCAGCTCGACCAGCACCGCGACCAGCGAGCCGGCCAGCACGCCGAAGAGCACCGCGACCACGAAACCGAGGCCGTCCGGCCCGGCGCCGGGCAGGTTGCCCGCCGCCCACCAGGTCGCGTACGCGCCGACGCCGAGGAACAGGCCGTGCGCGAAGTTGAGCACGTCGGCGAGGCCGAACACCAGGGACAGGCCGGACGCGACGAGGAAGTAGAGCGCCGCCAGGCCGAGCCCGGTCAGCGTCAACAGGACCACCGTGTTCACGCCCTGACCTCCGCACCCACGCCCAGCAGCGACCTGGTCAGCGCGGTCTCCAGCAGCAGTTCGCGGGCGTCGCCGGTCCAGGCGACCCGGCCGGCGGAGAGCACCACCGCGTCGGACGCCAGCCGTCGCACCACCGCCAGGTTCTGCTCGACCAGGAGCACCGGCACGGATTCCGCGACCCGTTCCAGCACTTCGGCCACCTCGGTCACCACCTTCGGCGCCAACCCCTTGGTCGGCTCGTCGACCAGCAGCAGCCGGTTGTCGTTGAGCAGCACCCGGCCGATGGCGAGCATCTGCTGCTGCCCGCCGGAGAGCGAACCGGCCCGTTGCCGTCCGCGCCGGTCCAGCTCCGGGAAGAGCGCATAGACCTTGTCGTACGCGGGGCTGGTGCCCCGCCGTTCGGCGAGCCGCAGGTTCTCCGCGACGGTGAGCCCGGCGAAGACGCACCGGTCCTCGGGCACGTAGCCGAGCCCGTCGCGGACCAGCCGGTGGGTGGGGCGGGCGAGCAGGCTCCGCGCGCCCATCCGGACCGTGCCCCGGACCTCGCCGTTGCGCGGGGTGAGCCCGACGATCGCCCGCAACGTGGTGGTCTTGCCGACGCCGTTGCGCCCGAGCAGCACGGTGACGCCGGTCGGCGCCACCTCGAACGACACGCCCTGGAGGATGTGCAGCCCGGCGATCCGCACGGACAGGTCCTCGACCGACAGGATCGGTTCCGTCACAGCGACTCCCCCAGGTACGCCTCCTGCACGGTGGCGTTGGCCATCACCGTGTCCGGGGTGTCGCAGGCCAGCAGCGCGCCGTGGTGCATCACGGCGATCCGGTCGGCCAGTTCCAGGATCACGTCCATGTGGTGCTCGACCATGAGCACCGCCCGGCCGCTGTCCCCGGTGAGCGATTTGATCACGCGGACCAGCTCCGGCACGTCCTCGGCGCTCACCCCGGCCATCGGCTCGTCCAGCAGCATCACCCGGGGTTCGCCGGCGAGCAGCAGGGCGATCTCCAGTTTGCGTTTCTCGCCGTGGGCGAGCGTGCCGGCCAGCGCCGTACCCCGGTGGTGCAGGCCGACCCGGTCGAGCGCCGCGTCGGCGGCGGCGGCCACCTCCCGGTCGGCCGCCGCCCGCCGCCACAGCTTCATCGAGCCACCCCGGTGCGCCTGGACGGCGAGCCGGACGTTCTCCCGGACCGTCAGCGAGCCGAAGACCGAGGACGCCTGGAAGGTACGCCCCAGGCCGAGCCGGGCCCGCCGGTGCACCGGGAGCGTGGTGACGTCCGCCCCGTCCAGCAGGACCTTCCCTTCGGTGGGCCGACGCAGGCCGGTGATCAGGTTGAACAGCGAGGTCTTGCCGGCGCCGTTGGGCCCGATCACGCCGAGGAACTCCCCCGGCGCCAGATCGAGGTAGACGGAGTCGACGATGGCGACCTCACCGATCCGCCAGGTCAGACCGCGGGTGGCGAGCATCGGTCAGCCCTTCATCTGCGCGACCGGCGGCGCGCTCTCGTCACCGGTCAGGGTCTTCTGCGCGGTGGCCGTGAACGCGGTGCCGCTGCCGGTGAGCTTGGCCTGGTACATCGGCTGGAGCAGGGCGTGGTCCTCGGCGCGGATCTTCATGGTGCCCTTGACGCCCTCGAACTCCCAGCCCTCCAGCGCCTTGACCATCTTCTCCACGTCGTCGCCGCCCTCCTGCACCGCGCGCACGACCATCTGCGCGGCGGCGAACCCGTCCGGGTGGAACAGGTCGAGCGTGCCGCCGGGGATCTTCGCCTTGGCGGCCTTGGCGGCCTCGGTGTCGCTGGCCCCGTCGAAGTAGTGCGACAGGAACGAGATCTTGCTGCCGGCCGCGCCGAACGTCGGCCAGGAGGCGCGGATGTCGAGGCCGGTGACGACCGTGGTGGCGGCGAGGACGCCCTGCTGGTCGAGCGTCTGCCACATGGCGCCGGCGGTGGTGCCGGCCCAGGCGACGAAGAGCAGGTCCGGCTTGGCGGCCTTGATCTGGCTGGCGAACGGCGTGAACTCGGTGGCGCTGGCCGGCGCGCGGACGCTGCTCACGGTCGCGCCGGCGCCGCCGATCACGGCCTTCACGGCGGCCTCGTTCGCGTCGCCGAACGCGCCGTCCTGGGCGAACACCACGACCTTCTTGCCGGCCGCGTCGCCGATGAACGACTTGGCGGTCACCACGTCCTGCCAGGACTGCCGGCCGGACCGGAAGGTGTACTTGTTCGCGCCGGTCACCGCGTCGGTGGCGGCCGGCCCGGAGATGAACAGCACCTTGTTCTGCGCCGCGATCGGGGCCACCTGGAGCGCCACCCCGGAGGACGTGGAGCCGGCGATGATCTTCGTGCCCTTGCCGATCAGGTCCTTGGCGGCCGAGACGGCCTTGGCCGGGTCGCCGGCGTCGTCGGCCTCGCTCAGCTCGATGGTGCGATCGCCGACCTTGCCGGTGCCCTTGGTGGCGAAGTCGAGGCCGGCCTTGAACCCCTCGATGTACTGCTTGCCGTAGCTGGCCAGCGGCCCGGACTGGGAGTAGACCAGGCCGACCTTGACCGGCGCGGCGTCGCCGCCGCCGGAGGCGGTGTCCTGCGGGCTGCCACAGGCCGTGGCGGCCAGCGCGACCGCCGTCATCGTGGCGGCGGAAAGGAACACCCGTCGCGTGTGCCGGAACGTCATTACGACTCCAGGTGAGGACAGGAGGATTGTCAGTTGTCGGCTCACGCTAGAAGTGACGTCACCCACGGGCTATGTGGTCGACGCACACAAGTGCCCGGGGCGGGATGGCCGCACGTTACAACCCCGGACACCACCTCGTAACCCGGCCGACCCGGGGTGGCCCGCCGCACCACGCGGGGCCGGGTCGCGGTGTCGGCCCCGCCCATTCACCGCGGCCCGCACTCCCCGCCCGGTCGCGGCACCTCCGTCGTCGAGCCGCCAGCCCGACAGCCTCCGAACCCCTGGCAACTTGATGGCGTAAGTGGGTCACGCCATCCACGCCGCGCGGGCACACCATCCGCCAGCCGGGACGACTCGCGCCCGTCAGCCGAAGTCGCGCCGAATGGCCCCGGCCCGGGATCGACTCATTCCCGCCATCAAGTTCCCAGGCACCACGCGGGCCACTCTCCCTCGCCGCCTTCAGAGCTGACCGCAGCGCACGCGCACGGCCACCGAACGCGCGTCGGGGCGCCCGCGTGACGCGGGCGCCCCGACGAGGCGACAAGCGGGCGTCAGCGGCCGGCGCGGGCCGCCACCGCCGTGTCCGGCTGGTCGGCGAACGCGCCGTCCAGGCCCAGGTCGAAGAAGAGCTCATACTCGGACGTGATGTCACCGCGCGCGTTCGGGTCGGCGCCGAGCCGGAAGTCGGCCGGCAGGAACTGGTTCTCGACCCGGAACGTCCAGGCGTGCACCACCAGCTTCAGCCGGTGCGCGTCCGGGATCACCGAGGTCGGCGCCAGCAGCCGGCCGGCGGCGTCGCGGGGCACGATCAGGTTCTTGTTCAGGCCGACCCCGTCGGCGTACCGGGAGACCCAGGCCAGGCCCGCGGCGGTGGCCAGGTCGGCGTAGGTCCGGCGGTCGCCGGCGGCGGCGAGGTCGTAGGGCGCGCCGGTCGCGTCCATGAGCTGCACCAGCCGTACGTCGATCATCTTGTCGAGCTTGCGCAGGTTGCCGGTCTCGAAGCTCTGGACGAAGACCGGGTCGTTCCGGTGCGTCAGCCGGTTCCGCCGGAGCGTCGCGACCAGCGGCTCCTCCAGCGCGAGCCCGATCGACGCGAAGTAGGTCGGGTGCTTCGTCTCCGGGTAGACGCCGATGGTCCGGCCGCGCGCCGTCGACTCGGCCCGCGCCAGGTCGATGACCTCCTGGAAGGTGGGGATCTCGAACCGGCCGTCGAACGCGGTGTTCGTCACCCGCACCTGGGGCAGCCGCTCCTTGGCGCGCAGCGTCTTCAGCTCGGCGAGCGTGAAGTCCTCGGTGAACCAGCCGGTCACCGTCACCCCGTCGATGGTCTTCGTCGCCTTGCGACCGGCGAACTCGGGGTGGGCCGCCACGTCGGTCGTCCCGGAGATCTCGTTCTCGTGCCGGGCGACCAGGACGCCGTCCCGGGTCGAGACGAGGTCCGGCTCGATGAAGTCGGCGCCCTGCCGGATGGCGAGCCGGTACGACTCCAGGGTGTGCTCCGGGCGGTAGCCGCTCGCGCCCCGGTGGCCGATCACGATCGGCCGTTGGGTCGCGCGGGGGCGCTCGGCGCGTGGGTCCGGGCCGGCCTGGGCGGCCACGGCCGGCACCACCACGGCCGCAGCCGCGAGCAGTGCGCCGGCCACGCCGAGGGCAGAAAGGGTACGTCGCAACGCCGTCTCCTGTCGTCGATGGGTACGCACAGCAGACCCGGCGTGGTTGACGCCCAGTTGGTCGGTTCCTGACCTGCCGGTGAATCTCCGGACGGAAGATGACCTGGTGCGCCGCCTGCTCCGGAAACCGGTCCGGCTGGTGCCGCTCGGATTCCTGGTGGTGATCCTGGTCGGCACCGGTCTGCTCATGCTGCCCTGGGCCACCAGTACGCAGCGCTGGACGCCGTTCGAGACCGCGCTGTTCACCGCCACGTCGGCGGTCTCGGTGACCGGCATGGCGGTGACCGACACGCCGAACTACTGGACCGACTTCGGGCTCGTGATGATCACCGTGCTCACGCAGCTCGGCGGCCTCGGCATCCTGACCGGCGCGTCGCTGCTGATCCTGGCCGTCTCCCGTCAGCTCGGACTACGCAACCGGCTGCTGGTGCAGGCCGAGACCGCCGAGTTCGGCCTCGGCGACGTACGCCGGCTGCTGCTCCGCATCGCGGCCACCGTCTTCGTCACCGAGGCGCTGATGACCGCCGTGATCGGCGGGCGCTTCTGGCTGGCCCTCGACTACCCGCCGGGGCGCGCGCTCTGGTACGCGGTGTTCCACTCGGTCCAGGCGTTCAACAACGGCGGCTTCGCGCTCTACTCCGACGGGCTGGTCGCCTTCGCCCGGGACCCGTGGGTGGCGTTGCCGCTCAGCGTCGGCGCGATCATCGGCGGGCTCGGCTTCCCGGCGCTGTTCGAGGCGTTCCGGGAGTGGCGGCGGCCGGACCGGTGGGCGGTCGCCACCAAGCTCACCGTCTGGGGCAGCCTGGTGCTCACCGTCGGCGGCTTCGGCTACCTGCTGCTGGCCGAGTGGACCAACCCGGCCACGATCGGCAGGTTCGACGTGCCGGGCAAGACGCTCGCGGCATTCACCCAGATCGCGCTGAGCCGCACCGGCGGCTTCGACGTGATCCACGTCGGGCGGCTCACCGAGGAGAGCTACCCGATGCTCATCGGCCTGATGTTCATCGGCGGCGGCAGCGCCAGCACCGCCGGCGGTATCAAGGTCTCCACGTTCTTCCTGCTCGGCTTCGCCATCTGGGCGGAGCTGCGCGGCGAGCCGGACACCACGGTCGGGAACCGCCGGGTGTCCCCGGCCAGCCAGCGGCAGGCGTTGACGGTCGCGCTGCTCAGCGTGGCGCTGGTGGCCGCCGGCACGGTCGGCCTGATCGCGATGACCGCGCACGTACGCCTCTACGCCGCGCTCTTCGAGGTCACCTCCGCGTTCAGCACCACCGGCCTGACCGTCGGCCTCACCCAGCGGCTGCCCGCGCCCGGCCAGTACGTGCTGACCGCGCTCATGTACGTCGGTCGGATCGGTCCGCTCACGCTCGGCTCGGCCATCGCGTTGAACACCCGACGTCGTCTGTACCGCTACCCGGAGGAGCAACCCATTGTCGGCTAGACGCGCGGACGACACCGGTGTCGTCGTGATCGGCCTGGGCCGGTTCGGCCACCACCTCGCCGGCTCGCTGGCGCGCCTCGACCACGAGGTGCTCGCCATCGACCGGGACCCGGCCCGGGTCCAGCGGTGGTCGGCCGAGCTGGACCGGGTCGTGCAGGCGGACGCCACCGAGGAGACCGCGTTGCGGCAGCTCGGGGTGGCGGACTTCGGCCGGGTGGTGGTCGCCATCGGCGCCTCGGTCGAGGCGAGCGTGCTCACCGTGCTGGCCCTGGCCGAGCTGGGCGTCCCGCAGATCTGGGCGCGGGCCACGTCGGACAAGCACGCCAAGATCCTGCACTCGGTCGGCGCGCACCACGTGGTGTTCCCCGAGGCGGAGACCGGCGAGCGGGTCGCCCACCTGATCGTCAGCCGGATGCTCGACTTCATCGAGTTCGGCGACGACTTCGCCATCGCCAAGGTGCGGGTGCCGCCGCCGCTGGTCGGGCGCGCGCTGGGCGAACTGTCCCCGCAGGACCGGTACGGGGTGATGGTGGTCGGCGCGAAGCTGCCCGGCCAGCCGTTCCGCTACGCCGGGCCGGAGACGGTGCTGGCGCCGGACAGCGTGCTCATCGTGGAGGGCAGCATCACCCAGGTGCAACACTTCGCGGCGCTCACCTGACCGGGCGCCGGCCCGACCGTCAGTCCTTCGGCCCCTTGCCCTTGCCGTGCCCACCCCCCTTCGGCTGCTTCACTTCCCTTTTCCCTTACCACTCTCCTTGCCCTTGGGCTTCGGCTTCGGCTCGGCCTTGGGCTTCGGTGCCGGCTTCGCCTCGGCCGGCCCGCTCTTGGCGGCCGGCTTGGCGGCCGGCTTGGCGGCCGGCTTGACCGGCGCCCGGGTCGTCTTCGGCGCGGTGGTGATCGGCACCGAGCCGGCGATGCCCGACACCTGCACGCCACAGGTGCTGTTGCCGAGCTTGAACTCCACCGGCAACGTGTTGCTCCCGGTGTAGCGCCCGCTCAGCGTCAGCTTCGTCGACGCGCCGGGCGCCAACGCCGCATCCGGCGTCGGGGCCGCCACCGACACGGTGCGCCCCACCTGCCGGACCGGGGGCTGGGCCGCGGTGATCGCCTGCTTGCCGGGGAAGCTGAAGCTCATCGTCCAGCCGCGCAGTTCCCGGGGACCGGTGTTGGTCAGCGTCAACTCGGCGGAGAAGTCCTTGCCGGTGTCGCGGCGCAGCGAGTAGTCGACCGCGCAGGGCACCGGCTCGGGCAGCCCCATCCGCGCCTCGGTCGGCTCCACCCCACCGCTGGCCGGGCTCCGCGACGTCAGCCCCCACATCGTGGCGGTCACCGCGATCAGCCCGGCAGCGGCCACCCCGGCCTCCACCTTGCGCCGCCGTGCCGCCGCGCCCCGGGTCCGGGTGCGGATCGCCGAGTACGGCACCGCGTCGGTCGCCGCCGACCAGGGCAGGATGGTGGTGCCGGCGTTCGCCATCAGCGCCGGGTCGATGCCGCCGAACGCCGGTGACACCGGCACGATCGACGCGATCCCGACCGCCTCGGCGAGCGTACGGGCCACCTCGGCGGTGGGCGGGCGGTCCTCGGGGCGCTTCGCCAGGCACCGCTGGACCAGGTCGGCGACCTGGCCGGGGAGGCCGGGCACCGGCGGCATCGGGTCCGGGTCGCGGTACATGTGCGCGCGCAGCATCTCGGTGGTGGTGCTGGCCTGCCACGGCAGCCGGCCGGTGAGCATCCGGTAGAGCAGCAGGCCGACCGCGTAGATGTCGGTGGCGGGCGAGACGTGGCCGTTGTCCAGGCGCTCCGGGGCCAGGTAGGCGGGCGTGCCGAGCAGCGCGCCGTCCGGTCCCTTGTCGCTCTCCCCCACCAGCGCCGAGATCCCGAAGTCGACGACCTTCACGCCGGTCGCGGTGAGCATGACGTTGCCGGGCGTGACGTCCCGGTGCACCACACCCCGGGCGTGCGCGGTGGCCAGCGCGGAGGCGACCTCCGCGCCGATGGTCAGCGCCTCCCGCCAGGGCAACTGCCCGTCCCGGCCGAGCCGGCTGCTGAGCGGGCCGCCGTCGACCAGCTCCATGACCACGTACGGCACGGTCAGCCCGACCTGGACGGACTCGCCGTAGTCGTACACGTTGGTGATGTTGGGGTGGCAGAGCCGCGCGGCGGCCTGCGCCTCGACGCGGATCCGGTGCCGGAACGCCTTGTCGCTGGCGAGCCGGGAGGCCAGCACCTTGACCGCCACCTGCCGGCCGAGCACCTCGTCGTAGCCGCGCCAGACCACCGACATGCCGCCGGCACCCAACTGCTCGACCAGGCGGTACCGCTCACCGAGCAGTTGCACGCCGTTCCTGACCGGTCCACCCATGGTCGGTGCAGTTGCCCGAAGTGGCCCCGGCTACACCTGACCGGTCGGAATCGGTCAGGAACATCACCCGATCAGGCGGTCGCGAGGAGTTGGTCCACCGGGGCGTAATCGTCCGTGAGCACCCGCGCGTCCCCGGTCCACGTCGCCGTCGCCGCCTCGTCGAGCAGCTCGGCCGGCTCCGGGAGCGGCTTCAGGCCGGCCGGGACCGCGGTCAGCGGCAGCGGTGCGTCCGAGGCGACGATCACGAAGTTCGCGCCCTGCCGGCCGTCGACCGCGCCCGGCGGGGCGATCAGCGCGACGTGGTCGAACACGGCGGAGACGGTGGCCAGCTCGGCCCGGATGAACCGGCCCGGCGGGTGGTCGATGACGTTCTGCACGTAGATCCCGTCCGGGCGGAGCACCCGCCGGATGTCGGCGGCCATCTCCCGGGTGGCCAGGTGCCACGGCACCACCAGGTGGCCGAACGCGTCACCGACGATGAAGTCCCGGCTGTCGGTCGGCTCGCCGCCGAGCAGCACCCGGGCGTCACCCACCCGGGCGGTCAGCTCCGGCCCGGTCTCCAGGCCCAGCTCCCGACGGTCCAGCTCGACCAGGCCGCCGTCGACCTCGAAGACCAGGTTGTCGGTGCCCGGCCGGGTGGCGGCCAGGTAGCGCGGCACGGTGAATCCGCCGCCGCCCAGGTGCAGCGCGTCCATCCGCTCCCCCGCCGGTCGCGCCACGTCCGCGACCAGGCCGATCCACTGGGTGTACGCGTACTCCAGGTGTCTCGGGTCGGTCAGGTCGACGTAGGAGTGCTGGGCCGAGTTGAGGTAGAGCGTGCGCCCGTCCGGCCGGTCCGGGGCCGCCTCGACCCGGGCGCAGTGGTAGGCGGTCTCCACATCGCACGGGTTCGGCGCCGCCGCGCTGAGCCCGGCGGCGGCGAGCCCGATCAGCGCCAGCGCCGCCTTGGCCCGGCCCGGCGTGGACAACGCCGCGCCGGAGCGTCGCCGCAGCCAGAACCCGAGCACCAGCCCGGTCACGCCGAGCACCGCGGCCAACGCCAGCACGATCACCGAACTGGGCAGCGCCGCCACCAGGATGAAGCCGGTGCCCAGCGTGGCGGTGATGCCGCCGAGCGTGCCGATGCTGGACAGCCTGCCGACCACCTGACCGGTGCGGCGCAGGTCGGCGAGCTGGAGCTTCACCACCAGCGGGGTGATCCCGGCCAGGAGCGCGGCCGGCAGCAGCACGGTCAGCGCGGTCAGCAGCAGCACCGCGCTGGCCGCGCCGCCGCGCAGCGCCTCACCGGCGTACCTGACGATGGGCAGGGTGACGGCGGTGGCGATGCCGGCCAGCACCAGCGCCGGGGCGAGCAGGGCGCGCGGGTCCCGCCGGTCGGCGAGCCACCCGCCCATCCACGCCCCGTACGCGATGGCCGCCAGTGCCATGCCGATGACCGAGCTGGTCACCTGGAGCGTCACCCCGACGTACGGGCCGACCAGGCGCAGCGACACGGTCTCCAGCACCAGCACCGCCCCGCTGGAGAGGAAGACCAGGAAGGCGGCCAGCCCGTTCGGCAGGGCGCGCGGCGGGGCCGGCGCGACGGTCGCCGGCGCGGTGACGAAATCGGACGATGTGCTGCTCACCGTGGCGAGGGTACGCGGCGTTCCTGGCCGTCCGGGTCAGTACATCGAAATATGAACATGGTTCGTGTGGTCGGCGGCCGGACTGCCACCCCCGCTGTACGCCCGCCAGCCGGTGTTCGGCATCCAGATCTGCCGGTACCAGATCACGTACATGATGCCGAGCCGGTTCGCGTTGTTCTTCGCCCAGTTGGCGAGGCTGTCGCCGTACGACTTGTCGCCGCCGGTCGCGGTCTTGTCCTCGAAGCCGCCGCTGGCGGCGGAGAAGTCGCAGGCCCGCCCCTTGGGGTGCTCGCCGCCCCCGCCGCTGCGGTGGCAGGACGCATACCGCTTGTAGCCGGCGGCCTGGGCCTGCTGGAGCATGTGCAGCGTGCGCGGTGTGATGCAGCCGTCGGCCGGCGTCGGGTCGCTCACCGAGCAGGACTCCGACGGCCACGAGCCGTCCGAGTTGCGCGGCGCCGGCTTGGCCGACGAGGAACTGCCGCTGAACCCGGACCCGGAGCCGGAGCTGACCTTGGCGAGCGCGACCTCGGCGTCCTTCTTCTTCTTGGCCAGCACGGCGAGCTGCTTCTGCTGCTCGCGCACCTCGGCGTCGAGGGCCAGCTTCGACTCGGTCGCCTCGGCCTTCGCGTCGGCCAGGTCACCCAGCCGCTTGCTGTCCCGCTGGGCCATCATGTCCAGCTCGGCCGCCCGGTGCAGGAAGTCGTCCGGCCCGGAGCTGGCCAGCAGCATCGACGTCGGGGCCAGCCGACCGATCCGGTAGGACTGCACGGCCACCTCACCGGCCTGGGCGGTCAGCCCGACGAGGCGTGCCTCGATGTCCTTGATCTGGGCGGCCAGCGCGACCTGGCGACGCTTGGAGTTGTCCAGCCGGTTCTTCGCCTCGATGTGGCCCTTCGCGGCGGCCTCCAGCGCGTCCCGGAGCTGCTTGCTGCCGCCCTCGTCGGGGGCGTTCGGGCTGGGCGCGGCGGCGGCCGGGCCGGCGGTGGCGAGGCCGGCGCCGAGCAGCACGGCCGTCGCGGCGAGCAGCGCGAGCAGCGACCGGCGGACGCGGCGGCCGGTGAGCCTGGTCCTGGGCACGTGATGGTCCTTCCGTCGACCGCCGGCCCCCCGAGTCGACCGTGCGCGGCGGCGGCTCCACCGGCGCCGGGCGGCGGCCTGCTGGCGGAAACCGCCGGTCACGATACCGGACCGCGCGCGCCACGCCAGGCCGGTGACCGCGCCGGACGCGCATCGTCGACGCAGCGTGCCGGCGGTGTCGCGGAGCGCTGCTCAGCTCGCCAGCAGCGCCGCGTACACCTCGTCCCAGATCGCCTCGCTGGCCGCGACCAGCAGGCCCCGGCCCTCGTCGGCGGGGTGGTAGTCGGTGCCGTCGAAGCGGCGGGCCACCCCGCCGGCCTCCCGGACCAGCAGCGTGCCGGGGGTGTGGTCCCACGGCAGCGTGCGCCAGAACAGGACGAACTGCTGCGCGCCGGTGAGCAGGTCGAGGTATTCCCGGCCGGCGCAGTGCTGGCCGGGCAGCAGCTCGCCGATCCGGCGACCACCGGCCTCGACGTCGCGGCGGAAGTCGCCGGGCAGGAACCGCGTCATCGCGGTGCCCCGCAACGCGCCCACCTCGGGCACCGGCCGGCCGGGCCGCACCGGCGTGCCGTCCAGCCGGGTGCCCGCGCCGAGCCGGCCGGCCGCCATCGTGTCGTCAAGCGGGTCGTAGACCCAGGACGCCACCGGTACGCCGTCGGTGAGCAGCGCCGCCATCAGCGCGAACGGCCGCTTCCCGGCGGCGAAGTTGGAGGTGCCGTCGACCGGGTCGACCAGCCAGACGTCACCGCTGCCGCCCAGGTGCCGGAGCAGGCCCGGATCCTCGGCGACGGCCTCCTCGCCGACCACCACCGAACCGGGACGCAGCCGCCGCAGCCCGTCGGAGATGAGCTTCTCGGCCTCACGGTCGGCGACGGTGACCACCTCGCCGGGCGCCTTCTCGGAGATGTCGGACGGGTCGAGCCGCCGGAACATCGGCACCACGACCTCGGCCGCGGCCTCCCGCAGCAGCCCGGCGACGTCGTCCAGCAGCGGGTCAGCCACGCGGCGGCAGCTTGACCACGCTGACGAAGAACTCGTCGATCTGGCGGACCACCGAGATGAAGCGCTCGAAGTCCACCGGCTTGGTCACGTAGGCGTTGGCGTGCAGCTGGTAGCTGCGCAGGATGTCCTCGTCGGCCTGCGACGTGGTGAGCACCACGACCGGGATCCGGCGGAGGTGCTCGTCCTTCTTGATCTCCTCCAGCACCTCCCGGCCGTCCCGGCGGGGCAGGTTCAGGTCGAGCAGGATCAGGTCGGGCGCCACCGCGTCCGTGTACTGGCCCTCACGGCGCAGGTAGGCCAGCGCCTCGGCGCCGTCGGAGACGACCGTCAGGCGGTTGCGGAGCTTGTGCTCCTCGAACGCCTCCTGGGTCATCAGCACGTCGCCCGGATCGTCCTCGACGAGCAGGACCTCGATCGGGCTCTTGCCGTCCGCAGGCGCGGTCATCCCACCGTCTCCTTCATGCCACCGTTGGTGTCGTGCCGGTCCGCCGCCGCGGGCGGCTCCTCGCTTGCCGCGCCGTCCGGCTGCCGGGCGACGTCCACCGGGGCGTCCTCGGCCGGCTCGGCGGTCCCGGCCTCCGCCGCCGGGTTCTCGGCCGCCCGCGCGGCCTCGATGTCGGCCTCCAGCGCGGGCAACGTGAACCGGATGGTGGTGCCCTCCTCGACGTCGGTGTCCACCCAGACCCGGCCGCCGTGGTATTCCACGATCTTCTTGACGATCGCCAGCCCGATGCCGGTGCCCGGGTACGCGTCCTTCGAGTGCAGCCGCTGGAAGATCACGAAGATCTTGTCGGCGAACTCCGGCTCGATGCCGATGCCGTTGTCGCGGCAGCTGATCTCCCACTCGTCGTCGACCAGCCGGGCCGACACGTGCACCTTCGACGGCACGTCGGGGCGGCGGAACTTCACCGAGTTGCTCACCAGGTTGACCAGCAGGTTGGTCAACAGCGGCTCCTCGCCGCGGATCGTCGGCATCTCGTCCCAGGTCAGCTCCGCGTCGGCGTACTGCCGGGCCGCCTCGGTCTGCCCGGCCACGTCACCCATCACCCGGTTCAGGTCGACCTCGGTGAAGCCGGTGGTGAGCCGGCCGATCCGGGAGAACGCGAGCAGGTCGTTGATGAGCCGCTGCATGCGCTGCGCGCCGTCCACCGCGAACGCGATGTACTGGTCCGCCCGCTCGTCGAGCTGCCCGGCGTAGCGCCGCTGGAGGAGCTGGCAGAAGCTGGCCACCTTGCGCAGCGGCTCCTGGAGGTCGTGCGAGGCCACGTACGCGAACTGCTCCAGGTCACGGTTGGAGCGGGTCAACTCCTCGGCCTGCTTCTGGAGCTGGTCGTTGACCCACTCGATCCGCTCCCGGGCCTGGCGTACCTCGTCCAGCTCCTGGGCGATCTTCTGGCGCATCTGGTCGATGTCGTCGGCGAGCCGGCGGAACTCCGGCGGGCCGGACCCGGAGATGCGGTGCTGGTAGTCGCCCTCGGCCACCTCCCGCACCTGCCCGACCAGCGCGGCCAGCGGGCGGATCAGGATCCGGTCGAGCGAGAGCAGCATGACCGTGCCGGCCACCGCCACCACCAGCGCCGCGATGATCAACAGCAGGACCAGCGCGTTGCTCGTCGAGTTGACCCGGTCGGCGGCCTCCTTGCGGACGGTGAGGATCTCGTCCTGGAGCGTGGTGACGGACGCCCGTATCCCGTCGAACTGCTGCCGGGTCCGGTCGGTGATCAACGCCCGGCCGGCCGCCGGGCCGCTGCGCTCCGTGGTCGCGATCACCGGCTCGGCCACCTGGGCCCGCCACTGCGTGGTCCGCTGCTCGACCACGCCCAGCTCGCGGCGCACGTCCGGGTAGCTGGCGGACAGGTCACGGATCGAGGCGAGCAAGCTCTGCTCGCGCTGCACGCCCTCCTGGTAGGGGGCCAGGTCGCTGCGGTCGCCGTTCACCGCGTAACCGCGAACCGCGGTCTCCTGATCCAGCAGGACGCTCATCAGCTCCTGCGCCTGGACCCGCAACGGGCCGGTCCTGATCAGCACCGCGTCGATGTTCTGCCGGTTCTTCGCGGCGACCACCGCCTCCGCGGCGGCCAGCCCGAGCAGCAGCGCGAGGACCACGCCGAGCAGCGCGGCCACCCGCCGCCGCAGCGTCCACCCCTGCTCGTACGCCTTCATCGTGCCGTCTCCGTTCGCGACCGCGGGGCTCGCAGACCCGGCTCACTCCCCGCGCTCACTACCGTCCCCCGCCACGGGTCACCAGCAGCATCGCCACGTCGTCGGCGAGCGGGCCGCCGTTGATCTGCTCGGCGCGGCCGACCAGCCACGCGGGCAGCTCGGACAGCGGCACCGCCCGGTTGGCCGGGTCGGCGAGAAGGCCGGTCAGGCCGGGCACGTCGAGCCGTTCGTCGCCGCCGTCGACCCGGCCCTCGATGAGGCCGTCGGTATACATCAACAGGGACCAGTCATCGGTGTCGAACTCCAGATCGAAGGCAACGGGACGGCGGGGCCGGACGCCGAGCAGCAGCCCGCCCTTGGCCGGCACCGGGGCGACCTTACCGCCGCTGAGCAGCAGCGGCGGCGGGTGACCGGCGAGTCGTACGGTGGCCCGCGCGGACGCCAGGTCGAGCCGGGCGGTGGCCACCGTCGCGAAGATCTCCTGAAGCCGGCGCTCGCTCATCAGCACCTGCTCCAGCGCGGGCAGCACCTCGTCGTCCGGCACCCCGGCCAGCACCAGCGCCCGCCAGGCGACGCGCAGCTCGACGCCGAGCGCGGCCTCGTCCACGCCGTGACCGCAGACGTCGCCGACGATCAGGTCGATCCGGTCCGGGCGGGTCTGCACCACGTCGTAGAAGTCGCCGCCGATCAGCGCGGCGTGCCGACCGGGCCGGTAGAACGTGTGCACCGACACCTCGTCGGTGGTCATCAGCGGCTGCGGCAGCAGGCCGCGCTCCAGGCGGGCGGACTCGGCCTGGCGCAGCTCCACCTCGCGCAGCCGGCGGGCGTTCACGTCGGCGCGCTTGCGCTCCACCGCGTAACGCAGCGCCCGGGTCAGGAGCACGCCGTCGACCTGCCCCTTGACCAGGTAGTCCTGCGCGCCCTCGGCGACCGCCACGATGCCCAGGTGCTCGTCGGAGCGGCCGGTCAGCACGCAGACCGCGGCGCCGCTGGCCATCTCCAGCACCCGGCGCAGCCCGTCCAGGCCCTGCGCGTCGGGCAGGCCCAGGTCGAGCAGGACGCAGTCGACGCCCATCACCCGCTGGCGGGCCTCGCTGAGGCTGGTCGCGACCAGCAGATCGATCATCGAGTTGGTCTCGGCGAGCAGCTCGCCGACCAGGAAGGCGTCGCCCTCGTCGTCCTCGACCAGCAGCACCCGCAGCCGTTCGCCCGGCGGCAGGCCGCTGGGCAGCCCCGCCCCGGCGCGGGGCACGCCGACGGCACCCGGCACGTCGGTCCCCCGGTGCGGCCGGGAAACCGCCGCGAGTCGCGGGAGGTCGCTGGTGATGTCGGACTCCTTCCGAGCGCCGTGGGCGATCCAGGCTAAGACAAACGGTCGCACACCGTACGACCGCCGTCGGCACAGGCGACTGGGTGAGCCCGTTCACCCGGACAGCGACGCGGCCGACCCCCGATGTTACGCGGGAGCGCTGCCCGTTCGGCAGCGCACCGACCGGGGAGTGCCGCCACGACCGCCGGGGGTGCAGGATGATGCCCACCCCGTAGATCCACCCCCGAGGAGTCCCCGTGGGCGCACCCCCCACCCGCCCCGCCGACCGGGCGTTCGCCAAGCCCCGCCGCCGCCTGCCCGCCGCCGTCGCCGCGCTGGTCGCGCTGCTCGCCGTCGGAGCGGGCGTCCTGGTCACCCTGTCCACCCCGGCGCCGCGCCCGGCCGACGCGCCGGCCGGCGAGTTCAGCGCCGCGCGGGCGTACCGGAACGTCGAGGTGATCGCGGCCCGGCCGCACGTGGCCGGCAGCGCGGCCAACGACCGGGTACGCGAGCACCTGGTCGGCACGCTGCGCGGGCTGGGCCTGGAGACCGAGGTGCAGGACGCGGTGGCGCCCGAGGCCGGGCAACTGTCCGGCGCGGCCGGCGGCGCGACGCTGGCCCGGGTGCGCAACGTGGTGGCCCGCCTCCCCG
Organism: Micromonospora sp. DSM 45708; assembly: GCF_039566955.1. NCBI lineage: Bacteria > Bacillati > Actinomycetota > Actinomycetes > Micromonosporales > Micromonosporaceae > Micromonospora > Micromonospora schwarzwaldensis. The sequence continues at coordinate 214,546 of NZ_CP154796.1, read as the reverse complement.
GCACCGACCCGACCGGCAAGGTCTTCCTGGTCGCCCACTACGACTCGGTGCAGACCGGGCCGGGCGGCAACGACGACGCGGCCGGCACCGCCACCATCCTGGAGGTGGCCCGCGCGCTGACCACCGGCCCGCGTCCCCGCAACGACGTGGTCTTCGTGCTCACCGACGCGGAGGAGGCGTGCCTGTGCGGCGCGGCCGGCTTCGCCGCCGACCACCCGCTCGCCGCCGACGGCGGAGTGGTGCTCAACCTGGAGGCACGCGGCTCCACCGGCCCGGTGATCATGTTCGAGACGTCCCGGAACAACGCGAAGCTGGTGGACGTGTTCGGCCGGGCCGCGCCGCACCCGGTGGGCACGTCGTTCGCGGTGGAGATCTACCGGGCGCTGCCCAACGACACCGACTTCACCGCGTTCGGCGACGCCCGTTTCGTGGGCCTGAACTCGGCCTACATCGACGGCGGCGCGATCTACCACACCCCGTTGGACGTGCCGGCCCGGATGGACCGGGGCAGCCTCCAGATGCACGGCGACAACGCGCTCGGCCTGGCCCGCGAGTTCGGCCGCACCGACCTGGGCGACCTGCGCTCCGGCCACGACGACACCTACTTCCCGGTGCCGGGCGGGCTGGTCCGCTACCCGGGCGGGCTGACCCTGCCGCTGGCGGTGGCCGCGCTGCTCGCGGTCGGCGCGCTCGGCTGGCTGCTGCGCCGCCGGGGCCGGGCCACCGCCGGCACGCTCGCCGCCGGCGCCGGCCTGGCCCTGGTGCCGGTCGTCGTGGCCCCGCTGGGCGCCTGGCTGCTCTGGGCCGCGATCACCACGATCCGACCGGGGTACGCCGAACTGCTCGACCCGTACCGCCCGGTCTGGTACCGCCTCGCCGTGGTGGCGCTCGCCGCCACGGTGCTCCTCTGCTGGTACGCGCTGCTGCGCCGCCGCGTCGGCCCGGCCGCGCTGGCGTTCGGCGGGCTGCTCTGGCTGGCCCTGTTCGGCGTGCTGCTCGCCGTGCTCGTACCCGGTGGGGCGTACCTGACGACCCTGCCGGCGCTGGCCGGCGCCGTCGCCGGCCTCGCGGCGCTGGCCACCCGCCTGGACGGCCCGTGGCCGGTGGTCGCGGTGACGCTGGCCGGCGCGGTGGCCGTGGTGGTGCTGCTGCCCCCGGTCGTGCTGCTGTTCCCGGCGCTCGGCATGGGCATGGGCGCGGTGGCCGCGCTGGTCGCGGTGCTGCTCGGCCTGGCCCTGCTGCCCGTGGTGGACCTGCTGCACCCGCGCGCCGGCGGCCAGCGGGGCATGCTGGCGCTGCGCGCCCGCCGCCTCGGCGCGCTGCCGGCCGGCGCGGCGTTCGTGGCGGCGGTGACGCTCGCCGGGGTCGGCCTGGCCGTCGACCGCTTCGACGACGCACACCCGGTGCCCACCCACCTGATGTACGCGCTGGACGCCGGCTCGAAGAAGGCGGCCTGGCTCAGTCACGAGGACATCCCGCAGCCCTGGACCGACCGCTACGTCGACCGGACCATCTCGGTGGCCGACGACTTCCCCGGCCTGGGCGACGGCGAGCTGCGGGCCGGCCCGGCCCCGGCGGCGTCGCTGCCCGCGCCGAAGCTGGAGACGCTCGCCGACACCCGCAACGGTGACCAGCGGGTGCTGCGGGTGCGGGTCACGCCGCAGCGGACGGTACGGCTGCTCACGCTGCACGTGGACACGCGCACCGCCACCGTCCGGTCCGCCTCGGTGGCCGGGCGGGACGTGCCGGTCAAGGCGCGCGAGGGCCGGTGGGGCTTCGGGATCGTGTTCCACGCCCCGCCGCCGGAGGGCGTCGAGGTGACGCTGACGTTGACGACCTCGGCCGACACGGTCAACCTGCGCGCCATGGACGCCAGCGACGGGCTGTCCACGCTGCCCGGCTTCCGGCAGCGGCCGGGGAACGTGGGCGTGGTCGGCTCGCACACCTCGGAGATGCTGGCGGTGGCGCAGACGTACGCGCTCTAGCGGGCCGTTCCGGGGGCGGGCACCGCGTGCTCGGCGGCGCGGCTGACCCGCTCCCAGCCGGCCCAGGTGTCCATCCGCCGGCGGGCGATGTCGAACGCCAGGTCGTACACCATGCTCCCGAGCAGCAGCCGCAGCGGCGGGTCGTCGCTGTCGACGAGTCGCAGCAGAGCCTCGGCGGCCAGCCGGGGCTCGCTGTCGACCGAGTCCTCCGCCCACTGTCGCGCCAACTCGGCGCGCAGCGGCGCGTACGCGTCCATCGGGTTGGTGGCGCTGACGCTGGTGTAGAGGTCGGTCCAGTAGCCGCCCGGCTGGATGATGCTGAGTCTGACGTCGAAGGCCGCCGCCTCCATCGCGAGGGCCTCGCTCATGCCTTCCAGGGCGAACTTGCTCGCGCTGTACATGCCCGTGCTCGGGAAGCCACCGAGGGCGGCGATGCTGGAGACCTGCACGATGTGGCCGGACCGTTGGGCGCGCAGGTGCGGCAGCACCGCCTGGCTGACCCAGAGCGCGCCGAAGAGGTTCACCTCGAACTGGGCGCGCGCCTCCGCCTCGGTGAACTCCTCGACCATGCCCATGGACAGATTGCCGGCGTTGTTGACGACGATGTCGAGCCGCCCGAAGTGCTTGACCGCGGTGGCCACGGCGGCGAAGACGGCCGCCCGGTCGGTCACGTCGAGGGTCTGGGCCAGCAGCCGGTCGCCGTGTCGCGCGTCGAAGTCGTCCGGGGTAACGGTCCGGGCGGCGGCGACCACCCGGTCACCCCGGTCGAGCGCGGCCTCGGCGAACGCGCGGCCCAGGCCGCGGCTGGCGCCGGTGATGAACCAGGTCCGCATGTCGGCGTTCCCCTTCGGCTGATGAGACGAGACGGTCCGTCTCGACTCTCCACCCTGACCCCCCATTCGTCAAGACGAGACGGTTCGTCTCGCTGATATGGTGCTGCTCATGACGCCGCCGAACACGGCCCGCCGGAGCGAGACCTCCCGCCGCGCCATCCTCACCGCGGCCTTCGAGCTGTTACGGGAGGTCGAGTACGCGAAGATCAGCATCGAGGGCATCGCCAGCCGCGCCGGCGTGGGAAAGCAGACCATCTACCGTTGGTGGCCGTCCAAGGGCGCGGTCGTCTTCGACGCGTTCCTCATGCTCAGCGAAGGCGCCGAGGGCGAGCCGGTGCGGCTCCCGGACACCGGCGACCTGGCCGCCGACCTGACCGGGGTGCTCCGCGCCACCGTGGCGGAACTGACCGACCCCCGGTACGAGCAACCGATGCGCGCGCTGGCGACCGAGATCGCCCACGACCCCGAGCTGGCGGCGACCTACGCCGAACGGCTGGACGGGCCGCTGCGGGAGGCCAAACGGCAGCGCCTGCGCAGCGCCCAACAAGCCGGACAACTCGCCGAGAACGTCGACCTCGACGTGGCGGTGGACCTGATCTGGGGCCCCGTGTTCCAACGCTGGCTCCACCGCGGCGGACCGCTCACGACCGAATACACCGACCGGCTCGTCGCCACCGCGCTCGACGGGCTGCGGCCCCGCCGCTGAACTTTTTTCCGGCCGGATGTCGAGGACGGGTCGTTCGGCTTCTACCCCCGGGTGAAAGCTGGTTCACGCGACCCGAGGAGCACACGATGAGCAAGGTGACCACCGGCGCGACCATGTCCCTGGACGGCTACGTCGCCGACTCGTCGCACGGCGGCTTCGACCACCTCTTCCAGTGGTACAACAACGGCGACGTGGCGGTGCCGACGGCTCATGCCAACATGACGTTCCGGACGTCGGCGGCCAGCGCCGCACACATCCGGGCGCTGACCGAGCGCACCGGCGCGCTGGTCGTCGGCCGCACGCTGTTCGACCTGACAAGCGGCTGGGGCGGCCGGCACCCGCTGGACATGCCGGTGGTCGTGGTGACCCACCAGGTGCCGGCGGGCTGGGCGCCCGAAGGCGAGTCCTTCGTGTTCGTCACCGACGGCATCGAGCGGGCGGTCGAGCGGGCCCGCGCCCTGGCGGGCGGCAAGGAGGTCGGCGTGAACGCCGGGACGATCGCGCGGCAGGTGCTGGAGGCGGGGCTGCTCGACGAGGTGCACGTCGACCTGGTGCCGGTGCTGCTCGGCGACGGGATCCCGTTCTTCTCCGGGCTGGGCATCGCGCCGGTGGAGTTCGACGGGCCGTTCCGGGTGGTGGAAGGCGTCGGCGTCACCCACCTGGCCTACCGGGTACGCCGACCAGCCTGATCTGCTGTCGCCCCGGCTTCCCGATCACCACCGGGGGCTGGGGCGAGGTCAGATCGAACGGCGCGCGACGCCCGGTCGCTTGGGTGGCCGGAGGTGCTTCTCCTTGTGCTGCCGGACCATCTCGTCCCACACGTCCTGAGGGAAGTCGGGGTCCGGCGGAATCCACCGGTGTGAGTTGTCGGAGTAGTGGAACTTCTCGTCACCGGGATTGATCGCGCTCACGACAGCCAACCGAGGAACCTGCGGTGGAGAGCACCAGCGGAGGCCCAGCTCAGATCCTGCATGGCGGACAGCAGATGTGAGGCCATGTAGATCGACAGGGACACCCGAGCACAGCGGAACTCGGCCAGCAGCTCGCGGCGACGTGCGGGACAGGGCCAGGGCAGGTCGCACCCGGCACACGTCCAGAGGGGCAGAACAGGTCCGTGGTCCGTCACCGCCTCATCGCATCACATGGAGTTGTCTTTGTACAACCCCCTCGGGAGTTGTCTTGCCCTGTTTATCTTTATGCAACACCCTGAGGCCATACCGTCGGATCGTGGAGCTGCTCGGGTTGGATGAGATCCGCGATCTGCTGGGCGGGATCAGCAAGCAGCGGGCCACGATCATCGTCGGTCGGAAGGGATTCCCCGACCCGCTCGTCACCCTGAAGATGGGCCGCGTCTGGGACGGCAGGGCCGTTCGATCGTGGATCGCCAAGAACCGTCCCGGCCCGGCCGACGAGGACTGACGCTGTCGCCGCTTGAGTCGCCTGGGCAGCGGGGCGAAGGTGGACGGGTGTGGAACGCTCCGGAACCGGACTGCTGGCTTCACCCGGACGTCGAGGTCCGTCCGTCCGGGATCTCGGGTGAGGGCCTGTTCGCCTGCGCTCCCCTCCCCGCCGGGACGCCGGCGTCCCGGCTCGGCGGTCGACTCGTCACCGACGCAGAACTACGTGACCTGCTCGCCCGACCGGACCGCCCCTACATCGACACCATCACGGTGTGGGAGGACCGGCATCTGGTCCTCCCACCCGGTCGCCCCAACGGCAAGGGCAACCACGGCTGCGACCCGAATCTGTGGTGGGACGCGCCGTTCACCCTGGTCACCCGGCGGGACGTCGCAGCCGGTGAGGAACTGACGAACGACTACGGCACCAGCACCGGCACCGCCGATTTCGTCATGGCGTGCGGATGCGGCTCGGCGCGCTGCCGTCGGATCGTGACCGGCGACGACTGGCGGCTGACAGACCTCCAACACCGGTACGGGAACCACTGGGTTCCCGCTCTCCTGACCCGGATTCAAAGATCGCAGCCCATCAACTCACCCGGGCTGACACGAGCGGATCAGGAGTAGACGTCTTTCCGGTGTCCGACGGCGTGGATGGTCAAGTCGTCGCCATCGAGGCGATAGAGCACCCGGTAGTCACCGACGCGCAGACGACGCCCAGATCCGTCACGCATCTCGGTGGAGTTCTGCGGCGCGGGATCGGAAATCAAACCAAGGATCGCGCTCAGGACAGTGAGGAAGATGTTCCGCGGCTGCTTGTGCAACCACACCAGCACGTCACGGTCGATCTGGACCTTCATGCCGCCTCACCGTTGGCCCGGTCGGCCAGGAGGGCCTCCACCTCCTTCGGGTCGACCCCGAGCGACTCCAGGGCAGCAGAAAGCGGCACGAACTGACCGTCCGCGCGGGACCGAGCGATCACCTGCGAGTCCCGACGGTCCCGAAACGCCTCGATCTCTTCCCACTCGTCGATGCCCACCAGCACGGCGACGGGTCGTTCGTACTTGGTGATGATGACGGGCTCGCCGGTGCGTTCGACCGCTTCCAGCACGCGACCAACGCCGTCGCGAAACTCTCGTAGCGTCATCGTCGTCATGTACCGTACTGTACCACGCGGTACCGTTTGGCAGATCAATAGCCTCCTGGCCGGGCGCGCACCATGCTCGCTACGCTGCGCCGCATGCGGCTGGAGAAGATCACCCCCGACAACTACGAGGCGGCTCTCGCGCTGTCGGTGCACCCCGACCAGGAGGATCTGGTGGCGCCGGTGGTCAAGTCGCTGGCCGAGGCGTACGTCTTCCCCGAGCACGCCTGGCCGAGGCTGGTCTACGACGGAGATCGGCTGGTCGGCTTCCTGATGGCGTTCTTCGACATTCCGTGGGGCGACAACCCGGACGACCTGCGGGCCGGCCTCTGGCGGCTGAACATCGCGGCCGACGCGCAGGGCCACGGCTTCGGCCGGTTCGCGGTCGACGCGGTGTGCGAGGAGATCCGAGCCAGAGGCGGCAACCGGGCGTACGTCACCTGGGAGCCCCGTGTCGGCGGTCCGGAACCGTTCTACCTGAAGCTGGGCTTCCGCCCCACCGGTGAGCAGAGCGGTGGCCAGACGGTCGCCGTGCGGGACCTGTAGACCGGCACGATCCACCAGCCCCGCGAGGTAGGCGGCATTCGAGCGACCGGGACACCGCCACCTCGGCGAGGTGAGTGGATCAACCGCCGAGCGGCCCGAACGAACGCGGCGAAATCGTCAGGCGAGAAAGCCGTGCAACGCCGCGGTCAGGTCGTCGGGGTTCTCCTCGGCGACGTGGTGTCCGGACTCGATCGGATGGCCCCGGAGATCGTCGGCCCACGCCGCCCAGATCGCGAGCGGGTCACCGTACAGGTCCGCCATGTCATCCCGGCTCGACCAGAGGAAGAGCGTCGGACACGCCACGGTGCGACCGGCGCGCCGGTCGGCTTCCTCATGCTCCCGGTCGACTCCGAGGCCGGCGCGGTAGTCCTCCAACATCGCCCGCACCGTGGCCGGGTCGTGGATGGCCTGCCGGAACTCCCGATAGTTCTCAGCTCCCATGTTGTCGGGCCGCGCCTTGCTGGCGTACCAGGCATCGGGATCGGCGTTGATCACCCGCTCCGGCGTGTCGGGCTGGGCGAAAAAGAACCAGTGGTACCAGGCGCGGGCGAAGCCGGCGTCGCAGCGGGCGAGGGCCTCGCTGAGCGGTACACCGTCGAGGACGACCAGGTGACTCACCGCCTGCGGATGGTCCAGTGCCAGGCGCAGCGCCACGTAAGAGCCGCGGTCGTGCCCGACAGCGGCGAATCTCGAATGACCGAGAGCGGTCATCAGCCGGACCAGATCCGCCGCCACCGCGCGCTTGGACTGCTGGGCATGGTCGGGAAGGACGCGCGCCTTCCCGGACTGGCCATAGCCGCGCATGTCCGGGCAGACGACGGTGAAGCCCCGGTCAACCAGCTGCGGTGCGACCCGATGCCACGTCGACCCGGTGCGCGGATGGCCGTGGATGAGAAGGACCGGACGGCCGTGCCCGGCATGGCGAACGCGGAGTTGCACCTCTCCGACGTCGATCCGCTCGTCCGTGAAGTCCTCGAACATGACCGACAGGTCTCCCGATGGTCCGCCGGGCAAACGTCCACCCGTCGATCGGAGGCGGATGCGCCACCCGGATCGACGATGACTCTCCGGACGGGCCCGTCACGGCTTGGCGGATATTACTTCCAGCGGAAGTGGACGAAGAGGCGGCCGAAGTTCTTCGAGTCCTTCTCGACGCGGTGGTAGAGCTGCTTCACGTCCTTCTGGTCGAGGAAGCGCAGCACCTTCTTCTTCAACGCGCCGGAGCCCTTGCCCGGGATGATCTCCACGAGCGTGGCCTTCTTCGCCACCGCCTCGTCCATGATCCCGCGCAGCGCGCGGTCGATGTCGTGGCCCTTGTTGTAGATGTCGTGGAGATCGAGCTTGAGCTTCACGGTTCACATCCTAGGTACGCCGAGGGGCAGCCCACCCGGGCTGCCCCTCGACAGAACTAACGACCGACCCGACCCTCGACCCGCTTGAGCGCGGTGGTGTAGTCGGCGTTGGTGGAGTGCATGGCCGCCGCGATGCGCAGGTGCCGCAGCGCGTCGGCCGGCCGGTTCATCCGCTCCAGCGTCCGACCGAGCACGTGGTGCGCGTAGTGGTCGCTCGGGTCCCGGTCGACCAGCTCACGCAGGTGCGCCTCGGCGCGGTTGAGCTGCGCCGACTGGAAGTACGCCCGGGCCAGCAACTGCCGTACCGAGGAGTTGTCGGGCTCCGCCTCGATGATCGGCTCCAGCAGCCGGGCCGCTCCGGTCGGGTCCCCCGAGTCGAAGAACATGGTCGCCCGCCGGTACTCCGCCAGAAGGTCCACTCGACCCACCTCCTCGTGTCGCGTCAGCCCTTTGTCCGACGCTGGCACAACACCGGCGGAAGCGCGAGTGTTCCACGGGGTAAGGATCAGGGCGTGGGGTCGTACCTGTCGCCCACCAGGTCCCAGGCCCGGACACCACCCACGATTCCGGCCGTGTTCGGGACGACCACGACATCGTCTCCCATCCGGGCCACCTGCTCCGGCCGGATCAGCCGCGAGTTGCCGCCGCCCAGGTAGAGCCGGTCCCAGTGGAACACCGGCCGCAGGCCGTCCACCACCTGCCGGATCCGCCGGGACCAGAACGCGTCACCGAGGCGCCGCCGTTCCGGCTCCCCGACATACGTGTCGTAGGTGGTGTTCCACCGCACCGGCGCGTGCGACAGCTCCAGGTGCGGCGCGATCGTCCCGCCGTCGAAGAGCGCGCTGCCCAGCCCGGTGCCGAGCGTCAGCACCAGCTCGCACCCGGTCCCGGCGACCACGCCGGCGCCGTGCACCTCGGCGTCGTTGAGCACCAGCGCGGGCATCCCGAACGCCTCGGCGAGCGCGCCGCGCGCGTCGTACCCGGACCATTCCGCGACCAGCTCCGGGTCGACGCGGCTGCGCGGCCCGGCCCGGGTCACGTAGTGCGGGGTGGCCACCACGACGCCGTGCCGGATCATGCCGGGCATGCCGACGGTGAGCCGGTCCGCCGTGGGCAGCCGGGCGCCGAGATCCAACAGCGTCCGCACGAACAGGGTCGGGGGCAGCGGGTACGGCGTGGGCACGCGCAGCGGACGGGCTCGCATGGTGCCGGCGGCGTCCAGCACGGAGGCCTTGATCCCGCCGCCCCCGCAGTCGATCGCCAGTGTGGTCGCCACGGCTGTGAGTGTCCCTCAGCGGTGTTCCCGCCCGAGCGCGGGTCACGGTAATCCGGATGCGCGCGCCGGTAGGCTCGGTGACCTGATGAGCGCCACGTTGATCGCCAAGGATCTCACCGCCGGCCACGGTGACCGTCTCCTCTTCGAAGACCTGAGCCTGGTCGTCGCGCCCGGCGACGTGATCGGCCTGGTCGGGGTGAACGGCGCCGGCAAGTCCACGCTGCTGCGCACGCTCGCCGGGCTCCAGCCCCGCGAGCAGGGTTCGGTGGCGTTGAGCCCGCCCGGCGCCACGGTCGGCTACCTGCCGCAGGAGCCGGAACGTCGGCCGGGCGAGACGGTCCGGGACTTCCTGGCCCGGCGTACCGGCGTGACCGCCGCGCAGGCCGCGCTGGACGCCGCCACCGAGGCGCTGACCGCCGGCGCGGCCGGCGCCGACGACGCGTACGCGAATGCCCTGGAACGCTGGCTCGACCTCGGCGGCGCGGATCTGGACGAACGGGCCGAACAGGTCGCGGCCGAGCTGGGCCTCGACGTCGGCCTGGACCATCCGACGACGGGGCTCTCCGGCGGGCAGGCGGCCCGCGCCGGGCTGGCGTCGCTGCTGCTCAGCCGCTACGACATCTTCCTGCTCGACGAGCCCACCAACGACCTCGACCTGGCCGGGCTGGACCGGCTGGAACGCTTCGTCACCGGGCTGCGCGCCGGCACGGTGCTGGTCAGCCACGACCGCGAGTTCCTCACCCGCACGGTCAACCGGATCGTCGAGCTGGACCTGCACCAACGGCAGGTCAACCACTACGGCGGCGGCTACGCGGCCTTCCTGGAGGAACGCGCCGTGGCGCGCCGGCACGCCCGCGAGGAGTTCGAGGAGTACGCCGACACGAAGGCCGACCTGGAGGCACGCGCCCGGACGCAGCGCGCCTGGATGGAGAAGGGCGTGAAGAACGCCCGGCGCAAGGCCACCGACAACGACAAGATCGGCCGCAAGTTCCGCACCGAGTCGACCGAGAAGCAGGCCGCGAAGGCGAAGCAGACCGCCCGCCTGATCGAGCGGCTGGAGGTGGTCGAGGAGCCGCGCAAGGAGTGGGAGCTGCGGATGGAGATCGCCGCCGCGCCCCGCGCCGGCGCCGTCGTGGCCTCGCTCCGAGGAGCCGTGGTACGCCGGGGCGGCTTCACGCTCGGCCCGGTGGACCTCCAGATCGACTGGGCGGACCGGGTGGCGATCACCGGGGCGAACGGCTCCGGCAAGAGCACGCTGCTGGCCGCGCTGCTGGGACGGCTGCCGCTCGACGAGGGGCACGCCGCGCTGGGGCCGGGCGTGGTGGTGGGCGAGGTGGACCAGGCGCGAGGGCTGTTCCTCGGCGACCAGCCGCTGCTCGACGCGTTCGCCGCCGCCGTACCGGAGCTGAACCCGGCGGACGTACGCACGCTGCTGGCCAAGTTCGGCCTGCGCGCCGACCACGTGCTGCGGCCGGCGGCGACGCTCTCCCCCGGCGAACGGACCCGGGCGGCGCTGGCGCTGCTCCAGGGGCGCGGCGTCAACCTGCTGGTGCTCGACGAGCCGACCAACCACCTCGACCTGGCCGCGATCGAGCAGCTGGAGTCCGCGCTGGCCACCTATCCCGGCACGCTGCTGCTGGTTACCCACGACCGGCGGATGCTGGACGCGGTGAGCGTGAACCGGCGCCTGCGCGTCACCGACGGACGGATCGCCGAGGACTGATCCGTGCCGACCGGCTGGTCCGGGGCCACAATGACGTCATGCTCAAGTGGGAGTACGCGCTGCTGGTCCGCCGTCGCCAGCCGGTCACCAACGACGTCGGGTGGGAGATCGTCTTCATCTGGTACGGCCCGGACGGCTCCATGATCGACGTCACGCCGTACGGCGACACCGCGCTGGCCCACCTGAACCGGGCCGGCGACCAGGGCTGGGAACTGGTGGCGATGAGCGAGGACCCGTCCCTGGCCGGCAACAACGAGCTGCACCGCTACCACCTGAAGCGCCCGAAGTCCGCGGCCCCCCAGCCCCGCCAGCGCATGCGCCCCTCCCGCCCCACCCGCCGAACCCTCCCCACCTGACCCGTTACCTTTTTGATCGTCCCCAGCCGGGGACTCTCGGTCGCTCGGCCCGGTATGACTTCCTGCCCCTGTCGTTCGGATGATCCGGGGGGTGTTGTCGCCGGGTCGGGTGGCGTCGGTGGACCGCTGATAGGGACACGGCCACCCGTGTTCGGGGTAGGTCTCTTCGTAACGTGGCTGCCGGCAGTCCGACGCCCTGACTGCGGCCGAGGCCACGATGCGATGCGTGGAGGCGGGTCTTGGTGCACGACGGATACGGCGTCTTCCTGGGCTTGGACGTCGGTAAGGGTGATCATCACGCGGTCGGTTTGGCCCCGGACGGCAAGCGGCTGCACGACGCGGCGTTGCCGAATACCGAGGTCCGGCTGCGGCAACTGTTCGACAAACTCGCCCGTCACGGTCGAGTCCTGGTCGTGGTCGACCAGCCCGCCTCGATCGGCGCCTTGCCGGTCGCGGTGGCTCGGGCGTGTGGGCATCAGGTGGCCTACCTGCCCGGACTGGCGATGCGGCGGATCGCCGATCTGCACCCCGGCACGGCGAAGACCGACGCCCGCGACGCCTACGTCATCGCTGACGCGGCCCGCACTCTGCCGCACACACTGCGGCGGGTCGACACCGGCGACGAGACCCTGGCTGAGCTGGAAGTCCTGGTTGGCTTCGACGACGACCTCGCTGGCGAAGCCACCCGCGTGTCCAACCGCATCCGGGGCCTGCTGACGCAGATCCATCCCGCCCTGGAACGGGTTCTCGGCCCGAAGGTGCAGCACAGGGCCGTGCTGGAGCTGCTGTCACGCTGCGGTGGACCGGCTGGTCTACGCAAGGCCGGCCGCCGCAAACTGCTCTCGATCGCCGCCGTCCACGCACCCCGCATGGGGGACCGACTCGTCGAGCAGATCATGACCGCCCTCGACGAGCAGACCGTCACCGTCCCCGGCACCCAGGCTGCGGAAACGATCCTGCCCCGCCTCGCCGACAGCCTCCGCGAGACCCTTCGCCAACGCGACCAGGTCGCCACCCAAGTCGAGGGGATGCTTGATGCGCACCCTCTTGCCCCGGTCCTGACCTCGATGCCCGGCATCGGCGTCAGGACCGCCGCCCGGATCCTGCTCGAAGTCGGCGACGGCACCGCCTTCCCCACCCCCGGCCACCTCGCCGCCTACGCCGGGCTTGCCCCCGTGACCCGACGATCCGGCAGCAGCATCCGCGGCGAACACCCACCGAGAGGCGGCAACAAGAACCTCAAACGAGCCCTTTTCCTCGCCGCGTTCGCCGCCCTCGCCGACCCCGTGAGCAGGGCCTACTACAACCGCAAGAGAGCTGAGGGCAAACGCCACAACGCCGCCCTCATCTGCCTCGCCCGACGCCGCTGCGACGTCCTGTTCGCCATGCTCCGCGACAAGATCCCCTACCAACCCCGCCCAACCGCCTCAATCGCTGCTTGACGAAACCCATAGGGACACCCCCCCGCCCCCTCCCTCTCGCCCTCCCTCTGCGTTGATCATGAAGTTGGCCGCAGCCATCGCCCGTTTGTCACCGCCAACCTCATGGTCAACACACGAGGGCACGGCGCTCCCGCCAGCCCTGACCGGCCCTATCGGAGTTGACCAAGGAGTTCAGGTCACCGACGGGAGCCTCTGGCGACGCAAACTCCTTGATCACCGTCTGGATTCACTTCGCCTGCGGCGTGTTGCCGTTCCGGAAGGGGTTACTGGGGGGAGCGATATGACGCAGAGGCATAAATATGCCTGGGAGGCATATCCGGTTCGAGTGGCCATTGGATTGGCGGCCCGATCGGGAGGAGGGCCGACCCATGCGGCGCACCGGCGGCGGCTGCTGCTGTGCCCTTCACACCGGGCGCGCCGGTGTGCGGATGCCTGCGTTGCCGCACCGGGCCCAGAACGGCGGGATTCGGGAAGCCGGATTGGCCGCGGTCGGCCCGACGAGCCGGGCTGGCTGGACGAGCCGGGGCTGACCGGGCTGGTCGGGGCAGACACGCCGGGCGAGCGGGTTGGCCGGACGAGGCAGGCCGACCGGGCTGGTCGGGGGCGGTGACCGGCGGGGCGGCGAGGTGGGCTTGAGCAGGAGGCCGGCGTGTATCCGGGCGGAATGGGGGTAACGCGCGGCCGGAGGTGGCGCATGGTGGCGATGGGGCAGGCCGCGCTCTCGGGTGAGCGGCTCCGGCAGGCCGACGGCTTCCTCGCCGAGGCGTGGGCCGACCTGGCCCGGCACGACGAGCGGCTCCGTGGCACGACCGTCGAGGTGCGCTTCGACCGGGGCGTGGCCCACCTGACCGGGGAGGTTGCCGACCCGGCGGAACTGCGGCTGGTACGGGAGTTGATCGGCCGGCTGGCCGGGGTGCTCGGGGTCTGGTGCCGGGTCGGCGTGGCCGGTCGACCGCCGGTCGTGGTCGACCTGGGCTGCGGTGCCACCAAGCAGTGGCCGGGCAACCTGGGGTTGGACATCTACCCGGCGCCGGGGGTGGACGCGGTCGCCAATCTGTCCGGCTCGCTGCCGCTGCGGGACGACTCGGTGGACGTGTTCTTCGCGGTGCACATCGTCGAGCACCTGATCGATTTTCTGCCGCTGTTCGACGAGTGCCACCGGGTGCTCCGGCCCGGCGGCGTACTGCACGTGATGAGCCCCTGGTGGCGGCACGTCAACGCGGTGGCCGACCCGACCCACGTCCGTCTGCTCGACGTGCAGACGTTCAAGGGCATCTGCGGTCAGCGCCCGCCCGGCACCCCGCGCTGGTATCCGCTGCACGTCGGCTGCGACGGCGCCTCCGTCTTCGCCGACCTGACCCCACTCCCACCGAACGCCCCCGCCCCGCCCCCCTCCCACCTGGCCCGCTTCTTCGACTGATCCCTCACCCACCCCACCCCCGAACCCACCTCGCTGATCTTGCACTCTGGGCCCCGCGGGTGAGGCATATGACCCGAATGTCGGGGCACGAACTGCAAGATCGCCGGGGAGAGGGGCGGGAGAGAGGGGCGGGGAGGGGGGTCAGGGGGCGGATTCTCGGAGGGCCAGGCGGTGGGGGGCGAACAGTTCGCGCGGCGGGGCCTCGCGGTCGGGGCCGAGACGGCCGGCGAGCAGTTCCACGGCGAGTCGGGCGATGCGCTCCTTGTCCGGGGCGACCGTGCTCAGCGTGGGGATCGAGAACCGGCCGTCCTCGATGTCGTCGAAGCCGGCGACCGCGACGTCATCCGGCACGCGCAGGCCGGACTCGTGCAGGGCGCGCAGCGCGCCGAGCGCGAGCGTGTCGTTGAAGCAGAAGACGGCGTCGGGGCGCACCTCGGCGGTGAGCAGGTGCCGCATGGCGGCGGCACCGTCCGCGCGGTGCCAGGCCGGCGCGGGCGCCACCAGGCTGTCGTCGTACTCGATGCCGGCCTCGGCCAACGCGCTGGCGTAGCCGGCCAGGCGCAGCCGGGCGCTGGCGCCCTCGGGGGTGCGCTGGGAGCCGATGGCGGCGATCCGGCGGCGGCCGAGCCCGACCAGGTGGGCGGTGATCTCCCGGGCGGCGGCCACGTTGTCGATCATGACGTGGTCGGCGGGGCCGTGGTCGACGCGCTCGCCGAGCAGCACCATGGGCAGGCCGTCGAGGCCGACGAGGTCGTCGGCGGTGAGCGCGAGCGGGCTGAGGATCAGGCCGTCGATCATGTGGTCGCCGATCCCGCTGGCGGCCTTGCGCTCCTGCTCCGGGCCGCCGCCGGTCTGGTCGATCAGCACCGTCCAGCCGTGCTCGGCGGCGGCGGCGACCACGTGCCGGGCCAGTTCGGCGAAGTACGGGATGTCGAGCTCGGGCACGGCCAGGGCGATCACGCCGGTGCGCCCCTTGCGCAGGTTGCGGGCCGACAGGTTGGGTCGGTAGTGAAGCTCGGCGATGGCCTCCTCGACCCGGGCCCGGGTGTCGGCGCGCACGTGCTGGTAGCCGTTGACGACGTTCGAGACGGTCTTCACCGACACGCCGGCCCGCTCCGCCACGTCCTTGAGCCTGTGCCGCACTGAACTTCCTCCCCGCTGAGCACTCCGGCCGCACTCTACCGCGTCACGACGACGTAACGACCTCTTTACATTGCGGGTTACAACGTTGTAGAAACCAGAGGCACGGTGACCACGGTCACCGGGGAACAGCTCCGACGGAAAGGTGGCATCCGTGCCGAACGCGCAGCTCACGGTCGACCCGGCGTTCCGGGTCGGTCCGGCCGACCGCCGGATCTTCGGCTCCTTCGTCGAGCACATGGGGCGGTGCGTCTACGGCGGGGTCTACGAACCGGGGCACCCGGACGCCGACCCGCGCGGCTTCCGTCGCGACGTGCTGGACCTGACCCGGGAGATGGGCGTCTCGGTGGTCCGCTATCCCGGCGGCAACTTCGTCTCCGGCTACCGCTGGGAGGACGGCGTCGGCCCGGTCGGTGACCGTCCGCGTCGGCTCGACCTGGCCTGGAAGACGATCGAGACCAACGCGTTCGGGCTCAACGAGTTCATGACCTGGGCCGCCGAGGCCGACGTCGAGCCGATGATGGCGGTCAACCTCGGCACGCGGGGCGTCGCCGAGGCCTGCGACCTGCTGGAGTACGCCAACCACCCGGGCGGCACCCAACTGTCCGACCTGCGCCGCAAGCACGGCGCCGAGCAGCCGTACGGGGTACGGCTGTGGTGCCTCGGCAACGAGATGGACGGGCCGTGGCAGGTCGGCCACAAGACCGCCGACGAGTACGGCCGGCTGGCCGCCGAGACCGCCCGCGCGATGAAGATGGTCGACCCGTCGATCAGCCTGATCGCCTGCGGCAGCTCCAACCGGGGCATGCCCACGTTCGCCGGCTGGGAGGCGACCGTGCTGGAGCACACCTACGAGCACGTCGACTACATCTCCGCCCACACCTACTACGACCCCTCCGACGGGGACCGGGCCAGCATCCTCGCCTCCGCCGTCGACATGGACGCGTTCATCACCGAGGTGACCGCCACCGCCGACTACGTCGGCGCCAAGCTGCGGCAGAAGCGCAAGCTGAAGATCTCCTTCGACGAGTGGAACGTCTGGTACCAGTCGCGCCTCCAGGCCGACCTGGACCGGCGCGGCTGGGTGGAGGCGCCCGCGCTGATCGAGGACGACTACACCGCGGACGACGCGGTGGTGGTCGGCGACCTGCTGATCACGCTGCTCCGGCACGCCGACCGGGTCGGGGTGGCCTGCCAGGCCCAGCTCGCCAACGTGATCGCCCCGATCCGCACCCGCACCGGCGGTCCCGCCTGGCGGCAGAGCATCTTCCACCCGTTCGCGCTGACCGCCCGGTACGCGCGCGGCACCGTGCTGCGCACCGAACCGGTCGGACCGACGTACGCCACGAAGCGGTACGGCGACGTGCCGGTGCTGGACACCGTCGCCGTGCACGACGAGGAAACCGGCGAGCTGGCCGTCTTCGCGGTCAACCGGGGTCCGCACGACCTCCCGCTCGACCTGGACCTGCGCGGCCTGCCGGGGCTGCGCGGGACGGCGCACACCACGCTCGCGGCCGGGGACGACCCGGCTGCCACGAACACCGAGGCGGACCCCGAGCGGGTCACGCCCCGGGAGCTCACCACCCCCACCCTCGACGGCGGGCGCTGCTCCGTGGCGCTGCCCGCCACCTCCTGGAACCTGCTGCGCTTCACGCCCCAGCAGTGACCAGGCCATACTCCACATCCGTCCCCCAAGGAGTTCGCATGATCCAGAACGAGTTGAGCCGGCGGCGCCTGCTCGGCCTCGGCGTCGGCCTCGGCGCGGCGGCCTCGCTGACACTGGCCGGCTGCGGTGGTGGCAGCAGCAGTCCCGACCGGGCCGGCACGGCCGGCAACGGCGGCAAGGACTACACCGGCCCCAAGGTCGACCTGAAGCTGTGGAACGGCTTCACCGGCGGCGACGGCGAGATCTTCAAGACGCTCGTCCAGCAGTTCAACAGCGAGCACCAGAACATCGCGGTCAGCGTGGTCACCTACGAGTGGGCGGACTACTACAGCAAGCTGCCCGGCGCGGTTTCCAGCGGCAGTGGGCCGGACATCGCGGTCATGCACATGGACCAGCTCGCCACGTTCGCCGCCCGCGGAACGATCAGCGAGCTGGACGACGTGGCCAAGACGCTGGAACTCAGCGAGGGCGACTTCGCCCCCACGGTGTGGAAGGGCGGCCTCTACAACGAGAAGCGGTACGGCATCCCGCTGGACATGCACCCGCTGGGCTTCTACTACAACAAGGCGGTCATGCAGAAGGCCGGCCTGGACCCGGAGAAGCCGCCGACCACCCGGGACGAGTACACCGCCGCGCTGACCGAGCTGAAGAAGTCCGGCGTGCAGGGCTTCTGGGTCAGCCCGTTCCAGTTCACCGGCGGCATGACGTTCTACAGCCTGCTGCACCAGTGGGGCGGGACGCTCTTCGACGCCGAGGTGGCGAAGGCGACGTTCAACTCCGACCCGGCGGTCGAGGCGTGCACCTGGCTGGTCGACATGGTCAAGCAGGGCTTCTCGCCGGCCAACGTCGGCCAGGACGCCGACTACCTGGCGTTCAAGGGCGGCAAGAACGCCTTCAACTGGAACGGCATCTGGCAGATCAACGATCTGAAGAAGAGCCCGAACGTGCAGTGGGGCGTGGCGCCGCTGCCCCAGATCGGCAGCCAGAAGGCCGCCTGGGCGAACTCGCACAACTTCACCATCGTCAAGCAGCGCTCGGCGAACGAGAACAAGGTCTCCGGTGCCAAGGTCTTCATCAACTGGCTGAGCGAGCACTCGCTGGACTGGGCCAAGGGCGGCCAGGTGCCGGCCCGCAAGGAGGTCCGGGAGAGCGCTGACTTCACGGCGCTCACCGAGGTCAACGCGCTGGCCCCGGAGCTGGAGTACGCGGCGTTCCCGCCGGCCACGCCGGGCCTCGGCGAGGTCATCCTGACGTTCTACAACGCCTTCAACGAGGCGGCGCTGAACAAGAAGTCGCCGAAGCAGGCGCTCGACGACGGCGTGGCCAAGGCCAACAAGCAGCTCGAGGACAACCGCAAGAAGTACGGGAACTGATCCGTCGTGGCGGACGTGATCGAGGTCGGGGCGGCGCGTGACGGCGCGCCGCCCCCGGCGGTGCGTACCCGGCGCCGGCGCGCGACGGAACGCGGCAACCGGACGACGCCGTACCTCTTCCTCGCGCCGTACCTGATCCTGTTCGGCGTCTTCGGTCTGGCGCCGATCCTGTTCGGGCTCTGGATCAGCCTGCACCAGTGGGACCTGCAACTGCCCAACCGGCCGTTCATCGGGCTGGACAACTACCGGGATCTCTTCTCCAGCGAATCGGCGATCTACGGGGACTGGTGGTCCAGCGTCCGGGCGACCGGCATCTTCACGCTGTTCTCGGTGCCGCTGCTGGTGGTCATCCCGCTGGGGTTGGCGCTGCTGCTCAACCGCTCGTTCCCCGGGCGCACGTTCTTCCGGGCCGCGTTCTTCGCCCCGTACGTGCTGGGCGTGGCGGTGATCGGCCTGCTCTGGCGGTTCCTGCTGGACGCCAACCTGGGCCTGGTCAACCGGCTGCTCGGTCTGGTCGGGCTCCCCTCGGACACGCCGTGGGTCACCGACGTGCCGTGGGCCTGGGTCTCCCTGGTCGGTGTGACGGTGTGGTGGACGTGCGGCTTCAACGCGGTGATCTACCTGGCCGGGCTCCAGGACATCCCCGCCGAGCTGTACGAGGCGGCGAAGGTCGACGGGGCCGGCGGGTGGGACCGGTTCCGCCACGTCACGATCCCCGGCCTGCGCCCGGTCATGCTCTTCGTCTTCACCACCACGATCCTCGCCTCGGCGAACGTCTTCGGGCAGGCGTTCCTGATCACCCAGGGCGCGCCGGGCGAGCAGACCCGGACCGTGGTCTGGCGGATCGTGGACGAGGGCCTGCGCGACTACGACGCCGGTCGGGCCGCCGCGATGAGCGTGTTCTTCGCGCTGATGCTGGCCGTGGTGAGCATCGTCAACTTCCGGCTGTTCCGCTACCGGGAAGACTGAGGGGCCGACCATGTCGAAAGTCCGTCCGGTGCTGCGCTACGCCGTGCTGCTCCTGATCACCGCGGTCTTCGTGACCCCGCTGGTGTGGATGCTGCTGACGTCGGTGAAGACGTACGACGCCGCCCAGCAGGTCCCGCCGAGCTGGCTGCCGAACCCGTTCTCCACCTACGGCTACGACCAGATCCTGAACAACACCGCCAACCCGGTGCTGCGCTGGTTCCTCAACAGCATGCTGGCGGCGACCCTGCACACGCTGCTGGTGCTGGTCACCGCGTCGATGGCCGCGTACGCGCTGGCCCGGATGCGGTTTCGCGGTCGCGGCGTGCTGTTCGCGCTGATCGTCGGCACGCTGTTCCTGCCGCCGACCTCGCTGATCATCCCGAACTTCATCATCGCCGAGAAGCTGAGCTGGATCGACACGCTGACCGTGGTGGTCGTGCCCGGCGCGGCGAGCGCGTTCGGGGTGTTCTTCCTGCGCCAGTTCTTCCTCTCCATCCCGGCGGAGCTGGAGGAGGCGGCGGTGTTGGACGGGGCGAACCAGTGGCAGATCTTCCGTCAGGTGCTGCTGCCGCTGTCGAAACCGGCCCTGGCCACGCTCGCGGTGCTGTCGTTCCTGACCAACTGGAACGACTTCCTCTGGCCGGTGTACGTGTTGTTCAGCCCCGAGCGGTTGACCCTGCCGGCGGGCCTGGGCCTGCTCCAGGGCGCGTACGTGACCGACTATCCGGTGATCATGGCGGGCGCGATGCTGGCGAGCGTACCGGTGCTGATCCTGTTCGTGTTCGCCCAGCGTCACGTCATCCAGGGCGTCTCCCGCAGCGGCCTGAAGGGATGACCGGCCGGCTCCGGCGGCGCGGCGCGGTGGCGGTGGCCACCGCGCCGCTGCTCGCCGCGCTGCTCGCCGCCGGTTGCGGCGGCGGCTCCACCCCATCGAGTACGCCGGAGGGCGCACGCGTGTTCACCAACCCGGTCGTGCGGACCGACGCCCCCGACCCGCAGGCGATCCGGGTCGGCGAGACCTGGTACCTGTTCCACACCAACGCCGGGGGCCGGAACGTCCCGGTGCTCACCTCGCCCGACCTGGTCGAGTGGACCCCGGCCGGTGACGCGCTGCCGGAGCTGCCGGACTGGGCGGACGGGGGGAAGACGTGGGCGCCGGAGGCGATCCAGCTCGCCCCGGACCGGTTCGTCCTCTACTACACGGTGGCCGACCGCGCGTCCGGCCGGCAGTGCCTGGGCCGGGCGGTGGCCGACACGCCGCTCGGGCCGTACGCGGACGATTCCGACAAGCCGCTGGTCTGCCAGCCGGAGCTGGGCGGTTCGATCGACGCCAGCCCGTTCCGGGACACCGACGGCAGTCTCTGGCTGCTGTGGAAGAACGACGGCAACGCGATCGGCGTGGACACCTGGCTCTGGTCGCAGCGCCTGACGCCGGACGGGCTGCGGCTGACCGGCCCGGCGACGAAGCTGCTGCGGCAGACCGAGCCGTGGGAGGGCACCCTGATCGAGGGGCCGTTCTTCCACCGGCACGACGGGAAGCTGTTCCTGTTCTTCGCCGCCAACGCCTACGACAAGGACGTCTACGCCGAGGGGTACGCGGTCTGCGAGAGCCCCACCGGGCCGTGCGTGAAGGCGTCGGAGAACCCGATCCTGGCCAGCAACGACGTGGCCACCGGGCCGGGGCACGCCTCGCTCGTCGAGCAGGACGGCCGCACCTGGCTGCTCTATCACGCCTGGTCGCCCGGCCAGGAGGGCACCACCGACCCGGGCCGCCAGGTCTGGCTGAACGAGCTGGTCTGGACCGACGGCAAGCCGTCCGTACGCGGCCCGCTCCGCGAGGTGCAGCGGTAAGGAGGGGCCCCCTCTTAACGCCTGCGGTATAGAAGGGGCCCCCTCTCACCACCGGGTGTTATGAGGGGGCCCTTCCTTCAACTGCGGCCTCAGGGGGTGGGGGCGGGCTCGGGGGTGTCCTCCGCGTGCTCGCGGCGGGCCAGCCGGTTCTTGCGGTGCCCGTAGCCGAAGTAGATGACCGCGCCGAGCGCCATCCAGATCAGGAACCGCACCCAGGTCTCCACCGACAGGTTGAGGCTCAGGTAGAGGCAGGCCACCGCTGTGACGATCGGCAGCACCGGCGAGAACGGCACCTTGAACGGCCGCTCCAGGTCGGGGCGCCGCTTGCGCAGGATCGGCACCGCGAGCGCGACCAGCATGAACGCGCAGAGCGCGCCGATGCTGACCAGGTCGGCCAGCGCGGAGAGCGGCAGGAAGCCGGCGAGCAGCGCCACCACCACCGTCATGATCCCGGCGATCCGGTACGGGGTGCCCCAGCGCGGGTGCACCTTCGCGATCGACGGGGGGATGAGCCCGTCCCGGGCGATGGCGAAGCCGATCCGGCCCATGGCCACCAGGTCGACCAGGATGACGCTGGTCAGGCCCGCGACGGCGGCGATGGAGACGAGCACCGCGGCCCAGCCGGCGCCGACCGCCCGGAACGCGGACGCGATCGGCGCGCCCTCGTCGATCTCGGTGTACTTCACCATGCCGACCACGACCAGCGAGACGCCGATGTAGAGCGCGGTGGAGATGACAAGCGTGCCGAGCAGTCCCAGCGGCAGGTCCCGCTTGGGCTTGCGGGTCTCCTCGCCCAGGTTCGCCACGGCCTCGAACCCGGTGTACGCGAAGAACACCACCGCGGCGGCGGTGAGCACCCCGACGAAGCCGAACACCGACGGCTCCAGCCCGAAGAGGAGCTGGGTCACCGGCTGCTTGATGCCGTCGTCACCGGCCCCGGCCGGCTCGGCGGACGGGATGAACGGGCTGAGGTTGGCCGCCTTCACGAAGAACAGGCCGGCGATGATGACGAAGGCGCAGATCGCCACCTTCACCAGCACCAGCACGTTGGTGACCCGGGCGGACTCGCGGATGCCGACGATGGCCACCACGCCGAGCACCAGCACGATGCCGATCGCGCCGAGGTTGACGATGCTGCCCTCCTCGGCGAACCAGGCGCTGGGCAGGCCGAACAGGTCGGTGAGGTAGCCGGACCAGCCCCGGGCCACCACCGCCGCGCCGAGTGAGAACTCCAGCAGCAGGTCCCAGCCGATGATCCAGGCGACGATCTCGCCCATGGTCGCGTACGCGTAGGTGTAGGCGCTGCCGGCGGTCGGCACGCTGGAGGCCAGCTCGGCGTAGCAGAGCGCGGCGAGCAGCGCGACCACGCCGGCGATGCCGAAGGAGATCACCACGCCCGGGCCCGCGCTGTTCTTCGCCTCCACGCCGGTCAGCGTGAAGATCCCGGTGCCGATCACGATCCCGATGCCGAAGCCCATCAGGTCGACCGGCCCGAGCCGGCGGCGAAGCCCCGGCCTGCCGTCTTCGCCGTCGGCGTCGCCCTGGGCGATCACGTCCTGGATCGGCTTGGTCCGTAGGACTGACATGGATCACCTCCCCCAACGGTGCGACCACCACGGTCGGCGGTCCGTGACCGGCCAAGCTACCCAGCCGTTCCGATCCCCAATCCGGTACGCGAGGTGTCGGAATGGTCACGATGCGGCGGCGTGGCCCGGCTCACCCGTGGCCCGTTCCGGCACGGCCGGCATCGATCCGGCCCGGGGTCTTGCGCCGACTCGGGATTGATGAAAGTTTTCTACCCGTGGCGCACGCCGTGCGGCGAATCTTGCCGATCACGCCGGCCGCCGCCCGTCCCCCCGGGACCCGACGAAGGGACCGCACCACATGAAGGCAACTCCGCTCAGAGCCGCCGCGCTGGCCGTGGCGCTGCTCGGCGCGCTGGTCGCCGGCACCCCGGCGCAGGCCGCGCCGAACGAGACGACACCTACCGGTTCCACCGACTGCGTCACCAACCCGGCCACCCCCAAGCGGCAGTTCCGGGCCATGTGGATCGCCTCGGTAACGAACATCGACTGGCCCAGCAAGGACTCCTGGACCGCGCCGGACCAGGTCGCCAAGCAGAAGGCGGAGTACCTGGGCTGGCTCGACCTGGCCCAGAAACTCCACCACAACGCCGTCGTGGTCCAGGTCCGCCCGACCGCTGACGCGTTCTGGCCCTCGCCGTACGAGCCGTGGTCGGAATACCTGACCGGGGTACGCGGCAAGAACCCGGGCTGGGACCCGCTGGCCTTCCTGGTCGCCGAGTCGCACAAGCGGAACCTGGAGTTCCACGCCTGGTTCAACCCGTACCGGGTCTCCATGCCGGCCCCCGGTGGCGCCGGCGCCGACCTGTCGCAGCTCGCGCCGGACAGCCCCGCCCGGGCGCACCCGGACTGGGTGTTCGCCTACCCGCCGGCCGGCGTCGCCGGCAGCCGGCTCTACTACAACCCCGGCGTCCCGGCGGTCCGCGAGTTCGTCCAGACCGCGATGATGGACGCGGTCAACCGGTACGACGTCGACGGCGTGCACTTCGACGACTACTTCTACCCGTACCCGAGCGGCACCCACCAGGTGCCGGACGACGCCACGTTCGCGCAGTACAACCGGGGCTTCACGGACAAGGCCGACTGGCGGCGGGACAACATCAACCTGCTGATCCAGGAGATGAACGCCAAGATCAAGGCGGCCAAGCCGTGGGTGAAGTTCGGGGTCAGCCCGTTCGGCATCTGGCGCAACGCGTCCGCCGACCCGAACGGCTCGGACACCACCGGCTCGCAGTCGTACGACATCATCTCCGCCGACACCCGCACCTGGGTCAAGCAGGAGTGGATCGACTACATCGTGCCGCAGCTCTACTGGTACATCGGCCAGTACCCGGCCGCCGACTACGCCCGGCTGGTGCCGTGGTGGGCGGAGACGGTGCGCGGCACCAAGGTCCAGCTCTACATCGGCCAGGCCGACTACAAGAGCGGTGACCCGGCGTACGGCTCGTTCTGGATGAACCCGCAGGAGCTGTCGAACCACCTGACGCTCAACCGGTCGTACCCGGAGGTGCTCGGCAACGTGCACTTCTCGGCGGTGCAGGTCCGGGCCAACCGGCTCGGCGCCACCGACATCTACGCGGCCGAGCACTACTCCCGCCCCGCGCTGGTGCCCACCATGACGCACCTGCCGCACAAGCCGCTGCTGTTCCCGGTGGTCACCGGAGCCCAGCGGGAGGCGGACGGGGTGCGCCTGAGCTGGCGGCAGCCCGCCGACGGCAAGGGCCCGCTCGGCACCGCCACCTCGTACGCGATCTACCGGTTCGACGGCACCGGCCTGGCCGGACGCTGCGACTTCGCCGACGCGTCCCACCTGGTCGGCACCGTCCGGGCCACCGACGGTGACGTGCAGTCCTGGGTGGACACCACGGCGGTCGCCGGCCAGCGCTACACCTACCACGTGACCGCGCTGGACCGCCTGGCGAACGAGAGCCCGGCCAGCCCGCCGCGCTTCGTCCGCTGATCCGCCGCGAATGCCCCCGGACCGCTACGGCGACCCGGGGGCATTCGTCTGTTTACGCGGATGTCAGCAAGCGGCCTTCCGGGCCATCCCCCCACGCCACCCCATTGATCGACACTTCTCGAACTCCGGTGATCCCGGACCGCCCGTCCCGACGCCCAACCCCGCGGAGGTCCCCCATGTCCCGTCGCCTCGCCACCACGCTCGCCACCGGCGTGATCGCCCTGCTCACCACGCTCGGCCTGGCCTCACCGGCCGTCGCCGCGGTGAGCACTCAGCAGAAGCTGTCGGTGCTGTCGAGCTGGACCCAGACCAGCGCCGCCAGCTACAACGCCTGGAACAGCGCCCGGGTGAACCGGGCCCCCTGGACCGAGTACGGCTTCGACTGGTCCACCGACTACTGCTCGTCCAGCCCGGACAACCCGCTCGGCTTCACGTTCAACCTCTCCTGCTACCGGCACGACTTCGGCTACCGCAACCACAAGGCGATGGGCATCTTCCCGGCCAACAAGTCCCGCCTGGACAGCGCGTTCTACGAGGACCTGAAGCGGGTCTGCGCCACCTACAACTCGGTGGTCCGGCCCGCCTGCTACAGCCTCGCCTGGACCTACTACCAGGCGGTCAGCGTCTTCGGTTCGCTCGCCGCCGTGCAGCAGGCCGACCTCGACCGCGCCGCGCGGATGAAGGCCGACGCGGAACGCCACGCCACCGCCCGCAACTGACCCACCCCACCCACCCACGCCCGCCGGGCCCACCCCCGGCCCCGCCCGACTTCACGGAAAGAGTGGCTATCCGGGCCCGGATAGCCACTCTTTCCGTGAATTTGCGCGCAGGGCGTGAGGGGTTGGGCGTGAGTGGAGGGTGGGGTGGGGTGGTCAGCCGGTGGTGCTGCGGGGCTCGGCCGCCGGCCGGGGCGTGGTCGGGCCGAACCAGAACGAGTCCGCCGACAGGTCCGGATGCTCGACGTGCAGCGCCAGCGCGGCGGCCTCGTCCAACCGCAGGCCCGCCCCCGCACCGTACGCCGCGTCGAACGCCTCGTCGCCCAGGCTCCGGCGCAGCTCCGCCTGTCTGGCCAGCCAGTACGGCTCGTAGATGCCCGGGGTGGCGCGCAGGCTCGCCCGGGTGGCCTGTGCCGCGCCGAAGAGCCGGGCCGCGGCCACCGCGTCCCCGGCCAGCGCGCAGCGCACCGCGATCGCGTTGACCGTGTCGCAGGCCCGGCCCAGGTAGCCGTGACTCATCCGGGACCGCAACGCCACCAGCAGGTGCTCGTGCGCCGCGACGAGATCGCCCCGGGCCAGCGCCACCATGCCGAGCAGCATGTCCACCGAACGGCGGCCCCGCTCCACCGGGCGGGTCGCCTCCACCGGGCGCGCCGCGCCGAGCACCTCGGCCGCCTCGTCCAACGCGCCGCGGCGCCAGAGCAGCTCGGCGAGGTTGTAGACGGCGAGCAGCGCGTCGCCGACCACGTCCTGCGCGTACGCCCAGTCGATCACCTCGCGGCAGACCCGTTCCGCCTCGGCGAACTGGCCCATGTCGACCAGCGGCGCGGCGCGCCCGGCCAGCACCCGGGCCAGCAGCCCCAGGTCACCGGCCTGCCGGGCGGCTGCCTCGGCCCGCTGCGAGTAGCGCAGCTCCTCGGCGAACTCCCCGTCCGCGCCGGCGTGCAGCGAGTGCATGTGGTACGCGGCGGCCAGCTCGGCCTCCGGGATGTCCTCGCCGGTCTCGGCGATCCGGCCGTAGAGCCGGAACAGCCAGAGCCGCCCCTCCCGGGCCAGCCCACGCTCCCGCCACCACTGGTCCAGCCCGCCGGCCAGGTGCAGCCCCGACCGGGCGCTGCCACCGGTGGCACACCAGCGCAGCGCGGCCCGCAGCTCCCCGGCCAGCGGGTCCAGCACGTACAGGGAAAGCGTCACCGGTCGGCCGTCCGGACCGAGGTGCGCCCGGTCCAGCGCGTGCCGGGACCAGGCGACGTGCCGGTCCCGGGCGCTCTGCTCCTCACCGGTCTCGATCAGCCGGCGGGCCGCGTACGCGCGGATCGGGTCCAGCATCCGGTAGGTGCTGCCCGAGGCGTGCGGCTCGGCCAGCACCATCGACTTGTCCACCAGCACCGACAGCGGGTCCAGCGGATCCTCGTCCAGCAGCCACTGCACGGACGGCAGGTCCACCGGGCCGGCGAAGACCGCCATCCAGCGCAGCAGCCGGGACGAACGCGCGCCCAGCGTCCGGTACGACCAGGTCACCGTGGCCTGGATGGTCAGGTGCCGCTCGTTGGCCGACCGCTGCACGGCCCGGGTCGCGGCCGTCGGCGGGGCCGCCCCGGTCGCGGCGGCCACCAGGTCGACGGTGTCCTGCTGGTTGCCGCTCCAGCCGGCCTCGACCGGCGGCGGCTCCGCCGACTCGCGCCCGGCGTCCAGCGTGCCGAGCATGTCGTCGAGCCGCTCGGCCAACTGACCGGCCGAGAGCACCCGCAGCCGCGCCGCGGCCAGCTCGATGGCGAGCGGCAACCCGTCCAGCCGACGCACCACCCGGCGCAAGTCGGCCTGCTCGGTCGGGTCCGGCGGCCGGCCGCCCCGGGCGGCTGCGGTGCGGTCCAGCAACAGGGCCACCGCGTCGCTCGCGCCGCCGTCGGGCACCTCGTCCACCGACAGCGGCGGAATCCGCCACACCACCTCGCCGGGCACGCCGAACGACTCCCGGCTGGTCGCCAGCACCCGCACCCCCCGGCCGCCGGCCAGCAGCCGGGAGATCACCTCGGCCGACGCGGCCGGCTGGGCGTCGCAGGTGTCCAGCACCACCAGCATCCGGCGCGGCGCCGCGTACTCGACCAGGGTGTCGACCATCGGCCGGCCCGGCTCCGGGCGGAGGCCGAGCACGGCGGCGATCTCGAACGCGACCAGCCCCGGGTCGGTCACCGCGGCGATGTCGACGAACCAGACGCCGTCCGGGTAGTCCTCGACGATCCCGGAGGCCAGCTCCACAGCCAGCCGGGTCTTGCCCGCGCCGCCCGCGCCCAGCACGGTCACCAGCCGGTACGCCTCGACCAGCCGCCCCAGCTCGGCCCGCTCGAAGTGCCGGCCGACGAACGAGGTGACCTGGGTGGGCAGGTTGTGCGCCGCCGCGTCGGCCGTACGCGGACGCGGGAACCGCCGCTCCAGACCGGGCGCGACGAGCTGGAACAGTCGTTCCCGGTCGTCGAACCCGCGCAGCCGGTGCAGGCCGAGATCCAGCAGCGACGCGCCGTCCGGCAGCGGATCCGCGTGTCGGGCGGTGGACGCCGAGCAGAGCACCTGACCGCCGTGCGCGGCGGCGGCCACCCGGGCCGCCCGGTGCACCTCCGGACTGGCGTACTCACCGTCGCGGGGCTCCGCGTAGCCGGTGTGCAGGCCCATCCGGACCCGGGGGATGGCGTCTGCGTTGGGCCAGTCGTGGCCGGCGAGCGCGCGTTGCGCGGTCAGGCAGGCGCGCACGGCGGCGGCGGCGTCCGGGAAGGCGAGGAAGAACGAGTCGCCCTCGGTCAGCAGCTCCGACCCGTCCGTGCCGGCGAGCGTGTCGCGCAGCAGCCGGCGATGCTCCCGCAGCACCGGACGGTAGACCGGGCCGAGCATCCGGGCCATCCGGGTCGAGCCCTCGATGTCGGTGAATACAAAGGTCACCCACCCGCTGGGGAGGTGGATCGGTGGCGACATGCGTCGAACCTCCCCCCGCTGACGTCGGGTCCATGCTGCCCTATGACCGCGTCGTCACGCATCGTGAGAACGGGTAGGCGGATTCCGACCAAAAGTTCTCACCGGCGAAGAACGCCCGCCGAGGATCAGCAGCCGCAGGCGCCGCCGCAGCAGCCTCCGCCGGCCGGCGCGGGTCCCCCACCGGTCGGGCCGGCGCCGCCCCGGCCGGTGAACGCCACCGTGGAGAGCAGCTTCACCGTGTCGGCGTGGCCCTGTGGGCAGGTGGCGGGCCGGGCGGCCTCGGCCATCGGGCGGTTGACCTCGAAGGTGTCGCCGCAGGCGCGGCAACGGAACTCGTACCGGGGCATTCGCACAGCGTACGGCCGGGCCTGACGCTGTCGCACGGATGGGTGATACTCGACGGGTGGTGGACGGCGAACGGCGAGCGACGGCCCGGCCCCTGCGACCCGCCGCGCCGCCCGACGGCGGCGCCGGGCGGGTTCCCGGCGCGCGGCGCGGCGAGCCCGCTCCGCCCGCGGCGTCCACGGAGAAGTCCGCGACGTCACCGGAGAAGTCCGCGACGTCACCGGAGGCCGCATCCGCCCCCGGGGTGACGCCCGCGTCCGGGGCCGCGTCCGCCCCTGTCGCCACGCCCGCGTCCAAGGCCGTGTCCGACCCTGTCGCCACGCCCGCGTCCAAGGCCGCGCCCGACCCTGTCGCCACGCCCGCGTCCGCATCGGAGTCCGGGCCGCCCGCGGTCGGCCGGCGCCGACGGATGCCGTTCGCGCACGCCGGCCGGGTCCGGCCACGGCAGCTCGCCGCGGGCGCGGCCCGCGCCACCCGGGACTGGTCGCGCCGGCCCAGCGGGCGCGCCACGCTGCCCGCGCTGCTCCTGCTCGCCCTGGTCGGGGCCGCCGTGGCGGCCGGCGCGGTGCTCGTGCCGGCGGCCGTGCGCAAACCGGAGCCGGTCGCGGTCGAGGCCACCAGCGCTCCCCCGGGGCCCGGCGTGCCGGAGACCGGTGCCGTGCCGGGGCTGACCGGGGCGCCCACGCTCCCCGCCCCGACCGGCCTGCCGGGCACCGTCGGGCCGGCCGGCACGCCGCTGCCGGGCGGGCCGACCGCCAACCCGGCCCTGCCCGGTGGCCGCCCGGCCGACGCGCTGGCCGGTTGGGCGGAGCGGGTCGGCCGCGCCACCGACATCCCGACGGTGGCGCTCCAGGCGTACGGCTACGCCGAGCTGGTGCTGGCGCAGACCCACCGCAGTTGCCAACTGAGCTGGACCACGCTCGCCGCGATCGGCTTCGTGGAGTCCGGGCACGGCTCGGCCAACAAGGCCAGGCTGGGCGCGAACGGGGTGGCCGTGCCGGAGATCCTCGGCGCGCGGCTCGACGGGCAGGGCGGCCGGTCCCGGATCCTCGACACCGACCAGGGCCGGCTCGACGGCGACAAGGAGTTCGACCGGGCGCTCGGCCCGATGCAGTTCATCCCCAGCACCTGGCAGGAGATCGGCGCGGACGCCGACAACGACGGCGTGAAGAACCCGCACGACATCGACGACGCGGCGCTGGCCGCCGGCGAGTACCTGTGCAAGGGTGGCCGGAACATGACCATTCCCGGCGACTGGTGGGGCGCCATCCTCTCCTACAACGATGTACGCCGGTACGCCCAGGACGTCTTCACCAAGGCCGACGAGTACGGGCGCCGGAGCGGCACGTGACGTGACGACGCGCGTACATTCGCGGACTCAACCCTTCCGTCTAGCTGCGGTTGACGGCAAGCTGTACGGGTGATGGTGCGCGAGTGGGACCCTCGGACCGCGTCGTCCGCCGAGATCGCGTCGCTGCTGGACACGTTGAACGCGGTCCTGGCGGCCGATCTGCCCCAGGACCCTCCCTGGCAGGCGAACTCCCTGCGGGAGTACCTCTCCGAGGTGATGCTCGGCGAGCGGCGGATCTCCTGGGTCGCCCAGGGCGATCCGGCGCCGGACGGCACGCCCGGCGCGATCGTCGGGCACGTGCACGTGCTGCTGCTCGGCGGCATCGGCGTGCTCGAGGTGCTGGTGCACCCGACGCTGCGCCGCACCGGGATCGGCCGCGCACTGGTGCGGGTGGCCGCCCGCCGGGTCTGGGACGAGGGCTTCCAGTCGATCGGCGTGGAGGTGGTCGGCGACACCCCGGCCGTCGCGTTCTACGAGGCGCTCGGCTTCACCCGGGAGTACGTCGAGACCCGCAGCGTGCTCGACCTGGGCACGGTGGACTGGCCGGCGCTGACCGAGATGGCCGCCGAGGTGGGCGCGGGCTACCACGTCGAGTTCTGCCCCGGCGGGCCGCCGGACGAGCTCATCGAGGCGTACGCGCGGGCCAAGGCCGAGGTGCGCGACATGGAGGACGGCGAACTGCGCCCCAGCTCCTACGATCCGGAGCGGCTCCGCGACAGCCTCGCCACGTTGCACCGGCGCGGCATGAAGCCGTACATCGTGCTGGCGCTGCACGAGCAGACCGGCGAGGTGGCCGGGCTGACCGAGGTGGTGGTGCCGGCGCAGCACCCGACCCGGGCCGACCAGTACGACACCATCGTGGTCCGCGACCACCGCGGCTACGGCATCGACCGGGCCATCAAGGCGCGCATGCTGCTGGAGCTGCGCTCGGCCGAGCCCGAGCTGGCCGAGGTGCAGACCTGGAACGCGCAGGCCAACGAGTCGATGCTGAAGGTCAACGCGGAGCTGGGCTACCGACCCGACCGCGACTGGTGCGAGTACGGCGTGGACGTCGCCGAGCTGGTGCACCGGCTGGACACCCACCGCTGACGCCTGTTCACCAAACGGCTGCCCGGGGGATGGACGCAGGCCCGCCACGACCCTTAACGTGCGTTAGTTCCCGCCCACCCATCGTGGAGGCTCCATGCGCCCGCGCCGCACCTTAGCCGCGCTCGCGACCACCGCCGCCGTCTCCGTCACGGCGATCGGGATCGCACCCCCCGCGGCCAGCGCCGCGCCCACCGACCTGTTCATCTCCGAATACGTCGAGGGGTCGTCCAACAACAAGGCCGTCGAGCTGTTCAACGGCACCGGCGCGCCGGTCGACCTGGCCGCCGGCGGCTACCAGCTCCAGCTCTACTTCAACGGCGCCACCACCGCCACCACCGTGGCGCTGACCGGCACCGTCGCCGGCGGGGACGTGTTCGTCTTCGCCGCCGCGTCGGCCGCGCCGGCGATCCTCGCCCAGGCCGACCAGACGTACGGCGGCGCGCTGTTCAACGGCGACGACGCGATCGTGCTGCGCCGGGGCGAGACGGTGGTCGACTCCATCGGCCAGGTGGGCGTGGACCCGGGCACCGAGTGGGGCAGCGGGCTCACCAGCACGGCCGACAACACGCTGCGTCGGCTGCCCTCGGTGAGCACCGGCGACACCGACCCGGCCGACCCGTTCGACCCGACCGCCCAGTGGGCCGGCTTCGCCACCGACACGTTCGACGGGCTGGGCAGCCACGCCGTCGACGGCGGCGGCCCGGTCGACCGGCCGCCGACGCTGACCTGCGGCGGCGCGCTGACTCTGGAGGCGGGCGCCACCGCCACCCGCGAGGTGACCGCGACCGACGCCGACGACACGATCACCGACCTGGCGGTCACCTCGGTCGTCCCGTCGCCGACGAGCGGCTCGATCAGCCGTACCGCGTTCACGCCGGCGACCGCGGCCGGCGCCACCGCCACCGCCACGCTGACCGCGACCGGCCTCCCGGCCGGCGCCTACACGGTCACCGTGACCTCGACCGACGCCGAGGGCGGCACCGCCACCTGCACGCTCGCCGTGCAGGCGACAAGCGTGCTGTCGGTGGGCGAGGTGCAGGGCCGCACCGCCGACGACGAGAGCGGTCGCACCGACCGGTCGCCGTTCGCGCCGGCCACCGGCAACGGCACCAGCACCACGCTGTACGACGTGCGCGGCGTGATCACCGGCAAGTCGCTGACCCGCACCTCGGCCGGGGCCGACCAGTGGGGCTTCTACCTTCAGAGCCGGCTCGGCAGCGAGGACGGCGACCCGCTCACCTCGGACGGCATCTTCGTCTTCATGGGCTCGTTCACCACGCTGATCGGCGGCTACGCCCCGACGGTCGGTGACGAGGTGGTGCTGCGTGGCCGCGTCTCGGAGTACTTCAACCAGACCCAGCTCTCCAGTGCCTCGCTGGTCCGCAAGCTCGACTCCGGGCTCGATGTGGACAGCGCGGTCCGGGTGGTCGACGCGGTCCCGCCGGCCGAGGCGGACGCCGCCGACCTGTTCTGGGAGCGGCACGAGGGCGAGCGGGTGCGGGTCCGCGCCGGCAGCGGCGTCTCCGCACCCCGGCACATCTACTCCTCCACCGCGGACTCCGAGATCTACGTGCTGGACCGCGAGGACCCGGTCATGAAGCGGTCCGACCCGTACGCCCGCCGGGTGTTCCGGGACGCGCACCCGCTGGACGACATCCCCGGCACGCTCTTCGACAACGGCAACAACCAGCGCATCCTGCTGGGGGCCGGCGGCGTGAAGGCGACCGCCGGTGACTCCGGCGCGCTGCTGCCCGAGGCGCGCACGTTCGACACGCTGACCGAGGACGCCTACGGCTCCGTCTCGTACGCGTTCAGCAAGTACAGCGTGCAGCCCGAGCAGCTCACCCTGACCGGTGGCGCGGACCCGGCGGAGAACAACCCGCCGCGGCCGGCGGACCGGAACGGCGAGGTCGCGGTCGCCACCTACAACGTGGAGAACCTGTACGACTACCGGGACGACCCGTTCGACGGCTGCGACTTCGCCGGCAACAGCGGATGCCCCGGCGTCAGCCCGCCGTTCGACTACGTGCCGGCCAGCCCCGAGGCGTACGCCGCCAAGCTGGCCACGCAGGCCCGGCAGATCGTCGACTCGCTGCACAGCCCGGACCTGATCCTGGTGCAGGAGGCCGAGGACCAGGACATCTGCTCGGTGGTCGACGGCAGCCTGGCCTGCGGTGACGTCAACAACGCCGACGGCGCGCCGGACACGGTGCAGGAGTTGGCGCTGGCCGTCGCCGCGAACGGCGGGCCCGCCTACGCCGCCGCGTACGACCGGACCGGCGCGGACGCCCGGGGCATCGCCTCGGCGTTCCTCTACCGCACCGACCGGCTGACGCTGGCCCAGGCGACCGCCACCGATCCGCTGCTGGGTTCCGCGCCGACCGTCCAGTACCGCTCGGCCGCGCTGCCGTCCAACGCGGACGTGCAGAACCCGAAGGCGTTCAACGCGGTGCTGCCGGACGACGTGGACCGGTCGACCGGTGTGGACGGCAGCAACGTCTACACCCGCGCGGCGCAGCTCGCCCGGTTCACCGTGAAGGCCGCGCCCGGCTCGGGCGAGCACTTCACGCTCTGGGCGGTCGCGAACCACTTCTCGTCCGGGCCGGACAGCCGGGTCGGGCAGCGTCGTGAGCAGGCCGCGTACGGGGCCGCGCTGGTGCGGGCCGTCGAGGCGACCGACCCGGACGCCCGGGTGGTCTACGGCGGCGACCTGAACGTCTTCCCGCGCCCGGACGACCCGATCGCGACCGCGCAGAACCCGACCCCGTCGGACCAGCTCGCTCCGCTCTACCAGGCCGGCCTGCACAACCTCTGGGACGACCTGGTCGCGGACGCCCCGGCGGCGGCGTACTCGTACACGTTCAGCGGGCAGGCGCAGACGCTCGACAACATGTTCGTGAACGACCCGATGCACGACGACCTGGTCCAGGTCCGGACGGCGCACATCAACGCCGACTACCCGACCGACGCCGCGGACCTGGGCGACCGGGGCGCCAGCGACCACGACCCGACGGTGGCCCGGTTCCGCTCCCGCGCCGCGCTGCGGGTGGCGGACACTTCGGTGACCGAGGGCGACAAGGGCACCACCACGATGACGTTCACCGTCACCGTGTCCCGCCCGCTCTCCGAGCCGGCCCTGCTCTGTGCCGCCACCTACGGCACCACGGCCCAGGCCGGCTCGGACTACGACCCGTACGTGGGCTGCCGGGTGCTGGCCGCCGGCCGCACCTCGCTCGCCTTCCCGGTCACCGTCCGCGGCGACCGCAAGCGCGAGGCGAACGAGCAGCTCACGCTGTACGTGGCCGGCGTGCCGGGGCTCCGGCTCGCCGACCCGTCCGGCGTCGGGACGATCCTGAACGACGACTGAGCGGTGTTCCGCGCGGCGG
Organism: Micromonospora sp. DSM 45708; assembly: GCF_039566955.1. Lineage (NCBI taxonomy): Bacteria > Bacillati > Actinomycetota > Actinomycetes > Micromonosporales > Micromonosporaceae > Micromonospora > Micromonospora schwarzwaldensis. The sequence continues at coordinate 179,970 of NZ_CP154796.1, read as the reverse complement.
CCCGTCATCCGGCTCTCCAGCCGGGCGGCGGGCCGCTGCGGTATCCGCGCCGCTGCGGGTCGGGCGGGGGCGGCACGTTCCGGTACTTGGCCACCCGCACCTCCCACTGGCTGCGGCGCCGCAGCGCGTCCCGGACGGCGCGGTCCCGGTAGAACGTCTCCGGCGGCCGGGCCAGCCCGTACCGGTCGGCCCACCACTCCCCCGGCTCCGGGTCGGTGACCACGTCGAGGTGGGACGGGTAGCGACGTTCGGCGCCGTCGCGCAGGTCGGCCCGGTCACGCATCGGCTTGAGCACCGTGCCGGCCTCGTCGACGACGACCAGCCGGAAGCCGGCGGTGCCGAGGATGCGCGACAGCATGGCGAGGCTGGGCGCGAGCGTGCCGGCCTCGATCCGCCCGACGGTGGTCGGGTGCACCCGCGCGAACCGGGCCAGCTCACGTTGGCTGGCGTCGGCGCGACGGCGGACCGCGCGAACGATGCCGGCCGCCGGGAAGCGCACGTCGAACGGCTCGGTGAGCAGCGCCGGCGGGCCTTCCCCGGGGGCGCGGCCTCCAGCGGACGCCGTGGCTGCTTCGCCCGCGCCGAGTTCCGTTGCCGCCTCGGGCGGGCTGTCGCCGGTTTCTGTCACCCCGCCACGCTCTCGCCTCCGCAGGGAGCCCGGCAACCCCGGCACCTCACGCTGTGGAAAACCCGTCAGCCGGTGCCAACAGCCGCTCCCGGCCTCGGTGATAGCGCGCTTCGCAGACACGGAGCGTAAACATGACTGTCAGTGATGCCGATTGCTTGCCGCGTCACACTCTACGAAGCATCCAAGACGCAAAAGCGGACAAATTAACGCCGTTGCCGCTCGCCCGTGCCGCTCCCGCAATCGCCTTTGCTCTGCAACCATCCAGGCATCAGTAGCTAACCGTTACCGATGCGCCATTGTCTGCAGAGCAAAGGCAGCAAACGAGGAAGGCATGGGAAGCAGGAACTTCCACTCTCCGTAACCAGAAGGTGCGCGACAGGCGGGCACCAGGGAGCCGCGCCGGGGGCAGGCGACACGCGAAGGCAGGGAGGCGCAGGCGAGACAGACGCCCACGCGCGAGCGGACGCGGGCGGGCGGACGCGGGCGAGCGGACGCGGGCGAGCGCAGGCGAGCGAGCGGGCACCCCGGGGGCGGGCGGGCGCCGAGCCGGGTAGGGAGCGAGAGTAGCTCGGGTCACAGGTCGCAGAGCCGGCGGCCGGAGCGGATGTCGTCGAGCGCGGTGTGCAGCTCGGCGATACGCCGTTCGGCCTCGGCGGTGAGCCCGTCGTGCAGCCGCTGCCAGTCGGTCAGGTCCGGCTCGGGCGGCAGCGCCGCGAGCAGGTCGCGGATCTCACCGACGCTGAGGCCGATCCGCTGCGCCACCCGGGCCACCCGCACCCGGCACGCCGCGTCGGGACCGAACCGACGCTGGTTGCCGCTGGTCCGGCTGGCCGTGATCAGGCCCTGTCGTTCGTAGAAGCGGATCGCGGAGCCGGTCGCCCCGGCCTCCCGCGCCACCTCGCCCACCGTCAGCATGCCCACGGCACTCCCCCGGAACGGCTTGACTTCAACAATTGTTCAAGTCTTAGCGTCCGTCCCATGATGACGCAAGAACCGCCACTGAACCTCGCCGTGCTTGTCGCCAGCGTCCGCCGGCCCCGGATGGGCCGGTTGATCGCCGACTGGTTCGTCGACCACGCCGGGCGCCGTGACGGCCTCCGGACCGACCTGATCGATCTTGCCGAGGTGCCGCTTCCGCTGGCTGACACGCCGCCCGGCGGCAACCCGGCCAGCCCGATCGCCGGCCGCCTCGATGCCGCCGACGCCTTCGTCGTGGTCACGCCGGAGTACAACCACAGTTTCCCGGCGGCCCTGAAGAACGCCATCGACTGGCATCACCGGGAGTGGGTGGCCAAGCCGGTCGGGTTCGTCTCGTACGGCGCCGGGTCGGGTGGGATCCGCGCGGTCGAGCAGCTCCGGCTGGTCTTCGCCGAACTGCACGCCACCACCACCCGCACCGGCGTGGTGCTCACCGCACCGTGGGACCGCCTCGACCAGCAGGGCCGGCTGGTCGACGACGGTCCGCTGGGGCAGGCCGCCGACGCGACGCTCGACGAGGTGGGCTGGTGGGGAGAGGCGCTGCGGGCCGCCCGCCGGCGTCGGCCGTACGGTCAGTAGCGCTCGCGGAGCAACTGGGCCGCCTCGACCGCCCAGTAGGTGAGGATGATCTGCGCGCCGGCCCGTCGGATCGAGGTGAGCGTCTCCAGCATCACCCGTTCCCGGTCGACCCAGCCGTTGGCGGCGGCGGCCTCGACCATGGCGTACTCCCCGGAGACCTGGTAGGCGGCGACCGGGACGTCCACCGCGGCGCGTACCGCCGACACCACGTCGAGGTAGGGCAGCGCCGGCTTGACCATCACCATGTCGGCACCCTCGGCGACGTCCAGCTCGACCTCGCGCAGCGACTCCCGCAGGTTCGCCGGGTCCTGCTGGTAGGTGCACCGGTCGCCGTCCAGCGCCGACTCCACCGCGTCCCGGAACGGGCCGAAGAAGGCGGAGGCGTACTTCGCGGCGTACGCGAGCACCGAGACGTCCTGGTGCCCGGCGGCGTCCAGGGCCCGGCGGACCGCGCCGACCTGCCCGTCCATCATCCCGGACGGCCCGACCACGTGGACCCCGGCGTCGGCCTGGGCGACCGCCATCTCGGCGTACGCGGCCAGCGTGGCGTCGTTGTCCACGCCGCCGTCCGGGGTGAGCAGGCCGCAGTGCCCGTGCGAGGTGAACTCGTCCAGGCAGAGGTCGCTCATCACCACCGTCGAGTCACCGACCTCGGCGATCACGTCCCGAATGGCCACGTTGAGGATGCCGTCCGGGTCGAGGCCGCCGGAGCCGGTCTCGTCCCGCGTCGCCGGCACCCCGAACAGCATGATCCCGCCGACCCCGGCCTGGACCGCCTCGACGGCCGCCTTGCGCAGCGAGTCCCGGGAGTGCTGGAGCACCCCCGGGAGCGACGCGACGGCCCGTGGCTCGGTCAGCCCCTCCTTGACGAACATCGGCACGACCAGCTCGGCCGGGGCGACGCGGGTCTCGGCGACCAGCCGTCGCACGGCTGCGTTGCGGCGCAGCCGGCGGGGCCGGATCTCGGGGTACGGCATGAGGGGCCTCCTGTCAGCGGAACCTCAGGGCGGTCGGGCCCTGCACCTTCGAGCCGCGGCGCTGCTTCGCCGGCATGGCGGCGAGCTTCTCGCGCAGCTCGACGGCGTAGGCGGCGAGCGCCTCCACCAGGTCGGGGACCGAGGCGTGCGGCGGCTGCACGTCGACCCGCAGGCCGAACTCCGTCGCGGTCTCCGCCGTCTTGGGCCCGATGACGGCAACAACGGTACGCGCGTGCGGCTTCCCGGCGATGCCGACCAGGTTCCGGACGGTCGAGGACGAGGTGAAGAGCACCGCGTCGAACCCGCCCGACTTGATCGCGTCGCGGATCTCGGCTGGCGGCGGCGCGGCGCGCACGGTGCGGTACGCGGTCACGTCGTCGACCTCCCAGCCGCGCTCGGTGAGCCCGGCCGCGAGCGTCTCGGTGGCGATGTCGGCGCGCGGCAGCAGCACCCGGCCGACCGGGTCGAGGATCTCGTCGTGCGGCGAGAACTCGGCCAGCAGGCCCTCGGAGGACTGCTCCCCGGCGGGGACCAGCTCCGGCTGGATGCCGAAGGCGCGGACCGCGTCGGCGGTCGCCTCGCCGATGCAGGCGATCTTGACGCCGCCGAAGTGCCGGGCGTCCAGCCCGTGCTCGCCGAACTTCTCCCAGACCGCCCGGACCGCGTTCACGGAGGTGAAGATCACCCAGGCGTACCGGCCGTCGACCAGGCCCTTGACCGCCCGCTCCATCTGGGCCGGGGTGCGCGGCGGCTCGACCGCGATGGTCGGCACCTCGCACGGGATCGCCCCGTACGCGCGCAGCCGCGCGCTCATCGCGCCGGCCTGCTCCTTGGTGCGGGGCACCAGCACCTTCCAGCCGTACAGCGGGCGGTTCTCCCACCAGCTCAGCTTGTCGCGGTCGGTGACGCCCGCGCCGACGGTGAGCACGACGCGGCCGGTGAAGCCGAGCGCCGCCGCGACGAAGGATTCCACGGTCGACGTGGTGGTGTACTGCGTCTCGCCGGTGCCGTCGCCGGTCACCCCGACCCCGGTGGCGCCGTCGACGCCGGCGGCCAGCAGGCCGTCCCGGACGGCGGCCAGGTCACCGGCGTCCACGGCCAGCGCCAGCGAACCCCGGCCCACCGCGGTGGCGAGCGCGTCGAAGTCCAGCGTGGTGACGTCCTCGACGTCGGCGGCGGTGCGTACGCCGGGCAGCGGGACGCCCGCGTAGGTGGCGACGCCCTCGGCCTGGCCGACGCCCGGCACCACCTCGAAGTGCGCGGCGGTGCGGGCCACCGCCTGCACCTCCTTGACCACCGAGTCGTGGCCGAACGGGTCACCGGCGACCAGGTGCACGGCGTTCTGCCCGGAGCGGGCCGCGGAGATCAGCACCTTCGCCACGTCGCCGGGGACGCCCTCGGCGGGGCTGAACTCGGCGTCGGGCCGGGCCTGGGCGCGGACGTGGGTCAGCAGCGACTCGGGGACTCCCCGGTCGTACACCACGTGGTCGGCCTCGACCAGGGCGTCGAGCGCCCGGCGGGTCAGCAGGCCCGGGTCGCCGGGGCCGGCCCCGACGAAAGCGATCCGGCCTACGGGCTTACGGGTGCGGGTCATTCTGTGCTCCCAAGTTGCTGGGTCCCCGGGCCGGCGTGTCCTTCTTGGCCGAGGATCGAGTCGGCGCCGAGTTCGAGGAGTTCGGCGGCGAGTGCCTTGCCGATCTCCGCCGCGTCGGCGGGCGTTCCGGTGCGGGACAGTCGGAGGTCACGGGAACCGTCCGGGCTGATCACCGCACCGCGCAGGTAGATCTCCTCACCGGTGTCACCCTCGGCGAGTTCGCCGTAGGCGGCCACCGGTGCGCTGCACCCGGCCTCCAGGGTGGCCAGCAGCGCCCGTTCCGCGGTGACCGCGGCGCGGGACGGTGCGTGATCGAGCAGCGCGAGCAGCTCGACCAGGTCGTGGTCGTCGGCCCGGCACTCGACGGCCAGCGCGCCCTGGGCGGGCGCGGGCAGCATGAGCATCGGGTCGAGCGTCTCGGTGATGACGTCGGTGCGGCCGATCCGGGTGAGCCCGGCCCGGGCCAGCACGACGGCGTCGAGGTCGGCGTCCGGGCCGAGCACCCGGCCGAGCCGGGTGTCGATGTTGCCCCGGATCGGGGTGACCTCGAACTGCATGCCCAGCGCGTGCAACTGGGCGATCCGGCGCAGCGCACCGGTGCCGATCAGCGCGCCGGGCGGCAGCTCGGCGAGCGTACGGCCGCCGGTGGCGACCAGCGCGTCGCGTGGATCCTCCCGGGACGGCACGGCCGCGATGTGCAGGCCGGGCGCCGCCGCGGTGGGCAGGTCCTTGTACGAGTGGACGGCGAAGTCGATCTCGCCGGCGGTCAGCGCGTCCCGCAGCGCGGAGACGAAGACGCCGACGCCGAGCCGCTGCACCGGGGCGGTGGAGCGGTCCCCGGCGGTCACCACCTCGACCAGCTCGACCCGGCGGCCGGTGGCCGCGGTGAGGGCCTCGGCGACGTGGCCGGACTGGGCCAGCGCCAGGACGCTGCCCCGGGTGCCGAGGCGCAGGGGGGCGGTCATCGCGCACCTCCGGTGGGCGGGACGTCGGACGCGTCGAAGGACGGCCGGCCGTCGGTGTCGGTGGCGACCACGTCGGGGACGGTGTCGACCGGGGACGTCTGCGGCACTTCCAGGTCGAACAGCTCGCGCAGCAGGGCCGCGTACTGGTCGCCGCCGGGCTCGGCGGCGAGCTGGCGGACCCGTACGGTCGGCTGGTGCAGCAGTCGCTGCACGACGCGGTGCACGGTGCGGGCCACCTCGGCGCGCTGGTCGTCGCTGAGGTCGGGGCGGCGCTGGCCGAGCCGGCGCAGCTCGGCGGTGACCACGTCGTCGGCCCGGCCGCGCAGCGCGGCCACGGTGGGCGCCACGTCGGCGCCGCGCAGCCAGGTCAGGAACGCCTCGACCTCACCGGCGACGATGCGGCCCACCTCGGCGGCGTCGGCGGCGGCCGGCCCGTCGGCGAGGACGGTGGCCATCCGGTCGATGTCGATCACCTCGACGCCGGACAGCTCGGCGACGCCGGCCTCGACGTCGCGCGGGACGGCCAGGTCGAGCAGGACCAGCGGGCCCCGGTCGGCGTCGCGGCGGGCCAGCGCCCGGGTCACCACGTCGCGGGTGAGCACCGGCTCGGCGGCGGCGGTGGCGGCGACCACGATGTCCACCGTGGAGAGCGCGTCGACCAGCTCGGCCATCGGCACGGCGGTGGCGCCGTACGACTCGGCGAGCCGGACCGCGCGGGCGGCCCCCCGGTTGGTGACGGCGAGCGGGCCGGCGCCCTGCCGGGACAGCGTGGCCACGCTCAGCGAACCCATCGCCCCGGCGCCGACCACCATGGCGGGTCGGCCGGTCAGGTCGCTGTCGAGCAGGCCGGCGGCGAGGTCGAGCGCGGCGGTGACCACGCTCTGCCCGGCCCGGTCGATGTTGGTCTCGGCGTGGGCCCGCTTGCCGACCCGCAGCGCCTGCTGCATCAGCTCGTGCAGCAGCCGGCCGGCGGAGTCGGCGCCGCCGGCGCAGTGGTAGGCGTCGCGGAGCTGACCGAGGATCTGCGCCTCGCCGACCACCATGGAGTCCAGCCCGGCGGCGACCCGGAAGACGTGGTCCACGGCGGCGGCGTCGTAGTGCACGTAGAGGTGCGGGGCGAGCGCCGCCGGCGGGCAGTCGGCCTGTTCGGCCAGGACCGCGCAGATGTCGCCGAGCCCACCGTGGAAGCCGGAGACGGCGGCGTAGACCTCCACCCGGTTGCAGGTGGAGACCAGCACGGCCTCGGCGACGTACGGCTGGGCGACCAGCCGGTCCAGCGTGCGGGTGAGATCCGCGGGCGGGACGGCCAGTTGCTCCAGGACGGCGACCGGGGCGGTGCGGTAGGACGCGCCGACGACGAGCAGTTTCACGTGCCGATCGCCTCCTGGGTGTCGGTGGCAGCGAGCCCGCCGGGCAGGGCGGTGAGCGCGGACCCGCCGGTGGCGGGCAGCGCGGTCAGCGACGCCTTGCGGTGCTCGTGGAAGGACAGGATCTGCAGCTCGATCGCGAGGTCGACCTTGCGCACGTCGACTCCTTCCGGGACCGAGAGTACGCAGGGCGCGAAGTTGAGGATGCTCGTCACGCCGACGGCGACCAGCTCGTCGGCGACCGCCTGGGCGGCCGGCGCCGGGGTGGCGATCACGCCGATCGAGATCGACTCCTCGGCGACCACCCGGGACAGCTCGTCGACATGCCGGACGACCAGCCCGTTTATCCGCTCGCCGACGCGGGACGGGTCGGCGTCGAGGAGCGCGGCGATCCGGAACCCGCGGCTGGCGAAGCCGTCGTAGCCGGCCAGGGCGTGACCGAGATTACCCACGCCGACCAGCGCGACGGCCCGGCACTGGGTGAGCCCGAGCACCGACTCGATCTGGTCGATCAGCAACGCGACGTCGTAGCCGACGCCGCGGGTGCCGTACGAGCCGAGGTGGGAGAGGTCCTTGCGGAGCTTGGCGGAGTTGACGCCGACGGCGCTGGCCAGGCCCTCGCTGGACACGGTCTCGTGGTCGGCGTCGGCGAGCGCGTGCAGCGCGCGCAGGTATTCCGGGAGCCGGGACACGGTCGCCTCGGGCAGGTCCGGAAGCGCCGGTACGGCACCGGTGCGGCCGGGCGCGCCAGGGGGACGGTGCTGACTCATGAGACTCCGTGCGGTGCGATCCTCGACCGGCGACGGGGGCCGGCCGTTTCGGGACTCCCGCTGGCGACCGATGTTGCCGGCTGTGCTAGCAGGGCGCGTCGGAACTACAGAGTAGGCGCTTGTGAAGACGTGCACAAATCGCGATCTTGATGACTCGCGATGCGGCTCCACCTGCCCCTCCATTCCCACAAGATCGATCACCGCGCTCCTCGGCGGCGCGAGGCGATTATTGCTCAATCCCGACTTCTCTGACCAATCGCGTGCGTGCGGTAACGCTTCGTGAGCGACCTGGAGAGGCGCTTCTCACGTGCCGGTAGGGAGAACCCCACCCCGGACCGGCCTGCGTACGGGATGGGCCGGCCGGGACCGGGCCCATAGCCTCGAACCATGACCGCCGCGCCGTTGGCCACCACACCCGTTCCCTCGTCACCCGTCCGGAGTCTGCTCCGCCGGCTCGCCCGCGACACCGGCTACGTGCTCTTCAGCCTCCCGCTGGCGGTGGTCGGGTTCGTGCTCGCCGTGGCGGGGATCTCACTCACCGCCGGGCTGCTGGTCACCACGCTCGGCCTGCCGATCCTGGCCGGCGTGCTCTACGCGGCGCGCGGGCTGGCCGACCTGGAACGGCTCCGGCTCCCCGGCGTGCTCGGCCGGCCCCGGGTCCGCCCGATCTACCGGACGCCCGAGCGCGGGGCGGGGCTATGGCGTCGGATCTTCACCCCGATCCGCGATCCACAGTCCTGGCTCGACCTGCTGCACGCGTTCCTCCGGCTCCTGGTGACCCTGCCCACGTTCGTGGTGGTGCTGGTGTGGTGGGCGCTGGCGCTGGCCGGCTCGCTGTACGGCGTGTACGACGGCGCCATCCCGCGTGGGCCGGACGACCAGGACCTCAGCCAGCTCCTCGGCATGGGCGACGGCGCCCGCGAACGCATCGCGCTGAACACCGCGATCGGGCTGTTCGCCCTGTTCACCCTCCCGCTGGTGGCCCGGGCCTGTGCCCGGATCCAGGCCGCGCTGGCGTACTCGCTGCTCACCGGCGTGGCCGAGATGCGGCAGCGGATCGTCACGCTGGAGGAACAGAAGCGGGCCGCCGCCTCGGCCGAGGCGTCCGCGTTGCGCCGGTTGGAGCGCGACATCCACGACGGGCCGCAGCAGCGGCTGGTCCGGCTCGCCATGGACCTGGGTCGGGCCCGCCACCAGCTCGCCGCCGACCCGGAGGCGGCCCGGCGCACGCTGGACGAGGCGGTCGCCCAGACCCGGGAGACGCTCGACGAGCTGCGCGCGCTCTCCCGGGGCATCGCGCCGCCGATCCTGGTCGACCGGGGGCTGCCCAGCGCGCTCGCCGCGCTCGCCGCCCGGGCGCTGGCGCCGACCGAGCTGCTCGTCGACGACGACCTGGGCACCGCCGACGGCCGGCTCGACCCGGGTCTGGAGAGCACCGCGTACTTCGTGGTGGCCGAGGCGCTGACCAACGTCGCGAAGCACAGCCGGGCTGACGCCTGCCGGGTGGAGGTGACCCGGAAGGTGGGCCGACTGGAGATCACCGTCGCCGACGACGGGGTGGGCGGCGCGCACCTGGCCAAGGGGCACGGGCTCAGCGGCATCGCCGACCGGGTCCGGGCGGCCGGCGGCACGCTGGAGGTGGACAGTCCGGCCGGCGGGCCGACCCGGATCCACGCGGAGCTGCCCCGGTGACGTCCCCCGACGACCCGCCACAGCGGGTCGAGGACGCACGGTGGGACCCCGACGTGGTAGACACCGGACCCATGCGGGTGGTGATCGCGGACGACGCCGTACTGCTCCGGGAGGGGCTGATCCGGCTGCTGACCGACTTCGGGCACCAGGTGGTGGCCGCCGTCGGCGACGGGGACGCGCTGGTCGAGGCCGTGGTGGCGCACCGGCCGGACATCTCGGTGGTGGACGTGCGGATGCCGCCGTCACACACCGACGAGGGGCTGCGCGCCGCGGTGGAGGCCCGCCGCCGGGTGCCGGGCACGCCGGTCCTGGTGCTGTCCCAGTACGTCGAGGTGTCGTACGCCGACGACCTGCTGGACACCGCGGGCGGCGCCGGCGGCGGCATCGGCTACCTGCTGAAGGACCGGGTGGCCGCGATCGACGAGTTCCTGGACGGGCTGGCCCGGGTGGCCGCCGGCGGCACCGTGCTCGACCCGGAGGTGATCAGCCAACTGCTGGTGCGGCGGCGGCGCGACGACCCGCTGGCGGCGCTGACGCCGCGCGAGCGCGAGGTGCTGGCGCTGATGGCCGAGGGCCGCTCCAACACCGCCATCGCCCGCGCCCTGGTGGTGAGCGACGGCGCGGTGGAGAAGCACGTCCGCAACATCTTCACCAAGCTCGACCTGCCGCCGGACGCCACCACCCACCACCGCCGGGTGCTGGCCGTCCTGGCCCACCTCCGCGCCTGACCCGCCGGCTCAGGGCAGCGCACGGGCCAGCGTGACCGCCTCGGTGAGGGTGTCGGCGGTCGGGTGGCCGCTGGCGCGCAGCCGGGCCGGGTCGGAGAGGCCGCCGGTGTAGAGGACGGCCGCGCCGCCGACCGAGGTGGCCGCGTCGGCGTCGTCCAGCGAGTCACCGATCAGCACCACGTCGGAGCCGGCCAGCCCCAGCTCGGCCAGGTGCTTCTCCAGCCACTCGGCCTTGGGCCCGCCGCCGACCGTGGCGCGCAGCCCGTCGACGCGGCGGAAGTGCGGGGTCAGCCCGTACGTGTGCACGGTGGGCACCAGCTCGTCGTGGAACCACATGGACAGCAGCGACTGGCTGCCCGGCCAGGCGGCGATCGCGGCGGTGGCGTCGGCGGCCAGCGCGCAACTGGTCAGCCCGGCCCGGTACGCGTCGTGGAAGACCCGGTCGAGCACGCCGAACGCCTCGGCGTCGACCGCCCGGCCGAGCATCTCCGCGTAGTAGTCGACGATCGGCCGGCGGAACCGCACCCGGTGCTCGTCCGCGCCGACCGCCGGACCGCCGGCGCTGGCGAACGCGACGTTGGTGGCGCGCACCACCAGGTCGAGGTCGTCGAGCAGGGTGCCGTTCCAGTCCCACACCAGGTGGCGCCGCGTACCCGTCATCCGAGCACCATAGTTCACAGTTGCGGGGTGGTCAGGTCCCGCAGCAGCCGGTCCTCCTCGACCCGCCAGTAGCCGTGCTCCTTGCCGTCGAGCAGCACCACCGGCAGCCGGTCGCCGTAGTCGCGTTCCAGCTCGACGTCGCCGGTCACGTCCTTCTCCACCCAGCGGTCGCCGGTGACCGCCACCACCCGGTCGAGCGCGGCCTTCGCGTCCTCGCAGAGGTGGCAGCCGGGCCGGGTGATCAGGATGAGCCTCGCGTCACTGGACATCGGGTACCTCCGTGCGGGTCTCGGTCGGCGGTGCCGGCGACGGCACCACGGGCGCCGGGCGCAGCTCGGTCTTGCGGACCTTCCCGATCGCCGAGTACGGCAGGCTGTCGACGAACTCGACGGCGGTCGGGCACTTGAACCGGGCCAGGTTACGCGCGCAGTGGGCGAGCAGGTCCGCCGCCGTCACCGACGAGCCGGCCGTGCGCACCACGTACGCCCGCACAGTCTCGCCGGTCCGCGGGTGCGGCACGCCCAGGACCGCCGACTCGGCCACCCCGGGGTGTGCCCGGAGCACCGACTCGACCTCGTGCGGGTAGACGTTGAAGCCGTTGACCAGGATCAGCTCGCCGAGCCGGTCGACCAGGAACAGGTCGCCGTCGCCGTCGGCGTACGCCACGTCGCCGGTGGCCCACCAGCCGTCCGGGCCGGGCCCGCCCCGCCCGTCCGGCCAGTAGCCGGCGAACAGGTTCGCGCCGCGCACCACGATCTGCCCGGGGTCGGTGCCGGTCGGGTCGTCGGTGAGGTCCATCCCGTCGTCCTCGGCCTCGGCGGCGGGCACCCCGTCGCGCCACAGTTCGTCGCCGTCGGACCCGACCAGGCGCAGCGCGACGCCGGGCAGCGGGCGACCGATCGAGCCGGGCTTCGGCTCGCCGCCGACAAGCGTGGAGGTGAGCACCGGCGCGGTCTCGGTGAGCCCGTAGCCGACGTGCACCGGGTGCCCGGTCAGTTCGGTGAAGCGCGCGCCGACGGACGGCGGCAGTGGTGCCGCACCGCACACCGCGACCCGCACGCCGGCCAGCGCCGACGCCGGGTCACCTGCCGCTTCGGCCCAGGTCAGGAACATCGACGGTACGCCGAGCAGCACGCTGACCCGGTGCCGGGCGATCTCGTCGAGCGCCCCGGTCGGGCCGGGCTCGTCGACCAGCACGCCGGTGGCGCCGTGGTGCAGCACCGCCCCGAGCCCGGAGTTCAGCCCGTACGCGTGGAACAGCGGCAGCGCCAGCAGCACGGTGTCGTCGGGGCCGACCACCGGGGGTTCGATCCGGTCGGTCTGGGCGTGGTTGGCGGCCAGCGCCCGGTGCGACAGCATCGCGCCCTTGGGCCGGCCCTCGGTGCCCGAGGTGTAGAGCAGTACGGCCAGGTCGTCCCCGCCCCGCGTCGGGAACCGGGCCGGGGCGTCGTCGGCGGCGACCGGCGGGGTGGTGTGCACCGCGCGCAGCGCGGGCAGGTCGGCGGGGTCCACCCGGGCGGTCACGTCGGCGGCGCCGACCAGGATGGCGGCGCCGGAGTCGGCGAGCACGTGCCGCAGCTCCCGGCCGGTCAGCGCGGGGTTGACCGGCACGGCGACCAGGCCGGCGCGGAGCACGGCCAGGTAGGTGACCACGAAGTCGGGGGTGTTGCCGAACGCGATCGCCACCCGGGGCGGGTGCGGCGTCCGGTCCGCCGGCGGCGCGGCGGCGTGCAGCGCGCGGGCGGTGGCGGTGACCGCGGCGTCCAGCGCGGACCAGGTGAGTGTGGCGTCGCGCCAGTGGAGCGCGGCCCGGTCGCCGTGGTCGGCGGCGGCCCGACGGAGGCGGTCGGCGAGGTTCGGCGCGGGGCTGTCGGCGGCGTCCTGCACGGTGGCTGAGTCTGGCACAGCCGGGTGCGCCGGGCCATGCCCCGAGCGCCCGGCCGGGTCCGCCGGACGAGATCGCAATTGGTAGTGGACGGGATTCCCACGGGTGGGATCGGGATCTTCACCGGCCATCGACGGGGCGCGCGGACACAGCCTCACGAACCGCGCCCACGACACGCCGAGCGGCAGGAAAATCGCCCGCCACCTGGACGTTCCACTCCCGACCAGGTTGTCGCGCGAAAGTCAACCACTGGCGACGGACAACCGGTCCGGTAGGAGTGCGACCACGCGGGAAATACTTCCGCTCTGTGTAACGGACTTGCCACGCGCGGGTGACGTTGGGCCTATCATCACTCGGGTCGGCTCACCCCATTTGACGTGAGTCGACACCCCTCAGCCCGAGGAGGCCCCCGTGCCCGTGAGCGCATTGGACCAGCACCTCAAGGGGATATGCCGCCCGCCGGCACGTCCCGGACCGGCCGCGCCCCACCGGGTCGTACCCGGCCCCGCGGCGCCGCCACGGCGGCGCCCGGTGAGGTCGCTGCCCACCTGGACCGGGGAGGCACGGTGACCACGTTCGGTTACGCGGAACGGCCGGCCGGGGTGACCGGCCCGACCCAGCGGAATCCGCTCAACGAGCGCGCCGATCCCGCGCCACGCGCGGACGGCCTGCTCGCGGTGCGCGGTGAGGGATGGCGGGCCCGGAGCCGCGCGCACCACGGCAACGAGGCGCCGCTGCGCCCGGCCCCACCCGGCGGCAACGCGAAACCCGCCGCCGGTCGGGTCGGCGCCCCGCCCCGCCCGACCGTCCCGCCGGCCCAGGCCCGACGCGGTGACGCGGCGACCAGCGCCGAACCCCCCGCCGCCGAGACCGCGGTGCTGCCCGTGGTGACCGTCGGCGACACCGCGGTACTGCCGGCCGTCCCGGCCGCCCCGCCGGCCACCGGCTTCCCGAGCCGCCCCGACCCGTCCGACCCGGCCACCGAGGTCTGGGCGCTGGTCGAGCGGGCGCAGGCCGGCGAGGCCGAGGCGTTCGGCCTGATCTACGACCGGTACGTCGACACCGTCTTCCGGTTCGTCTACTTCCGGGTCGGCAACCGCCAACTCGCCGAGGACCTCACCTCCGACACGTTCCTGCGCGCGCTCAAACGCATCGGCAGCTTCACCTGGCAGGGGCGCGACCTGGGCGCCTGGCTGGTCACCATCGCCCGCAACCTGGTCGCCGACCACTTCAAGTCCGGGCGCTACCGGCTGGAGGTGACCACCGGTGACGTCCTCGACGCCGACCGGGAGGACCGCGGGCCGGAGGGCAGCCCGGAGGCGGCGGTGGTCGAGCACATCACCAACGTCGCCCTGCTCACCGCCGTCAAGCAGCTCAACCCGGAGCAGCAGGAATGCATCGTGCTCCGGTTCCTCCAGGGCTTCTCGGTCGCCGAGACGGCCCGCGCCATGGGCAAGAACGAGGGCGCCATCAAGGCTCTGCAGTACCGGGCGGTGCGGGCGCTGGCCCGGCTGCTGCCCGACGGCTTCCAGGCCTGATCCGCCGCATCCCCGTCCCGTCCACCGGCCCCACGCCGGTGGATGACGCGCGCCCGGCGCGCTCGCGACCGCCGTCACACCCGGTTATTTCGCCCCCGAACGGCCCGTAACCGGCGACCGGCGCGAACCGTTTCTCCGGGTGCGACCAGTGGTTGTCCCGGCGTCCCCCGGGCCCACCCGGTCCGGCGGGTCAGGTCGGCCGTCCCGGTCGACCCTCGGCCACACGCTGCCACGGGTCGCTGGTGACGACGACGGCCGTCCGGCCGTGACCAGCGAGAGGGGGTGCCCGCGGTGGACAGCGACCTCTTCTCCGGTCGGCGAGCCGAGCGCTTCGCGCAACTCCTCGACGAGGCCAACGGCGGACGCCGACACCACGTCCGGTCCCGGGCCGACGGCGAACTCACCGCGCTCGTGGAGGTGGGCCGCCGGCTCACCGTCGAGCGGCCCACCGTCGAGGTCGACGCCGAGTTCCGCACCGGCCTGCGGGCGATGCTCGTGGCCACCGCCGAGCGCGAGGGCGTCACCGCCGCCACCGGCACCGGCGGGCTGGGCGCGCTGCTGCCCGCGATCACCGGCCGCCGGGCGCGGGCCCGGGGCGCGATCCTGGTCGGCGTGGCCGCCGGCGCGATCGCCCTCTCCGGCATCTCCGCTGCCAGCGAGAACGCGCTGCCCGGCGACGCGCTGTACGGCATGAAGCGCTCCACCGAACGCGCCCAGCTCGCACTGGCCAGCTCGGACATCAGCCGGGGGCAGCTCTTCCTCGACTTCGCCCGGACCCGGCTCGACGAGGCCGCCTCGGTCCGCGACGACCGGCTCGGCTTCAGCGCCGTCCTGGACGACATGGACGCGGACACCCGCCAGGGCGTACGCCTGCTGACCACGGTGGCGGCGCAGCGCTCCGACCCGACCGCGCTGGACGCCGTGGACACGTTCCTCGCCGGTCAGCGTCGGATGGTCAGCGGCCTGCTCGACCGGCCCGACCACGCCGACCGGGACCGCACCCACCGCTCGCTGGCCCTGCTCGACGCGGCCGGCCGGCGTGCCGACGCACTGCGCGAGACGATCGCCTGCGGGCTGCCCGCGCCGACGGCCAGCGACACGCTCGGGCCGGCACCGACCACCTGCCCCGGCGACCGCTGAGCGCACGGCCACACTTCTCCCGACGGACACCCGACCGTCACGGGACGCCGGATACGCTCGACGCGCCACGCGCGAATGGTCGTCGAGGGAGGGAGGTCGCCGTGACCGGGTCCCGCAAGGTGACGGTCAGCACCGACGTCCACGGGCACACCGCCGGTTGGGCGGAGACGCCGGCGGCACCCGCGACCACGATCGCACCGGACCCGACGTCCGCCGCGTTCTTCGACGTGGACAACACCATGATGCAGGGCGCGTCGATCTACTGGTTCGCCCGCGGGCTGGCCGCCCGGAACTACTTCACCGCCGGTGACCTGGCCCGGTTCGCCTGGCAGCAGGCCCGGTTCCGGCTGCTCGCCACCGAGGACGCCGGCACCATGTCGCAGGCCAAGGAGGCCGCGCTCGCCTTCGTGCAGGGCTGGCGGGTCGACGACGTGGAACGGCTCACCGAGGAAATCTTCGACGAGCTGATGGCGCCGCGCATCTGGGCCGGCACCCGCCGGCTGGCCCAGCGCCACCTCGACGCGGGCGAGCGGGTCTGGCTGGTCAGCGCCGCCCCGGTGGAGATCGGCCGGGTGATCGCGGCCCGGCTCGGCCTGACCGGCGCGATCGGCACGGTGGCCGAGGTGGTCGACGGGGCGTACACCGGTCGGCTGGTCGGCGACCTGATGCACGGGCCGGCGAAGGCCGAGGCGGTTCTCCAGCTCGCCGCCGTGGAAGGGCTGGACCTGACCCGTTGCGCGGCCTACAGCGACTCCGCCAACGACCTGCCGATGCTGTCCGAGGTGGGCCGCGCGGTCGCGGTCAACCCCGATCCGGAGCTGCTGCGGCGGGCCCGGGAGCGGGGCTGGGAGGTCCGTGACTTCCGCACCGGCCGCCGGGCCGTCCGCATCGCCGTGCCTTCGACCGTCGCCGCCGGGCTGCTCGCCGGTGCGGTGACCGCCGGGCTGGCCCTGCACCGCC
Organism: Micromonospora sp. DSM 45708; assembly: GCF_039566955.1. Classification (NCBI taxonomy): domain Bacteria; kingdom Bacillati; phylum Actinomycetota; class Actinomycetes; order Micromonosporales; family Micromonosporaceae; genus Micromonospora; species Micromonospora schwarzwaldensis. The sequence goes on along the minus strand of NZ_CP154796.1, from coordinate 163,509 downwards.
GCCGCCAGCACGGCTGACCAGACGCTCAGGGGCCGAACGGGTCCGGACGGCGTTCGAGCAGCTTGTGCAGCGTCTGCTGGATGGTCTCCCGCACCTGGTCGGCGAGGTTGAACACGACAAGCGGGTCGTCCGCGGAGTCCCGCAGGTGCGCGGTCGGGATCGGCGGGCAGAACTCGATCAACCACTTGCTCGGCAGCGGCACCATGCCCAGCGGCCCCAGCCAGGGGAACGTCGGCGTCACCGGAAAATAGGGCAGCTTGAGCAGCCGGGCCAGCGGCTTGATGTCGGCGAGCATCGGGTAGATCTCCTCGCCGCCGACGATGGCCACCGGCACGATCGGCGTGCCGGTGCGCAGCGCGGCGGAGACGAAGCCGCCCCGGCCGAACCGCTGGAGCTTGTAGCGGTCGGAGTAGAGCTTGCCGATCCCCTTGAAGCCCTCCGGGAACACGCCGACCAGCTCGCCGTTGCCGAGCAGCCGTTCGGCGTCCGGGTTGCAGGCCACCGTGCCGCCGGTCTTGCGGGCCAGCTCGGACACCACCGGCATCCGGAAGACCAGGTCGGCGCCGAGCAGGCGCAGGTAGCGGTGGCTCGGATGCCGGTCGTGCAGCGCCGTGGAGAGGATCAGCGCGTCCAGCGCCACCGTGCCGGAGTGGTTGCCCACCACCAGGCCGGCGCCCTCGGTCGGCACGTGCTCCAGGCCGCCGACCTCGGTGCGGAACCAGTCCCGGTAGAGCAGCCGGACCAGCGGATGGAAGACCGCGTCGGTGAGGTCCGGGTCGAAGCCGAACTCGTCCACCTCGTAGTCACCGGCGAGCCGGCGGCGCAGGAACGCGAGCCCGCGCGCGACCCGGCGGTCCCACTGGTCCCCCGGCCGGTCGTGCACCGCCGGCCCGGACGGCGCGTCCCCGGGGGCGGCGTTCTCCGCCACCGTCTTCTCCGCCACCGCCTCCTCCGCGACCGCCTTCTTCGCGACCGCCTTCTTCGCCACGGTCTTCTTCGCCACGGTCTTCCGGGTGGCCGGCTCGTCGGTCGAGGTGTCCGGCTCGTCGGCCGCCGCCGGCTCCGCGGGCGCGGGCGGACGGGCGGCCGGCGCGGTGACCGGCCGGTGCCCGTTGCGCCGCGCCGGCTCCGGGTCCGGCCCGGCCCCGGCCGCGGCCGCGGGCACGTCGAAGCGGGCGTCCCACCGCTCCCCTGGGCTGGTCACGAGCGCTCCCGGACGGTCGAGCGGACCTGACGGATGCTCTCCAGCACCAGTTGCTCGGCCGCGGCGAGCTGGTCCCGGGTCACCACCACCCCGCCGTGGTGGGCGCGGACGAAGTCGTCGAAGGCGGCGGCGGTCGAGCGGGGGGTGAAGCCGAACTCGTGCTCCAGCCGGGTGGTGTCCACCACCCGGCCGTGCACGAACAGGTCGACCTGGTCCAGGCCGTACCGGCCGAAGCCCAGGGTGCGGGCGATCGCGGCCACCCCGGCCAGGCCCGGCTCCAGCACCGGCACGGCCACCCGGCCGGCCCGGCGGATGGCCTGCGACAGCGACAACACGCCCGGCCCGGCCACGTTGTACGTCCCCGGGTGCTCCTCGGCGACCGACCGGTGCAGCACCGTCAGTGCGTCGTCGATGTGCAGGAACTGGAGGCGCGGGTCGCGGCCGAAGATGGTGGGCACCACCGGCTGCGCGAAGTAGCGGGTGAGCGTGGTGTCGGCCGTGTAGCCGATGAACGGCGCGAAGCGCAGCACGGTCGCGGTGACGTCGGGCCGGCGGCGGCGGAAGCCGCGAACGTACCCCTCGATGTCGAGGATGTCGCGGCCGAACCCGCCGCGCGGCACCTCGCGCGGCTCGGTCTCCTCGGTGAAGACGGCCGGGTCACGGAACGACACCCCGTACGCGGCGGTCGACGAACGGACCACCAGCCGGCGCAGGCGCGGCGCGCGCTGGGCGGCGGCGAGCAGCTGCATGGTGCCGATGACGTTCTGTTCCTTCATCGCCGCCCGGCCGCCGTGCTGCGCGTCGGGTGCGGTGACCAGTGCCAGGTGCGCCACGGCGTCGACATCGAGGTCGATCAGGAGGCCGCCGAGCGAGTCGAGGTCGAGGCGGACCAGCTCGACGTCGGCGAGCAGGTCGGCCAGCTCGGGGTTGGGCGGAGCCGGGTCGACGCCGATGACGCGCTCGATGCGCGGGTCGGCGGCGAGCCGGGCGGCGACGTTGGCGCCGAGGAAACGGCCGACCCCGGTGACGACGACGACCCCCGGGGCACCGGAGGTGCCACCGGGGGTCATGTCGTGCGCCTTGCGCGACAGGCAGGATCGAGCCGGGACGTCCGCGGCCTGATCACCTGAGCCTCCGAGGGTCGACAGTTGGCAAGTGGTGCCGGTGCCGGGTCAGCGCCCGGCCCCGGTCACTTGCCGAGACGGCGACGCTGGACGCGGGTCTTACGCAGCAGCTTGCGGTGCTTCTTCTTAGCCATGCGCTTGCGGCGCTTCTTGACCACCGAGCCCATACGACAGCCTTTCGATGCAACGTGCGGGGCGGACCGGGAGGCGCCACCAACCGGTGGCACCGTGCCCGCTTGCGGACAACGGACCGGACCAGCGTGGTGGGCCGGGCACACCAGAAGCGATCACGGTCGGGCTCCAGGGTAGCCGGAGTGCGTCAGCAGGACCAACGCGCCCCCGTCGATGCCCCTTTTCGTCGCACTCGGCGGACGTCGCCGAGGGCTCAGGCGGACTCCTGGAACGCGCCCCGGAGGTATTCGTGCACGGCGTGCTCGGGCACCCGGAACGAGCGGCCGACCCGCACCGCGGTCAGCTCACCGCTGTGCACGAGACGATAGACCGTCATCTTGGAGACCCGCATGACCGTGGCCACCTCGGCGACGGTCAGGAACCTGACATCCGACAGCCGTGCGTCGGACTGCGACCCGGCCATGGCTCACCGACCCATTCCCGTGCCCGGCGCGTGCCACCGGGCAGGTGCTCCCGCCTCGACGAGCGACGCGCGTGTAATGAGTACGGTAGCGGGACGGCTGTGACCGGCGCGATCCCTTCCGACCTTTGATCATGGCAGGACGAGCGTCCGTCAGGGCTTTTTCGCCCGGACGGGTGGCGCGTCCGGATCCGCCTACTCGGCGCGCAACGCCACCACCGGATCGAGCCGGCCGGCCCGCTGCGCCGGCACCACGCCGAACACGATGCCCACCGCCGCCGAGACGCCGAACGCCAGCGCCAGCGACCACCAGGTGATCGCGGCCGGGATCGGGGAGAACGCATCGACGAGCAACGCGGTGCCCACCCCGAGCGCCATCCCGGTCAGCCCGCCGATCGAGGTGAGCAGCACCGCCTCCAGCAGGAACTGCACGCCGATGTCCCGGGGCCGGGCGCCGACCGCCTTGCGCAGGCCGATCTCGCGGGTGCGTTCGCGTACCGAGACCAGCATGATGTTGGAGACACCGACGCCGCCGACCAGCAGCGAGATGCCGGCGATGGCGGCGAGCACGCCGGTGAGCACGCCCAGGATGTCGCCGAGCACGCCGAGGATCTGCTGCTGGGTGACGGCGCTGAACTCGGTGTCCGGGTGCCGGCGGGACAGCTCCGCGACGATCCGCTCGCCGAGCTGGTCGATCCGCTCCCGGTCCGGCGCCTTGACCGCGATGCCGTCGATGCGCTGGGTGCCCCACAGCCGCTGCGCGGCGGTCACCGGGACGTGCACCTCGTCGTCCCGGTCCACGCCGAGGCTCTGCCCGAGCGGGGCGAAGACACCGATCACCCGGAACCGCACCCCGGCCAGCGTGACCTGCTGGCCGAGCGGGTCACGGTCGGGGAAGAGCGTCCGGGCCACCGAGGCGCCGAGTACCGCCACCCGGCGGCTGGTGTCGACGTCGGCCCCGGTCAGGTAGCGGCCCCGGGCCAACGACCGGGTGAACACCGACGGGGTGGTCTCCAGCACGCCCTGCACGGTGGTGAAGTCGGAGCGGTTGCCGGCCCGCGCGGTCGCGCCGGAGGCCACCGTCACGGCCACCCGGCCGGGGTCGCCGACCACCCGGGAGACGGCGTCGACGTCCTTGAGGTCCAGCGGCGACACCACCGGCGCGGTGCCCACCTCGATCTTCCCGGGCACCACCAGGAGCAGGTTCGAGCCGAGCCCCTCGACCTGCTGCTCGACCTGCCGCTTCGTGCCGGTGCCGATGGCCACCAGGATCACCACCGAGGCGACCCCGATGATCACGCCGAGCATGGTCAGCAGGCTGCGCATCCGGTTGGCCCGCAGCGCGTCCAGCGCCACCCGCCACGCCTCGGCCAGCCTCACCGGGCCGCCCCGTCGCCGTCGCGCGGAAGGCGTCCGGTGGCTCCGGTGGCGCCACCGGAGCCACCGGACGGGTGCCCCGGGCCGCTTCCGGACGCGGACCGGGGCTCCGCGCTGGGAGCGTGCTCCAGTGTCGCAGGTCCGCCCACGCCGTCCGACCCCGGTCGATCATGAACGGTGTCGGACCGGATCAGCCCGTCCCGGACCGCGATCCGCCGACGCGCGCGGGCCGCCACCTCCTGGTCGTGCGTCACCATCACCAGCGCCACTCCGGACTCGGCGTTCAACCGCTCCAGCAACTCCAGCACCGCCTCGCCGGTGACGCTGTCCAGGTTGCCGGTGGGCTCGTCGGCGAGCAGCACCGCCGGCTCGGTGACCAGCGCCCGGGCGATCGCCACCCGCTGCTGCTCGCCCCCGGAGAGCTGGTTCGGCCGGTGGTGCAGGCGGTGCCCCAGCCCGACCCGGCCCAGCACCGCCGCCGCCCGCTCCCGCCGCTGCCGCGCACCGACGCCCCGGTAGACCAGCGGCAGCGCCACGTTGTCCACCGCGGACGTACGGGCCAGCAGGTGGAACGCCTGGAAGACGAAACCGATCGTCTCGTTGCGCAGCGTCGCCAGCTCCGGCGCGGTCAACGTGGCCACGTCCCGGCCACCGATCACCAACCGGCCGCCGGTCGGCCGGTCCAGCCCGCCGAGCAGGTGCATCAGCGTGGACTTGCCGGAGCCGGAGGGACCGATCACCGCCACGTACTCGCCCTGGTCGATGGTGAGCGAGACGCCGCGCAGCGCGGACACCGACACCCCGTCCAACTCGTACGCGCGGGAGACGTCGACCGCCTCGATCGCGGCGACGGTCACGGCAGCTCCTGGCCGTCGCGCACCTGGTCGGCGCCGCGCACCACCACCCGGTCGCCGGCCCGCACCCCGTCGACGATCTGCACCAGATCCTGCCCCTGCACGCCGACGGTCACCGGCACCCGGTCCGCCCGGCCGTCCCGCAGCACCCAGACCGCGTCCCGCCCGTCGGCGGAGAAGACCGCCGAGGCCGGCACCGCCACCGCGTCCGTCGCCTCCCGGACCCGGAGCCGGACCACCGCGTTCATGCCCGGGCGGGGCGCCGGGGCGGCCTCCTCGCCGAGCCGGCCGGCGCCCAGGTCGAGCCGGACCCGGTAGGTGACCCCGCCCCGGGCCGAACTGGTGGGCAGCATGTCCACCGAGCGGACCGTCGCCTCGTACGTCGCGCCGGTCACCGCGTCCAGCTCCACCGAGGCGGACACCCCGGCGCGGACCAGCAGCACGTCCGTCTCGTCCACCTCGGCGAGCAGGCCCAACCGGCCGATGTCCACCACGGTCAGCACCGGCGTGCCGGCGGTGACCCGGCCACCGGCCGGCACCGCGTCGTCGACCCCGGCCGTCGGGCCACCACCCGACCCGGCCGCGCCCGACGCCGACGGGTCGAGGCCGGGCACCCCCGCGCCGCCGGCCGCGCCGAGCAACCCGGCCAGGTCGGTCGGCGCCGCCGCCCGGGTACCGCCCGGCTGCACCACGCCGGCGATCGGGGCGCGCAGCGTCAACGCGTCGACGGTCGCCTTCGCCAGGTCGTACGCCTGCTGGGCCTGGAGGCGCTGCGCGGCCGACAACGCGCCGACGGCGCTGTTCAGGCCCGCCAGGCCGCGTTGCACGGCGGTCACCGCGCGGTCGGCGGCGCGGGCGGCCGACGCGTACTGCCGCTGCGCGGACTCGACCTGGAGCAGCAGCGCGGCCCGGGCCTGCGGATCGCCGACCTTGCCGGCGGCGGCGCGGGCGGCGGCGAACGCCTCGTCGGCGGCCCGGTCGGTGCCGCGCCGGGTGCCGCCCAGGTCGCCGACGCCGACGCCCCGGCCGGCGCGCTTCGCCGCGCGCAGCGCGTCCCGGGCCCGGGCGAGGCGCTCCCGCGCCGACGGCGAGTCGATCACCGCGAGCACCTGACCGCGGGTGACCCGCTGTCCGGGTTGGACCTTCAGGCCGGCCACCGTGCCGTCGGCGGGGGCGGTGAGCGTCGCCGCGGCCCGGGCGGTCACCGTGGCCGGCGCGTCGATCACCTCGGCGACCGGCGCGCGCCCCACGGCGGCGACGCTGACCGCCGGGGTCTCGTCACCGCACCTGGCGGCGGTGGTGCCGGTCAGCGCGACGGCGGCGAGGAGGGCGGTGACGAGACGGGGGCGGCGGGCCGCGGGCAGCCGCGGCGAGGGGGTGCGGGCCACCCGGCCCATGCTACGACCCGTCGACCGGTGTCGACGCCTCGGCGCGTCGGGTCGCCGCTCAACCGGCGGCCGACCGGACGTAGGCGACGCAGTCGTCGTGCAGCGTCGCCCACTCGTCGCCGAACACCTCGTCGGCGGCCACGTCCGGGGAGCGGCGCTCGTGCACCACGGCCCGGAAGAAGTCCAGCACCCGCTGCTCGCCGTACCGGTCGACCAGGTGGCGCACCGCCAGGTACCCGACGCCGTAGGCGCCGCCGACCCGGGCATCGGTCGCGTCGTCGGCCGGCGCCACCGCGTCGAGCCGGCCGGACCACCCGCCCCGGACCAGCTTGCGCACCTCGGCCAGGCCCTCGTAGCGGTCCACCGGCTGACCGTCCGCGCCGGCGTACTCGGCCAGCCCCTCCACCAGCCACCAGGCCGCGTGGTCCGCGTAGCCCTGGTCGGGCAGCGAGGCGGCGTGCGTCAACTCGTGCCGGAGCAGGTCGTCGACGCCGGCCGGGGCCAGGCTCTGCGCGTTGAGCACGACGTCGTGGCGGCCACCCCCGACGCCCACCGCGTAACCGGCGGTCCACTTCGGGCGGCCACCGCCGTACCAGCGCTGCCACTCGGCCCGGCCGGCGTAGTAGACCAGGTACCGGTCCGGCGGCGGGCCGACCGCGTACCGGTCGGCGGTCCGGGCCGCGGCCTCGGCCTGGGCGAGCAGGCCGGGCAGCTTGGCCCGCTGGGCCGGCGTGGTGGCCACCAGCGCCCGCTTCCCGACCGCCACGGCCAGCTCGTCCACCTCCCACGGGCGGACGCCGGTCGGGTCCGTCCGGGACGGTTCCACCGCGATCAGGCGCGGCTGCTCCCCCACCACCCGCCACCGGGTGCCCAGCTCCACCGTGCTCGGCGCGCAACCCGGCACCACGAAGCAGTAGCCCACCGTCACGGTCAGCCGCCACTGACCGGGCTGCCCGTCCACCGCCACCGGCACCCGCTCGGTGGTCGGCCGCCACGTCGTGACCCGGAGCGCCCGCAGCGCCGCGTACCGCCGGGTGAGCGCCGGCCGCACGGTCGACTCCGCTACGGCGAGGAATCCGGCCCGGTCGCCGCGCAGCAGCGCGCTGCCCTGCCGGTCGAGCTGCGCGACCATCCGCGCGGCGAGTTGCCGCTCGGCCGCCGTACCGGGGGCCTCCCGGCCCGCCGCCGGCCGCCCGGCCGCGTCCGGCGACAACTGCCGCAGGAGTACGCCGGGCACCGCGCCCGCGACCAGCCCCAGGGCCAGCCCGAGCACGGTCCAGAGCGGCCACCGCCGGCGTTTCCCGGTCGGGGCGGGCACAGCGGGTACGACGGCCGCCTGTGCCGGCCAGGTGAACGGTGCGGGCGGAGCCGCGCTCGACGCCGCCGACGCCGGCTCGCTCGGTTCCGGCACGACCGACGCCGGCTCGCTCGGTGGCGGCACGACCGACGCCGGCTCGCTCGGTTCGGTGGCGCTCGCCGTCGGCTCGCTCGGTTCGGTGGCGCTCGCCGTGGGGGCGGTCGACCCCGGTTCGGTCGACGCCGAGGCGTGCGGTGTGGCGCCCGCCGCCGGGGCGGTCGATGCCGGCGTGGGCGGGTCCGGCGCAGGTGGCGCCGTGCCAGGCAACTCCGGCGCGGTCGGCGCAGACGGTTCCGGGGCAGGTGGTACGGGGGCAGGTGGTACGGGGGCAGGGGTGGCCGGGCTCGGTTCCGGAGCGGCCGGCTTCGCGGCGGGGCCGGTCGGCCTCGGCTCGGGCAGGGCCGCCGTCACGGCGGGGACGCAGGCGTCCACCTCCGAGGCCACGAAGGTGCTCGCGTCGGGGCTGCTGTCCTCGCTCGACTCGGGCACAGGAGGGCTCGGGACCGCGGCTCCCGCTGGCGGGCTGGACGCGTCCGGTCGGGGTGTGACCGGGTCCAGCGGCGACGGGGGCGGACCATCCGTCGGGGTCTTCGCTGCCGGGGTCGGGCTCAGCGGCACCTCGTCGGCCTCGGCGCGGGGGTGCTGCCCCGCGCCGTCGGTCCCGACGCACGGCTCGTCGCCGTCGGCTGCCCGGCCCGGGGGCTCCTCGTCGCCGTCGGTCACCGGCGAAGGGTACGACCAATCGGGCGTTCCGGGAAAGAGGTCTGCAAGTAATCCCCGCACCAGATCTTGGAAGAAAACGGCCCGCACAGGGGGCCTCGGCTTCCACGCTTCGTGGAGTTCACCGAGATCCTGGTATCGATCCGACCCTCCGAGGGCGTCCTCGTGCCAAGATCCGGCCGCCCCGGGTGGGAAGCGCGGTCAGACGGGGTCGCCGGCGCGGATCAGGAGCGTCTTGGTGAGGGACCAGAGCAGCACCAGCGCCGCGCCCGCGAGGAGGTGGCCGGTCAGGGTCAGCAGCACTCCGCCGGTGAGGAAGCAGGCGGCCTGGACGCCGAGCTTGGCCGGGGCGGGCAGCGGCACGTTGGCGCGGGGCGAGCAGAACAACCCCCAGACCAGGGCCAGGATCAGCGGCGCGCCCAGGCCGGCGAGCAGCCGTACCGGCCAACCCGCGTCGAGCGTGCAGCCCCAGAGGCCGGCCGCGGCCAGCAGCGCCAGCTCCAGCAGGAAGATGACGCCGAGCAGCACGGCCCTCATCGGGACCGCCAGCCGCGGTACGCGAGGTCGAGCCCGTCGATCATCCGGTCGAACGAGCGGTCGACGTCGCGGGGCAGCCCGAATCCACCCGCCGCCTCCAGCGTGACGAAGCCGTGCACGGTGGCCCGGAACATCCGGGTGGCGTCGACGGCCGCGTCCCCGTCGACGCCGTACCCGCGCAGGATCGCGAAGATCGCGCCGACCGCGCGCTCGGCGGCGGCCAGGTGCTCGGGGTCGGTGGGGTCGGGCGCGCGCTGGGTGGCCGGGTAGCGGCCGGGGTGTCGCCGGGCGTACGCCCGGTAGGCGGTGGCGACCGCGCGCAACGCGTCGTCGCCGGCCCGGCCCGCGGCGGCGCTGGTCAGCACGTCGGCGATCTCGGTGGTGGCGAGCACGGCGAGCTTCTGGTGCAGCGCGTCCACGCCCCGCACGTGCTTGTAGAGGCTGGGCAGCGCGACGCCGAGGCGGCCGGCGAGCGCGGCCAGGGTGAGCCGGTCGTGGCCGACCTCGTCGGCCAGCACGGCGGCCTCCCGGACCACCGTCGCCGGGGTCAGGCCGGCCCTAGGCACGCGCGGTCACCGCCAGGAACTCGACCAGGTCGGCGGAGGTGGCGTCGGGCTGGTCGGCGTGCGGGTAGTGGCCGGAGTCGGCGATCATGCGCGCCTCGGCGACGGCGAACTGCCGGCGGGCGGCGCGGGCCTCGGCACCGGGGTCGGGGAAGTCCGGGTCCTTCGTGCCCATCAGCACCAGCACCGGCTGTCGCACCTCCCGTGCCCGCGCGGTCCAGTGCGGGTCGACCTGCGCGACCACGCCGCGTACCGCGTCCATCCGGCCGCGCAGCTTGGCGACCAGTTCCTTGCGGTACGCGGCGTCGTCGGCCGGCCGCCCGCAGGGGAAGAGCGTGCGGTGGAACATCCCGAACAGTCGTGGGCTGCGCAGCACGGCGGCCTGCGCGACGCGCAGCAGCGGATTCGGCTTGGGCTGACCGACGAACGGGCTGATCTGCACGATGCCGCTGACCAGCTCCGGCGCGTCGGCGGCGGCGAAGACCACGCCGGCCCCGCTGGACGAGCTGCCGACCAGCGTGGCCGGCCCGCCGCCCAGCTCGCGCACCACGGCGAGCAGGTCGCCACCGACCTCGGCCGGGGCGTACGTGGGCCAGTGCGGGCTGGAGTCGCCGTGCCCGCGTACGTCGATCGGAGCGACCCGGTAGCCGGCCGCCACCAGCAGCGGCAGCAGGTGCCGGAACGCCGCCCGGTTCTCCCCCATGCCGTGTGCGAGCACCACCAGCGGCCCCGCGCCGTGTACCTCGTACGCGATCGTCCCGCCGTCCCGCGCCACCTGGCTAACTGTCATAGCCATAAAGCTAATGGCATTAGCTTTATGCGTCAAGGCTTGACCCCAACCCGACCTGAGGTCGCACGATCACCGGCATGCCGCTCGCCTGGTGGCGAGACGGGAACGGGCCGGCGGGACCAGGGTCTCCGCCGGCCCGTACTGGGACAGGTGGGGGATCACGTTCGCCGACCCGGACGGCTACCGCCTCGTGCTCTGCACCCGGACCTGGTCGAACGACTGACTCACTTCTTCGACATCACCGCACGGCCGAAGAACGCCAGGTTGGCCGGTCGCTCGGCCAGCCGGCGCATCAGGTAGCCGTACCACTGGTCGCCGTAGGGGACGTAGGTGCGCACCGTGTAACCCTCGCCGACCAGGCGCTGCTGCTCCTCCGGGCGGATGCCGTAGAGCATCTGGAACTCGAACCGGCCCGGGTCGCGGTCGAACCAGCGCGCCCGGTCCTCGCCGATGGCGATCAGGCGCGGGTCGTGGGTGGCGAGCATCGGGTAGCCGTCACCGGCCATCAGCACGTTCATGCAGCGCACGTACGACTTGTCCACCTCGCGGGCGGACTGGTAGGCCACCGACTCCGGCTCCTTGTACGCGCCCTTGCACAGCCGCACCCGGGACCCGGCGGCGGCCAGCTCGCGGCAGTCCGACTCGGTCCGCCGCAGGTACGCCTGGAGCACCGCGCCGGTCGACGGGTGGTCCTTGCGCAGCTTGGCCAGCACGTCCAGCGTCGAGTCGGTGGTGGTGTGGTCCTCCATGTCCAGCGTGACAGTGGTGCCGGCCGCGTCGGCCGCCACGCAGATCTGCCGCGCGTTGTCGTACGCGAACTGCTCGTCGAACGCCTGGCCGAGCGCGGACAGCTTCACGCTGACCTCGGCGGCCGGGGTGAGGCCGGCGGCGCCGAGCAGGCGCAGCAGGGTGAGATATTCGTCCCGGGTGGCGTTCGCCTGCTCCGGGGTGGTGGTGTCCTCGCCCAGATAGTCGAGGGTGACCGCTTGGCCGTCGCCGACGAGTGCGCGGGTCGCGCGCAACGCGTCGTCGGTGCCGGCGCCGGCGACGAACCGGCGGACGACGTCCCGGGTGAACGGGGCCGTCGCGACGAGCCGCTCCACCTGGGATGACCGGGAGGCGGCGAGGATGACGGAACGGAGCATGAGCCGAGCGTAACCCCCGCCCCCGACCTCCCGCCGGGTACCCGAAGTGGCGACGATCGGCTACAACGTTCACGTGGAACGACACCCCCGCCGCCGGCTCCGCTCCGCCACCGTGCAGCTCGGCGCGCTGACCGCGCTGGCGCTCGCGCTCTCCGGCTGCAACAACGGCTACGACGACGACGATGACGACTGCGCCCTCGGGCCGGCCGGCGGGGGCGGCGACACCGTCGCGGTGGCGCTGCGGGTCCCCGCACCGGTCGCCACGCGCGGCGACACCGCGCCATCCACCGCCGCGCTGCCCGACCGTGGCGGCTTCGGCACCTTCCTCGCCTCCTGCGGCGGCTGACGTGCGCCGCGAGGCCAGCACACCGCGCCCCGACTGGGACGACACCATCCGGGCCCAGGGCCTGGTGTACGTCGACACCGAGCTGCCCGACGGCGAGATCATGTCGTACTGGGACGAGACCGCGGCGTACGCGTTCACGCTGGACGAGGTGCTCCGCCTGGAGGAGGCGACCGAGGAGCTGCACCGGATGTCGGTGGCCGCCGCCGAGCATGTGGTGGCCCGCCGCCGGTACGCCGAGTTCGGCATCCCGGAGTGGGCCGCCGAGGCGGTCGCGCGCTCGCTGCGGGAGGCCCCGCCGACGCTCTACGGCCGCTTCGACCTCGCCTACGACGGCACCTGGCCGCCGAAGATGCTGGAGTACAACGCGGACACCCCGACCGCGCTGGTCGAGGCCAGCATCGTGCAGTGGTACTGGCTGGAGCACACCCACCCGGACGCGGACCAGTGGAACAGCCTGCACGAACGGCTGGTCGGCGCGTGGGCCAAGATCGGCGCCGGGCTGCACGACCCCCGGGTGCACGTGCTCTGGTCGAACGAGGAGGAGTCGGGCGAGGACCAGATCACCGCCGGCTACCTCGCCGAGACGGCCCGCCAGGCGGGGCTGGACGTGACGCTCATGCCGATCCAGCGGGTCGGCTGGGACGGGCGGCGTTTCGTCGACGGCGACGACCGGCCGATCACCACCTGCTTCAAGCTCTACCCGTGGGAGTGGATGCTCGCCGAGCCGTACGGGCCGCCGGCGCTGGATCCGGGCACGCCGACCACCTGGATCGAGCCGGCCTGGAAGCTGCTGCTGTCGAACAAGGCGCTGCTGGCCGTGCTCTGGGAGCTGTACCCCGGGCACGAGCTGCTGCTGCCGGCACACCTGGACTCGCCCCGTCAGATGACCGAGTACGTGGCCAAGCCGCTGCTCGGCCGCGAGGGCGGCTCGGTACGCATCGTGACCGCCGGCACGGAGATCACCAACCCGGGGATCTACGGCGACGAGGGCTTCTGCTTCCAGGAGTTCCGCGCGTTGCCCCGGTTCGACGGCAACCACATGGTGCTCGGAAGCTGGGTCGTGGACGGCGAGTCGGCCGGCGTGGGCGTACGCGAAAGCGAGAGCCTCATCACAGACGGTTACGCGCGGTTTCTGCCCCACTACATCGACGCGCCACGTCCGCGCTGAGTCGTCTACCGTTGGTCCGTGAACTTCGACGCGTACGCCCGGACCGGGGTCGAGCTCGTCAACGCCCGGCTGGACGACCTGGACGGCCTGCGGGCCCTCTTCCCGGACGAGAACGCCTGGATGCGCGACGAGGTCGCGGAGCGGGACCTGGCGATCTTCCGGCGGGCGCAGAAGCGCCTCCGGGACGTCTTCGAGTACGGCACCTCCGGTCGGGACGCCGACGCGGTGACGGAGCTGAACGCGCTGCTGGAGGCGTTCCCGGTGCAGCCCCGCATCTCCGGGCACGACTCCTCCGACTGGCACATGCACGTGACCAGCCGGGGCGCCTCGGTCTCCGCCGAATACCTGGCCGGCGCGGTCTGGGGCCTGTCGGTCTGGCTCTGCGAGTACGGCAGCGCCCGGTTCGGCGTCTGCGCGGACGAGCGCTGCGGCAACGTCTACCTGGACACCTCGTCCAACTGCTGCCGGCGGTTCTGCTCGGAGCGCTGCGCCACCCGCTCGCACGTGGCGGCGCACCGGGCCCGCAAGCGCGCCGCGGTCGGCGAGCAGCCGGTGCCGGCCCAGCCGCTCGCCCCGGTGAGCTGACGTCCGGGCGGCGGCCCGGTTCCGGGTCCGCCGCGTCGGGTGCCGCTGACGCCGGCCCGGCCGGTCAGGCGTCGACCGGGGAGGGCGCGGTCAGGTTCGCGCGGGCGAACTCCAGCGCCTCGCGCAGATCCGCCTCGCGGACCGCGCGACTCTTCGCGCCCCGGGTGGTCACCTCCACCGCGACCGAGCCGGTGAAGCCACGCCCGGCCAGCGAACGGAGCAGCTCCGCGCAGGGCTGACCGCCCCGGCCGGGCACCAGGTGCTCGTCCCGCCCCTCGCCGGTGCCGTCGCCCAGGTGCACGTGCGCCAGCCCGGCGCCCATCCGGTCGGCCATGGCCAGCGCGTCGGTGTGCGAGGCCGCGCAGTGCGACAGGTCCAGCGTGTAGGAGGCGTAGCCGGTGTCGGTCGGGTCCCAGCCCGGCACGTACGGCACGAACTGCCGGCCGGCCATCCGCACCGGGAACATGTTCTCCACCGCGAAGCGGAGCCCGCCGAACCGCCCGGCGATGGCGTCGAGCCCGTCGCCGAACGTGCGCGCGTAGTCACGCTGCCAGGTGAACGGCGGGTGCACCACCACGGTCGGCGCTTCGAGCGTCTCGGCCAGCTCGGCGGCCCTGCGCAGCCGCTCCCACGGGTCGGCGCTCCACACCCGCTGGGTGACCAGCAGGCACGGCGCGTGCACCGAGAGCACCGGGACGCCGTAGTGCTCGGAGAGGCCGCGCAGCGCGCCCGCGTCCTGGCTCACCGGGTCGGTCCAGACCATCACCTCGACGCCGTCGTACCCGAGCGCGGCGGCGAGCTGGAACGCCGCCGCGGTCCGTTCGGGAAAGACCGAGGACGTGGACAGGAGCACCGGGACGCGGGAAGTCACGCCCCTCAGGGTAGCCGCACCCGCCAGGAGGCATCGGGACGAGCACCCGCAAAGCGCCCGAAGCGAGCGCCCCGGATCACATCGGCGCGAGCTGATCCAGCCGGCGCAGGATGACCCCCTCCCGCAACGCCCACGGGCAGATGTCCAGACTGTCGACGTCGAGCCGGCTCATCACCGCCTCGGCCACCACCGCGCCCGCGAGGAGCTGGTGGGCCCGCTGCGCGCTGACCCCCTCCAGCTCGGGCAGGTGAGCCGGTGGGATGTGCCGGACGAAGCCGAGCACCTGCCGCAGCCCGGTACGGGTCAGGCTGCGCCGGGCCCAGAGCCCGGCGCCGGACGGCGCGGCGCCGGCCAGCCGGGCCAGCGTGCGGAATGTCTTCGAACTTGCCACCGGACGCTCCCAGCCCACCTCGGTCAACTGCTCCACCACCGGGTCGAGTTGCGCGTCCACGTACTCCCGCAGCCCCTCCACGGCCTCCGCGGACGGCGGCATCAGACCGGCCGGATCGACCGCCAGCCGCTCCCGGCTGAGCCGGCCCGCGCCGAGCGGCAGCGAGACCGCGACGTCCGGGTGCTCGTCGATGCCGGCGGCCAGCTCCAGCGAGCCGCCGCCGATGTCCATCGCCAACAGCCGGCCGGCGGACCACCCGAACCACCGCCGCACCGCGAGGAACGTCATCCGCGCCTCGTCCGCGCCGGAGAGCACCTCCAGACGTACGCCGGTCTCGTCGCGGACCCGGGCCAGCACCTCGCCCGCGTTGGTGGCGTCGCGGACCGCGCTGGTGGCGAACGCCAGCAGGTCCTCGGCGCCCAGCCCGTCGGCCGCCGCCCGCGCCATGCCGACCGCCTTGACCAGCCCGTCCGCGCCGGCGTCGGTCAACGCGCCGTCCGGGCCGATCTGCTCGGCCAGGCGCAGCACCACCTTCTCGGAGTGCGCCGGCCAGGGGTGCGCGCCGTGATGGGCGTCGACCACCAGCAGGTGCACCGTGTTGGAACCGACGTCGAGGACACCCAGTCGCATGGGGAAGACCCTAGGGGCAACACGTTTCGTCGGCTCGCCGGCCGGGCGGGGAAAGCGCGCGTACGCTGGTCCGAGTGACAGGGCAGATCGAGCTTCGCGTGCTGGTGGACGACCCGGCGGACCCGCGCAGCCGCGAGGTCGGGCTGGACTTTCCCCGCGAGTGGATCGAATTCGTCGACCCGGCCGACCCGAAGCACGTCGTCCGCGCCGACCTGACGTGGCTGCTCTCCCGCTGGACGTGCATCTTCGGTCAGGGCTGCCACGGCATCGTCGCCGGGCGGGCCGCCGACGGGTGCTGCTCGCACGGCGCGTTCTTCACCGACGCCGACGACGAGAAGCGGGTGCGGGCCGCGGTCAAGCGGCTCACGCCGGAGACCTGGCAGCACTTCCGTCGCGGCTTCAAGAACTGGACCGAGAACGACACGGTCGACGGCAAGACGCCGGCCCGACGGACCGCCACCCGGGACGTGGACGCCCCCTGCGTCTTCCTCAACGACGCCGACTTCCCGGCCGGAGGCGGCTGCGCCCTGCACGCCCAGGCGCTGCGCGACGGCGTGCACCCGCTGGAGTACAAACCCGACGTCTGCTGGCAACTGCCGGTCCGCCGGGACCAGGAGTGGCACACACGGCCGGACAACACCAAGGTGCTGATCTCCACGCTGGCCGAGTTCGACAGGCGCGGCTGGGGCGCGGGCGGGCACGACCTGGACTGGTGGTGCACCTCCTCCACGGACGCGCACGTCGGCGCCGACCCGATGTACGTCTCCTACGGCCCGGAGCTGACCGCGTTGATCGGCGCGCCCGCGTACGCGAAGCTGGCCGAGCTGTGCGCCGCCCGCCTGCGCCAGGGCCAGATCGCCCCCCACCCGGCCAGCGAGGGCTAGTCCCGCCCGGCGACCGGCAGCACGACGACGCCGTCGTCGTCGGCGTGCACGAGGGCGCCCGGCGGGAAGACGCAGTCACCGAACGACACCGACACGTCCCGTTCGCCGGCACCGGTCTTGGCGCTCTTGCGCGGGTTCGTGCCGAGCGCCTTGATGCCGATCGGCAGGGCGCCGAGGGCCGCCGCGTCGCGGACCGCGCCGTTGATCACCACGCCGGCCCAGCCGTTCGCCGCGGCGGCGCCGGCGATCAGGTCGCCCATGAGGGCGGTGTGCAGCGAGCCGCCGCCGTCCACCACCAGCACCCGCCCCTCGCCCCGTTCGGCCACGATCGACTTGATCAGGGCGTTGTCCTGGAAACAGCGCACCGTGACGGCACGGCCGGCGAAGACCCGGACGCCGCCGAACTGGCGGAGCTGGGTGTCGCACGAGCCGAGGGCGTCGCCGTGCCGGTCGTAGAGGTCGGCGGTCGTCGGGGTCTCCATGGCGTCCTTCTTTCTCTTCTCAGGGATGCGGGTCCGCGGGTCGGTGCAGGCGGGTGGCGGCGACGGCCGCGCCGGCCAGGCCGGCCGCGGTGCAGCCGAGCACGCCGGCCGCGCCGGTGCCGGCCGCGAGCGCGCCGGCCGCGCTGGGGATGAGCACCTGACCGAGCCGGTTGCCGGTGAGCCGCAGCGACATGGCCCGGCCGCGCAGCCCGGGTGGAGCCACCTCGGCCAGGAACGACATGGTCAGCGGCTGGCCGGCACCCAGCCCGAGCCCGGCCACCGCGACCACCACCAGCAGGACCGCGAACGGCAGCGGCGGCAGCAGCAGGGCCAGGCCGACGGCGGAGAGCGCCACCGTGCCGACCAGCACGACCCGCCGGCCGAGGGCCGCCACCAGCCGGCCGAGCAGCAGCCGGGACGCCATCGAGGCGACCGCCCGGACCCCGAGCAGGATGCCGATCGAGCCGGCGGCGATGCCGCGTTCCGCGCCGAGCGCGGGCAGGTAGACCAGGGTGATGTCGACCGCCGCCAGGACGACACAGCTCACCGTCAGGGCACGGACCAGGCCAGGCTGGCGGAGCAGGTCGCGCAGCCCGCCGGCGTCGCGGCCGTCGGCGGCCCGCCGGTGGTGTCCGGACGGGCGCAGGAACAGCGTGACGACCAGCAGTGGCAGCGCCACCACCGTGGCGCCGAAAAAGATGGCCCGGGTGTCGGGGATCGTGCGGTCCCCGCCGAAGAGCACGATCAGGCCGGGGCCGAGTGCCTGCCCCAGTGAGGCGGCGAAGGTGTAGTAGCCGAACGCCGCGTCGTACCGGTCGGCCGGCGTGCGGTTGGCGACCAGCGCCTGCTGGGCGACCACCGCGCAGAGGTGCGCGGTGCCGAGCGCCATGCTGGCCAGGACCAGTCCGACCACCGAGCCGGCGAGCAGCACGAAGCCGAGGCCGGCGGCGACCAGCAGGACCGACCCGGCGAGCGCGACGCGGCGCTCGCCGAACCGGTCCACGGCGTGCCCGGACGGCACGGCCAGCACCAGGGGTACGACGGCGAAGCTGGCCCCGAGCACACCCAGCCAGGCCCCCGGCACGTCCAGTTCCAGCGCCCGGTACGCGGACGCCGGCCGGAGCATGAAGGTGACCGCCTGCACGGTCACGGTGTGCGCGAGCAGCAGGCCGGTCTGGGCGCGCCCGGGAACCGCGGGGTCCCCGGGCGCCATTCAGCCGGCCTTCACGGCGAGCACCGGACAGGGCACCCGGAGCAGGATCTCCTGCGCCGTCGAGCCCATGATCAGCTTGCCGACCGGCGTGCGGTGCCGGATGCCGATCACGACCAGCGACACGTCCTCCCGCTCGACGATCTCGACGATCTCCTCCGCCGCGTCCCGGCCCCGCATGAGCTGCCGGACATTGTGTGGCACCCCGGCGGCGACCAACTCGCGGACCACCCGCTCCAGGTCCGGTTCCGGGGCGAGCCGCGGGTCGGCGTACGCGTCGCCCCGTGAGGTGTTCACCACCAGCACCGGCTCGCCCCGGAACCGGGCCTGCTCGATCGCGGCGCGCAGCGCCGCCTCGCCCAGCGGCGAGGGGACGTACCCCACCAGCACCGTCATGCCGTCACCCACCTTTCGCGCAGCGGACGGACCACGAACCGGCCGATCAGCGGCCAGAGGAGCACCACGGCGATCGTGGCGTAGATCAGCCAGGACACCCAGCCGCCGATCAGCCCGTGCAGCTCACCGCCGGAGAGCTGCAACGCGCGCCGACCCTGCAACTCGGCACGCGGTCCGAGAATCGTGCCGACGATCAGCGGCAGGATCGGCAGCCCGAAGCGGCGCATGCCGAAGCCGAGCAGACCGAGGGCGAGCAGCAGGTACAGGTCGAACGGCTGCGCGTTGACCGCGTACGCGCCCATCGAGGCGAAGAAGAGGATCCCGGCGTAGAGGTAGGGGCGCGGGATCCGCAGCAGCCGCGCCCAGGCCGGGGCGAGCGGCAGGTTCAACACGAGCAGCAGCAGGTTGCCGATGAAGAGACTGGCGATCAGCGTCCAGACCAGGCTGGACTCCCGGGTGAAGAGCAGCGGGCCGGGCTGGATGCCGTACCCCTCGAAGGCGGCCAGCATCACCGCGGCGGTGGCGTTGGTCGGCAGGCCGATCGCCAGCATCGGCACCAGGGTGCCGGCGGCCGAGGCGTTGTTCGCCGCCTCCGGCCCGGCGACGCCCTCGATCGCGCCCCGGCCGAACTCCTCCGGGTGCTTCGTCAGCTTCTTCTCGGTGACGTACGACAGGAACGTGGGGATCTCCGCTCCGCCGGCCGGCACCGCGCCGAACGGGAAGCCGAACGCCGTGCCGCGCAGCCACGGCTTCCAGGACCGCTTCCAGTCCTGCTTCCCCATCCACGGCTGGCCCACCGGGATCACCTCGCCGGACTTGCGGCGCAGGTGCGCGGCGATCCAGAGCGCCTCGCCCACGGCGAAGATGCCCACCGCCACCACGACCACGTCGATGCCGTCGGCGAGCTGCGGCAGCCCGAAGGTGAGCCGCTGCTGGCCGGACTGGTCGATGCCGATCACGCCGATCACCAGGCCGATCAGCAGCGAGGCGAAGCCGCGTACCCGGGACGCGCCGAGCACCGCGGTCACGGACACGAACGCCAGCAGCATCAGCGCGAAGTAGTCGGGTGCGCCGAGGCTGATCGCGAACTGCACCACCGGCGGGGTGACCACCACCAGCAGCACGGTGGCGATGGTGCCGGCGACGAACGAGCCGATCGCGGCGGTGGCCAGCGCCTGGGCGGCCCGACCCGCCTTCGCCATCTTGTTGCCCTCGATCGCGGTCACCACCGACGAGGACTCGCCGGGGGTGTTCAGCAGGATCGAGGTGGTGGAACCGCCGTACATGCCGCCGTAGAAGATGCCGGCGAACATGATGAACGCCTGGGCCGGCTCCATCCCGTAGGTGACCGGCAGCAGCAGCGCCACGGTCATCGCCGGGCCGATGCCGGGCAGCACGCCGACGGCGGTGCCGATGGTCACCCCGATCAGCGCGAACAGCAGGTTCATCGGGGTCAGCACACTGGCGAACCCGTCGAGCAGGTTGGCGAGGTTGTCCATCTACAGAATCCCTTGCAGCACGCCGGCGGGGAGGTCGACGCCGAGCCCGATGGCGAAGGTGTAGAACGTGATCAGGGACATCGCGACGGCGATCAGCAGGTTGCGCACGTAGTGCCGGTTGCCCAACGCGTACGCGGACCCCCAGAAGAGGATCGTTCCGCTGATCACCCAGCCGAGCCGGTCGATGAGCACGGCGTTGACCGCGAACGCGCCGATCAGCAGCAGCACCGTGCGCCAGTCGACGGGAAGACTCAGGTCGACGTCCTCGCCGGCCTCCGGCTCGCCGGCGCCGCCGCGGGCCACGTCCACGCCGTAGATCACCGCGACGACGAGCAGCAGCACGCCGAGCAGGATCGGCACCGGCTTCGGGCCGATCGGGTCGGCCGTGTTGATCGCGCTTCCGATCCGGGTCGTGGCGTCGACGATGACCAGCCCGCCGACCAGGGCGAGGAACGCACACACGCCGTACTGCGCCCGGTCCGGCTTCGGGGCCGGCTCCGCCACGGCGTCCGCCGCCGGGTCCGTCCCGGCCGTCGCCGCCGGCTCCTGCGGCGTGCCCGGCGCGGCCGGCTCGACGCCGACCGCCCCGGTCACGGGCGGTGCCGGTGCCGGATCGACCGGTGCGGCCGGATCGACCGGTGCAGCCGGTGTGGGGGCCGCGCCGGCCGGCGGGGTCGCCGGGCCCGGCTGTGCCGGGACGACCGGTACGCCCGGAGGCCGGGACGGCGGGTCGCCGCCCCGGTCCGGTCGCGTCGTCATGCCGCTCATGCCAATCCGAGCTGCTTGAGCACGTCGGCGACTGCCTTGTCCTGCTCGGTCAGGAACGTGCCGAACTCGTCACCGGTGACGAACGCGTCGGTCCAGCCACGCTTCGTCAGCTCGGCCTTCCACTCCGCGGAGTCGTGCATCTTGGTCAGCGCGTCGATCCAGACCTTCCGGTCGGCGTCGCTGATCCCGGGCGGCGCGACGATGCCCCGCCAGTTGGTGAAGACCAGGTCGATGCCGGCGGACTTCAGGGTCGGCACGTCCTTGAGCGCCTCGATCGGGGCCTCGCTGGTCACCGCGAGGACCCGGATCTGGCCGGCCTCGACCTGGTCGAGGAACTCGCCGAACCCGCTGGCGCCGAAGGCCACCTTGCCGCCGAGCACGGCCGGCAGCAGTTCGCCGCCGCCGTCGTACGACACGAAGTTGACCTGCTTCGGGTCGATGCCGACGGTCTTGGCGAGCTGCATGGGCAGCAGGTGGTCCGGGCCGCCGGGCGAGGAGCCGCCGCCGACCGCGATGCCCTTGGGATTGGCCTTCCACGCCGCGACCAGGTCGTTGATGGTCTGGTACGGGGAGTCCTTCGGCACCACGATGGCGCCGGCCTCCTCGATCATCTTGGCCAGCGGGGTGGTCTGGGTCAGCGTCGCCGCGGACTTGGAGGTGTAGGAGGCACCGACCACGCCCAGGCCCATCTGCATGGCCAGCTTGCCGTTGCCCTTCTCGTTCACGGTCCGCTGGAGGCCGACCGTGCCACCCGCGCCGGGCAGGTTGAACACCTGCACGCCGGTGGCGATCTTGGCGTCCTCCATCACCTTCGCGGCGGTCCGGGCGGTGGTGTCGTATCCGCCACCGGGCGTGTTCGGCACCATGATGCGGAGGCCGCTGACCGGTTTGCCGTCGTCGCCGGAGCCGCCCTCGTTCTTGTCGGCGGTGGCGCCGCAGGCAGCCAGGGCCAGCGCCGTGGCGGCGGCGACCCCCATGACCAGCACGTTTCTTCTGGTTGCCATCTTGTTTCTCTTCCGTTTCGACTGAGTCCAGCGGCAAGATGGTGGCCTCCACGTGGGCGCCTTGTCTGCGTTCTGTCACCAGCGGAAGTTGAGGTCTTTGTGGTCGCGGTCACGTCCCGGCGTCGTACGCTCGCCGGGCAGCTGCTGATCCTCCAGCTCGCGATCATCGTCGTGGTGCTGGTGGCGGTGGCCGCCGTCTCGCTGGCGCAGTCGGCGGCGACCTTCAACCGGGTCGAGGGACGCCGGGTCGCCACCCTCGGCGAACGGCTCGGCGGCAGCCCGCTGCTCCGCGACCAGCTCGACCAGCCCTCGCCCGGCGAGGCGATCGCCCCGCTGGTGCAGAACACCCTCACCCAGTACGGCGTCACCTCGGTGACCGTGGCGAACGCCCGGGGCCGGGTGGTCGCGTCCACGAACCCGACGCTGGTCGGCACCCCGGTCGTGCTCGGCGACCCCGTTGTCGCGCAGGGCCGGAGCTGGTTCGGTGAGCTGGAGACCGACGGGTCACGGGAGCTGACCGCCCAGGTGCCGGTGCTCGGCGACGACCCGGAGAAGAACCTGGGCCGGTACCTCGGCGTGGTGGTGGTCGGCGAGGCGTCACCGACCTGGTCGCAACGGCTGGTCGGCGCCTCGTCGTACCTGCTCACCTACCTGGGCATCGCCTGCGGCCTCGGCGTGGTCGGATCGTGGCTGCTCGCCCGCCGGATCAAGCGGCAGACGCTCGGCCTGGAACCCCGCGAGATCGCCGGGCTGGCCGAGCACCGGGAGGCGCTCCTGCACGGCATCGCCGAGGGGGTGATCGCACTGGACACGCAGCACCGGGTCACCCTGGTCAACGCGGTCGGACGGCGGCTGCTCGACCTCCCCGAGCAGTGCCTCGGCCGGAGCCTCACCGAGCTGCGGATCACCGGCCGGCTGCGGGACGTGCTGGCCGGTGCGGGCAGCGGCACGGAGGCCCGGGACCAGGTGGTGGTCCGGGGCGGCCGGGTGCTGGTGATGAACCGGATGACGGTGCACAAGGACGGCCGGCGGCTCGGCTCCGTCACCACACTGCGGGACCGCACCGAGCTGGCCCGCCTGGAGCAGGAGATCGGCTCGTTCCGCAGCACCACCGAGCTGCTCCGGGCGCAGACCCACGAGTTCGCCAACCAGTTGCACACCATTTCCGGGCTGATCCAGATCGGTGAGCACGACGAGGTGGTCCGGTACGTCGACACGCTGAGCCGGCACCGCGCCTCGCTCGACCTGACGGTGACCAGCCGGATCCACGACACGGCGGTGGCGGCGCTGCTCATGGCGAAGTCGGCGGTGGCCGCCGAGCGCCGGGTGGAACTGCGGATCTCCGAACGGACCGGGCTGGACCGGCTGCCGCCGGAACTCGCCGCCGACGTGGCCACCGTGCTCGGCAACCTGCTGGACAACGCGGTCGAGGCGGTGGCCGGCGACCCCTCCGACCAGGCCGCCTGGGTCGAGGCCGAGCTTCGCCAGGACGCCGCCTCGGTGGAGATCGTGGTCCGCGATTCCGGCCCCGGCGTGGCGCCGGAACTGGCCCAGGAGGTGTTCACGCACGGTTTCACCACCAAGGCTGCCGAGGGCGGCGAGCGCGGTATCGGTCTGGCGCTCACCCGGCTGGTCTGCCACCGTCGTGGGGGCGAGGTCGCGGTGACCAACACCGACGAGGGAGCGATGTTCACCGCCCGGATGTCGGTGCGCGCGGGCGTGCCGGAGGTGGCGCGATGATCGACGTACTCGTCGTCGACGACGACTTCATGGTGGCCCGGATCCACCGTGGCTTCGTCGACCGGATCGACGGCTTCCGGGTGGTCGGCACCGCCAGCACCGGCGAGGAGGCGGTGGCCGCGGTCGACCGGCTCCGCCCCGACCTGGTCCTGCTCGACCTCTACCTGCCCGACATGTTCGGCCTCGACGTGGTGACCCGCATCCGGGCCGCCCGGCACGACTGCGACGTGCTGGTGATCAGCGCTGCCCGGGAGGCCGAGGCGGTCCGTCGCGCGGTCCGCTACGGCGCGGTCAACTACCTGCTCAAGCCGTTCGGCTTCGACGAGCTGCGGACCCGCCTGGAGCAGTACGCCGTCCGCCGGACCGCCGTCCGCGCGACGGTCGTCGCCGACCAGGCCGACGTCGACCGGGTGCTGTCGCGCAGCGGCTCGCCCGCTGCCACCGCGACCCTGCCGCGGGGCCTCAGCTCGGAAACCGCCGAGCTGGTCGAGCGCGCCCTGCGCGCGCACGAGGGGACGCTCTCGGCCAGCGAGTGCGCCGATCGGGTCGGCATCTCCCGGGTCAGCGCCCGCCGCTACCTGGAGCACTTCTCCGGTACGGGCCGGGCCGAGGTCACCCTGAAGTACGGCGCGGCGGGGCGCCCCGAGCGCCGCTACACCTGGCGGGCCTGACGCCCCCACCCGACCCCGACCCGCCGATCATGAAGTTGGCGGCACGGTTCGGTGCGATTTGTCCGCGTCAACTTCATGATCGACGCAGCGAGAGGGGGCGGATGGTGGTTAGGGCTCGAACTTGTAGCCCAGGCCCCGGACCGTGACGATGTAGCGCGGCGTGGACGGCTCCGGCTCGACCTTGGAGCGCAGCCGCTTCACGTGCACGTCCAGCGTCTTGGTGTCGCCCACGTAGTCGGCGCCCCAGACCCGGTCGATGAGCTGACCCCGGGTGAGCACCCGGCCGGCGTTACGCAGCAGCAGCTCCAGCAGCTCGAACTCCTTGAGCGGGAGCTGGACGCTTGCGCCCTCCACGGTCACCACGTGCCGCTCGATGTCCATCCGGACCGGGCCGGCGGCCAGGGTCGGCGCGCCCGACTCGTTCGCCTCGGGGCTCTGCCGACGCAGCACCGCCCGGATCCGGGCGACCAGCTCCCGGGGCGAGTACGGCTTGGTCACGTAGTCGTCGGCCCCGATCTCCAGGCCGACCACCTTGTCGATCTCACTGTCCCGGGCGGTGACCATGATGATCGGCACGTGCGACCGCTGGCGGAGCTGGCGGCAGACCTCGGTGCCCGACATCTCCGGCAGCATCAGGTCGAGCAGCACGATGTCGGCGCCGGTCCGGTCGAACTCGGTGAGGGCGGAGGTGCCGGTCGCGGCGACGGAGACCTCGAAACCCTCCTTGCGGAGCATGTAGGACAGGGCGTCGGAGAACGACTCCTCGTCCTCGACCACCAGTACGCGGCTCAACGGGTGTTTCCTTTCCTGTGGTCAGACCTGCCGGAGCTCGGCCGGGCCGGCCTCGATCCCAGCGGAGGCGAGTGTCGCCTCCAGGTCGTCCGGGGGGCGGGCAGGCAGCCGGAGGGTGAACGTCGAGCCCCCACCAAGGGTGCTCGACACATCCACCCGACCGCCATGGTTGCTGGCGATGTGTTTCACGATGGCCAGCCCCAGGCCGGTGCCACCGGTCGCCCGGGAGCGGGCCTGGTCGGCGCGGTAGAACCGCTCGAAGATCCGGTCGACGTCGTTCGGGGCGATGCCGATGCCCTGGTCGGCCACCGCGATCTCGACGTGTTCGTCGGTGGCCCGCGTGGTCACCCGGACCGTGGTGTCCTCGGCCGAGTAGGTGACCGCGTTCTCCACCAGGTTGGCCACCGCGGTGGCGAGCTGACTGTCGCTCCCGTACGCGGTCAGGCCCCGCTGCCCGGCCACGACGATCTCCACCCGGCGGGCGGTGGCCGCGGTGCGGGTCCGGTCGACCACCTCGGCGAGCACCCAGTCCAGGGAGACCGGTTCGGGCGCGGGCTGGGGTTCGGCGCCCTGGAGCCGGGTCAGCTCCAGCAACTCCTGCACCAGCCGGCCGAGCCGGGTCGACTCGTGCTGGATCCGCTCGGCGAACCGCCGCGCGGCGATCAGGTCCTCGGACAGGTCGGGCCCGTCGTCGACGGCCGGCTCGGTCGCGTCCACCAGCGCCTCGGCGAGCAGTTGGAGCGCGCCGATCGGGGTCTTCAGCTCGTGGCTCACGTTGGCCACGAAGTCGCGGCGGACCCGGGCGAGACGGTGCGACTCGGTGACGTCGACCGCCTCGATCGAGATGTAGCCCGAGCCGAGTCCCATGGCCCGCAGGTGCACGCCGAGCGGGTTGTCGCCGGCGCTGTCGCGACCCCGGGGCAGGTCCAGCTCGATCTCGCGACGCACGCCGGTGCGGCGGACCTGCCCGGCCAGCGTACGGATCAGCGGGTGCGCCGCGATCGAGCCCGGGGTCGCCCCGGCGCGGAGCAGGCCCATCGCGCGGGCGGCCGGGTTCACCAGCACCGGCACGTCGTCGGGGTCGAGCACCACCACGCCGGCGCGCAACGAGTCGATCGTCTTGCGGCCGAGCCCGGAGAGGCCCCCCTGTGCTTCGTCCGGAATCGTCGGCCTCCCTGCGTCACGGCGGGTGGGCCCGCCGCCCCGCGACGCCCGGCGGCGCCGCCATTCGTCCACGGGTCCGGACAGCAGCGACCCGGCGACCAGCCCGGTCACCAGCGCCACGGCCACCGCGATGGCCACCGCCCACTCCACCCGGCGATCGTAGGGTCATTGTTCACCCAGGGATCGGTCACAAGGGGACGAATCACTCTCGCTTCCGGGAATGTTCACCCACGGGTCCCGCGTCGTTCATCCGCGTTCACCCTGGTGCCGGCCGTCCGGCCTACCGTGGGGCGCGCACCTGCTCATGCCGTACCCGAAGGAAGTGACGATGCGCGACGAGTTCCGGGCCGACCTGCAGATTGTCAGCCAACTGCTGGTGGACATGGCCGAGGCGGTGCGCGCAGCCATGCGGCAGGCCACCAGAGGGCTGCTCACCGCGGACCGCGTGGCGGCCGAGACGGTGATCGCGCGGGACGCCGAGATCGACGATCTCTACCGGCACGTGGAGGAGCGGGTCTGCGACCTGCTGGCGCGGCAGGCCCCGGTGGCATCCGACCTGCGGGCCATGATCACCGCGCTGCACGTGGCGGCCGACCTGGAGCGGATGGGCGACCTGGCCGACCACGTGGCCAAGACGGCGTTGCGCCGGCACCCCTCCCCGGCGGTGCCGGCCGAGCTGCGGCCGGTCTTCACCGACATGGCCGGCATCGCCGACCGGATGGCCGAGAAGATCGGCGCGGTGCTGGCCAAGCCCGACGCGGACGTCGCCGCCGAACTGGACCGCGACGACGACGCGATGGACGACCTGCACAAGAGCCTGTTCGGCGTACTGCTCGGCGACGACTGGCCGTACGGGGTGGAGACCGCGATCGACGCGACGCTGCTGGGCCGCTTCTACGAGCGCTTCGCCGACCACGCGGTGAACGCCGGTGAGCACGTGGTCTACCTGATCACCGGCTCCTCGTCCGCCTGACCCGACCGCCCGGGGGAAGGAAGGGCCCCTTCTCAACAGGGGAGTGTTGAGAAGGGGCCCTTCCTCTACCAGAGGCGTCAACAAGGGGCCCGGCCTTACATCAGCGGCCCTGGTTGGCGACCGCGGCGGCGGCGGACTTGGCCGCCTCGGGGTCCAGGTAGGTGCCGCCGAGCACCTGCGGACGCAGGTCGGCGTCCAGGTCGTAGCGCAGCGGGATGCCGGTCGGGATGTTCAGCTTGGCGATGGCCTCGTCGGAGATCTGGTCGAGGTGCTTGACCAGCGCGCGCAGCGAGTTGCCGTGCGCCGCCACCAGCACCGTCCGGCCGGCCAGGATGTCCGGCACGATCGAGTCGTACCAGTAGGGCAGCATCCGGTCGACGACGTCCTTGAGGCACTCGGTGCGCGGCATCAGCTCGGTCGGCAGCAGCGCGTACCGGGGGTCGCCGACCTGCGACCACTCGTCCGCGTCGTCGATCGGCGGCGGCGGCGTGTCGTACGACCGGCGCCAGAGCATGAACTGCTCCTCGCCGTACTCGTCCAGGGTCTGCTTCTTGTCCTTGCCCTGGAGCGCGCCGTAGTGGCGCTCGTTGAGCCGCCACGACCGGCGCACCGCGATCCAGTGTCGGTCGGCGGCGTTCAGCGCCAGCTCGGCGGTGCGGATCGCCCGGCGCAACAGGCTGGTGTGCACCACGTCCGGCAGCAGGTCGTGCTCGCGGAGCAGCACGCCGCCGCGCCGCGCCTCGGTCTCGCCCTTGTCGGTCAGGTCGACGTCGACCCAACCGGTGAAGAGGTTCTTGGCGTTCCAGTCGCTCTCGCCGTGCCGCAGCAGGACCAGCGTCCCGATGGTGGGCCCTTCGCTCGCAGTCATGCGGATCATCCTGCCGTACCGGCCCGGCGGACACGCGGCGACCGGTGGTGACGACCACCACGTGGAAATGCGGGTGACCGGCATTCCGGCAGGCCACTAGGTTGTAAGGCATCCGAGTTTGATCGGTCATTACCAAACGGGGGCGTCGGGATGCGGACGGTACGGGGCTGGTTCCGGGACACGGCGGGCGGCCTGCCGCGCTCCTTCTGGTACCTCTGGACCGGCACGCTGATCAACCGACTCGGCTCGTTCGTGCTGATCTTCCTCGCCATCTACCTGACCCGGGAGCGCGGCTTCTCGGCGGTCCAGGCCGGCCTGGTGATCGGCCTCTGGGGCGTCGGTGGCGCGATCGGCACCACCGTCGGCGGCACCCTCACCGACCGGTGGGGGCGGCGGCCCACGCTGCTCACCGCGCACCTCGGCGCGGCCACCATGATGGTCGGGCTCGGCCTGGCCCGCCCGCTCTGGGCGGTGGCCGCGGGCGCGCTGCTGCTCGGCCTGTTCGCCGAGGCGGCCCGCCCGGCGTTCGGCGCGATGATGGTCGACGTGGTGCCGGAGAAGGACCGGCTCCGCGCGTTCTCGCTGAACTACTGGGCGATCAACCTCGGCTTCGCCTGCGCCGCCGTGCTGGCCGGGCTCGCCGCCGAGGCCGGCTACCTGCTGCTGTTCCTGGTGGACGCCGCCACCACGCTGGTCACCGCGCTGATCATCTTCACCCGGGTGCGCGAGACCCGGACCGCGCCGACCGCCGTGGTCGCCAAGGGCGTGGCGGCCCCGGCCGGCGCGTTGCGCACCATCCTCCGCGACCGGGTCTTCCTCGGCTTCGTGGCGCTCAACCTGTTCGCCGCGCTGGTCTTCCTCCAGCACATCTCGATGCTGCCGATCGCCATGGGCGACTCCGGGCTCAGCCCGGCCACGTACGGCTCGGTGATCGCGCTCAACGGCGTGCTCATCGTGATCGGTCAGCTCTTCGTGCCCCGGCTCATCTCCGGCCGCAGCCGGTCGCACGTGCTGGCGCTGGCCGCGCTGATCATGGGCGTCGGGTTCGGGCTCACCGCGTTCGCGGACACGGTCTGGCTCTACGGCCTCACGGTGCTGATCTGGACGCTCGGCGAGATGCTCAACTCGCCCTCCAACGCCACCCTGATCGCGGAGTTGTCGCCGGCCGCGCTGCGCGGTCGCTACCAGGGCGTGTTCTCCCTCTCCTGGCAGCTCGCCGGCGCCAGCGCGCCGATCCTCGGCGGCCTGCTCCGGGAGCAGGCCGGCAACACCGCGCTGTGGCTGGCCTGCGCCGCGATCGGCGCGCTGACCGCGATCACCCACCTGATCTCCGGTCCGGCCCGGGAACGACGGGCCGCCCAGCTCCGCGCCGCCGGCACCCCGGTCGCGCCGGTCACCCTGACCCGCACCCCGGTGCCGGAGGCGGCCGAGGCCGCGGCGGCGTCCCCCGCCGCGCCGGTCCGGGCCGGTTCCTGAGTACGCCCGCGCGCGCCGGCCGCCGACCCGCTCGCTACCGTGTCGGAAAGAATCGGTAAGGAAAGTTTTCTGGAGGACGGGTGCGCGGCCTGCGACGCTGGTGGGACGACACGGCCGGCGGACTGCCCGCCACGTTCTGGTACCTCTGGACCGGCCTGCTGATCAACCGGGCCGGCGCGTTCGCGCTGCTCTTCCTGTCGCTCTACCTCACCGCCGCGCGGGGCGCCTCGCCGTCGCTGGCCGGGCTCGTCGTCGGCGCGTACGGGATCGGCGGCGCGGCCGGCACGCTGCTCGGCGGCGTACTGGCCGACCGCTGGGGCCGGCGGGCCACCCTGCTCGCCGCCCACCTCACCGCCGCCGGGCTGATGGCCGCGCTGGCGTTCAGCCAGCACCTGGCGGTGATCGCCGCGCTGGCCACGCTGGTCGGGGTGGCGCACTCGATGCCGGGCCCGGCGTTCGTGGCGGCCATCGTGGACGTGGTGCCGGAGGCCCGCCGGTCCCGGGCGTTCAACCTCCAGTTCTGGGCGTTCAACCTGGGCATGGCGGTCGCCTCGCTGCTGGCCGGGGCGCTCGCCGAGGCGAGCTTCCGGGCGCTGTTCCTGGTCGACGCCGGGGCCACCCTGGCAGCGGCCGTGGTGATCGCGCTCAAGGTGCCGGAGACGCTGCGCCACCGTCCGGCGGTGACCCCGGAGGCGGTGGTGGGGCGGCGACCCGGGCTGCACACCGCGCTGACCGACCGCACGTTCCTCGCCTTCGTCGGGCTGACGTTCCTGCTCGCCGTGCTGACCATGCAGACGTCGACGATCATGCCGCTGGCGATGCGCGCGGACGGCCTGCGCTCGTCCACGTACGGGCTGGTGGTGGCGCTCGGCGGGGCGCTGATCGTGGTCGGGCAGCTCTTCGTGCCGCGACTGATCGAGCCGTACCGGCGCTCGACCGTGCTGGCCGTCTCGACCGGGCTGATGGCGCTCGGCTTCGGCGCGCTGACCGTCGCCGACGGGCTGCCGCTGTATCTCGGCGCGGCGGTGGTCTGGACGGCCGGGCAGATGCTCGCCGCACCCCCGAACGCGCAGATCAACGCGGATCTCGCGCCGCCGGAGCTGCGCGCCCGGTACCAGTCGGTGTTCTACCTGACGTTCCCGGCGGCGTCCTTCGTGGCGCCGGCGCTCGGCGGGCTCAGCCTGGAGCGGCTCGGCGAACGACACTGGCTGGTGGTGGGCGCGCTGGGCCTGCTGGCCGCCGCCGGCCACCTGCTCGCCGGGCCGCCACGGGAACGCCGGATCGCCGCGTTGCGGGCCACGTCCCGACCGGTGGAGGCGATCCGCCGGTGAGAACGGCCGAGCGCCCACCCCGACCCCCGTCGAGATGGGCGCTCGCACCGTACGCCCGGCGGCGGCGGGCGACACTCACCCCCGTAAGCGTCGCCCGCTCGCGCCGCCGGTTTCCACGGGCGGCACCGTCCCCCAACGGTGTGCTCCACCCGATCTTCGCGTCGCGCCTGCGCGGATCTGATCGATCCGCCGCTCCCCCGAACGAAAACAAGCGGGACGCGGTGCAATAAAGTTAGTTCGCCCGGATTCCGGATTCAACCCGGATCGCTGTCTTACCCGTCACAGCACCCGTGTCGGGAATCCGGCTGTCCCTGCTGCGGTCTCCGGTGTGGCCAACAAGCGGGTTCCCGCCGGGCATTCCCGTAAACCTCAGCCGTCCTCGCGATTCGGGTTCTCGGTACGGAAGAAGTTGCTCTGCCGGCCGTCCCGCATCTGCTCCTGGTAGATCAGGTTGAGCCGACGCGAGTCGAACGTCCGGAACCAGTCGTCCCAGGTGATCTCCCGGATCCGGCTGCTCTCCCGGTATCCCGGCAGGTTGAACGTCAAGACCCCGGGCCGGTCGCCCCGCTCGGTGCCGGCGATGGTGGCCGGCTTGGCACCCCGGGCCCCTGCCCAGCGCTGGATGACCTCGTGGTTGCGGGTCACCAGGCTGCGTCCCGGACGCTCCGGACGGTCCGCGACGGACGTGATGAGCTGGGACGATCCGATCGACCGACTGGACGCCGGCCCCCGCGTCGGCGCGGCCTGCGCCCGTGCCGGTGCCGCCTTGCCCGCCGGAGCCGCCTTCGCCCGGGAGGGCGCGGCCTTCGCCCGAGAGGGCGCCGCCTTCGCCCGGGACGGCGCCGCCTTCGCCCGAGAGGGCGCCGCCTTCGCCCGGGACGGCGCGGCCTTGGCCCGGGACGGGGCGGCCTTGGCCCGGGACGGGGCGGCCTTGGCCCGGGACGGGGCGGCCTTCGCGCGGGATGCGGTCGCCTTCGCGCGGGCGGGGGCCGCCTTGCGCGTACCCGTCGCCTTGGCCCGGGCACCGGTGGCCCGGGCAGCCGGCGCGGCCTTGGCCGCGGAGGTGGCCTTCCGGCGGGCCGACGTGGACCTGCCGGCCGTGGCCTTCTTCGCCGCGGTGGTCTTCTTCGCCGCCGCCGGGCGACCGGCCGGGCCGGTGCTCCGCCGCGCCGCGCCGCCGCGTTCCTCCGCGCGCATGGTCCGCGCGAGCGTCCTCACCAGCTCCGGCTTGCGCAGCGCGGAGGTCCCGGAGACCCCACGCCGGCGGAGCTGGCCCCGGATGTCGTCGACCTTCATCCGGGAGATCTCGGACTCCGACACCTTCGGGGTGTTCGGCGTCCGGTTGTCGGTTTGCCGCTTCGTCCGGGTCGCGGTCGCGCCGCGACCTGAGCTGTTGCGCTGAGCCATGGGAAACGCTCCTCGACAGTCCGTCCTCGGCCCGCGGTGGGTCCCAGTGCTCCGCACCGCGCGGTGCGGCATACCCGTCAGGCGGCCCCTGAACCTCCGGCGGCCGGGCCGGACGGGTTCGACGGCTCGAAGAGGTGGGCGAACGCGGCCAGGTTGGCTGTCGACTCGCCGCGCTTCACCCGCCACTCCCACTCCCGGCGGATGGCGGTCCCGAAGCCGATCTCCAGCATGTTGTCGAACGACTCGTCGGCGTAGGTCAGCACGGCACCGAACAGGCGGTCCAGCTCGTCGGCGTCGATCCCGGCCAGGTTCACCCGGCCGGTCAGGTAGACGTCGCCGACCGCGTCGATGGAGAACGAGACGCCGTACATCCGCGCGTTGCGCTGCAACAGCCAGGCCCACAGCTCCTCGCGGCGCTCGTCGGGCTGGCGCATCACGAACGCCTCGACCCGCAACGCGTGCTCGCCGACGATCAGGTTGCAGATCGTCTTGAGCTTGTGGGTGCCCGGCAGCGTCACCGCGTACGACGCCTCGCCGGTGGACTCCCACTCCAGCTCGCGCTCCGCGCAGACGGCCTCGATCAGCGCGGCGATCTCACTCGTACGGCTCATCGCGCCCACTCTACGGTCGGCGGACCCCGGTCGCCCGGCGACGGTCACCAGGAGCAACAGAGCGCCGGGTCGCCGAGCCGGCCGGCCAGCCGGGCCCGGTGCTCGGTGATCGCCTCGCCGTAGACCGCGAGCAGCCCGGAGACGGTCCGGTGCCAGGAGAAGTCGCGGGCGTGCTGCTCGGCGCCCCGGGCCAGCACGGCGCGACGCCTCCGCTCGGGAAGCAGGCGGGCCAGGGCGCCGGCCCAGTCGACCGGGTCGTGACCGTCGATGAGCATCCCGCTGACGCCGTCGCGTACCGCGGTGACCAGGCCGCCCACGGCGGCGGCCAGCACCGGCGTCCCGCAGGCCTGCGCCTCCAGCGCGACCAGCCCGAACGACTCGTTGTGCGACGGCACCGCGACCAGGTCGGCCGCGCGGTAGAGCGCGGGCAGGTCGTCGCCGGTGCGCGGCGGCAGGAAGCGGACCCGGTCGGCCACGCCGAGCGAGTGGGCCAGTTCCATCAGCGCGGTGGGCCGGTCCAGCCCGCTGCCGCTGGGGCCGCCGCAGATCACCACCGTCAACTCCTCGGCGAGCGCGGGGTCCCGTTCGCGCAGCGCGGCGACGGCACGGACCAGCACGTCCGGGGCCTTGAGCGGCTGGATGCGGCCGACGAACGCGACCACGTAGCCGTGTACCGGCAGACCGAGCCGGCGACGCGCGGCGCGGGCCGCGGCCTCCCGGTCACCGTGCGCGGGGCGGAACCGGTCCAGGTCCACGCCGGGCTCCACCACGGCCACCCGGTCGGGGTCGGCCGCGTACCTGTCGAGCAGGTCGCGGGCCTCCACCCGGGTGTTGGCGACCAGTCGGTCCGCCTCCGCGACCACCTGCTCCTCGCCGATCACCCGGGCCTTCGGCTCCGGCCGGTCGCCGGCCGCGAGCCGGGCGTTCTTGACCTTCGCCAGCGTGTGGGCGGTGTGCACCAGCGGGACGCCCCAACGCTCCTTGGCCAGCCAGCCGACCTGGCCGGAGAGCCAGTAGTGCGAGTGGATCAGGTCGTAGTGGCCGGGCGGGCGGGCCGCCTCGGCCCGCAGCACGCCGGCGGTGAACGCGCAGAGCTGTCCCGGCAGCTCCTCCTTGGTCAGCCCCTCCAACGGCCCGGCGGTGACGTGCCGGACGGTCACCCCGGGCGCCATCTCGACCACCGGGGGCAGGTCACCGGCGGTGGCCCGGGTGAAGATCTCCACCTCGACGTCGGCCTCGGCCAGCCGCCGGGCGACCTCCAGGATGTAGACGTTCATGCCGCCCGCGTCGCCCGTGCCGGGCTGGTGCAGCGGCGAGGTGTGCACCGAGAGGGTGGCGATGCGGCGCGGCCGGGGCCACGGCAGGGCTCCTCGTTGACGACCCACACCGGTGTGCAACTCCGCCACGTCCGCTCCCTCTGTCACGGTTGATGCCGTCCCGCACGACCGGCGCCTCTCGGTCAACCCGTACGCCGGGTGTCATCTTCCCCATCGGGGTTCGGAAATGCCTGCCGCGGGTTCCCGGGCGTGACGGACCTCATCACGGCGTGGACCGCGACGGCGGGGGACAATGACCGGATGACCTCAGTCGCCATCGTCACCGGAGCGTCCAGCGGGATCGGCGCGGCCACCGCCCGCCGGCTGGCCGCCGAGGGTTTCCACGTGCTGGCCGCGGCGCGGCGTACCGACCGGTTGGCCGCGCTGGTCACCGAGATCGAGGCGGCCGGCGGCACGGCCACCGCGGTGGCGTGCGACGTGACCTCGGACGAATCCGTCGCCGGCCTGGCCGCCGCCGCGGACGCCGCGCCCGGGCCGGTCACGCTGCTGGTGAACAACGCCGGCGGTGCACGCGGCCTGGACCCGGTCGAGACCGCCGACGTCGGCGACTGGCAGTGGATGTACGACGTCAACGTGCTCGGCACGCTGCGGGTCACCAAGGCGCTGCTGCCCGCGCTGGAGCGCTCCGGCGCCGGCACGGTGGTGATCGTCAGCTCGACCGCCGGGCACGTCGTCTACGAGGGCGGCGGCGGCTACACGGCGGCCAAGCACGCGCAGACCGCGATCGCCGGCACGCTCCGCCTGGAGCTGTGCGGCCGGCCGGTCCGGGTGGTCGAGATCGACCCGGGCATGGTGCGGACCGAGGAGTTCGGCCTGGTGCGGTTCGGCGGGGACGCGGAGCGCGCCGAGGCGGTCTACGCCGGCGTGGCCGAGCCGCTGGTCGCCGACGACGTGGCCGACTGCGTGGCCTGGTGCGCGACCCGACCGCACCACGTCAACGTCGACCGGCTCGTGGTCCGCCCGCTGGCCCAGGCCGCGCAGCACAAGGTGCACCGGACGCCCTGATGGAGCGTCCGCTCGGGGTGGTCACCCGGGGCACGACGAACCCGAACCGGCTCCGACGGGTGGACAACTGGATCGTCGGGACCTGCGGCGACGCGCTCCGCGCCGCCGCCGACCCGCTGGTGGTGGACCTCGGCTACGGCGCCACCCCGGTCACCCCTGTGGAACTGCGGGCCCGGCTCGCGACCGGCGTCCGCGCGGACGTGCGGGTGGTCGGGCTGGAGATCGATCCGGTACGCGTCGCCGCCGCCCGGCCGGCCGCGGACCCGCCCGGGCTGACGTTCGCCCGGGGCGGCTTCGAGCTGGCCGGGCTGCGTCCCGCCCTGGTGCGGGCGTGCAACGTGCTGCGCCAGTACGACGAGAGCGAGGTCGTCGACGCCTGGCGGACGGTCACCGGGCGGCTGGCGCCGGGCGGGCTGCTGGTCGAGGGGACCTGTGACGAGCTGGGCCGGCTCGGCGCCTGGGTGCTGCTGGACGCCACCGGCCCGCGCACGCTCACGCTGGCCGCGAAGCTGACCACGCTGTCGAGCCCGGCGACGCTGGCCGAGCGGCTGCCGAAGGCGCTGATCCACCGCAACGTGCCCGGGGAACGCGTGCACGAGCTGTTCGGCGCGCTGGAGCACGCGTGGCGCTCCGCCGCCGGCTACGCCCCGTTCGGCCCCCGCCAGCGCTGGCTGCGCACGGTGGCGGCCCTGAAGGAGGCCGGCTGGCCCGTCCAGGACCGCCCCGCCGCCTGGCGGCACGGCTACCTGACCCTCCCCTGGCCCGCCGTAGCCCCCACCTGACCCCCGCCCCGCCCCGCCCCGCCCCGCCCCGCCCCGCCCCGCCCCGCCCCGCCCCAGCGATCTTGCAGTTGCCGCCCCCGGAACGGGGCATTAGCGATGATTGTCCGGGCCAAAAGTGCAAGATCGACGGGCGGGGGCGGGGGCGGGGGCGGGGCGGGGGGTCAGATGGTGCAGTTGACCAGGACGGGCTCGGGGTGGAGGGGGACGCCGAAGCGGGCGTGCACGCCGTCGCGGATCTCCCGGGCCAGCGCCACCAGCGCGGCGGTGCTGGCGGTGCCGGACCGGTTGGTGAGCGCCAGCGTGTGCTTGGTCGAGATGGCGACGCCCTCCCGGCCGGCGTACCCCTTGCCGAAGCCGGCCCGCTCGATCAACCAGGCCGCGCTGACCTTCACCACGTCACCGGCGCCCGGCCAGGCCGGCGGCTCGCCCACGCCCAGCTCGGTCGCGCGTGCCCGGAGCAGCTCGTACGCCTCGCGGTCGAGCACCGGGTTGGTGAAGAACGAGCCGACCGACCAGGTGTCCGGGTCGGTCGCGTCGAGCACCATGCCCTTGCCGGCGCGCAGTCGGCGCACGGTGGCCCGGGCGTCGGCCAGTGGCGCCCGGTCCCCCACCTCGACGCCGAGCGCACGGGCCAGCTCCGCGTAGCGGATCGGCCCGGAGAGCGGTGAGCGGGTGAGCCGGAAGTCGACCGAGAGCACCACCCAGCGGTCGCTGTACTTGAAGATGCTGCCCCGGTAGGCGAAGCCGCAGTCGGCCGCCGGGATCCGGACCACCTCGCGGTGGGTGCGGTCGTACGCCTCGACCGCGACGATCGTGTCGGCGACCTCCTGGCCGTACGCGCCGACGTTCTGGATCGGCGTCGCGCCGGTCGAGCCGGGGATGCCGGAGAGGCACTCCAGTCCGGCCCAGCCGCGCTCGACGGTGGCCGCGACGAGGTCGTCCCACGGCTCGCCGGCGGCGACGCGTACGGTGACGGTGTCGCCGTGCTCGGCGACGACCGTGAGGCCCCGGGAGCGGACGAGCACGACGGTGCCGGGGAAGCCCTGGTCGCCGATCACCACGTTGCTGCCGCCGGCCAGCACCAGCACGGCCTGCTCGCGGGCCTCCGCCTCCCGCACCTTGCGCACCATCGCGGCGGCGTCGCGGGCGATCTCCAGCCGGCCGGCCGGGCCGCCGAGCCGCAGCGTGGTGTAGTGCGCCAGGGTGGCCGGATCGGTCGGTCCGGCGGCGGTCGTCGGTTCGGCGTAGACGTCTGGCACGCCTTTCACCCTAGGCTGAGGGGTAGCCGCGGCACCCACTGGTGGCCCGGTCACCCCCGGGAGGATGGCGATGAGCAGACTGCACCACACGAAGGACTTCTGGATCGGCGCGTTGCGGACGGAGGGGCCCGCGTTCGCCGCGGCGGTCACGGAGGCGCCTCCCGAGACACCCGTGCTGTCCTGTCCCGGCTGGACGGTCACCGATCTCGCTCATCACCTGAGCCGCGTCTACCTCTGGGTGGGCACCGTGCTGACCGCCGGCGGCACCGGCCGTCCCGAGCGGCACGAAGCGGAGCCGCCGGCCGGGCTCACCCCGGCCCAGTGGTACGCCCAGGAGTACGAGCGGCTCACCGCGCTCCTGGAGGGGCTGGACCCGGAGGCGCCGGCGTGGAACTTCGCGCCCCAGCCGAAGAAGGCAGGTTTCTGGCCACGCCGGGTGGCGCACGAGACGGCGGTGCACCGCTGGGACGCCCAGCTCGCCATCGGTGCGGGCGACCCGATCGAGGCCAAGCTCGCGTCCGACGGGGTGAGCGAGGTGCTGGACACCTGGTTGCCGGCGGGCCGGCGGATCCGGTCCGGCCAGTGGCACGGGGTGGTCCAGTTGACCGCGACCGACGCCGCGCAGGAGTGGTACCTGCGGTTGCGGGGCGAGGGGGTCGCGCTGCTGGACACCGCGACGATCCTCGACCACGACGACCACCGGGCGCGGGCGCAGGTGACCGGCACGGCCAGTGATCTGCTGCTGGCGCTGATGGGCCGGATCAGCTTCGACACGCTGGGCGTGGCCGGTGACCGCAGCCTGCTGGACGGTCTTCGGGTGGGCTGACACAGCACCCGATATCGGGCGGAGAGGGGCGGTGACCGCCCCTCTCCGCTTTTTTCGGACGCTCTGAGAGCGCTCTCTTGACAGGCGTCGGGGCCGACCAGCAGGCTGTCGTGAGAGCGCTCTCTAAGTACCGGAACCGCCTTCCACCACCCGTTACGACCCCGAGAGGTCAGGACAGCATGCTCACCTTCACGCGCCGTCGACTGGCGGCGGTGGCCCTCGTCGCCGCCACCGCACTGCTCGGCACCACCGGCTGCGGTGGCGGCGACGAGCCCGCCGCCGACGGGCCGGTCACGCTCACCGTCGACGTCTTCGGCCAGTTCGGCTACGCGGACCTCTACCAGGAGTACATGGCCAGCCACCCCGACGTGAAGATCGTCGAGCGGGGCACCGGCAGCAACCTCGACGAGTACTCGCCGAAGCTCACCCAGTGGCTCGCCGCCGGCAAGGGCGCCGGCGACGTGGTCGCCATCGAGGAGGGGCTGCTGGTCGAGTACAAGGCCAACCCGCAGAACTTCGTCAACCTGCTCGACCACGGCGCGGCCGACCTGAAGGGCAACTTCCTCGACTGGAAGTGGAACCAGGGGCTCACCGCCGACGGCAAGCAGCTCATCGGTCTCGGCACCGACGTCGGCGGCATGGCCATGTGCTACCGCAAGGACCTGTTCGCCAAGGCCGGCCTGCCCACCGACCGGGAGGCCGTGTCCAGGCTGTGGCCCACCTGGCAGGACTACGTCAAGGTCGGTGAGCAGTTCACCGCGAAGAAGACCGGCGCCGCGTTCCTCGACGCCGCCACGAACACGTTCAACACCATCCTGCTCCAGACCGCCGGCAACGCCAGCGGCTACAGCTACTACGACACCAGCAACAACCTGGTCGTGGGCAGCAACCCGGCGGTGCGGCAGGCGTACGACACCACCATGGACATCATCGACTCCGGCCTCTCCGGCAAGTACGGCTCCTGGTCGGAGGAGTGGGTCTCCGCGTTCAAGC
The DNA here is from genome assembly GCF_039566955.1 of Micromonospora sp. DSM 45708. Classification (NCBI taxonomy): domain Bacteria; kingdom Bacillati; phylum Actinomycetota; class Actinomycetes; order Micromonosporales; family Micromonosporaceae; genus Micromonospora; species Micromonospora schwarzwaldensis. The sequence goes on along the minus strand of NZ_CP154796.1, from coordinate 124,389 downwards.
AGTCGAAGTTCGCCACCATCGCCTGCCCGGCGTGGATGACCGGGGTGATCGAGGGCAACGCCGGCCCGGCCGCCAAGGGCAAGTGGGACATCGCCCAGATCCCCGGCAACGGCGGCAACTGGGGCGGCTCCTTCCTCGCCGTGCCGAAGCAGAGCAAGCACCAGGCCGAGGCGATCGAGCTGGCCAAGTTCCTGACCAGCGCGAAGGGCCAGATCGGCGCGTTCAAGCTCAAGGGCCCGCTGCCCTCGTCCCCGCAGGCGCTGACCGACCCGGCGATCGTCGACTCGAAGAACGCCTACTTCTCCGAGGCCCCGGTCGGCAAGATCTTCGCCGAGGGCGCCAAGAACCTGAAGCCGGTCTACATGGGCCCGAAGAACCAGGCCGTGCGCACCGAGGTGGAGAACGCCGTGCGCACCGTGGAGCTGGGCAAGCGCTCCCCGCAGCAGGGCTGGACCGATGCGGTCGCCAACGCCGAGAAGGCCGCCGCCAAGTAACCCGAGCAGTGCGTGCGGGCGGTCCCGGCGACGGGTGCCGCCCGTACGGCGGAAAGGAGTTCCGGGTCATGGCAGTCCAGCTCGACGCCCGCCCGCCGGTCGCACCGGCCCCCCGCAGCACCCGCCCCGTCCGGGGCGTCCGGCTCAGCCGGTTCGACACGAAATACTCGCCGTACCTCTACATCGCCCCGTTCTTCCTGCTCTTCGGCGTCTTCGGGGCCTACCCGCTGGCGTACACGTTCTGGGTCTCGCTGCACGACTGGGACCTGCTCGGCGCGGAGCACCCGTTCATCGGCCTCGACAACTACAGCCAGCTCCTCGCCGACCCGGACTTCTGGCACTCCGTGGTCAACACGCTGGGCATCTTCGTCATCTCCACGGTCCCGCAGCTCCTGGCCGCGCTCTGGCTGGCCAACCTGCTCAACCGCCAGCTCCGGGCCCGCACCACGTGGCGGATGGCGGTGCTGGTCCCGAACGTCACCTCGACCGCCGCGGTGGCGATCGTGTTCGCGGTGCTGTTCGGCCGCGAGTTCGGCATGATCAACTGGCTGCTCGACCACGTCGGCGTGAGCGCGATCGACTGGAAGGCCAACAGGTTCGCCGCCTGGGTCGCCATCTCCACCATGGTCGACTGGCGGTGGACCGGCTACAACGCGCTGATCTTCCTGGCCGCCATGCAGGCCATCCCGCGCGACCTGTACGAGTCGGCGTCGATCGACGGCGCCGGCCGGGCCCGGCAGTTCTGGTCCATCACCGTGCCGCTGCTCAAGCCCACCATCATCTTCGCGGTCATCATCTCCACCATCGGCGGCCTCCAACTCTTCACCGAGCCGCGGATGTTCAACTCCGGCACCAACGCGATCCGCGGCGGGCCACTGCGCGAGTCACAGACGGTGACCATGTACATGTTCGAGAACGCGTTCGCGCCGCACTACAACTTCGGTTACGGCTCCGCCATCGCCTGGCTGCTCTTCGCGCTGATCGCGGTGGTCGCGGCGATCAACGTCCTGCTCCTGCGCCGGCTCGGCGGCGGCTCCCGCAAGGAGGTCTCCCGATGACCCGCGTCTGGTCGGCCAGCCGGCTCACCTACCTGGCACTGGCGCTGTCGGCGCTGCTGTCGATCTTCCCGATCTACTGGATGTTCGTGGTGGCCAGCCGCACCAGCGACGCGATGGGTCAGGTCCCGCCGCCGCTGACCCCCGGCGGCAACCTCGGCGCCAACATCGCCCGGCTGTTCGACAACACCGACGCGTACTTCCTCACCGGGCTGATCAACTCGACGATCGTGGCCGTCACGGTGACCGTCTCGGTGGTCTTCTTCGCCACGCTGGCCGGGTTCGCGTTCGCCAAGCTGCGCTTCCGAGGGCGCAACGCGCTGCTGCTGGTCATCGTCGCCACCATGATGGTGCCCACCCAGCTCGGCGTGATCCCGCTCTACCTGCTGATGACGAAGCTGAACTGGAACGACCGGCTGCCGGCGGTCATCGTGCCGGCGCTGGTCACCGGCTTCGGCGTGTTCATGATGCGGCAGTACGCCGGCCAGGCGGTCAGCACCGAGCTGATCGAGGCGGCCCGGATGGACGGCTGCAACACCGCCCGGATCTACTGGAACGTGGTGCTGCCCGCGCTCCGCCCGGCCGCCGCCGTACTCGGCCTGCTCACGTTCATGACCACCTGGAACGACTTCCTGTGGCCGTACGCGGTGCTCAACGACCCGGAGAACCCCACCGTGCAGTTGTCGCTGCGGGCCCTCTCCGACGGGTACTACCAGGACATGTCGCAGGTGTTCACCGGCACGGCCATCGCCACGTTGCCGCTGCTGCTGGTCTTCGTCCTGTTCGGCCGCCAGATCATCGGCGGGATCATGGAAGGTGCGGTGAAGGCATGAGTGAGCTGCGTTTCCCGGAGGGCTTCGTCTGGGGGGCGGCCACCGCCGCGTACCAGATCGAGGGTGCCGCCCGGGAGGACGGCCGCGGCCCGTCGATCTGGGACACCTTCAGCCGTACGCCGGGCGCGGTGCACTCCGGCCACACCGGCGACGTGGCCTGCGACCACTACCACCGGTACGCCGAGGACGTCGCGCTGATGGCCGAGCTGGGGTTGCGCGCGTACCGGTTCTCGGTGGCCTGGCCGCGGATCCAGCCGGACGGCACCGGCCCGGTCGAGCCGCGCGGGCTGGCCTTCTACGACCGGCTCACCGACGCGCTGCTGGCGCGGGGCATCGACCCGATCGTCACGCTCTACCACTGGGACCTGCCGCAGTCGCTGGAGGACCGGGGCGGCTGGACCGTCCGGGAGACCGCCGAACACTTCGCCGAGTACGCGGTCGCGGTGCACCGCTGCCTCGGCGACCGGGTCCGCACCTGGACCACCCTGAACGAGCCGTGGTGCTCGGCGTACCTCGGCTACGGCAACGGGGTGCACGCGCCGGGCCGGCAGGACGCCGGGGACGCGTTCCGGGCCGTACACCATCTGCTGCTCGGCCACGGCCTGGCCGCGCGGGCGCTGCGCGCGGCCGGCGCGGAGACGCTCGGGATCACGCTCAACCTGGCCGACGTGCAACCGGCGGACGCCGGCAGCGCCGCCGACGCCGAGGCGGTACGACTCGTCGACGGCCTGCACAACCGGATCTTCCTGGACCCGCTGACCGGCGCCGGCTACCCGGAGGACGTGCTGGCGCACGTCAACCGGATCGTCCCGACGGACTTCGTCCGGGACGGCGACGAGAAGATCATCGCCGCGCCGCTGGACCTGCTCGGCCTGAACTACTACTCCCCCACCTACGTCGCCGGACGGGCGGACGGCGCGGGCAGCGGCGCGTACCCGGGCACCACCGGCGCGGTCGAGTTCCTGCCGGCGACCGGGACGCTCACCGACATGGGCTGGTCGATCGAGCCGGCCGGGCTCACCCGGCTGCTGGAACGGGTGGCCGCCGACCACCCCGGGCTGCCGCTGATGATCACCGAGAACGGCGGCGCGTTCCCGGACAGCACCCGGGACTCCTCCGGCCGGGTCGCCGACGCCGACCGGACCGACTACCTGGACGGCCACCTGCGCGCCGCGCACCAGGCCATCGCCCGCGGGGTCGACCTGCGCGGCTATCTCGTATGGTCGTTGCTGGACAACTTCGAATGGGCCGAGGGTTACCGGAAGCGGTTCGGGATCGTCCACGTCGACTACCTGACCCAGCGGCGCACACCCAAGCAGAGCGCCCGCTGGTACCAGGAGGTGATCGCCCGGAACGGGCTGTGACGAGGTGGTGGTAACGGGGATGACGACGGCACAACGGCCGACCCTGGAGGCGGTGGCCCGGCGGGCCGGCGTCTCCCGGGCCACGGTCTCCCGGGTGGTCAACGGCTCGACCACGGTCGCCGAGTCGATCCAGCAGGCGGTGCGTCGGGCGGTCGAGGAACTCGGGTACGTCCCGAACCTCGCCGCCCGCAGCCTGGTCACCCAGCGCACCGACTCGGTGGCGCTGGTCATGCCCGAGGCGGCCACCCGGGTCTTCTCCGACGACCAGGTCTTCCCCGGCATCATCCGGGGCGCCGCGCAGGAACTGGAGGCGGCCGACAAGCAGCTCGTGCTGATGCTGGCCGGCTCGCCGGCCGGGCACGAACGCGTCGAGCGGTACACCACCGGGCGGCACGTCGACGGCGTGCTCTTCGCCTCGCTGCACGGCGAGGACCCGCTGCCCGGCCGGCTGGCCCGGCTCGGCATCCCGGTGGTGTGCAGCGGCCGGCCGCTCGACGCCGCCGACGTGCCGTACGTGGACGTGGACCACGAGGGCGGCGTCACCCGGGCGGTGGAGCACCTCATCGCGACCGGCCGGCGGCGGATCGCCACCATCGCCGGGCCGCAGGACATGGTCGCCGGCATCGAGCGGCTGATCGGCTACCGGGCCGCGCTCACCGCCGCGGGGCTTCCCGAGCTGGTCGCGTACGGCGACTTCACCCGGGAGTCCGGCACCGCCGCGATGCGTGAGCTGCTCGCCGCCGACCCGGAGCTGGACGCGGTGTTCGCCGCCTCCGACCTGATGGCGCACGCGGCCCTGCGGGCGCTGCGCGAGGCCGGGCGGCGGGTGCCCGAGGACGTCGCGGTGATCGGGTTCGACGACATCGAGACGGCCGCGTACACCGAGCCGCCGCTGACCACCGTGCGGCAGCCGATAGTGGAGCTGGGTCGGACGATGACCCGGCAACTGCTGCGCATCGCCGCCGGTGAGCACGTCGAGCAGGCGCTGATGCTCCCCACGGAACTCATCCTGCGCGATTCCGCGTAAGGCGGGGCCCCCGGTTAACGCATTCGGCAGCGGAGGGGGCCCCGCTCAACAAACCGGTCGCGGCATCGACGCGGGGTGGCTAGCGTCGCGCGGATGAGTGAAGCCGTGATCCGTCGCGCTCTCGTCGACGACGCGCCCGCCGTGGTGGCGCTGCGCAAGCTGGTCTTCCCCTACCTGGTGCGGGGCGTCGAGTCGACCCGCCGGATGATCGGCCATCCGCCGCCCGGCGAGGACTGGGCAGCCTGGGTCGCCGAGGCGGACGGGCAGGTGGTCGGCTGGGCGTCGGCGTACCGCAACACGCAGACCTCGACGCCCGGGGTGGGCGAGGTCTCCACGCTGCACGTCCACCCGGACCATCGCGGCCAAGGCGCCGGCACCGCGCTGCTCGACACCGCGCTCGACCACCTGCGGACGCTCGGCTCGACGCGAGTGCTCGGCCACGCCCGCACCGACTCGCTGCCGTTCGCGCAGCGGCACGGCTTCACGCCCAGCCGGGAACTGCGCTACTCCGCGCTCGACCTGCGCACCGCTCCGCCGATGCCGGAGCCGCCGCCGGGCGTACGGCTGCTGCCGGCCGCCGGCCTCGACCCGCGCCGGGTCCACCGGGTGGACGCCGAGGCGTCCCGGGACGAGCCGGGGGACGTGCCGACGGACGCGCTCGACTACGACCTCTGGCGCCACGAGTGCTGGGAGAACCTCGGGCTGGACCGGGAGGCCAGCACCGTCGCCGAGATCGACGGTGAGCTGGTCGCGTTGAGCCTGGTGAAGCGCGACGGCCACCGGATGTGGTCGGACTTCACCGGCACGCTGCCCGCGTACCGGGGGCGGGGGTTGGCCCGGCTGACCAAGCAGGCCGCGCTGCACGCCGCCGCGGCGCGCGGGGTGCGGGCCGCGTACACCTCGAACGACGAGGCGAACGCGCCGATGCTGGCGATCAACGCGGCGCTCGGCTACCGGCCGGTGGACAGCCAGTGGTCGTGCCGGCGCACGCTCAGCTGAACCGCCCGGCGGCGACCCGCGCCGCGGTCGCGTACGTGTCCGCGCCGAACAGCACCAGCCGCGCCTCGACCAGGTGCGCCGGGCTGGCCGCGTGCAGCACGGTCAGCGCCTGCGCGACCGCGTCCTCGACCGGCCAGCCGTAGATCCCGGCCGAGATCAGCGGGAACGCGATCCGGGTCGCGCCCAGCTCGTCGGCGACGCGGAGGCTGTTGGCGTAGCAGTCCCGCAGCGACGCCGAGCGGTCCTCGCGCGGCGAGAAGACCGGCCCGACGGTGTGCACCACCCAGCGCGCCGGCAGGTCACCCGCCGTGGTGGCGACCGCCTGCCCGGTCGGCAGCCCTCGCCCGTAGCGGGAGGCGCGCAGCGCCTCGCACTCGGCCAGGATCGCCTGCCCGCCGCGCCGGTGGATCGCGCCGTCCACGCCCCCGCCGCCGAGCAGCGACGAGTTCGCCGCGTTGACGATCGCGTCGACCTGCTGGGCGGTGATGTCGCCCTGGATCAGCACCGTGTCCATGGTGTCAGCGCTCCTCGTTCATGGTGTCAGCGCTCCTCGACGTGCTGGCCCAGCGACCGGCGGGTCAGCAGGGCGGCCCCGGCGACGGCGGCCGGCATGACCAGCACCGCGCCGAGCGGGATCAGGAAACACAGGAAGACCGCCACCCCGAAGCCCAGCGCGGTCGGCCGGTCCGCCCGTAGCTTCGACCGCCGGTCCGGCAGCCGCATCCCGCGCCGCTGGAACGGCGCGCCGACCAGCTCCAACGCCAGGAACCAACCCCCCACCAGGGCGCCGACCACCGGCACCACCGTCTGCCCCACCAGCGGGATGAAACCGGCCACGAAGAGGGGTACGCCGACCAGCGCGGAGATGGCCACCAGGCGCAACGAGTCGGCGATGCTGCGCCGCATGGAGGCCCAGAACGGCACGTCCACCTGGCCCGGGGTGCCGCCGAGGCGGTCCTCGACCCGCTCGGAGATGGCCTCGTAGAACGGGTCGCCGACGGCCAGCGTGACAGCGGTGAACGTGAGCACCCCGACCAGTGCGGCCACCCCGACGACGGCCAGCCCGGCGGCCACCCGCAGCAGCCCGCGCGCGGTCGACGACCAGCCGTCCGCGAACGGGGTGAGCCAGGCCGCCAGGTCGTCCACGAAGTACAGCAGGGTGGCGAAGAGGGCCAGGTAGAGCACGCCGGAGATGAGCGCCGGCACCACACCGAGCAGCATCAGTTTCGGGCTGCGGACGTACATGCCGAAGCCACGCAGCAGCAGGCCGACGCCGCCGAGGAAGCGGGTCACCGCGCCGGTGACGGGCGCGACGGTACGGGAGGCGTTCACGACGGCACAGCCTAGTGGGCCGCCGCGCGCGCCGCCCGGGCGTGAGGAGGGGCCCTCTCCAATCCGTGTGCGTCAAGAGGGGGCCCCTCCTTACACAATGGGTGGGTGCGTGCGTCTCGGCTGATCTCGTTGGTGTTGCTGCTCCAGTCCCGGGAGACGATGACGGCCGCCGAGCTGGCCCGCGAGCTGGAGGTCTCCGAACGCACCGTCTACCGGGACGTGCTGGCGCTCTCCGCCGCCGGTGTGCCGGTCTACGCCGACCGGGGCCGGGCCGGCGGCTACCGGCTGCTCGGCGGCTACCGGACCCGGCTCACCGGGTTGAGCCGCGACGAGGCCGAGGCGCTGTTCCTGGCCGGGCTGCCGGGGCCGGCCGGCGACATGGGACTGGCCGACGCGGTGGCCGCCGCCGAGTTGAAGGTGCTGGCCGCGCTGCCGCCGAGCCTGCGGGACGCGCCCGCGCGGACCGGTCAGCGGTTCCACCTGGACGTGCCGGGCTGGTTCCGGGAGAGCGCGCCGCCGCCCCGGCTGGCCGAGCTGGCCGGGGCGGTCTGGCAGGACCGGACCGTCGAGCTGCGCTACCGGCGCGGCGACCGGGAGGTGACCCGCACGCTGGCGCCGTACGGGCTGGTGCTGAAGAACGGCGTCTGGTACCTCGTCGGCCGCGTCGGCGACGGGTGGCGGACGTACCGGGTGGACCGGGTGGTCGACGTCGCTGTGGGTACGGAGCGTTTCGAGCGGGACGAGCGCTTCGACCTCGGGGCGTACTGGCGGGAGCAGGCCGGCGCGTTCCTGCGCGACCTGCTGCGGGAACGGGTCACCGTGCGGCTCGGGCCGGCCGGGCTGCGGGTGCTGCGGCACCTGGTGGACGCGCCGTTCGTCTACTCCGAGGCGGTCGCCGCGGCCGGCCGACCCGACGGGCAGGGCCGGCTGGTGCTCCGGCTGCCCGTCGAGTCGGTCGACGTGGCGTACGGCCAACTGCTGGCGCTCGGCCCCGAGGTGGAGGTGCTGGCGCCGCCGGAGCTGCGGGCCCGGTTCGCCGAGGCGGCCCGCCGCGCGGCGGCGCTCTACGCCGACGACACCGGTCAGCGGTAGCCGGCGTCGTCGGCCGGCTTGCCCGGCGCGACCACCTCGTCGTGGTAGCGGGCCCAGTGCGGGCGGGTGCCGTCGAGGTCGGTGAAGCCGTACACCTGGGCCAGTCCGCCGCTGTCCAGCGACTGCCCGTTCCAGCGGGCCCGGTCCGGGTCGGCGGCCAGCGCGGCCACGGCCCGCCCGACGAACGCCGGCGTCTCCGACATGACGAAGTGCGGGTCGGTCCGCGCGCCGTCGCGCCAGTTCGCCTCCGTGACGCCGAAGTGCTCCAGCATCGCCTCGGAGCGCAGCCAGCCGGGCGTGAGCGCGACCGCGGTGCCGCCGTGCGGGGCCAGCTCGTGCGCCTGGGTGAAGCCGAGCCGGTTCACCGACACCTTCGCCAGGTCGTAGAAGACGGAGAGGCGGTAGGTCGTGTCGTTGTACGCCTTCGTGCCGTCGCCGATCTCGACGACCAGCCCGCCCGGGTTGCGGATCAGCAGCGGCAGCGCGAAGTGGCTGGTGATGATGTGGGTGTCGACGGCCAGCCGCAGCATCCGGAAGCCGGCGTCGAGCGGCTGCTCCCAGACCGGCTTCTCCCAGGTGATCAGCGGGTCCGCGCCCCAGATGTCGTTGACCAGCACGTCGAGGCGGCCGTGCTCGGCGTCGATCCGCTCGACCAGCTTGCGTACCTGGTCCGGGTCGAGGTGGTCGACCGCGACCGCGATGCCGGTGCCGCCCGCGGCGGTGACCAGCTCGGCGGTCTCCTCGATGGTTTCCGGCCGGTCCATCTCCGAGCGGCGGTCCCGGGTGGTGCGGCCGGTGGCGTAGACGGTGGCTCCGGCGGCGCCGAGCTGGACGGCGATCTGCCGGCCGGCGCCCCGGGTCGCGCCCGCGACGAGCGCGACCTTTCCGGTCAGTGGTGAGTTCATGGGTTCACCGTGTCACCGATACCTGACAGCCGAAGTCCGGTTTTAACAGAACCTCAACCAGCCAGGTGGGCAGTTGAGGAAGCGCAGTGCCCGTCAACTCCGGCCAGCGGCTCTTCTGCTGGCTCTCAACTGCGCGACAAACCTGGGGTAGTCCGCTCCGGTCAGGCCGGACCGGGCCTCGTCTAGGCGCTCCATGAGCGTCGTGTAATGCCTGTCAAATCCGGGCCGCGAGACAACCAGCAAGTGGACGAGATCTCCGATAACCACGATGATCTTCCGCCGACTCTCGATCTCACAGTAATTCAGCACCTCGGGCGCCCGGCTGGGTAAGAACTGGTTCTCCTTCCCGCTCTTCAGCCGCCACACCCATTGGCCGTGCGCGGCCTTGTTTCGGTCCTCTATGACCGGCCTGAGGTCACCGTCAAGCAGCTTCCGAATTTCTTCGAATCTGGCGAAGGGCGCCACCCCCACCGATGCACTGTCCACTGCGAGGTGCATCAACACGCTATAGTGCCGTCGAAATGCGAAATCCAGAGCTTCGAGCCATCTGTCCACTTGAGACTTTGCCCGCCCCACCAAATCCCGTTCCCGGTCATTGAAGCCGTTGGGATCGGCCAGCACCTGGCGAAGCCGCGCCTCTGCCAACATTCCCAGCACGAGGATATGCATCCTCGAGAATGCCTTCACAGCCGCCTGATCATTGTGACGAATCGCCTGCTTGTGGGCACGTTCTAGCTGAGTCAGTCCGCGCTTGATTTCAGCTAGGTTCTCACTGTGCTTCTCGAACTCGCGAGAAGTGTGGAACAAGCCCTTGCCAACCCTTCGACTCCTGAACGCCACGCCACACGCGCATGTCATGCGGCCTGGCGTCCAGGAGTCGAACCTGGCATCTCCTCCGACTTTTCGGAGGCGCGCTCCGAGCGCCCACGCCCACAGTGAAAGTACCGCAGCGTATACCAGGGAGGCCAGACCCGAGCACCGCTCGACTTCCTGGCCGGCTCGACCACTTCGGTGGAGGAACCGCGGCGACGCCTGTCCGCCCGGCCTGCCCCGCTGACTCAGTCCGCCAGGCGGACCCGGACCCGGCGGTTGGCCCGGCCCTTGCTCTCCACCTTGACCACCTGGACCTTGCCGATCTGGGCGGTGGAGGCGACGTGCGTGCCGCCGTCGGCCTGCACGTCCAAGCCGACGATGTCGACGATCCGCACCTCCTGCTCGTCCGGTGGGATCAGGTTGGACTGGGTACGGATGATGTCCGGCAGCGCCAACGCGTCGGCGCGCGGCAGCACCCGGACCGCGACCGAACGGTCGGCGGCCACCTCGGCGTTGACCAGCTCCTCGATGCGGGTCTTGAAGTCCGACGGCACCTCGGGCAGGTTGAAGTCCATCCGGGCCTCGCCCGGTTCCATGTTGCCGCCGGTGACCAGCGCGCCGAAGTCCCGGAACACCACGCCGCACAGCACGTGCAGCCCGGAGTGGGTCCGCATCAGCATGGTCCGGCGGGCGTCCTCCACCGCGCCGGTGACGTCGGCGCCGACCGGCGGCACCGGGTCACCCTCGGCCGGGATCAGCCACAGGTCGTCGCCCTTGCGGGTGCCCACGACCCGGGTCTGCACGCCCTGCCAGAGCAGCACCCCGTGATCAGGTGGCTGGCCGCCGCCGCCCGGGTAGAACGCCGACCGGTCCAACACGATGCCCTGCTCGGGGTCGGCCGCCAGCACCCGGCACGTCCACTCACGCAGCGTGGGGTCGGCGAGGTCGAGGCGGTGCGTACGGCCGTGGTGTGTGACGCCCATGCCGGCCGACGTTACCCGTTCAGGAACGACGAGACGCGCTCCCGCAGGTCGGCGCGTTCGGTCCAGAGCACGGCGGGTCGGTCGTACACGTGCAGGGTGGCGGCCGGCAGCGCGGCGGCGAGCTGCTCGGCCACGGCGACCGGGTGCAGGTCGTCGTCGACGCAGCCGATCACCAGCGCCGGGGCGGTGACCGCGGCGAGCGCGCCGGCGTCGTCCAGCGGGGCCTGGCCGGGCAGGCCGGCCAAGCCGGGTGCGAGCCCGTCGCGCAGCAGTTGGTCGAGCCGTTGCCGCAGGTAGGCCCAGCCGGCCGGGGTGTTGCGGACCGACGGCGGCAGCTCCAGCGACACCACTTCGGCGAGCGCGTGCGCGTCGCCGTCGGCCACCGCGTCGAGCAGGCCGGTGAGGCGGGTCCGCGCCACCTCGCCGCGCGGCGTGTCCAGCACGGCGGGAAGGAAGAAGACGAGCTTCTCGAAGCGTGCCGGGCTCTCGGCGAGCAGCCGGCACAGCGCGCCCGCGCCGAGGCTGGCCCCGAACGCGCGGGTGGCGCCGCCGAGGTCGGCGACGGCCCGCAGGTCACGGGCGAGGTCGAGGTAGTTCCACGGCCCGGGCGGGGAGTCGGACCGGCCGTGCCCGCGGAACTGGAAGAAGATCCGTCGACCGGTCACGCCGCTGCCGAACGGCCGGGTGGTGGCGATGCCGTTGCCCAGCCCGTGGGCGAACACGGTGACCGGATCGCCGACGCCGGTGACCAGGCGTTCCAGGCTCACCCCGTGCGGGGTGTCGACGAGTTCCGTCTCCGGTTCGGGCAGCGCCGGCCGGCCGGTACGCGGGCCGCCGGGGCCGGGCCCCCAGGTGCGGGGGCCGCCGTCCGGCGGCGGGGGCCAGCGGAAACCTCTCACCAGGACCCTCGGCCGTCGTGCAGGTCCCGCAGGCCGGGTCGCACGTCGAGCAGGTAGATGAGGCCGGCCGCGATGCCGACCAGCCCGAAGAGGCTGATCGGGCCGAAGCCCAGCAGGGTCAGCAGCAGGCAGACCGCCAGGATGGCGATCCAGCCGCCCTTGGGCAGCGTGCCGAGCGCGGCGAAGCCGTCGCCGCGCTGGGTGAGTGCGTGCACCAGGGCCACGCCCTGGATGACCAGGGCGAAGACGAGCAGGATCAGCTGAATCACGGAGCGGACTTCGAACGCGAAGATCGGCGCGGCGTAGGCCATGCCGGCAAGCTTATGCCGAGACCCCGGAAACGTCCGACAGGACGCTGTCCGGGGTCCGGGTGGAGAGTCGGGTCACTCGGCGGTCGGGCTGGTCCGCTTCGTGGCCTTCGGCAGCTTCGCCGACGGGGTGGCCGGCTTGGCGGCGGCGGCCTGGGTGGCGGTCGCCTTGGTGGCCCGGGTCCGCTTCACGGCGGCCGGCTTGGCGGCCACCACCTCGGCGACCTCGGCCGGGCTCGGCACCTCGGTCTTCGGGGTCACGGTCGTCGGGGTGACCGGGGTGGTCTCCTCGGTCGCCTCGATGTCGGCGTTGACGGTCTCGGCGGCCTCCAGCACGCCGGCGCCGACGACCCGCTCGCCCCGGGCGACCAGCTCGGCGTACGCGGCCAGGGCACGCTCCTGCGCGGCGTATGCGCCGGACACCACGGCGGCGGCGTTACGGGTGGCGGCCTCGCGGAGCTTGTCCAGGTTGGCGGCCTCCCGGAGCTTGTCCAGGTTGGCGGCCTCGCGGAGCTGGTCGAGGTCGGTCGAGCGCAGCCCGGTGGCGGTCAGGTTGGCCGTCTTGAGCGTCTCGGTGGCCTTCTGGCGCAGCTCGTAGCCGGTGCCGACGGCCTTGCCGCCGAGGTCGGCGACGACCCGGGTGCCCAGGCCGCTGACCACGGTGGGCAGCTTGCGGAGCTGCTCCAGGGCCAGCTCACCGGCGCCGGCGGCGGCGTAGAGCGGGGCGGGGATGCGGTTGGTCTTCGGCTGGGTCATGACTGCTCCTCTTCGGCCGCACCGGCGGCCTTCCGGGCCGCCCGGCGGGCGGTCGTGCGTTCACGGGCGGCGGTGGGCGGCGCGGGCGCGGGGCCCGCCTCGGTGACGGCGACCGATTCGAGGACCGCCTCGGTCGGGGTGCCGTCGGGTGTCACGGGGCCGGTCGCGGCCGGCGCGACGGTGGCCGGGGCCTCGGGCGCGGCGGCCGGCTCGGTGGGCTCCACCGGTCCGGCCGTGCCGGTCGCCTCGGCCAGGCGCGCGTTCTCCCGGCGAAACGTCTCGTAGATCTGGGTGAGCGACTGCTTCTGGGCCATGGTCAGCTCGGCGTCGACGGCGATGGCCGCGAGCACGCCCTGCCCCTCCTTGTCGTCCAGCAGTCCGGCCCGCAGGTACATGGCCGGCGTGGAGACGCGAAGCGCGCTGGCGAGCTGCTGGAGCACCTCGGCGCTCGGCTTGCGCAGCCCGCGCTCGATCTGGCTCAGGTACGGGTTGCTGACGCCGGCCTGCTCGGCGAGCTGACGCAGTGAGATCTTCGCGTTGCGCCGCAGGTCGCGAATGAACCCGCCGACATCGGGAAGGTCCTTGCTGGTGGCCATGACTCCACGGTAACGCGGTCTGCTAGCTGCTGCAAGCAAAGTGCTAGCCAGAGTTAGCGATGTCACCCGAATCCGGTTGCGGGGGCGATGTCCGCTCCGTACCGTTCCCCCGTGACCAAGATCGAGATCAACGGCGCCGCGCTCGCCTACGACGAAGCCGGCAGCGGCAGCGCCGTGGTGCTGCTGCACGCCGGCATCGCGGACCGGCGCATGTGGCGCGAGCAGGTGCCGGCGCTCGCCGCCCGGCACCGGGTGGTCGTCCCGGACCTGCGCGGCTACGGCGAGTCGGAGTTGCCGCCCGCCCCGTTCGCCCACCACGACGACCTGGTCGGGCTGCTCGACGCGCTGGGCGTCGAGCGGGCCGCGCTGGTGGGCTGCTCGTTCGGTGGCCGGGTGGCGGTGGACACCGCGCTGGCCCACCCGGAGCGGGTGAGCGCGCTGGCGCTGTTCGGCGCCCCGCTCTCCGGCTACGAGTGGTCCGAGGAGACCGAGCAGCTCTGGGAGGAGCTGGTCGGCGACGTGGACCCCGAGGACTTCGGTGCCATGGCCGCCGGCGAGGTGCGGTTCTGGGTGGTCGGCCCGACCCGGCAGCCGGCCGACGTCGACCCCGAGCTGATCAGGTTCGCCGAGGAGATGGACCGCCGCGCGCTCGCCGCAGAGCAGGCGCTCAGCGCGATCGAGGTGGCGGAGCTGGACCCGCCGGCCGTCGACCGACTGGCCGAGCTGCGGGTGCCGGTGCTGGCCGCGGCCGGGGCCGACGACCTCCCCGACATCCGCCGCCTGGCCGACCGCATCGCCGCCGAGGCCCCCCACGGGGTACGCCTCCCCGACCTCCCGAACGCCGCCCACCTGTTCCCCTTGGAGCACCCCACCGAGGTCAACACCGCCCTCCTCACCTTCCTCCCCTGACCCACCCCTCGTTGATCTTGCACTTGCCGCCCCGGCAAACCGTGCACAACGGGCGGGACATGGGCCGCAAGCGCAAGATCAGCGGGGTCACCAGAGGGGGCGGACGGCACCCACCTTCAGGCCGCCACCCAGGAGGGGCACCTCGGCGTACTCGGTGAGGATGGGGGCGGTCAGGCCCAGGCGGGTCAGCGCGGACGTCAGGACCGGCATCCGCGGGCGGGCGGCGCCGTCGTCGATCTTGAGGGCGACCGCGCCGACACCCGGGACCGCCGCCGCGATCACCCCCTCCGCGCCGATCTTGGCGAGCAGCCCCGGTACGCCACGCATCAGCCGGGTGTCGTCGGCCTGGGTACCGCCGACCAGCTCCGGGTACGCCCGCATCGCGTCCGCCACGGTCCGCTCCACGGCGCCCGGCTCGGCGGTGACCAGCCGCAGGAACGCGCGCGCCAGCCCGGTCAGCGAGACGGCGTGCACGGGTGCGCCACAGCCGTCCACCCCGACCGCCGCCGCCCGCTCCCCGGTGAACTCCTCGACGGTGGCGGTCAGCCGCTGCTGGAGCGGGTGCTCCGGCCGCCAGTACCCGTCGAGCGGCCAGCCGGCCGCCCGGCAGGTCAGCACCATGCCGGCGTGCTTGCCGGAGCAGTTCATCAACACCCGGGACGGGCCGCCGCCGGCCCGCAGCACCGCCTCCCGGGCGGCCTCACCGAACGGCAGGTCCGGCGGGCAGTGCAGCGCCTCCCCGGTCAGGCCGGCGTGCCCGAGCAGCGCGGTGACGCGCTCGACGTGGAACTCCTCACCGGCGTGACTCGCGGCGACCAGCGCCACGTCGGCCGGGTCGGTCAGCGCGAGCCCGGCCCGGAGCATGCCGATCGCCTGCATCGGCTTGTTCGACGACCGGGGGAAGATCGGCGAGCCGACGTCACCGGCGCCGGCGACCGGCGAGCCGGTGGCGTCCAGCACCACCACGGAACCACGGTGGACGCCCTCCACGAACCCGGAGCGGACCACCTCGGCGAGCGGCACGCCGCCCTCGTACGTCTTTCCCACACGATGGACGGTACCGACGGGGCGATCACGGCCGGCAGCGGGGTGACCTGCGACGTCGGCCGCGCCCGTACAGGTGCGGGTGCGCGTGCGCCGCTTACACGCCGAGCAGCGCGCGGGCCTCGGCGGTGGTCAGCGGCGGGCGCTGGGCGAGCTGGGCGAAGCCGACCGCGCGGGCCACGAGCTGCATGTTCGACTCCACCGGGCGGCCCTTCGCGTAGGTGACCGTGTCCTCCATGCCGACCCGGAGGTGACCGCCGGTAGCGAGCGAGGACAGCATCACCGGGATGGTGCTGCGGCCGATGCCGGTGGCCGCGAACGTGGTGCCCTCGGGGAGGTCACGCAGCATCTGCTGGGCGGCGACAAGCGTGGCGGCGGTGCCCGGCATGCCGCCCGGCACGCCCATCACGAAGTCGACGTGGACGTGCCCGCCGTGCGGCAGGCCGTACTTGCCGAGCAGCCGCTGCAACGCGGTGAGGTGGCCGAGGTCGAAGATCTCGTACTCGGGGACGACGCCCCGCTCCTGCATCCGGGTGTGCAGGTCGACGATGAACTCCCAGCGGTTGAGGAACACGTCGTCACCGAAGTTGACCGTGCCCATGGTGCAGGAGGCCATGTCCGGCCCGGCGTCGAGCACCGCGAGCCGGTGCGCCTCCGGGTCGGTCACCGCGCCGCCGGAGGAGATCTGCACGATCAGGTCGGTGCTCTCCCGCAGCGCCGACACGGTCTCCCGCAGCCGGGCCGGGTCGAGCGTGGGCCGCGCCTCGTCGTCCCGGATGTGCACGTGGATCACGGCCGCGCCGAGCGCCTCGCACTCCTTGGCGGTCAGCAGCAGTTCGTCGAGCGTCACCGGCAGCGCCGGCACCTCCGCCTTGGCCGACTCCGCACCGGTGGGGGCAACCGTGATCAACGTCCCTGTCGTCATGCCCCGGATCCTAGACCGGCCCCCGGCACCGGGTCGACCGTAGGATTTCCGGTGCGAGCGGCGTCAAGAAGGGAACCTTTCTCTACCGCAGGCGTTAATAAGGGGCCCTTCCTTACACGTCGATGGCGGCGGCGGAGTCGCCCACCATCAGGCGGGCGTCGTCGGGGGTGTTGCGCTTGAGCACGGCGAGCGCGATCTGCCCCAGCTCGTAGTGGTGCACGGCGGTGCCGACGAAGCCGACCGTCCGGCCGTCAAGCGTGACCGGCGTGCCGGCGGGCGGCGGCTGGTCGGTGGTCACACCGTCCAGGTGCAGCAGCGCGAGCCGGCGCGGCGGCTTGCCGAGGTTGTGCACCCGGGCCACCGTCTCCTGCCCCCGGTAGCAGCCCTTGTCCAGGTGCACGGCCGGGGCGATCAGGTCCACCTCGGCGGGAATGGTGCGGTGGTCGGTCTCCACCCCGGCCCGGGCCCGCCGGGCGGCCACCCGGATCGCCTCGTACGCCCACAGCCCGGCGACCGGCACGCCCGCGCCGCGCAGCGCGGCCACCACGTCGGCCATCGCCGGGCGCGGCACCAGCAGGTCGACGCCGAGCGCCACCCGGCGGGCCCAGCCGCCGGACGGCAGCGGCGTGACGTCGTACACCACGGAGGGCCGCGCGGGCAGCTCGCCGGAACGGAACTTCGGACCCGGCACCCCGAGCACGTCGGGTGCGGCCAGGCCGGTGACGCCGAGCGCGCCGGTCGCGTCGGCGGCCTCCGGCCCGACCAGGGAGAGCAGCGCGTGCCCGGCGGTGACGTCACGCGGCTCGACCTTGCTGAAGAAGCGCATCTTCTCCAGGTACGACAGCAGCCCGCCGGTCATCCCCGGCTCGGTGTCCAGCCAGGTGGTCTCGCCGTCCTCGGCGACCAGCGCGTGCTGCTCGACGTGCCCGTTCGGGGAGAGCACCAGCAGCTCGGTGCCCTGCCCGGGCGCCAGCGCGGCCAGGTGCTGGCTGGTCAGCGTGTGCAGCCAGCCGATCCGTTCCTCGCCCGGCACCGCGATGACGCCCCGGTGCGAGCGGTCCACCAGGCCCACGCCGGTGGCCAGCACGCGCTGTTCGCGCATCGGGTCGCCGTAGTGCGCGGCCACCGGCGCGACACCGGCCGCCCGGTGCGCCGGCTCGGGCTGGTCCCGGGTCTCCTCGTCGATGGCGTCGGCGGCCACCGCGCCCGCGATGTCGATCATTTGCGTTCCCCGTCCTGTGCGCACCGACCGCAGACCCCGAAGAGCGCCACGTGCCCGATGTCGACCTGAAATCCGCGTTGCCGGGCGAGCTGGTCGGCGAGCGGCCCGAGCATTTCCGGGGAGATCTCGTCGATCGCCCCGCACTCCCGGCACACCAGGTGCACGTGCTGGTGCTCGCCGGCCGCGTGGTAGGTCGGCGAGCCGTGCGACAGGTGGGTGTGGGTCACCAGGCCGAGCCGTTCCAGCAGCTCCAGCGTGCGGTAGATGGTGGTGATGTTGACCCCGGCCGCGACCTCACGGACCGCCGTGTGCACCTGCTCCGGGGTGGCGTGCCCCAGTTCGAGGACGGCCCGCAGGACCAGCTGCCGCTGCGCCGTGAGCCGTAGCCCGCGCGAGCGGAGCAGTTCCGCGAGGGAGGATTCCGACACCCTCCGATCATAGTTCGGCCGCCGCGCCGGTCCCGGTCGCCGCCGGGGTACGCCACTACGCTGCGCCTCGTGGAGGCGATCCGGGTGGCGGTGCCCGGCCGGGGGCTGGTCCCGGCCGGCGAGCCGGTGCTGCGCGGCGACGACCTGGGCGTCCTGCACGGCGACGGCCTGTTCGAGACGCTGCACCTGCGCGCCGGCCGTCCCTGGTTGCGCGACGAGCACCTGGCCCGGCTGCGGGCCGGCGCGGCGGCGATCGACCTGCCGCTGCCGCCGGTCGAGGCGCTGGTGGAGCTGCTGGACGCGGTACGGGTGGGCTGGCCGGCGCAGACCGAGGGCGCGTTGCGGCTGGTCTGTACGCGCGGGCCGGAGGGCGACGGCCCGCCCACGGTGTACGCCACGCTCGGCGAGGTGCCGGCGGCCACCCGACGGGCCCGGCACCTGGGGGTGACGGTGGCCACACTGCCGCTCGGCGTGACCGCCCGGTCCCGCCCCGAGCTGGGGTGGCTGCCGGCCGGTGTGAAGTCCACCTCGTACGCGCCGAACACCGCCGCCCGACGGTGGGCGCGGCGTGCCGGCGTGGACGACCTGCTCTGGGTCTCCACGGACGGCTACGTGCTGGAGGCGCCCACCGCGAACGTGGTGTGGCTGACCGCCGGCACACTGCTGACCGTGCCGGCGGCGGCCACCGGCGTGCTGCCCGGCGTGACCGCGCACCACCTGCTGGGCCGGGCGGCCGAGCTGGGCCTGACGGCGGGCGAGCGGCTGCCCACCGTGGCCGACCTGCACGGGGCCGAGGCGATCTGGTTGACCAGCTCGCTACGCGGCCCCGCCGAGGTCACCTCCCTGGACGGAACCCCCCGCCCCCGTTCGCCCCTGACCCCGCACCTGCACACCCTCCTGGGCTTCCCCCACCCCACCGGGACGCGGTGATCAAGGAGTTCGCGTCGGAGTCGATCTCTCCGGTGACGCGAACTCCTTGATCAACGCGGGAAGGGTGGGAGGTCAGCCGGCTACCCGGGTCAGGCGGGCGGAGAGGTGGGGGGTCAGGGGGTGGCCCATGGCGGCCATCTCCTGCGCGTAGAGCAGGGCGCCCTCCACGATGCCGAACAGGCGGGCGCCGGCGGTGACCTCCTTCGCGGTGCCCGTACGGACGACCGCGTCGGTGGCGAACTCGATCTGGGTGCCCTTGCGCTTGCCGATGTGCAGCTCCATCACGCCGGTCGGCACGCTCATCAGCGCCTCGATCTCGTCGGTGACCCGGTCACCGTCGAGCACCGGACGCCACCAGCCCACCTCGCGACCGGCCGGGCGGACCGGGCGGCTCTGCTCGTCCAGGAGCCACGCCCGGGACTCGTAGAACAGGAACGGTCGGCCGTCGTGGCTGATCCGGATCTCCTGCGCGTAGTCGAAGTCCTCGATCGTCGGGAACCCGCCCCGACCCCGGCCGCGCCACACCCCGATGTACGGCAGCAGCCCGTCCAGGCTCGGGTGCAGCTTGGGGCCGACGCGCAGGTCGTGGCTCTCCTCGTACGGGTACGGGTCGACCGGCGGCGCGTTCAGCCACGGCGGCTGGAGCGGATTCTCACTCACCATCTACCTCTTGCTATCCGGACTGCGACATAGACCAGACCGCCGGCGAGCGCGCCCAGACCGGCGACCAGCAGGCTGACGAACCCGATCTCGGTAACCATCCGGGCCATCCTATGCTGGACGGCATGACGCGCACTCTCGTCGTCAAGGCCACCGCCGGCGCGGACGCCCCGGAGCGGTGCGCCCAGGCGTTCACCGTCGCCGCCACTGCCGCTGCGGCCGGGGTCGACGTGTCGCTCTGGCTGACCGGCGAGTCGACCTGGTTCGCGCTGCCCGGGCGGGCGGAGTCGTTCGAGCTGCCGCATTCCGCGCCGCTGGGCGAGCTGCTGCACGTGGTGCTGGCCACCGGCCGGGTGACCGCCTGCACCCAGTGCGCGGCCCGGCGGAACATCGGCCCGGACGACGTGATCCCGGGTGTCCGCATCGCGGGTGCGGCGGTCTTCGTCGAGGAGGCCATGACCGAGGGCGCGCAGGCCCTGGTCTACTGACCACCCTCCGGGGTTGTCCATTCTGACCGGTACGCCGATCCTGACCCGATATGCCTGTTCCCCGCCTACCATTCGGATGGTGAGCGAGGCGATCGAAAGGTTCTTCGCGTCGTTGCCGGCGCGCGCCCCCGTCGTGCTGCGCAGCCCGATCGGCGGCACCCTCCGGATCGACCTGACCGACGGCAACCGCACCGAGCACTGGTACGTGACGCTGGCGCCCGGGTCGGCCCGGGTACGCCGGGAGGAGGACCGCCCACCCGACGCCGTGCTGACCGTCGGCACCCAGCTCTTCGAGGAGCTGGTCACCGGGCGGGAGGCCGGGCTGGCCGCGGTGCTGCGCAACGAGGCCACGTTCGGCGGGCACGTCGTGCTGTTCCTGGCGCTCCGCCGCTTCCTGCCCGACCCGCCCGGCGCGCGGGACCCGAGGGAAATCGCCCGTGAGCACGTCCGGCGGTCGGCGTGAAGGAACGGGTCAGCATCCTCGACGGCAACACGTTCCTGGTCAGCGACCGTCGCGGCAACATCGAGCCGTCGTTCGACTTTCCCACCGGGTTGTTCTCCTTCGACACCCGGTTCCTCTCGACCTGGATCCTCTCCCTGGACGGCCAACCGCTGCACGCGCTCTCCATCGACGACTCGCTGTCGTACAAGACGCGGTTCTTCATGGTGCCCGGCGAGCCGACGCACTACCTGGACGCGGCCGTCTCGGTGATCCGCAGCCGATCGATCGGCGGCAGCTTCGACGAGGAACTGACCCTGCTCAACCACGCCGATCAGGAGAAGGAGTTCCGCCTCCGGCTCGACATCGGCTCCGACTTCGCCGACCTGTTCGAGATCAAGCACAAGCGGCAGAAGAAGGGCAGCACCACGCCCACCGTGGAGGAGAACGGGCTGCGGCTCACCTACCGGCGGCAGGGGTTCCACCGGGAGGCGATGATCGGCAGCACCGCCCCGGCCGAGGTGGACCGGGGCGGGATGACGTTCCGCATCCGCGTCGAGCCGCACGGCGAGTGGACCACCCGGCTGCACGTCACCACCATGATCTACGGGGCCCGGGGTGAGGACATCCGGGCCACGCTGCCGCTGGGCGGGCACCGCTCGGTGGCGGCCATCGAGGCCGACCAGCAGGCGCTGACAGCCAACGCACCGAAGCTGGGCTGCGACTGCCAGCCGCTGGCCGGGGCGTACCGGCGCAGCCTCACCGACCTGGCCGCGCTCCGGTACGAGTCGATCACGCTCGGCGTCCGGCTGGTCGCCGCCGGCCTGCCCTGGTTCATGACGCTGTTCGGCCGGGACAGCATGTTCACCTCACTCCAGATCCTGCCGTTCCTCCCCGAGCTGATCCAGCCGACCCTCCTCATGCTGGCCGGGCTCCAGGGCGGCCGGATCGACGACTTCCGCGACGAGGAGCCCGGAAAGATCCTGCACGAGCTGCGCTACGGCGAAACCGCCGGCTTCGAGGAGCAGCCCCACTCGCCGTACTACGGCGCGGCCGACACCACCGCGCTCTTCGTGATCCTGCTCGACGAGTACGAGCGGTGGACCGGGGACGGAAAACTGGTGCGGCAACTGGAGCACGAGACGCGGGCGGCGCTGGCCTGGCTCGACACGTACGGCGACCTGCTCGGCACCGGGTACGTCTGGTACATGTCCCGCAACCCGGAGACCGGGCTGCCGAACCAGTGCTGGAAGGACTCCCCGGACGCCATCTCCTACTCCGACGGCCGGCTGCCGGAGTTCCCGCGCGCCACCTGCGAACTACAGGGATACGCGTACGACGCCAAGCTGCGCGGCGCCCGGATGGCCCGGACCCACTGGCAGGACCCGGCGTACGCGGAACGCCTGGAACGCGAGGCGGCGGCGCTGAAGGAGCGGTTCAACCGCGACTTCTGGATCCCGGACCGGGAGTACTACGCGCTGGCGCTGGACCCGCAGGGGCGGCACGTGGACGCGCTCTCCTCGAACATCGGCCACCTGCTGTGGAGCGGCATCGTCGACGAGGCCCGGGCACCGGCGGTCGCCGCGCACCTGCTCGGCCCGCGCCTCTTCTCCGGCTGGGGCGTGCGGACGCTCGCCGACGACCAGGGCCGGTACAACCCGATCGGCTACCACGTCGGCACCGTGTGGCCGTTCGACAACTCGATCATCGCGTGGGGGCTGTGGAAGTACGGCTTCCGCGAGGAGGCCGGCCAGATCTGCGACGCGATGCTGAACGCGTCCCGCTACTTCGACGGTCGGCTCCCCGAGGCGTTCGCCGGCTACGAGCGCGGCCTCACCGACTACCCGGTGGAGTACCCGACCGCGTGCAGCCCGCAGGCCTGGTCCGCCGGCACTCCGCTGCTGCTGCTGCGCGTCATGCTCGGGCTGGAGCCGCAGGGCGAACACCTGATCATCGACCCGGCCGTGCCGCCGGGGATGGGCCGGGTGGAGCTGCTCGACATCCCGGGCCGGTGGGGCCTGGTGGACGCGCTGGGCCGCAGCCGCACCCCGCACGACGACAACGACCGGGCCTGACCCGGCCGGGTCAGGCGCGGCAGGGGCTGGTGACCGCCACCCGGACCCGCCCGTCGACCCGTTCCGCCAGCACCGCCGGTTCACCCGGGCGGGCGTACCGGTCGGCGGAGTCCACCACCGGCGCGGCGCCCGTGCCGAACGCGGCGGCCAGCGGCTGGTCGGCCGCCACGGTGGCCTCGCCCCGGGCGGTCCGGGCCGTCCCGCCGCCCGGGCACGGCGCGGTCAGCACCTGGACCGTCCCGGTCGGGCCGCCCCAGCGGCCCAGCGCACGGGCCAGCGCGGCCGACTCGGCGGCGGCGTCGGCGGCCGGTGCCCGGTAGCCGTCACCGGCCGGACGGCAGCCGGTGTCGGCGGTCAGCAGCACCCGACCGGGCCCGCCGGACCGGCCCTCGACCGCCACGAAGTCGCCGGCGTCGGCGCGCAGCAGCGGCTCGCCGTCGAACGTCGAGACGCCCGCCCGCCACTGCGGCGGCAGCCGGTCGGCCACCCGGCGCAGCACCTCGCGGACGTCATCGTCGCCGGTCGCCACCTCGACGCCGCGTTCCAGCGACACGCCGTCGTCGAGCGGCGTCACGCGGCAGCCCCGCTCCAGCCGGTCCGGCAGGAGCGCCGGCACCCCGGCCGTCCCGACCGCGGCGGTCAGTTCACCGATCGCCCGGTCCACCACCGGGCCGGCCTGACTCAGCGAACGTTGCTCCTTGACGGTGGGCGGGTCGTGGCGCACCGACCACCAGGTCAGCCCGGCGAGCAGCACGGCCCAGACCACCGTCACGGCCACCAGCCGGCGTTGCCGACGCGGGTCGGGCGCCTGCTGGCCGGGGGCCTGCTGGTCGGGTCGGGACGGCGGGGCGTACCCCGGCTGGACGGCACCGCTCACCGGGCCATGGTGTCACGCCCCGGCGACCCGATGACCGTGGCCGGTCACCCCGCCGTAGATCTTGGTACGAAACGGCCCCAGGGGCGCACGTTCTGACCCGGTGGCCCCGGCACGGCTCGGGCCGGTCACCCCTGGACGGGGCGACCGGCCCGAGCCGATGCGCGTGGTGCGGAGGTGTTGAGCGGGGGCCCCTTCTTACGCCTTGACGGTGACGGTGACCTCGTTGATGCCCCGGGCGGCGGTCACGGCGGTGTCGCCGTTGCCGTGCCGGGAGAGCGCCCGCAGCGTCCACGAGCCCGGCGCGGCGAAGAACCGGAACTGGCCGGCCGCCGAGGTGACCACCTCGGCGGTGAACTCACCGGTCGAGTCGAGCAGCCGGACGTACGCGCCCGGCACGACCTCGCCGGACTCGGCCAGCACCTGACCGGTGATGACGGTTTCCTTCTCCAGGTCCAGGCTGGCCGGGAGCGGGGCGGCCTGGTCCGGCGCGGCGCAACCGGCAGCGGTGGGAGCCGTGGGAGCGGTCATGTCAGGCCTCCCCGGGCTCGTCGCCGAGCGCCACCGGCACGCCGACCAGCGAGCCGTACTCGGTCCAGGAACCGTCGTAGTTCTTCACGTTCCGGTGCCCGAGCAGCTCCTGGAGCACGAACCAGGTGTGCGAGGAGCGCTCGCCGATCCGGCAGTAGGCGATGGTCTCCTTGCCGTCGTCCAGCCCGGCGTCGGCGTAGATCTTGCGCAGCTCGTCGTCGGACTTGAACGTGCCGTCCTCGTTGGCCGCCTTCGACCACGGCACGCTGATCGCGGTCGGCACGTGGCCGGCGCGCTGCGCCTGCTCCTGCGGCAGGTGGGCCGGGGCGAGCAGCCGGCCGGCGTACTCGTCGGGGCTGCGCACGTCGACCAGGTTCTTGGTGCCGATGGCGTCGACCACCTCGTCGCGGAACGCGCGGATCGAGGTGTCCGGCGCCTGCGCGACGTACTGCGTGGCCGGGCGGGTCACCGCGTCGGTGACCAACGGGCGGGCGTCCAGCTCCCACTTCTTGCGACCGCCGTCGAGCAGCTTGACGTCACGGTGGCCGTAGAGCTTGAAGTACCAGTACGCGTACGCGGCGAACCAGTTGTTGTTGCCGCCGTAGAGGATGACGGTGTCGTCGTTGGCGATGCCCCGCTCGGAGAGCAGCTTCGCGAACTGCTCCTGGTTGACGAAGTCCCGGCGGACCTGGTCCTGGAGGTCGGTCCGCCAGTCGAGCTTGATGGCGCCGGCGAGGTGGCCGGTGTCGTAGGCCGAGGTGTCCTCGTCGACCTCGACGAAGACGACGCCCGGGACGTCGAGGTTCTTCTCGGCCCACTCGGCCGAGACGAGTGCGGTGTCGCGACTCATCAGATCACTCCCTGGTGAAGATGGGTGGTGAGCCTGCGCGCGGAGATCGAAGCCGGTGGTAGTCGCACCACGCGCGGGACCCTGAGCTAGGAACGGATCACGGGTACGTGCGACGGCGCCGCTGCCGGGCGTTCGGGGGGTGTGAGAAACCCTTGGTGCCGGTGGCCGCTAGGCGGCCGGAGACAGCCCCGCCGTCAGATGACGGGGCGACACAGGCAGGTGGCCACGCGGCACAGGTCGACCGCGCGCCGTTTGGTGAGGAGGGTCCCCATGGGAGGGGACATTACCAGCCGGCCCGGCATGTGCCACCGGGCCGACCAGCATGCGAGACGTCAGCGGGCGGAATTGAGCGGCACGTTCGCCGCGTCCGCGGTGACCACCAGGCCCTCCGGCCTCGGCTCCACCTTGCGGACGTTGAGCTGGAACGGCAGCTCCGGCAGCGGCACGTCGATCGAGATGCTCCGGGCGTAGTTGGCCAGCAGCGTCCGCGCCAGCGCCACGTTCGGCAGGCCGTCGGCGGTGAGGTCGCTGAAGCGCAGCGCCACCTTGCCGTCGGCCACCGTCACGGCGGCGGTGCCGTTGACGGTCAGCTTGACGCCGAGAATGTCCACCGGGGCGGTGACCGCCAGCTTGCCGTCGCGCTCGCCGAGCGTCAGGCCGGGCCGCTTCAGCAACTTGGCCAGGCTGTCGTAGGTGACGGTGCCCCGCCCGTCGACGCGCTCGGCCACCACGTCGCCCCGACCGGAGCGGATCGTGTCCAGGGACGCGGTCACGTCGCGGGCGTCCACGTCCAGCCGCGGCACGTCGACCGTGTCGCCCTGCACGCTGCCCTTCACGTCGGTCAACTGGATCGAGATGCGCTCGTACCTGCCGGCGAGCACCTGGTTGAGGAACGGGAAGCCGCCCACCTCGACCTTGGGCGCGGCGGACTGGGCGTCCTGCTTGGCGACCTCCTGCCGCACCTGGTCGGCGATCGCCCGCTCGGCCACCCCGGCGGCCACCCGGTCGGCGACGACCAACAACCCGGCCAGCACCAGCAGCAGCACGAGGAAACCGATCAGCACCTTCCGACCCCGGCGACGGGGCCGGCCCTCCGTCGGGTACGCCTCTGCCACGCCGCCTCCAGTCCTCGCCGCCGTCACCGCGTCTCGCGGCGCAACCGTACTTACCCGGGGCGGGGTTTCCCCAACCGGGCGCTCAGAGGAAGAGCACGCACATGGCGTACGCGGCCGGCGCGGCGAGCGCGAAGCCGCCCAGCGGCCCCTGCATGTGCCGGGCCGCCCACATGGTCGGCGGCTCCCCGGCCATCAGCCGGCCCGCCTCTGCGTACCCGACGGCGAGGTCGGCCAGCACGGCGGTGGCGGCGGTGACCACCCCGACCAGCGCGGCGCTGGTCGGGGTGAAGCCGACCAGGTAACTGCCGAGCACGGCGCTGGTCAGCGTGCCGAGCATGGCGCCCGCCACCACGCCGGTAGCGCCGCGCGGCACCTGCGGGGCGAGCCGGGGCCACGGGGCCACCGCGTCGGTCAGCCGGGCCACCAGCAGGGCCACCCCGGCGGCGGTGAGGCAGACCGTGATCGCCTGGGTGCCCTTGGGGATCCGGCTGAGCACGATGAGCGAGGCGAAGGCGACCACCCCCACCACGATGAGCAGGGTGCCGCCCAGCGAGTCGGTCACCCGGACCCGGTCCACCCGGCGGACGAGCTGGCCAAGTACGCCGAGCACGAGGCCGGCCACCGCGGCGTACCCGAGCGGGGCCAGGCCGGCGACGTCCGCCCGCACGGCGGCGACGTCGGCGATCACCGCCGTGCCGGCGCTGACCAGCGCGACGACCAGCAGCGCGGGCGGTCGCATGGCCATCGTCCAGGCGAGCACGTAGAGCAGTTGGACGCCGAAGATGATGGCCGCGAACGGCAGCCGGTGGCCCGGACCGGCGGTCTGCGCGCCGAGCACGAGGCCGACGCCGAGCAGCGCGGCGAAGCCGGCCACGGTGAGCGCCAGCGGCCGGCGGAACTCCACCGGCGGCACCTCGTCCTCGGGCACCTCGTCGGGGGCGTCGTCGGGACGCCGGCTCGGGCCGCCCTTGCGGAGCCGGCGGGGCCCCTTGCGCTCCCGCTGCTCCCCCTCCTCCTCGCCGGACCCGGCGCGCGGGGTGGGCGGGTAGCCACGGGCCGGGCCGGACGGCCCGGAGGACGGGTCGTCGGCCCACGGTTCACGACCGGCGTCGCGCGAGGTGGAGGGAAACACGCCCCGATCGTGCCAGACCCGGGCGGTCGGGCGGAGGTCACGGTTTCGGCAACGTTAAAACCTGCGCCGCGATCGAGGGCAGAAAGGGCAAACAGGAAAAGACGTGAAGGTGACGGCCGGACCATCGGTTACGCTCAACCCGTTCCCCCGCCCGTCAGCGACGCCGGGACCCACGCAAGTTCACAGCGCCGCCCCCACCGGGCGTGCCGCTGGTCGCGCGCGGCCAAAGGGCCGCCGGGACGGAGGTGATCGTGGAGCTCCTGATGCTCGTGACCGCACGGGCCGGCGAGCCGTCGGCGGTGTTGCCGGCACTCGACCTGCTGCCGCATGCGGTGCGCACCGCACCCCGCGACGTCCGCACGCTGGTCTCCGGCCCGACGCCGGACGCCGTCCTGGTGGATGCCCGCTCCGAGCTGAGCGAGGCACGCGCCACCTGCCGGATGCTGCACGCCACCGGGCTCGGCGTGCCGCTGGTCGCGGTGGTCACCGAGGCCGGCCTGATCGCGCTGAACGCCGACTGGGGGGTGGACGACGTGATCCTCGCCGGAGCCGGCCCGGCCGAGGTGGAGGCGCGGCTGCGGCTGGCGGTCGGCCGGCTGAACAACGCCGTCGCGGGCGCCGGCGGCTCGATCCGGGCCGGCGAGCTGAACATCGACCCGGACACGTACGCCGCCAAGCTGAAGGGCCGGCCGCTCGACCTGACCTACAAGGAGTTCGAGCTGTTGAAGTTCCTCGCCCAGCACCCGGGGCGGGTGTTCACCCGGGACCAGTTGCTGCGCGAGGTCTGGGGCTACGACTACTTCGGCGGCACCCGGACGGTCGACGTGCACGTCCGGCGACTGCGGGCGAAGCTCGGTTCGGAGTACGAGTCGATGATCGGCACGGTCCGTCAGGTCGGCTACAAGTTCGTCGTGCCGCCGTCGCGCTCGCTGCCGGAGTCGGAGCCCGCACCGCTGCCGGTCTGACCGGCGTCGACGCGTCCCTCCACTCGGGGACATCTTCCCCATATGCCCCATTTGCCCGCTGAACCCCTCATATCCTGACTGCCTGGTTTGTCAGGACCGAGGGGGGCCACGGTGCACGCGGTGACCACGGGGGCGGCGAACGGCCGGTACCACTGATGTCCGGCTCGACGCTGAAGACGGTGACGGTGGTGACCGCGGTGCTCGTCGGGCTGCTGGCCTCGGCGTACGCGCTGGGCCGCGGGGTGGTGCCGGAGCGGCATCCGACAGCCGCGGGCGTGACCGCCTCCGCCACCGCCCCGCACTACGCCGACCAGCCGCCGACGGGCGACCGGCCGAGCCCGGACGCCGCCACGAGCGCGCCGGACGTCACCGGGGACGGCGCGGGCCCGTACGGCGCACACGTCACCACCGGCTCGTCCCGGGTCGCGTTGACCTTCGACGACGGCCCCGACCCCCGGTGGACGCCACAGGTGCTCGCCCTGCTGAGCCAGTACGGCGTGAAGGCCACGTTCTGCGTCGTCGGCGAGAACGCGGAGAGCTACCCGGACCTGGTCCGGTCCATCGCGGCCGAGGGGCACACGCTGTGCAACCACTCCTGGAAGCACGACGTCAACCTCGGCCGGCGCACCCCGGAGACGATCCGGGCCGACCTGAGACGCACCAACGACGCGATCCTGGCCGCCGCGCCGGGCGCCCGGATCGCGTACTACCGGCAGCCGGGCGGCGCCTGGACCGCCCCGGTCGCGTCGGCCTGCGCGGAGCTGGGCCTCACGCCGCTGCACTGGAGCGTCGACCCGTCGGACTGGCGGGCGCCGGGGGCGGAGACCGTGGCGGCGCGGGTCCGCGCGCAGATCGCGCCCGGCGCGATCGTCCTCATGCACGACGCGGGCGGGGACCGCTCCGGCACGGTCGCGGCGTTGCAGCAGCTCCTGCCGGAACTGCTCGCGCGGTTCGAGCTGGAACCGCTGCCCACCCGCGCCCCGTGACGAGCGCCACCACAGGCCGTCGCCGCCCCGCGGGAACGACCGCCCGCCGGCCACTAACGTGACGGGGATGAGCAGCACCGAGCCGACGAGCGGTCCCGGACCCGAGGCAGTGACCCCGACCGGCCGGGGGGTCACGTCCACCGACCGGCTGACGACGGCCGAGGTCGCCGACGTGCTGGCGCTGGCCCGCGCGGCCGGCGACGCCGACGGCGCCGATCCGCTCGACGAGCACGTGCTGCTGCGGCTGCGCGACCCGGAGGCGCCGGCCGTGCACCTCACCGCCCGCGCCGCCGACGGCTCCCTGACCGGGTACGCACACCTGGACACCACCGCCCCGGCGGAGGGCGTCGGCGTGGAGCTGGTGGTGCACCCGGCGCACCGGCGGCGCGGCACCGGCCGGGCGCTGGCCCGGGGCGTGCTGGCCGCCGCCACCGGTCCGCTGCGGGCCTGGGCGCACGGCGACCACCCGTCCGCCGCCGCGCTCGCGGTCGACCTGGGCTTCACCCGCGCCCGGGTGCTGTGGCAGCTCCGCCGCCCGCTGACCGGGGCGGTGCCCGCGCCGGTCCTGCCCGAGGGTGTGGAGCTGCGCGCGTTCCGCCCCGGCGAGGACGACGAGAGCTGGCTGGCGGTCAACAACGCGGCGTTCGCCCAGCATCCCGAGCAGGGCCGGTGGACGCTCGACGACCTTCGGGTGCGCCTCGCCGAGCCGTGGTTCGACCCGGCCGGCTTCCTGCTCGCGGTGGACTCCGCCACCGGCCGACTGCTCGGCTTCCACTGGACCAAGGTGCACGAGCGGCCCGGCTCGGCCCGGATCGGCGAGGTCTACGTGCTCGGGGTGGACCCGTCCGTGCACCGCGGCGGGCTCGGCCGGGCGCTCACCGCCGCCGGCCTGGCCCACCTGCGCGACCGGCGCGGGCTGGACCGGGTGATGCTCTACGTCGACGAGAGCAACGCCGGCGCGGTCTCGCTCTACGAGCGGACCGGTTTCGCCCGCTGGTCCGCGCACGTCAACTACCAGCTCGGCTGAGCGCCGGCAGGGCACCCGACGCCGGTCACGGGAGCATCACGCCGGAGCCACGGCGCGATAACAGTCGCCCGGATAAATCACGCTAAAAGCGATAGCGGGCCGCGAGTTCACGAAATGGACAGGCTCACCTCAGCATACGGCCACCTCGCCGGCCGGACGTGTTCATCCCGCGTTCACTTCCGACCGGCGAACCGTCCACCTGGTCCTCCTAACTTTCACGTCAAGCCGGTCAGCGCCGGCCCCCGGCAACCCCGGGCGACCTGACCAAAGACGTGAAGGGAAACCTTTCAAGTGAAGCTCCAGCGGCACGGCGCCATCGCCTGTCTCGCTCTTACCGCGGTTCTCGGTCTCAGCGCCTGCGGCTCGGACAACAACGAGCCGGCCGCCGGCGCCTCCGGTTCCGCCGCCGCGGTCGACTGCGGCAAGGGCACGCTGAACGCGCAGGGCTCCTCCGCGCAGAAGAACGCCATGGCTGAGTGGATCAAGGCGTACCAGCAGAAGTGCGCGGGCACCACGATCAACTACGAGCCGAGCGGCTCCGGCGCCGGCATCCAGGCGTTCATCGCCGGCACCGCCGACTTCGCCGGCTCCGACTCCGCGCTCAAGCCGGAGGAGCAGCCGCAGGCCGACGCCAAGTGCGCCGGCGGCCAGGCCCTCAACCTGCCGATGGTGATCGGCCCGGTCGCGGTCGTCTACAACGTCAGCGGCGCGGACAACCTCCAGTTCAGCCCGGCCACCCTGGCGAAGATCTTCGCCGGCAAGGTGACCAAGTGGGACGACGCCGCGATCAAGGCCGACAACCCGGACGCGAAGCTGCCGTCGACCGCGATCCAGGCGGTGCACCGCTCCGACGAGTCGGGCACCACCGACAACTTCACCAAGTACCTCTCCAAGACCGCCGAGGCGGACTGGACCCTCGGCAACGCCAAGGCGTGGAAGGCGCCGGGCGGCGTCGGCGCGGCCAAGTCCGACGGTGTGGCCAGCAAGGTCAAGAGCACCGAGGGCACCATCAGCTACGTCGAGTGGTCGTACGCCGAGAACTCCGGCCTGAAGATGGCCAAGGTCAAGAACGGCAACGGCGAGTTCACCGAGCTGACCGCCGAGTCGGCCGGCAAGACCATCGCCGGGGCCAAGTTCGAGGGCCAGGGCAACGACCTCAAGATGTCGATCGACTACAACACCAAGGAGGCCGGGGCGTACCCGATCGTCCTGGCGACCTACGAGATCGTCTGCAGCAAGGGCCTCGCCGCCGACAAGCTGCCGCTGGTCAAGGGCCTGCTCGGCCACGCGGCCAGCGCCGAGGGCCAGCAGGAGCTGGTCGAGCTGGGCTACGCCCCGCTGCCCGACGAGGTCCGCACCAAGGTCGAGGCCGCGGTCAAGAGCCTCTCCTGACGCCCTGATCGACACCTCCTCAACGCGAAGCGAGCGAGCAGATGGGTGACACCCCTCAGCGCTCGGCGCACGCCGGCACCGGCGGGACCCCCGTGGCCACGAGCCACGAGCGGCCCGCCGGTGCCTCGGCGCGTGTGGCCGAGCGCTCCGGCAACCCTGGCCGCCCCGACGGCGGCCTCGGCGGGGGCGGCGGCCTGCCCCGCGCCCGCGCCTTCGGCGCGGAACGGGCGTTCCGTGGCCTGACCCTGGCCGCCGGCAGCACCGTACTGATCATCATCGCGGCCATCGCGATCTTCCTGATCGCCAAGGCCGTGCCGGCGCTGCGGGCCAACACCGAGTCCTTCTGGACCTTCGAGGGCTGGTTCCCGAACGACGACCCGCCGAAGTTCGGCATCGGCGCGCTCGCCTTCGGCACCGTCCTGAGCTCGCTGCTGGCGCTGCTCATGGCCGTGCCCGTCGCGCTGGGCATCGCCCTCTACCTGTCGCACTACGCCCCACGCCGACTCGGCAACAGCCTGGGCTTCCTGATCGACCTGCTGGCCGCCGTGCCGAGCGTGGTCTTCGGCCTCTGGGGCCGCGACTACTTCGCCGGCCCGGTCGCCGACCTCTCCGCCTGGCTGCACACGTGCTTCGGCTGGATCCCGATCTTCGGCGAGGGGCCGTACGGCAGCTCGATCCTGCTCGGCTCCGTGGTGCTGGCGATCATGGTGCTGCCGATCGTCACCTCGCTCTCCCGCGAGGTGTTCCGGCAGACCCCGACCGCCAACGAGGAGGCCGCGCTCGCGCTCGGCGCCACCCGCTGGGAGATGATCCGCACCGCGGTCCTGCCGTACGGCCGGCCGGGTGTCATCGCCGCGGTGATGCTGGGCCTGGGCCGGGCGCTCGGCGAGACCATCGCGCTCGCGCTGACGCTCGGCTCGACGTACGCCATCTCGTTCAACATCCTCGAAGCCGGCGGCAACTCGATCGCCGCGAACATCGCCAACCGCTTCGGCGAGGCGAACGACACCGGCCGCGGCGCGCTGATCGCCTCCGGCCTGGTGCTGTTCGCGATCACGCTGATCGTCAACATCACCGCGCGGGCGATCATCTACCGTCGCCGCGAGTTCACGGAGTCGGCTGCCTGATGACCACCACACTCCCCACCCACCGCCCGCGCCCGCCGGCCCAGCCGGCCACGCTGCGGGCCCGGCGGCTCCCGGCGTACGCCGCGCCCGCCATCGCCGTCGCGGCGCTGCTGCTGTCGGCGGGCCTCGTGTACGGCGCCGGGATCGGCGGCCCGGTCCTGGTCGTGGTGGTCGGCGCGCTGCTCTACCTGGCCGGTCTCTTCGCCGCGGCGAACGCGGTGGAGGGCCGCCGGTCGGCCCGCAACCGGACCTGGAGCGCGCTGATCCACTCCGCGTTCGTGCTGGCCGTGCTGCCGCTGGCCTCCGTGGTCTGGACGCTGGTCAGCAAGGGCTCCGAGCGGCTGGACGCGAACTTCTTCGGCACCTCGATGAACAACATCGGGGCGCGGGACGCCAACGGCGGCGCCTACCACGCGATCATCGGCACGCTGGAGCAGGTCGGCATCGCCGCGCTGATCACCGTGCCGCTCGGCGTGCTCTGCGCGATCTACGTGGTCGAGTACGGCCGCGGCCGGTTCGCGTTCACCATCCGCTTCTTCGTGGACGTGATGACCGGCATCCCGTCGATCGTCACCGGCCTGTTCGTGCTGGCGTTCTGGGTGCTGATCGTCTCGCCGTGGTTCAACGACGGCCGGCCGGGCTTCTCCGGCTTCGCCGCCGCGCTGGCGTTGAGCGTGCTCATGCTGCCCACCGTGGTCCGCTCCACCGAGGAGATGCTCCGGCTGGTGCCGGCGCCGCTGCGCGAGGGCGCGTACGCGCTCGGCGTGCCCAAGTGGAAGACCATCCTGCGGGTCGTGCTGCCGACCGCGCTGCCCGGCATCGTCACCGGCATCATGCTCGCCATCGCGCGGGCCGCCGGGGAGACCGCGCCGGTGCTGCTCGTCGCCGGCGGCGGCGCGGCGATCAACTTCAACCCGTTCGAGAACAACCAGTCGTCGCTGGCCCTCTTCGTCTACCAGCAGGCCGGAGAGGCGTCGAGGTACTCGCCGGCGCGGGCGTGGACCGCGGCGCTGACCCTGGTCGCGCTGGTCCTCGTCCTGACCATCGCGGCCAAGCTGCTGGCCCGTCGAAACCGGCTCGGCCGATGAACCCCGGAGGTACCGTCACCATGGCCAAGCGCGTCGAAGCCTCGAACGTCACCGCCTACTACGGCGGGTTCAAGGCGATCGAGAACATCAACCTCACCGTCGAGCCGAAGACCGTGACCGCCCTGATCGGCCCGTCCGGCTGCGGCAAGTCGACGTTCCTGCGGTCGATCAACCGGATGCACGAGGTGCTGCCCAACGCCCGGGTCGAGGGCAACCTGACCATCGACGGGCAGGACGTCTACGACCGCGACGTGGACGTCACCGCGGTCCGCCGGATGATCGGCATGGTCTTCCAGCGGCCGAACCCGTTCCCCACCATGAGCATCTTCGAGAACGTGGTGGCCGGCCTGAAGCTCAACGGCGTCCGGCGCAAGTCGATCCTGGAGGAGGCGGCCGAGAAGGCACTCCGCTCGGCCAACCTCTGGGACGAGGTGAAGGACCGGCTGGGCAAGCCCGGCGCCGGCCTCTCCGGCGGCCAGCAGCAGCGGCTCTGCATCGCCCGGACCATCGCGGTCGAGCCGCAGGTGGTGCTGATGGACGAGCCGTGCTCGGCGCTGGACCCGATCTCCACGCTGGCCATCGAGGACCTGATGTTCCAGCTCAAGGACAAGTTCACCATCATCATCGTCACGCACAACATGCAGCAGGCCGCGCGGGTGTCCGACCGCACCGCGTTCTTCTCGATCGAGAAGACCGGCGACCCGGGCCGGCTGATCGAGTACGACAACACCCAGAAGATCTTCAGCAACCCGACCCAGAAGAAGACCGAGGACTACATCACCGGCCGCTTCGGCTGAGGTGGCGGCGGGCCCCGGTTCACCGCTCCGGGGTCCCGCTCAGCGCAGCAGGAAGCGCGGCGCGGCACCGTCCAGGTCCTCGATGCGCGGCACGATCGGCGTACCCGGGTCGCGTTCCGCCGCGGCGCGGGCGACGCCGCCGAGGTCGCCGGCGGCGGCGACCTCGCCGAGCGTGACCATGGTGGGCGGCAGCATGGTCAGCTCCCCGGCCTCCGCCCGGGCCAACGCGTCCGCCGGCCGCAGCCACAGCGTGTGGTCGGCCTCGCCGGAGACGTCGCGGGTCCGCTGCCCCTCGGGCAGCAGGGCGACGAAGAAGTACGTGTCGAAGCGGCGCGGCTCGAACTCCGGCGTGATCCAGCGGGTCCACGGCAGCAGCAGGTCGGACCGGAGCGTGAGCCCGCGCCGGGCCAGCAGGTCCGCGAAGCCGGTGCGCCGGCCCACCAGGTCCTGCCGGGCCGCCTCCCAGTCGTCGCCGCTGACGTCGCCGACCACGGTGTCGGCGTCCGGGCCGGCGAGCAGCACGCCCGCCTCCTCGAAGACCTCGCGCACGGCGGCGCAGACCACCGCCTGCGCGGCCGGCGGGTCGAGGCGCAGCCGTTCGCCCCAGGCGGCCGGCGTCGGGCCGGCCCAGCCGAGGTGCGTCTCCGAGTCGGAGCGGTCCACCCCGCCGCCGGGGAAGGCGTACATCCCGCCGAACGTCATCGCCGCCACCCGCCGGATCAGGTAGACCTCGAAGTCGTCGCCGGCCGGGCGGAGCAGCAGCACGGTCGCGGCGACCCGGGGCGCCGCGGGCTCGCCGCCCTCGGCGTGGAACCGGCGGGCGTGCTCCACCAGGGCGGGGGGTGCGGCGAAGCCGTCGGTCGTCATGTGCCGAGCCTAGTTCCCGGTCCGGCAGCTCGACCGGGTCGGCTCCCGCCCTCGCCGTCGCGCTGGGTGACGGCTTCTCCCGCCGCCACCACGCCGCTCGCCGCCTTTGCTTTGCAGCCAATCGCGCATCAGCGACCGGCAGTGACCGCTGCGTCGACGGCTGCAGAGCAAAGGCAGCGCAAGGAACCACCGCCCCGGGGACGCCGGGGGATGCTATGTCCAAATATGAGGCTTCCGTGCACGCGGACCCCGCGCGACGAGGATCGACGCCCACTACGCTACGCAACCCTCACGCTCCGTGCTCGACACCGGTGACCGGGGGCCGTGCGCCGACCGGGCCGGGCGGAACATCCCGACGGGTGGATCATCTCGCCGGGCGCGGAGCCGGCCGGGATAGCGTTCCCGCATGACGCGTTGGGGAATCCTGGCCACCGGACACATCGCCGCCTGCTTCGCCGCCGACCTGCGCCTGGTGCCGGACGCCGAACTGGTGGCGGTCGGCTCGCGTACCCGGGACAGCGCCGAGGCGTTCGCACGGCAGCACGACGTGCCGCGGGCGTACGCCTCCTGGGCCGAACTGGCCGCGGACCCGGACCTGGACGCGATCTACGTGGCCACGCCGCACGCGGCGCACCACGAGGCGGCGCTCACCTGCCTGGCCGGCGGCAAGGCCGTGCTGGTGGAAAAGCCCTGCACGCTGGACCTGCCGACCACCGTCGAGCTGGTGGAGACGGCGCGCGCCCGTGGGCTCTTCCTCATGGAGGCCATGTGGATGCGGACGAACCCGCTGATCCTGCGCGTGCTGGAGCTGATCTCCGACGGCGCGATCGGCGAGGTCACCCACGTGCGGGCCGACTTCGGGTTGGCCGGGCCGTTCCCGCCGGAGCACCGGATGCGGGCCCGGGCGCTGGGCGGCGGAGCGCTGCTCGACCTCGGTATCTACCCGCTGAGCCTCGCCCACCTGGTGCTCGGCGCGCCGCAGCACGTGCAGGCGTGGGCCCGGCTGGGCCCGGAGGCGGTCGACGAGAACACCGGCCTCGTCCTCGGCTGGGACTCCGGCGCGGTCGCGACGCTGAGCTGCGGCATGGTCGGCGCCACCGCGATCACCGCGTCGATCACCGGCACCACCGGCCGGATCGACCTGCCGGAGCCGTTCTTCCGGCCCGGGTCGGCGGTGCTGCACCGGCCCGACGCCGAGCCGGAGACGATCCCGGCGGACCTGACCGGCGGCGGCTACCAGTACGAGGCGATCGAGGTGGGCCGCTGCCTGGCCGCCGGGCTGACCGAGAGCCCGCTGGTGCCGCACGCCACCACGCTGGAGATCATGACCCTGATCGACGACATCAAGGCCCGGATCGGCGTCTCCTACGCGTAATTAGGGGCCCCTC
Organism: Micromonospora sp. DSM 45708; assembly: GCF_039566955.1. Classification (NCBI taxonomy): domain Bacteria; kingdom Bacillati; phylum Actinomycetota; class Actinomycetes; order Micromonosporales; family Micromonosporaceae; genus Micromonospora; species Micromonospora schwarzwaldensis. The sequence continues at coordinate 87,674 of NZ_CP154796.1, read as the reverse complement.
CCTCACACCGGGTGTGAGGAAGGGGCCCCTGCTCGACCGGAGGCGTTAACTGGGCCCCGCCTTAGAACAGCGGGCGGACCAGCAGGTACGCGAGGCAGGCGATGGCCGCCGCCGCCGGGAACGTGATGATCCACGCGATCACGATGTTGCCGGCCACGTTCCAGCGGACCGCGGAGAGCCGCTTGGTCGCGCCGACACCCATGATCGCCGAGGTGATCGTGTGGGTGGTGGAGATCGGGGCCTTGAGCACCAGCGCGTTGAAGTAGAGCACCGCGCTGGCCACCGTCTCGGCCGCGAAGCCCTCCGCCGGGCCCAGGTCGATGATCTTCCGGCCCAGCGTGCGGATGATCCGCCAGCCGCCCGCGTACGTGCCGAGCGCCAGCATCGTCGCGGAGGTCCAGAACACCCAGCCGGGGATGTGCGTCTTGCTCTCCTGGAAGCCGCCGGTGTAGAGCGCCAGCACGATGATGCCCATGGTCTTGGCGGCGTCCTGCATGCCGTGGCCGACCGACATCGCGGCGGCGGACACGGTCTGCGCCCAGCGGAAGCCGCGGCTGAGCTTGCCCGGCTGCCCCTTCCGGAACAGCCACATGATCGCCAGCATCACCAGGAAGCCGAGGATCAGGCCGACCACCGGCGACAGCACCATCGGGATGAGGACCTTCTCCACGATGTTGCCCCACTGGACGATGCCGTCGGCGGCGAACAGGGTCGCCCCGACCAGGCCGCCGAAGAGCGCGTGCGAGGAGGACGAGGGCAGGCCGAAGTACCAGGTGATCAGGTTCCAGGCGATCGCGCCGAGCACACCGGCGAAGACCACGCCGAGACTCTCCACGCCGGTCGGGAGCGTGACCAGGCCGTCGCCGACCGTCTTGGCGACCCCGGCGCCGAAGTGCGCGCCGACGAAGTTGCCGACGGCGGCCAGGCCGAGGGCGATCCGGGGCGTCAGCGCCCGGGTCGAGATGCTGGTGGCGATCGCGTTGGCCGCGTCATGGAAGCCGTTCGTGTAGTCGAACGCCATGGCGACCGCGATCACCGCCAGCACGGCGATGAGTTCGGGGCTCACAGGATCAGGACTCCTTGACCGCGATGGTCTCGACGGTGTTGGCGACGTGCTCGAAGGCGTCGCAGGCGGCCTCCAGCTCGTCGGCCACCTCCTTCATCTTCAGCACCGTGAGCGCGTCGTACTCGCCGGAGAAGAGACGCACCAGCAGCATGCGGTACGCCTGGTCACCGTCGTTCTCCAGCCGGTTGCACTCGATCCAGTAGTCCTCGAGGTCCTTCATCGACTTCAGTCGGGGCATCGCCTCGGCGGTGAGCTTGGCCTGCTGGTCGAGCACGTTGACCAGCTCGTGCAGCTCACGCGGGAGCGACGGGAGCTTGGTCAGGCCGTACAGGTAGAGCAGGTTGCCGACCGCCTCCAGGTGGTCCATCACGTCGTCGAGCAGCGAGCCCAGCCGGTAGATGTCCTCCCGGTCGAACGGCGTGATGAACGTAGAGTTGATCTTCTTGTAGAGGTCGTGCGTGATCTGGTCGCTGTCGTGCTCGACCTCGGTCAGCCGCTCGCTGATCGACTGCACGTCGGCACCGGGAAGGCCCAGCTCGTTGAGCAGGTCGGTCCCCTTCACCAGGTTCTGCGCGGCCCTGGTGAAGAGCTCGTAGAAGGCGCCCTCGGTGGGACGGAAGGAAAACTTCACAGCACGGACCTCGTCGTGTCGGTGGAAGGGTGGCCGTCGCCTACGGGAGGCGCCTGCTCTGGGCATGCTAGGGACCCGCCGGAACCGGGCATCGACCGGCCCACCCCTGGTCAGACCCGATTCACCGCTCGTTCACCTGCTGTTCACCTGAGTGCTCCAGGCCCTGGTCACGCAACCGGTCACGCTCCCGTTCCACGTCGAAATCGGCAGCCGGATACCCGAGATCCAAGCCGTCGAACGTCTCACGCAGCAGGTGGGCCAGCGCCCAGTCGCGGTACCACTTGCGGTCCGCCGGCACCACGAACCAGGGCGCGGCGTCCGTGCCGCAGCGCTCCAGCGCCTCGGCGTACGCGGCCTGGTACTCGTCCCACCGGGCCCGGGTGTCCAGATCGCTCGGGTTGTACTTCCAGTACTTTGTCGGGTCGGTCAACCGTTCCATCAGCCGCTCGCCCTGCTCGGCGTAGGAGATGTGCAGCATGACCTTGACCACGGTGACCGCCTGCCCGGTCAGCTCCCGCTCGAAGTCGTTGATGATCTCGTAGCGGGACCGCCAGGTGGCGTCGTCGACCAGCCCCTCCACCCGGGCGATCAGCACGTCCTCGTAGTGCGAGCGGTTGAACACGCCCACGTAGCCCGGGGGTGGCAGCGCCCGCCGCACCCGCCACAGGAAGTCGTGCCGCAGCTCCTCCTCCGTGGGCGGGCCGAACGAGCGGATGTGCAGCCCGAGCGGGTTCATCGCACCGGCCACCCGCTTGACCGCGCCGTCCTTGCCCCCGCAGTCCATGGCCTGGAGCACCAGCAGCACCCGACGCGGCCGGCCCTCGCCCAGGTGTGCCCCGGCCCGGGTGGGCGCGCTGGTGGCGCTTCCCGGGCCGGCGGCGACCTGGGCGGCGGCGTACAGCATCTCCTGCTGCCGGCCCAGCTCCGCACCGATCAGTTCGACCTGGCCACGGGCCCATTCCTTACGCGCCGTCCCACGGCCGGCCGCCCTCGGCAACCCCGGCATCGAGCGGGGGTCCACCGCCGTCAGGTCCACCGACCCCGGCCCCACCCGCAACAACTCCCGCATCGACCCGTCCTCGGGCCTCACCACCCCAGTCATCCCCCGATCCTCACCCGCCCGGCGGGATCACGGGTATGACGCGTCCGGTACGCCCGCTTTGCCACCCACAACCCGTCGGGAAGCGGCCGGCCGCCGCGCCGGTGACGCGCGGCTCAGACCACCAGGGCCAACCACTTCCGGTACGAGGTGGCGAACGGCTCGGTGCCGTCGCCGAGCGCGCCGAGCAGCCAGCGGGACGCCGCCTCGGCCTCGGCGACCAGGTCGTCCGGGTAGTTCCACCGGGCCCGGTGCTCGGCGAACTCGTCCTCGTCGCGCAGCTCGACCAGGCCGGTCTCGCGGCGACGCACCACGTCCAGGTCGAGGTCGACCAGGTGGACCGTCTCGTCGCCCTCCCACCGGGCCGGGGTGGCGATGTCGCAGTAGACCTCGCTGGTGCGCGGCGGCGGGTTGAACATGCCCGTCCACCAGGCGTGCCGGGGCACCAGCAGGACGAACGGGATCTGCTCGACCGACGGGCGGCCGTGGTAGACCGACTCGGTGCCGGCCGGCACGCCGAGCCAGACGCCGAGGTCGTCCTCGGCGAGCCGACGGGCCGGGTAGTCGCGGTGGGCGCTGCCGTCGTACTTGCGGTAGATCACGCGGACCACGTCGCTCGGCATGCCTGGCACCCTAACCGATTCCGGCCACGCCACGCGATCGGCAGGTAACCGGACGCGACCCGCCCTGCGCCACGCCGCCGGCGCGACGGGACCGGCGTCGGTGCCGGCGGGTACGGTCGCACGGTGAGCCCGTCCCGCACCGCCACCCCCGTCCCGAAGAAGCGCCGGAGTGGCCGCGCGAGCGGCGCGGAGCTGCTGGCCGCCGCGGTCGGTGCGGTCCCGGGCGGCGCGACCCGGCCCGGCCAGCAGCTCATGGCCGAGGCGATCGAGCGCAGCATCGCCTCCGGCGAGCATCTGCTGGTGCAGGCCGGCACCGGCACCGGCAAGTCGCTGGCCTACCTGGCGCCGGCGCTGACCGTGGACGGCCCGGTGGTGGTCTCCACCGCCACGCTGGCGTTGCAGTCCCAGCTCGTCGACCACGACCTGCCCCGGCTGGCCGACGCGGTCGAGCCGGTGCTCGGCCGTCGGCCCACGTTCGCCGTGCTGAAGGGCCGGCACCACTACCTGTGCCTGGCCCGGTTGGACAGCTCCGTCGAGGACGAGCCGGACGACGCGCTCTTCGACGCGCCCCGGCCCGGCGGCACGAAGTGGCTCGGCGAGGCGGGTCGGCTGGGCAAGCAGGTGCAGCGGCTGCGCGACTGGGCGGAGGAAACCGCCACCGGCGACCGGGACGAGCTGGATCCGGGCGTCGACGACCAGGTCTGGCGCAGCGTCTCGATGCCGGCCCGGGAGTGTGTCGGCGCGAGTCGCTGCCCGTTCGGGCAGGAGTGCTTCGCGGAGGCGTCGCGGGCCCGCGCCCGGGAGGCCGACCTGGTGGTGACCAACCACAGCCTGCTCGCCGTGGACATGCTCGCCGATCGGCACATCGTGCCGCCGCACCGGCTGCTCGTCGTGGACGAGGCGCACGAGCTGGCCGACCGGGTCTCCTCGGCGGCCCAGGCCGAGCTGGTGCCGGAGCTGATCGACAGGTCCACCCGACGCGCCCGGCCGCTGCTGCGCCCCGACCACGCCGACCGGCTCACCGAGGCGGGTGACGCGCTGGCCGTGGGGCTGGCCGAGGCACCGGCCGGTCGGCTCACCGCCGGCCTGCCGCCCGCGCTGCGCGAGGCGTGCACGCTGCTCGACTCGGCGACCCGGGCCGCGCTGGAGGCGATCGGCGACGTGAAGGGCGACGACCCCGACCCGGTCCGCAAGCAGCAGGCCAAGGCGGTGCTCGACGAGCTGTCCACCACCGCCCAGCGGTTGCTGGAGGAGGGCGACCACGACGTGGCCTGGGTGGAGAAGCCGGAGAACGGCAGCCGCCGGGCGCTTGTGGTGGCGCCGCTGTCGGTGGCCGGCACGCTCGCCGCCAACCTCTACGACGAGCGCACCGTGGTCGCCACCTCGGCCACCCTGGCGCTGGGCGGGCGCTTCGACACGGTGGCCCGGGCGCTCGGGCTGGAGGCGCCGCCGCCGGCCCCGCCGTCGCCGGCCGCCGCCGCGCTGGCCACCGCTGCCGCCGCCGGCCGCGGCACCGACCCGGCACCGGTGGCGAGCACCGAGGGCAGCCGGGCGGCCATCGGCACCGTACCGGCCACCGAGGGCCCCGGCTGGCGGTCGCTCGACGTCGGCTCGCCGTTCGACTACGCCCGACAGGGCATCCTCTACGTGGCCGCGCACCTGCCCCGCCCCAGCGTCTCCGGGCTGCCCACGGCGGCCGGCGAGGAACTGCTGGCGCTGGTCGGCGCGCTCGGTGGGCGTACCCTCGGGCTCTTCTCCTCCCGGCGGGCCGCGCAGCAGGCGGCGGAGCTGGTTCGCGCGCGGACCGACCTGCCCGTGCTGCTTCAGGGCGAGGAGGCGTTGCCGCTGCTGGTCCGCCGCTTCCGGCAGGAGCGGGAGAGCTGCCTGTTCGGGGTGATGTCGCTCTGGCAGGGGGTGGACGTGCCGGGCGATGCCTGCCAGCTCGTGGTGATCGACCGGCTGCCGTTCCCCCGGCCCGACGAGCCGCTCGCCGCCGCCCGGGCGGCGGCGGTGGACGCGGGCGGCGGCTCCGGGTTCGCGGCGGTCAGCGTGCCGATCGCGGCGGTCCGGCTGGCGCAGGGCGTGGGCCGGCTGATCCGGGCCACCGGCGACCGGGGCGTGGTGGCGGTGCTCGACTCGCGGCTGGAGACGGCGCGCGGCTACGGCCCGTTCCTGCGCCGGTCGCTGCCGCCGTTCTGGTACACGACCCGCCCCGAGGTGGCCCGGGGCGCGCTGGAGCGGCTGGCCAAGAGTTGACGCCCGCGCCTCCCCGGGCGGGGTGACGCGGGCGTCGGCGGATCGGGTCGGGTCAGGGCGCCTGGGAGGCGACCACCACCGCGTCCGGCGGGGTGTCCGGCACGGTACGCGCGGCGAGCCGGCGGACCGCGGTGTTGAGCACGGCGATCAGCGGCACCGAGACCAGCGCGCCGGCGATGCCGGCCAGCACCACACCGGCGGCGATGCCGATGATCACGGCGAGCGGGTGGATGGCCACCGCGCGGCCCATGATCAGCGGCTGGAGCACGTGGCCCTCGATCTGCTGCACGCCGACGACCACGCCCAGGATGATCAGGGCGGTCACCGGGCCGCTGTCGACGAGCGCCACCAGCACGGCCACCACGCCGGACAGGAACGCACCGACGATCGGGATGAACGCGCCCAGGAAGACCAGCGCGGCCAGCGGGAACGCGAACGGGATGTCGAAGACGACCAGGAAGATGCCGATGCCCACGGCGTCGATGAACGCGACCAGCACGGTGGCCCGCACGTACGCGCCGAGCGTCGCCCACGACGCGCGCCCGGCGTCGTCGACCTTCCAGCGCGCGGCCACCGGCAGCAGCCGGACCAGGAACCGCCAGATGTTGTTGCCGTCGCGGAGGAAGAAGAACGTCGCGAAGAGCACCAGGACGGTGCCGGTGAGCACCTCGGCGAGCGTCGCGGCGGTGCTGAGCGCGCCGCTGGTGAACCGCTCGGTGTTGCCGTTGATCCAGGTCTGCGCCTCGTTGATGTAGCGGTCGAGCTGGCTGTCGGACAGGTGCAGCGGCCCGGTCTTGAACCAGTTCTGGATCTGCCGGACACCCTGCGACGACTTCTCGCTCAGCTCCGGCACGCCCTGGATGAACTCGTTGACCACCAGCGTGAGCGTGCCGATCACCGCGGCCAGACCGCCGACCAGCACCACGCCGGTCGCCAGCGAGCGGGGGAACCGGGCCTTCAGCAGCCAGCCGACCGCCGGGGCGAGCAGCGCCGAGAGCAGCAGCGCGACGGTCAGCGGGATGATCACGATGCTGATCGTGCCGACGATCTTGAGCAGGGCCCAGGTGACGATGCCGATCACGAGCAGTCGCCAGCACCAGGCGGCGGCGATGCGCAGCGCGTGCGGCACCTCGGTGTCGTCCCGGCTGACCGTCGAGGAGTGCATCGCGGCCGGCGGCGGGGCGCCCAGCACGGTCGCCGACGACGACGCCGCCGGACCCGGTGAGGTGGGCGACGCGACGCCCGCGTCCTCCGGCGTGGCGTCGGCCCCGAACTGGCGGGACCGGGCCGACTCACGGCCCGTCTCGTACGCGCGGCGGAGTCGTCCGCGCATCCGCTCGAAGCGGCTCAAGCGCACCTCCCGCACAGTTGGTCCACCCACGTCACAGGGGGGGACAGGATACGTCCGACCGCCCCACCCTAGGGCGGTCCCGCCACACATTGCCCCGCCGCCGCTCCCGGCAACCACGACGGAAGCGGCCGATCGGCACGCGGTAGCGTCTTCGCGTGACCGCCGACCAGAGTCTCGACGCCGGGCTGCCCATCCGCCTGCTGCACGACCGCGTGCTGGTGCGTACCGAAGGCGGTGAGGGGGAACGCCGCTCCACCGCCGGCATCGTGATCCCGGCGACCGCGGCGGTCGGCAAACGGCTCGCCTGGGCCACCGCGGTCGGCGTGGGGCCGCACGTACGCTCGATCGTGGCCGGGGACCGGGTGCTCTTCGACCCGGACGACCGCTCCGAGGTCGAGCTGCACGGCCGGGCCTACGTGCTGCTGCGCGAGCGCGACGTGCACGCGGTGGCGGCGGAACGGGTGGAGGACAGCGCGACCGGCTCCACCGGGCTCTACCTCTAGGGCCCGCCCCGAGCGCCGTTTGCGGCGCTGCCCGGCGGGAAGCCCAGGCACCTCAGTGCGCCCTGGGGAGGGACCATGCCGATCGTGATCAAGAGGATTCTCGCCTGGGGGTTCCTCGCGTTCCTGATCTACTTCATGGCGTTCCGGCCGGACGGCGCGGCGCAGCTGTTCCGGGGGATCGGGGCCGCACTGATGGCCATCGCCCAGGGGCTCGGCGACTTCCTCACCGGCCTGATGGCCTGACCCCACCCCGTGCGGGCTCAGCCGTGCGGGTGCCAGGCGTGCGGGCCGTAGCCCGGGGGCGGGGGCGGCGGGGCCAGCACCACCGGGATCGGCACCACCGGCTCGTCCGGCGCCTCGACGGCCCGCCGGGAGCCGTCCGGGAACCGCAGGTGGTAGCGCTGCCCGTCCCAGACGCCGACCGGCGCCTGCGGGTCGCGGCCGACGAAGAACGACCGGTACGCGCTGATCGCGTCCAGCAGTTCCCGTTCCTCCCGTGCCGTCCGGTCCCGCTCGGCGGGCTTGCGGTCCAGCCCCCGGCGCATCCCGTCCCGCAGCAACGCCAGCCGGGTCGCGGCGAACTGGTAGCCCCGCATCGCCCTCACGCCGCCGTCGCCGGCCACCCGCCGGGCCCAGGTGCGGGCCGCGTGTCGCCGGCCCAGGCTGCCCAGCGCCGCCACCTCGGGCGGGGTCAGCCAACCCGCCCGGACGTAGTCGGGCAGCGTGCGCTCGGTGAGCCGCCCCTCCCAGGCCCGCAGCCAGACGGCCAGCCCCACCATGCCGAAGAAGATGGGCACCATCACGCCGATGTAGCCGTAGAGCACGATCACCTGCTGCCCGGTGGCCTGGGCCAGTGAGGGCAGCAGGTTCCAGGTGCCGTGCAGCATCATGGCCAGCAACAGGCCGGCGAGCGGGGCGAGGATCCGCACCCGCCGGTCGGCGGTGCGCGCGGCGACGCCCAGCCCGACGCCGGTCATCGAGGTGAACAGCGGGTGGGCGAAGCCGAAGAGCAGGATCCGCACGATGAAGATCGCGATCACCTGCTGCGCGCCGGTGGCCGGGCCGTACTCCTCCACGCCGGTGCGGTAGCCGTACCCGCCCAGGTAGAGGATGTTCTCGACCATGGCGAAGCCGACCGCGGAGAGCCCGCAGTAGACCAGGCCGTCGGTGATCCCGGAGAACTCCCGGCGCCGGAAGATCAGCAGCAGGATCGGGCCGGCCGCCTTGGTCAGCTCCTCGATGAACGGCGCGACCAGGACGGCGGTCAGCGCGGCGGGCAACCCGTTGTCCTCGAACAGCCGCGCCCCGGTCTCGTTGACCAGCAGCGAGATGGCGGTGGAGACGAACGCGCCCCAGGCGAAGCAGAAGATCAGGTATTTCAGCGGCTCGGGCTCGTAGCGGTCGAGCCAGAGGAAGCAGGACACCAGCACCGGCACCGGCAGGATCGCCGCGATCACGCCGACCAGCAGCGCCTCCGCGCCCAGGCTCTCGCCCAGCGTGAAAACCATGAACAGCGCGCCGGCCGCGATCAGCAGCACCACCGCGGCCAGCGCCAGGAAACGCCGCCAGCCGAGCCGGCGCAGCGGCATCCGCGGCGTCGGCGCCCCGGGCGGCGGGACGGCGGGCGCGGGCGGCGGCGGCAGTGCTCCGCCGGGCGGGGTGACGGCCATGCGGTCAGCGTAGCCACCCGCGCCCCACTGGTCCGGCCGCATCGTGACGGCTATGCTGCCGGGCAGGTCACGAGCGCCAGCGTCAAGCCCCGGCTTGCTGGCCGGCAACCCTCGTCGAGTTCGCGGTGGGGTGCCCCGGGTGATGACCGGGCCCAGCGCCGCGTCGCGTGCTGGGCAAGCGCGGACCCCGTCCCGGCACCCGGGGTCCCCTGTGACCCGGAGGCTCCGCCATGACCGTCACCCTCGTACCCGCCCTGCCCACGCTGCCCACGCCGGTCCGGCCGGACCCGCTCGGCGTGCTCGGCGTACCGGGAGAGATCAACCTGGACCACGCCGCCAGCGCGCCGTGCGCGCGGGCCGCGGCCGACGCGGTGGCCGAGCTGTTGCCCTGGTACGCGAGCGTGCACCGCGGCGCGGGCGCGCTGTCGCGGCGCTGCACGCTGGCCTACGAGCGGGCCCGGCAGACCGTGGCGGACTTCGTCGGCGCGCGTCCCACCGACCATGTGATCTTCACCCGGAACACCACCGACGCGGTGAACCTGCTGGCCCGGGCGCTGCCCGCCGGTACCACGGTGGTCACGTTCGGCGGCGAGCACCACGCGAACCTGCTCCCCTGGCCGCGCGGCTCGGTCCGGCTGCCGGTGCCGGCCAGCCCGGCCGACGCGGTCCGGTCGCTGGGCCTGGCGCTGGGTGAGCTGGCCCGCGACGCCCGGCCCGGCCGGCCGGTGCTGGTCGCGGTGACCGGCGCCAGCAACGTCACCGGCGAGTGCTGGCCGGTCGCCGAGCTGGCCCGGGTGGCCCACCGGCACGGCGCCCGCATCCTGGTGGACGCCGCCCAGTTGGCCCCGCACGCGCCGGTCGACCTGACCGCGCTGGACGTCGACTACCTGGCGCTCTCCGGCCACAAGCTGTACGCCCCGTTCGGCGCCGGCGTGCTGGCCGGGCGGGCGGACTGGCTGGACGCCGCCCCGCCGTACCTGGCCGGCGGCGGGGCCACGGGTCACGTCGGCGCGGCCACCCACCAGGTGCGCTGGGTGACCGGCCCGGCCCGGCACGAGGGCGGCACCCCGAACCTGCTCGGCGCGGTGGCGCTGGCGGCGGTCTGCGCGGCGTTCGCGGCGGCGGACCGGACCGCGCTGCACGCCCGGGAGCAGGCGCTGCTGGCCCGGCTACGGTCCGGTCTGGCCGCGCTGCCGGGCGTGGTGGAGCTGCGCACGTTCGGCCCGGACGCGCCCCGGGTCGGCATCGTCAGCTTCGTGGTCGCCGGGCGGGACTCCGCCGAGGTGGCCGCGCACCTGGCGGCCCGGCACCGGATCGGCGTCCGGGACGGCCTGTTCTGCGCCCATCCGCTGACCCGCCGCCTGCTGACCGAGGCCGCCGCCCGGTCCGCCCGCACCGACCTGCCTCCCACCGCCCTGCGCGCGAGCCTCGGCCTGGGCACCACCACCCACGAGATCGACACCCTCCTGACCGCCCTCACTTCCCTCCCCTGACCCCGGCCCCGGGGGTCAGCCGACGGGAGGGGCGGTGGGGGGAGCGTCGGAGGGCTGGTTCTCTCCGTGGAACGCCTGCCGGACCAGGCGGTTCGCCTCCTCCTGGTCGATGCCGGAGGCGACCATCAGGTCGCTGGCCGCGGTCCGCACCTGGGCGATCACCACGCTGCCGGAGAAGCCGACCCCCTGGGCGTACGCCCGGCCGGCCTCGCTGACCGCGCGCAGCGCCCGCTCCCGGGCCTGTTCCGGCTCCTTGCCAGCGGCGAACTCGTGCCGGAGCAGGCGTACCGACTCGGCGAGATGGGCGACGGAGTCGGGCATCGGCTCGGGGACCGGCTCCTCGTCCTCGATCATCGTGACCGCGCGGCGGATCAGTGTGCCGCTGTTGCGCATCGCCCGGTCGATCGGCTCGGCCGCCTCCGCGTAGTGGGTCAGCTCGCTGCGCCGGTGCCAGCGGGCCGGCGAGATGGTGGTGGTCTCCTTGGCGCCCTCGATCGCCTCGCCGAGCGCGGCCAGTTCCTCCTTGTTCTCCCGGAGCCGGAACAGCGCCCGCTGGGCCGCGCCCCGGTCCCGGTTGCGCAGCGCCTCGGCGCACGTGTCGAGCTGCGCGGCGAGCAGGTCCAGCGCGGGTCGGGCGGCCCGGTTGATCACCCGGAGCGGGTTGAGCGGGAGCAGGACGGCGGTCACCAGCAGCGCGATGCTGCCGCCGATGAAGGCGTCGACGAAGCGCGGGAACTCGATGTTCTCGGTGGACGGGCTGAGCGTCACGATCAGCACCGCGGTGGCCGCCGCCTGGATGACGATGGCCACGCTCGCCCCGGCGAAGATGGTCAGCAGGATCGCCGAGGTCACCACCAGCGCGAGCTGCCAGGCGCCGGTGCCGAGGAAGTAGATCAGCACGTCGCCGACGAGGACGCCGATCGCCACCCCGATGATCAGCTCGACGGTACGCCGGAACCGCTGCCCCACCGAGGCGGCGAGCGTGCCCACCGCGGAGATCGGGGCGAAGACCGGCTGCGGGTTGTGCAGCAGCCGGTGCGAGACCAGGTACGCCAGGCCGGCCGCGAGCCCCGCCTGCAACGCCAGGCCGAACGCGGTCCGGACCCGGTGCAGCCGGTCGTGCAGGGTGGCCTTGCTCCGGTCGCGCAGCTCGTCCACGGCGGCGGCGATCCGTGGCCCGTCGAGGTCGCCCAGCGTCTCGCGCGACGTTATGCGCCGCAGGAACGGCGGTCGTCGGTCCCGGGCCATGGCGGGTACTACCCGTCCCGTCCCCGGTGAATCCTCGCCCCGGCGACGGAGTGGGGCAGACTGCACCGGTGGACGAGTTGACGGCGCGGTGGCGGGCGACGGCCCGGGCGGCCGGCGCGACCGACCCGGACGGCGTGGCGCGGGCCGGGGCGCGGCTGCTGGCCGGCTGGCGGGAGCCGCACCGGCACCACCACACGGAGGAGCACCTGCGGGCGGTGCTCGACGTGGTCGACGCGTACGCCGAACGGGCCCGCCACCCGGACCTGGTCCGGCTCGCGGCGTGGTGCCACGACGCGGTCTACGACCCGCGGGCGGGCGGCGACGCCAACGAGCGGGCCAGCGCCGACCTGGGGGACGCGCTGCTCACCGCCGTCGGGCTGCCGGCCACGGCGGTGACCGGGGTACGCCGCCTGGTGCTGCTCACCGCCGGCCACGCGGTCGGGCCGGACGACCCGGACGGGGCGCTGCTCTGCGACGCCGACCTGGCGGTGCTGGCCGCCGCACCGGACGACTACGACCGGTACGCCGCCGCGATCCGCCGCGAGTACGCCCACGTCCCGGAGCCGGACTTCCGGGCCGGCCGGGCCGCCGTGCTGCGGCACCTGCTCGCCCTGCCGGCGCTCTACCGGCTACCCGAGCCGCACGCCCGCTGGGAGCACCGGGCCCGCGCCAACCTGGGTCGGGAGCTGAGCGGCCTCACCTGAGCCACGGCCGGGCAGCCGGGCGGCCCGGGGCTTCGGGCGGCGCAGCCCGGCGTCCCGCAGCAGGCGGACGATCTCGCGGGACGGGACCACCGTCGCGCCCAGCCAGACCGCCACCCGGAACCGCTCGGCGGGCAGGTCGTAGTGGTCCCGGTCGAAGCCGCGCCGGCCGGCGCCGAGCAGCTCGGCGAAGGCGTGCAGCTCCGCGAAGGAGACGTCGCTGATCAGGTGCGACCAGAGCCGGCCGCGCCAGGGCACCGCGGGCGGGTCCAGGTAGAGCATCGTTCCAAAGTACGCCGGTAGCCTTCCCGGCATGGCTGCCCATCCCCTCCTCGACGAGCTGCGGGCCGCGCTCGGCGAGTCCGCCGTGCTGACCGACCCGGACCTGCTGGCCGGGCACGAGCGGGACGAGGCCGACCTGTGCGCCTCGGGCACCCCGCTGGTGGTGGTCCGCCCCCGGGACACCGCGGGCGTGGTCGCGGCGGTGCGCGCGGCCGGCCGGCACGGCGTACCGGTGGTGCCGCAGGGCGCCCGGACCGGGCTGGCCGGCGCGGCGAACGCGGTGGCCGGCGCGATGGTGTTGAGCACGGTGGCGATGGACCGGATCGTGGAGGTCGACCCGGTGGGCCGGATCGCCGTGGCGCAGCCCGGCGTGGTCAACGCCGCGCTGGCCGGGGCGGTGCGGGCGCGTGGGCTCTGGTACCCGCCCGACCCCGGCTCGTGGGAGTCGTCCACCATCGGCGGCAACGTGGCCACCAACGCCGGCGGTATGTGCTGCGTGAAGTACGGCGTGACCAGCGAGTACGTGCTCGGTCTGGAGGTGGTGCTCGCCTCCGGCGAGGTGCTGCGCACCGGCCGGCGCACCGCCAAGGGCGTCGCCGGGTACGACCTGACCCGGCTCTTCGTCGGCTCGGAGGGCACCCTCGGGGTGATCACCGAGGTGACCGTGGCGCTGCGCCCGGCGCCGGAGGCGTCGCTGACCCTGGTGGCGGTCTTCGGCACCACGGCGGCGGCCGGCGGCGCGGTGGCCGGCCTCGCCGAGCGGGGACTCACCCCGAGCCTGCTGGAGCTGCTGGACCGCACCCACCTGCGGGCCATCGAGGCGTACCGGCCGATGGGGCTGCGGACCGACGCGGAGGCGCTGCTGCTGGCGGCGGTGGACACCGGCGACCGGGCGGCCGGTGACCTGGCCCGGATCGCCGAGGTCTGCACGACGGCCGGCGCCGACGAGGTCTGGGCGGCCACCGACGCGACCGAGGCCGCCGCGCTGCTCCAGGCGCGGCGGCTGGCCCACCCGGCGATGGAGCGCTTCGCCGCCGAGACGTTCCCGGGTGGCAACGGCGGCCTGGTCATCGACGACGTGGCGGTGCCGCGCGGCCGGCTGGCGGAGCTGCTGGACGGGGTGGCCCGGATCGCCGCCGCGTGTGACGTGCCGATCGGGGTGGTCGGGCACGCCGGTGACGGCAACATGCACCCGAACATCGTGGTCGACCGCGCCGACCCGGCGAGCCTGGAGCGGGGCCGGCGGGCCTTCGACGAGATCATGCGGCTCGGGCTGGACCTGGGCGGCACCTGCACCGGCGAGCACGGCGTCGGGCTGCTCAAGCGGGACTGGCTGGCGCGGGAGATCGGCCCGGTGGGCGTCCGGGTGCATCAGGCGATCAAGGCGGCGCTGGACCCGGCGGGGCTGCTCAACCCCGGCAAGGTGCTCTGACTCAGCCCTTGTCGTCGGCGGGCGTGGCCTGGGTGAGCAGCAGCAGCACCTCGTACGCCACCGGCGGCGCCGGCTCGCCCGGGCAGTCCTGGATGGTGACGGTCAGCCCCGGCGGGATCAGCAGCGTCGAGGTCAGCACGCCGATGCAGAGCTGCCGGTACTGCCGGGCCTGGTCGGTTTCCCGGGCCAGCGCCGGGTCGGCGAGCATCCGCTGCAACCGGGACGTCTGCTCGGGGTTCAGCGCGCCGGTCGCGTCGACGCCGTCGCCGGCGCAGTCGCGGCACTGCCACCGGCCGGTCGGCTCCACGTCGAGCGTGCGGACCGCGCCGTCCCCGCCCAGCCGCTGCATCAACGTGACGAGGTTCCCGGTCGGTGTCGGTGTGGCCGAGCCCTGCCGACCGGGTGCGGTGGTGCCCTCGGCGTTGCCGAGGAGCGCGCAGCCGGTCAGGGCGGTCGCCAGCAGGACACCGGCGGACAGGGCGGGGACGCGCGACCAGGATGGGCGAACCACGCGGGAAACCTACACTTCCGTAGGTAGCGCGCACTAGCCGTCGAGCGGCCGTTAGGGGTCGGGTTCGGGTCGGCCTAGCGGGGCGAGGCCGGGAGGTCGGTGCCCCGGTCGGCCGCGAAGCCCCGCACGTCGGGCGCGCCGAGCCGGGCCGCGTCGGCCGCGACGTCGTCCGGCATGAGCTGCGACGCCCGCTCGGCCTCCACCCGCGCCCGGTAGTGGGCGACCTCCCGGGCGCGCGTCGCCGCGTCCCAGCCGAGCACCGCGCCCATCAGCTCCGCGACGTGCTCCGCCGACTCCAGGCCGCGGTGGCTGGTCTCGATGGAGATCCGGGTACGCCGGGTGAGCACGTCCTCCACGTGCAGCGCGCCCTCGGCCCGGGCCGCGTACGTGACCTCGGCGGCGAGGTACTCCGGGGCGCCGGCCAGCGGCGAGCCCAGCAGCGGATCGGCGTCGACCAGGGCGAGCAGATCCAGGGTGAGGGTGCCGTAGCGCTCCAGAAGGTGCTCCACCACCCCGACCGGCACCCGGTGCCGGCGGGCCAGGTCGGCCCGGTCCCGCCACATGGCGGCGTACCCGTCGGCGCCGAGCAGCGGCAGGTCGGCGGTGCGCGACGGACGGGCCCGGCCGAGCCGGCGTGCCGCGTGGTCGACCACGTCGGAGGCCATCACCCGGTACGTCGTGTACTTCCCGCCGGCCACCAGCAGCAGGCCGAGCATCGGCTCGACCACGGCGTGCTCCCGGGACAGCTTGGAGGTGGAATCCGCCTCGCCGGAGAGCAGCGGGCGCAGCCCGGCGTAGACGCCCTCGATGTCGGCGGTGGTCAGCGGCCGGTCCAGCACGGTGTTGACCTGTTCCAGCAGGTAGTCGATGTCACGCGCGGTGGCGGCCGGGTGGGACCGGTCGAGCTGCCAGTCGGTGTCGGTGGTGCCGATGATCCAGTGGCCGCCCCACGGGATGACGAAGAGCACGCTGGTGGCGGTGCGCAGGATCAGCCCGGTCTCGCCGACGATCGCCGAGCGCGGCACCACCAGGTGCACGCCCTTCGACGCCCGGACGCGCAGGCCGGGACGCAGCCCGACGTCGTTGAGCATCCGCGACATGTCGTCGCTCCACACGCCGGTCGCGGCGATCACGGTGCGGGCACGGACCTCGAACTCGGCGTCCGGCGAACCGGCCGGCGCCTCCAGGTCCCGCACCCGGACGCCGGTCACCTCGCGGGCCTGGCGGATCAGGCCGACCGCCCGGGCGCTGGTGACGACCGTCGCGCCGAGACTGGCCGCGGTGCGGGCCAGCGTGACCACCAGGCGGGCGTCGTCGACCTGGCCGTCGTAGTAGCGGATCGCGCCGGCCAGCGTGTCGGGCCGCAGGCTGGGGAAGATCCGGCGGGCGCCCTCGCGGGTGAGGTGCCGGTGCAGCGGCATGCCGCGCCCACCGCCGAACACCCCGGCGAACACGTCGTACGCGGCCACGCCGAGCCCGTAGTAGGAGCGGCGGAGGACCCGTCGGGGCAGGTCGCGTACGCCGCCCTCGGCCGGCAGCGGCACCAGGATCGGCACCGGGCGGACCAGGTGCGGGGCGAGCCGGGTGGCGAGCAGCCCGCGCTCGGTGAGCGCCTCGTGGACCAGGTGGAACTCCAACTGTTCCAGGTAGCGCAGGCCACCGTGGATCAGCTTGCTGGACCTGCTGGACGTGCCGGCGGCGTAGTCGCGCGCCTCGACCAGGGCGACCTTCAGCCCCCGGGAGGCGGCGTCCAGCGCGGCGCCCGCCCCGGTCACCCCACCACCGATGATCAGCACGTCGAACCGCTCGGCGCGGAGCCGGCGCAGGTCGTCGGCGCGGCGCTCGGCGGAGAGCTGGCCGGCCACGGATCGGGACACGTTGGGGTCGCGCACCCGTCCACGGTAGCCGTCCGCACGCCACGGCGACACGTCCCGGCCGTACCGTGATGACCATGCTGACCGGCCCGCCCGCTGCGCCCGTACCCCCGCCGTCGCCGCGCGAGACCGGGCCGTGGCCGGTCGTCGCGGCGGTCGCGGCCGGCGTCTGGGCGGTGCTGGTGACCGTGCCCGGCCAGGTCACCGGCTGGCTGGTCGACCAGGTGGTGCTGGTCACCGGGCTGGACCGGGCGGTGGCGGTCTGGCCGGTGGTCGCGGCGGGCACCGTGCTGCTGGTCGGCGCGCCGGTGCTGGCGCTGGCGCTGCTGCCCCGCTCCCCGGCGCTGCGCGCGGCCGGGCGGGCGTGGGCCGGCGGCGCGGCGACGCTGGGCGCGGCGACACTGCTCCGGGCGCTCCCGCCGGTGCACCACGAGGCGTACCTGGCGGCGCTGGCGGCGACCGCCGCGCTGCTGGCGTTCGCCGCCGCCCGGCTCACCCGCCACCGCCCGCCCATTCCGGCGGCCACCGCCGGGCCCCCCGGCCCCATCCCGGCGGACGGCCCGGCGACGACGGCCGGACGGACCGGCCCGAGGGCGGCGGACGGCGGAACCGGGCCGGCCGGTCGCGGGGGTGCGCGGCCCGACGCGGTGCCGCTGCTGGCGGTGGCCGCCGGGCTGGCGGTCCTGTTGCCCTGGGTGTGGGTGGGCGCGCTGGGCGGCGCGCTGGAGACGCTGCTCGCCGGCCTGGCCGCCGCCGCGTTCGGCGTGTTGGCCGGCGTGCTGCTCGGCCCCGGGTTCTGGGCCGCGTTCGCCGCCGGGCCGACGCCCCGGCCGGTCCGGCTGGTGCTGGTCGGTGGTCTGGTCGCGGGCGTCACGCTGACGATGCTGGCCGCCGGCGCCGGGCAGTCCGGCGCGCAACTGCCGGGCCTGGTGCTGCTGCCGCCGCTCGGCTTCGTGCTGGCCGCGCTGGAGGCCGCGGCCCGGCGTGCCGGCCGTCCCGCCGGGGCGACACCGGCGCGCTGGCTGGTCGGCCTGGCGCTGGCCGGCCCGCTGGCCCTCACCGACCCGGAGGAGATCACCCTGCTGCTGGCCAGCAGCCGCGACGTGCCGTTCTGGGTCGCGGTGGGCACCGGCGCGGCGTTCGCCGTCGCGGTGCTGCTCGCCGTCGGGTACGCCGTGCTGCTCGCCCGCCGCCGCGCCGGCGTGCCCCGCCGGGGCGTGGCCGGGCTGGCCGCCGGGGCCCTGCTGGCCGCCGTGGCGGTGGTGTACGTGGTCCCCGGCCAGCCGGGCCTGTACGGCGAGCGGCTGCTGGTGGTGCTGCGCGAGCAGGCGGACCTGAGCGGCCTGCCGGCCGGCGCGCCGGGCCGGGCGGGGCGGGACGCGCGGGCCGCCGAGGTCTACCGGCGGCTGGTGGCGACCGCCGACCGCACGCAGGGCGACCTGCGCCGCACGCTGACCCGGCTGCGCCTGAACCCGACGCCGTACTACCTGGTCAACGCCATCGAGACGGACGGCGGGCCGGGCATCCGGGCGTGGCTCTCCGGCCGGCCCGAGGTGGCCCGGGTGCTGGTCGACCAGCGCCCGCGTCCGCTGCCCGCGGCGGCGCCGCCGGCCCGGGGCGACACCCCGGCGCCGACCGGCCCCACCTGGAACGTGTCGCTGATCGGCGCGGACCGGGTCTGGTCGGAGCTGGGCGTCACCGGCGCCGGCGTGGTGGTGGGCAGCTCCGACTCCGGGGTGGACGGCCGGCACCCGGCGCTGGCACCCGGGTTCCGGGGCGGCGACGACTCCTGGTACGACCCGTGGGAGCACCGCCGCACGCCGGCCGACCGGGGCGGCCACGGCACCCACACGCTCGGCAGCGCGGTGGGCCGCGACGGGATCGGGGTGGCGCCCGGGGCGAGCTGGGTGGGCTGCGTCAACCTGGACCGCAACCTCGGCAGCCCGGCCCGCTACCTCGACTGCCTCCAGTTCATGCTGGCGCCGTTCCCGCCGGGCGGGAACCCGCTGACCGACGGCCGGCCGCAGCGCGCGCCGGACGTGCTGACCAACTCGTGGGGCTGCCCCCCGCTGGAGGGGTGCGATCCGGGGGCGTTGCGCCCGGCGACCGCCGCGCTGGCCGCGGCCGGCATCCTGGTGGTGGCCGCCGCCGGCAACACCGGCCCGTACTGCGGGTCGATCGTCGACCCGCCGGCGCCGTACCCGGACGTGCTCACGGTCGGTGCGGTCGACCGGGCCCGCCGGCTCACCGAGTTCTCCAGCCGGGGCCCGACCGGGGAGGTTCCCAAACCCGACCTGGTGGCGCCCGGCGCGGCGGTGCCGTCGGCGTTCCCCGGCGGCGGGTACGCCACCCTGGACGGCACCTCGATGGCGACACCGCAGGTGGCCGGCGTGGTGGCGCTGATGTGGTCGGCGAACCCGGCGCTGATCGGGGACCTGGCGCGGACCCGGGAGATCCTCACCGGGACCGCCACCCCGGTCACCGTTCCGGCCGGCACGACCTGTGGCGGCACCCACGACCTGGTCGGCGCCGGCCTGGTCGACGCGTACGCGGCGGTGCGGGCGGCGCGGGCCGGTTAACAACCCTGCCGGAATGGCCTAGGGTCGGCGACCATGGACGTGGAGATCATCGAGCTGGGCCGGGACCGTCTGCCCGAGGTCGTCGCACTCTGCCGGCGGTCGCTGGACCTGCCGGAGGACGCGGCCGAGGCGCCGGCCGTGGTGGCCACGCTGGCGGAGCGGGCGGCGGCCGACCGGCCGGTGCTGCGGCTCGGCGCGGTCCGCGACGGCACGTTGCTCGGGGTCCTGGTCGGGTCCCGGTCGGCGACCGATCCGCGGCTCGGTCACGTCGACCTGGTCGCGGTGGCCCCGGCGGAGCGCCGCCGGGGGATCGGCGCGGCGCTGCTGGCCGACGCGGAGGGCCGGCTGGCCGCGCTCGGCGCGTCCGAGGTGCTGCTCGCCGGCAACCCGCCGTACTACGCCTGGCCCGGCATCGACGTCCGCTACACGCCGGCGGTCTGCGCCGCGCTGCGGCTCGGCTACCGGCAGGACCGGACCGCCTGGAACATGACCGCCACGCTGGCCGAGGGGTCGGCGGCGCTGCGTCCCACCGAGGCCAGCGAGCGGCGGCTGGCCGGGCAGGGCGTGACGGTACGCCGGGCCACGTCCACGGACCTGCCGGCGCTGGCCGCGTTCGCCCGGGCCACGTTCGGCGGCGCCTGGGACGGTGAGCTGGCCGGTTCGGTGGGCCGCCCGGACGCGGGCGCGCACCTGGCCGAGCGGGACGGCGAGATCCTCGGCTTCGCCGCGTACGGGTCGGCGCGGCCGAGCTGGTTCGGGCCGATGGGCACCGCCCCGGCGGCCGAGGGTTCCGGGATCGGTGGGGTGCTGCTGCGCCGCTGCCTCCGCGACCAGGCGGCGGCCGGGTTCACCGAGGCGCAGATCGGCTGGGTCGGCCCGGTGCCGTTCTACTCGGGTGCGGCCGGGGCCCGGATCGAGCGCGTCTTCTTCCTCTACCGGAAGGCCCTTCAGGGGCGCACCCGGTAGCACACGTGGAGCACCCGGTCGCGGCACTCTGGACACGTGCTCCATGCCCACAGCATCGCCGACGCCCCGCCGGCACCGGACACCCGGTCTATCGGCGTGAAGAGCCATCAATCGGGCATAACGCCGTTCGCCCTCCACGCCCATCGACCGGCCCCTACCGTTCGAGGGGCAGAGGAGGCGCGCAATGACCACGGATGACGAACGGACCGACGGCCCGGCGACGGGCCGGCGCCCGGCCGGCGAGCTGCCCACCGAACGGCTCGACGTGGGCGACGCCGAGCAGGACGCCGCGGACCAGCCGGCCGTGGAGGAGCCCCGGCAGCCGGTGGACGAGCCGAGACGGCTGCTGCCGCCGTACGACCGGGCACACAAGCGACGCAACCAACGCCCGCTGCCCACCTGACGCGGACGCGGAAGGGGGCGGACCGCTGACGCGGCCCGCCCCCTTCCGGCGTACTGGGTGAAGCTGGACTCAGAAGTCCATCTCCCCGCCACCCGGGCCAGCCGGGGCGGCCGGGGTCTTCTCCGGCTTGTCCGCCACGACGGCCTCGGTGGTGAGGAACAGCGCGGCGATCGAGGCGGCGTTCTGCAGCGCGGAACGGGTCACCTTGGCCGGGTCGATGATGCCGGCGGCCAGCAGGTCGACGTACTCGCCGGTCGCGGCGTTGAGGCCGTGACCCGGGTCGAGGTTGCGGACCCGCTCGACGACGACGCCACCCTCGAGGCCGGCGTTGACGGCGATCTGCCGCAGCGGGGCGTCCAGCGCGATCTTGACGATCTGCGCGCCGGTCGCCTCGTCGCCGGCCAGGTCCAGCTTGTCGAAGGCGGTCTTGCCGGCCTGGACCAGCGCGACGCCACCACCCGGGACGATGCCCTCCTCGACGGCGGCCTTCGCGTTGCGGACGGCGTCCTCGATGCGGTGCTTGCGCTCCTTCAGCTCGACCTCGGTGGCCGCGCCGACCTTGATCACCGCAACACCGCCGGCCAGCTTGGCCAGACGCTCCTGCAGCTTCTCCCGGTCGTAGTCGGAGTCGCTCTTGTCGATCTCGGCCCGGATCTGGTTCACCCGGCCCTGGATCTGCTCGGCGTCACCGGCGCCGTCGACCACGGTGGTCTCGTCCTTGGTCACCACGACCTTGCGGGCGCGGCCCAGCATGTCGAGGGTGACGGCGTCCAGCTTGAGGCCGACCTCCTCGCTGATGACCTGGCCACCGGTGAGGATGGCGATGTCGCCGAGCATGGCCTTGCGGCGGTCACCGAAGCCCGGCGCCTTGACGGCGGCCGACTTGAAGGTGCCCCGGACCTTGTTGACGACCAGCGTGGCGAGGGCCTCGCCCTCCAGGTCCTCGGCGATGATCAGCAGCGGCTTGCCCGACTGCATGACCTTCTCCAGGATCGGGAGCAGGTCCTTCACCGACGAGATCTTGCTGTTGACGATCAGGATGTAGGGGTCGTCGAAGACGGCCTCCATACGCTCCGGGTCGGTCATGAAGTAGGCGGAGATGTAGCCCTTGTCGAAGCGCATGCCCTCGGTGAGCTCGAGCTCGAGGCCGAAGGTGTTGCTCTCCTCGACGGTGATGACGCCTTCCTTGCCCACCTTGTCCATCGCCTCGGCGATGATCTCACCGACGGTGCTGTCACCGGCGGAGATGGAGGCGGTGGAGGCGATCTGCTCCTTGGTCTCCACGTCCTTGGCGAGCTTGAGCAGCTCCTCCGAGACGCTGGCCACGGCGGTCTCGATGCCCCGCTTCAGGGCCATCGGGTTGGCGCCGGCGGCCACGTTGCGCAGACCCTCGCGAACCAGGGCCTGGGCCAGGACGGTCGCCGTCGTCGTGCCGTCACCGGCGACGTCGTCGGTCTTCTTCGCGACCTCCTTGACCAGCTCGGCGCCGATCTTCTCGTACGGGTCCTCGAGCTCGATCTCCTTGGCGATGCTCACACCATCGTTGGTGATGGTGGGGGCACCCCACTTCTTCTCGAGCACGACGTTGCGGCCCTTGGGGCCGAGCGTCACCTTCACGGCGTCGGCGAGCTGGTTCATGCCCCGCTCGAGGCCGCGGCGCGCCTCTTCGTCGAACGCGATCATCTTGGCCATACGGCGTTGTCCTCCTGGACACTCACGGGCCACCCGGGATGCCCGGATGGGCCGTCTGGTGTACGCACCTTGGGGACGTCGCCACCTGGCGACGACGACGTCCTCCTCGGTCGGGCCGGACAGCCCGCGACGACCGGCCCCGTTCCGCTCCGGCACCCTGGAGGCACCGGCGCGGCCGTGGCCCTACCGCCCCGACCATTGGCACTCACCGTACGCGAGTGCCAATGACTTGTTTAGCACTCTCCCTAGCCGAGTGCAAGCACGACCGCACCGCTCAGCCGAGTTCCGCAGCCAGTCGGGCCGCGTTCACCGGGCCTTCGTGGGCCCGCTGCTCGGCGTACGCGACGACCAGCCCGACGAGCTGCGCGAGGTAGGCCGGCGCGGCCAGCGCGGCGCCGACCACGGCCAGCGTCACCGCCCCGACCGCGGTGCCCGGCGCGGACGTCGGATCGGCGCCGAACGCCGCGCCGCTCACCGCGCCCACCACGACGTCCAGCACGCTCGCCGCGAGCAACGCGCACGCCACCAGCGCCACCCGGCCCAGCACCATGCCGAAGCGGGTGTGGAACATCCGCCAGGACCGCCCGATCGGGTCCTGCCGCTCGAACAGGTAGACCGGGCCGAACAGCGCGACCGCGAACCCGACGTAGATGCCGGGCAGCAGGCAGAGACAGGCGCCGACCGTGATCAGCAGCGAGACGACGATCGTCCAGCCCCAGAGGCCGAGCGCGCGGCGCGCGCCGTACCGGAGCGCGCCGCCGAGGCCGGCCGGCTCCCCGGCCGCCTGCCGGGCGACCACCCAGGTGCCCGCGCCCCAACCGACCGCCTGGAGCGGACCGAAGACCAACGCGGCGAACAGGACCACGCCGTAGAACGCGAACAGCTGCCCCAGGTAGCCGTCCGGCAGCACCGGCGCGCCGTCCGGGCCGGTCGCCAGCTCGTCGGTGGGGACCAGGAAGAGCGAGAGGACGGAGATCACCGCCGCCGGTACGCCCTGGGTGAGCAGCATGATCGGCAGGAGTTGCCGCCAACCGCGCCGGACCGCGCCGGCGCACCGCGCGAACCAACCCCCAACGCCCGCGTACGGCGGGGTGACCAGCGGATCCTGCGGGTCGGGACCGGGGTACCAGCCACCGGGCACCGGGTGACCGGGGTACGCCGCACCGGGCATCGGGTGACCGGGGTACGCCGCGCCCGGCATCGGATGACCGGGGTAGGTGGGCCCGGTGGCCGGCCAGCTCCAGCCGCCGGGCGGAGCAGCGTCCGGCGCGGGCCAGCCGGACGGGGTGCTGCCTTGCGGCGCGGACCAGCCGGACGGGGTGCTGCCCTGTGGCGCGGGCCAGCCGGGCGGGATGCCCTGTGGCGCGGGCCAGCCGGGCGGTGGGGTGGCCGAGCCGGACGGGTGCGGGTGGGCAGGCGGCGGGCCGTACCCGTCCGGGTTCGGCGCGTCCGGGTCGGAGTCCGGCCGGTCGGCGGCGGTCCGGTCGGCCCACGGGTCGACGGCCGGTTGGCCGGCGGTGGGCGGCGTCCCGGGCGGCCCCGACTGCTCCGGCACCGGCCCGGCGGGCGGCGGCGCGGGCCGGGCCGGATCGGCCGGGTGCACCGGCTCGGTGGAACCCGACGGGGGCAGGTCGGACATGGGCCCTCCTCAGCGGCGACGGCTGGAACGGCTCATGATCTTCCACGGTGCGGGGCGGCAACGCAGCCCCGGTCGGGGTGGTTCGGCCGCGGGCGACGGCCGGCAGCGATCAGGCGATGACGCGGACGCGCTCGGCCTGCGGGCCCTTCTGGCCCTGAGCGATCTCGAACTCGACCCGCTGGCCGTCGTCCAGAGCCTTGTAGCCGTCCATCTCGATCGCGGAGAAGTGGACGAAGACGTCCTGACCGCCGTCGACGGCGATGAAGCCGTAGCCCTTTTCGGAGTTGAACCACTTCACGGTGCCCTGTGCCACGGTGCACTTCCTCACTCTGCGCGGCGTCCAACACCCGGAAACCGGCGGACCGGCACCGGCGGCACACCGGTTTCGGCGATCGGCGACGGCCGCTGAATCGGTGACCGAAATCGCACGCTACACGAGGAGTGACGACCGCGCACGACCACAAATCGGGCATATTCCGGAGCTGGTACGGCACCCGGACGCGCCCGCTCCGGCCCGGTCCGGTATGTATGCGGCATGACCAGCGTGCCCGTCCCACCCACGGTCCGGCGGATCCGCCCGGAGGACGCCGCCCGGATGCGGGCGCTCCGGCTGGAGATGTTGGCCGACAGCCCACTGGCCTTCCTGGAGACGGTGGCCGAGGCCGCCGCGCGCCCGCACGCGGACTTCGCAGCCCGGGTGGCGACCGTCTCGCGGGGCGACCAGATCGGCCAGTTCGTCGCCGAGGCGGACGCCCGCCTGGTCGGCCACGCCGGTGGCATCGCCGCACCGGACGAGCCGGGCCTGACGCTCGTCTACGCGGTCTACGTGACCCCGGCTCGACGGGGCACCGGGCTGCTGGCCGCGCTGGTGGACGCGGTGGCGGCCTGGTCCCGGGCCTGCGGGCGGCCCGAACTGATGATGGAGGTGGTGGTCGGCAACGACCGCGCCTGCCGGGCCTACCGGAAGCTGGGCTTCACCGACACCGGGGTACGCGTCCCGCACCCCCGGCTCCCGGTCCTGCGCGAACTCCAGATGCGCCGCCCGGCCTGACGCCCGGCTGGTGAGCGGGGCCCCCGCACCGGCGGGGGCCCCGCACCGGCGGGGGCCCCGCACCGGCGGGGGCCCCGCTTTCCACCTCACGCGTGCCGGCGGCTCTGCACCACCCGGAACCGGTTCGCCACGTACGCGCCGTCGGTCAGCGCCGAGTTGGCCGCCGCGTTCGCGCCCGAGCCGTGGAAGTCGGAGAACGCCGCCGACTGGTTGACGAACACGCCACCGGTCAGGTTGCAGGACAGGTGCACGCCGGCGTCGATCGCCGCCGCCTCGGCCGCGTCCAGCACTGCCTCGTCGGTGGAGTAGACGGCCGCGGTCAGCGCGCCCTTCTCCCCCACCGTCTCGCGCAGGATGCGCAGGCTGTGCGCGGTCGAGTCGGTCGCGATGGCGAACGAGATCGGCCCGAACCACTCCCGCGCGTACGTCGCGGTGTCGGCGGCGTCCAGCTTGACCACCGTCGGCGTACGCACCACGGCGCCCGGGAAGGACGGGTGCTCGACGGTGCGCGACTCCAGCACCGGCTCGCCGACCTTGGTCACCTCGTCGAGCCGCTCCAGCACCCCGTCGTTGACGATCGCGCCGGTCAGCTCGACGCCCCGCGCCGGGTCGGCGGTGAGCTTGGCGACCGCTCCGGCGATCCCGGCGGCCACCTCGTCGAAGCTCTTGTGCCCCTGGTCGGTGTCGATGCCGTCGCGCGGGATCAGCAGGTTCTGCGAGGTGGTGCACATCTGGCCGCTGTAGAGCGTGAGCGTGAAGCCCAGGTTGCGGCAGAGCCCGGCGAAGTCGTCGGTGGAGTCGATCACCACCGTGTTCAGGCCGGCCTTCTCGGTGTAGACGGCGGCCTGCCGGGCGTTCGCCTCCAGCCAGTCGCCGTACTCGGTGGAGCCGGTGAAGTCGACGATCTTCACGGCCGGGTGCAGGGCCAGCGTCGAGGCGAGCTTCTCGCCGGCCGCCTCGGGGGCGAGCTGCACCAGGTTCGGGTCGAAGCCGGCCTCGGCGAGCACCTGGCGGGCGTACTTCACGGTGACCGCCAGCGGCAGCACGGCGCGCGGGTGCGGCTTCACGACCACCGGGTTGCCGGTGACCAGCGAGGCGAACAACCCGGGGTACGAGTTCCAGGTCGGGAACGTGTTGCAGCCGATGACCAGTGCCACCCCGCGCGGCACCACGTGGAACGTCTTGGTCATCCGCAGCGGGTCGCCCTTGCCGGCGGCCTTCTCCCAGCCGGCCGTCCCGGGGTGGCGGGTCATCTCGGCGTACGCGTAGGCGACCGCTTCCAGCGCGCGGTCCAGCGCGTGCGCGCCGCCGGCCTGGAACGCCATCACGAACGCCTGACCGCTGGTGAACTGCACGGCGTTGGCCAGCTCGAACACGTTCTTGTGCAGCCGGTCGAGGATCTCCAGGCAGACGCCCGCGCGGGCCTTCGGGCCGGCGTCGCGCCAGGCCGGCAGCGCGGCGGTGGCGGCGGCCACCAACTCGTCCGCGCCGGCGTGCGGGTAGCGCACGTCCAGCGCCACGCCGAACGGGCTGACCTCGGTGGCCACGGTGGTGCCGTCGCTCGCCTGGTCGAGCGGGAAGTCGCCGCCCAGGTACGCCTCGAAGGCGGCCTTGCCGTCGGCGGCGGCGGTCTCGCCGTACACCCGGGGGCTGGGCGACTCGGGATAGGCGGACCAGTACCCGCGCTCCGTGATGGCGGTCAGCGCCCGGTCGAGGGTCTCGGCGTGCCTGGCGTACAGGGGGTGCGGGGTCTCCGTCATGCCCGCCATCATGCAACAGAAAGGCACCAGATCAGTAGGGGCGTGTCACAACTCAGATCGTCAACTGCCAGTCGACCGAGCCGGCGACCGGGCGGAAGCCGAGCTGCTCGTTGATCACGATCATGTGACCGTTGGCGGCGGCGTTCCAGGTGTCGACCGTCCGCAGCGCCGGCTCGCGGCTCAACGCGTACCCCAGGTTGGCGGCCTTGCAGAGCAGACCCAGCCGGTGGCCGCGGTGGCCGGGATCGACGATGGTGATCTGCTGCCAGGCGTGGTCGGTGCTGCTCGCCGCCAGGCTGAGCTGGCTCCAGCCGACCAGCCGGCCGGACGCCTCGTGCACCGCGCCGGTGTTGTAGCGACGCACGCCCCGGGCGTCGAGCGCCCGCTCCACGCCCCGCTTTCGTTGCGCGTCCATCTTCTGCTGCTCCCACGCCAGCTCACCCATCGGCGCGTCGAGCAGCAGCCGGCCCTCCAGGTGCGCGGTGTCCGCGACGTACTCGTCGGGCGTGTGGTCGCGCCAGTGCACGGTCCGGTAGCCGGTGGCCGCCGCGCGGGCGTCGGCCAGCAGCGCGGCCAGCCGGGTCCGGTCGAGCGCGGTCACGTCGAGCCGGCGGCGGACATCGGCGTTCGCCGGCCTCGCCCCCACGGCGGCGGCGAACGCCGCACCCGGGAACACCCGCTCCGCCTCGCCGGGCAGCGCGGCGGCGGCGGAGCCGACCAGCCGCTTGCCGCCGTGCTCCCGGAGCAGCCGTACGCCGGGCCCGTGCAGCGCGCGCCCGATCCCGCGACGCCGGTGGGCCGGGTCGACCACCAGCTCGACGGTGGCGTTCTCGACGTTCTCCAGCGTGTGCAGGTGGAGCCGGAGCCAGCCGACGGGCTCCCCGTCGAGGCGGGCGACGAGCCACCGCCCGTCGACGCCGGGCATCGGGTGCCGCAGCAGCGCCTCGAACCGCCGGCGGCAGGTCGGCGGCAGGTCCGGCTCGTCGACGGCGCGGGCCGCCTCCGCGATCCGGTACGCCGCGTCGAGCGTCGGCAGGTCGGCGGCGTCCAGCGGGGTGACGGTCAGGCCCATGGCGGCGAGCCTGCCGTGGAAAAAGCGACAGGGCCAGCGGTTTTCCGCTGGCCCTGTCGCACGTTGGTCGGGAGGGACGTCCGCACAACGCCTCCGGCGTTGGGTCGCAAAACTTTGAAAAGTCTCCGGCGGATGCCCTCCCGCACCGAGCATCTTGCGCCGTCCGGTTCCTGCCGTCAAGTCCTCCACTGACAGTTTTTCGACACGCGCCGCACATCCCCCGTCACCCCTGGTCGCCCCCGATCCCCCTCCCGGGCGAGCCCACCCCACCGCCCTTCCCCCACCGCCCCTCCCCCCACCGGCCC
Organism: Micromonospora sp. DSM 45708; assembly: GCF_039566955.1. Lineage (NCBI taxonomy): Bacteria > Bacillati > Actinomycetota > Actinomycetes > Micromonosporales > Micromonosporaceae > Micromonospora > Micromonospora schwarzwaldensis. The sequence continues at coordinate 59,467 of NZ_CP154796.1, read as the reverse complement.
CCGCCGCCGGCTCGCGAGTTGACCAAGGAGTTTGCGTCGGGGCCGACCCCGCACGCCGACACAAACCTCTTGATCACCTCTCGGGGGGCGGGGGCGGGGTGGGGTGGGTGGGGTCAGGAGAGGAGGCCGGCGTCTCGGGCGGCGCGGAGGCTGGGCTTGATGCGGTGGGTGGGGCCGGAGGCGGCGGCCACCGCGTCCAGCGTCTTGAGGCCCTCGCCGGTGTTGAAGACGACCGTCTCCGCCGTCGGGTCCAGCCGGCCCGACTCCACCAGCTTGCGCAGCACCGCCACCGTCACGCCGCCCGCCGTCTCGGCGAACACGCCGGTGGTCCGCGCCAGCAACGTGATCCCGGCGCGGATCTCGTCGTCGTCGGCGTACTCCATCCAGCCGCCGGTGCGGCGGACCGCCTCCAGCGCGTAGAGGCCGGCGGCCGGGTCGCCGATGTTGAGCGACTTGGCGATGCCGGTCGGCTTGACCGGGACGATGGTGTCGCGGTCGTCGTGCAGCGCGGTGGCGATCGGGTTGCAGCCGGCGGACTGCGCGCCGAACACCTTCCAGCCGCCGGCCGGCGCCTCGACCAGCCCGATCTCGACCAGCTCGGCGAACGCCTTGTCGATCTTGGTGAGCAGCTCGCCGCTGGCCATCGGGATGACCACCTGGGCCGGGATCCGCCAGCCGAGCTGCTCGGCCACCTCGTAGCCGAGCGTCTTGGAGCCCTCGGCGTAGAACGGCCGCACGTTCACGTTGACGAACGCGGTGTCCTCGAACTCGTCGGTCTCCACCAGCTCGCCGCAGAGCCGGTTCACGTCGTCGTACGAGCCGTCGATGGCGACCAGGTCGCCGCCGTAGACGGCGGTGGTGACCACCTTGCCCTGCTCCAGATCGCTGGGGATGAACACCACCGACGGCACACCGGCACGGGCCGCGTGCGCGGCGACCGAGTTGGCCAGGTTGCCGGTGGACGCGCAGGCGTAGCGGGTGAAACCGAGCGCCCGGGCGGCGGTCAGCGCCACCGACACGACCCGGTCCTTGAACGAGTGGGTGGGGTTGGCGCTGTCGTCCTTGACCCAGAGCGGCGCCGTGATGCCCAGCTCGGCGGCGAGGTGGTTGGCGGCGACCAGCGGGGTCAGCCCCGGGTCGAGGGTGACCCGGGTGGCCGGGTCCTGACCGGCCGGGAGCAGGGCGGCGTAGCGCCAGATGCTGTTCGGGCCGGACTCGATCTGCTCGCGGGTGACGGCGGCCAGCGCGGCCGTGTCGTAGTCGACCTCCAGCGGGCCGAAACACTCGTAGCAGGCGTGCTGCGCGGCCAGCGGGTAGCGCGCGGAACAGGCGCGACAGACCAGGGCGCGGGCCGGGCTGCGGGAGGTGTCGATGCCGGAGACGGCGGGAAGCGTCGACGTCATGTCGAGGAATTCCTCTCATCTTTCCCCGCATCGCCGGGTGCGGCGGGGACGGAATTGGCACCTGCCCGCAGGACACTCGGCATCGAGCGTGCGGGTGGTTGCCGGGGCGTCGTCGGGCCGTATCCCTCAGCCCCTCTGGATGAGGTATGCAGTTGTGCCGTCGAGTCTATGCGCCGCGCACCGCCCCGCCACCCCGGGTCCCACGGTGTGGGCCGCCCCACCGACCCTCGCCTCCCCCTCCCGACCTCGGTCGATCATGAGGCTGGCGGCAACAAATCGGACGATGGCCGCCGCCAACCTCATGATCACCGGGAGGTGGTGGGCCACGGGTCGGACGATGGGGTGGGAGGATCGCCGGATGCGACGTGGGGTTGGCCGGATCGGAGGGCTCGCGGGGGTTGTGCTGCTGGCGGGCTGCGCCGCGACACCGTCCCGGGTCGACCCGCTGCCCACGCCGCCGGACCGGCCGGCCGCCCAGGTCGCGCCGTCCCCCTCGGCGGCCTGCGCCCCGGAGGGCATCCGGATCACCGAGCTGGGCGTGAGCGCCGCGATGGGGTTGCGGGCCATGGGCCTTGACCTGGTCAACTGCGGAACCCGGCCGTACGAGCTGCGCGGCTACCCGGCGGTCAGCATGCGGGACGCCGACGGGGACCCGATCAAGGTCAAGATCGTCCCGGGCGCGACGGGGATCACCTCCGGCTTCGACGCCCCACCCACCCGGCTCGTGCTGCGCCCCGGCGAACGGGCCGGCGCCGCGCTGCTCTGGCGCAACACGGTCACCGATCCGACCGTGGTGGCCACCGAGGGCGCCCAGCTCGACGTCGCGCCGGTGGCCGGCAGGCCGGCGCACGCGGTGGCGCTGGACGGGCCGATCGACCTCGGCAACACCGGCCGGCTCGGGGTCAGCGCCTGGAAGCGCCGCGCCGCCGACCCGACCACGGAACCGATCACGCCGAGCGGGCCGCCCTCATCGGCCTTGACCCCGGACAACCGGCTCTGACGGGCAACCCGCGGGCTCAGCCTTCGTCGATGTCGGGTTGCCGACTAGACGCGCCCCTCTAGAACACGGCTGTCGTGACCGTCTCCGATAGTGTCCGACCCGACGCAGAGCGAGGTGGCCTCACATCGCCACCTAGGCGACCGGGAGGGGGCGATCATGAGTCGGCAGGTATCTCACCTGATGACGGCCGCCAATCTCGGCACGTTGCTGTCGCCACTGGCAGAGGCGGTGACGGTTGGGGGCATCACGTGGGTCACCAAAAACCAAGTCGTCAGAGAAGGCGTCCTTCGGGTCGACACCGTCATCCGTGCGCTTGCTCCATGCCGGCTTCGTGTGACGATCAGCGATTTGAGACCGAGCGAGCCGGCACTTCAGTATCTTGCCGGCGAGGGCCGCTCGGGCTTCTCAGCACGTCGACTGTGCATAAACACGCCACATCGCCCCTTTCCCGGCACTCACAAGCACCGGAGCGAGCCCGGCGGGGGCGAGGAGGCAGCCTATGAACCGGACGACATCCCCGCCGTTCCGCTTCAACCGAGAGTCGCACCCGGCACCTATCGTGCGATCCTGGAAGCGTTCGCCGCGGAGTGCTTCATCGCGATAGGGGACGACTTCATCTGGCGGGAGCCTTGAGGAGGGACATGACTGTGGATGCCACGACTGTCATCGGCGCTGTCCTCCGGGCTGTCAACGACAACACGGTCGTCCACCCGTACGGAGATGGCCTGCTCATCGACTTGCCGATGACCTACGGCGACGGCGACGGCGTTCGGGTGCTTGTCGAGCCGATGGGCTCCGGCTGTCGAGTGACCGATCGGGCCGCCGCCGCGTCTCTGCTGGCCATGGCCGGGGTGAACCTGTTCGCCGGCCGGGCAGCAGAGGCGTTCGCCGAGATCATGGCGGGCGGCGGGCTTAACGGAGTCAATGCGGCACCCGGTGAGATCGCGACCTTCGGCAGCACCAACGAACTCGGGAGGCTGGTCCTTGATGTCGCACAGGCATCGCTACGCGCCGACCAACTTCGATGGCTTGCGCCCCGTCAGGCAGGCATCAGGTTTGTCGATCGAGTAACAGACCGGGTCACCGCTTGGGCCGGACGCGGTCGCAAGCTTCAGCGGGATGCTCCCATCCCGCTAGAATCCGGCCGCAATCGCTCGGTCACGCTGCGAGTAGCCAACGACGGCAAGGCTGCCTACGTTCAGGCCGTCAGCCTGCGTGATCCAGATCAGGCAGCCGAGCATTGCTACCACGTCTTCGGCCTGTCCACGATCGCCAAAGAAAGCCGGATCGCCGCTTTGGACGGCTCAGCGCGCGACTGGCCCGCGCCGATCGTCGCCGAACTTCGAACCGTCAGCGACGTTGAGTTTTTCGATGACCCGCTAAACCTTGAGCGGCAACTCGACAAGGTAGTCCCGCCCTCACAAGCCGCGCTTCGGCCGTAGTGCACCCGGTTGAAGTAGTCGTCCGGCCGATGTTTACTCCATGCAGTTGACGACAGCAGTCAACGCTGCCTACTTGGCGGTGCCGGGTACGAACACGCCCAAGCCCTGGTGGCCGTACAACTCCCCGGTCTCGATCAGGATCGTGATGGCCTGCCGGACGGTGGACTGGCTGCCTACTTGGTAGAGGTCTGCCAACTCCTTCGTAGAGGGCAACTTGTGACCGGGCGGCCACTCGCCTTCTGCGATGCGCCTCCTGATGTCACCGATGATCCTTCGGTAGTGCGGCTCGAACCTGCGCGGCGCGGACATGCGAATACTCCCAGCTAGGCATGTCCATCTGATCACAAAACCAGGAGCAACCTCAAGCGCATCGTTGACTTTACCAGCATTATCGATAAAGTTTTGGTCAGGAGCGCCCAGCTAGGCACTGGTCGATCCCCAGTCGGGGCAGCGCGCACCCAACCGGACGTCCTCCGGGCTGGGCGACGCGCTGCCCCGGCACCCCACCAGGCGAAGGAGACGTGGTGTGACGGATGCGGAGACGAGTTCGGAGGTGCCCGTCGCGAGCGCGATCTGGGCGGTCGAGCAGGTCACCGGTGAGCTGCGGGAGGCGTACCTCGGGGTGGCCGCCGCCACCGTGCTGCTGGAGCGCGTCGGCGCGGGCTGCGCCCACCCGGCGATCAAGCTGGCCCGGCGCAGCGGCGAGGACGCCCTCGACCTGGCCGGAGACGCCGAGTTCCAGGTCAGCGACGGGGTACGTCGGCTGCGCGTCGCCGCCGGCCACCGGGAGACCGCCACCATCGGCGGGCTGGTCGAGGCGCTGGACGACGTCCGGGACCGGTTGGGCACGGCGGCCGATCGGATCGGGCGGCTTCCGGCCCGGATCACCGCTGCCGGGCAGCAGCTCTCCGACGCTGGCCGGACCGACGACCCGATGACCGGGACGACCGTTCGGCAGTGGCAGGACGGCGCCGAACGCCTCGCCCTGATGGCGGAGAGCCTGACGTCGGCCGCGGCGGCGCTGTCGTCGTACACCGAGGGGTTGACCGACGGGGGTCGGCCACGGTGACCGAGCCGCACTGGATCATCCACCTGCCCACCACGCTGACCAGTGTGGACGAGGCCGCCGCGCTGTCCATGGCGCTGCGCCGCTCGCTCGGTCACGTGCTCGCCATCGACTTCGGCGAGACCACGCTGTCCGAGGAGGACCGGCAGTCGGTGCGTACCCGGGTCTGGTGCGACGCCCCGCTCCCCCGCTCCCGGCGCTGCCTCCTCCCGGTCGCCCATTCCGGCCGCTGCCGCTGACAGATCTTGGTACGGAACCGCCCTCGAAGGGGCGCTCCCGTACCAAGATCTGGCGCGCGGCGGGTCAGGCGGGGACGGAGGCGCGGCGGGTCGCCGGGGTGGCGTCGGCGGGGGCGGTGCGGCGGCGGGAGATCAGCGCGTCGAGCGCCCAGGTGCCCGGGCCGAGCACCGCGACCAGCAGGAACGACCAGCAGAAGAGCGCGGCCAGTTCGCCGCCGTTCTTCATCGGCAGCAGGCCGTGCGGCTGGTGCACCACGAAGTACGCGTACGCCATCGAGCCGGAGGCGAGCAGCGCGGCGGGCCGGGTGGCCAGGCCGACGAGCACGAGCACGCCGCAGACGAGCTGGATCAGCGCGGCCCACCAGCCGGGCCAGGTGCCGACCGGGACGGCGCCGCCGGTGGCCGGGTTGCCGCCGAGTATTCCGAAGATCGACGCGGCACCATGGAGCAGGAAGAGGAAGCCGACGACGATGCGGAACAGGGAGAGTACGGGACCGTTCAACTGCGGCGGGACCATGGGAATCCTCCTGGGACGGGTGTGGGACGCGTCCAGGATGGCCGGCATAAAGATTGAAGGTAATCAATTCCTTGCTGGCGGGACAATCTCGTGGGAACGCTCCCATGATATGGAAGTCGGGTAGCCGACAGGAAGACCTCCGGCCGGTCGGAGTGTGGCGTCGATGCACTAGCGTGCTCATTGCTCCCCAGTGGACCGTTCGGGAGGTGACCGGTGGGATCGGAGCGGGTCACGCTGGTGGCGGTATGCGCCGAGGATGCCGCACAGCCGCTGGTCGACACGCTGAAGGCGCGCGGGGTCGCCGCGCAGGCGTCCGGGCGGCGCAACCTCGACGGGGCCGCCGTCACGTCGTGGATGGTGGTGGCCGGGGTGGCGCTGAAAATGGCGCCGGACATCCTGCGCGCCCTGGCGGAGCTGGTCAAGCAGTTCCGGGTCGGGCGGGTGGAGATGAACCTGACCGAGCGCACCTTCGCCGTCGACAACCCGGGGCCGGCGGACATCGAGGAGCTGTTGCGCCAGTTCCGGGCCGCGACGGAGCTGCCGGAGGGCGACGACGCGGCGGACCGACGTCCGGATGCTTGACGACACCGTTCTCGACCACATCGTCCGGTCGCAGGTGGGTGCCTCCGTCCGGACGTGGCGGCACGGACGCGACGGCCTCAGCCCGATGAACGTCGTCCTGGACGTCGTGGACGAGGTGATCGGCCACCCCTACGCGGTCTACTGGGTCGACGGCGACGTGCCGGAGATGTTCTCCCTGCCGGCCCTGGACCCGTCGATCGTGCTGTTCAACACGCGCTACCTCGAAATGATCGGGCACCTGCGGGGGATCGTGACCGCCCGCCACCTGTCTCCCGAGCTCATGGCGGAGGTGGCCGAGCAGGTCAGCCTGCGCATCATCGCCGAGCTGGCCCTCCGGTACGGCGATCCGGGCCTGGCCTGTCACCTGCTGGTGGAGTCGCTGCCGGCGAGCACGACGTACTACGCGCCGGTGACGCTCAGGGATCTCGAGCGGACACCGATCGGCCACCACTACATGTCCGTGTGGTTCTACCCCCTGCTGCACGAACTCGGCCATGTCCACGCCATCACCCACCCACCCGGACGGCCGGAGCCGGCCGACGCCACGGAGCACCTCGACCGGCTCATCGACGGGGTGACCCGCAGGTTGTTCGCCGGCAGCCTCGACGACGACGTCCGGGAGTGGCGTCACCGCAGATCGCGGCGTGACTCGCTGGACCACGGGGTGCTCCGGGAAGAACTCGACGCCGACATGTTCTCGGCGCAGGTGCTGTTCACGGCCACCGCCCGCGTCCTCCAGCGGAACGGCACGCCCGACGCGTTCCGCGCCGACCAGCTCGCCGGCGAGATCATGCTGATGTTCGGCCTGATGCAATACATGAACAGTTGCGTCATGGTCGCCCGCTACGGGGCCCGGCTCGGGCGGGACGCGATCGACGCGTTCAACGCCGTGGCGAACAGCGTCCGCCTCAACGCGATGATCAACTTTCTGTCGCTACACCTGGCGTCCGGCGGTCGCCCCGTGCGGGGCGCCGACCCGGAGGCCGTCAACGAGATGCACGCCTCCCTGCTGGCGATGCACGCCCGGATGAACGAACAGTTCACCGCGTTCGAGGTGGGGCACATGCGGGCGATGCGGCACAGCGTGTTCCCGGAGGAGCGGGGGCTCAACGTCTTCGACCGCCTGGCCGAGGCGTTCACGCACGAGGCGACCGCAGCCGTCATCCGGTTGGAGACCGAGCGGTTCCTCGACCTGGCCCGGACGCTGGACGTCCAGCACCCGGACCTCGACCTGCTCGCCGCGTTCGTCGCCCGGCCCGCCGACGCGGCGGAGACACTCGGCCGCCAACAGCGCGTCTTCCTGGTCCCCTGGGTGAGCGGCGAGGGCGTCGACCAACCGTTCTGCCTGACCGCCCATGACGAAACGGTGGTCTTCGTCTTCGCGAGCCAGCACGCCGTCGAGTACTTCATCGAGGAGTCCCGGCCGATACTCGTTCCCGGTCTCGAGCTGACGATCGCCGCTTTCCTCAGCCCCACCAACCAGAACGTGATCACGCTGCTGTTCCGGCGGCTGCCCGAGCACCGGCCGCACATCCAGGTGGTGTTCCAGGGCAGCGACGCGTTCGCCGACCGCATCCGCCAGCTCAACGACGGGACGTTCTGGCCACCGGAGTGACGCGCCCCTCAGCTCGTGATGTCCTTGCGGGTGAAGCGCCAGAAGGCGAGCCCCCAGAACAGCGTGGCGTAGACGATCGCCGAGATCGCGCCCTTGACCACGTCGTCGGTCTGCATCGGCGACGACAGCAACCCCAGCCAGGCGCTGCTGTAGTGGGTCGGCAGCAGGTTGCGCAGCCCGCCCAGCGCGGTGATCTGGTCGAGGATGCTGGACAGGATCCAGAGCAGCACCGCCCCACCGACCGCGCCGAGCGCCGCGTCGGTGGTCACCGAGAGCAGGAACGCCAAGCCGGCCACCACCAGCAGCACCACCGCCAGGTAGCCGAGCACGCCGACCAGCCGCAGCAGCCCGTCCGCCGGGGCCAGCTCCGCGGAGACCTGACTGCTCAGCGGCTTCCAGCCGTAGCGCAGCGTGCCGGCGAGCAGCGCGGTGCCGGCCAGCAACACCAACGCCAACCCGGAGTACGCGAGCGCGACCACCAGCTTCACCGCCAGCAGCCGGGCCCGGGGCACCGGCACGGCCAGCAGGTAGCGCAGGCTGCCCCAGCTCGCCTCGCTGGCCACCGTGTCCCCGCAGAACAGCGCCACCACCACGACCAGCAGGAACGACGCCGACACCAGGATCGAGAACAGGGTGAAGTTGAGCCCGCCCGAGGTCGCCAGGTCGGCCAGGCTGGCGAACTCGCCCCGGCCGCCACCGTCGTCGTCCCCCGAGTCGAACTGGAACGCCACCAGGATGATCAGCGGCAGCAGCACCATGAACCCGAGCGCCAACTGGGTACGCCGCCGCGACGCCTGCCGCCGGAACTCCGCCCCGAACGGCAGCGTGGCCGACGGCCGGTAGCCGCCCGCCGCCCCGCCACTGCCTTTCGACGCCACCGAAGAGTCCACCATCACCGGTCACCGCTTCCCCGAGAGTTCTCGCCGACCAGGGCGAGGAACGCGTCCTCCAGACGGCGTCGGGGCACCACCCGGTCCACCCCGATGCCGGCCCGGACCAGTTCGGCCACCACCTCGCGGCGGGCGGTGCCGTTGGTGTCCACCACCAGCCCGCCGTCGGCGTCCGGCAGCACCCGTACGCCGTCCAGCCGGTCGAGCACGGTCCGCGCGGCGTCCGGGTCGCTCACCTCGAACAGCACGCTCGGCGACTCGCCGACGATCTCCTCGACCGGGCCGGACGCCACGATCCGGCCCTTGTTCACCACCACCGCGTGCGTGCAGGTCTGCTCCACCTCGGCCAGCAGGTGACTGGAGACCAGCACCGCCCGGCCGTCGGTGGCGTAGCGCTGGAGCACCCGGCGCATCTCGGCGATCTGCGGCGGGTCCAGCCCGTCCGTCGGCTCGTCGAGCACCAGCAGCTCGGGCAGGCCGAGCATGGCCTGCGCGATGGCGAGCCGCTGCCGCATGCCGTGGCTGTACTTCTTCGTCCGCCGGTGCACCGACGCGCCCAGGCCGGCGATCTCCAACGCCTCGTCGAAGTGCGCGTCCGCCCAGGGCCGTCCGGTGGCCCGCCAGTACGCCCTGAGGTTGTCCAGCCCGGACAGGTGCGGCAGGAAGCCCGGCCCCTCGACCAGCGCGCCGATCCGGGACAGCACCGGCGAGCCCGGCACCAGTCGGTGCCCGAACACGTAGATCTCCCCGGCGGTGGGCTGGGTCAGCCCCATCAGCACCCGCAGCGTGGTGGTCTTGCCCGCGCCGTTCGGCCCGAGCAGGCCGACCACCTGCCCGGGATGCACCTCGAAGTCCACGTCGGAGACGGCGACGAAGCCGTCCGCGTACTCCTTGCGCAGGTTGCGCACGGCGAGCGGGACGCCCGCGTACTCCGGGTGGATGGAGCGGTCCTGGCGGCGGTGCCGGCGGCGGGCGAGCAGCACGACCACGACGAGCCCGACCGCGATCGCGGCGAGCAGGCCGGCCAGCACCCAGCGCCAGATCGCGGCCGAGGTGGGGATCGGTGCGGCGTCGACGGTGGGCAGCACCAGCGGGCCGTCGCCGAGCGCCACGGTGTGCACCGCCGGCTCGGCCGGCGTGGCGTACGCCTGGTCGGACGTCGCCACCACGAGCCGCAGCCGGTGCCCGGCCTCGACCCGCCGGACGATCGCCGGCAGCGTGACGGTGACCGGCGTGGCGGTGTCGAGCGTGGCCGGCAGGCCGGTCAGCCGCACCGGCGCGACCAGGCCGTCCGGGAGCGTGGCCGCGCCCTGCGGGTCGACGTCGTAGAGCTTGACGAAGAGCACCGCCTCGCCGGTCGGCGACGCGGCCCGGATCCGCACGGTCGGCGCACCCACCACGTCGACCGGGTCGTCCAGCGGCGCCGACTCGAAGCGGGCGTGCTGGCCCGGGATGTCGCCGGCCACGCCGTCCAGCAGCGAGCCGAGCGCCCCGGCGAACGGGATCGCGGAGATCGCCGCCGGGTTGCCGTTCGGCGGTACGGCGACCGGCTGCGCCGGGCCGGTCAGCGCCACGTCGCGGCGCTGCTGCCCGGCCACGCCCGGATAGTCGTCGGTGCGGTAACCGGTGGCCACCAGGCCCCGGTCCAGCGCGTCGAAGCCGGCGATCCGGGAGAACGTGAAGGTGTCGCCGGGCGCCGCCCCCTCGCCCTTGACGTAGTGGTCGAGCCACTGCGCGGTCAGGAACTTCACCCGGTCGGAGTCGGAGGTCGGCCCGGCGCCGCCGTCGTGGCCGCCGGTGAACCAGGCGACCCGCACCGGCGTGCCGGCGGCGGCGATGCCGCGCGCGTTGGCGTCCGCCTCGGTGAGCGGGAACAGCGTGTCCGCCTCACCCTGCACCAGCAGCGTGGGCGCCTTGATCCGGTCGAGCACGCCAGCCGGCGACGAACGGCGCAGCAGCTCGACCGCGGCCTGGTCGGCGCGACCGGTGGTGGCGATGCGCAGGTACGCGGCGCAGACGTCCGCGGCGAACCGCCCGCAGGACGGGTCGGCGGCACCCCCGGGCGTCCGGCCGGAACCGCTGCCCGGGCCCGCGCCCGGCTGCGGGCTCGCCGGCCCGGCCGAGGCGGGCGCGCCCTCCGGCACGGCGGCGGTGGCCCCGGACAGCCCGGCCGGCCCGGAGCCGGCGTTGCCGCCGCCACCGAAGAAGATGCCGGCCCAGCCCTTCTTGAACACGCCCTCGGTGGGCGGCTTGCCGGTGCTCTCCGGCAGGAACGCCCGGGACAGGTCGTTCCAGGTGATCATCGGGACGATCGCGTCGACCCGCTTGTCCTGCGCGGCCAGCAGCAGCGCCAGGCCGCCGCCGTACGAGCCGCCGACCACGCCGACGCGCGGGTCGCCGGCGGAGTCGAGACGCACCTCGGGACGACCGGCGAGCCAGTCCAGCAGCCGCTGACCGTCGCGCACCTCGTAGTCGGGGCTGTCCAGGTGGATCTGGCCGCCGGAGCGGCCGAAGCCGCGGGCGGTCCAGGTGAGCACCGCGTAGCCGCGGGCGACCAGGTCCTCCGCGTCCGGGCGGACCGACTCCTTGGTGCCGCCGAAGCCGTGCGCCAGCAGCACCGCCGGCACCCGGTTCGCGTCCGAGGCGTCGCCGGGCAGGTAGAGCGTGGTGTCCAGGTCGACCGGCTCGGTCCCGTCCGGCCCGGACCGCACGGTCAGCAGCGCCGACTCGGTCCGGAACTCCGCCCCCTGCGGGCGGACCGCCCAGACCAGCGCGGCGGCGACCAGGACGACCACCAGCACGGCGACGACGATCCGGCGCGGGTGGCCGGCCAGGGCGCGCCGGACCCGCGCGACGGGTGATCTCATGCGGCACACGGTACGGGCCGCCGGCTGAGCATTCCCTGAGATCCGCCGTACGTTCGTCCGGTTGCGCCGTTCGGCGCGCGCCGCCCGTCGTCCGCAGAAGATCCAGAGCATCCCAGCGGGATGTATTCGGATCACGTGAATTCACATCTACAGCCGCAAATCAGTGCTCAAGTCGCGACTCGACGACCCGATCGGACGCAGCGTGGCGAGTGACTCGACGGTCGGTCACCCCGGACGAACTGACGTGAAGCCGACTCGGCGACTCCGGTTCAGGCCCCGCCCGGTTCGACTAATTTTCCGGTCCGGTGCACGGGACCTCCTGCGGCGACCCCCGGGGCATCGACCGCCCCGCCGTCGCCGGAGGAGACAGACCATGACAGTTCCCGCGCCGCGGGTGCGTCGGCGGCCCTCCGTACCGGGCCGTCTCCTGCCCCTGCTGCTGGCGCTGGCGCTCGTCGCCCCGCTCGGGCTGCTCTTCGCGCTTGTCGACGGCAACACCACCGACGACCACGAGCTGGCGTCCCGGGAACGGCTGGGGGTCCGTTACCTGCGCGCCCTCGGGCCGGTCACCGACGCGCTGGTGGAGGCCCAGTCCACCGCCGTCGCCGGGGCACCGGTCTCCCGCGCGTCGCTCAACGCCGCGATCGAGCAGGTGGCCGCCGTGGACGCCGCCGTCGGCGACGAGCTGCGCAGCCACGAGCGCTGGGCCGGGCTGCGGGCGAAGCTCGAAGGGCTGCCGGACCGCGGGTTCGCCGACCCGGAAGCCGCCTACCGGGCGTACGGCGAGGCCAACGATTTGCTGCTCGCACTCCACCGGAAGGTCCGGGAGAGTTCCGGCCTGATCCGCGACCCCCGGTCCGACTCGTTCTTCCTCCAGGACGGCATCGGCGGGGACCTGCCCACCGCGACGGTGCTGGCCGGCCGGCTCGCCGACCTGGTCCGGCTGGCCGCCAAACGCCCCGCCGCCGAACGCGCGAAGACCGGCATCGAGCTGGCCGAACTGCGGGTGGCCGCGTTCGGCCCGGCCAACGACCTGGTCACCGACCTGCGCGTGGCGGTGGACAGCTCGGAGAGCACCGACCTGGGCGCCAACGTGCTCACCCCGCTGGACGCCTACCAGCGGTCGCTGGAAGCGTTCACCGCCGCGGGCGGCGGCCGGGCCGCGCCGAACCCCGCCCAGCTCACCGCCGCCGGGCTCGCCGCCCAGTCCGCCGCCAAGCAGCTCCGCGCCGTCATCCTCGACCAGCTCGACACGTTGCTCAAGGAGCGGCTGGACGCGCTCGACCGGGACCGGCTGCTGGCCCGGATCGCGGCCGGCGTGGCGGTGGCGTTGCTCGTCGGGCTCGCCGTGACGCTGCTCCGGCGTCCGGCCGCCGGGCCGCACCACGAGCCGGCCGACGCCGTGCTGCCCCCGGCCGTCCGACCCGACCCGCCGGGCGCCGGCCGCGACGCCGACCGCCAGCCCGTCGCGGTGGGTAGGGGCGTCGAGGCCGAGCGGTGGAGGCCGTTCGATGCTGCTCGCTAGGCTGCGGATCCGGGGCAAGCTCGCCCTGCTGGTGATCATCCCGCTGCTCAGCATGGTCGGGCTGGCCGTGCCGGTGGTCGTCGACCGGGTGGCCACCGCGCAACGCGCCGCCGACACCGCGGAGACCGTCCGGGTCGCCAGCCGGATCGGCAGCCTGGTGCAGGACCTCCAGCAGGAACGCCTGCTCTCGATCGGGTTGCTGCTGGCCCGGGTGACCCGCACCGAGCTGATCCAGAAGTCCGCCACCGTCGACGACCGGGTCGCCGACCTGCGCGCCGAGGCACTGCCGGCACCGGTCCACGAGGCGCTCGACGGGGTACGCCGGCTGGCCGACGTCCGTACCGCCACGCTCGCCGGACGGGCCACGCCGGAACAGATCCTGAACACCTTCGCCCGGGTCGACCTGGCGCTGATCGAGGCGCTGCGGCTGCCGTTCCGGGTGGACACCGACACCTCGGCCGGACGGCAGGTGCTCGCGCTGGACGCGCTGCTGCGCACCGACGAGGCGCTGAGTTCGTGCGCCACCCAGATCGTGCTGGTCCGGGCGACCGGTGATCCGCAGGTGTCCGCCTCGTACATCGCCTGCATGGCGGCGCTCGACGTGGACAACGACCGGTTCCGCAAGCTGATCACGCCGGAACAGTTGAAGCTGGCGCTGCTGGACGACGCGGCGGTGGCGGCCCGGACCAGCCAGACCTTCCTGCGGGACAGCATCCGGGACCCGGTCGGCGCGATCGCCCCGCTGCCGCTGGACGTGCTCTTCCCCTCCGTCCGCTCGATGATCACGCTGGGCCAGTTCGTGGAGAAGAAGGTCGTCGCGGACGTCATCGCGGAGACCCGTACCGAGGAGCGGGACGCGCTGATCACGGCCTGGCTGGTCGCCGTGGCGGCGGTCGCGATCCTGCTCCTGGTGGTGCTGCTGAGCATGACGGTCGCCCGTACGGTGTCCCGGCCGCTGAGCCGGCTCACCCGCTCCGCCGAGCGCGTCGCCCGGGTCGCCGAGGCGGAGCTGACCCGGGTGGCCGACGACGAGACCGAGTCGGTGCCGCCGGTACGCCTCGACTCGGTCGACGTCCGCGCCCGGGACGAGATCGGCGACCTGGCCCGCGCGTTCGAGCGGGTGCAGCACACCGCCGCCCGGCTGGTCGAGCGGCAGGTGGCCGGCCGGCGCAACGTGGCGCAGATGTTCGGCCACGTCGGCCGTCGTACGCAGAACCTGGTCGGCCGCCAGATCGCGCTCATCGACCGGCTGGAACGGCAGGAGGCCGACCCGGGCCGGCTGGAGCACCTCTACCGGCTGGACCACATCTCCAGCCGGCTGCGCCGCAACGCCGGCAGCCTGGTGGTGCTCTCCGGCGCCACCGGCTCGGACGGCCACGTGGCCCCGGTCCCGCTGGCCGACGTGGTCCGGCTCGCGCTCGGCGAGATCGAGGACTACACCCGGGTCGACGTGCAGGTTCCGCCCGGCGTCTCGGCGGCGCCCGCGATCGCCGGCGACCTGGTGCTGGCGCTGGCCGAGCTGATGGAGAACGCGACCGCCTTCTCGCCGCCGCACACCCGGGTCGTGGTGGCCGGCGAGCTGACCGACGGGGGCGCCCGGCTCGCCGTGGTGGACCACGGCATCGGCCTGACCGCGGAGCGGCTCGCCGAGGAGAACGCCCGGCTGACCCGCCGGGAGCGGCTCGATCTCGCACCGACCGAGGTGCTCGGGCTCTTCGTGGTGGGCCGGCTGGCCCGCCGGCACGGCTGGACCGTACGACTGGTGGCGACCGCGGGCGGCGGGATCACCGCCGGTCTGGAGATCCCGGCCGCCTCGCTGGTGGTCCGCCGGCCGGAGCCGGCCGGAGCCGTCGTGGCGCGGGCCGCCGCGCCGACCGCGGAACGGCCCCCGGAACCCGCGCCGGTGAGCCGGCCGGTCCTGGCCCCGCCGGCGCCCGCCGAGCCGGCCGGGTTCGACGCGGCGTTGCTGAGCCGGGCCACCCGCAGCATCTCCAGCGGCGACTCGTGGAACGCCTTCGGCAACCAGGGCGACGACGCCGAGGTGGCCGGCGCGGCGGCCACGACCGGCCGCCGGGAGAACCCGGAGCGCCCGGCCGCCCCGGAGCGCACCCCCGCCCTCGACCGCACCGCGAACGGCGACCGCGCGGCGAACCGGGACCGCGCGGCGAGCGCCGACGGCCCGGTCGCGGCGCCGGCCGTCGCCGGGCCGCCGGTCGAGGACTTCCGCTTCCCCACCGGCGGTCCGCCGCCCGCCTGGCCGCCGGCCGCCGCGCGGTCCACCACGCTGCCCGCCGGCCCGGCGGCGCACCCCGCCGGCACCACTCCGCCGACACCGGTCGTCGGCCCGGCACCGGCCGCTCCCCCGGCCGCCGGGCCGACGACCGGCTCCGCCCCCATCCCACCGCCGCGCGGGCCACGGCCCACCGTGCCCGGTCTGGTCGGCCGGCCGTCCGGACCGCCCGGGAACCGTCCGATCCGGAAACGGGTGCCCGGCGCGAACCTGCCGGTCGGCCCGCCGGGCGGGCCGGCCGGACCGGTGATCGGGCCGCTGATCGCCGTCCCGGACGACCCGGCCGCGGTCCGCGCCCTGGTGGAGGCGTTCCAGGACGGGGTACGCCGGGCCGAGGACGACATCGACCCGGCCGGCCCGGCGCACGAACGGCCCCGGCTCAGCCGGCGGGTCCCCGGGGCGAACCTGGCCGTCTCCGCGGTGCCGCCCGCGCCCCCGGTCAGTTCCGACCCCGGCGACCCGGTCGAGGTCCGCGATCTCATCACCGATTACGAGGCGGGCGTCGCCCGTGCTCTGCGTGAAGTCAGCACCGACCACCGCTATGAAGAGGATCCGTCACGGTGACCAGCCCGTACCTGCACGACAACGTCGAACAGAGCGCGCCCGGCGACCTCAGCCCCGAGGCGCGCACCTTCAACTGGCTGCTCGACTCGTTCACCTCCAGCACGGCCGGGGTGATGGAGGCGATCGCGGTTTCCTCGGACGGGCTGCTGATGGCCATGTCCGCGATCAAGGACCGGTCCAACGCGGAGCGGCTCGCCGCCGTGGTCTCCGGCATGACCAGCCTGGCCGGTGGCGCCGCGAGCTGGTACGCGCTGGGCGGGCTCAACCGGGTCATCGTCGACATGGCCGAGGGCTACCTGCTGATCAGCGCGATCAGCAGCGGCTCGGTCCTCGGCGTGGTCGCCGACCGCTCGGCCAACCTGGGCACCGTCGCGTACGAGATGACGCTCTTCGCCGGCCGCGCCGGCGGCGCCCTGAGCCCCCGCCTGATAGCCGAGCTGAAGAACGCCGTCCAGCAATGAACCAGGGGGTCGCCGGCGAGGACCCGGAGCCGGAACCCGGCGTCCGGATCCGCCCCTTCCTGCGCGCGTCCGTCCCCGCTCCGGGACCGGACGCGGGCGACGGGGAGCAGCCGACCGGCCCACGCCCGTTCGTGCTCACCTCGGGTCGGGTGGACGGCGACCCGACGATCAGCCTGGAGACCCAGGTGACCGCCCGGCCGGGCAGCGGCTCGTGGGCGGTCACCGCCCGGCTGACCCCGGAACTCGCGGCGATCGTCGCGATCTGTGTCGAGCCGGTGTCGGTAGCCGAGATCTCCGCCCGGACCCGGATGCAGTTCGGCGTGACCCGGGTGCTGGTCGGCGACCTGCGCGCCGCCGGACACCTCGACGTGCACGTCGCGGACGTCGACGACGCCCTCGATCCCGATCTCATCCTGCGAGTGATTGATGGACTTCGTGCGATCTCCTGAATGGCGGGCGGCGGCCCCGGGCGGGCCGTCCGCGAACAACGTCCCCACCCGCTACGGCAACCCCGCCCCGCTGATCGGCCGCGCCACACCGCCCCCGCCGGCCGGGCCGCCGCTGCCGTACCGGCCGCCAGGTGGCCCCGGCGAGCCGGCCCCGATCGTCAGCCGGGTGCCCGCGCCACGCCCGCCGATCCCGGTGAAGATCCTGATCGCCGGCGGCTTCGGCGTCGGCAAGACCACCACGGTGGGCGCGATCTCCGAGATCGCGCCGCTGACCACCGAGGCGGAGATGACCACCGCCGGGATCGGCGTCGACGACCCGGGCGGGGTGGCCGGGAAGACCACCACCACGGTGGCGATGGACTTCGGCTGCGTGACCATCGACCGCAGCCTGAAGCTCTACCTCTTCGGTACGCCCGGCCAGGCCCGGTTCGGCTTCATGTGGGACGACCTGGCCCGGGGCGCGCTCGGCGCGCTGGTGGTGGTGGACAGCGCCCGGCTCGACGACTGCTATCCGGCGATCGACTTCTTCGAGCGGGCCGGGCTGCCGTTCGCCGTGGGCGTCAACGCCTTCGACGGGCGGCTGGCACTGGACCTGCCGTCGGTCCGCTGGGCGCTGGCGATCGCCGAGCACGTGCCGCTGGTGCAGTTCGACGCCCGGGACCGGCTCTCCGTACGGGACGCCCTGCTGGTCGTCCTGGACCGGGCGCTGGACCGGGCCACCCGGTCCCGGGAACGCTGAACCGCCCACCGGTTCGGTCCGTGCTCTTCGAAGGGGTGGACACGATGAGGGGTGATCTGGACGAGACACTGGCCCGGCTGGCCCGACGCGAGGAGGCGCAGCGCCAACGCGTGCCGCTGCCCGGCGAGCCGGCCGAGGCGGTCGACCGGGGCACGCCCGCCGGGGCCGAACCGGCGGAGGACCGGGCGGGGCACGGCGCGTACCGGCTGCGGGGCGGCTCGGCACCGCCGCGGCGGGACCCGGTCGAGGAGGTCGCCGAGGCGGTCCGGCGGGTGGTCGCCGCGCATCGCGGGCTCGCCGTGACGCTGCGGGTGGAGGTGGGCGTGCAGGCGTACCCGTTGCGGGTCTCCTGGTCGGGGCCGGAGGTGACGGTGGGTCCGGCGTCCGCGCCGACGCCGCCGCCGGCCTGGCCGATTTCGGTGAAGACGGTGGCCGCCCCCGGCCACGACCCGCGGGAGGCCGACCCGGCGGCCCGGCTCGCCGAGCTGATCCGCCGGAACCCCTCGCTCCTGGACGACCCGGGCCCGCGCTGACCCCGACGGGCCGTGGTGTTCGGCGGCTACTGTCGGCGGGTGGCGGAACCCGACCTGACCCTGACCGCGAGCCTGCGGCCGGCCGCGCTGGACGCCCGTCGCGGCGTCGTACGCCTCCACCCCGAGGTGCTGACCGCGTTGGCGCTGCGGCCCGGCGACCCGGTGCGGCTGACCGGCCGCCGGGTGACCGCCGGCATCGCCGCCGCCGCCGACCCGGGCACCAGCAGCGCCCTGCTGTACGCCGACGACCTGCTGCTCGGCAACCTCGGCCTGCGGGCCGGCGGCCAGGTCACGGTGAGCCCGTTGCCCTGCGCCCCGGCGGGCCGCGTCACGCTGGCCGGGCCGGTCGCGGTGACGGCCGCGGTCCCCCCGGAGATGCTGCGGCTCGCGTTGCTGGGCAAGGTGGTCACCGCCGGCGACGACGTCTCGCTGCTGCCCCAGGACGTGCTCCCGGACGCCGCCGTGCGCGGCCTGGTCGAGGCCGCGCGACGCAGCCTCGCCAGCTCCGTCGGGTACGCCTGGACGAGCACGCTGCTCAGCGTGGTGGCGGCCGAGCCGGCCACCGGCGCGCTGGTCACCATGGACACGGTGGTGGCCTGGGAACACGGCCCGGCCACCCACGGCCCCGGTCCGGCCGGTTCGGGCGGCCCCTACGGCTCGGCCGGTTCGGGCGGCTCGGGCGGGTCCGCCGGGTCGGGCGGGTCGGGCGGGTCGGGCGACTCGGGCGGCTCGGGGTCCGCCGGGCCGACCGGCTCGACGACGGCCGGGGGCGACGGCCTGCTCGGGCCCGAGGACGCGCCCGACGTGGACGAGCTGCCCGGCCTGCGCGCCCAGGCCGAGGAGCTGACCGAGCTGCTGGACCTGGGCTTCCACCACCGCGAGGTGCTCGGTCGGCTGGGCACCACGGTCGCGCTCGGGGTGCTGGTCGAGGGTCCTGCCGGCTCGGGCAAGTCGTCGCTGGTCCGTGCCGTCGCGGCCCGGGTCGGTGCCCGGGTCCGCCCGCTGTGGGCACCGGAACTGGCCGCGCTGTCGAACGACGCGGCGGCCCGCCGGCTGCGGGAGGCGGCCGAGGCGGTACGCGCGGGCGGGCCGGCCGTGCTGCTGGTCACCGACGTGGAGGCGCTCGCCCCGGCCGACGACCCGGGCCCGCTGGCCACCGTGTTCCGCCAGGTGGTCGCCGAGACGGTACGGGCCGGCGCGGCGGTGGTCTGCACCACCGGCCGCCCCGAGGCGGTGGACCCGGCGTTACGCGGGCCGGACCTGTTGGCGCTGCGGATCACCGTGCCGCTGCCCGATCCGGCGCTGCGCCGGGAGCAGTTGACCGTGCTGACCCGGCAGGTGCCGCTGGCCGGTGACGTCCGGCTGGACGAGGTGGCGGCGCGTGCCCCCGGTTTCGTCGCCGCGGACCTCGCCGCGCTGGTGCGGGAGGCCGGGGTGCGGGCGGCGCTGCGGCAGAAGACGGCCGAGACGCCGACCGTGGCGATGGCCGACTTCCTCGCCGCGCGGGAGGTGGTCCGGGCCACCACCATGGCCGCGTCCACGCTGGAGCTGGCCTCGGTGACGCTCGACGACGTCGGCGGCCTGCACGAGGTGAAGCAGACGTTGACCGAGTCGGTGCTCTGGCCGCTGACCTATCCGGACACGTTCGCCCGGCTGGGCGTGACGCCGCCGCGCGGGGTGCTGCTCTACGGTCCGCCCGGCTGCGGCAAGACCTACCTGGTCACCGCGCTGGCCGGCTCGGGGCGGGCGAACGTGCTGTCGGTGAAGGGCGCGGAGCTGCTCTCCAAGTGGGTGGGCGAGAGCGAACGCGCCGTCCGTGAGCTGTTCCGTCGGGCCCGCGAGGCGGCACCCACCCTGCTGTTCCTGGACGAGGTGGACGCGCTCGCGCCGGTACGCGGTCAGGCCACCGACGGCGGTACGACCGACCGGGTGGTGGCGGCGTTGCTCACCGAGCTGGACGGGGTGGAGGCGCTGCGCAACGTGGTGGTGGTCGGCGCGACGAACCGGCCGGAGCTGGTCGATCCGGCGCTGCTGCGCCCCGGCCGGCTGGAGCGCCTGGTCTACGTGCCGCCGCCGGACGGGTCGGCCCGCGCGGAGATCCTCCGGGCCACGGCCCGGGACGTCCCGCTCGCGCCGGACGTGGACCTCGACGCGCTCGGCGCGGAGCTGGCCGGCTTCTCCGCCGCCGACTGCGCCGCGCTGATACGGGAGGCGGCGCTGGCCGCGATGCGCGAGTCCCTGACCGCCACCACCGTGACGGCGTCCCACGTGGAGTCGGCCCGCGCCCGCGTCCGCCCCTCCCTGGACCCCACCCAACTGGCCCACCTGGAGTCCTACGCCCAGACCCGCCGCTGACCCCCCGGGGGTGGGATCAGTCGGTGGGGAGGAGGGGACCCAGGGGGCCCAGGTCCAGGTTGAGGTCCTCGGGGGACAGGCCGAAGTACGCGCGGAGCTGGGTCATCTGCTCCTCCAGCGCCATCAGGGTGGTGCCGATCCGCTCGACCTGCTCGTCGGTGAGGTCACCGAGGTCGACCCGGCGCAGCGCCTGCCGTTCCATGAGCTGGCGGAGCAGTTCGACGACGGTGAGCACCAGGCTGGCCAGGCCGCGCTCGACCGAGTCCTGGTCGACGGCGAGCCGGCGGTCCAGCGGCTGGACCCGGGGCGCCCGCCACTGCGGCTCGCCGAGCGCCGCCGCCAGCTCGGCCGCCTCGTCCCGGCCGGTCACGACGCGCCACCGCCGCCCGCTCGGCCGGGCCGGTCACGACGCCCCGCCCCGTCACCGCGACGGCCGGTCACGACGACCCCACCGGCGCGGGCGGGGCGACCGGGTCGGTCGGCGGGGCGAGCGCACCGACGGACGCGATCAGCGCGCGCAGCGAGATCCGCACCAGGTCGACGTCGGCGATGGCCAGCGTGATGTCGCCGCTGACCACCACGCCGGCGGCGAGCACCCGGTCGAGCAGGTCGACCAGGGCCACCGTCCGGTAGCCGGGGTCGTCTGCCGCGCTGGGCGCGAGCGTGGTCACGCCCATGCCGGCGCCGCCTCCGGTTCCGCCACGAAGGAGTACGGCGGCCACGGGCCGGTCAGCTCCAGGCGTACCGCTGGGTGCTCGTCGGCCAACCGACGGGCGGACGCGGCGAAGTCGGGCCACCGGTCCCGGTCGATCAGGTACGCGCCGTTGAGCACCATGGCGGTCGCCGCGCCGGAGAGCCGCCGGTCCTGCGGGGCGTGCCGGTGGGCGGCCACCGCCAACCCGGCGAGCGCGGCGTGCACGGCGGCAGCCGCATCGGCGGCGGCCTGCTGCCCCAGCTCCCGCGCGTTGAGCTGGGCCCGGCGCCGACGCAGGTAGGCGGCCCCGGCGCCGCCACCACCGGCGGGCGCCTCGACGCTCGGCAGGGCGCCGGGCACCACGTACCCCTTGACGCCCCACTCGGTGCGGTCGGCGAGCCGGGCCAGCGTGCCGGACAGTTCGTCGCGCCGCTCGGCCAGCACGCCGGCCACCCGGGCGTCGTCGCGGTGCACGGTGGCGAGCCGGGCCGGCACCACCGCCCCGGCGCGGGCCAGCGCGTCCACCACCGCGTGGTGCGCCCGGGCGGCCCGTTCCAGCCAGGCCAGATCCTCCAGGTTGCGGCGCAGCGCGGTTTCGCCGTACTCGCGCAGTGGCACGTCGCTGACCACGGCGGCCAGACCGGCCCCGGGCACCACGCGCACCGGCGTACCGGCGATGCCCGTCAGGTCGGTCGGACCGCTCCCGTCCGCGACCACACCGTGCAGCCAGACCGCGGTCCCGGCGTCCGGCTCACTCATCACGGTCCCTCCTCGCGGCCCGGGCGGCGACGCGCGGCCGGCGGGACGCCTCGACCTCCTCCGGGTCGCGCGGACCCGGCTCGACCGGCGGGCGGGCCCGGGAGCTGAGCCACGGATCGTGCTCCCACCAGTCGATGCCGATCTGCCGGGCGGTGTCCACCGAGGCGATGACCAGCCGCAGTTTCAACGTCAGCAGCTCGATGTCGAGCAGACTGACCCGGATGTCACCGGCGATGACGATGCCCCGGTCGAGGACCCGTTCCAGGATGTCGCCGAGGTTCGCCGGCTCGTGGCCGGCCGGCAGCACCTGGCCGGAGTTCTGCACCACCGAGGGCTCCCGTGCCGTGCTCATGTCAGCCCCCGTCGCCCTTGCCGCGCTGGTAGCGGCGCGTCCGCCGGTAGCCGAGCAGGCTGCCGGTCATGTCCAGCTCGACCTCGTAGAGCCCGAGCAGGTCGGTCGACGTCGGGATGCGATGGTCCTCGACCACCTCCACCCCGACCAGCCAGCCGTAGTCGGCGGGTTGGATCGAGGTGATCCCGAGCGCGTCCTTGCCGGTCAGCGCCACCACCTGACGCAGCCCCTCGCGGGCCGCCTCGGCGGTGCCGACCGCGTCCTCGTCGTCCTCGTCGAGGTACCGCTCCCGGTCGTCCCGGGCCCGCGCCGACGTCATCGTGGTCCCCCTCGTGGCCGGCGCGGCCCACCGCCGCGATCGGTGGTCGGCCGCCGGCCGGCCGCCGGCCGCCGCGCCGCACCGTCGCGCCGAGCCGGGGTACGGCCGGCAGCCGGCCCGGTCAACCGCTCCAGCACCTGCTGCTGCCCCCGGTCCCGTTCCTCCGGCGTGATCTCGCCGGCGGCGGCGGCCCGGTCCAGCTCCTCCAGCTCCCGCCGGACGGTGACCGGGTTGTGCTGCTGCGACTCCGCCTCCCGGGCGACCACCTTGACGATCGCGGTGAGCCCGCGCACCGGCGCGTACGGCAGCGTGAGCAGCGTCCACAGGATGTCCACGGTTCACTCCACCAGTTGGTGTGCGCTCACGAAGTCGTACGGCGCCAACGGGCCGATCAGGCGCATCCGGATCAGCTCCCGACGCTGCTCGGCGAAGTCCTCCACCGCCCGGATGAACGCGTCCTCGTGGCCGCCCGCGACCAGGAAGGCGACGCGCACGGCGTCCATCTCGTGACTCGGCGGGCGGACCGCGTCCGCCTCCGCGTACCGGCCCACCGCGTCGATCAGGTCGCGGCTCTCGGACTCCCGGCGCAGCTCGACCGCCTGGCTGATCATCTCGCCGAGCCGGATGCGCTGCTCCCGGCTCTGTGCCTCCGGCCGGCCGCGCACCTGGTCGGCGAGCGCGGCGGCGTCGCGGTTGCCGGCCAGCATCCCGCCGATGAACTCCGGCTCGTCGAAGCGGCCGTGCACGGTGTACTGCACCCGGTCCTCGAACTCGTCGAGCGCCGCGGCGAACCGGTCGTGGTGCGCGTCGAGCAGGTCCGCGACCGCGTCCTCGCCGGTCACCACCGTGCCGAACCGCACCGGCAGCACCGGCGCGACCTCCGCCGTGCCGTCCAGCAGCCGCTCGTACGCGGTCAGGTCGGTGGGCCGGCCCAGCGGCTCGTCCAGCCCCACCTCGCTGACCAGCGCGGCCAGTTCGCCGTGCCGGACGGCGCTCACCTCGCCGGGCGGGGAGCCGACCCCCTCGGCGTCGGGGGTCGGCTCCACGTCGGACGGCACGATGCCGTAGATGAACAGCCCGCTGTCCCGGCCCATCTCAGCGCTCCCCGTCCCGCCGGCGCGGCCGGTCCCGCCCGACCTCGCGGTCGCGCGGCGCGTCCACCACCGCGCCGCCGATCCCCCGGGCCGCCTCGCCGACCCCACCGACCGCACCGCCGACCGCACCGGCGACGCCGTCGACCAGGTCGGGCAGCGTCTTCTGGTCCTTCGGCACGATGTTCATCCGGTCGACCGTGTCGGCGAACCGCAGGTACGTCTCGATGCTGGAGATCACCACCCGGGCGTCGATCTCCAGGAGCTGGATCCCGACCACGGCGATCGACACCTGGGCGTCGATCACCACGCCCTTGTCCAGCACGGTCTCCACCACGTCGGCGAGCGCGCCCCCCGCGCCGCCGGCGGTGCGTTCCAGCGCGCTGCCCGGCCGGTCGGCCGTCGCCACGCTCATTCGCCACGCTCCTCACGGCGACGCCGGACGACCGGCCGGCGGGGCGCCTCGGGAGCACGTCGGGCCCGCTCCTCGCGCGGTTCCCGCTCCTCGCGCTGCGGGCGGCGGGCCCGCTCCGGCTGCCGGCGGCGCGGCGGCGGCTGTTCCTCCGCCGGCTCCTCGTCGTACTCCTCGTCGTCGAAGTCGTCGCCGGCGTCGTAGTCGTCGTACTCCTCCTCCTCGACCGGGCGACGGCGCTGCGGCGGACGGCGACGACCACGCTCGGCGGGCCGGCGCTCCTCCTCGGCCCGCTCCTCCGGGCCGCGGCCCGGCTCCGGCTGCTCGCCGCCCTCCTGCTCCTCGCGGAGTGCGGTCTCGTGGTCCTTGACCACCTGGGAGTCCTGGATCTCGCCGCGCCAGCCCTCGACGGAGTCCGGGTCGAGCACGGTCTCGGTCATCACGTGCCGGACGAAGTGCTTCAGCTCCAGCCGGACCCGGCGGCCCTGGGCCCGCCACAGGTTGCCGGTGTGCTCGAAGAGGCCCTGCGGGTGGTACTCCAGCACGACCAGGATGCGGGTCAGCTCCGGGCCGACCTCGTGGAAGCTGACCGTGCCGTCGACCGAACCCTTCTCGCCCTTGGACCGCCAGTGGATGAGCCGGTCCGGGATCTGCCGGACGATCGTCGACTCCCAGGTGCGGTGCGACCAGAGAACCTGCGCCTTCCAGGTCATTTTCTCGTCGGAGTCGTTGTCGGCCTGCTCGACCTTCTTCATGAAGCTCGGGAAGTCGCCGAAGGTGGTCCACTGGTTGTACGCGACCCGGACCGGCACGCCGACCTCGATGGTCTCGACGATGTTGGTGACCTTGAGCTTCTTGCCGCCGCCCTTGCCACCCTTGCCGCCGCCGAACGCCGACATCAGCTTCTCCTTACCGCCGGCCAGGCCGGCATGGAACATGGCCTTCAGCGGGGAGTGGCCGTCGGCGAGCTTCTGCGCGCCGGTGGCCGCGGCGACCAGGCCGGGGCCACCGCCCTGCTTCGCGTACTCGCTGAGCCGCCCGGTGGCGCCGGTGACCCGCTCGGTCACCACCTGCACGGCACGTTCGCCGATCGCGGAGGCGAGGTTGCGCAGTTCGCCGCCGATCTGGTCGCGGGCCCGGTCGGTGAGTCCGGTGGTGGGCATGATCACCGCCCCCGTCGCCGGCGCGCGGGGCCCGGCTGCTCGTCGTCGTCGGCCTCGTCGTCGGCCCCGGGCTGCTCGTCCAGCTCCGGCTCCTCGTCGGGCGCCGAGCGCCGGCCGTCCGCCGACTGCCCGCCGGACCCGGCGGAACGACGGCGCAGCGCGTCGGCGCTGCCGCGCAGCCGGCCGCTGACCGCGTCGATGCCGCTGCCGGCGGCGGCGGTCGCGGCGGCCCGGCCGGCGGTGACCAGCGGCGCGCCGAGCCGGGAGAGGTTGCCCAGTTGGGGGCTCGATCCGAGCAGGCCGGTGGCCATCTGCTTGAGGCCGCCGGGATTCTGGCTGGCCCGGCCGGCAGCCACGGCGGCGGCCAGGGTGAGAGCCGTCCGCAGCTTCCTGCGCCGGCCGAGGACATATCCGAAACCGACCGCCAGGGCGATCCGAGCTCCGCTCTTCATCAGTTCTCCTTCGCTCCCCGGCGGAAGGGACACCTCACGCGTGGAGCAGGCCCGGAAAACGGCTGCCGAGGATCAGCGAAAAAGGGGCCTGCGGCCGGTGTCCCGCATCAGCGGACCCGGCGGGCAGTACCCGCCATGCCACTCGCAAAACATTTTCCCAGCGGAAGGGAAACGCTTCGCAGGAAGGGCGAAAGTTCGCATTGAACCGCGAACGAGCAGGGAGGACGCGCAAACGTTGTCACGCGGCAAGCAGTGGTCTCAGTGGGTCGGCAGGGCCGAATCCAGACACATCCGGGCGGACAGCTTTCCGCCTTCTTCGTGCAATTCCGCGCCGCATTTACGGAGGACGGAAATGGCACCGGCATTGTCCGGCGTCGTATCGGCGACGACCGTACGCATGCCGGCCGCCGCAGCGGCGTGCAGCAGTTCCCGCAGCGCGGCGGCGCCCAACCCCCGACCACGCGCCGACCGGCCCAGCCACATCCCGGTCTCCACCGTCCCCGGCTCGTCACGGCGCGTCATCCGCACCATGCCGACCACCTCACCGCCGGACACGATCGCGTACATCAGCGTGCGGGTCGGGCCGTCCAGGCCACCGAAGCTGGCGCGGTGGAACTCGCGGAACGCGTCCCGGCGGGCCAGTGACCAGCCGGCCGGGGCGTCCACCGCAGGCATGACGTCCTCCGGTTCCGCCTCCGCCGCCGCTACGGAGAGCAACGGTTCCAGGTTCCGCTCGTCCACCGGCTCCAGCCGTACCACACCCGTCACGAGGCGGAGTCTGCCGGCCGCCCCGGCGCGCGTCCACCCCTTTGCGGACTCATTGCCGGTACGGCGGAGCGGGTCGACCGGTCGTACCCCCGGGGCGTTCCGCCTCACGCTGCGTTGTCATCCGACCGGTCCTTCCGGGCGTGAGGGTGCTCACCCTCGAAGGCCTCGACCGCACATCCGGCAACTTTGCGTCACCGCAGCGGCGCTACCGGTAGCGTCGGATGCGACCAATCGGACCGGTGACAGGGGGATCGCCATGTTGGAGCGGTTGCACGAGTCGGGAATCCGCGCGGAACACGCCTATCTCGCCGGGTTCGTCAGCATCGGACTCTCGTTCACGAGCTGGTTCCTGTCCAAGAACCTGGAACGCGCCGGCGTGGCGCGGGCGGACCGCTGGGGCATCTTCATCGGCGAGTGGGCGCCGACGTTCTTCGCCATCGGCAACGGCCTGCGCTCGTACGAGAAGTGAGGCCGGTCAACGCCGCCGGTTGCGGGCCCGCGACGAGCGGAGCCGACGCAGCCGGCCGATCAGCACCGGCTCGGCCGCCAGCGCGGCGGGATGGTCGAGCAGCGCGTTGAGGAGCTGGTAGTAACGGGTCGCGGAGAGGCCGAACGTGTCCCGGATGGCCTGCTCCTTGGCCCCGGCGTGCTTCCACCACCGCGACTCGAAGGCGAGGATCCGCAGCTCCCGCTCGGTGAGCCCGGCGGCCGGCTCCGCCGGAGCGGTCCCGGCGGCGGCATCCATCGACGGTGTGGCCTCGACCGGCGACGCGGGCTCCGTCGACGGGACGGACTCGGCCGGCGACGCGGGCGCGGGCAGCGGCGCGGCCACGGCCGGCGGGACGGGCTCGGCCGGCGGGACCGACTCGGCCGGCGGCGCGGTGCGGGGCGGGGGGACGGCGACACCGGGCGCCGCGCGCGTACCCCCGACCGGTGGTGGTGGGTCGGGCCGCCCGGTGGTGGCCCGGTCCGTGGCGTCGGCGGACATGGTGCTCCTCTCCGACGGCGGCTGACCGGCGCGGGAGACGCGCCGGCGGGAAGACCCCAGCGTAACCAGGGCCGTCCCCGGCCGCATCGCCCCGCGCGGTCCGCGCCGCCGGCGTCCGGCCGGCGGCGCGGAGAGCGTCAGGCGACGTCCCGCCGGCGCATCGTCCAGAACGCGGCGACCAGGGCCGCCACGGCGCCGATGCCGAACACCACTGCCGACTGCTGCCAGGTGACCACGTACTTCGCCGGCTCGCAGGCGCCCCGGGCGAACTCGCAGGTGTCGTAGTCGAACAGCTCCGCCTGCTTCAGGAACCACGACTGGGCGTACGTGGAGAGCACGTAACGGTCACCGAACGGCACCGACAGCACGCCGACCGCGATCCGGATGCCGATCTCGCTGATCGCGAAGAGCGCCACCGCCGCGCCGAGCGCCATCGCGGTGTGCCGGCCCAGCGAGGCGAGCGCGAACGCGACCGCGCCGACCACCAGGATCAGCGCCACGGCGCGCAGCCCGTCCAGCCCGATCGAGCGCCACACCCCGGCGGTCATCTTCGCGGTGGTGCCCCGCTGCGTGCCGATCAGCCAGAACACGGCCGTCCACAACGCGCCGAGCACGACGCTCAGCCCGAGCACGGTGGTGAGCAGCGCGGCCAGCTTGGTACCCAGCACGGCGAGCCGTTTCGGCCGCCAGAGCAGCAGGTTCATCATCCCGCCGGTGTTCCACTCGGCGCCCACGAAGGAGGCGCCGACGATGAACGCGAAGAGCGCCACCGCGCCGGCGAACACGGCGATGAACGTGGGGAACTCGGCCCGGAAGTCGAACTGGTAGGGCAGGTTCCACTTCGGGTCGAACATCTCCGGCTGCGGCTGGAAGTCCTTGCCGCAGTTCGGGCCGTAACGCTCCTCGGTCTGCTCGCCGCGGGCCTGGGCGGCCTCGCACTCGGTGACGCTACGCTTCCACTCCTCGACCGACTTGCGGTACTGCGCATCGGAATCGGCCTGCGCGGCGGCCACCACCTCGGGCGAGAGCTTGTGGCTGGAGAAGCTGAACGCGGTGGCCACGGTGGCGAGCCCGACCACCAGCAGGACGAGCAGCAGGCGGGTGACCCGGCGCTTGGTGAGCCGGCGCAGCTCGGTGACGAACAGGCTCATGCGCCCCAACCTCCTGCGGTGCCGGTCTGGTCGACCTTGGCGGACTGATCGACCTGACGGTTCTGGCCGGGGACCGGCGCGGTGGCGGTCAGTTCGAGGAAGACGCTCTCCAGGTCGACAGCGACCGGGGTGAGCTCGCTGACGTACAGGTCCTGCTCGGCGAGGAGCCGGCTGACCACGGCCGGCTTGTCCACGCCGGACAGCATCAGGTGGTCGGCCTCGGCGGCGACGCGGACCCCGGACCGGGTCAGCGTCTCCTGGGCCCGGGGCAGGTCGGTGACCGCCTCCAGGCGCACCCGCACGGAGCCCTGGGAGTGCGCGGCGAGCACCTGCTCGACCGGCCCGAAGGCGACCCGCCGGCCGAGCGAGATGATGGTGACCGAGTCGCAGATGAGCTGGATCTCGCCGAGGATGTGGCTGGAGAGCACCACGGTCATGCCGGATTCGGCCAGCTCCCGCATGAGCCGGCGCATCTCCCGGATGCCGCCCGGGTCGAGGCCGTTGGCCGGCTCGTCCAGGATCAGCAGCTTGGGGTTCTTGAGCAGCGCGGACGCCACGGCGAGCCGCTGCTTCATGCCGAGCGAGTAGGTCTTCACCCGCTCGCCGGCCCGGTCGCGCAGCCCGACCTGCTCCAGCACCTCGTCGACCCGCTGCTTCGGCAGCTCGCCGGCCTGGGCGAGCAGGCTCAGCGTGTCCCGCGCGGAGAAGTGCGGGAAGAACTGCGGGCTCTCCACGATGGCGCCGACCTGGCCGGCCACCGCCGGCAGCGCCAGCGGCAACTCCTGGCCGAGGATGGCCATCCGGCCGCCGTTGGGCCGGATCAGGCCGAGCAGCGTACGCAGCGTGGTGGTCTTGCCGGAACCGTTGGGGCCGAGGAAGCCGTGCACCTGGCCGGCCTCGACCCGCATGTCGAAGCCGTCGAGCGCGTGGCGGACCCCGCGTTTCCGGCTTCGGTACGTCTTACGGAGACCCTCGATCTCCAGGACAGCCGACACAGCTGACCTCCCCCGATGTAGGTGACAGCGACACCATACGCGGTATGCAGGGGAAGGCAATACCCGGTATGCACAGGGGTCGGCGTGTCACTCTCAGGCGCAGACGACGTGCACACCGGCGTCGCGGAACGCCTGCACCACGTCCGGGGCCGCGCCGGAGTCGGTCACCAGCGTCTCCACCCGGTCCACCGGGCAGATCCGGGCGAACGCGTGCCCGCCCAGCTTCGACGAGTCGGCGATCACCACGACCCGCTTGGCACGGGCCACCATGAGGCTGTTCATGGCCGCCTCCCCCTCGTGGTGCGCGGCGGCGCCGAGCTGCGGGTCGATCGCGTCCACGCCGAGCAGCGCGACGTCCAGGGTGACCTCGCGCAGCAGCGCCCCGCCCAGCGGGCCGACCAGCTCGAACGACTTCGGCCGGACCACACCGCCGGCCACCACCACCTTCATCCGCGACCGCACCAGCAGCTCGTTGGCGATGTTCAGCGCGTTGGTGACCACGGTGAGCTGGGCGCCCTCGGCGCTGGTGTTCAGGTCCGGGCGGACGGCCAGGGCGCGCGCCACCTCGGTGCTGGTGGTGCCGCCGTTCAGGCCGACCACCGTGCCCGGGGAGACCAGTGCGGCGGCGGCGGCGCCGATCCGCTGCTTCTCCGCCGAGTGCTTGGCGGTCTTGTAGCGCAGCGGCAGGTCGTAGGAGACGCCGTTGGCGACCGCGCCACCCCGGGTCCGGGTGATCATCTGCTGCTGGGCGAGCTGGTCGAAGTCCCGCCGGATGGTGGCCTGGGAGACCGCCAGCCGCTCGGCCGCCTCCTCGACGCTGACCCGGCCGCTGTCGGTCAGCATCTCGAGCAGCGCGTTCCAACGCGCGTAGCGGTCCACCGCGGGGCCCTCCCCTGACTGTGCACGTACGGTGATTGGTTGCGTGCACCGTAGTGCGCGAAACTGCGTCTGCGCAAAACCCTGGCCTGCGCGAATGGGGAGACGGTTGCCACGCCCACCCCACTTCGCGCAGAATGACGCGCGAAAGCAGGCCCTATCGCGCTGTATTGCGCAAGGTCTCCCGGCAAGGAGTTGTCATGGCGTACGTGCACGCGGAGATCGCGAGCCAGCCCGACTGCTGGCGCGAGGCGGCCCGGCTCGCGCCGACCGTCGCCGACCACCTGCCGCGCCCCGGCGAGCGGGTCGCCGTGGTCGGCTGCGGCACGTCGTGGTTCATGGCCGCGGCGTACGCCGGGCTGCGCGAGCACGCCGGCCAGGGCGAGACCGACGCCTTCCAGGCCAGCGAGTTCCCCACCGGCCGTCGCTACGACCGGCTCATCGCGATCACCCGCTCCGGCACCACCACCGAGGTGCTCGACCTGCTCGCCGCGCTGCACGGGCGGGTCCCCACCACGGGCCTGGTGGGCGACCCGGCCTCGCCGGCCGTGTCACTGGCCGACGCCACTGTCGCGCTGCCCTTCGCCGACGAGCGCTCGGTGGTGCAGACCCGCTTCGCCACCACCGCGCTCGCGCTGCTCCGCGCCCACCTCGGCGAGGACCTCGGCCGGCTGGCCGCCGACGCCGAGGTGGCCGTCCGGGCCCCGCTGCCGATCGACCCGGCCCGCATCGAGCAGGTCACGTTCCTCGGTCGCGGCTGGACCGTCGGGCTGGCTCAGGAGGCCGCGCTGAAGTGCCGCGAGGCGGCCACGTTCTGGGCCGAGGCGTACCCGGCCATGGACTACCGCCACGGCCCCATCTCGATCGCCGCCCCGGGCCGGCTGGTCTGGGCGTTCGGCGGGATCCCGGACGGGCTGGCCGAGGACGTCGCGGCCACCGGCGCGGCGTTCGTGCACAGCCGTACGCACGGGTGCCGCACGGTGCTGACGAGCTGGGCGGCCGGCCGCAACCCGGTCGACCCGATGGCCGACCTGATCCTGGCCCAGCGGTTCGCCGTGGCGCTGGCCACCAGCCGCGGCCTCGACCCGGACGCGCCCCGCCACCTGACCCGGTCCGTGGTCCTGGCGTGAGGGCGCGCGACGAGGTCGTCGTCGCGCTGGACGTGGGCGGCACCGGGATGAAGTGCGCCCTGGTCCGGCCGGACGGCGCGACAGTGCACACCGAACGGCACGCCACCGGCGCGCAGCGCGGGCCGGACGCCGTGGTCGGCACCGTCCTCGACGTGGCCGAAGGGCTGGCCGACAAGGCCCGCGCCGACGGGCTCACGCCGGTGGCCTGCGGCATCGCCGTGCCCGGGGTGGTCGACGAGGCCGGTGGCGTGGCGGTCTGGTCGGCGAACGTGGGCTTCCGGGACGTACCGCTGCGGGACCTGGCGGTCACCCGTCTGCGCCTGCCCGCGGCGCTCGGCCACGACGTGCGGGTGGGCGGCCTGGCCGAGGCCCGGCTCGGCGCCGGCCGGGACGCCGGCCACGTGCTGTTCGTCGCGATCGGCACCGGCATCGCCGCCGCGCACGTGGTCGACGGGTCGGCCGCCACCGGCGCGCACGGCGCCGCCGGCGAGATCGGCCACATCCTGGTACGCCCCGACGGCCCGCGCTGCGGCTGCGGTCGGGTCGGCTGCCTGGAGGCGGTGGCCTCGGCCTCGGCGATCGGTCGCCGCTACACCGAGCTGGCCGGCGCGCCGGCGACCGCCGCCGAGGTGGCCGACCGCGCGGCGTCCGGTGACCAGCTCGCCGGCGCGGTCTGGCGGGCGGCGGTCGAGGCGCTCGCCGACGGCCTCGCCACCGGGCAGGCGCTGTACGACGTGGCGACCGTGGTGATCGGTGGCGGGCTGGCCCAGGCCGGTCCCCGGCTGTTCGACCCGCTGCGCGAAGCGCTGCGCGAGCGGTTGACCTTCCACCGCGAGCCGCGCCTGGTCGCGGCTGCTCTCGGCGACGAGGCCGGCTGCCTCGGCGCCGCCCTGCTGGCCCTGGACACCCTGGTGAAGGAGAGTCGATGACCCGGCGCGTGACCGGCAAGGTGGTGACCCCGACCGGCGTCATCCGGCAGGGCTGCGTGGAGATCCGGGACGACCGGATCACCGCGGTCGCCGACTACCCGTCGGTACGCGACGGGCACTGGATCGTGCCCGGCTTCGTGGACATGCACACCCACGGCGGCGGCGGGCACACGTTCACCACCGGCGATCCGGACTCCGCCCGGCAGGCCGCCGCGTTCCACCTCGGCCACGGCACCACCACGTTGCTGGCCAGCCTGGTCAGCTCCCCGTTCACGCTGATGCGCGACGCCACCGCCGCGTTCCGGCCGCTGGTCGAGAACGGCGTGCTCGCCGGCCTGCACTTCGAGGGCCCCTACCTGTCGGCCGACCGCTGCGGCGCGCAGAACCCGGAGTTCCTCCGCGACCCGTCCACCGACGAGCTGGCCGAGCTGATCGAGCTGGGCGGCGGCACGGTGCGGATGGTCACGCTGGCGCCCGAGCGGGCGGGTGCGACGGCCGCGATCGAGCTGCTGGTGGCGAACGGCGTGGTGGCGGCCGTCGGGCACACGGACGCCACCTGGGCGCAGACGCGCGCGGCGGTGGCCGCCGGCGCCAGCGTCGGCACCCACCTGTTCAACGGCATGCGCCCGGTGCACCACCGCGAGCCGGGCCCGGTGGTGGCGCTGCTGGAGGCCCCGAACGTGGTCTGTGAGCTGGTCGCCGACGGCGTGCACCTGCACGACGGCATGCTCGGCTTCGCCACCTCGGTGGCCGGCCCGGAGCGGGCCGCCCTGATCACCGACGCGATGGCCGCCGCCGGCATGCCCGACGGCGAGTACGAGCTGGGCGGCCAGGCGGTCACCGTGGCCGGCGGCGAGGCCCGGCTCAGTCGGGACGGCGCCATCGCCGGCAGCACGCTCACCATGGACGCCGCGCTGCGGCACGCGGTCGGCGCGGGCGTCACGCTGCCCGACGCCGTCCGGATGACGGCCACCACCCCGGCCCGCGCGCTCGGGCTGGGCGACCGGGTGGGCGCGCTCCGGGCCGGCCTGCGCGCCGACCTGGTGGTGCTGGACGACGACCTGAACGTGGTCCGGGTGATGCGCGCCGGCGACTGGGTGGAGTGAGCCCGGCAGCGCGAGCCCGGCAGCGCGAGCCCCTCAGCGCGAGCCCGGCAGCGCGAGCCCGGCAGCGTGCCTCGCGGCGGCACGCTGCTGGTCCGCGGGACGTGGCCGGGTGTTCCAGGCGATGCGACACCTCGTCTGCGGCACGCTACAAACTTGATGGCGTAAACGGTTCGCCGGCAATGCTCAGCCGCCTGCCGACCCAACGCCTCGACGGCACGGACCCCCAACGGCACAGACGCCCGACGACACGCACATCCGACGACACGCACGCCCGACGGCACAGACGCCCGACGACACGCACGCCCGACGGCACAGACGCCCGACGACACGCACGCCCGACGGCACAGACGCCCGACGACACGCACGCCCGACGGCACAGACGCCCGACGACACGCACGCCCGACGGCACAGACGCCCGACGACACGCACGCCCGACGGCACAGACGCCCGACGACACGCACGCCCGACGGCACAGACGCCCGACGACACGGACGGCGGACGGCGGGCGGCGGGCGGCGGGCGGCGGGCGGCGGGCGGCGGGCGGCGGGCGGCGGGAAGAGCCGGGGCACACCCACCGAGGGCACGGACAACCGACGGCCGACGGCTCCCGCAGCTCACGCGTCTGACTCATTCTTGCCATCAAGTTCGTAGCGCAACCAGGACACCCGTTTCACCTGCCGCCCAGGACGTCGCACGGGCCGCCGGGCCGCGTCAACCGACTAGCCGCGCCAGCCCGGCTCGGGGCGGGGATCAGGAGGTGGGGACCTCGACGCCCAGCACGGCCTGCTCGTCCGGGCGGTGCACCAGCACGTCGGCCAGGTAGGAGTGGACGGCCCGGCGCATCCCGACGTCCCGGCCGGCCTGCTCGGAGAGCAGCCACTTGTGCTCGATGATCTGGGCGAACAGCTCCTGCGGCTCCAGCTTGCGCCGCAGGTGCGCCGGCACCGCCCGGACCACCGGTTCGAAGACCTCGGTGAGCCAGCGGTGCGCCGCCTGCTGTTCGTCGGTCAGGTCGCTCTCCACCCGGTAGGCGTCCAGGTCGTTGAGGAGCTTGCGGGCCTGGTTCTCCTCGGCGTCCAGGCCGGTGAGCCGCAGCAGCCGGCGGGTGTGGTAGCCGGCGTCGACCACCTTGGGCCGCACCAGGTAACGCCCGTTGTCGACGGTCGACAGCGCCACCTCGGCCACGTCGAAGCCCAGCTCGTTGAGCCGGCGGATGCGGCCCTCGATGTCGTGCCGGGCGGCGCGCTCGACCTGCTGCTCGTAGGTGATCTCGTGCCAGAGCCGCTCGTAGCGCCGCACGACCTCCTCGCAGACCACCTCCGGGTCGATCGACTCGTGCAGCAGGCCGGCGGCCTGGAGGTCGAGCGCCTCGCCGAAGATGTTCACCCGGGCGATCTCCAGGTCCTCGCCGCGCTGGCCGTTGGAGAGCGACGGGTGCAGCGCCCCGGTCTCCGCGTCCACGAGGTAGGCGGCGAACGCGCCCGCGTCGCGCCGGAACAGCGTGTTCGACAGCGAGCAGTCGCCCCAGAAGAACCCGGTCAGGTGCATCCGCACGATCAGCGCGGCCAGCGCGTCCAGCAGCCGGTTCATCGTCTCCGGGCGCAGCGTGTTGGAGAACAGCGCGCGGTAGGGCAACGAGAACTGGAGGTGCCGGGTGATCAGCACCGGATCGAGCGGCTCGCCGTCGTCGGTCTGCCGGTCGGCCACGATGGCGATCGCCTCGACCGACGGGAAGTCGATCCGCTCCAACGCCCGCAACAGGTCGTACTCGCGTTCGGCGACCCGCTCGCCGGTCTCCTTCACCGCGTAGACGAAGCCGCCGAGCCGGACGAACCGCACGATGTGCCGGGAGATGCCCTGGGGCAGCGCCACCAGGTGCTCGGCAGGCCACTGCTCCAGCGGGGTCGACCAGGGAAGGTCGAGCAGCGCCGGGTCGACGAGGGCCGAGGTGATCCGCACGGCAACCAGTGTGACCGCTGACCCGGCGGAGCGCTTCCCTTCGTGGTTCGGCACACAACCGCCGATGACCGGCCGCCGTCGCCGGCCGGTAGCGTGGTCGCGTGCGCCAGACCTCAGGGGTACGCCGCGACCTGCGGCTGCGGCCCGTCCGACCGGCCGGTTGGTGGTACGACGGGCTGCTGCTCGCCGCGCTGGTGGCACTGACCGTGGCGCTCGCCGCCGGCCACCTGTTCGGGCTCGACCGGGCGGTCGCCGACTGGTCCGCCGCGCACCGGCCGACCGCCGCCCGGTGGGTGGCGATGGCGTTCAACCTGCTCGGCCAGGGCACCCCGCTGACGCTGCTGGCGGCCGGGCTGGGCGTGCTGCTGGCGCTGCGGCTGCGCTCGGTACGGGCGGTGCTGCCGCCGGTGACCGCGTTCGTGCTGACGTTCTTCACCATCGGTCCGCTGAAGGTGTGGACCGCCCGCCCGGCGCCGAGCGCCAGCGTCAAGGAGCCGTTCCTGCCGCCGGAGCAGACGCTCCCGCTGTTCCAGCACGACCTTCCGGTGCGCTTCGCCCAGTCGTACCCGTCCGGGCACGTCGCCAACGCGATCGTCTGGTACGGCGTACTCGCCCTGCTGCTGGTCCCGCTGCTGCGCACGGTCGGCCGCACCGTCGGGCCCCGGCTGGTCACCGTGATCCGGGTGGTGCCCCCGACGGTGGTCTTCTGCACCACCGTCTACCTGGGCTGGCACTGGCTCACCGACTCGGTCGCCGGCCTGCTGCTCGGCCTGCTGCTGGACCGGCTGCTGCGCCGGGTGCCCTGGAACGCCCTACCGCTGCCCGCCCGGCTCGGCGTCCGGCCGGTGGACCAGCTCGACTGAAAATCCGCCTCTTGTCCCGGCGCATCGACGCCGGTATACATTTAGCAACCTTAACAGTTAAGTTTGTTAAATGTAGGAGGTGCGCGTGCTGGCGAGACGAATCAGCCGCTGGCTGTCGACCGGTGCCGCCGGTCTGCTGACCGCGACGATGGCGGTGGTCGTGGCCGCCCCGAACGCCCGGTCGGCCGCCGCCGACGACGAGGCGTGCCGTCCCGACGGGCTCTACCGCACGCCCGGTGTGTCGGTGCCCTACTGCACCGTCTACGACACCGCCGGCCGGGAGAAGATGGGCGCCGACCACAGCCGCCGGATCATCGGCTACTTCACCAGCTGGCGGACCGGCCGCAACGGCGCCCCGGCCTACCTGGTGAACCAGATCCCGTGGCAGAAGGTCACCCACATCAACTACGCCTTCGCCCACGTCGACGGCGGCAACCGCATCTCCGTGGGCAACCCGACCGCCGCGAACAACCCGGCCACCAACATGACCTGGCCCGGGGTGGCCGGCGCCGAGATGGACCCGACCCTGCCCTACACCGGGCACTTCAACCTGCTCACCAAGTACAAGAAGCAGAACCCGAACGTCCGCACGCTGATCAGCGTCGGCGGCTGGGCCGAGACCGGCGGCTTCATCGACGACAACGGCGACCGCCTCGACTCCGGCGGCTTCTACCGGATGACCACCACCGGCACCAACACGGTCAACACCGCCGGCATCAACACGTTCGCCGACTCGGTGGTCACGTTCCTGCGCACGTACGGCTTCGACGGGGTGGACATCGACTACGAGTACCCCACCTCCAACAACAAGGCCGGCAACCCGCTCGACTTCGCCCAGGCCGACGCCAAGCGGGCCGGCCTCAACGCCTCGTACCAGGTGCTGATGCGCACGCTGCGGGAGAAGCTCGACCGGGCCGCCGCCACCGACGGCCGGCACTACCTGCTCACCGTGGCCGCGCCCGCGTCCGGCTGGCTGCTGCGCGGCATGGAGTCCTACCAGGCGTTGCAGTACCTCGACTACGTCAACGCGATGTCCTACGACCTGCACGGCGCGTGGAACCACTTCGTCGGGCCGAACGCGGCGCTCTACGACAACGGCGACGACGCCGAGCTGGCCTCCGGCGGCGTGTACGGCGCGTACTCCGGCATCGGCTACCTGAACACCGACTGGGCGTACCACTACTTCCGGGGCGCGCTGCCCAGCGGCCGGGTGAACATCGGCGTGCCCTACTACACCCGGGGCTGGCAGGGCGTCACCGGCGGCACCAACGGCCTGTGGGGGCGGGCGGCGCTGCCCGACCAGACGAAGTGTCCGGCCGGCACCGGCGGCTCGATCGGCTCCACCACCCCCTGCGGCAACGGCGCGGTCGGCATCGACAACCTCTGGCACGACCTCGACGCCGCCGGCAACGAGGTGCCCGGCGGCGCCAACCCGATGTGGCACGCGAAGAACCTCCAGGCGGGCATCACCGGCGACTACCTGACCGCGTACGGGCTCACCCCGGCCACCGACCCGGCCGACCGGATCAGCGGCAGCTACGCCCGGAACTACTCGCCGGCGCTGGTCGCGCCCTGGTTGTGGAACGCCGAGAAGAAGGTCTTCCTCTCCACCGAGGACGACCAGTCGCTCGCCGCCAAGGCCGACTACGTCGCCGCCCGGGGCATCGGCGGCGTGATGATCTGGGAACTGGCCGGCGACTACGCCTACGACTCCGCCAAGGGCCGGTACGGCATGGGCGACACGCTCACCACGCTGCTCTACGACCGGCTGAAGGCCGCCCCGGCCTACGGCGCCCGCAAGGCGACCAGCACCATGCCCACCCGGACGCTGGACGTGGCGGTCGGCATGGGCGGCTTCGCGCTCGGCGACAACAACTACCCGATCAACCCGGAGCTGCGGCTGACCAACAACACCGGCGCCCCGATCCCGGCCGGCGCGCAACTGGAGTTCGACTACCCGACCACCACCCCGGCCACGCTCAGCCAGCAGTCCGGCTGGGCGCTCACCACGGTCTCCACCGGCCACACCGGCAGCAACGTGGGCGGCCTGAAGGGCGACCACAACCGGGTACGCCTCACCGTGCCGGCCGCCATCGCGCCCGGCGCGTACGCCGAGGTGACGCTCAACTACCAGCTCCCGATCTCCGGCCCGGCCAACTTCACGCTCGCGTTCGGCGGCCAGACGTACGCGCTGACCGGCGACTGGGCGCGCGGCGGCGCGGTGGTCACCCCGTCGCCGACCCCGAGCGGCTCCACCCCGCCCGGCGGGGGCACCTGCGCCGCGCCGGCCTGGTCGGCGGCCACCGCGTACTCCGGTGGCGCGACCGTCTCCTACGGCGGGCACACCTGGAGCGCGAAGTGGTGGACCCAGGGCGAGACGCCCGGCAGCGCGGCGGCCTGGGCCGACCAGGGCGCCTGCGCCGGCTCCCCGACACCCACCCCGACCGGCACGGCGTCGCCGACGCCCACCGGCTCGCCGTCGCCCACGGGTGGGGCGTGCACGACGCCCGCCTGGGTCGCCGGCACGGCGTACCCCGGTGGTGCGGTGGTGTCCCACGTCGGACACCGGTGGACCGCGCGGTGGTGGACCCAGGGTGACGTCCCGGGGGCCAACAGCCAGGGCGTCTGGACCGACAACGGGCCCTGCTGAACCGGGACCGGTGCCGCCGGCGGATCACGCCGGCGGCACCGGTCGTTCACGTCCCGCCCCTAGGCTGCGGGTGTGGAACGACTGGTACGACGGCTCGGCGTGCCCGACGCGGTCGTCATCGGGTTGGGGTCGATGCTCGGCGCGGGCGTCTTCGTGGTCTTCGCACCGGCCGCGTCGGCGGCCGGCGGCGCCGGGCTCCTGGTGGCGCTCGCGCTGGCCGGCTTCATCGCGTTCTGCAACGCCACCAGCTCGGCGCGGCTCGCCGCCCGCTACCCGGAGTCCGGCGGCACCTACGTCTACGGCCGGGAGCGCCTGCACCCGTTCGCCGGTTTCGTGGCCGGCTGGGGGTTCGTGGTCGGCAAGACGGCGAGCTGCGCGGCCATGGCGCTGACCGTCGGGGCCTACCTGTGGCCGGGGCGGGCGCGGCTCGTCGCGGTCCTCGCGGTGGTGGCGGTGACCGCGGTGAACCTGCGCGGGATCGGCAAGACCGCGACCGCCACCCGGGTCCTGGTCGCGGTGGTGCTCACCGTGCTGGCCGTGGTGGCGGTGACCGGGGCGCCGCAGGTGACTGTCGACCGGCTCACCGGCGCCGCCGACGTCGGGGCGCACGGCGTGCTCACCGCGGCCGGCCTGCTCTTCTTCGCGTTCGCCGGCTATGCGCGGATCGCCACGCTGGGCGAGGAGGTCCGCGACCCGCAGCGCACCATCCCCCGCGCGGTGCCGCTGGCGCTCGGCGCGGTGCTCGCCGTCTACCTCACCCTGGCCGTGGTCGCGCTCGGCGTGCTGGGCACCGGCCGGCTGGCCGCCTCCTCGGCGCCGCTGGTCGAGGTGGTGACCGCCGCCGGCCGCCCCGGGCTGGCCTGGCTGGTACGCGCCGGGGCCACCGTCGCGGTGACCGGGGTGCTGCTCTCGCTGCTGGCCGGCGTCGGTCGCACCACGCTGGCGATGGCCCGCCGCCGGGACCTGCCGGGCGCGCTGGCCGCCGTGCACCCACGCCACCGGGTGCCGCACCGCGCCGAGCTGGCCGTGGCCGCCGTGGTGATCGTGGTGGTGGCGCTCGCCGACGTCCGGGGCGCGATCGGCTTCTCCAGTTGCACCGTGCTGGTCTACTACGCGATCACCAACGCCGCCGCGCTGACGCTCGACCGCGACCCGGCCCGGAGGCTGCCGGTGCGGCTGCTCGCCGCGCTGGGGCTGGTGGGGTGCCTGGTGCTCGCGGTCAGCCTGCCGCCGGCCAGCGTGCTCGCCGGGTTCGGCGTGCTCGCTCTCGGCGCGGCCGGGTACGCCCTCCGCCGCTCCCGCACGGCCTGACCCGGGTCACTCGTCCGGTTGGCGGGGGACCGGCGCGGTCGGCGGCAGGGGCGTGGTCTCGCGCAGCAGGGCGGTCAGCCCGGCCCGCCGGGCCACCACGGTCAGCCGGTCGCCGGCCTGCACCACCACGCGCGGATCGACCGACCAGTCGCCCTTCTGCCCGGCCCGGGTGTGCGCGAGCAGACGCACCTCGCCGGGGCGGGCCACCGCGCCGAGCGGACGGCCGTCCAGCGGCGAGCCGGCCACCACCGGCACCTCGGTGACCAGCAACGCGTGCCGGTCGACCGGGATGGTGGCGATCACCGCGCGGTCCAGCAGGGCCGCCGCGAACGACGGCGCGGCCAGGTAGGAGACGCTGCGCGAGATGCCGATGCCGAACGCCTGCTGGATCCGCTCGGCGAAGTCGCCGTCGAACAGCCGGAGCACGACCCGCAGGTCGGGGTCGAGGGAGCGGGCGATCAGCGCGGCGCGCAGGTTCGCCCCGTCGTCGGTGGAGACCACCACCAGCGCCTGGCTGGTGTCGACCGAGGCGGAGCGCAGCGTCTCCTCCAGGCCGGCGTCGCCGACGATCACCGGCACCCCGAGCCGGTGCGCCAGCGCGGTGCCGCGCGCGTCCGGGTTCTTGTCGATGGCCACCACCTCGACGCCGAAGTCGTGCAACTGGGCCATCACCCGGGTGCCGATGTTGCCCAGCCCGACCACCACCACGTGCCCGGAGCGGTCGGGCTGGATCCGGCCGGTGTGCAGGGCCAGCCGGGCGTTGACGATGCCGTCGACCACGGCGGCCGTGATCAGCGGGATCAACGCCAGCCCGGCCAGGTTGAGCACCACCTGCATGACCTGCGCGGCGACCGGCTTGTTGACGTCCGGGTCCTGCCCACTCAGCGTGGTGACCAGGGTGAGGTAGAGCGCCTCGCCCCAGGTGACCGCGGCGGCCCGGGCGTTGAGCCAGCCCAGCACCGCGATCACCCCGAGCAGCACCAGCACCGCGATGCCGATCTTGCGGGTGGCGAAGCTGCGGATCGCGCGGAGCAGCACCTCCACCGGCTGCCGGCGTCGCCGGGCCCGGACCAGTCGGCGGGCGGCCAGCTCGGTGCCGGGCGGTCGGCCGGTCGCCTCGGCCAGCACCACGTCGGCCGTCGCCTCGTCGGCGGGCAGCACCCGGACCAGCTCCGGGTCCGTCGTGACGGCCAGCCCGCAGACCACGTCCTGCGGGCGTACGTCGGCGCGGCGGGCCACGTAGAGCGTACGGCCGGCGTGCCGGAAGTGGGTCGGGGCCAGCTCGCCCAGCGCGGCGGCGACGAACGCGGGCGCGGCCATCGACGCGTCGGAGAGCACCGCCGAGCCGGGGAAGAGCTGCCGCAGCCCGTCCGCCAGGTTGGTGTTGAACATCCGCGCCACCAGGCGCAGCCGGGGCTCGACCTCCTGGGCGCAGAGCGCGGCGTGCATGTTGCCCACGTCGTCCTGGTGCAGCAGGGCCAGCCCGTCCGCGTCGGCCAACCCGGCCCGGCGGAACGCGGCCTCGTCGAGCCGGTCGGCCCGGATGACGCGTACGCCGGGCACGTCCCGCCCGTCGGGGCCGTCGGAGCGGCGGCGCTCCGGCACCACGAGCGTGACCCGCACCTGACCGGCGGTCGGGCCGGCGCCGAGCAGCGCCCGGACCACCCAGTAGGCCAGCGGGTCGGAGCCGCAGACCACGAAGTGGGGACGTTCGTCGCCGTTCGACCGGAGCCGCCACCCGGTCGCGCGGCGCGCGCGGTCGCGCAGGGGCTCGGCCATGACCGGATCGTAGTCAGCCGCTCGCGGCGCGCACAGCCCCCTTCGATCTTGAAGGCATGGCGCCGCCCGGGACGGGTAGAGCACCGCCATGCAGACGTTCCTGCCGTATCCGGACTTCCTGGCCAGCGCCCGGACCCTGGACCAGAAGCGGCTGGGCAAGCAGCGCGTGGAGGCCATCCAGGTGCTGCGCGGGCTGACCCGCCCGGACTACGGCTGGCGCAACCACCCGGCGGTGAAGATGTGGGCCGGGTACGAGGAGGCGCTGACCCGCTACGGGCTGGACATGTGCGCGGTGTGGTGCGAACCGGGTCGGGCGGACACCTGCGCGGCGACGCTCGCCACCGACCTCGCCGCGGCCTGCGGCGTCACGACGATCCGGACCCAGGACGCGCTGGCCACCGCCGGCGACCTGCCGCCCTGGCTCGGCCGCGACGACCTGCACCGCAGCCATCGTTCGTCGCTGCTGCGCAAGGACCCCGCCCACTACGCACCGCTCTTCCCCGACATCCCCACCGACCTGGAGTACGTCTGGCCCCCCTCCGACCGCCCCCGCCGCTGCCTACCGTGAGAGGAGGTCCCCTCTTAGGGTGTGGGGATGACGACCGCGCCCCGGGAGGCAGAGACGCGCATCGGTCCGGTCGGCGCGCTGCTCTGCCGAGTGGTGTTCTCGGCGATCTGCCTGCCCGGCCCGGTCCTGCTGGTCGTCGCCGTGTCGCAGAGCCGGAGCCTGTCCGCCGAGGACCGTTGGGGCCTGCTCGCCGGGGGCCTGTTGACGACGCTCATGGGCGGCGGCTTCGGCCTGTGGGGCCTGCGCCTCGTCACCCGCTCGCGCCGCGACGCGCAGCGGCTCGCCGCCACCGGCGTCGCCGCCACCGCGGAGGTTCTCACGGTGGCCGACCACCCGGGTGAGGGAGCCGCCGAGCTGAGACTCCACCTACGGATCAGCGGTACCGGCTTCGCCACCTTCGAGGTCGAGACGATCCGCGCCGACAACCCGGCCCTCGTGCCGGGAGCGCTTCTGGCCGTGGTCGTGGACCCGCAGGAACGCGTCTTCTCGATCGTGTAGCTGAGCCCCTTCCGTACGCCTCGGGCAGGATGGGGGCACTGTTGAGCGGAGGGTGGGGCGTGGGGCTGTCGCAGAGGGTTGGTCGGCTCATCGGCGTACGCGAGCACGTGGTGGACCCGGGCGGCGGTGGCGTGCCCCGCGTGCCGCGAGCGGCGTCGGCGCTGGTGGTGGGCGGCGGCATCGCCGGCATGTCGGCGGCGGTGGTGCTGGCCGAACGCGGCGTGGCGGTGACCGTGCTGGAGGCCGCGCCGCACCTCGGCGGCCGGCTCGGCGCCTGGCCGGAGGCGCTGGCGGACGGCGTCCAGCGCAACGAGCACGGGTTCCACGCGTTCTTCCGGCAGTACTGGAACTGGCGGGCGATCCTGCGCCGCGTCGACCCGGCGCTGGGTTTCCTCAAGCCGATCCCCGGCTATCCGATCCTGTCCGCGCAGTGGCCGACCGAGGAGTTCGGCAAGCTCCCGCCGGCCCCGCCGGCCAACCTGCTGGCGCTGCTGCTGCGCAGCCCGAGCCTGCGCCTGGCGGACCTGCGCGCGATGGACCGGGACGCCGCGTTGCCGCTGCTCACCTACGATCCGGTGCGCACCTACGCGGAGTTCGACGAGCGGACCGCGGACGAGCTGCTCACCTCGCTGCGGCTGCCGGACCGGGCCCGGGCCATGCTGTTCGAGGTCTTCTCGCACTCGTTCTTCAACCACGAGGCGGAGATGTCGGCCGCCGAGATGATCGCCCAGTTCCACTTCTACCTGCTCGGCAACCCGGAAGGGCTGGCCTTCGACTGCCCGGACGAGGACTACGCGACGGCGATCTGGGAGCCGCTGACCCGACACGTGGAGAAGCACGGCGGCCGGGTGCTGACCGGCACCCCGGCCACCCGCCTGGACCGTACGCCGGACGGCTGGCGGGTGACCGGCGCGAACGGCGACACCTGGGCGGCCGGGCACGTGGTGCTCGCCGTCGATCCGCCGGCGCTGGCCGCGCTGGTCGCGGACTCCCCCGGCCTGGTCGCGGCGGCGCCCGAGCTGGTGGCGCGGATGCCCGCGTTCGGCCGGCCCGGCCCGCCGTACGCGGTGGCGCGCTACTGGATGGACGGGGACGTGCGCCCGGACCGGGCGGTGTTCAGCGGCGTCTCCCGCCAGCCCACGCTGGACTCGGTGACGCTCTACCACCGACTGGAGGCCGAGCCGCGCCGCTGGGCGGAGCGCACCGACGGTGCGGTGGTGGAGCTGCACGCGTACGCCTGCGAGCCGGACGTGCCGGCCGACGAGCTGGCCGCCCGCATGCTGCGGGAGCTGACCGCGCTCTGGCCGGAGGTGGCCGCCCTGCGGGTGCGT
This sequence comes from Micromonospora sp. DSM 45708, assembly GCF_039566955.1. Lineage (NCBI taxonomy): Bacteria > Bacillati > Actinomycetota > Actinomycetes > Micromonosporales > Micromonosporaceae > Micromonospora > Micromonospora schwarzwaldensis. The sequence goes on along the minus strand of NZ_CP154796.1, from coordinate 14,786 downwards.
GAGTTGCGGGCCCGGGTGGAGGCGCAGGCCCCGGCGTTCACGCCGGGCAGTCACGCCGGCCGGCCGGGGGTGCGGACCGACGCGGCCGGGCTGTACCTGGCCGGGGACGGCATCCGCACGGAGTTCCCGAGCGCGTTGATGGAGCGTTCGGCGGCCACCGGGATCATCGCGGCGAACCACATCCTGCGCGCCGAGGGCGCGGCGGCCGAGCCGGTCCGCTCGATCCGCCCGCGCGGCCTGCTGGCCGGTCGGGCACGATGATCCGTCAGTAAACGGTTAAAAAACACATTAAGGTCAAGCGGTGAGCACCGCGACGCGGACGGAGGAGCGGCGGGACGAGCGTTCGGTCGTGGTCACCGCGCTGCGGCTCGGCTGGTCCATGGCGGACGCCTACCACCACGCGCAGACCGCCGACCTGACCGACGGCGGGGACCGGCCGGCGACGGCCCCGGCGAAGCTGTCCAACCTGACCGAGTTGCCGGGCCGGCACCGGCTCGGCATGTACCTCGACGGCGTGGACGTGGCGCTGGCCCAGATCGCCGCGCTGACCCCGGCCGGCCGGGTGCTGCCGTCGACCGCCGCCGCCAGGCGGTCCGCCGGGGCGGACCGCGACCCGCTGCTGTTCGCGCTCGACGAGCTGAACGTCGACGTGCTGCGCTGGACGATGGCCACCGACCACCGGGTCGGGGTGGCGTACCGGCTCGGCCGTTCGCTCGCCGACACGGTCCGACGCGGCGACGGCAGCGAGCTGATCCCGCGGTTCGGCGGGCGGCAGTTCCAGCTCAGCCGATGGCTGGACGAGCTGGCCAGCGTGCTGCCGCCCTATTCGGCCGCGGTGGTACGCCGCTCGCTGTCCGCCTGGGCCACCGCCGTCGGTCGCGCCTCGGTCGGCGACCCGACCGAGGCCGGGCTCGCCGAGCTGGCCCGCGAGCTGCGCAACCAGGGCGACCTGTGGCGGGACGTGCTCACCGGCGGTCTGCATCCACGGGACCTGCTGGACGAGGAGAACTGGGCGGTGGTGGCCCGAAACCTGATCATTCGGGACCGGAAGCTGGTGGCGCAGGCGGCCCGGGGCATCTTCTGGCCGGTGCTGGCGCCGCTGCTGGTGGTCCTGCTGGCGGTGGTCGGGGTCAGCGCCGCGGCGGCGGCCGGCTCCCCCACCACCCGGGCGGCGGTGGCGCTCGTCGGTCTCGGGGCCGGACTCACCGCGATCTGGCGGTCGATCTCCACCCCGACGCTGTCGGTGGCCGCCGAGGTGAACCGGCCGCTGTTGGAGAGCGAGCTGGTGGCGCAGATGAGCGCCCGGATCGACCGACCGCTCACCGCCGCCCGCCGGGCCGGACGGGCCGGTCGGCAGCGGCCACCCTCCGACGGCGGATCGAAATACGTTGCCCGTGTCTCCGGCGCGGATCTACCGTGAACGCGCAAGGTCAACCACCGCTCCGGGAGCCGTCCATGTCGCTGCGATCCGCCACCACGATGACGTCGTGGCTGCTCGACGACGGCTGCCCGTGGTCCGGGAGGCCCGACTGACGCGCACGTCGTGCGCCCATGTCGTCGCCGCCCGGTCCGTGGACCGGGCGGCTTTTTCGTCGCCGTACCACCTGACCGATCGTGAAGGGAGAGCCCGGTGGACGCCGTCCTCGTCATCAACGCCGACCTCGGCCCGCTGCACCGGGTCACCGTCCAGCACGCGATCCGGATGCTCTGCCGCCGGGTCGCGGAGATCCACGAGTCCGAGCCGGACCGGCTCATCGGCGTCTTCCCGATGCCGCGGGTGGTCCGTCTCGTCCGGTACGTGGTGACGCGCTGGCGGTTCAGCGCCGGGCCGGCCTGGTCCCGGGCCGGGGTGCTGGCCCGCGACGGTCGGCGGTGCGCCTACTGCGACGGCCCGGCCACCACGATCGACCACGTCCTGCCCCGCTCGCGCGGTGGCCGCAACACCTGGGGGAACACCACCGCCGCCTGCTACGCGTGCAACCAGCGCAAGGGCGACCGGACCCCGGCCGAGGCGGGCATGCCGCTGCGGCGGGAGCCGGCGACGCCGAGCTGGGTCGCGCTGGCGCGGTGACGGACGGCCGGCGGGCACAGGGGGCGGTGCCGGGGGTACGCCTCCGGCGCGGCGCCCGCCGGCCCCGTCCGGTACTGGCTGTCGGTTGAACCTCCCCGGGCGGGACGCGGCGATCGGGAGCCGCTCCCGAAGTGGCCGGCGTTGCGTGCCCGGTTCCCGGCGAGGTGCCGCACCCAACCCAGGAACCTGCCATACATCGCCACCCCGTCCGGCGACTCGGGATTCAGCCGGGTCAGGTCGGCGATCGCCTCGTGCAGCAGCTCGGCCATGTCGACGGCCAGCCACTTCGGTTCGCCGGCGTACTGCGCGGCCAACTCCAGCCGAGCCGGTCCGCAGGGCCACGGGTTGGCGCAGGCCGCACAGAACCACAGCGGCTTGACGGGTGCATGGCGCTGCATGTCCACCTCCGGACGGTCGGCTCGGATGGGCCCGACCAGGTGTGACGTCCAACGGGCGGGTCCAGCCCATCGCACACCAATCTCCACCCCTGTCAATCTGGGGACCCCTGATCGAGGATCCCCGGTCGGGGATCCCTGCCTGGGGAGATTAGTCTGTGCATATGTTCAGCCCATGGCCAAGGGACCCGGCACGCTGATGGGACCGTGGGAGATCTGCGAACGGCTCGGGGTGTCCCGATCGCGGTTCCAGCAGATCGCCATGCGCCCTTCGTTCCCGAAGCCGTACCAGGAGCTACGCGCCACGAAGGTGTGGTTGGCCGCCGACGTGGAAGCCTGGATCGCCGAGCACCGACAGCCTCGACCGACCGACGACGAGTAGGCCCGCCCCGCAATCGGCCGAGGATCGGATGATCGACTCCAGTACGCCGAAGTAGCGGGGTCGCGGCTCTCGGGATGCCGCCACTTCCCCGAACCGGAGCCCGGTCCGTCCCCGGGAGCCCTTCAGAGCGGTTCAGTCGCCGGGTCGGCGGGATGCGCCCGCAGGAACGCCTCGGCCCGGCGCGCGTCGCGGAGAATCCACCAGCAGGCGATGCCGAACATGACGCCCGTGATGCCGATCAGGGCCAGCCAGATCGGGGCGAGACTGAGCAGGGCCTGGCCGAGGTTCATCGTCAGCAGGCCACCGAACAACGGGAGGAGACGCCGCTGGCGGACTATCTGCGCCGCGGTCGTGCGCAGCCAGGGCAGATCCTCCGGGGAGGCCACCACATTGCGACGGACCGCCCGTGCCAGCTCGCGGCGGCGACGCCAACTCACCGCCCACAGCGGTGACTCCTGGCCGGCGCGGTGGCTGCTGCCGCGGAACATCCGGATCAGCGCGACGACCTCGACCGCGAGACCCAGCACCGCCAGGATCCCGCCGGTCACCTCCAGCCAGGCCGGCGGGTCACCGCGCTCCAGCCAGGTCGCCGCAAAGCCCTCCGCCAGCAGCCCCACCAAGAACGACACCAGCGCGAAGGCCAGGACCACGCCGACGACCAGCAGCCGAACCCGCCGGCGTCCCCGCCGGATCTCCCGACCTTGCCCCGTGCCATCCATCATGGCCTCCAATGTGGATCTCGGAAGGAAATGGCCCTCGGCGGGGCCGGAATCCTCCAAGGTCTAGTGCGGCGCGCGAGTCGGCTCGGTCGAGTGGTGGTGGCGCAGGTACGTCGCCGCCCGGCGGGCGTCCCGGTGGACCTGCCATCCGGCCAACGCGAACAGCGCCGCCACCAGGCCGAAGACGGCCAGCGCCACGGGCGAGGCGAACCGGGCCAACGCCTGCCCGAGGTTGACCATCACGAGCCCGGCCGCGAGGGTCGCCCACCAGCCGCCGTCCACCATCTGGCGGGCGACCACGGTGAGCGTCGACGGGTCGGCGTCGGTGTCGCCGCGTCGCACCTGCCTGACCAGCCGGGACCGCTCCCGCATGCCCATCGCCCACAGCGGGGACTGCCGGCGGGACCGGAGCCGCCCGCGCCGGGCGGCCCACACCAGCGCACCGACCTCGACCAGCAGGCCGAGGACGGTGAGCGCGATCCCGGTGATCGACGCCCACTCCGGCGTCCGCCCCTGCGGCCAGGACGGCAGGTTGCCGCCGTTCACCTGCCGGGCGATCAGCACGCCGAGCACGCCGCCCAGCAGCGGCACACCGAGCATGAGCCAGAGGAATTGCCGGCGTCCGCGCCGGATCGCACGCTGCTCCGTACCGTCCATCGTGGCCCCCCGTTCGACGGCTCGGGACGTACCCGAAAAGGGCGGCCGGTCAAACGGCGGTCAGCGAGGGGCCCAGCCGAAGCGCGGCGGCCGGCGTTCGTTGGCCGCCGCGACCCCCTCGCGGGCCTCGCCGCTGTCCCGCACCTGCGCGTGCCACCAGGCGACCCGGTCGGCGTCGGCGCGCCCGTCGACGATCTCCTTGGCGGCCGTGACGGTGAGCCGGGAGCGCCCGGCCACGGTGGCGGTCAGCGCCGCCACCCGGTCGGCGAGCGCGGCGGCCGGCAGCACCTCGTCGACCAGGCCGATCCGCAGCGCCCGCTCGGCGTCGACGAGGTCGCCGGTGAACAGCAGGTGCTTGGCGGCGGACGGCCCGACCAGGCCGGCCAGCCGGCGGGTGGTCGGCGCGGGGTAGACCAGGCCGAGCCGCGCCGGCGGTACGCCGAACCGGGCGTCCGCCGCGGCCAGCCGCAGGTCGCAGGCGACGGCGAGCTGACAGCCGCCGCCGACGCAGGCGCCCTCGATCGCGGCGACGGTGGGGCGGCCGAACGCGGCGAGCCGTTCCTCGGCGGCCACCGCGATGCTGCCGTCACCGGCGGAAAGCAGCTCGTCCAGGTCGCCCAGGTCGGCGCCGGCGCAGAACGTGCCGCCCGCTCCGGTGAGCACCAGCACCCGGACCGCCGGGTCCGCCTCCAGGGCGTCGAGCAGCACCGGGAGCTGCCGCCACATGGCCGGGGTCATGGCGTTGCGGCGGGTGGGGTTCCGGATCACCACGGTCGCCACCGGGCCGTCCACCGTGACGGTCAACTCCGCGTCGGACATGGGTCCGACGGTAACGGGCGGGGCCCGGTGACCACCCGCGTGGGGTGGCCGCCGGGCCCCGGGTCGGGCGGTCAGGTCAGGAGACGTCGACCGCGGTGTCGTCGATGACGAACGACGTCTGGAGGGACGCGTCCTCGGTGCCGGTGAACTTCAGCGTGACGGTCTGCCCGGCGTACGCGGCCAGGGAGAACGACTTCTGGGTGTAGCCGGTGGCCTTGTTCAGGTTCGAGTAGGTCGCCAGCGTCGCCAGCACGGTGCCGGACGAGTTGAGCACCTGCACGGTCAGCTTGTCGTACTGCACGGTGGTGGTGGACTCCGCCGAGTCGATGTGCAGCCAGAAGCTGAAGTTGTAGGTCGAGCAGCCGCTCGGCAGCGCCACCGACTGCGCGATGTTCTCGTTGCTGCTGTAGCCGTAGCCGTTCAGCCAGGCGAACCGGGTGCCGCCGTGCGCCGACTGGCCGGTGAAGGCGCCGATCGCGCCGGTGGTGCCGGTCCACGGGCTGGTGCCGGTCTCGAAGCCCGCGTTGCCGAGCTTCTGGCCGGCGCCGGTGCAGCCGCCGCCGGTGCCGGTGACGGTCAGCGAGTACGTGGCGGACTTCGCGCCCGACGTCGCGCTGCCGGTGACGGTCACCGAGTAGGTGCCGGTCGGCGTGCTCGCGCTGGTGGTGATGGTGAGCGTGGACGAGCCGCCCGAGGTCACCGAGGCGGGGCTGAACGACGCGGTGGCGCCGGTCGGCAGGCCGGACGCGGAGAACGTCACGGTCTGCGCGGTCCCGCTGGTGGTGGCGGTGCCGACGGTGGCGGTGGCGGAACCGCCCTGGGTGACCGAGCCGGCGGTCGGGGAGAGCGAGACGGAGAAGTCGTTCCCGGTGGAGCTGCACGGCGCGTCGTTGCCGGCCACGTTCACCGCGGTCCACGCCGCCTGGACGGCCTTGTACTCGGTGGAGCAGTTGCCGTACAGGTCGGTCGCCGCCCGCAGGGTGTACGCGCGGGCCGTGTTCGACGGGGTGGTGGTGTTGACGTACGAGGTGTTCGAGGTGAAGTACACGTCGAGCGCCCGGTACCAGATCTTCTCCGCCTTGGCGCGACCGATGCCGGTCACCGCCGGGGCCGAGCCGCAGACCGGCGAGGTGCCGTACGCGGTGGCGCCGGTGCCCTCGGCCAGGTTGAAGTAGAAGTGGTTGCCCACGCCGGAGGAGTAGTGCACGTCCTTGTTCTTCGTGCTGGTGGACCAGCAGGAGTCGGACGAGCCGTCCAGCGACGGGTTGTACATGTAGCGCAGCGGCGTGCCGTTGCCGTTGATGTTGATCTTCTCGCCGACCTGGTAGTCACCCGGGTCGCTGGGCGCGGCGGCGTAGAACTCCATCATGTTGCCGAAGATGTCGCTGGTGGCCTCGTTGAGGCCGCCGGACTCACCGGAGTAGACCAGGCCGGACAGCGCCTCGGTGACGCCGTGGCTCATCTCGTGGCCGGCCACGTCCAGCGAGACCAGCGGGCGGGAGTTGCTCGACCCGTCGCCGTAGGTCATCTGGGACCCGTCCCAGAACGCGTTGACGTAGTTGTTGCCGTAGTGCACCCGGCTCGGCACGCCCTGGCCGTTGCCGAAGATGCCGTTGCGGCCGTGCACGTTGAGGAAGTAGTCGAACGTCTTCGCGGCGCCGAAGTGGGCGTCCACGGCGGCCGACTGCCGGTTGGAGTTGGCGCCGTTGCCCCACGCGTTGTCGGCGTCGGTGAACGTGGTGCAGGTCGAGGTGCCGTTGTTCATGTCGCAGGTACGGCCGTTGCCGTGCGACGGGTCGATCATCGAGTAGGTGCTGCCGGAGAGCGTGGTGTCGATGCTGACCGAACCGGTGTAGATGCCCTGGCCGCTGCCGACCACCGACTCGATCTCGTCGTACGAGCCGATCACCTTGCCGGTCGTGGCGTCCGTGATGACGTGCAGCTTCGACGGCGTCTGCTTGTCCGCCTTCCAGCCGGAGGCGACCGTCTCCCAGGCCAGCCGGCCCTTGCCGCTGCTGGCGTCCACGAACAGCTCGGGCGCGCCGACCGAGGTGAGGCTGCCGGAGAACGCCTTGCGCGCGCTGGCCTTGGCGGCGTCCGCGCCGACCTTGGCGCTGGTGCCGAGCGTCAGCGGGGCGGACAGGCCGACCGAGGTGCCGCTCATGGTGCCGTTCGGAGCGGTGTGGACGACGAAGTCACCGCCGTAGACCCGCAGGCCCTGGTAGGTCCGGGTGTAGCGGGTGTGGGCCGCCCCGGAGGGGTCGACCTTGGTGCGGACGGCCTGGTACGCCTCCCCGCCGGCACCCTGCACCGCGCCGGGGTTGGCGCGCAGCAGGCTGTCGGCGCGTGCCGCGGCGGCACGCTCGGGGCTGGGGGCGCTGGGCGCTGCCGCTTGCGCCGTGGTGGTGACGCAGGCCAGCACGCCGCTGGTGAGCAGCGCTGCGCTGACGGCGGCGACGGTTCTTTTCACATGCCCTCCTGGAAGGAAGTTGTGACGGGGGTAGTCACTGATGTAGATATAGCTGAGACATCGACGGACGTGAAAGAGGGCGACGGCTTCCCGTCCCAGACACTGACCGAACGGATGAGGGGGCACGGTGGTCCGGAACCAGGTGGCCCCGTCGCGCGTCCGATCGGCATGAGAGCAGCCCCCGCCGTGGCGGTCGCCGTCGCCGCCGTCCTCACCCCGCTCGCCGGCTGCGCCCGGGCCGACGCGCCGGCCCCCGTCGGACCGGCCGCCACCCCACCGCCCGGCGTCGAGGTGGTGCTCGTGCGTTCCGGCGGCATCGCCGGGTTGAGCGACACCGTCACCGTGCGGCCGGACGGCCACTGGACGAAGACCGACCGGGCCGGCGCCGCCCGCGACGGCCGCCTCACCGACGCCGACCTCGACCGGCTGCGGCAACTCACCGCCGATCCCCGCCTGGCCGCCGAGGCCGCCGTCACCGTGCCGGCCACCATGTGCGCCGACGCGTTCACCTACCGGCTCACCGTCGGCCCGACCACCAGCTCCTACGTGGACTGCCCGCCGCAGGCGACCCCGCCGGCCGCCACCGCCGAGGTGGTCGGCCTGCTCACCCGCGTCACCGGCGGACCCGGGCCGGTCACCAGCCGGGCGCCGCCGCGAGCAGCGCCCGCCGCACGGCCCGCGTCTCGCGCCGGCCGGCCGCCGCCGGCCGGGCCGCGAGGAAGAGCGTGTTGAGCGGCGGCACCGGCGGCGCGAGCAGCGCCCGCAACGCGCCGGAGGCCAGCTCGCCCCGGCAGAGGTACGCCGGCAGCACGCTCGCGCCCGCGCCCGCCACCACGGCCGACCGGACCGCCCGCAGGTCGGCCACGACCAGACTGGGCACCCGGGTGAGCCGGGTGTCGAAGACGGTGCGCCAGTACCGGCGCAGGATCGGCGCCTCCTCGCCCCAGGCGACCAGCGGCACGTCCCGCAGCGCCGCCGGGGTCACCGGCCCGGTCAGCCGCTCGGCCCACGACGGCGCCGCCACCAGCACGAACTCCTCGTCGTAGAGCGGCTCGACGGCCACGCCGCGCCGGCGCGGGCGCACGCTCGTCACCGCCAGGTCGAGCCGGCCGGCGACCAGGTCGTCCAGCAGCCGATCCGGCATCCCGGCCACCACCCGCAGCTCCAGGCCGTCGGCCACCAGGCCGGCCAGCGCCGGCAGGACCCGCTCGGCGAGCAGCTCGGCCGGCCCGCCGAGGAAGACCGTCCGGGCGTACGCCGTGTCCGGCGTCTCGGTCAGCACGGCAGCGAGGCGGTCCAGCGGCTCGGCCACCCGGCGGGCCAGCTCGTCCCCGGCGGCGGTCGGGGTGACGCCCCGGGGCAGCCGGTCGAAGAGCGGCCGGCCGACCGCCTCCTCCAGCGCCCGGAGCTGGGCGGTCACCGTGGGCTGCGCCACACCGAGCAGCTCGGCCGCGCCGGTGACCGAACCGGCGCGGTGCACGGCGAGGAAGCTGCGGAGCAGGTCCAGCGACACCTTCACATCAGCAAACCTATCGCCGACGTGACTCTCGCCTATTGGTCAGCTATGGCTCGGCGCGTCAGCATGGTGGTCATGACTCGTGCACTCATCGCGCTGACCAGCCATTCCGACCTCGGCACCACCGGCCGAAAGACCGGCTACTACGTCGGTGAGGCCGCCGAACCGTGGGAGGTCCTCCGGGCCGCCGGATATGACGTCGACCTGGTGTCGGTGGCCGGCGGCGAGCCGCCGACCGACGGCCGGGACACCGACGACAAGACGCAGAACGACTTCCTCGCCACCGCCGGCGTGACCGACACCCCGAAGGCGGCGGACGTCGACCCGTCCGGCTATGACGTGATCGTCTTCGCCGGCGGCCACGGCACGATGTGGGACTTCCCCGACGACCCGGACCTGGCCCGGATCGCCCGCTCGGTCTACGAGCGCGGCGGTGTGGTCGCCGCCGTCTGTCACGGCCCCTCCGCGCTGGTGAACCTCACCCTCACCGACGGCTCGCGGCTGGTCGCCGGCAAGCGGGTGGCCGGCTTCACCAACGACGAGGAGGCCGCCGTCGGCCTCACCGAGGTGGTGCCGTTCCTGCTCGCCGACAGGCTCACCGAGGCCGGCGCGCAGCACGTCCCGGCACCGAACTTCACCGAGCACGTGGTGGTCGACGACCGCCTGGTCACCGGCCAGAACCCGCAGTCCGCCCGGGCCCTGGCCGAGGCCGTGGTGAAGCTGCGCGGCTGAGCCGCGGCGCCGGCGGCGCGGTCGCCGGATGCCGGGTGCCCGGCGCGACGCCGACTTGTGTGGTGTGCGCGCCTCAGAAGCGGTAGTCGTCGGGCAGGCCGGTGGCGCGCAGCTCGGGCGGCAGGTGGGCGGCGTCGTTCAGCGCGACCACCGTCGGCGGGCCGGCCGAACTGTAGCGGATCACGGTCAACGCGCAGTTGGCGTAGGCGAGCCCGATCCACCGGCGCTCCGGCGCCTCCAGGGCGTGCCGCACCAGCCAGGCCACCAGGAAGTTGTGGGTCACCACCAGCTCACGGACGTCGCCCTCGGCGGGGGCGGTGGCGAACCGGGCCACCGCCCCCGCCGTCACGCGCGGTCCCTCCCGGCGTTCCCGCTCGGAGAACTGGGTGAGGAACGCCGCGTGCCGCTCCGGCAGGCCGGCCGGGTCGGTGTCGTGCGGCATGTGGTCGCCGGCCCGGTCGTCGGAGCCGACCGGGACGCCGGGCAGCTCCGCGCCGACCAGCGCGGCGGTCTCCGCGGCGCGGGCCAGCGGCCCGTGGTGCACCGCGTCGAGGCGCGCGCCGCGCAGGCGTTCCCCGAGCAGCGTGGCCTGCCGACGGCCCCGCGCCGAGAGGCCGGTGTCCGCCTCCGCGTCGGGACGGTCCTGCTCGCCGTGTCGGGCCAGGAACAGCAGGCGGCTCGCCATCGGTCACCTCGTCAAGATCGGGAGGCCGACCCTAGCCCGCCGCTCGCGATCCCCGCAGCCCGCGATCAGCCTCGCGGATGCATCTGGCCGATCCGGATCCGGTTGCCGAACGGGTCGCGGATGCCGAAGTCGATCCCGTACGGCCGGTCGGTCGGCTCGTCGATGACCTCCACGCCCTTGGCCACCAGGTCCGCGTACGTCTGGTGCGCGTCGTCGGTGGTGAGGAACAGGAAGCCGCCGGTGGCGCCCTTGGTGAGCAGCTCCCGGACCTGCTCCGCGGTCTTCGGGTCCAGCGCCGGCGGGCCGGGCTTCTCCAACAGGATCTCCCGGTCGGGGTCACCCGGCACGTTGACCGTGAGCCACCGCATGAAGCCGAGATCCTGGTCGGTGTGCACCTCCATGCCCAGCTTGCCGACGTAGAAGTCGAGGGCCTCATCCTGGTCGAGCACGTAGATCTGGGAGCGGGAGATCGAAGTCATCGTCATACCGAGGACGCTAGAGCAGGCTCCCGGCCTGCTGCTTATCCAAAACTGCACGTTCCGGCCGCGGCACACGTCCGTCCGGTGCCGGCACGGCGGGCCGGCCGACGGCGGCGCTCGGGCGCATCCATGCCCTGGTGAAGCAGCTCGGCACGTCGGCCGGGGCGGCCTTGCGACGCCGGTAGGCCGAGGGCGACTCGCCGACGATGTCGTGGAACGTCCGGCTGAACGTGCCGAGGCTGCCGAAACCGACCAGGTGGCAGATCTCGGTGACCGGTTCCGCGGTGCGCACCAGCAGGTACATGGCCCGCTCGATCCGGCGACGTTGCAGGTAGCGGTGCGGCGTCTCGCCGAACGTGGCCCGGAAGGTGCGGATGAAGTGCGCCTCCGAGACGAACGCGATCCGGGCCAACGCCGGAATGTCCAGCGGCTGCGCGTACGCCCGGTCCATCGCGTCCCGGGCGCGCAGCATCGCCCGGTTCGACTCCTCCACGGCACGGCTCATCGCCGCTCAGGCTACCCGGGGCCTGGTCAACGCATTCCGCGCAGTCCCGGCCCCGGTTCGACATGCGGTCGGACACGCGACCTGAGGAGGATGCCCGAGCGGCCGATTCGCAGCCGGCAATCGATCGAAGAGGATAAAACAATGACGGGAGGGCACTGATGGACTCACTGCGGAAGACCGCGCTGGTCGCGGGCGGGTGCTACGTGCTCACCTTCGCCTCGATCCCGACCCTCACCCTGTACGCCCCGGTGCGCGAGGCCGACTACCTCGTCGGCACCACGTCGGACACCCCGGTCGTGGCCGGCGGCGTCCTCGAGGTGATCGTCGCGCTCGCCTGCATCGGCACGGCCGTCGCGCTGTTCCCCGTGCTCAGGAGGCAGGGCGAGGCGCGGGCGCTGGGCTTCGTCGCCGCCCGGGTCCTCGAAGCCGCCGGCATCTTCGTCGGCGTCGCCAGCCTCCTGACGCTCGTGGCCCTGCGGCGGGCCGGAGCCGGAGCGGACGCGCTGGTCACCGGCCAGGCGCTGGTCGCGCTCTACGACTCGATGTTCCTGCTCAGCCAGAGCCTCATCCCGGCCGTGAACGCGCTGTTGCTGGGCTCCCTGCTGTACCAGTCACGCCTCGTCCCGCGCGTTCTGCCGCTGCTCGGGCTCGTCGGGGCACCCCTGCTCGTCGCTGCCGACGTCGGCGTGCTCTTCGACCTCTGGGACCGGCTGTCCCCGGTGACCGCGATCGCGGCCCTCCCGATCGCGGTGTGGGAGTTCTCGCTGGGCGTCTACCTGATCGTCAAAGGCTTCCGGCCCGCGCCGCTCACCACCGGCGCCCGGGACGCCGCCGGCTGACCGTCGCGCGAGGGCTGTCGGCCGGGAACGTCCTGTGGAATTGGAGCCCCCGGCCGGGATCGAACCGGCGACATCTCGCTTACAAGGCGAGTGCTCTGGCCAGCTGAGCTACAGGGGCGCGTGTGACGGGCTCAGCATAGCGACTGGGCTCGGAAAATCCCGCCTGGCAGGGGTCCCGAGCACGGAAAACGTCACTTTCCTCACCGGCTTGGCCGACCGATCGTCCACTGATCGCGCTCTCCGCGGGGAGATTGATGCCTCTGAGTGCCCGACTGACCGAAATGTGTATGCGGTCCGTCCCACCCGCAGCGTCTCGTCTTGGCACGAACGCGAAAGCCGTTTACGGTGCAGTGACACGGACGACACTCCGGCCGGCCCCGGCTGCCCGGACGACGCCCCCGTTGGCCGGCACCTCGGGTGCCGGTCGCTCCTTCACTCGGATCGTCCGGCACGTTCCTGCCGGTGAAAGGAAGCGCTCCCTCATGGCTACGGTCACCTACGCGAAGGCGTCCCGGATCTATCCGGGCACCGAGCGCCCCGCCGTCAACCAGCTCGACCTCCAGATCGGTGACGGGGAGTTCCTCGTCCTGGTCGGTCCGTCCGGCTGCGGAAAGTCCACCAGCCTGCGGATGCTCGCCGGCCTGGAGGACGTCGACGACGGCGCGATCTACATCGACGACCGGGACGTCACCCACCTCCCGCCGAAGGCCCGCGACATCGCGATGGTCTTCCAGAACTACGCCCTCTACCCGCACATGACGGTGTACGAGAACATGGCGTTCGCGCTCAAGCTGCGCAAGACCTCGAAGTCGGAGATCGACCGGCGGGTCAAGGAGGCGGCCGGGCTGCTCCAGTTGGAGGAGTTCCTCAGCCGCAAGCCGAAGGCGCTCTCCGGCGGTCAGCGCCAGCGGGTCGCCATGGGCCGCGCGATCGTCCGGGAGCCGCAGGTCTTCCTCATGGACGAGCCGCTGTCGAACCTCGACGCCAAGCTCCGCGTGCAGACCCGTACGCAGATCGCCTCGCTCCAGGCGAAGCTCGGCGTCACCACCGTCTACGTCACCCACGACCAGGTCGAGGCCATGACCATGGGCCACCGGGTGGCGGTCATGCTGGACGGTGTGCTCCAGCAGGTGGACACCCCGCGGGCGCTCTACGACACCCCGTCCAACGTCTTCGTCGCCGGCTTCATGGGCTCCCCGGCCATGAACATCAAGACGGTGAAGCTGACCGACCAGGGCGGCGTGTTCGCCGAGATGGTCATGCCGCTGACCCGCGAGCAGATCGAGGCGGCCCGCGGCGAGGGCGGCGACGGCAAGGTCACCGTCGGCTTCCGGCCGGAGGACTGCGACCTGGTGAGCCCGTCCGAGGGCGGCATGCCGGTCGTGGTCGAGCTGGTCGAGGACCTGGGCTCCGACGCCAACGTCTACGGCCACGCCGCGCTGGAGGGCCACAACGAGCGGTTCGTGGTCCGCACCGACCGGCGCAGCATGCCGAACATGGGCGACACCGTGTTCGTCAAGCCGCGTGCCGGCCGTAGCCACGTCTTCCACGCCACCACCGGCCAGCGGATCTGACGTACGCGAAGAAAGGGGCGGCCCGCCACCGGCGGACCGCCCCTTTCTCGTGCTTGCGGGTCAGGCCTCGACGGCGCGACGGCGCGCGACCTCGGCGAGCGTGACCGCGGCGGCGACGCTCGCGTTGAGCGACTCCACGTCGGAGATCATCGGGATGCTGACGGTCAGGTCGCAGGTCTCGCCGACCAGGCGGGACAGGCCGCGCCCCTCCGAGCCGACCACCACGACCAGCGGGCCGACCGCGGCCTCCAGGTCGTAGAGGTCGGTCTGCCCGTCGGCGTCCAGGCCGACCACGATGAAGCCGGCCTCCTTGCATGCCTTGAGCGACCGGGTCAGGTTGGTGACCTGGGCGACCGGAACACGCGCGGCAGCGCCGGCGCTGGTCCGCCAGGCGGTCGCGGTGATCCCGGCGGCACGCCGCTCGGGTACGAAGACACCCTGCGCGCCGAACGCGGCGGCCGACCGGATCACCGCGCCGAGGTTGCGCGGATCGGTTACCCCGTCCAGCGCGACCAGCAGCGGGGCGGGCTGCTCCAGCGCGGTGGTGACCAGGTCCTCGAACGGCTCGTAGGCGAACGGCGGCACCTGGAGGCCGACGCCCTGGTGCAGCACCCCACCGGTCATCCGGTCCAGCTCGGCGCGGCCGACCTCGAGGATCGCGATGCCCCGGTCGGCTGCGGTGCGGACGATCTCCTTGACGCGGTCGTCCACGTCGATGCCCTGCGCGGTGTAGAGCGCGGTCGCCGGCACCTGGGCGCGCAGCGACTCCAGCACCGGGTTCCGCCCGACGAGCAGCTCGGGGCTGTCCTTCGCCGGGTTCGACTTGCGGCCGGGGGCCACCCGGGGCCCGCCGGACCGGCCGGTCGGCTTGCCGCCGCTGCGGCCCTTGGCCGTGGGTACGCCCCGGCCACCGCCCCTGCCCCAGGTGGTGTCCTTGCTGCCG